>JAHBZT010000001.1 GCA_019635315.1 Rubrivivax sp.
CGGGCGCGGGTGCGGGTGTGGGCGCGGGGGCGGCGGGACGGATCTTCAAGGCCTCGCCCAAGCCGGCCAGCGGCAGGTTCATGGTCTGCAGCGTGCTGAGCGTCAGACGCTGCACTTCCAGCGCCTGGATCGTGGTGCCCAGCAGCTTGGCGTTGCTCTCCAGCCAGAACTGCACCGTGCGCAGCTCGCCGATGCGCTTGTCGAGTTCCTTGGGGTCCAGCGTTGGCGCGATCCACTGGTTCATGCCGGGCAGCGCGCCGCTGCCGGCGTTCTTCATCAGGCCCTGCAGGAAGTCGAAGCCGGGCACCATGCGTGCCAGATCGTCGGTTGCCGCCATCGCGCCTTGCTCCCTGGATGTTGCCTGCCTTGCGTGCCGATGGTACGGCGCCCGCCCTCGCCGGGCCAGTGCGGCCGGTGCGGGCCGCGCCGGCTCAGCGGCCGAACTCGACGCGTTCGACGCGGAAGCCGCGCGCCGCCAGCAGCGCGGGCAGTGCCTGCGGCCCCGTCATGTGCAGCGCGCCGACGGCGGCGAAGACGCGCTGGCCGCGCGCGTGCAGCGCCGCGATGCCGTCGGCCAGCGGCCCGTTGCGCTCGTCGTTGAGACGGCGCAGGAATTCGCGCTCGGCCTCGCTGTCGGCACATTCGCACCAGCGGCCGTAGTCCTCCAGCGCCGCCAGGTCGCCGCGCTCCCAGGCCTCGGCCAGGCGCTGCAGCACGCGGCGGCCGCTGGCGTCCTCCAGTTGCTGCAGGGTCTGGCCGACGAGTTCGCGCGCCTCGTCGGGGTCCGCCGGCACCAGCACCGCCTGCTGCTGCGCCGCCGACTCCAGCGCGACGATGCGCTTGCCGGCCGCACGCGCCCGCGCGGCGAGCAGCGTCTCCTGGGCATAGGCGGGGTCCAGGCCCAGCCAGCGCGCTTCCAGCAGCAGCAGCGTCGTCGCCTGCATCACCGGGTGCAGCGCGGCCAGCGCCACCGGCGCCAGGCAGGCGCGGTCGTAGGCGCGCTGCAGGCGCTGCTGCAGCGCCTCGGGCAGCGGCGGCCCGTGCGGCAGGCTGGCCAGTGCCTCGGCCACCGCCGGGTCGCCGGGGTCCAGCTCCAGCGCCAGCACGTCGCTGGCACGCAGGGCGGCGGCCAGCTTGGGGCCGGCGCGCTGCCAGGCCGGGCGGCCGACATGCAGGGTGCCGTACAGCCAGGAGCTGCGGCCGTCGCGCGTGAGTCGCCACAGCAGCCCGCGGTCGACCGCCGGGCCGCCGGCGGCGGGCAGCGGCGGCGGGCAGGCGGCCGCCGTGGTCTGCGCCTGCGCCGCAGCGCCGAGCAGGCCGGCCGCGACGGCCAGCGCCCGCAGCAGCGCCGCGCAGCGGGCGAGCCGGCTCACCGCCCGGCCCCCTGCAGGTCCACGCGCAGGCGGCCGCGGTCCTGCGTCCAGCGCAGGCGGCCGAGCACGTCCATGCCCAGCAGCGGCGCCGCCAGTTCGGGCAGCGCGATCATGCGCAGGCGTTCGACGCGCACGCCGCCGTCGAGCTCCAGGTCGCCGACGACCACGGTGCCGGTGACGACGCCGCCGGCGGTGCTGGAGCGCGTGCTGCCCACCGCCTGCAGCCCCAGCTGCTGCGCCAGGCGCTGCGGGATCGCGGTGCGCGTGGCGCCGGTGTCGACCAGGAACTCGACCGGCCGCCCGTCCAGCCGGCCCGGCCAGTGGTAGTGGCCGTCGCCGGCGCGCGCGATCTCCAGCAGCCCGCCGGCGACCACGAAGCGCGTCGCGCGCTGGCGCTCCTGCCAGGCCTCGACGCCGAGGAAGACCGTCAGCGCGAGCAGCGACCAGACGGTCGCGTGCTTCAGCCACTGCGGCAGTTCCTTCACGGGTGCCCTACCTCGTCGCCGCGGGCCGGCGCGACCACCTGCGCGATGGCGCCGAAGAGGCTCGCGCCCTGGCCGTCGACGGCCTCGAGGTGCACGTGCTCGCCGAAGTCCAGCCAGGCCGTGCGCGGCGCGCCCTGCTCGACGATCTCCTGCGCGCGCTGCTCGGCGATGCAGGCGTGGCCGCTGCCGGCCGCCGGGTCGGCGTTGCTGACCGTGCCGCCGCCGACGATGCTGCCGGCGCGCACGCGGCGCGTGGCCGCCAGGTGGGCGATCAGCTGCCCGAAGTGGAAGTGCATGCCGGCACCGGTGTCCTGGCGCGCCACCTCGCGGCCGTTGCGGCGCACCAGCAGCGTCGCATGCACGCGGCCGCCGCGCCAGCCGTCGCCCAGTTCGTCCGGCGTCACGGCGACCGGGCCGAAGGCGGTCGCAGGCTTGCTCTGCAGGAAGCCGAAGTCCTTGGCCAGCTCGGCCGGCACGCGCTCGCGCAGCGTCCAGTCGTTGACCAGCAGCAGCAGGCGCACGGCGTCCAGCGCGGCGTCGGCGTCGGTGCCGATGTCGACGTCGCCGGTGACGACCGCGAGCTCGGCCTCGAAGTCGATGCCGTCCGCGGCGCTGACGAACAAGGCGTCGTCGCAGGGGCCCGCCAGGTCGTCGCTGCCGCCCTGGTACATCAGCGGATCCTCGCGCAGGCCGGGCGGCAGCCCGGCGCCGCGCGCGCGCCGCACCAGCTCGACATGGTGCAGGTAGGCCGAACCGTCGACCCACTGCGCCGGGCGCGGCAGCGGCGCCATGCAGCGTGCCGGGTCGAAGGCGAAGGCATGGCGCGCCTTGCCGCCGTTGAGCGTGGCAGACAGGTCCTCGAGCTGCGGGCTGAGGAAGTTCCAGTCGTCGAGCAGCTGGCGCATGGTGCCGGCGATGCCGGTTGCGAAATGCGCGCTGCTCAGGTCGCGCGAGACGACGACCAGCTGGCCGTCGCGCGATCCGTCCTTCAGGGTGGCCAGTTTCATGCTTCTGGGGGTGTGCGTGAGCATGCCGCTGCGGCGGCGTGCTGGCAGCATTGTCCGATGCCCTGCCACACGATCCCGGGCACCGCCGCTTGGCCGCGGCCCGAGCAGGGCCGGCGGCGGCGCCTGGCCTTGGCGCTGCTGCTGGCGGTGATGGCGGCCCATGCCTGGCTGCTGGCGGGCGCGGGCCGCGGCGCGCGCCGGCGGGCGGGGCCGCCCGGCCGGACGCGGCGCCGGCGGCCGGCGCCGGCGCCGGGGACGGCGCCGGGGACGGCGGTTTCGGGTGCGGCAGGTCGTGCTGGCGCCGGACGAGACGGCCGCGCCGGGCCCGGTGTCCGAGGTCGCCGCCGCGGCCCGGAGGCCGGCCGTCAAGCAGCCCGTGCAGGGGCCGCGACCGGCCGCGGCGCGGCCACGCGCGCCCGCGCCGGCGGCACCGCCCGACGCCTCGGCGGCCGCCGCGGCCCGCCCGGCGCCCGAGGTGCCGGCCGAGGGGCCGGCCGCGGTGGCGTCGGCCCCCGAGACGCCGGCGACCGCCACGCCGCCGCCGCGCTATGCGACGCGGCTGCCGCCGTCGCAACGCCTGCACTTCGTGCTCGACCGCGGCGCGCAGCCGGGCCGCGCGACGCTGGACTGGCAGCAGGGCGAGGACGGCTACCGGCTCAGCCTGGAGGGCGACTTCGGCCGCGACCGCGCCGGCCGCAGCAGCCGCGGCGCGCTGGACACCGACGGCATCGCGCCCGAGCGCTATGTCGAGACGCGGCGCGGGCGCGAGCAGCGCGCGGTCAACTTCCAGCGCGATAAGGCATTGATCACCTTCAGCGCCGCCACCCAGGGCCGGCCGCTGTGGCCGGCGGCGCAGGACCGCCTGAGCTGGCTGGTGCAGCTGGCCGCGGCGCTGGAGGCCGACGCGGCGCTGCGCGAGACCGGGCGCGTGCTGCAGCTCTTCGTCGCCGGCCCGCGCGGCGAGGCCGAGACCTGGGCCTTCGAGGTGCTCGGCCGCGAGACCCTGGCGCTGCCGGCCGGCGCGGTGGCGGATGCGCTGCACCTGCGGCGCGAACCGACCCGGCCCTGGGAGCCGCAGACCGATCTCTGGCTGGACCCGGCGCGCCACCACCTGCCGGTGCGGCTGCGCTGGCGGGTGCGGCCGACCGGCGAGACCACCGATCTGCGGCTGGCCCTGCCGCCAACGGACGCGGTGCCCTGACGCGGCACCTGGCGCGGCACCTGGCGCGGGACGGGCCCGGGCTGGCATGGCGCCTGCTTGAAATCGGCCGCGCCATGCCCACATCGTTCGTCAGGAGGCTTTCGCGCCATGCAGATGCTCTACAACTCGGACAGCTTCGTCGTCGTGCAGTTCGACCTGCCCGGCGCCCAGGACACGACCGCGGGCGACGGACCGGCGCTGCGCCGCGGCGGCTACGAGATCGTCGACAAGCATGCGCAGCGCGAGATCTGGATCGAGGGCGCGCTGGCCGAACGTTTCCAGCGCGGCGTGCAGGAACTCGTCGCTGCCGGCCCCACCGAGGAGGCGCTGGACGAATTCATCGGCGGCTTCACCGCACTGGCCCAGCACCCGCTGGTGCTGCACTGAACCCGCGCTGAACGAATCGGGGCGCGCCGCCGCGCGCGTCCCCCTGCCCCCCGCCGGGGCTTGCCCCGGGGGCGCCCCTGGGCCAAGATCGTCGCACCACAGCCCGCCGTTGGAGGTGCAGTCGATGGCCCGTGGGTCCGCGGATGCCCGCAGCCTGATGTCGCCCGGCCTCGCCGATGCGCCGGTGCTGGACCTGCTGTGCTCGCACTTCGTGCTGACGCTGACGCTGCGCCAGGGCGGCCACTTCAACCTGCGGCGCGACTGGAACAGCCTGCTCGCGCTGGTCGGCCGCCACCTCGTGTGGCCGCTGCCGGTGCTGGCGCGCGTGCGCGGCTTCCTGCGCCAGCGCTGCAAGGGCCAGCCGCTGTGGCGCGGCCACGAGCAGCTCTCGGACGACGCCTTCCTGCGCCGCCACGCCCCCTGGCGCGGCCCCTACGAGGAAGGCACGCTTTTTTTCTACATCGACGAGTACATCAAGGACGCGCCCAAGGACCTGCTGGCCGTGCTGGCCGCCACCTGCGAGGCGCTGGCACGGCGGCTGAAGAAGGAATCGACGCTGGTCGAGAAGAACATCGACGCGCTGGCCGGGCTGCTGCAGCTCACGCGCGCCGAGCGCGCGCTGCTGCTGTACGGCACGCTGGCGCGCTACCAGCGCGAGCTGCGCGGGCTGCTGGTCGAGTTCAAGGTCAGCAATGCGCAGGAGGCCTACGCCGCGCTGGCCGAGGTGGCCGGCGTGGAGGCCGCCGAGGTCGCCGAGGCGCTGCGTGCCGGCTCGCGGCTGGAACGCATCGGCATGATCGAGAACCTGATCTCCGAGCAGAACATCACCGACCTCGCGGACCTGATGAAGGTCAGCGACCAGCTGCCGCCGGTGCTGATGCGCGAATACCGTGCGCCGGGCGAATTGATGGCGGTCTTCACGCGGCCGGCCGCGAGGAGCGAACTCGGTGCCGCCGACTTCGCCTTCGTCGCCGACGAGGTGCGCACGCTGACGACGCTGCTGCGGAATGCCGCCACGCGCCGCGAGTGCGGCGTCAACGTGCTGCTGTACGGCCCGCCGGGCACCGGCAAGACCGAGCTGGCCAAGGTCTGCGCAGACGCCGCCGGGCTCGAACTCTACGAGGTCGAGTATGCCGACCGCGACGGCAACAGCCTGTCGGGCCGCGACCGCTACCGCAGCCTGCAGATCAGCCAGGTCTTCCTGAAGGGCAGCGACCGCGTCGCGCTGCTGTTCGACGAGGTCGAGGACGTCTTCCCTCCCATCAGCAGCGAGGCCGCGCAGCTGATCGCGCGCCTGGACAGCTTCGACGCCCCGTCCGGCGGGCTCAGCGGCAGCGTCAGCGGCAAGGCCTGGGTCAACCAGATCCTGGAGAGCAACCCGGTGCCGGTGGTCTGGATCACCAACCGCATCGAGCAGATCGACCCCGCCTTCCGCCGCCGCTTCCAGTACCACCTGCGGCTGGACAGCCCGCCGCCCGGCGCGCGCGAGGCGCTGGTGGCGCGCGCGCTGGACGGCGCGCCGGTGAGCGCCGAACTGGCGTCGCGGCTGGCGGCGCGGCGCACGCTCACGCCGGCGCAGATCCGCACCGCGGTGCGCTTCGCGCGGCTCGCGCAGGCCGGCGATGGCGAGGCCCCCGAGGCCGCGGCCTTCGAGGCGCTGCTCGAGCGCCAGCTCGGCAACGCCGACCGTGCGCTCGGCGCCGCCGAGCCGGCGCGCGGCGCGCGGCCGGTGGTCACCGGCTGGGACCTCTCGCTGCTCAACGTGGAAAGCCGCTTCGAGCTGCCGCGCATCATCGAGGCGCTGGCGCGGCGCGGCCACGGCACGCTGTGCTTCCACGGCCCGCCCGGCAGCGGCAAGACGGCGCTGGCCGAGCACATCGCCGCCGCGCTGCAGCGCCCGCTGATGGTGCGCCAGACCAGCGACATCGCCAGCAAGTATGTCGGCGAGACCGAGCAGAACCTGGCGCGCATGTTCGAGCAGGCCGCGGCCGACGGCGCCGTGCTGCTGCTCGACGAGGCCGACAGCTTCCTGCGCAGCCGCCGCCTCGCCGAGCGCAACTACGAGGTCACCGAGGTCAACGAGATGCTGCAGGGCATGGAGCGCAACGCCTGCATCTTCGTCTGCACGACCAACCTGTTCGAGGACCTGGACGAGGCGGCGCTGCGCCGCTTCACGTTCAAGATCCGCTTCCACCCGCTGAAGCCCGAGCAGCGCGAGCGCATGTTCGTCGCCGAGGCGCTGGCCGGCGACGCGGCGGCGCTCACCGCCGAGCAGCGCCAGCGCCTGGCGGCGCTGGACCAGCTGGTGCCGGGCGACTTCGCGGCGGTGCAGCGCCAGGCCGCCATCCTGGGCGCGGCGCCGGACGCCGACGAATTCCTGTGCCTGCTGGAAGGCGAGCACCGGGTCAAACCCGAGGTGCGGCAGCGCCGGGGCATAGGATTTCACGGCTGAGCGGGTCGACGGGCACTGCCGGGCCGGGCCGCCCGCGCGCGCGCTACAGACGGCGCCGCGGCGGCCGATACCGGTCGGATGCGCCCGCCCGCCGCCGACCCCACGACCACGATGCCCGGGCCCGGCCGGCCCGCCGCACGATGCACCCGGCGCCGGCCGGCCGTTGCCGCCGCAGGCCCGACCGCCGCCGGAGCCGTCCATGCTTGAAGGCCTGCTCGCCGTCGCGCTGGGGGCCGTCGCGCTGGCGCTGGCGCTGCTGTGGCGCCAGTCGCGGCGCAACGAGCGGCTGGCGTCGCGGCTGCAGGCCGCCAACTCCCAGATCGGCGAGCTGCGCGGCCGCGACCCGCTGACCGGCGTGCTGGCGCGGCCCGAGCTGGAGTCGGCGCTGGACGACGCGGTGGCCGCCAGCGACCGCGGCGCGGCGCCGCTGGCGCTGCTGTACGTGGCGCTGGACGGCTTCCGGCCGGTCAACGAGGGCTTCGGCCTGCGCGTGGGCGACGCCGTGCTGCGCGAGACCGCGCTGCGGCTGCTGCGCCAGGCCGACGACCGCCAGCTCGTGGCGCGCATCGGCGGCGACGAATTCGTGCTGCTGCTCGCCGCCGACGCCGGGCAGGCCCAGGAGCGCGCGCAGGCGCTGGTGCAGGCGATGCGGCGGCCGTTCGAGTTCGAGGGCCAGTCGCTGGCGCTGACCGCGTCGGTCGGCGTCGCCGTCTACCCGGCGCATGGCTCGCGGCCGCGCCTGCTGGCGCATTCGGCGCTGGCGATGCGCGCGGTCAAGCTCGGCGGCGGCGACGGTCACGCCGCCTTCGACCCGGCGATGGCGGTCGACGCGCGCGAGCAGATCCAGCTGCTGCAGGACCTGCGCCGCGCCGTCGCGCGGCGCGAACTGCGCCTGGTCTACCAGCCCAAGATCGACGCGCGCACGCTGCAGGTCACCGCCGCCGAGGCGCTGCTGCGCTGGCAGCACCCGCAGCGCGGCGTCGTCAGCCCGGCGGTCTTCATCCCGCTGGCCGAGCGCCACGGCCTGATCCACGAACTGGGCGGCTGGGTCATCGAGGGCGCCTGCCGCCAGGCCGCGGCCTGGCGCCAGCAGGGGCTGCGCATGCGGGTGGCGGTCAACCTGTCGGCGCAGCAGCTGCGCCACGAGGACCTGGTGCCGCAGATCGAGGCCGCGCTGGCACGCCACGGCATGCGCGCCGAGCGGCTGACCTGCGAGATCACCGAGACGGTGGCGATGGAGGACACGGCCGTGACGCGCGCCGCCTTCGAGCGGCTGCGCCGCGCCGGCGTGCATGTCTCGATCGACGACTTCGGCACCGGCCACTCCAGCCTGGCCACGCTGCGCCGGCTGCCGGCCGCCGAGCTGAAGATCGACCGCGCCTTCGTCGTCGACCTGGACAGCCCCGGCCAGGCCGGCACGCAGGCGCTGACCATCGTGCAGGCCATCGTGCAGATGGCGCACACGCTGGGGCTGCGCGTCGTCGCCGAGGGCGTGGAGACCCCGACGCAGCGCGACCGCCTGGTCGCGCTGGGCGTCGACGAGCTGCAGGGCTACCTGTTCGCGCGCCCGATGTCGGCGCGTGCGCTGGGGCTGTGGGCCGAGGTCGACGGCCAGGACGGCGGCGGGAGCGCGGCACATGCCGCATTCCGGGCCTCGCTGTTCGAGCCGACCGCGCCCGCGCAGCTCGGCGACTGAGTCCGCCGTGCGATCATTCCGGTCGCCTTCCAGCCCGCCCCACCCGCATGAACCCGAGCGCCACCACCGTCGCCGAATCGTCGCTGCTGCTGTGGTTCCTGGGCGTCTTCGTCGCCGTGCTCGCGGCGCACGTGATGCTGGGCTGGGTGCGCCAGGGCATGCACCAGCCCGGCCTGCGCGCCGGCTGGCGCGGGCTGCTGCTGGCCGGCCTCGTCTTCGGCAGCGGCATCTGCTCGGCGATGGTGCTGTCGCTGTCGGCCGAGGCGCTGCCGTTCCGGCTCGGTTTCCGCTGGCGCGCGGTGCCGCTGCTGTGGCTGGGCGCCTCGGTCGCGGCGCTGCCGGCGCTGGCGCTGCTGTCGCGCCGCCAGGGCTGGTTCGCACTCGGCTTCGCCGCCGTCTGGCTGGCCGTGGTGGCCCTGGTCGTGCAGTCGGGCTGGATCTGGGCGGTCGGCTTCCGGCCCGGCGTGACCTGGCGGCCGGAGTTCCAGGCCTCGGCGCTGATCGTCGCCACGCTGGGCGTCTTCGCCGCGCTGTACCTGTGCTTCATCGGCGGCGGCAAGGAAGGTCGCCGGCGCCAGCTCTGGCGCGTCGGCGCCGCGGCGCTGCTGGCGCTGAGCCTGGTGGCCGCGCAGGAGATCGTGATGGCCGGCGCCGGGCTGCTGGCGCAGGTCGGCGCGGTCTACCACCGCGAGGTGCCGGCCTCGGTGCTGTCGCTGCTGGGCGGCGTCATCGTGCCGCTGTTGCTGGTGGTGATGACGCTGGACCTGGCGATGCGCCGCCGCCAGCGCAAGCGCGACCTGCGCCGCCGCCACGGCCGCGGCGGCACGCGGCTGGAGACGCCGGACCAGCAGGCCACGAAGGCCCACGACAGCGCGCTGCCGACGACGATGTCGCCGCCGGCCCCGCCGGCGACCACGTCCTGACCCGGCCCCACGCGGCGTCGCGGCGTCGCGGCGGCGTCCAGGGCCGCCCGCCGCCCATGCGCACGCCGCTGACCGGCGCCTCGAGGCCGGGAAGCGGCGCACTTCCTACAATCGCGCCATGAATGCCCGACAGCCCGTCCCGGCCTACACGCGCGGCGCGGCCCTGCCCGCGCTCCTGCAGCAGCGCATCGCCGTCATCGACGGCGCGATGGGCACGATGATCCAGCGCCAGCGCCTGTCGGAGGCCGACTTCCGCGGCACGCGCTTCGCCGACCACCCGAAGGACCTCAAGGGCAACAACGACCTGCTGGTGCTGACGCGGCCGGACCTGGTGCGCGCGATCCACGAGCAGTACCTGGCCGCCGGCGCCGACATCGTCGAGACCAACACCTTCGGCGCCACCTCGATCGCGCAGGAGGACTATGGCCTGGCCCACCTGGCGCGCGAGATGAACGAGGCCGCCGCGCGCATCGCGCGCGCGGCCTGCGACGCGGCCGCCACCCCCGAGCGGCCGCGCTTCGTCGCCGGCGCGCTGGGCCCGACGCCCAAGACGGCCAGCATCAGCCCCGACGTCAACGACCCCGGCGCGCGCAACGTGAGCTTCGACGAGCTGCGCGATGCCTACCGCGAGCAGGCCGAAGGGCTGCTGGCCGGGGGCGCGGACCTGTTCCTGGTCGAGACCATCTTCGACACGCTCAATGCCAAGGCCGCGATCTTCGCGCTCGACGAGCTGATGGAGGCCAGCGGCGAACGCCTGCCGGTGATCCTGTCCGGCACCGTGACCGATGCCTCGGGCCGCATCCTGTCGGGCCAGACGGTGGAGGCCTTCTGGCACTCGGTGCGCCACGCGCGGCCGCTGGCGGTGGGGCTGAACTGCGCGCTCGGCGCCGCGGTCATGCGGCCCTACATCGAGGAACTGTCGCGCGTGGCCGCCGACACCTTCGTCAGCTGCTACCCGAATGCCGGCCTGCCCAACCCGATGAGCGAGACCGGCTTCGACGAGACGCCGGAGGTCACCGGCCGCCTGCTCGGCGAATTCGCGGCCAGCGGCTTCCTCAACATCGCCGGCGGCTGCTGCGGCACGACGCCCGAGCACATCGCCGAGATCGCGCGCCGCGTCGGCGCCTACCGGCCGCGCACGCGGCGCGATCCGCTGTTCACGCCGCTGCTGGCGGCCTGATACGGCTTCGCATTCAATGCGATAACAAGGCGCGAAGCCGAAGACAGTGCTGACGCACGGCGAGGCGAAGCAACGCTGTTGGCGCGTTGAATGCGAAGCCGTATGAAGCCGCCGCCGGGTCACAGCGACACCTGGGTGCCGAGCTCGACCACGCGGTTGGCGGGCAGGCGCAGGAAGTCGGCCGCCGACGCCGCGTTGCGGTGCAGCGCCGCGAACAGCTTCTCGCGCCACGGTGCCAGCACGCCGCGCGTCGCCGGCACGACGATGTCCCGGCTGAGGAAGTAGCTGGTCTGCATCGGGTCGAGCACGATGCCGCGCCCGGCCAGCAGGGCCAGCGCCTCGGGCACGTCGGGGTCGTTCTTGAAGCCGAAGTGCAGCGTCAGCTGCCAGCAGCCGCGACCCAGCGCCACCGTCTCGACGCGGCGCTCGAAGCCGATCCACGGCCGCTCGTGGTGCTGCACGGTGACGAACAGGTTCTGCTCGTGCAGCACGCGGTTGTGCTTGAGGTTGTGCAGCAGCGCGAACGGCGTGATGCCGGCCTCCGCGCTCAGGAAGACGGCGGTGCCGGGCACGCGGTGCGGCGGCGCCAGGAAGACCGAGTCCAGGAACTCGGGCAGCGCGATCGCCTCGTCGCGCAGGCGCTCGCCCATCAGCCGGCGGCCCTGCTGCCAGGTCGTCATCAGCGTGAACATCGCGCCGCCGATCAGCAGCGGGAACCAGCCGCCCTCCAGCAGCTTCAGCGCATTGGCCGACAGGAAGGCGAGGTCGACGAGCAGGAAGCCGCCCGTGGCCGCGAGGCACAGTGCCAGCGGCAGCCGCCAGGCGTGACGGATGACGAAGAAGGTCATCAGCGTGGTGATCGTCATGTCCAGCGTCACCGCGATGCCGTAGGCCGAGGCGAGCGCCCCGCTGGAACCGAACATCACCACCGCGAAGACGACGCCGGCGTACAGCGCCCAGTTGACCACCGGGACGTAGATCTGCCCGGTGTCGCGCACGCTGGTGTGCACGACGCGCAGTCGCGGCAGGTAGCCGAGCTGGCTGACCTGCTTGCTCACCGAGAAGGCGGCCGTGATCAGCGCCTGCGAGGCGATCACCGTGGCCGCGGTGGCCAGCACGATCAGCGGGAACAGTGCCCAGCCCGGCGCCATCTCGTAGAAGGGGTTGCGCACCGCCTCCGGCTGGCGCAGCAGCAGCGCGCCCTGGCCGAAGTAGTTGAGCACCAGCGAAGGCATCACGACGGCGAACCAGGCCAGCCGGATGGGCCGACGCCCGAAATGCCCGAGGTCGGCATACAGCGCCTCCGCACCGGTCACGCACAGCACGATGGCGCCCAGCGCCAGGAAGGCGACGCCCGGCTGGGCCGCGGCAAAGCCCAGCGCATGGTGCGGCGACAGCGCCGCCAGCACCGCCGGGTGGGCAGCCACCTGGGTGGCGCCCAGCAGCGCCAGCACGGCAAACCAGCCCAGCGTCACGGGACCGAACAGCCGGCCCACCGCCGCGGTGCCGAAGCGCTGTGCGGCAAACAGCGCGGTCAGCACGGCCAGGGTCAGCGGCAGCACCCAGGCGTGCAGCGCGGGTGCCGCGACCTCCAGGCCCTCCACCGCCGAGAGCACCGAGATCGCGGGCGTGATGACGCCGTCGCCGAAGAAGATCGCGGTGCCGAAGATGCCCAGCAGCAGCAGCCGCGCGCGCAGCGCCGGGTACGCCTTCACGGCCTGCGAGGCCAGCGCCAGCAGCGCGACGAGCCCGCCCTCGCCGTGGTTGTCCGCGCGCAGGATCAGCGTGACGTACTTCAGCGAGACGACCAGCGTCAGCGCCCAGAAGACCAGCGAGAGCACGCCCAGGACGTTGTCGGGCGTCAGCGGCACGCGGCCGTCGGCGAAGACCTCCTTCAGCGCATACAGCGGACTGGTGCCAATGTCGCCGTAGACGACGCCGATCGCGGCCAGCGTCAGCCCGGCCAGCACGCCGGCGGGGCGGGAGGAGTTCGCGGAGCTCAAGGCGTGGCCGTTGCGCGGACCGGGAGCGGCTGCGCGCCCTGCCCTGCCGCGGTGCCTCATGCTACGCCGGTTGCTGCAGCGCAGCAACCGGCGCCGGGCTCACTCGTAGACCTCGGCCTCGGGGTCGGTGGCTTCCAGCTCGTAGGCGGCGCCCAGCATCGCCAGGCGGCCGATGACGCCGTACATGTAGAAGCGGTTGGGCGCGCTGGCGCCGGGCTTGGCGCCCGGGCGCGGCAGCTGGCTGCTCTGGTCGAAGGCCAGCGGCACGTAGCTGGAGCCGGGCGCGTTGAGGTTCTCGTCGGCGCCGCGCTCGGCATGCACGCGGTAGAAGCCGCCGACCACGTAGCGGTCGATCGTCACCACCACCGGTTCGGCGACCGCCTCGTTGATGCGTTCGTAGGTCGGCACGCCTTCCTGCACGATCAGCTCGGCGCTGCCGCCGCCCTGGGCGGCGCTGCCGAGCAGCCGGCAGCGCTGCTGCCGCGCCGGGTCGTCGAGGTCCTTCGCGTCGCGCACCGTCAGCACGCCGGCGCCGCTGGCATCGTCGGACTTGACGACGACGAAGGGGCGCTCGCCGATGCCGTACTCCTTGTACTTGCGCCGCACCTTGGCCAGCATCGCGTCGGCCTGGGCCTTGATCGCCTCCAGGCCCTCGGGGCGGTCGAGCGCGACCTCGCCGCAGCGCGCGGACATCGGCACGATCAGCCAGGGGTCCATGCCCAGCAGCTTCGCGAACTTCTTGCCGACCTCCTCGTAGCTCTGGAAGTGGCGGCTCTTGCGGCGCACGCCCCAGCCGGCGTGCAGGGGCGGCAGCAGGTACTGCTCGTACAGGCCCTGCAGTGCGGCCGGCGCGCCGCCGCGCAGGTCGTTGTTGAGCAGGATCGTGCAGGGGTCGAAGTCCTTGAGCCCGAGCCGGCCGCGCGTGCGCACGAGCGGCTCCAGCACCAGCTCGCCGCCGTCGGGCAGCGCCAGCGTGCGCGGCGCCTGCAGCGTCTCGTCCAGCGCGCCCAGGCGCACGTTGAGGCCGGCCTGGGTGAAGATCTGCACCAGGCGCTGCAGGCTGGCCAGGTAGAAGCTGTTGTGCGTGCGGCCGTCGGGCACCAGCAGCAGGTTCTTGGCCTCGGGGCAGATCTTCTCGATCGCCGCCATCGCGGCCTGCACCGCCAGCGGCAGCATCTCCACCGTCAGGTTGCCGAAGACGTCCGGAAACAGGTCGGTGTCCACCGGCGCCAGCTTGAAGCCGGCGTTGCGCAGGTCGACCGCGGCATAGAAGGCCGGCGTGTGTTCCATCCACTCGAGCCGGAACCAGCGCTCGATGGCCGGCATCGACTCCAGGATGCGCGCCTCCAGCTCGTTGATCGGGCCGGTCAGCGCAGTCGTCAGGTGGGGAACCATGGGCGCATTCTAGGAGCCTGGCCCCTGCGATGCCGGGCCCGAGAAGTGCGAAGGCGGCAGCCGGCGCGCTCGCGCGCCGGCTGCCGCCTTCGGGGTGGGCCGCCCGGGCCGGCCGCGGTCGCGGTCGGCCCGGGCACCCGCGGGCTCACTTGCTGTAGGCCGTCTCGCCGTGCGAGGTGATGTCCAGGCCCTCGCGCTCGTCCTCCTCGCTGACACGCAGGCCGAGGATCATGTCGACGATCTTGTAGGCGATGAAGGCGACCACCGCCGACCACACGACGGTGATGACCACGCCCTCGGCCTGGATCAGCAGCTGGCTGCCGATCGAGTAGTCGTCGCCCTTGATGCCGCCCAGCGTGCCGGCCGAGAAGACGCCGGTCAGCAGCGCGCCGACGATGCCGCCGACGCCGTGCACGCCGAACACGTCCAGCGAGTCGTCGGCGCCGAGCATGCGCTTCAGGCCGTTGACGCCCCACAGGCAGATGAAGCCGGCCGCGGCGCCGATGATGATGCCGCCCATCGGGCCCACGCTGCCGCAGGCCGGGGTGATGGCCACCAGGCCGGCGACGGCGCCCGAGGCCGCACCCAGCATCGAGGCCTTGCCCTTGGACAGCGCCTCGCCCACGCACCAGGCCAGCACCGCGGCGGCGGTGGCGAACAGGGTGTTGATGAAGGCCAGCGCGGCACCCGAGGTGGCTTCCAGGTTGGAGCCGGCGTTGAAGCCGAACCAGCCCACCCACAGCATGCAGGCGCCGACCATCGTCAGCGTCAGGCTGTGCGGGGTCATGCTCTCCTTGCCGTAGCCGATGCGCTTGCCCAGCATGTAGGCGCCCACCAGGCCGGCGACGCCGGCATTGATGTGCACCACGGTGCCGCCGGCGAAGTCCAGCGCGCCCTTGTCGAACAGGTAGCCGCCGGCGCCCCAGACCATGTGCGCGATCGGCAGGTAGCAGAAGGTGAACCAGATCGCGCTGAACAGCAGCACGGCGGAGAACTTCATGCGCTCGGCGAACGAGCCGACGATCAGCGCGCAGGTGATGCCCGCGAACGTGGCCTGGAAGGCGATGAAGACGTACTCCGGCAGCTTGACGTCGGCCGTGAAGGTGTCGGCGAGGCTGTCGACCGTGACGCCGCTGAGGAACAGCTTGTCGAAGCCGGCGATGATCAGACCCTCGCCGCCGAAGGCCAGGCTGTAGCCGTAGACGGCCCACAGCACGCCGATCAGCGAGAAGACGACCATCACCTGCATCAGCACCGACAGCATGTTCTTGCTGCGCACCAGGCCGCCGTAGAACAGCGCCAGGCCGGGCACGGCCATGAAGACGACGAGCAGCGTGGCCGTCATCATCCAGGCCACGTCGCCCTTGTGCACCGCGGGTGCGGCAGCAGGCTCCGAAGCAGCCTCGGCGGCCTCGGCGGCCGCGGGCGCCGCCGCCTCCGCGGCGGGCGCGGCAGCGGCCGCTTCGGCCGGCGCCGAGGCCGGCGCGGCGGTCGCCGCGGCTTCGCCGGAGCCCGGCGCGGTGGTGCCGCTCTGCGCGAGCGCGGCGCCGCCCAGGCCGAGCAATGCCAGGCCGAGGGCGAGGGAAGCGATCAGTTTCTTCATGGTGGGTTGTCTCTTGTCAGGGTGGCCGGTGCGCGCGTCAGAGCGCGTCCTTGCCGGTCTCGCCGGTGCGGATGCGCACCACCTGTTCCAGCGTGGTGACGAAGATCTTCCCGTCGCCGATCTTGCCGGTGCGGGCCGAGCCCTCGATGGCCTCGATGACGCGGTCGACGATGGCGTCGTCGACCGCCGCCTCGATCTTCACCTTGGGCAGGAAGTCGACGACGTACTCGGCGCCGCGGTAGAGCTCGGTGTGGCCCTTCTGGCGCCCGAAGCCCTTGACCTCGGTCACCGTGATGCCCTGGACGCCGATGCCGCTGAGGGCCTCGCGCACCTCGTCGAGCTTGAAGGGCTTGACGATCGCAGTCACCATCTTCATGAGTTCACTCCTTCGCGGCAGACGCCGCTCACAGGGCCTTGGACAGGGTGGCGATCACGCGCGCCTTGTTCAGGTCGCCGTAGGTGCCCTTCTTGTTGGCGCCCACGTACGCGATGCCGGCCGTGAAGCCGCCGGGCAGGCCGAAGTCGGCGCCGACCTTGTAGTCGGTGTAGTTGACCGCGCCGTTGCTCTTGCCCTCGGACGTGAAGCGCGTCGTGCCGACCGAGCCCACGAGCGTGATGCCGTCGGTCACCTCGTAGGCCGCCTTCACTTCCAGGTAGCCGGTGCCGCGGCCGCCGACAAGGCCGAAATACTTCTTCGACACGGTGTGCGAATACTTCGCGGTCACCGGGCCGAAGCCGACGCTGACATAGGCCTCGGTGGTGGCGATGTCGCCCACGCCGGGGTAGTAATAGTGCAGCACGCCGACGTCGTAGCCGAAGCCCTGGACCTCGCCGCGGTAGCCGGCGTAGAAGTCCATCTCGGTGCCGTTGCCGAAGCCGACGCTGGAGTTCCAGTTGCCGACGTAGAAGCCGTTCATCGCGAAGTCGAAGCCGCCCTGCACCGCCGGCAGCACGTTCTTCTGGTCGTCGCTCTGGTCCTGGCCGCGGTACTTGTACTTGGTGGTCAGCGCGATGTTGGCGGACACCGGGCTGTCCTCGGCCTGCGCGACGGCAGGCAGCGTGGACAGCGTGACGGCAGCGACGGCGGCGGCAGCGATGGAGGTCTTGATGATCTTCATGGTGGATTCCGGAGGAGGTCGAACGGGGGTTGGGAGGAGACCGCAAGCCTTTCTGCAGCTTCCGTGCCAAGACCTTTCCCCAGGTCAGGGCACCGCAAACGGGACCTGCGCCGGTAAACGGATGTATCCACGCACCGTTCAGGACCGGTTTGGTGCACCCGCTTGGTGCAAACGGGACCCGGCACCCCCTTCGGCGGGTGGCGGGTGCGCGCCAGCGGGCGATGGTGCGCACCGAGCCCGAGCGCGACAGTGCCGGACGCGGCGCCCATGCCGCGCGCGGTCCGCCGGCCGCGCGGGCCGGGTCGCCGGACACGGGAGGGGACGATGTCGCTGGCGGTGGTGGCGAGCCGGGCGCTGGACGGATTGCAGGCGCCCGAGGTGCAGGTCGAGGTGCAGCTGGCCAACGGCCTGCCAAGCTTCACGCTGGTCGGCCTGGCCGAGACCGAGGTCAAGGAGTCACGCGAGCGCGTGCGTGCGGCGCTGGCCACGAGCGGCTTCGCGTTCCCGCACAACCGCCGCGTCACGGTCAACCTGGCGCCGGCCGAGCTGCCCAAGGAGAGCGGCCGCTACGACCTGCCGATCGCGCTGGGCATCCTCGCCGCCGACGGCCAACTCGACGCCGCCAGGCTGGCCGGCGGCGTCTTCGCCGGCGAGCTGTCGCTGGCCGGCGAACTGCGCCCGGTGCGCGGCGCGCTGGCGCTGGCGCTGGCGATGCGCCAGGAGATGCGCGACGAGGCCGCCGCGCGCACGCTGGTGCTGCCGGCGGCCAGCGCGCGCCTGGCGGCGCAGGTGGCGGGCCTGGACGTGCGCGGCGCGACCACGCTGGCCGAGGTCGCGGCCTCGCTGCTGCCTGGTGACGCCGCGGTGCCGCTGTCGCCGGCCGCGCCGCTGCCGCCCGCGGCGCCGCCGCCGGCGCCCGACCTGCGCGAGGTCAAGGGCCAGGCCGCCGCCAAGCGCGCGCTGGAGATCGCCGCTGCCGGCGGCCACCACCTGCTGATGGTCGGCCCGCCGGGCAGCGGCAAGTCGATGCTGGCGCAGTGCCTGCCGTCGCTGCTGCCGCCGCTGCCCGAGGTCGAGGCGCTGGCCGCGGCAGCGCTGCGGGGCCTGGCCGCCAGCGGCAGCGAGGCCGCGCTGGCCGCGACGACCGCGGCCACGGCGGTGCGTCCGGTGCGCGCGCCGCACCACACTGCGAGCGCGGTGGCGCTGGTCGGCGGCGGCTCGCCGCCGCGGCCGGGCGAGATCTCGCTCGCGCATGGCGGCGTGCTGTTCCTCGACGAGACGCCGGAGTTTCCGCGCGCCGCGCTGGAAGCGCTGCGCGAGCCGCTGGAGACCGGGCAGGTGACGATCGCGCGCGCGGCGCGGCGCGCCACCTTCCCAGCGCGCTTCCAGCTCGTCGCCGCGATGAACCCCTGCCCCTGCGGCTGGCTGGGCGCCACCGCCGCGCTGGGCCGCGCCTGCCGCTGCACGCCGGAGGCGGTGGCGCGCTACCAGGGCCGGCTGTCGGGGCCGCTGCTGGACCGCATCGACCTGCAGGTCGAGGTGCTCGCCGCGCCGGCGGCCGAGCTGCTGGCGCTGCCCGACGGCGAGCCGAGCACCGTGGTCGCCGCGCGCGTGGCCGCGGCGCGCGAGCGCCAGCTCGCGCGCCAGGGTGTCGTCAATGCGCTGCTCGACCCGGCCGGCATCGACCGCCACTGCCCGCTCGACGACGCCAGCGCGCGCTTCCTGCGCAGCGCGGCCGAGCGGCTGGCCTGGTCGGGCCGGCGGCTGCACCGCTGCCTGAAGGTGGCGCGCACGATCGCCGACCTGGCCGGCGCCGAGCGCATCGCGGTGGCGCATGTGGCCGAGGCGCTGCAGTTGCAGCGCGTGCTCGCAGGCGCCTGAACCGCCGCGGCGGGACGCGGGCGCTCAGATCGCCAGCGGGTCCACGTCCACCGCCCAGCGCAGCAGGCCCTTGTGCTTCGCGCGCAGGCCGTGCAGCGCCGGCAACCAGGCCGCCAGCAGCGCCTGCAGCGCGCGCCGCGACGGGCTCTCCAGCAGCATCTGCACCCGTTCGACATCGGCCACCTTGGACACCGGCGGCGGCACGGGCGGGTAGACCGTCACGCCTCCGCCGAAGTCGCCGCCCGCCGCCAGCGCGGCCGCATCGCGCAGGAAGGCGGTCGCCACCGCGGCGTCCTTGGCCTCGGCGCGCAGCAGCGCCAGCGCGGCGAACGGCGGCAGACCGGCCTGGCGGCGTTCCTCGAGCTGCGCGCTGGCGAACGCGGCGTAGTCGTGCGCCCGCAGCGCGGCGAAGAGCGGGTGGCGCGGGTGGTGGGTCTGCACCCACATCTCGCTGGTCGCGGCCTGCGCGGCGTCGCGGCCGGCGCGGCCGGCGGCCTGCATCAGCAGCGCGAACAGGCGCTCGGGGCCGCGGAAGTCGCTGCTGAACAGGGCCGCATCGGGGTTGACCGCGGCGACCAGCGTGACGCGGCGGAAGTCGTGCCCCTTGGCCAGCATCTGCGTGCCGACCAGCACGTCCACTTCGCCGGCATGCACGGCGCCGAGCTGCTGCTCCAGCATGCCGGCGCCGCGCGTGGTGTCGGCGTCCAGCCGCGCGATGCGCGCGCCGGGCAACAGCGTGGCGAGCTGCTCCTGCAGCTTCTCGGTGCCGCGGCCGATGGGCGCGATGTCCAGGTTGCCGCAGTCCGGGCAGGCGCGCGGTACGCGTTCGGTCAGGCCGCAGTGGTGGCAGCGCAGCGTGCGGTCGCCCTTGTGGAAGACGCGCCAGGCACTGCAGTGCGGGCAGCCGCTCTTCCAGCCGCACGCGCCGCAGTGCAGCACCGGCGCATAGCCGCGGCGGTTGAGCAGCAGCAGGCTCTGCTCGCCGCGCTCGATGCGCCCGTGCAGCGCGTCCAGCAGCGCCGGCGCCAGCACGCGCTCGCCGTCGGCGGGGCGCGGCAGCACGGACATGTCGACGAGGCGCACGCGCGGCATGACGCCGCCGCCGATGCGCGCGGCCATCTCGACGCGCCGGTAGCGCCCCTGCAGCGCGCGCTGCCAGCTCTCCAGCGACGGCGTCGCGCTGCCCAGCAGCACCGGCACGCCGCGCTGCGCGGCGCGCCAGACCGCCAGGTCGCGCGCCGAGTAGCGCGCGCCTTCCTGCTGCTTGAAGCTGGGGTCGTGCTCCTCGTCGACGACGATCAGCCCCAGCCGCGGCAGCGGCGTGAAGACCGCCAGCCGCGTGCCCAGCACCAAGTCGGCCTGCCCCAGGTGGGCCAGCAGCCAGTGGCGCAGCCGCTGCGCCGGCGTCAGCGCGCTGTGCAGGCTGACCAGCACGCGGCCCGGGAAGCGTTCGGCGAAGCGTGCTTCCAGCTGCGGCGTCAGGTTGATCTCGGGCACCAGCACCAGGGCTTGGCGGCCGGCGGCCAGCGCGCGCTCGGCGGCGCGCAGGTAGACCTCGGTCTTGCCGCTGCCGGTGACGCCGTGCAGCAGCAGCGGGCGGTCGGCCTGCGCGACGAGCTCCAGCGCCGCCGCCTGTTCGGGGCTGAGCTCGGGCCGCAGGGGCGGCTCAGACGTGGCAGCCGGCTGCGGCGCCGGTTCGCGTTGCAGCCGCGCGACACGGCGCGCCAGCTGCGTGTCGTCCAGCTTGCGCAGCTCGGGCGGCAGCACGGCCAGCGCCAGTTCGCCGACGCCGCGCTGGTAGTAGGCCGCGGCGAAGTCGACCAGTGCGCGCCAGTCCTCCGGCAGCGGCGGCAGCGCGCCCAGCACGGCACCGACCGGCCGCAGTTCCGGCGCCGGTGCCGTCGGCGCGGCACCCGGATCCCACACGATGCCCGGCACCTCGCGCCGCCCCAACGGCAAGCGCAGCAAGGTTCCCGGCGGCAGTGGCCGCTCACTGGTGTAGTCCAGCAGACCGCCGACCGCCGAATGGCGCGGCGTCTCCACCGCCACCGCGAGCGTCGTCGTCTCAGTCATCGGCGGCGCCGCGGTCCGGCCCGGCCGCGCGCTGGGTGGCCCAGGGGCCTGCCCGGCGTCCATCCGTGATGCTCCGCACGGGTTGCAGATTCCACCTCAACAAAGCCACCCAAGTGACTGATGCAGAAGCACTTTTCAAGTTGCTCCCAGTTTCTGTGGATAACTTTGGGGGCAAACTGCGGTCAGCGCCGCCAAGTGCTTGATTCTGCGCGCGGCCGCCTTGCCTGCCCGATTCCGAGGCAGGCGCTGAAATTCAATCGAATCAAGGACTTGGCACGACAGCGCGCCAGATCCGCGGCATCTGCGCCGGGTCGCGGCGGGCGCTGCGCCGCAGCACGTTTCTTGGGGATAAGTCAAGCCCTGAGCACTCACTCACCCGCATCGCGCGCGCCGTGGCGGCCGGGCCGCGGAAAGCGCGTTCAGGCGCCGCGACGCAGCGCGCGCGAGTGCGTATGCACGGCCTCCACCAGCGCCGCGACATGCTCCGGCGGCGTGTACTGGCTGATGCCATGGCCGAGGTTGAAGACATGGCCGTCCCAGCCGCCGTCGGCGCGTTGCGGCGGGCCGAAGCTGTCCAGGACTGCACGCGCCTCGCGCGCCACCGCCTCGGGCGGCGCGAACAGCACGTTGGGGTCCAAGTTGCCCTGCAGCGCGACGCGGTCGCCGACCTGCGCCCGGGCGCGGCCGAGGTTGACGGTCCAGTCCAGGCCGACGACATCGGCACCGATGGCCGCGATCTCCTGCAGCCAGGGCCCGCCGCCCTTGGTGAAGACGATGACCGGCACCGGCTGCCCGTCGGCCTCGCGCTTGAGCGCGGCGACGACGCGGCGCGTGTAGTCGAGGCTGAAGCGCTGGAACGCGCCGTCGGCGAGCACGCCGCCCCAGCTGTCGAAGACCATCACCGCCTGCGCGCCGGCGTCGATCTGCGCATTCAGGTACGCGGCCACCGCCTGCGCGTTGATCTCCAGGATGCGCGTCAGCAGGTCGGGCCGCGCATAGAGCATGGTCTTGACGAGCCGGTAGTCGTCGGAGCCGGCGCCTTCGACCATGTAGCAGGCCAGCGTCCACGGGCTGCCGGAGAAGCCGATCAGCGGCACGCGGCCCACCCGACGCCCCTGGGCGTCGGTGGTGACCAGCGCACGGCGGATAGCCGCCACCGCGTCGAAGACGTAGCGCAGCCGGTCCAGGTCCGGCACCCGAAGCGCGGCCACCGCGGCCTCGTCGCGCAGCGGGTGCGCGAAGCGCGGGCCCTCGCCCTGCGCGAAGCTCAGGCCCAGGCCCATCGCGTCGGGCACGGTCAGGATGTCGGAAAACAGGATCGCGGCGTCCAGCGGGTAGCGCTCCAGCGGCTGCAGCGTCACCTCGGTGGCGAAGTCCGGGCTGGTCGCCAGGCCCATGAAGCTGCCGGCCTTCGCGCGCGTGGCGTTGTATTCGGGCAGGTAGCGCCCGGCCTGGCGCATCAGCCACAGCGGCGTGTGCGGGGTGCTCTGGCGCAGGCAGGCGCGCAGGAAGCAGTCGTTCGCGAGCGGGGGCCGGGCGGTGGTAGCGGACATCGTCGGCCGATTATGGCGGTGCCGCCACGGCAGCCCGGCCCGGCGCCGCGTGCAGCCAGCCGGCCAGCAGCGCGTCGGTGTCGACGCCCGGCTGCACGGCCTGCCACAGCAGTTCCGGCGCCAGCACGCGCGTGCCGGGCGGCGCAGCGGGCATGGCCCGCGCCAGCGCGACGACGCAGCGTGCCAGCAGCGCGGCGCGCAGCGGCTGCTCGCGCTGCGGCACCATCCAGCGCAGCTGGGCGAGCCAGGCATCGGCCACGCGCTGCAGCCCGGTGCGGCGGCCGCCGCTGCCCCCCGGCTGGCCGGCGCGCACGAAGAGCAGCCGCTCGAAGCCCAGCGCGGCGACGGCGCCCTCGTCCAGCGAGGCGAAGCCCAGGCGCAGCGCCTGGGGCAGCAGCGCCGGCGCATGCGGCACGACGACCAGCAGCGACTGCACGCCGCCGCGGTGCAGCGCGCGGGCCAGCGGCAGCAGGTCCGCCGGCTGCGGCATCACGAAGGCGTCGTCGCGGCCGTTGGCATGGCGCCGGCGTTCGAAGACGACGATCGCCAGCTCGGCGCCGAGCGGCTGCCCCTGGTGCAGCAGCGCTTCGTCCAGCGGCTCGAAGCCGCGCAGCGCCGAGGCCAGCGGCCCGGCCACCAGCGCCTGCACCTGCGCGAAGCGTCCGGCCGGCAGCGCCTGCTCCAGCACCGCCGAGCCCAGCGTGCCGCCGCCGCCCACGACCAGCAGGCGCGGCCATGCCGCGGCTTCGGCGCGCAGCTCGTGGCGCGCGCCGCGCAGGGCCTGGCTCAGCAGTTCGCTCATCGACGGGCCTCGGATCGGACAGGTGGGCAAGCGGCGCCGGGCCGCCGTCATGTCCGTGCGGCCCCGTGCTCGGTGCCATCGGCGGCGGATGGTCTCCCCCTTGAATCGCGATTGTGCTGCCCCATGTCGCGACGACGGCAGCGGGTACGATGCGGCCCGCCCGACAAGTCTGCCAGGCAGGAGGATCCGTCCATGAACCCCTTCACCCGCTGGATCGCCCGCATCGCCGCGCTGGCGCTGGCCGCCACGCTGGCCGGCTGCGGCTACAACGACTTCCAGCGCCTGGACGAGCAGGTCAAGAGCGGCTGGGCCGAGGTGCTGAACCAGTACCAGCGGCGCGCCGACCTGATCCCCAACATCGTCGCCACCGTGCAGGGCGAGGCCAATTTCGAGCAGGACACGCTGACGCGCGTGATCGAGGCGCGCAGCAAGGCGACGGCTATCCAGGCCACGCCGGAGCTGATCAACGACCCGCAGGCCTTCAACCGCTTCCAGCAGGCGCAGGGCGAGCTGTCGAGCGCGCTGTCGCGGCTGATGGTCGTCGTCGAGCAGTATCCCAACCTGAAGGCCAACCAGGGCTTCCAGGACCTGCGCGTGCAGCTCGAGGGCACCGAGAACCGCATCACCGTGGCGCGCAACCGCTACATCCAGAACGTGCAGCAGTACAACGTGCTGGCGCGCCAGTTCCCGACCAACCTGACGGCGATGGTCTTCGGCTACGAGGTCAAGCCGAGCTTCACCGTCACCAACGAGGCGGCGATCAGCGCGCCGCCGGCGGTGAGCTTCGAGCGCCCGTCGGCCACGCCGCCCGCGGCACCGGCGGCGCCGGCCTCGCGCTGAGCGCGCCCCGCGGCAGGCCGCCCCGGCCATGCGCTGGCTGCTCGCGCTGACGCTGCTGCTGGCAGCCGTCCTCGCGCGCGCGCAGGACTTGCTGCCGCTGCCGCCGCTCGCCGCGCGCGTCATCGACCAGACCGCGACGCTGAACGAGTCGCAGCGCGCCGCGCTGGAGGCCAAGCTGGCCGCCTTCGAGGCCGAGGCCGGGCCGCAGATCGTCGTGCTGATGGTGCCGACGACCGCGCCCGAGGACATCGCCGACTACACGCAGCGCCTGGGCGACGAGTGGAAGATCGGCCGCCGCGAGGTAGGCGACGGCGTGCTCGTCGTCGTCGCGAAGGACCAGCGCCGCGTGCGCATCTCGCCGGCCAAGGCGCTGGAGGGCGCGATCCCCGACCTGGCGGCGCGCCAGATCATCGACCGTCAGATGGCACCCGCCTTCCGCGAAGGCGACTATGCACGCGGGCTGGACGCCGCGGTGGACGCGCTGATCGCGCGCATCCGCGGCGAGGAGCTGCCGGCGCCGGCGCGCGAGCCGCGGCGCGACGGCGGGCCGGACCTGGAACAGCTGCTGATGTTCTTCTTCGTCGGCGTCACGGTGGTCAGCAGCGTGATGACGGCGATCTTCGGTCGCAAGCTCGGCGCGCTGCTGACCGGCGGCGCGGCCGGCGGCATCGCCTGGTGGATCACGGCCAGCGTGCTGATCGGCGCGGGCGTGGGCATCGCGGCGCTGGTGCTGATCGGCATCTTCGGCATCGGCGCCGCGGCGCGGCGCATGGGTGGCGGGCGCGACCTGCCGCACATCGGCGGCTGGGGCGGCGGTTATGGCGGCCGCGGCGGCTGGAGCGGCGGCCGCGGCGGCGGCGGCTTCGGCGGCGGGGGCGGCTTCCGCTCCGGCGGCGGCGGCAACTTCGGCGGCGGCGGCGCCTCCGGGGGCTGGTGAAGGCGATGAAGCTGGCACGCCTGCTGCGTCACCGCTGGTGGGACGACCGCGACGCCGAGCGCGCGCTGGGCGCCGAAGCGCTGCGCCGCCTGGAAGACGCGGTGGCCGCCAGCGAACGCCGCCACGGCGGCGAGATCCGCATCTGCATCGAGGCCTCGCTGCCGCTGGCCTGGCTGTGGCGCGACGCGACCGCGCGCGAGCGTGCGGTGGCCATGTTCGGCGAGCTGCGCGTGTGGGACACCGAGGCCAACAACGGCGTGCTGATCTACCTGCTGCTGGCCGAGCACGCGATCGAGATCGTCGCCGACCGCGGCGTGGCGCGCCATGTGCCGCAGGATCACTGGGACGAGGTGCTGGCGCACATGCGCGAGCACTTCCGGGCCGGCCGCTACGAACAAGGCCTGGCGCAGGCGGTGGCCGAGGTCGACGAACTGCTGGCGCGCCACTTCCCGCTGGCCGAGGGCGCGGCCAATCCCGACGAATTGCCTAACCGCGTCGTGCGACGCTGATCCGCAAGCTTCACCGGGGTCGACCGCCTGCGCCACCGGCCCGCAGGCCGGTCAGGAGCACGCCGCAGGGCCGCGCGACTAACCGAGCCGCTTCGCCAGCGCGAGCAGTTCGGCCTGCGCCGACTTCGTCAGCGATTCGAGCTGCTTCGCGCGCGTCGCGACGCTCTTGCCCGCCTCCTTGGCCGCCTTCTGCGCCGCCGCGGCCTGGGCCGCCAGTTCGGGGTCGCGCTCCAGCGCCTCCTTGGCCTGCTTGCCGCGCAGCGCCGCCGCGAGGGCCTGTTCGTCGGCCTTCGCGCGCGCCTGCGCCCGCTGGCCGCGTTCGACGCTGGCCGCCACCGCGGCGTCGGCCAGCGCCTGCAGCTCGGCCAGCGCACCGCCGCCCAGCGGCTGCACATCGGCCGTGCGGGATGGCGCCGCGGCATCGCCCGGCAGCAGCACGGCGCTGCCCGGCGCGAGCCGGCGCAGGTCCAGGTGCGGGTTCAGGCGCTGCAGCTTCGCCAGCGACTCGGCGCCGTCGCCACCGGCTGCCTTCAGCAGCGCCTTGGCATCGCTGTCCTTGTGGATCACGAATACACGCATCGTCGTCTCCTGTTCATTCGCATCGAGCGCGCGAAGCCGCTGCCGCGGACCACGGTGGTTGCACGCCCGTTCCTCGGTGGGGCACCGCGCAAGACACCTCATGACCAGTTGCGGCGGATGGCGGCTTCCGGCGCTTTGCGGTCGTTCGCCTGGTGTGCAAGCGCCTGCGCATCGCCCCAGGCGGTACCCGCTGCCGGCTCAGGGTTCCGCGGTCGCCGCCTTCGGCGCCGACTTCCCTGCGCTGCTCGCTTCGGGGTCGCGCCGCCCAACTCACTTCGCTCGCTGCGCTCGCTCCGTTCGGACACCGGCGGCGAGTCAGTTGTCGAGGCGCGCACTGCGTGCGCGCCGACCCCGAAGCTGCGCTGCTCGGCGCTTCACTATTCGCCGGCAGCGGGTACCGCCTGGCGCGAAGTCCACCGACAGTGGCGTGCGAGGTGCCGGCATACCACCGCTGTGTCGCGAAGCCGCGTGGGGGCAGCCCGCGGCGCCCATGGGAGGCGCCGAGAAGCGCAGGACGCTTGGCCGCGCGCGCAGCGCGCCTCCACGACTGACTCGCCGCCGATGTCCGAACGGAGCGAGCGCAGCGAGCGAAGTGAGTTGGCGGCGGGCCAAGCGTTCGAGCATCGCAGGGCAGTCGGCGCGCAGCGCCGACCGCCGGACTCTGGGCGCTGTGGGCTGCCCCCATGCGGCTTCGCTGCGCAAACTCGAGCATGCATGAGCAGCGCGTCGCAACGAACGTCTGCAACGCGCCGCCAGCGGACCAACGCGCTACGGCATGCACTTCATGCCCTCAGGTTCAGCGGCTGCATCGCCGCCGGCAGGCCGCCCGGCGTGCGGATGATGCCGGTGGTGATGTTGGCCACCGCGGCCACGGTGCGCGCGCCGAGCACGTCGATCGCGACGTCGGTGTTGTTGCGCACGCGGTTGGCGCTGAGGATGGCCACCTGCGTGGCCAGCATCACCGCGGCGAAGCCACCCGTGCTGCCGACATGCTCGCAGCGGTTGTCGCTGAACAGGCATTCACGCTCGGCCTGCAGCAGCACCAGCGGCAGCGCGCTGGCCGCGGCGAAGACATTGCCGAGCAGCGCCGCGGCGCCGCCGTCGGCGCGCGCCGCGGCCTGCGCGACGAAGGCGCGGTCGCCATCGAAGACGATGGACGCGCCGCCGTCCACCGGCAGCAAGCGGCGGTTGCCGAAGCGCTGCGCGAAGCCGGCGGTCGCATTCGGCGTCGGGTTCGCATTCGTGAAGCCGGTCGTCGTGTTGGTGGCGGCTGCGGTGCCGCCGGTGACGTAGACCGCCGCCCAGGGCGCCGCCGAACGGGGCTGCGTGGCCGGGTCGAGGTCGCGGTCGATCTCGTTGTGCAGCAGGTCCAGCTGCGTATAGGCACCGCTGGACAGCACACCGGCGGCGAGTCCGCCGAAGTCGCTGGCCGGCGCCAGCGCGGTGATGCGGTTGCCCTGGGCGCGCAGGCGCACGACGCCGAAGGCCATCAGCGCGGCACGGATGCCGCCGCCGACGGCGCGCGTGCCCACGCGCGTGAGCGCATTGCCGGCCACCGTGGCCGCCTCCACGCGCGCCAGCAGAATGCCCGCGGTCAGCGCCGCCGCGTCGGTGCTGGCCTGCGGGCCGATGTCGTCGAACTGGTTATTCTCGATCGCCACCGCGCCGCCCTCGGCGTCGTCGGCCATCAGCAGGCCGTTGGCGCAGCGTTCGACGATGTTGAGCTTGCAGATCAGCTGGCGCACCGGCGAAGCGATCAGCATCGCCGCCGTCGCGCAGCCGGCGATCTGGTTGGCCAACAGATGCGCCTGGTCGGCGCCGGTCGGGTCCAGCCCGGCGCGCAGCTCGATGCCGACACTGGGCAGCGTGGCGTCGGTGGCGACCAGCTTGTTGTCGACGATCCAGCAGCCGTCGCTGGCGCAGGCCACGGCGCCGGCCGGCACCTGCACGTGGTTGGCGGCGATGCGCATCGACGAGGCCGGCGCGCCGAAGCCGGTCAGCACCAGCGCCGTCTGCCGGCAGCCCAGCACCTGGTTGCGCTCGACGCGCGTGGCCAGCAGGTGCAGCACCGGCCCGTCCAGCGACACCGCGCTGCGCGTGCACCACAGCAGGTTGTCCTCGATCGCCAGCGCCGCGGTGAGCAGGAGGCTGGCCGCGTTGTCGTCGCGGCCCTCGAGCGCACGCACGCCGTCGGGCGCGAGCAGCAGGTTGTGCGCGATGCGCACGCCGGCCACGGCACCGGACAGGGCGATCGCCGCCGGCGGCAGGTCCACGTTGGCCGCCAGCACCGCGACCACCAGGTCGGTCAGCGCCAGGCCGAGCACGCCGCGAGCGGTGATGGCCGATCCGGCCGCACCGGCCGCGATCACGGTCATCTGCTCGACCGCCACGCCCATCGCGTCGAGGATCGCCAGGGCGCTGCCCGCGGCGACGAGCACGGTGCCCGGCCCCTGGCCGCGCAGCCGCAGCGAGACCACGTTCGCCAGGTCCAGCGGCGCACGCAGCGCGTACTGGCCGATCGCCAGGCACACCGTGCCGCCGCCGGCCTGGCGCACCTGGTCGATGGCGTCCTGGATCGTGAAGCTGCCGTCGGCGTGGCTCTCGGGCGTCACGCAGGCGGTGCAGCTGCAGTCGTGACCGGCGGCCGGCGGCCAGCGGCCGCGGCAGTCGCTGAGGGTGCCGGCCGCCAGGTCCCAGAAACCCAGCCGCGCATAGTGGTGGTGGATGCCGCGCGGCGGTTCGGCATCGAGGATCTCGACGCTGGCATCGGCCGTGCGCGCCGCGAAGACCCACCAGTCGCCGGCCTTGAAGCCCTTGGTGCCGACCGACGTGAAGCGCACGGTGACGCCGTTCTCCAGCAGCAGCGTGGTGGTGCCGGCCGGCACCGCGACGAGGCCCGTCGCGGCCGGCGCATCCAGGTCCTGCACCTCGACCACGCTGCCCGCCGGCCCCGTGCGGTAGACCTTGCCGGCCTGGTCCCAGCGCCGCACGCGCAGCCCCGGTTCGGTCAGCAAGTCGGCCGGCAGGTCGGGGGCGAAGCGGATGCGGCGCAGCGCCTCGTCGATGTCGGTGATGCGCCGCATCACGCCGGCCGTCTGGGCCAGCTCGCGTGCATCGCTCAGCACCTCGACCCAATGGCCGATGGCGAAGCGCTGCACGTCGTCGCGGCCCAGCGACTGCAGCTCCAGCTCGCCCGCCCCGACGACCGCGGCGACGCGGCTGGCGATGCAGCCGTTGTCGCGCGACCACTTGAAGGTGGCCGTGCCGCCGGGCTGGCCGGGGTCGTGGATCTCGACGCGGTAGAGCTGGTTCTCCAGCCCCGTATAGCCGCCGGTCGGCGGCAGTTCGCAGGGGTCGGGCACGCCGGCGACCTCGAAGGTGCCGGTGCTCAGGCGGCCGCTCGACGGCGCGATGTGCGCGGCCCAGCCCGGCACGTCGGCGTCGGGCGTGCTGCAGCCGACGTCCGGCGGCGCCTCGTCAGCCAGCACGCGCACCTGCCAGACGACCTGCCGGCGCGACGAGGTCTCGACCCCGACCGCGGGTTCGACCAGCGCCGGCTGCTCCAGGTGCGTCAGCTCGCGTTCCCAGACGTCGAGGAAGCACAGGTGGCGGCCGCTCGTCGGCAAGGCCGGCGCCGGCTGCAGCCAGGGCTGCTGCTCGTACGTGGGCTGTTGCGTGAAGCGCGTCTCGGCCAGCAGCGGGTCGAATTCACGCTGCGCCGGGTCGGCCCGGCCGTGGTTCTCGGCCAGCAGGCCGTCGACGTACATGCGCCCGCGGCCGATCGTGAAGCTGCTGCCGGACGGGGTCAGCAGGAAGGCGTCGGGCGTCGTCTGCGAGTGGGTCGCGCGGCCGAGGATGTCGCTGGCCAGCGCACGCAGGCGGCGGTCGACGATGGCCACGCCTTCGTTGAAGTCGGCGTCCAGCAGCACGCCGCCCTGCTTCAGCTCGACGCCGGTCAGGTCGGCCAGCGCGTCCATGCGCACGCGTGAGAAGTCGGCTGCCATGGGAGTCTCCGGAAGTCGCGCGGATTGAGGGGTCAGGTGGCGTAGAACAGGCCGGCCTGCAGCCCGAAGCGCAGGTATTCGGCCAGGCGGATGCGCAGGTTGGCCTCGCGCTGCGGCTGCGCTAGCGCATGCAGCACGCCGATCTCGCCGTCGTCGTCGGCACCCTGGCGGATGGCCGGCGGCGTCGCGGCGGTCAGCTGCCCATAGGCGGCGTCGGCAAAGCGGCGCGACGTGAACTGCGGGCGCAGCGCCAGGTCGTCCTCGTCGCTGACGCAGCGGTGCCGGCGCGGCGTGATGGCGCCCGCCGGCAGCCAGCTGAAGCGCACGCAGCCCTGCTGCCGGCGCTGCACGCGCAGCGGCGCGGTCCAGCCGGCCGGCGGCGCGGCGCCGAGCGCGGCGAGGAAGATCGTGTTGGAGCCCAGCGTGAGCAGCCGCGCATGCACCAGGCCGACCAGCGTGCTGTCGCGCACCGTCAGCTCGGGCCCGGGGCCCGTGGCATCCGGCGCGGCGATCGCGACCTGCGCCGGGTCGGTGGCATCGACCATCGAGCCGACGATCTCCAGCGTGGCGTCGGCATGCACGAGCAGCGCGCCGGTCACCGAGTCCTCGATCACGAGGCGCGTGAACGGGTGCTCGATGCGCAGGCTCACCGCACCGGGCGTCGCCGGGTCGCCATCCGGCAGCAGCGTGCGGCCCGGCAGCAGCGTGCAGTGGCGAAGCACCAGCGTGCGCGGCTCCAGGTCGGCCGCGGCCGGCAGCACCAGCGTGGCGCCGGCGATCACCAGACCCTCCAGCACCAGCGTGCCGCGCGCGCCGATCTCCAGCAACAGGTCGCCGCCGGCGGCGAGCAGCGGCCGTGCACCGTTGCGCGCCGCGACCACCAGCGTGTGGCCGGCCACTCCGGGTGCCGTGACCCCGTCCAGCCGCAGCGCCGGGGTCTGCGCATAAGCCCGGCTGTCCTGCACCAGCAGCCGGCCGCCGGCCGCACGCAGGTCGTCCAGCGCCGGCTGCCAGTCGGCACCGCCGGCCACCGTGCGCTGCAGGGCCAGCGTCTCGCCGTCGGGCACACGCTCGTATTCGCCGCCGCCGAAGCGCCGCGCGCGGCCCTGATGGAAGGTGGCGCTGAACGGCGCCGCCGCGTGCTGCGCCGCGAGATTCGCGCCGAGCAGCACACGGCCGCTTTCGGGGTCCAGCGCCAGCTGGTCGGCACCGATGTCGGCTTCGTGTGCCCAGGCGCCGGGCACGGCCGGGTCGTCGCGCAGGTCGGCGATGACGACCAGCGGCGGTGCCGGATCGCCGGGCAGTGCCGGCGCGTGATCGATGGCCAGCGCATCGCCGTTGCCGTCGTGCACGACGACGCTGCGGCCTTCGCCCCAGTCGGTGGTCGCAGCGACGACCTGTGAGGTGCGTTGCGCCGCGCGCATCTGCAGCGCGAAGCCGCGCACCGACAGCGGCTCGGGCACGTTGGCCGGCTCGGCCAGCTGGTCGATCGCCACCTCGGCCAGCGGACGGCGGAACAGCGCACGGTCGGCGCCCAGCGGGTCGAGCCGGAAGCGGCGGCCGCTGGCGTCGGCGGCATCGGGCGTCAGCGGCACGCGGGTCAGCCGCAGCGGCTCCAGCCGCCACAGGAAGAGGCCGACATTCACGATGTTCCAGCGCCCCTGCGCCGGGTCCGGGCGCCGCATCTCGGCCGTGCGCGCGACACCCTCGAAGGCGCCGGCCGACAGGCCGATCGCCAGCCGTGTCGCGTGCGAGCGCAGGTCCGCGGTCGCGCGCGCATGCGGCCGCAGGTGGTTCATGTACTGCGTGGTGACCAGCCGCTCGAAGAATTCGACGGCATGCGCCGGCCAGCCGGTGACGCTGCGCGCCACCTCCTCCAGCATCGTCGCCGTGCCCTTGCGGCGGCGGAAAGCGATCTGGTTGGCGACATCGGCGCGCGGCGAAGCGACCGCCGGCGTCACGCCGTGCAGCGAGCGGTAGCCGATGAGGTCGCCGATATACGGCGCCACCCAGTCGGCGCAGGTCTCGATGAAGAGGTCGTCGTGCAGCTGCTGCACGTCTTCCTCGAGCGCCGCGAATTCGCGCGCGAACAGCTCGAGCAGCTCGCGCAGTTCGCCGCGGTCGGCATCGCGGATGCGGTGCAGCGCCGGCAGCAGCGACCACAGGCGGTCGGCGTCCAGGGTCCTCATGCCATCGTCTCCAGCCGGGCCAGCGGGCCGGTGTCCAGGGTCAGCAGTTCGGCGGCCAGCGCCCCGCCGCCGGCACCGACGCGCATCCGGTTCGCAAGCAGGCGCTCGTGCACGCCGGGCAGCGTCTGCGCCGCCGGCGCGCTGCCGCCGTGGAGATCGGTCAGCTGCACCGCCAGCACGCCCGGCACGCGGTGCGCCGAGGCCAGCACCGCCGAGCGCTGCACCGGCTGCCCGAGTTCACGCGCCAGGAAGCCGAAGTCCTCGCGCAGCGCCTGCTCGACGGCCGCCAGCACCACGGCCTCGTCGCGGTCGGCGGCGCAGCGCACGCGCAGCCCGAGGTGCAGCGGCGAGTGCACCGCGGTCAGCAGCTGCACCGGCACCAGCGGGTCGCCGGCGTCCTTCAGCGCCGTCAGCAGGCCGGTCCAGACCGGGCTGGTCTCGTCGATCGTCGAGCCCTCGGGCGCGGCGACGGTGATCACGATGGTGCGCCCGCGCGGCAGCGCCAGCACGGCGGCCTGGGCCTTCGCGATGCCGGCAAAGGCGCGCGCGAAGTCCTCGTAGTCGAGCAGCGAGACGACACGGCCCAGCGTGCGCGTGGCCAGCGGCATGTTGCGCCGCGCGTCGTCGGCCGGCTCGGGGTCGGTGCCGCCGCTGGCCGGCAGCGGGTTGGCCACGCCCTTCAGGCCCAGCGGGCGCGTGCCGAGCTGGGTCAGCGTCTCGGCGCGCACGTTGCCGGCCGCGCCGATGCCGCTGCGGTAGGTGGCGCGCACGTTGCTCTGGCCGCTGGGCAGCCGCGCACCCTGCACGCCGTCGCCGAACTCGACCCACAGCCGGCCGGCCTCGTCGTCGCGCAGGGCATAGGCCCGTTCGTCGCGCGCGGCGCCGAACAGCGAGTCGCGCAGCGTCCAGCGCAGGTCGCCGACCGACAGCGTGATCTCGGCGCTGGCGCCGGCCTCGCTGGCCGCGGCGCGCCAGGTCAGCGGCAGCTGCCTGAGCTCGAAGCGCTGGAAGGGCGTGGCGGCATCGCCGCTGCCCAGGATCTGCGTCGTCGTCTCGCCGTGCGACGCCAGCGCCACGTTGAGGTGCACGACGACGCTGGCGCGTACCAGCGGCGCCGGCAGCGCGTCGTCCAGCCGCAGCGTGCAGCGTGCACCCTGGGCGCTGACGCTGCGGATCGTCGTGCGGTGCACGACGGTCGTGCCGCCCGCCACGCGCTCGCCGCGCACGACGAGGCGGCGGCCGGGGTGCAGCCCGTCGGCCGGCAGGTCCAGCGGCAGCCATTCGCCGGCCACCGGTGTCGTCACCGGGTGCGGCGCGAAGTCCAGCTGCTCGGACTGCAGGAAGACCGTCAGCTCGCGCGGCCGGTCGAAGAACTGCGCCGCGAAATTCTCGCCCGCCAGTTCCAGCCGCGACACCTTGCCCGACAGCGCGAACTGCGCGCGCGAGACCTCGCTGTTGCCGCGCACCTTGTACAGCTCGACATAGCTGCCGGCGGCCGGCCCGCTGGTGCGGTTGAACTCGCCCTTGGCGATGACGGCCAGGCTGCCGGCCGCGGCCTCGCTGACCACGCTGTCCAGGTCCAGCCAGGCGACGGCGGCGCCCGGCGCCTTGGCGCTGGCGGTGAAGGCGGGCCAGTCCGGCGTGAAGCCGATCGTGCTGCTGCCGCCGCCGGGATACTGCTCCTTGAAGACCGCCGGCATGCTGGCCCACATCGGCGCGTTGTGGCCGAAGGCCGACGCGCGCCGGCGCAGTGCATACAGGCGCGGCGCGCTCGCCGGGTCCTTGTACGGCCGCACCGAGCCGAGGCCGCGCGACCACTCGACGCGCGTGTGGTCGGCCTCGGCATCGGCATCGACCCGCGTCAGCACGCGCAGGTCCCAGCGGTCGCCGCCGGCCACCGGGTTGGCGGTGAAGTCGTCGTCGACCAGCACGACCGCGTCACCGGCCTTGAGGCCGGTGCGCACGCCGGCCAGGTAGGTGAAGGTCGCGCCGCGTGCCGGCACCACCTCGTCGGCCAGCCAGGGTCGCGCCGCGTTCCAGGCCGGCCGCGCCTCGGCCAGCGCCTCGACGGTCTCGAAGGTCTGCGGCTTCTCGTCCGGCCCTGGCACGCTCTGCACCTTCAGCCCGGCCGCCAGCGCCAGGCTTTCCGGCACGCCGCTGACGAAGGCCCCGGGCTCGGGCTTCAGGTTGGGCGGCGGCAGCGGCGGCGTTTCCAGCGTGAAGGCCAGCCAGGTCTCGGCCGCCACGCCCGGGCGCAGCCGGTAGCCGATCAGCCGCCCCAGTTCCTGCAGCGACACGCGCTCGGTGGCGGTGCGCAGGTAATGTTCGTTGGCCGTGCGCTCCTGGTAGAAGGCGAGCACGTCGGCGGCGCAGGCGAAGGCGTCGGCGAGCGCGATCGTGAAGTCGCCTTTATCGCGCGTCAGCAGGCCGTTCAGGCGCGGGAATTCCGCGCTCGACAGCCCGGCCAGCAGGCTGGCACGAAAGTCCGCCCAGCGGCCGATGCGGTAGCCGATGCCCGCCAGCCCGGCGCGGTTGAACACCGCCTGCGGCGTGGCGGCCTGCACGCCGTCGCAGCAGCCGCAGGCTTCGGTGTCCGGTGCGCCGTTCATTTGCCGCCCCCGAGTTCGAGTACCAGCCGGCCGCGCTCGCGGAAGTTCGGGTCGTTCGCGAGCTGCGCCACCTCCAGCCGGCCGATCGGGATCACGCCGTCGGCCAGCGAATTCGGCTGCGCGTTGAACAGCCGCCGGAAGACGCGCGGCTGCACAGCCTCCACACCCGGCACCGCCTGCGCCGCGGCGACGATGGGGCTCAGGTGCACCGCCTCGCCGAAGCTGAAGCGGTCGGGGTGGAACAGCCCCGGCTCGCCGTCGGGCCGCAGGCCCGAGGACAGCACCTCGCGCAGCGCCTTCAGCACCGGTGCGCGGAAGTGGTCGGGCGCGACGCAGACATGCAGCGCCACGTCCAGCGCGACGAAGCGTGGCGCATCGACCGCAAGGTCGTAGCCGGCCATGCGGAAACGCTCCAGGTGGCGGCGCAGCCGGCGCACGAAGGGCGCGTCGACCGGCGCGCCGCCCGTGCGGTCGGCGGTCACGAAGACGGTGTGCCAGCTGCCGGTCCAGCGGAAGCTGGCCGCGGCGCGCTGCACCTCGGTGCGGCGTTCGGCCGCCGCCGCATAGTCGGCCGCGGTGACCGCGCGTTGCTGCGTGCGGAAGGCCTGCGGCGCGTCGCGGCGCGCGGCGTCCACGTCCTCGGCATCCTGGCCGCCGAAGGCCGGCAGCGGATTGGCCAGCGTCACGAAGGCGCCGGTGTCGGTGGACACGACATGCGCGATCGCCAGCGCGCCGACATTGCCGGCGCTGCCGTTGCCGACGCGGTAGCGCGCGCTGAAGGTGGTGCCGGCATCGGGCCGCAGGCCGTGGCGGTCGTCGCCGAAGCGCAGGTGGGCGCGCCGCTGGTCGTCGGTCTCGACGACGAAGTGCGTGTCGTCGGCACCGCTGGCCAGCAGGTCGGCGCGTGCGGTCCAGTCGCGCTGGTCGCTGCCGAGCTGCGAGTGCAGCGTGATGTCGGGCCGCGCCTCGGCGGCGGCCAGCGTCGTGAAGCGTGCGGCCGGGTGCCAGGCTTCGGCGGCGTCCTCGTCGCCGACCGGTGGTGGCGCCGCGAGCCGCTCGGCCAGGCCATGCCCATGCGTCAGCGGCGCCTGCTTCAGCACCGGCGCGAAGCGCACCGGCACCGGCTGCGGCGCCGGCGGCGTGCAGCTCGCCACGCCGCCTGGCGGCGGCGCGCGCCACAGCGTGGGCGCCGGCACCTCGCCCAGCGACTCGGCGTCGACCGTCGCGCCCTGGTCGGCCAGCACCAGGTTGCCCCAGGCTTCGCTGACCGCCTCGCCGGGCAGTGCACGTGCGCTCAGGCACAGCGGGAAGGGCAGCGAATCGGCGGCGTCCCATGTGATCTCGGTGACGGGGAGCGGCGCATCGACCGGCGGGTCGTCGAAGAGCTGGCCCGAGGGGTCCTGCGACAGCAGCACGCTCGTCAGGCGCACGACATGGCGGTGCGTGCGGTCGGCGTCGCCGGCGAGGCCGGTGGTCGGGCTCACGCGCTCGACGAAGGCCAGCGCCATGCCGGGTGCCAGCCGCGGATGCACGCCGCGCAGCGTCGCGCGCACGGTGCCGCGCGGCAGGCAGCAGGCCTCGTCGCCCCAGGTGTGGAAGTCGAAGCGGTTGAGGTCGGCGTGCAGCGTCTCGTCGCGCACGGTCTCGAAGACCAGCGCACCGGCGTCCAGCGCCTCGCGCAGCTCGCGGCTGCCGGGGCGCAGCGCGGTGGGCAGTTCGCCGCTGCGCGTGAGCAGCGGCGTGTGCGCGGGCAGCACCACGTCGTTGCCGGCGACCTCGCAGTGCACCCAGGCGCGGGCGTTGCAGCCCTCGTGCAGGTGGTGGTCGACCAGCCGCGCATGGCGGCGCACCGAGATGCGCCGGCGCGCGGTGTGCAGGTAGGCCTCGGTCCCTATCGCGTCCTGGCGGTAGGCCAGGTTGTCGGCGGCATAGGCCAGCAGCTCGACCAGCGTGACACCCAGGTCGGCGGCCGAACGCTCGCGCCAGCCCGGCGCCAGCAGCGCCATGCGGTCCAGCATCAGCCGGCGCAGGCCTTCGTAGTCGCGCGCCAGGTAGTCGATGTCGGGCGCGTCCACGGCCGGCACCGGGCAGGGCGCCGGCGTGGCGCAGTCGTAGGGTGTGGGGCACTCGACCTTGAAGCCGAAGGCGATGCGCGCCAGCCGCGGGTCGAAGCCGGGCGGCGGCGCCTCGCTGCCGGAAGCCGCGACCAGCCGCAGCTCGTAGCGCGAATGGTCGCCGGCCACCGCCGTGCGCACGACCAGCGTGCGCTGCGGTTCGTCGATGCCGTCGACCAGCGCAGGCGGCTCGCCCGGCGGCAGCGCACCGGCCAGTGCGACCCACTCGACGGCGATGGCGCGGATGCGCTCGCCGCCCTCGATGCGCAGGTTCGCCGTCGTCAGCAGCAGGTTGCCGCCGCCGTCGACCAGCGACGCGTCGCGGCGCAGCAGGCGCACGAACAGCGTGCGCTGGCGCAGCACCAGCAGCGGCTCGGCGCGGTCGCGCACCTCGAGGAATTCGATCGCATTGGCGCTGCCGGCGGCGCGCAGCACCTCCAGCCGGCGCAGGTCGCAGCAATGCTGGCGCGGGTCGGCGCTCACGAGCTGCCTCCGGGCAAGGGCAGGCGCAGCTGCTGTGGCGAGCCGTCGTCGCGCAGCGCGTAGTCGACCTGCACGACCAGCGCCGCATCGACCGCTTCCACGCTGACCGCCTGCAGCGCGATCAGGTGCGACAGGTGCTGCTGCAGCGCCGCCTGCGCCAGCACCTGCACGGTGGCGGCCAACTGCACGCTGTTGGGCTCGAACACCAGGGCCAGCAGGCCGCTGCCGAAGTCCGGACGCATCACGCGTTCGCCCGGCGCGGTGAACAGCACCTGCTCGATGAGGTCGCGCACATGGTCGGCATGACCCGTCGTGCCGGTGCGGCCGGTGGCATCGATGGCATAGGGAAAGTCGAGCGTGGGCATGGGTCGGCTCCCTCAGGTCGCGAGCACCCGCGTCTGCGCCGCCACCGGCAGCAGCGGCTGGCCCGACGGGGCGCACAGCGCCTGGCCGGTGAAGGTGAGCAGCGGCGCGCCGCCGGCCATCACGCGCAGCGCACCGACCAGCCACTGCGCCGTCACGCAGGGCGGCGTGGTGGTGCCGGTCAGCGCGCAGCCGGCGACGACATAGGGCGAGGTCAGCGTGACCACCGGTTGCCCCGAGACCAGCACGCGCGGAAACGGCGTCGTCGGCGTGGCCGTGCCGGCATGCAGACACAGCACGCTGGCGCCGAGGTGCAGGACGGGAGCGGGCATCAGTGGCTCCGACGGGCACGCATGACGCCGACGGGATGCCGACGCCGCATGCGACATTCGGAACGGCCTGAAACGGAGGACGGTGGCTCGCGACGTGTCGCGGACACACGGCCTGCCTGCGATGGCCATGCATGCATCGGCTTGCGCATCGCGCCAGGCGGTACCCGCTGCCGGCTCAGGGTTCCGCGGTCGCCGCCTGCGGCGGCGACTGCCCTGCGCTGCTCGCTCCGGGGTCGCGCCGCCCAACTCACTTCGCTCGCTGCGCTCGCTTCGTTCGGACACCGGCGGCGAGTCAGTTGTCGAGGCGCGCACTGCGTGCGCGCCGACCCCGAAGCTGCGCTGCTCGGCGCTCCACACATCGCCGGCAGCGGGTACCGCCTGGCGCGAAGTCCACCGGCGTTGGTACGCGATCCCTCCGCACGCCACCGCCGTGTCGCGAAGCCGCGTGGGGGCAGCCCGCAGCGCCCATGGGAGGCGCCGAGAAGCGCAGGACGCTTGGCCGCGCGCGCAGCGCGCCTCCAAGACTGACTCGCCGCCGATGTCCGAACGCAGCGAACGAAGTGAGCGAAGTGAGTTGGCGGCGGGCCAAGCGTTCGAGCATCGCAGGGCGGTCGGCGCGCAGCGCCGACCGCCGGACTCTGGGCGCTGCGGGCTGCCCCCGCGCGGCTTCGCTGCGCCAATGCAGGCACGCGGGACCACCGCAAGACAGTGATCCACATTGCGCCAGGACCCGAACGACGTGAAGCGACGCTCATCTCATATCACCGTCAAGGCGCCGAGGTTGACGTCCACCGTGGGCCCGGTCATGTTGATGATCGCGCCCTTGCCGTTGGAGATGACGATGCCGACGTCGCTGACCGAGATCATTGCGCCGGTCGTCGTCTGGATCAGGATGCCGCCGGTGGGCCCCGGCACGTCGCTGATCGTGAGGCCGTTCTTCAGCGTCGTCTGGATCGTGATGCCGGGCACCGCCGGCGGCACCGCGCGCGCCAGCACGGGCACTTCGGCCGCCGTGCCCCAGTAGCCGCCGACCCAGATCGGGTAGTCGGGGTCGCCGCGCTCGTATTCGATCCATACGCCGGAGCCCGGCGGCGGCACCGTATAGATGCCGGTGTTGATGCCGGCCCAGGGCAGGCAGGGCATGGCCCAGGACGAGGGGATCGGCGAGACGTCCGGCACGATGGCCTGGATGCGGCCGATCTGCATCGGGTCGACGTTGTTGACGACGACGCCGCGGTACTTGCCGAAGAAGGGACCGGTGCTCATGGCGTCAGACCCTCACACCGGCACCCGCGGCACGGTCGAGACCAGGCCGTTGCGCGCCAGCTCGAAGCTCTGCTTGTAGCTGCCGCGCTCGATCTCGTGCGTCACGCTCTTCACGTAGTACAGCCCGTCGAAGGGCAGCCCGGCGCCGCGCACGCCCACCAGCCGGCGCGAACGCAGCACGCGGCCGTAGCGCGTCACGTCCAGCCGCCCGCTGCCGAAGACCGAGTCGCTGTGCTTCGCGGCGAAGGCCAGGCCCTTGAGCAGCGCGTCGCCGACGGACATCTGCGCCGTGTCCGAGAGCTGCTCGATCTTCGGCGGCAGCGGCGGCAGCGCACCCAGCGGCGGGTTTAGTGGCGTCACGTCGGGAATCGGCACCGGGATCGGCGCCTTGCTCGCGCTCTCCTGGAAGAAGACGATGGGCAAACGTTTGCGTTCGCGGTCGAAGCGGAAGCCGAGCTGCTCGACATTGGTCGACGCGTCCATGTTGGTCGTCAGCGCCGGCTGCGGTTCGCCGACGCGGATCTCCGGGCCCCAGTAGGCCTTGGACGTGCCCGGCGCCGGGCCGGGCTCCAGGTAGAAGACGTAGCCGACGTCGCGCGCCAGCTGCGCGACGTACTCGTAGTCGTTGCCGCGCTGCACCGGGATGCGCTGGATGGGCAGCGGAGGCACGTCGGCGAGGCTGGGGATCACCATCGGGATCACGCCCAGCGCCGCATACTTGGCCAGCACCAGCAGCACGCGCGCGCTGGTCGGCATGGCCGGGAAGGGCAGGCCGGGGATCTCGATCACGGCCATCAGCGCCGACAGGTCCTTGCCGCGCACCAGCACCTGGCCGACACCCCCTTCGCCGGGCAGCATCTCGACATGGGTGGCGATGCCGTCGATCAGCGGTTCGCTGCGGCCGTTGATCGTGACCGCAAGCGCCACGCGCATCAGCGGCACGCCACCGCCCCCGCCGCTGACCAGGAACAGCGTGCGCAGCGGCGACCGCTGCGGCAAGTCGAAAGTCAGGTCGAAGCCGCCCTGCGCCTCGCCGGAACCCATCTCGACCTTCACGCGCGTCAGCGCGCGCACCAGCTCGGCCGGCGCCGGCAGCGGCACGGGGCCGACGTGCAGGGCGAGCTGGATGCCGCTGTTCGCCATCGTGGTCCTCAGGCGCCGGGCGCCACCGGCAGCAGCAGGCGCCGCCCTGCGGTGTCGGTCAGCTCGAAGGGGTCGATGACCGCATTGCCGTCGGCGATGCGCCAGTACAGCAGCGGCTGGCCGTAGTGCTGGTGGGCCAGCAGGTCGGGCCGCTCGCCGCCGCCGACCATCGCCGCGGCGGCGATCGGGATGTCCCGCTGCGCCGGCACGAAGCGCCGCCGCACACAGGCCTGCGGCGTGCCGTCGGCGCGCGTGAAGGTGGCCAGCGGCACGCCGCGATAGCGGCTCGCCTCCGAGAAAGGCGACGACGGGATCGCGCCGGCGTCGATCAGCATCTGCACGGGGTCGATCGCGGCCATGACGGTCCTTCAGGGCAGCGAGCCCAGCCCCAGCGTGGCCAGCGTCGCGCTGCCGGCCTTGGCCGCCAGCGACTCGCGGCCGCGCAGGTGTTCGAGGAAGATGCGCGCGCCGGCATGCGCGAAGCCGAGGTCGTCGGTGCCCAGCACGCGCAGGCCCAGCGACACGCGCGCGCGCAGCGGGTTCAGCGCGGGGTCGAAGGCTTCCTCGGTCACCGACAACTCGGTGACGCGCACCGCCACCACGCGCTGCGGCCCCCAGACGAACAGCACCAGCGGCGCTTCCGGCGGCACGATCTCCAGCACGCCGGAGGACGCCAGCGCATCGTGCGCGACCAGCTCGTCGACCGACGGGTGCACCAGCGCTTCCAGCACCGCGAGCTGCGGCGCGATGCCGAAGGCCACCGCGGCCGGATGCTGGTCGGGAAACTGCAGCTGGTCGGTGGCGTCGATCTCGGCTTCCAGCTTGATCGTCTCGACCGCCGGGCCCTTCAGCCGGAAGGGCTGCGCACGCTCGCCGCCACCGTCGCCGCCCACGCCCTGCACCTGGTAGCTGCGCGTCAGCGTGTCGGGGTTGTATTGCAGCGCGACCTGGCGCTTCACGGCGCCGCCGCCCGGGGCCAGCACGACGAGGCCGCCCTTGACCAGCCGCGGCGACGAGCTCAGGCCCATCAGTCTTCCCCGTCCTTGCCGGCGTCGCCGGACTCGTCCTGCGGCGGTGCCGCGAAGGGGTCGCAGCCGGCGACGTGGTAGTCGTGCGTTGCGCCGACGGCCTTGAAGTCGACCACCGCGCCGCTGGCGTCCTTGACCCACTGCAGCTGGCCCTCGGCGGCGTCCAGCTGCTCCTGCGCCGCCGGCTCGAGCTCGCAGGTCGCGTGCTTCAGGATCTTCTCGGCCTCGGCCACCGGCTTGCCGAGTGCGTCGCACACGGCCTGCTGCATCACGCTGCGGCTGAGGTCGCGGTGGCGTTCCTCGTGGGCCTTGATGAAGGCCTCGACGCGCTTTATCAGCTGCTTCTCGCTCTCGCTCGGCCGTCCGCCGGCCCAGCGCGGGCGGATGATGCTGCTCTCCAGCGTCAGCCCGACCTGCTTCATGCGTCCGCCTTCGACCGTGGGCTTGATCGTCACCGAGACGTGGGTGTGACCGCCGGCACCGAGCACGGCGTCGACGCCGGCGGCGAACTCCAGCGCCGTATCGGCGCGGATGTCGGTCGGCACCGGCGACACCGGCACCCAGGTCAGCTTCTCGGCGCAGTCGGCCGCCTTCGGCGCGGCCTTCTTCTCCGCAGGCATCGCGTCCCCGCCCTGAAGGCCGACGACGGCGTCGGCCGGATCGCCGATCTCGAGCCGGCGCGACAGCGGCACGCTGGCGAAGTCGGCGCCGGGGGTCGCTTCGCCGGCGCGCCTGACGGTTCGGCGCTGCACGGCCGCTTCGCGCGCTGGCGGGCCGCGCACCGGCGCCGGCTCGGCGAGGGTGCCCGGCAGGCGGCCGTGCAGGCTTCTATTCACAGCTTTCCTTCGGCAGCCGGCGCTCGGGCGGCAGCGCCGGCATCTGCGACTTCGCATACGCCAGGTCGGCGTCGTCGCAGCCCAGCGTGGTCTTCTTGTCCACCGGCACGTTCTCGAACACCGCCGGCTTGTGCAGCGCGACCTCCACGCGGCGCAGGAAGGGAAAGACCTTCTCCCAGCGCGGCCGCTGGCCCAGGCGCAGGCCGCCCGCGTCGCGGCCGGTCACGAAGGCCTGGATATCGGCCAGCGCCTGCGCGCGCCGCTCGGCGTCGCCGCGCACCGCGTCGGGCACGCCCAGCACGTCCAGCCGCTGTTCCTCGCCCAGCGGCTCCAGCAAGGCCACGAGCTGCGGCGTGATGTCGCGGTCGGCGGTGTCGCCGCTGTCGTCCAGGTTGCCGAGCTGCTCGCCGCGCCCCTCGGCCGCCGGCAGCGTGGCCTGCGGCGCCAGCTTGGCGATCGCGCCGCGTGCATGGTCGGCGCGCGCCTGGCTCAGCGCGATGTTGCCCTTGAAGCCGGGCACCGGCTTCTTCGGTGCGTCCAGCGAACCCTCGGGCGAGGCATAGCCGTGGATATGCGTGACGTCGAAACCCTGGCCCAGCATCGCGGCGATCGATTCGGCCGATGCCTGGAAGTCGCCCCCCTTGGCCGGCGACGTGCTGTTGTACTGGTACAGCAGCTTGACCAGCGAATCGCGTGCCTTTTCCTTGAGCTCGCGCTTGACATGTGCGCGCCGCTCGCGGCGGCAGCTGTATTCGGGTCTCGGGGGCGGGCACTTGCAGCGGTAGCAGCGCACCTCGGGGCCCTTCTCGGGCCCGCCGAAGCTGCCCTTGAGCCCGCCGCCGAAGACGGGCTTGCCGTCCGGCCCGACGGTGATCGTCGGGCCTATCGTGGTCCGCTTGCCGAGGGGGATGTCCAGCCCGCCGGTGAACTCGCCGCGGCTGCTGCTGGGCCCGCCGACCGCCGAGCTGTCGATCTGCTGGTACTGCAGCGAGATCGCGAAGTACTTGGTCGCGACCTTGCCTTCCAGCGTATAGGTCGTCTTGCTGTCCAGCGGCGTCTTCGCGAAATCGATGCCGCCGGAGATCTTGAAGCTGACGCCGCGCGGCGTGACCAGCAGCGTGCCGCGCACGGCATGACTCTGCGACGCGGTGCCGACCGTCGACGAGCCCTGGACCTGCGCCTGCAGGATGCCGTCGACCTCCAGGCTGATGGTGCCGGTGGCGGAGATCGTGGCTTCCCGAAGCCGGTCGTCGATCAGCGCGCCCGGGTCGGCGCCCAGCGCCGGGTTGTTCTGCAGCGTGGTCAGCAGCGACTTCGCCGATTCGATGACCTTGTCGTAGGTGACCTCGCCCTTGCTGCCGAAGCGCACGCGGCCATTGCAGATGGTGTAGTTCAGGCCGATCGCATCGGCCTGGCGGTCCCAGTAGAAGATCTTGTCCGAGGGGGTCTTCTCGGTCGTGCGCTCGCGCTCGCAGCGTTCCTCGACGACGGTGCGCGTGATGTGCACGGTGGTGTTCTCGTCGATCACGCGCTCGACGCTCGCCGTCTCGCTGCCGCCGGCTGCGGTGCCGATGCCGGTCGGCTTGCGCTGCAGCAGCCGCGCCTGCCACCGTGACCCTGTCCCCGCTGCACTGCCGCGTACGACAAGTGCGCGGCGGCCGGCGAGCGCGGCGTCGGCAGCCGCATCGGCCTCGCGCTCCAGCGGCGAATCGGCGCCGTCGATCGCATAGCCGTCGGCCGGCGCGGCCATCGCCAGCGGCGGCGCGCCGGCCTGCTGCACCGTGTGGCTCAGTTCATGCGCCAGCAGGTGCAGGCCGTCCTTCGTCTGCGGGCGGTATTCGCCGGCCGCGAAGTGCACATGCTGTCCCACGGTGAAGGCGCGGGCGCCGACCCCGCGCGCTGCCGCGTCGCTGGCCGCGTCGTGGTGCAGGCGCACGGCGCCGAAGTCGCTGCCCAGCAGCGGCGCGAAGCGTGCCCGCAGCGGCGCGGGCAGCGGCACGCCGCCGCTTTCGACCGGTGCCGGCGATGCCGCCCTCGGCGCGGCGGCGTGCGCGACGTGCGGATCGGCGCGCCGCTGCAGGCGCTTCTTCTTCTCGCATTCCGGGCAGGGGCCCTTGCCGGCGCAGGCGCAGGCGCGCTGCAGCAGGCGGCTTGGCGCAGCGCCGGCCGCCGCGGCCGCGCGACCCGGGGCGACGAGGTGGCTAAACATCCTGCGCTCCCCGGCTCGCCGGCCGCACCAGCGGCGGCGCCGGATCGGCGGCGGGCGACCAGCGTGCGGCGATCGCATCGGCCAGCGGCGCCGTCCAGCGCGGTGGCGCAGCGGCCGGCAGCGCGGCCGGCTGGGACTGTGCGGACCAGCGCACCGCCAGCTCGCGCTGCAGCGCATCGGCCACGGCCGCCTGCAGCGCGCTGCGCGAGGCGACCGGCCCGTCGACGACCAGTCGCGCGACATGCAGCGTGATGCGTTGCGGCCTCATGCGCCCACTCCTGCCGGCAACGGCCGTTCCAGCTTGGCAAATTCCGCGCGCGCCGCGTCCAACAGCAGCGCCTGCGTGATCGCCTGCCCGCGCGCCGCGGCGGCGAAGGCGGCATTCAGCGCGATGCCGCGGATGTGCCCGCCGGCCAGCTGCAGCGCGGCCAGCGCGCCGATGTCGACGCCGTCCACGGGTGCGGCCGGCGGAAACTGGCGCCGCCACAGTTCCGCCCGCGCCGCCTCGTCGGGGAACGGGAAGCTCACGACGAAGCGCAGGCGGCGCAGGAAGGCGCGGTCGAGCGCGCTCTTCTGGTTGCTGGTCAGGATGGCCAGGCCGCGGTAGCTCTCGATGCGCTGCAGCAGGTAGGCGATCTCGATGTTGGCGTAGCGGTCGTGGCTGTCCTTGACCTCGCTGCGCTTGCCGAAGAGCGCGTCGGCCTCGTCGAACAGCAGCACCGCGCCGCTGGCCTCGGCGGCGTCGAAGATGCGCGCCAGGTTCTTCTCGGTCTCGCCGATGTACTTGCTGACGGTGCCGGCGAGGTCGATGCGGTAGAGGTCCAGCCCGGCTTCGTGGGCGATGGCCTCGGCGGCCAGCGTCTTGCCGGTGCCCGATTCGCCGGCGAACAGCGCCGCGATGCCCAGCCCGCGGGCGCCGCGCCGCGCGAAACCCCAGTCGTCGTGCACGCGGTGGCGCTGGCGCAGCTGCGCCGCGATGGCACGCAGCTGCGCCAGCGTGCCGGCCGGCAGCACCAGGTCGTCGAAGCGCGTATCGGCGTCGATGCGCTGCGCCAGCAAGTCCAGGCCGCCGCGCGCGCTTTCGCGCAGCGCCTGCCACAGCGTGTCGGCCGGGTCGGCGTCGGCGTCCTGCAGCGCGACGGCGTGCAGCGCCTGTGCCAGTTCGTGCGGACCGACCTGAAACTGCTGGCGGGCCACGCGCAGCGCTTCCTGCCAGTGCGGGGGCAGCACCGGCCCGGCCGCATCGGCACGCTGCATCGTGAAGCGCTGCCAGGGCAGCGCCGACTCGCGCAGCACGCCGGCAGCGAGCGGCGCGCAGACGACGGCCCCGGCGTTCAGCGTTCCCAGCCAGGCCAGCGCACGACGCTGGACGTCCGCGGCCGCCTCGGCCTCACCATGCAGCACCAGCACGGCATTCACCAGCGCGGCCTCGCGGTCGACCAGGCGGGCGAGCAGGGCGCGTTCGCCGGCATCGGCCGGCAGTTCGTCGAGCGCCATCACCGCCGGCCGCGCACCGGCGGCGACGATGGCCGCGACCGCGGTGTCGTGGCGCACGGCGGCGACCGCATCGCCGCCCAGCAGCAGTCGCGGCGGCGCCGCTGTTGGATCGCCGGCCGGGCGGGCCAGTCGCGCGGACAGGCGCGACGCGAGGGCTTCGTCGGCCAGCGGTGCAGCGTCCGCCCAGCGCGCCAGGCCGTCGAGTTGCGGCGGCGACGCCGCGACACCGCAGACGAAGTGCAGCACGCGTTCATCGACCGCCAGCGGCGCATGCGCCGGCAGCTGCCCCGGCGGCAGCTGCAGCAGCGACCAGTGACGCAGCGGCGACTGCGGCGCCATGGCGTCCCAGTGCCCGCCGTCCAGCCAGGCCAGCGCCTGCACGAAGCTCGGGCCTTCGGGTGCGTGCTCGGCGAGCAGCAGGCGCAGCCCGTCGTCGACCTCGGCGCCGACCAGCAGCAGCAGCAGCTCGCGCTCGAACGGCGACAGCGCGAAGACCGCGGCACAGTGGTCCAGCGCGGAGACGAAGTCCGCGGCCGCGGCGGGCCGCTCGCCCTCGCCCTCGTCGATGTCCGCCGGCTCGCTGCGGGCCGGCAGCGGCACGCCCTGCAGGCGCAGCGCCAGCGTCGCGCGCAGCGCGGCCAGGCGCTGCACCAGCCAGCGCTGGTTGCAGGCGCTCCAGTCGAGCAGGGCGTCGGGCTGGCGCGCATTCATGCCGGCACCGTGACCTGTTGCGAGGGATCGAAGCGCGGCGCCGGCGTGGCGCGGTCGACGAGCAGGCTGTCGACGCCGTCGACGCGCAGCCGCAGCCAGTGCGCGCCGGCCGGCAGCGCATCGGGAAAGTCGAAGACCAGCGGCGCCGTCGCGCTGCTGCGGCGCGCGGCCAGCGCGGTGCTCGTGCCCAGCGCCAGCGTCGCCGCCTGCTCGGGCCGCACCTGCGGCCGGCAGTGCAGCGTGACCGTCACGCGCGGCGGTGCGCCGCCGCGCACGATGTCGACCGCCGGCAGCGCCAGCGCGGCGTCGGCGGTGATCACTGCATCGGGTGCCAGCAGCAGCGGCAGCGCATTGGTCTCGCGCTCCGCCGGTTCGGCCGGCGGCGTGAGCACCAGGCTGAGCTGCCACAGCCCGGCCGGCAAGTCGACCTGCGCGGCCGCGTCGGCCGGCAGCAGGAGCGTCGCGCTGCGGCCCGCAGCATCGACCGTCACCGGCAGTTCCAGCGCCGTCGTGCGCAACCGGTGGCGCAGCAGTGCCCGCACGCCGCTGCCCTGCAGGCGCACGCCGTTCAGAGTGACGCTGCCACCCAGCCGCGCCGCCGGCTGACGGTCCGCCGGCGCCAGCGACAGCAGCGTCGGCCCCGGCGGCAGCAGGTCGCCCTGCACGACGACGCCGCGGTCGCGCCCGCTGGCCAGGTCGACCGGCCCGCGCGAGAGCACCGGCAACGGCGAACGCGCCGGCCGCGTGCCCTCGATCAGCACCACGCTGACCTGGTAGGCCACAGAGGGCCGGTAGTGCGACTGCAGCGCCGACCACAGCTTGCCCATCTCGTCGGTGCCCATGGGCACCGGCGTGATGCGCAGCGCCTCGATCTGGTCGGCCAGGTCGCTCGCCGCCAGCGCGGCGAAGGCCGGCGGCAGCATCGAGACGTCCAGCGGGCTCGGGTCGAGCGCACGCCGGATCGCCGCGCGGTCCAGCACCGGGCGTTCGTGCAGCAGGTGCATCGCATAGCCGAGCAGGATCTCTGCATGCAGGTCGGCGAAGCCGTAGGCGGTGACCAGGTAGTGCAGGTCCAGCGCCAGCGGCGTATTGGCGACGCGTTCGCCCGACGGCGCGCGCGTGGGCAGCTCGCGGTTGCTCCAGGCCGCATTGCGGCTGACCTGGTGCAGGAACAGGTTGAGCCGCGGCGTCGGGTCGCTGGCCTCGAGGTCGATGCGGTCGGGCGCGATCGCGCTCACCGTCACCGGGCCCAGCGGGCCGCTGGCGTCGATGAGCCCGTTGTCGAGCAGGTTGCGCAGCACCGCGCTGACGGCGCCGATGGCCAGCGGCGAACTCACCGGCGGCCCCCTTCGCGCTCGCGCAGGTAGTCGGCCAGCGCGACCGTCGGCGCGGCGCGCGCACGGCGCGGGGACTCGGCCGCGATGCGCTCGGGCGGCAGGCGCACGTCGATGCGGTCGATGGTGACCTGCACGAGGGTCGGCGCCGCCGCGTCGGGGGTGCGCTGCAGCGGCACGACATCGGCACGCAGCGGCGGTGCCGAAGGGGCCACGGCGGGCAGCAGCGGCAAGGCGGCGGTAGGCGCCGCCAGCGGCGCGGCCGGCGTCGTCCCGCTCGCACGCGCAACGGCGCCCGCTGGTGCGGCCGCCGCGGCCGCTGCGGGCGGCTGCGGCGGGGCCGGCGTCGCCCGGGCGGCGGCCGCCGCCGCGGGCGCCGGTGGCTGCGCCGCTGTCGCTGGGACTGACCTCTCGCGCCGCGCCGGAGGCGATCGCTGCGCCGCCGGCGTCCGCGCCTCGACCGCGCCTGCGAGCGGTGCGGCGGAGGTTATTGCGACGACCGGGATCGCGGCCATGGCCGGCGCCACGGGCCGGTCCGCGTCGGCGCGCACCGGTGCATCGGTCGCGCGCGCCGGCGCGGACGCGGCGCCGTCGCCCGCGCCGATGGCGGGCCCTGGCGCGGCAGGCTGCCCGTCGCCGGGTGCGACCGCTTGCGGCCGCCCGGCGGCGCGCCAGGCGCCGAGGTCGGGTCGCACCGCGCCCGGAACCTCGGCGTGACGCGGGTGCAGGCGGCGCAGGAAGTCCATCGTCGCCGGCACCTCAGGCGACACCGGCCAGCTGCAGGTAGGCGCGCCGCCGCGCCGGCGACAGCGCCAGCACCTGCGGCTCGCTCCAGCCGTAGCGGCTGGCCAGCGCGTCGACTTCCAACAGCGTGCGTTCCGCGGCCGTCTGCAGGCAGGCCCACAGCGCGCGCGCCGGGTCGAAGGGCGCCGACCAGCCGTGACCGCAGGCCGGGCAGGCCAGGTCGAAGGCCAGCGTCGCGGCCGGGTCCAGCGCCTCCATGCGCTGCGACAGCGCCTCGGCCACCGGCGCCGGCAGCGCGGCCACGGGCTGCGGTGTGCCCCCCTGCTCGGCCGCCAGCACGCAGCGCTGCAGCAGCTGCTGCACGAAGGCCTCGACCGCCGCGGCATCGGCGTGGCCCGCGTCGAATTCGGCGATGTCCTGCAGCCGCGGCAGCCGGAAGCGCAGCCGCCAGCCGGCGACATCCAGCTGCTGTTCGCCTGCCGGCGCGTCACCCTCCAGCGCCTGCAGCAGCGGCGCCAGCGCCAGCTCGAAGGCGACCGCTTCCCCGCACGCCGGACAGCGTCCCTGCAGCGCTGGTCGCTCGCCGAGCCAGGGCCGCAGCGCGGCCAGCAGCTGCCGGCGCTGCGCGCCCACGCTGCCGGCGTGCCCGTCGCCGCCGCAGGCCGCGGCCAGCAGCGCCTCGCGCGCGGCGGCGGGCAGCGGCAGCGCCTGCTCCCACAGCGCGAGCAGCGCCTGGTCGTCGAACGCGGCACGCGGCGTCATGCGGGGCTTGGGCCGCTCAGGCCGGCTCGGTGAACTGCGGCTCGGCCGGCTCGACCACGTCGTAGTCGCGCTCCCAGCCCTCGTTTTCCAGCTTCAGGGTCTGGATCAGCACCGCATTGGCATTGGCGTCCAGGTCGGCCTGCGCCTGGTATTCGCTGACCCAGCAGCGGAAGACCTTGTAGGCCAGCACGATCTGGCCGGCCTCGTTCATGACCTCGATGATCAGGTCCTTGCGGAAGTCCTTCAGGCTGACCTCGGCGCCCAGCCCGCTGCCGAAGTTCCAGACCTTGTTGGCCCACTTCTCGAACTCGGTGTCGTGGGTGACGCCGCGCTCCAGCGTGATCGCCTCGTACTTGGTGCGGCCCGGGCTCTTGCGCCCGGTGCTGGGGTCGCCGCCCTCGCGGTGCTCCACCACCTCGGTGCTGCGCTTGAGCGCGCCGATCTTGCTGACGCCGGCCACGTAGCGGCCGTCCCACTTGATGCGGAATTTGAAGTTCTTGTACGGGTCGAAGCGCTGCGCGTTGACCGAGAACTGGGCCATGTCGGTGCTCCTGGCTGAGGGGTGGGCGGCGCGTGATCAGGCCTGGTCCTGGCCGGCCATCTGCTGCAGCTTGACGATCACGAATTCGGCCGGCTTCAGCGGTGCGAAGCCGACGACGATGTTGACGATGCCGAGGTTGATGTCGGCCTGCGTCGTGGTCTCGCGGTCGCACTTGACGAAATAGGCGTCGCGCGGGCTGGTGCCCTGGAAGGCGCCCTGCCGGAACAGGTTGTTCATGAAGGCGCCGATGTTGAGCCGGATCTGCGCCCACAGCGGTTCGTCGTTAGGCTCGAAGACCACCCACTGCGTGCCGCGGTACAGGCTCTCCTCCAGGAACAGCGCGGTGCGCCGCACCGCGAGGTACTTCCATTCGGAGGCCAGCTGGTCGGCGCCGCGCAGCGTGCGCCCGCCCCAGACCACGCGGCCGGCCACCGGCAGCTCGCGCAGGCAGTTGATGCCCTGCGGGTTGAGCACGCCGTTCTCCAGGTCGGTCAGCCGCACCGCCAGGCCGGCCGTGCCGTTGAGCGTGGCGTCCAGCCCGGCCGGCGTCTTCCACACGCCGCGCGTGGCGTCGGTGCGCGCCAGCACGCCGGCCACCGCGCCGCTGGGTGCATAGGCCTCGAGCCGGTTCTCGCGCAGCGGGTTGGGCGCCAGCACGCGCGGGAAATACAGCGCGGCGTTCTCGCTGCGCGTCAGCGCATTGGCGAAGGTCTGCGCGGTCGCCACGCTGTTGGTCGCGGCCGGCGGGTCCACGAGCAGCATCGCGCGCCTGCGCACGCAGTAGACCAGCGCATTGGCCAGGTCGCCGGCGTCCACGTCGTCGCTCGGCGAATAGGGCGGGATGCACAGCAGGTTGAACAGGTCGGCATGTTCGAGCGCGAAGATGCCGGCGCGGTTGGCCTCCAGGCTGCCGCCGGTGACGACCTGCGCCGAGGTGACCGCGCTGCCGTCGGCGGTCGCCGGCGCGACCGAGCCGTCGGCGAAGGCCACCGGCGTGTTGGCCGCCGTCGGCGCCGGCCGCGTGTCCGCGCCACTGACGACACGCGCCAGCAGGCTCTCGGTGGCCAGCACGCGCGTGACATGGCGCGGGCTGGCGCTGGCGGCCGAGAGGTTGAAGTAGCTCTCCTTGGCGCCGGTGCCCAGATGGGTGATCGTCAGGTTGAACAGCGGCGCCGCCAGCGTCGTGCCGCCGGCGCCGGCATGGTCGACCGCCGCGCGCAGTTGCGTGGCCCAGGTGCCGGGGTCGGGCAGCGACTCGCCGGTGACGGTGGTCGCCGCCTCGAGCACCAGGTCACCGCCGCCGCCTTCGTGCGGCAGCGTGGCGGTGCAGGTCGCCGCGCCGTTGGCCACGCGCACGACCAGCAGGTCGCTGCCGCCGTTCTGGAAGCAGTGCAGCGCCGCGAAGCTCATCGGCGCCTCGTCCCACAGGCCGCCGAAAACGCGTTCGAACTCGGCGAAGCTGAAGATGCGCACCGGCCGGTCCAGCGGCCCGCGGCGCGTGCGGCCGACCATCGCGGTGATCGAGGTCGCGACGCCGGTGATCGTGCGCACGCCGCTGGGCACTTCCTCGATGTAGACGCCGGGATAGCTGAGGACTGCGGGCATCGTGGGCTCCTTGGACGGGTCGGTGCGGGTTGAGAGGGACGGTTCAGTGCAGCGTGCCGTTGCGCCGCGGGCGCGACGCCGGGCGCGGCCATGTGCCGGCACGCGCATACAGCACGCTGCCGTCGGCCAGGCGCTGGCGGCGCAGTTCGCCGGCCACCACCAGGCGGTCCAGCGCCTGCTGCACCAGCGGCAGGCCGAGCCGGCCGTCGTCGCCGACCCACCAGCGCGCGACGCCGTGCAGCGAGTCGGCGGCCTGCGGGTGGCGCGCCAGGTAGGCCAGCACGGCCTGCACGATGGCGTCGACGGGGTCGGGGGTCTGCATCGCCGCGCGGGACAGCATGAGCGCAGCATTGCGCAAGCGGCATGCCACGCCGACGGCGGCTCCTGCATCGCCGCAAGTCCTTGATCCGCAACGCGGGGCGCGCTTCGCCCGGGGCGCGCCGGGTGGGTCGCCGGCGACCCGGCGGGTCAGCAGCGACCCAGCGCCGGCACCTGGACCGCGAGGCGGTCGATGGCGTGCTTCTTCAGCAGCTTGCCGAAGGCGCGCCGCTCCTTGCCCACCAGCTGCGCGGCCTCGCTGACATTGCCGCCGGCGGCCCGCAGCGCGCGCAGCAGGAAGTCGCGCTCGAAGGCCTCCAGCGCCTCGGCCTTGGCCTGCTGGTAGGTGGGCAGCGGTGCGTCGGGCGCCAGGGCGGGCGGCGTCGCGGCCGCCGCCAGCGCGGCCGATTCGCGGATCGTCGCGCCGTCGCACATCAGCACCGCGCGGTGCACCCAGTTCTCCAGCTCGCGGATGTTGCCGGGCCAGGCGTGGCGCGCGATCCAGCCCTGCGTGGCGGCATCGAAGTCCTTGACCTCGGCGCCGTACTTGCGCGCATAACGCTCGGCGAAGTGGCGCGCCAGGCGCAGCGCGTCGTCGGCGCGCTCGCGCAGCGGCGGCAGCAGCACGTGCAGCACCTTGATGCGGTACAGCAGGTCCTGGCGGAACAGCCCGGCGGCGACCAGCGGCTCCAGCGCGCGGTTGCTGGCGGCGATCAGCCGCACGTCGCCGCGGCGTTCGCGGCCGCCCAGCGGGCGGAAGCAGTTGTCCTGCAGGAAGCGCAGCAGCGCGACCTGCGCGCGCGGGGCCAGCGCGTCGACCTCGTCCAGGAACAGCGTGCCGCGCTCGGCCTCGACGACGAGGCCGGCGCGGCGCTCGCGCGCATCGGTGAAGGCGCCGCGCTCGTGGCCGAAGAGCTCCGACTCGAACAGCGACTCCGGCAGCGCGCCGCAGTTCAGGGCCACGAAGGGTGCGGCCTGGCGCGGGCCGCCGTAGTGGATGGCGCGCGCGGCGACTTCCTTGCCGCTGCCGGTCTCGCCTTCCACCAGCACCGGCGCGTCGCTGCGCGCGACGCGCTCGATGCAGGCCAGCGCGGAGCGGAAGGCCGCCGACTCGCCGACGATGCGAAAGGGCACGCGCGTCGACTCGCCGCGCGGCGTCGAGGTCGAGGTCGAGGTCGAGGTCGAGGTCGCGGCCGCGGCCGCGGGGCTGGCGACCTGGGCAGCGCGGTGCCCGGCACCCGGCGGACCGGTCGTGCCGGCCGGGCCGGGCTCTTGGGGGATGGGGTTCATCGGCGCGAGCCGCAGGCGCAGCGCGCCGCGGGTCTGCCGCGTTATAGGAGCGCGCCTGCGACGCGTCTGCCCCTAGCCCTAGGGTTCGCGACCCCGAAGGTGCAACTGTTGCTTCGCCTTACGTGTGGCGCCGGGCGGTGCCAGACAGGGCATGCTGCACCGGCGTGCTGCACCGGCCTGGCGAACCGGCGTGCAGCACGGGCGTGCCGCCCGCGCGCACCGCAACGGCGCGCCTTCCCCGGGACCTCAGGCCGTCACGCGGCAGGCGGTCTCCGAGGCGCTCCAGTCGGCGAGCCGGCCGTCCAGCGGCATGCCACGGCGCACCGCGGTCATCTCGGCGACGATGGCCAGCGCGATCTCCGGCGGCGTGCGCCCGCCCAGGTTGAGCCCGACCGGGCCGCGCAGCGCGGCGACCTCGGCCGCGCTGACGTCGAAGTCGCGCAGCCGCTGGCGACGCGCGTCGTTGTTGCGCCGCGAGCCGAGCGCGCCGACATAGAAGGCCGGTGTCTTCAGCGCCTCCATCAGCGCCAGGTCGTCGAGCTTGGGGTCGTGCGTGACGGCGACGACCGCGCTGTGCGCGTCCAGGTTCATCGCGATCACCAGGTCGTCGGGCATCAGGCGCGACAGCGTGACGCCCGGGATCGCGGCCCAGCCTTCGTGGTACTCCTCGCGCGGGTCGCAGACGGTGACGTGGTAGTCCAGCATCACCGCCATCGTCGCCAGGTAGCGGCTGAGCTGGCCGCCGCCGATGACGACCAGGCGCAGGCGCGGGCCGTGCACCGTCTCCAGCGCCGTGCCGTCCCAGCGCAGCGCGTCGCCGTCCTTGCAGGGCGCCAGCGACACGAGCCCGGTGGCCATCTCCAGCCGCCGGCGCACGACACGGTGCTGCTCGATCGCCGCCAGCAGCTCGCGCAGCAGCGACGCCGCCGACAGCGGCTCCAGCACGATCAGCACGCTGCCGCCGCAGGGCAGGCCGAAACGCTGCGCCTCCTCGGCGCTGGCGCCGTAGGTGGTGGTCTGCGGCAGGCGCAGCGCCAGTTCGCCGCGCTTCACGCGCTCGATCAGGTCGTCCTCGATGCAGCCGCCGGACAGCGAACCGGCGACCTGGCCGTCGTCGCGGATGATCATCAGGCTGCCCGGCGGGCGCGGGCTGCTGCCCCAGGTGCGCACCACGGTGCCCATCACGACGCGGTGGCCGCGGTTCATCCAGTCCATCGCGGTGCGGACGACCTCGACATCCATGCTGTTCATGGGGATCTCCGTTCGGGTTGACCCGGATGTCCGAGCATGCCACAGCCCCGGGTTGCCTCGTGCGGCCGCGGATGCGCGCGCGCCGGCGCGCACCGCCTAGGGATTGGCACGCTTGCTGCAAGCCGTGGTTTGAGGCTACCGTGACAAGGCGCATCACGCACCGCGATCGTGCGGTGCCGGCCGTGCCCGACCCGAACATCCGTTTGCAGGAGAACCCGACATGACCCCTCGCTTTCCGCGTCTCGCCGTCGCTGCCCTGTTCGCCGTCGGCGCGCTGGCCACGGCCCCGGCCCATGCGGGCAAGGACCTGGACGCCGTCAAGGCCCGCGGCACGCTAGTCTGCGGCGTGAATACCGGCCTCGCCGGCTTCTCGGCCGCCGACAGCCAGGGCCGCTGGAGCGGCCTGGACGTCGACTACTGCCGCGCGCTGGCCGCCGCGGTGCTGGGCGACGCCAACAAGGTGCGCTACTCGCCGCTGACCGCGCAGCAGCGCTTCACCGCGCTGCAGTCCGGCGAGATCGACGTGCTGTCGCGCAACACCACTTGGACGCTGACGCGCGACGCCTCGCTGGGCATGCACTTCGTCGGCGTCACGTTCTACGACGGCCAGGGCTTCATGGTGCCCAGGAGCCTGAACGTGAAGAGCGCCAAGGCGCTGCGCGGCGCCACCGTGTGCGTGCAGTCGGGCACCACGACCGAGCTGAACCTGACCGACTACTCGCGCGCCAACAACCTGCAGCTGCGCCCGGTGGTCTTCGAGAAGCAGGAGGCCGCCACCGGCGCCTACTTCAGCGGCCGCTGCCAGGTCTTCACGACCGACGCCTCGGGCCTGGCCTCGGTGCGCAGCAAGGAAGCGGCCAAGCCCGAGGACCACGTGATCCTGCCGGAGCTGATCAGCAAGGAGCCGCTGGGCCCGTCGATCCGCCGCGGCGACGACGAGTTCTTCGCGATCGCCAAGTGGGTGCTCAACGCGCTGCTGGAGGCCGAGGAATACGGCATCACGCAGGCCAACATCGACCAGATGAAGAAGGACAGCAAGAACCCCGGCGTGATGCGCCTGCTGGGTTCCGGCACCGAGGACACCGGCAAGGTGCTGGGCCTGGACAAGGAATGGGCCTACCGCGCGATCAAGGCCGTGGGCAACTACGGCGAGATCTTCGAGCGTCATGTCGGCGAGAAGACGCCGATCGGCCTGCCGCGCGGCAGCAACAACCTGTGGACCAACGGCGGCCTGATGTACGCGCCGCCGGTGCGCTGAGCGGGAACTCGCCACCCGTCCCTGGCCGCTGCATGGGCCGGGGACGGCTGCCCGCACCGCGGCCGTCCTCCGCCCGCCCCCTTTCCAACGCGCCCTCAGCCCCGGAGTAGCGCTTGAGCGCACGCGCCCCGAAGAAGAAGCGTGAATGGTCCTGGCGCAGCCGCGCCGCGCGCGGCCTGCTGTACCAGGCCGTCGCGCTGCTCGCCATCGCCGGCGGCATCTGGTTCCTGGCCCACAACACCCAGGAAAACATGCAGGTGCGGGGCATCCAGAGCGGCTTCGACTTCCTGGGCCAGGCCGCCGGCTTCGACATCGGCGAGACCATGATCGCCTACGACCCGAGCCAGAGCTACGGGCGGGCGATCTGGGTCGGCGTGCTCAACACGCTGCGCGTGGCCGTCATCGGCATCGTGCTGACGACCCTCGTCGGCGTGCTCGTCGGCGTCGGGCGCTTCTCGCGCAACGCGCTGGTGCGCGGGCTGTGCTACGGCTACGTCGAGCTGTTCCGCAACGTGCCCATCCTGCTGCAGCTGCTGATGTGGTACCTGTTCTTCGTCGAGGTGCTGCCGCCGCCGCAGGCGGCGTGGAACGTCGGCGACCTGTTCTTCCTCAGCAAGGGCGGGTTCTCGTTCCCGTTGCCGGTGTGGGCCGCCGGCCACGGCTGGATGGCCGCCGGCGCGCTGGCCGGCCTGGCCGTGGGCTGGTGGTGGCGGCGGCGCGCGCAGCGCCTGTTCGAGCTGACCGGCCAGGACCGCAACCGCTGGGCCGTGCCGCTGGCCGCGGTCTTCGGCCTGGCGATCGTCGGCTGGGCCGCCGGCGGCGCGCCCAGCGAGTGGTCGCTGCCGGAGCAGCTGGCCTTCATGGTCGACGGCGGCGCCGCGGCGACGCCGGAGTTCATGGCCGTGCTGATCGGCCTCGTGATGTACACCGCCGCCTTCGTCGCCGAGGTCGTGCGCGGCGGCATCCAGTCGGTCAGCCACGGCCAGACCGAGGCCGCCAGCGCCTTAGGCCTGTCGCGCCGCCAGCAGATGCGGCTGGTGGTGCTGCCGCAGGCGCTGCGCGTGATCATCCCGCCGCTGACCAACCAGTACCTGAACCTGACCAAGAACTCGTCGCTGGCGGTGGCGATCGGCTACCCCGACGTGGTCTCGATCGCCAACACCACGCTCAACCAGAGCGGCCGCGCGGTCGAGTGCATCGCGATCATCATGCTCGTCTACCTCAGCACCTCGCTGGGCACCTCGCTGCTGATGAACTGGTACAACAAGCGCGTGGCGATCAAGGAGCGGTGATGTCGACGCCGGTGTTCCAGCCCATCGCGCCGCGCCCGGCCCCGGTCAACACCGAGGGCCTGGTGCCCTGGATCAAGCGCAACCTGTTCGGCGACTGGATGAGCGCCGTCACCACCGTCGTGCTGGTCGGGCTGGCGCTGTGGTCGCTGCCCGGCGTCGCCGAATGGGGCCTGTTCCGCGCCGTTTTCGGCACCGACCCCAACGCCTGCCAGGCCGCACGAGGCAGCGGCGCCTGCTGGGGCGTGGTCGCCGAGAAGTGGCGCGTCATCATCTTCGGCCGCTACCCCTTCGAGCAGCAGTGGCGGCCCGAGGTCGCGACGGTGCTGATGGTCGCCGCCCTCGTCGCGAGTTGCATCCGCGCGTTCTGGAAGCCCTGGCTGGCGCTGATGTGGATCGCCGTGCTGGCGGTCTTCTTCACGCTGATGGGCGGCGGCATCCTGGGCCTGGAGCCGATACGCACCGACCTCTGGGGCGGCCTGCCGCTGACGGTGATGCTGGCCACGCTGTCGATCTTCCTGGCCTTCCCGCTGGCGGTGCTGGTGGCGCTGGGCCGGCGCAGCCACCTGCCGGCGATCCGCAGCGCCTGCGTGATCTACATCGAGCTGATCCGCGGCGTGCCGCTGATCAGCGTGCTGTTCATGGCCAGCTTCATGTTCCCGCTGTTCATGCCGCAGGGCACGACGATCGACGTGCTGGTGCGCGTGCTGATCGGCATCACGCTGTTCGCCGCCGCCTACATGGCCGAGATCGTGCGCGGCGGGCTGCAGGCCATCCCCAAGGGCCAGATCGAGGCCGCGCAGACGCTGGGCCTGAGCTACTGGCAGACGCAGCGCAAGATCGTGCTGCCGCAGGCGCTGGCGATGGTGGTGCCGAGCATGATGAACAACTTCATCAGCATCTTCAAGGACACCTCGCTGGTCACCATCGTCAGCCTCTACGAGCTGACCGGCGCCCTGGGCCTGGCGCTGAACTCCGACGTCGAGTGGCGGCCGTTCAAGATCGAGGCCTACCTCTTCATCACCGCGATCTACTTCGCGTTCTGCTTCGCGATGAGCCGCTACAGCCTGTGGGTCGAGAAGCAGGTCAGCGTCGCGAAGACCCGCTAGGCCCCGCCTGCCCCACCGAACACGTCACGCAACCGAAGCCGCCCCCATGAGCGACGCCATCGTCACCTTCGAGAAGGTCAACAAGTGGTACGGCAACAGCTTTCACGTGCTGCGCGACATCGACCTCTCGGTGCGCCGCGGCGAGCGCATCGTGATCTGCGGGCCCTCGGGCTCGGGCAAGAGCACGCTGATCCGCTGCGTCAACGCGCTGGAGGAGTACCAGGAAGGCCGCATCACGGTCGACGGCATCGAGCTCGGTGACGACGTCAAGGCCATCGAGGGCGTGCGCAAGCTGGTCGGCATGGTCTTCCAGCAGTTCAACCTGTTCCCGCACCTGACCGTGCTGGAGAACCTGACGCTGGCGCCGATGTGGGTGGGCCACCTGCCCAAGGCCGACGCCGAGGCGCGCGCGATGCAGCAGCTCGAGCGCGTGCGCATCGCCGAGCAGGCGAAGAAGTACCCGCTGCAGCTCTCCGGCGGCCAGCAGCAGCGCGTGGCGATCGCGCGCGCGTTGTGCCTGACGCCCAAGATCATGCTCTTCGACGAGCCGACCTCGGCGCTGGACCCCGAGATGATCAAGGAGGTGCTGGACGTGATGACCGAGCTCGCCGGCCAGGGCATCACGATGCTGTGCGTGACCCACGAGATGGGCTTCGCGAAGGCGGTCGCCGACCGCGTGATCTTCATGGACCAGGGCCAGATCGTCGAGCAGAACACGCCGCACGAGTTCTTCACGAACCCGCAGAGCGACCGCACCAAGGACTTCCTGTCCAAGATCCTCGGCCACTGAGTGAACGGGCGGCGGCCGCGCCGCGCGTCAGATCGGCCGCAGCGGCCCCTTGAAGCGCTCCTTCAGCGGCTCGTGCCCGAGGGGCGGAAACTCGACCGGCGCCTCCGGGATCTCGTGTTCCGGGATCTGGTCCAGCAGGTGCCGGATCAGCGCCAGGCGCCCGCGGCGCTGGTCGTTGAAGTCGACCAGCGTCCACGGCGCGTGCTTCGTGTGGGTGGCGCCCAGCATCTCCTGGCGGGCGGCCGTGTACTCGGCGTATTTCGTACGCGCCGTGATGTCGATCGGCGACAGCTTCCAGCGCTTGAGCGGGTCCTCGGCGCGCTCGGCGAAGCGCTCCTCCTGGCGGGCCTGGTCGACCGTGAGCCAGTACTTGAGCAGCAGGATGCCGTCGTCGACGAGCAGCTTCTCGAAGGCCGGCGCCTGCTTCAGGAACGCGGCGACCTGCTCCTCGTTGCAGAAGCCCATCACGCGCTCGACGCCGGCCCGGTTGTACCAGCTGCGGTCGAAGAGCACGATCTCGCCCGCCGACGGCAGGTGCGGCACGTAGCGCTGGAAATACCACTGCGTGCGTTCCTGCTCGCTGGGCTTGCCGAGCGCGACGACCCGGCACTGGCGCGGGTTCAGCGTGTCGGCGATGGCGCTGATGACGCCGCCCTTGCCGGCGGTGTCGCGCCCCTCGACCAGCACCAGCAGGCGCTTGCCAGTGTGCTGCAGCCAGCGCGCCAGGCGGTTGAGTTCCAGCTGCAGCGGCGCCAGCTTCTCGTAGTACTCGGCCTTGCCGATGCGGCCGTTGCCGTTCTTGCCGTTCCTGCCGCCCTTCGCCTTGCCGCCCTTGCCATCCTTGCCGTCCTTGGCCATGTCACGCCCTCCCCGGGGCGGTTATAGCGGGATCAGCGGCGGCGGAACAGGCCCGCGAACCAGCCCTTGACGACGGTCCACAGCAGGGCCAGCGCGTTGAGCTCCTTGACCGGCGGCGGCGGCGCCGCCGCGGCAGGCCCGCCCCCGGTCGGCGCCGGCTGCTGGCCGCCCTGGACCATGCGGATGACGGTGGTCTCCTCGCCGCCGGCCATCGGCGCGCCCGGCGCCGGCACGGCCGACGCGGCGGCGCGGAAGTTGTCGGCAAACTGCGCCAGCATCGCGTCGGACACCGGCACCAGCAGCCGGCTGCCGAACTGCGCCAGCTTGCCGCTGACGGTGATCGTGGCCTGGCCGACGAGCACCGACTGGCCGGCGGCCTCGCCGGGCTCGACATGGGCGCTGAGGTTCATCTGCGCCGACGAGCCCGACTTGTCGGCACCCTTGCCCAGCATCTGCAGCGAGCGCGTGGCGGCGTCCAGTGCCAGCACCTCGATCTCGCCGCCGAAGGTCATCACCGCCGGGCCGACCTTGCTGCGCACGGTGCCCTTGTAGTGCGTGTCGTCGAGCTGCTCGGTGATCTGCGCGCCGGGCATGCAGGCCGCGGTGGCGCGCACGTCGGCGAGCACGGCCCAGGCCTGCTCGACGCTGGCGGCCACCGGGTAGCGCTTGTCGAGCTTGACTTCCATGCCGCGGAGGGACCGGGGGACGGGTGCGCCGGCGCCGCCTACTTCTTGCGCAGCTTCTGGATCGCCGCCAGCTGCGCGGCCATGGCCGCGAACTCGCTCTGCGCCGCCGCCAGGTCGATGTCGCTCTTGGCGTTGCGCATGGCTTCCTCGGCCAGCTTCTTGGCCTCGTTGGCCTTGGCCTCGTCGAGGTCGTGGCCGCGGATCGCGGTGTCGGCCAGCACGGTGACCGTGCCCGGCTGCACCTCCAGGATGCCGCCGGCGACGAAGACGAATTCCTCCTCGCCGTTGTCGGCCCGCTCGATGCGCACCGCGCCGGGCTTGATGCGCGTGATCAGCGGCGTGTGGCGCGGCAGGATGCCGAGCTCGCCGTTCTCGCCCGGCAGCGCGACGAACTTGGCCTCGCCGCTGAAGATGCTCTCTTCGGCGGAGACGACGTCGACGTGGATGGTGGTCATGGCTGTTTCCTCAGTGCTGAAGAAGGTTCAGAAAGCAAGCAGCCGGGTGTCTGGCTAGGCGCGCCCCGCAGCCGTACACCCGTACGGCGAGGAGCGCAACGACGCCAGGCGCCCGTATGCGCCGCTTACTGAATCTTCTTCGCTTTTTCGAAGGCCTCGTCGATGGTCCCGACCATGTAGAACGCCTGCTCCGGCAGGTGGTCGCACTCGCCGTTGACGATCATCTTGAAGCCGCGGATCGTCTCCTTCAGCGGCACGTACTTGCCCGGCGTGCCGGTGAACACCTCGGCGACGTGGAAGGGCTGGCTCAGGAAGCGCTGGATCTTGCGCGCGCGCGCCACCGCCAGCTTGTCCTCGGGGCTCAGCTCGTCCATGCCCAGGATCGCGATGATGTCGCGCAGCTCCTTGTAGCGCTGCAGCGTGGCCTGCACCGCGCGCGTGGTGCTGTAGTGTTCCTCGCCGACGACGTTGGGGTCGACCTGGCGGCTGGTGCTGTCCAGCGGGTCCACCGCGGGGTAGATGCCCAGCGCCGCGATGTCGCGCGAGAGCACGACGGTGGCGTCCAGGTGGGCGAAGGTCGTCGCAGGCGACGGGTCGGTCAGGTCGTCGGCGGGCACGTAGACGGCCTGGATCGAGGTGATCGAGCCGACCTTGGTGGAGGTGATGCGCTCCTGCAGGCGGCCCATCTCCTCGGCCAGCGTCGGCTGGTAGCCCACCGCCGACGGCATGCGGCCCAGCAGCGCGGACACCTCGGTGCCGGCCAGCGTGTAGCGGTAGATGTTGTCGACGAAGAACAGCACGTCGCGGCCCTCGTCGCGGAAGCTCTCGGCGATCGTCAGGCCGGTCAGCGCCACGCGCAGGCGGTTGCCCGGCGGCTCGTTCATCTGGCCGTAGACCATCGCCACCTTGGACTGGCTCAGGTCCTCCTGGACGACGACCTTCGAGTCACTCATCTCGTGATAGAAGTCGTTGCCCTCGCGGGTGCGCTCGCCCACGCCGGCAAACACCGACAGGCCCGAGTGCGCCTTGGCGATGTTGTTGATGAGCTCCATCATGTTGACGGTCTTGCCGACGCCGGCGCCGCCGAACAGGCCCACCTTGCCGCCCTTGGCGAACGGGCAGATCAGGTCGATGACCTTGATGCCGGTCTCCAGCAGCTCGGTCGACGGGCTCAGCTCGTCGTAGACGGGCGCCTTGCGGTGGATCGAGGCCGTCAGCTCGTGGCTGACCGGGCCGCGCTCGTCGATCGGGTTGCCCAGCACGTCCATGATGCGGCCCAGCGTGGCCTTGCCCACCGGCACCGTGATCGGGGCGCCCGAGTTGCTGACGACGAGGCCGCGGCGCAGGCCGTCGGAGGAACCCAGCGCGATGGTGCGCACGACGCCGTCGCCGAGCTGCTGCTGCACTTCCAGCGTCAGCGGCGAGCCCTCGAGCTTCAGCGCGTCGTAGACCTTGGGCATCTGGTCGCGCGGAAACTCGACGTCGACGACGGCGCCGATGCACTGGACGATCTTGCCTTGGGCTTGCATGTTGGTGGTCCTTCGAATGTCAATGCGTTCAGACGGCCGCGGCGCCGCCCACGATCTCGGACAGTTCCTTCGTGATCGCGGCCTGGCGGGTCTTGTTGTAGATGAGCTTGAGCTCGTTGATCAGGTTGCCGGCGTTGTCGGTGGCGGCCTTCATCGCGACCATGCGCGCGCTCTGCTCGCTGGCCATGTTCTCGGCCACCGCCTGGTAGACCAGGGCCTCGATGTAGCGCGTCAGCAGCTCGTCGATGACGGTCGGCGCGTCCGGCTCGTAGAGGTAGTCCCAGCCGTACTGCGACTTCTCGGCCGCGGTCTGCTCCAGCCGCGCCGCCGACAGCGGCAGCAGCGGCTCGACCATCGGCTCCTGCTTCATCGTGTTGACGAACTTCGTGTAGCACAGGTGCACGGCGTCGAGCTTGCCGGCGACGAAGGCGTCCAGCATGACCTTCACCGGGCCGATCAGCTTGTCCAGCTGCGGCGCGTCGCCCAGCTGCACCGCGTGGCTGATGACGTTGGCGCCGATGCGGTTCATGAAGCCGAAGCCCTTGTTGCCGATCGCCACGACCTGGATCGTGCCGCCGGCGGCCTGCACTTCCTTCATCTTGGTCGTGACGGCGCGCAGCACGTTGGTATTCAGGCCGCCGCACAGGCCCTTGTCGGTGGTCACGACGATGAAGCCCACGGCCTTGGTGCCGCCGCCCGCCTTGAGCACGTCGCGCATGTACGGGCTCTTGTATTCGGGGTTGGCCTCGCCCAGGTGCGCGGTGATGTTGCGCACCTTGTCGGCGTACGGGCGCGCGGCCCGCATGCGCTCCTGCGCCTTGCGCATCTTGCTCGCGGCGACCATCTCCATGGCCTTGGTGATCTTCTTGGTGTTCTCCACCGACTTGATCTTGCCGCGGATCTCCTTGCCGACTGCCATGATGGCTCCTGGTCAGTGGGTCCGGGTCAGGCGAACGACTTCTTGAACGCCGCGATCGCGCCCGACAGCTCTTCCTCGGCCGCCTTGTCCATCGCCTTGTCGTTCTCCAGCTTGGCCAGCAGCGCCGCGTGGCTGCTCTTCAGGTGCTGGTGCAGGCCGTGTTCGAAGGCCAGGACCTTCTTGACGTCGACGTCGTCCAGGAAGCCCTTGTTGACGGCGTAGATCGACGCGGCCATCAGGCTGATCGGCAGCGGGCTGTACTGCGGCTGCTTCAGCAGCTCGGTCACGCGCGCGCCGCGGTCGAGCTGCTTGCGCGTGGCGGCATCGAGGTCGGACGCGAACTGCGCGAAGGCGGCCAGCTCGCGGTACTGCGCCAGGTCGGTGCGGATGCCGCCCGACAGGCTCTTGATCAGCTTGGTCTGCGCCGCGCCACCGACCCGCGACACCGAGATGCCGGCGTTGATGGCGGGGCGGATGCCGGCGTTGAACAGGTTGGTCTCGAGGAAGATCTGGCCGTCGGTGATCGAGATCACGTTGGTCGGCACGAAGGCCGAGACGTCACCGGCCTGCGTCTCGATGACCGGCAGCGCGGTCAGCGAGCCGGTCTTGCCCTTGACCTCGCCCTTGGTGAAGGCCTCGACGTAGTCGGCATTCACGCGCGCGGCCCGCTCGAGCAGGCGGCTGTGCAGGTAGAAGACGTCGCCGGGGAAGGCCTCGCGGCCCGGCGGGCGGCGCAGCAGCAGCGACACCTGGCGGTAGGCGACGGCCTGCTTGGACAGGTCGTCGTAGATGATCAGCGCGTCCTGGCCGCGGTCGCGGAAATACTCACCCATCGTGCAGCCCGAGTAGGCCGACACGTACTGCATCGCGGCCGATTCGGAGGCCGAGGCGGCCACGACGATGGTGTAGTCCATCGCGCCGGCCTGCTCCAGCGAGCGCACCACGTTCTTGATCGAGCTCGCCTTCTGCCCGATCGCGACGTAGATGCAGGTCATGTTCTGACCCTTCTGGTTGATGATCGTGTCCACCGCGACGGCTGTCTTGCCGGTCTGGCGGTCGCCGATGATCAGCTCGCGCTGGCCGCGGCCGATCGGCACCATGGTGTCGATGGCCTTCAGGCCGGTCTGCACCGGCTGGTCCACGCTCTTGCGCGCGATCACGCCCGGCGCGACCTTCTCGATCACGTCGGTCATCTTGGCGTTGATCGGGCCCTTGCCGTCGATCGGCTGGCCGAGCGCGTTGACGACGCGGCCGATCAGTTCCGGGCCGACCGGCACTTCCAGGATGCGGCCCGTGCACTTGACGGTGTCGCCCTCGGAGATGTGCTCGTACTCGCCCAGGATCACCGCGCCGACCGAGTCGCGCTCGAGGTTCAGCGCCAGGCCGAAGGTGGGCTGGCCGCCCGGCGTGGGCGGGAATTCCAGCATCTCGCCGGCCATCGCGTCCGACAGGCCGTGCACGCGCACGATGCCGTCGGTCACGGAGACGACCGTGCCCTGGTTCTTGATGTCGGCCGACGCCGCCAGGCCTTCGATGCGGCTCTTGATCAGCTCGGAAATTTCAGCGGGGTTCAGGTTCATGGGGGTTCTCCGTGGGGTCGCGCGGCGCGTGCGTCGCCGTCAGGCGGCGGTCAGCGCGGCCTTCATCTGTTCCAGGCGGGCCTTGACCGAGGTGTCCAGCACCTCGTCGCCGACGACGACGCGCACGCCGCCGATCAGCGCCGGGTCCTCGACCACCGTGGGGTTGAGCTTGCGGCCGAAGCGCTTCTCCAGCACCGCGGTCAGCTGCGCCAGCGCGTCGCCGGCCAGCGGGAAGGCGCTGGCGATGGTCGCGTCGGCGACGCCGCTGCGCTCGTTGACCAGCACCTGCAGCTGGGCCGCGATCTCGGGCAGCGCGGCGACGCGGCCGTTGGCGATGACGGTGCGCAGGAAGTTCGCCGCCGGCTCCGACAGCGTCACGTTCCGGCGTGCCAGCACGTCGGTGATCACGTTGAACACCAGTGCGTCGCCGACCTTGGGGTTGTCGGCCAGCTGGCGCAGCTGCTCGTCGCCGGCCACGACGGCGAGCGCCTGCACCTCGGGTGCGGCGACGCCGGCCTTGAACAGCGCCTCGGCGTAGGGGCGGGCGATGGTGGCGAGCTCGGCCATGGTCGCTCCGCTCAGAGCTCGGTCTGCAGCCGGGCCAGCAGCTCGGCGTGCACGCCGGCGTTGACCTCGCGCTTGAGGATCTGCTCGGCGCCCTTGACGGCCAGCGCGGCGACCTCGCCACGCAGCGCCTCGCGCGCCTTGACCGCTTCCTGCTGGGCCTCGGCACGTGCGGCGGCGACGATCTTCGCGCCTTCCTCGCCGGCCCGCGCCTTGGCTTCCTCGACGATCTGCTGCGCCAGGCGCTCGGCATCGGCCAGGCGCTTGGCGGCGTCGTCGCGCGCGGCGGCGAGCTGCTGCTCCACGCGCTGGTTGGCCGCGGCGAGGTCGGCCTTGGCCTTGTCGGCGGCCGACAGGCCCTCGGCGATCTTCTTCGCGCGCTCGTCCAGCGCCGCGGTGATCGGGGGCCAGACGAACTTCATCGTGAACCACACCAGGATCGCGAAGACGATCATCTGGAGGATCAGGGTGGCATTGATGCTCACGGCTGTGACCTTGTCATGGGGTGATCAGGAGTGGCCGCGACGCTGGCGACCACCCCGCGAACCGGCTGCGAAGGTTTACTTCGGCAGGTTGGCGATCTGGCCCAGGAACGGGTTGGCGGTCGCGAACCACAGCGCGATGCCGGTGCCGATGATGAAGGCCGCGTCGATCAGGCCGGCCAGCAGGAACATCTTGGTCTGCAGTTCGCCCATCAGCTCGGGCTGGCGGGCGGCAGACTCGAGGTACTTGCTGCCCATGATGCCGATGCCGATGCAGGCACCGACGGCGCCCAGACCGATGATCAGGCCGGCGGCCAGGGCGACAAAGCTGATGACTTCCATGTTGTGCTCCAGGTAGGAAGGTTTTGTGGGTGAAGGGGAACGGGAACGAAAGGGAACTGCAGCAGACCGGCGCCGGCGGGCGCCGGGATTCATGACCGGGTCAGTGCGCGTCGTGGGCCTGGCCGACGTAGACCAGCGTCAGCATCATGAAGACGAAGGCCTGCAGCGTGATAATCAGGATGTGGAAGATGGCCCACACGCTGCCGGCGATGATGTGGCCGATGGCCAGGCCGATGCCGGTGGCCGACAGGCTCCAGGCGCCGCCCATCAGCGCGATCAGGATGAAGATCAGCTCGCCGGCGTACAGGTTGCCGAACAGCCGCATGCCGTGCGAGACGGTCTTGGCGACGAACTCGATGAGCTGCATCGCGAAGTTGACCGGCCACAGCACGAAGTGGCTGCCGAAGGGCGCGGTGAACAGCTCGTGGATCCAGCCGCCCAGGCCCTTGATCTTGACGTTGTAGAACAGGCACACCAGCAGCACGCCGACCGACAGGCCCATCGTGATCGACAGGTCGGCGGTGGGCACCACGCGCATGTAGTCGGGCAGGCCCATGGCCGGGCCGGCGACGTGCCAGATCTGCGGGATCAGGTCCACCGGCAGCAGGTCCATGAAGTTCATCAGGAAGATCCAGATGAACACGGTCAGCGCCAGCGGGGCCACGAGCTTGCGGCTGTGCGCGTTGTGCACGATGCCCTTGGCCTGGTTCTCGACCATCTCGACCAGCACCTCGACCGCGGCCTGGAAGCGGCCGGGCACGCCGGCGCTGGCCTTGCGGGCCGCGAGCCAGAGCACGAAGACGGTCAGCAGGCCCAGCGTGGTCGAGAAGAAGATGGAGTCGAAGTTGACGACCGAGAAGTCGACCGGGCCGACCTGGGTCTTGTTCTGCAGGTGCACCAGGTGGTGCTGGACGTATTCGCCCGAGGTGGGGGCCTGACCGGCGGCTGCCATGTGTGCGTGTCCCGTTGCTGTCCAGACTGTCCTGCGCTTGGCGCTGGTGATCCGCTAGCGTTGTTCTCTCGACCGGCCGCGCCACAGCAGCGCCAGCCAGTACACCTTCATGCACAGCACCAGGCCCACCAGCAGCGCCGGCCAGCTCAGGTTCTGCACGAGCTTCGGCGCCAGCACGAGCATGGCGATCGAAGCCGCAATCTTCAACATCTCCCACAACATGAAGCTGACGGCGCTGACGCCGGGCGACACGCTGGAGAGCCGGCTGGTCATGCCGCGCGCCATCAGGGCGCCCGGCACCACCACGGTGGCCGCGCCGTACAGCGCCGACCACCCCACCGCCTGCGAGCCGGTGAGCAGCACCGCAAGCAGCGCCACCCCCGCACCGACCGCCGCCTGCACGCCCAGCACCCGCCACGGCGACAGTGACGGTTCCTTGGCACGCAGCGCCGACGCTTCCTCCCGCGTCAGCCGCTTGTAGACCGGTGCCGCTGCCCCCTCTGCGTCGTCCCAGCGGTCTCGCGGGTCCGGATCGGCAGCGCCCTGGTCCGCGAGGACCGGGCGCCCGACCGCCTGTTTGATCGCCATGGATTTCCGAGCGAGGTCAGCAAAGCCTCGGGATTATACGAACAAACCCGGACCGGTCCGGCAGACCCGGTTCGGCGCACGCGCGGCGTGGCCAAAGTCGCGTCCCGGCGCCCGGCGCGGCCGACGCCCCCGCGCTTCGGTGGGCACGCCGCGGCCGCCGCACTGCGATGATCGGCGCCATGACCGTGGCGACCCGTCCGTCCCGCCGCCGGCGCTGTGCGCTGGCCGCCCGCGCATGGGGCGGCCGGGCCTGGGCGGCGGGCGCGCTGGCGGGCAGCCTGCTGCTGGCCGCGGCCGGCAGCCTGGCCGCCGGGCCGCACGACGGCGCACCGCCGACCCACCATGTCGACGGCGGCTTCACGAACCGCGACCCCGACGTGCTGCCGCCCTCGCCCGCGGACTGGCTGCGCTGGCGCTGGCAGGCGGCGCGCGCCGGGCTGCCGCGGGCGCCGCGCAAGGCCACGCCGGTGGTGGCGCCCGAGATCGACTTCCTGGCCGCCAATGCGCGCGCCGGCGCCGCGATGGTGCCGACCGCGACCTGGATCGGCCACGCCACGGTGCTGCTGCAGCTGGGCGGGCTCAACGTGCTGACCGACCCGGTCTTCGCCGACAGCGTCGGTCCGCTGCCGCTGTTCGGCAGCCGGCGTGCGCAGCCGCCGGCGCTGGTGCCGGGACGACTGCCGCGCATCGACCTCGTGCTCGTCTCGCACGACCACCACGACCACATGGACCTGCCCAGCCTGCGTGCGCTGGCGGCGCAGCCCGGCGGCCCGCCGGTGGCCGTGGTGCCGATGGGCCTGAAGCCCTGGCTGCTGGACGCCGGCTTCACCGAGGTCGTGGAGCTGGACTGGTGGCAGTCGCACCGCCTCGGCAGCCTCGAGGTCGTGCTGACGCCGACCCAGCACTGGTCCGGCCGGCGCCTGGTCGACCGCATGGCCACGCTGTGGGGCGCCTTCGCGCTGTTCGCGCCCGACGCGCAGGTCTTCTTCGTCGGTGGCAGCGGTTATTCGACCGATTTCGTCGCCGCGCGCGAGCGCTTCGCCGAGCGCCAGGCCGACGGCGGCTTCGACCTCGCGCTGCTGCCGATCGGCGGCCACGAGCCGCGCTGGTACCACCAGGCGCACGAGCTCAGCCCCGAGGACGCGGTGCGCGTGCACCAGGACCTGCGCGCCCGGCATTCGGTCGGCGTGCGCTGGGGCACCTTCGAGCTCGGCGACGAGGCGCTGGACGACCCGCCGCTGGCGCTGGCGCAGGCGCGGCGCAAGGCCGGCGTCGGCGATAACGACTTCTTCCTGATGGCCATCGGGCAGACCAGGCGCCTGCCGCGGCGCGGCGCGCCACAATAACGGTCCTCTTCCCGTGGAACCGGGCCGCGCCGGCCCGCTCCAACGCGCTCCATGAAGCTGCCCGTTGTGCATGCCCTTCCCGGCCTCGCCCGAGGCCTGCTCGCGAGCCTGGCACTGGCGGCCGCCGCCCTTCCCATCGTCGCTGCCGCGCAGGGCGCCGTCGTCACGACGCCGCAGGTGCGCGCCGAACTCGTCGCCCATGCACCCGAGGGCGTGACGCCCGGCAAGCCGCTGTGGCTGGGCCTCAAGATCGACCACCAGCCGCACTGGCACACCTACTGGAAGAACCCCGGCGACTCCGGCCTGCCGACCACCTTCGACTGGACGCTGCCGGCCGGCGTGACGGCCGGCGAGATCGAGTGGCCGACGCCCAGCCGGCTGCCGATCGGGCCGCTGATGAACTACGGCTACGAAGGCACGCTGCTGCTGCCGGTGGCCGTCACGGTGCCGGCCGACTTCCGCGGCGACGCGCTGCAGGTCGCGCTGCGCGCCGACTGGCTGGTCTGCAAGGACGTCTGCATTCCCGAGGGCGGCGACTTCCGGCTCTCGGTGCCGGCGCGCGCCGCGACCGCCGGCCATGGCGCGCTCTTCGCCGCCGCACGCGACGCGGCGCCGCGCGCGCTGCCCGACACGCGCGCCAGCGCGGCGCTGGACGGCAACGCCCTGGTCGTCAAGGTCGCCGGCCTGCCCGCCGCCTGGCAGGGCCGCGAACTGGCCTTCTTCCCGGAAACCGCCGGCGTGATCGAGAACGCGGCCAAGCCGCAGGCCGCCTGGGACGCGGGCGGCTGGACGGCGCGCGTGCCACTGGATCCGCAGCGCAGCGAGGGTCCGGCGCTGATGCCGGCGGTCTTCGTCGCCGCCGGCGAGACCACCGGCGTGCGCGTCGAGGTCGCGGTGACCACCCCCTGGCCGGCCACCAGCGCGCCGGCGCCGCTGCCGGCGCTGGGCGACGCGGTCGTCACGCCGCCGCCGGCCCCGGCCATCGGCCTGGGCCTGGCGTTGCTGTTCGCGCTCGTCGGCGGCGCGCTGCTCAACCTGATGCCCTGCGTCTTCCCGGTGCTGTCGCTGAAGGTGCTGGGCTTCGCCACCCATGCCGGCGAGCGGCGCCAGCTGCTGGCCGGCGGCTTGGCCTACACCGCCGGCGTCGTGCTGTCCTTCGTCGCGCTGGCCGCGCTGCTGCTGGCGCTGCGCGCCGGCGGCGAGCAGCTCGGCTGGGGCTTCCAGCTGCAGTCGCCGGCCTTCGTCGCCGCGCTGGCGGCGCTGTTCACGCTGATCGGCCTGAACCTGGCCGGGCTGTTCGAATTCGGCTCGGTGCTGCCCTCGTCGTGGGCCGCGGCGCGCGCGCGCCACCCGCTGGCCGATTCGCTGCTGACCGGCGTGCTGGCGGTGGCCGTGGCCTCGCCCTGCACGGCGCCGTTCATGGGCGCGTCGCTGGGGCTGGCGGTCACGCTGCCCACCGGCGAGGCGCTGGCGGTATTCGCCGCGCTGGGCCTGGGCATGGCGCTGCCCTACCTGGCGGCCAGCGCCTGGCCGGCGGTCGCGCGCGCGCTGCCGCGGCCGGGGCCGTGGATGGCGCACTTCCGCTCGCTGATGGCCTTCCCGATGTTCGCCACCGTGGTCTGGCTGGTCTGGGTGCTGGGCCAGCAGGTGGGCATCGACGGCGCCGCCGCGCTGCTCGGGCTGCTGGTCGCGCTGGCCTTCGTCGCCTGGGCGCTGGGCTCGCCGACGCTGGGCCGGCGCGCGCGCGGTGCCTTCGGCGCGCTGTCGGTGCTGCTGCTGGCCGCCGCGCTGAGCTGGGCGCTGCCCTCGCTGCGCCAGGAGGCGATCGCGCAGCCTGGCAGCAGCGCCAGCGCCGACGAGGCCTGGCAGCCCTGGTCCAGCGAGCGCGTGGCCGCCGGGCTGGCCGAGGGCCGGCCGGTCTTCGTCGACTTCACCGCGGCCTGGTGCGTGACCTGCCAGTTCAACAAGCGCACGACGCTGGCCGACGAGCGCGTGAAGACCGCCTTCGCCGGCCGCGACGTGCTGCTGCTGCGCGCCGACTGGACGCGCCGCGACGCCGCGATCAGCGCCGAGCTCTCGCGGCTGGGCCGCAGCGGCGTGCCGGTCTATGCCCTCTATGCCCCAGGCGCTGCAGGGCCTCGGCTGCTGAGCGAGATTCTGTCCGTCGACGAGGTGACCGGCGCGCTGGCCGCGCTGCCCGGCGCACCGTCGTGAAGCGTTTTCCCGCCCCACAAGGAGTCCCGAGCATGAAGTCCTTCCTCGTCGCGACCGCCCTGTCCCTGGCCGCCGCCGGTGCGCTGGCCGCCACCGTCGGCCAGCCCGCGCCGGCCTTCACCGCCACCGACACCAGCGGCAAGACCGTCTCGCTGGCCGACTTCAAGGGCAAGCACGTGGTGCTGGAGTGGGTCAACCCCGGCTGCCCGTACGTGCGCCGCCACTACGACAGCGCCAACATGCAGGGCACGCAGAAGGACGCGCAGGCCAAGGGCGCGGTCTGGCTGACGATCAACTCGACCGCGCAGGATGCCGGCGACTACATGCAGCCGGCCGCGCTGCAGCAGTGGATGGCCAGCCAGAAGGCCGCCGCCACGCACACGCTGATGGACGCCGAGGGCAAGGTCGGCCGCGCCTACGGCGCGCGCACGACGCCGCACATGTACGTCATCAACCCGGCCGGCACGCTGGTCTATGCCGGCGCGATCGACGACCAGCCGCGCGCCAGCCTCGCCGACACCGCGAAGGCGACCAACCACGTCAAGGCCGCGCTCGCCGAGTCGACCGCCGGCAAGCCGGTGACGGTGGCGACCACGCGCGCCTACGGCTGCTCGATCAAGTATTCGTCGATGTGATCGCCGGCCGGCGCGGCCGTCGGCCGCGCCGGGCCCCGGGGTTCACGGCAGCCGGCCGTACTGCGCCGCCAGCGCGACGAAGGGCGCCGGGTCGACCGCACGCCCGACTTCCTCGACCAGGATCGCCGCCACCGCCGGCGCCACGCGCGCGGCCTGTGCGGCGTCCAGGAAGAGCAGCCGGCAGCGCCGTGCCAGCACGTCCTCCACCGTGCGCGCCATCTCGTGGCGCGCCGCGTAGCGCACCATCGCCTCGCTGAGCAGGCCGCGGCCGGACTCGGCATCGTGCGCCAACCAGTGCGCGGCGCCGGGCAGCGCCTTCAGCGCCGCGGCGTCGCTGCCGTACAGGTGCTCGCCCGGCGGCTCGGCCAGCGGCCGCCCCGGTGCGGCGCCGTGCAACGGCAGCCGCGCCGTCACGCCGGCCGGCCGGCGCGGCAGCAGGCCGCGGTCCATCGCGCGCTCCAGCACGTCCTCGGCCATTGCGCGGTAGGTCGTCCACTTGCCGCCGGTCACCGTGACCAGACCGGAGCGGCCGACGATCACCGTGTGCTCGCGCGAGATCGACTTCGTGTGGTCGCCGTCCTCGCCCGACGGCCTGACCAGCGGGCGCAGGCCGACCCAGACCGAACGCACGTCGGCGCGCGACGGCGCCCGCGCCAGGTAGCGTGCCGACTCGTCGAGGATGAAGGCCACCTCCTCGGCGAACGGCGACGGCTCGCGCGCGAGGTCGCCGCGCGGCGTGTCGGTGGTGCCCAGGATGGTCTTGCCCAGCCAGGGCACCGCGAACAGCACGCGGCCGTCGGCCGTCTTGGGCACCAGCAGCGCATGGCCACCGGGCAGGAAGGCGCGGTCGACGACCAGGTGCACACCCTGGCTGGGCGCGACCATCGGCGGCCGCTTCGGCGCGCCCGCGTCGCGGTCCATGTCGCGCACGGCGTCGACCCACACGCCGGTGGCGTTGACGACGCAGCGCGCGCGCAGCGTGAAGGTCGCGCCGGTCTCGGCGTCCTGCGCGTCGAGCCCGGTCACGCGGCCGCCCTCGCGCCGCAGCGCGGTCACCGCGACATGGTTGAGCACCAGCGCGCCGCGGTCCTCGGCCGTGCGCGCGAGGGCCAGCGCCAGCCGCGCGTCGTCGAACTGGCCGTCCCAGTAGCGCACGCCGCCCCACAGGCCGCGCGGCTGCACGCCGGGCAGCAGTTCCCGCGTGCGCCGCGTGCTCAGCCATTCCGTCGCGCCGAGGCCGCGCGCGCCGGCCAGCGCGTCGTAGGCCTTGAGGCCGATGCCGTAGAAGCCGCGCTCCCACCAGTGGTAGCCCGGCATCACGAAGGGCAGCCGCTGCGCGACATGCGGCGCATTGGCCAGGATCGCCGCGCGCTCGTGCAGCGCCTCGCGCACGAGGCCGATGTCGCCCTGCGCCAGGTAGCGCACGCCGCCATGCGCCAGCTTGGTCGCGCGCGACGACGTGCCCGACGCGAAGTCGTGCGACTCCAGCAGCACGACGGCGAAGCCGCGCGCCGCGGCGTCCAGCGCGACACCCAGGCCGGTGGCGCCGCCGCCGATCACCGCCAGGTCCCAGTCGCGGTCCTCGGCCAGGCGCGCCAGCCGCGCCGCGCGGACCGCGGCCGCCGCCGCCTTGGCTGCCGTCGCCACTGCCTTCAGCCCTTCGCGAAATGCACCGGCAGGCCCGGCTCCGGCACGCGCAGCGCGAGCACGGCGCCGGACAGCGGCAGCGCGGCCAGTTCGCCGGCCGGCCGCTTGTCGCGGGCGCTGGTCACGTACAGCGTGCGCAGGTCGGCGCCGCCGAAGCAGGGCATCGTGGGGCAGCGCACCGGCAGCGCGAGTTCCTGCAGCAGCGTGCCGTCGGGCGCCAGGCGCAGCAGGCGGCCGCCCTCGTACATCGCGACCCAGTAGGCGCCCTCGGCGTCGACCGCGGCGCCGTCGGGGCGGCCGCCATAGGGCCGGCCGGCCGCCTGCGCCTGGTCGCGCGTCTCGAACTGCGCGAAGACACGGCGGCGCGACAGGCTGCCGTCGTGGCCGTCGAAGTCCAGCGCGTCGACGCGGTGCGCGGTGGTGTCGGCCCAGTACATCGTGCGCCCGTCGGGGCCGAAGGCCAGGCCGTTGCTCACCGTCACGTCACCGGCGATGCGGTCCAGCCGGCCACCGGACCAGCGGTACAGCGCGGCGCGCGCGGGCTGGCGCGGCTCGTAGATCGTGCCGACCCAGAAGCGGCCCTGCGGGTCGGCGCGGCCGTCGTTGAATCGCTCCTGTGCCGGGTCGTAGGGCGGCTTGGCGAGCAACTCGCGCGCCCCGCTGGCGGGGTCGAAGCGGAACAGGCCGTCGCGCATCGCGATCAGCAGCGCCCCGCCGGGCAGCGGCGCGATGCTGCCCGGCTCGCTGGGCAGTTCCCAGCGCCGGTGCTCGGCGCCGTATTCGCCCGCGGGCGGTGCGTAGCGGTGCAGCGCGCGGCCGGGGATGTCGATCCAGTACAGCGCGCCCTCGCCCGGGTGCCAGAACGGCGACTCGCCCAGGCCGCAGGGCGGGACCGGCAGCGCATGCACCTCGGCCGTCATGCGGGGGCGATCTCCAGCTTCATCCAGGCGTCCAGGCTGGCCTGCGGTGCCAGCGCGCGCAGGCCATGCGCCAGCGGGTCGGCCATGTGGATGGCGTTGCTGACATGGCTGACCGGCTCGACGCAGTAGTGGGGCTTGACCTCCGGCGTATAGACGACGAGATACGGCAGCGACGAGGTGAGCCTCAGCGACAGCTTCTCGTCGCGGATGCGCGCGGCCCCGCGCCAGCCCTCGAAGCAGTGGTCGAAGGCCAGGTGCGCGACGTCGCCGTCGATGCCCGGCTGCGCCACCTTGCGCGTCGGCAGGCCGCTGGCGTCGCTGTCCCAGCGCTCGGCGATCTCGATGTGCAGCCGGCTGCGCGAACGCTTCGGAAAGTACGGGTGCCAGCCCAGCCCCACCGGCTGCGGCTGCGCATGCAGGTTGAGCACCGACAGGTGGGCCTCCAGCGCATCGGGCGTCAGCACGAAGCGCTGGCGCGCGTCGAAAGCGAACGGCCAGTGCGCGTCCGCGGCATGCCGGTAGCGCAGCTCGGCACTCGTCGTGTCCGACGCCAGCACCTCCCAGGGCCGCTGCCAGGCCACACCGTGCACCGAGTGCGGCAGCTCGTCGAAATTGGCCGCCGTCGCATGGTCCTGCCCCAGCCAGCGGAAGCGCCGGTAGCCGAGCCGGTTGGAATACGGCACCAGCGGGTAGCAGCCGGCCTGCCGCGACGAAGCCAGCGCATCGGGCTCGCTGCTGCGCAGCACCGGCAGCGTGTCGCGCCAGAGGCCGGCGATGGCGCCGCCGAGGTCCGGGCGCAGCGCCAGGCGCAGCGCGCCGGCGGTCAGTTCGAGGGTGGTCATGGATCGCGATGATGCCGCACGCCGTGCCGGCCGCCGGCGCAGGAGCCGCGGCCGCCGGCGGTCATGCTGTCTACTGCGACCAGGGGTGCCGCCCCGGCGTGATGCCGTAGCGTTCGCGCGCGGCCCGCGGCACATCGGCCGGCAGCGCGCCGTCGTCGGCCAGCGCCTGCAGCGCGCGCAGCACGATGTGGCGCGGGCTGACCTCGAAGAATTCGCGCAGCAGCGCGCGGCTGTCGCTGCGCCCGAAGCCGTCGGTGCCCAGCGTGACGTAGCGGCGGCCGGCCGGCACCAGCGCCCGCAGCTGCTCGGGCACCGCACGCACGTAGTCGGTGGCGGCCACGATGGGCCCCTGTGTTTGCAGCAGCACGCGCGTGGCCCAGGGCAGCGCACCGTCGTCGACGCCGAGCACCCGCGCGCGTTCGATGGCCATGCCCTCGCGCGCGAGTTCGCTGAAGCTGGTCGCGCTGCAGACCTCGGCCTGCACGTTCCAGTGCTCGGCCAGCCAGCGCGCGGCGGTCAGCACCTCGTGCAGGATGGCGCCGCTGCCGACCAGCGTGCACTGCGCCGCGGCCGGGCCGTCGGGTTCGGCCATGGCGGCGCCCACGGTCGCCGCCGGCAGCCGGTACAGGCCGCGCAGCACGCCTTCCACCAGCGACATGTCGGCGGCCGCGTCGTCGGTGGCCGGCAGCGACGGCTGGGCATGGTTCTGGTTGGTCACCGTCAGGTAGAAGAAGACGTCGTGCTGCTCGGCCAGCATGCGCTCCAGGCCGTGGTGCACGATCAGCGCCAGCTCGTACGCGAAGCCGGGGTCGTACGCCACGCAGTTGGGCACCGTGGCGGCGACCAGCAGGCTGGAGCCGTCCTGGTGCTGCAGGCCCTCGCCCGACAGCGTCGTGCGGCCCGACGTGGCGCCGACCAGGAAGCCGCGCGCGCGCTGGTCGGCGGCGGCCCAGATCAGGTCACCCACGCGCTGGAAGCCGAAGATCGAATAGTAGATGTACAGCGGCAGCATGGTCAGCCCATGCGTGCTGTAGCTGGTGGCCGCCGCGGTCCACGAGGCCATCGCGCCGGCCTCGGTGATGCCTTCCTCGAGGATCTGGCCGTCGCGCGACTCGCGGTAGGCCATCAGGCTGCCGGCGTCCTCGGGTTCGTAGCGCTGGCCCTCGGGTGCATAGATGCCGACCTGGCGGAACAGGCTGGCCATGCCGAAGGTGCGCGCCTCGTCGGCGACGATGGGCACGATGCGCGGGCCCAGGCCCGGCGCCTTCAGCAGGCTGCCGAGCATGCGCACCAGCGCCATCGTGGTGCTCATCTCCTTGCCTTCGGCGCCCAGCGCGAAGGCCGCGAACTCCTCGACCGCGGGCACCGGCAGCCGGTCGGCCTCGGCCTGGCGCGCCGGCATCGGACCGCCCAGGGCAGCACGGCACTCGCGCAGGTGGCGCATCTCGGCGCTGTCGTCGGCCGGGCGGAAGAAGCGCTGCGCACGCGCGTCCTCGTCGCTCATCGGCAGCCGGAAGCGGTGCGCGAAGGCCACCAGGTCGTCGCCCTCCAGCTTCTTCTGCTGGTGCGTGGTCATGCGGCCCTGGCCGGCCGCGCCCATGCCGTAGCCCTTCATGGTCTTGGCCAGGATGACCACCGGCGCGCCGCGGTGGGCCACCGCCGCGGCATAGGCGGCGTGGATCTTGACGAGGTCGTGGCCGCCGCGGTGCAGGCGGTCGATCTCGTCGTCGGTCATCGCGGCGACCAGCGCCGCCAGTTCCGGACTCTGGCCGAAGAACTTGTCGCGGTTGTAGGCGCCATCGTTGGCGCTGAAGGTCTGGAACTGGCCGTCGACCGTGCGCGCGAAGGCGCGCACCAGCGCCTGCGTGTGGTCGCGCGCGAAGAGCGCGTCCCAGTCCGAACCCCAGACCAGCTTGATGACATGCCAGCCGGCGCCGGCGAAGACGGTCTCCAGCTCGTCGACGATGCGGCCGTTGCCGCGCACCGGGCCGTCCAGGCGCTGCAGGTTGCAGTTGACGACGAAGACCAGGTTGTCCAGCTTCTCGCGCGCGGCCAGGCTCAGCCCGGCCAGCGACTCCGGCTCGTCCATCTCGCCATCGCCGAAGAAGCCCCACACGCGGCGCTGCTGCGCCGCGTCACTGGACGATCCCATTCTGTCGCTCGCCGCGAGCAGCCCGCGGTGCTCCAGGTAGCGCAGGAAGCGCGCCTGGTAGACGGCCGACAGCGGCCCCAGCCCCATCGAGCCGGTCGGAAACTGCCAGAAGTCCGGCATCAGCCAGGGGTGCGGGTAGCTCGAGAGCCCGCGCACCGCGCGCCCGGCGGCGCGCTCGCCGGCCGCGGCCACCTCCTGCCGGTAATGCTCGAGGTCGGCCTCGCTCAGGCGGCCTTCCAGGAAGGCGCGTGCATAGACGCCCGGGGCCGAGTGCGGCTGGAAGAACACCAGGTCGCCGCCATGCCGCTCGCTGCGCGCGCGGAAGAAGTGGTTGAAGCCGACCTCGAACAGGTCGGCCGCGCTGGCATAGCTGGCAATGTGCCCGCCCAGCTCGCCGTGGCGCAGGTTGGCGCGCACGACCATCGCCAGCGCATTCCAGCGCATGATGGCGGCCAGCCGCTGCTCGATCTCGAGCTGGCCCGGGAAGGCCGCCTGTTCCTCGGCGCGGATCGTGTTGACATAGGGCGTCTGGCGCTGCGGCCGCCAGGCCAGCGCGTGGCGGCGCGCCTCGTCCTGCAGCGCGTCGAGCACGAAGCGCGCGCGCTCGGGGCCGCTCTCGCGCACCAGCGTGGCCAGCGCGTCCAGCCATTCGCGCGTCTCGCCGGGGTCGCTGTCGCCGGGGAAGCGGATGCGGTGCAGCAGGGCCTCGAATTCGGGGCTGCCGGGAATCAGCGGCGGGGTCATGGGGTCGGCACGCTACCAGTTGCGGGCTACCAGCGCGTGCCGGGGGCGTCGAGATCGGCGCGCAGGTAGTGCGCGCCCGGCACCGGGTTGTAGTAGTAGGGCGGGATCTCGACGAAGCCCAGCGACGCATAGAGCTCGCGCGCGGCTTCCATGTCGTCCAGCGTGTCCAGCAGCATCGTCGAGTAGCCGGACTGCGTCGCCAGGTCCATCAGCCGCTGCACGAGCAGGCGCCCGAGCCCGAAGCGGCGGAAGGCGCGGCGCACGAACAGGCGCTTCATCTCGCAGGCATTCGGGAAGTCCGCGTCGGGCAGCGGCCGCATCGCGACGCAGCCGGCCGCCTGGCCGTCGACCAGCGCCAGCAGCAGCGCGCCGGCCGGCGACGCGTAGACGCTGGGCAGCGACGCCAGCTCGGTCTCGAAACCCTGGAAGCCGAGGTCGATGGCCAGCGAGTCGGCATACTCGGTGAACAGCTCGCGCACCGCGAGCAGCTGCGCCGGCTGCTCGGCGTGCACGATGTCGAGTTGCGGCCCGTCGTCCACGTCAGAACGCGGGCTGCCCGAGGCGGATCACCCACGCGACGACCCCTGCCGCCAGCAGCGCCAGCACCAGCGCCAGCAGGCGCTGCGCCAGACCGTCGGCACTGGCCGGCGTGCCCGCGGGCAAGGGCTTGTCGCCGACCAGCATCGGCCCGATCAGGTTGCGCCGCTTGACGAACAGGTAGGCCAGCACCGCCGCGACATGCAGCGCGACGAGCCCGATCACCAGCCACTGGCCATAACTCTTGTGCCAGGCCGTGGCCTCCAGCGCGGTGGCGGTGGCGACGAAGCGGTTCAGCGGCCCCAGGTTGGCGATCTCGTCGTCGGCCACCAGCCCGGTGCCGACCTGCACCGCGACGATGGCCAGCAGCGCGAAGACCGACAGCGCGCCCAGCGGGCTGTGGCCGACGTCCAGGTGCTCGCCCGGCCGCGCCTGCCCGCGCAGGTAGCGCAGCAGCGTGCCCGGCGCGTAGACGAAGCTGGCGAAGCGCGACCAGCGCCCGCCGACCAGCCCCCACGACAGCCGGAAGACCAGCAGCCCGAGCACCAGGTAGCCGAAGCGAAAATGCCAGGTCATCGCGGCGCCGCCGATCTTGGCGCTGACGACCGAGCCGACCAGCGCGGCGGCGAGCAGCCAGTGGAACAGGCGCGTCGGCAGGTCCCAGACGCGGACGGGCTGCAGGGCAGGATCGTTCATCGGTGGAGGGTGGCGCAGGCGCGGCGCGGGGCAACCGCCCGCCGGCGGCAGCGGGCCGCAGGCGCACGCACCGCGAACCATACCGCGACTCGCCGCGCTGCCGGCGATGCCGGTCGCCGCACTGGGGCATACCCGAAGCGCCGGAGTGCCGGCCGGGGCGGCTGCGTACACTGATCCGTGCGCCCCGGGCCGCCCGGTCCGGCGCGCCGCCAGGTTTGTTCAACCCCAGCCCATCGGAGTCGCCCGCATGCCCCGACTGTTCGCCGCCGCCGTCGTGATCGCCGGCCTGGCCACCGCCCTGCCCGCCGCCGCGCAGTTCCAGAAGCCCGAGGACGCGATCAAGTACCGCCAGTCGGCCTTCACGGTGATGGCCAACCACCTCGGCCGCGTCGGCGCGATGGCCCAGGGCCGCGTGCCCTTCGACGCCAAGGTGGCGGCCGACAACACCGCCATCGTCGTCGCGATGTCCACGCTGCCGTTCACGGCCTTTGGCGCCAACACCGACATGGGCATGCCCAACCGCGCCAAGCCCGAGATCTGGCGCGAGTCGGCCAAGTTCAAGGCCGCCGCCGACAAGATGGCCGAGGAAGTGAAGAAGCTCGACGCCGCCGCACGCGCCGGCAACCTGGACGCCGTCAAGGCCGCGATGGGCGCCGTTGGCGGCAGCTGCAAGGCCTGCCACGACGACTTCCGCGCCGAGCGCTACAGCAACTGAGCGCCCGTCGCGAGACTGCCGCCCACGCGCGGCCATCCACGAGCGGCCCGACCGAGCTGAGGAGCCCGGTCGCGTTCGTGCGCGCGGTCGAGGCGTGCCAGCGCCGGGCGCGGGCTGTCTCGCCTCGGCCGACAATTCAGATTCCCTCGAATGCGGGGGCTGGCCGTGGGAGCTGCGTGGCTGACGTCTAACATTGACATTGACGGTGAAGTCGCGATCCCTCGCGACGGCAGGAGCATGTCTTGATCAGCAAACGCCGCACGTCTAGAGGCAGGCTTGTACTTCTCCTCGCGCTGACGGCTGTGCTCTCGGCATGCGGAGGCCCGTCGCGCGATGAATTGCTGGTTTCGGCACGCAAGCATCTCGATGACGGCGACCCGCGCGCCGCCGTGATCGACGCCAAGAACGTCTTGCAGCGGGATGCCGAGTCGGCAGCCGCGCGCTACCTGCTGGCGCGCGCCCTCCTCGCGGCGGGCGATCCGGTGGGCGCTGCCACCGAATTGGCCAGGGCCGAGACCTTCGGTCACCCCGTCGACGAAACCGCCGTGCTGCGGGCCGAGTTGCTGCTCGCCGAAGGACGGCCGGCGGATCTATTCGCGATGCAGCAGCCGCTGGCGCTGACCGATCCGCTTGCACGAGCGCGCCTGGCCACGCTGCGCGCGCAGGCGCAACGTGCGCTGGAGCAGCCTCAGGCAGCAGCGCGTGAACTGGCCGATGCGCTGACGCAGGTGCCTGATCACTTGCCGGCGCTCGCTCTGCGCGCGGCGCTGGAACTGGACGCAGGCCGCGTCGATTTGGCACAGTCGCAAGCTGAAGAATTGCAGCGGACGCAAGGCACTGCCGCAGAAACGTGGGTGCTGCAAGGCGACATCGCCGCCGCGCGCGGCAAGCCGATTGAAGCCGCCGAGGGCTATCGGCGCGCCCTGTCATTGAAGCCGCGGCACGCAGACGCGCACAGCAAGCTCGTTGCCCAGTTGATCGTGGCCGGCGACAGCGCTGCCGCGACCGGCGCGATCGAGGAGATGCGCCGCCAGATGCCATGGCTTGCGGTGGCTGACTACCTTGAAGCCATGGTCGCCTTCCAACGCCAGGACATGGCGCGCGCGCGAGAACTGATTGAACGCCTACTGAAGGCAGAGCAGCCCGATGCCGATGTTCAGCTACTGGCCGGCATGGTCTTCGCGCGCCTGAACGAGACTGCACGCGCGGAGGCCTTGCTTGCGGCGGCGTTGGTGCGGCGACCCCAGTCCGCTGCGACGCGACGAGAGCTGGCCGCGGTCCAGATGCGCCAGGGGCGTGCCGACCGTGCGGTCGCCACCGTGGCACCGCTGCTGGATGGCCAGCCAGACGCCGAGACGCTGATGCTGGCGGGCCAGGCCCACGCCCGCAGCGGCGATCTGGCTACGGCCGACCGCCTGTTCGCCCAAGCAGCGGCGCTGCGCCCCGACGACACCGCGCTGCGCGTGCAGCAGGCGCGCTCGCTGCTCGCCCGCGGGCAGCAGCAGCGTGGCCTGGCCGAACTTCAGGCCGCAGCCGCTGCCGATACCCAAGGATTGGACGCCGACCTCGTGCTCGTGGCCTCCCATGCCCGACGTGGGAATCTGAGCGCCGCGCGCGCCGCGCTGGATGTCGCCGAGCGCAAGCAGCCCGGGAACAGCCTGATTCCCTTCCTGCGCGGTGTCTTGGCGCAGCAGGCGGGAGACATGGCTGCGGCCCGCACCGCCTATCAGCTGGCCCACCAACGCGACCCCAAGGCCTGGCAGCCGGTGGATGCACTGGCGATGCTGGACGTGGCACAACGCGATGTAGCCAGCGCGCGACAGCGGTACGAAGCCCTGGCCAAAGCCGAACCGCGCGCGGCGGCGGCGCTGGTCGCGATAGGTGAGATGGCCTGGCGGATGGGAGAAGAGCCGGCGGCCGTGGCCGGCTGGCTGGACAAGGCGGCACAGGCAGATCCCTTGGACGCCGGTAGTCGCTTGGCGGCGCTGCAACTGCAGAGGCAACTCAACGACCCGGCGGCGACGCTGGCGCGAGCGCAGGCCGCCGCTGCCGCGCTACCGGCAGAACCGGCCATCCTGTTGGCGCTTGCCGCCGCGCAACAGGCCACCGGCGAGGCACGCCAGGCCGTCAACACGCTCAGGCGTGTAGTTCAGCTCGACCCCCGCCATGCCGAAGCCCACTGGCGGCTGGCGATTGCGCTCGGAGCAACCGGTGACGTGGCCGCGGCACGCGCTCCCCTTGAGCAGGCGCTGGCGCTGGCGCCGGACTCACGCGATGTGCTTCGCGCCTCGATCGCGTATGCACTGGGTGAACGACAGCCCGAGCGCGCTCTCGCGCTGGCGCGCGCTGTACAAGAGCGCCGCCCCGGTGACTCGCTGGGCTGGGAACTCGAGGCAGACGTCGACGTGGCGCTGGGCCGCCTGCCGGCCGCCGCGGCGGCGCTGCGAACGGCGCTGATCAAGCGACCAGCGACCGAGCTGGCGGTGCGGCTGCACGCCATCCTGTCGGCCGAGGGCGGCGCAGGTGGTGCACCAGCCTTCGCGCAGCAGTGGCTGGACAAACACCCCGACGATGTTGGCTTCCTGGTCCACCTGGCGCAGACCGCAGATCGTTCGGGCGATCTGGCACAGGCTGCCGACCGGTACCGCGCAGCGCAGCGACTTCAGCCGGATCACCCCGTGGTTGTCAACAACCTGGCCGACGTGCTGGTACGGCGGGGCGACCCGCAGGCGCTTGCACTGGCCGAGCGGGCCGTTCAATTGGCGCCACAGCTGCCCAACGCTCAGGACACGCTGGCAGCGGCGCTGGCCCGCGCAGGCCGATTGGACGACGCCCTGGCCGCGCAGCGCCGCGCCGTCGCGCGAGCCCCTGCGGCGCCGGAGTTTCGGCTGCACCTGGGCCGGTTGCTCGCCGAGCGCGGCGACAAAGAGCTAGCTCGCGAGGAGTTGCGCCGTGTGACGCGCGGAACCGCCCCTCCCGCGCTGCAGCAAGAGGCCGAGGCGTTGCTGGCGCGGCTGGGTGGCTAGCCCCCCCTGAGCCGGGGATGGCAGCAGCGCAGCCGATAGATACCATTGGTTTCAGGGGGTGGACAGGGGTCCGTCCTGAAGTCGAGCAAGGGAGCGGGTCATGCGATTTGCAGCGAAGTTGGCAGCAGCGGGAGCGTTGCTGGCCCTGGTGGCAACAAGCCACGCCAGTTCGGTCTACGTCGACTACGACGGGCAGCCCTTCGGTGGCGTCAGTGGCACGGTCGGCAATACGAACCTGAATACCCAGGTCAATACGGTCGCTGGCGCGATGTCGATCAAGACCGGGCCGACGGCCGTCGGTCCTTTCGGCCCGAACTTCACGACCTACTGCGTTGACCTCATCCAGTTCGTCAACAACAACCCACAACCCTATCAGTACGCTGGCGCGGCGTCCCATTTCCAGACGCTCTTCCCCGCGATTCCCGGGTTCGGCGTCACAGTGGCCGACCGGCTGTCGAAGCTGGTCACCGCGCTGGGTGGCCTGAATGCGCCGACAGCGGCGCTCGGCGCGGCCTTCGGTGGTGGCAGTGCAACCGTGGCACAGGTCGGCGCCGCAGTGCAGTTGGCGATCTGGGAGGCCATCTATGAGACCGGCAACACCCTGAACGTGAATTCTGGACAGGGTTCGTTTGCCGTCATCTCCGGCAACATCGCAAACGCTGCAAATGCTGTCGTACGCACTATGGCCAACAACATGCTGGCCGCCATCGCGACAACGTCCGCAACCTACAAGGTGAAAGTCGTGCGTAGCGACGTCTACCAAGACTATCTGGTGGTTCCGTCGCCGGGAACCTTGGCGCTGGCAGGGTTGGCGCTTGTTGGCCTGGGCTTCATGCGCCGCCGCCAGGCCTGATCCGGTCCCGGCTCGCAAGCAAGAGCGCCCCGCGGGGCGCTCTTGTCGTTTCAGGGCGCAGAAGATGCGAAGCCGAGGACGACCCGGCGGGTCATCGCCGACTTCTTTGGTGATCGCTCACGTGCGCTGCGCGCACATGAGCGCTCCCCAAGAAGTCAGCCCGGGCTGCCGCCCGGCACGGCAAAGCCGAGGATGACCCGGCGGGTCATCGCTGACTTCTTTTCCACCTTGGTGACGATCACATCGCCGACCTCGGCGGTATTGGCCACATGCGTGCCGCCGCAGGGCTGCAGGTCCACGCCCTCGATCTCCAGCACGCGCACGCGGCCCAGGCCGCGCGGCGGCTGCACGCTCATGCTGCGCACGAGTTGCGGGTTGGCGTCGAGTTCGTCCTCGCCGATCCAGCGGTGGCGCACGGCATGCGCCTCGCGCACCAGGCGCGCGATGCCGGCAGTGAGCACTTCCTTGTCCAGCGGCTCGGCGGTGTGGAAGTCCAGCCGCGCATAGCCGGCCGTGATCGAGCAGCCGTTCACCGCATGCGGCACCAGCGCGCACAGCAGGTGCGTGGCGGTGTGGAAACGCATGTGGGCGCGGCGGCGTGCGACGTCGATGCGGGCGACGACCTTGGTGCCGGGCGCGAAGGTACTCGTATCGGCGCCCGCCACTGGCAGGTGAGCGATCACTCCCAGTAGCGTCGGGTGCTTGCGCGTGTCGGCAATCGCCAGCGTCGTGCCGTCGGGCGCGACCAGCACGCCGGCGTCGCCGGCCTGGCCACCGCCCAGCGGATAGAAGACCGTGCGGTCGAGCACCACGCCCTGCTCGTCGGCGGACAGCACCGTGGCCGGGCACTCGGTCAGCGTGGCGTCCTCGCGGAACAGTTCCTCGGTCGGGTTCATGCACTCTCCAGCACGATCTCGCCGCGGGGGGTGGCCAGCGTCGCCGACAGGGCCGGCGTGCCGTCGGCCAGCACCTGCACGCCGCGCAGCCGCAGCACGTCGCGCGCACGCTCGGGCACGCCGCGCAGCGTCAGCGCCTGCAGCGCGAGGCCGCTCGCGGCCATCGCCGCAGTCGGGTGCCGGCCCTGCCACTGGATCAGCGTCGGCAGCGCGCCGCCGCACAGCAGCCGGCCATCCGCGCGCACCAGGATCTGCCAGGCCAGCCGCCCCTCGGGCGTTTCACGGTGCGCGCTGACGGGGTCGCCCGGCTGCAGCCCGACGTTGATCAGCCCCCAGCGGTGCATGTCCAGCATCGTCGAGCGCGCGACCACGTGCACCAGGCGCGGCCCATGTTGCTGCAGCTTGGCCTGCAGCGCCGGGTCGTCCAGCCCGAACCAGCGCACGCGGCCGGGCGGCGGCGCGTCGGGGTCGACGGCGATGATCTCGAGGTAGGCGTCGGGATAGGCCTCGCTGGCCATCTTCGCCAGCCGGTTGTGGGTGCCGAACAGCGCGTGGCGGCCGCCGGGGCCGGGCACGACGCCCAGCGTCGCCTCGCACCAGGCCACGCCCTGCGCCAGCGTGGCCGCAGCCACCACCAGGTGGTCCACCCACACCGTCACAGCGTCACCGTCCCGTCGATGCAGCCGGCGACGTCGCCACCGATCCAGAAGTGTTCGCCTTCGCGCTGCACGTGCACGCGCCCTGCGCGGCCGAGCGCGCTGCCCTGCGCGGCGACATAGCGCTCCGGCGCGAGCCCGGCGCCGATCAGCCACTGCGCCAGCCCGGCATTCAGGCTGCCGGTGACCGGGTCCTCGCCTATGCCCATCGACGGCACGAAGGCACGCACCTCGAAGGCCGTGTCCTCGCCCGCGGCCTGGGCGCCGACGACGCCGAGCTTGAGGTCCGACAGCGCCAGTGCCGCCAGGTCCGGCATCAGCGCGCGCACCGCGGCGCCGCTGGCCAGCATGACGGCGCACCAGCCGGGCCCGTTGTCGACCCACTGGTGCTGCACGAGGGCGCTGCGTTCCAGCCCCAGCGCCGCGGCGATGCGCGCCAGCAGCGCCTCGTCCAACGGCCCGCTGCGGCGCAGCGGCGGCGCGGCAAAGGCCAGCCGGCCGCCGGCCGTCTCGTCGCGCCGCACCGTGACCAGGCCGACGCCACATTGCTGCACCACCTGCCCGGCGTCGCGCGGCCGGCCGTCGGCGGCCAGCCAGGCATGGCAGCTGCCCAGCGTCGGGTGGCCGGCGAACGGCAGCTCGCCGCCGGGCGTGAAGATGCGCACCCGGTAGTCGGCCGCCGGGTCGGTGGGCGGCAGCAGGAAGGTCGTCTCCGACAGGTTGGTCCAGCGCGCGAAGGCGACCATCGTCGCGTCGTCCAGGCCCTCGGCGTCGTGCACGACGGCCAGCGGGTTGCCGCGCAGGGGCAGCGCGGTGAAGACGTCGAGCTGGTGGAAGCGGCGGGGGCGGGCAGGGTTCATCGGCGGGCTCCGGGGCGGCGATTGTGGCGGCTCAGGCCGACACCGCGGCCGGCCGCACGGCCGGCAACTCGTGCAGCGCCTGCGCCAGCACGCCGCCGAGCGCAGCGACCGCGGTCTCGATCTGCGCCGGCGACGCGGTGACGAAGCTCAGCCGCAGCGTATTCGTGCGCGGTGCCTCGGGAAAGAAGGTCGCGCCGGGCACGTAGGCCATGCCGGCCGCGACGGCGCGCGGCAGCATTGCGGTGGCGTCCAGGCCGCTCGGCAGCTCGACCCAGAAGAACATGCCGCCGCCGGGCATGGTCCAGCGACAGCGGCTGCCGTCGGCGCCGGTCAGCGGCGCCAGGTGGCGCTGCAGCGCGGCCTGCATCGCGTCGCGCTGCGCGCGGTAGCGCGCGCGGATCGTCGGCACATGCTCGTGCAGGAAGCCGCTCTTCACGACCTCGTGCACGATGCGCTGGTTGAAGCCCGGCGTGTGCAGGTCGGCGGCCTGCTTGGCCTGCAGCAGCTTGGGATACAGCGCCTTCGGCGCGACCACGTAGCCCAGCCGCAGCCCGGGCGCCAGCACCTTGGAGAAGGAGCCGAGGTAGATCGCGCCGCCGTCGCTGCCGTCGCCGCCCAGCCCGGCCGTCGCAGCCAGCGGGGGCGGCGGCGGCTCGTCGAACCAGAGGTCGCCATACGGGTTGTCCTCGACGATGGGCAGCCCCGCCGCGGCCGCGGCCTGCACCAGCGCCAGCCGGCGCGCGGCGCCCAGGCAGCGGCCGCCCGGGTTCTGGAAATTCGGCAGCAGGTAGGCAAAGCGCGCGCCGCGGCGCGCCGCCAGCGATGGCGGCAACGGGCCCTCGTCGTCGCCCTCGATCGCCGCGAAGACCGGCTCGTAGGGCGCGAAGGCCTGCAGCGCACCGAGGTAGGTCGGGCTCTCGACCGCGACCACGCTGCCGGGGTCGATCAGCACCTTGCCGACGAGGTCCAGCCCCTGCTGCGAACCGGTGGTGATCAGCACCTGCGAGGCGTCGGCCCGCAGGCCCTGCGCCGCCAGCTCGGCGGCGACCCACTCGCGCAGCGGGCCGTAGCCCTCGCTGGCGGCGTACTGCAGCGCCTCGCGCGGGGTGTCGCGCAGCACGCGTGCGGTGGCCTCGGCGACCCGCTCGACCGGGAAGGTGTCGGCCGAAGGCAGCCCGCCGGCCAGCGAGACGATGCCCGGCTGCTCGGTGATCTTCAGGATCTCGCGGATCGTCGACGGGTTCAGCCGCTCGGCGCGGCGGGCCAGGGTCCAGGGCATGGCAGGGCTTTCGGTGGCGGGGATTCAGACACGGTCGACCGCCAGGCGGCGGCCGACCAGGACGACGGCGACGACGGCGAGCGCAAAGCCCAGCGTCAGGGGCTCGAGCGGCTCGCCGAGCAGCGGCACCGCAAACAGCAGGGCCAGGAAGGGCTGCAGCAGCTGGACCTGGCTGACGCGCACGACGCCGCCCAGCGCCAGCGCACGGTACCAGGCGAAGAAGCCGAGCCACATCGAGAACAGCGCGACATAGCCGAAGCCCAGCCAGGCCGCGGCGCCGACCGCCTGCGCCGGCCAGGCCGCGAGCGCGGCCGGCAGCGTCAGCGGCAGCGAGCCGACCAGCACCCAGCAGATCACCTGTTCCGCCGGCATCGCCGCCGCGGCACGCGCGCCGCCCACGTAGCCGACGGCCGCCGAGGCCACGGCCAGCAGCAGCCAGCCGTCGGCGGCGACCAGGCGGCCGCCGCCTTGCAGCACCGCGAACAGCAGCACCAGCGCGCAGCCGGCCAGCGCGCAGGCCCAGAAGGCGGCCGAGGGCCGCTGCCGCCAGACCAGCGCACCGGCGACCGCGGTGGCCAGCGGCAGCACGCCCGTCACCACCGCGGCATGCGCCGCATGCACGTCGCGCAGCGCGAGCGCCAGCCCGAGCGGAAAGCCGACCACGGTGCCCAGCGCCGAGACGGCGAGCGCCGGCCACTGCGCACGCGCCGGCCAGGGCGCGCGCACGAGCAGCAGCCACAGCACGCTGAGCAGCCCGGCCGCGGCGGCGCGCCCGGCGGTCACGAAGGCCGGCGACAACTGCGGGGCGGCACTGTCGCCGACGGCCAGCCGCGTCATCGGCAGCGTCAGCGCGAACAGCACCACCGCCAGCAGCCCCAGCGCCAGCCCGCGCGACGCCGGGTCGGCCCGGCGCGGCGCAGCCTGGACCTGGGGCGGCAGGCCGGGGTGGGTGGGTGGCATGCCCGAAGTCTAGGCGCCGGCACCAGCACAGTGGCCATACACTGCAGCACACAGATCATCGCCCTGTACCGATGGACACGCCGCCACAGGAGCGCCCCGCGGCGCCACGCGCCGCAGGGGCGACACTGACCGAGCAGCTCGCCGAGCGTTTTGCCGAGCGCATCGCGCAGCGCCTGCTGGCGCCGGGCGCGCGGCTGCCTTCGGTGCGCGAGTGCGCGGCGCGTCACGGCGTCAGCCCGAGCACGGTGGTCGGCGCCTACGACCTGCTGCAGGCGCGCGGCCTCGTGCAGGCGCGGCCGCAGCGCGGCTTCTTCGTGCGCGAGGGCGCGGCCTCGGCGCCGGCGGCGCAGCGTGCCGCCGCCACGCCGCGCCCACTGCCGCTGAATGCCACCGCGCTGATCCGCGGCATGTTCCAGGCCCAGGGCGAGCGCCCGGCGCCGGGCCTGGGCATGCTGCCCGAGGACTGGCTGGACGCCGGCGTGCTGCAGCGCGCGCTGCGCCGCGTCAGCGCGCGGCCGGCGCCCTGGCTGCGCTACGGCGACCCGGCCGGCGAGCCGGCGCTGCGCACGGCGCTGGCGCGGCGGCTGGCCGACCTGGGGGTGCCGGCACAGCCCGCGCAGATCGTCACCACGGCCGGCGCGACGCAGGCGCTGGACATCGTCTCGCGCACGCTGCTGCAGCCGGGCGACGCCGTGCTCGTCGACGAACCCGGCTGGGCGGTCGAATATGCGCGGTTGACGCGCCTGGGCATGAAGCTGCTGCCGGTGCCGCGGGTCGGGGCCGCCGCCGGGCAGCCCGGCGGCGGCCCCGACCTCGCGGTGATGGAGCGGCTGCTGCGCGAGCACCGCCCGCGCCTGTATGTCACGGTCTCGGTGCTGCACAACCCGACCGGCCTGTCGCTGCACCCGGCCGCCGCGCACCAGGTGCTGCGCCTGGCCGAGGCGCACGACCTGCTGATCGTCGAGGACGACAGCTACGGCTGGCTGGTGCCGCCGCATGCCACGCGCATGGCGCAGCTCGACGGCCTGCGGCGCACCCTCTACGTCAGCGGCTTTTCCAAGATCCTGGCGCCGCAGTGGCGGGTCGGCTTCCTGGCCGCGCCGCCGGCGCTGGTCGAGCGCATCGTCGACACCAAGCTGCTGACCGCGCTGACCAGCCCCGGGCCGCTGGAGCAGGCCATCGCGCTGTGCCTGGAGCAGGGTCTGCTGCGCCGCCATGCCGAGCGCGTCGTGCAGCGCCTGGACGCCGCGCGCTCGCGCACCGTGCAGCTCGCGCAGGCCGCCGGCTTCCGCTTCGTGACGCCGCCGCAGGGCCTGTTCGGCTGGCTGGACGTCGGCGCCGACACCGAGCGGCTGGCGCAGCAGCTGCTGGACGAAGGCTGGCTGACCGCACCGGGCACGCTGTTCCACGCCACGCCGCGGCGCACGACGCTGATGCGCGTCAATTTCGCGACCGCGCAGGACGCGCGCTTCTGGTCGCGGCTGCGTACGCTGTCGGACAGCGCGCGCGGCGAGCCGCACACATCCGGTCACAGCTGAAACAGCCGGGCGCAGACGGCGCGACCCCGGCGCGCGTTCCAATGGCTTCGACACGGCGCGCCGCCCGGCCGGCGGGGCGCGCCGCGCTTCATCCGATGTTCGACTCCACACAACCCTTCGGCGCCACCGAGCTGATGCGCGTCAGCGCTTTCCGGCGCCACCTCGAGGACACCGTGCGCGACGGCGACGCCAGCGCGGGGGCCACGCGCATGTCGGCGCTGAATCCCTCGCTGCTGCAGGACCTGATGCGCTTCGACGGCCGCGCCAAGGCCGGCGAGGGCATCGAGGTGCTGGAGGTGATGGCCGCCGCGGTGCGCCATGCGCGGCCGCTGCTGCTGCAGCTGCAGCACGAATACCGCGTGATTCCGCTGACGCTGTTTCCGGCCGACCGGCTGGTGCACTGCCCGCTGCCGGTGCCGCAGCTGCTGGCGCTGCGCCTGACCGAGTTGCGTGTGCTGCAGGTCGAGCCGGCGCGCCTGAAGCCGCCCGGCCAGCGCGGCGACCTGCCCGAGGGCGTGAGCGCCGAATACGGCCCGCTGGGCCCGGTGCTGTGGGAGACCGCGCTGCGCGGCTCGCGCGCCGAGCTGCTGCCGGAGATCGCCGGCATCGCCGCCTACCGCGTCGCGCCGGGCGCCGCGCTCGCCGGGCTCGAGCTCGCCGGCTCGCTGGCCGCCGCGGTGGAGCGGCTGCGCCACCAGACCGCCAACCTGCGCGAGATCGCGACCTGGCCCGGCTTCGAACGCGAGCGCGCGATGCGCATGCTCAACGGCCTGTACCTGCACGCCGCGCTGATGGTCAGCCGCACGCACCCGGCGGCGATCAACGACGACTGGCAACCGGCCGCACGCTGAGCCGGCCGCGCACGGCGCGTCACGCCGCGCCCAGCAGCTCCCAGCGCTCCAGCGCCTGCATCAGCTCGCCCTCGATCGCCTCGTGCCGGGCCTGCAGCTCGGCGACGCGGTGCGGCTCGCTGACGTAGAGCTCGCTGCTCGCCAGCCGCTCGGCGATGGCCTTCTGCTCGGCCTCCAGCGACTCGATCAGCGCCGGCAGCGCCTCCAGCTCGCGCTGTTCCTTGTAGCTGAGCTTGCGCCGGCCGCCGGCCGCCGTGCGCGGCGCGGCGGCCGCCGCGGGCATCGGTGCGGGGGCCGGCGCAGGCGCCGGTGCAGGGGCCGGCGCGGGCGCCGGTGGCGCCACGCGTGCACGTTCACGCTGCTGCCGCCAGTCCTCGTAGCCGCCCTCGTATTCGCGCCACAGCCCGGGGCGGCCGCCGAAGGCCGGGTCGCCCTCCCAGGCGATCGTGCTGGTGACGACGTTGTCGAGGAAGCGGCGGTCGTGGCTGACCAGGAAGACCGTGCCCTCGTACTGCTGCAGCAGCTCCTCCAGCAGCTCCAGCGTGTCGATGTCCAGGTCGTTGGTCGGCTCGTCGAGCACCAGCACGTTGGCCGGCAGCGCGAACAGGCGCGCCAGCAGCAGCCGGTTGCGCTCGCCGCCGGACAGCGTGCGCACCGGCGCGTTCGCGCGCTCGGGCGCAAACAGGAAGTCGCCGAGGTAGCTCTTGACATGCTTGCGCGCGGCGCCGGTGGTGATCCACTCGCTGCCCGGGCTGATGGTGTCGGCCAGCGTGGCCTCCAGGTCCAGCGCGCTGCGCATCTGGTCGAAATAGGCGACCGCCAGCCGCGTGCCCTGGCGCACCGTGCCGGCGGTCGGCTGCAGCTCGCCCAGGATCAGCTTCAGCAGCGTCGTCTTGCCGACGCCGTTGGGCCCGATCAGCCCGACCTTGTCGCCGCGCAGGATGGTCGCGGTGAAGCGGTCCACCAGCAGCGGCCCGCCCGGCCAGGCGAAGCTGGCGTCCTTCAGCTCGGCGACGATGCGCCCGGGCGGCAAACCGGCGTCCAGCCCCAGGCGCACGCGGCCGAGCTGCTCGCGGCGCGCCGCGCGCTGCTCGCGCAGCTTGAGCAGCCGCGCGACGCGGCCGACGCTGCGCGTGCGCCGCGCCTCCACGCCCTGGCGCACCCAGATCTCCTCCTGCGCCAGCAGCTTGTCGGCGCGCGCGGCGGCCAGCGCCTCGGCCTCCAGCTCGCGCGCCTTCGTCGCCTCGAAGGCGGCGAAGCGGCCCGGGTAGCTGCGCAGCACGCCACGGTCGAGCTCGACGATGCGCGTGGCCACCGCGTCGACGAAGGCGCGGTCGTGCGAGACGAACAGCAGCGCACCGCGCCTGTTTACCAGCAGCTCCTGCAGCCACTCGATGGCGTCGATGTCGAGGTGGTTGGTCGGCTCGTCGAGCAGCAGGATGTCCGGCGCGGCGACCAGCGCCCGCGCCAGCGCGACGCGCTTGCGGTTGCCGCCGGACAGTTCGTCGACTTGCGCCGTGCCGCCGAGGCGCAGGCGCTGCAGCGCCTGCTCGACACGCTGCTCCCAGGTCCAGCCCTGCAGCGCCTCCAGCCGCGTCTGCAGCGCGTCGAGGTCGTCGTGCGGGTCGTGGCGCTCGAAGCGCTCGCGCAGCGCGCGCGCCTCGGCCACGCCCTCGGCGACCGCGTCGAAGACGCTGGCGCCGGGCGCAAAGACCGGTTCCTGCGGCACGTAGACGCGCGTCAGGCCGCCCTGCAGCTGCAGCTCGCCGTCGTCCGGCGCCTCGAGGCCGGCCAGCACCTTCAGCAGGCTGGACTTGCCGGCGCCGTTGCGGCCGATCAGCGCCACGCGCTCGCCGTCGTCCAGCGTCATCGCCGCGCCGTCGAGCAGCGGCGCCTGGCCATAGGCCAGGTGGGCATTCGCGAGCGTCAGCCAGGCCATGGCAGCGCGTCGGGTACGGCCGCTCAGGCCGCGTTGGGCAGCACGTCGGCGGCTGCGCCGCCGGGCAGCGCCGGGCCGCACAGCGCGTCGCGGCCGCTGGCCTTGGCGCGGTAGAGCTGGCGGTCGGCCTCGGCGATCAGCGCCTCCAGCGTGTCCAGGCCCTGGCCGGGCACGCGCTCGGCGGCGCCCATCGAGAAGGTCACGCGGTGCGGCACCGGCAGCCCCTCGACAGGCTGCTCGGCGAGCGCCTCGCGCAGGCGGCCGAACAGCGCCGGCAGCTCCCCCACGTGCGTGCCCGGCATCACCAGCAGCCATTCCTCGCCGCCGTAGCGGCCGACACGGTCCTGCCCGCGCACCACGCGCTGCGCCGCGGCGGCGAAGGCCTCCAGCACGCGGTCGCCGACGGCATGTCCGTGGCGGTCGTTGATGTCCTTGAAGCGGTCCAGGTCCACCAGCGCCAGCGTGATCGGCAGGTCCAGCCGGGTGGCCAGCGCCAGCTGCTCGCGCGCGAAGGCCAGCACCGCGCGCCGGTTCGGCAGCCCGGTCAGCTCGTCGCGCAGCGCCAGTTCGGCCAGGCGGCGCCGGCGCGCCAGCGCGCGCGCGAAGTAGCCGCCGCCGCCGGCCAGCAGCAGCGCCAGCGCGGCCAGCGCGGCGAGCAGCGCACGCTGGCGCTGCTCGCGCGCCTCCAGCTCCAGCCGCGCCAGCTCGGCGGCCTGGCGCAGCGCGGCATTCTCGGCGTCGCGGCGCGCACTCTCGTAGCGCGCCTGCAGGCGCTGCGCCTCGCGTTCGCGCATCGCACGCTGCGCACCCAGCATTTGCGCGACATAGCGCTCGAGCTCGGCATAGGCCTCGGCGTCGCGCCCCAGCGCATGCAGGCCGCGCGCCGCGCTGCGCGCGACCAGCTCGGTGTTGCGCGACGAGGGCTGCGCATGCTCCAGCGCACGCAGCCGCTCGATCGCCTCGGCCAGCGCGCTGCGCGCCGCCGCGCCGCCTTCGGCCAGCGTCTGCGCCAGCGCCTCGACGACCTGGGTCTGCGCGGTGACCCGGCGGAAGCGCAGCGCCGGCTGCTCGTCGGCCACGCGCAGCGCGGCGCGCGCGTGGCGCAGCGCGGCGGCCGTGTCGCCCTCGCGCAGCGCGACCTCGGCCAGGCCCTCGTGGCCGCGCATCGTGAACGACGGGTTGGCGATCGCCGTGGCCAGCGCCAGCACCCGCTCGAAATGCACGCGCGCCTGCGCGGCGCGGCCGCCGTTGACCAGCGCCCAGCCCAGGTCGTCCAGCAGCCAGGCGCGCTGGTGGCGCGCCGGCTGCTCGCCCAGCACCTGCAGCGCACGCTCGACATAGCCTTCCGGCCGCAGCTGCGGCGCGATGCGCACCGCCAGCGGCGCCATCGTGCCCAGCGCGTAGGCCTGCAGCGCCGCGTCGCCCAGCTTCGCGCCGCAGCGCTCCACCGCCTCCAGCGCGGCCCAGGCTTCGTCGGCGTCGTCCAGCTCGACATGGCGCACGGCGTCCAGCAGGTCCAGGCGGCACAGCAGCGCCTCGTCGCCGGCGGCGCGCGCCGCCTCGCGCGCCTGGGCCTGCGCCTGGCGGTGTTCCGCCGGCACGAAGGGGCCGACCGCCGTGTAGCGCAGGTAGAAGTCCAGCCACGGGCGCTCGCGCGGCGAGACCAGCGTATTCGGCAGCCAGGCGCGGGCCGCCTGCGCGGCCTGGTGGGCAGCGACCCGGTCGTCGGTCTCGGCCAGCAGGTCGGCCAGCGCGAGATGGCCCCAGAACAGGCGATCGCGGTCGCCGGCGCTGCGCGCCGCCGCGATCTGCTGGCGCAGCTGGCCCAGCGCGGCGCCGGGGTCGTCCATCGCGCGCTGCAGGGTGCCGGTGATCAGCGCGACGCCGGTCTCCTGCGCCCGTGCCAGCGGCGGGGCGCCGAGCAGCAGCGTCGCGGCCAGCGCGACAGTCACCGCCCGTCCCGACCGGGGCAGGCGGCGCGCGAGCCCTCGCATGGCGTTCACGGGCCCTAGAAGCGCAGCTGCACGCCGAAGGTCAGCGCGTCGACGCGCCCGGCGGAGCCGGCGACCTCGGCGCGCGTGCTGTCGATGGCCAGCTCCAGCGCCACCTGCGGCGTCAGCGCATAGGCGATCGCGAGGCCGGCATAGCCTTCGGCGCTGTTGCCGGTGCTGCGCACGAGGACGCCGGCGCTGCCGCGGTCGCTGGTCATGTGCACGCTGGCGATGCCGAAGCGCAGCAGCCCGCTCCAGGGCCCGCCGAAGTCCAGCGGCACCGCCAGCCCGACACCGGCCAGCCGCGCGCGCCAGCGCTGGCTGTCGGCGCCGCGGCTGGCGAAGGCGCTGCCGAAGTCGACGACGGTGGCCTCGACGGCCAGGTTGTGGGCGACGAAGAAGCCGACCGCCGCGCGGCCGGCGCGATCCACGCGATCGCAGGTGCTGCTGCCGCGGCAGTCGACGTCGTAGATCGACGCGCCGCCGCTGGCCGCGAGGTAGAGGCGGTGATCGGACGCGGCCGCCGGGTCGGCAAAGGCGCCGGTGCCGGCCAGCGCGGCGAGCGCCAGCGCCGTGGCGGCGCCGCGCCGCCGGGCCGGGCGGAGCGCGCGCGTGGTCACGGCGCGGCCTCGCCCGCCACCGCGCGCTCCAGCGCGTCGACGAACATCTTCGCGACGTCGAAGCCGGTCTGGTCGCCGATCTCGCGGAAGCAGGTCGGGCTGGTCACGTTGATCTCGGTCAGGCACTCGCCGATGATGTCCAGCCCCACCAGCAGCAGCCCGCGCGCGGCCAGCAGCGGGCCCAGCGCCCGCGCGATCTCGAGGTCGCGCGTGGACAGCGCCTGCGCCACGCCCTTGCCGCCGGCGGCCAGGTTGCCGCGGATCTCGCTGCCCTGCGGGATGCGCGCCAGGCACCAGGGCACCGGCTCGCCGCCGATGACCAGCACGCGCTTGTCGCCAAGCGCGATCTCGGGCAGGTATTTCTGCACCATCACCGTCTGCGCGCCGCCGCGGTTGAGCGTCTCGGTGATGCTGCCGAGGTTGAGCCCGTCGGCGCCGACGCGGAAGATGCCCATGCCGCCCATGCCGTCCAGCGGCTTGAGGATGATGTCGCGGTGCTCGGCGTGGAAGCGGCGGATCGCCTCGTCGTCGCGCGTGACCAGGGTCGGCGCGATGAACTGCGGAAACTCCAGGATCGCCAGCTTCTCCGGGTGGTCGCGCAGCGCCGCCGGCCTGTTGAAGACGCGCGCGCCCTCGCGCTCGGCCTGGCCAAGCAGGTGCGTGGCGTAGAAATACTCGCTGTCGAACGGCGGGTCCTTGCGCATCAGCACCGCGCCGGCGTCGCGCAGCGCCACCTCGCGGTGCTGCACGGTGCGGAACCAGGTGTCCGTGTGTTCGTCGGCGCCCGCGACGAGCTCGATCTCGCGCACCGGCGCCGTGACCGGGCCGCCGCGCTGCCAGCGCAGGTCGCGCGGCTCGCAGGCCCACAGCCGATGGCCGCGCGCCGCCGCCTCGCGCATCATCGTGTAGGTGCTGTCCTTGTAGACGCGGAAGGACTCCAGCGGGTCGGCGACGAAGAGCAGGTCCATCGGGGGAGGGGTCGCGGTCAGGCGCCGCCGTGCGGCCGGGCCCGCCAGTGTTGCACAGCCAGCGCCAGCACCCCGGCCGCGACGGCCCAGAAGGCGCTGCCCACGCCCCACAGCGTCAGCCCGCTGGCGCTGACGACGAAGGTGATCAGCGCGGCGTCGCGCTGGCGCTCTTCCATCATCGCCGCCGCCAGCCCGCTGCCGATCGTGCCCAGCAGCGCGAAGCCGGCCACCGCCAGCACCAGCGCGGCCGGGAAGGCGGCGATCAGCGCGACCACCGCGCCGCCGAGCAGCCCGAGCACGATGTAGAAGACGCCGGCCGCCGCCGCCGCGACCCAGCGCCGCGCCGGGTCCTCGTGCGCCTCGCGGCCCATGCAGATGGCCGCCGTGATGGCCGCCAGGTTCAGCGCATAGCCGCCGAAGGGCGCCAGCAGCAGCGTCGCCACGCCGGTCGTCGTGATCACCGGCGAGACCGGCGTCGCATAGCCGGCGGCGCGCTGCGCGGCCACGCCGGGCAGGTTCTGCGACGCCATCGTGACGACGAACAGCGGCAGCGCCACGCCGACCGTCGCCGCGAGCGTGAAGCTGGGCATCGTGAAGACCGGCGTGGCCAGCGCCCACGACACCTCGCCCAGCGCGAGCTGGCCGCGCGCCGCGGCCAGCGCCATGCCCACGGCCAGCACGACCGGCACCGCGTAGCGCGGCCACAGGCGCCGGCCCAGCAGGTAGGCCAGGAACATCGCGAACACGAGCGCGAACTCGCGCTGCAGCGACGTGAAGGCCTCGAAGCCGAAGCGCACCAGCACGCCGGCCAGCAGCGCCGAGGCCAGCGCCTGCGGGATGCGGTCCATCACGCGCGCAAACCAGCCGCTCGCACCGGCCAGCGTGATCAGCCCGGCGCAGACCACGAAGGCGCCGACCGCCTGGTCCATCGGCACGCCCGCGCCGGCCGTCACCAGCAGCGCGGCGCCGGGCGTCGACCAAGCGGTCAGCACCGGCTGCCGGTACCACAGGCTCAAGCCCAGGCTGGTCAGCCCCATGCCCAGGCCCAGCGCCCAGACCCACGACACCGTCTGCGCCGGCGTCGCGCCGAAGGCCGCCGCGGCCTGGAAGACGATGACCACCGAACTCGTGTAGCCCACGAGCACGGCGACGAAGCCGGCGACGACGGCGGACAGGGACAGCTCGTGGCGCATGGGCCGCGCAGGATAAGCCAGCGACCCGCCGCGGCCCGCCGCCACCGGCCGCGCCACGCGTGCCGCGCCGCACCGCAGCCAGCGCCTTAACAACTTTGAAGGCCGGCTGAAGGACGCCGCGGCGGGTGGCGCGGAACACTGGCTGCTCCCTGCCACGCGACGCGGCTGCCGGTGCCCGAACCGGGTCCGCGACGCCCCACCCCAGACCCCCGAGGAGACCCGCATGACCCCGATCCAGATCCAGCTCGTGCGCGACAGCTGGGCCCAGGTGCAGCCCATCCAGGCCGCCGCCGCCGACCTCTTCTACGCCCGCCTGTTCGAGCTGGCGCCCGAGACGCGGCCGCTGTTCAGGCGCGACATCCACGCCCAGGGCGCGATGCTGATGAAGATGCTGGACAGCGTCGTCGCCGGTCTGGACCGGCTGCCCGAGCTGATGCCGGTGGCCGCGGCACTGGCGCGCCGCCATGTCGGCTACGGCGTGCAGCCGCGTCACTACGACACGGTCGGCACGGCGCTGATGTGGACCCTGGAGCAGGGCCTGGGCAGCGCCTTCACGCCGCACGTGCGGCAGGCCTGGCTGACCGCCTACTCGACGCTGGCCTGCGCGATGAAGGCTGCCGCGGCCGACGCCGCGCCGGCGGCCGCCGCCTGAGACCGCCTGCGACCTGCCCAAGGAGCCTGCCATGTACCCCCTGCACTTCAGCCTCGCGCTCGCCCTGCTGACCGCCGCCGCCGGCGCCGCCGCGCAGGCCCCCATCACCCACGAACAGGCGCTGGCCGGCAACGTGACGCCCGGCGACGCGCCGGGCTACCCGGTCACGATCAGCGTGCCGGGGCACTACCGGCTGATGGGCAACCTGCAGGTGCCGTCGAGCACGGGCGGCATCCATGCGACCGTCGGCGGCGTGACGCTGGACCTCAACGGCTTCACGGTCGGCGGCCCCGGCACCTGCACGCAGAGCGGCGCCAACAACGTCGTGACCTGCACCCACTACGCCCTCGCCCACCTGGCGGACCGCGATGCGCTGTCCGGCATCCGCTTCCAGGGCCGCGGCAACACCGTGCGCAACGGCACCGTGCGCGGTTTCCGCGGCCACGGCGTCAGCGGCGGCGACACGGTGCTGGAGGACCTCGTGCTGCGCGACAACCGCTACAGCGGCTTCAGCAGCTTCGCGGTCGGCCACACCAGCCGCGTCAGCGGCACACGCATCCTGCTCAACGGCGATCACGGCGTGCACAGCGCCTCCTACCTGATCTTCGAGCGCTCGGCGGCGGTGAAGAACGGCGGCGACGGCTTGCAGACCGGCGGTGCGCTGGTGACCGACTCGGTGCTCACGAACAACCGGCGCTACGGCATCGCCTCGTCCAGCAACCCGCACAGCACCGTCCGTGGCACCCAGCTGAGATACAACCACCTCGGCCCCATCAGCGGCGGCGTGCTCTCGCAGGGCGGCAACTACAGCGGCGGCGCGCTGTTCTGAGCCGTGGCGGCCCCGATGCACGGCGATACGACGCCGCGGCGCGGCCGCGGGCCCGACGGCGCCGCCGCCCTGCTGGTGGGCGCCGCGGTCGTGCTGACGACGGTGGCGCCGATGGCGGTGCTGTCGCCGCATGGACCGGCCGGCGCAGCGGCGGCCACGTCAGCGCCGCTGCCGCGGTGGGAGACCGGAGCCGCACTGCCGGCAATGCCTGCCGCGGCGGTCGTCAAGCCGGCGCCGCCTTCCAGCCCCGAGGCGGGGCAAGCCCGCGTGTGGCGCGAGCGGCACACGATCGTCATCGCCGCGCGCCAGGCCCCGCGCGCCGAGGTCGCACGCCAGCTCGCCGCGCTGACCGGCGTGGACCCGCAGCGTCCGGCCGCGGTGCTGCACGGGGCGCGACCGCTCACGCTGCACTGGCGCGGCAGCGACGCCGCCGAGGCCTGGCGTCGCGTGCTGGGCGCGCAGGCCGGCCACGCGCTGCAGTGCGACGGCGCCCGCTGCCGGCTGTGGCTGATCGCCCAGCCCGCCACCGCGGCGGCTGGCGTGGACACCGACGGCAGTGTGGACGCGCCGCCCGCCGCGGACCTGGATCCGGTCACGGACCGGCTGCCCGCCGAGGCCGGGCACGACGGGGCGGCCGATGCCGGCGCGGACGACGGCCCGCCGCCGACCTGGGAGCCCACGCAGCCCGACCCGCCGGGCCTGTTTCCGGCCCGCTGATGGTCATGCCCGGGTGCGGCGCTGCGGCGCGCCGGCCCCGGCGCAGCGCCCGCGGCCGGGCCAGTCCCTAGAATCGGCCCGATGCCGCCCGAACACCAGTTCGTCCTCACGCTGGCCTGCCGCGACACCAAGGGCATCGTGCATGCCGTCTCGGGCCTGCTGTACCAGGCCGGCTGCAACATCATCGACTCGCAGCAGTTCGGCGACCTCGAGGGCGAGGACGCGACCGGGCTGTTCTTCATGCGCGTGCACTTCGAGGCGCCGCCGCAGCTGGCCGACGAGGCGACGCTGGCGCGCCTGTTCGAGCACACGCGGCAGCAGTTCGGCATGGACGCGCGCTTCCACGCGCTGGCGCGGCGGCCGCGCGTGCTGCTGATGGTCAGCCAGCACGGCCACTGCCTGAACGACCTGCTGTTCCGCTGGAAGAGCGGCACGCTGGCGGCGGACATCCCGGCCATCGTGTCCAACCACGAGACCTTCGCCGGCCTGGCGGCCAGCTACGGCATCCCCTTCCATCACCTGCCGCTGCCGCGCGGCGCCGACGCCGCGGCCAGGCGCGCGCAGGAGCAGCAGGTGCTGGCGCTGGTGCGCGAGCAGCAGGTCGACCTGGTCGTGCTGGCGCGCTACATGCAGATCCTCAGCGCCGAGCTGTGCGAGGCGCTGGCCGGGCGCGCGATCAACATCCACCACAGCTTCCTGCCCAGCTTCAAGGGCGCGCGGCCGTATTTCCAGGCCCATGCGCGCGGCGTCAAGCTGATCGGCGCGACGGCGCACTACGTGACCGCCGACCTCGACGAGGGCCCCATCATCGAGCAGGACGTGCAGCGCGTGGACCACACGCTGTCGGCCGAGGACTTCACCGCGGTCGGGCGCGACATCGAGTGCATGGTGCTCGCGCGCGCGGTGCGCTGGCACCTGGAGCACCGCGTGCTGGTCAACGGCCACAAGTGCGTGGTCTTCCGCTGACGCGAGGCGCCACCATGGCCCGCCGCCGCCCGCCCGTCGTCGCCCTCGCCGGCAGCCCGGACGAAGCCGAGGCCCGCTTCTACGAGGCGCTGCAGACCGGCGACCTGGAGCGCCTGATGGCGCTGTGGGTCGACGACGACGACGCGGTCTGCGTGCACCCGGGCGGCGCGCGGCTGGTCGGCACGACGGCCATCCGCGCCGGCTTCGAGGCCATCTTCGCCAGCGGCGGCATCCCGGTGCGGCCCGAGCAGGTGCGCCGCATCACGCTGGCCGACGCCGCGCTGCACCACCTCGTCGAGCGCGTCGAGGTCCCTGGCGAGCAGGGCCCGCAGACGGCCTGGGTGGTGGCGAGCAACCTGTACGTGCGCACCGACATGGGCTGGCGCATCGCCGCCCACCACGCCAGCCCGGGCATGCCGCACGACCTGCCGGCGGTGGGCGACGAGGCGCCCTCGACGCTGCACTGAGCGCGTGCAGGACTACCGCGCGCCGCGTTGGCTGCCCGGCGGCCACCTGCAGACGATCTGGGCCGCGCGGCTGGCGCGCCGCCACCCCGGCGAGGATCCACCGCAGTTCGAGCGCGAGCGCTGGACGACGCCGGACGGCGACTTCATCGACGTCGACCACCTCGCGCCGGCGCCGGCCACCGGTGCGGCGGCGCGCCGGCTCGTCGTCTTCCACGGCCTGGAGGGCGACCGCAGCAGTGCCTACATGCTGGCCTTCGCGGTGCAGGCACGGCGTCGCGGCTGGGCCTGCGCGCTGCCGCACTTCCGCGGCTGCTCGGGCGAGCTGAACCGCGCGCCGCGCGCCTACCACTCGGGCGACCACGAAGAGGTGGGCTGGATCCTGCAGCGCCTGCGCGAGCGCAGCGCGGCGCCGCTGCTGGCGGTCGGCGTCTCGCTGGGCGGCAATGCGCTGCTGCGCTGGGCGCAGGAGGCCGGCGACGCCGCTGCGGCCACCGTCGGCGCGCTGGCCGCGGTCTGCTCCCCGATCGATCTCGCGGCGGCCGGCCAGGCCATCGACCGCGGACTGAATCGCCGGCTGTATGCGCGCATGTTCCTGGCCACGATGAAGCCCAAGGCACTGGCCAAGTGGCAGCAGCACCCGGGACTGTTCGACAAGGAGCGCATGCTGCGCGCGCGCACGCTGTACGAATTCGACGACGCCTTTACCGCGCCGGTGCACGGCTTTCGCGATACGCCGGACTACTGGACGCGTGCTTCGGCGCGGCCGCACCTGGCGCGCATCCGGGTGCCGGCGCTGGTGCTCAATGCGCGCAACGACCCCTTCGTGCCGGCGGCCTCGCTGCCGGCGCCGGGCGGCGCCGAGGCCCGCGCGCTGGGCCGCTTCGTCACGCTGTGGCAGCCGGCGCAGGGCGGCCATGTCGGCTTCCCGGCCGGCGCCCCGCCCGGCCATGTGCAGGCCATGCCGGCGCGCGTCGCGGACTGGCTGGCCCAACACGGCTGAACCCGGCTGCGCTAAGGTCGGCGCATGGACGAGATCGTCAGGGCGGCGCTGAAGAAGTGGCCCAACGTGCCGCACTGCTTCGGCTGGCTGGCGCTGGACGCGCGCGGCGACTGGTACATGCGCGACGAGCGCATCCAGGCCGCCGGGCCGTTCCCGCAGGTCAAGGGCAGCCGCATCCGGCACGACAAGCTGCTCGCCTTCATCCACCGCAACTACACGCACGACGGGGCCGGCGCCTGGTTCTTCCAGAACGGGCCGCAGCGCGTCTACGTGGAGCTGGAAGCCGCACCGCTGGTCTGGCGCGTGGCCGAAGCCGCGCCCTGGGCCATCACGGCCCACACCGGTGAGCCGGCCGTGCCGCGCAGCGCGTGGCTGGACGAACAGGGCCGGCTGTTCCTGGACAGCGCCCTCGGCTTCGGCATCGTGCACACGCTGGACATGCTGGCCGCCGCCGCCGCGGTGGAGGCCGGCGCCTGGGTGCCACAGGCTTTGCCGTTCGCCGAGATGCCGGCCCGCTTCGGCTACGTGCTGCGGCCGCAGCCGGCGCCGCGCTGACCGGCGCGCCAAACGAACAGGCCGCCCGGAGGCGGCCTGCAGGAGGAAAGGCCGCCCGGAGGCGGCCTGCAGGGTCGCGGCAACGCGGCGTTCAGTTCGGCGCGCTGGCCGCGGCGGCGGGCGCCTGCGGCTCGGGCAGGCTGCCGCCCGAACTGTTGATCAGGTAGACGACGGCGCGGCCGAGCTCGAAGTCGCTCGCGTCGCCGCCGCCCTGGGCGGCCATCGCGCCCTTGCCCTTGATCACCGAGTTGAGCAGCGCCTCGTAGCCGGTGGCGATGCGCGGCGCCCAGGCGCCGTTGTCGCCGAACTTCGGCGCCCCGGCCACGCCGGCGGCGTGGCAGGCCGCGCACTGCGCGTTGTAGACCTGCTCGCCGCTGCGCAGCACGGCCGGCGCCGACGCGTCGCGCAGCTCGATCGTGCCCACCGGCTGGATGCGCGCCGCCACCGCCTCCGGCCCCAGGCCGCCGCTGCCGGCGGCGGGCTTGCTGTCCCAGGCCACGTAGTTGACGAGCAGGATGATGATGACCACCGGCAGCACGAATGCGGCGACCACCGTCCACACCAGCTGCTTGGGGGTGCGGATCGGGCCTTCGTGGCAGTCCTGGGCGTCGTGCGGTTCGCTCATCGGGTCCTCGGGTCGTTCGACGTCGTGCGCTGTCAGCTGCCCTCGGCACGCCACGGGCGCGGCGCCGACTCGGGCAAAACCCGGCGATTATAGGCGGCGGCCCTGCGCCGCCCTGGCGCCGCGCCCCGGGCCACCGGAGGCCGCGCGGGGCCGCCGCGGGCCCGGGCGGTAGAATCGCCGCTTCGCCAGCGACCGTGGTGAAGTGGATATCATGCAGCCCTCCGAAGGCTGCGTCGCAGGTTCGATCCCTGCCGGTCGCGCCAAGGCCCGGGCCGCCGATGCCGCGGCCCACCCGGCGCCGCTGTTCTGCGGCGCCCCGCTCCCCGCTCCTGCCGCCACCGGCGTCGTACGGTCTGTCGACGCCGGGCCGCTGCCGTCCCGATCCCGTAGGACGACAGCACCGCCCACGGCCCGCCCAATGGCGCTGCGTGCCACGACGGCGCGCACCCCGGTCCCCAACCCAGGAGAGCGCCATGAAGAAGATGTCCCCGTCCCCGTTCCGCCGTCCCCTGCGGACGCTGGGCCCGGCCCTCGCGCTGTGCGCAGCGGCCCTGCTGCCGCTGGCCGTGCAGGCCGGCGACACCGATCAGCGTGTCGAGATCACCGCGTCGCGGCTGTCCGGCGCTGCGCTCGTCGAGCGCGGCATCGACCAGCGCTTCGCGCTCGAGAACGGCCGCGTGCTCAGCGTCGCCGGCGCCGGCGAATCGCTGAGCGTGCGCTACGGCCGTCGCGCCGCACGGCTGCTGCGCCACGACGGCCAGGGCCGCTTCGTCTCGGCCGACGGACTGCTCGCGCTGCAGATCGAGGCCGACCGCTTCGGCGACCCCGATCGCGTGCGGCTGTCGATGCCGGCGAGCTGGCTGTAGCCCTGCCCGACCGCGGCGTCCCGGCGCCGCGGTCGCGGTCGTGCGTGCCGCTCGGCGCTGACGTCGGCCGCGACCTTCGTCGGCCGCCGCCGTCTGTCGCTACACTGCGTTACACCCGTCGCGGCGCCGGCCCGCCGTGCGCGCGCGGGCAGGGAGGCGCAAGGACCCGATGAGCCGCATGCCGAGGCCGATCGCGACGCTGCTGCTGGCGGCCGGGCTGCTGGCGGCCTTCGGCGCCGCGGCGCAGGCGCCCGCGACGGCACCGACTGCATCGCCCGCCACGGCGCCGACCGTGCGCGTCGCGCCACCCGGCGCCGACGAAGGCGCGCCGGCCGTGACGCCGGCGCCACGGCTGCCGACCCCCGACGAGCTGCGCCAGGCCGTGCCGCGCACGCTGCAGGCCGCGACTGCGGCGCTGGGCCTGGGCCGCCAGCGGCTGGCGCTGGTGGTCGGGCTGGGCACCGTCGGCGACCAGCGCGTCGTCGACTCCGCGCCGCGCGACCTGCAGGCCGTGGCCGCGGCGCTGCGTGCCGGCGGCTTCGTCGTCATGCAGCGCGAGGACGTGCCCGGCCGCGAGCTGCGCGCTGCGCTGGCCGAGTTCGGCCGCCGCCTGACCGGCGACGGCATCGGTTTCGTCTACGTCACCGGCCTCGGCGCACAGCTCGACGGCCACAACCTCGTGCTGCCGCGCGACATGCCGCTGGCGCCGGCCGAGGCCACGCCGCTGGCCGAGCGGCTGCGCCGCCACGGCGTGCCGCTGGCCGAGGTGGTTGCCGTGCTGCAGGGGCCGGCGGGCAGCCCGCGCCTGCTCGTCGTCGACGCCGCCTTCCAGCACCCGGCGCTGGCCGCGCTGCCGCAGCGCGGCCTGGCCGCCGAGAACCTGCCGCCGGGCGTGATGGCGCTGTGGGGCGAGGCGCTCGGCCGCGCGAAGGAGGCTCCCGCGGCCGCACCGCTGCCGGTGCCGGCGCCGCGCGACCCGCGCGAGGTCGCGGCCAGCCGCTTCGCCGCCACGCTGACCGCCGCGCTGCTGTCGCCGCGCATCAGCGCGCCGGAAGCGCTGCGCCTGACGCGGCGCGCACTGGTCGACGCCAGCGGCGGCGAACTCGACCCCTGGCTGGGCGGCGATACCGACGGCCGCGAGGAACTCGCCGAGGCCTCGCTGCTGGACGGCCTGCTGCCGCGCACGCCCGAGGAGATCGCGCGCGAAGGCGTGCGCCAGCTCGCGCGCACCGCCAGCCGGCCGGGCGGCGCGACCGCGATGGCGCAGGGGCCGTCGCCGGCCCTCGTCAGCGCCGCCGAGCCGATGGCCGAGACCGCGTCGCCGGCGGCCGCCACCGCGGCGGTGGCGCCCGGGGCGGCGAACGAGTCGCGCAACGGCACGCCCCAGACACCGGCACCCGCCAGCGCGCTGGGCACGGCCGCCGGCGCGGTCGGCAGCCTGGCCGGCGCCGCCGCCACCGCGGCCACGGTGGCCGCCGGCGTGAAGGTGGCCGAGACGGCTGCAGCAGCCACCGCGGCGACCGCGGTCGTCGGCACCGCCACCTCGGTCCTCGGCACCGCCGCGGCGCTCGCCGCGCGGCCGTCGGGAGCCGCCTGCACCGGCCCCCACGGCGGCCGGCCGCCGCGGCCGCCGCGGTGGTGGCCGCTGCCGGCGCCGCGACCGGGCCGTTGCCGCCGGCAGTGCCGCCGCCGCTCCGGGCGCCCGGCCGCCGCGGCCGCCGCTGCCGCTGGCGACCCTCGCGGCCCAGGCCGCAGGCGGCGAGTCCCCGCCGCCCGCCGCGGGCGCCGCGCCCCCGCCGCGGCCCACCGACGGCCGCACGCAGCGGCTGGCCGAAGGCGGCGAACGCCCGCTGTTCACGCCGCGGCGCAACAGCTTCGGCCACGCCCAGGGCGACACCTACACCTGGCGCGCGCAGGACCTGTGGCGCGAACGCGATCTCGGCGACCAGGTCACCGCGATCGAGGACGTGCTGGGCGACGACCAGCTGCTGGCCAACGGGCAACAGCTGCAGCTCGACGCGCAGGGCCGCGTGCGCCGCCAGCAGCTGCCCGACGGCACGGTGCGCGAGTTCGAACCGGCCGAGGCGCTGTGGTGGGCCGACGCGCAGCCCGGCCAGCGGCGTGCCGTGCGCTTCCGCGAGACCTTGCGCCGCGGCGACCAGGTCGTGGCGCGCGCGCAATGGGAAGGCTCGGCCGGCGTCGGCCGCCTGCAGCCGGTGCAGACGCCGGCCGGCACCTTCGAGGCCTTGCCGGTCGAGAGCAGCGGCTGGACCACGCGCACGGCCTCCGGCAGCGCGACCGAGAATATCGCCTTCAGCCGCACGGTCTGGTTTGCGCCGGCGCTCGGCCAGCCGGTGGCGATCGACATCGTCGACCGCGACCGCAACGGCCGGCTGCTGCGCCAGGAGCGCATCGAGCTGACGCACGTGCAGAGCGTGCGCCACACGCCTTGACCGCGCGGCCGGGCACCGCGTGGCCGCACGCCCGCACGCAGCGGGCGACGCTGCACGGCCTGATGGCCGCCACGCTGGCCGCCGCCGTGCTGCTGGCCGGCTGCGCCAGCCGGCCGCCGGCCGCCGACGAACGCGACGGCCCGGGCGCCGACCCGCCGCCCGACCTGGCACGCGTGCCCGACGCGGTGCCGCGCGTGGAGCCGCTGCGCGTCGGCGGGCCCAACAAGCCCTATGTGATCGGCGGCCGCCGGCACGTGCCCATCACCGACGACCGGCCGCTGGCCGAGCGCGGCGGCGCCTCGTGGTACGGGCGCAAGTTTCACGGCCGGCCCACGTCCAGCGGCGAGCGCTACGACATGTACGGCATGACCGCCGCGCACCGCACGATGCCCATCCCCAGCTACGCCCGCGTGCGCAACCCGGCCAACGGGCGCGAGGTCGTCGTGCGCGTCAACGACCGCGGCCCCTTCGTCGACGGCCGCGTGATCGACCTCAGCTACACCGCGGCACTCAGGCTCGGCGTGCTCGGCGGCGTCGCCACCGTCGAGGTCGAGCGCATCACGCACGACGAGATCCGCAGCGGCCGCTGGGCCGGCCGCTCCGCGGCGCTGGCGTCCGACGACCCGGCGCCGGGCGAGGCCGAGGCGGGCCTGCCGCCCACTGCGGCCGCTGCGGCCGATGCAGCCGAGGGCCGCTTCTGGCTGCAGCTGGGCGCCTTCCGTCAGCGCGACGGCGCACGCGTGCTGCAGCAGCGGCTGCAGGCCGAGGCGGCGGCACTGCTGCCGGCGGTGCGCATCGCCGGCGAGGCGGCGCTGTTCCGCGTGCACGGCGGCCCGTTCGCCAGCCGTGCGCAGGCGCAGGCGGTGGCCGCGCGGCTGCGCGAGCAGACCGGGCTGGAGGCGCTGGTCGTCGAGCGGCCCTGAGCCTGCGCGGCGCGGGCCATGCCCGCTGCCGCAGTGGCCACCACCCCTAGATCGTTCGTGCCCGCGGCTTGCCCGCGTGGCGCTTTGCACCCATCCTCGGCGCCGCGACGAACGACGAGCACAGGAGACCCGGCATGGCCGACGCGCCCAGCAGCAGCCCCATCACCTTCGTGATCCCCGGCCAGCGGCAGGCCACGCGCGGCGGCGCGGCCGCAGCCACGCCCGGCGGCGAACTGCCGGGGCGCGTGAAGGACGCGGTGCGCGTGGCGGTGCGGCGCAGCGGCGCAGCCGGCGGCGACAGCGTGCGCGTCACCGCGGTGCCGGGCGAGGACGTGGTCGTGCTGCGCATCGCCGGCGGCCCCGCGCTCTACCTGCACCCGGAGAATGCACGCGACCTGCTGCTCGGCCAGGGCACCGCGAAGCGCAGCGGCCGCGCGGCCGACGTGCCCGGCGAGGTGGCGGTCCCGGCGCAGCTGCGCTGGCGCGGCCTGGAGCAGGCGGCGCCGACGCGCACGCGCGGCTTCCTCGGCGACGTGCTGCTGTCGGCCTTCGAGGTCATCACCGGCTTCGCGAAGGAGCCGGCGGCGAGCTTCGTCGCCAGCCGCGTCGTGCAGCACATCGACGGCCAGGTCGACGCCGGCGTCTACGGCCTCGCGCCCGACGCGCTGCCGGCGCTGAAGGGCAGCGGCCTGAAGCTGGACCAGGTGCCGGCCAGCCGCGAACCGATGCTGGTGCTGATCCACGGCACCTTCGTCGAGACCGTCAGCACCTTCGGCAAGCTGTGGGCGCAGCACCCGCAGCGCGTGCGCGAGCTGTTCCGCGCCTACGGCGGCCGCGTCTATGCGCTGGACCACCCGACGCTGGGCGCGAGCCCGATCGCCAATGCGCTGACGCTGGTGCAGGCCCTGCCCCAGGGCGCGCGGCTGCACCTGGCCACGCACTCGCGCGGCGGCCTGGTGGCCGAGGTGCTGGCGCGCGTGGCCGGCCAGCGCCGACTCACGGCCGCGGACCTGGCGGCCTTCGCCGGGACCGGCTATGCCGGCCAGCGCCAGGAGCTGCAGGACCTGGCGGCGGCGATCACGGCCAAGGACATCCGCGTCGAGCGCGTCGTGCGCGTGGCCTGCCCGGCGCGCGGCACGCTGCTCGCGAGCCGGCGGCTGGACGCCTACCTGTCGGTGCTGAAGTGGTCGCTGGACGTCGTCGGCGTGCCGGTGGTGCCGGCGCTGCTGGACTTCCTGGCCGAGGTCGCGCGTCGCCGCGCCGACCCCGGCGAGATCCCTGGCCTGGCCGCGATGATCCCCGGCGCGCCGTTGCTGGACTGGCTCAACGACGCCGAGGACCCGATTCCCGGCGAGCTGCGCGTGGTGGCCGGCGACATCCAGGGCGACTCGGTCACGAGCTGGATCAAGACCCTGCTCGCCGACGCCTACTACTGGACCGACAACGACATCGTCGTGCAGACGCGCTCGATGTACGCCGGCACGCCGCGCGAGGGCGGCGCCAGCTTCCTGCTCGACCGCGGCGGCAAGGTCACGCACTTCGCCTACTTCGCCAACGAGCGCACCGTCGAGGCCGTCGTCGGCGCGCTGGTGCAGGCGCAGCCGCCGACCGGCTTCCGCACCATCGGCCCGCTGTCCTGGGCCGGGCAGGACAGCGGCGGCCTGCGCGCCGCGAAGCGCGCCGCCCAGCGCGGCGCCGACGAGCGCCCGGCCAGCGAACGCCCGGCGGTCTTCGTGCTGCCGGGCATCCTGGGCAGCCACCTGAAGGCCGGCGACAAGCGCATCTGGCTGAGCCTGCGCCTGATCGGCGGCCTCGGGCGCCTGAAGTACCAGCCCGGCGGCGCCGACGGCGTGGCGCCGGACGGCCCGATCGGCATGATCTACGACGACCTGTGCGACCACCTCGCGGCCACGCACGAGGTGATCCCGTTCGCCTTCGACTGGCGGCGCCCGATCGAGGAGGAGGCGCAGCGCCTGGCCGACGCGGTCGAGCAGGCGCTGGACGCACGCGCCGCCAGCGGCCAGCCGGTGCGGCTGATCGCGCACTCGATGGGCGGCGTGCTCGCGCGCACGATGCAGCTCGAACGCCCGCAGACCTGGACGCGGCTGATGGCGCGGCCGGGCGCGCGGCTCGTGATGCTGGGCACGCCCAACGGCGGCTCCTGGGCGCCGATGCAGGTGCTCTCGGGCGACGACACCTTCGGCAACACGCTGGTCGCCTTCGGCTCGCCGCTGCGCGACCGCCAGGCGCGCCAGCTGATGGCCGAGATGCCGGGCTTCCTGCAGCTGCAGGCCGACCTGCTGGACCCCGCGCTCGGGCTGGACCGCCACGAGACCTGGAAGAAGCTGGCCGAGGACGACCTGCGCACGGTGCAGGACGCCAACTGGTGGCACCGCAGCGCCGGCGACCCGCAGCTCGTCGCCTACCAATGGGGCGTGCCGCCGCAGGCCGTGCTGGACCGCGCGAAGCAGCTGCGCGAGCGGCTGGACGCGCAGCGCGACCGCGACCTCGCGGCCTTCGCCGACCGCGTGCTGCTCGTCGTCGGCCAGGCGAAATTCACGCCCGACGGCTACGAGTGGACCGACCAGGGCCTGGTCTACCTGGACGCCAGCGACGGCGGCGACGGCCGCGTGACGCTGGCCAGCGCGCTGCTGCCCGGCGTGCGCACCTGGCAGCTGGACTGCGAGCACGGCAGCCTGCCGGACGCCGAGCGCGCCTTCGCGGCCTTCGAGGAACTGCTGGTCGCCGGCGACACGACCCGGCTCGAGCGCCTGGCCGGTGCGGCCACGACGCGGGGCGGCGGCGCGGCCGCCGCCGCGGCAGCGCGACCGGTGGCGCATGTGCGCAGCCGGCCCTCGCGCGGCAAGCCGGCCGCGGCGCCGGCCGAGACGCCGCGTTCGGTCTTCGAGCTCGCCGCCGCGGCGCCGGACGCGGCAGGCGCGCCGCGCGGCGCCGCGCTGCGCATCAGCGTGGTCAACGGCAACCTGTCCTTCGTGCGCCAGCCGCTGCTCGTCGGGCACTACCGCTCGATGATGCTCACCGGCACCGAGAAGGTCGTCGACCGCCTGGTCGGCGGCGCGATGCAGGCGGCGCTGGACGCCGGCCTGTACCCGGACCAGGCCGGCACGCACCAGGTCTTCGTCAACCTGCGCAGCGACCCCGACAACCCCTGGCGCCCGCCGCGGCCGACCGCGGCCATCGTCGTCGGCCTCGGCGAGGAGGGCAAGCTGGGCGAGCAGCAGCTGGTGGCCAGCGTGCGCCAGGCCACCCTGGCCTGGGCGCAGCGCGTGGCCGAGGACCCGCAGCAGGCCGGCTTCGACATCGAGCTGGCGGCCACGCTGCTGGGCAGCGGCGGCATGGGCGTGTCGCCCAGCGCGGCGGCGCGCGCGATCGCGCAGGGCGTGCGCGAGGCCAACGAGCGGCTCGCCATCAGCGGCTGGCCGCAGGTCAGCCACCTCACGCTGGTCGAGCTGTACCTGGAGCGCGCGTCCGACGCCTGGCGCGGCCTGCAGGTGCTGGCGGTGGCCAGCCCCGAGCGCTTCGAGGTCGCGCCCACCATCCAGGCCGGCACCGGGCCGCTGCGCCGCCAGGTCGACAGCGGCTACCGCGGCGCCGACTACGACCTCGTCACCGCGACGCAGGGCGACGGCCCGGAGACGATCGCCTTCACGCTGGACACGCGGCGCGCGCGCACCGAGGTGCGCGCGCAGCGCACGCAGGGCCGGCTGGTGCGCGAGCTGGTGCGCCAGGCCTCCACCGACGTCAACGACGACCCGCAGATCGGCCGCACGCTGTTCCAGCTGCTGGTGCCGGTGGAGGTGGAGCCCTTCCTCGGCGGCACCTCGCGCATGCTGCTGGAGCTGGACGAGCACACCGCGCCCATCCCCTGGGAGCTGCTGGACACCGGCCGCGACGGCGACGCGCCCAGCGACCCGCGGCCCTGGGCCATCCGCTGCCAGCTGCTGCGCAAGCTGCAGAAGAAGGACTACCGCATGGTCGTGCACGACGCCAGCGCCGACGACGCGGTGCTGGTGATCGGCGAGCCCAAGGTCGACAAGAACCTCTACGACCCGCTTCCCGGCGCCAAGGCCGAGGCGCGCGCTGTGGCCGAGCTGCTGACCGGCGCCGGCGGGCTGGGTGCCGAGCGCGTGGTCGTGCTCAACGACGAGCACGACGCGCGCAGCATCGTCAGCGGCCTGCTCGCGCGCCGCTACCGCGTCGTGCACATCGCCGGCCACGGCGAGCCGACGACGGAGCAGCATGCCGGCGGCGTGGTGCTCTCGGACGACACCTTCCTGAGCCCGCGCGAGATCGAGACCATGCGCACGGTGCCCGAACTGGTCTTCGTCAACTGCTGCCACCTCGCGGCGCGCGACACCACGCGCACGCTGAACAAGGGCTTCGACCGCAGCGCCTTCGCCGCCGGCGTGGCCGACAAGCTGATCGAGATCGGCGTGCGCTGCGTCATCGCCGCCGGCTGGGCGGTGGAGGACGGCCCGGCCGAGACCTTCGCGACCACCTTCTACCGCGAGTTGCTGCGCGGCGCGAACTTCATCGCCGCGGTCGCCGAGGCACGGCTGGCGGCCTGGAACGACGACCCCGACGGCAAGACCTGGGCCGCCTACCAGTGCTACGGCGACCCCAACTGGACGCTGCGCCGCGCCGGCGGCGACTCGCAGGCGGCCGCGCGGCCGTTCACCGACCAGTACGAGAGCATCTCGTCGCCGCTGGGCCTGGCGCTGGCGCTGGAGGAACTGGCCACCGAGTCGCGCTACGGCGGCGCCGAGGCGGCGCGCCAGCTCGAGAAGGTGCGTCACCTGGAAGCGCGCTTCGCCGCGCTGTGGGGCGGCATGGGGGCGATCGCCGAGGCCTTCGGCCTGGCCTTCGCCGATGCCGGCGACGTCGACGGCGCGATCCGCTGGTACGAGCGCGCGCTGCGGGCCAACGACGCCAGCGCCTCGCTGAAGGCGCACGAGCAGATGGGCAACCTGCGCGTGCGCCGCGCCTGGACGCAGGCCCGCGAGGCCGCGCCGGGCAGCCCGGTTTTCACGCAGGCGATGGAGCAGATCACGCACACGCTGCGCGAACTGCAGGCCCTGGCGGCGCTGCAGCCCACGATGGAGCGGCTGTCGCTGGTCGGCTCCTCGTGGAAGCGCCTGTCGTGGATGCACCGGCGCGCGCGCCACCGCGACGAGCAGCAGGCGGCGCTGCAGATGGCGGCCGAGGCCTACCGCAAGGCCGAGGAGCTGGCCGCCGCGACCGGCCACCCGGACCGCTTCTACCCGGCGATGAACGGCCTGGCACTGCAGCTGGCCCAGCATGCCGGGCAATCGGCCTGGGCCGGGCTGGACGCCGAGGCGGTGGCCGCGGTGCGCCGCAGCCTGGTCGCGCGCACCGAGTCGGAACCAGACTTCTGGAGCTGGAACGGCCTGCTCGAGCTGCAGGTCTTCGAGGCCCTGTCGGCGCGCAAGCTGGCCGAGCGGCGCGCGGCCATCGAGGCCGGCTTCGACGACCTGCACGCGCGCGTGGCGTCGCGTCGCTGGTGGAGTTCGGTCGCCGACCAGGCCGGCTTCGTGCTCGGCGCCTACGCCGAGGCCGGCAGCGCGGCCGAGCGCGCCGCGGCGCGCGGGCTGCTGGCGCTGCTGGAGGGCTACGCGACCTAGCGCGTGGCGGGCAGGCAGCTTCGGCTCAGCGGCCGCCGCCCACGTCCAGCACCGCGCCGGTGGTGTAGCTCGCGGCGTCCGAGAGCAGCCAGACCACGGCCTCGGCCACTTCCTCGGCGCTGCCTGGGCGCTGCATCGGCACCTGCGGCGCCAGCCGCTCGGCGCGGTCGGGCTGACCACCGCTGGCGTGGATCTCGGTCGCGATGACGCCGGGGCGCACGGCGTTGACGCGCACGCCCTCGGCCGCCACCTCGCGTGCCAGGCCCAGCGTGAAGGTGTCGATCGCGCCCTTGGCCGCTGCATAGTCCACGTACTGCGCCGGCGCGCCCAGCTTGGCCGCCACCGACGACAGGTTGACGATGGCGCCGCCGCTGCCGCCGTGGCGCGTGCTCATGCGGCGCACCGCCTCGCGCGCGCACCACAGGCTGCCGAAGACGTTGATCTCGAACATGCGCCGGATGCGCGCGGCGCTCATCTCGTCGACGCGCTGCGCGACGTCGACGACGCCGGCGTTGTTGACGAGACCGGCCAGGCGGCCCCACTCGGCGTCCAGCCGCGCGAACATCGCCAGCACCTGCGCCTCGTCGGCCACGTCGGCCTGCAGCAGCAACGCGCGCCGGCCGGCGGCGCGCACGTCGGCGGCCACGTGTTCAGCGGCCGCGGCGTCGCGCGTGTAGTTGATCGCGACGTCCCAGCCGCGCGCGGCGGCCAGGCGGGCGGTCGCGGCGCCGATGCCGCGGCTGCCGCCGGTGACGAGCAGGATTCGGTCCATACCCCGATGTTAGGGGCACGCGCGCTGGGCTAGAGTCCGAGCAGAACGCCCGGCGCGGCCGGGACGCCCCGCACCGTCGACCACGAAGGAGACCCGCCCCATGCAACGACGCCATGTCCTCGTCGCCGGCAGCGCCGCGCTGCTCGCCGCCCCCGCGCTGCTGCGCGCGCAGGCGCTGGAGAAGCCCAAGGCCACGATCGCGGTCGGCGGCAAGAACCTGCTGTACTACCTGCCGCTGACCATCGCCGAGCAGCGCGGCTACTTCAGGGACGAGGGCCTGGACCTGACCATCGTCGACTTCGCCGGCGGCGCGCGCGCGCTGCAGGCGGTGGTGGGCGGCAGCGCCGACGTCGTCAGCGGCGCCTTCGAGCACACCGTCAACATGCAGCACAAGGGCCAGCGCATGCGCGCCTTCGTGCTGCAGGGCCGCGCGCCGCAGATCGTGCTGGGCGTGAACCCGAAGACGATGCCCAACTTCAAGACCGTCGCCGACCTGAAGGGCAAGAAGGTCGGCGTCACGGCGCCCGGTTCCAGCACCAACGTGATGGTCAACTTCGCGCTCGCGAAGGTGGGCCTGAAGCCCAGCGACGTGGCCATCGTCGGCGTCGGCGCCAGCCAGGGTGCGGTGGCGGCGATGCGCTCGGGCCAGATCGACGCCATCAGCAACCTGGACCCGGTGATCACGCTGCTGCAGCGCAGCGGCGACCTGAAGATCGTCAGCGACACGCGCGTGGTGGCCGAGGCCGAGCGCGTCTTCGGCGGGCCGATGCCGGCGGGCTGCCTGTACTGCCCGCAGAGCTTCATCGACCGCAACCCGAACACCGTGCAGGCGATGGCCAATGCGATGGTGCGCGCCAACAAGTGGATCCAGGCCGCCGGCCCCAGCGACATCATCAACAACGTGCCCGAGGCCTACCTGCTGGGCGACCGCGCGGTCTACATCGACGCCTTCCTGGCCGCCAAGGGCGCGCTGTCGCCCGACGGCATGATCCCCGACAAGGGATCGGACACCGCATTCCGCGCGCTGGCCAGCGTCGACAAGGAGATCGCCGCGGCCAGGCTGGACCTGCAGGCCGTCTACACGAACGACTTCGTGAAGAAGGCCAACGCCAAGTACCCGCGCGGCTGAGCCGGCTTCGCAGCGCACGATGACCGGTCCGCAGATCATCGTGCTGGCCACGCCGGTGTTCCTGGCGCTGATCGCGCTGGAATTCGCCGTCGGGCTGGCACGCGGGCGCAACACCTACCGGCTGGGCGACGCGCTGGCCAGCATCGGCCTGGGCGTGATGAGCCAGGTCACCGGCGTCTTCGGTCGCCTGCTGCGCGTGGGCATCTATGCCGCGGTGTTCGAGCACGTGGCGCTGTTCGAGCTGTCGGCCTCGTCGCCCTGGGTGTGGGTCTTCGCGCTGGTCTTCTACGACTTCTGCTACTACTGGTACCACCGCGCCGGCCACCGCGTGGCCGTGCTGTGGGCGGCGCATGCGGTGCACCACCAGAGCGAGGACTACAACCTCAGCACCGCGCTGCGCCAGACGAGCAGCGGCTTCCTCTTCGGCTGGATCTTCTACCTGCCGATGGCGGTGGCCGGCGTGCCGCCGGTGGTCTTCGCGGTCGTCGCGCTGATCGACCTGCTGTACCAGTACTGGGTGCACACGCAGCAGGTCGGCCGGCTCGGCTGGTTCGACCGCTGGTTCTGCGCGCCGTCCAACCACCGCGTGCACCACGCCGTCAACGACCGCTACCTGGACCGCAACTACGGCGGCATCCTGATCGTCTGGGACCGCCTGTTCGGCACCTTCGAGCCGGAGGACGAGCATGAGCCCTGCGTCTACGGCACGCGCTCGCCGCTGCGCAGCCACGACCCGCTGTGGGCCAACCTGCAGGTCTACAGGGACCTGGTTCTCGACAGCTGGCACGCGCGCTCGTGGGCCGACAAGCTGCGTGTGTGGCTGAAGCCGCCGGGCTGGCGGCCGGCGGACGTGGCGGCGCGCTTTCCGAAGCCGGCCTTCGAGTTGGCGCGCGTGCAGCGCTGGGACCCGGCGATCACGCCCGCGGCGGCCTGGGCCGCGGCCGGCATGTTCCTCGTCGTGCTGGCGGCGACCAGCTCCTTCCTGTGGCACGCGCATCGGATGAGCGGCGCCGAGCAGGCGGCCGGCGCCGCGGCCATCGTCGGCGTGCTGTGGCTGATCGGCTGGTTCACGCGCGGCCGCAGCGACACCCCGACCGAGGCAGCCGCGCTGCCCCAGCACTGATGAACCCCCCCGCGCTGCACCTGCAGGACATCGCCTGCACCTTCGTCAGCAAGGACGACCCCGGCCAGCGCTACACCGCGGTGCGCGACATCACGCTGACGGTGGGCGCCGGCGAGTTCGTCTCCGTCGTCGGCCCCACCGGCTGCGGCAAGAGCACGCTGCTGAACGTGGCCGCCGGTCTGCTGCAGCCCAGCACTGGCGGTGTGACGGTCTTCGGCCAGCCGCTGGTGGGCATCAACACCCGTGCCGGCTACATGTTCCAGGCCGAGAGCCTGATGCCCTGGCGCACCGCGGCCGGCAACGTGATGGCCGGCCTGGAATTCCGCGGCGTGCCGCTGGCCGAGGCCCGCGACCAGGCCGAGCACTGGCTCAAGCGCGTGGGCCTGGGCGGCTTCGGCGACCGTTACCCGCACCAGCTCAGCGGCGGCATGCGCAAGCGCACGAGCCTGGCACAGACGCTGGCGCTGGACCCGGACATCATCCTGATGGACGAGCCGTTCTCGGCGCTGGATATCCAGACCCGCCAGCTGATGGAGAACGAGGTGCTGGAGCTGTGGGCCGCCAAGCGCAAGGCGGTGCTGTTCATCACCCACGACCTGGACGAGGCGATCGCGATGAGCGACCGCGTCGTGATCATGAGCGCCGGCCCGGCTTCGCGCCTGATCGGCGAGTTCTCGATCGACATCCCGCGCCCGCGCGACGTGGCCGAGATCAAGACCACCGAACGCTTCATCGAGCTGCACGCCGCGATCTGGGCCCAGTTGCGCGACGAGGTGCTGAAGGGTTATGCGCAGCAGCTGGAGAAGGCGGCCTGAGATGGGCGGCGTTGCCAGGCCGACCGCTTGGGGCGCATTGCAGACGTTCGGCTGTTGCATGTACTTCTGCGCTCTACGACCGTTCAATCGGACTGCAGGCGCCAGCGCATCGCGCCAGGCGGTACCCGCTGCCGGCTCAGGGTTCCGCGGCCACCGCCTGCGGCGGTGGCTGCCCTCCGCTGCTCGCTTCGGGGTCGCGCCGCCCAACTCACTTCGCTCGCTGCGCTCGCTCCGTTCGGACACCGGCGGCGAGTCAGTTGGGGAGGCGCGCACTGCGTGCGCGCCGACCCCGAAGCTGCGCTGCTCGGCGCTCCACACATCGCCGGCAGCGGGTACCGCCTGGCGCGAGTTCCACCGACAGTGGCATGCGACCTGGTGGAACGCCACCGCCGTGTCGCGAAGCCGCGTGGGGGCAGCCCGCAGCGCCCATGGGAGGCGCCGAGAAGCGCAGAACGCTTGGCCGCGCGCGCAGCGCGCCTCCAAGACTGACTCGCCGCCGATGTCCGAACGGAGCGAGCGCAGTGAGCGAAGTGAGTTGGCGGCGGGCCAAGCGTTCGAGCATCGCAGGGCAGTCGGCGCGCAGCGCCGACCGCCGGACTCTGGGCGCTGCGGGCTGCCCCCACGCGGCTTCGCTGCGCTAATGCGAGTACGCAAGCGCTGCGCACCAACAAGAACGTCCACAACGCGCCGCGAGCCGCCACCACTCTCTCTCGATCCATCAGCGCCACCCCGCCCACTCGCCGCGGGCGGGAGTTGCTGACCCCCCATGTTCAAGCCGTCTCCCCGCAACATCCGCTTCTGGCAGATCGGCCTGCTGGTCGCCGTCTTCACGTTCTGGCACGTGATGACCAAGCCGGGGCTGATTCCGCCGTTCATGTTCGAGAACGATCGCCAGGCGGCGTTCTTCTTCGGCGAGCCGCTGAAGATCTTCGGCCGCATCTGGAGCTGGTTCGTCACCGAGGCCGACATCTACCACCACCTGTGGGTCACGCTGGTGGAAACGCTGCTGGCCTTCGGCATCGGCTCCGTGCTGGGCCTGCTGTGCGGACTGTGGCTGGCGCTCAGCCCGATGGCCAGCGCGATCCTGGAGCCCTACATCAAGGCGCTCAACAGCATGCCGCGCATCATCCTGGCGCCGATCTTCGCGGTCTGGTTCGGCCTCGGCATCGGCTCCAAGGTCGCGCTGGGCGTGACGCTGGTCTTCTTCATCGTCTTCTTCAACGTCTACCAGGGCGTCAAGGAAGTCAGCCCGGTCGTGCTGGCCAATGCGCGCATGCTGGGCGCCAGCAGCAAGCAGCTGCTGCGCCACGTCTACCTGCCCAGCGCGACGAGCTGGGTCTTCAGCAGCCTGCACACCAGCGTGGGCCTGGCCTTCGTCGGCGCCGTGGTCGGCGAATACCTGGGTTCCAGCCAGGGCGTGGGTTATCTGATCCTGCAGGCCGAGGGCACGTTCGACATCAATACCGTGATGGCCGGCATCCTGGTGCTGACCGCCTTCGCGCTGGTGCTCGATGCCCTGGTCGGCAAGGTCGAAAAACGCCTGATGAAGTGGCAGCCCAAGGCCGGCGAGACCGAGAAGCTGTAGCGCGCGCGGTGTAGCCTCGCGCCATGGCCAAGGACTTCTCCACGATGGAGGACAGCAACCGGTCCTCCAACCCGACTATCCACGAGATCTCCGACCCCGCGCGCCGCATCGTGCTGCTCGGCGGCGGGGGCGCGGCACTGGCCGCCGCACTCGGGCCGCTGGCCGGCTGCGCCGTCGCGCCCGCGCCCGCACCGGCGGCGCGGCCGACGCTGGGCTTCGCCAGCGTGCCGCCCAGCCGCGCCGACCATGTCGTGGTGCCGCCGGGGTACCGCGTCGACGTCATCGCGCCCTGGGGCGAGCCGGTCGGCGTGCCCGGCGCGATGCCCGCGTGGCGGCCCGACGCCGGCAACAGCGCCGCCGAGCAGGCGCTGCAGCTGGGCATGCACCACGACGCGATCCACTACGTGGCGCTGGAAGGCAGCCGGCGCGGCCTGCTGGTGATCAACCACGAATACACCGACGACGGCCTGCTGCACCCCGGCGGCATGCAGCCGTGGACGGCCGAGAAGGTGGCCAAGAGCCAGGCCGCGCACGGCCTCTCGGTCATCGAGGTGGCCTTCGACGGCACGCGCTGGCAGCTCGTGCGTCCGTCGCGCTACGCGCGGCGCTTCACCGCGACGACGCCGTTCGCCGTCGCCGGACCGGCCGCCGGCCATGCCTTGATGAAGACCGCGGCCGACCCCGCTGGCCGCCGCGTGCTGGGCACGCTGAACAACTGCGCCGCCGGACTCACGCCCTGGGGCACGGTGCTCTCCGGCGAGGAAAACTGGAACGGTTACTTCTTCCCCGCGGACCAGCCGACCGCGCACGAGCGCCGCTGGGGCATCCGCAAGAACCACTGGTACCGCTGGCACGAGCACGACCCGCGCTTCGACACCGTGCGCCACCCGAACGAACCCAACCGCTTTGGCTGGATCGTCGAGGTCGACCCGCTGGACCCGACCAGCACGCCGGTCAAGCGCACGGCGCTCGGCCGCGCCACGCACGAGGGCGCCTGGGTCGCGCTGACGAAGGACGGCCGCGCCGTCGTCTACAGCGGCGAGGACGCGGCCTTCGAGTACATCTACAAGTTCGTCAGCCGCGACCGCATGCGCCCCGGCGGCGCGAAGGCCAATGCCACGCTGCTGGACCACGGCACGCTGTACGTCGCACGCTTCGACGCCGACGGCCGCGGCCGCTGGCTGCCGCTGCAGCATGGCACCGGGCCGCTGACCGGCGACCGCGGCTTCGCCGACCAGGGCGAGGTGGTGATCAAGGCGCGCCAGGCGGCCGACCTGCTGGGCGGCACGAAGATGGACCGCCCCGAGTGGCTGGCCATCGACCAGGCCTCGCGCTGGGTCTACTGCACGCTGACCAACAACGCCGCGCGCGGCGGCGAGGGCCGCCCCGGCGTGGACGCCGCCAACCCGCGCGCGCGCAACACCATGGGTCACATCATCCGCTGGCGCGAGGACGGCGACTTCGACGGCGAGACCTTCGAGTGGAACCACCTGGTGCTCGCCGGCGACCCGGCCAACGAGCGCGCCGAAGCGAAAGGCAACGTCGTCGGAGACGCCTTCGCCTGCCCGGACGGCCTGGCCTTCGACCCCCAGGGCCTGCTGTGGGTGCAGACCGACATCGGCAACCGCGCGCTGAACCAGGGCGAGTTCGCCCGCCTGGGCAACAACGCGATGCTGGCCTGCGACCTGGCGACCGGTGAGATGCGCCGCTTCCTGACCGGCCCGGTGGGCTGCGAGATCACCGGCGTCAGCTGGACGCCCGACGGCCGCACGATGTTCGTCGACGTTCAGCACCCGGGCGAGTCGCCCGGCGAGCGCAGCGACCCGCAGGACCCGCAGCGCCACTCGTCGTGGCCGGACCACCGCGAAGGCGGCCGCCCGCGCAGCGCGACGCTGGTGATCCGGCGCGAGGACGGCGGGGTGATCGGGACCTGACCGGGCCGCCGCCGCGGCCTGGTCATTGGTCGCCGCCGCGCAGCCGCACCAGCCCGAAGCCGTTGGGCAGGCCGGACACGGCGCCAAAAGCCCGGCCGGCGACGACGATGCGGCCGTCGGCCTGCAGGTGGGTGGCGAAGCACGAGAAGCTGGCATACGACAGGTTCTCGAACGGGTAGACGGTGGCGGTCGACGCGAGCCCGCTGTCGTCGCGATGGAACCTGGGATCCAGTGACGACAGGTCGCCCAGCCAGCGGCGGACGGCGAAGCCGCTGGCTTCGCGCTGCAGGGTCATGACCCGCCCGTCCGCCAGCGTGTGCAGGCCGCACGCGGCCGTCTCGCGCCAGTAGCCCGGATGTTCCGGCTGCACCATGGCAGTCCAGGTGACATCGACGGCCCCGTCGGCCGACAGGCGCGCCACGAAGGGGTAGTCGGCGCCGCTGACGCCGACCAGCACGCGGCCGCTGCCCGCCATCGCCAGCTGCCACAACGCGGCGCCGGTGGCGTTGAGCGTGTTGAAGTCGACGCCGCGTCCCAGGCGCGCATGGCCGCCGTTGCCGTAGCTGCCGTCCAGGCTGCCATCGGCGTCGAAGCGCGCCAGGACGAGGTGACGCCGGGGGTCGTCGCGCTCGATGGCGGCGACCAGCACGCGGCCGTCCGGCAGCACCTCGACACGCTGGCCGGGCGCATTGAGCGGGTCGTTCAGCACGACCTCGCCGCCAGGGCCCCAGTCCGCGTCCGCGGTGCCGTCCGCGCGCCAGCGCCGCAGGCTGGAGCCACTGCCCTGCAGCGCGCTGGTCGTGAACGTCGTGGTCACGAGTTCGTAGAGCCGCTGCTGGCTGTCGACCGCGAGCCCACGCGTGATGCGCGCGCCCGGGGAGGTCGGCGACGGTTGCCGCACGACCCCGGCGTTGCCGAAGCCGGGGTCCAGGCCACCGGCGGCGGGCCCGGCGAGCCAGAACCGCGCCAGCACCGTATAGGGCGCAGGCAGGCTGTCCGCCGTCGTCGTGGCCTGCAGCCCGACGACGAGGCCGGCCACGCCGTTGCGCTCGTGGTAGGCGGCGCTGCGCGCTGGCGCCTCGGCCAGCGTGATGCCCTGGAAGGTCTCGGCCGGCGCGCGGTCGGCCAGCCAGGCCGCCATGTCCTGCACGATCAGGCCGCCGGCGCCCACGCTGCCGTCGGGCGTGCCGTCGGGGCGGTAGACCGCCACCACGAGCTTGGTGGCCATCGTCGCACCGAAGACCTGGGCGCGGCCGACGATGGCGTGGCGGCCGTCGGGCAGGTTGACCAGCGTGTGCGGGAACAGGTCGTGCCCGGCCAGCGTGGTGACCGCGACGCCGGCCGCGCCGAAGCTGCGGTCCAGCGACGCCGGGCTCGCGGACTCCTCGACGGTGAGCGTCGCCACGCCACTCTGCACCGGCCCCGCGGCGTTGCTGACGATGACGTCGAAGCGCGCGCCGCTGTCGCCCAGTGTCACGCTGCCGATGGTGTAGGAGGCACCGATGGCGCCGGCGATGTCGGCGCCGTCGCGGCGCCACTGGTAGCTCAGCGGGGCGGTGCCGGTGGCGACCACCTCGAAGGTGGCGCTGCGGCCCTCGGGCACCGAGAGGCTCCGAGGGCCCTGCGTGATCGACGGGATAAGCGGGAGAACGGTCAGTAGGAGCGCACCGATGTTGTCTCTCATGGTGAAGCAGTTGTAGGCGGTGACCGTGAAGATCCTGCCGTCGTCAGCCATCGTCACCGGTCCGATCGCGAGCGAGTTGAAGATGCCGTCCTGAAGCATCGTCCGCTCTCCCAACCCGAGCGGGCCTCGCTCGAACCATCGGTAGCCCTCGGCGTTTCGCGCGCCGACGCGGAAGACGGCTGTCTGCCCTTCGAACACCGTCACGCCCACCGCCTCTGTAGTGATCTGCGGAGCTTCTGAGTAGGCGCAGTGTGTCCTCGATGTATTGGGATCTTGGTCGGAGCCGAAGCCGAACGGGCATCCCGCCACTGCAGGCAAACTGCCTAGCATCAGAAGCCTTCCGTACTGCCACCAGGGAATGGGCCGGGTGCTGATACGAGGTGCCGCCCCCTCACACTTCCGGATTCGGAATCGACCCGCGAACGCCGTCATCGTGGCTCCTCCGTTGATCTGGACTGGCATGGTCAGGGCACCCGATGCAGCGACCCGCTGCACGTCCCACCACCCCCGACGGACGGGTTGTTCGTGTAGGTCGAGCGCTTGACCATGCTGTCGGGGCCGATCACGGTCCAGGTGCCGCGTTCGGTGTAGCCCGGGCCGGCGCTGGTCCAGGTCACGGTGTCGCCGGCCAGCGTGCCGACGCCGTTCGCGCCGTCCGAGACGGTGAAGCTGATGTTGTTCCCGCTCTGCGTCACTACGAGGGTGTCGTCGCCGCTGAAGCTGCCACCGGTGTCGGGCTCGCAGATGTAGAGCGAATTCCAGGTGCCGGTGAGTCCCCCGCTGGCAGTCGCCGCGGCGACCGCCACCACCCAGGAGAAGCCGGACAGCGGCGCGGAGACCGTCGCCGTGCCGACCGTCGCACCGGCCACCGGCTCCCAGCCGTCGCGCGCGGCATTGGTCTTCAGCAGCTGCACGCTGGCGCCTGCCGGCACGCGCCCGGCGTCGTAGGGCAGCGTCAAGGTGACCGGCGTCGAAAAGCTGGTGCCGTGCGGCGTCAGCGCATGGACCTCGCCGACCGTGGTCGTGCCGGCCGGCAGCGCCGGCGCGCCGGCGGCATCGGCCGCAATCGCGATCGGCGTGGCCTGCGCCAGCGCCCCGGCCGGCACCGCGACGCTGGCGCCGCTGGAGGCGGTCACGGTGCCGCCCGCGGCGCCGATGCCATCGGCGCTGCCGCCTCCGCCGCAGGCCGCCAGGCCGAGGGTTGCCGCGAGCGAGGCGGCGACGAGAACACTTCGGGTGCGGGTCAGCATGACGATCCTCCTGAGCGCGTGGGTGGTGCGGAGCGGGACCCGGGCGCCGCGTCGGCTGCGTGGCGCGCCGGGCCTTCGCCGGCGCACGTACCGGGGGCGTCGGCACCCAGGTAGCGCGCCAGTTCGGCGGGCCCGTCGAACAGGCTGGTCGGGCCGCCGTCGGCGGGCCGCACCGCCGCGCGGTAGCGGCCCAGCCGTTGCCAGACCTGCACCACGAATGTCCTCACCTCGCCCGCCATCGGCCGCTCCTGCATGGCGCCGGAAGGCGCCACGCAGGCACCTTAGGCCGCGGGGTGTTCCACGGGCGTTCCGCCGTCGGCGAAGGCGGCTTGTGCCACCAGGTCGTCGAGCACCGCCTGCAGCGAGACCGGCCGCTCGGTGGTCGCGGCGGCCACCTCGACCGGGCCCAGCCCGGCCAGCGCACGCGTGGCCTCGACGCGCAGCGTCGCGTCGAGTCCGGGTTCGGCGAGCAGGCGCTGCAGCAGCATCGCGGCGCGGTCGCGTGCGCCCCGGGCGGCATGCCACTCGGCGAGCACGACCACCGCCTCCAGCGCGTGGAAGCCGGCGCGCACGGCGCGCGACTGCTGCACGGCGGCGGCCAATGCGCTGCGGGCCTGCGTAAACTGCGCTCGCCGTATCAGCAGCTGGGCCTGGCCCAGCCGCGCCGCGACGACGAGATAGGGCTCGGCGCCGCGGCCGTCCAACGCCAGCGCCCGCTCCAGCCAGGCCTGCGCGGCGTCGAGCGCCCCGCGTCCCAGCTCGGCCAGCCCCAGGTTGACCGCGAAGCTCGCGCGCAGGCCCTGCAGGCCATGCTGCTCGACGATCGCCAGGCCCTCGTGCAGCCAGCGCAGCGCGTCGTCCCAGGCGGCGAACAGGCGGTGGTGGTTGCCGATGTTGTTGCAGCCGATGGCCGCGCTGCGGTGGTGGCCGCGTTCGAGCGCCGCCGCATGCGCACGCTGCAGCAGGCTCAGCGAGCGGTCGAAGTCGCCGAGCTCGCGCGCGACCAGGCCCAGGTTGGAGGTGAACACGGCGATGCCGCGGTGGTCGCCGTCCTGCTCCGCCTTGCGCAGCGCCGCCTCGAAGTAGCGCGTGGCCTCGGCGAAGCGGTTGCGCTGCCACAGCGTCAGCCCGCAAAGGTTCAGCGCCGCCTTCAGCGCCGTCCCCTCGCCGAGCTGGCGCGCCAGGCGCACTGCCTCGCGGGCATGCCGCTCGACGCGCTCGTGCGCACCCAGCCGGTACGCCAGCGTGCCCAGGCCGCGGTGCAGCTGCAGCGCCAGCGGGCGCTGCGCGGCGGCGACCGGCACCGCGCGCTCCAGCCATGCCATGCCCTCGCGGAAGCGGCCGCTGTTCTCGAAGTAGTTGCTCAGCGGGTTGGCCATCTGGGCCAGCATCGCCGCGTCGCTGCTGCGCACCGCATGGTCCCAGGCCAGCTCGAGGTTGCCGAGCTCGGCGGCGACCGCGGCGTTGAATGCCGCGGCGGCCATGGTGGCCTGCGGCGCCGTGCGCCGCAGCCAGTCGGCAAACCACGCTGCATGGCGCGCCGCGACGGCGGCAGCCTCGGCCGGCTGCCGCGCCGCCTGCTCGCGCGCAAAGGCCGCGACCAGCGGGTGCAGGTCCAGGCGCGCCCGCGCCGGGTCGCTCTGCACCAGACTCTTGTCGACCAGGGCGGCCAGCACCGGCATCGCCGCGCCGGCGACGGCGCGCGCAGCGTCGTGGCCGAAGCCGCCCCGCATGGTGCCCAGCGCCGTCAGCGCCGCCCGCTCGCTGGGCACCAGCAGGTCCCAGGAACGCTGCAGTGTCGCGCGCAGGCTGGCGTGCTCGGGACGCGCCGCAGGCGGCGCGGTCGCGGCACGCTCGAGGACGTCGATCGAGGCCTCCAGCTCGGCCGCGATCTCGGCCGCCGGCAGCAGCCGCGACCAGCCGGCGGCCAGCTCCAGGGCCAGCGGCAGCCCCTGCACCAGCCGGGCCACGCTCACGACGCCTTCGAGCTGGCGGGCCAGGTCGAAGCCGGGATCGACGGCCAGTGCGCGGGCGCGGAACAGCGCCACCGCGTCGAAGCGGGCGGCGATGTCCGGCTCGGTGGCGTCCTCGTCGTCGGGCCAGGGCAGCCCGGCCAGGCTCGTCACGCACTCGCCGGGCAGGGCCACCGGCTGGCGCGAGGTGACGAGCAGACGCAGTTCGCTGCAGGTCCCGAGCAACCGGGCCAGCGCTGCCTGCAGGCCCGCGACCTGCTCGGCGTTGTCCAGCACCAGCAGCAGCGGACGGCTGTGCAGGTGCGCCTGCAGCGCGGTCCAGGGATCGGGCGCGTCCCCGAGCGCGACCCCGAGCGCCGCCGCCAGCCGCTGTGCGACGGCCGTGGCGTCGTAAAGCTCCGCCAGCGCCAGGGTCAGCGGCGGCCAGCGCCAGGCCGGGTCCGCGGCCAGGCGTTCGACGGCGGCGCGCGCCAGCCGGCTCTTGCCGATGCCGCCCGGCCCGTGCAGCGTGACCACGCGCTCGTGCGCCAGCGCATCGAGCAGCGCGCGCAGTTCGGCACGCCGGCCGACGAGATGGCCGGGCTCGGGCGGCGCCACGGCGGCCGCGGCCGTGGCCTGGCCACCGGCCGCCCCGGCGGGTTGTGCGGCGGCGCGCAGCAGCGCCAGCACGCGCGCCGACGGCGCGATGGCGAGCTCGCTGCCCAGGCAGCGTGCATGGGCATGCAGCACCGCGGCGGCGTCAGCATGGCGGCCGAGATCCAGCCAGGCCTGCGCGCAGGCCAGCGCGAGCTCCTCGTCCAGCGGGTCGCGTTCGTTCAGCGGCTGCGCCAGCGCCAGCCGCTGGTCGGCCGCCGGCGTGGCGGCGATCTGCCGCAGCACCAGCGCCTGGTGGCTGCGCGCGCGGCGCTCGCGTTCGGCCAGCAGCCACTGCGCGAAGCCTGGCGCGGCGCCGACCTCGAAGCGCGGCGCGAGCTCGCCCCGGTACAGGCGGAGGGCGAGCGCCGCGTCCTGGGCCGCGACCGCGGCGTCGAAGGCGGCCAGGTCGCTGTCGCCCGCCCAGCGCACGCGCGTCGCGCTGGCCTGCAGCCCGCTGCCCCAGCGCCACTGGCGCAGCCGGTGCAGTTGCTTGCGCACGTTGCGGCGCGCAGCATCGGGCTCGTGGTCGGGCCAGAACAAGTGGGCCAGGCGATCGCGCTCGACCCAGTCGCCGGCGCAGGCCAGCACGACGAGCAGCTGCAGCGCACGTTCGACCGGCAGTTCGTCGACGCGGTCGCCGCACTCCAAGCCGACGGCGCCCAGCAGACGCAGGCGCGGCAGGTTCGATGCGCTGGACAAGGCCCGGGACTCCATGTCGCCGGGGGCCGGCCCCGAATGCGGGCGGCGCCCGGTGCGGCAGGAAAGCTAACGCAAGGCGTCAGCGCGTACAACCTGCCGTCGGGGGAGTCGGGCCGGGGACAGGCGGCCCGGGCGACCCGGGCGTGCTAGTCCCGCGCCGCCACGCACAGCCGGTTGCGCCCGGCGCGCTTGGCGCGGTACAGCGCCTGGTCGGCCAGCTGCATCAGCGCCGGCAGCTCGTAGGGCGGCGCGCTGGCCAGGCCGATGCTGGCAGTCAGCGTGAAGCCGGGCGCGACGATCTCGGCCCAGGCGTGGCGCGCGATGCGCTCGCGCAGCCGCTCGCAGACCTCGGCGGCAAGCAGCGAGCCCATGCCGGGCAGCACGATGACGAATTCCTCGCCGCCGTGGCGCGCCAGCACGTCGGTCTCGCGCATGTTCTCGCGCAGCAGTTGCGCCATCGCGACCAGCACGCGGTCGCCGGCAGCGTGGCCGTGACGGTCGTTGATCTGCTTGAAGCGGTCGATGTCGATCAGCGCCAGCGCCAGCGACCGCCCCTCGGCGCCCAGGCGCGGCAGCAGCTCGGCGCAGCGGCGGTCCAGGTGGCGGCGGTTGCCCAGGCCCGTGAGCGGGTCGCTCTCGGCGCTGGCCGCGAAGGCTGCGGCGCGCTCGCGCTGCCGCTCGGCGTCCTGCCGCGCCTGCTCGGCCTGCCACTGCGCACGCTGCGCCTCGCTGCGCGTGACGAACAGCTGCGACTGCGCGCGCAGCTGCACGGTGGCGCGCCGGCGCTCCATGCGCTCGACGACCTCGAAGTGGGCCAGGGCCGGCTCGAAGCGGCCCAGCGCCCGGCAGGCCAGGTAGGCGACATGGTGGGCCCGCATCAGCGTCTGCTGGGGTGCCGACTCGCCGGCGCCGCCCATCTCGGCGATCAGGGCCTCGGCGCCGCCCAGCGCCTCGGCCGGGCGGCCGGCCGCGAGCTGCCACTCGCCGACCGAGACACGCACGCGCCAGGCATAGGCCTGCAGGCCGCGCTGGCGCGCGATCGCATGCGCGGCGTCGAGCAGCCGCTCGGCTTCGTCGAGCTCACCCTGGAACAGCAGCACCTCGCCGAGGTTGCCCAGGATCGCGACCTCGTAGGCCGGGTCGTGCAGCCGCGCCAGCTGCGCGCGCGCGCGTTCGCCGGCGTCGCGTGCACGCGCCAGCGCCTCGTGCAGTTCGGCCGCCGGCGCGGCGTCGCGCAGGCGCTGGAACTCGCCCAGCGAGATCGCGCACAGCGCATTCAGCGCCACCAGCCGCGGGTGTTCGGCAGCCGCGTCGCCATGGCTGTCCAGCGCCTGGCCGAGCACGCGCACGGCCTGCCACGAGTCGCCCATGCGCTCCAGGCAGACCGCGAGCGCGAAGGCGGCATTCAGCGAGGCGCCGCCGTCGCTGCCGGCCGAGGTCAGCCGGACCAGCTCCTGCGCGGCCTCGATCGCGGTGTCGAAACGTGCGGCCTCGCAGGCTGAAAGAGTGAGCACTCGCAGCAGTTCCCGGCGCTCGGCCTGCAGCGCAGCGCCGGCCAGCAGCGGCAGCGCCGCCGGCGCCTCGCGCAGCACGCCGCCGAAGCGGCCCAGGCGGAACAGGTGCGTGCACAGCCAGGCGCCGGCGCGGCCCTGGTCGTCGGGCCGGTCCAGCGCGCCGGCGAGCAGGATCGCCTCGCGCGCCCTTTCGGCCGCTGGCGCGGGCAGCCCGCCGGTCGCCGGGTCGGCGGCCGCCAGGCACGACTGCAGCCGCGCCTGGGTCTGGCGGACGTCGTGGAAGGCGTTCACGGGCGCGGGAGACGGGGCATCACCCGGTCTTCATCGGCCGCCGGCCGGCCCGGTTGAGGAAGTAATGCCCACGCTGGCGCCAGGGGGAGCGGCGCGTGCGCGTGGGATGGCTTCTCAGCCTCTCAGCCGATCGCCCAGGCCTGCAGCAGCACCTCGCGCGCCTCGCGGCGGCCGCTGGCCACGGCGAGCACGCGGTTCAGCGGCTGCCAGGCCGGCGCCCCGGTGGTGAAGCGCATCAGGGTGCGGAAGAAGTAGGCGTCCGGCGGCACCGGCTCGCCGCGCGCCAGCGCCGCCATGACCTCGGGCGGGCCATGGCGCAGACCCTGGCTGCGCACCTCGACCAGCGCACCGTCCGGCGTGCGCACGATGTAATGCGCGTCGATCTCCAGCACGCCGTCGGCGCGCCGCCACTGCCAGTCGCTGCCGCCGGGCAGGACCACGCCCTGCAGACCGGGACCTTCCACCGTGCCGCCGAGCAAGGCCACGCAGCGCCGTTCGCCGGCCGGCGCGTCGCCCAGCGAAACCAGGTCGCCGACCTGCGCGCGCACGGTCGCGAACGGGGACAGCGGCGGGGGCGTGGCGGCAGCACTCATCGTGCGGTGGGCATCGCGAATTCGGCGCCCTTGGCCGTGCCGTCGGGCCAGCGCTGCATCACGCTCTTCTGCCTGGTGTAGAAGCGCACGCCTTCCTCGCCATAGGCGTGCATGTCGCCGAACAGGCTCTTCTTCCAGCCGCCGAAGCCGTGCCAGGCCATGGGCACCGGGATCGGCACGTTGATGCCGACCATGCCCACCTGCACGCGGCGCGCGAATTCGCGCGCCACGCCGCCGTCGCCGGTGAAGCAGGCCACGCCGTTGCCGTAGTCGTGCGCGTTGACCAGCGCCAGCGCCTCGGCGAAGTCGCGCGCCCGCACGCAGACCAGCACCGGGCCGAAGATCTCCTCGCGGTAGATGCGCATCGAAGGCGTCACGTGGTCGAACAGCGTGCCGCCGGTGAAGAAGCCGCCCTCGTGTCCAGGCACCTTCAACCCGCGGCCGTCGACGACCAGCTGCGCGCCCTCCTCGACGCCGAGTGCGATGTAGCCCTCGATGCGGTCGCGCGCCTCGCGCGTGACGATGGGGCCCATCTCGACGTCGGCCTGCATCCCGTTGCCGATCTTCAGCGCGCGCGCACGCTCCGCCAGCCGCGGCACGATGCGGTCGCCGACGTCGCCCACCAGCACCGCGACGCTGATCGCCATGCAGCGCTCGCCGGCGCTGCCGTAGGCGCTGCCGATCAGCGCGTCCACCGCCTGGTCGAGGTCGGCGTCGGGCATCACGACCATGTGGTTCTTCGCGCCGCCCAGCGCCTGCACGCGCTTGCCGTGGTGGGCGCCGGTCTCGTAGAGGTAGCGCGCGATCGGCGTGCTGCCGACGAAGCTGAGCGCCGCCACGTCGGGGTGCGCCAGCAGCGCGTCGACCGCGACCTTGTCGCCCTGCACGACGTTGAAGACGCCGTCGGGCAGGCCGGCTTCCTGCAGCAGCTCGGCCATCAACAGGCTGGCGCTGGGGTCGCGCTCGCTGGGTTTCAGGATGAAGGCATTGCCGCAGGCCAGCGCCACCGGGAACATCCAGCACGGCACCATGCACGGGAAGTTGAACGGCGTGACGCCGGCTACCACGCCCAGCGGCTGGCGCAGCGTCCAGTTGTCGATGCCGGTGGAGGCCTGGTCGCTGAACTGGCCCTTCAGCAGCTGCGGCACGCCGCAGGCGAACTCGACGATGTCGATGCCGCGCGTGACCTCGCCCTGGGCGTCGCTGAAGACCTTGCCGTGTTCGGCGGTGATCATCGCGGCGAGCCGGTCGCGGTGGCGGTTGAGCAGCGCGAGGAAGGCGTTGAGCACACGCGCGCGCCGGATCGGCGGCGTGTCGCCCCAGGCCGGCTGCGCGGCCTTCGCGGCGGCCACCGCGGCGGCCACGTCGGCTGTCTCGGCCAGCCGCACCTGGCGCGCCGCCTGGCCGGTGGCCGGGTTCCACACCGGCTGCGTGCGCGTGCCCTGGCCGCTCTCGCGGCGGCCGGCGATCCAGTGCGCGATCTCGCGTTCGTCGGTGAAGGCTTGTGGTGCACCCATGCTGGTCTCCGGGCGGCCAGGACGCGGCCGCGACAGCATGCAGTCTAGTCCGCGCCGCGGCGTGCGGCAGCGGCGCGCCGGCTCAGCGCGACGGCGGGAACAAGGTGCGCGCCAGCTCGGCGATGGACGCCTTCAGCGCGGCCCAGCCGGCGTCGGACTGCAGGTCCACGCCGCCGAAGACGCGGATGCGCCGGCTGCGCAGCACCAGGTACTGCACGCCGGCCACCAGCAGCAGCGTGACGCCGTTCAGGAAAGGCCGCGCCGCGAATTCGGGGCCACCGAGCACGCGCGTGGCCTCGTCGCCCCAGGCCTCGCGCTCGGCCTCCAGGATGGCGGTCAGCTCGTTGCGGTGGCTCAGTTCGGCGGCCAGGATCTCCACCGTCAGCGGGCGCGCCCGCAGCTCGTCGACGAAGTGCGCGAAGAAGCGCGCATAACGCTCGGCCAGCGGGCGCGCCAGCAGCGCCTGCGGGTCGTCGCCCAGCAGGTCGGCGACGCGCGGCCAGAAGCGACCGCTGCGGCCCCAGGCCTGCAGCAGCTCGGGCAGGCCGCCGAAGTAGCGGTAGATCAGCACCTTGTCGACGCCGGCCTCGCGCGCGATGGCGTTGACGCCGACGGCCTCGAAGCCGTCGCGCGCCAGCACCTGGCCGACCGCGGCCAGGATGCGCTCCTCGGTCGCCGCGCGGTTGCGGGTGCGCGGCTGTGCCGTGGCGGTGGCGGCGACGGTCATTCGAAGATCATCGCACCTCAGACCAGGTGCGCGTCCAGGCCCCGCCGCGGTGCCGGCCCCACCGGCTCGGCATAGCCGACGCGCGCCCACATCTGCACCGTGTGCGTGGGCCGCGGCGCGCCGAGCAGCGCGTGGATCGCGGCGTAGGGCGCCGCCTGCTCCGGGTACTCCTGCAGCGCCTGCTGCAGCGGATGCATGGCCAGGCCCAGCGCGGTGCCGGCGAGCTGCACGCGCAGGTAGGCGCGCCCGGCGTCGACCTGCGTCGCGCGCGCATTGCCCTCGCTGGTGATCCACAGGAAGCCCGGCGTGGTGGCGATCTTGGCGTCGAAGTCCTCGATCTGGCTGGTCGTCGCGTAGCTGTCGGGCGCCGGCGCCTGGCTGCGGTCGAACAGGCCCAGCTTGGTCATCGCGACGACCATCGGGCTGGTCAGCGACAGCCCGTCGCGGTGCTCGGCGATCTCGCGTGCGCCCACGCGCAGCACCTTGAACGACTCCAGCATCGCCGCCGGCGTCGTCATCTCGATCCGCCAGGCCTGGCTGGCGATGGCACGGTGGCGCTGCAGCGCCGCCGCGTCGTCGGCGCCGACATGGCCGAAGGCCAGCGGCGCGCCCCCCCCGGGCACGGCCATGGCCGCGGCCAGCGCCTGCCAGGCGGCGGCCGGCACGGGACGCGCCGCGTCGTAGGCATTGCGGTTGGTGCGCCTTCTGAGCACCTGCGCGAACAGCGGGTCCGGCGCCAGCGACGCGTCGGGCACCAGGCGCACGCGCGCCACCGGGCGTTCGTCGATGGCGCGTTCATCGAAGACGCCTTCGGGAAACAGCGTGACCTCGGCGCGGTGGCCGCACTGGCGCGCCGCCAGCACCAGCAGTTCGAGGAAGGTGCCGTGGCTCATCATGATCTGGCGCGAGAACGGGTCGGTCACCGGCAGCAGGCGGCCGCGGTCGCAGCGCAGGACGATCTCGTCGGGCGTGCGCAGGTCGACCAGCCACGACTGCAGGTTGTGCGAATGCGGCGCCAGGATCGCGTGGGCGACGATCCAGCGCCGCAGGTCGGGCTCGTCGCCGGGTCCGGCCCAGGCCGCGACGGCCTCCGGCGGGATGGCGCTCGAGCAGCCGGCCAGTGGCGCAGCCGCCGCGACGACGACACCACCGCCGACGAGGCGGACGAAAGCACGACGGTCCATGGCGCACTCCAAAGTCACTTAACGGTGACTTGAATGTAGTCACCGATAAGTGACTTGTCAAGCGGCGAAAGAAAGCAGGGCCCGCTGCCTGCGCAGCGGGCCCCGGAAAGTCCTCCGGAAAGGACGTCGTTGGGAGCGTTGGGCGGCGCCGTCACCCGGCTGGCGCAGACCTGCGCAGGGGGGACAATGCGGCACGGCCGAGGGATGCCAATCTAGCCGCCACACCGGCGGCCGCCCATCCCCAGGCATGGGGAGCCTGCGCTGGACAAGACATCACCGCTGAGCGACGCGGACATCGAACGCCTGCAGGAACTGCTGGCCGCGCTGCCGGCGCCGCTGGAGCCGCCGGACCTGTCGGCGCTGGACGGCTGGCTGTGCGGCGTGCTGCTGCAGCCGCAGCCGCTGCCGCCGGCGCGCTGGCTGGGCTTCGTGCACGACGTCGAAGGGCGCGCGGCACCACCGGGGCCGGCGCTGGACGAGCTGCATGCGCTGGCGGCGCGCCGCCATGCCGAGTTGGAACGTGCGATCGCCGCGCGCCAGTGGTTCGACCCCTGGGTGGCGCCGCCCGACGACGAGGACGCGCCGCCGTCGGACAGCGTGCTGCCCTGGGTGGCCGGCTTCGCGGCGGCGCTGGACGCCTTCCCGGCGCTGACCGCGCTCGACGACCCGGCACTGGTCGAGCCGCTGGCGCTGCTGTACCTGCATTTCGACCCCGAGGACCTGGAGGACGCCGACGCGCTGGCCGCGGTGATCGAGACGCTGGAACCGCCGGCCGACCTGGCCGAGGCGGTGCAGGACCTCGTGCGCGCGGTGATGCTGATCGCCGATGTCAGCCGGCCGCGCGCGGTGCCGAAGACGCGCCCGGCGCCGGCGCGGCGCCCGAGTGCCCCGCGCGCGCCGCGCCCCGGCCGGCCGCGCCGCTGAGCGGCCGCGTCAGCCCGCGTCCGTCCGGGCGCCCCACAAGGCCTGTGCGTGCAGGCCGAGCCCCGTCGCGACGCTCGCGAAGCGTTCGCCCTGCCGGCGCTCGGCCTGCGGGAAGCCGGCGGCGATGCGCTGCACCAGCGCCGGCAGCCCGGTCGAGCCGCCGGTGAAATACAGCAGGTCCACGCCGGACGGCGCGACGCCGGCGCGCCGCACCGTCTCGTGCGCCGCCTGCACGATGCGCTCGAGGTCGGCCTCGATCGCGGCGGCGGCGCGCGCCTCGTCCAGCGTCGCGGCGAGCGCCGGCTCGAGCTCGTCGAGCGCGATCGCCGCCGTGCCGCGCGTGGCGACGTCGATCTTCGCGCGCTCGGCCGCCGCGGCCAGCGCATGGCCCAGCCGCTGCTCCAGCGTGCGCATCAGCCGGGCGTGGTGGCGCGCCTCGGCGTACCAGCTGCGCATGGAGCGCAGCTCGGCCACGCGCGCCGGCGCGTAGACGGTATTGATCAGGTGCCAGGTCGCGAGGTCGAAGTAGATGCCGCTGGGCACCTCCGCCGGCGGGCCGTCGTCTCCCGGCCGCGGCGGCCGGCGCGTGCGGTAGCCCAGCAGCGGCAGGATGGCGGCCAGCTCGACATGGCGGTCGAAGTCGGTGCCGGCGATGTGCACGCCATGGCTGGCCAGGATGTCGTCGCGGCGGTCGGCGCGCCCGCGCCGCGCCGGGCCCACGCGCACGAGCGAGAAGTCCGAGGTGCCGCCGCCGATGTCGGCCACCAGCACGAGCTGTTCCTGCGTCGCCTGGCGCTCGTGGTCCAGCGCGGCGGCGATCGGCTCGAACTGGAACCGCACCTCGGCGAAGCCGACGGCCAGCGCGGCGTCGCGCAGCGCCGCCTCGGCGCGCGCGTCGCGCAGCGGGTCGTCGTCGACGAAGAAGACCGGCCGGCCGAGCACGACGCGCGCGATCGGCCGCCCGGCTGCCGCCTCGCCGCGCCGGCGCAGCTCGCGCAGGTAGCCGGCGACGACGTCGCGGTAGCGCAGCGCGCGCCCGCCGCCGACGTCGGTGCGCTGGTCCAGCAGCGCGGCGCCGAGGATGCTCTTCATCGAGCGCATCAGCCGGCCGTCGTGGCCTTCGACGTAGGCGGCGATCGCGGCGCGGCCGAACAGCGCGTCGGGCGTCGCCTGGTGCGCCGGCGTGTCGGCGCGGTAGAAGACCGCGGTCGGCATCGTCGGCAGCCCGTCCTCCAGCGCGACCAGCTCGACCCCGCCGGCGGCGGCCGGCAGCGCGACCGCGGAATTCGAGGTCCCGAAGTCGATGGCGGCGAAGGTGGCGGCAGGCACGGCGGCGGGAGCGGGCGGCGGCATGGCGGCGGCCTGGCGGGCCGGCAGCGGCACGGGGGGCGCGATTCTAGGCAGCGCGCGCCTTCGCGTGAACTGGGCCACGCGCGGCGGCAGCGCCCGCGTGCACGGCCGGCAAAGCGGCGTGACACTGCTTACCGACGCTGACGACCTGACGCCCGAAACGCACGGATCACGAGGGGTGCCGCGATGAACGAAGCCGACCGCAGTCCACGCTGGTTCCACCTCGGGCGCGACGAACCCGCGCCCGCGGCCGACGATCCGGCCGACCTGGGCACCGCCTTCGGGCTCGACCTCAGCCTGCAACGCGCGCAGGAGGCCGGCGCGGAGCCGGCCGCGGTCGCCGGCACCGGCTGGCTGCCGCACCTGAAGCTGGTCCGCCGCGCGGGATAGTCCGCCGACCGTGCGGTCGGCACCACAACCGCTGCGTTCAGCGGGCGACCCGGGTGTTGCAGCCGCCCTACAATGCGGGGTATGGCCCGCCTGTCGTTCCGAGAACAAGTCCTGCGCGTCCGTGAGGACGCGATCGTCGACGCCGTCAACCGCCTGCTCGCGGACAAGGGCTTCGACCTGATGACGGTCGACGAGGTGGCGGCCGACGTCGGCATCGCGAAGGCCAGCCTGTACAAGCACTTCGCGTCCAAGGAGGCGCTGGCCGCCGCGGCGATGGTGCGGCTGCTGCAGCGCACGCTGGCCTTCGTCGAGCAGCAGGCGACGCACGCCGGGGCGAGCGCCTACGACCGCCTGCGCGCCGTCACGCGCTGGGCGCTGCAGCTGCAGCTGGCCGGCGAGATGCCGACGCTGCCTTCGCAGAATTCGTCGCTGCGCGCCGAGCTGATGGCGAACAAGGCCTACCTGGACCTGCTGATGCAGGTCAGCGACAAGCTCGGCGAATGGATCCTGCAGGCCCAGGCCGCCGGCGACATCGACCCCGCGCTGCCGCCCGAGGTGGTGCTCTACACGATCTATGCGCGCGGCTGCGACCCGGTGCCGGCCTTCCTGAAGGCCGGCGGGCAGTACGGCGACGACCAGATCGTCGACTGGGTGCTGTCGACCTGCTTCGACGGCCTGCGCGGTCCGGTACGCCGGCCGGCGGGCGCCGGCAACTGACGCGCCGGCCGGCGCACCTGCCGCCGCCGCCGGGTCAGCGCACCAGCAGCACCGGCGTGCTGCAGTGGGCGAGCACCTTGGTCGCCACCGAACCCATGACCAGGTTGGTCAGCGTGCCGTGCCCGTGCGAGCCCATGATCAGCAGGTCGTAGCCGCCCTTCTTCGCCGCCTCGGCGATGACCTCGCCGGCAGGGCCGATCCTGTACTGGAAGTCGGCCTGCAGCCCCTGCTTGGCGAAGAAGCTGCGGATCGGCTTGAACACCTTCTCGGCCGAGTCGTCGTAGTAGGCCTTCAGCGTGGCCTTGTCCAGCACCGCGGCGGCCCGCGGCGGCACCGCGGGCACCGCGTGCAGCAGCGTGTAGCGGTGGTGCGCGCCCAGCCACTCGTCGTGCGCGGCCAGGTAGGCCAGCATGCGCTTGGTGTACGAGCTGCCGTCGACGGCGGCGAGGATCTTCATGGCAGGGTCCTTTGTCGCGGGTTGTGCTGCAGTGCCTCGGTGCGCTGCGGCGCCCAGTGTCGCATCCGCGGCGATGGCCGGATGTTGACGCGGGTCAGACCTCGACGGTGAACAGCGGGTCGTGGCCCTCGGCCTCGCCCTTGCCGACGAGGCCGCGCGCGTTGCACACCACGCGCGCCGGCCGGCGGCCGGGCCGTGCGACGCGCCAGTCGTGACGGCAGTGCAGGTGACCGTGCAGCCACAGGTCGGCGCGCGGGATCAGGTCGTCGTCGGCATTGCAGAAGCTGGCCGTGCCCGGCTGCGCGCCGTAGCGCGGGTCGGCGCTGCGCAGGCCGGGCCCGAAGTGCGTGACGACGACCGTGCGGTCCCAGCGTCCGCGCGGCGGCTCGGCCAGTGCGCTCTCCAGCCAGGCGCGGCAGGCCAGGCCCTCGTCGCGCACCGCGGCGGCGTCGAAGGGCGCGCCGTCGCGCGTGGCCGCCATCAGCATCATGAAATAGGCGGCGGCGCGCATCGCACGCTGGCGCTGCGCGGCGCCGAAGAGGTCGAAGTCGCTCCAGCGCGTGGCGCCGACGAAGCGCACGCGCTGGCCGTCGGCCGCGGTGACGAGCGTCGTCTCGCGCTGCAGCAGCGTGAAGCCGCAGCGCGCGACGTGCTCGTGCAGCCGCGGCCAGGCGTCGCGGATCTCGCGGCCGTCGAATTCGTGGTTGCCGGCGACCACCAGCACCGGCACCGGCCAGCCGACGAAGCGTTCGTAGCCGGCCCAGGTGGCGTCGATGTCGCCGGCCAGCACCAGCAGATCGGCCCCCGGCGCCGGCTCGGGGTCGAAGGCCTCGCTCTCCAGGTGCAGGTCGGACAGCAGCTGCAGCTTCATGCGCGCCGCGGCCGGTCCTGGCGGGCGCGCGTGGTCAGGCCGCGAGCCGTTCCTCGATGCGCGCCTTGGTCGCCGGCAGCTCCGGCGGCAGGTGGTGGGCGAGCTGCTGGAACAGCTCGGCGTGCAGCTTGAGCTCCTGCTGCCAGGCCGCGCGGTCGATGCCGATCACGCTGGCGTATTGCTCGCGCGTGAAGGCCAGGCCGTCCCAGCGCAGGTCCTCGTAGCGCGGGCTGATGCCGAAGACGTTGTCGGCGCCACCGGCGTGGCCCTCGATGCGGCGGATCATCCAGTCCAGCACGCGCATGTTCTCGCCGTAGCCGGGCCAGACGAACTTGCCGTCGGCCCCCTTGCGGAACCAGTTGACGCAGTAGATGCGCGGCAGCGTCGCGCCGGTGGCCTGCATCTTCGCGCCCAGGTCCAGCCAGTGCTGGAAATAGTCGGCCATGTTGTAGCCGGCGAAGGGCAGCATCGCGAACGGGTCGCGGCGCACCACGCCCTGCGCGCCGGCGGCGGCGGCGGTGGTCTCGCTGCCCATCGTGGCGGCCATGTAGATGCCTTCGCTCCAGTTGCGCGCCTCGGTGACCAGCGGCACCGTGGTGCTGCGCCGGCCGCCGAAGATGAAGGCGTCGATGGCCACGCCGTCCGGGTCGTCCCACTGCGGGTCCAGCACCGGGTTGTTGGTCGCGGCGACGGTGAAGCGCGCGTTCGGGTGCGCGGCCGGGCGCGGCTTGCCGTCCACGGCATTCGCCTTCGCGATGGCCGGCGTCCAGTCGCGGCCCTGCCAGTCGACCAGGTGCGCCGGCGGCTCCTCGGTCATGCCTTCCCACCAGACGTCGCCATCGTCGGTCAGTGCGACGTTGGTGAAGATGACGTCGCTCTTCAGCGAATCCATGCAGTTCGGATTCGTGTGGTAGTTGGTGCCCGGCGCGACGCCGAAATAGCCGGCCTCCGGGTTGATGGCATACAGCCGCCCGTCGGCATGCGGCTTGATCCAGGCGATGTCGTCGCCGATGGTCGTGACCTTCCAGCCCTCGTAGCCCTCGGGCGGGACCAGCATGCTGAAGTTGGTCTTGCCGCAGGCGCTGGGGAAGGCGGCCGCGACGTGGTACTTCCTGCCCTGCGGGTTGGTGACGCCCAGGATCAGCATGTGCTCGGCCAGCCAGCCCTGGTCGCGGCCCATGGTGCTGGCGATGCGCAGCGCGAAGCATTTCTTGCCCAGCAGCGCATTGCCGCCGTAGCCGCTGCCGTAGGACCAGATCTCGCGCGTCTCGGGGTAGTGCACGATGTACTTGGTCTTGTTGCAGGGCCAGGCGACGTCGGCCTGGCCGGGCTCGAGCGGCGCGCCGACGGTGTGCACGCAGGGCACGAATTCGCCGTGGCTGCCCAGCACGTCCAGCGCGCCGCGGCCCATGCGCGTCATCGTGCGCATGCTCACCGCGACATAGGGGCTGTCGGTCAGCTCGACGCCGATGTGCGCGATGTGGCTGCCCAGCGGGCCCATCGAGAACGGCACCACGTACATGGTGCGGCCGCGCATCGCCCCCTTGAACAGCGCGTTCGGCCCGGTCTGCAGCAGCTCGCGCATCTCGGCCGGGGCGACCCAGTTGTTGGTCGGGCCGGCGTCTTCCTTGCGCGCGCTGCAGATGAAGGTGCGGTCCTCGACGCGCGCGACGTCGCTCGGGTCGCTGCGCGCCAGGAAGCTGCGCGGGCGCAGCTCGGGGTTGAGCTTCATCAGCGTGCCGGCGGCGACCAGCTGCTCGGTCAGGCGCTGGTATTCCTGCTCGCTGCCGTTGCACCAGTAGACCTCGCTGGCCTCGGTCAGCGCGGCCATCTCGGCCACCCATTCGATCAGCCGGGCATGCGTGACGTAGGCGGGCGTATTCAGGCGCAGGCCTTCGAGCGCGGGTTGGTTCATGGAGACTCCGGTCATGACAATGGTGAGGAAGCGGGATTGGGCGAACCACCGCCGCCGCTGCCGGGACCGGACACGCCGGGGCCGGAAGCTCGCCCAATGCCGATGTCTGCCGCTGCCGCGGCGGGGCGCCTGCCGCTGTCCGGGCGGGGCCCCGCCCGACGCGGGGGAGCCATTGTCGGGGCAATGTAATCACCCCGTAACCACCGGCCCGGAGGGGGGTCATGCAGGATTTGCATGGTCTCATGCATGCCGTTCGGGGTATCGGGCGCCAGCCGTGAAGGATTCATGAACATCGTCCACGTCAACACCGGCCGTGCGCGCGCGATCACGCTGCTCGACGGCCGCCGCGGGCGCTCCGCGATCGCCAAGACTCCGGTCGCCGGGCCGGTCGCGGTCGGCCCGCTGGGGCTGCAGGGCGACGAGCAGGCCGACCCCACGGTGCACGGCGGCATCACGAAGGCCGTCTACGCCTACCCGCTGGAGCACTACCCGTTCTGGCAGACCGTGCGCGCGCAGGCCCGGGTGGCGCTGTGGGACGAGCCGCTGTCCCCCGGTGCGCTGGGCGAGAACCTGACGGTCAGCGGCCTCGCCGAGGACCGGCTGTGGATCGGCGACCGCCTGCACGTGCGGCGCGACGGCGCCACGGCCTGCGTGCTGGCGGTCAGCGAACCGCGCTTCCCCTGCCACAAGCTGGCCGCCGCGATGGGCTTCGCGCAGGCCGTCAAGCTGATGGCGCAGTCGGGCTACTGCGGCGGCTACCTGGCGGTGATCGAGCCCGGCAGCGTGGCCGCCGGCGACGCGCTGGAGCTGATCCCCGGCCCGCGCGAGGTCAACCTCCGTGAGCTGTTCTTTGCCCGCATGGGCTCCTGAGCGCCCCCAGGGCCGGGCCAGCCCGGCCCGCCCCCCCCGGGGGGGTCAAGCAAAGTGGCAGAGCCACATTTGCTTGAGACGCCACCCGCCCCTACACCACGCGCCGCCGCTCGAGGCGGAACAGCGGCGCGGTCAGCGTCAGCACGGCCACGTAGCGCGTGACGTGGAAGGCGGTCACCACCGGCACGCCCAGCTGCAGCACCTTGGCCGTGATGCACATCTCGGCGATGCCACCCGGGCTGGTGCCCAGCAGCACGGTCGCCGGGTGCAGGCCGACCGTCTGCGCCAGCAGCCACGCGAAGCCGGCGCTCACGGCGATCATGCCCAGCGTGCCCAGCGCCACTGCACCCAGCCAGCGCGGCGCGGCACGCGCGAAGTCCGGCGTGAAGCGCGTGCCGAGCGCGACGCCGATGAACAGCTGGCCGGCATTGCTCAGCGCCGGCGGCAGCGCCGAGAGCTCGACCCCGGCGCCGCTGATCGAAAGCGTCACCAGCAGCGCGCCCAGCACCCAGGGGTTGGGCGTGCCCAGCCAGCCGAGCAGCGCGATGCCGGCGCCGCTGGCCGCCAGCAGCAGCGCCAGCCCGGGCCAGCGCAGTTCCTGCACCGCCGGCGCGGTGGCGTCCAGGCCCTGCACGCCGGCGGCCTGGTAGGCGAACGGGATCAGCACGACGACCAGCAGCACGCGCAGCGAGTGCGCCGCCGCGACGCGGTCGACGCGGCCATGGTGGCGCTCGGCCATCACCGCCATCTCGGAAGCCCCGCCGATCGCGGCGGCGAAGAAGGCGGTGGCCGGGTCGCGCTCGCCGCCGAAGCGGCGCAGGAAGCGGTAGAAGCCGTAGCCCAGCGCCAGCGCCCAGGCGATGCCGGCCAGCAGCGCCGGCGCCAGCGTCCACAGCAGCGCCAGCACGGCCGGCGTGAAATACAGGCCCAGCGCGACGCCGATCATCCACAGCCCGAAGTTGCGCAACCGGCCCGATGCGGCCAGCTTCACCCCGGTCATGCTGAGCGCCGCGCTGGCCAGCAGCGGGCCGATCAGCCAGGGCAGCGGCGTGCCCAGCGCCCGGCAGGCCAGCGCGGCGGCCAGGCCCAGCGCCAGCGTCAGCGCGACACGGCGCGCCCGCGCCACCGGGTCGGGATGGGTGCCTTGCGCAGGCCTGTCGGCAGGGGCGTCCGGCACGCCCGCGGCGCCCGGCCCTTGCGCTGGGTCAGGCGGCATCGAGCGCGGCGTAGTCGGTGTAGCCGCGGGCGCCACCACCGTAGTAGGCGTTCGCATCCGGCACGGCCAGCGGGGCGCCCAGGCGCAGCCGGCGGCCCAGGTCCGGGTTGGCGATGAAGGGCTTGCCGAAGGCCACCAGGTCGGCGCGACCGCCGGCCACGGCGTCCAGCGCCAGCGCGCGGTCGTAGCCGTTGTTGACCATCCAGGCGCCCTTGAAGCGCGAGCGCAGCGCGGCATAGTCGAACGGCGCGTGGTCGCGCGCGCCGCCGGTGGCGCCCTCCACGACATGCAGGTAGGCCAGCCCGAGCGGCGCCAGGGCCGCGACGGCATGACCGTACAGCGCCTGCGGGTCGCTGTCCGGGCCGGCATCGTTGGACGGCGTCACCGGCGACAGCCGCACGCCGGTGCGCCCGCCGCCGACCGCGTCGACCACCGCCTGCACCATCTCGAGCAGGAAGCGGCAGCGGTTTGCGACGCTGCCGCCATAACGGTCGCTGCGGTCGTTGAGGCTGTCGCGCAGGAACTGCTCGATCAGGTAGCCGTTGGCGGCATGCACCTCGACGCCGTCGAAACCGGCGTCCAGCGCGCGCAGCGCGGCGGCGCGGTACTGCTCGACGACGCCGGGGATCTCCTCGGTGGCCAGCGCGCGCGGCGACGACACCGGCTCGCGGCCGGCCGCCGTGCGCGTCTTCACCTGGGCTGTCTTCGCGCTGCTGGATACCGGCGCGCGCCCGCCGGGCTGCAGCGAGACATGCGAGATGCGGCCCACGTGCCAGAGCTGCGCGACGATCCTCGCGCCGCGGGCATGCACGGCACCGGTGACGCGCCGCCAGCCGGCGACCTGGGCCGCGCTGTGCAGCCCCGGCGTGTCGAGGTAGCCCTGGCCCTCGGGGCAGACCTGCGTCGCCTCGCTGACGATCAGCCCGGCGCCGCTGGCCGGGTCGGCGCGCTGCGCGTAGTACTCGGCCATCAGCGCGGTCGGCACCTGGCCGGGGCCGGCGCGGCAGCGCGTCAGCGGCGCCATCACGATGCGGCTGGCGAGGTCCAGCGCGCCGATGCGGATCGGGTCGAACAGCGTGGGCATGCGGCGAGGTTAGCGCATGGTCCGCAGCCGCCGCGGCGGGCCCGGCATGGCACCATCGCCCCATGCTCGCCTACCGCCACGCCTTCCACGCCGGCAACCACGCCGACGTGCTCAAGCACCTGGTGCTGCTGCGCGTGCTGCGCCACATGAACCTGAAGGACAAGGGCTGGCGCTACGTCGACACCCATGCCGGCGCCGGCGGCTATGCGCTGCACGGCGAGATGGCGCGCAAGCATGGCGAGTACGAACAGGGCATCGCGCGGCTGTGGGGCCGCGACGACCTGCCGGCGCCGCTGGCCGACCTGGTGGCCTGCGTGCGCGCGTTCAACGGCGGCGGCGACCTCGCGCAGTACCCCGGCTCGCCGGCGCTGGCGCAGATGCTGCAGCGGCCGCAGGACCAGCTGCGCCTGTTCGAGCTGCACCCCACCGACCACAAGATCCTGGCCTCCTGGCTGGGCGCGGCGCCCGGCGTCGAGGTGCGCACGAGCGACGGCTTCGCGGCGCTGAAGTCGCAGCTGCCGCCGCCGACGCGGCGCGGCGTCGTGCTGATCGACCCGCCCTACGAGCTGAAGGTCGACTATGCCCATGCGCTCTCGGCGCTGCGCGAGGCGCTGTCGCGCCACGCCGAGGGCACGGTCATCGTCTGGCTGCCGCAGCTGCAGCTGCTGGAGGCCACGCAGCTGCCGCAGCGCCTGAAGGCCGCGGCGCTGGCCGGTGCGCGCAAGGGCTGGCTGCACGCCCGGCTGACCGTGGCCCGTGCCGACGCGCGCGGCTTCGGGCTGCTGGGCAGCAGCGTCTTCGTCGCCAACCCGCCGCACACGCTGCACGCCGAGCTGCACGAGACGCTGCCCTGGCTGGCGCGCGAGCTGGCGCAGTTCGACGGCGCGAGCTCGCTGCTGGAGCGCTCGGCGGCGGGCTGAACGCGCCGGGCCGCGCCTGCCGCAGCGGCGGCCCCCATCGCCCCCTCGTTCACGGGGGAAGGCGGCCGTGCGGCGCCTGAGCATCGTCAATGCGCGCCACCGGCAGGTCGCTAGATTGGGCGCTCGGCCGCCGAGGGCCCCGGAGTGGTCGCGGGGCGCGGCGGCCGCATCAGGAGGATCCCATGCGCGCCCCCAAGCTGTATGCCGTCGTCGCCGCGGCACTGCTGGCCTGCGGCCCGGCCGTCGCCGGCAATGCCACGGCCACAGCGACCCTGGACTCGCTCGCCGTGACGCTGGTCCCGCTCGGCGCCGGGCCGGCCTCGATCACCTTTCTGCCGAGCGGCTACGGCGAGAACTACGGCGCCGCCACCGCCAGCTACAACAAGGGCGGCGAGAGCGACTACCAGAGCGGCTGGTTCCAGAGCGACACCAGCCCCTGGGAACCGGGTTCGGCCGCGGCCGCCACCCTGTACTCCGGCGCCAGCGCGGCGCTGGGCGGCAGCGGCCAGCTCGATGGCCTGACGGCGGCCACCGGCGCCCATGCGGCGTCGTCCGGCACGCTGTACGGCTGCGTCGACTTCAGCTGCTCGATTCCGACGAGCAACGCCAACGGCAGCGTCCAGACCCCCTGGACCAGCATGGCCTTCGTGCTGAGCCCGAATACCGTCGCCGTCTTCACCGCGCAGGCCAGCGCCGCCGCCGCCGCGAACGAGGGCGGCGTCTACCGGACGCTCAACTGGGACGGCACGCCCTTCACCTCGTACTACGGCAACGCGGCGAACGCGAGCGCCTACATGTACGTCTACGGGCCGGCGCCCGGCGGCGGCAACGGCAGCCAGAGTGCCAACGACTCGCGCTACGCCTACGTCAACAGCTACTGGGACGGCAGCGCCTGGGTGAATGCCGCGGACGCGGTGTCCGGTCCGATCGGCGTCAGCTTCTCGAACCTGACCGGCGCCGACATGCAGGGCACCTTCTACATCGCGGTCAACAGCTGGGCCTACGCCTATGGCGACACCGTGCCGGTGCCCGAACCCGGCACCTGGGCGCTGATGCTGGCCGGCCTGGGGGTCGTCGGCCGCATCGCGGTGCGCCGCCGCCGGTCCTGAGCCGCCTCGTCCGCCTCCGGGCCGGCGCGCTGCCGGCCCGGTGAGGCCCGGCCGGTCCCGCGCCGGCCGGGGCCGCCGGTCCGTCGCCGGTCCGTCGCCGGTTCGTCGCCGGTTCGTCGCCGACAGCGACGATACTGTCGGCCCCGACGGATCGGAGAGGCCATGAACGATCCCCGCCCGAACCCGCGCCGGCCGGCGCGGGCCGCCCAGGTGGTCGCGCGCCTGCGCGAACTGCTGGACCGGCTCACGCACGCCGGCGCAGCCGTGCCCGCGGCCCAGCCGGCCGTGCTTGCCGCGGCGCCCGCCCCCGCTGCCGCCCCGGCGCCGCTGCCGGCGCGCGCCACCGTCGTGATCCCGGCGCTGAACGAGGCGAAACGCATCGCCAGCGTCGTCGCCTATGCGCTGGCCGACCCGGCGACCGCCGAGGTGGTGGTCATCGACGACAGCTCCACCGACGACACCGCCGCACTGGCGCGCGCCGCCGGCGCACGCGTGCTGCGCAGCACGATGCTGGGCAAGGGCGCGTCGATGAAGGACGGCGTGACGGCCGCCGGCGAGGAGCTGGTGGTCTTCCTGGATGGCGACCTGGCCGGCCTGCGGCCCGGCATCGTCTCCGACCTCGTGGCGCCGCTGGCCAGCGGACAGGCCGACTTCGTGAAGGCCCGCTTCGGGCGCAGCGGCGGCCGCGTCACCGAACTGACGGCCAAGCCGATGCTCAAGGTCTTCTTCCCCGAGCTGGCACATTTCGGCCAGCCGCTGGGCGGGCTGATCGCGGCGCGGCGCTCGCTGCTGCAGACGCTCGCCTTCGAGGACGGCTACGGCGTCGACATCGGGCTGCTGATCGACGCCCAGCGCGCCGGCGCCCACCTGGCCGAGGTCGACATCGGTTCGCTGGAGCACGACAGCCAGCCGCTGCTGGACCTGGCGGCGATGGCCAACGAGGTCTCGCGCGTCATCTATTCGCGCGCCCGCGCCGCCGGCCGGCTGCACGTGGAGCAGATCGGCGCCATGTTCGAGGCCCAGCGCCAGGCCGCCGCCGGCATCGACAGCATCCTGGCGCGCCGGCGCGGCCGCACCAGGCTGCTGCTGCTGTCGATGGACGGCACCGTGATCCGCGAGCGCTTCGCGCAGCTCGTCGCGCGCGGCATCGGCCAGGAGGCCGAGCTGATCAAGCTGCTCGGCGAGCTGCCGGCCGACCGCCACGAGCGCATTGCGGCGCTGATGCGCTTCGCGCACCGCCAGCAGGTCGAGCGCGTCGCGCGCGAGGTCGAGCTGCGCGCCGGCGTGATCCCCTTCGTCAACCGCATGCGGCGCGAGGGCTTCATGGTCGGCCTGGTCAGCGACAGCTGGTTCATCGCCGCGGAGATCGTGCGCCGGCGCATCTTCGCCGACTTCGCGCTCGCCCACATGCTGCTGTTCGACGGCGACGTGTGCAGCGGCGAGCTGCGCCTGAACCCGGCCTTCCAGCCCGACGATCCCGCGGCGCCGGATGCCGGCGCGCCGCTGTGCAAGAGCCATGTGCTGCGCCGCTTCCGCGCCGATGCCGCCGAACCGCGGCTGGAGCTGGCCTGGGCACTGGGCGACAACCTCAACGACCTCGGCCTGCTGCGCGCCGCCGACCGCGCCTTCGCGCTGCCCGATGCGGCAGCCGAGGTGCGCAAGGCGCCCGGCGTGACGGTGGTCGCGTCGTTCGACGAGTTGCTGGCGCAGCTGCCCGTCGAACAGGGCGGCGAGCGCAGCGGGGACGCCCGAAGGGCGGCCTGAGCGGCCGCGAACGGCCGGTCCAGGCGCTTCACTCGATGCCGCGCTGCCGGTCGGCGTGGAACCGGCGCCGGAAGTCCTCGAAGCGCCCCTCGTCCAGCGCTGCACGAACCTCGCGCATCAGGTTCACGTAGTAGTGCAGGTTGTGGAGGCTGGCCAGCATGGGCGCCAGCATCTCGCCGCAGCGCTCCAGGTGGTGCAGGTAGGCGCGGCTGAAGCCGCCGCTGACCGTGCCGTCGGGCAGCGTCGTGCCCCGGCAGGTGTGGCAGCTGCAGCTCGGGTCCAGCGGGCGCGGGTCGTCCTTGTGGCGCGCATTGCGGATCTTCAGGTCGCCGAAGCGCGTGAACAGGTGGCCGTTGCGTGCATTGCGCGTGGGCATCACGCAGTCGAACAGGTCCACGCCGTTGGCCACGCCCTCGACCAGGTCCTCCGGCGTGCCCACGCCCATCAGGTAGCGCGGCTTGTGTGCGGGCAGCAGGCGCGGCGTGTGCGCCATGATGCGGCGCATGTCCTCCTTGGGCTCGCCGACGCTGACGCCGCCGACCGCATAACCCGGCAGGTCCAGCTCGGCCAGGCGCGCCGCGGATTCCTCGCGCAGCGTCTCGAACATGCCGCCCTGCACGATGCCGAACAGCGCATTCGGGTTGGCCAGGCGCTCGAACTCGTCGCGCGAGCGCAGCGCCCAGCGCAGGCTCAGCTCCATCGATGCGCGCGCCTGGGCCTCGGTCGTCACGCGGCCGTCGGTCTCGTAGGGCGTGCACTCGTCGAACTGCATCACGATGTCGCTGTTGAGCACCGTCTGCACCTGCATGCTGACCTCGGGCGTCAGGAACAGGCGGTCGCCGTTGACCGGCGAGGCGAAGCGCACGCCTTCCTCGCTGATCTTGCGCATCTTGCCCAGGCTCCAGACCTGGAAGCCGCCGCTGTCGGTGAGCATCGGCCGCGGCCAGCCCTCGAAGCGGTGCAGCCCGCCGAATTGGCGCAGCACGTCCAGCCCCGGGCGCAGCCACAGGTGGAAGGTATTGCCGAGGATGATCTCGGCCCCCATCTCCAGCAGCGAGCGCGGCAGCACGCCCTTGACGGTGCCGTAGGTGCCCACCGGCATGAAGACCGGCGTCTGCACCACGCCATGGTTCAGCGTCAGCACGCCGCGGCGCGCGGCACCCTCGGTCTTCAGCAGCTCGAAATGCAGCATGCCCGCGATTGTCCGTGCAGGTCAGCCAAGTCCCGGCGCGGATCCGGCTATGCCGGTCCGCTGCCGGAGCCCCCTCGGGGGGCAGCGACCGGAGGGAGCGTGGGGGCCCTCGCCAGCAGCATCGCGTCGCCGTAGCTGAAGAAGCGGTAGCGGCTCTCCACCGCATGCCGGTACAGCGCCATCACGTGCGCATGGCCGGCGAAGGCGGACACCAGCATCAGCAGCGTGCTGCGCGGCAGGTGGAAGTTGGTCAGCAGCAGGTCGACGACGCGGAAGTCGAAACCCGGGCGGATGAAGAGCTCGGTGTCGCCGCTGAACGGCCGCAGCTCGCCGCCGCCGGCCAGCGCCGCCGATTCCAGCGCGCGCAGCGTGGTCGTGCCGACCGCCAGCACGCGGCCGCAGGCCGCCTGCGTGGCGCGGATCGCGTCCACGGTCCCGGCGCCGACCTCGTACCACTCGCTGTGCATGCGGTGACGGTCCAGGTCGTCCACGCGCACCGGCTGGAAGGTGCCGGCGCCCACGTGCAGCGTCACGCGCGCCGTCTGCACGCCGCGCGCAGCCAGCGCGGCGAGCAGCGGCTCGTCGAAGTGCAGCGCCGCGGTCGGCGCCGCCACCGCGCCGGGGCGCGCGGCGAAGACCGTCTGGTAGCGGCGCTCGTCGTCGGCGTCGTCCTCGTGCGTGATGTAGGGCGGCAGCGGCACATGGCCGTGGCGCTGCAGCAGCACCAGCGGGTCGTCGGGAAAGCGCAGGTGGAACAGCGCGTCGCCGGGGCCGGCGCGGCCCAGCACGAGGGCGTCGAAGGCGTCGGCGAAGCGCACCAGGCTGCCCGGCCGCGGCGACTTGCTGGCGCGCAGGTGGGCCCAGACCTCGCACGGCGGATCGCCCGGCAGCACGCGTTCGACGAGCGCCTCCACCGCACCGCCGGTGGGCTTGACGCCGAGCAGCCGCGCCTTGATGACGCGCGTGTCGTTGAAGACCAGCAGGTCGCCGGCGCGCAGCAGCGCCGGCAGGTCGGTGAAGCGGCGGTCGGCGGGCAGTGCGCCGGTGCCGTCGAGCAGGCGCGAGCCGCTGCGCACGGGCGCCGGATGCTGCGCGATCAGCTCCGGCGGCAGGTCGAATTCGAAGTCGGCGAGCGTGAGGGTTCTGTTCATGGTCTGCAGGCTGGACCGACCTGGACCCGATCGAGGCCAGAATTGTTCCATGCCCGATGCCCCGGACACCGCCGCCAGCGCCAAGCCCCCACGGCGCCCGCGTCCGCCGGCGGCCGCGCCGGCCGGCCAGCCACTGAGCGGCCCGCAGCGCGCGCTGCGCAGGCTGGGCCTGGTGCGCGACATCGATCTCGCGCTGCACCTGCCGATGCGCTACGTGGACGAGACGCGGCTGGCGCCCATCGCCACGCTGCGCGACGGCGACACGGCGCAGGTGCAGGGCCACGTGACCGCGTCGCGCGTGGAGACGCGCAACCGCCGCCAGCTCGTCGTGCATCTGGCCGATGCCAGCGGCGAACTCGTGATGCGGCTGCTGCACTTCTACCCGTCGCAGCAGAAGACGCTGGCCGCCGGCGCGCTGGTGCGCGCGCGCGGCGAACTGCGCCACGGCTTCTTCGGCCGCGAGATGGTGCACCCCGAGTGGCGCGTCGTGCAGCCGGACACGCCGCTGCCGCGCGCGCTGACCCCCGTCTACCCGGCCAGCGCGCAGCTGCCCCAGGCCTACCTGCGCAAGGCCGTGGTGTCGGCGCTGGCGCGCGCGCCGCTGGACGAACTGCTGCCGCCAGCGCTGCTGCCGCCGGGGCTGCCGACACTGCGCGAGGCGCTCGAGCGCCTGCACCACCCGGCGCCGGGGCTGGACGCCGAGGCGCTGCACGACCCGGCGCACCCGGCCTGGCAGCGGCTGAAATTCGACGAACTGCTGGCGCAGCAGCTGTCGCAGGCCCGTTCGCGCGCCGAGCGCGCGGCGCTGGCGGCGCCGGCGCTGGCGGTGCGTGAAGGCGGCCTGCTGGCACGGTTGCGCGCCACGCTGCCGTTTGCGCTGACCGCGGCGCAGCAGCGCGTGGTGGCCGAGATCGGCGCCGACCTGGCGCGGCCGCGGCCCATGCACCGGCTGCTGCAGGGCGATGTCGGCTCGGGCAAGACGGTGGTCGCCGCGCTCGCCGCCGCGACCGCCATCGACGCCGGCTGGCAATGTGCGCTGATGGCACCGACCGAGATCCTGGCCGAGCAGCATTTCCGCAAGCTCGTGGCCTGGCTGGAACCGCTGGGCGTGGGCGTGGCCTGGCTCACCGGCAGCCGCAAGGGCCGCACGCGGCGCGAGATGCTGGAGCGCCTGGCCAGCGGCGACGCGATGCTCGCCGTCGGCACCCATGCGGTGATCGAGGACGACGTGCGTTTTGCGCGCCTGGGGCTGGCGGTCGTCGACGAGCAGCACCGCTTCGGTGTCGCGCAGCGGCTGGCGCTGCGCGACAAGCTGGGCGACGCCTCGGCGGAATGCCGGGGGCTCGAACCCCATCTCCTCATGATGTCGGCCACGCCGATCCCGCGCACGCTGGCGATGAGCTACTACGCCGACCTGGACGTCAGCACCATCGACGAGCTGCCGCCCGGGCGCACGCCGGTGCTGACCAAGGTCTTCGCCGACGGCAAGCGCGAACAGGTGGTCGCGCGCATCCGCGACGAAGTCGCGCGCGGGCGCCAGGTCTACTGGGTGTGCCCGCTGGTCGAGGAGAGCGAGCATGTGGACCTGCAGAACGCCACCGCGACGCATGCCGAGCTGAGCGCCGCACTGCCCGGCACCGGCGTCGGGCTGCTGCACGGCCGCATGAAAGCGGCCGAGAAGGCCGCCGTGATGGCGCGCTTCACGGCCGGCGAGCTGGCGGTGCTGGTCGCGACCACCGTCATCGAGGTCGGCGTCGACGTGCCCAATGCCAGCCTGATGGTGGTCGAGCATGCCGAGCGCTTCGGCCTCGCGCAACTGCACCAGCTGCGCGGGCGCGTCGGCCGCGGCGCGGTGGCCAGCGTCTGCGTGCTGCTCTACACGCCGCCGCTGTCGGAGACCGGCAAGGCGCGGCTGCGCGCGCTGGCCGAGACCGGCGACGGCTTCGAGATCGCACGCCGCGACCTCGCGATCCGCGGCCCCGGCGAGATGATGGGCGCGCGCCAGAGCGGCGACGCGTTGCTGCGCTTCGCCGACCTCGCCGCCGACGAGGTGCTGCTGGAGCGCGCGCGGGCGCTGGCGCCGCAGCTGTGGGCCGAGCACCCGCAGGCCGCGGCGCGCCAGGTCGAGCGCTGGCTGGGCGGGCGCGAGGACTATCTCCGCGCTTGAGGGCTTCCATTGCCGTCAGAATGCGCCCATGACGCTGACCGAGCTGAAGTACATCGTCGCCGTCGCGCGCGAACGCCACTTCGGACGTGCGGCCGAGGCCTGCTTCGTCTCGCAGCCGACGCTGTCGGTGGCGATCAAGAAGCTCGAGGAGGAGCTCGACGTGCGCATCTTCGAGCGCGGCGCCAGCGAGGTCAGCGTGACGCCGCTGGGCGAGGAGATCGTGCGCCAGGCGCAGCAGGTCATCGAGCAGGCCGCCGCCATCAAGGAGATCGCCAAGCGCGGCAAGGACCCGATCAGCGGCCCGCTGCGCCTGGGCGTGATCTACACGATCGGGCCCTACCTGCTGCCGGACCTGGTGCGCCAGGCCATCGAGCGCGTGCCGCAGATGCCGCTGATGCTGCAGGAGAACTTCACCGCCAAGCTGCTGGAGTCGCTGCGCACCGGCGAGCTGGACTGCGCGATCCTGGCCGAGCCCTTCCCGGACACCGGTCTCGCGGTCGCGCCGCTGTACGACGAGCCCTTCATGGCGGCGGTGCCGGTGAGCCATCCGCTGGCGCAGCGCGCGTCGGTCAGCGCCGAGGAGCTGAAGCAGCAGACCATGCTGCTGCTGGGCACCGGCCACTGCTTCCGCGACCATGTGCTGGAGGTCTGCCCGGAATATGCGCGCTTCTCCAGCGACGCCGAGGGCATCCGCAAGAGCTTCGAGGGCAGCAGCCTGGAGACCATCAAGTACATGGTCGCCAGCGGCATGGGCGTGACCGTGGTGCCGCAGCTCAGCGTGCCCAAGGACGCGCAGCCGCACGTGCGCTACATCCCCTTCGCCGACCCGGTGCCTACGCGCCGCGTCGTGCTCGCCTGGCGGCGCACCTTCCCGCGCTACGAGGCGATCGCGGCGCTGCGCAACTGCATCTACGCCTGCCCGCTGGAAGGCGTGCGGCGGCTGACGGCTTGAGCGCGTAGCGGCAGCGGAAGACGACGCGGCGTGCACGGCGCGCCCGCGGGTTTCAGTGCACCGCGCCGCCGCCGTCGCCCGCGCCGGGCTCGCCCGACAGCGGCTCGCCGCCCAGCGCCGCTTCGCAGCGCGCCAGCACGACCTCGATGTCGTCCTGCAGCAGCCGCCAGGGCAGCAGCGCCGCGTGGCGCGCCAGCGCGTCGGCCAGCATGTCCTCGTGCAGCATCCACACGCCCTCCAGCACGCACAGCATGTGCTGGCGCGAGATGGGGGCCAGCGCCGGTTCGCCGACCAGCCCGATCAGGTCGCGCAGCAGCTCGCAGCGCTGGCGGACCGTGGTGCCGGCGTGCGGGTCTTCCGACAGCTCGGCCAGCGCCGGCAGCAGCACCTGCTCGTCGACGGCCAGCTGCGCGTGCATCGCCAGTACCAGCCGGCGCAGCATGGCGCGGCCTCGGCCGATGGCGCGGCGCGCGCGGCGTCGATCAGCGCCCGGATCTTGGCCGACAGCACGGCCAGCCGCGACTGCACGACGCGGCGCGTCCCGCGGTCGACGTCGGCCTTCACGCGCTGGCGCGCACGCGGCGCCGTGCGCCGCCGTGCGCGGCGGGCGGCGTGGCGGCCGCCGTCGTGGCCAGGGCCGGCAGCGCGCCGCCCTCGCCTTCCCAGGTCTGCAGCGCGCGGGCCTGGGTGCGCGCGAGGCGTTGCGCCTGCTGGCGCCGCCACCAGTGGTGGGCGAGGGCTGCACCGGCCGCCGGCAGCGCGGCCACGGCGGCAGGAACGTACAGCGGTGTCTTCATCGGAGGCTCCTTGCTTCGGGAAGGGAAAGACGGACCCGGTCGGGGCGGGGTTCGGCGGCGGGCTCGGCGTCCGGTGCGCGGGCAGGAGCCGGCACGCCGTCGCCAGACCACGCTTCGGCGGCCTCGGCGGCGCGCTCGCCGCAGGGCACCGGCGGTTCGCGCGGCGGCTCGTCGTCGCCGGCGAGCAGGCGCGCCCAGGGCTCGGCGCCCGGCACCTGCTCCAGCGCGACCTTGGTCAGCACGACCAGCGCCGGGCCCAGCAGCAGGCCCCACAGGCCCCACATCGCGCCCCAGAACATCAGGCCGATGAACAGCAGCGCGGCGCTCATGCGCGAGGCGCGCGACTGCAGCCAGGCGGTCATGAAGGTGCCGACCAGCGTCGCCGCGACCACGATGCCGGCGGCCATGCCCAGCGCGCCGCCGGCGCTGCCATGCGTGAGCCAGGTCTGCGCCGCCGCCAGCGCGCTCATCACGGCCATGCCGACATAGGGCACCACGTGCAGCACGGCGGCGGTGACGGCCCAGCCGGCGGGGTCGGGCAGCCCCGCGGCATGGAAGGCGGCCCAGACCATCAGCCCGAGCGCGAGATTGGTGACCAGCAGCACGACCACGTACAGGCGCGTCTGGCTCGCGGCCTCGGCGAGCACGCAGGCGGCGCGGCGGCGGCCGCGTTCGCCCCACAGGTCCAGGAAGCGCTGCGCCAGCGTGCGGCCCCCGGCGAGCACGAAGAAGGCGCTGAAGAAGGCGAAGGCCAGGTCGCCGGCGGCACGCAGTGCGAGGCCGGAGCCGACGAAGGCGGTGTCGCGCAGCACGGTCGCGGGGTCGGGCGCCACGCGCACGGCCTGCACGTGGTCCGGGGCGGCCACCGTCTCCAGCTCGCCGAGCGCGTCGCGCATGCGCGCCAGCGGCGAGGCGGCGCCGTCGACGCTGCCGCTGGCGAGCTCGCGCGCAGCGACGCGGATCATCTCCGGCACGCGGTCCAGCACGCGCAGGATGGGCTCGCCGAGCAGCCAGGCGGCGGCCGCGAGCATCAGCGCGAAGGCCAGCAGCACGCCGGCCACCGCGGCCAGTTCGCTGCGCAGCACGCGCTGCAGCCGCGCCACCGCGGGGGCGGCCAGCAGCGCCAGCAGCAGCCCGGCGACCAGCGGCGCCAGGAAGCGCTGCCCGGCCCAGACCGCGGCGCCGACGCCCAGCACGGCCAGGGCCTGCAGCGCGAGCGCGGTGCCGCGCGCGGCCTGCGGCCGTCCTGCGGGCGAAGCGAAGAGGTCCATCGCGGGGCTGCCGCCGGCGTCAGCGCCTGAACAGGCCGATCACGAAGCTGGCGACCGCCAGCACGATGAACAGCACGAACAGCAGTTGCGCGATGCCGGCGGCCCCGGCGGCGATGCCGCCGAAGCCGAACAGCGCGGCGATCAGCGCGATGACGAAGAAGACGACGGCGTAGTGCAGCATGGCTCGCTCCTGGTCGGTGGCGGCGCGCTCCGGCGGGGCCGGCGCGGCCGCGGTGGATGGGGTGCAGGCAGTGTCCGCCGCGTGCCGCGCGCGGCCCATCGGGCGCCGCGCCGTCGTGCTGTAGTCGCGCCGCGCCGGCGCCTGTCGGACTGGGACTACAAGGACGGCCGCGCCGGCCGGCGCGACCGCGACGGTGCCTTCAGCCGACGCTGCCGGGCCTGCCGTCCGGGGCGGCGGCGCCGGGTGCGGCGGCCTCGGCCGCAGGCGCCGGCGGCGAGAGCGGCAGCCAGGCACGCAGCCGCGTGCCGCGCCCGGGCGCGCTGTCGATCTGCAGCCGCCCGCCCAGGGCCTGCAGGCGGTGGCGCATGCCCAGCAGGCCGTGGCGGCTGCCGTGCATCGCGCCGGGCGCGAAGCCGGCGCCGTCGTCGACCACCTCGACGGCCACGCCCGCCAGCGCCGGGTCGTGCGGCGCCGGCGCCGCGTGCAGCACGACGCCGACGCTGCGCGCGCGGGCATGCTTGGCGATGTTGGTCAGCGATTCCTGCACCATGCGGTAGACGGTGATCGCGAGCCGCTCGTCCAGCGCCAGGTCCTGCAGGTCGGTGCGCAGTGCGAGCTCGCTGCGGCGCGCGAAGTCGCGCGTCAGGATCTCCAGCGCGGCACGCAGGCCCAGGTTGGTCAGCGCCGAGGGGCGCAGGTCCTCGATGATGCGGCGCTTGAGCTCGATGCCGCGGTTGATCGTCTCGTTGAGGTGCGCCAGCCGCGCCTCGGACTCCGGCACCGGCCCGCCAAGGCTGCGCTTCAGGCGCGCGGCGTCCAGCTTGGCCGCAGTGAGCAGCGCGCCCAGTTCGTCGTGCAGCTCGCGCGCCAGGCGCGCCCGCTCGTCCTCGCGCGCGGTCTGCAGGTGCTGCGCCAGTTCGCTCAGCTCGGCGGTGCGGCGCTCGACCTGGCGCTCGAGGTGGTCGCGCTCGGCCTGCAGCTCGTCGGCATGGCGGCGCTGCGCGGCGTCGAAGGCCAGCGACTGACGCAGGAACAGGAACAGCGCCAGCACCGACAGCGCGGCCATCGCATTCAGCCCGTGGCGGCTGATGCGCAGCGTGTCGGCGACGCGGTCGCGCCCGGCGCCGACGCGCGCCGTCTCGAGCGCGATCAGGCGCTCGGTGGCCGAGCGCAGCGCGTCCATCTTCTCCTTGCCCAGGTTGGTGTTCAGCAGCTCCTGCCAGGCGTCGTGGCGCTGCTCGCGGTACAGCGCCAGCGCGGTCTCCATCTCGGAGAGCTTGAATTCCGCGGCGTCGGCGATCTCGTCGACCAGCGGCGTCGCCTCGGCGTCGCCGGCATACTGCTCGCGCAGCCGCTGCACCAGCGCGCGCACGCCGGCGCTGGACGCGACGTAGGGGTCCAGGTACTCGTCGCGGCCGGTCAGCAGGTAGCCGCGCTGGCCGCCCTCGGCGTCGGCGATGCGGCGGCCGAGCAGCAGCACGTCGCGCCGCACCTCGACGCGCGCGTCCAGCGCGGCCAGCGAGGCGCCGGCGCTGCGGTAGGCGGTCTCGTTGATCGCCAGCACGACCAGCGCGCCGGCCAGCGCCAGCGGCAGCGTCCAGCGGCTGCGCCGCACGCGGTCGGCGATTCTCATCGGCATGGCCAGACCCTACACTGCGGCGCCATGACGTGCACGAGGCCCCCGGGATGATCCGCATCGCGATCGCCGACGACCATGCCGTCGTGCGCGCCGGCCTGCGCCAGTTCCTGTCCGAGCACGAGGACCTGCAGGTGGTCGCCGACTGCGCCGACGGCCGCGCGCTGATGGACGTGGTGCGCGCCGAGGGCGCCGATGTGGTGCTGCTGGACATCGCGATGCCCGGCCAGAGCGGGGTCGACCTGCTGCTGGCGATCAAGGCGCGCGCGCCGGCGCTGCCGGTGCTGATGCTCAGCAGCTACCCCGAGGAGCACTACGCGACGACGCTGCTGCGCCAGGGCGCGGCCGGCTACCTGGGCAAGGACACCGACCCCGACGAGATCGTGCGCGCGATCCGGCTGGTCGCCGGCGGCCGCCGCTACATCACGCCGGCGGTGGCCGAGCAGCTGGCCGCCGGGCTGGGTGCCGACGACCGGCCGCCGCACGAGAAGCTGTCCGAGCGCGAGCTGCAGGTCTTCCTGCACCTGGCGCGCGGCGAGACGGTGGGCCAGCTCGCCGAGAGCCTGGCGCTGAGCGTGAAGACGGTGTCGACCTACCGCAGCCGCGTGCTCGAGAAGATGGGCCTGGCGTCCAACAGCGAACTGACCTACTACGCGCTGAAGCACGGGCTGCTGCAGTAGCGGGGGCCGTAACAGGCGTCCTGCGCGCGCCGGGTCAGCCGAGCGCGCCCGGCACCGTCGGCGGCGCCCCGGTCGCCACGCGCTGGCAGTAGGCGATCAGCTCGTCGACCTCGTTGGACTTGTCGAAGACGCGGTCGGCGCCCAGCGCCAGGCAGGCCTCGCGCATGTCGCGCGTGGCGTAGTTGCTCAGCACCACGCGGCGCGCGGCCAGGCCGCGGGCGGCCTTCAGCACGCCCAGGCCGGAGCCCTCGCGCAGGAAGATGTCGACGATCATCAGTTCGCAGTCGTCGCCGTGCTCGTCCAGCCAGCGCCGCGCCGCGGCCTCGCCGTCGGCCCAGCCGACGACCTGCACCGGCGCCAGCTCCTCCAGCGCCGCGACCAGGCTCTCGCGGATCAGCGCGCTGTCCTCGACGAGGAAGGTGCGCAGCGCGGGCGCGCCATCGGCCAGGGCAGCGGTACGGGGGATGGGCATGGCGGGAGCGGTCGCGGCGACGCCGGCCGGCAGCGGCGGCAGGCACCACGGCGCAGTGTGCCGTGGCGCCGGCGCGCCGGCTGTGGGTCGAGGCCGCGGCGACATGTAGGACCCGTCCTACACCAGGGCCGCCAGCGGCACCGCCGCCGTCGCCGCGGCCAGCGCCGCGGCATCGGCCAGCAGCGCTGCCGCGCCCAGGGCCAGCAGGCTGGCCAGCGGCCAGGCCCAGGCCCGCAGCGAGCGTGCGCGGGGCTTCATCAGCCGCTCACCATGATGTCGTTGCGCACCGCGGCGACGCCGGGCACGCCCTTGGCGATGCGCTCGGCGGCGGCACGTTCCTCGGCACTCTTGGCGAAGCCCGAGAGCTGCACGACGCCCTTCATCGTCTCGACGCTGATGGCCATCGCGCTGACCTGCGGGTCCTCGGCGAAGCGCGCCTTGACGCGCGTGGTCAGCGTCGTGTCGTCGATGTAGGAGCCGACGGTCTGCTGGTCGCGCGCGACGGTGCAGGCCGGCAGCACGGCCACCGCCAGCGCGGCGGCCAGCAGCGTGGTGGCGAGCGAGGTCTTCATGGCGGGTTCTCCTTGCATTCAGGGGGTGGCGGCGGGCCGGGCACCGCCCGGCCCTGGGGGCGGTCTCGAGGTGAACCGGCTTCGCCAGGCACCTCGAACCCCCGCGGGGGGCGGGCGGGGCGCAGCCCGGCCCTGGGGGCTGGTCAGCTGCGCGGCTCGACGGTCAGGCGGTTGTCGACCGCGACCACGCCGTCGATCTGCGCGGCCAGGCGGGTGGCGCGCTCGCGCGACTCGGCATCGGGCGCGCTGCCCTTCAGCGCGACGCGGCCGTCCACGGTGTCGACGTCGATGCGCATCGCGCTGAGCTTGTCGTCGCTGGCCAGCTTGGCGTTGACCTCGGCGGTGATGGCGACGTCGCGCGTGCGCTCGGCGGCGGTGTCGACCGCCTCGCGCACGGCCTGGCCGGCTTCGCTGCCGGCCTGCGCGACGCCGTCCTTGATCTCCTCGGCCTTGCGCTCGGCGGCGGCGATGCCCTGGTCGATGCGCTGGCCGACGGTCGGCTCCGGCGGCGGCGGCTCGGGCTTGTCGCAGGCGGCCAGGGCCAGGGCGGCGACGGCGGCGGCGACGGCGGCGAGGGTGCGGGGGCTGCGTTGCATGGGGATCTCCTTCTGGCGGTCAACAGGGGTGGGGACTCGTCGGAACGGCCTCTCGGGGCCGGTGCGGCAACGATAGGCAGCCCCTGCGCCGCGGCCCATCGTCCGGCACCGCGCCGGCGTGTCGGACGTGGCCTACAGGCGGCGTCGGACAGCGGCGCGTGGCCGCTGCCACGGCGGGCACGGCGCCGGGGCGGCGGCAGCGCGCTGCTATGCTCGACGCGACCCGCAGTGCCGTCGGCACGACGGCCGAACCGCATCACAGGAGCACCCCGCATGGCCAAGAAGTCGAGCGCCGGCGCCACGAAGGCGCCCAGCATCAACATCGGCATCAGCGACAAGGACCGCGCCGCGATCGCCGGCGGGCTGTCGCGCCTGCTCGCCGACACCTACACGCTGTACCTGACGACGCACAACTTCCACTGGAACGTCACCGGTCCGATGTTCAACACGCTGCATGCGATGTTCATGGAGCAGTACACCGAGCTGTGGAATGCGGTGGACCCGGTCGCCGAGCGCATCCGCAGCCTGGGCCATCCGGCGCCCGGCAGCTACGCCGCCTACGGCGCGCTGGCGTCGATCCCCGACGCGCCGGCCACGCCGCCGGCCGCGCTGGAGATGGTGCGCATCCTGAAGGAAGGCCACGAGGCCGTCGCGCGCACCGCGCGCAGCGTCTTCCCACTCGCCGATAAGGCCGGCGACGAGCCGACCGCCGACCTGCTGACGCAGCGCCTGACGGTGCACGAGCAGACGGCGTGGATGCTGCGCTCGCTGCTCGAGAGCTGAGCACGCGCGGCCGCGACCGCCGAGCAGGGCGCCGCCTCCAGACATCGCGGACCTTGCGCGGGCGCAAGCCGGCGCATCGACCGGGGCCCGCGCGGCGCCGAAAGTCCGGCAGCAGGGTGCCTGGTGTGCTACTTTGACGACATGAGTTCGCCAACCGAACGCGACGAAAGCGCCGACAGCGGCTCGACACGCCGCGCGCACGGCGGCGGCGACGACAGCGCGCTGGCCGCGCTGGCGCCCGAGGTGGCGTCGGCCGTCGTGCGCGTGGCCGGCGACATCGCGCTCGTCGTCGGCGAGGACGGCGTCATCCGCAGCGTCGCCGAATCCGGCCTGCCGCTGCAGGGGGCCGGCCAGGACTGGGTCGGCCGCGCCTGGACCGACGTCGTCGACGCCGGCACGCGGCGCAAGGTGGAACTGCTGCTGCAGGAGGCGCGGCAGCAGGGCTGGTCGCGCCGGCGAGAATTCAGCCATCCCGGCGCCGGCGGCGGCGAGATCCCGTTGTCCTGGGCCGCCGTGCGGCTGGGCGCGCACGGGCCGCTGCTGGCGGTCGGGCGCGACCTGCGCGCCGTCGGCGCGATCCAGCAGCGCTTCCTGGACGCCCAGCAGGAACTGGAGCGCGACTACTGGCAACGCCGCCAGTCCGAGAGCCACTACCGGCTGATGTTCCAGGTCGCCCACGACGCCGTGCTGGTGCTGGACGCGGCCAGCGGCGAGGTGCTCGACGCCAACCCGGCGGCCGGCGCGCTGTTCGACAACCCGCAGGCGGGCTGGCAGGGCGCGGCGCTGCGCGGCTTCGTCGACCCCGCCGTGCAACCGGCCTTCGACGAACTGCTGGCCGGCGCCCGCAGCAGCGGCCGCGCCGCCGAGGTGCGGCTGCGCGTGGCCGCGTCGGGCGCGCCGGTCGACGTCTCGGCGACGCCGTTCCGTGCCGAGGGCCGGCGCTGCCTGCTGCTGCGCGCGCGCCGCGCCGTGGCACCGGCCGGCGACACGCAGTCGGTGCTGGACTTCGTGCGCCAGACGCCCGACGCCGTCGTCGTCACCGACGCCGGCGGCCGCGTGCTGTGGGCCAACCCGGCCTTCGCCGAGCTGTGCCAGGCGCCCGACGCCGCGCGGCTGCGCGGCACCGGCATCGCGCAGGCGCTGGGCGACGATGCGCAGCAATGGGCCACGCTGCTGGCGCGCGTGCGCGCGCGCGGCATCGTCGGCCATGCCGCGGTGCGACTGCGCCTGCTCGGCGCGCCGCCGCTGCAGTGCGAGGTCTCCGCGGCGCTGCTGGCCGAGGGCGACCAGGAGCACATCGGCTTCACGCTGCGCCCGCAGTCGCGCCGCGGTGCGACGGTCGGCCTGGCCGAGGACCTGTCGCAGGACGTCGGCGCGCTGGTCGCGCGGCTGGGCCAGGCGGCGCTGCCCGACCTGATGGCCGAGGCCGCAACGCTGATCGAGAAGCAGCTCATCGGCGCCGCGCTGCAGCGCGTGGGCGGGCGGCTGGACGGCGCCGCCGACCTGCTGCGGCTGTCGGCCGAGCAGCTGGTGCTGCGCATGCACCGGCTGGGCCTGGCGCCGCCGGACCTCGACGGCCGCAGCCGCGGCGTGCACTGAGTAGCCGTGAACGAAGCCGACACACCCGATCGTGCCGCCACAGCGCGGCCACTCGTCGCTGCAACTGCTCGCCATGGCCCGAGCCACGGCTGCGCGTTGCGCCTGGATCGGCCACGTTCCGGCAACCCGCCCGGGCGCGCCGGGTTCATCCGCAGCCGCTGAGCGTCCGGGAGCCCTGGCGTGGACAGCCCGGCCTTCGGTCAGGCCGACCTCAGCAACTGCGAGCGTGAACTGATCCACCTCGCGGGGTCGGTGCAGCCGCATGGCGCGCTGCTGCTGCTGCGCGAAGCCGACCTCGTCGTCCTGCAGGCCAGCAGCAACTGCGACGCGGTGCTGGGCGTGCCCGCCGCCAGCCTGCTGGAACGGCCGCTGTCGGCCGTGGACGCCGACCTGGCGCGCGAGGTCGCGATGCGCGCCGGCGCGCTGGCCGCCACGCCGCTGCCGCTGCTGGTGTCGCTGAAGGTGCCAGCGGCGACCGGCCCGGGGCCGCGCCGGCTGGAAGGCGCGCTGCACCGCCCGCCCGGCGGCGGCCTGGTGCTGGAACTGGAGCAGGTGGACGAGGCCGCCGCGCCGCCGCCGCCGCTGGACGTGCCGCCGCAGCGGCTGCGCGAGCGGCTGGCGCAGGCCGTGCAGCGTTTCAGCGAGGCCGCCAGCGTGGGCGCGCTGGTCGACGCGATGGCCCAGGTGCTGCGCGACCTGACCGGCTACGACCGCGTGATGATCTACCGCTTCGACCCCGACGGGCACGGCAAGATCATCGCCGAGGCGCGCGACCCGCGGCTGGACTCGCTGCTCGGCCACCACTACCCGGCCAGCGACATCCCGCAGCGCGCGCGGCAGCTGTATCTGCTCAACCGCGTGCGCGTGCTGGTCGACGTGCACTACGCGCCGGCGCCGCTCGTGCCGGCGCTGCGCCCGGACAGCGGCGAACCGCTGGACATGTCGCTGTGCCACCTGCGCAGCATGTCGCCGCTGCACCTGCAGTACCTGAAGAACATGGGCGTCACCGGCACGCTGGTCGCGTCGCTGGTGCGCGACGGGCGGCTGTGGGGCCTGATCGCGGCCCACCACTACAGCCCGCGGCGCATGCGCTTCGCGGTGCGCGCCGCGGTGGACCTGCTGGCCGAGGTGGCGTCCACGCGCATCGCGGCGATCGAGAACTACGCCCACGCGCAGGTCGCGCTGATGGTGCGGCGGCTGGAGCAGCGGCTGATCGAGGCCACCTCGGTGGAAGGCGACTGGCGCCAGGCGCTGCTGCGCAACCCGCGCACGCTGCTGCAGCCGCTGGAGGCCAGCGGCGCCGTGCTGTTCCACGGCGACGAGGTGCTGACCACCGGCGAGGTGCCGTCCACGCCCGAGCTGCGTGCGCTGCTGCGCTGGGTCGACGCGCAGCCCGGCGCCGGCGTCGACGGGCCCTTCGCCTGCGCCGCGCTGGGCAAGGCCGAGCCCGCGCTGGCCGCGCTGGCCCCCACGGCCTGCGGCGTGCTCGCGGTGCGGCTGTCGACCAGCCGGCCGGACTGGCTGATGTGGCTGCGCAAGGAGCAGCTGCAGACCGTCACCTGGGCCGGCGACCCGGCCAAGGCGGTGGACATGAACGACCCGCTGCAGCTGTCGCCGCGGCGTTCGTTCGAGGCCTGGAGCGAGATCGTGCGCGGCACCGCGCTGCCCTGGTCGCAGGCCGAACGCGTGATGGCCGGCGCCATCGGCTCGGCGCTGGTGGACATCATCGTGCAGGTGCATGCGGTGCGCATGCTGATCGCCGAGCACCAGCTGGCCGAGATCCGCGCCGCGGTGGCGGCGTCGCTGGAGGCGGTGCTGGTGGCCGGTGCCGACGGCGCGCTGCTGTTCGCCAACCCGGCCTTCGTCACGCTGTGCGGCGCCGGGGCGGCGCCGGCGCCCGGCACGCCGCTGGCCACGTTGTTCGAGCAGCCGCAGGAGGTGCAGCGCGTGCTGCAGGCCACGCCGCTGTCCGCCTGGCGTGGCGAGTGGGCCCTGGTGGCCCCCGACGGCAGCGTGCTGCCGGTGGCGGCGCACCTGGAGCCGGTGTCCGGCCGCGGCGGCCTGCTGCTGGGCTTCATCGTCACGCTGGCCGACCTGCGCGACAGCCGCCGCACCGCCGCGGCGCGCCGTCACCTGGAGGCCACGCTGCTGGCCGCCGGCGCCGGCGTGCCGGCCGGCGATGCCGTCGTCGGCGCGATCTTCACGAATGCCAGCCTGGCCGCGATGGACATCGCCGACGGCGCCGGCGGCACCGCGGCCGCGGCACCGCTGCTGCAGGAGCTGGAAACCTCGGCGCAGCGTGCGGCGGCGCTGTACGCGCAGATCCGCAATTTCGGCGGCGGCGGCTGAGCGCCGGCCGCGGTGCCGCGGCCGGCTACGCCGACGGCTGCAGCTGCTCGAAGATGCGCCGGTGCTGCACGAAGGCCCAGCAGGCCTCGTCGACGACGGCCTGCTGCTCGTCGGCGCCCAGCGGCAGCGCCGCCAGGCGCTGGCGGAAGGCGGCGCGCAACGCGCGCACGCGGGCCGCGTCGCCGAAATCGTAGAAGCGCGTGCCCGGCGCAGCCGGATCGACGGCCGTCGCGGCGCCCGGCGCGTCCAGCCCGAGCGCGCGCCGCACCAGGCCCCGCAGCACCTGGCCGCCGTGCAGGTCGCCCAGGTAGCGCACGTAGGCGTGCGCGGCGAGTGCACGCGAGCGGCCCTGCACCAGCGCCTGCAGCCGTTCGACATAGGCCTGCGTGGCGGCGGCCAGCGCCAGCTGCTCGCGCCAGCGCGGCCCGTGCAGGTGCGCCAGGTCCTGCGCCAGCGCGTCGGCGCGGTGCAGCGCGGGGTCGACCAGCGCGGCATCGTTCGCGGGCTCCAGCACGGCATAGATCGCGTGCAGGTTGCGCAGCAGCGCGCAGTAGGCCGCGCGGCCGACCTGGCCCCGCAGCAGCGCGGCCATCAGCCCGCTGCGCTCGGCCTCGGCATGCAGCGTGCGCGTGGCGGCACGCAGGCGCGCCGGCAGGTCCGGCGGCAGCGGGGCGTCGGCGGGACCTGCATCGACGGGGTCGGGCACCATGCCGGCCATGGGGGCGCCGCTCGGGCGCGGCTCTCGAAGCGCGGGACCGGCGCAGCGGCCGGCACGGGGCATCATAGCCCCGGCGGCGATAATCGCGGGTTTTCCCAGGCGCCGCCATGTCCTCCGACAGCCTTGCCCGCATCCCCGCCGAAGTGCGCCGCCGGCGCACCTTCGCGATCATCAGCCACCCGGACGCCGGCAAGACCACGCTGACCGAGAAACTGCTGCTGTTCAGCGGCGCGATCCAGATCGCCGGCAGCGTGAAGGCGCGCAAGGCCACGCGCCACGCCACCAGCGACTGGATGGAGATCGAGAAGCAGCGCGGCATCTCGGTGGCGTCCAGCGTGATGCAGATGGAGTACCGCGGCTGCGTCATCAACCTGCTCGACACCCCGGGCCACCAGGACTTCAGCGAGGACACCTACCGCGTGCTGACCGCGGTCGACGCGGCGCTGATGGTCATCGACGCCGCCAACGGCGTGGAGCCGCAGACGCGGCGGCTGCTGCAGGTCTGCCGCGCTCGCAACACGCCCATCCTGACCTTCGTCAACAAGATGGACCGCGAGGTCAAGGCGCCGCTGGACCTGTTCGACGAGATCGAGCGCGAGCTCGGCATGGGTGTCGTGCCCTTCACCTGGCCGGTGGGCATGGCCAAGTTCTTCGGCGGCGTGCTGGACCTGCGCCGCAACCAGATGCGCGTCTTCGCGCCCGGCGAGGACCGCGCCGGTGGCGACGAGGAGGTCATCGACGCCGGCGACGGCGCCAGGCTGGCGCAGCGCTTCGGCGCCGCCTTCGAGCAGGCGCATGGCGAGGTCGAGCTGGTGCGCGAGGCCGCCCCCGCCTTCGACGAGACCGCCTTCCTGGCCGGCCACCAGACGCCGATGTTCTTCGGCAGCGCGATCAACAACTTCGGCGTGCGCGAGGTGCTGGACGCGCTGGTGGACCTGGCGCCGCCGCCGGGCCCGAAGGCGGCGCTGCAGCGCACGGTGCAGCCCACCGAGCCGAAATTCAGCGGCGTGGTGTTCAAGATCCAGGCCAACATGGACCCCGCGCACCGCGACCGCATCGCCTTCGTGCGCTGCGCCAGCGGCCACTTCGAGCGCGGCATGCGGCTGAAGGTGGCGCGCAACGGCAAGGAGCTGCGCCCGAACACCGTCGTCAGCTTCCTGAGCCAGCGCCGCGAGCTGCTGGAGGAGGCCTTCGCCGGCGACATCATCGGCATCCCCAACCACGGCGTGCTGCAGCTCGGCGACACGCTGACCGAAGGCGAGGTGCTGCAGTTCACCGGGCTGCCCTTCTTCGCGCCGGAGATGTTCCGCAGCGTCGAGGTCGCGGACCCGCTGAAGACCAAGCAGCTGCGCGCCGGGCTCACGCAGCTGGGCGAGGAAGGCGCGATCCAGGTCTTCCGCCCGGTGGCCGGCAGCGTGCTGCTGCTGGGCGCGGTGGGGCAGCTGCAGTTCGAGGTGGTGGCGCACCGGCTGGAGCACGAATACGGCGTCAAGGCGCGCGTGATGCCGGCGCGCTACAACGTCGCGCGCTGGGTCACCGCCGAGACCGGCGAAGGCCCCGCCGCCGACGAGCGCGAACTCAAGCGCTTCATCGACGGCAACAGCCACCGCGTCGCACTGGACGCCGTGAATGCACCCTGCGTGCTGCTGGAGTACGCCGGCGAGCTGCGCGCGATGCAGGAGAACTGGCCGAAGATCCGCTTCCACGCGCTGCGCGAGCACGCGGGGTTGGTGTTCCAGAAGCAGCTCGACGGTTGACGACGTCGCGTGTCGGTAATACGATTCGTATTACCTTCGCCCGGGACGCTGCACCATGACCGTCACGATCAAGCTCGACGCCACGCTGGAGGAGCGGCTGCGCCAACGCGCCGCCGGCAGCGGCCGCAGCACCAGCGAGGTCGTGCGCGCCGCGCTGCAGGCCTACCTCGACGCGCCCGACGAGGCCCCGGTACGCTCGCCCTTCGACCTGGGCGCCGACCTGTTCGGCCGTCACCGCGGGCCGGCCGACCTGGCCGCGGGTCGCAAGGCGGCCCTGGCCGACGCCTGGGGCGCGCGCCACGCACGCCGCGGCCGCTGATGCCGGTGGGCCCGCGCGCCGCGACGGCGCAGGAGCTGTCGGCCCGCTACCTGCCGCACCGCGGGCCGGTCCTCGTCGACAGCGGGCCGCTGATCGCGCTGTTCAACGGCGCCGACCGCTGGCATGCCCCGGTGCTGGACTGGCTGCGCGCCAACCCTGCCGCCACGCTGCTGAGCACGTGGCCGGTGGCCACCGAGGTCTGTGCGCTGCTGGCGCGGCGCATCGCCAACGAGGCGGCGCTGGACTTCCTGCGCTGGACGCAGCGCGGCGGCATCGCGCTCGACGCCCCGGTGGACGGCACGCCGACCGAGGTGCTGCGCCTGTCGGAACGCTTTGCCGACCTGCCCTTCGACCTCGCCGACGCCTCCATCGCCGAAGCCGCGGCGCGCCGCAGGCTGCGCCACGTGCTGTCGCTGGACGCCGACTTCGACGTCTACCGCGACCGCGCCGGGCGCGCGCTGGTCAACCTGCTGCGGCGCTGAGCCCCCGGGCGTTCAGCCCCGCGCCGCCTGCAGCCGCGCCAGCGCGCCTGCCACCTGCGCCGCCAGCCGAGCATTGGCGCGCACCAGCGCCACGTTGGCCTGCAGGCTGGCGCCGCCGGTCAGCGCCTGCACGCGCGCCAGCAGCCAGGGCGTGACGGCGGCGCCGGCGATGCCGGCCTCGTCGGCCTCGGCCAGCGCCTGGCGGATCACGGCCTCGATGCGTTCGTGCGGTACCTCGCATTCGGCCGGGATCGGGTTGGCGACCACGGCGCCGCCGCCCAGCCCCATGCGCCATTGCGCGTGCAGCACGCGCGCCACCGCCTCGGGCGTGTCGAGCCGGCGGTCCAGCTTGAGCCCGCTGGCGCGCGACCAGAAGGCCGGCAATTCGTCGGTGCCGTAGCCGATGACCGGCACGCCGTGGGTCTCCAGCACCTCCAAGGTCAGGCGCAGGTCCAGGATCGCCTTGACGCCGGCGCAGACCACCGCCACCGGCGTGCGCGCCAGCTCCAGCAGGTCGGCCGAGATGTCGAAGCTGCGCTCGCCGCCGCGGTGCACGCCGCCGATGCCGCCGGTGGCGAAGACGCGGATGCCGGCCATCGCGGCGACGATCATCGTCGCCGCCACGGTGGTGGCGCCGCTGGCGCCTTCGGCCAGCAGGACGGGCAGGTCGCGTCGGCTGGCCTTGGCCACCGCCGGGCCGGCGCGCGCCAGCGCCTCGATCTCGCCGCGCGCCAGCCCGGCGCGCAGCTCGCCGTCCACGACCGCCACGGTGGCGGGCACGGCGCCCTGTGCACGCACCTCGTCCTCGAGCTGCAGCGCGGTCTCCAGGTTGCGCGGCCACGGCATGCCGTGGCTGATGATCGTGGACTCCAGCGCGACCACCGGCGCGCCGCGCGCCAGGGCCTGCGCCACTTCCGGCTGCACGCGGACTGCGGGCGCGGGCGAGCTGTCGCCTGGCGTCGGCAAAGAGGTCATGTCGCGGTCGGGCAGGAGATGTCGAAGGCGTCATGATGCCGCGGCACGCGCCACGGCGACCGCGTCCCGCAGCCGAGGGATGCCGACGGCCGGCCGGCGCCGGCATCATGGGCCGCATCCCCTGGCCGGAGCCGCCCATGCCGTTGCCGTTTGCCGTTGCCGCCGTCGCTGCCCTCGCTGCCGGTGGCTACCACTACTACAAGAAGAACGCCCGCAGCAACACGGTCGCGGCGGCCTACCGGCTGCCGCCGTGCTGCCGCCCGGTGCTGGCCAAGGCCAGCCACTTCGGCACGCTGGCCGGCGCGATCGGCGTCACGGTGTCGACGGCCAAGCTCGCCGGCGACGCGAACCCGCTGAACGCGCCCTTTCTCGTCACCACCGACTGGCCGGCCGAAGGGCAGGGGCACGCCGATGTCGCCGACGGCCTGCAGCGCGTGCTGGCCACCTATGGCCCGCTGGAGACCGTCTTCGAGCACTACCGGGTGCACGTGCGCGAGGACTCCGAAGCGCAGCGCTTCTGGACCGCGGTCTACAAGCGCACGATGAAGGCCAACAAGAACAAGAGCCACTACGGCCGGGTGCTGGACATCGTCGAGGAGGACGACGCGCAGTACCGACCGCCGCGCTGAGTGCCAGGCGCACCCGGCGGCTGGCCGGCGCGGGCTCCGATAATCCCCGCCATGCAAGCCGCCGCCCCCGCGCCCTCGCGCCTGGCGCTGTACCTGGACCTGATCCGCTGGGACCGCCCGGCCGGCTGGCTGCTGCTGCTGTGGCCCACGCTCGCGGCGCTGTGGATCGCCGCCGACGGCTGGCCGGGCTGGCACCTGCTGACGGTCTTCGTGCTCGGCACCATCCTGATGCGCAGCGCCGGCTGCTGCGTCAACGACGTCGCCGACCGCGAATTCGACCGCCATGTCAAGCGCACCGCGCAGCGCCCGGTCACGCGCGGCGCGGTCGGCGTGCGTGAGGCGCTGGCGGTGGGCGCGGTGCTGGCGCTGGCCGCCTTCGCGCTGGTGCTGAGCACCTCGCCGCCGGCGATCTGGCTGAGCTTCGTCGCGCTGGCGATCACGCTGCTGTACCCCTACGCCAAGCGCTTCGTCTCGATGCCGCAGGCGGTGCTGGGCGTGGCCTTCAGCTTCGGCATCCCGATGGCCTTCGCCGCCGCGCAGGGCGGCAGCAGCTGGGGCCTGGGCGCCATCGCCGACGCGGTGCCGCCGCAGGCCTGGGGGCTGCTCGCGGCCAACCTGTTCTGGGTGCTGGCCTACGACACCGAATATGCGATGGTCGACCGCGACGACGACCTGCGCATCGGCATGAAGACCAGCGCGATCACGCTCGGCCGCTTCGACGTCGCCGCGGTGATGGCCTTCTATACCCTCCACCTCGCGGCCTGGGTGCTGCTCGGGCGCTCGCTGGGCCTGGGCGGCTGGTTCCTGCTCGGCATCGCGGCCGCGGCGGCGCAGGCGCTGTGGCACTTCACGCTGATCCGCGAGCGCTCGCGCGAAGGCTGCTTCCGCGCCTTCCGCGCCAACCACTGGCTGGGCTTCGCGGTCTTCGCCGGCGTGGCGGCGGATCTGGCGCTGCGCTGAACGCGGCCCGCAGGGCCGCCGGCGCGGGCTCAGCCGCCGAACTCGTCGCCGAGTTCGCGCGCGCGGCGCTGCGCGGCCAGCAGCGCGCGGTGCACCGCCGCCTTCACGTCGGCCTGTTCCAGCACCGAGATCGCGGCCGCCGTGGTGCCGCCCTTGGACGTGACCTGCGCACGCAGCGCCTGCGGCGGCTCGGCCGATGCCGCGGCCAGCGCGGTCGCGCCGTCCAGCGTGGCCAGCGCCAGCGTGCGCGCCTGCGCCGGGTCCAGGCCCATCGCGGTGGCGCCGTCGATCAGCGCCTCCAGCAGGTAGAAGACATAGGCCGGGCCGCTGCCCGACAGCGCGGTCACCGCGTCCAGGTCCGGCTCCTGCGCCACCCACAGCGTGGCGCCGGTGGGCGCCAGCAGTGCCTGCACCTCGGCGCGTTCGGCCGCGCCGACGCTGGCGTCGGCCCAAAGCCCGGCGACGCCGCGGCCGATCAGCGCCGGGGTGTTGGGCATCACGCGCACGATGCGCGCGGTGCCGGCGGCGCGCCGGATCGCCGCGGCCCGCACGCCGGCCATCACGCTGACCTGCAGCGCGCCGGCGACGAAGGGGGCGCAGGGCGCCGCCGCCTCGCCGAAGGACTGCGGCTTGACCGCCCAGACCACGGTCGCGGCGCGGGCCAGCCGCTCGTCGGCAGCCGCCTGCGCGGCGACGCCGAAGTCGCGTGCGAGCCGCTCGCGCGCCGCCGCGAACGGCTCGACGACGACGATGGCCTCCGCCGGCCGCCCGGCACGGCGCAGCCCGCCGATCAGCGCGGCGGCCATGTTGCCGCCGCCGACGAAGGCGATCACGGAAGAAGGACGGTCCATGCGCCAGTGTAGCCAGCGGGCATGGGCGGGCGGCGCCCCGGACCGCCGGCGGGCCTTGAGCCGGCGCAGCGCGCCCGCATCTGGCGGGTGCCAGAATGACGGCTCCCAGCCAGAGCCCCGCCCGCCGATGTCCCGCTCCCCGTTCGCCGCCCACGATCCCTACGCCGCCCAGCCGCCCGCTTCCGCCGGCGGCAGCGCCGGCGCCGGAGCCCTGTCCTTCGACGTCACCGAGGCCGACTTCCGCCAGAGCGTGCTCGAGCGCTCGCTGGAGGTGCCGGTGCTGCTGGACTGCTGGGCGCCCTGGTGCGGCCCCTGCCGCAGCCTGGGCCCCGTGCTCGAGCGGGTCGTGCAGGCCTACGGCGGGCGCTTCGTGCTGGCCAAGCTGAATACCGACGAGGCGCCGCAGATCTCCGCCGCGCTGCAGATCCGCAGCATCCCGCTGGTGGTGCTGTTCGTCGGCGGGCGCCCGGTCGACCAGTTCACCGGCGCGCTGCCCGAAGGCCAGGTGCGCGCCTTCCTGGACCGCCATCTCGGCCCGCAGCAGTCCGAGGCCGACCTGATCCGCCAGGAGGCCGCCGAGGCCCCCGACGCCGAGACCGCCGAGGCGCTGCTGCGCGAGGCGCTGACCATCGAGCCCGGCCATGTGGAGGCGCGGCTGGACCTGGCCGAGCGGCTGCTCGCGCGCGGCGCGCTGGACGAGGCCGCCGCCGAGCTGGACCGCGTGCCGGCCGCCGAACGCAAGGACCGCCACGAGGCGCTGGGCAAGCGCCTGGCGCTGGCGCGCAACAAGCCGGCCGGCGACCCGGCGGCGCTGGCCGCGCGCATCGCCGCCAACCCGCGCGACTTCGAGGCGCGCTTCGCGCTCGCCGCGCTGCAGGTCTACGACGGCGACTACCGCGCCGCCTTCGAGCAGCTGCTGGAGGTGGTGCTGCGCGACAAGGCCGAGGGCCGGCCCGACCGCGAGCGCGCACGGGCGCAGCTCGTCGAGTGGTTTGCCGCCTGCCCCGACGCCGAGGCGGTCAGCCACGGCCGGCGCTACCTGGGCATGTACCTGAACTGAGCCCGTTCGCGGCGGGCCCGCGGCGCACGACAATCGCGCCCCATGCAGCCCACCGAACCCGAGCGCGACGACTTCGACACGCCCGCTGCCGCGCGCGAACGGCGCGGCCTGGACACCATCGACCGCCGCATCCTGCGCGTGCTGCAGGCCGACGGCCGCATCAGCAACCTGAAGCTGGCCGAGGAAGTGCACCTGTCGCCGACGGCGGTGCTGGAACGCGTCAAGCGGCTCACGCGCGACGGCTACATCCTCGGCTACGAGGCGCGGCTGGACCCGGTCAAGCTGGGCCAGGGGCTGCTGGTCTTCGTCGAGATCCTGCTCGACCGCACCGTGCGCGACGTGATGGACGACTTCAAGGCCGCCGTGCAGGCGCGCCCGGAGATCCTGGAGGCACATCTGGTGGCCGGCGGCTTCGACTACCTGCTGAAGACGCGCGTCGCCGACATGGCGGCCTACCGCCAGTTCATCGGCAACGTGATCTGGACCCTGCCCGGCGTGCGTGAGACGCGCACCTATGCAGTGATGGAGGAGGTGAAGCACACGACGAGGCTGCCGGTCTGACGGCGGCGGCGTCCTACGGCCGGCCCCCGCCGCGGCAGGCCCAGGCGCCGGCGCCGTTCAGCGCGCACCGAACACCGCGGTGCCCACGCGCAGCATCGTCGAGCCCTCGGCGACGGCCGCCTCCAGGTCGGCGCTCATGCCCATGCTCAGTGTGTCCAGCGCCAGGCCGCGTGCATTCAGCGCCGCCAGCAGCTCGCGCAGCGCGCGGTGCGGCGCCCGCTGCGCCGCCAGGCCGGCGGCCGGCTCGGGGATGCTCATCAGCCCGCGCAGCACGACCCGCTCGCGCGACAGCGCGGCCACCGCCTGCGCCAGCGCGGGCAGCTCGGCCGGCGCGACGCCGCTCTTGCTGGCCTCGCCGCTGACGTTGACCTGCAGGCACAGCTGCAGCGGCGGCAGCTCCGGCGGGCGCTGCGCGGCCAGCCGTTCGGCGATCTTCAGCCGGTCCACCGAGTGCACCCAGTCGAAGGCCTCGGCGACCGGCCTGGTCTTGTTGCTCTGCAGCGGCCCGATCAGGTGCCACTCGATCGCCGGTCGCAGGTCGACCAGCGCGTCGATCTTGGCCAGCGCCTCCTGTACGTAGTTCTCGCCGAAGGCCCGTTGCCCGGCGGCGAAGGCCTCGCGCACCGCCTCGGTGCCGAAGGTCTTGGAGACGGCCAGCAGCACGATGCCGGGCTCGCCCGGCGCCGTGCCGCGCGTGACGATGTTGGCATCGCGACCGCACTGCGCGCAGGCCGCCGCGATGCGCCGCTTCACTTCTTGCAGGTTGCTTCCGATGCTGCCCATAATCCCCCGAGCTTAAGGGGTGGCGCACGCGCGACCGCCCCCGTCACCGCATGGACATCACCCAGCTGCTGGCCTTCTCGGTCAAGAACAAGGCCTCGGACCTGCACCTGTCGGCCGGGCTGCCGCCGATGATCCGGGTGCACGGCGACGTGCGGCGCATCAACGTCGAGCCGCTGGACCACAAGATGGTCCACGACATGGTGTACGACATCATGAACGACGCCCAGCGCAAGCACTACGAGGACACGCTGGAGTGCGACTTCTCGTTCGAGATCCAGGGCCTGGCGCGCTTCCGCGTCAACGCGTTCAACCAGAACCGCGGCGCCGGCGCCGTCTTCCGCACGATTCCCAGCAAGATCCTGACGCTGGAGCAACTGGGCGCGCCCAAGGTCTTCGCCGAGCTGTCGCTCAAGCCGCGCGGCCTGGTGCTGGTGACCGGCCCCACCGGTTCCGGCAAGAGCACCACGCTGGCGGCGATGGTCAACCACCTCAACGAGCACGAATACGGCCACGTGCTGACGGTGGAGGACCCGATCGAGTTCGTGCACGAATCGAAGAAGTGCCTGGTCAACCAGCGCGAGGTCGGCCCGCACACGCTGAGCTTCAGCAATGCGCTGCGCAGTGCGCTGCGCGAGGACCCGGACGCCATCCTGGTCGGCGAGATGCGCGACCTGGAGACCATCCGCCTGGCGCTGACCGCCGCCGAGACCGGCCACCTGGTCTTCGGCACGCTGCACACCAGCAGCGCCGCGAAGACCATCGACCGCGTCGTCGACGTCTTTCCGGCGGCCGAGAAGGAGATGGTGCGCGCGATGCTCTCCGAGAGCCTGGTCGCCGTGATCTCGCAGACGCTGTGCAAGCTCAAGGACGGCTCGGGCCGCGTCGCGGCGCACGAGATCATGCTGGGCACCAGCGCGATCCGCAACCTGATCCGCGAGAACAAGATCGCGCAGATGTACAGCGCCATCCAGACCGGCCAGAGCATGGGCATGCAGACGCTGGACCAGAACCTGGCCGACCTGGTGCGGCGCAACCTGATCAGCCCGGCCGAGGCGCGCGCGAAGGCCAAGATCCCCGAAAACTTTCCTGGGTAGATGAGGCCCCCACGCTCCCTCCCGGTCGCTGCCCCCCGAGGGGGCTTCGCTGGCGGCCCGGCGGAGCCGGGCCGCGGCGACCGCTGGGCTTAGTCGGTGCGAGTGCACGTGCCGTGCAAAGGACGAAACGATGGAACGTGACCAGGCTTCTAAGTTTGTCAGCGACCTGCTGCGCCTGATGGTCGGCCGCAACGGCAGCGACCTGTTCCTGACCGCCGACTTCCCGCCGGCGATCAAGGTCGACGGCAAGATCACCAAGGTCAGCCCGCAGCCGCTGACCGGCCAGCACACGCTGGCGCTGGCGCGCGCGGTGATGAACGACAAGCAGGCCGCGGAGTTCGAGCGCACCAAGGAATGCAACTTCGCGATCAGCCCGCAGGGGGTGGGCCGCTTCCGCGTCAACGCCTTCGTGCAGCAGGGCCACGTGGGCCTGGTCTTCCGCACCATCCCGGCCACGCTGCCGACCATCGACGGCCTGGGCCTGCCGGTGGTGCTGAAGGAAGTCGCGATGACCAAGCGCGGGCTGGTCATCTTCGTCGGCGCCACCGGCAGCGGCAAGAGCACCAGCCTGGCCGCGATGGTGGACTGGCGCAACGAGAACAGCTACGGCCACATCATCACGGTGGAAGACCCGGTGGAGTTCGTGCACCCGCACAAGAACTGCATCGTCACCCAGCGCGAGCTGGGCATCGACACCGACAGCTGGGAAGCGGCGCTGAAGAACACCTTGCGCCAGGCGCCGGATGTCATCCTGATGGGCGAGATCCGCGACCGCGAGACCATGGAGCACGCGGTCGCCTTCGCCGAGACCGGCCACCTGTGCCTGGCCACGCTGCACGCCAACAGCGCCAACCAGGCGCTGGACCGCATCATCAACTTCTTCCCGGAAGAGCGCCGCCAGCAGCTGCTGATGGACCTGAGCCTGAACCTGAAGGCGCTGGTCAGCCAGCGCCTGCTGCCGCGCGAGCAGGGCCGCGGGCGCATCGCCGCGGTCGAGATCCTGCTCAACACGCCGCTGGTCGGCGACCTGATCTTCAAGGGCGAGGTCGCCGAGATCAAGGAACTGATGAAGCGCAGCCGCGAGCTCGGCATGCAGACCTTCGACCAGAGCCTGTTCGACCTCTACGAGGCGCGCCACGTCAGCTACGAGGACGCGCTGCGCAACGCCGACAGCGTCAACGACCTGCGGCTGCAGATCAAGCTGCAGAGCCAGCGCGCGCGCAGCCAGGACCTGGCGGCCGGCACCGAGCACATGAAGGTGGTCTGATACGGCTTCGCATTCGATGCGATAACAGGGCGCGAAGCCGAAGACCGTGCTGACGAACGGCGAGGCGAAGCAACGCGGTTGGCGCGTTGAGTGCGAAGCCGTATGAGCCGGGCAAGCGGCGGCGCCTGCCAACGCCGTCCGTAGCTTGGCGGCGCTCAGCGCGCCAGGATCGCGCGTGCCGGGTCGCCGAAGCGGCGCTGCAGCTCGCGCACCACGCCCGGGCCCAGCGGCCTGGGCCGCGGGTCCAGCATCAGCCACAGCTTCGCGGTCTCCTCCAGCTCCTCCAGCATCGCGCCGGCGGCCGTGAGGTCACGGTGCCAGACCAGCGGCCCCAGGCGCTCCAGCAGCACGCCCAGGATGGGGCGCTGGCGCAGCCGCGCGGCGATCTCGTCGCCGACCAGCGGGTCGCCCGGCGGCTGGTAGGGCACGAGCGGGATCGTCCCGACCTTCATGACCTGGTAGGCGGTGATCGGCGGCAGCACCTCCGACGCATTCCACACGCCGGCCATCGACAGCGCCACCAGGTGCGTGCTGTGGGTGTGCAGCACGCAGCGCGCCCCCGGCGCCGCGGCATAGACGCGCTGGTGCAGCGCCAGCGTCTTGCTCGGCCGGTCGCCGGCCAGCGGCTCGCCGTCGGCGGCCACCAGCGCCAGGCGCGCCGGGTCCAGCGTGCCCAGGCAGGCGTCGCCGGGGGTGATCAGCACGCGGCCGTCGTCCAGGCGCACGCTGATGTTGCCGGCGCTGCCATGCGCATAACCGCGTGCGTGCAGGCTGGCGCCCAGGCGGCAGATCCCGTCGCGCGCCCGCGTCTCGTCGCTGATCGATCCGGTGGCCTGGTCGTTCACTGCACCAGCGCGCCGAAGGCGTCGCGGAAGAAATCCTGACGTCCGAAGTTGCCTGACTTCAGCGCCAGGTGCAATCCCTGGGATCGCAGCGCGCTGGCGGCATGGCACCAGGGCACGCCGGGCGCGATCTGCGGCCCGATGCGCAGCCGCGTGATGCCCAGCGCCTGCACGCAGGCGCCGGAGGTCTCGCCGCCGGCGACGACGAGGCGGCCGACGCCGCGCTGCACCAGCCCGGCCGCGATGCACGCCAGTGTCGCTTCCACCAGCGCCCCGGCCTCGGCGGCGCCGAGTTGCGCCTGCACGCGCTGCACGGCCTCCGGCGCCGCGGTCGCATAGACGAGCAGCGGTGCGTCGCCCAGGCGCGGCGTGGCCCAGTCCAGCGCCTGGGCGGCGACGTCGTCGCCGGCGGCGATGCTTAGCGGGTCGACCGCGAAGGCCGCACCGCCGCCGTCCAGGAACCGTGCGACCTGCGCCTGGGTCGCCGCCGAGCAGCTGCCGGAGACGATGGCCGCCGCGCCGGCCGCCGGCGGCAGCGCCGACGCCGCGGCGCCAGGCGCCAGGCCGTGCAGTGCCGGGATGCCGATGGCCAGGCCCGAGCCCGCCACCACCAGCGGCAGACCCTGCGCCGCCGCGGCCAGCCGGCGCAGCGCGTCGTCGTCCACCGTGTCGACGACCGCGAAGCGGCAGCCTGCGCCTTCCGCGCCGGCCAGCGCGTCCAGCCCCGCCGCGATCGCCGGCGCGCCGGCGGCCACCGTGCGGTGGTCGACGAGATCGACGCGCACGCCCGCCGGCAGCTGCGCCTGCAGCACGCGCACCAGGTTGGCGTCGGTCATCGGCGTCAGCGGATGCTGGCGCATCGGGCTGTCGCTCAGCAGCTGGCTGCCGACGAACAGGTGGCCCTGGAAGACCGTGCGCCCGGCCTCCGGGAAGGCCGGCGTGACCGGCACGATGGCGGCACCGACCAGATCGGCCAGCGCCAGCGCGACGGGGCCGATGTTGCCGGCCGGCGTCGAGTCGAAGGTCGAGCAGACCTTGAAATACAGCTGCGGCGCGCCCGCCGCACGCAGCCAGCGCGCGCTGGCCAGCGAATCGGCCACCGCCTCGGCCACCGGCGCGGTGCGCGACTTCAGCGCCACCACCACCGCGTCGGCGTCGGGCACCGGGTCGCCGGGCGCCGGCACGCCGATCAGCTGCACGGTGCGCATGCCGGCGCGCACCAGGTTGCCCGCCAGGTCGGTGGCGCCGGTGAAGTCGTCGGCGATGCAGCCCAGCAGCAGGCTCACGAGCGGGGCTCCGGCAGCGTGATGCCCGGGAAGATCTTGATCACCGCGCTGTCGTCCTCCTGCGCATGGCCGGCGCTGCTGGCCTGCATGAACATCTGGTGCGCGGTGCTCGACAGCGGCAGCGGGAATCTGCTCGCGCGCGCCATGTCCAGCACCAGGCCGAGGTCCTTGACGAAGATGTCCACCGCCGACAGCGGCGTGTAGTCGCCGGCCAGCACATGGGCCATGCGGTTCTCGAACATCCAGCTGTTGCCGGCGCTGTGCGTGATGACCTCGTACAGCGCCGCCGGGTCGACACCCTCGCGCAGGCCGAGCGCCATCGCCTCCGCCGCGGCCGCGATGTGCACGCCGGCCAGCAGCTGGTTGATGACCTTGACCTTGCTGCCGGCGCCGGCGCGGTCGCCGAGCCGGTAGACGCGCGCCGCCATCGCGTCCAGCAGCGGGCCGCAGGCGGCGTAGGCCGCGGGCCGGCCGGCGGTCATCATCGTGATCTCGCCGGCCGCGGCGCGCGCCGCGCCGCCGGAGATCGGCGCGTCCAGGTACAGCAGGCCCAGCGCCTCCAGCCGCGCCTCGAGCGCCGCCGACCAGCGCGGATCGACGGTCGAGCACATCACGAAGACGCTGCCCGGCTTCATCGCGGCGGCGCAGCCCTGCTCGCCGAACAGCACGTTCTCGGTCTGCGCCGCATTGACGACGACCGAGATCACCACGTCGCAGGCCGCGCCCAGCGCCGCCGGCGTCGCGCGGGCGCTGCCGCCGTCGCGCACGAAGTCCTGCACCGCGTCGACGCGCAGGTCGTAGACCTGCGGCGCGTGGCCGGCGCGGCGCAGCGACGCCGCCATGCCGCGGCCCATCGCCCCCAGGCCGATGACCCCTGCCGCGGGCGCGGCACGCTGAGCTTCGGAACCGGACATCGGCAGCCCTCCCTGACCGTGGCCGCCCAGTGTGCCGCATCGCGCCGCGGCTGCGGCGGTCGCCCCTGCGGGCCCGCGGCCGGCGCGGTTCGTGGCAGCATCGGCGATCCGCCCGCGAGGTCGAGCAGGTCGAGCAGGTCGAGCACCCTTGGACGCCAGAGGACGAGCATGAGCACCGTGAACCCCCGCAACTACGACGCCGCCGCGCCGCGCCGCGTCGCCTTCCTGGGCCTGGGCGTGATGGGCGCGCCGATGGCCGGCCACCTGGCGCGCGCCGGGCACCGCGTGACGGTCTACAACCGCACCGCGTCCAAGGCCGCGGCCTGGGTGGCCGAATTCGGCGGCGCCCATGCCGCGACGCCGGCGCGGGCCGCCGCCGGCGCCGAGTTCGTCTTCGCCTGCGTCGGCAACGACGACGACCTGCGCGCGGTGACGGGGGGCGCCGACGGCGCCTTCGCCGGCATGGACGGCGGCGCGGTCTTCGTCGACCACACCACGGCCTCGGCCGAGATCGCGCGCGAGCTGCACGCGGCGGCGCGCGCGCGCGGGCTGCACTTCGTCGACGCACCGGTCTCCGGCGGCCAGGCCGGCGCCGTCAACGGCGCGCTGACCGTGATGTGCGGCGGCGACCCCGAGCCCTTCGACGCGATGAAGCCGCTGGCGATGTGCTTCGCGAAGGCGGTCACGCGCATCGGCGCCAGCGGTGCCGGGCAGCTGGCCAAGATGGTCAACCAGGTCTGCATCGCCGGCCTGGTGCAGGGCCTGGCCGAGGCGCTGGCCTTCGGTCAGCGCGCCGGGCTGGACATGCCGCTGGTGCTGGACGTCATCGGCAAGGGCGCGGCCCAGAGCTGGCAGATGGACAACCGCGGCAAGACCATGCTGGAGCGCAAGTTCGACTTCGGCTTCGCGGTCGACTGGATGCGCAAGGACCTGGGGCTGGTGCTCGCCGAGGCCAGGCGCAACGGCGCGCAGCTGCCGGTGACGGCGCTGGTGGACCAGTTCTACGGCGAACTGCAGCAGGCCGGCGGCGCGCGCTGGGACACCTCGAGCCTGATCGCGCGGCTGAAGTGAGGCGGCGTCGCGGCGCGCGCGGGCTCAGGCCCGCGGCGTGACCGCGGCGGGCCGGTCACGGGCCCGGCGGGCGCTCAGAGATCGCCGCTGGCGATGCGGCGGTCGGCCGACGAGCGCCACTCGGGGAAGCCGCCGCGGAACCAGTGCACGTTGCGGTAGCCGGCCTTCAGCGCGACATGGCTGGCCTTGTAGCTCTTCCAGCACTCGGCGCCGTTACAGGCGAAGATCAGCGCGGCATTGCGGTCGGGCGGCAGCTTGGTCAGGTCGAAGCTGTCGAGCTTGGCGTCGTAGTCGGTGTCCTTGGCGCTCTTCTCGACATAGGGCACCAGCACCGCGCCGGGCACGCGGCCGTTGCGGAATTCGGTCTCGGTGCGCACGTCGATGTACTGCGCGCCGCCGCTCATCAGCTGCGCCACCGTCGGCGCGTCGACGACCTTGGCGCCCGGCAGCAGGCGCGGCGTGAAGTAGCCCAGCGTCGAGACATAGTTGAAGTCGCCTGCCGCGACGACCTCGGGCGCGCCCATGCCGGCGCGCGCGACGGCCGGCGTGGCCAGCGCGCGCTGCAGCGCGGCCTGCAGCGTGCGCGCGTTGCCGTCGGCGGCCAGCTTCTGGCGGATCGCCACCGAGAGCCCGGCCGCCGGGCGGCTTTCCATCAGCGCGACCAGCGGTTCGCCGGCGGCCTGCCAGCGCTCGAAGACCGCGCGCTCGACGCCGACGACGTCGCATTCGCGCAGCTGCAGGCAGACCAGCAGCGCGTCCTGCCAGCGCAGGTGCTGCACACGCGCGAAGTGGCTCTTGATCGAGGTGTTGGCGGCATTCAGCTCGCCGCGCACGAGGTAGGTGACGATGCTGTCGGGCATCGGCAGGCCCAGGCGCTTGCCGGCGGCCTGCGCCAGCGTCGTGATCCCGCGGTCCTTGGGCGCCACCAGCACCGCCTGCGCTCCATTGGCATGGCCGACCAGCGGCACGTAGCCGTGGCGCAGCGCGCTGCCGATGACATGCGCCGGCGCCACGTACAGGTCGTGCAGCTGCGAGCGCGTGCCGGCCAGGTCGGCGGTGGCGTCGATCGAGATCGTCCAGCTGGCCTCGCCCAGGCGCGCCTCGCGCAGGGCCTCGGCCACGGCGCCGCGCAGCGTCTGGTAGCCGGCCTGGCGCGACTGCTCGCCCTGGTCGCCCGGGTTGATCAGCACGCTGAGCTGCGCGGCGGCCGGCGCGGCCGCCAGCGAGAGCAGCGGCGCCGCGAGCAGCGCCGGGCCAGCACGGCGCGCGAGGTGGCGAAGGAGGCGGGTTGCAGCGGACCTGAGCATGGATTCGCGACCTGGGCTGGGGCGGCGCGCGCGGCCGCGGGAAGACCAAGCCAGCGGGACGCACCCGCCGGCAACTTCGCGGATTGTCTGCAGGATGGCCGGCGCGACGGCGCGAAATAGCACCGTCGCGGCCCGCCTTAACCGCCGTTTACGAGCCGCCGCCGGCGCCGCGGCGTGCGGGCGCTCAGCGCGGGGCGCTCGCCCCCTGCGCCACCGGTGGCGCGCCGCGCGCGATGCGCTGCAGCTCGTCCTCGCTGATGATCTCCAGCACGCGCACGACCTTCTGCACGCCGGCCACCGAACGCGCGATCTCGGTCGCCCGGTGGGCCTCGCGCTCGGTGACGCGGCCCATCAGGTAGACGATGCCGCGGTCGGCGACGACCTTGAAGGCATTGGCCTGCAGGTCCTTGGTGTCGACGAAGCTGGCCTTGACCTTGGTGCCCAGCACGGCGTCGTTGCTGCGCTGCCCCAGCGTGGTGTTGGGCATCACCGCCAGCTCGTTGACGACGCCCTGCACGTTCTCGACGGCGCGCACCGCGCGCTCGGCGGCGGCCTTCTCGGCCTCGCCCGGCACCTCGCCGGTGAGCAGCACGATGCGGTTGTAGCTGGTCGCGCTGACGCGCCCCAGCGTGGCCGCGTCGCGGATGCGCGACGCGGCCTTCAGCTCGATGGACTGGTCCTCGAGCTGGGTGCCGGTGGTGCGGCGGTCGCTGACCACCAGCCCGGTGCCGACGACGGCGGTGCCGACGAGCAGCGGCGCGCAGCCGGCCAGCATCGAGGCGGCCACGACGGCGGCCAGCGCGGAGCCGACGCGCACCCGGCGCGCCGGCCCTTGGATTCGGAGGTCGATCACAGGTCCTGTTCTCCCATCAGCTGGAAATCGACCGCATCGCACAGGCAGTGCAGCACCAGCAGCTGCAGCTCGGCGATGCGGGCGGGGCGTTCGTGCGGCACCGCGACCAGCACGTCGGTCTCGGCCAGTAGTTCGCCGAAGGCGGCCGCGCCGCGGCCGGCGAGCACGACGATGGTCATGTCCTTGGCCTGCGCGGCGGAGACGACGGCGGCGCTGTCGCCCTCGCCGTCGTCGATGAACAGCAGCACGTCGCCGGGCAGGCCCAGCGCACGCACCTCCTGCGCCGCGTCCGCCCCCAGGGCCAGCGCGGCCAGCGGCGGCCGCTCGCGCTCGAAGCGGCCGGTGAAGGCACGCGCCAGCAGCGGCGCCAGCGCGGCGCCCGGCCCCTGGCCGCAGACCATCACCTTGCCGCCGCCAGTGATCGCCGCCAGCAGCGCGCCGGCCGCCTCGGCGATGGCCCGCGGCAGCATCTCCGCGCAGCGGTACTGGAGGTCGGCGCTGTCGAAGATCTGCTGCTGGATGCGCTGTTCGAGCATGGGCCACGCATCATATGACAGGGGTCACGCGCGCCGGTTCCCGCGCCGTGGCCGTCGCGAGGTGAAACGGCTGCGCCGCGCACCCCGGGCCCCTGCGGTTGCGGGCCCCGCGCCGCCCGGCCCCGGGAGCGCCCGGACGGGGCGCTCAGAGATCGACACGGCTGCCGTTCGCCGGCGCCTCGACGGCCTTCCAGCCCAGCCGCTCGGCGACCGTGTCGGCGAAGCCGCAGGCCGTGGCCGCCTCGCCATGGACGACGAAGGTGCGCTCGGGCGGCGCCTCGAAGCCGCGCAGCCAGGCCAGCAGCGCGTCGCGGTCGGCATGCGCCGACAGCCCGCCGATGGTGTGGATGCGCGCGCGCACCGGCACCTCCTCGCCGAACAGGCGCACGCGCTTGTCGCCGTCGACCAGGCGCCGGCCCAGCGTGCCCTCGGCCTGGTAGCCGATGATGACGACCGCGCACTCGCGCCGGCCGAGGTTGTGGCGCAGGTGGTGGCGGATGCGCCCGGCGTCGCACATGCCGCTGGCCGAGACGATGATCGCGCCGGCCTTGATGCGGTTCAGCGCCATCGAGTCCTGCACGCTCTGCGTGAACTGCAGGTCCAGCCCCTCGGGCAGCGGACGGCGCAGCGACAGCATCTCGCGCGTCTCGTCGTCCAGGTAGGCGGGGTGGCGCATGGTGATCGCGGTCACCTTGTCGGCCATCGGCGAGTCGACGAAGACCTGCATCGGCGGCAGCCGGCCCTGCCGGCGCAGGTCCATCAGCAGCACCAGCAGCTCCTGTGTGCGCCCGAGCGCGAAGGCCGGGATCACGATGTTGCCCTGGCGGCGCTGCAGCGTCTCGTGGATGACCTCGACGAGCTCGTCCTCGGTCTCCTTCAGCGGCCGGTGCAGCCGGTTGCCGTAGGTCGACTCGACGAGCAGCACGTCGGCCTGCGCGATGGGCGTCGGGTCGCGCACCACCGGGCGCGCCGGCTGGCCGAGGTCGCCGGAGAAGACCAGCTTGCGCGTGCGCCCGCCTTCCTCGACCCACAGCTCGACGATCGCCGAGCCCAGGATGTGCCCGGCGTCGCGGAAGCGGCAGCGCACCGCCGGGTGTGGCTGCAGCTCGGTGTCGTAGGCGATGCCGCGGACCTGGTCCAGGCAGGCCTCGGCCTGCGCCACGGTGTAGAGCAGCTCGCCGAGCCCGGGCTCGCGGTCGCGGCGCCGGCCGCGGTCGCGGTCGCGCTGCGCACGTGCCCATTCCGATTCCTGGATGAAGGCGCTGTCCAGCAGCATCACCGACAGCAGGTCGGCGGTGGCCGTGGTCGTGTGCACCGGGCCGCGGAAGCCCATGGCGCACAGCCGCGGCAGCAGCCCGCAGTGGTCGATGTGGGCATGCGTCAGCAGCACGAAGTCGATCGTGCGCGGGTCGAAGGGCCAGGGCTTGAGGTTGCGCTCGCGCGCGTCGCGCCCGCCCTGGTGCATGCCGCAGTCGACGAGGAAGCGCAACTCGCCGCTCTCGACCAGGAAGCACGAGCCGGTGACCTCCTGCGCGGCGCCGAGAAAGCTGATCTTCATGCGGCGCCATCATAGGCGGCGCGATCAGGGGCCTGCGTCGAAGGCCCCACGCAGCCACTCGATGCGGCTGCCGCCCTGGCCGTCGCCGTCGATCGCGACGACGTCGAAGCGGCAGCGCGGCGGCGCCGCGAAGCGCAGCAGGTAGTGCTGCGCCGCCAGCAGCAGCCGCTGCCGCTTCGCGGCGCCGACGCTCGCGGCCGCGCCGCCCTGCGCCGCGCCGCGGCGCGCGCGCACCTCGCAGAAGACCAGCGTGCCGTCGCGGTCGCGCAGCACGAGGTCGATCTCGCCGCCGCGCGCATGCGGCCCTTTCGCGACCCGATAATTGCGCTCCACCAGCACCAGCCCCCGCGCCTGCAGCCAGGCCAGCGCCTGCGCCTCGGCGGCGTCGCCGCGGCGCCGGCTTGCGACGCCGCGGGGTCCTGCGCCGAGATCACGCTTGAGCACCGAACCCCTCCTGTTGCCCGACCTGCTGCAACGTGCCGCCGCGGCCGCTGCCGGCCGCCAGACGCAACGGACCGGCACACTCTACGTGGTCGCGACGCCGATCGGCAACCTGGCCGACCTCACGCTGCGTGCGGTCCACCTGCTCGGCCAGGTCGACGCGGTGGCCTGCGAGGACACGCGCGTGTCCGCGCAACTGCTCCACCACCTGGGCTGGCACAAGCCGCTGATCGCGCTGCACGCGCACAACGAGCAGGCCGCCGCGGCCACCGTGCTGGCGCGGCTGGCGCAGGGCGAGTCGGTGGCCTATGTCAGCGACGCCGGCACGCCGGCCGTCTCCGACCCCGGCGCCGCGCTGGTCGCCGCGGTCGCGGCCGCCGGTCACCCGGTGGTGCCGTTGCCGGGCCCGAGCAGCGTGCTGGCCGCGCTCAGCGTCGCCGGCGACGCGGCCGGCGCGGCGCAGGGCTTCGTCGTCGTCGGCTTCCTGCCGGCCAAGGGGGGCGAGCGCCGCGGCGCGCTCGCCGGGGTGCTGGCCGAGCGGCGCACGCAGGTGCTGCTGGAGGCGCCGCACCGCATCGCGGCGCTGCTGGCCGCGCTGGCCGACGGCGCGCCGCAGCGCCGGCTGACGCTGGCACGCGAGCTGACCAAGCAGTTCGAGCAGGTCGTCACGCTGCCCGCCGCCGACGCCCCGGCCTGGCTGGCCGCCGACGCGCAGCGCCAGCGCGGCGAATTCGTCGTCGTGCTGCACGCGCTGCCGGCCGCGCCGGCGGCGGCCGACGCGCTGCCGGCGGCCGGCCTGCACGCGCTCGCCGTGCTGCAGCGCGAGCTGCCGCTGGCGCAGGCGGTCGCGCTGGCGGCCGAGATCGGCGGCGCGCCGCGCAAGGCGCTGTACCGGCACGCGCTGGCGCAGCGCGATGCCGGCGACGCCGGGCCGGCCGGCACGCCTGCGGACGACGAGTCCGCCGGCGCGTGATCGCCGCACGACGGCGCGGGACGGGGGGCCAAACCTACAATCGTCGGCTCCTGCCGCCGCGCCCTGGCGCCCACCCCCGAGAGCCCGCATGATCACCCGCGAACCGACCGTCGAACGCCTGGCCACCGCCCACGCCCTGATGCTGGAACCCTTCGGCATCGACGAGGGCACGCTGGGGCGTGCGCTGGCGACGATCCGCGAGCACCGCGTCGACGACGCCGACCTGTATTTCCAGACCACGCGCCACGAGGGCTGGAGCCTGGAGGAGGGCATCGTCAAGAGCGGCAGCTTCAGCATCGACCAGGGCGTGGGCGTGCGCGCGGTGGCCGGCGAAAAGACGGCCTTCGCCTATTCCGATGACCTCTCGCCGGCCTCGCTGATGGACGCCGCGCGCACCGTGCGCACGATCGCCGCCGCCGGCCAGCAGCGCCGCGTGAAGGTCGGCCCCGGCAAGCCGCGCATCGCCGGCAGCCGCGTGCTGTATGCGCCGACCGACCCCATCGCCACGCTGGACAGCGCGCAGAAGGTGGCGCTGCTCGAGAAGGTCGAGAAGCTGGCGCGTGCGAAGGACCCGCGCATCGTGCAGGTGATGGCCGGGCTGTCGGCCGAATACGACGTGGTGCTGGTCGCGCGCGCCGATGGCACGCGCGCCGCCGACGTGCGCCCGCTGGTGCGCCTGAACGTGACCGTGATCGCCGAGCAGGGCGGCCGGCGCGAGGTCGGCAGCGGCGGCGGCGGCGGGCGCTTCGGCCTGGGCTACTTCACCGACGCCATCGTGCAGTCCTACGTCGATCATGCGGTCAACGCCGCACTGACCAACCTGGACAGCCGCCCGGCGCCGGCCGGCGAGATGGCCGTCGTGCTGGGCCCGGGCTGGCCCGGCGTGCTGCTGCACGAGGCCGTCGGCCATGGCCTGGAAGGCGACTTCAACCGCAAGGGCAGCAGCACCTTCGCCGGCCGCGTCGGCCAGCGCGTCGCGGCCAAGGGCGTGACCGTGCTCGACGACGGCACCATCGCCGACCGCCGCGGCAGCCTCAACATCGACGACGAAGGCCATGCCACGCAGCGTAGCGTTCTGATCGAGGACGGCATCCTGCGCGGCTACATCCAGGACAGCCTGAATGCGCGCCTGATGGGCGTGGCGCCCACCGGCAACGGCCGCCGCGAGAGCTACGCCCACCTGCCGATGCCGCGCATGACCAACACCTACATGCTGGCCGGCGACCGCGACCCGGCGGAGATCGTCGCCAGCCTGCGGCGCGGGCTGTATGCCACCAACTTCGGCGGCGGCCAGGTCGACATCACCAGCGGCAAGTTCGTCTTCTCGGCCAGCGAGGCGTTCTGGGTCGAGAACGGCAAGATCCAGTACCCGGTCAAGGGCGCGACGCTGATCGGCAACGGCCCGGACGCGATGACGCGCGTGTCGATGATCGGCCGCGACCTGGAGCTCGACACCGGCGTCGGCGTCTGCGGCAAGGAAGGCCAGAGCGTGCCGGTGGGCGTCGGCCAGCCGACGCTGCGCATCGACAAGCTGACGGTCGGGGGCACCGCTTGACTGTCGGCCCCCACGCTCCCTCCGGTCGCTGCCCCCCGAGGGGGCTTCGCTGGCGGCCCGGGGAACCCGGGCCGCGGCGACGGCTTGGCTGGACCGGTGCGTGGGCCGCATGAGCATCGAGACGGCTGACGTCACGCTGGCCGACATCGAGGCCGCCGCGGCGCGGCTGGCAGGACAGGTGCTGGACACGCCCTGCCTGGAGAGCCGCACGCTGTCGCAGATCGTCGGTGCGCAGGTCTTCCTGAAATTCGAGAACCTGCAGTTCACCGCATCGTTCAAGGAGCGCGGCGCGCTGAACAAGCTGGCGACGCTGGTCGAGCGCGCCGAACCCGTCCGCGGCGTCATCGCCGCCAGCGCCGGCAACCACGCCCAGGGCGTGGCGCACCACGCGCAGCGGCTGGGGCTGCGCGCGGTGATCGTGATGCCGCAGCACACGCCCACCGTGAAGGTCGAGCGCACGCGCGGCTTCGGCGCCGAGGTCGTGCTGCACGGCGAGACCTTCGACGCCGCGCGCGACCATGCGCTGGCGCTGGCCGAGCGCGAGGGCCTGGTCTTCGTGCACCCGTTCGACGACCCGCTGGTGGTCGCCGGCCAGGGCACCATCGCGCTGGAGATGCTGCGCGCGCGGCCGGACCTGGACACGCTGGCCATCGCGGTCGGCGGCGGCGGGCTGATCAGCGGCATCGCGACCGCGGTGCGCGCGCTCAGGCCCGGCATCGAGATCGTCGGCGTGCAGACGAGCCGATTTCCTTCGATGGTCAATGCGGTCAAGGGCACGAACCACCCGCAGGGCGCCGGCACCATCGCCGAGGGCATCGCGGTCGGGCGTCCCGGCCTGCTGACGCAGCGCCTGGTCAAGGAGCGCGTCGACGACCTGCTGCTGGTCGACGAAGGCGACATCGAGCAGGCCGTGCTGATGCTGCTGGAGATCGAGAAGACGGTCGTCGAGGGTGCCGGCGCCGCCGGCCTGGCCGCGCTGCTCAAGCACCCGGCGCGCTTCGCCGGCCGCAAGGTCGGCCTGGTGCTGTGCGGCGGCAATATCGACCCGCTGCTGCTGGCCGGCATCATCGAGCGCGGCATGGTGCGCGCGGGGCGGCTGGCGCGCATCCGCGTCGCGGCGCGCGACACGCCGGGCGTGCTGGCACGCATCACCGCCATCGTCGCGGCCGCCGGCGCCAACATCGACGAGGTCCACCACCAGCGCGCGTTCTCGACGCTCTCGGCGCAGAACGTGGAGGTCGAGCTGGTGCTGCAGACGCGCAACCCGGCGCATGTGCGGGAGGTCATTGCGGCCTTGCAGGCGGCGGGGTTCGAGGCGGCGAGCTACTGAGGCCCTGGCGGGCGGCCGGCTTTGCCTGCCTGACGGCAGCGCTGCTCTCCGGGCGGGTTGCGGTTTTGCCCGCTGGCAGTTCCGCTCTCCGCGCGGCGGGTTTGCCTGCCGGCAGTTCCGCTCTCCGCGCGGCGGGTTTGCCTGCCGGCAGTTCCGCCCTCTGGGCGGCGGGTTTGCCTGCCGGCAGTTCCGCCCTCTGGGCGGGTTACTTTCATTTGCTGGCCCAAATGAAAGTAACCAAAGCAAAGGGCCTTTGAACGCAAAACCATTCAACCCGTTCTTCGCGCTTGGGCCCCTCTCTCCACCGCCAACGTCGCCGGCCATCGAACCGAGGCGCGCCTGAATCAGGCACTGCCCTTGCGCGCGGGAAGCCATGCGGTCAGCGCGCGCCGAAGGAGGCGTGCCCTCAGGGCGTGGCCCAAGCCGCAAGGCGGACCGCGAGCCAGGGCAGTGCGGACTGCAGGCGAGTGGGCTTGCGTTGACCGGCGGCCTATCCGGTGGCGCGAGGGGCCCAAGCGCGAAGAACGGGTTGAATGGTTTTGCATTCCAGGCCCTCTTCTTTGGTGACTTTCTTCTGGGCCAGCAGAAGAAAGTTACCCGCCCAGAGGGCGGAACCTGCCGGCAGGCCAAGCTGCCGCCCGCAGGGCAACACACAAGCTGGCAGGCAGCAACGAAGCCGCCCGCAGGGCAAGTCAACCCGGTAGGCCGCGCCATCGCGCAAAGCGCAACTCCACCCGCCCGCAGGGCAAGCGCAGCCGCCTTCAGTCGCCGCCCACGACGGCCGATAAGGGACGAGTCCCACTCATCGCGCCCGCCTCCCATGCACAAGACCAGCCTCTGCCTCGCAATCGCCCTGCTCGCCGCCACCGGCGCGCAGGCCCAGGAGATCTACCTGAAGGCCGGCCTGCCGGGCTACGGCATCGGGTTCGCCCAGCCGCTGGGGCCGCTGTTCACCGTGCGCGCCGACTTCCTCACGCTCGGCGAACGCCGCGAGCGCCGCACCGAGGACGGCATCGACTACGACGGCCGGCTCGAGGCCAGCCGCGTCGCGCTGCTGGCCGACCTGTTTCCGTTCGCGGGCAGCTTCCGCATCAGCGCCGGCGTGACCGCGGCCAAGTACCGGCTCGACCTCGTGGCCACCGGCGCCGGCGGCACGATCACCGTCGGCAACACGACCTACACGACCACGGCCAACGACCGCTTCGAGGTGCAGGTCAAGATGCCGTCGACGATGCCCTACCTGGGCATCGGCTGGGGCCACCACAGCCAGTCGGGGCTGCGCTTCTCGTTCGACATCGGCGCGGCCGTCGGCAAGGCCCGGCTCGGCTACCAGCTCAGCGGCCCCTGGGCGAGCCAGGTCTCGCAGCAGGACATCGACGCCGAACTGGCCGAACTGCGCGACGGCGTCGGCAAGGTGCGGGCGATTCCGCAGGTCACGCTCGGCATCGGCTACAGCTTCTGATAGAGTCCGCTCCCATGCGCTTCGCCGCTTCGTTCTACTTTGCGTACTTTTGGTTCTCGCACCGCACGGCGGCTGGAGAGGCAAACGCGTAGACGAAACGAGCGCAACGCAGCACCCCCAGAAACCGCCGGCAGCCCCGGCGGTTTTTTGTTGCCCGCCGGTCGCCCACCCAGGAATGGAACCGCGATGAGCCCGAAGCCCGCCACCCTCGTCGACGAGCGCCTGGCGCTGTCCGAGAAGACCAGCGCCACCGACGACCAGCGCATCCGCGACGTCACGCCGCTGCCGCCGCCCGAGCACCTGATCCGCTTCTTCCCGATCGCCGGCACGCCGGTGGAGGCGCTGATCAAGGACACGCGCCAGGGCATCCGCCGCATCATGGAGGGGGAGGACGACCGGCTGCTGGTCGTCATCGGCCCCTGCTCGATCCACGACCCGGCGGCGGCGCTGGATTATGCGCGCCGCCTGAAGGCCGAGCGCGAGAAGCACGCCGGCGAGCTGGAAGTGGTGATGCGCGTGTATTTCGAGAAGCCGCGCACCACGGTGGGCTGGAAGGGGCTGATCAACGACCCGTATCTGGACGAGAGCTACCGCATCCACGAGGGCCTGCGCATCGCGCGCCAGCTGCTGGTGGACATCAACCGGATGGGCGTGCCGGCGGCCAGCGAATTCCTGGACGTCATCAGCCCGCAGTACATCGGCGACCTCATCGCCTGGGGCGCGATCGGCGCGCGCACCACCGAGAGCCAGGTGCACCGCGAACTGGCCAGCGGTCTCAGCGCCCCGGTGGGCTTCAAGAACGGCACCGACGGCAACATCCGCATCGCGATCGACGCCATCCAGGCCGCGGCGCGGCCGCACCACTTCCTGTCGGTGCACAAGAACGGCCAGGTCGCCATCGTCGAGACACGCGGCAACAAGGACTGCCACGTCATCCTGCGCGGCGGCAAGGCGCCGAACTACGACGCCGCCAGCGTGGCCGCGGCCTGCGCCGAGATCGAGGCGGCGAAGCTGCCCTGCCGGCTGATGGTCGACGCCAGCCATGCCAACAGCAGCAAGCAGCACCAGCGCCAGATCGACGTGATGCGCGACGTCGGCAGCCAGCTCGCCGCCGGCACGCGCTGCATCTTCGGCGTGATGGTCGAGAGCCACCTGCACGCCGGCGCGCAGAAGTTCGCCGCCGGCAAGGACGACCCGGCGAAGCTGGCCTACGGCACCAGCATCACCGACGCCTGCATCGGCTGGGACGACAGCGTCAACGTGCTGGAGATCCTGAGCGCGGCGGTGAAGGCGCGGCGCCGGCACGCGCGCTGACGCACCCGGCCGCGCCGTTCAGCGCGGCTGCCGTTCGCAGGCCCACAGCCGCGTCGCGCCATGGTCGCTCTCCAGCCAGTGCGCGAGCGGCCGGCAGGGCGCGCCGTCGACGCACAGCTCGTAGTCGGGCACGAAGCCGGAGCGGCTGAGCCGCAGCTCGGCCGGCCAGGGCTCGGCCGGGCGGTAGTGGTACCAGCCGTCCTTCAGCACCGCGCCGGGCGGCGGCTCCATGCCGGCGCCGCTGCCGCGGATGCGCGCCTCGGTGGCGTGCAGGCGCACGCCGCCGCCGTCGCGCACGACGCGGTAGTCCTCTTCCCAGCGTGTCTTCTCGATCGAGTGCAGCCAGGCCAGCGTGAAGCGCTCGCCGGGCACGAAGACCACCGGCGCCTGCGCGCCGCCGGCCAGCAGGACCAGGCACAGGCCCAGCGTGCCCATCGCCGGCCGGCCGCGCTAGGCCGGTGCACGCCGCGCCTGCCGGCGCTGGCGCCACAGGTGCCAGGCCACCAGCGCCGCCGCGCCGGCGAGGCCGATCTCGTCGGTCAGCGGCAGCGCCAGCACCAGGAAGGACGCGGCGACGACGCCGAAGATCCGCTCGGCCCAGTTCAGCGGCCCGAACAGGTAGCCGATCGCGCCGGCGCCCCACAGGCCAATGGCGATCAGCGCCTTGAAGACGATGTAGACCACCGCCAGCCAGCTGTCGGTCTGCAGCATCAGCGCCGGCGCGTAGACCGCCATGTAGGGCACGACGAAGCCGGCGATCGCCACGCGCAGGGCCTGGAAGCTGATCTTCAGCCCGCGCTCCTTGGCGATCGGGCTGGCCGCGAAGCAGGCCAGTGCCACCGGCGGCGTCAGGTCGGCCATGATGCCGAAGTAGAAGACGAACATGTGGCTGACGATCAGCGGCACGCCCAGCTCCAGCAGCACCGGCGCGGCCAGCGAGCTGGTGATGATGTAGTTGGGGATGGTCGGGATGCCCATGCCCAGCACCAGGCAGGTCAGCATGGTCAGCAACAGCGCCAGGAACAGGTTGTCGCGGCCGATCGCGATGATCTGGCCGCCGAATTCGGCCGCCACGCCGGTGAGGTTGAGCACGCCGATGATCACGCCGACCAGCGCGCAGGCCACCGCCACCGGCACCGCCTGGCGCGCCCCCTCGGCCAGCGCCTGCAGCGCGATGCGGCGCGTCTCCTGGCCCCGGCGCGCGACGATCAGCGTGCCGATCAGCACGAAGCTGATGACGAAGAAGGTGGTGACGCCGAACTGCAGGAAGCCGGCGCACGCGATGCCCAGCAGCACCCAGAAGATCACGCGCAGCGCCGTGCCCTTGACGCCGCTGATGACCGCGGCGCCGAAGATCAGGATCACCGTCAGCGCCAGCCCGATGGTGCCGCTGAACAGCGGCGTGTAGCCGCTGAACAGCAGCGCCACCAGCCCGATCAGCGGCAGCAGCAGGTACCAGTGGGTCTTCACCGCCGCCCAGGGGTCGGGGCAGTCCTTCTTGTCGAGGCCGATCAGGTGCTTGCGCCCGGCCTCCAGGTGCACCATCCAGAAGGCGGTGACGAAATACAGGATCGCCGGGATGATCGCGGCCTTGACGATCTCGACGTAGGGCACGCCGATGGTCTCGGCCATGATGAAGGCCACCGCGCCCATCACCGGCGGCATGATCTGCCCGCCCATGCTGCTGGTGGCCTCCACGCCGCCGGCGAAGGCCGGCGAATAGCCGAAGCGCTTCATCAGCGGGATCGTGAACTGCCCGGTGGTCACCACGTTGGCCACGCCCGAGCCGTTGATCGTGCCCATCAGCCCGGAGGTGATGACGCTCACCTTGGCCGGCCCGCCGCGCGTGTGGCCCACGGTGCCGAGCGCGAAGTCGGTGAACAGCCGGATCATGCCGGCCTGCTCGAGGAAGGCGCCGAACAGGATGAACAGGAAGATGAAGGTCGAGCTGACATAGGTCGGCACGCCGTAGATGCCCTCGGTGCCGAAGGCCAGCGTACTGACGACGAGCTCCCAGCCGTAGCCGCGGTGCGCCAGGAAGCCGGGCATGTACTGCCCGAACAGCGCGTAGGCCAGGAAGGCGGCACAGATCAGCGGCAGCGCGATGCCCATCACGCGGCGCGAGGCCTCGAACAGCAGCACCAGCGTGGTGACGCCGATCACCGCGTCCCAGCGCGTCAGCTCGCCGGCGCGCCAGGTGAGGTCGGCCTCGAAGACCCAGTGGTAGAGCCCGAAGACGAAGCCGGTCAGCCCGAGCAGCCAGCCCAGCAGGTGGCTGCGGCGCTGCCCCCAGCCCGGCGGGAACAGGATGAAGACCATCCACAGCACGAAGCCGACGTGGATGGCGCGGATCACCTGGCTGGACATCGGGTGGAACGACGCCGCGATGATCTGGTAGCAGGAGAACAGCACCGCGACCCAGAAGACGGCGCGGGTCATCTCGCCGTGCACCGGCGGCTCGGGCACCAGGGACTGCGGGGCGGCGGCGGTGGGAGCGTTCATGGGTGCGGCGGCGGTGGGGGTCGGCGACGGCGGGCCGGCGGTGACGGCCTTGGTCGCAGCCGCCGGCCCCGGGCCGGGCAGCGGCTGCGATCAAGGCGCGCGGGCCGGCCGCAGCCAGCCGGCCCGCGCGGCCGGGGGAGGGTCAGCGGATGACGCCGACCTCGCGGTAGTAGCGCTCGGCGCCCGGATGCAGCGGCACCGGCACGCCCTTGGCGGCGTTCTCGCGCTTGATCACGCGCGCCGCGTTGTGCGCGGCATACAGCGTGTCCAGGTTCTCGTACATGGCCTTGGTCATGCGGTAGACGAGGTCGTCGCTGACGCCGCTGTGCGTGACCAGGAAGTTGGCGATCGCGGCGGTCGGCACGTCGGCGGTCTGGCCCTCGTAGGTGCCGGCCGGGATCACCGCCGGCTGGTAGGCCGCGTCGCCGACCTTGGCCACCACGTCGGCGGGCACCGGGATGACGACGATCTTGACCGCGGTGGCGAGGTCGCGGATCGAGGCCACGCCCAGGCCGGCGGACTGCAGCGTGGCGTCGAGCTGGCGGTTCTTGATCAGCTCGACCGACTCGCCGAAGGGCAGGTATTCCACCTTGGCCAGGTCCTGGTAGGTCAGCCCGGCGGCGCGGAAGACGGCGCGTGCATTGAGCTCGGTGCCCGAACGCGCGGCGCCGACCGAGACGCGCTTGCCCTTCAGGTCGGCCAGCGTGCGGATGCCGCTGTCGGCGCTGGCGACGATCTGCACGTAGTTGTTGTAGGTCGCCGAGACCGTGCGCAGCTTGTCCAGCTTGTTCGGGAAGCCGGCGTCGGCGTTGCCCTTCCAGGCGTCGGACAGCGCGTCGGCCAGCGTCAGCGCCAGCTCGCCGCGGCCAGCCTGCAGCAGGTTGAGGTTCTCGGCGCTGGCGCGCGTGACCTGCGCGGTGGAGCGCACGTTGGGCACGTCCTTGCCGATGATGTTGGCCAGCGCCACCCCCAGCGGGTAGTAGATGCCGGCCTGGCCGCCGGTGAGCACGGTCACGAACTGCTGCTGCGCATGGGCCACGCCGGTGACGGCGGCGGCCACGACGGCGCAGCCCAGCGCGAGGTGTCGGAGGAATTTCATCGTCTGTCTCCTGAGGGGTTGGGGGGAACGAAGGGGGACATCGCCGCACCGGCGGCGGCTGCGGAGTTCGCGGCGGCCAGGCCGCCGTCGGTGGGCCGCGCCGGCCGGTCGGCGTCGACCAGCGCGGACACGGTTTCGGCGATCGCCAGCGCGGAGGTCAGCCCCGGCGACTCGATGCCGAACAGGTGCACGACGCCGGCGCAGCCATGCTGCGCCGGCCCGGCGATGTGGAAGTCGGCCGCCGCCGCGCCGGGGCCGGAGAGCTTGGGCCGGATGCCGGCATAGGCCGGCTGCAGCGCATCGGCCGGCAGCGCCGGCCACCAGGTGCGGACGGCGTCGGCGAAGGCGGCCGCGCGTTGCTCGTCGACGCGGTAGTCGAGCAGGCGGTCGTCGACCTCGTCGCCGGCGGCCAGCCATTGCACGTCGGGGCCGAACTTGGCCTGGCCGCCGAGGTCCAGCGTCAGATGCACGCCCAGCCCGCCGTCGGTGGGCAGTGGATAGATCAGGCGCGAGAACGGCGCGCGCCCGGCGAGCGAGAAATAGTGGCCCTTGGCCAGGTGCCGGCGCGGCACCGCGTCGGCCGGGAAGCCGTCCATCGCCGCGGCCACCGCCTGCGCGCCCAGGCCGGCGGCATTGACGATGCAGCGCGTCTCGAACTCGGCCGCGTCGCCGGCGCCGCCTTCGGCCACCACGCGCACGCGCCAGCCGCCCGCCACCGGCGTCGCGCCGGCGAAGCGGCTGTGCAGCGCCAGCGTCGCGCCGGACGCTTCCGCGTCGCCCAGCAGCGCCAGCATCAGCGCGTGGCTGTCGACGATGCCGCTGGACGGCGACCACAGCGCGGCCTCGCAGCGCAGCGCCGGCTCGAGCGCACGTGCGGCGTCGCCGTCCAGCCACTGCAGGTCGGCGACGCCGTTGGCCAGGGCCTGGGCCTGCAGCGCGCGCAGCCTGGGCAGCTCGGCCGCCGTGACCGCCACGACCAGCTTGCCGCAGCGCCGCGCCGGCACGCCGCGCTCGGCGCAGTAGGCATAGAGCAGCTGCTTGCCGCGCACGCACAGGCGTGCCTTCAGGCTGCCGGCCGGGTAGTAGAGCCCGGCGTGCACGACCTCGCTGTTGCGCGACGACACGCCGGCCCCGATGCCGCCCTCGCGTTCGGCGATCCAGACCTCGCGGCCCTGGCGTGCCAGCGCGCGCGCGACGGCCAGGCCGACGACGCCGGCGCCGATCACGAGCACGTCGATGCGGTCCATGTCTCGCCCGGCCGCCGCTTCAGTGCGCCGCCGGCAGGGCGCCGGCCGGCACGGGGGCCGCGCCTGCGGCGGCCAGCCCGGCCAGCCGCTCCTGCGCCGCCTGCAGGTGGCGCGCCGCGGCCTGGCGCGCCGCGCCCGGGTCGCGGTCGCGGATCGCGGCCAGCACGGCCTCGTGCTCGCGCTGCGCCGCATGCGCGCCTCCGGCGACACGCGCCGAGTTTTCCCAGGCGCGTGCGATCAGGCGCTCCAGGTGCTGGCCGACGAAGTCCAGCAGCGTCAGCAGCATGGGGTTGGCGCTGGCCGCGGCGACCGCGCGGTGGAAGGCCAGGTCGGCTTGCGGTGCGTGCAGGCCGCCGGCGGCGGCCTGCGCCATCGTCTCGTGCGCCTGTTCCAGCGCCTGCAGCGCTTCGGCGTCCCGGCGCTCGGCGGCCAGCGCGGCGGCCTCGACCTCGAGCAGCCGGCGCAGCTCGAACAGGTGCCCGACCGACGCGTCGGCGCCGGCCTGCGGCAGGCGCAGCGCCAGCGAGGGCGCGCCGCGCACGACCGCGCCGCGGCCGGGCCGGCTGTCGACCAGCCCGTCGGCGCGCAGCCGGCTGACTGCCTCGCGCAGCGTGGAGCGGCTCATGCCGAAGCGCGCTGCCAGCTCGGTCTCGGTCGGCAGCCGCGCGCCGGCCGGCCAGGTGCCGTCGGCGATGGCCTGGCGCAGCTGCTGCTCGGCCAGCTGGCTGCGCGAACGCGTGGCTCCCGGGCCCGGGTGGGTCTGCATGGGTGCAGGCTAGCCCCGTTTGTCGGACAAATTAAGACGTGGTTTCCCGGGACGTCTCACATGGCGAAAGACCACGGCGCCGAGGGCGGGGCAGCACGGGAACGCCGGCCGGTCTTGCCCGGCCATGAAAGCGCAAAGACCGGGCGAGCCCGGCGATGAAAACGAAAAGGCCGGGCGAGCCCGGCCAAGAAAAGGGAAAGGCCGGGCGAGCCCGGCCTTGTCGGCTTGGCGCGTTGCGCGCGGTCAGGCCTTGCGGCGGCTCACGCGGGCCAGACCGGCCAGCGCCAGCCCGACCAGGGCCAGCGTCGAGGGCTCCGGCACGTCGCCGCCGGTCTCGACGAAGATCTTGCGGCGCACCGCGGCCTGGAAGTCGGCGAAGTCGGCGGCCGGCTCGATGAAGCCGTCGGCCGTGATGACGTTGTTCAGGTAGTAGTTGTTGATGCTGGTGCCGCCGATCGGCAGACCGTTGATCGTCATGTTGTTCGCCGCTGCGCGGTCGCGCGCGGCCTGGTCGGCCGTCGTGCTGCTGGTGCCGTCGCCGGAGACGTCGATCACCAGGTTGTCGGTGCCCTCCAGCAGGCCGCCGGCGCCGACGGCGGCCAGCATCAGGTCGATCGCGCGGTTGGTGCCGGTATAGATGGCGGTGCCGCCGCTGCCCGGCCGCGCGAAGCTGTCCAGCGTATCGGCGAAGGCATTGATCTCGGCCGCGCTCGTCAGCACCGCGAAGCTGTCCAGCGCCGTCGTGTAGAAGTTCGACGCGAAGAAGACCACGTTGACCGCCGTCGCGCCGTAGGTGCCGCCCAGCATGTTGGTCTGGATCGCCGCGTCGCGGAAGGCATTCGCGTAGCCGTCCATCTGCAGGTTGTATTCGGCGGTGCTGACGCTGCCGGAGACGTCGATGACCAGCGACAGCGCCAGGTCGACCGGCGCGGCCTGCGCCTGGCTGGCGCCGAACAGGGCGCCGACGGCCACCGCGGCCGACGCGAGCAGGGAACGGAACTTCTTCATGGCGAATCCTCGTGGAATTGTTGAAGTGGGAGGCGGACTCCTAGACGCCAGCGGGATCCGTGCCAGGCCCGCGTTTTTTCCCGGCTGCCAGCAACTTAGGGGGATGACCCGCCTGAGGCACCCCCAGAATGTCAGTTATCCCGACAGGGTCGAAACCCTAGAACGCGCGCCCCATCGTCAGGTAGCCACGCCCGCCCTCGGGGGCGTCCAGCGCCCGCGCATAGCCCAGCCGCAGCTGCAGTGCCATCGCATACAGCAGCCGCGTCTCGGCCAGCAGCTCGAAGCCGGCGCCGCGCCGCCAGCGGTCCGGCCGGCTGCCCGCGTCCCAGGCCCCGCCTGCGTCCACGAAGACCGCGCCCGAGAGGCGGTTGATGCCCAGCGGCGGCACCATGCCGTGGCGGTCGATGTCGGCCAGCGTGAAGCGCCACTCGGCGCTGGCCACGCGCCCGTGGCGGCCGCGCAGGACCGGCTCGTCGCCGCGGTAGCCGCGCAGCGCGATGTCGCGCTGGTTGAGCACGAAGCCGATCTGCAGCCACTCGTCGCTGGCGCCACCGAGCTGGAAAGGCTCGGTGCGGCCGCTGGCGCGCGCCTCGGTCCAGCGCAGCGCCAGCACGCTGCGGCCCAGCGGCAGCCAGCCGCGCAGGTCGGCGCGCGTCACCTGGCCGTCGTAGGCGCGGGCGTCGCCGGCGAAGGGCTCGTAGCTCTCCACCAGCAGCGTCGCGCGCAGGCCGCGGTTGCGGCCCTCGCTGGCCCAGTTGCCGCCGCCGGTGTCGAAGTCGGCCAGCACCGCGAGCAGACGTTCGTCGCGCGGCCGCGCGCTGCGCGTGGCCGCGACATCGATGCGCTCGATGCGGTCCAGCGCCGCGCCCAGGCCCAGCAGCACCCGGCGCTCCAGCCGCGGCACCACCGGCAGCAGGCTGAGCCATTGCGCCTGCGTGCGCCGGTCGTAGACCGTGGTCGTCTCGTCGCCGCGGTCGCCGGTCCAGGCGCGTGCGCTCAGCGTGCGCGTCAGCGCGACGCCATGCGCGCCGCGCCAGAGGTACTCGACGCTGCCCAGCGGCTCGCGCTGCGAGGTCTCCCACAGGGCGGTCGCCGTCCAGCGGTGCCAGCCCAGGGCGTCCTCGCCGAAGGTGCTGGCGCCCAGCGCCGTCAGTCCGCGGTCGGACAGCGCCGCCGGCAGCCAGCTGTGCGGCGCCATCGAACGCCAGCCGGCATAGGGCGCGCCGTCGCCGAGCACGGCCGTCGTCGCAGCCGGCGCCGGGTCGGCGGCCGCGGCCGCGGGTGGCGACGGCGGCCCGGCATCGACCGCGATCTCCTGCAGCGGCTGCGCCGCCGCCAGCCGGTGCAGCGCATAGCCGCTGGGCGCGATGACGGCGCTGAGCAGCGCGCCGTCGGCCGCCGTGCCGGCATGCGCGACGACCGCGGTGTGGCTGTGCGTCAGCCGCTGCAGGCGCGGCGCCCCGGGCCCGCCGGCCAGGCGCCAGACGTTGGGCACCCCCTCCTCGACCAGGATCATCTCCAGCCCGGTGGCACCGCGGCGCAGGCCGGTGATCGGCGTCCCGCGCGCCAGCAGCACGCTCGCCGCCTGCGGCTGCGCCGGGTCCACGCGCAGCACGCGCCAGTCGGCGCCCGCGTCGTGCGGCCGCCGCGTCACGACGGCGACCGCGCCGTCGTCCAGCGCCGCCAGGTCGACGAGTTCACTGCCGTCGGCCGGCGCCAGCAGCACCGCCGACACCCCGCCGGCGCCGTCCAGCCGGACCAGCCGCGTGCGGCCGGCGTCGAGCTGCAGCGCGAACAGCTGCCCGCCCGCCTGCACGGCGCGGCGCAGGTGCGCGCAGTCGGTCAGCGCCCGCAGCCGCGTGCCTTCCAGCCGGAACAGGTCGTAGGACAGGTAGTGGGTGTCGCAGCGCTCGGGCTGCGCGACCAGCACGCGGCCGTCGGCCGCCACGTCCAGCCGCGCGCCGCGCTGCACGCGGGTCAGCGCGCGCCGCGAACCGTCGGGCGCGATGCGCACCAGCTGCGCCGCATGCACGCCGTCGTCCAGCACCGCGAGCCAGCCGCCGCCGGCCTGCGCCGGCAGCGCGGCCAGCGACGCGGCGGCGAACCAGGGGCCGCCGGGCAGCGCCTCGCCGACGACCTGCGGCTGCACGCGCAGCGCCGCCGCGCGTTCGTCGACCTGCCGGGCCAGGTCCTGCAGGAACTCGGCCCACAGCGCGTCCATCGTGCGGCCGGTGGCGGCCCAGGGCGCGCTGTGCAGGCGCGGCACCAGGTTGCCGCTGTAGCGCTCGACGATCGCGCCCGCCGCCGCCGCGCCGTGGCGGCGCTGCAGGAAGTCGAAGAAGTAGGCGCCGTACAGGTACTGCTGCGCCACCGGCAGGCGGCGGCCGTCGGCGTTGATCTCGGCCAGCGAGACGAAGCCGCGCGTGCGCTCGGCGCGCAGCCAGGCCTCGAACCAGGGGCCGCGCAGGCGGCCGCGGCCGCTGGCCGGGTCGCTCTCGTGCAGCACGGCCAGGCCCTCGAGCATCCAGGCCGGCTGGAACAGGTTGGGCATGAACCAGAACACACGGCCGAAGATCGCCTGCAGCACCAGCGGCGCGCCACGCACCTTGTCCAGGTGCACGGTGTGCGTGAGCTCGTGCACCAGCAGCAGGTCCAGCCAGGCGCTGTTGTCCAGCAGCTCGCCGTCGTCCGGCGGCGCGAGGTGGATGCCGACGCGGTTGGCCGGCAGCGGCGTCGCGAAGCCGTTGGCGAGGTCGGTCTCGCTGTACAGCACGATCTCGGTGCGGCCGCGCGGCTGCCACTGCAGCGCCTCGGTGACGCGGCCCCAGGCCCGCTCGGCGGCGCGCGCCACCGCCTCGGCCTGCGCGCGCTGGCCGTCACGGTAGTGCACGCGGAAGTGCGCGCTGTCGGCGCTGGACCAGGGCACGCGCGGGTCGGCCATCTGCGCCCGCGCGACGCCGGCCCAGGCCAGCAGCCAGGCGGCGAGCAGCAGCACCGCGAGCGCGGCCGGCCGGGCCGGCAGGGCCGCGCGGCGGCGGCGAGGGTCGTGCGTCAAGGTCGGCCTCCTCCCGCGCGCCGCGGCGGCGGCGCGCCGGCGGATGTTGCCCGATCCGCCGCCGCGCGCGGCTGCGTAGACTCCAGGCTGGAGCAAGGAGGCACGGCACCATGCGCAAGGAAGTCACGGTGGCCTTCGGGCCGGCAGGCACGGTGGTCGCGGCGCTGCCCGCCGGCGAGGCCGACTGGCCGGCCGACCAGGCCCGGCGCTGGCTCGACGAACGCTTCGTCGAGCTGGAATGCGAGCCGCTGCGCGCCAGCGGCAAGCTGCTCAATGCCGACAAGGTGCTGGCGGTGGCGGCGGCGCTGGGCCGCGAGCGGCTCGAGGCCGACGAGGCCTTGCGCGGCGACTATGCCCGCGCCGTCACCGCGGCACTGGGCCGGCCGCTGGTGCGGGTGGACGTGGACGCGCTGGCGGTGACGTTCTAGGCGCGGCGAACGCCGTCCGCCGGGCCGTTCAGCCCGCGGCGCCGCCCTCGCTGCGCGCCAGCTTCTGCGAACGCCAGTAGACGTCGTCGCCGCCCAGCCCGTCGAGGTTGGCGCGGTTGAGCACGCGCGCCAGCACGAACAGCAGGTCCGACAGCCGGTTCAGGTACTGGCGCGGCGCCTCGTTGACCGCCTCGGCGGCGGCCAGCGCGACGACGGCGCGCTCGGCGCGGCGCGCGACGGTGCGCGCGACATGCGCGATCGCGGCGCTGCGCGTGCCGCCGGGCAGGATGAATTCCTTCAGCCGCGGCAGCGCCGCGTTGTGGGTGGCGAGCGCTTCGTCCAGCGCGGCCACCGCCTCGGGCTTGAGCAGCGCGAAGCCGGGAATGGACAGCTCGCCGCCCAGGTTGAACAGCTCGTGCTGCACCTGCACCAGCAGCGCACGCACCGGCTCGGGCAGCGGCTCGGTGAGCAGCAGCCCGAGCACCGAGTTCAGCTCGTCGACGTCGCCCATGGCCTGCACGCGCAGCGCGTCCTTGCGTGTGCGCGTGCCGTCGCCCAGGCCGGTGCTGCCGTCGTCGCCGGTGCGGGTGGCGATCTGGGTCAGGCGGTTGCTCATGCGGGCATCGTACCCGCCCCGCGCGCCGCGCCCGGGCATGACGTGCAGAATGCATGCACGGTCAGCACGCACCGTACCCCTGTCGATCCACTCAAGAGGAGCACCAGGCATGGCGAACCAGAAGATCCAGGACATCGAAGGCATCGGGCCCGCCACCGGCGACAAGCTGCGCGCCGCCGGCATCACCGACACCGACACCCTGCTGGCACGCGCCACCACGCGCGCGGCGCGCAAGGTGCTGGCCGAGGCCACCGGGCTGACCGAGGCCCAGGTCCTGAAGTTCGCCAACATGGCCGACCTGTACCGCGTCAAGGGCATCGGCTCGGAGTTTGCGCAGCTGCTGGAAGCCGCCGGCGTGGACTCGGTGCCCGAGCTGGCGCGCCGCGCCGCGGCCAACCTGGCGGCGGCGATGGCGCAGCTCAACGAGCAGAAGAAGCTCGTGCGCCGCGTGCCGGCCGAGACCGAGGTCGCCGGCTGGATCGAGCACGCGAAGACGCTGCCGCGCGCGCTGGAGTACTGACCAGCCCCCGCGCGGCCCGGCGGGGCATGGCGCGGGCGCGTTCAGACGCGCGCCACGCGCCGCATGCCGTACGACGCGAGATACAGCGCGCCGGCCGGGACGACGCCGAGCAGGAAGACGGCGCCGCCTTCGACATCGCCGCTGCCGGCGACCAGCGCCAGCGCGGCGGCGGCGTGCAGGACGGCGGCCGCCTTCAGCGCCTGCTCGCGCGACAGCGCCTGCAGCCGCGGGTGCAGCGGCAGCCGCAGGACGACGACCGCGGCGGCGACCATGCCGAGCAGGCCGATCAGCGTGGCGTCGGGCAGGCTGTCGACGAAGAGGCTGGCCAGCATCGACAGCAGCAGCGCGCCGCCGGCGAACAGCGCGTAGGCGCCGCCGATCGCCGCGTGCAGCCGGGCGCCGGGCTCCGGCGGCGGCCAGGTGCCCCCGGCCGCGCGCACGGTGGCCGCGACGAGGTCGCGCGCATCGGCGTCCAGCCGCGTCGCGCGCACGTCGAGGGCGTTCAGGCGCAGCATCGGCCGCAGGTCCGCCGGCAGGTCGGCGGCGTCGGGCATCTTCGCGCCGTCCAGCAGCACCGGGATGACCCGGATGCCGCGCTGCAGCGCGGTGGCGATCTCGATGCGCACCCAGTCGTCGGGGTCGTGCAGCCGCGCGCCGCCGCCGGCCCGCTCCCCGGCCCAGCGCCGGCCGATCAGGGCCACCAGCACGTCGCAGTCCTGCACGACGCCCTGCAGGCGCTGCACGAAGTCCGCCCCCGGCGCGATGCCGTGGACGTCCATGAAGACCTGGCCGCGGCCGAGGTGGTCGGCCAGCCGGTCGTGGATGGCGTGCGAGAAGCCGGCCGCGTCGTCGCGGCGGTAGCTGATGAAGACACGAGAGCGGGGCATCGTGGACTCCTTCCGTGGCACCTGGGCCGTGTCGCCCATTGCGCCACCGCGCCTGCGTGCGGTCCAGGAGACCGAGGGATACCGCCGGCGGACCGGGGGGCCAGCCGCCTTCAGCCCGTGAGCCGGGCCACGAAGCGCTCCAGCAGCGGCCGCCGCTTCCAGGCCGCGCAGGCCTCGAGCGCGAAGGCCTCGCCACGCGCGTTGAGCCGGAAGTAGCGCACGCGCGCGAAGCCGTCGGGGTTGTGGAATTCGTCGATCAGCCCGAAGTCGCTCAGCGGCTCGAAGGACCAGAAGACGTTGCGCCCGGCGATCCAGCAGCCGTCGTGCTGGTCGCTCAGGCGCACCAGCACGTGGCCGCGCCGCAGCGCGGCGAGCACGTCGACGAACTCGCCGCGGTCGGGGATCACGGGCTCGTGGTCCATCCGCTGCACCCCCGCTGGGCCGGCCGGGGCGACAGCATGAACCGGGTCGGCGCGCCGGGCAAGGGGCGCGGCGCCCGCCGGACTCCGGACGCCGGTCACCGCGGGCGTTGCCGGCGCGCCGCCGGGCCCTGCATCGGCGCGGGGCGGCCAGGGCGGCGCACAATCGCCGCTGCGTGCGGCCGCGCGACCGCCCGTCACTGCAGGAGCCCCGCGATGAACGCCCCGCTGCCCAACGAAGTGCTGCCCACCTACGAGCGCCGGCCGGTGCCGCCGGCGATGCTGGCCGCGCTGCGCGAACGCTTCGGCGAGCGCTGCAGCACCGCCGCCGCGGTGCGCGAGCAGCATGGCCGCGACGAGAGCCCGTTCCCGGTCACGCCGCCCGACGCCGTGGTCTTCTGCGAGAGCACCGACGAGGTCGCCTTCGTCGTGCAGCAGGCCGCGGCGCACGAGGTGCCGGTGATCCCGTTCGGCGTCGGCTCGTCGCTCGAAGGCCATCTGCTGGCGGTGCAGGGCGGTGTCAGCATCGACCTGTCGCGCATGACGCGCCTCGTGCGCCTGAACCCCGAGGACCTGACGGTCACCGTGGAGGCCGGCGTCACGCGCGAGCAGCTCAACCAGGCCGTGCGCGACCAGGGCCTGTTCTTCCCCATCGACCCCGGCGCCAACGCCACGCTGGGCGGCATGGCGGCCACGCGCGCCAGCGGCACGAATGCGGTGCGCTACGGCACGATGCGCGAGAACGTGCTCGGGCTGACCGTGGTCACCGCCGCCGGCGAGGTCGTGCACACCGGCACGCGGGCCCGGAAGAGCAGCGCCGGCTACGACCTGACGCGGCTGTTCGTCGGCAGCGAAGGCACGCTGGGCGTGATGACCGAGGTGACGCTGAAGCTCTACCCGCTGCCGGAGGCGGTGAGCGCGGCGATCTGCCACTTCCCGGACGTCGGTGCGGCGGTCAATGCCACCATCCAGATCATCCAGATGGGCGTGCCGATCGCGCGCTGCGAACTGCTGGACGCCAACGCGGTGCGCTACGTCAATGCGCAGAGCAGGCTGGGCCTGCGCGAGCAGCCGATGCTGCTGATGGAATTCCACGGCAGCGAAGCCGGCGTCAAGGAACAGGCCGAGACGGTGCAGGCCATCACCGCCGAGTTCGGCGGCGCCGACTTCCAGTGGGCGACCACGCCCGAGGAACGCACGCGGCTGTGGACCGCGCGCCACAAGGCCTACTTCAGCGGCATGCAGAGCAACCCGGGCTGCCGCAGCGTCACCACCGACACCTGCGTGCCGATCTCGCGCCTGGCCGAGATCATCGAGTCCTCGGTCTCCGAGGCCGACGCCTCGGGCCTGCCCTACTACATCGTCGGCCATGTCGGCGACGGCAACTTCCACCTCGCCTACCTGGTGAAGGACGGCGATGAGGCCGAGCGCGCGGTGGCCGAGCGGCTGTCGATGCAGATGGTGCAGCGCGCGATCGCGCTCGAGGGCACCTGCACCGGCGAGCATGGCATCGGCCTGCACAAGATGGGCTTCCTGCTCGACGAGGCCGGTGCCGGCAGCGTGGCGCTGATGCGCGACATCAAGCGCGCGCTGGACCCGAAGAACATCCTGAACCCGGGCAAGATCTTCGTGCTCTGACCCGCGCCGCGGCGCCGAGGGGTGGCCGCTTGACTGCCGTCAAGCGCCGCCGCAGCGCGCGCGGGCATGCTGCCGGCCATGCTGGGCCGACCGCGCTTCGCCCTCTGGCTGGCGGCGGTGCGCCCGGGCTTCCTCGTGGTCACGCTGGCCGCGGCGACGCTGGGCATCGCGGTGGCCTGGGCCTGCGGCCCGGCGCGGGATGTACCGGCCGCGCTGGCAACGCTGCTGCTGGCGCTGCTGACGCACGCGGCGGTCAATCTGTACAACGACTATGGCGACGCCGTCGGCGGCTCCGACGCGGTGAATGTCGACCGCATCGGCCCGTTCACCGGCGGCTCGCGCATGGTCCAGGACGGCCGGCTGAGCGCGCGGCAGATGCGCGACGCCGCGCTGCTGCTCGGCATGCTCGTGGTCGGCGGCGGCCTGCTGCTGGCCGCACGGGCCGGGCCCGGTCTGCTCGCGATCGGCCTCGCGGGGCTGGCGCTGGGCTGGGCCTACTCCAGCCCGCGCATCGCACTGATGAACCGCGGCCTCGGCGAGCTGGCCGTCGCGGCAGGCTGGTGGCTGGTCGTCGTCGGCGCCGACCATGTGCAGCGCCGGCATTTCGACACCGCGCCGATGGTCGCGGCCGTCAGCCCGGCGCTGCTGATCGCCGCCGTGCTCTGGGTGGCCGAACTTCCCGACGCGCGCGCCGATGCCGCGGTCGGCAAACGCACGCTGGTCGTGCGGCTGGGCGCGCCCGCCGCGGCCTGGGGCTTCGTCGCGCTCCTGGTCCTGGCCCACGCCTGGGCCTGGGCCTGGTGGCAGGCGCACTGGCCGCCGACGCATGCCGGCTGGGCGCTGCTCAGCGCCGGGCCGGCTGCGCTGGCCGCGCTGCTGCTGGTGCGGCGATGCCGCACGCCGCAGGCGCTGCGCCCGGCGATCGCCTGGACGCTGGTCACCGCGGTGAGCCACCCGCTGCTGCTGGCGGCAGCCTACGGTGCCGTGGCCGCGATGCGCTGACGGCGCCGTGCGCCGCGCCAGTCAGTCCTGCGCCGGCGCCGGCACGCTCCAGCGCTTGCTCACGTCGCCGGCGCCGTTGACGCTCTCGAGCTGCACGCCGAAGCCCCACAGCCGCGCCACATGCTTGAGCACCTCGGCGGCGCCTTCGTGCAGCGGGCGGTCGTTGTGCTGGAAGTGGCGCAGCGTCAGCGAGCGGTCGCCGCGCAGGTTGACGTTCCAGACCTGGATGTTGGGCTCGCGCGAGCCGAGGTCGTACTGGCGGCTCAGGCTCTCGCGCACGCGGCGGTAGCCGGCCTCGTCGTGGATCGCGCTGACCTCGAGTTCGCTGGCGCGCTCGTCGTCGGTGATCGCGAACAGGCGCAGCTCGCGCATCAGGCGCGGGCTCAGGAACTGGCCGACGAAGCTCTCGTCCTTGTAGTTGCGCATCGCCTCGTCCAGTGCCGGCAGCCAGGGCCGGCCGGCGAGGCCGGGAAACCACTCGCGGTCCTCGTCGGTGGGCTGCTCGCAGATGCGCTTGATGTCGCTGTACATCGCGAAGCCCAGCGCATACGGGTTGATGCCGCTGTAGGCGCGGTGCCCCACCGGCGGCTGGTAGATGACGTTGGTGTGGCTCTTCAGCCACTCGATCATCACGCCGTCGGTCAGGTAGCCGTCGTCGTACATGGTGTTGAGCAGCTTGTGGTGCCAGAAGGTGGCCCAGCCCTCGTTCATGACCTGGGTCTGGCGCTGCGGGTAGAAATACTGCGCCACCTTGCGCACGATGCGCACGATCTCGCGCTGCCAGGGCTCCAGCAGCGGCGCGTTCTTCTCGATGAAGTACAGCAGGTTCTCCTGCGGCTCCTCGGGGAAGCGCCGGGCCTCGCTGGCCGCTTCCTTCTCGGCCTTCCTCGGCAGCGTGCGCCACAGGTCGTTGACCTGCTGCTGCGCATAGGCCTCGCGGTCGCGGCGCTCGGCCAGTTCCTGGGCCAGGCTCTTGCGGCTGGGCCGGCGGTAGCGGTCCACGCCGTGGTTGGCCAGCGCGTGGCAGCTGTCGAGGAATTCCTCCACCGTGTCGACCCCGTGCTTCTCCTCGCACTTGGCGACATAGTCCTTGGCGTAGACCAGGTAGTCGATGATCGACGACGCGTCGGTCCACATGCGGAACAGGTAGTTGCCCTTGAAGAAGCTGTTGTGGCCGTAGGCGGCGTGCGCGATCACCAGCGCCTGCATCGCCATCGTGTTCTCCTCCATCAGGTAGCTGATGCAGGGGTTGCTGTTGATGACGATCTCGTAGGCCAGGCCCATGTGGCCGCGCTTGTAGTTCTTCTCGGTGGCGATGAATTCCTTGCCGTAGCTCCAGTGGCGGTAGTTCACCGGCATGCCCACGCTGGCGTAGGCGTCCATCATCTGCTCGGCGGTGATGATCTCGAGCTGGTTCGGGTAGGTGTCCAGGCCGAAGCGCTCGGCCGTCGCGCGGATGACCTTGTGGTACTGCTCGATCAGCTCGAAGGACCAGTCGCTCGGCCCGGGCAGGTGTTCGCCGGGACGCTCGGCCAGCGGCAGCGGCTGTTCCAGCGCGGGGGGGCGCAGCTTCATGCGTGTGTCGCCGCGGCGGGCCTCAGGCCGCCTTGGCGCCTTCCTTCTTGAACAGGTCGCGGAACACGGGATAGATCTGGTCGGCGCTGGTCGCCTTGCGCATCGCGAAGTGGCGGTGCGTCTCGAGCAGCTGGCTGTATTCCTCCCACAGGTTCTGCTCTTCCTCGGCGACCTGCACGTAGGCGAAGTAGCGCACCAGCGGCAGCAGCTTGTCGGACAGGATCTCGCGGCAACGGCCGCTGTCGTGGTGCCAGTTGTCGCCGTCGCTGGCCTGCGCGCCGTAGATGTTCCACTCGCTCGGGTTGTAGCGCGCCTTGATGATCTCCTCCATCAGCACCAGCGCGCTGCTGACCACGGTGCCGCCGGTCTCGCGGGCGTGGAAGAAGTTCTGCTCGTCGACCTCCTGCGCCTGCGTGTGGTGGCGGATGAAGACGAGGTCGATCTTCTCGTAGTGCCGCGTCAGGAACAGGTACAGCAGGATGAAGAAGCGCTTGGACAGCTCCTTGCGCTGCTCGTCCATGCTGCCGCTGACGTCCATCAGGCAGAACATCACCGCCTTGCTGGTGGGCACCGGCACCTTGACGCGGCTGCGGTAGCGCAGGTCGATGGGGTCCAGGTAGGGGATGCGCTCGACGCGCACGCGCAGCGCCTGCATCTCGGCCAGCAGCGCGTCGATGGCGGCCTGGTGCCCGGCCGCCGCGGTCTCGTCGGCCGGGCGCGGCTGCGCGCGCAGCGCGTCGAGTTCGGCCTGCAGCTCGCGCAGCTCGCGCCGGTGGCCGGCGCCGAGTGCGATGCGCCGGCCCAGGGCGCCGCGCATGCTGCGCACCACGTGCAGGTTGTTCGGCGTGCCGTCGCTGGTGAAGCCGGCGCGGTGGTATTTCCACTCCGGCACGTCCGCGAGCTGCGTGCGCACCAGGTGCGGCAGCGCCAGGTCCTCGAAGAAGACCTGCATGAACTCTTCCTTGCTCAGCGCGAAGACGAAGTCGTCCTCGCCCTCGCTGCTGTCGCTGGCCTGACCCTTGCCGCTGCCCCCGCCCTGGCCGCCCTTGGGGCGCTCGATGCGGTCGCCCTGGATGTATTCGCGGTTGCCCGGGTGCACGATCTCGCGGATGCCGCCCGAGCCGTGGCCGAAGACCGGCTCCGAGAGGTCCTTCTTCGGGATGCGGATGTCCTCGCCGCGCTCGATGTCGCGGATGCCGCGGCCGTCGATCGCGCGCTTGACCGCCTCGCGGATCTGCTCCTTGTAGCGGCGCAGGAAACGCTCGCGGTTGCCGATGGACTTGTTCTTGCCCGCCAGCCTTCTGTCGATGATCGATTGCAGTGCCATGGCGGTGCATCACCCTGTGAAGCCAAGCGGCCGCCGTGGATCCGGCTTCGCCGGGCCACTGGCGGCGCCCCCCTGGGGGGGAGCGCCGCAGGCGCTACGGGGGGGGGTCATCAGCTGCTCTTGCGCACGCGCAGGTACCACTCGCACAGCAGCCGCACCTGCTTGGGCGTGTAGCCCTTGGCGACCATGCGCGTGACGAAGTCCTCGTGCTTCTTGGCCTCGTCGGCGCTGGCCTTGGCGTTGAAGCTGATCACCGGCAGCAGCTCCTCGGTGTTCGAGAACATCTTCTTCTCGATCACCGTGCGCAGCTTCTCGTAGCTGGTCCAGTTGGGGTTCTTGCCGGCGTTGCTGGCACGCGCGCGCAGCACGAAGTTGACGATCTCGTTGCGGAAGTCCTTGGGGTTGGCGATGCCCGCCGGCTTCTCGATCTTCTCGAGTTCGGCATTCAGGCTCGCGCGGTCGAAGACCTCGCCGGTGTCGGTGTCGCGGTACTCGTGGTCCTGGATCCAGTAGTCGGCATAGGTGACGTAGCGGTCGAAGATGTTCTGGCCGTACTCGCTGTAGCTCTCGAGGTACGCGGTCTGGATCTCCTTGCCGATGAATTCCGCGTAGCGCGGCGCCAGCAGCTCCTTGATGAAGCCGACATACTTGTCCTCGACCTCCTTCGGAAACTGCTCGCGCTCGATCTGCTGCTCCAGCACGTACATCAGGTGCACCGGGTTGGCGGCCACCTCGCTGGGGTCGAAGTTGAAGACCTTGGACAGGATCTTGTACGCAAAGCGCGTGCTGATGCCGCTCATGCCCTCGTCGACGCCGGCATAGTCGCGGTATTCCTGGTAGCTCTTCGCGCGCGGGTCGGTATCCTTGAGGTTCTCGCCGTCGTAGACCAGCATCTTGCTGAACAGGCTGCTGTTCTCGGGCTCCTTCAGCCGCGTCAGGATGGCGAACTGGCTCATCATCTTCAGCGTGCCTGGCGCGCAGGTCGCGTCGGCCAGGCTGCTGTTGCGCAGCAGCTTCTCGTAGATCTTGACCTCCTCGCTGACGCGCAGGCAGTACGGCACCTTGACGATGTAGATGCGGTCCAGGAAGGCCTCGTTGTTCTTGTTGTTGCGGAACGCCTTCCACTCGCTCTCGTTGCTGTGCGCGAGCACGACACCGTCGAAGGGGATCGCGCCGAAGCCCTCGGTGCCCTTGAAGTTGCCTTCCTGGGTGGCGGTCAGCAGCGGGTGCAGCACCTTGATCGGCGCCTTGAACATCTCGACGAATTCCAGCAGGCCCTGGTTGGCCAGGCACAGGCCGCCGCTGTAGCTGTAGGCATCCGGGTCGTCCTGCGCGTAGGTCTCGAGCTTGCGGATGTCGACCTTGCCGACCAGCGAGCTGATGTCCTGGTTGTTCTCGTCACCGGGCTCGGTCTTGCTGATGCCGACCTGCTTGAGGATGCTGGGGTAGCGCTTGACGACGCGGAACTGCCGGATGTCGCCGCCGAATTCCTCCAGCCGCTTGACGGCCCAGGGGCTCATGATGCGGTTCAGGTAGCGGCTGGGGATGCCGTATTCCTGCTCCAGGATCGGCCCGTCCTCGACCGGGTCGAACAGCCCGAGCGGGCTCTCGTTGACCGGGCTGCCCTTGAGCGCATAGAACGGCACCTGCTCGGCGAGCTGCTTCAGCCGCTCGGCGATGCTGCTCTTGCCGCCGCCCACCGGGCCCAGCAGGTAGAGGATCTGCTTCTTCTCCTCCAGCCCCTGCGCGGCATGGCGGAAGTAGCTGACGACCTGCTCGATCGAGTCCTCCATGCCGTAGAACTCGGCGAACGCCGGGTACACGTTGATGACCTTGTTGGCGAAGATGCGCGACAGCCGCGGGTCGTTGCGCGTGTCGATGCGCGTGGGCTCGCCGATCGCGCGCAGCATGCGCTCGGCGGCGGTGGCGTAGGCCAGGGGGTTGCGCTTGCATTCCGCGAGGTAGTCCTCCAGGGACAGTTCCTCCTCGCGCAGGCGCTCGTAGCGCGCCTTCAGGTGGCTCATCACATCCATGCGGACCTCCGGTGTCCAGCACGCGGCGGGCCGGCGGGGAGCCTGCCCTGATCGCGCCTGGGAAGTTCTGATGGAGTCCCGGCTGTACGGACCCGGGCTCCATCAGAGCTTTCCTTCTCACCGGCTGGACACTGCGGGCGCAAGGCGTGAGTTCAGCATGATTCATTCTGCGCCAGCCCGGGCCCCGATGAAAGCAGGCTTCGCGCATCAATTCATGCCTTTGCCCACAAGCCCCGCGCCGCCGCGGGTCTCCGGCCCGGGGACTTGACGCAAGAGCCATGCCTCGCTGCAGGCCGCCCCTGCCTCCACAACGCAGCGGCCGGCAGCCCCGACGACAGACCGGAAGCGCACCGCTATGGAGCGCTGCGCACGCGCCGGGTTCCCTGGTCCGCGCTCCCGGCCTTGCGCCCCTGTCAAGCGCGCCTTCGCGGTGCGGTCATCGCGCGCCGCGTTGCGACGCCCGACGATGCCGGTTAGGGTTTCGGGTTCTCCCTCAGACAAGAGGCCGCGGGCATCGTCAACGCGGCCCGCCCTCACCGATGAACCAGGAAAACCTCCTCGAACTGCTGTCCCGCGCGGTCAACGGCATGGGCAGCGCCACCACGACGGCACTGCGCATCACCGTGATCCTGATCGCGGCCTGGGTGCTGGTCGCCGTGCTGCAGCGTGCGGTGCGCGCCTTTCGCCTGCGCATCGCCGCGCGGCTGGACGACGTGGAAGCCGTCAAGCGTGCCGAGACGCTGGCGCGTGTCTTCCGCTACCTGATCGCCGTCGTCGTCTCGCTGGTCGCCGGCATGCTGGTGCTGGGCGAGATCGGCATCTCGGTCGCGCCCATCCTGGGTGCCGCCGGTGTCGTCGGCCTGGCGGTCGGCTTCGGCGCGCAGAGCCTGGTGCGCGACTATTTCACCGGCTTCTTCATCCTGCTCGAGAACCAGATCCGCCAGGGCGACATCGTGCAGCTCAGCAGCGACCATGCCGGCTTCGTCGAGGAGGTCACGCTGCGCTACGTGCGGCTGCGCGACTACGACGGCCGCGTGCACTTCGTGCCCAACGGGCAGATCACGAGCATCATCAACTCGACGCGCGAATTCGCCTTCGCGGTGCTCGACGTCGGCGTGGCCTACCGCGAGAACGTCGACGAGGTGATGGCGCTGATGCAGGACGTCGCCCGGGGCCTGCGCGAGGACGCCGACTTCGCGCCGCGCATCCTCGACGACCTGGAGATGGCCGGCGTCAACGCCTGGGGCGACTCGGCGGTGGTCGTGCGCGCGCGCATCAAGTGCGTGCCGCCGCAGCAGTGGGCGGTCAAGCGCGAATACCTGCGCCGGCTGAAGGCGGTCTTCGACGAGCGCGGCATCGAGATCCCGTTCCCGCACCTGACGGTCTACGCCGGCCAGGACAAGCAGGGCGCGGCACCGGCGCTGCCGCTGCGCCTGCAGCGCCCGCCGCGGCCCGTGGCGGCCCCCGCGGAGCCCCGCGCCGCCGCCGAACGCTCGCCGCGCGCCGCCTGACGGCAGGCCGGCCGCGCGGCCGGGCATCGCGGGGCCGGCATCGCACCCGGCAGGGTACCGAGCCCGGTACCCCATCCGGGGGATGCGATGATGGCGGACCATGAACCGTCATCTGCTGCTGCTGGCCGTCTGCCAGGCCCTGTTCCTCACCAACAACGTCACCTTCATCGCGATCAACGGCCTCGTCGGCCTGAAGCTCGCGCCGTTGGGCTGGATGGCGACGCTGCCGGTGATGGGCTACGTGGTCGGGGGCGCGCTGGCCACCGCGCCGGTGGCGCGGCTGCAGGCGCGGCTGGGGCGCAAGCGCTCGTTCCAGATCGGTCTGCTGATCGCCGCGCTGTCGGCCGCGGTCGGCGCGCTGGCGGTGATGACGGCCAACTTCTGGCTGCTCGTCGGCGCCACCGTGGCCGCCGGCTTCTACAGCGCGAACGCTTCGCTGTACCGCTTCGCCGGCCCCGAGCTGGTGGCGCCGGCCTTCAAGGAGAAGGCGCTGTCGCTGGTCATGGCCGGCGGCGTGGCCGGCGCCTTCATCGGGCCGAACCTGGCCAGCGCGACCCGCAGCTGGCTGCCCGTGGAGTTTGCGGGCGCTTACGTCGCACTGATCGGCGTGGCCTTGCTCGGGCTCGTCGTGCTGTCGTTCATCCGCTTCCCGGCACACCAGCCACCGCTGCCCGGCGCGCCGGCCGGGCGGCCGCTGGCCGAGATCGCGCGCCAGCCGACCTTCGTCGTCGCGGTCGCCGCCGGCGCGTTGGGCTATGGCGTCATGAACCTGCTGATGGCGGCCACGCCGCTGGCCATGCAGCAGTGCGGTCTGCCCTTCGACGACGCCGCGCTGGTGCTGGAGTGGCATGTGCTGGGCATGTTCGTGCCCGCCTTCTTCACCGGCCACCTGATCAAGCGCTTCGGCGCGCTGCCCATCATGGGCATCGGCGCGCTGCTCAATTTCGCCTGTGTCGCGGTGGCGCTGTCGGGCGTGGAGCTGACGCAGTTCCTGGTCGCCCTCTTCGTGCTGGGCGTGGGCTGGAACTTCCTCTATACCGGCGGCAGCACGCTGCTGACCAGCACCTACCGGCCCGAGGAGAAGACGCGTGCGCAGGGCGCGATGGACTTCTGCGTCTTCTCGACGATGGCACTGACCTCGTTCGCCTCCGGCGCGCTGGTCACCACGCAGGGCTGGACGTGGCTGAACCTGGGCTCGCTGCTGCCGATCACGCTGGTCAGCGGCGCGCTGCTCTGGCTGGCGCTGCTGCAGCGTACGCCGACCCCCGCCAAAACCGCGGGTTGACCCCAGGTATCTGATTTTCAGAACGCTCGGCGCCGGATCATTGAATTTCACAAGGCCCGGACACCGGGCCTAAGGTGCGTTCTCCCGTCGGATCGACACGACAGCAGGAGGCTGCCCATGACCCGTTCCCGTCTCGCGCTGGTGGCTGCGGCCGCCGCCGCCGCCCTCGCCACGCACGGTGCCGTGCTCGCCCAGCAGGGCATGCTGCAGAAGATCGGCAAGGGCGAGGGCCAGGTCGACATCGTCGCCTGGGCCGGCTACATCGAGCGCGGCGCCACCGACAAGAACTTCGACTGGGTCACCGACTTCGAGAAAAAGACCGGCTGCAAGGTCAACGTCAAGACCGCCGGCACCAGCGACGAGATGGTGGCGCTGATGAACGAGGGCGGCTTCGACCTCGTCACCGCCAGCGGCGACGCGAGCACGCGGCTGATCCGCGGCAAGAAGGCGGCGCCGATCAACGTCGCGCTGATCCCCAGCTACAAGAACATCGACCCGCGGCTGCAGAAGGCGCCCTGGCACTACGAGAACAACACGCACTACGGCGTGCCGTACCAGTGGGGCTGGAACGTGCTCATGTACAACACCAAGGTCTTCAAGGACAAGCCGCCCACCAGCTGGAGCGTGGTCTTCGAGGAGACGACGCTGCCCGACGGCAAGAGCAACAAGGGCCGCGTGCAGGCCTTCGACGGCCCGATCTACATCGCCGACGCCGCGCTGTACCTGATGAAGAAGAACCCGGCGCTGGGCATCAAGGACCCCTACGAGCTCAACGAGACGCAGTACAAGGCGGCGCTGGAGCTGCTGCGCGGGCAGCGCAAGATCGTCGGCAAATACTGGCACGACGCCTTCGTGCAGATCGACGACTTCACCAACGAGGGTGTGGTGGCGTCCAGCTCCTGGCAGTTCCAGGCCAACATCCTGAAGAGCAAGAACCAGCCCATCGCCACCGTGGTGCCTGTGGAGGGCTCCACCGGCTGGGCCGACAGCACGATGCTGCACGCCGAGGCGAAGAACCCGAACTGCGCCTACATGTGGCTGGAGCACAGCCTGAACCCCAAGCTGCAGGGCGACCTGGCGGCCTGGTTCGGCTCGGTGCCCGCTGTACCGGCGGCCTGCAAGGGCAACAAGCTGCTCGGCGACGAAGGCTGCGCGCGCCAGGGCTACAACGCCTTCGACCGCATCGCCTTCTGGCGCACGCCCATCACGCAGTGCAAGAGCCAGCCCGGGCAGTGCGTGCCGTACCACAAGTGGGTGTCGGACTACATCGCCATCCTCGGCGGCCGCTGAACCTGGCACACGCATGACGGCCGCTGTCGCGCTGGAGCGCGTCAGCTGCGTCTTCGGCCACGGCGCGCAGCAGGTGCGCGCCGTGGACGGGGTCGACCTGACGATCGAGCCGGGCGAGTTCTTCACGCTGCTCGGGCCCTCGGGCTCGGGCAAGACGACCTGCCTGCGCATGATCGGCGGCTTCACGCTGCCGACCGCCGGCCGCGTGCTGATCGCCGGCCAGGACATGTCGCGCCAGCCGCCCTATGCGCGGCCGGTGAATACGGTGTTCCAGGACTACGCGCTGTTTCCGCACATGAGCATCCGCGACAACGTCGCGTACCCGCTGATGGTGCGCGGCGCCGCGAAGGCCGACCGCGCGCGCCGCGCCGACGAATTGCTGGCGCTGGTGCAGCTGCCCGGCGTCGGCGACCGCCGGCCGGCGCAGCTCTCGGGCGGCCAGCGCCAGCGCGTGGCGCTGGCGCGCGCGCTGATCAACCAGCCGCAGGTGCTGCTGCTGGACGAGCCGCTGGGTGCGCTGGACCTCAAGCTGCGCGAGCAGATGCAGAGCGAGCTCAAGGCGCTGCAGCGCCGGCTGGGCATCACCTTCCTGTTCATCACCCACGACCAGCACGAGGCGCTGTCGATGAGCGACCGCATCGGCGTCTTCAACGCCGGCCGGCTGGAGCAGGTGGGCACGCCGCAGCAGGTCTACGACCGCCCGGCGACGCATTTCGTGGCGCAGTTCGTCGGCGCCGCCAACGTGCTGGCGGGCGAGGCTGCGCGCCGGTTGACCGGGCACGACAGCGCGATGCTGCGGCCCGAACGCATCGTGCTCGGCCCGGCGGCGGGCGCGCGCGCCGGCGGCCGCATCGCCGAGGCGCAGTATTTCGGCGCCTTCACGCGGCTGAAGGTCGACGCCGGCGGTACGCTGCTGCAGGCCGACCTGCCGTCGCGGCCGGACGTGGCGCCGCCGGCGCCCGGCGACACCGTGTACCTGCACTGGGACGACGGCGCGGTGCACGCGCTGGCGGCATCGTGAATACCGCCGTGCTGGCGCCGCCGGCCCCGTCGCTGCGACGGCGCGTCTCGGACCTGCTCTATACGCGGCGCGGGCTGCTGCTGTTCGCGCTGCTGGCGCCGCCGCTGCTGTGGTTCGGCGTCATCTACCTGGGCAGCCTGTTCGCGCTGCTGGCCAATGCCTTCTTCCGCCTGGACGACTTCACCGGGCAGGTCGTGCGCGAGGTCGGCTTCTCGAACTTCGTCGCGCTGCTCGAGCCGGCCAACCTGGACGCCGCGCGGCGCAGCGTGGCGATGGCCATCGCGGTCACCGTCGCCTGCACGGTGCTGGCCTTCCCGCTGGCCTACCTGATGGCGCGCCACGCGCGCGGCGCGACCAAGGCGCTGCTGTACATCGCGGTGATGCTGCCGCTGTGGAGCAGCTACCTGGTGCGCGTCTATGCCTGGAAGCTGCTGCTGGCCAAGGAAGGCGCGATCAGCTGGGTCGCCGAGCGGCTGCACGCGACCTGGCTGATCGACGCGCTGCTGGCCACGCCGCTGGTCGGCGGGCCCAGCTTGAGCTTCTCGACGCTCGGCACCTTCGTCGTCTTCGTCTACATGTGGCTGCCGTTCATGGTGCTGCCGCTGATGGCGGCGCTGGAACGCATCCCGGCCAGCACGCTGGAGGCCAGCGCCGACCTGGGCGCGACGCCGGCGACGACCTTCCGCCGCGTCGTGCTGCCGCTGGCGATGCCGGGCGTGGCGGCGGGATCGATCTTCACCTTCAGCCTGACGCTGGGCGACTACATCATTCCGCAGATCATCGGCGACAGCACGCTGTACATCGGGCAGATCGTCTACCGCCAGCAGGGCGTGGCCGGCAACATCCCGTTCGCGGCGGCGTTTTCGCTGGTACCCATCGTGGTCGTCGGCCTGTACCTGTGGTTCGCCAAGCGCAAGGGGGCCTTCGATGCGCTGTAGGCCCGCCCCCGCCGTGCTGGCCCGAGTCACTCGGACCGAACCCCAAGCGAGGCGGCGGTCCCGCAGGGCCGCTGGCGGCGCTTCGCGGATGCTCGGTGGTCGGGAGCTTGGTCGCACGCTGCAGCCACACGGTCGGAATTCTGGCGCCTGCGCATCGCGCCAGGCGGTACCCGCGGCCGGCTCAGGGTTCCGCGGTCGACGCCTTCGGCGCCGACTGCCCTGCGCTGCTCGCTTCGGGGTCGCGCCGCCCAACTCGCTCCGCTCACTCCGTTCGCTGCGCTCGGACACCGGCGGCGAGTCAGTTGTGGAGGCGCGCACTGCGTGCGCGCCGACCCCGAAGCTGCGCTGCTCGGCGCTTCACACATCGCCGGCCGCAGGTACCGCCTGGCGCGAAGTCCACCGACAGTTGCTTTCGAACTGTCCGCACACCACCTCCGTGTCGCGAAGCCGCGTGGGGGCAGCCCGCAGCGCCCATGGGAGGCGCCGAGAAGCGCAGGACGCTTGGCCGCGCGCGCAGCGCGCCTCCAAGACTGACTCGCCGCCGATGTCCGAACGCAGCGAACGAAGTGAGCGAAGTGAGTTGGCGGCGGGCCAAGCGTTCGAGCATCGCAGGGCAGTCGGCGCGCAGCGCCGACCGCCGGACTCTGGGCGATGCGGGCTGCCCCCATGCGGCTTCGCTGCGTCGATATCGGCATGCATGACGACCACACTGCAGCGTATGGCTGCGGCGCCGCGGAGCCCTTGACATGGACCGCAGTCAAGCCCCGTGGGCGCTGCGCATCGCGGCCTGGGCCGTCGTGCTGTTCCTGCACGTGCCGCTGGCGCTGATCATCCTGTATGCCTTCAGCGCCGAGGACAAGAGCTATGTCTTTCCGCCGCCGGCGCTGACCACGCAGTGGTTCGGCGTCGCCTGGCAGCGCGAGGACGTGTGGGCCGCCATCCGCCTGTCGTTCAGCGTCGCCGCATGGAGCACCGCCATCGCGCTCGTGCTCGGCACGCTGGCCGCCGCGGCGCTGGCGCGCACGCGCTTCTTCGGGCGCGACGCGATCTCGCTGCTGTTCATCCTGCCGATCGCGCTGCCCGGAATCATCACCGGCATCTCGCTGAGGAGCGCGTACCACACGCTGGAGATCCCGTTCAGCTTCTGGACCATCGTCATCGGCCACGCCACCTTCTGCGTCGTCGTCGTCTTCAACAACGCGGTGGCGCGGCTGCGCCGGCTTAACCCCAACCTGATCGAGGCCAGCATGGACCTCGGCGCCGATGGCCTGCAGACCCTGCGCTACGTGATCCTGCCGCAGCTCGGCAGCGCGCTGCTGGCCGGTGCGCTGCTCGCCTTCGCGCTGAGCTTCGACGAGGTCATCGTCACCACCTTCACGGCCGGGCAGCAGACCACGCTGCCGATCTGGATGTTCCAGGAGCTGGTGCGCCCGCGCCAGCGCCCGGTCACCAACGTCGTCGCGGTGGTGATCATCGCGCTGACCTTCGTGCCCATCGTGCTCGCCTACCTGCTGACCCGGTCCGACGAAGCGCCGAACCGCTGACCCCCGAGAGACCGAAAGGAGCCCCTCATGGCCACCCTGCCCCTGCCGACCGACCTGTTCATCGACGGCGCCTTCGTGCCCGGCGAAGGCGAGGCCGAACGTGTGCTCAACCCCGCCACCGGCGAGCTGCTGGTCGCGCTGCCCGAGGCCAGCCCCGAGCAGCTGCACAAGGCCGTCGCGGCCGCGCACCGCGCCTTCGGCGCCTGGTCCGACACCACGCCGATGGAGCGCAGCCGCGCGCTGCTGAAGCTGGCCGACGCGATCGAGGCGCGCGCCGAGGACTTCGCGCGGCTGGAGAGCCTGAACTGCGGCAAGCCCTATGCGCGCGCGCTGGGCGACGAGATCCCGGCCGTGGCCGATTGCTACCGCTTCTTCGCCGGCGCCTGCCGCACGCTGCACGGCCCGCTGGCCGGCGAATACCTGGCCGGCCACACCAGCTTCATCCGCCGCGACCCGGTGGGCGTGGTCGGCTCGATCGCGCCCTGGAACTATCCGCTGCTGATGGCGGCGTGGAAGACGGCGCCGGCGCTGGCCGCCGGCAACACCGTCGTGCTCAAGCCCAGCGAGCAGACCCCGCTGACCGCGCTGCTGCTGGCGCAGGTGGCGGCCGACATCTTCCCCAAGGGCGTCTTCAACGTCGTCGCCGGCCGCGGCGCGTCGGTCGGCCAGCCGCTGGTCGAGCACCCCAAGGTGGCGATGGTCAGCCTGACCGGCGACGTGGCCACCGGGCGCAAGGTGCTGCAGGCGGCCAGCGGCACGCTCAAGCGCACGCACCTGGAGCTCGGCGGCAAGGCGCCGGTGATTGTCTTCGACGATGCCGACCTCGCCGCCGTCGTCGACGGCCTGCGCACCTTCGGCTACTACAACGCCGGGCAGGACTGCACGGCGGCCTGCCGCGTCTATGCCGGCGCGAAGATCCACGACCGCCTGGTCGCCGACCTGTCGGCCGCGGTGAAGACCATCCAGGTCGGCCTGCAGGACGAGGAAGGCGTCGAGATCGGCCCGCTGATCAGCGACCGCCAGCGCAACCGCGTCGCCAGCTTCGTCGAGCGCGCGATGATGGCCGGCCACATGGAGATCACCGCCGGCGGCCGGCTGCGCGCCGGCGGCGGCTTCTTCTACGAGCCGACGGTGATCGCCGGCGCGCGCCAGGACGACGAGATCGTCAAGCGCGAGGTCTTCGGCCCGGTGGTCAGCGTCACGCGCTTCGCCGACACCGAACAGGCCATCGCCTGGGCCAACGACAGCGACTATGGCCTGGCCAGCAGCGTGTGGACGCAGGACGTGGGCCGCGCGATGCAGGTGGCGCGCAAGCTGCAGTACGGCTGCACCTGGATCAACACGCACTTCATGCTGGTCAACGAGATGCCGCACGGCGGCCTGAAGAGCAGCGGCTACGGCAAGGACATGAGCCTGTATGCGCTGGAGGATTACACGGTGCCGCGGCACGTGATGGTCAAGCTGTAAGGCAGGCGGCGGCGCGACCGGCCAGAATCGGGGCCGGAGTCGTCGTTCCCGTGCCGCTGCCGTCCCCGTCGCCCGATCCGCGCCACTTCGCGCGCGCTGTCACCGAACTCGGCGAGAAGCGACCGGTCGTCGCACGCAGCGCGATCTACAACGCGCAGGGGCTGAAGATCATCGACAAGGGCGTCGTCATCGACGCCCGGCTCTACGACCGCCTGACCCAGCACCAGCTCAAGGCGCCGCTGGACGACTGCCTGGACAGCGACCCCGCGGTCAGCGGGCCCGGGCTGCGCGACGACGCACGCGCGCTGGCCGCCCACGACCGCTTCTGTGCCGCGATGGTGGCCGACCTGAAGGGCGGCGAGACGCTGTTCGAGGAGCTGGCACTGGTGCCGCTGCCGCGCCAGATCGGCTTCCAGCTCACGGTGCTGCGCGAGACCCAGCCCGAGCTGTGGCAGCACGCGCTGCGCAGCGCGCTGACGGCCGGCTGGCTGGCCGCGCGCAGCGGCTTGACCCGCTACGACCAGCGCCTGCTCGCCGCCGGCGGCCTGCTGCACGACCTGGGCATGCTGCACCTGGACCCGGTGCTGCTGCGCCCGCAGGTGCAGCTCACGCGCGAGCAGCGCCGCCAGCTCTACACGCACCCGCTGGTCACCGTGATGCTGCTGGAGCGCCACCACGAGTATCCGAAGGAACTGCTGCGCGCGGTGCTCGAGCACCACGAGGCGCTGGACGGCTCGGGCTACCCGCGCAACGTCGCCGGCGCCGAGCTCAGCCCCTGGGGCCGCGTGCTCGCGCTGACCGAGCTGGTGACGGCGATGACGGCCGACGGCCGCGAGGCGCCGGCGCTGCGCCTGTCGCTGGCGCTGCGCATGACCGCGCCGCGCCACGACCCGGTGCTGGCGCGCGAGGTGACGCGGCTGCTGGCGCCGCTGCGCGAGGCCGCGCCGGCGGCCGGCGACGGCCACGCGGCGGACGACCTGCGCCAGATCGAGCAGCTGCTCGGCGCCTGGCGCACGGCCGCGGCGGCGGCCAGCGGCCTGTCGGCGGCGCGACGTGCCGCCGTCGATCGCGTGGCCGAACTGTGCGACGCCGAGCGAAAGGCGCTGGCCGCCAGTGGCGCGACCGCGGCGCAGCTCGCGATGCTGGGCGAAGCCGACGCCGACAGCGCCGGCGAGCTGGCGCTGATCGCGCGCGAGGCGGCCTGGCAGCTGCGTGCCGTGACGCGCCAGGCGCGCCGGCGCTGGCAGCTCGCCGCTGGCGAGAGCTTCCCGCTCCCGCTGCAGGCCTGGCTGGACGAGGCGGAGGCGCTGTGCGCACGCTGGCTCAGCCGCGGCGAAACGGCGGCGCCGGCGACGACCGCCAGCCCTGCGGCGGCCACGGCGGGCGCGCCGGACCCCTCGAGCGCACGCTGATCATGCGCGGCGGCTGCGCGACTGCTCGCGCGCGACGTCGATGAACTCCAGCGCCGCCGGCTTCAGCGCCAGGCCGCGGCGCCAGACCAGGCCGACGTCGATGGTCGGCAGCTCGTCGCGCAGCCGGCGCACGTCCACATGCTCGGCGTCCAGCGTCCACGGCCGGTACAGGAAGTCGGGCAGCACCGCGATGCCGGCACCGGCGCCGACCAGCGAACGCACCGCCTCCAGCGAACTGGTCTTCAGCACCGTGCGCGGCTTGAGCTGGTGGCGCGCCCATGCCGCGTGCATCAGCTCGTCGATGCGGTCGGCCTCCAGCACCACCTGGTCGTGCGCGGCGCATTGCGCCAGCGTGACCTCCTCCAGCTCCGCCAGCGGGTGGTTGGCCGCCATCCAGACGCGGCTGGCGCTGCGCGTCAGCGTCTCGGCGACCAGCGCCTGCGGCTCGCTGAGCGCATTGGCCAACATGATGGCGACGTCGATCTCGCCGTTGATCAGCAGGTGCTCCAGGAAGCGCGGCGTGTCCTCGGCGACGAACAGCTCCACCTGCGGGCAGCTGCGGCGGAAGCGGCTGAACAGTTCGCTGAGGTAGTAGCCGGCGACCAGGCTGGTCACGCCGATGGCCAGCGTGCCGCTCGGGCCGCTGTCGGCGCCGGTCTCGACCACGCGCGTGGCGTCGGCCACCGCGCCCAGCACCTTGCGCGCGCCGGCCAGGAAGCGGTGACCCTGCGGCGTGAGCTGCATGCCGCGCGAACTGCGCTCGAACAGCGTCTGCCCGAGCTCGTCCTCCAGCTCCTGCAGGCTCTTGGTGACCGCGCTCTGCGCGATCGCCAGCATGCGCGAGGCGGCGGCCACCGAGCCGGTCTCGGCGACGGCGATGAAGTAGCGGAACTGGCGCAGCGTGACATGCGAGGACATCGCCGGCCCCGCGCGCGACCTTCAGGCCTCGGCCACGCCCAGCTTCTGCAGCAGGCCCTGCAGTTCGTCCAGCGAGCCGAAGGCGATCGCGACCTCGCCCTGCTCGCCGCGCTTGGTGCGCTTCCTGACGCGGATCTCGACCTGCGCGGTGAGCAGGTCCGACAGGCGTTCCTCCAGGCGCTGCAGGTCGCGCGAGCGCGGCGCGGCGGCCGGCTTCGCCGACCGCGCCGCGCCACCGCCGGCGCCGGCACGCGCCGCCAGGCGCTCGGCCTCGCGCACGCTGAGCTGCCTGGCGACGATCTCCTGCGCGCACATCACCTGCTGCGCATTGCCCAGCGGCAGCAGCGCCCGCGCATGGCCCATGTCCAGGTCGCCTGCCAGCAGCAGCTGCTGCACCGGCTCGGCCAGGTGCAGCAGGCGCAGCAGGTTGCTCGCCGCGCTGCGCGAACGGCCGACCGCCTGCGCGGCCTGCTCGTGCGTGAGGCCGAATTCGCCGACCAGGCGCTGCAGGCCCTGCGCCTCTTCCAGCGGGTTGAGGTCCTCGCGCTGGATATTCTCGATCAGCGCCATCACCGCCGCCGCCTCGTCGGCGACATGGCGCACCAGCACCGGCACCTGCTCCAGCCCGGCCAGCCGGGCGGCGCGCACGCGGCGTTCGCCGGCGATGATCTCGTAGCGGCCGCCCTCCAGCGGGCGCACCAGCACCGGCTGCATCACGCCCTGGCTGCGGATGCTCTCCGCCAGCTCGTAGAGCGAGCCCTCGTCCATGCGCGTGCGCGGCTGATACTTGCCCGGTTGCAGGCGTTCCAGCGGCAGCTGCGACGGCGTGGCGTCGCCCGCGGCCGGCGCATCGGCGACCTTGGGGCCGAGCAGCGCCTCCAGGCCCAGGCCCAGGCCCTTGGGTTTCTTGGTGACCATGCGGCGATTGTCACCGAGGGCTTTCGTGCCACCGCGCCGGCGTTTCGTCGCGGCGCGGCTGCGGCCCTCCGGGCATTCCCTTATCCTTCGCCTCTCGTGCCCGCCGGGCACGCTGCACCGAGAGAGGCTCGCGATGACCACCACCGTCTATGTCGATGGCCAGGAAGGCACCACCGGCCTGCGCATCCACGAGGTGCTGGCGGCGCGCCGCGACATCGAGCTGCTGAAGATCGCGCCCGACAAGCGCAAGGACGCGGCCGAGCGCGCGCGCCTGCTCAACGCCGCCGACGTCGCCTTCCTGTGCCTGCCCGACGCCGCCGCGCGCGAGGCGGTGGCGATGGTCACGAATCCGAAGACCTGCCTGATCGACGCCAGCACCGCGCACCGCACGGTGCCGGGCTGGGTCTTCGGGCTGCCGGAACTGGCGCCGGGCCAGCGCGACGCGCTGCGCGCGACGAAGCGCATCGCCAACCCGGGCTGCCACGCCAGCGCCTTCATCCTGCTGCTGCGGCCGCTGGTCGATGCCGGCCTGGTGCCGCGCGAGGCGGCGCTGAGCGCCACCTCGATCACCGGCTATTCGGGCGGCGGCAAGAAGATGATCGAGCAATACCAGGCCGTTCCGCTGCAGCCGGCGCTCACTTCACCACGCCCGTATGCGCTGACGCTGGTGCACAAGCACCTGCCGGAGATCAAGGCCCACACCGGGCTGGCGCGCGCGCCGATCTTCATGCCCATCGTTGGCAACTTCTACAAGGGCTTGGCGGTCAGCGTGCCGCTGGAGCTGAAGGACCTGGGCACCACGGCCGAGGCGGTGCACGCGGCGCTGGCCGCACGTTATGCCGGCGAGCGCTTCGTCGAGGTCATGCCGCTGCGCGACCCGGACACGCTGGAGCATGGCTTCTTCGACGTGCAGGCCTGCAACGACAGCAACCGCTGCGAACTCTTCGTCTTCGCCAATGACGCCGGTCAGGCGATCCTGATGGCGCGCCTGGACAACCTGGGCAAGGGCGCGAGCGGCGCCGCGGTGCAGGCGATGAACGTGCACCTGGGTGTCGACGAAGGGCTGGGGCTGTAGCTCGTCAGCGCACGCCGGCCGCCGCCACGCGGTAGTGGTAGGCGTAGGCGTCGGCGAAGCCCAGCCGGCGGTAGACGGCACGCGCCGCCGCATTCACCGCATCGACCTGCAGGTAGGCGACCTCAACGCCTTCGCTGGCTGAATCGGAGAGCATGCGCTCACACAGCAGGCCGGCCAGACCCTGGCCGCGGGCCTGCGGCGCCGTGAAGATGTCGTAGAGACCGACCAGCGCACCCTCGCGCGCCGCCTGGCCGCAGCACAACACCGCGCCGGTCGCCGGATCGGCGATTGCGAAGGCGCGGTACGGCACCGGCGACAGCGCCAGGCGCTCGGCATGCACGCGGCGGTGCTCGGGCGGTGAGCCGCGCAGCTCGCCCACCGTCTCGGCGAAGGCCGTGGCGTCGAGCGACCGCCACGCCAGCCCCGGTGGCAGCGCCGGCGCGCGGGCGCCCGCCAGCGACGGCCGCACCATCACGCGCGTGTCGTCCTCGGCGACGAAGCCGCGCGCGGCCAGTTCGGCGTCCAGCGCCGCGGGGCGCGTGAACGGCGTCAGCCGGAACATGGTGCGCAGCCCGGCCTCGGCGTAGGCCGCCTGCGCCAGTCCCAGGCGTTCGTCCAGCCCCAGCCGGCCCTCGGCCAGCGCATGGATGCAGCGCGCGCGCTTGATCTTGCCCGGCGACAGGCGCAGCAGCCAACCGTCCAGCCAGCGCTGCTGCGGCACCGCGCTGGCATTCAGGCCGGCGTCCTCGATGCGCGCGTGCAGCGCGTCGGGCAGGACCGCCATGCCGCTCAACCCAGGCGCTTGACCATCTCGCGCGCGAATTCGACGAAGGCGACCGCGCCCTTGCTCGCCGGGTCGAAGGTCACGCCGGGCTGGCCGTAGCTCGGCGCCTCGGCCAGGCGCACGTTGCGCGGGATCACGGTGTCGAAGACCTTGGCGCCGAAATGCGCCTTGAGCTGCTCGCTGACCTGCTGCTGCAGCGTGATGCGCGGGTCGAACATCACGCGCAGCAGGCCGATGATCTGCAGGTCGGGGTTCAGGTTGGCATGCACCTGCTTGATCGTGTTGACGAGGTCCGACAGGCCCTCGAGCGCGAAGTATTCGCACTGCATCGGCACCACCACGCCATGCGCGGCGCACAGGCCGTTGAGCGTGAGCAGGCTCAGCGACGGCGGGCAGTCGATCAGCACGAAGTCGTGCTCGTCGCGCACCTCGGCCAGGGCGGACTTCAGGCGCTTCTCGCGGCGGTCCAGATCGACCAGTTCGACCTCGGCACCGGCCAGCTCGCGGTTGGCCCCCAGCACCTGGTAGCCGCCCTTGGGGCTGGCCTGGCGCGCCTCGGCGATGCCGGCCGTGCCCAGCAGCACGTCGTAGACGGACAGCGGCAGTGCGCGCTTGTCGATGCCCGAGCCCATGGTCGCATTGCCCTGCGGGTCGAGGTCGACCAGCAGCACGCGCTTGCCGACCTGCGCCAGCCCGGCGGCCAGGTTGACGGCGGTCGTCGTCTTGCCGACGCCGCCCTTCTGGTTGGCGATGCAGAAGATGCGCATGGCGCTCAAGGCCTCGGCACCGAAGCTATCGGGAGCTTGGTTCTCATTGCGTTCCCAGCTTGATGCCGAAGCCGACGAGGAAGACACCCGCCAGCCGCTCCAGCCCCTGCGCCAGCCGCCGGTGGGCGCGCACGCGCTCGCTGACCGCCTGGGCGAAAGCACACAGCAGCAGGCAGTAGACGGCGGTGATGAGCGCGATGGTCAGCGCCATCGCGCCGAAGGTGACCAGGCCGCGGTGTGCCGCCGGGTCGATGAACAGCGGGAAGAAGGCCATGTAGAAGACGATGGCCTTTGGGTTCAGCAACGTGATCAGGAAGGCCTGGCGCGCGAAGTGCCGCGGCTGGATCGTGATCGGTCCGGCCTGCCCGGGGCGGGCAAAGACCAGACGCAGGCCGATCCACACGAGGTAGGCCGCGCCCACGTACTGCACGGCCTGGAACAGCGCCGGGTGCGCGGCCAGCAGCGCGGCGACGCCGGCGACGGCCAGCCAGAGCAGCACCTGGTCGCCGGCGATCAGCCCCGCGGTGGCGGCGGCGCCGGCGCGGAAGCCGCCCTTGCCGGTGGAAGTCAGCAGCGCGAAGGTGCCCGGACCGGGCAGCGCCAGAAACAGCAGGATCGCGGCGCAGAAGGCGCCGTAGTCGGCGATGCCGAGCATGGACGTGGACCTCCGGGGCGACCCGTCGTTCGCGGGTCTCGTTCGTCGTCAGCGGGTCAGCGGGTATGGGGATGGGCCTGCCAGCGTGTCAGGTCGAAGCCCTGTTCGCCGAGGAACGAGCGTATCTCAGTTTCGTCGGCCGCCGACAGCGTGGGCGTGCGCGAAAGCACCCACAGGTACTGTTTCGTGCCTTCGCTGACCACGGCATAGCGGCCGTCGTCGGCCAGGCGGATCACCCAGTAGTCGCCCCAGGCCGGCACCCAGCGCAGCCAGGCGGGCAGGAAGCTGACCTCCAGCCGGGCCGGGGACAGCGCATCGCCGCGGAGTTCCGCGTCGGCCGGGCGTGCCAGGCCGGTGACGCTCTCGAGGCTGCCGTCGGCGGTGCGGCAGCGGTTGACGACCTCGATGCCCTGCTCCAGGCGGCGGTAGCTCGCGGCCGTGTCGCTGACACACTGCTTCTGGAAGCGGTTCGGAAACCAGGCCACCTGGTACCAGGTGCCCATGTACGAGGGCACGTCGAGCGACGGCAAGGGCTCGACCGGCGCTGGCGCTGCCAGCGCCGAGCCGGCGGCGGCGATCAGCGTTGCCGGGAGCCAGCGGCTTCGGTGGATCAAGGCGCCCTCCTCGGCCGCATCCAGACCAGGCATCGCTCGGCATCCAGGCCGGGCACGGACAGGGGTTCCACGTGAAACACCTCGATCTCGGCCGGCAGTGCGGCGATCTCGTCGTCCGGGCGCCGGCCCTTCATCGCCATCCAGACACCCTGCGGGGCGCGCAGCGCCGTCGTCCAGCGCACGAAATCGGCCAGCGAGGCGAAGGCGCGCGCGGTCACGACGTCGAAGGGCGGCAACTGCAGCGTCTCCACGCGCCCGTGCACCGCGTGCAAGTTGGGCAGGCGCAATGCACCGGCCACCTGACGCAGGAAGGCCACCTTCTTTGCGGCCGCGTCGGCGCAGGTCACCTGCACGCCGGGCAACATCACCGCCAGCGGCACGCCCGGCAGGCCGCCGCCGCTGCCGACATCCACCAAGCGTGCCGGCGCCGCACCCGGCGGTCGCTCCGCCAGCCAGCGCTGCATCGCCGGCACGGCCGCCAGGCAGTCGGCGAGGTGCTGGACACGCATCGCTGCGGCGTCGCGAACGGCCGTCAGGTTGTAGGTCCGGTTCCAGCGCTCGAGCAGCGCCAGGTGGTGCAGCAGCGCCCGGGCTTGCGCGTCGTCGATGGGCAGCGACAGCGCGTCGGCGATGCGCGACAACGCCGCCAGTTCCTCGGCGGCCGCCGGGCCTTCCACGCCTGCGCTCAGGCTGCTTCTCCCTGGACTCCCTGCGGCGCGGTCTCCGGGGCCGCCGCACCGAAACCGCGGAAGCGCCCCTTCTTCAGGTGCACCAGCAGCAGCGAGATGGCGGCCGGCGTGACGCCCGAGATGCGTGAGGCCTGGCCCAGCGTGGCCGGCCGGTGACGGGCGAGCTTCTGGCGCACCTCGAAGGACAGCGCCGTGACCTGGCCATAGTCCAGGTCCTCCGGCAACTTCAGGTGTTCCAGCGCCTGCGAACGCTCGACCTCGTCGTTCTGCTTGTCGATGTAGCCGGCGTACTTGACGGCGATCTCGGCCTGTTCGATGACCGCATCGGCCTCGCGGGCGCCGTATTCGGCGCGCAGCGTTTCACGTGAAACAGCGGCCGCATGGCCGGCGACGGCCGCCGCCTCGCAGACGCGGTCGAAGTCCACGCCCGGGCGCCGCAGCAGGTCCGCCAGGCTGTATTCACGCTCCAGCGCCTTGCCCAGCAGCCGCTCGGCCGACTGGGCCGGCAGCGTCGCCGGCCGCAGCCACGTAGCCCGCAGGCGCTGCAGCTCGCGCTCGAGCCGCTCGCGCTTGCGCTCGAAGGCCGTCCAGCGCCCGTCGTCGACCAGCCCGAGCTCGCGGCCGACCGGCGTCAGGCGCAGATCGGCGTTGTCCTCGCGCAGCTGCAGCCGGTACTCGGCGCGGCTGGTGAACATGCGGTAGGGCTCGGTGACGCCCTTGGTCAGCAGGTCGTCGACCAGCACGCCGAGGTAGGCCTGGTCGCGGCGCGGCGTCCATGGCTCGCGGCCCAGCACCTGCAGCGCGGCGTTGACGCCGGCATACAAGCCCTGCGCCGCCGCCTCCTCGTAGCCGGTGGTGCCGTTGATCTGGCCGGCGAAGAACAACCCGCGCACCGCACGCGTCTCGAAACCGGGGCGCAGCTCGCGCGGGTCGAAATAGTCGTACTCGATCGCGTAGCCCGGGCGCAGGATGTGCGCCTGCTCCAGTCCCGGGATCGAGTGCACGGCCGCCAACTGCACGTCGAAGGGCAGTGAGGTGGAGATGCCGTTCGGGTAGACCTCGTGCGTCGTCAGCCCCTCGGGCTCGAGGAAGATCTGGTGGCTGGTCTTGTCGGCGAAGCGGTTGACCTTGTCCTCGATGCTCGGGCAGTAGCGCGGGCCGACGCCTTCGATGACGCCGGTGAACATCGGGCTGCGGTCGAAGCCGCCGCGGATGATCTCGTGCGTGCGCTCGTTGGTGTGCGTGATCCAGCACGGCAGCTGGCGCGGGTGCTGCTCGGGCCGGCCGAGGAAGCTGAAGACCGGCATCGGATCCATGTCGCCCGGCTGCTCGGTGCAGCGCGAGAAGTCGATCGTGCGGCCGTCCAGCCGTGGCGGCGTGCCGGTCTTCAGCCGGCCCTGCGGCAGTTTCAGCTCCTTCAGCCGCGCCGACAGCCGCACGGCCGGCGGGTCGCCGGCGCGGCCCGCGCTGTGGTTCTGCAGGCCCACATGCACGCGGCCGTCGAGAAAGGTGCCGGCGGTCAGCACCACCGCTCGGCCTCGGAATTGCAGCCCGAGCTGCGTCACCGCGCCGACGACGCGGTCGCCCTCGAGCATCAGGTCGTCGACGCCGGCCTGGAACAGCCACAGGTTCGACTGGTTCTCCAGCCGGCCGCGGATCGCGGCGCGGTAGAGCACGCGGTCGGCCTGGGCGCGCGTGGCGCGCACCGCCGGGCCCTTGCTGCCGTTGAGGATGCGGAACTGGATGCCGGCCTCGTCGGTGGCCGCGGCCATCGCGCCGCCCAGCGCGTCGACCTCCTTGACCAGGTGGCCCTTGCCGATGCCGCCGATGCTGGGGTTGCAGCTCATCTGCCCCAGCGTCTCGATGTTGTGCGTCAGCAGCAGCGTGGCGCAGCCCATGCGCGCGGCGGCCAGCGCGGCCTCGGTGCCGGCATGGCCACCGCCGACCACGATGACGTCGAATTCGCGCGGGTGCAGCATCGCCCGATTTTAGGTGGCCGGCACCTGCCCTGCCGGCGCCGCGGCCGCGGCGTGGCGACGCGTCCACCAGCGGTCGAAGAAGTAGTGGGCGACCGTATTGGCCACCGGCTCCAGGAAGGTGATGGCACCGGCGATCGCGATGTCGCCGGTCAGCGCAAAGCTGATGCCGAAGGCGATGCCCAGGTGCATCACGCCGAAAGTGGCAGACTTGGCCATGAGCGACTCCAATGCGAATGGTTCTCGATTGCATGGTGTCATCGATCGGCGCTTGGCTGGATCAATTGAATCAAGCCTGTCGATAATCAGAATGCTATGAACTGTCGTCCTGGCTGCGCCGCCTGCTGCATCGCCCCGTCGATCAGTTCGACCATCCCCGGCCTGGGCGGCCCCAAGCCGGCCGGCCTGCCCTGCCCGCAGCTCGACGAACAGTGGCGCTGCCGCCTGTTCGGCCGCCCGGAGCGGCCGGCCGTGTGCGCGTCGCTGGCCCCGTCGCCGGCCATGTGCGGAGCCGACCGCACGCACGCGCTGGCCTGGCTCGCCCGCCTCGAGCGGCTGACCACCCCCTCGCCGGCGCGGGGCTGATCTGCGTCAATCCGGCACCGGGCGCCGAGGCGCACACTGCCGCTTTCACACCCACAGGGGTATGTCATGTTCAAGACCAACGTCGGCGGCATCGACCGCGTGCTGCGCATCGTCGTCGGCCTCGCGCTGATCGGACTGACGCTCGGCGGCGTCATCGGCGCCTGGGGCTGGATCGGCGTCGTGCCGCTGGCGACCGGCGCGCTGTCGACCTGCCCGCTCTATTCGATCCTGGGCATGAGTACCTGCCCGACGAAGAAGGCCTGATCCCGGCGCGCAGCGCCGCCGCTACTGCAGCGGCGCCGACTGCGCCACGCTGCGCAGGTCCTGGGCCACGCGCCCGTCGGCGAGCGCGATCACGCGCGACGCCGACGCGATGGTCTCCGGCCGGTGCGCGACGATGACCCGCGTCAGCGCCAGCTGGCGCACGGCCTGGTTGACGACACGCTCGCGCTCGACGTCCAGCGAGCTCGTCGCCTCGTCCAGCAGCAGGATCCTCGGCCGCTTGTACAAGGCGCGCGCGAGCAGGATGCGCTGCTTCTGCCCGCCCGACAGCGCCGCGCCCATGTCGCCGATCAGCGTGTCGTAGCCCATCGGCATGGCCTCGATCTCGTCGTGCACCGCGGCCACGCGGGCGCACTGCTGCAGCCACTCGCGGTCGGGCGCGGCGCTGAAGAAGCTGATGTTGTCGGCGATCGAACCGCTGAACAGCGGCTCGTCCTGCATCACGACACCGACCTGGTCGCGCCAGGCCCGCGCGCCGATGCGCGCCAGCGGCACGCCGCCGGCCAGCACCTCGCCGCTGGCCGGCTCGTGCAGGCCCAGCATGATCTTCAGCAGCGTCGTCTTGCCGCAGCCCGAGGGCCCGACGATGGCCACCGACTCGCCGGGCTCGATGCGCAGGCTCACGTCGCGCAGCACCTCGGGCTCGCCGTCGGCATAGCGAAAGCTCACGTGCCGCAGCTCCAGCCCGGCGGCCGCGTCGCCGGGTGCCGGTGCCCCGCGGCCGGCATCCTGCTCGGGCGGCGTCAGCACGATGTCGGCCAGCCGCTCGCCCTGCAGGCGCAGCATCTTCAGCTCCACCGCCTTGTCGATCAGCGCGCTGACGCGCCCTGCGAAGGTCTCCTTCCAGGCGAAGAACGCGAACAGCATGCCCAGCGACAGCCGCTGGTCCATCACCAGCAGCGCGCCGATCCAGATGACGGCCACGCGCTCCAGGCCGAACAGCAGCCGGTGCAGCACCGCGAACCACAGCTCCAGCTTGCGGATCGCGATCTGCGCATTCATCGCATCGACGACCAGGCTGGCGAAGCGCGACTGGCGGTCGGCCTGCGCATTGAACAGCTTGATCGCGCGCACGCCGCGCAGGCTCTCCAGGAAGTGGCTGGACTGCTTGGCCTCGAAGACCAGCGCCTCCTCGGTGGCCTCGCGCAGCGGGCGGAAGAAGACGCGGCGCAGCAGCGCGTAGCCGGCGACCGCGGCCAGCACCACCGCGGTCAGCGTGGCGCTGTACAGCAGCATCACGGCGAGTGTCAGCACCACCAGCAGGCCGTCGATCACCGCCTCCAGGAAGCTGGTCGTCAACGTCTTCTGGATCTGCTGCACCGAACCGAAGCGGCTCCAGATGTCGCCCGCGTGGCGCTTCTCGAACCAGGCCACCGGCAACCGCATCAGGTGCGCGAAGACGTTGACCAGCCACTGCAGGTTCAGCGTCGCCGACAGCACCAGCACGGCCCAGGAGCGCGCCGCCGCCGTCGCGGCCTGGATCAGCACCAGCAGCGCGAAGCCGATGCCCAGCGTCAGCAGCAGGTCGCGGTCGGCGCTGACCACCACGCCGTCGACCACCCACTGCATGAAGAACGGCGTCAGCAGCACGAACAGCTCGAGCGCCAGCGCCAGCAGCAGGATCTGCGCCAGCGAACGCCTGAGCCCGCTCACCGGGCCCAGCAGCTGGCGCAGCGTGACATGACGGCGCTGCGCCGCCGGCTGGAAGCCCGGCGCCGGCTGCAGCTCCAGCGCGACGCCGGTGAAGCGGCGCGAGACCTCCTCCAGCTTCAGCCAGCGCGCGCCGCGCGCCGGGTCGTGGATCAGCGCCTCGCCGCGGCGCAGCGCGACGAGCACGACGAAGTGGTTCAGGTCCCAGTGCAGGATGCAGGGCCGCTGCAGCTGGCCCAGCTCGTCGAGCTCGGCGCGCAGCGCGCGCGAGTTGAGCTGCAGCTCGTCGGCCATGCGCACCAGGTCGGCCAGCGTGACGCCCTTGAGCGACACCGAGAAGCGCTGGCGCAGTGTCGGCAGGTCGGTGTCCAGCCCGAAGGCGCCCGCGACCATCGCCAGGCAGGCCAGGCCGCACTCGGCGGCCTCCGTCTGCAGGATCACCGGCACACGCGAGGCGCCGCCGCCCAGTCGCAGGCCGCCGATCATCAGACGCGCCCCTTCAGGCCGAGCAGCGGCTCGAACAGCCACTCGATCAGCCGCCGGCGGTCGAGCAGCACGTCGGCCTGCAGCCGCATGCCTGCGCCCAGCGCCATGGCCTCGGCCGCCGGCGTCGTCGCGGCGTCCTCCAGCGCGACGGTGATGCGGAACATCGGCTCGCCGGTCGCGGCCACCGCCGGCAGCGCCAGCGCCGCCAGCTCGCTGGCCGCCAGCGGCGTGCGCGAGACCTGCACCACGCGGCCCGGCCGGTGGCCGAATTTCTGGTACGGGAAGGCCTCGAAGCGCAGCCGCACCGGCTGCTCGGGGCGCACGAAACCGACCGCGCTGGACGGCGCGAACAGGTGCGCCTGCAGCGTCGCGCCCTCGGGCACCAGGCTGGCCAGCGCCGAGGCCGGCGTCACGCTCTGCCCGGGCTCGGCCAGCACCGCGGTCACCGTGCCCGACTGCGGCGCGCGGATCACGAGCCGGCGTTCGGCATCGGTTTCGGCGCTCTCGCGCGCCAGCAGCGCGAGTTCGCGCTCGATGCCGGCCAGCGTGGTGCCGGCGGCCAGCGGCAGGCTGCTGCGTTCGCCCTCGAGCTCGGCGCGCTCGCGCGCCAGCGCCGCGCGCTGCCGCGCCAGCGCCTGCGCCGCCGCACGCAGCCCCAGCACTTCCTCGCTCTTGGCCTGCACCTGGGCCGACGAGATGAACTGCGCCGACTCCAGGCTGCGCAACCGCGCCAGCGACTCCTCCGCCAGCGCGAGACGCTGGCGCTGCAGTGCCGACTCGCCCTCGGCCTGCGCCAGCTCCAGCTCCAGCGCCTGCAGCCGGCGGTCCAGCGCCGCCTGGCGCGCGCGCACCAGCGCCTGTTCCTGCGCCGCCGCCTGCTGCAGGCTGCGCCGGCGCTCCTGCAGGCTGCGCTGCACCTCGGCCTCGGCCTGCGGGGCGAGCAGCGAACGCTCCAGCGCCAGCACGAACAGCACATCGCCGGCGCGCACGGCCTGCCCTTCGGTCGCGTGGCGCTCGACCACCGTGCCGGCCGCCGCCGGCACGAGTCGGATCAGGCCGCGGTCGGGCACCAGCACGCCCTCGGCCGTCGCCTTGCGCGTGTACTGGCCGAGCAGCAGGAAAGCGACCACCACCGCCGCCACGATCAGCGCGCCGGCCGTCAGCAGCGTCAGCGACAGCGGCTGCACCAGCTGCACACGGCCCAGCCAGTGCTGCCGCTGGGCCTCGACGGCTTCGGGGCGGAACAGGGAGCGCACCTCAGGCGGCGCCGTCAGGGCGCAGGGTCGGCCGGTCGAGCGGCGGCAACGCGCGCGGCCGGCGGCAGGACGCCCGCGCGGCGCACGCAAAAAGGCGGACCGGCATGGCCGGTCCGCTCACGCCACGGGGCAGGAGGGATGGCGCCCCGCAACGCCCGCCGCGCCGGCGCATGGGCGCCGGCACGCCGGTCAGCAAAGGCTTACCAGCCGCCGCGCGGCAGCTGGCTGCTGGTCGCTTCGGCCTCCAGCCAGCCGCCGCGCGGCAGGCCGCCGGCCACCTTCTGCAGGTCGGCTGCCGACAGCGGCACCGGGCCGTGGGCCGGGCGCGGGGCGGGAACGTTGGCGGAAACGGGACGGGGGGTCTGCGCAGCACGTTGCATCGGGGGCTCCAGGGAGGTCAAACGTGCAGATTGCACGTTTGCTGCCATTGGAGCAGCGCACCCGCGGCTCGCGTACTGTCAGATCTTACAGGGTGGCAGCGGCGAGACAGCCGGCGCCGGCATCGGTAACGCGACGTAACGGCGGCGCCAACGCCGCCGGGTTCAATGGATCAGCCCCAGCCGCAGCGCCTTCAGCACCGCCTGGTGCTTGTTGACGCAGCCCAGCTTGTGCATCGCGTTGGTCACGTGCATGACCGCGGTGCGTTCGCTGATGCCCATCAGCGCGCCCACCTCCCAGGCCGTCTTGCCGTCCATCGTCCAGCGCAGCGCCTCTAGCTCGCGCGGCGTCAGGCCGGGCCGCTCGGGCTGCAGCGGCGTCGGCACCAGCAGACGCATCGCCGCGTCCTGCGCGTGCACCGCGAACAGCTGCAGGTCGGCGACCAGGCGCTGCAGTTCCTCCGGGTCGGCCGGCAGGGCCTGGTCGCGGTCGACGCCGAGCACGAAGTGCCGGCCCTCGGGCAGGTGCAGCGCCATCGCGATGCCGGTGCGGTAGCCGTAGCTGGCCTGCTGCTCCCACAGGTCGGCGGCACCGCGCTCGACGTAGGTGTCCTGGTCCCAGACGATGGGCACGCTGGCGCGCTTGCAGTGCTGCATCACCGGGTCGCGGCGGTAGGAGGCGGGGTCGGTGTAGGGCTCGGCGTAGTCGGCCGGCGTGTTGTCGACCTTGATGAACTCGCTCTTGCCCATGCCGTGGTCGATCACGGTGATCGCCGACACGGTCTCGAAGCCCAGGCGCTGCGTGAAGCGCACGACCTCGTCGCGGAACTCGTCGCGGTCCCGCGCCTGCATCACCGAGGTGTAGCCACCAGGGAGCATCGATTCCCGTCCAGACCTGTTCCCGACCACGCCGAGCTCCGCCTCCGCACCTGCCGGCCGCGGCGACCCCTGCAAGGGTTTACAGCTTTCGCCGCCGCGCCGACTGCTCAAAGATAGCGGCATGCCACAGACCGCATGTCACATCACCGAAGCGCCGTCGGCGCTGGTCTCTCCCTGGTCGCTGCGTGCCTGGCCCCCCCTATTGTGGCAGGCCCGCGAGCCGGCCCGCGTGAGGTTTCACCACTTGGGCACGCGAATCACCTTCAGCGGCGACCCGCTGGAGCCGCCGGCCGGGCAGACGATCTGGGCCGGCAGCGCCGCCGAGGGCGAGTGCGGCATGGCCTGGGACTGGGTCCTGGTCGCGCGCGGGGTGGTCGCGATGGCCGACCCGATGTGCGTCATCACCAACCTGCGCCTGCTCGGCGACGAGGGCGAGGTGCTGACCGCGCAGCAGTCGGCGCGCTTCCTCAACGAGATCGTGCGTGCGCTGCCCTGGCAGCACGAGGTGCGGCGCGCGCTCGAGAGCCGCCCGCCGCCGACGCTGATGTAGCGGCGCGCCCGGCGGCCGCTACTTCAGGGCCGCCGCGCGCAGCGTGCGCGCGACATAGGCCACCGCCAGCACCGTCAGCACCGCGCACACCGCCACCGACAGCGCCACGTCGCCGGCGCCGAGCAGTTCGCCGCGCAGCACGCGGCCCATCAGCGTGGTCTGTGCCAGCGCCGGCAGCCACAGGTGCCAGGGCGCGGCGCCTTCCTGGCTCAGGAAGCCGACCAGCGGCAGCAGCGAGACCGCGAGCACGACGATGGTGGCGCTGGCCTGCGCCTCCTTGAAGGTCTTGCAGCGGATCGCGATCGCCATCAGCACCGCGGCCAGCGCGCCGGCCAGCGGCAGCAGCAGGGCCACGAAGGCCAGCGCCTCGGCGATGCCGAAGCGGAACATCGCGGCCAGCGCCTCGCTGCGCAGCAGCCACTGCCCGGGCAGGAAGCTCAGGCAGGACAGCACCGCGATCAGCATGCCCACGCTGGCCACCGCGCCCCACTTGCCCAGCACCAGCGCCAGCCGCTGCGCCGGCGTCATCAGCAGCGGCTCCAGCGAGCCGCGCTCGCGCTCGCCGGCCGTCGTGTCCAGCGCCGCATTCAGCGCGCCGTACAGCACCGCCATCAGCACGAAGAAGGGCACCATGGTCGTCAGTTGCGCGGCGCGCGTGGCCGGGTCGGCGAGGTCGCGCTCCTGCACGCGCACCGCCTCCAGTAGCGCCGGCGCGACGCCGCGCAGTGCCAGGCGCAGCGTCGCCTGCTCCTGGTTGAAGCCGCGCAGCAGGCGCACGAGCGCGCCGCTGCCGGCGCGTGCGCGCTGGTTGGCGGCGCTGTAGACCACCTCCACCAGCGGCGCCTCGCCGCGCGCGAGCTCGGCCTCGAACTCCGCGCCCACCACCAGCACCGGGTCGCCGAGCTTGCTGTCCTTCAGCGCCTGCTCGTAGTCGGCGGGCGCCTCGCGCACCGTGTAGGTCTGGCGCTCGAGGTAGTTGCGCAGCGTCGGCGCCTGGGCCAGGCCGTGCACGAGCACCTCGCGCGCCTCGGCGCGGCGCTCGATGCCGGCGACCAGCGTGGAGATCAGCACCAGCACCAGCGGACCGATCGCCACCGAGCTGAGCAGCACCATCAGCAGCGTGCGCCGGTCGCGCAGCGCGTCCAGCAGTTCCTTCAGGTAGACGATCCAGGCGGCGGCGATCATCGCGGGGCTCCGGCATGCGGCGTGACGGCCGCGGTGGCGGCGGATGAGGCGGCGGCGGATGCGGCGGTGGACTCGGGAAAGGCCAGCCGCACGAAGGTCTCCTCGAAGTCGCGCTCGCCGGTGGCCGCCGCGAGTTCGGCCACGCTGCCGGCGGCCACCGTGCGGCCGTGCGCGATCACGACCACGTGGTCGCACAGCCGCTCGACCTCCTGCATGATGTGCGTCGAGAAGACGATGCACTTGCCCTCGTCGTCGCGCAGCCGGCGCAGCGCGTCGCGCAGTGCGCGCGTGGCCAGCACGTCCAGGCCGTTGGTCGGCTCGTCGAGCACGATGTTGGCCGGGTCGTGCACCAGCGCACGTGCCAGCGCGGTCTTCATGCGCTCGCCCTGGCTGAAGCCCTCGGTGCGGCGGTCCAGCAGCGGCGCCATGTCCAGCACCGCGGCCAGCTCCTCGGCGCGCCTTGCCGCCTGCTCGCCGCCGAGCCCGTGCAGGCGGCCGTAGTAGACGATGTTCTCGCGCGCGGTCAGCCGCGGGTACAGGCCGCGGGCGTCGCTGAGCACGCCCATGCGCGCCAGCGCCTCGCGCGGGCGCTCGGCGACGGCGATGCCGTCGACACGCACCGTGCCCGCATCGGCCGGCAGCAGCGCGGCGGCGATGCGCAGCGTCGTCGTCTTGCCGGCGCCGTTGGGCCCCAGCAGCCCGGTGATGCGGCCGTCGGCAGCCGTGAAGTCCACGCCGGCCACCGCCTGCACCGTGCGCGCGTGGCGGCCGCGCCCCTGCACGAAGCGCTTCGCGAGTCCCTGCACCTCGATCATCGCGCGCCCCCCGTGGCCGCAGCCGCGCCGGGCGGCACGAAGGCCGGCGGCCGCGGCAGCGTGCGCGCGCAGTCGGCGTCCACCGCCAGCGCCTCGTCGTCGCTGGCGGCGTCGATGAAGCGGAAGAGCGCGTCGCGCAGGCAGGGCAGCGCCATCGTGCCGTGGCCGGCCGCGGGCACCACGACATGGCGCGCCTTGGCGCCCAGCGCCTGCGTCACGCGCTCGCCGTGGCGCGGCGGCGTCGCCGGGTCGGCGCCACCGGACAGCGCCAGCGTCGCGGCCGGCGCCGGGACCAGCGCATAGAACGCCGGCGGCACCGCGCCGCGCGGCCAGTCGGCGCAATGCGCGCGGTACTGGTCGGCAAACAGGGTGGCGAAGTCGGCGCCTGGTGCGTCGGTCGCCGCGTCCAGGCGCGGCAGGTCCTCGCTGCAGATCACCGAGAAGTGCATGCCTTCGGCCAGCATCGCGCTGCGGCTGCCGGCCAGTGCGCTGGCCAGACCGACCAGCGGCTCGAAGCGGCCGCGCGCCGCCTCGCTCACCGCATGCGGCAGGCCGGCGGCCAGCGCCGGGGCATACAGCGGCGCGCGCGCCAGGCCCAGCACCATCGCACGGGTCAGCGTCAGCCGTTCGTCGGCGCCGGTGAACGGGTGGCGCAGTGTCAGCTCGCGCGGCAGCGCGGCGAGCAGCGCGCGCCAGTCCTCGCGCAGCCGCGGGTGGCGCTGCGCGCAGGCGGGATCGGCGGCACAGGCCGCCCACAGCGCGTCCAGCGCCGCCTGGCTGTCGGGCGAGAAGGCCGCCGGCAGCGCCATGTCCGGCGGCGCGAGGCCGTCCATCACCGCGCGGCGCACGCTGTGCGGAAACTGGCGCATCACCTCCAGCACCATGCGCGTGCCGTAGCTGCCGCCGACCAGGTTGACCTGTGCGGCGCCCAGCGCCTGGCGCACGGCGTCGGCGTCCTGCGCCGCGATCCAGCTCGTGTAGTGCCGCAGGTCGCCATGCGGCAGCGCCTGCAGCCGCTGGCGGCACTCGCGCAGCCGCACCGCCTGGCGCGTCAGGTCCACCGCATCGGCCAGCGGCTGCGTGGGCTTGGGCTCGTCGCAAACCAGCGGCGCGCTGCGGCCGGTGCCGCGCTGGTCGATCAGTACCACGTCGCGCCGGTTGCCGACGCGGGCGAGCAGGCGCGACACGGTGCCGGCGAGCTCGATCGCGCTCTGCCCGGGGCCACCGGCGAAGAAGACCACCGGGTCCGGCTTGCGCTGGCGCGCCAGTGCCGGCAGCACGGCGTAATGCAGGTCGATCTGCGCGCCGCCGGGCTGCGCCGGATCCAGCGGCCGCTTCAGCGTGCCGCACAGCGCGTCGTGCTCGACGCCGCTCAGGCGGCAGGGACTCAGGCCGGGGCGCAGTTCGGCGATCGCGACGCCGGCCGGGACCAGGGCGGCGGCGGCGATCACGACCAGCGCGCACGAACGTCGATGCAGGCGCGATTTCAGCGGGAGGGGCGTCATGGCCGCGATTCTGGCCGCCGTCCGCGGCGGCCGCGCTGAGCGGCAGGCGAACGGCCGCCGGCGGCGCGTGAACGGTCGCCCGCGACGCATGGACTGCCCGGCGCCGGTGGCGCATGGGGGTGTCGGCAAACTTGACAATGTGAGCGAGCTGTTACTTCGTGTGTCGGCCTCGGAATCGGCGCCGCATCCACAAGTCGTTGATCCGACAGATGTTTTTCGAGTCTTGGGGGGTGAGGCGGCGCGCCCCTTGCTTGCCTGCGGGGCCTGGCGTCGCGCGGGCAGTCCGCGGCGTCATCGCTCGCGATCCCGGGGCCTTCGTGCCCCTCCCCAGGAGACCTCGATGAAATTCAAGCAGCAACTGCTCGCCAGCGCGGTCGGCGCGGCACTGGCGCTCGGCGCGGCCGCCAGCCACGCCGCGGCGACCCATGTCTTCGACACCAGCAACACCGTCGGCATCCCCGGACTGACCGGCTTCTCGACCACCGGCGCGATGATGAACGGCATGCTCGTCACCGCGACCTTCACGAACGGCTTCAGCCAGACGCTGGCCTGGGGCACCACCGGCGCGGACTCCGGCGGCGTGTTCGGCACCGGCTGGTCGCTGACGCAGTCCGGCGACACCTTCGTCGGCGTCGATGTCGCGCCGGTGGGGCGCTGGGTCTTCACCAACACCTCGACCACGACGCCGGCACCGCTGGTGCTGGAGACCCTGTACCTGCAGGGCGGCGCGGGGCTGACCCTGTTCGACGTCGACATGTACGACAACTGCACCAGCTACGTTGCCGCCGGCTTCGACGAGGAGTGCACGACCGGCTCGGCCCGCGGCTCGCGCTTCCGCTTCCTCGGCAACGAGACGGCCGAGGTGACCTACTCCGACGCGCTGGCGGTCATCCCGGCGGGTGCGCTGGGCGACATCTTCCACAACATGCTGGTCGACTTCGGGCCCAACGGCATCCGCACCGACTTCCGCTTCGACCAGGACACCGACAACGATGCGCGCCTGCTGATCCCCGAGCCGGGCTCGCTGGCGCTGGTCGGCCTGGCGCTGGCCGGCCTGGGCGCGCTGCGCCGCCGTCGCGGCTGACGCGGCCGGGCACCTCGCCCAGGACCTCGTGCAAAGGGGCGGCCCGGCGGGCCGCCCCTTTTTCGTTGCGCGCCGCGGCCGCTGCGGCGGCCGGGCTCACTGCAGGAAAGCCGCCGCCAGCAGTTCCTTCGTGTAGGCCTCGCGCGGCGCCGCGAACAGCGCCTCGGCCTCGCCTTCCTCGACGACGTCGCCGCCCTTCATGACCATCACGCGGTGCGACATCGCGCGCACCACCGCGAGGTCGTGGCTGATGAAGACATAGCTCATGCCGTAGCGCTGCTGCAGCTCGGACAGCAGCCGCAGCACCTGCTGCTGCACCGAGACGTCCAGCGCCGAGGTCGGCTCGTCCAGCACCAGCACTTCCGGGCGCAGCACCACCGCCCGCGCGATCGCGATGCGCTGGCGCTGGCCGCCGCTGAACTCGTGCGGGTAGCGCTGCAGCACGCCGGCGACGCCATGGCGCTCGGACAAGCCGACCTCGTCCAGCATGGCCAGCACCCGGCGCTCGCGCTCGGCCGGCGCCAGGTCGGGCTGGTGCAGCGCCAGCCCCTCGCCGACGATCTGACCGATGGTCATGCGCGGGCTCAGCGACGCGAACGGGTCCTGGAAGACGACCTGCATGCGGCGGCGCATCGCGCGCAGGCGGTCGCGGCCGGCGTTGTCGATGCGCTCGCCGCCCATCGCGACGCTGCCGCCGCTGACCGGCTGCAGCGCCAGCAGCGCCATGCCCAGCGTGGTCTTGCCGGAGCCCGACTCGCCGACGATGCCCAGCGTCTCGCCGCGCCGCAGCGACAGCGTGGCCCGCTTGACGGCCTGGAACTGGCGCTTGCGGAACCAGCCTTCGCTGAACGTGAAGGCCACGCCCACCTCGTCGGCCTGCACGAGCACCGGGGCGTCGGCGGCCACCGGCTGCACGACGCGCTCCGGCCGGCTGGCCAGCAGCTTCTTCGTATAGCTGTGCTGCGGGCGGTCGAAGACCTCGGCGGTGGCGCCGAGCTCGACGAGGCGCCCGCGCTCCATGACGCCGACGCGGTGCGTGAAGCGGCGCACCAGGTTCAGGTCATGCGTGATGAACAGCAGCGCCATGCCCATCTCGGCCTGCAGCTCGTCGAGCAGGGCCAGGATCTGAGCCTGGATCGTGACGTCCAGCGCGGTCGTCGGTTCGTCGCAGATCAGCAGCGCCGGCTTGCAGGCCAGCGCCATCGCAATCATCGCGCGCTGGCGCTGGCCGCCGCTCAACTGGTGCGGGAAGACGTCGACGCGCTTGTCGGGTTCCGGGATGCCGGTGCGCGCGAGCAGCTCGATCGCGCGCGCGCGCGCCGCCTCCTTGCGCATACCCTGGTGCAGCTCCAGCACCTCGCCGATCTGGTTGCCGACCGTGTACAGCGGGTTCAGCGCCGTCATCGGTTCCTGGAAGATCATGCCGATGCGCGCACCGCGCACGCTGCGCATCTGGCGCTCGGTCTTCGTGCACAGGTCCTCGCCGTCGAAGACGATGGCGCCGCTGGTCTGGGCGGCATCGACCAGGCGCAGCACCGACAGCGCGGTGATGCTCTTGCCCGAACCCGACTCGCCGACGAGCGCGAACTTCTCGCCCGGCGCGATCGTGAACGACACGTCGTTGACCACCGTGCTGGCGCCGAAGCGCACGGTCAGGTGGCGGATGTCCAGCAGCGCCGGCGTGTTCTTGTGCTCGTTCGTACCCATGTCAATAACTCCAGCGCGCATCGTGCGGGCTGCTGCGAACCAGGACCAAGCGGCGCGGCCCGGCGGCGATCGGCACTCGGCGCACTGCGTTCGCATGCAATGCCTTGCTCGTGCGTGCCAGCGTTGGCGCAGCGAAGCCGCGTGGGGGCAGCCCGCAGCGCCCAGAGTCCGGCGGTCGGCGCTGCGCGCCGACTGCCCTGCGATGCTCGGGCTCCTGGCCCGCGGCCAACTCACTTCGCTCGCTGCGCTCGCTCCGTTCGGACATGGGCCGCGAGTCAGTCGTCGAGGCGCGCTGCGCGCGCGGCCAGGAGCCCTGCGCTTCTCGGCGCCTCCCATGGGCGCCGCGGGCTGCCCCCACGCGGCTTCGCGACACGGCGGTGGTGTGCGAAGGGATCGCGTGCCAATGTCGGTGGCCTTCGCGCCAGGCGGTACCCGCTGCCGGCGATGTGTGAGGCGCCGAGCAGCGCAGCTTCGGGGTCGGCGCGCACGCAGTGCGCGCCTCCACATCTGACTCGCCGCCGGTGTCCGAACGGAGCGAACGAAGTGAGCGAAGTGAGTTGGGCGGCGCGACCCCGACGCGAGCAGCGCAGGGAACCCACCGCCGCAGGCGGTGGGCGCGGAACCCTGAGCCGGCGGCGGGTACCGCCTGGCGCGAGGCGCTGGCGCTGGCGATCAGAGCGAACGGCAGCCCGGCGCAGACAGGCAAGCGACAGCCCCACGTCTGCAAGGCGTCGCGAGCAGCCCGCACCACACCGCGCCGCATCTCAGGACTTCCGCGTGTCGAAGGCGTCGCGCAGCGCGTCGCCGATGAAGGTCAGCAGCAGCATCGTGCCCACCAGCACGCAGAAGGTGCTGCCGATGATCCACCACGCGTCCAGGTTCTCCTTGCCCAGGCGCAGCAGCTCGCCCAGGCTGGGCACGCTCTGCGGCACGCCCAGGCCCAGGAAGTCCAGGCTGGTCAGCGCCAGGATCGCGCCGGCCATGCGGAAGGGCATGAAGGTGATCACCGGCGTCATGCTGTTGGGCAGCACGTGGCGCCAGATGATCTGCCGGTTCGACAGGCCCATCGCGCGCGCCGCCTTGACGAACTCCAGCCCGCGGTTGCGCAGGAACTCGGCGCGCACGTAGTCGCTCAGCCCGATCCAGCCGAACAGGCTCAGCAGGATCAGCAGCAGCAGCAGCGAAGGCTCGAAGACGCTGGCGAAGATGATCAGCAGGTACAGCTCGGGCAGCGCGCCCCAGATCTCGATGAAGCGCTGCAGGAACATGTCCACGCGGCCGCCGAAGTAGCCCTGCAGCGCGCCGGCGAGCACGCCGATCGCGGTGCCGACGGCGGTCAGCGCGAGCGCGAACCACACGCTGATGCGAAAGCCGTAGATCAGCCGCGCCAGCAGGTCGCGGCCGCGGCTGTCGGTGCCCAGCCAGTTGCGCGCGCTGGGTTCGCCGGGCGGCAGCGTGGGGTCGAAGTAATCCAGCGAGTCGGCCGAGTGCGGGTTCAGCGTGAACAGCGCCCAGTTGCCCGGCCGGGCCAGCAGCTCGTCGATGAACGGGTCCTTCCAGTCGGTGCCGGTGTCGAAGTCGCCGCCCAGCGTGCGCTCGCTGGGGTTGCTGAAGACCGGCGCATGCCACTGGCCGTCGATGCGCGCCAGCAGCGGGCGGTCGTTGCTGATCAGCTCGGCGAAGGTCGCCAGCACCAGCAGCACGCCGAACAGCCACAGCGAGACATAGCCCAACCGGTTGCGCTTGAAGCGCGCCCAGGCGCGTGCGCCGGGCGACTGCGGCGCCACGGCGGGCAGCGCGGCCGCGGCATCGGTGGAAGGGGTGAGGGTGGGCAGGACGGCGCTCATGTCGGGGGCCTCACTTGCCCACGGAAGCGAACTGCACGCGCGGATCGACCACCGTGTACAGCAGGTCGGAGACCAGCTTCACGACGACGCCGATCAGCGCGAACAGGTACAGCGAACCGAGCACCACCGGGTAGTCGCGCCGGATCACGCTCTCGTAGCTGAGCAGGCCCAGGCCGTCCAGCGAGAACAGCGTCTCGATCAGCACGCTGCCGGTGAAGAAGGCGCCGATGAAGGCCGCCGGGAAGCCGGTCACCAGCGGGATCAGCGCATTGCGGAAGATGTGCTTGTACAGCACGCGCTCCTGGCTCAGGCCCTTGGCGCGCGCGACCAGCACGTACTGCTTGCGGATCTCCTCGACGAAGGTATTCTTGGTCAGCAGCGTCACCACCGCGAAGCTGGTGATGACCAGGCAGGTCAGCGGCAGCGTCAGGTGCCAGAAGTAGTCCTTGACCTTGCCCCAGGTGGACAGCTCGGCGAAGTTGTCGCTGGTCAGCCCGCGCAGCGGAAACCAGTCGAAGATGGTGCCGCCGGCGAACAGCACGATCAGCAGCACGCCGAGCACGAAGCCCGGGATCGAGTAGCCCAGCAGCACCAGGAAGGTCGTCGCGACGTCGAAGCGGCTGCCCTCGCGCACCGCCTTGGCCACGCCCAGCGGCACGCTGATCGCGTAGCTGATCAGGAAGGTCCACAGGCCCAGCGAGATGCTCACCGGCAGCTTCTCCTTGATCAGCTCCCAGACCGTCTTGTTCTGCAGGAAGCTGGTGCCGAGGTCGAAGCGCGCATAGTCGGCCAGCATCTTGAGGAAGCGCTCGTGCGCCGGCTTGTCGAAGCCGAACTGCTTCATCAGCGCCTCGCGCTGGCGGTCGTCGATGTCGCGGCCGGCCTTGTAGGTGGCGCCCTCGCTGCCACCGCCGGCGCGCGACTCGGCCAGGATGGTCTCCACCGGGCCGCCGGGCACGAACTGCAGCACGACGAAGGTCAGCAGCAGCAGCCCCAGGATGGTCGGCACCATCAGGGCCACGCGCTTGAGGATGTAGGCGAGCATGGGTACTCTCTCAGGCGGCTCGGCGGTCCAGCGACTTGTCCCACCAGGTCCACAGCGGCCAGGGGCCGTGCTCGACGAAGCCGCTGATGATGGTGTCGGCGCGGAAGTACGGCGCCATCGTCTTCGGCTTGCCGAACTTGTTCCAGTGCGACACGTTCTCGACGGCGCTGAACAGGTCGGGGATCTGGAAGAAGCTCCAGGTCACGACGCGGTCGAAGGCGCGCGCGGCGTCGCGCAGCTCCTGCATCGAGCGCGCGTCGCGGATCGCCGCGATCAGCGCGTCGACCGCCTTGCTGTTGACGCCGCGGAAGTTGCTGTTGCCGGGCTCGGCGAAGCTCTTGCTGCCGTACAGCGCGGCCAGCGTGCCGGCTTCCGGCAGCGTGAAGCTGCCCTCGGCGATGGTCACCATGTCGTAGTCGTAGTTCTGCAGCCGCCGCCGGTACAGCGCGAAGTCGACCACGCGGTCCTTCATCGTGATGCCCAGCTTGCGCAGGTTGCGCTGCCAGTCCACGTTGCTGGACACCTGCGGCTGCAGGTATTCGAACTCGAAGGGCTCGCCCTGGCCGTTGCGCAGCACGCCGGCGTCGTCGAGCTTCCAGCCCGCCTCCTCCAGCAGCGAACGCGCCTTCAGCAGGTTCTGGCGCAGGCCGTGCGGGCTGCCGTCGGTGCGCGGCGCCTGCCAGGCGGGGCCGAAGACGCGCGGCGGCAGCTCGGCGCGCCAGGGCTCCAGCAGCGCCAGCTCGCCCGGGCCCGGCGTGCCGCGGGCCGCGAACTCGGTGTTGTTGAAGGCGCTCTGCACGCGGGTGAAGACCCGCGTCTTGTTCAGCGTCTCGAAGTCGTAGGTGTGGACCAGGGCCTCGCGCACGCGGATGTCCTGGAACAGCGGCCGCCGCAGGTTGATGTTGTAGGCCTGCATGTACCAGCCGAAGCCGGTCTTCATGTCGGACTTGACGATGCGGCCGTCGTCCCACTTCACGCCCTTGTGCTGGCGCACCCAGGTGCGCGAGCGGTACTCCTTGATGAGGTCGAACTCGCCGGCCTTGAAGGCCTCCAGCGCGATCAGGTTGTCGCTGTACATGCGGTACACGACGCGCTCGAAATTGAAGTGCCCGCGCCGCACCGCGAGATCCCGGCCCCAGTAGTCGGGGTTCAGCCTGAGCTCGATGCGCCGCGGCATGTCGACCTTGTCGATCACGTAGGGCCCGCTCAGGATGGGGTGTTCGCCGACGACCTGGTCGAAGGGCTTGCCCTCGCCCCACTTGTGGCTGAAGACCGGCATCGTCGCGGCGGTGAAGACCTGTTCGCGCGACTTCTCCTTGAAGACGAAGCGCACCAGCCGCGGCTCCAGCACCTCGGCGCGGGCGATGCCCGACAGCAGCGTCTGGTAGGCCGGCGAGGCGCCGGCGCCGGACAGCATCGCGAAGCTGTGGCGCACGTCCTCGGCCAGCACCGGGTCGCCGTTGGCGAAGCGCGCCTGCTCGCGGATGCGGAACAGCACGCTGCCGAAGTCCGGCGCGACGTTGATCGCCTCGGCGAGCAGCCCGTAGATGGTCAGCGGCTCGTCCTGGCCCAGATGGCCCAGGCCCTCGACCATCCAGATCAGCACGCCGGCCGGCGCGTTGCCGCGCGTCGTCCAGGGGTTGAACTTGTCGAAGCTGGTGCGGCGGTCCGGGTTCTTCAGCCGCAGCGTGCCGCCCTTGGGTGCGTCGGGATCGACATAGTCGAAGTGGCGGAAGTCCGGCCCGTACTTGGGCGGGCCGTACGCCGCGAAGGCGTGCACCCAGCGGCCGGTGAAGTCCTCGCCGTCGTCGGGTGCCCCGTTGGGCGCCGGCAGCGCCGCGGCGCGCGTGCGCTGCGGCGCCGCCGCGTGCAATGCGCCGGCGAAGGGCGTGGTGGCCAGCAGGGCCGCCAGGCGCCGGCGTGCCTGGCCGAGTTCGCCGAGTTCGCCGGACGCCTCCCGGTCCCCCCTCATGCCGCCGCCTTGTCCGCCGGCTTCAGCAGCGCCTCGCAGGCGGCGCGGCGACCGTCGGCCGTCTCGACGCCGGCGCAGGTCTGCGCCAGCCGGTCCTGCAGCCGCTTCAGTGCCGCGGCTTGCGCGCCGTCCTTGTTCCAGGACAGCAGCTTGCCGCCCACGCGCTGCAGCGAACGTGCGCTGCGGCCGTCGAAGGCGCCGCTGTCCTTGGCCGCCTCGGCGAACAGCTGCGCCGCGGTGGCCTCGATGCGCGCCGCGTCCTGCGGTGCCAGGTCCACCAGCGCGGTCAGGTAGGCGGCGCCCCACTGCAGCCGCGTCGCCGGGCCCTCGCTCTTGTCGAAGGCCTCGCCGTACCAGCGCAGCGCCTCGTCGGTGCGGCCCTGGCGGCGTGCATTGCCGCCGAGCTGGCTCATCAGGTAGTAGGGCGAGTGGCTCTTCGCCAGGTTGGCCTTCAGCAGCGCCTCGCTGTCCGCCCACAGCCCGGCGCGACCCAGCATCCAGGCCGCGCTGGTGATCACGGCCTGGCGCTCGTAGCCGTCGCGGATCTCGCGGTCGTCGCGTGCGACCTGCTCGCGCACCTCCTTCAGCAGCGGCGCCGGCAGCGCCACCTGCACTGCGTCGCGCGCCAGGCCCTGGCCCAGCCGCGCGAGTTCCACGCGCGCCAGCAGCGCGCCCTGGCGGTCGGCGCGCGACAGCGTGGCATCGGCCTGCAGGCGTTGCAGCGAGCGGTCGAAGGCGGCGATCAGCGGCGCGCGCTGGGCGCTGCCCTCGGCCTCCAGCACGTTGACCAGCGTGCGCGCGCTGCCGGTCAGCACGTCCATCATCTGGCGCGAGGTCGCCGGGTCGGCCAGCACGCGTTGCACGCGTGCGCGCAGCGCGGCGTCGGGCTTGACGCCTTCGCCGCCTTCGCTGGCCGCCAGCGCCTTCAGCCACAGCCGGTTCTGCGTCTCGGCGTCCGAGGCCGGGCTGGCCGCGGCCAGCCGCGCCAGCGTGCCCGGCACCTCGGCCTTGGGCAGCAGCTGGCCTTCGTCGAGGTCCCAGGAATAGAAGGCGAGTTGGCGCCACTCCGCCGGCTGCAGCGCCTTGCCCCCCAGCGCGTCGGCCAGCACCGCCTTGACGTTGCGGCCGCCGGCCAGGCCATGCTGCAGCACCGCCAGGACCTGCGGCGCATCGACCTCGCCAGGCAGCCGCGTGATCTCGCTGCCGTCGGCGCGCAGCAGCAGCACCGTCGGGTAGGCGCTGACCTTGAAGCGGCGCGAGATCTTCTGCGCGCCGGGCCGGTCGCCGTCCACGTGCACCGCGACGAAGGAGCGCGACAGCGTCGCGAAGTCCTGGCGGTTGAACAGCGTCGCCTTGAGCTGGTTGCACGGCGGGCACCAGGTGGCTCCCCAGTACAGCAGCAGCGGCTTGTTCTCGGCGCGCGCCTGCGCGAACGCGCGCTCGATGTCGGCGTCGGCGGCGGCGGGCAGCCAGGCGACGTTGGTCGAGGGCAGGCTGGGCGCGGCGGCCAGCGCCGGCGCGGCCAGCAGGGCCGCGCAGGCCAGCAGGGTGGCGGCGCCGGCGCGGGCGCCGACCATGCGCAGTCGGGACTTCGTCATCGTGGACTCCAGGCGGGCGCCCGGCGACCTGCGGTCACGCCGGCTCGTGGCGGGCGATGCAAGGCAGGCGCCAGCGGCGCGGAAGGTGCGAGATTGTGCGCCGAGCCCGCCCTCCGGCACGGGGCGGGAGTTCCCGCGGTACCGCCGCGTCGCCACCGGCCCCGCATTCGCGGGGTGCGCGGCCGCACGCCGCGATCAGCCCGGCGCGCCCAGCCAGCCCTGCGCCTCGCCGTCGTCGGGCGGCTCGGCGGCGGCGCGCGCCAGCGCCATCCAGGTCGCGAACGGCAGCCGCATCGCGCGCCGCGGCGCCGGCCGGGCGACCTCGAGCCCCGTCTCGCCGGCCAGCAGCACGCCGAACGATGCCGGCACCTCGTCGGGCTCGGCGATGCCGCGCGCCAGCACGTACCAGCACTCGCCGGCCAGCGCCAGGTAGGCGGCGCCCTTGGCCGGCCGGCGCAGGTCGGCCAGCAGGTCGGCGCGGCTGACCTTGATCTCGTGCACCACCGGCTCGAGATAGTCCTCCACCGTGGTGTGGCGGATCGAGAACAGGTCCGGCATCGCGACCGCCCAGTTCACCCCGCCGGATTCCCCATCGACCGGCAGCGGCGCGCGCAGCGCCAGCCCGCGCCAGACCACGCGTCCGGCGCGCTGCATCTCGCGCGCCATGCGCGCCACCAGCGCCTCGTGCGCCGACAGCGCAGCCTGGGCGCGCGCACGGCCGGCCGCCAGCAGCGCCAGCCCGGCGTCGGTGACGCGCAGCGTCTCGCGGCCCTGCCCGTCCCAGTGCCGCGTCAGCAGCCCGGCGGCCAGCAGGTCGAGCTCCAGCGCGTCGTGGCAGGGCCAACCGGCCGAGCGCCAGATCTCGCGCAGGCGCCGGCGTTGCGCGGGGCCCGGGGGCGAGGGCGGGGGACGCGCGGGACTCATGTCAACAGCATGGCAAGGGTCGGCGCGCAAGCCCAGAATGCGTGCCGCCTGCCATCTTCAAGGAGTACACGATGAGCAAGTCGTTCGCCCTCGCCGCCGCGCTGGCCCTGGCCGGCGCCGCCACCGTCGCCCACGCCCATGGCTGCCCGGGCGAGATGCGCGCCATCGACGCCAAGCTGGACACCAAGCCGCAGCTCACGGCCGAGAATGCCGAGAAGGTGAAGAAGCTGCGCGCCGACGGCGAGGCCGCGCACAAGGCCGGCAACCATGGCGAGTCGATGCGCCTGCTGGCCGAGGCCAAGAAGCTGCTCGGCATCTGACGCCTGCCGCGGCGGCCCGGCGGCCCGCCGCCTACTCGACGACCTGCACGCCCTTCCAGAATGCGATGCGGCCCTTGATCTGCGCGGCGGCCTCCTTGGGCTCCGGGTAGAACCAGGCCGCGTCGGGGTTGGCGTCGCCGTCGACGAACAGCGTGTGGTAGTGCGCCTGGCCCTTCCACGAGCACATCGTCTTGGTGTTGCTGGGCAGCAGGCAGTCCTTCCTGACCGCCTCGGCCGGGAAATAGTGGTTGCCCTCGACGACGACGGTGTCGTCGCTCTCGGCCACCACGGTGCCTTTCCAGATCGCCTTCATCGTGCGGGGCTCCGTCGTCGCGTGGATTCGAACGGACTGTACAAGTCCCGGCAACCCGCGGCGCGGCCCGGCTCGCTACAGTGCGCGGCATGGACACCACCACCCTCGCCACCGTCACCACCCCGCGCGCCGTCGAGCGCCTGGTCCAGGGCCAGGCCACCAGCGACGGCGCCGGCGTCAAGCTCGTGCGCGTGCTGACCAACAACCTGCAGCGCCGGCTGGACCCCTTCCTGATGCTGGACGCCTTCGGCACCGACAACCCGGGCGACTACATCGGCGGCTTCCCGGACCACCCGCACCGCGGCTTCGAGACCGTGACCTACATGCTGCAGGGCCGCATGCGCCACCGCGACAGCGCCGGCAACGAGGGCCTGCTGGTGCCCGGCAGCGTGCAGTGGATGACCGCCGGCCGCGGCGTCATCCACAGCGAGATGCCCGAGCAGCAGGACGGCGCGATGGAAGGCTTCCAGCTCTGGCTCAACCTGCCGGCCAAGGACAAGATGCGCGAGCCCTGGTACCGCGACATCGCGTCAAGCGAGATCCCCGAGTGGCACGGCGAAGGCGTCACCGCGCGCGTGATCGCCGGCAGCACGCATGGCGTGGCCGGCGCCGTGCAGCGCGAGGGCACCGAGCCGCTGTACCTGGACCTGCACCTGGCACCCGAGGCGCGCTTCGAGCAGCCGCTGCCGGCGTCGCACAACGCCTTCGTCTACGTCTACCGCGGCGACTTCCTGCTCGTCGGCGACACCGCGGTGCGCCGCCAGCGCATGGCCATCCTGACCAATGCGCCCGGCAGCGACGGCATCGTGCTGCAGGCCGGACCGCAGGCCACGCGCGCCATCCTCGTCGCCGGGCGGCCGCTGAACGAGCCGATCGCGCAGTACGGCCCCTTCGTGATGAATACGCAGCAGGAGATCTTCCAGGCGGTGGAAGACTTCCGCGCCGGGCGGCTGGCCTGACCCGGCGGGCGCGCGGGCCGCGCGCTGCGCCGCGGCACGGCCGCCGGCGCGGCCCTGCGGCGCAGGTTTGACGTTACGCTGCGGCCATGCGCGCCGCCGAAGCGTCCGCCGCCGAAGAGCCCGGCCCCGAGTGCCGCAACTGCGGCGCCGCGCTGCCGCGGCCGGCGCCGCCCTTCTGTGCCGAATGCGGGCAGGAGACGCGTGTGCAGGCGCCCACGGTGCGCGAATTCCTGCGCCAGTTCGGCGAGCACCACCTGTCGTCGGACGGGGCGCTGTGGCGGTCGCTGCGCCTGCTGCTGCTGCGCCCGGGCGAACTGACCAACGAATACCTGCGCGGCCGCCGTCGGCGCTACGTGCTGCCGCTGCGCCTGTACCTGTCGATCAGCGTCGTCGTGCTGCTCGGCATCAACACGCTGCTGGCGTGGCGCACGGCCGAGCTCAAGCCGCTGCAGATGGACCTGGCGACGGCGCAGTTCGTCTTCGTCGACCTCGGCGTGCAGCGCGTCGGCCTGGACCGCGGCCGCTTCTTCTGCGACGGCGTGCCCTCGGCGCTTTGCGCGCGGCTGGAGCGGCGCGTGATGGCCGACCCCGCGGCCGCCTGGCGGCTGGCCCTGGAGGCCGGCGAGCGTGCCGCGGGCAAGCTGGGCACGGCGATGTTCGTGCTGATGCCCGCCTTCGCGCTGCTGCTGCTCGCCGCCTTCGCCGGCCAGCGCTGGCGTTATGCCGAGCACCTGGTCTTCGCGCTGCACGTGCATGCCTTCTGGATGCTGGCCGTCGGCGTGGCGGCGCCCGGCGTGCCCGTGCTGGCCCCGCTGGCCGCGCTGGCGGTCCCGGTCTACGCCGCACTCGCTGCGCGCCGCGTCTATGGCGGCCGCTTCTGGACGCTGGCGCTGCGGCTGCTGGCGGTGACGGCGGCCTATCTGGTGCTGCTGGCGCTGGCGGTCAGCGCGCTGATGCTGTGGGCGCTCCTGCAGTGACGGGGCCGCTCGGGCCGCGGCGCATGTCCGTCCGCAGGGACGGTCATGCGTCCGGGCTCAGCCTTGCAGGCCGCGCTCGCGCTGGCAGGCGCTCGCCCTTCGCCAGGCGCATGCCCGTCCGCAGGGACGGTCATGCGTCCGGGCTCAGCGATCCCGGCGCGGGATGCCGGTGGGTGCGGCGAGCGGGCCGACGACGAAGACGCTGTAGACGCCGCCGCCGTCCAGCCGCTGGTCGATCGCGGTGAACAGCGGCGCCGGCTGGCCCGATGCGGTGACGGCCAGCCGCGCCGTCGTCGTCGCCGCGAACGACGCATAGGCGGAGCCTTCGCCGGGCAGCACGCCGTCGGCGGCGGGCACGAAGTCCACCGTCAGCGCCAGCGGCGCCGCGAGGTCGGCGACGCCGTGCACCAGCCGCACGCGCGCCTGCGCGGCGTCGAGCGCCGGGCGGTTGTCGTCCTCCAGCCAGCTCGCGGCCGCCGCCGCGGGCCGGCCGCGCACGAGCAGCGTGAAGTCCCCGCCGGCGGCCAGCACCACGTCGGCCGCGGCCAGCGGCGCGCCGTCGACGGCCAGCGCCACCGGCTGCGTGCCCGCCGGCACCAGCGCATACAGCCCGACCGCCGGCGAGCCGACCGCATTCATCAGCGCCACGCCGCCGACCGTGGCGCCTACCGTGGCGCCGTCGGCGAGACCGGCGACCACGCGCACGCGGGCCGCCGTGCCGTCCAGCCGCGCGACGCCGGCCTGCTGCGACAGCAGCAGCGCATGGACCAGCGCACCGCCGCGCGACGGCGTCAGCACCAGCGTCGCGACCTCGCGGCTGGCCAGCGTCAGCGCCGGCAGGTCCAGCCGCAGGTCGGTCTTGCTACCGGCGGCCGTCACGCGCAGCCGCCAGCCGCGGCTGTCCACCGCGAGCGCATTGCCCAGCACGCCGGCCGCCGCGCCGGCCTGCAGCGGCACCGCGGTGGCGAGATCGTCGCCCGGGGCCGTCAGGTAGACGTCCAGCGCCCCGGCCTCCGGCGCGGCGTTGAAGACACGCAGCAACGCACGCCCGCTGTCGGGCTGGGCGGCGTTCTCGTCCAGCAGCGCGGCCTGCAGCGCGCCTTCGCGGCCCCAGGCCAGCAGCGTCGTGTAGCGGTTGCGCGCCAGCGCGGCCGCGATCGATAGCAGCGGCGTCGCCGATCCGGCGCGCGCCAGTTGCAGCGTGGGCGTGCCCGGGTCCAGTTGCAGGTAGCCGGCCGCTTCGCCATAGGCGATGCGGCCCTGGCGCAGGCCGTCGTCGACGCGCAGGTCCAGCTCGGCGTAGCCGCTGGCGTTGATCACGCGCAGCTGGGCCTTGCTGCGGTCGACGCCGGCGTCGCCGCAGCCGGCCAGCAGCATGCCCAGCGCCAGCGCGGCGGCCAGCAGCAGCGGGCCGGGCCAGCGCGACGGCGACCGGAAGGAACAGAACCGGGGCAGGGACCGGTGCATCGTCGGCATCCTCTGCGGCCTCGGGCGGGAAGCGGGCCGTGCCGCGATGATGCCCGCAAGCGCGCCGCCTCACCCGCGCGCCGTGGCGCGCGGCGGCTCGGCCAGGTGCAGCTGCAGCCAGAAGCCCAGCGGCAGCTGCGCCGCCACGGCGTCGGGGCTCGCATGCTCGCGCACGAGCAGCCCGCGTTCGAGGTCGTGGCTGGAGTCGAACCAGCCGCAGCCCAGCGGACGTTCGTCGGCGGCCGGCGCCGGCGCGGCCGCGGTCGGCGCGTCGGCCCAGTCCGGGGCGCGGCGGCCGCGGCGCGGCGTCGCGCGCGGGGCGGTCAGCAGGGACAGCAGCGGTTCGAGCAGGCTCATGGCGGGCTCCCGGTCGGCGGCGTGGCGGGTGGGCATCTGGTGGTCCGCATGCTCGGGCGCCGCGCGCCGGCGGGCCATCGCCACGAGGTCGGAACCGGCGGGGGGCTCGGGCGGGGGTGGCGCCGCACACCCCCGGCCGGGGGGGCCGGCTACGATCGACGCCCATGTGTGGCCGCTATGTCGTCGCCTACGACCCGCAGACGCTGGTCGCCGGCTTCAGCCTGACCCGCGTGACGCCCTTTCCGCGGCGCTGGAACGTCGCGCCGCAGTCCGACGTGCCGGTGGTCTACGAGACGCGCGAGGGCGAGCGCATCGCCGAGACCATGCGCTGGGGCCTGCTGCCGCACTGGGCGCGCGACGAGCGGCTGGCGCACAAGCTCAACAACGCGCGCGCCGAGGGCCTGTTCGAGAAGCCCTCGTTCCGCCAGGCGGCGCGCCGCCGGCGCTGCCTGCTGCCGGCCAGCGGCTTCTACGAATGGCAGGCCACGCCGGCAGGCAAGCAGCCCTGGTTCATCAGCGCGCGCGACGGCAGCCTGCTCGCGATGGCCGGCTTGTTCGAGGCCTGGCGGCCCGACGAGAGCGCGCCCTGGCGCATGACCTGCTGCGTCGTGACGACCGACGCCAATGCGCTGATGGCGCCCATCCACGACCGCATGCCGGTGCTGGTGCCGCGCGAGCACTGGGCGCGCTGGCTCTCGCGCGAGCTGCAGGAGCCGGCCGCGGTCGCGCCACTGCTGGTGCCGGCGCCGGCCGGCGTGCTGCAGGCCTGGCCGGTGTCCCGCGCGGTCAGCCCCGGCCGTGCCGAGGGCGAGGCCTTGGTCGTGCCGGTGGGCGAGACAGTGGTCTGAAGGCCGGCCCGCCGGTCAACCGGTCAGCGGATCAACCGAAAGGCCGCACGCCGATCCAGGCCGCGTGCGCCCAGAACGCGAAGCCCGCCCAGGCCGCGAGGCCGACGACCACCGCCGCCACGGTCGGCCCGGCGCGGCCCGGCGCGTAGGCGACGCGGCCCGCGCGGTCGCGCGCGCGTGCCGCGCGGAAGCTGAACACGGCCCACAGCAGGAAGCCGCCGAACAGCAGCAGGTCGGCCAGCGTGTTGTTGGCCACCAGGTGGGCCAGCGCCCAGAGCTTCACGCCCAGCACCATCGGGTGGTGCAGCTTCGCCTTGATCGCATTGCCCGGCACGTAGGCCGCGACCAGCAGCACGAAGGCCGGCAGCGTGAGCAGCGAAGCCAGGTGGCGCGTCCACACCGGCGTCGCCCACAGCAGCGTCGGGTCCTGGCGGGCCTGGCCGTAGCCGTAGATCACGAGCACGAAGCCGACGATCGACAGCACCGAGTACAGGCCCTTGAACGGCCCTTCGCCGAGCCTGGCGCGCAGCCGCGTGCGCAGGTCCTCCGACACGATGCGCAGCGAGTGCACGCCGAGGAAGATCACGAGGCCGAGGATCAGCAGCGTCATGGCAGTGTCGGGTCGGTGACGGTCCTGCGATTGTCGCCGCGGCTATGCTCGGCACCGATGACGGAAACGATGACCCCGCAGACGGCGCCGCGCTGGTGGTGGGAGGACTTCCCGGTCGGCCGCACGATGGAATTCGGCGCCATGCCGGTCACGCGCGAGGCCGTGCTCGCCTTCGCGCGCGAGTTCGACCCGCAGCCCTTCCACCTGGACGACGAGGCCGCCGGCGCCAGCCTGTTCGGCCGCCTGTGCGCCAGCGGCTGGCACACCGCCGCGATGGCGATGCGCATGATGTGCGACGGCTACCTGCTGGACTCGGCCAGCCTGGGCTCGCCGGGCATCGACGAGTTGCGCTGGCTGGCGCCGGTCTATCCGGGCGACACGCTGTCCACCGGCTTCGAGGTCGTCGCCGCGCGGCCGATGGCCAGCCGGCCCGGGGTCGGGCTGGTGCAGCTGAAGTGGACCGTGCGCAACCAGCGCCGGCAGCCGGTGATGACGATGCAGGGCTGGGGCATGTTCCGCCAGCGCGCGGCGGCGGCCGGGGCGGCGCCGGCCGGCGCGCAGTCCTGAGCCCCCCCGGGGTTTTTCCGGCACGGGCCTTGCTGGCCCACAATCGCGCCCCAGCGCGGCCGCCGGCCGCGGTCAGCTCCCGTCCCGTTCCACGCTAGCCAAGGAAAGCTCCGCCATGTCGACGACTCCCTTCCGCCTCGCCCGCGTGCTGCGGGCCGCCGGCCTGGCCCTGGGCCTGGCCACCCTGGCCGCCGGCGCCTTCGCGCAGGCCGCCGAACCGAAGGTGCTGAATGTCCTGAACTGGGCCGACTACATCGGGCCGGAGACGATCAAGAATTTCGAGAAGGAAACCGGCATCAAGGTGCGCTACGACGCGGCGATCGAGAGCAACGAGACGCTGCACGCGCGCCTGGTCGCCGGCCGCACCGGCTACGACATCGTGGTGCCGAGCGCGCACTTCGCCAAGCGCCAGATCGAGGCCGGGCTGTTCCAGCCGCTGGACCGCAGCCAGCTGCCCAACTGGAAGAACCTGGACGAGGCGCTGCTGGCCAAGCTGGCCGAGGCCGACGCCGGCAACAAGCACCTGGTGACCTGGATGTGGGGCTTCGTCACCGTCGGCATCAACGTCGACAAGGTCAAGGCAGCGCTGGGCGCGACGCCGATGCCCGAGAACCCGCTGGACCTGATCTTCAAGCCGGAGTACTCGAGCAAGCTCAAGAGTTGCGGCATCCACGTGCTGGACTCGGCCAGCGAGGTGGTCCCGGTGGCGATGATCTACGCCGGCATGAACGGCTACAGCAACAATGCCAAGGACTACGACGCGGCGCGCAAGGTGCTGCTGGACGCGCGCCCGAACATCACGCGCATCTTCTCGCCGGGCCCGATCAACGACCTGGCGGCCGGGCAGATCTGCGTCTCGCTCGGCTACTCGGGCGACTTCAACATCGCGCGCGACCGCGCCGCCGAGGGCAAGACCGGGCAGAACATCCAGGCCCTGATCCCGCCGCGCGGCGCGACGATGTTCTTCGACACGATGGCGATCCCCAAGGACGCCAAGCACCCGAAGAATGCGCACCTGTTCATCAACTACATCCTGCGCCCGCAGGTGCACGCCGAGCTGACCAACGAGGTCTTCTTCGGCAACCCGAATGCGGCGAGCAAGCCCTTCGTCAAGCCCGAGCTGGCATCGAACCCGACGATCTTCCCGAGCGCGGACGAGATCAAGAAGCTCGCGGTGCCGCAGCCGCTGAGCAACGAGGCGCGCCGCGTGCAGACGCGCGTCTTCACCGACTTCAAGGCCAATCGGCGCTGAGCAGCGCGCGGGCCGGCGCGGTGCGCAGCCTCGACGCCGCGGCGGTGCGCGCGGCGCTGCCGTTCCCGGCGCTCGTCGCCGCGCTGCGCCGCGCCTTCGCGGCCGGCGCCGAGGTGCCGCCGCGCCACGTGCACTCGATCGGCGACGCCGGCGTCTCGCTGCTGATGCCGGCCTGGCGCGCGGCGCCCGCCGCGCCGGCGCGCTACGGCGTCAAGATCGTCAACGTCTTCCCCGGCAATGCCGCACGCGGCCTGCCCGGCATCCACGGCGTCTATGCGCTGTTCGACGCCAGCACCGGCGTGCCGCTGGCGGTGCTGGACGGCAGCGAGCTGACGGCGCGGCGCACCGCGGCCGTGGCCGCGCTGGCGGCGGACTTCCTGGCGCGTGCGGACGCCCGCTCGCTGCTGGTGGTGGGCGCCGGCCGCGTGGGCTCGATCATTCCGGAAGCGATGCGCGCGGTGCGCCCCGCGCTGCGCGACGTGACGGTGTGGAACCGCACGCCGGCCGCGGCCGAAGTGCTGGCCGCGCGGCTGCGCGACCAGGGCTTCGTGGCACGGGCCACGGCCGACCTGGCGGCCGCCGTGCCGCGCGCCGACATCGTGAGCTGCGCGACGCTCAGCGAAGCGGCGCTGGTGCAAGGCGCCTGGTTGGCCGAAGGCACGCACCTGGACCTCATCGGCAGCTTCGCACCGGCCATGCGCGAGGCCGACGGCGCGGCCTTCGCGCGCTGCCGCGTCTTCGTCGACACCGACGAGGCGCTGGCCAAGAGCGGCGACCTGCTGCAGGCGGTCGCCGAGGGCGCCTGGGAGACGGCGGCGCTGCAGGGCACGCTGGCGCAGCTGTGCCGCGGCGAGGCGGCCGGGCGCCGGGATGCCGCCGAGCGCACGCTGTTCAAGTCGGTCGGCACCGCGCTGGCCGACCTGGCGGCGGCCGAACGGGTGGCCGACGCGGCCTGAACCGGCCCTGAGCGGCCCTGAGCGGCCCGCGATAATCCGCGCGCCGCCCGGCCCGGGCGCCGCGAGAAGCCGCCGATGTTCAAGAAGCTCGTCCTGCCCCTGGTCGCCGCCGCGCTGCTGGTGGCGCTGTACTTCTGGGCCGCGCTGAGCTGGAACTACTCCACCGGCGACCGCGCCGGCTGGGTGCAGAAGCTGTCGAAGAAGGGCTGGCTGTGCAAGACCTGGGAAGGCGAGATGGCGATGGTCTCGCTGCCCGGCACGGCGCCGGAGAAGTTCTTCTTCACGATCCGCGACGACGTCGTCGCCGAGCAGGTCAGCCGCGTGATGGGCAAGCGCGTGACGCTGCACTACGACGAGAAGGTCGGCCTGCCGACGAGCTGCTTCGGCGAGACGCGCCACTTCGTGACGCGCGTGAGCGTCAGCGAGGAGATCCCGCTGGCCGCCGGCGTGATGGTGCCGTCGCGGCCGGCGTCGGCGGCCTCGGCCACCGCGCCGGCCGCTTCGCGCTAGGGCGGGCGCCGGCCGGCCGCGGCGCGGCCCTACTGGTGCCAGATCACCTTCTTGCGCATCCCGGTCCAGCGCTCGTAGTTCTTCGCGAACAGGTCCTCGATGCGGTTGCGCTTGACCTTGAAGGTCGGCGTGATCAGGTCGTTGTCCACCGTCCACGGCTCGGTCATCACGACCAGGCAGTCCAGCTGCTCGTGCGGGTCCAGCGTGGTGTTGACCTCGTCCAGGTGGGTGGCCAGCGAGGCCTCGAGCTCGCTGCGCCCGGCGCTGTCGCCGGCCTGCTTGACGGCGTCGATGTTGAGCATCACCAGCGCCAGCGGCTGGCCGAGGTTGGCGCCGGTCACGCAGCAGGCCTCGACCGAGGTGTGCATGACCAGCTTGTCCTCGATCGGCGCCGGCGCCACGTACTTGCCCTTGCTGGTCTTGAACAGGTCCTTCACGCGGCCGGTGATGCGCAGCCGGCCCTGGCTGTCGATCGAGCCCTTGTCGCCGGTCTTCAGCCAGCCGTCGGCGGTGAAGGTCTCGGCGGTCTTCTCGGGCTCCTTGTAGTAGCCCTGCATCAGCCAGGCGCAGTTGACCTGGATCTCGCCGCTGTCGGGCGCGATGCGGCACTGCACGCCCTCGTAGGGCCGGCCCACGGTGCCGAAGTCGGCCGGGTCGCCGGTGGAGATGTGGGTGGCGCCCAGGTTCTCGGTCATGCCGTAGCCCTCCGCGAGGCGCAGGCCCAGCGAGGTGTACCAGCGCAGCAGCTGCTCGGGCATCGGCGCCGCGCCGCCGGCGGCGAAGACGCAGTCCTGCAGGCCCAGTGCGGTGAGGATCTTCTTCTTGACGATGCCCTTCAGGATGGGGATCTTCAGCAGCCGCTGCAGCTTGGCCGGCGGCATCTTGGCGCTGATGCCCTGCTGGAACTTGACCCACAGCCGCGGCACGCTGAAGAAGACCGTCGGCCGCGCGCGCTGCAGGTCCTTCGTGAAGGTGTCCAGGCTCTCGGCAAAGTAGACATGCATGCCGGTGGCGAGCTGGCCATGCTCCACGAGCGCACGCTCCACGACGTGGCTCAGCGGCAGGTAGCTCAGCATGCGCGAGCTGCCGACCAGCGGCACGCGCTTGAGGCCCGTCTGCACCGCGCGCGCGAAGTTGCCGAAGGTGTGCATCACGCCCTTGGGCATGCCGGTGGTGCCCGAGGTGTACATGATGGTCGACAGGTCGTCGTCGGCGCGCAGCGGGCTGTCGGCCATCGGCGGCGTCTTGGCGACGATGTCGTCCCACTGCGGGTAGCTCTTCTTCGCGTCGTCGGGCGACAGCGGGTGGCTGACGCAGGGCAGCCCCTCGGGCACGCCGGGCTTCATGTGCTCCCAGCCGTCGAGCTTGCCGACGAACAGCAGCTTCGAGCCGCTGTGGTCCAGGATCTGGCGGATCGTGGTCGGCGCCAGCGTCGGGTACAGCGGCACCGAGACCGCGCCGGCAAGCCAGATCGCATAGTCGCTCATCATCCAGTGCGCGGTGTTCTTGGACAGGATCGCGACGCGGTCGCCGGGCTGGATGCCGTGCGACTTCAGGTGCGCCGCCATGCGCCGGCTCTGGTCCATCACCTCGCGCCAGGTGTAGTCGCGCACCGGGCCGCCACCCTGCGGCTGCGTGAAGGCCACGCGGTCCGGCGCGGTCTTCTCCCAGTGGTACAGGCGCTGCAGCGCGAGGGCGTCGTTCGACACGTTGGCATTCATCGGGGGGTCTCCTCGGCCGGACGGTGCGGCCTGCTCTCGGATCGTTCGGGTCTTCGGTCTCGTCGGGACAAGCGTCGGGATGACAAGGTCGGGCGCGCCGGCCCTTGCCGGCGGTCAGGGGCTGTGCCAGACCACGGCGCGGCCATGCGCGACCCAGCGATCGTAGTGCGTCGCGAACAGCGCCTCGATGCGGTTGCGCTTGACCTTGAACGTGGGAGTGATCAGGTCGTTGTCCACCGTCCAGGGTTCGGTCGTGACGACCACGCAGTCCAGCTGCTCGTGCGGGTCCAGCAGCGCATTGACGCTCTGCAGGTGGGCGGCCAGCGAGGCCTCCAGCTCGGCGCGCCCGGCGGGCTCCGCGGCGCGCCGCGCGGCGTCGACGTTGAGCATCAGCAGCGCCAGCGGCTGGCCGAGGTTGGCGCCGGTCACGCAGCAGGCCTCCACCGCGCCGTGCATCACCAGCTTGTCCTCGATCGGCGCCGGCGCGACGTACTTGCCCTTGCTGGTCTTGAACAGGTCCTTCACGCGGCCGGTGATGCGCAGGTAGCCCTGGTCGTCGACCTCGCCCTTGTCGCCGGTCTTCAGCCAGCCGTCGGCGGTGAAGGCGGCCCGTGTCAGTTCAGGTTCGCGGTAATAGCCCAGCATCAGGCCGGGGCTCCTGACCTGGATCTCGCCGGTCGCGGGGTCGATGCGGCTTTGCACCCCTTCGTAGGGCAGGCCCACGGTGCCCGGCCGCTGCCGGCCCGGCAGCGTGGCGTGGCTGACGCCGCAGTTCTCGGTCATGCCGTAGACCTCGACCAGGTCCAGGCCCAGCTGCGCATACCAGCGCATCAGCTCCGGCGGCATCGGCGCCGCGCCGCCGGCGGCGAAGCGGCACTCCTGCAGGCCCAGCGCGGTGAGGATCTTCTTCCTGACGATGCCCTTCAGGATCGGGATCTTCAGCAGCCGCGCCAGCTTGGCCGGCGGCATCCTGGCGCTGACGCCCTGCTGGAACTTGACCCACAGCCGCGGCACGCTGAAGAAGACCGTCGGCCGCGCGCGCTGCAGGTCCTTCGTGAAGGTGTCCAGGCTCTCGGCGAAATACAGGTGCATGCCGGTCGCGAGCTGGCCATGCTCGACCAGCGTGCGCTCGGCGACATGGGCCAGCGGCAGGTAGCTGAGCATGCGCGCATTCACGTCGACCTCGGGCACGCGCTTCAGACCAGACTGCACGCTCCACGCGAAGGTGCCGAAGCTGTGCATCACGCCCTTGGGCGCGCCGGTGGTGCCCGAGGTGTACATGATGGTGGCCAGCTCGTCGGCGTCGCGCAGCGGCTGGCCGGCGAGCGGCACCGTCCTGGCGACGATGTCGTCCCAGCGCGGATAGCGCTGCTGCGCGTCGGCAGGCGCCAGCGGGTGCGAGATGCACGGCAGCCCGTCGGGGATGCCCGGCCGCATCGCGTCCCAGCCGTCGAGCTTGCCGACGAACAGCAGCTTCGCGCCGCTGTGCTCCAGGATCTGGCGGATGGTGCCGGCCGCCAGCGTCGGGTACAGCGGCACCGAGACGCCGCCGGCGAGCCAGATCGCGAAGTCGCAGATCAGCCAGTGCGCCGTATTCTTGGACAGCAGCGCGACGCGGTCGCCGCGCGCGAGGCCCTGCGCCTGCAGGTGGGCGGCCAGGCGGCGCGCCTGGTCCAGCACCTCGCGCCAGGTGAAGTCGCGCACGACGTCGCCGCCCATGGGCTGGGTCAACACGACGCGCTCCGGTGCGCTGGTCTCCCAGTGGTACAGGCGCTGCAGCGCCAGCGCTTCGGGCGCGACGGGGGTGCTCATCGGTGCTCGTCGCCGGCGATCCCCTCCGGCCGCCGGTCATGTCCTTCGATGGCGCGCAGCCTAGCGAACTCCGACCGGCGCCGACAGCCGGGCGCACCCGGGGTGCCGCGCGCGCTTGCGCGCGATCAATCGCGCCCGTTGCGCGCCGCTTCGTCGAGCTGTTCCTGCACCTGGCGGGCGGCGCGCCGCACCAGCACCGGGTCCAGGTCGGCCTGCGGCGCGATCGCCGCGGCCACCTCGTCCAGCGCGTGGGCATCGTTCATCAGCACGTGCACCAGCACCGACAGTGCCAGGATCGCGCGCCGGCCGGCGGCCTGGGCCGGCTGCGCCTGCGCCGGCAGCTCGGGCAGCTGCCGCGTGGCCTGGGCGTGGACGTGGTAGCGCACCGCGGTGACGGCGGCGGGGCCCAGGCCCCAGCTCTCGCACAGCGCGGCGCCCAGCGCGTCGTGGCTGACGCCGAAGCCGGCATGTTCCAGCGTCACCAGTTCGACGTCGCCGGCCGGGTAGTGGCCGGCGGCGCGCAGCATCGCGCGGTAGTGGTCGGGGGCATGGCGGAACAGCACCGCCTTGCCGCATTCCTCGAACAGCCCGGCGGAATGCGCGGCCCAGCCGTCCAGGCCCAGGCGCTGGCCCAGGCGGCCCATCAGCAGGCCGCGGCGGCCGGCGCGCGACCACAGCGGCTCCAGCTCCACCGCCGGCGGGAAGGCGGCGCGCAGGCCCATCTCGAAGGTGATCGCCGCGACCTCGCGCATGCCCAGGTAGGTGATGGCCTGCTGCACGCTCTGCACGCGCCCCTTCAGGCCGTACAGCGACGAGTTGACCGCCTTCATCACCGCGGCGGCCAGCGCCATGTCGGTCTCGATCAGCGACGCGGCGGCAGCCAGGTTGATGTCCTCCTCGGCCAGCAGCAGCGACAGCTGCACCAGCGCCTGCGGCTGCGAGGGGATGTCGATCTCGAGCTTGCGCAGTTCGGGGTTCACGGACATGGGGCGGCGGACGCGGCGAGGGGAAATCGGACCCCATCGTAGGCCGCCGCGGCGACACCCGGGCATGAAAAAGCGCCGGCTAAGCGGCGCTTTCAAGGAACCGGTCTCGTCGGCTCCGCGGCCTCCGGGAGGGTTCCCGGGCGCCGCGGCCGGTTCGTCGCAAGTGCTTTGTCGTCTCCTCAGGCCCCCACCCCGGCACGCGGCGCCCGCGGACGGGCGCTGCACCGGAAGTGGGCGCACTGTAACCGCGCGTGCCACGTGGGGGATCCGGACTAACCCGCCGCCCGGTCGCGGGGCCGGCACCGCCTGCTCAGCCGGCCGCGGCGATCCACTGCGCGGCGCGCTCGGCGATCATCAGCGTCGGCGCATTGGTGTTGCCGCTGGTGATGGTCGGCATCACGCTGGCATCGGCGACATGCAGCGCCGCGACGCCGCGCACGCGCAGCCGGGTGTCGACCACGGCCTGCACGTCGTCGGCGCGCCCCATGCGGCAGGTGCCCACCGGGTGGAAGATGGTGGTGCCGATGTCGCCGGCCAGGCGCGCGAGTTCGTCGTCGCTCTGGAACTGCACGCCGGGCCGGACCTCCTGCGGCCGGTAGCGCGCCAGCGCCGGCATCGCGGCGATGCGCCGCGTCAGGCGCAGCGAGTCGGCGGCGACCTGGCGGTCCTCGGGCGTGCTCAGGTAGCGGGCCTGGATCTGCGGCGCGTCCTCGGGCCTTGGCGAGCGGATGCGCACGTGGCCGCGCGATGTCGGGTTGAGGTTGCAGACGCTGGCGGTGAAGGCGTCGAAGCGGTGCAGCGGCTCGCCGAAGGCGTCCAGCGACAGCGGCTGCACGTGGTATTCGACATTCGGCCAGCGCTGCTGCGGCGAGCTGCGCGTGAAGGCGCCCAGTTGCGACGGCGACATGCTCATCGGCCCGCTCTGCGTCAGCAGGTACTGCAGGCCGATGCGCGCCTTGCCGAGCCAGGAGTTGGCCAGCGTGTTGAGCGTGCGCACGCCCTGCACCGAGAAGACGGCGCGGATCTGCAGGTGGTCCTGCAGGTTCTCGCCGACGCCCGGCAGCTCGTGGCGCGGCGTCACGCCCAGCCCGTGCAGCAGCGCGCCGGCGCCGATGCCCGAGCGCTGCAGCAGCGCCGGCGTGCCCACCGCGCCGGCCGCCAGCACGACGCCGCGCGTGGCGCGCACCTCGTGCGGCGCGCCGCCGCCGGCCGGCCGCAGCTCGACGCCGCCGGCGCGCCAGGGCGTGTCCTGGCCGGGCTCGAGCAGCAGCCGCGTCACCTCCTGCCCGGTGCGCACGACCAGGTTGGGCCGCGACAGCACCGGGCGCAGGAAGGCCTTGCTGGCATTCCAGCGCACGCCGCGCCGCTGGTTGACCTCGAAGTAGCCCACGCCCTCGTTGTCGCCGCGGTTGAAGTCCTCGCTGGCCGGCAGCCCGGCCTCGCGCGCGGCGGCGGCGAAGGCGTCGAGAATCTGCCAGCGCAGGCGCTGGCGCTCGACGCGCCACTCGCCGCCGGCGCCGTGGTGCGCGGCCCAGCCGGGATCGCCGGCGCGCCAGTGGTCCTCGTGGCGGCGGAAGACCGGCAGGCACTGGGCCCAGCTCCAGGCCTCGTCGCCGGTGGCGGCGGCCCAGCCGTCGTAGTCGCGTGCCTGGCCGCGCATGTAGATCATGCCGTTGATGCTGGAGCAGCCGCCCAGCACCTTGCCGCGCGGGTAGCGCAGCTGGCGGCCGTTGAGGCCGGCATCGGGCTCGGTGAAATACAGCCAGTCGGTGCGCGGGTTGCCGATGCAGTAGAGGTAGCCGACCGGGATGTGGATCCACAGGTAGTCGTCGCGGCCGCCGGCCTCCAGCAGCAGCACGCGGCGCGCCGGGTCGGCCGACAGGCGGTTGGCGAGCAGGCAGCCGGCCGTGCCGGCGCCGACGATGACGTGGTCGAAGGTCTCGTTCATGGGCGTGCGGGCCTCATCAGGGCAGCGGGCCGCCGAGCACCGGGAACAGCTTCATCAGCCCGTCGGCGAGCAGCTCCACCGCCATCGCGGCCAGGATCAGCCCCATCAGCCGCGTCATCACGTTGATGCCGGTGCGCCCGAGCACGCGCGCGATGCGCCCCGAGGCGGTGAAGACCACGAAGGTCACCAGTGCGATCACGAGCCCGTAGCCGACCAGCACCGCGAGCTCCCACCACTGGCGGGTCTTCTCGGCGTAGATGACCACGGTGGAGATGGTCGCCGGCCCGGTCAGCAGCGGGATGGTCAGCGGCACCACCGCGATGCTGGCCCCGGCGTCCACCTTCTCGCGGCCCTCGGTGACGTCGTCGGGGCGGGTCTCCGCGGGCTGCGCGTTGAGCATGCTGATCGCCGACAGCAGCAGCAGCGTGCCGCCGCCGACCTGGAACGAGGCCAGCGAGATGCCGAAGAACTCGATGATGCGCAGCCCGGCGAGCGCGCTGACGGCGATCACCACGCCGGCGCTGAAGGCGCTGATGCGGATCGTGCGCTGGCGCTGCGCGCGGCTGAAGTTCTGCGTGAAGCTCAGGAAGAAGGGCAGCACGCCGACCGGGTTGACGATGGCCAGCAACGCCACCAGCGGCTTGAGCAGCTCCATGGCGCGATGGTAGGCGCTGCACCGTGGCGGGGCGCCGCGGGCCGGCGCGGCAACCACCGAGGGTTAATCCGGAGCCTAGAAAAACAACACTTGACGCCGCGCCGCTTTACAGGCAAGGCTTCACGAACTCCATAATACGGAGTCTGTGTCTGGCAGCCGCGCCATTGCCTGAATGGTTCACGCAGGGTTGAGCTCCACATGGTTTGATTGGTATTTGTAGAGGGCTCCCCGTGGGAAACAAACTGTACGTCGGTAACCTGGCCTATTCCGTGCGCGACGATTCGCTGCAGCAGGCCTTCTCGCAATTCGGCACCGTCAATTCGGCCAAGGTCATGATGGACCGCGAAACGGGCCGCTCGAAGGGCTTCGGCTTCGTCGAGATGGGTTCCGACGCCGAGGCGCAGGCCGCCATCAACGGCATGAACGGCCAGGCGCTGGAAGGCCGCGCGGTCGTCGTCAACGAGGCGCGCCCGCGCGAAGACCGCCCGGGCGGCGGCTACGGCGGTGGCGGCGGTGGCCGCGGCGGTTATGGCGGCGGCGGTGGCGGCTACGGCGGCGGTGGTGGTGGCGGCGGCTACGGCGGTGGCGGTGGCGGCGGCGGCCGCAGCCCCTACGGCGGCGGTGGCGGCGGTGGCCGCAGCCCCTACGGCGGCGGCGGTGGCCGCAGCGGCGGCGGTGGCGGTTACGGCGGCGGCGGCAACCGCGGCGGCTACGGCGACTGATCAGCGGTCCCGACCCAGATGCACGAAGGGCGCCTGCGGGCGCCCTTCGCCATTGTCGGACCCCGCGCAGCCTTCGGGCGTTCGGCCCCGGCCAGTCAGAAGCGTTCCGGCCGCAGCACCTGCACCCTGGAGAAGGTCATCGACACCGCATAGTTGGGCGCATAGGCCTGCAGCACATGGGCCGCGATCGCGTCGGCCACCGCCTCGTCGCAGATGACCTGCAGCTCGATCGTGCGGTCGGCCTCCCAGGCGCCCTCGCGCACGCCGCTGCGGCCGGCGCCGCGCACCTCGGTCACCGTCCAGCCCTGCGCGCCGCGCTCGCGGGCGTCGCGCACGAGCGCCTTCTCGATGGCCGCCTCGGCCAGGATGACCAGCAGCGTCTTGTCGTGCTTCGCCAATGTCATGCGGGCTCCTCAGCCGGCCCAGCGCCGCGCCAGCTCGATATACAGCGGGATGCCGACCACCAGGTTGAACGGGAAGGTGATGCCCAGCGCCGCGGTGATCGACAGCGCGGCATTGGCCTGCGGCACCGCGATGCGCATCGCCGTCGGCGCGGCGATGTAGCTGGCGCTGGCCGCCAGCGTGGCCAGCAGCGCGACACCGCCCGTGGACAGCCCGAGCGCGACGCCGACCGCGCCGCCGGCCAGCGCCAGCAGCGGCGGCACGCCGATGCCGATGACGGCGACTGCAGCGCCGAAACGCCGCAGCTCGGCCAGCCGGCCGCCGGCGACCAGCCCCAGCTCGAGCAGGAACAGCGCCAGCACGCCCTTGAACGGCGTCACGAAGACGGCCTCGATCGGCTTCGTGCCGGCCTCGCCAGCGACGGCGCCGATCAGCAGCCCGCCGGCCAGCAGCAGCACGCTCTTGCCGAACAGCACGTCGTGCGCCAGCGTGCCCCAGGAGCCAGCCGGTGCCGCGGTGGAGTCCGTGCTCACTTGCCGCATGCCCCAGCGCGCGAGCAGGATGCCGGCGACGATGCCCGGCGCCTCCATGACCGCGACCCACAGCGCCGCATGCTCCTCGTGCGCGATGCCCTGGCGCGCCAGCGCCGCCGAGGCCACCGCGTAGGTCACGACGCTGACCGAGCCGTAATGCGCGGCCAGCGACGCGGCGTCGGCCGCCGCCAGCTTCAGCGCACGCCCCAGCGGGTAGAGCACGAACGGGATCACGAAGCCCAGCGCCATGCAGGCCAGCACCTGCGGCGCCAGCGCGGCCAGTGGCTGCCGGCTGAGCTCGATGCCGCCCTTCAGGCCGATGGCCAGCAGCAGGTAGATCGACAGCGTCTCGTACAGCGCCTCGGGCAGGCGCAGGTCGCTGCCGACCAGGCGCGCGAACAGCCCGAGCAGGAAGAACAGCACGACGACGTCGATCATGGCGGGCGCGCATGCTGCCAGCGAACGGATGGGCCGTCGCCGGCGGGGTGATCCTGTCCTGTCAGGTGGCCGTTCAGCGCGGCGTGGCGCGCTTGCGCCGCGGCTTGCGCCCGCGGCCGGCGAAGGCGCGGTCGAACAGCGGGTTGGGCAGCAGCCGCAGCAGCTTGGCGACGATGGCCATCTGCCAGGGGATCACGCGGTAGCTGTCGCCGGCGGCGATGGCGCGCACCGCGCGCGCCGCGAAGGCGTCCGGCTGCATCAGGAAGGGCATCGGGTAGGGGTTCTTCGCCGTCAGCGGTGTGGCAATGTAGCCCGGCAGCAGCGTCACCACGCGCACGCCGCTGCCGCGGCACTCGCCGCGCAGGCTCTCGCAGTAGGCGACGACCGCCGCCTTGCTCGCGCAGTAGGCGGCATGGCCCGGCAGGCCGCGGATCGCGGCCACGCTGGCGATGCCGACCAGCGTGCCCGAGCGCCGCTCGCGCATGCCCTGCAGGAACGGGTGGAAAGTCGCCGCCAGCCCCAGGTTGTTCGTGGCGAAGGTGTCGCGCATGACGTCCAGGTCCTCGCGCTCGGCGGTGTCCATGCCGACGCTGATGCCGGCATTGGCGATCACCACGTCGGGCAGGCCCTGGCGTTCGATGCAGGCGGCGCCGGCGTCGACGATGCTGTCGGGCAGCGCGACATCGGCGCGGTAGACCTCCCAGCGCTCGCGCGCCAGCCCCTCGCGTTCGGCCCAGGCCTCGACCTCGGCGACGCGGCGCGCCACCAGCGCCAGCCGCCAGCCCTGACGCGCATATTCGGCGGCCAGGGCCTGGCCGATGCCGCTCGACGCACCGGTGATGAAGACCAACGGTGCACTCATGCTGCCGCGCCGGTGATGAAGATCAACGGTGCACTCATGCTGCATCCCCGGTGATGAAGACCAGCGGTGCACTCACGCTGCCGCGCCGTTGACGAAGACCCGTGGCCGTGCCATGCCCTCAACCCCTGCCCGGCCGCGGCGGCAGCACCACGCGCATCGGCCCCTTCAGCTCCAGCCGCTGCGTCGGGTGGTCGTATTCGAGCCCGGCCGCGCGCAGTTCGCTGGCTCCCAGCCTGACCTGCACCGGCAGGTGCGAACGGATCTGCTCGGTGACCAGGAAGGCATGCAGGAATTCGCCGCGCATCACCAGCGTCTGGCCGCGCCCGTCGGTGCTGGTGACCTGCGCGCCGCCCAGCAGCTGCAGCTCGCTGCCGTCGCCGCTGCCGACCGCGCGCCGCGCCTGCGCCAGCGTCACGCGGCCGTCGGGCGCGATGGCGCGGATCTGCGCGGCGTCGACCTCGAAGCGGTCGTCGGCCGGGTAGTGGCGCATCTCGGCGCCCTCGATGCGCAGCTTCAGCCGGCCCTCGGCGTCGAAGCGCTCGAGCGCAAAACGCGTCATCGTGTAGTCCGGGTCGGGCGAGACCGGGCGCTCGACCACCGGCCCCGGCGGCCGCGGCGAATTCTCGACCAGCCACCAGGTGGCCAGCGCCAGCAGCAGCATCAGCAGCAGCGGCAGCCAGCCGGCCAGCAGCTCGCGCAGGCGCAGGTGCCAGGGCATCGCGACCGGGCGCGGCGCCCCCGGCGCCGGCGCCGGCCGCGCGCCGACCGAGATCGGCACCTCGGGCAGGTCGGGAAGGTGCAGCTCGACGCTCATGCCGGCCTACGCCGCATCCAGCGTGCGCCGGTGGCCGGCCAGCAGCGCCGCATAACGCCCGGCGGCGACCAGCAGCAGGTCGCAGAATTCGCGCGCCGCGCCATGGCCGCCGGCGGCCGCGGTGACATGGTGGGCGACCGCGCGCACCTCGGCATGCGCATTGGCCGGCGCGCAGGCGAAGGCGGCGCGCTCCAGCAGCGGCAGGTCGGGCCAGTCGTCGCCGATCGCCGCGACCTCGTCCCAGTCCACGCCCAGATGTGCCAGCAGCGGCGCGGCCGCCGCCAGCTTGTCGCCGGCGCCGTAGACGGCGTGCACGAGCCCGAGGTCGGCGACCCGCCGCCGCACCGCTGCCGAGTCGCGCCCGGTGACGATCACCGGCTCGATGCCGCCGGCCTTCAGCAGCTTCAGCCCATGCCCGTCCAGCGTGCTGAAGGCCTTGACCGTCTCGCCCTGCTCGCCGATGTACAGCCGGCCGTCGGTCAGCACGCCGTCGACGTCGAACAGGGCCGCCTTCATGCCCAGGCCGCGGCCCTGCGCGCGCAGCAGCGTCTCGGGCGCGAAGTGCAGCGCAGGCATCAGATGACCTTCGCGCGCATCAGGTCGTTGGAGTTGAGCGCGCCGACCAGCCGGCCGTCGTCGTCGATCACCAGCACGCTGGTGATGCGGTGCTGCTCCATGACCTCGGCCGCCTCCACCGCCAGCGCGCCGGCGCGCACCAGGCGCGGCCCCGGGTGCATCACGTCGGCGGCGGTCAGCGTGCGCAGGTCGGCACCGCGCTCGATCAGCCGCCGCAGGTCGCCGTCGGTGAAGATGCCGATCGCGCGGCCGGCGCCGTCGACGACCGCGGTGAAGCCCAGGCCCTTGCCGGTCATCTCGCGCAGCAGCGCGTTGAAGCTGGCCTCGGGCGGCACGCGCGGCACCGCGTCGCCGCTGCGCATCAGGTCGTGCACGTGCATCAGCAGCTTGCGGCCGAGCGCGCCGCCCGGGTGGCTGCGCGCGAAGTCCTCCTCGCGGAAGCCGCGCGCGTCCAGCAGCGCCACCGCCAGCGCGTCGCCCAGCGCCATCTGCGCCGTCGTGCTGGCGGTGGGCGCCAGGTTCAGCGGGCAGGCTTCCTCGTCGACCGCGCTGGACATCACGATGTCGGCATGGCGCGCCAGCGTGGACTCCGGCCGGCCGGTCATCGCCACCAGCGTGACGCCGATGCGGCGGATCGCCGGCAGGATGGCCGCGAGCTCGTCGCTCTCGCCGCTGTTGCTGATCGCCAGCACCACGTCGCCGGGCTGCACCATGCCCAGGTCGCCGTGGCTGGCCTCGGCCGGGTGCACGAAGAAGGCCGGCGTGCCGGTGGACGCCAGCGTGGCGGCGATCTTGCGCCCGACATGGCCGCTCTTGCCCATGCCCATCACGACGACGCGGCCGCGGCAGTGCAGCATGGTGCGCACCGCCTCGGCGAAGCCGCCGTCCTGGCGCGCGGCCAGGCCGGTCAGCGCACGCGCCTCGATCTCGAAGGTGCGCGCGGCCATGCGCAGCGCACGCTCGGCGTCGAAGGGCGGGGGCGAGGGCGCGGTCACGGGGATACCGGCTCGAAGAGGGACAGCGGCTGGGCCTCGAATACGATCGGGCCATTCTAGGCACCATGGCCACCACGCTAGAGCTCGTCCTGCTGTACCTGGTGGCCGCCGTGCTGGGCGTGGTCGCCTGCCGCACGCTGCGGCTGCCGCCGATGCTGGGCTACCTGGTGGTCGGCATCCTGATCGGCCCCCACGCGCTGGCCGTCGCGCAGGACAGCGCCGGGGTGCAGTACCTGGCCGAGTTCGGCGTCGTCTTCCTGATGTTCGTGATCGGGCTGGAATTCAACCTGCCCAAGCTGCGCGCGATGCGCACGCTGGTCTTCGGGCTAGGGATGTCGCAGGTGCTGCTGACCATGGCCGGCACGCTGGCCGGCCACTTCCTGCTCGTCGCGACCTGGGCCTGGGTGGCGGGCGGCGTCTGGGAGATGTCCTGGCAGGGCGCCGTGGTGCTGGGCGGCGCGATGGCGATGAGCTCGACCGCCATCGTCGCCAAGCTGCTGGCCGAGCGGCTGGAGCTGGACAGCGAACATGGCCGCCGCGTGATGGGCGTGCTGCTGTTCCAGGACCTCGCCGTGGTGCCGCTGCTGGTGCTGATCCCGGCGCTGGGCCGCCCGGCCGAGGAGCTGGCCGGCGCGATGGCACTGGCGCTGGTCAAGGCGGTGGCGCTGCTGGCGCTGCTGCTGGTGGGCGGGCAGCGGCTGATGCGCTGGTGGCTCACGCTGGTGGCGCGGCGCAAGAGCCAGGAGCTGTTCATGCTCAACCTGCTGCTCGTCACGCTGGGCCTGGCCTGGCTGACCGAGCATGCCGGGCTGAGCCTGGCGCTGGGCGCCTTCGTCGCCGGCATGCTGGTGGCGGAGACCGAATACAAGCACCAGGTCGAGACCGACATCCGCCCCTTCCACGACGTGCTGCTGGGGCTGTTCTTCATCACCATCGGCATGAAGCTGGACTGGCGGCCGGTCATCGAGCAGTGGTCGCTGGTGCTGCTGCTGACCACGCTGCCGGTGCTGGCCAAGTTCGTGCTCGTCGCGGCGTTGGCGCGCGCCTTCCGCGCCTCGCCGGGGGTCGCGCTGCGCACCGGGCTGTACCTGGCGCAGGCCGGCGAATTCGGCTTCGTGCTGCTGACGCTGGGCGCGCAGCAGGGGCTGGTCGCGCCGCAGTGGATGAGCCCGGTGCTGGCCAGCATGGTGCTGTCGATGCTGGCCACGCCCTTCCTGATCCAGTACAGCAACCGCATCGTCACCCGGCTGTCGGCCAGCGACTGGCTGATGCAGTCGGTGGCGCTGACCTCGATCGCGAAGAAATCGATCGCCACCGAGCGCCACGTCATCATCTGCGGCTACGGGCGCAGCGGCCAGGCGCTGGCACGGCTGCTGGCGCCCGAGCGCATCCCGTACATGGCGCTGGACCTGGACCCCGACCGCGTGCGCCAGGCCGCGGCGGCCGGCCAGAGCGTGGTCTTCGGCGACGCCGCGCGGCTGCCCAGCCTGATGGCCGCCGGCCTGGCGCGCGCCGCCGCGGTGGCGGTGACCTACCACGACACGCCGTCGGCGCTGAAGATCCTGCGCCTGGTCCAGGAGCACGCGCCGACGGTGCCGGTGATCGTGCGCACGGTCGACGACGCCGACATCGACCGCCTGCGCGCCGCCGGCGCCACCGAGGTCGTGCCCGAGGCCATCGAGGGCAGCCTGATGCTGGCCGGCCATGCGCTGGCGCTGGTCGGCGTGCCGATGAAGCGCGTGATCCGCATCACGCGCGACGCGCGCGACGCCCGCTACGGCCTGCTGCGCGGCTATTTCCACGGCGCCGACGACGACACGCCGGAGGAGCTGTCGCAGGCGCGGCTGCTCACCGTCTCGCTGCCCGGCACCGCGCGCTGCGTCGGCCGCCCGCTCGCGGACCTGGCGCTGCATGCCGTGGGCGTCGACGTCGTCTCGGTGCGGCGCGCCGCCGGCGGCGTCGTCGTGCCGCTGCCCGAGGAGGTGCTCAATGCCGGCGACACGCTGGTGCTGCGCGGCCGGCCGGAGCCGCTGGCGCTGGCCGAGGAGAAGCTGCTGCGCGCCTGAGGACCCGGCTGTCCGGCATGCGCCGGAGCGGCGCTTGCGCGCGATCGCAGGGCCGTCGGGGCCGCACAAGCCCGTAGGCCGGCAGGGCATCGCCGGGGCCGCGAATATCGCGCCATGCCGACCCGCCGCCACCTGCTGATCGCCGGCGCCACCGCGCCCTGGATGCTGCACGCGCAGACCGTGGACCTGCCGGCGCGCTTGCGCGAAGGCGGGGTCGTGCTCGCCTTCCGCCATGCGCTGGCGCCGGGCACCTTCGACCCGCCCGAGTTCCGCGTCGGCGACTGCGGCACGCAGCGCAACCTCAGCGACGAGGGCCGCGCGCAGGCGCGCCGCCTGGGCGAGCGGATCGCGGCCTGGGGGCTGGCGCCGGCGGCGGTGCGCACCAGTCCCTGGTGCCGTTGCATCGACACCGCGCGGCTGGCCTTCGGCACCGCCGAGGTTTGGGACTGGCTGGGCTCGCCGCACCGCCGCGACGAGGCCTGGCGCGAGCGCCAGCGCCGCGAGCTGCGCGCCGCGCTGCGCGCGGTGCCGCGCGGCCGCTTCGAGGCCTGGGTCACGCACCAGTTCGTGCTGTCGTCGCTGGTCGGCGAGGGCACGAGTTCGGCCGAGGGCCTGCTGCTGGCGGCCTCGGCCGATGGCGCTGACGGCCCACCGCGCGTGCTGGCCCGGCTGGCGCCGGCCTGAGCCTGCTGCCACACTCGCGGCCCATGGCCACCGACCCCGCCGTCAACCCCGCCGCCTACATCCGCGAGCACATCCGCACCGTGCCCGACTGGCCGGCGCCGGGCGTGATGTTCCGCGACATCACGCCGCTGCTGTCCAGCCCGCGTGTCTTCCGCGTGCTGATCGACCAGTTCGTGCACCGCTATTTCGACGCACGGCCCGACGCGGTGGCCGGGCTGGACGCCCGCGGCTTCATCATCGGCAGCGTGCTGGCCTACGAGCTGGGCGTGGGCTTCGTGCCGATCCGCAAGAAGGGCAAGCTGCCGTTCACGACGGTCGAGGAAACCTACGAGCTGGAATACGGCAGCGCGACGGTGGAGATGCACACCGACGCCGTGAAGCCCGGCGACCGCGTGGTGCTGATCGACGACCTGATCGCCACCGGCGGCACGATGATGGCCGGCATGAAGCTGCTGCAGCGCCTGGGCGCCACTGTCATCGAGGGCGCGGCCATCGTCGACCTGCCGGAGCTCGGCGGTTCGAACAAGCTGCGCGCCGCAGGGCTGCAGCTCTTCACGCTGGTCGACTTCGAAGGGCACTGAGCGCTGCAACGCCCACCGTCAGCGCCGTGCCCAGCGGCACATACCAGACGAAGCTCAGCGCCCCCAGCGGCGCCAGCCAGGCCAGCCCCGGCAGCGCGGCCAGCCGCGCGGCGAAGACCAAGACCAGCATCAGCGCCAGCACGACGACCGGCGTGTCGCGCCCGGCGGCCAGCGCATGGAAGCCCAGCGCCGCGGCCGTCAACAGCACGCCCCACAGCAGCGAGAAGGCGCGCCCGGCGCGCAGCAGTTGCGCCGCCGTGGCCAGCGGCCGCCAGGTCGCGTAGAGGTCGTTGGTCAGCGACGAGGCGAGCGCGCTGATCGACGAGCTGATCGTGCTCATCGCCGCGGCCAGGATGCCGGCGATCAAGAGCCCGGCCAGCCCGGCCGGCAGGTGGGCGATGACGAAGCGCGGGAACAGCTCGTCACCCGGCATGCCAGCCGGCGCCTGGCCGGCCGCCCACAGCGCGGTGCCGACGGCCAGGAACAGCGCGAACTGCAGGATCACCAGCACGCCGGAGCCGACGAGCGCGATGCGCGCGTCGCGCAGCGATCGCGTGGCCAGCAGCCGCTGCACGACGATGTGGTCGGTGCCATGGCTGGCCGCCGACAGCATCGCGCCGCCGACCAGGCCGCCGACGAAGCCGATGCCGCTGCCCGCGAAGCCGAAGTCGAACAGCGTCAGCTTGCCGGCCTCGGCCGCACGCTGCCACACGCCGCCGGCATCGCCGGCCAGCTGCAGCGCGATCACCAGCGCCACGGCGCCGCCGGCGACATACACCGCGAGCTGCAGCACGTCGGCCCAGACCACCGCCTTCAGCCCGCCGACGAAGGTGTAGAGCACCGTCACGACACCCATCACGACGATGGACCCGCCGATGTCCCAGCCGGTGACCAGCGCCAGCGGGATGGCGCCGGCGAAGATGCGCACGCCGTCGGCCAGGAAGCGCGTGACGAGAAAGGTCGCCGACAGCGCCTGCCGGGTGCCGGGGCCGAAGCGCTCCTGCAGCCGCTGGTAGGCGGTCTGCTGCGAGCCGCGGAAATAGCCCGGCAGCAGCCAGGCCGCCACCGCGAGGCGGCCGACCAGGTAGCCGAAGGCCAGCTGCAGGAAGCTGAAGTCGCCGCGCGCCGCGATGCCCGGCACCGAGATCACGGTCAGCGCCGAGGTCTCGGTGGCGACGATGGACAGCATCACGGCCGGCGCCGGCAGGTTGCGCGCGCCGAGGAAATAGTCCTCGGCCGTCTTCGCGCGGCGCGACACCGCCAGGCCCACGCCGAGCGTGAGCACGAGGTAGGCGGCGATGACGGCGAGGTCGAGCGGGGCGACGTGCGGCGTCATCGGGACCGTCACTTGCCCACGCAGAAGCGCCCGAAGATCTCGCCCAGCAGGTCCTCGGTGCCGAACTGCCCGGTGATCTCGCCCAAGGCCCGGTGCGCCAGGCGCAGCTCCTCGGCCAGCAGGTCCAGCGCGGCGTCGCGCTGCGCGGCATGGTCGGTGGCGGCGCGCAGGTGCTCGCGCGTGCGGCGCAGCGCGTCGACATGGCGCGCGCGAGCGATCAGCAGGCCTTCGGCCGCCGGCTGCCAGCCGGCTTCGTGCAGCAGCGCCTGGCGCAGGGCCTCGAGCCCTTCGCCGCTCTTCGCCGACAGCACGATGGCGCCGGCGGGCAGCGCGGCCAGCACGGCGGGCGCGGCGACGTCGGCCTTGTTGTAGACCTCCAGCAGCGGCAGCCCCTGCGGCAGCCGCGCGCGGATCGCCGCATCGGCACGGCGGTAGTCGCCGGCATCCAGCCGCGTCAGGTCGTGCAGGAAGACCACCGCATCGGCATCGCCTATGGCCTGCCAGCTGCGGCCGATGCCGATGCGCTCGACCTCGTCGGCCGCCTGCTCGTCGTCGCGCAGCCCGGCCGTGTCGACGACGTGCAGCGGCACGCCCTCGATCTGTAGGGTCTGGCTGACGCGGTCGCGCGTGGTGCCCGGGATGGCCGTCACGATGGCCAGCTCGGCGCCGGCCAGCGCATTGAGCAGGCTGCTCTTGCCGACGTTCGGCTGGCCGGCCAGCACCACGTGCAGGCCGTCGCGCAGCAGCGCGCCCTGGCGCGCACGCGCCAGCGCCTCGTCGACCGCGGCCGCGATGGCGGCCAGGCGCTGGCGCGCCTGCGCCTTCTCGAGGAAGTCGATCTCCTCCTCGGGAAAGTCCAGCGTCGCCTCGACCAGCGTGCGCAGCTCGACGATGCGCCCGGCGAGTTCGTTCACCTGGCGCGAGAAGGCGCCCGCGAGCGAGCGCGCCGCCGAGCGCGCCGCGGCCTCGGTGCTGGCATCGATGAGGTCGGCCACCGCCTCGGCCTGCGCGAGGTCCAGCTTGTCGTTGAGGAAGGCGCGCTCGGTGAACTCGCCCGGCTCGGCCAGCCGCGCATGCGGGTCCGTGGCCTGCAGCGCCTGCAGGCAGCGCGCCAGCAGCAGCTGCAGCAGCACCGGGCCGCCATGGGCCTGCAGCTCGAGCACGTCCTCGCCGGTGTAGGAGTGCGGCGCGGGAAAGTGGATCGCCAGGCCGCGGTCCAGCGCCTCGCCGTCCGCGCCGAGAAAGGGCAGCAGCGTGGCGTGGCGCGGCGCCAGCGGGCGGCCGCAGACGGCGCGGATCAGCGGCGCAAGGTCGCGCCCCGAGGCGCGCACGATGCCGACCGCGCCGCGGCCGGGCGCGCTGGCGATGGCGACGATTGGATCGCGCTGGCGGCCGGCGGCCAGCGCGGGGCTTGCCGGGCCGGCGGCGGCCTCGGCCGGCGGTGCGGCGGCGCTGCGCGGGCCGGTCTCGCCGGGTTCGGCGCTCATGTACTCATTGTCGTGGAGCGCCGGCCAGGGAATGGCGCGGGTGGAGGGGCCCCAGGACACTGGCCTGGAACCGGACCTCCCGAGCCGGCCCGTCGGCTCGCGCCGCGGACCGGGTCACCCGCATGGCCTGCATCGTCGGCCGCCGGCGGCGCCTTCTCAACCCCCATTCAAGGGGAAGGGCCGCCGCGGGCGTGACCCGCTGCACGGCTTTGCCGCCCGCTCGCGCGGCGCTACTTGCCCAGCACGCCCAGCTGCTTGTTGATGAACCACTGCTGCGCGATCGACAGGATGTTGTTCGTCAGCCAGTACAGCACCAGCCCGGCCGGGAAGAAGAAGAACATGATGCCGAAGGCCAGCGGCATGATCCACATCAGCCGTGCCTGCATCGGGTCCGGCGGCGTGGGGTTGAGCCAGACCTGGAACAGCGAGCTCAGCGTCATCAGGATGGGCAGGATGAACCAGGGGTCCTTGGCCGACAGGTCGGTGATCCAGCCGATCCACGGCGCGTTGCGCATCTCGACGCTGGACAGCAGCACCCAGTACAGCGCGATGAAGAAGGGCATCTGCACCAGGATGGGCAGGCAGCCGCCCAGCGGGTTGACCTTCTCCTCGCGGTAGATGCGCATCATCTCCTGCTGCATCTGCTGCGGCTTGTCCTTGTAGCGCTCGCGCAGCTCGGTCACGCGCGGCGCCACCGCCTTCATCTTGGCCATGCTGCGGTAGGCGCTGGCATTGAGCCAGTAGAACGCGATCTTCAGCAGCACGACCAGCGCGACGATGGCCCAGCCCCAGTTGCCGAGCAGGCCGTGCAGCTTGTCCAGCAGCCAGAACAGCGGCTTGCTCAGCACCGTGAACCAGCCATAGTCCTTGACCAGGTCCAGCCCCGGCGCCAGCGCGGCGAGCTTGTTCTCCTCCTGCGGGCCGGCGAACAGGGTCGCCTCGTGGACCTTGCTCGTGCCGGGCGCCACCTCGCCCAGCGGCAGCACCATCGCCACCGTGTAGTGGTTGTCGGCGACCTTGGCGGTGCGGAACTCGCGCGGCGTGCCGTCGGGCACCAGCCAGGCCGACGCGAAGTAGTGCTGCACCATCGCGATCCAGCCGTTGTCGGCCGATCGCTCGTGGCCGGCGTTGCCCTTGGCGATGTCGGAGAAGTCGATCTTCTGGAACTTCTTCGCCTCGGTGTACAGCGCCGGGCCGGTGAAGGTGAAGTAGAAGGCGCTCTCGCCTTCCGGCGGGTTGCCGTCGCGCGCCAGCTGCAGGTACAGCTGCGGCGCGAGGACCTGATCGCTGCGGTTGACGAGCTCGTGGCGCACGCCGATCGTGTACTCGCCGCGGCGGAAGGTGTAGGTCTTGACGAGCTGACGGCCGTCGACCTCGGCGGACTCGAAGCGCAGCGTCAGCACCTGCGCGCCGTCGGCCAGCGTGCGCTCGCCGGGCACCGCGCTCATCGCGCTCAGGTGGTTGGGCAGCGTGACGCCGGGCTGGCTGGTGATGAGGCCGGTCTGCGCCAGGTACAGGCGCCTGGCGCTCTGGTCCAGCAGCACGATGTTGGCGTTGCGGTCGTTCTGGTCGCGGTGCTGCAGCAGTTCCAGCCGCATCAGCGTGCCGCCCAGGCTGTCGAAGGTGGCCTTGACGACGTCGGTGGTGATGGTCACGCGCTCGCCAGCCGCCGCGGCCGGCGTCGGTGACGGCACCGCCGGCGCGGCGCCGGCGACGGCGGCCGGGGCCGGCACCGCGGCGGGGGCAGGCACGCCGGCCGGCACCGCGGCCGGCGCCGCCGCCGTCCCTGGCGGCGCACCGTCGGCAGCAGGCGCGGTCGCCGCCGGCCTCGGCGTGCCGCCGAAGATCGAAGGCTGGCCGGTGTGCTTGTTCCACGCGTCCCACAGCAGGACGAGCGACATCGTGAAGACCACCCACAGCAGGGTGCGGCGCATATCGGTCATGGATCGTTCCGGGAAGTACCGGTCGCAGGGCCGGTCGGGGCGTCAGGCGGATTCAGGCCGCGCAGGCGCGTGAACAGGCCGGCCGCGGGATGGGAGTCATGCTCGGGCACCGGGTCCAGGCCGCCGTCGCACCAGGGATGGCAGCGCAGCAGCCGCCAGCCGGCCAGCGCGCTGCCGCGCAGCGCGCCATGGCGTTCGAGCGCGCCGATCGCATAGGCCGAGCAGCTGGGCTCGAAGCGGCAGGCATTGCCCAGCCAGGGCTTGAGCAGCAGCCGGTAGCCGCGCACCAGCAGCAGCAGCAGCTCGCGCGGCAGCGCCAGCAGCCGCTGCAGGGCGCTGAGCAAGGTCTCGGCCAACGAGGCGGGCGGCATGGCGTCGGGCGGGGCGGGATCAGGCCAGCGGGACCGCCGGCAGCGGTGGCGCAGGCCGCTGGCGGACGCGCTCGAGCAGCTGGTCCAGCTCCACGCGCGCGGCGCCCGCCAGCGCTGCCGAGGCGGCCGACGGATAGTCCCGCGGCGCGAACGGCGCGCGCAGGCGCACCAGCCACAGGCCGCCGGGCAGCGCCGCCGCATGGCGCTCGAAGGCGCCGCGGATCTGGCGCTTGAGCAGGCTGCGCGTCACCGCGCGGCGGGCGTGGCGCTTGGGCACGACGGCACCCACCCAGAGCAGCGAGAACTCGTTGTCCACAGGTTCCGGTGAGTTGTCCGACGGACCTGTGGACAACTTGCCGGGTTCGGCCGTCACGCCCGCCCGGCGAGGTGCCGAAGGACGCCCCATCACGTGATGGACAGCGAAGTGAGCGCTTCGCGAACGCGAGGGCGTCGCGAGCAGGCGTTCGAAGTCGGGCTTGTGCACGAGTCGCGCCGGACGCGGTGCAGCGGCGGCCAAGGCCGGGCCCCGCTGGCGGGCGCGCTCAGACGGCCAGGCGCTTGCGGCCCTTGGCGCGCCGCGCGTTGATCACGGCGCGGCCGCCGCGCGTCTTCATGCGCACGAGAAAACCGTGGGTGCGCGCGCGGCGGATCTTGGAGGGCTGGTAGGTGCGCTTCATGGCGGGGCCTTGCTGGCGGAGGAAGGAAGGGCGCCACGACGATGGCGCCCGGTCGGCAACGGCTCGCGGTTCCGGCGCCACGCCGCAGACCGCCCGACCCCCGGCCTGCAGGCGCTGCCGGCTCGGGCGGCGACCCAGGAGGTGTCGTGTCAGTGCAACGTCGGCGCCAGAATCTGGGCGCAGCACCGGCCCAAAAGGGCAAGGCGCAGCCGCCCGGCGAATCCGGGAAACCCACGATTACAGCAAAAAACGCATTCCCGGTCAAACACTTGGACCACAAAGCGGCGCGATCGGGCGGGCTTGACGGCGCCGCCGACATTGTGGATAACCGCGGTCCGCCGATCGCGGGGGACGTCATCGGCGGGCCCTCTCCGAAGAAGATTTCCACAATGCCTCTCGACTTGTGGCAGCAGGGCTGCGAGCGTCTCGCGGCCGAACTGCCGGAACAACAGTTCAATACCTGGATCCGGCCGCTGCTGCCCACGAGGCCCGCAGTGCCGGCTGGCGCGGAGGCGCCGGCCCTGGCGACGCCGGAGCCGGCGGCGGACGAATCGCCGGCGCCCGAGGTGATCGCCGTCGCGGTGCCCAACCGCTTCAAGCTCGACTGGATCCGGACCCAGTACGCCGGCCGCATCGAATCGGTGCTGAGCGAGCTGGCCGGCCACCCGGTGCGGCTGGAACTGACGCTGGCACCGCGCAGCGAACCGGCCGCCGCCGCGAGCGCGCCGCTGCGGCGTACGGATGGCCGTGCCGACCTGTCGGTGCATCTGCACGAGGTGCTGCAGCGCAGCGGCGCGCTGCGTGGGGACGGCGGCGCTGGCCAGTCCGCCAACCATGCCTTCGTCCAGGGCGCCGGCGAGGCCAGGGACCGCCCCGAGCGTGCCGAGGCCCCACAGCGCACGCCGCCGCCGCCGCTGCACCGGCTCAACCCGGCACTCACCTTCGACACGCTGGTCGCCGGCCGCGCCAACCAGATGGCGCGCACTGCGGCGCTGCACGTGGCGGGTGCCCCCGGGGTGACCTACAACCCGCTGTTCATCTACGGCGGTGTCGGCCTGGGCAAGACGCACCTGGTGCACGCCGTGGGCAACGCGCTGCTGAAGGACCGGCCGAACGCGCGCGTGCTGTACCTGCACGCCGAGCAGTTCATCAGCGACGTCGTCAAGAACTACCAGCGCAAGACCTTCGACGAGCTGAAGGCCAAGTACCACGGCCTGGACCTGCTGCTGATCGACGACGTGCAGTTCTTCGCCGGCAAGGACCGCACGCAGGAGGAGTTCTTCAACGCCTTCGAGGCCCTGCTGGCCAAGAAGGCGCACATCATCATGACCAGCGACACCTATCCCAAGGGTCTGGTCGACATCGACGAGCGGCTGACCAGCCGCTTCGACGCCGGTCTCACGGTGGCCATCGACCCGCCGGAGCTGGAGATGCGGGTGGCCATCCTGCTGCGCAAGGCGCAGGCCGAGGGCGCCGAGATGCCCGAGGACGTGGCCTTCTTCATCGCCAAGAACGTGCGCGCCAACGTGCGCGAGCTCGAAGGCGCGCTGCGCAAGGTGCTGGCCTACAGCCGCTTCAGCCACAAGGACATCAACATCGCGCTCGCGCGCGAGGCGCTGAAGGACCTGCTGTCGATCCAGAACCGGCAGATCTCGGTCGAGAACATCCAGAAGACGGTGGCCGACTTCTACAAGATCAAGGTCGCCGACATGTACAGCAAGAAGCGCCCGGCCAGCATCGCGCGGCCGCGCCAGATCGCGATGTACCTGGCCAAGGACATGACCAAGAAGAGCCTGCCGGAGATCGGCGAGCTCTTCGGCGGCCGCGACCACACGACGGTGCTGCACGCGGTGCGCAAGATCGGCGCCGAGCGCGGCACCAACCCCGAGCTGAACCAGCAGCTGCACGTGCTGGAGCAGACGCTCAAGGGGTGAGGGAGCCCCCACGCTCCCTCCCGGTCGCTGCCTTGCAGGCCGCGTCGGGCCAGTGGCCCGACCCCTCACCAGGCACAGGCCATCCACCGGACGGCCTGTGTCCGGGCTCGGCCCCCCGTGGGGGCTTCGCTGGCGACCCGGCCAAGCCGGGCCGCGGCGACGGCTTGGCTGGTGCTGGCGGTCTTCCTCCCTCGCTGCCTGAGGACAAGGCTGTGGACGACATCCAAGGAAGTGCCCATCCATCCACAGGCCATGCCGGCCGGCCGTTCTTGTCCCCAAACCCGGTGCAGCGGCACCGTCTGCCGGCCCACAGGCTTGCCCCACTGCCAAGTCCCTGACGGAAAAGGCGAAAATACACTTTTCCCCAGGAACCCTGGTTGCCTACTACGGCTACCAGTTCAAGAAGAGGAAGACATGATCGTTCTGAAGGCCGCACAGGCCCAGCTGCTGGACGCGCTGCAGTCGGTGGCCGGCATCGTCGAGCGGCGACACACGCTGCCCATCCTGGCCAACGTGCTGCTGCGCAAGAACGGCGGCACGATCGAGTTCACGACCAGCGACCTGGAGATCCAGGTGCGCACGCGCGCCGATCTCGGCGGCGACGGCGGCGCGCTGGCCACCACCGTGGGTGCGCGCAAGCTGATCGACATCCTCAAGAGCCTGCCCGCCGACCAGGTGGTGACGCTGTCCTCGGCGCAGAACAAGCTCACGCTCGCCGGCGGCAAGAGCCGCTTCACGCTGCAGACGCTGCCGGCCGACGACTTCCCGCTGGTCAACGAGAGCGTGGATTTCGGGCCCACCTTCAGCGTGCCGCAGAAGACGCTGCGCGGCCTGGTCAACCAGGTGCACTTCGCGATGGCGGTGCACGACATCCGCTACTACCTCAACGGCATCCTGTTCATCGCCGAGGGCCGCACGCTGACGCTGGTGGCCACCGACGGTCACCGCCTGGCGCTGGCGCAGGCCGAGCTGGACAGCGAGGTGCCCAGCAAGCAGGAGGTCATCCTGCCGCGCAAGACCGTGCTCGAGCTGCAGCGGCTGCTCAAGGACGAGGAGACCGCGATCGAGATGCGCTTCGCGAACAACCAGGCCAAGTTCCAGTTCTCGGGCATGGAATTCGTGACCAAGCTGGTCGAGGGCAAGTTCCCCGACTACAACCGCGTCATCCCGCGCAACCACAAGAATGCCGTCGTGCTGGGCCGCGCGCCGCTGCTGGCCAGCCTGCAGCGGGCCGCCATCCTGACCAGCGAGAAGTTCAAGGGCGTGCGCATCAACCTGGAACCCGGCCTGCTGCGCATCGCCAGCAGCAACGCCGAGCAGGAAGAGGCCAAGGAAGAGCTCGAGATCGACTACGCCGGCGACGCCATCGAGATCGGCTTCAACGTCACCTACCTGATCGATGTGCTGGCCAACATGTCCGCCGAGATGGTGAAGCTGGAGCTGCAGGACAGCAGCGCCAGCGCGCTGTTCACGGTGCCGGAGCAGCCGGGATTCAAGTACGTGGTGATGCCGATGAGGATCTGACGCCTTGCGTCAGATCCTCGTCGGATCACGACGGTTTTGCGTGGGCACCCCCTGCCCCCCGCCGAGCGGGGGTTCCAGTCAGTTCGACACCCGGCCGCGTTGCGGCCTCGGAATGCATTCATGAGCGACAGCAAACAGTCCGGCGACGGCGTCACGCAGCGCGCGGTGCCGGACGCGCAGGGCGCGCCGGTCAGCACCGGCAGCGCGGCCAGCGCGGCCTACGGCGAGGGCAGCATCCAGATCCTGGAAGGCCTGGAGGCCGTACGAAAGCGCCCAGGCATGTATATCGGCGACACCTCCGACGGCACCGGGCTGCACCACCTGGTCTTCGAGGTGGTCGACAACTCCATCGACGAGGCGCTGGCCGGGCACTGCGACGACATCGTCGTCACCATCCACAGCGACAACAGCATCAGCGTCATCGACAACGGCCGCGGCATCCCGACCGGCGTCAAGATGGACGACAAGCACGAGCCCAAGCGCAGCGCGGCCGAGATCGCGCTGACCGAACTGCATGCCGGGGGCAAGTTCAACCAGAACAGCTACAAGGTCAGCGGCGGCCTGCATGGCGTGGGCGTCAGCTGCGTCAATGCGCTGAGCAAGTGGCTGCGCCTGACCGTGCGCCGCGAGGGCCAGGTCCACTACATGGAGTTCCGGCGCGGCGTGCCGCAGGAGCGCGTGCTGGAGCAGCGCGGCGGCTTCGAGGTCAGCCCGATGAAGGTGCTGGGCGAGACCGAGAAGCGCGGCACCGAGGTGCACTTCCTGCCCGACGACGAGATCTTCAGCCATGTCGACTTCCACTACGACGTGCTGGCCAAGCGCCTGCGCGAGCTGAGCTTCCTGAACAACGGCGTCAAGATCCGCCTCGTCGACGAGCGCAACGGCAAGGAGGACAACTTCGCCTTCGCCGGCGGCGTGAAGGGCTTCGTGCAGTTCATCAACACCGGCAAGAAGGTGCTGCACCCGAACATCTTCCACGCGCTGGGCGAGAAGGCCAGCGAGCAGGGCACGACCATCGGCGTCGAAGTCGCGATGCAGTGGAACGACGGCTACAACGAGAGCGTGCTGTGCTTCACCAACAACATCCCGCAGCGTGACGGTGGCACCCACCTGACCGGCCTGCGCGCGGCGATGACGCGCGTCATCAACAAGTACATCGAGGACAACGAGCTGGCCAAGAAGGCCAAGGTGGAGATCGCCGGCGACGACATGCGCGAAGGCCTGGCCTGCGTCGTCAGCGTCAAGGTGCCGGAGCCCAAGTTCAGCAGCCAGACCAAGGACAAGCTGGTCAGCTCCGAGGTGCGCGGCCCGGTCGAGGACATCGTCGGCAAGCTGCTCACCGACTGGCTGCTGGAGAACCCGAACGACGCCAAGATCATCTGCGGCAAGATCGTCGAGGCCGCGCGCGCGCGCGAGGCCGCGCGCAAGGCGCGCGAGATGACACGACGCAAGGGCGTGCTCGACGGCCTGGGCCTGCCGGGCAAGCTGGCCGACTGCCAGGAGAAGGACCCGGCGGCGAGCGAGATCTACATCGTCGAGGGCGACAGCGCCGGCGGCAGCGCCAAGCAGGGCCGCGACCGCAAGTTCCAGGCGATCCTGCCGCTGCGCGGCAAGATCCTCAACGTCGAGAAGGCGCGCTACGAGAAGCTGCTGTCCAGCGACAGCATCGTCACGCTGATCACCGCGCTGGGCACCGGCATCGGCGCCGAGGACTTCAACGTCGACAAGCTGCGCTACCACCGCATCATCATCATGACCGACGCGGACGTGGACGGCGCCCACATCCGCACGCTGCTGCTGACCTTCTTCTACCGCCAGATGCCGGTGCTGGTGGAGCGCGGGCACATCTACATCGCGCAGCCGCCGCTGTACAAGGTCAAGCACGGCAAGCAGGAGCAGTACCTGAAGGACGGCAGCGAGCTCGATGCCTTCCTGCTGAAGGTGGCGCTGGACGGCGCCGCGGTGTGGCCCGACGGCAGCGCCGACGGCGGCCGGCCCGTCATCGCCGGCAGTGCGCTGGAAAGCCTGGCGCGCAGCTACCTGCTGGCCAACGGCGTCGTCGAGCGGCTGGCCAACTGGATGGACGGCGAGGCGCTGCGCGCCATCGCCGGCGGCCTGGTGCTGGACCTGGACAGCGCGGCGGCCGCCGAGCAGTCGGCGCTGGCGCTGCAGGCGCGGCTGAAGGACGCCGAGGTGGCGGCCGAGTTCGACCTGCGCACCGACAAGCATTTGCTGCGCATCAGCCGCCGCCACCACGGCAACGTCAAGAGCAGCGTCATCACGCAGGACTTCGTGCACGGCGCCGACTACGCCGCGCTGGCCGAGGCCGGCCGCGCCTTCCAGGGCCTGCTGGGCCCCGACGCCGTGGTGCGCCGCGGCGAGGGCGACAAGCTCAAGGAACAGAAGGTCGGCGACTTCCGCGCCGCGATGGCCTGGCTGATGCAGCAGGCCGAGAGCAGCGTCGCGCGCCAGCGCTACAAGGGCCTGGGGGAGATGAACCCCGAGCAGCTGTGGGAGACGACCATGGACCCCGCGGTGCGCCGGCTGCTGAAGGTGCAGATCGAGGACGCGATCGAGGCCGACAAGGTCTTCATGACGCTGATGGGCGACGAGGTCGAGCCGCGGCGCGACTTCATCGAGAGCAATGCGCTGAGGGCGGCGAATATCGATGTTTGAGCCTTCCTGCCGGCCCCGGTGACCCAGGACCCGCGCCGCCACAGCCCCGCTGCCGAGCGCAACCAGGGGCCCATCCTGGCCGAGCTGCAGCGGCTGCTGCCGGCGCAGGGCCTGCTGCTGGAGATCGCCAGCGGCACCGGCCAGCATGCCGCCTTCTGCGGCGCCGGCCTGCCCGGCTGGCAATGGCAGCCCAGCGACTTCGAGGCCGAGGCGCTGCCGTCCATCCGCGCCTGGTGCGCCGGCCTGGCCAACGTGCGCCCGCCGCTGCGGCTGGACGTGCTGCAGTCGCCGTGGGCCGGCGTGCCGGCGCAGGTGGACGCCATCTTCTGCGCCAACCTGATCCACATCGCGCCCTGGGCTTGCTGCCCGGCGCTGATGCAGGGCGCGGCGCGTCACCTCGCGCCGCAGGGCCTGCTCGTCACCTACGGCCCCTACCTGGAGGACGACGTGCCCACCGCGCCCGGCAACCAGGCCTTCGACGCCGACCTGCGCGCGCGCAACCCGGCCTGGGGGCTGCGCCGGCGCGAGGACGTGCAGGCCGAGGCCACGCGCGCCGGCCTGGCGCTGCGCGAGCGCGTCGCGATGCCGGCCAACAACCTGCTGCTGGTGTGGGGGCGTGCCGCGTAGGCCCTGCAGGCCGCCTCGCACTCAGGGCTAGCAGGCCGCGCTCGCCCCTTCGCTGGCGCCGAAACCCGCGCAGGCGGGTTCCGACGTCCCGCTCAGGCCTGCCAGACGCCGTAGCCGGCCTCGCGCAGCGCGATGGCCAGCTCCACTTCCATCTCGCGCGCCGCCTCGTAGGGCATCGGGTTGTAGACCTCGTACAGCGCCGGCAGCAGCCGCAGGCCGTAGTCGAGCACGAAGCGGTTGGCCTGGATGCCGGCCTTGTGGCGGTCGAAGCGCAGGTCGGGGTCCAACCCCGTCATGCCGACGTAGACGAAGGGCATGCCGAGCCGGTGGTCCGGGTTGGCCTGGCGGAAGCGCGCCTCGTTCCACACCGGGTCCGCGAGCTCGACGACATAGACATGGTGACGATGGCGCCGCCCGGGGCCCCGGGCACGTTTCGCAGCGGCCGCGCGTGTCATGGCCGCGCATGATGCCCGCTGCCGCGTGCGGCGTCCGTGTCGCCCGTCGCCACGCCAGCCGCTAAGCTTGCGACCGGCGCGGCCGCCGTGCGGGGCCGCAGGACAGGAGCGCAGGCATGGCGAAGTGCATCGAGGCCGATCTGCGGGGGCTGGCGGCGGCCCTGCTGGTCGCGGCCGTGGCCCCGGTGGCGGCGCAGACCGCCGGCGAGCCGACGCGCGGCGCGCTGCTGTACGCGACGCATTGCGTGGCCTGCCACGACACGCAGATGCACTGGCGCGACAAGCGCGCGGTGCGCGACTGGGACAGCCTGGTCGCGCAGGTGCGGCTGTGGCAGGGCACGCAGCTGCTGCAGTGGAGCGAGGCTGACATCCACGAGGTGGCGCGCCACCTCAACGACAGCATCTACCGGCTGCCGCCGCCGGGCGTGCGGCAGGGCAGCGCCACGGCGACGCGGCCGCCGGGCTGAGGGTCAGGCCCGCCCGCATGGTCGCCGGCGGCCGATGCCGCGAGAATCGCCGCGCATGGGCAACCCGGAACAGCAGGCGCGACAGGAGATCGACCGGCTGCTGGCCGCGGCCGGCTGGGCGGTGCAGGACCTCAAGGGGGCCGACCTGCACGCGGCGCGCGGCGTGGCGCTGCGCGAGTTCGATCTGAACCCCGGCTTCGGCACCGCCGACTACCTGCTGTACGTGGACGGCAAGGCCTGCGGCGTGATCGAGGCCAAGAAGCAGGGCGCCACGCTCACCGGCGTGGAGACGCAGTCCGGCCGTTATGCCCAGGGGCTGCCCGCCGCGCTGCCGGCCTGGCGGCGGCCGCTGCCCTTCGTCTACGAGTCGACCGGCATCGAGACCCACTTCAGCAACGGCCTGGACCCGGCGCCGCGGGCACGCCACGTCTTCGCCTTTCACCGACCGGAAACACTGGCGGAGTGGCTGGCACAAGCCGCCGCGGACCCGCCCGCGGCGCCGGCTACCGTCCTGACCACGGACGGCGACCCGCCGACCGTGCAAGCCGAGCGCCCCAGCAACGGCACCCTGCTCGCCCGCCTGCAGGCCATGCCGCCGCTGGTCACCGAATGGGGCGACTTCAAGCTGTGGCCCGCCCAGATCACCGCCATCCGCAACCTGGAGAAGAGCCTGGCGCAGAACAAGCCGCGCGCGCTGATCCAGATGGCCACCGGCAGCGGCAAGACCTTCACCGCCATCAGCTTCATCTACCGGCTGATCAAGTTTGCCGGCGCGCGGCGCGTGCTGTTCCTGGTCGACCGCGGCAACCTGGGCCGGCAGACCAAGAAGGAATTCGACCAGTACGTTTCGCCCGTCAACAACTACAAGTTCGGCGAGGAGTTCATCGTCCAGCACCTCACGAGCAACCAGCTCGACAGGACGGCGCGCGTGTGCATCAGCACCATCCAGCGCATGTTCTCGATGCTCAAGGGCCGCGAGCTGCCGGAAGAGGCCGACGAGGAATCGACCGAACGCGTGGAGAGCCTGTTCAAGGAACCGGAGTCCATCGACTACAACCCCGCCTTCCCGATCGAGACCTTCGACATCATCGTCACCGACGAGGCGCACCGCAGCATCTACAACCTGTGGCGCCAGGTGCTGGAGTACTTCGACGCGCACCTGATCGGCCTGACCGCCACACCCAACAAGCAGACCTTCGGCTTCTTCAACCAGAACCTGGTGATGGAGTACGGCCACGCGCAGGCGGTGGCCGACGGCGTGAACGTCAACTACGACGTCTACCGCATCAAGACCGAGGTGACCGAGGCGGGCAGCAAGGTCGAGGCCGGCTACTGGCTGCAGGTGCTGGACAAGCCCACCCGCGCCCGGCGCGACTGGCAGCTGGACGACGACTTCGAGTACGCGCCCGAAGAGCTGGACCGCAGCGTGCAGACGCCCGACCAGATCCGCACCATCGCCCGCACGCTGCGCGACCGCTGGCAGAGCGACCTTTTCCCCCAGCGGCAGGAGCTGCCCAAGACGCTGGTCTTCGCCAAGGACGACAACCACGCCGAGGCCATCGTCGGCATCCTGCGCGAGGAATGGGCCCGCGGCAACGAGTTCGCGCAGAAGATCACCTACCGCACCACGGGAAGCAAGCCGGAAGAGCTGATCAAGGCCTTCCGCACCAGCTACTACCCGCGCATCGCCGTCACCGTGGACATGATCGCCACCGGCACCGACATCAAGCCGGTGGAGATCGTCGTCTTCATGCGCAGCGTGAAGAGCCGCAGCTTCTTCGAGCAGATGAAGGGGCGCGGCGTGCGCGTGATCAAGGACGACGACCTGCGCGGCGTGAACCCCGGCGAGCACGTGCACAAGGACCACTTCGTCATCGTCGACTGCGTGGGCGTGTGCGAGCGCGACAAGACCGACAGCCGGCCGATGGACCAGAAGAAGAGCGTACCGCTGGACGCGCTGCTGCAGGCCGTGAGCCTGGGCAACGTGGAGCCCGAGGTGCTGTCCAGCGTGGCGGTTCGGCTGGCGCGGCTGGACGCCCAGCTCAGCGAGGCCGAGCGCGCCAAGGTGGTGGCCGAAGCTGGCGGCCTGGGCCTGAAAGACCTCTCGTGCGGCATTGTGCAGGCGCTGGACCCGCGCGAAGACCGCTCGCCTCAGGAGGCCGAGGCCGCGCTGCGCCACGCCGTTAAGCCGCTGTCCAACCCCACGCTGCGCACGCTAATCCTGACGCTCAAACAGCAGAAGGAACTGGTGATCGACACCGTCACGCAGGACCGCGTGCTCGAAGCCGGCTTCTCCGAGGCCGCGCGCGAGCGTGCGCAGGGCATCGTGCAGAGCTTCGAAGCCTTCATCGCCCAGCACCGCGACGAGATCACCGCGCTGCAGATCCTCTACAACCGCCCGACCAAGGCACCGCTGAGGTTCGAGGACCTGAGGGCGCTGGCCGACACGCTGCAGGCCCCGCCGCACCTGTGGACCGAAAGCCAGCTCTGGCAGGCCTATGCCGCGCTGGACCAGAGCAAGGTGAAGGGCGCGAGCCGCCGCCGCATCCTGACCGACCTGGTCTCACTGGTGCGCTACGCGATGCACCAGGAGAACGAACTGGTGCCCTACCCCGAGCGCGTGGCCGCCAACTTCAAGGCGTGGGTGGCGCAGCAGCAGGCGGCGGCGAAGGCGTTCACGGACGAGCAGCGCTGGTGGCTGGAGAAGATGGCCGAGCACATCGCCAGCAACCTCGGCATCGAGGCCGAGGACTTCGGCTATGCGCCGTTCGACCAGCGTGGCGGGCTGGGGCGGGTGCATCAGCTCTTCGGGGCGGAGTTGCCGAAGGTGATCAATGAGTTGAATCGGGAGTTGGTGGCGTGAGCGGAGTCGAAGTGCTGCCGCTCGGCGAGGTCGTGAAGCCAACCCGGCCGCGAGTGAAGCCGTCCGACTGTCCCGACCTACCGTTCATTGGCATGGAGCATGTCGAGGCTCACTCGATGAAGCTGCTGGGCACCGTCCCGGCGGCCATGATGAAAAGCTCCGCGGTGCACTTCAAGCCGGGCGACGTTCTCTACGGCCGCTTGCGCCCGTACCTCAACAAGGTCTACCGGCCGACGTTCGAGGGGCTGTGCTCGGCTGAGTTCATCGTTTTGCCGGAGAACGAGCGAGTCGACGGTAGCTACCTGCAGTACTTCCTCAACTCCTCGGCGTTCGTCCGCTACGCATCGCAGCTGAACGCTGGTGACCGGCCGCGGGTCGACTTCGATCAGCTGGCGCCGTACGAGGTTCCGCTACCTCATGTGGACGAGCAGCGCCGCATCGTCGCCGAACTCGAAAAGCAATTCTCCCGCCTCGACGAAGCCGTCGCCAACCTCAAGCGCGTCAAGGCCAATGCCGCTCGGCTCGTGGGCAGTGTGCTGATTGATGCGGCAGCAGGGAGGCTCGTTCAACCCTCGAGGGTTGCCTGGCGGACCGTTCAGGTCTGTGAAGCCGGTGAGGTCTTGTTGGGACGGCAGCGTGCTCCGCAGTATCTGACTGGCCGTTGGTCACGTAAGTACCTGCGCGTGGCGAACATCAAGGACGACGCCATCAACTTCAACGATGTGGAGACGATGGACTTCGACGAGGCTCACTTCGCCAAGTACCGTCTCGCACCGGGGGACATCCTCGTCAGCGAAGGGCAGAGTCCAGAACTGTTGGGGCAGAGCGCGATCTTTCGTGGGTACGACGAGCCGCTGTGTTTTCAGAAGACCCTGCATCGCTTTCGTGCTGATCCCGAGGTTACGACGCCCGAGTTCGCGCAGATCGTCTTTCGATCTCACGTCCGCTCTGGCGTCTTTCGCCGGCTCGGCTCGATCACGACCAATATCGGCCACCTGACTCTCGAGAAGTTCAAGGCGGCGCCTTTTCCGCTGCCACCGCTCGACGAGCAGCACCGCATCGTCGCCGAAGTCGACCGCCGTCTCTCGATCGTTCGCGAGGTCGTGGCCGAGGTCGACGCGAACCTGAAGCGTGCGCAGGCGTTGCGCCAGGCGGTGCTGGCGCGAGCCTTCAGTATGGTCAGTGAACATGCCTGAACGCTTGCCAGCTCACTTCGTCGAATTGGTCCAAGACGCACTGCTCAAGTCGTATTGGCGTCGTAAGACCTTCCGCAATGCGTTGCGCCGTAATGGCGTGGCTGAGAAGTTCTTGGCCACGTGGAACGAGGACGAGTCGAAGCGTGACCTACTGAATCGGCTGATGCCAGCACTCGAAGCGGCCGAGAGAGGTCCAGCCGTGATCAAGCAGTTGGCGGTTCACTTGGCCGATCAGGTGTCGTTCCCTGATCTGACGGGTTGGCCCGATGAAGCCGAGAAGCTTCAAGCTGCAAGGGCGGCGGTCGCAGCACTGAAGGCCTACATCGACAAGGAGCGATCTGCTGCCGAGGTCCAGCGCGCCCGCGCTGCAATTCGAGAGGAGGCCGAGCGACAACGCCAGGCCAAGATCAAGAGCCAGCAAGATTTGGCGAAGCTTCAAGCCAGGGTCATCGAACTGCACCCGCTTGCTGGCACTCAGGACGGCGGGTATCAGTTCGAGGAGTGGTTCTTCGACTTGGCGATCTTCTTTGATATCGACTGTCGGCGACCGTACAAGGTGGACGGCCGGCAGATCGACGGGTCACTGACGATCGACGGAACGACTTATCTCGTGGAACTCAAGTTCACTAACTCTCCAACTGACGCGGCTGATATCGACACGTTTATGGCCAAGGTCACGACCAAGGCTGACAACACGATGGGGCTCTTCGTGACCATGAGCGGATACACGCAGGTCGCTATCGCGGAAGCATCGAGGCCGCGCACCCCACTTCTCCTTATTGATTCGACGCACATCTTCTCCGTCCTCCAGGGTCTTTGGGAGCTTCCAGAGCTGATTGGCCGTCTCAGGCAGCACGCGTCGCAGACCAGCGAGGCATACCTGCCTGGCTCGAAGTTGACGCAGTAGCTGCATTTGATTGAACGAATGAGCTCCACCTCCCTCGTTCAGGAGCTCAGGAACTGCCGCAACGCCCAGCGCGACGATGCCGTGAGCGTTGGCGATTACGTCGAGCCGCCCGCGGCAACACCGGCACCTGCTTGGAAAGTCTGAGGTATGCCAATCCCGTTCTCTCTCCGCATCTTCGTTGCCGACGGCGATCCCGACGGGCTGCGCGTCGTGGAGCGCAGCAACTGGATCGGCAAGGCCTTGATGTTTCCCCGCGCCCTGTTGCCGAAGGTAAAGGGCCGCAGCGAGCTGAGTCAGACTGGCGTCTACCTTCTGCTCGGGCCGCGTGATGACGGCGAAGGCGAAATGCTCTACGTCGGCGAAGGCGACCCGATCCGCCCGCGCCTGGCGTCGCACTATGCCAAGAAGGACTTCTGGACACGTGCGGTGTGCTTCGTGGCGGGCGCCGGGCAGCTGAACAAGGCGCACGTGCAGCTCCTGGAGGCGCAACTCATCGCCTTGGCCGCGGCCGCGAAGCGTGTGCCCCTTGACAACGCCAACACGCCGACCGAGCCGACGCTGAGCGAGGCCGATCGCGCCGACATGCAGGTGTTCCTGCAGAACATGCTGGGCATGCTGCCAGTGCTGGGCGTGCATGCCTTCGAGCAGGCCGCGCCAGCGGCGGCCGTTTCGTCGGCACCGCTGCTGCACTGCAAGGGCAAGGGCGTGGCGGCCACCGGCTACGAGGCCAGCCAGGGTTTCGTCGTCAAGGCGGGGTCGCAAGCCGTGGCCGCGGCGGTGCCGTCGATGCAGCAGCATGTGCGCGGCATGTACGAGCTGCGGCAGGAGCTGATCGGCAATGGCGTGCTGGCGCCTGCGCAGGGCGGCGCGGCCGAGGGCTACCGCTTCACGCAGGACTATGTGTTCAGTTCGCCCTCCACCGCGGCGGCGGTGGTGCTGGGGCGCAGCGCGAATGGGCGCATCGAGTGGAAGGACGTGCAGGGCCGCACTCTGAAAGCGCTGCAGGAGAAGGAGGCGGCGGCGTGATGACGCCGTGGGCGGGCAGCCCGAGTCCGTCAGACAAACTGGATTTGCCTTGATGTCTGCTATCAGACAAAATCCACTTGTCTTGATTCACTGACCGACCGCCGTGCTGCAAGTCTCCGATCAAGAGATCGACAACCGCCTGCGCGAAGAGAACCCCTGGTGGGTAGCCGGCGCGGGCATCGACCGGGACTATGCCGAGTTCCCCCGGCGCGCCTACCTGCCGCCCTTTGCCCGCCTGGTGCGCCAGGCGGCGCCGCAGCGCGCCGTGCTGCTGCTGGGGCCGCGCCGCGTGGGCAAGACCATCATGGTCTTCCACGCCATCGACGCCCTGTTGCGCGACGGCGTGGCCGGGCGCGACATCCTCTATGTGTCGCTCGAAACCCCGACCTATTTCGGCCAGGGGCTGGACGGGCTGGTGCGGCGCTTCCAGCGCGCGTTCGAGCGCTCGCCGGGCACGCCGCTGTACGTGTTCTTCGACGAGATCCAGTACCTCAAGGGTTGGGAGGTGCATCTCAAGTCGCTGGTGGACACGCAGCGCGGCTGCCGCTTCGTGGCCACCGGCTCGGCTGCCGCGGCGCTCAAGCACAAGAGCGCCGAGAGCGGTGCCGGGCGCTTCACCGAGTTCGTGCTGCCGCCGTTGACCTTCTTCGAGTACCTGCGCTTCACGGGCGCAGAGGACGGGCTCGTCGGCACCGACGATGACAGCGACGAAGCCTCGCGCTTCCGGGCGCTGGACATCGCCGGCCTGAACGAAGCGTTCGTCAACTACCTGAACTTCGGCGGCTACCCCGAGGCCGTGTTCTCCGAGGCCGTGCGCCGCAACCCGCGCCGCTACATCAAGAACGACATCATCGACAAGGTGCTGCTGCGGGACCTGCCCAGCTTGTACGGCATCGCCGACGTGCAGGAACTGAACTCGCTGTTCAATACCGTCGCCTACAACTCGGCCGAGGAAATCAGCCTGGAAGGGCTGGCCCAGTCCAGCGGCGTCAGCAAGCCGACGCTGGCCAAGTACCTGGACTATCTGGAGGCGGCGTTTCTCATCAAGCGCATCCGCCGCGTGGACGAGAACGCGGCGCGCTTCCGCAAGGCGATGACCTTCAAGGTGTACCTGACGAACTCGACGATGCGGGCCGCCCTGTTCGCGCCGCTGACTGCGGACCACCCGGCCATCGGGCACTTGGTGGAGACGGCGGTGTTCAGCCAGTGGCTGCACAACGACGCCTACATCGAGTCGCTGCACTACGCGCGCTGGAAGAAGGGCGAGGTCGACCTCGTCAGCCTCGACGCCAGGCAGAGGCCCCGCTTTGCGGTGGAGGTGAAATGGTCCGACCGGCCCTGGGACGACCCGCGCGAGGTCAAGGGGCTGGTCGAGTTCGCGCGCATCCACAAGCTGGGCCGGATGCCGCTGGTGACCACGCGCACGGCCAGGGGCGTGAAGTCGGTCGACGGCGTCGAAGTCGAGTTCGCGCCGACGAGCCTGCACTGCTACACCGTGGGCCGCAACACGCTGGAGCGATCGCGTTGAATACCTCCACCCTCGTCCAGAAACTCTGGAACTATTGCAACGTCCTGCGCGACGACGGCATGAGCTATGGCGACTATGTCGAGCAGCTCACCTACCTGCTGTTCCTCAAGATGGCGGACGAGCGCAGCCGCCCGCCCCACAACCAGCCCAGCCCCATCCCCGCCGCCTACGCCTGGCCCGCGCTGCTGGCCAAGGACGGCGATGCGCTGTTCGACCACTACCGCCACACGCTCGACGAGCTGGGCAAGCAGAAGGGAACGCTGGCGCTGATCTTCGGCAAGGCGCAGAACAAGTTCCAGGACCCGGCCAAGCTGCGGCGCGTGATCGTCGACCTGATCGACGCCGAGAACTGGTCGGCGATGGGCGCCGACGTGAAGGGCGACGCCTACGAGGGCCTGCTGGAGCGCAACGCGCAGGACATCAAGTCCGGCGCCGGCCAGTACTTCACGCCGCGCGCGCTGATCCAGGCCATGGTGGACTGCATCGCGCCCAAACCCGGCGAGCTGATCTGCGACCCGGCCTGCGGCACCGGCGGCTTTCTGTTCACCGCGCACCAGTACCTCACGCAGCACTACCCCAACCTGACCCGCGACGAGAAGTGCCACCTGAAGGAAGGCGCCTTCCGCGGCTGGGAGCTGGTGCAGGCCACCGCGCGCGTCTGCGCGATGAACCTGATGCTGCACGGCATCGGCTCGGAGAAGAGCGTGCCGGTGCGCGTGGCCGACGCGCTGGCGGCCGACCCCGGCGAGCGCTTCGACGTGGTGCTGGCCAACCCGCCCTTCGGCAAGAAGAGCAGCACGATGATCGTCGGCGAGGACGGCAGGACCTCCACCGAGAAGGACATCGTCGAGCGCGACGACTTCTGGGCCACCACCAGCAACAAGCAGCTGAATTTCGTGCAGCACATCAAGACGCTGCTCAAGTCCCACGGCCGCGCCGCGGTGGTGGTGCCCGACAACGTGCTGTTCGAAGGCGGCGCCGGCGAGACCATCCGCCGCAAGCTGCTGCACGAGTGCGACGTGCACACCCTGCTGCGCCTGCCCACCGGCCTCTTCTACGCGCAGGGCGTGAAGGCCAACGTGATCTTCTTCGACAAGAAGCCGGCCAGCGAGACGCCGTGGACGAAGAAGCTCTGGATCTACGACCTGCGCACCAACAAGCACTTCACGCTGAAGACGAACCCGCTCAAGCGCGCGGACCTGGACGAATTCGTGCGGCTCTACAACCCGACCAACCGCCACCAGCGCCGCGCGACTTGGAGCGCCGAGCAGCCGGAAGGGCGCTGGCGCGTGTACGAAGTCGACGAACTGGTGGCGCGCGACAAGGCCAGCCTGGACATCTTCTGGCTCAAGGACGAGTCGCTGGCCGACAGCGACAACCTGCCGCCGCCGGAGGTGATTGCGCAGGAGATCGTCGAAGACCTGGAGGCCGCGCTCGAGCAGTTCAGGTTGATCGCGGGGGATCTGGCAGCGCCTGGGGCCACCGCATGAAGGAAGCTTCGCGTTCGCCCATCAAGGACGTGCCACTGCGCACACCGGGGCAGTCGCTCGAAGAGCAGCGGCGGGCACTGATCGACGACAAGTTCGAGACCTGGGGAGTGATGGCCGCGTTCTTGATCGTCCTGGCCTTCGTCGAGTGGTTCCGCTTCTTCCGGCCTTTGCCGCCGCAACCCTGGCTCGTGACCGCCTGCGCAGTGGCGATGGGCGGCTTCGCCGCCTGGCGCTACTTCCGCATACGGCCACGCCTGCGTGAACTCCGGCAGGGCATCGCAGGGGAGAAGGCCGTCGGTCAGTTTCTGGAGCGACTGCGCAGCCAGGGCTACCAGGTCTTCCACGACGTGGTGGCCGAGGGTTTCAACGTCGACCATGTGCTGATCGGCCCCGCAGGCGTCTTCACGGTCGAGACCAAGACATGGAGCAAGCCGGCCCGGGGCGATGCCCGCATCGTCTACGACGGCACCGGCCTCTCTGCCGCCGGCCGAACGCCGGACCGGGACCCCTTGGTCCAGGCCAGGAGCCAGGCGCGATGGCTGGGTCAGCTGCTGGCGGAAAGCACCGGCAAGCCCATGGCCGTTCGGCCCGTTGTCTTGTTTCCCGGCTGGTACGTCGAGGCGGCCCCGGGCAGCCAGCGTGAGGTGTGGGTCATGGAGCCCAAGGGCCTGCCCGCCTTCCTGGCCCGTGAAGAGGCGCGGATGCAGGAGCAGGACGTGAAGCTCGCGTCCTTTCATCTGTCGCGGTTCATCCGCAGCGTCGAGCGCGATCGCGTCGCGGCCTGACCGGCCCCGGCAGACGGGGCCAGTGCCAGCGCATGATTGCTGCATTTCTGCTAATCTGCCGTCATGAAGGCCACCGTCACGATCACCAGCCGCGGCGTGGTCACCCTGCCGGCCAAGTTGCGCCAGGCGCTGGGCCTGAAGGCCGACGACCAGCTGATCGCCGAGACGACCCCCGAGGGCCTGCTGCTGCGGCCGGCGGTGACCTTGCCGCTGGAGGTCTACACGCCGCAGCGCGAGCGCGAATTCGACGAGGCCGAGGCCGACCTGGCCACGGTGCTCGCCGCGCGCGAGCCCGCGCCGCCGTCCGCGGCGCCCGCGGCCCGCGCACGGGCCAGCCGCCGCCGGGGAACGCCGGGTTAGCGTGCCCGCAGCCATGCGGGTGTTCCTGGACGCCAATATCCTCTTCTCGGCCGCCAAGTCCGACGGCGCCATACGGGCGCTCGTGCGCCTTCTTGTCGAGCGTGGTCATGAGTGCTGGGTCGATGCCTACGTGGTGGCCGAGGCGCGGCGCAACCTGCAGACCAAAGGCCCGCACGCGCTGCATGTCCTCGACGCCCTGCTGCCGCACCTGAGCCTGGCAGCGGCCGTGCCGGTCGTCACGGGTCCGGTCGACGAGCTGTCCTGGCTGCCCGAGAAGGACCGGCCCGTGCTCGCGGCGGCCATCCGGCTGCGCTGCGATGCACTGGTCACCGGCGACCGCACGCACTTTGGCGCTGGCTATGGTCGTTCCTTCGGCGGCGTCACGGTCTGCTCGCCACGCTCACTGGCCGAGCGGCTCTTCGCCTGATTCGCGGTTGCCGTCCTCCGGCACCGCAGGGTGCCCAGGTGCTAACGTCCCGGCGTCGGGCTCGTGCCACGGCCCTGGCCCGGCCGCTGCGGGCCGATGGCTCGCCGGGGCGCCCTCACCCCTCCAGCAGATTCGCCCGCACGTGCCGCAGGTGCTCCACGCACAGCGCGCGTGCACGCTGCGCGTCGCGCCGGCGCAGGGCTTCGACCAGCGCCCGGTGCTCGCGCTGGTAGGCGCGGCGGCGCTCGGGCGTCAGGCTGCGCCGCTTGAGCGCGCCCCACTCGCCCTGCGAGCGCGCCTCGTTCATGAGGCGGAAGACGCCGGTCACGAAGCCGTTGTGCGCGGCCTCGGCGATGGCCTCGTGCAGCGCGCCGTCCCAGCGCTCGAAGGCCTCGACGCTGGTCGCCGCCTCGGCGCGGCGCAGGCAGTCGTCCATGCGTGCGAAGTCGGCGGCGGTGGCGTGCGCGACGACCAGCTCGACGATCGCCGGCTCCAGCGCCAGCCGTGCCGCCATCAGCTCGGCCGGGCTGACCACCGCGGCCTCGGCGCGCCGGCGCGCGTGCAGGCGCTGCGCCGCGCCGTCGCTGGCATAGGTGCCGCTGCCGACGGTCTGCGTGATCAGGCCCTGCTCCTTCAGCCCCTGCAGCACGCGGCGCACGGCGGTGCGGCCCAGGCCGTGGCGTTCGGCCAGCTCGCGCTCGGTGGGCAGGCGGTCGCCGGGGCGCCAGGTGCCGTCGGCGAGTTCGCGCAGCAGGGTCTCGCGCAGCGCGTCGGCCGGGTTCATCGCGATGCGGAGGCGAGCGACATGGTGCACAATGGTAGCACTTGGGTTGATTGGTTCAGCGGCCCGTGACCCAGCCGGGCCGGCGCCCCGGGCGGCGCGGCAGCGTCGCGGGCCCGGCGCGGGCCCGGCGCGGGCGCAGGTCCTGCAGGGCGCACCGACGTTCGCCCGCCGTTCACCCGCCGCCCGCACAGGAGACCGCCTTGCGCATCGCCACCTTCCAGCATGCCGGCCGCCGCCAGGTCGGCGAAGTCGGCGCCGACGGCCGCAGCCTGCGCGCCTTCGCGCTGTCCGACGCCGAGGCCGCGCTCGGCGCGCTGCCGCTGATCGAGCGCGCCGCCGCCGGCCAGCCGCTGCCGGCGGCCGACGGGCCGGTCTACGCGCTGGCCGACGTGCGGCTGGAAGCGCCGCTGCCGCGCCCGCGCCGCAACCTGTGGTGCGTCGGCCGCAACTACCACGCGCATGCGAAGGAGCTGCGCGAGACCGTGTTCCGCAACAGCCCGGCGAAGACCGACGAGTGGCCCATCGTCTTCACCAAGGTGCCGGAGACGGTGGTCGGCCCGGGCGACGTGGTGCGCCTGCCCGGCGCGGCGGTGTCGCAGCAGATCGACTACGAGGCCGAGCTCGCGGTGGTCATCGGCCGCGGCGGGCGCAACATCGCGCGCGCCGATGCGCTGGCGCATGTCTTCGGCTGGACCATCGTCAACGACGTCACCGCGCGCGACGTGCAGATGCGCCACCAGCAGTGGGACCTGGGCAAGAGCTTCGACACCTTCTGCCCGATGGGGCCGTGGATCGTCACCGCCGACGAACTGGACGGCACCGACACGCGCGTGCGCTGCTGGGTCAACGAGGAGCTGCGCCAGGACGCGCGCACCACGGACCTGATCTTCGACATCCCGACGCTGATCGAGACCTGCTCGCGCGGCATCACGCTGCTGCCCGGCGACGTGATCGCCACCGGCACGCCGGCCGGCGTGGGCATGGGCCTGACGCCGCCGCGCTGGCTGGCCCCGGGCGACATCGTGCGCATCGAGATCGACGGCATCGGCACGCTGAGCAACCTCTTCGAATGACCCATCCTCAAACCACGACAGGAGACGCGACATGAAGACGCTGACGAGGAGCCTGCGCGCCGCCGCCGCGGCGCTGCTGTGCACGCTGGCCGGCACCGCGCTGGCCCAGGACTGGCCGACCAAGCCGGTCACGATGGTCGTGCCCTTCCCGCCCGGCGGCGTGGCCGACACGGTGGCGCGGCCGGTGGCCGAGGCGCTGGGCCGCGAGCTGGGTCAGCAGGTGGTGGTGGAAAACCGCGGCGGCGCCGGCGGCGCCACCGGCAACGGCCATGTCGCGCGCGCCGCGCCCGACGGCTACACGATCCTGATGAGCCTGTCGTCGATCTCCATCCTGCCGGAGGCCGACAAGATCCTCGGCCGCCGCGGCCAGTACACGCTGGACCAGCTCAAGCCCATCGCGCGCTTCACCGCCGACCCGACGGTGCTGGTGGTGCGTGCCGACGCGCCGTGGACGACGCTGGCCGAATTCGTCGCCGACCTGAAGAAGAACCCCGGCCGATACAACTACGGCAGCTCCGGCAACTACGGCACCATGCACGTGCCGATGGAGATGCTCAAGGCCAGCGCCGGCTTCAGCATGGTCCACATCCCGTTCACCGGCGCCGGGCCGGCGGTGCTGGCGCTGCTGGGCGGGCAGGTGGACGCGCTGTCCACCGGGCCGGCCAGCGTGCTGGCGCATATCCGCGCCGGCCGCCTGCGCGCGCTGGCGCACTGGGGCGACAAGCCGCTGCAGTCGCTGCCCGAGGTCCCGGCGCTGAAGACCGCCGGCTACCCGGTCGAGTTCGCGCAGTGGTCGGCGCTGTTCGTGCCCGCCGGCACACCGGAGCCCATCGTGCAGCGCCTGCGCGACGCGGCGCGCAAGGCGGCCGTCGACCCGCAGGTGGTGCAGACCATCACGCGCGCCGGCAGCCCGATCGAATACCTGGACGCGCCCGAGTTCCAGCGCTACTGGGACGCCGACGCGAAGGTCATGACCGAGGCGGTCAAGCGCATCGGCAAGGTCGAGTGACGCGGCGCGCGCGCGCCTGCGCTGCCTAGCGGCCGCCCAGCAGGTCGCGCGCGACGATCTCCTTCATGATCTCGGTCGTGCCGCCGTAGATGCGCTGCACGCGCGCGTCGGCCCAGGCGCGCGCGATCGGGTATTCGCGCATGTAGCCGTAGCCGCCGAAGAGCTGCAGGCAGCGGTCGAGCACGCTGAACTGCATCTCGGTGCACCAGTACTTGGCGATCGACGCGGTGGCGGTGTCCAGCGTGCCCTGCAGGTGCCGGCGCAGGCAGTCGTCCAGGAAGGCGCGCGCCACGCGCGTGTCGGCATGCACCTCGGCCAGGCGGTGGCGAATGGTCTGCTTGTCGGCCAGCGCGGCGCCGAAGGCACGGCGCTGCTGCACATGCTCGCGCGTCCAGACCACCGCGGCCTCCATCGCGCCGACCGCGGTGATGGCCACCAGCAGCCGCTCCTGCGGCAGCTCCTGCATCATCAGCGCGAAGCCGCGGCCGGACTCGCCCAGCAGGTGGTCGGCCGGCACGCGCAGGCCGTCGAAGAAGAGCTCGCTGGTGTCCTGCGCCTGCATGCCCAGCTTGTCCAGCTTGCGGCCGCGGTCGAAGCCCGGGCGGTCGGTGGGCACCAGCAGCAGGCTCACGCCCTTGGCGCCGCGTGACGCGTCGGGGTCGGTGCGCGCGGCCAGCAGCAGCAGGTCGCAGAGTTGGCCGTTGCTGATGAAGATCTTCTGGCCGTCGACGCGCCAGGTGGCCGCGTCGCCCTCGCCTTCCAGCACCGCGCGCGTGCGCAGCGCAGCCAGGTCGCTGCCGGCGCCGGGCTCGGTCATGCCGATCGCGGCAATGACCTCGCCGCGCGCCATGCGCGGCAGCCAGTGGCGCTTCTGCGCCTCGCTGCCGTGGTGCACCAGGTAGGGCGCGACGATGTCGCTGTGCAGGTAGAACAGCGGGCCGGTGGCGCCGGCGCGCGCCATCTCCTCCACCACGATGGCGCTGTAGCCGAAGTCCACGCCGGCGCCGCCGTAGGCCTCCGGCACCGTCAGGCACAGCAGGCCCAGCTCGCCGGCGCGCCGCCACAGCGCACGCGGCACCTGGCCGTCGCGTTCCCACTGCGTATGGTGCGGAAGGATCTCGTCGGCGACGAAGCGGCGCACCGTCTCGCGGAAGGCGCGGTGCTCGGGCGTGTCCAGCGGCGGCGTCGGCGGGTACAGGGTGTCCAGCGCTTCGTTCATGTCCTGTCTCCGGCGGCCGCGACGCCGCGCTGCAATTGCCGCGTCATCGTGCGCGCGATGGCCGCCGGCCCGCGCCGGCCCTCGGGCCGGTACCACAGCGGCACGTGGTTCAGCGCGCCGATCAGCTGCAGCCGCAGCAGCGTGCGATCCGTACCGCGCGCCAGCGGCAGCGCGGCGAGCAGGCGACGGAAGCGGTCCTCGTAGCTGTCGCGCAAGGCGACCAGCGCGTCGACATGCTCGGGTGGAAAGTCGTGCGGCTGCACCTGCACGAAGACGCCGGCGAAGTCGGCGTCCTGGGGGTCGGCACCCAGCAGCATGGCCAGGTGGGCCGCCGCGCCGCGCTCCAGCCGCTGCCAGGGAGTGCCCGGCCTGGCGACCGCGGCGTCGAAGGCCGCGCCGACGCGGCGCACGCCCTCGGCATACACGGCCAGCAGCAGGTCGCCCTTGGACGGGTAGTGGTAGTAGATCGATCCGGCGGTCATCGCGGTCGCCGCCGCGATGTCGCGCATGCTGGTCAGCCCGTAGCCGCGGGCGCGGAAGACCCGTGCTGCCGCGGCCAGCAGTGCGGCGTGGCGGTTGTGCGCGCGCGGCGCGCCGCGGCGCGGCGGCGCGGCCTCCGCCGCCGGGCCCGGGGTGGCGCCGGCGTCGAGCTTCATGGCTGCGGCGGCCCGAACGCGCCCTGCAGCGCGTGCACCGCACTCTCGAAGGCGCGCTCGCCCTGCGTGGCGGCGATGCGGTCCCAGTGCGCGGCGACGAATTCCGGCGACACCTCGTCGGCCGCCGCATGCACGCCCGGGCCCTCCACGATGCGCACGGTGGAGAAATAGCCCGCGCCGGCCGCCAGCACCACGCCGCTGAAGTGGCACTGCTCGCTGGCCAGGAAGGCCACGCCGGCGGCCACGCGTTCGGGCGTGGCGTCCTTCATCAGCGCGGCCAGCGGCAGGCCTTCGGTCATGCGCGTCAGCGCCACCGGCGCGACGGTGTTGACCAGGATGCCGTGCCGCGAAGCCTCCAGCTTCAGCGAATGCATCAGCCCGACCAGGCCCAGCTTGGCCGCGCCGTAGTTGCTCTGCCCGAAATTGCCGTACAGGCCGGCCGCCGAGGTCGTCATCACGATGCGGCCGTACTGCTGCTGCTGCATCGCCGGCAGCACGGCGCGGCTGCACCAGGCCGAGCCCAGCAGGTGCACGCGCACGACGGCCTCGAAGTCCGCCGGTTCCATCTTCGCCAGCGTCTTGTCGCGCAGGATGCCGGCGTTGTTGACCAGCACGTCGATGCGGCCGAAGGCGGCCAGCGCCGCGTCGGCCAGGCGTTGCGCACCGGCGGGTGTCGCGATGTCGTCGTGGTTGGCGATCGCCTGCCCGCCGCTGACAACGATCTCCTGCGCGACCCGCTCGGCCGCGCTGGCGTCGCCGCCGCTGCCCCCGCCCTTGCCGTCCACGCTGCCGCCGAGATCGTTGACGACGACCGCGGCGCCGCGTGCGGCCAGCAGCAGCGCATGGGCGCGGCCCAGGCCGCCGCCGGCGCCGGTGATGACGGCGACGCGGCCGTCGAAGCGGATGGGATTCATGCGGTCTGCTCCTCGGGCCGCGGCGCGCGCGCGCCGTACAGCGCTTCGATCTCGGCGGCATATTTCTCGGCGATGCTCCGGCGCTTGACCTTCATCGTCGCCGTGACCTCGCCGTCATCGTGGTCCAGCTCCTTCGTCAGCAGGTGGAACTTGCGCACCTGCTGCACCTGCGGCATGCGCGCATTGACGCGGTCCACCTCGGCCTGCACCAGGTCACGCACGCGCTCGTGTTCGGCCAGGCTGCGGAAGTGGGTGTAGGCCAGGCCCTGTTCCTCGGCCCACTTGCCCACCGTGTCGAGGTCGATCTGGATCAGCGCGGCGACGAAGGGCCGGCGGTCGGCCACGACGATGGCCTCCTTGACATAGGCGCTGAACTTCAGCGCATTCTCGATCTCGCTGGGCGTGATGTTCTTGCCGCCGGCGGTGATCATGATGTCCTTCTTGCGGTCGACGATGCGGATCTCGTCGCCCTCCGGCCCGGGCACGACCTGCACCACGTCGCCGGTGTGCAGCCAGCCCTGCTCGTCGATGGCCTCGCGCGTGGCCGCCTCGTTGCGGTAGTAGCCCTTGAAGACCGTGGGCCCGCGCACCAGCAGCTCGCCGTCGTCGGCGACGCGCAGCTCCACGCCGGGGATCGCCGCGCCCACGGTGCCCACCGGTGAGGCCGCGCTGCGCTGCACGGCCACCACGCCGGCGGTCTCGGTCATGCCGTAGCCCTCGCGGATCGGCACGCCCAGCGCGCGGAAGAAGCGCAGCATGTCCGGCGCGATCGGCGCCGCGCCGGAGAGCGCCAGCCGGCAGCGGCGCAGGCCGACGAAATTGGTCAGCGCACGCAGCACCAGCCACCACCACAGGCCGTGCGTCAGGCGCTGGCCCAGGCTCCAGCGCTCGCGCGGCAGGTCGGCGAAGGGCAGCACGGCGGCCAGCGCGCGGCGGTACAGCGCCAGGCGCAGGCCGCCGGCCTCGCGGGCCTTGATCTCGATGCTGGCATGCAGCTTCTCCCAGATGCGCGGCACGCCCAGGAACAGCGTCGGCGCGATCTCGCGCAGGTCGCCCTGCACCGTGCGCAGGCTCTCGGCGAAGTTGACGACCGCGCCGCTGCGCAGCGGCAGGTGCACGGTATAGATCTGCTCGGCGACGTGGCACAGCGGCAGGTACGAGACCATGCTGTCGGCCGGCGTGCAGCGGTAGATGGCGTCGGTGCCGGCGGCCATCGCGGCGATGTTGCGGTAGCTGATCATCGCCGCCTTGGGCCGGCCGGTGGAGCCGCTGGTGAAGATCATCAGCGCGGTGTCGTCCATGGTCTGGCGCGCCAGCGCGTCCTCCACGACCCGCGGCCGCTCGTGCTCGAAGGCGGCGCCCAAAGCGCAGACCTCCTCGAAGGTGAGCAGGTTGTCGACGCGGTAGTGGCGCAGCCCGCGCGGGTCGACGACGACCAGGTGCGTCAGCGCGGGCAGCCGCTCGCGCACGGCCAGCACCTTGTCGAGCTGCTCCTGGTCCTCGCAGACGACGATGCGTGCGTCGGCGGCCTGCAGCAGGTATTCCACCTCGGGCGCCGGCGACGTGGGGTAGACCCCCACCGTGACCGCGCCGACGAGGCCGCAGCCGAGCTGCGCGAAGACCCATTCCTGGCGGTTCTCGCTGACGATGGCGCAGTGCCCGCCGTCGGGCAGGCCCAGCTTGACGAGGCCGAGCCCGAAGTGGCGCGCCGTGCGCTCGTAGCCGGCCCAGGTGACCGGCGCCCAGATGCCGTAGTCCTTCTGGCGCAGCGCCACCGCGTCCGGGCGCACGCGCGCCCAGTGGCGCAGCTGCTGCGGCAGCGTCAGTGCGTCCAGCGAAGAGTTCATGATCGGCAAGCTGCCCCGGTCAGACCGAGCGGCCGCCGCGGAACCGGCTTCGCCGGGCCGCTGGCGGCGCCCCCTGGAGGGGGTGCGGCGAAGCCGCTACGGGGGTGGGTCACGATAGCCACCTCTTGCGGCGCTTGTAGTGCTTGACCTCGCGGAAGCTGGCCAGCTCGCTGGCGCCGTCGCCGTAGCCGAGGTAGAACCGCTGCACGTCGGGGTCGTTCATCAGCCGCGCGGTCGGGCCGTCGATCACGATGCGGCCGGTCTCCATGATGTAGCCGTAGTGCGCGATGCCGAAGGCCGCCATCGCGTTCTGCTCCACCAGCAGCATCGCGACGCCCTGCTCGCGGTTGATGCGCGCGATGATCTGGAAGATGTCGTGCACGACCAGCGGCGCCAGGCCCAGCGAGGGCTCGTCCAGCAGCATCAGCGAAGGCCGGCCCAGCAGCGCGCGGCCGATGGCCAGCATCTGCTGCTCGCCGCCGGAGAGGTAGCCGGCACGCTGCGAGCGGCGCTCCTTCAGGCGCGGGAAGTAGTCGTAGATCAGGTCCGGGTCGGCCTTGGCTTCCGCACCCGGCCGGCCGATCAGCGCATTGCCGGCGGCGACCAGGTTCTCGTCGACCGTGAGGTCCTCGAAGACATGCCGGCCCTCGCGCACGTGCGCGATGCCGCGTCGCGCCAGCAGGTGCGGCGCCACCGCGTCGATGCGCTCGCCGCGGTAGCGGATGGCGCCGCTGCGCAGCGCGCCGTTCTCCAGCGGCAGCAGGCCGGATACGGCCTTCAGCGTGGTCGTCTTGCCGGCGCCGTTGCTGCCCAGCAGCGCGACGATCTGGCCGGCCGGCACGGCCAGCGAGAGCCCGCGCAGCACCTGCACCGTGTGGTGGTAGACGACCTCGATGTTCTCCACCGCGAGCACGGGCGCCGCCGCCACCGGGGCGGCGGTGGCGGCGCCGTGCACGGCGGTGGCGGCGCTGCTCACGCGGTGCGGATCCAGTCGCTGGCCGGCTGGAACAGCTTGGTGCCGGCGTCGTAGGCGTAGATGCGGCCGATCGGGATCTGGTGCCCCTTCAGCGACACCGGCATGCCGACGATGCCGCCGGTATTCCAGTTGTCGATGGACTCCAGCGCCGCCTTCATGTTGGGGCCTGTCAGTGCCTGGTTGGCCTTCAGGCAGCGCTCCATGACCTCGCAGAAGATGGAGCCGACCAGCCAGCCGTGGGTGTAGAAGAGCGGGATGTAGGCCAGGTTGGGCCGCGCCTTGGCGGCGAAGTCCTTGATCGCCTGCATGCCCGGCGCGCCGGCGGTGTCGTAGCTGTAGCGGTAGGGCATCACGCCCATCCAGCCCTGGCCGGCCTCGCCCATCGCGTCCACCGTGGTCTTGTCCATGCTCCAGATGGTGCCCATGGACTTGGTCGCCATGCCGGCTTCCTTCATCTGCTTCATGAATTCCGGGATCGGCGCCAGCACGTAGCCGTGGAAGATCACGTAGTCGGGGCGCGCGCGGCGCAGCCGCGCGACCTCGGCCGAGACGTCCACCGCGCCGGGCTTGGTGACGATCTCCATCGCCACCGGGATGCCCAGCTTCTGGGCATGCGCCTTGCCGCCGGCGATGGGGTCGCGGCCGAATTCGGTGTCGCTGTAGACGAAGGCCACGGAGGGCTTGCTGCCGCCGCTGGCCTGGCGGTTGATGTACTCGAGCAGGATCTCGATCATCGCCTGGTAGGTGGGGCCGGCCATGAAGTAGTAGGGCACCTTGGCCGGGTCGGCGAGGTCGGAAGCGAACGAGGGACTGCTGACCAGCGTGCTGCCGAGCTGGCTGACCTCCTGCGCCGCGGCCTTGGCCCAGGCCGTGGAGTCGCCGTAGAAGACCGGCGGCTTGTGCGCGCCCATGAGCTTCTTGAAGACGGCCATCGCCTGGTCCATCTTGTAGCCCGAGTCCTCGCCGATGTAGCGCAGCCGCCGGCCGGCGACGCCGCCGTTGGCGTTGCGCCACTCGCAGTAGTCGCCCAGGCCCTGGTGCAGGCCGACGCCGGCGAAGGCGAAGACGCCGGTGATCGGCGGCGCGGCGCCGACGACGATCTCGCCGCTCTGCGCGATCGCCGTGTGCAGCGGCAGCGCGGCCAGGCCGGCGGCGCCCAGGCCGGCCTGCACGAGGCGGCGGCGCGAGACGTCGTGCTGCGGAGTGCGGATCTTGCTCATGCTGTCGTGTCTCCTTCGTGGTGGGGCGGTCTGCCGGTGTCAGGCCCTGAATGGCCAGAGGTGGAAGAAGCGGCGCACGCGGCGCCAGATCTCGAGCAGGCCATGCGGCTCGAAAACCAGGAAGCCGATGATCAGCAGGCCGAAGACGACCTGCTGGATGGGGCTGAGGATCTCCACCGCGCGCGGCGCCCACTGCGCGATGAACGAAACGATGGCGCGCAGCGCCTCGGGCACCAGGGTCATGAAGACCGCGCCCAGGATGCTGCCCAGCGTGCTGCCCAGGCCGCCGACGATGATCGCGGCCAGGTAGAAGATGGACAGCTGCAGCGTGAAGTACTCCGGTGTCATCGCGCGGTAGTAGTAGGCCAGCAGCGCCCCGGCCACGCCGGCGTAGAACGAGCCGATCGCGAAGGCCGCCAGCTTGTAGCGCAGCAGGTCGATGCCCAGCACCTCGGCCGAGATGTCCTTGTCGCGGATCGCGATGAAGGCGCGGCCCACGCGCGTGCGGAACAGGTTGCGCGCCGCCAGCAGCAGCGCCACCGCGCAGGCGGCGATCAGCCAGGCCATGCGCTGGTCGGTGTCCAGCTTCACGCCCAGCAGCTCGGCCGGCGGCACGTTGACGCCGCGCACGCCGCCGGTGACGCTGTCCCACTCGCGAAACACGTAGACCAGCAGGAACTGCATCGCCAGCGTGGCCACCGCCAGGTACAGGCCCTTGATGCGCAGGCTGGGCATGCCGACGACGACGCCCAGCGCTGCGGCGAACAGCCCGGCCAGCGGCAGCGTCAGCACGAAGGGCAGCCCGCGCTGCGCGAAGTAGGCCGCGGTGTAGCAGCCCACGCCCATGAAGGCGGCGTGGCCCAGCGAGATCAGCCCGGTATAGCCGGTCATGATGTTGAGCCCGGCCGACGCGATGACGTGGATGCCCAGCACGCAGGCCAGCCCGACCAGGTAGCCGCTGCCGACCAGCGGAAACAGCAGCAGCGCGGCCAGCAGCGCCGCGAACCAGGCGCGCGCCACCGGGGTGGCGAACAGCGCCTCGTCGTGGCGGTAGCTCTCGCGGAAGTCGCCGATGCGCACGCGGGGTCCCCTTCGCTACAGCCGTTCGATCTGGCGCGTGCCGAACAGCCCGTAGGGCCGCACCAGCAGGATCACCAGCACGACGACATAGGGCACGATGTCGCGCACCTTGCCGCCCAGGTAGCCGGCGGTCAGGCTCTCGAGCAGCCCGATCACCAGCCCGGCGACGATGGCCCCGGCGATGCTGTCCAGCCCGCCGAGGATGATGACCGCCAGCACGCCCAGGGCGGCACCGCCCAGGGCTGGCGACAGGCTGGTCATCGACGCGACCACGATGCCGGCGACCGCGCCCACGAGCCCGGCGAAGACCCAGGTCAGCCGCTGCGTGCGCCGCACGTCGATGCCCAGCACGTAGGCGGTGGTCGGGTCGCTGGCCGCGGCGCGCATCGCGATGCCGGTGCGCGAGTAGCGGAAATACAGCGTGAAGGCGGTGATGACGACCGCGGCAAGCAGGAAGCTCCACAGCAGCTGGCCGGGGATCAGGATGTCGCCGACGATCAGCGGCTTGCGCGGCAGCAGCGTCGGCATCTCGTAGTTGCGGCCGCCCCAGACGGCGTCGACGCCGCCATGCAGCGCGCTGGCCAGGCCGATGGTGGCCATCAGCACCGAGATCACCGGCTGCCCCGACAGCGGGCGCAGGATGGCGCGCTCGACCAGCGCCGCCGCCAGCGCCACCGCGGCCAGCGTGGCCGGCAGCGCCAGCCACAGGTCCAGGCCCCACATCACATGCGCGGTGTAGAAGAAATAGGCGCCCAGCATCATGAATTCGCCCATCGCGAAATTGATGACGCCGGTGCCCTTGTAGATGAGCACGAAGCCGAGCGCGATCAGCGCCAGCAGGCCGCCGGAGAGCAGCCCGATGGCCGAGAACTCGGCCAGCACGATCCAGTCGAAGCCGGCGTTCATGCCGCCGCCCCGGCCGGCGCGCCGGCCGCCACGGCGGTGTCGCCGAGGTAGGCGCGCACGACCTCGGGGTTGGCGCGCACCTCGGCCGGCGTGCCCTGGCCGATGACCTCGCCGAAGTTGAGCACCACCACGTGGTTGGCGATGTCCATCACCAGGCCCATGTCGTGCTCGATCAGCAGCACCGTGATGCCGCGCTCCTCCTGGATGTCCAGGATGAAGCGCGCCATGTCCTCGGTCTCCTCGCGGTTCATGCCGGCCACTGGTTCGTCCAGCATCAGCACGCGCGGGCGCATGGCCAGCGCACGCGCCAGCTCGACGCGCTTCTGCAGCCCGTAGGGCAGCGCGGCCACGCCCTGGTGGCGCACATGGTCGATCTCGAGGAAGTCGATGACCTCGCGTTCGATCTCCTGGCGCAGCGCCATCTCCTCGCGCCGCGCGCCGCCCAGGTACCACATCGCCGCGAGCGGGTTGGTCGCCAGCCGCGTGTGGCCCCCGAGCTTGATGTTGTCCAGCACCGTCATGCCGCGGAACAGCGCCACGTTCTGGAAGGTGCGCGCCAGCCCCAGCGCGGCGCGCCGCGAGGCGCCGAGCGCGCTGATGTCGGCACCGTCGAACAGCACGCGGCCGCGCTGCGGTCTGTAGAAGCCGGAGATGGCGTTGAACAGGCTGGTCTTGCCGGCGCCGTTGGGGCCGATGATGGCGGTGATCTGCCCGGCGCGTGCGGCCAGCGACACGCCGGCCAGCGCCTTGATGCCGCCGAAGGCCAGGTGCAGGTCCTCGACCTGCAGCAGCGGCGCGGCTTCGGCCGTCATGCGCGCCGCACCGCCACCGGCAGCGCCTTCATGCCGCGGAAGACCAGCGAGTTGATCCACTCGGGCTCGGTCAGCGGCTCGAAGTGCGCATAACGCGCCAGCAGCGCCGGGAAGGCGACCTCGCCCTCGGTGCGCGCGAGCGGGAAGCCCAGGCAGATGTGGCTGCCGAAGCCGAAGGTCAGGTGCGCCACGCCGTCGCGCGCCAGGTCCAGGCGGTCGGGGTCGGCATAGGCGCGCGGGTCGCGGTTGGCGGCATTGAGCATGATGAAGACACGCTGCCCGGGCTCCAGCCGCTTGCCGTGCAGCGCGTGCGCCTCGCGCACGATGCGCACCTGCGCGCCCGAGGGGCCGTCGTAGCGCAGCAGTTCCTCCACCGCGGCGGCGGCGAGCGTCGGGTCCTCGCGCAGGCGCTGCTGCTCGCCGGGGAAACGCATCAGCGAGCGCATGCCGTTGGCGATGTGGTTGGTCGTCGTCTCGTGGCCGGCGAACAGCATCAGGATGCAGGTGGCCACCAGCTCGTCGTCGCTGAAGCGGTCGCCGCATTCGACGCCGATGTCGGCACCCGGGTCACGCAGGTGCACGAGCTCGCTGATCGCGTCGGCGCGCGGCTCGCGTCGGCGCTCGTCGATCAGCTCGCGGAACAGCGCCGCCATCGCCTGGGTCGCCGCCTCGGCGGTGTCGTACTTCTCCGGGCTGGTGCGCGAGCTGCCGATGAACAGCGCCATCTCGTCCGACAGGCGCTTGAGTTCCGGCAGCCGCTCGCGCGGCACGCCCAGCATGGCCATGATGACCAGGCAGGGCAGCGGGCCGGCGAAGTCGGCGATGAGGTCGATGCGCTCGCGTCCTTCCAGGCCGTCCAGCAGCTCGCCGGCGATGGCCGCGGCCTGCGCGCGCATGCCCTGCATCGCGCGCGTGCTGAAGACGCGGCCGGTCAGCCGGCGCAGCCGCGTGTGCTGCGGTGGGTCGGTGAAGACCATCCACAGCGACAGGTAGCGGATGATGTCGGCGATGCGCGCCGCCTCCTCGCCCGGCAGCGATGCGAAGAAGGGCCGCAGGCGGTCGGACGACAGCTGCCCCTCGCGGTCCAGGCACACGCGCTTGACGTCGTCGTAGCGCGTCAGCACCCAGCTCTTCAGGCGCGGGCTCCAGTGGCAGGGGTCCTCGTCGCGCAGGCGCGTGAAGACCGGGTAGGGGTCGGCCAGCGTGGCCGGGTCCTCGGGCTGCCAGTCGATGGCCGGGCGGGCGGCGGACGCTGCGGGGTTCACGACGATTTCTCCAGGATGTGCACGGCGCAGCAGGCCTCGTCGAAGCCCATCACGCCGCCGCCGTTCTCGATCAGCCCGACGGCGGCGCCGCGCGCCTGGCGCGCGCCGGCCTCGCCGCGCAGCTGCAGGGCCATCTCGTGCACCATCGACAGGCCGGTGGCGCCCACCGGGTGGCCCTTGCTGACGAGGCCGCCCGAGAGGTTGACCGGCAGCGCGCCGCCCAGCGCGGTGGCGCCGCTCTCGACGAAGCGGCCGCCCTGGCCCTCGGGGGCCAGGCGCAGCATCTCGAGCTGGTAGATCTCGCAGAACGAGGTCGCGTCGTGCAGCTCGACGAGGTCGATGTCCGCGGGCTGCAGCCCGGCCGCGGCATAGGCCTTGTCGGCGGCGATGCGCGACAGCCCCGGCTCGTCCAGCGCACGGTACTTGCCGCCGCTCAGCTGGCTGGTCACGAGCTTCACGGCGCGCGCCTGCACGGCGGGCGGGAAGTCGGCCAGCGCCGCCTCGCTGCACAGCAGCGCGGCGGCGGCGCCGTCGCCCAGCGGCGAGCACATCGCGCGCGTCAGCGGCCAGCTCACCTCGCGGTCGGCCAGCACCTCGTCCACGCTGAGCTCGAAGCGGTACTGCGCCAGCGGGTTCAGGCTGCCGTGGTGGTGGTTCTTGGAGGCCGCGGCGGCGATCTGGCGTTGCGTCGTGCCATGCGTCTTCATGTGCCAGGCCGCCTGCATGGCATAGGTGTCCATGTAGACGGTGCGGCCCGGGCCGGGCGCGAAGGGCTTGCCGGCGGCCTCGCCGGCGCGTGTGTAGTAGTCCTGCCAGCGCCGCGGCTCGAGCTGGTCGATGGCGGTGGCGAAGATCGCCGCGGTGCGCGCCGGGTCCTCGGGGTCGACCAGCTTCTCGACGCCGATCGCCAGACTCACCTGCGCTTGCCGGGACAGGATGTCCTTCCAGGCGCCGTGCAGCGCCAGCGACGCGGTCGCGCAGCCGCCCTCGACGTTGACGATGGGCACGCGCTCGGGAAACAGGCCCTGCTCGACCAGCGGCGTGAAGCAGACCTGGCCGCGGATGCCGCCCTGGCCCCACTGCCCCAGGCCGCAGTTGCCGAACCAGGCCTGCTCGACGCGCGCAGCGTCGCCGGCGGCCAGGCCGGCGTCGGCCAGCACGGCCAGCCAGGCCTCGCGCACCAGGTCGTGGAAGCTGCGCCGCGGCTGCTTGCCGAAGGCGGTGCACGAGGTGCCGACGATGTAGACCGGGCCGCTGGCCATGACCGGACTCCGGGGGCCCCGGGCCCCTGTTGACCAAACGATTGTTCGGTTTTCGCGGGTCCCGTCGCTATACTGGTTGACCCTGACCGGCCCCCGGCACGCGGTCGGTCCCGAGGCAGGAGACGAGGACATGGGCCAGAACACCGGCGACAGCGACATCGTGCTCAGCAGCGGCGTGCGCACGCCCTTCGGCGACTTCGGCAAGTCGCTGCGCGAGGTGCCGCTGGCCACGCTGGGCGTGCACGCGGTGAAGGCCTGCCTGGCGCGCGCCGGGCTGGACGCCGCGCGCGTGGACCACCTGGTGTGGGGCAACACCGCGCCGGTGGACCACGAGAGCCTGTTCATGAGCCGCAAGGTCGCGCTCGCCGCCGGGCTGCCCGAGGACAGCGCTGCGCTGGGCGTGGTGCGCGCCTGCGGCAGCGGCTCGCAGGCCATCGTCAGCGCCGCGCAGCAGATCATGACCGGCCACGGCGAGATCGCCGTCGCCGCCGGCGGCGAGAACTTCTCGCGCGTGCCCTACCTCGCGCACGCGATGCGCTGGGGCGCCCAGCGCGGGCCGGCCGAACTCGTCGACGGGCTGGACTACATCTACCGCTGCCCGTTCACCAAGGAGCTGATGGGCGACACCGCGGAGACCCTGGCCGAACGCTTCGGCCATGCGCGCGAGGCGATGGACGACTGGGGCTTCATGAGCCAGCAGCGCGCCGGCGCCGCGATGGCCAGCGGCTTCCTGGCGCGGCAGATCGTGCCCGTGGAGGTGCCCGACGGCCGGCGCGGCACGCGGCTGTTCGAGCACGACGAGTTTCCGCGTCCGCAGGTCACGCGCGAGAAGCTCGCGACGCTGAAACCCGCGTTCCGCCACGATGGCCAGGGCCGCGTAACGGCGGGCAATTCCAGCGGCGTCACCGATGGCGCCGCGGCGCTGCTGGTGGCCGGGCGGCGCGCCGCCGAGCGGGCCGGCATCCCGGCGCAGGCGCGCTTCGTCGACTGGGCGGTGGTCGGGGTGGCGCCGGAGATCATGGGCGCCGGCCCGGTGCCGGCGATCCGCAAGCTGCTGCAGCGCACGCGGCTGACGGTGGCCGACATCGACTACTGGGAGATCAACGAGGCCTTCGCGGTGGTCAACCTGCATGCCGAGCGCGAACTGGGCATCCCGCGCGATCGCACCAACCTCTACGGCGGCGGCATCAGCATCGGCCACCCGCCGGGCGCCACCGGCCTGCGCATGACCATCACCGCGATGCACCACCTGGCCGACAGCGGCGGCCGCTACGCCGTGATCAGCATGTGCCTGGGTTCCGGGATGGGCATGGCCACACTGATCGAGAACCTGCAGCGCTGAGCCCGCGCGTGCGAGCCCGGAAGGGGTCGTACGGCTGGCGAAGGGTGAGCGGCGATTTCACGCCGCGAGCCTCCGAGCCGGCGGCGGTTCACTCGGCCTTCTTGCCGTACTCCGGATCGATGCGCAGCCACGCCGCGGCCAGGAACGAGGGCACGGTGGCGATGACGCACCAGACGAAGAAGTTCAGGTAGCCCAGCTGCTCCTGCAGCCAGCCGGCGCCCATGCCGGGCAGCATCATGCCCAGCGCCATGAAGCCGGTGCACAGCGCGTAGTGCGCGGTCTTGTGCGGGCTCTCGCCGCCGGCGCCGTCGGTGCCCGGGCGGCCGTCGTGGCCGCCGGCCACCATCAGCATGTAGACCATGTAGGCGGTGAAACCCAGGCCGTAGCCGAACTGCTCGACGACGATCGCGCCCGCCACCCAGCCCAGCGCGGCCGGCTGCCACAGCGCCAGCAGCACGTAGACGGTGTTGGGCAGGTGCATCGCCAGCACCAGCGGCCACAGCATCGTGCGCAGGCCGAAGCGGCTGATCAGCCAGCCGCCGAGCAGCCCGCCGACGGTCAGCGCCGCGATGCCGAAGGTGCCGTAGGCGATGCCCACGTCCTGCGTGCGCAGCGCCAGCCCGCCCTGGTCGAGCGGGTCGAGCATGAAGGGCGTCACCAGCTTGAGCAGCTGCGCCTCGGCGAAGCGGTACAGCAGCAGGAAGGTCAGCAGGCGCACGATCTCCGGCTTGCGGAAGAAGGCCGCGAAGACGGCGCCGAAGTCGGCCACGAAGCCCAGGACCCGGCCTTCGCCGCGGCCGCTGCGCGGTGCCGCGACGTCCGCGGCCGGCCGCGGCAGCGCCCAGGCGTGCCAGGCGGCGAAGGCGATGAACAGCGCGCCCAGCAGCGCCATCACCAGCTGCCAGGCGAGCACGAAGCCGCGCTGCTCGGCCAGCGTGCCGGCCAGCCAGACCAGCGCGCCCTGGCCGGCGATCATCGCCAGCCGGTAGAAGGTGCTGCGCACGCCGACGAAGGCGGCCTGCGTGCGCTGCGGCAGCGCCAGCATGTAGAAGCCGTCGGCCGCGATGTCGTGGGTGGCGCTGGCGAAGGCCATCAGCCACAGCACGGCCAGCGTGAGCTGCAGGAAGCCCGGGGCCGGCAGCGTCAGTGCGACCATCGCCAGCAGCGCGCCGACGGCGAACTGCATGCCGACCACCCAGCGCCGCTTGGCCCCCAGCAGGTCCACCAGCGGGCTCCACAGCGGCTTGATCACCCAGGGCAGGTACAGCCAGCTCGTGTAGAGCGCGATCTCGGTGTTGGAGACGCCCAGGTTCTTGTACATCACCACCGCGATCGACATCACGACCACGTAGGGCAGCGCCTCGGCGAAATACAGCGTGGGCACCCAGCGCCAGGGACGCGGGCGGGGTGGCGCGGGGGTCGGGGCGGCAGATTCGGCGCGGGGCATGGCGGGCGATGTTCACACAGCCGGCGCCCGGGCCGTTCGGGGCCCGCTCCGGCCGGCGCCGGCAGGCATCGCCTGCGGTTATGGGCGTCCAACCCACACACATTGGTATTCCCGGATTTGAGCCGCCATGCTGCGCGGCAACACTTGGACACTGACGCGTGGCGCGCCGGGGATGGCGGTGCGCGCGCGCAACGGCAGCACAAACCCTTTCGGAGGACTCCCTCGATGAAGCTGAAGACCCTGGTGGCCGCGCTGGTCGCGGCCGGACTGGCCGGCACCGTGATCGCGCAGGAACGCGTGCTGATCACCGGCTCCAGCATCAAGCGCCTGGCCGACGAGGGCGCGCTGCCGCTGCAGGTGATCTCCGCCGAGGAGATCCGCCAGCAGGGCATCACGACCGCCGAGGAACTGCTGAACAACCTGGGCGCCAGCGCCGCGCACCTGGACAACGCGGTGTCGCGCAACAACGTCTTCGGCGCCGAGCAGGACCGCCTGACCGGCGGCGGCTCCTTCGCCAACCTGCGCGGCCTGGGCCCGACCGGCACGCTGGTGCTGCTCAACGGCCGGCGCATTTCCACGCACGGCATGAGCGGCGGCGCGGTCGACCTGAACGCCATCCCGATGGCCGCCGTGGCCCGCGTGGAGGTGCTGAAGGACGGCGCCAGCGCGATCTACGGCACCGACGCCATCGGCGGCGTCGTCAACTTCATCCTGACCACGGCCTACCAGGGCGTGTCGATCGGCGGCAACTATGCGCAGCCGCTCGAGTCCAGCGGCGGCACCACGCGGCGCGCCTTCGTGACCGCCGGCACCGGCGACATGGAGACCCAGGGCTTCAACCTGATGGCGAGCCTGACGGTCGACAAGAACGACATCCTGCGCGGCATCGAGCGCGACTGGGCCACCGGCTTCCAGCCGAACCGGGGCCTGTCGCCGGACACGACCAGCGCGCCGCACGCGAACATCGTCGGTGCGGCAGGCACCGCGCTGTCGAATACCGGCTCGACGGTCGGCAACACCGACGCCACGCTGTACACCAACCTGAACCTGCTGGCCATCCAGAACCAGTGCGACGCGCTGCCCTTCGGTGTGGCGCTGGCGCCCAACATCCAGCTCTGGGACCGCTTCGGCTACACGAACGCCAACAGCCGCTACCGCTGCGCCACCGACTACGGCCGCCAGTACATGCTGCGCCCGCCCAAGGAGGCGGTCAACCTGCTGGCGCGCGCGACCTTCAAGCTCGGCGAGGTCCACACCGGCTTCGTCGAGGTGCTGGGCTCCGAGACCAAGATCAAGGCCGAGTTCACGCCCTACCAGTTCACGACGAATGCCGCCGGCGCGATCGCGCCCGCCACCGACTACCCGGTCGGCGGCCCGCATTACCTGGACATGACCCAGCACGGCGCGAACAACTTCAACCCCAACCTGCCGATCCGCTACCGCCTGCGCATGTCCGACTGGGGCTACCGCACGATCGAGAACGTGTCCAAGAACCAGCGCATCGCTGCCGGCGTGGACGGCGAACTGGGCAACTACTTCTACCGCACCGGCATCTCCTACGGCAAGGCCGAGGGCTACGCCAACCTGATCGACGGTTATGCCTTCGCGCCGCTGCTTGCGCAGGCACTGGCCAGCGGCATCATCAACCCCTTCCTGATGCCCGGGCAGCAGCAGACGCCCGCGGCGATGGCGCTGATCGAGTCGACCAAGGCGCGCGGCCGCGTCTTCGGCGGCGAGACCAGCGTGCTGCAGGTGGATGCCTCCATCAGCGGCGAGCTGCTGAAGATGCCCGCCGGTCCGCTGGACTTCGCCGTCGGCCTGGACGTGCGCCAGGAGTCCTACGAGTTCTCGGGCACGCAGGGCTTCGCCTGCGTGGCGGGCATGACCTCCACCGGCGCCAATGCCGCCAACGCCGTGATGGGCTGCCCCGGCAATGCCGCGGCGCCCGACAGCTCGCGCGACATCAGCGCGGTCTACGCCGAACTGCTGGTGCCGGTGACCAAGGCGCTGCAGCTGCAGCTGCAGGTGCGCCACGACGAGTACCAGCAGGTCGGCGGCACGACCAACCCGAAGATCGCCTTCAAGTTCCAGCCCTCGCCGAGCTTCCTGATGCGCGGCTCGGTCAACACCGGCTTCCGCGCGCCGACGCCGCAGCAGCTGAACCTGGGCACGGTGACGCTGGCGCTGACCGGGCAGTTCCAGGACCCGGTGCTCTGCGCCGACCCGGCCAACCCGGTCGACGCGACGCAGTGCGCGCGGCTGAGCCTGCCCTACCGCACCGGCGGCAATCCGACGCTGAAGCCGGAGAAGTCCGAGCAGGCCTCGCTGGGCGTGGCCTTCGAGCCGCTGCCCGGGCTGCAGATGTCCGCGGACTACTGGCAGGTCAGCCTGAAGGACCGCATCCGCAACCTGTCGCCGACCTTCATGATCACGAACTACCCGCTGTTCTCGGCCAACTTCATCCGCGACCCGGCCACCGGCGTCGTGGACTATGTCCAGGCCGGCTGGGTCAATGCGGCAGAGAGCGAGACCAAGGGCCTGGACCTGGGTGTCTCCTACGGCGCCAACATGGCCGGCGGTCGCCTGAGTGCGGGGCTGACCGCGACCAAGATGATCAGCCACAAGGAGCGGCTGATCGAGACCGCGCCGCTGCAGCAGTTCGTCGGCAAGTGGAGCAACACGACCCTGTACCTGCCGTGGCGCGTGTCCGGCAGCGTGGGCTACAAGGCCGGAAACTGGAACACCACCGGCTCGTTCAGCTTCCAGTCGTCCTACGACGACGAGGACCGCTCGCCCTACACCAACAACCCGGTGCCGCGCAAGATCGAGAGCTACACGACCTTCAGCCTGTTCACCACCTACAGCGGCATCAAGGGCCTGACGCTCACCGGCGGCATCATCAACCTGCTCGACAAGGAGCCGCCGTTCACGCACCACAACGTGGACAACGTGGTCGGCGCCGGCTGGGACCCGCGGGTGGCCGATCCGCGCGGCCGCACGGTGTCGCTGTCGATGCGCTACGACTTCTGACCGCGGCCGCTGCTCCCGCAGACGGGGCCCCGCGCGCGCAGGCGTGCGGGGCCTTTTCCGTCCCGCGGCCTGCGCCGGGCCTTCGATGAACGAGCACGCCGCCCTCGCCGCCGCGCTGCTGGACGCCGTGCGCCGGCAGGACTTCGCCACCACCGCCGACGGCTGGCAGCAGGGCCGGCCGCTGGGTCTGATGCCGGCCATCGACCTCGCCGTCGTGACCTTCGCGCCCGGCCGCGCGCCGCGCTGGGCCAACGTGCTCTTCTCGCGCGAGCACCCGGGCGGCGTCGTCGCGCGCATCGGCGCCGACGCCGGGCCGGTGCGCAACGTCCGCTTCGACGCCGACCAGCGCGACGACCGCCTCGAGTCGCCGCTGTGGGCGCCCGGCGCCGACTGGTCGCGCGCCCGCTTCACGCCGTTGTGGGGGCCGCAGGAGCCGCCGGGGCTGCGCTTCGTCGCACCCTACCCGGCGTCGCTGCTGAAGCTGATGGTGGCGGTCGGCGTGGCCCTGGCGGTCGACGGCGGCCGCTGTGCCTGGCCTGACGCGCTGGAGCCCATGATCACCGTCAGCAGCAACGAGGCCACCGACGAGTGCGTGGCGCTGCTGCACCGCGTCGGCACGGTCGACGAACTGAACGCGCGGCTGCAGGCGCTGGCGCTGCCCACGCTGCGCCTGTTGCACACCACGCCCGCGGGCGGCTGGCGCAACAAGGACGGCGCCGGCGTCGGCCGCATCCACATGACGGCCTGGGACAGCGTGCGCCTGCTGTGGCTGCTGGACGCCGACGCGCCGCCCGCGCCCTGGCTGCCGCCCGGCACCACGCTGCTGGCGCCGGCCACGCGCGACCGCCTGCGCGGCGTGCTGGCGCGCCAGCAGCAGGACGAGATCCTGTCCAGCGGGGCGCTGCGCGGCCTGCCCGGCTGGGTGAGCGGCGGCCCGGATGCGCCGGCCTTCGCCCACAAGACCGGCACCACGGAAAACTATGCGTCGGACGCCGGCATCGTGAGGACCGGCGAGCTGCACTACCTGGTCGCCGTGCTGACGACGCTGGGCCGGCGCTTCGCGCCGCACGAACGCTGCGCGACGACCTGGCGGCTGCCGGCCCTGGGTGCCGAGATCGAGCGCATCGCGAGGGCCGCGGCATGAATGCGCTGGTGCAGGTGCAGGCCAGCGGCTTCCGCGCGCTGCCGCCGGGCAGCCTGATCGGCATCGTCGCGCCGGCCGGCCCGGTGGCGCCCGAGCGGCTGGCCCGGGTCGAGCCGCTGTTTGCCGCCGCCGGCTGGCGCGTGCGCCTGTACCCGGGCTGCGGGCAGCGCCATGCGGACTACCTGGCCGGCACCGACGAGCAGCGCCTGGCCGACCTGCACGCCGCCTTCGCCGACGACGAGGTCGCCGCCGTGCATTGCCTGCGCGGCGGCTACGGCTGCATGCGGCTGCTGGACCGCATCGACACGGCCCTGCTGCGGGCGCGGCCCAAGCTGCTGATCGGCTACAGCGACATCACCGCGCTGCAGGCGCTGCTGGCGCGCGAAGGCCTGCCGTCGCTGCATGCGCCGATGCCGGGCAGCGACCTCGTGCTGCCCGGCCGCGAGGCCGAACGCGACGCGCTGTTCGCGCTGCTGAGCGAGGGCTGCGCCGCCGGCACGACCTGGGCACCGGCGCTGGACGGCGTGGCGAGCGCCGGCCTGTGCCTGCCGGGCGTCGCCGATGGCCTGCTGGCCGGCGGCAACCTGAGCCTGGTGGCGGCACTGCTGGGCACGCGCTGGGCCTGGCCGCTGCACGGCGCGCTGCTGTTCCTGGAGGACATCAGCGAGGAGCCCTACCGCGTCGACCGCCTGCTGACCCAGCTGCGCCTGGCCGGTGCCTTCGAACAGGTCGCCGGCGTGCTGCTGGGCAGCTTCACCGGCAGCGGCAGCCCGCGCGCGGTGCTCGAGGAACTGCTGCTGCCCCTGTGCCGCGAGCGCGGCCTGCCGCTGCTGGGCGGCTGGCCCGCCGGTCACGCATCGCCGAACCGGCCGCTGCCGATGGGTCTGCGCGCGCGGCTGGACGCCGGCGCCGGCACGCTGACGCTGCTGCAGCCGCTGCTGCAGCCGGCGGCGCCCGCGGCCGCGTGACAATCGCGTTCCGCCTGCCACCACCGCGCGCCATGACCTCCCCCGCCCTGCAAGCCCTCGGCCCCGCCGTCCGCGAGACCACGCTGCATTCGCTGCCGCTCGTCGCGCGCGGCAAGGTGCGCGACCTCTATGCCGTCGGCAGCGACCGCCTGCTGATGGTCGCCAGCGACCGCCTGAGCGCCTTCGACGTCGTGATGAAGGCGCCGGTGCCCGGCAAGGGCCGGCTGCTGACGCAGATGGCGCTGTTCTGGTTCGACCGCCTGAAGGGCGTGGTGCCCAACCACCTGAGCGGCGACGCGCCCGAGAGCGTGGTCGCGCCCGACGAGGTGGCGCAGGTCGCCGGCCGCGCGATGCTGGTGAAGAAGCTCACGCCGCTGCCCTGCGAGGCGGTGGTGCGCGGCTACGTGGCCGGCTCGGGCTGGAAGGAGTACCAGCGGCAGGGCACCGTCTGCGGCATCGTGCTGCCGCCGGGCCTGGCGATGACGACGCCGCTGCCGGAACCGATCTTCACGCCGGCGACCAAGGCCGCGGTCGGTGACCACGACGAGAACATCTCGTTCGCGCAGCTCGAGGCCCTGCTCGGCGCAGCGCGCGCCGCCGAGGTGCGCGACACCGCGATCCGCCTGTACCGCGAGGCGGCGGCCTACGCGCTGGGTCGCGGCATCGTGATCGCCGATACCAAGTTCGAATTCGGCCTCGACGAAGCGGGCCGGCTGACGCTGATGGACGAGGCGCTGACGCCGGACTCGTCCCGCTTCTGGCTCGCCGAGGACCTGCACGCCGGGCGCATCGTCGCGCTGGACAAGCAGCCGCTGCGCGACTGGCTGGCCTCCACCGGTGTGACCGGCGGCGCCGAGCAGGCGGCACTCGACCTGCCCGACGAGGTGATCCTGGGCGTGCACGAGCGCTACGCCACCGCCTGCCGCATGCTGTGCGAGGGCGACGAATGATGGCCACCGTCGTGTCGACCTCCCACCTGCGCGTGCACCGCTTCGCCGGCCTGGCGCCGGGGCCGCGGCTGATCGTCACCGGCGCGGTGCACGGCAACGAGACCGCCGGCACGCGCGGCATCGAGCGTGTGCTGGCCGAGATCGAGCGCGGCGAGATCGACATCGTGCGCGGCACCGTCAGCTTCGTGCCGGTGTGCAACCCGCTGGCCTACGCCAACGGCCGGCGCATGGGCGACCGCAACCTCAACCGTCGCCTGCAGCCGACCGCGACGCCGCAGGACAACGAGGACCGCCTCGCGAACCTGCTGTGCCCGCTGCTGGCCGAACACGACGTGTTGCTGGACCTGCACAGCTTCCGCAGCCCCGGCCGGCCCTTCGTGATGCGCGGCCCGGCCGACAACCGCGGCGCGCTGGAGCCTTTCGCGCACGCCGCAGCGGAGGCGAGGCTGGCCGCGCACGTGGGGGTGCAGCGCGTCGTCGACGGCTGGATGGCGGCCTATGCCGAGGGTGTGGCGCGCCGCCGCGCGCGCGGGCTGACGCCGGGCGCGGTGCACGAGGACCCGAGCTACGGCGTCGGCACCACCGAGTGGATGCGCAGCCAGGGCGGCTACGGCGTCACGCTGGAGTGCGGCCAGCACGACGACCCGGCCGGCCCGGAGGTGGCCTGGCGCGCGATCCGCCAGACGCTGGCGCTGCTGGGCATCGCCGAGCTGCCGCTGGCGCCGCCGGCCGGCCCCTTCGAGTGCCTGACGCTGGCCGAGGTGATCGACCGCCATGCCGAGGGCGACCGCTTCGCCCGCGAGTGGCGCAGCTTCGACCCGCTGGCCGAGGGCGAGCTGATCGCCGTGCGCGCCGACGGCGCCGAGCTGCGCGCGCCGCGCGCCGGCTACATCGTCTTTCCCGACCACTCGGCGCTGCCGGGGCACGAGTGGTTCTACCTGGCGCGGGCGAGCGAGCGGGTGCTGTGAGGGGCCGGCGCCGCAGTCCGCACCACGGGGCGGCGGCGGGCGCTGCATCCGCCAATCGGTGGACAGGGGTCGAGGCATAGGGATGGGCGTGCACCGGCGCCCGCCCTAGACTGGGCTGGCGGTATTTGGCGCGGCAGGTCAGACGCGCGGCCAGCCGCAGGAAGGTGCACCATGCCCCGGATTGCACGGCCCCGCTGGCGGCACGCGGCCATCGCGGCGAGCCTCTTGGCCCTGGCCGGCTGCTCGGCCACCGTCGAGGAACGGCACTACTTCGCGGCCTACCGCGACAGCGGCGCCGGCACGCGCGAACCGGTGCAGTTCTTCCGCCTCAGCGTCAGCGGCCAGAGCCAGTTCGCGAATACACGCTACCTGACCGGCTATTTCGACGAGCGCGCGATCGCGCTGTTCTTCAACGAGCTGAAGTCCACGCCCGAACGCAAGCTGTTCGACGAGTCGGTGCGCCTGCCCGGCGCCGCCGCCGGCACGAGCTTCGAGCCGCTGTCGCCGACCGAGGCCAACGGCGCCTTCGTGCTGATCATGAGCACGAATGCCGACGCGATCGCGAGCACCATCGGCAGCTTCGCCGAGTCGCAGGTCGTCGCCGACGCGCTGACGCGCATCGTCAACCGCGACCGCGTGCTCGCGAAGGCGCAGAGCGATGCGCAACTCGACGTGCGCAAGGCGGAGGCGGGCGCGCTGCACACCCAACTCGCGGCGCACGCGGCGGCGGCGCGCCGGGCGCCCAGCGGCCAGGAGGCGACCGCTGGCTACCGGCGCGCGCTGACGACGCTGGCCCAGGGACTGGGCTACGGCGGTCCGGAGTTCGCCTCTCTGGAACAGGCGCGCAGCTGGTTCGCGCTCGAGGCGGCGCGCGGCGCCGGCATGCCGTGAGGGCCGGCGCGATCGCCTTGCTGCTGACCGCGGCGCTGGCCGGCTGCGGCAGCCTGCAGGTGCGCGTGGACGTGCTCGATCCCGGGCACGTGCGCGAGGCCCTGGCCGACGAGGCGCAGCGCAAGCTGTACCGCGAGGTCGTCGCCGCCGAGCCGGGCGAGTTCGCACGCCGCGTCGAGCGCAAGCAGGCCGACTATCGCCAGGCCGTCGGCCGGCTGGCCGACCAGTTCGAGGCTGCCGCCGCGCCGACCGCGCGCGGGCTGGCCGCCGCGGTGGCGAAGTCCTGGCGCGACGAGGTGGCGGGGGGCCAGATCGTACGCAGCGCCGAGGCCGCAACGGACGAGGTGGAGCAGCTGGCGCAGCAGGTCCGGGACCGCGGCGCCGAGCTCAAGGTGGACCGGCTCGCGCCGCTGCCGGCCGAGGTGCGCGACCTGCTCGCCCGGCTGGAGGCCAGCGACAAGCGGCTCGTGCACCTGCAGCAGGCGGATCTGCGCGCGTTGCGGGAGAACCTGCGCACGTTCGACGCCGAGAACGCCGCATCGACGCCGTCGGTCGCCGACAGCGCGGCGCTGTCCGCGCGCCTCGAGGCCGCGGCTGCGGTCACGCGGCGCAGCATCCTGCAGGGCGGCGGCCTGGCGGCGACGGACTATGCGTACATCGTCACCCGCGCCGAAGAGCGCCTGTGGGCGCCGGACTTCAACCGCGCCTATGCCAGCGGCACCTTCGGCAACGTCGACATCGTCATCCGGCTCAACGAGACCGCCGACTTCTCGGTGAAGGGCATGATGTTCGACGCGACCAAGGTGGCCCAGGTGGCCGGCAAGGTGCTGACGCAGACGGTGCTGCTCGGCGCGCAGATCGCGGGCGTGCCGGTCACCGCGGCCAGCAGCGGCACGGCCACCGGAGGCGACGCGCTGTCGGCCGCGTCGACCGACCTCGCGAAAGCCGAGGAAGTGCTGGCGAAGCGCGACGCCGCGCTGCGGGCGCAGCGCGATGCGTTGCGCGTCGCGGCGCGCACGATCCTCGGCTCCGCCCCGGCGCTGGCCGAACCCGGCCTTGCCGACAAGCCCGCCGCCGACCCGGCGCGCGTGGCATTGCACGAGGCCGTCGACGCGTCGCTCGCGGCGTTGAAGCGGCTGATCGAGCTGCAGGACCTGCCTTGAGCCCCCGCAGGAGGACGTGATGGCGACGACCCGACATGCGCCGGCGAAGCGTGCGCGGCGCAGCGCAAGAGCCACGACTGCGGCAGCGGCGCCCCCCGGGCCCGCGGCGGGCCCGGGGCCGGCCGCGCTGGTGGCCGCCGCGGCGGCCGCCGCGAGCTTCCAGCCCGGCGACGTGGTCTTCGTCGGTGACGACACGACGCCCGGCACGGTGTGCCGCGTGACGCAGCCCGGTGCCCGCTACCGCGTGCTGTTCCAGGGCCTGTCGGCTTGCCTGGCCGTGCCGCACGGCGGCCTGCGGCACGCCCCGCCGGGCACCCGGGGGCCCGACTGCGACGGCATCTGCTGAGGCGCCGACCCCGGCCGGCTCTTCAGCCCAGCCGCGGCCGCTCCCCGAACTCCGGCCGGTAGACGCCCTCGCGCTCCACCGCCGCCAGCGCCTCGGCCAGCGCCGCCGCCAGCTGGCGGTCGCGCTCGGGCGCGTTGAAGGCGTCGTCCTGCGGCAGGTTGTCGACATCGACATCGGGCGCGGTACCATGGTTCTCGACGCCGAAGCCGACATCCTTGAACCAGAACGCATATTCCGGCTGCGTCGTCTCGCTGCCGTCGATCAGGTGGTGGCGCGGCCAGATGCCGATGACGCCGCCCCAGGTGCGGCGGCCGACCAGGCGGCCGATCTTCATCAGCTTGAAGCCGTGGCTGAAGATGTCGCCGTCGCTGCCGGCATGTTCGTTGGTCAGCGCGACCACCGCGCCGGCCGGCGACTCGTCGGGGTAGCAGCCCGGGCGGCCCCAGCGCGTGACGGCCCAGGCGATGCGCCGGCGCGCCGCCTTCTCCAGCAGCAGCTGGCTGACATGGCCGCCGCGGTTGAAGCGCACGTCGACGATGAGCGCGTCGCGGTCGCACTCGGCGCTGAAGTAGCGGTGGAATTCGGCGAAGCCGGCCGACATCATGTCCGGCAGGTGCAGGTAGCCCACGCGGCCGCCCGCGGCCTCGTGCACCCAGGCGCGGTTGCGCTCGACCCACTCGCGGTAGCGCGCCGGCGTCTCGTCGGCCAGCGTCGTGACCAGCACCTCGCGCGCGCTGCCGTCCGGCGCGCGCAGCGTCAGCGCGACCTTGGCCGCGGCCTGGTGCACCAGCAGCGCCTGCGGCGGCGTGGTTTCGTCCAGCGCCTGTCCGTTGACCGCGACGATGCGCTCGCCCGGCTTCGCCAGCACGCCGATGGCATTCAGTGGCGAGTCGGCGCCGGCGTCCCAGGGGTCGCCCTGCACGGTGCGCTCGACCTGCCAGCCTTCGCCGTCCCAGCGCAGCTCGGCCGCCAGCCGGCCCAGCGGCACCGCCGGCGGCTTGCGGTGGTCGCCGCCGGTCTCGTAGGCGTGCGAGGTGCCGAGCTCGCCCTGCAGCTCCCAGACCAGGTCCGACAGCTCGCCGCGCGTGGCCACGCGCCGCAGCAGCGGCGCGTAGCGTTCGTAGACGGCGGCCCAGGCGATGCCCGACATGTCCTCGACCCAGAACTGGTCGCGCTGCAGCCGCCACAGCTCGCGCAGCATCTGCGCCCACTCGGCGCGCGGCTCGACGGCCACGCGCACGCGGCCGAGGTCGACGACGCCGCTCTTGCGCGAGGGCTTGTCCGGCGCCGGCGCATGATCGTCGGCGGCGGGCTTCGTGGCGTCCAGCACGCGCAGCTTGCCGCCGTGGCGCACGAGCAGCGTGCGGCCGTCGGCCGCGAGCACGAAACTGTCCGCCGCCTCGGCCAGCGTGCGCAGCTCGCCGGTCGCGAAGTCGAAGACCTCGACGCGGCCCGGCCCTTCCTTGTGGCCGCCGCGGCCATGCGCGCCGGCGATCGGCAGCGCGGTCCACAGCACCTTGCCCTCGGCGGCGCCGGCGATCTGGCCGTAGCGACCCTCGGGCACCGGGAAGGCGGCGACGCGGCGCGCCAGGCCCTCGGGTTCGATCGCCGGCGGCGGCTCCGCCGCGGCCGCGCCGGCCTTCGCGTCCGCCTGGGCACCCTCCTTGGCGCCCGCCGCCTGGTCACCGCCATCCTTCGCCTCGCCCATGCCGCGCGGCGCCGGTTCGAAGGGCGGCGGCGCGTCGGCCTGCAGCGCGATCAGGTAGGGCCGCGCGGCGCGCGGGAAGCTCAGCTCGAACTGCACCGCGTCGTAGACGGGGTCGAAGGTGCGCAGCGACAGGAACATCAGCCAGCGTCCCGTGGGGTCGAAGGCCGGCGCATAGTCGCGGAACTCGGGCTGCGTCGCGAGCAGGCTGCGCGCGCCGGCCAGCTCGTACAGCTTGATCGCGCTGTGCCGTTCGCTGGTCGGGCAGCTGTAGGCCAGCCAGCCGCCGCAGGGCGACCAGACCGGGCCCTCGATGCGGCCGAAGTCGCTGCGGTCGGCCAGCACCAGGGTGCCGGTGGCGAGGTCGCCGATCCACAGCTCGTTGCGGTGGTTGGCCAGCGCGACCTGGCTGCCGCTGCCCGCGACGCGCAGCGCCGTCACGCGGCCGATGTCCCAGGGCAGTTCGCGCGTGCTGCGTGCACCCGGCCCGCCTTCGAGGACCAGCACGCGGTCCTCGCCCGACGCATCGCCGGCCGCCACCAGCGTCGTGCCGTCGGCCAGCCACTGGGCCAGGCGCAGCCGCGCCGGCTGCGCCGGCGGCGGGCCGTGGCGCTGCACCGCGCCTTCCCACAGCGCCATCGTGAAGCACTGGCCGCGCACCTCCAGCGCCAGGCTGTGGCCCTGCGGGTGCAGCTGCACGCCGTGCAGGTGCTGGTCGGCCGGCACGAAGCGGCGCGCGGCCTGCGTGCGTGCGCTCGGCACCGCGATCTCCAGCGCGCGCGTGCGGCCGCTGGCGGGGTCGAACAGCCACAGCTCGGCACCGCACTGGTAGACGATGCGCTCGCCGTCGGTCGCTGCGTGGCGTGCGTAGAAGCGGTCGTGGTCGGTGTGGCGCAGCAGCCCGCTGCCGTCCGGCGCGCAGCAGTAGAGGTTGCCCACGCCTTCGTGGTCGCCCAGGAACCACAGGCGGCCGTCCAGCCACATCGGGCTCGTGACGTTGCCCGGCAGGTCCAGGCGGCGGAAGTCGCCGCGGCCGTCGGCGTCCACCCACAGCTGGCCGACGCGGCCGCCGCGGTAGCGCTTCCAGCGCGCCGGGTCGCCGGTATTGCGGCCGATCGCGCGCGCCCCGTCCGCGCCCAGCGCCAGGTGGTCGGCCGGGCCGATCGGCAGCCGCTCGGGCAGGCCGCCGGCCGGCGACACCGCCCAGGCATGCAGGTGGCGAAGGAACGGCTGGCCGTGGTTGCTGCAGAAGAGCACGCGGCCGTCGGGCAGGAAGCCGCGCACGACGAGCTCGCTGCCCAGCCAGGTCAGCCGGCGCGCCGGGCCGCCGGCGGCCGGCATCAGCCAGACCTCGGCATGCTGCTCGTCGCGGCCGGCATACGCGAGCCAGCGGCCGTCGGGCGACAGCACCGGCGTCGCCGGCTCCGACAGCCCGGCGGTCAGCCGCGTCGCCGTGCCGCCCGCGGTGGACACGCGCCACAGGTCGTCGTCGCTGACGAAGACCACGGTATCGCCGTGCAGGGCAGGCTGGCGCAGGTAGGCGGGCGGCGGGCTGTCGTGGGTCATCGCGCGCGGCCTCCTCCAGCCGCGCGGCCATCATCCCATGGCCTTCCGCCGTGGCGGCGGCTCGTCCCTCCAAAGGACGCCTTCCCTCCTGCGAGGGATGCGCCGGCGCGGCATGGCGACCAAGATCGCGGCCCGCCGGGATGCCCACCGAGCCCGGACCCGAGGCAGGACCGATGCGATTCCACGAGACCCACGAAGGCGACTACCGCATCTACGCCGGCGCGCTGGAGGCCCCGCGCGGCGCCGGCTGGACGGCGGCCCTGGTGGTCGACCGCGAGGGCGATGCGCCGCGCGGCCAGCGCCGCGAGGCCTTCCGCGACGACAGCCTGGCCTGCGGCTACCGCTGGCGCACGCCCGACGAGGCGCTGCGTTATGCCGTCGGCCGCGCGCGCGAGCTGATCCGCTCGCGTTCGCCGCAGCTCGCCTGCTGACCTCGGTCCCCAGTTCCGGCTGCGCCGGCCCGCCCCCGACGGGGACGGCGCCGCCCGGCCTGGCCGGACCGACCCGCGCCCCTCGTGCCCGGCCCGGATAATCCGGCCATGGCGAAGCAGCGCGTGGTGGTGGGCCTGAGCGGCGGGGTGGACTCCGCGGTCAGCGCCTGGCTGCTCAAGCAGCAGGGCTTCGAGGTCGTCGGCCTGTTCATGAAGAACTGGGAGGCCGACGACGACGACGAATACTGCTCCAGCAACGTCGACTTCGTCGACGCCGCCGCGGTGGCCGACGTGATCGGCATCGAGCTCGAGCATGTCAATTTCGCGGCCGAATACCGCGACCGCGTCTTCGCCGAATTCCTGCGCGAGTACCGCGCCGGCCGCACGCCCAACCCGGACGTGCTGTGCAACGCCGAGATCAAGTTCAAGGCCTTCCTGGACCATGCGCTGCGCCTGGGCGCCGGGAGCATCGCGACCGGCCACTATGCGCGCGTGCGGCGCGCGGCGGACGGCCGCTGGCAGCTGCTCAAGGGCCTGGATGCCGGCAAGGACCAGAGCTATTTCCTGCACCGGCTGAACCAGGACCAGCTCGCGCGCACGCGCTTCCCGGTCGGCGAGCTGAAGAAGTCCGAGGTGCGCCGCCTCGCCGCCGAGATCGGCCTGCCGAATGCGCGCAAGAAGGACTCCACCGGCATCTGCTTCATCGGCGAGCGCCCGTTCCGCGAATTCCTCAACCGCTGGCTGAGCCACGAGCCGGGACCCATCGTCGACGAACGCGGGCGCGAGGTCGGCCGCCATGTCGGCCTGAGCTTCTACACGCTGGGCCAGCGCCAGGGGCTGGGCATCGGCGGTGTGGCCGAGGGCGGCGGCACGCACGCGCCCTGGTACGTGGTGCACAAGGACCTGGCGGCCAACGTGCTGCATGTCGTGCAGGGGCACGAGCACCCCTGGCTGCTGTCGGACTGGCTGCGCGCCGAGGATGCGAGCTGGATCGCCGGCGCACCACCGGCCGACGGCGCCTTGCTGGGTGCCAAGACACGCTACCGCCAGGCCGATGCGCGCTGCCGCTACGAGGCCGCCGAGGGCGGCTTCGGGCTGCAGTTCGAGGCGCCGCAATGGGCCGTCACGCCCGGCCAGAGCGCCGTGCTGTACGACGGCGAGGTCTGCCTGGGTGGCGGCGTGATCGCCGCGGCGGCGCAGCCGCCGGTCGTTCCGTGGCGACCGCCGGTCGCCGGCCGGCGCGCGCGGCGGCCGGTCGCGACGGCGCGCTGAACCCCGTCGGCCGACGGCCGCGCGGGCGCGTGGCGCTCAACCCGGCGCGCCGCGCGCCGATAGCAGGTGGATGCGTGCGCGCGCGAAGTCCTCGTTCCTGCCCGGCCCGGCCGTGAAGCTGTTCACGGCCGGGCTGCTGGCCGCGGCCGGCGGCGCGCTGGCCGCCGAGGTCACGGTGGACGTGCGCTCGAGCGACGGCCTGCCGCTGGCCGACGCCGTGGTCTTCCTGGAGTCGCCCGCCGCGCGCGCCGCGCTGCGCCCGGCGCGCGGCACCGAGATCGAGCAGGCCGAGCGCCGCTTCACGCAACGCGTGACCGTGGTGCCGGTCGGCAGCGAGGTGCAGTTTCCGAACCGCGACAAGGTGCGCCACCATGTCTATTCGTTCTCGCCGGCCAAGACCTTCGAGCTGAAGCTCTACATCGGCACGCCGGCCAACCCGGTGCTGTTCGACCGACCGGGCATCGCGGTGCTGGGCTGCAACATCCACGATTCGATGATCGCCTGGGTGGTGGTCGTCGAGACGCCGCACCACGGCCTCACCGCCGCACCGGGCCGCGTGCGGCTGGCCGACGTGCCGCCCGGCAGCTACCGCCTGCGCACCTGGCACCCGGCGCTGCCGCCGGGCGCGCCGGCGCTGGACCAGCCGCTGGTCGTGCCGGCCGCCGGCGCCGCCGCCACCGTGCAGCTGCCGCTGGCCGCGGCGCAGGCCTCGTGATGCGCGGCCTGCCCGCGAACCTGATGCCGAGCCTGCCGCGCTGGTCGCCGCGCCGGCTGTCGACGCGCATCGTCGTCGTCTTCCTCGGCCTGCTGCTGCTGGTGCAGCTGCTGGGCTTCGCCGCGGTGCGCTACAGCATCGCGCACAACGCACGCGCGCTGCTGGCCGAGAACCTGGCCTTCGGCGAGCAGGTCTGGCGCCGGCTGCTCGAGCAGCGCGCCGAGAAGCTGACGCTGGCCGCCCGCGTGCTGGCCACCGACTGGGGCTTCCGCACCGCCGTGCTGGCGGGTGACACCGGCACGCTGGCCTCGGCGCTGGGCAACCATGGCGGTCGCGTCGGCGCCAGCGTCAGCGCGATGCTGACACCGGCCGGGCGCCCGCTGGCGCTGGGCGAGGGCAGCGACGAGCACACGCTGGAGGCGCTGCGCCAGCTGTCGTCGCTGCCGGCGGCCGAGGACGGCAACGTGCTGGCGCTGGTCGACGGCCTGCCGCACCAGCTGGTGGTGGTGCCGATGCGCGCACCCGACCTCAAGGGCCGCGTCGTGATGGGCTTCGCGCTCGACGAGGGCCTGGTCCAGGACATGCGGCGCATCACCGGCCTGGAGGTCGCGGTCGTCGTCGCCGACGCCGACGGCGCGCGCCGTGTCGTGCTGTCCACGCTGGCGCCCGAGGCCGCGGGCGAACTGGCCGCGCCCTCCGGCGCCGAGGGCGCCGGCGGCGACCTGCAGCTCGGCGACGCACCGCACCTGGCGCATGCCGTCACGCTGCTGGACGGCGCCCCCGGCCGGCCGGCGCTGCAGGCGCTGCTGCTGCGCTCGATCGACGACGCGGTGGCGCCCTACCGCGACCTGCAGGCCACGCTGGCCGCGATCACGCTCGGCGGCCTGCTGCTGGCCGGCAGCGCCAGCGTCTTCACCGCGCGCCGCGTGACGACACCGCTGCGCGCGCTGGCCGGCGCCAGCGAGCGCCTGGGCCGCGGCCATTACGACGAGCCGCTGGAACACGTGGCGCGCGAGGACGAGATCGGCGACCTCGCGAAGGCCTTCGACCACATGCGCGTGAGCATCGCGGCGCACGAGTCCGAGATCCGCCAGCTCGCCTACTGGGACCGCCTGACCGGACTGCCCAACCGCGCGCGCTTCCGCGACGCGGTGCGCGCCGCGATCGCCGACGCGGCCTCCGGCGGCCGCCCGGTCGCGGTGGTGATGCTGGACCTCGACCGCTTCAAGCATGTCAACGACGTGCTGGGTTATGCCTTCGGCGACCGGCTGCTGAAGGCGGTGGCGGCCCGCCTGACCGGCCAGGCCGTGCGCGAGGGCGACCTCATCGCGCGGCTGTCGGGCGACGAATTCGCGCTGCTGCTGCCGGGCAGCAGCGCCGCGCAGGCGCTGGCGGTGGCCGAGCGCATCGCCGAGGCCTTCCAGGCGCCGCTGACGCTGGACGACCACACGGTGGACCTGGCGGCCGGCTTCGGCGTGGCCTGCTGGCCCGACCATGCCGGCGACGCCGACGCGCTGATCAGCCGTGCCGAGGTCGCCATGTACACGGCCAAGCGCAAGACCAGCTCGGCGCTGGTCTACGACCCGGCCATCGACGCCGGCAGCGCCGAGACGCTGTCGCTGCTGTCGGAGCTGCGCCGCGCGCTGGAGCGTGACGAGCTGCGCCTGTTCCTGCAGCCCAAGGTGGCGCTGGCCAGCGGCCGCATCGTCGCCGCCGAGGCGCTGGTGCGCTGGCAGCACCCGGAGCGCGGCATGGTGCCGCCGATGCAGTTCATCCCCTTCGCCGAGCAGACCGGCTTCGTGCGCCAGCTCACGCTGTGGATGTTCGAGGCCACCGCGCGCCAGTGGGACACGCTGCGCGCGCTGGGACTCGCGCGCGTGTCGGTCAACCTCTCGACGCGCGACCTGATGGACCAGGACCTGCCGGCCAAGCTGGACGCGCTGCTCAGGCGCCACGGCGTGCCGGCGCGCGCCTTCTGCCTGGAGATCACCGAGAGCGCGATCATGGACGAGCCGCAGCGCGCCGAGGCGACGCTGAACCAGCTGCACGCGGCGGGCTTCAAGCTGTCGATCGACGACTTCGGCACTGGCTATTCCAGCCTGGCCTACCTGAAGCGGCTGCCGGTGGACGAGCTGAAGATCGACAAGAGCTTCGTGATGGGCATGGAGCGCGACGAGCAGGACGCGAAGATCGTGCGCTCGACGATCGACCTCGCGCACAACCTGGGCCTCACGGTGGTCGCCGAGGGGGTCGAGAACGAGGCCATCTGGCGGCAGCTGGTCGCGCTGCACTGCGACGAGGCGCAGGGCTACCACATGAGCCGCCCGCTGCCGGCGGCCGAACTGCCGGCCTTCGCGGCGCGCTGGGCCGAACGCGTCGCGACGGCGGAAGCCGGCTGAACCTTCGCGCCGCGCCGCGCCGCGACCGCAGTTGCGGCACCGGCGCCACGCGCGCCGCGCACAGCCCGAGCGCCTGCGCCGCACCCGGCGCTGCCCCTTCGGTGAGAATCGCGCGCCGCCGGCCGCACCCGTGCCGGCGCGCGTCGCCGCCGCATGAACACGACCGAACGTTTCCTGATCGCGATGCTGATCATCACCACGGTGCCCTACCTGGTGTGGCGGCTGTGTCGCACCGAGTATTTCGCGCCCCTCGTGGTGGTGCAGATCATCGCCGGCATCCTGCTCGGCCCCGGCGTGCTGGGCGCGGCCTTCCCCGAGTACTACGCCTTCGTCTTCACGCCCGAGGTCATCCAGAGCCTGAACGGCATCGCCTGGTGGGCGGTGATGCTGTTCGTGTGGATCGCCGGCATCGAGCTCGACCTCGCCAAGGCCTGGCGCCACCGGCGCGAGAGCAGCATCACCGCCGGGCTGGCGCTGGGCGTGCCGCTGGCCTTCGGCTGCGTCGCGGCGCTGGCCATGCTGCCGACGGCGGGCTGGATCGGCCCGCAGGGCCGCGACTGGCAGTTCGTGCTGGGCATCGGCATGGCCTGCGCGGTGACCGCGCTGCCGATCCTGATCCTGTTCATGGAGAAGCTGGACATCCTGCGCCGGCCGCTGGGCCAGCGCATCCTGCGCTACGCGAGCCTGGACGACATCGCGATCTGGGGCGTGCTGGCGCTGATCCTGATGGACTGGACGCGCGTGGGCCGGCAGCTCGGCTTCCTGCTCGTCTTCGCGCTCGCGACGCTGCTCTTCCGCCGCCTGATGCAGCGCCTGCCCGAGCGCGACCGCTGGTTTGTCGGCCTCGTCTGGCTGGCCGCCATCGCGCTGGGCGCCGACTGGGCCGGGCTGCACTACATGGTCGGCGCCTTCCTGGCCGGCGCGGTGATGGACGCCGACTGGTTCGACCGCGAGCAGATGGACACGCTGCGCCACCACGTGCTGCTGGTGGTGATGCCGGTCTTCTTCCTGTCCACCGGGCTGCGCACGCAGTGGGAGATGGGCGGCGTGGCGGTCTTCGTCGCTGCCGGCTGGCTGCTGCTGGCCTCGGTGGCCGGCAAGCTGGCCGGCGTGCACCTCGCCGGCCGCGTGCTGGGCTGGGCGCCGGGCGAGGCGCGCCTGATCGGCTGGCTGCTGCAGACCAAGGCGCTGATCATGATCATCTTCGCCAACGTGCTGCTGGACAAGGGCGTGATCACCAGCGCCACCTTCACCGCGCTGCTGCTGATGGCGCTGGCCAGCACGATGCTGACGGTGCCGATGGTGACGCCGCTGCTCGCCCGCGTGAAGCAGGTCTTCGCGCGCGAGAGCTGAGCCGGGACGTGGAACGGTCCCTGCGGACCGATGCGCGCCGGGCGAAGGGCGAGCGCCTGCGGGCGCGAGCGCGCCCGCACCGCCAAGGCCGGCGCAGTCTCAGCGTGCGTCAAACTGACTGGAGCCTCCCTCCCGGAGGGAGGCTGGAGGGTGCGGTCGAACCGGCTGGAGCCCCCTCACGGAGGGGGCTCGGGGGAGCCGTGCATTCAGCCGCAGGCGGGGTGTCTGCGCGGCTCCGCCGCGCAGACACCTAATCCACCTTCGCGCCCGACGCCTTCACGACCCGCGCCCACTTCGCCGTCTCGGCGGCGATGAAGGCGGTGAACTCGGCCGGCGTGTTGCCGCTGGGGATGGCGCCCAGGCCCAGCAGGCGTTCGCGCATCGCCGGCAGCGCCAGCGCCTTGGCGGTTTCCTGCTGCACGCGCGCGACGATGTCCGCCGGCGTGCCGGCGGGCGCCAGCAGCCCGAACCAGGAACTGGCCTCGTAGCCTTCGAGCACCTTGCCGCCGGCCTCGGCCACCGTCGGCAGTTCGGGGATGGACGCCGAGCGCTGCGCGCTCGTCACCGCCAGCGCCTTGAGCCGGCCGCTGCGGATGTGCGGCATCGCGCTGGGCAGGTTGTCGAACATCAGGTCCATCGTGCCGCCCATCAGGTCGATCAGCGCCGGGCCCGAGCCGCGGTAGGGGATGTGGACCATGAAGGTGCCGGTCATCGTCTTGAACAGCTCGCCGGCGAGGTGGATCGAGGTGCCGTTGCCCGAGCTGGCCATGTTCAGCCGCCCCGGGTTGGCCTTCAGCGCCTTGACCAGGTCGGGCACCGTCTCGACGCCGTACTTCTTCGCCGATTCGGGGTTCATGACCAGCACGTTGGGCACGCCGGCGACCAGCGAGACCGGCGCGAAGTCCTTGACGTGGTCGAAGGGCATGCGCGGGTACAGCGCGGCGTTGATCGCGTGCGTGCCGACGGTGCCCATCAGCAGCGTGTAGCCGTCGGGCGCGGCCTTCGCGACCTCGGTGGCGCCGGTATTGCCGCCGGCACCGGGCTTGTTGTCGATCACGAAGGGCTGGCCGAAGGCGCGCTGGAATTCCGGCGCCAGCGCGCGCGCCAGGATGTCCGTGGTGCCGCTGGCGGCGAAGGGCACGACGATGCGCACCGGCCTGTTCGGCCAGGCGCCCTGCGCGCGCGCGGCAAGGGGCAGCGCGGCCAGCGTGCCCAGCGTGGACAGCGGCAGGGCGGCGGCGGACAGGATCAGGCGGCGGCGGGTGGGCAGGGACATGGCGGTTGGCGTCGGCGTCGTGGTCGGGACGCCGAGTGTGCCGGCCGCCGGCCGCGCCACGCAGCCGGGGCATCCCTAGCGCCTCCCTAGAGCTTGAGCTCCAGCCGCAGCTGCCAGTTCGTGAAGCTCGGGCTGCTGGCGGCCACCGTCGTGCGCTCGGTGGTGCTGCCCACCGGCGTGTCGACGACGGTGGTCGAACCGTGATCGCGCGGGTCCAGGTTGTTGCCCAGCACGCGCAGCGCCAGGCCGGGGTTGAAGGTCCACAGCGCATAGGCGTCCCAGACCTGCTTGCGGCCCTCGGTCACCGTGCGCCCGGCCTCGGTGCGCGTCGTGTAGCCGGGCACCCAGTTGACGTTGCCGCCCAGCGTCAGCGGCGTGCCGCGCAGACGGTAGTCGGCGCCCAGGTTGGCGCTGGCCTGGGCCTGCTGCTCGAGCCGGTTGTCCGGGCCGGGCACGCCGTCCACGCGCGAGCGGTACAGGCTCAGGTTGCTGCGCAGCTCCACGCGCGGCGCGGCGGCGACCAGCTGGTCGAGGCGGAACTTGGCTTCCAGCTCGACGCCCTGCGTCGTCGCGTCGCCGATATTCTGCGGTCGGCGCACGTAGCGCGGGACGTTGCTCCAGTCGACCGTTTCCAGCGTCGTCACGCCGCGGATCAGGTTGCCGATGCGGCGGTGGAAGAGGCTGGCGCTGAGCACGCCGCCGCCTTCCAGGTAGCGCTCGATGGCGACGTCCAGGCCGGTCGCCAGCTCGGGCTTCAGACCGGGGTTGCCGGCCGTGTCGGCGGTGACGGCCTCGTTCGGGCCGCTGGCCGGCCGGTCGCGGTTGAGGCTCGGCCGCGCGATCAGCGACGCGATGCCCGGGCTGCGGTAGCTGCGTGTCAGGCTCACGCGCACCTGGTCGCGGCTCTTCGGGTCGGGCTTGTAGACCGCATGCACCAGCGGCGTCCACACGCTGCTGCGGTTGCGCGGGCGCTCGCCCTGCGCATCGTCGCCCTGCGTCGTGATGCCTTCCCAGCGCAGCCCGGCGTGCAGCGCCCACTGCGGCGACAGCGACCATTCGTCCTGCACGTAGCCGGCCAGGCGCAGCACGCGGGCCGAGAGGTTCTCGCCGAAGTCGACCAGCGTCGGCTGGCCGTTCTCCAGCGAGATGCGCTCCTCGTCGCGGCGCACGGTCTCGATCTCGGCACCGGCGACCAGGCTGTGCTCGCGGCCCTCGCCGCCGAGCAGGCGCGAGCCCTTGAAGGTGAGGTTGGCGGAACGCTCGCGCGTCGTGCCGCGGTCGTCCAGCACACGCGGCGGCAGCGTGCTGCTGGCGCCGTAGTCCTCCTGGCGCAGCGTGCTGCTGCGGGCGCGCCAGGCGCCGGCGCTGCCGTTGGACTCCAGCCGCCATTCGCCGACGCGCTGGCGGTACTGCAGGCCCAGGCGGCCGGTCGTGAAGCGCCCGTCCACCGTGCTGGTGCCGGTCTCGTAGCGCTCCGGCGTGCTCGGCCCCTGGCGCTGGTCCAGCCGGAAGGCGACGTCGCTGTGGTTCTCGGCGTGGAAGACCGAGGGCATCAGCATCAGCAGGTCGCCGGCGGCGCCCAGCCGCCACTGCAGCCGCGTCGTCAGGTTCATGCCCTGGCGCTCGCCGCGCGTCGTCGAGCCGAAGCTGCGATCCTCCCGCAGCGTGCCGCTGTCCAGGTCCTCCACCCGGGTGTCGCTGCGGTTCTCGTCCTCGCGCCGGCTGCGGAAGGCCGAGGCCGAGACGGTGTAGGTCAGCGCGCCGGCGCTGTCGTTGTGCGACCAGTTGAGGCCCGGCGAGAAGCGGCCGTTCTCGACGCCGAAGCCGATGCGCAGGTCGTTGAGCCGGCGCCGGAAGCCTTCACGCGTGACGATGTTGATGGTGCCGGCGATCGCGCGCGCGCCGGTCTCGGCGGTCGGCGCGCGCAGGATCTCGATGCGCTCGACCTGCTCCGGCGTCAGGCTCTCCAGGCTGAAGCCCGGCGGGATGCGCTGGCCGTCGATCAGCAGCTGCGTGAAGCCGCCGCCCAGCCCGCGCAGGCGCGGCGGGCCGCCGCGGCCGGGCGCGCCGGGCGTCGTCACGCCGGGCAGCCGGCGCAGCACCTCGCCGAGCGTGGCGTCGCCGAACTTGTCGATCTCCTCGCGGCCGATGACGATCTTCGCCGCCGTCGACTGGCGGCGCTGCTCGGTATCGCTCTCGCGGCCGCCGGTGATCTCCACGCGTTCGCCGGCCGCGGGCGCCGCTGGAGCGGGAACGGGAGCGGGAGCGGGCGGCGGGGCCGGCGATGGGCTGGTCTGGGCGAAGGCGGTGGCGGCGGCCAGCAGCGGGCCGAGCGCCCAGGCCGGGCGCGCATCGAAAGCGAAGGGCATGGCGCAGATTGTCGGTGCTGGCGTGCCGCGCCGCCGTGGCAGGGCGATGGCCGCGCGGTCGGCGAGCTTCAGGCCGGCAGGTCCTGCATCGGCCGCGTCGCGGCCCAGGCCGCCGACGCGGCCGGGGTTTCGGCGCGCTCGCCGGCGGTCGCGCGCACGGTCTCGTCCAGCGCCGCGGCGGGCATCCCGTCGGCACCGTCGCCCGCGCCGTCGGGGGCGGCGCGCGGCCCGGCGATCTGCTGCAGCGTGAAGACCCCGTCGCGGCGCGCGCGCTCGGGGTCGGCCAGCGCCTCGTGCAGTGCCGCCGTGCTCTCGACCGCCGCGGCGATCACGCCGACGGCGCGGTTGCGGCCCTGGTGCTTGGCCATGTACAGCGCCATGTCGACGAGGTCGACCGCGCGCTGCAGCGACAGCGGCAGGCCGGCCGGCGGCAGCGGAAAGGCGCCGAAGCCGACCGAGACGGTGGTGCGCCGCGGGGTGCCGGCGCCGTCGCCGGCGGGCAGCGGCGCGCCGCCGACGGCCTGCAGCACGCGCGCCGCGAGCTCCGCCGCGGCGGCCGGCGCGCGCTCGGGCGCCCGTGGCGGCATCAGCACCAGGAATTCCTCGCCGCCCCAGCGCACGACGAGGTCGTCGTCGCGCACGACGCCGGCGAGCCGGCGCGCCACCTCGGCGATCACCGCGTCGCCGGCGGCATGGCCGTGGCGGTCGTTGACCTGCTTGAAGTGGTCGATGTCCACCAGCAGCAGCGCGCCGGCGAAGCGGCGGTCCAGTCCCTGCGCCGCGGCCCGCTCGTGCAGCGCGCGCCGGTTGGCCAGCCCGGTCAGCGGATCGCGCTGGCTGCGCTCGCGCAGCAGCAGGTGGTTGTGCTGCAGCCGGCGGTTGGCGACATGCACGCGGCGGTACAGCAGCGCCACCAGCAGCACCGCCAGCGCCAGCGCGGCGGCGCCGCCCATCCACACCTGCTGCATCGCCGCCCGGTTCTCGATCTGCGCGCCCATCAGCGCGTTGTCGCGCGCCAGCTGTGCCAGCCGGCGCTGCTGGGCCTCGTGGTCGTGGCGCTCGCGCAGCTGGGCGAGCGCGGCCTCGCGGTTGGCCGCCATCATCTGCGCGGCCAGCGCGCGCTCGCGGTGGTACAGCGCGAGCGCGGTGCGCAGCGCCCCGGCGGCGGCGAAGGCGTCGGCGAATTCGCGCAGCACGCCGGCCTCGTCGGCGGTGACGCCGCTGGCGCGGTAGTCGGCCAGCAGCGTGTCCAGCGTCTTCAGCGCCGCCTCGCCCTCGCCAAGGCCGATGCGCGCCAGCGCCGCGTTGTGCAGCAGCGCGCGCTCGAGCCGGCGGTCGCCGGCGCGGCGCGCCACCGGCAGCGCACGCTCGACGGCGGCCAGCGCCTGGCGCGGCCGGCCCTCGTGCACGTCGAGGTCGCTCAGGTTGGCCAGCAGCACCGCGGCCAGGCGCGGCGAGCGCGCCTGCTCGGCGAAGTCCAGGCCCTGCTCGGTGACGCGGCGCGCGCCGGCGAGGTCGCCGCGGCGCCGGTGCAGGCGCAGTTCGTAGATGTGCACGCGGGCCAGTGTCTGCGGCGCGCCGGCCAGCCGCGCCAGGCGCTGGGCCTGCGCCAGGTGCTGCTGCTCGGCGCCGGCATCGCCCAGCTCGCCGGCCAGGTCGGCGGCCATCGCCAGCGCCCAGGCCTGGCGGTGGTCGTCGCCGAGGTGGCGCGCCAGCTCCGCGGCCGCCAGCGCATGGCCGAGCGCGGTGCTCGGGTGGCCGCGCAGCGCGTCGTGGCGCGCCAGCAGCTGCAGCGCGCGCCAGGTCGAGCGCAGGTCGCAGGCCTCGTGGGCCGGGCACAGCTGGCGGTAGGCCTGCAGCGCGTCGCGCCCGGCCTCGGCCGCCAGCGCGGTGTCGCCATGGGCGTCGGCCAGTGCGGCCTGCACCAGCCGCCGGTCGGCGGCGGCCAGCGCGTCGTCGGCGGCAAAGGCGTCCAGCGCGGCCGCGGTCTGCCCGTCGCGGCCGGCGCTGGCGGCGACCAGCGCGCGCGCCAGCTCGAGTGCGCGCCGTTCGCTGGCCACCGCCGGCAGATGCGCGACCCGCGGCTGCAGCGTGGCCAGCGTGGCCAGCGCCTGGTCCGGCTCCTCGTAGCCCCGGCGCACCTGCTGGTCGAGCAGCGCCTGCCAGCTGGCCAGCGCGTGAACCTTCGCCTGGTCGGGCAGCGGCGCGTGCAGCGCCAGCGCCGGCAGCGCGGCGGCGAGCAGCCATGCCGGCAGCGCCGAGCGCAGCACGCGCAGCGCCCGCCGCCGGCCGGCAGCCCGCCACGCCGTCGCCGCGTCCGGCATCGGCCCGCTCACGGGACGACCCTCCGCGCTGCGCGCGCCGGGACGAGCGCCTGGGAGCGGCCCGGCGCGCTCATGCCGCAGCCACCGGTTCGGCCGCCTCGGCGCCACCCGCCCGCCCCGCCCGGCCAGCGGCGGTGGGGTGCTGCGGACCACGCAGCTGCGCCAGCTCGGCGCGGCCGGCGCGCCACGCCGCCTCCAGGGCGGCCGCCGGCTGCGCCGGCGCGGCGTCGGCGGCAGGCGGCTGCGGCCAGGCGCGCAGGCCGCAGGCCCGGTTGCGCCCCTGCGCCTTGGCCAGGTACATCGCGCTGTCGACCAGGTCGACGGCGCGCTCCCAGCCCACCGGCTGGCACGCCGGCGGCAGCGGGAAGGTCGCGAAGCCGATCGACGCCGTGACCGCCAGGCGCAGCCGCCCGACGGCGACCGGCTCGCCGCCGACGACCTCCAGCAGCCGCTGCGCCAGCGCCTCGACCGCGGCCGCCGGCAGCGCCGGCACGAGCACCAGGAATTCCTCGCCGCCCCAGCGCACGACGAGGTCCTCGTCGCGCAGCACGCCCGCCACGCGCTGCGCCAGCTCGACCAGCACGGCGTCGCCGGCGGCATGGCCATGCTCGTCGTTGATGCGCTTGAAGTGGTCGATGTCGATGACCAGCAGCGAACCCTCGAACGCCGCACCGGCCGCCGGCCCCTGCTGCGCCAGGTGGCGCAGCAGGTGGCGCCGGTTGGCCAGGCCGGTCAGCGGGTCGCGCTCGCTGGCGCGTTCCAGCGCCAGGTTGCTGCTGGCCAGGCTGCGGTTGCTGGCGCCCAGCCGGCGCAGCAGCACCGCGACGACGGCCAGCAGCAGCCCGCCGGCGGCGACGCCGACCGCCCACAGGCCCTGCTGCAGGTCGCGCGCCAGCAGCTGCTGCTCCTTCAGCGCACGCTCGGTCTGCAGCAGTGCCAGTTCGCGCTCGCGGCGCTCGGCGTCGAAGGCCTCCTGCAGCTCCAGCACCGCCTGCTGGTGGCTCTGGCGGAAGACCTCGTCGGCCAGCCGCCGGTGCTCGCTCAGCGCGGCCCAGGCCTCGGGCAGGAAGCCGGCCTTCTCCAGGTACAGCCCGAGCTCGCGCCGGATCTCCGACACGTTGGTCAGCGCGCCGGCGCGCTGCTCGATGACCAGGCTGTCCTGCACCAGCGCCAGGCCCTCGTCGCGCCGGCCCATCGAGATCAGCGCCAGGCCGGCATTCGTCAGCGCGACCGACTCGATGGTGGCGTCGCGCACCTCGCGTGCCAGCGGCAGCGCCTGGCGCGCGAGGGCCAGCGCGGTCGCCCAGTCGCCCTGCTTCAGGTAGTGGTCGGCCAGGTTGGCCAGCGTCAGCGCCTCGTCGCGCGGCGCGTCGGCGCGGCGCGCCTGCTCGACGGCCTGCTGCATGACCTGCAGCTCCTCGCCGCGCCGGCCGCGGGCGCCGAGCAGCATGCCCTGCGTGGTCAGCGCGCCGGACAGCGCCAGCGCGTCGCCGGCGGCCAGGCGCATCGCCTCCTGGTTGACGCGCCAGGCGGTGTCGTGCTGCTGGGCCAGCAGCAGCGCATAGGCGAGCCGGCTGCGCGCGTCGGCGCGGCGCCAGTCCTCGCCCAGCGCGTCGGCCAGGTTGACGGCGCGCTGGTGCTGCCGCACCGCGTCGTCCAGCCGCCCCAGCGAGAGCAGCGCGCGGCCATGCGTGATGGCCAGGCGCAGCTGCAGCAGCGGCGAGGCCTGGGCCGGCAGCCGGGCCGTGGCGTCGGCGAGCAGGCGGTCGGCGCGCCCCAGCGCGCCATGCTGCGCCTGCCAGGCGGCACGCAGCAGCAGCGCGGCGGCGGCCGCCGGCGCGCCGGCGCCGCCGGTCGCGGCGAGCTCGCGGGCCACGCCCTCCACCGCCACCGCGTCGCCGGCGACGACCAGCATCATGCCGCGCAGCGTCAGCAGTTCGGTGCGTGCGGCGGCGCCGGCCCGCGCCGGCAGCGCGGCCAGCGCGGCGTCGAGCGCGGCGACGGCGGCCAGCGGCCGGCCGCGCCAGCGGCGTTCGATCTCGGCGACCGTGGTCGGTGCAACGGCGGCTGCGCCGGCGGACGTGACGGCGGGCGGGGCGGTCGCCGCCAGTGCGGCGCGCGCCGGCGCCGGCGCGAGCGCGGCCGCCTGCAGCACGGCCAGCGCGGCGGCGACCGGCCACACGCGCGGCGCCGCCAGCGCGCGGCCCGCGCGCCGACCCCAGCCCCTGAGCGACCCGACCCTCATCGACGGCATTTCGGCCGTTGGCCGGCGGGCTTGAGGCGCGCGGTGTCGCGGCCGCGCGCAGCACGCGGCCGGACCCGCAGGCCCTGGCCCCAGGCGGGACCTGTCGCGCGCGCGACAGCCCCGGTGCGGGATCGCCCGCTTGTCGCCCCGCGGCGTGGCGCGCACGCTGGCGCGCCCGTGAAACTCGACAGGAGACGACCATGCCCCGCCCGCTGTATCCCACCCGCCGGCGCGTGCTGCACAGCGCCGCGCTGGCCGCCGGAACCCTGGCCGCCCCGGCCGCGCTGTGGTCGACCGCGGCGCGCGCGCAGGCCGCCTGGCCCAGCCAGCCGGTGAAGCTGATGATCGCCTTCCCGCCCGGCGGCCCGACCGACATGACGATGCGCGTGCTGGCCGACAACGCGAGCAAGCTGATCGGCCAGCAGGTCATCGTCGAGAACCGCCCTGGCGCCGGCGGCACGCTGCCGGCGCAGCAGCTGCTGAGCGCAGCGCCCGACGGCCACACGCTGGCGCAGATCCCGCTGGGCGTCTTCCGCCTGCCCTACACGACGCGCATCACCTGGGACCCGGTGAAGGACCTCACCTACATCCTGGGCGTCACCGGCTATGCCTTCGGCGTCGTGGTGCCGGCCGACGGGCCGATCAAGACCTGGGCCGACTTCGTGGCCTACGCCAAGGCCAACCCGGGCAAGCTGGCCTACGGCAGCACCGGCGTGCTGACCAGCCCGCACCTGACGATGGAGGACATCGCGCAGCGCCTGGGCCTGCAGCTGAACCACATCCCGTACAAGGGCAGCGCCGACCTGATGCAGAGCATCCTGGGCGGTCAGATCATGGCCGCGGCCGACAGCACCGGCTTCGCGCCGCATGTCGCCAGCGGCAAGCTGCGCGTGCTCAACACCTGGGGCGCGCAGCGGCTGGCCAAGTTTCCCGACGTGCCGACGCTGACCGAGCTGGGCATCCCGCTGGTGCAGGCCTCGCCCTACGGCATCGGCGGGCCCAAGGGCATGGCGCCGGCGCTGGTGCAGCGCATCCACGACGCCTTCAAGCAGGCCATGCAGATGCCCAACCACGTCGAGGCGCTGGCCAGGTTCGACCAGCAGCTGATGCCGATGAACCCGGCCGAGTACACGCGCTTCGCCGAGGAGACCTTCCAGCGCGAGAAGGCGCTGGTCGAGAAGCTGGGGCTGGCGAAGCCGAACTGAGCGACGCCGGCACGCCGTGAACTAGGGAGCGCGCGCCGCGGCGCGCTCGCCTACAGTGGTCCGCACCGTCACGAGGACCACGACCATGGCACGCCCGCATGTCTGCTTCGACCGCATCCTGCCGCGCGAACTGTTCCGGCCGCAGGCCACCGAGCGCCGCGCCGGCCGCACGCGTGCCATATCGCCGATCGGCAAGGCCTGGATGAACGGCAGCACGCTGCGCGTGCGCTTCATCGGCGGCACGACGGCGCAGCGCGCGAAGGCCAAGGAGCAGGCCGGCTGGTGGGAGGCGGTGGCCAACCTGAAGTTCGTCTTCGATGACGCGCCGGACGCCGAGATCCGCATCGCCTTCGACCCCAACGACGGCGCCTGGTCCTACCTCGGCACCGACTGCCGCAGCATCCCGCTGGACGAGCCGACGATGAACCTGGGCTTCCTGGACGGCGGCACCGCGGCGCACGAGTTCGGCCATGCCATCGGCCTGGCCCACGAGCACCAGAACCCGGCCGGCGGCATCCAGTGGAACGAGGCGGTGGTGATCCGCGAGATGGCCGGGTCGCCGAATTTCTGGGACGCGCGCACGACGCGGCACAACATCCTCGAGCGCTACCGTGCCGACCAGATCCACGGCACGGCCTTCGACCCCAAGTCCATCATGCTGTACTTCTTCCCGGCCGAGTGGACGACCAACGGCATCGGCACCGAGGCCAACGAGGTGCTGTCGGACCTGGACCGTGCCTTCGTCGGCGGCGCGAAGATGTACCCGAAGAAGACCGCGCCGACCGTGGACACGGCGGTCGAGCTGCAGGTCGGCGCGCGCCGGCGCACCAAGGCGGCGATCGGCAAGGCCGGCGAGGAGGACCTGTTCCGCTTCACCGTGAAGACCGCCGGCAAGCACCAGATCGACACCGCCGGCCCCAGCGACCTAGTGATGAAGCTGTTCGGCCCCGACAGCCCGACCGCGCTGATCGCCGAGGACGACGATTCGGGCACCAGCCTGAATGCGCGCATCGTCGCGCCGCTGGAGCCCGGGCAGTACTGGGCGCAGGTGCGGCACTACAACCGCGCCAGCGGCGTCGGCGACTACACGATCCGCGTGCGGCGCCTGTAGCGCGCGGCTGCCGCCCATGCGCCGCCGCCGGCCGGCGCTCGTCCGTGCCTGCACGACGGCCGGCGCCGGCGCCTGCGGCCGCGCCGGCCCGGCCACCCGCGCCTGCCGCGTCAGTCAGTTGGTGCCGCCGCGCCGCAGCAGCAGGTGCAGCAGGATGGCACCGAAGGTCGCGGTGCCGATGCCGCCGAAGGCGAAGTCGCCGAATTTCAGCGTGTAGTCGCCGGTGCCCAGCACCAGCGTGATCGCGGCGACGATGAGGTTGCGGTTGTCCGAGAAGTCGACCCGGTTGTCGACCCAGATCTTGGCGCCGGCGATCGCGATCAGGCCGAAGACGACGATGGACACGCCGCCCATCACCGCCAGCGGGATGGCCTGGATCAGCGCGCCGAACTTGGGGCTGAAGCCGAGCAGGATGGCGATCAGCGCGGCGACGACGAACATCGCGGTCGAGTAGATCTTGGTCGCGGCCATGACGCCGATGTTCTCCGCATAGGTCGTGACGCCGGTGCCGCCGCTGGCGCCCGAGACCATGGTCGCGACGCCGTCGCCGACGAAGGCGCGGCCGATGTACGGGTTCAGGTCGCGCCCGGTCATCGCCGCCACGGCCTTGATGTGGCCCAGGTTCTCGGCCACCAGGATGATGGCCACCGGCGCGATCAGCAGCATGGCCTTGGCCTCGAAGACCGGCGCCGCGAAGTTGGGCAGGCCGAACCAGGCGGCATTGGCGATGCCCGACAGGTCCACCGGCTTGCCCAGGCCGAGGCCGTTGGTCAGCACGGCATAGACGAGGCTCGCGACGATGAGGCCGACCAGGATCAGCAGCCGCTGCACCATGCCACGCGTATAGACCGCGACGAGGCCGACGCAGACGAAGGTCAGGCCCTGCATCCAGGCGTCGAAGGGGGTCGGCGCCATGTTCTTGATCGGGATGCCGGCCAGGTTGAGGCCGATCACCGCGACGACCGCACCGGTGACCACCGGCGGCATCAGCGTCTCGATCCACTTCGTGCCGCTGGCCATCACGACCAGCCCGATCAGCGTGTACAGCACGCCGCAGGCGACGATGCCACCCAGCGCGACGCCCAGGTTGGCATTCGCCCCCGGCCCGGCATAGCCGGTGGCCGCGATGACGACGCCGATGAAGGCGAAGCTGGAACCCAGGTAGCTGGGCACGCGGCCGCCGACCAGCACGAAGAAGATCAGCGTGCCGATGCCGCTCATCAGGATCGCGACGTTGGGGTCGAAGCCCATCAGGATGGGCGCCAGCACGGTGGCGCCGAACATCGCGATGACATGCTGCACGCCCATCGCCGCGGTCTGCGGCCAGGGCAGGCGTTCGTCGGGCGCGACGACGGTCGCGGGGCCGGGCGCGACTTCGCGCCACGAGGTCAGCAGGCTCATGGGGTTCTCCTCCTCGGGGTCGGGTTGTGGGCGGGCGTGATTCTGCGGCCGCGGCGGGTGCGGGGCGTCCGCGGGCCGTGGACAGGGGCGTCCGTCAAATGGCGTAAGGGCTTGACCGGGCTGTAGGAGTTGTCAGGTGGTTCGCACGGCCGGCGCCACTCAGAATGGGGGCTAGGCAGACGATGACGGGACAGGCGACATGCGCAGGCACCATGGTTGGCAAGCCCGGAAGACAGCAGGAGATCCGGGAGATCCGGGGTCAGGTCGGAGATCCGGGGTCAGGTCTTGCCTTTTGCCTCGTCTACCCGGAGACGGGCGCCGGAACTGAAGGGAGGCGAGGCTTGACCCCGGCCTGTCCCGCCTGCTCACGCGCGACAGCGACGGGCGCATCCAGCAACTCGCCAGCCCGACGAGGCATGATCTGAGCTATGGCTACACGGCGGGACTCGACACCGTGACGACCATCACCGATGCCCTGTATCCGGCGCAGTCGTCCACGTTCGGCTACGACGGCGTGGACCGGCTGGTCGGCGTGCAGAAGACCGGCGACGACCAGGGCTTCGGCCTGGACGGCACGGGCAACCGGACGGCGCACACGCGCCCCGGGACCAACGCGACATATGCCTACTACCCCGGGACGCACCGCCTGCATACGGTGGGCGCGCGCGTCTTCGGCTACGACGCCGCCGGCAACCTGCTCAGCGACGGCGGTCGCAGCTTCGCCTACGACGCCTTCGACCGCCTGGGCTACTTCGGTCTGGGCGGCACGCATGCCTATTACTCGAACAATGCGCGGGGGCAGCGCGTGCGCAAGCAGCTCGGCAGCCAGGACACGCGCTACGTCTACGGCATGGCCGGCGAGCTGCTGTACGAGTCGGGACCGACGCCGACGCAGTATGTGTGGGTGGCCGGCGAGCTGCTGGGCATCGTGCGCGGCGGGGCCTTCTATGCCAGCCACAACGATCACCTGGGGCGACCGGAGGTGATGACCAACGCGTCCCAGGCGGTGGTCTGGTGTGCGAACAACCATGCCTTCGACCGAACCGTGGAGGAGGGGCCGGGCGGCGGCGTCTTTGGCGCCATGAACGTGGGTTTCCCCGGGCAGTATTTCGATGCGGAGAGCGGGCTTTGGTACAACTGGAATCGGTACTATGACCCGAGTATTGGACGGTACATTCAGTCCGATCCCATTGGGCTGGCAGGAGGGATCAATACGTATGCGTATGTGGGTGGGAACCCGATTAGCTACGTAGACCCTGAAGGTCTGGTGCTGCAGGCGATCGGTGGTGGGCTTGTCGGGGGCGCGTTTGGCGGGCTCGCTGGTGGAGCGGCGTACCTCGCTTCCGGTGGGAACTCATGGTCGGGTTTGGCCTACGCAGCAGGATTGGGTGCTGTTGCAGGTGCTCTGATCGGAAGTGGTGTCGCCTTAGCAGCACCTGGCAGTGTTGCGGGCCTCGCAGGCCTTGCCCACGGAGCTAGGCTAGCAGCAAGGCCCAGACCCGCCGCAGCGGCAATGGCTGCAGGAGGTTTAGTGGCGCCCACCGAGGCGAACGGTTGCCCACGTTAATGTTGAGCCACGAGAAGTCAAATGCACCTTGTGGAACCCGATCGGTCAAGGAATCGTCGACGACTCCTTGGGTTTAGCTTGCTCGTTCTCGCGATAGCGGTCTTTAGCTTCATGTGCGTCCCGATGTCGCCGGTCGCTTTCGCTAGCGCAGAACTGCGTAGAGGCGTTGCGCTTCTATGTGCCGTAGCGTTGGCGTTTGGCGTTGGATACCTGGCAGACGGCCGCTGGCTCGCTCCGATGGAACCATCGCCATGGAAAGCGGCAAAGCCGAGCGGCCGCGGCTGGGCTCGCTGGGTTATCGACATGACGGGAACAGTTGTGCTTTTGGCTGCGACTGCAAGCGGTCTATTTCTCGTCCTTCGCTTTGCATTCAGCGGGTAGATGAACAACGACCTCCGACCCCGGGGGTGGCGCCTGGGCGGCTCTACATTCAGTCGGATCCCGTTGGCCTCGTAGGCGGCGTCAATACCTATGCATATGCGCTTTCTAACCCCATCTCGAACACAGATTCGAGAGGGCTGTGTGCGGAGACTAGGGGTCAGGTCTTGCCTTTTGCCGGGCCCCGATCACAGACTCACGCCACCAAGACTAGGGGTCAGGTCTTGCCTTTTGCCTCGGCACAGAGTTCGGGGTCAGGAAGTTCGGCGTCTGGTCTTGCCTTTTGCGCGCGACAGCGACGGGCGCATCCAGCAACTCGCCAGCCCGACGAGGCATGATCTGAGCTATGGCTACACGGCGGGACTCGACACCGTGACGACCATCACCGATGCCCTGTATCCGGCGCAGTCGTCCACGTTCGGCTACGACGGCGTGGACCGGCTGGTCGGCGTGCAGAAGACCGGCGACGACCAGGGCTTCGGCCTGGACGGCACGGGCAACCGGACGGCGCACACGCGCCCCGGGACCAACGCGACATATGCCTACTACCCCGGGACGCACCGCCTGCATACGGTGGGCGCGCGCGTCTTCGGCTACGACGCCGCCGGCAACCTGCTCAGCGACGGCGGTCGCAGCTTCGCCTACGACGCCTTCGACCGCCTGGGCTACTTCGGTCTGGGCGGCACGCATGCCTATTACTCGAACAATGCGCGGGGGCAGCGCGTGCGCAAGCAGCTCGGCAGCCAGGACACGCGCTACGTCTACGGCATGGCCGGCGAGCTGCTGTACGAGTCGGGACCGACGCCGACGCAGTATGTGTGGGTGGCCGGCGAGCTGCTGGGCATCGTGCGGGGCGGGGCCTTCTATGCCAGCCACAACGACCACCTGGGGCGGCCGGAGGTGCTGACCAACGCGTCCCAGGCGGTGGTCTGGCGTGCGAACAACCATGCCTTCGACCGAACCGTGGAGGAGGTGCCGGGCGGCGGCGTCTTTGGCGCCATGAACGTGGGTTTCCCCGGGCAGTATTTCGATGCGGAGAGCGGGCTTTGGTACAACTGGAATCGGTACTATGACCCGAGTATTGGGCGGTACATCCAGTCGGATCCCATCGGGCTGGCGGGGGGCATCAATGCCTACGCATACGCTAATGGGAATCCAATTTTGTTCACTGATCCGAACGGCCTTATTGCAGCAAATGCAGCCGCGGCTGTTGGCGGTGCAGTATTTGGAGGGGCGTTTGCATTCTTTAGCAGCGCTGCAATGGCGTTCAACAGCGCTGGAAGTCTGAGCGCGATGAACTGGAAGTCTGTTGCAATCAACACTGCCCTAGGGGCAGCGAGTGGCGCATATGCTGGTGCCACTTTCGGAGCTGGGGGTGTCGCGCATCAAGCGGCGATGGGGTTTCTTAAAGGAATGGCAACAGGTCATGTAGCCGGCGGGGCAGTTGCCATTGTTGAGCATGCGATAAAGGGATGTCCTTGAACAAGATCAAACGGATCCAACTCGCGATGTTCGTAGTCTTGCTGTTTGGTTGGGCAATTCTTTGGGCCACCAGCCCTCAGGCCGAAGTGGCAGCGCTAACCGTCGCCGCGTGCTCTATTGTCGCTGCGTTGGCATGGCTCTATGCTCGGCATCGCCAGTTCCCGCTACTGTTAGCGCTGCCTATCGGCACCCTTGTTGCTTCCGCCAACCTATTACTAGGCCGTTCGACATCACTGGTTGCAGGAATTGCTCTGATCGGCTGTTTGCTGGCTGCTTTTGCGCTCGGCACTTGCGCTGGGCGTCCGCACGAGTCGAAGTGAGTCCACATACGACCACGGGGTCACGACCACGGGGTCAGGTCTTGCCTTTTGCCCAGCCCCACCGCAGACTTGAGCGATGTCCCGCCCCCTCCGCCTGGAGTTCCCCGGCGCCGTCTACCACGTCACGTCGCGCGGCGACCGTCGCGAGCCCATCTACCGCGACGACCAGGACCGCATCGACCACCTGGCCGTGCTGGAGCAGGCCATGGACCGCTTCGACGCGCAGGTGCTGGCCTACTGCCTGATGGGCAACCACTTTCACCTGGTGCTGCACACGCGCAGGGCCAACCTGTCGCGCCTGATGCGGCACCTGAACGGCGTCTACACGCAGCGCTTCAACCGCCGCCATGGCCTGGTCGGCCACCTGTTCCAGGGGCGGTTCAAGGCCATCCTCGTCGACCGCGACGCCTACCTGCTGGCGCTATGCCGCTATGTGGAGCGCAACCCGGTGGCGGCGGGTCTCGTCGCCGCAGCGGAGCTCTGGCCCTGGTCGAGCTGTCAGGCGCACCTGGGCCTGGTGCCTACACCTCCATGGCTGGACAGCGACGGGCTGCACGGCTACCTGCTGGGCGGGCCGCTCGCGGGCGCGGCCGACCGCAGCCGGGCCATCGCGCGGTATGCCGAACTGCTGGGCGTGGATGCCGACGGCGACCTCTGGGCGCGCGGGCTCCGGCAGCAGGTCTTCCTGGGCGACGAGGCCTTCGTCGGGCGCATGCTCGAAGGCCTGACGCGGCAGCAGGCCGGCGATGTCGAGGTGCCGCGCCATCAGCGCGCGCGGCCGAAGGCCCTGGCGGCGCTGTTGGCCGAGTGCCCGACGCGGGAGGAGGCGCTGCATGCCGCCTATACGCGCCACGGCTACGCGATGACGGCGCTGGCGCGGGAGCTGAGCCTGTCGGTGTCGCGGGTCAGCCGGCTGGTGGCGAGGGTCGAGGGGGCAAAAGGCAAGACCTGACCCCCTGCGCTGTGCGCTGCGCTGAGCGCCTGCGCTCCAGAGGCAAGACCTGACCCCGTGGGCGGGCTGGTGGCGGGGTTCGAGGAGGCAAAAGGCAAGACCTGACCCTTTACGCTGACCCCCTCTGCGCCCTCCGGCAGGTCTGCGCCGGCGTGACGCCTCGGACGGGCCGCGCGCCGCTCAGCCCGCCGTCGCCCGCTGGTACCCGCGCGGAATCGCCGCCAGCAGCCGCTTGGTGTAGTCCTCGCGCGGCGCGGCCAGGATCTGCTCGGCGCTGGCCTGCTCCACCACCTGGCCGTCCTTCATCACCAGCACCTCGTCGCTGATGAAGCGCACGACCGCCAGGTCGTGGCTGATGAAGACATAGCTCAGGCCGAATTCGTCCTGCAGGTCCTTCAGCAGGTTCAGCACCTGCGCCTGCACGCTGACGTCCAGCGCGCTGACCGCCTCGTCCAGCACCAGCACCTCGGGGTTGAGCGTCAGGCAGCGCGCGATGGCCACGCGCTGGCGCTGGCCGCCGCTGAACTCGTGCGGATACTTGCCGAAGGCGCGGCCGTCCAGGCCCACCTTCTCGAGCAGGCTGCGCGCGCGCTGCTCGCGCTCGGCGAGGTCCCTGCCGATGCCGTGGATGGCCATCGGCTCGACCAGCGTCTGGCCGATCGTGAAGCGCGGGTTCAGGCTGGCGTAGGGGTTCTGGAAGACGACCTGGATGCGCCGGCGCATCACCTGGCGCTCCTTGTCGCCCAGCGCCAGCAGGTTCTTGCCGTCGAAGATGACCTCGCCGCTGGTCGGCTCGTGCAGGCGCAGCAGCGTCAGGCCCATCGTCGTCTTGCCGCTGCCGCTCTCGCCGACCACCCCCAGCGTGTGCCCCTTGCGCAACTTGAAATTGACGTCGCGCACGGCCTTGAATTCGCGCTTGCCGAACAGGCCCTGCTTGAGCCAGAAGCTCTTGGCCAGCGAGCGCACCTCCAGCACCACCGGCGCGTCCGGGTCCTTGGCCTTCGCGGTGACGGTCGCCGAGGCCTCGCCGCGCGCGGCGGCCTGGGTCTGCGCGATGTGGTCGTCGATCACCATCAGCCGCGCCGGGTTGCCCTCCAGGCTGGGCCGGCAGGCCAGCAGCGCGCGGGTGTAGTCGTCCTGCGGGCGCTCGAAGATGTCGGCCACCGGGCCCTGCTCGCGGATCACGCCGTGGCGCATCACGACCACGTGGTCGGCGATCTCGCCCACCAGCGCCAGGTCGTGGCTGATGAACAGCACGCTCATCTTGTGCGTGCGCTTGAGCTTGCCCAGCAGCTCCAGGATCTGGCGCTGGATGGTCACGTCCAGCGCGGTCGTCGGCTCGTCGGCGATCAGCAGCCGCGGTTCGCAGGCCAGCGCCATCGCGATCATCACGCGCTGCTGCTGGCCGCCGCTCATCTCGTGCGGGTAGCTCTCGAGCCGGCGCTTGGGCTCGGGGATGCCGACCTCGCCCAGCAGTTCCTCGGCGCGCGCCAGCGCCTGGCGCGCCGACAGGCCCAGGTGCTTCATCAGCGGCTCGGTGAGCTGCTGGCCGACCGTGAAGACCGGGTTCAGCGAGCTCATCGGGTCCTGGAAGACGCAGGCGATCTCCTTGCCGCGCAGCGACTGCAGCTCGGACAGGCCGGTCTGCAGCAGGTCGCGGCTGCCGCCCTTCGCGCCCTGCCACAGGATGCGGCCCTGGCGCTGGGCGTTGTCCGGCAGCAGGTTCAGCACCGACATCGCGGTCACGCTCTTGCCCGAGCCCGATTCGCCGACCAGCGCGACGGTGCTGTTCTCGGGGATGTCGAAGGACACGCCCTTGACGGCCTCGGCGACGACGCCGTGGCCCATGCGGAAGGCGACCCGCAGGTCCTGGATGCTCAGCAGCGGCGCAGTCATTCCAGCCCCCGCAGCTTGGGGTCCAGCGCATCGCGCCAGGCATCGGCCATCAGCGAGAAGGCGGTCACGAAGACGGCCATGAACAGCGTCGCCGCGGCCAGTTGCCACCAGTGGCCCAGGATCAGCTCGCTCTGCGCCTCGGCCAGCATGGTGCCCCAGCTGACCTGGTCCACGCGCACGCCCAGGCCGAGGTAGGACAGGATGACCTCGGCCTTGATGAAGCCCACCGCCAGCAGGCTCATGCGCACCAGGATCACGTGGCTGACGTTGGGCAGGATGTGGCGGAACATGCGGCTGCCGATGCTGGCGCCGATGGCTTCCGCGCTGCGCACGTATTCGCGGCTGCGGTGCTTGATGAATTCCGCACGCACCTGGCGATACATGCCGGTCCAGCCGGTGAGCGCGAGGATGATGACCACGCTCTCGACGCCCCGGCCCACCACCGCCGCGAAGGCGAAGATGAGCAGGATGTTGGGGATGCTCTCGAAGACGTTGTAGACCCATTCCAGGAAGTCGCTGACCTTGCCGCCGAAGAAGCCGCCGGTGGCGCCGAGCAGGGTGCCGATCAGCGTCGCCGCCAGCGCCGCCATCACGCCCACGAAGACCGAGATCTCGGTGCCCTTGATGGCCTTGGCCAGCACGTCGCGGCCCAGGCGGTCGCCGCCGAAGGGCAGGGTCTCGGCCTTCACCGTCTCGGTGGTCTGGAATTCCTTGGCGCGGCGCTCCCATTCCTCGTAGCGCGGCGCCAGCGGATCGACGTCCGAGAGGTCCACGTTGGGGCCCTGCGGCACCTCGATGGCGCCGATGGCCGCCGGCGGTGCCGGGCCCAGGATGGTGGGCGGGGCATTCGGCACGCCGACCTCGGCCTGCCAGTTCTTGGCCACCAGCCCGAAGGCCGACAGCAGGATCAGCAGCACGAAGGCCAGCACGACGAACATCGACACCAGGCCGACGCGGTCGCTCTTGTAGCGGCGCCAGGCGGCGTGCCAGACGCCTTCGCTCTTCTGCTGGGCGTCGGCCAGCGAGCCGTCGGCGGGGAGGACTGCGCTCATCGCCGCCTCCCTACTTCAGGACCACGCGAGGATCGACCAGCTTGTAGGCCAGGTCGGTCATCAGGTTGATGAACATCGTCAGCACGGCGAGGTAGATCGTGACCGCCTGGATCACCGGGAAGTCGCTGCGGTTGACCGCCAGCAGCACCTCGCGGCCCAGGCCGGGGATCGAGAAGAAGACCTCGATCAGGAAGCTGCCGACGAAGATGCCCGGCAGCAGCAGCCCGATGTTGGTCAGGATGGGGATCAGCGCGTTGCGCAGCACGTGGCGGAACAGCACCACGCCCTCGGTCATGCCCTTGGCGCGTGCGGTGCGCACGTAGTCCTGGCCCAGCTCGTCCAGGAAGAAGCTGCGGTACAGCCGGGTCTGCGGCGCCAGGCTCACCGCCACCGCCAGCAGCACCGGCAGCGGCGCATAGGTCAGCAGGTTCTTCCAGAAGCTGTCGCTCCAGCCCTGCACCGGAAACCAGCCGAGCTGGAAGCCGAAGACATACTGGCCGATGATCACGTAGACCAGGAAGCTGATCGACAGCGCCACCGTGGTGACGACCATGATCATGCGGTCGGTCAGGCTGCCGCGACGGTAGGCGACCCACATCGCGATCGGCAGCGCCAGCAGCACCTCCAGCACCAGGATCGGGATCATCACCGTCAGCGTCGCCGGCAACCGGGTGGCGAACAGGTTGCTCACCGCCTCGTTGGTGGCCCAGCTCTTGCCCCAGTCGAAGGTCAGGATCTGCTTGACGAAGATCCACAGCTGGTAGAGCACCGGCTCGTCCAGGCCCAGCTGCTGGCGGATCGCCGCGATCTGCTCGGGGCTGGCATTGAGGCCGCCCAGCACCTCCGCCGGGTCGCCGCCGAAATACTTGAACAGGAAGAACACCAGCAGCACCACGCCCGCGAGCGTGGGGACCATCTGCCACAGGCGCCTGATGAGGTATGCCGCCATGAAGAACCATTTCCGGGGCCGCCGCTCGTGACGGCGAGGCCCCTTTTCGCGAAGCCGCGAGTGTAGGCGCCCGGCGCCGGTGCGCCCGACGGGGGTTTCCCGTTCGGCCGCCGGCACCCCTGCGGTCCCGGGGGGATCACCAGCAAGCCCCGTGCCGGTGCGGCCGTAGACTTCCGCCTGGCTCCGTTTCCCGCGCGCACCGATGCTTCGCCCCGCCCTGATCGCCCTCGCCGCCGCGCTGCTGCTGCCGGCGGCCATGGCCACGTCCGGTGCCGCCGGCGCCGCCGCACCGGCGCCCGCCAAGGTGCTGCGGCTGTCGTTCCCCGGCAGCGAGAACGGCTTCGACCCGGCGCAGGTCAGCGACACCGTGTCCGCCGCGCTCGTCGGCAGCCTGTACGACTCGCCGCTGACCTACGACTTCCTGGCGCGGCCGATGAAGCTCAAGCCCCGCACCGCGGCGGCGCTGCCCGAGATCAACGCCGACCACACGCACTTCGTCTTCCGCATCCGGCCCGGGCAGTATTTCGTCGACGACCCGGCGTTCAAGGGCCAGAAGCGCGAGCTGACGGCCGAGGACTACGTCTACTCGATCAAGCGCTACTACGACCCGGCGACACGCAGCCCGACGCTGTTCCACTACGTCAACGCCGGCCTCGTCGGCCTGTCCGAGCTGCGCGCGAAGGCGATCGCCGACAAGACGCCGTTCCCCTACGACACCGAGGTCGCCGGCGCGCGCACGCTGGACCGTTACACCTTCGAGCTGCGCACCTCGCGGCCGGCGCCGCGGCTGCCCTACGTGCTGGCGACGCCGGCGCTCTCGGGCGCGGTGGCGCGCGAGATCGTGCACGGCAACCCGGCGCGCGCGATGGAGCACCCGGTGGGCACCGGGCCGTTCCGGCTGGTCGACTGGAAGCGGCGCTCGCGCATCGTGATGGAGCGCAACCCGCTGCACGACGCCGTCTACGACGAGACGCCGGCCGCCGGCGACCGCGCCGGCCAGGCGATCGCCGAGCGCTTCCGCGGCCGCCGGCTGCCGATGATCGACCGCGTCGAATTCGCGATCATCGAGGAGGCGCAGCCGCGCTGGCTGGCCTTCCTGAACGGCGAGCTCGACCTCGTGCCGGTGCCGCCCGAGTTCGCGACGCAGGCCGCGCCGGGCGGCGTGCTGGCGCCCAACCTGGCGCGCCAGGGCATCGCGCTGCATGTCTCGCCGGTGCCGCAGACCTGGTACACCTACTTCGGCATGGAGGACCCGGTGGTCGGCGGCTACGAGCCGCACCGGGTGGCGCTGCGGCGCGCCATCGCGCTGGCCTACAACGTGCCGCGCGAGATCGAGCTGGTGCGCAAGGGCCAGACGATGCCGGCGCAGAGCGTGCTGCCGCCGCTGGTCAGCGGCTTCGACGCGAAGCTCAAGACCGAGATGGGCGACTTCGACCCGGTGCGCGCGAAGGCGCTGCTGGACCTCTACGGCTATGCCGACCGCGACGGCGACGGCTGGCGCGAGCAGCCCGACGGCAGCGCGCTGACGCTGGAATTCACGACCGAGAGTTCGCAGCTGCACCGCGCGCTGCAGGAGGTCTGGCAGAAGAGCCTGCGCGACATCGGCATCCGCGTCGCCTTCCGCACCGGCACCTGGCAGGAGAACATCAAGTCCAGCCGCGCCGGCAAGCTGCAGATGTGGGGCACCGGATGGGCCGGCGCGCTGCCCGACGGCGGCTACTTCCTGGACGTGCTGTACGGCCCGAACAAGGGCCAGGCCAACCACGCGCGCTTCGACCTGCCGGCCTTCAATGCGCTGTACGAGCGCCAGCGCCTGCTGCCCGACGGCCCCGAGCGCGAGGCGCTGATCCAGCAGGCGCTGCGCCTGTCGGTGGCCTACATGCCGATCAAGGCCACCGGCCACGTGATCGGGCAGTGGGTCTCGCAGCCCAAGGTGCAGGGTTACGTGGCGCACCCGTTCATCCGCGAATACTGGCGCTACCTCGACGTCGATCCGGCGTCGGCGCTGCACTGAACCCCCGGGGCGCCGCGGCGCCGGAGACCCGAGCGATGAAAGTCCGCCAACTGCTGCTTCCCCTGCTGGCCGCGCTGTCCCTGCTGGCTGCGGCGCCGACGGCGCTGTCCCAGGCGGGCGGCCCCAAGATCCTGCGCTACGCCTTCCCGATCGCCGAGAGCAACTTCGACCCGGCGCAGATCACCGACCTGTACTCGCGCACCGTCGCGGTCGGCTTCTTCGAGGCGCCGCTGGAGTTCGAGTACTGGGCGCGCCCGGTGCGCATGCGGCCCAATACCGCCGCCGCGATGCCCGAGGTCAGCGAGGACTTCCGCACCTTTACCTTCCGCATCAAGCCGGGCATCTATTTCGCCGACGACCCGGCCTTCAAGGGCCAGCGGCGCGAGCTGACGGCCGAGGACTATGTCTACTCGATCAAGCGCCACTACGACCCGCGCTGGAAGAGCGGAAACCTCTACATCCTCGAGAACGCCAAGATCCTGGGCCTGTCGGAACTGCGCCGCCGGCTGCTCGACGAGAAGAAGCCCTTCGACTACGACACGCCGGTCGAGGGCCTGCGCGCGCTGGACCGCTACACCTTCCAGGTCAGGCTGGCCGAGCCGTCACCGCGTTTTCTCTACAACTTCGCCGACGGCTCGTTCACCGGCGCGCTGGCGCGCGAGGTGGTGGAGGCCTACGGCGACAGCATCGGCGAGCACCCGGTGGGCACCGGGCCCTTCGTGCTGAAGAGCTGGAAGCGCAGCTCGCGCATCGTGCTGGCCCGGAACCCGAACTACCGCGAGGTGCTGTGGAACGAGACCCCGCCGGCCGGCAACGAACGCCTGGTCAAGGCGGTGGACCGGCTCAAGGGCAAGCGCCTTCCGCTGATCGACGAGGTGCACATCTCCGTCATCGAGGAGACGCAGCCGCGCTGGCTGAGCTTCCTCGGCGAGGAGCAGGACCTGACCGAGAACGTGCCCTCCGAATTCGCGAGCACCGCGATCCCGAACAACGAGCTGGCGCCCCACCTGGTCCGGCGCGGCGTGCAGATGGTGCGCTATGCGCGCGCCGACGTCTCGGTGTCCTACTTCGCGATGGAGCACCCGGTGGTCGGCGGCTACGAGCCGCACAAGGTGGCGCTGCGCCGCGCGATCAGCCTGGCGGTGGACATCGAGCGCGAGATCCGCATCCTGCGCCGCGGCCAGGCCGTGCCGGCGCAGGGGCCGATCGCGCCCGGCACCTGGGGCCACGACCCGTCCTTCAAGACCGAGATGAGCGACTACAACGTCGCGCGTGCGAAGGCGCTGCTGGACATGCACGGCTACGTGGACCGCGACGGCGACGGCTGGCGCGAGCAGCCCGACGGCAGCCCGCTGCTGCTGGAGTACGCGACGCAGCCCGACCAGCTCAGCCGCCAGGCGAGCGAGCTGTGGAAGAAGAACATGGACGCGGTGGGCATCCGCATCGTGTTCAAGACCGGCAAGTGGCCCGAGCAGCTGCGCGCCAGCCGCGGCGGCCAGCTGATGATGTGGGGCGTGGGCTGGAGCGCCGGCGCGCCCGACGGCGACACCTTCCTGGCGCTGGGCTACGGGCCGAACAAGGGCCAGGCCAATCACTCGCGCTTCAACCTGCCTGCCTTCAATGCGCTGTACGAGAAGCAGCGCGGGCTGCCCGACGGCCCCGAGCGCCAGGCCGCGATGACCGCGGCGGCCAAGCTGATGGTCGCCTACATGCCGTACAAGATCCACGTGCACCGCGTGTGGACCGACCTCGCCCATGCCTGGGTCGTCGGCTACGACCGCAACGTCTTCGTGCGCGAATTCTGGAAATACGTCGACATCGACCTCGACGAGCAGCGCCGGCGCGGGGCGGGTGGGGCGCACTGACCCCGCGGTGATGACGCTCAGGCGGCGCGACGCGCTGGGCTGGGCCGGCGGCCTGGCCGCCGGTGCCGCGTGGCCGGCTGCGTCGCTGCAGGCCCGCGCCGCGCCGCAGCGGCGACCGCATGTGCTGCGCTACGCCTTCCCGGTCGCCGAGAGCAGCTTCGACCCGGCGCAGATCACCGACGTCTATTCGCGCACGGTGATCAGCCATGTCTTCGAGTCGCTGTACGGCTACGACCACCTCGCGCGGCCGCCGCGCATCGTGCCGCTCACCGCGGCCGGCATGCCCGAGGTCAGCGCCGACTTCCGCACCTGGACCGTGCGCGTGCAGCCGGGCATCTTCTTCGCCGACGACCCCGCCTTCGGCGGCCGGCCGCGCGAACTGGTCGCCGCCGACTTCCTGCTGCCGTTCAAGCGCTGCGCCGACCCGGCGACCAAGAGCCCGCTGTGGTCCAACGTGGCGCTGCTGGGCTTCGCGGGCCTGGCCGCGGCGCGGCGGGCGGCGATCGACGGCCGGACCGCGTTCGACTATGCGCGGCCCATCGAGGGCCTGCGCGTGCTCGACCGCCACACGCTGCAGCTGCACTGCGACGAACCACGGCCGCGCCTGCTGGACGCGCTGGCGATACCCGGCCAGTACGGCGCGGTGGCGCACGAGGTGGTGAGGCATTACGGGGACCGCATCGGCGAGCACCCGGTGGGCACCGGGCCGTTCCGGCTGGCGCAGTGGCGGCGCAGCTCGCGCATCGTGCTCGAGCGCAACCCGGCCTACCGCGAACGGCGATGGCATGCGCAGCCGGCCGACGGCGACGGCGCCGGCCAGGCCATCGCCGGGCGGCTGCGCGGGCGCCGGCTGCCGCTGCTGGACCGCGTCGAGATCGCCATCATCGAGGAGGCGCAGCCGCGCTGGCTGAGCTTCCTGAACGGCGAGGCCGACCTGATCGAGCGCGTGCCGGCCGAATTCAGCGACCTCGCGATGCCCGGCGGCGTGATCGCGCCCAACCTGGCCAAGGCCGGCGTGCGCGGCGAGCGCGTGCTGCAGCCCGACATCGCGATGACGGTCTACAACATGGACGACCCGGTGGTCGGCGGCTATGCGCCGGAGAAGGTGGCGCTGCGCCGCGCGCTCAACCTGGCCGTCGACATCGACCGCGAGATCCGCATCGCGCGCCGCGGCCTGGCGGTGCCGGCGCAGAGCCCGGTGCTGCCGCACATGAGCGGCTACGACCCGGCCTTCAAGAGCGAGAACAGCGACTACAGCCCGGCACGCGCCAAGGCGCTGCTGGACCTGTACGGCTATGTCGACCGCGACGGCGACGGCTGGCGCGAGCTGCCCGACGGCCGCCCGCTGGTGCTGGCGATGGCCACGCAGCCCGACCAGGTCAGCCGCCAGCTCGACGAGCTGTGGAAGCGCAACCTCGACGCCATCGGCGTGCGGCTGGAATTCCGCCCCGCCAAGTGGCCGGAGAACCTGCGCGCCGCACGCGCCGGGCGCTTCCAGATGTGGGGCGTGGGCTCCAGCGCCACCAGTGGCGACGGCCAGGACATGCTGCGCCGCTACCACGGCGCGCAGGCCGGGCAGCAGAACCTGTCGCGCTTCGCGCGGCCGGAGTTCGACGCCCTGTTCGACCGCCTGACCGCGCTGCCCGACGGCCCCGAGCGCAACGCGCTGTTCGACCGTGCCAAGCGCGTCGCGGTGGTCTGGGCGCCGTACAAGCTGCACGTGCACCGCCATGCGGTGGACCTGGTGCAGGCCGGCGTCGTCGGCTACCGGCGGCCGCCGTTCTGGAACGACTGGTGGCACATGGTCGACGTCGCCGACGGCCCCGGCGAGGCGGCGTGAACCGGCTGCGCAGGCGTTCGCTGCTGCTCGCGCCGGCCGCGCTGGGTGCGCTGCCGTTCGCGCGCGCGCAGCCGGCCGCCGGCGCGCGCAAGGTGCTGCGCTTCGCGGCCAATACCGCCGAGTCGGGTTACGACCCGGTGCGTGTCGGCGACCAGAGCTCGATCCGCGTCATCGCCCACATCTTCGAGCCGCCGCTGACCTACGACCCGCTGGCCGACCCGCCGCGCATGGTGCCGCTGACCGCGGCGGCGATGCCGGAGGTGTCCGACGACCACCGGCGCTTCGTCGTCACCTTGCAGCGCGGCATCCTGTTCGGCGACGACCCGGCCTTCGGCGGCAAGCCGCGCGAGCTGACGGCGGCCGACTACGTCTACACGATCAAGCGCCACTACGACCCGGCCAACCGCACCGAGTACCTGTACCAGTTCGAGAACGCGAAGATCCTCGGCCTGTCGGAGCTGCGCCGGCGCGTGATCGCCGAGAAGACGCCGTTCCCGTACGACGTGGAGGTCGACGGGCTGCGGGCGCTGGACCGCTACCGCTTCGAGATCCGCCTCGCCGAGTCGGCGCCACGCTTCCTGCAGGTGCTGGCCGGCTGGGCCTGCGGCGCGGTGGCGCGCGAGGTCATCGAGGCCTATGCCGACGACACGATGGCGCACCCGGTGGGCACCGGCCCGTTCCGCCTCGTGCAGTGGCGGCGCGCGTCGCGCACGGTGCTGGAGCGCAACCCGAATTTCCGCGAGCAGCGCTTCGCGACGGTGGCCGATCTGGACGCGCCGGGCCAGGCCGCGCGCGCCGAGACCGCCAGGCGCCTGCAGGGCCGGCGCGCGCCGCTGGTCGACCGCCTCGAATTCGACGTCATCGAGGAGTCGCAGCCGCGCTGGCTGGCCTTCCTGAGCGGCGACCACGACGTGCTGACGCTGCCGTCGGAATTCGGCGAGCTCGCGATGGCCGGCGGCCAGCCTGCGCCCTTCCTGCAGCGCCTGGGCGTGCAGGCCGAGCGCGCGCTGACGCCCAGCATCTCGCACACCTTCTTCAACTGCGACGACCCGGTGGTCGGCGGCTACACGCCCGAGCAGGTGGCACTGCGCCGCGCCATCGCGATCGGCTACGACACGCGCGAGGAGGTGCGCCTGGTCATGCGCGGGCAGGCGGTGCCGGCGGCCAGCATGATTGCGCCGCACTGCTACGGCTACGACGCCGCGCTGGTGTCGCAGATGGGCCGCGGCGACGCGGCGCGCGCCAATGCGCTGCTGGACCTCTACGGCTTCGCCGACCGCGACCGCGACGGCCTGCGCGAGAGGCCCGACGGCAGCGCGCTGACCCTGCGCATCGCCTTCACGCCCGACCGCCGCGCGCGTGCGGTCAGCGAGCTGTGGCTCAAGCACATGCGGCGCCTCGGCTTGCGCACGCAGTTCGAATTCGCGCCCTTCGCCGAGCTGATCAAGCGCGCGCTCGCCGGCCAGCTGATGATGTGGGGCTTCCAGTGGGGCGCCGGCGCGCCCGACGGCGACTTCTTCCTCGGCCTGGCCTACGGGCCGAATGCCGACCAGAGCAACGACGCGCGTTTCAAGCTGGCGGAATACGACCGCCTGTACGAGCGCCAGCGTGTGCTGCCCGACGGCCCCGAGCGGTTGGCGCTGATGCAGCGCGCCAACCGCATGATGCTGGCCTGGGTGCCCTACCTGCCGCACTTCCACCAGATCCAGACCGAGCTGCTGCACGCCCATGTGCGCGGCCCGGTGCGCCACCCGTTCAACAGCGACTGGTTCCGCTGGGTCGACATCGCGCCCGACGGCGCCTGAGCAACGCGCGCCACGACATGAGCGAACCCACGCCCCGCATCACGCTGTACCAGCGCTGGCTGGCGCAGCACCGCGACCTGCACTTCGACGACTACGACGCACTGTGGCGCTGGTCCACGAGCGACCTGCCGGGCTTCTGGTCGTCGATCTGGGAGTACTTCGACATCGAGTCGCCGACGCCGTGGAGCGCGGTGATCGAGGCCGAGCTGATGCCCGGCGCACGCTGGTTTCCCGGTGCGCAGCTCAACTATGCGCGCCAGGCGCTGCGCCATGCCGACGCGGCGCAGGCCGCCGGCCACCCGGCCCTCGTGTTCCAGAACGAACGCCTGGCCGCGCCGGTGGCGATGTCCTGGCATGAACTGCGCCGCCAGGTCGGGTGTTTTGCGCAGCGCCTGCGTGCCGCCGGCGTGCAGCGCGGCGACCGCGTCTGTGCCTACCTGCCGAATACGCCGCAGGCGGTGGTCGCCTTCCTGGCCACCGCCAGCATCGGCGCGGTGTGGAGCGTGTGCTCGCCGGACATGGGGCCGGTGGCGGTGCTGGACCGATTCCGCCAGATCGAACCGAAGGTCCTGGTTGCGGTGGACGGCCAGGTCTGGGGCGGCGTCGTGCACGACCGCCGCGCCGTGCTGCGCGAGGTGCTGGACGCGCTGCCGTCGGTGCGCCATCTGATCTTCCTGGCCGACGTGGATCCGACCGCCGCGGCCGACGACCTTGCCGCGCCGGGCCGCGAGGCGCACCGCTTCGAGGACTGGACCGCCGGCGACGCCGGCGACTGGCAGCCGGAGTGGCTGCCCTTCGACCACCCGCTGTGGATCGTCTACTCCAGCGGCACCACCGGCCTGCCCAAGCCCATCGTGCACGGGCATGGCGGCATCGTGCTCGAGATGCTCAAGGGCGGGCTGCACAACGACATCGCCCCCAGTGTCGAAGGGGCCCCCTGGCGGCCGCAGGCCGCCGCCCCCCGAGGGGGACCGGGCAGCCCGGCCAAGCCGGATCTGCCCTACGAATTCGGCGAACGCTTCCACTGGTTCAGCAGCACCGGCTGGATCATGTGGAATGCGCAGGTCGGCGGCCTGCTGTCGGGCACCACGATCTGCCTGTACGACGGCAACCCCGGCGGGCCCAACCCGGCCAGCGGCCGGCCGGCCGACTGGGGCACGCTGTGGCGCTTCGCGGCGGCCGCCGGCGTGACCTGGTTCGGCGCCGGCGCTGCCTTCTACGCCAGTTGCCTGAAGGCCGGCGTGGAGCCATTGCGCGAGGGCGACCTGTCGCGGCTGCGCGCCATCGGCTCCACCGGCAGCCCGCTGTCCGACGAAGGCTACCAGTGGATCTGGGACCACTGCCCCAAGGTCGACGGGCACGACATCTGGCTCAACCCGATCAGCGGCGGCACCGACTTCGCCGGCGCCTTCGTGGCCGGCAACCGCACGCTGCCGGTGGTCAAGGGCGAGATGCAGTGCCGCTGCCTGGGTGCCGCGGTGGCGGCCTGGAGCGAGGACGGCCGCGAGCTGGTCGACGAGGTCGGCGAACTGGTCTGCACGAAGCCGATGCCGTCGATGCCGCTGTACTTCTGGAACGACGAAGGCGGCCGCCGCTACCGCGAGAGCTACTTCGACATGTTCCCGGGCGTCTGGCGCCACGGCGACTGGATACGCATCACCCCGCGCGGCGGGGCCATCATCTACGGCCGCAGCGACGCCACGATCAACCGCCACGGCATCCGCATGGGCACGGCGGAGCTGTACCGCGCGGTGGAGGCGCTGCCCGAGGTGCTGGACAGCCTGGTCGTGGACCTCGAATACCTGGGCCGCGAGAGCTGGATGCCGCTGTTCGTCGTGCTGCGCGAGGGCCTGCGGCTGGACGACGCGCTGAAGGCGCGCATCAAGGCCGCGATCCGCCAGGCGCTGTCGGCGCGCCACGTGCCCAACGAGGTCTTCCAGGTCGCGGCCATTCCGCGCACGCTGTCGGGCAAGAAGATGGAGCTGCCGGTCAAGAAGCTGCTGCTGGGCGCCGCGCCGGAGACGGTGCTCAAGCGCGACGCGATGGCCAACGCCGACAGCCTGGACTGGTACGTGGACTTCGCGCGCCGGCGCGCGCAGGGCGCCGGCACGGGCTGAACGTGGTCTCGAGCTGAACCGGCTCGGCCGGGCAGCTCGATCCCCGTCGGGGGCGGGTCGGGTGCAGTCCGGCCTTGAGGTGGAGGGCTCAGTTCGTCTGCGTGACGATGGTCACGCGCCGGTTCTCCGGCGCCGCCGGGTCCGACGGGTTCATCAGCGCGCTGGAGCCGCGGCCGACCGCGCTGACGCGCTCGGCCGCCAGGCCGTGCTGCGTCAGCAGGTAGCTGCGCACCGCCTCGGCACGCGCCTGGCTCAGGCGCAGGTTGTGCTCGTCGCTGCCGCGCGGGTCGGCATGGCCTTCGATCGTGAAGCGCTGGCTGGCCAGGCGGTCGGACTTCATCGCGCCGGCCAGCACGTCCAGCGCGCTGCGCGCGCGCGGCGTCAGCTCGGCCGAGTCGGTGACGAAGGTGACCAGGATGCTGGCCTTGCCCGCGCCGGCCGCCGCGGCCGCCGTGCCGGCCGCCGCCGCGCCCGGGCGGATCGCCGGCCGGAAGCTGCGCGTCAGCGGGCGCTCGTCGGCGGCCGAGGCCGCCGGCTCGGGCGGCGTCAGCGCGTCGATCAGCGCCTTCTCGGTGACCTGGCCTTCGCGCAGCAGCTTCTCCTGCGCCAGCGCGGGCGCGGCGGCCAGCAGTGCGGCGCACAGCGCGCCGGCGAGGGCCGGGTGGGCGGTCTCGAAGAAGGTCTTCATGCATGCTCTCCTGCGGCGGCGCGCGCCGCCCTGCGGTCAAATCCTACGCCGATGCGCGACGCCGTCGCGCGGTGCGGCCGTCGCCGACGCGTCATGCGCCACGCTGCGGCCGGGCCAGCGTCTTCAGCGCGAAGCGGCCGTCGTTCTGGAACAGCCAGGCCTCGATCAGGCCCTCGCCGCGCAGCGCCTGGCGTGCCTCGTGCGTGAGCCCGACGGCCGGCGGCAGCCGCGCCACCGATTCCAGCGCCACGCGCGTCAGCTCGGGCTGCTCGGGGTTGTCGCGGAAGACCTCCGCGTGCCAGCGGTCGTCGTCGCCCAGGCGCACGCGCAGCACGACGACGGCGCGCAGCAGCGGCTGCGGCTGGTCCTGGTGCACGCGGGTCGCCGAGTTCAGGTAGACGGCGCGCGCGAAGTCGGCCTTCAGCTGCTCGGCGGACTGGCCACGCGCCGGGCCCGCCAGCAGGGCCAGCAGCGACAGCAGCAGGGCGACGGCGATCAGGCGCAGGGTGGTCACGGCGGTCTCCTCGACACCCGGAGGCGGTGGGCTCCGGTGGCGCCATTTCGACACCGGCGGCCGCCGCTGAACAGGAGACCGAGGTATCACCGGCTGAACCGGTCCGGGGTCCGGCGTGATACCTTGGTACCGTACCGTGCAAAGCGCACGCCGCGCAGCATCGCCGGGTCCCGATTGCCGATGAACGCCATGAACCCCCACGGCTCCATCCTGCTGGCCGACGACCACGGCCTGGTGCGCCACGGTCTGCAGCTGCTGATCGGCGAGGTGCTGCCGGCGCTGCGCGTGCAGCTCGCCGGCTCGCTGGCCGAGACGGTGCAGGCGCTGCAGACGGCCGGCCGCTTCGACCTCGTGCTGCTGGACCTGACGCTGTCGGACGTGCACGGCCTGGCCGGGCTGCGCCGGCTGCGCGAGGACTTTCCCTATGTGCCGGTGGTCATCCTCAGTGCGCAGGACGACCGCGACACCGTGCTCGCGGCGCTGGACGCCGGCGCGATGGGCTTCATCTCGAAGGCCGCTTCGCCGGCCGAGCTGAAGGACGCGCTGACGCGCGTGCTGGTCGATCACCGCATACACCTGCCGCAGTCGGTCTCCGGCGGGCTGGCCGCGGCCCCGGACGCCAGCGGCCGCGACCTGCAGGAGCTGGCGGCGCTCGGCCTCACCGAGCGCCAGATCGAGGTCCTGGGCTACGTCGTGCAGGGCCTGCGCAACAAGGAGATCGCGCGCCTGCTCGAGCGCAGCGAGGTCGTCGTCAAGAAGCATGTCACGGCCACGCTGCAGGCGCTGGGCGCACCCAACCGCACCAAGCTGCTGGTGCTGCTGGCGCAGCGCGGCTACCGCGTGCCGTCGCTGCACGGTGCGGGCGGCGCCGCCGCGACCGCGGGCCCGCTCGCCGAGTGAGCGCCCGCTGACCGTGGTGCAGCGCAGTGCCGGTGCCGACGCGGCCGCCGACATCGGCGAGCAGTTGCCGCAGCGCCGGCGCCGGCTGGGCTCGGCGCTGCTCGCGCTGGGCGTGCTGCTGCTGGCGCTGCAGAGCCTGGTCGAGTGGTGGCTGCCCTACGACCCGACGGCGCTGGAGGCGCTGCGCCGCGCCTGGCGGCTGCCCGGGCTGAACGCGGCCCAGCTCGTCTGGGGCTGGGCGCTGCTGTGTGCCCTGGCGCTGCTGGCACTGGACTTCGCGCGCGGCGCGCGCCAGGCGCTGCCGCTGGGCGCGCTGGCCGGCGCGCTGCTCGGCTCGGCGCATGGCGCGGCCGGCGGCGCGGCGGCCTCGCTGGCGATGCTGATGCTGGCCGGTGTCGCCAGCCTGGGCTGGCAGGGGGCGCGCGAAGGCGGCCTGGCGCTGCTGCTGGCCACCGCGCTGGCGGTGGCGGGCTGGGACATCGCGCTGTCGGCCTTCCCCAGCCTGTGGACGGCGGCCGCGGTGCTGGTCGCGATGTTCGTCTGGATCGACCGCCAGCACCTGCGCGCCGGCGACCGCCGGCTGTTTGCCGCGCTCGCCGAGCGCGACGCGCTGATCACGCGGCTGGACCAGCGCGGCGCCGAGCTGACCGCGCTGCAGAAGGCGCGCACGCGGCTCTTGGCCAGCATCAGCCACGACCTGCGCCAGCCGCTGCAGGCCGTGCGCCTGTTTGCCGAGGCGCTGCAGCGCCGGCCCGAAGGCATCGACGCGGCGGTCGACGAGGCGCGCCGCCAGGACCTGCTGCGCCAGCAGATGCGCGCCGCCGACGACGCGGTCGCGATGCTCGACCAGTTCAGCGAATTCAGCGCCATCGAGCAGGGTGCGCTGCAGTCGCACCCCACGCTGCTGGACCTGCGCGACCTGCTCGACGGCGTGGCCGCCACGCTGCAGGCCACGCACCCGGGCTCGGCGCTGGTGCTGCGCGTGCACGGCCGCCGCCAGTGGGTGCACAGCGACCGCACGCAGCTCGCGCGCCTGGTGCAGAACCTGGCCGGCAATGCGGTGCGCTACAGCCTGGGCGCCAGGCCGGGCCGGCCGGCACGCGTGGTGCTCGCGGTGCGGCCGCACCGCATGGCGGGCGGCGAAGGGCTGGCGATCGACGTCGTCGACAACGGCCGCGGCATCCCGGCCGACCAGCTCGATGCGATCTTCGAGCCCTATGTCCAGCTCGCCGACGCCAGCGGCGGCGCCTCGCGCGGCGGCCGCGGGCTCGGGCTGGCCATCGTGCGCGGGCTGGTCGCGCAGCTCGGGCTGGCGCTGGCGCCGGTGCGCTCGACGCCCGGCCGCGGCACGCGCTTTCGCGTGCTGGTGCCGCCGGCGCTGCGCCGCGACGGGCCGGCCGCGGCGGCCGCGCCGGCACCGGCCGCCGCCGACCGCCTGGACGGCTGGCTGCTCGCGCTGCTGGACGACGAGCCGGCGCCGCGCGCCGCGCTGCGCGCCGCGCTGGAAGGCGCCGGCGCCACCGTCGTCGACGCCGGCACGCTGGAGCAGCTGGTCCAGCGGCTGGACGACGAACCGCGATTCCCCGACGCGCTGGTCTTCGACCTCGACCTCGGCGCCGGCCGCCCGGACGGCCTGGCCGCGGTGCAGGCGCTGCGCGAGCAGTGGGAACTGCCGGCGCTGCCGGCGACCATCGTGACCGGCCGCATCGCCGCACTGGGCACGCTGCCGATGCCGCGGCGCTGCACGCTGCTGGCCAAGCCGGTGCCGCTGGCGCTGCTGGTGGCCACGCTGCAGCACCTGGCGCGTCCGGCGCCGGCCGCGACCTCGTGACGCGGCGCCGTCCCGCGCCGGCCGTGGCCGGCGTCACGCCGCCGCGTCGTCCGCATGGACGAGGTATCCGAGGGGATCATTGGGCAGACTGCCCCACTTGCGTCCAATGAAACCGTCGTGAACCGACGCAAGGGGCCTGCCGCTGCGCACCCGCGGGGCCGCCGGGCTTGCGGTACAAGGAGTCGATGATGAGGAAGCACATCCTGAGCGGCATCGCGGTCGGCGTGCTGGCGCTCGTGGTCCTGGGGCTGGCGCGTGCGCAGGCGCCGGCCGCCTTCGAGCTGATCACGCCGGCCGAGGCGCAGCGGGAAGCCGCCGCCCAGGCCGAGCAGGCGGCGCGGCCGCGTGTCGTGCCGCGCAGCCTGCCGGTGCCGCGCGACCCCGGCGCGCGCCCGGCCGAGCCGCGGCGGCCGGCGATCCGCATCGTCGAGCCGCGCAGCGCCGACGCGCAGGTGCCGGCGCCGCTGCGCATCGAGGTCGCGTTCAACCCGGCACCCGGCACGCGCATCGTGCCGGAGAGCTTTCGCGTGCTGTACGGGCTGCTGAAGATCGACCTCACCGAGCGGCTGCGCAGCCATGCCGAGATCAGCGAGAGCGGCGTCGTGGTCGAGCGGGCACAGGTGCCCGACGGCCAGCACCGGCTGATCCTGCAGGTCGCCGACGACCGCGGCCAGCTGGCCGAGCAGGAACTGCGCATCCGGGTCGGGACGGCGTCGTGAGGCCCTGGCGCGGCGTGCTCGGCGCGGCGGTGGCCCTGGCGGCCGCCCCGGCCTGGACGCAGCCTTCTGCGGCCCCCGCGCCCGCGCCCGCTGCTTCCGGCACCGAGATCGCACCGCGGCTGTCGCCGCTGCTCGGGCTGGTGCTCAGCCGCGTGCTCGACGCCGCCGTCGAGTCGGCCACCGGGCAGACCCCGACCGGCCTGTTCCGGCGCCTGCTGCAGCGGCTGAACCCGGGCGAGGCCACGCTGGCGGCGCAGGACCTGCCCACCGGGGCGGGCGACGCCGGTGCGCCGGGCGCCGGCCGCGACGCCGGCGCCAGCGTGACGCCGGCACTCGCTTATGCGATGGAGCAGCTCGACCCGGTCAACTTCGCGACGCTGCGCGCCGTGCCGGTGGCGGGGGCCGACCCGCTGCTGCGCACCGGTGACGTCTTCGTGCTCCAGTTCTCGACCAATCTGCCGGGCCTGGTGCGGCTGGAGAACCGGGACCCCGAAGGCCGCGTCGCCGACCTCGGCACCTACAGCGTGCTCGTCGACCAGCTCAACCGGCTGCCGCGCGACAAGGGCATCCAGCTGCAGGGCCGGCCCGGTCTGGAGCGGCTGCGCTTCTACTTCCAGCCCTGCCTGCCGGCCGAGGCCGCGACGCGACCCTGGACGGCCGAATTCGTCGGCCGGCTGCCGCCCTGCGACGGCGGTGCGCTGCAGGTCGCGTCGGCCGACGGTGGCCTGGGCCGCGTGGTGCCGCGTGCGCTGGTCAACCTGGCGCAGCCGGACCCCACGCTGGCTTTCGCCGGCGCCAGCGACGTGCGCCCGGGCGAGGTCACGGTGCTGGAGGCCCGCATCCGCCATGTCGCACCCTGATCGCCGCCCGCTGCCGAAGGAGCCCCGAACGTGAGCGCCCCGATCCTGCGCTGCCTGGCCGCCGGGCTGCTGGCGCTGCTGCCATGGACCGACACCGCGGCTGCGGACCCGGACACGCGCGCGATGATCGAGGCGCTGAAGCCGGCGCCGGCCGAAGCCTTGCCCGGCGCCTCGCGCAACCTGTACGTGCGCCGGCGTGCCGACGACGCGGCCGCCGTGCCGGGCGCCGTGCCGGAGGAGCCGGCGGGCGCGCCATCGGCGCCGGCGGAGCCGCCCAGCCTGTCGCTGGCGATCCCGTTCGAGCTGAATTCGGCGCGGCTGCGGCCGGAGAGCGGTCCGCTGCTCGGCGATCTGGTCGCCGCGATGATCTCGCCGGAGCTGCGCGCGCACCGCTTCCTGATCGAGGGCCACACCGATGCCAGCGGCGCGCCGGCCGCCAACCAGCGCCTGTCGCTGCAGCGCGCCGAGGAAGTGCGGCTGTACCTGGTGACGCTGGGCGTGGCCCCGGAGCGCCTGCGCGCGGTCGGTCGCGGTGCCAGCGCGCCGGTCAACCGGTCCGACCCGCGCGCCCCCGAGAACCGGCGCGTGCGCGTCGTCACGCTGCCATGAGGCCGCGGGGCCGCCGCGTCGTCGCGGCCATGGCCGCCGCGGGCGCCGCGATGCTGCTGGCCGCCGCGCCGGCCCGCACGCAGGACCCGGCCGTGCCCGAGCCGCGCAATACGCGGCACGCGCTGGTCATCGGCATCGGCGACTATGCCGACCCCGAGGTGCCGCCGCTCAAGGGCGTGGTGCACGACATGGTCAGCGCGCGGCGCATGGCGCGCGCGATGGCGGTGGCCGACGAGCGCATCACCGTGCTGCGCGACCACGAGGCCACGGCCGACCGCATCCGCGCCGAGATCGCCGCGCTGCAGCAGCGGGTGGCCGACGGTGACCGTGTCTTCGTCTATTTCTCCGGCCACGGCACGCGCTGGTACGACGAGACGGTGCAGCGCGACGCCTGCACCGAGGGCCTGCTGGCCGCCGACGGCCGCGCCATCACCAACATCGAGATGGGCCGCCTGCTCGCGCCGCTGGCGCAGCGGGCCGACAAGATGCTGGTCTTCTACGACGCCTGCTACTCCGGCGGCGTCGCCGGCGCGCCGTTCCGCACGCGTTCGCTGCGCCTGGGCGACGAGATCGTGACGCCGAAATTCACGCGCGCCGGCGCACCCGAGTTCTGCGCGCAGCCCAGCAACTTCCGCACGCGCAGCCTGGCGCTGGTGATGCAGCAGGCGCAGGCGCTGCCGCAGAACGTGGTGCATGTCGCGGCGAGCCGGCCCGACGAGGTCAGCTTCGACAGCAGCGCGGTCGGCGGCTTCGCCACCGTGGCCTGGCGCGACTGCCTGCTCGGCCAGGCGCGCGACCTCGACGGCAGCGGCGCGATCACGGTCGACGAGATCACGCGCTGCGCGCAGTCCAAGGTGACGGCCGCGCTGGCCGGCCAGCCCGGCATCCTGGGCCAGCAGCTGATGGTCGCCGGCAACCCGGCCTTCGTGCCGGCGTGGATGGGCGCGGCCTTCGCGGCACCGGCTGCGGCGGCCGCGGTCGGCGCAGCGGCGGCGCCGACGGCCCTGGCCGGCACGACGGCGAGCGCGCCACCGGCCACGGCGGTCACCGCGGCCAGCCTGCCCGGGGTCGCGGCCGCCGCCGCGCCGGCGATCGCGCCCGGGCCGGCGCCGTTGCCGGTCGACATGCTGCCGGCGCCGGGTGCACTGCCGGCGCCGAGCGCGCTGCTGCTGGCGCCGCCGCCGGCGCCTGTCGTGCCGGCCGCCCCGGCATCGCCGGCCGCCATCCTGGCCGAACTGCACGGCCAGCGCGACGGCCAGCGTGCCGTCGTCGCCACGGCCCGGCAGAGCCGGCTGCGCATCGGCAGCGACACGCTGCAGCTGGACGTGACGCCGGCGCGCGACGGCTACCTGTACATCGCGCTCGCCGGCTCGGACGGGCGCAGCCTGGTGCTGCTGTACCCGAATGCGCTGGACGGCGACAACCGCGTGCGCGCCGGCCGGCGCGTCACGCTGCCGGGGCCGCGCTGGGAGCTGGTCGCCGGCGGGCCGCCCGGCACCGAGACGCTGCTGGTGATGGTCAGCGACGCGCCGCGCGACCTGGCCACGCTGGCGCAGGAACCCAGCGGCCCGTTCATGCGCACCCTGCTCGACGCCGACGGCCGCGCGCGGCTGCAGTGGGTGCTGGGCCACGGCACGCCGCGAGCCGGCTGCGGCCGGCCCGGGGCGCCGAGCTGCTCGGACGCCTTCGGCTCGGCGCTGCTGACGGTGGAGTCGGTGCGCTGACGAGCGGGCCGGCGCCCGGGCCCTTGCTCAGGCCGCGGCCAGCGCGACGATCGCCTGCACCGGCAGCGCGCCCGACTGGCGGGTCGTCTCGCGCCCGCCGTGCAGCCGCACCAGCGTCGGGATGCCGCGGATGCCGAAACGCGCCGCCAGCTGCGGGTGCTCGTCGCTGTTGACCTTGACCAGCAGCGCACGGCCCTTGAGCTGGGCGGCGGCCTGGGCGAAGGCCGGCGCCATCATGCGGCAGGGCCCGCACCAGGGCGCCCAGAAGTCCACCAGCACCGGCAGGTCGGTGTGCGCGACGACGCGGTCGAAGCCGGCCTCGTCCAGGTCGGCCGGCGCGCCGGCGAGCAGCGCCTGGCCGCAGCGGCCACAGCTCGGGTCGTCGGCCAGCCGGGCGGCCGGCACCCGGTTGGTGGCGCCGCAGTGGACGCAGGCGACATGGGAGGCAGCGACAGTCATGCGGCTTACATGGGGCGGCGCCGGGCGCCTGCAAGAGGCGGCGCGATTGATCTGGCGCAATCCCTGCGGGGTATCGCCGCGCGCCGGCCGACGCCGGACCGGACCCCGTGAAGGACGTCCTTGCCCGCGGGCATCGGGCACCGGATAGTCTGCGGCGACCATGAGCACCGTGCTGCCCGCCTCCGCCGACGCCTCGACCAGCCTCGACCAGCTCTGGCATGCGCTGCAGTCGCCGCCGGCGGCGCGCGCGCCGCACCTCGGCGAGGCGCTGGTCGCGCGCGGCCTGATCGACCGCGGGCTGCTGGCGCAGGCGCTGGCCGCGCAGCGCGAGTCGCGCCCGCACCGGCTGCTCGGCCGCATGCTGGTCGAAGGCGGCGTCATCACCGAGGCCCAGCTCGACACCACGCTGGCGCAGTGGCTGGGCGTGCAGGTCGCCGACCTGCGCCAGCTGCAGCCCGAGCCCGAGGCGCTGCGCCTGCTGCCGCAGACGCTGGCCGAGCGCGAAGGCGTGCTGCCGCTGATGCGGCGCGAGGACACGCTGGTCGTCGCGGTGCCCGACCCCTGGGACCAGAAGCTGCTGGACGAACTGCGCTTCGTCTGCGATGCGAAGGTCGTCGCCGTCGCCGCCGTGCCGGGCACGCTGGCGCCGGCGATCGCGCGCGCTTACCGGCCGGCGCCCGCGCCGGCGGCCGTCCCCGGCACGCCGCCACCGCGCAGCCTGGCCGGTGTGCGCTCGCTGCGCGAGCTGGCCGACGAGCTGTCGGCGCATGCCGCGGCCGACGCCGGCAACGACCCGACGGTGGTCTCCGAGTCGGACAACACGCTGGTGCGGCTGGTCAACCGGCTGATCGCCGATGCGATCGCGCTGCGTGCCTCGGACATCCACGTCGAGACCGCCGAGGCGCCGCGCCCGGTGGTCGTGCGCCTGCGCATCGACGGCGAGCTGCAGCGCCACCTGGAGCTGCCGGCGCAGGTGCGCTTCGCGCTCGTCGCGCGGCTGAAGATCATGGCCGACCTGGACATCGCGGAGCACCGCAAGCCGCAGGACGGCAAGATCGACTTCGCGCGCTTCGGCGGTGCCCATGTCGAGCTGCGCATGGTCACCGTGCCGACCTCGCGCGGGCTCGAGGACGTGGTGCTTCGGCTGCTGTCGGGCCTGAAGCCGATGCCGCTGGACGGCATCGGCCTGAGCGGGCGCAACCTGCAGTCGCTGCGCGGCGTGATGGGCAAGGCCTACGGGCTGGTGCTGATCTGCGGCCCCACCGGCTGCGGCAAGACGACGACGCTGCACTCGGTGATGCGCGAGCTCAACGTCGACAAACGCAAGATCTGGACCGCCGAGGACCCGGTGGAGATCACGCAGGAGGGCCTGCGCCAGGTGCAGGTCAACCCGCGCATCGGCTGGACCTTCGCCGCGGCGATGCGCACCTTCCTGCGCGCCGACCCGGACGTGATCATGATCGGCGAGATGCGCGACGAGGAGACCGCGCGCATCGCGGTCGAGGCCTCGCTGACCGGCCACCTGGTGATGAGCACGCTGCACACCAACTCGGCGCCGGAGAGCATCACGCGGCTGCTGGAGATCGGGCTGGACCCGTTCATGTTCTCCGACTCGCTGCTGGCCGTGCTGGCGCAGCGCCTGGTGCGCCGGCTGTGCACGCACTGCCGGGTGCCGGAGCTGCTGGACGAGCGGGCGGTGGAGTCGATGGCGCACCAGTACCTGGCCAGCAGCAACGGCATCGGGTTGCCGGCCGAGCAGCTGGTCGAGCGCTGGCGCCGCGACCATGGCGACGGCCAGGGCCGGTTGCGCCTGTGGCGCCGCCACGGCTGCCCGCAGTGCGAGGGCAGCGGCTACCGCGGCCGCATGGGCCTGCACGAGCTGATGGTGTCCGACGAGCGGCTGCGCGAGCGCATCCGCCATCGCGCGTCCGCCGCCGAATTGCAGGCCGCCGGGCTGGCCGCCGGCATGGTCACGCTGCGCCAGGACGGCATCGAGAAAGTGCTGGCCGGCGACACCGACCTCGCCGAGGTGCTGGCCGCCGCCAACCAGTGAAACGCAGACCATGAGTGCCTACGACCCGCCGCCGGGGCCGGCGACGCTGCCGCTGCCGCTGCTGGCCCAGACCGGCGAGGCGGTGGCCGCCGCCGCGTCGCGGCTGCAGGCCGCCTGGCCCGGCGCGCCGGCGGCCGCCACCGCCGAGATCGGCGCACTGGAGGAACTGGGGCTGCAGCTGCAGGCCACGGCGCGCGTGCTCGCCGCGCCGGCCGGCGCGCGGCCCGAGCGCGTGGACCTCGGCGTCGCGGCGCTGCAGGCGCGCGCCGAGTGGACGCGTGCCTTCGCGCGCGCCGGCGCGAGCTGGCGCGGGCCGGAGCAGGGCGTCGAGGTCGTCACCAACGCGCCGGTGCTCAAGCTGCTGCTGGACCTGGCGCTGGCGCATGCGCTGGGGCTGGGCTCGCAGGTCCGCGTCGACGTGCTGCTGCGCGGCCAGCCGGTGCTGGCCACGCTGTGCGTGGAGGTCTCGCGGCCCGGCGGCGCGCTGTTCCAGGTGCGGCCCGGTGAAGCCGCGGAGTTGCACTGGCAGCTGCTGACGCTGCTGGCCCGCCATGCCGGCGTCGTCGCCGAGCGCCAGGTGCAGGCGCAGGCGGTCGAGCTGTCGCTGGCCTGGCCGCCGGCCGCTTCCGCGTCGTCGGGCGCGCTCGCACTGCAGCCGCTGCCCGAGCCCGCGATGCTGCCGGCCACGCCGCTGCCGGCCGGTCTGCGCGTGCTGCTGCTGGAGCCGCACGAGCCGACGCGGGTGCTGGCCGAGCGGCTGATGGCCGGCGCCGGACTGCGCGTGCAAGCCGCGGCGACGGTGGGCCAGGCGCGCGGCGCGCTGCTGCAGGCGCTGCCCGACGTGCTGGTCAGCGGGCTGCCCGGCAGCGACCCCGCGCTGGCGCTGCTGCTGCAGGACCTGCGCGCCCGCCAGGGCGGGCTGCGCGTGCTGGAGCTGTCGAACGACCCGCACGCCTTCGCGACCTCGCTGCCGCAGGCCGGCGCGCCGGCGCGCGTGGCGCGCGACGACCTGGAGCGCACGCTGGTCGCGGCGCTGGCCCAGGAGCTCAACGCCCCGGGCTGATCAGGCCGCGCCGGCCGGGGTCTCGGCCTTCGAGTCGGCGGCCAGGCGCGCCGCGATCGCGTCGCCGACGAACTGCATGAAGGCGCGCACGCGCGCGGTCTGGCGCAGGTCCGGGTGGGTCAGCAGCCAGACCGGCACCGAGAGTTCGGGAATCACCTCCGACACCGCGACCAGGTCCGGGTGGCGCGCCGCCATGAAGGTCGGCAGCACGCCGATGCCGATGCCGGTGTTGAGCATCGCCGCGACGGCGTCGAAGATGTCCACGCGCACGCGCACGCGCGACGTGGCCAGCGCCGAGCGCATCCAGCGGTCGTAGACGCGCTGCGTCGCGTCGCGCTCGAAGGCCACCCAGGGCGCGTCGCGCAGCAGCTCGGCCAGCGGCGTCACGCGCTGCGGCAGCCCCGGCGCGCCGCGGCGCGCGAAGGCGCGGCAGTGCGTCATGCCGAGCTGGCGGCCGACCAGGTGCTCGGCGACGTTGACCGTCAGGCGCAGCGCCACGTCGGCCTCGACACGCGACCAGCCCGAGGGCGCGCCGGCCGCGCCGGCGGCGCCGGTCTGGCGGCGCGAGAGGTCCACCAGCACCGCATTCTCGACCACCTCGACCTCGATGCCCGGGTAGGCGGCGGCGAAGTCGGCCAGCGGCTGCGGCAGCAGGTGTTCCATCAGCACGAAGGCGGTGGTCAGGCGCAGCGGTCCGGTGAGCTCGCGGTCGCGGCCCAGCACCTGGCGCTCGATCTCGTCGGCCTGGTCGGCCATGCGCCGCGCCAGCTCCACGACCACGGCGCCGGCCTCGGTGGGCTGCCAGCCGCCGCGGGCGCGGTCGAACAGGCGTGCGCCCAGGCGCTGCTCCAGCGCGTCGAGCCGGCGCAGCACGGTCGTGGCATTGACCTTCAGCTCGCGCGCCGCGGCCGCCAGCGTGCCGGCATGGCCGACGGCGAGCGCGACGCGCAGGTCGCTCCAGTCGATCTCGGGCATCGGTCACCTCCGGCGTGGGCGGCTAGTCGCTGCACAAATGCAGTCTTGCGCTGCGATAAGGATTGTTGTCTGCAACATCGCAAGTCTCTAGAGTATTGACATCCGAGTAAACCCGATAATCACCGGAGTCGCCATGAACACCATCACCCTGCCCCGGCCCGCCTGCGTCGCGCCTGCAGCGGCGCGTGGCGTGGCGCCATCCACGTGCCGGCCGCGGCCGGCGCCGCCCGTCGCGGGCACCGACGACCGGGCGGCCACGGCCGGCTGGCTCGACCGCCTGGCGGCCTGGGCCGAAGCGGCGCCGCAGCACCATCGGCTGGGTCGCTGGACGCAGACCCGGCGCTGATCCCCCCGGCCGGCCCGGCGGCCGGAATAATGCGCGGGCCCGCGACGTAAGCCCGCCGTGCACGCCCCACCCGCCTTCCGGCGCCACCTGCTCGATGCGATCCCGCGCCTGCGCCGCTATGCGCGTTCGCTGGGGCTGGACGGCCCGATGGCCGACGACCTGACGCAGCTGACGCTGGAGCGGGCGCTGTCGCGCTGGCAGCAGTTCGACAGCGCGCGCGACATGACGGTGTGGCTGCTGTCGATCGCGCACAACGCGCACCTCGATGGCCGCCGGCGCGACGCGCGCCTGACGGTGGTCGACCCCGACGAGATGCAGCGCGCGCAGGACGCCGACGGCGGCGACCCCGGCACCGACGTCGGCCTGCGCCTGGACCTGCTGCGCGCGCTGGCCCGCCTGGCGCCCGAGCAGCGCGAGACGCTGCTGCTGGTGTGCGTCGAGCAGCTCAGCTACGCCGAGACGGCCCAGGTCATGGGCACGCCGATCGGCACCGTGATGTCGCGCGTGTGCCGCGCGCGCGCCGCGCTGCGCCGCCTGCTCGACGGTGGCAGCGCCGCGCCGCCGCTGCGCCGAGTGCTGTGAAGACCATGGACAGCGACCGCATCACCCCCGAACAGCTCAGCGCCTGGGTCGACGGCGAACTCGACGCCGCCGAGCACGCGCGTGTCGAGGCCTGGCTGCGCCAGCATCCCGAGGACGCCGCGACAGTGCGCCAGTGGGCCGCCGACCGCGACGCGCTGCGCGCGCTGCTGGCCGGCGCGGACGACGAGCCGCTGCCAGCGGCGCTGGGCGAGACGGTCTGGCGCGGCGCGGCGCCGTCGCAGGCACCGGGTGCCGCGGCGTCCGGCCGCTGGCGCATCGCCGGCGTGGCGGGCGTGGCTGCACTGGTGGGCGCGCTCGCCGGCGGCGCCGGGGTGTGGCAGTGGCAGCAGCGGCCGCCGGCGTTGCAGGCGCAGCGGACGCTGCCGGCCCCCGGGGCGCCGTCCGCCGTGACCGACGCCGGCTGGGTGCAGCGGGCCGCACAGGCGCACAGCGTCTACGTGCCCGAGCCGCGCCACGCCGTCGAGGTGGCGGCGCAGGAGGAACACCTGGCGCGCTGGCTGACCCGCCGCATCGAGGTGCCGGTGACGCTGTTCGACCTCTCGGCCGAGGGCTTCCGGCTCGTCGGCGGCCGCCTGCTGCCCGACGGCGCCGGCAAGAGCGCCCAGCTGATGTACCAGGACGGCGAAGGCCGGCGCGTCACGCTGTACCTGCGCAAACCCGAGCCCGGCAGCGAGACCGCCTTCCGCTGGGAGCAGCAGGGCGAGCTGGGCCTGTTCTACTGGGTCGAGCCGGGCGCTGGCTTCGCACTCGTCGGGGCGCTGCCGCGCGAACGGCTGCTGGCGCTGGCGCAGGCCGTCTACCGCCAGCATCCGGGGGCGCTGCCGCAGGCCCCCGCCGCGCCGGCGCCCGCTGCGCCGCCCCGGCCCACGTCCTGATCCGGCGCCTCGTGTCCGCGGCCGCCGGACATGCCCGCCGCGCGCACTGGCATGGGCCCTGCCTAGAATGCCCCGAGGCCCCGCGATGAAGACCGACGCCGACCTGCGCCCGCCCCGCCTGCTCGCCGCCTGCGGCTGCACGCGCCACGGCCGGCGCGCCTTCACGACGCTGTTGCTGGCCGGCGCCGCCGCGGCGTCGGCGCCGGTGCGGGCGCAGACCATGCCCGAGTGCCGGCGCTCGCGCGCCGCGCGGCTGGTGCCGGCGCCGACCGTGGAGCGCTCGGCGGCGCAGCAGTACCAGCAGCTGCTCGGCGACGCACGCGGCAAGCAGGCGCTGGCGCCGGCCAACCACCCGCAGGTGCAGCGGCTGCGCTACATCGCGCAGCGCATCGTGCCCTTCGCGCCGGAGTGCAACGAGCGCGCGCGCGAGTGGCGCTGGGAGGTCAACCTGCTGGGCAGCAACCAGCTCAACGCCTTCTGCATGCCGGGCGGCAAGATCGCCTTCTTCCACGGCATCCTGGCCCAGTTGCAGCTCAGCGACGACGAGGTCGCGGTGATCATGGGCCACGAGGTCGCGCATGCGCTGCTGGAGCATGCGCGCGAACGCATGGCCAAGAGCACCGGCACGCAGATCCTGCTGCGCGGCGGCGCCGCGCTGCTGGGGCTGGGCAGCCTGGGCGACGTCGCGGCGCAGTACGGCAGCCAGCTGCTGACGCTGACCTTCAGCCGCCAGGACGAGTCCGAGGCCGACGCGCTGGGCCTCGTGCTGTCCACGCGCGCCGGCTACGACCCCGCCGCCGGCGTGACGCTGTGGCAGAAGATGGGTGCGGCCAGCGGCGGCCGCGCGCCGCCGCAGTGGCTGTCCACGCACCCGGCCGGCGAGACGCGCATCCGCGACATCCAGCAGCGGCTGCCGGCGCTGGCGCCGGTCTTCGCCGCGGCGCCGCGGCCGGACCGCCGCTTCGCGCCGCCCAAGCCCTAGCCGCACCGCGCGGCCGCGCCGGCGACCGGCCGCCGCCGCCGCCGCCGGCGCCTTGTTCGCCCGCGGCGCGTCCCACAGAATGCGGATGCCGGCAACATGCCGAAACAACAGCATTCGCGTGGTCATGGGGGAGAGCGACGCCGGTCCCGTGCTGCACAAGGTCCGACAGGCCATCGTGGTGGTCGACGTCGTCGAGTCGGTGCGCCTGATGCAGGCCTTCGAGGCCGACGTCATCGAGCGCTGGCGCCAGTTCGTCGCCGAGGTGCGCCAGCGCCTGCTGCCGCCGCACCAGGGCCGGCTGGTCAAGAGCCTGGGCGACGGCATGCTGCTGGCCTTCGCGACCCCGGCCCAGGCCGCCGCGGTGGCCGGCGAACTGCACCGCAGCATCGCGCGCTACAACGACAAGCGCGGCGCCGACGCCGCCATCCACCTGCGCGTGGGTGCGCATGTCGCCGAGGTCGTCAGCGACGAGATCGATGTCTACGGCGCCGGCGTCAACCTCGCCGCGCGGCTGTGCACGCTGGCCTCGCCGGGCGAGACGCTGGTGTCCGCCGACTTCCGCGACGGCCTCGTCGACGGGCTGGACCCGCAGGTCGAGGACCTCGGCGAGTTCCAGCTCAAGCATGTCGAGACCACGGTGCGCGCGTTCAGGCTGGGCAGCCAGGCCGCGACCGTGCTGCTGCCCGGCTTCGACACCCTGTGGCGCGAGCGCCCGGCCTTCGCGGTGCTGCCGCTGCAGACCGCCGGCGACGACGCCGAGGCCGAGATCGTGGCCGAGGTCGTCGCCGACCAGCTGACGCGCGAACTCTCGGGCAGCCAGGGCTGGCGCGTGATCTCGCGCCTGAGCATGGTCGCCTTCCGCGGCCGCCACCCGGGCCTGGACGAGCTGGCGCGGCACCTGAAGCCGACCTGGGTCGTGTCGGGCCGCTGCCGCGTGCTGGGCCCGCTGGTGCGCGTCAGCCTCGAGGTCGCCGACGTGCGCAGCGCCAGCGTCGTCTGGAGCGACATCGTCGAGGCGCCCAAGGACGAGCTGCTCAAGATCGAGGGCGCGCTCGGCAGCCGCATCGCGCAGAGCCTGCTGCGCGCGATCTTCTCGTTCGAGCTGCAGCGCAGCCGCACGCAGCCGCTGCCCACGCTGGCCAGCCACACGCTGCTGTTCGCCGCGATGGCGCTGATGCACCGTGTCTCGCCGCAGGACTTCGCGCGCGGCCGCGACCTGCTGGAGCTGCTGTGCGAGCGCCACCCCCGCGCGCCCGAGCCGCACGCCTGGCTGGCCAAGTGGCACGTGCTGCAGGTCGTGCAGGGCTGGGCGCCGGACCCGGCGCGCGCCAAGGCCGAGGGCCAGTCCTGCGTCGCGCGCGCGCTGCAGGAACGGCCCGACCACGCGCTCGGGCTGGCCGTCGACGGGCTGATCGGCGGCCTGCTGGGCCAGGACCTGTCGCATGCCGAGCGGCGCTACGAGGCCGCGCTGGCGGCCGACCCGAGCGAGTCGCTGGCCTGGCTGTTCCAGTCCGCCACCCATGCCTACCGCGACCGCGGCGAGCAGGCCGCGCAGGCCGCGATGACGGCGCTGCGCCTGTCGCCGCTGGACCCGCTGCGCTACTTCTACGACTCGTTCGCGGCGCACGCGATGCTGGCGGCCGGGCGGCCGGCCGAGGCCGTCGGGCTGGCCGAGCGCTCGCTGCGCGTCAATGCCGCCCACCTGCCGACGCACCGCTCGCTGGTCATCGCGCGCATGCTGGCCGGGCAGCCGGAGGCCGCGCGCCGCGACGCGCAGGTGCTGCTGGCGCTCAAGCCGGGCTTCACGGTCGCCGGCTTCCTGGCCAGCTACCCGGGGCGCGAAACGGCCTTCGCGGCACGCAGCGCCGAGGCCCTGGCCGAGGCCGGCGTGCCGCGCGGCTGAGCGCATCCCCCGCCCCCGCTGCGCGACACGCGCCCGATCCCCGCAACCCGGAGTCCCCGATGAGCTTCACCGCACCCCTGGCCTACACCGGTGCCAACGCCTACGCCTACACCGGGGCGAATGCCTACGCCTACACGGGCGCCAATGCCTACGCCTACGCCTACGGCGCGCCGATGGAGGCCTACGGCTTCGACGGCCTGCCAGGCAATCCGATGCTGGCCGTGGCGTTGGGCGAGGCGCACCGCGCGCTGCGCCGCGACGTCTACACCGACCCGGTGGCCAGCGACCGCTGGCTGCCCGGCCGCCCGCTGCAGCGGCGGGACGACGTCGCGCACATCGGCCGGCTCGGCGCGCAGGTGCGGCAGTCGATGGCGCAGCTGGAGCTGCTGGGCGCACTGCAGTTCGAGCCGCCCGGCGACGGCGTCCCGGAGGGCACCCCGGCCGTGCTGTGGGCCGACGGCGGCGCCGGTGGCGAGCGCCACTTCGCGCAGCTGGTGCGCATGACGCGTCCGTCGCTGGACTACTTCCGCAACCAGCTGCCGGTCGTCGACGCGCAGGGCGGCATCCGCGACGCGCGGCTGGCCGAGATCCTGACCCAGGTCGCGCCGCCGATCGCGCAGTTCGCATCGGTGCTCAACCTGCAGGCCGGCCGTCACCGCCAGACGCTGGAGCTGCTCAACCTGGCGCTGCAGTGCACCTATGCGGTGACGATGCGCTTCAAGCTCGCGCTGTCCTGCCCGCGGCCCAGCGAACTGAGCGCGGCGCTGATGCCCTGCATCGAGGTGCCCGCCCATGCCGCGCTGCCGGCGGGCCACGCCGCCGAGGCCCATGTCACGGCGACGCTGCTCGGCGCGCTGGCCGGCGCCGACGACCCGCTGCGCCGCGGCCTGCGCCGGGTCGCGCACCGCATCGCCGAGAACCGCGTCGTCGCCGGCCTGCACTACCCGATCGACAACGTCAGCGGCCGCCTGCTCGGCGACGCCTTCGCGTCCTACCTGCTCGCGGCCTGCGGCCAGGCCGCCGACTGGCATGGCGGCGAGTTCGACGGCGCCGGCCTGGACCCGGCCGCGGCCGGGGCGAACGTCTTCGAGGCCGAGCATGCCGCCGACGACGGCCGCGCCCATGGCGTGGGCTGCAGCGCGCTGAGCGGCTTCGCGGCGCCGGCCGCGGCGCGCTTCACGGTGCTGCGCGCGATGTGGGCCGCCGCGCAGGCCGAGTGGGCACCCTGACGATGACCGGCGCCGGCCGCCTGGACCCGTATCTGGCCTGGACCCTGGCCGGCGGCTGGCAGGGCCATGCCGCGGTGCGCGGCGACGCCGACGCGGCGGTGCTGCTGCTGGTCGAGGCCGCCGACGAGTTGCTGCAGCCCTGGCCCGACTTCGCCGCGCGGCGGCGGCTGGACGACTCGCCGTACGCCACCGTCGCCGTGCGCCGCGGCGACGTGGCCCCGTTGGCGGCCGCCATCGCCGAGGTCGGCGGGCGCTGCGAATTCGCGCTGCCGGTGGCCGGGCTGGGCACCGGTGCGGTCGCCGCGCCGCCGGCGCCGCCGCCGGCTGCGCCGCTGGTACTGGCCGTCGTCGACCATGGCTGCGCCTTCCTGCAGCGCAGCTTCCGCCGGCCCGGCGACCTGTCGCGCACGCGGCTGCTGGGGCTGTGGATGCAGGGCGGTGCCGACGCGCCTGCCGCGGGGGCGCCGCCGCCGGACTTCGGCTACGGCCGCGAGCTGACGGCGGCGGCGATCGACGCGCTGATCGCGCGCGCCGGCACCGTCGGCGAGGCCGCCGTCTACCGCGAGCAGGGGGTGCTGCAGGTCGCGCCGGGCCTCGTCGCCGAGGCCGCGCACGGCACCCATGTGCTGGACCTGCTGGGCGGGCCGGCCGAGCCGCGCCGCCAGGTCTCGGTCGGCAAGCCGGACCACGTCGACGGGATCGGCGCGCTGCCGCTGGTCTTCGTCGACCTGCCGACGACCGCGCCCGGCGACAGCACCGGCGCCTCCTCGTCGGCCTACCTGCTGGACGCGTTGCACTACGTGCGTCGCCGTGCCGGCGCCGGCGTGCCGGTGCTGCTCAACGTGAGCCTGGGTGCGCTCGCCGGCCCGCACGACGGCAGCTCGCTGACCGAGCAGGCGATCGACGACTTCCTGCAGCGCGACGGCTGCATGGCGCTGACGCTGGCCGCCGGCAATGCGGCGCGCGAGTCCTGGCACGCGCATGGCGTGCTGGCGCGCCGGACGGACGATGCCGCGCTGCTGTGGCGGCTGCGCGCCGACGACCCCACCGACAGCTTCGCCGAGTTGTGGTTCCAGGGCGCCAGCGCGGCCCTGGCCAGCGTGTCGCTGCGTCTCGTCGACCCGCTCGGGCGCGCCAGTGCCTGGCAGCCGCTGGCCGATGGCGAGGCCGTGACCACCGGTGCCGCGCTCTACACGCGCGCGGCGGGCAGCATCGGCAAGGACGCGATGGCGCTGGCCGCGGTGGCGCCCAATGCCGGCGCGCGCCGCGCCGCGCCGGCGGGCGTCTGGCGCATCGAGATCCGGCGCGACGCGGCCGGCGGCGCCGTGCGCTTCGACGCCTGGATCCAGCGCGACGAACCCGACGGCCGCGGCGGCACGCCGGTGCAGTCGCGCTTCGAGGCCGTGCGCGGGCAGGCGCGCCTGGACGGTGGTTGCACGCTGAGCAACCTGGCGACCGGGCAGCGCGGCGTGGTCGTCGGCGCGCTCGACCGGCAGGAGCGCGAGGCAGCCTACAGCTCGCGCGGCGCGGCGGCGCCGTCGGCGCGCAGCCTGCGCGACGTGGACGTGCTCGCGCCCGCCGAACGGGCCGACGTGGCCGGCGGGCTGCTCGGTGCCGGCGTGCACTCGGGCACGCTGGTGCGCCTGGGCGGCACCAGCGTGGCCTCGCCGGTCGCGGCGCGCCGCATCGCGCAGGCCCTGCTGGCCGGGCGCATCGTGCCGGCCGCCGGCACGTCCCTCGCCGACGCCGTGCGGCACTGGCTGCTGCAGCGGCCGGCGCAGGGGCCGGCGCAACGGCCGCTGCGCCGGCTGGCCGGGCCGGCGGCGGGCCCGGCGCCCTGATCCTCGAGCCCTGAGCCCGGCGCCGGTGCGTGGCCCGGCGCCGCCGCTCACCACTTCGCCGGCAGCGCCCGGCGCAGCACGATGCGGCGCCGGCCAACCTCGACGTAGCCGCCGCGCTCCAGGTCCTTCATCACGCGGCTGACCATCTCGCGCGTGCAGCCGAGCTGCTGCGAGATTTCCTGGTGCGAAGGGGCCGGGTCGGCGACGCGCGCGCCGTCGGGCTGCGGCTGCGTCACCTCCTCCAGCAGCGCCTTCAGGCGGCCGTAGACGTTGTTCAGCGCGATCTGCCGGAAGCTCATCGTCGCCGCGCGCGCGCGGCGGATCACCTTGGCCAGCAGCTCGAAGGCGAAGGCCGGGTCCTCGCGCAGGTGGGCCTCCAGCGTGGGGCGCGTCACCAGCGCCAGCAGCGTGGGCGCGAGCGTCTCCACGTTGGCCGAGCGCGGCCCGCCGTCCAGCCCCATCTCGCCGACATATTCGCCGGCGCCGTAGCGGCCGTAGGTCACCTCGCGGTCGTCGAGGCCCACGCTGTAGGCGCGCAGCTCGCCGGCGAGCACGATGTACAGCGTGTCGCCGCGGTCGCCCTCGCTGATGATCTGCACGCCCTTGCGCAGGCGGCGCAGCTCGCCGCGGCGCGCCAGCGTGCGCAGCGAGTCGCTCAGCGGCGCGGCGGCGATCGGGTCCGGGTCGGGGGCGGGGTTGGTGCGTCGTGCGGACATGGGGCCGTGCCCGCGGCACCGGCCCGACAGGGCGCGGCGCTCGGGGCGCGGCCGGATGTTAGCTGCGGGCCGCCGATGCGGGCGGGACCGGGGCCTGGCGCAGCGCACCGACCAGCGGCGGCAGCACGGCGACCTGGCGCACCAGCTCGCGGATGCTCGCGGCGCCGGTCTTGGCGCGGATGCTGCCGATCTGCGTGCGCACGGTGGAGATCGCGACGCCGTGGCGCTGCCGGATCTCCTCGGGCCGCACGCCGGCGCACAGCAGCTCGAGCACGCGCGTCTCGGCCGGCGTGAGCCCGACGCTGCGCGCGAAGCCGTGCACCGAGAGCTGTTCGCAGACCTGGCGCTTGCCCAGCACCAGCAGCACCAGCGGCTGCCGCTGCTCGGGGCCGTCGTGGCCGTGGTCGGCGGACTGCGGCAGCGGCACCACCGAGACGCTGATGCGCTGGTCGCCTTCGCCCAGCGTCAGCAGCCGGCGCAGGCCGCGCTGCGCGGCGGCCAGCGCATCGAACAGCGGGGCCACGTCCTGCGGCCGGTGCGCACGCAGCATGCGCCCCAGCATCTGCAGCGGGTGCGCGCCGTCGAGTTCCAGCCGCGCGGCGTGGTTGAGGTAGGTGACCTGCCCGTCGCCGGTGACCATCAGCATGCCGTAGTCGATCTCGTCGAGCATGCGCCGCAGCCAGTGCGCCAGGTCGCTGCCGGTGACGCGGCGCTCGGGGCCGGCATAACCGGTCGGGCGGGGGTGCAATGCCGCGGCATGCGTCCATGGCGTGGTCTCGAACATGAAGGCCTCCTTTGCGCTGCGCCGGCCCGGCGAGCTGCCGGACGACGGGTTCAGCTTAGGAGGCGGGCACCGCCGCGGGCGGTGAATCGGTGCCCGGCGCTTGGTGATCTATTCACCATGCGCCGGCGGCCGGCGCGCCTCAGTGCGGCGCGGCCGGCGCGGCCGGCGCGGGCGGCGCGGGGGCTGCCGGCGACCGCAGGGGCGGCAGCCGCAGCAGCGCCTGCTGCAGCGCCGCGGCGCCGCCGAGACCGGTCTTGCGGCCGATCGCGCGCAACTGGCTGCGCACCGTGGCCGGCGCCACGCCCAGCACGCCGGCCGCCTCGCGCGGGGTGTCGCCTTCGGCCAGGCGCAGCAGCACGCGCGTCTCGGCCGCACTCAGGCCGTGCGACGCGGCCCAGGCCCGCACGTCGGCAGCGACACCGGCCGGCGCCGCGCCGCCGGACAGCAGCAGCATCCAGCGTGGTTCGGGCGGCGGTGCCAGCGCCTGTGCGCTCAGCGTCACCCCGGCCTCGGGCCAGTGCAGCAGCGCGGGCGCCACCTGCTGCTGCGCACGGCCGAGCAGCGCCGGCAATTCGCCCGGTGGCCGGCCCGGCGCCTGCACGCGACCGTCGTGCAGCGCCAGCACGCCCGGCCCGCGCAGCAGCGCGGCCGCGGCGCGGTTGGACCACAGCAGCTCGGCGTCGGGACCCAGCAGCCACATCGGCCAGGCCAGCACGTCGGCCGCGTGCACGAGCAGGTCCAGGGGGGGAGCGTCGGCGCCGGTGCCGCGATTCATGCTCGTGACGCTACGCGCCGGCCGCGGTCCGGGCATCGGCCGCCCTGGGGATGCGTGGCCGGAAGGCGTCTGGCACCGCCGGGCGGACCGGTGCGTCGGGCCGGTGCGTCAGAGCGGTGCGTCAGACCGGTGCGTCAGACCGGTGCGTCGGGCCGGTGCATCGATCCGGTGCGACCGCCCCCGCGGGTCATGACCCCGCTCGTTATCATTCCCGCGTGCCCATCCCCTTCGCAGCCCAGCGCCCGCCCGCCGCGCACCGGCGCCGTCCCTAGGCCTGCGCCCATGCGGCTGCGCCACATCGAGGTCTTCCATGCCGTCATGCAGGCCGGCACCGTCAGCGGTGCCGCGCAGGTGCTGCACATCTCGCAGCCGGCGGTCACCAAGGCGCTGCAGCATGCCGAGGCGCAGCTGGGCATCCCGCTGTTCGACCGCGCGCGTGGCAAGTTCGTGCCGACGCCGGAGGCGCAACGCCTGTTCGTCGAGGTCGACCGCCTGCACGGCGACCTGGTCGCGATCCGCCGCCTGGCGGCCAGCCTGAAGAGCGGCCAGGCGCAGAACGTGCGCCTGGCCGCGACGCCGGCGCTGGGCATGACCGTGCTGCCGGCGGCGATGGCGCGCTGGCACCGCGCGCTGCCCGGCGTGCGCTGCGCGCTGTCCACCCACCACACGCGCGAACTGGTCAGCGCGCTGCTGCTCGGCGAGGCCGACATGGCGCTGTCGATGCAGGACCCGCGCCACCCGGGCATCGGCAGCGAGGTGCTGGCCAGCGCGCCGATGGCCGCGCTGGTGCCGATGCGCAGCCCGCTGGCGCGCCGCAGCGGGCCGTTGCAGGTGCACGAGCTGCCGCCGGAGATGATCGGCCTGGACGCCGACGACCCGCTGGGCAACCGCGTGCTCGCCGCCTGCGAGGCCGCCGACCACCTGCCGCAGATGCCGATCACCGTGCAGACCTACCAGCTGGCGCGTGCGCTGGCCGAGGCGGGGCTGGGCGTCACCGTCGTCGACCCCTTCACCGCTGCCAGCGCCGACCGCCAGCAGGTGCGCGTGCGCACGCTGGAGCCGGCGCTGCCGGTGTCGCTGCACCTGCTGTGGGCGCTGAGCGCGCCGCTGTCGCAGGCCGCGCGGCGGCTGGTCGCCGACCTGCGCGCCGCGGCCGAGGCCTGCCTGCGCCAGGGCGAGCCGGCGCCGCGCGAGACGACGCGATGAATGCGCCCGACGGCATGGCCGCGCTGCCGGTCGAGGCACTGCCCGGCCACCCGGACTTCGTGCGCCTGGCCGGCATCGCCGGTGTCGAGGTCGACCTGCGCTACGCCGGCACGAACAACTTTGCCGGCCGCAAGCTCTACGGCGCCATGGACTGCGCGTGGCTGCGCCGCGAGGCCGCCGCGGGCCTGGCGGCCTCGGCGGCCTGGCTGGCGCGGCGTGCGCCGGGCTGGACCCTGCGCGTGCTGGACGCGCTGCGCCCGCAGCGTGTGCAGGAGGCGATCTGGGCCGACGTCGTCGGCACGCCGCAGCAGCTGTATTTCGCGAACCCCGCGCGCGGCTCGATCCACAGCTTCGGCATGGCGGTCGACGTGACGCTGGTCGAAGCCGCGGGACGGGAGGCCGACATGGGCAGCGGCTTCGACGAGATGGACCTCGCGTCGCACCCGGCGCTGCACGAGCAGCTGCTGGCCAGCGGCCGCCTGACGCCGGCGCAGGTGCAGCGCCGGCAGCTGCTGCACGACGCGATGGCGGCCGGCGGCTTTGCCGGCATCCCGACCGAGTGGTGGCACTTCGACCACGGCGACCGCGAACGCGTGCGGCGCGAACTGCCGCGCGTGCTGTGATGGCGCGCGCCGGCCGCCGCCGCTTCCTCGCTGCTGCTGCTGCCGCCGCGCCCGCCCTGGCCGCGGCGCAGGGTGCCGGGGCGGCGGCCGCCGCGCCTCCGCTGCTGCGCGCGCCGCGCCTGCAGCCCGGCGACACGATCGCGCTGATCAACCCCTCGGGCGCGCTGCACACGCGCGCGCCCTACGAGATCGCGACCGAGTCGCTGCAGGCGCTGGGCTTTCGCGTGCGCGAGGCGCCGCACCTGCGCGCGCGCCGCGGCCACCTGGCCGGCAGCGACGAGCAGCGCGCCGCCGACGTCAACGCGATGTTCGCCGACCCCGGCGTGCACGGCCTGCTGGCGATGACCGGCGGCGCCGGCGGCAACCGCATGCTGCCGCTGGTGGACTACGGCCTGATCCGCCGTCACCCGAAATTCCTGGGCGGCTTCTCGGACCTCACGGCATTGCTCAACGCGGTGCACGCGAAGACCGGCCTCGTGACCTTCCACGGCCCGCTGGGCGCCACCGAGTGGAATGCCTTCAGCGTCGAGCACCTGCGCGGCGCGGTGATGGACGCGCAGCCCATGCTGCTGGCCAACCGGCCCGACAAGGGCGACCTGCTCGCGCCGCGCACGGACCGCATCACGACGCTGCGCGGCGGTGTGGCGCGCGGGCCGCTGCTCGGCGGCAACCTGGCCGTGCTGAGCTCGATGGCCGGCTCGGCCTACTGGCCGCGCTTCGACGGCGCGATCCTGTTCCTGGAGGAGGTCAACGAATACATCTACCGCGTCGACCGCATGCTCAGCACGCTCAAGCTGGCCGGCGTGCTGGACCGCCTGGCCGGCGTGGTGCTGGGCGCGTTCACGAACTGCGGCCCGGGCGACGGCAGCTATGGCGTGCTGACACTGGACGAGGTCTTCGACGACTGGTTCCGGCCGCTCGGGGTGCCGGTCTATGCCGGCGCGATGATCGGCCACATCCGGCGCAAGTTCACCGTGCCGGTGGGGCTGCCGGTGGAGATGGACGCGGACGCGGGGACGATCCGGTTTCTGCAGCCGGCGGTGATTTGATCGTTTGGCGGCATGGTCTTGCCGGCGGGCGGGTGTGCGTGTGTATGCAGTTGCCCTGCGGGCTGCGTTGGTGCGTGCAGGCGGTTCCGCCCCCTGGGCGGGTTACTTTCATTTGCTGGCCCAAATGAAAGTAACCAAAGCAAAGGGCCTTCGAACGCAAAACCATTCAACCCGTTCTTCGCGCTTGGGCCCCTCTCTCCACCGCCAACGTCGCCGGCCATCGAACCGAGGCGCGCCTGAACCTCGCACTGCCCTGGCTTGCGTGAAGCCTTGCGATCAGCGCGCGCCGAAGCAGGCGTGCCCTCAGCGGCGCGGCCCAAGCCGCAAGGCGGACCGCGAGCCAGGGCAGTGCGAGGTTCAGGCCTGCTCTCGGCTCGATGACCGAAGGCTCTTCAGGTGGCGCGAGGGGCCCAAGCGCGAAGAACGGGTTGAATGGTGTTGCATTCCAGGCCCTCTTCTTTGGTGACTTTCTTCTGGGCCAGCAGAAGAAAGTTACCCGCCCGGAGGGCGGAACCTGCCGGCAGGCAAAGCCGCTGCCCGGAGGGCGGAACCTGCCGGCAGGCAGTGCCGTTGCCCGGAGGGCGGAACCTGCCGGCAGGCAAAGCCGCCGCCCGCAGGGCAAGTCGAGCCGGCAGGCCGCGCCATCGCGCGAAGCGCAACTCCACCCGCCGGCAGGCAACGCAGCCGCCCGCAGGGCAGCGACAACGCCCGTTCGCTAGAACGACGACCCCGGTTCCCGGAGGAACGCCTCTTCCTCCGGCGTCGAAGCCCGCCCGAGCACGGCATTGCGATGCGGATAACGCCCGAAGCGCACGATCACGTCGAAATGCTTGCGCGCCCACAGCAGCGCATCGCCGCCGACGGCCGGTGACTCGTCGGCCAGCGCGCCGAACAGCCGCAGCGACTCGTGCTGCATCGCGAGGTCCTCGGCATGCTCGAAGGGCAGGTAGGCGAACCAGCGCTCGAGCGGCGCCAGCCGCCGGTCGTCGCCGCGCGCGACCAGCGCCTGCGCGGCGGCCAGCGCCAGCGCGTCGCCGGCGAAGGCGCGCGGGGTGTCGCGGTGGATGTTGCGCGGAAACTGGTCCAGCACCACGATGCGCGCCAGCGCGCCCTGCGGCGTCGCGTCCCAGTCGCGCAGGCCGCCGGCCAGCGCGGTCTGGACCAGCGCGCCGAAGCGCGCGCGGATCGTCGCGTCGAAGGCCGGGTCCTTGCGGAACCATTCGGTCCGCGGCGTGGCGCTCGGCGGCGCGCCGAACCAGAAGTCGAGCACGGTCTGTGCGTGGGCGTCCATGTGCGCATTGTCGCGCCGCGGCCGTGGCATCCTGCCGCCGCAGCGCGCCGCGACGGCGCTACAGTGGCCGGCTGTCGCCCGACCGCGCGGAGCACCGCTTGGACGAAGCCTGGTTCCTGGAGACCATCGCCGCCGACGGCTCGCACCGCCGGCTGCCCATCCTGCACTGGCCCTGGCGCATCGGCCGCGACGCCGACAACGACCTCGTCGTCGACGGCTTCGGGCTCTCGCGCCACCATGCGCGGCTCGAACGCGACGCCGGCGGCCGGCTGCGGCTCGTCGACCTCGACAGCACCAACGGCAGCTTCGTCAACCGCGAACGCCTGAGCGGCGCGCGCGCGGTCGGCGACGACGACGTGCTGCACTTCGGCACCGCCGAATACCGGCTCGGCTGCCAGGCCGGGCCGCTGCCCGAGGCCGCGGCCGACGAGGACGACCGCACGCAGATCGTGGCGGCGGCGCAGATGCTGCCGCAGCACTTCGTGCAGCACGAGCGCCAGTTCATCGAACTGCTCGGCGGCCGCGGGCTGAGCGGTGCCGTGCAGCCCATCGTGGACGCCGCCAGCGGCCGCCTGTTCGCCTACGAGCTGCTGGGCCGCGGCGCGCACCCCGACCTGCCGGAGTCGCCGATGCGGCTGTTCGACCTCGCCGCGCGGCTGGGCCGCGAGGCCGAGCTCAGCGAGGCCTTCCGCAACCACGGCGTCGCCGCCGCGGCGCCGCGCCTGAACGGCGCGCGGCTGTTCGTCAACACGCACCCGAAGGAGACATTCTCCGACGCCTTCTTCGCGGCGCTGGCCCGGCTGCGCGCGCTGCCGCGCGCGCCCGACCTGGTGGTCGAGATCCACGAGAGCGCGGTCGTCGAGGTCGCGCGCATGCGCGAGCTGGCGGCGCGGCTGGCCGGCATCGGCGTGTCCTTCGCGTACGACGACTTTGGCGCTGGGCAGGCGCGGCTCAACGAGCTCGGCGAGGTGCCGGCGCACTTCGTCAAGTTCGACATGGCGCTGGTGCGCGGCCTGCACGAGGCGCCCGAGCGCAAGCAGCGTGTCGTGCGCGACCTCGTGAAGCTGGTGCAGGACCTCGGCTCGGTGCCGCTGGCCGAAGGCGTGGAGCTGCAGGCCGAGGCCGACCTGTGCCGCGAGATGGGCTTCCGCCTGTTCCAGGGCTGGCTGACCGGGCGGCCGCGGCCGCTGGACCGGCTGTAGCGCCGGGCGCGCCGAGCTTCAGTCCGCGGCGCCGCGCAGCCGCGTGCACCAGCGCAGCAGCGCGCTGCGCAGCTCGGGCTCGTTGATCGGCTTGGTCAGGAAGTCGTTCATGCCGGCGCGCATGGCCTCCTCGCGCTCGCTGACCAGCGCCGCCGCGGTCAGCGCGACGATGGGCAATTCGCGCCCGGCGTCACTGGCGCGCAGCGTGCGCGTGGCCTCGTGGCCGCTCATCACCGGCATCTGCACGTCCATCAGCACGGCATCGAAGGGCTGCCCGGCGGCCGCGGCCGCCTGCACCGCGTCGACGGCCTGGCGGCCGTCGGTGGCCTGCGCGACCTGCACGCCCCAGCGTTCCAGCGTCGCCACCGCGACCATCATGTTGACCGGGTTGTCCTCCACCATCAGCACGCGCGCGCCCTGCAGCGACTGCGCCACGCCGGCGGCCGGTGCCGGTGCCGGCGTGTCGGTGGGCGGCAGCGGCAGCTCGGCCCAGAAGCGGCTGCCCTGGCCGGGCTCGCTGGCCACGCCGACCTCGCCGCCCATCAGCTCGGCGAGCTCGCTGCAGATCGACAGCCCCAACCCGGTGCCGCCGTAGCGGCGCGTCGTCGACTCGTCGGCCTGCGTGAAGGGGCGGAACAGCCGCTCGCGCGTCACCGGGTCGATGCCGGGGCCGGTGTCGGCGACCTCGAACATCACGCGCGCCTCGGCGTCGGCGCCGTGCAGGCGGTCGGCGCGCACCGTGATGCTGCCCTGCTCGGTGAACTTCAGCGCGTTGCTCAGGAAGTTGGTCAGGATCTGGCGCACGCGCAGCTCGTCGCCGAGCACGCGGCCGTCGGCGCCGGGCGCGATCTCGAAGCGCAGCGCCAGCCCGCGTGCGCTGGCCAGCGTGGCGTAGGTCTGCTGCAGCGCGCGCAGCAGCGCGCCCAGGTCGAAGGCCGTGGTCTCGATCTGCAGCTTGCCGGCCTCGATCTTCGACAGGTCGAGGATGTCCGAGATGATGCCGGCCAGCGATTGCGCGCTGTCGGCGATCTGCTCCAGGTAGCGGCGGCGCTCGTCCTCGGCGGTGTCGGGGTCGCGCGCCAGGCGCGCCAGCCCGATCATGCCGTTGAGCGGCGTGCGCAGCTCGTGGCTGGTGTTGGCCAGGAAGGCGCTCTTGGCGCGGCTGGCGGCCTCGGCGTCGTCGCGCGCACGCGCCAGCGCCTGCTCGAACTGGCGGCGCTCGGTGATGTCCTCGACGATCCACACCGTGCCGCCGGCCTGCGGCCGCGCGGGGTCGATCGGGCTGGCGCGCACGCGGGCCAGGAAGGTGCTGCCGTCGCGGCGCGCCATGCGGTGTTCGCTCTCCACCGTCTCGCCGCGCGCCAGCCGCGGCCCGACCGACTGGCCGACCTCGCGGTAGGCGGCGTCGCTGGCCCAGACCACGCGCCCGGGCTGCCCGGTCAGCGCGCCGTCGGCCCAGCCGAACATGTGCTCGAAGTGGCGGTTGGCGAGCACGAAGGCGCGGTCGCGCGTGACCGCGATGCCGATCGACGCATTGGCCAGGATCGCCTCGCGCTCCAGGCGCGAGCGCTCGGTCTCGGTGACGTCGCGCGCATTGATGACCAGGTATTCGCGCCGGTCCATCTCGAACGGCGCCGCCGAGACGAGCAGGCGGATGCGCTGCCCGGACTTGACGACGAAGTCCACCGGCAGGTCGGCCACGGCGCCGTGCTCGCGCAGCGTGGCGAGGAACTTCCCGCGCTCGGTCTCGTTGCCCCAGACGCCCAGCTCCAGCGAGGTGCGGCCGACCGCCTCCACCGCGGTCCAGCCGGTGATGCGCTCGAAGGTCTGGTTGACCATCGCATAGCGCCCGGTGGCCATGTCGGTCAGCGTGATCAGGTCCGGGCTGGTCGCCACCAGGTGCGACAGCATGGCCTCGGAGCGGCGCACCGCGTCCTCGGCGGCCAGGCGCTCGGTGTCGTCGACGAAGATCGACAGCAGCGCCGGGCCGCCGGCGGCGTCCACGCGCACGCCGGTGGCGCGCACCGAGATGCGCCGGCCGTCGACCTGCAGCCGGAAGTCGGTCACCGGCAGCGCGGTGCCCATCGGCTGGCCCTGCAGCAGCTCCATGCGCCGGCGCGCGCGCTCGCGCGAGTCGCCGCCCTCGTAGGCGGCGAGCAGGTCGGTGCCGACCATCTCGCCGAGGTCGTCGTGGCCGAACAGCGCCAGCGCCGCCGGGTTGGCGTCGATCACGATGCCGGCGCGGTGCAGTACCAGCGGCGTCGGGATGCGCGAGAAGAGCTCCTGGTAGCGCGTCTCGGTGGCGGCCAGCGCCTCGCGCGTGGACGCCACGTCGGTGACGTCGCGCGCCACGCCCCAGTAGCCGCGGAAGACGCCGCGGTCGTCGAAGCGCGGCTCGCCGCTGACCAGGTACGAGCGCTGGCGGCCTTCCTCGTCGCTCCAGCGCACCGGCAGGTCGCGGAAGGGCTGGCGGTCGTCGACGTCGGCGAGCAGGCGGTCCAGCGTGTCGTGGTCGCAGCCGAACTGCGGCAGCTCCCAGGGCACGGCCCCGATGGCTCCTTGCGACGACATCGGCTGGTCGCTGCGCTCGCCGCTGGCCGAGGCGGCGACCAGCCGGTACTGGGCGTCGATCTCCCAGTAGGCATCGGCCGCCAGGCCGAGCAGCCGGCTGAAGCGCTGCTCGCGGTCGCGTGCGTCGCGGCGCGCACGGGCGATCGCGCGCGACAGCAGGCCGCCGCCGGCGAGGCCGGCAGCGACCGCGATCAGCTGCGTGCCGGCCAGCAGCAGCAGCGGCGGTGCACCCGGCCCCGGGGCCGGACCGAACAGCGCGACCGCGCCGACGGCCAATGCCGACAGCAGCGCGAGCACCGCGCCGGGCCGCACCCCGGCCGCCGGGCACAGCACGCAGACCAGCAGGCCCAGCAGCGGCAGCGACGGTGCCTCGGCGCCCCAGCCGAGCGCGATCGCATGGCCGGCGATCGCCGCGACGACGGCGACCGACACCGCGGTGGCCAGCGCCGTGTGCCAGCTGCGCGGCGCGCGCAGCGAGAGGGCGGCGACGAGCGCGACGAGCGCGAAGGCCACGGCCGAGCCGGTCGCGCCCGGCAGGCCTTGCAGCGTGGCCAGCAGCACCGCGCCGGCCGCGCTGGCGGCCGCCGCCACCGCGAGCAGCGCATGGGCCATGCGCGGGTGCGCGGCCGGCAGCGCGACCACCGGCGGCGTGCGCGGCGGGTCGCTGTCGAGCAGGCTGCTCGCCGCTTGTTCGCCCAGGGCCGCTTCCGGATCGCGCATCATGGGGGTCGCGGGCGCTGCGGGCGGGCGGTGGTGCTGCGCTCGCTCAGCGCGGGCGCGAACGCTGCAGCAGTTCGCGCGTGGTCTCGGCCGCCGCGCGCGCGGCGGCCACGCAGGCTGCACGCGGGCCGTCGCCGCCGGCATACAGCACGGCGCGCGAGGAGCTGACGATGATCGGCCCGTCGGGCCGCCAGCCGGCGCGCACGGTGGCCTCGGCGTCGCCGCCCTGCGCGCCGATGCCGGGGATCAGCAGCGGCAGCGTCGGCGCCAGCTCGCGCACGCGCGCGACCTCGCGCGGGTAGGTCGCGCCGACGACGAGCCCGAGCCGGCCGTCGCGGTTCCAGCGGCCGGCGGCCAGCCGCGCGATGTGTTCGTAGAGCCTGCCGCCGCCGGCCAGGTCCTGCGCCTGCAGGTCGTCGCCGCCGGGGTTGGAGGTGCGGCACAGCAGGATCAGGCCGCGGCCTTCGTGGCGCAGATAGGGCTCGATGGAGTCGAAGCCCATGAACGGCGACAGTGTCACCGCGTCGGCGCGGTAGCGCTCGAAGACCTCGCGCGCATACTGCTCGGCGGTGGCGCCGATGTCGCCGCGCTTGGCGTCCAGGATCACCGGCACGCCGGGCGCCGTGGCGTGGATGTGCGCGATCAGCCGCTCGAGCTGGTCCTCGGCGCGCTGCGCCGCGAAGTAGGCGATCTGCGGCTTGAAGGCGCAGACCAGGTCGCGCGTCGCGTCGACGATGGCGGCGCAGAAGTCGAAGATGCGCGCCGCGTCGCCGCGCCACTCGGCGGGGAAGCGCGCCGGCTCGGGGTCCAGCCCCACGCACAGCATCGAGTCGTTGGCCGCCTGCGCGGCGGCCAGCTGCTGCGGGAAGGGCGGGCGGTCCATCGGGCGGCCGGCGCCTCAGATCCGCCGCGCCAGCGTCGCCGCCAGCCCGGTGTACGACGCCGGCGTCAGCGCCTTCAGGCGCTCGCGCTCGGCCGCCGGCAGCGCCAGGCCGTCGACGAAGGCGGCCAGCGTCTCGCGCGTGATGGCCTGGCCGCGCGTCAGCGCCTTCAGCTGCTCGTAGGGTTCGGGCAGGCCGTAGCGCCGCATCACGGTCTGCACCGCCTCGGCCAGCACCTCCCACGACGCGTCCAGGTCGGCGGCCAGCGCGGCCTCGTCGAGCTGCAGCTTGCCCAGGCCCCGCTGCAGGCTGTCGTGCGCGAGCAGCGTGTAGCCCAGCGCGACGCCCATGTTGCGCAGCACCGTGGAGTCGGTCAGGTCACGCTGCCAGCGGCTGATCGGCAGCTTCTGGCTCATGTGCGCGAGCAGCGCATTGGCCAGGCCGTAGTTGCCCTCGGCATTCTCGAAGTCGATCGGGTTGACCTTGTGCGGCATCGTGCTGGAGCCCACCTCGCCGGGCTTCAGACGTTGTCGGAAATATCCCAGCGAGATGTAGCCCCAGATGTCACGGCACCAGTCGATCAGCAGCGTGTTGCAGCGCGTCACGGCGTCGAACAGCTCGGCGATGCCGTCGTGCGGCTCGATCTGGATCGTCATCGGGTTGAAGGCCAGGCCCAGGCGCTGCTCGACGACCTCGCGCGCGAAGGCCTCCCAGTCGAAGTCGGGCCAGGCCGCCAGGTGGGCGTTGTAGTTGCCGACCGCACCGTTCATCTTCGCCGGCAGCGGCACCGCGGCGATGCGCTCGCGCGCGGCCAGCAGCCGCGCCAGCACGTTGGCGACCTCCTTGCCCACCGTGGTCGGGCTCGCGGTCTGGCCATGCGTGCGGCTGAGCATGGGCACGGCGGCGAATTCGTGCGCCATGCCGCGCAGCGTGGCCGCCAGGGCGTCCAGCGCCGGCAGCAGCACCTGCTCGCGCGCGGCCTTGAGCATCAGCGCGTGGCTGGTGTTGTTGATGTCCTCGCTGGTGCAGGCGAAGTGCACGAACTCGGCCGCGCGCTGCAGCTCGGCGTGGCCCTCGAAGCGCGCCTTCAGCCAGTACTCGACCGCCTTGACGTCGTGGTTGGTGGTCTTCTCGATGTCCTTGATCGCCTGCGCATCGGCCTCGGAGAAGCGCACGACCAGGCCGCGCAGGAAGCCGCGCGCGGCCTTGGTCAGCGGGCGGAATTCCCTGAAGCCGGCGTCCGACAGCGCGATGAACCACTCCACCTCGACCTGCACGCGCCGGTGCATGAGCCCGAACTCCGACAGCAGCGGCCGCAGCGCGGCCAGGCGGCCGGCATAGCGGCCGTCCAGCGGCGACAGGGCGGACAGGGCGGACAGCTGCATCTTCGCGGGCTCGGGGGCTGGGCGTCGGGGGGCCGGCGACCGCGGAGACTGCACGGGCTTTCGGCGCGGCGCGGCGGCGTGCCGGGGCACGATCGCGGCAAGGCGGATTCTAGGTCTTGACCGTCGGCGGCCGGCGCGCCCGACGCAATCAGGCCAGCCAGCTCCACAGCACGACCGCCGCCGAGACGACCAGCAGCAGCAGCCCGTACAGCGCGGAGATGACGACGGCGCGCAGCAGCAGCGGCCACCAGCGCCCGCCGTAGACCCGGCGCATCGCCATCAGCGTGTAGACGGGCACCACGAAGGTGGCGAGCGTGCCTGCCCAGGCCGGCCCGAAGACCGTGCAGGCCAGCGCGAGGAACCAGAAGGCATGGACGTGCAGCGCGAAGACCAGGTGCTCGGTGTAGCGCAGCCGCCGGTTCAGGTACAGCAGCTTCAGCCACAGCGCGAAGGCCGGCAGCATCACGAACATCGCGGCGCCCAGGTTGGCGACGACACGTTCGCCGAGCTGCGGCAGCTGCGCCAGCAGCGCCTTCGCGTCGACGTCCAGGCGGCGCTGGAAGCGCCTGCACAGCCAGGCCGGGAGGCCCTCGCAGTAGAAGACACCGTCCTTCAGCCCGACCCTCCCGCCGCCCAGCGTCAGCGCGTTGACCGTGGCCTTGCGCTCGCCGATGTCCAGCTGCACCGCCTCGTCGATGTTCCAGCCGGCGGCGATGCGCAGCGCCAGCAGCACGACCAGGCTGATCGTCAGGTACAGCCGCAGCGGCAGCAGGAAGTGGCGGCGGCGACCGGCCAGGTACTGACGCGTCAGCTCGCCCGGGCGCAGCAGCAGCAGCTTGAGCGTGCGCCACAGCGCGCCCTCGGTGGCGAAGTAGGCGCCGCCGAACTGCTGCACGAACTCGCCCATCGTCGGCGGGCGCACGTTCGTCTCCTGCCCGCAGTCCGGGCAATAGCGGGGCGGCGGGGACGGCAGCGCCGCGCCGCAGTTCAGGCAGGCGGCGGGTGGCCCCGGTTCGGCCGCCGCGACCGCCACCGGGGCCGGGCCGGGCGGGCGCGCGTCGGGCGGGGCGATGGCGTCGTGCATCGGCGCCAACGGTAGCGCAACGCGGGCGCGCCGGGCGCGGCCGCGGCGGCGCCGCGCGTCACGGGCACTGCGGCACCAGCGTGGCCGGCGCCGGCAGCGCGCGCAGCGTCAGCGGCGGCGCCAGCGGCTGCCCGAGCTCGTCTTCCAGCTGCACCGCGAGCCGGGCGCCGTCCACGCGTGCCGACAGCATCGCCGGCTGCGTGGCGCCGGCGCCGTTCGTCGCGCTGCCGTAGAAGCGCGCCCCCAGTGGCGCCGCGGCGCGGCCCCACTGGCCGTCGAACTGCCAGCCTTCGCAGGCGAACTGCAGCTCGATGCGCTGGCCCTCGGCGCGGCCGGCGACACGCCGCGCCGGGTCGCCGTCGGCCAGCGGCAGCGCGTCGGTGCCGGGGCCGCCGCTGCAGGCCAGCAGCGCGGCGATGTCGGCGTCGCACAGCGGCTCGGGTTCGGCGCCGAAGCGGGCCAGCGTGGGCGACACGCCGGTGCCGGTGCCGCCGACGCCGGGCCCGCAGGCGGCGAGCAGCGCGCCGAGCAGCGCGGCGACCAGCACCGCGGTCCGGGTCGGCCGACCCGGGCGCGGCGCGGGCGGGGTGACGGGCAGGGACTTCATGGTCGGGGCTTCGCGACGGGGGGGTCGGGGGAGGTCGGGGCATCGGGCCCGGCCGGCGGGGGTGCCGCCGGCTCTTCGGGGCCGCTGAAGAAGTAGACGCCGAAGCGCGCACGCTGGCGGCGTTCGGCGGGCGCGACCTGCGCGGCGTCGGCGTCGTAGCGCAGCTGCGCCGCCGCCAGCACGCGGCGCATCGCGGCGCGCCAGACCTGCACCGCCTCGCGCTGCAGCGCGGCCGCGGAGGCCTCCGTGATGTGGTCGACGAACACCGCCTGCTCGAGGAAGTGGCCGTCGCCCTGCAGGTTGGCCACCGCGGCGGCCGCGTGGTCGTGCAGGTTGTCGGCGAACAGCCAGGCCATCTCCTCGAAGCCCTGCTGCGGCGCGAAGCCGCCGGGATCCAGGCGGATGCCATCGGCCGTCTCGTGCACCACGCCCAGCCGCAGCAGTTCGTCGAGCACGGCGCGGGCGCGCACGTCGCTGCTGACCGCGGCGACGAGAGCGTCGAAGCCGTCGGGCTCGCCGCGGTCGCCCGGCCGGCCGCGCGCCAGCACGCGCGGCTGCCCGTCGGCGTCGACGAACAGCGGGTCGGCCAGCCAGCGCGCGACGACCTCGGCGGCCAGGCCCAGCGGCGGCGGCGGCGCGTCCGCCGCCGGCGCCGCCAGGCGCAGCGCGCGCACGTCGTGCCGGTGCACGCCGGACAGCAGCGTCAGCGCGCTGTCGGTGGTGGCCATGCCCTGGCGCTGCAGTTCCTCGCGCGCAGCGGCCACGAACAGCGGCTTCAGCGCCGCCGCCAGCGCCGTGTAGGTCACGCCGTGGCGCAGCAGCAGCCGCACCAGCGGCCGCAGCACGCGCAGCACGCGCGCCAGCACGATCTCGGCGCGTCGTGTCATGGCCGCGGCCGGGAGCCTGCCGTGGGCGACGGGATTGACAGCGGGCCGATCATGTGGGAAATTTTCCCACACACACGGCGCCGTGTCCAGCCGGACCGCACGCCGCCACGCCGAGCCACCGCGCGCCGGCAGCACCGACCTCCAGGAGCCCGACCATGACCCGCCGCCCTCTCGCTGCCCGCACCGCCGCCGCGCTCGGCGCGGCCACCCTCGCGCTGACGCTAGCCGCCTGCGGCGGCGGCGAGGAACTCGCCTGCACGCTGGAGGCCCGCGCCTCGCTGGTCGTGATCGCGCAGGACCAGGCCGGCGTGCCGCTGGACGGCGTGCAGGTCGACTACCGCATCGACGGCGGCGCGACCCAGCGCGTGGTCTGCCTGGGCGCCGGGCCCTGCGTGCTCGAGTGGGAGGTGCGCGGGCAGTTCAGCCTCACCGCCAGCCGGCTGGGCTACGAGCCGGCGTCCGCGGTGGTCGTGGTCGACGGCGACGCCTGCCACGTCAACACGCGCAACGTGACCCTCACGCTCAACCGCATCGGCTGAGCAACGGACACGAGGGTCCGCCTGCGCGGACCCTTGTGCCGTGCAAAGGGCGAGCGCACGCTTGCGCGAGCGCGGCCCGGCCGGGCTGCCGCGGCTCAGCGCGCCGGCTGGAAGCCCGGCACGCCCATCTGCCACAGCGCGAAGGCGTAGACGTCGGCGACCTCGTCGAAGACCTGGCTCTTGGTATTGCCGATGCCGTGGCCGCTGTCGTACTGCAGGCGCAGCAGCACCGGACGGCCGGAGCGGCTGGCGGCGAGCAGCCGCGCGCCGGTCTTGGTGCTGGTCCAGACCTCGACGCGCGGGTCGTTGACGCCATGCGTCAGCAGCACCGCCGGGTAGTTCACGCCGTCCCTGATCTGGTGGTAGGTGCTCATCTCGAGCAGTGCGCGGAAGCCGGCCTCGTTGGCGCGGGTGCCGAATTCCGGGATGTTGGGCACGCCGTTGGACGTGGTCTCGGCGCGCACCATGTCCAGCGATCCGACGCTGGGTACGACGGCGGCGAAGAGGTCCGGCCGCTCGGTCATCGCGCGGCCGACCAGGATGCCGCCGGCGCTGCCGCCCCAGATCGTCAGCTTCGCCGGCTGCGTCCACTTCTGCGTGATCAGCCACTCGGCGCAGGCGATGAAGTCCTTCCAGGTGTTGGGCTTGGTGGTCTGCTTGCCGGCTTCGTGCCAGTCGCGGCCGAAGACGCTGCTGCCGCGCGGGTTGGCGACCGCGAAGACGCCGCCGGCCTCCATCCAGGCCAGCCGGCTGTAGCTGAACCAGGGCTCCTCGGTGATGCCGTAGCTGGCGTAGCCGTAGAGCAGCACCGGGTTGCTGCCGTCGAGCTGGGTGCCCTGCTTGTGGATGATGGACATCGGCACCATCGCGCCGTCGTGGCTCTTCACCATCACCTCGGTGGCGACGATGTCGGTCGGCGCATCGAAGGGCCCGGCCGGCTGCAGCCCGGTGTTGCGCACCGCGCCGCCGGCCGGCACCTCGTAGAGCTGGCGCGCACGCGTCCAGCCCTGCAGGTCCAGCAGCACGCCGGGCAGGTCGGCGCGCACGCCGCTGGTGCTGAAATTGCCGGCCACCGGCAGCGGCACCTCCACCGGCTGCGCGCCGTCGCGGTAGGCGATGCGGTACAGGCGCTTGACGTTGCCGTCGCGCGCGCTCAGGTACAGCGCGTCCTGCGCGCCGTCCAGGCCGGTCAGCACACGCTGGCTCTCGGGCACCACGACCTGCGCCTTGGCCAGGCTGAAGCCCGCCACCGGGCCGCTGACGACGCGGTAGCGCGAGGCGCCGTTGAAGGTGAGCGCCCACACGCGGTCGCCGCGCAGCGCCAGGCCGGTGACGCGGTCGGCGCGCTTGACCAGCGGCTGCCAGTCCGGCTTGCCGGCGCGCAGCGCGGCCAGCGTCGAGTGCCAGGCAGCGAAGTCGGGCGATACGCCGTCCAGCACGATCAGCAATGCGCGCCCGTCGGGCTGGATGTCGACGATGGCGAATTCGGTGGCCGGGATGCCCAGGGCGCTGCCGGCGGTCAGCACGGTGCGCACGTCGGCCTCGGCGTCGCCGGGGCGCATCACGACGGCGCTGCTGCGCTGGTACTTGTCGGTCGGCGGCATGCCGGGCTCGAGCTTCTGCATGCGGTGGAAATAGAACTCGCGCGAGTCCGGCGTCCAGCTCACGGCGCCGAACTGCGCGCGCGGGATCTCGGGGCCGACCTGGCGGCCGCTGGCCACCTCCAGCACGCGCAGCGAGGCGTCCTCCGAACCGGCGGCCGAGACGCCCAGCGCGACGTACCTGCCGTCGGGCGAGGGCGAGTAATAGTTGATCGCATGCGGCTGGCCGGTGGCGGCCTTCAGCGTCTCGGGGTCGAAGAGCAGCCGCTCGGCGCCGCCAGCGCCCTGGCGCACGTAGAGCTTGAACTGGTCCTCGCCGACGCCGCGCTTCTCGTAGAACCAGGCGCCCGCTGGCGTGCGCTGCACGCCGACCACGCGGGCCGGCGCGCTGGCGTCGAGCTGCTCGATGCGCTGGCGCAGCCGGTCGCGGCCGGGAATGGCCTTCAGCGTGGCGAAAGCGTGCTCGCTGTGCGCCTTCATCCAGGCCGCGACCTCGGGGTTCTTGACGTCCTCGAAATACCGGTAGGGGTCGTCGACGGTGGTGCCGAAGAAGGTCTCGGGCACGTTCTTGACGCTGGCCACCGGCAGCGCGGACTGCGCCAGCGCGGCGCCGGCGAGCAGCGCGGCCGCCAGGCCGGCCAGGCCGCGAAGCGCGCGCGCGGCGGATCGGATGGGAAACAGGGGGGTCGGGTTCATCGATGGACGGGCTGCGGTGCCGCGGCGCGGCGGAGCCGCGATGCTATGGGGCCGGCCGTCGCGACCGCGCCCCTGCTGCGACGAAGCGCCGCACCGGTGGCATGAACGGCGCCGCCGCCGGCGCGCGCCGCACCGGGCACCCGAGGCCGGGCCGACCGTGCGGCCGCCGCCCTTCAGCCTGCGGCCGGCCGCACGCGCAGCGCGACCAGCGGAGGCAGCGCCGGCGCCTCGTCGGCGATCGTCAGCGCTGCCTGCACCGCGGCCACCGCCGCGGCGGCCGCCGCGTCGTCGGCCGCATGCACGACGGCCAGCGCCTCGCCGGCGGCGACCCGCTCGCCCAGCGGCCGCACCCGTGCCAGCCCGACGCGCGGGTCGACCGCGTCGCCCGGCCGCAACCGCCCGCCGCCCAGCGCCACCACCGCCAGGCCCAGGGCACGGGCATCGCAGCGCGCCAGCCAGCCGCCGCGCGGCGCCGGCACCGCGCGCTGCACCGGCGCGCGCGGCAGCCGTGCGTCGTGCAGCACGTCGCGCGGGCCGCCGAGCGTCGCCACCATGCGCGCGAAGCGTTCGGCAGCGGCACCGCCGGCCAGCGCCTGGCGTGCCATCGCCTCGCCGGCGGCCGGGTCGGCGGCGACGCCGCCGAGCTGCAGCAGGTCGGCCGCCAGCGCCAGCGTCACCGCCAGCAGCCGCGGGTCGGCCCTTGCGCCGCCGCCGTCGCCGTCGCCGCGCAGCAGGTCCAGGCACTCCTGCACCTCCAGCGCGTTGCCGGCCGTGCGGCCCAGCACCTGGTTCATGTCGGTCACCAGCGCACGCGCCGGCAGCCCGGCTGCCGCGGCCACGTCGACCAGCGCCTGCGCCAGCGCCTGCGCCGCTGCCGGCTCGGCCATGAAGGCGCCGCTGCCGGTCTTGACGTCCAGCACCAGCGCCGACAGCCCCGCGGCGAGCTTCTTGGACAGGATGCTGGCGACGATCAGCGGCGGGCTCTCGACCGTCGCGGTGACGTCGCGGAGGGCATACAGCCGCCGGTCGGCCGGCGCCAGCGCGGCCGAGGCGCCGACGATGGCGCAGCCGGCCGCACGCAGCGCCTGCGCGATGCGCTCGGGCGGCACGTCCACGGCATAGCCCGGCAGCGCTTCCAGCCTGTCCAGCGTGCCGCCGGTATGCGCCAGGCCGCGGCCGCTGATCATCGGCACGATGGCGCCCGCGCCGGCGCCGCAGGCGGCGACGATGGGCGCCAGCAGCAGGCTGACCTTGTCGCCGACGCCGCCGGTGGAATGTTTGTCGAGCACCGGCCCGCCGAAGCCCAGCGCGCGCCAGTCCAGCACTTGGCCGGAGTGCGCCATCGCGCGCGTCAGCGCGGCCGTCTCGGTGTCGTCCATGCCGCGCAGCAGGATGGCCATCGCCAGCGCGGCGGCCTGGCTGTCGGCGAAGCCGCCGTCGACCAGGCCCTGCACGAAGGCGTCGATCTGCTCGCGCGTCAGCGCCCGTCCGTCGCGCTTGGCGCGGATGATCTCCGAAGGCGCGTGGGGCTGCGTCACCGCATGGCAGCATAGCGCGCGGCTTCGGCCGCGACCGCACCCCATGACGCCGCCCCGGCCCCCGCATTCGTTGCCCTCGCTGCCCGCCTGGCCGCTGCCGCTGGTTGCCGGGCTGCTGCCGGCGGTGGCCACGCTGCTGGCCTGGGTGCTGTCCACGCGGCTGGAGCTGATCCCGGCCTGCAACCCCTTCCTCGAAGGCTGCGTCTCGATCAGCCGTGCGGCGCGCCACGAACTGCCCAACCACCTGTTCCGCGCGCTGGTGCTGCCGGCCGCGGCGCTGCAGGCCCTGACCTGGGTGCTGGTCGCACCCTGGCTGCGCGGGCTGGGCGAACAGGGCCGTAGTCTGCGCTGGCTGCTGCCGCTCGGCCTGCTGGCCGGCGCGGCGCTGGCGCTGTACGGGTCCTTCCTGGGCACCGAGGGCGCGATCTACCGCCTGCTGCGCCAGTACGGCACCGTCGTCTATTTCGGCTTCACCTGCATCAACATGCTGCTGGCCGGCGGTGCCGTCGCGCGCGCGGTCAGCGCCGGGCGGCTGGCGGTGCCGCGCGGGCTGCACCACGCGCTGGTCGCGCTGGGCGGCGCGCTGGTGCTGCTGGGGCTGGGCAACGCCATGCTGTCGGAGGTCTTCGACGACCCGCTGAAGGACCAGGTGCAGAACGTCACCGAGTGGTGGGGCGGTGCGATCTTCGTCGCCGTCTTCCTGGCGCTGGCGGCGATCTGGCGCCGCGCCGGGCTGCGGCTGCACCTGAGCGGCCGCTGAGCCGCGCCGCCCGGTGGTGATGCTCAGTCGCGGCGCAGGATGCGCGGCGCCCGGTCGTCGGCCAGCGCGGGGTCGGCCTGCAGCGCCTGGAGCCAGGCTTCGAGCGCGTCCAGGTCCATCGCGCCGGTGCGCCGGTCCCGGCCTTCGGCCAGCACCGCGAAACGGTCGCCGCCCTCGGCCAGGTAGCTGTTGACGGTGACGCGCAGCGATTCCTCCGGCGCGACCGGCCGCCCGTGCAGGCGCAAGCTGCCGGGCACCACGCGGCGGCCCGGCGGCTGCGTGGCGTCCCAGGCATAGCCGAAGCCGCGCGACACCTGCAGCACGCGCGCAAACGGCTGCCCCAGCCACTGCTGCTCCAGCAGCTGCACGAGCTGCGCGCCGCTCAGCGTCATCGTCACCAGCGCATTGCGGAAGGGCTGCACCGCGAACAGCTGTTCGTAGCGCACGCTGCCGTCCGCCGCGGGCGCCAGCGGCTGGCGGATGCCGCCGGGATTCATCAGCGCCACCTGCGCGCCGGCCTCGCGCGTGGCGGCCAGCTGCGCGTCGGCGATCAGGCGGCCGAGCGGGCTCTCGCCCGAGGGCGCCGCGTCGCGCGCCAGCGGGCCGGCGATGCGCGCGACGACACGCTGCGCCAGCGGCGCGGCCAGGCGTTCGTAGGCCTCGATCAGCGCCGTCTGCCGCGGATCCTTCGCGAAGGTCGGCGCGACGACATGGTTCTCGGCACGCACCGCGACGATGTCGCGCGTCGCGCGGTCCAGCGTCAGGTCGATCGCGCTGAGCATGCGGCCGAAGCTCTCGGCGCTGGTGACGGTGCGGCCGGCGATGCGGCAGACATAGGCGCGGTGCGTGTGGCCGCTGATCACCAGGTCCACGGCGGGGTCCAGCTTCTCGACGATGCGCACGATGGGGCCACTGATCGCCGGGCATTCGTTGGGCCCGCCGGCCGGGTAGCCGCCCTCGTGGATCAGCAGCACGATGGCCTCGATGCCCTGCGCGCGCAGCCGCGGCACCAGCGCGTTGACCGTCTCGGCCTCGTCGCGGAAGCGCAGCCCGGCCACGCCCGAGGGCACCACGATGTTGGGCGTGTCCTTCAGCGTGAGGCCGACGAAGGCCACCGGGATGCCGTCGTAGTGGCGCACCGCATAGGCCGGCAGCAGCGTGCGGCCGGTGGTCGCGTCGACGGTGCTCGCGGCCAGATACTGGAAAGCGGCGCCCCGGAAAGGCTGCGGCCCGCGGCAACCGCCTTCGGCCGCGCAGCCGCCGCGCTGCAGGCGCAGCAGCTCGGCGGCGCCATGGTCGAACTCGTGGTTGCCGACGGCGGAGAGCGCCAGGCCCATCAGGCCCAGCGACTCGATCGTCGGCTCGTCGCGGAACAGCGCCGACAGCAGCGGCGACGCGCCGACCAGGTCGCCGGCGGCGACCAGGATGTGGTGGCGGTGGCCGCGCGCGAGTTCCGCCACCGCGCCGGCCAGGGTTTCGGCGCCGCCTGCCGGCACCGTGACGCTGCGGCCGGGCGCATTCGCGTCGGGCAGGCGCAGGCCGTCCGCGGGCGGGCGCAGGTGGCCATGGAAGTCGTTGATCGCCAGCACGCGCAACTGCACCGGGGGCAGCGGCCCGGCCGGCGGCGCGGCGCAACCGGCGGCGATCAGCAGCGTGGCCAGGCCGGCCGCGAGCCGTGCGGCAGCCAACGCGAACGACTTCAGGCGTGGCGGCACCGTCCGGCCGTCCCGTCAGTAGCGCGGCACCGGCGCCGGCGTTTCCGGCGGCCGAGGCACGCCAGCCAGCACCGCCTCGATGTCGTCCAGCAGCGCGCTCGCGCCGATGCGAAAGCGTGCCGGCGTCAGCGCCGCGTCGCCGAGGTGCTCGCGCACGAGGCCGACATAGACCGCCGCATCGGCCACGCTGCGGATGCCCCCGGCCGGCTTGAAGCCGACGCGCCCGCGCGCTGCCGCATCGCCGGCGATGGCCTGCAGCAGCAGCCGCGCCGCCTGCGGCGTGGCATTCACCGGCGCCTTGCCGGTGCTGGTCTTCAGGAAGTCGGCGCCGGCATCGAGGGCCACGCGGCAGGCGCGCCGCACCGCGTCGTCGTCGGCCAGCGCGCCGGTCTCCAGGATCACCTTCAGCGTCAGCCCGCGGCAGGCCTGGCGCACCGCGTCCAGCAGCGCCGGCGCGGCGGCCGGCTCGCGCCAGGGCATCACGACGTCGACCTCCTGCGCGCCGGCATCGACGATGGTCCGCACGTCGGCCACCGCGGCCGCGATGTCGCTGCCGCCGGCCGGAAAGTTGGCGACCGCGGCGACACGCACCGCCGCCGGCAGCCGCGCCCGCGCCAGCGCCGCGAAGCGCGGCCAGACGCACACCGCGGCGACGCGGCCGAAGCGCCCTTCGGCGCGCGCGCACAGCCGCTCCACGTCCGCCGGCGTGTCGGTGTCTCCGAGCAGCGTCAGGTCCAGGCAGGCGAGCGCGATGCGCGCGTCGTCACTCAGCGATGTCATGTCGGGGGCTCAATTCGCGCTGTTGGATCCGCGACGCATGGATCCGGCAGGTCTGGCGGGTGGCGGCTCGCAGCGCGTTGCGGTCGTTCGTTGGGCGGGTGCTCGATTACGGATTGGAGCCACGAGTTCGGACTTCATGCGCCAGCGCATCGCGCCAGGCGGTACCCGCTCCCGGCTCAGGGTTCCGCGGTCGACGCCTTCGGCGTCGACTGCCCTGCGCTGCTCGCTTCGGGGTCGCGCCGCCCAACTCACTTCGCTCACTGCGTTCGCTCCGTTCGGACACCGGCGGCGAGTCAGTTGTCGAGGCGCGCACTGCGTGCGCGCCGACCCCGAAGCTGCGCTGCTCGGCGCTCCACACATCGCCGGCAGCGGGTACCGCCTGCCGCGAGGGCTACCGACAGTGGTCTTCGGGCGGGTGGAATACCACTGCCGTGTCGCGAAGCCGCGTGGGGGCAGCCCGCGGCGCCCATGGGAGGCGCCGAGAAGCGCAGGGCTCCTGGCCGCGCGCGCAGCGCGCCTCCCCAACTGACTCGCCGCCGATGTCCGAACGGAGCGAGCGCAGCGAGCGAAGTGAGTTGGCGGCGGGCCAGGGGCCCGAGCATCGCAGGGCAGTCGGCGCGCAGCGCCGACCGCCGGACTCTGGGCGCTGTGGGCTGCCCCCACGCGGCTTCGCTGCGCCAATGTCGGGACGCACGCGAAGCACACCACCGCAAACGACCGCAATGCGCCGAGAGCGGTCGGAATAGCGCCTCGATGCATGTCAGTGCATTTTCAAGGGTCGAGTCCGCCGACCACCGCGGCCAGCAGCGCGGCTGCACGGTCCGCCGCGGCTGCGGCACCGGCCAGCGTGTGAGCATGGCTGAGCCGCTCGCCGGAGAGCCCGGCGGCCCAGTTGGTGATCAGCGAATATGCCAGCACGCGCAGCCCGGCGTGGCGCGCCAGGATGGTCTCGGGCACCGTGCTCATGCCGACGGCGCGTGCGCCGAGCAGGCGCAGCATGCGGATCTCCGCCGGCGTCTCGAACTGCGGGCCCAGCACCCAGGCATAGACGCCTTCGCCGGGCGCGTCGGTGCCGGCCAGGGCCGCGGCCTGGGCGCGCAGGCCGCTGTCGTAGGCGTCGCCCATGTCGACGAAGCGTGCATCGCCCGTCTCGCCGACCAGCGGTGAGCGCTGCGGCAGGTTCAGGTGGTCGGCGATCGTCATCAGCGATCCCGGCGGCAGCGCCGGGTCCAGGCTGCCGGCGGCATTGGTCTGCACCAGCACCTGCACGCCGCAGGCGGCCAGCGTGCGCACGGCACCCTTCATGCCGTCGGCCTCGCCGGTCTCGTAGGCATGGCGGCGGCCGGCGAGCACGATGACCTCGTTGCGGCCGATGCGGCCCAGGCGCACGCGGCCGGCGTGGCCGCCGACGCCGAGCTGCGGGAAGGCCGGCAGCTCGGCATAGGGCAGGTCGATGGCGTCGTGCACGAGGTCGACGAAGCCGCCCCAGCCCGAACCCAGCAGCACGGCGATGCGCGGCCGGCGGCCGCTGGCGGCCAGGCGCTGCACGCAGGCGGCGATGGCGTCGTCCATCAGCCGGGGTCCCGAGGCAGGTGCTGCGGGCCGAAGCTGGCCGGCAGCAGTTGGCCGAGCGTGAAGCGTGCGCGTACCTGCTGCAGGTCGGCGGACCAGACCGGCGTGTCGTCGGCGGCGAATTCGCGCAGGCGCTGGCGACAGCCGCCGCAAGGCGTGACCGGGTCTGCGGCGACGCCCACCACGACCGCGGCATGCACACGCCGCCCGCCGGCGCTGACCATCGCGGCCAGGGCCGCGGTCTCGGCGCACCAGCCCTGCGGGTAGGCGGCATTCTCGGCATTCGCGCCGGCGAAGACGCGGCCTTGTTCGTCCAGCACCGCGGCGCCGACCGCGAAGCGCGAATAGGGGGCGTGGGCATGAGCGCGCGCCGCGCGTGCGGCGGCGAGCAGGCGGGTCCAGGTCGTGTCGTCCATGCCGGGCTCCTCGGGCCGCAGTGTGCGCTGGCCGGATTACACGCGCACGTACCAGCGCCGGCGGTCCATCCAGGCCGCGACGGCGGCATAGACAGCCAGGTTGGCGCAGGCGAAGAGCAGCGAGCCCAGGCGCGGGTCGCTGCCCAGGTCGGCGAAGACCGTGCGGTACAGCCAGGGCAGCGGCGTGATCCAGCGCGGCGTGCCATCGGCGGCCAGGCCGTCTTCCCAGCGCCACAGCGACAGCAGCCGCGGCACCAGGCCGCTGAGCACGAAGACGAACAGCGCATTGCGACCGAACCACTCGCAGCAGCGGGCCCAGGCCGGGATGCGGCCGGCGGCGGCGCGCGGCTCCACGCCGTGCAGCAGCACGGCCAGCAGGGCGGCCGCGCAGCCGCCGCCGAACAGCACGTACGAACTCGTCCACAGCTTCTTGTTCAGCGGCATCACGAGCTGCCACAGGTAGGCCAGCACCAGCAGCGCGGCGGCGTGCACGAACAGCCGCACGAGCAGGCGCTCGTCGATGCGCCGCGCCGCCGCCACCGCCTGCCCGACCCACCAGCCCAGCAGCACCTGCGCCACCGCGGGCAGCGTGCTGGCCAGACCCTCGGGGTCGAAGGGCACGCCTTCGCCGCGGTACAGGTGCGCGGTGCCGAGCAGCGCGCGGTCCCAATGGGTGCCGAAGAAGCCTTCCAGGCTGTACGGGTCCGCGCGGTCGCCGAAGGTCAGGCAGGCCGCCCAGTAGCCGAGCAGCAGCGCGCCGACGGCCCACAGCACGGCGCCGGGCTCGCGCCGACGCAGCCACCACAGGATCACCGCGGCGGCCCCGAAGGCCAGCGCGATGCGCTGCAGCACGCCCATCAGGCGCAGCGTCTCCCAGGAGCGCGGCACCAGCTCGCCGGCGGCGTCCCAGCGCAGGAACGGACTCCAGTTGAGCAGCAGGCCGATCGCGAAGATCAGCGCCGTGCGCCGCGCGACGCGGCCCCAGAACGCGACGTCGCCCTGCGCCAGCCAGCGCGGCAGCGTGAGCACCATCGCATTGCCGACCGCAAACAGGAAGAAGGGAAACACCAGGTCGGTCGGCGTGACGCCGTGCCAGGGCGCATGCGCCAGCGGCGGGTACAGGTGCGACCAGCTGCCCGGGTTGTTGACGAGGATCATCGCGGCGACCGTGGCGCCGCGGAAGACGTCCAGCGAACGCAGCCGCTCGCCGGTCATGACGATGTTTCAGGCACCCAGCGCGCCACGCACGCTGCCGGCCGCGGCGTCCAGCCGGCGCCGCGCCTCGGCGGCATCGACACCGGCGGCCAGCATCACGATCGCCGTCTTCACGTGGCCGCCGGCGGCCGCCAGCGCGGCGCGCGCGTCGGCCTCGGCGGCGCCGCTGGCCAGCATCGCCAGGCGCAGCGCACGGGCCTGCAGCTTGGCGTTGGTCGCGCGCAGGTCGACCATCAGGTTGCCGTGCACCTTGTGCAGCCGCACCATCACGCTGCTGCTGAAGGTGTTGAGCGCGATCTTCTGCGCCGTGCCGGCCTTCAGCCGCGTGCTGCCGGAGATGACTTCGGGACCGGTATCCAGCAGCACGCCGAAGTCGCAGGCCGCGAGCAGCGGCGCCGCGGGGTTGTTCGCGAAGCCGACCGTCAGCGCGCCGGCTTCGCGCGCCGCCGCCGCGGCGCCCAGCGCATAGGGCGTGCGGCCCGACGCGGCGAGCAGCAGCACGACGTCGCTGGCGCCGGGGGCCAGCGCGCGCAGGTCGGCGGCGCCCTGCAGCGTGTCGTCCTCCGCCCCCTCGAGGGCACGCCGCACCGCCTCATCGCCACCGGCCAGCAGCGCGACGGCGCGCTCGGGCGGCCACGAGAAGGTGGGATGCAGCTCCACGCTGTCCAGCAGCCCCAGCCGCCCGCTCGTGCCGGCGCCGACGTAGACCAGCCGGCCGCCGGCGGCCAGCCGCGGCACCGCGGCGTCGACCGCCGCCGCGAGTTCGCCCGCCGCGGCCTGCACCGCCAGCGCGGCCTGCGCCTGGTCGGCCGCGAAGGCCTGCACCAGCGCCCGGCTGTCGTAGCGATCCAGTGCCGGATGCTCCGGGTGCGGCTGCTCGGTGGGCGGGACGGTATTCATCTCATCTCAGCAGGTCCGCCAGGCGACGCACGACCCATCAAACATGATACGGGGCGTGCAGATGGATGGTGGCTTGCTGCGGGTTGCAGCCGTTCGAAGTGCTGCGTTGTTCGCGGGTGACTGCGTCGGTGCAGCGAAGCCGCATGGGGGCAGCCCGCATCGCCCAGAGTCCGGCGGTCGGCGCTGCGCGCCGACTGCCCTGCGATGCTCGAACGCTTGGCCCGCCGCCAACTCACTTCGCTCACTGCGTTCGCTGCGTTCGGACATCGGCGGCGAGTCAGTTGGGGAGGCGCGCTGCGCGCGCGGCCAAGCGTCCTGCGCTTCTCGGCGCCTCCCATGGGCGCTGCGGGCTGCCCCCACGCGGCTTCGCGACACGACGGTGGCATGCAGACAGCTCGAACGCCACAGTCGGTGGACTTCGCGCCAGGCGGTACCCGCTGCCGGCGAATAGTGAAGCGCCGAGCAGCGCAGCTTCGGGGTCGGCGCGCACGCAGTGCGCGCCTCGACAACTGACTCGCCGCCGGTGTCCGAACGGAGCGAGCGCAGCGAGCGAAGTGAGTTGGGCGGCGCGACCCCGGAGCGAGCAGCGCAGGGCAGTCGCCGCCGCAGGCGGCGACCGCGGAACCCTGAGCCGGCAGCGGGTGCCGCCTGGCGCGATGCGCAGTCACAGGCACAGGCACAGGCACGAGAGGCCATGGGAGGCATGGCGACTCTCCGCTGTGCGCCGCGACCCGATCCGCGCCGCCCCGCCTCAGGTCATCGCAGGTTCAACGCCTCGTAGGTGCTCAACGTGCCCAGCCGGTCGACTGCGGCGACTGCCACGCGCTCGGCGCCGGTCGCTTCGACCACGGTTGCGGACGGTGCATGGACGCCGAATTGCCATTGCCCGTCGCGGTGCCGCCAGACCGCCCAGCGTGCGACCGGTTCGCCCGGCGCAGGCAGGATCTCGACGCGGTCGCCGGCACGACGCAGCCGCGGCGCCGGCGGCGCACGGTCGCCCAGCCAGGGCGTGGCCGGCGGCAGCGCCGGCTGCGCGTAGGGGCCTTGCTGCAGCAGCGTCGCAATGCCGTCGCGGTCCTGCATCAGCGCGACCATGCTGAAGTGAATGTGGCCGCCGGCGGCAGGCCGGCTGCGCGTCAGCTTGACCTGCTCGACGATCTCCGCCGCCGGCCAGGCATTGGGGCCGAGCACGCGTTCGGGCGCGGCAATGACGATGCGGCTGGTGAACAGCCCCGGGAAGACATGCCGGCCGGCGCTGTTCTCGGCCAGCCAGTAGTCCAGCAGCGGCTCGAAGGGCTGGCCGACGCGGTCGCGCGGCCAGTACAGCTGCGGCGCCAGGTAGTCCATCCAGCCGTTGGCCAGCCAGCGTTCGACATCGGCATACAGCTTGTCGAGCTGGCTGAAGCCGGTGATGCCCGGCGGCCGCCGGTCGGGCCGGCCCAGGCCGAAGGGGCTGACGCCGAAACGCGTGCCGGGCCGCGTCTCGCGCACCGTGCGGTGCAGGGCCTGCACCATCGCGTCGACGTTGGCGCGCCGCCAGTCGTCGCGCCCGAGCAGCCCGCCGCCGGCGGCATAACGCGAAAACGGCACGTCATCCGGGAACGGCAGGTCGGCGCCGCGCTGGGCCACCGGGTAGGGATAGAAGTAGTCGTCGATGTGCACGCCGTCGACCGCATAGCGGCGCAGCACGTCGGCCACCACCGCCAGCGTGTGCGTGGCCGCGCCGGGCTCGCCGGGGTCCATCCAGAGCTGGTCGCCGTAGCGGCGCACGAGTTGCGGCGCGCGCGTCGCGACATGCGTAGGCGCGGGCGGCGACTTGGCCGCGCTGTGGCGCGCGCGGTAGGGGTTGAACCAGACATGCAGCTCCAGGCCGCGTGCATGGGCCTCTTGCAGCCAGAAGGCCAGCGGGTCCCAGGGCGCCTCGCCGTCGTGCCAGGGCGGCCGGCCCTGCGCGCCGGAGAGGTATTCGCTCCACGGCTCCAGCGTCGAGGGGTAGATCGCATCGGCCGCCGGCCGCACCTGCAGGATCAGCGCATTGAGGCCGATCGTGCGCGCGCGGTCCAGCATCGCCACCGCCTCGTCGCGCATCGCCTGCCCGCTCAGGCCAGGGCGGCTGGGCCAGTCGATGTTGGCCACCGTCGCGACCCAGGCGGCGCGGAACTCGCGCGGCGCCGGCGGCGGCTGGTGTGCCGCCTCGGCGGGCATGGACGGCCCGCTGTCCGTCGCGCCGGGCAACCCGGCGGTGGACAGGCAGCCGGCCAGCGGCAGCAGCGGCGTCGCCGCGGCGGCCGTGGCGGCGCGCAGGGCCAGGCGCCTCGTCGGCCCGCCCGTCACGGCGCCTTCACGGGGTTGTTCAGCACGTGCAGCAGGGCCGCACTCTCGGCGTCGGGCTGGCCGCTGTAGTCGGCCGGCCGGTAGCGCATCTGGAAATTCATCAGCACGCGCTGCGTCTGCTCGTCCATCACGCCGGTCGCCTGCACGTTGTAGCCCCACTGCGCGAGCGCGGTCTGGAACCACAGCACGTCGGGCAGCTGGGCCTCGAACAGCACGCGCTGCTCGGCCACGCGCGCGGCGTCGGGCCAGGGCGGCGTGATGCCGAGGTCCGCCAGGCGCCGCCACGGGAAGGTCGGCCCGGGGTCGACCTTGTACGACGGCGACACCTCGCCATGGCCGAGGATGCGCTCGGGCCGGATGGCGTGGCGCTTGACGATGTCCTGCACCAGCGGGATCAGCGCGTCGATCTGCGCGTCGCTGAAGGGCTGGAAGACGCGCTGGCCGTCCGGCGCCACCTTGTAGCCCGGGTGCACGATCTCGATGCCGATCGAGCTGGCATTGAGCAGCCGGTGCCCCTTCCAGGCGCTCTGTCCGCTGTGCCAGGCGCGCCGGTCCTCCTTCACCAGGCGCCAGATGCGCGGCGGCGACTCGTCGCTCAGCAGGTAGTGCGCCGACACCTCCTTTTCGGTGAGGATCTTCATCGACAGCGGGAAGTCGGCCACCGTGTAGTGCAGGATCAGGAACAGCACGCGGCTGTCCTGACCCTGCGCCTGCTTGCCCACGAGGATGGGCACGCCGCCCTCGGTGGTCGTGTAGCGCGTCGCGCAGGCGCTCATCAGCAGGGCCAGCGCCAGCAGCAGCAGCGGTCGGGTCAGTCGCGTCATGTCGGGTCGTCGTTCGTGGAATCGGAAGGCAGCGCGCACGCGGCGTGGGCGGCGCGGCGCGCCGCGGTCTCGTGCGCGGCGTCGTGCAGCCGGCGCACCGGCAGGTCGGCGGGCAGGCGCTCGCGCAGCGCCTGCTCGACGGCCGGGTGCAGCTCGAAGGCGCGCCCGGCCAGCGCCACCGGGCGCGCGCCGTAGCGGCCGCACATCGCCAGCGCCAGCCGCGCGAGCTCGACGCCGGCCTGGCGCAGCAGCGCCAGCGCCGCGGCATCGGGCGGGTTCTCGTTCGCGGCCTCGGCCACCGCCAGCGCGAGCAGGCCGACCTGGCCGCGCGTGCCGCCGTAGACCACGGCGCGCGTCGTGCGCCAGTCGCTGCCGCCGATGCGCGCGAACAGCGCACGCGCCAGCGCCGAGTCCTGCCAGGCACCGGGGCGCGCGTCCTCGGCGCGCCAGACCTGCTTCAGCGCCTCGCGCGCGATCCAGTGGCCGCCGCCGGCGTCGTCGATGATGGCGCCGCGGCCGCCGGCGCGCTGCAGCACACCCCGTTCGTCGACGAAGGCGGCGATCGACCCGGTGCCGGCATAGACCACGTAGCCCTCGCCGGGCGTGAAGTGGTTGTGGCAGACGAGCTCGATGTCGTTGAAGGCCTGCACCGCCTGTGGCGCGACGCCGAAGGCCGCGCCGGCGAGCTGCGCGAAGACCGGCGCCTGGTCGGCGTCGAAGCCGGTCAGGCCGGCAATCACGGCGCCGATGCCGTCGCCGGCCCGGCAGGCCGCGGCGTCCTCGGCGATGCGGCGCAGCAGCGCGGCCACCGCCTCGCGGCCTTCGCGGCCGGCGAGCTGCAGCGCCGTCATGCCGGCGACGCGGCCGTGGCCGCGCAGCGTGCCGTCGCGTTCGGCCAGCGCCCAGCGGGTCTCGGTGCCGCCGGCATCGAGACCCAGGCCGAGCAGGGCGCGCGCATGGGACATCGCCCGCATTGTGGCGGCCCTGCGCATGACGGGGTCACCACGGCCCATCACCGCCGCTCATGGCCGCAGGGCGGAGCGGCCCCGCACAATCCGCGCATGGAGTTTCGTCGATTGGCCCGCGTGCTGGTCAGCACGCTGGTGCTGGCCTGCGCCAGCGCCGCCGCGCCGGCGCGCGAAGGGCCGCTGCCGCTGCCGGTGCGCCAGGCCCTGCAGGCCGCCGGCCTGCCCGAGGACGCGCTGGCCGCCGCCGCGCTGCCCCTGGCCCATGCCGATGCGGCGTGGACCTGGCGCGCGACGCAGCCGATGCAGCCGGGCTCGGCGATGAAGCTCGTCACCAGCATCGTCGCGCTGGACCGCCTGGGCCCCAACCAGCGCGGATTCACCGAGCTGCGCAGCGCAGCGCCGCTGGCAGGCGGCGTGCTGCAGGGCGACCTGGTGCTGCGCGGTGGCGCCGACCCCGAGCTCGGCATCGCCGAGTTCTGGGCCCTGCTGCTGGAACTGCGCCAGCAGGGCATCACGGCGATCGAAGGCGACCTGGTGCTGGACCGCACGCTGTACCGCCCGGCGCGCTTCGATGTCGGCCTGCCGCCCTTCGACGACGCGCCCGAGTTTCCCTACAACGTGATCCCCGATGCGCTCAACCTGGCCGGCAGCCTGCTGAGCCTGGAGCTGCGTGCGGAGGCCGACGCGGTGCGTGCGACGGCGGTGCCGCCGCTGGACGGCCTGCGGCTGGACGCGACGGTGATGACGCTGACCGAAGGCCGCTGCGCCGACTGGTCCGACGGCTGGCTGCCGGCACAGGCGCGCCGCGACGGCGCGACGACGACCATCGTGCTGGCCGGCCGCTTTCCGCGCGGCTGCACCGTGCGCGCGCGGCTGCAGCTGATCGACCGCGACGAACTCGCGGCGCGCCTGTTCGCGACGCTGTGGCGCGGCCTCGGTGGCACCTGGGCCGGTAATGTGCGTGCCGACGCCGCGCCGGCCGACAGCCGCGTGCTCGCGCGCCGCCTCGCGCGGCCCTGGGGCGAGGTGCTGCGGCCGCTGAACAAGGTCTCGGACAACGCACTGACGCGGCTGCTGTACCTGAACCTCGGCGTGCCGGCGATGGCGGTGCAGCCGCAGGCGACGACCGCCGAGCTGGCCGCGCGCGAGGTCCGGGCCTGGCTCGTCGAGCACGGCATCGATCCGGCCGGCGTGGTGATGGACAACGGCTCGGGGCTCTCGCGCAGCGAGCGCATCGCGCCGCTGCAGCTGGCGCAGATGATCCGCGCCGCCTGGCACGGCCGCCATGCGCCGGAGCTGCTGATGAGCCTGCCGGTGGCCGGCTTCGACGGCACCATGCGCAACCGGCTCAAGGACAGTCCGGCCGCCGGCTGGGCGCGGCTGAAGACCGGCACGCTGCGCAACGTCGTCGCGCTCGCCGGCGTGCTGCACGACGACCGCGGCCGGCCCTGGGCGGTGGCGGTCATGATCAACCACGACGACGCGTCGCGCGGGCGGCCGGTGCTGGACGCGCTGGTCGACGCGATGGCGCGCGACGGCGTGCACCTGCGGCCGGCGGCGCAGATCGGGCCGCAGGGAGACGGGCCATGACGGCGACGCCGCGCATCGTGATCGTCGGCGGCGGCTTCGCCGGCCTGTGGGCCACGCGTGCGCTGGCGCGCGAGGCCGTGGGCATCACGCTGATCGACCGCGCCAACCACCACCTGTTCCAGCCGCTGCTGTACCAGGTCGCGACGGCCGGGCTGTCGGCGCCCGACATCGCGGCGCCGCTGCGCCACATCCTGCGCGACCAGCGCAACGTGCGGGTGCTGCTGGGCGAGGTCCCCGGCGTCGACCTCGCGGCGCGCACCGTGCGGCTGGCCGACGGCACGACGCTGCCCTACGACCAGTTGCTGGTGGCCAGCGGCGCCACCCATGCCTATTTCGGCCACGACCACTGGGCCGCGCATGCGCCGGGGCTGAAGACGCTGGACGACGCGCTGCTGATCCGCCGCCGCGTGCTGCTGGCCTTCGAGCGCGCCGAGGCCGCCGCCGACGAGGCCGGGCGCGAGGCCTGGCTGCACTTCGCGGTGGTCGGCGGCGGGCCCACCGGCGTCGAGCTGGCCGGCACGCTGGCCGAGATCGCGCGCCACACGCTGCGCCAGGAGTTCCGCCGCATCGACCCGCGGCGCGCGCGCGTGCGCCTGATCGAGGCCGGACCGGCGCCGCTGGCCAGCTTCCCGCCGGCGCTGCAGGCGAAGACACGGCGGCAGCTCGAACGCCTGGGCGTGGACGTCGTGTGTGGCGCCCCCGTGGCCGACATCACGGCCGAGGGCTACCGCCTCGGCGAGACCTTCGTGCCCTGCCGCACCGTGCTGTGGGCCGCCGGCGTGGCGGCGTCGCCGCTGGGCCGGCTGCTGGCCGCGCAGTCCGGCGTCGAGTGCGACCGTGCCGGCCGCGTGAAGGTGCGGCCGGACCTCTCGCTGCCCGGCCACCCGGAGGTCTTCGTCGCCGGCGACCTGGCGGCGGTGACGCAGCCCGACGGCCGCCCGGTGCCCGGCGTGGCGCCGGCGGCCAAGCAGATGGGCCGCCATGTCGCGGCCGCGATGCGCGCGCGGCTGCGCGGCGCCGCCAGCGCGCCTTTCGTCTACCGCGACTACGGCAACCTGGCGACCATCGGCCGCATGGCCGCGGTGGTGGACCTGCGCGGGCTGCAGTTCTCCGGCCTGCCGGCCTGGTGGTTCTGGCTGGCGGCCCACGTCTTCTTCCTGATCGGCTTCCGCAACCGTCTCGCGGTGCTGATGAACTGGGCCTGGGCCTACTGGACCTACCAGCGCCATGCCCGCATCGTGATCGGCGGGCGCGCCGGCGCACCGCCCGAGGAGGATCAGGCCAGCAGCCGTTCCGGCGCCAGGTAGGCCTGGCGCCAGGTCTCGAAGTCCACCGTGTCGGCGGCCTCGATGGCCTGCTGCTGCTCGACCGAGCGCCAGGCCAGCTGCTGGAAGGCCGCCTGCTGGGCGGCGGACCAGGGCAGCGCCAGCAGCGCGTTGCGCGTCTGCTCGGCCTGGGCGCGGATGAAGGCCGTGTAGCTGCCGCCGAAGTCGCGCTGCATCGTCGCCAGCACGCGCGCCGAGGGCAGCCGGTCGGGGTCGGCCAGCGCGGCGCGCGCGTCGGCCAGCACGCGCGCATGCTCGCTGCCGCCGAAGGTGGCGTCCAGCGCGGCGGCGATCGGCCGGCACTCGTGCAGGATCTCGTCGGCCCAGTCCACCAGCGCCACCTCGCGCGTGGAGTCGCCGGCGACGCGTTCCAGCCTCAGCCCCGGCTGGCGCCCGAAGGCTGCGCTGCGGTGCTGGTTGCGGCCCAGCGCGGCGATCTCCTCGGGCGTGTCCGGCGGGCTCGGTGCCAGCAGGCAGTGCAGCAGGAAGATGTCCAGGAAGCGCAGCGTCGGCGCCGCGATGCCCAGCGGCTCGAAGGGGTCGAGGTCCATGCAGCGCACCTCGACGTACTCGACGCCGCGCTCGCGCAGTGCGTGCAGCGGGCGTTCGCCGCTGCGGATCACGCGCTTGGGTCGGATCGTGCCGTAGAACTCGTTCTCGATCTGCAGCAGCGTGGTCGCCAGCTGGTTGTATTCGCCGCCCAGGTTGCGCACGCCGATCGCCTCGTAGGGCGGGTAGGGCCGCGTCAGCGCGCCGTGCAGGCTGGCCGCGTAGCCTTCCAGCCCGTTGTAGCTGACGGCCAGGCTGGCCTGGGCCTCGCTCTGGTAGCCCAGCCGGCCCATGCGCAGCGAGGTGCCGTGCGGCATGTGCATCGAGTGCTCGCCCAGCGGCTGCAGTTCGTGCTGGCGGCCGGCGACGAAGCTGCTGCACACCGCCGGGCTGGCGCCGAACAGCCACAGCAGCAGGAAGGCGTGGCGGCGGAAGTTGCGGATCAGCGCGAAGTAGTCGTCGTTGCCCAGCCCGGGCAGCGACCAGTTGTAGTGGATGCCGCTGATCGTCTGCATGCGCCGGCCGTAGCGGTGGCCCAGGCCCATGCGGTAGACGCTCTTGGCGCGGCCGACGTTGCTGCTGCCGTAGCGGCCGAGCGGGATCGTCTCGTCGGTCGGCAGCCCGCAGGGCATGGAGCCCACCCACAGCCGTTCGTCGCAGCTGCCGCAGGCCGGGTCGGCCAGCGTGCGCAGCACGAACTGGTGGATTTCGCGCAGTTCGTCCAGGCAGGCCTCGACGCCGCCGTGCACGCCGGTGATCAGCTCGAGCTGGCTCTCGCTGTAGTCGGTGGTGATGTTGGGGTGCGTCAGCGGCGCGCCCAGCGCCGAAGGGTGCGGCGTCAGCGCCAGGCTGCCGCCGGGCAGCGCGCGCAGGCTTTCCTTCTCGATGCCGCGCCGCAGGCCGCGCAGGCGGTCGGCGTCCAGTCGCTGCAGGCGCTCGCTCAGGCTCATGCTTCGGGGTCTCGCGGATAACGGGTCGGGTCAGGGGCGGCGCGGACGACCGGGCCCCGGGGCGCAGGCGGGCGCGGCGCGGCGGCGGCAACGGGTGCGAAGCGTAAGCGTTCGCAGCGATTCGTGCTTGGCGCCGGTCAAACCCTGGACAAGCGTGCCCTCGGGCGACGCCGGCCGGCGCGAAGGGTTCCCGGGCGGCGGCCGCATCAACCCTGTGCCCATCCGGCCATTGAACGGGTCGCTGGCCCGGGGTTAACCTCGCCCACGGGCGCCGTGTCATGCGGCGCCGCGGGGCCGGACCGTGGCGTCTGCGGGCGCGAATCGGGGGCCGCATGGACCATGAGAGTGCGCGACTGACCCTTCTGCGCGATCTCGGGCTGCTGGACACGCCGCCCGAGCAGGAGTACGACGATCTCGTCGCGCTCGCGGCAAGGCTGTGCGCGACAGGCTTCGCGGTCCTGACGCTGGTCGACGAGCACCGGCAGTGGTTCAAGGCGCGGCTGGGCTTGACCGCCGCCGAGACGCCCAGGGTCGGGGCCTTCTGCGCGCATGCGATCGAGTCCGACCGGCTGTTCGTCGTCGAGGATGCCGGGCTGGATCCGCGCTTCGTCGACCACCCCTGGGTGAGCGGCGAGCCCGGCGTGCGCTTCTACGCCGGCATGCCGCTGGTGATGGCCGGCGGCGAGCGCATCGGCACCATCGCCGTCCTCGACACGCGGCCGCGCCGGATCGAGGCCGACACCGCCGCCGCGCTGCGCGCGACGGCGCGTCTCGCGGTACGCGTGATCGAGCTGCACCACGAGCGGCGGCAGCATGCCGACACCGCGCGCCGTCTCGCCGAGGCGCAGGCCGTCGGGCAGATGGGGAGCTGGGAGCTGGACATCGCCAGCCGCGAGCTGCGCTGGTCCGACGAGGTCTACCGCATCTTCGGCCTCGCCGGCGGTTCACCGCGCCGGACCTTCGACGACTTCCTGCGCCAGATGCACCCGGAGGACCGGGAAGGCTTCCTGACTGCGCAGGCGGCGGCCGAAGCCGGCCTGGCGTCGCTGGACCGGCACCACCGCATCGTGCGACCGGACGGCGAGGTCCGCCACCTGCACGAGCGGGCCCGGCACGTGCCCGCCGGCGGCCAGTTGCCGCCGCGGCTGCTGGGCACCGTGCGCGATGTCACCGACGAGGTGCTGGCGCGCCGCGACCTCGAGGCGCGCACCGCTGAGCTGCTGCGCGCCAGCGCCCGGCTGCGCCAGGCCTCGCGCCTGGGCCGGCTGGGGGCCTGGGAACTCGATGTCCGGGACGGCCGCCTGTGGTGGGACGAGGAGGTCTACCGCATCTTCGGTCTCGCGCCGGGCACGCCGGTCGATGCGGAGCAGGCCATCGCGCGCTTCGCGCCGACGGCGCAGCCGGTCATCCGCGCCGCGCTGCAGGCCTGCGCCCGCGACGGCACCCCCTACGACCTGGTGCTGCAGGCGCACCGCGTCGATGGCGAGCCGCTGTGGTCGCGCGCGACCGCCGAGGCGGTGCGCGGTGCAGCGGGCCGCGTCACCCTCGTGCGCGGAGCCTTCCAGGACATCAGCGAGCAGGTGCGAGCCACCGAGGCGTCCCACCGCATCGGCCGCCAGCTCTCGGCGACGCTGGAAGGCATGAGCGAGGGCTTCTGCCTGCTCGATCGCGAGTGCCGCGTGCTGTACCTCAACGCCAAGGCCGAGCGCGTGCTCGGTCGGGCACGGGACAGCGTCGTCGGCCGGTGGCTGTGGGAGGTCCAGCCCGGGTTTGCCGACACCGCGCTGCGGCAGGCCTTCGAGGCGGCGCTCGCCAGCGGCCGACCCGGCCACCTGAGCCACTTCGCACCCGCCGACCGGCGCTGGTACGAGGTGACCGTGCACCCGTCGGAGGACGGCTTGGCCGTCTATTTTCAGGACGTGACCGAGCAGCGTGCCCTCAACGAGCAGCTGCAGCTGCTGCACAAGCTCGACAGCCTGGGCAAGCTGACCGGCGGCGTCGCGCACGACTTCAACAACCTGCTGACGGTGATCATCGGCAATGCCGAGCAGCTGCTCAAGACGCTGCCGTCCGGCGCCACCGAGCACCGGCTGGCGCAGACCATAGGCATCGCCGGCGAGCGCGGCGCGGAGATGACGCGCCGTCTGCTCGCCTTCGCGCGCCGCCAGCCGCTGGAGCCGCGCGCGGTCGACTTCAACCAGCGCGTCGCCGGCCTCGACGAGCTGTTGCGGCGCACGCTGGGCGAGCACATCGCGATCCGGCTCGTGCTGGCCTCCGGCCTGTGGCCGGCGCTGGTCGACCCCGGCCAGCTGGAGGTCGCGCTGCTGAACCTGGTGATCAACGCCCGCGACGCCATGCCGCGCGGCGGGACCATCACGATCGCGACCGCGAATGCCGCGCTCGACGAGGCCTATGCGGCACGGCACGCGGAGGTGCAACCCGGGTCCTACGTGATGCTGGCGGTCAGCGACACCGGCTGCGGCATCCGGCCGGAGCTGCTCGGCCGCGTCTTCGAGCCCTTCTTCACGACCAAGGAGAAGGGGCGTGGCACCGGCCTGGGGCTGGCCACGGTGTACGGCTTCGTCAAGCAGAGCGGCGGCCACGTCACGCTCTATTCCGAGCCGGACCGCGGCACCACCGTGCGCCTGTACCTCCCGCGCATCGCCGGCGGACCGGTGCCTGACGACGGGCCGGCCGGCGACGAGCCCGTGCACGCGGGGCGCGGCGAGCTGGTGCTGCTCGTCGAGGACGACCCGCTGGTGCGCAGCTTCGCGCGTGGACTGCTCGACGACCTGGGCTACCGCGTGCTGGAGGCGCACGACGGGCCGTCCGCGCTGCAGACGCTGCGACGGCACCCCGGCGTGGACCTGCTGTTCACCGACGTCGTGATGCCCGGCGGCATGAGCGGCCGCGACCTCGCCGATGCCGTGCATGCCGAGCAGCCGGGACTGCCGGTGCTGTTCGCCTCGGGCTACACCGAGGACGTCATGGTGCACCACGGCCGGCTGGACGCCGGCGTGCTGCTGCTGTCCAAGCCCTACCGGCGCACCGAGCTCGCGCGCAAGCTGCGCCAGGCGCTGGATGGCTTGCCGGAGCCTGGGCATCGCACATGGACCTAGCGGCCATGGGCTCCCCCGCACCCGGCCCCCGGCCGCGCCGGCGCGGCCTCGTATGCCATGGAGTCCCGTCATGAGCCAGGACATCGCCGCCGCCCGTGTGCTGATCGCCAGCGACAACGCCGACGACGCGGCGCAGATCCGGCGCCAGATCGAGCCGGAGTTCGCGAGCGTGCGCAGTTCCACGCAGCCCGATCGCTTCGTCGGCGACTTCGACGAGTGGCGCCCGCAAGTGCTGGTGCTGGCCTTCGACGGCCTGGCGCGCGCGCAGCAGTACTACCTGGGGCTGTACCGCGTCGGCTCGGCGGTGCAGCAGCACCCGCACCGCACCGTGATCCTGTGCAACAAGGACGAGGTGCGGGCCGTCTACGAGCTCTGCAAGCGCTCGTACTTCGACGACTACGTGCTGTACTGGCCGCACACGCACGACGGGCCGCGCCTTGCGATGACGATCTGGGCAGCCTGCCGCGAGATGACCGCGACGGCCAGGGCGGGTCCCGGCATGCGCCAGCTGCTGGCGCATGCCTCGGAGGTCGGCGAACTCGAGTCGGCGCTCGGGCGCCATGTCGCCGGTCTCGACGAGCATCACGAGGCGCTGGCCCGCTCGGCCGCCTCGGCCGAGGCGGCCTTGAGCGCCGACTGGGCCCGCCTGCGGCAGCGCCTGGAGTCCGGGGCCGAGGGCGCGGTCGAGGTGCGCGACGCGGCGGCACTGGCGCGCGAGATCGAGCAGATCCGGCGCCGCCAGGCGGCCACCACGCAGGCGCTGGCGCGCGGCGGCGCCGACGCGCTGCGGCAGTGGACGCATTCGCTGCGCCAGGAGGTGACACCGGTACTCGCCGGGGCCCGGCGCTTCGCGCAGGCCGTGGCCGAGCTGCGGCCGCAGGTGCTGGTCGTGGACGACGAGCCGCTGGTGTGCGAGACGGTGGGGCGCATGCTGGCGCCGCGCTACGAATCCGTGGCGGCGGGCAGCGCGGGCGAGGCGCTGGGCGTGCTGCGGCGCCTGCGCCCGGACGTCGCGCTCGTCGACCTGCACATGCCGGGACTGGACGGCGTGGAGCTGACGCGGCAGCTGAAGGCCTCGCCGCTGTGGCGCGAGCTGCCGGTGCTGATCATCACCGGCGACGCCCGGCGGGAGACCCTGGCCGACAGCGTCGCCGCCGGCGCGGTCGGCTTCGTCGTCAAGCCCTTCGGCGCCGAAGCCCTGCTGTCCAAGGTCGACCTCGCGTTGCGCGGCCAGCGGCCGGGCGCGCCCTGACCGGGCGCCGGGCCGCGTCGCGCCGGGCCCGGCCCGGCCCGGCCCGCGCGCACCGTGGTCGCCGCCGGCGGGCCGCAGCCGCTCAGGCGGCGCGGCCGGGCGCCGCGGCCTCGATCGCCTGCGCCACCGCCAGCGCCGACGCGGCGGCACTCTCCAGCAGCGGCACGCCGCGGTGCGCCCAGGCCCCGGCCCACCACAGGCGGCGGCCGGGCTCGGCGTGCAGGCGCGCGAGCTGCGCCAGCGCTCGCTCGCTCGCCGCGTCGACCAGCGCACGCTCGAAGCGCGCCTCGGCCAGCAGCGTGCCGGCACGCGGCTCGCGCAGCGGCTGCACGGTCTGGAACAGCGCCGGCGCGTCGCGCAACGCGGGCTGCACGGCGTTGATCCAGATCGTGCTCTCCGGGCGCTCGGCACCGGCGCGCACATGCGCGTGCACCGGCGACCAGTCGGCGCGCCGGGCCGGCATCAGCGCCGCGTCGCGGTGCATCAGCACCGTCAGCGGCCGGCAGCGGAAGCCGGCCAGCGCGCCGTCCTCGGCCGCCGTCGCGTCGGCCATCAGTTCGCGCGCCTGCGGCGCCGCGCAGGCCAGCACCGCATGGTCGAAGCGTTCGGCGGCGGCGCCGCGGCGGTGCAGCGTCACGCCCTGCGCGTCGCGCACCAGCGCCGTCACGCCGGCCTCGCAGACCACGCGCTGAACGGGCGCGAGCAGCCGCGCCGCGACCTCGTCGGCACCGCCGCAGGCGCGGCGCACGCTCTCGCGCGCCAGGCCGCCGGCGTGATAGGCCGCCACCACGTCCGCCGGGTAGGCCGCGGCGTCGGCCAGCGTGCAGGTGCCGATGGTGGCCACCGCCGGCAGCAGCAGGCCGTCGACGAAGTCGGGCTCGATGCGCGCGGCGGCGACGAACTCGGCCAGCGTGCGGCCGGCCAGTTCGCCGCGTGCCAGCGCCGGCAGCGCCGCGGCCCGGAAGCGCAGCGCGCCGCGCACGATGCGCCGCGCGCGGGCGCCCAGCAGGTCCTGCGGCAGCACGAAGGGCCAGGAGCGGTCGCGCCAGCGCAGGTTGCGCCAGCGGAAGTAGGTCCGGCCCTGCTCGTCGCTGAAGGTGGTGGCGTAGCTGACCGGCTCGCTGGCCACGCCGAGCTCGTCGTACAGCCGCGCCAGCGTCGGGTAGTAGCCGGGGAAGTACACGCGCAGCGGCATGTCCACGCGCAGCGTCGCGCCGCCGTGGGCGATGTCCACGCCATGCGCCGCCAGCCCGGGGCGCGCCAGGCGCTCGAACAGCGTCACGCGGTGCCGCGCCGCCAGCCGCCAGGCCGCCACCAGACCGGCCAGCCCGCCGCCGACGACTGCAATCTCCATGGCGGGCAATCTAACAGCGCGGCCTGCGCGGGCCATGGCCGGCCGCGGCCGGCGCGAACGCGGACAATGGCGGCCCGCCGAGAACCGTCCGCCCATGTCGCAGCCACCCGCGAACCCCGCGAATCCCGAGACCGCCGCCCCGGCCAGCCCGGCCGAGCCCGTCGATGCCATGGCGCCGGCGCCGCCGGCAGCGGCCGCGCCCGACACGACGACGGTGGCGTCCGAAGGCGCCGCCGGCGCGCCGGCGGCCGGCACCACGGCGGACGAGGAGACGGGCGCCGCATCCGCCACATCCCCCGCTTCCGCCGGGTCCGCACCGGTGGCACCGCCGACCGCGTCCGATCCGGCAGATCCGCCCATCGCCCTCGCACCCGACGCGCCTGCGGCCGACGCGGACGCCCGGGCGGCGCAGGCGCCGGCCGCTGCGCCGCCGGCGCCCGAGCTGCCGCCGGCGGCCGTCGCCGCGCGCCTGGCCGAGCTGTTCCCGGCCCTGTTCGGCAGCGGCCCCGTGCGGCCGCTGAAGCTGCGCATCCAGGCCGACATCCAGCAGCGGGTGCCGGGCCAGTTCTCGCGCAAGGCCCTGTCGGTCTTCCTGCACCGCCACACGACGGCGACGGCCTACCTGAAGGCGCTGGCGCATTCGCCGCAGCGCCACGACCTCGACGGCGCGCCGGCCGGCGAGGTGGCGGCCGAACACCGCGAGGCCGCGACGGCCGAGCTCGCGCGCCGGCGTGCCATCGTCGAGGCCCGCCGCGCTGCCGAGCGCGATGCGCAGCGCGCCGCCGAGCGGGCACAGCGCGCCGCGGCGCGTGCCGCGCAACCGGCTGCGGACGGTGGCGCGCCGGCGGCCGCGGGGGCGTCACCGGTCCCTGCGCCGCCGCCGCTTGCGCAGGCGCCGCGGCCGCCGCGGTCACCCGGGCGGTCGGGACCGCATGGGCCGCGGCGTCAGGACCCGCAGGTGCGGAGTGACCGGCCGGAGCGGCCGGAGCGGCCGGACCAGCGGAACTGGCTTCGCGGGCGCCTGGCCCGACCGGGCGCCGGCGTCGCCGCGCGGGTCGAGCGGGCCGCGCGTGCCCGCGCGCCGCGCGAGGACCGTCCGCTGCGCGCCCAGCGCCCGCCGCAGGGGTCGCCCGGCACGCGTGCGCCGCAGTCGTTGCAGGGGCCGCAGCGCCCGGCGCCCGCACCGGCCGAGCCGCTCGATCCCGCGCAGCGCGAACGTGCGCTGCTGCTGCGCGCCTTCGAGACGACGACGCTGACCAAGGCCAACTTCTGCGCGCTGAAGGGGATCGCGGTGGCCGAGCTGGACGCCGCGCTGGCGCTGGCGCGCGACGAGCGCGTGCAGCGGCAGGCGAAGCTGCAGGCCCAGGGCGCGCCGGCGCAGCCGGACGCCCGGCGTGCCCGGGGACCGTCGCGCTGAACGCGCGCGGCCGCCGGCGTGCCGGTGGGCGTGAGGGGTGGCGGACCCGCGCGCGCTACAACGGCGCGACGAGCAGGGTCAATACGCTGCCGCCCACCAGCGCGACGGCCAGCGTCAGCCAGGGCAGCAGGGCCAGCGGCGTATCGGCACCGCGGCGGTCGTCGGCGAGGTCGTCCTCGATGTCGCCGGCCCCGTACCCGGGCAGGTCCTCGGCGAACGCCTCGCTGCGGTGGATCAGGGTCGCGTTCATCGCAGCCTCGGTGAGCAAGGGGGTGGGGTGGCGCTCAGGCCTTCGCCGTGGTGGCGGTCGTGGTCTGCGCGGCGAAGCTGGTGTCGACAGGCGTGTGCGCCAGGCGATCGATGCCGGTGAGGATGGTCACCGTCAGCAGCATCGCGAGGGCCAGGCCGGTCAGGCGTTGCGTGGTGTTCATCGTGGGCTCCTGGGGGCTTCGGGAAAGGGGTCGGTGATGTCCGATGCCTGCAGTGTCGTCACGCCGCGCAGGGCGCGCGAGCGCATTGCGACGGGCGCCGTGCAGCGCCGCGCGAACTGCGTCCACGCGCGACGAACCGTCGCCGGCGCGGCGCCGGTGCGCGGCCGCGCGCGGCCGGCAGGCACACTCGCGGGCCATGGCTGAAGCCGCGCCGCCACCGCACCGCGCCCGCGCCGACCCGGCGCTCGTCGTGCTGCTCGCCGGCGTCGCGGCGGCGCTGCACGTGGGCAAGCTGCCGCCGGCGGTGACCGCGCTGCAGGACGCGCTGGGCCTGACGCTGGTGCAGGCCGGCTTCCTGCTGTCGCTGGTGCAGGCCGCAGGCATGGCCTTCGGCATCGCCTTCGGCGCGCTGGCCGACGGCCTGGGCGCGCGGCGCAGCATGCTCGGCGGGCTCGCGCTGCTGGCGCTGGCCAGCGCGCTCGGCGGCGCGGCCACCGGCGCCGGGGCGCTGATGCTGCTGCGCGCGGTCGAGGGCTTCGGCTTCCTGCTCGTCGTGCTGCCCGGGCCGGCCCTGCTGCGCGAACTGGTGCCGCCCGAGCGCAGCGCGCGCGTGATGGGGCTGTGGGGCGCCTACATGCCGCTGGCCACCGCGCTGGCGCTGCTGCTCGGACCGGCGGTCATCGCGCTCGCCGGCTGGCGCACCTGGTGGGCCCTGCTCGCGCTGGTCAGCGCGGCGGTGGCCGGGGTGCTCGCGCGCGCCGTGCCGGCGGCCGCGGGCCCGGCTGCGGCGCCGCGGCCGCTGCGCGGGCTGGCCGCGCGCCTGGCGCGCACGCTGTCGGCGAGCGGCCCCTGGCTGCTGTGCACGGCCTTCGCGGTCTACGCGGCGCAGTGGCTGGCGGTGATCGGCTTCCTGCCCACCGTCTATGCCGCGGCCGGCATGGCCGGCGTGACGACCGCGGTGGCCACCGCGCTGGCCGCGCTGGTCAATGTCGCCGGCAACCTGGCGGCCGGGCGCTGGCTGCAGCGGGGCGCCTCGCCGCTGGCGCCGCTGGCGCTGGGTTTCGCGGTCATGGGGCTGGCGAGCATCGGGGCCTTCCACGGCGCGGCCGGCGACCCCGACGCCGGCCTGCCGCTGGCGCTGCGCTATGCCTGCGTGCTGGCCTTCTCGGCCTTCGGCGGCCTGGTGCCGGCGACGCTGTTCGCGCTCGCGGTGCGCCTGGCGCCGGACGCCGGCAGCACCGGCACCACGGTGGGCTGGATGCAGCAGGGCTCGGCCGCCGGGCAGTTTGCCGGGCCGCCGCTGGCAGCCTGGGTGGCCAGCCAGGCCGGCGGCTGGCACCGCACCTGGTGGGTCACGGCGGCCTGCGCCGGTGCCGGGCTGCTGCTGGCCTGGGCGCTGGCGCGGCGCGCCGGCCACGCCGCGCGGGCGGCTTCGCCGGGCGTGCGATAGTCGCCGCGCCGCCGGCGGCCCGTCGCCGGCGCGCCGACGCTTGCCATGGCCCTGTTTCCCAAACTGCCGCCGCCGCCCCCGCCGCGCCCGCCGCCGTCGCCGCAGCAGCCCGAGCCGCAGGTCGACCCCTACCGCCCGACCTCGGCCCGGCGCCGCGTGCTGATCGCCGTGCTGGCGGTGGCGACGGCGACGACGCTGATCTGGATGATGCTGGAGCGCGTTGGCGCGCCGCCGGTGCAGCGCGTGCTGCCCGACGACCGGCCGCGCTGCGCCGCCGGCCAGACCGAGGGCTGCGTCGGCGGGCGCGCCGAGGTGCTGGTCGTGCCGGCGCCGGCCTCGGCGGCCGCGCCGCGCTGAGTGTCCCGACGAGCGCCGCTACGCGCCGCGCAGCCCCAGCCAGGCCAGCACCGCCAGCGGCGCGGTCTCCGCGCGCAGCACGCGCGGGCCCAGCGAGACCGGCCGGAAGCCGGCCGCGCGCGCCGCGGCCTGCTCGGCGTCGCTCAGGCCGCCTTCCGGTCCGCTGAGCGTGCACAGCGCCGGCAGCTCGGCCGGGGCCGCGCGCAGTGCGGCGGCATCGGCGCCGGGTGCCAGCAGCCAGCGCTCGCCGCTGCGCGCCTCGGGTGCCGCGGCCAGCCAGTCGGCGAGCGCCCGCACCGGCGCGACCTGCATCACCCGCGTGCGGCCGCACTGCTCGCTGGCGGCCACGGCGATGCCCTGCCAGTGCACGCGCCGCCGCTCGGCACGCTCGCCGGTCGGCCGCAGCACCGAGCGTTCGCCGAGCAGCGGCTGCAGCGCCGCGGCGCCCAGTTCGCCGGCCTTCTCGACCAGCCAGTCCATGCGCTCGTTGGCCGGCATCACGAGCGCGATCGTCACCGCCAGCGGCAGCTCGCGCTCGACGCGCGCCACCGCACCCACGTGCACCTGCACCGCGCTGCGGCCCATCGCGGTGACGACGGCCGGCGCCTCGTGGCCCTGGCCGTCGAACAGCACGAGTGCATCGCCCGGCTGTACGCGCCGCACCTGGGCATGGCGGGCGGCGGCTTCGGGCAGCGCGAGCTCGGCGCCTTCGACGAGCGCGGTATCGACGAACAGCCGCAGCGTCACCGCAGCGCGTCCCGCAGCGTGCGCTCCACCGCCAGCGCGACCCCGGCCAGCGCCTCGTCGTGGCCGCCCGGCGCGGCCAGCATCAGCCCCACCGGCAGCTCGCCCGCGGCCTGGCAGGGCAGGCTGAAGGCGCAGCCGTCGAGGAAGTTGGTCGTGAAGGTGTTGCGCAGCAGCAGGCCGTTGGCGCGGAAGAAGGCGGCGTCGTCGGCCACCAGGTCGGCGATCGGCGGCGCGACGATGGGCACCGAGGGGCAGAGCATCGCGTCGAAGCCCTGCAGCCGCGCCGTGACGCGCGCGATCCAGTCCTGTCGGCGCTGCAGCAGCACGATGTAGTCGGCCGCGCTGACGCCTTCGCCCTGCGCGATGCGCGCCGCCACGCGCGGGTCGAAGCGCGCGCGCTGCGTGGCCATCGCCTCGCGGTGCACGGCCCAGGCCTCGATCGGGCTCAGCCCGCCGGGCGCGTTGATCTGCGCGATCTCGGCCAGCTCGGCCAGCGGGATCTCGACGATCCGCGCGCCGGCGGCCGACAGCGCGCGCAAGCCACGCTCGAAGGCGGCGGCCACCGCGGGCTCGAGCGCGTCCAGCACCAGCGTCTGCGGCAGGGCCAGGCGCAGCCCGGCTGCGCCGCGCGCCGGCGGCGCCAGCGGCGCACCGGCAAGCACGCCGTCGACGAGCAGGCAGTCGGCGACGCTGCGCGCCATCGCGCACACGGTGTCGAGCGTGAACGACAGCGGGAAGGCGCCGGCCAGCGGCGTGCGCCGCTGCGTACTCTTGAAGCCGACGAGGCCGCACAGCGCGGCCGGGATGCGGATCGAGCCGCCGGTGTCCGAGCCCAGCCCGGCCACCGCCAGCCCGAGCGCCACCGACACCGCGGCGCCCGACGACGAGCCGCCGGGCACGCGCGCCACCGCCGCGTCGGCCGGGTTGCGCGGCGTGCCGTGGTGCGGGTTGATGCCGACGCCGGAGAAGGCGAACTCCGACATGTTGGTCAGGCCGACGATGGCGGCGCCCGCGGCACGCAGCCGCGCCACCGCGGCCGCGTCCTGCGTGGCCGGCGGCGCGCCGGCGCGCAGCAGCGAGCCGGCCATCGTCGTGCGGCCGGCGAGGTCGTAGAGGTCCTTCACGCTGACCGGCAGGCCGGCCAGCGGCGGCAATGCGCGGCCGGCGGCCAGGGCCTCGTCGGCGGCGCGCGCGGCCGCGCGGGCCTGCTCGGGCAGCAGCGTGGTGAAGACCTGCGCGGCGGCCGGCGCCGCGGCGGCCTGCAGCACCTGTTCGGTGAGCGCGGCATGCGCGCCCGGCGCGCGCAGCGAGGCGCGCAGTTCGGCGATGGGGGCGGCGACGGGAGCGGCGACGGGGCCGGCGATGGGGGGCAGCATGCCCTCAATGATGCGCGCTGCGCGCGGGGGTTGCAGACGCTGCCGGAACGCCTGGCCGGCACCATGACCGCCCTGCACCGAGACGGCGGCTGCCGCCGTGCGCTCCATGCCGCTGACCCCCTCATCCGGGCGCCCCGGCGCCGCCGCGGTGCCATGAGCCGGCGCCGTGCTCCTACACTGGCCGCGCCGGCGCCGCTGCGCCTGTCGTCCCGCCGCATGTCCCTGGGCTCCTCCTTCGCGCCGGTCGGCGCACGCCCCCGCATCCCCGGCCCGGCCGCCTCGGCGGCCGAGGCGGCGGTGTGGCACGTGCGGCTGCTCGGCGGTTTCGAGATCGACGACGGACGCCACCGCCTGACGCGGCTGCGCAGCCGCGCCGCAATGGCGCTGCTGGCGCGCGTGGCGATGGCGCCGGGGCGCGACCACCCGCGCGAGGAGCTGGCGGCGCTGCTGTGGCCCGAGGCCGAGGGCGAGGCCGGGCGCAGCCGGCTGCGCCAGACGCTGTCGCTGCTGAAGGCGGTGCTGGAACCGGCCGGCGGGCCGCCGGTGCTGCAGGCCGACCGCCGCTGCGTGCGTGCGGTGGCCGGTGCGCTGTGGTGCGACGCGCAGGCCTTCGAGCAGGCGCTGCGCGACGGCCAGCGCGACCTGGCGCAGGCCCTGTATGCCGGCGAGCTGCTGCCCGGTTTCTACGACGAGTGGATCGTCGACGAGCGGCACCGCCTGCAGGCGCTGGCCGAACGCCTGGGTGAACGGCTGGGCGACGCGCTCGCCGACCGCGGCCGCGACCGGTCGCCCGACGCCGCGGCGGCAGCCGCCAGGGCACCGCACGGGACCGTGGCCCCGGCCGCACCGGCGCCCGCGCGTCTGCCAACGCCGCCGGGACCGGCGGCCGCCGTCGCCGCGGCCCCGGCCGCCGCCGCGCGCCTGCCGCAGTACCTGACGCGGCTGATCGGTGCCGACCAGCCCGGCGCGCGCCTGCAGGCCCTGGTGGCCGAACACCGGCTGGTCAGCGTGCTCGGCCCCGGCGGCTGCGGCAAGACGCGGCTGGCCGTCGAGGTGGCGCGGCTGGCCGCCGAGTCCGCGCCCGAGCAGGGCGGCGCTGCGCCGCGCTTCGACGGCGCGCTGTTCGTCTCGCTGGTCGGCGTCGTGCAGCGCACCGCCTTGCTGGACCGCCTGCTGCTGGCGCTGCGGCTGGGCGGCGGCGGCGACGCGGTCGAGCAGCTGCTGTCGGTGCTGCAGGGGCGGGCGCTGCTGCTGGTGCTGGACAACGCCGAGCAGCTCGACGACGAGGCCGCGGCCACCGTCGCGCTGCTCGCCGAGCGCGCGCCGCGCGTGCACTGGCTGGTCACCTCGCGGCGGCCGCTGGGGCTGGACGGCGAACGCAGCTTCGTGCTGGAGACGCTGGCGCCGCCGGCCGACGGCGCCGCGCTCGCCGAGGTGGCGATGAACCCCGCGGTGGCCCTCTTCGTCGACCGTGCGCGTGCGCACCGGCCGGACTTCCACGTCGGCGCCGGCAACCGCGACGCGCTGGTCGCGCTGCTGCGACGGCTGGACGGGCTGCCGCTGGCCATCGAGCTGGCGGCCTCGCACGCGCGCACGCTGGGCCCGGCCGAGCTGCTGGCGCTGCTGCAGGCCGCGCGCGCCGAACCCGGGGGTACCCTGGCCTTCCTGGCCCGCCGCGGCACGCGCAGCGGCAGCGACCCGCGCCACGCCTCGATGTGGGACGTCGTCGACTGGAGCTGGCGGCTGCTGGACGCCGGTCAGCAGCGGCTGCTGGCGCTGCTGGCGCTGCTGCCGTCCGGCGCCGCCCTGCATGCCGCGGCTACGCTGGCGCGCGCGCCGGGCAGCGTGGCGCGGCTGCCGCTGGCCGAGGCGCAGGCTCGGCTGGACGCGCTGGTCGCGCACTCGGTGCTGCGCGTCGCGACCGGCCAGGACGGTCAGCTGCGCTACCTGCCCTTCGAGCCGGTGCGCGAGTTTGCGCTCGCCCAGGGCGACGAGGAGGCGCGCCGCGCCGACCGCGGCCGCGTGCTGGACTGGCTGCTGGACTGGGCGCGCGACCTGCCGGCGACGCCGCCGCTGCCCACGGTGCGCGACGAGCTGCCCAACCTGATGCAGGTGCTGGCCAGCGCCGCCGGCGATGGCCGCGCCGACGACGCGGTGCGCCTGGTGCTGATGCTGCAGTCGTCCTGGGGCGAGATCGCGGTGCCCGGCGGCGTGCTGCAGGCGCTGGACGCGCTGCTGGCCACGCCGGGGCTGGACGACGCGCTGGCCGCCGGCGGCCACGCGCTGGCCGCCTCGCGCTGCCAGGAGGCCGGCCGGCCCGACGACGCGCGCCGCCACCTCGCTGCCGCGCTGGCGCAGCCCTGCGCCGACCCGGCGCTGCGCATCATGGTGCTGTCGCGCGGCGCGCGTGTGCTGTGGCGGCTGGACCGCGACCACGAGCGGGCGCGCGCGATGATCGACGAGGCCCTGCCGCTGGCGCGCACGCATGGCCGGCCCAACAGCGAGGCCTCGCTGCTGAGCCTGCAGGCGCACCTGGCCACCGTCGTCGACCGCGACGCGGCGCGCGGCACCGAGCTGTCGGCGCAGGCGCTGGCGCTGTGGCAGCGCTCGGGCAACCGGCACCTGGTCAACGCCGGGCGTTTCAACGTCGCGACCAACCGCATGAAGGCGGGCGACCATGCCGGCGTGCTGGACGAATTCGCCGCGCTGGCCGGCGAGGGCCGCGAGCTGCAGGACTGGGACCTCGCGGCCGGCGCGCTGGAGGCGCGCGGCACCGCGCTGCTGGCGCTGCGCCGCTGGCCCGAGGCGCTGGCCGACCTGCGCGAGAGCGTGCGCGTGGCCTGGGACGGCCTGGAAGTGATGGCGCTGGCCTATGCGCTGTGGAACGTGGCGCCGGTGCTGGCGCGGCTGCGCCACGGCGAGCTGGCGGCCGAGGTGATGGGCGCCGCCGAGGCACTGTGGCGGCAGCGCTTCGGCACCTTCGACGCCAGCGACCGCCGCGACCTGAAGCGCGTGCACCGCTTCGTGCGTGCGCTGCTCGGCGCCGACGCGGCGGCGGCGGCCTGGCAGCGCGGCGCGGCGCGGCCGCTGGCCGAGGTCGTGCGCGCGGTGCTGACGCTGCGCTGATCACGCACGCGGCCCGCCGTGGCCCCTGGCCGGCGGGGCCGGCGCGGCGGCTTGCGATGGCGGAACGGTGGCCGCCGAAGATGCGCCACGCCGGACGACCGGCCCGCGCTGCGGCGGGCTGCCCCGGCGAGGAGACGCCCGCATGCAGACCGCGCCCCGCCCTGCCCGTTGCCTGGCCGTCGCGATGCTGGCCCTGGCGGCCGCGGCCCAGGCGCAGGACCGCTTCGGCGATGCGCCGCGCTCGGCCGGCCCGTCCGGCCCGTCACCCGCCGCGGCACGGCCAGCGCCCGCGGCTGCGCCCGACGGGCCCGCGGCAGCCGCCCGCCCCGGTGCTCCCGACGCGCTGGCGCGGCTGGAGGCGCACGAGCGCCAGGACCTGGGCGTGGCGCCGCCGGCCGCCCTGCATGCCGGCCAGATGCACGGACCGACCCCCGCCAGCCTGCCCGGCGGGCGGCTCGTCACCACGCGCGAACTGGCCACCCTGCTGCGCGGCGGCGGCGCCCAGGGCGGCGCGCTGGTCTTCGACGTGCTGGGCGGCGCCGAGCAGCTGCCCGGCGCGCTGATGGCCGTGCCGGCGCACCAGCCCGGCAGCTTCGACGACGCCGTGCAACGCGAATTCGGCCGCTTCCTGCAGCAGGTGACGCAGGGCAGGCAGGACCGGCCGCTGGTCTTCTACTGCGCGTCGACGCAGTGCTGGATGTCCTACAACGCGGCGCTGCGCGCCGTGCGGCTGGGCTACCGCCAGGTGCTGTGGTACCGCGGCGGCATCGAGGCCTGGAAGCAGGCCGGCCTGCCGCTGCAGGCCGCGGGCATGGCGGCCGCGCCGCGCTGAGGCCGGCGGCACCGCATCGACCATCGCAAGGAGCGGCCATGAATCCCGTGCAAGCCCGTCGTCCCGTCACCGCGGTCGCCATCACCGCTGCCGCCATTGCCGTCGCCGCCGCCCTGCAGCTCGCACTGCTGCCGCTGCGCGCCGCCGCCGCCCCGGCCCTGCCGCCGGGCGCGCTGCGCGTGCAGCTGGTGGAGATCGTCGACGCCCGAGGCTTCGAGCGTCCCATGCGTGCGGCGACGATGCTGGTGCCCGCCGGCTGGCAGGCGCAGGGCGAGGTGCTGTGGGCCACCAGCGTGGGCTGCGGCAACCCCTACCAAGCGCGGCTGCTGGCACAGGCGCCCGACGGCCAGGCGGCGATCGCGCTGGCGCCCGGCGAGGCCTGGGGGGCCAGCAACCTGGGCCAGCCGGTCGCGCAGGGCTGCCCGCAGGCCGGCGTGGCGAGCGCGCAGGACTACCTGAAGGCCTGGGTGCAGCGCCACCGCCCCGGCGCGCAGTGGCTGGACTTCCGGCCCCGCCCCGACCGCAGCCGGGCCGGGCAGCAGCAGTCCCTGCCCGGCGGCGGCAGCATCCGCAGCTGGATCGAGACCGGGCAGGCCCTGATCGCCTACCCGCGCGACGGCCAGCCGCAGCGCGAGACGCTGGCGGTGACCATCAGCTTCACGCACAGCCAGTTTCCGATGGTCGGCCGCGCGCCGATGCAGGCCATCATGGGCGAGTCGTACGGCGTGCTGTCCTGGCGCGCGCCGGCCGGCGAACTGGACTTCCGCCAGTTCGACGCGCTGTGGCACACGCTGCGCGCCGACCCGGCCTGGAAGGCGCGCGTCGACGAAGGCATGCGCCAGATCGCGCAGGACAACGCAGCGACGCAGGCGCGCATCAGCCAGATCCAGGCCGAGACCTCGCGCGAGACGCTGGCGCACATCGCGCGCCGCGGCGAGATCCGCGCCCAGACCCAGGCCGAGATCGCGCAGATCCGCAACAACACCTGGCAGTCGACGCAGGCCAGCCAGGACCGCATGCACCGCGACAACGTGCGCACGCTGCGCGAGGTGGAGCACTACCGCAACCCGAGCGGCGGCATGGTCGAGCTGCCCAACCACTACCCGCACGCGTGGAAGCTGCGCGACGGCAGCTACGTGCTGACCGACAGCCCTGCCTTCGACCCCGGGCGCGACCTCGGGGTGGCGGGGGAGAAGCTGCAGCTGGCGCCGCGCTGAGGCGCCGGCGCCGCGCGCCCCGCCGGCGGCCTTACTCGACCGCCTTGACCATCTCCTCGACGACCTTCTTCGCGTCGCCGAAGACCATCATCGTCTTGTCCATGTAGAACAGCTCGTTGTCCAGCCCGGCGTAGCCGCTGGCCATGCTGCGCTTGTTGACGATCACGGTCTTGGCCTTGTAGGCCTCCAGGATGGGCATGCCGTAGATCGGGCTGCCCTTCTGCAGCGCGGCCGGGTTCACGACGTCGTTGGCGCCCAGGATGATGGCCACGTCGGCCTGGCCGAACTCGGCGTTGATGTCCTCCATCTCGAAGACCTGGTCGTAGGGCACCTCGGCCTCGGCCAGCAGCACGTTCATGTGCCCGGGCATGCGGCCGGCCACCGGGTGGATGGCGTACTTGACCGTCACGCCCTTGTGCGTGAGCTTCTCGGCCAGCTCCTTGACCGCGTGCTGCGCGCGCGCCACCGCCAGGCCGTAGCCGGGCACGATGATCACCGTCTCCGCATTGCCCAGGATGAACGCCGCGTCGTCGGCGCTGCCGCTCTTCACGCTGCGCTGCTGCGCCGCGCCGGCCGCCGCCGTCGTCTCGCCGCCGAAGCCGCCGAGGATGACGTTGAAGAAGCTGCGGTTCATCGCCCGGCACATGATGTAGCTCAGGATCGCGCCCGAGCTGCCGACCAGGCTGCCGGCGATGATCAGCATGCTGTTGTTGAGGCTGAAGCCGATGCCCGCCGCTGCCCAGCCCGAGTAGCTGTTGAGCATGCTCACGACCACCGGCATGTCCGCGCCGCCGATCGGGATGATGATCAGCACGCCCAGCACGAAGGCGACGGCGATCGCGGCCCACAGCAGCGTGTCGGACTGCGTGACCGTGTAGCCCACGGTCGCCGCCAGCATCGCGATGCCCAGCACCAGGTTGACCAGGTGCTGGCCGGAGAAGACCACCGGCGCGCCCTGGAACAGGCGGAACTTGTACTTGCCGCTGAGCTTGCCGAAGGCGATGACGCTGCCGCTGAAGGTGATGGCGCCGATGACCGCGCCCAGCGCCAGCTCCAGCCGGTTGCCGGTGGGGATGGGCCCGCCCTGCGCGGTGATGCCGAAGGCCCAGGGCTCCACCGCGGTGGCCACCGCGATGAAGACCGCCGCCAGGCCGACCATGCTGTGCATGAAGGCCACCAGCTCGGGCATCTTGGTCATCTCGACCCGCCTGGCCATCACGGTGCCGATCGAGCCGCCGACCAGCAGCCCGGCCAGCACCCAGACCAAGCCCTGCGCGCCGGCCTGGCCCATCTGCGCCGCCAGCTCGACGATCAGCGCCGCGGTGGTGACGACGGCGATGGCCATGCCGACCATGCCGAAGACGTTGCCGCGGATCGAGGTCGTCGGGTGCGACAGGCCCTTGAGCGCCTGGATGAAGCAGATGCTGGCCACCAGGTACAGCAGCGTGACGAGGTTCAGACTCACTGGGAGCCCTCCTTCTTCGCCGGGGCCTTGTCCTCTTTGGTTTCGGCCCGCTTCGCTTGACATGCCTGCGGCATGTGAGCCTGCACCGAAAAGCCCGCTGGGTGCTTCATCTCACTTCTCCTCGGCCTTCTTGGCGGGCTTCTTCTTGAACATCTCCAGCATGCGCCGCGTGACCAGGAAGCCGCCGAAGACGTTGACCGCGGCCAGCGCCACGGCCAGCACGCCCATGGTCTTGCCCAGGCCGGTCTCGGTCAGCGCGGCGGCGAGCATGGCGCCGACGATGACGATGGCGCTGATCGCGTTGGTCACCGCCATCAGCGGCGTGTGCAGCGCCGGCGTGACGTTCCAGACCACGTGGTAGCCGACGTAGATCGCCAGCACGAAGATGATGATGTTCAGGATGGTGGGCGATACCGCTTCCATGGTCTCTCAGCTCCTCGTGACCTGACCGTCGCGGGTCATCAGGCAGGCGGCGACGATGTCGTCGTCCATCGGCACCTGCAGCGTGCCTTCCTTGGTGACGATCAGCTTCAGGAAGTCGAGCACGTTGCGCGCATACAGCGAACTGCTGTCGGCGGCCACCAGCGCCGGCAGGTTGGTCTCGCCGACGATCGTCACGCCGTGGCGGATCACGGTGCGGCCGGCCTCGGTGAGCGGGCAGTTGCCGCCGGGGCCGCCATGCGGGCCCTCGGGCCCGCGGCCGGCGGCCATGTCCACGATCACGCTGCCGGGCTTCATGCTCCTGACCATCTCCTCGGTGACGAGCACCGGCGCCGGGCGGCCGGGGATCAGCGCGGTGGAGATCACGATGTCGGCCTGCGCCACGCGCTTGGCCACTTCCGCCTTCTGGCGTTCCAGCCAGCTCGGCGGCATCGGGCGCGCATAGCCGCCCACGCCTTCGGCGGCTTCCTTCTCCTCGGCCGTCTCGTAGGGCACGTCGATGAACTTCGCGCCCAGGCTCTCGACCTGCTCCTTGACGCTGGGCCGCACGTCGGACGCCTCGATCACCGCACCCAGCCGCTTCGCGGTGGCGATGGCCTGCAGCCCGGCAACGCCGACACCGAGCACGACCACGCGCGCGGCCTTGATGGTGCCGGCGGCCGTCATCAGCATCGGGAACAGGCGCTGGTACTTGTCGGCGGCCATCATCACCGCCTTGTAGCCTCCGATGTTGGCCTGGCTGGACAGCACGTCCATGCTCTGCGCACGCGTCGTGCGCGGCGCGGCCTCCAGCGCGAAGCTGGTCAGCCCGGCGGCGGCCAGCTTCGCGAGGCCGTCCTTGTCGAAGGGGTTGAGCATGCCGACCAGCGTGGTGCCGGGCTTCATCAGGCTCAGCTCGTCGGCGTCGGGGCTGCGCACCTTCAGCACCAGCTCGCAGCCGAAGGCGCCGGCGCGGTCGACGATCTCGGCGCCGGCCGCAGCATAGGCGGTGTCGACGGCGCTGGCGGCGACGCCGGCACCGGACTGCACGCGCACGGTGTGGCCCTGCGCCTTCAGTTTCTTGGCCGTCTCGGGCGTGACCGCGACACGGGTCTCGCCCGCCGCGGTCTCGAGCGGAACGCCGATCAGCATGTTGGTCTCCTCCTCGCCAGCCCCGTACCCTGCAGCCGGGCGAAGCTACCACAGTCGCCCTGGCGCGCCCGACCGTACCATCCCGGCCATGACGAACGTCCTGCCGCCGCAGCGCTGGAGCCCCAGCGTCACCGTCGCCGCGATCGTCGAGCACCGCGGCCGCTTCCTGCTCGTCGAAGAGCACACGCCCGAAGGGCTGAAGCTCAACAACCCGGCCGGCCACCTGGACCCCGGCGAGTCGCCGCTGCAGGCGGTGATCCGCGAGACGCTGGAGGAGACGGCGCGCGAGTTCGTGCCCGACGCGCTGGTCGGCCTGTACCTGTCGCGCTTCGTGCGCCCGGGGCGCGGCGAGCACCCGGGCGAGGACGTGACCTACCTGCGCATCGCCTTCGCCGGCCAGGTGGGCGAGCCGCTGGCGGGGCGCACGCTGGACGAAGGCATCGTGCGCACGCTGTGGCTGACACACGACGAGGTGCGCGCCAGCGCGGCGCGCCACCGCAGCCCGCTGGTGCAGCGCTGCGTCGACGACTTCGTCGCCGGCCAGCGCCACCCGCTGGCGCTGCTGCACGCCGATGCCAGCGTGTGGCAGCCCGAGTTCAAGGCCTGATCAAGGCTCGAAGGCGCGCAGCCAGTCCAGCAGCAGCGCCGCCACCGCGGCCGGCTGCTCCATCGTCAGCAGGTGGCCGGCGCCCGGCAGCCGGTGCAGGGTGGCGCCCGGGATCGCGGCGGCGATTTCTGCCGACTGCTCCGGCGGCGTCAGCAGGTCGGCCTCGCCGACGGCGACCAGCGTCGGGCAGGCGATGCGCGGCAGCAGCGGCCGCAGGTCGGGGCGCGCCATCACGGCGCGGTTCTGGCGCGCCAGCGCGGCGCCGCCGGCGCGCCGCATCATCGCCAGGTAGGTCTCGACCAGGGCCGCGTCGCGCTGCTTGTCGGGGTGGAAGGCGAACAGCACGTTGGGCCGCACGACCTCGTCGACACGTCCTTGCTCGAACAGCACCACGGCGTCGCTGCGCAGCTTCAGCAGCTCGGGCGTGTCGGCGCGTGCGCTGGTGCCCAGCAGCGCCAGGCCGCGCACGCGCTCGGGCGCATGCAGCGCCGCGTGCATCGCCACCATGCCGCCCATCGAGGTGCCGGCCAGCAGCAGCGGCCCGGCGTGCGCAGCGAGCAGTGCTTCGGCCATCGCAGGCAGCGTGTCGTGCCCGAAGTGCACGCGCGTGATCGCGGCCGGCGGCCGGCCGGCCGCCGCCAGGCGCTGCGGGATGTCGGCCCACAGCGCGTCGTCGCTGGCCAGGCCGGGCAGCAGGATCAGTGCAGGCGCGTCGTTCATCGCGGGCGAGTCTGCCAGAGCCGGCGCAGGGCCATGGCGGCCGTCACGGACGCGCCGCGGTGGCCGGGAGGACAATAGCGCCCTGGCGCAGGTGCGCCCTTCCACGACTCCGATCGCCGCCTCGCATGTCCACGCTCGCCCCCTTCCACCTCGCCTTCCCGGTCGACGACCTCGCGGCCGCGCGCCGCTTCTACGGCGGCCTGCTCGGCTGCCCGGAGGGCCGCAGCAGCGACGAGTGGATCGACTTCGACCTCTTCGGCCACCAGATCGTCGCCCACCTGTCGCCGCGCAAGGCGGCCGCCGACCACCACAACCCGGTCGACGGCCACGACGTGCCGGTGCCGCACTTCGGCGTCGTGCTCGACTGGGACGACTTCCATGCGCTGGCCGCGCGGCTGCGCGAAGGCGGCATGCAGTTCGTCATCGAGCCCTACATCCGCTTCGCCGGCCAGGTCGGCGAGCAGGCGACGATGTTCTTCCGCGACCCGGCCGGCAACGCGCTGGAGTTCAAGAGCTTCCGCGACCGCTCGCAGCTGTTCGCGAAGTGACGCCGCCCGCCGGGACCGCACGGTGACCGAGTTGCTGTTCATCCGCCACGGCGAGACCGACTGGAACCGCCAGCAGCGCTTCCAGGGCCAGATCGACGTGCCGCTGAATGCCATCGGCCGCGAGCAGGCGGCGCGGCTGGGCGCGCGGCTGGCCGGCGACCGCCACGACGCGCTGTTCACCAGCGACCTGCAGCGTGCGCGCCAGACCGCCGAGCCGCTGGCCGCGGCCTGGCAGGCGCCGGCAGTGCCGGTGCGCGACCTGCGCGAACAGTCCTTCGGCGTGCTCGAAGGGCTGGACTTCCCGACCATCCAGGCGCGCCACCCCGACCTCTGGGAACGCTGGCGCGAGCACCGTGCCGACTATGCGCTGCCCGGCGGCGAGAGCCAGCGCGACTTCCATGCCCGCGTGCTGCGCGCAGTGCGCGAGCTGGCCGCGGCGATGCCCGGCCGCCGCGTCGCCGTCGTCACGCACGGCGGCGTGCTGGACATGCTGTGGCGCACCGCGCACGGCCTGCCGCTGGACGGCTACCGCGCCTGCGCGATCCCGAATACCGGGCTCAACCGGCTGCGCTGGGTCGGCGGCACGCTGCAGGTCGACCAGTGGGCCGACGACGCGCACCTTGCCGGGATGCCGGCGCAGGCGTCGGCGCAGGCGGCGTTGCCGGCCGCCGAGCCGGCCCTGGCGCCACCGGCGACGCCGGCCGCCGCCGGCTGATCAGGCCGCGGCCGCGACGCGGCGGCGCCAGCCCAGCAGCGCGGCGCCGCCGGCCAGCAGCAGCGCCGCCGAGGCCGGTTCGGGCACGACGGCGGCCGTGAAGCTGGCCGCACTGATCTCGTTGAGGACCAGCGGGCCCAGCGTGGTGCCATGCTGGAAGCCGGTGTTGAATGCGAAGGCGGTGCCGGTCAGCGGGCCGGTGCTGCTGGCCAGGTCGTAGGCGCCGGCGTCCGGGTGGCTGAGGAACAGGATCGCGCGGTTGACCGCGAAGTCCGACACGCCGACGCTGGACAGCGTGCTGTTGACCACCGTATAGATGTCGCCGGTGAACTGCGCCGTCGGCCCGCTGGCCAGCGTGATCCAGGCCGTCGCGTTGGCGACCCGGCGTCCGTTCGGGCCGACGACGACGTCGTCGGTGTCGGCGGTGGTGACGATGGTGAGTGCCGTATCGGCAAAGCCCTGGGTGCCCAGGCTGCCGCCGCCGACGGCCTCGAAGGTGAAGGTGATCGGCACCGCGTGCACGGCGCCGGCGGCCGCCAGCGTCGCGAACAGGGTCAGCAGGCGGCGGGACTGGGTCGTCGGTGCAGGCATGGTGGGGGTCCGGGGCAGCGCGCCGATCGCGCGCGGCGCGCATCGTAGCCGGCGGCGGTGCCGTGCCGCCCCCCGGGGTCGCGGGGTGGTCGCGGCAAGGGTGCGCGCTCCGGTGCTGCGGCGGCTACTGCCAGCTCAGCGCCGAGAGGTCGTTGACGAACAGCGGCATGTCCTTCCACAGCCCCTTCAGGCGCGCGTTGGCCACCGTGATCCAGGTCGGCTGATACAGGTAGGCGGCGACCGCCTGCTCGGCCACCAGGCGCTGCGCCTGCGCCATCAGCCGGTTGCGCTCCTCGGGCTTGATCGTGGCCTGGATCTGCGCCCACAGCGCGTTGAACTCCGGCGACTCGTAGCCCCAGTAGTAGTTCGGGCGCGCGAAGTTGCCGAAGTCCAGCGGCTCGACGTGCGAAATGACGGTCAGGTCGTAGGCCTTCTGGCCGTAGACGCCGGACAGCCACTGCGCCCACTCGACGTTCTCGATCTTCGCCTTGATGCCGACCTTGTCCAGCATCGCGGCGATGACCTCGCCGCCCTGGCGCGCATAGGGCGTCGGCGGCAGCTTCATCACCAGCTCCAGCGGCGGCGTGATGCCGGCCTGGTGCAGCAGCGCGCGCGCCTTGGCCGGGTCGTGCGGGTTGACGCCGGTGAGGTCCACGTAGCCGGGCGCGCCGGGCACGTAGTAGCTGCCGATGGGCACGCCGAAGCCGTCGGCCGCGCCGGCGATCACCGCCTCGCGGTCGATCGCGGCGTAGATCGCGCGGCGCACGCGCACGTCGTCCAGCGGCGCTCGCTTGTTGTTCATCGCCAGGATGGTCTTGGCGCGGCTGCCGCCGATCAGCACCTGGAAGCGGCGGTTGCCCTCGAACTGCTTGAGGCTGCGCGCCGCCGCCACGCGCGGGAAGGCGTCGACGTCGCCCGACAGCAGCGCGGCGATCTGCGCCGCCGGGTCGTTGATGAAGCGGATCGTCACGCGGCGCAGCTTGACGTCCTTCGCGGCGCGCCAGGCGTCCCAGCGCGCCAGCGTCACCGACGAGCCGCGCGCCCAGGCCTCGAGCCTGTACGGGCCGGTGCCGACCGGCTGCGTCGCATTGCTCGCCACGCTGCCGGGCTCGACGATGATGGCCGTCGCCTGGCCCAGCTTGAACAGCAGGTCGGGGTCGCCGTTCTTCAGGTTCAGCACCGCGGTGCGCGCATCCGGCGTGTCGATGCTGGCGATGTTGGCGAACACCGCGCGGTCCTTGTTGGTGCTGCCCTGCGCGCCGGCGCGCTCGAACGAGAACTTGACCGCCGCGCTGTCGAAGGCGGCGCCGTTGTGGAAGGCGGCGTCGCCGCGCAGCCGGAAGGTCCAGGTCTTCAGGTCCGGGCTGACCGTCCAGCGCTCGGCGAGCAGCGGGCGCGGCTGGCCGTCGGCGCCGATCTTGGTCAGCGTCTCGTAGATGTTGTAGAGCGTGATCTCGGCGATCGCCGACGCGGCGCCGGCCGTGGGGTCCAGCCCCGGCGGCTCCAGCGTCATCGCGATCACGGCCTGGTCCTTGCCGCGCTGGGCGTGGGCGGGTGCGGCGGCCAGGGCGCAGGCGGCGGCCAGCGCGGCGGCGAGCGTGAACGAGGCGAAGCGGCGGTCCATCGGCGTCCTCCGGGGGTTGCGCCGCGATGCTAGCGCCCCTCCGGCGCCGGACGACGGGGACGGCTCAGGCGGCCGCCGGCTTGATCGCCGCCACCGGCTCGGGCACCAGCAGCGTGCCGTCGCGCAGCCCGCGCAGCGTGCCCAGGGCCAGCGCGGCGACCACCAGCGAGGCCAGCGCCAGCAGCGCCAGGCCGCCGATCGCCGTCACGCTGCCCGGCTCGGCCAGGCGCAGCGTCAGCGCGGCCAGCGCGGCGAGCGGGAACGACAGCGCCCAGTGCGGCATCGAGAACGGCATCGCGGCGATCGCGCGCGCCTCCTTGCCGACCCAGGCCAGCGTGAACAGCGCCGCGCCCCACAGCATCCAGGCCACTAGCGGCGGCGCGCCGAAGCGCAGCGCCGCCAGGCCGACCACGGCCGGCGGCGCGATCAGGATGAAGACCGTGGGCTTCAGCCGCTCCGGCCAGGGGCCGTGGCTGGCGATGCGCACGAACAGCAGCACGGTGACGACGGGCCAGAACAGCAGGCCGACGCCGAACTGCGCCGCCGACCAGGTCTCGAAGCCCAGCGGCACGCCGGCCAGCGGCACCAGCACGTTGCCGACCACCGGGATGAACAGCGCCGGCGTCACGCTGGCCCAGGGCAGCGCCGCCCACCAGCGGCCCAGCACCCACCAGGTGACCCAGGCCTGCGCCAGCGCGCCGGCCCACCACAGCGCGGCGGCGAGCGGATGCGCGCCGAACAGCGTGACGGCCAGCGTGGCGAGCAGGATCATCGAGATCGGCAGCGTCGCGACGAAGGTGTGGCGCACCGGGTGGCGGCGGTCCTCGGCCCAGGCCTCGGCGTGGTGCAGGCCGCGCAGCACGGTGGCCACCGCGAGCACGCCGAAGGCCAGCGCCGCCAGCGCGGCGAGCACGAGCGCGATGCCCTCGGCCGCCGTGCCCAGGGTGCGCGCCGCCTGGTGCCAGGCCAGCGCCAGGCCCGCGAGGCCCATCACGATGGCATACCAGCCGGGGGCCAGGTGACGCAGGGCCTGCAGCGGACGGGACATGGCGGCGACTCCGGGATCGTGAGTGCCCGATGATACCCTAATGGGTATCAGGAGGGTGGCAAGGCCCGGGACGCGCTCAGGCGGCCAGCGGCGGCGTCGCGCATTCGCGCAGCCGCGCCAGCACGGCCTCCAGGTCCAGCCGGCCGCACAGCACCGCCGCCAGCTTGGGCGTGCACAGCGCGCCGACCTGGTCGAAGCCGAACCAGTCGAAGCCGTCCATCTCGGGCAGCCGGCGCTCGCCGTCGTCGCCGGTGAACAGGCTCTCGCAGGACAGCAGCGCCGGGTCGAAGCGCGGCGTCAGCGCCGCGAACAGGTGCAGGTCCTTGCGCGGGCGGTAGTCCAGCCGTCCCAGGTCCAGCAGCGCGGCGGCCTCGAGCGCGAGGCCGGTCTCCTCGCGCGTCTCGCGCAGCGCGGCCTGCAGCGGCGTCTCGCCGGGGGCGATGCCGCCCTTGGGCAGGTCCCAGTGGTCCTGCCCGGTGACATGGCACAGCAGCAGCTCGGCGTCGTCGTTGAGGATGACGATGCCGCAGGACAGGCGCTTGCGGAAGCCGAGGTCCATGACAGGTCTGGTGCACACAACGGCCGGCGCGCCGCGGCGTTGACGCGGCGCAGGCGGGGATGCACGAGACTGCCACCACGGCGTGACGCCGTTGGCAGGAAATGGGGGGCGGATGTCACGCCAGTTCGGCGCCGGCCTGTCGGCCGCGCGCCCGGCGCTGCCGCCGCAGCGCCACGATGCCGGTCAGCCCGGCCAGCATCAGCGCCAGGCTGGGAGCCTCGGGCACCGGCGCCATCGTGACCTGGTCGATCCAGGACGCGAAGTAGGCCACGCGCGTGTCGACCCCGATCTCGCCGAAGCTGGAGTTGAGTTCGCGGTCGGCGTCCGCCGGGTCCCACATCTGGTAGGAGTGCACGCCGGCGACGATGAACATCTCGACCAGCGTGGGGCCGCCGGAATCGCCCGGCGCCAGCATCGCCTCGGCCCAGGCGTGGTGGCCGTCGAAGTCCCAGTCCACCAGGTCGTAGGACGGCGGGTAGCCGGGCACCTGGCTGTAGCCGGGCAGGCCGAGCGCGTTGCGGTCGCTGGAGCCGTCGTCGAAGTCGAACAGGTAGGTCGAGCCCGGGATCGTGCCGAAGGCGTCGTAGTGGTTGCCGCCGACGCGCAGCATGCCCTCCGGGTAGGCCGCTTCGTCCTGCCCGCCCTGCCCGCCGATGCCGTAGCCGGCGACCAGCACCGACAGCGGCGTCGTCGTGCCGATCCAGGGGTCGCCGAGACCGCTGCGGTCGATCGTGAAGCTCAGCGGGGCGGCGCTGGGCAGCCGGATCAGCGCGATGTCGTGGCCGCCGAGGATGCTGCCCGTCCAGCCGCTGTGCCACTGCCACGCCGAGTCGTCCACCTGGGCCGTGTAGGGCGTGCTGCCGAAGATCTCCACCACCGCCGACTGCGCGAACCAGTTCCGGTTCTGGTAGGTGTCCTTCAGGCAGTGCGCGGCGGTCAGCAGCCAGCGGCCGTCGGCGATCGGCGAGCCGCTGCAGATGGCCTGCTGGCCGGCCGCGTTCTCCAGCGTCAGCCGGGCGACCGGCAGCGGCGCGCCTTCGTACAGGTAGGGCGCGTCGACGGTCACCAGCGCGGCGGCAGGCAGGGCCAGGGCCAGGCCGGCGGCGGCGCTGGCGAGTCGGTGCAGCTTCATCGGGGCAACTCCTCGTGGCAGGGACTTCGATGCCGGTGAGGGTAGGCAAGCCCTCGCACGGGCTCCTGGGTGGCGCCACCCAGATTTCGATGCCGGGCTCCTGCGGATGGTGGAGGGCGGCAGGGCGCCTGGGGCAGGCAGGCGCCGCCGCGCGACTCGAAGCCGCCGCTCAGTCCGGCGCGCCGAGCAACCTGGCGGTGGCCTGGGCGCGCGTGCGCACGCCCAGCTTGGCCAGCATTGCCGAGACATGGTGCTCGACGGTGCGCTCCGAGCGTCGCAGCCGGGCGGCGATCTCGGCGTTGGACAGCCCCTGCGCCAGCAGCGCGGCGACTTCGCGCTCGCGCGCCGTGAGTCCCTGCGGGTCGGTCGCGGCCGCGCGGTACGGGCCGCGTGCGACGGCCCGCACGCCCAGCGCGTGCAGGCGCCGGCGCGCCCGTTCGGCCGCCGGTCGGGCGCCCAGCGCCTGCAGCGCGGCCAGCGCTTCGCGCAGCGCCGGCTCGTCGCCGTCCAGCAGCACGAACGCCTCCTCGTACGGGCAGCCCAGCGCGCGCCAGGCCGCGGCGGCGCCGCGCCAGTCGCCGGCCTCGGCCAGCGCGAACGGCGCCGGCAGGTCGGCGACCGGGGCCAGGGCGTCGGCCGAAGCCGCGCCGCCGGCCAGCCGCAGCCAGCGCCGCAGGCGGCCGACCAGCCAGGGCGAATGCGCCTGCGCCAGCCCGGCCCGCGCCAGCGCCACGGCCTGGGCGTCGTCGCCGCGCAGCCAGGCCGCCTCGGCGGCGTAGCCCTGCACGTCGGCGACCAGGAATTCGGTGCCGCCGGCGGCCGCGGCCTGCAGGTGCGTGCGCCAGGCGGCGGCCGGCTGGGCCTCGCCGCGCAGCGCCCGCAGGCGGTCGCGCAGCACCGCGGTCGTCGCCAGCGTGCGCGCGGCGGCGGCGGGCTGCGCCTGCAGTTCGTCCAGCACCGCTTCGGCCTCGGGCCAGCGCGCGGTCTCGACGAGGGCGATGCCGCGGCGCAGGCGCAGCATCGTCGCCGCCCGGTCGAGGTCGTGCGCGGCGCACAGCGGCAGCGCCTCGTCGACGCCGGCGATCAGTTCGCCGTAGCGCGCGTGCAGCAGCCACAGCGAGACCAGGTTGACCCAGGCGATCGCCGCGCGCTCGGGCTGCCGCGTGGCGGTGGCCAGTGCGATGGCGCGGCGCAGCCGCGCGAAGCTCTCGTCCGACGGCCCCAGGCTCAGCTCGACCGAGCCGCACACCGACAGCGCCTGCGACAGCACGCCGTCGTCGCCGCAGGCTTCGGCCAGCGCCACCGCCGCACGCGCCGGCGCCAGCGCGTCGGCCGGCTGGCCGGCGTTGGTCAGCGAGAGCGCGAGCGCATAGTGCGCGACCGCCGCGATCGCGGGCGCGTCGGCGGCAGCGTCGCCGGCGACCGGCAGCCGGTCGACCGCCGCACGCGCGAACGCCACCGCGTCCGGCTGCGGCGAGCGCACCAGCGCCAGGTTGGCCAGTGCGCGCACCTGCGCGATGCGGTCGCCGCGCCGTTCGTGCAGCGCCAGCGCCTCGCGCCAGGCGGCGGCGGCCTCGTCCAGCGCCAGCCGCCGGGCACGCAGCGTGCCCAGGCGCTCCAGCCAGGCGGCGCGCTGCGCGTCGCCGACGGCGGCGCCATGCTCCAGCGCCAGCGCCAGCAGCTTGATCGCCTCGCCGTCGGCGGACATCGCCTCGGCCTCGTCGGCGGCCGCCGGCGCCAGCGCCAGCACCTGGTCGGCGCGCCCGGACTGCGCCGCATGGTGCACGCGGCGCGCCAGCAGCCCCGGCCGCGCCGGCAGCGCGGCCAGCGCGGCGTCGATGGCGGCGTGCAGCGCCAGCCGGCGCGACGGCGGCACGGCGCTTTCCACCGCGCGCCGCGCCAGTTCGTGGCGGAAGGTCAGCAGCGGCGGCGCCACCGTGCACAGCCCGGCGCCGACCAGCGTGTCCAGCGCGGCCTGCGGCGCCTCGCGCAGCCGCGGCAGCAGCGTCAGCTCGAGCCCGCCCGGGCACAGCGCCAGCGCCTGGGCCAGCGCGACGGCCGGCGCCGGCAGCGCGTCCAGGCGCGCGAGCACGGCCTCGCGCACGCTGGCCGGCAGCTGCCCCGGCGCGGCACGCAGCGCCTCGTGCACGAAGAGCGGCAGGCCGCCGGTCAGCGCATGGACTTCGTCGCCGTCACGGCCCGCCGCCGCCGCCAGGCGGCGCACCGCCGGCGCGGACAGCGGCTGCAGCGGTAGATGGCGGGTGGCCGCGGGGTCGAGGTGCGCCAGCGTGGCGCGCAGCGCGCCGGCGTTGTCGGACGCGCCCTCGCGCAGCGTCAGCAGCAGCAGCGCCGGCACGCCGGCGATGCGGCGGCCCAGGTAGCGCAGCGCGTCCAGCGTGGCGTCGTCGGCCCAGTGCAGGTCCTCGATCGCCAGCACCGGCGTCGGCCGGCTGCTGCTCAGCCATTGCAGCAGCGCCGGAAACAGGCCGTGGCCGGTGCGCGCGGCCTGCACGGCGGTGCCCAGCGCCGGCGGCAGGCGATGGGCGAGGTCGACCAGCGGCCCCAGCGGCCGCGGCGTGTGCAGCGGGTCGCAGCCGCCCTGCAGCCACTGCACCTGTTCGCCGCAAGAGGCTGCGAAAGCGGCCAGCAGGCTGCTCTTGCCGATGCCGGCCTCGCCCGCGATCACCACGCAGGCGCCGCGGCCGGCCCGGGCCGCGCGCAGCGCGTCGTGCAATGCGGCGAGCGCCTCGTCGCGCTCGGCCAGCGGCGGCTGGACAGCCGCCGCGGCCGCCGCGGCCGCCCGCCCACGGGCCCCGGGCGGCGCGCCCGCGTCGGCGCCCGGCGCGTCGGCGCGGTCGCCCCGCGGCACCTACTTCAGGACCTCGCCGTGGGCGTCGAGCACGGCGACGCTGACCGGGATCGCCCCGGCGATGCTCTGCGTCACCGTGCAGTAGGTCTCGAAGCTGCCGAGCACGCGCGCGAGGTGATCGAGCTGCTCGGCCGGCACGCCCAGCGTGATCGTCGCGCGCAGCGCCAGCACGCGCAGCCGGCCCTCGGCGTTGCGGCCGACCTCGGCCGTGACCTCGGTGGCGATGGGCTCCGGGCGCTGCTTGAACTTGCGCAGCGCGAACAGCAGCGAGTCCGACAGGCAGTTGCCGACCGCCGCCGCCAGCAGCTGCACCGGCGTCGGGCCGGCACCCTGGCCCAGCGGCGGCGGCTCGTCGGCGCGCAGCGGCGCCAGGCCGGGGCCGAAGTGCACGTCGAACTGGTAGTCCTGCGCCTGCTGCAGGCGCACGGTGACCGAGCCTTCAGCCATCGCGACCTACCTCACCTTGCCCAGCAGGGTCTGCACGTCCTCGAGCATGTGGCCGAGCTGGGCCTGCGCCGCGGCGTCGCCGCCCAGGCGCGCGCCCAGCTCCTGCTCCATGAAGCACACCGTCATGCGCACGTAGGTGCTGTCCAGCGCCTTGCGCACGGCGGCCATCTGGCTGGCGATGTCCAGGCAGGTCTGGCCTTCCTCGATCATGCGCTGGATGCCGCGCAGCTGGCCCTCGGCACGCTTGAGGCGGTTCAGCAGGTCGGTGCGGCTCTTCTCGTCGGTCAGCACGGCCATGGCGATGTCCTCGGTCCCCGTCGGTAAGGTCAGAGCCGCCATTGTGGCCTCCCTCGCGTCAGCGCGAGCAGCTGGCGCTGCCTTCGGGCACGCCCAGCTTCTTCAGCAGGAAGCTCGGCGGGCAGAAGTTGGTGATGCCGGACTGGAACAGGTTCAGGCCCACGAAGGCGGTGAAGGCCAGGAACCAGGGGCTGACGAAGATCGGGCTGCCCTCGACCCCGAGGGCCAGCGACAGCAGCACGAAGAAACCGGCCATCAGGCGGATGTAGCGTTCGACGGTCATGGCAAGACTCCTTGGTCAGTGGGGGTTTCGAGGCGGCGCCGGTTCACCGCGTAGTAGAGGACCGGAATGACAACCAGCGTCAGCAGCGTCGAGACGGCGATGCCGAACAGCAGCGAGATCGCGAGCCCGTTGAAGATCGGGTCGTCGAGGATGAAGACGGCGCCGGTCATCGCCGCCAGCGCGGTCAGCGCGATCGGCTGCGCGCGCACGGCGGCGCTCTTCACGACCGCGTCGCGGAAGGGCACGCCCTCGCGCAGCTGCAGGTCGATGAAGTCGACGAGCAGGATCGAGTTGCGCACGATGATGCCGGCCAGCGCGATCATCCCGATCATCGAGGTGGCGGTGAAGTTCGCGCCCAGCAGCGCGTGCCCGGGCATCACGCCGATGATGGTCAGCGGGATCGGCGCCATGATCACCAGCGGCGTGACGTAGCTGCGGAACTGCGCCACCACCAGCAGGTAGATCAGGATCAGCCCCACGCCGTAGGCCGCGCCCATGTCGCGGAAGGTCTCGTAGGTGATCTGCCATTCGCCGTCCCACTTGACGGCATAGCCGCGGTAAGGGTCGTCCGGCTGGCGGATCCAGTATTCGCCCAGCTCGCCGGTGTCCGGCAGCGCGGCCTCGCCCAGCCGGCCGCGGATGCCGAACAGGCCGTACAGCGGGCTGTCCGGCGTCGCGCCGCCGGCGCCGACATCGCCGTAGACATAGCTCACGCCCTGCAGGTCCTTGGTGAACAGCGGCTTGTCGATGACGCCGCGCTCCACGCGCACCAGCTCCGACAGCGGCACCAGCGCGCCGCCGGCGGCGCGCATCGGCAGCGCCAGCAGCGCGTCCAGGCCGACCTGCGCCTCGCGCGGCAGCTGCAGCCGCACCGGCACCGGGTACTTGCTCTGGCCGTCGTGCAGGAAGGCCGCGTCGGCGCCCGACAGCGCGCCGTGCACGGTCGTCGCGATTGTCGCCACCGGGATGCCCAGTGCGTCGGCGCGCTGGCGGTTGATGCGCAGGAAGGCGCGCGGCGCGTCCTCGCGCAGCGAGCTGTCGATGGCGGTGATGTCCGGCGTCGCCTCGAAGGCCTGCACCAGGCGCGCCGCCAGCGCCTGGCGGCCGGCCTCGTCGGGGCCGTAGACCTCGGCGACCAGCGGGCTGGTCACCGGCGGGCCGGGCGGCACCTCGACGACCTTCAGCCGCGCGCCATGGCGCGCCGCGATGGCCTCCAGCTGCGGGCGCAGGCGCTGCGCGATGTCGTGGCTCTGCTCGTCGCGCGCGGACTTGGGCACCAGGTTGACCTGCAGGTCGCCCTGCTCGGCGTCGCTGCGCAGGCCGTACTGGCGCACCAGGCCGTTGAAGGTGATCGGGCTCGCGGTGCCGGCATAACCCTGCAGGTCCTGCACCTCGGGCTGGCGCGCGAGGAAGCCGCCCAGCTCGTGCAGCGCCGCCGCGGTGTCCTCCAGCGGCGTGCCGGCGGGCATGTCGACGACGAGCTGGAATTCGCTCTTGTTGTCGAAGGGCAGCATCTTCAGCACCACCCACTGCACCGCGGCCAGCCCGACCGACAGCGCCAGCGCGACCAGGATGCCGCCCAGCAGCAGCCAGCGCTTGCGCGCGCTGGCCAGCAGCGGCAGCAGCAGCGCGCTGAACAGGCGCTGCAGGCGGCCGGCCAGGCCGGCCGGGGCGGCGTGGTCCGCCGCTTCGCCTGCCGCGGCGGCATGCGCGTGCGGCTTCATCAGCTTCAGCGCCAGCCAGGGCGTGACGGTGAAGGCGATGGCCAGCGACAGCGCCATGCCCAGGCTGGCGTTGATCGGGATCGGGCTCATGTACGGGCCCATCAGCCCGCTGACGAAGGCCATCGGCAGCAGCGCCGCGATGACGGTCAGCGTGGCCAGGATGGTCGGCCCGCCGACCTCGTCGACCGCCAGCGGGATGATCTCGCGCAGCGGCCGGCCCGGCGTCAGCGCCTGGTGGCGGTGGATGTTCTCGACCACCACGATGGCGTCGTCGACCAGGATGCCGATCGAGAAGATCAGCGCGAACAGGCTCACGCGGTTGAGCGTGAAGCCCCAGGCCCAGCTCGCGAACAGCGTCGCGGTCAGCGTCAGGATCACCGCGGCGCCGACGATCACCGCCTCGCGCTTGCCCAGCGCCAGGCCGACGAGCAGGATCACCGAGGCGGTCGCGAAGGCCAGCTTCTGGATCAGCTGGTTGGCCTTCTCGGCGGCGGTCTGGCCGTAGTCGCGCGTGACGGTGGCCTCGACGCCTTCGGGGATCATCGTGTTGCGCAGCGACTCGATGCGCGCGCGCGCGGCCGCGGCGACGTCCACCGCGTTGGTGCCCGGCTTCTTGGTCAGCGTCACCGTGACCGCCGGGTGGCCGCCGGGCGTCGCCGGGCCTGCGTCGGCACCGCCCGGCGTGAACCAGACATGGCGCGTCGTCTGCGCGGCGCCGGCGCGCACGCTGGCGACCTCGCGCAGGAAGACCGGCCGGCCCTGGTGCACGCCGACCACGAGTTCGCCCACCTCCTCGGCCGAGCGCAGGAATTCGCCCGTCTGCACGGCCAGCATGCGCGGGGCCGCGCCGGCCGGCGTGGCGGCGTCGACCACGCTGCCGGCCGGCATGCCCTGGTTCGCGGCCGCCAGCGCGCGCTGCAGCTGCAGCACGTCGACACCGCGCTGGCGCAGCCGCTCGGGCTGCAGCGTGACCTCGACGACGCGGCCGGGGCCGCCGATCGTGCGCACCTCGCGGGCGCCGGGCACGCGCTTGAGCTCGATCTCCATCGCGTGCGCGACGCGCTCCAGCTCGGCGGCGCTGGCCAGGTCGTCGGCGCGCTTCGTCCACAGCGTCAGCGCGAGCACCGGCACGTCGTCGATGCCCTTGGGCACGACGATGGGCGTGAGCGTGCCCAGGCCGGCGGGGATCCAGTCCTGGTTGGCGTTGAGCACGTCGTACACGCGCACCAGCGCCTCGGTGCGCGGCACGCCGACCTTGAACTGCACGGTGATCATCGCCACGCCGGGCCGCGACACCGAGTAGGTGTGCTCGATGCCGGCGATCTGCGACAGCACCTGTTCGGCCGGCCGTGCCACCATGTTCTGCACGTCGGTGCTGCCGGCCCCGGGGAAGGGGATCAGCACGTTGGCCATCGTGACGTCGATCTGCGGCTCTTCCTCGCGCGGCGTCACCAGCACCGCGAACAGGCCCAGCAGCAGCGCCACCAGCGCCAGCAGCGGCGTCAGCGCGTTGGCCTGGAAGGCCGCGGCCAGGCGGCCGCTGACGCCCATGGCGGTGGTGCCTTGCGCCGGCGTGTCGGTGGTGCTCATCGCGCGTGCGTCCTCACTGCGCCGCCGGCACGGCGCCGGCCAGTCCGGCGCGCACCGCGTCCAGCGCGACGCGCTCGCCGGCTTTCAGCCCGGCCAGCACCTCGATGCCGTCGCCGACCGCGGCGCCCAGGCGCACGGCCTTGAGCACGAAGCGGCCGTCCTGGGCCGCGTAGACCGCGGTCAGCTCGCCGCGGCGCAGCACCGCGCCAGCCGGCACGACCAGCCGGCCGGCCGGGGCCGCGGCGGCCGCGGCGGTCCCGCCGGCGAATCGCACGCGCACGCTCTGCCCGGGCAGCAGCGCGGCGCCATCGGCCGGCGCCAGGTCCAGCCGCCACTCCACGGTCTGCGACACCGCGTCGGTGCCCGGCAGTTCGGTGCGCGCCACCGGCACGACCCAGCGGCCGTCGGGCAGCTGCACTTCGGTCGTCGTGGCGGCGCGCGCGGCGGCCGAGCGCGACGCCGCGAGGTTGACCACCGCCCGCACGCGCCCCGGCGCATACAGCGTGACCAGCGGCCGGCCGGGTGCGGCCAGGTCGCCGGCCTCGACATGGGTGGCCAGCACGACCGCGTCGAACGGTGCCGTGACCGCCGCGAAGCCGCGCGCCAGCGCGGCCTGCGCGCGTGCCGCGCGGGCCTGCTGCACGCCGGCGTCGGCGGCCTTGAGCTGGGTCTCGGCGACATCCAGCGCGGCCTGGCTGACGAAGCCCTGCGCGCGCAGGTCGCGCGTGCGCTGCACATGGGTCTGCGCATTGCGCTGCTCGGCGTCGGCCTGCGCCAGGCCGGCCTCGGCGCGCGCCAGGCCGGCCTGCGCGTCGCGTTCGTCGATGCGCACCAGCACCTGGCCGGCGCGCACGCGGTCGCCGGCCTTGACCGCCAGCTGCAGCACGTTGCCGGCGATCTGCGCGCCGACGGTGCTCTGCTGCAGCGCCTGCAGCGTGGCGTCGGTCTCGAAGCCGGCGCCGCGTGCGGCGCTGCCGACGGCGACCGTCGGCACGCTGACCGCGGCGACGGCGGGCGCCGACGCGGCGCCCGCCAGCAGCGCGGCGGCGGACAGGGCGAGCAGGCCGCGCCGCAGGCCGGCGCGGGACTTCAGGGACACGGCGTTCGATACCATGTTGGGTATCCTAGCATATACCCCATGCCGTATCAAGCCCCGCCCTCGGCCGGGGTCTGCCGGCGGCAGGACCGGCCGGCGCGGCGGCCGACCGACTCGGACGACCTGCTCGGCCGACCTACTGCGTGCGCGTGACCTTGTTCAGGTGGCGCGGGCGATCGGGGTCGAGCCCGCGCGCGCGGGCCAGTGCCTCGACCATCACGTAGAAGCTCTGCGCCGCGGCCACCGGGTCGAGGTCGGCGTGGCCGCCGGTGGCCAGCGGCAGCTCGGCGCCGGGCGTGCCGGGGGGCGCGGCGAGCAGCACGCGTGCGCCGCGCTCGCGCATCTGCTGCGCCAGCGCCAGCAGCCCGGGCTGCGCCGGCCCCGGCGGGGCCAGGATCAGCAGCGGGAAGCCGGGCTCCACCAGCGCCATCGGCCCATGCTGGACCTCGGCGCCCGAGAAGGCCTCGGCCTGGATGCCGCAGACCTCCTTGAATTTCAGCGCCGCTTCCATCGCGACGGCCAGCGCCGGGCCGCGCGCCAGCACGAACAGCCGCCCGGCGCCGCGCAGCGCGTCGACCGCCGGGGCCCAGTCCAGCGCCAGGGCGCGCTCCAGCTGCCGCGGCAGGTCCTGCAGCGCGGCGGCGAAGGCGGCGTCGCGCTCCCAGGCCGCGACCACCGCGGCGCCGGCCACGAGCTGGTTCAGGCAGCTCTTGGTGGCGGCCACGCTGGTCTCGGCGCCGGCGTGCAGCGCGATGCAGCGTTGCGCCGCCTGCGCCAGCGGCGACGCGGCGTCGTTGACGAAGGCCACCGTGCGGCCGCCATGGGCGTTGAAGTGCTCCAGCGGTGCCAGCAGGTCCGGGCTCTGCCCCGACTGCGAGAAGGCGAACGCGACCAGGCCGTCGCACCGCAGCCGCGTCGGGTACAGCGTCACCAGCGACATCGGCAGCGAGGTCACCAGCCGGCCCAGCCGCGCCATCACGAGGTAGCCGAAGTAGTGCGCGGCATGGTCCGAGCTGCCGCGGGCCACCGTCAGCAGCGACTGCGGCGGTGCGCTGCGCAGGTCCGCGCCCAGCGCCGCGAAACCGGCAGCCTCGGCGGCCAGCAGGCGCGCGGCGGCCTGCGGGCCCTCGCGCGCCTCGGCGAGCATGCGCGAGCCGGTCATGCCGCGACCTCCGCGCCCTTCGCGGCCGCCACGTCGACGACTTCGCCTTCGCAGACCACCCGCTGCAGCTGCAGCGTCGCCGCGTCCAGCACCACGACATCGGCCCAGGCGCCGGGCGCGAGCCGGCCGCGGTCGGCCAGGCCCAGGTAGTCGGCGGTGACCGTGCTGCAGCGCGCCGCCGCGTCGGCCAGCGGCACGCCGAGGGCGACCAGGTTGCGCAGCGCCTGGTCCAGCGTCAGCGTGCTGCCGGCCAGCGTGCCGTCCGCGAGGCGCACGCCGCCCAGGCACTTGTGCACCGTCTGGCGGCCCAGCCGGTAGGCGCCGTCCGGCATGCCGGTGGCGGCGGTGGCGTCGGTGACGCAGAACAGCCCGGGAATGGCGCGCAGCGCGGCGCGGATCGCGCCCGGGTGCACGTGCAGCAGGTCGGGGATGATCTCGGCATGCCGGGCATGCGCCAGCGCCGCGCCGGCCATGCCGGGCGCGCGGTGGTGCAGCGCGCTCATCGCGTTGAACAGGTGCGTGAAGCCCGCCGCGCCCTGCTCCAGCGCGGCCAGCGCCTGTTCGTAGCTGGCGGCGCTGTGGCCGAGCTGCACGCGCATCCCCGCCCCGACCAGCGCCGGGATCAGCGCCAGCGCACCCTCGGCCTCCGGCGCCAGCGTGACGAGCCGGATGCGCGCGATGGCGTCCAGCGCCAGGATCTCGTCCAGCGCCGGCGGCCGCGTGAAGGCCGGCTGCGCGCCCAGCCGTTCCGGGCTGATGTAGGGGCCCTCCAGGTGCACGCCCAGCACGCGTGCATGGCCGCGCGGGCGGTCGTGCAGCAGCGGCGCCAGCGCCTGCAGCGCGGCGCGGATCTCGTCCAGCGGCGCCGTCATCGTGGTCGCCAGCAGCGACGTGGTGCCGTGGCGCAGGTGGGTCGCCGCCAGCGTGCGCACGGCGTCGCCGGCGTCCATCGTGTCGGCGCCGCCGCCGCCGTGCACGTGGGTGTCGATGAAACCGGGCAGCAGCAGCGGCAGCGCGCTGCCGCGCACCGCGGCCTCGTCGACGGCATCGCCTTCGACCGTGGCGAGCCGCCCGGCGGCCCAGGCCAGCCGGCCGCGCACGAAGCCGCGCGGCGTGAGCAGGTGGCCGTCGAGGGACTCGCTCACGGCGCCACCTTATTGCCTGCGCCGCCCCACCCGCGAGGGCGGCACGCGCAGGCTGCGGCCCGGCGCGCGCCGGTGCAGCGCGCCGGGGCAGGCGTCAGAACGGAATGTCGTCATCCATGTCGTCGAAGCCGGTCGCCGACTTCGACGCTGCCGGGCGCTGCGCAGCGGCCGGGGCCTGGCGCGGCGCCGGGGCGCTGCGCTGGCCGCCGCCGCCGCCCATGTCGTCGCCACCACCGCCGTCGCGGCTGCCCAGCAGCTGCATCTGGTCGGCGATGACCTCGGTGGTGTACTTCTCCACGCCGTCCTTGTCGGTCCACTTGCGCGTCTTCAGCCGGCCCTCGACGTAGACCGGGCGGCCCTTCTTCAGGTATTCGCCGGCGATCTCGGCCAGCCGGTCGTAGAAGACGACCCGGTGCCACTCGGTCTCCTCCTGGCGCTCGCCCGAGGTCTTGTCCTTCCACTGGCGGCTGGTCGCCAGCGTGACGTTGCAGATGGCGCTGCCGCTGGGGGCGTAGCGCACTTCCGGGTCGCGGCCCAGGTTGCCGATGAGGATGACTTTGTTGACCGAGGCCATGAAGTGCTCCGACGCGCTGCTATGGGGTGCGGCCCATTATCGGCCCGCGGCGCGAAGCCGCCATGCCCCGCAGGGTCGCCCCCGTCCGCGGGACCGGCGCGGCCCCCTTCGGCGGGGACCGGCCGCTCACCAGCGGTGCCAGGCGATCAGTGCCACCGCGGCCAGGCACATCAGCGCATTGCCGGCACTGGCCAGCGCGGCGCGGTCGGGCCGGCCGCCCGCACGTTCGCACAGCCAGGCCGCCATCGTCAGGTTCGACAACAGCCAGATGCCCCAGGTCCACAGCGAATGCTGCGACGAGTCGGCGCTGGCCTGGATGGCCCACAGCGTGGGCAGGTAGGCGACCAGCCGCGCCGCGCTGCACAGCGTGAAGGCGCCGGCCAGCCAGCGGCGGGCGCCCGCCAGCGGCAGCGCGCCCGGCCGGGGCGCACCCGCGGGGCCTTCGGCGGCAGCGACGGCGGGGGCCAGCATGCCGGCAGCGGCGCGGCGCGCGATCACGGCCGCACCACCCAGACATGCGTCAGGCCGCCGTCGGCCAGCCGGCGCGCCGCCGCGGTGGCCAGGTGCAGGTCCGCGCCCTGCAGCCGGACCGGCACGCTGCGCGGCAGGTCGTGCGCGGCCTGCAGCGCCCAGACCAGGCCGACCGCCTCGTCGACATGGCGGTCCTCGCAGCAGCCGACTTCGATGTCGATCGTGTCGTCGGCCTGCGCCTGCGGCGCCGTCCAGGGTGCCGCCGTCTGGCCCGCCGGACGCTGGAATGCGGCGGCGTCCTCGGCGTCGGCACCGCCGCCGCCGCAGGCGGCCTGCAGCGCGACCAGCGACAGCAGCGTGGACCAGCCCGCCAGGCGGGACGGAAGGGTGCGGTGTTCGAGCTTCATGCAGCGGCTCCTGCGGTGACACGCCGGTTTGGCGCACCGCCAGTGAAGTGCAGCGGCGCCGCGAAGTCTTGAACGCGCGCTGAGGACGCGCTGAAGCTCTTCTGAGCCACGCCCCGCAGTCCTGAAGGCCGTTCTCAGCGCGAGCTGAGTCGTCCTATTCCAGGGGCACGGAGTGAGAGTGTTGGCTCACATTCCAAGCTGCCGGCGCTGATCGGCCAGCAGGCCGTCGACCTGCGCCAGCAGCGGCGCGAAGCGCGGCAGACTCCGCACCTCGGCCAGCGCCGGGTCCAGCCGCCACCACCAGGTGCGGCGTGCACCCGCCGCGGCGGCGCGCTCCAGCGCCGCCAGCGCCTCGGCCGGGCGGCCGCGCAGCCCGAGCGCGCGGGCTCGACTGAGCTCCAGCATGTGCCAGCGGTTGCCCTGGCGCTGCAGGGCGTCCAGCCGCTGTTCGACCGCCGCCAGCGTGGCCAGCGCCGCGTCGCGCTGGCCCAGCAGCGACTGCACGGTGGCCAGCGCCAGCGGCCGGTGCCAGCCCTGGAAAGTGAACCAGGCCGCCGCCGCCCAGCCCTGGCCGCGCGCCGCGGCCACGTCCAGGCTGCGCTGCAGCAGCGCAGCGTCCAGCGGCAGGCCGGCCATCGCGCGCAGCAGGCAGACGTCGGCGAAGGCGGCGCCCTCGTCGGCCTGCCGGCCGTCCAGCGCCAGCGCGGGCGGCGGCGCGCCGCGCGTGCCGGCGTGGCCGGCCGCCAGCCAGGCGTGCGCGGCGTGCACCTGCAGCCAGCCGGCGCCGGGCAGCAACTCGCGCGCGCGGGCGAAGGCGGCGGCGGCTTCGTCGGGTCGCTGCAGGTCCAGGTACAGCCAGGCGAGCTCGTTCCACAGGTAGGCGCGGCGCGGCTCCAGCGCCAGCGCCTGCCGGTAGCTGTCGACGGCCTGCACCAGGTTGCCGACGGCATAGCCGTGCACGCCCAGGCCCCAGACGCCATTGGGGTAGCGCGGCTCCAGCGTCAGGGCGCGGCGGAAGCTGCGCGCCGCCGCGTCGGCTTCGCCAGCGAACAGCTGCGCGAAGCCCAGGCGCTCGGGACCGACGGCGCCCAGCGGTTCGAGCGCCGCCACCCGCTCGAACTGGGGCACGGCGCGGGCCGGCCACCCGTCGTCGAAATCGACGACACCCAGGATGAAGATCGCCTGCACGTAGCTGGGCTGGATGCGCAGCGCCTGCGCCAGCAGCCGGCGCGCCGTGTCGAACTCGCCGGCGAACTGGTGCAGCACGGCCTGGCCGGTCAGCGCGTCGGCGGCGTCGGGCTCCAGCGCGAGCGCACGCTCGAGCAGTGGCGTCGCGCGCGCGATGGCCTGCGGCAGGTCCAGCCCGACCCCCGAGGTGCCCTGGGCGATCCAGCACCAGGCCAGGCCGACATAGTTGCGCGCGAAGGCGGGGTCGAGGTCGATGCCGCGCTGGAAATAGACCCGCGCGCGCTCGAAGGCCTCGGGGGTCTTAGGCCGCCAGGCGTGGGCGCCCAGCACGTACAGCTCGTAGGCCTGGCTGGCGGGTGTCGCGGCCAGCGCGTCGGCCGCCACCGGCAGGCCCAGCGCCGCGGCCGCCTCGGCGGCCACCAGCGCCGGCAGGCGCGACAGCGGCTCGGCGGCGCTGTCGAATTCGCGCTGCCAGACCGGGGCGTCGGCGGTCGCGGGCACCAGCTGCACCTGCAGCCGCGGTGTGGTCCCCGCGACCAGCGCGCCCTGCAGCAGGTAATGCGCCTGCAGCCGCTGCGCCAGCACGCGGCGCTGCGCCTCGTCGCGCACGGGCGGGCCGAGCGCGGTCTCGGGGCCCAGCACGTCCAGCTCCGGCCGCCGGCCGAGCGCACGCACGATGTCCAGCGCCAGCCCCTGCGCCAGGGCCGGGGTGGCGCCGCCGTCGTCGAAGGGCAGCACGGCGACGCGCGAACGCGCCGCCGCGGCCGGCGCCGGCGTGGCCCGGTACCGCCAGGCCAGCGCGATGCCCAGCGCGGCCGCCGCCGCGAGCCCGCCGGCCAGCAGCCTGCGCCGCGAAGGCGGCATGGCGCGACCGGCCGCCGGCGGCCCTGGCGCGACCGGTGCCGTAACGCCGGCAGTCACCGGCACACCGGTGCGCGGCGGCTCAGCGACGGCCGCGGTGGCCGGGTCGACCGTGACACCCGGCCAGGCCGCGACCGGCGCACCGGCGTCACCCGCTGCGCCGCCGGCCGTTGGTGCGGACGCATCGCCCGGCGCCGCGCCGGGCACCGGCCAGGCCACGCGCCGCACCGGCGCCAGCAGCCGGTAGCCCTTGCGGTGCACGGTCTGGATGAAGGTCGGCTCGGCCGCGGTGTCGCCGAGCTGCCGCCGCAGCTGCGCCACCGCCTGGTAGACCGAATTGGGCGTCACGACCAGGTCGCGCCAGACCTCGTCCAGCAGTTCCTGCGTCGTCACCACCTCGCCGGCGCGGCGCGCCAGCAGCAGCAGCAGCCGCATCTGCTGCGGCTCGAGCTTGACAGTGCGGCCGACGCCGACGATCTCGTCGGCGTCGGCGTCGACCCGCCAGGGCCCGACGAACCACCGCTGCGCTGCGCTCTCGTCCGACTGCTGGTTCATGCCGACCCCAGACCTCCGCCCGCCTGCATGCCGACGCGCCCGTGGCGCCCGGGTCGGGGCGGTAGCATCCCCGCCCGACATGCAAGAGCTTGCCACCGATCCCGCCGCCATCCTGCACCAGGTCTTTGGCTATGCCGCCTTCCGCGGCCACCAGCAGGCGGTGATCGAGCATGTGGCCGGCGGCGGCGACGCGCTGGTGCTGATGCCCACCGGCGGCGGCAAGAGCCTGTGCTACCAGGTGCCGGCGCTGGTGCGCCAGCGCGCCGGCCAGGGCGTGACGGTGGTCGTGAGCCCGCTGATCGCGCTGATGCACGACCAGGTCGGCGCGCTCGCGGAACTGGGCGTGCAGGCCGCGTTCCTGAACAGCACGCTGGAAGGCGACGAGGCCCGCCGCGTCGAGCGCGAGCTGCTCGCCGGCCGGCTGACGCTGCTGTACGCGGCGCCCGAGCGCATCCTGACGCCGCGCTTCCTGGCCATGCTGGACAGCCTGCACGAACGCGGCAAGCTGGCGCTGTTCGCGATCGACGAGGCGCATTGCGTCAGCCAGTGGGGCCACGACTTCCGCGAGGAATACCTCGGCCTGTCGGTGCTGCACGAGCGCTACGCCGGCGTGCCGCGCCTGGCGCTGACGGCCACCGCCGACGCGCACACGCGCGCCGACATCGTCCAGCGGCTGCAGCTGCAGGACGCGCGCGTCTTCGTCAGCAGCTTCGACCGCCCGAACATCCGCTACACCATCGTCGAGAAGGACGACCCGAAGAAGCAGCTGCTGCGCTTCCTGCGCGACGAGCACGAGGGCGACGCCGGCATCGTCTACTGCCAGAGCCGGCGCAAGGTGGAGGAGACGGCGGCCTGGCTGGAAGGCGAGGGCATCGCGGCACTGCCCTACCACGCCGGGCTGGACGCCGAGGTGCGCCGCAGGCACCAGGACCGCTTCCTGCGCCAGGACTCGGCGGAGGGCGGCATCGTGATGGTCGCCACCATCGCCTTCGGCATGGGCATCGACAAGCCCGACGTGCGCTTCGTCGCCCACCTGGACCTGCCGAAGAATATCGAGGGCTACTACCAGGAGACCGGCCGCGCCGGCCGCGACGGCCTGGCCGCCGACGCCTGGATGACCTACGGGCTGCAGGACGTCGTCAACCAGCGCCGCATGATCGACGAGAGCGAGGCGCCGGAGGACTTCAAGCGCCTGCAGCGCGGCAAGCTCGACGCGCTGCTGGCGCTGGCCGAGGCGCACGACTGCCGGCGCGTGCGGCTGCTGGCCTACTTCGGCGAAGACAGCACACCCTGCGGCAACTGCGACAACTGCCTGACGCCGCCCGGCACCTGGGACGCCACCGAGGCGGCGCGCAAGCTGCTGTCCTGCGTCTGGCGTTTCGTGCAGCACCACGAGCAGGGGCGCGGACCGCGCGGCTTCGGCGCCGGCCACCTGATCGACGTGCTGCGCGGCAAGCGCACCGAGAAGGTGGTGCAGTTCGGCCACGACGAGCTCTCCACCTTCGGCATCGGCGCCGACATCAGCGAGGCGCAGTGGCGCGGCGTGCTGCGCCAGCTGATCGCGCTGGGCCACCTGCGCGCCGAGGGCGAGTGGAATACGCTGGCGCTGACCGCGAGCGCGCGCGCCGTGCTGCGCGGCGAGGTGCCGGTCCAGCTGCGCGTGCCGGTGGAACCCAGGGCGCGCGTGCGCGCCGCGCGCCGCGCGGCCGGCGGCGCCGCGGCAGGCAAGGCGCCGCCGCTGCCGCTGGACGAGGCCGCGACGGCGCGCTTCATGGCGCTGAAGGCCTGGCGCGCCGAGGTCGCGCGCGAGCACAACCTGCCGGCCTACATCGTGTTCCACGACGCCACGCTGGCCGAGATGGCGCGCGCGCACCCGGCGACGCTGGACGAGCTCGGCGCGATCGGCGGCGTGGGGGCGAAGAAGCTCGAGGCCTACGGTGAGCAGATCCTCGGGGTGCTGCACGAGGCGGGTTGAATTCGGCTGACGCGACCGACGCAGAGCCCAGCGCGCGCGACGAATGGTGCGGGCGAGTCCGCACCCGGGTGGGCGCCGGGACTCGGCCGGCTTGGCCCGCCCTGCGGTCGGGCTGCCCTGCGCTTCTCGGCCCTGGGGTCGCGCCGCACAACTCGCTGCACTCCCTGCGGTCGTTCCGCTCGGACAGGTGCGGCGAGTCAGTTGACGAGGCGCGCGGGTACGCGCGCCGACCCCAGGGCCTGCGATGCTCGGCTGCGCCACTCGCCCCGACGCCCACCCGGGCACGGCCTCGCCGGACACACCGAGGTCTTCGCCTGGCAGGAACGCCACCGCCGTATCGGCGAGGCCGAGGGCGGGGCTGCGGCCGGGCGAGTTGCGAGCCGAGTAGCGCAGGTGTCCCGGCCCGCGCGCGTACCCGCGCGCTTCGTCAACTGACTCGCCGCGTCTGTCCGAGCGCAGCGCCCGCAGGGCGCGCAGCGAGTTACGCGGCGGGGCCGGGATGCCGAGCAACGCAGGGCACCCCGCGCAGCGGGGCGAAGCAGCCCGAGCCCGGCTGCAGCCCCGCCCTCGGCCTCGCGCACGCGGGCGCCTGAACGCCGGGCTTTTCGCGAAGACTCCCTCACGGCCACGACGTACTGCCTCGCTATGATGACCGGTTCGCCTTCACGACGACCATGCCGAGCGCCACCGACGCCACCGCCGACCAACGCACGCTTCGCGTGCGGGGCGCGCGCACGCACAACCTGAAGAATATCGACCTCGACATCCCCAAGGATGCGCTGGTCGTGATCACCGGGCTGTCGGGCTCGGGCAAGTCCAGCCTGGCCTTCGACACCCTGTATGCCGAAGGGCAGCGCCGCTACGTCGAGAGCCTCAGCGCCTACGCGCGGCAGTTCCTGCAGCTGATGGACAAGCCCGACGTCGACGTGATCGAGGGCCTGTCGCCCGCGATCAGCATCGAGCAGAAGGCCACCAGCCACAACCCGCGCAGCACGGTCGGCACGATCACCGAGATCCACGACTACCTGCGCCTGCTGTATGCGCGCGCCGGCACGCCCTACTGCCCGGACCACGACCTGCCGCTGGCGGCGCAGAGCGTGTCGCAGATGGTCGACGCCGTGCTCGCGTTGCCCGAGGACACCAAGCTGATGGTGCTGGCGCCCGTGGTGCGCGACCGCAAGGGCGAATTCGGCGACCTGTTCCAGGACATGCTGGCGCGCGGCTACGTGCGCTTCCGCGTCGGCCAGGGTCCCGCCCGCGACATCGTCGAGGCCGACGCCCTGCCCAAGCTGAAGAAGACCGAGAAGCACGACATCGACGTCGTCATCGACCGCCTGCGCACCAGGCCCGACTTCAAGCAGCGCCTGGCCGAGAGCTTCGAGGCCGCGCTGCGCATCGCCGACGGGCGCGCGATCGCGCTGGAGGTGGACAGCGGCCGCGAGCATCTCTTCAGCAGCAGGTTCGGCTGCCCGGTGTGCAGCTATTCGCTGCCGGAGCTGGAGCCGCGGCTCTTCAGCTTCAACTCGCCGGTCGGCGCCTGCCCCAGCTGCGACGGCCTGGGTCAGGTCACGGCCATCGACCCCGAGCGCGTCGTCGCCTTCCCCAGCCTGAGCCTGGCCGCCGGCGCGGTGAAGGGCTGGGACCGCCGCAACGGCTATACCTTTTCGCTGCTGGAGGCGGTGGCGCGGCACTACGGCTTCGACATCGAGCAGCCCTTCGAGGCGCTGCCCGAGCGCGCGCGCCAGGTGCTGCTGCACGGCAGCGGCGACGAGGACATCGAATTCGTCTACGAGGCCGAGAGCGCCGCGGGCAAGGGCCGCACGCGCACGCGCAGCGTCAAGCGCCGGCATCCCTTCGAGGGCATCATCCCCAACTTCGAGCGCCGCTTCCGCGAGACCGACTCGGTGGCGGTGCGCGAGGAACTGGCGCGCTACCAGGCGGCGCGGCCCTGTCCCGACTGCCAGGGCACGCGGCTCAAGCGCGAGGCGCGCCATGTCTTCCTGCTCGACGCCGAGCGTGGCAAGGGCCTGCCGATCTATGCCGTGGAGCACGCCACGCTGGCCGAGGCGCTGGCCTATTTCCAGGCCCTGAAGCTGGTCGGCGCCAAGGCCGAGATCGCCGACAAGATCGTGCGCGAGATCCGCTCGCGGCTGCGTTTCCTCAACGACGTCGGGCTGAACTATCTGAGCCTGGACCGCGGCGCCGACACGCTGTCCGGCGGCGAGGCGCAGCGCATCCGTCTGGCCAGCCAGATCGGCAGCGGCCTGAGCGGCGTGATGTACGTGCTGGACGAGCCCAGCATCGGCCTGCACCAGCGCGACAACGAACGCCTGATCGGCACGCTGCGCCACCTGCGCGACCTGGGCAACAGCGTGCTCGTCGTCGAGCACGACGAGGACATGATCCGCGCCAGCGACCATGTCGTCGACATGGGCCCGGGGGCCGGCGTGCACGGCGGGCAGGTCGTCGCGCAGGGCACGCCGGCCGAGGTGGCGGCGAGCGCCGACTCGCTGACCGGTCGCTACCTGGCGCACACGCTGCGCATCACGCGCCCGGGCCCGCGCCGCCGGCCCGGCGCGGGCGAGGACCAGCGGCTGCGCATCGTCGGCGCGCGCGGCAACAACCTGCGCCAGGTGACGGTGGACATCCCGGTCGGCCTCTTCACCTGCGTCACCGGCGTCAGCGGCTCGGGCAAGAGCACGCTGATCAACGACACGCTGTATGCCGCGGTCGCGAAGAAGCTCTACGGCAGCCATGCCGAGCCGGCGCCGCACGAGCGCATCGACGGCCTGGAGGCCTTCGACAAGGTCATCAACGTCGACCAGAGCCCGATCGGCCGCACGCCGCGCAGCAACCCGGCCACCTACACCGGGCTGTTCACGCCGATCCGCGAGCTCTTCGCCGAGGTGCCGGCGGCGCGCGAGCGCGGCTACGGGCCCGGGCGCTTCAGTTTCAACGTCGGCGCGGCCAGCGGCGGCGGCCGCTGCGAGGCCTGCGAAGGCGACGGCGTCATCAAGGTCGAGATGCACTTCCTGCCCGACGTCTACGTGCCCTGCGACACCTGCCAGGGCCGGCGCTACAACCGCGAGACGCTGGAGATCCTCTACAAGGGCCTGAACATCCACCAGGTGCTGGAGCTGACGGTGGAGGACGCGCATGCCTTCTTCGGCGCCGTGCCGGCCATCGCGCGCAAGCTGCAGACGCTGCTGGACGTGGGCCTGGGCTACGTGCGGCTGGGCCAGGCGGCGACCACGCTGTCGGGCGGCGAGGCGCAGCGTGTGAAGCTGGCGCTGGAGCTGAGCAAGCGCGACACCGGGCGCACGCTGTACATCCTGGACGAGCCGACGACCGGGCTGCACTTCCACGACGTGGGCCTGCTGCTGAAGGTGCTGCAGCAGCTGGCCGATGCCGGCAACACCATCGTCGTCATCGAGCACAACCTGGACGTCATCAAGACGGCCGACTGGCTGATCGACCTCGGCCCCGAGGGCGGCGCCGGCGGCGGCCGCGTGCTGCTGGCCGGCCCGCCGGAGGAGGTGGCGGCGCGCGCCGACGAGGTGGGCAGCCACACCGGGCGCTTCCTGCGGCCGCTGCTCGAAGCCGATGTTGCGGCCGCCCGTTCGCCGGGCCGCTCGCCAGCCGCTGCCCCCACGGCCTAGACTGCGCGGTCCCGCAGCCGGAGGACCGCCATGCCCGTCGCGATCGACTACTACTTCGCCACCCAGTCGCCCTGGACCTACCTGGGCCACGCGCGCTTCGTGCAGATCGCGCGCGCGGCCGGCGCCACGGTGCACGTGAAGCCGGCGGACTACGGGCAGGTCTTCCCGGTCTCCGGCGGGCTGCCGCTGCCCAAGCGGGCGCCGCAGCGCCAGGCCTACCGGCTGGTCGAGCTGCGCCGCTGGGCCGACTTCCTGGGCCTGCCGCTGCACCTGCAGCCGACGCACTTTCCGGTCGACGGCCATCCGTCGTCGAAGCTGATCGTCGCCGTCGGTCGCGCCGACGGTGCCGACGCGGCGCTGGACCTCGCCGGGCGCGTGCTCGCGGCCTGCTGGGCGCAGCAGCGCAACATCGCCGACCCGATCACGCTGGCCGCGCTGCTGTCCGAGGCCGGGCTGCCGGCGGCGCGCATGGACGACGCGCAGTCCGACGCCGTCGCGCAGGCCTACCAGGCGCACACCGATGCGGCGATCGCCGCCGGCGTGTTCGGCGCGCCGAGCTATGTCGTCGACGGCGAGATCTTCTGGGGCCAGGACCGGCTGGACTTCCTGGCGCGCCGGCTCGGCGTGGACCTGGCATGAGCGCCGGCGCCACCGAAGCCGCGGCGCTGGGCGACTGGCTGAATGCCGCCTGGGACCGCCACGCGGACGCGCCGCGCGAAATCACCGACGAACTGCAGCGCCGCGCCGCGACGCTGCCGGACGACGCCGACGGCGCGATGGCCGTGCGCCTGGCCGAGCATGTGCTGCTGGCGCATCTGGACGATGCACCGGCGCTGCAGCGCCTGCTCGCCGCGTTGCCGGCCGGCACGGCGCTGGACGCGGCCGCGGCGCGTGCCCGCTGGGGGCTCGCCGTGCTGGCCGGCGAGGGCGCGCCGCCGGTGCTGCCCGATGCGGCACGCTGGGGCGCGTTGCAGAACGTGGTGCTGGCGCTGCTGCAGCGCGGCCAGCTCGGTGCGGCGCGCGAGTGCCTGCTCGCCGACGAGGCGGCCGCGGCGGCCAGCGAGGACGCCGCCGCACGCCGCGCCTATGCGGCCACGGCCAACAACGTCGCCGTCGACCTGCGGCTGGGCCCGCGCGGCGACGCTGCACGCGATGCGCTGATGCTGGACGCCGCGGCGCTGGCGCGACGCGCCTGGGAACGTGCCGGCACCTGGATGCATGTCGAGCGCGCGGACTACCAGCTCGCGATGTGCCACGCCGTGCTCGGCCAGGGCGCACCCGCGCGTGCCGCCGCGCGGGCCTGCCTGGCGGCCTGCGAACGTGAAGGCGCCGACGCCGCCGAGCGCTTCTTCGCCCACGAGTGCAACGTGCATGCCGAGCGCGCTGCCGGTGACGCGGTCGCTGCGACCGTGCACCGCGAGCGCATGGTCGCGCTGCTGGCGCAGATCGAGGACCCGGGCCTGCGCGACTGGTGCGCCGGGACGCTGGTCAAGACCTGAATGCTCAGCCCGCCGCAGCCTCGAAGCGGAAGACCGCCACGCTGGCGCGCAGGTTGGGCCAGCGCCGCACGACGCGGCCGCCCTGCAGCCCGAAGCTGTCGGTGACGGCCAGCCCGCAGCGCCGCGCCAGCACGTCGAAGTCGGCGAAGGTCGCGACGCGGATGTTGGGCGTGTCGAACCACTGGTAGGGCAGCGTGCGCGTGACCGGCATGCGCCCGCCCAGCACGCGCAGCCGGTTCGGCCAGTGCGCGAAGTTCGGGAAGCTGACGATGCCGATGCGGCCCACGCGCGCGGTCTCGCGCAGCATGCGCTCGGTGTGGCGCAGGTGCTGCAGCGTGTCCAGCTGCAGCACGACGTCGAAGCTGTGGTCGTCGAACAGCGCCAGCCCGTCCTCCAGGTTGAGCTGGATGACGTCCACGCCGCGCTGCACGCAGGCCGCCACGTTGGCATCGGCGATCTCGATGCCGTAGCCGCTGCAGCCCTTGCGGTCGCGCAGCGTGGCCAGCAGCTCGCCGTTGCCGCAGCCCAGGTCCAGCACGCGCGAGCCCGCCGGCACCAGGTCGGCGATCAGCTCCAGGTCCCGCCTTTCAGACATGTGGGCCCCCAGGCTCGCTGCGCTCGCCACCCCCCGAGGGGGCTCGGTCCGGACCGGGGGACCCGGATCCGGACCCGGGGCCCCCAGGCTCGCTGCGCTCGCCACCTCCCGAGGGGGCTCGGCCCGGACCGGGGGACCCGGATCCGGACCGCCGTGCTCCGGCTGTCTCGAGCTCCGCGGCGATGTGCTCGAAGTAGCCGCGCAGCACCGCGTGATAGCGCGGGTCGTCCAGCAGGAAGGCGTCGTGGCCGTGCGGGGCGGCGATCTCGGCGTAGCTGACGGCGATGCGGTTGTCGACCAGCGCCTTGACGATCTCGCGCGAACGCGACGGCGCGAAGCGCCAGTCGGTCGTGAAGCTGACCAGCAGGTAGCGCAGCGCCGGGTTCGCGCGTGCCGCGGCGAAGGCTCGTGCGAGGTCGCCGCCCTGCGCCCGAGCCGGGTCGAAATAGTCCAGCGCGCGCGTGATCAGCAGGTAGGTGTTGGCGTCGAAATACTCGCTGAACTTGTCGCCCTGGTGGCGCAGGTAGCTCTCGATCTCGAATTCGATGTCCTGCGTCGTGTAGGCCGGCGTGCCGTGGCGCAGGCGGCGGCCGAACTTGGCCTCCATCGCGTCGTCGCTCAGGTAGGTGATGTGGCCCAGCATGCGCGCCACCCGCAGACCGCGCCGCGGCAGCGTGCCGTACTCGTAGAAGCGGCCGCCGTGGAAGTCGGGGTCGGTGACGATGGCGCGCCGCGCGACCTCGTTGAACGCGATGTTCTGCGCCGACAGGTTGGGCGCGGTCGCCACCGCGATGCAGTGGCGCACGCGCTGCGGGTGGCTCAGCGTCCAGGCCAGCGCCTGCATGCCGCCCAGGCTGCCGCCGATCACGGCGGCGAGCTGCGTGATGCCCAGCCGGTCCAGCAGCCGCGCCTGCGCCTCGACCCAGTCCTCCACCGTGACGACGGGAAAGTCCGGGCCCCAGGGCCGGCCGGTCGCCGGGTTCAGGTGCATGGGCCCGGTGGAGCCGAAGCAGGAGCCCGGGTTGTTGACGCCGATGACGAAGAAGCGCTCGGTGTCCAGCGGCTTGCCCGGGCCGACCAGGTTGTCCCACCAGCCGGCGCGGCCCTGCTCGTCCAGCCCGGCGACATGGTGGCTGGCATTCAGCGCGTGGCACACCAGCACGGCGTTGCCGGCATCGGGTGCCAGCGTGCCGTAGGTCTCGTAGACCAGGTCATAGGCCGGCAGCACCGCACCGCTGGCCAGCGCCAGCGGCTCGTCGAAATGCATCGTCCGCGCGGTGACGGTTCCCAGGGCAGCCATCGTCGACAAAAAAGGAAAACCCGGCGCCGCTGCACACGGCCACCGGGTCCGATGGTCCTGTTTAGCGGCATTTGTAGAGCGCCCGCAAGCCGGAGCAAATCAGCGCTGTGGCTGGAGTATAGCCAGCGCCGGGTCTATGCTTCGCGCCCCGAACGAACGGAGGCGGGCATGGACGAGGGCTGGTTCGAAGGCTTCGAGACGCTGGACTTCGACCACGCCGGCGTGCGCATCCACGCGCGCGTCGGCGGCCGTGCCGACGGGCCGCCGCTGCTGCTGGTGCACGGCTTCCCGCAGACCCACGTGATGTGGCACCCGGTCGCGCAGCGCCTGGCGCCGCATTTCCGCCTGGTGCTGCCCGACCTGCGCGGCTACGGCGACAGCAGCAAGCCGCGCGGCGCGCCCGACCACGCCAACCACGGCATGCGCGCGAAGGCCGGCGACCTGCTGGCGCTGATGCGCCACCTGGGCCACGAACGCTTCGGCGTCTGCGGCCACGACCGCGGCGGGCGCGTGTCGCACCGCCTGGCGCTGGACCACCCGCAGGCGGTCAGCCGGCTGTGCGTGCTGGACATCGCGCCCACGCTGGACATGTACGAGGCGACCGACCTGCGCTTCGCCAGTGCCTACTACCACTGGTTCCACCTGATCCAGGCCGCGCCGCTGCCCGAACTGATGATCGGCGGCTGCGCGCGCGAGTACCTGCACGCCAAGCTGGGCGGCTGGGGCGCCGGCGGGCTCGGGCACATCGAGCCGCGGGCGCTGGCCGAATACGAACGCTGCTTCTGCACGCCCGAGGGCATCCACGCCGCCTGCGAGGACTACCGCGCTGCCGCCGGCATCGGCCTGGACGAGGACCGCGCCTCGCGCGCTGCCGGGCAGCGCGTTGCCTGCGACCTGCTGGTGCTGTGGGGCGCGCGGGGTGTCGTGCAGAAGCTCTTCGACCCGCTGGCGCTGTGGCAGGCGCAGTGCGACGGCCTCGTGACGGGTCACGCGATGCCGGCCGGGCATTTCATCCCGGAGGAACTGCCGGCCGAGACGGCGGACGAGGTGCTGCGCTTCTTCGGCGCCTGACCCGGCTACGCCGCAGGCGGCGCGCTGTGGCTGCGGCCGGTGCTTCGCACCTTGACTTCGCTGCGCGAAGTCAGCCTACGCCGCAGGCGGCGCGCTGTCGACGAAGCTCGGGCGCGCAGCCAGCTTGTCGTACAGCTTCTTCAGGTTCGGGTGCTCGTCGCGCCAGGCGATCTGCGGGAAGCGGAAGTCCAGGTAGCCCAGCGCGCAGCCCACGGCCACGTCGGCCAGCGTGAAGGCATTGCCGTGGCACCAGGGCTTCTCGCCCAGGCCCTGGCCCATGGCCTTGACCGAGCTGCGCACGGCGCGCATCTGGCGGTCGATCCAGGCCTGCGAGCGCTCGCCGTTGCCGCGGCCGGGCCAGGTGGCCTCCAGGCGCGCCAGGATCGCGGCGTCCAGCAGGCCGTCGGCCAGGGCCTCCCAGGTGCGCACCTCGACACGCTCGCGGCCGCTGCCGGGGATCAGCTTGCCCACCGGCGACAGGGTGTCGAGGTACTCGACGATGACGCGCGAGTCGAAGACCGCCTCGCCGCCTTCCATCACCAGGCAGGGCACCTTGCCCAGCGGGTTGCTCTTGAGCACGACCTCGGCATTCCAGGGGTCCTCGACGACGAACTGGAAGTCCAGCTTCTTCTCCGCCATCACGACGCGGACCTTGCGCACGTAGGGGCTGGTGAGCGAACCGATCAGTTTCATCTTGATGCTGGCCTGGCCGGTTGCGGCCCCTCGTGCCTGTCGTCCCTGAGTCCGATTCATTCTAGCGACGCCCCCTGACGGGCGCCGGCGCCTGTTGTCGCGCTGCGCCCACGCTGCGTCTGGCGCCGGAACGAGGCGCACCAGTGCGGTGCAGCATGGGCCGCAAACAGCGGCGCGGACAGGTAGCCGGCAGGCCGCAGCAAGAAGCCCGCCCGGTCGCAGCGCAGCCCTTCACGGCGATGGGCGCAGCGGGCCCGGGGTGGCGCTTGTCACCGGGGGGCAACGGGTGCACACTGGGCCGCACGGAGGGTGGCTGGGCCCGGGTGCACGACACGCCGGGCCACGGCTGCCGCCGAGCCGCGGTGCACTGCCGCGGAATCTGCCGCCTGCCGTCCTTCTGCCGCCTTCCTGCAGTTTTCCATCTCCTTCTCGCTGTATCCCCCGCCTTCTCCCCCCAGCCCGCCGTCTCCGTGGCGGCCGGCGCCATCCTCGCAAAGGAGGTTCTGATGAACTTGACGATCAGCGGACATCATCTCGAAGTCACGCCAGCTCTGCGTGAGTATGTGCTCACTAAGCTGGACCGCGTGACGAGGCACTTCGACCAGGTGGTGGATGTGAACGTGCTGCTGACCGTCGAGAAGCTGAAGGAGAAGGAACGAAGGCAGAAGGCCGAGGTGACGCTGCACGTGAAGGGCCGCGACATCTTCGTCGAGCAGGCGCACGAAGACCTCTACGCCGCGATCGACCAGCTGATGGACAAGCTCGACCGCCAGGTCGTCCGCCACAAGGACCGGCTGCAGGACCATCACCACGAGTCGCCCAAGCGCAATGTCGCCGGCGCCGCGTAAGCCGGCCCGACATGCACCGGACGACGGCCCTGCGGGGCCGTTTTCTCTGCCGCCCTGCCCCGCTTCGGTGCCTATTTCACTAGGTGGAAACGTGCGTTGCTGCAGCGCCGCATCGAATGCCAATTCCACCCGCTTCGGGGACCGGACCCGGCAGCGGGGCATGGTGTGCAGGTCTATGATCGTTTGCTTTGGTAACACCGCTGACCGCCCCGGGCCACCCGCTCGCGACGGCCACGGACTGGGAACAGGCCGATGAACCGTCTCGCCGCGATCCTGCCCGCCAGCAACGTGCTGGTGAACGTGGAGGCGACCAGCAAGAAACGCGTCTTCGAGCACGCCGGGCTGCTGTTCGAGAACCAGCACGCCATCGCGCGCAGCATCGTCACGGACAACCTGTTCGCGCGCGAGCGCCTGGGCTCCACCGGCCTGGGTCATGCGGTGGCCATCCCGCACGGGCGCATCAAGGGCCTGAAGAACCCGCTCGCCGCGGTGCTGCGGGTGCAGCAGCCGATCCCGTTCGACGCGCCGGACGACGAGCCGGTGTCGCTGCTGATCTTCCTGCTGGTGCCCGAGGCGGCCACGCAGCGCCACCTGGAGATCCTGTCCGAGATCGCCGAGATGCTGTCCGACCGCGAACTGCGCGAGCGGCTGAAGACCGAGCCCGACGCGGCCGGCGTGCACAAGCTGATCTCGGACTGGGAGCCGCTGAAGTCGGTGGCATGACGCCGCCCGCGCGCAGCGTCGCCCGCGAGGCCGTGCGATGAAGCCGACCTCGATGAGCGCCGAGGCGCTGTTCGAGGCGCACCGGCAGTCGCTGCGCTGGGAGTGGATCGCCGGCCACGCCCACCCCGAGCGGCGTTTCGACGACGCCGCGGTGCGCGACGCCCGCAGCGCGGCGGACCTGGTCGGCTACCTGAACTACATCCACCCGTACCGGGTGCAGATCGTCGGCCAGCGCGAGGTCGCCTACCTGCTGGCCTCCGCACCCGAAGACCAGGAGCGCCGCATCTCGCGCATCGTGACGCTGGAGCCGCCGGTGCTGATCGTCGCCGACGCGCAGGTGCCGCCGGACCGCCTGGTCGCGATGTGCGACCGCGCCGAGATCCCGCTGTTCGTCACCGCCGAGTCGGCCGGCCACGTGATCGATCTGGTGCGCGGCTACCTGGGCCGCCACTTCGCCGACCGCACGACGCGCCACGGCGTCTTCATGGACATCCTGGGCCTGGGCGTGCTGCTGACCGGCGAGTCCGGCCTCGGCAAGAGCGAACTCGGGCTGGAGCTGATCAGCCGCGGCCACGGCCTGGTGGCCGACGACGCGGTGGACATCTACCGCATCACGCAGAACGCGCTGGAGGGCCGCTGCCCGGAACTGCTGCAGAACCTGCTGGAGGTGCGCGGCATCGGCCTGCTGGACATCAAGGCCATCTTCGGCGAGACGGCCGTGAGGCGCAAGATGCGCCTGCACCTGATGGTGCACCTGGTGCGCAAGGAGACCATGGAGCGCGAATTCGAGCGCCTGCCCTACGAGCCGCTGTACGAGGAGATCCTCGGCCTGCCGGTGCGCAAGGTCGTGATCCAGGTCGACGCCGGGCGCAACCTCGCGGTGCTGGTGGAGGCCGCGGTGCGCAACACGGTGCTGCAGTTGCGCGGCATCGACACCTACCAGGAATTCATCAAGCGCCACCAGGCGGCGATGGAGCGCGGCGGGCCGGCGGAGTAGGGGGCGGCGAGGTCGCCGCGCGCTCAGGCCTTGCGGTGCGCGCAGTCGGTTTTCGTGCAGCGCGCGTACAGCGCCAGCGAGTGCTCCTGCAGCGCGAAGCCGCGTGTCGTGGCCACCGTGCGCTGGCGGGTCTCGATCTCGGCGTCGTAGAACTCCTCGACGCGGCCGCAGTCCAGGCACACCAGGTGGTCGTGGTGCTGGCCCTCGTTGAGCTCGTAGACGGCCTTGCCGGACTCGAAGTTGCTGCGTGTCAGCAGCCCGGCCTGCTCGAACTGCATCAGCACGCGGTAGACGGTGGCCAGGCCGATGTCCGAGCCCTCGGTGAGCAGCACCTTGAACACGTCCTCGGCCGTCAGGTGCCGGCGCTCGGTGCGCTGGAAGACCTCGAGGATCTTGATGCGCGGCAGCGTGGCCTTCAGCCCGCTGCTCTTCAGTTCTTCGGCGTGGGTCATCGCATCGTCCTCGTCGGAGCGGCACCGGGCCGACCCGGCGCGGGCGCCGCGGGGCAGGCCGTTAGAATCGCCCGATCATAGTCAGGCGCGCGTGGCCATGCCGCCTGCGCGGTGGCCGCCCGGCCCCGCCGCCGCCCCACCCCGAATCCTGCCGCCCATGCGCCGTACCTTCGCGATCCCCTGCCTGCTGGCCGCTGCCGCGCTGCTCGGCGGCTGCGAGTCGCTGCAGCGCACCGACAGCTTCATGGGCCTGATCACGCCCTACCGCATCGACATCGTGCAGGGCAACGCGATCACGCGCGAACAGGCCGCACTGGTGCGTCCGGGCCTGACACGGCTGCAGGTGCGGGACATCCTGGGCACGCCGCTGATCACCGACCCGTTCCACACCAACCGCTGGGACTACGTCTTCTCGCTGCGCCGCCCGAATACCGACGTGCAGCGGCGCAGTGTCGTCGTGCACTTCGACGGCGACGTGGTCAGGTCGGTCGAGGTGCCCGAGCTGCCGACCGAGCGCGAATTCGTCGCCTCCATCAGCCGCTTCAAGGACCTGCGCGCGCCCAAGCTCGAGCTGAGCGAGGAAGAGCGCCAGGCCCTGCCCGCACCGCCGCGGCGCGAGGCCCCGCCGGCCGAACCGGTCGGGCCGGTGCGCGACTACCCGCCGCTGGAAGCGTCGTGAGGCGCGGCGGCGCCCGACCCCGCTGAGCCGCGCCGGCGCCGGCACGCCATGCTGATCGCTGCCCTCACGACCCCGCCATGCTGAATATCGCCATCGCCGGTGCCGGCGGCCGCATGGGCCGCATGCTGCTGCAGGCCGTGCTGGACAGCGCCGACTGCCGGCTGACCGGCGCGCTGGAGATGCCGGGCAGCCCGCTCGACGGCCAGGACGCCGGCGCCTTCCTCGGCCGCAGCACCGGCGTCGCGGTGACCTCGGACCTGACCGCCGGGCTCACCGGCGCCGACGTGCTGATCGACTTCACGCGCCCCGAAGGCACGCTGGCCCACCTGGCGGTGTGCCGCACGCTGGGCGTGCGCGCGGTGATCGGCACCACCGGCTTCACACCGGCGCAGAAGGCCGAGCTGGCGGCCTGCGCGCAGCAGCTCGCCATCGTCTTCGCGCCCAACATGAGCGTCGGCGTCAACGTGATGCTGCGCCTGCTGGACCAGGCTGCGCGCGCGCTCGGCGAGGGCTACGACATCGAGGTCGTCGAGGCCCATCACCGGCACAAGATCGACGCGCCCAGCGGCACCGCGCTGAAGATGGGCGAGGTGCTGGCCGCCGCGCGCGGCGTCACGCTGGATGCGCAGGGCGTCTTCACGCGCCACGGCCACACCGGCGAACGGCCGCCGGGCGCGATCGGCTTCGCCACCGTGCGCGGCGGCGACATCGTCGGCGACCACACCGTGCTCTTCGCCGGCACCGGCGAGCGCCTGGAGATCACGCACCGCAGCTCGAGCCGCGCCAACTATGCCGAAGGCAGCCTGCGCGCCGCGCGCTTCCTGATCGGCCGCGCGCCGGGCCTGTACGGCATGGACGACGTGCTGGGCCTGGCCTAGCGCCGGCACGGGGTCATGCAGGGCCTCGCCGGGTTCTGGTCCGCCAGCGACGGCATCGGCCGCGCCGTCGCGCTGCTGCTGCTGGCGATGTCGGTCGCGTCGTGGGTGATGATCCTGTGGAAGGCCTGGGTGCTGCGCCGCGCCACGCAGGACATCCGGCGCGCGGTGCCGGCCTTCTGGGACGCCGCCGGGCTGGACGATGGCCGCACGCGGCTGGCCGCGCTCGACCGCGAACGCGTGCTGCTGCCACTGCTGGATGCCGCCGCGGCGCGCCCGGCGCCGGGCACGCTGGAGGACGCGGGTCGGCTCGAGAGCCAGCTGACGCGGCGGCTGCGCGACGCGCTGCACCGCGGGCTGGCGCACCTGCAGTTCGGCCAGGTGCTGCTGGCCTCGGTGGGCAGCACGGCGCCCTTCGTCGGGCTCTTCGGCACCGTGTGGGCGATCTACCACGCGCTGGTCGCGGTGGCCGGCAGCGGCAGCATCGCGCTGGACCAGGTGGCCGGACCGATCGGCGAGGCGCTGGTGATGACGGCCGCCGGCATCGCCGTCGCGGTGCCCGCGGTGCTGGCCTACAACGCCTATGGCAAGTGGGTGAATGCCTGCGAGGCCGAGCTCGAAGGATTCGCGCACGACCTGCGTGAGATGACGCTGGATGAAGCCGCGCCGCGTCGCCCGCGGCAAGCCGCCGCCGCGGAGGCCGCATGAGCTTCGGCCGCCTCGAACGCGACCCCGGCAGCCGGCCGATGAGCGAGATCAACATGACGCCGCTGATCGACGTGATGCTGGTGCTGCTGGTCATCTTCATCATCACCGCGCCGCTGATCAGCCAGCGCCTCCCGCTGGACCTGCCGCGCGCCGAGGGCGCGGCCACGAGCGACGCGCCGGCCTTCGTCGCGCTGGCGATCGACGCCGAGGGCCGGGTCTTCGTCGCCGGCGAGCCGGTCGAGGCCGGCCGCGAGCGCGAGGCGGTCGCTGCCGCGGTGCGGGCCATGGCCGCACGCGACCGCGACGCCGAGGTGCAACTGCGCGCCGATCGCCGCGTGCCCTACGGCCGCGTCGCCGAGCTGATCGGCTGGGTGCAGCAGGCGGGACTGTCGCGCATCGGCTTCGTCACCGAGGCGCCGGAACCACGCTGACGGCGCCGCCGGCCGGGGTGCCGAACCTAGAATCGGCGCCATGAACGACAAGTACGTGCCCGCCGAGATCGAGGCCGCCGCGCAGGCGCACTGGGAGGCCACCGGCGCCGCCCGCGTGACCGAGGACGCCGCGCGGTCCAAGTTCTACGCCTGCTCGATGCTGCCCTACCCCAGCGGCAAGCTGCACATGGGGCATGTGCGCAACTACACCATCAACGACATGATGGCGCGCCAGCTGCGCATGAAGGGCTTCAACGTGCTGATGCCCATGGGCTGGGACGCCTTCGGCCTGCCGGCCGAGAACGCGGCCATCGACAACGGCGTCGCGCCGGCGAAGTGGACGCGCGCGAACATCGCCGACATGAAGAGCCAGATGCGCCCGCTGGGCCTGGCCTTCGACTGGGACCGCGAGCTGGCGACCTGCGACCCCGGCTACTACAAGTGGAACCAGTGGTTCTTCCTGAAGATGCTCGAGAAGGGCATCGCCTACAAGAAGACCCAGGTCGTCAACTGGGACCCGGTGGACCAGACCGTGCTGGCCAACGAGCAGGTCGTCGACGGCCGCGGCTGGCGCAGCGGCGCGCTGGTCGAGAAGCGCGAGATCCCCGGCTACTACCTGGCCATCACGCAGTACGCCGACGAACTGCTGGCCGGGGTGGCCGACCCCGCCGCGCCGCATTACCTGGCCGGCTGGCCCGAGCGCGTGCGCCTGATGCAGGAGCACTGGATCGGCAAGAGCGAGGGCGTGCGCTTCGCCTTCCCGCACGAGATCCGCGACGCGCAGGGCGCGCTGCTGGGCGACGGCCGGCTGTACGTCTTCACGACGCGGGCCGACACCATCATGGGCGTCACCTTCTGCGCCGTCGCGCCCGAGCACCCGATCGCGCTCGAGGTCGCGAAGCGCGACCCGGCGGTCGCTGCCTTCATCGAGGAATGCCGCAAGGGCGGCACCACCGAGGCCGAGCTCGCGCTGCGTGAGAAGGCCGGCCTGCCGCTGCGGCTGTCGGTCACGCACCCGCTGACCGGCCAGCCGGTGCCGCTGTGGGTGGGCAACTACGTGCTGATGGGCTACGGCGACGGCGCGGTGATGGGCGTGCCGGCGCACGACGAGCGCGACTTCGCGTTCGCGAAGAAGTACGGCATCGACATCCTGCAGGTCATCGCGATCGACGGCGAGACCTTCGACTACGGCCGCTGGCAGGACTGGTATGCCGACAAGCAGCGCGGCATCACCGTCAATTCCGGCGTCTGGAGCGGCCTGAAGCACCAGGCGGCGGTCGACGCCGTGGCGGCCTCGCTGGCGCAGCGCGGGCTGGGCGAGAAGAAGGTGACCTGGCGGCTGCGCGACTGGGGCATCAGCCGCCAGCGCTACTGGGGCACGCCGATCCCGATCATCCATTGCGCAGGCTGCGGCGACGTGCCGGTGCCCGAGAAGGACCTGCCGGTGCTGCTGCCCGAGGACCTGGTGCCCGACGGCAGCGGCAGCCCGCTGGTCAAGTGCGAGGCCTTCGTCAACGTCGCCTGCCCGAAGTGCGGCGCGCCGGCGCGGCGCGAGACCGACACGATGGACACCTTCGTCGACAGCGCCTGGTACTACATGCGCTACTGCTGCCCGGGCAGCGACGACGCGATGGTCGACGCGCGCAACGACTACTGGATGCCGATGGACCAGTACATCGGCGGCATCGAGCACGCGGTGCTGCACCTGCTGTATGCGCGCTTCTGGACCAAGGCGATGCGCGACCTGGGCCTCGTGAAGTTCGACGAGCCGTTCACGCGCCTGTTCACGCAGGGCATGCTGCTCAACGAGTGCTTCTACCGCGAGGACGAGGCCGGCAAGAAGCGCTGGTTCTACCCGAGCGAGGTCGACATCCGCTTCGATGAGCGCGGCGCGCCGGTGGCCGCCACCGCGAAGGCCGACGGCCAGCCGGTGCAGCTCGGCGGCATCGAGAAGATGTCCAAGAGCAAGAACAACGTCGTCGAGCCCAAGGACATCATCGCGAAGTTCGGCGCCGACACCGCGCGTGTCTTCACGATGTTCGCCGGCCCGCCCGACCAGAGCGCGGCCTGGAGCGACAGCGGCGCCGAGGGCTGCTACCGCTTCCTGCGCCGGCTGTGGAATGCCGGCGTGAAGCTGCGGCCGCGCATTGCGGCGTCCGGGGCGTCCTTCGACGGCGCCGGGCCGGCGGCCGGCGATCCCTTCGAAGGCGCCGGACCGGCGGCCGGCGCGTTGCGCCGCGAGATCCACCTGCTGCTGCGCCAGGTCACGCACGACTACGAGCGCCTGCAATACAACACCGTCGTCTCGGGCGCGATGAAGATGCTCAACGCGATCGAGGACGTGACGCTGCACGACACACCGGGCGACGCGGCGGTGCTGCGCGAAGGCTTCGGCATCCTGCTGCGCGCGCTGTACCCGGCGGCGCCGCATGTCGCGCATGCGCTGTGGACCGAACTCGGCTACGCCGCGGCGCTGGGCGACCTCGTCGACGCGCCCTGGCCCGAGGTCGACGAGGCGGCGCTGGTGCAGGACCAGATCGAACTGGTGCTGCAGATCGGCGGCAAGCACCGGGGCAGCGTCCGCGTGCCGGCCGGCGCCGACCGCGCGGCGATCGAGGCGGCCGCGCTGGCCAGTCCCGAATTCGCGCGCTTCGGCGAGGGCCGCGCGGCGAAGAAGGTCGTCGTGGTGCCGGGCCGGCTGGTGAATGTGGTCGTCTGAGCGTCGCACCGCGCTGTGCGGGCTGCTCGCGCTGCCCGCGGTGGCGCTGCTGCCGTCGTGCGGTTTCCAGATGCGCCAGCCGGCGCGGCTGTCCTTCGCCAGCATCGCGCTCACCGGCTTCGCGCCGCGGTCCGCGATCGCCGACGAACTGCGGCGCGAACTCGCACGCCAGGTGCGCGTGGCCGATGCGCCGGCCGGCGCCGAGGTCGTGCTGCAGGCGCTGGAGGACCAGCGCGAGCGCAGCGTCGTCGCCTCCACCGCGGCGGCGCAGGTGCGCGAGCTGCAGCTGCGGCTGCGCTTCCACTTCCGCGCCACAACGCCGGGCGGCCGCGAGCTGATCCCGCGCGCCGAGCTGATGCTGGCGCGCGACCTCAGCTACCGCGAGACCGCGGCGCTGGCCAAGGAACACGAGGAGGCCGAGCTGTTCCGCGAGATGCAGTCCGACATCGTCGCCCAGGTGCTGCGCCGGCTGGCGGCGGTGCGGGTCTAGGGGCGCGCGTGCAGCTGAAGCTGGAGCAGCTGGACGGCCATCTGGCACGCGGCCTGCGCCCGCTGTACGTGGTCCACGGCGACGAGCCGCTGCAGGCCCAGGAGGCCGCCGACGCGGTGCGCGCCGCCGCGCGCGCCGCCGGCCATGGCGAACGCCAGGTCTTCACGGTGGCGGGTTCGCACTTCGACTGGAGCGCGGTGCTCGGCGCGGCGCAGGCGCTGAGCCTGTTTGCCGACAAGCGCATCGTCGAGATCCGCATCCCGTCGGGCAAGCCGGGCAAGGACGGCTCCGAGGCGCTGCAGCGCTACTGCGAGCGCCTGCCCGAGGACCTGCTGACGCTGGTCACGCTGCCGCGACTGGACGGCCAGCAGCTCAAGAGCGGCTGGTTCGCCGCGCTCGACGCCGCCGGCGTGTGCGTGCGCGTCGAGACGCCGCCGCGCGCCGCGCTGCCGGCCTGGCTGGCGCAGCGCCTGGCGCGCCAGGGCCAGCGGGTGAAGGCGGGCGAGGAGGGGCAGCGCACGCTGGCCTTCTTCGCCGACTGCGTGGAAGGCAACCTGCTCGCCGCGCACCAGGAACTGCAGAAGCTGGCGCTGCTGCACCCGGCGGGTGAACTGGGCTTCGAGCAGGTCGAGGCCGCGGTGCTGAATGTCGCGCGCTTCGACGCCGGGCAGCTCGGCGAGGCGCTCTGGTCGGGCCAGGTGGCGCGTGCGCTGCGCATCCTGGACGGCCTGCGCGCCGAGGGCGAGGCCGCCGTGCGCGTGCACTGGCTGCTCGCCGACGACCTGCGCGCGCTGGCGCGTGCACGCGCCGCGCTCGACCGCGGCCAGCCGCTGCCGCTGGCGCTGCGCGAGGCGCGTGTCTGGGGCGTCAAGGAGAAGCTGTTCGAGCGTGTGCTGCCGCTGCTCGCCGACCACCAGCTCGCGCACCTGCTGGCGGCGGCCAGCGTCTGCGACGGCGTCTGCAAGGGCCTGCGCCACCCCGAGTGGCCTGCAGAGGCCTGGGACGCGCTGCGCCGCCTGGCGCTGCTGGTGCTGCAGGCAGCGGCGAGCAAGCCGCGGCGGCTGGCGCTGCCGGCCTGACGCGGACCGGTCACGCCGCTCGGCGCAGCGCGAAGGCGCTCTGTTACGGCGACGCCAACGAACGCCAGGCACTGGCCCCGGCGGCCCGCCCCTCGGCGTCCAGCGCAACGACGCGCCAGCGCAGCGCCTTGCCACGCTGCGCCTGGGCGAACCACGGCGGCGCGTCGTAGCGGCCGGTGCCCGGGCGCACCAGCGCGCTCAGCACCTCGGTCGGGCGGCCGTCGTCGCCGCTGGCCTGCACCTCCAGCCGCAGCAGCGTCGCCGCCGCCGGGTCGACCCAGGTGAAGGCGACGCCGCTCGCCAGCGCCGCCTCCGGGGCCGGCAGCAGCAGCGTCGGCGCCGCGCCGAAGGCGCTGCCGGCGGCCATCGGGTCGAGCACGCCGCCGACCACGTAGCGCAGCACCGGCATCGGAAAGCCGGCCACGCCGCCGGCCACCGCGCGCCTTCCGCCGCCGGTGTCCGAGGTCGCCTCGCGGTCGTCACTGGCCTCCACGCGCAGCAGCAGCTTGTACGGCCCCTCGGCGTCGCGCGGCAGGCGGTCCGGGTCGGGGCCGGGCAGCGTGTACTCGCCGGTCGGCGGCAGGAAGACCTCGAAGCGCTCGACCAGCGTCCAGCGGCGCTGCAGCGAGCGCCGCTCCACGGGCAGCGTCGCCGCGGTCAGCAGGTCCTCGTCGACCGGCTCGGGGTCGCCGGGCTGCACGACCTCCCAGCGCCCGCGCAGCGTGCCGCTGCCGTTGTAGGCGAGGCGCGCGCTCCAGCGCGGCGGCCGCTGGCCCGGCGCCAGCGCCAGCACGGTGGGGCGCGTGCCGGCGGTCTCGAAGGCCACGCGCACGTCCATCAGCGCCAGCGGCACGCGCGCGCCGCCGCCGGCCATGCGGCAGGTCACGACGACGAAGCGGTCGCCCGCCGGGCCGCTGAAGCGGCGCACGTAGAAGAAGGCCGAGTTCAGCCCGGCCTGCGCGTCCTGGTAGGCACGCCGCGCCACCGAGGCCGGGATCGTCATCACGTCGGTCAGGTTGGTGAAGGCGCCGCTGGCGCTGGTGCGCGAGCGGTCCAGGGCCAGCGGCAGGCGGCCGTAGACGCTGCCCGGCAGGCAGGGGTTGCTGGCCTGCACCGGCACCGGCAGCTGCAGTGCCGGGTTGGCGGCCATCAGCGCCGGCTGCAGTTCGCCGCACCAGAAGGCCTCGACGGCCACCTCGCCGGGGTCCAGGTTCTGGAAGGTCAGGAAGACCGTCGTCGGCCCGCTGCTGCGCACGTTGACGCCGAAGGGGTTGACGGCGGTGACGGCCAGCGCGGCCGGCGCCACCCCGGCGGCGAGCACGGCCAGCGTGGCGAGCAGCAGGCGGCGGAGCAGGGCAGGCAGGTGGCGTGACATCGCGGGCCTTCCGCTTCAGAAGAAGCTCATCGACAGCCCGACGTCGACGCCGTCGATGCGCTGGTCGATGCGCTGGTCGAAGACGCGGTCCAGGCTGCGCTCGCCCTGGCGCGACACCCGCACGAAGGCCTGCACCGGCAGGGGCCGGCCGGGACCGGGCAGCTCGAAGCGCCAGCTCGACTGCAGCTGCACGCCCAGGCTGCGCGCGCTGGCGTTGTCCAGCGAGTCCTGGCTGCGGTTGTTCGACAGCTGGGCCGCGAGCGCCCAGCGTTCGCTGGCCTGCCAGTCCACGCCCAGCGTGCCGCCGGTGGTCCAGGCCACCAGCGCGGTCTCGACGCTGAGGTTGCGGCTGCGTGTCAGCGCCAGCGTCGCGCGCAGCGTGTCGGTGATCGGCGCCGTCAGCGACACCTGGTGCGAGAGGTTGCGGAAGTCCGCCGTCTCGCGCCCCGGCTGGCGGTTGTCCTGGTGCGAGCGCGCGAGCGCATAGCCGAGCGCCCAGCCCTGCGGCAGCGTCCACTGCAGGTTGAGCTGGACATTGCGGTTGACCTGGTCCGGGCGATGCGTGGCGGCGATGCCCGAGGCTTCCGGCTCCGGCTCGTTGAGCGCGTGCTGGTGCACACGCTGCCAGCTCAGGCTCGCGGCCGGCCACCAGGGCGAAGGCGCGCCGGCTTCGACGTCTGCGGCCGTCGCACCCGTGTTGCCCGCAGCGCCGAACCACGCCGGCAGCGGCAGCGCGAGCGTCGCGCCCTGCTCGTCGGTGCGGTTGCGCAGCAGCGTCGCGATGCGCGCCAGGTTGTCGTGGCGCTGCACCGCATGCAGCTGCAGCTGCGCGCCCGCCAGCGCGGCCTGCAGCTGCACGCGCGCGAGTGCCTGGTCGGCGGTGACGAAGGCGCCCAGGCTGCGGTACAGCGGCGCCGCGCGTTCGTGGCGCAGCGTCAGCGCCAGGTCCAGCGGCCGCGCCGCGCCGAAGACCGCGGCCTGGCGCAGCAGCTCGAGCTGCAGTTCGGCCTGGTGGGCGTCCTGCGTCGCCGCGCGCACCGGCTGCAGCTCGCCGCCCAGGGCCAGCAGCGGGTCGAAGGGGTTGACGAAGCGCGAGCGCGCCCACGCCAGCTCGCCGCGCACGCGGCCGTCGAAGCCGCTGCCCAGCAGGCGCAGTCCGAGGCCGCGGCTGCGTTCGGCGTCCGGCACCTCGCCGGTGTCGAAGCCGGCCTCGGCGACCTGCGAGGCGTCCAGCCAGCTCAGCTCGGCGCGCAGCGCACCCGGGCTGGCCGGCAGCAGCTCGGCGCCCAGGGTCAGCACCAGGCTGCGCTGCCGGCGGTCCTCCAGCCCCAGCAGGTTGTCGCCGCCGGCGACCTGGCGGCCGTTGAGCGCCGCGACCGTCAGGTCCAGCGCCGGCGCGAGCTGAAGCCGTGCCCCGAGGCCGCGGCTGGCGATGGCCTGCGCCAGCAGCGGGTGGCTGCCGTGGCTGAGGTGGCCGATCTCCAGCAGGTGCCGGCCGTGGCCGGCGGCGAGCCGGTAGTCGGCGAGGTCGACCTTGGGGGCACGGTCCTGCAGCTGCGCGAAGCGCAAGGCCTGCACCCGCTGGCTGGCGCCGGCGACGTTGGCCTGCGCCTGCAGCTGCCAGCCGTCGCGCGTGCCGGTCCAGCCGAGGGCGGCGCGGCCGGTGCCGTCGGCGCGGCCGGCGCGCGGCGTGGCCGGGGCGCCGCCGGCCAGGCGTTCGCCGGTGCGCGAGCCCGCCTGCAGCTCCAGCTGCGGCTGCCACTCGCTGGTCTCGAAGCCGGCGGCCGTGCGCACGCGCAGCGGCCAGCGCGCGAGTTCGCTCCACTGGCCGTCGGCGACACGCCAGACCACCAGCTCGGTCTCGCCCGGCGCCCAGCCGCCGGCGAGCGGGGCGATCTCGATGCGGTCCGGCGCCGGCCGCCGCACCAGCGCGCTGACATCGCCGGCGCCGACGAAGAAGCGCAGCGCCGAGGCGGCCGCCGCGGTGTCGGCGTCCAGGCGCAGTGCCAGCGGTTCGTCGGGGGCCACCCAGCGCTCGGCGAAGCCGGCCTGGACGGCCGCCGCGTCCGGCCCGGCGACGGCCTGATCGGCCACGGCCTGCGCGCCCTGCACGCCCTGCACGAGCAGCGCGGCCGCGCCGGCCGCCCAGCGGCGCAGCGTCCGGCGCGTGCAAGGCGGGCGCGCCACGGCCTTCACTCGATCTTCGCCGACGCCGAGGCCTGCACCTCCTGCTGCATCAGCTTCATGTACAGCAGCATGCTCATGAACAGCGACGACGGCGCATGCTGCAGCCGCACCTGGAACGGCACCGGCATGCCCGCGGGCTGCACCGAGACCTGGCGCTGGCCGCCTTCGGGCACGTCCCAGGTGCCCAGCGTGCCGGACCAGTTCAGGCCCGGCAGCGCGACCGTGGCACGCACGGTCGAACGCACCTTGTTGCCGGCGACCTTCTTCGCGGTGAGGCTGGCGGCGAGCGGCGGCGCGGCGCCAGCCGGCGCACGCAGCAGCAGCGTCACGCCTGCCGCACCGAAGGTCACCAGCGCGCGGCGCCGCGCCGGCCACACGCCGCGGCCGGTGCCGGGCGCGGCGGCCGGCGCCCCAGGAGTCGCTCGCTGCATGATGACGGCCTCACGGTGGAATGACAGGCCAGTGTCGGCAGCGGGCTGCGGCGCCGGCATCCCAGGAATCCGGCAGCCGCCTCGCACGATCCTGGGATGGGGTCGCCGGCGCGTGCCGCGCACAGTGCGCTGACGGGGCCGCCGCGCAGGCGCGTCCCCAGCGTGCACCGTCCTTCAGCCACCACCGGCCCCTTGCCCAGCGGCCGACCACGCCCCGAGCGGCTTGCCGCTGCGCCGCGCTTCACGCAACATCCCGCCATGCCCCGTGTGCTGCTGCTCGAGGACGATCCCGCCACGCGCGAGCGGCTGGCCGGCATCGTCGCCGCCAGCCCGGGCCTGGAGCTGGCGGCCGCCTTCGGCGAGCTGCGCGCCGCGCTGGCCTGGCTGGCCGTGCACGAGCCGCCGCAGGTGCTGCTGGTGGACCTGCATCTGCCCGACGGCAGCGGTGTCGACCTGATCCGCGCCGCGCGGCGCCTGGCGCCGCAGGCCGAGGCGATGGTCATCAGCGTCTTCGGCGACGAGGCGCATGTCGTGACCGCGATCGAGGCCGGCGCCACCGGCTACCTGCTGAAGGACGCCAGCGCCGAGGAGATCGGCCAGGCCATCACGCGGCTGCTCGCCGGCGAGGCGCCGATCAGCTCGGCGATCGCGCGCCACCTGCTGCGCCGCTTCCGTGCCGCGCCGGCGGCGGCCAGCGCGGCGCCGCCGGCGGGCGCGTCGCCGCTGACCCCGCGCGAGGGCGAGGTGCTGGCGCTGATCGCCAAGGGCCTGAGCTACCAGCGCATCGCCGAGGCGCTGGGCATGTCGCCGCATACCGTGACCAGCCACATCAAGCAGATCTACCGCAAGCTGGCGGTCAACTCGCGCGGCGAGGCGGTCTTCGAGGCCCAGCAGCTGGGCCTGCTGCCGGGCGCCGCGCTGCCGGGATCGTGAACGATCCCGGCGCGGCCGCGGGGCGGTCGCCGCGCGCATCGTCGCGCCACTCGGCGCGGCTGCTGGCGTGGCTGGCCGCGCTGCTGTTCGTCGCGCTGCCGCTGCTCGTCGAGCAGGCGGCCGCACCCGGCGCGGCGTGGCGGCAGGTGGCGGCCAGCTTCGGGGCCAGCGTCGACGACGAGGCGATGCAGCCGCGCCGGCTGCCGCACCGCTGGCGCGAGGACTGCGCCGACTGCGCGTCGACCTGGTACCGGCTCGACCTGCTGCTGGCCGAGCCGCCGCGCGAGACGCAGGCCGTCTACCTGCCGGCGCTGGCCGACAACGCGGCCGTCTACCTGAACGGCCGCCTGCTCGGCCAGGGTGGCCGCTTCGCCGACCCGGTGGCGCGGCTGGGGGCGCGGCCGCTGTGGCTGCTGGCGCCGGCGCCGCTGTGGCAGCCGGGCGAGAACCGCCTGTACGTGCTGGTCAAGGCCGAGCGCCCGCTGGCCGGCCTGATGCCCGCGCCGGCGATCGGCCCGGAGGCCGCGCTCGAAGGCGCGTGGCGGCTGCGCGAAGGTCTGGCGGTGACGCTGCCGCAGCTGCTGGCCACCGCGGCGGCGGCGCTGGCGCTGATGATGGCGGTGCTGGCCTGGTACCGCCGCGGCGACCGCGCCGACCCCGGCTACCGCTGGCTGGCGCTGGCCGCCACACTGTTCGCCGCGAGCGGCTTCGTCGGCCTCGTGATCGAGCCGCCGCTGGACGGTGCGCGCTGGGACCTGCTCGTGCTGCTGCTCGGGACGGCGCTGGCCGGGGCGGTCACCGGCCTGGCCTGGCACCTGCGCGGGCCGGCGCCGGGTCCCGAGGCCCCGGCGCGGTCGCCGGCGGCCGGCGGCCGGCGGTCTGCCGGGGCGGCGGCGGTGGTGCTGGCCGCGGCGGCCGCGCTGGCGCCGCTGGAGCCGTCGGGCGCCGGCATCGAGTTCGTGCAGGCGCTGCTGCGCGGCGTCTTCGCGCTTTGCGGGCTGGCGCTCGCGCAGCGCGGCTGGCAGCGCGCCGATGCGCGGCTGCTGTGGCCTGGCGCGGTGCTGCTGCTCGGCGCCGCCGCCGACCTGCTGCGCCTGCCGCCGGCCGCGCTGGCCGCGATGCCGGGCGCCGCACCCTGGCACGAGCCGCTGCCGCTGCTGCCCTGGGCGCTGGCCGCCTTGCTGGGCAGCGCGGCCTGGCTGCTGCTGGCGCGTTTCGTCGAGACGCTGAATGCCGCCGAGCTGCTGAACGTGGACCTCGAGGCACTGGTGCACGAACGCACCGCGGCGCTGCAGGCGCAGTTCGAGCGCGTGCGCGAGCTCGAGCGCCGCGAGGCCATTGCCGCCGAGCGCGAGCGACTGATGCGCGACATGCACGACGGCGTCGGCGGCCACCTGGTGTCGATGCTGGCGATGATCGAGGCCGACCGCCGGCGCCCCGGCGAGCTGGCCGTCGTCGTGCGCGAGGCGCTGGACGACATGCGGTTGATGATCGACTCGCTGGAGCCGGTGGACGACGACCTGAATGCCGTGCTCGCGATGTTCCACGACCGCCTGGCGCCGCGGTTGCGCGGCGCCGGCGTGACGCTGCACTGGGACGTCGACCTGCTGCCGCAGGTGGCGGGGCTGACGCCGGCGCGCGTGCTGCACCTGCTGCGCATCCTGCAGGAAGGGGTGACCAATGCGCTGCGCCACGGCCGCGCGCGCACGCTGTGGCTGCGCGCCGATGCCGCCGGACCTGCCGGCGCCACGGGTGCCGCCGGTGGCGCCGCGGTCACGATCACGCTGCGCGACGATGGCAGCGGCTTCGACCCCGCGGCCGCCTCCGGCGGGCGCGGCCTGAAGAACATGCGCCGGCGCGCGCAGGAAGCCGGGCTGACGCTGGACCTGGTCTCGGCGGGCGGCGCGGGCACGACACTGACGCTGCGTGTCGGCGCCTGACGGCCCCGCGCCTCAGCGGCAGACCCAGTCGGCGCCGGCGCGCTCGCACAGCTCGGGCGCGCCGCGCTGTTCCCAGACGCGCGTCACGCCCAGGCGCTGCAGCGCCGGCACGAAGCCGGGGTCGCGGCGCACCGGCGCCAGCTCGGGCCACCACAGCCACTGCATCCACACCGCCGGCGGCAGCGTGGCGTGGAACTGCACCGACTGCAGCGCACGCTCGTGTGCACCGAGCAGCGCGTACTCGATGAAATAGCTCGCGAAGTGGCGGCGCGTGGCCGGGTCCATCGCGTCCAGCGTGGCCACCGCGGCGTCGCGCTGCGCCGGCTCGGCCAGCCCGCGCACGTAGCCCGGCACCCAGTCGGCCTTGTACTTGCCGCCCCAGGTGACCCAGGCCGTCAGGCGGCGCTCGACCTCCGGCCAGTCGGCGCGGCGATGCGCCTCGATGAGGTCCGAATAGCCGAGCCCGGTGTGCCCGACCTGGCGCGCCAGTTCGAGCAATTCGCGGTGCAGCGCGTCCTCGCCGCGCATGCCGGCCACCAGTGCCAGCACTTCCAGTGCCGCCGGGTCCAGCGCATTGACCTGCAGCGCGGCCAGCGCCAGCGCGCGTGCGCGCTCCAGGTAGCCGACATGCAGGTGGATGCGCGCCGCCACCGCCGAATAGCCGGGCAGCAGCGGGTGGCGCTGCAGGATGGCGTCCAGGCGGTCCAGCGCGTCGGCCCAGCGGCGCTCGACGACGGCGGTCGAGGTCAGCAGCCAGTGGCCGCGCAGGTCGTCGGGGTCGGCAGCGAGCGCGCGTTCGGCCAGCGCGAGGCCCTCGACGCGGCGCGCCTCGCGCTCGGCCGCCATTTGCTCGTTGCTCGGCGGCGGCGCATTCGGGTCGCGGTTGCCGGCCAGCCGGCCGCGCACGGTCCAGTGCACGTACAGCGACGGCATGTGCTCGGGCGCGCTGGCGAGCACCTCGTCGAGCAGGCCCAGTGACGCGCGCCAGTCGGCGATCGACTCGCGCTGGCCGAGCTGCACTGCGCGCAGGTACTTGGTGTACAGCGCCGGCGGCAGCATCGCCTGCGGCGCGGTCGCGGCGGCTGCGCCTGCCGGCCGCTCCAGCGCCTGGCCCAGCGCCTGCCCGGTCGCCGCGGCGATGCGCTGCGGCAGGCCCTGCAGGTCGGCCAGCGGCATCTCCTCGTCGATCTGCCAGCCCGGACGGTCGCTGCCCGGCGCCGGCTGCATCGCCAGGCGCAGGCGCAGGCGTTCGCCCGGCAGCGCCTCGACGCTGCCGCCGATGACGTGGCTGACGGCGAGCAGCCGCGCCAGCCGCGCATCGTCCAGCGCCGCCGCCACCGGCTGCCGGGTCGCCGAGCAGGGCACCACGCGCAGCGTCGGGATGCGCACCAGCGGCAGCGTCAGCGCGTCGCACAGGCCGCCGGCGATCTCCGCCGACCCGGCGCTGGCCGCCGGCGCGAACGGCCGCACCGCGACGCCGCGGGCCCGCTGCGCCGCGCCGGGCGTGCGCTGCAGCACGCGCTGCAGCGCCGACTCCACCAGGTCCACCGGCTCCGGGCTGCGCGCGGGCGCGGCCGGCGGGGCGGGCCAGAAGCGGCCGGCGTAGACGAGCAGCGCCGCGGCCGCCAGCAGCACCAGCAGGGCCGCCAGCGGCAGCCAGCGCAGCAGGGGCGGACGCGGCGACATGCCGGCAGTATCGGGCCGGTGGCGCGCCGTGTCAGTTGGGGATCAGGATCGGCACCACCTGCGTGGTGCTGGTGGCCCGGCATTCGTCGCGGTTGCCGCTGCCGCCATTGACGACCAGGTTCATGCCGGGCGGGCACATCACGCTGGCGCGCTGGCTGGGCGCCGGCACGATGATGTTCGCCGGGGCGCAGAAGTCGGTCGGCGGCTGCCCCGCCTGCTCCGGCATGATCTTGTACATCGGGTGCGTCGGCGGGCAGGCCGGCGTGGCCTGCGCGCGCCGGATGCAGCGCAGCACGCCGTTCTGGTACTGCGGCGTGATGTCCGCGGCGGGGCCGCCGTCGGCGCACTTGGCGCCGACCGCCCAGGCCGGCAGCGACAGCGCGGCGAGCGCGGCGACGGCGAGCGCGCGCCGCGCGCACGACAGAGGGGGCTGGGACATGGTCGATCCTCCTGGGCTGTAGGGCACCGGGCGTCGGGCCCGGGTGCAGGCGCCGGGACATCCCGGTGAGGCCAGTCTGGGCAAGCCGGCCGCCGGCGCCCATCCCGGGAAGCCGTCAGGACCCTCCCAGGAATTGGGCAGGGGCGGCGGCGGCCCGCGGCGCTAGGCTGAAGGCCTCGGTCGTGAAGCCCACGACGGCAACCGGAGACCCCGATGAAGCGGACCCTGCTGCGCGGCGTGCTGGCCCTGGGGCTGCTGGTGCCTTGCGCCGTGCTGGCGCAGCTCAAGACCTACCAGCTGGCCAACCCGCTGCCGTTTCCGGTCCAGGTGCGCATCCTCGGCGAGGGGCCGCAGTTTCCGCAGGTCGTGATGCTGCCGGCGCCGCCCGCGCCGCCGGTGCCGGTGCCCTATCCGGGCCTCAGCATGCAGCTGCAGGTCAAGCAGCCCAATGGCCAGTGGTCGCCTGCGCTGAGGCTGCCGTGGCGGTCGGGCAAGATCACCTTGCCCACGCTCTGACATCGAGCGGCCGACCCGGTTCGGCTTATGCGGCCGCCGCGCTCCCCGCGCATCACTTGGCGGCCGGCCTTCGTCAGAACGCCTCGTCCAGCGCCTTCGCGCAGGTGCCGCTGGGATGCGTGAGCACCAGCTTGCTGACGCGGAAGTTGTAGGTGTGGCCGGCCTTGTACTTCTCCTCGGTCTTGAAGCCCACGCGCGTGACGTTGCCGGCGGTGGCCGACCATTGCCCGCCGCTGACCTCGAAGTGCTTCACCTTCCAGCCATTCTTCAGGTTCGGCCGCGAGCCGGCTTCGCTCTTGAAGAAGTTGCCGTAGACCGGATGCGAGCCGGGCGTGTACGGCACGGGCACCGGCGGTGTCTTGAAGGTGCAGCCGATGGCTGCCGGTGGATAGGTGACGAAGTTCGGCACGATGATGCCGCTGGTCGCGCCGCACGAGAAGGTCCAGCCGCGTGCCTTGGCGGTGTTGTGCGCGTTCAGCACGTTGACCTCGCAGTCGACCGACCATGCGGCGCCGGCGGCCAGACCGAGCGCCGCGGCGAGCAGCGCCGGGGCGAGGCGAACGGTGCGAAGCGGGGAGGGAAGCTGACGCATGGCAAGGCTCCAGGATGACGGGCGCCCATCGTCGACGGCCCGCCGGCGCGCGGGCATCCCAGGAACCCGGCAGGCATGCCTGCCGCGCGCGCTCAGTAGCCGCGCTGCCGCTCGACGAGGTGCGCGAGCGGCCCACCATCGCGCGCCGCGCGCAGGTTGGCGGCCGCGACCGCGGCTGCGCTGCGCGGGTCGGTGGCCGCCGCCGCGTGCGGCAGCATGGTCACGCGCGGGTGCGTCCAGTACGGGTGGCCGGCCGGCAGCGGTTCGGTCGTGAAGACGTCGAGCACCGCGTGGCGCAGGTGGCCGCTGTCCAGCGCGGCCAGCAGGTCGGCGTCGACGACCTGCGCGCCGCGGCCCAGGTTGACCAGCGAAGCCTTGGCCGGCATCGCCGCGAAGGCGCGTGCATCGAGCAGGCCGCGCGTGGCCGGCGTCAGCGGCAGCAGGTTGACGACGATCCCGGCGCGCGCCAGCACGTCGTGCAGTGGCGTGCCGTCGCGCCGCCAGCCCTGCACCGGATAACCCAGCGCCGCCAGCCGCGCCGCCACCGCACGCCCCATCTCGCCCTGGCCCAGCACGGCCACCGGCACCTCGTCGGCGCGGCGCTGCGCATGCTGCCGCCAGACGCCTTCGCGCTGGCGCTGCTGGTAGGCGAAGAAGCCGCGGTGCAGCGAGAGCACGGCCCACAGCGCGGTCTCGGCCATCGCGGCCGTCATGGCCGGGTCGACCATGCGCGCCAGCGGCACGCCGGCCGGCAGCGTGGGGTCGGCGAGCAGGCGGTCGACGCCGGCCCACAGGCTCTGGATCAGCGCCAGCCTGGGCAGGCCGCGCAGGCTGCCGGGCGGCGGGTTGGCGACGACCGCGGCGACGATCTCGCCGGCAGCCACCTGCCCGGCGTCGAGCTCGGCGCGCGAGCACCAGTGCGCCTCGGGCAGCGCGGCGGCGAGCGCGCGCCGCCAGACCTCGTCCTCGCCGGGGTCGAAGTCGCCGGCCAGCAGCACCTTCATGCGCCGCCTGCCTGCGCCGCGGCGAGCAGCCGCTCGAGCGCGATGCGCACCGTCGCGCTGCGCACCGCGTCGCGGTCGCCCGCCAGCTGCAGCCGTTCGCCGTGCAGGGCGCCGGCGCGGCCCCAGGCCAGCCAGACCGTGCCGACCGGCTTGCCGGGCACGGCGCCGCCCGGCCCCGCGATGCCGGTGACGGCCACCACCAGCTGCACCGGCGCGCGCGCCAGCAGCCCGGCGGCCATCGCCAGCGCCACCGGCTCGCTGACCGCGCCGTGCGCGGCGATCAGTGCCGGATCGACGCCCAGCAGTTCGCTCTTGGCCTCGTTGCTGTAGGTCACGACACCGCGCTCGAACCAGTCGCTGCTGCCGGCCACCGTGGTGCAGGCGGCGGCGACCAGGCCGCCGGTGCAGCTCTCGGCGCTGGCCAGCCGCCAGCCGCGCGCGCGCAGCGCCGCGGCCAGCGCCTGCACCAGCGCTTCGGTGCTCAGGGTGTCCACAGGCGGCTCCACAGTGCGATGACGAGCAGGGTGCACAGGGCGGCCACCAGATCGTCGAACAGGATGCCGAAGCCGTGCCGCGCGGCGATGGGTTCGGCGCGGCCGTCGACCCTGCGGCGCTTGAAGCGCCGGTCGGCCCAGCCCACCGGGCCCGGCTTGCCGGCGTCGAAGGCGCGGAACAGCAGGAAGGCCGCGCACTGGTCCCAGAAGCCGGCCGGCGTGACCAGCCACAGCACGATCCAGAAGGCAACGATCTCGTCCCAGACGATGGCGCCGGGGTCGGCCGTGCCCAGGTGCTGCGCGGTGCGCGTGCAGGCCCACCAGCCCACGAGCAGCCCGCCCACGATGGCCAGTGCCCAGCCCGCATCGGTGAGCCAGCGGTCCAGCAGCAGGAAGCTGGCCCAGCCCCACAGCGTGCCGACGGTGCCGGGCGCCCAGGGCGACAGGCCGCTGCCGAAGCCGAGCGCGATCCAGCGCGCCGGATGGCCGAGCATGAAGCGACCGCCGGCGCGGCGCGGTGCGCCGACTTCCACCGCGTCCTCGACGTCGAGGCCGCCGGCCGGCGCGGCGCGGTTCATGCTGCCGTTCATCCGGCAAAGTGGTCGAAGCCGGCCCAGCGCCCTTCGACCGGCGCGCCGCGGCCGTCGACGAGGCGCAGCGCCTCGCCCGCCTCGACGGTGCCGATGCGCGTGACCGGCACGCCGGCGTCACGCGCCGCGGCCTGCACGGCGTCGTGGCGCGCCGGCGGCGCGGTGAACAGCAGCTCGTAGTCGTCGCCGCCGGCCAGGGTGCACAGGCGCTGCAGCGCCAGCGGCTGCGCCGCGAGCACGGCGCTGCGCGGCAGTGCATCGGCGTCGACCACGGCGCCGACGCGCGAGCGGCGCAGCACATGGCCGAGGTCGCCGACAAGGCCGTCGCTGAGGTCGATCGCGGCGCTGGCCACGCCGCGCAGCGCCAAGCCCAGCGTATACCGCGGCTGCGGCAGCTCCATCGCGCGGCGCACGGTCTCGAACTGCTCGCCGGCCAGCGCGACCGTGCCGCGGAAGACCTCCAGCGCCAGCCGCGCGTCGCCGAGCGTGCCGCTGACCCACAGCTCGTCGCCCGGCCGCGCGCCGCTGCGCAGCAGCGCCGCACCCGGTGGCACCTGGCCCATCGCGGTGATGTCGATGGCCAGCGGCCCGGCCGTGGTGTCGCCGCCGGCGAGCGCGATGCCGGCCGCGTCGGCCAGCGCGAACAGCCCGCGCGCGAAGCCGGCCAGCCAGTCGTCGTCGACGCGCGGCAGCGCGATCGACAGCGTGAAGGCCAGCGGCTCGGCGCCGCAGGCCGCGAGGTCCGACAGGTTGACCGCCAGCGCCTTGTGGCCCAGGCGCTCGGGGGCCACGGTGGACAGGAAGTGGCGGCCCTCGACCAGCAGGTCGCTGGACACCGCGAGCTGTTGCCCCGGCGCCAGCTGCACCAGCGCGCAGTCGTCGCCGATGCCCAGCACGAGCGGCGAGCCGGGCCGCGCCGGCCGCGTGAAGTGGCGCGCGATGAGCGCGAACTCGCCGCCGCCGCGGCCACCGTCGCGGGCTTCGCTCACGGCGCCGCCCCGCCGTCCTGCAGGTCGCGCAGCAGGTGCGCCAGCTCCACCGCCGAGCGCACGCCGAGCTTGTCGAAGACGCGCGCGCGGTGGACCTCGACGGTGCGCACGCTGATCGCCAGCTCGTCGGCGATCAGCTTGTTCGGCCGCCCGGCGGCCACCAGCCGCATCACCTCGCGCTCGCGCTCGGTCAGCTCGGCCAGCGTGCCTTCGCGCTGGCGCCGCTCGCGCCGCGCCTGCAGGGCCTGCGCGCTGGCCGCCAGCGCCTGCTCGATGCGGTCGACGAGCGCGTTGTTCGAGAACGGCTTCTCGACGAAGTCGAAGGCGCCGCGCTTGACCGCGGCGACCGCGGTCGGCACGTCGCCGTGGCCGGTCAGGAAGATCACCGGCAGCAGCGGCAGCCAGCCGCGGTCGGCCAGGTCCTCGAAGAGCGCGAGGCCGCTGGTGCCGGGCATGCGCATGTCCAGCACCAGGCAGGCCGGGCCGGCCGGCCAGGGCGGGCGCTGCGGCGCCGTCTGCGCCGCCAGCCAGGCGGCGAAGGCGTCGGCACTGGCGAAGCCCTCGGCGAGCAGCCGGCGCGAGCGCAGCAGCCAGGCCAGCGCATCGCGCACGACCTCCTCGTCGTCGACGAGGTAGACGACGGGCAGGCCGAGCGTGGGGTCGGTGGTCATGGGCGTTGCAGGCCGCGAGTATGCGGCGGGACGGCGCCGGGGCCGGCGCGCCGTGCCCGCATTGCGCCGGCTTCGCGAGTGCCGCGGTCACGCGGCCGGCGCGCGCCCACGCGGCGCGCGTCAGGCGTCGCTGGGCGCGGCCGGGTGCGCCGCAGGGTCCGGCGCGGGGTCCGCCGCGGGATCCGCCGCGGGTCCGCGCGCCGGGTCGTGCGGGCCCTCGTGCAGTCCCTCGTGCAGCCCCTCGTGTGCCGGGTCGCGTGCCGTCTCGCGCCTGACCGCCGCCGGCAGCGTGAAGCGGAACTCCGTGCCGCGGCCGCCCGGCCCCGGGCCGTAGTCCAGCGCGCCGCCATGCTGCTCGATGACGGTGCGGCACAGGCTCAGCCCCAGGCCCATGCCCTCGGCCTTGGTCGTGAAGAAGGGCGTGAACAGGCGCTGCGCGACCTCCAGCGGGATGCCGGGGCCGGCGTCGATGACCGTGAAGGTCACCCAGCGCTCGTGGGTCTGGCGCACGCGCAGCGTCAGCACGCGCTCGGACAGCGGCGTGCGGCTTTCCATCGCCTGGATGCCGTTGCGCGCCAGGTTCAGCAGCACCTGCTCGACCATCGTGCGGTCGCAGCGCACGCGCGGCACGCGCGGCAGCCCGGGCTGCGGCGGCGGCAGGTCGACGTCGATGCGGGTGCCGCTCTTGCGCGCCTGCATGCGCGCCAGCGGCAGCACGGCCTCCAGCAGCGCCTGCACGTCGATCGCCTCGTGCAGCTGCTCGCGCCGGCGCACGAAGTCGTGCACGCTCTTGATCACGCGGCCGGCGCGCTCGGCCTGCTCGGCGATGCGCTGCAGCGCGCCTTGCAGCATCTCGCGCAGCGCGGGGTCCGGCGCTGTGTCCGCAGCGCTCGTCTGCAGCAGGTTCAGCGAGCCGCTGGCATAGCTGGCGATGGCGGCCAGCGGCTGGTTCAGCTCGTGGCTCAGCAGCGAGGCCATCTCGCCCACCGTGGCCAGGCGGGCCGTGGCCTGCAGCCGGTCCTGCTGCTGGCGCGACAGCTCCTCGACGCGGCGCTGCGCGCCGAGGTCGACGACCGCCCCCATCCAGCCGGTGTGGCGGCCCTGGCCGTCGACCAGCGGCGCCTCGTAGATCATGACCGGGAAGCGTTCGCCGCCCTTGCGCATGAAGACGGTCTCGTGGCCCTCGCGCGCCTCGCGGCCCGAGGCGGCGGGGGCGCTCAGGCGCTCGCGCTGGCGGCGTTCGTACTCGGGCGCGAATTCCGGCGGCCAGTACGGCGGGTGGCCGGGCGGCGGCACGCGCAGTTCCTCAGGCGTGAAGCCGACCATCGTGCAGAACGCCGGGTTGACGTAGGTCACCATGCCGTCCAGGTCGCGCGCGCGCAGGCCGGTGGGCAGCGAGTTCTCCATCGCCTGGCGGAAGGCCAGCGCCTCGGCCAGCGCACGCTCGGCCTGGGCGCGCCGGCGCACGTCGCGCGCCAGCACCCAGACCACGCTGAACAGCGCCAGCGACAGCGACAGCACCAGCGCCAGCGTCAGGTTGGGGATCAGGCTCGGGCGGCCGGCGGCGGCGTCGGCGCGCAGCTGCAGCGTGGTGCCGGGCAGGTCGACGACGCGCTCGGCGACATAGACGCCGGCGCCGCGCGGCACGCCGGCGCGGGCCAGCCGCGTGCCGTCGCCCTCGACGAAGGAGTATTCGTGGCGCCGCGCGGCGCGCGCCGGCAGCGCGGCGTCCAGCAGCGGCGCGAGCGCGATGCTGGCGACGATGAAGCCGCCGCCCGCCTCGTCGGCGCGGCCGGCCGCCGGCGCGCGCGGCACCGGCACGCACAGGTCCAGCACCTCGGCGCCCAGGCCCTCGGGCAGCGGCACGAAGTAGCTGCGCGAGAACATCGGCGCCTCGGCGCGGCGCGCGGCGTTGCAGGCGAGTTCGGCCTCCAGCTGCAGCACCTGGCGCGCCATGTGGCCGAACAGCGGCGGGCCGTAGGGCGTGTCGCGCGCGCCGGTGACGGCGAGCCCGGCGTCGCGCCACTCGATGCGGCGCAGGTCCTGGCGCGCGCGCAGCAGCGCCAGCGCCTCGTCGCCGCCCGGCCCCGGCGACGCCGAGGCCCAGGCCAGCGCCTGCAGCTGCTGCATCGCGCGCAGCAGTTCGCGGCGCAGGTCGGCGGCCAGCTCGGCGGCGGCGCTCTCGGTCTCGTCCTGCGCACGCGTGCTCTCGTAGCTGATGGTCAGCGCGACCAGCAGCGTCTGCGCCACGCCCAGCAGCGCGAGCAGCGCGCCCCACAGCAGCGCGCGGCGGCGCCGGCGCGGGCGGCCCGGGGCGGGGGACGGACCGGCCGCGGGGCCGGGAGACGAGGCGGGCGCCATGCGCGATGCGGGTGGTGGTTCGGCCCAGTATCGGCCGCGCCGGCGCCGCGCCGCTACGCAGTTTCGCGCATGGCTGGCCGCTGGCGATCGGGCAGCATGGCGGGCCGCGATCGCTCCCTACAATCCGCGACCCGCGCCGGCCGTGGGATGCCATCCAGGATCCCGCCGGCCGCGCCGGCACGCCCCAGGAGACCCGTCCCCATGTCCAGCCCCGATTCCCAGGTCCCCGAGGACCGAGTGGCCGAGATCCGCCGCGCCGCGCTGGAGTACCACGAGTTTCCGGTGCCGGGCAAGGTGGCGATCCTGCCGACCAAGCAGCTGACCAACCAGCGCGACCTGGCACTGGCCTACACGCCGGGCGTCGCCGCGGCCTGCGAGGCCATCGCCGCCGACCCGGCCGCCGCCTTCCGCTACACCGCGCGCGGCAACCTGGTCGCCGTGGTCACCAACGGCACCGCGGTGCTGGGGCTGGGCGACATCGGCCCGCTGGCGTCCAAGCCGGTGATGGAAGGCAAGGCGGTGCTGTTCAAGAAGTTTGCCGGCATCGACGTCTTCGACCTCGAGCTGGCCGAACGCGACCTGGACAAGCTGGTCGACGTGATCGCCGCGCTGGAACCCACCTTCGGCGGCATCAACCTCGAGGACATCAAGGCCCCGGACTGCTTCTACGTCGAGCGCCGGCTGCGCGAGCGCATGAAGATCCCGGTCTTCCACGACGACCAGCATGGCACCGCCATCGTCGTCGGTGCCGCGGTGATCAACGCGCTGAAGGTCGTCGGCAAGGACATCGGCGCGGTCAAGCTGGTGGCCAGCGGCGCCGGCGCCGCGGCACTGGCCTGCCTGGGCCTGCTGGTCAAGCTGGGCATGCGGCGCGAGAACATCTGGGTCACCGACCTCGCCGGCGTCGTCTACCAGGGCCGCACCGAGCTGATGGACGAGGACAAGGCGCAGTTTGCGCAGGCCACGACGCTGCGCAGGCTGGCCGAGGTGATCGAGGGCGCCGACGTCTTCCTGGGCCTGTCCGCCGGCGGCGTGCTCAAGCCCGAGATGGTGGCGAAGATGGCCGATAAGCCGGTCATCTTCGCGCTCGCCAACCCGAACCCGGAGATCGACCCCGCGCTCGCGAAGTCGGTGCGCCCGGACGCCGTGATCGCCACCGGCCGCACCGACTATCCGAACCAGGTCAACAACGTCCTGTGCTTCCCGTACATCTTCCGCGGCGCGCTGGACTGCGGCGCGACGACGGTCACCGACGCGATGGAGATCGCCGCGGTGCACGCCATCGCGGGCCTGGCGCAGGCCGAGCAGAGCGAGGTGGTGGCCGCCGCCTATGCCGGGCAGACGCTGGCCTTCGGCCCCGAGTACCTGATCCCCAAGCCCTTCGACCCGCGGCTGATGGAGAAGATCGCGCCGGCGGTCGCGCAGGCGGCGGCCGACTCGGGCGTGGCGCTGCGCCCGATCGCCGACCTGGACGCCTACCGCGAGAAGCTGAAGAACTTCGTCTACGCCTCGGGCACGACGATGAAGCCGATCTTCCAGCTCGCCAAGCGCGCGTCGGCGCGCCGCGTGGCCTATGCCGAGGGCGAGGAAGAGCGTGTGCTGCGCGCGGTGCAGGTCGTCGTCGACGAGGGGCTGGCGCGGCCGACGCTGATCGGGCGCCCGGCGGTGATCGCGGCGCGCATCGAGAAGTTCGGGCTGCGGCTGCAGCAGGACCGCGACTACGACGTCGTCAACGTCGAGCAGGACCACCGCTACCGTGACTTCTGGATGACCTACCACCGCATGACCGAGCGCAAGGGCGTCACGGTGCAGGTCGCGAAGATCGAGATGCGGCGCCGGCTGACGCTGATCGGCGCGATGCTGCTGCACAAGGGCGAGGTCGACGGCATGCTGTGCGGCACCTGGGGCACCACGGCCAACCACCTGCACTACATCGACCAGGTCATCGGCAAGCGCGCCGGCGGCAGCCCGAGCACGCAGCAGGACGTGCGCGTGTATGCCTGCATGAACGGCCTGATGCTGCCTGGGCGCCAGGTCTTCCTGGTCGACACCCATGTCAATGCCGACCCCAGCGCCGAGGAGATCGCCGAGATCACCGTGATGGCGGCCGAGGAGATGCTGCGCTTCGGCCTGCAGCCGCGCGCCGCGCTGCTGAGCCACAGCAACTTCGGCACCAGCGACCACCCCAGCGCGGTCAAGATGCGCCGCGCGCTGGCGCTGCTGCACGAGCAGGCGCCCTGGCTGGAGGTCGATGGCGAGATGCACGGCGACATCGCGCTGGACGTCGCGATGCGCAAGCGGCTGATGCCCCACAGCACGCTGCACGGTGAGGCCAACCTGCTGGTGCTGCCGAACATCGACGCCGCCAACATCGCCTACAACCTGCTGAAGACGGCCGCCGGCGGCGGCATCGCGGTCGGCCCGGTGCTGCTGGGCGCGGCCAAGCCGGTGCACGTGCTGACGGCCTCGGCCACGGTTCGGCGCATCGTCAACATGACCGCCCTCACCGTCGCGGATGCGGAAGCCGGACGTTCAAGCCTGCCTGCGCAGGCTTGAACGCCTGCTTCCGGGTCCGAGCTCTGCGAGGACGCGGCCTGCAAGGCCGAGGCGGGACGTGCCTCAGGCCCTGCGGCCTGAGGCTCGCCCGCGTGACTGCTGTCGCCCTCCGGCCGGCGGGCATCAGCCTAATATGTGTGCGCACACCGACTTCTGGCGTTTGACAGACCGATGTCAACGCCGGGGCCACCCTCACGACAGATCCGGATCTAGCATGTGAGCGCCCACTGATAACCCCTCCTGTCAGCCCCAATCCTGGGCGGCACCTTGAGTTTTTAGGGGGGTTCGGGTAGCATTTCAGCTGATTTCTTAAGGGTTATCCCGTGTTCCGGACCGGTCAGGTCCCGTCGGGCCGACCTGCGGCAGGGGAGCCGGTTCGTCCGGCCGCCGCTGCGGCGGGTGTGCGACGGGGGTTGCGCAAGTGGGGGTGGGCCAGTGCCGTCGTGGTCGCCGCCGCAGGCTTCGCAGCCGGCAGTCTGACCCTGGTCCAGGCCCGCGGGCCCGAGCAGCCGTCGCCCGCCGCGACGGTCGCGCTGGCGGCGCTGCCGCCGGAAGCCCAGGCGACGCACCGGCTCATCCTGCGGGGTGGGCCGTTTCCCTACCAGAAAGATGGCACCGTGTTCGGCAACCGAGAGCGCCTGCTGCCCCTGAAGCCGCGCGGCCATTACCGTGAGTACACCGTGAGGACCCCCGGCGAGCGCACCCGCGGTGCGCGCCGCATCGTCTGCGGCGGCAAGCCGCCGACGCAGCCGGAGGCCTGCTGGTACACCGCCGATCACTATGCGAGCTTCCGCCTCATCCAGCCCTGAGTCCGCCATGACCGCCGAAGCGCTCGCCACCGATTCCGCCCTTTCCAGTCCCCCGTGGAGGATCGCGACCATGGAGTTGCAGACCGTCCGACCGAACATCGTGCAGGCGATACGCGCCTACCGCGTGTCCGACCTGATGCAGGCCGCCGAGACGACCGGCCAGCATTTCCTGTATGCCAACCTGGCCAATGCACAGACCAAGCAGGAGGTGCTCGAGGGCATCGCGCAGGCCTTCCTGTTCCCGGCGCACTTCGGCAAGAACCTGGACGCGCTGTACGACTGCATGACCGACCTCGTGCACAAGGCCGGCCAGCAGCCGGGCTTCGTCGTCGTGCTCGAACAGCTGCCGGACAACCCGCGCTTCGACCGCGAGGCGCGTGAGCAGCTGCTGGAGGTCTTCCGCGACGCCGCCGAATTCTGGGGCGAACGACGAATACCATTCAGGTGCTTCTATTCTTTTCAGTAGCCCGCTCCCAGGAAATCGGGTCATGGGAGCGGGCTGCTGAGACGGCCCAGGCGAATGCGGTCAAGGCGACCAAGGTGGTGCCCAAGAACGGGACCAATCCGAATTTCGGCATGAACATGCCGATGATGTGCAGCGCCTTCGACACCGCGGCGTGGCTGCGCGCCGCTTGATCGTTCGCTGAAGCGCGCGGCCGGTTCCGCGCCCAATGCCGACGGGGCCCTCGTTCGCGAGGGCCTCGCCGCTTCGAAACGCGCCCGGCGGCGCGGTGCGTGCGTCAGGCGCTCAGGCCGACCGGCGCGCCAGCGCCAGGTATTCGGCCACCGGCACCTCCTCGGCGCGGCGCTGCAGGTCGAAAGGCGTCGCCACGCCCTGCTGCTGCAGCCAGCGGCCCAGCGTGTGGCGCAGCAGCTTGCGCCGCTGCGAGAAGGCCACCGTCACCAGCGCGCCCAGGCGCGCCGGGTCGACGCTGGGGTCGGCCGCGCGCGGCACCATGCGCACGACCGCCGAGTCCACGCGCGGCGGCGGCTCGAAGGCCTCGGGCGGCACGTCCAGCACCGGCGTGATCGCGTAGCGCCACTGCAGCATCACCGACAGGCGGCCGTAGTCCTTGCCGCCCGGCGCCGCCGCCATGCGGTCGACGACCTCCTTCTGCAGCATGAAGTGCTGGTCGGCGATCACGTCCGCCGCCGGCAGCAGGTGGAACAGGATCGGCGTCGAGATGTTGTAGGGCAGGTTGCCGACCACGCGCAGCGGCTGCGCGGCGGCTGCGGCGAGCGCGCGGAAGTCGACCTGCAGCACGTCGGACTCGATCACCGCGAGACCGGGCTCGCGGCGCAGCCGCGCGGCAAGGTCGCGGTCGAGCTCGATCACGGTCAGCGCGCCGCAGCGCGCCAGCAGCGGGCCGGTCATCGCGCCGAGCCCGGGGCCGATCTCGACCAGCGCCTGCCCGGGCCGCGGCGCGATCGCGTCGACGATCGCCGCGATGACCGATCCGTCGGCCAGGAAGTGCTGGCCGAAACGCTTGCGCGCGCGGTGCGGTGCCGCGGCCGGCGGGCTCACTGCGGCGGCTCGCGCAGCTCGACGTAGGCGCGCGAGCGCAGCTCCTTGGTCCAGTCCTGGTAGGCCTGGCCGAAACGCTGCTCGCGCAGCACGTTGCGCGCCTGCTCGCGCAGCTGGCGCGGCTCGAGCGCCACGTTGCGGCGCTCCAGCACCTGGATCAGGTGCACGCCGAAGCGCGACACCACCGGCTCGGACAGGCCGCCCGGCGGCAGTGCATTCATCGCTTCCTCGAATTCCGGCACCAGCGCGCCCGGCGATATCCAGCCGAGGTCGCCGCCGCCGGCGGCCGAGCCGTCCTCGCTGTGCTGGCGCGCGATGTCCTCGAAGCTGGCGGCACCGCTCTCGATCTGGCGCCGGAATTCGGCCAGCCGGCGTGCCGCGACATCGGCGCCGGCCTGCGGCGAGACGCGCAGCAGCACGTGACGTGCGCGCGTCTGCGTGACCATGCCCAGCGGCACTTCCTTGCGCTCGAGCAGCTTCAGCACGTGGAAGCCGGCGCCGCTGCGCACGGGGGCCGGCGTCACCTCGCCGGGCTGCAGCGACCTGACCGACTCGACGAACAGGTCCGGCAGGCGCGAGGCCGGGCGCAGCCCGATCTCGCCGCCGCGCTCGCGGTTGCCGTCCTCCGAGACCTCGCGCGCGACGGCCGCGAAGTCCTCGCCGCCGCGCACGCGCGCCAGCGCCGCCGCGGCGATCGCGCGGCGCACCGCCACCGTGGTGGCGTCGGCACCGTCGGGCACGGTGACGAGGATCTGCGCGACGTTGATCTCGGCGTCGGCATTCAGTGCCGCGCGGCGTTCGGCGAGCAGGCGGTCGACGTCCTCGTCGCTGATCTCGATGCGCCGGTAGACCTCGCGCTCGCGCAGGCGCTCGATCATGATCTGCTCGCGCACGTTGGCGCGGAAGCGCAGGTAGTCCATGCCCTCGGCCGCCAGGCGCTCGCGCAGCGTCGCGAGGCTGATCTGGTTCTGGTCGGCGATGCTCTGCATCGCGCGGTCGACCTCGGGCTCGTCCACGCGCATGCCGCTCTCGCGCGCGGTGCTGAGGATCGCGCGTTCGTCGATCAGCGCGTCCAGCACCTGGCGCCGCAGCTCGTTCTCCGGCGGCAGGCGCATGCCGGCGCGCGCCGCCTCGGCCTGCGCGCGTTCCAGCCGCCGTTCGACCTCGCCGGCGGTCACCAGCTCCTGGTTGACGACGGCGGCGATCCAGTCGCCGCTGCGTGGCGTGCCGGTGCCCTGGGCCGCCAGCGGCAGGTGCAGCGCGGCCAGCAGCAGCAGCAGCGTGCCGCGCAGCAGGCGCGGCCGGCAAGGGGACATCTCGGTCATGGGGATCAGGGCGCCTCGATCAGGCCGTCGCCGGCGGACGGCCCGCGCGGGTCTTCGCGCAGCAGACGGTAACCGGGGATATTGTCCCTCAAGACCCTCAGCGGGTTGGACCCGATGCGCGACAGGCCCACCAGTTCCAGCTGCAGCAGCAGCCGCGTTGTCGCCTCGCGGCGACCGGTGGACAGCCGCTCGGCGACGACGCGGCCGATCCAGCAGCCGGCGTCGTACTCGAAGCCCAGCACCGAGTCGGTGATGCGGCTGTCCTTCAGGCTGTAGTTGACGCGGCCCACGGTGTACCAGCTGCCGTCGCAGCCGCGGCGCAGGTGGCTCTCGTCGCGCTCCAGCGCGCGGCGCTCGACGATGGGCCATTGCCAGCCCAGTTCCAGCTGCTCGGACAGCCCGCGCGCCAGCCGGTAGGTCGCGCCGACCGTGCGGTAGGGCCCGGGCGAATAACGCGCCGAGACAATGGAGCGCACCGAGCGCTGGATGTCCGGGCTGTACTGCACCGCGGCGTCCAGCGTCCAGCCGGGCAGCACGCTGGTGGAGCCGAGCAGCAGCGCGTCGGACAGGCGCTGCGTCAGCGGCTCGCCATCGGGCGAGCCGTCGGCCTGCGGCGCCACGCGCTGCGGCCGGAACAGGTAGCGCTGCACCAGGCCCAGGCGCAGCGCCTCGGCGCCGCTGGCGCGGTCCACCAGCCGTGTCGTCAGGCCGGCGGTGAGCTGGTGCGCGTCGGCCACGCGGTCGACGCCGGAGAAGGCGTTGTCGCTGTAGATTGAGACGAAGTTGAAGTCCTTGGCGGCGGCGTCGAAATTCGGCAGGTGCGACTGCTCGCGGTACGGCGTGCTGACATACAGCAGCCGCGGCTCCAGCGTCTGGCGCAGCGCGCGCCCGAAGGCCTCGGTGTCGCGCTCCAGCTCCAGCCCGGTGTCGATGCTGAAGCTGGGGATCACGCGCGTGCGCTCGGCGGTCGCGTTGTCGCGCTGCAGCGCGTCGCGGCTGTAGCTGGCGGCGTTCACCGACAGGCGCGGCACCAGCCACCAGCCGGCTTCGCGCAGCGGCCGCGCCAGCGAGGCCAGCAGGTGCACGCGCTCGCCGTCCGGGCGGCCGTCGCGCGAGACGTCGCGGTCGGGCAGCGTGAAGCGGTTGTATTCGCCCTCGACGCCGAACTGCCAGCCGGCCGCCGCGCCGCGCAGCGTCAGCCCGAGCTGCGGGCTGCGCTGGTAGGGCGAGGCGATCGGCGCCTCGGCCGCCTGCAGCACCTGCCACTGCTGGGCGCGCGCGTAGGCCAGCCCTTCGACGCGCGCGCCGGCGCCCAGCGTGAACGGCCGCTCCAGCGCCAGGCGCTGCGCCAGCAGGCGCGGCGTCAGGCTGCGCGCGCCGTCGGGAAAGTCCTTCCACCAGTCGTCGTCGGAGACGCGCAGCAGCTCGGCGCGGTAGCCCAGCCCGGCCGGCAGGCGGCCTTCGTGCGTCCAGCTCAGCGCGTGGCGCGAACGCCGCGCGACGCGGTCGTCGGGCAGCGCCTCGACTTGCAGCGTGCCGCCCAGCGTGGGCTCGAGGTAGCGGAACTCGCCGTCCAGCCCGAGGCCGCGCCGCGTGATGATGCGCGGCGCCAGCGTCGCGTCGCGGTTGGGCGCGATGTTCCAGTAGTAGGGCACCGAGACCTCGACGCCGCTGCGGTTGTCGATGCCCACCGAAGGCGGCAGCCAGCCCGACTTGCGCGTGTCGCCGAGCGGGAAGCTCAGCGTCGGCAGCGCGATGATCGGCAGGCCCAGGAAGCGCAGCACCGCGCCCTCGGCGACGCCGGTGTTGGTCTCCAGGTCCAGCTGCACGCTGCGCGCGCTGAGCACCCAGTCGGGGTCTATCGTGCCGTCGCGCCGGCAGCTGGTGTAGCTGGCGTTGGTGGCGCGCGAGCGGCTGCTGTCCAGGAAGTCGATGCGGTCGGCGCGGCCGCCGGCGCCGAGCTCGAGGAATTCGAACTCCGGTTCGAGGAAGAAGCCCTCGAAGCGCTGCACGCGCAGCTGCAGCTCCGGGCCGCGGTAGCGCTGGCCCTCGCGCTGGATGTCGACGCCGCCGCGTGCGCTGGCCAGGTCCGACGGGCTGTCGTAGGACAGGCGGTCGGCGCGGATCACCAGCCCGCCGCGGCGGAATTCGACCTCACCCTCGGCGACGGTCTCCAGGTCGGGCTGGCTGCGGATCTCGCGCGCGCGCAGCACGATGGGCAGCCGGCGCGCGGCGTCGCCGCGCGGCAGCGGCGCGATGCGGCGGCTGGGCTCGAGCGCCTGGCTGCCGGTCGTTGCGGCGGACGCCGCCGGCCCGGCTGCCGCCGGGGCCGTCGCGTCATCGGCCCGCGAAGGGGGTCCGGCCACCCACAGCAGCGCCGCCAGGGCCGCGGGGGCGAGGGGGGCGGCGGGCAACGCAGGCAGGCGGGACAACGCGGCGCGGAACGCGGGGCTGGGCACGGTCGGGTTTGTAGAATCGATTATCCATGAGGGGCACCCCCGATCCGGTCGGCTGGCCCGACGCTGCGCGCCAGGCCGCCTTCGAGCACTGGATCGCCGGCGTCGCGCCCGCGCACGGCCTCGAACTCGACTCGCTCGCGCCGGCTTCGGCCGACGCGAGTTTCCGCCGCTACCTGCGCATTGCCGCGACGCGCGCCCCGGGCGGCAGCCTGATCGTGATGGACGCCCCGCCGCCGCTGGAGGACGTGCGCCCCTTCGTGCAAGTCGCCAGGCTGATCGCCGCGGCCGGGTTGCACGCGCCGCGCGTGCTGGCGGCCGACACCGCGCAGGGCTTCCTGCTGCTGACCGACCTCGGCAACCGGCTGCTGCTGGACGCACTGCGCGAGGCCGACGCGGCCACCGCCGACCGGCTGATGCGCCCGGCGCTGCAGTCGCTGGTGCGCTGGCAGCAGGGCGTGGACGCGACGGCGCTGCCGGCCTGGGGCGAGGCGCAGATCCGCGCCGAGCTGGCGCTGTTCCCCGAGTGGTGCGTGCAGCGCGAATACGGCATCGCCTGGACGGCGGCCGAGCAGGCGGCCTGGGCACGCGTGTGCGACGCGATCGTCGCCAGCGCGCTCGCGCAGCCCAGCGTCGCCGTGCACGCCGACTGGATGCCGCGCAACCTGATGCTCGGCCGTGGCGACGACGACGGCGAGCCCGGCATCCTGGACTTCCAGGACGCGGTGCGCGGGCCCATCACCTACGACCTCGTCTCGCTGCTGCGTGACGCCTTCGTGTCCTGGGACGAAGAGCAGCAACTGGACTGGGCGGTGCGCTGGTGGCAGCAGGCGCGCGGCGCCGGGCTGCCCGTGGACGACGACTTCGGCGAGTTCTGGCGCGCGCTGGAGTGGACCGGGTTGCAGCGCCACCTGCGCATCCTGGGCGTCTTCTGCCGACTCAAGCACCGCGACGCCAAGCCGCGCTACGCCGAGGACCTGCCGCGCTTCTTCGGCTACGCGACCCGGGTCGCGCTGCGCTACGCCCCGCTGGCGCCGCTGGCGCGGCTGCTGGAGCCGATGAGCGGCCAGCGCGTGCTGGCCGCCCACACGTTCTGACCGCGCATGCCGGCCGGGACGCGGGCCCCGGCCGGCGCCCGATCACTTCGGGATCACGACGCTGTCGATGACGTGGATGACGCCGTTGCTGGCCACGATGTCGGCCTGCACGACCTTGGCGTTGTCCACCGTCACGCCGCCCATCGTGCCCAGCGTCAGCTTGCCGCCCTGCACGGTGGCGACCTGGCCGGCCCGGACGTCCTTGGCCATCACCTTGCCCGGCACCACGTGGTAGGTCAGCACCGCGGTCAGCTTGGCCTTGTCGGCGAGCAGCGCGTCGAGATCGGCCTTGGGCACCTTCGCGAAGGCCTCGTCGGTGGGCGCGAACACGGTGAACGGGCCCGGGCCCTTCAGCGTGTCGACCAGCCCGGCGGCCTTCAGCGCGGTGGCCAGCGTGTTGAACTTGCCGGCCGCCACCGCGGTGTCGACGATGTCCTTGGCCTGCACGGCCAGCGAGGCGGCGGCCAGGGCCGCGGCGATCATCAGCTTCTTCATGGGGTCACTCCTGTCTGGGTTGGGGTGGGAAAGGACTTGCCCGGTGCCGGGCTCACTGCGGCGGCAGGATCACGCGGTCGATGACGTGCACGACGCCGTTGCTCGTCAGCACGTCGGTGGCCACGATGCCGGCGCTGCGCAGGCGGCCGTCGGTGATGCGCAGGTCGGCGCCGACCGTGAACGTGGCGCCCTGCAGCGTGGTCACCGGCGCACCCGGCACGATGCCGGTGGCCAGCACGCGGCCCGCGACGACGTGGTAGGTCAGCACCTGGGTCAGCAGCGGCGTGTCGGCCAGCAGCTGGTCGGCCGTGACGCCCAGCTCGGCGAGCAGCGCGGCGAAGGCGTCGTTGGTCGGCGCGAAGACCGTCAGCGGGCCCGGCGCCTTCAGCGCGTCGACCAGCCCGGCGGCGACCACGGCGTCGACCAGGATGCTGAACTGCGGCAGCGCCTGCGCCGTCTGCACGATGTCCAGATTGGCCGGCAGCAGCACGCGGTCGATGGTGTGGATCAGGCCGTTGCGCAGCATGCGGTCGGTGGCGGTGATCGTCGCCGTGCGGTTGCGGCCGTCGGTGATGACGAGCGCGCCGTTGCGCTGGTCGACCTTGAAGATGCCGCCCTGCACGGTGGTGACCGCGAGGCCCAGCGGCACCACCGCACGCTCCACGCGCGAGGGCAGCACGTGGTAGGTCAGCACCGTGTTGAGCAGCGTGCGGTCGGCGAACAGCTGGTCCTTGGTCACGCCCAGCTCGGTCAGCAGGGCCGCGAAGGCGGCGTTGGTCGGCGCGAACACCGTCAGCGGCCCCGGCCCCGACAGGGTGCCGGCAAGACCGGCGGTGTCGACCGCCTCGGTGAGCAGGCTGAACTGCGGGTCGCTGCGCAGCTCGGCCATCAGGTCGGGGTCGTTCTCGTCGCCGCCGCCGCAGGCGGCCAGCAGGCCGACCGTGCCGGCGAGCACGAGGCCCTTGAGCCATCGAATCATGGGTTTTCTCCGGTAAGAGGGGACTGCACGGCGCGGGACACCGCGTCGCAATAGGCTTACGGGTCATAATTTGAACTGCTCGGTATATCCGAGCAACTCAAGGGTCATGCAGTAACTGGAGAGTTACATGTCGCGCGCCGACGGGTGCGGTTGCCGCGACCGGGTTTGCGGGCCGGCCGCGATAATCCGCGCCCGCCCACCCCTGCACCTTGTCCCGCCCGCGCGGCGGGCGGCGCCCCGCCCCGATGTTTGCCTTCTTCGAGAGCCGCCTCGCGCCGACCGCGCGGCCCGGCAGCGCGCCACCGCAGGCGCTGCTGCCCTTCTACTGGCACTCCGTGCGCCAGGCGCGCGGCCTGTTCGGCGCGATGTTCGCGACCGGCCTGCTGGTGGCGCTGATGGACACGCTGATCCCGGTCTTCATCGGCCGCATCGTCGCGCTGATGGAGGCTGCCGACCGCGCTGCCGCGCTGCAGGCCGCCCTGCCTTCACTGCTGGGCATGGCGGTGCTGGTGCTGGTCGGCCGTCCGGCGGCGCTGCTGCTGGACAGCCTGGTGCGCAACAACGCGGTGGTGCCCGGTGTGACCAGCCTGATCCGCTGGCAGAGCCACTGGCACGTGGTGCGCCAGAGCTGGCCTTTCTTCCAGAACGACTTCGCCGGCCGCATCGCCAACCGCGTGATGCAGACCAGCAATGCGGTGCGCGAGAGCGTGGTCAGCTCGATCCGCGCCGTGTGGTACATCATCGTCTACGGCCTGTCGGCGCTGGTGCTGATGAGCACGGCCGACTGGCGGCTCGCGATCCCGACCGCGCTGTGGTTCGCCGGCTACGTGTTCTTCCTGCGCCGCTTCGTGCCGCGCATGCGCGAGCTGGCGCGCGCCAGCTCGGAGGTGCGCAGCCACGTGATGGGCCGCATCGTCGACAGCTACACCAACATCCTGACCGTCAAGCTGTTCGCCCGCGCGCGCGACGAGGACGCCTACGTGCGCGAGGTCATCGACGAGCACACCGGCGCGATCGCGCGCCACATGCGGCAGACGACGCGCTTCATGGGCACGCTGGCGGTGCTCAATGCGCTGCTGCTGGTGGGCACCGCGGCCATCGGCATCACGCTGTGGGCCAACGGCACGCTGGACGCCGGCGCGGTGGCGATGGCGGTGCCGCTGGCCTGGACGATCGCCAACGTCGCCGGCTGGGTCAGCTGGGAGGTCACCGGCATCTTCGAGAATATCGGCGTCGTGCAGGAAGGCATGGAGACGATCGCCGTGCCGCACGGCATGCACGACCGCGCCGGCGCGCGCGAGCTGGTCGTCGACCCCGCCCCGCGCGGCGGCGAGATCCGCTTCGAGCATGTCACCTTCACCTACGGCCGCAGCGACGGCCTGAAGGTGCTCGACGACCTGAACCTGGTCGTGCGGCCGGGCGAACGCGTGGGCATCGTCGGCCGCTCGGGCGCCGGCAAGAGCACGCTCGTGAACCTGCTGCTGCGCTTCCACGACCTGGAGCAGGGCAGCGTGCGCATCGACGGCCACGACATCCGCGAGGTCACGCAGGAGAGCCTGCGCGCGGCGATCGGCATGGTCACGCAGGACACCTCGCTGCTGCACCGCTCGATCGCCGCCAACATCGGCTACGGCCGGCCCGGCGCGACGCTGGAGCAGATCGTCGCCGCCGCGAAGAAGGCGCAGGCGCACGAGTTCGTGCTCGGCCTGCAGGACTGGAAGGGCCGCACCGGCTACGAGGCCCATGTCGGCGAGCGCGGCGTCAAGCTCAGCGGGGGCCAGCGCCAGCGCATCGCGATCGCGCGCGTGATCCTCAAGGACGCGCCCATCCTGGTGCTCGACGAGGCCACCAGCGCGCTGGACAGCGAGGTCGAGCTCGCCATCCAGGACCAGCTGCTCGGCCTGATGGAAGGCAAGACGGTGATCGCGATCGCGCACCGGCTGTCGACGATCGCGCGCATGGACCGCCTGATCGTGCTCGACGCCGGGCGCATCGTCGAGCAGGGCACGCATGCCGAGCTGCTGGCGCTGGGGCCGCAGGGCCACTATGCGCGGCTGTGGTCGCACCAGAGCGGCGGCTTCCTGCTCGACGACGATACGCCGACGGACAGCGACCCGACGGCGACGGTGCCCGCGGTGGTCTGAACGGCGCCGCAAAGAACAAAGCCGCCGCGCGGTGCGCGCGGCGGCTTCGCGGCTTCAGCCGGAGGGGCGCCTCAGGCGGCCTTGCGGCGGCGCACCCAGAAGCCCAGGCCGGCGAGGCCCAGCGCCATCAGGCCGTAGGTCGAGGGCTCGGGGATGGGCTGGAAGATGATGCGCAGCGTGCCGCCGGTGATCAGTGCGTCGCGGCCCGGGTCGTTGAACACGTCGTAGGCGTAGACATTGACCAGGCCGCCGGCGACCGCGAACGGGGCGCCGAAGCTGTCCAGGCCCGGGTCGCCCCAGGCCCCGTCGGCCGGTCCGAAGGTGCCGCCGGCGCCGACCGTGCTCGGCGAGACGTCCATGTAGCCCGACAGGAAGCCGTCCGGGTGCTCGACCGAGAGCACCAGCTCGCTCTGCCAGCTGCCGTTCTCGGTCGTGAAGGTCAGTCCGATGAACTCGTAGCCGAGCACGGTGGAGCCGGCGCCGATGTCGACCGTCACCAAGGTGTTGCTCGGGTCGGTGAAGCCGCCGAAGACCTCGAAGCCGGTCAGGTCGACGTCGACCGACGAGTTCATCGGCGTCAGCACCGCGGGCGTCGGCCCCAGCGAGTCGACGATGCCACGGGCGGCGAACGAGCCCGTGGCGGCGAAAGACAATGCAACGACGGCCGCCCCGCGGGCGACCCACCTCATGCTCGACATCCTCGACTCCTGCGTGTTGTTGGGGGCTCGGCCCGCGATGCACCGATCGACGCCGGCTGTGCGGGCGGCCCTAATCTGCCAACGTCATGGATTGGGCACAAGGCCCGCGCACCGTTCCCCCCGCGACTGCGGGGCCGGGCATGTCCGGATGCGGGTCGTGATGGACAGCTCGCCGCGACCTGTGCTAAAGGGTGGCCGGACGGCCAAGGACCGGAGGCGGCAGCGCCGCCTCCGGCTCGGGGGTCAGCGCGGCCGGCGGCGGCGCGCGACGGCACCCACAGCCATCAGGCCCAGCGCCATCAGGCCGTAGGTCGAGGGCTCCGGCACGACGTTGGCGAGCGTGATCTGGCCGCTGACGAACAGGCCGTCGGGATCGACCGACGCGTCGTTGAAGCTCTCGAAGAACTCCACGCGCAGCAGCCCGTCGGCGGCGACGTTGAAGGCCAGGCCGAAGTCCGACAGCTGCGCGCTGTCGGCATAGCTGCCGGTGCCGGGGAAGTCGTCGTTGGGGGCGGCAGTCAGGTAGACGCCGTCGCCGCTGGAGGACAGGAACGAGATCGTCATCTCCGACAGCCAGCTCGGCGAGAAGGCCTGCAGGTCCACCGCCCACGACACGCCGTCGACGAGCGCATTCGGGCTGAGCTGATACACGCGCACCGTATTGGCCGGGTTGCCCTCGGCAGCGTTGGTGTAGATGCCGCCCACGTCGATGCTCAGGTCCGTGCCGGACAGCGGGATCGGCGTGCCGCCGGCGGTCTGGAAGCCGGCCCCGCTGTAGGGGCTGAAGCGGGCCGCCTGGGCCTGCGAGGCGGCCCCGAGGAGGCCCAGCGCGGCCATGGCGACCGCTGCGATGCGAAGCTGCATTTCCGATGCTCCTGGTCTTGTTGAGGACGGCGGCGGTGCGGCACCGCACCGGTGCCGCTCGACGACGCGCGCGCAGGCTGCCAGCCGGCCTCACCGGCAGCAAGAGGGCGCGAACACTCAGGAGCGGTCCGATCCCGCGACCGCGGGACGGGGCTTACCCGCGCTGACGAGGTTCAGGGGCAGGCCGCGACGACCTGCGCCACCGCGGCCGTGAGCTTCTTGCCGTAGGGCACGTGCAGGAACTCGTTCGGGCCGTGCGCGTTGCTCTTCGGGCCGAGCACGCCGCAGACCATCATCTGCGCCTTCGGGAAGCCGGCGGCCAGCATGCTCATCAGCGGGATCGTGCCGCCCTGGCCGATGTAGCCCAGCGGCGCACCGAAGTGCGCGTTCGACGCCGCATTCAGCGCCTGCTCCAGCCAGGGCGCCAGCTCGGGCGCATTCCAGCCGGTGGCGCCCAGCTGCCCGGCGCGGCCATCGGGGTGGAAGGTGACCTTCGCGTTGTAGGGCGCGTTGTCCTCCAGCAGCGACTTCAGCGCGACGCTGGCCTGGTGCCCGTCCACCAGCGGCGGCAGGCGCAGGCTGAGCTTGAAGGCGGTGTACGGGCGCAGCACGTTGCCGGCGCTGGCCAGTTCCGGGAAGCCCTCGGCGCCGGTCACGCTGAGCGTCGGCCGCCAGGTGCGGTTGAGCAGGCCTTCGACCGGGTCGGTGGTGGTCGGCAGCGCCGGGCCGCCGTCGGCGCCGCAGGCCCAGGGGAAGCGCCGCCAGACCTCGTCGCCCAGTATCGCGGCGGTGGCCTTCGCCTGCTCGATGCGCGCACCCGGGATCGTGCAGTGGAAGCTCTCGGGCAGCAGGCGGCCGGTCGCGCTGTCCTCCAGCCGGTCGAGCACCTGGCGCAGGATGCGGAAGCTGCTGGGCACCAGGCCGGAGGCGTCGCCGCTGTGGATGCCTTCGCTCAGGATCTCCACCTTCAGCACGCCGCTGACCATGCCGCGCAGGCTGGTCGTCAGCCACAGCTGGTCGTAGTTGCCGGCGCCGCTGTCCAGGCACACGACGAGACCCACGTTGCCCAGGCGCGGCTTCAGCGCCTCGATGTAGGCCGGCAGGTCGGGGCTGCCGCTCTCCTCGCAGGTCTCGATCAGGCCGACGATGCGCGGGTGCGACAGGCCCTGCGCCTGCAGCGCCTCGACCGCGCTGACCGCGGCGTAGACAGCATAGCCGTCGTCGGCGCCGCCGCGGCCGTAGAGCAGGCCGTTCTCGTATTTCGGCGTCCAGGGCCCGAGGTCGCGCCGCCAGCCGTTGAATTCGGGCTGCTTGTCGAGGTGGCCGTACATCAGCACCGTGTCGCCGCCGGCCGGGCGGCCGCTGGCCGCGATCTCGAAGAAGATCAGCGGCGTGCGGCCTTCCAGCCGCAGCACTTCCAGGCGCAGTCCGGGCACGCGGCGCGACTCGACCCAGGCCGCGGCGTCGCGCACCACGCGGTCGAGCAGGCCATGCTCGGCCCACTGCGCGTCGAACATTGGGCTCTTGGCCGGCACCGCGATGTAGTCGGTGAGCGCCGGCACGATGCGCTCGTCCCAGGCGCGGGCGCTGAACTCGGCGAGCTTCGCGCTGTCCGCCAGCACGGCGGCGGCGGCACGGTCGGGGGCATTCATCGTCGGTCTCCTCGGGCCGCGGCGGCAGCCAGCACGGCAGTTTAGAGCCGCTCGAGCCAGGCCGTCAGCCGCCCGAGCACCTGCTCGCGCTCGGGCTCGTTGAAGATCTCGTGCACCAGCGCCGGCCAGGCCTGGGCGTCGACCACGGCGGCCGGCGCCGCGCCGGCGAAGGCCGCGCTGCCCCAGGGCGCCACGCAGCGGTCGGCGCCGCCCCACATCAGCAGCGTCGGCGTGCGCCAGCGCGGGGCCAGTTCACGCACCTCGCGCCCGGCGTCGACGATGAAGCGCGCCAGGCGGCCGCTGATGCGGTCGTGCACCAGCGGGTCGGCCTCGTAGGCGCGCACGACCTCGGGGTCGCGGCTGATCCAGGCCGGGTCCAGGCCGTTGGCCGCCGCCACGTCGGGCACCAGGCGCGGCAGCACCGCCAGCTGCAGCTTCTGCCAGGCCGACAGGTCGGCCGCCAGCGCCGGCGACGAGAGCACCAGCCCGTGCACCTCGCGCGACCAGCGCGCCGGCTGCGCCAGCAGGCCCTCGGCGACGAAGCGTGCCGCCACCGCGCCGCCCATGCTGTGGCCCAGCAGCACGTGGCGCCAGGCCGGCCGCGCGCCGCCGCCCGCCGGCGCTGGCACCTGCGCACGCAGGTGGTCCATCACGGTGGCTAGGTCGATCATCAGCTGCGCGGCCTGAGGCAGCACGCCGCGCGGGCCCTCGCTGCGGCCGTGGCCGCGGTGGTCGTGGCCGGCGACGTGCCAGCCGGCGGCATTCAGCGTCTCGGCCAGCGGCTCGTAGCGCGCGATGTGCTCGCCCAGGCCGTGCACCAGCTGCACGAGGCCGCGTGCCGCGCCGGCCGGGCCATGTGCCGGCCAGTGGCGCCAGTGCAGCCGGACGCCGTCGCCGCTGATCAGCATCTCCATGCCCGGATTGGATCATGGCCGGCGCGGCACGGCAGGGCCGGCGTTATGCTGGCCCCATGGACACCGCGCCCTTCGACCTGAGCGAGCCGCGGCCCGGCGTGGCCTGGCTGCAGTTCAACCGGCCCGAGCAGATGAATACGCTGACGCCGGCCTTCTTCGAGCGCCTGCGCGACGGCGTGCAGGCGCTGGACGACGCCGGCCGGACCCGCGTGCTGGTCATCGCGTCCAGCGGCCGCCACTTCAGCGCCGGCATGGACCTCGCGGTGTTCGACGGCGGCCTGCCGATGCTGCAGGCCGCCAGCGCGCGCGACCGCCTGGCCTTCCAGCGCGGCCTGCGCCGGCTGATGCATTGCGTGGACGTGCTGGAGGCGGCGCGCTTCCCGGTCGTCTGCGCCGTGCAGGGCGGCTGCATCGGCGGCGCGCTGGACATCGCGGCGGCCTGCGACATCCGCCTGGCCAGCGCCGACGCCTTCTTCACGGTGCAGGAAATCCACATCGGCATGGCCGCCGACCTGGGCGTGCTGCAGCGGCTGCCCAAGATCGTGCCGCCCGGGGTGGCGCGCGAGATGGCCTACACCGGCGACCGCGTGCACGCCGAGCGTGCGCTGCGCATCGGCCTCGTCAACGCGGTGCTCGCCGACGCCGAGGCACTGCACGCCCATGCGCTGGAGCTGGCCGCGCGCATCGCCGCCAAGTCCCCGCTGGCGGTGGCCGGCAGCAAGCTGGCGCTGAACCACGCGGTGGACCACCCGACCGCCGAGTCGCTGCAGCAGATGACGCTGCTGCAGAGCGCGATCTGGGACCTCGGCGAGATGCACGCGGCGATCGCCGCCTGGAAGGCCAAGCGCGACGCGGTCTTCGCGCCGCTGGCGCCGGCGCCGAAGGCGGACTGACCGGTCGCCCGGCGCCGCGGCCGCGCAGGCCGCGCTCGCGCCAGTATGCGCTCGCCCTTCGCACGGCACGCGGGTCCGCGCAGGCGGCCCTTGTGTCCGTGCTCAGCCTTGCAGGCCGCGGCCCGCGTGCGGGACACGCGGGCCCCTTCGCGAGGCGCATGGCCGTCCGCAGGGACGGCCATGCGTCCACGCTCAGCGCATCGCCTTGCCGGCCATGCGCAGGATGTCGTCCAGCGGGTTGCCGTTGCCGTCCACGTCCAGCATCGCGGCCAGGCCGCCGGCACCGCCACCAGCGCGGCCGCCTGCGCCGCCCTGGCCGCCGAGCAGGCCACCGAGCAGATCGCCCAGGCCGCCGCCGGCGCCACTGCCGCCGCCACCGCCGAGCGCGCCGCCCAGCAGGTCGCCGAGCCCGCCGCCGCCACCCGCGGGCGCCGCCGGTGCCGCGCCACCCTGCCTGGCCATCAGGCCGGTGACGACCATTGCCAGCAGCGGCAGCATCTTCTTCAGCAGCGACGGGTCCAGCCCGGTCTGCGCCGCGGCGTTCTGCGCCACGCTGCGGCTGACGTCCTTCGAGCCGAAGATCTGCGCCAGCACGTCGTTGCCATGCTCGACCGGGGTCGGCTGCGGCGCCATCACCTCGTCGAGCAGGCTGCCGCCGCCAAGCTGCCCGAGCAGGCCGCCCAGGCCCTCGAGCCCGGCGGGCTGGGCTTGCGCCTGCTTCTTGAAGCCGCCCAGGATGGCGGGCAGCAGGGCATCGGCGCCGCTGGCCACCTGGCGCTCGTCGACGCCGAGTTCGCGGGCCATCGATTGCAGGCCGCCCATGCGGGCGAGCAGATCGGTCAGTTGCATGGGCCATCACTCCTGTCGCGACCCGGCATGGGCGCCGGCCGGATGCACCGCCGGTGCACCGCGACCGATGCTACGTCCATGACCGGGCCGCGTCGACCTTGCCGGCGCCGGCCGTGCACCCGGCAAGGTCGGACACCGGCTACAGCGTGTAGTCGCCGCTGGCCTCGGGCTGGAACAGGATCTCGATCACCCGGGCCTGCGCGGTGCGGCCGTCGGGCAGCCGCCATTGCGCCAGGGCGCCGACCGGCAGGCCGAGCAGTGCGCTGCCCACCGGCGAGAGCACCGAGACGAAGCCCTGCGCCGGTTCGGCGTCTTCCGGGTAGCACAGCGTGAGCTTGCGCGGCGCCGCCGCCGGGTGCTCCTGCACCAGCACGCTGGAATACATGGTCACCACGTCGGCCGGCACCTCGCGGCCGGGCACCACCCGGGCGCCGGCCAGCATCTCGGGCAGGTCGGGGTCGGCGGCGAGCTCGTTGCGGCGCAGGCAGCGCGCCAGGCGCGCATGGTCGAGTTCGGTCAGGATGCGGTCGGCGCGGACCGCGTGCAGGTCGTTCATCGGACACTCCGGGTGGCGGGTCCGGTGGCGGCGTGCCGGGCACGCGCGTGACACCACCGGCCCTGGCGCTGTGGCGGGGCCCGGCGGTCGGGTGTTGCGCGGGAAGGTGGGGAGAAGGAGGCGACCGCCGGGCTCAGGAATGCCCGGCCGTTCGGCGCAGGCCCCGGGCTCGCGACGCGCGCACCGGCACACCCGGCAGGGCCGGGGCGGGGGGCAGTCGCAGGGTGCAGCGCATGGCGCCAAGCATAGACCAGACGGGCGCGCGCGGCGCGCGCCGCTCGGACCACCCCCTGGGCGAGCATGGCGTCGGTGAGGTCCCGCTCACCGTTCCGCCCCGGTGTCTCGGCGCCGGCGCCGGCGTGGCGCAGCAGCTCGCCCGCGAAAGCCACGCAGACGCGCAGCACCGCGGCCGGACGCCTGCCGCCTCGACAGCGGGGTCCGCGCTGCTGCCCCGGCATGGCCCGCTCGCCGGGTCAAGCCGGACACGGCCGCCGCGGGTCCGCGGCGCGGCAGGTTCCCGGCGCACGCGCGCCGTCGCCGGGCGGCTTGTTGCGGTGCGTCGTGCGCTGCCGAGAGGAGCGCACATGATCCTCGTCAAGGGACAGGCGTCGCCGCGGCGCGATGCTGCGCGCACCACCACGCCCGCCGACCCGATGCCAGCACGACAGACCCTCCCTGCCCGCCGCCGCGCCGCCACGGCGCTGCTGCTCACCGCCGTGCTGCTGGCCGCCTGCAGCGGCGGAACGGTCCGGCTGCAGAACACCGAGCCGGCCCGGCAGCTTGCCGCGGAGCGCGCGGCGCCGCTGGGCTCGGCCTACGCCGGCTGGCGCGTCTACCAGCAGCGTTGCGCGTCCTGCCACCGCGCGGACGCCAGCGGCGGCGACGGCGTGCCCGACCTGCGGCTGCGCCTGCGCGACATCGGACCGCAGCGGTTCGTCGACCTCGTGCTGCGGCGCTACGACTGGGGGCTGCCCGCGGGCAGCGCCGGCTCGCCGCGCGAGACGCTGGTCGACGAGGTCGTCGCGCGCGAACGCGGTGCGGTCGAGATGCCGGCCTGGCAGGGCGAGCCGGTGGTCGGCGCGCACATCATGGACCTGTTCGAATACCTGTCGGCGCGCGCCGACGGCCGCATCGCCGGACCCGAGGCGCCGCGGCGCTGAGCACGCCGGGCGCCTTCAGCGCGGCGTCGCGCGGCGGGCCGGTGTCTTCGTCGCCGCCGCCTTGCGCGCCGGGGAAGTCTTCGCGGCCGCGGTCCTGGCCGTGCCCCGCTGGGCGGGCGCCTTCCTGGCGCGTGCCGGCGTGCCCGCGGACGCCGGCGCCGAGGCCGACCGCTTCGCCGGGGCCGCCTTGCCGGCGACCTGCTTCGGCGCCGCCTTCTTCGTCGCCGTCTTCTTCGCTGCGGCTTTCCTGGCCGCGGACTTCTTGACCGGGGCCTTCTTTGCCGGTGCCTTCTTCGCAGGGGTCTTCTTCGCACGGGTCTTCCTGGGTGCGGCCTTCTTCGCCGCGGCCTTCGCCGCCTTCCGGGCCGGGGCCTTCTTCGCTGCCGCGCGCCGGGCCGGCGCCTTCGCCGCGGCGCGGCGCGTGGTCGCGGGTGCCGTCGTCTCCGCCGGCCGGGCCGCAGGCGCGGGGGCGTCCGCGGCGTCGTGGTCGGGCTCGTCGGCACGCTCGACATAGCCCGGTTCGGACATGGCGCTGCGCGAGCGTGTCGTGCGCTCGCGCATCGCCAGCGCCTGCTCGGCGCCGACCAGCGGGTAGCCGGTCGGCCGGCCGGCGGCGTTGAACTGCGCGACGCGGACCTCGCCGCGGTTGGCGCCGGCGCGGTGCGAGACATGCACCCACTTCACGCTCGCGCTCTGCGCCTCGTAGATCAGCTGGTCGTAGGGCAGGCCGAGGCGGATCACGGTCTTGAACAGCTCCAGCACGTCGAGCCCCGGGCATTGCAGGTCGGCCGCCTGGCCGTGGCTGTGCTGGCTGGTCGCCGAGCCGCCGATGCGTGCATTCAGCGCCGGCCCGCGGTAGCCCGAGGTGACGCGGATCGGCCGCCCGACCGCCTCGCGCAGCGGGTCCAGCAGCGCGCTGCACAAAGTGCGCAGGGCGTCGATCTGCGCCTGGGCGGGCTGGTTCGGGATGCCTTCGCGGGCCGCGGTATCGGACCGCGTCAGCTCGGCCAGCGTGAAGAAGCGCGACAGCTGCATGGGCATCTCCGGTCCCGGCGAGGACGGCGCAGTGTGCGCGCGCGGCGAGGGCGAATCAAGCCGCGGCGGGGTGCCGCCGCGCCGCGCTACCAGCGCAGCACGCGCGGCCCCAGCGCGGCGCCCAGCAGCGCCGCCAGCAGCATGCCCAGCGTGTACCAGACGGCCACGAAGGCCGGCGACGATTCGACGCAGGACAGCGCATAGCCCAGCGCCCCCAGCGCCCCGGCCAGCAGCCCGGCGGCAAAGCCGGCGGCACGCGGCCGTGTCGGCGCCAGCCCGCGCAGCGCCCACAGCGCCGCCGCCAGCGCCGGCAGCGAGAGCGCGGCGACATTCCACGGGCAGGCCAGCGCCGAGTGCCCCATCAGTGCCACCAGGCGCTCGCCGGGCGCCGTCGCGAGCAGCGCGAGGCCACCCAGCAGCGCCATCGCGCCCAGCACCGCCAGCACGGCGGCGCGCGGCCGCTGCAGCCGCGGGACCGGCCGCGCCAGCCGCGCCGCCAGCCAGCCCGCGGCCACGGCCAGCGCGCCGGTGTAGAGCAGCTTCAGCCAGGGCGCCGGCGTCGCGAACATCGCCGCCGGCACCGGTCCCAGCACGGCCAGTGCCAGCGCGGCGCTCGCCAGCACGCCGGCCAGGGCCGCCGGCAGCAGCCGGCGCGCCGCCACCGCGCGCGGCGCCGGCCCGGCGCCGCGCGCGAGCAGATCGATCAGCGTGGCGGTCTTCATCGTCGTCGGCTCTCCAGCCCGTCACTCCCTGACCAGGCGCGCCAGGCGCTTCAGCCCGCGGTGCACCTGGACCTTGATCGCCGACGCCGACGCGCCGGTGCGCTGCGAGGCCTCGGCGACCGACAGGCCCTCGACCTTGGTCAGCACGATGGCCAGGCGCTGCGCCTCGGGCAGCTCGAGCAGCAGCTTGTCGAGGTCGCGCCGCGCCTGGCCGTCCTCGGCCACGGCGGCGAGCGCCGACTCGTCGACCTCGTCCAGCGCGTCGTGCAGGTCGTCGCGCCGGCCGCGGCGGCGCCACAGGTCCACCAGCTTGTGGCGCGCGATCGCCAGCACCCAGGCGCTGACGGGCAGCGCCGGGTCGTAGGTGCCGCGCTGCAGATGCAGCGCCAGCAGCGTCTCTTGCACCAGGTCCTCCACGTCGTCCGGCAGGCTCTGCATGCGGCGGCGCAGGTAGCCGCGCAGCCGGACCGCGATGCGCTCCAGGCAGACCCGGTACGCCGCCTCGTCGCCGGCCTGGGCGCGCAGCCAAAGCGGCTTCAGGCCGGTCTCGAAGTCGTTCGGGCTCGCGTCTTCGGGCATGTCGTCGGACGGGGCGGTCGGGTTACAGCGGGCCGCCGGGCCCCGGCGCACCCTGCGCCCGGGCGGGGACGATCGGCGGATTCTGCATGCGCGGCAGGGCGGGCGCGGGTCTGCCAGACTGGCCGCGCCGTCGCTGCGCTGCGGCCGCCCGGCTGTAACCGCCGCCGGCCGCGCGGCGAACTGGCCACGGGCGGCGTACCGTCGCCCGTTGCCCCGCAAGAAGGACCCCGACGATGCACCCCAGGCTGCCGCTGCTCGCCGCCACCGACTTCCCGCCGCTGCGCCGCGGCCGCCTGCACACGCTGCAGGTCAACCTGGGCTACAAGTGCAACCAGAGCTGCCTGCACTGCCATGTCGCGGCCAGCCCGCAGCGCACCGAGATGATGGACGGCGAGACCGCGGCGCTGGTGCTGCAGGTGCTGCGTGCGCGCGGCATCACGACGCTGGACCTGACCGGCGGCGCGCCAGAGCTCAACCCGCATTTCCGCGAGCTCGTGCGCGGCGCGCGCGCGCTGGGCGTGCGCGTGATCGACCGCTGCAACCTGACCATCCTGTCCGAACCGGGGCAGGAGGACCTGGCCGACTTCCTGGCCGCCGAGGGCGTGGAGATCACCGCGTCGCTGCCGTGCTATTCGCCGGCCAACGTCGACCGCCAGCGCGGCGACGGCGTCTTCGAGCGCAGCATCGCCGGGCTGCGCCGGCTCAATGCGCTGGGCTACGGCGACCCGGCCCAGGACCCCCAGAAGGGCCTGGTGCTGAACCTGGTCTACAACCCTCAGGGTCCGTCGCTGCCGCCGCCGCAGGCCGCGCTGGAGGCCGACTACAAGCGCGAGCTGATGCAGCACTTCGGCATCCGCTTCGACCACCTGCTGGCGCTGACCAACATGCCGATCCAGCGCTTCGGCAGCACGCTGGTCAGCAAGGGCGGCTTCGCGACCTACATGCGGCTGCTGCGCGACAGTTTCCGCGCCGACAACCTCGAGACCGTGATGTGCCGCGGCCTGCTCAGCGTGGACTGGCAGGGCCGGCTCTACGACTGCGACTTCAACCAGATGCTGGGCCTGCCCGCCGCGCCCGAAGGCGCCGCCGCGCCGCAGCTGCGCGACCTGCTGCGGCACGACCCGGCCGGCGCGGCGATCCGCGTCGCCGACCACTGCTACGGCTGCACCGCCGGCCAGGGCAGCAGCTGCGGCGGTGCGCTCGAGGACCAGGTCGCCACCATGCGCGAGCAGCCCGCCCGGGCCGCCTGATGGCCGCGCCCTCGCGCAAGGCGCTGTGGGGAGGCCTGCTCGCGGCCGCGGTCGCGGGCGTGCTGCTGTGGCGCCAGTTCGATCTCGGCGCACTGCTGACGCTGGAGCAGCTGAAGGCCAGCCGCGATGCGCTGATCGCGCTCTACCAGGCGCGGCCGCTGGCGACGGCGGCGGCCTATTTCGCGATCTACGTCGCCGTGACCGCGCTGTCGCTGCCCGGCGCGCTGGTGATGACGCTGGCCGGCGGCGCGATCTTCGGCTTCTGGACGGGGCTCGTGCTGGTCAGCTTCGCGTCGACGGCCGGCGCCACGCTGGCCTTCCTGGCCGCGCGCTACCTGTTTCGCGGCAGCGTGCAGGCGCGCTTCGGGCGCCATCTGGCGGCCGTCGACGAAGGCGTGCGGCGCGACGGCCTCTTCTATCTGCTGACCCTGCGCCTGGTGCCGGCGTTTCCGTTCTTCGCCGTCAACCTGCTGATGGGGCTGACCGCGATGCCGGTCTGGCGTTATGCCTGGGTCAGCCAGCTCGGCATGCTCGCCGGCACCGTGGTCTACGTGAATGCCGGCACCCAGCTCGCGGCGATCCGGTCGCCGGGCGACGTGTTCTCGCCGGCGCTGTGGCTCAGCTTCGCGCTGCTGGGGCTATTTCCGCTGGCGGCGAAATTCGGCGTCGACGCGCTGCGCCGGCGCAAGGTCTACGCGCGGTGGCCGAAGCCGGCGCGCTTCGACCGCAACCTCGTCGTCATCGGCGCCGGCGCCGGCGGGCTGGTCACGGCCTACATCGCGGCCGCGGTGAAGGCCCGGGTCACGCTGGTCGAAGGGCATCGCATGGGCGGCGACTGCCTCAACTTCGGCTGCGTGCCGAGCAAGGCGCTGATCCGCTCGGCCAGGCTGGCGCGGCAGCTGAAGCAGGCGCAAGCACTCGGCCTGGCCGACGTCACCGGGCGCGTGGACTTCGCCGCCGTGATGCGGCGCGTGCACGAGGTCATCCGCACCATCGAGCCGCACGACTCGGTGGCGCGCTACACCGCTCTGGGTGTCGAGGTGCTGCAGGGTCACGCGCGCATCACCAGCCCCTGGAGCGTGGAGGTCACGCGGGCCGACGGCGCGAAGCAGGTGCTGAGCACCCGGGCCATCGTCATCGCCGCCGGCGCCAGCCCCTTCGTGCCGACCATTCCCGGCCTGAAGGAGGTCGGCTGCCTGACCAGCGACACCGTCTGGGGCCTGACCGAGCTGCCGCGGCGCCTGGTCGTGCTCGGCGGCGGCCCCATCGGCTGCGAGCTGGCGCAGGCCTTCGCGCGCCTGGGCAGCGCGGTCACGCAGGTGGAGATGGCGCCGCGCGTGCTGGGGCGCGAGGACCCGGAGGTCTCGGACCTCGTCGCGGCCTCGCTTCGCGCCGACGGCGTGCGGCTGCTGACCGGCCACCAGGCGGTGCGCGTGGAGCTCGTGGGCGGCGAGAAGCGCCTCGTCGCGCGGCAGGGCGAGGGCGTGAACGAAGCCGAGGTCGTGATCCCCTTCGACGAGCTGCTGTGCGCCGTCGGCCGCAGCCCGCGCACCAGCGGCTACGGGCTGGAGGAGCTGGGCATCCCGCTGACCCCGCGCCGGACCATCGAGACCAACGCCTGGCTGCAGACGCTGTACCCGAACATCTATGCCGTCGGCGATGTCGCGGGGCCCTTCCAGTTGACGCATGTGGCGGCGCACCAGGCCTGGTATGCGGCGGTCAATGCGCTGTTCGGCCGCTTCCGCCGCTTCCGCGCCGACTATTCGGTCATTCCCTGGGCCACCTTCACCGACCCGGAGGTGGCGCGCGTGGGCCTGTCGGAAACCGAGGCGCGGGAACAGGGCATCGCCTTCGAGGTCACGCTCTACGGCATCGACGACCTGGACCGCGCCATCGCCGACGGCACCGCGCACGGTTTCGTCAAGGTGCTCACGGTGCCGGGCAAGGACCGCATCCTGGGCGTGACCATCGTCGGCGAGCATGCCGGCGACCTGCTGGCCGAATACGTGCTCGCGATGAGGCATGGACTGGGGCTGAACAAGATCCTCGGCACCATCCACACCTACCCGACGCTGGCCGAGGCCAACAAGTACGCCGCCGGCGAGTGGAAGCGCGCCCATGCGCCGAAGAGGCTGCTCGAGTGGGTCGCGCGCTACCACGCCTGGGAGCGCGGCTGATGCGTCGCCGCGCACTGCTGCAGGGTGCCGGCGCCGCGGCGGCGGTGCTGGCCGCACCCTGGGCGCGCGCGCAGGGCTTCGACCACGCCTATGCGGCGTGGACCGCGCTGCTGGCGCGTCACGTCGTGCTGCTGCGCGGCGGCCAGGCCTCGCAGCTGCGTTATGCCGCCGTCGCCGCCGAGCGACCGGCGCTGCACGCGGTGCTGGCGGCGCTGTCGGCGCCCGGCCGCGCCGACTACGAGCGCTTCACGAAGGACCAGCAGCAGGCCTTCCTGATCAATGCCTACAACGCCTTCACCGTCGAGCTGGTGCTGACGCGCTACCCGGACCTGACCTCCATCCGCGACCTCGGCGGTCTGTTCGGCAACCCGTGGAAGCCGAAGTGGGTGCCGCTGCTTGGCGCGAAGCTCTCGCTGGACGACATCGAGCATGCGATGCTGCGCGCGCGCGGCGTCTTCGACGAACCGCGCGTGCACTTCGCGGTCAACTGCGCCAGCGTCGGCTGCCCGATGCTGCGCGAGGAGGCCTATGTCGCCGAGCGGCTGGACGCGCAGCTCGGGCAGCAGGCCGGGCGCTTCATGGCCGACCGCACGCGCAACCGCTACGACCTGCAGCGCCGGCGCCTGGCGCTGTCGAGGATCTTCGACTGGTACGAAGAGGACTTCACGCTGGGCCACCGCGGCATCACCTCCGTCGCGGCCTTCGCCGCGCGCCACGCCGACCGCCTGGCCGATGCGCCGGCCGACCGCGAACGCATCCGGGCCGCCAGCGTGCCGGTCGGCTTCCTGGACTACGACTGGTCGCTCAACGACGTCCGCACGGCGACCTGACACCACGCCCCACCCCGCGACGACCCGAGGAGTCCCGCATGACGATCACCCGCCGCCACCTGCTGGGCACCGCCGCCGCTGCCGCGAGCCCCCTCGCGCTGCCGGCCGCCTTCGCGCAGGGCCGGACGCTGAATTTCGGCGTCGGCATGTTCCAGCCCGACCGCGAGAAGAACGACGCCACCTACCGCCCGCTGGCCGAGCACCTGGCGCAGCGGCTGGGCCGGCCGGTGGCGCTGCGCACGGTCGACAGCTGGGAGGGCCTGGCCAAGAGCCTGGCCAGCGGCGAGACCGACATCGCGCTGATGGGCCCCTGGGGCTACGTGCTGGCCCACCACCACGCCGACGCGCAGGTCGTCTCGACCATCCTGTACCAGGGCAAGCCGGAGTATTTCGCGCTCATCGTCACGCACCCGGACTCCGGCATCACGAGCATCCGGGACCTGCTCGGCGCCAAGGGCCGCGGCCGCAGCTTCGCCTTCGGCGACAAGGGCTCGACCTCCGGCTACCTGATCCCGCTGCACTACTTCATGCAGCAGGGCGTGGACCCGGAGAAGCACTTCGGCCGCGTGCTGCACACCAGGCACCAGGCGATACAGACCCAGGTCGCCGCGGGCCAGCTCGACGCCGGCGCCGACTACAACCGCAACCGCAGCGCGATGATCGAGCAGGGCCTGATCCAGGCCGAGCGCAGCGTCGTGATCTGGCAGTCGGCCCCGCTGCCCAACGACGCGGTGGCAGTCAGCGCCGCGCTGTACCGCGACCGCGCCTTCGTGCAGCGGCTGCAGGCCGCGCTGGCCGAGGTCGGACCGCTGCTGCCACAGCGGCCGAACCTGCTGCCCGCCCACTACACCGGCTTCGTGGATGCCGACAACGCGTTCTACAAGCCGATCCGCGATGCCGGGCTGGCCACCGGCAAGCTGGCACCGAAATGAGCCCGGCATGAGCCTGGCCGGCCTCGTGGCCGAACCCGCGCCGTCGCCCGCGCCGCGCGGGCGGCTCGGCTTCGCGGCGCTGGCGCTGGCCTATGGCGCGCTGGTGCTGCTGTGCCTGGCCACGCTGGCCGCGGCCGGCGACCTGTCGCTGGGCCGCAACCCCTGGGACAACCTGCTGCGCTCGCTGGCCGACTTCGCGCGGCCCAGCTTTCTCGACCTCTGGTTCGGCGCCGAGCGGCTGGAATACCGCAGCGACGACGGCACGCTGCTGCGCGTGGAGGACCGGCGTGCGGTCGAGGCGAGCTACCTGGCCGGCCTGGCACGCGCGACCTGGGTCACCTTGCAGATCGCGACGCTGGGCTCGCTGCTGGCCGCGCTGCTGGCGCTGCCGCTGGGCCTGCTCACGGCGCGCAACCTGGGCGCGCCGCGGCCGCTGGCCTGGGCCGCCAAGGGCGTGCTGGACGTCGCGCGCGCCGTGCACACGCTGGTCTTCGGGCTGGTGCTGGTGGGCATCGTCGGGCTCGGGCCGACGGCGGGCATCCTGGCCATCGCGCTGCACTCGATGGGCACCTACGGCAAGCTCTATGCCGAAAGCATCGAGAGCCTGGACATGGCGGCGGTGGAGGCGGTGCGCGCCACCGGCGCGACGCCGCTGCAGGTGTTCTTCAACGCGGTCTGGCCCTCGGTGCTGCCGCAGTTCGTCGGCAACCACCTCTATGTCTGGGAGTTCAACATCCGCGACTCGACCATCCTGGGGCTGATCGGCGCCGGCGGCCTGGGCCTGCTGATCTCCGAGGCGGTGAGCCTGTTCCAGTGGGGCCGGCTGGCGACCGTGCTGCTGGTCGTGATCGCACTGGTGATCGCGTTCGATGCGTTGTCGCGGCGCATCCGCCGCGCGCTGCGATGACGCCGCCCGCCGTGATCCGCCTGCACGGCGTGGCCGTCGAGGCCGGCGGCCGCGTGCTGCTGCAGGTCCCGGAGCTGCTGATCCGCGCCGGCGAGCGTGTCGCGCTGGTCGGCGCCAACGGCGCCGGCAAGAGCACGCTGCTGCGCCTGCTGACGGGGCTGGCGGTGCCGGCCCGCGGCGAGGTCGAGGTGCTCGGCCGCCGCCTCGACGCCGCGGCGCCGCGGCCGCTGTCGCGCGCCGGTTGGCGCGCGCTGCGCGCCGAGGTCGGGCAGGTGATGCAGGGCCTGCACCTGGTGCCGCGCCTGAGCGCGCTGGAGAACGTGCTCGTCGGCGCGCTGGCGCGTCGCGACGAGCTGCCGGCCTGGCGCAGCTGGGTGCGGCTGTACCCGGCGCCGCTGGTCGCCGAGGCCGAGGCCGCGCTGGCCCGCCTGGGCCTGGCCGCGCGGGCCGGCACGCGCGCGGACCGGCTGTCCGGCGGCGAACGCCAGAAGGTCGGTCTGGCGCGGCTCATGCTGCAGCGCCCGCGGCTGCTGCTGGCCGACGAACCGACCTCGGCGCTGGACCCGGCATCGACCGAGCTTGCCGCCGCGGTGCTGCGCGAGGCCGCCTCGCGCGCCACGCTGGTCAGCGTCGTCCACCACGCGGCGCTGCTGCCGCTGCTGGCCGATCGCGTGATCGGCCTGGCCGGTGGCGGCATCGTCTTCGACCGTCCGCGCGCCGGGCTGGACGACGAGCGGCTGGCCGCGCTGTACCGCGCGCCCGCCAGCGCCGCCGGCGCGCTGCTTCATGACCTTCCCGGCGCGGCCGCCGCCCGGCTGGCCGCCGCCCACCCCTGAGGCCCGACGCGATGAATGCCGTCCCGACCGCCAGCCTGCACGACGAGGCCCCCGGCCGCAGCTGCCCGCTGCACTACCGCTATGCGCCGGAAGTCTTCGCGGCACCGCCGCCGCCGCTGCTGCACGAACTGGACACCCTGTACGTCGTCGGCGGCCTCTACGGCAACGCGCTGGCGCTGGCGCGCGTGCTCGAGCTGTTCGACCGCGAGCGGGGGCGCAAGCGGCTGGTCTTCAACGGCGACTTCCACTGGTTCGACGCCGATCCCGAGGTCTTCGCCCAGGTGCAGCGCGGCGTGCTCGGCCATGTCGCGCTGCGCGGCAACGTCGAGACCGAACTGGCGGCCGACGATGCGGGCGACGGCGCCGATGCCGGCTGCGGCTGCGCCTACCCGGACTGGGTCGGCGACGAGGTCGTCGAACGCTCCAACCGCATCCTGCGCCGGCTGCGCGCGGCCGCCACGCCGGCCCAGCGCGCCGAGGTGGCCGCGCTGCCGATGTGGGCGCGCGCCGAGGTCGGCGGCCTGCAGCTGGGCATCGTGCACGGCGACGCGACCTCGCTCGCCGGCTGGGGCTTCGCGCAGGAGCACCTGCGCGACGCCGCCCACCGCGCCGACGTGCGGCGCTGGTTCCGGCGTGCCGGCGTCGACGCCTTCGCCTGCACGCACACCTGCCTGCCGGTCTTCCAGGGCTTGCGGGTCGACGGGGACGAGGCGCCGCGCTGGATCTTCAACAACGGCGCCACCGGCATGCCCAACTTCGCCGGCGACGGCGCCGGGCTGCTGACGCGCGTCGCGCTCACGCCCTTCGACGGTCCCGAGCGCCGTTTCGGCGTGCGCGCCGGTGGCGTCTTCGCCGACGCCGTCGCGGTCGACGTCGACCGCGAGGCCTGGCAGCGCCTCTTCCTGCGCCAGTGGCTCGAGGGCAGCGACGCGCACGCGTCGTATTTCGGGCGCATCGTGCGCGGGCCGGCGTACGGCGTGCAGGACGCGGTCCGGCTCGACGGCTGAGCGGGCAACCCGCGCGCCGGTCTCCTGCCGGCGAGGGATGCCGGGACCGGTCCTGGCCGGTCAACATCGGCAGACCCGTTCCCATGGGCCGGCCCCGCCGGCCCGCACGACCCGAGACCCCCATGGCCCAGCGCGAGATCCTGAACCCGGACGTCGACGTGATGGTCGTCCTCGACGAGCTCGCCACCCATGCCGTCACCGACGGCCGTGGGCTCACGCTGGGCGACCTGGCCGGCCATCGCAGGGACCGCTACCTGACGCTGTGGCGGGTGCTGCACCTGCTGGGCGGGCTGGCACGCCGCGGCATCCTGGGGCCGCATGACCACCTGGTGCCGGTGCCGGCCCGGGTGCAGGACAACCAGGCGCCCGACGTCTTCCAGGCCGCGCATGTGCTGCCCTGCGACTTCAGCGTCAATGGCGAACCCGGCGTGCATGCCGTCTTCCGCTCGCCCATCATCCGCGGCAACGTGAAGGCGCACCTGTTCGGGCGCACGAATGCCGTGCACGGGCTGGTCAACTCGGTGGACAGCCGCTGCGAGGACACGCGCGCCGGCAAGCGCGGCTGGCGGTTGTGCCTGCACGAGGCGGTCGAGCGCGTGCTCGCCGGCGGCGAGCCGGCCGCGGTCTTTCGCGAGCAGCTGGTGCCCGGCTATGCCGCCGCGGTGGCTGCCGCGCAGGCGCTGTTCGAGCGCGCCATCTCGGCCGCGGAGCGCCTGCACCTGCAGGCGCCCGTGCTGCTGCAGGCCAACGGCCAGCCGCTGCACCCGCGCCGGCAGGACTTCCGCATCGGCACCAGGCTGACCGACGCGCGGGCGCGCGCCGCCAACAAGGCGGTGCTGCAGCAGGTGTTCGCCGAATACCGCCTGGGCCCGGCGGGCCTGGCCCCCGTGACGCTGGAGCGCGCCGCGCGCGAGGCCGACGACTGGGCCGGGCTCGAACGGGCCTGGCGGGCGGCCCATGCCGGACCGGGTGGGGTCGCGCCCGGCCCGCGGCCGCGTCAGAGCTTGAAGTCGTAGTCCACGATCACCGGCGCGTGGTCGCTGAAGCGCCGGTCCAGGAAGATCTGCTCGCGCTTCGCGGTCGCCGCGATGCCGGGCGTCGCCAGGTGGTAGTCCAGCCGCCAGCCCACGTTCTTGGCCCAGGCCTGGCCGCGGTTGCTCCACCACGTGTACTGCTCGGGCCGCGGGTTGAGCGTGCGGAAGACATCGACCAGGCCGCCCTTGGTCAGCAGCTTGGTCATCCAGGCGCGCTCCTCGGGCAGGAAGCCGCTGTTCTTCTGGTTGCTCTTCCAGTTCCTGAGGTCGATCTCCTGGTGCGCGATGTTGACGTCGCCGACGAGGACGAATTCGCGCTCGGCCTTGAGCTTCATCAGGTGCGGATACAGCCGCGCGAGGAAGCGGAACTTGGCGGCCTGGCGCTCCTCGCCGCTGCTGCCGCTGGGGAAGTAGCAGCTGATCAGGCTGAACTTGCGCTTCGCGGTGTCGTAGCGCGCCTCGACCCAGCGGCCCTCGGCGTCGAATTCGCGGCTGCCGAAGCCGGCGAGCACCGCATCGGGCGCCTTGCGCAGGTACAGCCCGACGCCGGAGTAGCCCTTCTTCTGCGCGAAGTGGAAGTGGCCGTCCATGCCGGCGACGCGCTCGAAGCGTCCGGCCACATCGGCAGCCTGGGCTTTCACTTCCTGCACGCCCATAGAATCCGCCCCCACGCTGTCGGCCCACTCCAGCAGGCCCTTGCTGGCCGCCGAGCGGATGCCGTTGAGGTTCAGCGTGACGAGTCGAAAACCCACGACGAGGACCTTTCCGAGATGACGGCCGCACTGCAGGGCGCGCCTGCCGGGGCAGACGACCCCGCGCTGGCGCAGGAGTTCGTGAAATTCGCGGTCGCCGCCGGCGTGCTGCGATTCGGCGAGTTCCGCACCAAGGCCGGCCGGCTGTCGCCGTATTTCTTCAATGCCGGCGGCTTCGACGACGGCGAGCGGCTGGGCCGCCTCGCGGAATTCTATGCACGGCGCGTGCTGGCCAGCGGGGTCGCCTTCGACATGCTGTTCGGCCCCGCCTACAAGGGCATCACGCTGGCGGCCGCGGTGGCGGTGGAACTGGCCCGGCGCGGCCGCAACGTGCCCTTCGCCTACAACCGCAAGGAAGCCAAGGACCATGGCGAGGGCGGCACGCTGGTCGGCGCGCCGGTGCGCGGCCGCGTGCTGATCATCGACGACGTGATCTCCGCCGGCACCTCGGTGCGCGAGTCGATCGCGATGATCGCCGCCGCCGGCGCCACGCCCTGCGGCGTGCTGATCGCGCTCGACCGCCAGGAACGCGCCACCGAGGGCGGGCAGGACGTCCCGTACAGCGCAGTGCAGTTCGTCACACGGCAGTTACAGATGCCGGTGGCCGCGATTGCGACACTGTCGGACTTGCTTCAGTATCTGGCGAGCGGTGCCGATCCTGCGCTGGCGGCCTACGCGCAGCCCGTGCGGGCCTACCGCGAGCGTTACGGAGTCTGAATGCGCCCATCCCTTCCGCGGCCCCCTGCAGCACGCCCGACGGCCGTGCAGGCTGCGCTGTGGGCGGCGCTGCTGCTGCTGGCGGCGCCGGCAGCCGTCGCGCAGCAGCCGGCCAAGGGGGCAGCCGGCGGCATCTACACCTGCATCGACGACCGCGGGCGCCGCCTCACGTCCGACCGCCCGATCCCGGAGTGCATCGCCAAGGAACAGCAGATCCTCAACCGCGACGGCTCGCTGAAGGCCGTCGTGCCGCCGACGCTGACCGCCGACGAGCGTGCCGAGAAGGAGGCACGCGACCGCCAGGCGGCGCTGGAGCGCGCCGCCGCGGCCGATGCGGTACGGCGCGACCGCAACCTGATGGCGCGCTACCCGAACGAAGCCGCGCACCTGCGTGCACGCGAGGCCGCGCTGGACACCGTGCGGCTGGCCATGCGCGCGACCGAGCAGCGCATGAGCGAGCTGGCCGCCGAACGCAAGCCGCTGATGAACGAGGCCGAGTTCTACGAAGGCCGCCAGATGCCGCCCAAGCTGAAGGCGGCGATCGACGCCAACGACGCCGCGATGGAAGCGCAGCGCGCGGCCGCCGCCTCGCAGGAGGCCGAGGTGGCGCGCGTCAACCGCTTCTACGACGCCGAGCTCGAGCGGCTGCGCCGCCTGTGGGCCGGCGCGCCGGCCGGCTCGCTGGGTGCCCTGCCCGGGGCGCAGGCCAACGGCCGCGCGGCGTCGCCGGCCACCCGCTGACCACCCGCTGACCGGCCCGGCGCCGCTCAGCCGAGCTTGCGCCTGAGCAGTTCCGCGGCCTGCGCCGGGTTGGCCTTGCCCTGGCTGGCCTTCATGACCTGGCCGACCAGCGCGTTGAAGGCCTTGTCCTTGCCGGCACGGACCTCGGCCACCGACTTCTCGTTCTTCGCCAGCACCTCGTCGACGAGGGCCGCCAGCGCGCCGGCGTCGTTCATCTGCTTCAGGCCGCGCGACTCGATCAGCGCGTCGACGTCGTCGCCGGCGCCGCTCCACAGCGCGTCGAAGACCTGGCGCGCGCCGCTGTTCGACACCGTGCCGTCGGCGACGCGGCGGATCAGCGCCGCCAGCGCCGCCGGCGCCACCGGCATCTGCGCGATCGCGAGGCCCTCGGCATTGAGCCGCTTGCTGACCTCGCCCATCAGCCAGTTGGCGGCCTGCTTGGCCCAGGCGGCGCGGCCGGTGCCGCCGCCGGGTCCGCCGCAGGCGTCGCGCACCGCCTCGTAGCAGCGCGCGAAGTCCAGGCTCTGCGTCATCATCTGCGCGTCGTAGGCGGGCAGGCCGTCCTCGCGCTGGAAGCGTTCGGCCATCGCGCCGGGCAGCTCGGGCATCGCGGCGCGCACCTGCTCGACCCACTCGGGCGCGATCACCAGCGGCGGCAGGTCGGGGTCAGGGAAGTAGCGGTAGTCGTGCGCATCCTCCTTGGTGCGCATGGCCCGCGTCTCGCCGCTGTCCGGGTTGAACAGCAAGGTCGCCTGCTCGATGGCCAGGCCGTCCTCCAGGCGGTCGATCTGCCACTGCACCTCGAAGTCGATCGCCTGCTGCAGGAAGCGGAAGCTGTTGAGGTTCTTGATCTCGCGCCGCGTGCCGAAGCCGGCGCCCGGCCGCCGCACGCTGACGTTGGCGTCGCAGCGGAAGCTGCCTTCCTGCATGTTGCCGTCGCAGATGCCCAGCCAGACCACCAGCGCGTGCAGCGCCTTGGCGTACTCCACCGCCTCGGCGCTGCTGCGCATGTCGGGTTCGCTGACGATCTCCAGGAGCGGCGTGCCGGCGCGGTTGAGGTCGATGCCGGTGCTGCCGTGGAAGTCCTCGTGCAGGCTCTTGCCGGCGTCCTCCTCCAGGTGTGCACGGGTCAGCCGCACGGCGCGCTTCTCGCCGCCGAGCAGGAATTCGACGCGACCGCCCTGCACGACCGGGATCTCGTACTGGCTGATCTGGTAGCCCTTGGGCAGGTCGGGGTAGAAGTAGTTCTTGCGCGCGAAGATCGACAGCGGCGCCACCTTGGCCTGCACGGCCAGGCCGAAACGGATCGCACGCTCGACCGCGCCGCGGTTGAGCACCGGCAGCGTGCCCGGCAGCGCCAGGTCCACCGCGCAGGCCTGGGTGTTGGGCTCGGCGCCGAAGCGGGTGCTGGCGCCGCTGAAGATCTTGCTCGCGGTGGACAGCTGGGCGTGCGTCTCCAGGCCGATGACGACCTCGTAGCCGCGGATCAGGGCAGGGGTGTTCATCGCGTCAGAAGCCGGCGGGCACGCGGGCGTGGAAGTCGGTCGCCTGCTGCAGCGCATGCGCGGTCTGCAGCAGCGTGGCCTCGTCGAAATAGTTGCCGATCAGCTGCAGGCCCACCGGCATGCCGTGGGCGCCGAAGCCGGCCGGCACGCTCATGCCCGGCAGCCCGGCCAGGCTGGCCGGCAGCGTGAAGATGTCGGCCAGGTAGGCCTTGACCGGGTCGTCGGCCTGCTCGCCGATCTTCCAGGCCACGCTGGGCGCCACCGGGCCGGCGATGACGTCGCAGTCGCGGAAGCAGCCCTGGAAGTCGTCGGCGATCATGCGCCGCAGCTTCTGCGCCTGCAGGTAGTAGGCGTCGTAGTAGCCGTGGCTGAGCACGTAGGTGCCGATCATGATGCGGCGCTGCACCTCGGCGCCGAAGCCCTCGCTGCGGCTGCGCTTGTACAGGTCCAGCAGGTCGGCCGGGTCCGCGGCGCGGTGGCCGTAGCGCACGCCGTCGAAGCGCGACAGGTTGGAGCTGGCCTCGGCCGGCGCGATCAGGTAGTAGACCGGGATCGCGAGTTCGGTGCGCGGCAGGCTGACGTCCACCAGCGTGGCGCCCAGCTTCTCGAGCTCGGCCAGCGCGGCGCGCAGCGCGCCGTGCACGTCGGCGGCCAGCGCGGCGGGGAAGAATTCGCGCGGCAGGCCGAGGCGCAGCCCGGCCAGCGGGCGCCCGGCGCCCGCGCCTTCGCGCGGCTGCAGCATCTGGGCGTGGAAGTCCTGCGGCGGGCGCTGGGCGCTGGTGGCGTCGCGTTCGTCGAAGCCGCTCATCGCCGACAGCACCAGCGCGCAGTCCTCGGCGCTGCGTGCCAGCACGCCGGCCTGGTCCAGGCTGGAGGCGAAGGCGATCATCCCGTAGCGGCTGCACACGCCATAGGTCGGCTTGATGCCGGTGACGCCGGAGAAGCCGGCCGGCTGGCGGATCGAGCCGCCGGTGTCGGTGCCGGTGGCCGCCGGCACCAGCCGCGCCGCCACCGCCGCGGCCGAGCCGCCGGACGACCCGCCGGGCACGCGCGACGCGTCCCAGGGGTTCCTCGCCGGGCCGAAGGCCGAATTCTCGTTGGCCGAGCCCATCGCGAACTCGTCGCAGTTGAGCTTGCCCAGCGTGACCATGCCGGCGCCCGCGCCGCGCCCGGGCTCGCCGTCGCCCAGCCGCGCCACGACGGTGGCGTCGAAGGGGCTGCGGTAGCCGGCGAGCATCCTCGAGCCGGCGGTCGACGGCAGGCCGCTCGTCGCGAAGTCGGTGACGAAGATGTCCTTGTGCGCGACCGGCACGCCGGCCAGCGGTCCGGCATCGCCGCGCGCCAGCCGCGCGTCGGCGGCACGGGCCTGCGCCAGCGCCGCGGCCTCGTTGACCGCCAGGAAGGCGCCGAGCCCGGCATGCGCGGCCGCGCGCGCCAGCAGGTGCTGCGTCAGCTCGACCGCCGAGCAGCGCCGCTCGCGCAGCGCCCGCGCGGCGTCGGCCACGCCCAGCGCGTGCAGTTCGGTGCCGGCGCTCATTCGATCACCCGCGGCACCAGGTACAGCCCCTGCTCGACCGCCGGCGCGCTGGCCTGGTTGGCCTCGCGGTCCACCGTCTCGCTGACGACGTCGTCGCGCAGGCGCAGCGGCACCGCGTGCACCGCGGCCAGCGGCGTGTACAGCGGCTCGACGCCGCGTGTGTCGACCGCGCTCATCTGCTCGACGATGCCGAAGAAGCCGTTGAGCTGCTGCAGCATCTGCGCCTGCTGGTCGGGGGAGAGTTCGAGCCGCGCCAGGTGCGCGATGCGGCTCACGTCGGCTGGGGTCAGGGCCATCGATGGGGCGGTGTCGGGACGGGTGTCAGGGGGCGCAGGGGGCGTCGCCGCCGCGTCGTGCCGGCAGCGCGGGCACAAGGAACAGCACGCGAAACAAAGCGTTCTTCGCGCCCGTTGGCGGTGAATCGCTACGTTATTATCCCCAGTTACCCGAAAGTCCAGCGGCTGGGCTGCCGCGGCGCCGAGTCGATGTCCGGGCGCCAACGACAGCAGATGCCAGCAGCCCGCCTCCGGCGCCCAGACCTCCCCCAGCCCATGTTCGCTGCCTCCCTGCGCCGCTACTTCTCCACCGACCTCGCGATCGACCTCGGCACCGCCAACACGCTGATCTACGTGCGCGGCAAGGGCATCGTGCTCGACGAACCCTCGGTCGTCGCGATCCGCCACGAAGGCGGCCCGCAGGGCAAGAAGACCATCCAGGCCGTCGGCAAGGAAGCCAAGGCCATGCTCGGCAAGGTGCCCGGCAACATCGAGGCCATCCGGCCGATGAAGGACGGCGTGATCGCCGACTTCACGGTCACCGAGCAGATGCTCAAGCAGTTCATCAAGATGGTCCACCCGCGGTCCGTCTTGCGCCCGAGCCCGCGGATCATCATCTGCGTGCCCTGCGGCAGCACCCAGGTCGAGCGGCGCGCGATCCGCGAGTCGGCGCTCGGCGCCGGCGCTTCCGACGTCTACCTGATCGAGGAGCCGATGGCCGCCGCGATCGGCGCCGGGCTGCCGGTCTCGGAAGCCTCGGGCTCGATGGTCGTCGACATCGGCGGCGGCACCACGGAAGTGGGCGTCATCTCGCTCGGCGGCATGGTCTACAAGGGCAGCATCCGGGTCGGCGGCGACAAGTTCGACGAAGCCATCATCAACTACATCCGCCGCAACTACGGCATGCTGATCGGCGAGCCCACCGCCGAGGCCATCAAGAAGACCATCGGCAGCGCCTTCCCGGGCAGCGAGGTCAAGGAGATGGAGGTCAAGGGCCGCAACCTCAGCGAAGGCGTGCCGCGCTCGTTCACGATCTCCTCCAACGAGATCCTGGAGGCGCTGACCGACCCGCTGAACCAGATGGTCAGCGCGGTCAAGAATGCGCTCGAGCAGACGCCGCCCGAACTGGGCGCCGACATCGCCGAGCGCGGCATGATGCTGACCGGCGGCGGCGCGCTGCTGCGCGACCTCGACCGCCTGCTGGCGGAAGAGACCGGCCTGCCGGTGCTGGTGGCCGAGGACCCGCTGACCTGCGTGGTGCGCGGCTGCGGCATGGCGCTGGAGCGCATGGAACGCCTGGGGTCCATCTTCACCTCCGAGTAAACACTCGGCTCGGGGGCGCGCATGCCGCTCGGAACCCTGGACCGCACACCGCCGCCGTTCTTCCGCCAGGGCCTGTCGGCGCGCAGCAAGCTCGTCTTCTTCGCGGCGCTGGCGGTCTTCCTGATGGCGGCCGACAGCCGGCTCGCGCTGATCGAGCCGCTGCGCACCGCGCTGGCCGTCGTGCTGCTGCCGGTGCAGCGCACGCTGGCCGTGCCGGTGGAACTGCTGACCGGCGGCACCGACTACCTGCGTGGCCTGGCCGCGGCGCGCGAGGCCGAGCGCCTGGCCAGCGAGCGGCTCGCCGCGACCGCGCTGCGCGCCACGGCCGCCGAGCAGCTGGCGCAGGAGAATGCGCGGCTGCGGGCGCTGCTGGACCTGCGGCCGGCGCTGCCGGTGCGCTCGCTGGCCGCCGAGGTGCTCTACGAGGGCGCCGACCCGTTCTCGCGCAAGGTCTTCGTCGACCGCGGCAGCAACCACGGCGTGCTGGCGGGGGCGCCGGTGGTCAACGAGGCCGGCGTTCTCGGCCAGGTCACGCGCGCCTTCCCGCTCAGCGCCGAGGTCACGCTGCTGGCCGACAAGGACGCCGCGATCCCGGTGCTGAACCTGCGCACGCAGCAGCGCAGCGCCGCCTTCGGCGGCCGCGACGGCGGCATGGAACTGCGATTCGTGCCGGCCGATGCCGACGTGCAGGTCGGCGACCTGCTGCAGACCAGCGGCCTGGATGGCGTCTACCCGCCGGGCCTGCCGGTGGGCCGGGTGGAGCGCGTGGAGCGGCGCGCCGAGGCCGGCTTCGCGCGTGTCGCGGTGGCGCTGGCGGCGCAGGCCGACGGCGTGCGCCATGTGCTGCTGCTGGAGCCGATGGCGGCGCAACTGCCGCCGGCCGTCGCGGCGGCGGCCGGGGCCACCGTCGCACCGGGTGCCGGTGCCGCCGGCGAGGGCGGCGGCGCCGCTGCCGCGCCGCGCCGCGCCGCGTCGGCGCCCTGAGCGGCTGGCACGGGGAGGGTGGTCCGATGATCATGCCGCGTGGCTCGGACCAGCTGCTGCTGCCCGTCAACCCGCTGTTCATCGCCTTCACGCTGGCCGTCGCCTTCGGTGTCAACCTGCTGCCGCTGGGGCGCCAGCCGGCGATGCCCGACCTGCTGGCGGTGGCGCTGGTGTTCTGGAACGTGCACCAGCCGCGGCGCGTGGGCGTCGGCGTGGCCTTCGTCTTCGGGCTGCTGATGGACGTGCACCAGGGCGCGCTGCTCGGCCAGCATGCACTGGCCTACACGCTGCTGAGCTTCCTGGCGATCACCATCCACCGCCGGCTGCTGTGGTTCGGCGTCGCCGAGCAGACGCTGCAGATCTTCCCGCTGTTCTTCGGCGCGCACGCGGTCGCGCTGCTGGTGCGGCTGGTCGCCGGCGACATGTTCCCCGGCTGGTGGATGCTGCTGGCGCCGGTGCTGGAGGCGCTGCTGTGGCCGCTGGCGACCTGGCTGCTGCTGGCGCCGCAGCGCCGGCCGCCGGATCCGGATCAGAATCGGCCCCTGTAGTGATCGCCGCAATGCCGCGCCCGGCCGTCGTCCGCAGGCCCATGCCGTGACCGAGCTGAAGAACATCGAGCAGGAACTCGACCGCTTCCGCGGCCGGCTGCTCGCCGCCGCGGCGCTGGTGCTGGTCGCGTTCGCGCTGCTGGCGGCGCGGCTGGTGCACCTGCAGGTCTTCCGCCACGAGCAGCTGGCCACCCAGGCCGAGGCCAACCGCATCGCGGTCGTGCCCATCGTGCCCAACCGCGGGCTCATCGTCGACCGCCACGGCGTCGTGCTGGCCAGCAACTACTCGGCCTACACGCTGGAGATCCTGCAGAAGCGGGGTGTCGACAGCGAGGCGCTGATCGAGGAACTGGCGGGCGTCGTCGAGATCGGCCCGCGCGACCGCCGGCGCTACAAGCGGCTGCAGGAGGACCTCAAGGGCGCGGAGTCGCTGCCCATCCGCACCAAGCTCGGCGACGAGGAGGTGGCGCGCTTCCTGGCGCAGCGCTTCCGCTTCCCGGACGTCGAGCTGAAGGCGCGGCTGTTCCGCCACTACCCGCTGGGCGAGGTCGGCAGCCACCTGCTGGGCTACATCGGCCGCATCAACGCGGCCGAGAAGAAGGCAATGGACGACTGGCCCGAGGAGGAGCAGGGCAACTACAAGGGCACCGAATACATCGGCAAGCTGGGCCTGGAGCAGAAGTACGAGCGCGAGCTGCACGGCATCACCGGCTTCGAGGAGGTCGAGACCAGCGCCGGCGGGCGAGCGGTGCGGCGGCTCAACAGCCACCCGCCGACGCCGGGCGACAAGCTGGTGCTGTCGGTGGACATCCGGCTGCAGGCGCTGGTCGAGGAGCTGTTCGGCGAGCGGCGCGGCGCGCTGGTGGCCATCGACCCGCGCAACGGCGAGATCCTGGCCTTCGTCAGCAAGCCGACCTTCGACCCCAACCTGTTCGTCGACGGCATCGACCACGAGAGCTGGAAGGAGCTCAACGAGAGCATCGACAAGCCGCTGCTCAACCGCGCGCTGCGCGGCACCTACCCGCCGGGCTCGACCTTCAAGCCCTTCATGGCGATGGCCGCGCTGACCAGCGGCAAGCGCGGCCCGAATGCGGTGATCCAGGACGGCGGGACCTTCCAGTTCGGCAACCACACCTTCCGCAGCCACGGCGACCGCGGCCTGGGTCCGGTGGACATGGCGCGCTCCATCGTCAAGAGCAGCAACGTCTACTACTACTCGCTGGCCAACGAGATGGGCGTGGACCTGATGCACGAGCACCTGTCGCCCTTCGGCTTCGGCGCGCGCACCGGCATCGACCTGGAAGGCGAGGTCGCCGGCATCCTGCCGTCCACCGAGTGGAAGCGCCGCTACTACAAGCGCCCGGAGCAGCAGCGCTGGTATGCCGGCGAGACCATCTCGCTGGGCATCGGCCAGGGTTACAACAGCTTCACGATGCTGCAGCTGGCCAAGGCCACGGCCACGCTGGTCAGCGGCGGCGTGCGCTACACGCCGCACCTGGTGCGCGAGGTCGAGGACGCGCTCGGCGGCGAGCGCCGCCGCGTGCTGGCCGAGCCGCTGGAGCCGCTGGCGCTGAAGCCCGAGCACGTGGCGCTGATCCGGCGTGCGCTGCATGGCGTCACGCAGGAGGGCACGAGCACGCGCGTCTTCGCCGGCGCGCCCTACGCCAGCGGCGGCAAGACCGGCACCGCGCAGGCGGTCGGCGTGCGCCAGGGCGCCAAGTACGACGCCTCCAAGCTGGAGGAGCACCAGCGCGACCATTCGCTGTACATGGCCTTCGCGCCGCTGGAGGCGCCGACCGTCGCGCTGGCGGTGATCGTCGAGAACGCCGGCTTCGGCGCGCAGGCCGCAGCGCCGATCGCGCGCCGCGTCTTCGACTACCTGCTGCTGGGCCAGTATCCCAGCGTCGAGGACATCGCCGCCACGCGGCTGGGCCAGAGCGCGGCGCCGATCGGCACGCCGCGCCGCGCCGCCGACGTGCCGCTGCCCGGCCAGGGCCTGGCCCCGGTGGCCGCGGCGCGGCCCGGCGAACGCGTCGCGGCGGCCGACGCCGTCGGCGTGGTCGCGGCCGAGGGGGCCGCCGCGGGGGCTGCCACCGGTGCCGTCGCGGCCGCGGGAGACCGGCGGTGAACGCCGTCTTCGAGCAGCCCTCGCCGTGGTCGCGGCTGCGGCATGTCTTCGCCGGCTTCGACGGCCCGCTGGCCGCGGCCATCGTCTGGCTGGCGGCGATCGGACTGGTCGCGATGTACTCCGCCGGCTTCGACCATGGCACCCGCTTCGCCGACCACGGCCGCAACATGCTGATCGCGCTGGCGGTGCTGTTCGTCGTCGCGCAGGTGCCGCCGCAGCGGCTGCAGCAGCTGGCGGTGCCGATCTACGTCGTCGGCGTCGTGCTGCTGCTGGCGGTGGAGTTCTGGGGCATCACGCGCAAGGGCGCGACACGCTGGCTGGACATCGGGCCGACCGTGATCCAGCCCAGCGAGATGCTGAAGATCGGCGTGCCGCTGATGCTGGCCTGGTGGTTCCAGAAGCGCGAGGGCCAGCTGCGCGTGCCCGACTTCCTGCTCGCCGCCGTGCTGCTGGGGCTGCCGGTGGCGCTGGTGATCAAGCAGCCGGACCTGGGCACCGCGCTGCTGATCCTGGGCAGCGGCCTGTTCGTGATCTTCTTCGCCGGCCTGAGCTGGAAGCTGGTGCTGCCGGTGGTCGTGCTCGGTGCCGTGGGCATCGTCGTGCTGGTGCTGGCCGGCGACGCGCTGTGCCAGCCGGGCGTCGACTGGCACGTGCTGCGCGACTACCAGAAGACGCGCGTGTGCACGCTGCTGGACCCGACCAAGGACCCGCTGGGCAAGGGCTTCCACATCATCCAGGGCATGATCGCGATCGGCTCCGGCGGACTCGCCGGCAAGGGCTTCATGCAGGGCACGCAGACCCACCTGGAGTTCATCCCCGAGCGCACCACCGACTTCATCTTCGCCGCCTTCAGCGAGGAGTTCGGGCTCGCCGGCGTGCTGGTGCTGCTGGCCGGCTTCACCTTCCTGATCTTCCGCGGCCTGATGATCGCCGCCGAGGCGCCGACCGTCTTCACGCGGCTGCTCGCCGGCGCGGTGACGATGAGCTTCTTCACCTATGCCTTCGTCAACATGGGCATGGTCAGCGGCATCCTGCCGGTGGTCGGCGTGCCGCTGCCCTTCGTCAGCTACGGCGGCACCGCGATGGTCACGCTGGGGCTGGGGCTGGGCATCCTGATGTCGGTCTCGCGCAGCCGCCGGCTGATGCCGTCGTGAGCATGACGCGCGTCGGCGTCGTCGGCATCGGCGCGATGGGCTGGCCGCTCGCGCAGCGCCTGCACGAGGCCGGCTTCGTGCTCGCGGTCCACGACATCGACCCGGCGCGCGAGGCGCTGGCGCGCGGCGCCGGGATCGCCGTCGCGGCCGACCCGCAGGCGCTGGCGGCGGCCTGCGACCTGGTCATCGTCGTCGTCGTCGACGCCGCGCAGACGCGCGCGGTGCTGTTCGGCGCCGACGGCGGGGCCGCCACCGGCCACCGCGGCGTCGCGGCCGGGCTCGCCGCCGGCGGCACCGTGCTGCTGTGCCCGACGATCGCGCCCGAGGATGTCGCCGACTGCGCCGCGGCGCTGGCGGCGCGGGGCCTCGCGACGGTCGACGCGCCGATGTCCGGCGGCCCGCAGCGCGCGCGACGGCACGATGAGCCTGATGCTGGCCGGCGAGCCCGCGGCGCTGGCACAGGCGGCGCCCGTGCTGGAGGCGCTGTCGGCGCGGCGTTTTCACGTCGGCGCGCGGCCGGGCGACGGCGCGCGCACCAAGCTGGTCAACAACCTGCTCGCCGCCGTCCACCTGGCCGGCGCGGCCGAGGCGCTGGCGCTGGCCGAGCGGCTGGGGCTGGATGTCGCGTCGACGCTGGCCGTGGTCGAGCAGTCCAGCGGGCAGAGCTGGATCGCCAGCGACCGGCTGCGCCGGCGGCTGGCCGGCGACGCCACGGTGCGCGCCCGCGTCGCGCTGCTGGCCAAGGATTCGGCGCTGGCGATGGACGCCGCGCGCGGCACCGGGCTGGCGATGCCGCTGGGCGCGCAGGCGGCGGCCGCGTTCGCGCGCGCGCTGGACGCCGGCCTCGCCGACGCCGACGACGCGGCGCTGTTCGACCTGGCCGCGGGCCGGGCCGCGCCGCTGCCGCGCTGACCGGGCGCCGGTGCCCCCGGCCCCGCCCGGGTCGCCTAGGAGCCTGCGCGGCAGAAATCCAGCCCCGCGTTGGCCCCGCTTGGAGGCGCAGGCAAGGCGCGTCGCGCAGCCCGGGCTCGATGCCCGGGCAAGCGGCGCAACGCCGCATGCGCCTCCAAGCGGGGCCAACCCGTCGGGCCGGGGCGATTCGCGGCGCCGGGCGGCGTTGCACGCTCGTTGCGTGACACGTGCCACGCGCCTCGCGTGCGTCTTGCCCGACGCCGCGACGCGCCCCGGCGCGGGGCTGGATTTCTGCCGCGCAGGCTCCTAGGCTGCCGGCGGCCCGACGGCGGCGGCCGGCGCGCGCCGTGCAGCGCTGTCCGCGGCCTGTGCCGGCGCCGGGCCCGGCGCCGCGGCGATGCGCGGGAAGCGCACGGTGAACAGCGCGCCCGGCGTCGTGCTGCCGCCGCCCGCGCGCGGCCGCGCATCGGCCACCGAGACCTCGGCGCCATGGCGCTGCGCGATCTCCTGCACGATGGCCAGGCCGAGGCCGCTGCCGTCGACCTGGGTGCCCAGCGCGCGGTAGAAGGGGCGGAAGATGTCCTCGCGCTCGGCCGGCGGGATGCCCGGGCCGCTGTCCTCCACCTGCAGCACGACGACCTGGCCGAACGGGTCCGCCAGCACGCGCGCGGTGACGGTGCCGCCGGCCGGCGTGTACTGCAGCGCGTTGTCCACCAGGTTGCGCACCAGCTCGCCGAGCAGCACCGGCTCGGCGAGCAGCCGCGTCGCCTCGCCGGGCTCCGGGCCCTCGTAGCCGAGGTCGATGCGGCGCTCCAGCGAACGCGGCACGAAGTCGCGCACCACCGCGCGTGTCACCGCGGCGAGGTCGGTCACGGTGCGGCGCTGCTCGAAGCCGCTGTCCTCGGCGCGCGCCATCGCCAGCAGCTGGTTGACCATGTGCGCCGCGCGCTGCGTGGACAGCGCGATCTGCGTCAGCGAATGCTTCATCGTCGCCGGGTCGGCGCGGCCGCCGTCGATCTCGCGCGCCGCCAGCTCGGCCTGCGTGCGCAGCCCGGCCAGCGGCGTCTTGAGCTGGTGTGCGGCGTCGGCCAGGAAGTGGCGCTGGGTCGCGATCGAGCGGTCCAGGCGCTGCAGCAGGTCGTTGATCGCGCCGACCAGCGGCGCCACCTCGTCGGGCACGTCGCCCTCGGGGATGGCGCTCAGGTCGGTGGTCGGCCGCTGGCGGATGCGCTGCTGCAACAGCGCGAGCGGCCGGATGCCGCGCGACAGCGCGAACCACACCAGCAGCACGGCCAGCGGCAGGATCACGAACTGCGGCAGGATCACGCCCTTGATGATCTCGGTGGCCAGCTGCGAGCGCTTGCCCAGCGTCTCGGCCACCTGCACCAGCGCGTCGGTGTCGCCCGGGCGCGAGGGGTTGGACAGCCACAGGTAGGCCACGCGCACCGGCTCGTCGCCGATGTAGTCGTCGCGGTAGCGCACGCGCTCGGCCGGGTCGCCGCCGTCGACCGGCAACTCGGCCATGGCCTCGGCCTGCGGCACCGCCAGCGCCGGGCTGCCGGCGAGCAGCTCGCCGCGCCGCCCGAGCACCTGGAAGAAGACGCGGTCGTCGTCGTCGGCGCGCGTCAGCGCGAGCGCCACCCGCTCCAGCGCCTGGCGGCCGCGCAGGTCCATGGTGTCGGGCTCGGCATGGATCGCGGCCTGGCGCGCCAGCGCACGCACGGCCTCGGCGAGCTCGCGGTCGTAGGGGCGGTTGGCGATCGCCTGCGCGACGATCCAGGTCAGCCCCACGCTCATCGGCCACAGCAGCAGCAGCGGCGCGAGCATCCAGTCCAGGATCTCGCCGAACAGCGAGCGGCGTTCGGGCTGCGAGAACATCAGCGGCAGCCGCGCAGCGCCGCGGCGGGCGCCCTCACGCGGCGATCTTCTCGAGGCAGTAGCCCAGCCCGCGCACCGTGGCGATGCGCACCGGGCCCTGCTCGATCTTCTTGCGCAGGCGGTGGATGTAGACCTCGATCGCGTTGTTGCTGACTTCCTCGCCCCATTCGCACAGCCGCTCGACGAGCTGGTCCTTGCTGACCAGGCGGCCGGCGCGCTGCAGCAGCACCTCCAGCAGGCTCAGCTCGCGCGCCGACAGCTCGACCATCTGGTCGTTCAGGTAGGCGACGCGGCCGGTCGCGTCGAAGGTCAGCGGGCCATGCTTGAGCAGGCTGGACGCGGTGCCCAGGCCGCGCCGCGTCAGCGCGCGCACGCGCGCTTCCAGCTCCTGCAGCGAGAAGGGCTTGGCCATGTAGTCGTCGGCGCCGAGGTCCAGGCCCTTGACGCGCTGCTCCACGCTGTCGGCCGCGGTCAGGATCAGCACCGGCACGCTGTTGCCGCGGCCGCGCAGCTTGCGCAGGACCTCGAAGCCGTGCATCTTGGGCAGGCCCAGGTCGAGGATCACGAGGTCGAACTCGTGGGCGGCCAGCGCGGCGTCGGCCTCGCTGCCGCTGCTCACCTGGTCGACCGCGTAGCCGGAGGCGCGCAGCGAGCGCAGCAGACCGTCGGCCAGGACCTGGTCGTCTTCGGCAATCAGGATGCGCATGGGGCTTGTCTCCTGCGTCGGCATCGGGCCGGGCGGCGGTCCGGCCGGGCCTCTTGCGGGCGCTCGGACCAACCTGGAGCCGCATTTTAGGTGGCGCACCCTACACGGGCTTGACGCGTCTCAAGCGCGCACCGGGTGCCGGGACCCCCCCAAAAGGGAACTGTACGGATATCCAGCTTCTGCCATAATCGCCGCCATCGAGGAGACCACCATGGACGCACCCGTGAAGGCATTGAACACCGAGAAGGCCAAGGCCCTGCAGGCCGCGCTGGCGCAGATCGAGAAGCAGTTCGGCAAGGGCTCGATCATGCGCCTGGGCGAAGGCGAGAAGATCGAGGACATCCAGGTCGTCTCCACCGGCAGCCTGGGCCTGGACATCGCGCTCGGCGTCGGCGGGCTGCCGCGCGGCCGCGTGGTGGAGATCTACGGCCCGGAGAGCTCGGGCAAGACCACACTGACGCTGCAGGTCATCGCCGAGATGCAGAAGGAAGGCGGCACCTGCGCCTTCATCGACGCCGAGCATGCGCTGGACATTCAGTATGCGCAGAAGCTGGGCGTCAACCTGCAGGACCTGCTGATCAGCCAGCCCGACACCGGCGAGCAGGCGCTGGAGATCGTCGACGCGCTGGTGCGCTCGGGCTCCATCGACCTCATCGTCGTCGACTCGGTGGCCGCGCTCACGCCCAAGGCCGAACTCGAGGGCGAGATGGGCGACAGCCTGCCCGGCCTGCAGGCGCGGCTGATGAGCCAGGCGCTGCGCAAGCTCACCGCCACGATCAAGAAGACCAACACGATGGTCATCTTCATCAACCAGATCCGCATGAAGATCGGCGTCATGTTCGGCAACCCGGAGACCACCACCGGCGGCAATGCGCTGAAGTTCTACGCCAGCGTGCGCCTGGACATCCGGCGCACCGGCAACATCAAGAAGGGCGAGGAAGTCATCGGCTCGGAGACCAAGGTCAAGGTCGTCAAGAACAAGGTCAGCCCGCCGTTCAAGACCGCCGAGTTCGACATCCTCTACGGCGAGGGCATCAGCCGCGAGGGCGAGATCATCGACATGGGCGTCGAGGCGCGCATCGTCGACAAGTCCGGCGCCTGGTACGCCTACAACGGCGAGAAGATCGGCCAGGGCAAGGACAACGCGCGCGAGTTCCTGCGCGAGAACCCCGAGCTGGCGCGCGAGATCGAGAACAAGGTGCGCGAGCACATGGGCATCCCGCTGCTGGGTGCCGAGGACGCGGCGGCGTAGGGGCGGCCGCGGCGCCCGGTCCGCGCCGGAGCGCGGCCGACGGCGCGCGGCGCCGGTGCTGATGGCCTTCGGTGCGCCCTCGTCGATCTCGCTCAAGGGGCGGGCGCTGCGCTGGCTGGCGCAGCGTGAACACTCGCGCGCCGAACTGGCGCGCAAGCTCGCGCGATACGCCGCGCAGGGCGCTGATCAGGGCATCGAGAACGGCGCCGGGGCGGGCGCCGACGGCAACCCGGGGACCGGCGACGACGGCGCGGCGGCCGACCGCATCGCCGCGCTGCTCGACGAACTGGCCGCGCTGGGCCTGCTCAGCGACGAGCGCGCCGCGGCTTCGGTGCTGGCGGCCCAGGCGCCGCGCGGCGGCGAGCGGCGGCTGAAGCAGGCGCTGCAGCAGCGCGGCCTGGACGCCGACCTCGTCGAGCGCACGCTGGCCCAGGCGCGCCCGGGTGAGTTCGAGCGCGCGCGCGCGCTGTGGCAGCGGCGCTTCGGTGCGCTGCCGGCCGATGCCGCCGAACGTGCCCGCCAGATGCGCTTCCTCGCCGGCCGCGGCTTTGCCGGCGACATCATCCGCCGCGTCGTGCGGGGCGCCGAAGAAGAGTAGGCGCTGACCCCGGCGGCGTAAGCCGGGGCGCAGGAGCCGCGTGATAAATTCGCCGCCGCGCTGCCGCGGGCGGGCATCCGTCGCGCGCTGCCCCTGCAGCGCCCGCCGGCATCGCCTCGTACCGCAGCATCCGTTTCCTCACGCCCCGTTCCCGCGCCCGCCCGCGCCGCCACCACCGATGACGCTCCCACCCGCGGCGGCCGAACGCCGACTCCTGCACCGCCGCAGCATCGACGTGCAGGTCTATGCGCGCGGCGACGGGCTGTGGGAGGTCGACGCGACCATCGTCGACACCAAGACCCGCGACGCCCAGCTCGCCGGCGGCACGCGCCCGGCGGGCACGCCGATCCACGACATGCTGCTGCGCCTGGTCGTCGACCGCGAGCTGAACATCGTCGCGGCCGGCTCGCAGACGCGCTGGATGCCCTACCCCGGTCACTGCGACAGCCACGGCGCCGGCGGCGCCCCGGGCAGCGACGCCTACACGCAGCTCGCCGGCCTGAACCTGCTGGACAACTTCCGCCGCCGCCTGCGCGAGCGCGTCGGCGGCACGGGCGGCTGCACGCACCTGACCGAGCTTGCGCAGGTGCTGCCCACGGCCGTGGTGCAGGCCTTCGCCGGCGACGTGATCGACACCCGCGGCCACGACGAAGGCGCCGGCCGCCCGTTCCAGATCGACCGCTGCCACGCGCTGCGCAGCGACGGCGAGGCCGTGCGCCTGCACTACCCGCGCTGGTACCGCGCCACGGCCGCGACAGCGGCGGACCGGCCCGCCGCCGCGCTGACCCCATCCGACTGAGCCCGAACGGGCAACCCGACCGAGGAGCCTCCATGAAGATCCACGAATACCAGGCCAAGGAGCTGCTGCGCGCGCATGGCGTGCCGGTGCCGCGCGGCTACCCGGCCTTCACCGTACGCGAGGCGGTGGAGGCGGCGCAGAAGCTCGGCGGCAGCGTGTGGGTCGTCAAGGCGCAGATCCACGCCGGCGGCCGCGGCAAGGGCGGCGGCGTCAAGCTGGCGCGCAGCGAGGCCGAGGTCGAGCAGCTCGCCGGCCAGATCCTGGGCATGCAGCTGGTCACCCACCAGACCGGCGCGGCCGGCCAGAAGGTGCGCCGGCTGCTGATCGAGGAAGGCGCCGACATCAAGAAGGAGTACTACGTCGCCGCGCTGACCGACCGCGCCACGCAGAAGGTGGCGATGATGGCCAGCAGCGAAGGCGGCATGGACATCGAGGAAGTGGCGCACAGGACGCCCGAGAAGATCCTCAAGGTCTTCATCGACCCGCTGGCCGGCATGAGCGACGCGCAGGCGCGCGAACTGGCCGCGGGCATCGGCGTACCCGAGGCCTCGCAGGCCGAGGCGATGGAGGTCTTCAAGAAGCTCTACGCCTGCTACATGGCCACCGACGCCAGCCTGGCCGAGATCAACCCGCTGATCCTGGAAGGCAACGGCCACATCAAGGCGCTGGACGCGAAGTTCAACTTCGACAGCAACGCGCTGTTCCGCCACCCGGAGATCGTGGCCTACCGCGACCTCGACGAGGAGGACCCGGCCGAGGTCGAGGCGAGCAAGTTCGACCTCAGCTACATCAGCCTGGACGGCAACATCGGCTGCCTGGTCAACGGCGCCGGACTCGCGATGGCGACGATGGACACGATCAAGCTCTTCGGCGGCGAGCCGGCCAACTTCCTGGACGTCGGCGGCGGCGCCACCGCCGAGAAGGTCACCGAGGCCTTCAAGATCATGCTCAAGAACGAGAACGTCAAGGGCATCCTGGTCAACATCTTCGGCGGCATCATGAAGTGCGACACCATCGCCGAGGGCGTGATCGCCGCGTGCAAGGCGGTCAACCTGAACGTGCCGCTGGTCGTGCGCATGAAGGGCACGAACGAGGACCTGGGCAAGAAGATGCTGGCCGACTCCGGCCTGCCCATCATCAGCGCCGACACGATGGCCGAGGCCGCGACCAAGATCGTCGCCGCCGTGAAGTGACCTGGAGCATACGAACATGAGCATCCTCATCGACAAGGACACCCGGGTCATCACGCAGGGCATCACCGGCAAGACCGGCCAGTTCCACACCCGCATGTGCGTGGCCTATGCCAACGGCAAGAACTGCTTCGTCGCCGGCGTGAACCCCAAGAAGGCCGGCGAGGACTTCGAGGGCATCCCCATCTACGCCAGCGTCAGGGACGCCAAGGCGCAGACCGGCGCCACCGTCAGCGTGATCTACGTGCCGCCGGCGGGCGCCGCGGCGGCCATCTGGGAGGCGGTGGAGGCCGACCTCGACCTCGCCATCTGCATCACCGAGGGCATCCCGATCAAGGACATGCTCGAGGTGCGCAACAAGATGAAGGCCAAGGAAGCCGCCGGCGGCAAGCGCACGCTGCTGCTGGGCCCCAACTGCCCGGGCACGATCACGCCCGAGGAGATCAAGATCGGCATCATGCCCGGCCACATCCACAGGAAGGGCCGCGTCGGCGTCGTCAGCCGTTCCGGCACGCTGACCTACGAGGCGGTGGCGCAGCTCAGCGAACTCGGCATCGGCCAGAGCAGCGCGGTCGGCATCGGCGGCGACCCGATCAACGGCCTCAAGCACATCGACGTGATGCGCCTGTTCAACGAGGACCCCGAGACCGACGCCGTGATCATGATCGGCGAGATCGGCGGCCCGGACGAAGCCGAGGCCGCGCGCTGGTGCAAGGAGCACATGAAGAAGCCGGTGGTCGGCTTCATCGCCGGTGTCACCGCGCCGCCGGGCAAGCGCATGGGCCACGCCGGCGCGCTGATCAGCGGCGGCGCCGACACCGCGGATGCCAAGCTCGCCATCATGGAGGAGTGCGGCTTCAAGGTCACGCGCAACCCGTCGGAGATGGGCCGGCTGCTCAAGAGCCTGCTCTGACCCGGCCGCGCGCGCACCGCGGCGCCCGGCCTGTGTAGTTCCCACAAGCCGGCGCCGCGGGGCGGCGCCTACACTGACGCGCCGCAACAGCCGCTGCCAGCCGAGAGTCGACCCATGATGGACATGTTCACCAGTCCGGCCTTCTGGGTCGCCGTCGGTCAGATCATCCTGATCGACATCCTGCTCGGCGGCGACAACGCGGTCGTCATCGCGCTGGCCTGCCGGCGGCTGCCGCCCGGGCAGCGCATGAAGGGCATCATCTGGGGCACGGCCGGTGCCATCGGCCTGCGCGTGATCCTGATCTTCTTCGCGCTGACGCTGCTCGCGATTCCCTACCTGAAGATCGTCGGCGCGCTGCTGCTGGTGTGGATCGGCGTCAAGCTGCTGGTGCCCGACGAGGAGGGCCACGGCGACATCGAGGCCAGCGACCGCCTGTGGGCGGCGGTCAAGACCATCATCGTCGCCGACCTCGTGATGAGCGTGGACAACGTGATCGCGATCGCCGGCGCCGCGCAGGGCGCCGGCGAGCACCAGATGGTGCTGGTGATCTTCGGCCTGCTCGTCAGCATCCCGATCATCGTCTGGGGCAGCCAGCTGGTGATCAAGCTGATGGACCGCTTCCCCTGGATCATCACCGCCGGCGGCATGCTGCTGGGCTGGATCGCCGGCACGATGGCGGTCACCGATCCGGCGGCCGTGCCCTTCATGCCGCTGGCCAGCGAGCCGGTCGAAGGACGCCTGCCCGACGTCGTGGCCAGCGTGCGCTACGGCGCCGGCGTCGCCGGCGCGCTGCTCGTGCTGGCCATCGGCATGCTGCTGAAGAAGCGGCGCCAGACCGCCGCGGCGCCGCACTGAACCGGCCCGGCGGCCACCGGCCCGGCGCCGCAGCGATGTCCGCGCCCCACGGTCCCGGCAGCCTGGTCGCCGGGTATCGGCTGCAGCGGCTGATCGGCCAGGGTGCGCAGAGCGAGGTCTGGCTGGCCACGCGGGCCGACCACGCCCAGCCGCTGGCCCTGAAGCTGGTGGCGCTGGCGCAGGGCGCGGGCGCCGAGGCCCAGCAGGCCGCCTTCGCCGCCGCGACGCAGGCCGCGCGCCGGCTGCACCACCCGGGCATCGCGACGCTGCACGACGCCGGCATCGCCGGCGCGACCGGCTGGCTTGCGATGGAGCTGGTGCCCGGCACCGACCTCGTGCGCTACACGCGACCCGCGCGCCTGCTGCCCGAGGCCGCTGCGCTGCGGCTGGCCGGCCGCATCGCCGACGCGCTGGCGCACGCGCATGCGCAGGGCATCGTGCACCGCGACCTGAAGCCGGCCAACGTGCTGGTCGACTGGGCGGGCGACCAGGTCAAGCTGGTCGACTTCGGCCTCGCACGCGTGCTCGGCGCCGCGCAGACCGGCACCGGCCTCGTGCTGGGCACGCCCAGCTACCTGGCGCCGGAGCAGCTGGCCGGCGCGCCGCCGACGCCGGCCGGCGACCTGTATGCGCTGGGCGTGACGCTGTTCGAGCTGCTCGCCGGTCGCCTGCCGCACGAGGCGTCGTCGATGGGCGAGCTGCTGCGCCAGGTGGCCCAGGAGCCGGCGCCGGACCTGCGCACGCTGCGCCCGGACGTGCCGCCGGCGCTGGCCGCGCTGGTCGGGCGGCTGCTGGCCAAGGCCCCCGCCGGGCGCCCGGCGGACGCCGCGGTGGTGGCCGCCGAACTGCGTCACCTGGGCCGTCGCATCGCCGGTGCCGACACCCCCTGAATGCGCGGCCCCGGCGCCCGACCGAAGTCACGCACGAAGCTGGGGCGCGGTCCGGCAGCCCCGGGGTTCCGATGCAGAATAGCCGTCCACCCCCTACCCGCGCCGTGCCTCCACCCGTGCCCCTGTCGATCGCGCTGCATGCCGCCGTGGACCCCGGCCGGGCCCGCAGCAACAACGAGGACTCGGCGGAGATCGACCCCGAGGTGGCGCTGGCCGTGCTGGCCGACGGCATGGGCGGCTACAACGCCGGCGAGGTGGCCAGCAGCATGGCCACCGGCTTCATCCGCACCGAGCTCGGCCGCTGGCTGCGCGAGGCCAGCAGCCAGGCCAGCGACGCCGAGGTGCGCCGCGCGATGGACATCTGCGTGGACAACGCCAACCGCGCGATCTTCAACGCCGCCAACTCCAACCCGCAGTACGCCGGCATGGGCACCACGCTGGTGGTGGCGGTCTTCCGCGACGGCCGGCTGCTGCTGGGCCATGTCGGCGACAGCCGTTGCTACCGGCTGCGCGGCGGGCGGCTGCAGCAGATCACACGCGACCACTCGCTGCTGCAGGAGCAGATCGACGCCGGCCTGATCACGCCCGAGCAGGCGGCGTTCTCGGCCAACAAGAACCTGGTCACGCGCGCCGTGGGGGTGGAGGACACCGTGCTGCTGGAGACCCACCAGCACGAGGTGCAACCGGGCGACCTGTACCTGCTGTGCTCCGACGGGCTGTCGGACATGGTCGACGACGCCGGCATCGCGCAGCTGTTGCTGCAGTGCGACTCGCTGGAATCAGGCACTCGTGCACTGATAGCCGCGGCCAACGACGCGGGCGGAAAGGATAATATCTCGGTCATCCTGGGGCGCGTGGCCGGTGGCGCGAGCGCACCGGCGCGGTCCTGGTGGCCGTTCCGGCGCTGAGACGAAGCGGCACCGCGCCACCGGAACGGCACGGCGCTGCGGAACAAGCGTCAGGTCCCGCCGCACACCGCGGCGGGCGACAACGAGGGCAGGCATGGGCAAGCTGGTCGTATCGCTCGACGGTGTGGTCATCAAGGAAGTCCAGATCACCAAGGACAAGACCACGCTCGGCCGCCGGCCGTACAACGACATCGTGATCGACAACCTCGCCGTCAGCGGCGAGCATGCCGTGCTGCAGATGGTGGGCGCCGACGTCTTCATCGAGGACCTCAACAGCACCAACGGCACCTATATCAACGGCAAGGCGATCAAGAAGCAGCTGCTCACGCACAACGACACGGTCGAGATCGGCAAGTACAAGATCAAGTACCTGGTCGACGAGAGCGGCGAGTACGAGAAGACGATGATCATGCGCCCCGGCGGCAGCGCACCGCCGCCGCTGGGCAGCACGAGCCCGCTGAGCTCGGCGCACCCGGCGCTGTCCACCGGCGCCAACTCGGCCTTCGGCGGCCTGGGCGCCGGCCAGGCGGCGTCGATCAAGGTGCTCAACGGCGCCGCCGCCGGCCGCGAGGTCACGCTGACCAAGGTCGTCACCACGGTCGGCAAGCCCGGCGTGCAGGTGGCCAGCATCACCAAGCGCCCCAACGGCTACGCCTTCGCGCATGTCGAGGGCGCCAACCGGCCCAGCATCAATGGCGTGCCGATGACCGGCGACTCGGTCCCGCTGCGCAACGGCGACGTGATCGAGCTCGCCGGCACGCAGATGCAGTTCATCTATCGTTAGAGCGGACCCGCTGCGCGGGCCGCTCCAACCGGTCTCGTTCGAGCGGACGCTGCGCGCCGCTCAACTCGCCTGAGCGCTGCCCGCTTCGCTGCGCTCGCGGGCGCGCGTGACGTGGCGGCTTCGTGGGCGCTCCGGCGGCGGCGTCGACGCGCTCCCTGTGGCGTGAACGCCGTCACGCCACCTGCCGGCATCCACCCGGGAGCCGACGCGGATGCCCACTCCTCGTCTTGCGCCGCACCCGGCCGCGCCTCAGCATTGCAGCTCGCGCCCTCGGGACACGCCAACAGGAAACCCTCGTCCATGCAGATCCGTGTCCTCGGTTGTTCGGGGTCCATCGCGGCCGGCAGCCGCACGACCTCGTTCCTGCTCGACGACGACGTGCTCATCGACGCCGGCACCGGCGTCGGCGACCTGACGCTGGAGCAGATGGCGGGCATCGACCACATCCTGGTCACGCACTCGCACCTGGACCACGTGCTGGCCATCGGCCTGCTGGCCGACAGCGTGACGCGCCGCCGCCGCGCCGCCGCCCGCCCGCCGGTGCGCGTGCACGCGCTGGCGTCGACGATCGCGGCGCTGAAGATGCATGTCTTCAACGGCGTCATCTGGCCCGACTTCACGCGGCTGCCCGATCCGGCGCGGCCGGTGCTGGCCTTCGCGCCCGTGCAGGTCGGCGACGTGATCGAGCTCGGCGCGCGGCGCGTGGAGGTGCTGCCGGCGCGCCACACGGTGCCGGCGGTCGGCTATGCGGTGATGCCGCGCGCGGGCGCAGGCGCCTGGGTCTTCACGGGCGACACCGGGCCCAACCCCGAGCTCTGGCAGCGCCTGGCGACCATGCCGGTGGCCACGCTGGTCATCGAGACCGCGTTCCGCGACGACGAGGCCACGCTGGCCGCGCTGAGCCAGCACCTGTGCCCGGCCGACCTGCGCCGCGAGCTGGCGCAGCTGCCGGCGCCGGCGGACGTCTTCGTCACCCACATCAAGCCCGGCGAGGTGGACACGGTGATGAGCGAGATCGCCGCGCAGGGCAGCGCGCACCGCATCCACGCGCTGGCCTCGGGCCAGGTCATGGCGCTGGCCTAGACGGGACCCCAGCCCCGCGCCATCAGCGCTCGTCGCCTTCGCGGGGTGGTTCGCCGCCTTCGCGGCGCAGCATCCGGCGCAGAACGTCCAGGTCGGCACGCCGGCGGCGGTCGGCGAAGAAGCTGGCCGTCTGCATCGCAGCCAGCTTCTCGGCCACCGCCGTGGCCACGAACTGGTTCATGCTGATGCCTTCCTCGCGCGCCAGCTTCTCCGCGGCCGCCTTCACCGACTTGGGCAGGCGCAGCGGGTAGGTCGAGGTCTCGCTCATCGCTTGTTCACCTTTCGGAAAGCATCACGCGGCAACCACAACGCGATGCCGAAGCGCGCCGGCGCAGCGCCGAAATCGCGCCGGTTGAAACTGACGATGCCGTCGGCACGGCCGTTGACCGCCGCCTCCAGCACCATCTCGTCCGACGGGTCCCTCAGCTGCGGCCGCCACACGAAGTGCGAGTCCACCGGCTCGGCGAGCGCCGCCAACGCGTCCACGAATGCCAGGGCGGTGGCGGCGTCCAGCCCGGCCGCCTGCAGATGGTCCGCCCGCAGGCAAACGGCCTCGTACTCCAGCACCAGGGCCACGTTCGCCAGCAAGCTCAGGCGACCGTCCAGCGCCGCTTCCACCAGCCCGGCCGACGCGCCCGCCGGACTGCGCATCGCGGCCACGACCACATCGGTGTCCAGCACGACCCGCATACGTCATGATGACATCACCGGGGATGTCACACAAGTCCCGGGTCCGACGCGCTGCCGGCCGACCCGAGCCGCTGTGACCCGCCGGCGTCAACGCGCGCCAGCACCCGTCCTCCGCCGAACTGCGGCGCGAGCTGGCCCACCTGCCGTGGCCGGCGGACGTCTTCGTCACCCACATCAAGCCCGGCGAGGTGGACGCGGTGATGAGCGAGATCGCGGCGCAGGGCAGCACGCGCCGCATCCACGCGCTGGCCTCGGGCCAGGTCATGGCGCTGGCGGACTGACGCATCCCGTCGCCCGCGACGCCGCGGCGACGATTTTCGGCAGCCGGAAGTGACGAAAAACGTCACCTGCCGGGCCGGCAGCCCCGCCGAACGCGCGGTTTCTCACGGTTTCCAGGCTGGCACGCCCCCTGCATTGAGGGTGTCGGTCCCCGACCCAACCCCACACCCGTAGGAGCCCTATCCATGAAGCGAGTCCAACAAGGTTTTACCCTGATCGAACTGATGATCGTCGTCGCGATCATCGGCATCCTGGCGGCGGTTGCGCTGCCGGCGTATCAGGACTACACGGCCAAGGCCAAGGTGTCCGAGATCGTTCTCGCCGCCAGCCAGTGCCGCACGACGGTTTCCGAGGTCTACCAGACCGGTGGCGCCTCTGCCCCGACGGCCAACAACTGGGGCTGTGAAACCGCTTCGCAGTCGAGCAAGTATGTCGGTAGCGTCGCCACCGATACCAACGGCGTGATCACTGTCACCGCCAGCAGCGACGCCGGCCTGCCCGCTGCCGTCCGTGGCACGACCATCACGCTGACGCCGACGGACGCCAGCGGCACCGCGCTGACCTATGCCGCCGGTACGCAGGTGGCGGGCTTCCGCTGCGCCCCGGGCACGATGCCGGCCAAGTTCCTGCCCGGTTCCTGCCGCTGACGGACCGCGGCGCTGACCTCGCTCGGATTCGTCCGGCGCGGTCAGCACACGGTTCCCCGACGAGAGGAGGCAGCTTCGGCTGCCTCTTCTTCTTTGTCCTGCGGCAGCGCGCTCCCAGCTGCTGCCGGCGGCGACCTCGCGCCGAGGTCCGGCCGCTGTCCGGTGAGCCCCTCGCGTGAACCTGTCGACGTTGCTCGCGGCCGCCTTGCCGCTGGCGTGGCTGCTGCCAAACCACTACTTCCCCTGGCTGTCCGCATGGCAGGAAGGGCTCGCGCTCGCACTGCTGCTGCTGGCCGGGCTGACCATCCGTGCGCAGGGCCGGCTGCCTGCCGCTTGGGCCGCCGGCCTTCTGCTGGCGCTGGCGGCGCTGATTCTGCAGGGGACCTCGGGACGCATCCTCTTCGGCGGCGACGTCGCGCTCGTCGCGCTGTACCTGCTGAGCTTCGGGCTCGCGCTCGCACTCGGGGCCGGCCAGCGGTCGGATGTGCCGCAGGTCGACGCCGGTCGGTATGCGGAGGCGATCGCAGCCGGCGTGGCGATCGCCGCGACCGTATCGGCGGTGATTGCGCTGGTGCAGTGGACCGGGGCGCTGAATCTCGGGATCTGGATCACGGACCTGCCGCGCGGCGCGCGTCCGTTCGGTAACGTCGCACAGCCCAATCACCAGTGCACGATCGCATTCCTCGGCGTCACTGCGGTGGCGGTGCTGCGCGAGGGCGGTCGACTCGGCCGCATCGGCTATGGTCTGACGACGGGACTGCTGGTCTTTGCGATGGTGATGACCGGGTCGCGCACCGGATGGCTGCAGTTCGTCCTTGCCCTGCTGGTGCTGGCCTATGCGGGCCGACGAGTGGGACTTCGCGTGCGCTGGCCTGCATTTGCGCTGGTGGCCGGCCTGTTCGTCGTACTCAGCGTGTCGTGGCCTGCCATCAACGAGGTCGCACGACTCAGCGGCGACCGTTCGCTCGCAGACCCCCTGGCCGGCTCCGGGCGCGAACTGCTGTGGCCCGCGTTGCTGGACGCCGTGTGGCGCGAACCCTGGCTGGGCTACGGCTGGCAGCAGATGGTGCTGGCCCAGCAGGCCGTGGCGCTGGACCATCCGGCGATCCTGCGCCACTTCGAGCACAGCCACAACCTGGTCCTCGACCTGCTCGTCTGGGTCGGCGTGCCGTTCGGCGCAGCGATCGTGCTGCTGGCCGCCACGGCCCTGCTTCGCCAGGTCGCGATGCTGCGCGACGCGCGCGCCACCTGGCTGCTGGTCGGCGTGCTGGGCGTGCTCGTGCACGCGATGCTGGAGTTTCCGCTCGAGTACGCCTACTTCCTGCTGCCGGTGGGCCTGATGCTCGGCGCGGCCCACGCGCTGACGCCCGGGCTGCGCAGCATCCCGGTGCCGCGCTGGTCCATGTCGGCGACCGCGGCCGCCTTGCTGCTGCTGCTGGGCGTCGTCGCGGCCGACTACCTCAAGGCCGAGCAGAACTATCGCGTCCTGCGACTGGAGAGCGCCCGCATCGGCGTCACCCGGCTCGAGACACCGGCCCCCGATCTGAGGCTGCTGGACCAGCTGCAGGCCTTTCTCTCGTTCGCGCGCGACGAGGCGCGGCCGGGCATGTCGGCGGTGGAGATTGACGCGATGCGCCGCGTCTCGGAGCGCTTCGCCTACCCGCCGGCGATGTTCCGTTACGCGCTGGCCGCCGGTCTCAACGGGCAGCCGACCGTGGCCGAGACCACGATCGCGCGCCTGTGCCGCATGCACGCACCCGCACGCTGCGACGAGGCCATCGACGGCTGGCAGATGGCGCGCACGAAGTACCCGCAACTGCAGCCGCTGCCGGCGTCGGTGCGACCCTAGTCCGCAGCGATCCGCCCCGAGGGGGGCTTGCTAGCATCGCGGGCCTTGCCGACCCTCAACGCCGCTCCGCCCGCGTCCGCGCCGCCCGCCGCGCTGGCGCTCGCCATCGCCGCCGCCACCCTCCCCGCCCTGCTGGCCTGGAATGTCTCCCCGTCGCCGACCTTCCTGAATCAGGCGCTGGCGCTGGCGCTGTGGGGGGCCTTGGTTGCCGTCGGCGCGCCGGCATCGCCGGGCCGCGGCCCCTGGGCGCTGTGGACAGCGCTGGCGCTCACGGCAGCGGCCGCCGCCTGGTCCTGGGGACCGGGGGCGCTGCCCGGCAGCCTGGCATGGTCGGCGATCGGCCTGGCCGCCGCCGCCGCGCTGCTGGCCGCCGCCGGTGCCGGCATGCGGCGCGGCGGCGCCGGTGCCGCGCTGTTCGCCGCCTTCTGCTGGGGCTGGCTGGTCGCCGGCGTGCTGAGTGCCCTGGTGGCGCTGGTGCAGGTCTTCGCGCCGGCGCTGGCCGACGGCGACCTGATCGCGCGCTCCGGCTTCGCGGGCCGTGCGGTCGGCAACCTGCGCCAGCCCAACCACCTGTCGACGCTGCTGCTGTGGGCCTGCATCGCGACGATCGCACTGGCCGAACTGGGCCGTCTGCCGCGGCGGGCGGCATGGCCGCTGCTGACGCTGCTGGTCTTCGCGGTGGCGCTGACCGGTTCGCGCACCGGCTTCGTCGGCGCGCTGCTGGTCGGCGCCTGGGCGCTGGCCGACGGCCGGCTGTCGCGCGCCGGCCGCGGGCTGGCACTGGCGGTGCCGGCGCTGTTCGGGCTGGCCTGGGCGCTGCTGGCGGCCTGGGCGCGACTCTCGCAGCACGCCCTGGGTGCGGCGTCGCGCAGCGGCGAGGGCGACCTGTCGAGTTCGCGCTTCGCGATCTGGTCCGACACGCTGGCGCTGATCCGCGAGCAGCCCTGGACGGGTGTCGGTTTCGGCGAATTCAACCTCGCCTGGACCCTGACGCCGTTTCCCGGCCGCCCGACCGCCTTCTTCGACCACACGCACAACCTGCCGCTGCACCTGCTGGTGGAACTCGGCCTGCCGCTGGGCGCGGCCGTGCTGGCGCTGCTGGTCTGGGCACTGTGGCGCGGCGTCGCCCGGGCGCGGCAGGCGGCGGGCGATGCCGGCACCGCGGCGCGCGCGGCGATGATGTTCGTGCTGATGGTCGGGCTGCACAGCCTGCTCGAATATCCGCTGTGGTACGCCTACTTCCTGCTGCCGGCGGCCTGGGCCTGGGGGTTCGCGCTGGGCGGAGGCGACGGCGCGCCGGCGGCCGCGGCAGCGGACGGCCGCGCGTCGCGCGCGTGGGCGGCGGGCGGCATCGTGCTGGCCGTCATGGCCGCGGCGGCGGTGGCCGACTATGCGCGCGTGGCCGCCATCTTCCTCGCGCGGCCGGGCCTCGCGCCGCTGGAGCAGCGCATCGAGGCCGGCCGCCGCAGCGCGCTGTTCGCCCACCATGCCGACTATGCGCGGGTCACCGCCGGCGGCCCCGAGCGCACGCCGGCGGTGACCGCGGACTTCGCGCGCACCGTGCACTACCTGCTGGACACGCGGCTGATGATCGCCTGGTCGCGTGCGCTCGCCGCCGAAGGCCGGCTCGACGAGGCACGCCATGTCGCGGCGCGCCTGCGCGAATTCCGCAAGCCCGAGGCCGAGGCCTTCTTCGCGCCGTGCAAGGACGCGGCGACCGCGGCCGACGCCTTCCAGTGCCAGCCGCCTGCGCGGCCGGTGAACTGGCGCGAGCTGCTGCGCGGGTGAGGGCCCCGCGCGCGCCGTCGCGCTGCAGTCCCCGCCGTCGCGCTTCAGTCCGCGGCGCTGCCCGCCGCCACCCAGGCACCCGACTTGCCGCCGCGCTTCTCCAGCAGGCGGATGTCGGTCATCACCATGCCGCGGTCGGCGGCCTTGAGCATGTCGTAGACGGTCAGCAGCCCCACCTGCACGGCGGTCAGCGCCTCCATCTCGACGCCGGTGCGGCCCAGTGTCTCCACGGTCGCGGTGCAGCGCAGCTCGCTCGCGGCGTCGTCGACCTCGAAGTCCACCGCCACGCGCGTGATCGGCAGCGGGTGGCACAGCGGAATCAGGTCCGCCGTGCGCTTGGCGCCCTGGATGGCCGCGATGCGCGCGATGCCGATCACGTCGCCCTTCTTCGCCTGGCCCTCGCGCACCAGCGCCAGCGTGGCCGGCTGCATGCGGATGCGCCCGGCCGCCACCGCGACGCGGTGCGTGACGTCCTTGGCCGCCACGTCCACCATGTGGGCCTGGCCGGCGGTGTCGAAGTGGGTCAGCGGGGAGCTCATCGCGCAGCAAAGTCCAGCAACATCTTGATGTCATCATTGTCCTGCGGAACGCCGCCGCGCGGCCGCGCTCCAACCGGGTCCGCCTGCCGACCCGTCCACTCACGCGCCCGACACCCGTTCGCCCCTTGACCCGGCCTGCTCACCCCTCCTGCCACCCGCGCGCAGCGTCCTGGCGCCGCCGCGTGCAGCGCGGCACCAGCACCCTGCTCGTGGCCGCGCTGGCCTGGGCGCCGCCGCTGCACGCGCAGGGCCCCGCCGCCGTGCCGGGGCCCGTGCGGCTGCCGGCGCTGGGCGAGTCGGCCTCGGAGGACCTCACGGTCGGCGCCGAGCGCCGCATCGGCGACCAGATCATGCTGGAGGGCCGGCGCGACCCGGCCTACCTGGACGACCCGGTGCTGCTGTCCTACCTGCAGTCGCTGTGGGCGCCGCTGGTCGCCGCGGCGCGCGACCGCGGCGACATCGGCGCCGACACCGGCCCGCTGTTCGCCTGGGAGGTCTTCCTGCTGCGCGACCGCAGCGTCAACGCCTTCGCGCTGCCCGGCGGCTATGTCGGCATGCACCTGGGCATGATCGCGCTCGCCACCTCCAGCGACCAGATCGCCTCGGTGCTGGCGCACGAGCTGGTGCACGTCACGCAGCGCCACATCGCGCGCAGCATCGCGCCGGCGCAGCGCGCCTCGCTGCTGGGTCTGGCGGCGCTGCTGCTGGGCATCATCGCGGCCAGCCGCACCGGCAACTCGGACTTCGCCAGCGCCGGCATCATGGCCGGGCAGGGTGCGGCCATCCAGGGCCAGCTCAATTTCTCGCGCGACATGGAGCGCGAGGCCGACCGCATCGGCTACGGCCTGCTGGCCAGCGCCGGCTTCGACACCGGCGGCATGGGCGCGATGTTCGAGCGCCTGGACGGCGCCACGCGGCTGGCCGACAACAACAGCTTCCCCTACCTGCGCAGCCACCCGCTGACGGTGGACCGCATCAGCGAGGCGCGCAACCGCAGCCTGATGGACGGCGGCAGCCGCGTCGCGCCGCCGCAGTTCCTGCACAGCCTGATGCAGGCGCGCGCGCGCGTGCTGATGGACGAGAGCGCGCAGGCGCTGCAGCGTCTCAACGGCGAGACCTCGTCGCCCGAGCCGGCCGACCAGGCGCAGGCGCTGTATGCCGGCGCGCTGGCGGCCTCGAAGCTGAACGACCACGATCGCGCCGAGCGCCAGGCCGCCGAGGCGCTGGCGCTGGCGCGCGCCGCCCCCCGGCGCGAGCCGGCGGCCGAGCGCCTGCTGCACCTGCTGCAGGCCCAGGTGCGGCTGGCGCGTGGCGACGCCCGCGGCGCGGCGCAGGCGCTGCAGGCCCTGGACAGCGCGCCGCCCGCGGGCGCGTCCGGCATCGGCGAGCGCGCCGAACTGCTGCTGCGCGCGCAGGCGCAGGTGGCGTTGCAGCGCCTGCAGCCGGGTCACGACCCGGCCGCGCTGCGGCGCAGCGCCGAGACGCTGCAGACCTGGCTGGCCGACGTGCCGCAGGATGCGCTGGTCTGGGAGCAGCTCGCGGTCGCGACCGATGCGCTGGGTCTCAAGCTGCGTTCGATGCGCGCCGCCGCCGAGGCACGTGCCGCCGTCGGCGACCTCACCGGCGCCATCGACCGCCTGCGCGCGGCGCAGGCCGCGGCGCGCGGCGCCAGCGGGCAGGACTTCATCGAGGCCTCGGTGATCGACGCGCGCCTGCGCCAGCTCGCGACGCAGCGGCGCCAGCTCGCGCTGGAAGCGCGCGGCCGCGGCGTGCCGGGCGACGAACCCCAGTAGCCGCCGGCGCCGCCGGGCGCCCCGGTCCCGCGGGCACGGCCCATGTGCGCGCCCTGCATGGCGCGCGCCCCGTTGTCCCCGCAGAATGCACCGACGGGAGGTGCCATGGGGCCAGGTCAGCGGCGGGGTCGACAAGGCGGTGCGCAGTGCCGCGATGCAGTCCTGCGCCCGGCGCAGCCGGACCGGCCGTCCTGGTTTGCCCGGGTCGGGCTGCTCGCTGCGCTGCTGCTCGCCGCAGGCAATGCCCAAGGGGCGCGCGTGTTGTCGGTCTCGCCGCAGGGCGAGGTCGCCGAGGTGCGCCAGGTCGTGCTGCGCTTCAGCGAGGCGGTGGTCGCCGCCGGCGACGCGCTTGCGCCGGCACCGTTCACGCTGCAGTGCAACGGCCAGGCGCCGGCCGCCGATGCGCGCTGGGCCAGCGACCGCCAGTGGCTGCTGGACCTGCGCGAGCCGCTGGCCGCCGGTCAGCGCTGCACGCTGCAGGCGGCGCCGGGTTTCGTGCCCTTGTCCGGGGCCTGGCAGGGGACCACGCGCTTTGCCTTCAGCACCGGCGCGCCGGCGATCGTCTCGGTGCAGCCCACCCCGGGCACGCGCATCGAGGAGGACCAGCACTTCCTGCTGCGCCTGAACGGCGCCGCCACGCCGCAGAGCGTGCAGTCGTCGGCCTGGTGCGAGGTGCAGGGGCTGGGCGAGCGCATCCCGCTGCGCATCGTCGACGGCGCGCCGCGCGCACAGCTGCTGCGCCAGCGCTGGCGCGCGCCCGACGACGCACGCACGCTGCTCGTGGCCTGCGCGCAGGCCTTCGCGCCGGAGGCCGGCGTGCGCCTGGTCTGGGGGCCGGGCATCACCGCGGCCGACAGGGACAGCGATGCGCCGGCGCTGGTCTCGCGGCGCACGCAGCGCTTCCAGTGGACGGTGCGGCCGCGCCTGCTGGCCGAGTTCTCGTGCGAACGCGAGAGCGCCAACCAGCCCTGCCTGCCGCTGCGCCCGCTGGTCGTGCGCTTCAACGCGCCGGTGCCGCGTGCGCTGGCGGCTGGCGCCCGCCTGCAGCCGCTGGACGCCGCCGGCGCGCCCACCGGTGCCGCGATCGCGCCGCGGCCCGAGCCCGACGCGCGCAGCGACACGCTGACCGAACTGCGCTTCGCGGCGCCGCTGCCCGAGAACACGCGCTTTCGCCTCACGCTGCCCGAGACCCTGCGCGACGACGCCGGGCGCGCGCTCGGCAACGCCGGCGGCTTTCCGCTGACCGTGGCCACCGGCGCGCTGCCGCCGCTGGCGAAGTTTGCCGCCGCGCCCTTCGGCATTCTGGAGGCCGGGTCGGGGCCCGACGGCGGCGCGCTGCTGCCGATGACGCTGCGCCTGGTGCAGGCCGACCTCGCCGGCGCTTCCACCGGCGGCGCGCTGCGCTTCAAGCGCCTGGGCCCCGAGACCGACGACGCGACGCTGCTGCGCTGGATGCACCGCCTGCAGGCCGACCACGCACGCCAGGCCGAGTCGCGCCGGCAGCCGCTGCTGGCCGCCGAGGACGGCGTGCAGCGGAGCGAGCTGCCGCGCTTCGACGGCGGCGAGCCGCGCGCCACCGAGGTCGTCGGCGTGCCGCTGCGCGAACGCGGCATGCATGTCGTCGAGGCCGAGTCGCGTGTGCTCGGCCGGTCGCTGCTGGCGCAGGCGGCGCCGATGTACGTGCGCACCGGCGTGCTGGTCACCAACCTGGGCGTGCACTTCAAGCGCGGGCGCAGCTCCAGCCTGGTCTGGGTCACCTCGCTGGACCGCGGCCGGCCGGTGCGCGGCGCCGCGGTCGCCGTCAACGACTGCCGCGGCCGGCCGCTGTGGAGCGGCCCCACCGACGCCAGCGGCCTGGCGCGCATCCCGCGCGGCTTCGACGACGAGGCATGGTCGGACGAGGAGTCCGAACGCTGCCCCGGCCGCGGCGGCTACTTCGTCACCGCGCGCGCCGCCGGCGACCTGGGCTTCGTCTTCAGCGACTGGCAGCGCGGCATCGAGCCCTGGCGCTTCAACCAGCCGCTGGGCCGCGGCAGCGAGCCCGATCGTGTCGTGCACACGGTCTTCGACCGCACGCTGCTGCGCCGTGGCGACACGGTCTCGATGAAGCATTTCGTGCGCGAGCAGACCGAGGCCGGGCTGGCGCTGCCCGACGTGGCGACGCTGCCCGACGAGCTGCGGCTCGTGCATGTGGGCAGCGGCACCGAGGTCCGCCTGCCGCTGGCCTGGCCGCGCGGCGCCCGCGCGGCGGAGAGCCGCTGGGCCATCCCGCGCACCGCGGCGCTGGGCAGCTACGACGTGCTGCTGCAGCGCGGCGACCGGCAGTGGTCCGCCGGCAGCCTGCGCGTGGAGGCCTTCCGCGTGCCGCTGGTCGATGCCCGCCTGGCCGCGCCGGCCGGGCCGCTGGTCGCGCCGCAGACGCTGGCGCTGGACGCGCAGCTCAATGCCTTCGCCGGCGGGCCGCTGGCCGGGCAGGCGCTGACGCTGTCGGCGCTGCTGCGCCCGCGCCTGCCCCGCTTCGCGGGCTGGGACGGTTTCAGCTTCGAGGCGCCCACGCCGCCGGGCCACGTCGAACGCGAGGCCGACGCCGAGGACGGCGCCGGCGACGGCGCGCGCCTCGTGGCGCAGCGGCTGCCGGCGAGCACCGACGCGCAGGGCGCGGCGCGCATCACGATCCCGGCCCTGCCGGCGCTGGACGGGCCGGCGGAGCTGGTGGCCGAGTTGGGCTTCAGCGACCCCGCGGGCGAGGTGCAGACGGTCTCGCAGCGCCTGCCGCTGTGGCCGGCGGCGGTGGTGGCCGCGCTGCGCGTGCCCGACTGGACGGCTGCGCGCGGCGAGGCCGCGGTCAGCGCCGCCGTGCTGTCCACCGAGGGCCGGCCGCTGGCCGGCCGCGAGATCGAGGTGCTCGGCCGCGCGGACCAGACGCTGTCGACGCGCCGGCGCATCGTCGGCGGCTTCTATGCCTACGACAACCGGCGCGAGACGCGCGAGCTCGGCGTGCTCTGCCGCGGCCGCAGCGACGCGCAGGGCCGGCTGCACTGCACGGTGAAGCTGCAGGCCAGCGGCCAGGTCGAGCTCATCGCGCGCACGCAGGACGATGCCGGCCGCACGAGCCAGGCCGCGGCCACGCTGTGGGCGGTGGGCGAGGGCGAGGGCTGGTTTGCGCAGGGCGACGACGACCGCATCGACGTGCTGCCCGAGCAGCGCGAGGTGGCGCCCGGCCAGACCGCGCGGCTGCAGGTGCGCATGCCGTTCCGCCAGGCCAGCGCGCTGGTCAGCGTCGAGCGCGAGGGCGTGATCGACACCCGTGTCGTCACGCTGACCGGGCGCGAGCCGGTGATCGAGCTGCCGGTGCCGCGGGTCGCCGGCAGCGATGCGCGGTCCTGGGCACCCAATGTCTATGTCAGCGTGCTCGTGCTGCGCGGCCGCCTGCGCGAGGCGCCGTGGTGGTCGATCTTCACCTGGGGCTGGCGCGACCCCGCCGACTGGTGGCGCGCCTTCCGCCACGAGGCCGCGGACTGGCGCGCGCCGACCGCGCTGGCCGACCTCGCGAAGCCGGCCTTCCGGCTCGGCGTCGCGCAGCTCGTGGTCGGCCGCGACGAGCAGCGGCTGGACGTCAGCGTGACGCCGGTGAAGACGCAGGCCGCACCGCGCGAGACCGTGCGCACCAGCGTGCAGGTGCTGCACCAGGGCCGGCCGCTGGCCGGCGCCGAGGTGGCGTTCGCCGCCGTCGACGAAGGCCTGCTCGCGCTGGCGCCGAACGAGTCGTGGAACCTGCTCGAGGGCCTGTGGCGCACGCGGCCCTGGGGCGTCGAGACCGCCACCGCGCAGGGCGAGGTCATCGGCCGCCGCCACTTCGGCCGCAAGGCGCTGCCGCCGGGCGGCGGCGGCGGGCGCAACCCGACACGCGAGCTGTTCGACACGCTGGCGCTGTGGCGCGGCACGGTGGCGCTGGACGCGCAGGGCCGCGCGACCATCGACGTGCCGATGAACGACTCGCTGACGAGCTTCCGCCTCGTCGCCATCGCCGACGACGGCGGCCAGCGCTTCGGCCTGGGCAGCGCCGTCGTGCGCGTCACGCAGGACCTGCAGATGCTGCCCGGCATCGCGCCGCTGGCGCGCGAGGGCGACCGCTTCGAGGCCGGCTTCACGCTGCGCAATGCGACGACACGCGCGATGAGCGTGCGCGCCACGCTCGCCGGGCGGGCGGGCGAGGGCGCCGGCGGGCCGCCGCTGGCCTTCGCGCCGCAGACCGTGCACCTCGCCGCCGGCGCCGCGGTGGAGGTGCGCTGGCCGGTCGAGGTGCCGGCGGGCGCGACGCGCATCGAGTGGGAGGCCGGCGTCGAGGAAAGCGCCGCGGGCGCGACCGCGGCGCGCGACCGCGTGCGCGTCGTGCAGGCCGTGCTGCCGGCGGTGCCGCTGCGCGTCACGCAGTCCTGGCTGCAGCCGCTGGAGGGAACGCTCGCGCTGCCGGTCGCGCCGCCGCCCGGTGCGCTGCCGGGCAGCGGCGGCATCGTCGTCGGCCTGCAGCCACGGCTGTCCGGCGCGCTGCCGGGCCTGCGGCGCTGGTTCGAGCGCTACCCGTACACCTGCCTGGAGCAGCAGGTCTCGCGCGCGATCGCGCTCGACGACGGCGCGGCCTGGAACGCGCTGCGCGACGAGATCACCGGCTACCTCGACGAGGACGGCCTGGCCGACTACTTCCCGCCCGACGCCGCCAGGCCGGCGCGCGGCAGCGACCGCCTGACCGCGCACCTGCTCGCGGTGGCGCAGGCGGCCGGCCGCGACTGGCCGGCGCCGGCGCTGGAGGCCATGCTGGGCGGCCTCGCGGCCTTCGTCGACGGCCGCATCGAGCGCCGCTTCGCCGCGCCGCGCGCCGACCTGGACGTGCGCAAGCTCGCCGCGCTGGCCGCGCTGGCGCGCCACGGCCGCGCCGGCGTGCGCCAGTGGGGCGCGATCCCGTTCACGCCGGCGGTCTGGCCGAGCTCGGCGCTGCTCGACGCCTGGACCGTGCTCGAGGCGCTGCCCGCGGCGCCGCAGCGTGCGGCGCGGCTGGCCGAGCTGCAGCGCCTGCTGCGTTCACGGCTCCAGGCCGACGGCCAGGCCCTCGTCTTCAGCACCGAGGCGGCCGACGACTGGTGGTGGCTGATGGACGGCGCCGATGCGAATGCGGTGCGCCTGCTGCTGGCCGCCGTCGATGCGCCGGCCTGGCGCGACGAGGTGCCGCGCCTGGTGGGCGCCGCGCTGGCGCGCCAGCGCGGCGGCGCCTGGTCGACGACGACGGCGAATGTCTGGGGCGTGCTCGCGCTGCAGCGCTTCGGCGCCGTCTTCGAGGCGCAGCCGGTGGCCGGGCGCAGCGAGCTGCGGCTGGCCGCGGCCGAGTCGTCGTTCGACTGGAGCGCGGCGCCCGACGGCGGCACCGCGTCGCTGCCCTGGCCGCCGGCCGCCTCCGCGGCGCAGCCGGCAGCGGCCGAGACGCTGCAGCTGCGCCACGAAGGCAGCGGCCGCCCCTGGCTCGCCGTGCAGACGCTGGCCGCGGTGCCGCTGACCGAGCCGCTGGCCGCCGGCTACCGCCTGCGGCGCAGCGTGCAGGTGCTGCAGCGCGCTGCCGAGGGCACGCTGAGCCGCGGCGACATCCTGCGCGTGCGGCTGGAGGTGGAGGCGCTGGCCGACCGCTCGTGGGTCGTGCTGAGCGACCCGCTGCCTTCCGGCGCGACGGTGCTGGGCAGCGGCCTGGCGCGCGACTCGGCGATCGCCACGCGCGGCGAGGCCGCCGCCGGCTGGCCGCCGACCTTCGTCGAGCGCGACGCCGACGCCTGGCGCGGCTACTGGGAGTGGCTGCCGCGCGGCCGCCATGTCGTCGAGTACACGCTGCGGCTGAACGCCGCCGGCCGCTTCGGCCTGCCGCCCACGCGCGTGGAGGCGATGTATGCGCCGGGCAGCCACGGCGAGCTGCCGAATGCGGCGCTGGAGGTGCGGCCGTGATCGCCGCGCGGGCGCGCAGGCTCGCGCTGGCCTGCGTGCTGGCCTGCGCATCGGCGGCCGGCGTGGCGGTCGCGCAGCCGCTGCCCGCGTTCGACGCCGTGCGCGCCGCACACCGGCCGTCCGACCTGCCGCTGCTGGACCGCCACGGCGTGCCGCTGCACTGGCTGCGCGTGGACGAGACGGTGCGCCGCGGCCCCTGGGTGGCGGTCGAGGACATCGCGCCGGCGCTGCGCGACGCGCTGGTACTCGGCGAGGACCGCCGTTTCTGGGAACACGCCGGCGTGGACTGGCGTGCGCTGGCCGCCAGCGCCTGGGCCAATGCCTGGAACGAGCGCACGCGCGGCGCGAGCACGCTGACGATGCAGCTGGCCGGGCTGCTGGACGACGAGCTCGCGCGCCCGGCCGGCGGCCGCAGCGTGGTGCAGAAGCTGGGCCAGGTCGTGCGTGCGCGCGAGCTGGAAGCGCGCTGGAGCAAGCGCCAGATCCTGGAGGCCTACCTCAACCGCGTGCCGCTGCGCGGCGAGCTGGTCGGCGTGGCGGCCGCCGCGCAGCAGCTCTTCGGCAAGCAGGCCAGCGGGCTGGACCGTGTCGAGGGCGCGATCCTCGCGGCCATGGTGCGCGCGCCGAATGCCGCGGCGCCGCAGCTCGAACGCCGCGCCTGCGAGCTGCTGCGCGCGCAGGCGCTGGGCTGCGGGGGCGTCGCGATCACGGTGGCGCAGGCGCTGCAGCGGCGGCCGGGGCCGGCGCTCGGCGAGGCCCTGGCGCCGCACCTGGCGCGCCGGCTCGCGCGCGAGGCCGGCGACGTGACTGGCGACGTGACCGGGGACAGGGCCGGCGACAGGGCCGGCGCCGACGCGCTGCGCAGCACGCTGGACGCCGCGACGCAGCGCCTGGCGCTGGCCGCGCTCGGCCGCCAGCTCGCCGAGCTGCGCGGCCGCGGCGTCGACGACGGTGCGGTCGTGGTGCTGGACAACGCCAGCGGCGAGGTGCGGGCCTGGGTCGGCTCGTCGGGGCCGCTGTCGGCGGCGGCGGCGGTCGACGCGGTGACGGCGCGCCGCCAGCCCGGCTCGGCGCTCAAGCCCTTCGTCTATGCGCAGGCGCTGCAGCAGCGGCTGATCACGCCGGCCAGCCTGCTCGACGACGCGCCGTTGGCGCTGGCCGCCGGGCCGGCGCTGTACCGGCCGCAGAACTACGACCAGGCCTTCCGCGGCGCCGTCAGCGCACGCGTCGCGCTCGCCGCCAGCCTCAACGTGCCGGCGGTGCAGGTGGCGGCGATGCTGGGGCCGGACGCGGTCTTCGGCGCGCTCAACCGCGCCGGACTCGCGCTGCGCGAGAGCGGCGGCTTCCACGGCCACGCGCTGGCGCTGGGCAGCGCCGAGGTCACGCTGCTGGACCTGGCCAATGCCTACCGCATGCTGGCGCAGGGCGGCGTGCTGACGCCGCCGCGCTGGCGTGCCGACGCGCCGCGCGCCCGCGCGGCGGGCGTGCGCGTCCTCGACGCCGCGGTCGCCTTCCAGGTCGCCGACATGCTCGCCGACCCGGCGGCGCGCGCGCCGACCTTCGGCTTCGACAGCCCGCTGGTCACGCGCGGCTGGGCGGCGGTGAAGACGGGCACCAGCAAGGACCTGCGCGACAACTGGTGCGTCGGCTTCTCCGACCGCTACACGGTGGCGGTGTGGGTGGGCAACGCCGGCGGCGAGCCGATGCGCGGCGTCAGCGGCACGCAGGGCGCGGCGCCGGTCTGGCGCGAGCTGATGCTGGCGCTGCACGAGGGGCGGCCGTCGCGCGCGCCGGTGCCGCCCCGCGGCCTGCAGCAGGCCGCCGGCGAATGGTTCCTGGCCGGCACCGCGCCGACCGGCGTCCGGCTGCCGCCCGCGGCGCGGACGCAGGCCGCCGGCGCCGCGCAGGCCGTGCCGGCCGCGGTGGCGCCGTTCGGCATCAGCTCGCCGCGCGACGGCACCGTGCTGCTGCTGGACCCCGAGATCCCGCCGGCCGCGCAGCGTCTGGTCTTCGAGGGCGCGCCGGGGCGCTGGCTGCTCGACGGCCGCGAGATCGGGCGCGGCGAGCGCGTGAGCTGGCTGCCGCGGCCAGGGCGTTTCGTGCTGGAGCGCCGGCCGCTCGCCGGCGGCCCGCTGGGCGAAGGCAGCGACCGCGTGGCGTTCGAGGTGCGTGCGGCGCTGCCGCGCACCGGTCAGACCGGCACCGGCCCGCCGAACAGGCGCTCGACCGCGGCGTCGATCACCACGCCGCACAGGCTGTAGAGCACCGAGCCGATCAGCGCCGCGCCGAAGCCGACGACGTGGAAGCCGTCGAGCATGGAGGCCGCGGCCCAGAACATCAGCGCGTTGATGACGAACAGGAACAGGCCCAGCGTCAGCACCGTCACCGGCAGCGTCAGCAGCACCAGCAGCGGCCGCACCAGCGTGTTCAGCAGCCCGATCAGGAAGGCGGCCAGCATCGCGTAGCCGAAGCTGTCCACGCGCACCCCGCCGTACAGGTGGGCGACCAGCAACAGGGCCGCCGAGAGCAGCAGCCAGCGGACGAGGGTCTTCATGGCGGGCAGCATACCGTGGCGAGAACGCGTCTTCCACCTCGCTCCACCTATGAAAACGCTTCTCGGCGCATGACGCTTTGATTACCATCGGCACTGCCCGATCGAGTGGGCAGACTGGCCGTCGACGAACGGCCGCGCGACGATCGGCTTCCCTCATCAACTGATGGAGAACATCCACATGGCAACTGCGAAGAAGGCTCCCGCCAAGAAGGCGGCAGCGAAGAAGGCGCCGGCGAAGAAGGCGGCCCCGGCCAAGAAGGCCGCGCCGGCCAAGAAGGCCCCGGCGAAGACCGTCGCGAAGAAGGCGGCCCCCGCCAAGAAGGCCGCGCCGGCGAAGAAGGCCGCCGCGAAGAAGGCCCCGGCGAAGAAGCGCACCCCCAGCGCCGCGTTCATGAAGGCGATGACGCCGAGCGCGGCGCTGGCCGCGATCATCGGCGACAAGCCGCTGCCGCGCACCGAGGTGACGAAGAAGGTCTGGGACTACATCAAGAAGAACAAGCTGCAGGACCAGGCCAAGAAGACGATGATCAACGCCGACGCCAAGCTCAAGGAGATCTTCGGCAAGGCGCAGGCGTCGATGTTCGAGATGACCAAGATGATCAGCGCCCACCTCAAGTGAGGTCGCGGCCGGGCGCCTGGCGCCCGGCAGGTGCTGCACGGGCCGGCATTGCCGGCCCTTTTCGTTGGGCCTCCGGCATTGCCGGCCCTTTTCATTGGGCCGCCGGCAGGCGCAGCGTGAAGACCGAACCCTCGCCCGGCGCGCTGTGCACCGTGATGCCGCCGTGCATCGCCTCGGCGAGCTGGCGCGCCAGCGCCAGCCCGAGCCCGGTGCCGGCCACCGGGCCGCGCTGCGCACCCAGGCGCTCGAAGGGCTGGAACAGGCGCGCCAGCTGCTGCTCGTCCATGCCGACGCCGCTGTCGGCGAGCGCGAGTTCGACCTGCCCGCCGACGGCGCGTGCGCTCAGGCGCACCCAGCCGCCGCGGCGGTTGTACTTGATCGCGTTGGACAGCAGGTTGGCGATCACCTGCTTGATCCGGCGGCGGTCGCCGACGACCGCGAGCGCCTCGCCGGCGGGCAGCTCGTCGACGATGGCCACGCCGGCGTCGCGCGCGCCATGGTCCAGCATCGCGCGGACCTCGTCGACGACCGGTCGCAGCGGCAGCGCCTCGGCCAGCAGCGGCAGCTGGCCGGTCTGCACGCTGGACAGGTCCAGGATGTCGTCGACCAGCGCCAGCAGGTGCTCGCCGCTGGCCAGCACCTGGCGCACGTAGCCGCGCTGGCGCTCGCTCAGGCCGCGCGTCTCGCCGGCGCCGGCGCGCCCGCCCTGGGTGTCGCCGGGGTCTATCTGCAGCAGCTGCGTGAAGCCCAGGATGGCGTTCAGCGGCGTGCGCAGCTCGTGGCTGACGCGCGAGAGGAAGGCGGTCGTGGCGCGGCTGGCGCTCTCGGCGCGGTCGCGCGCCAGGCGCAGCGCCTCGGCCTCGCGGCGCTCGGTGATGTCGGTGTGGGTGCCGATCATGCGCAGCGGGCGGCCGCCGGCGTCGCGCTCGATGACCATGCCGCGCGACAGCACCCACTTCCACGAGCCGTCCAGGCACTGCACGCGGTGCTCGTTGACGTAGCTCGGCGCGCGCCCGGCCAGGTGGTCGGCGCGCGCCTGGCGCATGGCCGGCACGTCGTCGGGATGGGTCCGGTCGTCCAGCCGCTGGCCGAGCCGCTGCAGGTCCTCGGGCGTGAGGCCGTACATCTGCAGCGTGCGCGGCGAGAAGGTCTCGGCGCCGCTGACCAGGTCCACCTCCCAGATGCCGTCGCCGGTGCTCTCCAGCGCCAGCCGCCAGCGCTGCTCGCTGGCGCGCAGCAGCTGCTCGGCCTGCTTGCGCGCCGTGATGTCCAGCATCACGCCCACGCGCACGCGCGCGCCGCCGGCGCCGGCGGCCGGCGACGAGGTCTGCTGGATCCACTTCTCGCGCCCGTCGGCGAGCACGACGCGGTATTCGGTCAGCAGCGGCTGGCCGCCGTCGTTCGCCTTGGTGACCTCGGCGCGCACGCGGTCGCGGTCCTCGGGGTGGCGGAAACTGCCGATGAGGCCGAACTCGCGCATCGCGTCGGCGGGCTCGACGCCCAGCAGCGCGCGCACGCCGTCGCTGACGAAGTCGATCCGGTGCTTGCCGTCGTCGTGCAGCCGGATGCGGTACAGCACGCCGGGCACGTGGGCGGCGATCTGGCGCAGGTTCTGCTCGCTGGCGCGCAGCGCCTCGCGTGCGTGCACCTGCTCGGTGACCTCCTCGACCGTGCCCTCGTAGCACAGCGCGCGGCCGTCGTCGCCGCGCACGACGTAGGCGTTCTCGCTGACCCAGATGCGCTCGCGTGTGCGGTGGCGCCAGACCTCGGAGACGAAGCCGCGCACCTCGCCGTCGCGGTCCAGCAGGGCCATGAACTCGGCGCGGCGCCCGGGCTGCACGTACCACTCGCGCGCGATGTCGTGCACGCGCGCGATCTGCTCGGCCGGGCTGTCGTAGCCGTTCAGGCGCGCCAGCGCGAGGTTGACGCGCAGCTGCCGGCCGTCGGGGTGGGAACGGTAGGCGCCGATCGGCAGCCGCTCGAACAGTCGCGAGAAGTCGTCGGTGCGATCGTCGCGGGGGGCCATGGCTTTCGCCTGCGCGGGCCGCTCGCCGGTCAGTCCAGCGTCACTTCGGTGCGCACGGTGCCGGCCCGGTCGGCCGTGGCGGTCAGCGCGATCGCGCTGCCGCGTGCGCCGCGCACGACCCATTCGACGACGGCGCGGTCGCCGGTGATCTCGCGGCTGGGCAGGAAGGCCTGCAGCGAGCTCTTGGGCGCATGGCCCTCGAGGTGCGCGCCGACCACGCGTTCCTTGCCGGTGACCAGCTGCACGCCCGGCGGCAGGTGGATCTGGAAGACGGTGCCGCGCGCCGTCTTGCGCTCCAGCGCGCGCTTGCTCACGTAGCTGGGCAGGTAGCCGGCATTGGCGACCGCGAAGCGCACGCGCCAGGTGTCGTCGCCTAAAGCGCGCACCTCGGCGCGCAGCGGCTCCAGCTTCGGCAGGCTCAGCGCCAGCTGCATCAGCCAGCCCGGGAAGCGCGCCGCCTCGCGCTCGCGCAGCGCCGGCGGCGGGTTGCGCCAGTAGTTCATGCGGTCCCAGCCACCGAGCTCGACCATGCCCAGCTGCGGGTGGCGGTACGGGTACCAGTCGACATGCGCCTGGCCACCGCACTGCTCGTCGCTCCACTTCAGCAGCTTCAGGTCGTCCTCGACCGGGTGGTCGCGGTACCACTCGATCCACTGGTAGTCGGTGATGCCGGCCTCCTTGTTGGGGGCCCAGATCTCGACCGTCCAGAACAGCGCGCCCAGGTGCTCGTAGATCCAGTCCTGGGTGCCGGTGATGACCTGCTTGGGGTGGTACTTGAACTCGTGGTAGATGCTGATCGCCGGGTAGCCGGTCAGCTTCGCGCCGAGGTCCGACAGCCGCTTGTACATCCACAGGTCCTCGGGCGTCATGTCGTCGTCGGACTGCGTGCCCATGGGCCGCAGGATGACGCCGCTGTGGGTGTGGAAGCTGACCGCGGCGCCGATGTTGGGGTGGCGCACGACGAAGTCGACCATCGCGCGCACCTCGGGCTCGCTGGTCGGGTAGGGGCCGGCGCCGGTCTGCTCGAACTCCTGGCGCCAGTAGGCCGGGAAGTTGCGGTTGAGGTCCAGCCCTTCCTTGTCCGGGTTGGCGGTGATCCTGATGCCGTCGAAGTTCATGAGCGTGCCCTCGGGCACGACGCGGTAGTACTCGCCGCCGAACTCGCCCGGCTCGCGCGCCACCATCAGCCGCGGGTCGGCCGCGCACTTCTTGTACGGGCCGTGCGGGTCGGGGATGCGCATGCTGAGCACGCGGCCGTCGCCGTCCACGTCCTCCACCGTGAGGCCGTCGACCGGCTCCTCGTCCCAGGGGTAGGGGCGGGTCGAGCTGCGGATGTGGCGCGGCCGGTCCGCGAGCGCGAGTTCGGCGCCGTCGGGGTTCAGGCGCGGCACGATGTAGACCGCGCGCGTGTCCAGCAGCTGGCGCGCCTGCGCGTCGCCGGCCTGGTAGTCGGCCACCAGCTTGTGCAGCCAGTACAGGCAGGCGGTGCAGGCGGTCAGCTCGGCGGCGTGGATGTTGCCGTCGATCCAGAACGCCGGCTTGTCGCTGTCCGGCCCGGTGTCCTGGTTGGTCAGCGTGACCAGCCAGATGTCGCGCCCCTCCCAGCTCTTGCCGATGGACTGCACCTGCACCAGCCGCGGCGCGGCGGTGGCGTAGTCGTGCAGCAGCCGGGTCAGTTCGGGGTGGCGGTAGAACTGGTCGAAGCGCGGAACGGGGATCGCGGACATGGGCGGCGGCGCAGGGGCCCGGGCGGGTCGGAACCGTCGATGCTACCCGCGCGGCGGCCCGCGCCCGGGCCGCAACGATCCGCGGCGCGACCTGGTTCACTGCCCCTTGAACAGGCCCTGGAAGTGGCGCGACACCGGCAGCCGCTCGGCGCGGCCGCGCAGCGTCAGGTGCATCTGGCCCTCGTCGACACGCACGGCGCTGGCGATGTGGCGGTGGTTGACGATCACGCTGCGGTGCACCTGCCAGAACGCCTTGGGGTCCAGCTGCGCCAGCAGTTCCTTGAGCGGCGTGCGGATCAGCGCCTCGCCCTCGGCGTGCACGACGCGCGTGTAGCGCGCGTCGGCCTCGAAGTAGACGACGTCCTCGACGCGGATCAGCCGCACCTCGCGCCCCACCGCGGCCTGCAGCACCGCCGGCGTCTCGCGTCGCGAGGCCGCCGCCGCCTCGGCGGCCAGGCGCGCCAGCAGGGCCTGCACCGCGTCGTCCCGGGCCGTGTCCTGCGGCGCGTGGTCGGGCGCCGCGGCGCTGCGCGTGCGCAGGCGCTGCACGGCCTGCGCCAGCCGCTCGCGGTCCACCGGCTTGAGCAGATAGTCCACCGCGCCGGCGTCGAAGGCCGCCAGCGCATGGTCGCCGAAGGCGCTGACGAAGACGACCTGCGCCCGCGTGCCGATGCGCTGTGCGACCTCGATGCCGCTCAGCCCCGGCATGCGGATGTCGAGGAAGGCGAAGGCCGGCTCGTGCTCCAGGAAGGCGTCCCAGGCGTCGACGCCGTTGGCCGCCGCGGCGACGATGCGCAGCTCGGGCCAGGCCGCCTGCAGCGCGGCGCGCAGCTGTTCGCGCGGGGCCTCCTCGTCGTCGGCGATCAGGGCGGTGGCGGGTGGCAGGGTCATCGCGCAGTCTCCGGAAGGTGCAGCGTCGCCACGCAGCCGCCCTGCGGTCCGCGGCCGAGCTGCAGCGAGGCGGCGGCACCCAGCGTCAGCGCGAGGCGCTCGCGCGCATTGGCCAGGCCGATGCCCTCGGTGTCGTCCGGCGCGGGGCCGGGGCCGTCGTCGGCGACCTCGACGCACACGCCGGCGGCGTCGCGCCGGGCCGCGATGCACACGCGGCCACCGGCCAGGCGCGGCTCGATGCCGTGCTCGACCGCATTCTCGGCCAGCGTCAGCAGCAGCCCCGGGGGCAGCGGCGTGGCCCGCAGCGCGGGCGGCACGTCGACCTCGAAGGCCAGCCGCGTGCCCAGCCGCGCCTGCATGACCTGCAGGTAGCGCGTGGTGGCCTCCAGCTCGTCGGCCAGCGGGTGCAGCGCGCGCTGGAACATCGGCAGCGTGGCGCGCAGGTAACCGGTCAGCGCCTCCAGCAGCGAGGCCGCACGCGGGTCCTGCGTCTGCACCCAGTGCTGCACCGAGGCCAGCGTGTTGAACAGGAAGTGCGGCTCGAGCTGCGCGCTGGCCAGGCGCTGCGCCATCTCGACCGATTTCGCGCGTTCGTCGAGCTCGCGCAGCCGCATCTCGATGTAGTGGTGGCGGTGCACGATGACGAACCACAGCCCCAGCGTGCCCATCAGCAGCAGCAGCATCAGTGCCATCGCGGCCTGGCGGTCCAGCCGCGCGGGCATGCCGAGGTTCAGGCCCAGCCCCAGGCCGGCGGCCAGGGGCACCAGGAAGTACAGCAGGCGCGCGGTGCGGCTGCTGGGGTCCTCCCAGGCCTGCCAGCCGGCCAACAGCAGCGCGGCCATGCAGCCGAACATGACCAGCGGATACCACCAGGGCACGCCGGCGCCGCGCCCGAACAGCAGCGCGAGGCCGCCGACGATGGCCAGGTTCAGCGCGACCGTGGCGACCAGCGTCGGGTTCGGCGTGCGCGGCACCGCGCGCTGCAGCTCGGCGGCGGTGAAGCGCCGGCGCGGAAACAGCATGAAGACGACGCGCCAGTCGACGGCGCGCCAGTCGAACCAGCGCAACGGCGCGGGACCGGGGGCGGGGAGCGAGGCCATGCGGCAGTCTAGGCGCCGGCGGCCGCGGCACCGTCCGCGCCCGCACGAAGTGCCGGGCGGGACGCCCGAGCTGCACGGGCACCGGCGCGAACGGCGCTGGCCCGGCCGCTCAGCGCGTCTGGCGCGCGCTCATCACGACGACGTTGGGCACCGGCAGGCAGTCGGTGCCGCCGCCGAAGAAGTTCGGCCACACGCTGCAAGGCGCGGTCTGCGCGGCCGCGACGACGTTCGTGCCCGCGGTGACGGTGCCGAAGACCGCGTAGCCGAACTGGGTGGCCGTGCCGTCGAGGAACAGGTTGTCGCGCAGGTTGATGAAGAACTGGCTGGTCGCCGAATTCGGCTGGTTGGTGCGCGCCATCGCCACCGTCCAGCGCAGGTTGGACAGCCCGTTGCGGTCCTCGAGCGCGATCGGCGCATTGGTCGGCTTGAGGGCCGGCAGCGTGGCCGACACGTTCACCGGCGCGGCATAGCCGCCACCCTGCAGCACGAAGTCGCGCGCATGGCGGTGGAAGATGGTGCAGTTGTAGAAGCCCGCATTCACGTAGGCGAGGAAGTTCGCCACCGTGACCGGGGCCGCGGTCGGGTTCAGCGTGATGACGATGTCGCCGGTGACGCCGGCGCCGTTGTTCAGCGTCATCGTCACCTGCGGCGGGTCAGCGCCCGGGGCCGGCGCCGGCGGCGGCGGCGACGCCACGCAGGTGGGCGTCGGCGGGGGCGGCGGCGCCGGCGGCGAGCCGGCGTCGCCACCGCCGCCGCCGCAGGCCGAGAGGGCGAGCACGCCGAAGAGCAGGGTCAGGGTGGCCTTCGGGCCGACCGGTGTCGCGGTGGTGGCTTGAGCTTGCATCGTGTCTCCAGGGATCGGACGGTGAGCGGCCCGGCCCCGCGGGCGCGGGGCGGTGGCCGCTCGCTCTCTCACTCGAACATCAGCTTGGCGATGCCGCGCCAGCTGAACAGGCGGCCGGGGTTCTGCTTCTCCTCCAGCACCAGCGACAGCCGGTTCAGGATGCGCGGGCTCTTGCGCGCGCGCCAGATGACCAGGTCGGTCAGCCAGGGACGGTGGTTGATGTGGCTGGCGGTCTCGTAGAGGTCGAACTTGGGCTTCAGTTCCCGCAGCGACGTTTCGTAACGCGCGGTGATCGCCGCGTCGTCGTCGGCCGCCGCCCGGGCGATCCAACGGCCGCCGGCGAGCAGGGCCTCGCCGGCCAGCAGCCCGGTCTCCATGGCCTTGCCGATGCCCTCGCCGCTGAAGGCGTAGGTGCTGCCGGCGGCCTCGCCGGTGACGAGCACACCGGGGCGCGACCAGCGCGCGCCCAGCAGCGAGCAGCGCAGCGGCGCGCCCTCCAGGCGGCCCTGCAGCGTGCCGCCTTCCATCAGCTCGCGCGCCGGCGCGTAGACGACGCAGAAGTCGTCGAACATGCGCCGCAGGTTGACGTCCTGCATGCGGCCGCGGCCGTCGTCCTGCGTGACATGGCTGCCGGTGAGGCCGGCGCCGATGTTGAAGACGCCGCCCGGCGCCGGGAAGATCCACCCGTAGCCGCCCTTCAGCCGCGGGTGCCAGACCAGTTGCAGCTGCGTGATGCGGCCGACCAGGCCCTCGTGCTTCACGTAGCCGCGCAGCGCGACGCCGCTGGGCGTGCGGCGCTCGCACATGCCGGCGGCGATCAGCGCGGCCGGCACCGCGCCGGTGGCCATCACGACCCAGCGTGCGGCGACCGCGTGCTCGGCGCCGCCGGCCTTCAGCGTGGCACCGACGACGCGGCCGCCGTCCTCCAGCGGCGCGACGAAGCGTACCGGTGTCGCCAGCCGCGCGCCGGCGCGCTGCGCGGCGCGCACCAGCACATGGTCGAGCTGCCGCCGTGGCAGCACCGACAGCGTGCCCGGCACGTCGACATGGCCACCGCGCGGACCGGTGCAGCGCACGTGGCGCACCGGCTGCGCCAGTGCCGCGACCTCGTCAGCCACGCCCAGGCGGCGCAGCGCGGCATGCGCGTCGGGGATCAGGCCGTCGCCGCAGACCTTGTCGCGCGGGAAGTCGTGTTGGTCGACCAGCAGCACGTCCGCGCCCGCGGCGGCCAGGCGCTGCGCGCAGGCGCTGCCGGCGGGGCCGGCGCCGACGACCAGCACGTCGCAGCGCGCGGGCAGCGCAGGGATCGTGGTCGTGGCGTCGGTGTCGTCCATCGGGGGCCTGCCCTCGCGGGGGCGCGGGCGCGGCGGCGTGCAAAGGCGCGGATTGTAGGCAGCGCCCGCTGGCCGCCCTGGGGCGAGCCGGCCCCGGGCCGGCGCCGCCGCGCTGCCGGCCGGCGCTTGACGTGTCGCAAGCCGGTGCGGCGCGCGGCAGGGCATCATGGGCATCAACCGAAGAAGGAGACGATGCCGATGAGCGAGCACCTCACCGCCGGGCAGCGCGCGCTGCTGCAGGCCGAACTGCAGCAGCGCCAGCGTGCGCTGGCCACGCAGCTGGCCGAGCACCTGCGCGGGCAGACGCGCGTCGAGCGCGCCGCCGAGCGGCTGGCGCAGGATGCCGACGACGCGCCGCAGCGTGCGCCCGAACTGGCGATGACGGCCGCGCTGACCGACCGCGAGCAGCGCGAGCTCGATGCCGTCGCCGCCGCGCTGCAGCGCCTGGCCGACGGCGGGTACGGGAGCTGCGCCGACTGCGGCACCGGGATCCCCTTCGACCGCCTGAAGGCCGAGCCCTGGGCATTGCGCTGCGTGGACTGCGAGAGCGCGCACGAACGAAGCACCCGGCGTGCCTGAAGCGCCGCGGGCCGACCGCCGATTTCCCCATCACCCGAGGACAAGCCGATGACGATGTTCCATGCCGTGGTCCAGATCGACCACCACCAGGCCCAGGTGCTGCAGTTCGACGCCGAGCATGTGCAGGCCGCGAAGGTCAAGGCACACACCCACCACACGCGCCAGCACCAGAGCCAGGTGCGCAGCGAGCACGAATTCTTCGGCCATGTCTGCGACGCGCTGGACGGCATCGCCGAGGTGCTGGTCACCGGCGGCAAGACGGCGCTGGCGGACTTCCGGCACTACGTCGAGAAGCACCGCCCGCACACCGCGCCGCGCATCGTCGGCTGGGAGACGGTCGACCATCCGACCGAAGGCCAGCTGGTCGCGCTGGCGCGCCAGTACTTCCTGAAGTACGACCGCATGGCCGGCGTGCCGACGCCGACCTGAGCACGCATACCGCGATGGCCACCGTCTTCGAGCGGTTGCTGGCCGGCGAACTGCCCTGCGCGAAGCTGTTCGAGGACGAGCATGTCTTCGCGTTCATGGACGCCGGCCAGGTCAACGACGGCCACGTCATCGTCGCGACCCGGCGGCCGGTCGCGACGCTGATGGAGGCCAGCGAGGCCGAGGCCGCGGCGCTGATGCGCGCCGCGCGCCGCGTCGCGATCGCCGTCGAGCAGGTCTTCGCACCGGCCGGCGTGACGGTGCTGCAGGCCAACCGGCCGGCGGGCTGGCAGACCGTGCCGCACCTGCACCTGCACGTGCTGCCGCGCTGGCCCGACGATGGCGTCGGCCTCGTGTGGCCGCGCAGGGAACCCGGCATCGAGCGCCTGCGCGAACTGGCGGCGAAGCTGGCGCCGGCGCTCGCGCCGCCGGCGCGCTGACTCAGCGCCGCTGTCGCGCCCGGCGCAGCAGCCGCCAGGCCAGCAGCGCCGGCGGCGTGGCGTGGAAGAAGAGGTCGAAGATGTCGATCGGCCGCACCAGTGTGCCGGCGGCGAGCATCTTCAGCTTCTCCCACAGGTGCGGCTCGGGCACGAGCGGCGCCACCGCCATCCAGGCCGCGACGACGGCCAGCAGCGGCAGCGGCACGCGGTCCAGCCAGCGGCCGGCGCGCTCGACCAGCCCGACGTCGGCCGCCATTGCCCGTGGCGGCGGCTTCAGGCCGCGGCCTTCTTCTTCAGCCGCCAGGCATGCAGCAGCGGCTCGGTGTAGCCGGCCGGCTGCTCCAGGCCCTTGAAGACCAGGTCCAGCGCGGCGCGGTAGGCGTGGCTGGTCTCCCAGCGACCCGCCATCGGCTCGTACAGCGGGTCGCCGGCATTCTGGCCGTCGACCACCGCGGCCATGCGGCGGAAGGTGGCATGCACCTGCTCGGCGCTGACCACGCCGTGCAGCAGCCAGTTGGCGATGTGCTGGCTGCTGATGCGCAGCGTCGCGCGGTCCTCCATCAGCCCGACGCCGTTGATGTCCGGCACCTTGGAACAGCCCACGCCCTGGTCGATCCAGCGCACCACGTAGCCCAGGATGCCCTGCACGTTGTTGTCCAGCTCCTGCTGGCGCTGCTCGGGCGTCCAGTCGGCCCGTGCGACCACCGGCACCGTCAGCAGCCCGGACAGCAGCGCTTCGCGCTCGGCACGCGCGTCGATGCGTTCCATCTGCTCCTGCACCGCGGCCACGTCGACCTGGTGGTAGTGCAGCGCATGCAGCGTCGCCGCGGTCGGGCTCGGCACCCAGGCGGTATTGGCGCCGGCCTGCGGGTGCGCCACCTTCTGCTGCAGCATCGCGGCCATCAGGTCGGGCATCGCCCACATGCCCTTGCCGATCTGCGCGCGCCCGCGCAGGCCGCAGGCCAGGCCGACGAGCACGTTGTTGCGCTCGTAGGCCTGGATCCATTCGCTGCTCTTCATGTCGCCCTTGCGCCGCATCGGGCCGGCGTGCATCGCGGTGTGCATCTCGTCGCCGGTGCGGTCCAGGAAGCCGGTGTTGATGAAGGCCACGCGGCTGGCCGCCGCGGCGATGCAGGCCTGCAGGTTGACGCTGGTGCGCCGCTCCTCGTCCATGATGCCCAGCTTGACCGTGCTCTCGGGCAGGCCCAGCAGCTGCTCGACGCGGCCGAACAGCTCGCTGGCAAAGGCCACCTCGGCCGGGCCGTGCATCTTTGGCTTGACGATGTAGACCGAGCCCGCGCGCGAGTTGACGATGGCCTCGCCCGCACCTTGTTCGTTCGGCAGCGCGCCATGGCGCTGCAGGTCGTGCAGCGCGATCGCCGTCGTGACCACGGCGTCGAGGATGCCCTCGGGGATCTCGCGGCCGTCCGCCCCCCACAGCACCGCCGGGTTGCTCATCAGGTGGCCGACATTGCGCAGGAACATCAGGCTGCGGCCGTGCAGCACCACCTCGCCGCGGCCGTCCGGCGCGTGGTAGCGGCGGTCGGGGTTGAGGCCGCGCGTGAAGGTCTTGCCGCCCTTGGTCACCGGCTCGGTCAGCGTGCCCTTCAGGATGCCCAGCCAGTTGCGGTAGCCCAGCACCTTGTCCTCGGCGTCGACCGCGGCGACCGAGTCCTCGAGGTCGAGGATGGTCGACAGCGCCGCCTCCAGCACGAGGTCGGCGACGCCGGCGGGGTCGGCACGCCCGATGGCCGTGCTGCGGTCGATGCGGATGTCCACGTGCAGCCCGTGGTGGCGCAACAGCACCGACGACGGCGCCGCGGCATCGCCCTGGTAGCCGACGAAGGCGGTCGCATCCTTCAGCCCGACGACATGACCCCCCTTCAGCGTGACGGCCAGGCGGCCGCCGTCGACGCGGTACAGCGTCGCGTCGGCATGCCGGCCCGCGGCCAGCGGCGCGGCGCGGTCCAGGAACTCGCGCGCGAAGGCGATCACGCGCGCGCCGCGCGCCGGGTTGTAGGCGCCGCCGCGCTCGGCGCCGCCGTCCTCGGGGATCGCGTCGGTGCCGTACAGCGCGTCGTACAGCGAGCCCCAGCGTGCATTGGCGGCATTCAGCGCATAACGGGCATTGAGGATGGGCACCACCAGCTGCGGGCCGGCCTGCTGCGCCAGTTCGGCGTCGACGTTCGCGGTCGTTGCGCGCGCGCCCTCGGGCACCGGCTGCAGGTAGCCGATGCGTTCGAGGAAGGCGCGGTAGCCGGCGGCATCGGCGATCGGTCCCGGGTGCGCGCGGTGCCAGGCGTCGATCTCGGCCTGCAGGCGGTCGCGTTCGGCCAGCAGCGCGGCATTCTTCGGCGCCAGGTCGCGCACGATGGCGTCGAAGCCGGCCCAGAAGCGGTCGCGCTCGACGCCGGTGCCGGGCAGCACCTCGTCGTCGATGAAGCGGAGCAGGCGGTCGTCGACCTGCAGGCCGTGGAGGGTGGTGCGCATGGCGGGCTCCGGATGTCGAGAGGAAAGAAGGGCTGCCGGCCGCGTCAGGCGGCGGCCGCGAAGAAGTCGAGCACGTCGCGCAGGCTGCGGCCGCTGCGCGTCGGCTCGGTGCCGAGCTGCTCGGGCGGCGCGCCGCTGCGGTTGACCCACAGCGTGGTGTAGCCGGCCCAGGTGGCGCCGACGGCGTCCCAGCCGTTGCTGCTGACGAACAGGATCTCGTGCGCCGGCAGGCCCAGCGCCTGCGGGCCCAGCGCATACGTGGCGGGGTCGGTCTTGTAGCGCCGGGTCGGATCGACGCTGAGCAGCGGGTCCAGCAGCGCCGCGAAGCCGGCGTGGCGCACGACCCCTTCCAGCATCGCCGGGTCGCCGTTGGACAGCACGCCGGCGCGCACGCCGCGCGCGCGCAGCGCCTGCAGCACCTCGAGGTTCTCGGGGTAGGGCGCCAGCTGCTGGTACTCGTCCATCAGCCGCTGTTCGGCGGCGGCGTCCAGCGGCAGTGCCAGCCGCGCCGCCGCGTGGCGCAGCGCCGCGCGCGTGAGCGCCGAGAACGGCCGGTAGTGCTGCGGCCCGGCCATCGAGACGATGCGCGTGTAGTCGATCTGCTTCTCGCGCCACAGCGCCGCCAGCGGCTGGCCCTGGCCGGGGAAGAGCTGCTCGGCGCGCAGCGAGACGCTCAGCACGTCGAACAACGTGCCGTAGGCGTCGAACAGCACGGCGCGCACTGGTCCCATGTGTGCACTCTATTCGCTATCCGGAGAAGCATTAAGTGCCGTCCGCGCGATGGATTTGTGCGTCGGGCGCGCATAATCCGTTGAATGGACCGGCTCAAGCAGATCGAGTCGTTCGTCGCCGTGGCGACCAAGGGCAGTCTGACCGCGGCCGCGCATGCCGAGGGCGTGGCGCCGGCGGTCATCGGCCGGCGCATCGACGCGCTGGAGGGCCGGCTCGGCGTCAAGCTGCTGGTGCGCACGACGCGGCGCATCACGCTGACGCACGAAGGCAGCGCCTTCCTGGAGGACTGCCAGCGCCTGCTCGCCGACCTGGCCAGCGCCGAGGCCAGCGTCAGCGAAGGCGGCGTCAAGGCCAGCGGCCACCTGCGCATCACCGCGCCGGCCGGCTTCGGCCGCCGGCACGTGGCGCCGCTGGTGCCGGAATTCGTCGCCGCGCACCCGGAGGTCAGCGTGTCGCTGAACCTGTCCGACCGCGTGGTGGACATCGTCAACGAGGGCTTCGACTGCGCGGTGCGCGTCGGCGACCTGCCCGATTCCAGCCTGGTCAGCGTGCGCCTGGCCGACAACCGGCGCCTGTGCGTGGCCGCGCCGGCCTACCTGCAGCGCGCCGGCACACCGGCGGTGCCGGCCGAGCTGATGCGCCACCAGTGCCTGACGCTGAGCAGCGACGCCAGCCAGACGCGCGGCTGGGCCTTCGTGGTGGACGGCGCGGTGACGCACTTGCGCCCGGGCGGGCGGCTGGACTGCAGCGACGGCCAGGTGCTGCACGACTGGTGCCTGCACGGCCTGGGCATCGCCTGGCGCAGCACCTGGGAGGTGCAGGCCGACGTCGCCGCCGGCCGGCTGCAGGTGCTGCTGCAGGACTTCGCGGCGCCGCCCAACGGCATCTACGCCGTCTTCCCGCATGCCAAGCACCTGCCGCTGCGCGTGCGGCTGTGGATCGACTTCCTGAAGCAGCGCTACGGCGACCCGGCGCACTGGGCGCTGCCGGCAGACTGACGGCCGGCGGCCGGCCGGGGCCGATGCCGGGCGCGCAGGCGCCTAGCCGGGGTTCTTCAGGCACTGGCTCATGAAGGCCTTGCGCTCGTCGCCCTTCCTGTCGCCGGCCTCGGCGTTGCAGTGCTTCATGCGCTCCTGCTGGGTCATCTTCGGCTTGCCGCTCAGGCACTGGCTCATGAAGGCCTTGCGGTCGTCGCCCTTCCTGTCGCCGGCCTGCTTGTTGCAGTCGGCCATGCGCGTCTGCTGCGGGTTGTCGGCGGCCAGCGCGGGGGCGGTGGCACAGGCCAGCGCGAGCGCGCCGGCGATGACGATGCGGTGCATGGGCGGTCTCCTCGGTGTCGTTGCTCCGGCGCCGGCGATGGGAGCAGCCGCCGCGGCCGCCGGCAAGCCTTCAACGCGCCAGCATGCGCCGGCGCCGACCGCTACAGGATGCGCCGCGGGTGGTGCAGCGCCTCGTGCGCCGCGTGCAGCCGCCGCACCAGCACGCCGATGAAGGCCTTGTCGAACAGGTGGCGGGTGGGCAGCGACAGCTGCTCCATGCTCTCGGGCGTGAACGAGACGGTGGTCGCCGGCTGCGCGACCAGCACGTCGACGCTGTGCACGCGCAGGTCCTCGCTGGGTGCCAGGTAGGCCATCTCGCCGACCGAGGTGCCGGCGCCCAGCGTGGCGACCGGCTTGCCGTCGCGGTAGACCTCGACCTGCCCGGCGGTCACGATGTGGAAATGGTTGCCGCGTTCGCCGCGGCGGAACAGCGCGGCGCCGTAGGCGTGGCGCTGCCACTTCGCGCGCCGCACGACTTCCCACAGCTCGACGTCGCCGAAGCCGGCGAAGAACTCCAGCGAGCGCAGCAGCGTGAAGCGCTCGGAGTCCATCACCTCCTGCATCGCGCCGGCCGGCGCGGCCTGCGCGCCCAGCGCCGAGAGTTCCTTCGCGAAGGCATCCCAGTCGGCCGGCCGTGCATTGCGGTCCTTGGCCAGGCCGCGCTCGATCAGCGACTGCAGCGCCGGCGGCACGCCGTCGCGCAGCAGCGAAAGCGCCGGCGGCGTGGCGTTGTAGATCTGGTGCATGATGGCCTGCTGCTGCACCGCGTCGAAGGGCGGGCGCCCGGCGATCAGGTGGTAGAGCACGGCCGACAGCGAATAGATGTCGGCGCGGCAGTCCAGCGTGTCGCCGTCCAGCTGCTCGGGCGACATGTAGGCCAGCGAGCCGACGCGGTAGATCTGCGTGTGCTCGGCGCCCTGGTTGAAGACGCTGCCGAAGTCGGTGACCTTGACGTCGGTGACGCGCTCGCCGTCCAGCGTGACCAGCAGGTTGGCCGGCTTGACGTCGCGGTGGATCAGGCCCTGGCGGTAGCAGTAGCCCAGCGCCATCGCGCACTTGAAGCCGATCTCGACGATCTGCGCCAGCGGCAGCAGCGCGTCGGCGCGGCAGAAGCGGCGCAGCGTCACCCCGTGCACGTACTCCATCACCAGGTACGGCGCCTCGTCGTCGGCGACGGCGTCGTAGATCTGGACCACGTTGGGGTGCTGCAGGCGGCCGGCCAGCGCGGCCTCGGCGGCGAAGAAGCGGCGCTGGTAGTGGCTCTCGCGCGAGTCCGGCAGCAGCCCGGGGCGCACGCGCTTGATCGCCACGTCGCGTTCGTGGAAGGGGTCGCGCGCCAGGTAGACCTCGGCGGTGGCGCCCTCGCCGATCTTGCGCTCGACCACGTACTTGCCGATCTGCTCGGGCAGCGGCGAATTCGTCAGCAGGGGTTCGGTGCGCTTGAGCGTCGTCTTGGCCATGGGTGCATGCGGCGCCGCAACGCGGCCCCGCGCATATGGTGCAGCGCCGCGGCGCCGGCGGTGCGCCGAACAGGCGGGCAAATCGCACGCTGACCTGCGGGTTGCCCGTCCGCGGGCGGGTCGCGGGGGACCCGTAGAATTTGCCGATGATCCAAGCCAAGCAGGAGCTGCGCCAGGCGCTGGCCGCGGCGCTGGCCGCGCTGGCCGGCGAGCAGGCGCCCGAGGCGGCCTTCGAGTCGCCCAAGCAGGCCGCGCACGGCGACCTCGCCATCACCGCGGCGATGGGGCTGGCGCGTGCGCTGAAGAAGAACCCGCGCGAGCTGGCAGCGCAGCTGGTCGCGCTGCTGCAGGCGCAGCCGGCGGTGCAGCGCTGGGTGGCGGCGCTGGAGATCGCCGGGCCCGGCTTCATCAACCTGCGCCTGGCCGACGCCGCGCGCCAGGCCGTTGTCGCCGAGGTGCTGGCGGCCGCCGAGTGCTTCGGCCACCAGCGCGCGCGCGGCGAGCGCGTGATGGTCGAGTTCGTCAGCGCCAACCCGACCGGCCCGCTGCACGTCGGCCACGGCCGCAATGCCGCCCTGGGCGACTGCATCGCCAACCTGCTGGCCACGCAGGGCTGGGACGTGCACCGCGAGTTCTATTACAACGACGCCGGCGTGCAGATCGGCACGCTGGCCGTCTCCACGCAGGCGCGGCTGAAGGGCCTGAAGCCGGGCGACGACGGCTGGCCCGAGCAGGCCTACAACGGCGAGTACATCGCCGACATCGCGGCCGACTTCGCGGCGCGCAAGACCGTGGTCGCCGACGACCGCCGCTTCACCGCCAGCGGCGACCCCGACGACCTGGACGGCATCCGCCAGTTCGCGGTGGCCTACCTGCGCCACGAGCAGGACCTGGACCTGCGCGCCTTCGGCGTGCGCTTCGACCACTATTTCCTCGAGAGCAGCCTGTACACCGACGGCCGCGTCGACGACACCGTGCGCCGCCTGGTCGCCAGCGGCCACACCTACGAGGACGGCGGCGCGCTGTGGCTGCGCACCACGGCCTGGGGCGACGACAAGGACCGCGTGATGCGCAAGTCCGACGGCAGCTACACCTACTTCGTACCCGACGTGGCCTACCATGTCGCGAAGTTCGAGCGCGGCTTCGCGAAGGTCATCAACGTGCAGGGCACCGACCACCACGGCACGGTGGCGCGCGTGCGCGCCGGGCTGCAGGCGCTGGGCGTGGGCATCCCGGCCGGCTACCCCGACTATGCGCTGTACAAGATGATCACCGTCGAGCGCGGCGGCCAGGAGGTCAAGATCTCCAAGCGCGCCGGCAGCTACGTCACGCTGCGCGACCTGATCGACTGGACCAGCCGCGACGCGGTGCGCTTCTTCCTGGCCAGCCGCAAGGCCGACACCGAATTCGTCTTCGACGTCGACCTGGCGCTCAAGCGCAACGACGAGAACCCGGTCTTCTACGTGCAGTATGCGCATGCGCGCATCTGCTCGGTGCTGGCGCAGTACGCCACGCGGGCGGACGCCGCGGCGCCGACCGGCGCCGACCTGTCGCGCCTGGTCGCGCCGGCCGAGGCGGCGCTGATGCGCAAGCTGGCCGACTACCCCGAGATGCTCGCGCGCGCGGCCGCCGAGCTGGCCCCGCACGACGTGGCGTTCTATGCCCGCGAGCTGGCGGCGCTGTTCCACGGCTATTACGCCGCCGAGCGCTTCCTGGTCGACGACGCGGCGCTGGCGCGCGCGCGCATCGCGCTGCTCGCGGCCACCGCGCAGGTGCTGCGCAATGCGCTGTCGGTGCTGGGCGTCGAGGCGCCGGAGTCCATGCAGCGCGAAGCCGCCAGCCCCGCGGCGGCCGAGGTGGCGCCATGACGCGGCGCGGCCCCTCGCAACGCGGCGGCTTCGCCGTCGGCCTGGTCGCCGGCCTGCTGCTCGGCCTGGTGCTGGCGCTGGGCGTGGCGCTCTACGTCACGAAGGCGCCGGTGCCCTTCATCAACAAGGTGCCGCAGCGCACCGCCGAGCAGGACAACGCCGAGGCCGAGCGCAACCGCAACTGGGATCCCAATGCGCCGCTGGCCGGCCGCGTGCGGCCGCCCGCGGCAGCCTCGGCGCCGGGCGCGGCGCGTGACCCGGCCGCGATCCTGTCCGGCGCGCCGGACGGCACGCCGCAGGGGGCGGCCCCGGGCGCCGTACCGGGCACGGCAACCGGCACGGCGCCCGGTGCCGCGCCGCTGTCCACCGTGCGGGGGCCGGAACCGTTTGTGTATTTCGTGCAGGCCGGAGCCTTCAGCCGCAGCGAGGACGCCGAGCAGCAGCGCGCGCGGCTGGCCATGCTGGGCCAGACGGCGCGCATCACCGAACGCGAGCAGGCCGGGCGCACGGTCTACCGTGTGCGGCTGGGCCCGTTCCCGACCCGCGACGAGGCCGATGCGCTGCAGTCCAGCCTGCAGAACCAGAGCATCCAGGCGCAGATCGTGCGCGTCGAGCGCAACTGAGCCGGCAAGCCACCGCGCCGGCGCCGGAACTTGCCGCCGCTGCGGCGACTCCACCACCGGCTGAACAGCCCTCCAGAAAGGATTCCAGGACATGAAGCGGCGCGAGTTTTCCAAGCTGTCCCTGCAACTGGCCGCCGCCGGCGGCCTGGCCGCCGCGGTCGGCCGCGTCCACGCGCAGGGCGCGCCGGTCGAGGGTCGCGACTATGTCCGCCTGGGCACGCCGGCGCCGGTGTCGCTGCCGTCGCCCGAGAAGAAGGTCGAGGTCGTCGAATTCTTCTGGTACGGCTGCCCGCACTGCTACGCCTTCGAGCCGCTGCTCGAGAGCTGGGCCAAGCGGCTGCCGCCGGACGTCGCCTTCCGCCAGGTGCCGGTGGGCTTCATGGCGCCGCACCAGACGCACCAGAAGCTGTACTACGCGCTGGAGGACATCGGCGCGCTGCCCACGCTGCACCGGCGCGTCTTCAATGCACTGCACCAGGAGCGCCGGCGCCTGGGCAGCGAGAAGGAGATCACCGAATTCGTCGCCGCCAACGGCGTCGACGCCGCGAAGTTCGGTGCCGCCTTCAAGTCCTTCAGCGTCGCGACCAAGGCCAACCGCGCGAAGCAGTTGACGGATGCCTACAAGATCGACGGCGTGCCGGCGATGGGCATCCACGGCCGCTTCTACACTTCGGCGTCGCTCAGCGGCAGCCACGAACGTGCGCTGGCGGTGGCCGACTTCCTGATCCAGCGCGCGCGCGGCTGATTGCCCGCCGCGGCCGGCGCCCCTGCCGGCCCGTGACTTGCTTCGCGCCAGCGGCGCGGCGTCATCGGCACGCAAGGAACTTGTGGCTAGAATGGCCTGCAAGTTTCATGCCGTACTGATGCCGCTGCCGTCCTGCCTCCGCCGCCCGAATGCCTGGCCCGCCATGCTGGCGACGGCGCTGGCGTTCGCGTTCGCGGCCCTGCCGGCGGCCGCCGAGCGCGCCGACCGCACGAAGCCGATGGTGGTCGAGGCCGACCGCCCGGGCACCGTGGACCTGCAGCGCCAGGTCGTGGTGTTCAACGGCAACGTCGTGATCACCCAGGGCACGATGGTGCTGCGCGCCGACCGCATCGAGATGCGCGAGACCCCCGACGGCTACCGCGAGGCCAGCGCGATCGGCGTGCCGGGCCGGCCGGCGACCTGGCGCCAGAAGCGCGACGGCGTCGACGAGACGGTCGAAGGCAGCGCCGAGCGCATCGAGTTCGACGGCCGCGCCGACACGCTGCGCTTCATCGGCAATGGCGCGGTGCGCCGGCTGCGCGGCGCCACGGTGGCCGACGAGATCACCGGCGCGTCCATCGTGTGGGACAACCTGACCGAGGTCTTCCGCGTCGAGGGCGGCCAGGCCAGCGAGACCAACCCCAGTGGCCGCGTGCGCGTGATCCTGAGCCCGCGGCCGGAGGCGGCCCAGGCGGCCTCGGCACCTGCGCCGGCCGCCAGCGCGCCGCTGCAGCCCAGCCGCCGCATCGGGAGCCCACCGTGAGCGCGACCGTGACGGCGCCCGCGAGCGCCCCGGCGGCCGCTGGCGCGGCGAGCCCGGTCGCCGGCAGCCGGCTGGAGGCGCGCGGGCTGCAGAAGAGCTATGGCCCTCGCACGGTGGTGCACGACATCCACCTCGCGGTCGGCGCCGGCGAGGTCGTGGGCCTGCTCGGCCCCAACGGCGCCGGCAAGACGACCACCTTCTACATGGTCGTCGGCCTGGTGCGCGCCGACGACGGCGAGATCCACATCGACGGCCAGCCGGTGCACACGCTGCCCATCCACCGCCGCTCGCGGCTGGGCCTGAGCTACCTGCCGCAGGAGGCGTCGATCTTCCGCAAGCTCACCGTGGCGGAGAACATCCGCGCCGTGCTGGAGCTGCAGCTCGGTGCCGACGGCCGGCCGCTGGCGCCGGCGCAGATCCAGCAGCAGCTGGAGACGCTGCTGCACGACCTGGCGATCGAGAAGCTGCGCGACAGCCCGGCGCCGGCGCTGTCGGGCGGCGAGCGCCGGCGCGTGGAGATCGCGCGTGCGCTGGCCACGCAGCCGCGCTTCATCCTGCTCGACGAGCCCTTCGCCGGCGTCGACCCGATCGCGGTGATCGAGATCCAGCGCATCATCGGCTTCCTGAAGGCGCGCGGCATCGGCGTGCTGATCACCGACCACAACGTGCGCGAGACGCTGGGCATCTGCGACCGCGCCTACATCATCAGCGAGGGCCGCGTGCTCGCCGAGGGCACGCCGCACGACATCGTCGCCAACCCCGAGGTGCGCAAGGTGTACCTCGGCGAGCACTTTCGCATGTAGGACGACGGGCGATGAAACCGTCCCTGCAGGTCCGCCTTTCGCAGCACCTGGCGCTGACGCCGCAGTTGCAGCAGTCGATCCGGCTGCTGCAGCTGTCCACGCTGGAGCTGCACCAGGAAGTGGGCCAGATGCTGGAGGCCAACCCCTTCCTGGAGGTGGACGAGGACGCGCCACCCGGCCCCTTCGAGCCGGTGGCCGAGCGCACGACCCCCGAGCGCGCGGCCGAGCCCGAGGACACCGTGGCCGGCGAGCTCGGGGACGCCGGCGAGGGCGCCGAGACGCAGGCCGGCGACCTGCGCGCCGACGATTTCGGCACCCCCGAGCGCGACGACTGGGAGAACGGCACCGAAGGCGACGACTTCGACGGCATCCGCGAGACGCCGTCGAGTGCCGGCAGCGGCAACGGCGAAGGCGAGGAGGGCGACGCGCAGGACCGCCGCTCGGCGGCCGGCACGCTGCAGGACCACCTGCGCGCGCAGGTCGTCGGCATGCGGCTGTCGGACGACGACCGTGCGGCGCTGGAGGTGCTGATCGAGTCGCTGGACGCCGACGGCTACCTGGCCGACCCGCTGGAGGAGATCGCCGAGCGGCTGGCCGAGTTGCTGGACGTGCTGCCGGGCGAGGAGCGCGAGGCACTGGACGGGCGGCTGCGCGTGGCGCTGTGCTGGCTGCAAAGCCTGGAGCCGGCTGGCGTCGGCGCGCGCTCGCTCGCCGAGTGCCTGGCGCTGCAGCTGCGCCAGACCCCGCCCTGCCCGGCACGCGCACTGGCGCTGCGCGTGTGCGAGCAGTACCTGGAGCTGCTGGCGCGGCGCGACGTCAAGCGGCTGATGGCGCTGACCGGCGCCGACGAGAACCTGGTGCGCCAGGCGCAGGAGCTGATCCGCGCCTGCGAGCCCAAGCCCGGCCGGCCCTTCGGCGGCGACGAGTCGCCGGTGGTCGTGCCCGACGTCATCGTGCGCAAGACCGGGCGCGGCCTCGTCGTGACGCTGAACCCGGACGTGATGCCCAAGCTGCGCATCAACGACCTCTACGCCCAGGCGGTGCGCGGCCAGCGCGGCGCCGGCGGGCTGGGTACGCGGCTGCAGGAGGCGCGCTGGTTCGTCAAGAACATCCAGCAGCGCTTCGACACCATCCTGCGTGTCAGCAAGGCCATCGTCGAGCGCCAGAAGGCCTTCTTCAGCCATGGCGCGATCGCGATGAAGCCGCTGGTGCTGCGCGAGATCGCCGACGAGCTGGGCCTGCACGAGAGCACGATCTCGCGCGTGACGACGGCCAAGTACATGGCCACGCCGCAGGGCACCTTCGAGCTGAAGTATTTCTTCGGCAGCAGCCTCAACACCGAGGCCGGCGGCAACGCCAGCAGCACCGCCGTGCGGGCGCTGATCCAGCAGTTCGTCGCCGCGGAGGACGCACGCAAGCCGCTGTCGGACAGCCAGCTCAGCGAGATGCTCGAGGAGCAGGGCATCCAGGTCGCGCGTCGCACGGTCGCCAAGTACCGCGAGGCGCTGAAGATCGCGCCGGCGGCGATGCGCCGGGCGATCTGAAGGCCGACGGCGTCAGTGCAGACGGCGGCGGCGCGCCCAGGCCGCGACCGCGCCCAGGCCGGCCAGCAGCAGCGCCTGCGTGCCGGGCTCCGGGATCGGCGGCGGCGGCTCGGTGAAGCCCGAGACGCGCACGATGCGGTCGCCGCCGCCGAAGGTCGAGAAGAAGAAGTCGCCGGTCACCGGATCGATCGCCGCCCCTTCGGCACCGGTCAGCCCGGACAGGAAGGTGCGCCGCGTCGCGACCAGCGGGTTGCCCTGAGCGTCGAGCTGGTAGGCGCCGACCATGCCGGCCGAGTATTCGGAGATCAGCATGCTGTTGACGCCGAAGCCGGCATTCGACGCCGGGATGTAGACGAAGCCCTCGGGCCCGCCGGGCACGTTCTGGGTGCCCGCGACGCCAGGGTTCAGGTCGACCTGCGCGAGGCCGACGAGGTCGTAGGTGCCGTTGCCGTCGGGCGCCAGGCCGGCGCTGTACCACTGGCCGCCGGACCAGGACACCAGCTTGATCTGGCCGGCGCCACCGAAGCCGGCCGGCACGAAGTTGAGCGCCGCCAGCGAGTTGGCCACGCCCAGCGGCGCCAGCTCGATGATCTTGTCCTCGTCCGTGCTGCCGGGCAGCGTCTGGCCGAGGCCGTTGATCGGCCAGCGGGCGGTGAACAGCACGCCGCCGGGGCCGAAGACGACGCCGCCGTCGTTGTATTCGCCGATCGTGCCCGACGGGCCGCCGAAGCGCTGCGCGCTGCCGGAGAAGCCCGTGACCGCGCCGTCGCCGTCGCGCACGACGCCGACCGTGTACAGGCTGCCGTCGGCATTGTTGGCCCTGCCGCCGATCAGCAGCGTGTTGGCATTCAGGAAGGTGAGCCCGCCGTACAGCGGCGGCAGGCCCGGCACCGAGCCGAGCACCGTGACGGTGTAGTCTGCCGAGAAGTCACCGCCCAGCGTCTGGGCCTGGAGGGCGGGCAGCCCGCTCGCCAGGGCGGCCGCCAGCAGGCCGATGCGGAGGTGACGGAACATGGAAGCCATGGATGCACTCCTGCTGAGGCCGCACGCGGCCTGGACAACGCCCCAGCATAGGAAGCTGGCCGTTGGCGACAACCCCACGAATGCAGGGGGCGGCCCGCGACGCCGAAGCCGGTGCGGGGCGCCGCGATGACGCGCCTGTTCCTGCCCTGCGCCGCGGGCGCCGAGGCCTTGCTGGCCGCCGAGGCCGCAGCGATCACCTCATGCCCGGTGCACGAGGCGCGCGGCGGCGTCTGGGTCGACGGCGACGAGCGCAGCGCGATGCAGCTCAACCTGGAGAGCCGGCTCGCGCAGCGCGTGCTGTGGCCGCTGGCCGAAGGCCCCTACCGCGACGAGCACGAGCTCTATGCGCTGGCGCGCACGGTGCCGTGGGCGCGCTGGATCACGCCGGCGCAGACGCTGCGCGTGGACGTCAGCGCGCAGCGCTCGCCGCTCGCGAGCCTGAACTTCGCCGCGCTGCGCGTCAAGGACGCGGTCTGCGACACGCTGCGCGAGGCCACCGGCGCGCGGCCTAGCGTGGACACCCGGCGGCCCGACCTCGCGATCGCGCTCTTCGTCGGGCCCACGCACGCGACGCTGTACGCCGACACCTCGGGCGAGCCGCTGTTCAAGCGCGGCTGGCGCGAGGAACGCACGGGCGGCCTGAAGGGCGAGGCGCCGCTGAAGGAGACGCTGGCGGCCGCGATGCTGGCCGCCGCCGGCTGGCACGGCCGCGCCGAGGACGGCCCGCTGCTGGACCCCTGCTGCGGCGCCGGCACGATCGCGATCGAGGCCGCGCAGCTGGCCTGCGGCATCGCGCCCGGCGCGGCGCGGCGCTTCGCCTTCGAGCGGCTGCGTCCGTTCGCCGGCCACCTGGGGGCCTGGCGCGAGCTGCAGCGCGCGGCGCGCGAGCGCGTGCATGCGCCCGCGGTGCCGGTCTTCGCCGGCGACGTGAGCTTCCGCATGACCGACTTCGCGGCGCGCAACGCCGAGCGCGCCGGCGTGCGCCACGCCATCGAGCTGCGCACCGCCGATGCGCTGCAGCGCCCGCCGCCGGCGCCGCGCGGCACGCTGATGCTGAATCCGCCCTACGGCGAGCGCATCGGCGCCAAGGGCACGGGGTCGGGCAGCGGGTCGGGCACCGGACCCGGCGCGCGCGAGGGTTTCGAGGGTGGTGGCGCGCCGGCCGAGTTCTATGCCGCGCTGGCCGCGCACTGGAAGCGCCACTATGCCGGCTGGACCGCCTGGCTGCTGAGCCCGGAGATGAAGCTGCCTTCGCTGCTGCGCCTGAAGGAGAGCCGCCGCGTGCCGATGTGGAACGGCCCCATCGAGTGCCGGCTGTTCCGCTTCGACCTCACCGCGGGCGCCGGGCCGGGCGCCCGCCGCGCGGCGGCCGCGGACGCGCCGCCGCCGTCAGCGTAGCAGCGGCAACGCGTCGACGCGGCGCTCGATCTCCTCGACCAGCGCGTTGTAGGCCGGGGCGCCGACACCGCCATAACGGCGCCGCAGTTCGGCCTGCGACAGGAACTCCGGCAGGTCGGCGACCTCGGGCATGAAGTCGCGCTCGGCCAGGCCGCCGGCCACCGCCGCCTGCAGCCGCGCCGGCGCCTGGACCGCCAGCTCGCCGAAGCGCGTGCCGGCGCGGTTGGCCGCCATGTCGTTGAAGCTGAAGCCGCTGCCGCCGCGGGCGTCGGCGACTTCCTTGTACAGGCCGATGGCCTGCGCGAGCGGGCTCGACCCCTCGACCACCAGCGCGGCGGAGACCAGGAAGTGCAGCGGGAAGTCGTCGCGCCCGGCCAGCAGCAGGCGCATCGGGCGCGCGCGCGGCCAGTCCGCCGGCAGCACGCCACCGGCGCCGCGCCCGCTGGCATACAGCGTCAGCGCGACGATCGCGGCGCGGTTCTCGGCCGCGGCATCGGCGCCCTCGGCCGCGCTGCGCGTGCGTGCCAGCTCGAACAGCGGCACCAGCAGCTCGGCAAGGGGCGCCTGCCAGGCCGGCTCGGCGCGCGCCGCGAGCTCGACGATGCGGTCGTGGTAGGGGCGCAGCCGTTCGCGGTCCTCGGGCCGCAGCAGCGTGGCCATCACGCGCTGGCGGCCGTCGCCCGGCCAGGCATAGGTCACCAGCAGCAGGCGCGGCGCGAAGCGCACCTGCTGCACCACCTCCGCGGCCAGCCGCGCCTCCGCCGCGAGCCCGGCGCGCGCCGCCAGCCAGGGCGCCATGCGCGCGGCCAGCGCCGACGGCAGCGGCAGCCGGCCGATGCTGGCCGACTCGATCGCGGGCAGTGCAGGGGTCTCGCGCAGGCGCAGCTCGACATTGATCCAGCGCCCGAACAGCGCGATGCCCGGCCACGCCGGTGCGCGCGCGCTGAACTGCAGCGTCGCCGCCCCGCGCTCGACGCGCACGCGGCCGACCGCGCCCAGCCAGCGCTGGCCGGCGTGGCTGAGCAGCACGTCGAGGTCGCGTTCGCCCAGCCAGAGCTGGCGGACGCGGCCGGCCGGCACCCGCCTGGGGTCGTGCGCGCGCAGCAGCGCCACGGCGCGGGCCACGTCGCGATGGTCGACGGCGGCGGTCAGCACCACCGAAGGCTCGCGCTGCAGCGCGGCCGCGGCCGCCAGCCCGAGCAGCAGCGCCAGCAGCAGCCCCACGAGCAGCACGCCGCGCGCGCCGTGGAACAGCAGCTTGGTCATGCGGCGCGAGTCTGCCACCAGCGCGGATCGCCGCCGCCCGAGGGGCATAATTCGGCGCGGCGCCGGTCGTGGCGCCGAGGCCTGCGCAGATGGACCCCAGTCACCCTCGGTGACCGTCCGTCCGGGGGCGCCGGCTGCACGCCGGCGGCTCGGGCGGGACGGTTGCGTCGTCACCCCTCGAGCGAACCCTTGCCGGGCGGCCACGGCGCTGCCCGGCATGACCCCGAAAGCAGCCCATGCTCAACGTCTTCACGCTGGTCAACGGCCGGCTCGTCCAGCAGGAGGTCGACGGTCCCGCGGCGCTGGCCCACGTGCAGCCGGTGTGGGTCGACCTCGACGACCCGAGCGCCGAGGAGAAGGGCTGGGTGCGCGGCCGCTTCGGCCTGGAGATCCCGCTCGACGCGGTCGACGAGGACCTCGAGGAGTCCGCCCGCTACTACGAGGAGGACAACGGCGAGCTGCACATCCGCTCGGACTTCATCGTCGACGCCGACGAGGGCCCGGAGGGCAAGCGCTCACGCAACGTGCGCGTGGCCTTCATCCTGCGCGACGGCGTGCTGTTCTCGGTGCACCGGCAGGACCTGCCGGTGTTCCGGCTGCTGCGGCTGCGCGCGCGCCGCATCCCGGCGCTGATCGAGGACGCCAAGGACGTGCTGCTGAAGCTGTACGACGCCGACGCCGAATTCTCGGCCGACGCGCTGGAAGGCATCTACGACAGCCTGGAGCAGGTCAGCGCGCGCGTGCTCACGCGCGACGTCAACGACAGCGCCGCCGCCGAGGCGCTGGCGGCGATCGCCAAGCAGGAGGACCTGAACGGCCGCATCCGCCGCAACGTGATGGACACGCGGCGCGCGCTGAGCTTCCTGATGCGCAGCCGGCGCCTGAATGCCGAGCAGTTCGAGGAGGCGCGGCAGATCCTGCGCGACATCGACTCGCTCGACTCGCACACCGCCTTCCTGTTCGACAAGATCAACTTCCTGATGGACGCCACGGTCGGCTTCATCAACATCAACCAGAACAAGATCATCAAGATCTTCTCGGTCGCCAGCGTCTCGCTGCTGCCGCCGACGCTGATCGCCAGCATCTACGGCATGAACTTCCGGGTCATGCCCGAGCTCGACTGGACGCTGGGCTATCCGTTCGCGCTGCTGCTGATGCTGGCCTCGGTGGCGGCGCCCTTCCTCTACTTCCGCCGCAAGGGCTGGCTGAGCTGAGCCGGGACGAGGAAGCGTCCCTTTGGACGGTTCCTCGCCAGGCGAAGGGGTCCGCGTGTCCCGCACGCGGGCCGCGGCCAGCATGGCTGAGCCGGGACGAGGAAGCGTCCCTGCGGACGGTCCCGCCGTTTTCGGCGCTTCCCGGCAGGATTTCGCTGCCACCCGCCGGCATCGCGCCGGCGAAGGATGTAACCACCCGTTCCCTTCGTGTAACCTCCCGGCGTCGGGGTGCGAGCCGGGCGGGGGGCCCGGCGACCGGCCCCGGGGTGGCAGGCGACATGCACAAGCAATTCGGGTTCCGGGCGACGCGCGGGGTGCTGCTGGCGGGCGCGATGCTGGCGCTGCTGGCCGCCGGTGCCGCACGCGCACAGTTCACGATGGTGCCGGCGCCGCTGAGCCCGGGCGAACCCAAGCCCTCGCAGGCCGAGGTCGAGAAGGACTACCGCGTCGACGCCGCGCGCCACCTCTATGCCGCCTACCCGATGCGCGTGATGCGCGGCAAGCTGCCGCCGCTGCTGTATTCAGTGATGGCGGTGGAGACCGAGATCGACGCCAGCGGCCAGGTCGTCAACGTCAGCGTCGTGCGCAAGCCGGCGGTCGACGAGGTGGCGCCCTGGGTCGTCGCGATGATCCGCCGCGCCGGCCCGTTCCCGGCCCCGGTCAAGGCGGGCACGGCCACCGTGCGCTACTTCGACATCTGGCTGGTCGACAAGTCCGGCCTCTTCCAGCTCGACACGCTGACCGAAGGCCAGCGCTGAAACGGCGCCCCCACGCTCCCTCCCGGTCGCTGCCGGCGGGCTTGCAGGCCCGCCGGCGTTCGCCAGCCACTCGCGGGCGCGCAGGCGCCCGCTCGGCGCCGGCTCACCCCCCCGAGGGGCTCCTGCGACGGACCGGCAGAGCCGGATCCGCGCCGCAGCCGGGCTCGCGGCGTCTCTCAGGCGTTGACGCGGCGCTTCAGCCAGCGCATCAGCGCGCCCAGCAGCGGCAGCTTCTCGTACAGCTCCTCGGCCGCGTCCCAGTAGTCGCGGTGCTCGGCCACGCGGCCGTCGGCGGCCAGCCGCAGGTGGCTGGCGCCGCGCACGCGGATCTCCGCCTGCCCGCGTCCGCGCAGGCGGAAGACGAAGTCCCAGGTCAGGAAGGCCTGCGCACCCTGCACGATGCGTTCGTGCACGACGAAGCGCGGCGCCTCGAGCGTGGCGAACATGTGCTCGAAGATGCGGCGCACCGCGGCCACGCCCTGCACCTCGTTGAACGGGTCCTTGAACCGCACGTCGTCGGTATAGAGCTCGCCCAGGCGCGCCAGGTCGGCCGGCTGCAGCGACTCGTAGAACGCGACCACGCGCTCGATCATGGCGCCGGCGTCGGCCGCGCTCACATCCCGGTCGACCGTCGCACGGCCGCGAAGTAGGGCCCGTAGGCCAGGTGGCGCAGGCCCTTGAGCAGCATCGTGAAGCGCTTGGGGAAGTGGATCTCGAAGTCGCCGCGCCGCCAGCCGGCGACGATCTCGCGCGCGGCTTCCTCGGGGGTGATCAGCGCGGGCATGCGGAAGCGATTCTGCGCCGTCAACGGCGTCTCGACGAAGCCCGGGTTGATCAGCGAGACGCCCAGGCCCTGCGGCGACAGGTCCAGGTGCAGCGTCTCGGCCAGGTTGATCAGCGCCGCCTTGGTCGGCCCGTAGGCCAGCGACTGCGGCAGCCCGCGGTAGCCGGCCACGCTGCCGACCAGGCTCAGGTGGCCGCCGCGACCGCTGCGGGCCTGCGCCAGCAGCTGCGGCAGCATCGCGTCCAGCAGGTACAGCGCGCCGGTCACGTTGACCTGCTGGTGGTGCAGCGCCAGGTCCAGGTCGAAGGCGGTGGCGCGCATCGGGCTGTAGGTGCCGGCGCAGTACATCACGAGGTCGATGCCGCCGTGCACGGTGACGATGCGCTCGGCCGCGGCGCGCATCGCGTCGCGGTCGGTGGCGTCCAGCGGCAGCGCCTCGCTGCCCGGGTGCTCTTCGGCGAAGCGGTCCAGCACCGGCGCGCTGCGCGCCGAGACGACGACCTGCGCGCCGGCGGCATGCAGCGCAGCCGCGGTGGCGCGGCCGATGCCGGTGGAGGCGCCGACCAGCCAGGCGGTCTTGCCGTTCCAGTCGGTGAGGCGGGGGTTCAGGGCCATGTCGGTGGGCGCTTGCTCAGAGCTTCGTGAACGACAGCGTCACTTCGCCCAGGCGGATGCCGAACTTGCTCATCACCGCCTTGTTCAGCATGACCTTGTCGTCCACCAGGTACATCCAGTCGTCGAACTGCACCTCCCAGACGCGGCCGTCCACCGGCAGCGCCAGCGTGTAGCGCCAGTTCAGCGCGTTGCCCGCCGACGCGCCCTGCGCGACGCCGACCACGTCGTCGGCGCGGCCCTCCCAGCGGCCGTTGCCGAGGTCGGTCAGGCGCCAGACGCGGCGTTCGGTCTTGCCGTCGCTGTACGTGAAGCGCTCGTCGAGCTCGCCCTGGTTGCCGTTCCAGCGCCCGGTCATCTGCACGACGAAGCGGCGCGCGACCTTGCCGCCGCGGTCGGTGAAGATGCCGTGGGCGACCAGTTCGCCGTCGAAGTAGCGCTTGAGGTCCAGCACCGGCTGCTCGGCCGCATAGTCGGCCGGGCTCGGCGCCGAGGCGCAGCCAGCCAGGGCCAGCGCGCCGGCCGCGGCCAGCAAGGCCAGTCGTCGTTTCATCGGGGTCCTCGTTCGTCGGTCCGCGTTGCCGCCTCGGGCACCAGCCACAGCCGCCACAGCAGCGCGGCGGCCAGCAGCTTCAGCGCGCAGGGCAGCAGGCAGTAGGCGATGGTCAGCGCCGCGAGTGCGTCGTCGTCGCGGCTGCCCGGTGCGTAGCCGAACAGCGCCAGCGTCGGCAGCGCGACGCCGGCGGCCAGCGCCAGGTTGAGCTTGGTCGCGAAGTTCCACCAGCCGAAATAGGCGCCTTCCAGCTGCTCGCCGTGGCCGGCGCGCTGGATCACGCCCGCCAGCAGCGCGCCCGGCAGCGTGAGGTCGGCGCCGAGCGCGATGCCGCTGGCGATGCACACGGCGGTGTAGGCGGCGACGTCGCCGGCGCCGAGCAGCGTGGCCCAGGCGAAGGTCGCGATCGCCAGCGCCATGCCGGCGAGCCAGGTGCGCGCCAGACCGAAGCGCGCCACCGCGCCCACCCACAGCGGCATCGACAGCGCGCCGGCCGCGAAATAGCTGGCCAGGAACAGCGGCTCGAAGGCCTGGGCCTGCAGGCGGTCGCGGATGAAGAACAGCACCAGCGTCGCCGGCACCGCGCTCGCGACGCCGTTGACGAGGTAGATCGCGAGCAGGCGGCGGAAGGCCGGCGTGCGCAGCGGCGCGGCCAGGCTGGCCGGCCGCCCGGAGCTCGCGCCCAGCCGCGGCGCCGGCGCGCGCGCCAGCAGCACGACGCCGGCGGCGAGCGCCAGCGCGAAGACCACGCTGGCCACCGACAGCCCGGCCACCGAAGGCAGCACGCTGGCCACCAGCACGCCGACCAGCGCCAGGCCCTCGCGCCACGACACGATGCGCGCGCGCTGGCCCTCGCCGCCTCCCAGCCGTGCGCCCCAGGCCTGGTGCAGCACGGCGAGCACGCTGTAGGCGAGGTAGGTCACCAGCAGCAGCGCCGCGCACCACCACAGCAGCGCGGTCGTGCCTTCGACCGCCGGGAACGGGAAGAACAGGCCGCGGAAGCCGAGCGCCAGCACCACCGCGGCAGCGGCCGCCGTGCCCAGCACCAGCACCGCCGAACGCGCGAACAGCGCGTCGACGCCGCGCCCGATGAAGGGGTCGGCCAGCGCGTCGGCCAGCCGCGCGAAGAGCAGCAGTGCCCCCAGCGTGGCCAGCGGGATGCCGAACTCGGCGGCATAGTGGTTGGGCAGCACCACGTACAGCGGCAGCGCGACGAAGGCCAGCGGCAGGCCCAGCCCGCCGTAGGCCAGGCCCTGGGCCCAGCCGCCGCGCCACGCCGGCGCTGCGAGCACGGCGCTCATGAGCCCGTCGGTCCGGCGCCGAGCAGCGCGTCGCGCAGCGACGGCTGCGAGGTCTCGCGCGCCAGCCAGATGCCGAAGAAGCGGCGCGTGAAGTCGGCGTCGCGCACCTCGCCGCGGAAGCGCCCGTTGACGAAGAAGCGCGCTGCCTCGCCGGGCCGCTTGACGCCGGTGATGCGGTCGCCGGCGGCGACGTCGGGGAACAGGCGCTTCATCTCCGCCAGCCAGCGCTCGGCATCGGCCTCGGCGATGGCGCCCTGGCGGCGCATCTCCTCGAGCGAGCGCTCGGCGATCTGCGCGCCGACCAGGCGGCGCGCATACTCGATCTCCAGCGCCAGCGGGGTGGACGCCCAGCCCTCGGCGCCCGCGCGCCGCTCGCCGGTCCACAGCCGCGCGTCGTAGACATGCAGCCCGAAGAAGCGCAGCCGGCCGCTGCCCTGCAGCTGCGCGCCGGGCAGCTCGGCGGCCAGCTCCGCCGGCGCCGCCGTGCTGGCGCCGGCCGGCACCGGCCACAAGGCCGCGGCGGCCGCCAGCGTCAGCACGGTGGCTGCCGCGGCCAGCAGGTCGCGCCGTTGCAGGTTCACGCCGGACGCCTCAGCGTGAACTGGACGACGTCGGTATTGCCGGTGGCGAACGCCGCCTCGCAGTACGCCAGGTAGAACTCCCAGATGCGCAGGAAGCGCTGGTCGAAGCCCAGCTTGCGCACCGCGCGCTCGCGCGCCAGGAACTGCACGCGCCAGCGGCGCAGCGTCTCGGCATAGTCGGCGCCGAAGGCGAATTCGTCGACGAGTTCCAGCCCGGCCTTGGCGGCCTCGGCGCGGAAGGCGCTGCGGCTGGGCAGCAGGCCGCCGGGGAAGATGTACTGCTGGATGAAGTCGGTGGACTTCGCGTAGCGCTCGAACAGGTCGTCGCGGATCGTGATCGACTGCAGGCAGGCGCGGCCGCCGGGCTTGAGCTTGTCGCGCAGCGTGGCGAAGAAGCCGCCCCAGTATTCGCGGCCGACGGCCTCGAACATCTCGATCGACGCGATGGCGTCGAAGCCGGCCTCCGGGATGTCGCGGTAGTCCTGCAGGCGCAGGTCGGCGCGCTCGGCCAGCCCGGCGCGCGCCAGGCGTTCCTGCGCCCAGGCCAGCTGCTCGTCGGACAGCGTGACGCCGGTGACGCGGGCGCCGAATTCGCCGGCCGCCGCCTCGGCCAGCGCACCCCAGCCGCAGCCGATCTCCAGCAGGCGCTGCCCCGGCTGCAGGTCGAGCTGGCGCAGCGCGCGCCGCACCTTGGCGCGCTGCGCATCGGCGGTAGGTTGCGCCAGGTCGCCGTCGAACAGCGCCGACGAGTAGTTCATCGTCTCGTCCAGCCACAGCCGGTAGAACGGGTTGCCGATGTCGTAGTGGGCGTGGATGTTCTTGCGGCTGCCGCGGCGGGAGTTGCGGTTCAGCAGGTGCTTGACGCGGTAGGCCAGCGAGCCCCACCAGCTGCCGTAGACGACCTGCTCGATGGCGTCGCGGTTGGCAATGAAGACCTTCAGCAGCGCGACCAGGTCCGGGCTCGTCCAGCGGCCGTCGAGGTAGCGCTCGGCGAAGCCGATGTCGCCGCTCTTCAGCGCCGAGGCGCAGACGCTCCAGTCGGCGAGGCGGATCGCGGCGCGCGGCTCGGCGCCGTCGCCGAAGCGCGCGTGGCTGCCGTCGGGCAGCTGCACGTCCAGCGTGCCGTGACGCAGCTTGCGCAGCAGGCGGAAGACCGCGCGCGCGGCGGCCGGGGCGTCGGCGGGCAGCGCCGGCAGCGTGGCGTCTGCGGGACCGTGCGGGGCACGGCCGGCGGCGGTGGTGGCGTGGGACATCGTCATGGTGCGGGGCGGGGTCGTTGCGCGGGCGGCTCGGCGCGCCGTCAACGGGTCGTGAACGCGGCCGGCGGCCGCGGCTTGCTGAAGAAGGGCACGCGCTTGCTCCACAGGCGCAGCGCCTGCCAGTGGATGCGCGCGATGACGGCCAGCGTCATCAGCGGCATGCCGAAGAAGGCCTGGCGCGCGCTGGCCGGCGTCAAGGCCTGCAATCGGCCGCTGACGCTGGTCTGCAGCAGTTCGCCGGCCTCGTCGTCGTGGTCCACGCGCGCGACGATGCGCTCGGCGGTGCGCAGGAAGCGGAAGCGGTAGCCGCCCTGCACGCTGCAGAACGGCGAGACGTGGAAGACCTTGCGCGCGTGCAGCTCGCGGCCCCAGCCCAGCGCGCGGCCGGCCGGCGCGGCGAGCAGGTAGCAGTGGCGCTCGCCGAAGGTGTTGTTGACCTCGGCGACGATGGCCGCCAGCGCGCCGTCGGCGCGCTCGCAGTACCAGAAGCTGACCGGCTTGAAGGCATAGCCCAGCACGCGCGGGTAGGTCTGCAGCCAGACCTCGCCGTCGGCATCGGCGATGCCCTCGCCCTTCAGCAGCTCGTCCAGCCAGGCCAGTGCGTCGGTGCGGCCGTCGCCATGGTCGGTGTCGTGGAAGGCGAGCAGGCCGAAGCGGTTGCGCGCCAGGCCGGGGCTGCCGTCGCGCGACCAATGGCGCATCGGCAGCAGCACGAAATAGGTGCCGTAGGCGAAGGCATGCTCGCGCGGGCGCAGCCGGCGGTGGCGCACCTGGCCGGTGGCCAGCAACGGCTGCGACGGGCTCAGGCCGCGGTCTGCCACGGTGCCTCCTGGCGCCACGCGCTGCGCAGGCCCTGCACGACGGCCAGCGCCGACATCAGGCCGTCCTCGTGGAAGCCGTAGCGTGTCCAGGCGCCGGCAAACCAGACATGGCTGCGGCCCTGGATGGACGCCAGCCGGCGCTGCGCGGCGATCGCGCCCAGGTCCAGCACCGGGTGGCTGACCTCGAACTCGCCCAGCACCTGGGCCGGGTCCGGGGCCTGCGCCGGGTCCGGGTTCAGCGACACGATGACCGGGCGCTGCCAGGGCAGCGGCTGCAGCCGGTTGATCAGGTAGTGCAGGCACACGGCGGCCTGCTCGCGGCCGGTGTCGGCGGCGCGGGCGTAGTTCCAGGCCGCCCACGCGCGGCGGCGCCGCGGCAGCACGCGCGCGTCGGTGTGCAGCACGGTGCGGTTGGGCTGGTAGCGGATGGCGCCGAGCACGCTGCGCTCGTCGTCGCCGGCGTCGGCCAGCAGCGCCAGCGCCTGGTCGCTGTGGCAGGCCAGCACGACCTCGTCGAAACGTTCGCTGCCCTGGTCGGTAGAGACGACCACGCCGGCAAACCCGTCACCCGGCGGCACGCGGCGCACGGCGCGGACCGGCGTTGCCAGGCGGGCGTCGGCGAGACCGGCGACGATGCGCTGGACATAGTTGCGCGAACCGCCGCGCACGGTGTGCCACTGCGGGCGGTCGTCGATGCTGAGCAGGCCGTGGTTGTGGCAGAAGCGGATCAGCGTCGCGATCGGGAAGCGCAGCATCTGGTCGGTCGGGCAGGACCAGATGCAGCCGATCATCGGCAGCAGGTACCAGTCGCGGAACGCGGTGCCGAAGCCCTCGCGGTCCAGGAAGTCGGCGATCGGCTCGGCCAGCTCGGCCTCGGCGTTGCGCTCGGCGATGCCGGTGGCCAGGCGGTTGAAGCGCAGGATCTGCGACAGCATGCGCAGGAAGGACGGGCGCAGCAGGTTGCGCTTCTGCGCGAAGACGCTGGCCAGGTCGCTGCCGCTCCACTCCAGGCCGGACTGGCGGACCTGCACCGAGAAGGACATGTCCGACGGCGCGGTCGCGACCTGCAGCTCGTCGAACAGCTGCACCAGGTTCGGATAGGTGCGGTGGTTGAAGACCAGGAAGCCGGTGTCCACGCCGTGCGTGACGCCGTCCAGCGTGACGTCCACCGTGTGCGCGTGACCGCCGAAGTGCGTGCCGGCCTCGAACAGCGTGACCTGGGCCTCGCCGGACAACGCGTGGGCGGTGCCCAGGCCGGCGATGCCCGAGCCGATGACGGCGACGCGCCTCATCGGGAACCCCACGTCGCGGGCTTCTGCGCCGACAAGAACGAAGGGGCACCGCGGCGAGCGGTGCCCCTGGCTGTAAAGACTGCCGTGCAGCGCCCCGAAGCGAACGAGGGAGGGAGGGAGGAGGAGGAGAGGCGCTTCGGGATTCCGGCCAGGGCTGGCCGTCTGCACGACAGGGAAAACTGCTCGGGGCGCGGACCTCCTCGCGCGCCACCTGCCGCTGTGACACGGGGCGCGCGCGGAAGTTCCGCGGCCGCCGTCTCGGGGCGGCTGACGCGGGGCAGGGAAGCGGGGGTGGGCGCGTTCACGGTGGGGTCTGGGCGGGCGACGTCGGTGGCGGCGGGGCGGTGGCGGTCGTGGCGGCGGGGTGTCGGCCGTGCTGGCCGCCGTTCGTGTTCGGGTATATGATTACTCAGCAGTCTCAATGTGACCAGATAGTACACCAAAAAACTGCAAAGGTGTTTGCGTGTCTGTCGAATCTGCCGGCAGCGAATCGACCACCGATCGTCAGGGCTACACCTTGTTCATGCCTGAGTCATGCCACTACATTCGCGCCATCGGGAGTGGACTCGCCTGTCCCTGTCGTGGACAGAACGTCATCGACCTTCACTGCATGCCGACCCGGTGCCCCCCGAGGGCCGGGTCGCACCGGGAGCCGACGTGAACGACCGCCCGCGCACCGGACCCATCACGCTGTCGATCGCCGCCGTCGAGCGCGATACCGGCCTGAGCAAGGACACGCTGCGTGTCTGGGAGCGCCGCTACGGCTTCCCGACGCCGGCCCGCGACGGCCTGGGTGAACGCGCCTATACGCTGGAGGAGGTCGAGAAGCTGCGCATCGTCAAGCGGCTGATGGACGCCGGGCACCGGCCGGGGCGCATCGTCGCGCTGCCGCTGGCTCAGCTGCAGGAACTGGCCGAGCAGACGGTGGACCAGCCGCAGCGGGCGGCCGAGACGGCACTCGACGCCGGCGACCTGCGCAGCCACCTCGAACGGCTGCGTGCGCACGACGTCGCCGGCCTGCAGGCCGAACTGGCGCGGCTGTTGTCGCGCCACGGCGTCGGCCGCTTCGTCACCGAGGTCGTCGCGCCGCTGAACGTGGCGATCGGCGACGCCTGGGTGCGCGGGCAGGTCGAGATCTTCGAGGAGCACCTGTACACGGAGATCGTGCAGGTGCTGCTGCACCAGGCCATCGCCGGCATCCCGGACCCCGGCGTGGCGGCAGCGCCGCGCGTGCTGCTGTCCACCTTCCCCGGCGAGCCGCATGGCCTGGGCCTGCTGATGGCGCAGGCGATGCTGGCGCTGGAAGGCTGCCGCTGCGTCTCGCTGGGCCCGCAGACGCCGGTGTGGGACATCGCGCTCGCCGCCGCGGCGCTGAAGGCCGACATCGTGGCGCTGGGCTTCAGCGGTTGCATGAACCCGAACCAGGTCGTCGACGGCCTGGCCGAGCTGCGGCGCAAGCTGCCGGCCGAGCGCGCGCTGTGGGTCGGCGGCAGCGCGCCGGTGCTGCACCGTCGCACGGTGCCGGGCGTGCTGGCGATCGCGGCGCTGGACGGCGTGCCGGCCGCGGTCGCGGCATGGCGCGCGCAGCATGCGGTCATCCCCGCCCTGCGTGCACCGGCCAGTCTCTAGAATGGCCGGCCTCCCCCACGTCTGACCGCCATGCTGTATCCCGAACTCTTCAAGCAGCTCGAAGCCGTGCGCTGGAACATGGACACGGACATCCCGTGGGACCGTTTCGACGCCGCCCGGCTCAGCGAGGAGCAGGCGCAGACGGTCAAGATGAACGCCATCACCGAGTGGGCGGCGCTGCCGGCCACCGAGATGTTCCTGCGCGACAACCGCGACGACAGCGACTTCAGCGCCTTCATGAGCGTGTGGTTCTTCGAGGAGCAGAAGCACAGCCTGGTGCTGATGGAATACCTGCGCCGCTTCCGGCCCGACCTCGTGCCGACGGAGGACGAGCTGCACGCTGTGCGCTTCGAGTTCGACCCCGCGCCGCCGCTGGAGACGCTGATGCTGCACTTCTGCGGTGAGGTGCGGCTCAACCACTGGTACCGCCGTGCCGCCGAGTGGCACACCGAGCCGGTGATCAAGGCCATCTACGAGACCCTGGCGCGCGACGAGGCGCGCCACGGCGGCGCCTACCTGCGCTACATGAAGCGTGCGCTGAACAAGTTCGGCGACGAGGCGCGTGCCGCCTTCGCGAAGGTCGGCGTGCTGATGGCCAGCGCGCGCCGCACCGCGCAGGCGCTGCACCCGACCAACCTGCACGTCAGCGCCAAGCTGTTCCCGCGCGACACCATCCAGAGCCGGCTGCCCGACCCCGAGTGGCTGGAGCAGTGGCTGGACAAGCAGATCCAGTTCGACGCCGTCTGGGAGACCAAGGTCGTCGAGCGCATCCTGCACAACCTTTCGTTGCTGATGGAGCGCAGCTTTGCCAGCGTGCAGGAGTTGAACCGCTTCCGCAAGGAACTGACGGTGTCGCTGGCGGCGGCGCAGGCGCGGCCGGCCACTTAGGCCGTTGCGCGGCCTTGCCGCCGTTGGGCCGTTTGTTGTTGACCTGCGGGCGGCTTCGATGCTGCCTGCTCTCGGTGTTGCCCTGCGGGCGGCTGAGTTGCCTGCCGGCTTGACTTGCCCTGCGGGCGGCTGCTTTGCCTGCCGGCAGGTTCCGCCCTCCGGGCGGGTAACTTTCTTCTGCTGGCCCAGAAGAAAGTCACCAAAGAAGAGGGCCTGGAATGCAAAACCATTCAACCCGTTCTTCGCGCTTGGGCACCTCGCGCCACCGGATGAGCCTTCGGTCATCGAGCCGAGAGCAGGCCTGAACTTCGCACTGCCCTGGCTCGCGGTCCGCTTTGCGGCTTGGGCTGCGCCGCGGTTGGCATGCCTGCTTCGGCGCGCGCTCACCGCATGGCTTCCCGCGCGCAAGGGCAGTGCCCGGTTCAGGGGCTCACTGGTTCGAGGACTGGCAGCAGCGGGGGTGGAGAGAGGGGCCCAAGCGCGAAGAACGGGTTGAATGGTTTTGCGTTCGAAGGCCCTTTGCTTTGGTTACTTTCATTTGGGCCAGCAAATGAAAGTAACCCGCCCAGCGGGCGGAACTGCCGGCACGCAGCAAGGCGGCCCGCAGGGCAACACTGGCCCGCAGGCAGCGCGCCCGGCAGGGATCGAGAAGGGAAGCTCAGCCCTTCTTCGCCACCAGCGCCGCCTGCGCCACCTTGCGATCCGCATCGACCCGCTGCGCACTCGGCCGCTCGCCGACCATCTTCGTGTAGGCCTTCCAGTCGACGCCATGCTCGACCAGCAGGTCACTGCCGAGCACGATGCGCGTCGCCAGCCCGATCAGCGGCAGGTTCACATAGGCCGCGCAGTCGGCCATCGTGAACTGCTCGCCGGCGACGAAGGGCGCGAACTTCGCCAGCCGCTTGAAGGCCGGGATGTTGCGGTCCAGCAGCTTCTTCACGCGCGCCTGCGTGCCTTCGCTGACCGTGCCGCCGAAGAAGGCCTGCGCATACAGGTCGCGCGCCACCAGCTCCAGGTGCAGGTTGGCGAAGATCATCAGCTCGCGCACCTTGGCCGCCGCGTACGGTTCGGCCGGCAGCAGCGCCGGTTGCGGTGCGATCGCCTCCAGGTATTCGACGATCGCCATGCTCTCGCACAGCGGGCCGTGCTCGGTGCGGATGAAAGGGATCTTGCCCAGCGGGGTGGCCGCGAGCACCGTCTCGTCCTTGGAGCCCGTGGCGACGAATTCCTCGGTGAACGGCAGGCCCTTCTCGAGCAGGGCCAGCTTGACCTTGTTGTAGTAGTTCGACAGCGGCATGCCGCACAGCGTGATCATGGGTTCGTCTCCTTCAGTGTCGTGGGGGGAACGGGGATGCGCCGCGGCGCGTGGTTGACGAGCAGCAGGCCGCCGCACACGGCGGCCAGCGCGATCACCAGCCGCAGCGTCAGCGGCTCGCCCAGCAGCAGCACGCCGGCCAGCAGCCCGAAGACCGGCGTCAGCAGCGTGAAGGCCGAAATGCGCGTGGCGGGGTAGTGGCGCACGAGCCAGAACCAGACCAGGTAGCTGGCGAAGGTGATGACGACGGTCTGGAAGGCCAGCGGCGCCAGCGACACCGCCGTCAGCTGCGTGGGCCAGGGCTCGCCGGCCGCCAGCGAGGCGGCGCCCAGCGCCAGCGCCGACACCGCCAGCTGCCACAGCAGCGCCTTCTCCGGCGGCACCTGCGCGAGCTTCGTCGCGCGCAGCACCAGCGTCGTCGCGCCCCACAGCAGTGCCGCGGCGATGCCCAGCAGGTCGCCCAGCCACTGCAGCGGCCCGGCCCGCGGCGCGACGAAGCCCTCGAAGAAGGCCCAGACCACGCCGCCGAAGGCCGCCGCCAGGCCCAGCGACTGCAGCGCCGACAGCCGCTCGCTGCGCGCGATCAGCGGCATGCCCAGCGCGACGACGAAGGGCGCCAGGTAGATGAAGACCGACATGCGCGACGCCGTCGTGTACTGCAGCCCGATGAAGATGCACGCGAACTCGGCCGCGAACAGCAGGCCGGCCAGCAGCCCGCCGGCGAGCGTGCCGTCGCGCGCGAAGACCGGCACGCCGCGCCAGGCCGACCAGGCCAGCAGCAGCACGGCCGCGCCGGCCGAACGCACGGCCGACTGCATCAGCGGCGGGATCTCGGCCAGCGCCAGCTTGGTCGCCACCTGGCCCAGCCCCCAGACGGCACAGCAGGCCAGCAGCAGCACGACGGCGCGCGTGTCCAGGTGCGGCTTGCGGTCGCTGCTCATCGGCGCCGATTCTGGCCCCTGCGTCTCAGCCGGGCTGTCGCGTGGTGGACGCTGCCGACCGGCGCCCTGCCCACCACAGCGCCGGCAGCGCACACAGCGCGCCGGCCAGCGCGCCGGTGGCATGCGCCAGCGGCGCGACCGCGATGTCCCAGCCGCCGCCTTCGCGCAGTGGCGGGCCCCAGGGCTGTTCGAGCAGGATCTTCAGCACGAGGCCGGCGGCGATCGCCGCACCGATCGCGCGTGTGCGCCCGCGCGCCGCCACCAGCAGCGCCGCCGCGGCCACCGCGACGCCGGCATGCAGCACGCCCGACAGGCCGCCGAAGCGCGCCAGTTCCGGCCGCAGCAGCAGGCCGGCCTGCGTCAGCGGCCAGGCTGCACACCAGGCGAGCGCGAGCGCCGCCGGCAGTCGCGCCACGCGGCCGAGCAGGCCGACGACCACCACGCCGGCCAGGTTGGCGCCCAGGTGCAGCGGGCTCCAGTGCACGAGGGCGGCGGTCCAGGCGCGCCAGGGCTGGTCGAACGCACGCGCCGGCTGCCAGTCCAGCGGCGCCGCCGGCAGCCACCAGGCCACGAGCGACGCCGCGCCCAGCAGCGCCGCCAGGGCCGTCCAGGCGGCGCCGGGATCCTTCAGCCGAAGACCGCCCGCCACAGCGCCAGCACCGCGTCGCGCTCGGAGGCCAGGCTTTCCGGCTCGAAGTGCGTGGGCTGTTCGTCCAGACGCGCGCGGTGCTGCGCGCGGCGCAGTTCGCGGTAGGCGTCGGCGGCGCCGCGGCCGACGCCTGCGGGCAGCAGGCCGGCCTGCTCGGCGCGCTGCAGCAGCGCGATGTTGCCGGCGTTGTCCAGCAGTGCCGGGTGCGCGGCCGAATGGGCCAGCACCAGGTACTGAACCGCGAATTCGACATCCATCATGCCGCCCGGGCTGTGCTTGACGTCGAAGCGGCCGGCCGGCACCGGGCGCGCGGCGCGCACCTTCTCGCGCATCGCGCGCACTTCCTCGCGCAGCGCGGCGGCGTCGCGCGGCGCGGCCAGCACGGCGCGCCGCGTGGCCTCGAAGCGCGGCTCGATGCGGCGGTCGCCGGCGGCGAAGCGCGCGCGCGTCAGCGCCTGGTGCTCCCAGGTCCACGCCGTGTTGCTGCCGCGGCCGCGCTGGTAGTTCTCGAAGCTCGCGACGCTGGTCACCAGCAGCCCGGAATTGCCGTTGGGCCGCAGCGCGGTGTCGATGTCGAACAGCTCGCCGGCCGCCGTGCGCAGCGTCAGCCAGGGGATCAGCCGGCGCACGAAGGTGGTGTAGACCTCCTGCGCACGCTGGCGCGCGGCGTCGTCGGGTTCGTCGCCGTCGTCGTAGAGGAAGACGACGTCGAGGTCGCCGCCGTAGCCCAGCTCCTTGCCGCCGAGCTTGCCGTAGGCGATGACGGCGAAGGCCGGCTCGTCGCGGTGGCGCTGCTTCAGCCGCGCCCAGGCCCAGCGCACGGCGGTGTCCAGCGTCACGTCGGCCAGCGCCGAGAGTTCGTCGGCGACCTGCTCGACCGTCAGCGCGCCCTCGACGTCGCGCACCAGCGTGCGGAAGACCTCGGCATGGTGGGCGTGGCGCAGCGTGTCCAGCATCTGCCCTTCGTCGTCCTCGCCGGCGCGCTGCCAGGCGTCGGCGCGCTGCTGCAGTTCGGCGGCGAAGGTCTCGCGGTCGAAGCGCTGGGCGAGCAGCCGCGCGTCGGCCAGCTCGTCGATCACGCCGGGGTGGCGCATCAGGTACTGCATCGGCCAGCGCGCCAGCCCCAGCAGGCGCAGCAGCCGGCGCAGCACCTCGGGACGCTCGATCAGCAGTGCCAGGTAACTCTCGCGGCGCAGCAGCGGCTCCAGCCAGTCGACGAAGCGCAGCGCGCCGGCAGGCGTGCAGGCGCCCTCGGCCAGCGCCTTGGCGGTCTTCTGCACCAGGCGGCCCAGGCGCAGCCGGCTCTCGTCGCGCAGCGCCAGCACGCGCGGCTGGCGCGCGAAGTGGCGCACGCGCTCGGCCAGTTCCGCCGGCAGCTTGTCGTGCAGCGCCTCGCTGTCCACCGGGAGCGGCTGCGGGCCGCAGCGCCGGCAGCCGTTGGCGCCGCCCTCGGCCGACTGGCCGCTGCCCTCGGCGAGCAGCGCGTCGAATTCCGCCGCGACCAGCTCGCGCACCTCGCACAGCCGCCCCAGCAGTTCGCAGGCCTCGGGCCGGCAGGCCAGGCCCAGGCTGGCGGCGATCCACGCCAGGTCCTCGTCGGCCGAGGGCAGCAGGTGCGTCTGCTGGTCGTCCAGGTACTGGATGCGGTGCTCGATGCGGCGCAGCAGCACATAGGCGTCGGCCAGCGCCTGCGCCGTCTCGGGCTTTATCAGCCCGTGGCCGACGAGCTTGTCCAGCGCCTTCAGCGTGCTGCGCGTGCGGATCTCGGGAAACTGACCGCCGCGCACGACCAGCATCAGCTGCACGATGAATTCGATCTCGCGGATGCCGCCGCGCGAGAGCTTGACGTCGTTGGCGCGCTCGGGGCGGCCGGCGGCGCGGCGCTGCGCCTCGTCGCGGATCTTGCGGTGCAGCTGGCGCAGGCCCTCGAAGACGCCGTAGTCCAGGTAGCGCCGGTAGACGAAGGGCGTGACCAGGCTGCGCAGCGCCAGCGCGCTGCCGCTCTCGACGGCCCCGCGCGGCGCGACGACGCGGCTCTTCAGCCACGCGAAGCGCTCCCACTCGCGGCCCTGCACCTGCAGGTAGTCCTCCAGCATCGCCAGGCTCACCACCGGCGGGCCGGAATTGCCGTTGGGCCGCAGCGCGAGGTCGACGCGGAAGACGAAGCCGTCGTCGGTGGTCTCGCCGACCAGCGCATACAGGCGCTTGGCGACATAGGCGAAATACTCGTGAAACGAGACCGGCCGCGGGCCCTCGGTCTGTCCGTCGTCCTCGTAGACGTAGATCAGGTCGATGTCCGACGAGACATTGAGCTCGCGTGCGCCGAGCTTGCCCATGCCGACGATCCACAGCTGCACGCGGCGGCGGTGGGCGTCCAGCGGCGGGCCGTGGCGCTCGTCGGCCTCGGCTTCGGCGGCGGCCAGCGCGAGCTCCAGCGTGGCCTCGGCCAGCGCGGTCATCGCGTGGGTGATGGTGTCCAGCGGCGCGTCGTGCTCGACGTCCAGCACCGCCAGGCGTTCCAGCACCAGCTGGCGCGCGACGCGCAGCGCCGAGGCGAGGTCGCGGCCCCCTTCGCGCAGCCGCTCGACGAGCGCCGTGATCGTCGGCGCGTCGGGCGCGCCCGGCGGCAGCAGCGGCAGTTCGTCCGCGTAGCGGCGGCGGATGCGCTGCACGAAGCGGCTGTGGTCGGCGCGGGCGGCCGGCACCGCCTCGGCGACGGCCCGCGTGGCCGCCATGGCGCTGTCAGTGCGCTGCACCGGAACGCCTTCCGCATGCCTCCGGCGCGCGGCGTGCATGGCCGGTGCTGGAATGCATCCTCGAACCCTCCGGAATCATCGTGCTTCGCCCTCGTGCGTGCCCGCCGCTGCCGGACTGCTGGCCGGCGCGCGGGCTCCTTGCCGGCGGTCGCGGTCGGCATGCCGCGCCCGTCGTTGGCCGATGGTTGGGCGATAGCCTAGTCGCTTCACCAAGGCCGACGGGCCCAGGGGGTTATGCGCCCGCATCCGGCGCCGGTCGGGCGGCACAATGCCGGCATGAAGATCGCCGCCGTGCAGATGGTCTCCACGCCCGACTGGCCGGCCAACCGCGATGCCGCCGCGCGGCTGGTCGCCGAGGCCGCGGCCGCCGGCGCGCAGCTGGTGGCGCTGCCCGAATACTTCTGCATCATGGGCCGGCGCGACACCGACAAGCTCGCGCTCGCCGAGCCCGCGGGCGACGGGCCGATCCAGCGCTTCCTGTCCGACACCGCACGTGAACATGGCCTGTGGCTCGTCGGCGGCACGCTGCCCTTGCGCGCGGGTCCGGCCGCCGGCAGCGCAGCGGACGGGGGCGCCGGGCGCGCGCTCAACCGCTCCTGCGTCTACGGCCCCGACGGCCGCGAGGCCGCGCACTACGACAAGGTCCACCTGTTCGCCTTCGACAACGGCCGCGAGAGCTACGACGAGGGCCGCACGCTGTGTGCCGGCGGCGAGCCGGTGGCGCTGCAGTGCGGGCCGCTGCGCGTGGGGCTGTCGGTCTGCTACGACCTGCGTTTCCCCGAGCTGTACCGCGCGCTGATGACGCCGCCCTGCGACCTGCTGGTGGTGCCGGCCGCCTTCACCTACACCACCGGCCGCGCGCACTGGGAACTGCTGCTGCGCGCGCGGGCGGTGGAGAACCAGTGCTACGTGCTCGCCGCCGCGCAGGGCGGCGAGCATGTCAACAAGCGCCGCACCTGGGGCCACAGCCTGGTCGTCGATCCCTGGGGCGAGGTGCTGGAGCTGCTGCCCGAAGGCGAGGGCATCGTCGTCGCCGAGCTCGACGCGGCGCGCATCGCCGCGGTGCGCACCCAGTTGCCGGCGCTGAGGCACCGGCGGCTGTAGCACGAGGCCCGCTGCGCCCACCAAGCCGCATGCGCGGATCCGGCTTCGCCGGTCCGCTGCATGAGCCCCCTCGGGGGGCAGCGACCGGGAGGGTGCGTGGGGGCTTCATCTCAGCCCGAACATCATTCGCCGCGCCAGCCAGTCGCGCAGCGGCGGCAGCGCCTGCAGCGCGGCCAGGCCCAGGCCGCGCGCGCCGGCGGCGCCCGGCAGCTGCCAGGTGAAGCTGCGCGCCAGGAAGTCGGTGACGGCGATCGTGCCCCAGCGGTCGGGTGCGCGCGCCCACTCCACGCGCTTCAGCGCGGCGTCCAGGTCCTGCGCCCAGCGCAGCGCGTCGACCAGCGCGAAGGCGTCGCGCAGGCCCAGGTTGAGGCCCTGGCCGGCCACCGGGTGCAGCGTCTGCGCGGCATTGCCGATGCGCACCTGGCGGCCCTGCACCAGCGTGCGCTCGGCATTCAGCCCGAGCGCGAAGTCCTTCAGCGGCGAGACGGCCACGATGCGCCCGGCCTCGGGCGGGAAGACGGTGGCCAGCACCGCGGCGCGCTGGGCGTCGGTCAGCTCGCGCACCGGGTCGTCGTCGCGCGCCACGCACCAAACCAGCGCGGCGCGCCGGTCCGCCGCCGCGTCGTCGCCGGCCCCCGGCAGCGGCGGCAGCGGCAGCAGGGCCGCTGGACCATGCCGCGTGAAGCGCTCGAAGGCCACGCCGCGCGGCGCGCCCTGCAGCGTGACCGTGCCGACCCAGGCCGTCTGCGCATAGTCGTGGGCCAGCGCCTTGCGTGCCTGGTCGGCGAAGACGCCGCCTTCGGCCACCACCGCCAGGTCGAAGGGCTCGGCGATGCCGGCGTCGACCTCCACGCCGCCGGGCAATGCCTTCAGCGCCGCCACCGGCGCGCCGAAGCGCGTGGCCAGCCGCTCGGGCGCGGCCGCCGCGGCGCCCAGCCAGGCCTGCTGCAGCGGCGCGACCAGCGCGCCGTAGCTCAGCACCGCGCCGAGCTGCGGCACCGCCAGCGACTGCGCGCCGATGCGCACCGCGGCCTCGCCGAGCAGGCCGCTGAGCGTGGGCGGCGCCTGCGAGACATGCACTTCGCGGATCGGCTCGGCGGCCGCCGCCGGCCAGCAGCCCAGGCGCTGCAGGAACTGCAGGCTGCCCAGCGACAGCGCCAGCGTGCGCGGGTCCGCGCCCATGTCGCGGTCCGCCGGGCGCGCGTCGAACAGCGTGATGCGCGCGTGCGGCAGCAGCCGTGACGCGTGCAGCGCCAGCGCCAGCCCCACCGGGCCCGCGCCGACCACCGCGATGCGCCATGCCGTCGTGCCTGTCATGCGGCGATTATTCCGCGCGGCGGCACGCGGCGCCGGGGCCTCGCCGCCGATGTCGAGCCGCGTGACGTGCCGCCCGTTCCCAAGGACGGGCGGCGCGTCGCCTACTGCGGCAGCGGCCCCAGCGTGCGCCGCAGGAAGGCCTGCAGCTCGCGCACGACCTCGGCCTGCGCACGGGCATTGGCCTCGGGCGTGCCGCCCATCTTGCTGGGGCCGGCGTTGTACTGCGTGGTCGGGCTCCAGCCATGGCCGCCGAGCGCATGCCCGGCGTCGCGGAAGACCAGCGCCACCGTCTCGCGCCCGGCGCGCCGGCGTGCCTCGGCGATGGCCTCGGTCATCGAGCCCGAGTCCCAGACCTGGTCGTCGTGCGCGCCCGCGACGAAGACCGGCACGGCGATCCGCTCGACCGGGATGCGCGCCGCGGCCACGCGCTCGGCGCCGGCGGCCGCGCGCCCGCGGTCCTGCGGGCGGCGCAGGCGCACCTCGCGGCCGGTGGAGAAGCCGGCGATCTCCTCGGCCATGCCGACATAGGGCACGAAGGCATAGGGCTCGCCCTTCCACGCGAACGACGCGCGCCGGCCCGGCTCCACGCCCGGGCCCCAGCCTTCCCAGACCACGTCGCTGGGCACGATGCCGGCCACCGCGCGCAGCCACGGAAAGCGCAGCCCGGCGAGCAGCGCGAATTCCGCGCCCTTGGAGGTGCCGACGATGCCGATGCGCGCGGCGTCCACCTCCGGCTGCGCGGCCAGCCAGTCGTGCGCGGCCTGCAGGCGGTCGACCGGGATGTCGGCAAAGGCCGGCGGCAGCGCCGGCAGCTCGGGCGCCATCGGTCCCTGCGGGCCGAAGCGCGGCGGCGAGTAGTACGGCAGCGCCAGCACCGCATAACCGCGGCTGGCCCAGGCCGGCGCGTCGAAGGTGATCACCGAGCCGCCTTCGGAACCGCCCAGCAGGATCAGCGCCGGGCGTTTGCCGCCGCCGGGCAGCGTGGCGAAGACCGCGCCGGGGAAGGGCTCGGCGGCGCGGCGCTGCACCTGCGGCGAACGGTCGCGCAGCGTCAGCAGCTGCTCGGCGACGACGCGGCCCTCGTGCAGCGCCTGCAGCCGCACCTGGTTCGGCTGCAGTTCGGCGGCCGCTGCGGCCACGGCGGCCGCTGCGCCTTCGGCCGGCGTCATCGACCAGAACAGGCCGCGCAGGTCGGCGCCGCTCCAAGGCGCGCGCAGCGGCACGGCCGTCGCGAGGTCGATGCGGCCGTCGGCGCCGGCGCGGTACACCGCCTCGGCGGCATAGGGACGTTCGGCGCCGCTCCACTCGCGCACGCGGCGCTGGCTGCGCAGCGTGATCTCACTGCCCGGCGCGAGCCCGTCGAGCACGATGGCCACCGGGTCGGCGGCGACCGGCAGCTCGGGGCCCGGCCGGACCTCGAAGCGCTGCGCCGCGGCGGGCAGCGCGGCCAGCAGCGTGGCGGCGGCCAGCGTGGTGGTGATGCGCCGGCGCATCGGCGACGCGACGAAGGGGGGTGGGGATGTCGTCATGGCGCGCAGGATAGGCGGCCCGGCCGCCGCGGGCCGCCAGGGCGCGACGAGCGGCGAGCCGGCACGACGAATGGCCGCCAGGGCGCGCCGGTGGTGCGCGTGGTGCCGCGCCGGCCCGCCGCCCGCGTCAGGCGAACGTGACCCAGTCGCGCCGCTGCGGGTCGTCCAGGTGCGGCAGGTGGTTGTAGGCCACCAGCATGTGGCGCCTGGGCGTGAAGGCGAATTCGGTCAGCGCGCTGTTGCGGATGCGCATGTTGAGCTCGATCACCGTGGCCGGCGGCGCCGCCAGCACCTGCGCCACCGCGGTGGCGATGGGGCCGCCGCTGGAGACGACCAGTACCTGCTGGCCGTGGTGGCGCTCGCGCACATGGTCCAGCGCGCCGGTGACGCCGGCGACGAAGTCGCGCCAGCTCGGCATGCCCTCGGGCTGCGTCTGGCCGGCCATCCAGCGCGTCAGCGCCTCGCGCAGCAGCCGGAAATGCGCGCGGTAGACCTCGGCCGAGTCGGGTGCCGCCAGCGGGCCTGCGTGCACGGTGCGGATCAGCGCCTCGCTGTCGTATTCGTTCAGCCCCGGCCAGACCAGCGGCTCGGGCAGGCCGCCCAGGCCCTCGGCGATGGCCGCGGCGGACTGCGCGTGGCGGCGCAGCGAGCCGTGCAGCACGGCGTCGAAGCGCTGGCCGCGCGCGGCGAACCATTCGCCCAAGGCGCGGCACTGGCGCGTGCCGAGCTCGCTCAGCTGGTCGTAGTCCGCGGCGCCGAACGAGGCCTGGCCATGGCGCACGAGCATCAGGGTTCCCATCGGGCGCATTGTCGGGCGCGGGGGCTGCCCCGCATGTCGCCGGGGCGACCTTGCCGGCGTCGCGGCGGCGGGGCTGCGCTACGCTTGCAGGCTTTCCCTTCAAGAGAAGCGCCGAAGACCATGATCTACCGCCGACTCGGCCGCGCCGGTGTGCGCGTCAGTGCCCTCTCGCTGGGCTCCTGGGTGACCTACCACAACCAGGTCGATACCGGCGCCGCCGTCGAGATGATGGCCGCCGCCTACGACGCCGGGGTCAACTTCTTCGACAACGCCGAGGTCTACGCCGGCGGCCGCAGCGAGCAGATCATGGGCGCGGCGCTCAAGCAGCTGGGCTGGCCGCGGCTGAACTACCTGGTGTCGACCAAATTCTTCTGGGGCCTGGACCGCAGCGGCGAGGCCGTCAACCGGCGCGACACGCTCAACCGCAAATACCTGATGCAGGCCATCGACGGGTCCTTGCGCCGCTTCGGCCTGGAGCACATCGACCTGATCTACTGCCACCGCCCCGACCCGCACACCCCGGTGGAGGAGACGGCGCGTGCGATGAACGACATCATCGACCAGGGCAAGGCGCTGTACTGGGGCACCAGCGAGTGGAGTGCGGCCGACATCCGTGCCGCCTGGGAGGTGGCCGAGCGCCACGGCTGGCACAAGCCGGTGATGGAACAGCCCGAATACCACCTGTTCCACCGCAAGCGCGTCGAGCAGGAGTACGCGCGCCTGTACGAGGACACCGGCCTGGGCCTGACGACCTGGAGCCCGCTGGCCAGCGGGCTGCTGACCGGCAAATACCGCGCCGGCGTGCCCGAGGGCAGCCGCGGTGCGCTGGAGAACATGGCCTTCCTGCGCGAGCGGCTGACCGATGCGGCGAAGAATGCCGCGGTCGCCAAGCTGGAGACCATCGCCGCCGAACTGGGCGCGACGACGGCGCAGCTGGCCATCGCCTGGGTGGCGAAGAACCCGCGCGTGTCCACCGTGATCACCGGCGCCTCGCGCATGGAGCAGCTGCAGTCCAACCTGGGCGCGGTGGCGCTGCTGGAGAAGCTGACGCCCGAGGTGCTGGCGCGCATCGACGAGGTCACGGCCGGCCTGGCCGACTGACCGCGACGGCGCCTCAGCCGCGGTGGCGGCGCAGGAAGTCGACCGCCGCGGCGATCACCGCCGCGGGCTGGTCGCGATGCGGCGAATGGCCGCAGCGCGGCAGTTCCAGCAGTTCGGTCTGCGGCACGCGGCGCGCGATGCCGCGGATCTGCTCCAGCGTGCCGTATTCGTCGTCCAGGCCCTGGATCGCGAGCAGCGGCGCGCTGATGGTCGCGATCTCGGCTTCGATGTTCCAGCCGCGGAAGGCGGGGTCCAGCCAGATGTCGTTCCAGCCCCAGAAGGCCGAATCGGGGTCGGCGTGGTGGCGCGCCAGGCGGGCGCGCAGGTCGCCTTCCAGATAGGCCCGGCGCGCCTGCTCGATGCTGGCGACGGACACCGGCTCGACCAGGATGTGCGGCGCCATCACCACGCAGCCCGCGACCGGGAACCGCGCCGCATGCAGCAAGGCGATCGAGCCGCCGTCGCTGTGGCCCAGCAGCCAGGGCGGGGTCGTGACCCCAAGCGCGCGCAGGAGCGCCGGCAGCAGCTCGAAGGCCTGGCGGTGCATGAAGTCCGGCGCCCAGTGTTCGCCCGCCGCCCGCGGCGTGCTGCGGCCGTAGCCGGGGCGCGAATACACCAGGCCGCGGCAGCCGGTCGCCGCGCACAGGCGGTCCGGGAAGTCGCGCCACATCGACACCGAGCCCAGGCCCTCGTGCAGGAACACGAGCAGCGGTGCGGCGGCCTCGTCGCCTGTCCAGCGGTGCTCGATGCGCAGCGTGCGGCCGCCGGTTTCGAGGTCGACGAAGGACGCCCCGCTCATCGCGCCGGCCGCAGGTAGATCACCCAATACACCAGCGCCACCAGCACGCTGCCGCCGACGATGTTGCCGGCGATCACCGGCACCAGGTTGGCCGCCATGTCGGCCAGCGTGATCGGCGCGCCCAGCAGTGCGGCCAGCGGGAAGAAGTAGAGGTTGGCGACCGAGTGCTCGAAGCCGGCGGCGACGAAGGCCGTCACCGGAAAGACCACGGCAACCACCTTGTCGACGACGCTGCGCCCGGCCATCGCCATCCACACCGCCATGCACACCAGCACGTTGCACAGCACGCCACGGAAGAAGGCCTCGGAGGCCGGCAGCTGCACCTTGGCCAGCGCAATGCGCTGCACCGCATCGCCGACCGCGCCGCCATTCAGCGCGCCATGGCCGGCCCAGAAGGCGAGCAGCGCGACGCCGGCCGCGCCGACCAGGTTGGCCACCAGCGCGACCCCCCAGTTGCGCAGCACCTCGGCGCTGCCGATGCGGCGCGCCGCCCAGGCCATCGCGAGCAGGTTGTTGCCGGTGAACAGTTCGGCGCCCGCCACCGTGACCAGCACCAGGCCGAGCGAGAAGACCAGCCCGCCCAGCAGGCGTTGCGCGGCAAAGCCCAGCGTCGCATCGGCCGCGACCAGCGTGAACATCAGCGAGCCCAGCGCGATAAAGGCGCCGGCCAGCACGCCCAGCAGCGCCAGCGTCAGCAGCGGCAGCCGCGCCTTCGCGACGCCGACGTCCTGTACGCGCGCGGCGATCTCGCGCGGGGCGTAGGCATCGGTGCCGAAGAGCGGCTGGGGCGGCGGAGCCGCCGCTGGTGGTTGCGGTTTCGCGTCGGGCGCAGGTGGCATGGCGCGAGTATCGGGGAGCGCAACGACGAAGGGCCCGCAGCGCGAGCGGCGGGCCCTTCGGGTGTGACGTGGCTGGTGGCCTGGGGCGGAATCGAACCACCGACACGCGGATTTTCAATCCGCTGCTCTACCAACTGAGCTACCAGGCCGAGCCGCGCAGTATAGCGTGGCCGGGCCGGCAGACGGCTGCCGCGGCAGCCTCCCCGGGCTTGCCGGCCGCGCTCGCGCCGCGCCCGCGTACCGCCGCACGAATTCGATGGTCGAGGCCGCCGTCAGCCCCCGCCGCGCCGGTTGCGCGTCAGGTCCACGCCCAGCTGCTTGAGCTTGCGGTACAGGTGGGTGCGCTCCAGGCCGGTCTTCTCGGCCACGCGCGTCATCGAGCCGCCTTCCTTGGCGAGGTGGAACTCGAAGTAGCTCTTCTCGAACGCGTCGCGCGCCTCGCGCAGCGGGCGGTCGAGGTCGAAGCTCTGCTCGGCGCGCAGGCCGTCGCCGGCGGCCGCGCCGGCGACCTGGCCCGCCATGCCGGGCGCGCCCGGCACGCCGATGCCGGCGGCCGTGGCGGCCAGCGCGCTGGCCGGCGGCAGGCCGTCGTAGGCAGGTCCGGCGCCGTTGTCGCCGCGCAGCGGCGCGCCGCCGGGCGCACGCTGCGCCGGCTTGGCCAGCGTCTGCTCGACCGCGCGCAGCAGCTTCTGCAGCGTGATCGGCTTTTCCAGGAACGCGCTGGCGCCGAACTTGGTCGCCTCGACCGCGGTGTCGATGGTGCCGTGGCCGCTCATCATGATCACCGGCATCGCGAGCTGGCCGCTCGCGGACCATTCCTTCAGCAGCGTGATGCCGTCCACGTCGGGCATCCAGATGTCCAGCAGCACCAGGTCCGGGCGCAGCGATTCGCGCACCTGGCGCGCCTGCGCGGCGTTCTCCGCCAGCTCGACGGTGTGGCCCTCGTCGGTGAGGATCTCGGAGAGCAGCGCGCGGATGCCGAGCTCGTCGTCTACGACCAGGATGGTTGCCATGGGCTCTGTCAGTGCACCCGCGACGCCGCGCCGGGGGCCGGCGCGGCGCCGGTGTCCCCGGCGGACGCCGGGGCCGCGGGGGCGGCCGCGAAGTTGGAAAATGATAGCGAAACACGGGCGCCGGTCAGCGGACCGTCGGGCTCGTCGCCGGCGTGCAGGTTGGCCGCGCGCAGCCGCGCGCCATGTTCGTCGGCGATCTTCTTGACCACCGCCAGGCCCAGCCCGGTGCCCTTGGCCTTGGTCGTGACGTAGGGCTCGAAGGCGCGCTTGAGCACCTTGTCGGCGAAGCCGGGCCCGTTGTCCAGCACCGTCAGCCGCACCGCGCGCAGGTCGCCCTGTTCGCCGCGCGCGCCGCTGACGCTGAGCTCGACCTGGCCGTCGGGCCGGTCGGCCACCGCGTCCAGCGCGTTCTGCACCAGGTTGTGCACGACCTGGCGCAGCTGCGTCGGGTCGCCCTGGATGCGCGGCAGCCCGGGCTCGACCTGCACGGTAAGCAGGCCGTTGTCCAGCGCCTGCCCGTACAGCGCGAGCACCTCGCCGACCAGCGCGCCCAGGTCCAGCGGCTGCATCTGCGCCGCCGGCAGCCGCGCATAGTCGCGGAATTCGTTGACCAGCGTCTGCATCGCCTGCACCTGGGTGACGATGGTGTTGACCGAGCGCAGCAGCAGCGCCTGGTCGGCACCTTCGAGCTTGGCCTCCAGCTTGTGGCGCAGCCGCTCGGCCGAGAGCTGGATCGGCGTCAGCGGGTTCTTGATCTCGTGCGCCAGCCGGCGCGCCACCTCGGCCCAGGCGGCGCTGCGCTGCGCCGAGACGACCTCGGTGATGTCGTCGAAGACCATCAGCCGCATGTCGTGCGGCAGCGTCGCGCCGCGCACCAGCAGCGTCAGCGTGGCGCCGTCGCCGCGCGCGAGCTCGAAGCTCTCCTGCCAGGCGTCGCGCTCGCCGGCCTCGGGGCTGGTGGCCAGCAGTTCGAAGCGCTGCTCCACGCGCTGCGCCAGCTCCTCCAGCCCCGGCAGCTCGCCGAGGTGGCGGCCGCGCCAGGCCGACAGCGGGCGCTGCAGGATGCGCGTCGCGCCGGGGTTGACGGTGTCGATGCGGCCCTCGCGGTCGAACACGACGACGCCGGCGGTCAGCGTGTCCAGGATGGTCTGCAGCCGCGTGCGCGCACCCTCCAGCTGCAGCATGCCGCGCTGCACCTGCGCGCGCGCGTCCGACAGCTGCGAGGTCATGTCGGCGAAGCTGCGCGTCAGCCCGCCCAGTTCGTCGGCGCTCGCGAAGACCGGCTTGGCGCGCAGGTCGCCGGCGGCGACCTGGCGCATGCCGTCGGCCAGCAGCAGCAGCGGCCGCACCAGCTGGTTGCCCAGCAGGATGGCCAGCAGCACGGCGGCGAAGACGGCCAGGATCAGCGCCAGCGTCAGCGTGCCGATGTACATGCGGCGCAGGCTGTCGCGCGCCAGCGCGCGCTGCTGGTACTCGCTGTACGCGGCCTGCACGGCCAGCGCGTTGGCGGCCAGCGCACGCGGGATCGGCTGCACCAGCATCAGGTAGCGCTCGTCGCCGGCGGCCAGCGCGATCGCGCTGCGCGGCATGCGCACCAGCGCGCGCACGCGGGGTTCGGGGCCGTCGACGGTCAGCGTGTCCTCGTCCAGCCCGTCGATCTGGCTGGCTGCGCTGAGCATGCGCGTCTGTCGCAGCAGCGTGGGCGACGGGCGTTCGGGCGGCCCGGTGGCCGCGCTGCCGCCGGCGCTGGCCAGCAGCTGGCCGCTGGGGCCGATCAGCACCGCCTCGCTGGCGCCGACCTGCTCGCGCAGGCGCTCCAGCTCCAGCGGCTGCAGCGCGTTGCCGGTCTCGGCCAGCCGCGAGGCGCCGGCGCGGGCCTTGTTGAGCAGGTCGTCGGCCAGCGTGTCCAGCGTGGTCTTGCCCAGCGCCAGGCCGGCGTCCAGCGCGCCGGCCAGGCGCTCGTCGAACCAGGCCTCGATGCTGCGCGTGGCGAACTGGTAGGACACGGTGTAGATGACCAGCCCGGGCAGCATGCCGACGACAGCGAAGATGCCGGCCAGCTTGATCAGCAGCCGGGTGCCGAACTTGCCCTGGCGCAGGCGCAGCGCCAGCCGCACCGCGACCCACGCGATGACCGCCATCAGCAGCAGCGCGACGACCACGTTGACGGCGAACAGCCAGACGAAGTGGCGTTCGTAGAAGCCGCCGCCCTGGTCGCTGAACGACAGCACGAAGGCCAGCACCAGCGCCGCGCCGGTGGCGGCGACCAGCGAGACCAGCCAGGCCCAGCGTGCGGACTTGCTCATCGGGCGCTCCCGGGGCGGCGGGCGTTCACCGCTCGGCCTCCAGCCGCAGCGTGCGCGAGGCGCCGACCGACCAGTCGCCCGGCGTGCCGAGCCCGAACTGCATCGGCCCCGGCAGCTGCGTGGTGTCCAGGCGCCAGCTGAACTCCAGGTAGTGGCTGCTGTCGGGGTCCAGGCGCGACAGCTCGGCGATGCGCCAGCCGGCGCTGCGCGAGGCCGCATTCAGCGCCTCGGCCAGCGTCGGGTAGTTCTGGTTCAGGCCGCCCAGGCCGACGCGCCAGGTGTCGGTCAGCGGCTGGTAGGCGATGCGCCACGAGCGCGAGACGCGGGCCACGCGCTGGTCGCGCCAGTACCAGCGGTTCCGCCAGACGGTGGCCTCGGCGACGAAGTAGATCGGCACGCCGCGCTGCAGCGCTTCCTCCACCGCGCGCGGCAGCGTCACGCGCACCGCGAATTCCAGCGCCAGCGCGCCGTCCTCGCGCGTGGCCTGCAGCGTGGCCAGCTCCACGCCCTGCGCGCGCGCCACGCCCGGCAGCAGCGCGGCGCCGAGCACGAGCGCCGCCAGCAGGCTCCCCAGGCCCTGCAGCAGACTTCGGCGGAGCCGTGGCGAAGGCATGACGGTGGTCGGGGTCGGGCGCGGGACTCAGGTCTTGCGCAGCAGCGCGTAGAAGAAGCCGTCCTGCAGCGCGGGCGCCGCCGCGGCACCGGCGCCCCACGCAGGTGCAGTGGCGCTGCCATTGTCGGCCAGGGGCAGCAGGTGGCCCGGCGAGGCCGGGTCCAGGCGCGCCGTCCCGGGCGCCGAGCGTTGCAAAAATGCGTCGATCTGCTGCTGCCCCTCGGCACGGAAGACCGAGCAGGTCGCATACAGCAGCCGCCCGCCGGGCGCCAGCAGCGGCCACAGCGCGTCCAGCAGCTCGGCCTGCACGTGCGCCAGCGCGGCCACGTCGTCGGGCCGGCGCAGCCAGCGCACGTCGGGGTGGCGGCGCACGATGCCGCTGGCGGTGCAGGGCGCGTCGAGCAGGATGGCGTCGAACGGCCGGCCGTCCCACCAGGCGGCGGTCTGGCGCGCGTCGGCGGCCTTCAGCGTGGCGCGCAGGCCCAGCCGGTTCAGCGTGTCCTGCACGCGCGCCAGGCGCAGCGGGTCGCTGTCCAGCGCCAGCAGGTCGGGCTCGGCCAGCTCCAGCAGGTGCGCGGTCTTGCCGCCCGGCGCGGCGCAGGCGTCGAGCAAGCGCGCGCCGGGGCGCAGCGCGTCGGCCCCTTCGCCCAGCAGCAGCGGTGCGGCGCGCTGCGCGGCGGCGTCCTGCACCGAGACCTCGCCTTCGGCGAAGCCGGGCAGCTGCTCCACCGGGCAGGGCCGCGCCAGCACCACGGCCTGGCCGCGCAGCAGCGGGTCGGCGAGCAGCGTCGCGCCGCGGCCCTGGGCGGCCAGTCGCTGCAGGTACTGCTCGCCGCTGCCGCGGCGCGCGTTGACGCGCAGCGTCATCGGCGGGTGCTGCTGCGCCGCCAGCAGCAGCGGCTGCCAGGCCGCCGGCCAGTCCGCGCGCACGCGCTCGATCCACCACGGCGGGTGGTTCCAGGCGCCCAGCGGTCGGTGGCGCACGGCGGCGACGACGGCCTCGCGCTCGCGCACGAAGCGGCGCAGCACGGCGTTGACGAAGCCGGCCGCCGCGGGCGCGCGGTGGCGCATCGCCGTCACCGCCTGGTCGACCAGCGTGTGCTCGGGGTAGGGGGCCGGCTCGCCGGTCGGCCACAGCAGCGCCAGCGCGGTGACGAGCAGCCCGTCGACATTGGGCGGCGGCGCCTTCGGGGCCAGCTCGGCCCGCGCCTCGGTGGCGCTGCCCAGCCAGCGCAGCGCGTGGAAGGCCAGTGCCTGCACGCCCGGGCGCAGCTCGGCCGGCACGCGTGCCAGCGTGTCGGCGAGCGAGCGGCCGCCGCGCACCGCCTGCACGGCGTCGGCGGCGGGCTCCAGCAGGCGCGCCAGCGGCGGCCCGTGGCCCGCGGCGGCGGTCAAGACCCCGGTCATCGGCCCAGTCTAGCCGCCGGCGTAGGATGCCGGCTGACTTCGAACGCCGGCCCGCCGGCCCGCTGCCCATGGCCCGCAACGTCCCGACCGCCGAGCGCAAGGAGCGCATCTTCCGCAGCGAGGAGGAGCTGGCGCAGCTGCCGGTCTCCGAGCGCATCCGCTGGCGGCTGGTCGCCGCCGACGCGCGCTGGCACGCCAACGACAACATCGCCGACTTCGTGCGCGAGGGCGAGCTCGAGGAGCTCAAGGCCGAGGTGCAGGCGAAGATGCACGAGGTGCTGCGCGCGCTGGTCATCGACACCGACAGCGACCACAACACCAACGAGACGGCCAAGCGGGTGGCCAAGATGTACGTCGAGGAGGTCTTCCGCGGCCGCTACCAGCCGATGCCGGCGGTGACCGAGTTCCCCAACGTCGAGCGCCTGAACGAGCTGATGATCGTGGGGCCGATCACCGTGCGCAGCGCCTGCAGCCACCACATGTGCCCGATCTTCGGCCGCGTCTGGATCGGCATCCTGCCCAACGAGCACAGCAACCTGATCGGCCTGAGCAAGTACGCGCGCATCGCCGACTGGGTGATGAGCCGGCCGCAGATCCAGGAGGAGGCGGTCACGATGCTGGCCAACGAGCTGCAGCAGCGCGTGCGCCCCGATGGCCTGGCCATCGTGATGGAGGCCGACCACTTCTGCATGCACTGGCGCGGCGTCAAGGACACCGACACCGCGATGGTCAACTCGGTGATGCGTGGCGCGTTCCTGAAGGACGCCAACCTGCGGCGCGAATTCCTCTCGCTGCTCTCGCGCAAGAACGCGCCCTGAAGGAACCGCCATGCTCGTCAGACTGATGTATGCCAGCCGCGCCGTGCCGGCCGTCGACCAGGAGGAACTGGTCGCCATCCTGCGCAAGAGCAAGGCCAACAATCCGGCGCTGGGCGTGACCGGCGTGCTGTGCTTCAGCCAGGGCATCTTCCTGCAGGTGCTGGAAGGCGGGCGCAGCGCGGTCAACCGGCTCTACAACCGCATCGCCGCCGACCCGCGCCACACCGAGGTCGAGCTGCTCAGCTATGCCGAGATCGGCGAGCGCCGCTTCGCCGGCTGGAGCATGGGCCAGGTCAACATGGCGCGGCTGAATCCGGCGCTGCTGCTGAAATACAGCGAGCGCCCGGTGCTGGACCCCTACGCGGTGTCGGGCGCGGTGTCGCTGGCGCTGTTCGAGGAACTGATGGCCACCGCCTCTATCGTCGGCCAGCCCTAGGCAGCTGGCGAGGCAGCCTCCGCAGCGCCGGGCGCGGCGCGGGGCCGGACGCTGCCGCGCCGTCCGCGCCGGTTTCCGAGCGTCAGGGTCGGATTAAGGGTTTCCACCCGGCATGGCAGATACGCCGGGCTGTATATTCGTAATTGCTTATATCCGAATCGAGCCATCCGTGACCGACGACCTTCCCCCTCAGCAGCCTGGCCGCGTCCGCAAGGCGCCGGAGAGCTTCCTGGACCGCTCCGGCATCCAGGCCGTGCACCGCGAGGCACGCAGCGGCCGGCGCGACTTCATTCGCAGCGCCTTCGCGGCGGCGGCCGCAGGCGGGGCCGCGGTCGCGGCCCCCGCGGCGCTGGCCCAGGCCAACCCGGTGCCGGCCGACGGCGGCGACCCGAACATCCTGAAGCTGCCCGAGCACAGCACCGGGCTCGGCCAGCCGGTGGTGACCGACGGCTACGGCATGCCGTCGAAGTACGAGCGCAACGTGCAGCGCCGCCAGAGCCCGGGCCTGACGCAGACCAACCAGGCCAGCGTCAGCTTCGCGCCGCTGCAGAGCCTGTTCGGCATCGTCACGCCCAGCGGGCTGCACTTCGAGCGCCATCACCAGGGGTGGTGGGACATCGACCCGAGCAAGCACCGGCTGATGCTCAACGGCTCGGACGACAAGATGCTCAGGCGGCCGATGGTCTTCACGGTCGACGAGCTGATGCGGCTGCCCAGCGTGAGCCGCTTCCACTTCATCGAGTGCGGCGCCAACACCGGCATGGAGTGGGGCAACGTCGCGGTGCCGACCTGCCAGTACACGCACGGCATGATCAGCTGCAGCGAGTTCACCGGCGTGCCGCTGAAGGTGCTGCTGGACATGGCCGGCGCCGACTACAAGCGCGGCCGCTTCGTGCTGGCCGAGGGCGCCGACGGCTCGAGCATGACGCGCACGATCCCGATGGAGCAGGTCGAGAACGGCGAGGTCTTCGTCGCCTACGGCCAGAACGGCGAGATGCTGCGCCCCGAGAACGGCTACCCGCTGCGCCTGGTGGTGCCCGGCGTGCAGGGCGTGAGCTGGGTCAAGTACCTGCGCCGCATCGAGGTCGGCGACCAGCCCTACGGCGCCAAGGACGAGGTGCTGCACTACGTGGACCTGATGCCCGGCGGGCTGCACCGCCAGTACACCAGCATCCAGGAGGTCAAGAGCGTGGTCACCACGCCCTCGGGTGGCCAGGTGCTGCTGGACCGCGGCTACCACCAGATCAGCGGCCTGGCCTGGAGCGGCCGCGGCAAGGTGCGGCGCGTGGACGTCTCGGTCGACGGCGGGCGCAACTGGCGCCAGGCCCGGCTGCAGGGCCCGGTGATGGACAAGTGCCTGACGCGCTTCGCGCTGGACTGGGTGTGGGACGGCAAGCCGGCGCTGGTGCAGAGCCGGGCCACCGACGACACCGGCCACGTGCAGCCGACCTACCGCCAGCTGCGCGCCGTGCGCGGCTCGCGCTCGATCTACCACAACAACGCGATCCAGACCTGGCTCGTGCAGGAAAACGGCGAGGTGAAGAATGTCCAGCTGTCGTGAAGCGCTGATCGCGCTGGTGCTGGCCGGCAGCACGCTGGGCGCGTTCGCGCAGGCCGCGAAGCCGGCGGCGCCGGCGGAGTTTCCCGGCATCGGCCGCAGCGCCACGCCCAAGGAGGTGCAGGCCTGGGACATCGACGTGCGCCCGGACTTCAAGGGCCTGCCCAAGGGGGCCGGCACGGTGGCCCGGGGCCAGGACGTGTGGGAGTCCAAGTGCGCCTCCTGCCACGGCATCTTCGGCGAGAGCAACGAGGTCTTCTCGCCCATCGTCGGCGGCACCACGGCCAAGGACATCGAGACCGGCCGCGTCGCGCGCCTGACCGACGAGAGCTTCCCGGGGCGCACGACGCTGATGAAGCTGTCGTCGCTGTCCACGCTGTGGGACTACATCAACCGCGCGATGCCCTGGACCAATCCGAAGACGCTGACCCCGGACGAGGTCTATGCGGTGACGGCCTTCATCCTGAACCTGGGCGGCATCGTGCCCGACGACTTCACGCTGTCGGACGCCAACATCGCGCAGGTGCAGCAGCGGCTGCCCAACCGCAACGGCAAGACCACCGACCACGGCCTGTGGCCGGGTCGCACGCTGGGCAACGGCGGCAAGCCGGACGTGCTGGCCGCGGCCTGCATGTCCAACTGCGCGACCGAGGCCAAGGTGGCCTCGCTGTTGCCCGACCATGCCCGCAACGCCCACGGCAACCTGGCCGAGCAGCAGCGACTGGTCGGCGCGCAGCTCGGCGCCGACACGACGCGCCCGTCGGGCGCCACGCGGCGCATGTCCACGCTGGCGGCGGTCACCGCGCCGGGCGCCGGCCCGGCCGCGGCTGCGGCCAAGGCGGTGGCGCTGGCGAGGCAGCACAATTGCCTGGCCTGCCACGGGCTGGACAACAAGGTGGTCGGTCCCGGCATGAGCGAGATCGCGCGCCGGTATGCCGGCCGCGACGACGCGGTCGACTACCTGGCGAAGAAGATCGTGGCCGGCGGCAGCGGCGTCTGGGGTCCGATCCCGATGCCGGAGCAGTCGCTGCCGGCGGCGGACGTCAACGCGCTGGCCGCCTGGCTGGCCGGCGGCGCCAAGCGGCCGTGAATCGGATCGTTGCGCAGGCCTTCACGCACGCGTGAAAACGGGACCGGGTATGCCCGGATGACGGCCCGGCCCCAGTGAGGAATCATCCGCTGTGAATATTCAAGGAGATTGATATGGCTACCCGTCGCGAAATGCTGCTGCGCAGCGCGCAGGTTGCGGGCCTGCTGGCCGGCGCCGGTCTGCTGCCGGCCACCGCCCAGGCGGCCTGGAACAAGGCCGCCTTCGAGGCCAAGAACCTCGCCGACGCCACCAAGGCGCTGGGCGGCGGTGCCCCGGCCGAGAGCAAGGACGTCACCATCACCGGCCCGGACATCGCCGAGAACGGCGCCGTGGTGCCGGTCGGCGCGGCCACCACGATGGCCGGCGTCAAGCAGCTGCTGATCCTGGTCGAGAAGAACCCGAACGTGCTGGCCGCGGTCTTCGACGTCGGCGCCTCCGTCGAGCCGGCGTTCAACACGCGCGTCAAGATGGGCCAGTCGTCCAACGTCTATGCCGTCGCGGTGATGAACGACGGCCGCACGCTGTACGCGGTCAAGGAGATCAAGGTGACGCTGGGGGGCTGCGGCGGCTGACCCCTGCCCGCGTCCACCGCTCAGCGTCCAGACCCCTCAGTTCAGGAGATATTGACATGGCAGACCCGATGCGCATCCGCGCCCAGGCCAGCGGCGACAAGGCCACCGTGCGCGTGCTGATGAGCCACGAGATGGAAACCGGCACCCGCCGCGACGGCGCCGGCAACGTGATCCCCGCCTGGTTCATCCAGGAAGTCACCGCCACCCACAACGGCAAGGCGGTGCTGTCGGCCCAGTGGGGGCCTTCGATCGCGAAGAACCCGTTCCTGCAGTTCAACGTCAAGGGCGCCAAGGCCGGCGACAAGATCGCCGTGACCTGGGTCGACAACAAGGGCGACAAGCGCACCGACGAGGCGACCGTCGCCTGACAGCGGTCGGCGGCCCGGCACGGTGCGGGCAGCGGCGCCGGACGGTCCTTGCAGGCCGGGCCGCCGGTGCGTCGAAGAGAGCAACGATGGAGACGACAAGCGCATGAAGACCACCGTGTTGGGATGTGCCGCCGCCGTGCTGGGCCTTGCGGCCCTGGGCCCGGCGATGGGCCAGGATCGATCGGCCGCCGAAGGCATCGCCGAGTACCGCAAGATGCTGGAGGACGGCAACCCGGCCGAGTTGTACGAGGCCAAGGGCGAGGCGCTCTGGAAGCAGAAGCGCGGCCCCAAGAACGCCTCGCTGGAGCGCTGCGACCTCGGCAAGGGGCCGGGCGTCGTCAAGGGGGCTTTCGTCGAGCTGCCGCGCTACTTCCCCGACACCCAGCGCGTGCAGGACCTGGAGTCGCGCCTGGTCAGCTGCATGGAGATGCTGCAGGGCCTGAACGGCGCCGAGATCGCGAAGACGCCATTCGGCCGCGGCGAGATGGCCAACGTGACCGCGCTGGCGACCTGGATCGCCGCCGAGTCGCGCGGCATGCGCTTCAACCTGCCGCAGTCGCACCCCGAGGAGCGCAAGAGCTACGAGATCGGCAAGCGCGTCTTCTTCTATCGCGGCGGCACGCACGACTTCTCGTGCGCCGCCTGCCACGGCGAGGACGGCAAGCGCATCCGGCTGCAGGACCTGCCCAACCTGACCAAGAACCCGGGCGACGGCGTCGGCTTCGCGGCCTGGCCGGCCTACCGCGTCAGCAACGGCCAGATGTGGGGCATGCAGCTGCGCCTGAACGACTGCTACCGCCAGCAGCGCTTCCCGTACCCGCACTTCGGGTCGGACGTGACGATCGCGCTGTCCACCTACATGGGCGTCAACGCCAAGGGCGCGCAGTCGATCGCGCCGTCGATCAAGCGCTGAGCGGGGAGCGACCAGACATGAAGCACAAGCAACTCATCCTGCCCGCGCTGGCGGTCGCCGCGGCGGCCGTCGTCACCGGTTGCGCCACGCTGCCCTCGCCGGCCGAACTGGACCGCGAGACCCAGGCCCTGATGAAGGCCTCGTTCCGCGACCAGGGCATCGCCAAGGTCGACCGCCTGAACCAGGACCTCGGCGCCGCGGCCTGCTCGTCGGACAAGGAGCCGTCGGACGCGGTGGCCGAGAAGATCATGGCCGAGGCCCGCGCCACCGTGAAGTGGCCCGTCGGCGGCCAGTATTTCGGCGACTGGAAGGCCGGCGAGACGCTGGCACAGAGCGGCCGCGGCTCCACCTGGACCGACCGCGCCGACGCGCCCAACGGCGGCAACTGCTACAACTGCCACCAGATCAGCAAGCAGGAGATCTCGTTCGGCACCATCGGCCCGAGCCTGTACAACTACGGCAAGAACCGCGGCGTGACGGACGTGATGGCGCCGACCGCGCAGGCCGTCATCGAGTACACCTGGTCCAAGATCTACAACGGCAAGACCTACAACGCGTGCTCCAACATGCCGCGTTTCGGCCACGCCGGGCTGCTGAACGAGAAGCAGATGCGCGACCTGATGTCGCTGCTGCTGGATCCGAAGTCGCCGGTCAACCAGTGACGCGCTGAGCGCCTGCCTCCCCGACACCCGCGAGCCCGGCGCTGCCGGGCTTTTTCCCCCCTTGAACATAAGTCACCGCTTATCATGAGCCTGAGCAAGCGCGAGTTCCTGCAGGTCATGGCCGCCGCGTCGGTCGCCGGCATGGCGCTCGGCCGCCACGCCGATGCCGATGCCAGCACCGCCGAGCAGGCGCTGTACGACCTGCCGCCGCTGGGCCGCGGCGCCGGCTTCGTGAGCCTGCTGCACATCACCGACTGCCACGCCCAGCTCAAGCCGATCTATTTCCGCGAGCCCAGCGTCAACCTCGGCGTCGGCGACATGCGCGGCAAGATGCCGCACCTGGTCGGCGAGCAGCTGCTGAAGGCCGCCGGCGTGAAGCCCGGCACCGCGCTGGCCCATGCCTACACCTTCCTCGACTTCGAGAAGGCCGCGCGCCGCTACGGCCGCGTCGGCGGCTTCGCACACCTGGCCACCCTGGTGCAGCGCATGAAGGCCAGCCGGCCCGGTGCGCTGCTGCTCGACGGCGGCGACACCTGGCAGGGCAGCGCGACGGCGCTGTGGACCAACGGCCAGGACATGGTCGACGCCTGCAAGGCGCTGACCGTGGACGTGATGACCGGGCACTGGGAATTCACGCTGGGCATGGACCGCGTGAAGGAGATCGTCGAGAAGGACTTCGCCGGCAAGGTGGACTTCGTCGCCCAGAACGTCAAGACCACCGACTTCGAGGACCCGGTCTTCAGGCCCTACGTGATCCGCGAGATCGCCGGCGTGCCGGTGGCCATCGTCGGCCAGGCCTTCCCGTACACGCCGATCGCCAACCCGCGCTACATGGTCGCCGACTGGACCTTCGGCATCCAGGACGAGAACATGCAGAAGGTGGTCGACGACGCGCGCGCCAAGGGCGCGCAGCTGGTCGTCGTCGTCAGCCACAACGGCATGGACGTGGACCTGAAGATGGCCAGCCGCGTGCGCGGCATCGACGCCATCTTCGGCGGCCACACGCACGACGGCGTGCCGGTGGCGGTGCCGGTGAAGAACCCCGGCGGCACGACGCTGGTCACCAACGCCGGCAGCAACGGCAAGTTCCTCGGCGTGATGGACTTCGAGGTCAAGGGCGGCAAGGTCGCCAACTGGCGCTACCGGCTGCTGCCGGTCTTCGCGAACGTGCTCAAGGCCGACCCGGCGATGGACGCGCTGATCACCAAGGTCCGCGCGCCCTACGAGGCGAAGCTGGCCGAGAAGCTGGCCGTCACCGACGGCCTGCTGTACCGCCGCGGCAACTTCAACGGCAGCTGGGACCAGCTGCTGTGCGACGCGATGATGGAGGTGCAGGGCGCCGACATCGCCTTCTCGCCCGGCTTCCGCTGGGGCACCAGCCTGCTGCCCGGCGACACCATCACGCGCGAGCTGATGATGGACCAGGTGGCCACCACCTACAGCTACGCCACCGTGACCGAGATGTCCGGCGAGATGATCAAGACCGTGCTCGAGGACGTCTGCGACAACCTGTTCAACCCCGACCCCTACTACCAGCAGGGCGGCGACATGGTGCGCATCGGCGGCCTCACCTATGCCTGCGAGCCCGGCGCCGCGATGGGCCGGCGCATCCAGGACATGCGGCTCAAGGGCCAGCCGATCGAGGCGAACAAGACCTACAAGGTCGCCGGCTGGGCGCCGGTCGCCGAGGAGGCGCGCAACGCCGGCAACAAGATGATCTGGGACGTCGTGGAGCAGTGGCTGAAGTCCAAGGGCCGCGTCACGCCGCGCCAGCCGAACCTGCCGCGCCTGGTCGGCGTGCAGGGCAATCCGGGAGTCGCGTAGGCCAAGGACCGCGCGCCCCACCATCGCCACAGGAGACAAGTCATGGCCATCGTCCGCAGCATCCTGGTCGCCGCCGCCCTGGTGGCCGGCACCGCCGTCGCGCTCGCGCAGGATCGCGTCGTCTACCACATCAACGACGCCGCGACGCAGGCGCTCGGCGGCCTGCGCAACGTCGGCAACCACCTCGACGTGGACCCGGGCGCGAAGATCACCGTCGTCACGCATGCCAACGGCGTGGACTTCCTGATGGAAGGCGCCAAGGCGCCGAACGGCACGGCCTTCGCCGGCCTGGTGTCCGGCCTGAAGGCGCGCGGCGTGACTTTCGAGATCTGCGAGATCACGCTCAGGAACCGCAACCTGAAGAAGGAGCAGTTCGTGCTGGAGGCCGAGTTCACGCCCTCCGGCGTCGTGCGCCTGGCGAAGCTGCAGAAGGAAGGCGCCGCCTACATCAGACCCTGACGGGTATCAAGGCGGACCGGGGCGCTCCCTTCTAGTCTTGGCGACAGGAGGGGTGCGCCCATGGTTCTCGAGTCCCTGATCGAACGCATCGGCGAGCCGGCGGTGCTGGTCGGCGCCGGCCTCGTGATCGGCATCGCGTTCGGCTTCTTCGCGCAGCGCTCGCGCTTCTGCCTGCGCTCGGCGGTGATCGAATTCGCGCGCCGCCACCAGGGCGGCAAGCTGACGGTGTGGCTGTTCGCCTTCGCGACCGCCGTCGTCGCGACGCAGGCGCTGGTGCTGGCGGGCTGGTTCGACGCCTCGGACGCGCGCCAGATCGCCGCCCGCGGCAGCCTGTCGGGCGCCGCGGTCGGCGGCGCGCTGTTCGGCATCGGCATGATCCTGGCCCGCGGCTGCTCGAGCCGCCTGCTCGTGCTGGCGGCGCAGGGCAACCTGCGCTCGGTCATCACCGGGCTGATCTTCGCCGTCACCGCGCAGGCCGCCTGGACCGGCGCGCTGTCGCCGCTGCGCGAGGCGATCAGCGGCTGGTGGACGGTGGACGGCGGTGCCACGCGCGACCTCGTCGCCCGCACCGGCATCGGCCATGGCGGCGCGCTGCTGTTCGGCCTCGTCTGGCTGGCCGCGGCCGTTTTCTGGGCGCGCCGGCAGAAGGTGCCGGTCTGGGGCTGGGCCGGGGCGGTCGGCGTCGGCCTGGCGGTGACGGCGGCCTGGTGGGCGACCTATGCCGTCGCGCAGGCCTCGTTCGACCCGCATCCCATCCACTCGATCAGCTTCACCGGCCCGTCGGCCGAGGTGCTGACGCGCGTGCTCTTCGTCAGCGAGCGGCCGCCCGGCTTCGACCTCGGCCTGATGCCCGGCGTCTTCATCGGCTCCTTCATCGCCGCGGCGCTGTACCGCGAACTGAAGCTCGAGGGCTTCAGCAGCGGCGCCGGCATGCGCCGCTACATCGCCGGCGCGCTGCTGATGGGTTTCGGCGGCATGACCGCCGGCGGCTGCGCGGTCGGCGCCGGGCTGTCGGGCGCGGCCGTCTTCACGATCACCGCCTGGGTCAGCCTGAGCGCGATGTGGGCCGCCGCGGCGCTCACCGACCGCCTCGTCGACCAGCGCCCCCAGGGTGCGCTGGACCAGCCCGTGCCCGGCCTGCCCGCCACCGCCTGAAGACCGCGGCCGAAACTTCCACCCGACCCGCCGGCTCGAAACCGCCGCCCGCCTCCCTGCCGTCGAACGCGCCATGCCCAAGCTGCCTGCCCTCGCCCTGTCCGCGCTGATCGCCGCCGCCGCGGCCACCGGGGCCCGTGCCGACGAGATGGCGCGCGCCATCGAGATCGTGCAGGGCAAGTGCTTCATTTGCCATGGCGTCGACGGCGAGAGTGCGAGCCCGATCTTTCCGCGCCTGGCCGGCCAGAACGAGGCCTATGTCGTGCGCCAGCTGCGCGACTACAAGAGCGGCAAGCGCGTCAGCAGCGCGATGCAGCCGATGGTGGCCGACCTCGACGATGCCGACTTCACGGCGCTGGGGCGCTATTTCGCGAGCCGGCCGACCCATGTGCACCAGGTCGAGGACACCGAGCTGGCGCAGGTCGGGGCCTACATCTACAAGCACGGCAACCGCTATTCCGGCGTGGCGGCCTGCGCCAGCTGCCACGGTCCCAGCGGCTACGGCACCAACCTGCTGCCGCGCCTGGCCGGCCAGCACGCGCAGTACACCGAGAAGCAGATCAAGGAATTCAACTCGCGCGCGCGCACCAACGACAACATGGTGATGCACACGGTGGCCTCCAAGCTGACCGAACTGGAGACCAAGGCCGTCGCGGCCTACCTGGCCGGGCTGAAGTAGGCGGCCCGGAAGGACGCGTGCCCCGGGGGCGCCGGGGCACGCCGCGGCAAACCGGCGTTCAGGCTGCCAGCATGTCGGCCCGGATGTTGTGGTTCCGGCCGCCGCCTGCGGCGGGTTCACGTCGCTGCGCGACGTGAGCCTTCACCGCAACGCGGCGCGCATCCACCGCCCGCTGTCGCGCGGCGCGTTGTGGTTCCGGCCGCCGCCTGCGGCGGCTTCACGTCGCTACGCGACGTGAGCCTTCACCGCAACCTGCGCGTCTACGCCGCCAGCATGTCCGCCCAGATGTTGTCCGCCCAGCTCAGCGCGTAGCGGCCCTCGATCTGGTTGGCGGCCGCCGAGACGCCGCCGGAGCCGGGCACCGTCTTGAAGGTGCGATCGGCGGCGTCGTACTGGTGCACGCTCGCCACGTGCACCACGTCACGCGCGGTGACGAAGCTGTAGCAGGTGTTCATCACCACCGGCGTCGCGTTGACCGCCTCGCCCTTGAGCAGCTGGATGATGGCCGCCGCCGCCACCTTGGCCTGCTGGTTGGCCATGTGGCCGCTCTTGGGCATGGCCGGCGCGCTCATCGTCGAGTCGCCCAGCACGTGGATGCCCGGCACCGCGGTGGACTCCAGCGTCATCCAGTTGACGCCGACCCAGCGGTTGTTCATGTTGACGACGCCGGCCTTCACCGCGAGGTCCGCCGCGCGCTGCGGCGGCACCACGTTCAGCACGTCGGCGCGCACGTCCTCGAACTCCAGCTTCGCGGTGGTGCCCGAGACCTCCTTCAGCACCGCGTTGCCGCGGTATTCGACGATGCCCTTGTAGTGGTCGTTCCAGGCCTTCTTGAACAACGGGCCCTTGGACGTGACGTCGGGGTTGGCGTCCAGCACCAGCACCTTGGAGCGCGGCTTGAACTGCTTGAAGTAGCTGGCCACCATGCAGGCGCGCTCGTAGGGCCCGGGCGGGCAGCGGTAGGGCGCGAGCGGGATCGACAGCGCGTAGACGCCGCCGTCGGGCATGGCCTCGAGCTGGCGGCGCAGCGCCACCGTCTGCGGGCCGGCCTTCCAGCTGTGGGCGACGCGGCCGCTGTCCAGTGCGGCCTGCAGGCCGCCGACCTGCTCGAGCATGAAGTCGATGCCCGGCGACAGCACCAGTCGGTCGTAGGGCAGCTCGGTGCCGCTGGCCAGCCGCACCTTCTTGCCGGCGGCGTCGATGGCGGTCACGTCGCCCTGCACGACCTTCACGCCCAGCGCCTTCAGGCCGTCGTAGCCGCGCGTGATGTCGGCCATCTGCTTGTGGCCGCCCAGCACCAGGTTGCTGATCGGGCAGGAGACGAAGCTGGTGTTGCGCTCGACCAGCGTCACGTCGACATTGCCGCCCCACATCTTCAGGTAGCGCGCGGCGGTGGCGCCGCCGTAGCCGCCGCCGACGACGACGACGCGGCCGATGCTGGGGCCCGAGGGCGTGGCGGCGCAGCCGGCCAGGCCCAGCGTGGCCAGGCCGCCGAGGGTGGCGCCGGCGGTGAGCAGGCGGCGACGGGTCGGATCGTTCAGGGGGTTCATCGCGCGGCTCCTCACTTCTTGGGCTGCTGGGCGGCGAAGTAGCCGGCCACCAGGCGGATCTGTTCGTCGGTGTAGCCCTTGGCGATCTGGTGCATGATCGTCGCGGGCATCGCGCCGCTCTTGAAGTCGTTCATCATCGCGACGATCTTGTCGGCCTGCAGGCCGGCCAGCGGCTTCATGTCGCCGCGCGCATTGCCGTTGGTGCCGTGGCAGTTGGCGCAGGTCGCGGCCAAGTTGCGCGCCAGGTTGATGTCCTGGGCCAGGACGGGCGGGGCGGCCAGGGTGGCCAGGGCCAGCGCCGCGGGCGCCATGCGCAGAGGTCGGATCATCGTCGTCTCCTTGGTTGGTCCCGGTCCATTGTGGTCCACCCCCGCGCGCGGGCATAGGGGTGAATCTCGCCCTTGCGCGCGCCGGGCCGCAGGCGTCTAATATCACCATATGCGAATGTATGGCTGCACGGCGTTGCGCGTAATCAAGCAAACCCTGCCTTCGGGCTGGCTGCTGTGGGCCGCGCTGCTGTGGGCCCTGCTGCCGGCCCCGGCCGCGGCGCAGGCCGTGCAACCCGAGGAGGTGGCGCCGGGCGTCTGGATGGTGCAGGGCGCCTCGGCGCTGGGCACGCCGGCCAACCGCAACTTCATCTCGAATGCGGCCTTCGTCGTGACGCCCGGCGGCGTGCTGGTCGTCGACGCGCTGGGCTCGCCGGCGCTGGCGCAGGAGCTGGTCGCGGCGATCCGGCGCATCACGCCGGCGCCGATCCGGTATGTCGTCGTGACCCACTACCACGCCGACCACATCTACGGCCTGCAGGTCTTCAAGGACCTGGGCGCCGAGGTCATCGCCCACCGCGACGGCCGCAGCTACCTGCAGTCCGAGACCGCCGCGCTGCGCCTGCAGGCCAGCCGCGAGGAGCTGGCGCCGTGGATCGACGCGAAGACGCGCCTCGTCGCGGCCGACCGCTGGATCGCCGAGACCACGCGGCTCGCGGTCGGCGGCGTCGAGGTCGTGCTGCAGCCCGCGGGACCGGCGCACACGGCCGAGGACCTGGTCGTCTTCCTGCCGCAGCAGCGCGTGCTGATCGCCGGCGACCTGGTCTTCCGCGGCCGCATCCCCTTCGTCGGCCAGGCCGACAGCGGGCGCTGGATCGAGGCGCTGGACCGCCTGATCGGCTTCGACGCGACGCTCATCGTGCCCGGCCACGGCCCGGCCTCGCGCAGCGCCAGCGCCGACCTGCGGCTCACGCGCGACTACCTGCTGCACCTGCGCCAGACCATGGGCGAGGCGGCGCACAACCTCGAGCCCTTCGAGGAGGCCTACGAGAAGGCCGACTGGTCGCGCTTCGAGCACCTGCCGCTGTTCCGCGCCGCCAACCGCATCAACGCCTACAACACCTACCTGCTGATGGAGCGCAGCGGACGATGAAGCCCCTGACGCGCCGCCACCTGCTGGCCGCGGCGGCGGCCTGGCCGCTGGTGCCCGCGGCGGCACGCGCCGCCGCGCCGGCGCGCGGTGAACTCGTCGCGTGGCCCGAGGTGACGCTGCTCGACGGCAGCCGTTTCGGCGCCGCGCAGGCACGGGGGCGCGCGCTGGTCGTCGTCTTCTGGTCCACCAGCTGCCCCTTCTGCCGCCGCCACAACCAGCATGTCGAGAAGCTGCACCGCGCCGCCGCGGGGCGCGCGCTGACCGTGCTGGGCGTGGCGCGCGACCGCGATCCCGACACCGTGCGACGGCACCTGCAGTCGCATGGCCTGAGCTTCCCGGTGACGCAGGACTACGCCGCGCTCGCCACCGCGCTGAGCCGGCGCAACATGATCCCGCTGACCGTCACGGTGGACCGCCAGGGCCGGCTCGGCCAGGTCATCCCGGGCGAGATGTTCGAGGACGACGTGCTCGAACTGCTGGCGCTGGCGGCATGATGCGGCGGCTTCGCCCCCCGACGTGCGGGCGCCGCCGCCCGCGGCCGCCCGCCTTCGCCACCGTGCCGCGGCACGACCACGACCATCCATCCGCCAGCCGGCCAGGGCCCGACAGCGCCGCCCGCCCGACCACCCCGTGAGGCCCCGCATGAACGACCCGCGCGCCACCCCCCTGCCCGCCGACGAGGACGGCGAACTGCCGGACGAGTCGGACCAGGTGTTCGCGTCCGCCGCCGAGCTGTTCCGCCTGCTCGCCACGCCGATCCGGCTGAAGATCATCAGCGCGCTGTGCGGGCACGAGAAGAACGTCTCGCAGCTGCTGCACGAGATCGACACCACGCAGCCCAACATGAGCCAGCACCTGGCCACGCTGTACCGCGCCGGCGTGCTGGCGCGCCGGCGCGACGCGACGCAGATCTACTACCGCATCGGCAGCGAGCGCGCGGCCACGCTGTGCCGCGCGGTGTGCACGCAGATCGCGACCGAGATCGACGCCGGGCCCGAGCTGCCGGCGTCCGAGCGTCTGGTGCCGGCCAACGGCCTGCGCCCCTGACGCGTCCTCGCGCCCCGGCCCAGCGCTCCGACCTGGAGCTCCGGCCTGGGACCCCAGCCTAGAGCCGGCCCGCCGGCGCGAAGCCGAACAGGCGCACCAGCAGCGAGGTCGGGAACAGCGCGATGGCCTCGTTGTAGCGCGCGCTCGCGTCGTTGAAGAGCTGGCGCGCGAACGCCAGGCGCGCGTCACCGTCGCGCCAGGTCGCCACCAGCCCGGGCAGCTGCTCGATGTGGCGCAGGTCGCCCTGGTGGTCCAGCAGCGCGAAGACGCGGCTGGCCGCCGCCGCCAGCGCGGTCTCCGCGGCGACCCAGGCCGCGGCATGCCCGGCGTCGACCGGGCGCGCGGCCATCGCACCGGCGGCGCGTGCCGCCTGGTGCTGTGCCGCCAGCAGCGCGTCCAGCGCCCGCTGCTCGGCCGCCAGCGGCTCGCGCAGCGCGGCCACCAGCGGCTCCAGCGCGCCGCCGCGCTGGCGCAGCGCGTCGTCCACGCGCGTCCAGGCGTCCTTGATGGCATTGCGCAGCTCGACGAGCCGGTTGTAGGCGCCGAGCACCCAGAACCCGGCCACCGCCACCGCGGCCAGCGCGACGAGCTCGCCGCTGCTCAGCGCGGGCAGCGCCATCGCCTCAGGTGCGGATCTCGCCCTGGCCGAGCACGACCCACTTCAGCGAGGTCAGCCCCTCCAGGCCGACCGGGCCGCGGGCGTGGAACTTGTCGGTGCTGATGCCGATCTCGGCGCCCAGGCCGTATTCGAAGCCGTCGGCGAAACGCGTGCTGGCATTGACCATCACGCTGGCCGAATCGACCTCGCGCAGGAAGCGCATCGCATGCGGGTGGTTGGTCGTCAGGATCGCGTCGGTGTGGTGTGAGCCGTGGCGGTTGATGTGCGCGATCGCCTCGTCCAGCGAAGCGACGACCTTCACGCTGATCACCGGCGCCAGGTATTCGGTGGCCCAGTCGTCCTCGGTGGCCGGCCGCAGGTCGGCGCCGGCCACCTGCTGCAGCAACGGCAGCGCACGCGGGCAGGCGCGCATCTGCACGCCCTTGGCCGCGAACACGGCGCCGATGCGCGGCAGGAAGTCCGCCGCCTGCGCGGCGTGCACGAGCAGGCTCTCGGCGGCGTTGCAGGGGCTGTATTTCTGCGTCTTCGCGTTGTCGGTGACCTTCAGCGCGAGCGCCAGGTCGACCTCGGCGTCGACGTAGACATGGCAGTTGCCGTCCAGGTGCTTGATCACCGGCACGCGCGCCTCGCGGCTGATGCGCTCGATCAGCCCCTTGCCGCCGCGCGGGATGATCACGTCCACGTACTCGGGCATCGTGATCAGGTGGCCGACCGCGGCGCGGTCAGTGATGGGCACCAGTTGCACCGCATCGGCCGGCAGGCCGGCCTCCAGCAGCGCCGCGCGCACCAGCTCGGCCAGCGCGAGGTTGCTGTGCAGCGCCTCGCTGCCGCCGCGCAGGATGCAGGCATTGCCGCTCTTGATGGCCAGCGACGCGGCCTCGATGGTCACGTTCGGCCGGCTCTCGTAGATCATGCCGAAGACACCCAGCGGCACGCGCATGCGGCCGACGGCGATGCCGCTGGGCCGGCGCTTGAGTTCGGTGATCTCGCCGATGGGGTCGGGCATCGCGGCGATCTGCTCGCAGCCCTGGGCCACCGTCTCGACGATCGCCGGCGTCAGCTTCAGGCGGTCGCGCAACGGCTCGTCGAGCCCGGCCGCGGCGGCCAGGTCCTGCGCATTGGCCTGCACCAGCGCCGCGACCCCGTCGCGCAGCCGGCGCGCCAGCGCGCGCAGCGCGGCGTCCTTGGCCGCCGTCGGCGCGGCGGCCATCAGCGCCGACGCGGCACGCGCGGCCGCGCCCAGGTGCGCCATCGCGGCGGCGAGGTCGGTCGCGTTCATCAGCCGCATTGTCGCAAAGGCGTTCGCGCGGCGCCGGCGACGAGGGTGCTCGCCGCCGGCTCGGCCGGCCGGGCACGTTCAGGCCTCGTAGTGCCCGCGGCGCTCGAGCACCGTGAATTGCGGCGGCTCGAGCGCGCCGCCCGATCGCATCGTCGGCGGCGCCTCGGGGTCGGCGCGGAAGGCGTCGAAGGCGGCGCGGTCGACCCAGTCGATCAGCACCATCGCGGTGCCCGGCTCGTCGGGCAGCATGAAGGCCTGCGCGCCGCGGCTGCCGTGGGCGCGGCGCCTGGCCTGCCCGTGCGTGGCGAAGACCTCGAGGAATCGCTGCGCATCGGCGATGCGCACCTTGGCCAGGGTCGTGAACATCGGAAGGCTCCTCGTGGTCGGTTCTCAGGCCGGCATCGGGGCACGGGTGGCCCGGCTCAGCGCCGCGTTGACCTCGAACAGGCGCGCCTCGATCTGCGTCACGCCCAGCGCCGACAGCCGAGGGCGGTGCTTGTCGAGGTAGCGCTGCGCCTGCTCGCGGCTCGCGAACAGGTATTCGCCGCTGGCGCGCCCGCTGCCGGGGTCCTCGCCCCACAGCTTCCAGTGCAGGCCGGGTTCGCCGGCGATGTCGGCCGCGAGGTCGCGGCAGGCGGCGGCGAGTTCGGGGCCCCAGGGGCCGGCAAAGGCGAAGTCGACGTGAAGGAAGGTGGCGGGCATCGTGGTCTCCGGGTTTGAACAGGGTCCGGAGCGTAGATTGATGCCCGTTGGTTGATAAAGTGGCAAAGAATAAACTTTCTGTCAACCAGGAGTGTTCAATAGCGCCATGGACCAGCTGACCAGCATGCGTGTCTTCGTCCGCGTCGTCGACCTTGCCGGCTTCGCCGCGGCCGCGCGTGCGCTGGACCTGTCGACGGCCATGGTGAGCAAGCATGTCGCGGCGCTCGAGCGGCGGCTCGGCCTGATGCTGCTCGCGCGTACCACGCGCAGGGTCGTGCCGACGGAGGCCGGGCGGCGCTTCCACGTGCACTGCGGCGAGATCCTGCGCGCCGTCGACGAGGCGGAGCAGGAACTGCTCGCGCAGGCGCTGGAGCCCTCGGGCTGCCTGCGCATCACGGCGCCGGTGGAATTCGGCCAGCGCCAGCTGGCGCCGCTGCTGCCGCTGCTGCTGCAGCGGCATCCGAAGCTGGCGATCCATCTCGACCTGACGAACCGCGTCGTCGACCTCGTCGAGGAGGGCCTGGATGTCGCGGTCCGCATCGCGCCGCAGCTCGACTCGGCGCTGCGCGGCCGGCAGTTGACGGCGTCGCGGCTGCTGCTCGTCGCGGCGCCGGCGTACCTGCAGCGCCACGGCGCCCCGGCGGCGCCCGAGGCGCTGGCACGGCACGCGACGCTGAGCTTCGCGCTCGGCCCGGGCCGGCACTGGAGCTTCACGCGCGGGACGCAGCGCAGCGCCGTCGATGTCGAGCCCCGGATGACGGCCACGAGTTCCGAGGTGCTTCGCGCGGCGGCCTGCGCCGGCGCCGGGATCGCGCTGCTGCCGACCTTCCTGGTCGACGACGCGCTGGCGCAGGGCACCTTGCGCCGCGTGCTGCCCGACTGGGCGATCGGCACGCTGAAGGTCTTCGCGATCCACCCGCACCGGCGCACGCATCCGGCGCGCTTGCGCGTCTTCCTCGACGCGCTGGCCGAGCGCTTCGGGCCCGACCCCGAGCGCGACGGGTTCATCGCCGACGCCTGAGCAGGCTCGCGCGGCGGCCGGCGCTCGCGCCACTGCTGCGCCGACGCGCCTGGCGAGTGCCGGCACGAGCGCAGCAGGGGCGAAGTGCCTGGCTCAGCGGAGCACGGCATGTTCGCGGCGCTCGTTCTCGGCCTCGCCGCGCAGCAGCCGCGCATAGTGCTCGAACAGCGTGCGCGTGCCGGTCGATGGCGTCGCGTCGGCGTCGTAGCGGCCGGCCGCCGGGTCCCAGACCAGCATCGACTCGGTCGCGTAGTAGCGGCCGATGCGCGCCAGCTCGGCCTTGGCGGCCAGCGCGGGCACCACGCGGCCGGCCGCGCCCAGCACGGCGGCCACCCCATCCAGCAGGCCCACCGGCACCTGGCGGAAGCGCGGCGGGCGGCCGAGCAGCGCAAACAGCGCCTCGCCCTGCTGGCGCGGCGTGATCGCCGGGCCCGGGCCGCCGATCGGCAGCACGCGGTTGCGCCGCGCCGGGTCGTCCAGGCAGTCGGCCAGGTAGTCGGCCAGGTCCTCGTCGGCGATCGGCTTGCAGGCCGTCAGCGTGCCGTCGCCGAACAGCAGGTTGGGCCGGCCGCGGCGCACACGCTCGACCTGGCCGGACAGCGACTTGAAGAAGGCCGTCGGGCGCACGATCGAATAGTCGACGCCGCTGGCCACGAGGGCCTGCTCGAAGGCCAGTTTGGCCTGCTGGAAGGCCAGCCGCGGCTTCTGCACGCAGATCGCCGACAGCAGCACGACCTGCGCCACGCCGGCCGCGCGCGCCGCGTCCAGCGCATTCAGATGGGCGCGGTGGTCGATGGCCCAGGCCTCGGCCGGCACGCCGGTGCGCGAGGCCAGGCAGGACACCAGCGCGTCGAAGCGCTCGCCGCGCACGCCGTCGCGGGCCAGCGAGGCCGGGTCGGTGACCAGGCCCTCGCGCAGCGTCGCCCCGGCCGGCGCCGTGGCGCCGCCGCGGCCCGGCCGCACGAAGGCGACGACCTCGTGGCCGCGCCGTAGCAGCGCCTGCAAGGTGGCGCGGCCGATGGTGCCGGTGGCGCCGAGCAGCAGGACGCGGCGCGGCCGCGGCGAGTGCACGGCAGGCGGTGCCCCGTGCTCGTGCTGGCCGGCGGGTGCCGTTGATCCAGGTTCGGGCATGCGCGTTCAGTCGCCGGCCAGTGGGGCGGCCGCTTGCACGCCCATCGCCTGCCACAGCGCCGCGGCGCGACGCGCCGGGGTCTCGGGGCCGCCGGCATCGGGCTCGGCGGCGGCCAGCGCCTCGCAGGCGCGCGCCTGGTCGACGCGCGCGTCCTGGCGCTCGGCGAGCGTGACCGCCCGGCGCAGCAGGCCGCGGCCGGCCTCGACACGACCGGCCGCGACGGCCATGCCGCCTTCGATGCGCGCCTTCAGCGAGGCGCCCGGCGGGAAGCGCCGCACATGCGCGCGCAGGGCCGGCGCCAGCGCCGACCACGGGGCCTCCACCGCCGGCGGCAGTGGGGCACCGGCGGCCCCGGCGGCGCGTGTGCGCGCCGCCAGCGCCACCAGCGTGTCGCCGAGGCCGGCCAGCCCCTCGTGGGCCCAGAAGCCGAACAGCCGCGTGCGCGCCGCGGCGGCGGCGCCGGCGCGCACGGCGTGCAGCGCGGCCTCGGCGTCGCCGCGCCGCCAGGCCAGGCGCGCCGCCAGCCCCTGGCGTCGCAGCACGTAGGCGGCGTCGACATTCTCCATCTCGGTCAGCAGCAGCGAGGCGCGGTCGAACAGGGACTGGAGCAGCGCCTCGTCCAGGCCACCCAGGCACAGCCCGACCTCGCATTGCCCGACCGGCCCCCAGGCGCGCCAGGCTTCGCCGGGGCGCTGCAGGCCCAGCTCGCTCATCTGCGCGAAGCGCTCCCAGGCCTCGGCCAGCCGGCCCTCGTAGAAGGCGAGCTTGGCGCCCAGCGAGCGCACTTCCATCTCCTGGCGGCCCGCCTGCAGCGCGTGCAGGTCATCGGCGGCGCGGTCGATCTCGGGCGCCAGGCCGGCCCAGTCGCCCAGCGCCAGGCGCAGGCCGACGCGGCCGGCGGCCACCAGCGCCGCCAGCCGCCGCGTCGGCATCGCGGGCAGCGTGCGCGGCCCGATCACCGCACGCGCCTGCCAACGGGCCAGCGCCGGATGACCCAGGCTGGCAGCGCCCCAGGCGGCACCGATGCGCGGCACGATCGGTGGCAGTCGGGCGGCCCGGCAAGCGACATCGGCCAGCGCGCCGACGCGCATCATCGGCGCCGGCTCGGGCAGGAAGGTCAGCGCATTCGTGGCGTGGATGGTGCCCAGCGCCAGCAGCACGCCGAAGGCGTCGCCATCGGCTCCGGGCGGCGGCCAGCCGCGCCGGCGCCGCAGCGCGAGCGTCGCCCGCAGCACGTCGCCCCAGCCGGCGTCCTCGGCCGCCAGGTCGGGCAGGTCCAGTGCGCGCCAGGCGGCGCGCCGCTCGCGCAGCGCCGCGGTGGCCGCGCCATGGCCGTCCAGCAGCTCGGCGCGGCGCAGCCGCCAGCCGGCGTTGCGCCAGCGCGGCAGGTCGCTGCGCGCCAGCGCCTCGCCGACCAGCGCCGCCGCCTCGGCCTGGCGGCCGGCGCGCTGCAGCAGCGCCGTGGTGGCGTCGAGCCAGCGCACCAGTGTGGCCGCGTCGGCGTCGGCCACCAGCCGCTGCAGCGCGAAGCGCAGCACCGGCGCCGACGCCGCCGCGGCGTCGGCCAGCGCGGGCACCGGCTCGGCGGGGTCGAGATCGCCGAAGGGCGCCGGCTGCGGCAGTCGCGCGAGCAGCCAGGCGGCCACCGCGGACGCCACCTCGCCGGCCAGCGCCGGGTCGGCGCGGCGACGCAGCCACGCCTGCTGCAGCGGGTGCAGGGCCAGCCAACCGTCGTGGTCGGCCTCGTCGTCGCGCCGCAGCCAGGCCTCGTCGCGCAGCGTCGCCAGCGCCGCGGCGTCGACACCGGCGGCCTGCGCCAGCGCGAGGTCGAAGCCCCCTGGCAGCTGCGCCAGCCGCAGCGCGGCCTGGCGCGCGCCTGCGTCCAGCAGCGCCCAAGAGTCCTCTAACACCGTGTCCAGGCTGTGGTGGTGGTCCGTCGGGTCGCGGTCGGCATCGGCCAGCGGCGACCCGGCGGCCAGGCGCTCGGCCACCGCGGTCGCGCCGGCCAGGTGCACGCCCCGCGCCGCCATCTCCAGCGCCAGCGGCAGCCCGCCGACCAGCGCGCAGATGCGCTCCACGGTGGCGCCCAATGCCGGGTCGGCCACCGGGTCGAAGCCCGGCGCCAGGCGCCGTGCCGCGGTGGTGAACAGCGCCGCGGCGTCGGACGATCCCGGCCGCGCCGGGTCGCTGCGCAGCAGCGACAGCCCGTCCAGTTCGAGCAGCCATTCGCGGCCGCCGCCGATGCGCCGGCGCGAGGTGGCCAGCACGCTGACGCCGGGCGCGCGCTCGCGCAGCAGCGGTTCGAAGCGCGCCGCCGCCGGCACCGTCTCCAGGTTGTCCAGCACCAGCAGCAGCGCACCCGGCGCGCTGCGGTCGCTGCCGATGCGCGCCAGCACCTGCTGCAGCAGCGTCTGCGCGTCCTGCAGCGCGCCGCCGGCATCGTCGCGGCCGCTGAGCACCAGCACGCCGTGGCGCTGCGTGGCGCCATGCGCCGCCGCGGCGGCCAGCGCCAGCCGCGTCTTGCCGACACCGCCCGGGCCGACGATGCTCAGCCAGCGGCAGGACGGCTCGGCCAGGCGCTGCGCGACCAGGGCCAGTTCCCGTTCGCGGCCGATCAGCCGTGGCGCTGGGTCAGGCACCGGCGCCACAGCCCGGGTCAGCGGGTCGATGGCTTCGGTCGGCGACGGCGATGGCGTCACCGGCGCGCCGGCGTTGTCCGGTTCGCCGGCCTGGACGGCAGCCAGGCCACGCACGGCGGCCCCGGCATCGTCGGCATGGATGCGCACGTACAGCGCATGGCAGGCTGCCGAGGGCCGCGCGCCCAGGCGCTGCGCCAGCGCGGCGCGGCAGGCTTCGTACTGCGCGATCGCCGCGGTGCGCCGCCCGCCGGCGGCCAGCAGCCGCATCAGCGCCATGTGCGCCTCTTCGTCGGCATCGTCGACGTCCAGCAGCGCGCGCGCGTGGGCCATCGCCTCTTCCGCGCGCCCGGCGGCTTCGGCGCGGGCCAGCAGGTCGTGGCGCAGCGAGACGATGTCGCGCCGGGCGCGCTGGCGCGCCGTGGCCAGCCAGTCCTCGAAGGCCTCGGCCGGACCGACATCGAAGCCGTCGAGCAGCGGGCCGCGCCAGGCCTCGGCGGCGGCGATGCGTTCGGCATGCGGCAGCGCCGGGTCCTGTGCGCGCCGCAGCGCGTGCAGGTCGACCCGCACGGCCGCCGCATCGGCCAGGCCGACCGCGTGGGCATCGATCGCCAGAGCCTCGGGCAGCCAGCGCCGCAGGCGCGACAGCGCGCCGCGCAGGTTGCCGCGCGCTGCCGCCTCGTCGAGTTCGCCCCACAGCAGCGCCGCCAGGCGCTGGCGCGGCCAGGCCACGCCTTCGGCGGCGAGCACGAAGACCAGCGCCTGGTGCTTGGGGGCCAGCAGCCGGGTCAGCGCCTGGCCGTCGAGTTCCAGCCGGCCCTGGCCCAGCATCGATACGTGCAAACCCTGCAATCGAGGTCCCTGGCAGCCCTTCGCCGCCACGTGGCACAGCCATCGAAGCGGCCCGGGTCCGCCGCACACGCCCAGCGCACGCGGCAGACACGCCCCGGACACGCCCGGCACACGCCTGCCGCCGATGCTGACCGACAGGCCCGCCGCCCGATTCTGCGGCGGCCGCCGGGCCCCGGGCAAGCCGCAGGGACCCGCGCCCCAGGACCACCGACTGCAGGAGAGCCCCATGTCCCGTACGCTCCCGTCCCCCACCCGCCACGGCCGTGCCGCGATCATCGGCGCCAGCATCGCCGGGCTGCTGGCCGCGCGCATCCTGGCCGAACATTTCGACGAGGTCGTGCTGCTCGAGCGCGACCCGCTGCCCGAAGGCGCCGCGCCGCGCAAGGGCACGCCACAGGCGGTGCAGCCGCATGGCCTGCTGGCGCGCGGGCGCCAGGTGCTGGATGGGCTGTTTCCCGGTTTCTCCGAGGCGCTGGTCGCCCAGGGCGCGCTGTATGGCGACGCCGGCGGCGAAGTCGCCGTCGACGCCAACGGCCAGCGCCTGGCGCGCGCCACGCTGGGCGTGGACGCGCTGGCCTGCAGCCGGCTGGCCATCGAGGCCGAGATCCGCCGCCGCGTGCGCGCGCTGCCCAACGTGCGCGTGCTGGACGGCGTGGACGTGATCGCGCCGGTGCACGAGGACGCTCGCGTGACCGGGCTGCGCTGGCAGCCGCGCGACGCCGACAGCCTGGCCGGCGCCGAGCCGCAGACGCTGGCCGCGGCGCTGGTCGTGGACTGCAGCGGCCGCGCCTCGCGCAGCCCGGCCTGGCTGCGCGAATGGGGCTATGCGGCGCCGGCCGAGGAGCGGGTGCAGGTCGGCATCGCCTACACCAGCGCCTACTTCCGGCGCGCGCCGGGCCAGCCGCCGCTGGCCTGCGTGATCGGCGCGGCCACCCCGGCGCTGCCGCGGCCGTCCATCCTGATCGCGCAGGAGCCCGACGCGCAGGGCCGCGAACGCTGGGTGGCCGGCGTCGGCGGCTACACCGGCGACCATGTCGCGACCACGCGCGAGGCGATGGCCGAACGCGCGCGCCAGATCAACCACCCGGAGATCGCAGCGCTGGCCGAGCACGCCGAGATGATCGGCGAGCCGATGCGCTACGGCTTCCCGCACAGCCAGCGGCGGCGCTACGAGCGCCTTCGCCGCTTCCCGGCCGGCTACCTGGTGATGGGCGACGCGCTGGCCAGCTTCAACCCGATCTACGGCCAGGGCATGACGGTGGCGGCCTGCGAGGCGCTGGCCCTGCGCGACGCGCTGGCGCGCGGGCCGGACAGCCTCCAAGGCCTGGCGCGGCGCTTCTTCAGGGCCGCGGCGCGAGTCGTCGACGCCCCCTGGCAGATCGCGGTCGGCGGCGACCTGGCGCTGCCGGTGGTGCCGGGGCCGCGGCCGTTTCCGGTCAAGCTGGTCAACGCCTACCTGGGACGGCTGCAGCGCGCGGCGGTGCACGACCCGGTGCTGGCCGGCGCCTTCCTGAAGGTGGTGCAGATGCTGGCGCCGCCCAAGAGCCTGATGGCGCCGCGCCTGATGTGGCGTGTGTGGCGCGGCCGCCATCGCCCGGGCGCGGCCGTTGCGCAGACGGCCGCGGCGTGAAGGCCGGGGCCGGCGCCTGGCCCCGCGCCCCGCCGAAGGTGCCCGTCGCGCCTTCGCGCCCGGCGCGGCGCCCTGCGCCGGCCGCACGCCCGTGCCGGATCAGGTCGTCGCGTGCGCCAGCGCGGCCAGCACCGCCAGCCACAGCGAAGCGGTCAGCGCGAAGGCGACGGTGGACATCACGATGGCCGCCGTCGCCTCGGCCTCCAGCGTCTCGTAGCGCTGCGCGAAGATCAGCGCGTTGCTGCCCACCGGCAGCGCGGCCATCATCACCACCACCGCCAGCGGCAGGCCTTCGAGGCCGAAGCCCCAGTGCGCGACGGCCAGCACCAGCGCTGGCAGCACCAGCAGCTTGACCACCGAGATGACGACCGCGCCGCGTGCGCGGCCGCCCAGGCCGTAGGCCGCCAGCGTGATGCCGATCAGCACCAGGCACACCGGCACGACCGCGCTGCCCAGCCCGGCCAGCACCTCGTCGACGACCGGGTGCAGGCCCAGCCCGGTGGCATTCCAGGCCATGCCGGCGATCACCGGCAGCACCACCGGGTGCACGATGGTGTTGCGCAGCATGCTGGCCAGCGTGCGCGCGAGCGACGGCGCCACCTCCTGGCGCGCGCGCGCCCGTGCGACGTCCATCTCGGCCAGCACGGTGAGCACGGTCAGCAGCACGATGGCATGCAGGCTGACGAGCGCGATGTGGATCGCCAGCCCGGGCTCGCCGAACAGCGCCGCGGCCACCGGGATGCCGACCTGCACCGAGTTGCCGAAGACGCCGGCCACCGCGCGCACCGACGGCGCCGCGGCGCCGTGGCGCTCGCCACTGCCGCGCTGCCACAGGTAGACCACGACCAGCACCACCAGCACCGGCACGAAGAAGGCGCTCAGCGTGTGCCAGGGCATGGCCGCGAAGTCCAGCCGCACCGTGGTGCGGAACAGCAGCGCCGGCACGAAGATGTAGAAGGCCGCGTTGCCCAGCACGCGCGCCGCGTCGGTGGGGCCGCCGGCGCCACCCAGCCAGCGCATGCGGCCGACGACCCAGCCCAGGCCGACGGTCAGGAAGATCGCCAGCAGCTTGTGGAAGACGGCGATCGTCATGCGCGGTCCGCGGCTTCGCCCAGCACGCCGTCCAGCCAGTGCCCGACCGCGGCCGGCGCCAGGTCCAGCCAGACCTGCTTGCGGCGCGAGGTCTCGCCGCGCAGCAGCCGCACGCCGCGCCGCGGCAGCTTCAGCTCGGCCGCCAGCCAGGCCTGCAGCGCGGCATTGGCCTGGCCCTCGACCGGCGGCGCCACCAGTCGCAGGCGCAGCGCGCCGTCGTGCAGCCCGTCGGCGCCGTTGCGGCGCGCGCCGGGCACGACGGCCAGCTGCAGCAGCGTGCCGCCGTCGTGCGCGGCCAGGCAGGGCCAGCGCGCGGACGGCGCCGCTGCGGCGGCGTTCACGCCGGTGCGCTCTTGGCCGCGACCTTCTTGGCCGCGGCCTTCTTCGCCGGCACGCGGGGCGCGCGCGGCTCGAACTCGAAGCCGACCTTGCCTTCCTTCTTGTCCCAGGCCAGGAAGGCCTTGAACTTGCGCCGCGTCTTGTTGCTGACGAAGCCCTCGAGCAGGCTCGTGCGCCCGGTCGTCAGCAGCTTGTGCAGCTCCTCGTGCGACACCGGCTGCTGCAGGATGATCTTGCCGGTCTTGAAGTCGCAGGTCTGGTGCGCGCCGACGCTGTGCTCGCAGACGTAGTTCGTGCCGTGCTCGTAGATGCGGCCCTTGCACTTGGGGCAGGCGCCCAGCGCGTGCTGCGCCGAGAAGTCCACCGGCTCGCCGTCGGCCTGGTCCTTCTTCGCGTCGTCGCCGAAGTCGAATTCCAGCTTCCAGTTGGCGATCTCGTCGTCGTGCACCAGCCTCAGCTCGGCGGTGAAGGGCCAGCCGGCCTTGGAGCGGAAGCCCTCCAGCGGGCCCACCTTCTTGTCGCGCAGCAGCGCCTCGGCCTCGGCGATCTCGAAGGCGCGGCCGCCGGGGATCTTGCCGATCGAGAAGCCGCAGCCCTCCGACGCGCCGTCGGCGCCGGTGCAGGTGAAGCGGCGGTAGTTCTCCTTGACCACGCCGCCGCAGTTGGGGCAGGGCACGGCCAGCGTCGCATAGTCGCCGGGGATGGTGTCGCGGTCGTACTCCTTGGCCTTGCGCACGATGCGCTCGGCCATCTTCGCGATCTCGGCCATGAACTCCGGGCGCGAGAGCCGGCCGTGTTCCATCTCGGCGAGCTGGTATTCCCACTGCCCGGTCAGCTCGGGCTTGGTCAGGTCCTCGATGGCCAGCCCGCGCAGCAGCGTCATCAGCTGGAAGGCCTTGGCCGTGGGCACCAGCTCGCGGCCGTCGCGCAGCATGTATTTCTCGGCGATCAGACCCTCGATGGTCTGCGCGCGCGTGGCCGGCGTGCCCAGGCCCTTCTCGCGCATCGCCTCGCGCAGGTCCTCGTCGTCGATCAGCTTGCCCGCGCCTTCCATCGCGGACAGCAGCGTGGCTTCCGTATAACGCGCCGGCGGGCGCGTCTTCAGCGCCAGCACGTCCACGCTCTCGGTGCGCACCCGCTCGCCGGGCGCCACGGCCACCAGGTTGGCGTCCTCGTCCTGCGCCTCCTTGCCGTAGACCGCCAGCCAGCCCGGCTCGACCAGCACCTTGCCGTTGGTCTGGAAGCGGTATTCGCTGCCCTTCGCCGCCACCGTGCTGATGCGCGTGGTGACCAGGTATTCGGCGGCCGGATAGAAGACCGCCAGGAAACGCTTGACGACCAGGTCGTAGAGCTTGAGTTCGGGCTCGCTCAGGCTGCCCGGCGCCTGCAGCGTGGGGATGATCGCGAAGTGGTCCGAGACCTTGCTGTTGTCGAAGACCCGCTTCGTCGGCTTGACGTAGCCGTCGTTCAGCGCGCGCCGTGCGTGCATGGACAGCTCGCGCAGCGGGCCGGGCAGGGCCTCGTCGGCGAGCATGCCGACGGTCTTCTTGACCGTCGCCAGGTAGTCCTCGGGCAGCGCGCGCGAGTCGGTGCGCGGGTAGGTCAGCACCTTGTGCTTCTCGTACAGCGCTTGCGCCAGGCCCAGCGTGGTCTTGGCGCTGAAGCCGAAGCGCGAGTTGGCCTCGCGCTGCAGCGTCGTCAGGTCGTACAGCAGCGGGCTCGCCTGCGTGCTGGGCTTGGCCTCGTCGACCACGCTGGCCGGCTGGCCCTGCACCGCGGCGGCGATGGCCTCGGCATCGGCCGCGTTCCACAACCGGTCGGCGCGTGCTTCCGGGTCGTCCGGGTTCTTCTTCCACTTCGGGTCGAACCACTTGCCCTCGTATTGCCCGGCCTGGGCGTCGAACTGCGCCTTGACCTCCCAGTACGGCCGCGCCACGTGCTTGCGGATCTTTTCCTCGCGCTCGACGACGATGGACAGCGTGGGCGTCTGCACGCGGCCGACGGTGGTCAGGAAGAAGCCGCCGTCGCGCGAATTGAAGGCGGTCATCGCGCGCGTGCCGTTGATGCCGACCAGCCAGTCGGCCTCGGAGCGGCTGCGCGCGGCGTCGGCCAGGCCCAGCATCTGCTGGTCGCTGCGCAGCTGCTCGAAGCCCTCGCGGATGGCCTGCGGCGTCATGCTCTGCAGCCACAGCCGCTGCACCGGCTTCGGGTTGGGCTTGTCGCCGAAGGCGTACTGCAGGATCAGGCGGAAGATCAGCTCGCCCTCGCGCCCGGCGTCGCAGGCGTTGATCACGGCGCCGACGTCCTTGCGCTTGACGAGCTTGACGACGGCATTCAGCCGCGACTTGGCCTTGTCGATCGGCGCCACGTCGAAGTGCGGCGGCACCACCGGCAGGTGCGCGAAGCTCCACTTGCCGCGCTTGACCTCGTATTCGTCCGGCGCCTTGATCTCCACCAGGTGGCCGACCGCCGAGGTGACGACGTAGCGCTCGTTCTCGAAATGGTCGGCGTGCTTCTCGAACTTGCCGGCCACCGGGGTCAGCGCGCGCACGATGTCCTGCGCCACGCTGGGCTTCTCGGCAATGATGATGGTCTTCGTCATGGGGTCCTGGTCCGGCCGTGACGCGCGCGGGGCCCGCGCGCGGCCGTGCCTACAATCCGCTGCCTCTCGCGCGCACGCACGCGCGCTCGTACGATTTCAATGTACCCAATGAAAAAGACCGCGCAAGCCCGGGTCGTCAACGGCGCCAGAACGCACAAGGTCAAGCGCGCGGCCGGCGGCGACCGCCGGCGCATCCAGGTCCGCCGCTCGGGCGTGCACGGCAAGGGCGTCTTCGCGCTGCAGCCCATCGCGGCCGGCGAGCGCATCATCGAATACAAGGGCGAGATCATCGGCTGGCCGGAGGCGCTGCGCCGGCACCCGCACGACCCGGACGATCCCAACCACACCTTCTACTTCCACATCGACGACCGGCATGTCATCGATGCCAACGTGAACGGCAACGCGGCGCGCTGGATCAACCACGCCTGCGACCCCAACTGCCAGGCCGACGAGGAGGACGGGCGCGTCTTCATCAGCGCGCTGCGCGACCTGGCGCCCGGCGAGGAGCTGTTCTACGACTACGGCCTCGTCATCGACGAGCGCTACACGCCGGCGCTGAAGAAGCAGTACGCCTGCCGCTGCGGCAGCCCGGCCTGCCGCGGCACGATGCTGGCGCCCAAGCGCTGAAGACCGGCCCTCGTCGTCCGCCGGCCCCAGCCATGCCCGAGTTCGAGAGCGACTTCCTGCCCGAGCCGGGGCCGCTCGCCGCGGGCGAGCCGCGCCACCTGCACTGGGGCGCCGAGGCGCTGTGGCAGCAGCTCGAGCCGCTGCTGCCCGGGCTGTCGGTGGAGGTGCTGGCGCGCGTGGACTCCACCAACACGCGGCTGCTCGAGCGCGCCCGCGCGGCGGCCGGCCAGCGCGACGCGCGTGTCTCGCGGCCGGGCGAGCTCGACACCCAGGCCGGCGCCGAGCGCACGCCGCACGGGCGCCGCGCCGGCGACATCCAGCCCTGCCTGCTGGTCGCCGAGCACCAGACGCGCGGCCGCGGCCGCCAGGGCCGCGACTGGCTGGCCACGCCGGGCGCCTCGCTGACCTTCTCGCTGTCGCTGGCGCTGGCACCGGCGGCCTGGTCGGGCCTCTCGCTGGCGGTCGGCGTGGCGCTGGCCGACGCGCTGGACCCGGTCGACGGCGCAGCCGCGCCGCGCATCGCGCTGAAGTGGCCCAACGACCTCTGGCTGCTCGACGCGCCGGGCCGCGGGCGCAAGCTCGGCGGCGTGCTGATCGAGACCGTCAGCGTCGGCCAGCACCGCATGTGCGTGGTCGGCGTCGGGCTCAACGTGCTGCCGCAGGCCAACGAGGGCCTCACGCACGGCTACGCCTGCCTGCACGAATTGGACCCCGGCGCCACGGCGCCGGCGGCGCTGGCGCGCGTCGCGGCGCCGCTGGTGCGCGTGCTGCGCGACTTCGAGCGCGGCGGCTTCGCGCCGCTGGCCGGCGCCTATGCGCGGCGCGACCTGCTGCTCGGCCAGGCCGTCACGACCACGGTGCCCGAGGTGCCCGAGGGCGTGGCCGAGGGCGTCGACGACCAGGGCGCGCTGCGCGTGCGCTGCGGCCAGGTGCACCGGCTGATCAGCGGCGAGGTCAGCGTGCGGCTGCGCGACGCCTGACGCGCGAGCATGCTGCGCGTCCTGCTGCTGCTGGTGCTGCTGGCCAACGCCGTGGTCTACGGCTGGATCCAGGGCTGGTTCGCCCCCGGCTGGCCGCCGCCGCGCGCGCACGAGCGCGAGCCCGCGCGCCTGGCCGCGCAGGTGCGGCCGGAGCTCGTCGCCGTACTGCCGCCGCCGGCGGCCAGCGCGGCGCTGGAGGCGGTGCGCGAGGCCACGGTCGGCTGCCTGCAGGCGGGGCCCTTCGGCGACGTCGAGCTGGCCGCCGCCGAGGCCACGCTGCTGGCCGCCCAGCTGCCCGCCGGCAGCTGGGCGCGCGCGCCGGTGCAGGCGTTGCCCTGGCTCGTCAGCGCCGGGCGGCCGGCCGACCCGGCGGCGCGCCGCGCGCGCGAGGAGGAACTGCGGCGCCTGAACCTGCCGTTCGAGCTGCTGGAAGCCCCCGCCGCCGGCGCCGCGCTGGCCGGCACGCTGGTGCTGTCGCGCCACGCCAGCCGCGACGCCGCCGAGGCGGCGCTGGCCACGCTGGCGGCCGACGGTCTGCGCGGGGCCCGCGTGGTCGAGCGGGAGAGCCCGCCGCCGCAGTTCTGGCTGCGCGCCGAGCGTGCCGACGGCACGCTGCAGGAGCGGCTGCGCACGCTGCCGCCGCAGGCGCTGGCCGGCGGCTTCGTGGCCTGCGACTGATCGCGGGCCCCCACGCTCCCGCCCGGTCGCTGCCCCCCGAGGGGGCGTCGGCAGCGGACCGGCGAAGCCGGATCCGCGCCGGGGCTGGGCCGCGACCGCTACCCGTGGCGCCGGTGTGGCCTCGCGCGGTCAGCGGCGGCACTCGTGGCAGACGGGCAGGCTCCTGCCCGCCGCAGCGCCAGCACCGCGCCGAACAGCGCCAGCAGCCAGCCAGGGCCGCTGGCGCCGCCCCCGCCGCCGCTGGAGCCGGGTGACGGCGCCGGCGCATTCGGTGGCCGGTCCGGGCCCAGCGCGGCGGCGTTGCGCAGCTCGGCGCTGTCCAGCCGCTCGGCCTGGCGCGGCGGCGCGACATAACTGTCGGGCTGGCTGGCGTACTGCAGCGCCTGCGCGGCGTCCAGGATGCCGGCGCCGCAGGTCGCGGTGGTGCACAGGCAGCGGCCCGGGTTGTCGTTCGAGCAGGCGCCGATGTGCGGCGACACGACATGCGGCCGCGCGCTGGCGCGCAGCCCGTCGACCAGCTGCCCGGCCGTCAGCGCCGGGTTGACGCTGAGCATCAGGCCCAGCGTGCCGGCCACCACCGGCGTCGCGAAGCTGGTGCCGAACAGCGCCGCATAGCGCGCCTGGCCCGGGCCCTGGGTGCCGTCGTTCCAGACGCTGACCAGGCCGCTGTCGGCCAGCAGCGCGGCCCAGGCGCCACCGCGGTCGTCGTCGCCGCCGACGGTGGCGATGCCGCTGGCCGCGAGCACGGCGCCGAAGTTGGCATAGTGCGTCTTGAAGCCGTCGCGGTTGAGCGCGGTGACGCCGACGACGCCGTTGCAGTTGGCCGGCCGCGCCACCGCGCCATGCTCGTTGCCCGCGGCGGCGACGACGACGACGCCGATCGCGCGCAGCTCGTCGATCGCCGTCTGGTATTCGCGCCCGCAGGGCGTGCTGCCGCCGAAGCTGATGTTGAGGATGCGCGCCGGGTTCGGGTTGCGCGGCACGCCGGGCACGTTCAGGCCGGCGGCCCAGCGCATGCCGTCGACGATGTCGGCGACCGTCGCGCCGCACTTGCCGGCCACCCGCACCGGCAGCACGCGGCCGTCGTGGTTGATCGCCGCCACGCCGGTGCCGTTGTCGGTGCCCGCGGCCAGCATCCCGGCGATCAGCGTGCCGTGCCAGGAACTGGCCTGCTCGTCGCAGCCGGCGTAGCGCGGGTCGCTGCGGTCGGCGGCGCTGACCCAGTCGCCGGGGTCGGCGGGATCGGCATCGCGGCCGTCGCCGTCGTTGCTGAAGGCGACTTCGCTGACGAAGTCGTAGCCCGGCAGCACGCGGCCGGCCAGGTCGGGGTGCGCCGTGATGCCGGTGTCCAGCACCGCCACCACCGCACTGGCGCGGCCGGTGGCGCCGGGCAGGCCGCTGGTCCAGGCCGTGAGGAAGCCGGGCACGCCGCGCAGCCGGTCGGCGAGGGCATGGGCGTCGGTGCCGCCGTGGGCGCGCAGCCACCACTGCTGGCCGACCAGCGGATCGGTCGGCAGCGCGAGCAGCTTCTCGCGCACGTTCGGCGCCACCCAGTCGACCTCGGGCCGCGCCCGCAGGCGCGCCGCCAGCGCGGCGGCCTCGGCGCCGTCGAGCACGCGGCCGAAGTCCAGCAGCTGCTGGTCGCGGCCGGTCGCGCGCCAGGCCGGCTGCGCGTCGCGCGCGGGCAGCGCGCTGGCGCGCAGCACCTGCTGCAGGCGCTCGCCGTCGCCGGCATGCCGGCGCGCGAAGGCGCTGCCGTGCGGCGCGGCGTCCTTCAGGCGCACGATCAGGCCATGGGCAGGCCGCTCGTCCGCCGGGCCGGCGGCGGCAGCGGCGGCAGGCGTGACCGCGACGGCTGCCGCGCAGGCCAGCAGGCTGCGGCCGAGCAGGCAGCGCAGCGTGCGCGCCGCGGGCCGGCACGGGGCGCGCGGCAGCGCCGGCGGCGAGGCGGACCTCGGGGCGGACTCGTGGGCGGACTCGTGGGCGGACTCGTGGGCGGACTCGAGGGCTGAATCGACGGCGGACTTCGGCGCGGACTTCAGGGCAGGCTCCGGTTGGGCGCCCGGATTATCGAAGCCCGCTGCGTCCGCCGCGCCCGCCGTGCCCATCACCCCTGCCGCGGCGCCGCAGGGCGGCCACCGCGCCGGCCAGCGCCAGCAGCCAGCCGGGCGCCGTGGTGCCGCCGCCCCCGCCGCCCCCGGCGGGTGGCGGCGTCGGCGGCGGTGGGCTGGCGCTGACGTCCACGACCTCGGTCTGGCTCGCTTCGTTGCCCAGGCTGTCGCTGACCGTCAGGCGCAGCGTGAAGCGGCCGGCGGCGGCGGGCGTCAATGTCGCCGTCGACGCATTGGTCGCGCTGTCGAAGCCGGCGACGATGCCGCCGCCATCGACCAGCGTCCACTGCCAGCCGGTCACCGTGGCGCCGACCGCGGCCAGGCTGCCGGCGGCGCTGAAGCTCACCGCGCTGCCGGCCACGGGCGCCGCCGTCGTGCGCTCGATGCGCGCCAGCGCGCCGGCCACCGCGTCCACCGCCGCGCCGGCGTCCAGCATGCCGGCGCCGCACAGGCCGGTCGTGCAGTAGCACTGCAGGTCGAGCTCGTAGTTCGGGCTGTCGCCGGGCGCGAAGCGGTTGGGCTGGTCGCAGCGCCGCACCTCGAGGAAGGGCACGATGGCGTTGTCGGCGCCGCCGGTCGGGAACGGGCGCGCGCTGGCCTGCATCGCGCTGCGGATCTGCCCGGGCGTCAGCGCCGGCCGCACCGAGACCATCAGGGCCGCGGCCGCGGCGGCCAGCGGCGACGCGAAGCTGGTGCCATACGCTATGTCGTAGCTATCGAGCCAAGAGCTGGAAACGGGACTAGTTGTGCCAGTGTCAGTAGCCGCAAGAATGGGGTAGCGGCAGGGGTCCCCCGGCCCGATGTCGACACAGTTGCCGCCCGGCGCCGAGATGCCGATCTGCGGCCCGAGGTCGGAGAAGCCGACCTTGGTGCCGGCATGGCGCAGCGCCAGCACCGCCAGCACGCCGCGGCAGCTGCCGGGCGTGCCCACCGGGCCGCCGGCGCTGTTGCCGGCGGCGACGACGATCAGCACGCCGCGCGCCGTGATCTCGTCGACGGCGTCCTGGTAGGCGGCGCTGCAGGCGGCGCTGCTGCCCAGGCTGAGGTTGATCACGCGCGCCGGCGTCGGGTTGTCCGGCACGCCGGGCACTGCAATGCCGGCCGCCCAGCGCATGCCGGCCAGGATGTCGGCGTCGGTGCCGTAGCACTTGCCCAGCACGCGCACCGGCAGCACGCGCACGCCCGGCGCGGCGCCGGCCATGCCGATGCCGTCGTCGGCCGCGGCGGCGACCAGGCTGGCGGTGGCCGTGCCGTGCCAGCTGCTGTTGCTGGCGTCGCAACTCGTGAACGGGCTGCGGCCGGCCTCGAAGGTGCTGACCCAGTCGCCGGGGTCGCTGGGGTCGCCGTCGCGGCCGTCGCCGTCGTTGGCGACGGTGGGGTTGGAGACGAAGTCGTGGCCCGGCAGCAGGCGGCCACCGTTGGCGGCGCGTCCGAGGTCCGGGTGCTCGAAGCGCACGCCGGTGTCCAGCACCGCGACGACGACCTGCTCGCTGCCGCGGCTGCGCGCCCAGGCGCGCTCGATGTCGATGCCGGAGACGACGTCGGCGGTCGGCGCGCGCAGGTACCACTGGCCCGACTCGGGGCCGCCGGTCAGCAGCAGGCGGTTGACCGGCGGCCCGCTGGCATACAGCGGATCGTTCGGCGCGGCCAGGATGCGCTGGCGCCCGTTGGGCACCGCGGATTCGATGTCCGGGTCGGCGGCCAGGCGCGCCGCCAGCGCCTGCGCGCTCTCGCCGCGCGCGCGCAGCAGTTGCGACCGCGGGCCGACGGGGCCGCCGTCCTCCAGCGTGCGGCCGGCGCGCAGGCCGGCCAACGCGGCGCGCGCGGCCAGCGTGCGGCGCACCTCGTCGGCCGGGGCGCGCGCGGGCAAGGGGTGCCGCCGCAGCGCGGGGGCGTCGGTGCGCCAGCGGACGATGACCTCGCCGTCCACCGGCGCCAGCGGCGGCTGCGCGATGCGGCCGGCCGGCGCCGCGGCCGCCGGCGCCGGCAGCGCGATCAGCAGCAGCGGCAGCAGCAGTCCGGCGAGGAGCGTCGGCAAGGGCATGCGGCAGTGTAGGGGCCGTGCCCGGCCCGTGGGCGGCGCGCTGGTGACCGGGCGTCACCGGCGGCGCCGCCGCCGGCGCGGCCGCCACGCCGCCATGAAGAAGGGCCCGCCAGCGGCGGGCCCTTCGCGGCGACGCTGCGGCGCCTCACTTCGCCATCACGCGCACCATCTCGAGGATCTTGTTCGAGTAGCCCCACTCGTTGTCGTACCAGGCGACGACCTTGACGAAGGTGCTGTCCAGCGCGATGCCGGCGTCGGCGTCGAAGACGCTGGTGCAGGGTTCGCCGCGGAAGTCGGTGGCCACGACCTTGTCCTCGGTGTAGGCGAGCACGCCCTTCATGGGGCCGGCGGCGGCGGCCTTCATCGCGTTGCAGATGTCGTCCCAGCTCGCGCCCTTCTCGAGCTCCACCGTCAGGTCGACGACCGAGACGTCGCTGGTCGGCACGCGGAAGGCCATGCCGGTGAGCTTCTTGTTCAGCGCCGGGATCACCTTGCCGACGGCCTTGGCGGCGCCGGTGGAACTGGGGATGATGTTCTCCAGGATGCCGCGGCCGCCGCGCCAGTCCTTGTTGCTGGGGCCGTCCACCGTCTTCTGCGTCGCGGTGGCGGCGTGCACGGTGGTCATCAGCCCGCGCTTGATGCCGAAGCTGTCGTTCAGCACCTTGGCCACCGGCGCCAGGCAGTTGGTGGTGCAGCTGGCGTTGCTGATGATGGCCTGGCCGGCATAGCTGTCGTGGTTGACGCCGTAGACGAACATCGGCGTGTCGTCCTTGGACGGCGCGCTCTGGATGACCTTCTTCGCGCCGGCGTCCAGGTGCTTCTGGCAGGTCTCCAGCGTCAGGAACAGGCCGGTGGACTCGACGACGATGTCGGCGCCGACCTCGCCCCACTTCAGCGCCGCCGGGTCCTTCTCGGCGGTCAGGCGGATGCGCTTGCCGTTGACGACGAGCGTGTGGCCGTCGACCGCGACCTCGCCCTTGAAGCGGCCGTGCACGCTGTCGTACTTCAGCATGTAGGCCAGGTAGTCGGGCTCCAGCAGGTCGTTGATGCCGACGACCTCGATCTCGGGGAAGTTCTGCACGGCGGCGCGGAACACCATGCGCCCGATGCGGCCGAAGCCGTTGATGCCGATCTTGATGGTCATGTGGGGATCTCCGTCAACGTGACAAAACCTGGCGCACCGTGTCGACCACGTTGCGCACCGTGAAGTGGAAATGCTCGAACAGCGCCGGCCCCGGCGCGCTCTCGCCGTAGCGGTCGATGCCGATCACGGCCGCGCAGCCGTACTTCCACCAGCCGTCGGTGACGCCGGCCTCGACCGCGATGCGCGGCACGCCGTCGGGCAGCACGCGGCGCTTGTACTCGACGGCCTGGCGGTCGAAGGTGGTGGTGCTGGGCATGCTGACCACGCGCACCGCGATCTTCAGCTTCGCCAGCGCGGCCTGCGCGTGCAGCGCCAGGTGCACCTCGCTGCCGGTGGCGACGATCACCGCCTGCGGCCGGCCCTTGAGCCCGACCTCGGCCGGGTCGGCCAGCACGTAGGCGCCCTTGCCGATGTCGTCCAGCGCCTGCTTGGGCAGGTAGGGCAGGTTCTGGCGGCTCAGCAGCAGGGCCGAAGGCCGGCTCACGTTGCCCAGCGCCATCGTCCACGCGACCACGGTCTCGGCGGTGTCGGCCGGGCGCCAGACGTCCAGGTTGGGGATCAGGCGCAGGCTGGCCGCGTGCTCCACGCTCTGGTGTGTGGGGCCGTCCTCGCCCAGGCCGATGCTGTCGTGCGTGAAGACGTGGACGACGCGGAGCTTCATCAGCGCCGCCATGCGGATGGCGTTGCGGCTGTAGTCGCTGAAGGTCAGGAAGGTGCCGCCATAGGGGATGTAGCCACCGTGCAGCGTGACGCCGTTCATCACCGCGGCCATGCCGAATTCGCGCACGCCGTAGTTGATGTGGCGGCCGCCGTTGGGCGTGCCGTTCTCGTCGAAGCGCAGCGCCGGCGTGCTGGCGGTGTTGGTCAGGTTGCTGCCCGTCAGGTCGGCGCTGCCGCCCAGCAGTTCGGGCATCAGCCTCGTGAAGGTCTCCAGCGCCAGCTGGCTGGCCTTGCGCGTGGCCACCGTCTGCGCGGCGGCGTCGGCGGCCTTGATCGCCTCGACCGCCGCCGCGACGAAGTTCGTAGGCAGCCCGCCGCGCATGCGGCGCTCGAATTCGGCGGCCAGGTCCGGGTGCGCGCCGCGGTAGGCGGCGAAGGCCTCGTTCCAGCGCGCATGCGCGGCCTCGCCGCCGGCGCGGGCGTCCCAGGCGGCATAGGCCTCGGCCGGCATCGTGAAGGGCTCGTGCGGCCAGCCGATCGCTTCGCGCGTGAGCCTGACCTCCTCCGCGCCCAGCGCCTCGCCATGCGCCTTGGCGCTGCCGGCGCGGTTGGGGCTGCCTTTGCCGATGGTCGTGCGGCAGATGACCAGCGTGGGCTTGTTCTCCGATACCTTGGCGCGCGCCAGCGCCGCGTCCACCGCGTCGACGTCGTGGCCGTCCACCGGCCCCAGCACGTTCCAGCCGCAGGCCGCGAAGCGCGCCGCCACGTCGTCGACGAACCAGGGCTTGACCGGGCCGTCGATGCTGATGCCGTTGTCGTCGTAGACGGCGACCAGCTTGTTCAGCTTCCAGGCGCCGGCCAGCGCCACGGCCTCGTGGCTGATGCCTTCCATCAGGCAGCCGTCGCCCAGGAAGCACCAGGTGTGGTGGTCGACCACGGCGTGGCCCGGGCGGTTGAATTCGTGCGCCAGCAGCTTCTCGGCCAGCGCCATGCCCACCGCATTCGTGATGCCCTGGCCCAGCGGGCCGGTGGTCGTCTCCACGCCCGGCGTCACGTCCACCTCGGGGTGGCCCGGCGTCTTGCTGTGCAGCTGCCGGAAGCGGCGCAGCTCGTCCATCGGCAAGGCGTAGCCGGTCAGGTGCAGCAGCGCATACAGCAGCATCGAGCCATGGCCGTTGGACAGCACGAAGCGGTCGCGGTCGGCCCACTGCGGGTCGGCCGGGTCGTGCTTCAGGTGGCGGCTCCACAGCGCGACGGCGATCTCGGCCATGCCCATGGGCGCCCCCGGGTGGCCGGAATTGGCGGCCTGCACGGCGTCCATCGCGAGGGCGCGGATGGCATTGGCCATCAGCCGGGAGTCGGAGGTGGGTGGGGTCATGGGCGACGCCGGCTGTCCAGGTTGAGGCAACGCACGGATTCTAGGTGGGGGAGCCACCGGCCGCGGGGTCACTGGCGCCTTCGGTGGACAATACCAGCCAACGTATGCTGCCCCGTTCGCCGCCCCCGCCGTCGGTCATCCGCCGCCTGCTGCTGCTGGCGGTCGCGCTGGGTCTGTTCGATCTCGCGCTGCTGGCCTGGCGGCTGCAGCTGGCCGACCCGGCGCATCCCTGGGTGCTGCCGCAGCGCGTGCTGTCCACCCTGGTCACGCTGGCGTTGGTGGTGGCGGTGGTGCTGGCGCTGCGGCGGCTGCGGCAGGCGCTGGAAGCCGCGCACGCGCAGACCGAACGCGAGCGCATGCTGTTCGACGCGCTGCCGACCGGCATCGTGGTCTGGGACGCCGACGACCGCTTCGTGCTGTGCAACGCGGACTTCCGCGCGCTGTACCCGGCGCTGGCGCCGCACCTGGTGCCGGGCCTGCCCTTCGAGCAGCTGCTGCGCCACGCCCTGCGCGCCGGCCTGGTGCCCGAGGCGGCCGGCGGCGAGCAGGCCTGGATCGAGGGGCGGCTCGCGCAGCACCGCCAGCCGCAGGCGCCCATCGTGCGGCGCATGGCCGACGGGCGCTGGCGCCGCATCGTCGAGCAGCGCCTGCCCGACGGCAGCATGCTCAGCCACAGCGTCGACATCACCGAGCTGGTCGGGAAGGAACAGGCGCTGGAGGCCGCGCGCCAGGACGCCGAGCGCGCCCGGCGCACGCTGGTCGAGGCGGTCGAGGCGCTGCCCGCGGGCTTCGAGCTCTACGACGCCGACGACCGGCTGGTGATGACCAACCGCCTGATGCGCGAGATGTACCCGCTGATCGCCGACCTGGCCGACCAGCGGCCGAGCTTCGAGCAGGTGGTGCGCACCCACCACGCGCGCGGCGGCGTGGCCGAGCCGCCCGAGGGCTTCGAGGCCTGGCTCGCAGGGCGCCGGCGCACGCGCGCCACGGGCCTGCCGCCGCACACGCGCCGGCAGCCCGACGGGCGCTGGATCCGCGTGCATGAGTCGCGCACCAGCGACGGCGGCGTGGTCGGCGTGCGCATCGACGTCACCGAGCTGGAAGAGCAGCGCCTGGCGCTCGAGCGTGCGCGCGCCGATGCCGAGCAGGCGCGCCGCACGCTGGTCGACGCCGTGGAGGCGCTGCCGGCCGGCTTCGAGCTCTACGACGCCGACGACCGGCTGGTGATGACCAACGCGATGCTGCGCCAGATGTATCCGCACATCGGCGACCTGTGGGACCGCGGCCTGCGCTTCGAGGACCTCGTGCGCGCCAACCACGAGCGTGGCGGCCTGGGGCCGCTGGCGCTGCCCTTCGAGGACTGGCTCGCCGAGCGCCAGCGCGAGCGGCGCAGCGGCGGGCCGCCGCGTGTGCACCAGCTCGCCGACGGGCGCTGGGTGCGCACCTACGAGCGGCCGCTGCCGCATGGCGGGCTGGTCGGCGTGCGCATCGACGTGACCGAGCTGCAGCGGCTCAACAGCGAGCTCGGGCGCCTGTCGCAGACCGACGCCCTGACCGGGCTGGCCAACCGGCGCCTGTTCGACCAGCGCCTGGCCGAGGAGCTGGCACGCGCGCGGCGCCGCGGCACGCCGCTGGCGCTGGCGATCGCCGATGTCGACCACTTCAAGCGCTACAACGACCTGCATGGCCACCCGGCCGGCGATGCCTGCCTGAAGCAGGTGGCGGCGGTGCTGCGCGACACGGCACGGCGACCGAGCGACCTGGTGGCGCGCCTGGGCGGCGAGGAATTCGCGCTGCTGCTGCCGCAGGACGATGCCGCCGCCGCCGCCGCGCTGGCCGAACGCTGCCTGGCGGCGCTGGACCGCGCGGCGCTGCCGCACGGCGACTCGCCGGTGGCGCCGCAGGTCACGGTCAGCATCGGCGTCGCCGACCTCGCGGCGCTGGCGCTGGCGCCGCCGCCGGCCGAAGGCGACGCATCGGCACTGCTGCGTGCCGCCGACCGCGCGCTGTATGCCGCCAAGCAGGCCGGGCGCCACCGCGTCGCGCTGGCGCCGCGGCATCCGGCGCCGGGTTGACGTCGCTCAAGCGGCGGCCGCTGCGGGCTGCGATGCTTGCGCCATGCAGAGCACGGCGCTGAACATCATCCGCGAGGAACACCAGGCCCTGGCCGCCATGCTGCGCTCGCTGCGCATGCTGGCGGAGACCGCACGCCGGCAGGACACGCCGCCGCCCTTCGAGGTGCTGCGCGCGATGCTGGTCTATGTCGACGAGTTTCCCGAGCGGCTGCATCACCCGAAGGAGGAGGCGCTGCTGTTTCCGCGCGTGCGCGCACGCTGCCCGGAACTGGCCACCGTGCTGGACCGCCTGCAGGCCGACCACCGTGCCGGCACGCCGCGCCTGCGCGAGCTGGAGCATGCGCTGCTGTGCTGGGAGGCGCTGGGTACGCAACGGCGCGACGCCTTCGTGCAGGCCCTGCACCACTATGTCGACTTCTACCTGTCGCACATGGCGCTCGAGGAACGCGAGGTGCTGCCCGCCGCCGAGCGCCACCTGAGTGCCGCCGACTGGGCCGAGCTGGACGCCGCCTTCGCCGCCAACCAGGATCCGCTGGCCGGCCACGAGCCGACCGAGGACTACCGGCCACTGTTCAGCCGCATCCTCGCCCGCGCGCCCGCGCCGGTGGGCCTGGGGCCGCCGGCCTGAACCGCGGCAGGGGCTCGAGGGTCGCTGGCGGCGCGTTGCGGGCATTTGCGCTCGTTGTTGGAATAGGGCGGCTGGATGCTTCGCCTGGCCTGCGCTGGTCTGCGCGTCGCGCCAGGCGGTACCCGCTGCCGGCTCAGGGTTCCGCGGCCACCGCCTGCGGCGGTGGCTGCCCTGCGCTGCTCGCTTCGGGGTCGCGCCGCCCAACTCACTTCGCTCGCTGCGCTCGCTCCGTTCGGACACCGGCGGCGAGTCAGATGTGGAGGCGCGCACTGCGTGCGCGCCGACCCCGAAGCTGCGCTGCTCGGCGCTTCACTATTCGCCGGCAGCGGGTACCGCCTGGCGCGAAGTCCACCGACAGTGGCATGCGACCTGGTGGAACGCCACCGCCGTGTCGCGAAGCCGCGTGGGGGCAGCCCGCAGCGCCCATGGGAGGCGCCGAGAAGCGCAGAACGCTTGGCCGCGCGCGCAGCGCGCCTCCAAGACTGACTCGCCGCCGATGTCCGAACGGAGCGAACGCAGTGAGCGAAGTGAGTTGGCGGCGGGCCAAGCGTTCGAGCATCGCAGGACAGTCGGCGCGCAGCGCCGACCGCTGGACTCTGGGCGCTGCGGGCTGCCCCCACGCGGCTTCGCTGCGCAAATGCCGGCACGAACCAGCAACGTAGTGCCTAGAACGACTGCAAAGCGCTACAGGCAGACACTCGCCGCGAGCGGCCCCGTCGCTTTATCGGCGGCGCGGGGCATGGCGGGGCAGCGCGGCGCCGTCGTCAGGGTAAGGCGGGCTGCGTTGCGGCCGTCACCAGCGGCGCACGCGGCCGGTGTCGATGTGCACGAAGTTCTCGCGCGGGTAGTAGCCCACGCCGCCGGCACGCAGTGACAAGGCGGCGTCGCGCAGGTCGGCCAGCGCGACGCCGGGCAGCCGCACGTCGATGGCCCGGCCCCGTGTGTGCAGGCTGCCCTGGGCGACGCCGCCGCCGCGCGTGGCGCGCAGGTGGGCATTGGTCGTCGGCGCACGGTAGCCGGAAATGACCTCGTAGCGCGCTTCGCTGCCGAGCAGCCGCCGCACGCGGTGCAGCAGTTCGTAGAGCTGCGGGTCCATCTCGCCGACCTCGCCGCTGTAGTGGTCGCGCAGGAAGTGGTTCAGCGTGCCCAGTGCGTCGGGCACGAAACGGTCGTCGACGGCGTAGACCAGCGCCAGGCGCTCGCGCGTGTGCAGGTGGGCGAGCGCCAGGTCGCGCGCGCCGGCCGCCGGGGCCCGTGCCGCACGGGCCGGCGTGGCAGCCAGCGGTGCCAGCGCGCCGGCGGCGGTCAGCCCGGCGGCGCGCTGCAGCCAGCGGCGGCGGGGCAGTGGTGAGGTCATCGGCGGGACTCCGTTCAGGGTGGCGGCAGCGGCGGGCGGGCGGCACCGCGCAGCGCGGCATCCAGCACCCGGTCGTGACCATACAGGTCGGCGAAGAAATGGGGTTGACCGTCGATCACCAGCGCAGTTCCGTAGGCGATCAATACCGGCAACGGCCGGGCCAGCTGCAGCGTCGACGAGCTGCCGGCCGCCATGGCCGTGCGGATGCGATCGTCGCTCCAGCCCGCCTCGCCCTGCAGCACGAAGCGCGCCAGCGCCACCGGGTCCTCGACGCGGATGCAGCCGTGGCTGAAGTCGCGCCGCTCGCGCTCGAACAGGCTGGTCGCCGGCGTGTGGTGCAGGAAGATGTTCTGCCGGTTCGGGAAGACGAACTTGATGTCGCCCAGCGCATTGCGCGGCCCCGGGCGCTGGCGGATGCGCAGGCGGCCGGCCAGCACGGCGTCCAGCTTGGCGCCCGCCAGCACCGTGTCGGCGCGGCCGGCACCGTCGACGAATTCGAAGCCCTCGCGCGCCCAGTAGCCGGGATCGCGGCGCAGGCGCGGCACCAGCTCGCCGCGGGCGATCGACGGCGGCACGTTCCAGTAGGGACTGAACTCGACGAAGCGCAGGTCCTCGTCGAACTGCGGCGTGCGCGTGTCCATCGCGCGGCCGACGATGACCTTCATGCGCGTGACCACCGTGATGCGCCCGTCGGCGCCCACCTCGTAGGCGCGCAGCACGAATTCCGGCAGGTTGATGACGATCATGCGTGGCGCCTGCAGCAGCGGCGTCCAGCGCAGGCGCTCCATCGTCAGCTCGATCTGGCGCGCACGCTGCTCCGGCGTGACCTGCAGCGCGACCAGCGTGCTGCGGCCGACGACGCCGTCGTCGGCCAGCGCGTGGCGGCGCTGGAAGGCGCGCAGGCCTTCGGCCAGCGCCGTGTCGAAACGCTCGCCGGCAGCGGCCGCGACGACGGGGTCCAGGTCGCCCCACGCCGCCAGGCGCTGCGCCAGGCGCGGCGTGCCGGCCCAGTCCATGCCGGCTTCCAGCTTCGCGGTGCCGCGCTTCGCCTTCGGCGGCGGCAGCGCCGGCAGCGCTTCGCGCCAGGCCACATGGCCGGCCAGCGCGCGGCAGCGGGCGAGCGCGGCGCGCAGCTGGCCGTACAGCGGCAGCGCCGGTGCCGCGCGCTGCACCGCCGGCGCCAGCGCACCGGCGGCCAGCGCGGCGTCCAGCGCCGCGGCGGCGTCGAAGGGCGCGCGGCGCGCCGGGCGGAAGTGCTGGTGCACCTGGCGGGGGTCGACGCGGCCTTCGGCGAGGTCGCGCAGGAAACGTTGCATCGCGGCGCTGAGCGCGCCGTCCAGCCGCGCCGCCGCGGCGGCGTCGGGCGCCGGCCCCTGGTGCGCCGCGGCCAGCGCACGCTGCAGCGTGTCGACGCCATAGTCCTGCGGCTGCAACCCGTGCTCGGGCGCCGCGGCGAGCAGCGCCAGCGCCTCGCGGGCGAGCGGGCCGGGCCGGCCGCCGGCCAACCAGCGCAGGCCGCCGCCGTCGGCGCGTGCCGCGCCGATGGCGGGGAGCCAGGGCACGGCCGCGAGCGCCGCGCTCAGGCGGCGCCGCGCCGGGTCGGGGCGCCGGATCGCTTCAGCCACCCGCGGCGGCGCGCGCGCGCATCTTGGCGCCGATGTAGGCGCCATGCGGCACGTGCAGCAGGTCGGCGATGCGCCACAGCACGTGGTTCTCGTGCGCCGCCAGGTGGCCATCGGCATAGGCCACGGTCCACATCGCCTCGATCATGCGCAGCTTCTGCGCCTCGTCCAGGCGTTCGTTGAGCGCCGAGGTGAAGGCGTGGTAGTCGGTGGCGCCGCGCTGCGTCTGCACGGCCACCTCGAGCAGGCGCTCGACCTCGTCGTCGGCGAGCGCGAACTTGTCGCGCAGCGCCTTCATCACGGCCGCGCGCTCGACCTCGCCCACCGCGCCGGTGGCGACCATCACCTCCACCAGCAGCACCGCGGTGGCCAGCTGCAGCCGGTGTTCGGCGGCCGCCGGCGTGGCCGCGGCGGCGGCCGACGGCGGCGCCAGCAGCGTATCGAACAGGTCCTTCAGCGTGCGCAGCATGGCGGCATCATGCCGTGGGCTCAGTGACCGCGCCGCGGCAGGGTCGCGGCCTGCTCGCCGAGGTCCCAGAACAGCCCGGCCATCAGCTCGAGCGCCTCGCGCGCGACCGGCGCCAGCAGGTGTTCGTCGGGCGCATGCTGGCTGCAGGCGGCATAGCTGTGCGGCACCCACACGGTGGGCAGGCCCAGCAGGTCGGCGAAGACATCGTTGGGCAGGCTGCCGCCCAGGTTGGGCAGCAGCACCGGGGTCTTGCCGGTGCTGCGTTGGAGGGACGCCAGCGTGAAGCGCACCCAGGCGTTGTCGGGGTCCAGCCGCGTCGCGTGCATGACCATGGGCTCGCCGACCTGCACGTCGGCGAACCCGTGGGCGGCCAGGTGCGCGGCCACCACCTCGCGCAGCCGCGACACGTCGGTGCCGACGACGAAGCGCATGTGCATCGTCGCCCTCGCCGACGGCGGGATGGCGTTGACCGGGTGCTGCGGGTTGCCGGTGACCATGGCCAGCACCTCCAGCGTATTCCAGGCGATCACGCGCTCGGCCGGCGTCAGCCCGGGCTCGCCCCAGTCGGCGTCGACCGCCGGGTCGCCGGGGTCGCCGCCGAAGCTCAGGCCGGCGAGCGCGGCGCGCACGTTGGCCGGGATCGGCGGCGGGCGCAGCGCCGGCACGCGGATGACGCCGCGGCCGTCGACCAGGCAGGCGATGGCATTGGCCAGCACGGTGCCCGGGTTGCGCAGCAGCCCGCCCCAGTTGCCGCTGTGGTGCGCGCCTTCGCGCAGCGTCAGGCCCAGCTCGAAATTGGCGACGCCGCGCGAACCCAGGAAGACGGTCGGCCGCTCGCGCGCCATGCGCGGGCCGTCGCTGGCGATCAGCACGTCGGCCGCCAGCGCGTCGCGCTGCGCGGCGCAGAAGGCGGCCAGGCCGGGCGAGCCGGTTTCCTCGCCGGTCTCCAGCAACCAGGTGACGTTGAAGCCCAGGCGTCCGCGTGCGGCCAGCACCTGCGCCAGCGCGGCGATGTTGATGCTGTGCTGGCCCTTGTTGTCGGCCGTGCCGCGGCCGTACAGGCGCTCGCCGTCGGCGGCCAGCGTCCAGGGGCCCTGGCCGCGTTTCCACGACGCATCCTGGCCGCGCACCACGTCGCCATGGCCGTACATCAGCACGGTGGGCAGCTCGTCGCTTTCGTGCCGCTTCGCGATCAGGAACGGGCCGTAGGCGGGCTCCGGATTGGGGTGGATCGAAAACGTGAAACCCAGTGCCGCCAGGCAGGGGCCGATCTCGCCTTCCAGGTAGGCCTGCAGCGCCGGGCCGCTGGCCGGGTCCTGGCTCTCGGTGCGGATCGCGACGCGGCGCGCCAGGTCGCGCAGGAAGTCGCCGCCGTCGAAATGCGCGCGCGCCGCGGCGAGCACCGCGTCGCGGCCGGCGGTGGGGGTGGCCGCGCTCGCGCTCACGACTTGGCGACCAGCGTGAAGTGCTCGACCTGCGGCGGCGCCGCGAAGAAGGGCCCGACGATGGCGCGCCACTCGGCGAACAGCGGCCCGCCGCGGAAGTGCACCGTGTGGTCCTCCAGCGTGTCCCAGAAGATCATCAGCACGAAGCGGTCCGGGCTCTCGATGCCCTTGTTGACCTTGAAGCCGCGGAAGCCCCGGGCCCGCGTGACGACCTCGGCCAGGCCGCGCTGGATCGCGGTCTCGAATTCGACCTCGCGGCCGGGGGTGATGCGGATGTCGGCAATCTCGAGAATCATGGCGGGGCTCCGGCGCGGGCGTCGGCGGCTAGTCTAGACGCTGCATCCGCGCAGCGTGGTCCTGCAGCGCCGCCGCCCCGAAGCGCCCTAGGATGCGCGGTTGCCCCGCCGGAAGACGCCTTGCTGCTCGCCAACGACGACCCCCGCCACCGCCGCATCGGCATCCTGCTGGTGACGGCGGCCACGCTGTGCTTTTCCATCCTCGACGCCGCGGCGAAGTGGCTGGTGCAGTCGCTGCCGGTGGTGCAGGTGGTGGGGCTGCGCTTCGGCACCCACGTGCTGCTGATGGCGGCCATCCTGCTGCCGCTGCACGGCAGCGGCTTCCTGCGCGTGAAGAGCTTCAAGCTGCAGGCGCTGCGCGCGGCCATGCTGGCCAGCATGACGGGCATCAATTTCTGGGCCCTGCAGTACCTGCAACTGGCCGAGGTCGGGGCGATCCAGTTCAGCGTGCCCATCCTCATCGCGCTGGCCTCGGCCTGGCTGCTGCACGAGAAGCTGGACGCGCGGCGCTGGCTGGCGGTGATCTGCGGCTTTGCCGGCGTGCTGCTGGTGGTGCGGCCGGGCACGCAGGGCTTCCACCCGGCGATCCTGCTCTCGGTCTTCAATGCCTGCCTGTATGCCGGCTTCAACCTCCTGACGCGGCGCATGGCGGCCACCGAGTCGGCGGTGTCCATGCAGTGGATCAGCGCCGCCGGCGCCGCGCTGGTGATGATGCCGCTGGCGCTGCTGCACTGGCAGTGGCCGGCCGATGCGCTGACCTGGGGGCTGATCGCGCTGACCGGGCTGATGGGCGGGCTGGGCCACCTGGCGGTGGCCGCCGCGCACCGCTACGCGTCGGCGGCGGTGCTGGGGCCCTTCCTCTACCAGCAGATCCTGTACATGACGCTGTGGGGCTGGCTGCTCTTCGCGCAGGTGCCCGACGCCTTCGTGATCGCCGGCGCGGTGGTGGTGGTCCTGAGCGGGCTCTACCTGCTGTGGATGGAGTGGCGGCGCGCGGGGTTCTGACGCCGCGGCTTCACACGCCCAGGTATTGCGCCACCACCTCCGGCTGCCCGCGCAGTTCGGCCGACGTGCCCTGCCACACGATGCGCCCCTTCTCGACCACGTAGTGGCGGTCGGCCAGGCGCAGCAGCGGGCCGATATTCTTGTCGATGACGATCAGCGCCAGGCCCTGTTCCTTCAGCCGCTGCAGGCAGTTCCAGATCTCCAGCCGGATCAGCGGCGCCAGGCCTTCGGTGGCCTCGTCCAGGATCAGCAGCCGCGGGTTGGTCATCAGCGCGCGCGCGATGGCCAGCATCTGCTGTTCGCCGCCGGAGAGGTTGCTGCCCAGGTGGCGCTCGCGTTCCTGCAGGCGGGGGAACAGGCCGTAGACGCTGTCCAGCGTCCACGGGCTCGCGCTGCCATGGCGGTTGCCGGCCGTGGCGACCAGGTTCTCGCGCACCGTCAGGTTGGGGAAGACCTGGCGGCCTTCGGGCACCAGGCCGATGCCGCTGCGCGCGACGCGGTAGGCCGGCTGGCCGTGAAGCGGCTGCCCGGCCATGGCGACGCGGCCGGCGGTCGGCCTGAGCAGCCCCATCACGCTCTTCACCGTGGTGGTCTTGCCCATGCCGTTGCGGCCGATCAGCGTGACCACCTCGCCGGCCTGCACCGCCAGCGAGATGCCGAACAGCACCTGGCTGCTGCCGTAGGCGGCCTGCAGGTCCTGCACCTCGAGCAGCGGCGCCGGCGCGCTCATACGGATTCTTCCTGCGTGCCCAGGTAGGCGGCGCGCACGGCATCGTGGCCGCGGATCTCTTCCGGCGTGCCGCAGGCGATGGCGCGGCCGTAGACCAGCACCGTGATGCGGTCGGCGAGCGCGAAGACCGCGTCCATGTCGTGCTCGACCAGCAGCACCGTGTAGCGGCCCTTCAGCGCACGCAGCATCTCGACGACACGTTCGCTCTCGGCATGGCTCATGCCGGCCATCGGTTCGTCCAGCAGCAGCAGGCGCGGGCCGGTGGCCAGCGTCATCGCGATCTCGAGCTGGCGGCGCTCGCCATGCGCCAGCGCCGCCACCGGCACCTGCGCGCGGTCGGCCAGGCCGGTCTGCCGCAGCGCGGCCTGCGCCGGTTCGGTCAGCTCGCGCTCGGCCAGCGCCGGCTTCCAGAAGCGGAAGCTGTGCCCGGCATGCGCCTGCACCGCGAGCATCACGTTCTGCAGCACCGTGAAGTCCGGGAAGACCGAGGTGATCTGGTAGGAGCGGCCCAGCCCGGCCAGCGCACGCCGCCAGGGCGGCAACGCGACGATGTCCTGGCCGTCGAGCTGGATGCGTCCCTCGTCGGGCCGCAGCTCGCCGCCGAGCTGGTGGATCAGCGTCGTCTTGCCGGCGCCGTTGGGGCCGATCACGGCGTGGATCTCGCCGGGCTCGATGGCGATGTCCAGGTGGTCGGTCGCCAGCAGCCCGCCGAAGCGCTTGACCAGGCCGCTGACCTGCAGGCGTGCCGGGTTCATGCCTGGCCCCCACGCCGGCGGTCGCGGTCGACGACCACGCCGTACAGGCCCCGCTTGAGCACCAGCACGACGAGCACGATGAAGAGCCCGATCAGGCCCAGCCAGTGCTGGTTCAGCAGCTGGTCCAGCCAGGGCACGCCCAGCTTCAGCGACGACAGCAGCTCTTCCAGCAGCAGCAGCCCGGCGGCGCCGACCACGGGGCCGAAGAGGGTGCCCAGGCCGCCTAGCACGGTCATCACGATCAGCTCGCCCGAGACCGTCCAGGCCATGTAGCTGGGCGCCACGAAGCGCGTCAGGTTGGCCAGCAGCACGCCGGCCAGCACGCACACCAGCGCCGAGATGACATAGGCCACGAGCTTGTAGCGCAGCGTCGGGAAGCCCAGGGCGCCCATGCGCCGCTCGTTGGTCCTGCAGCCGCGCAGCACCATGCCGAAGCGGGCGTCGATCAGGCGCTTGAAGAGGAACAGCACCGCCAGCAGCAGCACGAAGGCGGTGTAGTACAGCACCACCGGGTCGTCCAGCGTGAACAAGCCGAAGTCGCTGCGCGCCTGGATCGGCAGGCCGTCGTCGCCGCCGTAGTCGCGCAGGCTGACGGCCAGGAAATACAGCATCTGCGCGAAGGCCAGCGTGATCATGATGAAGGCCATGCCGCTGGTGCGCAGGCAGATCGCGCCCACCGCCAGCGCGACCAGCGCACCGACGCCCAGCGCCGCCGCCAGGTGGGCCCAGCCGCTGGTCACGCCGTGCGAGGCCAGGATGCCCACCGCATAGGCGCCGATGCCCATGTACATCGCGTGCCCGAAGCTGACCAGGCCGCCGAAGCCGAGCACCAGGTTGAGCCCCAGCGCGGCCAGCGCGAAGACCAGGATGCGCGTCGTCAGCGTCACGTAGAAGGGCTGGTCCAGCGCCGCGGCGAGCAGCGGCACCGCGGCCAGCGCGACCAGCACCAGGGCGGCGAAGACGCGGCTAGCCATGGCGCACCGGGAACAGCCCCTGCGGGCGCAGCGCCAGCACCACGGCCATCAGCAGGTAGATCAGCATCGACGCGATCGCCGGGCCCACGGCCTGCGCCACGCTGCGCTCGAGGAACTCGCGCAGCAGCGTGGGCAGGAAGGCGCGGCCGACGGTGTCGACGATGCCGACGATCAGCGCGCCGTAGAAGGCGCCGCGGATCGAGCCGATGCCGCCGGTGACGATGACCACCAGCGTCAGGATCAGGATCGGCTCGCCCATGCCCGACTGCACGCTGACGATGGGCCCGGCCATCAGCCCGGCCAGCCCGGCCAGCGCGGCGCCGAGCGCGAAGACCACGCTGTTCAGGCCCTTGATATCCACGCCCAGTGCCGAGACCATCTCGGCATTGCTGGCGCCGGCGCGGATCAGCATGCCCACGCGCGTGCGGTGGATCACCAGGTACAGCGCGGCGCCGACCGCCAGGCCGACCGCGATGATCGCGAAGCGGTACGAGGGATAGGCCAGCCCGAACAGGTCCACCGTGCCCGACAGCGCCTGCGGCACGTTCATGTAGACCGAGGCCGGCCCCCAGACGAAGCGCACGACCTCGTTGAAGAAGAGGATCAGGCCGAAGGTGGCCAGCACCTGGTCCAGGTGGTCGCGCCGGTACAGGCCCGACAGCGCGACGCGTTCCACCAGCAGCCCCAGCAGCAGCGTGCCCGGCACGGCGGCCAGCGCCGCCATCGCGAACGAGCCGTCGCTGGCGTTGTACGCGGCGGCCGCGAAGTACGCGCCCATCATGTACAGCGAACCATGGCTCAGGTTCACGAAGTTCATGATGCCGAAGACCAGCGTCAGCCCGCTGGCCAGCAGGAACAGCAGCACGCCGAGCTGCAGCCCGTTGAGCAGCTGGGTCAGGAACAGGCCGGTGGTCATCGCACGCGAAGCGAAAGGGCCGGCCGGGCAATGGATGCCGGGCCGGCCCCGAGCGGGTGGGTCAGCGCGACGCGCCGATCACATCTTGCACTGCGACGCGTAGGCGTCGACATGGTCCTTCAGCGGCGTGGCGATGGTCTTCAGGCTGACGCGGCCCTTGGCGTCCTTCGCGACCTCGAAGATGTGCTGGTCCTGCACCGGGAAGTGGTTGCTGCCGAAGCGGAACTTGCCGCGCACGCTCTGGAAGTCCGCGGCCTTGAGCGCGGCGCGGAAGGCGTCCTTGTCGGCGACGTTGCCGCGCACCTTGGCGATCGCGCTGTCCAGCAGCAGCGCGGCGTCGTAGCTCTGCGCGGCGTACTGGCTGGGGATGCGGTTGAACTTGCGCTCGAACTCCTCGACGAAGCGCTTGTTGGCCGGGTTGTCGAAGTCCGGGCCCCAGAAGGTGCCGCTGATGACGCCGAGCGCCGTCTCGCGCTGCGCCGGGAGCGTGGAGCCGTCGGTCGTGCTGCTGGACAGCAGCGGGATCTTGCCCAGCAGGCCGGCCTGCTGGTACTGGCGCACGAAGTTGACGCCCAGGCCGCCGGGGTAGAAGACATAGACCGCGTCCGGGTTCTTGGCCGCCACCTGCGCCAGCTCGGCGCTGAAGTCGGGCTGGTTCAGCGGCGTGTAGATCTCGTCGATGACCTCGCCCTTGTACATGCGCTTGAAACCGGCGACGAAGTCCTTGCCGGCCTGGTAGTTGGGCGCCATGCCGATGACGCGCTTGTAGCCCTTGTCGGTGGCGTACTTGCCCACCACCTCGGCCTGGTTGTCGTTCTGCCAGGAGACGATGAACTGGTAGGGGCTGCACTGCGCGCCGGCGATCGGCGCCGGGCCGGCGTTGCTGCCGATCAGGAAGACGCCCTTCTCGGTGATCGGCTTGTGCACCGCCATCATCACGTTGCTGAAGGTGATGCCGGTGATGATGGGCACGTTCTCGCGCTCGATCAGCTTCTGCACGATCTGCGTGGCGACGTCGGGCTTGAGCTGGCTGTCCTCGCGCAGCACCTGCACCGGCACGCCGCCGAGCTTGCCGCCGTTGCGCTCGACGACCATCATGAAGGCGTCGTACTGGTCCTGGCCCAGCGCGCCCTGCGGGCCGGAGAGTTCGGCCATGAAGCCGATCTTGATCGGGGCCTGCGCCTGGGCGCTGCCTACCGCCGCGGCCGCCAGGGCCAATGCCGCCACGGAGGCGCGAAGGGTGCTGCGGATCATGCGGTGTCTCCTGGACATGAACAATAATGCGTCAAGACTGGGCGAGTGCTCGACAGGTCTCGACGGCGGGGATGCAGCATAATGCGTGCGTCCGGGACGTCAAACCCGGATCAACCCGAAGAAGGCCTCGGCGTTGCCGCGCAGCAGGCGCGCGCGCGCCGCGTCGTCCAGGAACGGCGCCTCGTGCACCAGCGCGCCGATCTTCTGCTCGCCGAGCGGGAACGGGTAGTCCGACCCGAGCATCACACGCTCGTCGCCCATCACGTCCAGCAGCAGGCGCAGCGCGCCGGGGTCGAAGACGGCGCTGTCGACGTGGAAGCGGCGCGCGTAGCTGGACGGCAGCTGGGGGCAGTCCCGGCGCACGATGTCGCGGTGCTTCCACGCGTTGTCCACGCGGCCCAGCAGCCAGGCGAAGCTGCCGCCGCCATGGGCGAAGCAGATCTTCAGCGTGGACGGGATGCGCTCCAGTGCGCCGGAGAGGATCAGCGAGAGCATGCCCAGCTGCGTCTCGGCCGGCATCGCGACCAGCCACGGCAGCATCCACTGCTTCATGCGGCCTTCGGACTTCGTCGCCATCATGTCCCAGGGGTGCACGAGCACCGGGATGGCGTTGTTCGCGCAGTGGGTCAGGAAGTCGACCAGCCCGGCGTCGTCGAGGTCGCGCGCGCCGACATGGTTGCCGATCTGCACGCCGATGCAGCCGGCGCGCATCGCGCGGTCGGCCTCGCGGCAGGCGAGCGCCGTGTCCTGCAGCGGCACCTGGGCCAGGGCCTTGAAGCGGTCGGGCGCATGGCCGCAGTAGGCCAGCACCTCCTCGTTCATCCGTGCCGCCCAGTCGGCGGCGCGCGCGGCTTCCCAGGCATAGCCGAACATCACCGGCGTCGCGCAGACGACCTGCAGCGCGATGCCCTGGGCGTCCATCTCGGCCAGCCGGCGTGCCGGGTCCCACAGCGTGGGCAGCACCGGGCGGAAGGGCTCGTCGCCGAGCATGATGTGGCCACGGCCGGTGGCTTCGTCGACCTGCAGCCAGGGCGCCCGCTCGGCGTCGACGGCCTGCGCCGCCGCGCGGGTGATGCGCGGGAAGCAGTGCGAGTGCATGTCGATCATCGTGCTCACACGATCTCTCCGTCCAGGCGGCCGCTCGCGCGCAGCATCGCATGCCAGGCGGCGTGGTCGCGCCCCGGGTGCACGGTGCCGCAGCGTTCGCAGGTGCGCTCGGTGTCGCTGCTGGCGTAGAAGCGCTGGTAGGTCGCCGGCAGGTCGGCGACGATGTCCGCGAGCTGCACCTCGATGCGCCTGACGAGGTGGCCGCAGTGCGCGCAGTGCCACTGGAAGGCGTCGGTCAGCCCGGCCGGCCGCTGGCGTTCCACCACCAGGCAGCGGCTGCCGGGCTCGGGCCGCTGCGGCGAGTGCAGCACGTGCGGCGGCAGCAGGAAGACGTCCCCCTCCTTCAGGTCCACGCGCTCGAAGCGGCCGCGGTCCCACAGCAGCAGGTAGGCGTTGCCCTTGAACTGCCAGAAGAATTCCTCCAGCGGGTCGTCGTGGAAGTCGCTGCGGGCATTCGGCCCGCCGACCACGGTGACCATGAAGTCGGCGTCGGCCCAGACCTGGCGGTTGCCGACCGGCGGTTGCAGCAAATGCGCGTTGTCGTCCAGCCAGCGCGGGAAGTTGAACGGGCGGCCGTAGCGCAGGGCGGTCATGCAGCAGACCTCTGTTCGACGACGCCTGGCCGCTCGTCTGCGCCAGCGCCAGTCAGGAGTCGCCGAGGCGCCGGCCTGGCCGGTCCGCGGCAGACGCGCCCTCGGGGCGGCATGGTCGGATGGGATGGTCTTGGGCTCATGGCATTGCACTCAAGCCTGCCGCGCATGACGCGGGACGCGAGCAGGGCTGCTTGGGGGAGGTTCGCCGCTTGCGGCGCATTGCGGACGTTCGGTTGGTGCATGCTTGTCTGCGCTCGACGACCGTTCATTCGGACTGCGAGCGCCAGCGCATCGCGCCAGGCGGTACCCGCTGCCGGCTCAGGGTTCCGCGGTCGCCGCCTTCGGCGTCGACTTCCCTGCGCTGCTCGCTTCGGGGTCGCGCCGCCCAACTCACTTCGCTCGCTGCGCTCGCTCCGTTCGGACATCGGCGGCGAGTCAGATGTCGAGGCGCGCACTGCGTGCGCGCCGACCCCGAAGCTGCGCTGCTCGGCGCTCCACACAGCGCCGGCAACGGGTACCGCCTGGCGCGAAGGCCATCGACAGCGGATTTCGACCAGTTCGCACGCCACCGCCGTGTCGCGAAGCGGCGTGGGGGCAGCCCGCAGCGCCCATGGGAGGCGCCGAGAAGCGCAGGGCTCCTGGCCGCGCGCGCAGCGCGCCTCCATGACTGACTCGCCGCCGATGTCCGAACGGAGCGAGCGCAGCGAGCGAAGTGAGTTGGCGGCGGGCCAGGAGTCCGAGCATCGCAGGGCAGTCGGCGCGCAGCGCCGACCGCCGGACTCTGGGCGCGGCGGGCTGCCCCCACGCGGTTTCGCTGCGCCGATGCCAGCACGCAGGGACACGGCAACATGCCGAACTTCTGCAACGCGCCGCAACCGGCCCCCACGGACCCCCGATCCGCTTCAGCCACCCGCGGACTCCTGCACGAGCGGCTTGTAGGCCACGGCCTTGATCTCGATCAGCAGCTGCGGGTGCGGCAGCTGGTGCACCGCCACCGTGGTGCGGGCGGGGCCGCTGGCGCCGTCGAACCAGCGCGCGTACTCCTCGTTGTAGCCGCCGAAGTCGTTCATGTTGACGAGGTAGGTGCAGACCTCGACGACGTCCTCCATGCCGGCGCCGACGCTGGCCAGGATGTCGCGGATGTTCTCCAGCACGGCACGCGTCTGCTCGCGGATGTCCAGCGTCAGCGTGCCCATTGCGTCGGCCTGCGCGCCGGCGATCGTGTTGTCGGCGCGGCGCGAGCTGGTGCCACTGACGAAGAGGAAGTCGCCGGCGCGCCGCACATGCGGGTAGGCGCCGCGCGGCCGCGCCTTGCCGGCGAGGATGACCGAGGCGGTGTCGTTCATGTCTTGCTGAACTCCGGGATGTCGGGCCGCGAGCCCCACATGCAGAAGGATTCGGGGGCGAACGGAAACTGGCGCGGCCGGTAGCCGGCTTCGTCCTCCGGCGCGATCGTGCGCACGCCGGTCGAGTATTCGTAGACCATGCCGTCGGGTCCCTCGAAATAGAGGAAGACCGCGCCGCTGGTCGGGTGGCGGCCGGGGCCGAAGACGATGCGCACGCCACGCGCGCGCAGCTGGTAGTAGGCCCGCATCACGTCGTCGATGCCCGCGACCTGGTGGTTGACATGCTGGATGCCGGCGCGCGTGGTCGGAAACAGCGCCACGCGGTGGTGCACCGGGTCGATGCGCAGCAGCGCCGCGTTGCCGATGCGGTCGGAGACGCGGGCGCCCAGCACGCCGGTCCAGAAGGCCTCGTCGCGCGCCGGGTCGGTGCTGCACAGGCCGACATGGCTGAAGCCGGTGATGCCGGCGTCGCGCGACGGGAAGTGGCGGCGCCCGCTGTGGTCGGGGCGCACGACCAGCTCCAGCCGGTTGCCGGTGGGGTCGCGCAGTTCGACGAAGGCACGCACGCGGCGCTGTTCGCAGGCCTCGGCGCTGCCCTGTCGCACCGCGCAGCCGGCGTCGGCCAGCGCGGCGGCGGCCGCGTCCAGCGCCGCGGCGTCGCGCAGTTCGAAGGCCACCGTGTGGTCGGCCGGCTCGCCTTCGAAGTAGACCAGCGTGTGGTCACGGTCGTCGCTGCGGTAGTAGCGTGCGCCGGCCTCCACGCGCGCCAGTTCCAGGCCGACGACCTCGCGCGCGAAGCGGTCGGCCGCCGCCAGGTCGCGCGTGCCCAGGCGCACGTAGCGGATGTCCTGCAGGTCGATCACGGTCGGCGCCCTCCGCACGATGACGGCGCGCCCGCTGGCGCACCGGCACCGACTGTAGCGCCGCCACGACCAATGGCCATCGCGGCCCGCGCGGACCCGGCGCACGCGCGGCGCTACAGCGGCAGGCCGACGTAGTTCTCGGCCAGCGCCTGCTGCGCCGCGCGCGACTGGCACAGGAAGTCGAATTCGGCGCGCTGCACGCGCAGGCCGAAGCCGCCGTTCTCGGGAAACTGGTGCATCAGCATCGTGAACCACCAGGAGAAGCGCTCGGCCTTCCAGACCCGCTTCAGCGCGCGCGCCGAATAGCCGTCCAGGCCCTCGTCGCTGCCGGCATAGTGCTCGGCCAGCGCGCGCGCGAGCAGCCCCACGTCGCCGGCGGCCAGGTTCAGGCCCTTGGCACCGGTCGGCGGCACGATGTGCGCCGCGTCGCCGGCCAGGAACAGGCGGCCGAAGCGCATCGGCTCGGCGACGAAACTGCGCAGCGGCGCAATGCTCTTCTCGAGCGACGGCCCGGTCACCAGGTGCTCGGCGGCGTCGGCCGGCAGGCGGCGCCGCAGCTCGGCCCAGAAGGCCTCGTCGGACCAGTCCTCGACCTTCTCGTCGAGCCGGCACTGCAAGTAGTAGCGGCTGCGCGTGTGGCTGCGCATGCTGGCCAGCGTGAAGCCGCGCCCGCTGCTGCCGTAGATCAGCTCGTGGTGCACCGGCGGCGTGTCGGCGAGCAGGCCCAGCCAGCCGAACGGGTAGACCTTTTCGAACGTGTGCACGGCATCCGGCGGCGGCGTGCGCCGGCACACGCCGTGGAAGCCGTCGCAGCCGGCGATGAAGTCGGCCTCCAGCCGCTGCTCGCGCCCGCCGTGCTGGAACACGACCGCCGGCCGCGTGCCCTCCCAGCCCTCCAGGCGCACGCCGTCGGCCTCGTAGACGGTCTGCAGCCCGGCCTGGGCGCGGTGGTCCATCAGGTCGCGCGTGACCTCGGTCTGGCCGTAGACCATCACGCGCTTGCCGGTCAGGCCGTGCAGGTCGATGCGCAGCCGGTCGTGGTCGAAGGCCATCTCGAAGCCGTCGTGCGGCAGCCCCTCGCGGTGCATGCGCGCGCCGACGCCGGCCTCGTCCATCAGGTCGACCATGACCTGCTCGAGCACGCCGGCGCGGATGCGCGACAGCACGTAGTCGCCGCTGCGCTGCTCGACGATGACGTTGTCGATGCCGTGGCGGTGCAGCAGGGCACCGAGCAGCAGCCCGGACGGGCCGGCGCCGACGATCGCGACCTGGGTGCGCATGGGACTCTCCTCGTGGGGCGCTGTTCCGAAGCCGGCAATGCTCGCGCCAGGCGGCCGCTGGGGGTTTGCACGAAAGCCGCGCATCCTTGAACAATTCGAACATGTCGACTGCCAGTCTTTCCCCCCGCCCGCGCCCGCGACAGCGACCGGCCCCGGCGCGCCTGCCGGCCTATGCGCTGTACGGCGAGGGCAGCGCGGCGGCCCTGCCCGACCACGTGCACTGCGAGTCGATCGCCGAGCGCAGCCGCCTGCACGACTGGGAGATCCGGCCGCACCAGCACGAGGCGCTGGCGCAGGTGCTGTGGCTGGACAGCGGCCGCGCCGAGGCCTGGCTGGACGGCCGCCAGGTGCCGCTGCAGGGGCCGGCGCTGGTCTGCGTGCCGGCGCTGACCGCGCATGGCTTCCGCTTCGCGCCGCCGGTGCAGGGCTGGGTCTTCACGCTGCCGCAGAGCCGCCTGGAGTCGGTGCTCGAGCGCCACCCGGGGCTGGCCGGCGCGCTGCTGCGACCGCAGGCCGGCGCGCTGCCGGCGGGCGACCCCATGGTGGCGGCGGTTGCCGCCGCCGCCCGCCAGTTGCACGACGAGGCGCTCGCCGACGCCCCCTGGCGCGGCGCGGCCGTCGACGCGGCGCTGCTGGCGCTGGCGGTCGCGGTGGCGCGCCGCCAGGCGGCGGTGGCACCGGCCCGCGCCCCCGCGGCCCGGCACGCCGCGCCGTCGCCGCGCGCCTGGCAGCACGTGCAGCGGCTGAAGTCGCTGGTCGAGACGCAGTTCCGCCAGCACCCGTCGCAGGCGGCGCTGGCGGCGCAGCTGGGCATCACGCCGACCCAGCTCAACCGCGCCTGCCGCCAGGTGCTGGGGCGGCCGGCGCTGCACGTGCTGCACGCGCGGCTGCTGCTGCAGGCGCAGCGCGAGTTGGCCTACACCGGGCGCTCGATCAAGCAGGTGGCGTTTGGCCTGGGCTTCACGGATGCGGCGTATTTCACGCGTTTCTTCCGCCGCCTGGCCGGCAGCCCCCCGGCCGCCTGGCGCGCCGCGCAACGGGAGGTGCCGGCGGCTCAAGTCTGAGCCCCCCGCGGCCGAGAACCTGCGTGTGAGGCGGCCCGCGTGCCGCCCGAGCAGCAGCACGGAACCGGGGAACCTCATGTCCAGCACCATCGCCGTCGAGGACTTGCGCGTCGGCATGTACATCCATCTCGACGGCGGCTGGCTGTCGCACCCATTTCCGCTGTCCAGCTTCCGCATCGCCACGGCGGAGCAGATCGCGACCATCCGCGGCCTGGGCCTGGCGCGCGTGCGCTGGGCGCCCGAGAAGAGCGACCCGCCGCCGCCGGCCGTTGGCAGCGCCGTGAACCATGCCGCCAACGACGCCGTCCCCGACACCGCCGGCGCGGGCGCGACGCGCGCCGCCGCCGCTGCGCCCGTGGCCGGCGAACGGGAGGCGGCCGAACGCGCCGCCGCCGAGCGCCGTGCCGCGCTCGCCGCGCAGCGCGAGGCGCAGCAGCGCGTGGAGCAGCAGTTCGGCGAGGCCGCGCAGGCCTGGCGCGAGGCGCACGACGCGGTGTCGGCACGGCCACAGGACGCCGGCCGCACGACCGAGGCGCTGACGCGCGCGATGCTGGACAAGATGCTGGCCGCCGAGGACATCGGCATCCGCCTCGTCGCCGGCCAGGGCGACCGCACCGCGGCGCATGCGCTGAACGTGTCGGTGGTCAGCCTGCTGATGGGCCGCGCGCTGGGCCTGGCGCCCGAGGAGATGCTGGACCTGGGCGTCGGCGCGCTGATGCACGACGTCGGCAAGATGGAGGTGGCCGAGCGCTTCCGCCACGCCGAGGACCGCTTCAGCCAGGCCGAGATGAATGCCTACCGCGACCATGTCGCCAAGGGCGTGCTGCACGGCCGGCGCATGACGCTGGCGCCCGGGGCGCTGGACGTCATCGGTCAGCACCACGAGCATGCCGACGGCAGCGGCTTCCCGCAGAAGCTGTCCGGCGACCGCATGAGCACCGCCGCGCGCATCGTGGCCATCGTCAACCGCTTCGACAACCTGTGCAACCCGCAGACGCGCACGCTGGCGCTGACGCCGCACGAGGCGGTCTCGATGCTGTTCGCGCAGGGCCGCGCGCGCTACGACGCGACGGTGCTCAACACCTTCATCCGCATGATGGGCGTCTACCCGGCGGGTTCGCTGGTGCAGCTGACCGACGACCGCTACGCGATGGTCGTCGGCGTCAACTCCAGCCGCCCGCTCAAGCCGCGCGTGCTGGTGCACGACCCGCGGGTGCCGCGCAACGAGGCGCTGATCGTCGATCTGGAGACGACGCCCGACCTCGGCATCCGGCGCAGCCTGGCCGCCGCCAAGCTGCCGCCGGCGGCGCTGGAATACCTGGACCCGCGCCCGCGCGTGGCCTACTACTTCGAGCCGCTGGTGCGCGCGCGCCAGCCCGAGGAGCTGGCCGCTTGACGACCGCTGCGACCGCTGCGACCGCTGCGTCCGGCGCGACCCCTGCCGCGTCCTGGTCGGCGCTGCTGGACGGGCTGCCGCAGGCGGCCTGGGTCGTCGCGCTCGCCGACGGCTGCGTGGTCGCCGCCAACTGCGAGGCGGCGCGGCTGTTCGGCCGCCCGCCGCAGGCGCTGCTGGGCCTGCCGGCCGACGAGCTGGCGGCCTCGCCCGAGGACCTGGCCTACTGGGCCGGCGCGCGCTGCGGCGACGCCACGCCGCTGGAGTCCGACACCGTGCTCGCCGGCCCCGCGGGCGGCAGCCTGCACGTCACGCGCAGCATCCGCCCGGTGACGCTGGACGGCGCCGGCGCGACCCATGCGCTGGTCACCGTCAGCGACCGCAGCGCCGTGCAGGCCGCCGAGGCCGAGCGCGAGATGCTGCTGGCCGAGCTGCAGGCCACGCTGGAGGCCACCGCCGATGGCATCCTGGTCACCGACCTGTCGGGCCGGCTGCGCGCCTTCAACCGCCGCTTCGCCGAGATCTGGGGCCTGCCGCCGGACCTGCTGGCCGGGCGCGACGATGCCGCGATCCAGGCCTGGATGCACCGCAGCGTGCTCGACGCCGAGGCCTACGAGCGCCGGCTGCAGGCGCTGCGCCACGCGACGCTGATCTCGGCCAGTGACCGGCTCGAGCTGCACGGCGGCCAGGTGCTGGACCGCGTGACGCGGCCGCTGTTCTTCGCCGGGCGCCCGCAGGGCCGCGTCTTCAGCTTCCGCGACCTCACCGAGCGCCTGGCCGCCGAGGAACGGCTGGAGGCGATGGCGCTGCACGACCCGCTGACCGGGCTGCCCAACCGGCGCCGGCTGGCCGAGCGCGTGGACGACGCGGCCAGCGCGGCGCGGCGCGACGGCGGCGCCTTCGCGCTGCTGGTCGTCGACCTCGACCGCTTCCGCCAGATCAACGACAGCCTGGGCCACGACACCGGCGACCGCGTGCTGCTGGACGTGGCGCAGCGCATCCAGGGCTGCCTGCGCCAGGACGACCTGCTGACGCGGCTGGGCGGCGACCAGTTTGCGGTGCTGCTGCGCCCGGCCGACGCCGCCGCGGCCGAGGCCACCGCGCGGCGCGTGCTCAACGTCGTGGCGCAGCCCTGCAACGTCGACGGCGCGCAGTTCACGCTGACCTGCAGCATCGGCGTCGCGCTGGCGCCCTCGCACGGCAGCTCGCTGGACGACCTGGCGCGCCACGCCGAGGCCGCGATGCGCGCGGTCAAGTCCGCCGGCCGCGCCAACGTGCGGCTGCACCAGGTGCGCGCCGAGGTCGACCGCCGCCAGCACATGAAGCTGGACCACGCGATGCGCCAGGCGCTGGTCAGCAACCGCTTCCGGCTGCAGTACCAGCCGCAGGTCAGCCTGGCCGACGGCCGCATCGTCGGCGCCGAGGCGCTGCTGCGCTGGCGCGACCCCGAGCTCGGCGAGGTGTCGCCGGCGCGCTTCGTGCCGGTCGCCGAGGACAGCGGCTTCATCGTCGCGCTGGGCGACTGGGTGCTGTCGCAGGCCGTGCGCCAGGCCGCGCTGTGGCACCAGCGCGGCCACGACATCCCGGTGGCGGTCAACGTCTCGGCGCTGCAGTTCCAGCAGGCGCAGTTCGTCGACCGCGTGGCCAGCGTGCTGGCGGTCAGCGGCATGCCCGCCGAACTGCTGGAGCTGGAGCTCACCGAGTCGATCCTGGTCCACGACGCCGAGGACGCGATGCACCGGCTGCATGCGCTGGCGGCGCTGGGCGTGCGGCTGTCGATCGACGACTTCGGCACCGGCTATTCCAGCCTGGGCTACCTGAAGCGCTTCCCGATCGGCAAGCTGAAGATCGACCGCAGCTTCGTCGCCGGGCTGCCCGGCGACGACAGCGACGCCGGCATCGTGCGCGCGATCCTGCAGATGGCGCGTGCGCTGGGCATGAAGGTCATCGCCGAGGGCGTGGAGACCGAGGCACAGCGCCAGTTCCTGCTCGACGCCGGCTGCGACGAATTCCAGGGCTGGCTGTTCGCGCCGGCGATGGACAGCCTGAGCTTCGAGCAGCGGCTGCCGGCGCCCGCGGCGGCGCGCCGCGGCGGGCGTATCCGGCTGGTCAGCGGCTGAGCGGCCTTGCCGGCGCCTTCGGGTGTCGGCATTCTTGACACCCGTACCCGCCCCGGTTTGGGGATCTGCTGCTGAATCAAGCACTTGGCTTGCCTGGCGCGGTCCTTGCTGCCCTTCACCGCGAAAGGTGCAGCGGTCGCTGCACCGGGGGCTACAGAGGCAGAGGGGTCGGGAAATGAAGAAGTCGCTGATGGGTTCGATGTCGGTCGCCGCGGTGGCGCTGGTGCTCGCGCTGCCGGCCCTGCAGGCCGATGCGGCGGCGGTGCGCGCCGGCTTCAACGCCAGCACGCTGCCGGCCAACGACGACGGTTCCACCGGTCTGGTCAACATGGGCTTCAGCGTCGACTTCTTCGGCGTCGTGCGCAGCCAGCTCTACGTCAACAACAACGGCAACATCACCTTCGACGCGCCGCTGTCGACCTTCACGCCGTTCAACCTGTCGACGACGAACCGCCAGATCCTGGCACCGTTCTTCGGCGACGTGGACACCCGCGGCGCCGGCAACACGCCCGTCACCTACGGCACCGGCATGGTGGGCGGCCGCAGTGCCTTCGGGGTCAACTGGGTCGATGTCGGCTACTACTTCCAGTCGGTCGACAAGCTCAACAGTTTCCAGCTGGTCATCATCGACCGCTCGGACATCGCTGCCGGCGACTTCGACTTCGAGTTCAACTACGACCAGATCGAGTGGGAGACCGGCGACGCCAGCGGCGGCACGGACGGCCTGGGCGGCAACTCGGCGCGCGTGGGCTGGTCCAACGGCGCGACCAACTCCTTCGAGCTGGCCGGCTCGGCGGTCAACGGCGCCTTCCTCGACGGCGGCCCGAATGCCCTGATCCGCGGCTCGCTGAACAGCAACGTCGCCGGCCGCTACATCTTCAACGTGCGCAGCGGCACCGTCGTGCCGGTGCCGGAGCCGCTGTCGCTGGCCCTGGTGGCCACCGCGCTGCTGGCCGCGGGCGCCGCGTCGCGCCGCCGCGCCTGACGCGGGCGCAAGGGCGCCGGCCGGACCGGCGTGCACCGATCGGGGCGACCTTCGGGTCGCCCTTTGTGCTTGCGCCCGCGGCGGGGCGGTGCCCGGCGCGCCGGGGGTGCGTCTGCGGCCGCGCCGGCGACCCGGGGCACAATCGACGCCTGCAGTGCCTTCGCGGGCACCCGGCCCACGATGATCTACAAGTTCAAGAGCCCGGCCACCGGCGACCTCATCATGCTCGGCCCGCACGGCGACCAGCTGCTGCGGCTGCTGGGCCGCGAGCCGGCGCCGCAGGGCATCATCGAACCGGCGGCGATGCCGGCGGCGATCGCCGCGCTGCGCCAGGCCATCGAGCAGGACGAGGCCGGGCCGGCCGAGCCGCGGCCGGCCGGAGAGCCGGCCGGGACGCCCGACGCGGCGGACGACGACGCCCCGCAGCGCCGCGTCGGCCTGCGCCAGCGCCTGTGGCCGATGGTCGAGATGCTGCGCCGCGCCCACGCCGAGGACGCCCCGGTCGTGTGGGGCGTTTGAGACGCGCGGCGCCGCCAGCCCGCGCCCGACGAGGACCCCGACGAGATGAAACTCTGGAGCGACAGCTGGACCAACGGTGACCGCATCCCGGTGCGTTATGCCGCCGGGCGCCCGGACGGCCGCGGCGGCGCGACCTTCGGCGACAACCTGAACCCGCACCTGGCCTGGAGCGAACTGCCGGCCGGCGCGCAGTCGATGGTGCTGATCTGCCACGACTTCGACGTGCCCAGCCGCGCCGACGACGTCAACCAGCCCGGCCGCGAGGTGCCCGCGGACCTGCCACGCGTGGACTTCTTCCACTGGGTGCTGATCGACCTGCCGCCGCGGCCGACGGTGATCGGCGAAGGCGAGTTCAGCCGCGGCTTCGTGGCGCGCGGCAAGCACGGACCGCAGGCGCGCGACGGCGCCCGCCACGGCCTCAACGACTATACGAACTGGTTTGCCGGCGACCCGGCGATGGCCGGCCAGTATTTCGGTTACGACGGCCCGTTCCCGCCGGTCAACGACTCGCTGGTCCACCACTACGTCTTCACGCTGTATGCGGTGGCCCTGCCGCGGCTGCCGCTGGAAGGCGTCTTCACCGGCACGCAGGTGCGCCAGGCGCTGGCCGGCCGCGTGCTTGCCGAGGCCACCTTCTCCGGCACCTACACGCTCAACCCGCGCCTGCTGGACGCGCCGCTGTAGGCGGCCGCGCAGGGAGCGTTCAAGCGGCGGGCGCTGCGCGCCCGGCCGCCGCCGACCCGGACCCGATGGACGAACCGACCCGCATCGTCGCCGTGCGCCACGGCCGTACGGCCTGGAACGCCGGGCAGCGCCTGCAGGGGCAGCTCGACGTGCCGCTGGACGCGCTGGGCCGCGTGCAGGCGGCGCGCCTGGCGCAGGCGCTGGCCGGCGAGGGCCTCGCTGCCGTCTACAGCAGCGACCTGCAGCGCGCGCGCGACACCGCGGCGCCGCTGGCGGCCCTGCTGGGCCTGCCGGTGCAGACCGATACCGCGCTGCGCGAACGCAGCTTCGGCCGCCTGGAGGGCGCGACCTACGCCGAGGTCGAGCGCGACTGGCCCGAGGACGCGCTGCACTGGCGCCGCCGCGACCCGGACTTCGGGGTCGGCGGCGGCGAGAGCCTGAAGGCGTTCTACGCACGCAGCGTCGCCGCGGTCCGCGCGATCGCCGGCCGCCACGCCGGCGAGGCGATCGCCATCGTCGCCCATGGCGGCGTTCTGGACTGCCTGTACCGCGCGGCGACCCGCGTCGACCTGCAGGCGCCGCGCAGCTGGGCGCTGGACAACGCGTCCATCAACCGGCTGCTGCACCACGGCGAGGGCTTCGTCGTCGTCGGCTGGAACGACGACGCGCACCTCGCCGGGCTGGACGCGGCGGCCTCGTCGGGCTGAGCGGGCGCCCGCCCGCCGTTGCCTCCACCGCCGCCGCCACCCGCTGCGGCCGGCGGGGCCGGACATCGGTCGCGCCCCGGCGCCTGCGCAGCGCTCAAGTCCGGCCGCGCCGGCGTCGATCACAAGGACACGAACGCCGGGCCCGCCCCAGGGCGTTGCGCTTACCCGCCGTCAACCTTGTTACAGGCCGGCGCCCCTCAAGCCTGCAGGCGCGCTGCCGACAACCCGTCACCAGCCCAAGGTTCGTCCGACCATGTCCAGCCCGCACTGCCACCGCCTCGCGCCGCCCGCCGGCCGCCGCCCGCGCGGCTTCACGCTGATCGAGGTGATGATCACGGTGGCCATCATCGGCATCCTGAGCGCCGTCGCCTACCCGAGCTACCGCGACTACGTCGTGCGCGGCCAGCTGGTGGACGCGACCAACGGCCTGTCCAACTTCCGCGCCGACATGGAGCGGCACTTCCAGGACAACCGCACCTACGAGACGGTCGCCACCTTCACCAGCCCCTGCGGCCGCACCGCCGCGCAGCGCACGGTGGGCAACTTCGTGATCGATTGCCCGACCCTGTCGGCGACGGCGTTCACGCTGCGCGCCACCGGCAGCGGCCCGGTCAACGGTTTCGTCTTCACCTTCAACCACCAGGAGGTGCGGGCCACGACCGGCGCCCCCTCGGGCTGGGGTACCAGCGCCAGCCGCTGGTGCCTGAAGAAGGGCTGCGCATGAGCGCGCCGTGCCGTCTCCGGGCGCCGGTCCCGGCGTGCACAGCGCGGAGGGCCATGCCGTGAACGCGCCGCGCCGCAGCGTCGCCGGCTTCACGCTGGTGGAACTGCTGATCTCGCTGACCTTGCTCAGCGTGCTGCTCGTGCTGGCCGCGCCCTCGTTCGGCACCTGGATCCGCAACGCCCAGGTGCGCACGGTCTCGGAGGCGCTGCAGAACGGGCTGCGCGTCGCCCAGGCCGAGGCCGTGCGGCGCAACCGGCAGGTCGTCTTCTATCTCACCAACGACGAACCGGGGCTGGGCGCCACGCCGGCGGCCAACGGCCGCAATTGGGTGATGCGCTGGATCCCGCTGCCCGGCGACACCGTCGACGCCACGGCGCCGGCCAACGAGCCCTTCATCCAGGGCGGCACGCTGGCCGACGTGGCCGCCGCCGTCGAGATCGGCGGCCCGGTGGCGGTGTGCTTCAACAGCCTGGGCCGGCGCGTGCCCAACAACGCCACCGGCGTGGCCGGCGCCACCTGCACGGCCGACATCGCCAGCCCGCTGGCCGCCTTCCAGATCACGCGTGCCGGTGCCGACCGCTCGCTGCGCGTGACCGTGGGGCTGGGCGGCCAGGTGCGGCAGTGCGACCCGGCACGTGTGCTGGGAGACAGCACGCCCGACGGATGCCCGACATGAAGACACGCCCGCCAACCCCGGCCGCCGATGCCGGGTCCCGCCGAGCACACCGCGGCCAGCGCGGCATGACGCTGATCGAGGTCCTGGTCGCCGTGGTGCTGTTCTCGTTCGGCCTGATCGGCCTCGTGGCGCTGCAGGGCCGGGCCGTGCAGCACCAGATGAGCGCCGAGGACAGCAACCGCGCCGCGCTGCTGGCCAACGAGATCGTCGCCACGATGTGGGTCTCGGGCACCGTGACGCTGCCCGCGGCCGTCGTGACGGACTGGAGCAACCGCGTGGCCGACACCGCCAACGGCGGCCTGCCCAACGGCCAGGGCACGGTGGCCGTGGCCGGCGACGTCGCCACCGTCACCGTCACCTGGCGGCCACCCGGTGCCGACAGCGGCGTGCAGCACCGCTACCAGACACAGGCCCTGCTGCCATGACCCGCCGCCCCGTCGCCGCCGCCATGCGCGGCTTCTCCCTCATCGAGCTGCTGGTCGCAGTGGCCGTCGGCCTGGTGCTGACGCTGGCCGTCTCGGGCGTGCTGGTGCGCGGGGAGGGCCGCAACCGCGCCAGCCTGGCCGTCGGCGACATCGACCAGGGCGGCGCCTACGCCGCCGCCATCCTGGACGGCGTGCTGCGCAGCGCCGGTTCCGGTTTCGCCAGCCGGGCGCCGGAGACCTACGGCTGCCGGATCAACGCGCGCCGCGGCGGCAACGCGCTGCTGCCGCGCACGGCAGCCTGGCCGGCGCCCTTCGCCGGCTTCACGCAGGACCCGCGCGTGGCTCCGGTGATCATCGGCAAGAGCCAGTCGGCCGCCGGTTCGGACGTCATCGCCGTGATGCGTGGCAACGGCGGCTTCGGCGAGGCCGCGATGGAGGTCCTGGCGCTGGGTCCGCCGCTGGGGCTGCGCAGCACCATCGGCCTGCGCAACAACGACCTGCTGCTGCTGGCCGACGGCAACCCGGAGTGCCTGGTGCTGCAGACCACCGGCCTGGCCGCGCCGCCTCTGAATGCCGGCGTCGACACGGTGGCGCTGGAGGGCGGCACCGGGCAGTACCACACGGTCACGGGTCCCAACCGCAACCTGGCGGACTTCGGGGTGCCGACCGCCAACACCGTGGTCGTCAACCTGGGCAGCGGGGAGGCGACGGGCATCACACCACGCAACCCGCCGCAGTTCATGCTCTACGGCGTCGGCGCCAACCGCACCCTGTTCGGGCTGGACATGCTGGCGGTGGACGGCGGCGCCGTGCAGCCGCTGGTCGAAGGCGTGGTCGAGATGCGCGCGCTGTACGGCGTGGACGACGACAACGACGGCGTGCTGGATGACTGGGTCGACCCCGGCGTCGCGCCCTACGACAGCGCCACGCTGCTGGCCGGCACGCCGGCCGCCCAGCAACTGCTGATGCAGATCGTCGCCGTGCGCGTGGGGATGATCCTGCAGACATCGCGTGCCGAGCGCGAGGACGTGGCGCCCGCCGACATCGTGCTCTTCGAGGACCTGGACCCCGCGCTGCAGCAGGTGCGCACGCTCACCGCCGAGCAGCGGCGCTACCGCCATCGCGTCGTGGAGTTCACGGTGCCGCTGCGCAACGTGCTGCTTGCGCGGGCGCCGTGAAGCCCCGCCAGCGTCTGGAGAGGTTCGTGAACGTGGCTGCGCCGATGACCGCCCTTCCTGTCCAAGCCCCCCGCCGTGGCCCGGCGCCCGGCCCGGCGCGCCAGCGCGGCGTCGTGATGATCGTCACGCTGCTGGCGATGGTGATCCTGCTCATCGGCGCGGTGGCGCTGGTGCGTTCGTTCAACAGCTCGATGTTCATGGCCGGCAACCTGGCCTTCAAGCGCGACCTGGTCAACCAGGCCGAGCGGGCCGTGCCCGTGGTGATGGCGGCGCTGAACACGGGGGCACTGAGCACGGTGGCCGGCCGCTCGGCCCATGCCGCGGCCTCGAACTACCGCGCGAGCATGCTGCCGACCAACGACCAGGGCATCCCGACCGCGCTGCTCGACGACACCGAGTTCGCCACCGTAGGCCAGGCCGCCAACGACATCGCCGTCGCCGACCAGGCCGTGCGCCTGCGCTGGGTGCTGGACCGCCTGTGCAGCGAGGTCGGCTCCGAGGTCGACCTGACGGCGCCGGGCAACTTCCGCTGCACCGTCGGCCCGACGCCCGATGCGCGCGGCGGCAGCGCCTCGGACCTGAACGTGGCCACGCAGCGCCCGCAGGTGCTGTACCGGCTGAGTGTCCGCGTCGACGGCCCGCGCAGCACGCAGGCCTTCTTCCAGACCACGCTTGCCCTTTGATGAGGACCTGACCATGTCTGTCGCCCGTCCCCCGCGCCCTGCCACCGCCGCCCGCGGCGCCTGGCCGCGGCGCCTGGCGCTGCAGACCGCACGCGCCGCGCTGTTCACCGCCGGCTGGCTGGGCTTCTTCGCCACGGTCCAGGCGTCCACGTCGCTGTCCGACCAGCCGCTGTTCTCCAACACCTCGGTGCCGGGCAACCTGGCGCTGGCGCTCTCGGTGGAGTGGCCGACGGTCTCGCGTGCCGCGCACCCCAGCAGCAGCTACAACAGCGCGACCATCTACCGCGGCTACTTCGACCACCTGAAGTGCTACCGCTACGTGCACGTCGCCGTCGAGACCGCCACCGAGGTCAGCCGCTTCGACCCGGTCGGCACGGCCGTCAACCAGACCTGCGCCGCCACCGGCGTCAACGGCGAGTGGAGCGGCAACTTCCTCAACTGGGCGACGATGATCGCGGTCGACCCCTTCCGCTGGGCGCTGACGGGCGGCCTGCGCAAGGTGGACGCGGTCGGCACGACGGTCCTCGAACGGGCGCGGCACAGCGGCCAGGGCAGCCTGTTCCCGAACCGCACGCTGAACAACGCGGCGGCGATCAGCAATGCCACGCCCTTCACCTGGGGCTCGCTGACCGTCCGCACACAGGGTGCCGGCACGCGGCTGATCTTCAGCTCCAGCGGCAACGTCAACAGCCCGCCGGCGCCCGGACCCGAGGACTACCAGCAGGCGGTGGCCGTGGACGCGACGAAGGTCTACCAGGTCCAGGTGCGCGTCAATGTCTGCGTGCCGGGTTTCCTGGAGAGCAACTGCCGCCAGTACGGGGCCAACAACTGGAAGCCCGAGGGGCTCGTGCAGCAGTATGCCGAGCGCATGCGCTTCAGCGCCTTCGGGTACCTGAACGACCCGTCGATGCTGCGCGACGGCGGCGTGCTGCGAGCGCGCCAGAAGTACGTGGGGCCGCTGCAGATCAACCCCGGCCTGCCGCCGACGTCCAACCCACGGGCCGAGTGGGATCCCGCCACCGGCATCTTCGCCACCAACCCGGACCCGGCCGATGCGACGGACACCACCAACGAGTTCGGCATCGCGGTCGCCAACAGTGGCGTCATCAACTACCTCAACAAGTTCGGCCAGCTCACCTCCAACGACCACAAGAACTACGACCCGGTCAGCGAGCTGTACTACGCGGTGACGCGCTACTTCCGCAACCTCGGCAACGTGCCCGAGTGGACGGCGATGGGCAGTGCCACGGTGGCCAACAAGACGCGCTTCATCGACGCCTTCCCGGTGATCACGAACTGGGGCGACCCGGTGCAGTATTCCTGCCAGCGCAACTTCGTGCTCGGCATCGGCGACATCTACACGCACCGCGACAAGAACCTGCCGGGCAACGGCACCGGCACCGTCGACGAGCCGAGCAAGCCGGCTCTGGTGGCCAGCGACCCGGTCGACTCGGTCGTCTACACGACCAAGGCCTTTGCGCTGCAGGGCCTGGGCGCGCCCAACGCCAGCAGCTACAGCGGCCGCAACAACTCGGCTGGCATGGTCGGGCTGGCCTACCACGCCAATACCCAGGACCTGCGGCCGGACCTGGCCGGGCGCCAGACGCTGTCCACCTACTGGGTGGACGTGCTGGAGCAGCCCTTCGTCGCCAACAACCAGTTCTACCTGGCGGCCAAGTACGGCGGCTTCAAGGTGCCCAACGGCTTCGACGCGCTGGCCGCGACCTCGCTGGACGAGAGCTGGTGGTACACGACCACCGACATGGTCGGCGCCCAGAAGCGGCCGGACAACTACTTCACCGCCGGCCAGCCGGACCAGATGATCGACGGCCTGACCCGCGCCTTCGCGTCGATCGCCGCCGCGATGCGCGCCTACACGACCTCGTTCTCGACCTCGCTGCCGCAGGTCTCGATCGCCGGCAATGCGAGCTACAGCGCACAGTACGACAGCGAGAACTGGACCGGCGAGATGGTGGCCAGCTCGCTGTCGTTCGACGCCAACGACGGCACGCCCTCGCAGTCCACGCAATGGACCTTCTCGTCCAAGCTGGCGGCGCAGCTGGCGGGCACCGGCTGGGACACCAACCGGCGCGTCGTCACCTGGAGCGGCACCGCCGGCGTGCCGTTCCGCAGCGGCGCGGGCGGCGTCACGGCGGCCCAGCTGGCGGCCCTGGACACGCCCTACCGCAGCGGCAACGACGGCGCCGACTACCTGAACTACCTGCGTGGGCAGCGCCTGCACGAGCAGGCCTCGGCCGACGCCGCCAGCAGCCGGGCCTACCGCACGCGCGCCAGCCTGCTGGCCGACATCGTGGGCTCGAAGGCGCGGCCGGTGGGTCCGCCCAGCCTGCCGCTGTCCAACGGCAGCAACCCGGGCTACGGCGCCTTCAAGACGGCCTACGCCTCGCGCCCGACCGTCGTCTACGTCGGTGCCAACGACGGCAAGCTGCATGCCGTCGACGGCCGGCTCACGGGCGCGGACGCCGGCAAGGAGATCTTCGCCTACGTGCCGAGCGCGCTGTTCAACGGGCCGAGCGGGACGCCCGCGGTCGACGGACTGGCTGCCGTCGGCGACCCGGCCTACCAGCACCGCTACTACGTCAACGCCACGCCGGCGGCCTTCGACATCGACTTCGGGCGCACGGTCGGCGGCACCGGAACGAACTGGCGCAGCGTGCTGATCGGCGGCCTGGGCAAGGGCGGCAAGAGCTGGTATGCGATCGACATCACCGACCCGGCCACGATGACGACCGAGGCCGCGGTCGCCGGCCGCGTGCTGTGGGAGTTCACCGACCCGGACATGGGCTTCACCTACGGCGAGCCGCTGGTGGTGAAGACGCGCAAGTACGGCTGGGTGGTGCTGCTGGCCTCGGGCTACAACAACGCCGACGGGCAGGGCTACATCTTCATCGTCAACCCGCGCACCGGCGACCTGCTCGAGAAAATCGGCACCGGCGCGGGCCTGCCGGGCGCGCAGGCCGGGCTGGCGCACCTCAACGCGTTCGCGCTGGACCGCACCGACGGCACGGTGGACGCCGCCTACGCCGGCGACCTGCTGGGCAACGTCTGGCGCCTGGACCTGCGCGCCGACAGCGGTGCCTATCCGGCGCCGCTGAAGCTGGCCGAGCTGCGCAATGCCAGCGGCGACGCCCAGCCGGTGACGACGCGGCCGCTGATCGAGATCGACCCGCGCAGCGGCCGCCGCTTCGTGCTGCTGGGTTCCGGCCGCATGCTGGACACCGCCGACATCGGCTCCACCGTGCAGCAGAGCTTCTACGCGCTCATCGACGGCACCTCCACGCGCTTCAACGCGGCCGCGGACCTGCCCAGCGGCGTCACGTTCCCGATCCTGCGCGCCAACCTGGCCGACAACACCAACCTGCTCGACGGCATCACCTACAACGTCGGCACGCAGGTCGGCTGGTACATCGAGCTGGGCACGGGCGGCCCGGGCTCGCTGGGCTGGCGCGTGGTCAACGACCCGTCGTCGGCCTACGGCATCGTCACGTTCTCGTCGACGCTGCCCAGCGGCGACGCCTGCAACCCGGCCGGCTCGACGCGCATCTACGCTGTGGACTTCGGCAACGGCCGCTCGGTGCTGACCGCGCCGGACGACAGCTACATCAACTACTCCACCGCCATGCCCAGCGTCGTCACCGACCTGCGCTTCTTCGCCGTCGCCGGCATCGCGCGCCTGATCGCGGGCAGCGACACCGGCCAGCTCGGGTCGCTGCGCGGACGATTCGGCGGCGCCGGCGGCATCCGCCGGCTGAACTGGCGCGAGCTGCCGACGGCCAACTGAGCGCGCCCGGGCCCGCGCCCGCGCCCGCGCCCGCGACCCTGCCGGCGGCCGGACGGCCGACGGCCCGGCGCTCGTTCAGGCGCCGAACAGGTCGTCGACCGGCCGCGCCGGCGCGGCCAGCCCGAGGTGGCGCCAGGCCGCTGCGGTGGCCACGCGTCCGCGCGGCGTGCGCTGCAGGTAGCCCTGCTGGATCAGGTAGGGCTCGATGACGTCCTCGATGGTGCCCGGCTCCTCGCCGATCGCCGCCGCCACGTTGTCCAGCCCCACCGGGCCGCCGTCGAAGCGGTGGATGACCGCGTCCAGCAGCTTGCGGTCCATCACGTCGAAGCCCAGCGGGTCGACGTCCAGCATCGCCAGCGCGCGGTCGGCGGTGGCGGCGTCGATGCGGCCGCTGCCCTTGACCTGCGCATAGTCGCGCACGCGGCGCAGCAGCCGGTTGGCGATGCGCGGCGTGCCGCGGCTGCGGCGCGCGATCTCCAGGCTGCCGGCGGCGTCCACCGGCACGTCCAGCAGGCCGGCCGAGCGCGTGACGATGCGCGCCAGCTCCTCGGCCGTGTAGAACTCCAGCCGCGCGACGATGCCGAAGCGGTCGCGCAGCGGGTTGGTCAGCATGCCGGCGCGCGTGGTCGCGCCGACCAGCGTGAAGGGCTGCAGGTCGAGCTTGATCGAGCGCGCGGCCGGGCCCTCGCCGATCATGATGTCGATCTGGTAGTCCTCCAGCGCCGGGTACAGGATCTCCTCGACGACCGGGCTCAGCCGGTGGATCTCGTCGATGAAGAGCACGTCGTTCTTCTCGAGGTTGGTCAGGATGGCTGCCAGGTCCTTGGGCTTCTCGAGCACCGGCCCGCTGGTCTGGCGCAGGTTGACGCCCAGCTCGGCGGCGATGATGTGCGACAGCGTCGTCTTGCCCAGCCCCGGCGGGCCGAACAGCAGCACGTGGTCCAGCGCCTCGGCGCGCCCGCGCGCGGCGCCGATGAAGATCTCCAGCTGCTCGCGCGCCTTGGCCTGCCCGACATAGTCGCCCAGCGCCTTCGGGCGCAGCGCGCGCTCGATCGCCTCCTCGGCGGGCGAGGCCGGGCCGGCGCTGATCACGCGCCGCAGCGGCGCGGCGCCGAGGTCGTCGGTCTGGATGGCCATGGGCCGATTATCGGTGCCGACTACACTGGCCTCCCATGCACGCACTGCGCCGCCGCCTCCGCCCCGCCGCCTGGCTGGCTGCCGCGGCGGTGCTGCTGCTGGCGCTGCTGCCCACGCTGGGCCACGCCGGGGGCGCCGGGCCCTCCGGCTGGACCCTGGTCTGCGGCACGCAGGGTCCGCACTGGGTGGCGCTGGACGGGGACGACGGCACGCCGGCCGCGCTGCAGGTGCCGGGCGGCTGCGCCGCCTGCCTGTGGACGGCCGCGCCGCTGCCGCCCGTGGCAGCGGTGCTGGCGCTGCGGCCGCCCGCGGTGGTCGTGCAGCCCCTGCCCGGCGCCGTGGCGACGGTGCCGCGCCTGGCCTGGCGGCACGCCGCGCCGCGCGGCCCGCCGGCCAGCTGAAACGCTGACACCCCTGCCGGTGCTGCGGCCGCTTGCCCCTGGGCCAGCCGCCGCCGTGCACCGGGCCCGCCCCGTTTCAGTCCAGGATGCCAACCGCCATGTCCACCCGTCGTCACCTGCTCGGCGCCTTCGCCGCCGCCTTCGCCACCCTTGCCGCGCTGCCCACGGCGGCGCAATCCGAGATCCAGATCCAGCACCCCTGGGCACGCCCCACGGTCGCCGGCCAGGCCGCCGGCGGCGGCTTCCTGACCCTGCGCGGCGCCGCGGTCGCCGACCGCCTGCTCGGCGGTTCGGCGCCGTCGGTCGCCGAACGTGTCGAACTGCACACCATGCGCATGGAGGGCGACGTGATGCGCATGCGCGAGGTGCCGGCGATCGACGTGCCGGCCGGCCAGACCGTGAAGCTCGAGCCCGGCGGACTGCATGTCATGTTCATGGGCCTGAAGGCGCCGCTGAAGGAAGGCGAGCGCTTCGCGCTGACCTTGCGCTTCGAGAAGGCCGGCGAGAAGACCGTCGAGGTGCAGGTGAGCATGCGGCCGCCCGCGGGGGCTTCCGCGATGCCCGCGGGCGGGCATGGGGCTCACAAGCACTGAGGCGGGGGTTGCTGCCCTGCGGGCGGCTGTGTTGTTGCCTGCCGGCTTGTGTGTTGCCCTGCGGGCGGCTGAGTTGCCTGCCGGCTTGACTTGCCCTCCGGGCAACGGCATTGCCTGCCGGCAGGTTCCGCCCTCTGGGCGGGTAACTTTCTTCTGCTGGCCCAGAAGAAAGTCACCAAAGAAGAGGGCCTGGATTGCAACACCATTCAACCCGTTCTTCGCGCTTGGGCCCCTCGCGCCACCGGATGGGCCGCCGGTCAACGCAAGCCCCATTCGCCTGAACGCCGCAATGCCCTGGCTCGCGTTCCGCTTTGCGGCTTGGGCACGGCCGCAGGCGGCACGCTTACTTCGGCGCGCGCTGATCGCATGGCGGACCGCGAGCCAGGGCAGTGCCTGGTTCAGGCGCGCCTCAGTTCGATGGCCGGCGACGTTGGCGGTGGCGCGAGGTGCCCAAGCGCGAAGAACGGGTTGAGTGGTTTTGCATTCGAAGGCCCTTTGCTTTGGTTACTTTCGTTTGGGCCAGCAAATGAAAGTAACCCGCCCAGGGGGCGGAACTGCCCGCACGCAGCGACGCCGCCCGCAGCGCAAAGGTGACCCGTAAACCGAGCCGTCGCGCAGCGGCGAAGTCAAGAGGCGCTCAGCGCGACAAGGCCTTCAGCGCCAGCTTGATCCCGTCACTGACCCCCACGCCGGCCGGCAGCGCCTTCAGCGCCGCCTGCGCCTCGCGTTCGTTGTAGCCCAGCGCCTGCAGCGCCTGCAGGATGTCGGCCTGCGCCGCGTCGACCGCCGGCGCGCCGGCCGGCAGCGCGAGGTCGGGGCCGAGCTTGCCCTTGAGCTCCAGCAGCAGCCGCTCGGCCGTCTTCTTGCCGATGCCCGGCACTTTGGTCAGGCGCGCGCCGTCCTGGCGCGAGACGGCCGCGGCGAGCTCCGTCACCGACAGTCCCGACAGCACGGCCAGCGCGATGCGCGGGCCGACGCCCGAGACCTTGACCAGCTCGCGGAAGGTCGCGCGCTCGGTGGCGGTCAGGAAGCCGAACAGCAGCTGCGCATCCTCGCGCACCACGAAGTGCGTCAGCAGCACGACACGCTCGCCGAGGCCGGGCAGGTTGTAGAAGGTGCTCATCGGCACGTCGAGCTCGTAGCCGACGCCGCCCACGTCCAGCAGCACGGTGGGCGGCGACTTGTCCGCCAGCGTGCCGGAGAGCCTGCCGATCATCCCGGCTCTCAGGCCTCGGCCAGCAGCCGCTCGACGAGCGCGTGCAGTTCCTTGAAGTCCGGCGTGCCGACGTAGCGCTTGACGATGCCGCCGCGCTTGTCGATCACGAAGGTGGTCGGCGTCAGCCGCACGTCGCCGAAGCCCAGCGCGATGGCGCCGGTGTTGTCGATCACGACGCCGAAGGGCAGCGCGCGCGACTGCGCGAAGTTGGCGACGTAGGCCGGCGGGTCGTAGCTCATCGCCACTGCCAGCGCCTCGAAGCCGCGTTCGTGGTACTTGCGCCAGGTCTGCACGATTTCCGGCATCTCGGCCACGCAGGTCGTGCAGCTGGTGGCCCAGAAGTTGACCAGCAGCACCTTGCCGCGCAGCTGGTCGCTGCTGCCGCGCGTGCCGTCCAGCAGCGTATAAGTGAACTGCGGCGCCGGGTCGCGACGGCCGCAGCCGGCGATGCCGGCGGCGAGGCCCAGCGTTGCCAGCAGCGCGCTGCGACGGGCAAGATCGGGCGTGGACACCATGGTGCAGGAGCGGTTCATGAAGCGAAGACAGTTTACGGCAGCCCTCGCAGCCCCTGTGCTCGGCGGGGGGCTGGCCGGGGCGCTGCCCGCCTGGGCGCTGGGCGAGAGCGACGCGGCGGCCGGCGTGCGCGCGGCACTGGAGCGCGGCGCGCTGGCGGCGGTGGCGCTGCTCGGCCGCACCGACGGCTTCCTGGGCAACCCGCAGGTGCGCATCCCGCTGCCCGGCGCGCTGGCCGACGCGGAGAAGCTGCTGCGCGCCACCGGCCAGGGCCGGCGGCTGGACGAGCTGATCACTGCGATGAACCGTGCCGCCGAGGCCGCTGTGCCGGAGGCCAAGGCCCTGTTCGTCGGCGCCGTGAAGTCCATCAGCGTCGAGGACGCGCTGAAGATCGTGCGCGGCGGCCCGACCTCGGTGACCGAACTCTTCGCCGGCAAGACGCGCACGCCGCTGGGCGAGAAGTTCCTGCCCATCGTCACGCGCGCCACCGAGCGCGTCTCGCTGGCCCAGCGCTACAACACGCTGGCGCAGCGCGCGTCGGGGCTGGGCCTGCTCAAGGGCGACGCCGTCAGCGTGCAGCAGCACGTCACGACACGCGCGCTCGACGGCCTGTACCTGATGATCGGCGAGGAGGAGCGCAAGATCCGCGCGAACCCGGCGGCCACCGGCAGCGCACTCCTGCGCCGCGTCTTCGGGTCCTGAGCCGGCGGCGCGCCGGCCCCCGGGCTCATGCCGCCGCCGGCAGCGGCGCGGCGGCGCGCCGCGCGAGCTCGAAGCGCAGGGCCTCGGGCAGTGCTTCCAGCAGGTCGTCGCGCGCGACGCTGGCGCAGGGCCGGCCGCCGACCTGCACGACGGCGAAGCCGCGCCCGTCCTCGGCGATGCGCACGAAGCCCGGTGCCGGCTGCGCGGCCTGCAGCGCCGCCCGCAGGCGCTCGAAGCGGTCGCCGGCCAGGGCGGCCTCGTGCACGACGGCCTGTGGCAGGGTCTCGGCGCAGAGCTCGCCGAGGGCCTCGACCGTGTCGACGAAGTCCAGCCGCAGGCCCAGCGGGCGCAGCGCCTGGCGCACGAGGTTGCGCGTCTCGCGCCGTGTCGCCAGCACCGCGACATGGTGGCCGGCCAGGTCCTGCGGGCCCGGGGCGCCGGCCGGCGCCGCCGCGTCGTCCAGCAGGTCCAGCCGCGGCGCCAGCGTGTCCGGGAAGTCGAGCCGCAGCTCGCAGCGGCCGTCGGTGTCGTGGCGCGCGAGCGGCAGGCCGAGCACCACGGCGGTCTGCTCCAGCAGCCGCCAGCTCATGGTGTCCAGCGACGCCTGCGGACACGCGTCGGGCAGCGCCTGGGTGCTGGCCACCTCGTCGGGCGCGCGGTGCGCGAAGCTGCAGCTCAGGCGCGCCTGCTGCGGCCACTCGCGCAGTGCCAGCGTCAGGTCGATGCGCGAGACGGTGTGCTCGAAGCTCCAGTCCAGCAGCGTCTGCAGCAGCGAGAACAGCAGCGTCGCATCGCCCAGCACCTGCGCGGCGGCGACGACCTGGCGCAGCTCCAGGCCGCGCAACTCGACCTCGCGCGCACGCTGGCGCAACGCCTCGTGCAGCAGCGCCGCGAGGTCGACGCGCTCGCGCGCCAGCGCCACGTCGCCGCCGGCCAGGCGCGCCAGCTGCTGCGCGGCGATGCCGGCGCGGCGCGCCGCCTCGATCTCCGCGCGCAGCGCCGCCAGCCCGGCGCGGTCGATGCGGCCGCTGGCCGCCAGCGCGACGACGCGGTCGAGCGCGCCGGACAGCAGGCCGGCGACCTCGCTGCCGAGCTGCGCGACCAGCGCGTGCGGGCCGCGCAGCGCGGACACCCCCGCCGGCGCCGGCAGCGGCGCTTGGGGGAGGTCCGACAGATCCATGGTGATGCTCCTGCGAATGGTTCGGCCCGTTCGGGTATGGCAGCCACGCCGCGCGAGGGCGGCGCCCGATGTGGCCTTGGTGCCGAATTTGGGGCCCAGGTGCCGCGTCCGCCACCCCGCGACCCCGGGGTGGCGGCAACCCGTTCGCGGGGAGGACGTCAGTGCCGTGCGGATTTCACGGCCCGCTCCCGGCGCCGATCACGCCCAGCGCGCGCAGCCGGCGGCGCTCGTCATCCGTCACCCCGAACTCGGCCAGCACCTCGTCGGTGTGCTGGCCCAGCAGCGGCGGTGGCCGGCGCAGCTGCACCGGGGTGGCCGACAGCTTCATCGGGCTGGCCACCAGCTCCAGCGCGTCGGTGTGCGGGTGGGCCATCGCCACCGTCATGCCGCGCGCGCGCACCTGCGGGTCGGCGAAGACGTCGGCGAGGTCGTTGATCGGCCCGCAGGGTACCTTGGCCGCCTCCAGTGCGGCCAGCCAGTCGGCGCGCGTGCGCCGCTTGAGCACCGGCTCCAGCAGCGGCACCAGCGTTGCGCGATGGCGCACGCGGTCGGCATTCCTCGCGAAGCGCGGGTCGGTGGCCAGCTCGGGGCAGCCGGCGACGCCGCAGAAGCGCTCGAACTGGCCGTCGTTGCCCACGGCCAGGATCAGGTGCCCGTCGGCCACCTCGAACACCTGGTAGGGCACGATATTCTGGTGCGCATTGCCGGCCCGCCGCGGTGCCTGCCTGGTGACCAGGTAGTTGGCGCCCAGGTTGGCCAGCATCGCGACCTGGGTGTCCAGCAGCGCCATGTCGACCACCTGGCCCTCGCCGCTGGTATCGCGGTGGCGCAGCGCGGCCAGGATGGCCACCGTGGCATACATGCCGGTGAACAGGTCGGCCACCGCGACGCCCACCTTCTGCGGCCCGCCGCCGGGCAGGTCGTCGCGCTCGCCGGTCACGCTCATCAGCCCGCCGATGCCCTGCACCGCATAGTCGTAGCCGGCGCGGTCGCGGTAGGGGCCGGTCTGGCCGTAGCCGGTGATCGAGCAGTAGACCAGGTGCGGGTTCAGCGCGCGCAGGCTGGCGGCGTCCAGGCCGTAGCGCGCCATGTCGCCGACCTTGAAGTTCTCGACCACCACGTCGCAGCCGGCGGCCAGCCGGCGCACCAGGTCCTGGCCCTCGGGGCGCGCGATGTCGATCGTGACCGAGCGCTTGTTGCGGTTGGTGCCCAGGAAGTAGGCCGCCTCGGCGGTGTCGCGGCCGTCGCGGTCCTTCAGGAACGGCGGGCCCCAGCCGCGCGTGTCGTCGCCGCTGCCGGGGCGCTCGACCTTGATCACCTCGGCGCCCAGGTCGGACAGCGTCTGCGTGCACCACGGACCGGCGAGCACGCGCGACAGGTCGAGCACGCGCAGGCCTTGCAGCGCGCCGGGGGCGGGGGTCGGGGGGGCGGCATCCATGCGTGGCATTGTCGGCCAGCGCCGGCCGGGATAATCGCCCGATGGCCGCGGCGCAGCGATGGACGAACCGGGCGCCGCGCAGCGCCGCGGCGCGCGCGGCCTTGATCGCGGCCCTGACGGCCGCCGGCCTGGCGCTGACGGCGTGCTCCCCGGCACTGGACTGGCGCGACGTGCGGCCCGAGGGCAGCGGCTTGCTGCTGCAGATGCCCTGTCGCCCGGGCGCCGTCGAACGCACGCTCGCGCTGGACGGCGGGCCGCAGCGCGTGGTGCTGCACTCCTGCACCGCCGACGGGCTGCTCTGGGGGCTGGCGACGGCCGACCTGGGCGACCCGGCGCGCGTGGCGCCGGCGCTGCAGGCCTGGCGCGACGCCGCGGCCGCCAATATCGCCGCCGCGCCGGCCGAGGCCGTGGCGCTGCAGGTGCCCGGGGCGACGCCGTCGGTCGCGTCGGGCCGGCTGCGCCTGCAGGGCCGGCGCCCGGACGGGGCGGCCGTGCAGATGCAGCTGGCGCTGTTCACGCGCGGCACCCTGGTCTTCCAGGCCACCGTGCTGGGCCCGCGGGTGCCGGACGAGGCCGCGGACCCGTTCTTCGACTCGCTGCGATTCCCACCATGACGGCCCCACTGCCAGCGGACAACCCTGCCCGCGCGGCGTCGCCGCCGGCGCGCCGCAGGAGACGCGCGTGAACGAGCCGGCACTGTCGCCGCGCGGCGTCGCGGCGGTCTTCCTGACCTTCGCATTCGCCTACTTCTTCTCGGCGCTGCTGCGCGCGGTGACGGCGACGCTGGCGCCGGTCTTCAGCAGCGAGCTGGCGCTGTCCGCGGCCGACCTCGGCCTGCTCGCGGGCGCCTATTTCCTGGGCTTCTCCGCGCTGCAGCTGCCGCTGGGCAGCGCGCTGGACCGCCATGGCCCGAAGCGCACGCTGCTCGTGCTGCTGGCCGTGGCCGTGATCGGGTGCGCGGCCTTCGCGCTCGCCGGCAGCCTGCCCGCGCTGGCGGCGGCGCGCGTGCTCATCGGCGCCGGCGTCGCCGCCTGCCTGATGGCGCCGCTGACCGCCTACCGGCGGCTGCTGTCGGTGCCGGCCCAGCTGCGCGCCAACTCGTGGATGCTGATGACCGGGTCGCTGGGCATGCTGGCGTCGACGCTGCCGGTGCAGTGGCTGCTGCCGGCGCTGGGCTGGCGCGGGCTGTTCTGGGTGCTCGCGGGCCTGCTGGCGTTGGCGATGGCGCTGATCGCGTGGGTCGTGCCGCGAGATGTGCGGGCCGCAGCGGGCGATGCCGCGGCGCCGCCGGGCAGCGCGGCGGCCGCGGCCGGCGGCTACCGCAGCATCGTGCGCCACCCGTTGTTCGTGCGCACGGCGCCGCTGGGCTTCTTCGTCTACGGCGGCCTGGTCGCCGTGCAGTCGCTGTGGGCCGGCCCCTGGCTGACCCGCGTCACCGGGGTCGGCGCCGAGCAGGCCGCGCAGGGCCTGTTCGCGATCAACCTCGCGATGCTGTTCGCCTTCATGACCTGGGGCGCGCTGATGCCGCGGTTGGTGCACCGCGGCATCGACGCCGTGCGGCTGATGACCTGGGGGCTGCCGCTGCCGCTGGCACTGATGTTCGCCAACGTCGCGCTGGGCGGCGACGCCGGGGCCGCGATGTGGGCGGCCTGGTGCGTGGCCTGCACCTTCGTCTCGGTCAGCCAGCCGGCGGTCGGCGCGGCCTTCCCGCCGGCGCTGGCCGGACGGGCGCTGTCGGCCTTCAACCTGGTGATCTTCTCCGGCGTGTTCTGCATCCAGTGGGGCATCGGGCTGGCGATCGACGCGCTGCGCGGCTTCGGCGCGACGGAGGTCGAGGCCTTCCGCCTGGCCTTCGCCGGCTTCGGCGCCTGCTGCGTGGCGGCCTACCTGTGGTTCCTGCGCGGGCGCGACGCGGCGAGCCGATAATGCGGCGCCGACCCCCGACATGGCTGCCGTCCTCCTCGTCGCCCACGCCCCGCTGGCCTCGTCGCTGCAGGCCGTGGCCGGCCATGTCTACCCGGAGTGCAGCGCGCGGCTGGCCGCCGTCGACGTGGCGGCCGATGCCGGTGTCGAGGACGTGCTGGCCCAGGTGCGCGCGGCGCTGGCGGCGCGCACCGAGTCCGAGGTGCTGATCCTGACCGACGTCTTCGGCGCCACGCCGTGCAACGCCGCGATGGCGGCCGCCGACGGCGCGCGCGCGCGCGTCGTCGCCGGCGTCAACGTGCCGATGCTGTGGCGTGCGCTGTGCTACGCCGACCAGCCGCTGGACGAGCTGGTGACGCGCGCCGTCGCCGGCGCAGCGCAGGGCGTCATGCAGGTCGCCGCGCCGCGGCGCCAGAACCAGCCCGCGCCCCCGGTCCGCCATGATCAAGACCAGCGTCCGGATCAGCAATAAGCTCGGCCTGCATGCGCGGGCGTCGGCCAAGCTGACCAAGCTGGCCGGCACCTTCGCCAGCGAGATCCACATGACGCGCAACAGCCGCCGCGTCAATGCCAAGAGCATCATGGGCGTCATGATGCTGGCCGCCGGCCTGGGCAGCGAGGTCGAGATCGAGACCGACGGCGCCGACGAGCAGGCGGCGATGGACGCCCTGGTCGCGCTGATCGAGAGCAAGTTCGGCGAGCCCGAATAGCGGGCGCGCAGGCCGGGCCGGTGCGGCCGCCGCGCGGCACGATCTGTCACGGCGCTGCGCTACAGTGGCCGCATGAGCATCCAGGTCTTCGGCATGCCCGTCTCGCGCGGGGTCGCCATCGGGCGCGCGGTGCTGGTGGCGTCCAGCCGCGTCGACGTGGCCCACTACTTCGTCGGCGCCGACCGCGTCGAGCACGAGATCGCACGGCTGCGCGAAGCGCGCGACGCGGTGGCGGCCGAACTGGAGGCCCTCAAGCGCGAACTGCCGCCGGAGGCCCCGCACGAGCTGGCGGCGCTGCTGGACGTGCACCTGATGCTGCTGCGCGACGACGCGCTGAGCAGCGCGGTCAAGCAGTGGATGGTCGAGCGCCACTACAACGCCGAGTGGGCGCTGTCGGCGCAGCTGGAGGTGCTGGCGCGCCAGTTCGACGAGATGGAGGACGAGTACCTGCGCGAGCGCAAGGCCGACGTCGAGCAGGTCGTCGAGCGGCTGCTGCGCGTGCTGGCGCGCGGCGACGGGCGCGCGGCGCCGCCGGCCGCGGCCGCGCAGGCCGCGCGCGACTTCGCCGGCGAGGACCCGCTGGTGCTGGTGGCCAACGACGTGGCGCCGGCCGACATGCTGCAGTTCAAGCGCAGCGTGTTCACCGGCTTCGTCACCGATGTCGGCGGACGCACCTCGCACACCGCGATCGTGGCGCGCAGCATGGACATCCCGGCGGTGGTCGGTGCGCGCGAGGCCAGCCGGCTGATCCGCCAGGACGACTGGATCGTCATCGACGGCGACGCCGGTGTCGTGATCGTCAACCCCTCGCCCATCGTGCTGGAGGAGTACCGCTTCCGCCAGCGCCAGAGCGAGCTCGAGCGGGCGCGCCTGGACCGGCTGCGCCACACGCCGGCGGTCACGCTGGACGGCCAGCCGGTGGAACTGCTGGCCAACATCGAGCTGCCCGACGACGCCGCCAGCGCGCTGGAGGCGGGCGCCGTCGGCGTCGGCCTGTTCCGCAGCGAGTTCCTGTTCATGAACCGCGACGGCGACCTGCCGGGCGAGGACGAGCAGTTCGAGGCCTACCGCGCCGCCGTGACCGCGATGCAGGGGCTGCCGGTGACCGTGCGCACGGTGGACATCGGGGCCGACAAGCCGCTGGAGCGCATGAGCGTGCACGAGCTGCGCCACGAGCACGCGCTGAACCCGGCGCTGGGGCTGCGCGCGATCCGCTGGAGCCTGAGCGAGCCCGGCATGTTCCGCCAGCAGCTGCGGGCCATCCTGCGCGCCAGCGCCTACGGCAAGGTGCGCGTGCTGATCCCGATGGTGGCGCACCTGGCGGAGGTCCGGCAGGTCTTCGAGGCGCTGGCGCGGGCGCGCCAGCAGCTCGACGACGCCGGGCGCGCCTACGGCCGCGTCGAGGTCGGCGCGATGATCGAGGTGCCGGCCGCCGCGCTGATGATCGACCGCCTGCTGCAGCACTTCGACTTCGTCTCCATCGGCACCAACGACCTCATCCAGTACACGCTGGCCATCGACCGCGCCGACGAGGCGGTGGCCCACCTGTACGACCCCTGGCACCCCGCAGTGCTGCAGCTGCTGCAGCACACCATCGCGCGCGCCGGTGCGCTGGGGCGCGGCGTGGCGGTGTGCGGCGAGATGGCCGGCGACGTGGCCTTCACCGAGCTGTTGCTGGCGATGGGGCTGCGCAGCTTCTCGATGCACCCGGCGCGCATCGCCTCGGTCAAGCAGCGCGTGCTGCGCGCCGACACGCGTCACCTGCAGGCCCTGCTGGCGCAGGTGATGGCCTCGGAGCAACCTGCCGTGGCGATGCAGCAGGCCTTGCAGTCGCGCCAGCCGCACTGAGCGCGGCCGCCGGCTGCGTTGACCATCGCCGGCGGGCTGTGCTACAGTCACAGGCTCTGCTTGACGCAGGCACCGCAGCGCGCCCCCGGGGCGCCCGCGAGTCCGGCGAAGGTAGAGGAAAACCCGAGTGCTTGACAGTGGTTTCGAAAAAATGTCAGAATCTCGGTCTTCGCTGATCACTGACCGGCGACGCAGCGCAGGGGCATCAAGCCGCCGCGCCAAGCTCTTTAACAACACACAGCCGATAAGCGTGGGCGTTTGAAGGCGAGTGCCAAGGACCGCAAGGTCCATGGTCGAAAGACCTCAAACGCTCATGGAAACTGAAGTGAAGTTCACTTCGATTCCTTAGAGCAAATTCAAGATCGAACTGAAGAGTTTGATCCTGGCTCAGATTGAACGCTGGCGGCATGCCTTACACATGCAAGTCGAACGGTAACGCGGGGCAACCTGGCGACGAGTGGCGAACGGGTGAGTAATACATCGGAACGTGCCCAGTAGTGGGGGATAGCCCGGCGAAAGCCGGATTAATACCGCATACGACCTACGGGTGAAAGCGGGGGACCGCAAGGCCTCGCGCTATTGGAGCGGCCGATGTCAGATTAGGTAGTTGGTGGGGTAAAGGCCTACCAAGCCTACGATCTGTAGCTGGTCTGAGAGGACGACCAGCCACACTGGGACTGAGACACGGCCCAGACTCCTACGGGAGGCAGCAGTGGGGAATTTTGGACAATGGGCGCAAGCCTGATCCAGCCATGCCGCGTGCGGGAAGAAGGCCTTCGGGTTGTAAACCGCTTTTGTCGGGGAAGAAATACTCCGGGCTAATACCCTGGGGGGATGACGGTACCCGAAGAATAAGCACCGGCTAACTACGTGCCAGCAGCCGCGGTAATACGTAGGGTGCAAGCGTTAATCGGAATTACTGGGCGTAAAGCGTGCGCAGGCGGTTCTGCAAGACAGATGTGAAATCCCCGGGCTCAACCTGGGAACTGCATTTGTGACTGCAGGGCTGGAGTGCGGCAGAGGGGGATGGAATTCCGCGTGTAGCAGTGAAATGCGTAGATATGCGGAGGAACACCGATGGCGAAGGCAATCCCCTGGGCCTGCACTGACGCTCATGCACGAAAGCGTGGGGAGCAAACAGGATTAGATACCCTGGTAGTCCACGCCCTAAACGATGTCAACTGGTTGTTGGGAAGGTTCCTTCTCAGTAACGTAGCTAACGCGTGAAGTTGACCGCCTGGGGAGTACGGCCGCAAGGTTGAAACTCAAAGGAATTGACGGGGACCCGCACAAGCGGTGGATGATGTGGTTTAATTCGACGCAACGCGAAAAACCTTACCTACCCTTGACATGCCTGGAATCCTGCAGAGACGTGGGAGTGCTCGAAAGAGAACCAGGACACAGGTGCTGCATGGCCGTCGTCAGCTCGTGTCGTGAGATGTTGGGTTAAGTCCCGCAACGAGCGCAACCCTTGTCATTAGTTGCTACGAAAGGGCACTCTAATGAGACTGCCGGTGACAAACCGGAGGAAGGTGGGGATGACGTCAGGTCATCATGGCCCTTATGGGTAGGGCTACACACGTCATACAATGGCCGGTACAGAGGGCTGCCAACCCGCGAGGGGGAGCCAATCCCAGAAAACCGGTCGTAGTCCGGATCGCAGTCTGCAACTCGACTGCGTGAAGTCGGAATCGCTAGTAATCGCGGATCAGCTTGCCGCGGTGAATACGTTCCCGGGTCTTGTACACACCGCCCGTCACACCATGGGAGCGGGTTCTGCCAGAAGTAGTTAGCCTAACCGCAAGGAGGGCGATTACCACGGCAGGGTTCGTGACTGGGGTGAAGTCGTAACAAGGTAGCCGTATCGGAAGGTGCGGCTGGATCACCTCCTTTCTGGAAGACGCACTCAAGTTCAAGCGCTCACACTTATCGGCTGTTGTTGACGACAGTTCTACCCGAGCGTGCGGGTCTGTAGCTCAGTCGGTTAGAGCACCGTCTTGATAAGGCGGGGGTCGTTGGTTCGAATCCAACCAGACCCACCATCCTCTGGGGGTGTAGCTCAGCTGGGAGAGCACCTGCTTTGCAAGCAGGGGGTCATCGGTTCGATCCCGTTCACCTCCACCAAACACCCTCTTGATTCTCTCGTCCGAAGCGATCAGTGCATCTGGTGCATTGATCGGTTCGATCGCGAGATCGGCTGTCGTTCTTTAACAATTCATAGAGTCGAAATCAGCGCTGCTGATGGAAAGCGTGGCGAAAGCCGCGTACCGTGCCATCGGCAGCATTTGATTGCGTCAATACAGACTTCGATTTCATGGAATCGAAGTTCGGCATAACGCGAATACTCAAATCAGTCATTGACCGCGCCTGCGTCCGCAGGCGTCAGAGTTATAGGGTCAAGTGACTAAGTGCATGTGGTGGATGCCTTGGCGATTACAGGCGACGAAGGACGTGATAGCCTGCGATAAGCTTCGGGGAGCTGGCAAATTAGCTTTGATCCGGAGATTTCCGAATGGGGAAACCCACCCGCAAGGGTATCGCACACTGAATCCATAGGTGTGCGAGGCGAACCGGGTGAACTGAAACATCTCAGTAGCTCGAGGAAAAGACATCAACCGAGATTCCGAAAGTAGTGGCGAGCGAAATCGGAGAAGCCTGCACGTTTTAGCATCTGACTTATCAAAACAGTCTGGAAAGGCTGGCCACAGCGGGTGATAGCCCCGTATGGAAAAAGTCGGGTGTGGAACTGGGCGTGCGACAAGTAGGGCGGGACACGTGTAATCCTGTCTGAAGATGGGGGGACCATCCTCCAAGGCTAAATACTCGTAATCGACCGATAGCGAACTAGTACCGTGAGGGAAAGGCGAAAAGAACCCCGGGAGGGGAGTGAAATAGATCCTGAAACCGCATGCATACAAAAAGTCGGAGCCTCGCAAGGGGTGACGGCGTACCTTTTGTATAATGGGTCAGCGACTTACATTCAGTGGCAAGCTTAACCGAATAGGGAAGGCGCAGGGAAACCGAGTCCGAACAGGGCGTTCAGTCGCTGGGTGTAGACCCGAAACCAGGTGATCTATCCATGGCCAGGATGAAGGTGCCGTAACAGGTACTGGAGGTCCGAACCGACTAGTGTTGCAAAACTAGCGGATGAGCTGTGGATAGGGGTGAAAGGCTAAACAAACCTGGAGATAGCTGGTTCTCTCCGAAAACTATTTAGGTAGTGCCTCAAGTATTACCGTCGGGGGTAGAGCACTGTTATGGCTAGGGGGTCATGGCGACTTACCAAACCATTGCAAACTCCGAATACCGATGAGTACAGCTTGGGAGACAGTGCACCGGGTGCTAACGTCCGGACACAAGAGGGAAACAACCCAGACCGCCAGCTAAGGTCCCTAATATTGGCTAAGTGGGAAACGAAGTGGGAAGGCTAAAACAGTCAGGATGTTGGCTTAGAAGCAGCCATCATTTAAAGAAAGCGTAATAGCTCACTGATCGAGTCGTCCTGCGCGGAAGATGTAACGGGGCTAAGCCAGTAACCGAAGCTGCGGGTGCGTAGCAATACGCGCGGTAGGAGAGCGTTCTGTACGCCTGTGAAGGTGGATCGTGAGGTCTGCTGGAGGTATCAGAAGTGCGAATGCTGACATGAGTAGCGTTAAAGGGGGTGAAAAGCCCCCTCGCCGAAAGCGCAAGGTTTCCTACGCAACGTTCATCGGCGTAGGGTGAGTCGGCCCCTAAGGCGAGGCAGAGATGCGTAGCTGATGGGAAACAGGTCAATATTCCTGTACCGACGTGCAGTGCGATGTGGGGACGGAGAAGGTTAGCTCAGCCGGCAGTTGGCATCCGCAAGGTGATGCCGGTTCAAGCCTGTAGTCGTGCCTGGTAGGTAAATCCGCCGGGCTTAGATGAGAGGTGATAACGAGGAAGCTTGCTTCCGAAGTGAGTGATACCCTGCTTCCAGGAAAAGCCACTAAGCTTCAGCTGCACGCGACCGTACCGCAAACCGACACTGGTGCGCGAGATGAGTATTCTAAGGCGCTTGAGAGAACTCTGGAGAAGGAACTCGGCAAATTGACACCGTAACTTCGGAAGAAGGTGTGCCTTTAGTAGGTGAAGTTGTACAAATGGAGCCGAATGAGGCCGCAGAGAATCGGTGGCTGCGACTGTTTATTAAAAACACAGCACTCTGCAAAGACGAAAGTCGACGTATAGGGTGTGACGCCTGCCCGGTGCTGGAAGATTAAGTGATGGGGTGCAAGCTCTTGATCGAAGTCCCAGTAAACGGCGGCCGTAACTATAACGGTCCTAAGGTAGCGAAATTCCTTGTCGGGTAAGTTCCGACCTGCACGAATGGCGTAACGATGGCCACACTGTCTCCTCCAGAGACTCAGCGAAGTTGAAATGTTTGTGATGATGCAATCTCCCCGCGGAAAGACGGAAAGACCCCATGAACCTTTACTGTAGCTTTACATTGGACTTTGAACAGATCTGTGTAGGATAGGTGGGAGGCTTTGAAGCGGTGCCGCTAGGTGTCGTGGAGCCAACGTTGAAATACCACCCTGGTGTGTTTGAGGTTCTAACCTTGGCCCGTTATCCGGGTTGGGGACAGTGTATGGTAGGCAGTTTGACTGGGGCGGTCTCCTCCCAAAGCGTAACGGAGGAGTTCGAAGGTACGCTAGGCACGGTCGGAAATCGTGCTGATAGTGCATAGGCATAAGCGTGCTTGACTGCGAGACTGACAAGTCGAGCAGGTACGAAAGTAGGACTAAGTGATCCGGTGGTTCTGTATGGAAGGGCCATCGCTCAACGGATAAAAGGTACTCTGGGGATAACAGGCTGATACCGCCCAAGAGTTCATATCGACGGCGGTGTTTGGCACCTCGATGTCGGCTCATCTCATCCTGGGGCTGTAGCCGGTCCCAAGGGTATGGCTGTTCGCCATTTAAAGAGGTACGTGAGCTGGGTTTAAAACGTCGTGAGACAGTTTGGTCCCTATCTTCCGTGGGCGCTGCAAGATTGAGAGAGCCTGCTCCTAGTACGAGAGGACCGGAGTGGACGCACCTCTGGTGCATCGGTTGTCACGCCAGTGGCATAGCCGAGTAGCTAAGTGCGGAAGAGATAACCGCTGAAAGCATCTAAGCGGGAAACTCGTCTCAAGATGAGTCTTGCCGGGGCCTCGAGCCCCCTGAAGAGTCGTTCGAGACCAGGACGTTGATAGGCCGGGTGTGGAAGCGTAGTAATGCGTTGAGCTGACCGGTACTAATTGCTCGTGAGGCTTGACCCTATAACTCTGACGAGACCGCAAGGTCGCGATTCGAGTGTTTGCAGGTTATGCCGAGACGCAATCTGCTGATGAGACTCTATGAATTGGCTGCGGCGTGCATGCACGACGCGGCGACAAGTCAAGCCTGATGACCATAGCAAGGTGGTCCCACTCCTTCCCATCCCGAACAGGACAGTGAAACGCCTTTGCGCCGATGATAGTGCGGATTCCCGTGTGAAAGTAGGACATTGTCAGGCTAATAACGAGAAGGCCCGGTCATTCGACCGGGCCTTTTTCCATTTGCAGCCTGAAATCGACGGGCACGACGGTGCCGTCAAGCGGCGGAGCGTAATTCGCGGCGCAGGATCTTGCCGACGTTGCTCTTGGGCAGCTCGTCCCGGAATTCGATGTACTTGGGCCGCTTGTAGGCCGTGAAGTTGTCGCGACAGTAGCGCGCCACCTCGTCCTCCGACAGCGTCGGGTCGTTCTTGACGACGTACAGCTTCACCGCCTCGCCGGACTTCTCGTCGGGAATGCCGATCGCCGCACATTCCAGCACGCCCGGATGCAGGCTCACGACCTGCTCGATCTCGTTCGGATAGACGTTGAAGCCCGAGACCAGGATCATGTCCTTCTTGCGATCGACGATGCGCACATAGCCCCGCGCGTCCATCACGCCGACGTCCCCCGACTTGAAGTAGCCATCCGGGGTCATGACCCTCGCGGTCTCGTCGGGCCGGTTCCAGTAGCCCGCCATCACCTGCGGCCCGCGGATGCAGATCTCGCCCGGTTGACCGGTCGGCACGTCACGACCGTCGTCGTCGCGGATCGCGATCTCGGTGGAGGGGATGGGCAGGCCGATGGTGCCCGTGAACTCCTGCAGGTCCAGCCGGTTCGAGGTCGCCACAGGCGAAGTCTCGGACAGGCCATAACCTTCGACCACCGGGCAGCCGGTGACCTTCAGCCAGCGTTCCGCGGTGGCCTGCTGCACCGCCATGCCGCCGCCATTGCTCACCACGAGCCCGGAGAAGTCCAGGCGCGCGAAGTCCGCATCGTTCGCCAGCGCATTGAACAGCGTATTGACCGCCGGGAACATGTTGATGCGGTATTGCGCCAGGGTACGCACGAGCCCCGGGATGTCGCGCGGATTGGGGATCAAGATGTTCATCGCGCCGAAGTGCGCGCCCATCAGCGCGCAGATCGTCAGCGCGAAGATGTGATACAGCGGCAGTGCGCAGACGGTGGTCAGTTGCTGGTCGCCGACCTTGTCCAGCATCGGCTTGAACCAGGCCTCGCACTGCATGATGTTGGCGACCACGTTGCGGTGCAGCAGCGTCGCGCCCTTAGACACGCCGGTCGTGCCGCCGGTGTACTGCAGGAAGGCCACGTCGTCCGGCCGGCAGGCCACCCGGCGCAGGCTCATGCGCGACCCGTCCTCCAGCACGTCGACGAAGCGTTGCGCCGTGCGTCCGCCGTCCAGCGGCAGCCGGAACTCGGGCACCATGCGCGCCAGGTGGCGGACGGCGAAATTGATCCAGCGCCCGCGCCAGAAGCCGAGCAGGTCGCCCATCGCGGCCAGCACCACGTGCCGCACCGGCGTGTGCTCGATCACCTCCTCGAGCGTGTGCGCGAAATTCTCGAGGACGACGATGGCTTCGGCGCCCGAATCCTTGAGCTGGTGCTCCAGTTCGCGCGCCGTATACAGCGGGTTGACGTTGACCACCACATACCCGGCGCGCAGGATGCCGGCCATGGCTACCAGGTACTGCGGCACGTTGGGCATCATCACCGCGACCCGCGCGCCGCGCTCCAGGCCGGTGGACTGCAGCCAGGCCCCGAAAGCCTGCGACAGCTCGTCCAGCTCGCGGTAGGTCATGCGGCTGTCCATGCATGCGGTCGCGTCGCGCTTGGCGAAGCGCCGGAACGCCGCCTCCAGCAGGTCGGTCAGGCTCTCGTAGGCGTCGACGTTCGCCTGGGCTGGAACGCCGCTCGGGTAATGCGCAAGCCAGGGATGGGACACGGGTCGGGTCGTCGGCAGCGTTGAACACGACATCGTCGCGACACGCCGGGCCCCGCGCTACGGGAATTCTCCTGACGGAGCCGGCGCAACGCCGGCGGCAGGCCGGTGGCCGCCTCAGCCGCCGGCTGTCGCGCCCGCGACACCGCCGGCGAACAGCCGCGCCGCCAGTTCGCGCTCCCGCGTCGCGATCGTGTCGAGAAATTCGCGCGCGCCGCGCATCTCTCGGAAGGTGTCGAAGCCGTTCTCCAGGAAGGCCTGCAGCGCACCCAGCCCGGCCGCCTGCGCCGGCGTGCGCATCAGCCGCAGGCTGTGGCGAAGCAGCGGGTTGCGCGTATAGCGTTCCAGCGCCCCGCCCACCTGCAGCATCAGCTGGATCTGGCGCTCGCGCTGCGCCGGTTGGCCGACCGCACGCCAGGCCTGGGCGTAGGCCTCGCCATCCGGCGGCGAGGACGGCAGCGCCAGCGCCATCGCGCTGTCCATGCGCTCGGACAGCACGTGCAGTTCGGCCAGCGCCATGACGGTGGAGATGATCTCGTGCGGGAACAAACGCACCAGCGCCGGCACGATGCGCGCAAACTCGTCGTCACGCCGCGTGAAGTCCTCCGGACCGTACAGGTCCTCGAGGAAGAAGCGCGCCGCCTTGGCATAGCGCGGATGCGCCAGCATGTCGGCATAGGTCTGCTCGAATCGCTGGTGCTGGTAGTGCTTGACCGCCTGCACGCGTTCGCCCAGCGCCGGGTCTGCGCTGCGGCGCGCACGTTCGGCGGCCACGCCTTCCAGGCACTCGAGGATCCGTCGTCCCTGCTCGTTCACGGCATGCGATGCAGCGTCCGCCGCTGCGCCGGTTAGTCGGCCGCCTCTAGGGCGGGGCCTGCCAATGATGCAACACTGCCGCGCATGCCTGTCCTGCGCCGCCGCACGCTGATGACCGCCGGCCTGGCTGCCGGCGCGGTGCTGGCAGTCGCCGGCGGCACGCTGGCCTCGCTGCGGCCCGGCCTGACGGCGGACGGCCGCCTGGCCCCGGCCGGGCGCGAGGTCTTCGGCGCGGTGGCGCGGGCGGTGCTGGACGGCCTGCTTCCTGCGCCGCCGGCCCAGGCGCCCGCGCTGGCGGCCCTGCTCGAGCGCATGGACGCCACGCTGCAGGGGCTGCCGCCGTCGCTGCAGGACGAAATCGGCGAGATGCTTGCGCTGCTGGCCAGCGCGCCCGGCCGTCTGCTGCTCACCGGCCTGGGCAGCGACTGGGCCGACGCCGAGACGGCCGAGCTGACGGCCATGCTGAACCGCTTGCGTGGGTCCTCCCTGGCGTTGCGTCAGCAGCTCTACCGTGCGCTGCGCGACCTGGTCAATGCGGCCTGGTTTGCCGACCCGTCGGCCTGGCCGCGCATCGGCTACCCGGGGCCGATGAAGATCTGAGCCCCCGACGATGAACCCCGTGCCCGATCCCGTCGCCGACGGCCTGTCCCGCGGCTGGAAGGTCCGCGGCGGCCCGTACGGTGCGCTGCCGAAGGCGCTGGACTGCGACGTCGCCATCGTCGGCAGCGGCGCCGGGGCCGGCATCAGCGCCGAACTGCTCACGGCCGCGGGCCTGTCGGTGGTCATCGTCGAGGAAGGACCGCTCAGGAGCAGCCGCGACTTCCACCAGCTCGAGAGCGAGGCCTACCCGCAGCTGTACCAGGACAGCGCCAACCGGCAGACCGCGGACAAGGCGATCAGCATCCTGCAGGGCCGCTGCGTCGGCGGCTCGACCACCGTCAACTGGACGAGCTCGTTCCGCACGCCGTCCGAGACGCTGGCCTTCTGGCGCCAGCGTTTCGACCTGCCGGAGATGACCGACGACGCGATGGCGCCCTGGTTCGCGCAGGCCGAGCGCCGGCTGCACATCGGCCCCTGGCTGGTGCCGCCGAATGCCAACAACGAGCGGCTGAAGACCGGCGCGGCGCGGCTGGGCATCCCGGCCGCGGCCATCCTGCGCAACGTCAAGGCCTGCTGGAACCTGGGGTCCTGCGGCCTGGGCTGCCCGACCAACGCCAAGCAGTCGATGCTGGTGACGACGATCCCGGCGGCGCTGGACCGCGGCGCGACGCTGCTGGTGCAGGCGCGCGTGCAGCGGCTGGTGATCGAAGGTGAGGCCGTGCGCGGCCTGCGCGTGCTGCCGGTGGCGGTCAACGCCCGCGTGCTCGAAGGCGAGGGCACGCTGGTGCGCGCGCGCCACGTGGTGGTCGCCGGCGGCGCGATCAATTCGCCGGCGCTGCTGCTGCGCTCGGGCGCGCCGGACCCGCACGGGCGGCTCGGCACGCGCACCTTTCTGCACCCGGTGGTCGTCTCCACCGCGCTGTTCGACGAGCCCATCGAAGGCTGGCAGGGCGCGCCGCAGACCATGTACACGGACCACTTCCTGGGCATCGATGCGATCGACGGCCCGCTGGGCTTCAAGCTCGAGGCGCCGCCGCTGCACCCGCTGATCGCCGCGCTGACGATGCCCGGCTTCGGCGCCGGGCAGGCGGCGGCAATGCAGCGCTTCCCGAATACCCAGGCGCTGCTGGCACTGTTGCGCGACGGCTTCCACGAGCAGTCGCCGGGCGGCCGCGTCACGCTGCGCCGCGACGGCACGCCGTTGCTGGACTATCCGTTGAACGAGGTCCTGTTCGACGGCGCGCGCCGCGCGCTGCTGGCGATGGCCGAGATCCAGTTCGCCGCCGGCGCGCGCGAGGTCACGCCGGTGCACGAGCATGCCGCGCCCAGCCGCAGCTGGGCCGAAGCGAAGCGCCAGATCGCCGCACTGCCGATGAAGCCCTACCTGCTGCGCCTGCTCAGCGCCCACGTGATGGGCGGCTGCGGCATGGCCGGCCGGCCCGAGCTCGGCGTCGTGCAGCCCGACGGCCGGCACTGGCAGCTCGACAATCTGTCGGTGCACGACGGTTCGCTGTTCCCCACCAGCATCGGCGCCAACCCGCAGCTCTCGGTCTATGGCCTGGCCGCGCGCCTGGCCGCCGGGCTGGCCCGCGAGTTGAACGGGCGCGACGTGGCGCTGGCCTGATGCTGGCCCGGCTGTTTCGCGCGCTGATCGGCGCCGGCCTGCTGCTGATGGCCGCGCTGCTGGCCTGGGGCTGGTCCAGCGGCCGGCCCGGGCTCGGCCTGCTGCTGGCGCTGGGCGTGCTGGCGCTGCACCCGGTGATGCTGGCGCTGGAGTTCGTGCTCGCGGCGGCCGCGCGCGGCGACGACCCGACGTCGCGGCCGACGCTGCGCCAGTGGATCGCCGCGTGGTGGGGCGAGGTGCGGCAGGTGCCGCGCGTCTTCTTCTGGCGCCAGCCCTTCCTCTCGGCCCGCGTCGCGGACCACCTGCCGCCGGACGCCGCGGGCCGCCGCGGCGTGCTGCTGCTGCATGGCTTCATCTGCAACCGCGGCCTCTGGAACCCCTGGCTGCTGCGCCTGCGGGCGCTGGGGGTGCCGGTGGTCGCGCTGAACCTCGATCCGGTCTTCGGCTCGATCGACGGCTGCATCGCCGCCGTGGAAGCCGGCGTGCGCCGCATCGAGCAAGCCACCGGGCTGGCGCCGGTGGTCGTCGCGCACAGCATGGGCGGCCTGGTGCTGCGCCGCTGGTGGGCCGAGCTGGGCGACGATGCGCGCGTGCACCATGCCATCACCATCGGCACGCCGCACCACGGCACTTGGCTCGCGCGCTTCGCGTTCTCGGCCAACGGGCGCCAGATGCAGCGCGGTTCGGGCTGGCTGCAGGCGCTGGCCACGCGCGAGCCGGCGGGCCGCAGCGCGCGCTTCACCTGCTTCTACGGCCATTGCGACAACATCGTCTTCCCGCCGGCCACGGCCACGCTGCCGGGCGCCGACAACCGCCACCTGGCGGGCACGGCGCACGTGGACCTGGTCGACCGGCCGGAGCCGTGGGACGAACTGCTGCACCGGCTGGGCCTTCCCGGCCCGGCAGGCCTGGCGACAGTCAGGCCGGCAGCGGCGTCACGCTGAACTGGCGTTCGCCCGGCAGCACCGCACCGGCCTCGATCTCGCCGCTGCTTGCGATCGTCTCGCGCACCTCGGCATAGATCGGCGTGAAGTCCGGCGCCGTGGCCTCGAACAGCTGGTCGAACGAGTCGATCACGAAATAGGTGGCCTGGAAGGTGTCGATGCGGTAGCGACTGCGCATCAGCCGCTTCAGGTCGAAGGCCACGCGCCGCGGCTCGGGGCTCTCGACGCTGTAGCGCAGCTCGCCGGCGCTGCTCAGGATGCCGGCGCCGTAGGCGCGCAGTCCGGCCGGCGTGCGGATGAGCCCGAATTCCACCGTATACCAGTACAGCCGCGCCAGCAGCTCGCAGGCGTCGAGCCGGCTCGCCTTCAGGCCGCCGGCGCCGTAGGCCTGCATGTAGTCGGCGAAGACCGGGTCGAAGAGCAGCGGCACATGGCCGAACAGGTCGTGGAAGACGTCCGGCTCGACGACATAGTCGAATTCCTCGGGCTTGCGGATCCAGTCGGTGACCGGAAACCTGCGCGCCGCCAGCAGCGCGAAGAAGGCCTCCTCCGGAATCAGCCCCGGCACGCCGACGACCTGCCAGCCGGTGGCCTTCATCAGCCGTTCGCTGACCTCGTCGAAGCGCGGGATGCGCTCCGGCGCGCCGAGCTGCTGCACGGCGCGCACGAATTCGTCGCAGGCGCGGCCCGGCAACTGCTGCAGCTGGCGCGCGTACAGGCGCCGGTAGGTGTCGTGGTCGGCCTCGCTGTACTGCGCCCAGTCCTGCTCGCAGGTGTAGTCCGCGCGCGCCTTGGCATAGTCGCCGCGCGGCGGGCGGTCGCCGGTGCCGTAGGTCACGGGCGCCACGCCCTGGTTGACGCCCTTGGCAGAACGACGGTCCATTCAGTGCCTCGTGATCGAGCGAGAAGGCCAAGCCGCTGGCGCGGAACCGGCTCTGCCGGTCCGCTGCCAGAGCCCCCTCGGGGGGTGGCGACCAGAGGGAGCCTGGGGGCTCACAACACGCCGCGGCGCATCTGGTCGAGCTCCATGCTCTCGAACAGCGCCTTGAAGTTGCCCTCGCCGAAGCCCTGGTCGCCCTTGCGCTGGATGAACTCGAAGAAGATGGGCCCGAGCTGGTTCTCGCTGAAGATCTGCAGCAGCAGCTCGCCGGCCTTGCCGTCGATCAGGATCTTGCGCTTGTGCAGCTCGGCGACGTTCTCGCCATGGCCGGGGATGCGCTTGTCGACCAGCTCGTAGTAGGTGTCGATGGTGTCCAGCAGCTTGATGCCGTTGCCGCGCAGCGCGTCCACCGTGGCCGGCAGGTCGGTGGAACCCAGCGCGATGTGCTGGATGCCCTCGCCGCGGTACTTGTCCAGGTACTCCTGGATCTGGCCCGCCTTCTCGTTGCCTTCCTCGTTGATAGGGATGCGGATGCGGCCGCAGGGGCTGGTCATGGCCTTGCTCTTGACGCCGGTGACCTGGCCCTCGATGTCGAAGTAGCGGATCTCGCGGAAGTTGAACAGGCGCTCGTAGAACTCGGCCCACTCGCCCATGCGGCCGCGGTGCACGTTGTGGGTCAGGTGGTCCACGTAGGTCAGGCCGATGCCCGCCGGGTTGAGCCCCGCCTTCGCGGCCCCGGGCAGCGGCTCGAAGTCGACGTCGTAGAAGCCGATGTTGCCGATGTCGCCCACCTGGGCGCCGTTCTTGCCGCGCCACTTGTCGACCAGGTAGATCAGGCTGTCGCCGATGCCCTTGATGGCCGGGATGTTCAGTTCGCCCGGGCCGGCGCTGCCGGCATAGCCCCAGGCGCCCAGCGATAGCGCCCTCTCGTACGCCGCCTTGGCGTCCTGCACGCGGAAGGCGATCGCGCAGATGCTCGGCCCGTGCAGGCGCGCGAAGCGCTGCGCGAAGCTGTCGGGCTCGGCATTGACGATGAAGTTGATCTCGCCCTGCCGGTACAGCAGCACGTTCTTGTGGCGGTGCTTGGCGACGGCGGTGAAGCCCATGCGCTCGAAGAGCTGGCCCATCGCGGCCGGGTCGGGTGCGGCGTACTCGATGAACTCGAAGCCGTCGGTGCCCATCGGGTTGTCCCAGGGGGTGAATTGCATGTGCCGCCTCGTGCCGCCGAAGAAAAGCCGCACTGTAGGACGGTGACGGCGCAGGGTGGCTGCAAAGTCGGGCGCCGGATTGCTATCGAACGCAGGATTCCTGCGATGATGTCGACATGTCCGAAGAGTCCGGTCTCGATGCGATCGACAGGCGCATCCTTCAGGCGATGCAGGTCCAGGGCCGCATCACCTACGACGATCTGGCGTCGCTGGTGGGGTTATCGGGCAGCGCGGCGCTGCGCCGCGTGCGCCGGCTGGAGGACGCCGGGGTCATCACCGGCTATGGCGCGCGCGTGGACCCGCAGCGTGTCGGCCTCGCGCTCACCGCCTACCTCAGCGTGCGCCTGGCCAAGCAGGCCCCGGGCGACCCCCGAAGCCCCATGGACGCCTTCGCTGCCGCGGTGCAGAGCTGGCCCGAAGTGGTCGAGTGCGCCGCGCTGACCGGCGAGATGGACTACCTGCTGCGCGTGATGGTGCGCGACATCGAGCATTGCTCGCGCTTCATCATGGACACGCTGCTGCGCCACCCCGCGGTGCAGGACTGCAAGACCAGCTTCGTGCTGCGCCAGTTCAAGGGGCCGCAGGCGCTGCCGCTGTGAAGGGCGCGCCGCCGCCGTGACGCCTGCCGCGCGCTGCGGGCCGGCGCCGCCGGGGCCAGCAGCGACAATCGCGCCCCATGTTCGAATGGATCAACGAGCTCGCGGCCTGGCTGCAGTCCTGGATGAGCGCCGGCGCCGGGCTGTGGGGCCTGTTCTTCTCGGCCTTCGTCTCGGCGACCATCCTGCCCGGCAGCAGCGAGGTCGTGATGACGGCGCTGATCACCGCCTACCCCGACCTCGCCTGGAAGGCGCTGGGCGTGGCCACGCTGGGCAACGTCATCGGCTGCCTGCTGACCTTCGGCATGGGCTGGGCCGGGCGCCAGGGCTACGAGCGCTTCCAGCGCGTGGGCGCCAAGGTGGACCTGGAGCATCCGCGTGTGCAGCGGCTGCGCCGCTGGGGCCCGCCGGCGCTGTTCCTCTCGTTCCTGCCGCTGGTCGGCGACGCGCTGGTGCTGGCTGCCGGCTTCCTGAAGATGCCCTTCTGGCAGAGCATGGCCTGGATCGCGCTCGGCAAGGCGGCGCGCTACCTGGCGCTGGTGCTGGGGCTGCTGGGCCTGCTGTCCTTCGCCTGAGCGACGCCGGGCCGGTCCGCACGCGGCGTCAAGCCGGCACGGTCTTCAGGATCTGCGTCGGCGTCGGCGCCGGCCAGCCGGCCTCGCGGCACACGCGCACGATGGCCTCGTTCGTGTCGAAGTAGACCTGCCAGTTGTGGTCGGTGTGGCAGTAGGGCCGCACCGCGATCACCGTGCCGACCAGGTTGATGTCCAGCAGGTCGACCTCCGGCGCCGGGTCCTTGGCCACGTTCGGGATCTCGGCCAGCGCTTCCCGGAAGCGCGCGATGGCCTCCAGCGGGTCCACCGCGCCGGCCAGCTGCGCCGTGCGGTCGACGCGGCGCACCGGGCGCGCCGAGTAGTTCAGGATCGTGTCGCCGAAGACCTTGCTGTTGCCGACCAGCGTGTGCACGTTGTCCGGCGTGATGATCGTGGTGCCGAACAGGCCCAGCTCGTGGATGGTGCCGGTGATGCCGCCGATCTGCACGAAGTCGCCGACCTTGAACGGCCGCAGCACCAGCATGAAGGCGCCGGCCGCGAAGTTGCCCAGCATGCCGCTCCAGGCGGCGCCGATGGCCACGCCGGCGCCGGCCAGCATGGCCGCGAACGAGGTCGTCTGGATCCCGAAGTAGCCCAGGATGCCCAGCACCAGCGCGATATTCAGCGCGATGCTGACGACCGAGCCGAGATACTTGGTCAGCGTCGGGTCGACCTGGTTGCGGCCCATCGCCGCCTGCATCAGCCCGATCACGCGCGCGATCAGCCAGCGGCCGACCAGCCAGAAGGCGATCGCCGCCAGCACCTTCAGGCCGACATCGGCCAGCGTGGTGGCGACGAAGTTCTGCACGCTGTCCATGTCCATGGCCCGCCCTCCGGCGACTCGACGGCGCCCACTGTCGCACGGGCGGCGGCCGCGCTCAAGGGCGCGGCGTTGCCGCACGGTCAATCGGCGTCGATCTCGCGCAGCAGGCGCGCCGTCGGTTCCGGTGCCAGCAGCAGCAGTTCGCCGACCTCGCGCAGGTCGTCGGGCAGCGCGGCGTTGTCCCAGCCGTCGGCGCTGTGGCGTGCGACGCGGATCGCCAGCTGCACGGTGCGCACCTGGGAATTCGCCGCGCCGCCATGGTCGTCGGCGAGCCGCACCAGCAGCGCCGGCAGCCGCCAGGCCGTCATCAGCGCCTGCTGCAGTTCGGCCAGCGTCACGTGCAGCAGCTCGCGCTGCACCGCGGCCGAGCGCAGCGCGGGGTCGGCGCGCTGGCGTTCGGCGATCGCGAGCGCGAGCGTCGGTGCGCGCAGCCACAGCAGCAGCTCGGCGAAGTCGTGCAGCAGCGCGGCCTCGTGGATCACCGGTGCGTCGTGGTCCATGCGGTGCACCGCGAAGCCGATCGCGAAGCGCGCGGCGCGGTGCGCGCGCCGCAGCACGCGCTGGAAGCCCTCGAGCGCCGCCGGCTGCCCGGCCAGCAGCTCCTCGGCCGCGGTCTGCGGCCCGAAGGCGCGGAAGAAGGGCGGGATGCCCAGCATCACCAGCGCCTCGGTCACCGTTTCGGTCTCGCCGCCCTCGCGGCCGCGGCGCAGCGCGGCGACATGGGCCAGCAGCTTGACCGTCATCAGCGGGTCGCTGGCGATGGTCTCGGCCAGCAGGTGGGCGTCGACCGCGTCCTCGTTGGGGCGCAGTTCCTCCAGGGCGTCGGCGCTGCTGGCCAGCACCGGCAGCGCGGCCGGATCGAACAACGCCACCCAGCCCGCCAGGTCGCGCGGCGGCGTGCTGATGAACGGCGAGGCTTCGGCCATCGGGCCTCCGGAGGGACTCGTACCGGCGATATCGGCCTTTTCGGCGGCCGCCTTGAGCGCGTTCAGCCCGCGAGCGAGCCGATCGTGCCTTCGCTCGCGTCGACGCGGCCGGCCAGTTGGTCGGCCCAGGCGCGCAGCAGGGCTTCGCCGCCCGGGCGCCGCACGACCTGCAGCCACGGACGCGAACCGCCGGCCGTGGCCTCGACGAAGCCACCCCAGGCCTGGCCGAGGCGCTGCTGCAGCCCGTCGCGGCCCCAGCCTTCGGGCGGCGGCGCTGCGCGTTTGGCGGCCTGCGCCGGCGCGAAGAAGAGCACCGGCCGCGGCCCCGGCAGGCCCTGGCCGCCACCCAGCGCCTGCCAGTGCGTGCCGCCGATGGCGCAGCTGTAGGCCAGCGTGCCGTCGAAGTGGCGGTGCACGGCGGCGCGCAGCGCGGCGTCGCCGGCGAAGTCCACGTACAGCGTGGGCACGGCGGCGTCCAGCCGCGGCAGCTCGTCGTAGGCCCGCACCTCGTCGTAGAGGCCCAGCGCGGCGACGAAGTCCCGGCGCGCCGGCGAGGTGAGCCCGACGATCGCCGGCCGCTCGCCGCGCGGCCGCTGCTGCAGGCAGTGGGCCGTGGCGATCGCGGTCTTGCTGCTGGCGCTGGACAGCAGCAGCCGGCGCGCGCCGAAGAAGGCCTCGCCGGCCAGGAAGTCGTCGAGCAGGAAGGAGGTCGTGAACAGCGGGCGCAGCAGCGACTGCAAGTCCTCGCGGTCGGCGCGCCAGGTCGGGTCGGCGTCGCAGAAGCTGTATTGCGCGTAGATCGGCGCCAGCCCTTCGCGGTGCGGCGACGCGTCGGCGAAGCCGGCGCCGCCGATGCGCGCCGGCCGCACCACGAGATGGCTGCCCGCCGGCAGGCAGCCCCAGACCCGGCGGCCGGGCGCGACGCCGTCGGCGCGCGACTCGGTCACGGTGGCGAAGCCCCATACCGGCAGGCAGCCCAGCGCCGGGTCGGCGGCCGGGAAGAACTGCCAGTACTTCATCGCCTCGCCGAAGGCAGCGTAGGTGACGTTGTTGGCGGTCAGCGCGAAGCGCTCGATCGCCAGGCGCACCTCGCCGTCGGCCAGCGGGCGAGCGGCATCGGGGTCCGGTGCCAGCCGGGTGTCGCCCAGGTCCTGGCGGCGGATGAACAGTCGCTGCGATGGCATCGTGGTTCGCGGCCGGGCCGAAAAGGGCACGGGCCCCGCGGCGGCGATTGTGCGCCGCTGCGGGGCCCGTGAGAGGAGGCGTTGCCGGTCTACAGCCGGTTCACACCCAGCACATGACCGACCAGCTGGCCGTTCACGTACAGCGCGCCCTCGGGCGCGGCGGCGTCGCCGTGGAACTCCAGCTGGGGTTCGGCCGGCGCGGCGGGGGCCTCGACCAGCGCCAGCCGGCGGGCCAGCGCGTCGAGGGCACGGCTGGCCGACTGCAGCAAGGCAGCGACCAGGACGCGGACGCGGGGCGGCTCGGGGGCCACGGCGTCGAAGGGCAGTTCTCGCATGATCTTTCTCCAGGGGCGGGAAGCGCCTTCGCAGCACGGGCGGTCGGCGGTTCTCCGGGGGTGGCGGACTCAGGGACTCGGTCGCAGGCGTTCGATCTCGCGGCGCAGTTCGCGCCCGGCCTGCTGGCGCAGCGCGGCGTGGCCGCTGCGGTGTGCGCCGGCGCGGCGCAGGCGCGCCGCGGTGGCGAACGGGTTGCGCGGCTTGCGCGGGGACAGGATCAGCTTCATCGGGGCTCCTTCTTGGCGTGGATCGGTGGGGGGCAACGGCCGCTGGCGCTCCAGAACGCCGACGGCCCGGGCTGCTGGTGCAACCCGGGCCGTCGGAGAGCCTGCTTTCAGGCCCCGCGCTGCGTGGCCTGGTTCAGCTCACCGGTGCCCCGGGCGGAGCACCATCGACATCTGCGCCAGCGACGGCCAGACCTCGTGCGAAGACACGCAGCACACCGGCCGCGATGCGGCGGGCGGGCCGGGACTCGACAAGGACGACGGCAGTGAACATGGCGCTCCAGCGTGGGTTGATCGGAAGTGGCGGCGGACCGTGCTGGGGGACCGCTGTCACTGGCTTGCGCAAATGATAAACACGTGATTATCAATGTGCAAGCGATCGATGCCCCCGGGACATCCCTAGGCCATGGGGGATGTCGCATCGGCACCGCATGCAGCGCCGCGCGGCCCGGTCCCGATGCGGCGCCTCAGGGCTTGCGCTTGAGCGGCGCGACACCGGCCTGCGAGCGCTGCCACAGCGCCTGCTCGTCGTCGACCGGGGTCGCGGCAGGGCCGGCCGGCGGGCGGCGCGCGACGACCGGCGCGGCCGCGGCGGCCGGCGGCACCGGCGCGCCGGGCGTCAGCACCTCGCCCAGCAGGTCCAGCAGGCGCACGCGGGCGCGCTGGGGGTGGCGCCGGTAGTAGGTCAGCACCAGGCCGACGATGAAGCGCTCGTCGTCGTCACGCGGTGCGAGGGCATCGTGGTCGTCGGCCGGCGCGCCGACGGGCGTTGCCGCTGCTGCGGCCGCCGCCCCTGCCGCGCCCGCGGTGTGCGGCACGTCCATCCAGCCGCGCGGCTTGTGGCACAGGTGCTCGAACTGGCGCGCCAGCCGCTCGCCGATCTGCCGCGAGCGGCCCTTGATCTGGCTCCAGTAGCTGGGCTGGATCTGCACGCGTTCGGCAAATCGCCGCTCCAGGCCCCGCAGCGTGGCCGCGTCGGCATGGCGGGCGGTGGCGCGCACGAACTCCTCGAACAGCGCCAGCGCGTTGTCCAGGCGGACCTGCGCGAGATCGGGAGGAGCGCCTTGCATCGACCACGATGATAAAGCCGCGTTGAGCAGGCTTGGTGGGCCCGCCGGGTTGGCCACAGAATGCACCATGGACGCGCAGGCAGCCGCCGGCCCCGAGGTCACGTTCCCCAGCGGCGAGGAGCGGCCGGCGCTGGGCCTGGGCACCTGGCGGCTGGGCGAGGACGCCGCGCGCCGCGCCGCCGAGGTGCGCACGCTGCGGCTGGCGCTGGACATCGGCTACCGCGTCTTCGACACCGCCGAGATGTACGGCGACGGCGGCGCCGAGGCGGTGCTCGGCGAGGCGCTGGCGGACGCGCTGCGCGGCGGCCTGCCGCGCGAGCAGGTCTTCGTCGTCAGCAAGGTGCTGCCGCACCACGCCAGCGAGGAAGGCGTGCTCGCCGCCTGCGAGCGCAGCCTGCGCGCGCTGCGCCTGGACCACATCGACCTGTACCTGCTGCACTGGCGCGGCGGGTTGCCTCTGGCCGACACGGTGCGCGGCTTCGAGGCGCTGCTGCGCCGGGGCTGGATCCGCCTGTGGGGCGTCAGCAACGTCGACGTCGCCGACCTGCGCGAGCTGGCCGCGGTGCCCGGCGGCAAGGCCTGCGCGGCCAACCAGGTCTATTTCTCGCTGACGCAGCGCGGCGTCGAGCGCGACCTGCTGCCCTGGCAGCGCGTGCAGCAGATGCCGCTGATGGCCTACAGCCCGCTGGACCAGGGTGAACTCGCCGACCACCCGGCGCTGCGCGAGGTCGCGGCGCGCCACCAGGCCACGCCGTCGCAGGTGGCGCTGGCCTGGGTGCTGCGCCATCCGGGCGTGATGGCCATCCCCAAGGCCGGCAACGCCGTGCACCTGCGCCACAACTGGACCGCGCAGCAGCTGGTGCTGGGCGACGAGGACCTGGCGCTGCTGGACCGACGCTTCCCCGCGCCGCGCGGGCCGGTGCCGCTGGCGATGCGCTGAGCGGCCGCGCGGTGTTCGCGCAGGGCCCGGCGCGACCTCACGCCACGGCCAGCCGCACCCAGTGGTTGTCCGGCGCCAGCGCCGCCGGCCAGGCCATCATGCGCGGCGCCAGCCTGGCGTGCCAGCGCGCCACGCCGCGGCCGGCGCTGATGCTGACGCCGGCGCCGTCCGGCGCGGCGGCCAGCGCGCAGGGCTCGCGCAGTTCGGCGACCAGCGTCAGCGCCTCGGGCGCGCCGGGGTGCCACCACAGGCAGCGCCCCTGCTTCTGCGCGCTGAGCACGAAGCCGCCGCCGGGCGCCGCGGCGATGTCGCCGGCATAACCGCCGCCGCGGCCATCGGCCGTGGGCAGGTGCAGCCGCTCGCCGTCCCAGACCGCGAGCACCGGTGCGGCGACGCGTTCGGCAGCCTGCGCATGCCCGGCCTGCAGCGCGATGCCCAATAGCGGCTCGTCGCCGGCGGCCCAGGCCAGGTGACGCATCGACAGCGCCGGATCGGCCAGCCGCCATTGCCCGAGCAGCCGGCCCGTGGCCGGATCCAGCCGCACCAGGCTGCTGTCCATCGCCTCGCCGGCTCGCTGGCGGCCGCGCGCGTCGCGCACGATGCCGCCATTGGCGACGAGCAGCGTGCCATCGCTGGCCGCCAGCAGTTGGTGCGGGTCGGCGCCGTGGCTCGAGAATTCGGCGACGCGGGCCAGCGTGCGGGCGTCGCGCACGGCGACCCAGCCGCTGCCGTCGACCGGGTCGGTCTCGGTGCTGAACAGCCAGCGGCCGTCGGCGCTGGCGACGACATGGCCATTGAGACCGCGCCGTTCGCGCGCGGCGTCCAGGTCCAGGCGCTGCACGACCCGGCCCTCGGCGTCGCCGCGCAGCAGCCAGCGTCCGGGCCGGTGCGCGACGGCCAGGAAGCCGCCGTCCGCCAGCGCCAGCAGGCCATGGGCGCGCGCCGGCACGGCGGTCTCGCCGAGCAGCGCCACGCGGCCCGCGGCCCAGTCGACTTCGAAGACGCCGACGCGGTCGCCGCCGTCGCCCGGCGCGCGGCCGTCTTCGGCCGGCACGCGCCACGCGGTGGCCAGTCGCTCGACCTCGCCGTGCGCCGTGAAGCCCGGTCCGGCGCCGGCCGCATCGCGCGCGGAGTACAGCGCCGGCCAGGTGGCGCCGGCACCGAGCAGCAGGGTTCGCCGCCTCATCGGTCGCCCCCGCTCAGAACCTGGCGACCGTCGTGAACTGCACGGTGCGCGGCTTGCCCGGGATGTAGTGGCCGCGGTACAGCACGTCGGCGTACAGCTTGTCGGTGACGTTGCCGACGTTGAGCTTGAACAGCACCGCGCCGGCGTCGTATTCGGCCATCAGGTCGCCGGTGACGAAGCCCGGCGCGCGGATCGTGCTCTGCTGCGGCGTGTCGCTGCTGCGCGCGTTGAGACCGCCGCCGATGCGCAACCGGGGCGTCACGCGCCAGGTCGTCCACACCGTGCCCGAATGCTCGGGCGTCAGCCCCGGGCGCTGGCCGACGCGTTCGCCGGCCAGCGTGGTGCCGAGCACCGACGAGGCCTTGTCGACCTCGGCGTCGGGGATCCAGGCATACGAGACATAGACCTCCCAGGCCGGCGTGATGCGGCCGGCGACGTCGATCTCCAGCCCGGCGGCATGGCGCTGGCCGGACAGCACGTAGTTGGTCGGGCTGACCGATTCCTCGTCGCGGTTGCGCTCGTTGGTCTTGGTCGCGTGGAACAGCGCCAGGCGGAGCGTCGCGTGGCCGCTGGCGCTGTCGAGCCTGGCGCCGAGCTCGAGGTTGCGGCTCTTCTCCGGCGGCGTGTTGCTGCCCAGCGCGTCGTACTGGTAGGCATCGCCCGAGGTGTTGAAGCTGGTGCCGTAGGAGAAGTGGAACGACGACAGCGGCGTCGGCTGCCACAGCACGCCGGCGCGCTGGCTCCACAGCGCGTCGGTGCGGCGGCGCTCGGCCGTGAGTTCACCGAAGTTGGCTGCCGCGGTGCTGAAGGTGCGGTAGCGTCCCGCGAAGCGGTCCCAGCGGGCGCCCAGCAGCAGCTTCCAGGCCGGCGCGACCTGCACCAGGTCCTGCAGGTACAGGCCGAGCGCCTCGGCGTCGAAGTCGCGGTTCTTGTTCACGTGCCGCAGCGACTCGTCGACCCAGCCGCTGCCGCGGTTGTCCGCCACCGTGACGTCGGGCTTCACGAGCGGGCCGCTGGCCGGGTTGGCCGCGGCGTAGCCGGTGAAGGCGTCCTTCGTGAAGTCGACGCCGGTCTGCAGCGCGTGGCGCCAGCCCCACGCCTGGAACTTGGTGTCGTAATCGCTCTGGAAGGTCAGCGCATCCAGGTCCTGGATCTTGGCGTGCACGCCGGCGCCGCCGGAACGCCGCAGCACGGTGTCCGGGCCGAAGGTCTCCGGGGTCACGGCCACGCCGCCGGGTTGCACCGCCGCCGGCGCGAAGCGCACCGCGCTGGCACGCTGGTCGCGCTCGTAGCGGCCCAGGCGCAGCGTGCTGCGCCACTCGCTGCGGTCGGCGAAGCGGTGCACGTGGCCCAGGGTGGCCAGCGTCGCGCTGCCGCTGCTGACGTCCGACAGCGCACCGTAGTACGAACGCGTGTCCACCGGCAGCATGCGGCCGGCCAGCCAGGGCAGGCCGTAGTGGATGCCGTTGTCGTTGTCCAGCCGGTACAGGCCGAGCAGGAACTCGTCGCGGGTGCCGATGCCCCAGCGCAAGGCCGGCGCGATGCCGGTCTTGTCGGTCTTCACGCCGTACTGGTTGCCGATATGGGCCATCGCGTTGACGCGCAAGGCGGCGTTCTCGCCGGTCTTCGCGTTGAGGTCCAGCGTGCCGCGCAGGGTGCCGCCGCTACCGACGGTGACCGCCACCTCGCTGGGCTGGAACAGGCGCGGCAGCTTGCTCACCTGGTTGACCGCGCCGCCGGTGGAGCCGCGGCCGAACAGCATGCTGGCGCTGCCGCGCAGCACCTCCAGGCGTTCCCAGTTGAAGCTGTCGCGCTCGTAGAACGCCGGGTCGCGCAGGCCGTCGACGAAGATGTCGCCGGTGGCCTGCAGCGAGAAGCCGCGCAGCCGGATGTCCTCCTCGCCGCCTTCCGCGGCGAGGAAGCTCACGCCGGCGGTATTGCGCAGCGCGTCCTTCAGCGTGTCGAGGTTGCGCTCGTCCATCAGCCGCTCGGTGACCACGGTCACGCTCTGCGGCAGGTCGCGCAATTCCTGGCGCGTCTTCCCGATGCGCGTCTCGGTGGCCTGCAAGGTGTCCTTGTCGGACGGCTCGGCGGCGGCCTTCGCGCGCAGCGGGGGCAGCACCTGCTCGGCCGGCGCGCTGGTCGCGGGTGCGGTCTGCGCGCCGGCGGCGGCACCGAGCAGCGCGGCCGCCGCGGCGGCGGCCTGCAGGCGCAGCGGCGGCAGCCGGCGTGTCGATCGGAGGGGCAGGGGCGGGGTCGTGCGGGTCATCGTGTCCTCGTGTCGTGGTCTTGTCGGTCTTGCACGGGACCCGCTGGCGGCGGCTGGCCGGGTCGTGGTTCGGGGTGGTCGTCGAAATGGGTGGGGTGGCCTCTCCTGCCGCGCACTGTCCGTTGCGGGTTCAGTCCAGCACGTACTCGATCACCGCGACGGCCTCGACCTCGAGCGCGCGGCCGTCCTCGGTGTAGGGCTGGAAGCGCGCCTGGCGCAGGGCCCACAGCGCCTGCTCGTCGAGCCGGGCATGGCCCGAACTGCGCTGCACGCTGACCTGCAGCGGCAGGCCCTGGGCGCTGACGACCACGCGCAGCCACACCGTGCCCTGCTCGCCGGCGCGCCGGGATGCCCGCGGCAGTTCGACCGGCGGCTCGACCAGGTAGCGCAGTGCGGTGGTCGGCAGCTGCTTGCGCGCCGGCGGCGGCGGGGCGGGCTGCGCCGGCGGTGCCGCCGCGCTGGCGGCCGGCTCGGCGCGTGCGGGAGCCTGCGTTGGCTGCGTTGGCTGCGGCGGCTGCGGCAGCAGCGCCGGTGCCGGCTCGGCAGGCGGCAGCTGGATGGCCGGCAGCTCCGGCGGCGCGAGCAGCGGCGCCGGCGGCTGCACCGGCCGTGGCGGCGAAGGCAGCGGCTGCGGCCGCGGTGCCGGTGCCGGTGCCGGGCGTTCGGTCGCCACCAGGCGCACGATCACCGGGGCCAGCTCGCGCACCGACTCGCGCACGCCTTCACTCTGCAGCAGCGCCCAGAGTGCAAGGATGTGAGCGCCCGCTACGGCGATGGCCGTCCACCGCCCGCGCCGCAGCGCCGTGGCGGCGTCGAAACGTGCCGCCGGGGTGAAGAGCGGCTGAGGCGGTGGCGGCAGCGTGGCGGGCATGAACGACACGATCGCGGCCCGGCTGCCGCATCGCGCCGATCACTATATCGCAAATGCGAGCGATTCGCGTTTACTGTTTTCGCCCACGACATCAGGCCTGCAAAGCCCGCGCCGGGGCCGCGCTCCGGCCCGCCGGGTCAGCCGGCCTCCTGCCCGCTGCGCTGCGGCACGCGCGGCGCCGTCTTCACGCTCCACAGCATCGTCACGGCCAGCACCGCCACCACCACGCCCAGCGAGGCCAGCACGGGGATCTTGACCACGTCGATCAGCAGCATCTTGGTGCCGATGAAGACGAGGATCACCGCCAGCCCGTAGCTCAGCAGGTGGAACTTGGCGGCCACCGCGGCGAGCAGGAAATACATCGCGCGCAGGCCCAGGATGGCGAAGATGTTCGACGTGAGCACGATGAACGGGTCGGTGGTGATCGCGAAGATCGCCGGGATCGAGTCGACCGCGAAGATCACGTCGGTCACGCCGACCAGCGCCACCACCAGCAGCAGCGGCGTCGCGATCAGCTTGCCGCGGTGGCGCGTGAAGAAGCGCTCGCCGTCGAGCTTGTCCGACACCGGCATCACGCGGCGCAGCAGCTTCAGCGCCGGGTTGGACGCCAGGTCGGGCTCCTGGCCCGCCGCCCACCACATCTTCACGCCGGTCAGCAGCAGGAAGGCGCCGAACACGTACAGGATCCAGTGGAACTGCTGCACCAGCCAGGCGCCGACCAGGATCATCACCGTGCGCAGCACGATGGCCCCGACGATGCCGATCATCAGCACGCGCTTCTGGAACTGCGGCGGCACCGCGAAGTACGTGAAGATCATCAGGAAGACGAATATGTTGTCGACCGCCAGGCTCTTCTCGATCAGGTAGCCGGTCAGGAACTCCATCGCCCGCGTATTGGCCACCGCCTGGCCATGGTCCTGCGCGACCGCCCACCAGAACAGGCCGTTGAAGGCGAAGGACAGCGCCACCCAGACCAGCGACCAGTTCAGCGCCTGGCGCACGGTGACGGTGTGCGCGCCCTGGCGGGCGAGCACGACGAAGTCGACGAACAGCGCGACGAGCACGGAGACGACGAAGAAGGCCCACAGCCAGGCCGGCGCGATGGTGTCCATGGACACTCCCGAGGGTTGGGTTGAACTCGCGCCGAAAGGTCTTGCGGGACCGGGACGCCGGTGCACGGCGCTGGTCTGCGGCTCCGGGAACACGGCCAGAGCCGTGTCACCGTACTGACGGATGCCGCTGCGGCAGGGTGCCGCTCGCTACTCCCCCCTCGACGGCGCGGATTCTCGCTGCGCCGCAGCAAGCCCGCGCCGCCAGGGGGCATTGCCGCCCGCGCCCCGGCCGGCCCGGGCCGCGGGCGGTGGGCGGCGCCGTCAGTCCTCGTCCTTGACCTGGAACTGCGCCACCAGCTGCTGCTGCATGTTGGGCGGCACCGCCTCGTAGTGCGACAGCGCGATCGTGTAGCGGCCCTGGCCGCTGGTCAGCGAATTCAGCCGCGACTGGTAGCCGGCCAGCTCGGACACCGGCGCCTTGCCGCGCACGATCATCGTGCCCGGGGTGCCGTTGGCGGTGCCGTTGACGACGCCGCGGCGCGACGACAGGTCGCCGGTGATGTCGCCCATCGCCGTGTCCTGCGCCGTGATCTCGATGTCGACGATGGGCTCCAGCACGATGGGCCGCGCCTCGCGCACCGCCGCCATGAAGGCCTTCTTGCCGGCGGTCACGAAGGCGATCTCCTTGCTGTCCACGCTGTGGCTCTTGCCGTCGTAGACGGTGACCTTGACGTCGACCACCGGGTAGCCGGCGATCGCGCCCGTGGCCAGCACCTCGCGCACGCCCTTCTCGACCGCCGGGATGAACTGGTTGGGGATCACGCCGCCCTTGACCGCGTCGACGAATTCGAAGCCGCCGCCGCGCGGCAGCGGCTCCACGCGCAGGTAGACCTCGCCGAACTGGCCGGCGCCGCCGGTCTGCTTCTTGTGGCGGTGGTGGCCCTCGGCCGGCGCGGTGATGGTCTCGCGGTAGGCGATGCGCGGCGGCCGCGTCTGCACCTCGAAGCGGTAGGTCTCGCGCAGGCGGTCCAGCAGCACGCGCAGGTGCAGCTCGCCCAGCCCGTAGACGATGGTCTCGTTGGTCGAGGCCACATGCTCGACCTTCAGGCAGGGGTCCTCGTCGACCAGCTTGCCCAGGATCTCCCACATGCGCTGCTCGTCGCCGTGGCGCTTGGGCTCGATCGCCAGCCCGTGCACCGGCACCGGGAAGTCCAGCGGCGCGAGGTGGATGTGGTCGTCCTCGGCCGCGTCGTGCAGCACGGCGTCGAAGCGGATGTCGTCGACCTTGGCCACCGCGACGATGTCGCCCGGCACCGCGCGCGCCACCTCCACGTGCTCCTTGCCCTGCAGCATGAACAGGTGGCCGACCTTGAAGGGCTTGCGGCCGTCGCCGATGTAGAGCTGGCTGTCCTTCGTGACCGTGCCCTGGTGCACGCGGAAGACGCCCATGCGGCCCACGTAGGGGTCCACCGTGACCTTGAAGACATGCGCCAGCACATGCTTGGCCGGGTCCGGGTCGGCGTGCATGGGCACCGCGGCCGTGCCCTCGCCGTTCAGGAAGTCCGGCGGGTTGGCCTCGGTCGGGTTGGGCAGCAGCTTGACGATGACGTCCAGCAGCTCGGCCACGCCGGCGCCGGTCTTCGCGCTCGCGAAGCAGACCGGGATCAGGTGGCCCTCGCGCAGCGCCTGCTCCAGCGGCGCGTGCAGCTCGCTGGCGTCGATGTCGCCGTCGTTGAGGTAGCGGTCGACGAAGTCGGCGTCGACCTCGACGACCTGCTCGACCAGCGCGCGGTGCGCGTCGGCCACCGAGCCGAAGTCGCTGTGCCCCTCGCGGTTGTAGAAGCAGTCGACGACCTTCGCGCCGCCGTCGTCGGGCAGGTTCAGCGGCAGGCACTCCTTGCCGAAGGTCGCCTGGATCTGGGCCAGCAGCCCCGGCAGGTCGACGCCGGCGCTGTCGATCTTGTTGACGACGATCAGGCGGTCCAGGTGGCGGCTGGCCGCGTAGTCCATCATGCGCACCGCCATCGGCTCGATGCCGGTGGCGGCGTTGATCACCACCACCGCGGTCTCCACCGCCTCCAGCGCCGGCAGGCTCTGGCCCAGGAAGTCGGGCGTGCCCGGGGTGTCGATGAAGTGGATGCGCACGCCGTCGTGCGCCATGTGCATCACCGAGGCATTCAGCGAGTGTGCCATGCGGCGCTCCAGCGGGTCGTGGTCGCTGACCGTGCTGCCGCGCTCCAGCGTGCCCGGCGTCGTGATCGCGCCGGCGGCGTGCAGCAGCGCCTCGGCGAGCAGCGTCTTGCCGGCCGCCGCGGGGCCGACCAGCGCCAGCGTGCGGATGCCGTCGGGCGTGGCTCCGCCTGCGCCGGCGCCGTTGGATGGGCTTGCCATGGGGGGTCTCCTCGGGTGCGGAGCCCGGCCCTCCCGGGCTCTTCTGTTCGGGCCAGCGTAAGGGATAGCACCGGCCGGCACAAGGGCCGCGCGGGCTGCGCACCCTGTCCCAAACCACTAGGCAAACGCGGCGCCCGGCCTGATAGGCTCGCCGGCTGTGTCCGAGGTCCCCCGCGCGCCGCGCCGCGTGCTTCCCGTCATCGTGCTGGCGCAGCTGCTGGGCACCGCGCCCTGGTTCGCCGTCAATGCGGTGATGCCGGACCTGCAGCGCGCGCATGGCTGGGCGCCCGGCACCGTGGGTTCGCTGACCTCGGCGCTGCAGCTGGGCTTCATCGCCGGCACGCTGGTCTTCGCGCTGCTCGCGCTGGCCGACCGCGTCTCGGCGCGGCTGGTCTTCCTGTCCTGCGCGCTGGCCGCCGCCGGCTGCACGGTGGCGGCGGCGGCCGCGGCGCCGTCGTTCTCCAGCGTGCTGATGTGGCGCGTGCTGACCGGCTTCTTCCTCGCCGGCATCTACCCGGTGGGCATGAAGCTGGCGGCGCAGTGGTTTCCGAACGGCCTCGGCGCCGCGCTGGGCTGGCTGGTCGGCGCGCTGGTGCTGGGCAGCGCCAGCCCGCACGCGCTGCGCGCGCTGGGCGTGGGCTGGGACTGGACCGCGGTCTTCGTCGGCGTCGCCGCGATGTGCGCCGCCGGCGGCCTGGCGGTCATCTGGCTGGTGCCCGAGCCGCACCACCTGGGGCCGCCAGCGCCCGGGCTGCGGCTCGCGGCGCTGGGGCGCGCCTGGGCCGACCGCCGGCTGCGCGCGTCCGTGCTGGGCTACTTCGGCCACATGTGGGAGCTCTACACGATGTGGGTGCTGCTGCCGCTGGTGCTGGCGCTGCGCCTGGACGACGACAACGCCGTGTCCTGGGCCGCCTTCCTGGTGATGGGCGCCGGCGCACTGGGCTGCATCGGCGGCGGCATCGTCGCGCGGCGCTGGGGCAGCGCGCGCGTGGCCGGCTTCCAGCTCGCCACCAGCGCGCTGTGCTGCCTGCTCGCGCCCTGGGCGGTGGTGGCGCCGGTGCAGGGCTTCATGCTGTGGCTGCTGGTGTGGGGCATCTCGGTGGCCGGCGACTCGCCGCAGTTCTCGGCACTGACCGCGAGCAACGCGCCGCCGGGCGCGGTGGGCAGCGTGCTGACGCTGGTCAACTGCATCGGCTTCGCGATCTCGGTGCTGTCGATCGAGCTCTTCGTGCGCCTGGCCGGCGCGCAGCCGCTGGCGGCGCTGCTGCCCTGGCTGGCGCTGGGGCCGGTGCTGGGGCTGTGGGCGCTGCGGCCGCTGCTGGCGCCGGCACGCTGAGGCGCGCACCGCGTCCGCCCGCGTCACTCGTGGCGCAGCGCCTCGATCGGGTCCAGCCGCGCCGCGCGCCGCGCCGGAAAATAGCCGAAGACGATGCCGATCAGCGCCGCGAAGCCGAAGCTCAGCAGGTTGATGCCGAGGTCGAAGACATAGGGCACGCCCATCACGCCGGTCAGCACGACCGAGGCCGCGGTGGCGATCAGGATGCCGACCAGGCCCCCCAGCGCGGCCAGCACCACGGCCTCGATCAGGAACTGCAGCAGCACCTCGTGGCCGAGCGCGCCGATGGCCAGCCGGATGCCGATCTCGCGCGTGCGCTCGGTCACGCTGACCAGCATGATGTTCATGATGCCGATGCCGCCCACCAGCAGGCTCACCGCGGCCACCGCGCCCAGCAGCATCGTCATCACCTGCGTCGTGCCGGACAGCGTGTCGGCGAGCTGCTTGGTGTCGAGCACGTTGAAGTTGTTCTCGTCGCTCTCGGCGAGCTTGCGCCGCTCGCGCAGCAGCCGCGTCAGGTCGGCCTTCACGGCCTCCGCGTCGACGCCGTCGTGCATCGACACCAGCAGCGTGCCGACGTTGAGGTTGCCGGTCAGCCGCCGCTGCACGGTGTTGATCGGCATCACGACGACGTCGTCCTGGTCCTGGCCGATGCCGCCCTGGCCCTTGCCCTGCAGCAGGCCGACGACCTCGCAGCTGAGGTTGCGCACGCGCAGCCGCGAACCCACCGGCTCCTCGGCGCCGAACAGCTCGCGGCGCACGGTCGCGCCGATCACGCACACGGCCGCGCCGGCGCGTTGCTCGGCCTCCTCGAACGCGCGGCCGTCGGCCAGCGTCCAGTTGTTGGTCTCGAACCAGGCGTTGGTCGTGCCCTGCACGACGGTGGACCAGTTGCGCGCGCCGTAGACCGCGATGCCGCCGCTGGAGGCCTGCGGCGCCACCGCGCGCACGCCGGCGACCTGCGCCGCGATCGCCTCGGCGTCGGCCTGGCGGAACGGCGGCGAGCCGGCGGCGTCGCGCCCCGGCCCCAGGCGCTGGCCCGGGCGCACCATCAGCAGGTTGGTGCCCAGGCTGGTGATCTGGTCCGACACCGCCTTCGTCGCCCCCTGGCCGATGGTGACCATCGTGATCACCGCGGCGACGCCGATCACGATGCCGAGGATGGTGAGGAAGCTGCGCAGCAGGTTGCGCCGGATCTCGCGCAGCGCCAGCAGCAGCGTGTTCCACCACATCAGGCCGTCTCCGCGGGCTGCGCCGGCGCCGCGCCGTGGCCGGCCTGCACGCGGTCGCTCTCGATCAGCCCGTCGACGAAGCGCACGACGCGGCGCGCATAGGCCGCCATCTCCGGCTCGTGGGTGACCATCAGCACGGTGATGCCGCGCTCGCGGTTCAGTGCCGCGAGCAATTCCATGATCTCGCGCCCGCGCTGCGTGTCGAGGTTGCCGGTCGGCTCGTCGGCCAGCAGCACGGTCGGCTGCGTGACCAGGGCGCGCGCGATCGCCACGCGCTGCTGCTGGCCGCCGGACAGCTCGGCCGGCGTGTGCGTCTCGCGCCCCTGCAGGCCGACCGCGGCCAGCGCCTCGCGCGCGGCGCGGTGGCGTGCGCCGGCCGGCTCGCCGCGGTACAGCAGCGGCAGCTCGACGTTTTCCTGCGCGCTGGTGCGCGGCAGCAGGTTGAAGCCCTGGAAGACGAAGCCCAGGTGGCGGCGGCGCAGCAGCGCGCGCTGGTCGCGGTCCAGCCGGTGCACCGGCGCACCGCGGAACAGGTACTCGCCGCTGCTCGGGCTGTCCAGGCAGCCGATGATGTTCATCGCGGTCGACTTGCCCGAGCCGCTGGGGCCCATGATGGCGACGAATTCGCCGTCGGCGATGTCGAGGTCGACGCCGCGCAGCGCCTGGACCAGCGCCTGTCCGCTGCCGTAGACGCGCGTGATGCCGCGCAGCCGGATCAGCGGCGGCGTGCCTGCCTTCAACGCGCGGCCCCGCTCGTCTGGCCGACGATGACCGCCATGCCGGGTTGCAGCTGTTCGCTCGTCACCTCGGTCAGGCGGCCGTCGCTGACGCCCGGCGTCACCGGCACCGCGCGCGGCGTGCCGCCGTCCAGCACCCAGACCTGGCGCACCTGCGCGATGTCGGTGCCCGCGCTGCGCGCCGGCCGGCTGCCGGGCGGGCGCGGCATCATGCTGCCGACCAGGCTGCTGCGGTTGTTGGCCGCCGGCGCGGCGCCCGCCGCGGCCGGCATCCAGCGCAGCGCGGCATTGGGCACCAGCAGCACGTCGGCATGCTCGACGGTGGTGATGGTCGCGGTGGCGGTCATGCCCGGGCGCAGCGAGAGGTCGTCGTTGTTGACGCTCAGCTCGGCCAGGTAGGTGACGACGTTGTCCTTGGTCGTGGGCCCGTAGCCGACGCGCACGATGCACGCCGGGTAGCGCCGCGTCGGGTACGCGCTGACGGTGAAGCTCGCGCGCTGGCCCGCGCGCACCTGGCCGACGTCGGCCTCGTCGACATTGACCTGCAGCTTCATCTTCGCCAGGTCCTCGGCCAGCGTGAACAGCGTGACCGCCTGCAGCGATGCGGCCACGGCATTGCCCGGCTCGACCGCGCGCGACAGCACCACGCCGTCGATCGGCGAGCGGATGGTGGCCTTCGCGAGATTGGTCTCGTTGCTGCTCAGCGTGGCGCGCGCCTGCGCGACGCCGGCGGTCGCGCTGGCGACGCTGGCCTCGGCGCGCGCCGCCGCGGCCTCGGCCGCCGCCAGCTCGCTGGCCGAAGGCACCTGGCCGCCGCTGCGCCGGTGCACGTCCTGCAGCCGCGCCAGGCTGTCGCGCGCCTCGGCCGCCGTCGCGCGCGACTGCACGAGCGCCGCCTCGGCCGCCGCCAGCGCGGCGCGCGAGCCGGCGACCTGGTCGCGCAGCCGGGCGTCGTCCAGCGCGACCAGCACCTGGCCCTTCTTCACGCGGTCGTTGACGTCGACGAAGACGCGCGCGACGGTGCCCGAGAGTTCGCTGCCGATCGCCACCTGCGTCGTCGGCTGCAGCGTGCCGCTGGCGGTCACGGTGACGGTCAGCGCGCCGCGGCTGGCCGGCTGGGTCTGGTACTTCGGCGCGGCCGCGGCCTGGCGCTGGCCGCTCCACCACCACCAGGCGGCGGCGCCGGCGGCGATCAGCACGAGCAGCGCCCACAGGCTGGCGCGCCGCCACCAGGGACGCGCGGCGCCCGGGCCCAGCAGCGCCTGCAGGTCGGCTGCCGGAGCCGGGGTGGGGGCGGGCGCGTTCATCGCGAAGCTTCCTGTTCGTGGTCGGGGGTCCAGCCGCCGCCCAGCGCCTTGTACAGGCGCACATGCGCGGTGGCCAGCGAGGTGGCGGTGGCGGCAGCGCCATCCTGCGCCGAGAGCAGCGTGCGCTGCGTCTGCAGCACGTTCTGGAAGTCGACGAGGCCGCTGCGGTAGCGCTGCTCGGCGATCAGCGCCGCGCTGCGTGCCGCGGCCAGCGCGGCCTGCTGTGCCGCGAGCTGCTCGCGCGTGCCCTGCAGCGCGACGAGCGCGTCCTCGACCTCCTGCAGCGCGGTGAGCAGCGTCGCGCGGTAGTTCACCGCCGCCTCGTCGCGCGCCGCTTCCTGCGCGCGCACCTGGGCCTGCAGGCGGCCGCCGTCGAGCAGCGGCACGCTGATGCCGGCCAGCAGCGAGGCGACGCCTGTGCCGCTGGCCAGCGTGCCCAGGCTCAGCGCATTGAGGCCGATCGAGCCCGACAGGCGCAGGCTGGGCAGGCGCTCGGCGTCCAGCTGGTCGACGCGGGCGGCCGCGGCCAGCAGCTGCAACTCGGCGGCGCGCAGGTCCGGCCGCTGGCGCAGCACCTCGGCCGGCAGCGACAGCGCCAGGTCCGCGGGCGAAGCCGGCGCCAGCGCCGGCTGCCGCGCCGCCAGCAGGGCGGCCAGGGTGCCCGGCGGCTGCCCGGTCAGCACCGCCAGCGCATGGGCCGCCTGCGCGGCGCTCGCCTCCAGTGCCGGGATCTGCGCGCGGGTCTGCTCGACGGCGCTGCGCGCCTGCTCGACGTCCAGCTGCGTCACCAGCCCGGCCTCGGCACGCCAGGCCACGATCTGCAGCGTCTGCCGCTGGCTGGCCAGGTTGTCGCGCGCGATCGCCAGCCGCGCCTGCGTGCCGCGCAGCTGCAGCAGGTTGAGCGCCACCTCGGCGGCGACCGCGATGCGCGTCGCGCCCAGCGTGGCCGCGCTGGCCTCGGCGCCGGCCGCGGCGGCGCGCACGTCGGCGTCGCCGCCGCCCCACAGGTCGGCCTCCCAGCCGGCGTCGATGCCCAGCGCGTACTGCCGCGTGGTCCGGCCGCCGTCGTTGCGGCTGGCGCGCGCCGAGCCGCTGCCCGACAGCGTCGGCGCGAGGCCGGCCTGCGCGAGCTGCAGCTGCGCACGTGCCTGGCGCAACCGGGCCAGCGCTGCCTCCACCGTCGTGCCGTGTTGCAGCGCCTGCTCGACCAGCTGCGGCAGCACGGGGTCGTCGAAGCGCCGCCACCAGGCCACGAGCGAGGCCGCTTCGCCGCCTGCGGCCGGCGCAGCGCTCCAGGCCGCGGGTGGTGCCACGGTCGGTGGCGGAGGCGCGCCGGACTGCAGCGAGGTGCAGCCGGCCAGCAGCGCCACCAGGACCAGCGTTGCGGTCAGCCGGGCGGCCGGGCGGATCTCGGTCGACTTCACGCGGCGATGATGCCCGCCCGATGTGGCGCCTGGCCTGCCGCAGGTTCAAGAAAGGTAAAGACCCGGCCGTGCAGGCGCACGGGTGTTGCGCTGGCTCAAGCAAGCGTCCATGGCGTCGATGCCCAATGCGGCGAAGTTGCGGCCGCCGGCGCGGCCGGGGATGCAGCAGGAGTTGGCGATGAAGCCTGGGCGCCGCACCTTTCAGGCCACGCTGCTGGCGGCGGGCCTGCTCGCCGTCGCGGGTTGTGGCGACGGCACGGTGTGCATCGAGGGTGTGCCCTGCGGGCCGGTGCCGAACTACGACGAACCGACACCGGGCCCGGTGCAGAGCGGCGAACGCTTCGCTGCCGCCGGCCTGGGCAACTGGCACGCGTGCATGCTGGACGACGCCGGCGCGGCCTGGTGCTGGGGCAGCGACGAATACGGCCAGCTCGGCGCCACGACCACGCTGCGCTGCATGGACGGCAACGTGGACTGTTCGCCGGTGCCGCTGCGCGTGGGCGGTGGCCGCAGCTACACCGCGCTGGCGGCCGGCCATGTGCAGACCTGCGCGCTGGCCACCGATGGCGCTGCCTGGTGCTGGGGCAACGGGCCGCAGCTCGGCGACGGCGTCAACCAGCGCAGCCTGCTGCCGGTGGCGGTGGCGGGCGGCCACCGCTTCACGCAGCTGACCGCCAGCCTGTACGGCGGGCTGACCTGCGGGCTGCTCGCCGACGGCAGCCCCTGGTGCTGGGGCACCGGCTTCGGCTATGGCAGCACGGGCCCGGCGGCTTCGGCGACGCCGGTGCGCTGGCAGGGCGCGGCGGCGGTGGCCTGGCAATCGCTGTCGCTGGGCGAGGCCCATGCCTGCGGGCTGGTTGCCGCCGGGCAGGCCTGGTGCGTCGGCAACAACGGCTTCGGCCAGCTCGGGGACGGCGGCAGCACCTCGTCGCCGGCGCCGGTGGCGGTCGCCGGCGGGCGGCGCTATGTCGCACTGGTCGCCGGCGCCAGCCACAACTGCGCGCTGGCGGCCGACGGCCAGGCCTGGTGCTGGGGCTTCGGCCCGGCGGTCGGCGACGGCGGCGACTTCGCGCAGCCGCGCCGCCAGCCGGTGGCGGTGGCGGGCACGCAGCGCTTCGTCGCGATCAGCGCCGGCGCGCAGCAGAGCTGCGGCCTCGCGGCCGACGGCAGCGCCTGGTGCTGGGGCGCCGGCGGCTCCGGGCTGATCGGCGACGGCGAGCGCGTGGACCGCGGCAGCCCGGTCGCGGTGGCCGGCGGGCAGCGCTGGCGCGTGATCGCCGGCGGCGGCACGGCGACCTGCGGCATCGCGCTGGACGGCGCGGCCTGGTGCTGGGGCTGGAACGAGGTCGGCGGCACCGGGCGGCCGATCGTGGCCCACTGATGGCCATCACGCAGACCGGCCCGGCCACCGGACGGCAGCGCGCCTGCCGGCCGGTCAGGCGGATGGCTTCGCGCCTCCGGTGCTGGCTGCCGGCACTGCCCGTGCTGCTGGCGCTGGCGGCCTGCGGCAGCGGCGGCGGCGGTGACGGGGTCATCCCGCCGTACGACTCGGCCGCCGGCGTCGTGGTGCACGACCTCGACGGCGACGGGCTGCACGACGTCGCTGCCGCGGTCGCCCATGTCGCCGGCCCGCCGCCGCATGCCGGCTCGGTGAAGGTGTGGCTGCAGCGGTCCGGCATGCCGGGCAGCTTCCTGCCGGCGGTCCGCTACGCGGTCGGCCGCGACCCGACGGTGCTGCGCGTGGCCGATGTCGACGCCGACGGCGTGCCCGACCTCGTCGCGATGAGCAGCCATGCCTCGGCGGTGGACGGTGCGCCGCTGGTCGACGAGGTGACCGTGCTGCGCGGCGACCCGGCGCAGCGTGGCCGCTTTCTCGCCGGCACGACGCTGCACGCCAGCGCGCGCCTGGCCGACATCGCGGTGGCCGATCTCGACGGCGACGGCCTGCCGGACATCGCTTTCAGCAGCTACCACGTCGGTGCGCGGCTCGGGGTGTGGTGGAGCGATGCGGCAGCGCCCGGCCGCTTCGGCGCGCCCGTCACCTTGGTGGCCGGCGTCGCGGCGGCGCTGGCCGCGGCCGACCTCGACGGCGACGGCCGCCAGGACCTCGCCCATGTCGCTGGCAACACCGTCTGGGCTTTGCTGCGCGACCCGGCGTCCGCACGCGGATTCCGGGCACCGCAGCGCGTCGTCGACGAAGCGCTGCCGACCTGCCTGACCGCCGTCGACCTGGACCGCGACGGCCGCAGCGACCTCGTGCTGGGCAGCCGCACGAGCACCGACTTCGGCAGCACCGGCGCGCTGCAGACGCTGCGCGGTGACGCCGCGCAGCCGGGCCGTTTCCTGCCCGTGCAGCGCCTGGCCATGGCGCGCCATGCCTGGCACTGCATCGCGGCCGACTTCGACGGCGACGGCCGGCCCGACCTGGCCAGCACCGGCGGCGGCTGGGGCGGCGACCTGTTCGACGACATCGTCGAGGTCTTCCTCGACGACCCGGCGTGGCCCGGCCGCCTGCTGCCGCCGGTGCAGACCCTCACCGACGACACCGCCAGCGGCCTGTTCCTGGCCGCCGGCCACCTGGACGGCGACGGCCGCCCCGATGTCGTGACGCCCTTCCAGGGTGGCGTGCTGGTCCTGCGCCAGGACCCGGCGCGGCCGGGCGCGCTGCTGCGCGGCGCCGCGCTGCCTTGAGCGCGGCAGCGCGCTACTGGAAGGCCACCTCGGCGAAGCTGCGCAGCTTGCGGCTGTGCAGGCTGCCCGGCCGTTCCTGGCGCAGCAGTTCCACGGCGCGCATGCCGATGCGCAGGTGCTGGTCGACGCGCTCGCGGTAGAAGGTATTGGCCATGCCGGGCAGCTTGATCTCGCCGTGCAGCGGCTTGTCGGACACGCACAGCAGCGTGCCGTAGGGCACGCGGAAGCGGAAGCCGTTGGCGGCGATGGTGGCGCTTTCCATGTCCAGCGCGATGGCACGGCTCTGGCTGAAGCGGCGCACGGGGCCCGGGTGCGGCAGCAGTTCCCAGTTGCGGTTGTCGGTGCTGACCACGGTGCCGGTGCGCAGCACCTTCTTCAGCTCGTAGCCGGCGAGCTGGGTGACCTCGGCCACCGCCTGCTCCAGCGCCAGCTGCACCTCGGCCAGCGCCGGGATCGGCACCCAGGGCGGCAGGTCCTCGTCGAGCACATGGTCCTCGCGCATGTAGGCGTGGGCCAGCACGTAGTCACCCAGCTGCTGGCTGTTGCGCAGCCCGGCGCAGTGGCCCAGCATCAGCCAGGCATGCGGGCGCAGCACCGCGATGTGGTCGGTGATGGTCTTGGCGTTGGCCGGGCCGACGCCGATGTTGACCATCGTGATGCCGCTCGAGTCGGGCCGCACCAGGTGGTAGGCCGGCATCTGCGGCAGCCGCGGCGGCGCGCGGCCCAGTTCGTCGCCCTCGCGCGCCGCCTCGCCGGCGCGCCGCGTGATCACGTTGCCGGGCTCGACGAAGGCCTCGTAGGCCGCCTGCGGGTCGGCCATCAGCGCGTGGCCGAGCTTGATGAACTCGTCGATGTAGAACTGGTAGTTCGTGAACAGCACGAAGTTCTGGAACTGCTCGGGCGGCGTGCCGGTGTAGTGGCGCAGCCGGTGCAGCGAATAGTCCACGCGCGGCGCGGTGAACAGCGCCAGCGGCAGCGGCTCGCCGGGCGCCGGGTCGTGGGTGCCGTTGGCGATGCCGTCGTCCATCGCCGCCAGGTCGGGCAGGTCGAAGCGGTCGCGCATCAGCAGCCGGCGCTCGGGCGGCAGCGTGCCTTCCAGGTGGTCGCCCTCGGCCAGCGAGAAGTGCACCGGAATCGGCTGCGCGCTGGTGCCTACCTCGAGCGACACGCCGTGGTTCTTCAGCAGCAGCCGGAACTGCTCGCGGTAGTAGGCGGCGAAGAGGTCCGGCCGCGTCAGCGTGGTCTCGAAGCTGCCGGGGCCGGCGACGAAGCCGTAGCTCAGCCGCGAGTCGGCGCGCGCCACGGTCGTCGTGCGCACGCGCACGAAGGGGTAGCAGGCGCGCACATGGGGAAACGACGGGCCGACCTCGGCGCCGGCGACGAAGCGCTGCAGCGCGTCGCGCAGGTGGCCGACGCTGCTGCGGTAGATGGCCTGCACCTGGGCCAGCGCGGCGTCCGCGTCGTCGAACTGCGCGGGGGCGATGAACAGCGGCAGCGAAGGCATGGTGGGCGCGGGCGGCAGTCGGGGCGACGTGCATTGTCGGCGCTGTCGGCGCGGAACCCGCGCATCTCGGCGCCGGCGGCGTCGACCCCGCAAACCAGGGGTGGCGCTGGCCGCCAGCCCCCCGCGAACGCGGGGGTATCCAGGCGGGCCGGATTGATCGAACTTAACGGTGGCGGAACGGTCGGGCCGCACAGTGCGGGCAGGCTGTCATCACGCCATCGCCAGGAGGAGATCACCATGACCGGACCCGCCCGCACCGCGGCCGCCTGCCGCCCGCTGCGCGCCCTGCGACCCGTCCCGAGCGCACTGGCCGCCTCCGCCTGGCTGGCCCTGACGCCGGCGCAGGCGACCGACTACTTCTGGACCGCGGGCAACTTCGCCGCCGGGGTCACGGCGCCGAACCCGCTGCCCGCGGGCGACACGCTGTTCGGCCAGTCGGGCACCAACAACAAGAATTTCTGGGGCGTCAACTTCACGAACGAAGGCACGGTGGCCTGGCAGACCACTGACCGCATCGGCTTCGTCAGCTCGGCGGTCACCAACAGCGCGCTGTGGGACCTGCAGGCCGACGCCAGCCTGCTGTACGCCGGTGGCGGCGGTTCGAACTTCTTCAACGACGGCACTTTCCGCAAGAGCGGCGGCGCCGGCGTCTCGAGCATCGGCAACAACGTCTCGTTCGTGAATACCGGCATCGTCGACGCCCAGAGCGGCGTCATCGACTTCGCCAGCGGCAGCGCCAGCTTCCTGTCGGGCACGCAGTTCACGGGCGCGGGCATCGCGCGGGTGAGCAACAACGCCGCGTTCGCGGGCGCCTTCACGTCGCAGAACCTGGAGCTGTCGGCCGGCACGTTCACCGGCAATGCCGCCGCGCTGGCCAACGGCAGCGTGCGCTGGACCGGCGGTGGCATCGGCGGCACCTGGCAGGTGGCGGCAGGCCAGACGCTCGCCGGCCAGGCTGGCGGCAACAAGAACTTCGCGGGCGCCGTCTTCACCAACGACGGCACCGTCGACTGGCAGACCAGCGAGCGCATCGGCTTCGTCAGCTCCAGCGTCACCAATGCGGGCCTGTGGAACCTGCAGGCCGACGCCAACTTCAGCTATGCCGGCGGCAGCGCGTCGAGCTTCACGAATACCGGCACGCTGCGCAAGAGCGCCGGCGACGGCAGCGCGGTCGTCGGCAACAACGTCGTCTTCGCCAACAGCGGGCTGATCGACGTGCAGGCCGGCACGATCGACTTCGCCAGCGGCAGCGCCACGTTCAACGCCGGCACCCAGTTCGGTGGCGCCGGCACCGTGCGCATCAGCAACAATGCCAGCTTCGTCGGCGGCTTCACGTCGGCCAACCTGGTGCTGGCCGGCGGCATCTTCACCGGCAACAACACGACGCCGGCGGTGCTGTCCGGCAGCGCGCGCTGGACCGGCGGCGCCTTCGCGGGCACCTGGCAGGTGGCCGGTGCACAGGTGCTGCTGGCCCAGGACGGCACGGCCAAGGACTTCAGCGGCGCCCTCTTCACGAACCAGGGCACGGTGACCTGGCAGAGCGGGGAGCGCGCGGGCTTCGTCAGCTCGGCCGTCACCAACGCCGGGCTGTGGGACATGCAGGCCGACGCCAACCTCAGCTATGTCGGCGGTAGCGCGTCGAGCTTCGTCAACCAGGGGACCTTCCGCAAGAGTGCCGGCGGCGGCTCGACCGTGATCGGCGGCAACATCGCCTTCACGAATGCCGGCACCATCGACGCGCAGGCCGGCAGCATCGACTTCGCCGGCGGCAGTGCCAGCTTCCAGCCGGGGACGCAGTTCACCGGCGCGGGCGTCGTGCGCATCAGCAACAACGCCGCATTCGTCGGCGCATTCACGTCGGCCAACCTGCGCCTGGACAACGGGACCTATGCCGGCGACAACACGACCCCGGCGGTGCTGCAGGGCAGCGTGGCCTGGACCGGCGGGCAGTTTGCCGGCACCTGGCGGGTGGGCCCGGGCCAGACGCTGGTGGCCGTGGACGGCAGCGACAACAAGAACTTCAGCGGGACCGTCTTCACCAACGCCGGCACGGTGATCTGGGAAAGCACCCAGCGCGCCGGCTTCGTCAGCTCTGCCGTCACCAATGCCGCGCTGTGGGACCTGCGGGCCGACGCCAACCTGAGCTATGTCGGCGGCAGTGCTTCCAGCTTCGTCAACGAGGGCACGCTGCGCAAGAGCGCCGGCAGTGGCTCGGCCGTGGTCGGCGGCAGCGTCGTCTTCACGAATACCGGCACCATCGACGCCCAGAGCGGCACCATCGACTTCGCCGGCGGCAGCGCGCAGTTCCAGGCCGGCAGCCAGTTCACCGGCGCCGGCGTCGTGCGCATCAGCAACAACGCCGGCTTCATCGGGGCCTTCACGTCCGCCAACCTGCGGCTGGACGGTGGCAACTATGCCGGCGACAACACCACGCCGGCGCTTATGCAGGGGGCGGTGGCCTGGGCCGGCGGCCAGTTCAGCGGCACCTGGCAGGTGGCGTCCGGCCAGAGGCTGACCGCGGTCGACGGTGCGGCGAAGAATTTCAGCGGCACCAACTTCACCAATGCCGGCACCTTGCGCTGGGAGAGCGACCAGAATGCGGGCTTCGTCAGCTCCGCCTTCACGAACGCCGGCGTCTTCGACCTGCGCACCGATGCCGACATCGCCTTTGCCGGCGGCGGTGCGTCCAGCTTCGTCAACAGCGGCGTGCTGCGCAAGAGCGCCGGCAGCGGCACTTCGGCGATCACCTCCAACATCGCCTTCAGCAACCCGGGTACCGTCAACGTGCTCAGCGGCACGCTGCAGTTGGCGGGCAACCTCGCCAACCCCGGCATCGTGCGCGGCACGGCCACGCTGCAGACGCCGCAGCTCGCCAACGACGGCCTGGTCGCGCCGGGCGCGTCGGCCGCCGCGGCGCCGGCGACGCTGACGCTGGCGGGCAGCTTCGCGCAAGGGGTGGCCGGCATGCTGCAGATCCACGTCGAGTCGCTGGCCAGCCACGACCTGCTGGCGGTCACCGGTTCGGTCAACCTCGGCGGCACGCTGGCGGTGGCCTGCTACGGCGCCTGCTTCTTCGACGTCGGCGACGAGCTGGTGGTGCTCGACTACGCCGGCTCGCGCAGCGGCACCACGTTTGCCGGCCTGACGCTGACGGGCTTCGCGACCGGCGGCTTCGAGGCGATCTACGACGACGCCAATACGCGGGTGCTGCTGCGCGTGACCGACGCCGTGACGCCGGTGCCCGAACCCGGTACCTGGGCGCTGGGCCTGGCCGGGCTGGCCTTCATCGGCGGCCTCGTGCGGCGCCAGCGTCGCGACTGATACGGCTTCGCACTCAATGCGATAACAAGGCGCGAAGCCGAAGACAGTGCTGACGCACGGCGAGGCGAAGCAACGCGGTTAGCGCGTTGATTGCGAAGCCGTATGAGGCTCAGCCGCCGGCGCTGGCGGCGCCCAGCCGCTCGAGCTGCGCCGGCGACAGCACCAGCGTCGCCGTGCCGGCCAGTTCCGTCCACTGCGCGACCGAGGTCGCGCTGACGATGGGCGCGCTGATGCCCGGCTGCGCCAGCTGCCAGGCCAGCGCCACCTGCGCCGGCGTGGCACCGGCTTCGGCGGCCACCGCATCCAGCGCGGCCAGGATGCCCAGGCCGCGTTCGTTCAGGTAGGCCTTGACGCCGCCGCCGCGCGGGCTCTTCGCCAGGTCGGCCTCGCTGCGGTATTTGCCGGTCAGGAAGCCGCGCGCGAGGCCGAAGAAGTTGATCACGCCCAGGCCGTGCTGCACGCACAGCGGCTGCAGTTCGGCCTCGAAGACGCGGCGCTCGACCAGGTTGAAGTGCGGCTGCAGCGTCTCGTAGCGCGGCAGGCCCAGACGGGCGCTGGTGGCCAGCGCCTCGGCCAGGCGCGGCGCCGTGATGTTGCTGGCGCCGATCGCGCGCACCTTGCCTTCGGCGATCAGCTCGGCGAAGGCGGCGAGCGTTTCCTCGAAGGGTGTCGTCGCATCGTCCTCGTGGCTCTGGTAGAGGTCGATGCGGTCGGTGCGCAGCCGGCGCAGCGAGTCCTCCACCGCCTGGCGGATCCACGCGCGGGACAGGCCCTTGCCGCCGGGCATCGGCTTGCCGACCTTGGTCGCGATCAGCACGCGGTCGCGCCGGCTCGGCGCGGCGGCCAGCCATTGGCCGATCACGGTCTCGCTCTCGCCGCCCTGGTGGCCGGGCACCCAGGTGGAATAGACGTCGGCGGTGTCGATCAGGTTGAAGCCGCCGTCGACGAAGGCGTCGAGCAGGCTGAACGAGGTGGCCGCGCCGGCGGTCCAGCCGAAGACGTTGCCGCCGAAGGCGAGCGGGGCGGTGAAGAGGCCGCTGCGGCCGAGCGGGCGTTGCTGCATGGTGGGGTCCTGCCGGCAGTAAAGCCGCGCAGGCTACCGCATGCCGCGCCCGGCTACAGCACGTAGCGCGACAAGTCCTCGTTGCGCGCCAGCTCGGCCAGCTTGGCGTCCACCGCGGCGGCGTCGATGGTGACCGTCTGCCCGCCGCGGTTGGGCGCGTCGAAGCTGATCTCGTCGAGCAGCCGCTCCATCACCGTGGCCAGCCGGCGCGCGCCGATATTCTCGGTGCGCTCGTTGACGTCGTAGGCGATCTGCGCCAGCCGGCGCACGCCCTCGGGCAGCACCTGCAGCGTGACGCCCTCGGTGGCCAGCAGCGCCTGGTACTGCTTGATCAGGCTGGCATGGGTGCTGGTCAGGATGGCCTCGAAGTCGTCGACCGACAGCGAGCCGAGTTCGACGCGGATCGGGAAGCGGCCCTGCAGCTCGGGAATCAGGTCGCTGGGCTTGGCCAGGTGGAAGGCGCCGCTGGCGATGAACAGCACATGGTCGGTCTTCACGACGCCGTACTTGGTGTTGACCGTGGTGCCCTCGACCAGCGGCAACAGGTCGCGCTGCACGCCCTGGCGGCTGACCTCGGCGCCGCTGCTCTCCTGGCGCGAGGTGACCTTGTCGATCTCGTCGATGAAGACGATGCCGTTGCCTTCCGCATTCGCCAGCGCGGCGGCGCGGATCTCGTCCTCGTTGACCAGCTTGCCGGCTTCCTCTTCCACCAGACGGTCCAGCGCCTCGCGGATCTTCAGCTTGCGCGCCTTGCGCCGCGGCTGGCCCATCTGGCCAAGCAGGCCCTTGAGCTGCTCGGCCATTTCCTCCATGCCCTGCGGGCCCAGGATCTCCAGCGCCGGCTTGGGGTCCGCGAGATCGATCTCGATCTCCTTGTCGTCGAGCTTGCCCTCGCGCAGCCGCTTGCGCATGACCTGGCGCGCGGTGTTGTCGGCGGGCGGCGCGGATGCCTCGGCCTCGCCGAAGCCCATCGTGTGCACGCTGCGTGGCGGCGGCACCAGCACGTCCAGGATGCGCTCCTCGGCGGCGTCCTCGGCCAGCGTGCGCTTGGTCTTCACCTGGCGCTCGCGCTCCTGCTTGACGGCGACCTCCACCAGGTCGCGCACGATGCTGTCGACGTCCTTGCCGACATAGCCGACCTCGGTGAACTTGGTCGCCTCGACCTTCACGAAGGGTGCGTCGGCCAGCTTGGCCAGGCGGCGCGCGATCTCGGTCTTGCCGACGCCGGTGGGGCCGATCATCAGGATGTTCTTGGGCGTGATCTCGGCACGCAGGCCCGCGTCCACCTGCTGGCGGCGCCAGCGGTTGCGCAGCGCGATGGCGACCGCGCGCTTGGCGGCCTGCTGGCCGACGATGTGGCGGTCGAGCTCGGAGACGATCTCCTGCGGGGTCATGCTCATGCGGTGTCGGTCCTCTCGGGCGCCTTCGGCGCACGCCGCCGGCGCCTGGGGCTCAGCCCAGCGTCTCCACCGTGTGGTGGTGGTTGGTGTAGATGCACAGGTCGCCGGCGATCTCGAGCGAGCGCTTGACGATGTCGGCCGGCGCCATCTCGGTGTGCTGCAGCAGCGCGCGCGCCGCGGCCTGCGCATAGGCGCCGCCGGAGCCGATGGCCACGATGCCATGCTCGGGCTCCAGCACGTCGCCGTTGCCGGTGATGATCAGCGAGCTCTCGCGGTCGGCCACCGCCAGCATGGCCTCCAGCCGGCGCAGCACGCGGTCGGTGCGCCAGTCGCGCGTCAGCTCGATCGCCGCGCGCACCAGGTGGCCCTGGTGCTTCTCGAGCTTGGCCTCGAAGCGCTCGAACAGCGTGAAGGCGTCGGCGGTGGCGCCGGCGAAGCCGGCCAGCACCTGGTCGCGGTGCAGCTTGCGCACCTTGCGCGCGCTGGCCTTGACGACGATGTTGCCCAGCGTGACCTGGCCGTCGCCGCCGAGCGCGACCAGCGGCCCGCGGCGCACGCTGACGATGGTGGTGCCGTGGTAGCTTTCCATGGTGACTTGCGCAGTTGGGGGCGATCGGTCGGGCTTCAAGCCGACCGCGCCGATGAAGAAGCCAAGGTCCGTGCGCGGATCCGGCTCCGCCGGTCCGCTGCACGAGCCCCCTCGGGGGGCAGCGACCGGAGGGAGCGTGGGGGCTGCATTGTCCGTGCGCGGATCCGGCCCCGCCGGCCCGCCGCACGAGCCCCCTCGGGGGGCAGCGACCGGCAGGGAGCGTGGGGGCTCTACGTCACACCTTCCGAACGGCCACCTTGGCGTGTTCGTTGATGCCCATCGCGCCGAAGAACAGCGCGACCAGCCGGTGCGTGTCGACGAACTGCACGCTGCGGCTCTCGTTGCGCTTGGCCAGCACCCAGTTCAGCAGGTCGCCGGCGGCGATGAAGTCCACGCGGATCAGCCGCGCGCAGGACACGCTGACCACCGGCGCGCTGCGCAGCTCGCCGTTGAGCTTGCCCAGCGTCGACTGGATGTCGCCGATCAGCTGTCCCGAGAGCTCGACATGCGCGACCTCCACGGTATTGCCGCCGCCCTTGTCGTCGTGGCCCGACTCCATGAAGCTGGTCGAGACCTCGCTGACCCGCGACAGCGAGGGCGCATGCGTCGAGAAGCCCAGGCCGCTGATGTGCACCTTGCAGCGCGCCGCCTCCCACGATGGCGGCGAGACCTCGTAGGTGACGCAGTAGTCGATGGCCGCCTCGTCGAACTGGTCGGCGCGGTTGGCCAGGCGCAGCGCGTCCAGCCGCGTCAGCCAGAAGGCCGGGTCGGCGTCGCGCACGCCGGTCGGCGCGGCTTCCTGCAGCACGTGGAACAGGCGGTCGCCGTCCAGCCAGCGCATCTCCAGCGCCTGGCCGGCCCACAGCCGGAACAGCGTGGACAGCTGCATCGCGGCCTCGGCCTCGATCGTGCGCAGCTGGTGCCAGTCGAAGACCCAGGGCAGCGGCATCTGCAGCGTCTGCGAGCGCAGCCGCGCGACGGCGTCGATGTCCAGCTGCTCGGGGCACAGCCAGCCGATCTCGCCGGCCGTGCGCGCCGAGCTGCCGGGCAGCAGCGCTTCCTCGGCCACCGCGTCGGCCACCAGCTTGGGCAGCGAGTACCACTGCGGCGCCGACCAGCCGAACTGCTGCGCGTAGTCCATCGCCAGGCTCTCGAAGCGCTGCTGCTGGCCGGTGGCGCGGTACAGGTCGAACAGCACCAGCCAGGTCTCGGCATGCTGCGCGCGGGCGCCGCCGGGGCCGGTGATGCGGCGCAGCGCGTCCTCGCACTGCGTGAAGTCGGCGTTGGCGAAGGCGATCACCGCCTCGTCGAGTTCGGGGTCGTGCACGACCTCGCTGACCTCGACGGCGAACGGGTCGCCGAAGTCGCTGGGTGCGCCGGTGCCCGGAGCCGCCGGCGCCGTGGCGGCAGGACCCGCCGGCGGCGGCGCGAACGAGGCCGGCGTCGACGGCGCCAGCGGTGGCAGGCCACCGGCCATCTGCACCGGTGCCGGCGCGGCAGCGCGCGGCAGCGGCATGTCGCTCAGCGGCGGCAGCGCGGGCAGGCGGTCGTCGTCGGCGGCGGTGCCGTTGCGCCCGGCGGCCGGCTCGCTGCGGAAGGGCAGCGGCTGCGTCGGCGCGCTGGACAGGCCGCGCCGCGCCGACGGGCTGAAGGCCGTCGTGTCGCCGACCATCTGCTGCTCGATCTCGTCGATCTTGGCCTTCACGCCGCTGTCGGGGCGCGCGGCGTGGCCTTCGGGCAGCCGGGCTTCCGAGTCGTCCAGGCGCGACGAGCCGCCCAGCGCCGCCAGCTGCTCGGGCGACAGGCCCTCGCGGCGCACGCGGCGCAGCATGTCGAATTCGCGCTTGCGCACGAAGTCGTTGCGCCGCTTGCGCTCGATCATCGCCTTGAGCTCGGATTTCTCCATCTCGAGCTCGCGCGAATCCTCCTGGCGCGAGTCGAGCTCCTTCCAGTCGGTGGCCGGGTTCGCGACGAACCTCACCACCTTGCGGAAAAAACTCTCGTTCTCGGCCATCCCGCGATGGTAACGCGAGGTACCGCAGCGCCGCTTCCGACGAAGCGAGCACAAATCCGGCCGAATCGACGCGTGCACGCGAGCACGCACATGCGCGGTGCGCGACCGTCAGGGGACCAGGGCGGGGCGTGGATTCAGGCCGATGGCCGCGCCCAGGCGGGGCGTTTGTCCCTTGGGGGACCGGCGCGTGGTCGTGCAGACGGCTGCGCCGAAGCGCGGCCCGTCGTCCCCTCGGGGACCGGTCGCCGCAGGCCACCAGGGGGAGCGGCGCGGCGTCGTGCAGACGGATGCGCCGGAGCGCGGCCTTTCGTCCCCTCGGGGACCGGTCGCCGCAGGCGACCAGGGGAAGCGGCGCGGCGTCGTGCAGACGGATGCGCCGGAGCGCGGCCTTTCGTCCCCTCGGGGACCGGTCGCCGCAGGCGACCAGGGGGAGCGGCGGTGTTAGCGCGCCGAACCCGATCCGGGTCCCCCGGTCGGGTTCGGTAGCCCCCTTGGGGGCTGAGCGTGGACGAAGGACAGCCCCTGCGGGCTGTCCTTCGCCTCGCGAAGAGCGGGCGCCTGCCGGCGCGCGCGCGGCCTGCAAGGCCGGCCGCCAGGCGGCCGGGGGCTCACATCTCAATCCCCGAACATCTTCTGCTTCAGCTCGCGCCGCTGCTGCGCCTCCAGCGACAGCGTCGCGGTCGGGCGCGCGATCAGCCGCGCCAGGCCGATCGGCTCGCCGGTCTCGTCGCAATAGCCGTAGTCGCCGCTGTCCAGGCGCGCCAGGCTCTGCGCGATCTTCTTCAGCAGCTTGCGCTCGCGGTCGCGCGTGCGCAGCTCCAGCGCGTGCTCTTCCTCGATCGTCGCGCGGTCGGCCGGGTCGGGCACGATGGAGGTGTCCTCGCGCAGGTGCTCGGTCGTCTCGCCGGCGTTGGACAGCAGGTCGTCCTTCTGCTTCTGCAGCCGGGCACGGAAGAAGTCGAGCTGCTTCTCGTTCATGTACTCGCTGTCGGGCATCGCGAGCAGTTCGTCCTCGGACAGGTCGCGGCCGGCCTTGGTCTTCCAGGCGTTGGCCAGCTTGGGGTCGATCTTGTGGGCAGTCTTGGTCAATGGAGCCGTCTCTGAAATCACGCGGGAGGCAGGCTGGGCGGGCGCGAAGCGGTCGGTGAAGCGGTTGACCGCCGCCGGCGCGGTCGGCGCGGGGGCCACGGCCGGATTGGCCGGGGCCTTGGGTTCGGCGCGCGGTGCCGCCTTGGCCGCCGGCGCCGCGGCCTTGGCCGCGGGCTTGGCGCCGGTCTTCGCGGCTGCAGTGGGCGCCTTGCTCGGCGCGGCCTTCGCCGCGGCGGTCTTCGCCGCCGTCTTGCCGGCGGCTGCGGCCTTGGCCGGGGGCTTGCTCACGGGAACCTCCTCGCCTGTGGGACGCCAGGCGTCCCGGGGTCCGCCCGGCCGGCGGCCGGGCGCCCTGCACGGCCGGGTGGCCGTTCAAGGCGCGCGGATTGTAGCCACGGCCCGGCGCCCGTCGGCAGCCCCGGCGGGCGGGCGCGCCGGGTGTTCAGACCAGGCACTGCTCCAGCCCCTGCTCGAGCACGTCGCGCGGCAGGTCGATGCCGATGAAGACCATCTTGCTGCCCTTGGCCTCGCCGGGCGCCCACTTGGGGCCGAGGTCGCTGCCCATCAGCTGGTGCACGCCCTGGAAGACCACCTTGCGGTCGCTGCCCTTCATGTACAGCACGCCCTTGTAGCGCAGCATCTTGGGGCCGTAGACCTGCACGATCGCGCCCAGGAAGTCCTCCAGCTTGGCCGGGTTGAAGGCGCGCGAACTGCGGAAGACGAAGGACTTGACGTCGTCGTCGTGGTGATGGTGGTGCGGGTGGTCGCAATGATCGTCATGCCCTTCGCCGTGCGCGTGGTCGTGGTGACCGTGGCCGTGGTGGTCGTGACCATGGTCGTGCGCCGGTCCATGCCCGTCGCCGCTCAGGAATTCGGGGTCGATGTCGAGCTTGGCATTGAGGTTGAAGCCCTTGAGGTCGAACACCTCGGCGATCGGCACCTCGCCGAAGTGCACCGGGCGCTGCGGCGCGCGCGGGTTCATGTGCTTGAGGCGGTGCACCAGCGCGTCGACCTCGTCCTTGGCGACGAGGTCGGTCTTGCTGATGAAGATCTGGTCCGCGAAGCCGACCTGGCGGCGCGCTTCCTGGCGCTGGTCGAGCTGGCTCCCGGCATGCTTGGCGTCGACCAGCGTCAGGATGCTGTCCAGCAGGTAGCTCTCGGCGATCTCGTCGTCCATGAAGAAGGTCTGCGCCACCGGGCCGGGGTCGGCCAGGCCGGTGGTCTCGATGACCACGCGCTCGAAGTCGAGCTCGCCCTTGCGCTTCTTCGCCGCCAGGTCGGCCAGCGTCGTGCGCAGGTCCTCGCGGATCGTGCAGCAGACGCAGCCGTTGCTCATCTGGATGATCTGCTCCTGGGTGTCGGCGACCAGGATCTCGTTGTCGATGTTCTCCTCGCCGAATTCGTTCTCGATGACGGCGATCTTCTGGCCATGGGCCTCGGACAGCACGCGCTTGAGCAGGGTCGTCTTGCCTGCGCCGAGGAAGCCGGTGAGGATGGTGGCGGGGATCAGAGGCATGGGTGATGGCGGTCAGGGGGCTGCGGGCTTCGGGGGAGGCTCATGCCCGCGCAGCGGGCGTGAAGCCCGGCAGCGCCGGGCGGCCGACACCAAAGCCGGTGAGGATGGTGGCGGGGATCAGGGGCATGGGTGATGGCGGTCAGGGGGCCGAGGGCTCGGTGACGGAAAAGTCGGTCGGGGCAGGGGCCGAAGACTGTCTTGCATGGGCGCGGCGCTGTCAAGGCGAGCGCGTGGCGGGGCCCGCCCATGGCGCCAGGTAGGGCAGGGCCATCCGGTACGGCGCCAGCAGCACGACGGCCATCGCGGCCTTCACGCCCAGGTCGCCGGCAGCCAGCAGCCGCCAGTCCAGGCCGGTGCCGGCGAAGGCGATGAAGAAGAACAGCGCGGTGTCCAGCACCGACGCGAGCAGCGAGCCGACCAGCGGCGCCTGCCACCAGCGGGCCTGGCGCAGGCGGTCGAAGACCAGGATGTCCAGCCACTGCGCGGCGATGAAGGCGGTGCCCGAGGCGAGCGCGATGCGCCAGGGCGCCAGCCCCAGCGAGACCGCGACGGCCACCGCGAAGCCCGCCCAGGCCACGCGCCGGGCCGCCGACGGCCCCAGCGTGCGGTTGGCGAGGTCGACGACCAGGAAGACCAGCGGATAGCTGAAGGCGCCCCAGGTCAGCCAGTCGTTGATCGGGTGCTGCACGAGCACGTTGGACAGCACGATGACGGCGGCCATCGCCAGGGTCGGGACGGCCAGCGGGCGCAGGCGGGCGGCAAGCATGGGTCGGGGCAGCGGGGTCATCGACGGCCGGGCGGGCGGCAGCCGCCGCGACGCCCTCGGTGGACAACCCGGCATTGTCGCTGCTCGGGCCGCCGCGGGCCGGCCGCGGGTCTTCGCGCCGGGGCCGCACCCGCCCTCGGTTATTCTTGGCGCCCACCGACTGCCGGCACCCGCGAAGTGTCCGACCCTGCCCCTACACGGCCGATGCGCGCTGGCGCGGCCGCTGCCGCCGACGCGCCCCCCGGGAAGCGCTCCTTCTTCGAACGCCTGGTCGAGTTCCTCTCGCCCGGCCCCGACAGCAAGGCCGAGCTGCTGAAGACGCTGGCCGACGCCGAGAACCGCGAGCTCATCGAGCCCGAGTCGCGGCTGATGCTCGAAGGCGTGCTGCGCATGGCCGACCTCAGCGCCGGCGACGTGATGGTGCCGGCGCCCCGCATGGACCTGCTGGACATCGACGCCGACTACGACGCGCTGCTGCGCGTGGTCATCGACACCGCGCACTCGCGCTTCCCGGTCTACCAGGACCAGCGCGACAATGTGATCGGCATCCTGATGGCCAAGGACCTGCTGAAGCTGCAGCGCGCGCCCGGGCTGAACCTGCGCACGCTGCTGCGCCCGGCGGTCTTCGTGCCCGAGAGCAAGCGGCTCAACGAGCTGCTGCGCGAGTTCCGCAGCAACCGCAACCACCTGGCGATCGTGATCGACGAGTTCGGCAACACCGCCGGGCTGATCACGATCGAGGACGTGCTCGAGGAGATCGTCGGCGAGATCGAGGACGAGTTCGACGTCGACGAGCGCGAGAACGGTATCTACACGCTGGCCGACGGCACCCACCGCGTCGCCGGCGACGTCGCGATCGAGGCCGTCAACACCGCCTTCGGCACCACGCTGCCGGAGCAGGACTTCGACACCATCGGCGGCCTCGTCGCGCACGAACTCGGCCGCGTGCCGCGGCGCGCCGAGGCGGTGGATGTCGGCGGGCTGCGCTTCACGGTGATGCTCACGCGCGGCGGCGCCGTGCGCTGGTTCCGCGTCGCGCGCCTGCCGCCGCCCGAGCCGGCCGACGGCAGCGGCGACGTCGATTGAGCGCCGGCGCGCCGGCGGCGCGGCCGCGCGGCGCCTGGCGCGCCGCCCCTGCGGTCGACACGGCCCTGGCGGCGGCGCTGGGGGCGCTGCAGACGCTGGCCTTCGTGCACACCGCGGCCTGGCCGCTGCCGCTGGCCACGCTGGCCTGGCTGGTCTGGCGGCTGGACGCGGTGTCGACGCGCCGCGCCGCCTGGCTGGGCGGATGCTACGGCACGGCCTGGCTGGCCGCCGGCGTGTGGTGGCTGTTCATCAGCATGCACCGCTATGGCGGCCTGCCGGCGCCGCTGGCGGCAGGGGCGGTGGCGCTGCTCGCGGCGGCGCTGTCGCTGTACCTGGCGCTGGCCTGCGCGGCCTATGCGCGCTGGCGGCGCGGTACCGCCAGCGACGCGCTGCTGTTCGCCGCGCTGTGGCTGCTGGCCGAGCTGGCGCGCGGCGTTCTCTTCACCGGGTTTCCGTGGGTGGCGTCGGGCTACGCGATGGTCGACGCGCCGCTGGCCGCGCTGGCGCCCTGGGTCGGCGTCTACGGCCTGGGCGCCGTGCTCGCTTTCGCGGCGGCGGCGCTGGCGCGGCTGCTGCAAACGCGCTGCCGCGCCTGGGCTGGGGCAGCGGTCGCCGCCGGGGTGTGGGCGGTCGCCGCGATGGCCGGGCCGGGCGACTTCACGCGGCCCGCCGGCACGCTGAGCGTGGCGCTGCTGCAGCCCAATGTCGCGCAGGACCGCAAGTTCGATCCCGAGCACCTGCCGCAGACCCTGGGCTGGGTCGCACGCGAGCTGGTGCGGGCCGAGGCCGAGCTGGTGGTCGCGCCGGAGACGGCGGTGCCGCTGCTGCCGTTCCAGCTGCGCGACTACGCGCCCGGCTACTGGGACGGGCTGGCGCAGCATTTCGCCGCGCCGGGGCGCGGCGCGCTGGTCGGCGTGCCGCTGGGCGACCACGACAGCGGCTACACCAATTCGGTGGCCGGGCTCTCGGCCGACGGCGACTACCGCTACGACAAGTGGCACCTGGTGCCCTTCGGCGAATTCATCCCGCCGGGCTTCCGCTGGTTCACCGAGCTGATGAACATCCCGCTCGGCGACTTCGCGCGCGGGCTGCCGGATCCGCCGCCGTTCCGCCTGGCCGGCCAGCGCATCGCGCCCAACATCTGCTACGAGGACCTGTTCGGCGAGGAACTGGCGCTGCGCTTCGCGGACCCGGCGCGCGCGCCGACGCTGCTCGTCAACCTCAGCAACATCGGCTGGTTCGGGCGCACGATCGCCATCGACCAGCACCTGCACATCTCGCGCCTGCGTGCGCTGGAGCTGCAGCGGCCGATGCTGCGCGCCACCAATACCGGCGCGACGGCGATCGTGGACCACCGCGGCCGGGTCGCCGCGCTGCTGCCGCCGCACAGGGCCAGCGTGCTGACCGGCGAAGTGGAAGGGCGCGAGGGCGTCACGCCCTATGCCTGGTGGGCGGCGCGCGCGGGGTTGTGGCCGCTGGCGGCGGCGGCGCTGGCGGTGGTGGCGGCCTGCGCGCTGGCGCGGCGCCGCACGGCGGGCCCGTAAACTCGTGGCTCCCGGCGCCGGCCGCCGCGACTGTCTTGCGCCGCCCTTCCGATGCTCACCTTCCAGCAGATCATCCTGACCCTGCAGTCGTACTGGGACGCCCAGGGCTGCGCCTTGCTGCAGCCCTACGACATGGAGGTCGGCGCCGGCACCAGCCACACCGCGACCTTCCTGCGCGCGCTGGGCCCGGAGCCCTGGAAGGCGGCCTACGTGCAGCCCAGCCGCCGGCCCAAGGACGGCCGCTACGGCGACAACCCGAACCGCCTGCAGCACTACTACCAGTACCAGGTGGTGCTGAAGCCGGCGCCGGCGGACATCCTGGACCTCTACCTGGGCAGCCTGCAGGCGCTGGGCTTCGACCTGCAGAGCAACGACGTGCGCTTCGTCGAGGACGACTGGGAGAATCCCACGCTGGGCGCCTGGGGGCTGGGCTGGGAGGTCTGGCTCAACGGCATGGAGGTGACGCAGTTCACCTACTTCCAGCAGGTCGGCGGCATCGACTGCCGGCCGATCACCGGCGAGATCACCTACGGCCTGGAGCGGCTGGCGATGTACCTGCAAGACGTGGACAACGTCTACGACCTGCGCTGGACCGACACGCTGTCCTACCGCGACGTCTACCACCAGAACGAGGTCGAGCAGAGCACCTACAACTTCCAGCACAGCGACGTCGAGTTCCTGCTCGCCGCGTTCGCCGCGCACGAGAAGCAGGCGAAGCACCTGATGGCCGAGCAGCTCGCGCTGCCGGCCTACGAGCAGGTGCTGAAGGCCGCGCACACCTTCAACCTGCTGGACGCGCGCGGCGCCATCAGCGTCACCGAGCGCGCGGCCTACATCGGGCGCATCCGCAACCTGGCGCGCAGCGTGGCGCAGAGCTACCTGGACAGCCGCGCGCGGCTGGGCTTCCCGATGGCGCCACGCGCCTGGGCCGACGAGGTGATGGCGCAGCTGGCACAGCAGGCGCAGGCGGCTTCGCAGAAGGCGGCGCAGGCATGACGAGCACCAAGAACCTGCTCGTCGAGCTGTTCGTCGAGGAGCTGCCGCCCAAGGCGCTGAAGAAGCTCGGCGAGGCCTTCGGCGCCGCGCTGCTGGACGGCCTGCGTGCGGCCGGCCTGGCCGGCGAGGGCTCGGTGCTCAACGGCTTCGCGACGCCGCGCCGGCTGGCCGCCCATGTCAGCCACGTGCTGGCGGTGGCGCCCGACCGCGCCGCCAGCGTCAAGCTGATGCCGGCGGCGGTGGCGCTGGACGCCGCCGGGGCGCCGACCGCGGCGCTGCACAAGAAGCTGGCCGCGCTGGGCGTGGCCTCCGACCCGGACACCATCGCCGGGCTGCGCCGCGTGGCCGAGGGCAAGGCCGAGCTGCTCTACCTGGATACCGTGGTGCCGGGCGCGACGCTGGCCGCCGGGCTGCAGAAGGCGCTGGACGAGGCGATCGCGAAGCTGCCGATCCCCAAGGTCATGCAGTACCAGCTGGACAGCGGCGAGGGCGCACATTTCCAGCCGGGCTGGACCAGCGTGCACTTCGTGCGTCCGGCGCACGGCCTGGTGGCGCTGCACGGCGCCGACGTGGTGCCGGTGCAGGCGCTGGGCCTGGTGGCCGGTCGGCAGACGCGCGGCCACCGCTTCGAGGCCACCTTCGACCCGGTCGTGCTGCAGGACGCCGACCACTACGAGCGTCAGCTCGCCGAGCAGGGCGCGGTGGTGGCGTCCTTCGCGGCGCGGCGCGGCGAGATCGTGCGCCAGCTCGCCGCCGCCGCGGCGCGCGAGGGCCTGGTGCCGGTCGACGACGACGCGCTGCTCGACGAGGTCACGGCGCTGGTCGAGCGCCCGAACGTGCTGGTCTGCGGCTTTCCGCGCGAGTTCCTCGCCGTGCCGCAGGAGTGCCTGATCCTGACGATGAAGGCCAACCAGAAGTATTTCCCGCTGCTCGACGCCGAGGGCCGGCTGAGCCACCGCTTCCTGGTCGTCAGCAACATCTCGCCCGCCGATGCCTCGCGCGTGGTGCAGGGCAACGAGCGCGTCGTGCGCCCGCGCCTGGCGGACGCCAAGTTCTTCTTCGACCAGGACCGCCGCCGCACGCTGGAAAGCCGGGTGCCCGAGCTGGCGCGCGTCGTCTACCACGGCAAGCTGGGCAGCCAGGGCGAGCGCGTGGAGCGCGTGCGGCTGCTGGCGCGTCGCATCGGGCAGGAGCTGGGCGGCGAGTCGCTGGCCGCGCTGGCCGACCGCGCCGCGCTGCTGGCCAAGGCCGACCTGCTGACCGACATGGTGGGCGAGTTCCCCGAGCTGCAGGGCGTGATGGGCGGCTACTACGCCCGCCACGACGGCGAACCCGAGGCGGTGGCGCTGGCCATCGAGGACCACTACCGGCCGCGCTTCGCCGGCGACGGGCTGCCGCGCGGCGATGCCGGCCTGGCGGTGGCGCTGGCCGACAAGCTGGAGACGCTCGCAGGCCTGTTCGGCATCGGCCAGCTGCCCACCGGCGACAAGGACCCCTTCGCGCTGCGGCGCCATGCGCTGGGCGTCATCCGCATGCTCGTCGAGCGCGACCTGCCGCTGGCGGTGCCGGCGCTGGTGGACATGGCCTTCGAGGCCTTCGCCGCCGGGCTGGCCGACGCGCGCGGCGAGCTGACGCACTTCCTGTACGAGCGTCTGATCGGCTGGCTGCGCGAGGCCGGCTACAGCGCGCAGGAGGTCGACGCCGTGGTCGCGCTGCGCCCGCCGCGCTGGGCCGAGCTGCCGCAGCGCCTGGCCGCGGTGCGCGCCTTCGCCGCGCTGCCCGAGGCGGCGGCGCTGGCCGCCGCCAACAAGCGCGTGGGCAACATCCTGAAGAAGAGCGAGGCCGGCGACGCCGCGCTGGCGCCGGCGCCCGACGCGGCGCTGCTGCGCGAGCCGGCCGAGGCCGCGCTGGCCGCCGCGCTGCAGGCCGTGGAGCCGCAGGCCGAGGCCGCCTTCGCGCGCGGCGAGCACACCGCGTCGCTGCAGGCGCTGGCCGCGCTCAAGGCGCCGGTGGACGCCTTCTTCGACCACGTGATGGTCAACGCCGACGACCCCGCGCTGCGCCGCAACCGGCTGGCGCTGCTGGCGCGGCTGCACCGCGCGATGAACCGCGTCGCGGACCTCTCCCGCCTGGCGGCCTGACCCGGCCGCGCCGCCGACGATGCACACCACCAAGCTCGTCATCCTGGGCCGCGACGGCATCCTCAACGAATACCGCGAGGCCCATGTCACGGCGCCGGAGGAATGGGTGCCGGTGCCCGGCGCGCTGGAGGCGGTGGCGCGGCTGAACCATGCCGGCTGGCATGTCGTGGTGGCCACCAACCAGGCCGGCATCGGCCGCGGCATGATCGACATGGCGGCCATCAACGCGGTGCACGCGCACATGAACCAGCAGCTGATGGCGCAGGGCGCGCGCGTCGACGCCGTCTTCTTCTGCCCGCACACGCCGGAGGAAGGCTGCGACTGCCGCAAGCCGCGCCCGGGCATGCTGCTGGACATCGGTCGCCGCTACGGCGTGGACCTGCGCGGCGTGCCGCTGGTCGGCGACACGCTGCGCGACCTGCAGGCCGCGGTGGCCGCCGGCTGCGAGCCGCACCTGGTGCTGAGCGGCCGCGCCGCCGGGCTGGGCGACGAGCAGCTGCGCCAGACCATCTCGCAGGTCCCGGGCACCCGGGTGCATGCCGACCTGGCCGCCTTCGCCGACTTCCTGATGCAGCGCGACCATGTTGCCGACTCGACGGCCGGGGGGCTGGCCTGATGCGCATCGTCTGGGCGCTGCGCTCGGCGCTGTTCGTGCTGTGGATGGCCGTCACCGTGGTGCCCTGGGCCACGGTGGTGCTGCTGATGTCGCCCTTCGTCTCCAGCACGCGGCTGTACTGGGCCTGCGTGGGCTGGCTGCGCGTGGCGATGTGGGGCTGCCGGCACCTGTGCGGCGTGCGCGCGCGGGTGACCGGCATGGAGCACGTGCCGACCGCGGCCGACGCCAAGGGCGCCGTGCTGCTGGCGCCCAAGCACCAGAGCACCTGGGAGACCTTCGCGCTGCCGACGCTGATGCCGCACCCGCTGGCCTACGTCTTCAAGCGCGAGCTGATCTACATCCCGTTCTTCGGGTGGGCGATGGCGCGGCTGGACATGATCCACATCGACCGCAGCAAGCGCGCCGAGGCCTGGAACAAGGTCGCCGAGCAGGGCCGGCGCCTGTTCGGCCAGGGCGTGTGGGTGATCATGTTCCCCGAGGGCACGCGCACGCCGCGCGGCAGCCAGGGCGTGTACAAGAGCGGCGCGGCGCGGCTGGCGGTGGCCACCGGCGTGCCCATCGTGCCGATCGCCGTCAGCTCGGCCAGGTGCTGGCCGCGCAAGAGTTTCCTGGTGCGCCCGGGCGTCGTCGACGTCTCGATCGGGCCGCCGATCCCGAGCGCAGGCCGCGACGCCGACGCGGTGATGCGCGAGGTCGAGACCTGGATCGAGACCGAGATGCGGCGCCTGGACCCCGAGGCCTACGGCGCCGGCGCCGCGCTGCCGCCGCCGGCGACCGCGTCGGCGCGCTGACCGGCGGCGGCGCCGGCAGGCCGCCGGCGGCCGCCACCGGCCGCTGCTCAGCGGCTGGCGACCTTGATCGTGCTGATCAGCTCGTTGGCGACGCGGCGCGCCAGCGTCGCGCTGGTCTCGTCGTCGGGCCGGAAGGTCTTCTCGCAGCGGCCGGCGCTCACCGTCGGCGGCACCAGCGCCATCTGGTACTTCCAGGCCGGCAGCGCGACCTCGCGGCCGTAGCGCACCTGGCGCTGGTAGGGCGTGTTCTGGTGCGCGACGAACTTCTGCACCTCCTGCGCGTTGGCCACGTACGTGCGCTGGCGCAGCTCGACGGCGATGCGCTCGACCTGCGCGCTGACCTCGTTCATCTCGTGGCTGCCGATCCAGACGATCTCGCCGGTCTGCACGTGGATCAGCTTGGCGTTGAGCTCGGCGCCCATGATCGCGCAGCTCAGCTCGTGGTGCCCGGACTCGAAGGTCGGCCGCAGCTGCGGGTACTTGGCCAGGAAATCGCGCACCTGCGGCTCGTGGCGCAGGTCGGCCTTCAGCTGCACCTGCTTGTCGGTGTGGAAGCGGTTGATCTGCAGGATGTAGTCGGCGCGGATGTCGCCGGCCTGCGCGGCGCGGATCACCTCGGAGATGTCGGTCAGCTCCTTGTTGTCGCCGCTGCGCGAGCGCCCGGCCGAGCGCGTCTGCATCTTGGACTTGAACTCGGCGATCTGGTCCGAATACTGCGCGGCGCTGATCTCGCCGCGGTCGAAGCGGCGCTTGAGGTCGTCCAGGATGGGCCGCGCCTCCTCGGCGACGCTGGAGCGCAGGCAGCCGAAGGTGTTGAGGTCGCAGCGCGCCTCGTCGCGCAGGTCGCGCAGCTTGGCCTCGAAGCGGGCGCGGCTGAGCACGCGGAAACCGCTGCCGATGAAGACCTTCTCGATCTGCTGCTCGGCCTCGTTGAAGAAGTCCTTGGTCTTGAACTCCTGGTTCGCGGCGCCCTGCCGCGAGCGCATCTCCATCAGGCTCTCGGGCACGTTGATGACCACCGTGCTGCCGGGCTTGACGGCGTGGCCCGGCATCTGCACGACGTTGTCGTGCAGCCGGCTGCCGCTCTTGAGCGTCAGGTCCACGGTGACCGTCTCGCTGCGCTCGGCGGGCACGGCGGGCATCGCCAGCGGCTCGGCGAGCTTGGGGGCACTGGAACAGCCCGCCAGGGCGGCCAGGGCGGCGACCGCCATGATCGAGATGCGCTTCGTCTGCATGGATTCTCCTTGTGGTGGGTCCTGTCGCCGCGTCCGCGGCACCGGCCGCTGCGCCGCGGGGCGCGCCGGGGGCGGACGGACGGCAACACGAAGCTATCGGCCGCTGCCCGGTCGACTTGACGGCGCGCGCCGGCCGGCGCGCCCGCGGCCGGCGCCCCAGGGCCCGGACTGCCTAGAATTGCCGCTCATGCCCGCTGCTCCCGCCGTGCCGCCGCCGGTCCAGCTGTCCCTGTTCGACACGTCGGCAGGGCCGGCCGACGCCGGGGTGTCGGCTGCGGCGCCGCGCGACGCAGCGCCGACCGCGTCCCCGCCGCCGGCCGCCGGCGTGCCCGCGCCGCCGGCCTGGCGCCATCCGCGTGCGCACCGCGAACTGCACCTCGAGGGCCAGCCGGTGGCCTACGAACTGCGCCGGGCGCGGCGGCGCAGCATCGGCTTCGTGGTCGGCGCCGAGGGCCTGACCGTCAGCGCGCCGCGCTGGGTCGGGCTCGGCGAGATCGAGGCCGCGCTGCGCGAGAAGGCGGCCTGGATCCTGCGCAAGCTGCACGAGCAGCGCGAACGTGCGCGCCGGCTGGAGGCCGCGCGCATCGAGTGGCGCGAGGGCGCCGCGGTGCCCTTTCTCGGCGAGCCGGTGATCCTGGTCCTGGACGCACGCGTCGCCGGCGCGGTGCTGCACGCCGACAGCACGACGCTGCCCGGCGTGCCGCGCCTGACGCTGCACCTGGGGCTGCCGCAGGACGCGGCGCCGGCGCAGATCCGCGACACCGTGCAGAGCTGGCTGCAGCGCCAGGCGCGGCGTCTCTTCGAGGAACGCTGCGCGCTGTTCGCCGCCCGGCTGGGCGTGCGCATGACGCGGCTGGCGCTCAGCTCGGCGTCCACGCGCTGGGGCAGCGCCAGCGCCGACGGCTCGATCCGGCTCAACTGGCGGCTCGTGCACTTCGCGCTGCCGGTCATCGACTATGTCGTGACGCACGAGCTGGCGCACCTGCGCGAGATGAACCACAGCGCGGCGTTCTGGGAGGTCGTGCGCTCGGCGCTGCCCGACTACGAGGCGGCCCGCGGCGCGCTGCGCCACGAACTGCTGCCCGCCTTCGACTGACGCGCTCCACCGGCGCCCCCCCCCATTCGAGGGTGTCGGCCGCGGCCCGCTTTCCACCATCCGTAGGATGGGCTCGGCGGCAACCGGCCCCGATACTGCGGCCCGCAGTTGTCATCACCAGACCGGGGTTAGACGGCCCCGGGTAACCACCAAGGCAGACAGTCCGCCGCGTCCTCGTGCGGCGGCGTGCGGAGTCCGGAGCTGGGAGGTTCCGGGGACAGGCGGCAGGACGGCAGGACCGGCCTGCCGCCTTTTCCTTTTCCTTTCCCGTTCCCTTTCCGGTGCCGGTGCGGCAGGCGCTTCCTGGGTCAGCCCGCCGTCGCCCAGCGCAGCACGCCGTCGGCGGCGGGCACGGGGCGCAGCCGGCCCTGGTTCGCCAGCGCATGTGCGTGCGCGATCGCCTCGCCGATCGCGAACGTGGTCTGGTGCAGGTCCAGCGGGCGCTTGAACAGCACCGGGATCAGCTCGGCGGCACTGCGCGGCGCCGCGGCGCAGGCGGCCAGCACCTCGGCGAAGCGTTCGTCGTGGTGCGCATGCAGCTGCGCGATGCGCTCGTGCAGGCCGCGGAAGGGCTTGCCGTGCGAGGGCAGCACCAGCGTGCCGGCGGGCAGCGCGCGCAGCCGGTCCAGCGAGCGCAGGTACAGCGGCAGCGGGTCGGCCTCGGGCTCCAGGTCGATGACGCTGACGTTGGTGCTGATGCGCGGCAGCACCATGTCGCCGCTGATCAGCACGCCCAGCTCGGCGCAGTGCAGCGCGATGTGCTCCGGCGCGTGGCCGTAGCCGGCGATGCAGGTCCAGGCGCGGCCGCCGATGTCCAGCGCCATGCCGTCCATCAGGCGCCGGAAGCGCTGCGGCACCGCGGGCACCATGCTGGCGTAGTAGTTCGAACGCGCGCGCACCTTGGCCAGCGAGTCCGGGTCGGTGAGGCCATGGCGGGCGAAGAAGCGCGCCGCCGCGTCGCCGCCGAAGCCGGTGGTCGACTGGCTGGAGATGCGCGCCGCGTTCCAGTCGGTGGCGCTGATCCACAGGCGGCAGTCGCCGACCCCCGCGCTGGCGCCGGGGACGCCCGCGGTCGACCAGCGCTCGCACAGCCAGTGCGCGAGCCCGATGTGGTCCGGGTGCATGTGCGTGACGATCACGCGCAGCACCGGCAGGCCCTGCAACTGCGTCGCGAAGACCTGCTCCCAGGCGGCGCGCGTGGCGTCGCTGGTCACGCCGCAGTCGACGACGCTCCAGCCGTCCACGCCGTCGAGGCGGTCGCGCAGCAGCCACAGGTTGATGTGGTCCAGCGCGAAGGGCAGCGGCATGCGCAGCCAGCGCACGCCGGGCGCCACCTCCAGCGTGGTGCCCGTGGCGGGCAGCGCGTCGCCGAAGGGGTAGTGCAGGGCGCTCTCGTGCGGATTGGCCATGGCGGATGCGCAAAGCGGATCGGAGGGAGGCAGCGCCAGGCGGCGCCGGCTGGGTTAAATTGACGTTTACGTCAACGTCAGTCTAACCATGGCCGAGCGACCCCCCGCTGCCGGTGCCGCCGCGAACGCCACGCGCGCCGCCGCGCGCAGCTTCACGATCACCGATCTGGCGCTGGAGTTCGACATCACGCCGCGCGCGATCCGCTTCTACGAGGACGTCGGCCTGCTGACGCCGCAGCGCGCCGGGCGCAACCGCGTCTACACGCAGCGCGACCGCACGCGGCTGAAGCTGACGCTGCGCGGCAAGCGGCTGGGGCTGTCGCTGCAGGAGATCAAGCAGCTGGTGGACATGTACGACTCGCCGTCGGACACCACGCAGCAGCTGCAGGCCTTCCTGGCCGTGCTGGCCGAGCACCGCCGGCAGCTCGAGCAGCAGCGCGAGGACCTGGAGGTCACGCTGGCCGAGATCGCGCAGCACGAGGCACGCTGCCGCTCGCTGCTGGCCGCCGCACCCGACCGCCCTGCCGCCGCGGCGCGGCCGCCGCGCCCGTCGCGTGCCCGCCGCGTCGCCGCCGCCGGCTGAAGGCGGCCACGGCGGCGCGGCGAGCGGTTAGCATTGACGTTTACGTAAACGTCAATCGAAGCCGTCCTGATGCCGCCCCCTGCCGCCGACCCCGACTTCGAGGCGCGCACGCGCGCCTCGTTCGCGCGCCAGGCCGCGATGGCCACGCTGGGCATCACGCTCGAGCGGGTCGCGCCCGGCGAGGTCGAGCTGGCGCTGCCGCACCGGCCCGACCTGACGCAGCAGCACGGCTTCCTGCACGCCGGCGTGGTGTCCACCGCGCTGGACTCGGCCTGCGGCTATGCCGCCTTCACGCTGATGCCGGCCGACGCCGCGGTGCTGACGATCGAGTTCAAGGTCAACCTGCTGGCGCCGGCGCGCGGCCCGGTGCTGCGTGTGCTCGGCCAGGTGGTCAAGGCCGGCCGTACGATCAGCGTCGTCGACGCGCGCGCCTGGCGGCGGGCGCCCGGCACGGGCGAGGACCAGCTGGTCGCGACGATGACGGCCACCGTGATGACCGTGCTCGGGCGCGGCCTGGCGGGCTGACGAGGCCTGACGATCAACCAGGAGACTTCCCGATGGACCAGCTACCCGGCCTGAACTTCATGCTCGGCGAGGACATCGACGCGCTGCGCGACGCGGTGCGTGCCTTCGCCGCGGCCGAGATCGCGCCGCGCGCCGCCGAGATCGACCGCAGCGACCGGTTCCCGATGGACCTGTGGCGCAAGATGGGCGAGCTCGGCGTGCTCGGCATCACCGTGCCCGAGGAGTACGGCGGCGCGAACATGGGCTACCTGGCGCACATGATCGCGATGGAGGAGATCAGCCGCGCCAGCGCCAGCGTGGGCCTGAGCTACGGCGCGCACAGCAACCTGTGCGTGAACCAGATCCGGCGCAACGGCAGCGAGGCGCAGCGCCGCCAGTACCTGCCGAAGCTGGTCAGCGGCGAGCATGTCGGCGCGCTGGCGATGAGCGAGCCCGGCGCCGGCAGCGACGTGATCTCGATGAAGCTGCGCGCCGAGGACAAGGGCGGCTACTACCTGCTCAACGGGACCAAGATGTGGATCACCAACGGCCCCGACGCCGACGTGATGGTGGTCTACGCGAAGACCGACCCGCAGATGGGCGCCCGCGGCGTCACCGCCTTCATCGTCGAGAAGGGCATGAAGGGCTTCTCGACCGCGCAGAAGCTGGACAAGCTGGGCATGCGCGGCAGCCACACCGGCGAGATGGTGTTCGACAACGTCGAGGTGCCGGCGGCCAACGTGCTGGGCGCCGTCGGCGGCGGCGCCAAGGTGCTGATGAGCGGGCTGGACTACGAGCGCGCGGTGCTCGCCGCCGGGCCGATCGGCATCATGCAGGCGGTGATGGACAGCGTGGTGCCCTACATCCACGAGCGCAAGCAGTTCGGCCAGAGCATCGGCGAGTTCCAGCTCATCCAGGGCAAGGTCGCCGACATGTACACCGTGCTGCAGGCCGCGCGCGCCTTCTGCTACACGGTGGGCAAGAACCTGGACCAGCTCGGCAGCGAGCATGTGCGCCAGGTGCGCAAGGACTGCGCCAGCGTCATCCTGTGGTGCGCCGAGAAGGCGACCTGGATGGCCGGCGAGGGCATCCAGATCTTCGGCGGCAACGGCTACATCAACGACTACCCGCTCGGGCGGCTCTGGCGCGACGCCAAGCTCTACGAAATCGGGGCGGGGACGTCGGAGATCCGCAGAATGCTCATTGGCAGAGAACTCTTCGCGGAGACGATGTGATGTTCGCAGGGGGCCCCGATTCGGCGCAGGCTCACGTCCGCGCAGCGGACGTGAAGGCGCGAAGCGCCGGCCGAAGCCAAATCGGGGCGGGGACGTCGGAGATCCGCCGCATGCTGATCGGCCGCGAGCTGTTCGCCGAGACGATGTAGGCCAGGCCCGATGTCGCGCGACCTGGACGAGCTGTTCGACAGCAACCGCCGCTGGGCGGCGGCCACGACCGCGCGCGACCCCGGCTTCTTCACGCGGCTGCTGGCGCAGCAGACGCCGCAGTACCTGTGGATAGGCTGCAGCGACAGTCGCGTGCCGGCCAACGAGATCCTGGGCCTGCTGCCGGGCGACGTCTTCGTGCACCGCAACGTCGCCAACGTCGTCGCGCACGGCGACCTCAATGCGCTGTCGGTGATGCAGTTCGCGGTCGACGGCCTGAAGGTGCGCCATGTCATCGTCGTCGGCCACTACGGCTGCGGCGGCGTGCGCGCGGCGCTGCTGGACCAGCGCATCGGCATCGTCGACAACTGGCTGCGCAACGTGCAGGACGTGCGCAACCACCACCGCACCTGGCTGGACAGCCTGGCTGGCGAGGACGAGCGCCTGCAGGCGCTGTGCGAGCTCAACGTGCTCGAGCAGGCCTACAACGTGTGCCAGACCACGGTGGTCCAGGACGCCTGGGCGCGCGGCCAGCAGGTCGTCGTGCACGGCTGGGTCTACGGGCTGCACAACGGGCTGCTGCAGGACCTGAAGATGACGGTCGCCTCGCTGGCCGAGGTCGGCGCCGCCTACGGGCTGGCGCTGGGCGCGATGAAGGAACGCTACGCGCGCCGGCGGCGTGCCGCCGACCGCGCGCCGGGCGGCTGACGCGATGCGCGCCGGGCACCGCGATGCAAGCGTCGCGTAGGGGTCGGCCGCCTACACTGGCCGCGCCATGTTCCCGCACCGCCTGACCGACAGCCGCGCCTTCGCGATCGCGCGCGCGATGCTGGACGGCTTCAACCGCCACTACCGGCTGTTCCGCGCCACCAGCGCCGCCGCCAAGCAGCGCTTCGAGCAGGCCGACTGGCACGGCCAGCAGCGCGCGCAGGCGCAGCGCATCGAGTTCTACGACCAGCGCGTCAACGAGGCGGTGGACCGCCTGCGCCAGGAATTCGACGTCGCCTCGCTGTCGATGGACACCTGGCAGCAGGCCAAGCTGCACTACATCGGCCTGCTCGTCGACCACCACCAGCCCGAGCTGGCCGAGACCTTCTTCAACAGCGTCACCGCCAAGCTGCTGCACCGCAGCTACTTCCGCAACGACTTCATCTTCGTGCGCCCGGCGGTCAGCACCGAGTACATCGAGAACGACGAGCCGGCCAGCCTGCCGACCTACCGCGCCTACTACCCGACGCGCGAGACGCTGCAGGCGACCTGGGAGCGCATCGTCACGAACTTCCAGCTCGAGCCGGAGTTCGAGGACCTGGCGCGCGACTGCGGCCATGTCGTGCAGGCCATGCTGGCCGAGCTGGGCGGCTTCCGGCTGCGGCCGAACTTCCAGATCCAGGTCCTGTCCAGCCTCTTCTACCGCAACAAGGGCGCCTACCTGGTCGGCAAGATCATCAACGGCTTCAGCGAGACGCCGGTGGCCCTGCCCATCCTGCATGGCCGCGACGGCCGCCTGGTGATCGACGCCGCGCTGTTCGGCGAGGACGAGCTGCTGATGATCTTCAGCTACGCGCGCGCCTACTTCATGGTCGACATGGAGATCCCCAGTGCCTACGTGCAGTTCCTGCGCAGCCTGATGCCGCGCAAGCCGCGCCACGAGCTGTACAACGCGCTGGGCCTGCAGAAGCACGGCAAGAACCTCTTCTACCGCGACTTCCTGGCCCACCTGCGCCACAGCAGTGACGCCTTCCGCATCGCGCCGGGCATCAAGGGCATGGTGATGCTGGTCTTCGACCTGCCGTCCTTCCCCTACGTGTTCAAGGTCATCAAGGACTTCTACCCGCCGCAGAAGGACACCACGCGCGAGCAGATCAAGGGCAAGTACCTGCTGGTCAAGCAGCACGACCGCGTCGGCCGCATGGCCGACACGCTGGAGTACAGCAACGTCGCCTTCCCGCGCCACCGCTTCGAGGAGGAGCTGGTCGCCGAGCTGCGTCAGTTCTGCGGCAGCCTGCTGGAGGAGGACGGCGACATGCTGGTCATCCGCCACCTGTACATCGAGCGGCGCATGATCCCGCTGAACATCTACCTGCAGGACGCCGACGCCGAGCAGGTCGAGCACGCGGTCATCGAGTACGGCAACGCGATCAAGGACCTGGTGGCGGCCAACATCTTCCCCGGCGACATGCTGTGGAAGAACTTCGGCGTCACGCGCCACGGCAAGGTCGTCTTCTACGACTACGACGAGATCGAATACCTGACCGACTGCAACTTCCGCCGCGTGCCCGCGCCGCGCAACGAGGAGGAGGAGATGTCCGGCGAGGTCTGGTACACGGTGCGCAAGGGCGACGTGTTCCCCGAGACCTTCGGGCCCTTCCTGCTCGGCAACCCGCAGGTGCGCGAGGTCTTCATGGCGCACCACGGCGACCTGCTGGACCCGGCGTTCTGGCAGGGCCACAAGGAGCGCATCGCGGCCGGCCACGTGCACGACGTCTTCCCCTACGACGCGTCCAAGCGCTTCAGCCTAGCGGCCGGCGTGCGGCCGCGGGCGCAGAATTCCACCCCCGCCCCCTGAACCGCTGAACAGGAGATTCCGCCATGGCCGATCCCATCGTCATCGTTTCCGCCGCCCGCACGCCCATCGGCGGCCTGCTGGGCGACTTCTCGTCGCTGCAGGCCTGGGAACTGGGCGCCGTGGCCGTGAAGGCCGCCGTCGAGCGCGCCGGCGTGCCCGGCGACGCCGTCGACGAGGTGCTGCTGGGCAACTGCCTGATGGCCGGCCAGGGCCAGGCGCCGGCGCGCCAGGCCATGCGCCGCGCCGGCCTGCCCGACAGCACCGGCGCCGTGACGCTGACCAAGATGTGCGGCAGCGGCATGCGCGCGATGATGTTCGCGCACGACATGCTGGCCGCGGGGTCGGCCAACGTGATGGTCGCCGGCGGCATGGAGAGCATGACCAACGCGCCGCACCTGATGTTCGCGCGCAAGGGCGTGCGCTACGGCGCCGCGCAGATGTACGACCACATGGCGCTGGACGGCCTGGAGGACGCCTACGACCGCGGCAAGGCGATGGGCGTCTTCGCCGAGCAGTGCGTGGCCAAGTACCAGTTCAGCCGCGAGGCGCAGGACGCGTTCGCGATCGCGTCCACGCAGCGCAGCAAGCAGGCCAACGAGGACGGCAGCTTCGACTGGGAGATGGCCCCGGTGGCCATCGCCGGCAAGGGCGGCGAGACGCTGGTCAAGCACGACGAGCAGCCCTTCAAGGCCAAGCTGGACAAGATCCCCGGGCTGAAGCCCGCGTTCAAGAAGGACGGCACGATCACCGCCGCCAATGCCAGCAGCATCAGCGACGGCGCCGCCGCGCTGGTGCTGATGCGCGAGAGCACCGCGAAGGCCATGGGCTGCAAGCCGCTGGCGCGCATCGCGGCGCATGCGGTGCACGCGCAGGCGCCCGAGTGGTTCACCACCGCGCCGGTGGGCGCCATCGACAAGGTGCTGAAGAAGACCGGCTGGCAGCCCGGCCAGGTCGACTTCTGGGAGGTCAACGAGGCCTTCGCCGCGGTGACGATGGCCGCGATGACCGAATACAAGCTGCCGCACGAGATCGTCAACATCCACGGCGGCGCCTGCGCGCTGGGCCACCCGATCGGCGCTTCCGGCGCGCGCATCGTCGTCACGCTGCTGGGCGCGCTGCGCAAGCACGGCAAGCAGCGCGGCGTCGCGGCGCTGTGCATCGGCGGCGGCGAGGCCACGGCGCTGGCCGTCGAGATGCTCTGACCATGCCGGCAGCGGGCGGCCGATGCTGAGCGACCTGCTGCCCGGGCCCGCCGCCGCGCTGGTCTTCGCCGGCGCGGTGGCGGTGCTCAACGCGACGCCCGGCGTGGACTTCCTGCTCACCGTGTCGCGCACGCTGGCCGGTGGCGCGCGCGCCGGTGGCGCCACGGCGCTGGGCATCTCCGCCGGCTGCGTCGTCCACGCCCTGGCCGCGGCCTTCGGACTGGCGGCGCTGCTGGCGTTGCACCCGGGGGCCTTCGTCGCCCTGCAGTGGGCCGGCGCCGCGTGGCTGGCCTGGCTGGGGCTCAGGCTGCTGCGCCAGGCCTGGCGCAGCGAGGCCGCCGCCGCCCCCGCCGCGGCCGCACGCGGCGCGGCGGGGCCGTCCTGGAGGGGCGAGTTTCGCAACGGCCTGCTGACCAACCTGCTCAATCCCAAGGTCGCGCTGTTCTTCCTGGCCTTCCTGCCGCCCTTCGTGCCGGCGGGTTCGCCGGACAAGACGCTGTCCTTCCTGCTGCTCGGCGCCTGGTTCGTGCTGCAGGGCACGGCCTTCCTGCTGGTGCTGGTGGCGCTGGCCGCGCATCTGGCGCGCTGGCAGCCGTCACCCATGGCGCAGCGCTGGCTCTCGGCCCTGGGTGGCGGCCTGTTCCTGGCGCTGGCGCTGAGGCTGGTCGCCGGGCGGCCGGCGGCGGCCTGACGCCCGGCCCATGTCCGCGCCCGAGACGCCCCTGATCCGCCCCGGCGAGGAGGTCCGCACCCGGCTGCGCTTCAGCCGCGAGGACATCGTCGCCTTCGCGCGCCTGAGCGGCGACGCCAACCCGCTGCACCACGACACGCTGGCCGCGCAGCGCGCGAATTTCGGCGAGATCATCGCCAGCGGCCAGCACACCGCGTCGCGCATGATGGGGTTGGTCGCGACGCACTTCTCGCGCCGCGACGACGGTGTCCCGCGCGACATGCTGTGCCTGAACTTCAACTTCGCCTTCAAGGCGCCGGTCTTCGCCGAACAGGACATCGCCGTCGTCTGGCGCGTCGCCGAGGTCGAGGCCAGCGCGCGCCGCGGCGGCTGCATCGGCCACCTGGCCGGCGAGGCGCGTGTCGGCGGCCGCGCCTGCGTCGTCGGCCGCGGCACCGTGCTGGTCAAGCGCGCCGCCTCCCCCAACCCCTGAACCCTGACGAGACTCCCGATGCTGCTCTCCGACGACCACCTGGCCGTGCAGGACGCCGTGCGCGCCTTCGTGCAGGCCGAGATCGCGCCGCAAGCCGCGGCCTGGGACAAGAACCACCGCTTCCCGCGCGAGGCGCTGGCCGGCCTGGCCGCGCTGGGCTGCTACGGCGTCGCGGTGCCGGCGGAGTGGGACGGCGCCGGGCTGGACTACCTGGCGCTGGCCGTGATCCTGGAGGAGATCGCCGCCGGCGACGGCGCCACCAGCACCATCGTCAGCGTCAACAACTGCCCCGTGTGCAGCATCCTGATGGCCTTCGGCAATGCCGACCAGAAGGAGCGTTTCCTGAAGCCGCTGGCGCGCGGCGAGATGCTCGGCGCCTTCTGCCTGACCGAGCCGCATGTCGGCTCCGAGGCCGGCGGGCTGAAGACGACCGCCCGCCGCGACGGCGACGACTACGTGCTCGACGGCGTCAAGCAGTTCATCACCAGCGGCAAGCATGGCGACCTGGCGATCGTGATGGCCGTCACCGACAAGGCCGCCGGCAAGAAGGGCATCAGCGCCTTCGTCGTGCCCACGTCCACGCCCGGCTACGTGGTCGCGCGGCTGGAGGACAAGATGGGCCAGCATGCCAGCGACACGGCGCAGATCCGCTTCGAGGGTTGCCGCGTGCCGGCCGCCAACCTGCTGGGCGAGGAGGGCATGGGGCTGAGGATCGCGCTGTCGGGGCTGGAGGGCGGGCGCATCGGCATCGCCAGCCAGGCCGTCGGCATGGCGCGCGCGGCCTTCGAGGCGGCGCTCGCCTACAGCAAGGATCGCACGAGCTTCGGCCAGCCGATCTTCAACCACCAGGCGGTGCAGTTCAAGCTGGCCGAGATGGCGACGCAGATCGAGGTGGCGCGCCAGATGATCCGGCATGCCGCGGCGCTGAAGGACGCCGGCCGCCCCTGCCTGAAGGAAGCCGCGATGGCCAAGCTGTTCGCCACCGAGATGGCCGAGCGCGTCTGCAGCGACGCCATCCAGGTGCACGGCGGCTACGGCTACGTCAGCGACTTCCCGGTCGAGCGCATCTACCGCGACGTGCGCGTGTGCCAGATCTACGAGGGCACGTCGGAGGTGCAGAAGATCCTCATCGGCCGGGCGCTGGCGTAGCCGGCGCGCCGGCCGCCGCCTGATGCGGGCCAGGCGCTGCCGCAGCCGGCGCGCCGGCCGCCGCCCGATGCGGGCCGGGCGCCCCGATACCACGGTGTCATTCACCGCTGCGGCGCGCGCCGCTTCAATGCGGTCCATGCCCTGAAGGAGGACCGCCATGCATGCCCCGCACGCCCCGTTCACCGCCGCCCCCGCCCGCTCGCACCGCCTGGCCGCGCTGGGGGCCAGCCTGCTCGAGCGCCTGCAGACCCCGCTGCTGGTGACCGACGCCGACGGCGTGGTGCTCGAGGCCAATCCGGCCGCGACGCGCCGCGTCGAGAAGTGCGAAGGCCTGTGGCTGGACGCCGCCGGCCGGCTGGCCGTGCGCCAGGGCGGCCGCTGGGTGCCGCTGGCGCGCTGGAAGCCCGAGCTGATGGCCGGCCAGGAGGTCGCGCTGACGCTGGAAGTGGACGGTGGCGCGCCGGCCCAGCTCGTCGTGCGCGCGATGCCGCAGACCGGGGCCGGCGACGGCGCCTGGGTGCTGGCCACCGTCGAGCGGCTGCCGATGACGCGCGGCGACCTGCTGCGCCGCCGCTACCGCTTCACCCGCACGCAGGCCCGGCTGGCCGAGATGCTGTGCCAGGGCATGCGCCCGGCCGACGCCGCCGAGGCGCTGGGCGTCAAGATCTCCACCGTGCGCACGCATGTCGGCGAGATGTACGAGAAGACCGGCACGCACAGCCAGGCGCAGCTCGTCGCGCTGCTGCACGGCGCCTGATACGGCTTCGCATTCAACGCGCCAACCGCGTTGCTTCGCCTCGCCGTGCGTCAGCACTGTCTTCGGCTTCGCGCCTTGTCATCGCCTCGAATGCGAAGCCGTATGGGCGGGGCCGAGCGGGGCGGAACGGGGCGGACCGGTTCGAGCGGCCGGCCGCCGGCGGCGCCGGCGCGCCCGGTCAGCCCGCAGCGCCGGGCGCCGGTCCGGCCGCCGCATCGGCGGGCGCGTCGGCCGCGCTCGCGGCCGGCGAAGCGCCCAGCGCCGCGCGCACATGCTGCACCAGCGCGCGTGCACTCGCCGGCGCCAGGCTCCACGGCAGCGTCAGCGCCATCACCGCGCTGCCCTCGCCCACCGGCAGCCGCCAGCCGGGCAGCACCTCGGCCAGCGTGCCGCGCGCCAGGTCGTCGCGCGCGCAGAAGTCCGGGGCCAGCACCACGCCGCCGCCGGCCCGCGCCACCGCCTGTAGCGAGCCGAGATCGTCGCCGATCATCGCCGGCTGCAGCGTGACCGCGCGGCGCAGGCCGTCGGCGTCGCGCTGCCATGGCAGCGTCAGCACGTCGTCGACACCGCCGATGCCGCCGAAGATCAGGCAGCGCTCGCCGGCCAGGGCCTCGGGGCCGGCCAGCGGCCAGCGCGCACGGGCCGGGTCCGGCGCCGCGTAGGCGCGCACGACGAAGGGCAGCACCGGCAGCGCGACACAGTCCGCCGGCGGGTGGTCGGTCAGGCGGAAGGCGACGTCGATGTCCTCGCGCGGCAGGTCCACGCGCCGGCTCGTGAAGCGCAGCTCGATGCGCAGCGCCGGGTGCCGGGCCTGAAAGCCGGCCAGCAGCGGGCCCAGCACGGCCTGCCCGAAGGCGGGCACCGAGGTGATGCGCAGCGTGCCGCGGAACTGCTCGCTGCCTTCGTCGCCGTCGTCCGGGCGCGCCCGCCAGGCGCGCCGGGCCGCCTCGGCGGCCTCCAGCACGGCGCGCGCGCGGCCGGCCAGCCGGCGGCCGGCGGCGGTGAGCGCCAGCGCGCGCGTGGTGCGCACGAAGAGCGCGCTGCCCACCGTCTGCTCGATGTGCTCGATGCGCCGGCTGACCGCCGCGCGCGTCAACCCCAGCTCGCGCGCCGCCTGCGCGAAGCTGCCGGCGGCGGCCACGCGGGCGAAGAGCTCCAGCGCATTGGCGTCGGGCAGCGCCGCCGGGCGCGCGGTCGCACGGTGCATGGGCGGTCTTTTTGTCAACATGAGATCGACAATCGGTCAACGAGAGGCAGTCTAGTCAAGGTATCGGCGACTTTCTAGAGTGGGTGCCATGACTACCACCACCACCCTGCGCGGGAGCTTCGGCCGTTCGGCCGGCCCGGCCCCTGGCGGCGCCGATAGCGCCCTCGTCGCCGCCGATGGCCGCCACCTCGCCGCCACCTGGCACGAACCGCCCGCCGGGCCGGCGCGCGCGGTCGTCGTCGTTAGCTCGGCCGCCGGGGTGCCGCGCGGCTACTACCGGGCCTTCGCCGGCTGGCTGGCCGCGCGTGGCGCCGCGGTGCTGACCTACGACTACCGCGGCATCGGCGGCTCGCGCCGCGGCGCCTTGCGCGACGAGACGGCGACGATGGCCGACTGGGCGGTGCTCGACATGAGCGCCGCGCTGGCCGCCGCCGAGGCGCGGCGTGGCACGCTGGGCCTGCCGCTGCTGCTGGTCGGCCACAGCTTCGGCGGCGGTGGCATCGGCCTGGCGGCCGGGGTCGAGCGCGCCGACGCCATCCTCACCGTCGCCTCGCAGCTGGGCGAGTCGCGGTTGTTTCCCGGACCCTACCGCTGGCTGGCCGCCGGCTTCCTGCGCGGCTGGGTGCCGGCGGTCGTCGCGCTGGCCGGGCACCTGCCCGGGCCCGCGCTGGGGCCGGGTGCGATGGCGCTGCCGGCCGGCGTCGCACGGCAGTGGTCGCGCTGGAGCGGCACGCCCGGCTGGGCCTATGGCGACCCGGCGCTGCAGCGCCACCGCAGCGCGTCGGCGGTCGCTGCACCGGTGCACCTGTGGAACGTCAGCGACGACCTGACCTACGCGCCGCCGCGTGCCGTCGACGCGCTGGCTGCGCAGTTCCGCAACGCGCCGGTGCAGCGCCACACCGCGACGCCGGCCGACGCCGGGCTGCGCCGACTGGGCCACTTCGGCGCCTTCCGGCGCGAGGCCGGCACCCGGCTGTGGCCGCGCCTGCTGGCGCCGCTGGAGGAGGCCAGCCCGCGCCTGGCGCGCGCACTGAGCGCCTGAAGCAGCGCCTGAAGCCGGCCGCCAGGCCGCGGCGGCGGGCCCGCAGGGCGCTACAGTGCGCCGCGTGTCCCCTGCCGCCGCTCCTGCCGCCGCCCCGGCCCGTGCGCTGACGCTGGCCGAACCCGCCGCCCGCCGCGTGCTGCTCGTGCGCGCGCACGAGACGGCCGACACCCCGCTGTGGACCGCCGAGGACCGCGCCTGGGCCACCCGCCTGGCGCGCGAGACGGTGCCGGCCGACGCCGCGCCGGCGCACTTCCTGGACGAGCGCGCCCGTCATGCGCTGCAGCGCTTGGCGCCGCGCGACGCCGCCATCGCGCGCTGGCAGGACCGGCGGCTGTGGCGCTGGACCTGGCTGCTGGCCGCGCTCGCGCTCGGCCTGCTGGCTGGCCTGGCGGTCGACGCGGTGGGCAGCGCGCAGCGCATCGACCTGCTCGCGCCGCCGGTCTGGGGCGTCATCCTGTGGAACCTCGCCGTCTACGTCGCGCTGCTGCTGCCGCGCGGCCTGCTGCGTGGCGGCCGCCTGGCCGGCTGGCTGGCACGCCGGCTGGCCGGGGGGCGCGTGCGCGGCAGCGGGCCGCTGGCCACCTTCACCGCCGACTGGGTGCCGCGCGTGCTGCCCGCGCTGGCGGCGCGCGCCGCGCTGCTGCTGCATGCCGCGGCGGCGGCGCTGGCCGCGGGGCTGGTGGCCGGCATGTACCTGCGCGGGCTGGTGCTGGACTACCGCGCCGGCTGGGAGAGCACCTTCCTGGAGCCGGCCAGCGTGCAGGCGCTGCTGGCCACGCTGCTGGCGCCGGCCAGCGCGCTGACCGGCATCGCGGTGCCCGACGAGGCCACGATCTCGGCGCTGCGTGTCGGCCCCGGCGTCGCCGCCGGCGCGCCGGCGGCGCCCTGGATCCATCTCTACGCGGCGATGCTGGCGCTGTGCGTGATCGTGCCGCGCAGCGCGCTCGCCGTCTGGGCGGCGCTGCGCGGGGCCTGGGCGGCGCGCGGCGTGAAGCTGTCGCCCGAGGACCCCTACCTGCAGCAGCTGCTGCTGCAGGGCCGCGGCGCGGCGCCGCGCGTACGCGTGCTGCCGCATGGCGCGGCACCGTCGCCACAGGCCGTGCTGGGCCTGCGCGAACTGCTCGCCGGCGCGCTGGGCGCCGAGATGCAGCTGCGCCTGGCCGCCCCCGTCGCCTACGGCGCCGAGGAGGGCGCGGGTGCAAGACCGGCCGAGCCCGACACCACGCTGCTGGTCGCGCTGGTCGACCTCGCGGCCACGCCGGAGGCCGACACGCACGGCCGCCTGCTGCGCGAGCTGCGTGCCGCCGCGCCCGCGCTGCCGCTGCTGCTGCTGGCCGACGAAGCCGGCTTCGCGCGCCGCTTCGGCCAGCTGCCCGATCGCCTGGCGCAGCGCCGCGAGGCCTGGCGTCAGCTCGCCGCCGCCGAGGGCGCGGCCTGGCTGTCGGCCGACCTCGAGCGGCCGGCGGCCGACGCCGCCGCGCACTTCGCGCAGGCGCTGCAGGCGCCGCCGCCCGCCCGCTGAGCGCCGGCATGGCCACCGTCACGCTGAGCCTGGTCTCGCACACCAACGTCGGCAAGACGACGCTGGCGCGCACGCTGCTGGCGGCCGACATCGGCGAGGTGCGCGACGCGCCGCATGTCACCGAGTTCGCCGACGGCCACGAGCTGATCGCCACGCCGGCGGGCGACCGCCTGCGCCTGTGGGACACGCCCGGCTTCGGCGACAGCGCGCGCCTGGTGCAGCGGCTGCGCCGCGAGGGCAGCGCGCTCGGCTGGTTCCTGAGCCAGGTCTGGGACCGCTGGCGCGACCGCGCCTTCTGGTCCAGCCAGCGCGCGCTGCACCATGTGCGCGAGCAGTCCGACGTGGTGCTCTACCTCGTCAACGCCGCCGAGTCGCCGGCCGCCGCCGGCTACGTGGCGCCGGAGATGGAGCTGCTGCAGTGGGTCGGCAAGCCGGTGCTGGTGCTGCTGAACCAGCTCGGCGCGCCGCGTGCGCCGGCCGACGAGGCGGCCGACCTGGCGGCCTGGCGCACGCAGCTGGCGCGCTGGCCGCTGGTGCGCGGCGTGCTGCCGCTGGACGCCTTCGCGCGCTGCTGGGTGCACGAGGCGCGGCTGCTGCACGCCGTGCAGGCGCTGCTGCAGGGCGCCGGCGACACGGAGAAGGCGGCCGCGATGGCGCGCCTGACCGCGGCCTGGACCGAGCGGCGCGAGGCGGCGTTCGACGCCGCGATGCACGAGCTGGCGGCCAGCCTGGCGCGCATCGCGACCACCCGCGTGACGCTGGACGAACCCGGCGGCCGCGCCGCGCTCGCCGGGCTGGGCGGCCGGCTGCGCGACCTCGGCAGCGCGGTCCTGGGCCGCGAAGGCAGCGGCGGCCCCGCGGCCGCCGCGCAGCGGGCGCTGGCGCAGGCGCTGGAAGCCGAGGTGCGCGACAGCACGCAGCGCCTGCTGGAACTGCACGGCCTGGCCGGCCGTGCCGGCGACGCCGCGCTGGAGCAGGTGCTGGAGCGTGTCGCCGGCCAGGTCGCGCTGCGCGAGCGGGTCGACGAGGGCCGCGCCGCGGTGATCGGCGGCGCGCTGACCGGCGCGCTGGCCGGGCTCAAGGCCGACCTGGCCAGCGGCGGGCTCACGCTGGGCGGCGGGCTGATCGCCGGCGGGCTGCTCGGCGCGCTGGGCGCCGCCGGCGTGGCGCGCGGCATCAACCTCGTGCGCGGCACCGACCGCAGCTGGGCCGGCTGGCAGGACGCCGCGCTGACGCCGCTGGCCGAGGCCGCGTTGCTGCGCTACCTGGCGGTCGCGCATTTCGGACGCGGACGCGGCGAATGGGTGCAGGGCGAGGCGCCGCCGCACTGGCCGCAGGCGGTGGCGGAAGCACTGCGTCCGCGCCAGGCCGACCTGGCCGCGCTGTGGGCCGGCCGCGGCGAGCGCCCGGAGGCGGCGGCCGCCGGCGCGCCGGCCGCACGCCTGGCCGCCGCGCTGCAGCCGCTGCTGCGCGAGACCGTGCGCGACCTGCTGCGCCGGTTGTATCCGGACGACGCGCCGGGCGCCGCGCCGGCCTTCCCGGCTGCACCGGCCGGCCTCGCGGCGGCACAATCGCCGGCATGAGCTGTAGTGCCCTGCGCGGGCGACGCCGGACCGGCGCGCCGCGATGAACATCATCATCATCGGTGCCGGCCGCGTCGGCGAGAGCGTCGCCGAGAGCCTGGCCTCCGAGAAGAACGACATCACCGTCGTCGACACCCAGCCCGACCGGCTGTCCGCGCTGCAGCAGCGGCTGGACCTGCGCGGCGTGGCCGGCAACGGCATCCAGCCCTCGGTGCTGCGCGAGGCCGGCATCGAGGACGCCGACATGCTGATCGCCTGCGCGCCGGCCGACGAGACCAACCTCGTGGCCTGCAAGGTGGCGCACGACCTGTTCAATGTGCCGACCACGATCGCGCGGCTGCGCAGCCCGGAATTCATCGACGGCTCGTCGCTGCTGGGCAAGGAGAGCGGCTTCGCGGTCGACCAGGTGATCTGCCCGGAACAGTCGGTCACGCGCTACATCCGCAAGCTGATCGAGTTTCCCGAGGCGCTGCAGGTGCTGGAATTCGCGCGTGGCCTGGTCAGCCTGATCGCGGTGCGCGCGGTGGCCGGCGCGGCGCTGGTCAAGCACACGCTGGCGGAGATCCCCAAGCTGCTGCGCGGCGCCGAGATGCGCATCGTGGCCATCTACCGCGGCAACGCGCGCGTGCCGGCCGACGGCCGCGCGCAGATCGAGCCCGACGACGAGGTCTTCGTGCTCGCCGCCACCGCCGACATCCGCCGCGTGCTGGAGGCGCTGCACGGCCAGGACCGGCCGGTGCGCCGCGTGATGGTGGCCGGCGGCGGCAAGGTCGGCCTGCGCCTGGCCCGCGAGATCCACGCCTTCCACGAGATCAAGATCATCGAGGCCGACCGCGGCCGCTGCGAATACCTGGCCTCGCAGCTGCCGTCCTCGGCGCTGGTGCTCAACGGCGACTCCACCGACGAGGACCTGATGGACGACGAGAACGTCCAGGACATGGACCTCTTCATCGCCATCACCAGCGACGACGAGGACAACATCATGTCCTGCCTGCTCGCCAAGCGCCTGGGCGCGCGCCGCGTGCTGGCGCTGATCAACCGCCGCGCCTACGCCGACCTCGTGCAGGGCACCACGATCGACATCGCGATCTCGCCGGCGCAGGCCGTGATCGGCGAGCTGCTGGCCTTCGTGCGCCGCGGCGACGTCGAGGCCGTGCACAGCCTGCGCCGCGGCGCCAGCGAGGCGCTGGAGGCGGTGGCGCGCGGCGACCAGCGCACCTCGCGCGTGGTCGGCCGCCGCATCGAGGAACTGGCGCTGCCGCGCGGCGCCGAGATCGGCGCCATCGTGCGCGGGCTGCCGGCCGAGGACGCCCCCACGCCGGCCGGCGTGCAGGTCATCATGCCGCACCACGACACGGTCATCGAGGCCGACGACCACGTCATCGTCTTCCTGCCGCGCAAGCGCATGGTGCGCGAGGTCGAGAAGCTGTTCCAGGTCGGCGCGACCTTCTTCTGAACGATGGACAACCTGCGGCCCGTGGTGGCCGTGCTCGGCGCGATCCTCGCGGTCTTCGGTCTGACGATGGCGGTGCCGCTCGCGGTCTCGTGGGCGATGGCCGACGGCGCGCTGCGCGTGTGGCCGGCGCCGATGGCGCTGACGGTGATCGTCGGCCTGGCGCTGTGGCTGCCGTCGCGGCGGCGGCGGCGCGAGCTGCAGCCGCGCGACGGCGTGCTGCTGGTCGTGCTGGTGTGGTCGGTGCTGCCGGTCTTCGCGTCGTTCCCGCTGATGGGCTGGGCCGAGCAGGCGGGCCGGCCGATGTCCTACACCGACGCCTACTTCGAGGCCGTGTCCGGGCTCACGACCACCGGCGCCACGGTGATGACGGGGCTGGACGCGCTGCCGGCCTCGGTCAACGTCTGGCGCACCTTCCTGCAGTGGCAGGGCGGCATGGGCATCCTGATCCTCGCGGTGGCCATCCTGCCGATGCTGGGCGTCGGCGGCAGCCAGCTCTTCCGCGCCGAGGCCGCCGGCCCGCTGAAGGACACCAAGCTGACGCCGCGCATCACGCAGACGGCCAAGGGGCTGTGGGCGGTCTATTTCGTCTTCTCGCTGGCCTGCTTCGGGGCCTATTGGGCGGGCGGCATGGCCGTGCTGGACGCGCTGATGCACATGTTCAGCACCGTCAGCCTGGGTGGGTTGTCGTCCTACGACGCCAGCTTCGGCCACTTCGCGTCGCCGCTGCTGGAGGCGGTGGCGGTGTTCTTCATGCTGTTGTGCAGCTGCAACTTCGCGCTGTACTTCATCGCGGTGCGCAAGCGCTCGCTGCGCCCGGCCTTCGCCGATCCCGAGCTGCGGGCGACGCTGTTCGTGATGCTGGGCAGCGCGCTGCTGGTCGCGGTGGTGCTGGTGCTCAACGGCACCTATGCGCCGCTGCAGGCGCTGCGCCACGCCACCTTCAACGTCATCTCGGTCGCGTCGACCACCGGCTACTCGACGGTGGACTACCTGCAGTGGCCGGTCTTCGCGCCGGCCTTCATGCTGCTGCTGTCCGGGCTGGCCACCAGCGCCGGCTCCACCGGCTGCGGCATCAAGATGGTGCGCCTGCTGATCCTGCTGAAGCAGGCGCGGCGCGAGCTCACGCGCATCGTGCACCCGCGCGCGGTGCAGCCGGTCACGCTGGGCGGCCAGACGGTGGGCACCGAGGTCATCTTCGCGGTGCTGGGCTACATGCTGGTCTACGGCGTGTCCATCATCGGCTTCACGATGCTGATGCTGGTGTCGGAGATCGACCTCGACACGGCCGTCAGCGCGGTGGTCGCGTCCATCCATTGCATGGGACCGGGCATGGGCAGCGTCGGCCCGGCCGGCAACTACCAGCACCTCACCGACTACCAGACCTGGGTGCTGTCGCTGGCGATGCTGGTCGGCCGCGTCGAGCTGCTGGCCTTCATGGTGCTGTTCACGCCGCAGTTCTGGCGCAAGTGAGCGGCGGCGCGCCGCGCCGTTGACGCAGCGCAATCCGGCACCGCGCCTGCGGCCTTGGTTCGACAGCGCGCGGCGCGCTGCGCACAATGATCCGCATGCCCCTGGACATCCCGGAGAACGCATGGACCTGAAGCTGCAGTTCCTCGAATCCTTTCCCGCCCGCGGCAGCGACGGCGCCGCCTACAAGGTGATGGCTTACGAACGGCTGCGCCACGACGACTCGGTGCCCGACGCGCAGGAGCAGCACTGGGTGTCCACCGGCGTGCAGGAGTTCCGGCTCGACAGCGGCGAGCTGGTCGAGCAGGCCGCCGGCGGCGTCCTGCGCGTCGTCAGGAGCGGCGTCGTGCTCGAGCGCGCGTAGCGCGGTGCCCGCCGGATGCCCGCGCAGCGGCGCGTGCGGCTGGCCCGCGCCGTGCCCGCTCACTTCGGTAGGTAGATGCGGTCGGCGTAGGTCGCCAGCCACTGCGGGCGGAAGGCAACGAAGATCGCCACCATCATGCCGGTCAGGAAGGCGTCGCCCCACGACGACAGCCAGCGCGCGACCAGGATCTCCTCGGTCTGCAGCGTGCCCGGCGTGCCGTGCAGCGCCACCGACAGCGTGCCCGCGGCCATCAGCGCCAGCGCGGTGGCGAAGAAGCCGCGGCCCAGGATGTAGACGAACAGGTGGTTCGGCAGCCAGCGCCGCAGCGCCGCGCCCAGCCCCAGCGCCAGCGTCGCCGGCACGTAGCCCTGCCAGACCAGGCGGTGCAGCGCCTCGTCGGCCGGCAGCCCGATGGCCAGCGTCGCCGCCGCCACCGGCAGCAGCCACAGCACGGCCAGCGGCCAGCCCAGCATCAGCAGTACCAGCACGCTGCCGGACAGCGGCTGCAGCAGCGGCGTGGCGACGAGGCGGTCGGTGCTCCACAGCAGCGGCAGCAGCGCCAGCCAGGCCAGCGCCGGCCAGGGCGGTACGCCGCCGGGCGTCATGCGCCAGGGCCGCAGCGCCAGCGCCGGCACCAGCACCGCGACCGCGATCAGCGCGTCCAGCCATCCCATCGCGCCATCGTAGCCGCGGCGGCATGCGCGATACTGCGCCGTTGCGGCTGCCACGCCGCCTTTCCCCGTGACCCTGCATTCCCGAGGAGACCCGCGCATGACCCGCCCTGCCACCCGCCGTCTGCTGCTCGCCACGCTGGCCGGCGCCGCGATCGCCGCCTTTGCCGCACCCGCCCTCGCGCAGGCCGAGTGGCCGACGCGCCCGGTCAAGATCCTCGTCGGCTTCCCCGGCGGCAGCACGCCCGACACCGCGGCGCGAGCCCTGGCCGACACGCTGGCCAAGGCGCTGGGCCAGCCGGTGGTGGTGGAGAACCGGCCCGGCGCCTCGGGCAACATCGCCGCCGACGCGGTGGCCAAGGCCAACGACGACCACACGCTGGGCGTCGTGATCAACGGCAACCTCACGTCGGCCAAGCTGCTGAACCCGGCGCTGCCCTTCGACCCGGCGAAGGATTTCACGCCGGTCTCGCTGCTCGCCACCGCGCCGCTGGTGCTGGTGACGCCGCCCGACGCGCCCAAGGGCGCCGACTTCATCGCCGCCGCCAAGGCCAGCGGCAGCCAGTGGAGCTACGGCTCGGTGGGCATCGGCTCGGTCGGCCACCTGGGCATGGAGTACGTGAAGGGCCGCATCGGCGGCGGCTTCGACGCCGTGCACGTGCCCTACAACGGCAACCCGGCGGTCATCACGGCGCTGATCGGCGGCCAGATCAAGGCCGGCCTGATGCCGCCGGGCATCGCGATGCCCCAGGTGCAGGGCGGCAAGCTCAACGTCGTCGGGCTGACCGGCCCGCGCAGCCCGCTGGCCGAGGGCGTGCCCTCGCTCGGCGAACTGGGCGTGCAGATGGACCCGCTGGAGGTCTGGGTGGCGCTGGTCGGCCCGGCGTCGCTGAGCCCGGCCGCGCAGGCGCGGCTGGCGCGCGAGGTGCCGGCCGCCGTCAACGGCGAGGCCAAGGCGCGGCTGCTCACCGGTGGCTGGCAGGCCGTGGGCAGCAGCGGCGACGGCCTCCGCCAGCGCGTGGCGCGCGAGACCGAGATCCTGGGCGCCATCATCCGCGACCGCAACATCAAGCTTCAATAGGACCCCCAGGCTCCCTCCCGGTCGCCACCCCCCGAGGGGGCTCTTGCAGCGGACCGGCGGAGCCGGATCCGCGCAAGCACTGGGCTGTCGCGACTGCTTTCGTGCGCCGTGCCTTCGTTGGAGCTGACCGAGGAATCTTCGAATTGACCGCCTGGATGGAGGAGCCCGCCCGCCGCACCGAGCTCTACGGCGAATTCGACGTCGTCGTGCTCGGCGGCGGCCCGGCCGGCATCGCCGCCGCGGTGGCCGCCGCGCGCGGCGGCGCACGCACGCTGCTCGTGGAGCGCTATGGCTTCCTGGGCGGCATGGGCACCGCCGGCGGCGTGACCAATTTCGCCGGCCTGTACGGCCGCCGCGGCGGCGAGATGCAGTTGCTGGTGCGCGGCGTCGTCGTCGACGAACTGCTGGGCCGCATCGCGGCGCTGGGCGGGCTGAACGAACCGCAGGACGGGCTGCAGGGCCGCATCCGCGTGCGCTCGTACGACATCGCGGCCTACAAGTGCGCCGCCGACCAGCTGCTGCTGGCGGCCGGCGTGCAGCTGCTGTTCCACGCCTGGGCCGCCGGCGCGGCGATGGACGACGGCGGCGGGCGCATCGCCGCGCTGATCGTCGAGACCAAGAGCGGCCGCCGCGCGCTGCGCGCGCGCGAATTCGTCGACTGCTCCGGCGACGGCGACCTGGCGCACTTCGCCGGCGTGCCGTACGAACTGGGTGACGGCCAGGGCGACGCGCTCTACCCGACGACGATGTTCCGTCTCGGCAACGTCGACGCCGAACGCGCCCGCGCCGCGATCGGCAGCTTCGGCGCCATCGACGCGCTGATGGACGCCGCCGCCGACCGCTACGACTTCCCGCGCCGCGGCGCCATCCTGCGCCCGCAGCGCAACCCGCGCGAGTGGCGCGCCAACGTCACGCAGCTGCGCAACGACGAGGGCCGAGCCGTCGACGCCACCGACGCGCGCCAGCTCAGCGCCGCGGAGACCGAGGGCCGACGCCAGATCGTCGAATACCTGCGCTTCCTGCGCGCCGAGGTGCCGGGCTTCGAGGCGGCCGAGATCGTCGAGATCGCGCCGCAGGTCGGCGTGCGCGAGACACGGCGCGTGCGCGGCGCCTATGCGCTGAGCGGCGACGACGTGATCGTCGGCGCGCGCTTCGACGACAGCATCGGCCTCAACGCCTGGCCGGTGGAGAAGCATGTGGCCGGCGGCGTGGAATGGGGCTTCCCGCGCGACCCCGACAACAGCTTCAACCAGCTGCCCTGGCGCATGCTGGTGCCCGAGCGCGTGGCCAACCTGCTGGTCGCCGGGCGCTGCGCGAGCATGGAGCACCTGGGCCAGAGCGCCGCGCGCGCCAGCGGGGCCTGCTTCGTGATGGGGCAGGCGGCGGGCAGCGCGGCGGCCTTGCGCGTGCGCGGGGCCTTCTCGGTGGCGGCGCTGCAGGCGCGGCTGCGCGCGGACGGCGCCCAGCTCGGCTGAGCGCCGGCGCGCGCCGGCCCCTGCCGGGCAGCGCGACCCGGCCGCCGGCCGCGGCAGCGGGCGCTCCCGGTCGCGGCGCGCGACTTCAGGCCGCGCCCTGGCCGAGCATCTCCGGCGTGATCAGCACCACGCCGCGTTCGGAGACGAAGAAGCGGGCGCGGTCTTCCTCGGCCGACACGCCGGCGCGAAAGCCGTCGGGCAGCGTGCAGCGCTTGTCCACGATGGCGCGCCGGAGCACGACGTTCCTGCCGATGACCACGTTGGGCAGCACGACCGAGTCCTCCACCAGGCTGCCCTCGGCGACACGCACCTTGGCGAACAGGATCGAGCGCCTGACGACCGCGCCGCTGACGATGCAGCCGCCGGAGACCAGCGAGTCCAGCGCCGTGCCGCGCCGGTGGTCGTCGTCGAAGACGAACTTCGCCGGCGGCAGCTGCGGCTGCAGGCTCAGGATGGGCCAGTGGTCGTCGTACAGGTTGAGTTCCGGGACGACGTGGGTCAGGTCGAGGTTGGCCTCCCAGTAGGAGTCCAGCGTCCCGACGTCGCGCCAGTAGGGCTGGTCGCCGACCATGTTGACGCAGCTGTCGGCGAAGCGGTGCGCCCGCACGCGCGCCCCGCGCCGGACCAGCCCCGGGATCACGTCCTTGCCGAAGTCGTGGCTGGACGCCGCGTCCCGTGCATCACGCTGCAGCTCGTCGGCCAGCAGGCCTGCGCCGAAGACGTAGATGCCCATGCTGGCCAGCGCGCGGTCGTCGCGGCCGGGCAGGCAGACCGGCTGCGCCGGCTTCTCCTGGAAGTCGAGCACGCGGGCCTCGGCGTCGATCGCCATGACGCCGAAGTTGACCGCCTCGGCCCGCGGCACGTCGACGCAGGCGACGGTGACGTCGGCGCCGCTGGCGGCGTGTTCGGCCAGCATCACCGAGAAGTCCATCTTGTAGACATGGTCCCCGGCGAGCACCAGCACATAGTCGGCGTCCGCCTCGCGAAGCAGGTTCAGGTTCTGCAGCACGGCGTCGGCGGTGCCGGCATACCAGGTCTCGCCCAGCTGCTGCTGGGCCGGGGCCACGTCGACATACTCGCCCAGGTCCGCGGCCAGGAAGCCCCAGCCGCGCTCGACGTGGCGGATCAGGCTCTGCGCCTTGTACTGGGTCAGCACCGCGATGCGCCGGATGCCCGAATTGACGCAGTTGCTGAGCGTGAAGTCGATGATCTTCAGCTTGCCGGCGAACGGCACGGCCGGCTTGGCGCGGCGGGCGGTCAGCTGCTTCAGCCGCGTGCCGCGGCCGCCGGCCAGCACGAAGGCCACCGTGCGCTGCGTCAGGTCGTTGACGCGCGCAGGGCGTGCGCCGCCGCTGCGCGTGCGGTACAGCGGCATGCTGGAAGCGATCTCGGGCATCGCGAACACTCCCCCTGCGGACGGCAGACGGCCGGGCGCCGCCGGCGACGAGCCGCCATGATGCCCGCAGCCGCCAGCCTGGCACGGGAAACCCCGGCCGGCTTGCGGAAGCTCAGTCGGCGGCAGCGCATGGGCGACGCAGCGGGCGCATGGGTCGCGACCGATGGCGGCCCCGCGTCGCCCGGAGCGCGGGCGGCGCGCGGTTTGCGCTGCGTCACGCACCACCCCCTGCCGGCGCCCTATGCTCCACGGGGCCAGCCACCGCTCCATGACGCCGCGAAGCGTTTCCGATCCCGACCCCGATGTCCCGGCGGCGCCGCTGGACTGGCGGGCCGCATTCTCCAGCGCCGAAGGGCGCTGGCTGGCGCTGGGCGCCGTGCTGGCCGCGGCGGCGCTGCTGGGCCTGGGGGCGGCCTCGCACTGGTGGCCCCAGCGCACGCTCGCGATGGCGGCGATGAGCGGCCTGAACCTGATCATCGGCCGTGCCGCCGGCATGGCCTACGGCTACGCCAGCGGGCTCGGTCACGGGCTGGTGATCGCCTGCAACGTGGTCGTCGAGACCGTGCAGGTGCTGCTGGTCTACCCGCTGTTCGTGCTCGGCTGCCGCCAGTGGCTGCTGCCGCGCTGGCTGGCCGCGCCGCTGGCGCGCGTGCGGGCGCAGGCGCTGCGCAGTCATGCCTCGGTGCGCCGCTTCGGCGTCGCCGGCCTGTTCGTCTTCGTCTTCATGCCGTTCTGGATGACCGGCCCGGTGGTCGGCTCGTTCATCGGCTACCTGATCGGCCTGCGCACCCGCACCACGCTGGCCGTGGTGCTCTCGGGCACCTATGCCGCGATCGCCGCCTATGCGCTGTTCCTCGAGGAGGTCGACAGCTGGGCCTCGGCCTACGGGCGCTATGCCGCGCTGACGGCGCAGGTCGCGCTGGCGCTGCTGGCGCTGCTGGTGCAGCGCTGGCGCGGCCCGGACCGGCCCCTGCGCTGAGCGGCCCGCATCGGGCGGGTGGTCAGCCGGCGCACACTCCCGGGCATGGACCTGCGATTGCGCGACCTCGCCCCCGACGACCTGCCGCTCGTCGGGCAATGGCTGCGGGCCGGGCCCGTGCGCCGCAGCTGGGGCGACCCCGAGGCCAACCTGCGCCTGCTGCGCCAGCCGCCCGCTGCCGGCAGCGGGCGCGCCGTGATCGAGGCCGAGGGCCGCGCGGTCGGCCTCGTGCTGTGGCAGCACCCCACGCGCGCGGAACTCGACCTGGCCGGCCTGACCGACATCCCGACCAGCGTCGTCGACATCGACGTCCTGATCGGCGAGCCCGCCGCGCAGGGGCGCGGGCTGGGTGCGGCGGCCATCGGCCTCGTCGCCGAGCGTGCGCTGGCCGACCCCGCGGTGCCTTGTGTGATGGCCTGCGTCGCGCCGGACAACCTGGCCTCGCTGCGTGCCTTCGCGAAGGCGGGCTTCGGCCAGGACCGCGTCTTCGACGACGTGCCGCAAGGGCCTCACTTGCTGCTGGTGCGTCGCCGCCAGGAGGGTCCGGCTGCATGAATGCCCCCGGCGCGCGTTTCATGCAGATCTTCCTCGAGGTCTGCGAGCACCTGCCGCGGCAAGGTCCCGGCAACCGCGCCTGCGCCGCCCGGGCCCTGGCGCTGTGCCGCGACCTGCCACCGGCGCCGGCGGTGCTGGACCTGGGCTGCGGCGTCGGCGGGCAGACCCTGCAGCTGGCCGAACTCACGTCGGGGTCCATCGTGGCCATCGATCGCCATGCCCCGAGCATCGAGCGGCTGCGCGCGGCCGTGGCGGCGCGAGGACAGACGCAGCGCATCCGCGCGCTCGTCGGCGACATGGCGCAATCCGGGCAGCCGTCCGGGGCCTTCGACCTCGTCTGGTCGGAGGGCGCGCTCTACAACCTGGGCCTGCTAGAGGCGCTGCGCGTCTGCCACGGCCTGCTGCGGCCCGGCGGCTACCTGGCCTTCACCGACGCGATCTGGCGCCAGGAGAACCCTCCGGCCGAGGTCCGCGCCGCCTTCGAGCAGGATTACCCGGCGATGGGGTGGCTGGACGACGACCTGGCCGCGATCCGCGCCGCGGGCCTCGAACTCGTCGGCCACTTCACGCTGCCCGACGAGGCATGGTGGGACGACTTCTACACGCCGATGCTCGCGCGCATCGCCGAGCTGCGCGGCCGCCATGCCGGCGACGCCGAAGCCTTGGCCGCGCTGGACCAGCTCGCCGCGGAGCCCGAGATGCACCGCCGGCACGGCGCGTTCTATGCCTACGAATTCTTCGTCGCGCGCCGGCCGCGCGGGCCGGCGTAGCCGCGCACCAGCGGCCTGCCGGGCGAACGCCTGCCCGCAGCGCGGCCGCGCCCCCGGCTACGGGAGGCGATGAGCCGTCGCGCCCGTGATCACTGGCTCCTTCGGCCGATGGCGGGCGGTGCAGGCCTTCCTACAGTCGCCGTCCTCGACAACCGGAGGACGAGCAAGTGGAGACGACGAACAAGCGCTGGCGACCGAAGGCCTGGCTGGCGAGCGGGGCACTGGCCCTGCTGACCGCCTGCGGCGGCGGGGGCGGCACCGGCAACGAACAGGCGGGCGACGGCGGCGCCGCGCCCGCGGGCGGCTTCCTGGCCGTGGGCAGTTCGGCCCGCACCGCCAGCCTGCACTGGACCCCGGTGCCGGGCGCGACCGGCTATACGGTCGAACGCCGTGCGGCGGCCGGCGCCTTCGTGCCGGTGGCCACGCTGGCGGCCGATGCCGACAGCTATCTCGACGACGCCCTGGCGCCCAACACCGCCTACACCTACCGGCTGGTGCCGACCGGCACCAGCGCGCGCGCGGCCGAGCAGGTGGCCACGACCTCGGCGGACCTGCCGGTCACGTCGCCGGCCGGTGCGGCCAGCGGCGCCGCCGCCGAGGCCGCAGTCCCGGCGACCGGCGGCAGCGTCGAGACCGCCGGCGGCCAGGCCCGTCTGCTACTGGCCGGTGGCGCCGTGCCGGCCGGCACCGCCGTCTCGCTGCAGCCGATCACCAATACCGCGCCCGGCGGCCAGGGCGCCGGCGTGCGCGTGCACGTGGCCGCGGTCCCGGCACGGCCGCTGACCCTGGTGCTGCGCTACGACGCCGCGCTCGACGGCCAGGCCGACGGCCTGGGCGTGGCGGTGCAGCGGCCCGACGGCAGCTGGCTGGCCGCGCCGGTCAGCTCGGTCGACAAGGCCGCGCGCACGCTGACCGTGCAGCTGCCGCCGGCGCTGGCCGGCGGCGGCGTCGCGGGCGTGCAGGCGGCCGCCGCGTCGCGCAGCGCGACGCCGGCGCGCGTCTCGCTGGACCTGGACGTCGTCACTTACCTGGACTTCTACCTCTCGCCGCGCCAGGCCACCGTGCGCACCGGGGCGACGCAGCTGCTGGTGCCGCATGCCCGCACGCTGGTGGCGACCGGCCGCGTCTGCGTGCCCGACGCGACCATCGGCTGCCTGTGGATGCCGATCCTGGACACGCGCGAGGTGCCGTTCGAGAACAGCAAGGCCGGCTATGCGCGGCGCTGGGTTGTCTTTGCCGAGGAAGGCGGCACCGCCGCGCTGGGCACCGTCACGCCGCGCAGCGGCAGCGGCGCCGTCTACCGGGCGCCGGCGCAGCTGCCCACACCCAACCCGGTGCTCGTCAGCTTCGTCTCGACGCACGAGCGCAGCGGCCGCACGCTGACGCTGACCGCGTCGATCCGCGTCGGCGAACCGGTGTGGACCGGCATCTTCGCCGGCGCCGCCGCGCCGGGCCTGCCGTACCGGCTGGCGATGCAGGGGGTGTGGACGGCGGTGGAGGGGTCCAACGGCACGCTGTTCCATGCCAACGGCACGCAGGCCATCCACGAGGTGCCGGCCGGCTGCCGCTGGCAGTGGACGCCCGACACCGTGGCGCTGCCGCCGGGCGCGCTGACCATCGACCACGGCGTCGACCCGCCGCGCTACACGCTGGACGTCGGCAGCGACTGGGGCACCGTCAACAAGGTGACCTGCAACGGGCAGGTCATCGAGAGCCACGTCACCGTGCCGGGCCGGTTGCAGGTGCAGGGCACGGTCGGCGCCAACGGCACGCGCATCGAGGGCGAGGCCGAGGTCAACGGCGTCCGCTGGAGCTGGTCGATGACGTCGGCGCTCTGAGCGCCGGGCAGCCGGGCGGCGCCTGGCCGGCCCCGCGGGGAGGTCTTCGCGGCGCGTGGCGACGCCGCAGCGCCCGGGGGCGCAGGACCGGCGCGCGTTCGCCGGGCCGCGGCCTCCGGGCCGGCAGGCGCTCCGCCGTCCGCGGCGCGGCCCGGCTTGACGCGCCCGCGCGCTTGCCCTTCAATGCGGCGACCCGGCCATGGGAAACCGTCTCGATGCACGAGCACACAGGGGCCCAGGTTCCGTCGCGCGCGGCACGCGGTGTCGCGCGCGCGCTCGGCGGGTTCAACGCGACCGCGTTCGCCGCGCTCACCCTCGTGCTGCTCGACCCGCCGGTCGCCGTGGTGGCCGCCTGGCCCTGGCCCGAGCTGCCGATGTCCTTCGTCTTCCTGGCGTCGATCGCGGCGTCGATCGCCGCCGTCTGGGCGACGATCGCCTGGCGCGCCGAGGTCACCGCGGTGGCCGGCATCGGGCTCAACACCCTGGTCGCCGGCGGCGGTGCGGCGCTGTACCTCGGGCTGCAGTTGCACGCCACCGGGCGCGGCGCCTTGGCGGCGATGGCCGGCGTGGCGACCGCCACGGCGCTGTTCGGCGCCGTGCTTTGGGGCTGGGCGCGCCGCGCGCCGGCGGTTGATCCGCGGCCGCTGCCGGCGCTGGTGCGTCATGCCTTCGTCGCCTTCTCGCTGACCCTGGTCGTCGCCGGCGGCGCGCTGGCGGCGCAGCGGCAGGTCTTCCCCTGGCCGCTGCAGCCGGGCACGGCCACGCTGTTCGGCTGCATCTTCCTCGGGGCGGCGGCCTACTTCGGGCATGCCGCGGCGGCGCGCCGCTGGGCCGCGGCCGAGCCGCTGCTGTGGGGCTTCCTGGCCTACGACCTGGTGCTGTTCGTGCCCTACGGCCGCCTGCTCGCCGAGGGGCACATCGTGACCGACGGCTTCTACGGCAGCAGCGCGCCGGTCAACGTGACGAGCCTCGCGATCTACCTCACCGTGCTCGGCGCGAGCGCGCTGCTGGCGCTGTACACGATGCTGATCGCGCCGGCAACGCGCTGCTGGGGCCGCGCCGCGCCGCCCGCGGCATGAATGGCCGTCGCGCCGCGCCACCGGTGCGCAGCGCCGTCGTCGTCGGCGCCGGCATCGCCGGGCTGGCCGCGGCCAGCGTGCTGGCCAGCCGTGTCGGGCGCGTGCACCTGGTCGAACGCGACCGCCTGCCCGCCGCGCCGCAGGACCGCGCCGGCACGCCGCAGGCGCGCCACCTGCACAACCTGCTGATGCGCGGCCAGCATGGGCTGGAGTCGCTGTTTCCCGGCTTCGGCGCGATGCTCGCGGCCGGCGGCGCAGTCTCCATGGACCTGACCGCCGAGATGCGCTTCCACACGATCTGGTCGGCCTGCTTCCCGCGCTACCCATCGGATCTGCACGCTCGCGTCTCGTCGCGCGCCCTCGTCGAGCACGCCGCGCGGCGGCTGTTGCGCGGCCGCCCGCAGGTGCGCTGGCACGAGGGGCACCGCGTCGTCGGCTGGCTCGGCGACGCCGGCCGCCTGCGCGGCGTGCGTTGCGAGCACGACGGCGCCACGGTCGACATCGAGGCCGACCTGGTCGTCGACGCGAGCGGCCGCGGCAGCACGCTGCCGCGCTGGCTGCACGAGCAAGGCGGCATCGCCGTGCCGGTGACCGAGGTCGACCCGGGCCTGGGCTACGCGAGCCGGATCTACCGCATGCCCGACGCCGCGCCCGACTGGAAGATGCTGGTCGTGCGCAACCCGCTGCCGTCGCGTCGCGGCGGCGGCGTCCTACCGCTCGAAGGCGGGCGCTGGATCGTGACCCTCGCCGGTTTCTGCGGCGACCATCCGCCGCATGACGTGGTCGGCTTCGACGCCTATGCGCGCAGCTTCAGCGTCCCCGACCTGGCCGACGCCATGGCCGCGGCCGAGCCGCTGGGTCCGCCGGTCGGCTACCGCCGCACGACCAGCCTGTGGCGTCATTACGAACGGCTGCCGCATTGGCCGCAGGGCCTGCTCGCGCTAGGCGACGGCGTGTGCTGCTTCAACCCGGTCTACGGCCAGGGGATGAGCGTCGCCGCCAGCGCGGCCGAGCTGCTCGCCACGCTCGCCGATCGCGACGGGCTCGACGCGCAGCTCGGCGATCGCTACCGCCGCGCGCTGCCGGCGGTGCTGCAGGCGCCGTGGACGATGGCCGCGAGCGAGGACGCCCGGTACGGCGCCGCAGGCACCCGCGCGCCCGCGGGCATGCGGCTGCGCCATCGGCTGATGGACGCGATCGCCTTCGGCGCGTTGCGCGACCCTCGCATCCACTACCGGTGGATGCGCGTGGCGCACCTGCTCGATCCACCGGCGGCACTGGTCGCGCCCGCGATGCTGGTGCGCACCGCCGGCGCGCACCTGCGCCGGCAGGCCTCGTAGACCGCGCGCCGCGAGCCACGGCCGGCCGCGCGCGCTGCCGCGCCGCGCCTGCCGGTCGCAGCGGCCGCAGCGGCCGCGTCTCGTCGACGCACCACGCCGCCGCGGCTAGCATGCCGGCCTGCCGTGCCCGGAGCCGCTGCGATGACCCGCTATGTGATCGGTCCCGACGTCGCGCTTCACCTGGCGCAGCAGCGCCGCCGGGTGCCCGCGCCGCACCGGCTGCTGGCGCCGACGCTGCTGCGCTCGCAGGTGCTGGCCCTGCTGTACGGCGCGGTGCAGCGCGGCGAGCTGCCGCGCCAGGAAGCCGAGCGCCGGCTCGACCACCTGCGGGCGCTGCGCCTGCGGCTGCTGGGCGACCGCGTGCTGCAGCGCGTGGCCTGGCAACTGGCCGAACGGCTGGGCTGGGCCGACACCTTCGTCGCCGAATACCTGGCGCTGACCCAGCTGCAGGCCGATGCCTTCGTGACGCTGGACCTGCGGCTGGCGGCAGCCGTGCAGGGCGTCGTGCCGGTGGCGGGCGTCGACGAACTGGCCGCCGGCAGCTGACCGCGGCCCGTGGCTGCTGAACCGCGGTCAGCCTGCCGCCGGCCCCCTCATACGGCTTCGCGTTCAACGCGCCAACCGCGTTGCTTCGCCTCGCCGTGCGTCAGCACTGTCTTCGGCTCCGCGCCTTGTTATCGCATTGAATGCGAAGCCGTATCAGGGGCGGCGCCGGCGCACGGCGCGCATCACGAACAGCAGGCCGGCGCCGGCCAATGCGACGGTGCCGGGTTCCGGGATCATCGACACCACCCGCACGTCGTCCACGTAGTAGGTCCGCGGCCCGCCGGTGGCCAGCGTGCCCAGCGCCCAGCCGTGCGCGGTGGTCAGCCCCAGGCCGTCGTTGGGTGCCCCGTTGCCGATCTCCTTGCGCGTCAGGTCGGCAAAGGCGATGGACATCGCCTTCCAGCCGCTGAAGTCGTCGACGAAGGCCGCGGTCCAGAGCTCGAATGGATAGCCGGTCGAGCCGGGCTCCCGGTTGTCCAGCAGGTCGATGAACATCTCGGCGCCGCTGTCGTGGCCGTACAGCCAGAAGGTCAGGGTGTCGAAGGACGACCAGTCCCGGGGCGCCAGGCGGTCGACGGCCGCATTCTCGAAGACATGCACGAAACCGGCAAAGCTGTCGGTGTCGACATCCAGCGCCAGCACCTGGTTGCCGGGCGCGGCACCGGGCACGGGCGCCGGCGGCGTCGAGGTGGTGCCGATGGCCACCGCACCGCTGCCCTGGAACGTCGAGAAGCCGATGAGGATCCCGTTGCTGCCGTCGATGCCGGCGGGCAGCCCGCCTTCGAACCCGTCGACCGGCGCTGCCGCTGCCGGGCCGGCCCCTGCGAACAGGGCGAGCGGGAACAGGGCCGACAGAAGCGTCGCTCGGCTGGACCGCATGGGTACTTCCTTTCGGGCTCCAGGTCCTGCCCCTGCAGAACTCATCGGCGCAAGAACTCTAGCCGAGCGAACCCGATGCCGGCGAGCGCGCCGATCCCCCCAGGGTCAGGGGGTTCGAAGCGCGCGTTGACGGGCGGTCAAGGTCCGCCGCGCGGCCGCTCCAGCGCCAGCGCGAGCACGATCTCGCCCTCGTCGACCTCGCCGGTGGGCTCGAAGCCCAGCGAGCGGTACAGCGCCTCGGGGCTGCCCTCGCCGGGCACGTAGGAGATGCTCAGCCGGTCGAACAGGCCCTTGCGCCGCACATGCTCGATCACGAGCTGCAGCGCGGCGCGGCCGATGCCGCGGCGCTGGTGGCGTGCGTCGACCATCAGCCGCCAGACGCCGATCTCGGGCTGCGCCGGCACCGGGTCGCGCAGCGAGTCGTCGGACAGCATCACGAAGCCGACCGGTTCGTCGCCCAGGTAGATCGCGCGGTACCAGGCCTCGGGCGCGAACAGCGCCTGCGCCAGCGACACCGCATTCGGCGCGACGAAGCGGTTCTGGTCCTCGGCGACCTTGAGCTTGACGACCGGGATCACCGTCTCGGCGGTGATCTCGCGCAGCGTGACCGGCGGTCGGTCGTCCATCGCGGCGTGCCTCAGCCGACCGCCGCGGCGCAGCCCTGCGGCTTCACGACGCGCTCGCCGGACGGCGGGAACTTCGCCAGCTTCGCCGCCGGGCGCACCGGCCGGCGCACCAGCTCGCCGCCGCAGTTGGGGCAGACGCCGCCCAGCGTGGCGGTGGCGCAGCGCTCGCAGAAGGTGCACTCGAACGAGCAGATGCGGGCGTTGCGCGCGTCCGGCGGCAGGTCAGCGGCGCAACATTCGCAGCAAGGGCGCAACTGCAGCATGGTGACACCTGGTCGGTGGTCGACAGGGCTCGCAGTCTAGCGACGCCCGCGCCGCCGGGCACGCACCGCGCTCACGGCAGCTCGACGCCGGCCGCGCGCGCCGCCGCGCGCACCGGCTCGGGCCAGTTGATCCGCCCCGGGTCCTGGCCGCTGGCCATGCCCATCAGCCAGGCCGCTTCGCTGCCCACGTTGCGGAAGCCGCGCGACACGCCGGGCGGGATGCTCACCACGTCCCAGGGCTGCAGGCGCAGGCTGCGTGCCCCCTCGGGGCCCCAGAAGACCTCCCAGGTGCCGGTGAGCGCCACGAAGACCTCCTGCGTCAGGTGGTTGTGCAGCGGCGCCGCCTTGCCCGGTTCGCAGTGCACGAGGTTGAGGTGAAAGCCCTCGGCCTGCAGCGGCGCGTCGGGCGGCGTGCCCAGCACGCGGTAGGTCGTGCGCTCGCAGCCGGGGATCAGCGCGTCCACGTAGTCGGCGGTCGGCTGCAGCCGCGCGAAGCGCGCCACGCGCGCCTCCATCTCGGCGACCGTGGGGTTGGCGTCGGTGATGGGCGCCGTGGCGGGGCCGCCGGTGTCGGGGTCGTTCATGGCGTCACAGCAGTCGCTGCCAGTGGCCGACATCGTGCCAGCGGCCGAATTTCCAGCCGACCTCGGCGAGGTGCGCCACCTTGCGCAGGCCGAACCCTTCGTGCAGCGCGACGCTGGCGTCGTTGGGCAGCGCGATGACGGCCAGCACCGAGTGCCAGGGGCCCTGCACGAGGCGCTCGAACAGCGCGCCGTACAGCGCGCGGCCGGCGCCGCGGCGCTGGCCCTCGGGCGCCACGTAGACCGTGCACTCGACGGTGAAGCGGTAGGCCGCGCGCTCGCGCCAGGGCGCGGCGTAGGCATAGCCGGCGACGCGGCCGTCCCGTTCGGCGACCAGCCAGGGCAGCCCGGCGGCGGTGACCTTCGCGAGCCGGCGCGCCATCTCGTCGCCGTCGACCGCGGTCTCCTCGAAGCTGATCGCGGTGTGCAGCACGCAGGGGTTGTAGATCTCGGCCAGGCGCGCGCCGTCCGCGGGTGTGGCGGGGCGCAGTGCCCAGGGCGGCGGCGGGTGCGTTGCGGCGGCGTTCAAGGCGCCTGCTCCAGCCGCAGCCGCACCACCGGCCGCTGCGGCCGCCGGCGCGCCACTTCCACGAAGCCGGCCTTGTCGTACATCGACTTCGCGCCATGCCACAGCCAGTCGTCGCGGCCCGGCGGCTGCTTGTCCACCGGGTAGGCTTCCAGCAGCGTGGCGCCCTGGGCGCGCGCGTAGGCCACGGCCGCCTGCAGCAGCGCCGACGCGATGCCCTGGTGGCGCTGCGCGGGCGGCACGACGAAGCAGACGACCGACCACACCGGCTGCGCGTCGACCGGCTTCATCACCGGCGAGCGCTGCAGCTTCGCGAACTGTTCGCGCGGCCCCAGCGTGACCCAGCCGACGGGCTCGCCGTCGCGGTAGGCCAGCAGCCCGGCCGCCGGCTCGCTGCCGGCCAGCGCCTGCAGTTGCCGGCGCCGCTGGTCCTGCAGCCGCACGCCCGCCGGCAGCGCGGGGCGGCCGCTTTCGCGGTAGTACATGCACCAGCAGCCGCGCGCGATCGAGCAGCCGCGCGCGCCGAACAGCGCCTCGAGGTCGGGCCAGCGGGCGACGGTCAGCGGTTCGATGGCCAGGGTCATGGTCGGTCGCAGCGGTGCGGGGGCGGCGGGGCGGCCGGATCCGCGGGCCCCGGCTCAGCCGGGATCCGCGTCGCCGGGCCGCGTGATCGGCCGCCACATGTGGACCTTGTCCTTGTAGCCGGACGGCGTGGCGATGGCCATCGGTTGTGTACCCCAGGCGCGGAAGCCGGCGCCTTCGTACAGGCGGATCGCGGCCTCGTTGCCCGCCGTCACGGTGAGCGTCAGCAGCCGCGTGTGCGGGCGCTGCGCGGCGTGCCGGATCGCGGCGTCCAGCAGCGCGCGGCCGAGCCCGCGCCCGCGTGCCGCCTCGCGCACGTACATGCCCAGCACCAGCACGTCGTGCCGCGTCCTGGGCTTGGCGGCGTACTCGAGCGCGACGCTGCCCGCGAGCCGGCCTGCGTCCCAGGCGCCGAAGGCCGCGCTCAGGCCGCCGGGGTCGGCGATGCGCCGCAGCCACCAGGACTCGGGTTCGCGCGCGCGCTCCTCGGCCGTGGTCGTGAAGGCATCGGCAGACAGCGTGTAGGCCTCCATCATCAGCTCGCGGTAGGCGGCCACGTCGGCGGCGGTGAGCGGGCGCAGCGGCATGCACGCAGCTTGCCACAGCGCGGGCCGCACCACACGGCCGGCCCGCACTTAGCGCACCGGCTTCGCCCCGATGGACGCTGCGGCCGGGCGCGGCTAAGGTCCGCCGATGGACAGCGTGATCGACTTCTGGTTCGACTTTTCGAGCCCGTACTCCTACATCGCCAACGAGTGGGTGGACGCCGTCGCGGCGCGCCACGGGCGCACGGTGCGGCGCCACGCCATCCTGCTCGGCGCCACCTTCCAGGCCGCCGACCTGAAGCCGCCGGTGGCCTACCCGCTCAAGCGCGAATACGTGCTGCGCGACTTCGCACGCTCGGCGCGCTTCGAGGGCCTGCCCTACCAGCCGCCGGCGCAGTTTCCGATCCCCACGCAGAATGCCGCGCGGGTCTTCTGGTGGCTGCAGGACACGCAGGGCGCCGCCGCCGCGGCCGACTGGGCGCGCGCCGGCCTGCGCGCGATGTTCACGCGCGGCGTGCCGCTGCACGAGAGCGCGGCGCTGAAGGCGCTGGCCGTCGAGCAGGGCCTGGACGCCGACGCCGCCGAGGCGGCCTGGAACGACCCCGAGGTCAAGGCGCGACTGAAGCGCGCCAACGACGAGGCCATCGCCGCCGGCGTCTTCGGCGCGCCCTTCTTCCGCGTCGACGGCGAGCCCTTCTGGGGCAACGACCGCAAGGCGCAGATCGAACGCTGGCTGGCCAGCGGGCCGTTCTGAGCCGGGCCGCGCGATGGACGCGCTGACGCTGCTGCGCGTGCAGGCCCGCGCCAACCGGCTCGCCAACCACCGGCTGCACGGCGCGTTGGCCGCGCTGCCGGCACCGGAATTCCACGCGCTGCGCACCGGCTTCTTCCCCAGCCTGGCGGCGACGCTGAACCACATCCTGGAGGTCGACGGCTACTACCTCGGCGCGCTCGCCGGCGAGCCCGACCTGCGCGGCCACTGGGACCGCTTCATGCCGGCGGCCAGCGTGGCCGAGCTGGCGGTGCGCCAGGCCGCCAGCGACGAGCGGCTGATCGCCTTCGTCGACGCGCTGGACGCCGCCGGTGCCGAACGCATCGTCGAGATGCCGCGCCGCGACCATGTGCAGCGCGACCGCGCCGCCTTCGTGCTGCTGCACCTGTTCATGCACCAGACCCACCACCGCGGCCAGGCGCATGCGATGCTGTCGGGCACCGTGGTCGCGCCGCCGCAGCTCGACGAATTCCTGATGCCCAGCGAGCCGCACCTGCGCGCGGCCGACATGGCGGCGCTGGGCTGGGACGAACGCGCGGTCTACGGGCCGCGGCCGGCGACTCCGTAGAATTGACGTTGACGTAAACGTCAATCGAGACGCCGTCCGCATGCCGCGGCCGGCGCCGCGCCCGCCCCGACCAGGAGACGCGATGCCCGTCCTGCAGAGCAAGCTGAATACGCGCAGCGAGGCCTTCAAGAGCAGCGAACTGCAGATGCGGCAGCAGCTCGGCGAGCTGAATGCCAGGCTGGCGCAGATCGCGCTGGGCGGCGGCGAGGCGGCGCGTGAGCGGCACACCGCGCGCGGCAAGCTGCTGCCGCGCGAGCGCGTCGAGCGGCTGCTGGACCCGGACACGCCCTTCCTTGAGATCGCGCCGCTGGCCGGGCTGGACCTGTACGACAACGCGGCGCCGGGCGGCGGCCTGATCGCCGGCATCGGCCGCGTCGCCGGCGTCGAGTGCGTGATCGTCTGCAACGACGCCACCGTCAAGGGCGGCACCTACTACCCGGTCACGGTCAAGAAGCACCTGCGCGCGCAGGAGATCGCGCGCGAAAACCGCCTGCCCTGCATCTACCTGGTGGACAGCGGCGGCGCCAACCTGCCCAACCAGGACGACGTCTTCCCCGACCGCGAGCACTTCGGCCGCATCTTCTACAACCAGGCCAACCTCAGCGCGCAGGGCGTGCCGCAGATCGCGGTCGTGATGGGCTCGTGCACCGCCGGCGGCGCCTACGTGCCGGCGATGAGCGACGAGACCATCATCGTCAAGAACCAGGGCACCATCTTCCTGGGCGGCCCGCCGCTGGTGAAGGCCGCCATCGGCGAGGTCGTCAGTGCCGAGGACCTGGGCGGCGGTGACGTGCACACGCGGCTGTCCGGCGTGGCCGACCACCTGGCCGAGAACGACATGCACGCGCTGGCGCTGGCGCGCGGCGTGGTCGGCAACCTCAACTGGGTCAAGCCGCAGCCGCTGCGCCTGCAGCCGCCGCGGCCGCCGCTGTACGACCCGGTGGAACTGCACGGCGTGATCCCGACCGACGCGCGCAAGCCCTACGACGTGCGCGAGGTCATCGCGCGCATCGTCGACGGCAGCGAGTTCGACGAGTTCAAGGCGCGCTACGGCAGCACGCTGGTCACCGGCTTCGCGCACATCGAGGGCATGCCTGTGGGCATCGTCGCCAACAACGGCGTGCTCTTCAGCGAGAGCGCGATGAAGGGCGCGCACTTCATCGAGCTGTGCTGCCAGCGCCGCGTGCCGCTGGTCTTCCTGCAGAACATCACCGGCTTCATGGTCGGCCGCAAGTACGAGGCCGAGGGCATCGCCAAGCATGGCGCCAAGATGGTCACCGCGGTCGCCACCGCGACGGTGCCCAAGTTCACCGTCATCATCGGCGGCAGCTTCGGCGCTGGCAACTACGGCATGTGCGGCCGCGCCTACAGCCCGCGCTTCCTGTGGATGTGGCCCAACGCGCGCATCGGCGTGATGGGCGGCGAGCAGGCCGCCAGCGTGCTGGCCACCGTCAAGCGCGACGGCATCGAGGCCCGGGGCGGGCAGTGGAGCGCCGAGCAGGAGGCCGCGTTCAAGCAGCCCATCCTGGACCAGTTCGCGCACCAGTCGCACCCCTTCTACGCCAGTGCGCGGCTGTGGGACGACGGCGTCATCGACCCCGCGGACACGCGGCGCGTGCTGGCGCTGGGCCTGAGCGCCAGCCTCAATGCGCCGATCCCCGAGCGGCCGGCCTTCGGCGTCTTCCGCATGTGAGCACCGCCTTGCGCAACGCCTACCTGAGCCCCGAGCACGAGTTGCTGCGCGAGCAGGTCGCGCGCTTCGTCGCGCGCGAGGTCGAGCCGCATGCCGCGGCCTGGGAACGCGAGGGCATGGTGCCGCGCGAGGTGCTGCGCCGCATGGGCGCGGCCGGCTTCTTCGGCCTGATGTACGAGGGCGCCTACGGCGGCGGCGACGCCGACGCGCTGACCAACCTGGCGTTCGCCGACGCGCTGGCCGACTGCACCTACGGCGGCTTCGTGATCACCGTGCTCGTGCACACCGACATGGCCAGCCCGCACCTGCACCACGGCGGCTCGCCGGCGCAGAAGGCGCGCTGGATGCCGGGCATCTGCCGCGGCGAGGTCATCACCGCGGTGGCGATCACCGAGCCCGGCGCGGGCTCGGACGTCGCCGGCATCCGCACCACCGCGCGGCGCGACGGTGGGCACTGGGTGATCGACGGCAGCAAGCTGTTCATCACGAACGGCGTGCACGCGGATCTCTATTTCGTCGCCGCACGCACCGGGCCGGGCAAGCGCGACATCTCCATCCTCGCGGTCGAGAAGGGCACGCCCGGCTTCACGGTCGGCCGCCAGCTCGACAAGACCGGCTGGCGCAGCAGCGACACCGCCGAGCTGCACTTCGACGGCTGCCGCGTGCCGGCCGACCACCTGCTGGGCCAGGAACACCGCGGCTTCTACGCGGTGATGAAGAATTTCCAGACCGAGCGCATCGCGCTGGCGGCGATGGCGGTCGGCCACTGCCGGCAGGCCCTGCGCCTGGCGCTGGAGCATGTGCGCACGCGCGAGGCCTTCGGCGCGCCGCTGTGGGACAAGCAGGCGGTGCGCCAGCGGCTGGCGATGTGCGACGCGAAGACGCGCGCCGCCGAGGCCTACATGTGGCACTGCGCGTGGCGGGTGACCCAGGGGCACGAGATCGTGCAGGACGTGTCGCTGCTCAAGGCGCTGACCGGCGAGCTGGTCAACGAGGTCACGGCGACCGCGCAGCAGTTTCACGGCGGCATGGGTTTCATGACCGGCACGCCGGTGGAGCGCCTGTGGCGCGACGCGCGCGTGCTGGCCATCGGCGGCGGGGCCAGCGAGGTGATGCTGGACGAGGCCGCGAAGCGCTACTGAAGGCGAACCGCACGATGGCCGACGACGACCGCCTGACGATCCGCCCGCTGGCCGCGCGCGATTCCTTCGACGCGCTGACCGCGCTGCTGCACCGCGCCTACGCGCCGCTGGCCCGGCAGGGCCTGAACTTCACGGCCGCGGCGCAGGACGTGGAGACCACGCGCCGGCGCGCCGCCGAGGGCCGCTGCCTGGTCGCCGAACGCGACGGCGAGATCGTCGGCACCGTGACCGTCAGCGGCCCCTACGGCGCCGACGAGGCGCCGTGGACGGCCGGCGTGCCCTGGTTCCGCGACCGCGACACCGCGCACTTCCACCAGTTTGCCGTCGACCCGGGCCTGCAGCGCCAGGGCCTGGGCCGGCGCCTGGTGCAGGCTTGCGAGCAGTGGGCGCACGAGCATGGCTTCAAGCGCATGGCGCTGGACACCGCCGAGCCGGCGCGTGCGCTGCGCGCGCTGTACCGTCGGCTGGGTTATGCCGAAGTCGGCCAGGTGCAGTGGGAAGGCAAGCACTACCGCAGCGTGATCATGCTCAAGTCGCTGGATCACGACCCGGCGGGCCAGCCGCTGCGCGAGCAGCTGCAGACGATGGCGCGCTACCACCTGTGGGCGACGCGGCGGCTGCTGTCGGCCGTCGACGCGCTGTCCGAGCCCGACTACCGGCGCGAGGTCGGGCTCTTCTTCAAGAGCGTGCACGGCACGCTGAACCACCTGCTGGTCGCCGAGCAGATGCTCTGGCTGCGCCGCTTCGCCGAGGGGCATTCGCCGGTGGTCCCTCTGGATGCCGAGATCGAGCCCGACCGCGCGCGGCTGCGCGAGCGCCTGCTCGAGGGCGCACTGGCCTGGCCGGCGCTGCTGGAGGTATGGCCGCAGGAGCGGCTGCTGGGCGTGCTGCGCTACCAGCGGCTGAACGGCCAGGCCGTCGAGCTGCCGTTCGCGGCGACGCTGGCGCATGTCTTCAACCACGCCACGCACCACCGCGGCCAGCTCAGCGCGGCGCTGACCGCGATGGGCCACCGCTGCCCGGAGCTGGACCTCGTCTACATGCTGCAGGAGGAGGCGTCCCCGACATGAGCGCGACGCTGGAACTGACCCGCCGCTCGGCCCATGTCGCCGAGGTCTGGCTCAACCGGCCCGAGGTGCGCAACGCCTTCAACGACGGCGTGATCGCCGAGCTCACCGAGGCCTTCCGCACGCTGGGCGCCGACCCCGACCTGCGCGTGATCGTGCTCGGCGGCCGCGGCAAGGCCTTCTGTGCCGGCGCCGACCTGAACTGGATGCGCTCGATGGCCGGCTACGACTGGCAGGCCAACCGCGACGACGCTGCGCGACTCGCCGACATGCTGTGGACGCTGTGGAGCTGCCCGCTGCCGGTGGTCGGCCGCGTGCACGGCGACTGCTACGCCGGCGGGCTGGGGCTGGCCGCGGCCTGCGATGTGCTGGTCGCCGCCGAGGGCGTGCAGTTCTGCCTCAGCGAGGCGCGGCTGGGGCTGCTGCCGGCGACCATCGGCCCCTACGTCGTGCGCGCGCTGGGCGAGCAGGCGTCGCGCCGCTTTTTCGCGACCGCCGAGCGCTTCGACGCCGCGACCGCACACCGCCTGGGCTTCGTGCACGAGCTGGTGGCGCCCGAGGCGCTGGACGCCAAGGTGGCCGAGATCGTCGCCACGCTGGTGGCCAACGGCCCGGCGGCGGTCAAGGCCTGCAAGCAGCTGGTGAAGGACGTCGCCGGCCGCGCGATCGACGCCGCGCTGCGCGAGAACACGGCGCGGCGCATCGCCGACATCCGCTCCAGCGCCGAGGGCCGCGAGGGCGTGGTCGCCTTCCTGGGCAAGCGCGAACCCTCGTGGCGCGCCTGACGACGCCGCACGCCGCATGGACCTCGCGCATGTCGACATGACGCTGCCGCAGCTCGCGGCGCTGGCCGCGGCGCTGGGCTGGGCCAGCGGCATGCGGCTGTATGCGGTGGTTTTCCTGACCGGGGCCGCCGGCTACCTGGGCTGGGTCACGCTGCCGGCGGGACTGCAGCTGCTGCAGCACCCGCTGGTGCTGGGTGCCAGCGGCCTGATGGTCGCGGTGGAGTTCTTCGCCGACAAGATCCCCGGGCTGGATACGCTGTGGGATGCGGTGCACACCTTCATCCGCATCCCCGCCGGCGCGGCGCTGGCGGCCGGCGTCTTCGGCGGGGACCAGGCGAGCTGGGCCGTCGTTGCCGGGCTGATGGGCGGCGCGCTGGCCGCCACCGCGCACACCGCCAAGGCGACCACGCGGGCGGCGGTCAACACCTCGCCGGAGCCGTTCTCCAACATCGGCCTGTCGCTGCTGGGCGACGCCGCGGTGCCGCTGCTGCTGTGGCTGGCCTGGGAGCACCCGTTCGTCTTCTGGCCGCTGCTCGCGCTGGGCATCGTGCTGGCGCTGGTGCTGATCGTCGTGCTGCTGCGCTTTCTGCGCGCGCTGGTGCGGCGCTTTCTGCCGGCGGCGCCGTCGGCGACGGCCTGAGTTGCGCATGCCATGGTCGTGCAGCGCCTGTACGGTGCCTCGTGAGGCGCGGAGCATGGCAGTGAGGTGCGCGTCGCCAAAGGCCGCTTTCGGTGCATTGCGGACGTCCGGCCCGGGCTTGCTTGTCTGCGCTTTGCTGTCGTTTCTTCGGACTGCAGGCGCCAGCGCATCGCGCCAGGCGGTACCCGCTGCCGGCTCAGGGTTCCGCGCCCACCGCCTGCGGCGGTGGGTTCCCTGCGCTGCTCGCCTCGGGGTCGCGCCGCCCAACTCACTTCGCTCGCTGCGCTCGCTTCGTTCGGACACCGGCGGCGAGTCAGTTGTCGAGGCGCGCACTGCGTGCGCGCCGACCCCGAAGCTGCGCTGCTCGGCGCTCCACACATCGCCGGCCGCGGGTACCGCCTGGCGCGAAGGCCACCGACAGTGGCATGCGACCTGGTGGAACGCCACTGCTGTGTCGCGAAGCCGCGTGGGGGCAGCCCGCGGCGCCCATGGGAGGCGCCGAGAAGCGCAGGACGCTTGGCCGCGCGCGCAGCGCGCCTCCAAGACTGACTCGCCGCCGATGTCCGAACGAAGCGAACGAAGTGAGCGAAGTGAGTTGGCGGCGGGCCAAGCGTTCGAGCATCGCAGGGCAGTCGGCGCGCAGCGCCGACCGCCGGACTCTGGGCGCTGCGGGCTGCCCCCACGCGGCTTCGCTGCGCCAGTGTCGGCAGGCACGCGCGGCGCACCGCCGCGAGTGTCGGCAATGCGCCGCAAGCCGCCAGTCAACCCGCCCAGACATAGACCGTCCGCGACACCGGTCGCGCGCAGGAGCCCCTGAGATGTTCAACAAGATCCTGATCGCCAACCGCGGCGAGATCGCTTGCCGCGTCGCGGCCACGGCGCGGCGCCTGGGCGTGCGCACGGTCGCCGTCTACTCCGACGCCGATGCGCATGCGCGCCATGTGCTGGCTTGCGACGAGGCGGTGCACGTGGGCGCCAGCGCGCCGCGCGAGAGCTACCTGCAGTGGCGGCGCATCATCGAGGCGGCGCAGGCCACCGGCGCGCAGGCCGTGCACCCGGGCTACGGCTTCCTGTCGGAGAACGAGGAATTCGCGCAGGCCTGTGCCGATGCCGGTCTCGTCTTCATCGGCCCGCCGCCGAGCGCCATCGCCGCGATGGGCAGCAAGGCGGCTGCGAAGGCGCTGATGGAAAAGGCCGGCGTGCCGCTGGTGCCCGGCTACCACGGCCAGGACAACGACCCGGCGCTGCTGGCGCGCGAGGCCGCACGCATCGGCTACCCGGTGCTGATCAAGGCCAGCGCCGGCGGCGGCGGCAAGGGCATGCGGCGCGTCGACCGCGCCGAGGATTTCGCGGCCGCGCTCGCGTCCTGCCAGCGCGAGGCCAAGGCCAGCTTCGGCGACGACCACGTGCTGGTCGAGCGCTACGTCCTGCGGCCGCGGCACATCGAGATCCAGGTCTTCGCCGACAGCCACGGCCACTGCATCCACCTCAACGAGCGCGACTGCTCGGTGCAGCGCCGACACCAGAAGGTGCTGGAGGAAGCGCCCGCGCCCGGCATGAGCGCGGCGCGGCGCGCCGAGCTCGGCGCCGCCGCGGTGGCGGCCGCCAAGGCCGTCGGTTATGTCGGCGCCGGCACCGTGGAATTCGTCGCCGAGGAGCTCGACGACGGCGACATCCGCGCCTATTTCATGGAGATGAATACGCGGCTGCAGGTCGAGCACCCGGTCACCGAGGCCGTGACCGGGCTGGACCTGGTGGAGTGGCAGCTGCGCGTGGCCGCCGGCGAGCCGCTGCCGAAGACGCAGGAGCAGATCACGCTGCACGGCCATGCGATCGAGGCCCGCATCTGTGCCGAGAACCCCGACGCCGGCTTCCTGCCGGCCACCGGTACGCTGGAGGTGGCGCGCTGGCCCGAGCACGTGGCCTTCCGCCGCAATGCCGACGGCGAACCCTTCCACGTGCCGGCGCCGGTGCGCATCGACCGCGGCTTCGACGAGGGCGACGCGATCAGCCCCTGGTACGACTCGATGATCGCCAAGCTCATCGTCTGGGGCGAGGACCGCGCGCAGGCGCTGGCGCGGCTGGACGCCGCGCTGGCGCAGGTGCAGCTGATGGGCCTGCACACCAACGTGGCCTTCCTGCGCCGCGTCGTCGGCACGCAGGCCTTCGCGAAGGCCGACCTCGACACCGCGCTGATCGAGCGCGAGCGCGCCGCGCTGTTCGAGGCCGCCCCGTTGCCCGCCGAACTGGCCGCCGCCGCGGTGGCGGCGCAGGTGCTGGCGGCCGAGGCGGCGCTGGAAGGCGCCGACCCCTGGTCGCGCCGCGACGGCTGGCGGCTGCACGGCGGCGCCGAGCGGCTGCTCAGCCTGCAGGTGCACGGCCAGGACCTGACGGTGGCGATCGCGCGCCACCACGACGGCGCACTGGCACTGCGCATCGCCGACCAGCGCTGGCCGCTGGCCGTGCGCCGGCGGCCCGACGGCCGCCACGACGTGCAGCTCGGCGAGCGCCGCTTCGCCGCCGCGGTGCACGCGCGCGGCGAGCGTTTTGCGGTCTTTTGCGACGCCGGCAGTGCACTGGTGACCGAATTCGATCCCATCGTGCATGCCGGCGAAGGTGCTGGCGACGCCGGCCGCCTGACCGCGCCGATGCCGGGCAAGGTGATCGCCTTCATGGCCCGGGCCGGCGACCGCGTGCAGCGCGGCCAGGCGCTGGCGGTGATGGAGGCGATGAAGATGGAGCACACCATCCACGCGCCGCACGACGGCGTGGTGCAGGAACTGCTCTACGCCCCGGGCGACCAGGTCGCCGAGGGCGGCGAACTGCTGAAGCTGGGGCCGGCGTGACCGGCGAGGCGGGTGCCGGGCTGGCTGCACGAAGCGCAGCCGCCGCCGCCACGGGCGATCCGGCCGCAGGCCGCGGCTATTTGTCCAGCCAGCGCGTCGGCGACAGCCAGCGCCGCGTGCGCGGGCGCGCCGGAGCCGGTGCGCCGTCGAAGTCGGACGCGCCGCCGAACAGCGAATTGAAGAAGCGCGACGGGCTGAAGCGGCTGTCGCCGGCGCGCCGGCCGCCCGGCGGCAGGGTCTCGCCAGCGGGCAGCGACTCCATCGGCAGCGACTCCGCGGGCAGCGAATCGGCCGGCAGCGAGTCCGCGGCGGCAGCCGACGGCGCGGCGGTGCGGCGGCGCGGCGTGGCAGGGTTCTCCGCCGGCGGCGGGGCCGCGGCGGCACGGAACTGGCGCGCCAGCGAGGCCAGTTCGCTGCCCGGCATCGCGTCGCAGACGAGCAGCACGTCGCGCACGTACAGCGGCTCGGCGAGCATGCGGTATGCGTCGATGCCCTGGCCGAGCTCGCGCTGCAGCAGCCCGTCCATCTGCTCGGCGATCTGCAGGCAAAGACCCTTGTCCATCACGCGGCCCGGCGCCTGGGGAGACGGCGCACTTCCAGGGCACCGAGTGTGCCCGCGAAGCCCGCGCCGCACCATCCCCACAACGCTTGTCCCTGCACGGCGCCGTGGCCGGGGCTTGTGTAACCTGTCACGTCCGGCTGCGCCGGCCGCTGCCCGCGGCGGACGGCCGGTCACCGCCCTCGGAGCCCGCCCATGATGCCCACCCACGTGACCCTGGTCGACGTCGGCCCGCGCGACGGCCTGCAGAACGAGGCCCAGCCGGTGGCCGCGGCGCAGAAGATCGAACTCGTGCACCGGCTGCAGGCCGCTGGGCTGAAGGAGATCGAGGTCACCAGCTACGTGAGCCCGAAATGGGTGCCGCAGATGGCCGACAACGCCGAGGTCATGCGCGGCATCCGCCGCCCGCCGGGCGTGCGCCACTCGGTGCTGGTGCCCAACATGAAGGGCCTGGAGGCGGCGCTGACCGACCCCGCGGCGCGGCCCGACGAGGTCGTCGTCTTCGGCGCCGCCAGCGAGGCCTTCAGCCGGCGCAACATCAACTGCTCGGTGGCCGAGAGCATCGAGCGCTTCCGACCGGTGGTCGCGGCGGCGCACGAGGCCGGGCTCAAGGTGCGCGGCGCCATCTCCTGCGCCGTCGGCTGCCCCTACCAGGGCGAGGTCACGCCCGACGAGGTCGAGCTGGTCGTGCGGCTGATGAAGGCCATCGGCGTCGACCACTGCGGCATCGCCGACACCATCGGCGTCGGCACGCCGCGCCGCGTGCAGGCGGTGATGGAGCGGGCGCTGAAGCATTACCCGCTGGTCGAGGTCAGCGGCCACTTCCACGACACCTACGGCCAGGCGCTGGCCAACATCTACGCCTGCCTGGAGATGGGCATCCACCACTTCGACGCCAGCGTCGCCGGCCTCGGCGGCTGCCCCTACGCCAAGGGCGCCACCGGCAACGTGGCGACCGAGGACGTGGTCTTCATGCTGCACGGCATGGGCATCGCGACCGGCATCGACCTCGACGCGCTGGTCGACGCCGGCGCCTACATCAGCGGCGTGCTCGGGCGGCCGCCGGTGTCGCGCGCCGGCAAGGCGCTGCTGGCCAAGCGCGGCGTCGCGGTCGAGGCCGCGGGAGCCGGCGCTTGACGGCGGCGGCGACGCCCGCCGTCGAGCGGCCCGAGGGCTTCCAGCGCGTCGTGCGCGCGCTGGCCGAGCGCGGCCACCCGCATGCGCCGCGCTGGCTGGAGGTGTCGGCGCGCACCTCGCAGGAGGCGGCCGATGCACTGGGCGTCGCCGTCGGTCAGATCGCCAAGAGCGTGGTCTTCCGCCGCCTGGCCGACGATCGCGCGGTGCTGGTGGTGGCCAGCGGCGACCGCCGCGTCGACGAGGCGCGCGTGGCCGCGCAGGTCGGCGCGCTGGGTCGCGCCGATGCGGCCTTCGTGAAGGCGCGCACCGGCTTCTCGATCGGCGGCGTCGCGCCGCTGGCGCATGCCGAGCCGCCGCTGACGCTGATCGACCGCACGCTGTTCCGCTTCGACGAGATCTGGGCCGCGGCCGGGCACCCGAACGGCGTCTTCAGGCTCTCGCCGCAGCAGCTGGTGGAACTCACCGGTGCCCCGGTGGCGGATGTCGTGCAGGAGGTCGCCGGATGAGCGTGCCCTCGCCCTGCATCAGCGTGTGCCGCATGGACCCCGCCAGCGGCTGGTGCGAAGGCTGCCTGCGCACGCTGGACGAGATCGCCGCCTGGTCGCTGCTGGACGACGAGGGCAAGCGTGCGGTGTGGGCGCAGCTGCCGGCGCGGCGCGCGCGGCTGCGCCCGCGCAACGGCGAGCGCGGCGAGGCCGCGGCCGACGGCGGCGGAGCGGCGCGATGAAGCGCGTGGCGTTCTATTTCGACGTCGTCTCGCCCTTCGTGCAGCTCGCCTTCGAGCGCCTGCCGCAGGTGCTGGAGGGCTGCAGCTACGTCGTCGACTACCGGCCCGTGCTGTTTGCCGGGCTGCTGGCGCACTGGGGGCAGAAGGGGCCGGCCGAGGTCGAGCCCAAGCGCGCCTGGACCTTCCGCCACGTGCACTGGCTGGCGGCGCAGCATGGCGTGCCGCTGGACACGCCGGCCGCGCATCCGTTCAACCCGCTGGTGCTGCAGCGCCTGGCGCTGGCCTGCGGTCCCAACCGCCGCGTCGTCGAGGCGCTGCTGCGCCATGTCTGGGTCGGCGGCGACGATGCCAACGACCCGGAGCGCCTGGCCGCGCTGACCGCGCAGCTGGCACCGGCGCGCGACCCGGCGTCGCCCGAGGTCAAGGCCGAGCTGCGCGGCGCCACCGACGAGGCCATCGCGCGCGGCGTCTTCGGCGTGCCGAGCTTCGGGCTCGACGACGGCCGCCTCTTCTGGGGCCTGGACGCGCTGCCGATGCTGCGCGCCGCGCTGCTGGACGACCCCTGGTTCGATGGCCCGGCCTGGGCGCGCGAAGGTGCGCCGCGGCCGGGCGTGGCACGGCGATGACGGCGGCCGCCGGCATGCCCTGCGCAGACCTCACCGGCGGCACGGGAGACCAGCCATGAGTTCGCAGAATATCGCGGGCAACCGCGCGATCGCGGTGGCCGGCAGCGACACGCTGACGGTGGGCACCAACCACGTGCTGTCGGTCGGCGGCAGCGACCGCCAGACGGTGGGCGCGGCGCAGGCCGTCACCGTCGGCGGCGCGCAGTCGGTCAGCGTCGGCAGCTCGCAGGCGGTGACGGTCGGCGTCTCGGCTTCGCGCACGGTGGGCTCGGACGACGTGCACCAGGTCGGCCTGCACCTGAAGCAGCAGGTCGGCGGCGACCACCAGCTGGCGGTGGCACGCAGCCAGGTCGAGAGTGTCGCCGCCAACAAGGTGGTCAACGTCGGCAAGCGGCTCGTGGTCGAGGCCGGCGACGAGATCGTGCTCAAGGTCGGCGCCGCCAGCCTGACGATGAAGAAGGACGGCACCATCGTGCTCAGCGGCAAGGACATCACGGTCAACGGCAGCGGCAGGATCAACATCAAGGCCAGCGGCGAGGTCGTGATCAAGGGTTCGAAGATCCTCGACAACTGAAGGCGGCCCCGCTGCCGACGCGCCGCTTCACGCGCACGTGGCCCCGCCGGTCAGCCCAGGTGCACCGCGCCGTCGCGCGCCAGCGCCGCGATCTCGTCGTCGGCGAAGCCGGCCTCGCGCAGCACCTCCTGCGTGTGCTGGCCCAGCGTCGGCGCCGGCCGGCGCACGCTGCCGGGCGTGGCCGCCAGCTTGATCGGCACGCCCAGCGCCTTCGTGGGCCCGGCCATCGGATGGTCCAGTTCGACGACCATCGCGCGCGCGCGCGTCTGCGGGTCGGCGGCCATCTGCGCGATGTCGTGGATCGGCCCCGCCGGGACGCCGGCGGCGTCCAGCGCGGCCAACCATTCGGCGGTGGTCCTGGTGCGCAGGTGCTCGCCGATCAGCCGCGCCAGTTCGTCGCGGTGGGCCATGCGCGCGCTGTTGTCCGCGAAGCGCGGGTCGCCGATCAGCTCGGGCGCGCCGATCAGCCGGGCGATGCGCTCCCAGTTGGCCTGGTTGGCGCCGCCGATGTTGATCCAGCCGTCGGCCGTCGGGAAGGCCTGGTAGGGCGCGGCCAGCACATGCGCCGAACCGCCGGGGCCCGGCGGCACGCCGGTGGCGAAATAGATCGCCGCCTGCCAGGCGGTCTGGTGGATGCCCGCCTCCAGCAGCGAGGTGTCGAGAAACTGCCCCTGGCCGGTCTTCAGCCGGTGCACGTAGGCGCTGACGATGCCCAGGGCGGCCAGGATGCCGGCATTGATGTCCGTCACCGGGCTGCCGACCTTCACCGGCGGCCGGCCGGGCTCGCCGGTGATGCTCATCAGCCCGCTGGCGCCCTGCGCGATGAGGTCGAAGCCGCCCTTGTCGGCCGCCGGGCCGCTGCGGCCCCAGCCGGAGATCGAGCAGTAGACCAGCGCCGGGTTCAGCGCCTGCACCGCGTCGAAGCCCAGCCCCAGCCGGTCCAGCGCGCCGCGGCGGTAGTTCTCGACCAGCACGTCGGCCTGCGTGACCAGGCGCAGCAGCACGCGGCGCCCGCCTGCGGTCTTCAGGTCGACCGCGATGCCGCGCTTGTTGCGGTTCATCATCATGAAGGCGGCCGACTCGCCCTTCACGCTGGGTTCGGCATAACGCCGCGTGTCGTCGCCGCCGGGCAGGCGCTCGACCTTGATGACGTCGGCGCCGAGGTCGGCGAGCAGCGCGCCGCAGCTTGGGCCGGCCATGATCTGCGCCAGCTCCAGCACCCGGACACCGGCCAGCGGGCCGCTCGCGACGGGCGCCGCGCCGTTCATCGGCCGACGAAGACCGGCGCCGTCTTCGCCAGGAAGGCGGCCACGCCGATGCGGAAGTCCTCGCTGTCGTAGCAGCGGTAGGCCTCGTCGCGCTGCACCTCGGAGAGCGGCTGGCCGCCGGCCAGTTCGCGCAGGAACTGCTTGTGCCAGCGCGCGGCCAGCGGTGCCCCGGCGGCGATGCGCGCGGCGGCCGCATGGGCCTCGGCGGCGACCTGATCGTCGGCCACGACGCGGTGCACCAGGTGGCGGGCCAGCGCCTCGTCGGCATTCAGGATGCGGCCTTCCAGCAGCAGCTCCGCCGCCACCGCGCGCCCGGCCAGCTGCACCAGCGCGGCCAGCTCGGCGTGCGCCATCACGAGGCCCAGCTTGTTGATCGGCGCCCCGAAGCGGCTGGACGCGCCGCAGATACGCAGGTCGCAAAGCGCCGCGATCTCGAGCCCGCCGCCGACGCACAGGCCGTCGATCTGCGCGACGACCGGATGGCGGCACCCGGCGATCGCGCCCAGCGCCCCGTGCAGCACCGCGCCATAGGCCTTGCCCTGCACGGCGTTGCCGCGCTCGGTCGCGAATTCGCCGATGTCGTTGCCGGGCGAGAAGGCGCGCCCGCCGGCGCCGCGGATCACGATGCAGCGCAGCGCCTCGTCGGCCGACAGCGTGCGCATGACCTCGCCCAGCCGCTGCCACATCGGCCTGGTCATCGCATTGAGCTTGTCGGGCCGGTTCAGCGTGACCGTCGCGATGGCGGGGTTCGCTTCGTCGCGCGCGACGAGGATGGTCTCGTCCATCGTGCGCCTCAGCGGTAGAAATACTCGACCAGGAACATCGGCACTGCCGGCACGTAGGTCACCAGCAGCAGCGTGGCCAGCAGCACGCCGATGAACGGCAGGTTGACGCGCGTGACCTTCCACATGTCGGCCTTGGCGATCGCGCAGCTGGCCATCAGCACGCTGGCCACCGGCGGCGTCTGCTGGCCGATGCCCAGGTTCAGCGTCACGATGAGGCCGAAGTGCACCGGATCGATGCCGACCGCATTGACCAGCGGCATCACGATGGGCACGACCAGGATGATGGCTGCCGCCGAGTGCACGAACAGGCCGACGACGAGGAAGAAGACATTCAGGATCGCCAGCACCGCGAGCTTGTTGTCGGTCAGGCCGGCGATCCAGCTCGCCAGCTGCTGCGGAATCTGCTGCTCGGTCAGGTAGACGCCCAGCAGCGCCGACGCGGCCACCAGCAGCATCACGGTGGCGGTCTGCGTGGCGCCCTCGACCATCGCGTTGTACAGGTGCTTGAGGTCCAGCTCGCGGTAGATCAGGCCGCCGATGACCAGCGCGGCCAGCACCGCCAGCGCCGCGCCCTCGGTGGCGGTGACGACGCCGCCGAAGATGCCGCCCAGGATGATCAGCGGCAGCAGGAAGGCCCAGGCCGATTCCCTGAAGGTCTTCTTGACGCGCTGCCAGCTGAAGACCTCCTCGACCGGGTAGTTGTAGCGCACCGCATACCAGTAGGCCAGGCCCATCATCGCGCCGCCGGCCAGGACGCCGGGCACGATGCCGGCGACGAAGATCTGCACCACCGAGGCCTCGGCCATCACGGCATACAGGATCATCGGGATCGACGGCGGGATGATCACCGCCAGCGTCGCCGAACTCGAGGTCACCGCGGCGGCGAATTCCTTCGGGTAGCCCTTCTTCTTCATCGACGGGATCAGGATCGATCCCAGCGCCGCCACGTCCGCCACCGCCGAACCCGAGATCTCGGCGAAGAACAGGCTGGTGCCGATGTTGATCATCGCCAGCCCGCCCTTGATGAAGCCGAAGATCGCGCTCGCGAAGGCGATCAGCCGCCGCGACAGGCCCGACGAATTCATGATCGCGCCGGCCAGGATGAACAGCGGGATCGCCAGCAGCGGGAAGCTGGTGGCGCCGTTGAACATCGTGATCGCGGAGTTCAGCAGCGCGTCGAAGCCGCCGCTGTGCACCATCGCGCCCATCGCGACGATGCCCAGCGCGATCGCGATCGGCACGTTCAGCAGGATCAGCCCGACCAGGGCCACGAACATGAAGGCGACGATCACCGTGCGCCCCCCTGGGCCGGCAGCGTGGCTTCCGCGCGCTCGACCTCGCCCATCACCTCGGCCACCGGCTTCTGCTCGTGGTCCTCGATGCCGGCGCCGCGGGCCTGCTGCAGCACCTCGGGCAGGCTCAGCAGCTGCGCGACGATGAACAGCGCGCCACCGACCGGGATCACCGACTGCGTCAGCTGCGTCGGCACCCAGGTCAGGCTGACCATGGTGTCGCCTTCCAGGATCTGCAGCACCTGCACGCCGAACCACGTGAGCAGCGCGAAGAAGCCGATCACGCAGACCTCGCCGACCAGCACCGACGGCACCCGCCAGCGCGGCGGCATCGCGTTGATCAGCCCCGGGAAGCCGATGTGCGCGCGCTTGAGCGCGGCCAGCGCGGCGCCGTAATAGGTCAGCCAGGCCAGCATGATCGAGGCCCCCTCGTCGTACCAGACGAGGGGGATGCCGAGCTTGCGGCAGGCCACGCCGAGCAGCACGACCACGGCCAGCGCGGCGAGCAGCGTGATGACGAAGGCGGTCAGCGTCCGGTCGAACGCGGTGCGGAAGGCGTGGAACACGGTCGGGCGGTCAGGTCGCGGCGCTCACAGGCCCTTGCCGAGCGCGATCGCCTGGTCGACCAGCTTGCCGCCGTCCGGCACTTCCTTCGCGAAGTCCTCGTAGACCGCCTTGCTGGCGGCGATGAAGGCGTCCTTGTCGGCCTCGTTGACCTTCACGCCGGCGGCCTTGATCTTGTCCAGCAGGTCGTTGTCCAGCTTCGCGGCCTGCTCGTAGACATAGGCCTGCGTCTCCTTCGCGGCCGCGGCCAGCGCCGCCTGCACGTCGGCCGGCAGCGACGCGAAGCGGCGCGCCCCGGTGGCCAGGTAGGCCGGCGTGTAGACATGGCCGGTCATCGAGATGAACTTCTGCACCTCCTGGAACTTGGACGAGTAGATCTGCGTCAGCGGGTTCTCCTGGCCGTCCATCACGCCGGTCTGCAGCGCGACGAACACTTCCGACAGCGCCATCGGGCTGGGGTTGGCGCCATAGGTCTGGAACATCTTGACCCGCCACTTGCCCTGCGGCACGCGCAGCTTCATGCCGGCCAGGTCCGCCGGCCTGACGATGGGCTTGGTGTTGGTCGTGATGTGGCGGAAGCCGTTCTCCCACACCGCCAGCAGCTTGATGCCGCGCGCCTCGGCCATCGGGGCCAGCGTGGGCCACACGACCGCGGCCTCGATCTTCTTCATGTGCTCGCGGTTCTTCACCAGGTACGGCATCTCGAACATGCCGAAGGCGTCGACCGTCGACGACATCACGGTCGACGGGATCGCGAAGTCCACGGTGCCCAGGCGCAGCTTCTGCATCAGCTCCGCGTCGCCGCCGAGCTGGCTGGAACCGAAGGTCACGACCTTGGCCTTGTTGCCCAGCTTCTCGTTGGCGCGGCGCGCGAACTCGTTGGCCGACAGCTCGAACAGCGAGCCCGGGCCGCCGACATGGCCGAGCTTGAGCTCGAGCTGCGCCGCGGCGGGCAGCGCGGTGAAGGCCGCGGCGGCGGCGGTCAGGGCCAGGCCCAGGACATGGCGGCGGGTATTCATCGGCTCGTCTCCTTCACGGGGTCGGTGGGTGATCGGATCGTGCGGCGCTCAGGCCGCGGCCTGCAGCGGCGCGCGCTCGGCCGCCTGCGGCGCGCCGAAGTGCTCCATCGCGGCGGCGACGCCGCTGCCGGCCAGCGGCACGCCGGCCAGCTTGAGGCCCATCTCGACGCCGGCCAGCATGGCCAGCAGCGTCAGCTCGTTGCTGTCGCCCAGGTGGCCCATGCGGAACATGCGGCCCTTGACGCGGCCCAGGCCGGTGCCCAGCGAGAGGTCGAAGCGCTCGTGGATCAGCCGGCGCAGCGCGTCGGCGTCAACGCCGGGCGGCGTCACGACGCCGGTCAGCACCGGTGAATAGACGGCCGGGTCGGCGCACTGGATGGGCAGCCCCCAGGCGCGCACCGCGCGGCGCACGCCGACGGCCCAGTGCTGGTGGCGCGCGAAGACGCTGTCGAGACCCTGGTCGAGCAGGATCTGCAGCGACTCGTGCAGCCCGTACAGCAGGTTGGTATTGGGCGTGTAGGGCCAGTAGCCGGCCTGGTTCATCTCGACGATCTCGTCCCAGGCCCAGAACGACTTCGGCAGCTTCGCGGTCTTCGCCACCGCCTGCGCCTTGGGCGACAGCGCATTGAAGCTGATGCCCGGCGGCAGCATCAGGCCCTTCTGCGAGCCGCTGACGGTGACGTCCACGCCCCATTCGTCGTGCCGGTACTCGGCGCTGGCCAGGCCCGAGATGCTGTCCACCATCAGCAGCGCCGGGTGACCGGCGTCGTCGATGGCGCGGCGCACCGCGGCGATGTCGCTGGTGACGCCGGTGGAGGTCTCGTTGTGCACCACGCACACGGCCTTGATGCGGTGCGCGCTGTCCGCGCGCAGCCGCTCGCCGATCATGTCGGCGCGCACACCGTGGCGCCAGGCCAGCGGCAGCCCGGTCTCGGGGCAGGTGCCGGGCAGGGCCAGGAACTCGGGCGCCAGGCCCAGCCGCTCGGCCATCTTCTTCCACAGCGTCGCGAAGTGGCCGGTCTCGAACATCAGCACCGCGTCGCCCGGGCTCATCGTATTGGCCAGCGCGGCCTCCCAGGCGCCGGTGCCGGAGGCCGGGTAGACGACCACCGGGTGGCGGGTGCGGAAGACCTGCTTCAGGCCGGCCAGCACCTGCAGGCCGAGTTCGCCGAACTCCGGGCCGCGGTGGTCGATGGTGGGCAGGCTCATCGCGCGCAGCACGCGGTCCGGCACCGGGCTCGGGCCCGGGATCTGCAGGAAATGGCGGCCGCTGGGGTGGTGGTCTAGGGTCGGCATGCGGCGTCGGCGGGTCTGGTCCAAGGTCGGGTCTGGCGCTGGAGTTTTGCATACAGAATCGGTTTGTCAATCGATGGCGCCTGGGATGCCCTCGGCTGGCGCGCTGCTAAACTGCATACAAATCCGGGCAAACCCCGAGACTGCCGACCCGCCCTTCGCATGGCCGAGATCTTGTCCGTCCCTCGCCAGGTTTTGCACCAGCAGGTGGCCGTGCGGCTGCGCCAGCGCATCGTGGAAGGCGCCATCGCGCCCGGCGCCAAGCTCAACGAACGCGAGCTGGCCGAGCAGCTGCAGGTCTCGCGAACGCCGCTGCGCGAGGCGATCAAGATGCTGGCCGCGGAAGGCCTGGTCGAGCTGCTGCCCAACCGCGGCGCGGTGGCGGCGCAGCTCTCGCCGCAGGACGTGGCCGACACCTTCGAGGTCATCGCCGGCCTGGAGGAGCAGTCCGGCGCGCTGGCCGCCGAGCGCATCGCCGACGCCGAGCTGGCCGAGATCCGCGCGCTGCACTACGAGATGCTGGCGGCCTACACGCGGCGCGACCTGTCGACCTACTACCGGCTCAACGCGCAGATCCACGACCGCATCAATGCCGCGGCGCGCAACCCGGTGCTGACGCGCACCTACCGCCAGGTCAACGCGCGGCTGCAGGCGCTGCGCTTCCGCTCCAACTTCGACGAACGCAAGTGGCAGCGCGCGGTGGCCGAACACGACGCGATGGTCGAGCGCCTCGCCGCCCGCGACGCAGCCGGCATGCGCGCGCTGATGCGCCAGCACCTGGAACACAAGCGCGACGCGGTGCTCGAGCAGATGAATGCCGGCACGCTGGCGATGGCGGCGCGGGGATGAAGCCTGGTCGTCGGTCTGCGGCCTCGGCGACCGGTCGTGGCAGGGAGTTGTGCTGCGACGCCGGCACATGCACACCGGCGCGGAGGGCGGGTTGCGGCGCGTTGCGATCGTTCGTTGGGCGGGTGCTCGCTCACGAACTGGAGCCACAGGTTCGGACTTCATGCGCCAGCGCGTCGCGCCAGGCGGTACCCGCTCCCGGCTCAGGGTTCCGCGGTCGCCGCCTTCGGCGGCGACTGCCCTGCGCTGCTCGCTTCGGGGTCGCGCCACCCAACTCACTTCGCTCGCTGCGCTCGCTCCGTTCGGACACCGGCGGCGAGTCAGTTGTCGAGGCGCGCACTGCGTGCGCGCCGACCCCGAAGCTGCGCTGCTCGGCGCTCCACACATCGCCGGCCGCGGGTACCGCCTGGCGCGAAGGCCACCGACAGTGGCATGCGACCTGGTGGAACGCCACCACTGTGTCGCGAAGCCGCGTGGGGGCAGCCCGCAGTGCCCATGGGAGGCGCCGAGAAGCGCAGGACGCTTGGCCGCGCGCGCAGCGCGCCTCCCCAACTGACTCGCCGCCGGTGTCCGAACGGAGCGAGCGCAGCGAGCGAAGTGAGTTGGCGGCGGGCCAAGCGTTCGAGCATCGCAGGGCAGTCGGCGCGCAGCGCCGACCGCCGGACTCTGGGCGATGCGGGCTGCCCCCATGCGGCTTCGCTGCTCGAATGTCAGCACGAACGAACAGCGCCGCGCCATGAACGACCGCAACCCGCCGAAAGCAGCCTGCCGCCATGCGCCGGCCTGAAGCCTCGCCAGCACCCCGGGACACCCGCATCGCCGTGGAGCCACAGCCATGAACGCGCCCTTGCCGCAAGCCGCCACGCAGGGCCTGGACAGTGCGGCCACCGAGCGCCTGAAGCGACGCGTTGGGCCCGACGCCGCGGCATTGGCGCGGCGCCTCGCGCGCGAGACGCGCGGCGAGGTGCTGTTCGATACCGCGTCGCGCGGGCGTTATGCCACCGATGCGTCGATCTACCAGGTCATGCCGGTGGGCGTCTTCGTGCCGCGCTGCGAGCGCGACGTGAGCCTGGCGCTGGCCATCGCGCGCGACATGAAGGTGCCGGTGCTGGCGCGCGGCGCCGGCAGTTCGCAGTGCGGGCAGACCACCAATACGGCGCTGGTCATCGATTTCACCAAGCACCTGCGCCAGGTGCACGCGGTCGACCCGGCGGCGATGACCGCCGAGGTCGACCCCGGCCTGGTGCTGGACCACCTGAATGCCGAGCTGAAGCGCCACGGCCTGTGGTTTCCGGTCGACGTGTCGACCAGCGCGCAGGCCACGCTGGGCGGCATGGCGGGCAACAACAGCTGCGGCTCGCGCAGCATCGCCTACGGCAACATGGTGCACAACGTGCTGGGCATCAGCGCCTGGCTGGCCGACGGGCAGCAGCTCGACTTCGGCCCGTTGCGCAGCCTGGGCGCGCGTGAGGCGCTGATCGCCGGCTTCGTGCGCGGCCTGGCGGACCGCCACCGCGAGCAGATCGAGCAGCACTGGCCCAAGGTCATGCGCCGCGTGGCCGGCTACAACCTGGACATCTTCCACCCGCAGAGCGAACGGCCCTATACCGACGACGGCAGCGTCAACCTGGCGCACCTGCTGGTGGGCAGCGAAGGCACGCTGGCCGTCACCAGGCGGCTCAAGCTCAAGCTCGCGCCGCTGCCGCGCCACAAGGTGCTGGGGGTCGTCAATTTTCCGAGCTTCCACCGCGCGATGGACTCCGCGCAGCACCTGGTGACGCTGGGGCCGACCGCGGTGGAGCTGGTCGACCGCACGATGATCGAGCTGGCGCGCGCCAACCCGGCATTCAGGCCGGTGATCGAGACCGCGCTGGTGCCCGGCACGGCCACGCCGGAGGCCATCCTGCTGGTGGAGTTTGCCGGCGACGACCGCGCCGCGCTGCTGCACCGCCTGCAGCAGCTGGTCGAACTGGTGCACGACCTGGCGCTCGGCGGCCAGGTCGTCGAGATGCCCGACGAGGGCCTGCAGAAGGCGCTGTGGGAGGTGCGCAAGGCGGGGCTCAACATCATGATGAGCCTGAAGGGCGACGGCAAGCCGGTCAGCTTCATCGAGGACTGCGCGGTGCCGCTGCCGCACCTGGCCGCCTACACCGACGCGCTGACCGAGGTCTTCGCGCGCCACGGCACGCGCGGCACCTGGTATGCGCACGCGAGCGTCGGCACGCTGCACGTGCGGCCCATCCTGGACATGCGCCGGGACGGGGCCGCGAAGATGCGCGCCATCGCCGAGGAGGCCGCCGCGCTGGTGCGCCGCTACAAGGGCGCCTTCAGCGGCGAACATGGCGACGGCCTGTGCCGTGGCGAATGGATCCGCTGGCAGTTCGGCCCCGCGCTGACCGAGGCGCTGCGCGAGATCAAGCATCACCTGGACCCGGCCCACCTGCTGAGCCCCGGGCGCATCGTCGACCCGCCGCGCATGGACGACACGTCGCTGATGCGCTTTCCGCCCGGCTACCGCACGATCCCGCTGACCCCGGTATTGGACTGGTCGGCCTGGGACGTGCAGAACGACCCGGTGACCGAGCAGACCACGTCGCCCGGCAGCGGCGGCGACAGCACCGGCGGCCTGGCGAAGGCCGTCGAGATGTGCAACAACAACGGCCACTGCCGCAAGTTCGACGCCGGCACGATGTGCCCGAGCTTCCGCGTCACGCGCGACGAGCAGCACCTGACGCGCGGGCGCGCGAATACGCTGCGGCTGGCGCTGTCGGGCCAGCTCGAGGGCGAGGGCTTCACCGGCGACGCGGTTGCGCAGGCGCTGGAGCTGTGCGTCGGCTGCAAGGGCTGCAAGCGCGACTGCCCGACCGGCGTCGACATGGCGCGCATCAAGATCGAGTTCGCCGCGCAGCGTGCGGCCGCGCGCGGCGTGGCGCTGAAGGACCGGCTGATCGCGCGCCTGCCCGAGATCGCACGCTGGGCTTCGCGCTGGCCGGGGCTGTTCAACCTGCGCGACCGCGTGCCGGGCCTCGCGCTGCTGTCCGAGCGCTGGCTGGGCCTGGCCGCCCAGCGCAGCCTGCCGCGCTGGCGGCGCGACACCTTCGAGCGCGCCGCGCCGGCGCTGGCGCTGGCCACGCGCGAGCAGGTGCTGACCGCGGCGCGCCAGCAGATGGGCGTGGTGCTCTTCGTCGACACCTTCAACGGGCACTTCGAGACCGAGAATGCCGTCGCCGCGGTGCAGGTGCTGCAGGCCGCCGGCTATGCGGTGCATGCCGCGACGGCGCCCGGCGGACGCGCGCTGTGCTGCGGCCGCACCGCGCTGGCCGCCGGGCTGATGGACGACGCGCGCGCGCGCGCCACGCAGCTGCTGGACGCGCTGGAGCCCTTCATCGACGCCGGGCTGCCCATCGTCGGGCTGGAGCCCTCGTGCCTGCTGACGCTGCGCGACGAATACCTGGTGATGAAGCTGGGCGAGCGGGCGCCGCGCCTGGCCGCGCTGGCGCTGCTCTTCGAGGAATTCCTCGCGCGCGAGGCGCGCGCCGGCCGCTTCGCGCCGTCGCTGCGCGTCGCGACGCAGCCGCTTCGCGTGCACGGCCACTGCCACCAGAAGGCGCTCGGTGCGCTGCCGCCGGTGCTGGAGGTCCTGAAGCTGATCCCCGGCGCGGACGTGTCGGTGATCGAGAGCTCCTGCTGCGGCATGGCCGGCGCCTTCGGCTTCGAGGCCGCGCACCACGCGGTGTCGATGCAGATGGCCGAGCTGAGCCTGCTGCCCGCGGTGCGCGCGGCACCGGAGGCGATCATCGTGGCCGACGGCACGAGCTGCCGCCACCAGATCGCCGACGGCGCCGCGCGCGAGGCGCTGCATGTCGCGCGCGTGCTGGCCGATCACCTGCAGCCGCACGCGGCGCACTGAGCGTCGGCGCCGCCGGCGCCCGTGCCGGCGCCCGAACCCCCGGTTCCCGCATCGCGGAAGCGAATCCGAGGGTTTGACCCGAGTTTGTCAGCCCCGCATCAGCGCCGCGTCAGCACGCGTTGGCGCCACGTCAGAGGGAGGTCAGAGCGCGCGCCGATAGTCCACGGCGAGGCGTGAAGGTGTTCACGCCGCGGATTCATCTGCCATCGCCACCGACCACGAGGAGGCGCACCCGTGAAACACGATTCCCAGGGCTACTGGAAGGCCACGCTGGGGCTGCTGACGAAGATCCTGGTGATCTGGTTCGCGGTCTCCTTCGGCGCCGGCATCCTGTTCGTCGACTTCTTCAACCAGTTCCACCTCGGCGGCTACCCGCTGGGTTTCTGGTTCGCGCACCAGGGCTCGATCTACGTCTTCATCGCGCTGATCTTCTGGTACGCGAAGAAGATGAACGAGATCGACCGCCGTTTCGACGTCCAGGAAGAGTGAGGGCGGGACCATGGAACTGCAAACCACGATCTACCTCGTCGTCGGCCTGAGCTTCGCGCTCTATATCGGCATCGCGATCTGGGCGCGGGCCGGCTCGACGAGCGAGTTCTACGCCGCCGGCGGCAACGTGCACCCGGTCACCAACGGCATGGCCACCGCGGCCGACTGGATGAGCGCCGCGTCGTTCATCAGCATGGCCGGCCTGATCGCCAACATGGGCTACGGCGGCGGCCTGTTCCTGATGGGCTGGACCGGCGGCTACGTGCTGCTGGCCATGCTGCTGGCGCCCTACCTGCGCAAGTTCGGCAAGTTCACGGTGCCGCAGTTCATCGGCGACCGCTTCTACTCCAAGAGCGCGTCGACGGTGGCCGTGATCTGCCTGCTCACCGCGTCGATCACCTACATCATCGGCCAGATGACGGGCGTGGGCGTCGCCTTCAGCCGCTTCCTGGGCGTGAGCAGCGACGTCGGCATCTACGTCGGCATGGGCATCGTCTTCGCGTATGCGGTGTTCGGCGGCATGAAGGGCATCACCTACACGCAGGTGGCGCAGTACGTGGTGCTGATCCTGGCCTACACGGTGCCGGCGATCTTCATCAGCCTGCAGCTCACCGGCATCCCGCTGCCGCAGCTGGGGCTGGGCGGCGACTATGCCGGCACCGATGTCTCGCTGCTGGCCAAGCTGGACCAGGTGGTCACCGACCTGGGCTTCGGCCAGTACACGACGACCACCGCCGGCAGCACGCTCAACATGTTCGTCTACACGCTGAGCCTGATGATCGGCACCGCGGGCCTGCCTCACGTGATCATGCGCTTCTTCACCGTGCCCAAGGTCAAGGACGCACGCTCGTCGGCCGGCTGGGCGCTGGTCTTCATCGCCATCCTGTACACCACCGCGCCCGCGGTGGCCGCGATGGCCAAGCTCAACCTGCACGGCACCGTCAACTCCGCGGTGGCCGCGGGCGGCGACCTCTACGCGCCGGAGGCCAGCCTCAAGGCCGACGAGCGGCCGGACTGGATGAAGCGCTGGGAGAAGACCGGCCTGCTGAAGTTCGAGGACAAGAACGGCGACGGCCGCATCCAGTACTACAACGACGCGACGAAGAACGCCGAGGTCAAGGCCAAGGCCGAGGCCGCGGGCTGGAAGGGCAACGAGCTGAGCGTCAACGCCGACATCATCGTGCTGGCCAACCCGGAGATCGCGCTGCTGCCCAACTGGGTCATCGCGCTGGTCGCCGCCGGTGGCCTGGCCGCCGCGCTGTCCACCGCGGCGGGGCTGCTGATGGCCATCTCGTCGGCTGTCTCGCACGACCTGGTCAAGGGCGTCTTCGCGCCGAACATCAGCGAGAAGAACGAGCTGCTGGCCGGCAAGCTGTCGATGGCGGTGGCCATCGTGATCGCCGGCTGGCTGGGCCTGAACCCGCCCGGCTTCGCGGCCGGCACCGTGGCGCTGGCCTTCGGCATCGCGGCGAGTTCGCTGTTCCCGGCCATCATGATGGGCATCTTCAGCAAGAAGATGAACAAGGAAGGCGCCATCGCCGGCATGCTGGCAGGCCTGTTCGTGACGCTGTTCTACGTCTTCGCGCACAAGGGCATCTTCTTCGTCAAGGGCACCGAGTTCGTGGGCCTGATCGGCGGTCCGAACAGCTTCTTCGGCATCACGCCGGAGGCCTTCGGCGCGGTCGGCGCGCTGGTCAACTTCGTCGTCGCCTACGCGGTGGACAAGGTGACCAAGGAGCCGCCGGAGCACATCCAGGCGATGGTCGAGGCGGTGCGCGTGCCGCGCGGCGCCAAGGCCGTCAGCGGCGCGCACTGAGCCGCTGCACCGCCCGCCGCGCGAGCGGCGGCGAGAATCGGGGCCCTGCCGGTGCACGGCAGGGCCTCGCCCCTTGTGCGGGCCCCATGCGACGAGCGCGCACCCGACGCGCCGCACCCACAGAGTCAAGGAGACCGGCGATGGTGTTCAACCCCAGCATCGCGCTGAACTGGATCCTGTACCTGGCGCTGCTGCCGATGGCCTTCTTCTGGCTGCGGCGCGCCTGGCGCATCGCCGTGCGGCGCGACTACTCCGAGGTCGCGCTCAAGCGCGGCGAGCCGCCGGCGAACCCGGCGCGCTGGGCGCGTTGGCAGCTGCTGATCGACGGCACCGCCGGCCTCGTCGCCGCCACCGTCTTCGTGCTGGTGCCGCTGCTGGGCCTGCCCTTCGAGACCTGGACCGCGCTGGCCGGCAGCACCGTGATCTGCAAGATCTTCCTGGACTTCGCGCTCAGCCGACAGGCGCACGGGCTGGCGGCGAAGCCGCGCGCCTGAAGGGATGTCCACCGCCGCGCTGCTGCGCCAGCGCCTGGTGGCGCTGTTCGCGCTGGCGCTGGCGCTGCTGAATTTCCCGCTGCTCGCGCTGTGGGACCACGAGGCGCTGGTCCTCGGCCTGCCGCTGTTTCCGACCGCGCTGTTCGTGCTGTGGGCGGCGCTGATCGGCCTGCTGGCCTGGCTGCTCGAGCGCGGTGCCGGCGACGGCGCCAGCGCCGAAGCCGACGCCGCCGAACAGCAGCCCCCGCGGCACGACGGCTGAGCCGCCATGTCGCCGGCCCTCGTCCTCGGCGCGTCCTTCGCCTACCTGGCGCTGCTGTTCGGCATCGCCGGCTGGGCCGAGCGGCGCGCGCGCGGCGGGCGCTCGGTCATCGCCAGCGGCTGGGTCTATGCGCTGTCGATGGCCGTCTACTGCACGGCCTGGACCTACTTCGGCAGCGTCGGCCGTGCCGCCAGCGGCGGTGTCTGGTTCCTGCCGATCTACCTGGGCCCGACGCTGGCGATGCTGCTGGCCTGGGTCGTCGTGCGCAAGATGATCCGCATCGCGCGGCGCCAGCGCATCACGTCGATCGCCGACTTCGTCGCCAGCCGCTACGGCAAGAGCCCGCTGCTGGCCGGCGCGGTGACGCTGATCACGGTGGTGGGCATCGTCCCGTACATCGCGCTGCAGCTGAAGGCCATCGCCACCGGCTTCGCGGTGATGACGGCGCCGGGCGCGGGCGTCGGCGCCGCGCTGGTGCACGGCCCCGGCGCCTGGTGGAGCGACGGCACCTTCTACGCCGCGCTGCTGCTGGCCGGCTTCACGATGGTCTTCGGCACGCGGCAGCTCGACGGCACCGAGCGCCACGAGGGCCTGGTCGCGGCGATCGCCTTCGAGTCGCTGGTCAAGCTGCTGGCCTTCCTGGCCGTCGGCGCCTTCGTCACCTGGGGGCTGTTCGGCGGGCCGGGCGACCTGTTCGCGCGCGCCGCCGCGGTGCCCGAACTGCGCGCGCTGCTGGCGCTGGGCAGCGACCGCTTCGGCTACGCGCAGTGGCTGGCGCTGACGCTGCTGGCGATGCTCTCGGTGCTGTTCCTGCCGCGCCAGTTCCAGGTCATCGTGGTCGAGAACGTGGCCGAGCGCCACCTGCGCCGCGCGGCCTGGGTCTTCCCGCTGTACCTGCTGGCGATCAACGTCTTCGTGCTGCCGATCGCGCTCGGCGGGCTGCTGTATTTCGGGCCCGGGCAGGCCGACCCCGAGGCCTTCGTGCTCTCGCTGCCGCTGGCCGCTGGCGCCCAGGCGCTGGCGCTGGCGGCCTTCATCGGCGGGCTGTCGGCGGCCACCGGCATGGTCATCGTCGAGGCCATCGCAGTGTCCACGATGGTGTGCAACGACCTCGTGATGCCGATGCTGCTCCGCCTCAGGCGCCTGGGCGCGCGCAGCGGCGGCGACCTGACGCGGCTGCTGCTGACCATCCGCCGCGCCGCGATCCTCGGGCTGCTGCTGCTAGGCTACGCCTACTACCACGTCGCCGGCGAGGCCTACGCGCTGGTCAGCATCGGGCTCATCAGCTTTGCCGCGGTGGCGCAGTTCGCGCCGGCGGCGCTGCTCGGTCTGTACTGGAAGGGCGGCACGCTGCGCGGCGCGCTGGCCGGGCTGCTGGCCGGCGCCGCGCTGTGGGCGTGGACGCTGCTGCTGCCTTCGATCGCCAAGTCGGGCTGGATCGACGACGGCTTCGTGCGTGACGGCCCCTTCGGTCTCGCCTGGCTGAGGCCCGAGGCGCTGTTCGGGCTGCAGGGTCTGGACCCGCTGACGCATGCGCTGTTCTGGAGCCTGCTCGTCAATGTCGGCCTCTTCGTGCTGCTGTCGCTGGCACGTGCGCCTTCGGCCCGCGAGGCCGCGCAGGCGGCGCTGTTCGTCGACATCGACATCGATGCCGACATGGACGCCACGGCCGGCGCCGCGGCGGGCGGCGCCGGCGCGCCGGCCTTCTGGCGCGGCCGCGCGCTGCTGTCGGACCTGCAGCCGCTGATGCGCCGCTTCCTGGGCGCCGAGCGCGCCGACGCGCTGCTGGCCGAGCATGCGCGCCGTGTCGGCGTCGCCAGCGTGCAGGACCTGCGTGCCGACGCGGCGCTGGTGCAGTTCGTCGAGACGCAGCTGGCCGGCGCCATCGGCAGCGCGTCGGCGCGCACGGTGGTCGCCTCGGCGGTGCAGGAGGAGCCGCTGGCGCTGGACGACGTGATGCGCATCCTGGACGAGGCCACGCAGCTGCGGGCCTACTCGCGCGCGCTGGAGGCGCAGCGCGCCGAGCTGCAGCGCGCCGGCGCCGAACTGCGCGCCGCCAACGAGCAGCTGCAGGGCCTGGACCGGCTGAAGGACGACTTCATGAGCAGCGTCACGCACGAGCTGCGCACGCCGCTGACCAGCATCCGCGCGCTGGCCGAGATGATGGCCGACGACCCGGCGATGGACGTGGCGCAGCGTCAGCAGTTCGTGGCCATCATCGTCGCCGAGACCGAGCGGCTGTCGCGCCTGGTCGGGCAGGTGCTGGACCTGGCCAAGATCGAGTCCGGCCATGCCGAGTGGCACGACGAGGCGGTGGACCTCGAGGCGCTGGTGCGCCGCGCCGCCGCGGCGATGGCCGCACCGCTGCGCGAGCAGGGCACCGACCTGCGGCTGGAGCTGCAGCCCGGCCTGCCGCCGCTGCGTGCCGACGCCGACCGGCTGCTGCAGGTGCTGACCAACCTGCTGGGCAATGCGGCGCGCTTCGTGCCGCGGCCGGGGGGCGTGATCCGCGTGCAGCTGCGTGCCGAGCCCGCCGGCGCCACCGTGCGGGTGCAGGACAACGGCCCCGGCGTGCCCGAGTCCGAGCGCGCGCGCATCTTCGACCGCTTCCAGCAGGGCGCCGGCGCCGCGCTGCGGCCGGGCGGCACCGGGCTGGGCCTGGCGATCTGCCGGCGCATCGTCGAGCACCTCGGCGGGCGCATCGCGGTGGGCGATGCTGACGACGGTCAAGGCGCCTGCTTCGAGTTCACCGTACCTTGGCGCGCTGCGCAGGAAGGCACGAGCCCATGATCCACCGCATCCTGATCGCCGACGACGAGCCCAACATCCTGATCTCGCTGGAATTCCTGATGAAGCGCGAGGGCCACGAGGTGCTGCTCGCGCGCGACGGCCGCGAGGCGCTGGACACCATCCGCCGCGAGCGCCCGGAACTCGTGCTGCTGGACGTGATGATGCCGGTGCTGACCGGCTTCGAGGTCTGCGCCGCGGTCAAGGGCGACGACGAGCTGAAGGCGACCAAGGTGCTGATGCTGACCGCCAAGGGCCGCGAGACCGACATCGCCAAGGGCCTGGCGATGGGCGCCGACGCCTACATGACCAAGCCCTTCTCGACACGCGAGCTGGCCGAGCGCGTGCGCTCGATGCTGGGCCCGGCGGCCTGAGCGTCGCGACGCCAGGCCCACGGTCCATGCGACGCGACCCGGCCCTGATGCGCGCGCAGCTGCTGGCCGCCGGCGCCGCGCTGCTGGCGCTGGCGCTGTGGGCGGGCGCCCTGTGGGCGGTGGCCGCGGCGGTGCTGTCGGCGTCGGCACGCGAGACGCTGGCCGCGGCGCTGGCCGAGCAGGCGCCGCTGCTCGGGCTGGTGGCGGTGGCCGCTGCCGGCGCGCTGGCCGCCGCCGCGGCCGCCGCGGCCAAGCACCTGTACCGGCGCCATGTCGCGGCGCCGGTGCGGCTGCTGGAGCAGGGGCGGGCGCTGCTGCAGCCCGCGGCCGCGCCACTGCCCGCGCAGGACGGGCCCGTGGCGCAGGCACTGGCCGCGCTGATGGGCGAGCTGGTCGCGCAGCGCGAGCAGCTGCGCGGCGACATCGCGGCGCAGGTCGCCGAAGGCAGCCGCGGCATCGAGCTCGAACGCCAGCGCCTGGCCGCGCTGATGGCCGAGCTGACGCAGGCCGTCGTGGTGTGCAACCTGGACGGCCGCGTGCTGCTGTACAACCAGCGCGCGCGGCTGCAGTTCAAGGCGCTGTCGACGGCGCCGCAGCTCGCCGAGGGTGCCGACCTGATCGGCCTGGGGCGCAGCATCTATGCGGTCTTCGACCGCCGGCTGGTGGCCCATGCGCTGGAGAATATCCAGCAGCGGCTGCAGCGCGGCGCCGCGCACCCGTCGGCGCAGTTCGTCACCGGCACGCCCGGCGGGCAGCTGCTGCGGGCGCGCATGGGGCCGGTGCTCGGCGCGTCGGTCGGCGGCGGGCCCGCGGCGCTGAGCGGCTTCGTGCTGATGCTGGACAACATCACCGGCGAGATGCAGCGCGACCTGGCGCAGGACCAGGCGCTGCTCGCGCTGACCGAGGGCAGCCGCGCCTCGCTGGCCAACCTGCAGGCGGCGCTGGATGTGCTGGACGACGACACGCTGGACGCCGCCACCCGCGCGCGCTTCATGGCCGTCGTGCGCGAGGAGGCGCAGGCGATGGCGCGCCGCCTGCACGAGACCGCCGCGGCCGGCGCCCAGGAACTGCGCACGCGCTGGCCTCTGGAGGACATGCTGGGCGCCGACCTCGTCGCCGCGGCCGGTCGGCGCATCGAGGCCGCCTGCGGCGTGCGCACCGGCCTCGACGAGGTCGACGCCACGCTGTGGCTGCGCGTGGACAGCTTCGCGGTGCTGCAGGCGCTGGCCGGGTTGGCGACGCGGCTGGTGGAGGAATTCGAGGTGCGCGCGCTGCGGCTGCGCCTGCTGAACGGCGACGACGGCAAGCGCGCGCGGCTGGACCTCCTCTGGTCCGGCCAGGCGATGAGCACCGAGACCGTGATGAGCTGGGAGGCCGAACCCCTGCGCGTGGCCGGCGAGACCAGCGCGCTGACCGTGCGTGACGTGGTGCAGCGCCACGGCGGCGAATTCTGGTTCGAGCGCGACCGCGTGCGCCACCAGGCCTTCTTCCGCTTCCTGCTGCCGCTGGCTGCCGCCAGCGGCGACGCCGAGGCGCTGAGCGCCGTCGCCGCCGGCGCCGACAGCCGCCCCGAGTTCTACGACTTCGACCTCTTCCAGGCCGGCGCCAGCCACGCGCTGGACGACACGCCGCTGGCCGCGCTGGCCTATACGGTCTTCGACACCGAGACCACCGGGCTGGACCCGGCCGGCGGCGACGAGATCCTGCAGATCGGCGCCGCGCGCATCGTCAACGGCCGCCTGCTGCGCCAGGAGGCTTTCGAGCAGCTGGTGGATCCGGGACGCGGCATCCCCGCGGCCGGCATCCCGATCCACGGCATCACGCCGGACATGGTGCGCGGGCAGCCGCGCATCGCCCAGGTGCTGCCGGCCTTCCACGCCTTCGCGCGCGACACCGTGCTGGTGGCGCACAACGCGGCCTTCGACCTGCGCTTCCTGCAGCTGAAGGAGGCCGCGACCGGCGTGCGCTTCGAGCAGCCGGTGCTGGACACGCTGCTGCTGTCGGCGCTGGTGCACCCGCAGCAGGAGAGCCACCGGCTGGAGGCGATCGCCGAGCGCTTCGGCATCCCGGTCATCGGCCGCCACACCGCGCTGGGCGACGCGCTGGTCACGGCCGAGGTCTTCCTCAAGCTGCTGCCGCTGCTGCAGGGCCTGGGCATCACGACGCTGGGCCAGGCGCGCGAGGCCGCGGCGCGCACCTGGTATGCGCGGCTGAAATACTAGCCGCCGGCAAAGCTGGTTCAATGGCGGCATGAACCCGCCGGCACCGACCCCCCCGACGCCCGCGCCCTTCGTCCTCGTGCATGGCGCCTGGGGAGGCGCCTGGATCTGGCGCCGCGTGCTGGCGCCGCTGCGCGTCGCGGGCCACGAGGTGCATGCCGTCACGCTCAGCGGCGACGGCGACCGCGCCCACCTGCGCCACCGCGGCATCCGGCTGGCGCATCACGTGGCCGATGTCGTGGCCGCGGTGCAGGCCGAGGAACTGCGCGGCGCGATCCTCGTCGGCCACAGCTATGGCGGCATGGTCGTCACGGGGGCGGCCGACCGGCTGCTCGACGCCGACGCGCAGGCCGTGCGCGCCATCGTCTACGTCGATGCGATGGTGCCGCTGCCCGGCGAAGGCTGGGGCGACGCGCACTCGCCCGAGATCGTGGCCGCGCGCACCGCGGCCGCCGAGGCGCACGACTTCGCGCTGCCGCCGCCCGACCCGCGGGACTTCGGCCTCGAGGGCGCCGACCGCGACTGGCTGCTGCGCCGCCAGGTGCCGCATCCCTTCGGACCGTACCGCGACCCGCTGCCCTTCGACGGCGAGCGCTGGGCCGGGCTGCCGCGCACGTTCATCGACTGCAACGCACCCGCCTACCCGACGATCGACGCGATGCGGGCCCGCGTCCGGGCGCTGCCCGGCTTCCGCGTCGAGGTGATCCCGACCGGGCACTGCCCGATGGTCAGCGCACCGGCGGCGCTGGTGCGGCTGCTGCTGGACGCCGCCGCGCGCGCCGGCTGATACGGCTTCGCACTCAATGCGATGACAAGGCGCGAAGCCGAAGACAGTGCTGACGCACGGCGAGGCGCAGCAACGCGGTTAGCGCGTTGAATGCGAAGCCGCATGAAGCGCCACCGGCCGCGGGCGCGGCGGGTCTGGCACGGTCAGGGTGCCGCGCTGCCGCGGTCCGCGGCCAGCAGCGACAGCGTCGCCGGGTCGCGCTGGCCGCCGAAGCAGCGCTGCAGCAGCCCGGCGAAGCGCGGCTCGTCGGGAGCGGCCTGCTCGAACGGCGTCAGGCAGGCGCGCAGCTTCATCGCATCGAGCTCGCCGAACACGGCCGCCGGGTCGCCGTGCGGCAGCGACGAGAGCAGGTGGCAGGCTTCGTGCAGGCGCGGCCCCAGCAGGGGATGCCGCAGGTACGCGCGCGCCTCGTCGAGCGAGGCCAACCCGTAGCGATGCGCCATCGCGCTGCGGCCCAGGCCCCGCAGCTGCGGGAAGACGAACCACATCCAGTGGCTGCGCTTGGCGCCGGCTGCCAGTTCGGCGCGCACCGCGTCCCAGACCGGCGCCTGCGCGGCGACGAAGCGCTGCAGGTCGTGCGGGTCGTCCGGGGGGACGCCGACCGGCGGGGCGCTCATCGGTCCTGCGCGGCGCCCTCGCAGGGCTGGCCGAAGGGCTGGCGGACCACCTGCAGCGTCACGTGCCCGATCCCGAAGCGCTCGGCCAGCAGCCTGCTGCTGCGCTGCAGGAAGGCGTCGTCGCCGCCGCCGCCGGGCATCACCAGGTGCGCGGTCAGCGCGACCTGCGTGGTGCCCATGGCCCAGACATGCAGGTCGTGCACCGCCGCCACGCCGGGCTGCGCCGCCAGCAGGGCGCGCACCTCGTCCAGGTCGACATGCTCGGGCACGCCGTCGAACAGCAGGTGCAGCGACTGCCGGAACAGGTCCCAGGTGCCCCACACGACGACGACGGCGATCAGCAGGCTGACGACGGGGTCGATGCGCTGCCAGCCCAGCCACAGCGCCAGGCCGCCGGCCACCACGACGCCGGCCGAGACGGCGGCGTCGGCCGCCATGTGCAGGAAGGCGCCGCGGATGTTGAGGTCGTGCTCGCGCCCGCGCATGAACATCAGGGCGGTCGCCGTGTTGACCACGATGCCGATGCCGGCGACGACCATCACGGTCACCGCCTCCATCGGCTGCGGCGAGCGCAGCCGCTCCACCGCCTCCCAGGCTAGCGCCCCCATCGCCACCAGCAGCAGCAGCGCGTTGAGCAGGGCGGCCAGGATGCTGGCGCGCTGCCAGCCGTAGGTGTGGCGCGCATCGGGCCGCAGCCGGCCGGCCAGCGCGCCGCCCCAGGCCAGCACGAGCCCGGCGACGTCGCTGAGGTTGTGCGCGGCGTCGGCCAGCAGTGCCAGCGAGCCGATGGCCCAGCCGTAGCCGGCCTCCAGGCCGACATAGGCGAGATTGAGCGCGATGCCGATCGCGAAGGCGCGGTCGTGGCGCGCCGGGCCATGGGCATGGCCGTGGGCATGGCCGCCGTGGGCGTGGCCCGGGCCGTGGTCGTGACCGTGGCGGTGGGCCGGGCTCATCGCGTCGCGCCGTCGGCGACCCAGCGCACCGGCGCGGGCGCATCCGCCTCGCTCGGCCACTCGTGCGCGTCCACGTGGCCGAGGACGAAGCCCTCGCGCAGCTTCGCCGCGAGCCGGGCCCGCGCGGCCGCGGCGTGTGTACGGATCGGCCACCCGTTCGTCATGCCCAGAGCATGCACCAGGCGCGACCGGCGGTGACGCTGTGATAGCGTGCGGTCGTTCCTCACCTCCGGAAGCCGCCGATGTTCGAAACCCCGGTCGCCGCCAGCAGCCTCAGTGAACGGATCGACGCGGCCGCCGCGGCCGTGGAGGCCCAGGTCATCGCCTGGCGGCGCGACCTGCACCAGCACCCGGAGCTGGGCAACCGCGAATTCCGCACCGCCGGCCTGGTGGCCGACCACCTGCGCGAGCTGGGTTTCGACGAGGTGCGGACCGGCGTCGCGCACACCGGCGTCGTCGGCCTGCTCAAGGGCGGCCTGCCCGGGCCCGTGGTGGCGCTGCGCGCCGACATGGACGCGCTGCCCGTCACCGAGCAGGTGGACCTGCCGTTCGCGAGCCAGGTGCGCGCGGTATGGAACGGCGAGAACGTCGGCGTCATGCACGCCTGCGGCCACGACTGCCATGTCGCGATCCTGATGGGCGTGGCGCAGGTGCTGGCGCCCTTGCGCGCGCAGCTGCGCGGCAGCGTCAAGTTCATCTTCCAGCCGGCCGAGGAGATGCCGCCCGAGGGCGAGGACGGCGGCGCGAAGATGATGATCGCCGAGGGCGCGCTGGAGCGCCCGGTGCCCCAGGCCATCTTCGGCCTGCACGTCACGTCGCGGCTGCCGCTGGGCACGGTGGGCTACCGGCCGGGGCCGACGATGGCCAGCTCCGACCGCATGAGGATCACGATCACCGGCCGCCAGACCCATGGCGCCGCGCCGTGGATGGGCGTGGACCCCATCGTCACCGCGGCGCAGGTGGTGCTGGGGCTGCAGACCATCGTCAGCCGCGGCGTGGACATCAGCCGCGAGCCGGCGGTGGTGACCATAGGCGCCATCAAGGGCGGCGTGCGCGAGAACATCATCCCCGACAGCGTCGAGATGCGCGGCACCATCCGCACCTTCGACGAGGCGATGCGCGACGACATCCACGAGCGCGTGACGACGCTGGCCGAGTCGGTGGCGCGGGGCTCGCGTGCCGGCTGCAAGGTCTGCATCGAGAAGAACTATCCGGTCACCGTCAACCACCCCGAGCTGACCGCGGCGATGGCGCCCACGCTGGCGCGCGTGGCCGGCGACGGGCTCGAGGTCGTCGACAAGGTCACCGGCAGCGAGGACTTCTCGTTCTTCCAGCGCATCGTGCCCGGCTTCTTCTTCTTCGTCGGCGTCGTGCCGCCGGGCCAGGACGCCCAGACCGTGGCGCCCAACCACTCGCCGCGCTTCTACGTCGACGAGCGGGCGCTGCTGACCGGCGTGCGCGCGCTGGCCCACCTGGCCTGTGACTTCCTCGAGGCGCGCTGAGGCGGCACGCCGGCCCGCCGCTGCCAGGGCGCGGGCGCTGCCCGAAGGGCGCGTTCCTGCGCGCGCGGCCGGTCCGGCGGGATGCCGCGCTGGCGCGCGCCACGGGCATTTAGGGATGGCGGGGGCCGCCGCTGGCGCCTATAGGTGAATGGGCCTGCGGGCCGTCGCGGGTGCCTGCGCCGCCCGGCCCGGCCGATCGACCCACACCGGAGGTCCCATGCGACACGTTCGATGCCTGGCCTCGCTGGCAGTTGCGGGCGCGCTGACGGGCGCGCTGACGGGCGGCGCCCACGCCACGGTGGTCGTCGCGACGCTGCCCGACTTCGACGGGCCCGAGCATGTCAGCGGCTTTCCGATCGACCTCGGCATCGTCGGCACTTTCGGCTTCGCGCTGCCGGCCACGGCGGTGATCTCGTCGGCGACCTTCAGCGGCACCTACGGCACGGCGACCCTGCCGTTCACGACCGCCAGCTACGAGGTCGAGATCGAGGGCGAGACCCTCGTCGTCTGCCCGCCCTTCCACCCCGGCTGCTACGAATTCGACGGCACGCCGCTGCGGCCGTTCAGCTTCGCGCTCGGTGCGGGCGCCTTCGCCGGGCTGCTCGACGGCTCGGCGGACCTGCACGTGGTGCAGACCACCGACTTCATCGTGCGCCTGGGCACGCCGACGCTGACCATCGAATACACGGCCGTGCCGCAGCCCGGGACCACGGCGCTGGTCGGGCTGGCGCTGGCGGCGCTGGCGCTGGTGCTGCGCCGGCGGCCTGGCGAACCGGTGCGCACCGTCACCGATCCGGCCGTGCACGAGGGCTGATCCGCACGCCCGGGCGCATGCCGCGGGTGCGGCTTGCGCCAGGTCAAGCACCGCCGCGGCGGTCCGGCCACACTGCCGCGCGATGAGGCGGCGCGTGGTGGTGGCGTGGTGGACATTCGCCCTGCTGGCGGCGGCGCTCGCCTGGGTGGGCCTGGAATTCCGCCGCGACCTGCAGCGCCACGCCGCGCGCCTGGCCGAAGGCAGCCGCGTCGTCGCCACCGCCTGCGGGCCGGTGGAAGTGGGCTTCGCGGGTCCGGCCGACGGGCCGCCGCTGCTCGTCGTGCACGGCAGCGGCGGCGGTTTCGACCAGGGCCTGCTGCTCGGCGCAGGCCATGCGGCGCGCGGCTGGCGCGTCATCGCGCCGTCGCGGCCCGGCTACCTGCGCACGCCGTATCCGGCCGACGGCGACGCCTCCGGCGAGCGCCAGGCCGACGGGCTGGCCTGCCTGCTGGACACGCTGGGCGTGCCGCGCGTCGCGCTGATGGGCGTCTCGGCCGGCGGCGTGCCGGCGCTGCACTTCGCGCTGCGCCACCCGCAGCGCCTGGCCGCGCTGGTGCTGATGGTGCCGGCGGTCCACCGGCCCGACCCCGCGGTGCCGACACCGCGCTGGGCGCTGGCCGTGCTGGACCAGGTGCTGAAGGCCGACCTGCCGTTCTGGCTGCTCGTGCGCGTCGCGCCGGACGCCGCGCGGCGGCTGGTGCTGGCGACGCCGGCCGCCGAATATGCCGCCGCGAGCGCGGACGAGCGGCGCCGCGCCGACGCGCTGCTCGACAGCATCCTGCCCGTCAGCGCGCGCCGGCGGGGCCTGCTCAACGACTCGCGGCTGACCACCGGCGCGGCGCGCGTGGCGCTGGAGGCTGTCCAGGTGCCGACGCTGGTGATCAGCGCGCGCGACGACGGCTACGGCACCTGGTCATCGGCGCGGTACAGCGCCGAGCACATCCCCGGCGCGCGCTTCCTGGGCTACGCGCGCGGCGGGCACCTGCTGCTGGGGCACGAGGCCGAGGTCGTCGCCGCGGTGCAGGCGCTGCAGCCGCTGCTGGACGAGCCGGCGCCGCCGGCGGGCACGCGACAATCCGCGCGATGAAGCCCGAGGTCTGCGTGCTGCTGTACCCCGGCTGCGTCTACTTCGAGATCGCGCTGGCGACCGAGACGCTGGCCGCGGCCTGCACGATCCGCTGCCTGACGCCGGACGGCGCCGACCATGCGGCGTCCAACGGGGCGCGCCTGCGCGCCGACGCCGGCTACGCGGCCCTGCAGGCCGGGCCTGCGCCGGCGGCGGTGCTGGTGCCCGGCGGTGATCCGCGCGCGATCCTGCTGCCGCGCAACCTGGCGCGCGAGCCGCTGCAGGCCGCGCTGGCCGGTGGCGCGCTGCTGGCCGGCATCTGCGCCGGCAACCTGGTGCTCGCGGCCGCCGGCGTGCTGCGCGGGCGCCGCGCCACGCACAACTATGCGCCGCCCTGGGCGTCGCCGGCGCAGGTGGCCGCCACCGCGCCGTACTGGGAAGGCCTGCACTACCTGGCCGCCGATCTCGTCGAGGATGGCCCGGTGATCACCGCGATGCCCTGGGCCTACCGGCGCTATGCGGCGGCGGTGGCGCGGCGGCTGGCGGTGCTCGACGCGGCCGCCGCACGGGACCTGGAGAGCTACGTGCAACGGCGGTCGCTTCAGCCGCCCGGCGGCGCGGCCGACGCCGCCGGCCTGGGCACCTCGTAGCGCAGTTCGGCGAAGCCGCTGCCGACCTGGCGCACGGCGCACAGGCGCAGCGGTGGCGAGGCGATGCGCCGCGGCAGCAGCGGCTGCCCGCGGCCCAGCGTGACCGAGCCGATCTGCACCAGGATCTCGTCGAGCAGCCCGGCATCGTGAAACTGCCCGACCAGTTCGCCGCCGCCGACCAGCCAGAGGTTGCGGCCTTGCGCGGCGGCCGTCATGGCCGCGTGCACCGGCCGCACGTCGCCCTGCACGAAGCGGATGTCGGCGCCGGGCACCGTGGCCAGCTGGCGGTGCGTGAAGACCCAGGCCGGCTGCGCATACGGCCAGGCGGCGCGCGGGTCGGCCGCCGGCGCGACGACATGGCGCAGCATCCACTCGTAGGTCGAGGCCCCCATCGCGAGCGCGCCGACGCCGGCGATGAAGTCCGGGTAGCTGGTGTCGGCGATGTCGCCGAGCGGGAACAGCCACTCCAGCGAGTGGTCCTCGGTGGCGATGAAGCCGTCCAGGCTGCAGGCGGTGTAGTACTGGGTCTTCATGGCCATGCACGCTAGCATGCCTGGCCGCGACGGCAAGGAGTGCACGATGCGCCTGACGAACTGGACCCTGCGCGCCCCGGCGCGCCCCGCGGCCTGCCGGGCCGCCCTGGCTGCCCTGGCTGCCCTGGCGGCCGCGCTGCTGGCGGCGCCGGCCGCGACGGCGCAGACGGCCGCGCCGGCGCCGCCTGCCTACGACGAGGCGCTGGCGCGCGCGCTGGGCGCCGACGACTACGGCATGCGGCCCTACGTGCTGGTGATCCTGAAGACGGGCCCGCGGCCGGTGCCGGCCGGCCCGGCGCGCGACGAGATGTTCCGCGGCCACTTCGCCAACATGAAGCGGCTCGCCGGCGAGGGCAAGCTGGCGCTGGCCGGGCCGCTGGACGGCGTCGAGGGCCGGCGCGGCATCTTCGTGATGGCGGTGGCCGACATCGCCGAGGCGCGCACGCTGACCGAGACCGACCCCGTCATCGTGCACGGCGAGATGGTCGCCGAATACCACAAGTACTACGGCTCGGCGGCGCTGATGCAGGTGCGCGAGATCCACGAGCGCATCGCGAAGAAGAAGTTCTGAGCGCCCCAGGGCCGGGCGGCGCCCGGCCCGGTCCGTGGCCGCGAGCGCCGGCCGGTGCAGCGGTCAGCCGCCGGCGCCGGGCGTGACCTGCGCGCGCAGCGCGGTCTTCAGCACCTTGCCGTAGTGGTTCTTGGGCAGCGCCTCGACGAAGCGGTAGCGCTTGGGCCGCTTGAAGCGCGCGATGTGCGCCAGGCAGTGCGCGTCCAGCGCGCGCTCGTCGGCCGCCGCGCCCGGCTGCAGCACGACGAAGGCGACGACGACCTCGCCCCATTCGGCATCCGGCGCGCCGACCACCGCGACCTCGGCCACGCCGGGCGCGGTCAGCAGCACCTCCTCGACCTCGCGCGGGTAGATGTTGCTGCCGCCGCTGATGACGAGGTCCTTGCTGCGGTCCTTCAGCGTCAGGAAGCCGTCTTCGTCCAGGCTGCCCATATCGCCGGTCCACAGCCAGCCGTCGCGGACGGCGGCGGCCGTGGCCTCGGGGTTGCGCCAGTAGCCGGCCATCACGCTGTCGCCGCGCACCAGCACCTCGCCGGTCTCGCCGCTGGCGCAGTCGCGGCCCTGCTCGTCGGCCACGCGCACGTGCACCGGCGTCTGCGCGATGCCGACGCTGGCCAGCCGCTCGGCATGGCGCGGGTGGGCCGTGTCGGCGATCACCGCGCGCGCGAGCGCGGTCGCGCACATCGGCGTCTCGCCCTGGCCGTAGATCTGCACGAAGCGCGGGCCCATCACGCGCAGCGCGCGCCGGATGTCGGCCAGGTACATCGGCGCGCCGCCGTAGACGATGGTCTTGAACGAGGCCGCGCAGTCCTGCGGCGACAGCCCCGCGGCCTCGGCATGGTCCACCAGCCGCTTGACGATGGTCGGCGCCGCGAAGGTGGACAGCGGCCCGAGCGCGCGCCCGAGCGCGAACAGCTCCGCCGGGTCGACGCCGCCGCTGGCCGGCACGACATGGCGCGCGCCGGCCATCAGGTGCGGGATGGCATACAGGCCGCAGCCATGCGACATCGGCGCGCCATAGACGATGGCGTCGCCGGCGCCCACCGCGTCGACGTCGACGAAATAGGCCAGGCCCATGGTCAGCAGGTTGCGCTGCGTGATCATCACGCCCTTGGGCCGGCCGGTGGTGCCGCTGGTGTAGAACAGCCAGGCCAGGTCGTCGGGGCCGGCGTCGTGCGGCGTGGGCGCTGCGCCCTCGCCGGCGGCCAGCGGCCCCAGCAGCGCGTCGGCCTCGGCGCCTTCGGTGTCGACCTGGCGCTGCAGGCCGGCGATCGCCCCGGGCGCGACATCGCTCGTCACGAAGCCCCAGCGCGCGCCACTGTCGGCGACGATCCAGGCGACCTCCGACGGGTGCAGCTTGGCATTCACCGGCACGACCGCCAGCCCGGCCCACCAGGCGCCCCACAGCAGCTCCAGGTAGCGCGGGTGGTTGCGCATGAAGAGCAGCAGCCGCTCGCCCGGCGCCAGCCCGGCGGCACGCAGCCGCGCCGCCAGCGCCGCGGCGCGTGCGGCCCACTGGCCGTGGGTGGCGTGCAGCGTCGTGCCGTGCAGGATGGCGGGGCGATCGGGGGCCAGCAGCGCCTGGCGCTGCAGCAGCTGGGCGAGGTTCATCGTCGGCGCGGGGTCGGCTTCAACGGTTGGCAGGGTAACGCTGCGCCAGCACGTCCTGCAGCGTCTTGACGACGCCGAAGGCGTCCTTCAGCGTGCTGCGCTCGAACTGGCTGAGCTCCTCCGGGTGCAGGAAGTTGTCGGCCGCGCGGCCTTCGGCGATCTGCTGCGCCTGGTGGCGGATGCGCAGGCTGCACAGGAACTCCAGCGCATCGCGCAGGTCGCGCACGCTGCCGGCGCTGATCTCGCCGCTGCCCGCGGCATGGGCCAGGCGCTCGTGCGTATTGACCGCTGCGTCGCCGCCGGCCAGGGCATAGACGCGCGCGAGGTCGATCACCGGCACGATGCCGTGGTGCTTGAGGTCGAAGGTGCCCTTGTGCTCGCCGCTGCGCAGCGGGGCGAGGCCGCCGAACAGCCCCAGCGGCGGCTGGCGCGACAGTGCATTGCCGACCAGGTGGCCGAGGAACAGCCTGGCCTTGGGCGTGTGCGCCAGCACCTCGGCGCGCAGGCCGTCCAGCAGCTCGTGGCGGCCGGCGACCACGCGCACGTCGAAGAAGACGCTGCACAGCATCAGCGCCATCGGCTCCGGGGTGTCGATCCAGCGCCGGAAATAGTCTGCCCAGACGTGCCGCGGCTGCCGCCAGCGGTCGGTGCGCGCCATCATCTCGCCGGGGCAGAAGACATAGCCGCAGGCGTCCAGGCCGGCATTGACCTCCTCGGCCAGGGCCTTGAAGTAGGCGCTATGCGCCGCCTCGTCGTAGGCATCGTCGAGCAGCAGGCAGTTGTCCTGGTCGCTCTTGGCGGTCTGCTCGTGGCGCGCCTGCGAGCCGGCGGCGACCCAGGCATAGTCCACCGGCGGTGGGCCCAGCCGCGCCTCGGCCAGGTGCAGCAGCCGGGTGGTCAGCGCGTCGGTGATCGCGGTCACGACATGGCCGGTGGCATAGGCGCTGGCGCCGGCGTCGACGAGCTGGCGCTGCAGCGCCTTCACGCGCGCGGCCGCGGCGACCAGGCCGGCGAGCGTGGTCTGGCGGTGGATCTCGCCAGCCAGGTAGACGGCCGAATGGCTGTGCTGCTCGTTGACGTCGGTGGCGGTCACGATGCCGGCGACCGCCGCGCCGTCCATCACCGGCACATGGTGGATCTGGTGGCGCGCCATCAGCAGCAGCGCCTCGAAGGCGGGCGCGTCGGCCGGCGCGGTGAGCGGCGCCACGGTGGCGATCTCCAGCACCGGCAGCGCCGGGTCCAGCCCGGCGGCCAGCGCGCGGTTGCGCAGGTCGCGGTCGGTGACCAGGCCGAACAGGTGGCCGTCCTGCACCAGCAGCAGCGACGAGACCCGCTCGTCGCGCATGCGCTCGGCGGCGGCGCGGATGCTGATCTGCGGCGACGCCGTCACCGGCGCACGCTTGAGCAGCGTGCGCAGCGGCGTCGTGAGCAGGCTGGCCTGGCCGGCGGCGGCGGGCAGGGCGGATTCGGCGGCGGCTTCGTCGGCAGGGGTCATGGCGGCGGGTGCGAGCCCGCCGAGTCTCGCCGATGCAGCTGACGCGAAGGCCGGCGGCCGGCTTGATGCGCGTCAAGCCGGCGCCACGCGGCGGCGGCTCCCTGCGCGGCGGCGAGAATGCGCGCTGGACACCGCCGCAGGAGAACCCCAACGATGATTGCCCCGCACAACCGCATCGCCCTCGTCACCGGCGCCGGCAGCGGCATCGGCCGTGCCACCGCCAATGCGCTGGTGCGCGACGGCTGGCGCGTCGTCTACAGCGGCCGCCGGCTGGAGGCGCTGCGCGAGTCGATCGCGCAGGCCGACGACCCCTTCGGCGACATCGCCGCGCGCGCCTTCGCGGTGCCGGCCGACGTGACCAAGCCCGACGCCGTGCAGGCGCTGTTCGACTTCGTGCGCGCGCGCTTCGGGCGCCTGGACCTGCTGTTCAACAACGCCGGCGTCTTCACGCCCGGGCTGCCGCTGGAGGACCTGACGCTGGAGCACTGGCGCGCCGCGGTGGACACCAACCTGACCGGCGTCTTCCTGTGCACGCAGCAGGCCTTCCGCATGATGAAGGCGCAGCAGCCGCGCGGCGGCCGCATCGTCAACAACGGCTCGATCTCGGCGCATGCGCCGCGGCCCAACTCGTCGCCCTACACGGCGACCAAGCACGCGATCAGCGGCCTGACCAAGGCCTGCGCGCTGGACGGCCGCGCCTTCGACATCGCGGTCGGCCAGATCGACATCGGCAATGCGGTCACCGAGCTGACCGCCGGCATGGCCACCGGCATGCCGCAGGCCGACGGCAGCGTGCGGCCGGAGGCGCGCATGGACGTCGCCCATGCCGCCGCGGCGGTGGTTCACATGGCCAACCTGCCGCTGGAAGCCAACGTGCTGTTCATGACGGTGATGGCCACCGGCATGCCTTTCGTCGGGCGCGGCTAGCGCTCGGCGCGGCAGCCGGCGCCGCGGCGTTCGGCCTTGCAGGCCGCGCTCGCGCAAGCATGCGCTCGCCCTTCGCGAGGCACAGGCCCGTCCGCAGGGACGGGCCTGAGTCCGCGCTCAGCCTTGCAGGCCGCGCTCGCGCAAGCATGCGCTCGCCCTTCGCGAGGCACAGGCCCGTCCGCAGGGACGGGCCTGAGTCCGCGCTCAGCCTTGCAGGCCGCGCTCGCGCAAGCATGCGCTCGCCCTTCGCGAGGCGCAGGCCCGTCCGCAGGGACGGGCCTGCGTCCGCGCTCAGCCTTGCAGGCCGCGCTCGCGCAAGCATGCGCTCGCCCTTCGCGAGGCGCAGGCCCGTCCGCAGGGACGGGCCTGCGTCCGCGCTCAGCCTTCGTTGGCCGGGCAGCTCAGCGCGGCGCGCGCATGCATCTCGGCGGCTGCCGCCTGCGCGAGCTGCACCTCCTGCACCGGCGTCATCGCCTGGCTGTGGATCCCGGCCAGGATCGCCAGCGTGACGACGGCGGCCAGGCCGAAGGCGCTGGCGTGCTGCGTGGTGCGGGTGACGAAGGCATTCATGACGGGCTCCTGGGGACTGCGCGGCGGTATCCGATGGTTGCACTGTAGGCAGCGCACGCCGCAGCGACCACGGGATTGCGACGAACTGCCGGCCGGCCGGAGCGAGCCGCGATCCGCGGCGACGAATGGCCGCCGCGCTTCAGCCCCGTGGCGTGGTGTGCCAGGCCTGCAGCAGCGCCGCCTCGCGCTCGGGCGCGAGGCCGGTCGGCGGGCGCGGTGGCCCCTCGCCGGCGCGCGACAGCGGTGCAGCCCGCGCCCAGGCCGCGGTGTCCTGCAGCGTGGCCTCCAGCGCCCGGCACTGCAGCCCGGTGGCCAGCGCACGCGCGATCTCGGTGCGGTGGATGCCGTCGCTGCGCCGCGGCAGCCACAGCGGCAGCTCGGTCCACGACGCGACACCCTGCTCGAGCAGGAAGTCCTCGGCGACCCAGCACAGCCGCGGCGGCGGGTCGGCCGGCGCCAGCACGCGGCGCGCGGTGGCCAGGAAGGCCTCCATGCTCAGCGGCGTCGCCGGCCCGGTGAGGTTGAAGGGCCCGCTGCGCCCGGACTCGGCCTGCGCCAGCATCCACGCCGCGGCGTCGCGCGCATCGATGAACTGCACGGGGCCCGCCGGGTCACCCGGGGCCAGCACCTCGCTGCCGGGTGCGGCGCGCAGCAGCCGGCGCACCCACCAGGTGAAGCGTTCGGTCGGGTCGTGCGGCCCCACCAGCAGCCCGGGGCGCGGCAGCAGCGTGCGCCCGGCGCCGAAGCCGTCGACCGCGGCCTGCTCGCACAGCACCTTCAGGCCGCCGTAGGTCTCGCCGCTGACGGTTTCGGTCGCCGGGTCGGCCAGCGTCGCCAGCGTGGCGTCCTCGGTCAGTGCGCCGGCGTCGGGATCGGCGTAGACGCTGATCGTCGACACCATCTGGTAATGGCCCACGCGCCCGGCCAGGCGGGCCGCGACCTCGCGCACCTGGCGCGGCCAGTAGGCGCTGGTGTCGACGACGGCGTCGAAGCGGCGGCCGTCCAGCACCGACAGGTCGGCATTGCGGTCGGCGATCAGGTGTTCGGCCTGCGGAAACAGGCCGCTGCCGCTGCGCCCGCGGTGCAGCAGCGTGACGCGGTGGCCGCGTTGCAGCGCGAGGTCCGCGAGATGGCGGCCGAGGAAGCGCGTGCCGCCGAGAACGAGCAGGTGCATGGCGCGACTCTACGGCCGGCCGCGGGCCGACGCGAGCGCCGGGCGCGGCCTGCGGGCCGCGGAGCGCCGAAAATGACGACGGCCGCGCACTGCGCGGCCGTGGCGGGTGGCGGGGAGCGCGGCGCTCAGGCCGTCGCGGTTGCGGCGCGCCGACGCGGCAGACCACCGACGGCGGCCAGCCCCAGGCCCATCAGCGCCCAGGTGCCCGGCTCCGGCACCGGCTGCAGGAAGCCGCGGACTTCGCCGGCCGGGAACGCCGTGCTGTGCACGTTGAAGTAGGCGGTGCCAGCATTCAGGCCGGCGAGCAGCGCGGCCGAAGCGCCGGCCACCGTGCCGCCACCGAAGTTGGTGATGAAGCTGGCGGTGTAGGTGCCGGCCTGGGTGAGGTCCAGGGTCGTCTGGTAGAAGCCGAAATTGACGCCGACCGGGAAGCCGGGCAGCGTGCCCGGCGTCACCGCGACGCCCACCGTGCCGGCATTCGGCGCCGCGGTGCAGCAATGAATATGCGCCACCGTCGTCGTGCCCGACAGGCCGAAGAAGATGGCCGCGATATCCAGGGTCTGGGCGCCGGCGTCGAAGGAGACGAAGACGGCCCCGTCGCCGGTGGCGCCGGGAACTTCCGGCGACAGGTCGCTGGCGAAGGAATAGGTCTGCGCCTGGGCGGCGGTGGCGGCCAGGGTCAGGGCGGCAGCCAGGGCGATCGCGGTCTTCATGGCGGGTCCTCGGTGCAGGGCGCTGGAAGATGCCAGCCGGCGGGAAGCACGCACTTCCGCACGCATCGGATGTTCCCTCTGGCACCAGCAAGACGCCACCCCCTGACCGAGTGGTCCGGCGCCGGGAATAGGCCGGCCGCTCAGGCCGTACGCGCCGGTGGCGGTGCCGCTTCCCGCCCCGGGGGCTCGACGGCCGTGCCTGCCGCCAGCGCCTGCAGGCAGTCCAGGCACAGGCAGCCGCGGTAGCGCTGGCGCAGCCGGGCCAGCAGCGCCGGCGCCAGCACCACGGTGGTGCACGCGCAAGGGCCGGCACCGGCGGCGCCGCAGGCGAAGCCGCCCCCGCAGCGCGGGCAGCGGTCGGGCGCCGGTGCGTGCAAGGCGGCTCCGGGCGCTGCGGCTCAGCCCGCGAAGAGCCCGCGGTGCTGCTCGCGCAGCAGGTTCTTCTGCACCTTGCCCATCGCATTGCGCGGCAGTTCGGGCACCACGAAGACCTGCTTGGGCACCTTGAAGCCGGCGATGCGCGACTTCAGCGCCGCGATCGTCGCCGCCGGTTCGGGCGCCGCGCCCGGGCGCGGCACGACGACGGCCACCACGGCCTCGCCGAAGTCCGGGTGCGGCACGCCGATCACCGCGCTCTCGGCAACGCCGGGCAGCTCGTTCAGGTAGCCCTCGACCTCCGCCGGGTAGACGTTGTAGCCGCCGCTGATGATGAGGTCCTTGCTGCGGCCGACGATGGTCAGGTAGCCGTCGGCGTCGAAGCGGCCGACGTCGCCGGTCTTGAACCACAGGTCGGGCGTGAATTCGTCGGCCGTCTTCTCGGGCATGCGCCAGTAGCCCTTGAAGACATTGGGGCCGCGGACCTCGATGCCGCCGGTCTCGCCGGCCGGCAGCGGGCGCCCCTTGTCGTCGTGCACGCGCACGCCGACGCCGGGCAGCGGCAGCCCCACCGTGCCGCCGCGGCGCGCGCTCTCCGGGCGGTAGGGGTTGGAGGTCAGCATCAGCGTTTCGCTCATGCCGTAGCGCTCCAGGATGGTGTGGCCGCTGCGCTCGCGGAAGGCCTCGAAGGTCTCCGTCAGCAGCGGCGCCGAGCCGCTGACGAACAGGCGCATGCCGCGGCAACTCTCGCGCGTGAACGTGGGCTCGGCCAGGAGCCGCACGTACATGGTCGGCACGCCCATGAAGACCGTCGCCTCGGGCAGCCGCGCCGCCACCGCGCGGGCATCGAAGCGTGCGAACCAGATCATGCGGCTGCCGTTGAGCAGCGCGCCGTGCAGCGCGACGAACAGGCCGTGCACGTGGAAGATCGGCAGCGCGTGCAGCAGCACGTCGCCAGGTTGCCAGCCCCAGTACGACTTCAGCACCTGCGCGTTGGACAGCAGGTTGCCGTGCGTGAGCATCGCGCCCTTGCTGCGCCCGGTGGTGCCGCTGGTGTAGAGGATGGCCGCCAGGTCGCCGGCCGCGCGCGCTGCCGTCTCGTGCACGTCGGCCTGGAATGCGGCGCGTTCCAGCAGCGAGCCGCTGCGGTCGTCGTTCAGCGTGAAGACATTCCTCACGCCGGCCTGGAAGGCGATCTTCGACAGCTTCGGGAAGGCGGCGCTGGTGCACACCAGCACCGCCGGCTCGGCATTGGCGATGAAGTATTCCAGCTCCGCCGCCTGGTAGGCATTGTTCAGCGGCAGGTAGACATGGCCGGCGCGCAGCACGGCCAGGTAGAGCATCACCGCCTCGACGCTCTTGTCGACCTGCACCGCGATGCGCGAACCCCCAGGCAGGTCCAGCGAGTCCAGCAGGTTGGCCAGCATCGCGCTGCCGCGGTCGAGGTCGCGCCAGGTGTAGAAGAGCCCGGCACCGGCGTCGGCGGTCTCGACCGCCACCGCGTCGAGATCCGCCGGAAACGCCGCGCGCAGCGCCGCGAAGAGGTTGCCGTTGCGCATCAGTCGAGCTTGGCCCCGGAGCTCTTGACCACCTCGGCCCAGCGCTTGACCTCGCTGGCGACGAAGCCCCCGAAGGCCTCGCCGTACAGGTTGGGCGTCTCGGTGCCCAGGCTGGTCCAGGTGGCCTTCAGCTCGTCGCCGCCCATCGCCTTGCGCATCTCGCCTTGCATCGCGGCCACGGCGTCGGCGGGCGTGCCCTTGGGCGCCCACAGGCCGTACCAGGTGGAGACCTTGTAGGTCGGCAGCCCGGCCTCGGTGGTGGTCGGCATGTCGGGGAAGGCGGTCGCGCGCCGCTCGGCGGCCACCGCCAGCCCGGCCAGGCGGCCGCCGCGGATGTGGCCGGCCGACGAACCCAGGCCGTCGAACGCGAGGTCCACCTGGCCGGCGATCAGGTCCTGCAGCATCGGCCCGGCGCCGCGGTAGGGGATGTGCGTGATGAAGGTCTTGGTCTGCAGCTTGAACAGCTCGCCGGCCAGGTGATGGCTGGTGCCGTTGCCGGCCGAGCCGTAGTTCAGTCGGCCGGGGTTGGCGCGCAGGTGCTGCAGCAGCGCCGGCAGCGTGCGGGCGGCCACACGCGACGGGTTGACGACGATGACCTGCGGCACGCTGGAGATCAGGCCCACCGGCACGAAGTCGGTCAGGATGTCGTAGTCCAGCCGCGGGTACATGCTGGGGGCGATCGAGTGATGCACCGCGCCCATGAAGTAGGTGTAGCCGTCGGGCGCGGCCTTGGCCGCCAGGCTGGCGCCCAGCGTGCCGCCGGCGCCGCCCTTGTTGTCGATCAGGAACTGGCGGCCGGTATTGCGCCCCACCACCGCGAACAGCGGGCGCGCGAAGGCGTCGGTGCCGCCGCCGGGCGGGAAGGGCACGACGATGGTCACCGGCTTGGTCGGCCAGGCCTGCGCCCGCGCGGCGGGCAGCCCCAGCACGGCAGCGGCGCCGGCGGCGCCGGCGACCAGCACGCGGCGGCGGCTCGGCGCCGCGGACGCGGCTGCGCGCGGGGTGGACGGACGGGTGGGTTCGGTCATCGGTGTCTCCTGCTGTGGTGGGGTCCGGGCGAGCCCGCACCCGGCGACGGCTTCGGTGAAGAGCGGACGCTACAACAAGGTCTGCACCGCGCGGGAGCGGGCAACCTCGCCTTGCTTGAACATCTCGTGGCCGGCCTCGACCTTGTCCAGGTCGTAGAGGTAGTTGACCATCAGCCCGAAGCTTTGCTTCAGGCCCTTGGGCGAGAGGTCGCCGCGCGGGTTCAGGCGCTCCAGCCGCGCGCCGTTGTCGAGATGGAAGCGCGCCACCGGGTCGCCGGCCGGCGTCGGCGACAGCGTCAGCAGCCAGGCGCTGGCCAGCGCCAGCAGCGCCGCCGTGTCGTCCTCGTCCAGGCGGTCCAGCGTCGCGCGCTGCTGCAGCGCGGCGAGGTCGCTGCCGCAGCGCGTGCGCAGCCGCTCCAGCGCCGCCTGCAGCGCCTGCTGCTGCGGCCGGCGCAGGCCGGGCAGCGCGGCGAGGTCGGGCGCCTTCAGCAGCCAGTTCGCCAGGCCCGGCACCGGCGACAGCGTGCAGAAGCGGCGCAGCTGCGGCAGCTCGCGCTGGAGCTGCTCGGCCACGCGCTTGATCAGGAAGTTGCCGAGGCTGACGCCGCGCAACCCGGGTTCGCAGTTGCTGATGCTGTAGAAGGCCGCGACCCGGAAACGCTCCGGCGGCAGCGGCGTGCTGGCCTTGTCGATCAGCGGCGCGATCGCGTCGGGCATCTCGGGCAGCAGCGCGACCTCGACGAAGATCAGCGGCGCGTCCGGCAGCTGCGGGTGGAAGAAGGCGAAGCAGCGGCGGTCCGGCTGCAGGCGCCGGCGCAGGTCGTCCCAGCCGTCGATCGCATGCACCGCCTCGTGGTGGATGATCTTCTCCAGCAGCCGTGCCGGCGAATTCCAGTCCACGCGTTCCATGTTCAGGAAGCCCGGGTTGAACCAGCTGTTGAGCAGGTGCAGCAGGTCGGCTTCCAGCGCCGCCCATTCGGGATGCGCCGGCAGCCGGCGCATCAGCTCGCGGCGCAGGCGCAGGATGCAGGCGGTGCCGCCGGGCGTGCGGTTGAGCCGCCGCAGCAGTTCCTGGCGCGGCGGTTCCGCGGCCTGCACGAGCGCGATCAGGCGGGCCGCGTCGGGCGTGCGGTGGTAGTCCTGCGCCGCCTGCAGCACGGTCTTCGGGTCCGGGCTGAGGTCGGTCGCCAGGTGGTCGAAGAAGGCGTCCAGCGTGGCGCCCTGCAGCGCGCCCAGGCGCTCGATCAGCGTGCGGCCGATGACCACGCTGTTGGCCTCGCCGCGCTCGGACAGCAGCCGGCGGCCGCCCAGCACGGCGGCGCGCAGCGCGCGTTCGTCGCGGCGGCGCGCGGCGGCCTGGGCCGCCGCCTGTCGCAGTTCATCCAGCATGGCCGCTCCTGCGTTGGGCGCGCGTCGCGCGCGTTGCCGCCGCGTCGGGGGCGGCCGCCCGCGCTGCCGCGGCCTGCTCGCGCCGGCGCAGCGCATTCAGCGCCTGCAGCTGCGCCATCAGGTGGTCGTGCATCGCGCGCTCGGCACGCGCGGCGTCGCGCTGCACCAGCGCGTCGATCAGCACGCGGTGCTCGTTGATCGAGCGCGCCATGCGCCCGGGCAGCTTGAGCTGGCGGCCGCGCAGCAGGCGCAGGAAGCGGCGCAGGTCGCCGGTCGCGCGGTCCAGCCAGCGGTTGTCGGCGAGCTGCTGCACGCGGCTGTGGAAGACATGGTTGGCGCGGTAGTAGCCGTCGCTGTCGCCGGCGGTGGCGAAGCGCTCCAGCTCGTCGTGCAGGCGCTGCAGCTCGGCGATCTGCGCGTCGGAGGCCTTCAGCGCCGCCTCGTGCGCGCAGCGGCCCTCCAGCAGCGCCATCACCGGGAACAGGCCCTGTGCATCGTCGTCGGTCAGCTCGACGACGCGGCAGCCGCGCTGCGGCACCAGCTCGACCAGGCCTTCGGCGGCCAGCACCTTCAGCGCCTCGCGCAGCGGCGTGCGGCTGATCTGCCAGGCGGCGGCCAGCGCTTTCTCGTCGACCCAGTCGCCGGGCGCGAGCTGGCGGTCGAAGACCATCTGGCGCAGCCGCGCGGCGACACCGTCGTGCAGCGAGGTGCCCCGCAGGGGGATCGGCTCGGGCATGGCGCCTCCGGTTGGCAGGGCAGGGTGAGGTCATCGTAACGCTGTAATTACAGCGTTACGATGAGGGTTCTCCCGGTGACCGGGTCCGCGTCCACCGGCCGGTGCCGGGCCGCGAGGCGGCAGGTCGCACCCCTGCAGCGCGGCCTGGCAACGGCCGCAGCGGCCGCGCGGCCCTTGGCGGGGTCAGAATCGCGCCCGCCATGTCCGTGCCACCGCCTTCGCTGCCGCCGTCTTCGCTGCCGCCGTCTTCGCTGCCGCCCTCGGCCGCGCAGCCGCAGCCGGCGCCCGCGCTGGGCAGCGGCCTGCCGGCCGACGCCGACGCGCTACTGAAGCTGGCGGTGCAGAGCGCCTTCGACACCTTCGCGCGCAGTGCGATGGGCATGATGGTGGTCGACCGCGAGCACCGCGTGGTCTGGATCAGCGAGGGCTACAAGCAGTTCCTGCCCGCGCTGGGCTTCGACGACGTGTCGCAGTTCGTCGGCCGCCGCGTCGAGGACGTGGTGCCGAATACGCTGCTGGCGCAGGTCATCGACACCGGACGGCCCATCCTGGTCGACCTGCTGACCAACAAGGCCGGCACCTTCCTGGTCAGCCGCCTGGTGCTGCGCGACGCGGCCGGGCAGGTCATCGGCGCGCTCGGGCTGGTGCTGCTGGACCACCCCGAGACGACGATGCAGCCGCTGATGACCAAGTTCACGCGGCTGCAGGCGGAACTGGAGGCGGCGCACCGGCAGATCGCCGCCAACCGGCGGCCGCGCCACACCATCGCCAGCTTCGTCGGCGGCAGCCCGGCGGCGCTGGAGGTCAAGCGCCAGGCGCGGCGCGTCGCGATGACCGGCAGCACGGTGCTGCTGCTGGGCGAGACCGGCACCGGCAAGGAACTGCTGGCGCAGGGCATCCACGCCGCCAGCGCACGCGCGGCACGGCCCTTCGTCGGCGTCAACATCGCCGCGGTGCCGGAGACGCTGCTGGAGGCCGAATTCTTCGGCGTCGCGCCCGGCGCCTACACCGGCGCGGAGCGCAAGGGCCGCGACGGCAAGTTCAAGCTGGCCGACGGCGGCACGCTGTTCCTGGACGAGATCGGCGACATGCCGTTGGCGCTGCAGAGCAAGCTGCTGCGTGCGCTGCAGGAGCAGGAGATCGAGCCGCTGGGCAGCAACCGCGTCGAGCGCGTGGACGTGCGCATCGTCGCCGCGACCAGCCGCGACCTGGCGGCGATGGTCGCCGAAGGGCGCTTCCGCGCCGACCTGTTCTACCGGCTCAACGTGCTGCCGATCCGCGTGCCGCCGTTGCGGGAGCGCCTGGCCGACCTGGAGGCCCTGGTGGAGAACCTGCTGGAGGACGTCGCGCGCCGCAGCGGGCTGCCGTCGCGCAGCGTCTCGCCCGATGCGCTGGCGCTGCTGGCGCGCCGCGACTGGCCGGGCAACATCCGCGAACTGCGCAACGTGCTCGAGCAGGCGGCGCTGATGACCGACGACCTGGTGCTGGAGCCGCGCCACTTCGGCGACGCGGCCGCGACCGCGGCTGGCGCGGCGGTGCCGCCGGCGGCGACGACGGCTGCCGCTGCGGCGACCGGTGCCGCGCCGGACGGTGCCGGGGCCGACGGCGACCCGCTGCTGCGCCCGCTGGCCGAGCAGGTCGCCGAACTCGAGCGCGCGGCGATTGCCCGCGCGCTGCAGGCCAGCGGCGGCAACCGGGTGGCGGCGGCGAAGCGGCTGCGCATGTCGCGCGCGTCACTGTACGAAAGGCTGGCGCGCTGGCCCGAACTCGGCAGCTGATCGAGCTGCCCGGAATCCGGACAATCCGGGCGGAGCTTCATGTGCCGGTATTTCGGACAGTTGTCCGAAATGCGGTCAATACAGCGCTGAGTACGAAGCAGCCGGTAGCTGGCGGGGCGCCCGTTCGGGCCGGAACCGGCCCGTTGCGGGCTTCGGGTTCAGGGTTTGCACCAGGTTTGGGCATGCTGGCACGGGCGTTGCGCTCTATGGGGCAGCGGTGAGGCGTGGTACGCCCGCCCGCCCCAGCCACAGCCAGCGACAGGAGACGACCCCGATGAGCCGAGCCGACCGCCGTTCCACCCCCCGCCCGCTGCACGCGATGCAGCCGATGCGCCGCGCCGCGATCGCGCTGGCCGCCACCGCCGCGCTGCTGCCGGCCGCCGCGCTGGCCCAGGGCAAGCCCGACGTCAAGGTGGCGATCATCGCCAGCAAGACCGGTCCGCTGGAGGCCTATGCCAAGCAGACCATCGTCGGCTTCATGATGGGGCTGGAATACGCCACCCAGGGCACGATGACGGTGGCCGGCCGCAAGATCGTCGTCATCGAGAAGGACGACCAGGGCAAGCCCGACGTGGGCAAGGCCGCGCTGGCCGCCGCCTATGCCGACGACAAGGTCGACATCGCGGTCGGCCCGACCGCGAGCCCGGTGGCGCTGGCCATGCTGCCGGTGGCCGAGGAATACAAGAAGATCCTGCTCGTGGAGCCCGCGGTCGCCGACAGCATCACCGGCGACAAGTGGAACAAGTACATCTTCCGCACCGGCCGCAACAGCAGCCAGGACGCCGCGGCCAACGCCGCCGCGCTGGACCAGCCGGGCAACGTGATCGCGGTGCTGGCCAACGACAACGCCTTCGGCCGCGACGGCGTGAAGGCGGCCAAGGAATTCACCAAGAAGGCCAAGATCGTCCACGAGGAATACCTGCCCGTGGGCACGACCGACTTCACCGCCGGCCTGCAGCGCATCATCGACAAGCTGAAGGACCAGCCGGGCAACAAGTACCTGTCGGTGGGCTGGTCGGGCGCGCCGACGCCGTTCCCGAAGATCGCCGACCTGGAGCTCGAGAAGCGCTACGGCATCAAGCTCGCGACCGGCGGCAACATCCTGCCGGCGATGGTGGCGTACAAGAACTTCCCCGGCATGGAAGGCGCGCTGTACTACTACTTCGGCATCCCGAAGAACCCGGTCAACGAATGGCTGGTGGCCAACCACTACAGCCGCCACAAGAGCCCGCCGGACTTCTTCACCGCCGGCGGCATGAGCGCGGCGATCGCGGTCGTCGAGGCGCTGAAGAAGACCAATGGCGACACCAATACCAACAAGCTGATCGCCACGATGGAAGGCATGTCCTTCGAGACGCCCAAGGGCAAGATGACCTTCCGCAAGGAGGATCACCAGGCGATGCAGGACATGTACCACTTCCGCATCAAGAACGACCCGGCCTTCGCCTGGGGCGTCCCGGAACTGGTGCGGGTGATTCCGGCGGCGGAGTTGCAGATCCCGATTCGCAACACGCGCTGAGCGCCTGCGGCGCTCAGCGCTGCGCGCTGGAACGTTGCGCTCCCCCTGCCCCCCACCGAGAGGGGGCTCCAGTCAGTTTGACGAGGCGTGTCCGGCCGGCGGCCGGACACGCGGCGCCCGGCCTTTGGCCGGGCTTGGATGAGACATGCTCGAGACGGTGGATCTGACGATACGGTTCGGCGGCCATGTGGCCGTCGACCGGGTGTCGTGCCGCTTCGAGCCGGGCACGCTGACCTCCATCGTCGGGCCCAACGGCGCGGGCAAGACGACCTACTTCAACCTGATCAGCGGCCAGCTGCCGGCCAGCGAGGGGCGCGTGCTGCTCGACGGGCAGGACCTGACCGCGCTGCCGGCGCCGCTGCGCACGCGCCGCGGCCTGGGGCGTGCCTTCCAGCTGACGCAGCTGTTTCCCAACCTGACGGTGCTGGAGAACGTCCGGCTGGCCGTGCAGGCGCGCCGTGGTGGCGGCCTGGACCTGCTGCGCGTGTGGCTGGACCGCAAGACCTGGATCGCCGAGGCGCGCGAGCTGCTCGCCCAGGTGCAGCTGGCCGACAAGGCCGACGCGCATGCCGCCGCGCTGCCGCACGGCGACCAGCGCAAGCTGGAAGTGGCGCTGCTGATGGCGCTGGACCCCAAGGTCTACATGTTCGACGAACCCACCGCCGGCATGAGCGTGGACGACGTGCCGGTGATCCTGGACCTGATACGCGCGCTGAAAGAGCGCAAGGACCGCACCATCCTGCTGGTCGAGCACAAGATGGACGTGGTGCGCGAGCTCAGCGACCGCATCGTCGTGCTGCACAACGGCCAGCTGGTGGCCGACGGCGAGCCGGCCGCGGTGATCGCATCGCCGGTCGTGCAGCAGGCGTACCTCGGCGTCGTGCCGGAGGAGGAGGTCGCATGAATGCGGTCCTCGAACTCGCCGGCGTGCACACGCATATCGGCGCGTACCACATCCTGCACGGCGTCGACCTCGCGGTGCCGGAGGGCCAGGTGACGGTGCTGCTGGGCCGCAACGGCGCCGGCAAAACGACGACGCTGCGCACCGTCATGGGCCTGTATGCGGCCAGCCGCGGTTCCATCGCCTTCCGCGGCGAGGCGATCCACGGCCAGCCGACGCCGGAGATCGCGCAGCGCGGCATCGCCTACGTGCCCGAGACGATGGGCATCTTCACCGACCTCACGGTGCAGGAGAACATGGTGCTGGCGGCGCGCGCCGCGCGCCACGCCGGCGAGCTGGACCGCGCGCGGCTGGACTGGGTCTTCGGCCTCTTCCCGGCGCTGAGGAAGTTCTGGCTCTACCCCGCGGGCAAGCTCAGCGGCGGCCAGAAGCAGATGCTGGCGGTGGCGCGCGCCATCATCGAGCCGCGCGCGCTGATCCTGATCGACGAGCCGAGCAAGGGCCTGGCGCCTTCGATCATCCAGAACCTGATCGGCGCGCTGCGCGAGCTCAAGGCGCAGCAGACCACCATCCTGCTCGTCGAGCAGAACTTCCAGATGGCGCGCGCCCTGGGCGACACGGTGGCCGTGATGGACGACGGCCGCGTCGTGCACCGCGGCGCGATGGCCGAGCTGGCCGAGGACGAGGCCCTGCAGCAGCGGCTGCTGGGGCTGTCGCTGGGGGCGCACCAATGAACACCACCGTCATCGCGCCGCCGGCGCGGCAGGCCGGCGAAGCCATCCCGAAGTCCAGCTTCGACTTCAAGCCGGTGCTGCTGCTGGCGGCCGTGATGCTGCTGTCGGTGCCCGCCGTGCTGGGGGCCGGCGGCAGCGCCAGCAGCTGGCTGACGCTGACGGTGGCGGGCATCGCGATGGGCCTGATCATCTTCGTCATCGCCTCGGGCCTGACGCTGATCTTCGGCCTGATGGACGTGCTCAATTTCGGCCACGGCGTCTTCATCGCGCTCGGCGCCTTCATGGCCACCAGCGTGATGGGCTATGGCGCCGGGGCCGGCTGGCACGGCTTCGTCAGCGTGTTCGCCGCGATGCTGGTGGCGATGCTGGTCGCCGGCGCGGTGGGCTGGGCCTTCGAGCGCGTGATCGTGCGCCCGGTCTACGGCCTGCACCTGAAGCAGATCCTGATCACGATGGGCGGCATGATCGTCGGCGAGGAGATCATCAAGGTCATCTGGGGCCCGCTGCAGATCGCGCTGCCGCTGCCCGACGAACTGCGCGGCGCCTGGCTGGTGGGCGAGGCGGCGATCGAGAAGTACCGCGTGCTGGCGGCGGCCATCGGCCTCGTCGTCTTCGCGGCGCTGGTCTTCACGCTCAACCGCACCAAGATCGGCCTGCTGATCCGCGCCGGCGTGCAGGACCGCAGCATGGTGGAGGCGCTGGGCTACCGCATCCGCCGCCTGTTCGTCGGCGTCTTCGTCGCCGGCTCGGCGCTGGCCGGCCTGGGCGGCGTGCTGTGGGGCCTGTACCAGCAGAGCGTGACGCCGCAGATCGGCGCGCAGGTCAACGTGCTGATCTTCATCGTCATCATCATCGGCGGCCTGGGCAGCACCTTCGGCTGCTTCGTCGGCGCGCTGATGGTGGGCCTGATGGCCAACTACACCGGCTTCGTGGCGCCCAAGGTCGCGCTGTTCTCCAACATCGCGCTGATGGTCGCCATCCTGATGTGGCGGCCGCAGGGGCTGTACCCGGTGACCAACCGATGAGCGGGATCGTGACGCTCGCTCCTACGGCAGTTGCCGACGACATGGGGGCACTGGTTCGGTGGCGTTCCTGCGTGTCGGCATTGGAGCAGCGAAGCCGCGTGGGGGCAGCCCGCCGCGCCCAGAGTCCGGCGGTCGGCGCTGCGCGCCGACTGCCCTGCGATGCTCGCGCTCCTGGCCCGCCGCCAACTCACTTCGCTCGCTGCGCTCGCTCCGTTCGGACATCGGCGGCGAGTCAGTCTTGGAGGCGCGCTGCGCGCGCGGCCAGGAGCCCTGCGCTTCTCGGCGCCTCCCATGGGCGCTGCGGGCTGCCCCCACGCGGCTTCGCGACACGGCAGTGGTATTCCACCCGCCCGAAGACCACTGTCGGTAGCCCTCGCGGCAGGCGGTACCCGCTGCCGGCGAATAGTGAAGCGCCGAGCAGCGCAGCTTCGGGGTCGGCGCGCACGCAGTGCGCGCCTCCACATCTGACTCGCCGCCGGTGTCCGAACGGAGCGAACGAAGTGAGCGAAGTGAGTTGGGCGGCGCGACCCCGAAGCGAGCAGCGCAGGGCAGCCACCGCCGCAGGCGGTGGCCGCGGAACCCTGAGCCGGCAGCGGGTACCGCCTGGCGCGATGCGCTGGCGCTTGCAGTCCGAAGAAACGGCAGCACAGCGCAGACCAGCCTGCGCGAGACGGGCGTCCGCAACGCGCCGCAACCCGCCACTCGCCAGCCAAACCGACCGCATGCGCCGCACGTCGTGCCTGGGACGGTGGAGCCGCTGACATGATCAACCGCCTGCTCTCCCACGACCTGCCGCGCAGCCGCTGGCTGTCGCTGGCGCTGCTGGTCATCCTGCTCGTGCTCGCCTTCGCGCCTTTCCTGTTCCCGGGTGCGAAGTCGATGTCGGTGGTGGCCAAGATCCTGGTCTTCATCCTGCTCGTCGCCAGCTACGACCTGCTGCTCGGCTACACCGGCATCGTCAGCTTCGCGCACACCATGTTCTTCGGCATCGGTGCCTACGGCGTGGCCATCGCCAGCGAGAGGCTGGGCGCCGGCTGGGGTGCGGTCGGCCTGGGGCTGGCGCTGGCCATCGTCGTCTCGGTCGTGCTGTCGCTGCTGATCGGGCTGTTCAGCCTGCGCGTGAAGGCCATCTTCTTCGCGATGATCACGCTGGCCGTGGCCTCGGCCTTCATGACGCTGGCCTCGCAGCTGAGCGACTTCACCGGCGGCGAGGACGGCCTCACCTTCCGCAACCCGACTTGGCTGAGCCCCAGCTTCGAGCCCTTCGAGACCGAGGTGCTGGGCCTGCTGATCGACGGCAAGGCGCTGACCTACTGGCTGATGTTCGCGGTCGTGCTGGCGCTGTTCCTGCTGATCCTGCGCATCGTCAACAGCCCCTTCGGCCGCGTGCTGCAGGCGATCCGCGAGAACGACTTCCGCGCCGAGGCCATCGGCTACCGCACGGTGGTCTACCGCACGCTGTCCAACGTGCTCGCGGCGCTGTTCGCCACCATCGCCGGCGCACTGCTCGCGCTATGGCTGCGCTACGTGGGGCCGGACACCACGCTCTCGTTCGAGATCATGCTGGACATCCTGCTCATCGTCGTCATCGGCGGCATGGGCACGCTGTACGGCGCGGTGCTCGGCAGCGTGCTCTTCGTGCTGGCGCAGAACTACCTGCAGGACCTGCTGGCGGTAGGCGCCACCGCGGTGCAGGGCGTGCCGGTGCTGCAGGCCGTGGTCGCGCCCGACCGCTGGCTGCTCTGGCTGGGCCTGCTGTTCGTGCTCTCGGTCTACCACTTCCCGACCGGCATCGTCGGCCGGCTGCGCGCACGGGCGCTGAAGCTGCGGCCATGAACCTGCCGTCGTCGCGCTACCTGGTCTGCGAAGGCCGCGAGCTGCACCTCACCGAGTGGGGCGACCCCGGCGCACCGCTGCTCGTGGCCTGGCACGGCCTGGCGCGCACCGGGCGCGACATGGACCCGATCGCCGCGGTGCTGAGCCGGCGCTGGCGCGTCGTCTGCCCCGACACCATCGGCCGCGGCCTCAGCCAGTGGAGCCCGGCGCCGCACGACGAATACTGCCTCGCCTTCTACGAGCGGCTGGCGGTCTCGCTGCTGGACCAGCTGGGCGCCGAGCACTGCCTGTGGCTGGGCACCTCGATGGGCGGCGCGATCGGGCTGAAGGCTGCCGCCGGGCGCCTGCGCGGGCGCATCCGGCGGCTCGTGCTCAACGACATCGGGCCCGAGCTGGCCGCGCCGGCGGTGGCGCGCATCCGCGCCTATGCGGGCAGCCCGCCGGCCTTCGCGACGATGGCCGAGCTGGAGCACTTCTTCCGCACCGTCTACGCGCCCTATGGCTGGCTGCCGGACGAACAGTGGCGCCAGCTCACGGAGACCAGCGCACGCCGCCTGCCCGACGGCCGCTGGACGCCGCACTACGACCCGGCGATGGTGCAGCAGTTCGAGCACCACCCGGCCGACTACGACCAGTGGCCGGCCTGGGACAGCCTGGAGCTGCCGGTGCTGTGCCTGCGCGGCGAGCACTCCGACCTGCTGCTGGCCGCGACCGCCGAGGCGATGCGCACGCGCGGCCCGCGCGCCGTGGTCGCCACGATCGCCGGCTGCGGCCACGCGCCGGCGCTCAACACCGAGGCGCAGATCGGCCTCGTCGAACGTTTCCTGGCCGGCGAGCCGGGACATTGAATCCCAACGAGGAGGACCCGCGATGAAACGTCTCGTGCATGCCCTGACCCTGGTCGCCGCGCTGGCCGCCACCGCGCCGGCCGCGCTGGCCGCCGGCACCGTCGGTACCGGCTTCCCGGCCGGCTTCCCGGTCATCGAGGACGCCACGCTGCAGCGGCCGGTGATCGGCTTCGGCGCCGCCGGCCCGGTGAGCCGCGTGCCGGTGATCTTCCTGCACGGCAACAACGACGTGCCCTATGCGACTGCGTGCAGCCCGACCAACGGCCGCATCCAGGCGCTGGCCCAGCATCTGGCCGACAACGGCTGGGCCACCAGCGAACTCTGGGGCCTGGGCTACCAGGGTGACCAGTGCGACCTGCCGGCCGACCAGACGCTGCGCGCGCGCATCGGCCACAGCCACCAGGCCAACGTGCCCGACCTGCGCCGCTTCGTTGCGGCCGTGCTGGCCTATACCGGCGCGCGCCAGGTCGACATCGTCGGCCACAGCATGGGCGCCACGCTGGCGCGCGAGTGGATGCGCCAGGACGATGCGCGCCACCTGGTGCGCCGCCTGGTGTCGATCGACGGGCCGCACCACGGCATCATCAACTGCAGCCCGGACCCGGCCAACTTCTACCAGCTGCCGGCCTTCGGCGGCTTCACGCCGTCGGCCGAGCTCTGCCAGGAGGTCGGTTCGCCGGACACCCCCTTCCTGCGCCGCCTCAACGGCCCCGGCGGCAGCGCCGAGCACGGCGGCCCGGTCAAGGTGCTGGCGATCCGCAACGCCGACACCAGCTTCGTCTACTTCCCGTCGCAGGACGGCGTGCTGCCCGGCGTGCCGGCGGTCGACAGCTACGGCCGGCCCACCGACTTCAGCCGCAGCGCGGCGCTGAAGGGTGCCAAGGGGCTGGACCTCACGGGACAGGGCGCCTACGACCCGGTGCTGGGCACCGCGCACCTGGGCATCCTGAATTCGCCGCAGACCTGGCAGGCGGTGCGCGAGTTCCTGGCGCGCTGAGCGCCGCGGCCGGCGCGGCGCCGGCACCGTCGAGGACGCACCCGCAGGCCGCGCGGTCTTTGCGGCCGCCGGCGGCGCGGCCTAGACTGCCCCGATGACGGACCTGCCCGTGCCCCCGCGATGACGACGCGCCGCCGCGTGCTGGGAGGCGCGGCCGCAGCGGCCGCAGCGGCCGCCGTCGCCGCGCTGGGGCCGGCGGCGGCGCAGCCGCTGCCGCCGCCGGCGGCGCGCCGCGTGCCGTCCAGCGGCGAGGCGCTGCCCTGCATCGGCCTGGGCAGCTGGATCACCTTCAACGTCGGCGACGACCCGCCGGCGCTGGCCGCCTGCGCGGCGGTGATGCGCGCCTTCTTCGATGGCGGCGGGCGCGTCGTCGACAGCTCGCCGATGTACGGCTCGGCGCAGGCGACCATCGGCCATGGCCTCGCGCAACTCGGCGGCCGCGCGCCGGTCTTCGCCGCCGACAAGGTGTGGACCGGCGCCGGCGACCGCGGCGCGGCGCAGGCCGAGACCTCGCGCCGGCGCTGGGGCGTCGCCCGCTTCGACCTGCTGCAGGTGCACAACCTGCTGGCCTGGGAGGCCCACCTGCCGGCCCTGTTCGAGATGAAGGCCGCCGGCCGCGTGCGCCATGTCGGCATCAGCACCAGCGAGGGTCGCCGCCACGCCGAGTTCGAGCGCCTGATGCGCAGCCAGCCGCTGGACTTCGCGCAGCTGACCTACAACCCGCTGGACCGCGAGGCCGAGCAGCGGCTGCTGCCGCTGGCCGCCGAGCGCGGCATCGCGGTGCTGGTCAACCGGCCGTTCCGCGAAGGGGCGCTGCTGCGTGCGCTGGCGCGCCACCCGCTGCCCGCCTGGGCGGCCAGCGAGCTGGGCTGCGACGGCTGGGCGCAGCTGGTGCTGAAATTCATCGTCACGCACCCGGCGGTGACCTGCGCGATCCCGGCCACCACGCGCGTGGACCATGTGCGGCAGAACCTCGGCGCCGGGCGCGGGCCGATGCCCGACGAGCCCCTGCGCCGACGCATCGCCGCGCACATCGCGGCGCTGTGAATGCCGACCTGGCCGCCGGCTGGGCGCAGCGGCTGGCCGAGCGCCTGGAGGTGCTGGCGAGCTACCGGCCGTCGGACCTGCTGATGTATTCGCCGGCCACCTGGTGGCGGCTGGTCGAGCGCACGAACGGCGAGCTGTGGCCGCTGCCGGCGCTGATGCTGCTGGCCGGCCTGGCCGGCGGCGCGCTGCTCGCCTGGCGCGCGCCGGATCGCGCTGCAGCGGCGACGCCAGCGCGGGCCGGTATCGCGGCGCTGATCGCCGCGCTGGCCTGGGCCGTCGTCGCCTTCGCGTTCCACGCCCAGCGCTTCACCGGCATCCACTGGGCCGCGGGTGGCTTCGCGCTCGCCTTCGCGCTGCAGGCGCTGCTGTGGCTGGGCGCGGCGCGATGGGTGCAGCCTGTCTCCGGCGGCGGGGCGCGCCGCGGCGCGGGCCTGGCGTTGCTGGGCCTGGCGCTCGTCGCCTGGCCGCTGGCCGGCTGGCCGGCCGGGCGACCCTGGGCGCAGGCCGAGCTGTTCGGCATCGCGCCCGACCCCACGGCGCTGGCCGCGCTGGGTGCGCTGCTGCTGCTGCAGGCGCGTGGCACGCGCGCGCGGCGCTGGGTCGTGCTGCTGTGGCCGCTGCCGCTGGCCTGGTGCGCCTGGTCGGCGCTGATGCGCTGGGCGATGGACGACCTGCTCGCTGCACCGCTGGCCGCGGCGGTGCTGCTGGCCCCGCTGGCTGCGGCGACCGCCAGGCGGAGGCAACCCCATGCCTGAACAGCTCACCAAGCATCCCGAGGTCACGCTGCGCGTGCTGCAGAGCGGCGGGGCGCGCTGCGGCGACGGCGCGCCGCAGGCCATCCTGACCGCCTGCCCGGCCGAGCGCTTCTGCGCGCTGCCCGGCGGCGAGATCTGCGTCTACGGCCTCGGCGACGCCGCCGGCATGACGCAGCTCTCGGCGGCCGACTGGCAGGCGCTGGCGGCGCTCACGGTGCCGGCGACGCCACCACCGCCAGCGCCACCGCCAGCGCCGCCGCCGCCGGCGGGCATCGGCCTAGGGCTGGCGATCGGCCTGCTTGCAGGCGTGCTGCTCGGGCTGCTGGCCGCCTGGGTGATGGCGCGGCGGCGGCGCGGCGCGGCCGGCTAGTCACCGGGCGCGCCGGCCGCCAGCCCGGGACTGACGGCGGTGCCCTGCGGCATCCAGCGCTGCACCGCCTGGCGCAGCCGCTCGGCGTCGATCGGCTTGGTCAGGTAGTCGTCCATGCCGGCGTCCAGCGCGGCGCGGCGGTCGGTCTCCAGCGCATGGGCGCTCAGCCCCAGCACCGGAAAGCGCGGCAGCCGGCCCTGCTGCTGCAGCCGGCGCAGCCGGCGCGTGGCCTCCAGGCCGTCCATCACCGGCATGCGCACGTCCATGATCACGAGGTCCGGCGCCTGCGCCAGGCAGGCGGCCAGCGACTGCGCGCCGTCGTGCGCGGCGCGCACGCGCAGCCCCAGGTGTTCCAGCAGGTGCTGGCCGATGACGCGGTTGACGAGGTTGTCCTCCACCAGCAGCACGTCGGCCGCGCGCGCGGCGGCCGCAGTCGGCCGCGGCGGCATCGCGCCCTGCAGCGCCTCGCGCATCAGCGCCGTCAGGGCCCGCGGCGACAGCGGCGAGACGGTGGTCGTGATGCCGTGGCCGGCGGCGTGGCGCTCACGCTCGTTGTCGGCCCAGTCGGCGCGCACCATCAGGTTGATGCGGGTGGCCGGCAGCCAGCGGCGCAGGCTGGCGATGGTCGCCTCGTCCAGCGGCATGTCGCGCACGCTCAGCATCAGCAGGTGCGGCGGCTCGTCCCCGGCGAGCCGGCGCTCGATCTCCTGCGGCGCCACCAGCGTGTGCGCCTGCCAGCCCAGGCGCTCGATGCGCGTGCCCAGCCAGCGCCCGAGCTCGACGCGACTGGCCAGGATCCACGCGCGGCCCGGCGGCAGCGCCTCGTCGGCCGTCGGCGCGGCCTGCGCCGCGAGCTGCAGCTGCAGCGTGAAGGTCGAGCCGACGCCGGGCGTGCTGTCGACGAGCAGCTCGCCGCCCATCGCGCGCGCCAGCCCGCGCGCGATCGCGAGCCCGAGGCCGGTGCCCTCGTGACGGCGCGACAGCCCGCTGTCGGCCTGGTAGAAGGCCTCGAAGATGCGCGCCGCGACGTCCGGCGGCATGCCGGGCCCGGTGTCCGCCACCTGCACCTGCACGGCGGCGCGACCGTCGGCCGCCGGCTGCACGCGGGCCACGAGGTCGATGTGCCCGTGCTCGGTGAACTTGGCCGCGTTGCCGAGCAGGTTGACGACGATCTGGCGCAGCCGCTGCGGGTCGCCGCGCAGCGCGGTCGGCCCGCCGACGACGTCGAAGCGTGTCGTCACCGGCCGCGCGCCGACCAGCGGTGCCGTCGCACGCAGCGCCTCGGCCAGCAGTTCGCCGAGGTCGAAGGCCTGGTCGGCCAGCACCGGCGTGCCGGTCTCCAGGCGCGAGATCTCCAGCACGTCGTTGATCACGCCCAGCAGCGTGCGGCCGGACTGCAGCGCCACCTCCAGGTGGCGGCGCTGCGCCGGCGACTCGGCCTTGGCCAGCGCCAGCTCGGTGAGCCCGAGCACGCCGTTGAGCGGGGTGCGGATCTCGTGGCTCATGTGCGCGAGGAAGACGCTCTTCGCGCGGTCGGCGCGCTCGGCGCGCTCGCGCGCCTGCTCGGCGGTGGCCAGCGCGGCGTCCAGCCGCGCGGTGCGCTCGGCGACCATGGCCTCGAGCTGCTCGCGGTGGCGCTGCAGTTCCTGCTGCGCCAGCGTGAATTCGTGGATGTCGCCGACCATGCCGACCGCGCTCAGGCGGCCGTCGGCGTCGCGCCGGCTCTCGCCGCGGCCGCGCACCCAGCGCCAGCCGCCGGCGGCGTCGCGCATGCGGTAGTGCAGGTCCCAGCGCGACGGGCCGGCGAGTGCGCGGCGGATCTCGTCCTTCAGCGCCGGCAGGTCGTCCGGGTGCACCCAGGACAGGTAGGTCGCGGCGTCCGGCGCCGGCGTGCCCTCGGGGTGGCCCAGCATGCGCGGCAGGTTGGCGCTGCAGAAGAAGTCGCCGCGCTCGACGCCGGACTCGACGACGGCTTCGGACAGCGACTCCATCGCGCGCTCGAGCCGCACGCTGACGGTCTGCAGCGACTGTTGCAGCCGGCGCTCGTCGTCGATGTCCTGCACCATGCCGACCAGGCGCGCCGCCTGTCCATCCGGCCCCGGCCAGAAGCGGCCGATCATGCGGATCCAGTGCCAGCGGCCGTCCGGCATCGCATAACGCAGGTCGAAGCGCAGCTCGCCGCAGGCGGCGCGGGCGGCCGCGTAGTGAGCGTCGTAGGGCCCGCGGTCGGCCGGGTGGATGCGCTGCACCGCGATGGCGCGCTCGGTCCCGGGTTCCAGCTGCAGCAGGGCATGGAACTGCGGCGAGAACCAGGCCTGGCCGGTCGCCAGGTCGTGTTCCCAGAAGGCCTGGCCGACGCCCAGCAGCACGCGCCAGGCACGTTCGGCGTCGCTCGCGCCCTGCGGGGGCGGCAGCGGCAGCTCGGGCGGGGCGGGCGGCGTCGGCATGGCAGGCGGTCGCGGGACTATACGGCGCGCCGAGGGGCTCGACGGCAACCGGTCGTGCACGGCAAGATGGCGCCCATGCAGCCTGCGGCCGGTGCCCGTCGCCTTGCGCTCGTCGCGCGCAGGGGGCTGCCTGCGCTGCTGCTCGCGCTGGCCGGCGCGGCGCTGCCGGCCGCCGCGCAGGTGCCGCCGACGGCGGCCGAAGCGGCGGCCTACACCGGCCTGCATGCCGCGGCCTGGCGCGGCGATGCCGAGGCCATCCGCCGTGGCGCGACGCCGGCCGCGCTGGCCGCGCGCGACGGCCATGGCCGCACGCCGCTGCACGTGGCGACCTTCGCGCGCCAGCACGCGGCGCTGCGCGCGCTGCTGGAGGCCGGCGTCGACCATGGCGCGCTGGAGCGTGACCGATACGATGCTGTCACGATCGCCGCGGTCGCCGACGACGAGCCGACGCTGGCGCTGCTGCTGGCCGCCGGCGCGAGCGCGAAACTGGTCACCAGCCGCTACGACGGCACGGCGCTGATCGCCGCCGCGCACCTGGGCCACGACGGCGTCGTGCGCCAGCTGATCCGCGCCGGCGCGCCGCTGGACCATGTCAACAACCTGCACTGGACGGCGCTGATCGAGGCCGTGGTGCTGGGCGACGGCGGGCCGCGCCACCAGGCCGTCGTGCGCGACCTGCTGGCCGCCGGGGCCGATCGCCGACTCACGGATCGCAACGGCCGCAGTGCGCTGGATCTGGCGCGCGAACGCGGCTATTCAGCGATGGTGCGGCTGCTGGAAGCGCCGCGCTGAACGGCTGTCGCGCCGCCGGCACGGCAGCGCCGGCGACTCAGGGCCACAGCCGCGCCGCCAGCGTCTGGAAGTCCGGCGCGTCCTGCCAGCCCGGCAGCGCCAGCTGCGCCGGCAGGTGGCTGTAGCGGTGCAGCAGCAGCAAGCGCAGCAGTTCGTCGCGCCGGCCGCGGTCGAAGCGCACGCCATAACCGTCGAACAGCGCGTCGACGCGCGCCGCGTCGCCGGCGGCCAGGAAGCACAGCGGGCCCAGCCAGTCGTAGGCGGCCGGGCCGACGAGGCCGTCGCCGAAGTCGAACAGCCCGGCCAGTGCGCCGTCCGTCCGGCCGTCGTGCAGCAGGTTGAAGGGTGTGTATTCGCCGGTCAGCAGCACGTCGGGGCCCGCGGGCAGCGGCCCGTCGAGGAAGCCGTCCAGCTGCGCCAGCAGGTGCGCCGGCAGCCCGGTGCGCTGCTGTCGTGCCGCGCAGCGCAGGCGCTGGCGGGAGACGAAGTCGGGCCAGCGCGGCGCCAGCGCGGCGATCTCGCCCACCGGCAAGGCATGCACCTCGGCGGCCAGGCCGCCGATCCGGTGCAGCACCGCGCGGCGCTGCGCCTCGTCCAGCGCCGGCCAGACGCGGTCCAGCGGCACGCCGGCCAGCCGCGTCATCAGCAGCCAGGGCCAGCCGTGCTCCTCGCCGCGGGCCAGCACGCGCGGCGTCGGCAGCGGCAGGCGGCCGTGCAGGCGCTGCAGCATCGCGTGCTCGAAGGCGAAGTGGTCGCTCAGGAACGGCGGGTAGACCTTCAGCACCAGGTCGCTGCCGACGAAGGCGACCAGCGCGGTGCCCTCGGCGACCGGCTCGACCGCGGCCGCCGAATGGCGCGCCGCGATCGCCTCGACCGCGCCGCGCCAGCGTGCCGGCTCGTCGTGCAGCGCGTCGAAGGCGGCGGGGTCGGGGTTCGCGGGCAGCGCGGCGGCGTGGCCGGAGGACGTCGTCATGGCCGCGATGCTAGGGGTGCCGGGCGCCGGCAAGGCGGGCGGGCCGTCCCTAGAATGGCCGTTTGCCCTCGGTCCGGGAAGCTTCTCCTGCCATGTCGTCCGGTCTCATCCGCATCCGCGGCGCGCGCCAGCACAACCTGAAGAACCTGGACCTGGACATCCGCACCGGCGAGCTGACGGTGGTCACCGGGCCCAGCGGCAGCGGCAAGTCCAGCCTGGTCTTCGACACGCTGTATGCCGAGGGCCAGCGCCGCTACGTCGAGACCTTCAGCGCCTATGCGCGCCAGTTCCTGGACCGCATGGACCGCCCGGCGGTGGACCGCGTCGACGGCGTGCCGCCGGCGATCGCGATCGACCAGACCAACCCGGTGCGCACCAGCCGCAGCACGGTCGGCACGATGACCGAGCTGAACGACCACCTGAAGCTGCTGTTCGCGCGCGCGGCGCAGCTGTTCGACCGCGCCACCGCGCTGCCGGTGCGGCACGACACGCCGGAGACGATCCACGAGGACCTCGCGGCGCGCGCGGCCGCCGCCGGCGACCCGCGCCTGGTGCTGAGCTTTGCCGCCGAGCTGCCGGCCGATACCAGCGCCGAGCAGCAGGAACAGTGGTTGGCGGCCAGCGGCTTCACGCGCGTGCAGGCCGAGCGCGTCGAAGGCAGCCGCAAGATCCTCGACATCGTCGCCGACCGCCTGCGCCTGGGCGGCAGCGAGCGCGTGCGCGTCATGGAGGCCATCGAGCTGTGCCTGAAGCGCGGCGGCGGGCGGCTCAAGGTCTTCGCGGCGCTGGACGACGGCGAGCAGGTCTGGCGCTGGAGCACCGGGCTGCACTGCCCGGAGAGCGACCTGCGTTATGCCGACCCGCAGCCCGCGCTCTTCAGCTTCAACAGCGCCTACGGCGCCTGCGACACCTGCCGCGGCTTCGGCCGCGTGATCGGCGTCGACTTCGGCCTCGTCGTGCCCGACGGCCGCAAGACGCTGCGCAACGGCGCCATCAAGCCGCTGCAGACCCCCGCCTGGGCCGACTGCCAGGAGGACCTGATCAAGTATGCCGGCGAGGCCGGCATCCCGCGCGACACCGCGTGGAACCAGCTCACCGACGCGCAGCGCCAGTGGGTCATCGAAGGCACGCCGAACTGGGCGGGTCACTGGAACAAGCAGTGGTACGGCGTGCGCCGCTTCTTCGAGTACCTCGAGAGCAAGGCGTACAAGATGCACATCCGCGTGCTCTTGTCCAAGTACCGCAGCTATACGCCCTGCACGGCCTGCGGCGGCGCGCGGCTGAAGACCGAGGCGCTGCTGTGGCGCCTGGGCACGAAGGAGGGCGCCGACGCGGTGCTGCCGCCCGCGAAGCGCTTCCTGCCGGTGGGCGTGGGCTGGAGCCGCGAGCAGCTGGAGTCGCTGCCGGGCCTGCACCTGCACGACCTGATGCAGCTGTCGATAGACCGCCTGCGCCGCTTCTTCGACGCGCTGACGCTGCCGAGCACGTTGCTCGACGAGGCGCTGAAGCTGCTGCTGGACGAGATCCGCACGCGGCTCAAATACCTGTGCGACGTCGGCCTCGGCTACCTGACGCTGGACCGCCAGAGCCGCACGCTCAGCGGCGGCGAGGTGCAGCGCATCAACCTGACGACCGCGCTCGGCACCAGCCTCGTCAATACGATGTTCGTGCTGGACGAGCCCAGCATCGGCCTGCACCCGCGCGACATGGGCCGCATCGTGCAGGCCATGCACCGGCTGCGCGACGCCGGCAATACGCTGGTCGTCGTCGAGCACGACCCGGCGGTGATGCTGGCCGCCGACCGGCTGATCGACATGGGTCCCGGCCCGGGCGAACGCGGCGGGCGCATCGTCTACGACGGCACGCCCGAGGACGCCAGGCGCGCCGACACGCTGACCGGCGCCTACCTCGGTGCGCGCAAGCAGGTCGGGCTGGGCTTCCGGCGCGCGGTGCAGCCGTCCACGCCGCGGCTGGTGCTGGAGCGCGTCAGCGAGCACAACCTGAAGGGCATCAGCGTCGAGCTGCCGCTGCAGCGCCTGGTGGTCGTCACCGGCGTCAGCGGCAGCGGCAAGAGCACGCTGGTGCAGGACGTGCTGGCGCCGGCGCTGGCGCGCCACTTCGGCAAGGCCACCGAGGCGCCGGGCGCGCACGAGCGGCTGCTGGGCATGGAGTGGCTGGCCGATGCGGTCTTCGTCGACCAGAGCCCGATCGGCAAGACCGCGCGCAGCAACCCGGCCAGCTATGTCGGCGCCTTCGACGAGCTGCGCAAGCTGTTTGCGGAAGCACCGCTGGCGCGCGAGCGCAGCTATACCGCCGGCACCTTCAGCTTCAATGCCGGCGACGGCCGCTGCCCGACCTGCGGCGGCAGCGGCTTCGAGCATGTGGAGATGCAGTTCCTCAGCGACGTCTACCTGCGCTGCCCGGACTGCGACGGCCGCCGCTACCGCGCCGAAGTGCTGGAGGTCAAGCTGGTGCGCGGGCCGATGCAGCTGTCGATCGCCGACGTGCTGGACCTCACGGTGGCCGAGGCCGCGCACTGGTTCCAGGCCGACCGCGAGGTGGTCGCGCGCCTGCAGCCGCTGGTCGACGTGGGCCTGGACTACCTGCGCCTGGGCCAGCCGGTGCCCACGCTCAGCGGCGGCGAGGCGCAGCGGCTGAAGCTCGCGGGCTTCCTGGCCGAGGCCGCGGCCAGTGCCGGCCGCCAGCCGCTGGCGAAGAAGGGCACGCTGTTCCTCTTCGACGAGCCGACGACCGGGCTGCACTTCGACGACATCGCCAAGCTGATGCGCGCGCTGCGCAAGCTGCTCGATGCCGGGCATTCGCTGGTCGTCATCGAGCACAACCTGGACGTCATCCGCGCGGCCGACTGGATCGTCGACCTCGGGCCCGAGGGCGGCGAGGCCGGTGGCGAGCTCGTCTGCACCGGCACGCCCGACGACGTGAAGGCGCATGCGACCTCGTTCACCGGCGCGGCCCTGCGCGACTACGAGGCCGCGCTGGGCCTGGGCCAGCCGGTCGCCGCCGAGGGCGTGCCGCTGCAGACGCTGGTGCGCGCGCGGCGGCGCGAAGCGGCGGCGCACGACGAGGCCATCCGCATCGTCAATGCGCGCGAACACAACCTGAAGGCGATGACGGTCGACATCCCGCGCGGCAAGTTCAACGTCGTCACCGGCGTGTCCGGATCGGGCAAGAGCACGCTGGCCTTCGACATCCTGTTCAACGAAGGCCAGCGGCGCTACCTCGAGAGCCTGAATGCCTATGCGCGCAGCATCGTGCAGCCGGCCGGGCGGCCGGAAGTGGATGCGGTCTACGGCATTCCGCCGACGGTGGCGATCGAGCAGCGGCTGTCGCGCGGCGGGCGCAAGAGCACGGTCGCGACGACGACCGAGGTCTGGCACTTCCTGCGTCTGCTGTGGGTGAAGCTCGGTCTGCAGCACTGCACCAAGGACGGCGCGCCGGTGCGGGCGCAGAGCGCCGAGAGCATCGCGGCGCAGCTGCTGCGCGCGCCGGAGGCTGGCGGCCACCGCGGCCAGCATGTCGGGCTGCTGGCGCCGCTGGTCGTCCACCGCAAGGGCGTCTATACCGACCTGGCCAAGTGGGCCAAGGCGCGCGGCCACACGCACCTGCGCGTGGACGGCGAATTCCTGCCGCTGAACCCCTTCCCTCGCATCGACCGTTTCAAGGAGCACACGATCGAGCTGCCGGTCGGCGACATCGTCGTCGACCCGGCGCACGAGGGCGCGCTGCGCGAGCTGCTGTCGCGCACGCTGGAGCTGGGGCGCGGCGTGCTGCACCTGCTGCACCCGCTGGACGGGCTGGCCGCCGCGATGAACGGCGGCAGCGAAGGCGAGGGCGGCACCGGCGCCGGCATCGGCAGCGTCACCGTCTTCAGCACCAAGCGCGCCTGCCCGGTGTGCAGCACCAGCTACGCGGAGCTGGACCCGCGCCTGTTCAGCTACAACAGCAAGCATGGCTGGTGTCCCACCTGCGTCGGCACCGGGCTGGCGCTGACGCGCGAACAGCGCCTGGCGCTGGACGACACGAAGCGCGACGAGGCGCAGCGCAGCGAGGGCCGCGAGCAGGGCTTCCCGTCCGAGGAGCCCGAGGTCGAGGGCCTGGCCGACACGCCCTGCCCGGACTGCGGCGGCGCGCGGCTGAACCCCGTCGCGCGTGCGGTCAGTTTCGACGGCCGGCCGATCGCCGACGTGGCGGCGCTGTCGGTGCGCGAGGCGCGCGCCTGGGTCGAGGGCCTGCGCCTGGAAGGACGCGACGCCGACATCGCGCGCGACGTGGTCGCCGAAGTGAAGAGCCGGCTCGCCTTCCTCGAAGACGTGGGCCTCGGCTACCTGACGCTGGACCGCGCGGCGCCCACGCTCAGCGGCGGCGAGGCGCAGCGCATCCGGCTCGCTGCGCAGCTGGGCAGCCACCTGCAGGGCGTGTGCTACGTGCTCGACGAGCCGACCATCGGCCTGCACCCGCGCGACAACGGCATCCTGCTCGATGCGCTGGCGCGGCTGGGCGCGATGGGCAATACGCTGGTCGTCGTCGAGCACGACGAGGACACGATCCGCCGCGCCGAGCACCTCATCGACATCGGCCCCGGCGCCGGCAAGCGCGGCGGCCGCCTGGTCGCGCAGGGGGCGGTGGCCGACCTCGCCGCCAACGACGAATCGGTGACCGGCCGCCTGCTCGCGCGGCCGCTGCTGCACCCGCTGCAGCCGCGGCGCGCGGTGACGGCCGACACGCCGCGGCTGGTGCTGCGCGGCGCCTCGCTGCACAACCTGCAGCGCATAGCCGTTGCGGTGCCGCTGGCGCGCCTGGTCGCCGTCACCGGCGTCAGCGGCTCGGGCAAGAGCACGCTGGCGCGCGACGTGCTGCTGGCCAGCGTGCAGGCGGCGCTGGCCGGCAAGCTGGAGACCGTGGGCTGCACCGCGCTGGAAGGCTGGCGCGCGCTGGACCGCGTGCTGGAGGTCGACCAGACGCCGATCGGCAAGACGCCGCGTTCCTGCCCGGCCACCTACATCGGCTTCTGGGACGCCATCCGCAAGCTCTTCGCCGAGACGCTGGAGGCGCGCGCCCGCGGCTACACGGCGGCGCGCTTCTCCTTCAACACCGGCCAGGGCCGCTGCCCGGCCTGCGAAGGCCAGGGCGTCAAGACCATCGCGATGAGCTTCCTGCCCGACGTCAAGGTGCCCTGCGACGTCTGCCACGGCGCACGCTTCAACCCGGAGACGCTGGCCGTCACCTGGCGCGGCCGCAGCATCGGCGACGTGCTGCGCATGGAGGTCGACGAGGCGGTGGACTTCTTCGCCAGCATGCCGGCCATCGCGCACCCGCTGGCGCTGCTGCGCGACGTCGGCCTGGGCTACCTGACGCTGGGCCAGCCGAGCCCGACGCTGTCCGGCGGCGAGGCGCAGCGCATCAAGCTGGTCACCGAACTGAGCAAGGTGCGCGACGATGTGACGCGAAGAGGCCAACGCGCCCCGCATACGCTGTACGTGCTGGACGAGCCGACGGTGGGCCTGCACATGGCCGACGTCGAACGGCTGATACGCGTGCTGCACCGGCTGGTCGACGGCGGCCACAGCGTGCTCGTCATCGAGCACGACCTGGACCTGGTGGCCGAGGCCGACTGGATCGTCGACCTGGGGCCCGAGGGCGGCGCCGCCGGCGGCCGCGTGGTGGCCGAAGGTCCGCCGGAGGCGGTGGTGGCGGCGGGCACGCACACCGGGCAGGCGCTGGCGCCGGTGCTGAGCCGGGGCCGGTCCGCTGCCTGAGCACCGGCGAGTGCCTGGCGAGGGTCCGACCCCGCCGCGGGTCGGGCCGGTGCGGCGCCGAGCGCAGCCCGAAGCGCCGGCTACAGGAAGTCGGCGATGCTCTCGACGTCCTCGGGAAACAGCTGGCCGGCCTCGCTCATCACGACGCGGCCGTCGCGGCCGAGCACCACGGTGACCGGCAGGCCCTTGGGCTTGGGCAGTGCGCGCTGCACGGCCGGCGTCACCCAGGCCGACGGGAAGGCATAGCCGCGCCGCTGCAGGTAGGCCACGGCGTCCTCCGGCTTGCGGTCGATCGACAGCCCGACGAAGGACAGGCCGCGGCCGGCCTGCTCGCGCCACAGCTTGTCCATCAGCGGCGACTGCACGGCGCAGAACGGGCACCAGCTGGCCCACCAGTACAGCACCAGCACGCGGCCGGCGGCGTCGGCGGGGCGCCAGGGCCGGCCGTCGAGCAGCATCAGCTCGGGCACCTGCAGCCGGCTGCCGAGCGGCGGCAGCGGGCCGGCCTGGGCCTCGGACACCGGCGGGGTCTGCGCCGGCGTCGCGCCGGCCCATGCCAGCCCCGCGCCCGCGGCGGCCAGGCGCAGGGCCTGGCGCCGGCTCAGCGCAGGCAGGCCCAGCGCCGCAGCGGCCGTGCGACCGGGCCAGGGGGACGGCCCGTCGTCGCGCGGCGGGCAGGGCGGGACGGCATTCATGCGCCGGATGGTACCGCCGCGGGTACGCCGGCGCAGCAGCCCGGCGCCTACATCGACAGCGATCCCTCGCGGAAGGCCGTCTTCTCCAGCCAGACGTTGAGCAGCACCGCGCGCCCGCCGCGCGCGATGGCCTGCGCCTCGCGCAGCGCCGCCGGCACCTCGGCGTCGGTCTTCACGCACAGCCCGGCGGCGCCGAAGCCCTCGGCGACGCGGTGGTAGTCGGTGCGCGCGAGCACGGTGGCCACGTCGTCCTTCAGCATCTTGACCTGCTCGCGCGCGATCTGCGTCCAGCCGGCGTCGTTGCCGACGACCATGATGGGCGCGAAGCCCTGGCGCACGAAGCTGTCGATCTCGGCCAGGCTCCAGCCGCAGGCGCCGTCGCCGAAGACGATCCACAGTTCGCGGCCGGGCCGCGCGGTCGCCGCGCCGAGCGCGAAGCCGGCGCCCACGCCCAGCGTGCCGAAGGCGCCCGGGTCCAGCCAGGCCAGCGGGCCGCGTGGGCGCAGCACGTAGCTGGCGGTGGCGACGAAGTCGCCGCCGTCGGCGACGAAGATCGCGTCGTCGGCCGCCGCGGCCTCCATGGCGCGGAAGAAGGCCAGCGGGTTGACGAATTCGCCCGGCGCGGCGGCCTGCTCGTCGATCTCGGCCTCGCGCGCGCGGTCGCGGCCGGCGAGCGTCGCGCGCCAGGCGGCCCACTGGCTGCGCGGGCCGACGCGCCCGGCCAGCGCCTCGATGCAGGCGCCGGCGTCGCCGATGGCCGCGATGTCCGGGCGCCGGTTGAGCCGCGCGTCCTTGGCGCTGCGGTTGGCGGCGATCAGCGTCGCGCTGCGGCGCACGTGGCGGCCGTAGTCGAGCCGGAAGTCGCAGGGCACGCCGGCCAGCAGCACGGCGTCGGCCTCGCGCAGCGCATTGCGGCGCGCATGGCGCTGCTGCAGCGGGTGCTCGCGGCCGAGCAGGCCGCGCGCCATGCCCGACAGGTAGACCGGGATGCCCAGCGCGCCGACCGCGGCGGCCAGCGCCTCGGCGCGCGCGGCATTCACCACCGCCTGGCTGCCGATCACCAGCAGCGGCCGCTCGGCCCGGCCCAGCGCCTTCGCGGCGGCGGCGACGGCGCCGTCGCTCGCCGTGGGCAGCGCCACGGCGCGCGCACCCGGCGTGGCGGCCTGCGCGGCGCCGGCGAACATGCGCTCGGCATGGCGCTCGAGGTACCAGCGCAGCGCGCGGTCGGCCAGGCCCGTGCCCTTGCCGGCGGCCTCGGCATACCACTGGCGGATCGAGGCCTCGTCGTACAGCAGGTCGACCGGGCATTCCAGGCACACCGGGCCGGGCACGCCGGCCAGCGCCAGCGCGAAGGCCTCGGCCACCGCGGGGCCCAGTTCCGCCACGCGGCGCAGCTTGAAGAAGCGCTTGACATGCGGCGCCACCAGCGGGCGCTGGTCGATGTCCTGCAGCGCGCCGCGGCCCTGCAGCGCCGTCGGTGCGGCGCCGGCGATCAGCACCAGCGGCGACTGCGCCAGCTGCGCATTCTTCAGCGCCGTGATCGTATTGGCGATGCCGGGCCCGGCGGTGACCGCGGCGACGCCCGGGCGGCCGCTCAGCCGCGCGTGGGCGTCGGCGGCGAAGACCGCGGTCGCCTCGTCGCGCGTGTCGACGATGCGCAGGCCGCGCGCCTTCGCGCCGGCGAGGATGGGCGAGATGTGGCCGCCGCACAGCGTGAAGACCACCGTCGTGCCCTGCGCCTGCAGCGCCGCGGCGACATGGTCGCCGCCGTGGCGCAGCGCGGTCGCGCTGCCGTCCTGCACCGCGCTGCCGCCGCGCGCCAGCGTGCCCGCGGCCGCCGGGTCGGCTGCCGGCGCGCTCAATGCCATTGCACGCCCTTGCGCGCAAACCACTGCGGGATGGCCTCGCCGATCGCGGCCTCGATGCGCGCGCGCCTGATCTTCATCGTCGGCGTCAGCATGCCGTTGTCGATCGACCAGGCCTCGCGCGCGATGACCAGCGTCTGCAGCTGCTCGTGGTCGGCGAGCTGGCGGTTGACGGTGGCGAGCAGCGCCTCCATCTCGGCCTGCACCTCGCGCCGCAGCGCCTCGTCGGCCAGCCGCGGGCGCAGCGTCTCGGCGAGCACGACGATCGCGAAGGCCGCCGGCTGGCCGACGCCGGAGACCATGGACATCTCGACCATCGGGTGCACGTTGATCAGGTTCTCGATCGGCGCCGGCGCCACGTATTTGCCCTTGGCAGTCTTGAACAGCTCCTTCTTGCGGCCGGTGATCTTGAGCAGGCCGTCGGGCCGCCGCTCGCCCAGGTCGCCGGTGCGGAAGAAGCCGTCTTCAGTGAAGCTGGCGGCGGTCAGCGCCGGGTCCTTGTAGTAGCCGCTGAACTGGCCCGGCGACTTGATCAGGATCTCGCCGTCGTCGGCGATGCGGCACTCGACGCCGGGCAGCGGCACGCCGACCCAGCCGGGCTCGCCATGCTCCTCGTTCGAGGTGTGCGAGTACGAGTTGTCCTCGCTCATCGCATAACCCTCGAAGAGCTTGAGCCCGAGCCGGCGGTACCAGCGGATCAGGTCGGCCGGCAGCGGGGCCGAGCCGCTGCCGGCCTGCAGCACGGCGTCCAGCCCCAGGCCCTTGAGCACCTTCTTCCTGACGATGTGGCCGAGGAGGGGGATGCCCAGCAGCCGGTCCAGCTTGGCCGGCGGCATCTTCGCGAAGACCCCCTGCTGGAACTTGAGCCACAGCCGCGGCACGGAGATGAACAGCGTCGGCCGCGCCCGCTGCAGGTCCTGCAGGAAGGTGTCCAGGCTCTCGGCGAAGAACAGGTGCGTGCCGCCGTCGACCAGCGAGGCCGCCTCGACCCAGCTGCGCTCGAAGCTGTGCGCCAGCGGCAGGTAGGAGAGCATGCGGCTCTCGGCGCTGCCGACGCGGCTGCGCACGTCGTCGGCGATACCGCGGCCTACGCGCGTGATGGCGCCGAAGCTGGTCATCACGCCCTTGGGCGTGCCGGTGCTGCCCGAGGTGTAGAGGATCATCGCCAGCTCGTCGGCCCCGCGCGCCGGGCGGCCGGCCAGCGGCGCGGTCTTCGCGACGATGTCGTTCCACCGCGGCAGGTCGCGCGCGGAGGCCGGCGCCAGCGGCAGCGCGATCAGCGGCAGGCCCGGCGGCACGCCGCCGCGTTGCTCGTCCCAGGTGTCGAGCTTGCCGACGAACAGCGCCCTGGCGCCGCTGTGCTCCAGCACGTAGCGCACGGTGTCGGCCTTCTCGGTGGGGAAGATCGCCACCGTGGTGTAGCCGCCGATCCAGATCGCGAGCTCGGCGACGATGAAGTGGGCGCAGTTCTTGGACAGGATGGCGATGCGCGCGCCGCGCTCGAAGCCCTGCGCCTGCAGGTGCGCCGCCATGCGGCGGGCTTCGTCGAGCACCTGGCCCCAGGTGTAGTCGACGACGCGGCCGCCGCCGACCGGCTGCGTGAGGTAGACGCGGTCCGGCTGCCGGGCTTCGTGGTCGACGACCTGGTCGAGGATCAGGGGCTGGGCGCTCATCCGGCTAGCGTACGCAGGCACCGGCACCGCGGGCAGCGGTGGAACCCTCAAGCTCAGCGGTCGGCCAGCCGGCGCGGTGCACGCAGCACGCGCGGGTCCGGCGCCGGCTGCTCGGTGACGATGCGCAGCGCGCGCTGCTGCAGGCGCAGCGCGTCGTCGCGGTCGCCGCAGCGCTCCAGCACCTCGCTGATGCGCAGCAGCACCTGCACCTCCCAGCGCGGATCGGCCACGCGTGCGGCGAGCTGCCCGGCCTCGAAGGCGTGGTCGCGCGCCCGTTCGCGCGCGGCGCGGCCGTCGCCGCGGCGCTCGCCTTCCTGCGCGGCGGCGCGCTCGGCCGCGGTCGCGGCCAGCTCGCAGAGCAGGTCGACGACGGCGTCGGTGGAGCCGGCGCCGCGGCTCCAGCGCAGCGCGGACTCGAGCGTGGACTCGGCCTGCGCCAGCGCGCCCAGCGCGCGGTAGCCGCGCGCCACCGCGGCGAGCGCCTGGCACATCTCGTAGGGGCGGGCGCGCGGCTCCGCCGCGTCCAGGCGGCCGAGCGCCTGGCGCAGCGTCTCGCGCGGGCAGGGCGTGGCGGTCGGCGACATGGCGGTCGGGGCGGCAGGCGGCAGCAGGATTGCGGGCCATGCTAGGCGCGCCCCGGCGGCCCGGCCTCCCCGCGATCGAGGGGAAGCCGCGTGCACGATTCACGTCCGGCGGCGTGCGGCTACAGCCCCAGCGCGCGCGGCAGCCAGAGCGAGAGGACGGGGAAGGCGATCAGCACCGCCATGCGCAGCACGTCGGCCGCGATGAAGGGCATCACGCCGCGCCAGATGACGTGCGTGGGCAGGCTGGGCATCACGCTGGACAGCACGAAGATGTTCATGCCCACCGGCGGCGTGATCAGGCTGATCTCGATGACGCAGACGACCAGGATGCCGAACCAGACCGGGTCGAAGCCGAGCGAGGTGACGAGCGGGAAGAAGATCGGCACCGTCAGCAGCATCATCGACAGGCTCTCCATCGCGGTGCCGAGCACGACGTAGATCAGGCAGATCGCGACGATGACCATGACGGGATGCACGTCGAGCGCGGTGACGAACTCGCGCAGCGCGGCCGGCAGCTCGGTGAAGTTCAGGAAGTTGGCGAACAGCGAGGCGCCGATGACGATGGTGAACAGCATCGCCGAGGTGCGCGCCGAGTCGCCCAGCACGTCGAACAGCCGCTGCAGCGTCAGCGCGCGGCGCGCGAGCGCGAAGACGAAGCCGCCCATCGCGCCGACGCCGGCGGCCTCGGTCGGCGTGAAAAAGCCGCCGTACATGCCGCCCATCACCAGCGCGAACAGCGCGAGCACGCCCCAGATGTTGCGCAGCGCGGCCAGGCGCTGCTTCCAGCTGGCCCGTTCGCCCGGCGGGCCCCAGTCGGGGTGGCGGCGCGTGACCCAGGCCGAGGCCAGCAGGTAGAAGGCGGTGGCGACCAGCCCCGGGATCACGCCGGCCGCGAACAGCGCGCCGATGCTCTGCTCGGTCATGATGCCGTAGATGACCAGGATCACCGAGGGCGGGATCAGGATGCCCAGCGTGGCCCCGGCGCACACCGAGCCGGCGGCGAAGGCCGGCGCGTAGTGGAAGCGCTGCATCTCGGGCATCGCCACGCGCGCCATCGTGGCGGTGGTCGCGATCGAGCTGCCACAGATGGCGCCGAAGCCGGCGCAGGCGGCGATGGTGGACATCGCCAGCCCGCCGCGCAGGTGGCCGATCAGCGCATAGGCGGCCTGGTAGAGGTCGCGCGACATGCCGGCGCGGGTGACGAAGTTGCCCATCAGCACGAACAGCGGCACCACCGACAGCGTGTAGGTGCCGATGCCGACGAACTCGCCGGCGGTCGACGAGACGGCGGCGGGCCAGGAGCGCATCAGCCCCAGGCCGACGAAGCCGACCAGGCCCATCGCGAGCGCGATCGGCACGCGCAGCGCCATCAGCACGAACATCGCGGCGAAGCCGAGCAGGCCCTCGGTCATCGCCTTGCATCCTCCGCGGCGGCTGGGGCGCCGGCGGCGTCGCGCCAGGCCAGGACCAGGTGCACCAGCGCCGTGATCGTGAGCATCACGGCGGCGACATAGTGGAACGGCGCCAGCCGGATCTCCAGCGCCGAGGTGATGTCGCCCAGGCTCGCGGTGCGCTGCGCGCGCTCCCACACCAGCCAGCCGGCGCCGCCGAACAGCCCGGCGACCAGCAGGTGCGACAAGCGCTGCTGCCAGCGCAGCAGCGCCGCGGGCAGCACACGGTCCAGCAGGTCGAAGACGATGTGCTCGCCGGCGCGCGAGACCAGCGGCAGCGCGACGTAGATCATCACCAGCATCAGCAGCTCGGTCAGCTCAACCGCGCCGCGGATCGAATTGGGCAGGAACTTGCGCGCGAAGACGTCGGCGAAGGTCAGCACCATCATCGCGAACAGCGCGAGGCCGGCGATGCCGGTCAGCAGCGTGGTCAGTCGTCTCATCGCGTTCGGCTGCGGATCAAGCGGCCAGGGCCGGCCGGCCCCTCGGCGAGGCCCGCCGGCCCTGGCAGGGACCGCACGTCCTACTTGACCTTGGCGATCTCGGCGCGGAGCTCCTGCAGCACGGCGGCGGCGTTCTTCAGGCCCTTGGCCTCGGCCTCCTTGGCCCAGGCCTCCTCGATGGGCGCGGTCTTGGCCTTGAAGTCGGCGACGAACTTCGCATCGGCGGTGATGCTCTGCACGCCGGCGGCCTTCTGCGCCTCGCGGCTGAGGGCGTCGGTCTCGTCCCAGTACTTGCCGAAGAAGCGGGCCGCATTCTCGCCCGCCAGCCGGGTGATGATGTCCTGGTCGGCCTTGGCGATCTTGTTCCAGGTCGCCTCGTTCATCATCAGCACGAAGCTGGTGTTGTACAGGCCGCCGGGCACCGCGGTGCGGTGCTTGATCAGCTTGTCGAGCTTGAACGAGACGATGGATTCGTCGGGGAACCAGGTGCCGTCGACGACGCCCGAGGACAGCAGTTCGTAGGACTCCGGCGCCGGCTTCAGCGTCATGTTGACGCCCAGCGCCTTGCCCACGTCGTTGACGACGCCGCCGCCGACGCGGAACTTCAGGCCCTGCAGGTCGGCCAGCGTGGTGACCGGCTTCTTGGTGTTGAAGATGACGCCCGGGCCATGCGTGAAGACGGTCAGCACCTTGACGCCCTTGTGCTCGTCGAGCTTGGCGAGGTGCTTCTCGTAGATGCGCTGGTAGGCCACGCTGGTGGCCACCGCGGAGTCGCCCAGGAAGGGCATCTCGGCCATCTTGCCGAAGGTGAAGCGGCCCGGCGTATAGCCGTGCACCGTGAAGGACAGGTCGGCCAGGCCGTCGCGGATGGCGTCGAAGGTGGCGGGCGCCGGCGCCACCGACTTCGGCAGCAGGTTGCACTTGATGCGCTCGCTGGTCGCCTTGCTCACTTCGCCGCACCAGTCGGACAGCGCACGCGTGAGCAGGTGGGCGGGCGGCACCCAGGACGTCAGCGTCAGGGTGACCTGGGCCGAGGCGGCGCCGGCAAAGGCCAGCAGGGCGGCGGCGGCAAGGGGCTTGAGCTTGGGCATGGCGGGATCCCGTGGATGGCGTGGGTGGACGACCCGGGGGCAGGCGCCCCCGCAGAGCCCGGCCATCCTACCGATCCCGCGACTGCGGCATGGTCATCACTTACCCCATGCCGCGCCGTGCGCTGCGCGCCCGTCAAGCCGCGGCGGCGACCACCCGGCCTGGCCGGCGCCGGGCCAGCAGGGCCGCGATGCCGCCGGCAAGCAGCAGCGCCGTCGCCGGCTCGGGCACCGGCGTCAGCAGGACGCCGGTGTGCCCCACGCTGGGGTGCCAGCCGCGGCCGACGATGAGGCCGCTTTCGCTGACCGCGCTGACCGAGAAGATCTGCCAGCCGGCCGCCGATACCAGGTCCAGGCGATCGTTGAGGTTGACCAGGCCGCCGCTGGCGGTCCAGGCGAAGCCGCGCTGGCCCGAGGTGCCGACCACCAGGCCGGCGTCGTTGACGGCGTTGGCGGTCGCGTCGTTCATGCCGGCGAGGCGGCCGATCTCGGTGAAGCCGATCCCGGCCTGCCACAGCGCGGCGGTGCTGCCCCCGGCGGCCCGCGGCAGCTGCAGCGCGACCTGGCCGTGGTTGTTGATGTCGCGCGCGAAGGACTGGGCGCCCGCGGGGACGACGCCCCACAGCGCGCCGAGGTCGGTGGCGCCGCTGCCGTCCCAGACGATGGCCCGCGTGCCGAAGGAGCCGTCGCGCACGCCGACGACGCCGCCGACGTCGTTCATGCCGCGCGCGATGCTGTTCATTGTGCCCTCGGGATGGGCCTCGAGGTCGGTCAGCACGTCCGCAGCGGCAAAGTGCACGGCGTGGTTGAAGCTCTGGTTGCCGTAGGTCGGGTGGTTGCTGAACTGACCGCCGGCCTGGCCGGCGGCGGCGCCCTGGCTGCTGATCGCTTCCGCGCGGCTGTAGGTGCTGCCCCTGGGCAGGTCGCCGAGGTCGGTCAGGCCGACACCGTCCTGCCACAGGAAGGCGCGGTAGCCGGACTCGATCGTCGACCAGGTGAAGCCGACCACCTGACCGGCGTTGTTGATGGCGTTGGCGCGGTTGGACACGGCACCGACCGGCGGCGTGCCGAAGACGCCCAGGTCCGTGATCCCGAGGCCCGGCCGCCAGAGCAGCGCGCGCCCGTCGTAGCCGCTGACCCAGGCGCTGTCGTTGACGCCGGTGGGGAAGATGTTGCCGAGGTCGGTGACGCCGTAGGCCGGCGCGGCGGCCAGCGACGGGCCGTGGGCGGCGGCGGCCAGCAGGCCGGACAGCATCCAGTGGCGCAGGGTGGGCATGGCGGGACTCCTCGGGGTGCGGTGCCGCCACTGTCGGCGCCGCGGGCGGCCGCGGCCATCCCAGGAAGGCGGGAGTCACCGCCGCCGCGGGCGCCAGCCTGGCGCTCAGTACCCCGGGGCGGTGCGACGCCGGGCGCGCCAGTGCCACAGCAGCCGCCAGCCCAGCAGGGCACCGACGATCGCGGCATAGACGCTGACCTCGGCGAAGTCGTTCTTGCCGGCGCGCATCCAGAAGAAGTGCAGCACGGCCAGCAGCGCCACCGCGTAGACGGCCCGGTGCAGCGCCTGCCAGCGCGCCGCGCCGAGGCGGCGGATCGCGGCGTTGAACGAGGTCGCGGCCAGCGGCAGCATCAGCAGCAGCGCCGCGCTGCCGACCAGGATGAACGGGCGCTTGACGATGTCGGCGACGATGGCCGCCGGGTCCAGGCCCATGTCCAGCCAGGCGAAGGCCAGGAAGTGCAGGCAGGCGTAGAAGAAGGTGAACAGCCCCAGCAGGCGGCGGAAGCGCGCCAGCGCGTGCCAGCCGGTGGCCTGGCGCAGCGGCGTCACCGCCAGCGTCAGGCACAGCAGGCGCAGCGTCCAGTCGCCGCTGCCGCGGATCAGCGCCTCGGCCGGGTTGGGGCCCAGCGCATCGGCGATGGCGCCGTAGAGCAGCCAGGCGAAGGGCCCGAGGGCCAGCAGGAAGACCAGCGGCTTGGCCGCCGGGTGCAGCAGCCAGCGGCTGGCGCCGGCGCGCGGCCGCGCCGCGCTGGCCACGCCCGCCGGCAACGGGGCCGTGGCGGCAGGCCCCGGGCCGCCGGGGCTCCCGGGCCGATGGGGCCCGGCCGCCGGGCCGGCCCCCCACGCGGGGCGGGCCGGGCTGGCCCGGCCCTGGGCGCTCAAAAGAAGCGGCGCAGGTCCATGCCGGCGTAGAGCTGGCCGACCTGCGGCTCGTAGCCGTTGAACAGCAGCGTCGGCCGCTTCTTCGCGAACAGCCCGTCCTCGCCGATGCGGCGCTCGGTGGCCTGGCTCCAGCGCGGGTGGTCGACCTGCGGGTTGACGTTCGAAAAGAAGCCGTACTCCTGCGGCGCGGCCTTCTCCCAGCTCGACTTCGGCTGCTGCTCGACGAAGCGGATCTTCACCAGGCTCTTGCCGCTCTTGAAGCCGTATTTCCAGGGCACGACCAGGCGCAGCGGCGCGCCGTTCTGGTTGGGCAGCACCTGGCCGTACATGCCGAAGGCCAGCAGCGTCAGCGGGTGCATCGCCTCGTCCATGCGCAGGCCCTCGACATAGGGCCAGTCCAGCACCGAGGAGCGCAGCCCCGGCATCTGGGCGCGGTCGGCCAGCGTCACGAACTCGACAAACTTGGCGTTGCCGGTGGGCTCGACGCGGCGGATCAGTTCGGCCAGCGAGAAGCCGACCCAGGGGATGACCATCGACCAGCCCTCGACGCAGCGCAGCCGGTAGATGCGCTCCTCCATCGGGGCCAGCTTCAGCACGGCCTCGATGTCCAGCAGGCCGGGCTTCTTCACCGCGCCTTCGATGGCCACCGTCCACGGCCGCGTCTTCAGCGTGTGCGCATGCTTCGCCGGGTCGTCCTTGTCGAGGCCGAATTCGTAGAAGTTGTTGTAGGTGCTGGCGTCCTTGAAGTCGGTCAGCTTGTCCGTAGCGATCGCGCCGGGGACCGTGCTGCGCGCGCCCGGCAGCGGCGGCAGCGGGGGGGCGGCGCGCTGCGCGAGCGCGGGCCCGGCGGCCGGCAGCAGCGCGGCGGCGCCGGCCAGGCCCAGGCCCTGCAGCAGTTCACGCCGGCGCAGGTAGGCCGCCTGCGGCGTGATCTCGGACGCGAGCGGGTGCAGAAAACCGCGGTCCTTCAGCGTGGGCATCTCGGGGCTCCTGGCAGGTGGGGCGGACCCTCGTCATTCGCCGCCGGCCCGGCCGCGGTTACAGCTCGCCGTAGGAGTGCAGGCCGGACAGGAACATGTTGACGCCCAGGAAGGCGAAGGTCGTCACCGCCAGGCCCACCAGCGCCCACCAGGCCGACACCGTGCCGCGCAGGCCCTTCATCAGCCGCATGTGCAGCCAGGCCGCATAGTTCAGCCACACGATCAGCGCCCAGGTCTCCTTGGGGTCCCAGCTCCAGTAGCCGCCCCAGGCCTCGGCGGCCCAGAAGGCGCCCAGGATGGTGGCGATCGTGAAGAAGGCGAAGCCGACCGCGATGGCCTTGTACATCACGTCGTCCAGCACCTCGAAGCTGGGCAGGCGCGCGGCGATGCGGCCGCGCAGCGCGATGATCGCCGCCACCGCCAGCGCGCTGACGCCGAAGTAGACGAACCAGTAGCTGCCGCCGCCGGCGTCGCGCCGGAAGACCAGCGGCTCGAAGCACAGCACGACGCCCAGCAGCCACAGCGGCGCCAGCTTCCACCAGCGCGTCTCGGCAGCCTGCTGCTTGATCAGGTAGGCGAAGGCGACCATCGCGGCGATCGCGAAGGTGCCGTAGCCGATGAAGTTGGCCGGCACGTGCAGCTTCATCCACCAGCTCTGCAGCGCCGGCACCAGCGGCTGGATCTCGTGCGCCTCGCGCACGATGGTGTACCAGAGCAGGAAGCCGACCGCCGCGCTGACGATCAGCATCGCGAAGGCGCCCAGCGCCTTGGTGCGGTAGTGCTGCTCGTAGTACAGGTAGAACAGCGTCGTCATCCAGCAGAACATGACGAACACTTCGTACAGGTTGGACACCGGGATGTGGCCGATGTCGGGCGCGATCTGGTGGCTCTCGTACCAGCGCACCAGCGAGCCGATCAGCGCCATCACCACCGCCGCCCAGGCCAGCCCCGAGCCCAGGCGCTGCGCGGTGTTGTCGGCGGCCCCGGCGGGCGTGCCCGCGAACAGGCCGATCCAGTAGAAGGCCGTGCTCATGAAGAACAGCAGGCTCATCCACAGGATGGCGCTCTGGCTGGACAGGAAATACTTGAGCAGGAAGACGTTCTCGCCGGCCGCGAGGTCGGCGCCGAAGTCGTCCGGCGTGCGCGCATACAGCGCGATCGCGATCAGCACCGCCGCGCCGACACCCAGCGACAGCCCGCGCAGCGGGCCCCAGAACCAGCCCAGCGCGATCAGCGAGGGCACCGCGCCGACGAGGATCCAGGTCTCGTAGACGTCCATCGCCGCGCCGTAGCGGCTGAAGGCGTAGCCGGCGCCGGCGACGACCAGCAGCGCGAACACCCAGTCGTAAGCCGACAGGCGCGCCAGCGGGTTGCCGCCGCGTCGCGTGCCCAGTTCGCTGGCCAGCGTGGTCGTGTTCATGTCGTCTCCTTGGCCTGCAGCAGCCGGGCCTTCAGCTTGTCGAACTCGGCGTCGCCGTCCAGCGTGCGCCGCGTGCTGGACAGCGCGGTCGCCAGCCGGGTGCCGCCCTCGCCCTCGGGCTGCAGCCAGACCCACAGCCGCCGATCGCGAACGTACAGCATCACGAACACCCCCACGATCAGCAGCACCGAGCCGATGTAGACCAGGGTCTTGCCCGGCGCGCGCGCGACCTGGAAGACGCTGGCCTGGACCTGCGTGAAGTCGGCGAGCTGGAACAGGATGGGCGAGGGGTAGAAGAAGCTGTCCGACAGCGAGGTCACCGCCGCGGCCATGAAGCGCTCGAGCTCGGGGTCGATGGTCAGCGGCGCCAGGCTCTCGCGCTCGCGCGCGGCGTTCATCAGCTCGAACAGCGAGCCGTTGAGGATGCGCAGCAGCACCTCGGACATGCGCAGGCGGTCGTTCTCGGGGATTGCGCTTTCCATGAACTGCGCCAGCGCCTGCAGGCCGCCGCCCTGGCGCACGAGCGCGCCGCCGTTGCCGGCCCCCTCGGGCGGCTTGACCGCCGGCTCGGCACCGGAGAACAGGCCCAGCGTGCGCCGCGCGGTGGCGGTCAGCTGCTCGGTCAGCTCCGGGCGGTCCGGCGGCGTGGCCAGCGCCGCGTAGCGGCGTGCCGCCACCTCGCGCAGCGCCGGGTCGTCCAGCGCGCGCTTCAGGCGCAGCCAGCCGTCCAGACCACCGTTCTCGTCGGCCGGGATGCGCAGGTAGCGGAAGCTGTCCTGCGGCGTGTCGCGCAGCCCGGCGAGGTAGACGCTGACGCCGTCCAGCATCACCGGCGCCATGTAGTTGTGGTACTCGCGCGCCTGGCCGGCGGCGTCGCGCAGCCGGTAGGTGATGGACGGGCCGACGTTGCGCAGCTCGCGCTGGCTGACGGTGCGGATGCCGCTGCCCAGGCGCTGCTGCAGTGAGTCCACCAGGTCCACGCGGCGCGGGTCGGTGGCGCCGGTGCTGGCGCTGCCGTCGGCGCCGGGCGCCTGCGCGCCGCTGAGGTTCTCGACGTTGATGACGCGCAACTCGCCGAACTCCAGCGTCACCTTCTGCTCGCCCTGCGGCCCGCTGGACACCAGCTCGGTGCGGCCGCCGATCTGGCCCTCGACGTCGAAGGGCTGCGAGCCCAGCCCCAGCGGCAGCGCGCGCAGCTTCACGCGCGAGCCGCCGTCGTCGAAGGAGCTCTGGTAGATCGCGATGCCGCGGTGGAAGGCCGGCTTGTTGACCTCCACGCGGTGCTCGAAGGTCTCGCCGGTGGCGTGGTCGTGGACCACGATCTCGCTGGCGAACAGCCTGGGCATGCCGGTGGCGTAGTACTCGACGATGAAGCGCTTGAGCTCGACGTCGAAGGGCAGGTCCTGCAGCACGACGCCGTCGGGCATGGTCAGCACCGCGACGCCGGCGCGCGCGCCCTCGGGCACGAACAGGTTGCCGCGGAAGGTGGGGTTGCTGGCCGACAGCCGGTGCTCCGGCGGCACCTCGGCGATCAGGCCGCCGCCGCCGAAGCTGCTCTTGCCCAGCAGCGCCATCTGCGCGCGCACGACGAGGTCGCCGTCGGACAGCCCGCCCAGGCAGATCAGCACGATGGCCGAGTGCGCCGCCAGGTAGCCGATCTTGTTGGCGCGGCCCTTGCGCGCGGCGAACATCACGCCGTCCTCGCGCTGCTGGATGCGCGCCGTCCAGCCGGCGTCCTGCAGCGTCTCGGCGACGCGGCGGCGCACGGCCTGCGGCGGCTCGGCCAGCACCGCCTCGCCGCGGTGGTGGAAGGCCTTCAGCGACTGCGCGCGCAGGTGTTCCTTGTAGTGGCGCAGGTCGGCCAGGATCTTGGGCGTGTTGCGCGCGATGCACAGGCTGGTGCTGACGACCAGGAAGGCCAGGATCAGCAGGAACCAGGGCGCGCTGTACACCGTGTACAGGTTGACCTGCGCGAAGACGTCGGCCCAGAACGGCCCGAACTGGCTTACGTAGTTGTTCAGCGGCTCGTTCTGCTTGACGACGGTGCCGATCACCGAGGCGATGCAGATCAGCGTCAGCAGCGAGATCGCGAAGCGCATCGAGCTCAGCAGCTCGACGGCCTCGCGCAGCCGGCGCGAGCCGACTGAGACCTCGACGCCGGACGTGGAGACAGCCATGGCGCGGATTATGGGTGTCGGCCGTATTGACCACAGGCCGCCAACGACAAGGGCCGGTCGCGAACCGGCCCTTGGCGTGCGCAGCGCACCGAAACAGTCGTTACCGGAGCCCCGCCGCGTAGTCGGCCACGGCCTTGATCTCGCGGTCGTTCATCTTGCCGGCGATGGTGCTCATCTGCGCGTTGTTGGCGCGCTCGCCGGAGCGGAACTGCAGCAGCTGCGCCTCGGTGTACTCGGCGTGCTGGCCGCCGATGCGCGGGTACTGCGCCGGGATGCCGGCGCCGTTGGGGCTGTGGCAGCCGGCGCAGGCCGGCACGCCCTTGGCCATGATGCCGCCGCGCCAGATCTGCTCGCCCAGCAGCACGGTGTCCTTGTTGCGCGCGATGCCGGTCGGCGCCTTCTTCGACGCGTAGAAGGCGGCGATGTGGCGCATGTCGTCGTCCGACAGCGCGGCCACCATGCCCGCCATGATGGCGTTCTTGCGCTTGCCGCTCTTGAACTCCTGCAGCTGCTTGACCAGGTACTCCGGGTGCTGGCCGAGCAGGATGGGGTTGGCCGGCAGGCCGCGCGTGCCGTCCGCCGTGTGGCAGGCCACGCAGGTCGCCGCCAGCTGCTGGCCCTTCGCGAGGTCGGGCTTGAACGGCGTCCCCGCCTGGGCGGCACCGGCCTTCGCCGCGGCCAGGGTCAGGAACAGGGACAGCAGGGCAGCGGCCGCGGTGCGCGGCGCCGTCGCAAGGGTCGACTTCATCGTCGGAAAGCCTCGGGTCGGGGGCGGGATGGGCAAAAACCTGTCGATTTTACAATGCACCATGACGACCCCGACGGTGGCCCCGCCTGCAGCCCGCGAAGCGCTGGCCTGGGCGCACAGCGCCCGCTTCCTGACCACCGCCAGCCGGCTGGACCAGCTGCCCGCGGCCGAGCTGCCGGAGATCGCCTTCGTCGGCCGCAGCAATGCCGGCAAGTCGACCGCGATCAACACGCTGGCGCAGCAGCGCCGGCTGGCCTTCGCGTCGCGCACGCCGGGCCGCACGCAGCACATCAACCTGTTCGCGGTCGGCCCCAAGGACGCGCCCGACGCGCTGCTCGCCGACCTGCCCGGCTACGGCTATGCCGCCGTCGAGCGCAGCGCCAAGCTGCGCTGGCAGCAGGTGATGGCCGAATACCTGCAGTGGCGGCGCAGCCTGCACGGCGTGGTGCTGATGGTCGATGCGCGGCTGGGCCTGACCGACCTGGACCAGCGGCTGCTGGCGCTGATCGCGCCGCGCGTGGCCACCGGCGAGGTGCGGCTGCTCGTGCTGCTGACCAAGGCCGACAAGCTCAACCGCCGCGAGGCGCAGGCCGCGTTGCGCGCGGCGCAGGACGCGCTGGCGCCGCTGGCCGCGCAGGGCGAGGGGCAGGCCGACATCGGCGTCACGCTGTTCTCCGCGCTCAAGCGCGAGGGCGTGGGCGATGTCGCCGAGGTGCTGCATGGCTGGCGCGCGGCGCCGGGCGTCGCCGCGACGGCCGCGCTGGCCGCGGCGTCGCCGGACCCGCAGTCGGGTGCGGCGGCTGCGGCGGCCGGTCCCGAGACGGCCCTGCGGCGACCATGATCCGTCACTTCGATCTCGCGCTGCCGCACGGCATCACGCTGGCCTGCCGCGCCGCCGGCGAGGGTCCGGTGCGGGCCTTGCTGCTGCACGGTTTTCCGGAGGCCGCCTTCGTGTGGGACGAGGTCCTCGAGTGGCTGGCGCCCGACCTCGCCGCCGTGGCGCTCAACCTGCGCGGCTACCCCGGCTCGTCGGCGCCGGCCGAGGTGGCGGCCTACCGTGCCAAGCACCTGGTGGCCGATGTCGCGGCGGCGATCGGGCAGCTCGGCGCGCCGCTGCCGCTGCTGGTGGCGCACGACTGGGGCGGCGCGCTGGCCTGGAACCTGGCGGCGCAGCGGCCGGAGCTGATCCGCCGGCTGCTGATCCTGAACTCGCCGCACCCGGGCGCCTTCCTGCGCGAACTGCGCCACAGTGCCGAGCAGCAGGCCGCCAGCGCCTACATGAACTTCCTGTGCCGCGACGACGCCGGGCGGCTGCTGGCCGAACGCGACTTCGCGCGCCTGTGGCCGTTCCTCGAGAATCCCGCGGGCGCCCCGGCGTGGCTGACGCCGGCGCTGCGCGAGCAGTACCGCCAGGCCTGGTCGGCCGGGCTGGACGGCCCGCTGAACTACTACCGCGCGTCGCCGCTTCGGCCGCCGCGCCGCCAGCCGCCGGCGGCCGACGATCCGCTGTTCGCGGTCGAGCTGCCGGACGAGGCGGTCACCGTGCACGTGCCGACGACCGTGCTGTGGGGCGAGCGCGACATCGCGCTGCGGCCGGGCCTGCTCGACGGCCTCGAGCACTGGGTGCCGGACCTGGAGGTGGTGCGCGTGCCGGAAGCCTCGCACTGGATCGTGCACGAGCAGCCGGCGCTGGTGGCGGGGACGATCCGCCGGCTGGTCGCGGATTGAGGGCCGGCTGACCCCGGCCAGACTGGCCCCGGCCGGCCGGCCCCCGCCGGCGCGGCGTCAGGCGGCGGCGCCGGAGCTGACCTGCTGCTGCACGCGTGCCGCGGCGGTGCCGACGATGGAGCGCTGCTTCAGGCCCTTGAGCAGGCCCTGCTCGCGCATCAGCGCCAGCGCGGCGCGGCGCACCGCCCAGGTGGCGTCGGACGCGCCGTCGCCGAACAGCCAGATCTCGCGCCGCTCGCCCGGCCACAGCAGCTGGGCGTGCACCCAGCGGCCCTGCAGGAACATGCGCACCCAGTGGCCGGGCTGCAGCTCGTCGAGCCAGGCGTCGCGCGCGGCGCCCTCCGCGGGCACCGGTGCGGTGGGCGGCGTCTCCGGGATCAGCTCGGCCGGCACGGTGTCCAGGTGCGGCACGTCCAGCATGCCGTGCAGCGTGGACGGCACCGTGTGGCCGGCGGCGAGCTTGTCCTCCAGCTTCTGCAGCGCGCCGACATGGCTGGCCGCCGCCGTCAGCCGGCGCGTCAGGCGCTGGCGCAGGAAGCCGTCCAGCCGCTCGTTGGCCCACTTGTACAGCGCCGAGGTCTGCTCGGGTTCGCTGGCCAGCTGGTCGATCGTCGCCTGCGCCACCTTCAGCAGGCGCACGCGCTCGGGGTCGTCGGGATCGGGCGCCATCTCGGCCTCGTAGGCCAGGCGGTTGACGAAGCGCCACAGCGGGTGCTTGTCCTGGTCCAGCATGTCGCCGTCGCGCAGCGTCAGCCGCATCGCCGGGCCGTGCAGGCGCGAGATCAGCAGCCCCACGTCGCGCGGCACGCGCTCGTCGGCCTGCATCGCGTCGAACAGCCGGCTGACCAGCTCGATGGCCTGGCGGTCGACGCGGTTGCTGGTGTGGCGCGCGATGTCGGTCCAGCGCTCGCGGCGCGCGCCGGCGTCGGGCAGCTGGCCGTCGTAGCTCAGGCGCGAGTCCATCGGCGCCGGCATCGTCTCGCGCATGCGGTACAGGTCGGGCGAGAACGTGGTCTCGCCCGGGCGCGCGCCGCGGCGCGAGCCGGCCGGCAGGATCATCGTGCGGTACGAGGCCGGCTCGATGCCCATGCCCTCCAGGCGCGAGCAGGCGGCCGCGTAGCTGCGGCGCAGCAGCTGCGCCAGCGGCGTCGAGGCGTGGCGCAGAAAGGCCACCTGGTGGCCGCGCGACAGCGGCAGCGCCTGCGCGGCAGCCCAGGCGGCGCGCGCCCAGGTCTCGGCGCGGAAGGGGTTGTGGTCGCGCGCGACGTCCAGGTCGCCGACCAGCGCCGAGACGAAGGCCTGCAGCTCGCGCAGCTCGTACTCGGCCGTGCTCTTGATCGCCTCGATGGTGTGAGACAGCTCGACGTCCAGCGCCACCTCGTCCTCGTCGACGAGGGCCAGCGTGGTGGGCTTCTTCGCGGCCGGCTTCGCGGCGGCGCCGGCCTGCACCGGCCTGGCCTGCGACAGCTCGGCGCGCACCTGCTCCTCGAGCGAGCGCATGAAATAGTCGGCCAGCCGCGCCTGGTGCTGCAGCAGCGCCTGCATCAGGTCGCCGATCGCCGAGCGCTGCAGCGGCGGCAGCGCGGGCAGCGCCTTGCGCGCATGGTCCATCGTGCCTTCGACCAGCTGGTCGAACAGCAGCGGGGCGCGCAGCATCTCGTCGTCGACGAACTGCTGCAGGGCCGGGGACACGGCAGAGGCAGGCATGGACGGTGGATTATCCGCCGCGCCCCGGCGCACGGTCCCCGGAAATGGCGGGTGTTGGCCGCCCAGCCGCGCGCCGCGCGGCCATGAAAAAAGGCCTGCGCCGTGGGGCGCAGGCCTCGTTGCGGAGCGTGCCGGCACGCGTGACCCGCGGGGCCGGCGGCGCGCTGCCGCCGGCGCACCGCCGGATCACATGTCCATGCCCATGCCGCCCATGCCGCCCATGCCGCCGCCGGCGGGCATCGGGGTCTCTTCCTTCGGCGCCTCGGCGACCATCGCCTCGGTCGTCAGGATCAGGCTGGCCACCGAGGCGGCGTTCTGCAGCGCGGTGCGCGTGACCTTGGTGGGATCCAGGATGCCCATCTCGATCATGTCGCCATAGGTGCCGTTGGCCGCGTTGTAGCCGAAGTTGCCCTTGCCCTCGAGCACCTTGTTGATGACCACGCTGGGCTCGTCGCCGGCGTTGGCGACGATCTCGCGCAGCGGCTGCTCGACGGCGCGCATCACGATCTTGATGCCGGCGTCCTGGTCGGCGTTGTCGCCCTTCAGCGCGCCGACGGCCTGGCGGGCGCGCAGCAGCGCGACGCCACCACCGGCGACGATGCCTTCCTCGACCGCGGCACGCGTGGCGTGCAGCGCGTCCTCGACGCGGGCCTTCTTCTCCTTCATCTCGACCTCGGTCGCGGCGCCGACCTTGATCACCGCCACGCCGCCGGCCAGCTTGGCCACGCGCTCCTGCAGCTTCTCGCGGTCGTAGTCGCTGGTCGCTTCCTCGATCTGCACGCGGATCTGCTTGACGCGCGCCTCGATGTCGGCGGCCGCGCCGGCGCCGTCGATGATGGTGGTGTTCTCCTTGGCCACCTCGACACGCTTGGCGCTGCCCAGGTCGGCCAGCTGCGCCTTCTCCAGCGTCAGGCCGACTTCCTCGGCGATCACCTTGCCGCCGGTCAGGATCGCGATGTCCTCCAGCATGGCCTTGCGGCGGTCACCGAAGCCCGGGGCCTTGACGGCGACGACCTTCAGGATGCCTCGGATGGTGTTGACCACCAGCGTGGCCAGCGCCTCGCCCTCGACCTCCTCGGCGATGATCAGCAGCGGACGGCCGCTCTTGGCCACCTGCTCCAGCACCGGCAGCAGGTCGCGGATGTTGCTGATCTTCTTGTCGTACAGCAGCACGAACGGGTTCTCGAGAACCGCGACCTGCTTGTCCGGGTTGTTGATGAAGTAGGGCGACAGGTAGCCGCGGTCGAACTGCATGCCCTCGACGATGTCGAGCTCGTTCTCGAGGCTCTTGCCGTCCTCGACGGTGATCACGCCTTCCTTGCCGACCTTGTCCATGGCCTTGGCGATGATCTCGCCGATGGACTCGTCGCTGTTGGCGGAGATGCTGCCGACCTGGCTGATCTCCTTGCTCGTCGTCGTGGCCTTGCTGGACTTCTTCAGCTCCTCGACGAGGCCGGTCACCGCCTTGTCGATGCCGCGCTTGAGGTCCATCGGGTTCAGGCCGGCGGCCACGTACTTGAAGCCCTCGCGCACGATGGCCTGGGCCAGCACGGTGGCGGTGGTGGTGCCGTCACCGGCGTTGTCGCTGGTCTTGGAAGCGACTTCCTTGACCATCTGCGCGCCCATGTTCTGGAGCTTGTCCTTGAGCTCGATCTCCTTGGCGACCGAGACACCGTCCTTGGTGACGGTGGGGGCGCCGAAGCTGCGCTCGAGCACCACGTTGCGGCCCTTGGGGCCCAGCGTGACCTTGACCGCGTTGGCCAGGATGTTCACGCCCTCGACGAGGCGGGCGCGGGCGTCACCGCCGAAAACGACTTCTTTAGCTGCCATGGATTTCTCTCCGTTTCGAGTTCTGAGGCTTACTTCTCGACGACCGCGAAGAGATCCTCTTCGCGCATCACCAGCAGTTCGTCGCCATCGACCTTGACGGTCTGGCCGCTGTACTTGCCGAACAGCACGCGGTCGCCGACCTTGATGTTCAGGGCGACGAAGTCGCCCTTGTCGTTGCGCTTGCCCGGGCCGACGGCCAGCACCTCGCCCTGGTCGGGCTTCTCGGCGGCGTTGTCGGGGATCACGATGCCCGAGGCGGTCTTGGTTTCGTTCTCGAGGCGCTTGACGATCACGCGATCGTGCAGGGGACGCAGCTTCATTTGGGCTCCTTGGGAGGGACGACTTGCGATTTGCGGGACGCCAACGAAGTTAGCCCCCGCTGACATTTGCCGATCTGGCGCCGGGCGGGCCGGCCCCAATCGTTAGCACTCAAGTCAGGCGAGTGCTAGCAGCGCGATTATAGGGGTCGCCGTCGCGGCTTCAAGGGGGTGGCGGGGGCAACCTGCGGTGCCGCGGGCTACTCGCTGCCGCCTTCCACCGGCAGCCCGGCTGCGCGCCAGCGCAGCATGCCGCCGGCCAGGTTGGCCACCGCCGGGTGGCCGGCGCGCGCCAGCAGCAACGAGGCCTGCGCCGAGCGCGTGCCCGAGCGGCAGACGGCGACCACCGGCCGCTTGCGGTCCAGCTCGCCGGCGCGCGTCGCCAGCTCGCCCAGCGGCAGCAGCTTCGCGCCGGCGATGCGGCCCAGCGACTCGGCCCACTCGGCCGGTTCGCGCACGTCGACGATCTGCACGTCGGCCGCACGCTCGGCCAGCGCCTCGGGGTCGATCTCCCAGACACCGCCGAAGGTGTAGCGCAGCGGCGCCCAGTCGGGCTCGGCCGGCAGCCCGCCGCCGTCGGCCGGCTCGCCGCAGCGCAGGTTGGCCGGCACCGCGACGTCGATCAGCTTGGGGTGCGGCAGGCCCAGGTGCTCCATGTAGCCGGCGAAGTCGTCCTCGCTGGCGTCGCCGCCCAGGCGCGGGTTCCAGCGCCGTTCCTCGGCCACGCTGGTCGCCGTGAGGCCGCGGTAGTCGTGGCCGGGGTAGAGCAGGCAGGCCTCGGGCAGGCTGAAGATGCGCTCGTGCACCGAGCGGTACAGCCGCCGCGCGCTGCCCTGCTGGAAGTCGGTGCGGCCGCAGCCGCGGATCAGCAGCGCGTCGCCGGTGAAGGCCATGCGGTGGTCGTCCAGCACCCAGGTCGTGCAGCCGTCGGTGTGGCCAGGCGTCGCGCGGGCCTCCAGGTGGCGGCCGCCGAAGCCGACACGCTCGCCGTCGGCCACCAGTCGGTCGGCGCCCTGCGCCCCCGTGGCCGCACCCAGCACGATGCGGCTGCCGCAGCGCCGGCGCAGCAGCCAGGCCGCGGTGACGTGGTCGGCGTGCACGTGCGTCTCCAGCGTGGCGACCAGGCGCAGCCCCAGCTCCTGCAGCAGCGCCAGGTCGCGCCGCGCCTGTTCGAAGACCGGGTCGATCAGCACCGCCGCGCCGGCGTCGGCCAGCAGGTAGGTGTAGGTGGACGAGGTGGGATCGAACAGCTGGCGAAAGATCAGCATCGGGCGTCTCCGCGTCGGCAGGGCACTTCGGAACCGCCGAGATTGCCATAGCGGCCTGCGTGGCGCGGTCTTGCCCCGGCCGGTGCGCAGGGCCGGGGCGGCGTGGCTACGATCGTCCATTCGCCGTCGCCCAGGAGTCCACGATGCGCCGCCCCCCGCCCCCCGTCACGCCTTCGCTGCGCAGGCGCGGACTGCTGGCCGGTGCCGCTGCGGTGCTGCTGGCACCGCTCAAGGCGCCGGCCCAGGCGCCGTCGCCGCTGCCGATCTTCGACGCCCACCTGCACTACAGCGAGGACGCCTGGGAGCGGCTGCCGCCGCCGGCCGCGGTGGCGATGCTGCGCGAGGCCGGCCTGGTGCGCGCGCTGGTCTCCAGCAGCAGCGACGACGGCACGCAGAAGCTGCATGCCCAGGCGCCGGACCTGGTGCTGCCGGCGCTGCGCCCCTACCGCAGCCGCGGCGAGATCGGCACCTGGGTGCACGACGCGGGCATCGTGCGCCACCTGGAGCAGCGCCTGGAGCGCTACCGCTACGTCGCGATCGGCGAGTACCACGTCTACGGCGAAGGCGCCGAGACGCCGATCATGAAGCGCGTGGTGCAGCTCGCGCGCCAGCATGGGCTGGTGCTGCAGTCGCATTCCGACGCCGACGCGGTCGAGCGCCAGTTCCGACAGTGGCCCGAGGCGCGCATCCTGTGGGCGCATGCCGGCTTCGACCCGCCGGAGCGTGTGCGCGAGATGCTGCGCCGCCACCCGAGGCTGTGGTGCGACCTCGCCTTCCGCAGCGACCATGCCAGCGGCGGCCAGGTCGACGAGGGCTGGCGCGCCGCTTTCCTGGAGTTTCCGGAGCGCTTCATGGTCGGCACCGACACCTTCACGCCGGAGCGCTGGTGGTTCGTCGTCGAGCATGCGCGCTGGGCGCGGCAGTGGCTGGCCGCCCTGCCGCCCGAGGTGGCCGAACGCATCGCCTGGCGCAACGGCATCGCGCTGTTCGGCGACGGCCTGGTGGCACGCTCGTGAGCCGGCGGCCCGCGGTCCCGGTCGCCGCGCTGCTGCTGGCCGCGGGTGCGGCCGCGCTGCCGACGGCGGCGGCCTGCACGCTGCCCGCGGACGCCGGCGCGACACTGGCCGAGGGCCCGGTGCAGCTGGCCTGGCGTGCCGACCCGGCGCCGGCCATCGGCCGCGGCTTCGCGCTGCACCTCGTGGTCTGCCCGGCGGATGCGAGGCTCGTGCGCGTCGACGCCACGATGCCGGACCACCGCCACGGCATGAACTACCGGCCGAGCGTGCACGCGCTGGGCGAAGGCCGCTGGCGCGCCGACGGGCTGCTCTGGCACATGGGCGGGCGCTGGGAGCTGCGCTTCGACGTCGAGGCCGGCGGCGTGCGCCACAGCCTGCGGCAGGATGTCCCGCTGCGCTGACAGTCGCGCCAGGGCGCGCGCCGCACGGCGGCTGATCGGCAGGCTGGCGCTGGCGCTCGCGCTGGCGCCGGCGATCACTCTGCTGCCCTGCGCCGCGGCGCCGGCGGGCAGCGACGCCACCCCGGGCCTGCTCGACTTCACGGCGGCCGAGCGCGCGCTGATCCTCTCCCACGGGCCCTGGCCCATGCCCACCGAGCGGGACGGCGCCAACCGTGCCGACGGCCGGCCGGCGGCCATCGCCTTCGGCCGCGCGCTGTTCTTCGACCCGCGCCTGGGCGCCGATGGCCGCACCGCGTGCGCCAGCTGCCACCAGCCGGCGCGCGCCTTCCAGGATGGCCTGCGCACGCCGCTGCTGCCGGGCGCCGCCGAGGGCACGCGCCGCGGCCAGCGCAACACACCCACGCTGTGGGATGCCGCCACGTGGCGCTGGTTCGGCTGGGACGGTGCGCACGACTCGCTGTGGGCCGCCAGCCTGGCGCCGCTGCTGGACGGCGCCGAGATGGCGCGCCGCCCCGACGACCTCGCGGCGCAGGTGCGGCACGACCCGGCCTGGCGCGCCGCCTACCGCGCCGCCTTCGGCGCCGCGCCCGGCGACGACGACGAGCTCGTCGTCGTCGACCTGGCCAAGGCGCTGGCCGCCTGGCAGGCCACGCTGGTCTCGCCGCGCACGCCCTTCGACGACTTCCGCGATGCCCTGGCGCGTGGCGACCGCGTCGCGGCGGCGGCCTACCCGCTGGCGGCGCAGCGTGGGCTGCGCCTGTTCGTCGGCGGGGCGCGCTGCAGCGTCTGCCACGCCGGCCCGGGCTTCAGCAACGGCGAGTTCGCCGACATCGGCGTGCCCTTCTTCGTGCCCGGCGGCGTCGATCCCGGGCGCCACCGCGGCCTGCTGCATCTGCGCGCGTCGCCCTACACGCGGCTGGAGCCGCACAACGATGCCGGCGCCATCGACCCGCGCGCGGTGGCGACGCGCCACGTCGTCATCGAGCCGCGGCACTTCGGCGAATTCCGGGTGCCCGGCCTGCGCCAGCTGGTGCACACCGCGCCCTACATGCACGACGGCAGCCTGCCCACCGTCGAGGCCGTGGTGCGCCACTACTCGGAGCTCGACGAGGACCGCCTGCACGCCGACGGCGAGCGCATCCTGCGCCGGCTGGACCTGAGCGCGCAGCAGGCCGCCGACCTGGCGGCCTTCCTGCGCACGCTGTCGTCGCCGCGGCTGCCCGCGCCGTAGCCGGCGCCCTGGCCGGCACCCTGGACGGCGTCGCCACCGAGACGGCTCAGTGCCGGCCCGGCGGCACGTCGGGGGCCGCGGGCTCGCCGGCGTCGTCCGGTGGCGTCTCGGCCGGCACGCGGAAGCGTTCGCTGGCCCAGGCCCCGAGGTCCACGCTGCGGCAGCGTTCGCTGCAGAACGGCCGCCAGGGATTGGCGGCGCCGTAGACCGCCGGCTGCCGGCAGGTCGGGCAGGGCACGGTCAGCGGCTCGTTCGCGGCCATGGCCGGCGCGCGCCTCAGGCGCAGAGCGCCATCTCGAAGCTGGTGTCGACGGCGGCCGGGCGCAGCCGGCCCTCGGCGTCGGGCTTCATGAAGCGGATCGACACCATCAGGCGGTGGCCGGAGATCTCCGGCACCAGGCCGCTGGTCTCGTCGATGCGCACGCGCAGCAGCTGGTAGGTGCGGCCGGCCGGCAGGCTCTGCTGGTACTGGCCGCCCGGCGCGGCCATGCGCTGCAGCGTGCCGCTGTCGCGCAGCAGGCCCAGCAGCACGTGCAGCGCCTGCGCCAGCGGCGTCAGCGTCGCGGTCCAGCCCAGCAGGTCGGCGCGCCGGCTCTCGGGCGCATGCTGCTGCCAGGCGTAGTAGGCCGGCAGGTCGAATTCGCAGGTGCCGCCGGGGATGCTGATGCGGCTACGGATGCTCATCAGCCAGTCGTTGGCCGACAGCGCCTGGCCGGCCTTGCCCTGCAGCTGGTTGAGCCCGGCATAGGCCTGCTCGATGCGGCCGACGACCTCGTCGAGCACGGCCTCGGCGATGTTCGGATGGCCGCGGTAGCCCTCGAGCTGCGCGCGGTGGCGCTCCAGCTCCTTCAGCAGGTCGCTCTTCAGGTCGGCGCGCGAGGCGACGTCCATGATCTCGAAGATCGTCGCCAGCGCGAAGTGGTGGTCCATCGCGTCGTCGCGCGCGACCAGCCGGTCCAGCCGCTCGAACAGGTGCTCGAGCCGGAGCATCGTGCGGATGCCTTCGTTGAACGGGTACTCGTACAGGACCAAGGCGGGCTTCGTGGGCGGCGGCGCGGCGCGACCGGTACCGCCGCTCGCGTGCATTGTTCCACAGCCCCCGCGCCGGCCTCAGGGCCGCGCGCCCGCGTCGATCCAGTGCCGCCACAGCGCGCGCGCCTCGTCGGCCAGCTGCGCGGGCGTGATGCCGTCGTTGTGGATCACCGCGTCGGCGATCGCGCGGCGCTGCGCGCGCGGCGCCTGCTGCGCGATGACGCGTCGCGCCGCCTCGGCGTCCCAGCCCGGGCGCTGCGCCACGCGCGCGACCTGGGTCGCCTCAGTGCAGTCGACGACCAGCACGCGGTCGACGCGCGCGCGCCAGTGGCGCGACTCGGCGAGCAGCGGCACGTCGAAGAGCACCGGGCGGTCGCCCGCCGCGGCCGCCTCGCGCGCCGCCTGCTCGCCGATCAGCGGGTGCAGGATGGCCTGCAGTCGCTCGCGCGCCGTCGGATCGGCAAACGCGAGCCGGCGCATGTGCTCGCGGTCCAGCGCACCGTCGGCGGCCACGGCCTGCGGCCCGAAGGCCGCCGCCAGCGCCGGCATCGCGGCGCCTCCGGGCAGCGTCAGCGCGCGGGCGATCGCGTCGGTATCGACCAAGTGCGCGCCGCAGCCGACGAGCACGCGCGCGACCGTGCTCTTGCCGCTGCCGATGCCGCCGGTGAGGCCGATGCGACGGACGGCGTTCATGCGCTGCCGTTCGCGGCGCCGGCCGCGTTCACCAGCCGATCCAGCCCAGCACCTCGGGCAGCCCGACCAGCATGACGACCAGCCCGCCGCCGATCAGGAAGGGCCCGAAGGGCACGAAGCGGCCCTCGCGCAGCGAGCCGGTGGCCTTCATGACGAGGCCGACCGCGGCGCCGATCACCGACGCCATCAGCACGATGGGCAGGATGGCCTGCCAGCCCAGCCAGGCGCCCAGCGCGGCCAGCAGCTTGAAGTCGCCGTAGCCCATGCCTTCCTTGCCGGTGGTCAGCTTGAACAGCCAGTAGACCGACCACAGCGCGAGGTAGCCGACGGCCGCGCCGGCGAGCGACTGCGCCAGCGTCAGCTGCGGCAGCCAGCCGAAGGCCGCCGCGACCAGGCCGGCCCACAGCAGCGGCAAGGTCAGCGCGTCGGGCAGCACCGTGGTGTCCCAGTCGATCAGCGCCAGCGCCAGCAGCACCGCGCCGGCCGCGCACCACAGCAGCACCGCGGGCTGCGCGCCCTGCTGCCAGGCCAGCAGCGCGAACAGCGCCGCGGTCGCCAGCTCCAGCAGCGGGTAGCGCCACGCGATGCGCGTGCCGCACGCCGAGCAGCGGCCGCGCAGCGCCAGCCAGCTGACCAGCGGGATGTTCTCGAACCAGCGGATGCGGTGGCCGCAGGACGGGCAGCGCGAGGCCGGCCGCGCCAGCGACAGCGGCGCCAGCGACTCGTTCGAGGTGGCCAGTGCCTTGCCCGCCTGCTGCAGCGGCGCCGGCATCGCGCTGCCGAAGACGCGGCGGAAGCCGTCGGCGTCGGCGAGCTGGTGCGCGACGTCGGCCCACCACTGGCGCTCCAGCATCAGCGGCAGCCGGTGCACGACGACATTCAGGAAACTGCCGACCGCCAAGCCCAGCAGCGCGAGCGCCCACGGTGACAGCAACTGGGCCAGCGGCAGCGCCGCCAGCCACTCGGACACGCCGGCCATGCCGGCCCCTCAGACGACGGCGCCGAGCTTGAAGATCGGCAGGTACATCGAGACCACGATGCCGCCGATGAGCACGCCCAGGATCACGATGATGAACGGCTCCATCAGGCTGGACAGGCCCTTGACCATCTCGTCGACCTCGTCCTCGTAGAACTCGGCGGCCTTGGCCAGCATGTGGTCCAGCGAGCCGGATTCCTCGCCGATGGCGGCCATCTGCAGCACCATGGTCGGGAAGACGCCGGTGGTCGTCATCGCGGTGGTCAGCGCCGAGCCGGTGGAGACGTCCTTCTGGATCTGCTCGGTGGCCTGCGCGTAGACCGCGTTGCCCGAGGCGCCGCCGACCGAGTCCAGCGCCTCGACCAGCGGCACGCCGGCGGCGAACATCGTCGACAGCGTGCGCGTCCAGCGTGCGATGACCGACTTGTTGACCAGATCGCCGAACACCGGCACCTTCAGCAGGATGCGGTCCATCGCCATCTGCATCTTCTCCGAGCGCTTCCAGCTCTCGAGGAAGAAATAGGTGCCGCCGCCGAGCAGGCCGAAGATGGCCCACCAGTAGCTGGCGAAGAACTTGGACATCGCGATGACGATCAGCGTGGGCGCTGGCAACTCGCCGCCGAAGGACTTGAACACGTCCTCGAAGGCCGGGATCACGAACAGCATGATCACCGTCAGCACGACGAAGGCGACCACGATGACCGCCACCGGGTACATCAGCGCCGACTTGATCTTGCTCTTGATCGCCATCGTCTTTTCCTGGTACAGGGCCAGGCGGTCGAGCAGTTCCTCCAGGATGCCGCCGGCCTCGCCGGCCTCCACCAGGTTGCAGTACAGGCTGTCGAAGTGCAGCGGGTGCTTGCGGAAGGCCGCGCTCAGGCTGGTGCCGGTCTCGACGTCGTTGCGGATGTCGGTCAGCAGCTTGGTCATGCGCGGGTTGGTGCTGCCGCGCGCGACGATGTCGAAGGCCTGCAGCAGCGGCACGCCGGCCTTCATCATCGTCGCCAGCTGGCGCGTGAAGATCGCGATGTCCTTCTGCTTGATCGAGCGCCCGCCGCTGGTGCGCCGCTTCCTGACCTTGTTGACCAGGATGCCCTGGCGGCGCAGGCTGGCGTTGACGACGGCCTCGCCGCCGGCGCGCATCTCGCCGCGCACGACCTTGCCGTTCTTGTCGCGGCCTTCCCATTCGAAGACGATTTCCTTCGGGGCTTTGCCTAGCGTTGCTGTGGCCATGGGTATGCGGGCGGTTCGGAGGGTGGGGAGGGGGAGGTGCGGCGGCGCGGCTACTCGTTGGTGACGGTGATCACTTCCTCGAGCGTGGTGACGCCGGCGCGCACCTTGATCAGTCCGGACTGGCGCAGGTCGCGCACGCCGTCGGCCTGGGCCTGGCGCGCGATGTCCAGCGCCGTGCCTTCCGAGAGGATGATGCGCTGGATGGCCTCGGTGATCGGCATCACCTGGTACAGGCCGACACGGCCCTTGTAGCCGTTGTTGCACGACGAGCAGCCGACGGCACGGTAGGGCTTCCAGTTGCCGTCCAGCTCCTCGGGCTTGAAGCCGGCCTTCAGCAGGCTCTCGCGCGGGTAGTCGGCCGGCTTCTTGCAGTTCTCGCACAGGCGCCGCGCCAGGCGCTGCGCGGTGATCAGCAGCACGCTGGCGGCGATGTTGAAGGGCGCGACGCCCATGTTCATCAGCCGCGTCAACGTGGTCGGCGCGTCGTTGGTGTGCAGCGTGGACATCACCATGTGGCCGGTCTGCGCGGCCTTGATCGCGATGTCGGCCGTCTCCAGGTCGCGGATCTCGCCGACCATGATGATGTCCGGGTCCTGGCGCAGGAAGCTCTTCAGCGCCGCCGCGAAGGTCAGGCCGGCCTTGTCATTGACGTTGACCTGGTTGATGCCGGGCAGGTTGATTTCCGCCGGGTCCTCGACCGTGGCGATGTTGACGCCGGGCTGATTCAGGATGTTCAGGCAGGTGTACAGCGACACCGTCTTGCCCGAGCCCGTGGGCCCGGTGACCAGCACCATGCCGTAGGGGCGCTGGATGGCCGCCATCAGGCGGTCCTTCTCGATCTTCTCGTAGCCCAGCGCCTCGATGCCCAGCTTGGCGCTGGACGGGTCCAGGATACGGATCACGACCTTCTCGCCGAACAGCGTGGGCAGCGTGCTGACGCGGAAGTCGATGGCCTTGCTGCCGAACTTCAGCTTCATGCGGCCGTCCTGCGGGACCCGCTTCTCGGCGATGTCCATGCGGCTGATGACCTTGATGCGCGAGGCCAGCTTGTCCTTGATCGCCACCGGCGGCTGCGTGATCTCGCGCAGCTCGCCGTCGATGCGGAAGCGCACGCGGTAGTGGTATTCGTAGGGCTCGAAGTGCAGGTCCGACGCGCGCATGTTGATCGCGTCGATCAGCATCTTCTGCAGGAAGCGAACGACCGGCGCGTCCTCGACGTCGGTCGTGACCTCTGCCGACTCCTGCGCCGCGGTGTCCTCGTCGGTGACGTCGAAGTCGAAGTCGGCCGCGGCCAGCGTCTCCAGCACCTCGTTGGCGCTGGCGCTCTGCGCTTCCAGCAGCTTGACCAGCTTGTCGTGCTCGACGATCACCCACTCGGGCGTGAGCTGGGTCGCGAACTTGATGCGCTCGACGGCTTCCTGGTCGGTGGGGTCGGCGGCGCCTATGAACAGCCGGTTGCCGCGCTTGCCCAGCACCATCAGCTGGTACTGCTGCGCGATCTTCTGGTCGACCAGGTTCTTCGGCAGCTTCTGCAGGTCGACGGCGTTGAGGTCCAGCAGCGGCAGGGCCAGTGCGGTGGACAAGGTGTGCGCCAGGTCGTCCGACTTGATCGCGCCGGCGCCGACGACCGCGGAGACGAAGTTGCTCTTGCGCTCGCGCGCGCTCTTGAGCAATTCCTCGGCCGAGCGCGCATTGAGCTTGCCGGCATTGACGAGCACGCGCGCCACGCCCGAGAGCGAGGACTGCGGCGGCTCGACCAGCGTCTCGGCGGCCATCGGCTAGGGACAGTACGGCTGCATATCGGCGGGATGATCGCCGATCCGCCCCAGGGTGTAAACGCCAGAAAAGCCGCGTCCGCCCGGTGCAGACGAATCGTTACAGCGCCTCCGGGCGGCCGCGAACGTGGCCCCGAAGGCACGACGCGCCGGCCGTGCGGTCACGGATCGGCGCGTCGTGCGGCATGCATCCTGGTCGGGGTGAGAGGATTCGAACCTCCGGCCTCTACGTCCCGAACGTAGCGCTCTACCAGGCTAAGCTACACCCCGAGGGCCGCGGCGCGGGGCTGCTTCAGCCCGCCCTCCGCTGGCAAGGCCGGTCTCGCGACTGTCGCGGCGACCTGCCAGCACGAGGCTGACGCGGCGCTACGAAGAGCGGTGGACCGACCGAACACATAATTCTAGCAGAGCCTCGCGCGCCGCCGACGGCGGCAGCGGCGCCAGCGCCGCACGTGCCGCCTCCGCCTCGCGCAGCGCGGCCTCGCGCGTGGCCTGCAGCGCGCCGGTGCGGCGCACGGCGGCCAGCACCTGCGGCAGCCGCTGCACCTCGCCACGCTCGATCGCCTCGCGGATCAGCGCGCGCTCCTCGGCGCTGCCGCGTTCCATCGCCACCAGCAGCGGCAGCGTGGGCTTGCCTTCGCGCAGGTCGTCGCCGACGTTCTTGCCCAGCTCGTCGGTGTGGCCCTCGTAGTCCAGCAGGTCGTCGACGAGCTGGAAGGCGGTGCCCAGCGAGCGGCCATAGTCGGCGCACGACTCCTCCAGCGCCGCGTCGGCGCCGCCGATCACCGCGCCCAGCCGCGCGCTGGCCTCGAACAGCTTGGCGGTCTTGAAGCGGATGACCTGCAGGTAGTCGGCCACCGCCAGGTCGGGGTCGTGCATGTTCATCAGCTGCAGGACCTCGCCCTCGGCGATCACGTTGGTCGCGTCGGCCAGCACGTCCAGCACGCGCATGCGGTTGACGCCGACCATCATCTGGAAGGCGCGCGAGTACAGGAAGTCGCCGACCAGCACGCTGGCGGCGTTGCCGAACATCGCGTTGGCCGTCGCGCGGCCACGACGCAGCGCCGATTCGTCGACGACATCGTCGTGCAGCAGCGTGGCGGTGTGTATGAACTCGACGATGGCGGCCAGCTCGTAGCGCTCCGGGCCCTCGAAGCCCAGCGCCTGCGAGAACAGCAGCACCAGGCGCGGCCGGATGCGCTTGCCGCCGGCGCTGACGATGTAGCGCGAGATCTGGTCGATCAGCGCCACGCGCGAGGCGAGCCGCTCGCGGATGACGGCATCGACGCGCTCCATGGCGGCCGCCGTCGGGTCGAGGGCAGGCGTCGCGGGGGCGTTGGTCTCGAGCACGGGACGGCGGAGGCGGGCTGTTCCGGATTATAGGAAGGGCGGCTGCTTTGCCGCCGCGCCCGGCGCGCAGCCCCCAGACACGAGAGCCATGGTGTTATACTGAAAAGCTTTCCGCGCGCACCCTGGGTTCCCTGAAGCGGGGGCCGCAGCGGCTGCAGCGGCGGTGGCGGTGCCAAGGTCCCCGGGCCCCGGGGCTCCCGGCAGTCGCACCGCACCGCACGGCGTGGAAAGGTCATCCACGGAAAGGTCACACATGTACGCGGTCATAAAAACCGGTGGCAAGCAATACAAGGTTGCTGCCGGCGAAAAGATCAAGGTAGAACAGATTGCTGCGGACGTGGGCCAGGAAGTCGTGATCGATCAGGTGCTCGCCGTCGGCAGCGGCGCGGACCTGAAGGTCGGGGCACCCTGGGTCGCGGGGGCCAGTGTCAGCGCCAAGGTGGTGGCGCATGGCCGGCACGACAAGGTGCGCATCTTCAAGATGCGCCGCCGCAAGCACTACCAGAAGCACGGCGGGCACCGCCAGAACTACACCGAGCTGCAGATCAGCGCGGTCAACGGCTGAGGTCAAGCACCATGGCACAGAAAAAGGGCGGCGGCTCCACCCGCAACGGCCGCGACTCGCAACCGAAGATGCTGGGCGTCAAGGTGTTCGGCGGCCAGGTCGTCAGCGCCGGCAGCATCATCGTGCGCCAGCGCGGCACCAAGTTCCACGCCGGCAAGAATGTCGGCGTCGGCCGCGACCACACGCTGTTCGCGCTGGTCGACGGCTCGGTGTCCTACGAGATCAAGGGCCCGAACAACCACCAGACGGTCTTCGTCACCCCGGCGGCCTGACGCCGCGCACCCGCTGCGGCCTGCAAAGCCCCGGTCCGCCGGGGCTTTGTGCTTTGCGGCCGCCGTAACATCCAGCGTTCACCCATGAAGTTCGTCGACGAAGCCACCATCGACGTCGCCGCCGGCCACGGCGGCGCCGGCTGCGTGAGCTTTCGGCGCGAGAAGTTCATCCCCTTCGGCGGCCCGAACGGCGGCGACGGCGGGCGCGGCGGCAGCGTCTGGGTCACGGCCGACCGCAACATCAACACGCTGATCGACTACCGCTACGCGCGCCGCCACGAGGCGAAGAACGGCGAACCGGGCCGCGGCTCGGACCAGTTCGGCGCCGCCGGGCCCGACATCGAGCTGCGCATGCCGGTGGGCACCATCGTCAGCGATGCCGAGACCGGCGCGGTGCTGGTCGAGCTGCTCGAGCATGGCCAGCGCGCGCTGCTGGCCAAGGGCGGCGACGGCGGCTTCGGCAACTTGCACTTCAAGAGCAGCACCAACCGCGCGCCGCGCCAGAAGACGCCGGGCTGGCCGGGCGAAGCAAGGAAGCTGAAGCTGGAACTTCGCGTGCTGGCCGACGTCGGTCTGCTGGGCATGCCCAACGCCGGCAAGAGCACGCTGATCGCGGCGATCAGCAACGCGCGGCCGAAGATCGCCGACTACCCATTCACGACCCTGCACCCGAACCTGGGCGTGGTGCGCGTCGGGCCCGAGCAGAGCTTCGTCGTCGCCGACATCCCCGGTCTGATCGAGGGCGCCAGCGAAGGCGCCGGCCTCGGCCACCAGTTCCTGCGCCACCTGCAGCGCACGCGGCTCTTGCTGCACATCGTCGACGCCGCGCCGTTCGACGAGGGCGCGGACCCGGTCGCGCAGGTGCGCGCCATCGTCGCCGAGCTGAAGAAGTACGACCCGGCGCTGGCCGCCAAGCCGCGCTGGCTGGTCTTCAACAAGGTCGACATGCTGCCGCCCGAGGAGCGCGACGCGCGCATCAAGGCCTACGTTCGCCGGCTGCGCCACAAGGGACCGGTGTTCGCGATCTCGGCACTGGCGCGCGAGGGGCTGCAGCCGCTGCTGGCGCAGATCTGGGCGCACGTGGCGCAGTACCAGCGCGAGCCCGAGGAGGCGGACGTGCGCTTCGACGCCCCTGCCGCGGCGCCGGCCGAGCCTCCCGCCGCGCCACCCGCCGGCCATGGCTAGCCTGCTGAAGCAGGCGCGCCGCATCGTCGTCAAGGTCGGCTCCAGCCTGGTCACCAACGAAGGCCGCGGCGTCGACCCGGTGGCCATCGGCAACTGGGCGCGCCAGCTCGCCGCGCTGGCGCGCGAGGGCCGCGAGCTCCTGATGGTCTCCAGCGGTGCCATTGCCGAGGGCATGAAGCGCCTGGGCTGGAGCCAGCGCCCGCACGAGCTGCCCGAGCTGCAGGCCGCCGCCGCGGTCGGCCAGATGGGCTTGGTGCAGATGTACGAGACCCACCTGCGCGAGCACGGCATGGCCAGCGCGCAGGTGCTGCTGACGCACGCCGACCTGGCCGACCGCGAGCGCTACCTCAACGCGCGCTCGACGCTGATCACGCTGCTGGGCCTGCGCGTGATCCCGGTCATCAACGAGAACGACACCGTCGTCAACGACGAGATCCGCTTCGGCGACAACGACACGCTGGGCGCGCTGGTGGCCAACCTGGTCGACGCCGACGCCTACGTGATCCTGACCGACCAGCGCGGCCTGTATTCGGCCGACCCGCGCCGTGACCCGCAGGCGCGCTTCATCGACCAGGCCACCGCCGGCGACCCGGCGCTGGAAGCGATGGCCGGCGGCGCCGGCAGCACCATCGGGCGCGGCGGCATGCTGACCAAGATCCTGGCCGCCAAGCGCGCGGCCGGCAGCGGCACCAGCACCGTCATCGCCTGGGGCCGCGAGACCGACGTGCTGCTGCGCCTGGCCGCCGGCGAGGCCATCGGCACCGCGCTGGTGGCCGGCACGCCCAAGCACACCGCGCGCAAGCGCTGGATGGTCGACCACCTGCAGCTGCGCGGCTGGGTGCGCGTGGACGAGGGCGCGGTGGCCAAGCTGCTGCGCGAGGGCAAGAGCCTGCTGCCGATCGGCGTGCACGAGGTGCAGGGCGACTTCGTGCGCGGCGACGTGATCGCGGTGCGCACGCCCGCCGGCGCGGAGATCGCGCGCGGGCTGGCCAACTACTCGGCCGCCGAGGCGCGGCTGATCGCGCGCAAGCCGTCGTCGCAGATCGAGGCGCTGCTGGGTTATGCCAACGAGCCCGAGCTGATCCACCGGACCAACCTGGTCCTCGTGTAGCAGCGCCGGGGGTCGGCGACCGGCCCGCTATTCGCCCGGCGACGGCGCCGGCTCGGCCGGCGGGGCGCGCAACTCGCTGTCGTGGCGCTGGCCGCGCAGGCCGCTGCGCAGGTAGCGGTTGGCGTGGCTCACGCGCGGCAGGTAGCGCGCCAGCTCGGTGAGCGCCATCTCGTAGACGCCGCGCTTGAACTCGATCACCACGTCCAGCGGCACCCAGTAGTCGTTCCACCGCCAGGCGTCGAACTCCGGGTGGTCGGTGGCGCGCAGGTTCATGTCGCTGTCGCGCCCCACCAGCCTGAGCAGGAACCAGATCTGCTTCTGGCCCTTGTAGTGGCCGCGCGCGTCCTTGCGGATGAAGTGCTCGGGCACCTCGTAGCGCAGCCAGTCGCGCGTGCGCGCGAGGATCTGCACGTGCTCGGGACGCAGCCCCACTTCCTCGTGCAGTTCACGGTACATCGCCTGCTCGGGCGACTCGCCGTACTTGATGCCGCCCTGCGGAAACTGCCAGGAGTGGGTCCGCAGCCTCTTGCCCCAGAACACCTGGTTGCGCGAGTTGAGCAGGATGATGCCGACGTTGGGCCTGAAGCCTTCCCGGTCGAGCATAATCGGATCTCTGAATTTGTGACTGAATTCATTATTGCACCGGCGCTCCGCGGTCAGCGTCCTCTCGCTAACCCGCATGCGCCAGCAAGGGGCTTGCCTCCCCGTGCAGGGGCCTCGCGCGCGGCCCGGCGCCGTGTGCTGCAACCGCCGCGTCCACCGCAGCATCGCCCGGCCCCGCCATGAAAGCTTCGCAGACCTTCGTCTCCACGCTCAAGGAAGCGCCCGCCGACGCGGAGATCGTCAGCCACCGGCTGATGATGCGCGCCGGCATGATCAAGCGCCTGGGCGCCGGCATCTACAACTACATGCCGATGGGCCTGCGCGTGATCCGCAAGATCGAGGCCATCATCCGCGAGGAGATGAACCGCGCCGGCGCAGTGGAGCTGCTGATGCCGGTGGTGCAGCCGGCCGAGCTGTGGATGGAGACCGGCCGCTTCCAGGCCTACGGCCCCGAGCTGCTGCGCGTGAAGGACCGCCACCAGCGCGACTTCGTCGTGCAGCCCACCAGCGAGGAGGTCATCACCGACATCGCGCGCCAGGAGCTGCGCAGCTACAAGCAACTGCCGCGCAACTTCTATCACATCCAGACCAAGTTCCGCGACGAGCGCCGGCCGCGCTTCGGGCTGATGCGCGGGCGCGAATTCACGATGAAGGACGCCTACTCCTTCGACCGCGACCAGGCCAGCGCGCTCGTCAGCTACCAGGCCATGTTCGACGCCTACAAGCGCATCTTCGACCGCTTCGGGCTGCAGTACCGCGCGGTGGCCGCGGACACCGGCGCGATCGGCGGCGACGCCTCGCACGAATTCCAGGTCATCGCCGATACCGGCGAGGACGCCATCGCCTACTGCCCCGCCAGCGACTATGCGGCCAACGTCGAGCTCGCCGAGGCGCTGTCGCTGATCGCCGAGCGCGCGGCGCCCAGACAGGAACTGGCCAAGACGCCGACGCCGGACCGCGCCACCTGCGAGGACGTGGCCGAACTGCTGGGCCTGCCGCTGGCGCGCACGGTCAAGAGCCTGGTGCTGGCCACCGACGAGAAGAATGCGGGCGGCGACATCGTCAAGACCACCGTCTGGCTGCTGCTCGTGCGCGGCGACCACAGCCTCAACGAAGTCAAGGCCGGCAAGGTGCCGGGCCTGAAGGACGGCTGGCGCTTCGCGACGGCCACCGAGATCGAGGACCACTTCGGCTGTCGCCCCGGTTACCTGGGCCCCCTCTTCGGCGGCCGCGACGCCGACCGCCCGGTCAAGGTCGTCGCCGACCGCACGGTGGCGAACATGTCCGACTTCGTCTGCGGCGCCAACGAGGCCGACTTCCACTACACCGGCGTCAACTGGGGCCGCGACCTGCCCGAGCCCGACCTCGTGGCCGACATCCGCAACGTCGTCGCCGGCGACCCCAGCCCGGACGGCAAGGGATCGCTTGCCATCCAGCGCGGCATCGAGGTCGGCCATGTCTTCTACCTCGGCACCAAGAAGTACAGCGAGCCGATGGGCGCCACGTTCCTGGACGAGCACGGCAAGCCGCAGCCCTTCGAGATGGGCTGCTACGGCATCGGCGTCACCCGCATCCTGGGTGCCGCCATCGAGCAGAACCACGACGAGCGCGGCATCATCTGGCCGGCGGCCATCGCGCCCTTCCAGGTGGTGGTGTGCCCGATCGGCTTCGACCGCATCGAGGCCGTGCGCACGGCGGCGCAGCAGCTGCACGACGAACTCGCGGCGCTGGGCGTGGACGTCGTGCTCGACGACCGCGGCGAGCGCCCGGGCGCGATGTTCGCCGACTGGGAGCTCATCGGCGTGCCGGCGCGTGTGGTCGTCTCCGAGCGCGGCCTGAAGGCGGGCACCGTGGAAGTGCAGGGCCGGCGCGAGGCCGAGGCGCGCGTAATGCCGCTGGCCGAAGCGGCGGCCGCCGCCAAGGCCCTGCTGATGGCATGACGCCGGCGCGGCGCGCGCTGCTCGTGGCGCCGCTCGCCACGCTGGCGGCGGGCCTGGCGCCGCGCCCGGTCGCCGCCGGCGCGCAGATCGAGGAGCCGCTGGCCGACTCCGTGCGCGGCGCGCTGGCCGCCGCGGTGCGCGACGCGGCGCCGCCGCGCCCGCGCTTCGACGACATCGAGCAGCGCCTGGCCTACCTGCGCTGGCTGGGCGCGGCCAGTCAGCGGCTCAAGCGCCGCAAGGCCGAGCACCACACGCGGGTCGAATTCCTCGAGACGGTGTTCTACGAAAGCCGGCGCGCCGGGCTGGAGCTGTCGCTGGTGCTGGGCCTGATCCAGGTCGAGAGCGGCTTCCGCAAGTACGCCATCAGCAAGGCCGGCGCGCGCGGCTACATGCAGGTGATGCCGTTCTGGGCGCGCCTGATCGGCGACGGTGACGCGAGCCGGCTCTTCCACACCCAGACCAACCTGCGTTTCGGCTGCGTGATCCTGCGCCACTACCTGGACCGCGAGCGCGGCGACCTGTTCATGGCGCTGGGCCGCTACAACGGCAGCCGCGGCCGCGCCGAGTATCCGAACCTGGTCTTCGGCGCGCGCCGGCAGTGGGACATCCCGCTGGCCTGAGCGCACGGCCCGCTGCCGCCTGCCCATGCTGCGGCAGCGCGGCCCGCAGGGCCCGGTCGCCAGACGCGACTACAGCCCGCGCCACTCCCGCGGCGCCGCACCGGCCACGCCGGCCAGCGCCAGCACGCGCTCCACGCCTTCGTTCACCAGTTCGTCGATCGACGCCGGCCGGTGGTAGAAGGCCGGCAGCGGCGGGTAGACGATGGCGCCCATCTCCGTGGCGGTCACCATGTTGCGCAGGTGCGCCAGGTTCAGCGGCGTCTCGCGCACCATCAGCACCAGGCGGCGGCGCTCCTTCAGCGTCACGTCGGCGGCGCGCGTCAGCAGGTTGTCGCCGTAGCCGTGCGCGATGGCGGCCAGCGTCTTCATCGAGCAGGGCGCGACCACCATCGCCGCGGTGTCGAAGCTGCCGCTGGCGATGCAGGCACCGATGTCGCCCGGGGCATGGGCCTCGGCGGCCAGCGCATACAGCGCCTCGCGGTCGAGCCCGGTCTCGTGGTGCACGTTCAGCACGCCGGCCGGCGTGACGACCAGGTGGGTGTGCAGGCCCAGCGCGCGGGCGCGCTCGAGCAGCCGCACGGCGTACAGCGCGCCGCTGGCGCCGGTGATGCCGACGACCAGCCGCCGCGCCGTCACGTCAGGCCTTGGCGGCCAGCAGCTGCTGCAGCTCGCCGCTCTCGTACATCTCCATCATGATGTCCGAGCCGCCGACGAATTCGCCGCCCACGTACAGCTGCGGGATGGTCGGCCACTGCGCATAGTCCTTGATGCCCTGGCGGACCTCGTCGTCCTCCAGCACGTTGAAGGTGGCCACGTCCTTGGCGCCGGCGGCCTTCAGGATCTGGATCGCGCGGCCGGAGAAGCCGCACTGCGGAAACTGCGCGGTGCCCTTCATGAAGAGCATCACGCGGTGGCTCTTCACCATCTCGTCGATTCTCTGCTGGACGTCGCTCATGGTCGTGCTCTCGAAGTCGCTGGGGAAACGGGCGTGACTGTACCCGCTTACGCCCGCCGGCCCGGCGGCGGCCGCTGAAGCCCACGCCGGCAGCACAGCCGCGCTCGCCGGCGCGGCCGGGCCCCCGCGTGCACCCCCGCATTCGCGGGGAGCGCAGGCGCGCCGGGTGCCGCCGGCCCGGTTGCGCAACGGCTTTGCAACGCCGCCGGCGGCTCAATCGGTTCCGACGACAACGCAGCGCCCGACACGGGCGAACCGGAGGGACCGATGAAGACCGAAGCGAAGGCCGCGCCGCGCAGGCGCCTGCCGCTGGCCGGCCGGCTGGCGCCGCTGGCGGCGGTGGCCGCGATGCTGCTGGCGCCGCCGCCGGCCGATGCCGTCGTCGCCTACTGGGGCACGCTGCCCACCAACGACGGCAGCCGCATCTACCAGTGGCATGTCGCCGACTGGATCGCGCGCGCCTTCAACGACGGCGACCGCGGCGACACGGCGGTCCATACGTCCATCACGATGTTCTTCACGCAGTGCTTCGGGGGCGACTGGCTGGCCAGCTTCAACGCCACTCCGTTCGAGGCCCAGCCCTACGGCTTCTACGACCGCTGGCGCTTCACCGAAGCCACCGTGGCCTCGGCGGACAAGGCCGGCGACCTCAGCTACTACAACGGCTACCACCGCTCCGCGGCGGCGGCCTTCTCGCCGTACACGAGCGCCGCCGGGGTGCACGTCCAGGGCATCTTTGGCGCCGATGCCCGGGAGACGCCGTTGATCCAGGGCGATGCCGACCGGCGGATCGGCTTTTCGCAACTGGGCCTGGGCAACACCTTCGTGCTGGCCTACGCCGGGCAGCCGGAGTCGCTGGACTGGGACGACCTGCGCGACATCCACGACGCCACGCGCAACCGCAGCGGCGTCAGCGCGGTCTTCCTGGGCGGCGTCGGCGACGCCAGCAGCGCCGGCATGGGCGGCGCGGACCTGCGTGCGGCCACGGCGTCCAGGCTGGAGGCGACGATCTTCGAGATCGGCGCCCAGCTGCGCGCCGGTTCCTTCGACAGCTTCAGCTTCTTCGCCACCGACCACGGCGGCCTGGCCACCGTGGACGTCGCGCCGGCGGTGCTGCTGCCGGGCGCGCTGCGCCGCGTCGTGCTGCCCTTCACCGGCGGCCAGCGCGACGGCGCCGAGGCGGGCGGCGGCCTAGAGTTCGAGATCGCGACCCGCCGCGACCTGAGCTTCAACGACCTCAAGGGCCTGACGCTGGACTTCAACGGCCTGCAACTGACGCTGGAGACCTCCGCGCTGTACCGGGTCGGCGGCCTGGACCCGCGCGGCGGCAGCGCTGACGGCGGCACCGTCAACACCTACCGCGTGCGCCTGGATGCCTCGTTCGCCAACCTGCTGCGGCCCAACGACGAGGGCGACTACGAACAGCTGCTGGTGCTGCACAACACCACCGGGCAGACCTTCGAGTTCGACTGGATTGCGCTGTCGCCCGGCGACGTGCTGCGCCCGCAGGGCATCCCGGCGATCCCCGAGCCGGGGACCTGGGCACTGTTCGCCGCCGGCGGCGGCGTGCTGCTCGGGCTGTCGCGGCGTCGCCGCACGGCCTGATCGCACCGACCCTTTCCACCCCGAGCACCCGAACCCCGACGAACCCGGAGGACTCATGAAGACCGCTCCCGTCCCTGCCTTCATGCCGCGCCTGTGCGGCGCCGCCACCCTCGCCCTCGCCGCCGCGGTGGCTGCCCAAGCGGGCACGCTGACGCACTCGACGACCTTCACCGCCGCGGGCGGCGACGCCCGCTTCGGCTACGGCGCGACGGCCGACGACACCTACAACCTGACCGTCTACGACATGTTGCCGCTGTTCGACCCGGCGCTCGGCACGCTCGAACGCGTCAGCTTCACGCTGGACGGCTGGCGCAGCTTCGACGGTGTCTGCACGGTGCCCAACCACCCCGACGCGGCCGGCGCCTGCACGGCGCGCATCGACGGCGCCTTCTTCCTGGAGGCGCTGAACCTGCAGGTCTGGCCGCAGACCGCGGCGATGACCGACATCCGCACGGTCATCGACACCTACACCACGGTGTGGCCGCCGCTGGGCGGCTCGCTGCCGATCAACCTGGTGACCAGCGCCAGCGCCAGCGGCGAGATCACCGATGCCGCCACGCTGGCCAACTTCTTCACGACGACCAGCCAGTCCACCCACGGCATCAGCCTGCGCTTCGCGCCCTGGGACGGCGGCTATTTCGGCTATGGTGGAGGCGCCGGCTTCAGCGCGATGCTGTGGGACGCCGACGCCACCGTCAGCGTCAGCTACCACTATGCGGCGGCGATCCCCGAGCCGGGCTCGCTGGGCCTGATGGTGGCCGGCCTGGCCGGCATCGGCACCCTGCTGCGCCGCCGTCGCGGCTACCAGAACGAGTAGGACACCCCGAGCTGGATCACCGGCGCCAGCCGCAGGTCGTTGAGCAGGTTCTCGACCTGCGTCGCGCTCGGGCCGCTGCGCCCGAAGCGCACGCGCTCGCCGGGCCGCTGCCCGCCCAGGCCGATGTCGGCCGAGAAGCCCCAGCCTTCGCGCAGCGACAGGCTGGTGTAGCCCACGCCCAGGTAGGGCAGCGTGACGCGCTCGGCGTCGCGCTCGCCCATGACGCCGGCGCCCAGGCGCGGACCGAGCTGCAGGCCGTCGCCGGTGCGGCCCGGCGGCAGCGCCAGCGTGGCGCCGCGCGGGCCGAAGGACAGGCCACTGGTCAGCCGCAGGCCGCCGGACACCTGGCCGGCGCCGAAGCCCGGGCCGGTCAGGTAGTAGTCGCCGAACAGGCGCGCACGCTGCGCCACGCCCAGGTCTGCCACCGACAGGTCCAGCTGCACGCTGCCCAGCCGCAGCGACCGCTCCGCGGACGCGTCGGCCTGCAGCTTCAGGCCGTTCTGCGCCGACGCCGGCATGGCGGCAGACAGCAGGGTCGCGAGCACACAGGCGAGGGCAGGGCGGGTACGGCGGGACATCGTTCGCTCCTTCGCTGGACGTCGGGGCACGCGAACATGGTAGACCTGCAAGCCCGCGCCGGGATACCACCGATGCGTGCATAAACCCCGCGATCGCGGGGCTGTTCCCCAACTTGCCGCGCGTTACACAGGCGCCGGCGCCGGCCGGCGTCCCCCGGTGCAGCGTCGGTGGCCCGCCAGGTCCTCGCGGTGCTGCACGTCGTCGAAGCCGGCGTTGCGCAGCAGCGACGCCACGGCGTCGGCCTGGTCGTGGCCATGCTCCAGCAGCAGCCAGCCACCGGGGGCCAGGTGCGGCGTGGCGCCTGCGACGATGGCGCGCAGCGCGGCCAGCCCGTTGCCGCCGGGCGGCACCAGCGCCGGCCGTGGTTCGTGGCGCAGCGCCGGCAGGTGCGGGTCGCCAGCCGCGATGTAGGGCGGGTTCGACAGGGCCAGCGTCAGCGGGGGCACGCCGGCCTGCGCGTACGGCTGCCACCAGTCACCGAGCAGCCACTGCACCGGCAGTCCCAGGCGCTGGCCGTTGGCGCGCGCCACCGCCAGCGCCTCGGCGCTGGCGTCGCTGGCGACCACGCGCGCGCGCGGGCAACCGCGGCACACGGCCAGCGCGATGGCGCCGCTGCCGGTGCCCAGATCCGCGACCACCGGCGCGGCTTCGTCCGCCAGCGGGCCGGCCAGCAGCGCCAGCGCCCAGTCGACCAGCGTCTCCGTGTCCGGCCGCGGCACCAGCACGGCGGGCGTGACCTGCAGCAGCAGGCCGTGGAACTCGCGCTCGCCCAGCAGGTAGGCCAGCGGCTCGCCGGCGGCGCGGCGTGCCAGCAGGGTGTCGAAGCGCGCGTGGGCGGCGTCGGGCAGTGCCTCGTCGTCGTGCGCCAGCAGCCATTCGCGCGGCCGTCCGAGCGCGGCGGCCAGCAGCAGCTGCGCGTCCAGGCGGTCGACGCCGGCGGCACGTGCGCGGGCCAGGGCGTCGCGCGGGGTCACGACAGGCCGCCGGCTTCCAGCTGCGCCAGCTGCTCGGCCGAACGCGCCGCCTGCAGCGCCGCGACGACGTCGTCGAGGTCGCCTTCCATCACCTGCGCCAGCTTGTACAGCGTCAGGTTGATGCGGTGGTCGGTCAGCCGGCCCTGCGGAAAGTTGTAGGTGCGGATGCGGTCGCTGCGGTCGCCGCTGCCGACCAGGCTCTTGCGCGTGGCCGCCTCCTTCGCGGCGCGCTCGCTGCGTTCCTGCTCGCGCAGCCGCGCCACCAGCACCGCCATCGCCTTGGCCTTGTTGCGGTGCTGGCTGCGGTCGTCCTGGCATTCGGCGACCAGGCCGGTGGGCAGGTGCGTGATGCGGATCGCGCTGTCGGTCTTGTTGACGTGCTGGCCGCCGGCGCCGCTGGCGCGGAAGGTGTCGATGCGCAGCTCGGCCGGGTTGAGCTGCACCTCCTCGGCCTCGTCGGGCTCGGGCATCACGGCCACCGTGCAGGCGCTGGTGTGGATGCGGCCCTGGCTCTCGGTGGCCGGCACGCGCTGCACGCGGTGGCCGCCGCTCTCGAAGCGCAGCGTGCCGTAGGCGCCCGCGCCGTCAACGCGCAGCACCAGTTCCTTGTAGCCGCCGAGTTCGGCCGCGCTCTCGCTCATCACCTCGGTGCGCCAGCCGCGGCGCTCGCAGAAGCGCAGGTACATGCGCGCCAGGTCGCCGGCGAACAGCGCGCTCTCGTCGCCGCCGGTGCCGGCGCGGATCTCGAGGAAGGCATTGCGCTCGTCGTCGGGGTCGCGCGGGATCAGCGCCGTCTGCAGCTCGCCGTGCAGGCGTGCCAGCTCGTCCTCGGCGGCAGCGATCTCCTCGCGCGCCATCTCGGCCATCTCGGGGTCGGCCAGCAGTTCGCGCGCGGCCGCCAGGTCCTGCTCGCGCTGCCGGTAGCGGCGCCAGCGCTCGACGATGTCGGCGGCCTGCGCCTGCTCGCGCGACAGCGTGCGCCAGCGCTTCGCATCCGCCGCGACGGCGGGGTCGGCCAGCGTCGCGTCGAGCTCGGCCAGGCGCAGCGCCAGGCGTTCGAACTGTTCACGCAGGGCAGGAGTCATCGATGGGGGGTTCTCGGCGGGTCGCGGCGGGGAAGGGCGCGTGGCGTGCCGGGATGCACGCGGCGCGGCGGAAACGGTCGTCGGCGCGCGGCGCCGCTAACGTTCCGCGTCGGGTCCGGGGTCGCCGCCGCCGTTGCCGCTGCCGCGCGTGCTGCCGCGCAGGAACAGCCGCGAGACGGTGTGCGCCAGCCGCGCGCGTTCGTCGCCGTCGGCGGCGTGCAGCTCGGCCAGCGTGCCGTGCAGCATCTTGTGCGTGAGCCCGCGCGACAGCGCCTGCAGCACCTGATCGACCGGTTCGCCGCGCGCCAGCAGCTTCTTCGCGCGCGCCAGCTCCAGCGCCGCCCAGTCATCGGCCTGGCGGTTCAGCGCCTGGATCAGCGGCACCGCGGCGCGCTGGTCCAGCCAGTGCGCGAAGCTGGTGACGCCGGCGTCGATGATGGCCTCGGCCTGCTCGACCGCGGCCTGGCGCTTTTCGCCGGCGGTCTGCACCAGCGAGGACAGGTCGTCGACGGTGTACAGGAACACGTCGGCCAGCTGCGCGACCTCGGGCTCGATGTCGCGCGGCACCGCCAGGTCGACCATGAACATCGGGCGATGGCGACGCGCCTTCAGCGCGCGCTCCACCGCGCCGAGGCCGATGATGGGCAGCGTGCTCGCGGTGCAGGACACCACGGCGTCGAATTCGTGCAGCCGCGACGGCAGGTCCGACAGCCGCAGCACCTCGCCGCCGAAGCGCGCGGCCAGCTTCTCGCCGCGCTCCAGCGTGCGGTTGGCCACCGCCATCGCCTTGGGCGTGCGCGCCGCGAAGTGGGTGGCGACCAGCTCGACCATCTCGCCGGCGCCGACGAAGAGCACGCGGATGTCCTCCAGACGCTCGAAGATCTGCGCCGCCAGGCGCACCGCGGCGGCGGCCATGCTGATGCTGTGCGCGCCGATTTCGGTGGACGTGCGCACCTCCTTGGCGACCGCGAAGCTGCGCTGGAACAGCTGGTGCAGCGTGGTGCCCAGCGTGCCGGCTTCGTCGGCCAGGCGCACGGCCTGCTTCATCTGGCCCAGGATCTGCGGCTCGCCGAGCACCATCGAGTCCAGCCCGGCGGCGACGCGGAAGGCGTGGCGCGCCGCGGCGCGGTCCTCCATCACGTAGCTGTGGCCCTGCAACTGCCCGCCGGGGATGCCGCCCTGCTCGGCCAGCCAGTCCAGCGCCGGGCGCACCAGTTCCTGCGCCGGCGCCTGGCCGGCGGCCACGTAGAGTTCGGTGCGGTTGCAGGTGGAGACGATGGCGGCTTCCGGCACCGCTCGCTGCAGCCGTTCGCGCAGGCCGCGCAGTGCCGGTGCCATCTGCTCGGGCGCGAAGGCCAGCCGCCCGCGCAGGTCCAGCGGGGCGGTGGTGTGGTTGAGCCCGAGGGCGAAGACGCTCACGCCAAAATTGTACGGGCCGGCCCCTGCGAGGGTGGGTGGAACTGGCGCATCTCCTGCGACAGATCAAGTGTCAACTTGTCCTGACGACAATTCAGCCGATCATCGGGCCCGCCCGCGCCGCCGTCAACCATGGATGCCCTCGACGCCTTCTGGCACCTCGTCAACCTGTTCCTGCCCGCGGTGGCGCTGGCCGCGCTGAGCGCGGGGCTGGCGAAGCTGCTGTGGCGGCGCGAGCTGGCCGCCGTGCGCTGGCAGCGGCTGGCGCTGGGCGCGGCGGCCGCGGGGGCGCTGGTCACCGTCGGCGGCCTGGTGCTCGGCGGCCGCGACGGCCGCATGGCCACCTATGCCGTGCTGGTGCTGGCCAACGCGCTGGCACTGTGGTGGCTGGGCTTCGGGCCCGGGCGGCGGCGCGGCTGAAGCGCCAGCCGCCGGGCCCGCCCGTCGCCTCAGGCCGGCAGCGCTGCGTCGTGCAGCACCGGCGTGCCGCGCAGAGAGTGCGGCAGCGCGGCGGTGATGCGCACGTCCAGCATCTGGCCGACCAGCCGCGCCGCCTGCGGCCCGCCGTCGAAGTTGACGATGCGGTTGCACTCGGTGCGGCCCATCAGCTCGGCCGGGTCCTTCTTAGACGGGCCCTCGACCAGGATGCGCTGCACGGTGCCGACGCGGCTGGCGCCGATGCGCCGCGCATGCGCCTCGATCGCCGCCTGCAGCCGCTGCAGCCGCGCCAGCTTCACGGCCTGCGGCGTGTCGTCGGCCAGCGCCGCGGCCGGCGTGCCCGGGCGCTTGCTGAAGACGAAGCTGAAGCTGCTGTCGAAGCCGACCTCGTCCACCAGCGCCATCAGTTTCTCGAAGTCGTCCTCGGTCTCGCCGGGAAAGCCGACGATGAAGTCCGACGACAGGCTGATGCCCGGCCGCACCGCACGCAGCCGGCGCACGATGCTCTTGTATTCCATCGCGGTGTAGCCGCGTTTCATCGCCATCAGGATGCGGTCGCTGCCATGCTGCACCGGCAGGTGCAGGTGGCTGACCAGCTGCGGGATGCGCGCGTAGGCCTCGATCAGCCGCGGCGTGAATTCGTTGGGGTGGCTCGTGGTGTAGCGCAGCCGCGCTATGCCCGGGATCTCGGCCACGCACTCCAGCAGCAGCGCGAAGTCCGCCGGCGCGCCGTCCAGCGTGCCGCGCCAGGCGTTGACGTTCTGGCCCAGCAGGTTGACCTCGCGCACGCCCTGCGCGGCCAGGCCGGCGACCTCGGTCAGCACGTCCTCCAGCGGGCGGCTGACCTCCTCGCCGCGCGTGTAGGGCACGACGCAGTAGCTGCAGTATTTGCTGCAGCCCTCCATGATCGAGACGAAGGCGGACGAGCCATCCACGCGCGCCGGCGGCAGGTGGTCGAACTTCTCGATCTCGGGGAAGCTGATGTCCACCTGCGCGCGGCGCTCGCGCCGGCGCGCCTCGATCATCTGCGGCAGCCGGTGCAGCGTCTGCGGGCCGAAGACCAGGTCGACGTAGGGTGCGCGCTCGACGATCGCCGCGCCTTCCTGGCTGGCCACGCAGCCGCCGACGCCTATCAGCACGCCCTTCTTCTTCAGGTGCTTGACGCGGCCGAGGTCGCTGAAGACCTTCTCCTGCGCCTTCTCGCGCACGCTGCAGGTGTTGAACAGGATCAGGTCGGCCTGCTCGGGATCGTCGGTCTTCTCGAAGCCCTGAGCGGCGCCGAGCACGTCGGCCATCTTGTCCGAGTCGTACTCGTTCATCTGGCACCCGAAGGTGCGGATGAAGACCTTCTTCGGCGCGCTGCCCGCGGCGCTCACGGCCGGCTCCAGACCTGCCCGACGGGGTCGAAGACCCACGCGCTGGCCTGCTGGGGCGTCGTCGGCCAGGGGCGGCGCGCCAGCTCGGCCGGCGTCAGCACCCAGATGTCCATCAGGTGGCCGGCGTTGTCCAGCGTGTAGTGCACCGGCAGCCGCTGGCCGGCGAGCGCGCCCGACATCTGCAGCAGGTTGTCGGCGCCGCGGATGCGCGCGCCCGGAGCAAGCCGCGCCGGGCGCCCGTTGAGCAGGGCCTGCGGCGGCTGCTGGATCATCAGCTCGCCGCGCAGTGCGTTGGCCGGAAAGTTGCGCTGCGCCTGCGCGGCGGCGGGCAGCGTGGTGGCCAGCAGCTGCGCGGCGAGGGAGAGCAGGGCGGCACAGCGGTTCATGGTGTGGATCCAGGGGCTGTGGAAGAAAAACGGCCCGGGGCGATGCCCGGGCCGCGATCTGGCATATCTGGTGGCGCTTCAGGGACTTGAACCCCGGACCTGCGGATTATGATTCCGTCGCTCTAACCAACTGAGCTAAAGCGCCTGAGCCCGCGATTATAGCGGCCCGGGCCGTCGCGGCGCAGGCTCCCCGTGGCCGGCCGGATCCTTCGCGCCGCCCATCCCCGATGTTCAGTTTCTTCCGCAAGAAGGCGCCGCCGGCGGCACCTGCACCGCCCGCCGTCGCCGCCCCGTCCCCGGTCGTTGCGCCTCCGGCCGTTGCGCCCCCGGCCCTTGCGCCCGACGTCACCCCCGCGAGTGCCACGGCGATTGCCCCGGCCGCCGTGCCCGCCATCGCGCCGGCCGCCGCTGCACCACCCGCACGCAGCGGCTGGTTCAGCCGCCTCTCGCAGGGCCTGCGCAAGACCGGCGGCAGCATCGCCCAGGTCTTCACCGGCACCCGCATCGACGAAGCGCTGTACGAGGAGCTGGAGTCCGCGCTGCTGATGGCCGACACCGGCGTGCCGGCGACGCAGTTCCTGCTCGCCGACCTCAGGCGCCGCGTCAAGGAGGCGCGCGCCACCGACCCGGCGGCGGTGAAGGGCCTGCTCGCCGACGCCATCGCCGACCTGCTGGCGCCGCTGCAGAAGCCGCTGGTCATCGGCGGCGAGGGCCGCGAGGGGCCGACCGTGATCATGGTCGCCGGCGTCAACGGCGCCGGCAAGACGACCAGCATCGGCAAGCTCACGCGCCACCTCGCGCAGGCCGACTGCAAGGTGCTGCTGGCCGCGGCCGACACCTTCCGCGCCGCGGCGCGCGAGCAGCTCGCGGTGTGGGCCGACCGAAACCGCGTCGAGATCGTCGCGCAGGCCGGCGGCGACCCGGCGGCGGTCAGCTTCGACGCCGTGACGGCCGGCCGCGCGCGCGGCTGCGACGTCGTGATCGCCGACACCGCCGGCCGCCTGCCGACGCAGCCGCACCTGATGGAGGAGCTGAAGAAGATCCGCCGCACCATCGCCAAGGCGCAGGACGGCGCGCCGCACGAGGTGCTGCTGGTCGTCGACGGCAACACCGGGCAGAACGCGCTGGCGCAGGTCAAGGCCTTCGACGACGCGATCCAGCTCACCGGGCTGGTGGTGACCAAGCTCGACGGCACCGCCAAGGGCGGCGTGCTGGCGGCGATCGCGCGCTGGGGCGCGCAGCGCGCCGGGGGGCCGGTGCCCGTCTATTTCATCGGCATCGGCGAGAAGCTCGAGGACCTGCAGACCTTCGACGCGCGCGAATTCGCGCGTGCGCTGCTGGACTGATCCGCGGCCGCCCTGCGCGGCCTCGTGGGCTGCGCGGCGGCAGGCCTGGTCGGCCGCCTGGTGGGTTCAGCGGCCGGCCTGCCCGGCGGCTTCCAGCTCGTCCAGGAAGGCCGAGGCCACCGGCTCCATGCCGGGCTCGAAGTGCGCCTCGGCGGCGGCGCGATCGCCTTCGGCCAGGATCTCGTTGATCTCCGGCACCGGAATCAGCGGCATCGGGCCCGAGGCGGCGAAGCCCTTGGCACCGACCGAGGCCAGCACCGCGGTCATCGCATGGCGCACCTCGATCGCGCTCGGCAGTTCGCCCTCGCGCCAGGTGACGACGCGCACGCCGGCCTCGCGCAGCACGCGGCCCAGGCGTTCGTGCCGGCGCCGGCTGCGTTCGGTCTCCTGCGGCGAGCGGATGTCGACCACGGCGAGCACGCGCGAGCCGGCGTCGCAGATCAGCAGGTCGGCCGACAGCGAGCCCACGCGCGAGAGCCACTCGGTGTACGAGCGCTTGGTCGGCACGCGGATGAAGCGCGACAGCGGCACCTGCGCCAGCACCAGGAAGCCGGGCACGGCGCGCCTGAGCAGGTCGTAGGCCTGGCGCTCGGTGATCGTCAACACGCGGCCGGCCTCGGGCGGCCAGCCGGCGATCGTGTCGACGACCTCGCGGTCGTTGCGGCGGCGGCCGCCGCCACGCTGGCGCAGGCGCATCGCCAGCAGGGTCAGCAGCAGCAGCACCGTGGCCGGCAGGGCGAAGGAGGCGATCGGGGGCAGGAATTCCATGTCGGCGGCGCAGGGCGGAGGTCGGTGCGGGGATCGGACCCCCGGTTCATCGGCACGAGGGCCGAACGATCAATCGGGAGCGCCCGCCAAGGCGTATCGATGCGTTTCACCGGCGGCCGGCAGGCAGCCGGACGTGACGGAAGTCACGGGTCTTCCGGGCCGGCCGGGCGCGCTCGCGCTCGCAGGCGCTCGCCCTTCGCGAGGCGCAAGACCGTCCGCAGGGACGGTCCTTCGTCCCGGCTCAGCGCGGGGGCAGGCCGGGGAAGCCGCCGCCGGGGCCGCCCATGCCGCCCATCCCGCCCATGCCTCCCATGCGGCGCAGCATCTTCATCATGCCGCCGCCCTTCATCTTCTTCATCATGCCCTGCATCTGCTCGAACTGGTTGAGCAGCCGGTTGACCTCCTGCACCTGCACGCCGGCACCTTGAGCGATGCGGCGCTTGCGGCTGGCCTTGATGAGTTCGGGCTTGCGCCGCTCCAGCGGCGTCATGCTGCGGATGATGCCCTCCATGCGGCGCACGTCGCGCTCGGCGCGGCCCATGTCGGCGCCGGCCGCCTTGGCGCTGAGCTGGCTGGGCAGCTTGTCCATCAGCCCGGCGAGGCCGCCCATGTTCTTCATCTGGCTGATCTGGGCCAGGAAGTCCTCGAGGTCGAAGCCGGCGCCGCTCTTGACCTTCTCGGCCAGCTTCTGCGCCGCCGCGACGTCGACGCCCTTCTGCACTTCCTCGACCAGCGCGACGATGTCGCCCATGCCGAGCACGCGGCCGGCATGGCGCTCGGCGTCGAAGACCTCCAGGCCGTCGATCTTCTCGGACACGCCGGCAAACTTGATCGGCGCGCCGGTCACCGCGCGCACCGACAGCGCGGCGCCGCCGCGGCTGTCGCCGTCCAGCTTGGTCAGCACGACGCCGGTCAGCGGCAGCGCGTCCTTGAAGGCCTTCGCGGTATTGACCGCGTCCTGGCCCTGCATCGCGTCGACGACGAACAGCGTCTCCACCGGCTTGAGCGCCGCGTGCAGCTCGCGGATCTCGGCCATCAGCGCCTCGTCGATCGCCAGCCGGCCGGCGGTGTCGACGATCAGCACGTCGTGGTAATGGCGCTTCGCGTGGTCCAGCGCGGCGCGCGCGATGTCCAGCGGCTTCTGCTCGGGCGAGGACGGAAACCACTCGGCGCCGGCCTGCGCGGTGACGGTCTTCAGCTGCTCGATCGCCGCCGGGCGGTAGACGTCGCCGGAGACGGTGAGCACCTTCTTCTTGCGCTTGGCGATCAGGTGGCGCGCCAGCTTGGCCACCGTCGTCGTCTTGCCGGCACCCTGCAGGCCTGCCATCAGGATCACCGCCGGCGGCTGGGTCGCGAGGTCGAGGTCGCTGACGCCCTCGCCCATCGTGCGCGCCAGCTCCTTGTGCACGATGCCGACCAGCGCCTGCCCCGGATTCAGCGAGCCCGCGACCTCCTGGCCCAGCGCCTTGTCCTTGACGCGGGCGACGAAGTCGCGCACCACCGGCAGCGCCACGTCGGCCTCGAGCAGCGCCATGCGCACCTCGCGCAGCATGTCCTGCACGTTGCTTTCGGTGATGCGGGCCTGGCCGCGCATCGTCTTGACGAGGCGCGACAGGCGGTCGGAGAGGGCGGAGGCCATGGGGCGGCGGGGGGCGGCGCGGCGCGGCGGACGACAGCGCGCGGCTCATTACACTGTGGTGGATGATTCTATCGACCGCCTCCCCGACGCTCGCACCGGGCGGCGCGTGGCTGCTGGCCGGGGTGGCCTTCGTGCTGTACCTGCTGGCGGCGCTGCCGCTGGCGAAGCTGGCGCGGCTGTCGGCGGCGGCGCTCGTCGGCGCCTTCGCGCTGCACCTGCTGCTGCTGGTCATCGACATCGGCGGCTTCGGCCAGGCCGAGCCGGGCGCGCGGCTGGGCTTCGGCCCGGTGCTGTCGATGACGGTGTGGCTGGTCATCACCGTGCACACGGTGGAGAGCCGGCTCGTGCCGCTGCCCGCGGTGCGGCAGTGGCTGGGCCTGGCCGGCGCGGCGGCCGTGCTGCTGGCGGCGCTGTTCCCGGGGGAACTGCGGCCCATGGCCTCGGCGCTGGTGCCGCTGCACTTCGCGCTCGGCGTCGGCTCCTACGGCTTGTTCGGCGCCGCCGTCGTGCACGCGGTGATGCTGGACGCCGCCGAGCGCCGGCTGCGCGGTGGCGCGACGGCCGCGCGCGCCCCGGCGCCGGGGCGCGCGATGGGGATGCCGCTGCTGCAGCTGGAGCGGCTGACCTTCCGCTTCGTCGAGGCCGGCTTCGCGGTGCTGACCGCCACGCTGCTGCTGGGCGTGGTCACCACGGCCCAGTGGCGCTGGGACCACAAGACGGTGTTCTCGCTGCTCGCCTGGGGCGTCTTCGCCGCGCTGCTGTTCGGCCGCCGGCTGCGCGGCTGGCGCGGGCGTCGCGCCACGCGCTGGCTGTATGCCGGCGCGGCGCTGCTGCTGCTGGCCTACGCCGGCTCGCGCTTCGTCGTCGAGGTGCTGCTCGCGCGCGCCGCGGGCTGAAGGACCATGGCCAAGATCCTCGTTCTCGTCGTCGTCGTGCTGCTCGTCGCCTGGCTGCTGATCGGCCGCCGCCGTTCGCCGCCCGACGACGCCGCCGCGCCGCCCCGCAGCGGCCGCGCGAAGAAGCCGGACCCGCAGGCGCTGCTGGCCTGCGCCCACTGTGGCGTGCAGCTGCCGCGCGCCGAGGCGCTGTTCGACGCCGCCGGCCGCCCGTTCTGCAGCGACGCGCACCGGCTCGCCGGCCCGCGCTAGGCGCCGCGCGCCGGACCGGCCCCGCATGCAGCCGCAGTCATCCGAGCGCCGCAGCGGCGACCGCCGCAGCGGCGACCGCCGGCGCGGCGATCGCCGCCACGCCGGCGGCCGGCGCCGCGACGACACGCTGTTCGGTCCCAGCCTGCACAGCGAGTCGGCGGCCGGCGCCGAGTCCTTCTTCGACCCCGGCTGGCTGGCCGCCGGCGACGCGCCGGGCGACAGCCGCTTCCTGCTGCGCCAGGCGCGCCGCGCCGCCGAGGCACAGGACAGCGCGCTGGCGCGCGTCTACCGCACCTACGCGGCGGCGCGCGCGGTGATCGGCATCGGCCTCGTCGCCGCGCAGGGCCTGGGCGCGATGATCGGCGCGCGCAGCTCGGAGGCGATGGCGCTGGTCTCGCTGACCTACGCGGTGCAGGCGATCACGCTGTGGCTGCTGCCGCGCTTCGGCCCGCTCGCGCAGCCGCAGGCGCAGCGCCGGCAGCGGCGGCGGCAGTGGCTGGCGACGATCGGCGTCGACCTGCTGGCCTTCGCGCTGCTGCACTGGCTGGAGGCCGGCGCCTCGTTCAAGTATGCGGCGCTGCTGGTGCTGCCGGTGCTGATGGCCGGCGTGCTGACCTCGCGCCTGCTCGCGCTGGGCACCGCGGCCGGCGTCGCCCTGATGCTGCTGGCGGTGGCCGGGCTCACGGCGCCGGTGGACGCGCAGGCGCCGGGGCTGCTGCTGCAGTCCGGGCTGGCCGGGCTGGGGCTGTTCCTGATCACGCTGCTGTCGGGCGAACTGGCCGGGCGCCTGGCGCGCGAGGAGCTCGCGGCGCGTGGCAGCCTCGCGCTGGCGCGCCAGCAGGCGCAGCTGAACCGGCTCGTCATCGAGGAGATGGCCGACGGCGTGCTGGTCGTCGACCGCCGGCTGCGTGTGCGCGCGGCCAATCCGGCGGCGCGTGCGCTGCTCGTCGACCAGGGCCTGGCGCCGCCGGCGCCTTTCACCTTCGACGAACGCGCCGACTGGGCCGCGCTGCAGCAGGCGGTGGCGCGCGCGCTGGAGGACGGCGACTGGCCCGAGGCCGGCCGCGACGTGCTGCTGGCCTTCGCCGACGGCCACACGCGCACGCTGCGCCTGCGCGTGCGCTTCATGCGCGGGCGCACGCTGGGCGGCGGCGGGCGCGCCGACGGCGAGGCCGAGCCCGGCGACGGCGGCGGCGAGGCCTTCGCGGTGCTGCTGCTGGAGGACCTGCGCACGCTGCAGGCGCGCATCCGGCAGGAGAAGCTGGCCGCGATGGGCCGCGTGTCGGCCGGCATCGCGCACGAGATCCGCAACCCGCTGGCGGCCATCGCGCAGGCCAACGCGCTGCTGATGGAGGACAGCCTCGCGCCGGCGCAGCAGCGCCTGGCGACGATGGTCGCCGACAACGTCGCGCGCCTGAAGCGCCTCGTCGACGACGTGATGGAGGTCGCGCCCGGCGTCGCCGAGCAGACCCAGGTCGTCGACGCCACGGCCACCGTGGCCGCCACGGTGGTGGACTGGATGCGCACGGTGCAGCTCGCGCCCGGCGCCGACAGCCGGCTGCGCAGCGAACTGCCGCACGAGCCGCTGCCGGTGCTGTTCGACGCCGAGCACCTGCGCCGCGTGCTGGTCAACCTGCTGGACAACGCGCACCGCCACGCCAGCGCGCAGCCGGGCGCGATCTTCCTGCGCCTGGCCGCGCGCGACGAGAGCTGGGCGCAGCTGTCGGTGCTCAGCGACGGCGCACCGATCGCGCCCGAGGTCGAGCGCCACCTCTTCGAGCCCTTCTTCAGCACGCGCAGCCGCGGTTCGGGCCTGGGCCTGTACATCTGCCGCGAGTTGTGCGAGCGCCACGGCGCGAGCATCGAATACCGTCCGCGGCCGACCGCGGAGCGGCTGCGCAACGAGTTTGTGGTCGTCGTGCGGCGCGCGGGCGCGGCCGGCGAGCCGAGCCGCTAGCATGGTCGCCGTCCAAAGCGCTTGCAGCCCCACGATGAGCCTCGCCGCGTGAGCACGCCCAACGCCCGCCTCCTGGTCGTCGACGACGAGCCCGACCTGCGCACGCTGTACGAGCTGACGCTGCTGCGCGAGGGCTACGACGTCGAGAGCGCCGGCACGCTGGAGGAAGGCTGGTCGCTGCTGCAGGAACGCGGCGCCGGCGGCTTCCAGCTCGTCATCACCGACATGAGGCTGCCCGACGGCAGCGGCCTGGACCTGCTGCGCCGGCTGGAGGAGACCGGCCGCGGCGAGAAGGCCGTCGTCATCACCGCCTACGGCTCGGCGGAGAATGCGGTCGAGGCGCTCAAGGCCGGGGCCTACGACTACCTCACGAAGCCGGTCGACCTGCGGCAGTTCCGCGCCGTGGTCGCATCGGCGCTCGGACGCACGCCGACAGCGCCGGCGCGACCGCCGGCCAGCGCGACGGCGAAGTCCGCGCCGGCGCCGCGCCCGCGCGGCGCGCTGGACCGCATCGTCGGCGACTCGGCCGCGATGCAGCAGGTGCGCGCGCTCGTCGGCAAGGTCGCGCGCAGCATGGCGCCGGTGCTGGTGCAGGGCGAGTCCGGCACCGGCAAGGAGCTGGTCGCGCGCGCGATCCACGAGGTCTCACCGCGCGGCGCCGGGCCCTTCGTCGCCGTCAACTGCGGCGCCATCCCCGAGGCCCTGCTGGAGGCCGAGTTCTTCGGCTACCGGAAGGGCGCCTTCACCGGCGCCAACGAGGACCGCGACGGCTTCTTCCAGGCCGCGCAGGGCGGCACGCTGTTCCTCGACGAGATCGGCGACCTGCCGCTGGCCATGCAGAGCAAGCTGCTGCGCGTGATCCAGGAGCGCGCCGTGCGGCCGTTGGGCGCAGTGGCCGAGGCGCCGGTCAACGTGCGCATCGTCAGCGCCACGCACAAGGACCTGGGCGCGGAGGTGCAGGCCGGCCGCTTCCGGCAGGACCTGTACTACCGGCTCAACGTCATCCGCATCGTCGTGCCGCCGCTGCGCGAGCGTGCGGCCGACCTGGCGGCGATCTGCACCGCGGTCGTCGAGCGCATCGCGGCGGATGCCGGCGTCAGCCCGCCGCCGGTGCTGGCGCCCGCGGCGCTGGCGCGCCTGCAGCGCTACGCCTTCCCGGGCAACGTGCGCGAATTGGAGAACCTGCTGCACCGGGCGCTCGCGCTGGCCGGCGGCCAGCAGATCACGGAAGAGGACCTGGGGCTGCCGGAAGCGGCGCTGGGCGACGGCATGGCCGAAGGCGGGCCCGACGGCGAACCCGAGTCGCCGCCGGGCGGGGCCGCGCCCGCCCCCGTGGCTGCCAGCGCCGAACTGCCGCCCGACCTGGCGGCCTATCTCGACGGCGTGGAGCGCGAGATCCTCGAGCGTGCGCTCGAGCGCCATCGCTACAACCGCACCGCCGCCGGGGCGAGCCTGGGCCTGTCGCTGCGGCAGATGCGCTACCGCATGGCGCGCCTGGGCATTGGCGTCGCGGACAGCGAGCGCGGCGAAGGCGACTGAGGCGGCCCGCGGGCGCGCGTGTCGCGCGTCGACGCCGCGTGACCGGGTCGCCGGCGTGGCCGGTCGTCGCGGCCGGTACCCGCGGTTGCCGGCCGAGTGCAGGCCGAGTGCAGGCCGAGTGCACGCCGGGCGGGCACCGCGAGCGCCGGCCGATGCGGTGATTCGCGCCTTTCGGTCCGGATCGCCGCGCGCGGCAAGGGCCGTGGTGCGCGAAGGCCGCCATGGCGCGCGCTGGCACGCGATGGCCGCTGCGGCGGTGCCCGCGGCAGCGCGAGCGGGAGCACGCCGGGCGCAGGGCGCCATCGGGGAAGGCCCTGACGGAACACTACCGCTAGTGTCTTGATGGGGGGTCTCCCCCCAGATATAGTGCCCGCGGGTGATATTCTCGTGACTTCGCCGAACGCCGCATCGCTGCTGCCGACACCGCCCCGCGGTGGCGGACGGCTGCGGCAGCAGGCCGTCCGTGCCCCGTTCCGCACGACGGCCGGCGAATGGCGCCGCAGCGGCACCGCCCCGGCGACCCACCCGACACAACACCACCACCGAGCTTCCGAGAAGGGGAACGAATGCAATCTGCCGTGACCACCGTGCCGCCGGGCGCCGCGCCGCTGCGCGCCGCCGCCAGCCTGACCACCGCCGGCGCGCCGGCCAGTGCCTACGCGGGCTACCAGATCATCCGGCGCAACGGCGCGGTCGTGGCCTTCGAGCCGAACAAGATCGCGGTCGCGCTGATGAAGGCCTTCCTCGCGGTGCACGGCACGCAGGGCGCGGCCTCGGCCAGCGTGCGCGAGACCGTGGACCTGCTGACCGAGACGGTGGTGCGTGCGCTGCTGCGCAGCCGCCCGGGCGGCGGCACCTTCCACATCGAGGACGTGCAGGACCATGTCGAGCTGGGCCTGATGCGCGGTGGCCACCACGAGGTGGCGCGCGCCTATGTGCTGTACCGCGAGCGCCGCGCGCAGGAGCGCGCGCGCCAGGCCACGGCGCCGGCCGCGAAGGCGCCCGAGCTGCACGTGATGGACGGCGGCCGGCGCGTGCCGCTGGACCTGCCGGCGCTGAAGGCGCTGGCCGAGTCCGCCTGCGCCGGCCTGGGCGCCGACGTCAGCGCCGAGCCCATCCTGGCCGAGACGCGGCGCAACCTGTACGACGGCGTGCCCATCGACGAGGTCTACAAGGCCGCGATCCTGGCCGCACGCACGCTGATCGAGAAGGAGCCCGCCTACACCCGCGCCACGGCGCGGCTGCTGCTGCACACGATCCGCCGCGAGATCCTGGGCGAGACGGTCACGCAGGACCAGATGGGCGAGCGCTACGCCGACTACTTCCCGCAGTTCATCAAGCGCGGCGTGCAGGCCGAGCTGCTGGACGACAAGCTGCTGCAGTACGACCTGGCGCGCCTGGGCGCGGCGCTGAAGGCCGAGCGCGACCTGCAGTTCGACTACCTGGGCCTGCAGACGCTGTACGACCGCTACTTCCTGCATGTCGACGAGCAGCGCATCGAGATGCCGCAGGCCTTCTTCATGCGCGTCGCGATGGGCCTGGCGCTGAACGAGATCGACCGCGAGGCGCGCGCGATCGAGTTCTACGACGTGCTGTCCAGCTTCGACTTCATGAGCAGCACGCCCACGCTGTTCAACAGCGGCACCCAGCGCAGCCAGCTCTCCAGCTGCTACCTCACGACGGTGGCCGACGACCTGGACGGCATCTACGAGGCGCTGAAGGAGAACGCGCTGCTGAGCAAGTTCGCCGGCGGCCTGGGCAACGACTGGACGCGCGTGCGCGCCCTGGGCAGCTACATCAAGGGCACCAACGGGAAGAGCCAGGGCGTGGTGCCGTTCCTGAAGGTCGTCAACGACACCGCGGTGGCGGTCAACCAGGGCGGCAAGCGCAAGGGCGCGGTCTGCGCCTACCTGGAGACCTGGCACCTGGACCTGGAGGAATTCCTCGAGCTGCGCAAGAACACCGGCGACGACCGCCGGCGCACGCACGACATGAATACCGCCAACTGGATCCCCGACCTGTTCATGAAGCGGGTCGTCGAGGGCGGCCCCTGGACGCTGTTCAGCCCCAGCACCTGCCCCGACCTGCACGACAAGTTCGGCGCCGAGTTCGAGGCCGCCTACACCGCCTACGAGGCCAAGGTCGACCGCGGCGAGCTCAAGCTGTACAAGCGCATGCCGGCGCGCGACCTGTGGCGCAAGATGCTGACGATGCTCTTCGAGACCGGGCATCCCTGGATCACCTTCAAGGACGCCTGCAACGTGCGCAGCCCGCAGCAGCACGTGGGCGTGGTGCACAGCTCCAACCTGTGCACCGAGATCACGCTCAATACCAGCGACACCGAGATCGCGGTCTGCAACCTGGGCAGCATCAACCTGGCCCAGCACATCAAGGACGGCCAGATCGACCAGGCCAAGCTCAAGCGCACCGTCGCCACCGCGATGCGCATGCTGGACAACGTCATCGACATCAACTACTACGCGGTCAAGAAGGCGCGCGACAGCAACCTGCGCCACCGCCCGGTCGGCCTGGGCATCATGGGCTTCCAGGACTGCCTGTACCAGCTGCGGCTGCCGTATGCCAGCGCCGAGGCGGTGGAGTTTGCCGACCGCAGCATGGAGGCCGTCTGCTACCACGCCTACTGGGCCAGCACCGAGCTGGCCGAGGAGCGCGGCCGCTACAGCAGCTACCGCGGCAGCCTGTGGGACCGCGGCATCCTGCCGCAGGACACGCTGGACCTGCTGGCGCAGCAGCGTGGCGGCCACCTGGAGGTGGACCGCTCGGCGAGCATGGACTGGGACGCGCTGCGCGGCCGCATCGCGCAGCACGGCATGCGCAACAGCAACTGCGTCGCGATCGCGCCCACCGCGACCATCAGCAACATCATCGGCGTCGACGCCTCGATCGAGCCCAGCTTCGGCAACCTGTCGGTCAAGAGCAACCTCTCCGGCGAGTTCACGGTCGTCAACGAGTACCTCGTGCGCGACCTGAAGAAGCTCGGCCTGTGGGACGACGTGATGGTCATGGACCTCAAGCACTTCGACGGCTCGCTGCGGCCCATCGACCGCGTGCCCGAGGAGCTCAAGCGCCTGTATGCGACGGCCTTCGAGGTCGATGCCTCGTGGCTGGTGGAGGCCGGCGCGCGCCGCCAGAAGTGGATCGACCAGGCGCAGAGCCTGAACATCTACATGGCCGGCGCCTCGGGCCGCAAGCTCGACGAGACCTACAAGCTGGCCTGGCTGCGCGGACTGAAGACGACCTACTACCTGCGCACGACGAGCGCGACCTACTCCGAGAAGTCCACCGTCGCGCCGGGTGCGCTGAATGCGGTGTCGACCGGCGACGCGACCGTGAGCGCGGCCGCGGTCGAACCGGCCAGCGACGTCAAGTTCTGCTCGATCGACAACCCGGACTGCGAGGCTTGCCAGTGAGAGGCCGGCAGCATCGGGTTGCGGCGAAGACTCGTGTCGCGCAGCGATGCGAGTCGCAGCCACAACCCGGACTGCGAGGCTTGCCAGTGATGCGGTGAAGCGCGCGCATCGACCACGCGTTCACGCGCGTGTCGATGCGCTGCTGCAACAACGAGCGCGCCACGAAGTCAACAGTGCTTGGTGTTCGCGCACAACACTCCGATAATTCACGCCGACAGGAAGTAAGCACATGCTGGTCTGGGAAGACGACGTCAAGACCCCTTCGAACACGATGCAACGCGGCGCCGCAACGACGGCGCCTCTCTCGCCGTCCCTGTCCGCGCAGCCGCGCCTGCAGACGGTGGCCAGCGCGGCGGCCACGATGCCGGCCGGTTCTGCCGCGATGCCGGCGCCGCGCGCACCGAGCACACCGACGGCCGCAACCAGCGCCAGCCAGCGCCGCGTCAATGTCGCCGACAAACGCATCATCAACGGTCAGACCGACGTCAACCAGCTGGTGCCGTTCAAGTACAAGTGGGCCTGGGAGAAGTACCTCGCCACCTGCGCCAACCACTGGATGCCGCAGGAAGTGAACATGTCGCGCGACATCGCGACCTGGAAGGACCCGAACGGCCTGAGCGAGGACGAGCGCCGCATCATCAAGCGCAACCTCGGCTTCTTCGTCACCGCCGACTCGCTGGCCGCCAACAACATCGTGCTGGGCACCTACCGGCACATCACGGCGCCCGAATGCCGGCAGTTCCTGCTGCGCCAGGCCTTCGAGGAGGCCATCCACACGCACGCCTACCAGTACATCGTCGAGAGCCTGGGCCTGGACGAGAGCGAGATCTTCAACGCCTACCACGAGGTGGCGTCGATCCGCGACAAGGACGAGTTCCTGATCCCGTTCATCGACGCGATCATGGACCCGAACTTCCACACCGGCACGCCGGAAGCCGACCAGACGCTGCTCAAGAGCCTGATCGTCTTCGCCTGCCTGATGGAAGGCCTGTTCTTCTACGTCGGCTTCACGCAGATCCTCGCGCTGGGCCGCCAGAACAAGATGACCGGCGCGGCCGAGCAGTACCAGTACATCCTGCGCGACGAGTCGATGCACTGCAACTTCGGCATCGACCTGATCAACCAGATCAAGCTCGAGAACCCGGGCCTGTGGACGCCGGCGTTCAAGGCGGAGATCAAGGCGCTGTTCGAGAAGGCCGTCGAGCTGGAGTACCGCTACGCCGAGGACACCATGCCGCGCGGCGTGCTGGGCCTGAATGCCAGCATGTTCAAGGGCTACCTGCGCTACATCGCCAACCGGCGCGCCACGCAGATCGGCCTGGACCCGCTGTTCCCCAACGAGGAGAACCCCTTTCCCTGGATGAGCGAGATGATCGACCTGAAGAAGGAGCGCAACTTCTTCGAGACCCGTGTCATCGACTACCAGACCGGCGGAGCCCTGGCGTGGGATTGAAGGTTTCCCGCACCGGCGCCGAAAACGTCGTGTCGAAACGCCGGGCCGCGTGACGCGCGAGCGTTGCCCGATCCGGTGTCCGTGAGAGATCAAGAATGACGAGCCAAGGCAGGCAGCAGACCGAAGTTCAAGCCGAGCTCGCGACCCCATTCACCGCACCGGGGCAACGGTTGCGCGGCCGCAAGAGCCCTGCAGCAGACCATCGGGCGGTGGATCTCGACGCCGACACGCGTGGCGTCGAGTCTTCTGCAACTTGATCAAGGAGATCGTTATGGCAACTGCGAAGAAGGCCGCTCCGGCCAAGAAGGCTCCGGCGAAAAAGGCCGCGGCCAAGAAGGCGCCCGCCAAGAAGGCCGCCGCGAAGAAGGCGGCTCCGGCCAAGAAGGCGGCGCCGGCCAAGAAGGCCGCCGCGAAGAAGGCAGCGCCGGCCAAGAAGGCCGCGGCCAAGAAGGCGGCGCCGGCCAAGAAGGCCGCGGCCAAGAAGGCGGCGCCGGCCAAGAAGGCCGCCGCGAAGAAGGCAGCACCGGCCAAGAAGGCCGCTGCGAAGAAGGCAGCACCGGCGAAGAAGGCCACCGCGGCGAAGAAGCCTGCGACCAAGAAGGCGGCGGCGAAGAAGGCCGCCAAGAAGCCTGCCCCTGCGGCCCCCACGGCCCCTGCGGCGGCTGCGCCTGCGAAGACCACGCTGAACCCTGCGGCTGCTTGGCCGTTCCCGACGGGCAACAAGCCCTAGGTCCAGCAGTACGCTTCAGACAGTCTCTAGTGGCGCTACGCGTCGCTAGTTGAGGAAGGCCTGGCACCGCCAGGCCTTCGTTTTTTTCTCGCAGCTTGCCTCAACAATGAAGGCTCGACGGTCGACGCGCGCACCCCGCTCTCCCAGTGCCCGACGGGTATCATCTTTGCGAGTTGACGCATCTAACGATCAGGACGGTCAGCATGAGCTTGCTTCTGGATCGACTTCAGGCTCAACTTTCCTCAGCAAGAGGCGCCGACGATCGATCTGTCCTAGCGGCGCGCATATCGGGCTACTTGGCGCGGATCGGCCGCTTCGAAGAGGCCGGGTCACTCATTGACGCACTCCGAGCTGAGTTCTCTGACGGGCGCAATGGTCGAGCCAGTGCTTGGCTAATGTGGGCAGAGGCATTGCTGCACTACTACTCGGACTTGAACCCAAGAGCACTCGATCGAATTGCCCGATCGCAGTTGCTCGCAACAGCTCTTCGTGACTCCCAACTTGCAGCATTGTCCAGTGCCTGGAAGGCGCACATGGAGTTTGAGACATCTCGATTCCGTGCAATGGGAGAGTCCCTCAAGGTTGCAGTCAAGCATGTCACTCCGGATAACCAGTCAGCCATCACTCGGCTTTGCATGGTTATTGCAGACGCGCTTCTGCTGACCGGTGACTTCGTTAATGGCCAGCGTTGGTTCATGCATGGGCGGGACAGCGCGTTGTTCGAAGGGGATCAAGCCAGTATCGAAGCCCTGGTATACAACCGGGCCGCGTTTCGATTGGCGTGGCTGCGGGCGCAGCATTGTCTGGGCGAGGCGTTGCCGGTTGACGCTGCATCACTTCGACACGAGATTCAGTCTGCCAGGAATCTTCAGGACCTTACACAGGTGCGGGCGCTGACAGATGTCGTGAAGCTGTGCGAGGCACGGGCGGCGACACTAGATGGCCTTTACGACGTCGCGGTCGAGAAATTGTCGGCAATTCGAGTCGCCAGCGGCACCTTTGCCCCGTACAACTTCAGCGATGCATTGGTGTCGTTGGAGATTGCCTACTGCCAATCGAGACTCGGCGCAATTGAGCAAGCGAAGTCGATTGTCGATAGTCTTGAAGGCGTCGACTTCAACGAACTGGACAAGGACGAACAGCTTGTTGCGGCATGGATGCGCCGAGAGATGGCCGCAACAGATAGTTGCCTTGGGTCACTGGAGAGGACGAGTGAAAGGTTCGCAGTTGCAGTAGCTGGCTATAGAGAGTGGTTAGAGTCAATAAGGCAATCGGTTGATGACTTGCGCGCTCTTGAGCCGCCGCGACCGTCAGACTTGGCAGATCGTTGAATGAACCCCCTCATCGCCCTCCTCATGGGCTCCTCCTCCGACTGGGACACCCTGCGCCACGCCGCCGAGGTGCTGGACCACTTCGGCGTGCCGTACGACAGGCGCGTGGTCTCAGCGCACCGCATGCCCGACGAGATGTTCGCGTATGCCGAGCAGGCGCAGGCGCGCGGGCTGCGCGCGATCATCGCCGGGGCCGGCGGGGCGGCGCACCTGCCGGGCATGCTGGCGTCCAAGACCACGGTGCCGGTGCTCGGGGTGCCGGTCGCCAGCAAGCACCTGCAGGGCGTGGACTCGCTGTATTCGATCGTGCAGATGCCCAAGGGCATCCCGGTCGCCACCTTCGCGATCGGTCCCGCCGGCGCCGCGAACGCGGCGCTGTTCGCGGTCGCGATGCTGGCCGCCGGCGACGAGGCGCTGCGCCAGCGCCTGGCCGACTTCCGCACGCGTCAGACCGAGGCCGCGCGCGCGATGACGCAGGACCTGCGGTGAGCGGCGCCGCATCGTTGGTGCCGCTGCCGCCCGGCCGCACGACGCTGGGCGTGCTCGGCGGCGGCCAGCTCGGCCGCATGTTCGTGCACGCCGCACAGGCCCATGGCTACCGTGTCGCGGTGCTCGAACCCGACCCGGCCAGCCCGGCCGGCGCCGCGGCCGACGAACACCTGCGCGCCGCCTACGACGACGCCGCGGCACTGGCCGAGTTGCAGCACCTCTGCGCCGCGGTGACCACCGAGTTCGAGAACGTGCCCGCCGCGGCATTGCGCCAGCTCGCCGCGGCGCTGCCGGTGGCGCCGCCGGCCGACGCGGTGCAGGTCTGCCAGCACCGCGCGCTGGAGAAGCGCTGCTTCGTCGACGCCGGGGTGCCCTGTGCGCCGCACGCGCTCGTCGACAGCACCGAGGCGGCGGCTGACCCGGCGCTGGCGGCGCTGCTGCCCGGCCTGCTGAAGACGGCGCGCCTGGGCTACGACGGCAAGGGACAGCGCGCCGTCGCCACGGCCGCGGAGTTGCCCGCGGCCTGGGCGGCGCTCGGTGGCGTGCCCTGCGTGCTGGAGAAGAAGCTGGCGCTGGCGCAGGAGCTGAGCGTCGTCGTCGCGCGCGGCCGCGACGGCACGGTCGTGCACCTGCCGGTGCAGCAGAACCTGCATCGCGACGGCATCCTCGCCGTGACGCAGGTGCCGGCGCCCGACGTGGCCGCGGCCACCGCGGTGCAGGCCGTCGAGCGGGCCGGGCGGCTGGCGGCCGCGCTCGACTATGTCGGCGTGCTGTGCGTGGAATTCTTCGTGCTCGCCGACGGGTCGCTGGTCGCCAACGAGATGGCGCCGCGGCCCCACAACTCGGGCCACCACAGCATCGACAGCTGCGACGTCTCGCAGTTCGACCTGCAGCTGCGCACGCTGGCCGGGCTGCCGCTGGTGGCGCCGCGCCTGCACTCGCCGGCGGTGATGCTGAACCTGCTCGGCGACCTCTGGTTCGGCGACGGCGGCGATGTCCCGCGCGAGCCCGACTGGGCCGCCGTGCTCGCCGAGCCCGGCGTGCACCTGCACCTGTACGGCAAGCGCGAGGCGCGGCGCGCGCGCAAGATGGGCCACCTCACCGTCACCGCCGCCGATGCCGCGACCGCGCGCGCGACCGCGCTGCGCATCGCCGCGCGGCTGGGCCTGCCGGCCTTCTGACGGCGCGGCGGGCGGCGCACGATGGAGATCCTCTCGGGCCGCGAACCGGCCGCGGTGCGCACGGCCGCGGCGCGCCTGGCCGCCGGCCGGCTGGTCGCCTTCCCGACCGAGACCGTCTACGGCCTCGGCGCACGCGCCGACGACGACGCCGCGGTGGCGCGCATCTTCGCCGCCAAGGGCCGGCCGGCCGACCATCCGCTGATCGTGCATGTCGCCGGTCGCGACGCGGCGGCGCACTTCGCCGCGCACTGGCCGGCCAGCGCCGACCGGCTGGCGCGGGCCTTCTGGCCGGGGCCGCTGACGCTGATCGTGCCGCGCCGGCCCGGCGTGGCGGCGGCGGCCGCCGGCGGGCAGGACAGCATCGGCCTGCGGCTGCCGGCGCACCCGGTGGCGCTGGCGCTGCTGCGCGAGGCCGCCGCGCTGGGCGTGCCCGGCGTCGCGGCGCCCAGCGCCAACCGCTTCGGCCGCGTCAGCCCGACCACCGCGGCCCATGTGCGCACCGAGTTCGAGGGCCTGGACGCGAGCGTCGAGCCGGTCCTGACGGTGCTCGACGGCGGTGCCTGCGACGTCGGCATCGAGTCGGCCATCGTCGACTGCACACGCGAACGGCCGGCGCTGCTGCGGCCGGGGCAGTTGTCGCGCGCGCGGCTGGAGGCCGTGCTGGGGCAGCCGCTGGCGGCGCCGGACGCCGCGTCGCCGCGCGCTTCCGGCACGCTGGCTTCGCACTATGCGCCGGGCGTCCCGGTGCGGTTGCTGGCGCACGACGAACTGCGGCGCCGCCTGCAGGCGCTGGCCGCCCGGCCCATGGCGCAGGGCGGGCAGGGCGACGCCCCGGTCGGGGTATATTCCCGCCTGGACCCCGGCCTGTCGCCGGGCTGGCTGCATCGGGCGATGCCCGGCGACGCGGCGGCCGCGGCGCACGAGCTGTTTGCGGTGCTGCGCGAGCTCGACGCGGCCGGCGTGGCGGCGATCTGGGTCGAGCAGCCCCCGGCCGGCGCGGCCTGGGACGGCGTGCGCGACCGCCTGCAGCGCGCCGCGGCCTGACGCGGCGCGCGCATCGCCCGTCGCCGGTGCGCCATGCGGCCCCTATCGGAGCACAGATGAATCGACTTTCCAAGGTCCCGGCACGCTGGGCGCGCGGCCTGGGCCTCGTGGCCGCGGCGGTCGCGCTGCTGACGGCCTGCGGCGGCGGCACGACGCAGTACGACCCCTTCGTCGCGCAGCGCGTGATCGCCTTCGGCGACGACGCCAGCACGCTGACCAGCACCGGGCGCCGCTTCGGCGTCAACGGCCGGGACACCGACGGCAACTTCGACTGCCGGCAGCTGCCGATCTGGACGCAGTCGCTGGCCGCCGCCTACGGCTACGTGTTCGCCGAGTGCAACCCGGACAACGTCGAGCCGCGCGCGATCATGATGGCCGCCGCCGGCGCCCGTGTCGCCGACGTCGCGGCGCAGGTCGAGGCGATGGGCCGCTTCCGCGAACGCGACCTCGCCAGCGTGATGGCCGGCGCGCACGACATCTTCGACATCTACCTGCAGTACCCGCAGCAGCCCGAGAGCGTGCTGCTCGAGCAGGCGCGCGAGCGCGGCCGCGCGATGGCCCGCGTGGTCAACCGCATGGTCGAGCTGGGCGCGCGGGTCATCGTCGCCAACCTGCCGGACCTCGGGCTGACGCCCTATGCGCGGCAGGAGTCGGTGGCCAACAACGACCCCGAGCGCGCGGCGCTGATCAGCCGGCTGAGCACCGCCTTCAACGAGCAGCTCGGCGTCACCGTGCTGCTCGACGGCCGCTTCGTCGGCCTCGTGCAGATCGACCTGATCTCGCAGGCCATCGGCCGTGCCCCGGGCTTCTACGGCTTCTCCAACATCAGCGACGGCGTCTGCGCGGTGGCGCTGCCGGACTGCACGACCGGCACGCTGGTCCAGAACGGCGACGCGTCGACCTACCTGTGGGCGGACGACAAGCAGTTCGCGCCGGCCGGCCACGGCCAGCTCGCGGCGCAGGCCATCGGCCGCGCGCAGAGCAACCCGTTCTAGTTGCCGGCGGCGGCGCGCCGGCCCGCCGGCGCGTCGCGCAGCGTCCACTGCACCAGCGCGTCCAGCGCCGGCCGCGCGAAGGCGGCGCGCGGGTGGTTGACGACGGCCACCAGCACGTAGCGGCGCCCGCTGTCCGAGAGCACGTAGCCCGCGAGCCCGCCGACGTCGCGCAGCGAGCCGGTCTTCAGGTGCGCGCGCCCGGGGGCCATCGTCGCGCGGCGCAGCGTGCCGTCGGCGCCGGCGATCGGCAGCGAGGACATCAGCTCGCTCATCACCGGGCTGTCCCAGGTCTGCAGCAGCAGCCGCGCCAGCCGCCGCGCGCTGATGCGCGTCGCCCGCGACAGGCCCGAGCCGTTGTCGATGACGACCTCGTCGCCCGTCTCGCCGGTGCGCGCCACCAGCCAGGCCAGCAACGACTCGCGCGCGGCCTGCAGCGTGGCCGGCTGGCCCGGCGCGGCCTGCAGCGCCAGCGTCAGGAACAGCTGCTGCGCCATCACGTTGTTGCTGAACTTGTTGATGTCGCGCACCAGCTCGGCCAGCGGCGGCGACTGCAGCTCGAAGGCCGGCGGCCGGCCGACCGGGGCCGCGCCCTCGCGCACGCGGCCTTGCAGGCGGCCGCCCATCTCGGTCCACAGGGCCTGCACCAGCCGCGCGTCGAAGGTCTCGGGCGCCGGGTCGGCCACCGCCCAGGTCATCTCCCCGCAGGCCTGCGGGTAGGCGCCGGCGAAACGCGTGCGGCCCGGCTCGAAGCTCGCCTTCAGCGCGCCGCGCCAGTCGCCGCAGGGGCCGCCGGCCAGCGGCACCACGCGGTCGACCTGGGTGCCGGCGAGCATGGGCTCGACGAGCACGCGGGCGATGCCCGCCGCCGGGTCCGGCACGAAGGTGTGCAGCACCGAGCGGAAGTTCAGCAGCAGCGCCCCGGGCTTGACGTTGTAGGGCCGCAGGGGCTCGCCGTCGAAGTCGGCCGGCGAGGCCTCGGCCGGCGCGAACGCGCTGCCGTCGAGCACGATGTCGCCGCGGATCTCGCGCACGCCGAACTGCTGCACGCGGTGCAGCAGCAGCCACACGCGCTCCAGCACCAGCTTCGGGTCGCCGCTGCCGCGGATGTGCAGCGAACCCTGCAGCACGCCGTCCTCGACGGCACCGTCCAGCCACACCGGCGTCGCCCAGCGCCAGGCCGGGCCCAGGCGCTCCAGCGCGGCGATCGTGGTCAGCAGCTTGGCCAGCGACGCCGGGTTGACCGGCACCTCGTCGCGCCACTGCAGCAGCGGGCGGCCGCTGCCGGCCTCGACGATCGCGACGGCCAGCGCCTCCTCCGGCACGCCGGCGCGCTGCAGCGCGGCGCCGACCTCTGGCGGCAGGCGCTGCGCGGCAACGGCCGGGGTCGGTGCCAGCAGCAGCGCCGCGGCGGCGATGCACGTCGACAAGGCCCGCGCGACGGCGGGCAGGCGGCGGGTCCGGAACACGGCGGGGATGATCGCACGGCTACACTCGACCGCATGTCCGACGCTGCCGCAGCGACCGCCCTGCACGACCCGGGCGCCCCGGCGCCGGTGCTGGCTTTCGACACCTCGACCGAACGGCTGGCCGCTGCGCTGCAGGCCGGTGCGAGCAGGTTCACGCGCGTGGCCGAAGGCGGCGCGGCCGCCTCGGCGGCGCTGCTGCCGCTGCTGCACGCGCTGCTGGCCGAGGCGGGCCTCGGGCTGCGCGACCTCGGCGCCATCGCCTTCGGCCGCGGGCCCGGCGCCTTCACCGGCCTGCGCACCGCCTGTGCGGTGGCGCAGGGCCTGGGCTTCGGCCTCGGCCGGCCGCTGCTGCCGCTCGACAGCCTGCTCGTCGTCGCCGAGGACACGCGCCGGCAGGCACTCGGGACGGACGACGGCGAGCCCTTCGAGGTGCTGGTCGCGATGGACGCGCGCATGGACGAGGCCTATGCCGGCCGCTACCGCTGGCAGCCGCGGGCCGCGGCGCCGGGTGGCGGCGCGTGGCAGGTGCTGCTGGCGCCGGCGCTGGTGACGCTGCCGGCGCTGGCGGCGACGGCCGCAGCGCTTGCGCCGGCAGCCCCCGGCGCGCGGGCGCCGGCCGTCGCCGGTTCGGCGCTCGCGGCCTTCGGCGAGCGCCTCGTGCTGCCGCCTTCGTGTGCGCGCTGGCCGCAGGAGCGCGACCGCGCCGGCGCGCTGCTGCGACTGGCCGCCGCGGCCGCGGCGCGCGGCGAGGGCGTCGATGCCGCCGACGCGCTGCCGCTGTACCTGCGCGACAAGGTCGCGCAGACCACCGCCGAGCGCGAGGCCGCGCGCGCCGCGAAGCTGCAGGCCGCCGCAGCGCCATGAATGCACTGCTGCAGCCGCGCGCCGTGCGGCGGCCGATGACGGTGCGCGACGTCGACGCGGTCGCCGCGGTCGAGGCCACGGCCTACGGCTTCCCGTGGAGCCGCGGCAATTTCGTCGACTCGCTGGCGGCGGGCTATCTGGCCGAAGTGCTCGATGGCGGCGACGCAGGGCTGCTCGGCTACTTCGTCGCGATGCCCGGCGTCGACGAACTGCACCTGCTGAACATCACGGTGGCGCCGGCCTGGCAGGGACGCGGGCTGGGCAGCGAACTGCTCGACGCGGTGCGCCGGCATGCCGCGGACCGCGGCTTCGCGCAGCTGTGGCTGGAGGTGCGCGAAGGCAACCACCGCGCGCGCGCGCTGTACCGCCGGCGCGGCTTCGCCGAGGTCGGCCTGCGCCGCGGCTACTACCCGGCCGCCGGCGGCCGCGAGGACGCCGTCGTGATGAGCCTGGCGCTGGGGGCGCGGCATGCCGTGGACTGAGCGCCAGCATGCGCTGCTGCGCGGCCTCGGGCTGCGCCTGTGGTCGGCGCCGGCGGCCGTGGCGTCGCGCGCGCCCGCGGAAGAAGCCGGCGCCGCGGCTGCCGCCGACGTCGGGCCAGGCGGCGCGTCCGCGGCCGCGCGGCTGCTCGCGCTCGGGCCCGCGGGGCCGTCCGAACCATCACCCGCAGCGACAAGGGCGCCGCCGGCGCCGCCGAGGGTGGCATCGCCGACCGCGACGCACCACGCCACCGTGGCCGGCATCGTCGCCGCGCCCGCACCGGCGCGGGCCGAGCTCGCGTCGCTGGACTGGGCCGACCTGCGCGCCGCGGTCGCCGCCTGCCATGCCTGCGCGCTGAGCCAGGGGCGCACGCAGACCGTCTTCGGCGTCGGCCACCCGCAGGCGCAGTGGCTGCTGGTCGGCGAGGCCCCCGGCGAGCAGGAGGACCTGCAGGGCGAGCCCTTCGTCGGCCCGGCCGGGCAGCTGCTGGACCGCATGCTGGCGGCACTCGGCCTCACGCGCGCCGAGGAGGGGCCCGAGCCGCCGGCGCAGCGCGTCTACATCGCCAACACGCTGAAATGCCGGCCGCCGCGCAACCGCAACCCGGCACCCGACGAGATGGCCCGGTGCGAGCCCTTCCTGCTGCGCCAGATCGAGCTGCTGCAGCCGCGGCTGATCCTGGCCATGGGGCGCTTCGCGGTGCAGTCGCTGCTGCGCAGCGACGAGCCGGTGGGCAAGCTGCGCGGCCGCGTGCACCGCTACCAGGGCCGGCCGCTGGTCGTCACCTACCACCCGGCCTACCTGCTGCGCAGCCCGGCCGACAAGGCGCGGGCCTGGGAGGACCTGTGCCTGGCGGCCAGCGTCTTCGAGCGCGGCGCCGCGGCATGAACGCCGCCGACCGCCCGCCCGCCGCCGCCGCGCCCGACGCGCTGGCTGCGCTGCACGACGAGCTGCACGCGCTGCGCGAGGCCAACGCGCAGCTGCGCCTGCTGGCCAACAACGTGCCGGCGGCGATCGCCTACTTCGAGCGGCTGGGCAACACCTGCCGCTACGCGAACAGCGTCTACGCCGCGATGTTCGGCCGCACCGAGGACGACATCCTGGGCCTGACCGTCGAGCAGGTCATCGGCGAGCAGGCCGCGCAGTTCATCCAGCCGCAGGTCGACCGCGTGCTGCGCGAGAAGACCGCCGCGCGCTACGAGCGCGAACTGCCGGGCGACGACGGCGGCCCGCGCGCGATCGAGGTCCACCTGCTGCCGCACCTGGACGCCGGCGGCGAGGCGGTCGGCGCCTTCGTGCTGATCAGCGACATCACGCGCCACCGCCGCGCCGAGGCCGCGCTGCGCGAGAGCGAGGACCGGCTCGCGAAGTTCATGTTCGCCAGCGCCGAGGGCATCGTCTTCCACAAGGGCGGGCTGATCACCGATGTCAACCCGCCGGTGCTGGCGCTGCTGGGCCGGCGGTCCGAGGACATGCTGGGGCGGCCGGCGCTGGACTTCGTCGCGCCCGAGCAGCGCCCGCGCGTCGCGGCCGTGATGGCGGCCGGCGCCGAGACCAGCTACGACACCGCGGTGCTGCATGCCGACGGCAGCACGATCCCGGTGCAGTTCATCGTGCGCACGCTGGTCTACCAGGGCGAGCGGCTGCGCATGACCATCGTGCGCGACCTCCGCGACCGCCTGCAGGCGCAGGCGCGCATCCGCCACCTGGCGCACCACGACACGCTGACCGGTCTGCCCAACCGCGCCGCCTTCGGCGAGCGCGCCGAGGCGCTGCTGGCGCAGGCGCGGCGCGATGGCCGCACGCTGGCGCTGCTGTACCTGGACCTGGACCACTTCAAGCGCGTCAACGACTCGCTCGGCCATCCGGCCGGCGACCTGCTGCTGCAGACGGTGGCGCGCCGCATCACGGGCACGCTGCGCGCCGACGACCTGGTGGCGCGCTTCGGTGGCGACGAGTTCGTGCTGCTGCTCGCCGGCCCCACCGATGCCGCCGCCGCGCGCGAGGTCGCGAGCAAGCTGCTCGCCGCCACCGGCGCACCGGTGGAACTGGACGGCGCGCCGATCTCGGTCACGCCGTCGATCGGCATCGCGCTGTACCCGGTGCATGGCGAGGACGTGGCGGCGCTGCTCAAGCATGCCGACACCGCGATGTACCACGCCAAGTCGCGCGGCCGCGCCCGCTGCCGCGTCTTCGAGCCTGCGATGGCCGAGGCCGCGCGCGCCGAGCTGGCGATGGAAGGCCGCCTGGCGCAGGCGATCCGCCAGCAGGAATTCGTGCTGCACTACCAGCCGCAGCTGGCCACGCAGGGCACCGGGCTGCTGGGCGTGGAAGCGCTGCTGCGCTGGGCGCACCCCGAGCGCGGCCTGGTCGGCCCCGACGAATTCATCCCGCTGGCCGAGGCACGGCGGCTGATCCTGCCGATCGGCGACTGGGTGCTGCGCGAGGCGCTGGCCGCCGCCGTGCGCTGGCGGCATGCCGGTTTCGCGACCGGGCCGGTGGCGGTGAACCTGTCGACGCTGCAGTTCCAGGCGCCGGGCTTCGCCGAGTCGGTCGAGCGGGCGCTGGCCGACACCGGTGCCGAGGGCGCGATGCTCGAGCTCGAGCTGACCGAGCGCATGCTGATGGACGACCTGCCCGCAGTGCAGGCCGCGCTGGCGCGGCTGAAGGCGCTGGGCGTGGGCATCGCGGTCGACGACTTCGGCACCGGCTACACCTCGCTGGCGCACCTGCGCGACCTGCCGCTGGACCGGCTGAAGATCGACCGCAGCTTCGTCAAGGACCTGCCGCACGACGCCGGTGCGGCGGCGATCGCGCGCGCCATCGTGCAGATGGGCAAGGGCCTGGGACTGCAGGTCGTCGCCGAGGGCGTGGAGACCGTCGCCCAGCTCGGCTGGGTGCAGGCCGCCGGCTGCGACGGCCGCCAGGGTTACCTGGACGCGCGGCCGATGCCCGACGGCGCGCTGCAGGCCTGGCTGCAGGCGCGCGCCACGTCGCCGCGCGGCTGAGCCGGATTCAGGCCGGCGCTTGCGCCGCCGGCGCCGCCGGCGCCGCCGGCGCCGTCAGCGCCGTCAGCCAGCGCTGCAGGCAGGCCTGCACCTCGGCATGGCCCATCAGCTCGAGGTGGCCGACGCCGCTCAGCACGCACTGCCTGTCGGGCTCGAAGTCCAGGCAGCGCAGCCGCTGCGCATGGCGGCCGAGCGCGCTGTCCACCGGCACCAGGCCGTCGCCGACCAGCTTCGACGAGAGCGCGGCATCCGGGCGCGTCAGCGCGCCGGCCAGCGCCAGGCAGTCCACGCCTGCGGGCAGCGGCACGACGGCGCGCGTGTCGCGGCCATGCGCGAAGCGGTCGGTGCCGGCCCAGTCGGCCTCGAGCAGGCTGCCGTGACGCAGGTCGGTGATGCCGGCGCTGCGCAGCCGGCCCAGGCGCGCGAAGGCCGCGGTGTAGGGGCTGGCGCCGAGCAGGCGGTCGATCCAGTGGCCCCCGCGCTCCAGCGGCGCGCCATGGTGCGGCGTGCCGAGGAAGGCGATGCCGCGCACCCGGCGCGGCCAGTCGTCGCCGCGCGCGGTGGCCTGGTGCAGCGCGCTGCGCACCAGCAGCCCGCCCATGCTGTGCGCGACGACCACGATGTCCTGCAGCGGCAGCGGCCAGGCCTGCTGCAGCGCGTGCAGCCGGTCGGCCAGCGCCCGGCCGTTCTCGCTGACGTGCAGGCCGCTGTTGTAGTGCAGATGCAGGAGCGTCGCATCGGCCTGCGCGGCCAGCGTCTTGCCGAGGTCGAAGCCGTTGCGCTGCCATTGCCCCGGGTGCATGCACAGCCCGTGCAGCAGCAGCAGCACGCGCGGCCGCGCCTGCGGCAAGGCCGCCGCCAGCGCGGCCGGCGCCAGCGGCAGCGCACGCCCTTCGTGGCGCAGTGTCATCGGCGTGGCCAGCGGGTTGCCGCTGGCCGCCAGGTGGTCGCCGAGCACGCCGTTCAGCGCCGCGACCAGCGCCTCGCGCTGCGCCGACGAGGGCAGGGCCTCGGGTGTGTCGAGCAGCCGCTGCAGCTGACCGAGCAGCGCGTCCAGCGTGCCGCCGGCCAGCCGCGTGACGCCGCGGATGCTGCGGTAGACGAGGCCGGTGAGGCCGGAGGTCGGCTGCTCCGACACCGCACCCAGCGGCGCCGGCACGCGCAGGATGTTGTGGTGCAGGTTCTCGACCAGGTCGGTCAGGCCCAGCACCGCGTCGACGGCCAGCCGGCCGGCCCCGCGCAGGTCGCTGGCGGCACGGCCGGCGGCGCGCCTGGCGGGGGCCGGGGCGGCAGGGCGGGTCAAGGCGGCGAGGCTGGCTTCTTGGGCCGCTTCCAGCCGGCGATCGTCGCCTGCTTCGCGCGCGCGACCGTCAGCTGGCCGGCCGGTGCGTCCTTCGCGATCGTCGAGCCGCCGCCGATGGTCGCCCCCGCGCCCAGCGTGACCGGCGCGACGAGCACGCAGTTGCTGCCCACGTGCACGTCGTCGCCGATCACCGTGCGGTGCTTGTTGGCGCCGTCGTAGTTGGCGGTGATGCTGCCGGCGCCGTAGTTGACGCGCTCGCCCACCGTCGCATCGCCCAGGTAGGCCAGGTGGTTGGCCTTGGCGCCGCGTGCCAGCGTGCTGTTCTTGACCTCGACGAAGTTGCCGATGTGCACCTCGGGCCCCAGCTCGGCGCCGGGGCGCAGGCGTGCGAAGGGGCCGACCAGCGCGCCTTCGCCGACCGTCGCGCCCTCGAGGTGCGAGAACGGGTGGATCACGGCGCCGGCGCCGATGGTGGCGTCGCGGATCACGCAGTTCGCGCCGATGCGCACGCCGTCGGCCAGCGTCACGCGGCCCTCGAAGACGCAGTTGACGTCGATCTCGACGTCGCTGCCGCACTCGAGCGTGCCGCGCAGGTCGAAGCGCCCCGGGTCCGCCAGGCGCACGCCGGCCTCCATCAGCGTCTCGGCCTGGCGGCGCTGGAAGCGGCGCTCCAGCTCGGCCAGCTGCAGCGGGCTGTTGACGCCCAGCACCTCGGTCTCGTCGACGGCCTGCGCGGCGACTACCGGCACGCCGTCGGCCACCGCCATCGCGACGATGTCGGTCAGGTAGTACTCGCGCTGCACGTTGTCGTTCTTCAGCGCCGAGACCCAGCGCCGCAGCAGCGCGGTCGGCGCCGCCATCACGCCGGTGTAGCCCTCGCGGATCGCGCGCTGCGCGTCGCTGGCGTCCTTGTGCTCGACGATGCCGAGCACGCGCGAGGCATCGCGCTCGTCGCGCAGGATGCGGCCGTAGCCGAAGGGGTCGGCCAGCACCACGGTCAGCAGCGCCAGGTGCCGTCCTGCGCAGGCCTGCACCAGCGCGCGTGCGGTCTCGGGGCGCAGCAGCGGCACGTCGCCGTTGAGGATCATCGTCGTCGAATCATCGTCCGGCAGCAGCGGCAGCGCCTGCTGCACCGCATGCCCGGTGCCCAGCTGCGGCATCTGGCGCGCGAACAGCGCGCCGCTGGCCGCCACCGCGGCCTCGACCTGCTCGGCGCCATGGCCGGTGATGACGACGGTGCGATCGGCCCCGATCGCAGCAGCGGCGTTCAGGACATGCTGCAATAGGCTGGTGCCGGCCAGACGGTGCAGCACTTTCGGCCATGCCGACTTCATGCGGGTGCCCTTGCCCGCCGCCATGACCACGACGTTGAGTGCCATGCGGATGCCTGTAGACAAAACGGCGATTATCGACCGGCGCTGGTGGCGCCTCGCGTGGCTGGCGCTGCTGCTGCCGCTGCTCGCCGGCTGCAGCGCGATCCGCCTGGCCTACAACAACGGCCCGACGCTGGCCTGGTGGTGGATCGACGGCTACATGGACTTCGACCGCACGCAGAGCACGGCGGTGCGCAGCGGCATCGACCGCTGGTTCGACTGGCACCGCGCCACCCAGCTGCCCGACTATGCGGCGCTGCTGGCCGGCATGCAGGACGAGGTCGGCGGCCCGACCACCGCCGACGCCGCCTGCCGCTGGCAGGCGCGCTGGCGCGAGCGGCTGGAGCCGGCGCTGGAGCGCGGCATCGTGCTCGCCGCCGACCTGGTGCCGACGCTGACCGAGGCCAACCTGCGCCACCTGGAGCAGCACCAGGCCAAGCAGATGGACGAGATGCGGCGCGAATTCCTGCAGCCGGACCTGGCCGAGCGGCGGCGCGAGTCGGTCAAGCGCGCGGTCGAGCGCGCCGAGCGGCTGTACGGCCGGCTCGGCGAGGCGCAGCGCCAGGTCATCGCCGAAGGGGTCGCCACCTCGCCCTTCGATCCCGAGCGCTGGGCGCAGGAACGCGAGCGCCGCCAGCGCGAGACGGTGCAGGTGCTGCGCCGGCTGGTCGCCGAGCGCGCGGATCGCGACGCGCGCCTGGCCGCGCTGCGCGCGCTGGCCGAGCGCGCCGAGCGCTCGCCGGTGCCGGCCTACCGCGACTACCAGCGCAGCCTGGCCGCCTACAACTGCGCCTTCGCGGCCAGGCTGCACAACGCGACGACCGCGGCGCAGCGCGAAGCGGCGCGCGCCACGCTCAAGGGCTGGGAGGACGACCTGCGCGCGCTGGTCGCCGGCGAGGGCAACGGCGCCGGGCCGCCGGGCAGCGGCGGCTGAGCGCGGCCCGTGCGCGCCGCGAAGGCGTCGCGCAGGCCGGCTGCCCTACGGCGCGAGCTGCACGACGACGCGGCGCGGGTTGACGCCCAGGCGCGGGAAGTCCATCAGCGCGGCCTCGTACATCGCGCCCAGCAGCCGCGCGTCGGACCGGCTCAGGCCCTCGCTGCTGGCGCGTGCCTCGAACAGCGGCTTGCCGCTGGCGCGGTCGCGGATCAGCACCGCCACCTCGCGCTCGTAGCGCGGCGACGTGTAGGTCGCCGACAGGCTCCAGCGCGGCGCGATCCAGGGCCCGTGGCGCCAGTAGCCGAAGCCGCCGTGCCACCACAGCGGGTCGTCCCAGGGCGAGGTCTCGGTGCGCGTGTCGCGCGCCGCGACCTGCACCAGCACGTCGGGCTCGGTGCCGGCGGCGGCCGGCGCGAAGCCGGCCTTGGCCAGCGCGGCGCTGGCCGCCGACTCCAGCAGCTGCGCCTCCTGCGGGCGCGCCTGCTGCGAGGGCAGGCGCTCGAAGGCGTAGCTGCCGGGCTTGCGCTCGGCCGGCCACTCGCCGAAGCTGGAGACGTTGGTCGACAGGCTGTTCATCGCGGCACAGCCGCCGAGCACCAGCAGCGATGCGGCGCTGGCCGCGACGAACAGGCGGCGGGGCAGGGCGTTCATGCTTGGCTATCCTCCGTGTCGGTCGCGCCGCGCAGGAACTGCACGGTCGCGGCGGCGGCGGGCGCCGGCGCGCAGGGCTCGTCGTCGAACGCGATGTCCCCGGCCGGGTCGGCCACTCCGGTGGCTTGGAGCGTCGTGAACGGATACAGGTTCCGGTCCATCAGGTGCGAGGGTACGACATGGCCCATCGCGCGCAGCATGTTGTCGCTGCGGCCGGGATGGCGGCGCTCCCATTCGCGCAACATCTGTTTCACCTGCACACGCTGCAGGTTGTCCTGGCTGCCGCACAGCGTGCACGGGATGATGGGGAAGCGCCGGTGCTCGGCCCAGCGCTCGAGGTCGGTCTCGGCCACGTAGGCCAGCGGCCGGATCACGACGTTCCGGCCGTCGTCGGACACCAGCTTGGGCGGCATGCCCTTCAGGCGCCCGCCGAAGAACATGTTCATCAGCAGCGTGACGACCATGTCGTCGCGGTGGTGGCCGAGCGCGATCTTGGTCGCGCCCAGCTCGCCGGCCACCCGGTACAGGATGCCGCGGCGCAGCCGGCTGCACAGGCTGCACATGGTCTGGCCCTCGGGCACCAGGCGCTTGACGATGCTGTAGGTGTCCTGATCCTCGATGTGGAAGGGCACGCCACGCCCGGCCAGGTATTCGGGCAGCACCTGGGCCGGGAAGCCGGGCTGCTTCTGGTCCAGGTTGACGGCGACCAGCTCGAAGGGCACCGGCGCGCGCTGGCGCAGGCTGATCAGGAGATCCAGCAGCGCATAGCTGTCCTTGCCGCCGCTGACGCAGACCATGACCTTGTCGCCGGCCTCGATCATGTTGTAGTCGGCGATCGCCTGGCCGACCTGGCGGTGCAGCCGCTTGCTCAGCTTGTTGGCCTCGAAGGCGGCACGGCGCTCGTTGCGCTGCACCGCGGCGAGTTCGGTCATGTCGTTCATGGCTGCATCCGGTCGGCGGCGTGCTCGTCCTTGAGGCCGAAGACCTCCACCCCGACCGCGTCGCAGTCCGGGTAGACATCGGGCTTGGCCGTGCTGACGCGCGCGGCGCGCACGCGCGGATGCGCCAGCATCGCCGCCAGCACGTCGTCGGCCAGCGTCTCCTGCAGGTGGATGTGGCCGCGCGCGACGCGCTCGGTGATCACGCGGCGGATGAAGTCGTAGTCCACGACCTCGTGCAGCTCGTCGGCCCGCGGCGTGCTCAGCGCCAGCGGCACGAACAGGTCGACGTTGATCAGCACGCGTTGCGCGCCCTGCTTCTCGAAGTCGTGCACGCCGATGTCTATGTGCACCTCGTGGTCGCGAAGGAACAGGCGCCGGCAGTCGGCCAGGCGGGGGTCCAGCAGCCAGGTGCTCAAGGCCGGCACCCCGTCACTGCGCGTCGCGCGCCAGGAACAGCACGTCGCGCGGCTGCGGCTGCAGGTGCTGGCCGCCGTCGACCAGCAGCGTGGTGCCGGTGATCGCCGGCGACTCCAGCAGGAAGTGCACCGCGCGCGCGACGTCCGCCGGCGTCGAGCTGCGCTGCAGCGGCGTCATGCGGTGTGCGGCGGCGAACTCCTCGGCGCTCATCGGCCCGGACAGCAGCGTGACGCCCGGCGCCACGCCGCACACGCGCACGCGCGGCGCCAGCGCCTGCGCCAGCAGCGTGGTCGCGGCCTGCAGCGCGGCCTTGGACAGCGTGTACGAAAGATGGTCCGGGTTGGGGTTCCACAGCTTCTGGTCCAGCAGGTTGACGACGGCGCCGGTGCGGCCGGCGGGCAGCGCGGCATGCAGCGCACGCGCCAGCAGCACCGCCGGGCCGGTATTGGCGCGCCAGTGGCGGTCCATCGCGGCGTAGCCGAAGCTCTCGACGTCGTCGTGCTCGAACAGCGACGCGTTGTGCACCACGGCGTCGAGGCGCCCGCAGGCCTGCACGACCGCGGGCACCAGCGCCGCGCACTGCGCCTCGTCGGCCAGGTCGGCGGCGAAGGCGCGCGCGCGGCCGCCGGCGGACTCGATGAGGCCCACCGTCTCGGCCGCTTCGGCCGCCGAGCGACGGTAATGCACGGCCACCGTCCAGCCCTGCGCCGCGAGCTCCAGGCAGATCGTGCGGCCGATGCGTTGCGCGCCACCGGTGACCAGGGCCACCGGGTGGTCGCCGGGGTGACCTTCGGGCCGGCTTTCCGGGGCTCGGGCGGGGCTCGTTGGCATGCTTCCTACAATGGCGCGGATGTTCCGCACCGGGGCCGACAGTGTATCGGCGCGCCTGAGGCAACGCCTGCACGAGGCCATCGCCGCGGCGGGTGGCTGGCTGCCGTTCGACCGCTTCATGGCGATCGCGCTCTACGAGCCCGGCCTGGGTTACTACACGCGCAATGCGCGCCAGTTCGGCGCGCTGCCGTCCTCGGGCAGCGACTTCATCACCGCGCCGGAACTCTCGCCGCTGTTCGGCGCCGCGCTGGCGCGCCAGCTCGCCCAGGCACTGGACGCCACCGGCACCGACGAGTTGTTCGAATTCGGCGCCGGCTCGGGTGCGCTGGCGGCGCAACTGCTGGACGCGCTGGGCGCCCGTGTGCGCCGCTACGCCATCGTCGACCTGTCCGGCACGCTGCGCGCGCGCCAGGCCGAGCGGCTGGCGCGCTTCGGCGACCGCGTGTGCTGGCTGGACGCCTGGCCGGCGCGCATCGAGGGCGTGGTCGTCGGCAACGAGGTGCTGGACGCGATGCCGGTGCAGTTGCTGCACTTCGACGGCACCGGCTGGCAGGAGCGCGGCGTTGCCTCGACCGGCGACGGCTTCGCATGGCAGGACCGGCCGACCGCGCTGCGGCCGCCGCACGCCGGCCCCTTCGAGCCCGGCACGGTGACCGAGATCCATCCGCAGGCCGAGGCCTTCGTGCGCACGCTGGCGGCGCGGCTGGCACGCGGCGCCGCCTTCTTCGTCGACTACGGCTTCCCCGAGGCGGAGTACTACCACCCGCAGCGCAGCGGCGGTACGCTCATGTGCCACCGCGGCCACCAGGCCGACGCCGACCCGCTGGCCGACGCCGGCGAGAAGGACATCACCGCGCATGTCAACTTCAGTGCCGTAGCGCTGGCCGGCCAGGATGCCGGCCTGCAGGTGCTGGGCTACACGTCGCAGGCGCACTTCCTGCTGAACTGCGGCATCGCGGAGCTGCTGCAGGACGCATCGCTGGCCGAGCGCGCTGCTGCGCAGAAGCTGCTGGCCGAGCACGAGATGGGCGAGTTGTTCAAGGTCATCGGCTTCGTGGCCGGCGAACCCTTCGACGCACTCGGCTTCGTGCACGGCGACCGCAGCCACCGACTTTGACATGAAGCAGGCCGCTGTTCGGTCCGGTTTCGGCGCGTTGCGGACCTTGGTCTTGCGGTCTTCGCACGTGCCTGCATCGGCGCAACGAAGCCGCGCGGGGGCAGCCCGCAGCGCCCAGAGTCCGGCGGTCGGCGCTGCGCGCCGACTGCCCTGCGATGCTCGGGCCCCTGGCCCGCCGCCAACTCACTTCGCTCGCTGCGCTCGCTCCGTTCGGACACCGGCGGCGAGTCAGTTGTCGAAGCGCGCTGCGCGCGCGGCCAGGAGCCCTGCGCTTCTCGGCGCCTCCCATGGGCGCTGCGGGCTGCCCCCACGCGGCTTCGCCACACGGAGGTGGCGTGCCGGCACATCGCACGCCAATGTCGGTGGACTTCGCGCCAGGCGGTACCCGCTGCGGGCGAATAGTGAAGCGCCGAGCAGCGCAGCTTCGGGGTCGGCGCGCACGCAGTGCGCGCCTCGACATCTGACTCGCCGCCGATGTCCGAACGGAGCGAACGCAGTGAGCGAAGTGAGTTGGGCGGCGCGACCCCGAAGCGAGCAGCGTAGGGAAGTCGCCGCCGCAGGCGGCGACCGCGGAACCCTGAGCCGGCAGCGGGTACCGCCTGGCGCGATGCGCTGGCGCTCGCCCACCGAACGATCGTTGCAGACGCAGAGTTCGCCAGGCAAGCGACCGTCCGCAACGCGCCGCAACCTGCCACCCGCCGAACGCAGCGCATCGAGGCGTAGCGGTTCGCGCACGACGCGGCAGCGCCACGGCGCCACCATCCGATGCGCTGGCTGATCATCTTCCTGCTTGCCTGCCTGCTGTTCAACGGGCTGCAGGGCTGGTTGCGGCGCATCGGGCTCGGCCGCCTGCCGGGCGACTTCAGCTTCCGGCTGCGCGGGCGGACCTGGTACGTGCCGCTGGCCAGCTCGCTGGTGCTGAGCGGCATCGCGATGCTGATCGGGCTGCTGATCTGAGGGCCGCCGGCCCGCCGGCCGTTCAGGCACTGATTTGCCAGACATGGCCGCAGTGGCGGCAGCGCACCTGCACCTCGTTGCCGCTGGCGTCGGACTGCAGCAACTCGAGCCGGCCGTAGGTCTTGCACTGCGGGCAGTCGGCCTGGTGGGCCGCCGCCTCGGCATGGTTCAGCAGGAACAGGTAGCGGCGCAGCGCCCACAGTCCGACCGCGGCGCAGAGCAGGACCAGGGCCAGATCGGTCAGTCGCTCCGCCCAGGCGGTGCCGCGCGTCATCGCCTCGAAGCCGGCGACGATGCCGATCATGCACAGGAAGGTCAGGGCCAGGTGCGCGTGGCTCTGCAGCAGCTCGCGCTCGTACCACTTGCGGAATCCGTGCCGGCGGATGCCCTCGGCCAACCTCATCGCAACGCTCCGGCGCCAGACTGCGGCGCGCGCGATCATCGTGGCACAAGTCGGTCGGCGGTGCCGGGATTCAGGCTTCGTCGGCGCCGGCGGCGACGGCGGCCAGCAGCGGCTGCAGCGCCTGCACACGCGCCTGGTGCACCGCGCTGCCGATCGCCGGGCCGCTCAGGCCGCGGTCCGCGGCGGCGGCGGCGACCGCGGCGGTATCGACCGCGCGCGCCGCCTGCAGCAGCGGCGGCAGCCGCCGCGCCGGCGGGTAGGGGCGCTCGGCCAGGCCGGCGCGGCCGCGGAAGTCGCATTCGCAGGCCAGCAGCAGCGCGTCGAAACGCTCCGGCCGGCGCAGCGCGTCGCAGCGTTCGAACAGCCGCACGAGCGCCACCGCGGAGAGCTCGGCGCTGGCATGGACATGGCCATGCTCGCGCGCCACCACGTCGGCCAGCTCGCGGCAGTCGTTCGGCACGCGCAGCCGATCGGCCAGCGCGCGCGCCAGCTTCGCGCTGCGCTGCTCGTGGCCCAGGTGGCGCGGCCACAGCTCGCGCGGCGTCGTGCCCTTGCCCAGGTCGTGGCACAGCGCGGCCCAGCGCACGGGCAGCGGCGCCGCGAGCCGCGCCGCCATGTCCAGCACCAGCATCAGGTGCACGCCGGTGTCGACCTCCGGGTGGTGCTCCGGCCGCTGCGGCACGCCCCACAGGCGGTCGACCTCCGGCAGCAGGCGCGCCAGCGCGCCGCAGCCGCGCAGCACCTCGAACATGCGGCTGGGCTGCGCCGCCATCAGCCCGCGCGACAGTTCCTGCCACACGCGTTCGGGCACCAGGTGGTCGACCTCGCCGTGCTCCACCATCTGCACCAGCAGCGCCTGCGTCTCGGGCGCGACCGTGAAGTCGGTGAAGCGCGCGGCCAGGCGGGCCAGCCGCAGCAGGCGCACCGGGTCCTCGGCAAAGGCCTCCGAGACATGGCGCAGCACACGCCGCTGGAGGTCGCCGCGGCCGTCGAAGGGGTCGACCAGCATGCCGTCCTCGGCCTCGGCGATGGCGTTGATCGTCAGGTCGCGGCGCGCCAGGTCCTGCTCCAGCGTCACGCCGGGCTCGGTGTGGAAGGTGAAGCCGTGGTAGCCGCGGCCGCTCTTGCGCTCGGTGCGCGCCAGCGCGACCTCCTCGCCGGTGACGGGATCGAGGAAGACCGGGAAGTCGCGGCCGACCGGCCGGTAGCCCAGCGCGACCATCTGCTGCGGCGTCGCGCCGACGGCGACCCAGTCGCGGTCGGCCGCCGGCAGCCCGAGCAGCCGGTCGCGCACCGCGCCGCCGACGACGTACAGCTTCATGCCGCCGGCGTCGCTTCGCGGCTCAGCGCCGCGTGCGGTAGGGCTCGTCCTCGGCCACCCACTCGTGTTCCTCCAGCGCGTCGGCGATCCACTCCGCCGGGCCGCGCGCGGCGAGCAGCCGTTCGGCATAGGCCGCGGCCGCCGGCGGTACCGGCAGGGCATAGCTGCGCAGCCGCAGCGCGACCGGCGCATAGAAGGCGTCGACGGCGCCGAATTCGCCGAACAGGAACGGCCCCTGCGCGGCGCCGAAGATCTCGGCGATGCGTTCGAGGTCGCGCTGCACCGCCGGCTGCTCGCGCAGCACGCGCGCGCCGGCCTCGGGCAGGCTGGCCTCGATGTTCATCGGGCAGTGCTGGCGCAGCGCACCGAAGCCGGCGTGCATCTCGGCGGCCAGCGAGCGGGCGTGCGCACGGGCCGCGCGCGCGGCCGGCCAGACGCCGAGATCGGGGAATCGTTCGTGCAGGTACTCCGCGATCGCCAGGCTGTCCCAGACGGCCAGGTCGCCGTCCAGCAGCACCGGCACGCGGCCGGCCGGGCTGACGGCGCGCACCGCCTCGCGGAAGCCCGTGCCGAGCCCGAGCGTGAAGCTGAGCTTGCGCTCCTCGAACGGGATGTCCAGGCCGCGCATCAGCACCCAGGGGCGCATGGACCAGGACGAGTAGTTCTTGTTGCCGATCACGAGCTGCATGCGAAGGCCTCCGGTCGCTGCGATGCGCCCGCATGCTAAGCGCCAGCGCGGCCGCGATCGATGCGATGTGCTGATCGCGCCGATGCCGGCGCGGCATCGCCGCCGCCGGGCCTAGAACTCGCGCCGCGCCAGCGCGCGCCAGCGGTCGAGCCGCGCGCGCGTGGCCGACCCGCTGAGGTAGCCCGGCGCCACCGCCTCCAGCGCGCTGGCCATGATGCCCAGCTCGGCCAGCCCGGGCAGCGTGCCGCTGGCGACGTTGGGCACCGACATCGAGTCGACGTTGTCGCGCGACATCAGCGGCTCGCCCGGCAGCAGCTCCATGGCCAGCGCCTGCAGCCGGCCGGCGAAGGCCGGCAGCGGGATCTGCGGCCGCTCGTGGCCCGACCAGCGGCCAGCCAGCCGCACCAGCTGCGACAGCGTGTAGACCACCGGCCCGGCCAGCTCGTAGGTGCGGCCGATGCTGTCCGGGCGGTCCAGCGCAGCGACGATGGCGGCGGCCACGTCCTCCACCCACACCGGCTGAAAGCGGGCGTCGCTGCCGGCCAGCGGGATCAGCGGCGCCGCGGCCTGCAGCTGCGCGAACAGGTTCAGGAAGCGGTCACCGGCGCCGAAGATCACGCTCGGCCGCAGGACGGTCAGCGGCAGCCCAGCGGCCTGCAGCGCGGCCTCGCCGGCGGCCTTGCTGCGCAGGTAGTTGGACGGCGCGTCGGCGGCCACGCCGAGCGCGCTGACATGCACGACGCGTCGCACGCCGGCGGCGGCGCAGGCGCGCGCCAGCGTCGCCGGCAGCGCGACATGCACGCGCTCGAAGTCGGCGCGGCTGCCGTGCAGGATGGCCACCAGGTGCACGACGGCATCGGCACCGGCCAGCACGCGGGCGAGCTGGCGCTCGTCGTGCACGTCGGCGACCACCGGCTCCACCGTGGGCAGCGAGCGCACCCCGTCGGCGTGGCGTGCGCGGCGCGTCGGCACGACGATGCGCCCGCCGCCGCCGCCGTTGCGCTCGACCAGCCGCGCGCACAGGGCGCGGCCGACGAAGCCGGTGCCGCCGGTGACGACGATGTGCCGCGGCCGCGGCAGGGCGTCGGCCGCCCTCGGGTCGGTCGCCGTCATGGCAGTTCCCGGTCCGGCGCGCGCGCCGCCGGGTCGCGCGGGCCGATCGGCGGCCCGAGCAGCGCCGACAGCGCCGGCACCTCGCCGCCCAGGAGCGCCCTGTACAGGACCTGGTTGGACAGCACCTTCTTGACGTAGTCGCGCGTCTCGTTGAACGGGATGCCCTCGGCCCAGGCGGCGGCCTCGATGGTGCTGCCCTCGCGCCAGCGCCGCGGCCGGTTGGGGCCGGCGTTGTAGGCGGCGGTGGCCATCGCCAGCGAGCCGTCGAAGTCGTCCAGCACCAGCTTCAGGTAGCTGGCGCCCAGGTGCAGGTTGACCTGCGGGTCGTTGATCATCCCGGGCGTGAAGCGCAGGCCGACCTTGCGCGCGGTCCAGCGCGCGGTGGCCGGCATCAGCTGCATCAGCCCCGAGGCACCGACATGCGAGCGTGCGTCGGTGATGAAGCGCGATTCCTGGCGGATCAGCCCGTACATCAGCGCCGGGTCGAGACCGATCTCGCGCGCCTTGGCCACGACCTCTTCGCGGAACGGCGTCGGGAAGCGCTGCGCGAGGTCGACCTCGGTGCGCGTGCGGTCGCTGGTGTTGATGCACCGGTCCCACACCGCATGGTCGCAGGCGCGCTGCGCAGCGGCCAGCAGTTCGCGCTCGCCCAGGCCGCGCAGCGAGAAGTTCCACTCGCGCACGCCTTCGCTGCGCAGGCCCAGCGCCAGCAGGTGCAGCGCGCGCGTCAGCCCCGGGTGCGCGCTGGCAGCTTCGCGTTCGGCGTCCTGCAGGGCGGCCGCGGGCGGCGGCAGCTCGAAACGCTGGTCCAGCGCCTCGGTCGCCAGCTTGCCGTAGAAGCTCAGCCGACCGGCGATGCCGGCCAGGCGCTCGGCAGCCTCGGCGCGGGCGGCGTCGCCGGCGGGTCCGCGCGGCGCCAGCGCCAGCGCGGCGCGGGCGCCCCAGTAGACCCAGGCCTCGTCGCGCCGCTCGGCGGCGCTCATCGCGCCGATCGCGCGCTGCACCAGCGCCCAGTCGCGTTCGGCCTCCGGCTGGCGCAGCGCGGCGCGCACCTGCCAGGCCAGCGTGTCGTCGCTCCACGGCGGCGTCTGGTCGTCCCGCGCACGCTCCCAGAGCTGCCAGGCGCGCTGCGCGTGCGCGGCGGCCTGCGGCTGCAGGCGCAGCGCCGCCTGGCGCGCGACATGCGCCCAGGCCGTGGCCGCCAGCTCCGAGCGCAGCCGGCCCGCCCAGCCGGACTGCAGCTGCGCCGCCGCGACCTCGGGGTCGCCGGCGGCGATGCGCATCAGCGCCAGCAGCGCCAGCTCGCGCTGCAGGGTGTTGGGCGCCGGCGGCAAGCGCGTCAGGAAGCGCGCCGGGTTGGCCAGCATCGCCGCCGCGCCCTGGTCCGCGGCGTCGGAGACGAGCGCGGCGGCGGCGCGCAGCGCACGCGGCCGGTTGGCCTCGGCGGCCTGGCGCGCGCGCGCCCAGGCATCGGCGGCGGTCAGCACGCGCGCGTCGGCCAGCGTCTGCGCCAGCAACTGGCAGCCGTCGTCGACGTCGCGCTGCGCCATCCAGGCCGCGCGCGCCTGCTCGCGCAGTGCGGCGCCGGCCAGCTCGCCGGCTTCGTGGCGCGCCAGCAGGTGGTAGCAGGTGACCTCGCGGTCGTCGTTCATGCGAAAGCGCGGGAATTCGGCGCGCACGCCGGCCCAGTCGCGGCGCTTGCCGAGTTCCAGCAGCCAGTCGTTGCGCAGCCGGTCCTCGACGTAGCTGCCGGGCCAGCGTTCGTAGAAGGCGTCCAGGTCTGCCTGCTGGGACTGCGCCAGGCTGGCGGACAGCCGCCAGTAGTCGGCCCACATCGCCAGCGGGTGGCCGGCTTCCTGCAGGCGCTGCGTCAGCGCGGCGAGCCGCGTGCGGTCGCCGCTGCGCAGCGCCTCGCGCGCCTGCACGACGAGGTCGTCGCCGCCGGCGGCGGGCAGCCGCAGCGGGGTGTCGGCCGCCCGCGCGCCGCCGCACGGCGCGGCGGACAGCGCAGCGGCACCGAGCGCCGCGGCCAGCACGCGGCGCGGACGGGATGGACGTGAGGAAACGAAAGACACGCGACCGAATTTAGCGCAGGGTGCCCGGCGACGGGGTGGCCGCAGGCGCGGCATTGTCATCAAGGTGACCCATCCTGCACCGATTGCCGCGCCTGTTCGCCGGCGGCGTCAGGCCGCCGACGCCGCCGGCGCGGCGGGCGAGGCCAGGGCGACGGCGGCGCGCGTCGCCGCGGCCTGGGCCAGCAGCCAGGCCTCGAAGGCCGCGAGTGCCGGCCGCTCGCGGCGCCCCGGCCAGCGCACCAGCCAGTAGCCGAAGGGCGAGACGATGCGGCCGCCCCCGCCGAACGGCTCCACCAGGTCGCCGCGCGCCAGCGACTCCTGCACCAGCGCCATGCGCGCCAGCGCGACCCCCTGGCCCGCCAGCGCCGCCTGCACCTGCTGGTAGGTGTAGTTCAGGTAGATCCAGCCGCGCGGCTCCAGCCCGGTCGGCGCCTGCAGGCGCAGCCAGTGGCGCCAGCTCAGGTAGGCAGCACTGGGCCGGGCGTCGTCCTCCTCCAGCAGCGTGTGGCGCGCCAGGTCGGCCGGCCGCGCCAGCGGCTGCCGCGCCAGCAGCGCCGGGCTCGCCACGGGTGTGAGCATCTCGCCGAACAGCTCGCTGGAACCCGCCGGCACGTCGTCCGGATGGCAGTAGCGCAGCGCGAGGTCCAGCTCCGGGTCGTCCAGTTCGGCCAGCGCGTCGGTGGCCGAGATGCGGATGTCGATCGCCGGCTGCGCGGCCTGGAAGTCGGGCAGCCGCGGCAGCAGCCACAACGAGGCGAAGGACGCGAAGGTCGTCACCGCCACCGGCTGCCGGCGCTGCGTGCTGCGGATCTGACGCACGGCGGCATCGAGCTGCGTGAGCAGCGGCAGCACGCTGCGCAGCAGCACCGTGCCGGCGCCGGTGAGCTCGACATGGCGCGTGCCGCGCAGGAACAGCGGTGCGCCGATCTCGTCCTCCAGCGCGCGGATCTGGCGGCTGACCGCCGGCTGCGTCAGGTGCAGCTCCTCCGCCGCGGCGCGGAAGCTGAGCCGCCGCGCGACCGCCTCGAAGGCCCGCAGCGTGCCGACGGCGAGCGGGCGCTGGCGCGGTGCATTCATGACGCAGGATTATCAATCAGCGACTCGGAAGTGATTGGACGGTGCACCGCGCGCCGGCCAAGATGCCATGGCCGCACCGACACCACGAAGGACCGCCATGAAGCCGCAGCCCATGACCACAACGCATCACGACGCCGATCCGTGGACGGCCCGCCTCGAGCCCGGGGCCGCGCTCACGCTGCGCCCGGCGGCCGAGCCGCGCGCGCTGGTCGTGCACGAGGGCCGCGTGTGGGCGACGCGCCGTGTCGATCGCGGCCGTGCCGAGGACCTGTGGCTGGTCGCCGGCGAACGGCTGGAGCTGCCGCCGGGCAGCGAATGGGTGATCGAGGCCTGGCCGGCGGCACGCGTGGGCCTGCTCGCGGCCCTGCCCGCGTCCGCTGTCAGGTCCGGCGCGGGCGCCGCGGCCGGCGGGCGCCGGCGCTGGCCGGCGTGGCTGCAGGGCCTGCCGCGGCCGCGCCTTGGCGGGCCGGTCTCGCGGCCGGCCTGACGCCGGCGGCGTTCGCCGCGGACCTGGCACCCGCGGCCTTTGGCGCCGAGCTCACCCCGGTAGCCTTGGCCGCCGCCGGCGCCCTGGTACCGGCCTTGGCCGCCGCCGGCGCCCTGGTGCCGGCCTTGGCCGCGGCAGCGCGCAGCGCCGCCTGCAGCGCGAGCCGCGCCCAGGGCGCCATCAGCGCCGGCGCGTCCATCGCCTCGGCCGGCACCGTCCAGTACGACATCGTGCTCGTGCGGCCGGCACCGGCGTAGACGAAGGGCTCGCCACCCGCGCGCTCGAAGGCGTCGCGCGTGCTGTCGTCGACCTTCAGGTACAGGCGCTCGAAGGCGATCAGCGCCACCATCCGGTCGCCGGCATACAGGCCCCAGCCGCCGAACATGCGGCGCGCCTGCACCGCGCCCAGGCTGCCCAGCAGTTCCAGGCTGTGCAGCACGAGGGGCGGGGTCGGTCGGGCGGGGGCCGGGCGCGTCACGCCGCGACGATATCGCGGGACAATGCGCGCATGTCGTTCACCCTGCCCCCGCTGGAACCCTCGCGCGACAAGGCGCTGCTGCGCCGCCAGCTGCAGGCCGAGCGCCAGGGCCTGATCGACCGCCACCAGCGCGCGATGCAGCTGCAGGAGGTGCTGCGCGTGTGGCTGGTCACGCGGCCGGACACCGCGGTCGGCGCCTACTGGCCGATCAAGGGCGAATTCGACGTGCTGCCGGCGCTGTACCGCTGGGCCGAGGCCGACGAGCGCCGCTGCATCGGCCTGCCGGTGATCGACCGGCAGACGAAACAGCTGCGCTTCCAGATGTGGTTCCCGGGCTGCGAGATGGAGGAGGACGCCTACGGCATCCCCAAGCCCAAGGACACGCCGGTCTTCCAGCCGACGCTGCTGCTGGTGCCCTGCGTCGGCTACGGGCCGCGCGGCGTGCGCCTGGGCTACGGCGGCGGCTTCTACGACCGCACGCTGGCGACGCTGTCGCCCAGGCCCACGACCTGCGGGCTGGCCTTCAGCAACGGCTTCGTGCCCTGGCTGGTGCCCGAGCCGCACGACGTGCCGCTGGATGCCATGCTCACCGACGAGGGCGTGGCCTGGCCGGCGCCGCAGTGAGGTCCCCGGGCGCGGTCTTCAGGCCAGCCCCAGCCGCCGGCAGATCTCCAGGCTCAGCCCGCTCTGGTTCAGCGTATAGAAGTGGATGCCCGGCGCGCCGCCGGCGATCAGCCGTTCGCACAGCTTCGTGACGACGTCCAGGCCGAAGGCGCGGATGCTGGCCGCGTCGTCCAGGTAGCCCTCCATCTTCAGCGCCACCCAGCGCGGGATCTCGATGCCGTCGCGCGCCGCGAACTGCGCGATCTTGGCGTAGTTGTGGATGGGCATGATGCCGGGCACCACCGGCACCTGCACGCCCAGGGCGCGCACCTCGTCGACGAAGTGGAAGTAGGCGTCGGGGTTGAAGAAGAACTGCGTGATCGCGCTGTCGGCGCCGGCCTTCACCTTGGCCGCGAAATGCTCCAGGTCGCGCCGCGCGTAGCGCTGCTGCGGGTGGTACTCGGGGTAGGCGGCGACCTCGATGAACCAGTCCGCGCCCTGCGTGCGGCGGATGAAGGCGATCAGGTCGGCGGCGTAGCGGAACTCGCCCGGCTGCACGGTACCGCTGGGCAGGTCGCCGCGCAGCGCCACCAGGCGGCGGATGCCCTGCGCGCGGTAGGTGGCCAGGATCTCGGCGATGCCGGCCTCGGTGCTGCCGATGCAACTGAGGTGCGGGGCAGCCTCGAAGCCCAGCGCGGCGATCTGCTGCACGGCGGCCAACGTCTTCTCGCGCGTGGCGCCGCCGGCGCCGTAGGTGACGCTGAAGAATTCGGGCTTCGCGGCCGCGAGATCCTGCACCACGGTGTTGAGCTTCTCGCTGCCGACCGGGGTGTTGGGGGGGAAGAATTCGAAGGAGATCGGGACGGAGGGGTTCATGGCGAGGAGGACGCGTCCAGCGCGGCCTGCAGGTGGTTCATCAGACGGTCCAGATGGCTCGGGTCGTGCTGCAGCAGCACGCGCTGCGGCCACGGCGCCTCGGGCGTGGCCTCCTGGCCGGGCGGCAGCGCCGCGGGCTCGAGCTCGAGGATGTCGCGCTTGGGATGCTCGAGGAAGCGCTGGCGGGCGGTGCTCATGCGTGAGGTTCAGCGGGTGGTGCGTGTGAGGTCGGGGCGCCTTGCCTGACGGCCGGTAGGCGCAGGCCATCGGGCCAGGGCAAGGGTTGCTCGCAGCGCAAGCGGTCGAAGTGGCCCATGTCAGCCTTGCACGGGCACTGGCAATGCGCCTTCGAAGGGGTTGAGCACGCGCAGGCCGCCGTAGTCCTGCCCGGGCACCATGTCTTCGCTGACCACGGTGTGCGCGCCCATGCGCCGGGCAGCGCACAGGATGGCGGCGTCCCAGTGCGACAGGTAGTGGCGGTGCCGCAGCGCGAGCGCCTCCAGCACCGTGTCCTTGTCCACCGGCACCACGGGCCGGTGGGCGGCGATGCGCTCCACCAGGGCCTGTGCCGCGGTGGGCAGCAGACCATGGCGCGGCTGGCGTGCCTGCGCGTACAGCTCCATCAGCACCTGCGTGGAGACACCCCAGTCGGTGCGGGCCATCCAGGTGCGGGCGACCTCGCGCCGGGACTGATGGTCGCTGGCCAGCGAAGTGGCGTACACGAGGATGTTGGTGTCCAGGAAGTAGGGGATGGCCATGGTCGCGGCGCCAGAAGTCAGGCGCGGCGGGTCGTGGAGCCGGCACGGGCTTGTCGCAGCTCGGCTTCGCGGCAGTCGAAGTCGAGTTCGCGGGCCAGGGCGCGGTCGTGCAGCCGCTCGCGGTCGAGCAGGGGTGCCTGGGCCCAGGCGCTGCCCTGCACGATGCGGTCGAGTTCGATCAGCAGGTCGTCAGACGGCTTGGGGTCTGCGGACGCGGAGGCGTCGCTCGCGCCGGGCGTCTCGGCCGCGGTGTAGCCGGCTGGCGGCTCGCCCGAGCGGGTGACGGGATCGGCACCGCGCCCGGCGTGAAGTGGCTGCAAGGGTTCGGCCGCCGCGGCTTCCACCAGCGCCATCAACTCGCGCTGCAACGAGCGGTGGTTGCGTGCGGCACGTTGACGCAGGCGGGCAGCCAAGGCCTCGGGAACGTCCTTGATCGACAGGCTGACTCCCATGAATGCCTCCGTAATGGAACCATGGCGCCATTCTGGCGCCATGGGACCGGGAATTCAAGGCGCCGGCATCGAGTCGGCGCCGAGGCTGTGCCCGCGCTCAGTACCGGTACGTCTCCGGCTTGTACGGCCCCTGCTTGGGCACGCCGATGTAGGCTGCCTGCTCGTCGGTCAGCTCGGTCAGCATGGCGCCGACCTTCTTCAGGTGCAGGCGCGCCACCTTCTCGTCCAGGTGCTTGGGCAGCACGTAGACCTTGCCCTGCTCGTAGTAGTCGCTGTGCGTGAACAGCTCGATCTGCGCCATCGTCTGGTTCGTGAAGCTGTTGCTCATCACGAAGCTCGGGTGCCCGGTCGCGCAGCCCAGGTTGACGAGCCGGCCTTTGGCCAGCAGCGTGATCTTCTTGCCGTCGGGGAAGATCACATGGTCGACCTGCGGCTTGATCTCGTCCCACTGCAGCTTCTCGAGGCTGGCGACGTCGATCTCGTTGTCGAAGTGGCCGATGTTGCAGACGATGGCCTCGTCCTTCATCGCCGCCATGTGCTCGTAGCGGATGACGTTCTTGTTGCCGGTGGCGCTGACGAAGATGTCGGCCTTGTCGGCGGCGTACTCCATCGTCACGACCTTGTAGCCTTCCATCGCGGCCTGCAGCGCGTTGATGGGGTCGATCTCGGTCACCCAGACCTGGGCGCTCAGCGCGCGCAGCGCCTGCGCCGAGCCCTTGCCGACGTCGCCGTAGCCGGCCACCACCGCCACCTTGCCGGCGATCATCACGTCGGTGGCGCGCTTGATCGCGTCGACCAGGCTCTCGCGGCAGCCGTAGAGGTTGTCGAACTTGCTCTTCGTGACGCTGTCGTTGACGTTGATGGCGCGGAACATCAGCGTGCCGGCGGCGCTCATCTCCTTCAGGCGGTGCACGCCGGTCGTCGTCTCCTCGGTCACGCCGATGATCTGCGCGCTCTTGCGGCTGTACCAGCTGGGGTCGGCGTCCAGCTTCGCGGCAATGGCCGCGAAGAGCTCGCGCTCCTCCTCGCTGGTCGGGCGCGCGATCACCGAGCGGTCCTTCTCGGCCTTCTTGCCCAGGTGCATCAGCAGCGTCGCGTCGCCGCCGTCGTCGAGGATCATGTTCGGGCCCTCGGCCTCCGAACCCTTGGCGCCGAACTCGAAGATGCGGTGGGTGTAGTCCCAGTAGTCCTTCAGCGTCTCGCCCTTGTAGGCGAAGACCGGCGTGCCCTTGACGACCAGCGCCGCGGCGGCGTGGTCCTGGGTGCTGAAGATGTTGCAGCTGGCCCAGCGCACCTGCGCGCCCAGCGCCTGCAGCGTCTCCACCAGCACCGCGGTCTGGATGGTCATGTGCAGGCTGCCGGTGATGCGTGCGCCCTTCAGCGGCTGCTTGGGCGCGAATTCCTCGCGGATCGCCATCAGGCCGGGCATCTCGGTCTCGGCGATCTTGATTTCCTTGCGGCCCCAGTCGGCGAGCGACAGGTCGGCGACGGCGTAGTCGTCGGTGTGCAGCGGCTTCAGTACGGCGTTCATCGGTTCAGGCTCCTGGTCGGGTGAGGACCCTGCAGGACGGCACGCCGGGGGAGGGACTTCCACTCACCCGCGACGGCTGTCGGGCAGGTGAGCGCGGTTGCAATGAAGGTTTCCGAGCCTGGGGCCCCTGCGGGGGCCTTGCAACGCTCCTCGGAAGCCGCGCATTCTATCGCCGCGGGCCGCTGCGTGCAGCCGCGGCCCGCGGCCGCGGCCAGGCTCGCGCACCGTTCGTGAGGGATCACGCATCCGCGGCGCCGCGACAATGCGCGGCCATGCCGCTGCCGCCGACTTCCCTCCTCCCGACCGTTGCGCCCGCGGGCGGCGGCCGCTCGGCCCACGCCGTGCAGCCGCTGGCCGCGCTGCCGGCCGCGGCGCTGGCGCAGGTCGCCGGCGTCTTCACCGACATCGACGACACGCTGACGAAGGACGGCGCGATCGACCCGCCGGCGCTGGCGGCGCTGCAGGCGCTGCACGAAGCCGGCGTGCCGGTGGTGGCCATCACCGGCCGGCCGCTGGGCTGGAGCGAGCCGTTCGTGCGCCCCTTGCCCGAAGGCTGGCCGCTGCGCGCCATCGTCGCCGAGAACGGCGCCGTGGCGCTGGTGCGCGACGGCGACGCGGTGCGGACCGAATACGTGCAGGACGCCGCCACGCGCGAGCACAACGCGCGCCGTCTGCGCGCCGCCGCCGCGCGCGTGTTGCGCGAGGTGCCGGGCACCGCGCTGGCGCAGGACAGCGCCGGCCGCGTGACCGACATCGCGATCGACCACTCGGAATTCGCGCGGCTGGACGAAACGACGATCGCGCGTGTCGTCGAAGTCATGCGCGCCGAAGGGCTGAATGCCACCGTCAGCAGCATCCACGTCAACGGCTGGTTCGGCGACCACACCAAGCTCAGCGCCGCGCACTGGATGCTGCGCCGCCTGTTCGGCCGCGAGCTCGCGGCCGAGATCGACCGCTGGGTCTATGTCGGCGACAGCACCAACGACCAGGCCATGTTCGAGGCCTTCCCGCTGAGCGTGGGCGTGGCCAACCTGCGCCGCTTCGCCGCGCAGCTGCGGTGCTGGCCGGCCTACATGACCGAAGGCGAGCGCGGGGAGGGCTTCGCCGAGCTCGCGCGGGCATTGCTGGCCGCGCGCCGGCCCGCGTGAACGACGCGCCGATGTCCCACCCCCTGGTCGCCGCCGCGGCGCTGGCACTGTCGGCGGCGGTTTCGCTGGGCCTGGCGCGCTTCTCGTACGCGCTGCTGCTGCCGCCGATGCGCGCCGACCTCGGCTGGAGCTACCTGACCGCCGGCGCGATGAATACCGCCAATGCCGCCGGCTACCTGGTCGGTGCGCTGCTGCTGCCGGCGCTGCTGCGCCGCGTCGACGCACGCACGCTGATGCTGGCCGGCGGCTTCGCTTCGGCACTGCTGCTGGCCGTGCATGCCGCGCTGCGCAGCGATCTCGCGCTGCTGCTGCTGCGCGGCGCCACCGGCGTGGCCAGCGCCGCTGCCTTCGCCACCGGCGGACTGCTCGCGGCGCGGCTGGCCGCGGCGCTGCCCGCCGGCAGCCGCGTCACGCCGGGCCAGGTGCTCGGGCTCTACTACGGCGGCACCGGGGTCGGCATCGTCGCGTCGTCGCTGGTCGTGCCGCCGCTGCCCTGGCCGGCGGCGTGGGTCGCGCTGGCGGCGGTGGCGGCGCTGGCCTCGGCGCTGACGGCCGCCGGCACGCGGACGCTGCGCTCGCCGCCGGCACCCGGCACGCCGCGCGTGCCGGTGCGGCTGGCCCCGCTGGCCTGGGCGCTGGCCGGCTACGGCTGCTTCGGCCTGGGCTACATCGGCTACATGACCTTCGTCGTCACGCTGCTGCGCGAGCAGGGCCTGGGCGGCGCCACCGTGGTCGCCTTCTACATGCTGCTCGGGCTGGGCGTCGTCGCCTCGTCGTGGCTGTGGGCGCCGCTGCTGCAGCGCTGGCGCGGCGGCCAGACGCTGGCGCTGCTCAACGGCCTGCTCGCGGTGGCCACGCTGCTGGCCGTGCTGCCGGCCTGGCGCGACCTCGGCGCGGCGGCACTGCCGCTGGTCTTCGCGTCCGGCGCGCTGTTCGGCAGCGTCTTCCTGTCGGTCGTCGCGTCGACGACGGCGCTGGTGCGCCACAACCTGCCGGCCGCCGCCTGGCCGGGCGGCATCGCGGCCTTCACCATCGTCTTCGCGGCCGGGCAGATCGTCGGCCCCAGCCTGGTCGGCGCGGTGGCCGACCGCGGCGGCGGGCTGACCGGCGGCTTCGTGTTGTCGGCCGCGCTGCTGGCGCTGGGTTCGCTGCTCGCGCTGCGCCAGCGTGCGCTCGGGGTGCCGCCAGGCTGAAGCGCCGCCGCGGCGACGAACGATTGACGATGCTCAAGCGGCGCAGCGCAGCGCCTGCGCGCCGGATGAGGCTGCATGCCAGACTGCCTGTCTCGATCGGGAGTCGCGCAGCATGCATCGTCGCCTCTTCACTGCCATCGCCCTGTCTGGTGCCGCCTGGCTCGCCGGCTGCGCGACGACGCGCAGCGAACTGCCGCTGCCGCCGCCGCAGGTGGCGCCGCCGGCGGCCGGCGCGCCGGCCTCCGGCGGCCAGACCTTCGTCATCCGCAGCGTACGCGACGAACGCGTCTTCGAGGAGAAGCCCGACGATCCCAGCACGCCGTCGCTGGGCTTCGGCGGTGCCGCGAAGGCGGGCGAAGAGGTCCGGCTGCGCGCCATCGGCCGCAAGCGCGGCGGCTTCGGCATGGCCTTCGGCGACGTGCTGCTGCAGCCCGGCCAGACCGTCGAGAGCGTGGTGCGCGACAACCTCGCTGCCGCGCTGCGCGGCGCGGGCCACCAGGTGCTGACCGACCCGGCGGCCGCGCCCGCGGGCGCGCAGCTGCTGGACGTGCACATCAAGGCGCTGTGGTCGTGGATGAATCCGGGCTTCTGGACCATCACCGCGAACGGCCGCGTGATCACCGAGGTCGACGTCGCCGGGCGGCCGGGCAGCGTGCGCGTTGCCGCCGAGCACCACGACTCGCGCCTGGCGATGACCGAGACGGCCTGGCTGGAGACCATCACCAAGGCGCTGGAGGCGTGGCGCGCCGAGGCCGCGAAGCAGCTCGCGCCGTAGCCTCGCGCTGCCGGCCCGGCGCGCCTGCTTCAGCCGCCGCCGGCCAGCACCGCCAGCGGCGTGACGGTGCCCACCAGCGCCAGCACCAGGCGCAGCAGCAGCCGGCGGGCCCGGCGCCGCAGCCGGCGCCAGCCGCGGCCGGCGCTGCGCCTTGCTGGGGTCTGCGAATTCATGGTCGTGCTCCCTGGCCGACGGTGCCGACCGCCCTCGCTGTACTGTAGGCCGCCTGGCGCGCCGGCGCCGTACCGCGCACGCGGCGGCGTACCGCGGATGGGGGACGCGCCGCGCCGTCGCCGCGGTGCCAGAATGCCCGTCGACCCCGGGGCGGGCGAACGGAGGCAGGCGTGGGCATCGCGGTGCTGATCGTCGAGGACGAGTCCGAGTGCCTGCGCCGTTTCGTCGACGTCGTGCTGGCCGACCCGGCGCTGACGCTGGTCGGCGCGGTCAGCTCGGGCCAGGCCGCGATCACGATGGCCGACGCCTCGCCGCCCGACGTGGTGCTGGTCGACCTGGGCCTGCCGGACGTCGACGGCATCGAGGTCATCCGCCATGTCGTGCGCCACCACCCGCAGGCCGAGGTGCTGGTGGTGACGATGTTCGGCGACGACGCGCATATCGTCGCCGCGGTCGAGGCCGGCGCCACCGGCTACCTGCTGAAGGACGCGGCGCCACGGCAGATCGTCGAGGCCATCCACGCCATCCGCGCCGGCGACGCGCCGATCACGCCCAGCATCGCGCGCCGCGTGCTGTCGCGCTTTCGCGCGCTGCACGCGCCGGCACCGGCCACGGCTCCGACCACGGCTCCGACTGCCGAGGCGGTGGCGTCGCCGCTGACCGAGCGCGAGACCGAGATCCTGCAGCTCGTCGGCAAGGGCCTGAGCTTCGCCGACGTGGCGCAGCTGCTCGAGGTCTCGCCCCACACCGTGGTCACGCATGTCAAGCGCATCTACCGCAAGCTGGCCGTGCACTCGCGCGGCGAGGCGGTCTTCGAGGCGCGCAGCATGGGCCTGCTGTAAGCCGCGGCGATGCGGCGCGGCGCGCTCGCCATCCTGGCGCTGGCCGTGGCAGCGGTGGCCGCGCCGCTGCTGCCGGCACCCGCCGGCTCGCAGGACGACGGCCTGCCGCTGCAGCCGGCCGAGGCGCTGGTGCTGCTGTCGGACGCCGCGACGCCACCGCCACCCGAGGCCCCCGGCCATCGCCTCGCGCTGCCCGCGGTGTGGTCCGACGACCGGCCCGAGGCGCGCGGCGCCACCGCCTGGTACCGCATGCAGTTCCGGCTGGATGCGGCACCGCCGGCCGACGCGGCCTGGAGCGTCTACCTGCCCTACCTGTACAACGGCGGCCGCCTGTTCCTGAACGGCCAGCCGGTCGGTCAGGTCGTCGAGTCCACCCCCGCGCTGTGGGTGCGGCTGCAGGGCCCGCAGCTGCTGCACCTGCCGGGCCACCGGCTGCGCGCCGGCGACAACTGGCTGGACCTGCGGCTGGTGCCGCGCGGCGCGGCGCTGGTGCCGTCGGTGCCGCGGCCGCAGATCGGGCCCTGGACCCTGCTCGAGCCCGCGTTCCAGCAGCGCCAGTTCTGGACCCGCACGATGCCGCAGATCAGCGCCGTGGCCTGCGGCGTGGCGGCGCTGCTGATGCTGGGCCTGTGGTGGAAGCGGCGCGACGAGACGCTGTACGGCCTGTTCGGCATCGCCGCCGCGCTGTGGGGTCTGCGCACGCTGACCTTCGTCGTCGAGGTGCTGCCGCAGGCGCAGTGGTTCTGGTGGCGCACGCTGTACCACGCCGGCACCGCCGGCTTCATCGTCGCGATGGTGCTCTTCGCCTGCGCCTATGCCGACCGGCTGGCCGCGCGCAGCACGCCGCGCTGGCGGCGCCACCTGGCGCCGCTGCTCGGCGTCTATGCCGCGGCCGGCCCGCTGGCGATGCTGGCCAGCGGCGGCGCGGCCGACCTGTGGCTGTCGCGCTGGTGGGTGGCCGGCCTGGTGCCGCTGACGCTGGTCGCGCCGGCGGTGATGCTGCGCGCGGTGCTCGCGCGGCCCGGCGCCTCGTCGATGCTGCTGCTGGGCGCGGTGGTCGTGGCGGTGCTGGCCGGCGTGCACGACCAGCTGCTGGCGACCAACTCGCCGCTGCTGCGCAGCCTGCTGCCGGCGTGGTCCGAGCGCCGCCTGTTCCTGCTGCACCACGCCGCCAACGCGCTGCTGCTGGTGATGGGCGGCCTGCTCGTCGAGCGCTTCCTGCAGGCGCTGGCCCAGCTGCAGGAGCTGCGTGCCTCGCTGGAGCGCCGTGTCGCCGAGCGCGAGGCCGAGATCGAGCGCCACTTCCGCCGCATCGGCGAGCTCGACCGCCAGCAGGCGCGGCTGGAGGAACGCCAGCGCCTGGTGCAGGACATGCACGACGGCCTGGGCTCGCAGCTCATCGCCTCGCTGCTGCGCCTGGAGCGCGGCCAGCTGCCGCAGCCGGCGCTGGCCGACGTGCTGCGCGGCTGCATCGCCGACATGCGCATGACGCTGGACGCCGCGGCGCCCGACGACCACGACCTGAGGTCGCTGGTCGGCAACTTCCGCTTCCGCTGGGACGCGCAGATGCAGGGCAGCGACGTGGCGCTGGACTGGCGGCTGGACCTGGGCGCCGAGCGCGTGCAGGCCAGGCCGGGTGCGGCGCTGCAGCTGCTGCGCATCGCGCAGGAGGCGATCACCAATGCCGTGCGCCACGCCGGCGCGCAGCGTGTGTCGGTGCGCTTCGGACGCGACGGCGACGCGCTGCGCCTCTCGGTGCAGGACGACGGCCACGGGATCCCCGGCTGGCCGCAGCCGCGGGCCGGCCACGGGCTGCGCAACATGCAGGCGCGCGCGCGGCGCCTGGGCGCGGAGCTGGAGGTCGCCACCGGCGACAGCGGCACCTGCATCGCGGTCACGGTGGCCGGCGTGCTGGAGCCGGCCGCCGGCTGACGCGCCGGCCGCCGCGCCCGGCCGGCGTCAATCCGCCAGGCCGAGGAAGCGCGCGAAGCGCTGCAGCTCGTCGTCCAGCGCGGCACGGAAGCCCGCCTCGCGCGGCGCGCGGCCGCCCCGGTAGCCCGGCTGCACGACCAGCCGGCCCTCGGTCACCGAGGCATTGGCCCAGCCGACGACGCGGTCGCGCCACAGCAGCGGCAGCGCGTAGTAGCCAAGCTGCCGCTTCGCCGCCGGCGTGTAGGCCTCGAAGCGGTAGGCCCAGCCCCAGAAGGCCTCGAAGCGCTGGCGGTCCCAGACCACGGGGTCGAAGGGCGCGAGCAGGTGCACCGCTTCGGGCACCGCATGGCGGCGGCTGGCCGGGTTCTCGCCGGCGGGCCAGAACCAGCGCAGGCCGTCGACCTCGGCCGAGGGCAGCCGCGCCTTCGCGCGGGCCAGCGCGGCGCGGCGATGGTCCAGCCACTGCGGCGCGGCGGCCGCGCCCAGCCACATCACGAAGCGGCTCAGCGTGGGCGCCGGCAGCGGGGCGTACTTGGCCACCGCGACGTCGATCAGCGCGTCCAGCGCGGCGGCCGGATCACACGCCTCGCGCTCGTGCGCGTCGTGCGCCGCATACAGCCGCACGCCGCCCTCGCGCCGCGCCACGCGCAGCAGGCCGCGGTAGTGCATGCCGTCCAGCAGCTGCGTGCTGGCGTTGCTGGTGCCGCCGAACCAGTTGGTCGTCTTGCCGTGAGCGAAGGCGGCGTCGACCTCGCGCGGGTGCACGACGCCGCGCTCGCGCACGAAGGCCTGCACCTCGTGCGCCTGGCGCCAGCGCGCCTTCGTCCACGCGCGGCGCGCCTGGCGCGGGTGCATCAGCGCATGCAGCTCGCGCGGCACGAAGCCGTAGTTGACGAAGAAGTCCTCCTCCACCGCCAGCTTCGGGTAGCGGCGCTCCAGGTCGCCGGCGCGGTAGTCGCGCACGCGGTGGCGCAGCGTCAGGTCCTGCGCGCGCGCCGGCGCGCGGATGGGGTCGGCCTGCACGAAGCCCAGCTTCATGATCGCGCGCGGCAGCGTGGTCGGCGCGAACAGGCTGCGGGCGACGGCGTGGCGGCGCAGGTCGTCCAGGGTCGGGGTCGGCATGGCCCCGGATGATGCCTGCGCGGCGGCCGCCGCCGCGCCCGCGGCGGCCCGAGAATGGCGCATCCGCCGCTCCGACCCAGCCGCCGCCATGACCACGCCCGCCCGGCCCCACCCGATGTCCCGCCGCACGCTCGGCACCCCGCTGACCCCTTCGGCCACGCGCGTGATGCTGCTCGGCGCCGGCGAGCTGGGCAAGGAGGTGCTGATCGCGCTGCAGCGCCTGGGCGTCGAGACGATCGCGGTCGACCGCTACGAGCACGCGCCGGGCCAACAGGTGGCGCACCACGCGCGCACGATCGCGATGAGCGACCCGGCGGCGCTGCGTGCGCTGATCGAGGCCGAGCGCCCGCTGCTCGTGGTGCCCGAGATCGAGGCCATTGCCACGCCCGAGCTGCAGGCGCTGGAAGCCGAAGGCGTGGTGCGCGTGGTGCCCACCGCGCGCGCCGCGCGGCTGACCATGGACCGCGAAGGTATCCGCCGCCTGGCGGCGGAGACGCTGGGCCTGCCGACCAGCCCCTACCGCTTCTGCGACAGCCTGGCCGAGCTGCAGGCCGCCATCGCCGACCCGGCGGCGGGCATCGGCTACCCCTGCATCGTCAAGCCGGTGATGAGCAGCAGCGGCAAAGGCCAGAGCAAGGTCGACGGCCCGGACGATGTGCGCAAGGCCTGGGACTACGCGATGGCCGGCGGCCGCGTCAGCCACGGCCGCGTCATCGTCGAGGGCTTCATCCGCTTCGACTACGAGATCACGCTGCTCACCGTGCGCAGCCTGGACCCGGCCACCGGCGCGGTGCGCACCGACTTCTGCGCGCCCATCGGCCACGTGCAGGTGCACGGCGACTATGTCGAGAGCTGGCAGCCGCATGCGATGAGCGCCACCGCGCTGGCGCGCGCGCAGGCCATCGCCAAGGCCATCACCGACGACCTGGGCCGCGCCGCCGACGGCAGCGCCGACGGCCTGGGCATCTACGGCGTGGAGTTGTTCGTGCAGGGCGACGAGGTCTGGTTCAGCGAGGTCAGCCCGCGCCCGCACGACACCGGCCTGGTCACGCTGGCCACGCAGTGGCAGAGCGAATTCGAGCTGCACGCACGCGCCATCCTGGGCCTGCCGGTGGACGTGGCGCTGAAGAGCGCAGGCGCCAGCGCGGTCGTCTACGGCGGCGTCGAGGCCCAGGGCGTGGTCTTCGACGGCGTCGCCGAGGCGCTGGCGGTGCCGGGGGCCGACCTGCGCCTGTTCGGCAAGCCCGAGAGCTTCACGAAGCGGCGCATGGGCGTCGCATTGGTGCACGACGCGGATGTCGAGCGGGCGCGCGAACGCGCCAAGCTGGCGGCCTCGCGCGTGCGGCCGCGGGCGGCGGGCTGAGGATCGAAGGCGGATACCCGGCGCGGCAAGCAGCGGCATGTCCCCCAAAGAGCGTCCGCATGCACCGGCAGAGCCCGCCGAAACAGCGGCGTCGCCGGACGCCGTGCGCATCGCGCATGCCGCGTTGCCCGGCGCCGCCGCCTGGCGCGAGCGGCTGCAGCGCTTCGAGGCGCGCGCCATCGCGCACGAAGGCCGCCGCCACGCCGCGGTGGCGCTGGTGCTGGTCGAGGCCGGCCATGGCGCCGAGGTGCCGGGCCTGCCGCGCCAGGACACCTGGAGCGCCGCGCCGGCGTTGCTGCTGACGCGCCGCGCTGCCGCGATGCGCGCCCATGCGGGCCAGTGGGCGCTGCCCGGCGGCCGCATCGACGACGGCGAAACGCCCGAGCAGGCCGCGCTGCGCGAGCTGCACGAGGAAGTGGCGCTGGACCTGCCGGCCTCGGCCGTGCTCGGCCGCCTGGACGACTACGCCACGCGCAGCGGCTACGTCATCACGCCGGTGCTGGTGTGGGGCGGCGCCGCGCGCGCGCTGCAGCCCAACCCGCACGAGGTGGCCAGCATCCACCGCCTGCCGGCGGCCGAGCTGCTGCGCGACGACGCGCCCATCCTCAACCAGGTGCCGGGCGCCGAGCACCCGGTGCTGCGCATGCCGCTGGGCAGCGCCTGGATCGCGGCGCCGACCGCGGCCTTCCTGTACCAGTTCCGCGAATGGCTGCTGCTGGGGCGCGCCACGCGCGTGGCGCACTTCGACCAGCCGCGGTTTGCGTGGCGCTAGGTTTGCGCGCGCCAGGCGGCATGCCGGGCGCAGGCCGCGCGCCAGGGGCACGGCGCCTCAGCGGCGCCCGATGTCGCTCACGCGCACGACGAGGTCGCTGTACCTCGCCAGCGTGTCGTCTGCGGTCAGCAGCCGCAGCGGCTCGGCCAGGGCCTGTGCGACGAGAAGTCGGTCGAACGGGTCGTTGTGGTGAAGCTCGAGCCTGCTCACGCCGGCGGCATGCACCGCGGTGACCGGCAGCTCGGCGAAGCCGCTCTCGGCGATGGCCGCGGCCAGTTCCTGCGCATCCGCGGCGATGCGACCCAGACGCGCCTTGATGGCGACCTCCCAGATCGACGCGGCCGACACGTAGACGGCATCGGCCGCCTCGATGAACCTGCGCGCCGCGGGTTTCAGCTGCGGCGAGCCAGCCACCGCCCACAGGTAGACATGGGTGTCCAGCAGCAGGCGCATCAGGACCCCTGGAACGTGGCCAGCGCTTCGTCGGGCAGCGGCGCGTCGAAGTCCGCAGGCACGCTGAGCCTGGACTTCAGCACGCCGAAGCGGATGCGGCGCGCAGGGGCCTCCAGCCGCGTGATGCGCGCCACGGGCTTGCCGTTGCGGCTGACCACGACGTCCTCGCCCGCGGCGGCCTTGTCGACGAGCTTCGACAGGTGCGTCTTCGCGTCGTAGATGTTGACGGTATCCATGGCGGTGTCCCCGGCTGCTGTTTGACCAAGTCTGGTCTGATTGTGCCTCGGAAGCCGCCGACCTGCGCCGGTGCCGGTCTTGCCGGAACCAGGCGCCGGCGCGGCGCCGGCATGCCGTCCGACCTGCGTGGCATGTTGAAATCGCGCGCCATGCAGGCCGACGAGTTCATCCGCAAGTGGGCACCCGGCGGCCCGGCCCATGGCCTGGGCGAACGGGCCGGCGCGCAGGCCCATTTCATCGACCTGTGCCGCCTGCTCGGCGTGCCCGAGCCTGCCGACCCCGACAGCTACTGCTTCGAACGCGGCCTCGTCAAGACCGGCAGCCCGGGCGTGCCGGGCCAGCAGCGCACCGACGGCTTCGCCGATGTCTGGAAGCGCGGCTGCTTCGCCTGGGAATACAAGGCGCCGGGCCGCAGCCTGGAAGCAGCGCTGAAGCAGCTGATGATGTATGCACTGCCGCTGGAAAACCCGCCGCTGCTGGTGGTCAGCGACCGCCAGGTCGTCGAGGTGCACACGCACTTCACCGGCACGCCCAGCGAGCGCCATGTCTTCCGCCTGGAAGACTTCGCGCGGCCCGACGTGCAGCAGCGCCTGCGCGCGCTGTGGCTGGCGCCCGAGAGCTACAAGCCGCGGCTGAGCAACCGCGAGATCACCGAGCAGGCCGCGCGCACCTTCGCCGGCAGCGCGAAGCGCCTGCGCGACGCCGGCGTGCCGGCGCAGCAGGTCAGCCACTTCCTGACGCAGTGCGTCTTCTGCTTCTTCGCCGAGGACACCGGCCTGCTGCCCGGCCGCCTGTTCGAGCGCCTGGTCGGCGTCAGCACCACGCCGGAGAAGCTGCGCGCGCAGCTGCAGAAGCTGTTCGAGGCCATGCGCGAAGGCGGCCTGTTCGGCGTCGACGACGTGCCCTGGTTCAACGGCGGGCTGTTTGCCGTCATCGCGGTGCCGCCGCTGGCCGCCGACGACGTGGCCGCGCTGCAGGCCGCCAGCCGGCTGGACTGGAGCGCCATCGACCCCGCCATCCTGGGCACGCTGTTCGAGCGCGGCCTGGACCCCGGCCAGCGCGCGCAGCTCGGCGCGCACTACACCGACCCGGCGACCATCCTGCGCCTGGTGGAGCCGGTGGTGCAGCGCCCGCTGCTGGCCGAATGGGCGGGCGTGAAGCCGAGGATCGAGAGCGCGCTCGCGAAGAGCAAGAAGCACGGCGACAAAGCCTGGCGCGACGCCCAGGCCGCCTTCGCCGGCTTCCTGGAGCGGCTGCGCAACTACCGCGTGCTGGACCCGGCCTGTGGCAGCGGCAACTTCCTGTACCTGGCGTTGAAGTGCCTGAAGGACATCGAGCACCAGGTCAACCTGGAGGCCGAGGCGCTGGGCCTGCAGCGCCAGCACGACGTGACCGGCCCGCACAACGTGCTGGGCATCGAGCTCAACGAATATGCCGCCGAGCTGGCGCGCGTGACGGTGTGGATCGGCGAGCTGCAGTGGCGCATCCAGCGCGGCTATCCGTTCAAGCTGAACCCGGTGCTGGAGCCGCTGGACCACATCGAGTGTCGCGACGCGATCCTCGGATTCGCCGAGTCTCGCTGCGCGCCGACCGTGGGCACCCCGTCCCTCCCCCGCCCAGCGGGGGAGGAGCCTGGCCAGAGCGTCGAAGCGCGCTGGCCCGCCGCCGATGCGGTGGTGGGCAACCCGCCCTTCGTGGGCGACAAGAAGATGCGCGGCGAACTGGGCGACGCCTATACCGAGGCGCTGCGCGCCGCGTACAAGGGGCGCGTGCCGGGCGGCGCCGACCTGGTGTGCTACTGGTTCGAGCGCGCGCGCAGCGAGATCGAGGCCGGGCGGCTGCAGCGGGCGGGGCTGGTGGCGACGAATTCGATCCGCGGCGGCGCAAACCGCGCGGTGCTGGACCGCATCGTGCAGACGACGCGCATCTTCGAGGCGTGGAGTGACGAGCCTTGGGTCAACGAAGGGGCGGCGGTGCGGGTGTCGTTGGTCGGGTTTGGACGCTCCACGCAGGTGCCATCGTTGGATGGACGCGCCGTCGACGTTCTTGCGCCTGATTTGACTGCACGGCATGGCACTGATGGCGTTGACCTCACGAGCGCAACGCGGCTGCACGAGTGTGCCGGTGCATCGTTCATGGGTGTGACGAAGTCAGGGCCGTTCGACATCGCCCCAGAAGTTGCACGACTGCTACTGCGGCAGCCGAACCCGCATCACCGTTCGAACGCCGATGTCCTGAAACCAACCATCAATGGATCGGACATAGCGAAGCGGCCGAGCGATGAATGGATTCTCGACTTCGGGACCCGAAGCCTTGCCGAGGCCAGTCTCTACGAGGCCCCTTTCGCGTTCGCTGAGAAGCACATTCGTCCGGCGCGTCAGACCAGCCGCACACCGCGCAATCGCGAGGTCTGGTGGCAGTTCGAGCGTCCTAGACCTGAGATGTTTGCGGCCTTTGGTGATCGACCGCGCTACATCGCTACTTGCCTCGTCGCTAAGCACAGGTTCTTTGTCTGGATCGCTCGGGTTGTGGTGCCGGAGAACGTGGTCATCGTCACTGCCCGCTCCGACGACACCACCTTCGGCATCCTGCACAGCCGCCTGCACGAACTCTGGTCGCTGCGCATGTGCACCTGGATGGGCAAGGGCAACGACCCGCGCTACACGCCCACCACCTGCTTCGAGACCTTTCCGTTCCCCGCCGGCCTCACCCCCGCCGATACCGCGCACCAGCGCACCGAGACGCTGGACGGCGGCGCCGTGATCCCCGCCGACCTGCCGCCCGCCGTGCGCCCGCAGGCCGAGGCCATCGCGCGCGCCGCGGCCCGGCTCGTCGCGCTGCGCGACGCCTGGCTCAACCCGCCGGAGTGGACCGAGCGCGTGCCCGAGGTCGTGCCGCTGGGCATGACGGTCTCGCCCTACCCGGACCGCATCGTCGCCCGGCCCGGCTTCGAGAAGGAGCTGGCCAAGCGCACGCTGACCAACCTGTACAACGCACGCCCGGCCTGGCTGGCGCAGGCCCATGCGGCGCTGGACGCCGCCGTGGCTGCGGCCTACGGCTGGGCCGACTGGACGCCGGAGCTGCCCGACGACGAGATCCTGCGCCGCCTGCTGGCGCTCAACCGCGAGCGGGCGGCCCCGTAGCACAGAAGTGCTACATTGAGGGCCATGGTCCGGAGCCCCACCGCATGAGCACCACCACGATCCGACTGCCCGACGAGCTGCGCGAGCGTGTCGACAGGCTCGCCGCCGCGCGCGGCAGCTCCGCGCATGCCTTCATGGTCGAGGCGGTGGCGCGTGCGGCCGAGCAGGAGGAGCGGCGCCTGGATTTCGAGGCCGAGGCGGAGCAGCGCCTGCAGGACATGGCGCGCACCGGCGAATACCTGACGCTGGAAGACCTTCGCCCCTATGCGATGGCGCTGGCGCGTGGAGAGAAGCCCGAACCGCCCCCCGTGCGCAAGATGGGCGCCGACGAACTCCGGCGCTTCAGGGCCTCGCTGCGTCGCTCGGGTTGAGGTGATGACCCGCGTCGTGCTGTCGGCGCGGGTCCGGCACGACCTGGAGCGCATCGAGCAGCACCTGCTGTTGCACGACGCGGCGGATGTCGAGGGCCGCGTCGCCGAGATCCTGTCCGGCCTGGCGATCCTGGAAAGCCATCCGCTGATCGGGCGCAAGGTCGCCGGCAACCGGCGCGAACTGGTCATCGGCCGCGGAAGCCATGGCTATGTCGCGCTCTATGCCTACGACGCCGGTGCCGATGCCCTGGTGGTGGCCGCGGTGCGCGCGCAGCGCGAATCAGGCTACTCCGGAGGCTGACGCGCCGACCGGCCTGCCGTCACGACGCTGCTGCCGCATCGTCCAGCGCCGCCGCGCGCCGCTTGGCCGGCCGCCCGGCATGCGCCGCGCAGTAGGCCAGGAATTCGGGCCGCTTGGGCAGGTTGCCGAAGGCCAGCGCGAAGTCCAGCTTGGCGCACAGGTAGACGTCGGCGGCGCTGAAGCGGTCGCCGGCGATGAAGCTGCGGCCGGCCAGCGCGGCGGCCAGCGTGTCCTCGGTGAGCTGCGCATTGCCGTAGCCGACGAAGCCCTGCTGCTTGGCTTCGACCTTCACGCCCAGCGCCTGGTCGGTGACGGCGGCTTCCATCGGGCCGGCGGCGAAGAACAGCCAGCGGTAGTAGGCGCCGCGGTCGTGCAGCGGCGGCGCCAGAGCGGCCTGCGGGAAGGCGTCGGCCAGGTAGGCCAGGATGGCCGCGACCTCGGTGACGACCACGTCGCCGTGCACCAGCGTCGGCACCTTGCCCATGGGGTTGAGCGCCAGGTAGTCGGGCGCCTTCATCGGCGGGCCGTAGGGCAGCACGACGGTGTCGTAGGGCTGGCCGACTTCTTCCAGCATCCAGCGTGCGATGCGGCCGCGGGACTGCGGGTTGGTATAGAGCGTCAGGACGGGCATGGGCGGCTCCGGTGGGGCATGTCGCGGCAGGGTGCCACGGCACAGTATCCCGCCGCTGCGCTGTCGGCCGCGCGACCGGACCGGAGCGTGCTGCGGCGATTCAGAGGGTGAGAGGCCATTCCATGCGGGTGCACGGGCTCGCCTCTCACCCTCTCAGCCCGCGCGCGGCCGGCGGCGCCCCGCGTGCGGCAGCACGCGCGGGCCGTCGCGCCGCAGCCGCGCCACCGGGCCCAGCGCCTCGGCGCGGTCCATCGCGGCCACCACGGTGGCGTGCTCCGGGTGGTCCTGCAGCGTGCGCAGCGCGTCGCAGGCGTAGCGGTTGCAGATGTCCGAGCGCATCGCCTGCGGCAGCGTGCAGCCGTGGCGGCCGTGGTAGGGACAGGACGCCTCGACATGCTGGCGCGGCAGCGCCTGCCGGTAGGCGGCGGCAGCATCCGCCGGCATGGCCTGCGGGTGGCGCTCGAGCCAGCGCCGCAGCAGCTCGGTCGTGACGAAGCCGTGCGTGCCGGCGCCGTAGCGGCAGCAGCGGCCGCCGCAGAAGGTGCACAGCGCGGGCGCGAGCGGCGTGTCGTCGGGGGGCAGGGGGTCGCCCGGGTGGCCCGGGTCGGCGGGGTCGCTGCCGTCGGCGGCCGGCGCGGCGGACAGTTGCGCCGCCAGGCGCGCCAGGTGCGCGGCCTGGGCGCGCCGCACCGCGGCGGGCAGCGGCACCAGGCGCGTCGCGTGGCGTTCGATCCAGACCACCGGGGCGCGCTGCAGCCCGTCGTCCTGCCACAGCCGCGCGGCGCCGGCGCGGCGTTCGGCCAGGTCGGCGTCGCGGCGCGCGCGCGTGCGTTCGCGCGCTGCCGCCAGGCGGCAGCGTGGGGCGAGGCAGACGTCGCCGGTCAGGCGCTGCAGCGCGCTCAGCGGGGCGCTGCACAGGCGGCAGGTGGCAGGTGGGGCCGGGGGCATGCGGGCAGCGTAACGCAACGTCCGCGGCGCTGAAAACGACGACGGGCGACTCCCGTCGCCCGTCAGATCTGCCGCTACGCGGAAGGTTACGTTGGCTCCGGCCGGGCCTGGGGGCCCTTAACTTGGCTGCGCCAAGTTAGCCTTCGCCGGAAGACCGACAAACCGCGCGCTTGCGCGCGGCGGCCTTACAGGCCGGCTGCAGCGCGCAGCGCAGCGGCCTTGTCCGTGCGCTCCCACGAGAACTCGGGTTCCTCGCGGCCGAAGTGGCCGTAGGCGGCGGTCTTCTCGTAGATCGGGCGCAGCAGGTCCAGCATCTGGATGATGCCCTTGGGCCGCAGGTCGAAATGCTCGGCCACCAGCGCGGAGAGCTTGTCGTCGCTGATCACGCCGGTGCCTTCGGTGTAGACCGTGATGTTCATCGGCTTGGCCACGCCGATCGCGTAGGCCACCTGCACCTGGCACTGGCGCGCCAGCCCGGCGGCGACCACGTTCTTGGCCACGTAGCGTGCGGCATAGGCGGCGCTGCGGTCGACCTTGCTCGGGTCCTTGCCGCTGAAGGCGCCGCCGCCGTGCGGGCAGGCGCCGCCGTAGGTGTCGACGATGATCTTGCGCCCGGTCAGGCCGCAGTCGCCCTGCGGGCCGCCGATGACGAAGCGGCCGGTCGGGTTGACCAGGTAGCGCGTGCCCTTCAGCCATTCCTTGGGCAGCACCGGCTTGATGATCTCCTCGATCACCGCCTCGTAGAAGCTGGCCTTGAGCTTGGTGGCGGTCTCGCTCTGGTCGGGGCTGTGCTGCGTGCTCAGCACCACGGTGTCGATGCTGTGCGGCTTGCCGTCGACGTAGCGCATCGTGACCTGGCTCTTGGCGTCCGGGCGCAGGAAGGGCAGGCGGCCGTCCTTGCGCAGCTGCGACTGGCGCTCGACCAGGCGGTGCGCGTAGTAGATCGGCGCGGGCATCAGTTCGGGCGTCTCGTCGCAGGCATAGCCGAACATCAGGCCCTGGTCGCCGGCGCCGGTATTCAGGTGGTCGTCGGACGCGTGGTCCACGCCCTGCGCGATGTCGTTGCTCTGCTTGTCGTAGGCCACCAGCACCGCGCAGCCCTTGTAGTCGATGCCGTACTCGGTGTTGTCGTAGCCGATGCGCTTGAGCGTGTCGCGCGCGACCTGGATGTAGTCGACCACCGCGTTGGTCGTGATCTCGCCGGCCAGCACCACGAGGCCGGTGTTGCACAGCGTCTCGGCGGCCACGCGGCTGCGCGGGTCCTGCCTGAAGATCGCGTCGAGGATGGCGTCCGAGATCTGGTCGGACACCTTGTCGGGGTGACCCTCGGAGACGGATTCGGAAGTGAAGAGGAAGTCGTTCGCCACGGGGAGGAAGCTCCGGTTGGGTTGCGGGAATCTGCGTCGTCGCAGGGCAACCGGGCCGCGGCGAACGCTTTAGCGGTACTTGGCACCGGGGGCTCGTTATCCTTCGGACCCGTCACACCCGGCTGTCGCCCCGCAAGTTGTCCTTTAACTCGGCGACCGCCCGATTATACGAACGATGCCCTCCCTGCTGGCCTGGCTGTCCCGGCGCTCCCTGCGATTCCTTCACGCCCTGGGCACGCTGCTCGGCTGGGCCGCGTACCTGCTGTCGCCCACCTACCGCCGCCGGCTGGACGCCAATGCGCGGCTGGCCGGCGTGTCCGATGCCGACCGCCGCCGCGCGGTGGCCGAGGCCGGCCGGCTGACGGCGGAACTGCCGCGCCTGTGGCTGCGCCCGCGCGAGCAGCGCATCGCCGACCCGGTGCGCTGGGAGGGCGCCGAGCTGGTCGAGCAGTTGCTCGCCCAGGGTCGCGGCCTCGTGCTGCTGACGCCGCACATGGGCAGCTTCGAGGTCAGCGCGCAGGCCTATGCCGAGCGCTTCGGCGCCGTGCAGCCGATCACCGTGCTGTACCGGCCGGCGCGCCAGGCCTGGCTGCGCGAGCTGGAGGAGACGGCGCGCGCGCGCCCGGCGCTGGCCACCGCGCCGGCCAACCTCTCGGGCGTGCGCCTGATGCTGCGGGCGCTCAAGCGCGGCGAGACGGTCGGCCTGCTGCCCGACCAGGTGCCGCCCGAAGGGCAGGGCGTGTGGGTGCCCTTCTTCGGTCAGCCGGCCTACACGATGACGCTGGCCGCGCGCCTGGTGCAGCAGACCGGCGCCGCGGTCGCGGTGCTGTTCACCGAACGGCTGCCCAGGGGTGCCGGCTACGTGGTGCGCGCGCTGCCGCTGCCCGAGCCGCTGCCCGAGGGCGACGACACTGCGGCCGCGGCCAGCGTCAACCGCTCGATGGAAGCCGTGATCCGGCTCGCGCCTGCGCAGTACCTGTGGGGTTACCACCGCTACAAGCAGCCGCGCCAGCCCGACGCGCCGGCGGCCGGCGCCCCGGGCCCGGCCGGGGGCGCCGCTTGAAGGCCGCGCTGGCCAACGGCGGCGCGCGCGCGACGCTGGCGCTGGTCTGGCTGCTGCACTGGCTGCCGCTGCCGTTGCAGGCGGCACTGGGGCGCGGGCTGGGGGCCTTGCTGCATGCCTTCGGGCGCGAGCGCCGGCACGTGGCCACGACCAACCTCGCGCTGTGCCTGCCCGAGCTGCCGGAGCGCGAACGCCGCGCGCTGGTGCGCGAGCACTTCGCGCTGGTCGGGCGCAGCGTGCTGGAGCGCGGGCTGCTGTGGCATGCGCCCGAGGCGCGGCTGCGCCGGCTGATCCGCGTCGACGGCGACGTCGGCTTCGCCGACCGCCACGCCGGGCCGGTGATGTGGCTGGTGCCGCATTTCCTGGCGCTGGAGGTGGCGGGCACGGCGGTGCAGCTCAACGTGCAGCGCCGCGCCTTCGATGTCTATGCGCCGCAGAGCAACCCGGTCTTCGACGCCGCGCTGCTGCGCGGCCGCCAGCGTTTCGGGGGCAGCGAATTCCTCAAGCGCGAAGACGGGGCGCGCGCCATCGTGCGCGCGGTGCGCCGCGGCTTCGCCTTCTTCAACGCGTCGGACATGGACTTCGGCCTGCGCGACGCCGACTTCGTGCCCTTCTTCGGCCAGCCCGCGGCGACGCTGCTGGCGCCATCGCGCCTGGCGCGATCGCTGGGCATGAAGGTGCAGCCCATCGTGGCCGAGATACTGCCCGGCGACCAGGGCTACGTGGTGCACTTCCTCCCACCCTGGGACGACTGGCCGACCGACGACCCCAAGGCCGACGCCGCGCGCATGAATGCCTTCATCGAGGAACAGGTGCGGCGCATGCCGGCGCAGTACTTCTGGGTGCACAAGCGCTTCAAGACGCGGCCGCCGGGGGAGCCGCCGGTGTACTGATCTCCGGCACGACATCGGCCGAATTGCCTGCGGGGCGTTGCTGACGGTTGGTCCTGCTTTGTTTGTGCGTGCCGGCATCGGCGCAGCGAAGCCGCATGGGGGCAGCCCGCAGCGCCCAGAGTCCGGCAGTCGGCGCTGCGCGCCGACTGCCCTGCGATGCTCGAACGCTTGGCCCGCCGCCAACTCACTTCGCTCACTGCGTTCGCTGCGTTCGGACATCGGCGGCGAGTCAGTCTTGGAGGCGCGCTGCGCGCGCGGCCAAGCGTTCTGCGCTTCTCGGCGCCTCCCATGGGCGCTGCGGGCTGCCCCCACGCGGCTTCGCGACACGGCGGTGGCGTTCCACCAGGTCGCATGCCACTGTCGGTGGACCTCGCGCCAGGCGGTACCCGCTGCCGGCGAATAGTGAAGCGCCGAGCAGCGCAGCTTCGGGGTCGGCGCGCACGCAGTGCGCGCCTCGACAACTGACTCGCCGCCGGTGTCCGAACGCAGCGAACGAAGTGAGCGAAGTGAGTTGGGCGGCGCGACCCCGAAGCGAGCAGCACAGGGCAGTCGACGCCGCAGGCGGCGACCGCGGAACCCTGAGCCGGTAGCGGGTACCGCCTGGCGCGATGCGCAGGCATCTGCACGCCGGATGACCGCCCGCGCAACGTACGTCCTCAGTAAGCCGCATGCCGAGTTCTCGTTGCGAACGGACTGGAAGCGCACCGGATTGACGCGACAATCGCACCCATGCGGCTACGCTTCACCAAGATGCAGGGCGCGGGCAACGACTTCGTCGTGCTCGACGGCACCGCCGCGCCGGTGGACCTGAGCGAGTCGCAGGTGCGCCGGCTGGCCGACCGCCGCTTCGGCGTCGGCGCCGACCAGGTGCTTGTGGTGGAGCGCAGCACCACCCCCGGCGTGGACTTCCGCTATCGCATCTTCAACAGCAGCGGCGACGAGGTCGAGCACTGCGGCAACGGCGCCCGCTGCTTCGTGCGCTACGTGCATGCACGCGGGTTGACGGACCGGCGCAGCGTCAGGGTCGAGACCGTCAACAACGTGCTGGAACTGCGCCTGCGCGACGACGGCCGCGTGACGGTGGACATGAACCGCCCGGTCTTCGAGCACGCGCGCATCCCGTTCGACGCCACCGGCCTGAGCGCACGCCGCGAAGGCGGCTTCGAGCTGTGGCCGCTGGAGGGCCTGCCGGGTGTCGAGGTGGCCGTGGTGTCGATGGGCAACCCGCATGCCGTGCAGCGCGTGGCCGATGTCGACGCCGCGCCGGTGGCCACCGTCGGCCCGCAGGTCGAGGGCCACGCGCGCTTTGCCCGGCGTGTCAACGCCGGCTTCCTGCAGGTGCTGTCGCGCGATGCCGTGAAGCTGCGCGTGTACGAGCGCGGTGCCGGCGAGACGCTGGCCTGCGGCACCGGGGCCTGCGCTGCGGTGGTGGCCGGCATCCGGCTGGGCTGGCTGGACCGCAGCGTGCGCGTGGCCACGCGCGGCGGCGAGCTACTCATCGACTGGCCCGCCGACGACGGCCCGGTGCTGATGACCGGCCCGGCAGAATTCGTCTTCGAAGGAGAGATCGAACTGTGAGCAGCCCCCGCCTCGACGGCATCACCGAAGACGACATCGCCCAGTACCTGGCGCACAACCCGGGCTTCTTCGAGCGCCATGCCGAACTGCTGGGCAGCATCCAGCTCACCAGCCCGCACGGCCAGCGCGCGGTGTCGCTGCAGGAGCGGCAGATGGAGATGCTGCGCGAGCGCATCAAGGGCCTGGAGGCCAAGATCGTCGAGATGATCCGCCACGGCCAGGAGAACGTGGCCATCGCCGACAAGCTGCACCGCTTCACGCGCGCCATCCTGCTGACCGAGGACGCCGCGGCGCTGCCGCAGCGCATGGTGGACGCGCTGCGCCACGAATTCCTGATCCCGCAGGCGGCGATCCGCGTCTGGGGTGCGGATGCCGGCTACGCCGACCAGGCCTTCGCGCTGCCGGTCAGCGACGACGTCAAGGCGCTGACCGCCAGCCTGACCATGCCCTACTGCGGCGCCAACAGCGGCTTCGAGGCGACGGCCTGGCTGGACGACCCGGCCGGCGTGGCGTCGATGGCGATGATCCCGCTGCGGCGTGGCGACGAGGCCGTCGGCCTGCTGGTGCTGGGTTCGCCCGACCCCACGCGCTACAGCGCCGACATGGGCACCGAATTCCTGATGCGCATCGGCGACGTGGCCGCCGCGGCGCTGTCGCGGCTGCGCCCGCCGCGCTGAGGCTCCGGTGCCCGCGGCCGCCGCGCTGCCCGCCGAGCTGCAGGCCTTCCTGCAGCACCTGACGGTGGAGCGCCGGCTGGCCGCGCGCACGGTGGCGATGTACGGCGAGGCGCTGGCGCGCCTGGCGGCCAGCGCGCGCGACGAAGGCGTGGACCTGCGCGCCGCACAGCCGCACCACCTGCGCGGCTGGGTTGCGCAGTTGCGCCGGCAGGGGCTGGCGCCGCGAAGCATCGCCATCGCACTGGCGGCCTGGCGCGGTCTGTACCGCTGGTGGGGGCGCCAGGGCGTGGTCGCGGCCAACCCGGTGGACGGCCTGAAGCCGCCGAAGGCTGCCAAGCCACTGCCCAAGGCGCTGTCGGTGGAGCAGGCAGTGGCGCTGGCCGATGCGCCGGCCGACCCCGAAGGCGACGCGCCGGACCTGGCGGCGCGCGACCACGCCATCACCGAGCTGCTGTACGGCTGCGGCCTGCGCATCGGCGAACTGCTGGGGCTGGACCTGCAGGCCGCGGCCGGCGCGCAGGGCTGGATCGACGTCGCCGACGCCACCGCCCATGTGCTGGGCAAGGGCGGCAAGCGCCGCAGCGTGCCGGTGGGCCGCGCCGCGCTGGCGGCGCTGCACGCCTGGCTGCCGCACCGCGCCGTGATGGCCCAGGCGGGCGAGACGGCGCTCTTCGTCAGCCGGCGCGGCACGCGGCTCGTGCCCAACCAGCTGCGCAACCGGCTGCGCGCGCTGGCGCAGCGCGCCGGGCTGCCGACGCGCGTGCACCCGCACATGCTGCGCCACAGTTATGCCAGCCACCTGCTGCAGAGCAGCGGCGACCTGCGCGCGGTGCAGGAACTGCTGGGCCACGCCAGCATCGCGACGACCCAGGTCTATACCAAGCTGGACTTCCAGCACCTGGCCAAGGTGTACGACGCGGCGCATCCGCGGGCGAAGCTGCGCAGTGCCGAACCGGCGGCCCCGGCCTCGCCCGTTCCGGCCGGCGGCGTGGAGGACCGGAAGTGAGCCGCTGGCGCTGCCTGATCGGCCAGGCGCTGTGGCTGGTCGTGCTGCTGGTCATCGTGCTGCTGTTCGGGACCGTGCTGGACTGATCGTGGCGTGACCTCAGCGCCGGCCTCGCGAGCCAGGCGCGGGCCGACGCGGGGCATGGCCCCCACGGGCAGACGCGCCGCCCCTGCGGCGGTTACCGTCGCACCATGCCCACCCAGCCCGCAGCGCCCCGCCTGTCCCCCGCCGCCACCGGCATCGCCTGGGGCCTGCTCGCGGCTTCGATCTGGACCGTCTACACGGTGCTGGCGCGGCTGGGCATCAAGGCCGGGCTGAGCCCGATGGACCTGACGCTGCTGCGCTTCGCGCCCGGCGCGCTGGTCATGCTGCCTTTCGTGCTGCGCTGGGGGCTGCGCGGCCTGGCCGGCATCGGCTGGGTGCGCGGCCTGGTGCTGGCGGCGCTGTCGGGGCCGGTCTTCAGCCTGCTGATGATGACCGGCTTCGCACATGCGCCGCTGGCGCATGGCGCGGTCATCGCGCCGGCCTGCCAGATGCTGGCCGGGCTGGCGCTGTCGGCCTGGCTGGCGCGCGCGCCGCTGACGCGCGAGACGCTGGCCGGCGCCGCCTTCGTGCTGCTGGGCCTGGGCTTCATGGGCGTCGACGCGCTGCTGCATGGCGGCGGCGACAGCGTGCTGCTGGGCGACGCGCTGTTCGCCGCTGCCGGCTGCTGCTGGGGGCTGTTCGGCGCGCTGTCGCGGCGCTGGCAGGTGGACGCGCTGCGCATCACCGGCGTCGCGGTGGTGCTGTCGCTGGCGATGTTCGGGCCCCTCTATGCACTCGTCGCCGATCCGCGCGGGCTGCTCGCGGCGGCGCCGGGCTTCGTGCTGCTGCAGGCGGTGGCGCATGGCCTGGGCGCCGGCCTTGTGGCGGTGCTGGCCTACAGCCGCGCCGCGGTGCTGCTGGGCCCCGGGCGGGCCGCCTTCTTCGGCGCCATGGTGCCGGGGGCGGCGGCGCTGCTGGCGATCCCGGTGCTGGACGAGATCCCCACCGCGTGGCAGGTGGCCGGGCTGCTGGCCGTCGTCGCCGGACTGCTGCTGGCCTTCGGCGCGGTGCGCGTGCTGGTCGGCTGGCTGGAGCGTCGCCGCTAGCGACCGCCGGCGACCGCTGTACGCCGCCAGCCATCGCCAGGCGCCGCCAACCACCGCCAGCCGCCGCGCGCACTGCGGCCGCACCCGTGGCCGGGCACGCCATGCCCGGCGCCATGTATTGCAGCCCGGTCAGCGCGACCGGGCCGCAGGGTGGGACGGTGCGAGGGCCGTCACAAGGGCCGGCGCAAGGGCGGGGCTGCAGTGACGGCGGTACTCGCTCGGCGCCATGCCGGTGGCGGCGCGGAAGACGCGGCTGAAGTGGGCCGGGTTCGCGAAGCCGCGGCCGAGCGCGATGTCGGTGATCGAGCGCGCCGCCTGGCGCGGGTCGGCGAGGTCGTGGCGGCAGGACTCGACGCGTTGCGCCAGCACGTAGCCGGCCACGCCGTCGGGCTCGTCGCCGAAGGCGTTGTAGAGCTGGCGGCGGCTGCAGCCCAGCGCGCGCGCGATGGCGTCCACCGTCAGCCCGGGGTCGGCCAGGCGCAGCGCGACCAGGCGCTTGATGCGCTCGCGCAGCGCCTCGCGCTGGGTGGCCGCGGTGCCGCGGCCGGCCAGGTCCAGCAGCGACAGGTGCACGCCCTGCGTGATCAGCTCGCCCACGCCCTGTGCGGCCCCGGGGCCCAGGCCGGGCAGTTCGCGCCAGGCCTGGCGCATGGTCTCCAGCGCCAGCCGCGAGACGCCGGCCGCGCCCAGCGGGCGCGCGCACAGCTCGTGCAGCGCCAGGCCGCGCTCGAGCAGGCGCTCCTTGGGCACCATCACGATCAGGTGCTCGACGCGCGTCGGGTTGTCGACCGCATAGGTCTCGGTCGTGTCGTACAGGCTCCACTGGCCGGGGCCGACCCAGGCGCGGCGGCCGCGCTGCTCGACGCCGGCGCGGCCGGCCAGCGGCGCGACGATCTTCACGTAGCCGGCCTCGCTGCGCCGCGCGAGCAGGGCCGAGCGCAGCACGCGGTGGCGGTTGGCCGACAGGTGCGTCAGCACCACGTCGCCGGCCTGCACGCTGCACAGCCGGCCGTCGAAGGCGGTGTCGCCGTAGAGGTCGGACTGCAGGCCGCCGAACAGGCGGTGGACCCAGTCGCCCCAGAACGCGACGCGCTCGCGCGGCGACACGTCGTCGGTCGTCATCAGCGCGGTGGCGGTGGACATCGGGGCAGCCGAGGGGGCCGTGGCAGAACGCGGATTATCCCGGGCGGGGCCGCCGGCGTGGACCCGGGCGCGCCCTCGCACCCTAGGGAAAGTCCTCAGCGGCCGTGCACGATTCGTCAAGTCCCATTGCACATGCGGTCAAGCGCGCCCGGCGTCGCCCGCCTAGTGTAGTGCGCTAGAAATCATAGAACTTAATCGGACCGGCATACTCCAACCGCCCAGGAGGTGGGCGATGAGGGTTGCCAAGACGATCGAGTTAGACGCGGCGACGGAGCAGGAGCTTCGGGCGTTGTCGCAGCGCAAGCGCATCGAGGTGCGACTTCAACAGCGCGCCCGCATCGTGCTGCTGGCCGCCCAGGGCATGCAGAACAAGGACATCGCCGGGGAAGTCGGCCTGGATCGCCGGCAAGTCTCGCTGTGGCGCGAGCGTTTCCTGCAAGGCGGTATCGACGCCCTGCGCCAGGACGCACCTCGGACGGGCAGGCCTGCCAGCGTGATGGCCGAGATGGAATCGCGCATCGTGCAGGCCACGCTGCACGAGAAGCCGGCCAACGCGACGCACTGGAGCACGCGCACGCTGGCCGAGCACCTGGGAGTAGGTGCCACCACGGTACGCACCGCGTGGCGCAACAACGGTCTGAAGCCGCACCTCAGCCGCACGTTCAAGGTCTCGCGCGACCCGAGGTTCGAAGACAAGCTGCTTGACGTGGTCGGCCTGTACCTGAACCCGCCCGAGCACGCGCTGGTGCTCAGTTGCGACGAGAAGAGTCAGATCCAGGCACTCAACCGCACGCAGCCCGGCCTGCCGATGAAGGCCGGCCGTGCCGGCACTGTCACCCACGACTACAAGCGCCACGGCACGACGACGCTGTTCGCTGCGCTGAACACGCTGGACGGCCGGGTGATCTCGATGTGCCAGCCGCGGCACCGCCATGACGAGTGGCTGAAGTTCCTGAGGCTAATTGATCGCAAGACGCCCAAGGGGCTGACGCTGCATTTGGTAGTCGACAACTACGCTACGCACAGCCACCCCGATGTTCAGGAGTGGCTGGCCAAGCATCCGCGCTTCGTCATGCACTTCACGCCCACCGGCGCGTCGTGGCTGAACATGGTCGAGCGCTTCTTCCGCGACATCACCGACAAGCGCATCCGCCGCGACAGCTTCACCAGCGTGCCCGAGCTGGAACTGGCCATCGACCTGTACGTCGAGCAGCACAACATCGACCCCAAGCCGTTCATCTGGACCGCCAGTGCGACGGACATCCTGGCCAAGGTGACGAGAGCCAAGGCTGCCTTGGCGACCGTGTCGCGATAAGTACAGAACAGAGCGGCGCACCACACTAGCATGCCGCGTGCAGGATGGGGCCGACCGCGCACCCACGACAAGGAGACACCCGATGAGCCAAGACGCCCGTTCCCCCGGCATCAGCCGCCGCCGCGCCACGCAGGTGCTCGCCGCCGGCGCCGCCGCCTTGTCCGCGCCGATGCTGTCGCTGGCGCAGGGCCAGCCCGTGCGCGTGGGCTACGCGATGGCGCGCACCGGCCCGTGGACCGGCGGCGCGCAGGTCAGCCAGGAGCCCAACTACATCCTGTGGGCCGAGCAGCAGAATGCCGCCGGCGGCCTGAACGTCGGCGGCACCAGGCGCCGCATCGAGCTGATCAGCAGCGACGACCGCAGCGACATCGAGACCTGCGTGCGCACCTACGAGAAGCTGATGGGCAGCGACAAGGTCGACCTCATCCTGCCGCCCTGGGGCAGCAACGCCAACTTCGCGGTCGCCCCGCTGGCCAACCGCTTCCAGTATCCGTTCCTGGCACCGACCGCGCTGTCGCGGCGCCTGGTGGAGATGAAGCTGCCGTACTTCTTCCTGATGCTGCAGCAGCCGGCGCCGATGACCAATGCGCTGGTCGACATGCTCAAGGCCCAGGGCGTGAAGTCGCTGGCGGTGATCTACGTCGACGACCTGTTCGGCCTGGAGAACTACGCCGCGCTGAAGGTGGCGCTGCAGGGCTCGGGCATCAACATCGTCGAGGACAAGAGCTACCCCGGCGGCGTCAAGGACCTGTCGCCGGTGCTGCGCTCGATCAAGGACAAGAACCCCGACGCCTTCGTCGGCTTCACCTACCCGCCGGACACCATCCTGGCCAGCCGCCAGGCCAAGGAGATCGGCTTCAACCCGCGCTTCTTCTACGCCTCGGTGGGTACCGCGTTCCAGCTCTACCGCAACGTGATGAAGGAAGGTGCCGAGGGGGTGCTCGGCATGGGCTCGTGGAACCAGAAGACCAGCCCGGGCGCCAAGGCCTATTTCGACGCGCACACCAAGCGCTTCGAGGGCAAGGAGCCCGACCGCTGGGCCAGCGGCGCCGCCTGGGCGGCGCTGGAGATCCTGACCGCCGCGGTCGGCCGCCATGGCCTGGACCGCAAGGCGATCCGCGACTACGTGGCCGGCAACGAGCACAACACCATCCTCGGCAAGATCAGGTTCAACGGCAGCGAGAACGTCGGCACGCCGGGCAGCGTGAGCCAGTGGCAGAAGGGCGAGTTCGAGGTCGTGTGGCCGCGGGCGGTGGCCACCGCGCCGCTGCTGGCGCCGAAGCCGGCGTGGGTCTGAGCGCCGACGGCCCCCAGCGATCCTCCGAGACCGGCGCCTCCGGGCGCCGGTCTGTTTTGCGACCCGTCCCATGTCCTTCGGCGCCTGGCTCGAACTGATCGCTTCCGGTGTCATCACCGGCAGCATCTATGCGCTCGTCGCGCTCGGGCTCAACCTGCAGTACGGGCTGATGCGCATCCTGAACATCGCCCATGGCGAGTTCCTGATGCTCGGTGCCTTCGTGACCTGGGTCGCGACGACGGCGCTCGGCTGGTCGCCGCTGGCGATGATCCCGCTGTCGTTCGCGCTGACCATGGCGCTCGGCCTGGTCATCCACCGCCTGTGGTTCAAGCGCCTGACCGACACCTCGCCCAACGTCGACGTCTTCGAGGCGCGGGCGCTGATGGTCAGCTTCGGGCTGATGTTCCTGGTGCAGAACTTCGCGTCGTGGGTGTGGGGCGGCGAGCTGCGCGGCTACGACTACCTGACGGACCCGGTCGCCATCGGCAGCGCGCAGTTCGCGGCCAACAAGCTGCTGGTGCTGGCGCTGTCGCTGGTCTTCGCGGCGGCACTGATCGTGCTGCTGCGCACCACGCTGTACGGCAAGGGCGTGCGTGCGCTGATGCAGTCGCCCACCGGGGCGCAGCTGGTGGGCATCAACACCAAGACGCTGCACCCGCTGATGTTCGGCATCGGCCTGGGCCTGTCGGGCGTCGCCGGCTGCCTGCTGTCGATGACCTACACGATCGCGCCGGCGATGGGCGAGCCGTATACGGTGACGGCGCTGATCGTCATCACGCTCGGCGGCTTCGGCAGCATGGGCGGCGCGCTGGCCGGCGGCCTGCTGCTGGGCGTGGTGGAGGCCATCGGCATGCACTACACGAGCCCGTCGCTGAAGTCGCTGCTGTCGTACAGCGTCTTCATCGCCGTGCTGCTGCTGCGGCCCAACGGCCTGTTCCACCGCAAGCGCTGAACGCCACCGCACGGCCGCCCCGATGAACGACCGCCAGATCCTGACGCGCGACCTGCTGGTGCTGTTCGGCCTCACCGGCTGGGCGCTGTCGCTGCCCTACTACGGCAGCGAATTCGCCGTCTCGATGGCGCTGACCTGCCTGATGTACATCGCGCTGGCCACGAGCTGGAGCCTGTTCTGCGGCACCACGCGCTACCTGTCGCTGGCCACCGCGGCCTTCTTCGGCATCGGCGCGTACACGAGCGCGCTGACGCTGGACACGCAGGGCTGGGCGCTGGCCATCGCCTACGGCGCCGGCATCGCCACCGCGGTGGCCGTGGTGATGGGCGCGCTGGTGCTGCACCTGCGCGGCACCTATTTCGCGGTGCTGACCTTCGGCATGACGGAGCTGATACGCCATGCCATCACGACCTGGGAGAAGCAGGTCACCGGCACCGTGGGCCGCGTGCTCGCCGTGGTGCCCGAGCGCGACACCGTCTACCTGACGGTGCTGCTGCTGGCGGTGCTGGCGGTGGCCACCTCCATCGTCGTGCGGCGCACGCGCTTCGGCCTGGCGATGCGCGGCATCGGCAGCGACGAGCAGCGCGCGCAGACGCTGGGCGTGGACACGCGCCTGGTCAAGATCGCCGGCTTCGCGCTCACGGCCGCCTTCGCCGGCGCGATGGGCGCGGCGATGAGCGTGCGCTGGACCTACATCGACCCGACCACGGTCTTCAACCCCTTCATCGGCTTCCAGACCGTGCTGATCGCGCTGATCGGCGGCGCGGCCACGCTGTGGGGGCCGCTGATCGCGGCCATCGTCTTCAGCCTGCTGGCCGAGACGCTGCGCCTGCAGCTGCCGCAGCTGTACATGATGACGCTGGGCCTGCTGCTGATACTGTCGGTGCTGTACCTGCCGGGCGGCCTGGCGTCGCTGCGCTGGGACACGTTCAAGGGCTGGTGGAACGACACCCGTGCGTGGTGGAAGGAAAAGCGCTACGAGTGGAGCGGCGACAAGGCGCGCGACGAGCGGCGCGAGAAGGAGCGGCGCGTTGTCCTCTGAGCCGCACCTGAGCCACACGCGGCCCGATGGCACGCCGCACGACCCGCGCGTGCCGCTGCTGCTGGACGCGCACGAGGTCACGGTGCGCTTCGGCGGGCTGGTCGCCGTCGACGCCGTCAGTGCGCAGTTCCGCGCCGGTGAGCTGGTGGGCATCATCGGCCCCAACGGCGCCGGCAAGACGACCTTCTTCAACGCCATCTCGGGCGTGCAGCTGCCGACCTCGGGCCGGCTGGTGGCCGGCGGCCGCAACCTCACCGGGCGCAAGCCGCACCGCTTCGCGGCGCATGGCGTGGCGCGCACCTTCCAGACGCCGCGCACCTTCGCCGAAATGCGCGTGCGCGACAACATCGAATTCGGCCTCAAGTTTGCCGGCCGGCGCCCGCGCAAGTATGTCTTCTGGGGCGACGAGGAGTCGGTACCCTGGGCGCTGCGCACGCCCCAGAGCATCCTGAAGTTGATCGGGCTCGACACGCTGGCGGACCTGCCGGCGGCGGCCATCACGCCCAGCCAGCAGCGGCTGCTGGAGATCGGCATGGCGCTGGCCACGCGGCCGAAGCTGCTGCTGCTGGACGAGGTGGCCGCCGGCCTGACCGAAGGCGAGATCGAGGACATGGCGCGGCTGATCCGCCGCATGCGCGACGAGCTGGACCTGACCGTGATCTGGATCGAGCACGCGGTGACCGTGCTGCTGCGCCATGTCGAGCGCGTGATCGTGCTCCACCAGGGGCGCAAGATCGCCGACGGCCCGCCGGCCGAGGTGGTGCGCGACCGCGAGGTGATCGAGGCCTACCTGGGCGACGAGATGGAGCCCGGGCAGGAGGACGGCCCTGCGGCCGTCCTCCTGCCTGGCGACAGGCCAGGGCCTGCAGGCCCTGGCCGGGCGAGGTCCGCACCATGATGTGGTGGCGCCCGGAACCCTTCACGCTCGGCGGCACCGGCCGCGCGCACCTGAAGGTGCAGGGCCTGGCCGCCGGCTACGGCCCCTTCCTCGTGCTGCGCGACCTGACGCTGGAGGCGCGACCGGGCCTGACCGTCATCCTGGGCCCCAACGGCGCCGGCAAGACGACGCTGCTGAAGGCGCTGGCGGGGCTTATCCCGCGTCGCGGCATCGTCACGCTGGACGGCGAGGACCTGCCGGAGAAGACGCACGAGATCGTTCGCGACGGCGTTGCCCTGGTCGCCGAGGGCCGGCAACTGTTCCCGCAGATGACGGTGACCGAGAACCTCGAGCTCGGCGGCTGGCTGGTTCCGAAGTCCGAACGTGCTCGCCGCATCGACGAGGCCTTCACCAACTTCCCCAAGCTGCGCGAGCGCGCGAACCAGCTCGCCGGCACGATGAGCGGCGGCGAGCAGCAGATGGTGGCCGTGGCCCGCGCGATGGTCAGCCACCCGCGCCTGCTGATGCTGGACGAGCCCTCGCTGGGCCTGGCGCCGAAGATGGTCGACGAGCTGCTGGCCATCGCGCGGCGCATCGCCGACGCCGGCACCACGGTGCTGATGGTCGAGCAGAACGTCAAGAAGGCGCTCGCGGTGGCCGACCGCGGCTACGTGCTGGAGCGCGGCGTGCTCGTGGCCAGCGGCCAGGCGAAGCTGCTCGCGCGCTCCAGCGTCGTGCGCGAGGCCTACCTGGGCGCCGCCGCTTCCGACACCACCACGGCCGCCGATGCGGCCCACCGCCGCCGCGCCGCGGCGAGCGTCTGAACTGCCGCGCCCGCGGCCACGAGCAAGGAGAAGTCCATGTCCGACCTGTCGATGCTGATCAACGGCCTGAAGGTGACGGCCGAGCGCAATGCCACCTTCGAGCGCCGCAACCCGCTGGACGGCACGGTGGCCACGCGCGCGCCGGCCTGCACGCCGGCCGACGCGGTGATGGCGGTGGAGGCCGCCGCCGAGGCCTTCAAGACCTGGAGCGAGACCGGCCCCGGCGCTCGCCGCGCGCTGCTGCTCAAGGCCGCCGACGCGCTGGAGGCCAAGACGCCGCAGTTCGTCGAGGCGGTGCCGGCCGAGACCGGCGCCACCGGCATGTGGGCCGGCTTCAACGTCTTCCTGGCCGCCGGCATGATCCGCGAGGCCGCGGCGCTGACGACGCAGGTGGCCGGCGAGGTGATCCCGTCGGACGTGCCGGGCAGCCTGGCGATGGGCGTGCGCCAGCCCGCGGGCGTGGTGCTGGGTATCGCGCCGTGGAATGCGCCGGTCATCCTGGGCGTGCGCGCCATCGCCACGCCGCTGGCCTGCGGCAACACCGTGATCCTGAAAGGCAGCGAGAACTGCCCGCGCACGCATGCGCTGATCGTCGAGGCCTTCCAGGACGCCGGCTTCCCGCCCGGCGTCGTCAACTACATCACCAACGCCCCGGCCGACGCCGGCGCGGTGGTGGAGGCGATGGTCGCGCACCCGGCCGTGCGCCGCGTCAACTTCACCGGCAGCACGCGCGTGGGCAAGATCATCGCGATGACCTGCGCCAGGTACCTCAAGCCGGTGGTGCTGGAACTGGGCGGCAAGGCGCCGATGGTGGTGCTGGACGACGCCGACCTGGACGATGCGGTCAACGCCGCGGCCTTCGGCTGCTTCGCCAACAGCGGGCAGATCTGCATGTCCACCGAGCGCCTGGTCGTGGACCAGAAGATCGCCGACGAATTCGTCAGGAAGTTTGCCGACAAGGCGAAGAGCCTGCCGCTGGGCGACCCGCGCAAGCCCGAGCCGGTGGTGCTGGGCTCGGTGATCGGCATGCCCACGGTGGAGCACTGCAACGCGCTGATCGACGACGCGGTGGCGAAGGGCGCGAAGCTGGTCTGCGGCGGCAAGGCCGAGACCACGCTGATGCCGGCCACGCTGCTGGACCACGTGACGCCGGCCATGCGCATCTACCACGAGGAGACCTTCGGCCCCGTGAAGTGCATCGTGCGCGTGAAGGGCATCGAGGAGGCGGTGGCCTGCGCCAACGACAACGAGTACGGCCTGTCGGCGGCGGTCTTCGGCGGCGACATCGCGCGCGCCATCAACGTGGCGCGCAAGATCGACAGCGGCATCTGCCACGTCAACGGCCCCACCGTGCACGACGAGGCGCAGATGCCCTTCGGCGGCGTCAAGGGCAGCGGCATCGGCCGCTTCGGCGGCAAGGCCGGCATCGCCGAGTTCACCGAGCTGCGCTGGATCACGGTGCAGACGCAGCCGCGGCACTATCCGTTCTGACGCCGCGCGCCCGCCCCGGCCCCCCGGGCGGCGTCAGTGGAAGAACGCGTAGGCCACGAAGATCGCCACCACCACGCTGACGAGGTCGGCGAACAGCCCGCAGGCCAGCGCATAGCGCGTCCTGCGGATGTTGACGCTGCCGAAATAGACCGCCAGCACGTAGAAGGTGGTCTCGGTGGAGCCCTGGATGATGGCGGCCAGCTTGCCCTGGAACGAGTCGACGCCGTAGGTCGTCATCACGTCGACCATCAGCCCGCGCGCGCCGCTGCCCGACAGCGGCTTCATCAGCCCCACCGGCAGCGCCGGCACGAAGTCCGTGTTCAGGCCCAGCGCGAAGACCAGCGCGCCGATGGCGCCGACCACGTAGTCCATGCCGCCGGTGGTGCGGAAGACCGAGATCGCGACCAGGATCGCGATCAGGTAGGGGATGATGGTCACCGCGACCTGGAAGCCGTCCTTGGCACCGTCGACGAAGGCCTCGTAGACGTTGATGCGCCGCGCGGCGCCGACGGCGACGAAGAGCACGATGACGCCGAAGATGATCAGGCTGCCGAGCAGCCCGATGGTCTGCGCCATCTCCGCCGGCGGCAGGGTGCGCAGCCACAGGTACAGCCCGCCCATCAGGGCACCGAAGCCGCCGACGAAGGCGACGATGGGCGCCTGCAGCAGCCGGATGCGCTGCACGCGCGCCACCACCGCCAGGCCGGCGACGAAGCTGACGAAGGTGGCGATCAGCGTGGGCAGGAAGATGTCCGCCGCGTTGAAGCCGGTGAGCCCCTGGCTGGCCGCCATGCTCTGGCGGATCGCGATCACCGAGGTCGGGATCAGCGTCACGCCGGCGGTGTTGAGCACCAGGAACATGATCATCGGGTTGCTCGCCACCTCCTTGTCGGGGTTGATCTCCTGCAGCTCGCGCATGGCCTTCAGGCCCAGCGGCGTGGCGGCGTTGTCCAGCCCCAGCATGTTGGCGCTGAAATTCATCACGATGCTGCCGCCGGCCGGGTGGGCGCGCGGGATGTCCGGGAAGATGCGCCGGAACAGCGGGTCGATCGCGCGCGCGAAGAGGGCGATCATGCCGGCGCGTTCGCCGATCTTCATGATGCCCAGCCACAGGCTCATGATGCCGACCAGGCCCAGCGAGATGTCGAAGCCGACCTTGGCGGTGTCGAACAGCCCGGTCAGGATCTTCGTGAAGATCGTGACGTCGCCCTGCGCCAGCTTGACCAGCGCGACGGCGAAGCCGATCAGGATGAAGGCGACCCAGACGAGGTTGAGGACCATGGCGGCGCGGCCGGTGGCAGGTGAGGGAGACGCGCGAGGATAGCGGCACCCCCCCGGTTCACGGGGTGGGCCGACGAGCATTGCCGGCACCGCCGCCGCCGCCTAGAAGGGCTGGGCGGTCCCGGCCTGTCGGCGGGCGGGCGGTGCCGTGCCCCACCCGGCGGGTGGCGGCTGCCTTCCCGCCGCCAATGCTCCGAGGGACCCGACCATGAACATCCTCCGCGCCACCGTGGCGGCCGCAGCCGTCACCGCGGGCACCGTCTTCGGCGGCTCCGCGCTGGCCACCACGAACATCCAGCTGCTCGTCAACGACCTGGCCGCGCCCAACCTGGCGGCACCGCCGGCGACGGCGGCGTTCGCGAGCTGGTGCGACAACCAGTGCTTCCCGACGACCTTCCAGTCGGCGCGCGACCCGGCGACGGGCCAGCCCAAGGGCACGATCCATGTCTGGGGCAAGAATTTCCAGTTCGGGTCCGGCGGGTCGCTGTGCTTCAGCGAGTTCATCGTCTTCACGCTGGAGCAGGGCGAGATCCACGTCGCCTCCGGCGACCGCGGGACCTGCGGCGCGCCTATCGACCCGGCGCTGAAGCCGCCGCTGCACCAGGACAAGGGCGCACTCGTGGTCATTGCGGGCGGCGGCGACGGCCACATCGTCGGCGGTACCCGGCGCTACGCCAACTGGACCGGCACCTTCACCGACCGCGTCTTCGTCGGCTTCGGTGCCCCGACCAGCGGGGTCGGCGGAATCGTCTACTACGACCAGCTCTGGTTCGGCATCTCCGGCAAGTAGCGGGCGCTGCATTGCCGGCGGCCCTGCGGCAGGGCGCCCGGCCGCCTCAGGGCATGTCGCCGTGCAGCGCGCGGAAGGCGACGAATTCGCGCCGGTTGCGCGGGCCGTAGGTCGCGAAGCTGGGCCGCGGGTCGTTCAGGTAGTCGGCCTTGCGCCTCGTGACCCCGTCGCGCTGGAGCTTCTCGCGCATCGCCGCCGGCTGCAGGCCATAGACGCGCGCGGCGTTGAGGCCCAGGATCTTGCGCTTGATCGCCGGGGTGAGCGCCGGGTAGCCGAAGCGCTGCTGGAACTCCGGGCTGATCTGGAAGGCGCGGAAGGCCTGGATCTGGTCCTGCGGGCTGCCGTACCAGATCGAGTCGGTGCCCCACAGGATGTGGTCCTCGCCGAAGGCCAGCAGCAGCTTGCCCAGCAGATGCGCCGCCTGGTCGGGGTCGCGCATCACGAAGCGCCAGGTGCTGCCGAGCTCGGCATAGACATTCTTCGGCCGCCCGGCCTCGTTCAGCGAGCGCACCAGCGCGTCGACGCCGAAGGTTGCCTGCGCATCGTGCGGGCCCTCCTTGACCTGGGTGTCGAAGCCGGCGTGGTAGACGAGGAAGTCCATGTCCGGGTGGCGCTTCGCCGCCGGGCCGATGTCACGCGCGCTGGAGTATTCGTAGCCGCGCGGCCCGAAGGCCAGGCCCTTGTGCACCGCGATGCGCTTCACGCCCAGGCGGCGCGCACGCTCGATGAAGGGCGTGCCGAAGCGATCGTCGTCGAGGAAGAAGCCGGCCTCGCCGTCGCGCGGCCCGAACTGCGTGTAGGTCTTGAAGGCGGCCAGCGGCCACTTCGCGGCCTGCGCGTCCATGCCGTCCAGTTCGCCGGCCAGCGTGGGCATGCAGCGGCCGTGCAGCAGCAGCCGCTCGCTGCCGTCCAGCGCGCGCGCCGCCTCGCGCGTGGCGCCGGCGGCCTCGAAGTCCAGCGGGTTGGTCTCGACGCCGCCGGGCACGTGCGAGAGCACGCCCATCGCGGTGTCGCTGTCCAGGAAGACGTCCTTGAGCAACGCGTCGGCGCTGAAGCAGTCGATGTGGTCGGCCTGGCCGCAGTTGCTGTTGGGCATGCCGCGAAAGGCATTCGGGCCGGCGCGCTGGCGCCAGGCGCCCTTGGGGTTCACGTGGTGCAGCTGCACGTCGAAGATGAACTCGTCGCCGGCGATCGCGCTCGCTGCCGCCGCGACCTCGAACGGCGCCTCCTTCGGCAATGCATAGCCCCCGCCGCGCCGGCCGGCGGCCGCGAAGGCGCGGTCGAAGGCGGCCAGCGTGGCCGCGGCACCCAGCAGCGAGGCCAGGTACTGGCGGCGCGGCAGCGCGACGCGCCGCGCGGCGCGGTCCACCGCGTCCTGCGCCAGCGCGCGTGCATGGCGCGCCGCGGCGGGCAGCGGCACCGGCTCGAATTCGCCGTTGCTGGTGCTGTCCAGCTTGATCGGCAGGCGGCGCGGGTCGGACGGCGGCAGGCGGGACATGGCGTTCTCCTGGGTGCGGTGCCGCTGCAAGAATAGCCGCCGGCCCCGGGCCCGCAACGGAGAACCGCCATGACGAGTCGCGCCGACGAGCTGCGCACGAAGCTGATCCGCAACCTGCACACGGCCCCGCTGGACCTGTTCCAGCGCGGCACGCTGTACGAGAGCCTGGGCACCTCGTTCACCGAGGGCCTGGCCACGCGCGACCTGGGCATCGCCTACGACATCGTGCCGCCGGGCAAGCGCGTCGCGCCGTACCACCTGCACCATGCCGAGGACGAACTGTTCGTCATCCTCGAAGGCAGCGGCACGCTGCGCGTGGCCGGCGAGATGCTGCCGGTGGGCGCGGGCGACGTGATCGCCATCCCCGCCGGGCCGGACTATCCGCACCACATCCTCAACACCTCCGACGCGCCGCTGAAGTACCTGTCGATCAGCACGCGGCGCAGCCCCGAGGTCTGCGAGTACCCGGATTCCGGCAAGGTCAACGCCTTCGCTTCGAGGCGCATCCTGATCCAGCGCAAGGCCGACTCGCTGGACTACTGGGACGGCGAGCCGGGCGCCTGAGGCGGCGGCATCGCGCCGGCGACGACGGCAGCGGCGATGCACGGCGCGACGACAATCGCGCCCATGAAATCCATCCGCCTGCACGAAGGCAAGGAACGTTCGCTGCTGCGCCGCCACCCCTGGGTCTTCCAGGGCAGCGTCGCGAAAGGCAAGGCCGACCCCGGCGAGACGGTGCGCGTGGAGGCGGCCGACGGCCGCTTCCTGGCCTGGGGGGCCTACAGCCCGACGAGCATGATCCGCGTGCGCGCCTGGAGCTTCGACGAGGCCGAGCGCGTCGACGCGGCCTTTTTCGCACGCCGCATCGCCGCCGCGGTGGCGCTGCGCAGGCGCTTGCCGGTGGCCAGCGACGGCGTGCGCCTGGTGCACGGCGAGGCCGACGGGCTGCCGGGGCTGATCGTCGACCGCTACGGCGACACCTTGAGCGCGCAGTTCCTCTCCGCCGGGGCCGAGCGCTGGCGCGACGTGATCGCCGATGCGCTGCTGGCCGCCACCGGCTGCACGCGGCTGTACGAACGCTCCGACTCCGGCACGCGCGGGCTGGAGGGACTGGAAGCGCGCAGCGGCTGGCTGCGTGGCGAGGGCGAAAGCCGTTTGACGATCACCGAACACGACTGGCGGCTGACCCTGGACGTGGCGCTGGGCCACAAGACCGGCTTCTACCTGGACCAGCGCGACAACCGCGCGCTGCTGGCCCGCTGGGTGCGCCACTTCGGGCTGCAGCGCGTGCTGAACTGCTACAGCTATACGGGCGGCTTCACGGTCGCCGCGCTGGCCGGCGGCGCGGCGCACGTGACCAGCGTGGACAGCTCCGCGCCGGCGCTGGTGCTGCTGGCCGACAACGTGGCGCTGAACGGCTTCGATGCCGCGCGCAGCGAGGCGCTGGACGCCGACGTCAACGGCTACCTGCGCCAGGCGCTGAAGGACGGCCGGCATTTCGACGCCATCGTGCTGGACCCGCCGAAATTCGCGCCCACTGCCAGCCACGCCGAGCGCGCGGCGCGCGCCTACAAGGACATCAACCGGCTGGCGCTGAAGTTGCTGGCGCCGGGCGGCCTGCTGCTGAGCTTCAGCTGCAGCGGCGGCATCGGCGCCGAGCTGTTCCACAAGATCGTCGCCGGCGCGGCGGCGGACGCCGGGGTGGACGGTGCCATCCTGCAGCGGTTGGAGGGAGCCTGCGACCACCCGACCACGCTGGTGTTCCCGGAGGGTGAATACCTCAAGGGGCTGGCCATCCTGAAGCGGGCTTAGCGTCCGCCCGCGCCAGCGTGCGCGCGGCATCCGCGCGCGCCCGGCGCACGACCGACAGGTCCAGCCGCGGGTCGAACTTGTGGCAGGCCACGCTGAAGAAGGCCTTCACGTTGCGCACGTTGGCGTCCTGCGTGAACAGGCGCTGCACCAGCGCCTGGTAGGCCGGCATGTCGGCGACATGCACGACGAGCACGAAGTCCGGCCCCGGGCTGACTTGCCAGCACTGCTGCACCGCGCGCTCGGCCGCGGCACGCGCGGCGAAGGCCTGCAGGTGCTCGGCACCCTGGCGGTCCAGCGTGATCTCGACCAGCGCGCTCAGGCCGGCGCCCAGCCGGTGCGGGTCCAGCAGCGCCACCTGGCGCGCGATGAGGCCCTGATCTTGCAGCCGGCGCACGCGGCGCAGCGCGGTGGCCGGCGAGGTGTGGGCGCGCTCGGCCAGCGTCTGGTTGGTCAGCGAGGCGTCGGCCTGCAACAGGTCGAGCAGGCGCAGATCGGTTTCGTCGAGGTCTGGTGTTGTGATGGAAACGTGCATACGGAAATACTACATGGAAGTTTAATCCACCGTGATGAATGCACGGCAAAATCTGTCATTCACGGTTCAACTTTGCAGCAATACATCACTCGACCCCCCATAGCATCGCTGCCTGCGACAACCTTGGAGCACCTCACATGTGCGGCATCGTCGGTGCGGTCAGCAACCGCGACATCGTCCCCATCCTGATCGAAGGCCTGAAGCGCCTGGAATACCGCGGCTACGACAGCTGCGGCGTCGCCGTGCACCAGCGCGGCGAACTGCGGCGCGCGCGCAGCACCAGCCGCGTGGCCGAGCTGGCGGCCGGCGTGCAGGCCGAAGGCATCGGGTCCGGCACCGGCATCGCGCACACGCGCTGGGCCACCCATGGCGCGCCGGCGGTGCACAACGCGCACCCGCACTTCAGCGCCGGGCCGGGGGTGGACTCGGCCAGCACCGGCTTCGGCGAGCTCGACGCCGGCGACGCCGCCGCGGCCAGCGGCCGCATCGCCATCGTGCACAACGGCATCATCGAGAACCACGACGAGCTGCGCGCCGAACTGCAGCAGCGCGGCTACGTCTTCGCCAGCCAGACCGACACCGAGGTCATCGCGCACCTGGTGCACAGCCTGTACGACGGCGACCTGCTGGACGCCGTGCAGCAGGCGCTGCCGCGGCTGCGCGGCGCCTATGCCATCGCGGTCTTCGCGCGCGACGAGCCGCACCGCGTGGTCGGCGCGCGCCAGGGTTCGCCGCTGGTGCTGGGCATCGGTCATGGCGAGCATCAGGGCGAACACTTCCTGGCCAGCGACGCGATGGCGCTGGCCGGCGTGACCGACCAGATCGTCTACCTGGAAGAGGGCGACGTGGTCGACCTGCAGCTCGGCCGCGTGTGGATCAGCGCCGCCGACGCGCAGGGCCGCTACCGGCCGGTGGAGCGCCCGGTGCGCACCGTGCAGGCGCACAGCGGTGCCGCCGAGCTGGGCCCGTACCGGCACTACATGCAGAAGGAGATCTTCGAGCAGCCGCGCGCGCTGGCCGACACGCTGGAGGGCGTGGAAGGCATCAGCCCCGAATTGTTCGGCGACGGCGCCCACTCGGTGTTCAAGCAGGTCGACCGCGTGCTGATCCTGGCCTGCGGCACCAGCTACTACAGCGGCAGCGTCGCGCGCTACTGGCTGGAAGCCATCGCCGGCATCCCGACCACGGTGGAGATCGCCAGCGAATACCGCTACCGCGACAGCGTGCCCGACCCGCGCACGCTGGTCGTCACGATCAGCCAGAGCGGCGAGACGGCCGACACGCTGGCCGCGCTGAAGCATGCGCGCAGCCTGGGCATGGAGCACACGCTGACGATCTGCAACGTCGCGACTTCCGCGATGGTGCGCGAGTGCAAGCTGGCCTACATCACGCGCGCCGGCGTGGAGATCGGTGTGGCCAGCACCAAGGCCTTCACGACGCAGCTGGCCGGGCTGTACCTGCTGACGCTGGCGCTGGCCCAGGTGCGCGGCCGGCTGAGCGACGAACAGGAAGCCGCCGAGCTGAAGGCCCTGCGCCACCTGCCGGTGGCGCTGCGCGCGGTGCTGGCGCTGGAGCCGCAGGTCATCGCCTGGAGCGAGGACTTCGCGCGCAAGGAGAATGCGCTATTCCTCGGCCGCGGGCTGCACTACCCGATCGCGCTGGAAGGTGCGCTCAAGCTCAAGGAGATCAGCTACATCCACGCCGAGGCCTACCCGGCCGGCGAGCTGAAGCATGGCCCGCTGGCGCTGGTGACCGCCGAGATGCCGGTGGTGACCGTGGCGCCCAACGACGCGCTGCTGGAGAAGCTCAAGAGCAACCTGCAGGAAGTGCGCGCGCGCGGCGGCGAGCTCTACGTCTTCGCCGACGCCGACACCCACATCGACAGCGGCCCCGGCGTGCACGTGATCCGCATGCCCGAGCATTACGGCGCGCTGAGCCCCATCCTACACGTGGTGCCGCTGCAGCTGCTGGCCTACCACACCGCCTGCGCACGCGGGACGGATGTGGATAAACCGAGGAACCTGGCGAAGTCGGTCACGGTCGAGTGACCGGCTTCGCGGGCTGCGCAGCAGCCCGTGCGCCGCAGGCGCGCCAGGTTCCACGGTTTGGGGTGCGCTCACATCGCGAAGCGATGTGAAGGCGCGGAGCGCCGGGCGCACACCACAACCCGCGCGATTTGGCCAAGAGCGTCACGGTCGAATGACCGGGGCGCTCTTGCGGCGCGCAGCGCCGGCCTCCGCAGGGCGCACGCCGGCTGCAGCGTGCATCGCGTCCAGAACGACCCCCCGTCGCCGCCGACCGCCGCCGCTCACTGCAGCCGCGGGTTCCCCATCGCGGTGAGCCCCGCCACCACCAGGCGTTCGGTGGCGGTGATGTGCTGCTGCAGCAGCGCCACGGCCTTGTCGGCATCGCGCGACAGGGCCGCTGCCAGCAGGCGCTGGTGCTCCTCGTGCTTGCGCCGCGGCACCGTCCGGTGGCGCGCGGTCCAGCGGCGGTAGCGTTCGGCGTTGTCGAACAGCACTTCCACCAGGCTGAGCAGCAGCGGCGAGGTGCAGCCCGCATACAGGGCCAGGTGGAAGGCACGGTGCCGGGCCGACCAGTCGTCGTCGAGCGCGCGCGGGCCTTCGCCCAGGCGCTGCTCCAGCACCGCCAGCGCATGGGCGGCGGCCACGCAACCGGCCTCCCAGGCGTCGTCGCCGTGGCGCACGGCATCGCGCAGCGCGTCGGCCTCGACCAGCTGGCGCACGCGCGACAGGTCGCACACGCCTTCCACCGTGAGCGGCGCGACGCGGAAGCCGCGGTTCTCCAGCGCGCGCACCAGGCCCTGTTCGGCCAGGCGCTGCAGCGCCTCGCGCAGCGGGCTGCTGCTGAGCGCATAGCGCTGGCTCAGGTCCTCCACGCGCAGGCGCGTGCCGGGCTCGAACTCGCAGCGCACGATGGCCTGGCGCAGCGTGCGGTAGGCGCGCTCGCCCAGCGGCAGGCCCGGGTCGTCGGTCGGTCGTTCCACGCCGGGGATTGTGTCGCAGCGGCGTCGCGCCGTACTGCTGGTTTGTGCGTATTCCGGGTTTTGTGCACAAGACATAGAGTCGGGCACAGTTTTCAGGAGACGCGATGAAACTTTTGTCCTACCTGCACGACGGCCGCGAGGGCTGGGGCGTGGTCGTCGGCGACGCCGTCGCGCCGTTGGCCGCCCGCACCGGCCACCCGACGCTGGCCGACTTCATCGCCAGCGCCGACTATGCGCGGCGCGACGTCGTGGTGGCCGGCCTGGCCGGCGAACTGCCGCTGGCCACGCTGCAGTTCCTGCCGGTGATCCCGCGGCCGGAGAAGATCGTCTGCGCCGTGCGCAACTACATGGACCACCACCAGGAGGTGCTGGCCGCCGGCATGCAGCGCGAGCTGTCGGAGCAGCCGCCCATCTTCCTGCGCGTGTGGCGCTCGCAGGTGGCGCATGGCGCGCCCATCGTGCGGCCCCGGGTGTCGGACAGCCTGGACTGGGAAGGCGAGCTCGCCGTCGTCATCGGCCCGGGCGGGCGCGACATCCCGGAGGCGAAGGCCTGGGACCATGTCGCCGGCTACAGCATCTACAACGACGGCAGCGTGCGCGAGTGGCAGTTCCACGCCAAGCAGATCGCGTCGGGCAAGAACTTCGAATCCACCGGCGGCTTCGGGCCCTGGATGGTGACGGCCGACGAGATCGCGCCCGGCCGCGCGCTCAAGCTCGAGACGCGCCTGAACGGCGAGGTGGTGCAGTCCAGCCATACCGGGCACATGATCTTCCCGATCCCCAGGCTGATCGCCTACGCCTCGACGATCTTCACGCTGGTGCCCGGCGACGTCATCGTCACCGGCACGCCGGCCGGCGTGGGCTGGAGCCGCAAGCCGCCGCGCTTCATGAAGCCCGGCGATGTCTGCGAGGTCGAGATCGAGGGCATCGGCGTGCTCCGCAACCCCATCGTGCAGCAGGCCTGAGCGCCACCCACCCGAACAAACCGGAGACACCCATGGACCGACGTCGATTCACCGCCCTGGCCGCCGGCACGCTGGCCAGCGCCGCCCTGCCCATGGCCCGCGCCCAGGACTGGCCGAGCCGGCCGATCAAGGTGCTGCAGGGCTTCGCCGCCGGCGGCAACGCCGACACCATCGCCCGGCTGGTGGGCACCGAGATGGCCAAGGGCCTGGGCCAGCCCTTCGTCGTCGAGGCCGTGGTCGGCGCCGGAGGCACGCTGGCCTCGGCCGCCGTGGCGCGTGCCGCGCCCGACGGCCACACCCTGCTGCTCGCCACCGGCGGCCACGCGGTCGCCGGCGCGCTGTACCAGAAGCTCCCATACCAGACCGTGGACGGCTTCCAGATGGTCTCGACCATCACCTTCTTCCCCTTCCTGGTGGTGACCACGGCCGAGTCGCGCTACCGCAGCCTGGCCGAAGTGCTGGCCGCCGCGCGGCAGCAGCCGAGTGCCATCTCGTACGGCACCGCCGGCGTCGGCAGCACCCACCACCTGGTCGGCGAGCTGATGGCCAAGATGGCCGGCGTGCAGATGCTGCACGTGCCGTACCGCGGCGACTCGGCGTCGCTGACCTCGCTGATGGCCGGCGACATCCCGATGATCATCGCGCCGCCCACCGCGGTGCTGGGCAACCTCAAGGCCGGCAAGCTGCGCGCGCTGGCCGTCACCGGCTCGCGCCGCTGGGGCGGCATGCCCGAGGTGCCGACGGTGGCCGAGCAGGGCGTGGCCGGCTTCGAGGTCACCTCCTGGGCCGGCTGGATGCTGCCGGCCGGCACCCCGATGCCCATCGTCGAACGGCTGCACGCCGAGACGCAGAAGGCGCTGCAGGTGCCCGCGGTCAAGGCCCGGCTCGAGGAGATGGGTGGCGAGGCGCGCGGCAGCACGCCGCAGGAGATGGTGGCGATGGTCGCCGCCGAGGTGCAGAAGTGGACGCAGGTCGTCACCGACGCCAGGATCCCGCGCCTGTGACGGAGGGCTGACCGATGTCGCTGATCCAGATCCGCAAGCGCAGCCTGACCGTCGAGACCGTCTTCCACGAAGGCGGGCCGCCGCCGGCGACGCCGCTGAAGCTGGCCGCTGCCTGTGCCGTCATCCGCAACCCGTATGCCGGGCGCTACGAGGAGAACCTGCTGCCCTTCATGGCCGAGCTGCGCGGCCTGGGCACGCTGCTGGCGCGGGAGCTCGTCGACACGCTGGGCCGCGACCGGGTCGAGGTCTACAGCAAGGCCGCCATCGTGGGCGTCAACGGCGAGCTCGAGCATGGCGCCGTGTGGCACGAGGCCGGCGGCTGGGCGATGCGCGAGGTGCTGGGCCAGCCCAAGGCCATCGTGCCGGCGGCCAAGGCCGTCGCCGCCACCGGCTACCGGCTGATGGTGCCGCTGCACTACATCCACGCCGCCTACGTGCGCAGCCACTTCAACACCTTCGAGGTCGGCATCCAGGACGCGCCGCGGCCCGACGAGATCCTGTTTGCGCTCGTCATGGGCACGGGCGGCCGGGTGCACGCACGCCTGGGCGGCCTGACCAAGGAGCAGGTGTCGGTGCACGACGGCCAGCGATGAAGGCCGTCGTCCTGCAGCGCACCGGCGGGCCCGAGGTGCTCGAGTGGCACCCGGATTGGCCGACGCCCGAACCCGGGCCCGGCGAAGTGCGCGTGCAGGCCCGGGCCATCGGCGTCGGGCGTCCCGACGTGCTGGTGCGCAGCGGTCGCTACAAGTGGATGCCGCCGCTGCCGGCCATCCCGGGCAGCGAGCTGGCCGGCACCGTGGACGCGCTCGGCGACGGCGTGCAGGGCCTGGCCGTCGGCGATCCGGTGCTGGTCAGCGCGCGCGAGCTGAGCGTGCGCGGTGGCGGCTATGCCGAATACCAGTGCGCGCCGGCCGAGGCCGTCTTCAGGCTGCCGCCGGCGCTGCCCTTCGTCGACGCGGTGAGCCTGCCCAACGTGCAGCTGGCGCTGGCGCTGCTGGCGGCCGCCGGTGGCGCGGGCGACGCGCGCGCGGTGCTGGTCACCGGCGCCGCCGGCGGCGTGGCGGCCGCGCTGACCCAGGTGGCGCGGGCCGCGGGGCTGAAGGTGGTCGGCACCGCCCGCACCGCGGCGCGGCGCGAGCAGGCGCTGGCGCAGGGCTGCGACGCCGTGCTCGACCCCACGGCGCCCGACCTCGCCGATCGCGTGCGTGCGCTGACCGGCGGCCGCGGTGTCGACCGCGCCTTCGACGCCATCGGCGGCCGCACGATCATCGACGCGCTGCATGCGCTGGCGCCGCTGGGCACGCTGGTCTCGTACAACGTGGTCGCCGGCCCACCCAGCCAGGACGTCTTCCAGGTGCTGCGCGAACTGCTGGGCCGCAGCCTGGCGCTGCGCGTCTTCTCGATGCACACGCTGGACGCCGACCGCCCGCGCCGCCGCGCGCTGATGGACGAGGCCATCGCGCTGATGGCCGCCGGCCGCGTGCGTGCGCCGCAGGCCACGGTCATGCCGCTGGCCGAGGTGCAGCAGGCCCACCGCCTGATCGACGCGGGCGAAGCCGCCGGCAAGCTCGTCCTCGTTCCCTGACTGCGAGAGGTTCCGACATGACCGCCATCGACAGCCCGCCGCAGCTCGCGCACTGCGGCATCTACGTGCGCGACATCGACGCGATGACGCGCTTCTACACGCACGTCTTCGGCCTGCAGCTGACCGACCAGGGCGAGGGCCGCAACTTCAAGGTGAAGCTGCACTTCCTGAGCGCCTCGCCCGACCAGCACCACCAGCTGGTGCTGGCCAGCGGGCGCGGCGCCGACGCCCCGTCCACGGTGATGCAGCTGTCGTTCAAGGTGGCGGCCATCGACGACCTGCGCCGCATCCGCGAACGGGCGCTGGCGGCCGGCGCGACGCAGATGCGCGGCATGAACCACGGCAATGCGCTGTCGATCTACTTCAGCGACCTCGAGGGCAACACGGTGGAGACCTACCTCGACACGCCCTGGTACATCCCGCAGCCGCATGGCGACCCGCTGGACCTCGACAAGTCCGATGCCGAGCTCTGGGCCGAGACCGAAGCCGCCTGCCGCGCCGACCCCGGCTTCATGCCGCTGGACCAGTGGCAGCAGCGCTTCCGCCAGGGGGCAGCGGCCGGCTGAAGGCCGGCGCCTCGATCGGCAGGTGCGCCGCCTGCGCGGCCAGCCAGGACGCGAAGTCCTGCAGCCCCGGGTGCAGCGCGCGGGTCGCGCGCACGTCGCGCAGCGCCAGCACCTCGTCGTGGAAGTCGTGCAGGAAGCGGAACATGTTGGCCAGCTCGGCGGCGTCGGGGATCGCGAGCGCGCCGCCTTCGGCCGGGTGCAGGGCGACCGCGCGCACCGGCTCGCCGAGGGCCTGCGCCAGCGCGGCGGCCATCTGCGCGGCGTCCAGGTGCTCGCCGGCGATGCCGATGCGGCGGCCGATCGCCGCCTCGCCCTGGTGGAACAGCGCCGCCGCGCAGGCCCCGATGTCGGCGGCGGCGATGCCGGGCAGCGGCACCTCGCCCATCGGCAGCACGAATTCCAGCCGGCCGTCGGCCGCGCGCCGCGGCGGCAGCGCGCGGTGCAGCAGGTGGTCCCATGCCGGCGAGGTCAGCAGCCGCGTCAGCGGCAGGCCGCGGCCGGTGAAGCACTGGTCGGCCTGGCCCTTGGCGTCGAAGTGCGGCACGTTGTAGCGGTCCTGCAGCACCGGCATCGTGCGGCCGTCGGGCTCGGCGAAGCGGCGCGTGTCCTCCAGCGTGGACCACACGACATGGCGCACGCCGGCGCGCTGCGCGGCGCGCGCCATCGCATCGGCCTGCGCCAGCTCGCGCGCCGGCGAGCGGTGCTCCCAGTAGCTGGTGACGCAGAAGGCGCCGTGCGCGCCGTTCATCGCACGCTGGACGCTGGCCGCGTCGTCGAGGTCGGCGGCGCAGATCTCCGCGCCCAGGTCGGACAGCACGCGGGCCGCCGCGCTGTCGGGGCGGCGCGTGACGGCGCGCACGCGGAAGGCGCGGGCACCGCCGGCCGGCGCGCCCAGCAGCGCACGCACGAGGCCGCCACCCTGCGCGCCGGTGGCGCCGAAGACGGTGATCAGGGGTCGGGACATGGGGGCTCCATCGCGGTGCACCGCAGCCTCGGTGCCTGGCCGGCAGTGTGGCCGGCGGGGCCGGCGCCCACATCGGCCGAAAGGAGCCAGCCGGCCGCCGCAGCGCCGCACTGCCCTGCGCGCAGCGGCCGGGGCTGCGCGGGGCGAGGCCGGCGCGCGCCGGCGTCGTGGTGCCCGCGCCGCCGCCGTCAGCGCGGCCGCGCGTGGAACCAGGCCGCCGCCTGGCCGCGCGAGACCATGCCCAGCTTGCCGAGCGCGTTGGCGACATGGCGCTTGACGGTGTGCGGGCTGAGGTCCAGTGCGCGCGCGATCAGCTTGTTGCTCTGGCCGCGCGCGATCAGCGCGACGACCTCCAGCTCGCGCCCGGTCAGCCGCTCGCCGGTGGGCGTGCCGGCGCCGCCGTCGTCGGCGTCGAAGCCCTCCCCGCCGGCGGCCGCGACCTGCGCGGCGGCCGCGGCCGGCGCCACGCGGCGGACGCCGCCGGCCACGCGGCGGACGCCGCCGCCGCTGCCGCGCCCGGCCGGCCGGCGGCCACCGCCACGGCCCAGGTGCGCAGCGTGGCCGCCTCGTCGTCGGCGAGGCGGCCGGACCAGTCCGCGCCGGCCAGCGTGGCCAGCGCGTCGGGCGCGAACAGCGCGCCGCGCGGGCCGTCCTCGGCGCGCTGCAGCAGCGGGCGCAGGCCGGCGGCGGCGTCGTCGTGCGCGCCGTCGGCGAGGTCCAGTGCGGCCAGTCGCACGCGCAGCTCGCCGGCCTGCCCGAACAGGTCGGTGCCGACCTCGTCGGCCAGCGCCTCGCGGCCCAGCCGGCGTGCCGTCGCGGCGTCGCCGTCCAGCTGCGCACGCACCGCCTGCAGCGCCTGCAGCGGGCGCAGCCGGCGCGGCGTGCGGTCGGTCAGGTCGTGCTGCAGCGCCTCCAGGTCGTGCAGCCAGGCCTGCAGCTCGCCGCGCTCGCCGGCCGCGGCGGCCACGCGCGCGGCATAGAGCTGCGCATGCCACAGGCCCCAGCCGCGGTAGCCGGCCGGCTGCTCGGCGACGCGCTGGCGCACGGTCTGCAGCGCACGCGCGCGTTCGCCGCGCAGCAGCGCCAGCATGGCGTCCAGCGCCAGCGCATGGCTGCGCGCGATGATCTCGTGGCCACCCCAGGACGCGTCGCCCATCGCGTCGGCCAGGTGGCGCCGCGACTCGGCGATCCGGCCCTGCCACAGCGCGCGCCAGCCCAGCGCCAGCAGCGCGAAGGTGCGCAGCGGCAGCGGGCGGTCGCCGACCACCGCCAGCGCCCCCTCGGCCCAGCGCTGCACCAGCGGCGCGACGCCGCGGCAGGCGGTCAGGCGCGGCGGCGGCACGTTGCCCCAGTCGGTCAGCGCCTGGCACTGCAGCTGCTGCTGCACGAAGGCGGCGAAGGGCGCCGCGACGGCGTCGTGGTCGCCGCTCTCCAGCGCCAGCCAGGCGGCCGCGGTGCTGGCATTCAGCCGCGCCTCGACCTCGGCCAGCGGCGCTTCCTGCAGCGCCTGCAGCTGCGCCGTGGCCTCGGCGATCCGGCCGAGCGCGACCAGCGTCGTGGCGCGGCGGGCGGCCATCGCCTGCGCGGCGTCGGCTTCGCCGCGCGCGCGGTACAGCGCCTCGGCGGCCGCGAAGTGGCGTTCGGCGTCGGTCTGGCGCCACACGGTCATCGAGGCCAGCCCGGCGGCACGCTGCCACTCCGGCGAGCCGGCGGCGAAGGCCGGCGCATAGGCCTGCAGCATGCGCAGCACCGCGGGCGCGGCGCCGCCGGTGTTGAGCTCCGGCGCCACCGCCAGCAGCGCACGCGCGGCCTCGTCGGGGCGGCGCGCGGCGAGCAGCAGGCCCTGGCGGCGCAGCGGGTCGGTCTCCAGCGCGGCCGCGCGCTGCTGCAGGCGCGGCAGGTCCTCCGGCCGCTCGACACGCAGCCGGTGCTGCAGCGCGTCGCGGAACAGGTCGTGCAGGCGCAGCGTGGGGCCGGCCTCGTCGACCACGCTCGCGAACAGGCCGCGGCGCTCGATCTCGTCGATCCAGCGCGCGGCGCGCAGGTCGCCGGTCAGCGCCTCGCCGCGCGCGGCGTCCAGCTCGACGAGCACGCTGGTGTCGAGCAGGAAGTCGCGCAGCGGCGGGTCCAGGTGGGCCAGCACCTCGGTGGCCAGGAAGTCGAACGCGGCGCGGTCGATCGCGCCGGCGGGCCCGCCACCGCGCGCGCCGCCCAGCGCCAGCCGCAGCCCGGCGGCCCAGCCGGCGGTGCGCCGGTGCAGCGCCTGCGCGGTCTCGGCGTCCAGGCCCAGCGACAGCAGCCAGGCCTGCACCTCGTCGGCGCTGAACAGCAGCTCGTCCTGGCCGAAGCGTGCCAGCTCGCCGGCCACCGCGACGCGCGCCAGCAGCGGCGGCGTCTCGCGCGAGGCCAGCACCAGCGTCCAGCGCGCCGGCAGCCGCTCGACCAGGCGCGCCAGCAGCTGCAGCGCGGCCTCGTCGGCCAGGTGGTGCAGGTCGTCGACGACGACGACGCCATGCGCCAGCTCGCAGGCGTCGAGCGCGAAGGCGATCTCGTCGACCGCCTGCTGGCGGCCGCGCGCCTCGCCCTGCAGCGCGGCGACGACCAGGCCCTCCGGCGCCACGCGCCAGGGCGGGTCGAAGGGTTCCAGCGCCGCGATCAGGCAGCTCAGCAGCCGGTGCAGGTCGTCGCCCGGGTCCAGCGAGACCCAGGCCAGGCCCTGGCCGGGCGGCGGCGGCACCAGCGCGCGCACCAGCAGCGCGGTCTTGCCGCAGCCCGCCGGCGCGGCGAGCAGCACCGCACGGTGGGCCTGCAGCGCGTCGCGCAGCCGCGCCTCCAGTGCCGGGCGCGCGAACAGCGGGCCGCCGCGCGGCAACGGGGGCCGGATCTTGCCGGGGGTGACATTCATGGCGCCATCGTCGCCCGCGCGGGCGTCGCCGCGCAAGCCCCGGCTCAGATGCGGCCCTGGAAGCGCTTCAGCGCCTCGGGCAGCGCGTCGCGCATGTGCAGCGCGAGCCCCAGCGCCGCCAGGTGGTTGCCGTCGCGGCCGAGGATGGTCTCCGACAGCGGCAGGAATTCGCGCTCCTCGAAGGCCGCGTGGGCCTGGTAGTCGCGCACCAGGGCCGCGACGGCGCCTTCGTCGACCTCGGCGTCGCGGCCCTTGGCCAGCGCCTTCAGCGCCGGCTCGAGCCTCGCCCACGCCGCCTCGACCTGACGGTGCTCGCGCGTGAGCTGCTCGACGATGCGCTGCACGCGCGTGCGCTCGTCGCCGGCCCGCGCGCTGGCCAGCACGGCCGGAAACAGCTCCTGCTCTTCCTGCTGGTGGTGCTCGTGGATCACGTCGCGGAAGAAGCGCAGCGTCCCGTCGGCCGTGGCGCGGGCCTGCGCCGCGGCGCGCGCCAGCTCGGGCAGGCCGTCCAGCGCCTGCAGCTGGCGCAGGATGCCGGTGTGGCACTGCGAGAAGCGGTCCAGCGGGTCGCCGGGTTCCAGCACGGGTACCGGGGGGTCGGATGCACTCATGGTGATCTCCTTCAGCCGAGCGTCGCCTTCGGCAGCCAGGTCGACAGCGCCGGCACCGCCGCGATCATCACGATACAGGCCAGCACCGCCGCCAGGAAGGGCAGCGTGGCGCGGAACAGCGCACCCATGCGGATGTCGGCGGCGACCATCGCGATGTATAGGCCGGGGCCCACCGGCGGCGTGACGAGGCCGATCACCGTGGCCACGGTGCAGACGACGCCGAAGTGGATGGGGTCGATGCCCAGGCCGGTGACCACCGGCATCAGCAGCGGCACGACGACGATCAGCACGCTGATGCTCTCGAGGAACATGCCCAGCACCAGCAGCATCACGACGACCAGCAGCAGGAAGGCGGTGGGCGACTGCGTCAGGCCGGCCATGAATTCCACCAGCAGGTCGGGCACGCCCTGGAAGGCCAGCGCCCAGCTCAGGACCGACGCGGCCGCGATCAGCCCGGTGATGGTGGCCGTGCTCAGCGCGACGGCCAGGAAGATCGGACCCAGGTCGCGCAGCTTCAGCTCGCGGTAGGCGAAGCCGAGCACGAGCGCGATGATGGCCGCCACCGCGCCCGACTCGGTGGGCGTCATCACGCCGGCCATGATGCCGACGATGACGACCAGCGGGATCAGCGCCGGCGCCAGGCCTTCGGCCAGCACGCGGGCGCGCGGGCCGAGGTCGTGGCCCACGCCCGAGGGCAGGCCCTTGACGACGCCGACGCCGAAGATCACCAGCGCCAGCGCCGCGACGATCAGCACGCCGGGCACGATGCCGGCGATGAACAGCGGTGCGATCGGCTGCACCGCGACGACACCGTAGATGATCATCAGCATCGATGGCGGGATGATGGGCCCCAGCAGCCCGGCCGACACCGTGACCGCGCCGGAGAACGCGCGGTCGTAGCCCTTGCGTTCCATCTCCGGGATCATGACCTTGCTCATGACGCCGATCTGCGCCACCGCCGAGCCCAGGATGGAGGCCGCCATCGCGTTGGTGAACAGGTTGGCGTAGGCCAGCCCGCCCTTGAGCCCGCCGACCAGCACCTCGGCGACGGCGACCAGGCGCTGCGTCAGTCCGGCGCGGTTCATGATCTCGCCGACCAGCATGAACAGCGGGATCGCGAGCAGGCTGTTGATCTCCAGCGCGCCGTAGAACTGGATCGGGATCGAGTCGTACAGCGCCGCCAGGTCGTTGGTCGCCAGGAAGGTGATCGCGCCGGCGAGGATCACGCCGGCGATCGGCAGCCCCGCGAACAGCAGCCCGAAGAAGACGAGCAGCGTGATCATGCGTGCGCTCCCGGCGGCTGGCGCAGCGCGGCCAGGTGGCGCAGCACGGCGGCCGCCTGGTGGGCCGCCATGCAGCTCAGCCCCACCGGCAGCACCGCGTAGGTATACCAGCGCGGCAGCTGCGTCGTCGCGGACAGCTCGATGCGCACCTCGGGCCGCGAGATCCAGTCCCAGGCCAGCCAGGCCACGAAGACGACCACCGCCAGCATCACCAGGCCCAGCGCCGCCAGCAGCGCGTGGCGCGCGCGCTGCGGCAGCGCACGCGGCAGGAAGTCGATGCTGACGAGGTCGCCGCGGCGCGTCAGCAGCGCGAGGCCGAAGACGCTGGCGAAGACCAGCAGCTGCACCGAGATCTCCTCGGCCCAGAACAGCGGCGCGCTGAAGAAGTAACGCAGCACCACCTGCGCCATCATGATGGCCGTGATGCCGCCGGTCAGCAGCACCACGATCACCTGCTCGACCGACGCGAGCGCGGCGTCGGCACGTTGCACGAGGGCATGGATGCTCACGCGGGCCTCCTTCGGGTCAGGGCGCGCCGGGCGGCCGGTGGTGGTGGTTCAGAGGCCCTGGGCCTGCTTGAACAGGTCGGCGATCAGCGGATTGCGCGCGACATACTTGTCGCGCACCGGCGCGGCCACGGCGCGGAACGACGCGGCGTCGAAGGCGACGACCTTGGTGCCGTCGGCCTGCGCCTTCTTCAGGTTGGCGGTCTCGGCGTCGACGGCGACCTGCACGCCCCAGGCCTCGGCGCCGGCGACGACCTTGCGGATCGTCGCGCGCTCGGCCTCGCTGCGGGCGTCCCACCACTTCTTGGACACCGCGATCACGCCGGGGAAGGCCATGTGGTTGGTCAGCGTCAGGTTCGGGGCCTGCTGGTAGAACTTCAGGCCCACGAGGGCGTCGAGGTCGATGTCCACCGCGTCGAGCAGCTTGGTCGTCAGCGAGGGCGCCACCTCGGACAGCGGCATCGCGGTGGGCGCGGCGCCGTTGGCCAGCCACCAGTCGTTGTAGACCGGGCTCGGGAAGGCACGTACCTTCTTGTTCGCGAGGTCCTTGGCCGACGCCACCGGCTGCAGCGACAGCACGTGGCGCATGCCGGCGAAGGTGTAGCCCAGGCCGACCAGGCCGCTGGCCTCCAGGCGCTTGAGCATCTCGCGCGCGGCCGGGCCCTGCGCGGTGCGCGCGGCATGCGCGACGTCCTTGAAGACATAGGGCAGCGACCAGCCGAGCAGCGACTCCTCGCGGTTGGCCAGGCCGCCGACCGTGAAGACGGCAAACTGCACCGCGCCGGCCTGCATCAGGTTGACGACCTGCGCCTCGTTGCCCAGCTTCTGCAGCGGGCTGACGGCGATCTTCATCCTGCCGCCGCTGGCGGCGGCCAGGTCGGTGGCGATCTTCTCCGACACCTGGTGCCAGACATGGGTGGGCGGCGTGATGTGCGCCAGCTTCAACGCCTGCGCGCTGGCCGGCGACAGGCCGCTGGCGGCGAGGGCGGCGACGGTGCCCAGGCGGGCGAGCCGAAAGTCGGTCTTCATGGGGATCTCCTGGAGTGCGGTGGTTGCGGCAAGGGCGGGGCCAACCCTGCGGCCGGCAGGCCGCAGGGCGACGGGCAAGGGGACAGGCTGGATGCGCGGTGCGGGCGCGCGGACTACTCGGCGGGGCCGACCGTCAGCTCGACGGTGCCCACGCCCTCGACACGGCCGACGAGGTGGTCGCCGGGCACGACGGCGCCGACGCCCTCGGGCGTGCCGGTGTAGATCAGGTCGCCGGGCTGCAGGTGGTAGTACAGCGACAGGTCGGCGATGATCTCGCGGATGTTCCAGATCAGCTTCGACACGTCGGAGTGCTGGCGCGTCGTGCCGATGACCTGCAGCGCCAGGTCGGCCTGTTCGATGACCACGCCTTCCATGGGCACGACTTCCGAGCACACCGAGCCCTGCTCGATGTCCTTGCCCAGGTCCCAGGGGCGGCCCTTCTCGCGGGCGACGAGCTGCAGGTCGCGGCGCGTCATGTCCAGGCCGCAGGCATAGCCGTAGACCAGCTCGTGCGCACGCTCGGCGCTCACGCGGAAGCCCGGCCGGCCGACCACCAGCACGAGCTCCATCTCGTAGTGGTAGTCCTTGGTCTCGGGCGGGTAGGGCACGGTGGCGCCGCTCGGCACCAGCGTCTGCGGGCTCTTGGTGAAATAGAAGGCGCGCTCCATGCTCTTGTCGACCGGGCGGCCCATCTCGACGGCATGCGCGTGGTAGTTGCGGCCGGCGCAGAAGATGCGGTTGACGGGCAGGCGTTCGCTGCGGCCGCGCACGGGCAGCGAGGCGACGGGCGGCGGGGCCCAGAGGTAGGCGGGTTCGGACATGTCGGGTCTCGTCGGTTCTCGGATCTCGGTTCGGGGGTCGGCTCAGGCGCGCACTTCGTAGACGCCCAGCTTGCGGTGCAGCGGCGACTCGTCGGCGACGAAGACGAAGGCGGGCTCGGTGGCGGAGCGGTTGGCGAGTTGCACCGGCTCGTAGCCCGGTGCGCAGCAGGTGTCGGCCTCGGCCAGCGTGAAGCGGCTGGCGACGATCTGCGCGTCGACGCCGCCCTCGATGACGTGGAAGACCTGCGCCGGCGAACGAGCCGGCAGGCGCAGCGTCTGGCCCGGGCGCAGCATCAGCGCATGGAAGCCCAGGTTGTTCTGCGCGTCGCGCCCGCTTTCCGGGTTGACGTAGGTGACCTGCACCGCCTCCAGGTCGGGCTGGCTGGCGGCGATGTCCAGCAGCGCGGCACGTGCCTCGGCCCAGGGGTAGCGCAGCATCGGGTAGGCGGCCCGGCCGCGCTCGAAGTAGGGCGTCGGCACGATGCCGCCGCGCGCATAGGCCTGGTCGCCGCGGCCGGCCTTGGGCTGCTGGCGCTGGCCCTCGATGGCGTACGAGGCCTCGGCGTAGTAGATCAGCGGCAGGTCCAGCACGTCCAGCCACACCACGGGCTCGCTGCCGTCGTGCTCGTGCTCGTGCCACTCGCCGGTGGGCGTGAGGATGAGGTCGCCGCGCTCCATCGGGCATTTCTCGCCGCCCACCGTGGTGGTGGCGCCGCGGCCCTCGACGATCATGCGCACGGCATTCGGCGTGTGGCGGTGCGACGGCGCCCACTCGCCGGGCAGCAGCAGCTGCATGCCCAGGTAGATCGCCGGGCTGGCCTTCATGTTCTCCAGCCCGTGGCCGGGGTTGGCCAGCACCAGCACGCGGCGTTCGGCCTTCTCCATCGGCGTCAGCTCGCCGGCGCGCATCAGCAGCGGGCGCAGCGTGGCGTAGGGCCAGTGGATCGGCCTGGTGTTGCGGCTCGGCACGCCCGGCGGCAGCACGGCGCGCAGGTTGGGCCACAGCGGCACCAGGTTGCGGCTCGCCAGTTCGTCGCGGTAGTCCTGCGGCAGGTCTTCCAGGCGTCCCAGTTCGTTCATCTGCGTGCTCCGGTTGCGTTGTTCAGGCCTGCTGCAGGCAGTTGGCCACGTTCCAGCCGTACAGCCACTCCAGCGCGTCGTAGAAGCGTTCCTGGCTGCGGCCCTTCCACAGCGAGTTGCGCACCAGGCGCTCGACGCCGGCGGCGTGGTACAGGCGCCCCATCTCGCGGCCCGACAGCACGATGCGCGCGGTGCGCGTGACGCGGTTGCGCTGGTACAGCTGCAGCGCGGCGTCCCAGTCGTGGTTCGTCACGCGCAGCGCCTCGCCCAGCGTGACCGCGTCCTCCATCGCCATGCACGCACCCTGCGCCATGTACTGCGTGGTCGGGTGCGCGGCGTCGCCCAGCAGCGTGGCGCGGCCGAAGACCCAGGTCGCGATCGGCTCGCGGTCGGCGGTGGCCCAGCGCTTCCAGGTCTTGGGCAGCTCGATCAGCTGGCGCGCCTTCGGGCTGATGCCCTGGAAGTAGCTCTCGACCTCTTCCTTGCTGCCGTCGGTGACGCCCCACTGCTCCTGCTCGCGGCTGTGGAAGGTGACGACGATGTTGTACTGCTCGCCGCCGCGCAGCGGGTAGTGCACCAGGTGGCACTTGGGGCCGGCCCACAGGCTGGCGGCGTTCCACTGCAGGTCCTTGGGAAACTCGGCGCGGTCGACGACGGCGCGGTAGACGACGTGGCCGGTCACGCGCGGCGGGTCGTTGACGTACTGCGTGCGCACGACCGACTTGCCGCCGTCGGCGGCGATCAGCGCCTGACCGGTCCAGCGCCGGCCCTGCTGGTCGATCGCGGTGACGGTCTTCCTGGCGTCGTCCTGTTCGACGTGCACGACGCGCGTATTGGTGTGGAAGCTGACGCGGCCGCTCTCCTGCGCGCCTTCCAGCAGCGAGAGGTGGATGTCGGCGCGGTGGATCACCGCGTAGGGGTTGCCGAAGCGCCGGCGGAAGGCCTCGCCGGTCTCGATGCGGCCGACCAGGCTTTCGTCGATGGCGTCGTGCATCACCATGCACTCGGTATAGACGGCGCGGCCGCGCGCCTTGTCGCCGACGCCCAGCGCGTCGAAGGCATGGAAGGCGTTGGGGCCGAGCTGGATGCCGGCGCCGATCTCGCCGATCTCCGGCGCCTGCTCCAGCACGGTGACCGTGAAGCCGCGTCGCACCAGCGCCAGCGCGGCGGCCAGGCCGCCGATGCCGCCGCCCGCGACGATGACGGGCAGGTCCTGATGGGGTGCGCTCATGCGTGTCTCCTCGGTTGCGTACTGATCGTCAGTACACTGAAGAAAAGTGTAGTGATAGACTGGTGCGAGACAAAAAGGGTTAACCCTTAGATGAGGGATCGGACGACATGACCGCCTCCACCGCGAACGAGGACAGTGTGGACCTCGACGACCTGCCCGGCCACCACATCCGGCGGCTGCACCAGATCGCCGTGGCCATCTTCCTGCAGGAGACCGAACCGCTGGGGCTGACGCCGGTGCAGTATGCGGCGCTGCAGGGCGTGGCCAATGCCCCCGGCGTCGACCAGCGCACGCTGGCGCGCACGATAGGCCTGGACACGTCCACCACCGGTGGCGTGGTCGACCGGCTCGAGGCGCGCGGCCTGCTGCAGCGCAACGCCCACCCGGACGACCGCCGCGTGCGCCGCCTGACGCTGACCGGGGCCGGCCAGGCGCTGCTGCGCGAGGCGCTGCCGGCGATGCTGCGCGCGCAGCGCCGCATCCTCGAGCCGCTGCCGGCGGCCGAGCGCGACGAGTTCATGCGCATGCTGCGCACGGTGGTGGTCGCGAACAACGCGCTCAGCCGCGCCCCGAGCGAGACCTGAGCAGGCAGCCGGCAGCTGCCGGCGCAGACGCCGGCCGGCCCGCGCCGCCGGACCCGGCCTGCAGGCTTTGCGGTACCCTGCGCCCGTGAAGCCTTGCCGCGAGTCCTGCCCGTCATGAGCCTGCCCACCAGGGAGCCCCCAGCCCGGTGAAGCGCAAGAGCGGCTGGCCGCCAACCCGCCCCGTGCCCCCGGGTGTCGTCGTCCCCGCCGCGTGGCGGCCGGCCTCGCGTGCGCCGGCGCCGGTTGCCGCGCGCACCGGTTTCCGGTCTCCGGCAAGGGTCGACTGATGCCCGAGCTGGACCTCGCCGCGGAACTGCCCCGCGTGGCGCTGGTGGACCTGGCGGCGTCGGCGGCGCTGGTGCTGCTGCTGCTGCTGATCCGGCTCGTGGCCGGCCATGCGATCCGCCGGCGCACCGACGCCGCCCCGCACCTGCAGCGGCGCTGGACGGCGAACCTCAGGAACCTGCTGCTGGTCCTGGCCTTCATCGGGCTGGTGCTGATCTGGGCGCCGCAGCTGCGCACCTTCGCCCTCTCGCTGACCGCCGTGGCGGTGGCCATCGTGATCGCGACCAAGGAGCTGATCCTGTGCTTCTCGGGCGCGGTCATGCGCACCTCGACACGTTCGTTCGCGGTCGGCGACTGGATCGAGATCGCCGGCACGCGCGGCGAGGTCGTGGACCACAACCTCTTCGTCACCACGGTCCACGAGTTCGAGCCGGGGAGCTTCGTCTACACCGGTCGCACGGCGGTGCTGCCGAACAGCCTCTTCCTCGGCCAGCCGATGCGCAACGACAGCCTGATGCGGGACCACGCGTTCCGCAGCTTCGCGCTGACGCTGGACCCGACGATCGACGTCTTCGCCGAGCGCGCCGCGATCGAGGCCATCGTGCACCGGCACCACGCACCGCTGGCCGCGGAGGCAGCGAAGGCCTGCGCCGCGATCCAGCGGCGCTTCCTGCTCGACCTGATGGACGCGCAGGTGCGCGTCACCCTGCGCACCACCGAGCTGGCCAAGGTCCGCATCGGCGTGACCCTGTTCTGCCCGACGCGGCAGGCCGATGCGCTGGAGAACGCCATCACCTGCGAGCTGATGTCCTACCTGCACGGCCTGGCCGAGCAGCGGCGGCGCGAGCCGGCCGCGCCGGGCGAGCGGCCCGCCGGCGCAGGCGGTGCGGACGCCGGCTGACCGCGCCGGCGCCCGCCCGCCGGCGCGTGCTCAGGCCTCGCGCGCCGCCTTCTGCGCCTGCAGCTGTTCGCGCTGGCGGTCCTCCTGCGCGCGCAGCTCGTCGGTGAAGGCGGGCCCGAAGTCCGCGGCCTCGTAGAACGGCCGGATCTCGATCTCCGAGTCGCCCGGCATCGGGTTCGGGCAGCGCCGCACCCATGCCACCGCCTCGTCCATCGAAGCGACCTGCCAGATCCAGAAGCCGGCGATCAGCTCATCGGTCGCGGCGAAGGGGCCGTCGATCACGGTGCGGTCCTTGCCCGCGAAGCGCACCCGCTTGCCGTGCCGGCTGGGCTTCAGGCCGTCGCCGTCCAGCATCACGCCGGCCTTCACGAGTTCGTCGTTGAAGCGGCCCATCGCCGCCATCTCCTCGGTCGTCGGCAGGCGGCCGGCCTCGGAGTCGGCCGTCGCCTTCACGATCACCATCACCTTCATCGTCGTCGCTCCTCGGGCATCGCAGGGCCAGGGCCGCGGCCGGCGGATGCCGGCTGCGGAGCGCTGCTTCGAACCGACGACGAGTGTCGCGCCTGCATTTCGACAAGGCCGTGCACGCCGGCCTCGGGTCAACCCCGATGGCCGCGGCGCGGCGTGGGGTCACCGGTGCCCGCGGCGGCGCGCTGCGGCACAGTCTGGCACGCTGCCGCCGCCGACATCCGAAGAGGAGCCCGCCACCGTGATCCGCACGTGCTCTGCCCGACGACCCTGCATGGCAGGGCTGCTGGTCCTGCTCGCCGCGCTGCTCGCCGCCTGCACCACGGCCGGGCCGGCGCCGGCACCCGCCGCGCCGGCCTACGAGCCGCAGCGCGGCCAGCCGGGCAAGGACGTCGTGTGGGTGCCGACGCCGGACGCCGTCGTCACGCGCATGCTGGACATGGCCGGCGTCACCGCGGCCGACCTCGTGGTCGACCTCGGCTCCGGCGACGGCAAGATCGCGATCGCCGCCGCGCGCGAGCGCGGGGCACGGGCGCGCGGGCTGGAATACAACCCGGACCTCGTCGTGCTGTCGCGACAGCGCGCGCAGCAGGCCGGCGTGGCCGCGCGCGTCGAATTCCTGCAGGCCGACATCTTCAAGTCCGACTTCAGCGACGCCAGCGTCGTCACGATGTACCTGCTGCCGGGGCTGAACCTGCGCCTGCGCGAGACGCTGCTGCGCATGAAGCCGGGCACGCGCGTGGTCTCGCATTCGTTCGACATGGGCACCTGGGAGGCCGACGAGCGCGCCTATCTCGGCAACGCCGCGGTGTTCATGTGGACGGTGCCGGCCCATGTCGCGGGCCTGTGGGCGGTGCATGCGCCAAGGCTGCCGGGTGCCCCGCTGACGCTGCGCCTGGAGCAGCACTTCCAGGTGCTTGCCGGCGAGGCCGACTTCGGTCCGCTGAGCGCCTTCCTGATGCGGCCGCGGCTCGACGGCGCACGCATCGCCTTCACGCTGCGCGACACCGGCGGCGCGCTGCTGCAATTCGACGCTCTGGCGGCCGGCGATCGCATCGCCGGCACCGTGCAGCGCGCTGGCGGCCGGGCCGTGCCCTTCGAGGCCCGCCGCAGCGGTCCGCCCGGCGCCATCGGCGGCGCGCAGCCGACCGCGCACGAATTGCGGCTGATGGGCGAGCCGATCTGAGGGCGACTGCCGGCGGTGCGTCCGCCCGAGCGCAGGCCGCGGCGCCGCCGGCCGCGCCTCAGGTGCCGCAGAAGGTGCGGTAGCAGGCGGTGACGGCCGCCGGCGCCGGCTGGCCGTAGCGCGCCAGCGTCGGCGTCTCGTCGAACGGCCGGCGCAGCGCCGCGAGCAGCTGCTCGAAGGGCGCGAGGTCGTCGTCGTCCTGCGCCGCCGCCAGCGCCCGCTCGACGAGATGGTTGCGCGGGATCACGAACGGATTGGCGCGGCGCAGGCGCTCGGCGCGTTCCTGCGCGCCGCCGCCGGCGGTGGCGTCGTCGGCGGCGCAGCGTGCACGCCAGCGTGCCAGCCAGGCGTCGGCGGCCTGCGGGTCGGCCAGCAGCGCGCGCAGCGGCGCCTCGTCGCCGGCGGCGGCCTCGGCCAGGCGCCGCCAGGCCAGCGTGAAGTCCGCCCCCTGGCGCTGCAGCAGCGCCAGCCAGTCCTCGGCCAGCGCGGCGTCGGCCGCGTCGTCGCTGCGCAGGCCCAGCTTGTTGCGCTGGCCGCGCAGCCAGGCCTCGCGGTACAGCGCCGGGAAGGCGTCGATGACCTCGGTCGCCCGCTCGACTGCGGCGCGCACCGCGGCCTCGTCGTCGCCGTCGGCGACCAGCGGCAGCAGCGCCTCGGCCAGCCGCGCGAGGTTCCAGCGCGCGATCGCCGGCTGGTTGCCGTAGGCATACCGCCCGCCTTCGTCGATGCTGCTGAAGACCGCCGCCGGGTCGTAGGCCTCCATGAAGGCGCAGGGCCCGTAGTCGATGGTCTCGCCGGAGATCGTCATGTTGTCGGTATTCATCACGCCGTGAATGAAGCCGACGTTCATCCACTGCGCGAGCAGCGCGGCCTGGCGCTCGGCCACCGCGCGCAGCAGCCCGAAGGCCCGCACGCCGGCATCGGTCACGCCGGCCAGCGCCGGGTCGTGGCGCGCGATCGCATGGTCGAGCAGCCGGCGCAGCGTGGCCAGCTCGCCGCGCACCGCGAAATACTGGAAGGTGCCCACGCGCAGGTGGCTGGCCGCCACGCGCGTGAGCACGGCGCCGGGCAGCGGGCGCTCGCGCCGCACCGGCTCGCCGGTGGCAGCGACCGCCAGCGCGCGCGTGGTCGGGATGCCCAGCGCCTGCATCGCCTCGCCGAGCAGCACCTCGCGCAGCATGGGCGCCAGCGCCGCCTTGCCGTCGCCGCCGCGCGAGAACGGCGTGCGGCCCGAACCCTTGAACGCGATGTCGCGGCGCCGGCCTTGGCGGTCGATCACCTCGCCGAGCAGCAGCGCGCGACCATCGCCGAGCTGCGGCGAGAAGCCGCCGAACTGGTGCCCGGCGTAGGCCTGCGCGATCGGCTCGGCGCCGTCGGGCACCCGGTTGCCGGCGAAGAGCTCGGCGCCGGTGTCGCCCTGCAGCGCGTCCGGGTCCAGCTGCAGCTCGCGCGCGAGCTCGTGGTTCAGGAAGACCAGGCGCGGCGCCGGCACGCGGGCCGGCGGCCAGGCGACATAGGCGCCGGGCAGGTCGCGGGCGTAGGAGTTGTCGAAGGCAAACGGCCAGGGCATGCGCCAGTGTGCCGCGAGCGGCCCGGCCCTGCCGGCGGCGCGGTCGCCGCGCGGCCTGCCAGGGCTGGGCTGTGGCGGCGCCGGATCGTCGCGGCAGGGGTGCCCCGGCGCCGCCTTGATCGCCGTCAGTGCCGCCGCAGGTGATCCCCGCGCGGTGCCTTGTGCGGCGACCGGGGGCATGGCCATACTGCCCGCAGGCTGGGCCCGCCGTGCGGGTCGCGGGCCGCATCGACGGAGCAGCACCATGGCGATCGAGAGACGCGCTTCCGGCATCACCGTCGCGACCGACGACACCGTCGAGCCGCAGGCCTCGCTGAAGCTGCGCCGCCGGCGGCAGGGCCACTGGCCCACGGTGGTGCCGGCCGGTCCGGCGGCCGGTGCCGTCGGGCGCCGCCGGGCCGCGGCGGCCGCGGCCGTGCCGCCGTCCGAGGAGGAGGCCATCGTCGACGCGCTCGAAGGGCAGCAACTCGACCTCGTCGACGCGATTCCGCTGGTGCCGGCCGCGCCGGCGGCGGCTCGCCGGCGCGGCCGGGGCGCCGCGCCACCGGCGGCAGGGGGCAGCGCCGAGATCACCGTCCCGCTGGGGGCGGACGAGAGCGCGGTCGTGCTGGTCGAGCGCGACGGCGTCTACGAGTGGCAGCTTCTCGGCGTGGCCGCCGAGGCGCCGGCCGCGGCAGGGGCCCCGGGGGCGGGGCGCCGCCGCGGGCGCAAGGCGGCGGCGACGCCGGCGCCTGCGGCCCTGCCGGCCGCGCGCGCCGTGCGCTTCAGCATCGAGCTCGGCCCGCCGCCGGCTGCGGCCGCGGCGGCGCGGCGTGGTCCACGGCGGCGCAGCCTGCTCGGCCGGCTCGGCCTGGGCAAGGTGGTCGCCTATGTCTTCCGCTTCGTCGCACGGCCGGTGCTGGGCGGCGCGGTGCGCCTGATGGAGCGTCAGGTGCGCGACGGCCTGGTGCAGGTCACGTCGCCGGATCCGCTGGCCTGGAGCGAGCTTGCCGACGATGCCATGCTGCCGCTGCCCAGCGGCCGCCCGGCCCGCGTGCTGCTGCTGGTGCACGGCACCTTCAGCTCGACGGTCGGCAGCTTCGGCGCACTGGGCGCCCACCCGACGGGGCGTGCCCTGCTCGAGCAGGCGCTGGCCCGCTACGACCTGGTGATCGGCTGGGACCACCGCACGCTGAGTGCGCTGCCCACCGAGAATGCGATCGGGCTCGCTGCGCGGCTCGAGCGCCTGGGACTCGCGGCGCCGCCCGAGGTCGATGCGATCGCCTATTCGCGCGGCGGCCTCGTGCTGCGCAGCCTGCTCGAGCATGTGCTGCCGTCCGCCACGCTGCAGATCACGCTGCGGCGCGCCGTCTTCGTCGCCTGCACGAATGCCGGCACCGAGCTCGCACGGCCGGCCAACTGGCACCTGTTCGCCGACCGCTACCTCAACCTCGCCGCGGCCGGTGCCCGCGCCGCCGCCCTGGTGCCGGGCTTCGCGTCCGCCGGCACCCTGCTCGCGGCAGCGATCCGCGGGCTGGGCGTCTTCGTCAAGGTGATGGCCTCGACGGCCGTGGAGGACGGCGCCGTGCCCGGCATCGCGGCCATGGACCCCGGCGGCGACTTCGTGCGCGAGATCAACGGCGAGCAGCCCGGCCAGCCGACGCCGCAGCAGGCCTACTACTGCGCGGTCACGTCGCAGTTCGACACCCGTGCCGCCGCCGACACCGCCGACCCGTTCGTGACGCCGCCGTCGCTGCTGCTCAAGCTCGCCGACCGGGCGGCCGACGCGCTGCAGGGCGAGCCGAACGACCTCGTCGTCGACGTCGACTCGATGACGCAGATCGACGTGGCAGTCGGTCGCTACGTGCGCGAGCGGCTGGACTACGGCAGCAACGGCGTCGTGCACCACTGCAACTATTTCGCGCAGCCGCAGACGGCGCAGGCGCTCGCCGGCTGGCTCGGCGTCGCGCTGCAGGCGGCGGCCCCGGCGCGACGCGGGCGTGGCGCGCGCGCTGCGGCGCCGGCGGCTACGTTGCCGCCGGCGCAGCCGCTGGTGGTGCGGGCAAGCGAGCCGGCGGTCGTCACGCTGCGCAGCTCGCTGCCGGTGGCCGAGGCCCTGGGCCGCGTCGAGCGCGCGGGCCGGCCGTGGATCGTCGTCGAGCGGCCCTTCGTGGAGGAGGGCCAGGCCGTCACGCTGCGTTATGCGCACCCGACCCGGCTCGGGCTGACCTTCCTGCGGCGGTGGGCGGACCGGCCCGGCGCCACGGTCTTCGAGGCCTTCGAACTGCACGAGACCGGCCGCTCCGCGACGGTGCCGCCGACGGCCCTGGCGCTGCCGGCCGGCTGGCCGCGCCCGGACCATGTCGAGGAACTCGGCAGCCCCTTCGGCAGCCGCTACCGTGGGGTCGTCGTCGATCGCGGCGAGGCGCTCGGCGTCGTCGCGCCGCCCGAGGAGTCGCCGGGTGTGGCCGCGGCCAGGGCGCCGACCCTGCCGGCGGCGCCCGGCGATGGCATCGACGAGACGATGGTGCCGAAGATGGCTGGCCGCCGGCGCGCCCTGAAGCCCAAGGGCGCGGCGCCACCGCCGCCTCCGCCGCCACCGCCACCGCCGCCGCCACCACCGACCCGACACGCGGCGGCGAAGAAGTCTGCCGCGGCCAAGCGCAGGGCCCCGGCCAGAAAGGCGGCCCGGCCGGCCGCCGCAGCCCCGGAGGTCGGGACGGCACCGCAGACGGCCGGCGCAGCCGCCGAGGTCGAATGCCACTTCCGCGCCGAGTGCGACGACGAGGTCGTCGTCGACGAGGTGCTGACGGTCGGTGTCACGATCTCCCGCGAGCAGCTCGAGCTGGCGACGGGCCGCCGCGGCGCGGTCGAGCGCGGCCGCGTCAGGAAGGCCAGGCCGCTGATCGTCGAGTGCCTGCCGATGCTGCGGCTGTCGATGGTCGAGCCCGCGGATGCGCGCGTGCAGATCCCGGTGCCCGAGGCCGGCGCGCCGCAGGACCTGCGCTTCGACCTGCTGGCGCGCGAGGCCGGGCCGGCCGAGCTGCGGGTCCAGGTGCGGCAGGGTCCGCTGCCGCTGGTGACGATGGTGCTGCAGCCGACGGTCGTGGCGGCACGCAGCGGGACGCGGCGGCCGCTGCAGGCCGCGGCCGGCCTCGAGGCCTTCCCCAGGCTGCCGCCCGCCATCGACGAGCTGCGCATCGTGCAGAAGCGCCCGACCGGCGGCACGATGCAGTACACGTTCACGCTGGAGCTCGCGAGCAAGCGGCTGCGGTGGCCGCCTTTCGAGTCCGACGAGAAGGCGGTCGACCCGGCGCACTTCGTCGCCTCGCTGTACCGCCGCATCGAGGATCGCTGGGCCGAGCACCGCGGCGAACGCGAGGCTTTCGAGCGCGACCTGCGCGCGATCGGCGCCGAGCTGTTCGACACGCTGATGCCGCTCGCGCTGCGGCAGCTGCTGTGGGAGCACCGGGACACGATACGCAGCGTGCAGGTGCTGTCCTCCGAGCCCTTCATCCCCTGGGAGCTGGTGCACGTGCGCGACCCGGCACAGCGCCGTGCCGGGTCCGGCGCCGCCTTCCTGGGCGAGATGGGCGTCGTGCGCTGGCTGATCGACGGCTATCCACCCGAACGCGTCCGGGTGCGCCGCGGGCATGCCCGCTACCTGGTGCCCGCCTACCCGCCGCCCGACGAGCTGCCGATGGCGCAGGAGGAGATCGCGCTCGTCGAGGGCCGTTTCGGCGCGCAGCCGGTGGAGCCGACGGCCGAGGCGCTGTACCGCCTGATCGAGAGCCCGGGGCAGTTCGACCTGCTGCACGTGGCCTGCCATGGCCTGGCCGACAACGCCGACATCGACGACGCGCACCTGGAGATGCCGGGCCGCCTGCGCAGCGACGGCACGCCGAGCGAGGAGCATGTGCTGGCGAAGACCGTCGCCCATGACGGGGCTCTGGCCGACGGCGAGTGGCGCCCGCTGGTCGTGCTCAATGCCTGCCAGAGCCTGCGCAGCGGCTATTCGCTGCGCGGCATCGGCGGCTTCGCGCCGGCCTTCGTCACGGCCGGCGCCGGCGTGATCGTCGGCTCGGCGTGGTCGGTCGGCGACGTCCCGGCCTACGGCTTCATCGAGACCTTCTACGAAGGCTTCCTGGGCAAGGGCAAGCGGCTGACGCTGGCCGAGGCCACGGCTGCCGCCCGCCGGCGCGCGCGCGACGACGGCGATGCGACCTGGCTGGCCTATGTCGTGTACGGCCACCCGCGGGCGGTCGCGGTCAAGGGCTGACGCCGCCGGGAGGGCATCACGATGACCGGATCAGCACGCGGCCGAGGCGGCAAGGCCCGCGCGTCGGGGCAGGCAGGCCCTGCGCCGGGCGCGGGCGAACTGGAGCGCGCCAGTGTCCGCCCCCCGACCCGCGAGGAGGCGACCGCGTCGATCACGGCCACGGTGATCGAACGCGGCGGCGAACGCCTGCTGCTGCTGCCCGACGGCGACCGGCACGAGCGCCGCATCCAGCGCCTGTGGCCGGGCGGCGGCGACCGGCTGTTCTGGGTGACCTTGACGATCGCCTGCGGCGACCCGGGGACCGGCAGGCGGCGCAAGGCGGGCAGCGGACCCGCGGCGGCGCGCCTGGCCAAGCGCTTCGGCCACCTGGCCAAGGCCAGGCACGACCTGCACGCCTACCGGCAGTACTACCGCCCGATGCAGATCGGCAGCCCGGACATCGTCGGTGCCGTGCCCGGGCTCGGCAAGTGCGCGGGCTACTTCGACCACACGGTGCCGCTGGACAACCCGACGGTCGACGAGGTGCGTGAGGCGATCGGCGAGCTGCGGCGCTGGCTCGACGTGAACCAGGGCGACCCGGAATACCGCTCGTTCCAGTTCAACCTCGCGTTCTCGGGCCACGGCGATCTCGAGGCCGACGGCGGCGGCAGCCTGGTGCTGGCCGACCGCACCCTGCCGGCCGGCGAGCTGGCGTCGATGCTGCTGGACGTGATGCCCGAGGCCGAGGACCACCCGGCGCCCTGCCGGCTCGACCTCTTCCTGGACTGCTGCCACGCCGCTGCCGTGGCCAGCACGCTGACCGCGCGGCTGATCGAGCTGCAGTCCGGCAACGACGCGACGGTGCGGTCGCGGCTGGACGCCGGCCAGATCTACTGCGCCTGCCTGGCGGACGAGGAGTCGTACGAACTCGCCGATGCGCCGCACAGCCTGTTCACCTTCGCCTTCCTCAACGAGTGTTCGCGTTGCCGTCCCGAGGGGGCCGCGTCGTTCAACCTGGCCCTGCGCGACCTGGGCTGGTTCACCGGCGGCGGGCAGCATCCGCTGCTGCTGGACCTGACGCAGGCGCCGGGCCTGTTCAAGTTTCCGCCGATGTACGTGCTGACGCGGGGCCCGACGGCACTGCCGGCCGATGCGCTGCCCGCTTATGCGCTGCCAGGGCCGGCCGAACGGGCCGCCGATCCCGTGGGGGCCTACGTGCGCCTGGCCGCGGCCTTGCGCGAGCATGCGCGGCCGATCGAGGAACGCATCGAACGCGATCCTTCGCTGGCGGTGCCGTTCCGCCGCGAGGAGATCCTCGGCAACGCCTTCTGGCCCTTCCTCTGAGCGCTGCGGCGCAGGCGCGTCCGGGTCGCCGAGGCGGCAGGCCGGCGCGGCGCCGGCGCCTCCCGGCCGCGCCGGCCACCGGCGTCCAGGCCGCGGCACCGCGCCTTGCCTGGGCGACACGGCGGTTGCAGAATCGGTGCCAGCGGTTGCTGACGCGCGTCATGCACGGACCGACCCTGCGGACCCGGTCGCCGGCCCGCAGCGATCGACGTGGCGGACCGGCGAGCTCTGCAGTGCCGCGCCGATCGTCGCCCCACCCGCGGGCCGCGGTCGGGCAGGAGCCACGCCATGGGTGAGTGGTCCCCCAGCAGCCCCCTGGCCAAGGTCGTCCACGCCGCCGGTTTCGTCTACGACCCGGCGCAGGACATCATGGTCTCCAGGCTCGACCCCTACCAGCGTTACGGGGGCTACGACTGGCTCTACGACGTGGCCTCGCCGGCGCTGCACATGATCATCGACTGCGAGCCGTTCTACTTCGAGTACGGCGGCCATGCCTGGATGATCGAGCTGTGGAAGGGGCAGCACGGGCTGGAGTGCGGCGGCGAGATCGGGCTGTACCGCGACCGCCACCCGCTCGACCAGCGCCGGGCGCTGCCGCGCACGCGGCACTACGACTGTCCGCCGACCGACTTCGGTCTGCCGCAGATGCAGTTCACGCTCCACAAGAGCGACCGCGGCGGCGACGACAAGCTGCTGCTGCGGCGCGGCCCCGAGAAGCACTGGTGGCTGACCGGCTTCCGCTGGGGCGAGTTCGCGTCGCACACGCACGACCTGACGATGAAGCTCGAGATCACGTTCCAGGCCGACCAGCTGCCGTTTTCCACGCGCGTGGACCGCGGCGCCGGCCGCGGCCTGCGCGATGCCTTCCTCGAGTCCGTGAAGGCCCGGGGTTACGGCGTCAGCACCTTGGGCGCGCTGGGCCTGGCCCTCAGCTTCGACCGGCCGCGGTCGCAGCAGCCGGCGTCACGCATCCAGCTGGAGCCCTCCATGCAGCGCAAGAACGGCGAGCTGGTCGCCGCGTACAACGCGCTGCGGCAGGCCCTGGGCATCCCGAACAACGACGCCAATGCCTTCGACCCGCTGGACGGCAGGGCCGACGACGCGATCCCGCCGCTGAAGGAGGCCGCGGCGACGGTGCGCGAACGGGTGTCGCCGCCGTCAGCCAGGCCGGCCGCCGCGGGCCCTGTCAGCTCACCGCGGGCTCCAGCAGCCGCAGCGTGCCGGCGTCGGCGTCCATCTCGGCCACCGCGCCCACCGGCAGCGTCATCTTGCGCGCGATGTGACCGAAGGGCGCGCCGCGGAAGACCGGCACGCCGAGGCCGCCGAAATAGTCGTCGAAGACCTCGTCCAGCGTCAGCGTGCCGAAGCTGCCTTCGCTGGGGCCGCAGCTGGTGAAGCCGCCGAGCACGACGCCCGCGACGCGCGCGAGCTGCCCGCCGAGCAGCAGCGTCGACAGCATGCGGTCGACGCGGTAGACGTATTCGTTGACGTCCTCGAGGAACAGGATCGCGCCGTCGAAAGCGGGCAGGTAGGGCGTGCCGGCCAGCGAGGTGAGCACCGCGAGGTTGCCGCCGACCAGCGGGCCGCGCGCGCGGCCGCCGCGGATCGTCACCACCGGCTCCGGCGCCGGCTCGCCGGGCACGGCCAGCGGCAGCGTGCAGGGGTCGGCCTGCATCGCGACGGCGCGGAAATGCGCCATGCTGAACGGCGTCCAGTCCGAACGCCCCAGCGGCGCGTGGAAGGTGACGAGCCCGGTCTTCGCCCAGACGGCGTTGATCAGCGCCGTGAGGTCGGAGTAGCCGCCGAGGAACTTCGGATGCCGCGCGATCAGGTCCCAGTCCAGCAGCGGCAGCACGCGGTTGGCACCCGAGCCGCCGGTGATCGCCAGCAGCCCGGCGACCTCGGGGTCGGCGAAGAGCGCGTGGATGTCGTCGGCGCGCTGCTGCGGCGTGCCGGCCATGTGGCCGTAGCGCGCGCGCGCGTTCGGCGCCTCGCGCGTGCGCAGGCCCAGGGCCTGCAAGGCACGCCGCGTCTGCTCGTAGGGCGCGCGTTCGTAGACCGCGCCCGAGGGGTTGAACAGGCCGATCAGGTCGCCTTCGCCCAGGGCGCGCGGGCGCAGGGCGGCGGGGGTCGGCATTGCCGGCGCGCCGTTCATGCGGCGGCGCCCGGGTGATCCGGGTGGGCTTCGATGTCCACGTATTCGAACCAGTTGTTCCAGAACAGCGGCCGCCGGTAGCCGACGAGCCAGGGTTGCACCAGCGCGGTCGCCGCGAGGTGGGTGCGCAGCTTGTACGGCATCCAGGCCACGGTCAGCCGCTTGGCATGCTCGAACACCGCCTCGCGCTCGGGGCCGTCGGGCAGCGCCTGCAGCCGGGCAATCGTCGCATTCATCTCCGGCAGGTCGAAGCGCGCGAGGTTGATGCCGCCGGCCGCCGCGCCCTCGTAGCGCAGCAGGCCCTCGACGCCGTCGGGCGAGCTGGCGCGGCCGCTGACCGACCACAGCATCAGACGCCCGGCGCGCGCGGCCTTGTACTGCTCGGGCCAGGTCGCGGCGCTGAAGCGCGTGCGCAGGCCGACCGCGCTCATGTCGCGCTTCATCAGCTCGTCGTAGCGCCGCATGTCCTGGCCCGGCTGCGTGGCGACCTCCAGCGTGAGCGGCGCGCCTTCGGGCGTCTCGCGCCAGCCGTCGCCGTCGCGGTCGCGCCAGCCGTACAGCTCCAGCAGCGCACGTGCCTTGGCCGGGTTGTATTCGCTCATCTCGCTGCGCCACGCCGGGTCGTAGCCGCTCAGGTGCACGGCCACCGGCGACTGCGCGGCCACCGCCGCGCCGTGGCGCAGCAGCGCGATCTCGCGCCCGACGTCGATGGCCAGCCCGACCGCGCGCCGCAGCGCCACGCGCTCGGGCGCATAACCGCCGACCACCGGATGCTCCATGTTGAACATCGTGTAGTAGGTGGACGGCATCACCACGCGTTCGGCGCGGATGCCGCGCTTCGCGAGGTTGGGCGCCAGCCGGCCGCCGGGCATGGCCACCGGCGTGAAGCCGTCGGGCAGCTCGACCCAGTCCGCCTCGCCGTTCAGGAAGGCCAGCCAGGTCGGCTGCTTCTCCTCGATGATGGCGATCTCCACGCGGTCCACCATCGGCAGCCGGCGGCCGCGCAGGCGGGCCAGGATCGCGCGGCCCTCGGCATCGTCCGCGGCCGGCTCGGCGTCGTAGCGGACCTCGCGGAACAGCGGGTTGCGCTCGAGCACGATGCGCGACGATCGCCGCCACTCGGCCAGGCGGAAGGGCCCGGTGCCCACCGGGTGCTGCATCGAGAGCTCGCCCTGCGCCTCGATGACCTCGCGCGCCACCGCCGCGGTCGAGGCGCTGGCCAGCCACTGCGGGAAGCGCGGCCGCGCGGCGTCGAGCTCGAAGCGCAGCGTGTAGCGGTCGATCACGCGCAGGCCGTCGATCGGGCGGTCGTAGTCGAAGGGCTGGCGGCTCTCCACCGCAGTGCGGCGCAGCGCGGCCAGGCCGCGGATGCCGATCTGCTCGGCCGAACTCCAGCCCGGGCTGCGCGTGGCCGGGTCGGCCAGGCGCTTGAGGCTGTAGGCATAGTCGGCCGCCGTCAGCTCGCGCGCTTCGCCCTTAAAGGCCGGGTCGTCGGTGAAGCGGATGCCGCGCTTCAGCCGCACGGTCCAGCTGCGGAAGTCGGCGTCCGGCTCGGGCATCGCCGCCGCGGTGCGCGGGCGCAGCTTCACCGGCCGCGCCAGCGGGTCGAATTCGAGCAGCGTCTCGAAGATGTGCGCGGTGACGCGCAGCGAGCGCACGTCGCCGACGCGTGCCGGGTCGAAGCCGGTCTCGCTCTCGCTGGCCAGGCGCAGCACCTTGCGCGTGCCGGCCGCGCCCGGCTGCGCCGCCACAGGCCACGGCGCGGTGCCGAGCAGCGCCAGCGCCGCCGCCGAGGGCAGGCACTGCAGCAGGCGTCGGCGGTCGCTCATGGCCACGATGATAGGCACGCGGCAGCCCCCGGCCGCCGGCCGGACCGAGCCAGCGCGACGCGTCGCCGAGGGCTCGGCGCATGGCGCCCGCGCTGTCGGGCGGCTTGCCATTGCTGCGCCGCAACGCGAGGACCGCACCCGCCAAGTGCTTGTGCGGGGGTCATGGATCGCCTGCCGGCGCGGTTCTTGCAAGCCCGGTCCTGCCAGGTCAAGGTGGTACCCTGCGTCTCGCCGGGCGGCGCGGCGGGGTGGCCTGAGCGCTGCCGAGGAGAACGGCCATGCGCCTGCCGACCCTGATCGCCCTGCTGCCGCTGCTGGCGGCCCTGGCCGCCCAGGCGGCCACCGTGCGCCTGATGTTCGAGCGCGACGACGACGTGGCGAGCAACGAGCTCGTCTTCCGCTCCCACGCCAGCCTGGACGACCTGGCGAACAACGTGATCGCGGAGCCCGACCGCATCTCGCCGATCAACATCGCGGGCAGCTTCAGCACCACGGGGCTGACCTGGGACGGCCAGCAGTTCGTGCTGATGTTCGAACGCGACGACGACGTGGCGAGCAACGAACTGGTCTTCCGCACCCATGCCAGCTTCGACGACCTGGCCGGCAACGTGATCTCGGGCCCGGACCGCATCTCGCCGATCAACATCGCGGCCAACTTCAGCACCACCGGGCTGACCTGGGACGGCCAGCAGTACGTGCTGATGTTCGAGCGCGACGACGACGTCGCGAGCAACGAGCTCATCTTCCGCACCTACGCCAGCTTCGACGACCTCGCCAACAACCTGCCCTCGGCGCCGGACCGCATCTCGCCGATCAACATCGCGGCCAATTTCAGCACCCGCGGGCTCAGCTGGGACGGCCAGCAGTACGTGCTGATGTTCGAACGCGACGACGACGTGGCGATCAACGAACTGGTCTTCCGCACCTACGCCGACTTCGACGACCTCGCGGGCAACCTGCCTTCGGCGCCGGACCGCATCTCGCCGATCAACATCGCGGCCAACTTCAGCACCACCGGCCTGGCCTTCGAGTGGACGGCCGACCCGCCGCCGCAGCCGGTGCCGGCGCCGGCGAGCCTGGCGCTGGCGGTGCTGGCGCTGCTGGCGGCCACCGCCACGCCCGTGGCGCGCCGGGTCAGCCGCCGCCGCGGCCGCGCCTGAAGGCCTCGTAGCGCGCGCGGTTCGCCTCGTCGGGCGGGTACAGGCCGGGCAGCTTCGCGCCGGCGCGCACCTCGTCCATGATCCAGCCCTCGAGCCGCTCCTGCTCGACGGCTTCGGCGACCACCGCGTCCAGCAGCGCGGCCGGGATCAGCACCGCGCCGTCGTCGTCGGCGACGATGACGTCGTTCGGAAAGACCGCCACGCCACCGCAGCCGATCGGCTGCTGCCAGCCGACGAAGGTGAGCCCGGCCACCGAGGGCGGCGCGGCCGTGCCCTGGGCCCACACCGGCAGGCCGGTGGCGAGCACGCCGGGCAGGTCGCGCACGACGCCGTCGGACACCAGCGCGGCGACGCCGCGCGCGGCCATGCGCGCGCACAGGATGTCGCCGAAGAAGCCGGCGTCGGTGGTGCCCAGCGCACCGACGACGGCGACGACCCCCGGCGGCATGGCCTCGATGGCGGCGCGCGTGGAGATCGGCGCGCCCCAGGACGCCGGCGTCGCGAGGTCCTCGCGCGCGGGCACGAAGCGCAGCGTGAAGGCGCGGCCGATGCGCCGGCCCTGGCCGGCGGCCAGCGGCCGCGCGCCGCGCAGCCAGACGTTGCGCAGGCCCTTCTTCAGCAGCACGGTGGTCAGCGTGGCGGTGCACACGGGCGCGAGCGCTTCGGCGACGGCGGGGTCCAGCGGCAGGACAGGGGTGTCGGTGGGCATCGGCAGGCTCCTTCGTGGTCGCCGATTCTGAATGCCGCGCCGGGCGCCACCGGGCGCCACCGGGTGTGGCGCCGCGTCAGCGCAGCCGCAGCACGTCCAGCGCGTCGACCGGCGCGGCGCGGTGGCCCCAGGCCTGGCGCAGGAAGCTCAGCAGGTCGGCCAGTTCGGCATCGGACAGCTCGATCGGCGGCATGCCGTAGGGCCGCGGGTGCGCCGCGGTCGCCACCGCGAAGGCGCCGCGGCGCACGACCTGCATCAGGTTGACCGCGCTGGGCTGCAGCAGCGTCGGGTTGCCGGCCAGCGGCGGGTAGGCGCCGGGCACGCCTTCGCCGCGCGTGCCGTGGCAGTCGGCGCAGTGGCGTTCGTAGAGCTTCGCGCCGCGTTGCAGCGGTGCTGCCTCGGCAGGCGCCGCGGCGCGCGACGGTGCCTTGCGCGGCGGCGCCAGGTCCAGCAGGTAGGTGGCGGCGGCGTCGAGGTCGGCGTTGCTCCAGTGCTGGGTGCTGCCGCGCACCACCTCGGCCATCGGCCCGGACGCGCTGCCCAGCGGCGAGCGCCCGCTCTTCAGCAGCGCGACGAGCGCGGCGCGGTCGCCGCCATGGCCGCCGCCTTCCAGCAGCGACGGCGCCCACCAGGGTTCGCCGGGCATGCGGCCGCCACTGGGGACGCCGCTGCCGCCGCCCAGCCAGCCGCGCGGCGCGTGGCAGGCCGCGCAGTGGCCCAGGCCCTGCACCAGGTAGGCGCCGCGGTTCCAGGCCGTCGACCGCGCCGGGTCGTCGCGCTGCACGCCGGGCTGGAAATACAGCGCACGCCAGACCTGCAGCGCGGCCTGGGTGCCGAACGGGAAGCGCAGCGCATGCGGGCGCGCCGGCTGCACCACCGGCGGCAGGCTGCGCAGGTAGGCGAACAGCGCGTCGCTGTCCTCGCGCCGGATGCGCGTGAACTCGGCATACGGGAAGGCCGGCGTCAGCACGCGGCCGTCGCGCGAGCGGCCCTCGTGCAGCGCGCGCCAGAAGTCGTCGGCGCTCCAGCGGCCCAGGCCGGTGGCCTCGTCGGGCGTCAGGTTGCCGGCCCACACGGTGCCGAAGCGGGTGGCGATGCCGCGCCCGCCGGCGTAGGGGGTGCCGCCCGGCGCGGTGTGGCAGCCGGCGCAATGGCCGATGCGCGCCAGGTAGGCACCGCGCGCGACCGGCCCGCCGTCGGCCACGGGCGGCGGCTTGGCCGCTGCTTCCGCAGCGGGCGGCGGCTCGGCGGCGCCGCAGCGCAGCGGCAGCGGTTCGGCAGGGCCGGGCGCCGCCGTCGTGCCGGCCGCCAGCGGCTGCGCGGACAGCCAGTCGGCGAGCGCGGCGATGTCTGCCGCATTCAGCCGCTGCGCGATCTGCGCCATGCAGTCGGGCTCGCGCGCACTGCGCGCGCCGACGCGCCAGGCGCCGAGCTGGGCCACGAGGTAGTCGCGCGGCAGTCCCAGCAGGCCCGGTAGCGAGGGCGCGACGCCGGCGAGCGCCGCGCCGTGGCAGGCCACGCAGGCCGGCACGCCGGCGCGGCGGTCGCCCTCGTGCACCACCGTGCGCGCGCGCTCGCCGGCCGCGCCCGGCGGCAGCGTGCCGCCGGCGTGCGCCGGCGCGGGCAGCGATGCGAAGTGCGCGGCGACCTCGCGCAGGTAGTCATCCGGCAGGCCCTGCAGCAGGCGCGACATCGTCGTGTGCTGGCGACGCCCGTCGCGGAAGTTGAGCAGCTGCCGGTGCAGGTAGTCTGCCGGCTTGCCGGCGATGCGCGGGATGTATTCGGTCGCACTGCGCCGGTCCTGCGGTGCGTGGCAGCCGGTGCAGGCCAGCACGCGCTGCGCCATCGTGTCGGGCACGCGCAGGGCTTGGTCGGCGCCAGCGGCGGGCGCGCTCAGCACGTTCAGCATGCCGGCCAGCACGAGCAGGCTGCGCCGCAGCGGGCTGCGGACCGTCGCCGGCTCAGCGGCCATCGGCACGGTGCACGACGAGCTCTGCCCAGCCGGTGCGCGCATCGGCCGCGCGCGCGAAGGCCCAGCCCGGCAGCAGCGCCAGCAGCACCTCGGCGGTGGTGCGCACGGTGCAGCCGTAGGCGGCGTGGCCGCCGAGCACGCGACCCGCATCGTCGGCCACGCTCAGGTGCAGGTGCGAGGCGCCCGGCGCGATGCTGCCGGCGAGCGTCAGCAGTTCGGTGTCGCCTGCCAGCTCGATGGTCTGCTCGGCGCCCGCGAGGCGCAGGCGCGCCGGCCGCAGGCTGCCGATGCCCGACAGCACGAAGGCCGCGCGCACGCCCTGCGCGGCGACGGCGGCTTCGAGCGCCCGCCGCAGGTCGTCGCCGGGATGCAGGCGCAGCGGCAGCGGTCGCGGTTCAGGAAGGGATGAGGTCACCCGCGCATGATGCCGCGTCCTGCCGGTGCGGCGCCTGCACGGCCGGTTGGGCCATGCTGGAACGGCCGGGCACGCGCCAGCAGGCGTGCGCCCTTCGCAAGGCACGGGTGTCCGCCTCGCGTCAGCCCTGCCGGATCAGGTGGTCGAAGGCCGACAGCGCGGCCTTCGCGCCTTCGCCCGCCGCGATGACGATCTGCTTGTAGGGCACCGTGGTCGCGTCGCCGGCGGCATAGATGCCCGGCACGCTGGTCGCGCAGCGCTCGTCGATCAGGATCTCGCCGTAGCGGCTGAGCTCCAGCGTGCCCTTCAGGAATTCGGTGTTGGGCACCAGGCCGATCTGCACGAAGACGCCGGCGAGCTCGACGCGCCGCGTCTCGCCGCTGACGCGGTCCTTGAAGACCAGGCCATCGACCTTCTGGCCGTCGCCGGTGATCTCGGCCGTCTGCGCATTGACGTGGATGTCCACGTTGGGCAGGCCCTTCAGCTTCTTCACCAGCACCGCGTCGGCCTTCAGCTGATCGGCGAATTCGATCAGCGTCACGTGCTGCACGACGCCGGCGAGGTCGATCGCCGCCTCGACGCCGGAATTGCCGCCGCCGATGACCGCCACGCGCTTGCCCTTGAACAGCGGGCCGTCGCAGTGCGGGCAGTAGGCCACGCCCTTGTTGGCGTACTCGGCCTCGCCGGGCACGCCCACCTTGCGCCAGCGCGCGCCGGTGGCCAGCACCAGGCTCCTCGTGCGCAGCGCGGCGCCGTTGTCCAGCTTGACGACGATGGGGTCGGCCGTCGTGGCGCCCGGCTCGACCGCGGCCACGCGCTGGCCGTTCATCAGGTCGACCTCATTGGCGCGCACCTGCGCTTCCAGCGCGGCGGCGAATCTCGGGCCCTGGGTCTCCAGCACCGACGGGTAGTTCTCGATGCCCAGCGTGTCCAGCGTCTGGCCGCCGAAGCGCTCGGCCACCACCCCGGTGCGGATGCCCTTGCGCGCGGCATAGACCGCCGCTGCGGCGCCGGCGGGGCCGCCGCCGACGATCAGCATGTCGAACAGGTCCTTGGCGCCCAGCTTCGCGGCGTCGCGCGCCGCGGCACCGGTGTCGACCTTCTTCAGGATCTCGGCCAGTTCCATGCGGCCGGACCCGAAGGGCTGGCCGTTCAGGAAGACCGCCGGCACGGCCATGATCTGGCGCTGCTCGACTTCGTCCTGGAACAGCCCGCCGTCGACGGCCACATGGCGCACGCGCGGGTTCAGCACCGCCATCAGGTTGAGCGCCTGCACGACGTCGGGGCAGTTGTGGCAGGTCAGGCTCATCCAGGTCTCGAAGACGAAGTCGCCACCATCCGCGGGCGTCAGCGCACGGATCTGCTCGATCACCTCCGGCTCGACCTTGGGCGGGTGGCCGCCGGCCTGCAGCAGCGCCAGCACCAGCGAGGTGAACTCGTGGCCCATCGGGATGGCCGCGAACTCGACGCCCATGTCGGCGCCGGCGCGCGTGATGCGGAACGAGGGCCGGCGCGCGGCCTGGCCGTCGAAGCGGGCCGAGACCTGGTCGTTCAGCGCGGCGATCTGCGTCAGCAGCTCGCGCATCTGCGCCGACTCCTCGCGCTCGTCGAGCGTCGCGATCAGCTCGATCGGCTGCGTGATGCGTTCGAGGTAGGTGGCCAGTTGGGCCTGGATGTTGGCGTCCAGCATGGGTCGGCTCCTGGGTGGTGGGGGGCGGGGGCCCGGTCGGCAGCGTCCGCGCAGGGCGCTGCCGACAGGGCCCTGCGGGCCTGTCGATCCGATGGGTTGTCCGCGTCAGGCCCGGCGCGCTGCAGGCGCCGGGCTTCGACGAGGCGCGGGACCCTGCGCAGGCAGGGCCCCGGCCGTCGTCAGATCTTGCCGACGAGGTCCAGCGACGGCGTCAGCGTCTTCGCGCCTTCGTTCCACTTGGCCGGGCAGACCTGGCCCGGGTTCTTGGCCACGTACTGCGCCGCCTTCAGCTTGCGCAGCGTTTCCTTCATGTCGCGCGCGATGCTGTTGTCGTGGATCTCGGCGGTCTTCACGACGCCGTCCGGGTCGACGATGAAGGTGCCGCGCAGCGCGAGGCCTTCTTCCTCGATGTGCACGCCGAACATGCGGGTCAGCGCGTGCGTCGGGTCGCCGACCAGCGGGAACTGCGCCTTGCCGACGGCCGGGCTCGTCTCGTGCCACACCTTGTGCGCGAAATGCGTGTCGGTGGTGACGATGTAGACCTGCGCCTCCAGCTTGCGGAAGGCCTCGTAGTTGTCGGCCGCGTCCTCGACCTCGGTCGGGCAGTTGAACGTGAAGGCCGCCGGCATGAAGACGAAGACCGACCACTGGCCCTTCAGGCTGGCCTCGGTGACTTCGACGAACTTGCCGTTGTGGAAGGCGTTGACCTTGAACGGCTGGACCGGGGTGTTGATGATGGACATGCAAAGCTCCTGCAAAGGGTTGATGGGAAAGGAGAAATCTCGATAGCCGGTATTTTGGGTGCAGCGCAGCATCGATAGGATTGATTGATCGAATGATGGGTTTCAAGAATTTCAATCAATGATCCGGCGGACCCCGTCGCGCGGATTCCGGTGCGCGACACTGCGGCCATGAGCCACCGCCCGCCCCTGCCCGCCGGCGTCTGGGTGCTGGGCTTCGTGAGCCTGCTGATGGACGTCTCCTCGGAGATGGTCCACAGCCTGCTGCCGCTGTTCCTGGTCGGCACGCTGGGGGTCAGCGTGCTGGCGGTCGGCCTCATCGAGGGCGTGGCCGAGGCCACCGCGCTGGTCGTGCGCGTCTTCTCCGGCGCGCTGTCGGACTGGTGGGGCCGGCGCAAGGGGCTGGCGGTGCTGGGCTATGCGCTCGGCGCGCTGTCCAAGCCGGTCTTCGCCCTCGCCGACGGCGTGGGGCTGGTGGCCGGCGCACGCTTCGCGGACCGCGTCGGCAAGGGCATCCGCGGTGCGCCGCGCGACGCGCTGCTGGCCGACCTGGCGCCGCCGGGCCGCCGCGGCGAGGCCTTCGGGCTGCGCCAGTCGCTGGACACCGCCGGCGCGTTCATCGGCCCGCTGCTGGCCACCGCGCTGATGCTGGCCTGGGCCAGCGACTTCCGCGCCGTCTTCTGGGTCGCCGTCGTGCCGGGGGCGCTGGCGGTGGCGCTGCTCGCCTTCGGGCTGCGCGAGCCGGCGCGCGCGCCCGGTCCGCGGCGGCCGCCGCCGATCAGCCGCGCCGAGCTGGCGCGGCTGCCGCCGGCCTACTGGGCGGTGGTGGGCGTGGGCGCTCTGTTCACACTGGCGCGCTTCAGCGAGGCCTTCCTGGTGCTGCGCGCGGAGCAGCTGGGCATCGCCGCGGCGCTGGTGCCGCTGGTGATGGTGGCGATGAACCTCGTCTACTCGGCCAGCGCCTACCCCTTCGGCCGCCTCGCCGACCGTGTGGACCGGCGCTGGCTGCTGGCCGCCGGGCTGCTGGTGCTGGTGCTGGCAGACCTCGTGATGGCCTGGGCCACCGGCTGGGCCCTGCTGCTGGCTGGCGTCGCGCTGTGGGGCGTGCACCTGGGGCTGACGCAGGGGCTGCTCGGCGCGATGGTCGCCGACAGCGCGCCGGAGCACCTGCGCGGCACCGCCTTCGGCCTGTTCCACCTGGCCAGCGGGCTGGCGATGCTGCTGGCCAGCGCGCTGGCCGGCCTGCTGTGGACCACGCTGGGCCCCGCGGCCACCTTCCTGGCCGGCGCGGCTTTCGCACTGGCGGCGCTGATCGCCCTGGCGCCGGTGGTGATGGCACGCCGCGGCGGCACGCGCTGAATGTGTTGCACCCGCTGTACGCGCCGAGCGCGCCCGCATCGGGCAGCGCCGCCCGGGGGTTTGCACGCGTGCGCTGACGGCGCGGAACGCGGCGGCCAGAATGCGCCCCGCCATGCAGTCTCCGGCCGCCCTGCGCCACCTCGTCGTCGTGCTCGGCGACCAGCTCGACCGTTCGTCCAGTGCCTTCGACGGCTTCGACGCGGCACGGGACCGCGTCTGGATGTGCGAGGCGGTCGAGGAATCGACGCAGGTCTGGAGTGCGAAGCAGCGCATCGCCGTCTTCCTGGCCGCGATGCGCCACTTCGCCGCCGCGCTGCGCGCCGAAGGCCTGCCGCTGGAATACCGGCGGCTCGACGACGAACCCGCGGCGGCGACGCTGGGCGACGCGCTGCGCGAGGCGCTGGCCGCGGCCCGGCCGCAGCGTGTGCTGCTCGTCGAACCGGGCGAATACCGCGTGCGCGAGGCGCTGCGCGCCGCCTGCGCCGCGACCGGCGTGGCGCTGGACCTGCGCGAGGACCGGCACTTCCTGTGCAGCACGCTCGAGTTCGCCGCCCATGCCCGCGGCCGCCGGCAGCTGCGCATGGAATTCTTCTACCGCGAGATGCGGCGCCGGCACGACGTGCTGATGGACGACGGCCCCGAGGGCCGCCAGCCCGCCGGCGGCCAATGGAACTACGACGCCGACAACCGCGAGTCCTTCGGCCGCGACGGCCCGGGGCTGGTGCCACCGCCGCTGCGTTTCGAGCCGGACGAGACCACGCGCGAGGTCCTCGATCTGGTCGCGCGGCGCTTTGCCGGCCACCCGGGCCGGCTGGAGCACTTCGGCTGGCCGCTGACGCGTGCGCAGGCGCTGGCCGCGCTGGGCGACTTCGTCGAGCACCGGTTGCCGCACTTCGGCCGCTGGCAGGACGCGATGTGGGCCGGCCAGCCCTGGCTGTGGCACTCGACGCTGGCGGTGGCGCTGAACCTCAAGCTGCTGCACCCGCGCGAGGTGGTCGCCGCGGCCGAGCAGGCCTGGCGCCGCGACCCGCGGCGCTGGCCGCTGGCCGCGGTGGAAGGTTTCGTGCGCCAGATCCTGGGCTGGCGCGAATACGTGCGCGGTGTCTACTGGCTGCTCATGCCGGGCTACGCCGAACTCAACGAACTGGGCGCGACGCACGACCTGCCGGCCTGGTACTGGACCGGCGACACCGCCTTCGCCTGCCTGCGCGACGCCATCCGGCAGACGCTGGACCACGGCTACGCCCACCACATCCAGCGCCTGATGGTCACCGGCCTGTTCGCGCTGCTCTACGGCGTGCGGCCGCAGCAGGTGCACGCCTGGTACCTGGCGGTCTACGTCGACGCGGTGGAGTGGGTCGAGCTGCCCAATACGCTGGGCATGAGCCAGTTTGCCGACGGCGGCCTGATGGCGAGCAAGCCGTACGCGGCCACGGGCCAGTACATCGCACGCATGGGCAACCACTGCGCCGGCTGCCGCTTCGACCCGAAGCAGCGCAGCGGCGAGCGCGCCTGCCCGTTCACGACGCTGTACTGGGACTTCCTGGCGCGCCACGAGGCGCGGCTGGCCGCCAACCCGCGCATGGCGCTGCAGGTCAAGAACCTCGCGCGCCTGGACGCCGACGAGCGGCGGGCGATCGCCGAACGCGCCGATGCGATCCGCCGCGGCCGGGTCGGCCGGCCCTGAGCGCTGCCGCCGACGACGGCGCCGGGGTGGTCGACGTGGGGCGCCGATGCCGATATCGTTCGCGCCGATCCAAGGGAGGTGAGCATGGATGCGAAGCAGTATGCCGACGCCCAGGCCCTGGTGCCGACGCTGTCCACGACGGATCTGGCCGCCTTTCAGGCGGCGTTGCATTCGCGCGGCTTCCCGATCGGTCAGAAGACCACGATCGAGTGGTGGAATGCCACGCCGCAGGAGCGTGCGGCGCTGTCCAAGCTGGTGGCGGCCGGCCCGCTGCAGGCCAAGTGCAAGCTGCTCCTGGAGAACTTCTGCAAGCAGCTGACCCCGGACGCGGTCATGACCGGCCTGCGCACCGCGGCGGCCAGCGAGTTCGACCGCGCCGGCTGGCTGCAGTATTTCTACACCGAGGCCAAGCGCGCGGCGGCCGAGGACAAGACCGGCCCGGCGACCCAGGCGCTGGTCGACGACATCGGCAATTCGCTGTTCTTCCGCCATGGCGGGCAGATCGTCGTCAAGCAGCCCCTGGACCAGGTCGACGACCAGGTGCTCAAGCAGATGATGCTGGTGCTGCTGACCATCGGCTTCGAGCGCGTGCCGGCGACCAAGGCGCATATCCTGGCCGGCGACTCGTCCAGCGCGATGATCATGGACCACCTGCGCTGGGCCGGCGACCCCGACGAGCTGTCGGGCATGGCCAAGCCGCTGCAGCGCCTGCCGGTGGAATTCAAGTGGCGCTGCGACAGCCGCCCCTACGACGAGGTCGCGAAGTCCAACGGCTTCGCGACCAAGTCCAACAGTGACGGCTATGCGCGCAGCAAGGGCCTGCGCGAGGCCTGGCATCCGTTCAGCGACGAGGGCACGCGCAGCTACATGTGGTTCCGCAAGGGCCAGACCGACAACTGCCTGTACAACGTCGTCAGCGTCGGCACCGGCGACTGGCCGGCCTTCGTCGTCTACCCGAAGATCGAGCTCTCGGGCGGCAAGGTCGCCGGCGTCCGCGGCTACCTCGGCAAGCGCAAGCTGCGCTGCCGGCGCAAGGACACGCTGGCCAGCGTGACGCTGGACCTGCCGGTCTCCGAGACCTACCTGTACCTGTTCCTGCAGCTGGGCACCGTCTTCGACACCGGCGCCGCGCAGGGCAAGACGGCGTACCCGGAGGTCGGCATGCACGAGATCCCGATGCGCAACATCTTCGGCGCGCTGCGCTTCGTGCGCTGGCACCTGGGCAGCGAAGACGAGGTCACCGACGCCGACGGCATGGTCGTCGTCGTCGACCCGGGCGGCGTCAAGTTCAACGACGACGATGCGAAGACCATCGCCGCCAGCTGCGGCGACGAGCTGTTCGCGAAGTGCCGCAGCACCTTCGACGCGGCACGCAACGCGCAGCCGCGTCGCGTCGCCTGGGCTTCCAGCGGCAGCGGCTTCGCCGAGAAGAAGCTGGGCGAGGAGTTCGAGTTCGGCGGTGTGAAATACACGCTGGACCAGACGCCGATGGCCTGAGCATGCGACGCGCCGGGCGGCTCCGGGCGGCGCGGCGGGGCGCCGGCCAGGCCTGCCCGGCCTCCGGCGCAGGGCCCGCGCCAGCTAGGGCAGTGGCGCCGCGGCCGCACCGCCGCTGAATCGCGCGACGAAGCCGCGGTCGATGTGGTCCTTCCAGCGCCAGACCCAGCCGCCCTCGGCGGCCAGCAGGCCGCGCGAGGCGATCGCGCGGCCGTCGCCGGTGGCCAGCAGCGCGAGGAAGCGGCGCTGCGGCAGGTAGTCGGCGGCGCGGCCGTCGCCCAGTGCGGCGCGCAGGTTGCGCGCGAGGTGCGGCCCCATGCGCACGGCATAGACGCCGGCCTTGGGCAGCGGCGGCACGAAGGCCGCGCAGTCGCCGGCGGCGAAGACGGCCGGGTGCGAGACCGAGCGCAGTTGCGCGTCGACGCGCAGGAAGCCGCGTTCGTCGGCGGCCAGTCCGCCGCGGCGCGCGGGATCGGCCTGCCAGTCGTGCGGCTCGGCGCCGGTGGCCCACAGCACGAGGTCGGTGCCGGCGGCCAGGCCATCGTGCCAGGGCGTGGCCAGGCGCAGCTCGACACCGGCCCGCGCCAAGGCTTCGTGCGCGGCGCGCACCGCACGCGGCGCGAAGCCGGGCAGCAGTTCGCGGCCCTGCGAGACCAGCCGGCCGCTCACGTGGCGCTGCGGACGCAGCGCACGCAGCCGCGTCAGCACCGCCAGCAGCGATTCGAAGCCGGCCGCCCCGCCGCCGACCGCGGTGACATGCAGCGAGCGCGTCGCCGGCGCGGGCTGGAGCCGCTGCAGCCAGGCCGGCCACTCGTGCAACAGGCGCACCAGCGGACGCAGCGCCAGCACGGCCGGACCGTCGCCGCCGCCCGCAGCGGCCGCCGACGGCAACGGCGGTCGCAGCGTCGAGCCGACATTCAGCGACAGCAGGTCCCAGGGCAGCACCTGTCCGTCGGCCAGCGTCGCCATGCGCCGGTCGGCATCCAGCGCGTGCAGTTCGCCGGCCTGCCAGCGCGCGCCGGCGCGTGCCGCCAGCTGCTCGAAGTCGATGCCGATCTCGTGCGGGCGGTAGCGGCCCGCGAGCCAGCCCGGCACCATGCCGGAGTAGGGCGCGAAGGCCTGCGGCGAGACGACCGTCACGTCGACGCCCGGCAGCGGCCGCCGCATCCAGTCCAGCAGCACCAGTGCATGGGCGTGGCCGGCACCGACGAGCAGCAGCCGCTTCATGGTGGCGCGGCCCCGGGGTCGGCATCGCCCGCGCCGCCCAGGCCGCCCAGCCAGCCGGCGGGCAGGTGCGCCAGGTCGGCCGGCTCGTCGACATCGGCCACCGGCGCCAGCTCGGTCCAGCGCAGGCCGGCGGCAAGCGCGCGTTCGCGCGTCGCCGCCATCACCTGCGACGTGCTCCAGGGCACGCCGTCGAACAGCGCCGGTGCCGGCCGCGCGAGCCCGACCAGCGCATAGCCGCCGTCCAGCGCCGGCACGAAGACGGCGTCCGCGGTCGTGAGGGCGATGGCGGCCTCGCGCAGCCGCGCCGCATCCAGCGCCGGCGCGTCGGTGCCCGTCAGCAGCACGCGGTCGTGGGCCTGCAGCGCACGCGTCAGCGCGCGGTTCATGCGCCGGCCGAGGTCGCCGTCGCCCTGCGTTGTCAGCGTCACGCCGAGTTCGCGCTGCAGCCGCTGGAAGGCCGGGTGCGCGGTGTCCGGCGCCGTGCACAGCTCCACCGGCCCGACGCCGGCGTCGACGGCGGCGCGCACCGCCCGGTCCAGCAGCCGCGCCGCGACGGCCGCCGCACCGGCTGCACCCAGTGCCGGCGCCAGGCGCGTCTTCGCCAGCCCGGCGACCGGCGCCTTCGCGAAGACGATCAGCGCGCAGTTCATCGGTCGCTCACCGGTAGTCGCGCGCCAGCCGGTCCGGCGACTCGCCGCGCCAGTAGCGCCAGCGCAGCCGCCACATCAGCCAGATCGTGCGCCAGACGCCGCGCTGCTCCCAGCGCCGGCCCGACGTCACGACGCGCGCGCGCAGGCAGGCCGGGCGCGCGACCGCGCGCAGGCGGCGGCTCAGGGCCACGTCCTCCATCAAGGGCTGCGCCGGGAAGCCGCCGAGCCGCTCGAAAAGCGCACGCTCGACGAAGATCGCCTGGTCGCCGGTGGCGATGCCGGTCCAGCGCGAGCGCGCGTTCATCAGTGCGGCGACGACGCGCAGCATCCAGGGCCGGCCGGCGATGCGCACGTCGAATCGGCCCCAGCGCGCCCCGCGCGCGACGGCGTCCAGCACCAGCCGGTCGGCGTCCGCGGGCAGCAGCGTGTCGGCGTGCAGGAACAGCAGCAGGTCGGCGTCGCCGGCGGCCGCGGCGCCGGCATTCATCTGCAGCGCGCGCCCGCGTGGCGCCACGATCACGCGGTCGGCCCGCGGCGCGGCCAGCGCCGGCGTGCCGTCGCCGCTGCCGCCGTCGGCGACGACGACCTGCACGCCGCGAGCGCGCAGCGGCGCCAGCGCGGCCAGCGTGGCGGGGATGCCGGCGGCCTCGTTCAGCACCGGCATCACGACGGTCAGGCGCCTGCGTGCCGGCAGGGCGGCTGGCCCCGCCGGCCCCTGGGACGTTGCGCCCGGGGCCGCAGCGTTCGGGGGGTCTTCGGTCGTGGGCGTCGCCGAGCTCATCCGATGCCGGGTCGTCGCAGGCCGCCGGCGGGTTACACCGCGCGCCAGTGGGGCGGTGCTCGGCGCTTCACGAGCGCTCAGCCCGCCTTGCGCGCCGTGTACTCGGAGAAGATGCCCAGCTCGACGTGGCGCTGCACGTCCACGAAGCCGGCGCTGCGCAGCGCGGCCATCACGGTCTCGGGCGGGATGCAGGCCTCGATGGTGTCCCAGTAGTAGCGCCACAGGTGCGCGGTGTCGCGGCGGCGCGCGACGACGCTGGCGATGGCCGGCACCACGGCGCGCATGTACAGCTTCAGCGCCTTCATCGCGAAGGCGCCCTGCGGCCGCGTGATCTCCAGCACCAGCAGCCGGCCGCCCGGGCGCAGCACGCGGTGGAACTCGGCGAAGGCCGGCGCGACGTCGCTGATGTGGCGCAGCGCATAGCCCATGCTCAGGAAGTCGCAGCTCGCATCGGGCCGCGGCAGCGCCTCGGCGCGTCCCTGGACGAGCTCGACGCCGTCCAGGTGCGCCTGCGCCATCATGCCGGCGCTGGGGTCGACGCCGACCAGCCGGCCGGTGGGGCCGATCAGGGTCAACGCCTCGCGCGCGACGAGGCCGGTGCCGAAGCCCACATCCAGCACCTCGGCGCCGGCGGCCAGCCCGGCGCGCTGCAGCGCCTGGCGGCGGTACCAGGGGCCGCTGCCGAAGGCGAGCACGCGTTCGATGCGGTCGTAGTCGGCCGCGGTGTCGTCGAAGATGTGGCCGATGAACTTCTGGCGGCCCTCCTCGTCGGCGTAGTACTCGGTCAGCGGCACGTGCGGGCGCAGCACGGGCGCGTCGGTCGGGCGGGAGGCGGGGGTGGGGTCCATGGGCGGGCTCGGCGATGCCGCGGGGCAGGGCAGGAAGGCGCCGATCGTACCGCCGCGCCCGCGAGGGCCGGCACCGTGGGCAAGCCGCCCGGCATCGTTGTTCTGGTCGATGCTGCGCACGAGGGGTCGACGTGCGTCGGCGGCTGGATGTCGGCGCTCGGCGCTTGCGCACACTCGCGCATGCGCATCAAAGGTGGCGGGGCATGCACCGACTGGCCTGCCTTGGTCTGCGCATCGCGCCAGGCGGTACCCGCTGCCGGCGCTGACTTCCGCGGTCGCCGCCTTCGGCGTCGACTGCCCTGCGCTGCTCGCTCCGGGGTCGCGCCGCCCAACTCACTTCGCTCACTGCGCTCGCTCCGTTCGGACACCGGCGGCGAGTCAGATGTGGAGGCGCGCACTGCGTGCGCGCCGACCCCGGAGCTGCGCTGCTCGGCGCTCCACACAGCGCCGGCAGCGGGTACCGCCTGTCGCGAGAGCCACCGACAGTGGTCTTCGGGCGGGTGGAACACAACCACTGCATCGCGAAGCCGCGTGGGGGCAGCCCGCAGCGCCCATGGGAGGCGCCGAGAAGCGCAGAACGCTTGGCCGCGCGCGCAGCGCGCTTCGAAAACTAACTCGCCGCCGATGTCCGAACGCAGCGAACGAAGTGAGCGAAGTGAGTTGGCGGCGGGCCAAGCGTTCGAGCATCGCAGGGCAGTCGGCGCGCAGCGCCGACCGCCGGACTCTGGGCGCTGCGGGCTGCCCCCATGCGGCTTCGCTGCGCCGAAGCAGGCATGCACATGCAGCGCACCGCGACAAACGTCCGCACTGCGCCGCAAGCGGTCTGAGGTGACCCGTGTCCGGCTTCAGGCCGCAGCAGCCAGCGGCTGGGGCAGCAGGGCGGAGAGTTCGTCGAACGACGCGACGACCTGCACCCCGGGCAGCTTCGCGAGTTCCGGCGACTTCGGGTCGATCGCGAAGCCGCGGTCGGCCAGCTTCAGCATCGCCAGGTCGTTCAGGTTGTCGCCCAGCGCCCAGACCTCCTGCACCGGCGGCGGCTGGTCGTCGGCGCGGAAGCGGCGGATGACATGGCTCTTGCACAGCATGGCGGCGTCCTCGCCCTGCGTGCCGTCCATGGGCATGAAGGCCGGATTCAGCCGCAGCTCGCCGCTGCAGACGTCGCTGTCGAACTGCAGCGGGTGGGCGAGCGCGAAGTCTGCGAAGACGCGCCGGCGCACGATCTCCGCCGCGACGAAATAGCTGTCGCTGACGACGCCGACCATGAAGCCGGCGCGCTTGAGCCGGTTGACGAACTCGATCGCGCCGGGCCGGATCTCGCTGGCATGCGCGACGCGCTCGAACTCGCGCCGGTGCACGAAGCGGAAGACGGCCGCGATGCCCTGGCTGCGTGTCGCGGCGTCGATCGACAGCCCGGCGGCCGCCGCCTTGCCGCCGTCCAGCAGCGCCAGCAGCGCGTCCTCGCGCCCGGTGGCGCGCGCCAGTTCCAGCGCGAAGCGGCCGGTCGTGATCGTGCCGTCCATGTCCAGCAGTGCCAGCTTGGTGCGGCCGCGCCGGCGCGACAGGATGTATTCGAACGACGCGGTGGCGTGGCGCTGCGTCTCGTACATCGCGGTGATCTGCTCCACGTGCAGGCGCCCGGCGGCCTTGGCGCGCGCATAGATCACGCGCGAGACCTCGTTGGCCATCACCGTCAGGTCCAGCAGCGGCTGGCTGTCGTGCTCCAGCGAGCCGATGTCGACCTCGGCCAGCTTCGCGCCGGCGCGGTGCGCGTCGATCAGCAGCCCGATGTCGACGCCGTAGCCTTCCTCGAAGGGCAGCGACTGCAGCAGGCTGCGCCGGCCGGCGATGATGCCGCCCAGCGGCTGCGAGAAGTGCGCCAGCTCGGGGAAGAAGACCTTGAGCATGGGCTTGGCCGTCAGCTCGGTGACGCGGCCGCCGCCGCGGCCGAAGCGCGCCTTGACGAAATCGGCCTCGCCGGACAGCAGCGGCCGGCAGAGGTCGGAGACGATGCCCTCGCGCAGCCCGGCGAGGTCGCCGTCCAGGAAGACCAGCAGCTCGCTCGCCGCGGCGGCCACGCCGTCCTGCATCGAGGTGCCCTTGCCCAGCATCGTGCTGGTGATGACGCGCGCGCCGGCCGCGCGGGCCAGCTCGGCGGTGTCGTCGATCGAGCTGTCGTCGACGACCACCACCTCGGCGGTCGCCGGGTCGGCCAGCGCATAGCGCACCACGGAGGCGATGCGCGCGGCCTCGTTGAGCGCCGGAATGACGACGCTGGCGCAGGCCAGCGGCTGCGCGGGCAGGGCGGCGGCCGCGGCCTGTCCCGGCGCCGGGCCCGGGGCGCCGCGCCGCGGCGGGCTGCCCAGCCAAGCCTCGAAACGCGCGCGCATGCGCTGCAGCAGGCTGCTCATCGGGCGTCCTTTCTCGTCTCGTCGTTGGGGTAGACCGGTGCCGGCGCCGGGCCGGGCAGCGGCAGCAGGCCGGCCAGTTCGCCGTACATCGGCTTGGTGACCAGGCGCGCGACGCCGCTGGCCAGCAGCGCGCAGGCCATCAGGCTCAGCACCATGGCCTGGCCGGAGACCATCTCCATCACGATGATGAAGGCGGTGATCGGGCCCTGCGTGGTGGCGGCCAGGAAGCCGACCATGCCGAGCGCGATCAGCGGGATCGCGGCCTGGCCGGCGAGGTCCCACAGCAGCGCGACGTCGTTGCCGATGCCCGCGCCGATGGCCAGCGAGGGGGCGAACACACCCGCCGGCACGCCGGTCCAGGCCGACAGCCAGGTGGCGCAGAATTTCAGCAGCGTATAGACGCCGGGCAGTTCGGCCTGGCCCTCGAGCAGCGCACGCGTCGGCGCATAACCGGCGCCGGCGGTGGCGCCGCCGGTGACGATGCCGATGACGGCCACGGCCAGCGCGCAGCCGGCCGCGAAGCGCAGCGGGTAGCGTGCGCGCCAGCGGCTGAAGCGGTCGGGCAGGCCGCGCACCGAGACGATGATCAGGCGCGAGAACAGCCCGCCGGCCAGCCCGGCCACCAGCGCCACCGTCAGCCCGGGCAGCAGCAGCCCCCAGTCCAGCTGCTGCACGCTGAGCACGCCGAAATAGGTCTCGTTGCCGAAGATCGCCACCGCCACCAGGCCGGCCAGCACGATGGCCGAGATGACGAGCGCGCTGTGCGACATGCTGCGCCGGCGCGAGAGCTGCTCGAGCGCGAACACGATGCCGCCCAGCGGCGTGTTGAAGGCCGCGGCGATGCCGGCGGCCGCGCCGGCGACCATCAGGTCGTGCGCGTCGATGCCCGAGTGGCGCGACAGGAAGGGCCGCGCCGCGAGCATCGCGCCGGCGCCGACCTGCACCGTGGGCCCCTCGCGGCCGATCGACAGCCCGGCCAGCATGCCGCCGCTGACCAGGCCGACCTTGTGCAGCGACAGCTTCAGCGACACCAGCCAGGCCTGCTGGCGCGCGTCGACGTCGTCGTCCAGCGCGCGCACGACCTGCGGGATGCCCGAGCCCATCGCGCCTTCGGCGAAGCGGCGCGTCCACCACAGCACGGCCACCGTCAGCGCCGGTGTCCACAACAGCGGCAGCCACATCGCCCACGGCCCGAGGTGCGTCAGCTTCGTGAACAGCTCGGTGCCGCCCTCGGCCAGCAGCGTGAAGCCGACGACCAGCAGGCCGGTCAGCGCGGCGAACACCATCACCACCGTGCGGTCGATCCACTGCCGGCCGGTGGTCAGCTCGTCGCGCAGGTTGCGCCAGAACTCGGGCTCGACGTCGCGCAGCGTGCGCCAGGGTGCGTGCAGCAGTTCGCGCAGGCGCGCGAGCAGCGCGTCGCGGCGTGCGCGCGCATCGCCGCCGGCGCCGTCGCGGCCGGTGGCGGCGTCCGCGCCCGCCGCCGCGGGCTCGCGATCGTCCTGGCGCTCGCTCATGCTCGTGCTCGGCTCCCTGCGACGGGCGGTGCCAGGCGCCGCCGCCGTGTCAAATACATTTGGACAATTGTAATTCGGCCGGGTGCCGCCCGCCCGCGCGGCGCTACATCTGGGCCAGCGGGATGCCGGCGGCGCGCTCGTCGGCGTCCAGCGCGCTGATCAGGGTGCCGAGGTCGGCGTCCAGGCGCTGCAGCGTCGCCTCGTCCAGCCGCGCCAGGGCCTGCGGCAGCACGCCGGCGAACGGCCCGGGCGCCTTCTTCAGCACGCGCTGGCCGGCCGGCAGCACGCGCAGCTCGGCGACGCGGCGGTCGGCGGCGGAGCGCGCCAGCGTGATCATCTGCTGCGCGAGCAGGGCCTTGACCAGGTTGCTGGCGGTGGTCTGGTGGATGTCCATCGCGCGCGCGAGGTCGCCGACGCCGATGCCCGGCTGCTGCGCGACCACGCTCAGCGCCCACAGCTGCGCGCCGCCGACGCCAGCCTGCTTCTCGACCTGCTGGAAGTGCGACTTGACGGCGTTGAAGACGAGCCGGAAGCGGCGCAGCACGCGGGTCGCCGGGTCCACGGCGGCCGGCGGCGGGGCCTGGGTCTTGGCGCGCGGGGCGGCGCGTTGCACGCCGGCACGTCGCGGCGCGGGGCCGGGCGCGCGGGCCGGCCGGGCCGTCGGATCGGGTGGCTTCGCCAAGGCGGACCCCATAAAAGCGGGGCCCGCGAACGGGCCCCGAAAAGTCGCTACTCCTGACCGACCCTCGCTGCCAGGCAACAGTCGGTCGCCGCCAGTATATTTGTTTGAATGTAGTTCGGGGTGACCGGATGGCGTGACGGGTTGACGCCGCGCGCTATCGTCGGGCTTCGGTCGGCGGGAACTCCGCTTCCCGCCCGCCGTCAGACGCCGATGCCCGAGACCACCACCCCCCGCCGCTCCGCGACCGGCCCGCTGTCCTGGCTGGCGGGCGTGGCCGGCGCCGTCGCGCGCGTCCTTGCCGCGCTGCTGGCGGCCGTGCTGATGGTCGGCGCGCTGCTCTTCGGCGCCTTCGTCGCCGTCGCGGTGCTGGTGTGGGCGCTGCTGCGCGGGCGCCGGCTGCCGCGCTTCGGCCGCGCCGGGCGGCCGCCGGCGCCCCCGCCGGCGCCCGGCGAGGTCATCGACGTCGAGGTGCGCGAGATCCGCGAGACGGCGTCGGCGCCGCCGCAGCGACCGCAGGCCTGAGCGGCCGCGGCCGCGGCCGTGAGCGCCCCGGCCGCGCGCCGGCGCGCCTCGCGTCGCCGGCGGGGCCGGACCTCAGGTTCAGGCCATCGGATGGAACGCGTAGCCGTCGGCCATCGTCTCGACGCGGCCGAAGGCCGGGAACGGGAAGTGGAAGCCGCCGACCATCGCGTTGCTGGCGACGATGCGCTGGAAGACCTCGCGCCGGGTCCGGCGCGCCATCTCGGCGTCCATGTCGAAGGCCACCGCCCAGTCGGGATTGCGCGCGAACAGCGCCGGCACGTTGGTCAGGTCAGCGACGTAGACGAAGGTCTGGCCCGCGGAGGCGACCTCGAACAGCGTGTGCCCCGGCGTGTGGCCGAAGGCCGCCACCGAGCGGATGCCGGGCGCGACTTCCGCCCCCGGCTGGAAGACCTGCAGCATGTCCGCCGGCATCTGGCCGAAGGTGCGGCGCGCGTTGTTGAAGGCACCCTTCTGCGCTTCCGGCGCGGCCGCCAGGCGCGCGTCGTCCATCCAGAAGGTGTGCTCGGGCGCCGGCACCCACACCTTGGCGCGCGGGAAGACGAAGTCGCCGGCGCGGTTGCGCAGGCCGTTGATGTGGTCGCCGTGGTAGTGCGTGATCAGCACGGTGTCGATGTCGGCGGGCCCGTAGCCGGCGGCGCGCAGGTTCTCCAGCAGCTTGCCGGTGGTCGGTCCGCCCCAGTCGCCGAGGCCGGTGTCCATCAGGATGCGGCGGTTGCCGGCGACCACCAGGAAGGGCGTGAACGGGATGTCCACGTACTCGGTCGACAGGCCCTGCGAGGCGAGCAGCGCCTTGACCTCGGCCAGCGGCGCGTTGCGCACGAATTCCTCGCCCAGCGGGCGGCGCGCGATGCCGTCGATCAGCGCGACGACCTCGACCTCGCCGACCCGGGTGCGACGGAAGCCGGGGTTGGGCAGCGTCGGCGCGCCCAGGTTCGGGGCGGTGTTGGCCCAGGCGGGAACGAAGCCGGCCGCGGCCCAGGCCGCGCCGGCGGCGAGCCCGGCGCCGAGGAATTGACGTCGCATCAACATGAAGACTCTCCGGTTGTGGTTTGAACGAAAAGGTCGCGATCGTCGCCACTTCGGTCGCATTTTCGGATTTCCTATCGGCAAATCACCATCAATAGTGTGGATTTGCCGCCGAGGCGAAACCGACCGCGATGCCCCGCGGTGCACGCGGGCCGGCGCGCCACGGCATGCTTCGCGCCCGTGGATACCCTGACGCATGCCCTGTCCGGCGCGCTGCTCGCGCGCGTGATCGCCGCCCGCCAGGTGCCCCTGGCGGCGCAGGTGCTGGCCGTCCCCGGCCAGGGCCGGTTCGCAGCGCCCTGGGACGGCCAGCCCGGCGCGCCGGCCGTCTGGCAGCTGGTGCTGACCGGCTTCCTGGCCGGCGCCTTTCCGGACATCGACGCGGTGATGCAGCAATTCGGCGACCTGGCCTACCTGCGCCACCACCGTGGCGTCACGCATTCGCTGCTGCTGCTGCCGCTGTGGGCGCTGCTCGTCGCGTGGCTGATGTCCCGGGCCTTCGCGGTGACGCGCGGCCAGCGCGCCGGCTGGAAGAGCCTGTGGCTGGTCAGCGCGGCGGCCATCGCCATCCACATCGCCGGCGACTGGATCACCGCCTTCGGGACCATGCTGCTGGAGCCGCTGTCCAACGCGCGCTTCGGGCTCGGGTCGGTCTTCATCATCGATCTCGTGCTCAGCGGCACGCTGCTCGCCGGCCTGCTGCTGGCCGCGATCTGGCCGCACCGGCGCTGGCCGGCGCTGGCCGGGCTGGCTGCGGCCTGCGCCTGGGTCGGCGTGACCTGGGTCGGCCAGCAGGAGGCGCTGGAGGTCGGCCGCGCGCAGGCGCGCACGCTGGGCATCGCCGACCCCGAGGTGCAGGTCATGCCGCGGCCGGCCTCGCCGTTCAATTGGACGGTCGCGGTCTCCGACGGCAGCCGCTGGCACCTGGCGCATGTCAATACGCGGCGCAGCGAGCCGCTCGTGGCGCGCGAGGACGACCACTTCGTGCGTCGCTTCTCCGCGCCCTACCTGCCGGTCGCGATGGCCCAGTGGCAGGTGCTGCCGCGGCACACCGCGGCCGATTCGCCGCCCTGGGTGCAGCAGGCGTGGCGGCACGAGGCCTTCGGCTTCTATCGCTGGTTTGCCGAGGCGCCGGCGCTGATCCGCGCCGAGGAGCGCACCAACGGCAACGGCGAACGCGAGCGCTGCGCCTTCTGGCGCGACCTGCGCTTCGAGTGGCCGGGCCGCGCCAGCGGGCCCTTCCGCTACGGCCTGTGCCTGGGCGAGAACGGCGGCGCGCGGCCCTACCGGCTGGACGACCAGGGGCCGCAGGCGCTGTAGCCGCACGACGGGACGCGCGGGACGCGCAGGCGGCGGTGCGAAACTCGGGGGCAGAGCGCCGACAAGCACCGACCCCGTCGCCGAGGAGAGCCCGCCCGTGAATGCCCCCGTCCTTCAGAGCCTGATCGCCGGCCGCTGGCTGGGCACGCAGCCGGCGCAGACGCTGGCCAGCGCCGTCAACGGCCGCCCGGTCGCCGCCACGCATGCCGAGGCCATCGACTTCGGCGAGGCGCTGGACCACGCACGCCGCGTCGGCCTGCCGGCGCTGCTGGCGCTGGACTTCCAGCAGCGTGCCGAGCGGCTGAAGGCGCTGGCGAAGTACCTGGTCGAGCACAAGGAGCGGCTGTACGCCGTCTCGGCGCACACCGGCGCCACGCGCAGCGACGGCTGGATCGACATCGAGGGCGGCAGCGGCACGCTGTTCGCCTATGCCGGCTTCGCGGCCGAGCTGCCCTCGGGCAACGTGGTGCACGAAGGCCCGGTGCTGCCGCTGGGCAAGCAGGGCCGCTTTGCCGGCACCCACCTGCTGGTGCCGCGCCGCGGCGTCGCGGTGCACATCAATGCCTTCAACTTCCCGGTCTGGGGGCTGCTCGAGAAATTCGCGCCCGGCTTCCTGGCCGGCATGCCGACCATCGCCAAGCCGGCCACCGCGACCAGCTACCTCACCGAGGCCTGCGTGCGGCTGATGCTCGAATCCGGCCTGCTGCCCGAGGGCAGCCTGCAGCTGGTGATCGGCGGCACCGGCGACCTGCTGGACCGCCTGCAGGAGACCGATGTCGTGACCTTCACCGGCAGCGCCGACACGGCGGCCAGGCTGCGCACGCACCCGAACCTGGTCGCGCGCTCGGTGCCGTTCAATGCCGAGGCCGACTCGCTCAACTGCGCGATCCTGGCGCCCGACGTGACACCCGACGACGAGGAGTTCGAGCTCTTCGTCAAGGAGGTGGCGCGCGAGATGACGGTCAAGGCGGGGCAGAAGTGCACCGCGATCCGGCGCGCCATCGTGCCGCGCCGCCATCTCGACGCGGTGGCCGCCAAGCTGCGCGCGCGGCTCGCCAAGACCGTCGTCGGCGACCCGGCGCTGGAGGCCGTGCGCATGGGCGCGCTGGCCTCGCGCGCGCAGCAGCGCGACGTGGCGGAGAAGGTGGCCGCGCTGAGCGCCGGCAGCGAATGCGTCTACGGCGAGCGCGACGGCTTCGCGCCGCAGGGCGAGGGCGTGGCCGAAGGCGCCTTCTTCGCGCCGACGCTGCTGCTGGCGCGCGACCCGCAGGGCCATGCCGCGGTGCACGAGGTCGAGGCCTTCGGCCCGGTCAGCACGCTGCTGCCCTACGACGACCTCGACGAGGCGCTGGCGCTGGCCGCACGCGGCCGCGGCAGCCTGGTCGGCACGCTGGTCACGCGCGACGCGGCCATCGCCGCGCGCGTGGTGCCCGAGGTCGCGGCGCTGCATGGCCGGCTGCTGGTGCTGGACCGCGAGGCGGCGCCGGAGTCCACCGGCCACGGCTCGCCGCTGCCCGGCCTCAAGCATGGCGGCCCCGGCCGCGCCGGCGGCGGCGAGGAACTCGGCGGCCTGCGCGCGGTGACGCACTACCTGCAGCGCACGGCGGTGCAGGGCTCGCCCAGCATGCTGGCCGCCATCACCGGCGAGCATGTGCGCGGCGCGCGCGTGCGCGACAGCGACGTGCACCCGTTCCGTCGCCACTTCGAGGACCTGCAGGTCGGCGACAGCCTGCTGACGCACCGGCGCACGGTGACCGAGGCCGACATCGTGGCCTTCGGCGGCATCAGCGGCGACTATTTCTACATGCACTTCGACGAGATCGCCGCCGCGGCGTCGCCCTTCGGCAAGCGCATCGCGCATGGCTATTTCGTGCTCTCGGCGGCGGCCGGCCTCTTCGTCAGCCCGGCACCGGGACCGGTGCTGGCCAACTACGGGCTGGACACGCTGCGCTTCGTCAAGCCGGTCGGCATCGGCGACACGATCCAGGCGCGGCTGACCTGCAAGCGCAAGACCGACCGCCGCAAGGTCGGCCCCGACGGCGTCGGCCAGGGGGTCGTCGCCTGGGACGTGCAGGTGACCAACCAGCATGGCGAGGTCGTCGCCAGCTACGACATCCTGACGCTGGTCGCCAAGAAGGCGTGAGCCTCGCGGGGCGTTCGCCGACGGGCGTCGTGCTCGCGCTGGGCACGGCGCAGACGCTGGCCTGGGCCTCGTCGTACTACCTGCCGGCGATGCTGGCGGCGCCGATGGCGCGCGACCTCGGCGTCAGGACGCCGACCGTGTTCGCGGTCTTCTCGATGGCGCTGATCCTGTCGGCGCTGGTCGGGCCGGCGGCCGGCCGCCTGATCGACCGCCATGGCGGGCGGCCGCTGCTGATCGCGACCAACCTGCTCTTTGCGGCCGGGCTGGCGCTGCTGGGCAGCGCGCAGGGCCTCGCGACGCTGATCGCGGCCTGGGTGCTGCTGGGCCTGGCGATGGGCGCCGGGCTCTACGAGGCGGCCTTCGCGGCGCTGGTGCGGCTGTACGGCCACCAGTCGCGCAATGCGATCACCGGCATCACGCTGCTGGCCGGCTTCGCCAGCACGGTGGGCTGGCCGCTGTCGGCCTGGCTGGAGACGCAGGTCGGCTGGCGCGGCGCCTGCTACACCTGGGCCGCGCTGCACCTGCTGCTGGGGCTGCCGCTGAATGCCTGGCTGCCGCGCGCCGCGGCGCCGCAGGCGCCCGAGGCGGACGACGGGGCTGCGCCCCCGACGCCGACCGCGGCAGCGGCGACGATGCCCGCCGCCGAGCCGGTCCAGCGCCTGCGCTTCTCGCCCGACGTCACGGCCGCGCTGCTGTCGGTGGTCTTCATGTGTACCTGGTTCGTCAGCACCGCGATGGCGGCGCACCTGCCGACGCTGATGCAGGCCGCCGGCGGCACGCTGGCGCTGGCGGTGCTGGCCGGCGCGCTGATCGGCCCGGCGCAGGTGGCCGGCCGGCTGGCGGAGTTCGGCGTGCTGCGCCGCTACTCGCCACTGGCGGTGACGCGCGGCGCGACGCTGACGCACCCGCTGGGCGCGCTGGCGCTGTGGGCGTTGGGCGCGCCGACGGCCGCGGTGGCCTTCGCGATCCTGCACGGCCTGGGCAACGGCATCATGACCATCGCCAAGGGCACGCTGCCGCTGGCGCTGTTCGGTCCCGCCGGTTATGGCGCGCGCCAGGGCTGGATCGCGCTGCCGGGGCGGGCGCTGCAGGGGCTGGCGCCCTGGCTGTTCGGGCTCGCGCTCGAACGCTGGGGCGCCGGGGCGCTGGGGCTGTCGGCGGCGCTGGGGCTGGCCGCGTTCGCGATCCTGATGCTGCTGCGGCTGCCGCGCGACTGAACGCGCGGCCGTCGCGCCAAGCCGGCTTACTTCGCGCCGCCGAGGATCCAGCGCGCCAGCGCCTGGGCGTCCTCTTCCTTCAGGTTGGGTTGCGCCGGCATCGGGATCTGGCCCCACTTGCCGCTGCCGCCCTTCTTGATGCTCGCGACCAGCATCGCCTCGGCGTCCTTCTGGCCGGCGTACTTCTTGGCCACTTCCTGGTAGGCCGGGCCGAGCAGCTTCTTGTCCACCGCGTGGCAGGCCACGCAGGCATTCTTCTGCGCGATCGCCATGCTGGCCCACGCGGGGGCGCCCAGCAGGGCGAGCGAGGCGGACAGGATCAGCAGGCGGGTTGGCTTCACGGGCAGGGCTCCAGGGCAGGGGGACGGGGTGGAAGGGATCGCGAATATATCAGCGGGCGCAAATATAGAGTGCGACACCCTTTGCCGTATCGGGACTTCCCCCCGAACTGCGCGTCCGGTGGCCCGGCAGCCCGGACGCCGCCCTTCAGCGATAGCGTGGCAGCATCGCCTCCAGCGGCAGCGGCCGCAGGCGGTCGGCCTGGCCGGCGCAGCCGAAGGCCTCGAAACGCGCCTTGCAGATGCCGCGCGCGGCGCGCGTGGCGGCGGCCAGCGCCTTGCGCGGGTCGAACTCCGCGGGCTGCTCGGCGAAGACCTGGCGCATCGCGCCGGTCATCGCGAGCCGGATGTCGGTGTCGATGTTGACCTTGCGCACGCCGCTGGCGATGCCGCGCACGATCTCCTCCACCGGCACGCCCCAGGTCGGCTTGATGTCGCCGCCGTGGCGGCGGATGAGCTCCAGCCACTCCTGCGGCACGCTGGACGAGCCGTGCATCACCAGGTGCGTGTCCGGCACCGCGGCGTGGATGCGCGCGATGCGGTCCATGGCCAGGATGTCGCCGGTGGGCGGGCGCGAGAACTTGTAGGCGCCGTGGCTGGTGCCGATCGCGATGGCCAGTGCGTCGACGCCGGTGGCGGCGACGAAGGCGCGCGCCTCGTCGGGGTCGGTCAGCAGCTGGTCGTGGCCGAGCGCGCCCTCGGCGCCGATGCCGTCCTCCTCGCCGGCCTGGCCGGTTTCCAGTGAGCCCAGGCAGCCGAGTTCACCCTCGACCGAGACGCCGACCGCATGCGCGATCTCGCACACGCGGCGCGTGACCTCGACGTTGTGGTCGTAGCTCGCCGGTGTCTTGCCGTCCTCGCGCAGCGAGCCGTCCATCATCACGCTGGTGAAGCCCGAGCGGATGGCCTGCACGCAGACCGCCGGCGAGACGCCGTGGTCCTGGTGCAGCACGACCGGGATGTCCGGGTGCGTCTCCACCGCGGCCAGCACCATGTGGCGCAGGTAGGCCTCGCCGGCATATTTGCGCGCCCCGGCCGAGGCCTGCAGGATGACCGGCGAACGGGTCTCCTGAGCGGCCTGCATGATGGCCTGGATCTGCTCCAGGTTGTTGACGTTGAAGGCAGGCACGCCATAGCCGTTCTCGGCGGCATGGTCGAGCTGCTGGCGCAGGGCGATGAAGGCCATGGGGTTCTCCTGGGGGGCTATCGGGGGGCGCTCAGCCGAACTGAGACACCAGGTCCATCTGGCTGTGCCAGGCGCGCAGGTCGTCCAGCGTGACGCGCTCGTCGTCGGCGTCGGCCTGCGCGTGTGAACCGGGCAGCGCCGGCCGCCAGCCGGCGCGCGTGTGCAGGCCGGGGCCGATCGCGATCGCGCCTTCCAGCGTCGCGTCGGCGAAGTAGGCGCTGAGCGTGACGACCACCGGCACCTCGGCGGCGCGCGCCGCGGCCACGCCGCCGGGCGAGTCCTCCAGCGCCACCGCGTCCAGCGGGCCCAGGCCCAGCGTGCGCAGCGCGAGACGGAAGACCTCGGGGTCGGGCTTCTTGCGCTGCACGTCCTCGCCGCAGACGATGCTGTCGAAGCGCTCGCGCCAGCGCGGGCCGAAGTGCACGCCGAGCAGCGCGTCGACATTCGCGCGGCTGGTCGTCGTCGTGATCGCCTGGCGCACCCCTTGCGCATGCGCCTCGGCAATCAGCGCCGCGACACCCGGGCGCAGCGGCAGCTTCGCCTCGCGCACCAGCGCCGTGTAGCAGGCGGTCTTGCGCCGGTGCAGCTCGCGCGCCAGCGCCTCGCGCTCGCCCGGCGCGGCCGGGGCGTCGGCACGCGTGGCCATGTCGGCCATCAGCCGCTCGCGGCCGCCGGTCACCGCCAACAGCTCGCCGTAGCGCGCCGCGTCCCAGCGCCAGGGCAGGCCCATGGTCTCGAAGGCGTGGTTGAAGGCCACGCGGTGGCCGTCGCGTTCGGTCTCGGCCAGCGTGCCGTCGACGTCCCACAGCAGGGCTTGCAGTCGGCTCATGTCGTTTCCTCCGGGTCGTCGTGCAGCAGTGCGCCGAAGTCGGCGATCAGCCGGTCGGGCGCGCAGGCCGCGACCGGCTCGCCCAGGTTGTAGCCATAGGGCAGCAGCCAGACCGCGACGCCGGCGCGGCGCGCGGTCTCGGCGTCGATCGACGAGTCGCCGACGAACAGCGCGCGCGACGGCGGTGTGCCGAAGGCCTGCAGGCAGTCGTGCACGCCGGCCGGGTCGGGCTTGCGCGTGGCCAGCGTATCGCCACAGACGACGCGGTCGAAGGCGGCGCCCAGCCGGTGGGCGTCGAGCACGCGGGCGGTATAGCGTGTCTCCTTGTTGGTCACGATCGCGAGCCGGCTGCCGCGCTGGCGCAGCGCCGCCAGCGTCTCGCGCACGCCCGGGTACAGGCGGCTGCGCGTGCCGCAGCGTTCGGCATAGTGGCGGTCGTAGCGCGCGACGATGGCCGGGTGCCGCGCGTCGGCACGCACCGCCTCGGGCGTGCGGCCACTGGCCCGCGCCAGCGCCTGCACCAGCAGCGCGCCGGTGCCGTGACCGATCCAGCGCGCGATCTGCGCCTCGTCGACCGCCGGCCAGCCGAAGTCGTGCAGCGTGTCGTTGACGGCGTCGGCGATCTCCGGCGCGGTCTCGACCAGCGTGCCGTCGAGGTCGAAGAGCATCAGGTCCCAGGCCATGCGCCGAGTGTCGTTCAGCCGATCGCGCGGCGCGCCGCGGCGGCCACCGCCTCGGCAGTGATGCCGAAATGCGCATACAGCGCCGGCGCCGGGGCCGACTCGCCGTAGCGCGCGATGCCGACCACCGCGCCGTGGCGGCCGACATACTTGCGCCAGAAGTCCGGGTGTGCGGCTTCCACGGCGACCGCGGGCAGTGCCGGCGGCAGCACCGCGTCCTGCCAGGCGGCGTCCTGGCGGTCGAAGACCGTCGTGCCGGGCATCGAGACCACGCGCGCCGCGACGCCCTCGGCCGCCAGCAGCGCCTGCGCCTGCAGCGCCAGCTGCAGCTCGGAGCCGGTGCCGATCAGCACCACGCGCGCGCCGGGCGCGTCGCGCAGCACATAGCCGCCGCGCCGCACCTCGGCAGCGCGCGCCGGGTCGTCCAGCACGCGCGGCAGGTTCTGGCGCGACAGGCACAGGGCGCTCGGGCCGTCGCGGCGCTCGATCGCGCACGCCCAGGCGACCGCGGTCTCCAGGCCGTCGGCCGGGCGCCAGACGTCCAGGTCGGGGATCAGGCGCAGCGACGGGATGTGTTCCACGCTCTGGTGCGTCGGCCCGTCCTCGCCCAGCCCGATGCTGTCGTGCGTGAAGACATGGATCACGCGCTGCTTCATCAGCGCGGCCATGCGGATGGCGTTGCGGCTGTAGTCGCTGAAGGTCAGGAAGGTGCCGCCATAGGGCAGCAGCCCGCCATGCAGCGCGATGCCGTTCATCATCGCGGCCATGCCGAATTCGCGCACGCCGTAGCTCAGGTGGTTGCCCGGGTGGTCGCGGCCCGCGATGACGCAGCCCTTGAAGTTGGTCAGGTTGCTGCCGGTGAGGTCGGCGCTGCCGCCGAACAGCTCGGGCAGCGACGGCGCCAGCGCGTCCAGCGCCTGCTGGCTGGCCTTGCGCGTGGCCACCGCGTCGGGCCTGGCGGCCATCGCGGCGCAGGCGGCCGCGACGCGCTGCCCCCAGTCCTCGGGCAGTTCCCCGGCGATGCGGCGTTCGAACTCGGCCGCCAGCGCCGGGTGCGCGCTGCGGTAGGCCTCGAAGCGCAGCCGCCACTCGCGCTCCCGCGCGGCGCCGGCCTCGCGGGCGTCCCAGGCCGCGGCCACGTCCTCGGGCACCTCGAACGGCGCGGCGCTCCAGCCCAGCGCCTCGCGCGTGGCGGCCACCTCGGCAGCGCCGAGCGCGGCGCCGTGCACGTCGTGCGTGCCGGCCTTGTGTGGCGAGCCCTGGCCGATGACGGTCTTGCAGCAGATCAGCGTCGGCCTGCCGTGGTGTCCCAGCGCCTGCGCCTTCGCCGCGGCGATCGCGGCGTCGACGGCGGCGATGTCGTGGCCGTCGACGGCACGGATCACGTGCCAGCCCAGCGCCTCGAAGCGCGCCGGCGTGTCGTCGGCGAACCAGCCCTCGACCGGGCCGTCGATGCTGATGCCGTTGTCGTCGTACAGCGCGATCAGCCTGGCCAGGCGCAGCGTGCCCGCCAGCGACGCCGCTTCCTGGCTGATGCCTTCCATCAGGCAGCCGTCGCCCAGGAAGACATAGGTGAAGTGTTCGACGATGGCGTGGCCGTCGCGGTTGAAGGCGGCGGCGAGCTGCGTCTCGGCCAGCGCCATGCCCACGGCATTGGCGAAGCCCTGGCCCAGCGGGCCGGTCGTCGTCTCCACGCCGGGCGTGACGCCGACCTCGGGGTGGCCGGGGGTGCGGCTGTGCAGCTGGCGGAAGGCCTGCAGCTCGGACATCGGCAGCTCGTAGCCGCTCAGGTGCAGCAGCGCATACAGCAGCATCGAGGCGTGGCCGTTGGACAGCACGAAGCGGTCGCGGTCGGGCCAGCGCGGGTTGGCCGGGTGGTGCTTCAGGTGCCGGTGCCAGAGCGCGAGCGCGATCTCGGCCATGCCCATCGGTGCACCGGGATGGCCGGACTTCGCCTTCTCGACGGCGTCGACCGCCAGCATGCGCAGGGCATTCGCCATGCGCGTTTCGAGCGTGCGGGTGAGCATGTCAGAGCGCTCCCGCCGCGCGCTTGCGCCGCTCGATCATGCGCCAGATGAACGGCGTGAAGATCAGCTGCATCGCCAGTTCCATCTTGCCGCCGGGCACGACGATGGTGTTGGCGCGGCTCATCCACGAGTCGTTGATCATGTTCAGCAGGTAGGGGAAGTCGATGCCCTTGGGGTTGGCGAAGCGGATCACGCACAGGCTCTCGTCGGCCGTCGGGATGTCGCGCGCGATGAAGGGGTCGCTGGTGTCGACCACCGGCACGCGCTGGAAGTTGACATGCGTGTGCTGGAACTGCGGCACGATGTAGTGCACGTAGTCGGGCATGCGGCGCAGGATGGTGTCGGTCACCGCCTCGGTGCTGTAGCCGCGCACATGCTTGTCGCGCCACAGCTTCTGGATCCACTCCAGGTTGATCACCGGCACCACGCCGATCAGCAGGTCCGGGTACCGGGCGATGTTGACCTGCTCGGTGACGACCGCGCCGTGCAGGCCCTCGTAGAACAGCATGTCGGTGCCCTCGGGCAGGTCCTCCCAGGGCGTGAAGGTCCCTGGCTCCTGCTTGTAGGGGGCCGCTTCCACCGGGTCGTGCAGGTATCTGCGGCGGCGCCCGGTGCCGGTCTCGGCGTAGCTGCGGAACAGGTTCTCGAGCTCCGGGAACAGGTTGTTGTCCGGGCCGAAGTGGCTGAAGTGCTTGTTGCCTTCCTTCTCGGCCGCGGCCTGGCGCTCGCGCATCTCCTTGCGGTCGTAGCGGTGGAAGCTGTCGCCCTCGATGACCGCGGCGCTGACCTTCTCGCGCCGGAAGATGTTCTCGAAGGTGCGCGTGACGCTGCTCGTGCCGGCGCCGCTGGAGCCGGTGATCGCGATGATGGGGTGGCGTTCGGACATGGTGGTTCCTACGGTCGGGCGCCGGGCCGCCCCAAGCCCGACCAAGCCCCCTCGGGGGGTGGCGAAGGGCCGAAGGCACGAGCCTGGGGGCGCATGGATGGTCGGGCGCCGGGCCGCCCCAAGCCCGACCGAGCCCCCTCGGGGGGCGGCGAAGGGCCGAAGGCACAAGCCTGGGGGTACATGGTCAGTCTCGGAAAAGGCTGCGCTCGGCGAACAGCGGCGCCGGGGCCTCGCGCGTGACCGGGTCGTGGTGGTAGCGCTCGATGCGCTCGACCTCGTTCTTCGAGCCGAAGACGACGCCGATGCGCTGGTGCAGCGCGCTCGGCTTGACGCCCAGCATGGGCTGGCGGCCGGTGCTGCAGCGCCCGCCCGCCTGCTCGATGACATAGCCGATCGGGTTGGCCTCGTACAGCAGGCGCAGGCGGCCTGGCTTGGCCGGATCCTTGGTGTCCCGGGGATAGAGGAAGACGCCGCCGCGCATCAGGATGCGGTGTGCCTCGGCCACCATGCTGGCGATCCAGCGCATGTTGAAGTCCTTGCCGCGCGGGCCGCTGCGGCCGGCCAGGCACTCGTCGACATAGCGCTTGACCGGCGGCTCCCAGAAGCGGCTGTTGCTGGTGTTGATCGCGAATTCCTGCGTGTCCTCGGGCACCCGGATGTCCGGGTGCGTGAGCTTGAACTCGCCCAGCGACTGGTCCAGCGTGAAGCCGACGACACCGTTGCCCACCGTCAGCACCAGCATCGTCGTCGGGCCGTAGAGCGCGTAGCCGGCGGCCACCTGCGCCGCACCGGGCTGCAGGAAGTCCGCTTCGGTCACGTCGCGCCCGCTGTCGATCACGTCCTGCGGCGCGCGCAGGATCGAGAAGATGCTGCCCACCGAGACGTTGACGTCCAGGTTGCTGCTGCCGTCCAGCGGGTCGAAGACCAGCAGGTATTTGCCGCGCTGGTGCTCGGCCGGGATCTGGTAGGGCGCGGCCATCTCCTCGGAGGCCATGCCGGCCAGGTGCCCCGACCATTCGCTCTGCTTGATCAGCATCAGGTTGCTGATGATGTCCAGCGGCTTGGCGACCTCGCCCTGCACGTTGACCTCGCCGGCGGCCCAGGATTCCGGCACCTCGGCCAGCGAGCCCAGCGCGACCTGGCGCGCGATGGCCTTGCAGGCGATCGAGACATCCAGGACCAGCGCATTGAGCTCGCCGCTGGCCTGCGGAAAACGCCGGCGCTGCTCGATCAGGTATTGCGTCAGCGTGCGCTTCTTGGACAGCGGCATGCCGTTCCCCCCGGGTGTCAGTGGCTGTTCTGGAAGACGCGGCTGGCGCGCAGGTCTTCCGCGGTGATGGTGCTCAGGTCCTCGGCCGACAGCACGCGGTCGCGCTCGGCGAACAGCCGGCTGGCCTGGCGCAGCCGCGCGCGGTCCAGCGCGTTGCGCACGCTGCGTGCATTGGCGAAGTGCTGCTGCACGATGCGGCGCTCGAGGTAGTCGCGCATCACCGCGTCGGTGCCGGCGTCGAAGCGGTAGTGCTGCTGCTGCAGCATCTTCCCCGCGATCTGCAGCAACTCGTCGACCGAATAGTCGGGGAAGTCGATGTGGTGCGCGATGCGGCTGCTCATGCCGGGGTTGGACTGGAAGAAGGTGTCCATGCGGTCCTTGTAGCCGGCCAGGATGACGACCAGGTCGTCGCGCTGGTTCTCCATCACCTGCAGCAGGATCTCGATGGCCTCGCCGCCGTAGTCGCGCTCGTTCTCCGGCTTGTAGAGGTAGTAGGCCTCGTCGATGAAGAGCACGCCGCCCATGGCCTTCTTCAGCACCTCCCGGGTCTTGGGCGCCGTGTGGCCGATGTACTGGCCCACCAGGTCGTCGCGCGTCACCGCCACCAGGTGGCCTTTGCGCACGTAGCCCAGGCGGTGCAGGATCTCGGCCATGCGCATCGCGACCGTGGTCTTGCCGGTGCCGGGGTTGCCGGTGAAGCACATGTGCAGGCTGGGCGCCTGGGCCCGCAGGCCATGCGCCAGGCGCAGCCGGTCCACCACCAGCAGCGCGGCGATGTCGCGGATGCGCTGCTTCACCGGCGCCAGCCCGACGAGGTCGCGGTCGAGTTCGTCGAGCACCGCCTCGACCTGGCTCTCGCGCAGCACGTCGCCGACGGTGCGTGGGGCCGCCGCCGCAGCGGGCTGCTCGGCGGCGGCCACGGCGGCGGACGTCACCGCCGTCGCGCCGGGGATGCGGTACAGGGGCGCGTTCATGCCGCCTCGGCCAGCGGCTGGCCGGCGAGCTCGGCGCGCATCGCGTCGATGACCGCCTTGTATTCGCGCTGGCCGAAGATCGCGCTGCCGGCCACGAAGGTGTCGGCGCCGGCATCGGCCACACGGCGGATGTTGTCGACCTTGATGCCGCCGTCGACCTGCAGCCGGATGTCGCGCCCGCTCAGCTCGATGAGCCGGCGTGCACGCTCGACCTTGCGCAGCGCGCCGTCGATGAAGCTCTGCCCGCCGAAGCCGGGGTTGACGCTCATGATCAGCACCAGGTCGACCTTGTCCAGCGTCCACTCCAGCACGTCCAGCGGCGCGGCCGGGTTGAAGACCAGCCCGGCCCGGCAGCCGGCCGAGCGGATGAGCTGCAGCGTGCGGTCCACGTGCGTGCTGGCGTCCGGGTGGAAGCTGATGAGGTCGGCACCGGCCTCCGCGAAGGCCAGGGCCAGCGCATCCACCGGGCGCACCATCAGGTGGACGTCCAGCGGCGCGTGGCTGCCGTCGGCGCGGCGCGTGTGCGGCTTCAGCGACTGCGCCACCGCGGGGCCGATCGTCAGGTTGGGCACGTAATGGTTGTCCATCACGTCGAAATGGATCCAGTCGGCGCCGGCGGCGATGACGGCGCGCACCTCTTCACCCAGGCGCGCGAAGTCGGCCGAGAGGATGGACGGGGCGATGCTGAAGGTGCTGCTGCTCATGGCGCCGGCTCCCGGGTGCATCAGTAGCGCCGGGCTTCCGGCTTGTCGGTCGCGTAGCTGTGCACCGTGTAGCGGATCTGGCGCCCGTCCGCTTCCTGTCGCACGAGGCCGAAGCCCGGCTCGTCCTGCGGCCGGTTGACGATGAAGCTCATCGCGATGCTCTCGACGCCGCGCGTGCTGTCGAAGGCCATCAGCCGGATGTAGTGGCCGGGGAAGGTCCTGCGGCAGTTGTCGAGTTCCATCATCACGCCGGCCGCGTCCTGCAGGTCGAACATCGGCATGCCGAACATCTCCCAGTAGGTGTTGCGCGGGTGCGGGTCGTCGGTGTACTCCACGCTCCAGGCATAGCCCTTGTCCAGGCCGTACTGGATCTGCGCGGTGATCTCGGCGTCCGTGAGGTCGGGCAGGAAGCTGAACTGGCCCTGCGTCAGGCGGCCGGTGGGGTTGGTCATCATGGTCGTGCTCTCCTTGCGCGTTCAGGCCACCGCGGCGGTCACCGCGTAATCGCTGGTGTCGGTCGAGGTGTAGTTGAAGCTGATGTCGCCCCAGGTATCGAGCGCCTGCTTCAACGGCGTGCAGAACTGGGCCGCCTTGCGCAGGATGTCCGGGCCTTCGTTGACGATGTCCTTGCCCTCGTTGCGCGCCTTGACCATGGCCTCCAGCGCGACGCGGTTGGCCACGCCGCCGGCCTGGATGCCGGCCGGGTGGCCGATGGTGCCGCCGCCGAACTGCAGCACCACGTCGTCGCCGAACAGGTGCAGCAGCTGGTGCATCTGGCCGGCGTGGATGCCGCCGCTGGCCACCGGCATCACCTTCTTCAGGTCGCACCAGTCCTGGTCGAAGAACAGGCCGCGCGGCAGGTCCTGTTTCGTGTACGCGTCGCGGCAGACGTTGTAGTAGCCCTGCACGGTGAGCGGGTCGCCCTCCAGCTTGCCCACCGCGGTGCCGGTGTGCATGTGGTCCACGCCCGCCAGGCGCAGCCACTTGGCGATGACGCGGAAGCTGACGCCGTGGTTCTTCTGCCGCGTGTAGGTGCCGTGGCCGGCGCGGTGCAGGTGCAGGATCATGTCGTTGCGCCGACACCATTCGCCCAGGCTCTGGATGCAGGGCCAGCCGACGATGAGGTCGATCATCACGATCACGCTGCCGAGCTGCTTGGCGAACTCGGCGCGCTCGTAGATGGCCTCCATCGTGCCGGCGGTCACGTTGAGGTAGCTGCCCTTGACCTCGCCGGTGGCCGCGCTGGCCTTGTTGACGCCGTCCATCACGTACAGGAAGCGGTCGCGCCAGTGCATGAAGGGCTGCGAGTTGATGTTCTCGTCGTCCTTCATGAAGTCCAGTCCGCCCTTCAGGCCCTCGTAGATCACGCGGCCGTAGTTGCGCGCGCTCAGGCCCAGCTTGGGCTTGGTGGTGGCGCCCAGCAGCGGGCGGCCGAACTTGTCCAGGCGCTCGCGCTCGACGATCAGGCCGGTCGGCGGGCCCTTGAAGGTCTTCACGTAGGCCACCGGCACGCGGATGTCCTCCAGACGTGCGGCCTTCAGCGGCTTGAAGCTGAAGACGTTGCCGATCAGGCTCGCCGTCATGTTGGCGATCGAGCCCTCCTCGAACAGGATGATGTCGTAGGCCACCCAGGCGAAGAACTCGCCCGGCCGCCCCGGCACCGGCTCGACCTTGAAGCACTTGGCGCGGTAGTTCTCGCAGGCCGTCAGGCGGTCGGTCCAGACCACGGTCCAGGTGGCGGTGCTGCTCTCGCCGGCCACCGCGGCACCGGCCTCGATGGGGTCCACGCCGTCCTGCGGCGTGATGCGGAACAGGCAGATGGTGTCCGTCTCCTTGGGCACGTAGTCCGGCACCCAGTAGCCCATCTGGCGGTACTTGAGCACGCCGGCGCTGTAGCGCTTCTTGGCGTCGGTGATCTGGGTGGCATCGGCCCTGAGCGTGGGCGGCAGGCCGGCGTCGGCGAGAGCGTTCATCCGAGGTCTCCGTGCGGGGTGGATGGGCTCAATGTAAGCAGCGACTGAAATAAGGTAAATTCAGATCGGTTGACCGTCAGATTAAGCAAGGCTTAACAATGAACGTCACCTTGCGCCAGATGCGCGTCTTCGCCGAGGTGGCGCGGCGGCTGAGCTTCGTGCGCGCCGCCGAGACGCTGCACCTGACGCCGCCGGCGGTGACGATGCAGGTCAAGGAGCTGGAGGCCGCGGTCGGCCTGCCGCTGTTCGAGCGCAGCGGCCGCCAGGTCGCGCTGACCACCGCCGGCGAATACCTGCTGGTCCATGCGCGCCGCCTGCTCGCGGTGCTGAAGGACGCCGAGGACGCGATGGCGCGGCTCAAGCATGTCGAGGTCGGGCGCCTCGACGTGGGCCTGGTCAGCACGGCCAAGTATTTCGTGCCGCGGCTGCTGGCACGCTTTCGCGAGCAGCATCCGGGCATCGAGCTGCGGCTGCAGGTGTCGGCCAACCGCGACCAGCTGCTGGCGCTGCTGCGCGGCAACGAGATCGACCTCGCGGTGATGGGCCGCCCGCCGCGCGAGCTGGCCACGCGCGCCGAGGCCTTCGCGGCGCACCCGCAGGTCTTCGTCGCGCCGCCGGGGCATGCGCTGGCGCGCCTGGCGGCAGTCGAGCCGGCGCTGCTGGAGAACGAGCCCTTCATCGTGCGCGAGCCCGGCTCCGGCACGCGCAAGCACATGGAGGACTTCTTCGCCGCCCACCACCTGGCGCCGCGGGTGGCGATGGAGATGCCCAGCAACGAGAGCATCAAGCAGGCCGTGATGGCCGGCATGGGGCTGAGCTTCCTGTCGCTGCACACCATCGGGCTGGAGCTCGCCAGCGGCCTGCTGGCCATCGTGCCGGTCCAGGGCACGCCCATCGTGCGCACCTGGAACGTCGTGCACCTGGCCGGGCGCACGCTGTCGCCGGCGGCCGAGGCGCTGCGCTACTTCATCCTCGAGCATGGCGAGGCGCTGCTGGCGGCCCAGGACGCCGCGCTGCTCGGTCCGTCGGCGGTGCAGGGCGATACACGTTAGGGTATATTGATCGGCAGCAGGCGGCGCAAACGGGTGCCCCTGGGAGAGACCGATGCCGACGACGCCGAACGATCCGCCCGACCGCGACCGCCGCCGCGCCACCCTGGTCGTGCTGGGCTTGGCCGGCGCGGCCGCCGCGCTGCCGCTGGTCGGCTGCGACCGTCCCGACGCCACCGAGGTCGTCAGCCTGGACGAGGCGCGGGCGGCGCACGAGTCCGGCCAGGCGCTGCTGATCGACATCCGCGAGCCGGAGGAACACGCCACCGGCGTGGCGGCCGGCGCGCTGCTGCTGCCGATGCGCCAGCTGGCGCAGCGCGCGCAGGAGATCCCGACCGACCCTGCCAAGCCGGTGCTGCTGATCTGCAATACGCAGAACCGCTCGCGCGCCACGCTGCGTGCGCTGCGCGAACACGGCTATGCGCATGTGCGCTACGTGCACGGCGGCATGTCCGAGTGGGCGCGTCGCGGCTGGCCGATGGTGGCGCCGTCGCGCTGAGGGCCGGCGCGGCCAGGCGCGGCAGCGCGCCACAATCGGGCCCGCCCGAACGACACCGGCGCCCCGATGGACCCCACCGACAAGAGAGCCGACGAGAAGCCTGACGTGGCCGGTCCGCTTGCCGGCCTGCGCCCGACCGCACGAGATGCGGCCGGGCCGTCGGCAGGCAGCGAACCGTCCGCAGTGGACGGTCCGCTGTCCGGCCTCCGCATCCTGGAGCTCGGCCAGCTGATCGCCGGGCCCTTCGCCGCGAAGACGCTGGCCGACTTCGGCGCCGACGTGATCAAGGTCGAGCCGCCGGGCGAACAGGGGCAGGGCGGCGACCCGCTGCGCAAGTGGCGGCTGCTGAAGGACGGCACCTCGGTCTGGTGGCAGGTGCAGTCGCGCAACAAGCGCTCGGTCGCACTGGACCTGAAGGACCGCGACGACGTTGCCGTGGTGCGCGCGCTGGCGCTGCAGGCCGACGTGCTGGTCGAGAATTTCCGCCCCGGCGCGCTGGAAGGCTTCGGGCTGGACCCCGCGCAGCTGATGGCCGCCAACCCCAAGCTGATCGTGCTGCGCATCAGTGGCTACGGCCAGACCGGGCCCTACCGCGACAAGCCCGGCTTCGGCGTCGTCGCCGAGGCCATGGGCGGCCTGCGCCACCTGACCGCCGAGCCCGGCCGCACGCCGGTGCGCGTGGGCGTGAGCATCGGCGACACGCTGGCGGCGCTGCACGGCGTGATCGGCGTGCTGATGGCGCTGCACGAACGCCAGCGCAGCGGCCGCGGGCAGGTCGTAGACGTCGCGCTGTACGAGGCGGTCTTCAACTGCATGGAGAGCCTGCTGCCCGAATACAGCGCCTTCGGCGCGGTGCGCCAGCCGGCCGGCAGCGCGCTGCCCGGCATCGCGCCGAGCAACGCCTACCGCTGCGCCGACGGTCATGTGCTGGTCGCCGGCAACGGCGACAGCATCTTCCGCCGCCTGATGCAGGCCATCGCGCGGCCCGACCTGGCCGCCGACCCGGCGCTGGCCGACAACACCGGCCGCGTCGCGCGCGTGGCCGAGATCGACGCCGCGATCGAGTCCTGGACCGCGCCGCGCCGGGTGGCCGAGGTGCTGGCCGCACTGGACGCCGCGCAGGTGCCGGCCGGCCGCATCCATACGGTGGCCGACATCGCCGCCGACCCGCATTACCGTGCACGCGGGATGATCGAACGCGTCACGCTGGCCGACGGCAGCACGCTCGAGGTGCCGGGCATCGTGCCCAAGCTCTCGCGCACGCCGGGTGCGATCCGCCGCCCGGCGCCGGCCCTGGGGGAACACACCGACGAGGTGCGGCGCGAACTGGACCACCCGCCGCCGGCCCCGGCCCCCGAGGGCTGAGACCGCGCAACGGGCCGCTGCAGCCGGGCGGCCGCGTCAGCTGCGCGGCCCTAGCGCCTCCAACACGTCGCGCAGCATCGCGTCGGCCAGCGCGCCCTTGGCGTGCACGGCCTTCCTCGCGCCTTCGGCGAGCAGCAGCTCGGCCTCCTCGGCATTCGGCGCACGCACGACGACCGGGATCGCCGGGTTCAGCGTGCGCGCGGTCTGGATCATCGGCCGCACGTCGGTGCTCTCCGACGCGGCGACGACCAGCAGCCCGGCCTCGGCGATATGCGCCTGCACCAGCACCATCGGGTCGGCGGCGTCGCCGGAGACCGCCGGCACGCCCTCGGCGCGCAGCGCCTCGACCCGCTCGCGGTTCTGCTCGACGACGATGAAGGGCACGTCGCGCGCCGCCAGCGCCGCCGCGATGCCGCGGCCGACGGCGCCGTAGCCGACCAGCACGACCTGGCGCGCCAGGTACCTGCGGTCGGTGCTCATCGGCAGTTCGGCCAGCGGGTCGTCGCGCGCCTCCAGCCGCCGCGCCACCGCCGAGCGGCGCAGGATCCACTGCCGCGCCGGCTCGACGGCGGAGAACAGCAGCGGGTTGAGCGCGATCGACAGCAGCGCGCCGGCGACGACCAGGCTGCTCGCCTCCACCGGCAGCACGCCCAGGCTGCCGCCCAGCGCGACCAGGATGAACGAGAACTCGCCGATCTGCGCCAGGCTCACCGACACCGTCAGCGCCGCGTTCAGCGGGTAGCGGAAGGCCAGCACCAGCGCCGCCGCGGCGAGCGACTTGCCGACCATGATGATCAGCGTCACCGCCAGCACCTGGCCCGGCCGCTGCAGCAGCACGCCGGGGTCGAACAGCATGCCGACCGAGACGAAGAACAGCACCGCGAAGGCGTCGCGGAAGGGCAGCGACTGCTCGGCGGCGCGCTGGCTGAAGTCGCTCTCGCGCAGCACCAGCCCGGCGAAGAAGGCGCCCAGCGCGACCGACACGCCGAACAGCGCCGACGCGCCATAGGCGATGCCCACCGCGACCGCGATGACCGCCAGCGTGAACAGCTCGCGCGAGCCCGTCTTGCCGATCTGCCACAGCAGCCAGGGCAGCACGCGGCGGCCCACCAGCAGCATCAGCGCGACGAAGGCGGCCACCGCCAGCAGCGTCTGCGCCAGCGTCAGCCACAGGCTGTCGTCGCTGCCTGCGCGGCGCCCGGCGGCCAGTTCCACCAGCGCCGGCAGCAGCACCAGCACCAGCACCATCGCGAGGTCCTCGACAATCAGCCAGCCGACCGCGATGCGGCCGTTCTGCGTCTCCAGCAGGCCGCGCGATTCCAGCGCGCGCAGCAGCACCACGGTGCTGGCCACCGACAGCGAGATGCCGAAGACCAGCGCGCCGGCCAGCGACCAGCCCCACCACAGCGCCAGTCCGGCGCCCAGCAGCGTGGCCACCGCCATCTGCACCACGGCACCGGGGATCGCGATCCTGCGCACGCGCAGCAGCTCGCCGATCGAGAAGTGCAGCCCGACGCCGAACATCAGCAGCATCACGCCGATCTCGGCAAGCTGGGTCGCCAGGTCGACGTCGGCGACGAAGCCCGGCGTGTGCGGCCCCAGCACCACGCCGGCCAGCAGGTAGCCCACCAGCGCCGGCAGCCCGAGTCGCGAGCACAGGAAGCCGAAGACCAGCGACAAGCCCAGCGCCGCGGCCAGCGTCACGATCAGCGGCATGTGGGCGTGCATGGGCGCGAGTATCGCGGCGAAGCCGTGCGTGACCGAGGCGCACGGTTCGCGGCACCCATGCCGCTGCGGTCGCTCGGGGAGGCGTTCGGCGCCCGGCAAACCCGGATCGCGCGCACCCTGCCGTCAGCCGTCGCGCAGCCCCAGTCCGACCCGTGTGATGCGGCCTTCGTGCACTTCGCGCACGACGAGAACCGCATGGCCGAGCCGAACGCTGTCGCCGGCCACCGGCGGCCGGCGCAGCGCCTCGACCATCCACTGCGCCAGCGGCAGCGCGGCATGCGCCGGCGGCGGCAGGTCGTAGAACTCGCACAGCTGCGCCACCGGCGTCGCCGGGTCGATCGCGAAGTCGCGGAAGACGCGGCGCTGCTGCACCTCGTCGTCCGCTGGCGGCAGCGCGACGCCGAGCCGGCGCGCCGCGAGGCCTATCGTCGATCCCTGGGCGACCAGCGACACCAGCACGACGACGAAGGCGACGTTGAACAGCAGCCCGGCCTGCGGCACGCCGGCCAGCAGCGGGAACAGCGCCAGCACGATGGGCACCGCGCCGCGCAGCCCGACCCAGGAGATGAACCAGACCTCGCGCGCGCTGAAGTGGAAGGGCCACAGGCACAGCCAGACCGCGATCGGCCGCGCCACCAGCATCAGCGCCAGCGCGACGCCCAGCGCCGGCACCAGCGTCGCGAGCAGGTTCGACGGCGTGACCAGCAGACCGAGCAGCAGGAACATGCCGGCCTGCGCCAGCCAGGCATAGCCGTCCATCGCCGCCAGCGTCGGCTGCACCGCCTGCGCGGCGCGGTTGGCGACGACGAGCCCGAACAGGTAGACGGCCAGGAAGCCCGAACCGCCGAGCAGCCCGGTGGCGCCGAACAGCGCCAGCCCGGCGGCGCAGACCAGCAGCGCCAGGATGCCGCCGCCGGCGTCGTGCGACGCGATGCGTGGCAGCAGCGCCGCGAGCAGGAAGCCGCCGGCGATGCCCAGCAGCGCGCCCCAGCCGAACTGCCGGCCGAAGGACAGCGCCATGTCGCCCAGCGCGGACAGCGCGGCGCCGCCCTCGCCGCCGCTGCCGCCGGCGGTGCTGCCCAGCACCAGCGCGATGAAGGCCAGCGTCAGGTAGACCGCCATCGGGTCGTTGACGCCGGACTCGATCTCCAGCGTCGCCGCGACGCGCTCGTTGAGCGTGACGCCCGAGCGCGTGAGCAGCGCAAACACCGCCGCGGCGTCGGTGGAGCCGACGATGGCCCCCAGCAGCAGCGCGATCTTCCACTCCAGCCCGACGAAGAGCATGCCGGCGGCGGCGGTCAGCGCGGCGCTGAGGACCACGCCCACGGTGGCCAGCAGCGCCGCCGGCCTGAGCCCGGTGCGGAAGGTCGCGTAGGCCGTGCGCAGGCCGCCGTCGAGCAGGATGATGGCCAGCGCCACGTTGCCGACCCAGAAGCTCAGCGTGTAGTCGTCGAAGCGGAAGCCGCCGAGCCCTTCCTCGCCGGCCAGGATGCCGGTGAGCAGGAAGACGACCAGGAAGCTGAACCCGACGCGCACCGAGAACAGACCGGCGACGACGCTGACGAAGACCAGGGCGCCGGCGCCGAGCAGCGGGAGGTTGACGAAGTCCATGGTCGGTGCGGGGCGGTCGGCCGCGGGCTGAGGGCAGCGCCGCGGTGGCGGAGGCGGTGCGGACGGGGAGGGGCAGACGGTGAAGCGCCGCGGGACGAGCCCGGTGGTGGCGCGCACGGGGGGTGCTGGCCGGGCGGCGCCCGGCAGGGGCTCAGCCGGCGATCATGCCTCGCCCTCCGCGGTCGCGATCAGCACGTCGGCGCTGCATTCGGCGATCACCATGCGCGTGGTGCTGCCCAGCAGCAGCGCCTCCACCGCGTCGCGGCCCTGGCGACCGACGACGACGAGGTCGGCGTCGAGCGCCTGCTCGGCCTCGGCGATCTGCATCCAGGCATCGGCGCCGTCGGGCGCCAGCAGCTGCACGCGCGCCGGGTCCAGCCCGGCGGCACCGGCCAGCGCCTGCAGCTGCGCACGCGCGTCGCCGCGCACCGCCTCGCGGTAGCGCGCCAGCGCGCTGTCGGCCACGCCGGCCAGCCGCAGCTGGCTCTCCATCGGCACCGTGACCGCATGCAGCAGCACCACGTCCGCCGCCGGCGCGACGCGCAGCGCCTGGGCCAGCGACACCGCGCTGAAGCGCGAGAAGTCGACCGCGACGATGACGCGCCGGTACGGCGCGCGTGGCGGCGTGCGCACCATCAGCACCGGCGGCGCCGACCGGCGCGCCAGGTGCTCGGCCGTGCTGCCCAGCAATTGGCGGCGCAGGAAGCCGGCGCCGCGCGTGCCGCAGACCACGAGGTCGGCACGCACGCGCGCCGCCTCGGCGCCGATCGCGTCGACGACGCGGCCGCTGGCCAGGCGGGTGTCGACCTGCAGGCCGGCATGCGCCGCGGCCAGCGCGCCGGCCAGCGCCTGCAGCCGGCGCTCGGCCTCGGCGCGCAGCGCCGCCTCGGCGTCGCCCTCGAGCCAGCGGCGCAGCTGGTCCAGCGCCCCCGCGCCGAGCGCGTGCACCAGCGTCAGCGCGGCGCCGTCGGCCGCGGCCAGTGCCGCACCGCGCCCGGCGGCATGGCGCGCCGGCGCCGACAGGTCGGTGGCGACCAGCAGGGCGCGCAGCCGGGAGCGGGAAGCGATCATGTCGATGTCGGTGTGGAGGGCGCCGCCGCAACGCGGCACAGGCGCGAGCGTACCGCGGCGCGCGGCGGCCGCCTCCGATCGTGGGGGTGCGCCTTGACAGCCCCCGGTGCAGCACCTATCCGTTGCTCGAGGCACCAGGCAGCACGGTGCGCGAGGATCGATCCGACGAGGCGCCGCGAGATGCGCGGCGAAGGAGGGCGCGCATGAGCAGCCTGAACCGCTTCGGCGACCCGCGCAGCGCGCTGCGCCCGCTCGCCGCCACCCTGCTGCTGGCGCTCGCCGCGCCGGTCGGGGCCGAGACCGAGTCCATCACCGGGCCCATCGGCAGCGACACCGCCCACACGTTCGCGCATGCCGCGGTGCCGGGCGCGGTGGCGATGAGTTTCCACTTCGCCGGCGGCTTCGCGCCCATGTACCCCGATACCGAGACGCACACGGTGGTCGTCGTCTTCGAGTGGGGGCCGACGCCGGCCGGCCCCTGGACGGCGAGCCCGGACCATGTCAAGTCGGTGCCCGGCGGCACGACCGCCTTCTTCGACACCGGCGTCTTCAGCACGCCGGGCGAGGCGCCGTTCGTGCAGCTGCACTTCTACGCCGGCGGCCTGATGTTCGTCAGCGGCGCCTTCGACCATGTCTCGGTGGTGCCGGAGCCAGCGACCGCGGCGCTGTGGCTGGCCGGGCTCGCCGGGCTGGCCGGCGCGCTGCGGCGGCGCGCGGCGCGGGCCGACTGAGCGGCTGCCGGGCGCGGCTCAGAGGGTGAGCGGTCATCCCATGCGCAGGTGCATGGGAGGGCTGCTCACACGCTCAAGCCGCCGGCCGCCAGCCCAGCCGCGCCGACAGCGCGGCGGCGGCGCTGCGCAGCGCACGCGCCGTCTGGCCGTCGGGCGCGCTGTCCAGCGTCGCGCTCGGGCCGATCGCGGTGAGCGCCAGCGCCAGCGCGCCGCTGCCGTCGAAGACCGGCGCGGCGACCGCGCTGATGCCCGGCAGCAGCCGGTCCTGCACGCGCGCCAGGCCCTCGGCACGCACCTGCGCGAGCTGCGCCTCGAGGTCGGCGTCGCCGGCGTCGGCCGGCTCGGCGCGCAGCAGCGGCCGCACGCGCGCACGCGGCAGGTGGGCCGCGAACAGCAGCCCCGACGCGGTATGGCGCAGGCTCATCACGGTGCCGTGGCGCATCGAGACATAGACCGCGCTGGCCGGCCGCGCTACGCGCACGATGGTCGCGCCGCGGCTGCCCCACACCGCGATGGCCACCGTGTGGCCGGTCTCGGCGGCCAGGCGCTCGATCTCCGCGCCGGCCAGCGCCAGCGGGTCCAGCTGCTGCAGGCTGATCAGCCCCAGCTGCATGGCCAAAGGCCCCAGGCCGTAGCGGCCGCTGGCCGGGTCCTGCTCGATCAGCCCGAGCTTGCCGAAGCTCACCAGGTAGGGGTGCGCCTTGGCCGGCGCCATGCCGGCCTCGGCGGCCAGCTCCTTGAGCGGCAGCGCGCGGCCGTGGTGGGCCAGCGCGCGCAGCAGCGCGCCGCCGACCTCGATGCTCTGGATGCCGCGCTGGGCGCCGGACGGGGCTTCGTTCGCCATGCCGCGAGTTTGACTAAACCGAACGGATTAGACAATAGCGAATTCACGCGCTACCATCGCGGCTCCGTCCGCCGACCGCCGCGGACCGTTCCACCGCACGGAGCCGCCGTCCCATGAGCAAAGCCTTCGCCAGCCAGGCCGACCTGCAGGACAAGCAGGTCAGCTTCACGAAGCTGTCCGACCATGCCTGGGCCTACACCGCCGAGGGCGACCCCAATACCGGCGTCGTGGTCGGCGACGACGCGGTGATGGTGATCGACACCCAGGCCACGCCGGTGATGGCCGGGGACGTCATCCGCCGCATCCGCGAGGTGACCGACAAGCCCATCAGGTACGTGGTGCTGAGTCACTACCACGCGGTGCGCGTGCTCGGCGCCAGCGCCTACCGGCCCGAGCACATCATCGCCAGCGAGGACACGCTGAGCCTGATCCGCGAGCGCGGCGAGCAGGACAAGGCCAGCGAGATCGGCCGCTTCCCGCGCCTGTTCCGCAACGTCGAGAGCGTGCCCCCCGGGCTGACCTGGCCGACGATGACCTTCACCGGGAAGATGACCCTGTGGCTGGGAAGGCTGGAGGTGCAGCTGATCCAGCTCGGCCGCGGCCACACCAAGGGCGACACGGTGGTCTGGCTGCCGCAGGAGAAGATCCTCTTCAGCGGCGACCTCGTGGAGTTCGACGCCACGCCCTATGCCGGCGACGCCTACTTCAGCGACTGGCCGCAGACGCTGGACAACATCGCCGCGCTCCAGCCGCAGAAGCTGGTGCCCGGCCGCGGCGCGGCGCTGGTCACGCCCGAGCAGGTGGCCGCCGGGCTGGCCGGCACGCGGGCCTTCGTCGCCGACGTCTTCGCCGCGGTGCAGGCCGGCGCCGCCGCCGGCAAGGACCTCAAGACCGTCTACCGCGAGACCCTGGCCGCGGTGCGGCCGAAGTACGGCCACTGGGTCATCTTCGACCACTGCATGCCCTTCGACGTGACGCGCGCCTACGACGAGGCCACCGCGCACCGCGACCCGCGCATCTGGACCGCCGAGCGCGACATCGAGATGTGGAAGGCGCTGGAAGGCGCCTGACGGCGCGGGGAGCCGGGGCAATGCTGCAGACCTACACCTGGCCGCGTTATGCCTACCGGCGGCCGGCGGAACTGGACCACGGCGGCGAGCGCCGCGTGCCGCTGGTCGTCGTCGGCGCCGGGCCGGTGGGGCTGGCGGCGGCGATCGACCTCGCGCAGCACGGCCAGCCGGTTGTGCTGCTGGACGACGACGACACCGTCAGCGTCGGCTCGCGCGGCGTGTGCTACGCCAAGCGCACGCTGGAGATCCTGGACCGCCTGGGGGTGGGCGAGCGTGTCGTCGCCAAGGGCGTGACCTGGAATGTCGGGCGCACCTTCCACCGCGAGCGCGAGGTCTTCTCGTTCAACCTGCTGCCCGAGGCCGGCCACCACCGCCCGGGCATGGTCAACCTGCAGCAGTACCACCTGGAGCAGTACCTGGTCGAGCGTGCGGCGGACCTGCCGGGCCTGGACCTGCGCTGGCGAAACCGCGTCGTGCAGGTCACGCCGCAGGCCGACCACGCCGCCGTCGAGGTCGAGACCGCCGACGGCCGCTACACGCTGCGCGCCGACTGGCTGGTCGTCGCCGACGGCGCGCGCAGCCCGATCCGCCGCGCGCTCGGGCTGGACATCGAGGGCAAGGTCTTCCAGGACCGCTTCCTGATCGCCGACGTGGTGCTCGACGGCGAGCCCTTCGCGGCCGACGCGACCGAGCGCCGCTTCTGGTTCGCGCCGACCTTCCACCGCGGCGAGAGCGCGCTGCTGCACCGCCAGTCCGACCAGGTCTGGCGCATGGACTTCCAGCTCGGCTGGGACGCCGACCCCGAGGCCGAGAAGCAGCCCGAGCGCGTGCTGCCGCGCATACGCGCCGCGCTCGACAGCATGGGCTTCCCGGACATGGGCTTCCGGCTCGAGTGGACCAGCGTCTATACCTTCCAGTGCCGGCGCATGGCCCGGTTCCGCCACGGCCGGCTGCTCTTCGTCGGCGACGCGGCGCACCAGGTCTCGCCCTTCGGCGCGCGCGGCGCCAATTCCGGCATCCAGGACACCGACAACCTGGCCTGGAAGCTGGACCTCGTGCTGCGCGGCCGCGCGCCGGACACGCTGCTGGACAGCTACGACCGCGAGCGCTGCGCCGCCGCCGACGAGAACCTGCAGTGCAGCACGCGCGCCACCGACTTCATGACGCCCAAGAGCCGCGCCGCGCAGGTCATGCGCGACGCCGTGCTCTCGCTGGCCGCCGAGCAGCCGTTCGCGCGCGTGCTGGTCAACAGCGGGCGCCTGTCGGTGCCGGCGACGCTGCGCGACTCGCCGCTGAATACGCCGGACGGCGACGACTTCGGCGGCTGGATGCTGCCCGGCGCGCCGCTGGACGATGCGCCGGTGCTCGCGGCCGACGGCCGCGCGGGCTGGCTGCTCGCGCACATCGGCGGCGGCTTCGTGCTGCTGCACTTCGGCTGGCCCGCGCCGGCGCAGCACGACGCGCTGGCGGCGCTGGCACAGGCCGAGGTGCCGGTGCGCACGCTGGTCGTGCTGCCGCCGGGCAGCCGCGTGCCGGCGGCCGTGCCGCCCTGGGCCGACGTGGTGATCGACCGCGACGACCTGGCGGCGACGCGCTGCGACGCCAGCCCCCGCACCGCCTACCTGCTGCGCCCGGACCAGCATGTGGCCGCACGCTGGCGCGAGGTCGACGCCGCGGCCGTGCGCCGCGCGCAGGCGCGCGCCTGCGGCCGGGCGTGAACCACCGGAGCCCGCGATGCAGCACCTGAATACCGACCCCAACTTCGGCATCCCCGGCGAGCGCTACCGCCATGTCTACCTGCCCGGCGACGACTTCTACGAGATGCTGATCGCGGGCCACCGCGGGCTGGCCGACGCACAGAGCGAACTGCTCAATGCGCGGCTGATCCTGCTGCTGGCCAACCACATCGGCGACCTGCGCGTGCTGAAGGAGGCGATCGCCGCCGCGCGCGCCGGCCTGGCCGCCGACAACGCCGACCACGACGAGAGCCCGACGAGATGAGCGCCCCCGAACCTTCCCCGCTGACCGGCTTCGGCAACCACTTCGAGAGCGAGGCCGTGGCCGGCGCGCTGCCGGTGGGCCGCAACAGCCCGCAGCAGCCGCCGCTGGGGCTGTACGCCGAGCTGCTGTCCGGCGCCGCCTTCACCGCGCCGCGCGCCGACAACCGCCGCACCTGGATGTACCGGCGCCAGCCCAGCGTGGTCGCCGGCGCCTACGAGCCCTACGAGCAGCCGCACTGGAAGAGCGGCGCCGCCAGCGGCGAGCAGGCGCCGCCGGACCCGCTGCGCTGGCACCCGGTGGAGGTGCCGGCCGCGCCGGCCGACTTCGTCGACGGCATCCGCACCGTGGCCGCCAACGGCGACCCGGACGCGCATGTCGGCATCGCCGCCCACCTGGTGCTGTGCAACCGCTCGATGCAGCGCGCGCTGGTCAATGCCGACGGCGAGATGCTGCTGGTGCCGCAGCAGGGCGCGCTCGTGATCACGACGGAGCTGGGCGTGCTGCGCGTCGTGCCGGGACAGATCGCGCTCGTGCCGCGCGGCATGGCCTTCAAGGTGGCGGTGGACGGGCCGACGCGCCTGTACGTCTGCGAGAACCACGGCGCGCCGTTCCGCCTGCCCGAGCTGGGGCCGATCGGCAGCAACGGGCTGGCCAATGCGCGCGACTTCGTCGCGCCGCAGGCCGCCTTCGAGGCCGACGCCGGCGCCACCGAGATCGTGCGCCGCTACGGCGGCCGCTGCTGGCGCACGCGGGCGGCCTCGTCGCCGTTCAACGTCGTCGCCTGGCACGGCAACCTGGTGCCCTTCGCCTACGACACCGCGCGCTTCAACACCATCGGCACCGTCAGCTTCGACCACCCGGACCCCAGCATCTTCACGGTGCTGACCAGCCCCAGCGACACCCCGGGCACCGCCAACTGCGACTTCGTGATCTTCCCGCCGCGCTGGATGGTCGCCGAGGACACCTTCCGCCCGCCCTGGTACCACCGCAACGTGATGAGCGAATTCATGGGCCTGGTGCTCGGCCAGTACGACGCCAAACCCGAGGGATTCCGTCCCGGCGGCATGAGCCTGCACAATGCCTTCGTGCCGCATGGGCCCGACGCCGAAGCCTTCGAGAAGGCGACGAACGCCGCGCTCGCGCCGCACAAGCTGGACCACACGCTGGCCTTCATGTTCGAGAGCCGCTGGCGCCTGCGGCCCACCGCCTGGGCGCTGCAGGGCGGGGCGCTGGACGGCGCCTACGCCGGCTGCTGGGCCGGCCTGGCGGACCGCTTCGCGGCGGGCCGCGCCGGGCCGCGCTGAACGAGGGGCCGAGCCGGGCCGGGGAGGGCCCGATCGTCATGACCGCGAATTCACCGACGACCCCGATGACGGCCGCCAACGGCGTGCCCAACCCGGACCTCATCGACGCGACGCACGACCCGCACCGGCGCAGCTGGGTCGAGTCGGCCAACATGGCCGACAGCGACTTCCCGATCCAGAACCTGCCGCTGGGCCGCTTCCGCCGCCGCGCGCGCGGCGCCGGCGGCGTGGCCGAGCCCTGGCGTGCCGGGGTCGCGATCGGCAACTACGTCCTGGACCTGAGACTCGCCGCCGCGCAGTGCCCCTGGCCCGAGGATGTGCAGCCGCTGCTGGAGCCGCTGGCCGAGGGCGACCTGGCGGCCTTCATGGCGCTGGGCCGGCCGGCCTGGAAGCGCCTGCGCGCCGCGCTGTCCGAGGCGCTGACGCTGGACAGCGACCAGGGGCCCTTCCTGGAGCTGTGCCTGTGCCCGATCGGCGACGCCGAGATGTCGCTGCCCTGCCGCATCGGCGACTACACGGACTTCTACGCCGGCATCCACCACGCGCTGGCGGTGGGCAAGCTGATGCGGCCCGACAACCCGCTGCTGCCCAACTACAAGTGGGTGCCGATCGGCTACCACGGCCGCGCCTCGTCGATCGGCCTCGGCGGCCAGGTCAGGCGCCCGCAGGGCCAGACGCGCAGCAGCGCGGTCGAGTCCGGCGGGCCGCCGCACTTCGGCCCCAGCCAGCGCCTGGACTACGAGCTCGAGCTGGGGCTGTGGGTCGGCGTCGGCAACGAGCTCGGCACGCCGGTGCCGATGGCGAAGGCCGAGGACCACCTGTTCGGCATCGGCCTGCTCAACGACTGGTCGGCGCGCGACATCCAGGGCTGGGAATACCAGCCGCTGGGGCCTTTCCTGGCCAAGAGTTTCGCGACCTCGGTCTCGCCCTGGATCGTCTCGTTCGAGGCGCTGGCGCCGTTCCGGCGGCCGGCCGTGCGCGCGGCCACCGAGCCGCAGCCGCTGCCCTACCTGGACAGCCCGTTCAACCGCGCGCACGGTGCGGTCGACATCCACCTCGCCGTCTTCCTGCAGACCGCGGCGATGCGCAAGGCGCGCATCCCGCCGGTGCAGCTGTCGCACAGCAACGCGATCGACGCCTGGTGGACGCCGGCCCAGCTGCTGGCCCACCACACCAGCAACGGCTGCAACCTCGCCACCGGCGACCTGCTGGGCACCGGCACGCTGTCCGGGCCCGGGCCGGGGCAGGGCGGGTCGCTGCTGGAGCTGTCGGCGGGCGGCAAGTTCGCCATCGAGCTGCCGGGCGGCGAGACGCGCACCTTCCTGCAGGACGGCGACACCGTGATCCTGCGCGCCTTCTGCGAGACGCCGGGCGCGGTGCGCATCGGCTTCGGCGAGGTCGTGGGCACCGTCGTCGGCTGACGAATGGCCCGATAAGCGCGGGCGCTCGGCCCCTGATCGTGCGGCCGCGCGGTGCCCCGTGCGGCAGCATCGTCGGCGACGATGGACGAGTTGCGCCCCGACGAGATCGCTGCCCGCGTGCTGGCCTGGCAGCACCGCGACCCGCTGGCGCGGCGCATCCGCGCGTCGCAGGTGCAGTCCGTCGGCGTCGTCGCCTTGCCCTTCGCGGTCGTCGAGGGCGCTGACGAGGACGCCGCCGCGCCGGCCTTCAGCGAGGACTTCATCGCGCCGCTGGCGCCGGCGCGCGTGGCGCGTTTCGCGGCGGCGCACGCCGTCGCCGCGCTGCCGCTGGCCGCGGGCACGCCCTTGCGCGAGGTGGCAGGCGATCCGCTGCCGGCCGGGCAGGTGGTGCGCCACCGCTTCCTGCTGACCGCGGCGATCGAGGCCGAAGGTCAACGCACCCGCGTGCTGCTCGGGCCGGCACCCGGCGCGCCGGTGCTCGGCCGCCGCCTGCCGGACCGACGGCGCCAGGGGCTGGCCGCGAGCGCGCTGGCCGGGCTGGCGCTGGCGGTTTTCGACTGGACGGCCCTGCCCGGCGAAGCGCCGCCATCGCGGCCGGCGCCGGGCATCGCCGCCATGCCGCCGCCGGCGGCTCCGGCGATGCCGGAAGCGATCGCCGCCTCGGCGGCGGCCGCACCCGTGGCAGCGGTCGCATCGGCGGCGCCGGCCGCGTCCGCCGCCGTGGCCCTCGCGCCGGCGCCCGGGCCCGAGGCGCCGGCCTACGAGCGGCCGGCCGACGTCGAACCGCGCTGGGGCACCGTGAGCCTGCCGCCGCGCCCCCAGGTCGTGAAGCCGCTGCCGCGCCGGCGAACGGCGGCCGCCCCGCCCGCAGCCGCCGCGGCGGGGGCCGTCGCGGCCGCGGTGCCGGCGACAGCGAAGGCCTCGACGGCCGGCGCTGCGGCATCGCCACCGGCGATCGTGCTGCCGCCGCGCGGCGAGGTCTGGGCCGTGTCGACGCGGCTCGTGCGCACGCGCGCGGAGTCCGAACAGCTCGCGCATGCGATGCGCGCGCTCGTCGGCACGGACGGCGACGTGCAGGTCGAGGCGGTCGCGGTCGGCGCCGACTGGCGCGTCGCTGCCTGGCCCTTCCTGCGCCGCCGCGACGCCGAACGGACGCAGGCCATGCTGGCGGCGCGCGGCATGCGCGCCGAGGTCGTGGCCTTCTAGAAGCCTGGGCGGCCGGACGGCCGCCCCGCGCTGGCCCCGCTCGGGGACGCAGGCTCCCGGCCGCGGCCGGCGGCGCGCCGAGGCGTCGCGGTCGCCGGGCTCAGCCGCCCGCCAGCTCCCGCTCGTGCATCCACGCCGCGTGCCGCGGCGCGCGCCGGGTCTCGGCCCACTCGTCCAGCATCGCCCACTTGACCTCGTCGAGCCGGCGCAGCTGCTCCGGCGTTGCGGTGTCGGCCGCCAGCTCGACGCGGTGGCCGTTGGGGTCGAAGAAGTAGATCGACTGGAAGATCGTGTGGTCGGTCGGCCCGATCACCTCGATGCCCGCCGCCTGCAGCCGCGCCTTCGTGGCCGCGAGCGTGGCCAGGCCGTCGACCTTGAACGCGATGTGCTGCACCCAGTCCGGCGTATTCGTGTCGCGCCCCATCGCCGGCGAGTTCGGCAGCTCGAAGAAGGCCAGCACGTTGCCGCCGCCGGCGTCCAGGAAGACATGCATGTAGGGGTCGGGTGCATGCGTGCTGGGCACGCGGTCCTCGGCGATCGCGAGCACGAAGTCCATGCCCAGGTGCTCGCGGTACCAGCGCACGGTCTCGCGCGCGTCGCGGCAGCGGTAGGCGACATGGTGGATGCGTTGGCAGATCACGGCGGTCTCCGGCAGGGTGGGGGGCGGCGGACCGGGCATGCTGCCCGCGCGCGCCGGCCGACGGCTTGACGCCGGTCAAGCCGGGTGCGGAGCTAGTTCTTTCGAACGAGGGCGGGTGTCGTGCCCTCGTCCTTGTGGCGCGGCCCGGCTGGTCCGAAGGCGGATGGGCGGCGCGTGCCGGCGTGGCGAGGATCGCGGTGTCACGAGTCCACACAGCGTACCGCCCCGGAAAGGTCCGTCATGAACGCCGCCCCGGCCCCCGCCGCCCCCCTCGACCGCCGCGCCTGGAGCGTGCTCGCGTCCAGCACGCTGGCCTTCACGGTCTGCTTCATGGTCTGGATGATGTTCGGCGTCATCGGCATCCCGATCAAGCAGCAGCTCAACCTCAACGCCACCGAGTTCGGCCTGCTGACCGCCACGCCGGTGCTCACCGGCTCGCTGGTGCGCGTGCCGCTGGGCATCTGGACCGACAAGTACGGCGGCCGCATCGTGATGACCATCCTGATGGCCGCCACGGTGCCGGCGATCTGGCTGATGGCCTACGCCACCGAGTACTGGCACTTCCTGGTCATCGGCCTGTTCGTCGGGCTGGCCGGGGGTTCGTTCTCGGTCGGCACGCCCTACGTGGCGCGCTGGTTCCCGAAGAACCGCCAGGGCATGGCGATGGGCGTCTACGGCGCCGGCAACTCGGGCGCGGCGGTCAACAAGTTCATCGCGCCGGCGCTGCTGGTGGCCTTCGGCTGGACCATGGTGCCGCAGGTCTACGCAGCCATCATGCTGGGAACGGTGATCGTGTTCTGGCTTTTCAGCCACAGCGACCCGGCGCACCTGGTGCCCAGCAACACGCGCTTCGTCGACCAGCTGCAGTCGCTGAAGGACCCCAAGGTGCTCAAGTACTGCCAGTACTACAGCATCGTCTTCGGCGGCTATGTCGCGCTGAGCCTGTGGATGGTGCAGTACTACGTCGGCGAGTACGGCCTGGACATCCGCGTCGCGGCGCTGCTGGCGGCCTGCTTCAGCCTGCCCGGCGGCGTGCTGCGCGCCATCGGCGGCTGGCTGTCGGACAAGTACGGCGCCCACCAGGTCACGTGGTGGGTGATGTGGGTGAGCTGGATCTGCCTGTTCCTGCTCAGCTACCCGCAGACCGACTTCACGATCCTCACCGTCGACGGGCCCAAGAGCTTCCACATCGGGCTCAACGTCTACACCTTCACCGCGCTGATGTTCGTGCTGGGCATCGCCTGGGCCTTCGGCAAGGCCAGCGTCTTCAAGTACATCAGCGACGACTACCCGAAGAACATCGGCACCATCAGCGGCATCGTCGGCCTGGCCGGCGGGCTGGGCGGCTTCGTGCTGCCGATCCTGTTCGGCGCGCTGATGGACTTCACCGGCATCCGCTCCAGCGCCTTCATGCTGATGTACGGCGTGGTCTGGGTCTCGCTGATCTGGATGTACTGGACCGAGGTGCGCAAGACCGAGGTCATGGGCGCCAACGCCCCCGCCTCGCCGCTGGCCCAAGGCGGCGCGCGCTGAACGCAGCGCAGGAGTCCCCGCATGAATACCACCACCACCCCCTCCGGCGCGGCCGCGCCGGCCCCGGCGCGCGGCGCCGACATCGCCGACTGGCGGCCCGAGGACGAGGCCTTCTGGGAGAGCACCGGCAAGCGCATCGCCTACCGCAACCTCGCGATCTCGGTGCCGGCGCTGCTGTGCGCCTTCGCGGTGTGGGGCATGTGGGGAATCATCACGGTGCAGATGCACAACCTCGGCTTCCCGTTCACGCAGGCCGAGCTGTTCACGCTGACCGCCATCGCCGGCATCTCCGGCGCCACGATGCGCATCCCGGCCTCGTTCTTCATCCGCCTGGCCGGCGGGCGCAACACCATCTTCCTGACCACCGCGATGCTGCTGGCGCCGGCCATAGGCACCGGCATCGCGCTGCAGCACCCGGAGTGGCCGCTGTGGGTGTTCCAGCTGATGGCGCTGTGGTCGGGTGTCGGCGGCGGCAACTTTGCGAGCTCGATGTCCAACATCAGCACCTTCTTCCCGAAGCGGCTGCAGGGCACGGCGCTGGGCATCAATGCCGGCATCGGCAACTTCGGCGTCACGACGATGCAGGTCGTGATCCCGCTGGTGATGACGGTGGGCCTCTTCGGCGCGCTCGCCGGGGAGCCGATGGTGCTGCAGAAGGACAGCGGCTGGATCCTGGGCAAGATCGCCGCCGGCACGCCGACCTGGATCCAGAACGCCGGCTTCGCCTGGGTGCTGTCGCTGGTGCCGCTGGCCATCCTGTGCTGGTTCGGCATGAACAACCTGAAGACGGTGACGCCGGCCTCCGGCAACCCCATCGTCGCGTTCTCGAAGATCACCTACCTCTACACGCTGGCCTTCGTGCCCGCGATCTTCGTGCTCTGGCTGTACCTGCCGGCACCCACCGGGCTGGGGCTGCTGAGCATGTGGATCGCGATCCCGCTGGACATCGTCCTGATGCTGCTGGTGATGAAGCTCGCGGCCTTCGGCCCGATGAAGGAGAACATCGCCAGGCAGTTCGCCATCTTCAAGGACAAGCACACCTGGTCGATGACGATCCTGTACATCGTCACCTTCGGCTCGTTCATCGGCTTTTCCATGGCGCTGCCGCTGTCGATCGCGGTGATCTTCGGCGTCAGCCACGTGCCCGACGCCAACGGCGTGATGACGCACACGCTGAAGAACCCGAACGCACCGTCGGCCTTCACCTATGCCTGGATCGGGCCCTTCGTCGGCGCCGCGATCCGCCCGGTCGGCGGCTGGATCAGCGACAAGGTCGGCGGCTCCATCGTCACGCAGGTCATCTCGGTGGTGATGGTCGCGGCCTCGGTCGCGGTGGGCTACGTGATGATGCTGGCCTACGGCTCGGCCACGCCCGAGCAGTACTTCCTGCCCTTCCTGCTGCTGTTCATCGTGCTGTTCGCGGCCAGCGGCATCGGCAACGGCAGCACCTTCCGAACCATCGGCGTCATCTTCGACCGCACGCAGGCCGGTCCGGTGCTGGGCTGGACCTCGGCGGTGGCGGCCTACGGCGCCTTCATCGCGCCGGTGGTGATCGGCGAGCAGATCAAGGCCGGCACGCCGCAGGTCGCGATGTACGGCTTCGCCGTCTTCTACGCGCTGTGCCTGGTGCTGAACTGGTGGTTCTACCTGCGCCGCGACGCGTACGTGAAGAACCCCTGAGGCCCCGCGCGACACTGCCATGAGCGCCCGCGATGGTCGTCAGTCCCACGATCACCGAGTGGAACCCCGAGGACCGCGCGTTCTGGGAACGCCGCGGCCGGCAGGTCGCGCGCCGCAACCTGGGGCTGTCCATCGTCGCGCTGACGCTGGCCTTCGCGGTGTGGATGCTGTGGTCGGTGCTCGTCGTGCACCTGCCGGCGGCGGGCTTCCGCTACAGCACCAACCAGCTGTTCTGGCTGGCCGCGCTGCCGGCGCTGGCGGGGGCCACGCTGCGCATCGTCTATGCCTTCGCGGTGCCGCTGGTCGGCGGCCGGCGCTTCACCGCGCTGGCCACCGCCAGCCTGCTGCTGCCGGCGCTGGGCATCGGCGTGGCCGTGCAGCGGCCGGACACGCCCTACGAGTGGATGGTCGTGCTGGCGCTGCTGTGCGGCCTGGGCGGCGGCAACTTCGCCAGCTCGATGGCGCACATCAGCCACTTCTTCCCGAAGTCGCGCAAGGGCTGGGCGCTGGGGCTCAACGCCGGCCTCGGCAACCTGGGCGTCTGGCTGGTGCAGCTGGTCGTGCCGCTGGTCGTCACGGTGGGGCTGTTCGGTGCGCTGGGCGGCGCGCCGCAGGCCGGCGCGATGGGCCAGCCGCTGTGGCTGCAGAACGCCGGCTTCGTGTGGGTGCCGCTGATCGCGGCCAGCGCGCTGGCGTCCTGGTTCGGCATGAACGACCTGGCGGTGGCGCGTGCCGGCTTCGCCGAGCAGGCGGTGATCTTCACCCGCCGTCACAACTGGCTGCTGTGCTGGCTGTACCTGGGCACCTTCGGCAGCTTCCTGGGCCACGCCGCCGGCTTCCCGCTGCTGCTGGCGAGCCAGTTTCCGGAGGTCGGCGTGCTGGCCTGGGTCTGGGTCGGGCCGCTGGCCGGCGCGCTGGCGCGGCCGCTGGGCGGCGCGCTGGCCGACCGGCTGGGCGGCGCGCGCGTCACGCTGTGGGTCTTCGTCGCGATGGCGCTGGCCGTGCTCGCGGTGCTGGCCTGCCTGCCCGCGCAGGACGGCACCGGCGGGTCGGCCGTCGGCTTCATCGCCGCCTACGTGCTGCTGTTCGTGCTCTCGGGGCTGGGCAACGGCAGCACCTTCCGCATGATCCCGCTGGTCTTCCTGGCCGTGCGCCAGCAGGCCGCGCAGGAGCTCGGCCCGCGGGCGCAGGCGCAGGCCGTGCGCGAGGGCAACACCGAGGGCGCCGCGGCGCTGGGCTTCGCCAGCGCGATCGGCGCCTACGGCGGCTTCTTCATCCCCAAGAGCTTCGGCAGCTCGATCGCGCTGACCGGCGGGCCGCAGTTCGCGCTGGCGGTCTTCGTCGCCTTCTACCTTTCCTGCATCGCCATCACCTGGTGGCACTACGCACGCCGGCACGCCCCGGTGCCGTGCTGACGAGCCCGTTCAACAAGGACGCACCATGAGCCACTTCCTCGATCGCCTGACCCACTTCACGCTGCCCAAGGAGCCGTTCGCCGACGGCCACGGCGTGACCACCGGCGAGGACCGCACCTGGGAGGACGCCTACCGCAACCGCTGGGCGCACGACAAGATCGTGCGCAGCACGCATGGCGTCAACTGCACCGGCAGCTGCAGCTGGAAGATCCACGTCAAGGGCGGCATCGTGACCTGGGAGACCCAGCAGACCGACTACCCGCGCACGCGGCCGGACCTGCCCAACCACGAGCCGCGCGGCTGCGCGCGCGGCGCCAGCTACTCCTGGTACCTGTACAGCGCCAACCGGCTCAAGTACCCGCTGGTGCGCGGCCGCCTGCTCAAGCGCTGGCGCGCCGCGCTGGCGCTGCACGAGGACCCGGTCCAGGCCTGGGCCAGCCTGGTCGAGGACGGCGAGGCGCGGCGCGACTGGCAGAAGGTGCGCGGCATGGGCGGCTTCGTGCGCAGCAGCTGGGACGAGGTCAACCGGCTGATCGCCGCCGCCAACGTCTACACGATCAAGACGCATGGCCCGGACCGCGTCGTCGGCTTCAGCCCGATCCCGGCGATGAGCATGGTCAGCTATGCCGCCGGCAGCCGCTACCTCAGCCTGATCGGCGGCGTGTGCATGAGCTTCTACGACTGGTACTGCGACCTGCCGCCGGCCAGCCCGCAGATCTGGGGCGAGCAGACCGACGTGCCGGAGAGCGCCGACTGGTACAACAGCACCTTCCTCATCGCCTGGGGCAGCAACGTCCCGCAGACGCGCACGCCGGACGCGCACTTCTTCACCGAGGTGCGCTACAAGGGCGCGAAGACGGTGGCGGTGACGCCGGACTATTCCGAGGTCGCCAAGCTGGCCGACCTGTGGCTGCATCCCAAGCAGGGCACCGACGCCGCGCTGGCGATGGCAATGGGCCATGTCGTGCTCAGGGAGTTCTACTTCCCCGGCGCGGGCAAGGCGCGCAGCACCTACTTCGACGACTACGCACGCCGCTACACCGACCTGCCGCTGCTGGTGATGCTGGAGCAGCGCACGCTGCCCGACGGTCGCACCGTGCTGGCGCCCGGGCGCTACCTGCGTGCCAGCGACTTCAACGGCAAGCTGGGCCAGGCCAACAACCCCGAGTGGAAGACGGTGGCCTTCGACACCGACGGCAAGGCCGTGCTGCCCAACGGCTCGATCGGCTTCCGCTGGGGCCCCGAAGGCCGCGACGACGCCGGCAAGTGGAACCTGGAGGCCCGGGAGGCGCGCCACGGCAGCGACGTGAAGCTCAAGCTGTCGGTGCTGGAGGACGGTGCGCAGGCGCACGAGGTCGTCGACGTCGGCTTCCCGTATTTCGCCGGCACCGAGGTGCCGCACTTCCCGGCCAACAAGCAGGCGGGCGAGCTGAACCTGGCGCGCGTGCCCGCGGTGCGGCTGCGCCTGGGCAAGGAAGGCGACGAGCGCGAGGCGCTGGTCGCCACCGTCTTCGACCTGCAGGTGGCGCAGTACGGCATCGACCGCGGCCTGGGCAGCGGCGCGAAGGACTACGACGACGACGCGCCGTACACCCCGGCCTGGCAGCAGAAGATCACCGGCGTGCCGGCCGAACAGGTGGTGGCGGTCGCGCGCCAGTTTGCCGACAACGCCGACAGGACCCACGGCAAGTCGATGGTCATCATCGGCGCGGCGATGAACCACTGGTACCACGCCGACATGAACTACCGCGGCGTGATCAACCTGCTGATGCTGTGCGGCTGCATCGGCCAGAGCGGCGGCGGCTGGGCGCACTACGTGGGCCAGGAGAAGCTGCGCCCGCAGACCGGCTGGACCGCGCTGGCCTTCGCGCTGGACTGGAGCCGGCCGCCGCGCCAGCAGAACAGCACCAGCTTCTTCTACGCCCACACCGACCAGTGGCGCTACGAGAAGCTCCAGGTGTCCGAGATCCTGTCGCCGCTGGCCGACGCGAACGACCGCGCCACCTTCGGCGGCAGCCTGATCGACTGCAACGTGCGCGCCGAGCGCATGGGCTGGCTGCCTTCGGCGCCGCAGCTCAAGACCAACCCGCTGCAGGTGGTCAAGGACGCGCAGGCGGCCGGCCTGGACGCCAAGGACTATGTCGTCAAGGCGCTGAAGGACGGCACGCTGCAGATGAGCTGCGAGGACCCGGACGCGCCGCAGAACTGGCCGCGCAACCTCTTCGTCTGGCGCTCCAACCTGCTGGGCAGCAGCGGCAAGGGCCACGAATACTTCTGCAAGCACCTGCTGGGCACCGAAAGCGGCGTGCAGGGCAAGGACCTGGGCCGCGACGAGGCCAAGCCGACCGAGGTGGCCTGGCACGAGCAGGCGCCCGAGGGCAAGCTGGACCTGCTGGTCACGCTGGACTTCCGCATGAGCACGACCTGCCTGTACAGCGACATCGTGCTGCCCACGGCCAGCTGGTACGAGAAGAACGACCTCAACACCAGCGACATGCACCCCTTCATCCACCCGCTGTCGGCGGCGGTGGACCCGGTGTGGCAGAGCCGCAGCGACTGGGAGATCTACAAGGGCTTCGCGAAGGCCTTCAGCGAGGTCTGCGTCGGCCACCTGGGCGTCGAGAAGGAAGTGGTGCTGACGCCGCTGATGCACGACACGCCGGCCGAGCTGGCGCAGCCCTTCGACGTCAAGGAGTGGGAGAAGGGCGAGGTCGAGCTGATCCCGGGCAAGACCGCACCGCAGATCGCGGTCGTCGAGCGCGACTACCCGGCGACCTACGAACGCTTCACCTCGCTGGGCCCGCTGATGGGCAAGCTGGGCAACGGCGGCAAGGGCATCAGCTGGAATACCGCGACCGAGGTGCAGCAGCTGGCCGAGCTCAACGGCGCCGACGCCGCCGGCCGCGCGCGCATCGTCACCGACATCGACGCCTGCGAGGTCATCCTGCAGCTGGCGCCGGAGACCAACGGCCACGTCGCGGTCAAGGCCTGGGAGGCGCTGAGCAAGGCCACCGGCCGCGAACACGCGCACCTGGCGCTGCACCGCGAGGACGAGAAGATCCGCTACCGCGACGTGCAGGCGCAGCCGCGCAAGATCATCAGCAGCCCCACCTGGAGCGGGCTGGAGAGCGAGAAGGTCAGCTACAACGCCGGCTACACCAACGTGCACGAGCTGATCCCCTGGCGCACGCTGACCGGGCGCCAGCAGTTCTACCAGGACCACCCCTGGATGCGCGCCTTCGGCGAGGGCTTCTCCAGCTACCGCCCGCCGGTGGACCTGAAGACGACCTCGGGCATCCACAACATCCGGCCCAACGGCCACAAGGAGGTGCTGCTGAACTTCATCACGCCGCACCAGAAGTGGGGCATCCACAGCACCTACAGCGACAACCTGATCATGCTCACGCTCAACCGCGGCGGGCCGGTGATCTGGCTGTCGGAGACCGACGCGAAGGCGGCCGGGATCGAAGACAACGACTGGGTCGAGCTGTTCAACATCAACGGCGCGATCGCGGCGCGCGCGGTGGTCAGCCAGCGCGTCAACCCGGGCATGGTGATGATGTACCACGCGCAGGAGAAGATCATCAACACGCCGGGCTCGGAGATCACCGGCGTGCGCGGCGGCATCCACAACAGCGTGACGCGCATCGTCACCAAGCCCACGCACATGATCGGCGGCTACGCGCAGTACAGCTACGGCTTCAACTACTACGGGACCATCGGCACCAACCGCGACGAGTTCGTGGTGGTGCGCAAGATGGCCAAGGTGGACTGGCTGGACACGCCGCGCGACGACCATCTGGCCAAGGCCTACCAGAGCCAGGGCGAGAACCCCTAGCCATGGTGCCCCCACGCTCGCTAGCGCCGTTCGCAGCCACTCGCCAGGGCCCCGCACTGGCTCGGCGCGGCTCACCCCCCCGAGGGGGCCGTCCGCCAGCGGCCCGGCAGAGCCGGTTCCGCGGCGGGAAGCTTGGCTAATTCAAGGAAACGCCAAATGAAAGTACGTGCACAGATCGGCATGGTCCTGAACCTGGACAAGTGCATCGGCTGCCACACCTGCAGCGTGACCTGCAAGAACGTCTGGACCAGCCGCCCCGGCGTCGAGTACGCCTGGTTCAACAACGTCGAGACCAAGCCCGGCATCGGCTACCCCAAGGAATGGGAGAACCAGGACAAGTGGCACGGCGGCTGGGTCCGCAAGGGCGACGGCCGCATCGTGCCGCGCCAGGGCGGCAAGTGGCAGCTCCTGATGAAGATCTTCGCCAACCCGCACCTGCCGCAGATCGACGACTACTACGAACCCTTCACCTTCGACTACGACCACCTGCACTCGGCGCCGGAGATGAAGCACGCGCCGACCGCGCGCCCGCGCAGCCTGATCACCGGCCAGCGCATGGAGAAGATCGAGTGGGGCCCGAACTGGGAGGAGATCCTGGGCGGCGAGTTCGCGAAGCGCAGCAAGGACCGCAACTTCGACGACATCCAGAAGGACATCTACGGCCAGTTCGAGAACACCTTCATGATGTACCTGCCCAGGCTGTGCGAGCACTGCCTGAACCCGGCCTGCGTCGCGAGCTGCCCCAGCGGCAGCATCTACAAGCGCGAGGAAGACGGCATCGTCCTCATCGACCAGGACAAGTGCCGCGGCTGGCGCATGTGCGTCAGCGGCTGCCCGTACAAGAAGATCTACTACAACTGGAAGAGCGGCAAGGCCGAGAAGTGCATCTTCTGCTACCCGCGCATCGAGGCCGGGCAGCCCACGGTGTGCAGCGAGACCTGCGTCGGACGCATCCGCTACCTCGGCGTGCTGCTGTACGACGCCGACCGCATCGAGGCCGCGGCCAGCGTCGAGCGCGACAAGGACCTCTACCAGGCGCAGCTGGACATCTTCCTCGACCCGTTCGACCCGAAGGTCGTCGAGCAGGCGCGCCGCGACGGCATCCCCGAAGCCTGGCTGGAGGCCGCGCGCACGAGCCCGGTCTACAAGATGGCCGTGCAGTGGAAGGTGGCGCTGCCGCTGCACCCGGAGTACCGCACGCTGCCGATGGTCTGGTACGTGCCGCCGCTGTCGCCCATCACCGCGGCGGCCAATGCCGGGCAGCTGGGCGTCAACGGCGAGATCCCGGACGTGCAGCAGCTGCGCATCCCGGTCAAGTACCTGGCCAACCTGCTGACCGCCGGCGACGAGGGCCCGGTCGTGCGGGCGCTGGAACGCATGCTGGCGATGCGCGCCTACCAGCGCAGCAAGCATGTCGACGGCCGCGCCGACCTCTCGGCGCTGCAGCAGGTGCGCCTGACCGTGCCCGAGGTCGAGGACATGTACCGCGTGATGGCGATCGCCAACTACGAGGACCGCTTCGTGATCCCGAGCACGCACCGCGAGTACGCCGAGAACGCCTTCAACGTGCGCGGCGGCTGCGGCTTCAGCTTCGGCAACGGCTGCAGCGAGGGCGTCAGCGAGACCAGCCTGTTCGGCAGCGAGAAGAAGCGGACCATTCCGATCAAGGCGGAAGTCTGAGATGGAGCGCACGATGAAATACACGCTGCGCACCCTGTCCTGGCTGCTGCGCTACCCGGGGCCCGAGCTGCGAGCCCACCTGGGCGAGCTGCGCGACGCGCTGCACGCCGAACGTGCGCTGGGCCGCGCCCGCCTGGCCGAGCTGGACCGCCTGCTGGACCACCTGCGCGCCTTGCCGGCGCTGCAGGCCGAGGCCGAATACGTGGAGCTGTTCGACCGCGGCCGGCGCACGGCGCTGCACCTGTTCGAGCATGTGCACGGCGACAGCCGCGACCGCGGCGCCGCGCTGGTGGACCTGGCGCGCAGCTACGAGAGTGCCGGCGTCGTGCTCGCGCCGGGCGAGCTGCCGGACTGGCTGCCGGTGGTGCTGGAATTCGCGAGCACGCAGCCGCCGGCCGCCGCACGCGACTTCCTGCGCGAGACGGCGCACATCGTGCGCGTGATCTTCAGCGCGCTGCTCGAGCGCGGCAGCCCGTACGCCGCCGTGCTCGCCGCGGTGCTGGACCTCGCCGGCGAGAAGGCCGAACGCGTCGAGCTGCCGGCCGAGCCGTCCATCGACGAGACCTGGGCCGAGCCGGCGGCCTTCGACGGCTGCTCCAAGGCCGGCCAGGCCGCGCCCGGCGCCGAACAGCCCATCCACCTCGTCAAGCGCGCCGCCGCCACCGGCGGCCATCCCGGAGCCCACCAAGGAGCCCGCGCATGAACACCCTGCACGACTTCCTGTTCGTCGTCTACCCGTACATCTGTCTGGCCGTCTTCCTGATGGGCAGCCTGGCGCGCTTCGACCGCGACCAGTACACGTGGAAGAGCGACAGCTCGCAGCTGCTGCGCGCCCGGCAGCTGCGCTGGGGCAGCAACCTGTTCCACGTCGGCATCCTGTTCCTGTTCTTCGGCCACACGGTCGGCCTGCTGACGCCGCACTGGGTCTACGAGCCCTTCGTCACGGCGCCGCAGAAGCAGATGCTGGCCATCGTCAGCGGCGGCATCGCCGGGCTGGTGTGCTTCGTCGGGCTGACGATGCTGCTGCACCGGCGGCTGTTCGACCCGCGCATCCGGCTGACCAGCCACCGCACCGACCTCGCGATCCTGGTCATCCTGTGGGTGCAGCTGGTGCTGGGGCTGATCACGCTGCCGTTCTCGTTCGCCCACCGCGCCGACGCCAGCGCGATGCTGATCCTGTCGGCCTGGGCGCAGGGCATCGCGACCTTCCGGCCCGACGCTGCCGCGCTGGTCGCGCTGGACTGGCCGTTCAAGGTGCACATGGTGCTGGGCATGACGATCTTCCTGCTGTTCCCGTTCAGCCGCCTGGTGCACATCTGGAGCGGGCTGGCCTCGGTGGCCTACCTGTTCCGCCCCTACCAGATCGTGCGCTCGCGGCGCCTGAACGTGCCGCCCGGGCAGAACCAGCCGAGGCAGGCATCGTGAAGACGCTCACCCTGCACGAGCTGCCGGCGGTCAACGGCGTGCCGCTGGCCGGCGCCGACGAGACCCTGGACGACGAGACGCTGCGCCAGCGCGCCTGCCAGGAACTGCTGCGCCAGGCCGCGATCGCCGCCGGGCTGCTGGCCGCCGACGACCCGCCGCCGCAGCAGGGGGCCGTCAGCGAGGCGGCCAGCGCCGCCATCGAGTCACTGCTGGAGCGCGAACTGGCCGGCCCCGAGCCCGACGACGCGACCTGCCGGCGCTGGTTCGACGCCAATCCGGCGCGCTTCGCGACCGGCGAGCGCGTGCGGCTGCGCCACGTGCTGTTCGCGGTCACGCCGGGCGTGGACGTCGCCGCGCTGCGCCAGCGCGCCGAGGCCTGCCTGATCGACCTGCGCGCCGGCGGCCGCGATGCGGCGGTCGAGGCCGACCGCTTCGCGAAGGCCGCCGCCACGCTCTCGAACTGCCCCAGCGGTGCGCAGGGCGGCGACCTGGGCTGGCTGGCGGCCGAGGACTGCGCGCCGGAATTCGCGCGCGAGGTCTTCGGCCATGCCGAGATCGGCGTGCTCGCGCGCCTGGTGCACAGCCGCTTCGGGCTGCACGTCGTGGAGGTGCTGGAGCGCCAAGCCGGCACGCGGCCGGCCTTCGAGGCGGTGCAGGACGCCGTGCGGCGCACGCTGGCGCACCAGGCCTGGGCGACGGCGCTGCGCCAGCTGCTGCAGCGCCTGGCCGGGCAGGCGCGCGTGCAGGGCGTGGCGCTGGACGGCGCGACCTCGCCGCTGCTGCAGTAGCCCCGGGGCGCCGGCACCGGACAGGCCCTGCGATGCCCGACGAACTGCTCGAGCGGCTGCGCCGCTTCCATGACGACGCCTTCCCGATCCAGCGTTCGCTGTTCCGCCACCTGGTCGACGACGGCCAGCACCCGACCACGCTGTTCATCGGCTGCAGCGACTCGCGCCTGGTGCCCTACCTGCTGACCGGCGCCGGGCCCGGCGAGCTGTTCCTGGTGCGCAACGTCGGCGCCTTCGTGCCGCCGCACGACCAGAGCCAGGGCTTCCACGGCACCGCCGCGGCGATCGAGTTCGCGGTGCTCAACCTGAACGTGCGCCGCATCGTCGTCTGCGGCCACAGCCACTGCGGCGCCGTGCGCGCGCTCTACGGCGGCGTGCCCGACGCGGCGCCCAACCTGCGCGACTGGCTGGCGCTGGGCCGCGAGGCCGTGCTGCCGGTCGCCGATCCCGGTCCCGAGGCGCTGCGCCGCACCGAGCAGCGCGCCGTCGTGCTGCAGCTCGAGCGCCTGATGGACTACCCGATGGTGCGCGAGCGGGTCGAGGCCGGCCGCCTGACCATCCACGGCTGGCACTACGTGATCGAGGACGGCGAGGTGCATGTCTTCGACATCCGGCGCGGCGGCTTCGTGCCCGCCTCGCAGGCCGACGACGCCGGCAGCGGGCCCTACCACCCGCACTTCGAGGAACCGCAACAGCCGACCTGATGCGGCCGCGTGCAGGCGCTTTGCTCCAGCGCAAGCGCCGCTGTCCGCCGCGCTCCTAGACTGCGCCGCACGATGCCCCGCGACGCCGGGGCCGCGACCCGAAGGAGATCCGCACCATGTACAAGCGCATCCTGGTGCCGGTGGACGGCAGTGAACTCACCGAGCGCGCGATGAGCGCCAGCATCGACCTCGCCAAACAGCTCGGCGCGGCGATCACCGGCTTCGTTGCCGAGCCGCTGCCGCCGGTGCCGGCCGGCCCGCGTTCGCTGGCCCGGCTGGAGGACGAGACGCGCGAGCACGAGGCCATGACCCAGGCCCATGCGCAGCAGGTGCTGTCGCGCTTCGCGGCCATGGCCCAGGCCGCCGGCGTGCCCTTCGAGGGCCGCCACGACCAGGTGCCGCGCGTGGACCGCGCCATCATCGACGCCGCGGAGTCGCACGGCTGTGACATGATCGTCATGGTCACGCATGGCCGCGGCGCCTTCGGCGAATTCCTGTTCGGATCGCAGACCAAGGCCGTGCTGGCCGGCAGCAAGCTGCCGCTGCTGGTGCTGCACTGATGACCGTTGCCTCTGCGCTGACACTGAACTCCCCGCCCTCGGCCGGCTTCGACGAGCCGTTCGGGATGCTGGTCGCCTGCCACGAGCGCGTGCAGCGCATGCTCGCGCTGCTGTCGCGGCTGGCCGACCACCTGCCGGCGCAGGGCCCCGACGGCCTGGCGCGCCAGGCCGCTGCCGACGTGATGCGCTATTTCGACCGCGCCGCGCCGGCCCACCACGAGGACGAGGAGCGCCATGTCTTCCCGCGCCTGCGTGCGGCGGGCGGCGCGGCCGCCGCGCTGGCCGACGAGCTGCACGAGGAGCACACCCGCATGGCCGCCGCCTGGCAGGCCCTGCGCGCGGACCTGCTGGGCGTCGCCGCGGGTGCGCTCCCGGCCGACGGGACCGGCGGCTGGCGCGCGCGCTGGTTGGCCTTCGACCGCCTCTACCGCGGCCACATCGAGCGCGAGGAGGCTGCCGCCTACCCGGCGGCACGCGCCCTGCTGCCGGCGGCGGAGCTGGCGGCGATGGGGGCCGAGATGGCCCGCCGCCGCGGCGTGCGCTGACGGGGCCAAGCCATGCGCCTGCGCCTGCCGCGCACGCTGACCGGCAAGCTCGGCGCCATCGGCGGCGCGCTGCTGCTGCTGGCGCTGACCTCGATCGGCCTCACGCTGTGGGTCAGCTGGCAGCTCGAGGGCGGCGCCGCCGCCGTCAACGAGGCCGGCCGGCTGCGCATGCAGACCTGGCGCATGGCGCATGCACTGGTCGAGGGCGATCGCGAGGGCGTGCTGCGGCTCGCCGGGCGCTTCGACGGCAGCGTGGACCTGCTGCGCAACGGCGACCCGTCGCGGCCGCTGTTCGCGCCGCGCGACACCGGGTCGCAGGCCGCTTTCGACGACGTGCAGCGGGGCTGGGACGAGATCCGTGCCGCGTGGACGGCGCCGCAGCCGCCGGTGCCGGCGCTGGTGCGGGCGCAGGCCGAGCGCTTCGTCGCCCGCGTCGACACCTTCGTCGACGCGATCGAGGCGCGGCTGGCGCACTGGAGCTCGGTGCTCAACCTGTTCCAGATGGCGATGTTCGGCATCGTCGTCGCGAGCGCGGTGACGCTGCTGTATGCGGCCACGCTGTTCGTCTTCAACCCGCTGGCCCGGCTGCAGGCGGCGCTGGCGCGCGTGCGTGCCGGCGACCTGGGCGCGCGCGTGGACGCCGTGTCGGACGACGAGTTCGGCGCGCTGTCCGACGGCTTCAACCGCATGGCCGAGACGCTGCAGGGCCTGTACGGCTCGCTGGAAGCCAAGGTGCGCAGCAAGACGCTGCACCTGGAGGCCGAGCGCGCGCGCCTGGCCGCGCTGTACGAGGCCGCGGCCTTCGTCGCGCGCGCCGGCACGCTGGACGAGCTGGCGCAGGGCTTCGCACGCCAGGTGCGCATCGTCGCGCGTGCCGATGCGGCGGCCATCCGCTGGTCCGACGAGGGCAACCAGCGCTACGTGATGCTGGCCTCGGACTGCCTGCCGCAGCAGCTGGCGGCCGACGAGCACTGCATCGCCACCGGCGACTGCCTGTGCGGGCAGCCGCGCGGCGACGCCGCGACGCGCGTGATCGCGATCCGTGCCGAGGGCACCGGCGGCGCCGGCGGCGGCCTGCTCGGCCACTGCGAACGGGCCGGCTACGAGACCGTGGTCGGCGTGCCGGTGCGGCTGCACGAGCGCCTGGTCGGCGAGCTGAACCTGTTCTACCGCTCGGCGGCGGTGCTGTCGGACGACGACCGCAGCCTGCTCGAGACGCTGGCCAGCCACCTGGCCGGCGCGATCGAGGGCCTGCGGGCCGGCGCCCTGCAGCGCGAGGCCGCGGTCGCCGAGGAACGCGGCCTGCTCGCGCGCGAGCTGCACGACTCGATCGCGCAGGGCCTGTCGTTCCTGAAGATCCAGACCGCGCTGCTGCGCGGGGCGCTGGACCGCGGCGACCAGGCGCAGGCGGCCCGGGCGCTGGCCGAGCTGGACGCCGGCGTGCGCGAGAGCCTGTCGGACGTGCGCGAGCTGCTGATGCACTTCCGCACGCGCACCAACCACGAGGACATCGAGCCCGCGCTGCGCACCACGCTGCGCAAGTTCGAGCACCAGACGGGCCTCGCGACCCATCTGGCGCTGCACGGCCAGGGCCTGCCGCTGCCGCCGGACGTGCAGGTGCAGGTGCTGCACGTGGTGCAGGAGGCGCTGTCCAACGTGCGCAAGCATGCCGGCGCGAGCGGCGTGTGGATCGACGTGCAGCGCTCGCCGCGCTGGCGCGTGCGCGTGCGCGACGACGGCCGCGGCTTCGCGGCGCCGCCGGCCGGTCCCGACGAGACCCACGTCGGTCTGCGCATCATGCGCGAGCGCGCGGCGCGCATCGGCGCCGAGGTCGGCGTCGCGCCGGCCCCCGGCGGCGGCACCGAGGTCGTGCTGACGCTGCCGTCGCTGCACGACGCCGGCGCGGCGGACGGGCGCATCGCGGCATGAGCGGCACCGCCGGCCAGGGCGCGCACGGCGGCGCGGGACGCGGGGCTGGCGCGGCGGCCGTCCCGGTGCGCGTGCTGGTCGTCGACGACCACACGCTGTTCCGCCGCGGCCTGACGGCGCTGCTGGCGGCCGATGCACGCTTTGCCGTCGTCGCCGAGGCCGCCGATGCCGGCGAGGCACAGCGCCGTGCCGCCGAGGCGCGGCCCGACGTGATCCTGCTCGACAACCACCTGCCCGGCGTCAACGGCGTCGACGCGCTGCCCGGGCTGCGCGAGGCGGCGCCCGAGGCACGCGTGCTGATGCTGACCGTCAGCGAGGACGAGGACGACCTCGCGGCGGCGCTGCGCGGCGGCGCCTGCGGCTACCTGCTGAAGACGGCCGACAGCGAACTGCTGGCCGACGCCATCCTGCGCGCGGTGCGCGGGCAGTCGACGGTGAGCCCGGAGATGACCGGCAAGCTGGTCAGCGCCTTCCAGTCGGTGCAGGGCGGCGCGGCGGCCGCCGCGGCAGCGCCCGCCGCGCCGGCCGACCCGCTGGACACGCTGTCGCCGCGCGAGCAGGAGATCCTGGCGCTGATCGCGCGCGGCGACAGCAACAAGGAGATCGCCCGCGAACTGGCGATCGCCGAGACCACGGTCAAGATCCACGTCCAGCACATCCTGCGCAAGCTGGGGCTCAGCTCGCGCGTGCAGGCCGCGGTCTACGCGACGCAGCGGCGCTGAAGGCCGCCGCGCCGCGAAGAATCAGGCGGCGGCCTTGCGCGCCGGGGCCTTCTTCGCCGGCGCCGCCTTCTTGGCCGATGCCTGCTTGGCCGGTGCCTTCTTCGCGGCGGCCTTCTTCGCCGGGGCCGCCTTTCTGGCCGGTGCCGCCTTCTTGGCGGCGGCCTTCTTCGCCGGTGCCGCCGGCTTGGCCGCGGCCTGCAGGTCGGCCAGCTTGGCCTTGGCGGCCTTCTTGGTCGCGACGACCTGCTTCTCGGCCCGCGTGGCCAGCTTGTGCAGCGACTTGCGCGCGTCGTCGGTGGCCTTCTTCAGCCGCTTCTCGGCCTTGGCGATCAGCGTGTCGACCTTGCGCTTGACGTCGCCGCGCTTGGCGGTCGCGGCTTTCTTGGCCTTCTCCAGTTCGCCGGCGGCAGCGTTGCCGATCTCGTCGAGCTTCTTCGTCACGGCGGCGCGCACATGCTGGGCGGCCTCGCTCAGGTTGTCGGCCGCGGCGGCCAGCTCGGGGTTGGCGGTCTTGCGGGTTGCCATCACGTCTTCTCCTGGTTCAGGCGCAGTTGCCGACGGCAATGTAGCCCGAACCGGGCGCACCGCGGACTGCGCAAGGTCAAGTCGGCGCGCGGGTGTCGCGCCGGCGCCGCGGTGCGCGGGTACGATAGTCCGCAGGTCGGCCAGGCCGCGCGCTCGCGCGCGCGGCGCCCGCCGCCGCCACAGGAGGACCATGCGATGCGTTCCGGCAAGATCCTCGTCGCCCAGGGCGGCGGACCGACCGCGGTGATCAACCAGTCGCTGGCCGGCGTGGTGCTGGAGGCGCGCCGGCACGAGGGCGTCACGCGCGTCTACGGCGCGCGCCACGGCGTGCGCGGCATCGTCGACGAGCAATTCGTCGACCTGACGCAGGAGACCAGCCACAACCTGGAGCTGGTCGCCGGCACCCCGGCCTCGGCGCTGGGCAGCACGCGCGACAAGCCCGACCTGGCCTACTGCCGCGAGATCTTCAAGGTGCTGCAGGCGCACGAGATCGAGCACTTCTTCTACATCGGCGGCAACGACAGCGCCGATACCGTGCGCATCGTCAGCGAGGAGGCGGCCGCCGCCGGCTACCCGCTGCGCGCGATCCACATCCCGAAGACGATCGACAACGACCTCGTCGGCAACGACCACACGCCGGGCTTCCCGAGCGCGGCGCGTTTCGTGGCGCTGGCCTTCGCCGGCGCGAACCTGGACAACGCGGCGCTGCCCGGCGTCTACGTCGGCGTCGTGATGGGGCGCCATGCCGGCTTCCTGACCGCGGCCAGCGCCCTGGGCAAGAAGTTTCCCGACGACGGCCCGCACCTGATCTACCTGCCCGAGCGCACCTTCGTCATCGACGACTTCCTGGCCGACGTCAAGGCGGCCTACGAACGCCACGGCCGCTGCGTCGTCGCGGTCAGCGAAGGCATCCACGACGCCAGCGGCCAGCCGATCGCCGCCCAGCTGGCCAAGGACCTGGAGCGCGACGCGCACGGCAACGTGCAGCTCTCGGGCACCGGCGCGCTGGCCGACCTGCTGTGCGAGGAGATCAAGACGAAGCTGAAGATCAAGCGCGTGCGCGGCGACACCTTCGGCTACCTGCAGCGCAGCTTCGTCGGCTGCGTCAGCGACGTCGACGCGCGCGAGGCGCGCGAGGTCGGCGAGAAGGCGGTGCAGTATGCGATGTGGGGCGACCGCGATGGTTCCGTCGCGATCCGCCGCACCGGCTTCTATTCCGCCGACTTCACGCTGCAGCCGCTGGGGGCGGTGGCTGGCAAGACGCGGGTGATGGAGGACGAGTTCATCGCGCCCTCGGGCACCGACGTCACCGACGCCTTCCGGCTCTACCTGCGGCCGCTGCTCGGCTCGGGCATGCCCGACGCGCACCGGCTGCGCGTCAACCCGGTGCCGCGCGTGCTGCGGCCCTAGATGGCGCCGCCCCGCGCGCGCCCCGAGGACCTGCCGCCGGCACTGCCCGGCGAGCGCTTCGTCATCGACGGCGGGCCGGCCGGGCGCATCGCCTGCTACAGCGCCGGGCCGGCGCGCAGCGAACTGCCGCCGCTGGTGCTGGTGCACAGCGTCAATGCCGCCGCGTCGGCGGCCGAGATGCGGCCGCTGTACGTGCGCGAGATCGGCAGCCGGCGCGTCTTCGCGCCCGACCTGCCCGGCTTCGGCGCCAGCGAGCGCAGCCGCCGGCCCTACACGCCGCGGCTGATGACCGACGCGCTGCATGCCGTGCTGGGCGAGGTCGCCGCGCGCTGCGGGCCGCAGCCGGCGGACCTGCTGGCGCTGTCGCTGGGCTGCGAATTCGCCGTGCGCGCGGCGGTGGAGGCGCCGCGCGCGCTGCGCACGCTGTCGCTGGTCAGCCCGACCGGCTTCGCGGGCACCCGGCCGCGGCACGGCGCACCGGGCGGCGTCGTCGGCCCGGCCTGGGCCGAGCGCCTGGTGCGCGGCCCCGGCTGGGGCGGGCCGCTGTTCCGCGCGCTGACGCGCCCGGGCGTCATCCGCTACTTCCTGCGCCGCACCTGGGGCGCGCACGAGATCGACGAGGACCTGTGGCGCTGCGCGGTGCAGACGGCGCAGGTCGAAGGCGCCGAGCACGCGCCGCTGGCCTTCCTGGCGGCGCGGCTGTTCAGCGCCGACATCGGCACGCTGGTCGGGCGGCTGACGCTGCCGGTGTGGGTCAGCCACGGTGTGCGCGGCGACTTCACCGACTACCGCGGCCTGGCCGCGCTGCAGGGGCGGCCGAACTGGCGCGTGAGCGTCTACGAGACCGGCGCGCTGCCGTATTTCGAGCAGCCCGAGGCCTTCGTGCGCGAGCTCGACGCCTTCCTCGCCGCTTGATCAGCCGTTGCTGACGCCGGCCGCGACATGGCCGGCCGGCACATGCGCGGCGGCATTCTCGATGTGGCCGGTCTGGTCGTCGAAGAAGAAGTCGGGCTCGAATTCGCGCAGGAAGCTGCCCTTGGGCAGGCCGCCGAGGAACATCGCCTCGTCGACGTCGATCTGCCAGTCCATCAGCGTGCGGATCGCGCGTTCGTGCGCCGGCGCGCTGCGCGCGGTCACCAGCGCGGTGCGGATGCGCATCGCGCCGGCCGGTTCGCGCTGCAGCCGGTGCAGCGCCTCCAGCAGCGGCTTGAACGGGCCCGGCGCCAGCGGCGTGGCGGCGCGCTCGCGCTCGTGGTGCTGGAAGGCGTCCAGGCCCTGGGCCTGGAAGACGCGCTCGGCCTCGTCGCTGAACAGCACCGCGTCGCCGTCGAAGGCGATGCGCACCTCGTCGGGGTGGGCCGCCGAGGCACGCGCGCTCTCCGGGTAGACGCGCGCCGCCGGCACACCGGCGGCCAGCGCCTGGCGCACGTCGGCCTCGTTGGTCGACAGGAACAGGTGCGCCGCCAGCGGCCGCAGGTAGCGCCACGGCGGCTGGCCGCGCGTGAAGACGCCGCGCTGGATGGGCAGCCGGTAATGCTGCGCCGAGCGGAACACGCGCATGCCCGAGACCGGGTCGTTGCGCGACAGGATCACGACCTCCACGCGCGGCTGGCCGTCGCGCCCGTCGTTGAAGGCGAGCAGCTTGTTGACCAGCGAGAAAGCCACGCCGGCGCGCGCCGGCTGCTCGATGCGCTGCAGTTGCAGCTGCATGTAGGCGCGGTCGTCGCTGGCCTCGAAGACGCGGTTCTCCTCCTCGAAGTCGAACAGCGCGCGCGAACTGATCGCGACGACGAGCTGGCCTTGCAGGGTGGCGGGCATGGTCGGCGGCAATGCTACGCGCTGGCCTGCCAGGCGCGAGGGCGGGGTGGCGCACCCGGAACCGATGCACCAGGATGGGGAGCGCGGGTGAAAAACGTGACCGGGTCGGGTCAGGCGCTCCCGGCCCGGCCCGCCTGCCGGGGTGGCGGCTCAAGTCGGGGCCGGTGCGGCCGAACGCAGGGAGCGCGCTCGCGCACCCGCCGCCCGTCCCGGCCGCGGGACACCCTCTGCTGTCGTACCCCCATGAAGCTCGTTTCCAAACTGTCGCTGGCGGTCGCCGGCGGCCTGCTCGTCGTGGCCGCGGCCGGCGGCGTCGGCCTGGCCATGATGCAGTCCGCGGTCGACGCCTACAGCGGCCCGGTGCAGGCGATGAACGACCGCGCGCGCGAGATCGCGCAGGTGCGCAGCCATTTCCAGACCCAGGTCCAGGAATGGAAGAACGTGCTGCTGCGCGGCGCCGACGACAAGCAGCGCGAGCGCTATTGGACCGGCTTCGAGAAGAGCGAACGGGCGGTTGCCGAAGGCGTGCAGGCGCTGGTCGCCGCGCTGGCGCCGGGCGAGTCGCGTGCGCTGGTCGAGCGCTTCGCCGCGGCCCACGCGCGCATGGGCCAGGGCTACCGCAGCGGCTTCGAGAGCTTCAAGGCCGCGTCCTTCGACCACGCCGCGGGCGACCGCGCCGTGCAGGGCATGGACCGCGAGCCCAACCAGACGCTGGCCCAGGCCATCGAGGCCATCGCGGCCGAGGCGGCCGCCGGCGCCGCGGCCGCCGAGGTCGCCGCACGCCGTGCCTGGTGGATCAGCGTGCTGGCGGTGCTGCTGGCCGGCGCGGCGACGCTCGCGCTGTCGGCCTGGTTCGTGCGCGCCAGCCTGCGCCGGCTGGAGGGCACCGCGGCCGTCGCGGAACGGGTGGCGCAGGGCGACCTGACGTCGCCGATCGCGCCGAGCGGCAGCGACGAGATCACGCAGCTGGAGAGCGCGCTCGAGCGCATGCAGCGCAGCCTGGGCGGCATCGTGGCGACCGTGCGCGGCAACGCCGACAGCGTGGCCACCGCGAGCGCGCAGATCGCGCAGGGCAACCTGGACCTCAGCCAGCGCACCGAGGAACAGGCGTCGGCGCTGCAGCAGACCGCTGCGTCGATGGAGCAGCTGGGCGCCACCGTGCGCCACAACGCCGACAACGCGCGCCAGGCCGACCAGATGGCGCAGGGCGCCCATGCGCTGGCGGCACGCGGCGGCGAGGTCGTCACGCAGGCGGTGCAGACCATGCGCGGCATCAACGAGCGTGCGCAGAAGATGGCCGACATCATCGGCGTCATCGACGGCATCGCCTTCCAGACCAACATCCTGGCGCTCAATGCCGCCGTGGAAGCGGCACGCGCCGGCGAGCAGGGGCGCGGCTTCGCGGTCGTCGCCGGCGAGGTGCGCAGCCTGGCCCAGCGCAGCGCGCAGGCGGCCAAGGAGATCAAGGTGCTGATCGGCGACAGCGTCGAGCATGTCGAGCAGGGCACGACGCTGGTCGACCGCGCCGGCGCGACGATGCAGGAGATGCTGGCCTCGATCCGCCGCGTCAGCGACCTCGTCGGCGAGATCAGCGCGGCCTCGACCGAGCAGAGCAGCGGCGTCGCGCAGGTCGGCCAGGCGGTCACGCAGATGGACCAGGCGACGCAGCAGAATGCCGCGCTCGTCGAGGAGTCCGCCGCCGCCGCCGATGCGCTGCGCCAGCAGGCGCGCCAGCTCGTCGACGCGGTGGCGGTCTTCCGCCTCGCGCAGGACACCGGCCCGGCGACCGCGGCCGGCCAGCCGGCGGGCGCGGCCCTGCCCGCGAAGATCCAGGCGGCCGCCGCCCTGGCCGCCGCCGCACGAGGCCCGGCCACGCGCAGCCGCCCGGCGGCCGCGACGCGGCCCGCGGCGCCTGCGCACGAAGGGCAGGCCGCGAAGGCCGCGAACGCCGCCCAGGCCGACCGCAAGCCGGCGCCCGCGACCGCCACGGCCGGCGACGACGACTGGACCAGCTTCTGACGAAACCCGGCGCAGGCCGGGTTGAGGCCGATCAACGCAGCGTCCGCGCGGACGGGCGAGCATGCCAGGCATGCAAACCCCAGCCGTCCGGGATGGCGCGCAGGCGCGCCGCGAGTTCCACCCCTGCCGCGCGTCCGGCACACGACGACGCTCGCCGCTGAACACGCTGCGGGCCGCCGCGGCCGCGCCCGTGCTGGCCGCAGCCGCGCTGCTCGCGGCGCCCTGGCCGGCGGCCGCCGAGGCCCTGCGTTGGCAGCACGCCCATGTCTTCGACCGCTACGAGGACGGGGGCTACGTCCGCCGCGGCGTGGCGATGTTCCGCTTGGCCGGCGGCGTGGAGCCGGCCACGCTGGAACTGCGCGGCCGCATGATCGGTGCGCAGTCCGACGGATGGCACGGCATGCGCATCGAGTTGCGCTACCGGTTCGACGACGGCGCACGCTGACCGCGACGGCGGAAGGCCGCTTCCAGCGCAGCGCCGACGGCACGGTCGCCGGCCCCCAGGAAGCCTCGGGGTCCTTCACCGGCGGCAGCGGCCGCTTCGCTGGGGCCAGCGGGACCTTCACGCTGAAGGGCGTGGGCGGGCTGTCCGGCCTGCAGGTCGGCGTCCTGGCGGATGTCTTCGCCGAACTGACCGGGGACCTGCAGCGGTCTGCCGGACGCTGAGGCGGTGCAGGTGTCGAACCTGGCCGCGGCGGGTCAGGCGTGCGCAGCGGACCCGTAGGTGGCCTCGGCGGTGTGCGATTCGTTACGCCTGCGACGCGCCGCTGCCACACCCCCCGGGACCAAGGGATCCCAAGTGCGCGCGGCAGGCGCATAGTCATCACCATGCAACAGGCGCGGCGCAGCATGGCGTCGCACCTTCCACCGAGCGTCCCAGAGCATCCCCGAGCAACAGGCCCGCGCCGCCCGCACCATGGACCCGCGTTTCGTCCGCCCCGAAGACCGCAGCCGCATCGCCGATGCGCAAGGGCTGCCGGTGGGCGCGGACGGGTTGCCGGACTGCTACCGCAGCGAGGCCTTCGCCGAGGACCTGACCGAGCCGGCCGGCGTGGCCGCCGAGCCGGTGCGCCCGCCCGCGTCGCCGCTGCGCGGCGGGCGCCGCGCCACCGACTTCCTGTCGCCGCAGGCGCTGGCGGCACTGCCGCCGCGCCGGCCCTGGGGCGCGCTGGGCCTGGCCCGCGGCTGAACCGCTGCCGCCGAGCGCGGTGACCGCTCCGGCCGCGGGGCGATCGGCCCGCGAGGGCACAATGCCATCGCTACGGCAGCCCGGTCCGCTGCCGCCGTCGCGCCGGCCGCCGCCGGCCACACGCTGTCGCCCGCACATGCCGATGCCCCTGCTTGTCCCAGCCCGTGCCGCCTGCGCGGCCGCCAGCCTGCTGGCGGCGCTGCTGTCCGCGCCCGCCCTGGCCCACAAGGCCCACCAGCATGGCGTCGCGACGCTGGACCTGTCGGTCGAGCCGCGGCGCCTGAGCGTCTGGTTCACGTCGCCGCTGGACAACCTGGTCGGCTTCGAGCGCGAGCCGCGCACCGACGCCGAGCGCCAGCGCGTCGATGCCGCGCTGGCGGCGCTGCGCGATGCGGCGGCACTGTGGCGCATCGACCCCGCGGCCGGGTGCTCGCCCGCCGAGGTGGTGCTGACGGCGCCGGTGCTCGGCCTGGGCGCGGGCGCGGCGCCGGCCGCGAAGGACGGCCATGCCGACCTGGAGGCGCGCTGGGACTTCAGCTGCCGCGACGGCACGCGCGCCGGCTTCGTCGAGCATGGCCTGTTCGCGGCCTTCGCGCGCCTGGGCCGGCTGGAGGTGCAGGCGGTCACGCCGCGCGGCCAGATGAAGGTCGTGCTGCGCAAGCCGGCCGGCCGCATCGCGCTGGCGCGCTGAGCCGCGCCGGGGCCGCCGCGTGGTCGAGGTCCGCGGGCTGCACTATGCCTGGCCGGGCAGCGGCCACGACACGCTGGCCATCGACGAGCTGGTGATCCCGCCGGGCCGCACGCTGTTCCTGCACGGCGAGAGCGGCTGCGGCAAGAGCACGCTGCTGGCGCTGCTGGCCGGCGTGCTGGTGGCGCAGCGCGGCACGGTCAGCCTGCTCGGCCAGGACTGGGCGGCGCTGGCCCCGGCGGCGCGCGACGCGCGGCGGGCCGACCATGTCGGCGTCATCTTCCAGCAGTTCAACCTGCTGCCCTACCTGAGCGTGCTGGACAACGTGCTGCTGCCCTGCCGCTTCTCGCGCAGCCGCGCCGCGCGCTGTGACGGCGGCCCGGCCGCGGCGGCGCGTGCGCTGCTGGCGCGTGTCGCGCTGCCCGAGCCGCTGTGGCGCCGGCGCGCCGATGCGCTGTCGGTCGGCCAGCAGCAGCGCGTGGCGGCGGCGCGCGCGCTGATCGGCGCGCCCGAGCTGGTGCTGGCCGACGAGCCGACCTCGGCGCTGGACGCTGCGCGGCGCGACGATTTCATGGACCTGCTGCTGGGGGCCTGCCGCGACGCCGGCAGCACGCTGGTCTTCGTCAGCCACGACGAACGCCTGGCCGCGCGCTTCGACGAGCGGCTGGCGCTGCCGGCCATCAACCACGCGGCGGCGGCATGAAGGCGCTGCTGCATGTCGCGTGGAGGAGCGCGCTCAACCGGCGCGGCACGCTGGCGCTGGTGATGCTGTCGATCGCGCTCGCCACCGCGCTGCTGCTGGCGCTGGAGCGGCTGCGCGCCGACGTGCGCGACGGCTTCTCGCAGGCCGTCAGCGGCACCGACCTGGTGGTCGGTGCGCGCACCGGGCCGGTGCCGCTGATGCTGTATGCGGTGTTCCGCGTCGGCGGTGCGACCAACAACATCGGCATGGACAGCGTGCGCGCGCTGGCCCAGCACCGCTCGGTGGCCTGGGTCGTGCCGATTTCGCTCGGTGACTCCCACCGCGGCTTCCCGGTCGTCGGCACCAGCACCGGCTACTTCGAGCACTTCGCGTACGGCGACCGCCAGCCGCTGGTGCTGGCGCAGGGCCGCGCCTTCGCCGGCACGCTGGACGGGCTGTACGAGGCGGTGCTCGGCGCCGAGGTCGCGCGCGAACTCGGCTACCGCCTCGGCGACCGCATCACGCTGAGCCACGGCCTGGGTGCGGCGCTGGCCGCCGGGCACGACGACAAGCCCTTCACCGTGGTCGGCGTGCTGGCCGCCACCGGCACGCCGGTGGACCGCAGCGTGCATGTCAGCCTGCAGGCCATCGAGGCCATCCACCTCGACTGGGCCGGCGGCGCGCCGATGCCCGGGCTGCGCATCCCGGCCGAGGCGGCGCGCAAGTTCGACCTCGAGCCCAAGGCGGTGACGGCGGCGCTGGTCGGCCTGAAGACCCGCGCCGCGGTCTTCAACGTGCAGCGCTGGGTCAACGACTACGAGGCCGAGCCGCTGACCGCGGTGCTGCCCGGTGTGGCGCTGGACGAGCTGTGGCAGCTGATCGCGGTCGGCGAACGCTCGCTGCTGGCGGTGTCGGCACTGGTCGCGCTGGTCAGCCTGGCCTCGCTGGTGGCGGTGGTGCTGGCCGGGCTCAACGAACGCCGGCGTGAACTGGCGGTGCTGCGCGCGGTGGGCGCCGGGCCGCGCCACGTGCTGGCGCTGCTGGCGGTGGAGGGCGCGCTGGTCACGCTGGCCGGTGCACTGCTGGGCGCTGCGGTGGCGGCGCTGGCGGTGTGGACCGCCGGGCCGCTGGTGCAGCAGCAGTTCGGCATCACGCTGCGCGCCGCGGCACCGACCCTGCCGCAGTGGGGCCTGTTCGGCGCCGTGCTGGCCGCGGGTATGCTTGCCAGCCTCGTGCCCGGCTGGCGCGCCTACCGGCTGTCGCTGGCCGACGGGCTGTCGCCGCGCACCTGAGCTGAACGCCTCGATCCGAACACCTGCCGAACATGCACCGCCGCCGCCTGCTCCACGCCCTGCCGCTGCTGGCGTTGCCGGCCGCGCCGCTGGCGCGCGCGCAGCCGGCCGGCGTGCCGACCATGCAGCCGCCGCTGGCCGGTGCGCCGGCGGCGGGGCCGGCGCGCACCATCACCTGGGAAGACCTGGTGCCCAAGGACAGGGACCCGTTCAAGGAGTTCAAGGACCTCAACTTCCAGATGCTGGACGACGGCGACCCGCGCGCGATGGAGCTGCTCAAGCGCATGCGCAAGGTCTGGGACGAGGCGCCGGTCAACGAGGCGCTGGCCGGCCAGGTGGTGCGCCTGCCGGGCTTCATCGTGCCGCTGGAGGACAGCCGCGAGGGGCTCAAGGAATTCCTGCTCGTGCCCTATTTCGGCGCCTGCATCCACAGCCCGCCGCCGCCGGCCAACCAGATCATCCACGTCGTGCCGGTGAAGCCGGCGCGCGGCTTCCGCTCGATGGACGCGGTGTGGATCAGCGGGCCGCTGGCGCTGGACCGTGTCGACAGCCACATGGGCATGGCCGGCTACCGCATCGCGGCCACCGAGGTGGCGGCGTACCGCGAGAAGGGCCGCCGTTGACCCGGGCCGACACCGCGCCGCGGCCATGATCCCGCCGGCCCACCGCGACCTCGCGCGCACCACCTTCGCGGTGCTGTTCATCGGCGCGCTGCTGGCGGTGTCGCTGTGGATCCTGCGCCCCTTCCTGGCGCCCATCGTCTGGGCGACGATGGTCGTCGTCGCGACCTGGCCGCTGCTGCTGCGGATGCAGGGGCTGCTGTGGCGGCGGCGCTGGCTCGCGGTGACCGCGATGTCGCTGCTGCTGCTGCTGCTGTTCGTGGTGCCGCTGACGCTGGCCATCGTCACCATCGTCGGCAACGCCGACCGCCTGGTGGCCTGGGCGCGCCTGGCCACCGAATACCGCATGCCCGACCTGCCGCCGGCCTGGCTGACGGGCCTGCCGGTCGTCGGCGGCACGCTGGCGCGGCTGTGGGAGGAGGTCAACGCGCTGGGCCTGCGCGACCTGCTCAACCGGCTCACGCCCTATGCCGGCGACCTGACGCGCTGGTTCGTCGCCGAGGTCGGCAGCATCGGCCTGCTGGTGCTGCAGTTCCTGATGACGCTGCTCGTCGCCGCGGTGCTCTACGCCACCGGCGAGGACGCCGCGCAGCTGGTGCGCCGCTTCGCGCGCCGGCTGGCCGGCGAGCGCGGCGTCGGCGCGGTGGAGCTGGCCGGCGGCGCGATCCGCGGCGTCGCGCTCGGCGTCGGCGTCACCGCGCTGGTGCAGGCCGCGCTGGGCGGCCTGGGCGTGTGGGCGGCCGGCGTGCCGTTCCCGGGCCTGCTGACCGCGGTGATGATCATGTTCTGCATCGCGCAGCTCGGGCCGCTGCCGGTGCTGGTGCCGGCCACGATCTGGGTCTTCTGGACCGGCGACATCGGCTGGGGCATCGCGCTCGTGGTCTGGTCCGGCTTCGTCGGCACCATCGACAACGTGATCCGCCCGCTGCTGATCCGCCTCGGGGCGGACCTGCCGCTGCTGCTGATCTTCGCCGGCGTGATCGGCGGCCTGTTCGCCTTCGGGCTGGTCGGCATCTTCGTCGGCCCGGTGGTGCTGGCGGTGGCGTGGAAGCTGCTGGACGCCTGGATGGCCGATGGCGATGCGCAGCCGGTGCTGCCGGCGCCGGCCGACGAGGCCGGCGCCGACTCGGCGGCGACGCCGTCCCCCGCCGCGGCGCCCACGGCGCCCGCCGCAGCGGCGGCGCCCGAGCCGGCGCCGGCGGTGGCCCGGGAGCCGGACGCCGCCGCGCCGACGCCGGCCGACGCACGCACGGTGTCCTGACCGGCAGCCCGCGCCGCGCCGGCCGGCGCCGCCGGGCCGGCCGCTCAGCGCAGGCCGGCGGGCCGTGCCGCGCGCGCCATCGCGTCGGTCGCGGCGGCAATCTCCTGGCTGCGCGCGAAGCCGTCGCCGCCGCTGGTCGCGCAGGAGCCCCAGGCATGCCAGAGCTGCCGGCTGCGCCAGCGCAGCCAGCGGAAGGCGTCGTCGCCCTCGGGATCGCGGCCTTCGGCGCGGCAGGCGGCGGCGCGCGCCACGGCCGCGTCGCACAGCGCCTGTGCCTCGCGCAACAGACCACCTTCGTCGGCGTCGCGCAGGCGCGCCTCGAGCGCTGCCGCCTGCGCCTGCAGGGCCGGCGGCGGGGTCGCGGGGGCCGCGTCGGGGGCCGCCGTGGCGTGGCGCCTCATCGCTGCGGCGCCGGGCCGTCGCCGACCCAGTCGTAGCTGCGCTCGAAGATCGCGGCGTCGCAGATGTAGAGCTCGCCGTCGATGCCGCGCATCAGCAGGTCGCCCGGCTTGCCGAGCTTGAAATTGCCTTCCAGGCTCTCGACGCGGAAGGGCTCGTCGACGCGGCAGGCGTGCACGACCAGCGGCTTCTTGACGCAGGGCCGCATGCCCGGCACGTCCTCGTAGGTGGCGAAGGTGCGCGGGGTGACCGGGGTCTCGTTCATGGTGCAGGCTTTCGGGGCAGGGGGGTGGACTCAGTCGAGCACGACCAGGCGGTCATGGCGGCCGCTGGCCAGTTCGACATCGGCGGCGGCGGCGATGCGGCGGATGAGGTCGTTGCAGGCGGGGCGCGTGCCCGCATCGGCCTTCGGCGCGTAGACGCCGACATGGCCGTCGAAGTCCTCGTCGGGCAGGCCGGACTCGTGTGTGCCCAGGCCGATCACGCAGTCGCCGACGCGCAGCGTGAAGCCGTCGATGCCGCGCCGCGGGTCGATCCAGTCCGGTGCCAGCGCCGCGCCGGGCAGCGCCAGCACGATGCGCCGCAGCTCGTCGGCGAAGGCCGGCCGCATGCGTTCGACACGGTATTCCAGCTCGCCGGCCGAGCCCTCCAGCAGCCGGCCGCGCCAGGGCCGCGGCCGGGCGCCGGCGCGCGGCAGCAGCCGCTCGCGGCCGCTGGCGTCGCGCTGCCACTCGAAGTAATGCGCGATCCAGGCCCGGTCCATCTCGTCGGTGCTCGCGAAGGGCATGCGACGGCGATCCACGCGCAGCCCGCTCGCGGTGCCGCTGGCGATGTCCACCACCAGCAGGCCGTAGACCTGGCCCTTGCCGCGGGCATAGTCATATTGCGACCCGGCCAGCACGTAGGCCGTGCGGCCGGGCGAGAAGGCGCGCACCTCGTCGCCGGCGCGCGACAGGCTGGTGATCGGCTCGCCCGGACGCATCGGCACCCAGGGCTCCACCGCGTGCACGGCCAGGGTCTGCAGGTCCAGCAGCTGCCGCGAGCCCAGGCGCAGCCAGCGCCCGCCCTGCAGCCGCGTGCGCGCATCGAGCGCGGCCGCATCCTTCAGGTCCACGTGCGACAGACCCCAGGACCGCGACTCGCCGGGCTGGCCGCCGGCGCTGTCCAGCCACTGCGCTTCGGCCAGCGACGCGCTCTCGCTGGCCAGCGGCTGCACCTTCAGCTGCCCGTCCTGCTCGGAGACCAGCGTGAAGTCGCGCGCCACCAGCAGCAGCGCCGGCTGCGGTGCGTCCGGCAGCCGCAGCACCTGCCAGAAGCGGCCGCCGCGGCCGGGCACCTCGACCGCCTGGCCGCGCCAGCGCACGGTGAATTCGGTGACCGGCCGCGTCGCGAAGGGGTTGCCGCCCTGGTTGGGAAAGCTGCCGCTGCTGATGCGCCGCTCCTGGGCCTGGATCTCGAAGGGGCCGTGCACCAGCGTCGCCTTCGGCGCCGTGAAGGCGGCGGCCGGACCGCCGAAGGCGGCCAGCAGGCCGGCGAGCAGGGCGCCCAGGCGCGTGGTGGCGCGGGGCCGGGTGGTGGTGAGGGAGTTCATGGCCGCGAGTCTGGCCGCGCCGCGCCGCCGCGTCCTCAGCGCGCGGTTAGCGATCGGTTAGTGGCGGGGCCGGGCTTGCGGTCCGCCGGCCTGCGGCTCAGCCGCGCAGCCGCGCCAGCAGCCCGGCCGTGGAGCCGTCCAGCCCCTGCGTGTCCAGCGCCTGCGCCGTCAACCGCGGCAGCAGCGCGCCGGCCAGTGCCTTGCCGAGCTCCACGCCCCACTGGTCGAAGCTGTTGAGGCCCCACAGCGCGCCGCTGGTCCACACGCGGTGCTCGTACAGCGCCAGCAGCGCGCCCAGGCTCGTCGGCGTCAGCGCGTCCAGCACGAAGCTCGTGCTCGGCCGGTTGCCGGGAAAACTGCGGTGGCGCGCGATGACCGCGGGGTCGCCGGCGGCGGTGGGCGCGCGCTCGGCCAGCGCCTCGGCCTCCGTCTTGCCCCGCATCAGCGCCTGTGCCTGCGCCAGGCCGTTGGCCAGCAGCTTGGCATGCTGGTCGGCCAGCCCGTGGTCCGGCGTCTTGACCAGGATGAATTCGACCGGGATCACGTCGCTGCCCTGGTGCAGCATCTGGAAGTAGGCATGCTGGCCGTTGGTGCCCGGCTCGCCCCAGACCACCGGGCTGGTCGCGAAGGGCAGCGCCTCGCCCTGCAGGTCCACGCGCTTGCCGTTGCTCTCCATCTCCAGCTGCTGCAGGAAGGCCGGCAGGCGCGCCAGCCGCTGGTCGTAGGGCGCGACGCTGCGGCTGGGAAAGCCGTGGAAATTGCGGTACCAGACGTCCAGCAGCCCCAGCAGCATCGGCAGGTTGCGCGCCACCGGCGCGGTGGCGAAATGGCGGTCCATCGCATGCGCGCCGGCCAGCAGTTCGCGGAAGGCCTCCGCGCCCACCGCGACGGCGATCGGCAGCCCGATCGCGCTCCACAGCGAATAGCGGCCGCCGACCCAGTCCCAGAAGCCGAAGGTCGTCGTGATGCCGAAGTCGGCCGCCGCCTCCAGGTTGGTGGTATTGGCGACGAAGTGGCGCGCGATGTCGCGCCCGCCGCGGGCCACGAACCAGTCGCGCGCCGCCGCCGCATTGGCCATCGTCTCCTGCGTCGTGAAGGTCTTGGACGCGACGATGAACAGCGTGTGCGCCGGGTCCAGCCGCGCCAGCAGCGGCGCGAGGTCGTGGCCGTCGACGTTGCTGACGAAGTGCAGCCGCTTGTCCGGGCGCCCGCGCGCGGCCAGCGCCTGCACCGCCATCTGCGGGCCGAGGTCGCTGCCGCCGATGCCGATGTTGACGATGTCGGTGAGCTGCGCGTCGGCCCGCACCTGCTCCGCAAAGGCCAGCATGCGGTCCAGCACCTCGTGCACCTCGGCCTCGTGCGGCGCGTCGCTGCCGCGCGGCGCGCGCAGCGCGGTGTGCAGCACGGCGCGGCCTTCGGTGGGGTTAGCCGTCGCGCCGGCCAGCATCGCGTCGCGGCGCTCGGGCAGGCGGCACTGCTTCGCCAGTTCGGCCAGGAAATGCAGCGTGGCGATGTCCAGCAGGTTCTTCGACAGGTCGGCGAAGACGCCCGCGGCCTCGAAGGACAGCGCCGCGAAGCGCCCGGCGTCGCGCGCGAAGGCCTCGCGCAGGTCGAGCTCGCGGCCATGGGCCTGGAAGTGGCCAGACAGCGCAGCCCAGGCGGCCGTGCGGTCGCAGCGCGGGGCGTCGGGCATGGGCGGCGCGTTCATGTGCGGGCCTGCTCGATCAGCCGGTCGAGTTTCACCGCGTCGGCGGCGAAGGCGCGTATGCCCTCGGCCAGCTTCTCGGTGGCCATCGCGTCCTCGTTCAGCGCCCAGCGGAAGGCCGCCTCGTCGCCGGCGCGGTAGTGCAGCTCCGGCAGGTCCAGCGCACGTGCCGCGGCCGCGTCCAGCACGCGCGGCACCGGCGCGTCGGAAGCCTGCAACTCGGCCAGCAGTTCGGGGCTGATGGTCAGCAGGTCGCAGCCGGCCAGCGCGCGGATCTGGCCCGTGTTGCGGAAGCTGGCGCCCATCACCTGCGTCGCGATGCCGAAGCGCTTGTAGTGCTGGAAGATGCGCGTCACCGAACGCACGCCGGGGTCGGCCGCGCCGGCATTCGCGGCCTCGTCCCAGGCGCTGCCCGCGGCACGCTTGTGCCAGTCGTAGATGCGGCCGACGAACGGGCTGATCAGGCGCACGCCGGCGTCGCCGCAGGCCACCGCCTGGCAGAAGGCGAAGAGCAGTGTCAGGTTGCAGCGGATGCCCTCGCGTTCCAGCTGCTCGGCGGCGCGGATGCCTTCCCAGGTGGCGGCCACCTTGACCAGCACACGTTCGCGCGGCGTGCCGGCGGCTTCGTACAGCGCGACCAGCCCGCGCGCGCGCGCCACGGTGGCGGCGCTATCGAAGGACAGCCGCGCGTCGACTTCGGTACTGACGCGGCCGGGCACGATCTTCAGGATCTCCTGCCCGAAGCGCACCAGCACGCGGTCCACCAGGTCCGGCAGCGTGGCGCCGGGGTGCGCGGCCACCGTCTCGGCCAGCAGTGGCGCATAGTCGGGCTGCTGCACGGCCTTCAGGATCAGCGACGGGTTGGTCGTCGCGTCCTGCGGCGCGAACTGCGCCATCTGGCGGAAGTTGCCGGTGTCGGCGACGACGGTGGTGTGCTGCTTGAGCTGGTCCAGCGAGGTCATGGCGGGGCGGGTGAAGACGACAGCCGCATTAGAACCGAGCCAGGAACCGAGCCGGCGCGCTGCTATCGTCGCCGCAGGAGGGCCTGCGCATGATCGTCGACGCCTGGATCCAGCACCCGACCGCGCGGCTGATGGCCGAGCCGATCTTCGACAGCCTGCGCCGCTGGACCAGGCGCGACCTGGCGCCGGCCGACGTGCCGGTGGCGGCGACGATCGCCGCGCTGGACGCCGCCGGCGTGCAGCGCGCGCTGGTCAGCGCCTGGAGCGCGCCCTACCGCTGGCTGATCAGCAACGACGAGGTGGCCGGCTTCGTCGCGCAGGCGCCGGACCGCCTGGTGGGCGTCGGCGCCGTGGACCTGCGGCGGCCGATGGACGCGGTGCGCGAGGTGCGGCGCTGCGTGCACGAACTGGGCTTCAAGGCCATGCGCATCCTGCCCTGGCTGTGGGAGATGCCGCCGACCGACCGCCGCTGCTACCCGGTGTATGCCGCGTGCATCGAGGCCGGCGTGCCCATGTGCACGCAAATCGGCCATGCCGGCCCGCTGATGGCCAGCGAACCCGGCCGGCCGCTGTACCTGGACCAGGTGGCCTGCGACTTTCCGGAACTGGTCATCGTCGGCGGCCACATCGGTCACCCCTGGACCGACGAGGCGGTGGCGGTGGCGACCAAGCATGCCAACGTCTACATCGACACCTCGGCCTACGTGCCGCGGCGCTACCCGCCGGCCTTGGTGGAGTACCTGCGCGGGCACGGGCGCAGAAAGGTGCTGTGGGGCAGCAACCACCCGATGCTGTCGCCGAAGCAGGCGCTGGAGGGGGTGGAGGCGCTGGGGCTGGACGAGGAGGGTACGCGGTTGTTCCTGGGAGGGAATGCTCAGAGGGTGTTTGGGGTGGGGTGAGGGAGCGACTGCTTCAGACTGAACCGAGTCGTTCGTGGCGCCCGGCCCGAGCGACAGCGACGCTTTTCAGCGGCCATTCGACTGTATTGGCTCGCGACGACCGCTGAGCCTCCGACACCGTGCGTTTGATGGGCTGTGGTCAGCTCTGACGTGGTCCTTGACATCGGTTTCGTACGTGGCCGACAAGTACACGTCCATCTTCGCCAGCGCCACGTTAGCCATCAGACCATTGGCGGATTGGACGCACCTGATGCTTGACCGGCACCAAGTCCTTCAGACACGCCGTGCTGAACAGTACAGCGCTTCTTTGCACGCGTCGGCTCCCCGTATCGGCGGATCATCCTACATCGATCGCCTAGGCGGCAGACTGCGTCGATCGGTACGTCAATGGCCTGCTAGTTCGACTGGGCCTTCACGCGCGACTCTGCAGCCTGACGGCACACCTCCATCAGCAGAGGAGGAATGTGGTCAAAGTCGGGGCACTCGAACGAACGAATTCCACGCTCCTCCCACGTCGAGGAGTTCAAGTCCCCCTTTGCGGTCAAACGGACTCCCCAGTAGTGGTCTGTTCCCTTCGACGGGTGGTCGTTCTGAACCTCAGTCAACATGCTAGTCAGATTGGCATCACTCCCTGAGAGTCCGAGAAAGACGGGCGTCGTGGATCGCAGGATGTCCGTCTGTCGTTGTCTCCAGAAGTTCTTTGCGTCCCCAACTATCCGGTCGTAGTCCTTCTGCGTCAGAACGATGCCGGACGTTAACCGTGCCTTCGCCTCCAGCGGCAGCCATCCGTGCGGGTGCAAGACAGAGACATCAGCCCACCCATTCCAAGCAGGTAGGTTTGCGACTGAGTCGACCACGAAACCTCGCCACCGTAGGTATGTCTCTAGCAAGTCGTCGTAGTTGAACGTGACGACGTTTACCGCCGCGCCTCGAACCGATGACATCACCAGCGCCCCTAGAGCAGAGAGCATTGGGTTCTCCACACTCTTCAGGTTGTCGACTGAGAAACTGCTGTACAGCGCCGTTCGTACATCGGATGCAAACTTCAGCGGGTCACTTCGATATTTGGGCCTTCCCGCCAGCGTCTCAGCGTCGCGAGTGTTGTCTTTCGCTGCGGGTCTCGTTTCCCCGGCAATCGTGTAGAGGCGATCAAGCAACTCACCCCACTGCGGCAGCTTGAATGCGGTGGAAACGCCCGCGCCAAGGAACACCGATAGCCTGCGCTGGCTCAGGCGCTTAGCAAGCAGATTCCGAATCTTGTTAGCGTTGTTCCAGTCGTCGGGTGAACTCAGGCTTCCGACTTTGGTCATGTGCTGCTACTCCAAGAAATCGCGCTTAACCCCGTCAGGTACTTCAAAAGCCGATCGGTCTGGTCAAGGTGAGACAGGCCGCGGTAGTAGAGGCTCACCTCGCCTTGGGAGCCGATGCTCGCGATCTCTCGGTCGACCTTCGTGTCGCGCAGGCTAATTCGGAACGGCCCGATTCGATTGCGAATGTCGTGGAAGAACTTTGCGTCGGCAATGTCGTCTCCCCAGAGGCCGATCGTGCGCAGCGAGCGTCCATAGCCCTCTAGAGAGCCAAACAACAGGCCCATTCGATACTCCCTGCCGTCTGCGCCAGCCTCGGTCAGGTTGTCGACGATGCTCCCAACATTGACTCGAGGAAACTCCGTTACCGCATCAAGGCGAGTTTGGCGAAAGAACGCCTGGACAACCATTGCATGCGACGACATGACGATAAAGCGGTCGCTGGACTGACGTAGGATGAAGGGGTAGTCCGGAATGGAAGCCGTCGGGCCAGAGTGGTCCGTGCGGACAATGGCCTTGGATCGCCACTGAAAGCTGTACCACCTGTTCTCTCTCACTGCCTCGAGGTCGCTGACAGACCTCAGTCGCGAGAGCACGTCAACAGGCCTCTCCTTGTGAAGGAACCGCGCAAGATTGCCGGCATAGACTTGCTTGTTAAGCATTACGAGTCGCTGCGTCTTCAACAAAGGCGAGCTGTGTGAGCACCCATAGCGATTTGGCCATGCTGGGGTCTTCGTGCTTTGCCGCTTCGGCGATGAAGGCGAGCGGGTTCTGAACTGGTCTATTCGCTTCAAACACCCGAGAGCGCAGACCGGCCGCACGCTTGCGTTCCCGACTGCTGGAAGGTGGTTTTGTGAGAAAGGCACGCACCGCATCTGGTGAGTACATGGCCACCTTGGCGAACTTGGCCAAGAAGAGCCTGTTGTCCAGTACCTCCCGGAAGTATTGTTCATCCCGGTCAAGGGTTTCGAAGGCAAGTTCGATGTACTGCTGATCCTTAATCTTGCTCTGAAGGCCCTCGAGCTGCTCGCGCAGCTGCGCGATGCAGACGTCGTTGCAGTTCTTTACTGAGAGGTTCGAGAACTGAAGTGCGAACAGGCTACGGGTGATGTAGTTTGGTATCCGGGACTGAATACTAGGGATTACATCCCAGCTGGACCAGATTGAGCGCAAATATGCTTCTCTGTCCTGGTTGTAGAAATAGATGTAGTCAAACAGATGCGCAAGAAGTTCGGAGATGTCTTGGTAGTGTCTGGCAACAACCTGCCCTGCGTCGACGTTCAACTCTGCCCCGTCTGCAAGTTGTCTGCTCTCCCACTCAAGGCGGCTACAGGCCTCAATGAACAACTCCTGGACGCGCTCGAAGAGGTTGGATGGCCCGATCCGCCCGGAGTTGATCGCCTCCATCTTGGTCTGCCACTCTGTGGAGTCGATGTCCCCGTCGAGGACTGCGGAGATGATGCGTTCGACCAGTACGTGAGACAACTCGTGAGTGATTGTTTGGAGCGACCATGCGTACGTATTTGCACCGTACAGCACTTCTAAAGGCGCGCTTAAGGTGAAAGTCGTGCTCTTGAAGCCATCTCTGCCGCTGTAGTAGACGACAAGCGGCAGTCGGGCAGCGTCCGCATGCTCCTGCCTTGGACTAGCGGCAGGAAGTTCGGCGGTGGTCCACCACTGGTCCGCGGCTTTGATGTTGGACAGCTTGTCGGGTGTTGCTGGGACAAGCCGAAGGCCCTCGATCCGGTCGAGGAAAGCCGCTTCTGCGGCAGCCTTCTCCACTTGTTGTCGGACATTTAGGAGTGCCTTGGACGCGACGCCGATTCCCAGCAGCGAGTGGGTCCAGAAGTGGCACTCAGTGCCGAGAATTGGGGAGGTGCCCGCGAATGTCTGCGATGAGAAGCGCGAAAGCGCGGCATTGACGTTGATTAGCCACTGCAGCTTTCGGATGCTATGAACATTCAGTGTGCGAAGCTGCTTTTCAAACACATCCTCAAATGCGGCAAGCTCGTCAGCGACCTCAGGGAGATAGGCATGAGCCCGTGCCTTGGCGACGGCAGTGAGCGTTTGGTACTCATCTGTCGCGGATCTCAGTCGCACCGGCAGTGAAAGCTGCCGGACCTTGACCGCGGGAAAGCGCTTCTGCAACTGAGGCGAAACGTCGACGCTGGTCAGCGTGTTACCGACAAGCGTCCACAGTTCCCATGGTGCGTGTGCTCTATTGGCAAGGAGGCGCTTTAGGGCCTGCTTCTCGTCTGCGGTGGCCGCAAACAGCACGACGTTGAATATGCCAAAGGATAGAAAGGATCGGACGCCAGGGGGCAGTTCTTCCGGGCGCATTGGCCCGAGGAAGCACAACTGTGTCTCCTTTCGGCCGGTCAGTGACGGGGGCGTCGCAGAATCAAGGGCGAAGATTGGGCTGGATCGTGTCGCGGCTCCCCAGTTCCTTAGGGCGGCTCGAACGTCAGCCTCCACGGACACCGTGAAGTTCGCCTTCACGGTTTCGCGGCTCACAACGAGGATGTACTCGCTGCCGATGCGGGACATCGGTGATGCCCGTCGCTATCGGCTCAGGATCTCACCAGTTTCCGGATCTCGGACGAAGCGAAACGACAACTGTCCGGGCCGCTTCCCCTTGGGCAGGGTCGTGCGCGAACGACTGGCGACGACGGCCTCGGCCGGGCCCGTCATCGCGTGCGAGTCATGGTCGAAGTGACCCGACTGCCGGACGCCGACACGGTCCTGCAGAACGAGTACGCGAGCGAGAGTGTCGTTGGTTGCCACGGTAGCCGCCTCCCCGATGTGTCACTTTTTTGCGCAGTCTAGCGACGGCTGGAGAAGAGGGAACCTGGGATTTTACCAGTTCGAGCCTTCGAATCAAGATTTGGAAGGTGACACGGCCCTGCTTGGGAGCAGATGTCACACAAGCTTAGGCTGGTCGAGTCCACCGCGCTGGCGATGCTCGGTCGTCCACGATTGCGGGTCGGCGCCGTGGCAACTTCGACGTCAGCTGGCCCGCCCGTTGCCGACGATCGTGGCGGTGCCGGACCCTGATCTGTCGGTCAGCTTGATGGCGGTCACCGCGAGTGGGGGGCGTCGGAGCGACTGGCAGCTCCCGCTGCAAGGCGGTCCATCAGCCTACATCCGCGGCACTCGCTGCCGATGATTCCCCACGTTGTCCCCCTGAATCCTCGCCGCCCGCGTCCCGCGAACCTCGTCAACCTTCCGGTCCCCCTCCGCCCCCGACAAAGCCAGCACCTCCACCGCCGTCTCGTGCTCGAACGCATGCGACTTGTCGGTATTGCGGTAATGCCGGTAGATGAGCCAGTAGAAACCGGCGGCACTCGCCGGCCCCAGCGCCAGGAGAAACAGGATGGTGTCGCCGTCGAGGTCCATGCCGGTCACCGCGCGATGAACCACAACACCAGCGCCTCGACCACCGTGCCCAGGCTCAGCGCCGCCAGCAGCAGCTTCCACTTCTGCACCGGCACGCTGCCCATCGTCTCCCCGGTGCGTCCGTTCACCGCGATGTAGTGCAGCATGCCGCTTCCCGGGCGGCCATCCGGCCCGGGCTGGTGGTACGAGTACAGCCACACAGGCAGCAGCATCGCCACCCAGCGCGTGCCCTTCAGGTCCATGCGCTCGCGCTCCCAGCGCACACCGCGGTCGTAGCGCTGCACGCTGGGCTGCATCTTCGCGCGCGCGATGGAAAGCATCTGCTCCTGCAGCCGCGGCAGCAGGTGCTGCACGTCGCGGTCGCGCTTCTCCGACGTGTAGCCCACCAGGTAGCTGGCATTCCACTTCACCGCATTCTTGGTGTCGAAGGGCAGGATGGTGTTGATGACGTTGTGCGTGTTGCGGCTGGTGTCCAGGTTGCCGCGCTTGGCGCTGCTCTCCAGCGTCAGGTCGTCCACCGTGAAGTCCACGTGGCGCTGCACGCTGTAGACGTCGGCGTCGTAGTAGGTGGTCTTGTTCTTGCCCTGGCCGCGCGTATAGCGGCGGGTCTGGATCTCGCCGCGGCCCGCCGCGTCGGCACTGCCGCGCGCGTCCACCACCATGTAGGGCAGGTAGACGCCGACCACGTTCTCGGGCGTGAACTGGTCCTTGAAGTCCTTCAGCGCGAACAGGCGCCGCTTTTCGACGAACTGGCGGATGCGCGCCACCGCGTCGTCCTTCTCGATGTGAAACGGCAGCACCGCGTCGGGCACCGCGCCGTTGGCGATCTGCTCGTTGACGCCCAGCACGTGCCGGCACCAGTGGCAGCGCGCGGTCATCGTGGTCTCGGTGTTGATCACCACCTCGGCGCCGCAGCCGCCGCACTTGTAGCTGCGCAGGTGCTCGGCGTCGGCCGCGATGTCGCGCGCGCCGGAAGCGACCTGCGTGCCGCGCAGCTCGGCAATGCCCTCGCCCAGCCCGAAGGCTTCCTCCACCCGCGTGGCCGCCCATTCGTGGCGGCAGTACAGGCAGACCAGCCGGTCGGTGCCCGCGCGGTGCCGCACCTCGGTGGAGCCGCAGCGCGGGCAGGGGTTGAGCCCGTCGCGCAGTTCCTTCGCCGCGGTGTCGATCGTCGGCGGGTCGGGGGCCAGCAGCTCGTCGCGCACCGGCTTCGGTAACTGCTCCAGCTGCTGCGGGTCCAGTGGCGACGGTCCCGCCTGGCCTGGCCGGGGCGGCTGGTCCTGCGGCGACCCGGTCCCGGCGGGCCAGGCCGGCCCGGCTGCCGCGGGCGGCGGGCTGGGTGACATGCGCGGCGCCGCGCCCTACAGGCCCAGGGCCTTGGCCTTGACCGCGTCGTAGTCGGCCTGCGTGATGAGGCCGGCGTCCAGCATCTGCTTGGCCCGCGTCAGGCGGGCGACGGGGTCGTCGGCGGCCGCGGCCGGTGCGGTCGATGCGGCGGGCGCGGCCGGCGCAGGTGCCACCGGCTGCTGCAGCCCGGCCAGGCCGCCCAGGCTGCCGGCGGCGATGCCCATGCCCATCACGCCGCCGACGCCGGCATTCTCGCCCGCGGCCTGGATGCCGGCCGCCACCGAAGCCTGCAGGTTGCTGTTGCCGCGGGCGCCGGCCAGCGCGTCGGCGCGCTGCACGGTCTTCAGCAGCTCGCGGCTCGCCGCGTCGTATTCGATCGAGACGATGGCGGTCTTGACGATGACCAGCCCGCGGTCGGTCTTCCAGCGGTAGGCGCGCTCCACCGCCTCCGACAGGCTGGCGGCAAAGCCGACGGCGTCCTGCTGGATGCGCGTGATGCGGTTGCCCTTGGCCGGGTCGTTGGTATACAGGCTGAAGGCCGGCGCCAGCGAGCCGACGACCTCGTTGAACAGCTGGCTGGCCGCGGCGTTGTCGAGGTCGGTGAAGTCGAAGACCTTGCCCGGCTGCAGGTAGCTGGCGGGCACGAAGCTCTTGACGAAGCGGATCGGGTCGGCAATCTGCAGCGTATAGCTGCCGCGCGTGATGGCGCCCACCTGCGCATTCAGGTAGCCGTCGTCCCAGTAGATCTCGGACTGCGTGCCGAAGCGGTTGTCCGGCAGCTCCTTCAGCGATACGAAGAAGGCCGCCTGCTGCGCCCCGGGCTGGCCGCCGAACTTGAAGCGCTCCCAGCTCTGCAGCACCAGCGACTCGAACAGCCCGCCGCCGCTGAAGATGGACTTCGACTGCAGGTCGTTGGACTGCCACTCGTAGGCGCCGGCCTCGGCCGCGAAGGCGGTGATGGCGCCGTCCTGCATCAGCAGCAGGCCGTAGCCTTCGGGCACCACGATGCGCGAGCCGTTGGTGATGATGTTCGCCGAGCCGCGCACGTTGGAGCCGCGGCCGGCATTGGTGCCTCGCGGCACCGCCGCGAACAGCGCCGCCGTCGCCGGCAGGCCGTCGGGCACCGTGTAGAAGTCCTTCCACTGGTCGGCCAGCGAACCGCCGATCGAACCAACCGCTGCCTGGATGAGGCCCATGATGCTCCTTCGCGAGTGCGTGGCCGGGTAGGGGCCGCCCTCGTGGGGCGGGCCGGCAAAAAGCATAGCCGACTGCGGGACCGGCGGGCGGTGGCCGTGTGGCGCGTCAGGCCGCTGCCGTCTCCCAGGGCGGGGTGTCCGCCGAGGTCGTCTCCGCGCGCGCGGGCGGCGCGGCCTCCTTCACCAGCGGCCCGCCCAGCGCGTCGATCAGGTCCGGCAGCAGGCGCTGCAGTTCGCCGGTCGCGATGGCGACGTCGGCATCGAAGCCGTCCTCGGCGCCGTCGCCCGGACTGCTGCCTTCCAGCACGCCGTCGAGAAGCTTGATCTTCTTCAGCGCCAGCGCCTCGGTCAGCACGAAGGAGACGCGGCCGTTCCACGTCATCGCCAGCTGCGTGGGCAGTTTGCCCTGGCGGATGTGCTCGCCCAGCTCGTCGATGTCCAGCGTGTGGCGCGCATAACGCACCGTGGCCTTCTCGCTGTCGGGCTGCTTGAGCTCGCACTCGCGGTCGATGCTGAAGCCGCTCGGCGCCTGCTTCTCGCTCAGCCAGGCCGCCATCGCGGTGGCCGGCGACAGCGCGGTCTGCAGCGGCGCCAGCCGCAGGCCGCCGAACAGCGCCACCAGCTGCGTCGTCACCGCGTCGGCCTTCTTCGCGCTGCCGGCGCCCACCAGCACGCGGCGCGCCTCGAGGTCTAGCCACACCGCCGTCGTCGAGCGCTTGGAGAAGGCGCGCGGCCGCAGTTCGTGCACCACCTGTTCCTTGAGCTCGCGCGCGGCCTTGCCCTTGGGCCGGCGGCCGGTCTCGGCCTCGATGCGGTCCAGTCGCGCCTGCAGCTGTTCCTTCACCGCACCGGCCGGCACCGGCCGCGTCTCGGTGCACAGCTTCAGCACCAGCTGGCCGGCCACGCTTTCCAGCAGCGCGGCATGCTGCTCGCCACGCGGCGCCACCCAGCCGGCCGATTCGGGCTGCGCGGGGCTGCAGGGCACGAAGCGCATGCGCTCCAGGCGCTGCTCGATCTCGGCCCGCGTGGGCGGGTCCCACTGTTCGATGTGGTAGACGAGCGCATTCTTGAACATGGGCGGCGGCGGTCCTGCGGCGGTGAAAGGGGGCGGATTCTAGGAGCGTGCCGGGCGCCACCGGCCGGTGCGGCCGGCCGCGCTTGTCGGCCGGGCGGCGTGCACACGACAATGGCCGACGTTCCCCTGGCCCACCCCTTCGCGCCCGTCATCCCGCCGCCGGCCCCGGGCCACGCGGCCGCCGCTCGATCGACCATGACCTTCGATGCCGCCGCCGCGCGCGCCCTGGCGCGCAAGTCCACCGACCTGCTGGAGGTGCTGTCGCAGGCCAAGCAGGCCATCGTGCAGGCGGCCGAGCGCGGCGAATTCCTCGCCACCGCGCCGCTGCCGGAGGTGGTGGAGGTGCGCACGGGCGCCGCGATCGACGCACCGGACTTCCTGGTCACGCTGTACCGCGAAGCCGGGCGCACCGTGCTCGTCGACGTGGTGCTGGAGCTGACGCGGGCCGACTATGTCGTGCGCCCGGCCTGGGGGCCGGTGAGCGCGGCGGCGGGGGCAACGGCGGGGGCGGCGGCGGAGGGCCGGCGCGGCGTCGCCGGGCTGCTGCTGGACTGGTCCATCGACCGTGCCGCGCCCAGGGCCGGCGGCCCCGCGCTGCGCATCCTGCCGGCGGCCGAGGCGCATGCGCTGTCGCGCCAGGCGCGGGCGCCGCGCGAGTGGGTCGACGGCGTGATGGGCGCCGTGCGCAAGGCCGCCGAGGCCTCGCGCTTCAGCTGCCACCTGGAGGACCGCGAACCGGCCGCCAGCGCGCAGTGGCCGCGCCGGCGCGCGCTGCTGGAGGCGGCGGGTTTCCGCCTCGAGGTCGCGCCGCGCGAGCAGGGATCGCTGGTCACGATCCGCTGGTGAGGCGCCGCGCCGGCACGGCCGGCCCCGGCGCCGCCGGTGCGCCCGGGTCGGGCCGCGTCAGCGCCCGCGCCGGCCCTGCGGCGCGACGATGCCGGTGCTCTTGAGCCGGCTCGGCTGGCCGCTGCCCGCGACGTCCAGCGAGAAGGTGTTGCGTGCCGGCGGCCGGTCGGCGACGAACGAGAAGCGGAACAGCGTGCCCCAGTCCAGCGACTGGCCGGCCGGCGCCGTCCAGTGCACGTTGCCGTCGGCGATGCGGGCCGTCCAGTCGTTGGCGGCGTCGAGGTCGCCGTCGCCGAAGACGAGGTCGGTGATCGTCGCCTCGCCGCTGGGCACCGTGAAGCCGCCCAGGCCGCGGTTGCTGACGACGCGCAGGTTGGGCTCGGCGCCTTCGGTCTGCACGCGCGCGAAGTCCAGGTTCATGACCGCGAAGTCGTAGCGCCAGCGGCCGCCGCCGAGGTCGGTGGCGCGCGAGGCGACCTTGACATGGCCCTCGGCCGTGCTGACCTGCACCGAGGACGCCCCCGGGCCCGGGTTGGCCGGGTCCACCCAGCGGTCGATCGCCGGGCCGAGCCGGTACTGGTCGTTGCCGCCCACCACCCACAGCGAGCCGCTGCGCGTGAAGGTCGCGCGCTTGGTCGCCATCGAGTTGAGGATGTCGATGTCGCCGCGCGCCAGGTACCAGGACTCGAACAGGTAGGTGGCGCCGGCCTGCGCCGCGCCGCTGAACTGCGACTCGCGCACGACCAGCCGCTGGTCGTAGACGCCGTTGCCCGAGCTGTTGGGCACGCCGTCGCAGTTGAGGTCGAAGATCGATCCGCAGCGGCCCCACTGGCCGGTGGCGGCGACGATCTCCGAGCGCGGGCCCAGCGCGTTGCTGGCGTCGTTGTTGCTGACGCTGTAGGTGTCCGAGCAGCCGCGGCCCAGCACGTGGCTGTCGTTCGGGTTCTCCGCGCAGCCGACGTTGATGGTCAGGAAGGCGTGCTTGACGCCGGAGCGGCCGATCTGCTCGATCGAGCCGTCGGCGTTGAAGCGGTACAGGTTCCAGATCAGGTAGGGGTGCTGGTCGTTGCCGTGCGGCGGGAAGTTGCCGCTGAACTTGGAGTACCAGGGGATGTCGGCCGCATACAGCGCGGCGCTGCTGCCGCGCGGGTCGCCGGGCACCGTGACCTGCACGCTGCCGTTGTTGACGTTGTTGCGCAGCGTGGACGACGGCGTGAAGACGACCTCGCCGCTGCCGCCCGGGCCGGTGCAGCCGTTGCAGCGCGAATACTGCGTGCTGAAGGTCTGCATGAACAGGTCGGCCTCGTACTGTGCGCCGGGTACCCCGGGCACCGGCAGGCCGGCCCAGCGGTAGACGTAGTTCAGCGGCCGCATGTCGCCGCTGCCGCGCCGCAGCACCTCGGTGTCCAGCTCCATGTCGGCGATCACCCAGTCGGCGGCCGCCGGCTGGCCCAGGCGCCGCGCCAGCGCCGGCGCGATGCGCAGGTCCATGGTGCGCACCGCCAGGCGCTGGCCGCCGTCGGCCAGCTCGTACATCAGGCGGTCGACGTAGAACCAGGCGCGGCCCTCGGCATCGACGAGGTCCAGGCGCAGCGCCTCGCCGCGCCGCGGCACGAGCCGGAAGTCGCCCAGGTCGATGCGGCCGGCCGGCGTGTCCAGCAGGTAGCCGCCCTGCGCCTGCAGCACGCCGCCGACGAAGCCGGCCAGGTTGCCGTCGCGCACGTCGAATTCGATCGCGCCCTGCTGGCGCAGGTCGAAGCGCTCGTGCCCGAACCAGCTGGCCTGGGCGTGGCGGCCGCGGGTCTCGACGATCGTGATCCCGAGGTCCTGCGCCAGCTCGCGGTTCCAGCGCACGCCCACCGTGCCGCCCCAGGCCGTCCAGTGCTGCTGCCGCGCCGGGGCGGCAGCGGCGGCGACCCCCGGGCTGGCGGCACGCTGGGCGGCGGCCGCGCCGTCGCGCGCCGGCGGTGCCGCGATGCAGGTCGTGGCGGCCAGCGCGGCCGCAGCGGCCAGCAGTCCCGGACCCGGTCGAGTTCTCGAACGCATGGGCTCCCTCCTGTGTGTGGTCGGTGGCATGGTCTGCACGCCGGCCCGGCCCTCGCGGCCCGGCGGCGGCGGGCGCCCGCCCCGGGGCCGCCCAGCGGGCCGCAGCCTACAGGAGGTCCCGGCGCCGGGCTATCAGGGTGTCTCGCCAGCCGCCGGCAGCGCGGCCATGCCCGGCGCCCTGGGCGCCGGGTTGTCGTCGAACCAGGCACCGACGATCGCATGGTCGCCCGGCCACTGCGCGGCGGTCTTGCCGCTGCGGTTGGCGTCGTGCAGGTGGTCGTTCCAGACCTTGAGCTCGCGGAACGACCACTGCCGGTCCAGCGAGTGGTCGTAGAAGTGGCGCGAGACCAGCACATGGTCAAGGCTCTCGAGCCGGTTGGCGTGCACGTGCGTGTAGTACACGTCGCGCTGGCTGCGGTACTGCTGCAGCGTCTCGGCGGTGTACAGGCCGATCTGCGTGCGCGCGCCGCGGCCGCCGGCCGTGCTGCGCGACCACAGCTTGTACGGCGGCTCGCCGCTGACCAGCGTCGTCGTCACCGACAGCGTGGCGTCGTTGAGGTCGCCCAGCAGCACGGTCGGCAGCGCGGGCTCGGCGAGCATCGCGTCGGTCAGCATCATGCGCAGCGCGGTCGCCTCGGCGGCGCGGCGCACGGTGGACAGGGCCGAGCCGATGGCCTCGCGGTAGGGCTTCCAGGGGTTGGGCTGGCCGCGCGGCGTGGGGTAGTGGCGGCGGTCCGGGTCCAGCGGCCGCTTGCTCTTCAGGTGCGCCACCCAGACCGCCAGCTCGCTGCCCTTGTACGGCCCGTCCTTCAGGCGCAGCCGCACCGCCAGCGGCGGCCGCGACAGGCTGCTGATGCGCACGTCCACCGCGTCCGGGTCGCCGGGGTCGTCGACGCGGCCGTGGCGCATCCGGAAATGCGCCGGCACCTGCTCGGTCCAGGCGGCGGCCTTGACGTCGAAGCGCGAGCGCCGCGCCGCCAGCGCGACCTGCGGCCGGCCCGGGCTGCCGTCGCGCGCGACCAGGTGGTAGGTGCGGCCGATGTCGCGCCCGGCGCGCGCGAAGGCGTCCTCCAGCGCCGCCACCGACCAGGCCTCCTGGAAGCCGATGACGTCGGTGTCGACGCGCTCGATCATCGCCGCCGTCCAGCGGATCTTCTTCTCGTACTCGTCCGCGGTCCAGGACGTGAAGCCGCCGCGGGGCTTGCGGTGCATGGGCGCACCGGGCGACTGCAGGTTGTAGGCGTTGAAGGTGGCCAGCGAGATCGGCATGCGGCAGTCTCCTTGCGGCGGCCGCGTGCCCCGGCGCGACTACAGCGCCTTGGTCGCGACCTTGAAGTCCGGGTCCTCGGCGTAGGGCGCGACCGCGAAGCCCAGGCTGGACATCAGGCGCAGCATCGCGGTGTTGTCGGCCAGGATCAATCCCATGATCTCGGCCAGGCCCTTGGCGCGCGCGGCGTCCATGATCGCCAGCATCAGCCGCGAGCCGAGGCCGCGGCCCTTGAAGTCGTCGGCCACGACGAGCGAGAACTCGCAGCTCGTGCCGTCGGGGTTGGTGACGTAGCGCGCGACGCCGACCACGCGCTCGTGCTCGGCGCCGTCGGCGCCGCGTTCGCGCACCAGCGCCACCAGCGCCATCTCGCGGTCGTAGTCGATCAGCGTGAAGCGCGCCAGCATGCGCGCCGGCAGCTCGGGCAGCGAACTCGCGAAGCGGAACCAGCGGCTCTCCTGCGACAGCCCGCGCACGAAGGCCTGCAGCATCTCGGCGTCGTCCGGGTGCAGCGGGCGCACGGTGGCCAGCACGCCGCCCTTCAGCGGCCACTGGCGTTCCTGGTGCGCCGGGTAGGGCAGGATGGCCAGGTGCTGGTAGCTGCCCGGCGGCTGCGCGGCGTCGTCGATCACGATGCGCGCGTCCACCGCGAGCGCGCCGCCGGGACCGACGATGACCGGGTTGATGTCCATCTGGCGCAGCTGCGGCAGCGCGCAGACCATCTCCGAGACGCGCAGCAGCAGGTGCTCCAGCGCCTCGCGGTCGGCGGCCGGCGCGCCGCGCCACTCGCCCAGCATCTCGGCGGCGCGCGAGCGCTCGATCAGCCGCCGCGCCAGGAACTGGTTCAGCGGCGGCAGCTCCATCGCGCGGTCGGCGATCAGCTCGATCATCAGCCCGCCGGCGCCGAAGGTGATGACGGGCCCGAAGGGCTCGTCGGTGGTCAGCCCGACATAGACCTCGCGACCGCCGGCCAGCTGTGCCATCGGCTGCACGGTGACGCCGTCGATGCGCGCGCCGGGCGCCGCGCGCGCCACCGACTCCAGCATCTCCTGGTAGCGGTCGCGCACCTGGGTCGCGGTGTGCACGTCCAGCACCACGCCCTGCACGTCGCTCTTGTGCGCGATGTCCGGCGAGGCGATCTTCAGCGCCACCGGGTAGCCGAGCTGGCTGGCGATCATCATCGCCTCGCCGGCGCTGCGCGCGAGCATGGTGCGCGTGACCGGCACGTGGAAGGCGGCCAGCAGCGCCTTGCTCTCCATCTCGGTCAGCACGCGGCGGCGCTCGGCCAGTGCGCCCTCGATCAGCAGCCGCGCGCCCTCGGTGTCGGGGTCGGCCAGGTGCGACAGCGGCGGCGGCGTCTGCTGCAGCAGTTGCTGGTTGCGGTAGAAGCTGGCGATGCTGTGGAAGGCATCGACCGCCGCCTCGGGCGTGCGGAAGACCGGCATCAGCCGGCCGGCCAGGTGCTCGCGCGCGGCGCGTGCACGGGCCTCGCCCATCCAGCAGCCGATGACCGGCTTGGCCGCCGGCTGGAAGACCTCGCCGACCGCCTGCGCCACCGCCAGCGGGTCGGCGCCCTGCTTGGGCGAGTGGATCAGCAGCACGCCGTCGACCGCGCGGTCGGCCACCGCGGCCTGCAGCGCCGGCACGTAGGCGGCGCCGTCGGCGTCCTCGCCGAGGTCGTTGACGCCGGCCACTTCCAGCGCCAGCTGGCCGGCGGCGTCGGCCGCCAGCACCGCGGGCCCGCCGCCGTTGGTGACGATGGCCAGCCGCTGCCCCACCGGCCGGAAGCGCGAGGCCAGGCACTGCGCGGCCGAGAACAGCTGCGTGAACTGGCGCACGCGCACCACGCCGGCGCGGCGCAGCGCGGCGTCGAAGACCTCGTCGGCGCCGACGATGGACGCCGAATGCGTCAGCGCCACGCCGCGTGCCGCTTCCTGGCGGCCGGCCTTCATCACGATCACCGGCTTGGCATGGGCCGCGGCGCGCAGCGCGCTCATGAAGCGCCGCGCGTGGCGGATGCCCTCCATGTAGACCAGGATGCTCTGCGTGGCGCCGTCGGCGCCCAGGTAGTCCAGCACCTGCGGCAGCTCGACCGCGGTATTGGGGCCCAGCGAGACCACGGTCGAGAAGCCGACGCCGTTGCTGCACGCCCAGTCCAGCATCGCCGCGGTCAGCGCGCCGGACTGCGAGACCAGCGCCAGCGGCCCGGCCGCCGCCAGCGGGCCCAGCGCGCTGGCGTTGAGCTTCAGCGCGGGGCGCTGGAAGCCCAGGCTGTTGGGCCCCAGCAGGTGCACGCCGTAGCGGCGCGCGGTCTGGTGCAGCTCGTGGCACAGCGCGCCGGGCAGGCCGCTGGACAGCACCAGCGCGCCGCGGCAGCGGATGCGGCCGACGATTTCCAGCGCCGCCAGCACCTGCTCGGCCGGCAGCGCGATCAGCGCCAGGTCGGCGCGCGAGACCGCCAGGTCGGCCAGCGTGCCGCTCATCGCGATGTCTAGCCAGGTCAGCGGGCCGGCGTAGCCGCCTTCGGCCAGCGAGGCGCGCAGCGCACGCGCGGCCGCGGTCGGCGGTTCGGCGTCGGGCGCGCCGGCGAAGACGACGATCGACCGCGGGTCGAACAGCGGGGTCAGGTAGTGGCGGTCCACGGCGGGCGGGTCTCGGGCGCGAAGGCGGCGGCACAGCATAGTCCCGCCGCATGACGTACCGCGCCGGCGGGATGCCACGGCCGCGGGCTCGCGTGGCACGATAGCCCATGGCCGCGCGCCGCACCAGCCTGCCCACCGTCGACGCGCTCGACGACGCGCTGCTGCGCGAGATCGCCGCCCGTGGCGGCGTGCGCCACTACGCGGCCGGCGCCGTGCTGGTGACCGAGGACGACCGCAGCGACGCGCTGTACATCGTGCTGGCCGGCCGCGTGAAGATCTATGGCGCCGGCGACGACGGCCGCGAGGTCGTCTACGGCACGATGTCCACCGGCGAGTATTTCGGCGAGATGACGCTGGACGGCGGCCCGCGCTCGGCGTCGGTCGCGACGCTGGAGCCGACCAGCTGCGCCGTCGTGCCCGGCGCCGACGTGCGCGACTTCCTGGCCCACCACCCGGACTTCGCGCTGCACCTGGTGATGAAGCTGATCCGGCGCACGCGCGGGCTGACCGAGCAGGTCAAGAGCCTGGCGCTGGACGACGTCTACGGACGCCTCGCGAGGCTGCTGCGCACGCTGGCGCGCGACGAGGACGGCGTGCCCACGCTGCCCGAGCGGCTGACGCAGCAGGACATCGCCGAGCGCATCGGCGCCTCGCGCGAGATGGTCAGCCGCGTCATGAAGCCGCTCGCCGAGGGCGGCTGGACCGGCCAGAAGGACGGCCGCATCACGCTGCTGAAGAAGCTGCCGGCGCGCTGGTAGCGCCGGCGCCGCACCGCTGCGCCAGCGGGGCGGGCGCGTGAATGCGTCACAGGTTCGCTGCGGCCCATGCCGCAGCCGCGCAGGCCGCGAAGCGGGACAGTGCGGACACGGCGATGCCGCCGTACCCGTCCCCACCAGGAGATCACCATGAAGCCCAACCGACTCGACGATGGCCTGCTGAAGGTGCTGGTCGTCGCGATGATCCTGCTGTTCGTCGGCCTCGGCGTGGACCTGTTCGAGGCCGGCCACTTCGACGGCGCCGAGGCCGCGGCGCCGCAGGCGCTGCCTGCGGCCACCGTCGTCGCCAGCCGCTAGCCCCGCCAACGGGGCGACCGGGTCCGTCCGTGCGGACCCGGTCGCCGCCGGCGGCAGGCGCCGGCGATCCCGCCGCCTCCACCCCGCACCGCGTCGCGTGGATACTCCACGCCGCAGGCACGGGCCCCGCGCATCAGCGGGCCCGGCCGTGGGCGGGAGGAGGTCCACCCTTGTCGTTCGTCGCCTCGCTATGGGATCCCTTGTCGGCACTGCTCGCCGCGCAGTCCGACCGCCTGACGGCCTCGCTGGCCGAGCCGAGCCAGGTGCTGGCGCTGGCGGCCGCCGCGGTGGCCGCGGTGATGGTCGTCGTCAGCGCCTTCGTCAAGACGATGATCCCGCTGCGCTGGCTGGCGGTGATCAGCAATGCCGGCTTCATCGTCTACGGCATCGTCTTCCCGGCGCCGCTGATCCTGCTGCTGCACCTGGTGCTGCTGCCGGTCAACCTGTGGCGGCTGGTGCAGATGGTGCAGCTGACGCGCCGCGTGTCGGCCAGCCACGTCGACGCGGCGCAGCTGCAGGTCTGGCTGCGTCCCTACATGCGCAGCCGCCGCCACCGTGCCGGCAGCGTGCTGTTCCGCCGCGGCGACCGCGCCAGCCGCCTGTATTTCCTGGTCGACGGGCGCATCGCGCTCGAGGAGGCCGGCCGCGAGCTGGAGCCCGGCGAGATGTTCGGCGAGATCGCCTTCTTCGTGCCGGACCGCCAGCGCAGCAGCACCGCGCGCTGCCTGAGCGACTGCACCGTGATGTCGATCGACGAGGACACCTTCCGCCAGCTCGTCTACCAGAACCCGGACTTCGGCGTGCACGTGATCGGCCTCATCGCGGCGCGGCTGTCCCAGGACGTGCGCCGTGCGCGCGCCGGCCTGGCCGCGCCGCCACCGTCGCCGCCGCAAGGGCAGGACCCGGTGCCCGGCACGCCGCCGAACTGATACAACCGGGGCCGCTCTGCCGCCATCCTCAGCAGGTACCGTCCATGAAGCACGTCTTTCCCCATGCCCTGCGGCTGGCGGCCTGCGCCGCCCTCGTCTCCAGTGTCGCCACCGCGGCCCTGGCGCAGGACCCCGCCAAGGCGCCGGAGCGGTCGCAGGTCAAGGTCAACTTCATCGACCACTCGGCGGATTCGCTGATCGACCGGGACACCGCCGTGGCCGTGATGGCCGCCAACGTGCCGGCGCGCCTGTGGCGCGTCTACCCGGCCAGCAAGTACGCGCTGCTCAGCCAGGTCGAGGGCGGCGTCACCGGCGCCGGCACCTGCGTGGTGACCGCGCGCGTGATCCTGCTGCCGCTGACGCCGACGGTGCGCGCGGTCCTGTTCCGCCCGCAGAAGACCGCCACCGCCTTCGACTCGGTGGCCGGCGCCGGCCGCGAGCAGTGCCAGGCGGTGGCGCGCGAGAAGCTCAAGGAAGCGACGACGGCGGTCGTCTCGGCGCTGGTCAAGACCTGATCGCGCGGACGCGCGCGCTCCGGCCTGCGCTTCTTCAGCGCGCGGTCGCCAGCTTCATCGTCCAGTAGGTGCGGTAGGTGTTGCCGGCGCCGCCGGCGACGCAGGCCACGCCGATGTCGCGCAGGCGCTCGTTCATCAGGTTGACGCAGTGGCCCGGGCTGGCCATCCAGGCGTCGACGACCGCGGCCACCGTCGGCTGGCCGGCGGCGATGTTCTCGCCCCAGGTGCTCCAGGCATAGCCGGCGGCGGTGATGCGCTGGCCGGCGTTGCGGCCGTCGCTGCCGGTGTGGCTGAAGAAGTTGCCGGCCACCATGTCGTCGCTGTGCACCAGCGCCGCGGCGGCCAGCGCCGGGCTCCAGGCCAGGCCGCCGGTGGCGGCGAAGGGGCCGCGGTCGCCGCAGGTCGCGCCCGCGCGGCGGTAGGCATTCACGCGTGTCAACACCTCGGCCTGGAAGTCGGCCAGCTGGCAGGTGGCGCGGCTGCCGGCGACGCCGGGATCGGGCGTCGGGTCGGGTGTCGGGCTGGGCGGCGGCGGCGTCGGGGCGGCCGGCGGTGCGGCCACCGGTGGCGCGCCGCCGTCGCTGCCGCCACCGCCGCCGCAGGCCGCGAGTGTGCACAGCGCCACCAGCGCGAACAGCGTGGGGGCGCGACGAAGCAGGGGCGGGGGACGGCGGTGCATGCCCGGCAGCATCGGCCGCGCGGCGCCGCGACGGCGTGACGAGTTGCTACCAGGCGGCGTCGCCGGTCACAACCCGGCACCGGCCGCGGCGCGGGTGTGAATTCGTGCCGGCGACCGGGTCAGCGGGCGGGCTCAGCCGGCGGCGACCACAGCCCGCGCTGCTGCGCCAGCAGCCGCACCAGGCCGAGCAGCGCGTCGATGTTCGGCGTCGCCAGGCCCAGGCGCTGGCCGATTTCGCGCACCGCGCCGACCAGCGCGTCGACCTCCATCGGCCGGCCGGCCTCCAGGTCCTGCAGCATCGAGCTGCGGAAGGCGCCGAGCTTGCGCGTCACCGCATGGCGCTGCTCGGGCTGCTGGTCGATGGGGATGCCGAAGGCCGCGCCGATGGCCTGCGCCTCCAGCATCACCGCGCTGCAGAAGCCGCGCACCAGCGGGTCGTCGAGGATGCGGTCGGCGGTGGCGCCGGTCAGCGCCGAGACCGGGTTGATGGTCATGTTGCCCCAGAGCTTGAACCAGACGTCGCGCTGGATGCGCTCGGAGACGGTGACCGCGAAGCCGGCGTCGGCGAGCAGCGTGGCGACCGCGTCCAGCCGTTCGTCGCGTGCACCCGCCGGGTGGCCGATGATCAGCCCGTTGCCGTTGACATGGCGCACGCGGCCGGGCGCCGGCGTGCTGCTCGACAGGTGCACGACGCCGCCGATCACGCGCGCTGCCGGCAGCAGCGCGCCGACCGCGCCGCCGGGGTCCACGCTCTGCACGATCCAGCCGTCGCAGGGGCCGCCCAGGCCGGCGAAGAACCACCAGGGCACGCCGTTCATCGCCGTCAGCACCTGGCCCTGCGCGCCGGCCAGTTCGGCCACCGCGGGGGCCACCGCGGCCAGCGCCGGGCCCTTGACGGCCAGCACCACCAGGTCCTGCGGCCCCAGCTCGGCGGCGCTGGCCGCCACGCGCAGCGGCACCCGGCGTTCGCCGTCGGCCGTCTCCGCGATCAGGCCCTGCGTGCGCACCGCCTCCAGCGTCGCGCCGCGCGCCAGCGCCGAGAGTTCCACGCGCCCGGCCGGCAGGCCGTGCAGCCAGGCCGCAAACTGGCCGCCGATGGCCCCGAGGCCGACGATGCAGATCTTCATGCGCGCAGTCTAGGGCCTGTTCATGCCACGGGACGCGACCCCTTCCCGTGGTGTGAACAGACCCTAGGCGTCAGTCCTCGAACAAGCGCCGCCAACCCGCCGGACCCAGCCGACGCAGCGTGGCCAGGTTGCGCTCGACGATGCGGTCGGCGTCCGGCGTGTCGGCCACTGCCTGCGTGATGCTGTCCTCGCGCAGCAGGTGCAGCGTCGGCCAGGGCGAGCGGTTGGTGGCGTTGGTGATGTCGTCGGGCCCGGTGCCTTCGAAGCGGTAGTCGGGGTGGAAGCTCGCGACCTGCAGCGTGCCTTCCAGGCCGAGTGCCTCGATCGCGGCATCGGCGAGGTCGAGGAAGTCGTTGTAGTCGGCGAAGTCGGCCAGCACGCGCGGGTGCACGATCAGCGTCGTCTCGACCTCGGCCGGGTCGGCCGCGGCCAGGAACTGCAGTTCGGCGGCCAGCTGCGCCAGCAGGGCCTCGGCATCGGTCGCGTCGCTGAGCACCCAGCGGATGCGGTCCTTGGCGTGCACCGCCTTCGCGAACGGGCACAGGTTCAGGCCGATGACGGCACGCTCCAGCCAGCGGCGCGTGGCGGCGATCGGGTCGTCGGCGGGCGGCATGGCGCTCATGGTCGCACGCCCGGGGTCTCGAGCGCCATGCCGGCGGCGCGCTGCATCAGGAAGGTCTCCAGCGCCAGCATCTCGTCGCTGTCCCAGTCCCAGGGTTCGGCGCGCACGCCGACCTGGCAGCCACGCAGCCGGCGCTGCAGCGTGCCCGGGCCCTGCCATTCCAGCCGGTAGATCGGGTAGCCGGTCGGGTGGCCCTGCGGGATCAGGCTGCCGCCCAGCCGGCGGCCGGCATGGGCGTCGTGACATTGCGCGCACGACAGGTCGAGCTGGCCCAGGCGCTGGCGCCACAGCCGCGCGCCGAGTTCCCGCGCCGGCGCCAGTCGGGCGTCGGCCGGCGGCGCGATGGGCAGGCCGCGCGACAGGTGGCCGAGGTAGGTCTCCATCGCCAGCAGCTCGTCGCTGCCCGTCGCCCAGCGCGGACGTTTCAGGTGTCGCTCTCGGCAGGCGTTGACGCGGCCGGCGAGGTTGAGCACGCGGCCGGCCGCGCCGTCGAAGGCCGGGTAGCGGGCTGCCACGCCGCGCATCGCGCTCGCGTCGTGGCAGGTGGCGCAATCGGCGGCGAACCGGCGCTGGCCGTCGGCCACCCACAGCATCGCCGGATTCTGCGTATCGTCGCGCTGCAGCGCCTGCACGGCCGGGGTCATGTCGTCGAAGCCGGAGCGGAGCGGTTCGGCCTGCGCCAGGCCCGCGACCAGCGCGAGCGCCGCGGCCAGCGTGCCGGGCAGCCTCACGTCGCTTCGATGCGCACGCTCTCGGCATGCGCGAAGCCGCGGTCGCCTGCCCAGCGCACGACCAGCGTACCGCTGGCCGGCAGCCGCAGGTGGAAGGCGAAATAGGGGTTGGCGGCGATGGCGGCGTGCAGCTCGGCCGCGAAGACCAGTTCGCCGTCGAAGCGCGCCTCCAGCGTGCGCACCAGGTCGCGCGGCAGCAGGCGACCGTCGCTGTCGCGGCGGTGGCCGGTCTCCATCGGGTGCGCGATCAGCGCGCGGATCTCGACCACCTCGCCGCGCCGCGCGCTGGCGAGGGCATGCAGCAGGGCGCGCACGCTCATCGCCTCAACCCTCCACGCAGGCCGCGAGCGTGACCAGCACGTCCACGCGCTGCTGCCACACGCTGCCGTCGGCCAGCTGCGCCAGCGCGACCACGCCGCCCGAGGTGGCCAGCCGCATGCGCGTGGCGACCTGCGCGCGACCGGCCAGCGGCCCGAGCGTGAAGACCGCGACCTCGGGGCTGGGGTTGCGTTCGGTGACGAGCGCGATGCGGCGCACCTGATCGACCGGCGCATCGACCGTCACCTCCACCGGCACGGTGTTGCCGTTCTCGACCAGTTCGGCGATCGTCAGCTTGACGCGGCCGTCGCGTGGTGTCGCGCCACCAGCGAAGCGGTCGATGGCGGCACGCATCGCTTCAGGAGTCGCCGCTGCCGGCCGCACGACCAGCAACGCGCCGGCACCGGCCAGCAGCAACGAACGGCGGGTGGTGGTCGCGTTCACTTCAGGCACTCCCGCGCGCGAGGTGCTGGCACGGGCGCGGAGTCGTTTCTGACTGGCGCCCGGCTGATGACGGCTTGCGGCGCATTGCCGCCGTTCGCGTCTCGTGTGTTTGGCCGGCATGCAAGTGCCTGCGCATCGCGCCAGGCGGTACCCGCTGCCGGCTCAGGGTTCCGCGGTCGCCGCCTGCGGCGGCGACGTCCCTGCGCTGCTCGCTTCGGGGTCGCGCCGCCCAACTCACTTCGCTCGCTGCGCTCGCTCCGTTCGGACACCGGCGGCGAGTCAGTTGTGGAGGCGCGCACTGCGTGCGCGCCGACCCCGAAGCTGCGCTGCTCGGCGCTTCACTATTCGCCGGCAGCGGGTACCGCCTGGCGCGAGGTCCACCGACAGTGGCATGTGACCTGGTGGAACGCCACCGCCGTATCGCGAAGCCGCGTGGGGGCAGCCCGCAGCGCCCATGGGAGGCGCCGAGAAGCGCAGGGCTCCTGGCCGCGCGCGCAGCGCGCCTCCCCAACTGACTCGCCGCCGATGTCCGAACGGAGCGAACGAAGTGAGCGAAGTGAGTTGGCGGCGGGCCAGGAGCCCGAGCATCGCAGGGCAGTCGGTGCGCAGCGCCGACCGCCGGACTCTGGGCGCTGCGGGCTGCCCCCACGCGGCTTCGCTGCGCCGGTGTCGGCACGCACGCGCGGCGCACCGCCGCGAGTGTCGGCATCGCGCCGCAAGCAGCCGACCGAGTCATCAGGCTCACTTCAGCGTCGCCAGCCAGGCCACCACGTCCTCGACCTGCTGCGCGTCGAGAATCGGCTTGCCCTGCCAGGCGCGGCCGACGCGGTTCAGGCCCGCGCCGCCGTCGGCGCGGTGGAAGGCGGGCATCAGGCTGTCGGGGTTCAGCGCGCGCGCGTCGGCCACGCGCAGGCGCAGCTGGGCCGCGGTCCACCGCGTGCCGGCGCCGGCGAGGTCGGTCGCCAGGGTGCCCTGCTGGCGCACTTCGGCAATCGGCGCCTGGTGGCACAGCAGGCACAGCCCGACCTGGCGGTCGGCGACGATCGCGCGGCCGCGCGCCGCGTCGCCGGGCGTGGCGGTCAGCGGCTGCGGGATGCCGTCGCCGACGATCGCCAGGCCGCCGACCAGGCCGCTCAGCGCCAGCGCGGCGATCATGCCTTCAGGCTGTGGCGCGACAGCGGCAGCTCGCGGATGCGCTTGCCGGTCGCGGCGAAGATCGCATTCAGCACCGCCGGTGCAGCGACCGCGATCGTCGGCTCGCCGACGCCGCCCCAGAAGCCGCCGGAGGGCATCACGATGGTCTCGACCTTAGGCATGTCCTTGATGCGCATCATCGGGTAGGTGTCGAAGTTCAGCTGCTCGATGCGGCCGTCCTTCACCGTGCAGGCGCCGTACAGCATGGCCGTCAGGCCGTAGACGAAGCTGCCCTCGACCTGGGCCTCGATCTGCTGCGGGTTGACGGCGTGGCCGCAGTCGGTGGCGGCGACGATGCGGTGGATCTTCAGCTCGCCCTCGCGCGACACCGAGACCTCGGCGCAGGCGGCGACGTAGCTGCCGAAGCCGTGCGTCTGCGCGAGGCCGCGGAAGACCTTCTGCCCGCCCACGTCGGGCGCCGGGCGGCCCCAGCCGGCGCGCTCGGCCACCGCGTCGAGCACCGCGAGATGCTTGGGGTGGTTCTTCATCAGCTCGCGGCGCAGCGCCAGCGGGTCCTGGTTCGTCGCGTGCGCGATCTCGTCGACGAAGCATTCGAGGTAGATCGCATTCTGGTTCAGGTTGACGCCGCGCCAGAAGCCCGGCGGCACATGCGGGTTGCGCATCGCGTGGTCGACCAGCAGGTTCGGCACCGTATAGCCGATGGCCGATTCGGCGCCACCCGGGTTGAGGCCCTGGAAGACCACCGGGTCGCGGCCGTCGCGCACGTTCTGCGGGAAGATGCCGGCCAGGATGCTCTGCCCGCTGATGCGCATGTGCAGCGCCTGCAGCCGGCCCTGCGCGTCCAGCCCGGCCGTCAGCTTGCACTGCGTGACCGGGTGGAACAGGCCATGCGCCATGTCCTCCTCGCGGCTCCACAGCAGCTTGACCGGCGTGCCGGGCAACTCCTTCGCGATGGTCACCGCCTGACGCACCCAGTCGTGCACCGCGCCGCGGCGACCGAAGCCGCCGCCGAGGTGGATCTTGTAGACCTCGCACTGCGCCGGCGGCAGCCCGGCCGCGGCGGCGGTGGCGGCGAGCGCGGCCTCGCCGTTCTGCGTCGGCGTCCAGACCTCGCAACGCTGCGGCGTCCATCGCGCCGTCGCGTTCATGGTCTCCATCGTCGCGTGGTTCTGGTGCGGGTAGCTGTAGACCGCCTCGATGCGCCGCGCGGCCGAGGCCAGCGCGGCCTTCGCGTCGCCCTGGCGGTTGCCCACCGCGGCCTGCTCGGCGTCGAGCCCGGCGCGGATCGTCGCGTCGATGGCGGCCTGCTGCTGCTGCAGGTTCGGCCCGTAGTCCCAGTCCACCGGCAGTGCGTCCAGCGCCTTCTTCGCCCGCCACCAGGTGTCGGCGACCACGGCCACCGCGCTGTCGCCGACGCGCACCACCTTCCTCACGCCGGGCATCTTCTCCACCGCCGCGGCGTCGAAGCCGCGCAGCTTGCCGCCGAAGACCGGGCAGTCGCGGATGGCGGCATTCAGCATGCCGGGCAGCCTGAGGTCGGAGCCGTAGACCTGCCGGCCGTTGGTCTTCTCCACCGTGTCCAGCCGCGCGATGCGCTGGCCGACCAGCTTCCAGTCCTTCGGGTCCTTCAGCGCCACGTCGGCGGGTGGCGTCAGCTTCGCCGCGGCGGCGGCGACCGCGCCGTAGGTCGTGCGGCGGCCGCTGCCGGCATGCGTGATGACGCCCTGGTCGGCGCGGCACTCGGCGGCCGGCACGCCCCAGCCCTGGGCCGCCGCCTGCACGAGCATCGTGCGCGCGGCAGCGCCGCCCTTGCGCACGTAGTCGTGGCTCTCGCGGATGCCGCGGCTGCCGCCGGTGGAGAAATTGCCCCACACGCGCTGGCGCGCCAGGTTCTGGCCCGGCGTCGGGTATTCGGTCGTCACGCGGGTCCAGTCGCACTCCAGTTCCTCGGCGACCAGCTGCGCCAGGCCGGTCAGCGTGCCCTGGCCCATCTCGCTGCGCGCGATGCGGATGACCACGCGCTCGTCCGGATGTACCACGACCCAGGCCGTGATCTCCGGCGCCGCGCCCTGCGCCGCGGCGCGGGTCGGGAAGCCCAGCACGAAGCCGCCGCCGGCGGCCAGCGCGCCGAGTGCCGCGGTGCTGCCCAGGAAGCCGCGGCGCGTGACGGCAGTGGCGCCCGTGGTGTCGATGACGGGGTGGTTCATGCTCAGGCGCTCCTCACGACGTGGACCACGTCGATGCCGGCGTCGGCGGCGGCGCGTGTCTCGCCGGCCGCGACCTTGATCGCCGCGCGCACACGGTTGTAGGTGCCGCAGCGGCAGATGTTGGTGATCGCGGCGTCGATGTCGGTGTCGGTGGGTCGCGGCTTGTCCTTCAGCAGCGCGGCGGCGGCCATCAGCATGCCGCTCTGGCAGTAGCCGCACTGCGGCACGTCCAGCTGCACCCAGGCCTTCTGCAGCGGGTGGCTGGTGTCGGGCGACAGGCCCTCGATGGTGGTGATCTTCTGCGTGGGCTGCAGCGCCGAGACCGGCAGCACGCAGCTGCGCACCGGCGCGCCGTCGACATGCACCGTGCAGGCGCCGCACTGCGCGATGCCGCAGCCGTACTTGGTGCCGGTCAGCCCGAGCTGCTCGCGCAAGACCCACAGCAGCGGGGTGTCGGGTTCGGCGTCGAACTCGCGTTCGCTGCCGTTGACGTTCAGTCGGGCCATCGTGCCGCCTCCGGGACCTGTTGCCAGCCGCCGATGATGCGCCGCTTCGCGAAGACCGCAAGAGCGGTCGGCCCTTGCGGGCCGTGACGGCCCCTCGGCCCTTGGACGCACGCGCCGGCTCGCGTAATCTCCGGGCTCCCCGACAGCCTGCAGCAGGAGACCACAGCATGGGCCAGACCGTCAGCTTCCAGCGCCCCGACGGGGGCAGCGTCAACGGCTACCTCGCCGAGCCCGCAAATCCGAAGGGTGCGCCGGGCGTCGTCGTGATCCAGGAGTGGTGGGGCCTCAACGACCAGATCCGCGGCGTCGCCGACCGCTATGCCGAGCAGGGCTACCGCGCGCTGGTGCCCGACCTCTACCGCGGCAAGAGCACGCTCGAGGCGGCCGAGGCCGAGCACCTGATGACGAACCTGAATTTCGGCGACGCCGCCGGGCAGGACGTGCGCGGCGCAGTGCAGTACCTCAAGGGCAGCGGCAGCGCAAAGGTCGGCGTCACCGGCTTCTGCATGGGCGGCGCGCTGACGGTGCTGTCCAGCGTCTTCGTGCCCGAGATGGACGCCGGCGTCGTGTTCTACGGCTACCCGCCGCTGGACTATGTCGATGCGTCGAAGATCAAGGCGCCGCTGATGGGGCACTGGGCGACGCAGGACGTGCCCTTCCCGATCGCCGGCGTCGATGCACTGGAGGCGAAGCTGCGCGCCGCCGGTGTGGCCTTCGAGTTCCACCGCTACGAGGCGCAGCACGCCTTCTTCAACGAGACGCAGGTCGGCGCAGGCAAGCTGCTGCCCGTGATCGAATACGAGCCGCAGGCGGCGGCGCTCGCCTGGCGTCGCACGCTGGACTTCTTCGGCAAGCACCTCAGGTGAGCGACCGCACGACGCTGCTGGCACAGCGCCTGGCCGCCGTGCGCGCGCAGACGCTGGCGCTGGCCGCGCCGCTGTCCGAGGCCGACTGCCAGGTGCAGTCCATGCCGGACGCGAGCCCGGTCAAGTGGCATCTGGCCCACACGACCTGGTTCTTCGAGACCTTCGTGCTCGAACGCTTCGAGCCCGGCTTCCGGCCCTGGCACCCGGCCTTCCGCGTGCTGTTCAACAGCTACTACCAAGGCGTGGGCGATCAGCACCCGCGGCCGCAGCGCGGGCTCGTCACGCGGCCCGCTCTGGCCGAGGTGAAGGCCTGGCGCGCCTCGGTCGACGAACGGCTGCAGGCGCTGCTGGCAGCGCCGCCGCCGGGGCAGGGCGACGCGATCGCCGCGCTGGTGGAACTCGGGCTGCAGCACGAGCAGCAGCACCAGGAACTGATCCTCGCCGACCTGCTGCACCTGCTGTCGTGCAACCCGCTCGCGCCGGCCTATGCCGACGCGCCGCCGCCGGCCGTGCACGACGCGGCACCGCCCGGCGGCTGGACGAGGGTGGACGGCGGTCTGGCGGAGATCGGCCACGCCGGCGCCGGCTTCGCGTTCGACAACGAGACGCCACGCCATCGCGTCTACCTGCGACCCTGCGCGCTGGCCGACGACCTGGTCACGCAAGGCGACTGGCGCGCCTTCATGGCCGACGGCGGCTACGACGACGCGCGCTGGTGGCTGGCCGCCGGCTGGGACTGGCGGCAGGCGCAGGGCATCGCGGCGCCGCTGTACTGGCGGCGCGACGGCGAAGGCGGCTGGTGCCGCTTCACGCTGCGCGGCCTGCAGCCGCTGGACGAGCGCGCGCCGGTGGTGCATGTCAGCGCCTACGAGGCCGATGCCTATGCCCGCTGGCATGGCGCGCAGCACGGCGCACCCCACCGCCTGCCGACCGAGGCCGAGTGGGAGCAGGCGGCGCAGCGGGCCGGCACGGCCGCGATCGACCGTGCGCGCGGCGTGGACGCTGGCGCGCTGACGCCCCTGCCGCCGTCTGCGACGTTGCCGGCCGGGCCGCGCCAGCTCTTCGGCGAGGTGTGGCAGTGGACCGCCAGCGCCTACCAGGCCTACCCCGGCTTCCGCGCATGGGACGGCGCGGTCGGCGAGTACAACGCCAAGTTCATGGTCAACCAGCTCGTGTTGCGCGGCGGCTCCTGCGCGACGCCGCGCTCGCACCTGCGCACGAGCTACCGCAACTTCTTCCCGCCCGAGGCGCGCTGGCAGTTCAGCGGGCTGCGGCTGGCGCGCGACCTGGACTGACGACCCTTGCGGCGCGGGGACCGCCATGGTCCGGCGGATTGCCGCGGTTCGTATCGTTCGTCCCTTGCCGGCGCTACCGCGGGCAGGCCGGCGTACAGCGCAGGCGTAGAGTGCGGCGTGGTCGCCACGATCGTCGCGGCCCGCCCGACCATGCCCTACGACCGCCGCATCCGCTTCGACGGCCCGCTCGTCGCCTGGCACGAGCTGCGGCTGCTCGCGGATGCGGCGCGCTGGAGCGACGAATACCGCGCCGAGACGGCCCGCCTGATGGTGCCCGGCGACGGCTGGGTCGAGTGCGAGCGGGGCGGCCGGCGCTTCGCCTGCGATCGCATCAGCCCGCTGTGGCTGACGCCGGCTGCGCCGTACCGCCTGCGTCAGCCGCTGGCCGGGCAGCGCAGCACCGTGCTGGTGCTGCACCGGCCGCTGCCGGCGCCCACCGAGGCGCGGCCGCTGCTGGTGCCCCGGGCCCAGCTGGCGCTGGCGCGCTGGTCGGTCCGCCTGCGCAGGGGCGGCGTCGAGGCGCTGGCGCTGGAGGAGGCGGTGATGGCGATCGTCGACGAGAGCCTGGGCCACGGTCCCGCGCGCCCGCCGCATCGCGGCCTCGAGCGGGCGCGCGCTTTTCTCGCCGCCGACCCCGGACGTGACGCGACGCTGTCCGACATCGCTGCGGCCGCTGCCTGCTCGCCGTTCCACCTGGCCCGTGCCTTCCGGCATGCGACCGGCCTCAGCCTGCACGGCTACCGCACCCGCCTGCGCATGGCGCTGGCGCTGCGCCGGCTGGGCGAGGGCGAGGACCGCCTGCCACTGCTGGCCGCCGAACTCGGCTATGCCAGCCACAGCCACTTCAGCGCCACCTTCAGGCGCTGGTTTGGCACGACGCCGGCCGGCCTGCGGCAGCAACTGCGCACGAATCCGACAGCGCTGCCCGCGCGCTGAGCGCAAGCTGCGTCGGCGGCGACGGTGCCGCGGCACGAGGAGGTGGCGATGGCGGCAGGCGGCGAGCATGCGCGTGGGCAGGGCCTGGCCATGGGGCTGGCCGCGGCCCTGATCGGTGGCGGCTGGCAGGTCGCGACGCGCCAGGCCACGACGGGTGCCTTCGAGCCGACGGACCTGGCGCTGATCCGCTATGGCGTGCCGGCGCTGGTGCTGCTGCCGGTGCTGGCGCGCGGCGGCCTGCTGCCGCCAGGCGTGCCGAGGCTGCTGCTCGCGCTGCTGGTGCTCGGCGCCGGCCTGCCGTTCGGGCTGCTGGCGATGACCGGGTCGCGCCACGCGCCGGCGGCGCACATGGGCGTGCTGATGGCCGCCGGGTCGCCGCTGATCGCCGCCGCGCTGGCCTGGGCGCTGTGGCGCCAGCGGCCGTCGCCGCAGCGCCTGGCCGGCCTGGCGCTGATGGCGCTGGGCGTGGCGTTGCTCGCCGGCTCGTCGCTGGCCGGCTGGTCGCCCGCGCATGCACGCGGCGACCTGCTGTTCCTGCTCGCCGCCCTGCTGTGGGCCGGCTACACGCTGGGCTTCCGGCGCAGCGGCCTCGGTGCCTGGCAGGCGGCGGCGCTGGTCAACGCCTGGTCGCTGCTGCTGGTGCTGCCGGCGCTGGCCTGGCAGGGCGGCAGCGCGCTGGCGCGGGCCCCGGCCGCGGACCTGGGCTGGCAACTGCTGTGGCAGGGCCTGCTCGCCGGGCTGCTGGGGCTGTGGACCTACTCGCGAGCGATCGCACTGCTCGGCGCGGCGCAGGCCGCGGCCTTCGGCGCGCTGGCGCCGGTGGTCTCCGCGCTCGGCGGCTGGTGGTGGCTGGGCGACCGGCTGGGCGGCAGCGACCTGCTGGCGATCGCCGCGGCCGTGGCCGGCGTGCTGCTGGCCAGCGGGGCCTGGGCGGAGCGGCCGGTGCCGGCAGGCGCGCGGCGCTGACGCCGGTCCGGCCACGGCGTGACACCGTCGCGGACGACGCAGCGCGGCCGGCGCGCCGGGGTGTCGCCACGGTGCAGCTCAGGCCATGCCCAGCGCGCGCAGGCTGGTGATGAGCCGCGCGCGCGCCTCGAGCAGGCGCGCATCGCCGGCCGGCAGCCGGCGCTCGACCTGGCCGGCGTCGAACTGCGGGTGCCGTTCGGCATGCTCGCGCCAGGCCTCGCGTGCCGCCTCGGGCTGCTGCAGCTCCCACATCGCCGCCGCGTGGACCGGCGGCCACGACAGCAGCGGGTTGCTCAGCGCCGCGGTGCGGCTCCAGTCGTCGGCCAGCTCCAGCCGCCCGGCCATGTAGTGCGCGAAGGCCAGCCGGTACTGCCAGTCGGCGAGCAGCGGGTCGCGCGGGCTCAGGCGCAGCGCCTGCTCCAGCGCGGCCACCGCCTCGTCGGCCTGGCCGTTGAGGATCAGCGCATAGCCGTGCGTCGCGAAGGGCACCGGGCGCGGGCTGCGCTCCACGCCCGCGCTGCTGATGCGCAGCAGACCGGTCCAGTCGCGGCGCATGAAGGCATGGATGGCGCGCGCCTGGTCGGTGTGGTAGCACTCGCTGTCCAGCCGCTGCAGGCGGTCGAAGGCCTCGGCGATGCGCTCGCGCACCGCGTCCTCGCCGGCCAGCCAGCCGTTGAGCATCGCGTGCAGCGACAGCACGGTCAGGCCCCCCCAGCCGCGCACCGAGTCCGGGTCCAGCGCGACCGCGCGCTCCAGCAGCCGCAGCGCCTGCTGCAGGTTGTCGGCGTTGAGGCCGCGGCTCCAGAGGGCCACGGCCTGCATCGCCAGGTCGTCGGCGCTGACCTCCAGCGGTGACAGCGCCGCGCGCCGGGCCACCGCCGAGCGCAGCACCGCGGTGTGCAGCACGCGGCCGAGCTGGACGGCGAGGTCCGCCAGGCCCTGCGCGAGCCGCGCGCGCTCCACGTTGAAGGCCTCGGCCCAGCGCTACATGCCGCTGGCGCCGTCGATCAGCGCCAGGTTGAGCCGGATCGCGGGGCCGTCCACGCGCAGGCTGCCGCGCACGACGTGGTGCACGCGCAGTTCGCGCGCCACCTGGCGCGGGTCCACCGGCTGCGTGCCGTAGGTCGCCACGGTGTCGCGCGCAATGACCAGCGCGCCGCGCAGCTGCGCGACCTCGGTCACCAGGTCGCCATGCAGCGCCTCGGCGAACCAGCCGAGCTCGCCGCCTTCGCCCTCCACGCGCAGCGGCAGCACGGCGATGGACAGCGCCGGGATCTCGTCGCCGGCCGTGGCCTCGTCGTCGGGCACCAGCCGGTAGCCGCGGCGCGCGACGTTGCGCAGCAGCCGGTGGCCGCTGTCGCCCAGCGCGCGCCGGATGTCGGCCACCGCCTGCGCGAGCGAGGTCTCGCCGACGACGACGTCGCGCCACACGGCGGTCATCAGCTCGTCCTTGCTGACGACCTCGCCGGCACGCCGGCCCAGCACGCACAGCAGCTCCAGCGCCTGGCGGCGCAGCGGCACCGGCCGCCCCTCGGCGTCCAGCAGTTCGCCGGCCGCCAGGTCCAGCGTGCGGCTGCCGAGGGCGAGGCGATTGTTCATCGCGATTTCAATGTTTGCTCAAGACCCGCCGGGGCGCGAAGTCTACCGTTCACGGCCATCACGACACCGCTGCCCAGGACCCCTGCGATGAAGCCCGCCGCCTTGCCCTTCCTGCTCGACCGCCGCCGCGCCGCCGCGGCGCCCGACGGCCCGCCCGCCGTGCTGCTGCTGCATGCGAGCGCCAGTTCGGCGCGCCAGTGGCAGGGCCTGGCCCAGGCGCTGCAGCCGCACTGGCGCGTGCTGGCGCCGGACTTCCACGGTCACGGCGAGCGCGACGCCTGGCGCGGCGACGCGCCGATGTCGCTGGCCGACGAGGCCGCGCTGGGCGCCGCGCTGCTCGCCGAGGCCGGCGGCGGCTTCGTCGTCGGCCACTCGTACGGCGGCGCCGTGGCGCTGACGCTGGCCAGCCGCTGGCCGTCGCTGGTGCACGGGCTGGTCGCCTACGAGCCGGTGCTGCTGCGCCTGCTGATGGACGACGCCGGCAGCCGCGACATCGTGCGCGACGCCGCCGCCATCGCCCAGGGCCTGCGCGCGCTGCTGGACCACGACCAGGACGAGCGTGCGGCGCGCCTGTTCGTCGAGTACTGGTCCGGCCCCGGGGCCTGGGAGCTGATGCCGCTCGGGCGCCGCGCCGCCGTCGTGATGCGCATGCCCAGCGTGCTGCGCCAGTACGACGCGCTGGTGCGCGAGCCGGCGCCGCTGCCGCAGTTGTCGAGGCTGCGCCTGCCGGCGCTGCTGCTCAGCGGCGAGCGCACCGTGCGCCTCACGCGGCGCGTGGCCGCGCTGCTGCGCGAGGGCCTGCCGCAGGCGCATCACGAGGTGCTGCCCGGGCTGGACCACATGAGCCCGGTGACCCGGCCCGAGGCCTTCGAGCGCCGCGTGCTGCGCTTCCTGGCCCGGCAGGCCGCGGCCGCGGCGGCGCCGCCGCGGGTCGCCGCCGCGGGCTAGCGCGCCCGCCCCACCGCTTCTTCCCCCGTCGCAGGGTCTGCGACACCCCGTGCTGCCGGCAGCCGCCGGCGGACCCCGTTCGTCCCTCTGGAGCCCTCCCATGAACGCAGTGCTCGACCATCCCCCCGCCACGCCCGACCTCGAAGCCGTCAAGCGGCGACAGCAGGCCACCTGGGCCAGCGGCGACTTCGCCGTCATCGGCACCACGCTGCAGATCGTCGGCGAGTCGCTCGCCGAGGCCGTCGACCTGCGCGCCGGCGAGCGCGTGCTCGACGTCGCCGCCGGCAACGGCAACGCGACGCTGGCCGCGGCGCGCCGCTTCGCCGACGTCACCTCCACCGACTACGTGCCGGCGCTGCTGGACAAGGGCCGCGCACGCGCCGCGGCGGAGGGCCTGGCGGTGCAGTTCCAGGTCGCCGACGCGGAGGCGCTGCCGTTCCCCGACGCCCGCTTCGACGTCGTGCTGTCGACCTTCGGCGCGATGTTCACGCCCGACCATCGCCGCAGCGCCGGCGAGATGCTGCGCGTGCTGCGCCCCGGCGGCCGGCTCGGGCTGGCCAACTGGACGCCCGAGGGCTTCATTGGCCGCCTGTTCAAGATCGTCGGCGCTCATGTGCCGCCGCCCGCGGGCGTCGCCTCGCCGGCGCTGTGGGGCACCGAGTCGCACCTGGCCGCGCTGTTCGGCGGCCAGGCCGCGCAGATCCGCTGCGAGCGCCGCGTCTTCAACTTCCGCTACCGCGGCATCGCGCACTGGCTGCAGGTGTTCCGCGACTACTACGGCCCCACGCACAAGGCCTTCGCGGCGCTCGACGCCGGCGGCCAGCAGGCCCTGCAGCACGACATCACGGTGCTGCTGGAGCAGGCCAACACCGGGGGCGTGTCGTCGCTGGTCGTGCCCGCGGAGTACCTCGAGATCGTCGTCACCAAACGCTGAGGACCTGTCATGAAACCGATCCACCGCTTCTCCCCGATCCTGGCCGCGACCGCGGTCGCGCTGTGTGCGGCCGCCGCCGCGCCCGCGGCACGGGCCGTGCCGATCCAGACCACGCTGTCGCCGGCCGCGCACGAGTCGCCCCGCCTGCATGTCGGCGCCCGCGGCGTGCAGGTCTACCAGTGCCGGGCCCGGCCCGGCGGCCACGCCTGGACCCTGGTCGCGCCCGAGGCCGACCTGTTCGACAGCGACGGCCGCCTGGTCGGCAGTCACGGCGCCGGCCCGAGCTGGCGCTTCGTCGACGGGCGCCGCGTCACCGCGCGGCTGAAGGCCCGCGCCGATGCGCCGCGGCCGGACGACATCCCGTGGCTGCTGCTCGAGACCCGCACGCAGTGGCCGGGCGAAGGCCGCACCGGCACCCACGGCAGGCTGACCAGCATCCAGCGCATCCACACGCGCGGCGGCGCCGCGCCCGCCGCGGGCTGCGACACCGCCACCGCGGGCAGCACCGTGCGCGTGCCCTACACGGCCGAGTACGTGCTGTACGGGCACTGAGCGCCAGGCCCGACCCTTCACCGACCTCACAGGACATCCCCATGCAACACCGAATCCACCCCCTGCTGGCCGCCGGCGCCGTCGCGCTCACGCTGGCCCTCGCCGGACCGGCCCGCGCCGACGCGGTCACCGACTGGAACCTGCACGCCAACCACTTCGTCGTCGAAGCCAAGCTCGGCACGCCGCCGGCGATCCGCGTGCTCGCCTTCGTGCAGACCGCCGTGCTGGAGGCGCTGCAGGCCGCCTTGCCGCAGCGCGGCCGGCCGGCGGCGAGCGCCGATGCCGCCGTGGCCGCCGCCAACCGCACCGTGCTGGTGGCGCTGCTGCCGGCGCAGCAGCCGGCGATCGATGCGGCGTACGAGCAGGCGATCGCACGCATCGCCGACGGGCCGGCGCGCCAGCGCGGCATCGCGCTCGGCGAGCGCGCCGCGGCCAAGCTGCTGCAGGCGCGGCTCGACGACGGCGCCGCGACGCCGGAGAGCTACCGCCCGCATGCCGCCGCCGGCGCCTACGTGCCGACGGTCGTCCCGGGCGCGACGACCTGGGGCCAGCGCAAGCCCTGGCTGTTGAGCCACGGCGCGCAGGTGCGGCCCGACGCGCCGCAGGCGCTGACGAGCGAGACCTGGGCGCGCGACTTCAACGAGGTGCGCGTGCTGGGCCGCCGCGACAGCGCGCTGCGCAGCGCGGAGCAGACCGCCGTCGCGCGCTTCTGGGACTACTCGCTGCCGCCGATCTACTACGGCGTCGTGCACTCGGTGGCCCAGCGGCCCGAGCGCGACCTGGTGCGCAACGCGCGCCTGTTCGCCGCCGCCGCACAGGCGATGGACGACGCGATGATCGCGGTCTTCGACGCCAAGTACCGCTACGCGCTGTGGCGTCCGGTGACGGCGATCCGCAACGGCGACCGCGACGGCAACGACGCGACGCCGCGCGACGCGAGCTGGGCGCCGCTGATCGACAACCCGATGCACCCGGAGTATCCGAGCGGTCACGGCATCCTGGCCGCCGCGGTGGGCACCGTGCTGAAGGCCGAGATCGGTGCCGGGCCCGCGCCGGTGCTCGTCACGCGCAGCCCGACCGCCAACGGCGCGACGCGGCAGTGGAACGACGTCGAGGACTTCGTGCGCGAGGTCGGCGAGTCGCGCATCCTCGCCGGCATCCACTTCCGCAGCGCGATCGAGGCCAGCGACGCGATGGGCCGGCAGATCGGCACGCTGGCCGTGGCCCGCCACCTGGAGGGCCCGCAGTGAGCGCGCGCGCCGCTGGCGTGCCGTCCGGGCACGCGGCGCCGCCGCCACCCGGCGGCAGCGGCTGCGTGGCGCTGGACCACGGTCGCTTCCTGCGCCTGCGCGGCGCCGCCGGCACCACGGTGACCGGCGTCACCGGGCTGCTGTGGGTGACACGCGACGGCAGCTGGGACGACGTGCTGCTGCTGCCGGACCAGCGCTTTCGCGTGCCGGACGACGTGCCGGTGCTGGTCAGCGCCTTCGGGCCCAGCGTCGCCCAGGTCGTCGTACCCCCGCGGCGCGCGACCGGCTGGCGCCGCCTCGCCGGCCTGCTGCGCGGCCGCGCGCGGCCGCCGCTGGCCGCGGCGACCTGAGCCGGAGGCCGGGGCCGGCCGGCACAGGTCCCGCCGCGGGCCCGCGCGAGCCAGCGGGGCCCGGCCGGCGCGGCCGCCGTTGACCGGCGCCTGAAACCCCGGCATCATCGCGTTGTAACTTTATTACAACCGCGATGGCCTTCGACCTCGTTCTCTTCGGCGGCACCGGCGACCTGGCGTGGCGCAAGCTGATGCCGGCGCTGTTCCAGGCCTTCCGCCACGGCAAGCTGCCGCCGGACGGGCGCATCCTGGCGGTGGCGCGCGACGAGCGCAGCGACGAGGCCTACCGCGCCTTCATCCGCGAGCGCTTCGCCGAGGTCGAGCCGGCCAAGCAGCCCAGCGACGAGGAGTTCGCGCGCTTCGCCGGGCTGCTGCACTACCGGCGCATGGACCTCTCGCGGCCCGACGACTATGCCGGGCTGAAGGCCTGGGTCGACGGGCGCGGCGCCGACACCGTGGTGCTGTTCCTGGCCACCAGCCCGCACCTGTTTCCGGTGGTGTGCGCGCAGCTCGGCGCCGCCGGGCTGAACGGGCCGCAGGTGCGCGTGGTGCTGGAGAAGCCGCTGGGCCACGACCTGGCGAGCGCGCGGCAGATCAACCGCGCCGTCGCGGCCTCGTTCACCGAGTCGCAGGCGCTGCGCATCGACCACTACCTGGGCAAGCCAGCGGTGCAGAACCTGGCCGCGCTGCGCTTCGGCAATGCGCTGTTCGAGCCGCTGTGGCGGCGCGAGAGCATCGCCAACATCCAGATCACGATCGCCGAGAGCCTGGGCGTGGGCAGCCGCGGCGACTTCTACGACACCACCGGCGCGCTGCGCGACATGGTGCAGAACCACGCGCTGCAGCTGCTGACGATGATCGCGATGGAGCCGCCGCCGACCGCCGACGCCGACGCGATCCGCGACGAGAAGCTCAAGGTGCTGAAGAGCCTGAAGCCCTTCAGCGCCGAGAGCGTGGCGCGCGACGTCGTGCGCGGCCAGTACCGCGCCGGCACCGTGGACGGCCGCGCCGTGCCCGGCTACCTGGACGAGGCCAAGGTGCCGGCCGGCAGCCGCACCGAGACCTTCGTCGCGCTGCGCACCGAGGTGCAGAACTGGCGCTGGGCCGGCGTGCCCTTCCACCTGCGCACCGGCAAGCGGCTGGCGGCGCGCGACGCGCACATCGTCGTCAACTTCCGCGAGGTGCCGCACCCCATCTTCCCGGGCGCGACGCGGGCCAACAAGCTGGTCATCAAGCTGCAGCCCGAGGACGGGCTCGAGCTGCACCTGCTGGCGGCCAAGGGCGGCGGCCCGACCGGCGCGGGGCTGGAGACGCTGAGCCCGGTGTCGCTGGACCTGGACTTCGACAAGGCCTTCCCGAGCGAACGCGTGGGCGCCTACGAGCGGCTGCTGCTGGACGCCATCGCCGGGCGGCTGAACCTGTTCGTGCGCAGCGACGAGCAGGAGCAGGCCTGGCGCTGGGTCGAGCCCATCCTCGACGCCTGGGCCGCCGACCCCAACGGCCCGCGCCCCTATGCCGCCGGCAGCTGGGGCCCGCCGGCAGCCAGCGCGCTGGTCGCGCGCGACGGCTGCGCCTGGTCCGAGGAGTCGTGAGGCGGCGCGGCCTGCTTGGCGGCGCGCTGGCCAGCGCGCTGCCGTGGCCGGCGCAGGCGGCCGCGGCCGAGCCGGCGCGCACGCTGCACCTGGCGGCGGGCGAATCGCTGGCGCGCCTGCTCGAGCAGGCGCGCGACGGCGACACCGTCGAGATCGGCCCGGGCGAGCACCTCGGCCAGGTGGCGGTCGTGCACCAGCGCCGGCTGACGATCCGCGGCATCGGCGCCGTGCCGCCGGTGCTGCATGCGGCCGGCCGCCATGCCGAGGGCAAGGCCATCCTGGTGCTGCGCGACGGCGACTTCACGATCGAGCACCTGGCCCTGCGCGGCGCGCGCGTGCCCGACGGCAACGGCGCCGGCATCCGCTTCGAGCGCGGCCGGCTGCTGCTGCGCGGCTGCCACTTCCACGACAACGAGATGGGGCTGCTGAGCAGCAACACGGCGGATGCCGAGCTGCGCGTCGAGCACTGCGCCTTCGGCGATGCGCCGAGGCACGGCACGGTCAACCACCACCTGCTGTATGTCGGCCGCATCGCGCGCTTCGAACTCGTCGGCAGCCGCTTCGGCAACGGCTGGCGCGGCCACCTCGTCAAGTCGCGCGCGCTCGTCAACGAGGTGCGCTACAACCGCCTCGTCGACGGCGATGGCGGCCAGGGTGGCGCCTCCTACGAGCTGGAGTTTCCGAACGGCGGGCGCGCCACCGTGGTCGGCAACCTGATCGCGCAGGGCCCCGGCACGCAGAACGACGCGCTGGTCTCGTTCGGCGCCGAGGCCGCGCCCGAGGACGGGCGTGCCCATGCGCTGTCGATGGTGCACAACACGCTGGTCAACCGCGCCGGCCGCCCCGCGCGCTTCGTGCAGGTGCACACGCAGCGCCTGCGCGGCGCAGCGGCCCTGCTGCTGCGCGCCAACGTGCTGGCCGGTCCCGGCGATGACCCGGGCGGCCGCGGCAACGTACGCCTGCCGCAGTCGCCCTGGGGCGACGCCGCCGACGAGCGCTTCGCGCCGCCGCCGCAGGCCGCCTGGCGCTGGCGCAGGATGCCGCCGATCGACCCCGCACTGCGCCCGCGCGCGCAGTTCGTGCTGCCGCTGGGGACGCGGCCGCTGCGCGACGCTGCCGCGCTGTGGCCTGGCGCGGTGCAGCCCTGAGCACCGCAGGAAGAACGACGACGAGCCACGGAGACAAGACCATGCTGGAACGCATCCGCGCCTCGATTCCCGCGCTGCCGCCGGCCGAGCAGCGCGTCGCGAAACTGCTGCTGGCCGACCCGCGCAGCTTCGCGTCGCTGCCGGTCGGCGAACTGGCCGAACGGGCGCTGGTCAGCAAGCCGACCGTGGTGCGCTTCTGCCGCAGCGTGGGCTACGACGGGCTGGCGGACTTCAAGCTCAAGCTCGCCGGCAACGTCAACGAGGGCGTGCCCTTCGTGCACCGCGCGGTCGACGACGACGACAAGGCGGGCGACCTGATCGTGAAGATCGTCGACAACTCGGTCGCCGCGCTGCTGCGCTACCGCAACGCCGCGGCGCCGGCGGCGATGGAGCGCGCCATCGCGGCACTCGCCGAGGCCGGGCGCGGCGGCCGGCGCATCGAGTTCTACGGCGTCGGCAACTCGGGCATCGTGGCGATGGACGCGCAGCACAAGTTCTTCCGCCTCGGCGTCAGCGCGACGGCCATCGTCGACGCCCATGTGCAGGTGATGAGCGCGACCATGCTCGGCCCCGGTGACTGCGCGGTCGTGATCAGCAACTCCGGGCGCAGCCGCGACCTGCTGGACGCCGCCGAGATCGCGCGCCGCCGCGGCGCGCACCTGATCGCGATCACCGCCAGCGGCTCGCCGCTGGCGCAGGAGGTCAAGCAGGGCAGTGCCCATGCAGCGGCTTCGGGGACGGCCGGCAGCACGCCGGCGCCGCCGGTGCACGTGCTGCTGGCCGCCGACCACCCGGAGGACGCCGACCGCTACAGCCCCATGGTGTCGCGGCTGCTGCACCTGGTCATCGTCGACATCCTGACCACCGGCGTGGCGCTGCGCCTGGGCTCGGCGCGCCTGCGGCCGATGCTGCAGGCGATCAAGCGCAACCTGCGCGAACGCCGCTACGCGGCGGTGCCGGCACCTTCCAGCGACAGCAGCTCGACGACGCCGTAGAGCGTCGCCAGCTCGGCCAGCTTGGGCGGCGCGCCGTGCACCGCGAAGCCGCGGCCGGCCGCCCGCGCCAGCCGGCGCGCCTGCAGCAGCAGCGCGATCGCCGAGCTGTCGAAGGTGGCCAGCGCCCTGGCGTCCACCGTCAGCGTGCCGCTGCCGGCGGCGATCTCGGCCGGCAGCGCCTGGGCCAGCGCGGCGGTCTCGTCCAGCGTGGCGGTCGCGGGCAGCTTCATCGTGCTGTTCGTGCGTGGACCGCTCAGCTCTTGCCGGCGTTCTTGTTGCGCTCGACCAGCGTGTTGATCAGCCCGTCGATGCCACCGCGGCCGATCTCCTGCGCAAACTGCGTGCGGTAGTTCTGCACCAGCCACAGCCCGCCGACGTTGACGTCGATGATCTTCCAGCTCTCGCCGGCCTTGTCCAGCCGGTAGTCGAGCTTGATCGGCTCGCCCTTGCCGCGCACCTCGGACTGCACGACGACCTGGCTGCTGCCGGGCACCGGCTGCGTGCGCGTGATCTCGACCTTCTGGTCGCCCAGTTCGGACAGCGCGCCGGCATAGACGCGCACCAGCAGCGTCTTGAACTCGGTCTGCAGCTTCGTGCGCTGCTCGGCCGAGGCACCGCGCCACTGCGGGCCCACCGCCGAGCGCGTGACGACCTCGAAATTGACGTAGGGCATGACCTTTTCCTCGACCAGCGCGAGGATGCGGTTGAGGTCGCCGGCCTGGATCGCCTTGTCGGTCTTCGCGGTATCGATCACGTCGACCGAGATGCGGCGCACCAGCGCGTCCGGCGTGCCTTCGGCGTAGGCCGTGCCCAGCGGCAGCACCAGCGTGGCCAGCATCGCCAGCAAGGTAAACAAACGTTTCAGCATCGAGGGCTTCCTTTCGTCAGCGATCGTTCGCGGTGTTGGAGCGTGGTGGTGGCGATCGGTTCACTGCCCGGTCACTGCCGGGTCGCCGGCGCAGGCGCCGGCGGGCGGGTCTGGGTACCCGGTGCCGGTGTCGCGGGCTTGGCATCGTCGCGCTTCGCACCTTCCGCGGATGGCGGCGTGTCGTCTTCGTCGTCGAAGTCGTCGAAGTCCTCCATCGGCGCCAGCGGCGGCGCGCCGTCGTAGACGAGGTCGCGGCGGCGCGCCAGGAAGCCGTCGCGCAGGAAGCTGTAGCGGTCCAGCGCGACCTGGTCGACCAGCGCCGTGGTGCCCAGCAGCAGCGCGCGCTGGTGCACGACCTCCAGCGCCGTGACGCCGTAGCGCGCGGCCTCGCGGTCGGGCAGGTCGGACGGCGAGACCTGGCGGTCGGCGAGCAGGCCGACCCCGTCGCGCACCGACGACGGGCCCAGGAACGGCAGCACGAGGTAGGGCCCGCTGGGCAGGCCCCAGCGGCCCAGCGTCTGGCCGAAGTCCTCGCTGCGGCGCACCAGCCCCATCTCGGTGGCCGGGTCGAGCAGGCCGCCGAGGCCGAACAGCGTATTGGTCAGCACGCGCATGCCCATGTCCAGGCCGTGGTGCACCTTGCCTTGCAGCAGGTGGTTGGCCATCGACCAGACGTCGTAGAGGTTGCCCAGCACGTTGCCGATGCCGGTGCGCACGAGCTGCGGCACGACCTTGCGGTAGCCCTCGGCCACCGGCTTGAGCACCGCCTCGTCGACTGCCTCGTTGAAGGCGAAGACCTTGCGGTTCCAGCGTTCCCAGGGGTCGACCGGGTTGGCCGCATAGGGCGCCGGCTCGGGCTGGCCTTCGCCGGGCGCGACGGTGGCGCAGCCGCCGGCCAGCAGCGCGCCGGCCAGCAGCGCCGCCGTCGCGGCGCGGCGCAGCAGGGCTGCAGTCACTGGCCGCTCCCGCCACCGCCGCCGCTGCCGGCGGCATCGGCGCGCCCGGTGAGGAACTGGCCGATCAGGTTTTCCAGCACCACGGCCGACTGCGTCTGCGCGATGGTGTCGCCGGGTGCCAGGTTGGCGTCGTCGCCGCCCGGCTCCAGCCCGATGTACTGGTCGCCGAGCAGGCCCGAGGTCAGGATCTTGGCCGCCGAGTCCTTGGGAAACTGGAAGCGGCGGTCGATGTCCAGCGTGACCACGCCCTGGAAGGTCTGCGGGTCCAGCGCGATGGTGCTGACGCGGCCGACCAGCACGCCGGCGCTGCGCACCGGCGCGCGCACCTTCAGGCCGCCGATATTCTCGAAGCGCGCGCTGACGCGGTAGGTGTCGCCACCGGTGACGGCGCCCAGGTTGGCCGCCTGCAGCGCCAGGAACACCAGCCCCAGCATGCCCAGCAGCACGAACACCCCGACCAGCGTCTCGATGCCTCTCTTGCCCATGTCTTGTGCCTGCCTTCGTCGATTCGCTCAAGGAGTCGAGAACATCATGGCCGTGAGCACGAAGTCCATGCCCAGGATCCACAGCGAGGAGATGACCACCGTGCGCGTGGTCGCGTAGGCCACGCCCTCGGGCGTGGCCTCGGTCTCGTAGCCCTGGTACAGCGCGACGACGGTGCAGATGACACCGAAGACCGCCGCCTTCACGAGGCCGTTGCCGACGTCGCGCCAGACGTCGACCTGCGTCTGCATGATGGACCAGAAGTTGCCGGCATCGACGCCGATCAGCATCACCGCGACGACCCAGGCGCCGAGGATGCCGATGGCCGAGAACAGCACGCACAGGATGGGCATGCTGACGATGCCGCCGACCAGTCGCGGCGCGAGCACGCGCGACTTCGGGTCCACCGCCATCAGCTCCATCGCGGCGAGCTGCTCGCCGGCCTTCATGAGGCCGATCTCGGCCGTCAGCGAGGTGCCGGCGCGGCCGGCGAACAGCAGCGCGGTGACGACCGGGCTCAGCTCGCGCACCAGTGCCAGGTTGACGATCAGCCCCAGGCTCTCGGCGGCGCCGTAGGTGACCAGCGCGTAGTACATCTGCAGCGCCAGCACGAAGCCGACCGCCAGTCCGCTGGCCAGGATGATGACCAGCGAGCGGTTGCCGATGGCGTGGATCTGCGCCACGACCAGGCCGAAGCGGCGCAGCGAGGCCGGCACCGCGCGCAGCAGTTCCAGGAAGAAGAAGGCGGCATGGCCCCAGCCGCGGAACTGCTCGAGCGCGATGGCGCCCAGGCGCGCGATGGCGTTCATCCGGCGACCCCGAAGTCGGCGCCGATCTCCGGCGCCGGGTAGTGGAACTTGACCGGGCCGTCGGGCTCGCCGCGCACGAACTGGCGCGTCTCGGGGTCCATCGAGTCCATCAGGTCCTTCGGCGTGCCCTGCGCGACGATGCGGCCCTGGTTGGCCAGCAGGATGACCCAGTCGCTGATCGCCATGCACTCGGGCACGTCGTGGCTGACGACCAGGCTGGTCGCGCCGGTGGCGTCGTTGAGCGTGCGGATCAGCTTGGCCGCGACCCCCATGCTGATCAGGTCCAGGCCCGCGAAGGGCTCGTCGTACATGATCAGCTCGGGGTCCAGCGAGATCGCGCGCGCGAGCGCGATGCGCCGCGCCATGCCGCCGCTGACCTCGCTGATGCGCAGGTGCGCCGCGCCGCGCAGGCCGACCGCGTTGAGCTTCATCAGCACCAGGTCGCGGATCATCGCTTCCGGCAGCTTCGTGTGCTCGCGCAGCGGGAAAGCGACGTTGTCGAAGACCGTCAGGTCGGTGAACAGCGCGCCGAACTGGAACAGCATGCCGATGCGCCGGCGCAGCCGGAACAGCTGCGCCTGGTCGGCCGCGTTGACCAGTTCGCCGTCGAAGACCACGCGCCCGCTGTCGGCGGCGTGCACGCCGGCGATCAGCCGCAGCAGCGTGGTCTTGCCGCAGCCCGACCCGCCCAGGATGGCCGTGACCTTGCCGCGCGGGAAGCGCAGCGACACGTCCGACAGGATCGTCCGGCTGCTGTCGTAGCCGAACGTGACGTGGTCGATCTCGATGAAGGGATGGTCGAACAAGCGGTTGCCGGGCCGGGCAGGGCGTGGCGCCGACCCGTGCAGCCGTGATGTGCCCGCGTGGGGGCAAGGGGGCGGATTCTCGCACGCAAGGGCAAACCCGCATTCAGGCGGGCCGTCGCGTGCCGGTGACAAGCTGTAGCGGCGGCGCGACGGCCCGCGCCCGTCGCCGCTCAGCGGCCGGTGCCGGCCTGCCGGCCCGGCGGCACCCCGGCCGGCCCCCGGTCTGTCTAGCGCGGCAGCGTGCTGCGGCCCATGAGGAAGGCGTCGACCTCGCGCGCGGCCTGGCGGCCTTCGCGGATCGCCCACACGACCAGGCTCTGGCCGCGGCGCATGTCGCCGGCGGCGAAGACCTTGGCCACGTTGGTGCGGTAGCCGCTGCCGTCGTCGGTGCCGGCCTTCGCGTTGCCGCGGCCGTCGCGCTCGACGCCGAAGGCGTCCAGCACGCTGGCCACCGGGGCGGTGAAGCCCATCGCGAGCAGCACCAGGTCGGCCTTCCATTCCTTCTCGGTGCCGGGCACCTCGACCATCTTGCCGCCCTGCCACTGCACGTGCACGGTCTTCAGGCCGACGACGCGGTGCTTGTCCTTGCCGGTGCCGGGCACGAAGGCCTTGGTCGCGATCGCGAATTCGCGCCCGCAGCCTTCCTCGTGGCTGGAGCTGGTGCGCAGCTTGTAGGGCCAGTACGGCCAGGTCAGCGGCTTGTCCTCTTCTTCCGGCGGCTGGGGCATCAGCTCGAACTGCGTCACGCTGGCCGCGCCGTGCCGGTTGCTGGTGCCCACGCAGTCGGACCCGGTGTCACCGCCGCCGATCACGATGACGTGTTTGCCGTCGGCGCGGATCTGGCCCTTGAGCTTGTCGCCGGCGACGACCTTGTTCTGCTGCGGCAGGAACTCCATCGCGAAGTGCACGCCGGCCAGCTCGCGGCCCGGCACCGGCAGGTCGCGGCTGGTCTCGCTGCCGCCGGCCAGCAGCACGGCGTCGAAGTCGGCCAGCAGCTGCTGCGCGCTCACGGTCTCGGTCGCGTCGTTGGTGACACGGGCCGCGGGGCCGTCCTTGGGCAGCTCGCCGACCATCACGCCGCTGCGGAAGACCACGCCCTCGGCCTGCATCTGCGCGATGCGGCGGTCGATGTGGCTCTTCTCCATCTTGAAGTCGGGGATGCCGTAGCGCAGCAGGCCGCCGATGCGCGAGTTCTTCTCGAACACGGTGACCGCGTGGCCGGCGCGCGCGAGCTGCTGCGCCGCGGCCAGCCCGGCCGGGCCGCTGCCGATGACGGCCACGGTCTTGCCGGACTTCGCCACCGGCGGCTGCGGCGTCACCCAACCCTCGGCCCAGGCGCGGTCGATGATCGCGTGCTCGATCGACTTGATGCCCACCGGGTCGTCGTTGACGTTGAGCGTGCAGGCCGCCTCGCAGGGCGCGGGGCAGACGCGGCCGGTGAACTCGGGAAAGTTGTTGGTGCTGTGCAGGACCTCGATGGCGCTGCGCCAGTCGCCTTGGTAGACGAGGTCGTTGAAGTCCGGGATGATGTTGTTGACCGGGCAGCCGCTGTTGCAGAACGGCGTGCCGCAGTCCATGCAGCGCGCGGACTGGACTTTCGACTGCTCCTCGGACAGCCCGATGACGAATTCCTTCCAGGTCTTCAGCCGCTGCGGCACGGGCTCGTAGCCCTCCTCCAGGCGCTCGAATTCCAGAAAACCGGTGACCTTGCCCATCTGCCGAACCTCTCGAATGTCCTACTTGGCGGTCGCCGCGGCGGCCGAGGCCTGGGCCTTGCCGGTGGCCGCGGCGGCCTCGGCCCTGGCGGCGCGCTCGGCGAGCGCGCGCTTGTACTCGTGCGGGAAGACCTTGACGAACTTCGTGCGCGACTCGGCCCAGCGGTCCAGGATCTCGCGCGCGCGCAGGCTGCCGGTCCAGCGGTGGTGGTCCTCGATCAGCTTCTTCAGGATCACCTCGTCGGCCTGCTCGCGGTGCCAGCTCGCCGGCGCGCCGGCCTGCTGCTCGCGCGGCAGCACCTTCTCCAGCGCGACCATGCTGGTGTTGCAGCGCGCGGCGAAGTGGCCGTCCTCGTCGAAGACATAGGCCACGCCGCCGCTCATGCCGGCGGCGAAGTTGCGCCCGGTGCGGCCGAGCACGGCGACGGTGCCGCCGGTCATGTACTCGCAGCCATGGTCGCCGGTGCCTTCCACCACCGCGGTGGCGCCCGACAGCCGCACCGCGAAGCGCTCGCCGGCGACGCCGCGGAAGAAGGCCTCGCCGCTGGTCGCACCGTACAGCGCGGTATTGCCGACGATGATGTTCCTGGTCGCGTCGCCGCGGAAATCGATGCTGGGCCGCACGACGACACGCCCGCCCGACAGACCCTTGCCGGTGTAGTCGTTGGCGTCGCCGATCAGGTACATCGTGATGCCCTGGGCCAGGAAGGCGCCGAAGCTCTGGCCGCCGGTGCCTTCCATCTGCATGAAGATGGTGTGGTCGGGCAGGCCCTCGGGGCGCTGGCGGATCAGCTCGCCGGAGAGCATCGCGCCGACGCTGCGGTTGACGTTGCGCGCGTCCTCCATGAACTGCACCTTCTCGCCGCGCTCCAGCGCCGGCCGGCAGCGCTCGATCAGCCTGACGTCCAGCGCGCGCGCCAGGCCGTGGTCCTGCTCCTCGCAGTGGTGGCGCGGCACCTCGGCCGGCGCCGCCGGCTGCGCCAGCACGCGGCCGAAGTCCAGGCCGCGCGCCTTCCAGTGCGCGATGCCCTTCCTCATGTCCAGCAGGTCGGCGCGGCCGATCAGCTCGTCGAACTTCCGGATGCCCAGCTGCGCCATGATCTGGCGCGCTTCCTCGGCGACGAAGAAGAAGTAGTTGACGACATGCTCGGGCTTGCCGGCGAACTTGCGCCGCAGCACCGGGTCCTGCGTGGCCACCCCCACCGGGCAGGTGTTGAGGTGGCACTTGCGCATCATGATGCAGCCCTCGACAACCAGCGGCGCCGTCGCGAAGCCGAATTCGTCGGCGCCCAGCAGCGCGCCGATGACGACGTCGCGGCCGGTCTTCATCTGGCCGTCGGCCTGCACGCGGATGCGGCTGCGCAGGCGGTTGAGCACCAGGGTCTGCTGCGTCTCGGCCAGGCCCAGCTCCCAGGGCGTGCCGGCATGCTTGATCGAGGACCAGGGTGACGCGCCGGTGCCGCCGTCGTGGCCGGCGATCACCACATGGTCGGCCTTGCACTTGGCCACGCCGGCGGCGATGGTGCCGACGCCAACCTCGCTGACCAGCTTGACGCTGATCGAGGCGCGCGGGTTGGCATTCTTCAGGTCGTGGATCAGCTGCGCCAGGTCCTCGATCGAATAGATGTCGTGGTGCGGCGGCGGGCTGATGAGGCCGACGCCCGGCACGCTGTAGCGCAGGAAGCCGATGTACTCGCTGACCTTGCCGCCGGGCAGCTGGCCGCCCTCGCCGGGCTTGGCGCCCTGCGCCATCTTGATCTGGATCTGGTCGGCGCTGACCAGGTATTCGGTCGTCACGCCGAAGCGGCCCGAGGCCACCTGCTTGATGCGCGAGCGCAGGCTGTCGCCGGCCTGCAGCGCGTAGTCGGACTCGATGACCCTGGCGCCGATGATCTCGCTGACCTTGGTGCCCGCCTGGACCGGGATGCCTTTCAGCTCGTTGCGGTAGCGCGCCGGGTCCTCGCCGCCTTCGCCGGTGTTGCTCTTGCCGCCGATGCGGTTCATCGCGATCGCCAGCGTGGTGTGCGCCTCGGTGGAGATGCTGCCCAGGCTCATCGCCCCGGTGGCGAAGCGCTTGACGATCTCGCTGGCGGGCTCGACCTCGTCGACCGGGATTGCCTTCGCGGGGTCGACCTTGAACTCGAACAGGCCGCGCAGCGTCATGTGGCGGCGGCTCTGGTCGTTGATCAGCTGCGCATATTCCTTGTAGGTCTCGAACTTGCTGGCGCGCGTGCTGTGCTGCAGCTTGGCGATCGCGTCCGGCGTCCACATGTGCTCTTCGCCGCGCGTGCGCCAGGCGTACTCGCCGCCGGCGTCGAGCATGCGCGCGAGCACCGGGTCGTTGCCGAAGGCGGCCTCGTGCATGCGCAGGGCCTCCTCCGCCACCTCGAAGACGCCGATGCCGCCGACCTGGCTGGCGGTGCCGCGGAAATACTGGTCGACGAAGTCGCGTCGTAAGCCGATGGCCTCGAAGAGCTGGGCGCCGCAGTACGACATGTACGTGCTGACGCCCATCTTGGACATGATCTTGGACAGGCCCTTGCCGATGGCCTTGACGTAGTTGTAGACGGCCTTCTCGGCCGAGAGCTCGCCGGGCAGCTGCTGGTGCAGCTCGACCAGCGTCTCCATCGCCAGGTAGGGGTGCACGGCCTCGGCGCCGTAGCCGGCGAGCACCGCGAAGTGGTGCACCTCGCGCGCGCTGCCGGTCTCCACCACCAGACCGGCGGTCGTGCGCAGGCCCTCGCGCACCAGGTGGTGGTGCACCGCGCTGAGCGCCAGCAGCGCAGGGATGGCCACCTGCTGCCGGTTCATGCGGCGGTCGGTGATGACCAGGATGTTGTGGCCGCTGGCCAGCGCGTCCACCGCCTCGGCGCACAGGCTGGCGAGCTTGGCCTCCACGCCCTCGCGGCCCCAGCTCACCGGGTAGGTGATGTCCAGCTCGTGGATGCGGAACTTGCCGCCGGTGCGCTGCTCGATCGCGCGCAGCCGCGCCATGTCGTCGAAGTCCAGGATCGGCTGCGTCACCTCCAGCCGCATCGGCGGGTTGACCGCGTTGATGTCCAGCAGGTTGGGCTTGGGCCCGATGAAGCAGTTCAGGCTCATCACGATGGCCTCGCGGATCGGGTCGATCGGCGGGTTCGTGACCTGGGCGAAGAGCTGCTTGAAGTAGTTGAACAGCGGCTTGTTCTTGTCCGACAGCACGGCCAGCGGGCTGTCGTTGCCCATGCTGCCGACGGCTTCCTCGCCGTTGGCCGCCATCGGCGAGAGCAGGAACTTCAGGTCCTCCTGCGTGTAGCCGAAGGCCTGCTGGCGGTCGAGCAGGGTCTCGTCGAACTGGGGCGGCACGCCCTCGGCAGGCAGGGCGTCGAGCCGGATGCGCACGTTCTCGATCCACTGCCGGTACGGGCGCGCGTTGGCGAACTGGTTCTTCAGCTCCTCGTCGTCGACGATGCGCCCCTGCTCGAGGTCGATCAGGAACATCTTGCCCGGCTGCAGGCGCCACTTCTTGACGATGCAGCTCTCGGGCACCGGCAGCACGCCGGACTCCGACGCCATCACGACGAGGTCGTCGTCGGTGACGATGTAGCGCGCCGGGCGCAGGCCGTTGCGGTCCAGCGTGGCGCCGATCTGCTTGCCGTCGGTGAAGACCATCGCGGCCGGGCCGTCCCAGGGCTCCAGCATCGCGGCGTGGTACTCGTAGAACGCCCGCCGGCGCTCGTCCATCAGCTCGTGGTTCTCCCAGGCCTCCGGGATCATCATCATCGCCGCGTGCGCGAGCGGGTAGCCGCTCATCGTCAGCAGCTCCAGCGCGTTGTCGAAGGTCGCGGTGTCGCTCTGGCCCTCGAAGGTGATCGGGTAGAGCTTCCTCAGGTCGTCGCCGAGCACGGGCGACTTCATCACGCCTTCGCGCGCGCGCATCCAGTTGAAGTTGCCCTTGACGGTATTGATCTCGCCGTTGTGCGCCACCATGCGGTAGGGGTGCGCGAGCGGCCACTCGGGGAAGGTGTTGGTGCTGAATCGCTGGTGCACCAGCGCCAGCGCCGAGCTCACGCGCGGGTCGGCCAGGTCCTTGTAGTAGACGCCCACCTGGTCGGCCAGCAGCAGGCCCTTGTAGATGACGGTGCGGCAGCTCATGCTGGGCACGTAGTACTCGCGGCTGTGCGTCAGCTTCAGCTTCTGGATCGCCGCGCTGGCGGTCTTGCGGATCACGTAGAGCTTGCGCTCCAGCGCGTCGGGCACGATGACGTCGGCGCCGCGGCCGATGAAGACCTGGCGGATCACCGGCTCCTTGGCGCGGACGGCCGGGCTCATCGGCATCTCGCGGTCCACCGGCACGTCGCGCCAGCCCAGCAGCACCTGGCCCTCGGCCCGGATCGCACGCTCCAGCTCCTGCTCGCAGGCCAGCCGGCTGGCGTGCTCCTTCGGCAGGAAGACCATGCCCACGCCGTACTCGCCGGGCGGCGGCAGCGTCACGCCCTGGGCCGCCATGTCGGCGCGGTAGCAGTCGTCCGGGATCTGGATCAGGATGCCCGCGCCGTCACCCATCAGCTTGTCGGCGCCCACCGCGCCGCGGTGGTCCAGGTTTTCCAGGATCTTCAGGCCCTGCGCCACGATGTCGTGCGAACGCTGGCCCTTGATGTGGGCGACGAAGCCGACGCCGCAGGCGTCGTGCTCGTGGGCCGGGTCGTACAGCCCCAGCTCGGCGGCCTGCTGGCGTTCGCGGTCGATGGGGGTGAGCTGTTGGGACATGGCGGCTCCATGGCGTGGCGCGCGGCAGGGCGGACGGGCGATGCCCGGCGGGGACGCGAGCCTACCGCAGTGCAGCAAGGACGGCAATCTGAATTAAATGGGGTCTGGCCCCATTAAAGTGTTCTTGTGACGCGCATCCAATTTAAATGGTGACATATCAATGTCCGGGAGCACACAACGGTCGAAGCAGACAGCGTGCCTGCCCCGCCGACCGCAGCGTGGTCGGCTTGCTGCCGGCGGTCAACCCGACTTCGGTACCGGTTCGGCCGCGGCGCGACGCGGCCGGCCGCGGGGCCGAGGTCGCACCGGGCGTCCGGCAACGGCTTCGGCCTCGGCGGCGAAGTCCGCGCCGCCGACCACCCAGCCCCCGGCCACGGCGCGCCGCAGTTCCGCGGCACGCGCCGCCGGGACACCGGCGCCCAGCAGCCGCCGGTACGCGCCTTCGCGGTCGAAGGGCGTATTGCCCAGCGCCCAGTAAGCCGGCGGGTCGGTCAGCAGCGGGTCCGGCCGTGCACCGACATGGCGCGCGGCGCTGGTCGCCCCGGGCTCGTCGCTGGCGCCGTCGACCCACAGCATGGCGTCCAGGCAGGGCGCACCGGCCTGCAGCGCGGCACAGCCGAAGCGGCCGGACCACAACGTGCCCTGGCCGCCATGACGACGGTTGTAGGCGCTCACATAGCGACGCCCGAGGTGCTGCATCAGGCGCGCCAGCGCGGCGGCGTCGGGTGGCGTCAGCACCAGGCGCACTTCGCCCGGCGTCAGCGCATAGGCATGCAGCTGCACGCCCTCGGCGGCCAGGCCCTCGCGCAGCGCATCGGCGTAGGCGCGGCGGTCCTCGCCGTCGACGAAGGCCGGGCGGCCGGCAGCGGCCCGCTGCACGACCAGGTGCGGCAGCCCCGGCAGCACCAGGCGAGGCAGGCGGGCCATGACCGCGGCGGCCGGTCAGGCGCCGTCGAACAGCCGCCGGCCGGTCAGCCGGTGGTGCTCGCGCAGCGCGAAGCGGTCGGTCATGCCGGCGATGTAGTCGGCCACCGCCCGTGGCAGGTCATCGGCGCCCGCGAAGTCCTCGGGCATCTCGCGCGGCGCGGCGCGGTAGGCGTCGAACAGCTCGGCCACGACCTGGCGGCCGAGTGCCGTCGTCTGCACCACCTGCGGATGCCGGTACAGCGCGGCAAACAGGAAGCGCCTGAGCTGCGTGGTCTGTTCGCGCAGCGGTTCGCCGAAGCCGGCCAGCGCCGGGAGCCTGCGCAGTTCGTCGACGTCGGCCGGGGCATGCCGCGCCACGGCCGCGGCGGTGTGGCGCACCAGCTCGGCGATCTGCGCCGACAGCATGCGCCGCAGCGTCTCGAACAGCAGCCGCCGGCCGGGCTGCCCGCGCAGCGCCGGGTGCTCGGCCAGCACCTGCTCGCGCCAGTGGACGAACAGCGGCACCTCGTCGAGCTGGTCCATGGTCAGCAGGCCGGAACGCACGCCGTCGTCGATGTCGTGCGCGTGGTAGGCCATCTCGTCGGCGAGGTTGACGACCTGGGCTTCCAGCGAAGGCTGCGTGCCGTCCAGGAAGCGGCGCGCCGGTCCGCCGGGATCGGTGGCGGCCAGGCGCTCGGCGTTGCGCCGCGAGCAGTGCTTGAGCACGCCCTCGCGCGTCTCGAAGGTCAGGTTCAGCCCGTCGAACGCGGGGTAGCGCACCTCCAGCCGGTCGACGACACGCAGGCTTTGCAGGTTGTGCTCGAAGCCGCCATGCTCGCGCATGCATTCGTGCAGCGCGTCCTGCCCGGCGTGGCCGAAAGGCGTGTGGCCGAGGTCGTGGGCCAGTGCGATGGCTTCGACCAGGTCCTCGTTCAGGCGCAGCGCACGCGCCACCGAGCGGCCGAGCTGCGCCACCTCCAGCGAATGCGTCAGCCGGGTGCGGAACAGGTCGCCTTCGTGGTTGATGAAGACCTGCGTCTTGTAGACCAGCCGCCGGAAGGCGGTGCTGTGCACGATGCGGTCGCGATCGCGCTGGTGCTCATTGCGCGGCGGCGCCGGCGGCTGCGCGATGCGGCGCCCGCGCGAGCGCCGCGGGTCGCAGGCCCAGGGCGCCAGCGTGCCGTTCATGCCCGGCGGCTGTCCTCGATGACGCGGGCCACCAGGGCATCCGGCGCCGGCCGCAGCGCGGCGCGGCCGGGCGCCTCGATGACGACGAAGCGGATCTCGCCGCCTTCGGCCTTCTTGTCGATGCGCATCAGTTCCAGCCAGCGCGCGGCGCCGCCGAGGTCCGGTGCGACGACCGGCAACCCGGCGCGCTGCACCAGTGCGCGCAGGCGCTCGGCGAAGTCTGCACTCACCAGGCCCAGCGCGACCGAGAGCCGTGCCGCCATCACCATGCCGCAGGCCACGGCCTCGCCATGCAGCCACTGGCCGTAGCCCAGCCCGGCCTCGATGGCGTGGCCGAAGGTGTGCCCGAAATTGAGGATCGCGCGCAGCCCGGCTTCGCGTTCGTCCGCGCCGACGACGGCGGCCTTGATCTCGCAGCTGCGCCGCACGGCCTGCGCCAGCGCGGCCGCGTCGCGCGCCAGCAGCGCGTCGAGGTGCGCCTCGATCCAGTCCAGGAAGGCGGCGTCGGCGATCGGGCCGTACTTGATGACCTCGGCGAGGCCGGCGCGCAGTTCGCGGTCGGGCAGCGTGGCCAGCGTCGCCAGGTCGCAGACCACGCGCACCGGCTGGTGGAAGGCGCCGATCATGTTCTTGCCGCGCGGGTGGTTGATCGCGGTCTTGCCGCCGACCGAGCTGTCCACCTGCGCCAGCAACGTCGTCGGCACCTGCACGAAGGGCACGCCGCGCATGTAGGTCGCGGCGGCGAAGCCGGTCATGTCGCCGACCACGCCGCCGCCGAGCGCGAACAGCACCGTGCGGCGGTCGCAGCCGCGGGCCAGCAGGTGGTCGAAGACGCGTTCCAGCGAGGTCCAGTCCTTGTGCTGCTCGCCGTCGGGCAGCAGCACCGTCGACACCTCGCCGTAGTGCGGCGCGATGGCCGCGAGCAGCGCGGCGCCGTGCAGCGCCTGCACGGTCGGGTTGCTGACCACGACCGCCTGCGCCGCGCGCGGCAGCCCCATCCAGGCCGCGGCGTCGGCGAGCAGGCCGGCGCCGATCAGGATGTCGTAGCGGTGACCCGGCGTGGTGACCGTGACGGTCTGCGTCGCGGTCCGGGCTGTGACGGGCAGGGCGCCGGTATTCATGGCGGCGAGTATGCCGCGCCGGCCGCGGGCGCCCCGGGGCCGGAAGCCGGCCGTTGCCGTCGCGGCCGGCCGGCTGCCGCTTCAGTCGTGGCCGATGGTCGCCGGCACGCGGTCGGCCGGCACCAGCCCGGCCAGCTCCAGCTGCATCAGCACCATGCCGATCAGTCCCGGCACCGAGGGCCGGGCCGATTCGACGACGAAGTGCGCCGTGCGCCGGTACAGTGGGTCGCGCTCGCGGTAGAGCTCGCGCAGCCGGCGCAGCGGGTCGGCCACCTGCAGCAGCGGGCGGTGGGTGTCGTGGCGCAGACGGCGGTGCAGTTCCTCCGGCGACGATCGCAGGTAGAAGACATGCATGCGCGAGTGCAGCGCGTCGCGGTTGGACGGACGCAGCACCGCGCCGCCGCCGGTGGCGAGCACGACGCCGTCATGCGCGCTGAGCTCGTCGACGACCTCCTGCTCGACCTGGCGGAAGGCCTCCTCGCCGTGCGCGGCGAAGAAGGCCTTGATCGGCATGCCGATGCGGCGCTCGATCTCGCTGTCGCTGTCGACGAAGCGCAGCCCGAGCTGGCGCGCCAGGTGGCGCCCGACCGTGGACTTGCCGCAGCCGGGCATGCCGACGAGGGCGAGCCTCATGGCCGCGCCCCGGTCAGTTCGGGTTCGTGCAGAGCGAGGCGCTGACGCCCTGCGGCGTGGTCACCGTCGTGAAGCCGCTGACCGCCTGGCCGTAGGGGCTCACCACGAAGGCCGGCGAGCTCTGCGCCTGCAGCGCGGTAAACGGCACCGGCAGCGTGCCGTTGAAGCTCGCGCGCCCTTCGGTGCCGGACACGCCGCCAGCGGCCACGTCCAGCCGGAACTGCACCCACGACCCGTAGTTGCGCGGATAGGTGACACGCAGGATGACCTGGCCCGCGGCGTTGGTGCGGCTGGGACCGTCGAACGAGACCACGACGTCGGCCTTGCGCGGGTCGAGCTGGCCGTTGCCGTTGGCGTCCTCGATGCCGCCGTTGGAGTAGACCTCCACAACGCCGTTGCGGTTGACGTCCTCGTTGCCGCAGCCGGCCGTCCTGACGTTCTGCACCCAGAGGCTGCCGTCGTAGAGGTAGAAGCCCTTGGCATAGGAGGGCAGGTCCAGCAGCGGGCTGATCTGCACGTCGGGCTTGGCCAGACCGGAGGAGTCGTTCACCTGCACGACGAAGCGCTTCGTATAGGTCAGGTCGCCCAGCACCACCAGCTCGTCTGTGCCGATGCTGACCGACAGCGCGTCGGAGATCACCGTCAGCGTGGTCGTCGCCTGGTTCGTGCAGGCGTTGGCCTCGGCGTCGCTATTGCCCCAGCAGGCGCGGATCGTCAGGCCGTCGGTGGGGCTGAAGCGCTGGCCGGCGATGTAGGCCGACTGCGCGACACCGTTGGCATCGCTGTAGACCAGTGTGCTGCCGGTGCTGAACTCGCCGCCGATCGAGTTGGCGTCACCGGCGAGGTCGAAGCGTACGCGCACGTTCGGCACCGGGGCGTTGTTGTTGCCGACGAAGAGGGCACGCACCTCGGCGCGGTTGGTCTGCGAGCCGACTGCGTTGACCGGCACCACGCTCGGCGTGGCGCGCACGGTGGCGGAGCGCACGCTGCCGGCGGGCACCGCAGGGATGGTGCTCGGGCCCGACTGCACGACGACGGTCGTCGTGTTCTGTACACCGCCGGCCGAGGCGACGATGTCCAGGTTGCCGGCCGCCGAGGGCGCCGTGTAGCTGTATTCGTAGTCGCCGTTGATCGTCGTCGTGGCGGTGGTCGTGACGCCACCCGGTCCGGTCACGGTGATCGGCACCTCCCCAAGCCCGTTGCCGTTCACGTCGACCACGCGGTACTGGACTCGACCAGGGTCGGCGGGTGCCAGCACGGCCGGCAGTGCGGTCGCCGTGATGCGGGTACCGACGACCCTGACGGCCGCCTGACGGGTTACGGCACCGCTCAAGGCGGTGACGGTGATCGTGCGGTCGGTACGGTCCGCACCGATGCGGACTGTGCCCGTGACCACGCCGGCCGTGCTCGTCGTCGTGCCGGAGACCTGCACGCTTGCACCGTTGTCGACGCTGATCGTGACCGGGATGCCCGCCACGGTGTTGCGGTTGGCGTCGACCGCGGTGACGGTCGCAGTGATGGTCTCGGTCCCCGAATTGCTGACCGTCGGCGCCGACAGCACGAGTGAGATGTCCGCGGCCGTAGGCGTGCCCGGCGGCGTGCCCGGACCGCCCGGGTCGTTGGGGCCGAAGGGCGAGGTGCCCTTGTCGCCGCCCCCGCCGCCGCAGGCCGCCAGCGCGAGCAGGGCGGCGATCGAGATGAACCGTTGGAATGTCGTCATGTTGCGTTTCCTGGGGCCGCTGGCGTGGAGCCGCGCCTTCAGCGCGCCGCCGAGCGGTCGGTCACGATCTTGGGCGTGATGAAGACCAGCAGCTCGGTCTTGTTCGACTCGCGCACGCGGTTGCGGAACAGGTGGCCGAGCACCGGGATGTCGCCCAGCAGCGGCACCTTGTTGACGGTGTCGCGGTCGGTCTGCGTGAAGATGCCGCCGATCACCACCGTGCCGCCGTTCTCCACCAGCACCTGCGTCTTGACGTGCTTGGTGTCGATCGCGAAGCCGGCCACCGTGCTGCGGCCCACGCTGTCCTTGTTGACGTCCACGTCGAGGATCACGTTGCCCTCGGGCGTGATCTGGGGCGTCACTTCCAGCTTCAGGTTGGCCTTGCGGAACTGGATCTGCGTCGCGCCGCTGGACGTGGCGGCCTGGTAGGGCAGTTCCTCGCCCTGCTCGATCAGCGCCTTGACCTGGTCGGCGGTGATGACGCGCGGGCTGGAGACGATCTTGCCGCGGCCTTCGGCCTCCAGCGCCGATAGCTCCAGGTTCAGGAAGCGGTTCGCGGTGGCGCCGAACAGGCTCAGCGCGAAGGTCGCCGCCGCGGCGCCGCCGAAGCTGCTGGTATTGGCCGGCAGGTTGACGAAGGGCGTCTGCCCGTAGTCATAGGCCCCGCCCTGCAGGGCCTGCGCGCCGATCGCGTTGTAGTTCGAGCCCGGCAGGATGCGGTTGTCGCCGCCGGCGCTCCACCCCGGCGTGCCGCCGCGCACGCCGCGCAGGTCGGCACCGCCGAACTTGACGCCCAGCGAGCGGCCGAAGGTGTCGTCGGCCTCGACGATGCGGGCCTCGATCAGCACCTGGCGCACCGGGACGTCGATCTTCGCGATCAGGCCCTGGATCTCCTCGAGCTTGCTCGGGATGTCGCTGATGAAGAGCTGGTTCGTGCGCCCCTCGAAGATGACGGTGCCGCGCGGCGACAGGATGCGCGCGCTGTCGGCGCTGCCGCCGGTCCCGCCCTGGCTCAGCGTCTGCCCGAGCAGGCCGCGAGCGACGTCCTCGGCCTTCGTGTAGTTGAGCTGGAAGGACTGCGTGCGCAGCGGCTCCAGTTCGGCGACCTTCTTCTGCGCTTCCAGGTCGGCCTGCTCCTTGGCCGACAGCTCGTCCTTGGGCGCGATCCACAGCACGTTGCCGTTCTTGCGCACGCCCAGGCCCTTGCTCTGCAGGATGATGTCCAGCGCCTGATCCCAGGGCACGTCCTTCAGGCGCAGCGTCACGGTGCCGGTGACGGTGTCGCTGGTCACGACGTTGAAGTTCGTGAAGTCGGCGATCACCTGCAGCAGCGCGCGGACCTCGATGTTCTGGAAGTTCAGGCTCAGCTTCTCGCCCTGGAAGCCCGGGCCCTGCACGAGCTTGTTCGGGTCTTCCTTGACCGGGCGCACCTCGAGCACGAACTGGTTGTCGCTCTGGTAGGCGCTGTGCTCCCAGGAACCGGTCGGCTCGACGACCATGCGCACGCGGTCGCCGCTCTGGAAGGTGGCCACGGTGCGCACCGGGGTGCCGAAGTCGGACACGTCCAGGCGCCGGCGCAGCTGCTCCGGCAGCGTGGAGCGCAGGAATTCGACGACCAGGTTCTGGCCCTGCTGGCGGATGTCCACGCCGACCTGCGTGCTCGGCAGGTTGACGATCACGCGGCCGGCGCCGTCGCTGCCGCGGCGGAAGTCGATGTCGCGCAGCGGCTGCGCCTCGGTGTTCTGCGCCGCGGCGAAGGTCGGTGCCGGCGCGGCGGGAGCAGCCGGCGTGGCGTCGGCGACGGCCGGGCCGGCGACGTCCAGCACCAGCAGCAGCGCGTTGCCCTGCAGCTGAGCGCGGTAGCCGGAGGCCTGCTTCAGGTTGAGCACCAGGCGCGTGCGTTCGCCGGCGCTGGCGATGCTGACCGAGCGCAGGTTGCCCTGGTTGATCTCGACGCTGTTGCGGCCGACCGCATTGGTCACGCCGGGCAGGTCGATCGCGATGCGCGGCGGTGCCTGCACCGAGAAGCCGGCCGGCACGGCGGCCAGCGGCTGCGCGAGCTCGACGCGCACGACCTCGGTGCCGGCCTGCTGGGTGCTGGTGATCGACTGGATCGCATTCTGCGCCCAGGCGGCCAGCGGGGTGGCCAGCGCGGCGAAGGCGGCCAGGGCTGCAAAGGCAGCGCGCCAGTGGAACATGGACATGGTCTCCTCGCGGGTTCTCATCGCGCCCTCTCCTGCAGCTGCAGCGTGGCGGGGCGCTCGATCCATTCGCCGGCGGCGTCCTGGACGATCTCGCGCAGCGTGATCTCGGTCTCGGCGATGCGCGTGATGCGCCCGTAGTTCTGGCCCAGGTAGTCGCCCACCTTGACCTGGTACAGCAGGTTGTCCACGCGCAGCAGCGCGTAGGGCTGTCCTTGCTTGTCGACGCTGCCGACCATGATCATGCTGTCCAAGGGATACGACTCCAGCGGTTCCCGGCGTCGGTTGAGCTCCGACGCCAGCAGGGAATTCGGCCCCCGCGCCTCGGCCTTGAGGGCCACGCTGAGCTTCTGGTTGCTGAATGGCTCGACAGCTTGTGCCGAGGTGTAAGGCTGCGGGTCGAACTTGCGCGGCGGCTGCAGCGGCGGCACGTTGGGCTTGGCCTCGCGGCGCTGCTGCTCCATCCACTGCTGGAGTTCGTCGTGCTCGGCGCTGCAGCCGGCGGCCAGCACCGCGGCCAGCGCAAGGGCGGCGGTATTCAGTGCGGGGCGCTTCACCGGCGGGCTCCCTGGCGTTGCTGCGCGGCGCGCTGCTGGGCGGCGCGCTGCTCGGCGATCTCGGCGGCGTCCAGGTAGCGGTAGGTGCGCGCGGTGGCGTCCATCGCGAGCAGGCCGCTGGTGTTGTCACGCGCCTGCAGCGGGCCGATGCTGAGGTTCTGCAGCGTCACGATGCGCGAGAGGTTGGCGACGTCGGCGGCGAAGCTGCCGATGTCGTGGTAGCGGCCGCTGACGCGGATCGCGATCGGCAGCTCGGCGTAGTAGTCCTTGACCTGCACCTGGCCGGGGCGGAACAGCTCGAACTGCAGCCCGCGGCCGAGGCCGGCCTGGTTGATGTCCGACAGCAGCGCGTCCATCTCGGCCTTGCCGGGCAGCTGCTTCTCGAGCTGCGTCACGTACTCCTGCACCTGCAGCTTCTGCTTGCGCAGCTCGGCCAGGTTGACCGCCTGCGCGAGCCGGTTGCGGTAGGTGTCCTTGAGCTGGGGCTCCTGGTTGCGCGCCGCCTCCAGCTCGTCGGTGGTGCCGCTGAGCAGCACGAACCAGCCGGCGACGACGACCGCCGCCGCGGCCGCCAGCCAGGCCACCGCCTTGGGCAGCACCGGCCACTGGCCCGGTTCGTTCATGTTGAGGTTGCGGAACTGCGACCTCGCCTGCTCGACCACGTTGGTCGTGGACTCGTAGTTCAGGGTAGATGCCTTGGCCATGGCGTGCTCAGCGGGTTTGCGGGGCGGCCGCCACGGGCCGGGCGGCCGGCGGCGCGGCTTCGGCGGTGGCCGGGGCCGGCGCCTGCGGGCGCTTGAGCGAGACGCGCATCGAGAACTCGTACAGCCGGCGCGAGTCGCGCGCAGCGGTCTGCAGTTGCGAGGACTTGATCTCGACCAGCTCCGGCTTCTCGAGCCACTCGGAGTTGTACAGCGTGTTGCGCAGCAGCTCGGAGACGCGCTCGTTGGTCTGCGCGATGCCGGTCACCGCGACGACCTGGCCGTTCTGGCGGATCGTCGTCAGGTAGACGCCTTCCGGCGTCTGGCGCGCCAGCTCGTTGAGCAGGTGCACCGGCACGTTGCGGTCGGTCTGCAGGTCCTCGACGGCCTTCTGGCGTGCCTTCAGCGCCTCGATCTCCTGGCGCAGCGTCGCGATGTCCTTGATCTGCGCGTCCAGGCGCGCGATCTCGGTCTGCAGGAACTGGTTGCGCGATTCCTGCGCCGCCGTCATCTGCATCAGGACCGAATACCACAGGCCCACGATGGCCACGCCGGCGACGGCGCAGGCGGCCAGGCCGACGAAGAAGGCCCGTTTGCGCGCCGCCCGCTTGGCCTCGCGGTGCGGCAGCAGGTTGATCAGGATCACTGCACGAACCTCCGCATCGCCAGGCCGCAGGCCGTGAGGTAGGACGGCGCCTCGCGGCGCACGCGCGCCTCACGCACGCCCGAGCCGAGCTGCATGTGGTCGAAGGGGTTGACGACGCTGGACGCGAAGCCGGTGAGGTCGGTGACGCGGTCCTTCAGCCCGGGCAGGGTGGCGGTGCCGCCCGCCAGCATCACGTAGTGCACCTTGTGGTGCGGGGTGCTGGTGAAGAAATACTGCAGCGCGCGGCCGATCTCCTGGCTCAGGCTGTCGACGAAGGGCGCCAGGATCGCGCTCTCGTAGTCCTCGGGCAGGTCGCCGCTGAGCTTCTTGGCCTCGGCCTCCTCGAAGCTGAAGCCGTACTGGCGGCTGATCAGCTGCGTCAGCTGGCTGCCGCCGAAGGCCTGGTCGCGGTCGTACAGCAGTTCCTCGTCGCGCAGCACCTTCAGGCTGGTCGTGTCGGCCCCGATCTCGAACAGCGCGACCAGCGCGTCGCGGCCCTCGTTGGGCAGCGCGGCGACGACGCGGCTCATCGCCAGGCGCGAGGCGTGGCTCTCGATGTCCAGCACCACCGGCTTCAGGCCCGCGGCCTCGGCCAGGCCCTGGCGGTCCTGCACGCGGTCCTTGCGGCTGGCGGCGATCATCACTTCCACGTCGCCGGCGCTGGTGGGGCTGGGGCCGATGACGCAGAAGTCCAGGCTCACCTCGTCGAGCGAGAACGGGATGTACTGGTTGGCCTCGGACTCGACCTGCAGTTCCATCTCCTCTTCGCGCAGGCCGGCCGGCAGCATGATCTTCTTGGTGATGACGGCCGACTGCGGCATCGCCATCACGACCTGCTTGGTCTTGGTGCCGCTCTTGGCGACCACCTTCTTGACCGCGGCAGCGACCTCGTCGAACTTCTCGATCTGGCCGTCGGTGATCCAGCCCTTCTCGAAGGGCTCGGACGCGAAGCGCTCGAGCACGAATTCGCCGCCCGCGGTCTGGCCGAGCTCGACCAGCTTGACGCTGGACGAGCTGACATCCAGGCCGATCATCGGTGGGTGCTTGCGCCCCAGCAGTACGTCCAGAAGACCCAAGGTCCGACTCCCCAGCCCGTTGCGCCGGCAGCGGTGGCCGAGCTGCCGGCCCTCCGCCGGCACCCCCGGCTTGTTAAGAAATCACTTCAATCCTAGCAACAAAACCCTTGTGCACCAAAGAGAAATGCTGCGGGAACACCTAGCGTATGTTGCCAACCGGGCACGTTGGCGGTGCAGTTGAAACAACGCGCTAACCGGCGGCCGGGTTCGCCGGTGCTGCGCGGTCGCGGTGTGGAAAATCTCACGCTGCCTCCGCGACCTCCGGCCCGGCGCGCCCCGCCCGACGCCCCTGCGGCCTCTTCCTATAATCTTTCGGCCCGGCTGCCGGGATCTTTATGTCCGCATCCGAGCAACGCGACCCGGCCGAGCGCCGATCCTCCTCCCCGCCCCGGCTCCCCGCCTGGGCGCAAGGCCTGCTGCGTGGCGCCGGCTGGGCCGCCGGGCTGGGGCTGGCCGGGCTGCTGGCGCTGCTGCTGCTGGTCGGCGTGGCGCTGGCGGTGGCCTTCCCGAACCTGCCGGCCATCGACAGCCTGACCGACTACCGGCCCAAGCTGCCGCTGCGCGTGTTCTCGGCCGACGGCGTGCAGATCGGCGAGTTCGGCGAGGAGCGGCGCAACTTCACGCCGATCGCGGAGATCCCGCAGGTCATGAAGGACGCCGTGCTGGCGGCCGAGGACGCGCGCTTCTACAGCCACGGCGGCGTCGACTACAAGGGCGTGGCGCGCGCCGCGCTGGCCAACCTGCGCGACGCGCGCAGCGAGGGCGCGAGCACGATCACGATGCAGGTGGCGCGCAACTTCTACCTGTCCACCGAGAAGACCTTCACGCGCAAGATCTACGAGATCCTGCTGGCGCTGAAGATGGAGGGCCTGCTGTCCAAGGACCAGATCCTCGAGCTGTACATGAACCAGATCTTCCTCGGCCAGCGCGCGCACGGCTTCGCGGCGGCCGCCGAGATCTACTTCGGCAAGAAGCTCAAGGACGTCACCGTCGCCGAGGCCGCCATGCTGGCCGGCCTGCCCAAGGCGCCGTCGGCCTACAACCCGTTCGCGAACCCGCGCCGGGCGACGCTGCGCCAGCGCTACATCATCGACCGCATGTTCGAGACCGGCTTCATCACCGAGGAGCAGCACGAACAGGCGCTGGCCGAGCCGCTGCGCTACCGCACGCAGGTCGAGGGTGCGGCCTATGCCGAGTTCGTCAGCGAGATGGCGCGCCAGCTCGTCTATGCGCAGTACGGCGAGGAGGCCTACACGCGTGGCCTGCAGGTGCACCTGACGGTGCAGTCGACCGACCAGCTGGTGGCCTGGCGCGCGCTGCGCAAGGGGCTGATCGAGCTCGAGCTGCGCCAGTTCTACCGCGGCCCCGAGGCCTACGTGGACCTGCCGGCGCAGGAGGACCTGGTCGACGACCGCGTCGCGCAGGCGCTGGCCGAGCACCCGGACAACGGCGAGCTGCGCGCCGCCGTGGTGCTGGAGGCCTCGCCGCGCAAGGTGGTCGCGATGCTGCAGTCCGGCGACACCTTCGAGGTCACCGGCGTTGGGCTGCGCCCGGTGACCTCGGGCCTGTCCGCGCGTGCGGCACCCAAGATCGCCATCCGCCGCGGCGCCGTCGTGCGCGCGATGCGCGGTCCGCGCGGCGACTGGACGCTGACCCAGGTGCCCGAGGTGCAGGGCGCGGTCGTCGCGCTGGACCCGCGCAACGGCGAGATCCGCGCGCTGGTCGGCGGCTTCGACTTCGGCAAGAACAAGTTCAACCGCGCCACCCAGGCCTGGCGGCAGCCGGGTTCGGCCTTCAAGCCCTTCGTCTACTCGGCGGCGCTGGAGAAGGGTTTCACGCCCGCCACCGTGGTCAACGACGCGCCGCTGTTCTTCAGCGCCGCCGAGACCGGCAGCCAGCCCTGGGAGCCCAAGAACTACGACGGCAGCTTCGAGGGGCCGATGCCGCTGCAGACGGCGCTGGCCAAGTCCAAGAACATGGTCTCGATCCGCGTGCTGCAGGCCGCCGGCGTGGGCTTCACGCAGCAGTGGCTCGCGGCCTTCGGCTTCGAGGCAGCGCGCCACCCGCCCTACCTGACGATCGCGCTCGGCGCCGGCACCGTGACGCCGCTGCAGATGGCCAGCGCCTACAGCGTCTTCGCCAACGGCGGCCACCTGGTCGCGCCGCAGCTGATCCGGCGCATCACCGACCACCGCGGCAGGCTGCTGATGGAGGTGCCGCCGGTGCAGGTCGACGAGACGATGCGCACGCTGCCGGCGCGCAACGCCTTCGTGATGGACTCGCTGCTGCAGGAGGTCACGAGGAGCGGCACCGCGGCGCGCGCGCAGGCGACGCTGAAGCGCCCGGACCTCTACGGCAAGACCGGCACCACCAACGACTCGATGGACGTCTGGTTCGCCGGCTTCCAGCCGACGCTGACGGCCGTGGTCTGGATCGGCCACGACAACCCGAAGAAGCTCGGCGACCGCGAGACCGGCGGCGGCCTGGCGCTGCCGATCTGGATGGAAATCATGCAGCACGCGCTGAAGGGCGTGCCGGTGCAGGAATACACCCCGCCGCCCGGCGTCCTGCGCGAGGGGCCCTACTGGGTCTACGAGGAGTTCTCGGGCGGCCTGGGCATCACCAGCCTGGGCCTGGAGGATCAGATCCCGCAGGCCCCGACGGCCGAGGAACGCAGCGGCATCCTCGACCTCTTCCGCCGCTGACGTCTCGGCCCGCCGCGCGGGCTCCTACGCCAGTTGGAAGCGCAGCGCGCGCCCGGCGTGTTCGCTGGCGTGCCGCGACAGCACCTCGGCGAACTCGGCGCCGTCGCGCGTGTCGACCCAGCGGCCGTCGGCGTGGCGGAAGTGGAAGCCGCCGCCGCGCGCCGCCAGCCACAGCTCGTGCAGCGGCGGCTGGGTGTTGACGACGATCTTGCTGCCGCCCGGGAACAGCAGTTCCAGCAGGCCGCCGGTGCGCTGCGTGTCGATGTCGATCACGTCCTCCTGCAGCCAGCGGTCGCAGGTGGACTCGATGCGGGCCAGCAGCGCGTCGGTCAGGCGGTGGTATTCGGCGTCGCTGAGTCCGCTGCGGGCGGCCGTGGCCGGGCTGGCGTCGGAGGGCGTGCTCATAGAATCCCGTCGCATGAAGGCAGTGTCGCGAACGAGTGTAGCGAGGCGGGTCCTGACCACCCTGCCGGCATGGGCGGTGGCCGCGGCGCTGCCGCTGGCCGGCTGCGGGCAGAAGGGGCCGCTGACGCTGCCGGCGGCCGCGCCGGCGGCCGCGGCATCGGCCGCGTCGGCCCCCGCGCGATGAGCGCCCCCGCGGCGCTGCCCGGCGCCCCGCACCTGGTCCGCGACGGCGCCGTGCTGCGTCTGGACGGGCACGATCTCGCCGCACTCGGCCGGCGCTTCGGCACGCCGCTGTACGTGTACTCGCGGCGTGCGATGCTGGACGCGCTGGCCGGCTACCAGCGCGCGCTGCAGGGCCGCCGGCACCTCGTGTGCTACGCGATGAAGGCCAACTCGAACCTCGCCGTGCTGCAGACCTTCGCGCAGGCCGGCTGCGGCTTCGACATCGTCTCCGGCGGTGAACTCGACCGCGTGCTCGCCGCCGGCGGCGATGCGGCGAAGGTGGTGTTCTCCGGCGTCGGCAAGACGGCCGCCGAGATGCGGCAGGCGCTGGTCGCCGGCGTGCGCTGCTTCAACGTCGAGAGCGAGGGCGAACTCGAGCGGCTGGACGAGGTGGCGCGCGCGACGGGCGTGCGCGCGCCGGTGAGCCTGCGCGTCAACCCCGACGTCGATGCCGGCACCCACCCGTACATCTCGACCGGGCTGAAGGGCAACAAGTTCGGCATCGCGCATGCCGACGCGCTGGCCGCCTACCGGCGCGCCGCCGCGCTGCCGGGGCTGCGCGTGGTGGGCATCGACTGCCACATCGGCTCGCAGATCACGCAGGTCGAACCCTACCTGGACACGGCCGAACGCATGCTGGACCTCGTGGTGCAGGTGGAGGCCGCGGGCATCGCGCTGGAGCACATCGACTTCGGCGGCGGCCTGGGCATCACCTACACCGACGAGGCGCCGCCGCCGGCCGAGACGTTGGTGCGGCGGCTGCTCGAGCGGGTCGACGCGCGCGGCTTCGGCGACCGCGAGATCCTGTTCGAGCCCGGCCGTTCGCTGGTCGGCAACGCCGGCGTGCTGCTGACCGAGGTGCAGTACCTCAAGCCCGGCCGCACCGACGAGGGCGGTCGCAACTTCTGCATCGTCGACGCGGCGATGAACGACCTGATGCGCCCGGCCATGTACCAGGCCTGGATGCGCATCGAACCCTGCCGGCAGCGCGACGGCGTGCCGCTGCGCTGGGACATCGTCGGCCCGGTCTGCGAGTCCGGCGACTGGCTCGGGCGCGAGCGTGATCTCGTCGTGCAGGCGGGCGACCTGCTGGCCGTGCTGTCGGCCGGCGCCTACGGCATGACGATGGCCAGCAACTACAACACGCGGCCGCGTGCCGCCGAGGTGCTGCTCGACGGCACGCAGGTGCACCTGGTGCGCGAGCGCGAGTCGACCGCCGAACTGTTCGCGCGCGAGCGTCTGCTGCCAGGGTGACGACCGCTATCGCGAGGCCGCAGCCTGAAACGGCTTCGCATTCAACGCGCTAACCGCGTTGCTTCGCCTCGCCATGCGTCAGCACTGTGTTCAGCATCGCGCCTTGTTGTCACGTTGAGTGCGAAGCCGTATCAGATCCGACCCTCCTGCACCGCGTGGCAGGCGACCTGCACGCCGTGGAAGACGGTCAGCGCCGGGCGCTCGGCGCTGCAGCGGGCGTTGGCATGCGGGCAGCGCGGGTGGAAGGCGCAGCCCGACGGCGGGTTCAGCGGGTTCGGCACCTCGCCCTGCACCGGCGTGCGCGCGCGGCCGCTCATGTGGATGTCGGGGATCGCGTCCAGCAGCATGCGCGTGTACGGGTGCCGCGGGTGCGCGAACAGCTCGGCCTTTGGCGCCAGCTCGACCAGGCGGCCCAGGTACATCACGCCGACGTCGTCGGAGACATGGCGCACGACGGCCAGGTTGTGCGAGATGAACAGGTAGGTCAGGCCACGCTCGCGCTGCAGGTCCTTCATGATGTTGAGGACCTGCGCCTGCACCGAGACGTCCAGCGCCGAGGTCGGCTCGTCGCAGACCAGGAATTCCGGGTGCGTCGCCAGCGCGCGCGCGATGCTGATGCGCTGGCGCTGGCCGCCGCTGAACTGGTGCGGAAACTTCTCGCAGTCCGCCGCTGCCAGGCCCACGCTCTGCAGCAGGCGGCCGACCTCGTCGCGCAGCGCGTCGGCGCCCTGCGCCAGGCCATGCTCGCGCAGCGGCTCGCCGACGATGTCCAGCACCTTCCAGCGTGGGTTGAGGCTGGCATAGGGGTCCTGGAAGATCATCTGCATGCGCCGGCGCAGCGTGCGCAGCTCGCCGGCGTCGCGCGCCGCATCGGTGGCTTGGCCGTCGAAACGCACGCTGCCGCGCGTGGGCTGGTACAGGCCGACGAGCAGCCGCGCCACCGTGCTCTTGCCACAGCCGGATTCGCCGACCAGCGCCAGCGTGCGCCCGCGCTCGATATCGAACGACACGCCGTCCACCGCGTGCACGAACTGCCGCGGCTTGCGCTCGACGACACGGTTGAGCCAGGGCGCCGAGACGTCGAAGGTCTTGGCGAGGTCGCGCACTTCCACCAGCGCGGTCATGTCGGTTGCTCCAAGGCGCCGGATGCGATGCGAATCACGGGTTTCGAGTGGCGGCGAAGAAGGGCGCAGGGCCAGTTGCGGCGCTTTGCGGACGTTCGCTGCGTTGGTGTGGTCCTGCGTGCCGGCATTCGCGCAGCGAAGCCGCGTGGGGGCAGCCCGCAGCGCCCAGAGTCCGGCGGTCGGCGCTGCGCGCCGACTGCCCTGCGATGCTCGTACGCTTGGCCCGCCGCCAACTCACTTCGCTCACTGCGTTCGCTCCGTTCGGACATCGGCGGCGAGTCAGTTGGGGAGGCGCGCTGCGCGCGCGGCCAAGCGTTCTGCGCTTCTCGGCGCCTCCCATGGGCGCTGCGGGCTGCCCCCACGCGGCTTCGCGACACGGCGGTGGCGTTCCACCAGTTCGCATGCCACAGTCGGTGGACCTCGCGCCAGGCGGTACCCGCTGCCGGCGAATAGTGAAGCGCCGAGCAGCGCAGCTTCGGGGTCGGCGCGCACGCAGTGCGCGCCTCCACATCTGACTCGCCGCCGGTGTCCGAACGGAGCGAGCGCAGCGAGCGAAGTGAGTTGGGCGGCGCGACCCCGGAGCGAGCAGCGCAGGGCAGTCGACGCCGAAGGCGTCGACCGCGGAACCCTGAGCCGGCAGCGGGTACCGCCTGGCGCGATGCGCAGCCACAAGCACGCGAGGCAAGCGAACGTATGGCGAGTGTCCGCGATGCGCCGCAAGCGGTCCTCTTCAGCCTCACGCCCGCCCCTCCACCAACCAGCAGGCAGCACGGGTCGCGCCGGCGTCCATCAGGTCCGGCCGGTCGCGCCGGCAGCGGTCCATGGCCTGCGGGCAGCGCGGATTGAAGGCGCAGCCGGCGGGAATCGCATTCAGGCGCGGCATCGCGCCGTCGATCTGCAGCAGGCGTTCGCGGTCCTCGTCCATCGCGGGGATCGAGCCCATCAGGCCCTTGGTATACGGGTGGCTGGGGCGGTGGATCACGTCGCCGACCGGGCCGATCTCGGCCACGCGGCCGGCGTAGAGCACGGCGACGCGGTCGCAGGTCTCGGCGATCACGCCCATGTCGTGGGTGACCAGCATCACCGCGGCGCCATGCTCCTTGCACAGGCGCTTGAGCAGCGAAATGATCTGCGCCTGGATCGACACGTCCAGCGCCGTCGTCGGCTCGTCGGCGACGATCAGCTTCGGCTCGGCCGCCAGCGCCAGCGCGATCACCACGCGCTGGCGCATGCCGCCGCTGAACTGGTGCGGATACTGGTCGATGCGCTGTTCGGCGGCCGGGATGCCGGTCTCCTGCAGCAGCTTGATGGCCCGCTGGCGCGCTTCCTCGGCCCCCACCGGCAGGTGGGTCTGGATGGTCTCCACCAGCTGCCGGCCGATCGTGTACAGCGGGTTCAGCGAGGTCAGCGGGTCCTGGAAGATGGCACCGATCTTCCGGCCGCGGATGGTGCGCATCTGCTCGTAGGGCAGGTTGTCGATGCGCTGGCCCGCGAGGCGGATCTCGCCGCCGGCGATGCGCCCGGGTGGTTCGAGCAGGCCGATGATAGCCGCGCCCGTCAGCGACTTGCCGGCGCCCGATTCGCCGACCACGCCCAGGATCTCGCCGGGCGCGATGTCGAAGCTGATGTCGTCCAGCGCGAGCAGCGTGCCGCGGCGCGTCGGGAATTCGACGCGCAGGTTCCTGACTTCCAGCAGCGGTGCAGCCATCGTGGTCACCGCAGCCGGGGGTTCAGCGCGTCGCGCAGCCAGTCGCCCAGCAGGTTCACCGAGAGTGCGATCAGCACCAGCATCGCGCCCGGGAAGATCGTGATCCACCACTCGCCGCTGAACAGGAAGTCGTTGCCGATGCGGATCAGCGTGCCCAGGCTGGGGCTGGTCGGCGGCACGCCGACGCCGAGGAAGGACAACGTGGCCTCGGTCAGGATGGCCGCGGCGACCTGGATGGTGGCCAGCACCAGCACCGGCCCCATCACGTTGGGCAGCACATGCTTGACCATGATGCGCAGCGGCGCCACGCCGATCACGCGCGCGGCCTGCACGTATTCCTTGTTGCGCTCCACCAGGGTGCTGCCGCGCACCGTGCGCGCATACTGCACCCAGCCCGACAGCGCGATGGCGACGATCAGCACGCCGAAGGCCAGTTCGTCGTGGGCATTCGGGAAGATCGCGCGGCCGACGCCGTCGATCAGCAGCGCGATCAGGATGCTCGGGAAGGACAGCATCACGTCGCACACGCGCATGATGAAGGCGTCGACCTTGCCGCCGGCGAAGCCCGACAGCAGGCCCAGCGCGACGCCGACGATCATCGACAGGATGACCGACGCGAAGCCCACCAGCAGCGAGATGCGCGCGCCGTAGAACAGCGCCGACAGGATGTCGCGGCCCTGGTCGTCGGTGCCCAGCAGGTAGCGGCGTTCGCCCTCGGCGATCCAGGCCGGCGGCAGGCGGGCGTCCGACAGGTCCAGCGTCGCCAGGTCGAAGGGGTTGTGCGGCGCCACCCAGGGCGCGAACAGCGAACCGAAGATGCACAGCGCCGCGATCAGCGCGGCGACGATCGCGGTCGGCGAATTCCTGAAGCTGTGCCAGACGTCGCCGTCCAGGAAGCGCGCGAAGGCGCCGGGGGCTGCCGGCGTGGCCGAGGTCGGTGGGGAGCTCATGGATTCAATGGCCGCCGGTGGGCTTCTCGATGCGCAGCCGCGGGTCGACGGCGAAATACAGCAGGTCGACGACGAGATTGACGACGACGAAGATCAGCGCGATCAGGCACAGGTAGGCGGCCATCACCGGGATGTCGGCGAACTGCACGGCCTGGATGAACAGGAAGCCCATGCCGGGCCACTGGAACACCGTCTCGGTGATGATCGCGAAGGCAATCAGGCTGCCCAGCTGCAGGCCGGTGATGGTGATCACCGGCACCAGGGTATTCTTCAGCGCGTGGCCGAAGTAGACCGCGCGGTCGGGCAGCCCGCGCGCGCGCGCAAACTTCACGTAGTCGGTGCGCAGCACTTCCAGCATCTCTGCGCGCACCAGGCGCAGGATCAGTGCGAGCTGGAACACGCTCAGCGTGATGGCCGGCAGCACCAGGTGCAGCCAGCCGTCCCAGGTCAGCAGGCCGGTCGTCCACGGCCCGAGCGCGACGGTGTCGCCGCGGCCGAAGCTGGGCAGCCAGCGCAGCTGCACCGAGAAGACCAGGATCAGCAGGATGCCGATCAGGAAGGTCGGCAGCGACACCCCCAGCAGTGACGCCGTCATCACGACCTGGGAGCCGAAGCGCCCGCGCCGCAGCGCGGCGTAGACGCCCAGCGGCACGCCGACCACCAGCGCGATCACCGCGGCCGCCAGCGCCAGTTCCATCGTGGCCGGAAAACGCTCGGCGATCAGCGTCGAGACCTTGCGTCCCTGGCGCAGCGACAGCCCGAATTCACCCTGCACCGCATTGCCGACGAAGCGCGCGAACTGCACCGGGAAGGGTTCGTCCAGCCCCAGGTCACGGCGCAGCTGCTCGCGCTGCTCCTGGGTGGCGTCCTGGCCCAGCAGGTTGGTGACCGGGTCGCCGACATACTGGAACAGCATGAAGGCGATGAAGGCCACCGTCAGCATCACGATGACGGCCTGCAGCAGGCGGCGGAGGATGAAGGCGAGCATCGGGCGGAATCGGGACCCGGCGGGCCGCACGGCCCGAATCGGCAAAGCCCGCGATGATGCGCAATTCGCGTGCCGGCTGCAAACGGGACAACCCGTGGCGATGCGGCGCGCCGCATCGTGGCCCGCTCACGCATGAAAAAGGGCCGCCCGAAGGCGGCCCCTGGCTCGATGTGGCGGGCGCGCAGGGCGCCCGCGGGCATCAGAACGAGTGGTTGATGCCGAACTCGTAGCCGGTGGAGTTCTGGCCCAGGGCATTCGCCGAGCCGCTGCCGGACGCCGTGAACGCCGCACCGTCCTTGTTGCTGACGCGCGCATAGGTCGTATACAGAGACGTGCGCTTGGACAGGCTGTACACGTAGCCGACGCCGAACTGACTGGCGTCCTGGGCATTCTGCAACGCAGTGCCACCCTTGGCATCGGACTTGCTGTACGAGAACTTCAGCTGGCTGGCACCGAAGGGCACGATGCCGCCGATCAAGTACTGCGTGACTTCGCGGTTGTTCGAACCGTCGCCGTTGACGTAGTAGCCCATCAGGGTCATGAAACCGAGGTTCCAAGACGCGCCAACGTTCAAGCGCTTCCAGTCCTGCTTCGGAGGACCTTCGGTGATCTCGGTCTTGCCATAGGCGATAGCGACGTTGACCGGGCCGGCCGCATAACCCAGGCGGAAAGCCTGATGCTTGTTGCCGGTAGCGCCTTCGCCCGCGGCCACCTGGACCTGGCCGTACAGGCCACCCAAGCCACCCGGCAGGAAGTAGCCGATCGTGTTGTTCGCGCGCACCGACGTCAACGCGGCGTTGCCGGCGGTGTGCCAGATGTTCAGCGAGTTCGCCACACCGACGGTGCCGAACGGATCGAACACCGTGTGGTTCCAGAAGTCCGGGGTGTAGTCACGACCGAGGCGGACTTCACCGAAGCCACCCATCAGGCTGACGGTCGAGCGGCGCTGCCAGGTTTGCGGGTTGACCGTGTTGCCCGGAGCGGCGGCAGCGCCACCACCGACGTCGGGGGAGATTTCGCCTTCGATCCAGAAGCCGGCACGCAGCCCGCCACCCAGGTCCTCGACGCCGCGGAATCCGAGGCGACTGGTGCTCATGCCGCTGGTGCTCAGGGTCTTCAGCGTGCCGGAACTGTTCTTGACGCTGCGCGCCGACGCGTCCACCACGCCGAACAGGGTCACCGACGACTGGGCCGAAGCCACGCCCGCGAACGCCGTCAGCGCAGCCAGGGCGAGCAGAGATTTTTTCATTGCAACTATCTCCTAGGTTGAAACAGAGGTCCCGATCGTGGGATGAGTCACCCGCTTGAACCACGAAGGGCAGGCAGTGGGCTGATCAGGCCAACCCCCTCAGCGGAAGCTGGACGTATTGCACCAGACGGGTCCGTCGCTTGCCAAGGATTGACCTGCAAAACAGGTTCAGATGTTGTCTGGCAACAACGCGATACAGAGGCCGGCACCGGCGACTGCAGCCGGGCCGGATGCGCTATTGTGCACGACGATGAACCTGACCGATCGCTTGCTCGTCAGCGTCGACAACGCGCTGCGCACCGTCGGCGGCGCCGTGCATGCCGCACGCCCCAACCCCGCCACCCGCGACCTGCCGGACGACCTGGACGCCGGGCAGCGCCGCCTGTCCGGCGCGCTGATGCGCGTGAACCATGTCGGCGAGGTCTGCGCCCAGGCCCTGTACCAGGCCCAGGCGCTGACCGCGCGCAGCGACGAACTGCGCCGCGCGATGGACCGCGCCGCGCGCGAGGAGACCGATCACCTGGCCTGGACGCAGCAGCGGCTGGACGAGCTGGGCGACCGTCCGAGCTGGCTCAACCCGCTGTGGTATGCCGGCGCCTTCGCCATCGGCCTGGCGGCCGGTCGGCTGGGCGACCGCACCAGCCTGGGCTTCGTCGTAGAGACCGAGCGCCAGGTCGAGGAGCACCTGGCGGGCCACCTCTCGCGCCTGCCCGAGGCCGACCGGCGGTCGCGCGCCATCGTGGCGGTGATGAAGGACGACGAGCGCCGGCATGCCGACGATGCTCTGTCCGCCGGCGCCGCCGAACTGCCCGCGCCGGTGCGCTGGGCGATGCGCGCCGCGGCGCGCGTGATGACGACGACGGCACACCGCGTCTGAGCGCCGTCGCCGCGGCGCCGCGCCAGCGGGCTGCCCCCGGCGATCAGGCTTCGACGAGTTCGTAGCTGGTCGTGATCTCCGCCGTCTTCGCCAGCATCGCGCTGGCCGAGCAGTATTTTTCGTGCGAAAGCGCGATCGCGCGCTCCACCGCCGTTGCCGGCAGCCCGCGGCCGGTCACGGTGAAATGCATGCGGATGCGCGTGAAGACCTTCGGGTCGCTCGCGGCGCGCTCGGCGTCGACCTTCACGCTGCAGCCGCGCACGTCGTGGCGGCCGCGCTTCAGGATCAGCACCACGTCGTAGGCCGTGCAGGCGCCGGTGCCGGCGAGCACGGTTTCCATCGGCCGCGGTGCCAGGTTGCGGCCGCCGCCGTCGGGCGCGCCGTCCATCGTCAGCAGGTGGCCGCTGCCGGTTTCGGCGACGAACCCCATGCCGGTGCCTGGGGTCCAGTGGATGGTGCATTCCATGGGGGTGAACTCTTTCGGTGCCCCGCGACGGCGCGCCGCGCACGGGGCTGGTGAGGGAGGGCGATGCCGCCGTGCAACGACATCGCGGCGACAGGCCAGTGAGGATATTGCACCGCAGCAAAGCGGTGATAGACTGCCTCGCGAGGGGGTCGAGCACGGCGCGAAACACGCCGCCGTCGCCCCCGCCGATTGTCTCCTCCACCTCCATCAACGGTGGATTCGGCCCGGGGCCCGCAAGGGCGCCGGGCCGCTTTTTTTGCCTCGGTGCCGGCCGCGCCGGCGCGGCCGGGGCGGCCCTTATCATCGGCGCCCCTTCACCATGCTCCGCCGCCCGATGCCCGCTGGCCCGCGCACCCCGGACACCGCCGTCGCGCCGCCGCAGGCCGGAAGTCTTCCGCCTCCCGCACCGCCGCCCGGCCGCAAGGCGCAGCGCATCGCCGCGGCCTACCTGCAGCGCATCCTGACGGCGCGGGTCTACGACGTCGCGCGCGAGACCGCGCTGGAGCCGGCACGAACGCTGTCGCGGCGCCTGTCCAACCAGGTCTGGCTCAAGCGCGAGGACCAGCAGAGCGTCTTCAGCTTCAAGCTGCGCGGCGCCTACAACAAGATGGCGCACCTGGACGGTGAGGCGCTGGCGCGCGGCGTCATCTGCGCCTCGGCCGGCAACCACGCGCAGGGCGTGGCGCTGGCGGCCAAGAAGCTTGGCTGCCGCGCCGTGATCGTGATGCCGGTGACGACGCCGCGGCTGAAGGTCGACGCGGTGCACGCGCTCGGCGGCGAGGTCGTGCTCTTCGGCGACAGCTACAGCGACGCCGCCGAGCACGCCCAGCAGCTGCAGCACGAGCAGGGCCTGACCTTCGTGCACCCCTTCGACGACCCGGACGTCATCGCCGGGCAGGGCACGGTGGCGATGGAGATCCTGCGCCAGCACCAGGGGCCGATCGACGCCGTCTTCGTGGCCATCGGCGGCGGCGGGCTGGTCAGCGGCGTGGCCGCCTACATCAAGGCGGTGCGGCCGGAGATCCGCGTCGTCGGCGTGCAGACCGCCGACAGCGACGCGATGCTGCAGTCGGTGCGGCGCGGCCGCCGCGTCACGCTGGCCGAGGTCGGCCTGTTCTCCGACGGCACCGCGGTCAAGCGGGTCGGCGAGGAGACCTTCCGCGTCGCGCGCGAGCTGGTCGACGACTACGTGGTCGTCGACACCGACGCCGTCTGCGCCGCGATCAAGGACGTCTTCCAGGACACGCGCAGCGTGCTCGAGCCCGCCGGCGCCCTGGGCGTGGCGGCCATCAAGCAGTATGTCGAGACCCGGCGCTGCCAGGGCCGCACCTTCGTGGCCATCACCTGCGGCGCGAACATGAACTTCGACCGCCTGCGCTTCGTCGCCGAGCGGGCCGAGTTCGGCGAGCAGCGCGAGGCGCTGTTCGCGGTCACCATCCCCGAGGAGCGCGGCTCGTTCCGCCGCTTCTGCGAGCTGATCGGACCGCGTGCGGTGACCGAGTTCAACTACCGCATCAGCGACGAGAAGCTGGCGCATGTCTTCGTCGGGCTGGCGATCGGTCGCCGCGACGAGGCGGCACGCATCGCGCGCCACTTCGTCAGGCACGGCTTTGCGACACTGGACCTGACCGACGACGAACTGGCCAAGGAGCATGTGCGCCACCTGGTCGGCGGGCGCAGCGAACTGGCGCGCGACGAGCGCCTGTTCCGCTTCCAATTTCCGGAGCGGCCGGGTGCGCTGATGCGCTTCCTGGCGACCATGCACCCGGGCTGGAACATCAGCCTGTTCCACTACCGCAACCAGGGCGCCGACTACGGCCGCATCCTGGTCGGCCTGCAGGTGCCCGCCGGCGACGAGGCGGCGTTCGCCGACTTCCGGCGCACGCTGGCCTACCCCTGCGTCGAGGAGACGGCCAACCCGGTCTATTCGCTCTTCCTGGGCTGAACCGGGTCGCCGCGGCACGGAGGCGCTCGCTACACTCGCGCCCCATGTCCACCGCCCGCTCGCTGGTCGCGCCGACCACCAACCCGCTGCTGGAGAAGGCGCTGCGCGACAAGCTGCAGCGCCGCAACGAGGTCGGCGGCAGCCTGGGCGAGCTGGAGCCGCTGGCCGTGCGCCTGGGGCTGATGCAGAACACGCTGAAGCCGCGCTTCCGCGACCCGCAGCTGCTGGTCTTCGCCGCCGACCACGGCCTGGCGGTCGACGGCATCCAGGGCACCGGCGCGCTGGCCGGCCGGCCCACGCACGAGACGGTGCGCCTGCTGCTGGCCAACCAGCTGCCGCTGACCGTCTTCGCGCGCACGCAGCAGCTGGAGCTGACGGTGGTGGACTGCGGCATGGCCGAGAACCTGCCGCCGCACGACCGGCTGCTGATGCGCAAGATCGCGCACGGCACGCGCAATGCGCGTGTCGCGCAGGCCATGAGCCTGGAGCAGGCGCATGCCGCGATGCGCGCCGGCATGGAGATCGGCGACAAGCTGCGCGGCAACGTCACGCTGCTGGCCGGCGTGGGCGTCGGCGCGCACGAGAGCGCGGCGCTGCTGCTGGCGCGGCTGACCGAATGCCCGCTGCGCGACCTCGTGATCTCCGGGCCCGAGATGGACACCGACGAGCTCGCGCACCTGCTCGTCGTGCTGCAGGGCGCGCAGGGCCGCCACCGCGACGTCAGCGACCCGGTCGAGGTGCTGGCCGCCTTCGGCGGCTTCGAGGTCGCGGTGATGGTCGGCGTGATGCTGATGGCCGCCAGCAAGCGCCACCTGCTGATGATCGACGGCCTGCCGGCCTGCGCCGCGCTGATGATCGCCGCGCGCATCGCGCAGCCGGTCACCGACTACTGCGTCTTCTGCCGCAGCCACGGCCACCTGGGGCTGGACCAGGCGCTGAACCTGTTCCGCGCCTCGGCGCTGCTCGAGCTGGGCATGGAGAGCACCGACGGCACCGGCGCCACGCTGGCCTGGCCGCTGGTGCGCAGTGCCGCCGCGCTGCTGACCGAGGTCGCCGACGGCGAGGAGGCCGGGCCCACACTGCCCGGTTCGCTGGCCGAGGCGCCGCCGTCCGAGCCGGCGCCGTTCGGCGACAGGCCCGTGCTGTACTGAAGCGGGCCGACCGCCCGTCACCCGACCCAGCGCCGCGCCGCGGCCAGCTTCGCCAGGCCGGGCCCGTCGGTGGCACCTTCGGCTCGCAGCCGCGGCCACAGGCGCAGCAGCAGCTCGGCGGTGGCCAGCGTATCGGCCGCCGCCTGGTGGCGCTGCAGGCAGGTGATGCCGAAATGCGCCATCCACTCGTCCAGCGCACGGGCGCGCACCTGCGGCTGCGTCAGCGCGGCCAGCGGCTCGATGTCGACCCACAGTGCCGGGCTCGCGCGGCCCAGCGCCGCGCGCTCCGCGCGTTCGATCACCGCGTGGTCGAAGGCGACGTGAAAGCCCAGCCGCGGCGCATCGGCGGCCCAGTCGGCGAAGCGCTGCAAGGCCTGCGCCGGCTCGGCGCCGGCGCGCTGCGCGCCGATGCCGATGCCGTGCAGCAGGATGTTGTCCTTGTCCACCGGCGCCCGCTCGGCGTCGGCGCGGCGCACCACGAGCTCGAAGCTGTCGCCGAGCGCGATCGCCAGCCGCTCGCCGCGCCGGTGCACCGCGACGCCGGCGATCGCCAGCAGCTGGTCGCGCGCCGGGTCGAGGCCGGTGGTCTCGACGTCGATGACGACCCAGCGCGCCGCATCGCGGCCATCCGGCTCAGGGCGGCGGTAAAACGGCCAGAGCTTCATCGTGCGCCGTGCTTCGCGCAGCGGCTCCGGCACGCATGCAGGCTTGCCCAGCCAAGCCTTCGGCGCGGATCCGGCTTCGCCGGTCCGCTGCCGACGCCCCCTCGGGGGGCAGCGACCGGGAGGGAGCGTGGGGGCCCCATGTCATGCGGCGTAGTCGAGCTCGATGCGCTGCTGCAGCGAACGTGCCATGCGCAGCGCCTCCTTCAGCAGCCGCTCGTCGATGGCCCCCAGCCTGCGCAGGTCGACGCGGTTGGGCTGGTCCGCCGGCCTGTCGTCCAGGCCGTCCCCGACCTGCCGGCGCAGGCGCAGCATCTGCAGCCACTCGAAGGCGTCGACCCAGCCGCGCGCCTCGGACTCGCCGACCTTCATCGCCGCGGCGCAGGCCAGCAGCCGCTCGCGCGTGGCGGTCGCGGCCACGCCCTGGGCCAGCGCGAACAGCCGCGCGGCGTCGACGAAGACCGCGGTGCCGCCCATCTTGAGGTCCACCCAGGCCGCGTCGCCCTCGCGCGTGGCGTCGATCGCGCCGCGCCAGTTGAGCGCCGGGCGCATGCGCAGCGCGTTGTCGGCCAGCTGCTTGCGAAAGCGCGGCAACTCGCGTGCACGCCGCGTGATCAGGTCGCGCAGCGGGCCGGCCAGCGTCGCGTCGCCGGCCAGCGCGCGCAGGTCGAAATAGATGCTGGCCTTCAGCAGGTCCTCGGGCGCACCTTGCTCCATCCAGCGTTCGAAGCGCAGCATCCATTGGCGCTGGCGCAGGCACAGCTCGGGGTTGCCGGCCATCACGTTGCCCTTGCACAGCGGGTAGCCGCAGGCGTCCAGGCCCTGGTTGACCTCGTGCGCCATCGCCAGCCAGCGCGCGCGCTCGGCGTCGTCGACCGCGTCGGCCAGCACGAGGCCGTTGTCCTGGTCGGTGGCGATGGTCTGCTCGGAGCGTCCTTCGGATCCGAAGGCCAGCCAGGCCGCGCGGCCGAGGTCCAGGCCATGCGCCGCCGCGGTGAGGCGGACCAGGCGCTCGGTCAGCAGGTCGTTGAGGTGGCTGAGCATCTCCGTCACCGCGCGTGCCGCAAGCCCCTGCGTCAGCAGGTGGCGCGCGAAGCGGCGGATCTGCGCCGCCCCGGCGACCAGCGCCGGCAGGTCGCCGGCCTCGCGCAGCGTGGCGCTGACATGGCGCAGGCTCAGCCGCTGCAGCGCGAAGAGGTCGCGCTCGGAAACCACGCTGACGACGCGCCCGCCTTCGGTCAGCGGCAGGTGGCGCACGCCGTGGCGCGCCATCGCCAGCGCCGCGTCCTGCGCCGAGGATTCGATGTCCAGCGTCAGCACCGGCTGCGTGGCGATGCGTTCGATCGGTGTGTCGTCGGCCGGGCGCGCCAGCGCGACGCGCTCGAGCACGTCGTGGCGAGTCAGGATGGCCAGCGCCCGCCCGGCGTCGTCCAGCACCAGCATCGAGCCGACGCGCTTGTCGTGCATCAGGCGCAGCACGTCGATCAGCGGCGTGCCCGGCGGCACCGACACCGGCGTTTTGCGCGGCAGCCGCGCCAGCGGGGCCTCCAGCGAATGTTCGGCCAGCGCCGCCGCGCCCTGTTCGGCCTGCAGCTGCGCGCGCGAGATCTCCAGCAGCTGCAGCACGCGCCGCGTCAGGTGGTCGGCCAGCGCGGCGCTGCGCGCGGCCAGTTCACGCGCCGTATCGGCGTCGACCTCCAGGCAGAACAGGTCCTCGACCGCCTCGTAGGTGCTGGTCACCGGGCGCGCCGCGGCCACCGCGCCGGCCGGGAACAGGTCGCCGGCCTCGTAGTGGACGCCCGCCAGCCCGGCGCCGACGCCGCGCCGCGCGACGACGGCACCGCGGCGGATGAACAGCAGCCTCGGCGCCGGGCCGTCAGCGGGCTGCAGCACGGTCTCGCCCGGCGCGTAGTAGGTCTGGCGCGATGCGGCGACGAAGGTCTCGATGTCGGCCGCGCTCATGCGCGAGAACGGCGCGTGGGCCTGCAGTTCGGCCGCCAGCTGCCTGATCAGCGTGGCCGCCGGGACCGGGTCGGGGGACGCCGTCGCCGCGGTCGTCATGCGCGCTCCCCGGCGGCTCAGCGTGTCGCCGGTCCGATCGGCGGCGCGGGCAGCGCCTGCGGCGGCCGCTCCTCGGACGAGTCGGCGGACTGCACCGGATCGACCGGCTCGGCGCCGACATTGCGCCGCTCGGCCGGTGCCGGCAGGCGCGGCAGCGCGGGCACCCCGGCCGCCCCCGCGGCGGCACCAGGCCCCGGCCGGCCGGTCGCCGGCGGCGCCGGCGGCGGCAGTTCCAGCGCCACTGCCGGCGGCCCGCCGCGCGGGCCGATCTGCGCGCCGCGCTGGCTGACGGACTGCAGCACGTGGTCGCCGTCCACCGTCGCGCCGACGCGGTAGGCGCGTGCAGGCTTGCCGTCGGTGGCGATCAGGGCCACGCCCTCGCGGCTGCCGCGAGCCGCGTCGCGCGGGCTGGCGACGCCGATCAGCGTGAAGCGCGGGTCGGCCACCGCCACCGGGGCCGGCCGCGCCACCGCGACGGGGGCGTCGGCGCCGAGCAGGCGCGTCAGGTCGCCGCGCAAGGCGACCGACGGGTCGGCCAGGCGCGCCTGCGGCGGTGCGGCCGGCGCCTGCACGAAGACGCGCAAACCCCAGAAGACCGCCGAGGCCGCCACGGCGGCCCACGCGAGCAGGCTCACCCAACGTGCGGACATGCGGCCATTATCATTGACGGGTCCGTACGGCGCTGCCGGTGCGGCTTCTCGCCGGCCCGCCGGACCGGCCCGCGGCCCGCCGCCGCGCACCACCCCGCGACCGCGCATGAGCCTGCCCACCCGCCCGACCCCTGTCCGCCCGCCGCGCCGCGGCCGCGGCTTCACGCTGATCGAGCTGATGGTGGTGCTGGTCATCATCGGCGTGCTCGGTGCGCTGATCGTGCCCAACCTGATCGACCGCGCCGACGACGCCCGCGTCACCGCCGCGCGCACCGACGTCAACAACCTGGTGCAGGCGCTGAAGCTGTACAAGCTGGACAACCAGCGCTACCCGAGCGCCGAGCAGGGGCTGGACGCGCTGGTGCGCAAGCCGACCGCCGGCGCGATCCCGCCGAACTGGAAGCCCTACCTGGACAAGCTGCCGGCCGACCCCTGGGGCCGCCCGTACCAGTACCTGAACCCCGGCGTGCGCGGCGAGATCGACGTCTTCAGCTTCGGCGCCGACGGCCAGCCCGGCGGCGAGGGCAAGGATGCCGACCTCGGGTCCTGGCAGTAGCGGCCCGCTGCTCCCGCGCCGCCGTCGCGGCGCCGTGCGGCCCGCGTGCCGCGGCTTCACGCTGATCGAGCTGCTGACGGTGATCGCGATCATCGCGCTGGCCGCCGGCGTCGTGACGCTGGCCCTGCGCGACGGCGACGCCGCGAAGCTGGACGAGGAAGGCGTGCGCCTGGCCGCGCTGCTGGAGATGGCGCGCACCGAGGCGCGGGTGGCCGGTGTCCCGGTGCGCTTCGTGCCGCAGACCGATGCCGACGCCGAGCCCGACGCGCCGGACTTCCGCTTCGTCGGCCTGCCGGCGTCGCGCGCGCTGCCCGCGCGCTGGCTGGACCCGCGCACGCAGGTGCAGGTGCTCGGCGGTCCGGCGCTGGTGCTGGGGCCGGATGCGATCCTGCCGCCGCAGCGGCTGCTGCTGCGCCTGGGCGACCAGCGGCTGGAGCTGGCCAGCGACGGGCTGTCGCCGTTCGCGGTGGCCGAGCCGGCCGCCGCCGGCGAGGCGGCGGCGCGATGAGCGCGCCACGCGGCGCCGCGCCGGCCGGCGGCTTCACGCTGCTGGAGGTGCTGGTCGCGCTGGCGCTGGTGGCGGTGGCGCTGGGTGCCGGGCTGCGCGCCGCCGGCGTGCTGACCAACAACGCCCAGCGCCTGGCCGACGTCACCGCGGCGCAGTGGTGCGCCGACAACCAGCTCACCGCGCTGCGCCTGGCGCGTGCCTTCCCCGGTGTCGGCGACGCCGACTTCGCCTGCGAGCAGCTGGGGCGCAGCTATGCCGGGCAGCTGCGCACGCGGCCGACGCCGAACCCGGGCTTCCGGCGCGTCGACGCCGTGGTCAGCGACGAGGACGGGCGGCCGCTGGTCACCGTCTCCACCGTGCTGGGGCGGCCTTGAAGCGCGCGGCAGCGCGGCGCGCCGTGAGGCGGCCGGCCGGCCGCGGCTACACGCTGGTCGAGGTCCTGGTCGCGCTGATGGTGATGGCCATCCTGGCCACGCTGGCCTGGCAAGGGCTGGACGGCATCGTGCGCGCGCGCGACGGCAGCGGCGCCGCGCTGGACCGCACCACGCGCCTGGCCACCGTGCTCACGCAGTGGGAGCAGGACCTCGCGGCGCTGCACGACACCGGGGTCGTGCCGGCGCTGGCCTTCGACGGCCAGTCGCTGCGGCTGACGCGGCGCGTCGACGGCGGCATCGCGCTGGTCGCCTGGTCGCTGCGCGGCGGCACCTGGCAGCGCTGGAGCGGGCCGGCGATGGCGCGCAGCGGCGAGCTGCAGGAGGCCTGGCTGCGCAGCCACCAGCTGCTGGGCAACGAACCGGGCCACGTGACGCTGGACGGCGACGCCTCGGGCTACCAGATCTACTTCTTCCGCGGCGGTGCCTGGACCAATGCGCAGTCCACCGGCGACTTCGTGCCGGCGACCGCGCCGGTCCCGCTGCAGGTGGCACAGCCCGCGCCCCCGGCCAGCGCGGCCAGCGCCCCGCCGGCGCCGGTGCCCGTCGCCGGGCCGCAGCGGCGCGAGCTGCTGCCGGAGGCCGTGCGCCTGGTCATCGCGCTCGGCGGCCGCACGCTGACGCGCGACATCGCGCTCGGGCCCGCCGGCGCATGAACGGGCGCGCGCCACGGGTCCAGCGCGGCAGCGCGCTGCTGCTGGCGATGATCATCCTGGCCGTCGTCGCCACGCTGTCGGCCGGCATGGTCTGGCAGCAGCGCCGCGCGGTCGAGGTCGAGGCGGCGGAACGCGCGCGCGTGCAGGCGGCGTGGATCCTGGCCGGCGCGCTGGACTGGGCGCGCCTGATCCTGCGCGAGGACCTGCGCGACAGCCGCCGGAGCCGGCGCCCGGTCGACTCGCTGGACGAACCCTGGGCCACGCCTCTGGCCGAGGCGCGGCTGTCGACCTTCCTCGCTGCCGACCGCGACAACAACGCCGACGGCGGCCCCGAGGCCTTCCTGTCCGGCGCCATCGTCGACGCGCAGTCGCGCTTCAACCTGCGCGGGCTGGTCGACGGCGCCGGTGTGGTGGTGCCGGTGCAGCTGGCGGCCTTCGACCGCCTGGCGAGCCTGGCCGGGCTGCCGACCGGCCTGGCCGAGCGCATCGCCGACGGCCTGGCGCAGGCGCAGCGGCCGGCGGCCACCGGCAACCCCGCCGACGCCGCCGCCACGCCGTTGCGGCCGGCGCGGCTGGCCGACCTGGCCTGGCTGGGCGTCGACGCCGAGACCATCGCCCGCCTGGCGCCCTGGGCCGAGCTGCTGCCGGTGCCGACGCCGGTGAACGCCAACACCGCGCCGCGCGAGGTGCTGGTGGCCGCGATCGACGGCCTGGACCTGGGCAGCGCCGAGCGCCTGGTGCAGCGCCGCCAGCGCGAGCCCTTCGCCTCGATGGAGCAGCTGCAGGCCGAGCTGCCCGAGGGCGTCAGCGCCGATCCGGCGCGGGTCGGCGTGGCCTCGGCGCATTTCGAGGTCGCCGGCCGACTGCGCCTGGAGGACCGCGTGCTCGAGGAGGTCTCGCTGCTGCAGCGCCGCCCGGGCGAACGCGACGACGTCGTCGTGCTGCGGCGCGAGCGGCGCAGCTTCAACGCGCCGGCGCGATGAACCGGTGCCCGCCTGCCGCCCCCGCGAGGGCCGCGCCCGGCGACGGGCCGGCGCGCGCGCGCGGGCGGGCCGCGCCCGGCGGTCACAATAGCCGCTGCCCGTCCGGTCGCTGCCCGTTGCGTGCCGTCGCGGCATGCCGCCTGCTGTCCACGCCATGTCCGTGCTCGTGATCCTGCTGCCGCCGCGCCCGCGCCTGGGCGCGCGCGCCGCCGCGCCTGCGGCGCCGGAGGCGGCGCTGCGGCTGCCCGAGACCTGGCGCTACGTCTTCAGCAGCGACGGCCTGCAGGTCACGCAGTCCGACGCGGCAGCGGCCGCGCTGCTGCCGCGCGCCACCCGTGTCGTGCTCGCGCTGGCCGACGGCGACGTGGCCTGGCACCGTGTGCTGGTGCCCAAGGCGCCACCGGCGCGCCTTCGCGCCGCGCTGGCCGGCGTGCTCGAGGAGGCGCTGCTCGACGACGACGAGGCGCTGCACCTGGCGCTGGGCCCGGGCGCTGCGCCGGGCGCCGAAGGCTGGGTCGCCGCCGTGCACCGGCCCTGGCTGGCCGGCGCGCTGGCCGCGCTGGAAGGCGCCGGCATCGTGGTCGATCAGGTCGTGGCCCTGGCGCAGCCGCCGGCGGCGGGTGCCGACGGCAGCGACGGCGAGGGCCACTTCTTCGTTGCCGCCGGCGAGGCCGAGGACGCGGCGACCAGGCTCGCGCTGGTGCGCGAGGACGGCGTCAGGGTGCTGCGGCTGGCGGGCGGGCTGGCGCGTGCGCTGGTCGCGGCCGGCGGCGCGGCCGAGGGCACGCTGCGCTGGACCGCGACACCGGCCGCTGCTGCCGCGGCCGAGCAGTGGCTGGGCCGGCCGGTCGCGCTGCTGGGCGAGGCCGAGCGCGCCCTGCAGGCCGCGCGCGGCGGCGTCAACCTGCGCCAGTTCGAACTCATGCCGCGCCGCCGCGGCACGCTGCTGCTGCGCGACGTCGCGCGCCGCCTGCTCAGCCCCGAGTGGCGACCGGTGCGCTGGGCCCTGGCGGCGCTGGTCGCCGTGCAGCTCGTCGGCCTCAACGCCTACGCCTGGCAGCAGCGCCAGGCCATCGCCGACAAGCGCGCGGCGATGAGCGCGCTGCTGCGCGAGGCGCACCCCGGCGTGCGCGCGGTGCTCGACGCGCCGCTGCAGATGCAGCGCGAGACCGAGCGCCTGCGCGCCGCCGCCGGCCGCCCCGGCGACAGCGACCTGGAGGTGCTGCTCGCCGCCGCGGCCGCGGCCTGGCCCGACGGCCAGGGGCCGGTGCAGGCGCTGCGCTTCGAGGCCGGCCGGCTGACGCTGGCCGCGCCCGGCTTCGGCGAGCCGCAGCTGGCGCAGTTCCGCCAGCGCCTGCGCGGCGCCGGCTTCAGCGTCGAGCTGGCCGACGGCCGGCTCACCGTGGCGCGGGGGGCCGGATGAACGCCGCGCTGCGGGCCTGGTGGCAGGGCCTGGCGGCGCGCGAGCGCCGGCTGGTCGCGGTCGCCGCGCTGGTGCTCGGCGGCTACCTGCTGTGGGCGCTGGCGGTGCAGCCGGCCTGGCGCACGATCGCCCGCGCCGGCGCCGAGATCGACGCGCTGGACCGCCAGCTGCAGGCCATGCAGGCGCTGGCCGACGAGGCGCGACAGCTGCGCGACACGCCGCCGGTGGCGCCCGACCAGGCCGCCGCCGCGCTGCAGTCGGCGACCGCGCGGCTGGGTGCGCAGGGCCGGCTGCTGCTGCAGGGCGACCGCGCGATCCTCACGCTCAACGGCGCCGGCACCGGCGCGCTGCGCGACTGGCTGGCCGAGGCGCGCACCGGCGCGCGCGCGCGCCCGCTGGAAGCCAACCTCTCGCGCGCCGGCAGCGGCCTCAGCGGCACCGTGGTGCTGGCGATCGGAGGCGCGCCGTGAAGCGCTGGGCCGTGGCCGGTGCGCTGATCGGCATCGTCGCCGCGCTGGTCGCCTTCGCCCCCGCGGCCTGGCTGGCTGCCGCGCTGGCCGGCGCCACCGACGGCCGGCTGCTGCTGGCCGACGCGCGCGGCAGCGTGTGGTCGGGCAGCGCGGTGCCGGTGCTCACCGGCGGGCCCGGCAGCCGCGACGCCAGCCGCCTGCCCGGCCGCCTGCACTGGACGCTCGCGGCCGACGGCAGCGCGCTGCTGCTGGCCGCACGGCATGCCTGCTGCATCGACGGCACGCTGCGGCTGCGCCTGCGGCCGGGCTGGCAGCGCCTGCGCGTGGAGTTGCTGGCGGCGCCCGGCGGCGCGCCGCTGGGCCACTGGCCGGCGTCCTGGCTGGCCGGCCTGGGCACGCCGTGGAATACGCTGCAGCCCTCGGGCACGCTGCAGGTCGCCAGCCCGGGGCTGATGCTGGAGAGCGTGCAGGGCCGCTGGCGTTTCGACGGCCGGCTGGAGCTGCTGCTGCAGGGCATGGCCTCTCGCGTGTCGACGCTGGACACGCTGGGCGACTACCGGCTGGTGCTCGCCGGCGAGGCCGACGGCCCGGCCACGCTGCGCCTGGACACGCAGCGCGGCGCGCTGATCCTCTCGGGCAGCGGCCAGTGGGCCGCCGGCACGCCGCTGCGCTTCCAGGGCGAGGCGCGCGCCGCGCCGGGCGCCGAGGCGGTGCTGTCCAATCTGCTCAACATCATCGGCCGCCGCCAGGGCGAGCGGTCGCTCATCACGATCGGATGACCATGTCTGTCGCCCCGACCCGACGCCCGGCCGGCCAGCGCCTGCTGGCCGCGCTGCTCGCCGCGCTGCTGGCGCTGCCGCCGACGCTGGCGCAGGACATCGCCCCGCGCTCGCGCGCGCCGGTGACGGTGAATTTCGTCAATGCCGACATCGAGGCTGTCACGCGCGCCTTCGCCGCGATGATCGAGCGCAACATCGTCGTCGACCCGCGCGTGCGCGGCACCGTCACCGTCTACAGCGAGCAGCCGCAGAGCATCCGCCAGGCCTGGCAGAGCTACCTGTCGGCGCTGCGTGGGCTGGGCTTCGCGGTGGTCGAGAGCGGCGGCCTGCTCAAGGTGGTGCCCGAGGCCGACGCCAAGCTGCAGACCGGCACCGTGTCGGTGGGCGAGGTCGCGGTGCGCGGCGACCAGGTCATCACGCAGGTCTTCCGGCTGCGCTACGAGAACCCGAACAACCTGGTCGCCGTGCTGCGGCCGCTGATCAGCGCCAACAACACGATCAACGCCAGCCCGGCCAGCAGCTCGCTGGTGATCACCGACTATGCGGAGAACCTGCAGCGCCTGGCGCGCATCATCGCGGCGCTGGACCAGCCGACCGGCACCGACCTGGAGATCGTGCCGCTGAGGCACGCGGTGGCCGCCGACATCGCGCCGCTGGTGCAGCGCCTGACCGAAGGCGTCGGCGGGCCGGTGGTGCCGGGGGCGCCGGGGGCCGCCGGTGTCGGCGGCGCCGGTGCGACCATCGTGCTGGCCGACCCGCGCAGCAACGCGCTGATCCTGCGAGCCGCCAACCCGGCCAAGCTGGCGGCGTTGCGCGCCACCGCCGAGCGGCTGGACCAGCCGGGCCCGAATGCCGAGGCCGGCGGCGGCATGTATGTCGTGCACCTGAAGAATGCCGATGCGGTGCGCCTGGCCACCGTGGTGCGCGCGGCCTTCGGCGCGGCGGGCACCATCGGCGCCGGCAGCACCACGGCCGGCCCCACGGCGCCGGTGCGCGGCCCGCAGCCGGCGCAGGTCTCCGCCGCCGGCGGCGGTGCGACGCCGGCCACCGCGGCGCTGACCGCGGTCGGCGAGCCGGCCACCGGCGGTTTCATCCAGGCCGACCCGGCGACCAACTCGCTGATCATCACCGCTCCGGAGCCGCTGTACCGCCAGGTGCGCGCGCTGATCGAGCAGCTCGACACGCGGCGTGCGCAGGTCTACATCGAGAGCATGATCGTCGAGGTCGCCGGCGGCGACGCCGCCGACTTCGGCTTCCAGTGGCAGGGGCTGCTGGGCAACAGCGGCGACAAGTACGGGCTGGTCGGCGGCACCAACTTCACGCCGCCCGGCGGCGTGGGCAACATCATCGGCATCAACGCCGGCGCGGTGCAGGGGCAGATCAACCTCGGCGAGGGCTTCAACATCGGCCTGCTGCGCAACTTCGGCAACGCGATCGGGCTGGCCGCCATCGCGCGCATGCTGCAGACGCAGGCCAACACCAACATCGTCAGCACGCCCAACCTGATCACGCTGGACAACGAGGAGGCCAAGATCGTCGTCGGCGAGAACGTGCCCTTCATCACCGGGCAGTTCACGAACACCGGCGCCACCGGCGGCAGCACGATCAACCCCTTCCAGACCATCGAGCGCAAGGACGTCGGCATCACGCTGCGCATCCGGCCGCAGATCGGAGAGGGCGGCACGGTCAAGATGACGATCTTCCAGGAGCAGAGCGCGGTCAAGAACGAGACCGCCGCCGGCACCAGCAACGCCGGCCCGAGCACGACCAAGCGCTCGATCGAGGGCACGGTGGTCGTCGACGACGGGCAGATCCTGGTGCTGGGCGGGCTGATCGAGGACCGCTTCGTGACCAACCGCTCCAAGGTGCCGCTGCTCGGCGACATCCCGGTGCTGGGCGCGCTGTTCCGCAGCGAGAGTCGCGAGCGCCGGCGCACCAACCTGATGGTCTTCCTGCGGCCGATCGTGATGCGCGACGGCGACAGCAGCAACCGCTTCTCGATCGACCGCTACGAGCAGATCCGTGCCCAGCAGCAGCGCGCGCAGCCGCCGCAGAGCGTGGTGCTGCCGATCAACGAGTCGCCGGTGCTGCCGCCCCCGCCGGCGACCGCGACCCCGACCGCGCAGCGGCCGGTGGACCCGCTGGGGGCGACGCCGGGCAACCCGCATGCCCCCTGAGATGAGACGCGGGACGGTGCAGGCTGCTCTCGGCGCATTGCGGTCGTTCATGGCGCGGCGCTGTTCGTGCGTGCCGACACTGGCGCAGCGAAGCCGCATGGGGGCAGCCCGCCGCGCCCAGAGTCCGGCGGTCGGCGCTGCGCGCCGACTGCCCTGCGATGCTCGAACGCTTGGCCCGCCGCCAACTCACTTCGCTCACTGCGCTCGCTCCGTTCGGACATCGGCGGCGAGTCAGTTGGGGAGGCGCGCTGCGCGCGCGGCCAAGCGTCCTGCGCTTCTCGGCGCCTCCCATGGGCGCTGCGGGCTGCCCCCACGCGGCTTCGCGACACGGCGGTGGCCTTCCACCAGGTCGCATGCCGCTGTCGGTGGCCCTCGCGCCAGGCGGTACCCGCTGCTGGCGAACAGTGAAGCGCCGAGCAGCGCAGCTTCGGGGTCGGCGCGCACGCAGTGCGCGCCTCGACAACTGACTCGCCGCCGGTGTCCGAACGGAGCGAGCGCAGCGAGCGAAGTGAGTTGGGCGGCGCGACCCCGAAGCGAGCAGCGCAGGGAACCCACCGCCGCAGGCGGTGGGCGCGGAACCCTGAGCCGGCAGCGGGTGGCGCTTAGCGCGACGCGCTGGCGCATGAAGTCCGAACTTGTAGCTCCAATTCGTGAGCGAGCACCCGCCCAACGAACGACCGCAATGCGCCGTATTCAGTCGGCCGGCGCTCGGCGCCGTTCCGTGAGTGCCAGTTCGTGTAACGCGAGCCGGAGCAGCTGACATGTCCGCCCGCCACCCGCTGCCCTACACCTTCGCGAAGGCCCATACGCTGCTGCTGGAGGACGACGGCCGCCAGCTGCTGCTGTGGGCCGCCGAGAGCACCACGCCCTCGGCGCTGGCCGAGGTGACGCGACTGTTCGACGTCGCGGCGTTCGAGCGCGAGGATGCGGCGACGCTGGCGCAGCGCATCGCGGCGGCCTATGCCGGCGGCGAGAGCAGCGCCGCCGCGGTGATCGGCGAGGTCGAGAGCGGTGTGGACCTCAGCCGCATGATGCAGGACCTGCCGGCGGTCGAGGACCTGCTCGAGGCGGCCGACGACGCGCCCATCATCCGCATGCTCAATGCGCTGCTGACGCAGGCCGCGAAGGACGGCGCCAGCGACATCCACATCGAGCCCTACGAACGCAGCAGCGCGGTGCGCTTCCGCGTCGACGGCACGCTGCGCGAGGTGGTGCAGCCGAACAAGGCGCTGCACGCGGCGCTGATCAGCCGGCTCAAGATCATGGCCGAGCTCGACATCGCCGAGAAGCGGCTGCCGCAGGACGGCCGCATCAGCCTGCGCATCGGCGGGCGCGCGATCGACGTGCGCGTCTCCACGCTGCCCTCGGCCCACGGCGAGCGCGCCGTGCTGCGCCTGCTGGACAAGACCGAATCGAAATTCACGCTGGAAGGCCTGGGCATGAGCGGCGACGTGCTCGCCGCCTACGGCCGGCTGATCCACCAGCCGCATGGCATCGTGCTCGTCACCGGCCCTACCGGCAGCGGCAAGACGACCACGCTGTATGCCAGCCTGACGCGCATCGACACCGCCGGCACCAACGTGCTGACGGTGGAGGACCCGGTCGAGTACGAACTGCCGGGCATCGGCCAGACGCAGGTCAATCCGAAGATCGACCTCACGTTCGCGAAGGCACTGCGCGCGATCCTGCGCCAGGACCCGGACGTCATCATGATCGGCGAGATCCGCGACTTCGAGACGGCGCAGATCGCCATCCAGGCCAGCCTGACCGGCCACCTGGTGCTGGCCACCGTGCACACCAACGACGCGGTGAGCAGCGTCACGCGGCTGATCGACATGGGGGTGGAACCCTTCCTGCTGTCGAGCAGCCTGCTCGGCGTGCTGGCGCAGCGCCTGGTGCGCAAGCTGTGTCCGCATTGCCGGCGCCTGGGCGACGACGGCCACTGGCACCCGGTGGGCTGCGAGCATTGCGGCCACACCGGCTACAAGGGCCGTACCGGGGTCTACGAGCTGATGGTGGCCACGCCGGAGGTGCAGGCGCTGGTGCACAACCGCGCCGACGAGCAGACGCTGGCCGCCGCGGCGCGCGCCGCCGGCCTGCGCTCGATGCGCGAAGACGGCGAGCGGCTGGTGCGCGAAGGCCTCACCTCGCTGGAAGAGGTCGTGCGCGTGACGCGCGACTGATCATGGGCCCCCAGGCTTGTCGCTTCGCGCCTTCGCCACCCCAGGGACCTGAAAGGGTCCCCCGCGGGGCCCTGGGGGCTGCCCCGGCTCGGGGCGGCGCGGCGCCGGGGCGCGGCTGACCCATGCCCGCCTACCGCTTCGAGGCGCTGGACGCCGCCGGCAAGGCGCAGGACGGCCTGCTGGAGGCCGACAACGCGAAGGCCGCGCGCTCGCAGTTGCGCGCGCGGGCGCTGGTGCCGCTGGCGGTGACGCCGGTGGCGATGACGGCGGCCGATGCGCCCGGCGCGCGCTTCACGCGCCGCGTCTTCGGCGCCACCGGGCTGGCGGTGTGGACGCGCCAGCTCGCCGGGCTCGTCGCTGCCGGGCTGCCGCTGGAACGTGCGCTCGCGGCGCTCGCCGACGAGGCCGAGACGCCGCGCCAGCGCGAGCTGCTGGCGCACCTGAAGAGCGAGGTCAACGCCGGCAGCCCGTTTGCGCGCGCGCTGGCCACCGCGCCGCGCGAATTCGACGAGGTCTACCGCGCGGTGGTCGCGGCCGGCGAAGGCAGCGGTGCGCTCGGCGCCGTGCTCGAGCGCCTGGCCGACGACCTCGAGCAACAGCAGGCGCTGCGCGCAAAGGTGCGCGGCGCGATGGCCTACCCGGCCATCGTCTCGGTGGTCGCGCTCGTCATCGTCGTCGTGCTGATGACCTGGGTGGTGCCGCAGGTGGCCGGCGTCTTCACCTCGTCCAGGCGTGCGCTGCCGGGGCTGACGGTGGCGATGCTGGCCCTCAGCGCCTTCGTGCGCCAGTGGGGCTGGGCGGTCGCGCTGGCGGCGGCCGGCGGCAGCGCGCTGTTCGTGCTGGCGCGCCGCGGCGAGGCCTTCCGCGAGCGCAGCGACGGCTGGACGCTGCGCCTGCCGCTCCTGGGCCGGCTGGCGCGCGGCTACAACGCGGCGCGCTTCGGCGGCACGCTGGCGCTGCTGGCCGGTGCCGGCGTGCCCATCCTGAAGGCGCTGCAGGCGGCGGCCGAGACGCTGGGCAACCGCGCGATGCGCGCCGACGCGCTGGACGCGCTGGTGCAGGTGCGCGAAGGCGCCCCGCTGGCCAGCGCGCTGGCCGCCAAGAAGCGCTTCCCGGCGCTGCTGGCGATGTTCGCGCGCCTGGGCGAGCAGACCGGCCAGCTGCCGCAGATGCTGCAGCGCGCGTCCACACAGCTGTCGGCCGAGGTGCAGCGCCGCGCGATGTCCGCCGCGACCCTGCTGGAGCCCATCCTGATCGTCGTGATGGCGGTCGTCGTGCTGCTGATCATGCTGGCGGTGCTGCTGCCCATCATCCAGCTCAACACCTGGGTGAGATAGGACTCCGGGTCCACGTCCCGCAGCCTTCCGCAGCGGGCCGACGCTGCGGTCAGGCGGTCTTGTCGTCGGCGGCGGCCGCCGCGTCCTCGTCGTCGGCGGCCTTCTTCTTCTTCTTCACGGTGGCCGACGCGATCAGGATGCCGATCTCGTAGAGGATGCACATCGGCACCGCCAGCGCCAGCTGCGAGATCACGTCCGGCGGCGTGACGATGGCCGCCACGACGAACGAGCCGACGATGAAGTAGCCGCGCCACTTGCGCAGCTGCTCGACGCTGATGACGCCGATGCGCGCCAGCACCACCACCGCCACCGGCACCTCGAAGGCGATGCCGAAGACCAGGAACAGCGTGATCACGGTGCCGAAATACTGCTCGATGTCCGGCGCCGCGTTGACCGAGGCCGGCGTCATCGCGACGATGAACTTGGTCAGTCCCGGGATCACGACGAAGTAGCAGAACGCGACGCCCGCGAAGAACAGCAGCGTGCTGGACACCACCAGCGGCACCACCAGGCGCTTCTCGTGCGAATACAGCCCCGGCGCGACGAAGGCCCAGGTCTGGTACAGCACGTAGGGCAGGGCGGCCAGGAAGCCGACCAGCAGCGTGATCTTCAGCGGCACCATGAAGGGCGAGAAGACGCTGGTGGCGATCAGCTTGGTGCCCTCGGGCAGGTTGCTGGTCAGCGGCGCGGCCAGGATGTCGTACATCGCGCCGGTGCCGGGCCAGATGCACAGCACGCCGAAGACGGCGACGATGGCGATCAGCGAGCGGATCAGCCGGTCGCGCAGCTCGATCAGGTGCGAGACGAACGGGGCCTCGGTGCCCTCCAGCTCGTCATTCTCGTCCTTGCGCGCGTCGCTCATCGCGCGTTGCCCGCCTTGCCGGCGCCCGGCGGGCGGAAGCGTGCCACGCGCGCGGCGCCCGACTGCGCCTTGGTGCGCACGCCGTTGCGCTGCTTGTACCACTGCGGCGTCGCGCCGCGCTTGAGCCGCCAGTTCTTCTTCGGGTGCCGGTACTCGGGCGGGGGTGGCGCGTAGGGGTCGCGCTGCGACTCGCCGCCGCCGTCCGGCGCGGCGAGCGCATCGAAGCTGGCGCTGGCCTCCTGCCAGTCGGACTTCAGCGCCGACGCGGCCTCGTCGACCTCGCTGCGCACGGTCTGCTCGACGTTGCGCGCCGCGTCCTCGAACTGCGTCTTCATCTTCTTGAGCTCTTCGAGCTCGATCGAGCGGTTGACCTCGGCCTTCACGTCGGCCACGTAACGCTGCGCCTTGCCCAGCAGGTGGCCGACCGTGCGCGCGACGCGCGGCAGCTTCTCCGGGCCGATGACGATCAGCGCCACGGCGCCGATCAGGGCCAGCTTGTCGAGTCCGAGGTCGATCATCGGGGGCGGGGCGCGGGCCCGGCGTCAGGGCCGGGCAGCAGGGCCCGGCGCGAGCCGGGCCTGCCCGGGACGCGCGGCAGCGGCGTCAGCTCTTGGTCTTGGCCTCGACGTCGACGGTGTTGTCGTCGGCGCGCTTGGCGGTCGTGACCTGCTGGGGCGGGGCGGCGGCCGTGTCGGCGTCGCCGGACTCGCCGCCCGTCTTCATGCCTTCCTTGAAGCCCTTGACGGCGCTGCCCAGGTCGGTGCCGATGTTGCGCAGCTTCTTCGTGCCGAATATCACGACCACGACCAGCAGCACGATGAGCCAGTGCCAGATGCTGAAGGTACCCATGTCTGTCTCCTGCGAGGGGAACCGCTGATTCTACGGGGCCGGGATGTCAGCCCTTGGCCCAGGGCCGGGGACCGCCCATCACGTGCATGTGCAGGTGGTAGACCTCCTGCAGGCCGTCTCGCCCGGTGTTGATCAGCGTGCGGAAGCCGTTGGTCACGCCGAGCTGCTTCATCAGCCGCGGCGCCAGCCCCAGCATGCGGCCGAGCAGCGCGTCGTGCTCGGGGCCCACGTCGGCCAGCGTCGCGATGTGCTGCTTGGGGATGATCAGCACGTGCACCGGCGCCCAGGGGTGGATGTCGTGGAAGGCCAGCAGGTCCTCGTCCTCGTGCGCCTTGCGCGACGGGATCTGGCCGGCGACGATCTTGCAGAAGAGGCAGTTCGGGTCGGAGTGCATGGTTCGGGGTAAGCGGACGGACGCTCAGGCCGGCACCGGCATCGGCTTGCCGTCGTTCCAGTTCAGGAAGCCGCGCACGACGCGGTAGATCAGCCAGATCGAGTTGACGGCCAGCACGACGAAGCCGATGCCGATGAAGATCGTCAGCGCGCCCAGGCAGGCCCACAACAGCCCGAACCAGAAGGTGCGGATCTGCCAGCGGAAGTGGCTCTCGTACAGCGTGCCGCGGGTGTCGTCGCGCTTGATGTAGTTGACGATGATGGCCACGATGGCCGTGATGCCGACGAAGGCGCTGGCCGCATAGAGGATGTAGATGACCAGCGTCAGCGTGCGCAGGCTGGCGAGGTCGTCGCCGCTGCGGCCGGCGCCGGCGGCGGGGGGTGACAGGTCGTTCATCGTTTCAGCCCTCCTGTTCGCGCGCCGCGAGCTTGCGCAGCGCGAATTCCTCCAGCCCGGACAGGCCCTCGCGGCGCCGCAGCTCGGCCAGCACGTCGGCCGGCCGCAGGTCGGCCGCGGCCAGCGCGATCATGGTGTGGAACCACAGGTCGGCGACCTCGGCGACCAGGCGCACGCGGTCACCGTCCTTGGCCGCCAGCACGACCTCGGTGGCTTCCTCGCCGACCTTCTTCAGCACCGCGTCCGGGCCCTTGGCGAACAGCCGCGCCACGTAGCTGCTGGCCGGGTCGCCGCCGCGGTCGGGCCGGCGCGACGCGATCACGTCGGCCAGGCGTTCGAGGGTGTCGTCGCCGTCCATGGCTGCTTCAGCGGTCGTTCAGCGGTAGATGCGCTCGGGGTCCGCGAGCACCGGCTCGACGACCTGCCAGTCGCCATCCTCGTAGCGGCGGAAGAAACAGCTGTGACGGCCGGTGTGGCAGGCGATGCCCGGCTGGCCCGGATCCCGCCCGAGCTGCGTGACCTTCAGCAGCACCACGTCCTCGTCGCAGTCGAGCCGGATCTCGTGCACCTGCTGCACGTGGCCGGACTCCTCGCCCTTGGCCCACAGGCGCTGGCGCGAGCGGCTCCAGTAGACGGCGCGGCCGCGGCGGGCGGTCTCGGCCAGCGCCTCCCGGTTCATCCAGGCCACCATCAGCACGTCGCCGCTGCCGGCTTCCTGCGCGATGGCCGGCACCAGGCCGTCGCGGTCCCAGCGCACGCGGTCCAGCCAGTCCCCTGCGCGGGCGTCCGTGGAGTCCTGGGTCAGCGTCATGCGGGCAGTCTAGCCCGGTTCGCGATGCGTCGCGCCGGTGTGGCCGCGTTCGGCGGCCAGCCAGCGCAGCACCGGCAGCGTGCCCGGCAGCACCGGCGTCACCTGCACCGGCAGCGTCTGCCAGGCCATGGCCTGGCCTTCGCGCATCTCGAAGTCGCCCCGCCAGTCGAAGACCTTGCAGAAGTGCAGCCGCACCAGCGCATGCGGGTAGTCGATGATCTCCTGCTGCCAGGGCTGCACTGCGCCGACCGTGATGCCCAGTTCCTCGTGCAGCTCGCGCGCCAGCGCCTGCTGCACGGTCTCGCCGGGCTCGAACTTGCCGCCCGGAAATTCCCACCAGCCGGCATAGACCTTGCCGGCCGGCCGCGTGGTGAGCAGGAAGCGGCAGTCGGGCGCGATCAGCACGCCGACCGCGACGTCGACCGGCGTGCGAGGCGTCGTCGTCGCGGCGGCCCCGTCAGCCGCCATGCTGCCCGGCCCAGTCGCGCGCAAACTGCTGCGCCACGCGCCCGGAGCGGCTGCCGCGTTCCAGCGCCCACACCAGCGACGCCTTCTGCGCCGCGGGGATGGCGTCCTCGGCCACGCCGAAGGCACGCAGCCACTGCGCGACGATGGCCAGGTATTCGTCCTGCGTGAACGGGTAGAAGCTCAGCCACATGCCGAAGCGCTCGGACAGGCTGATCTTCTCCTCCACCACCTCGCCGGGATGGACCTCGCCGTCCTCGGTGTGCTGGTAGCTGAGGTTCTCCTTCATGTATTCGGGCAGCAGGTGGCGGCGGTTGCTGGTGGCGTAGATCAGCAGGTTGTCGCTGGCCTGCGCCACGCTGCCGTCGAGCACGCTCTTCAGCGCCTTGTAGCCGGGCTCGCCCTCGTCGAAGCTGAGGTCGTCGCAGAAAACGACGAAGCGCTCGGGCCGCGGCGCCACCAGCTCCACCAGGTCCGGCAGGTCCACGAGGTCGGCCTTGTCGACCTCGATCAGGCGCAGCCCGCGCGGCGCGAATTCGTTGAGCACGGCCTTGATCAGGCTGCTCTTGCCGGTGCCGCGGGCGCCGGTCAGCAGCACGTTGTTGGCCGGCCGGCCGGCGACGAACTGCTCGGTATTGCGCAGCAGGCGCTCCTTCTGCGCGTCGACCTCGCGCAGCTGCGCCAGGCGGATCGTCGCCACGTGGCGCACCGGCTCCAGCACGCCGGCATTGCCGCGGCGGCGGTAGCGGAAGGCGACCGACGCGCCCCAGTCCGGGGCGGCGGGCGCGTGGGGCAGCACGGCCTCCAGGCGGTCGAGCAGGGCATGGGCGCGTTCGACCAGGCGCGCCAGCGCGGGGGCATCCATGGCCGCAGTGTACGGACGGTGCTCCGGCGGCTCAGGCGGCAACCGGCAGCGTGTGCACGCCGTCGGGCGCCACGACGAAGATGCGGTCGCCTTGCGCCGGCTGCACGACATGGCTGCCGGTGAAGGCGCCGAAGGCCGGCAGCACGCCGACCGCACCGGGGCCGTCGCCGCGAAAGTGGAAGCAGGGCAGGCGCAGCCGGTCGTGGGCGCGGCCGCCCAGCGTCACCGCCGGGTGCAGGTGGCCGGCCAGCACGGCGACGCCGTCGCTGGGTGCCGGGTGGTGGGCCAGCAGCAGGCCGCCGCCGGGCGCGGCCAGCGGCTCGTCGACGCAGCGCACGCCCCAGGCCGCCGGCGGATCGCCCGCGCCGCGGTCGTGGTTGCCGCGCACCAGCGTCAGCGCGAGCCTTGGGTGCGCGGCGCGCCAGCGCGCGAAGGCGTCGACCACCGCGGCGGAGACGCCGCGCGCCGCATGCAGCAGGTCGCCGAGGAAGACGACCTGCGTCGCGCCGCTGGCGGCCAGCGCGTCGGTCAGCCGCTGCAGCGTCTCCGCCGTCGTGCCGCCGGGCACCGGCACGCCCAGGCGGCGGAAGCTGTGCGCCTTGCCCAGGTGCAGGTCGGCCACCAGCAGCCAGCCGGGTTCGGGAAGGAACGCCGCGCGCTGCGGCAGCAGGCGCAGCCGCTCGCCGCCGAAGACCAGCTCCGGCGCACCCTCGGTCTGGCGGGTCACGCCGCGAGTCGGGCGAGCGCCGGCTCCAGGTGCTCGGTCGGCAGCCGGCGGAAGCCCGAGCGTGCATAGCGTTGCAGGCGGCCGACCAGCAGCGCCACCAGCGCGCTGGCCAGCGCCTGCGCATCGACGCTGGGCGTGGCCGAGCCCGCGGCCTCGGCCGCCGCGCGCAGGCTCTGGCGCAGCTGCGACTCCAGGCGGTCGAAGAACTGGTTCATGCGCGCATTGAGCCGCTCGTGCTCGAAGACCAGCGCGTCGCCGACCATCACGCGCACCATGCCCGGATTCTTCTCGCCGAACTGCAGCAGCATCGCCGCGATCTTCTGCACCTGCGCGCTGCCCGAGGGTTCACGCTCGACGATCTGGTTGACGAGCGTGAAGACGCTGGTCTCGATGAATTCGATCAGGCCCTCGAACATCTGCGCCTTGCTGGCGAAGTGGCGGTACAGCGCGGCCTCGCTGACCTCCAGCTTCGCGGCCAGCGCCGCGGTGGTGATGCGCTCGGCGCCGGGCTGCTCGAGCATCTGCGCCAGCGTCTGCAGGATCTGCACGCGGCGTTCGCCGGGGCGCGGACGCTTGCGTGCCGCGGGGGGCGTGGCCGGCAGGACGGCCGCGTCGGGCACGGCGGGCGTCGGCGTTGCCGCGAGCGCGTCTTCGGGCAGGGCGGACATCGAGGGGAGACGGGGGAGAACGGGGACGGGGCGGTCCGCGGTGGAACCGGCAGAGAACATTCTGGCACAGGGGATATGCGCGCCTGCTTGCAGGTAAACACTGACTGCGCTCCGCCTGCCGGCAGCCCTTGGACATGGGGGAACGTCTTGACGCGGCCTGCCGCCGCCTGCCGCCGACTGAAGACGGCGGTCGGGCGCGTCGATGCCGAGCGGTTCGGCATCCGGCCCGCAGGAGAGGGAGCCCATGGGACGACGACACCAGTCCTGGCGACCGCTGTGGCGATCTGCCGCGCCGGCTGCACCGTGCCTTGCCGCCGCCTGCGCGGCGCTGCCGGCACTGGCCAGCATGACGATCGATTGTCGCCGCGTGGTCTGCTCGCGGGTGGCCGGGTCGCCGGCGCCTGACGGCACGCTGCCGTTGCTCGTGCAGACCTCGGGCAGCGACTGCGAATTCGGCGACGCGACCCCCGCGTGCCGTTGTCACTCGGCCATCACGCTCCCGGCCCACTCGCGCAAGCGCGCGAGCGAGCGCACGCGCTGCGTCACGTAGCGAGGCCGCCCGGCGTGGCGCCGGTGCGTGCCGGGCAGCCAGCGCTGCATCCACACCGTCTTCATGCCCAGGCCGTGCGCCGCCTTCTGGTGCACCAGCGTGTCCTCGACCAGCACGCACTGCGACGGCGCCACGCGCAGCCGCGCCACCAGGCGGCGCAGCATGCGCGCGTCGGGCTTGGGCCGCAGCTGGCCGAACATGTGCATGTCCTCGATCGAGACGAGGCCGTCGAACAGGTGGGCGATGCCCAGCACGTCGAGCACGCGCGCTGCGTAGGCCGCCGGTGCGTTGGTCAGGATGTAGCGCCGGCCCGGCCGCCGCGACAGCCGCGCCAGGGCCGCCAGGTCGTGGCGGTGGCCGCGCACGCGCTGCTCCAGCCCGGGCAGCAGGTGCGTGTGGTGCAGGAAGTGCGCGGCCTGCACGCCGTGGTGGCGCACCAGCCCGAGCAGCGTCGCGCCGTAGCGCTGCCAGTAGCGGCTGCGCAGCGCGTCGGACTCTTCCCGGCTCAGCTGCAGGTGCTGCTGGATGTACTGCCCGAAGGACTCGCGCAGCTGCGGCATCGTGGCCGAGCTTGCGTCGTGCAGCGTGTCGTCGAGGTCGAACAGCCAGACCGTGGTCGCGGCCCGCTTCATCGCTCTGCCGCGACCTTCTCACCGCTTGGACCCAGCGGCCGCCGCGGAACCGGCTCTGCCGGGCCGCCAGCGGCGCCCCCTTGAGGGGGAGCGGCGAAGCCGCTACGGGGGTGGGTCATCTAGTGCGAGCGGATCATCGTGCCGTAGGCCTGGTCGGTCAGGATCTCCAGCAGCATCGCGTGCGGCACGCGGCCGTCGACGATGTGCACCGCGTTGACGCCGCTTTTCGCGGCGTCGATCGCGCCGGCGATCTTGGGCAGCATGCCCCCGCTGATGGTGCCGTCGGCGATCAGCTCGTCGATCTCGCGCGCGGTCAGCTCGGTGATCAGCTCGCCGGCCTTGTTCAGCACGCCGCGGATGTTGGTCAGCATGACCAGCTTCTCGGCGCCGATCACGGTGGCCAGCTTGGCCGCCACCAGGTCGGCGTTGATGTTGTAGCTCTCGTGCTGCTCGCCGAAGCCGATCGGGCTGATGACCGGGATGAACTGGTCGTCCTGCAGCGCCTTGACCACGCTGGGGTCGATGCTGGTGATCTCGCCGACCTGGCCGATGTCGTGCTCGATCGAAGGGTCGTCCTTGTCGGCCATCTTCAGCTTGCGCGCGCGGATCATGCCGCCGTCCCAGCCGGTCAGGCCCACGGCCTTGCCGCCGGCGGCGTTGATCAGGCCCACGATGTCCTGCTGCACCTGGCCGCCCAGCACCCACTCGACGACCTCCATGGTCTCGGCGTCGGTCACGCGCATGCCCTGGATGAAGGTGCCCTTCTTGCCGATCTTGGCCAGCGCGTCGTCGATCTGCGGCCCGCCGCCATGCACGACGATGGGATTCATGCCGACCAGCTTGAGCAGCACCACGTCCTCGGCGAAGTCCTGCTGCAGCGCCGGGTCGGTCATCGCGTTGCCGCCGTACTTGATGACCAGCGTCTTGCCGTGGAAGCGGCGGATGTAGGGCAGGGCCTGGGCCAGGATCTCGGCCTGGTCGCGCGGGGTGATGTGGCGCAGGTCGTGGGCGTCGGCGGGGCCGGGGGCGGTGCTCATGGTGCGGCGCGGGCAGCGGGGATGGCGCAAATTGTAGGAGGCGGCCCCGGCCGCGCCGCGGCGGCGGCCGGAACTTGCGCGCCGCCGCAGGGTCTGTACGCTGGCGACCGGCGCGGCCGAAGCGGCGGCGCCAGCCTCTGGAGGGAATCCATCGCATGAACCGCAAGCGCTTCATCTTCGTGGCCGGGCTGCTGTCCGCCGCTGCGCTGTCGCTGGCCACGGTGGCCCGGGCGCAGACGCCCACCGCCGCCGGCGAAGTGACCAAGCTGGACAAGGCCGGCGGCCGCATCACGCTCAAGCATGGCGAGATCAAGAGCCTGGACATGCCGCCGATGACCATGGTCTTCCGCGTGCGCGACGCGCGGCTGCTGGACGGCGTGGCGGTCGGCGACCGCGTGCGCTTCACGGCCGAGAAGATCGACGGCAACTACACCGTCACGTCGATCGCCAAGGCGCCCTGAGGCACCCGGCCCTGCCTTGAGATGTCCGCCGCGCCCGCGGCGCGTCGCCCATGCGACGCGCGCGGGCAAGGCCCACGACTAGGATCGCGGCTCCGCCGTCCCGCAGGAGCCGCCATGTCCGCCCCCACCCTCGCCGACCTCGTCAACCACCAGGTGCGCCTGGCTGCACGGCCGCAGGGCCTGCCCGGCCCCGAGTGCTGGCAGATCACCGAGGAGCCGGTGCCCACGGCCGCACCCGACGGCGGCCTCGTCGTGCAGGTGCGCGCGCTGTCGCTGGACCCGGCGATGCGCGGCTGGATGAACGAAGGCCGCAGCTACATCCCGCCGGTCGGCCTGGGCGAGGTCATGCGCGCCGGCGGCGTCGGCACCGTCGTCGCATCGAACCACCCGGGCTTCGCGGTCGGCGACGCCGTCAGCGGCGGTGCCGGCGTGCAGGAATTCTGGTCCGGCGATGCGAAGGCGGTGCAGCGCGCCGGCTTCGCGAAGATCGACCTTTCGCTCGGCAGCTGGACGCAGTGGCTCAACGTGCTGGGCATGCCCGGCATGACGGCCTATTTCGGCCTGATGGACGTCGGCCAGCCGAAGGCCGGCGAGACGCTGGTCGTCAGCGGTGCGGCCGGCGCGGTCGGCCAGACCGTGGGCCAGCTCGCCAAGCTCAAGGGCCTGCGCGTCGTCGGCATCGCCGGCGGGCCGGCCAAGTGCGACTGGGTCGTGCGCGAGCTCGGTTTCGACGCCTGCCTCGACTACAAGGCGCCGGCCCCTGCCGGCGCCACGCGATGGGACCCGGTGCGCGAAGGTCTCAAGCAGCATTGCCCGGACGGCGTCGACATCTACTTCGACAACGTCGGCGGCGAGATCCTGGATACCGTGCTGACGCGCCTCCGGCGCGGCGCGCGCATCGTGATCTGCGGCGCGATCAGCCAGTACAACGCCACCGAGGGCATGCAGGGTCCGAAGAACTACATGAGCCTGCTCGTCAACCGCGCGCGCATGCAGGGCATGGTGGTCTTCGACTATGCCGACCGCTACCCCGAGGCCATCGCCGAGATGGCGGCGCACCTGAAGGCCGGGCGCATGACCAGCCGTGAGGACGTCGTCGACGGCGGCGTGGCCGCCTTCCCGTCGGCGCTGCTCGGGCTGTTCAAGGGCAGCAATTTCGGCAAGCTGGTGCTGCGCGTCGCCGACCTGTAGCCGACCGCTCGCTGTCCTGTCGATCAGGCGGGCACGGCCGCGGCCGGCGGCCGCTGCCGCGTCACGCGCCACAGCAGCCAGGCCACGATGGCCAGGTTGACCAGGTTCCAGGCCACGCCATTGACGAAGGCCGCCTGGTACGAGCCGGTGAGGTCGAAGACCTTGCCCGACAGCCAGCCGCCCAGCGCCATGCCCAGCAGCGTGCTCGTCAGCACCAGGCCCACGCGCGTGCCCGCCTCGGCCGGCGGGAAGTATTCGCGCACGATGATCGCGTAGCTGGGCACGATGCCGCCCTGGAACAGCCCGAACAGCGCCGAGATCACGTACAGCGACACCAGGCTGTCGAAGGGGATGAACAGCAGCAGCGCCACGCCCTGCAGCACCGAGCCCAGCAGCAGCGTGCGCAGGCCGCCGATGCGGTCGCAGATGGCGCCGCTGACGAGCCGGCTGACGATGCCGGCGGCCAGCATCAGCGACAGCATCTCGGCGCCGCGCGCCGCGCCGTAGCCGAGGTCGCCGCAGTAGGCCACGATGTGCACCTGCGGCATCGACATCGCCACGCAGCAGGCCACGCCGGCGATGCACAGCAGCACCTGCGCCTGGTTCATCGTCAGCCCGAACGGCAGGGTCGACGGCAGCACGCGGCGTGCCTGCGTCGCGGGTGCGGCCACCGCGGCGGGCGGGCGCGGGCGCAGCGCCAGCGCCAGCAGCGGGATCGTCACGACGCTGAAGAGCGCCAGCCCCCAGTAGGCGCTGCGCCAGCCGGCGCTCTCCACCACCTGCTGCACGATGGGCGGCCAGATCGCGCCGGCCAGGTAGTTGCCGCTGGCGCAGATGGCCACCGCGATGCCGCGCCGGCGCACGAACCACAGCGAGGTGTCGGCGACCAGCGGCGCGAAGGTCGCCGAGCAGCCGACGAGCCCGATCAGCAGCCCATGCGCGATCGCGAAGCCGAGCACGCTGCCCGCCGACGCCGCGGCCGCAAAGCCCGCGCCCAGCCCGACCGCGCCGATCAGCACCGGCACCATGACGCCGAAGCGGTCCGCCAGCCGGCCCATCAGCACGCCGCCGAGGCCGAAGCCGATCATCAGCAGCGTGTAGGGCAGCGAGGCGTCGGACCGGTCGACGCCGAATTCGGCCTGCACCGCCGGCAGCACGACGGCGACGACATACATGCCGGCCGAGCCGATGGTCATCAGCGCCAGCACGGCGAGCAGCCGCGCCCACGCGTAGCGCGAGTCGGCCTGGCGCGGTGCGGCCGTCATCGGCCGCGCCCCTTCGTCGCGGCGACGGCGGTGTCGCCGGACACCGGCGGCGCGAACGCGCGCAGCGGCGCCGCGGCCGGCGCCTGCCAGGCCGCGCCGACCTCGGCGCGTGTCGCTGCCGCCAGCGCCGCGGCCTCGTCGTCACGCGCCGTGGCGCGCAGCCACTGCGCCAGCGTCGCGGCGGCGCGCACCTGCAGCAGCGCCGCCTGCTGCTGGCGGGCATGGTCGAGCGCGGCGCGCAGCGGCGCATCGGCCGCCGCGGCCGCGGGCTCGGTCAGCAGCAGCGCGGCCCCCTGCACGCGCAGCAGCTCGGCATGCGCGAAGCCGTCGCCGCGCTCGGCGCCGGCGGCCAGCCCGGCCGCGGCGCAGCGCGCGGCGCCGTCGGCGTCGCCGGCCAGGCGCAGCGTCTCGCCGACCACCGCATACAGCCCGGCCAGCCCCTGCCGGCTGCCCTGCGCCAGGTAGGCCTGCAGCCCGTCGCGCGCCAGCGCCGCGCCGGCGGCGCCGTCGCCCAGCGCGGCGGTCGCCCAGCCGAGCGCGATGCGGTGCGGCTGCAGGAACGGCGACGCGCGCCGCGCCTCCAGCTCGGCCACCGCCGGCGCCGACAGCGCACGCACGCGCAGCGCATCGGCGGTGAAATAGGCGCCGTAGGCCTGGAACCAGCGCCCCATGCCCATGCCGATGAGGTCGGTGCCGCGCGCGATGAAGGCGTCGACCTCGGCATTGCAGCGTTCGGCCAGCTCGTCGCGGCCCAGCACCGCGGCGACCAGGCACAGGTAGGACCAGGCCTCGGTGCGCGGGTCGCGCAGCAGCACCACTGGCGGCGCGGCCTGCGCCAGCAGCGACAGCGTGTGCTCGAAGTGTGCGGCATTGACCGCCATCTGGCCGGCATGCAGCGTGTCCACGCCGAGCGCGTTGCTGGCCACCGCCTGCGCGAGCAGCGAACCGGCAGCCGCGCGCTCGGCGAAGCGCCGCACCAGCTCGCCGGTGCCCGGCAGGCGGCCGGTGAGATGGGTCAGCAGCACGACCTGCCACAGCGGCAGCGTGTCGTCGCTGACCGGCAGCGTGGCCACGCGGGCCAGCACGTCGCCGACCTGGGCGCGCGCGGCGGCCGAGGCCATGCCCTCCAGCAGCAGCGTCGCGGTCAGCCGCGCCGACAGCAGCGGCAGGCGCAGCGCGTCGGCCTCGGGCTCCGTGTCGCGGGCCGTCGCCGCGGCGCCGTTCGCATCGGCGTCCAGCAGCGCCAGTGCACGCTCGGCCAGTGCCAGCGCCTCGCGCGGGGCCTGGCGCTGCAGCGCGGTGCGCGCGGCCGCCGCCAGGTGCACGGCGGCGCGCCGCGGCTGCTGGCCGGCCTCGTGGTGCATCGCCAGCTCGGCGGCGATCTCCCAGGCCCGCTCGCCCCAGCAGCGTTCCAGCGCCGCGGCCAGCCGGCGGTGGCGCTGCACGCGCAGGGCGTCGCCCACACGCGCGGCCAGCACACGCCGGATCAGCGCATGGCGGAAGGCGCAGCGCATCGCGACGCGGCCGCCGGGCAGTTCGGCGACGCCGGCGCCGCGCAGCCAGACCTGGCGCCGCACCAGTTCCTCCAGCTGCACGTGCACCTCGTCCGGCGGCTGCGCCAGTGCCTCGGCCAGCGCGGCATGGTCGAATTCGTGGCCGGCCAGCGCCGCGGTCTCCAGCAGCGTCTGCACCGGCGCCGGCAGGCGCGAGACCTGGCGCTCGATGACCGCGGTCAGCGTCTGCGGCAACGCCATGCGCAGCGCCGCCTGCGGCGCCAGCGTGCCGGGGCCGCCGTCCGCGGGCATGCGGACCAGGCCCTCGGCGACCAGCTCGTCGAGCACGCCCAGCACGAACAGCGGCAGCCCGTCGGTCTGCTGGTGCAGCCGGCGCACGAAGTCCGGCTCGGCGCAGGCGGTGCCGTGGCGCTGCGTCACCAGCGCCGTCACGGCGGCGAGGTCCAGCCCCTCGAGCAGACCCTCGTGCAGCAGGCGCTGCGCCTTCAGCTCGCGGCGCAGGTCGCCGAAGGGGTGCTCGGCGATCGCCAGGTCGATCGGCCGGTAGCTCAGCACCACCAGCAGCGCGGCCGGCACCGGGCGCCGCGCCAGCGCGCCCAGCAGCTGCACGGTGGCCGGATCGGCCCAGTGCAGGTCCTCGATCACCAGCACCAGCGGCCGCTCGCGCGCCAGCCGTTCGAGCAGCACCGACAGCTCGCGCAGCATGCGGTCGGCCGAGGCACCGGCGATCTGCGCCTGCAGTGCCGCGCGTTCGGCCTCCGCGAGGCGCCAGGGCAGCTGCGCCAGCCAGGTCGGCGCCGTCTCGCGCAGCGCCGCCACCAGCGCCGGCTCGTTCGCGCACAACTGGTCCAGCGCCTCCAGCACCGGCAGGTAAGGCTCGCTGCCGCCCCAGGCCTCGACGCACTGGCCGGCGGCGACACGCGCCTGGCCCAGCGTCGCGACGAAGGCGCGCAGCAGCGTGCTCTTGCCGACGCCCGGATCGCCGGCCACGGCAACCAGCCGGCGCTGGCCGGCGGCGGCCTCGCGCCAGCGCTGCTGCAGCGCCTGCAGTGCCTCGGCGCGGCCGACCAGCTCCGGCGGCGCCGCCGGCAGCGGCGGCGCCTCGGCGGAGGCCTGCGCGGCGCCCGCCGCAGCCGCGCCGGCCGTCACAGCCGCGCCGGCCGCTGCTGCCGCGTCCGGCCGCGCCGCCGTGGCCGGCAGCGACGCGAAGCGGTAGCCGCGGCGCGCCACGGTCTCGATCCAGCGCGGCGCCTTCGCATCCTCGCCGAGCGCAGCGCGCAGCGTATTGACCGCCACCTTCAGCACCGAGTCGCTGACGAAGCGGTGGCCCCAGACGGCGTCCAGCAGCTCGTCCTTGCTCACCAGCAGGCCCGGGCGCGCCGCCAGGTGGGCGAGCACCGCGAAAGGCTTGGGCGGCAGGTCGACTGCGGCGCCGTCGCGCAGCAGCCGGCCGCCGGGGCCGTCGAGCACGAAGGGCCCGAAGGCCAGGCGTGGCGGCCGCGCCGCGCCGGCGGGCGCGGCGGCATCGGTGTCGGCGCGGGTGGGGTCGGGCGTCGGCATGCCGGGCGGATTGTGCCGGCGCCGACGCGGGGCCCCACCCGGGGCGTCCCGCGGGCCGCCGGGGCGGACTGCCGGCGCGGACTTAACCGAAACCTAACCGTCGCCGAAGGACAGCCGCGGCTGCGCCGGCCAGACTGCGGGCCATGCCGTTGCGCCCTGTCACTGCCCTGGCCGCCGCAGCGGCCGCCGGTGCGCCCGCGCTGCCGCGCGGTGCGCCGGATCGCCTGCCGATCGAGCGCGTCTTCGTCGTCAAGCTCGCCGCCGCGGGCCGGCGCTGCCGCGGCCAGCTCGAGCATGTGGCCAGCGGGCGCCGGCAGAGCTTCGGCTCGGCGCGCGAGCTGATCGAGGTGCTGCGCCGCGGTGGCGAGGAGGGCACCCCTTGAACGCGCGCAGCCTGCGCCAGGGGCCGCCCGCCGCCGGTGAGGCCGCCTGCGCCGCCGACCCGGCGGCCGTGCTGCAGCGGCTGGGCCGCCTGCTCGCGCTGCAGGGCGTCGCGGCGGACAAGCGCGCCGCGCTGGCGCACCTGCAGGGCGTGGCGCTGGAGGCAGCGGGCGATGCGGCCGCCGCCGCGGCCCGCTACCGCGAGGCGGCGACGCTGCTGCGCGCGCAGCTGGCGTCGCTGCGCGAGGACCCCTGGCGCAGCGCGCAGGCCGCGCTGCGCGCCGCCGAGCGCCAGGGCACGGCCGACACGCTGCGCTGACGCCGGGCCGCGCCGCTCACACGGCTTCGCATTCAATGCGATGACAAGGCGCGAAGCCGAAGACCGTGCTGACGCACGGCGAGGCGAAGCAACGCTGTTAGCGCGGTGAGTGCGAAGCCGTATCAGTCCGCGGCCGCCGCGAAGACGAGCGCCAGCGCCGCCGCCTCGTCGGCCGGCGGCGCCGACGGCGCGCGTGTCGCGTCGGGCGGCGGCGCCGCGGCCAGCCGCGCGTCGAAGGCCGCGCGCAGTTTCGCGAAGACCGGGCCGCGCGCTTCGCCGCGCTGCGCGACCAGGCCGTCGGCCCAGGCCTGCAGGCGGCGCGCATCGTCGAGGCGGCCCTGGTGCAGCGGCACCCAGGCCAGCGCGTCGGCCAGCCACCAGACCTGGCCCTCGCCCTGCAGCAGGCGCAGCGCTTCGCGCAGCCGCGCCAGCGTGTCGGCCGCCGCATCGCGCAGCACGCGCAGCACCGCGGCCTGCGCCGCCACCGCCGAGAAGGCGCGCAGCCGGCCGGCCGCGCGCAGCTCGTCGACCGCGCGGTCCAGCACCGTGCGGGCGTCGTCCAGCGCACCCTGCAGGTACAGCGCCTGGCCGAGGCCCCAGGCGGCCCGCCAGCCCTCGATCGCATCGTCGAGCGCACGCGACTGCGCCAGCATGTCGGCCCAGAAGGCGCCGTAGGCCGCGACGTCGCCGCGGTCGCGCGCGATCATCGCCTGCACCCAGGCGAGCAGGCGACGCTCGTACAGCGTGCTGTCGGGGCCGAGCAGCGCGCGCAGGTCCTGCACCGCCGCCGGCAGCTCGGCGCCGCGCTGCACGCGCGCCAGCAGCATCGCGCGATGGTAGGCCAGGTACAGCGCCGCGCCCTGCCGGCCCTGCGCCCGCAGCACCGGCAGCGCCACCTCGCAGGCGGCCAGCGCCTGCTGCGGCGGCAGCAGCTGGCCCAGCGCGCCCAGCACGGCCAGCGCCTGCTGCCAGTGCGCCTGCAGTGCCGGCGGCCAGGCGGCGCCGGGCCGCTCGTCCAGCGCGGCACCCGGCGGCGGCAGCAGCACCTGCAGGCGTGCCAGCCAGCCGCGGGCCTCGGGCTTGAGCCCGGCCCGCACGCAGAAGGCGGCGCTGGCGGCGAGCAGCTGCACGGCCGCCGTGACCGCCGGCGCGGCCGGGGCGGCGGCAGGCCCCGCATCGCCCGCGCCGGCTGCGCCGGCCGCACCGGCGGCTGCCGCTGCCGCGGCCGCCTCGGCGCGGCGCAGCGCCAGCGTCATCGCCGCGACCAGATGGGCGGCCTCGGGCTCCAGCGGTGCCAGCCAGTCGGCCTCGGCACAGGCCAGCAGGCGCGTCTCGGCGGCGGTGAAGGTGGCCAGGGTCCAGGCCAGGTGGGCGTCCTGCGTCGCGTCGGCGTCGCCGGCCGCGGCCAGCCGCTCGGCGGCGAGGGCGCGCACGCTGTCGAACAGGCGCAGGCGCTGCGCCGGGGCGGCCGCGTCACCGTCGTCGTCGTTGTTGGGCGCGGCGCGGCCGGGCTCGGCGGGCATGAGCAACGACAGTTCGCGCAGCAGTTCCAGGTCGTCCAGCACCGCCCAGGGGTCGGTGCCGCCCACCGCCTGCGCGGCGGCCAGCGTGAAGCTGCCGGGCATGACCGCCAGCCGCGCCAGCAGCGACGCTGCACGCGGCGGCAGCAGGCCGACGCTCCAGGCCAGCGCGGCGCGCAGCGTGCGGTGGCGGTCCGGCGCGTCGGCGCTGCCGCGCGTGAGCAGCTGCAGGCGTTCGGACAGCCGCTCGCGCACGCCGGCGGTGCCCAGCAGCGGCACACGCGCGGCGGCCAGCTCGAGCGCCAGCGGCAGGCCGTCCAGCGCCTGCGCGATCGCCGCGGCATCGCGCAGCGCCGCCGCGTCCGGCGTCCAGTCCGGACGCAGGGCCTGCACGCGCTGCACGAACAGCGCGACGGCGGGACTGGCCCGCAGCGCGGCGTCGTCGGCACCGGGGCCGGGCAGCGCCAGCGGCGCCAGCGGCAGCACCTGCTCGCCGGCCAGGCGCAGCGGCCGCTGGCTGGTCAGCAGCCAGCCCACCTGCGGCGCGGCGTCGCGCCAGGCCGCCAGCAGCGGCGCCAGGCCCTCGCTCAGGTGCTCGGCGTTGTCGAGCACGATGCGTGCGGCCAGCGGTGCCAGCGCGCGCGCCAGCGCATCGGCGCCGTGGCCGGCGTCGGCGGCCAGGCCCAGCGTGCGCGCCAGCGCGGGCGCCACCTCGTCGGCGGCGGCCAGCGCCTCCAGGCGCAGCAGCCAGACGCCGTCCGCCGGCGCCTCGAAGGCCACCGCGGCGAGCGCCAGCCTCGTCTTGCCGACGCCGCCCGGTCCGGTGAGCGTGACCAGCCGCTGCGTGGCCAGCGCCCGACGCAGGCGGTCGAGGTCGTCGTCGCGGCCGACCAGCGGCAGCGTCTCGGCCGGCAGATTGCCCGGCGCGGCGCCGGTCGCCGCCGATGTCGCCGCCGCAGCGGCGCCGGCCGGCGGGCCCGCCGGCACGGCCGCCGCGTGGGGCGGCGCGCCGGCCGTCGTCGCCGGCGCCGCACCGTCCCAGCGCCGCACGTCGTCGGCGAAGCGGTAGCCGCGGCGCGGGACGGTCTCGATCCAGCGCGGCGCCTTCGCGTCCTCGCCGAGCGCGCCGCGCAGCGCATTCATCGCCACCTTCAGCACCGAGTCGCTGACATGGCGGTGGCCCCAGACGCCGTCCAGCAGCTCGTCCTTGCTGACCAGCACGCCGGGGCGCGCGGCCAGCCAGCACAGCACCGCGAAGGGGCGCGGTGCCAGGTCGACCTCGCGGCCGTCGCGCAGCAGGCGGCCGCCGGGGCCGTCGAGCAGGAAGGGGCCGAAGACCAGGCGGGCAGGGGCCCCGGCAGGTGTCGTGGACGGTGCGGCGGCCGGCGCGGGCGGTCCAGTCAGTTCGGTCGGCATGCCGGCGCGATTCTGACAAGCCATGCGACTGCGGCCGGCTGCCGGCACCCCCGCGGTCGGGGGGCGGCCCGAACGAGGGCGCGGGCGCTAACCGAACCCTAACCCCACGCTGCCGGTTTGCGAAGGACTTCGCGCGCCCGGCCGAGCAGACTGCCGGCCATGGCAGCGAGCAGCACACCCACCTCGCCGTTGGCGCAGGAGCACGGCCACGCGCCGGCGCCCGGCGCGCCGGCGGCGGCCGCGCGCCTGTACGTCGTGCAGCTCGGCGCCGGCGCCGGCTGCCGCGGCCAGGTCGAGCATGTGCTCAGCGGTCGCCGGCAAGCCTTCGCGACGGCCGACGAACTGCTCGCCGCGCTGGGGCTGGCCGCGCGGACGACGGCTGCCTGAACCCCTTCACCCACCCGAACCCACGACGAACAGGAACCCCTCGCGATGAACCGCTTCACCACCACCCGCCTGCGCCTGTCCCTGCGTCCGGGCCTGCTGCTCGCCGCCCTGCTGGCTGGCGCCGGCGGCGCCTGGGCCCAGGCCACCATCAACCACAGCAAGGCGCTGGCCGGCAACGTGACGCCGGGCGACCTGCCGGGCTATCCGATCACGATCAGCCGGCCCGGGCACTACAAGCTCACGGGCAACCTGACGGTGCCGGCCGACACGATCGCGATCGACATCAGCGCCGACCACGTCACGCTGGACCTCAACGGCTTCACCGTGGCCGGACCGGCGCGCTGCACCCGCAATGCCGCCACGCGCACCGTCAGCTGCACCGGAGCCGCCCAGCTGCTGCGTGGGATCCGGGTCGACAACGGCGCGGCCGGCGTGCGCCACACCGTGGTGCGCAACGGGCGTGTCATCGGCTTCGGCATCGGCGTCTCGATGAGCATCGACAGCGTCGTGCAGGACGTGGCCGTGATGCACAACGTGGCCGTCGGCGTCAGCGGCGCAGGCCGCCTGCAGGCCGAGCGTATCGTCGCGACGCTCAACGGGTCTGCCGGCATCGGGGCGCAGGCCGGGCTGGTGCGCGACAGCGTGGCCAGCGACAACGGCAGCAGCGGGATCTCCGGCAGCGCAGGCCGCCTGCTGCTGGTCAGCAACAGCGTCGCCAGCGGCAATGGCCATCTCGGCATCGACGCGGCCACCGTTCGCGGCACGGTGCAGGGCGGCAACGGTTCGATCAACCGGACCCTGGTGCGCAGCCTCGGCGGCAATGCCGACGACAACGGCATCTACTGAGATGCCCCTCCTGCGCACGATCGTGATCCTGGCGGCGGCCGCCGTCGCGGCGCCGGCCGCGCTGGCCGCCGCCCCGGCGCTGGAGGCGCCCGCCGGCGTCGCGGTGGTCCGGCGCGACGGCAGCCAGTGGGTGCTGCAGGCCCGCGCCGCCAGCCGCGCCGAGGTCGCCACGGCGCTGGCCACCGCCTCGGGCAGCCAGTTGCTGGAGCAGCCGCAGGTCCTGAGCACGACGCGACCGCTGACGCGGCACTGGCGTGGCCGCGACCTCGCCGAGGCCTGGCGCCAGGTGCTGGGCGACGAGGTCAGTCACGCGCTGCAATGCGACGCCAGCCGCTGCCGCGTCTGGGTGCTGGCCGCGCCCGCGGCCGGTTCGCGGGCGCCTGGCACGGCCGCGGCACGGGCGGCAGGTGCCGGCGCGGCCACCGCGACCGCGGTGGACACCGTCGCGTCCCCGTCGACCGCCGGCGACCTGCTCGAACCCGACCCGCCGGGGCTGTTTCCCGGCGACTGAACGGTCGCTGCTCGGTGCCGGCGCGCAGGCTGCCGGCCGCCGCGCGACCCGACGCTCCCATCGATGCTCCGACCTTGCCATGGCCGAACTCGCTCCTCTCGCCCGCGCTTGCCGCGGCCTGTCCGCGATCGCCGCGGGCCTGCTGGCGGCCACGCTGGCCGCCGCACCCACCGCATCCCCCGCGTTCGCGGCGCCGGTGACCTACGCTTTCTCCGGCGTCGTCGACCACGACGAGGCCGACCGCGGCTGGGCCCACTTCGCCGGCCAGTTCAGCTTCGACCGCGACGCCGTCGATGCCATCGCCGACCCGTCCACCGGCGCCTACGCCCACGCCGGCGCACCCTGGGGGCTGACGGTCACGTTCGACGGCGTCGAGACGGTGACCCTCGACAGCCTGTTCCACGTGCTGGTCGGCAACGACCTGAACTGGGGCTTCGGGCCCGAGGACCATCTCGGGCTGCTGGCCGAGGACGCGGCCGGCCGCGTGGTGAGCGTGGACCTGTGGGACTTCACGGGCCTGCTGTTCGCGTCCGACGCGCTGCCGCTGCCCGAAGGCGGGCTCACGCTGGCCTCGTTCTCGTGGACGTCGTTCCGCTACGAGAGCAGCACCGGGGTCCTGCAGGGCCGGCTCGATGGACTGACCTGTCTGAGCGGCTGCAGCACCGACGTGGTCACGCCGCCGCCGATCCCGGAGCCCGGCACCTGGGCGCTGACGCTCGCCGGCCTGGCGGCGATGGTCACGCTGCAGCGGCGCCGGCGCACACCGCGCTGAACGACCGGCCGCCGATGACGAGGCCCGGGTGATGACACGTCGACACTTCCACGGCCTGCTGGCCCTGCTGCTGCCGGGCGCCGCCACCGCGCAGGAAGCGCCGCCGCGCCGCGGCCTGCTGAGCGGCCTGCCGAGCGGCCTGTTCGGCCCGCGTCCGCGCTGGGTGTGGGCCGAGGACCCGGGCTCGCGCCACCGGCTCAAACATGTGCAGGACCGCATCAGCGGCGACTGGGCCTGGCGCGAGTGCGAGCTGCGCGTGGCGGCCGAACGCCGCCTTCCCGCGGTGTTCTACCGCGCGGACTACGGCATGCTGATGTCGGTCGACCGCTTCGACCGCCTGGCCACCGGCGGCACCGGCATGGACCCGCGCCAGGGCGTGCTGCACGGCCCGTGGCGGCGCTGGCGCTTCTCGGTGCCGGTGCGGCAGGACGACCTGAAGGGGCAGGCCGCTCATGCGCTGAAGCTGGTCGACGAGCATGTCGAGCCCCTCCGCGTGACGCGCTGGTTCTTTCCGCACCCGCCGCTGGTCGACGACGAGCCCGACGTCTGGGGGCCCTGGCAGCGGGCCAGCCACGAGCGCGACGGCGCCTTCGGCTGGTGGCAGGAGGTGCAGGGCGAGGCGCGCCAGCCGGCGCCTCCGCCGGACGACCCGCACCCCTTCGAGCTGCGCTGCCGCATCCGCCTGCGCAACGTGCCGCAGCCCGGCCATGCGCCCAGCGCCGCCGAACTGCGCGAGCTGCTGCAGCGCGAGGAGCCGCTGCAGCGCTGAACCGCGCTGCGCGGCCGCGCGGCACCCGAACCGAACGCTAACCGTTCGCGAAGGACGCGCGCGGCGCGGCGCCCGACACTGCCGCCGCAGTCAAGCAACCGACAACACCCCGGAGGATCCCGCGATGAAACCCCGCCTTGCCTACTGTTCGTCCATCGCCGCGCTGGCGGCCGGCCTGCTGCTGGCGCAGGGTACCGCGCAGGCCGAGCCCGCGCCGGACGCCGCGCCGGTGATCGTGTCCTACGACATCGCGGGTGCGCGCATCAGCGGCTGGGGCAGCTGGTGGCATGTCTACGACGGCCAGATCACGCTGCGCGACGACGACCCGACGCTGGCGGACTACAGCGGCGGCGGGGGCACGCTCAACGACGGCCTGGTGGCCGGCAGCTCCTTCGGCAACCACCTGCTGCGTGTGGCCGATGCGCCGGTGATCACCTTGCACCTGGCGGCGCCGGCGCGCATCGCGGAGATCGCCATCCTCGGCGGTGACTATTTCAACAATGCGCATGTCGGCGCGCTGTCGGCCCTCAGCGTGACCATCGCCGGGCAGACGCAGCATTTTTCGTCGACCGGCTTCGGCGCGCCCTGCCAGCAGCACCTGTGCGACGACCGCGTCAGCCTGCTCGGCAGCGGGCTCGACGAACTGCCGACGCAGACCGTCGTGCTCAGCGGCTTCGTCGCCGGCAACGGGCATGTCGCGGCCAGCGAGATCGTGCTGAGCGCGGTGCCCGAAGCCCCGGCGGCCGCGCTGCTGGCACTGGGCCTGGCCGGGCTGGCGCTGCGCCGGCGCGCGCAGCGCTGAAGCGGTCCCCACTGCGCAGCACGAGACGGACGATGGCGACGAACTGGGCCCGGATAGGGCGGCTGCTGCCGCTGCTGGCGCTGGCGGCCGACGCGGCTGCAGCGACGCCAGGACCGTGGCGCATCACGCACGCGATCGCCGCGCCCTGGGCGGCTGCGGCTCCTGCGGGCAGCGCGCTGGCCGGCCACATGCTGGCGCTGCGCGGCGATGCGCTGCACGGGCCGGCGCCGCTGCGCTGCGCGAAGGCCGAGGCGCAGGCGATCACGCTGCCGGCCGAGGGCCTGTTCGAGGGTCAGCTCGCCGCAACGGCCGATGCCGCCAAGGCGGCAAAGTCGCTTGGCCTGGCCACGCTGCCGGCGCCGGCACTGCGCATCCGCTGCCCGAATGCCGGCTTCGACCTCGTGCAGGCCGATGCGACGACCTGGCTGCTGGCGCTGGACGGGCGCCTGTGGACGCTGTCCACGGCCGCCGGCACGTACGCCGCAGCGGCGTCGCCGGCCGGCGTCGTGCAGCGGCTGCTCGAGCGCCACGTCGACGCCGCGCAGGGCGGTGCCGCGCGCGGCTTTCTGCCGGCCACGCCGGCCGACCTGCGGCCGTTCACGACCGCGGCCCTGCAGGCTGCCGCCGCGGCCTGGTTCGCGCAGCCGGCGCATCCCGACGAAGCGCCCGAGATCGACGGTGACCCCTTCACCGACAGCCAGGAGCCGGTGCTGCGCTTCGCCGTCGGCGCCGCGGTGGTGCAGGGCGGGCGTGCCGAGGTGCCGGTGCAGCTGGCCGACGAGGCGCGGGCCTGGACGGTGCACTACCGGCTGCTGCGCGATGCGGACGGCTGGCGGGTCGACGACGTGCTGCTGCGCGACGGCACGCCGCTGCGCCGCCTGCTGCAGGAGGCCCGGCGATGAGCCCGCGTGTGTCGTGCATCGCCGCCGGCCTGCTGCTGGCCGCGGCCGCGACCGCCGGCGCCGACGACGGCTTCGCCGCCTTCCACGACGCCTACCGCACCGCCGTCGCGCGCGGCGACGCGGAGGCCGTGGCCGCGGTGACGCGGTGGCCCTTCCTGTTCGAGGGCCGAGCGCTGGACGCCGCCGGCTTCCGGCGCAAGGCCTGGCCCGCGCTGTTCACCCCGGCGCTGCGCCGCTGCTGGGCGCAGGCCCCTGCGCAGGCCGAGCCCGGGCAGCGCGGCGAACGCAGCCTGCACTGCGCGCCCTATGCGCTGCACTTCGACGCCGACCGCGGCCGCTGGCAGCTGCGCGAGTTCTCGGCCGACGCCGGGCAATGAGCCCGACGGCCCTCCATTCGGAAAGACCCACGATGCCGCATGCCGTCGCCCCGACACCGCACCGTCCGCTGCAGGCGGTGCGGCGGCTGCTGGCCGCGCTGGCGGGCACGCTGCTCGCCGCCGGTGGCAGCGCGGCCGGCGGCGGCCCGCGCCCGGCCACACCGCCCGAGCGTGTCGAAGCCATCGGCGCGCTGGAGCTGGTCACGCACCTGCGCGCGCAGCGCGGCGGCGACGCCGCCGGCTTCGGCTGGCAGCACGTGGCGCACTGGTCGCTGCGCCGTCACGGCCAGCCGCTGGTCTTCGAGGCGCCGGGCGGCGTCTTCGGCGACCGCTCGCAGCCGCTGACCCGGATCAACGCCGTCTTCGTGATCGAGCGCGGCGCCGGCCTGCCCGACCTGCTGGTCCATGTCGGCGATGCCCACAACACCAGCAGCTTCCACCTGGTGCGCCAGCAGGGCGAGGCCTTGCAGGTGCGGCTGCTGTGCATCGTCAGCGGCGGCGACAACGCGGTCGGCTGGGCGCAGCATCTGCAGCGGTCGGGCGCCGGTGGGGCGGTCAAGCGGATGCCGGCTGCGCTGCCCGGCCGCACGCAATGGCTGCAGGGGCCGCGGCTGGAGCGGCTGCGCGCCGATGCGCTCGACGCGGGCCGCTACCTGATGCTGGGCCGCCGGTGCCTGTTCGACACCGTCGGCGGCCCGGTGCGCTGGATTCCCTACGACGCCGACGGCACGAGCACGCTGCCCTGGGGCCCGGCCCTGGTGTCGCCGGACGGCACGCGGCTCGCGCGGCTGGGCCACGCCGAGGCGCCGGGCAGCCCTGCCGGCACGGACCGGCGGCCGCTGCTGCTGGTGGCCGAACTGCTGAGCTTGCCCGACGGCGTGGTGCCCGGCAGCGTGGCCGCGCACCAGGCGGCACGCCAGCTCGGCGGCGAGCGCGACCTGTGGCAGCGCATCGAGTTGCCGCGCACGCGGATGCGCTTTGCCACGCTGCGCGAGGTCGACGTGGCCTGGGTGCTGTACCACTTCCGCTGGCAGCGGGATGCGCAGGGCGAGCGCCTCGTCGAACGCCGCGGCTTCGTGGCGCTGCCGCACCGCGGCGCGCTGTCCGAGGCCGGCGCCCGCTATACGGTGGAAGGGCTGAAGGACGGCCAGCGCCAGCGCTTCGTCGACTTCCTGGTGCAGCGCTTCGACGGTCGCCCGCTGGCCGACGGCAGCGGCGAGTTCGGCATGTCCGTCCAGGTCGGCGCCCATGTCGTGACCGTGGACGAGTCCGGCTTCCACATCGCCCAGCCCGGCCGGCCCGCCGCACCCGGTCAGCCGCAGAACCCGCAGGTGCAGCGCGATGTCGTGCGGCGCCTGGGCGAGGCCTTCGACGCCGAACTGGCCAGCGGCCGCCTGGACCACCTGTTTACCGACCCGGCGCGCTGAGGCCCGCGATGTTCGACCCCGCCTACGACTCCTGCGATGCACCCGACGCCGCGCGCGTGGAACGTCTGGCCGCCGCGCTGCCCGCGCCGCTGGCCGAGCTGCTGCGCGAAGAACTGGCGGCCGGCAACCGCGTGCTGGCCATCGAGTCCGGCCACCCGGCGCCGCCGGTGGGCGTGTGCGTGATCCTCCAGCAGCCGGCGCTGGCGCTGGCCGCCCTGCCGGCCGAGGCGCTGCCGGCCCGCGGCCTCGTGCATCGCCGCTGGCCCGGGCATGTGCAGCCCAGCGGCTGGACCGACGCCAAGGGTCACTGCTTCCTGCTCGAGCCGGCGGTCGAATCGCCGGCCGGCGCTGCCGCCGCGCCCTCGCCGGATCCTGCCGCGGTGGCGCCCGCGGCTGCCGGCGCGGCCGTCGTCGACGAGGACCTGCAACTGCGTGCCCGCGCCCGCCTCGGCCCTTCGGAAGCGATGCGGGCCTGGGACGCCAGCCGCGTGATCGACCACGAGCGCTGGCGCGAAGGCACCGGCTACGACCTGGACGCGCTGGCGCGCATGACGCCGGCCGAGCGTTCTTCGGTCGAGACCTCGCTGCTGCACGGCATCCGCGACTGGCGCGACGTGCAGGCGCTGGCCGCGCTGGACACGCCGCGCGCCCGTGCCGCGCTGCGCCGCACGCTGGACGAAGGCAGCGACGCGCTGCGCATGGCCGTGCTGCGCGAGGCGCCGCATCTCGTGCCGGCCGACGCCGACGGCAGCGCGGCCCGCACGCGTGCGCTGGTGCAGGCGCTGGCCACGGCCGAGCTGTACGGCGGGCTGTCGCAGGCGCTGGTCGAGGTCGAGACCTTCCACCCGCCGGCGGTGATGGACGCGCTGTGGCGCGGCCTGCGCGAACGCGACGGCGGCACCGCGGTGCATTTCGCCGCGACGCTGAGCTACCTGCACGGCGTCGCGAGCGAGCCCTTCGACTGGTCGCAGCGCCCCTTCTTCCTGCGTTTCCGCACCGAGGACGCGGCCGAACGGGCCGCGGCCATCGCCGAACTGCGACGCCGGCTCGCGCTGCCGGCGGACTGACCCTTCCGACCCCCCACCACCCACCCCAAGAGAGGAGCACACCATGGGACTCGCCGAACGCCGCAAGATCAAGGAACTGCAGGACGAGGTGCTGCCCGCGCGCGAGCGCGAGATCGCCGAGATCTGCGGCACCGCCATACCCTACGAGGTCGACTGGGCCAGCCTGGAGCACGACGCCGAGGCGCTGAACTTCCTGGACAACCTGTCGTGCCACCGCCTGAACATGGCGCTGCGCATGATCTGCATGGACGACATGGGCCGCGAGGCCGTGCGCGACGGCGTGAAGCGCATCGCGCTGAAGAATGTCGCCGACCCGGCGCAGCGGCACATCGCCTTCGAGGACGGCGTGCTGCACATGCACTGCGCCTATGCGCGCGGCGCCGAGGGCATGATCCCCGACGGCCGCATCCGCGAGACGCTGCTGGCGGCGCTCTGATGCGACGACACGCCGACCGAGGGCCACGACGATGAAGATCGCGCTGATGCTGGGCGCCGGCGTTCTGGGGGTGCTGCTGCTGTTCCTCGTGATCGGCATCGTCGTCGGTCCGCAGCCGGCGAAGGCGGCGCGCGAGACCGCGGTGAATGCCGACCCGCAGCAAGGCGGCGGATTCGATCTGCACGGCCTGGCGCGCGTGCCGCTGCCCAAGGCCTTCCGCTTCCGCGGCCTGGACGTCTACAACGGCCACCTCAGCCCGGCCGAGCAGCTGGCCCAGCACGACGACCCGCATGGCCTGGTGTTCCGGTTCGACGCCCATGCGAGCAACGACTGGGGCGGCCACGCGCGCGACCCGATGCTGCTCAACGTGGTGCCGATGAACCCGGCCAACCCGGCCGCGAATGCGCAGCGCCGCTTCTCGATCGGCCGCTACCACTCGCCCACCGGCGACACGATCCCGCTCGACGACCCGCGCTGGAACGAGCAGCGCGAAACCACCGCGGCCGGCGTCGAGCGCGTCTGGCGCTGGCTGGAGATGAACGACCACTTCGGCACCGACGAGGCGCCGCGCTGGGCCGTCACGGTGCACGAACCGGCGCGTGCGCTGCGGCTGGACTTCTATGTCTGGCGCAGGAAGATGTCGCTGGACCAGGCACGTGCCTTCCTGACCCGCACGCTGGACACGCTGGTCGTGCATGCCGCCCGCGACGCGCACTTCCAGCGTCCGGGCACGCAGGAGGAGCGCATGGCCGTGATGCGCCAGTCGCGCATCGACCAGTTCTTCGCCACGCTGGCGCCGCTGGGCGTGGTGCGGCCGGCGCCGGGCGGCACCAGCTTCGGCGCCGACACCGCGGCCTGGCTCGACGGCGACCTGAAGTCGCTGCGCGCGATGCGGGTGCTGGCGCAGGCGCCGCTGCCTCCCGCGGTGCAGCGCGACGGCCAGGGGCGCCCGCAGCTGCCGCTGGTGCCCGCCGACCCGTCCGCCGGCCCGCGGCAGCTGCCGCTGCGCATGCTGTACTGGCACGCCGACAGCGGCAGCTGGCGCTATACGCGCCTGGTGCGCCCGACGGCGCGGGACGACTGGCTGGTGATGGACTTCGAGAGCCAGGTCGTGGCCCGCCTGGCCGACCGCGGCAGCGTCTATGTCGTCTATGCGACGCACGCCTACCGGCCGCCCGCGCTGGACGACGCGCCCGAAGCCGCCGCCGGCTTCCTGGCCGAGGCCGAGCGCTGGCGCGGCGAACTGCTGGCCGGGCACATCCTGGCGCTGCCGGCGCAGCCCGTGCGGTTGGTCGCCGCGGCGCGCTGACCCCCTACCGATCCGAGGACCCCGCACCATGAAAGCCGTGCTCCTGCACAACCCCGGACTGCTGATCAGCCTGGCCCTGCTGCTGGGCGGCGGCCTGGTCTTCGCGCTGCTCGGCGGCCTGATGCTGCGCTCGGGCGCGGCCTACCGGGGCGTGATCTTCGTGGCCGTCGCCTTCGCGCTGGTCGTGCTGCCGCAGCTGGTCGGGCACTTGGCGATGGCGGTCAAGCCGCCGGCGGCCGGGGCGGGAGCCGTCACGGCGCCACGGGCCCCGGCGGTGGACGCCGCGCGCGCAGCGGCCGGGCTGCCCGAATTCGTGCTGCCGCTGCAGGGCCAGGCCGTGCGCGATCCGGCCCTTGTCTTCGGCGCCGACCATGCCCTGGGCCGGCGCAGCGACAGCCGCGCGCTGTTCGCCGCGCGCATGCCCGGGCTGAAGGTCGCCGACGCCGTGCACTGGCCGGCCGGCGAAAGCGTCACGGCACTGGTCTTCGGCAGTGCCGACCAGGCGGCGGCCGGCCTGCTGGCCTACCTGGGCCTGTACCAGGTGGCGCCGACGCTGGACCGCGGCGGCGTGGAGCTGCAGGGCACGCGCGGCCTGGGCGGCGGCGTCGTGCGGCTGCGGCGCAGCGGCGCCGCGCTGCTGGCCGTGACCGCGCTCGACGAGCCGGCGCTGCAGGCGCGGCTGGCCGCGCTGCCGCTGCTGCAGGCGGCGCCCGCCGCGGCGCCGGGTGCGCTGGGCGCCGGCGCGCCGCTGGTGCCGGCGCCGCAGCCGCTGGTGCACCTGTTCCGCGCCAACGTGGCGCTGCAGGTCGCCGGCGCGCTGGCGATGCTGGCGATCGTCGCGTGGTGGTTCTTCGTGGGCACGGCCTGGGCCGGCCGCGTGCCGGCCGAGCGTGGCGTGGCGCCGCTGTCCGCGGCGGTGCTGAAGTCGCGCCTGATGGCGGTCAACCAGGCCGAGGTGCCGATGCAGGTGGAGGCGCTGCCCGACGGCCGCATCGCCGTCACCTGGCGCCATGCCGATGCCCGCTTCGTCGACTTCGCCAGCGCGCACCGGATGGTGCGCACGCACCGGCTGCTGCTGCGGCTGGACGAGGCGGCGCGGCGCGTGCACGTCACCGAGCAATCCACCGAGCTCGATGCCCGCGCGGGGCTGGGCGGTGCCTCGCTGCGCTGGCGCACCGGGCTGGGCATCACCTTCTTCCAGGTCGACCACCGCCGTGTCTTCGGCCTGCAGTTCGGTCCCGACGGGCGGCCGACCGGTGCGCTGAGCTATGCCTGGCGCTTCAACCTGAACGAGCTGAAGGCGCCGTTCATCGCGGCGGTCACCGGCGCCGGCTGGGACTGGCAGCCGGTGATGCTGGACCTGCCGGCGCTGCTGGAACGCGGCGCGCCGGCGCCTTCGCGCTGAGCGCGGCCGCTCAGGACCTGCCGGCGTCTTCCAGCATCCGGGTCAGCACGCGCTGCACGCCCTGCTGCAGCAGGTCGCGCAGCACCGTGACCTTCTCGTCCGGCGCCAGCGCATTCCAGGGCTGGCCCGGTTCGTCGTCGCCGCGGCCGGCGATCGCGCGTGCCTCGTGCAGGTCCTGCTGCGCGACGATGCTGCCGCTGGCCGCGTCCACCAGCTGCAGCCGCACCAGGGCATGCGGACCCAGAAAGCCGCCCGGACCCGGGCGGCCCCCGGCGCCGACCGGGTCGCCGCGCGGGTCGAGGTGCAGGCCCACGCCCTCGACCTCGGCGCGGCCCGCCGGCCCACCGTCGGGCAGCGCGAAGGCCGCCTCGCCGCGCGTGCGCGTGACGATCAGCAGGTGGCTGAGCCGGTTCGGCGCGATCACGCCGTTCATCCAGCCCGGCAGTTCGCCACGCTGCACGCCCTCGGCCAGCGCGCGCTGCTCGGCCGTGCTCAGCACCTGGGTGGCGCGGTAGCTGAACAGCCGCGCCTGCGCCAGCTGCGCCGCGAAGGCCGCGGCGGCGCCGCGCAACGCGGCCTGGTCGAAGCCGCTGCCGCCGACGATCAGCGACTCGCGCGCGCTGCGCGCGACGGGCGCGACGGCGGCCTCGGCGGCATCGACCGCCTGCGTGACCTCGACCGCATCGCCGAGCAGGCTGAAGATGCCGACGCGGTCGATGTGCGGCGGCGCGGCGGCCGCCTGCGCGAAGGCGGCTGGAGCGCCGGCGACCAGCAGCGCCGCGGCGGCCAGCGCCGCCCGTGCGGCGCGGCGGCGGGGGTGGACTCCGGTGGCCGTGGCCGTCTCCCGTGCAGCCGTCAGAAGTGGATGCCGCGCATCATCTGCTGCATCGCGATCGCCTCCGCGCTGAGCTGCGGCTTGCCACCCTTCTCGCCCTTGGCCGCCTCGCTGTCCGGGAACATGCGGAAGCTGGTATTCATCACGATCTGCGCGATGCGCGGCGCCGCCGCGTGCAGCAGCTCGCCGGTGATGCCCAGCCGCGTCGCGATGCGCACCGGCTTGGCGATGCAGGCCTGCGCGATCATCTCCGCGGCCTCCTCGGGGCTCAGCGTGGGCACGTTCTGGTAGATCTTGGTCGGCGCGATCATCGGCGTGCGCACCAGCGGCATGTTGATGGTCGTGAAGGTCACGCCCATGTCGGCGTACTCGCTGCTGGCGCAGCGTGTCCAGGCGTCGAGCGCGGCCTTGCTCGCGACGTAGGCACTGAAGCGCGGCGCGTTGGTCAGCACGCCGATGCTGCTGATGTTGACGACATGCCCCTTGCGCTTCTTCACCATGCCCGGCAGCAGGCCCAGCGTGACGCGCAGGCAGCCGAAATAGTTCAGCTGCATCGTGCGCTCGAAGTCGTGGAAGCGGTCGTAGCTGCTCTCGATGGCACGCCGGATGCTGCGTCCGGCGTTGTTGATCAGGAAGTCGACGCCGCCATGCTCGCGCTCCAGCGTGGCGACGAATTCCCGGCAGCCGGCCTCGTCGGCGATGTCCACGCTGTAGCTGAAGACCTTCGCGTCCTTGCCGGCGTGCTCGCGGATCTCCTTCACGGCCTCGGCGAGCTTGGCCTCGTCGCGCGCGCAGATCACGGTCACCGCGCCAGCCTCGGCGAACTTCTTCGCCGCCGCCAGGCCGATGCCCGAGCTGCCGCCGGTGACCAGCACGACCTTGCCGCCGACCGTGCCCTTCAGGCTGCGGTCGATGAACAGGTCGGGGTCCAGGTGGCGCTCCCAATAGTCCCACAGCCGCCAGGCGTAGTCGTCGAGCCGCGGGCACTCGATGCCGCTGCCGGCCAGCACCCGGTCCAGCTCGCGCCGGTCGTAGCGGGTCGGGAAGTTGACGAAGGTGAAGATGTCCTCGGGGAGGCCCAGGTCCTTCATCACCGCGCTGCGGATGCGGCGCACCGGTGCCAGCGCCATCAAGCCCTTCTTGACGCTCCTGGGGATGAAGCCCAGCAGCGCGGCGTTGACGAACAGGTTCATCTTCGGCGCGTGCGCGGCGCGGCCGAAGATGTCCAGCACGTCGCCGACGCGGTAGCCCTGCGGGTCCACCAGGTGGTAACACTTGCCGGCGCTGTCCGCCTTGGCGTGGCTGATGTGGTCTATGCAGGCGACGACGAAGTCCACCGGCACGATGTTGATGCGCCCGCCCTCGATGCCCACCGCCGGCATCCACGGCGGCAGGATCTGGCGCATGCGCTGGATCAGCTTGAAGAAGTAGTACGGGCCGTCGATCTTGTCGGTCTCGCCGGTGCGGCTGTCGCCGACCACCAGCGCCGGGCGGTAGACCGTCCACGGCACCTTGCACTCCTTGCGCACGATCTTCTCGCTCTCGTGCTTGGTCATGAAGTACGGGTGCTCGAGGTTCTCGGCCTCCTCGAACATGTCCTCGCGGAAGACCCCCTCGTACAGGCCGGCGGCGGCGATGCTGCTGACGTGGTGCAGGTGAGCCGCGTCGACGGCCCTCGCGAACTCCACCAGGTGGCGCGTGCCCTCGACATTGATGCGGACCTGCGAGGCCTCGTCGGCCGCCAGGTCGTAGACCGCCGCCAGGTGGTAGACGGCATCGATGCGGCCCTTCAGCGCCTTGATCGTCTCGGCGGCCACGCCCAGCTTCTTCTGCGTCAGGTCGCCGGCGACGGGGATGGCGCGTGCCCTGGACACGCCCCAGTATTCCAGCAGCTCGTCGACCTTGCCTTCGCTGCCCGGGCGCAGCAGGAAGTGCACGGTGCTGCCTCGGCGCGCGAGCAGCGCCTTGACGAGCCGCTTGCCGATGAAGCCGGTGGCCCCGGTGACGAAATACTGCATGGCTGCCCCTTCTCGGTTGGGTGGCGGCCGCACGCGGAGCCGGACGGGACCCGCCGCAGCGCGGTGTCGACCGCGGGGAGCATAGAGCCGTCTCACTAGAGATTTAGGCTGCGCGCCCCAGGGGGGAACCCTATATTGCCGTCACGGTGCTGCGGCCTCGGCGGCCGCTACCGAGGGCCCGGCCGCCGCCGGACCACCGGCACCCCACCCGTCAAGTCAACGTCAACGCATCCGAGGACACCCCATGGTCAAGAAGATCAAGAGCGCCACCACCGGCCACAGCACCGCCGCAGCCGCCGGGCTGATGGACAGCCATCTCGCCGGCGCCGTCAAGGACTCGGCGCAGCAGATCTGGCTGGCCGGCATGGGCGCCTTCTCCAAGGCCCAGGCCGAGGGCGGCAAGGTCTTCGAGACGCTGGTCAAGGAAGGCCTGAACCTGCAGAAGAAGACGCAGGGCCTGGCCGAGGACAAGATCAACGAGGTCACCGGCCGCATGAGCGCGATGGCCGGCACCGTGACCGCCAAGGCGGGCCAGAACTGGGACAAGCTGGAAGCCATCTTCGAGCAGCGCACCGCCAAGGCGCTGGCCAAGCTGGGCGTGCCGACGGCCAAGGACGTCGAGGCGCTGACCGGGCGTGTCGACGCGCTGGCCGCCGCGGTGGCCAAGCTCGCGAAGGCCGACGGTGCGAAGCCGGCCGCGCGCCGCGGCACGGCGGCGAAGAAGGTCGCCGCCGCGCCGGCAGCGCCGGCCAAGACGGCCCGGCGCGCGCGCAAGGCTGCCTGAGCGCCGATGCGCCGAGTGACCGCACCGCGCCGTCCGGCGCCTGGAAGGTGAAGGGGGCGCCGCGGGCGCCCCTTTTCGTGCCTGACTTGCCCACCGCCCCCGCCTGCAGCCGATGAGCCACCGCACCGCCTCCGCGCGCACCGCCGCCCCCACCGCGGGCACCCGCCGCGAGCGCCGGCGGCCGCGCATCGGCCTCGCGCTGGCCGGTGGCGGGCCGTTGGGCGCGATCTGGGAGATCGGCGCCCTGTGCGCGCTGGAGGAGGCCATCCCCGGGCTGGACTTCAACGCGCTGGACGGCTATGTCGGCGTCTCCGCCGGCAGCTTCGTCGCCGCCGGGCTGGCCAACGGCCTGACGCCGCGCCAGCTCGCGACCTCGTTCATCGAGAACGCCGGTCCCAAGCGCGACATCGTGCGGCCGTCGCTGTTCATCCGGCCGGCGCTGGACGAGTTTGCCGGCCGCCTGGCGCGCCTGCCCGGCCTGGTGCTGCAGGCCGCCTGGGTCGGCGCGACGCGCCGGCGGCCGCTGCTGGCGGCGCTGGAGCGTCTGGGCCGCGCGTTGCCGGCCGGCTTCTTCAGCAACGCACCGCTGCAGGCCGAATTGCGGCGCGTCTTCGCCGCGCCCGGGCGCAGCGACGACTTCCGCGTGCTGCACCGCGCCAGCGGCCGCCGCCTGGTGCTGGTGGCCACCGACCTGGACAGCGGCCGGGCCGCGCCCTTCGGCCTGCCGGGCTGGGACCATGTGCCGATCTCGCAGGCGGTGGCCGCCAGCGCCGCGCTGCCGGGGCTGTTTCCGCCGGTGCCGATCAACGGCCGCTGGTACGTCGACGGCGCGCTGAAGAAGACGCTGCACGCGCGCGTGCTGCTGGACCAGGGCATCGACCTGCTGCTGTGCCTGAATCCGCTGGTGCCCTTCGACGCCGGCCATGCCACGCCGCACCGGGTCGCCGCCGGCGGGCGCATCCCGCGGCTGGTGGAAGGTGGGCTGCCGGTGGTGCTGTCGCAGACCTTCCGCTCGCTGATCCACTCGCGGCTGGAACTGGGCCTCAAGGGCTACGAGACCAGCCACCCCGGCACCGACATCCTGCTGCTGGAACCGGACCAGCGCGACCCGGAGATCTTCCTCGCCAACGTCTTCGGCTATGCGCAGCGCCGCTCGCTGGCCGAGCACGCCTACCGCCACACGCGCGCCGACCTGCGCTCGCGCCGCAGCAGCGTGGCCGCGCTGCTGGCGCGCCACGGCCTGGCGCTGGACCACGCGGTGCTGGACGACCCGCACCGCACGCTGCTGGCGCGCCGGCGCGCGCCGGTGCAGTCGGGCGCGACCCACGCGCTGACGCGTCTGGACGAAGTGCTGCGCGACCTGGAACGCACGCTGGCGCTGCGCGGCGGCTGAGGGCCGGCCTGGCGGCAACGCCGCCGGACTCAAGCCGACGCGGGTTGCGGCCGATAACCGGTGCATCCCGGAGTGCGCCGCCATGACCCAGTCGACCCCGCCACGCGACCGTGACCCCGGCCACGACCGTGTGCGTGGCCGGCTGATGCAGCAGTCGCTGGCCGCTCTGCTGGACCGCGTGCGCGGCGCGCGCGACGTGCTGCCGCACCTGGCGGCGCTGGAGCAGGCGCTCGGCGAGCGCGGCACGGCGGCGATCGCCGGCATCGCGCCGCAGCACCTGACACGCATCTGCACGCAGCTGTCCAGCCTGCCGCTGCCCGAAGGGGACCAGCCGCTGCAGGACCTGCAGGAGCGGCTGCTGAATGCGCTGGAGGCCAGCCGCCGCCCGCGCGGCGAGCCGGCCTTCGACCCCGAGCGCACGGTCGTCATTCGCGAGATCAGCCACAGCGAATTCATGGCCGCGGCGGCCGAGGAGGGCGGCGCGCAGGGCTGAAGCCCGCGGCGCGCCCGCGGGCGTGCTGGCTGCCGGGCCTTCAGTCGCCCAGGTAGCGCGTCTCCAGGTGCGCCTTGAAGTGCGCCGGGTTCAGCGGCTCGCCGCTGGCGCGGCGCGCCAGCTCGTCGGTGGTCCAGCGGCTGGCCTGGCTCCAGATGTTGTCTCGCAGCCAGCCGAACACCGGGGCCAGGTCGCCTGCGCCGATGCGCGCGTCCAGGTCCGGCATCGTGCGGCGCATCGCGGCGAACCACTGCCCCGCGTACATCGCGCCCAGCGAATAGCAGGGAAAGTAGCCGAACAGCGCCTCCGGCCAGTGCACGTCCTGCAGCGGGCCGTCCTTGAAGTTGCCGCGCGTGTCCACGCCCAGCAGCTCGCTCATCCTGGCGTCCCACAGCGCGGGGATGTCCTCGGGCTCGATCTCGCCCTCGATCAGCGGGCGCTCGATCTCGTAGCGCAGGATGATGTGCGCCGGGTAGGTCACCTCGTCGGCGTCGACGCGGATGAAGCCGGGCTTCACGCGTGTGAGCAGCCGGTGCAGGTTCTGCGCCGCGAAGGCGGGCTGGTCGCCGAAGGCCTCGCGCACCAGCGGCGCGAGCCGGTTGACGAAGCCGGGGTGGCTGCCGAGCTGCATCTCGAAGCTCAGGCTCTGGCTCTCGTGCAGCGCGGCCGAGCGCGCCTCGGCCACCGGCTGGCCCAGCCAGTCGCGCGGCAGGTTCTGCTCGTAGCGGCCGTGGCCGGTTTCGTGGATGGTGCCCATCAGGCTGGACAGGAATTCGTCGTCGCGGAAGCGCGTCGTCATGCGCACGTCCTCGGGCACGCCGCCGCAGAACGGGTGCGTGCTGACGTCCAGCCGGCCGGCGTCGAAGTCGAAGCCGAGCAGGCGCACGACCTTCTCGCACAGCGCACGCTGCGCGGCCAGCGGGAACGGGCCGACGGGGTCGACGGCCGGGCGCGCCGCCTGGTGCGCCAGCACGCGCTGGATCAGTCCCGGCAGCCATTGGCGCACCTCGCCGAAGACGCGGTCGAGCTGCGCGCTCGTCATGCCGGGCTCGAAGCGGTCCATCATCGCGTCGTACTTGGACAGGCCGGTCTGCTGCGAGAGCAGCGCCGCCTCCTCGCGCGCCAGCGCCAGCACCTCGCGGAAATTGGCGAGGAAGCCGGCCCAGTCGTTGGCCGGGCGCTGCTGGCGCCAGGCATGTTCGCAGCGCGCGGTGGCCATGCGCATGCGCTGCACCAGCGACTCCGGCAGCGCGTTGGACAGGTGCCACTGGCGGTGCATCTCGCGCAGGTTGGCGCGCTGCCAGTCGTCCAGCGGCTCCTGCTCGGCGCGCTCGAGCTGCCCCGGCAGCGCCGGGTCGGTGACCATGCGGTGCAGCAGCGCGGCCATCTCGGCCATCGCGGCGGCACGCGCCTCGTTGGCCTTGGGCGGCATGTTGGCGGCCTGGTCCCAGCCCGCGATGGACTGCAGGTGGCCGAGCCGGTGCAGCCGGCCCCAGGTGCCGGCCAGGGTGTCGTAGGTGGGGGTGGCGGTGCTCATCGCTGCGGGGGTCTCCGTGAAGGCGAGCATTGTCGCGTGGCCGGTCCGGCGTGTCTGCACGCTGAACCGCGTCGGGGCAAGGCACGAGCAGCCCGTCTACGCGAGACGGAGGATGGTGGCTGTCGGCGCATCGCGGACACTCGCCATACGTTCGCTTGCCTGGCGTGCTTGTGGCTGCGCATCGCGCCAGGCGGTACCCGCTGCCGGCTCAGGGTTCCGCGGCCACCGCCTGCGGCGGTGGCTGCCCTGCGCTGCTCGCTTCGGGGTCGCGCCGCCCAACTCACTTCGCTCGCTGCGCTCGCTCCGTTCGGACACCGGCGGCGAGTCAGATGTGGAAGCGCGCACTGCGTGCGCGCCGACCCCGAAGCTGCGCTGCTCGGCGCTTCACTATTCGCCGGCAGCGGGTACCGCCTGGCGCGAAGTCCACCGACAGCGGCATGCGAAGTGTTGGCACGCCACCACCGTGTCGCGAAGCCGCGTGGGGGCAGCCCGCAGCGCCCATGGGAGGCGCCGAGAAGCGCAGGGCTCCTGGCCGCGCGCGCAGCGCGCCTCGACAACTGACTCGCCGCCGATGTCCGAACGGAGCGAACGCAGTGAGCGAAGTGAGTTGGCGGCGGGCCAGGAGACCGAGCATCGCAGGGCAGTCGGCGCGCAGCGCCGACCGCCGGACTCTGGGCGCTGCGGGCTGCCCCCACGCGGCTTCGCTGCGCCAATCTGAGCAGACAAGAACGACGCACCGCTTGCGTCCGCAACTCGCCGCAATCGGTCAGAGCGGGTCACGCGTGCACTCACGGCGTGATGGCTCCCGGTGACGCCCACACCAGCGCCCCGACATAGAAGAGGTAGCGCAGGAACTTGCCGATCGCCATGTAGGCCAGGCAGGGCCAGAAGGGCAGCCGCAGCCAGCCGGCCACCGCGCACAGCGGGTCGCCGACGAAGGGCAGCCAGGACAGCAGGCAGGCCGGCGGGCCCCAGCGGCCGAGCCAGGCCAGTGCCCGCTGCTCGTGCGCCGGCCGCGCTTCGTGATGGGTGATCGCCTCGTAAGCCTTCTCGGCGCCGTAGCCCATCCAGTAGGTGATGGCGCCGCCGGCGGTGTTGCCGGCGGTGGCCACCAGCAGCGCCGGCCAGAACAGCTCGGGGTTGAGCTTCACGAGCCCGAAGACCGCCGGGACACTGGCCATCGGCAGCAGCGTGGCCGAGACCAGCGAGACGACGAAGACCGTCGTCAGCCCGTACTGCGGCAAGGCCAGGGCGGTCAGCAGGTCGTGCAGCCAGGCTTCCATCGTGTGCGGCGATTATCGGTACCGCGCCCGCACCGGCGGCGCCGCCCGCAGGTCGACCCGGGCCGGCGAGGTCCTGCGGGGGCGCCGCTGGCTATACTCCTGCCTCTTTTTTCGGCAGCCCCGCCCAACCGCCCATGCGCCTCGGTGCCCTCGAGCTGCCGAACCGTCTCTTCGTCGCGCCCATGGCCGGCGTCACCGACCGGCCCTTCCGCATGCTGTGCCGCCGCCTCGGCGCCGGCTATGCGGTCAGCGAGATGGTGACCAGCAAGCGCGAGCTGTGGGCCTCGCTGAAGACCTCGCGCCGCGCCGACCATGCCGGCGAGCCGGCGCCGGTGGCGGTGCAGATCGCCGGCGTCGACCCGGCGGAGATGGCCGATGCCGCGCGCTACAACATCGACCGTGGCGCCGGCGTCATCGACATCAACATGGGCTGCCCGGCCAAGAAGGTGTGCAGCAAGTGGGCCGGCTCGGCGCTGATGCAGGACGAGGCGCTGGCGCTGGCCATCGTCGAGGCCGTCGTCGCGGCCTGCGCGCCGCACGGCGTGCCGGTGACGCTGAAGATGCGCAGCGGCTGGCGCGCCGACCGGCGCAATGCGCTGGCCATCGCACGCGGCGCCGAGGCCGCCGGTGTCGCGATGGTCACGATCCACGGCCGCACGCGCGAGCAGGGCTACGGCGGCGAGGCCGAGCACGGCACGGTGGCCGCCGTGAAGGCCGCGCTGCGCATCCCCGTCGTCGCCAACGGCGACATCACAGGCCCCGAGCGCGCCGCCGCGGTGCTGCGCGCCACCGGCGCCGATGCGCTGATGATCGGCCGCGCCGCGATGGGCCGGCCGTGGATCTTCCGCGAGATCGCGCATTACCTGGCCACCGGCGAGCGGCTGCCGCCGCCGCGCACCGCCGACGTGCGTAGCTGGCTGACCGAGCACCTGCACGACCACTATGCGCTGTACGGCGAATACACCGGCCTGCGCAGCGCGCGCAAGCACATCGGCTGGGCGGTGGCGTCGCTGCCCGGCGGCGAGGCCTTCCGCCAGCGCATGAATGCGATCGACGACTGCGCCGTGCAGTGGCGAGCGGTCGACGACTTCTTCGCCGCGCTGGCCGAGCGCCACGAGCGGCTGCCAGTGCACGCCGCGGAGGGCGCGGCCAACGACGCGAGCGCGCTGGAGGCGGCATGACGAGGAAGGCCATCGCCGACAGCGTGCGCGCCAGCGTGGAGCAGTATTTCCGCGACCTGCGCGGCACCGAGCCGCACGACCTGCACGCGCTGTTCCTGGCCGCCGCCGAGAAGCCGCTGCTGGAGGTCGTGATGCAGCAGGCCGAAGGCAACCAGAGCCGCGCCGCCGACTGGCTGGGCATCAACCGCAATACGCTGCGCCGCAAGCTGCTCGAACACCGACTCTGCAAGTGAAGCACCCATGAGCACCCCGAACCCGACGGCGACCGCGCTGATCTCCGTTTCCGACAAGACCGGCATCGTCGACTTCGCGCGTGCGCTGGCCGCCGCCGGCGTGCGGCTGCTGTCCACCGGCGGCACGGCGCGGCTGCTGGCCGACGCCGGCCTGGCGGTCACCGAGGTCGCCGAGATCACCGGTTTCCCGGAGATGCTCGACGGCCGCGTGAAGACGCTGCACCCGCGCATCCACGGCGGCCTGCTGGCGCGCCGCGACCGGCCCGAGCACCTGGCGGCGCTGCGCGAGCACGGCATCGGCACCATCGAGCTGCTGGTCGTCAACCTGTACCCGTTCGCCAAGGCCACCGCGCGCGCCGACTGCACGCTGGAGGACGCGATCGAGAATATCGACATCGGCGGCCCGGCCATGCTGCGCGCGGCGGCCAAGAACTGGGCCGACGTGACGGTGCTGATCGACCCGGCGGACTATGCCGGCGTGCTGGCCGAACTGCAGGCCGGCGGCGTGTCGCGGCGCACGCGCTTCCGGCTGGCGTCCAAGGTCTTCGCGCACACGGCGGCCTACGACGGCATGATCGCCGGCTACCTGTCCTCGCTGGCCGAGGGCGCCGAGCAGCAGCCGGCCGAGGTGCCGGCGCGCGACGACTATCCGGCCATCTGCACGCTGCAGCTGACGCGCACGCAGGTGCTGCGCTACGGCGAGAACCCGCACCAGAGCGCCGCCTTCTACCGCGACGCCGCGCCGGCCCCCGGCTCGCTGGCGCTGTGGACGCAACTGCAGGGCAAGGCGCTGAGCTACAACAACATCGCCGACGCCGATGCGGCCTGGGAATGCGTGAAGACCTTCGACGCGCCGGCCTGCGTGATCGTCAAGCATGCCAACCCCTGCGGCGTGGCCGTCGGCGCGACGCTGGTCGAGGCCTACCAGAAGGCGTGGCAGACCGACCCGACCTCGGCCTTCGGCGGCATCATCGCCTTCAACCGGCCGCTGGACGAGGCGACGGCGCGCCAGATCGGCGACAACAAGCAGTTCGTCGAGGTGATGATCGCGCCCGAGGTCACGCCGGCGGCGCGCGACGTGCTGGCGCCCAAGCAGAACCTGCGCGTGCTGGAGGTGCCGCTGCCGGACCCGGCCGCGGCCGGCGCCAATGCGCTCGACCTCAAGCGCGTGGGCGGCGGCGTGCTGCTGCAGTCGCCGGACACCAAGAATGTCGGCCCGGGCGAGCTGCGCGTGGTGACGAAGCGCGCGCCGACGCCGGCGCAGATGGACGACCTGATGTTCGCCTGGAAGGTGGCCAAGTTCGTGAAGAGCAATGCCATCGTCTTCTGTGCCGGCGGCATGACGCTGGGTGTCGGCGCCGGGCAGATGAGCCGCATCGACAGTGCGCGCATCGCGTCCATCAAGGCCGGCAACGCCGGGCTGTCGCTGCAGGGCTCGGCAGTGGCCAGCGACGCCTTCTTCCCGTTCCGCGACGGCCTGGACGTGGTCGTCGACCACGGCGCTGCCTGCGTGATCCAGCCCGGCGGCAGCGTGCGCGACGACGAGGTCATCGCCGCCGCCGACGAGCGCGGCATCGCGATGGTCTTCACCGGCACGCGGCATTTCCGGCACTGAGCGCCGCGGGCCCCCGATGGCCTTCCTGCCGCGCGACTTCGCCATCCCCGAGCCACCGGCGACGGACGAGTTCCTGCTCACGCCGCTGGGTGTCGAGCACCTGGTGCTGGACTACGACGCGGTGATGAGCAGCCGCGAACGGCTGTGGCAGCTGTTCGGCGACGCCTGGGGCTGGCCGGCCGCGGACCTGACGCTGATGCAGGACCTGGTGGACCTGGGCTGGCACCGCAAGGAATTCCAGCTGCGCCGCTCGTTCAACTGGGCGGTGCTGCGGCCGGACCGCGGCGAGCTGCTGGGCTGCTGCTACCTCGACCCGTCGGAGCGGGGCGGCTTCGACGCCGAGGCCTTCTACTGGGTGCGCAGCGACCGCATCGCGAGCGGCCTGGAGGTGCGCGTCGGCACCGTCTTCCGCTGCTGGATCGCGAGCGCCTGGCCTTTCACGCGCGTGGCTTTCCCGGGGCGCGACCAGCCCTGGTAGGGCAATCGCCGGCCGACGTCAGTCGACGCCCGGATCCCACAGCAGCGCCAGCGCCAGCGCGGCCAGCGTGACCGGCTCGCGCAACGCGTCGCCGGCGGCGGGCCGCCACAGCCGTGGCGTGGGGCCATTGAGCTCCAGCGCGCCGATGTCGCGGCCGCGGTGGCTGAAGACATAGCCGATCGGCTGCGCCAGCGGCAGGGCCGAGCCCTCGAAATGGTGCACCGAGCGCAGCTCGATCGCCACGCCGCCGGCGGTCAGCGTGCCGCGGCGCTCGTGGCGTGTGCCGGCCCCGGCGCCGGCGAAGCCGCCGGGGTCCGAGAGGCGCAGCGCCGCGTCGGCACCGCGCCAGCTGCAGGCCAGCTCGAAGGCTTGCGTGCGTCCGGCGACGACGCCGACGTTGACCTCCGCCTGGCGGCCGCGGCAGGAGGCGGCGACCTCGCCGCCGTCGGCGCGCGTCAGCGTATAGCTGACATCGGCGCTGCTGCGCGTCCAGGTCTCGAACAGCGAGAGCCGGTCGCCGCGGCGCTCATAGCGGCCCTGCTCGTCGGCGAGCCGGAAGCTGCCGCTGCGGCCGCCACCGATGCCCTCGGCCGGCTCGGGCGTTGCCGCCGCGAGCGCCGCGGGCAGCTGCATCCGGGCCGGCCGGATGCCGGCGCAGCCGGTGGCCAGCAGGGCCACCGTGATCAGCGAAGCAGCGGACCACGGGGCAAGGCGGGCGGCACGAGGCCGCGGCGTCGGGATCGTTGGGGGCATGGTCGTCGGCGACAGCGTGTCGAGGGCGCGTGCGGCGACGCGGCCTGGGTTGCAGGAAGACCGCCAGCATGCCGCAGCCGCGCCCGGCCTGCAGCCGGCGCGCGACGAAGCCGCGGCGCGCGCCGACGAGTGGCCGCCGCCCTGCCGCGAGCGCCGGCCGCGGCGGCCCTCGGCTAGCATCGAGCGCATGACCCGTGCCGACTTCGCCGGCCTCGTGCTCGCCTTCATCGCGCGCCTGGTCACCGGCGCGCAGGGCCACTGGAAGGGCTGCCCGCCGAAGGCCGAGCAGCGCATCTATTTCGCCAACCACCAGAGCCATCTGGACTGGGTGCTGATCTGGGCCGCGCTGCCGCGCGAGCTGCGCGCGACGACGCGACCGATCGCGGCGCGCGACTACTGGACCTCGAGCCGCCTGAAGGAATGGCTGACGACCGAGGTCTTCCACGCCGTCTACGTCAACCGCCAGCGCAGCGACGACCAGGACCCGCTGGAGCCGCTGGTCGCGGCGCTGAAGAGCGGCGACTCGCTGGTCATCTTCCCCGAGGGCACGCGCAGCGCCAAGGGCGAGCCGCAGCCCTTCAAGAGCGGGCTGTACCACCTGGCCGAGCAGTTTCCCGGCGTGCAGCTGATCCCGGCCTGGATCGACAACGTGCAGCGCGTGATGCCCAAGGGCGAGGTGGTGCCGGTGCCCATCCTGTGCACGGTGACCTTCGGCGCGCCGATCGCACTCGAGCCCGGCGAGGACAAGCGCACGTTCCTGGCACGCGCGCGCGATGCGGTGCTGGCGTTGCGGCCGGTGGTGGCCTGACATGAGGAAGGGGTCCGATCTGTTTGCTTGCGGCGCAAGCCGGACGTTCGCCCGCTCGGTTGGAAGACTTGGGTTCCAGGCACTGCTTGGCCTGCGCTGGTCTGCGCATCGCGCCAGGCGGTACCCGCTGCCGGCGCTGACTTCCGCGGTCGCCGCCTGCGGCGGCGACTTCCCTGCGCTGCTCGCTCCGGGGTCGCGCCGCCCAACTCACTTCGCTCGCTGCGCTCGCTCCGTTCGGACACCGGCGGCGAGTCAGATGTGGAGGCGCGCACTGCGTGCGCGCCGACCCCGAAGCTGCGCTGCTCGGCGCTCCACACAGCGCCGGCAGCGGGTACCGCCTGGCGCGAGGTCCACCGACAGTGGCATGCGACCTGGTGGAACGCCACCGCCGTGTCGCGAAGCCGCGTGGGGGCAGCCCGCAGCGCCCATGGGAGGCGCCGAGAAGCGCAGGGCTCCTGGCCGCGCGCGCAGCGCGCTTCGACAACTGACTCGCCGCCGGTGTCCGAGCGCAGCGAACGAAGTGAGCGGAGCGAGTTGGGCGGCGGGCCAGGAGACCGAGCATCGCAGGGCAGTCGGCGCGCAGCGCCGACCGCCGGACTCTGGGCGCGGCGGGCTGTCCCCACGCGGCTTTGCTGCGCAAATGCCGGCACGAACCAGCAACGCAGTTCCAAGAACGACTGCAACGCGCCGCATGCAGCCTTCGATCAGTTGCAGGTCTACGCTGCCCCGGCAGCCGCGCGACATCGGGCAGGGCCATTGACATGGGTGCACTGCGCGAACTGACGACGGACCAGCAGGTGGCGCTGCTGTTCGTGACGCTGTTCGGCGCCCTGCTGCTGGCCACCGCGATCGCGATGGTGCTGGTGCTGCGCGACAGCGAGGACAGCGAGGGCGGCCGGCGTCTGGTGCGCGACCTGCGTGCGCTGTGGATAGGCGCCGCGGTGTTCTGGCTTGCCTGGATCGCCGGCCCGGTGGGCGCCGGCATCGCCTTCGGGCTCGTCTCGTTCTTCGCACTGCGCGAGTTCATCACGCTGGTGCACACGCGGCGCGGCGACCACCGCTCGCTGATCCTGGCCTTCTTCGTCGTGCTGCCGCTGCAGTATGTCATCGCCGGCGGGCGCTGGTTCGACCTCTTCACGGTCTTCATCCCGGTCTATGTCTTCCTGGCCATCCCGGTGGCCAGCGCGCTGGCCGGCGATCCGCAGCGCTTCCTGGAGCGCAACGCGAAGATCCAGTGGGGCATCATGGTCTGCGTCTACGGCCTGAGCCATGCGCCGGCGCTGCTGCTGCTGGAATTCCGCGGCCAGGAGGGGCGCGGTGCCTTCCTGGTGTTCTTCCTGGTCGTCGTCGCCGCGGTCGCGCAGATCGTGCAGGAACTGGCCAGCCGCTGGCTGCGCCGGCGGCCGCTGGCGCGTCACATCGACCGCTCGTTCTCGCTGCGCGCCTGGTGGGCCGGGGCCGCTGCCGCCGGGCTGGTCGGCGCGCTGCTGTACTGGATCACACCCTTCAAACCCTTCCAGGCGCTGGCGATGGGGCTGGTCGCGGGCGGCGCTGGCACGCTGGGCGAACTGGTCATGCGCGCGCTGAAGAAGGACGCCGGCGTGCGCTACTGGGGCAACACGGCCAGCGTCACCGGTGCCGTCGGGCTGCTGGACCGCGTCGCGCCGCTGTGCTTCGCGGCGCCGGTCTTCTTCCATTCGGTGCGCTGGTATTTCCGCGTATGAACGCCTCCCGCATCCTGGGCATCGACCCCGGCCTGCAGCGCACGGGATTTGGCGTGATCGAGAGTCGCGGCGCGCGCCTGGCCTATGTCGCCAGCGGCGTGATCAGCACCGCCGAGGCGCCGCGCGGCGACCTGCCGCAGCGGCTGAAGATCATCTTCGACGGCGTGCGCGAGGTCGTGCAGCGTTATGCGCCGGACGCCGCGGCGGCCGAGATCGTCTTCGTCAACGTCAACCCGCAGAGCACGTTGCTGCTCGGCCAGGCGCGCGGCGCGGCACTCACGGCGCTGGTCGCCAGCGGGCTGCCGGTGGCCGAGTACACCGCGCTGCAGATGAAGAAGGCCGTCGTCGGCCACGGCCTGGCGAACAAGGCGCAGATCCAGGAGATGGTGCGCCGGCTGCTCGCGCTGGCCGCGCCGCCGGGTCCCGACGCCGCCGATGCGCTGGGCATCGCGATCGCCCACGCGCATGCCGGCGCGTCGCTGGCCACGCTGGCGCAGGCCACGACGCTGGCGCGGCGCACGCAGGCGGCCTACCGCAAGGGCCGCGCCTACTGAACCCATGCCTGCACCACCCGAGGAGACCCCGCATGAGCCACCCCCTGCAGACGCGCTGGATCGACATCGCCCCCGGCTTCGCCGGCTACCTGGCCCTGCCGCCCGCAGGGCAGGGTCCGGGTCTGGTGCTGTTCCAGGAAATCTTCGGCGTCAACGAGCACATCCGCGCCGTCGCCGAGCAGTACGCGCTGGACGGCTTCACGGTGCTGGCGCCGGACATGTTCTGGCGCCAGGCGCCACGCGTGGAGCTCGGCTACGAGGGCGAGCAGCGCGACCGCGGCCGCGCGCTGATGACCGCGCTGCAGCCGCAGCAGGTGCTGGACGACATCGCGGCCAGCGTGGCCGCGCTGCGCGCGCTGCCGCCCTGTGCCGGCAAGGCCGGCGCCATCGGCTACTGCCTGGGCGGCCGCCTGGCCTACCTGGCCGCGGCGACGGCCGGCGTCGACGCCGCGGTGGCCTACTACGGCGGCGGCATCCACGGCCAGCTCGACCGCGCGGCCGCCATCCGCTGCCCGGTGCAGTTTCACTATGCCGGGCACGACGAGCACATTCCGCCGGCCGCGGTGCAGCAGGTGCGCGAGGCCTTCGCCGGCCGTGCCGGCAGCGAGGTGCATGTCTATCCCGGCTCGATGCACGGCTTCAACTGCTGGGCCCGTGCCTCGTACCACGCGCCGAGTGCGGCGCTGGCGCACGGCCGCAGCCTGCAGTTCCTGGCGCAGGCGCTGATGCAGGCAGGCTGATCCCGGTGCCGGCATCGTGCCGCGCGCCGCCAAGAAAAACGCCCCGGGGGTGGCCCGGGGCGAAGGTCTCGGGGAGGAGACTCAGGAGTCGATCGGTGCGGGCGCCGAGGGGGCGGCGCCCAGGGCGTCGGGGGTCTTCAGGCGCGCGGCGTGCCGACCTGGGCCAGCTGCTGGTGCTGCGCCGGGTCGGCGGTGGCGAGGCCGTTGATGCCGCCCAGCGTGGCCAGCGTCAGCATCAGGGCCAGGGCCAGCGAGGCGATCTGCGGTCGGGTGCGGGGGGTGTTCATGTCGTGACTCCTTGGGGCTTGCGGTTCGTCGATGGCTGCACTTTAGGCAGCGGCCCGCCCGCGCACCAGCGCACTGCGACGATTGGCAGCAGGCAGGTGATGGACTGCGTCCGGCGCGGATGAACCGTCGGCGCGCCGCGCTGTCCAAGGCGGGATGGCGGCGCAGGCTGCCTGGCAGCCGACCCTGCCGACTGCCAACAGCGGCGCCACCGCCGGCTGGCCCGTGAATTGCTGGCGCCCGGGCCGGGGGCGGGCCCGCAAATGCGGTGTCTCCCGGACTTTTCTTCCCGCCCGGGCCTGTGGCAGTCTTTGCTTGAATGAACCCGTCACCGTTGCTTGACCAAGGAGTCCCGGATGAGCCCTGAGACCGGTCTGGTCCCCGTGTCCGCGAGCAGCATGCCGATCGCGCAGATGCGCTCGGTGTTCCGCGTCGGCGACGTCGAGCGCCGGCTCGACAAGCTGCCGCCGCGCGAGCACGAGACGCTGCGCGCCACCTACGAGCGCATGCTGGAGAAGGGCCCCGAGCGCTTCCAGGTCAAGCCCAGCGGCCTGCCGGCGATGGAGCACCTGTACGACGAGATGCCCAATTTCGGCGAGGTGCTGGACGACGTGCGGCGCCAGCTCGCGCTGTGCCAGGACAGCCGCGACGCGCTGGAGATCACGCCGATGCTGCTGCTGGGCCCGCCGGGCATCGGCAAGACACATTTCGCGCGCGAGATCGCCCGGCTGCTGGGCACCGGGCTGGGCTTCATCAGCATGAGCAGCCTGACCGCCGGCTGGGTGCTGTCGGGCGCCTCCAGCCAGTGGAAGGGCGCGCGGCCGGGCAAGGTCTTCGAGACCCTGGTCGACGGCGCGTATGCCAACCCGGTGATGGTCGTCGACGAGATCGACAAGGCGCGCGCCGAGCATGCCTACGACCCGCTGGGCGCGCTGTACAGCCTGCTCGAGCACGACACCGCCGGCACCTTCACCGACGAATTCGCCGAGGTCGCCATCGACGCCAGCCAGGTCATCTGGGTCGCCACCGCGAACGACGAGCGCACGATCCCCGAGCCCATCCTCAACCGCATGAACGTCTTCGAGGTGCAGGCGCCCGACCCCGACGCGGCACGCACGATCGCGCTGCGCCTGTACCGCGGCCTGCGCGGCGAGCACGACTGGGGCCGCCGCTTCGACGAGGTGCCGTCGGACGCCGTGCTCGAGCGCCTGGCCGCGATGGCGCCGCGCGAGATGCGCCGCGCCTGGATGACCGCCTTCGGCAATGCGCGGCTGGCCGGCCGCGCGACGATCGAGCTGGCGGACCTGCCGGACGCGTCGCCGCGGCGCTCGCCGATCGGCTTCGTGCAGTAGGCCCAGAGCGCCGGGCCGAAGAGGCCGGGCCGAAGAGGCTGGCCTGAAGAGGCTGGCCTGAAGAGGCCCGGCGCCGCGCTCGGGCGCGCGGGCTGGCGAGAATCCGCGGCATGAAGCCGCTGTGGTTGGCCGGCCTGCTGGCCTTGTTCGCGCTGCCGGACGCGCTCGCGTCGCCGTCCGCCGAGCCGCCTGCACCTTCGTCCGGCGCCGCGCGCTGGGGCGACACGCCCGCGCAGGTGCAGGGCGCACCACGACCGCGCATCGGCCTCGTGCTGGGCGGCGGCGGCGCGCGCGGCGCCGCGCACATCGGCGTGCTGGAGGTGCTGGAGCGGCTGCGCGTGCCGGTGGACTGCGTCGCCGGCACCAGCATGGGCGCGCTGGTGGCCGGCGCCTGGGCCTCGGGCCTGGGGCCGGCACGCATGCGGCGCGAGCTCGCCCGGGCCGACTGGGGCGACATGTTCGTCGACAGCCCGGACTACACCGAGCAGAGTTTTCGCGGCCGCCGGCTGTCACAGCGCTTCCTGCCCGGTACCGAGGTCGGCATCCAGGACGGCAGCGCGGTCGCCGCGCCGGGGCTGGTGACCGGGCAGAAGATCAAGCTCTTCTTCAACCAGCTGGTCGGCGCCGATACCGGCGAGCGCGAACTGCAGCAGCTGCCGCTGCCGGTGTCCATGATCGCCACCGACATTGGCAACGGCGAGCGCGTGGTGCTGCGCGACGGCAGCGTGACGATGGCGATGCGCGCCAGCATGTCGGTGCCGACGCTGCTGGCCCCGCTGGAGTACCGCGGCCGCCGGCTGGTCGACGGCGGGCTGGTCGACAACGTGCCGATCCGCGAGGTGCGCGAGCGCTGCGGCGCCGACGTGGTGATCGCCGTCAACGTCGGCTCGCCGCCGCTGAAGCCCGAGCAGGTGACCGGGCTGCTCAGCGTCACCGCGCAGATGGTCGCGCTGCTGACCGAGCAGAACGTGCAGGCCTCGCTGGCCACGCTGAAACCGGGCGACATCTACATCCAGCCCGCGCTCGACGGCATCACGGCCGCCGACTTCGCGCGCCACGCCGAGACCGCCGACCGCGGCCGCGCCGCCGCCGAGGCGCTGGCGCCGCGCCTGGCCGCGCTGGCCGTGGACGAGGCGGCCTATGCGGCCTGGCAGCGCAGCGTCTCGGTGCGCGACCGCGACGTGCCGCGTGTCGACGAGATCCGCGTCGGCGGCCTGCGCCGGGTGCAGCCGGAACTGGTCAGCCGCTGGCTGCAGCAGCAGGCCGGCGCGCCGCTGGACGCCGAGCAGCTGCGGCGCGACCTGCTGCGCGCCTTCGGCGACGGCTGGTACGAGTACGTGGACTACGCGCTGGTGCGCGAGGGCCAGCGCAACGTGCTGAGCATCCTGCCGGTGGAGAAGAGCTGGGGTCCGGACTACCTGCGCCTGGGCCTGCGCCTGGACAGCAACCTGCGCCAGGGTTCCAGCTACCAGCTGCGCGCCGGCTACCAGCGCACCTGGCTCAATGCCTTCGGCGGCGAACTGCTGCTGGTCGGCGAGCTGGGCAGCGCCACCGGCGCCAGCGTCGAGTGGTACCAGCCGGTGGTGCGCGGGCAGGGGCTGTTTGCCGACGCGCAGGCCGAGTACCGCCGCGAGCGCAACGACTACTGGCTGCGCGAGCAGCGCATCGCCGAGTACCGCAGCGCGCGCACGCGGCTGGACCTGACGCTGGGCGTCAACCTGGCGCTGTTCGGCCAGCTGCGCGCCGGCTGGCGCGAGAGCAAGGTCACGAATGCGCTGGAGACCGGGCTGGACGTGCTCTCGGTGCTGCCCGAGCGCAGCACCGGCGGTTGGCTGGTCGTGCTGGACCTGGACCGCCGCGACCAGCTGTATACGCCGCGCAGCGGCTGGTCGGCGCTGGCCAGCTGGTTCAACGACGACCGCAACGACTACGCCAAGCTGTCGCTGGAGCTGCGCGGTGCGCTGCCGCTGGCCGACTGGGTGCTGGCCGGCCGCGCCAGCTGGGTCGACTCGCCGCGCGGCGAGCTGCCGTTCAACGAGGCCGCGCGCCTGGGCGGCTTCCTCAACCTGACCGGCTACGCCACCGGCCAGCTGATCGGCGACCGCGTCGCCTACCTGGGCCTGCGCGGCGAACGCATCATCGGCCGCCTGCCGCTGGGCCTGCGCGGCGACATGCGGGCCGGCATCGCGCTGGAAGGCGGCTACGTCGGCCGGCCCTATGCGCTGCAGAAGCGCGACGGCTGGATCGGCGGCCTGGCCCTCTACCTGGGCGGCGAGACACCGCTGGGGCCGGTCTTCGTCGGCATCGGCAGCGCGGCCGGCGGGGCGACCAACGGCTACCTGTTCATCGGCGCGCCCTGAGCACCGCCAAGCATCGGCGCGCCCTGAGCGCCGTCAAGCATCACCGCGCCCTGAGCGGGGCCAAGCATCGGCGCGTCCTGAGCGCCGCCACGGCCGGGGCCCGCCGGGAGCGCCCGCCGTGCGGGCCCGAAGCGTCGCGCGCGGCCGCCGGGCCTGCAGAGGCGCGGAGCGCGGTTCGTGTACATCGTGTTGCGGGTCCGGCGCGGGCAGCGTTTACGCTCGCAGGTTTTCTGCCCTGCTGCACCCGACCCCGATGCCCTTCCGGTCCCGCAACGACAGCTTCACCCTCTACGGCCGCCGGCGTTCGAGCTGGCGGGTGCCGCGCTGGCTGGTGCTGCTGCTGCTGGGCATGGCCAGCGGCGCCGCTGGCCTGTGGTGGGTGCAGGAGCGCCACCTGCCGCCGCGGCTGGGCATGCAGGCGTCGCAGCAACTGCTGCAGTCGCAGTCGCGCGCCGAGGCCGAGGCGACGCGCCTGGCCGCCGAGCTGACGCAGGCGCGCACGGCGCTGGCCGCGGCCGAGCAGCAGCTGCGCACGCAGGGCGAGGACCTGGCGGCGCAGCGCAGCGCCGTCGAGCGGCTGCGCGAGGACCTCGCGCTGGTGCTGCCGGCGCTGCCGCCCGACCCGCGCGGCGGTGCCGTCGAGGTGCGCGCGGCGCGCTTCGCGGCGCGCGGCGGGCAGCTCGACTACGGCGTCGCGCTGACGCGCGAGCCGGCGCCGCGGCCGCTGGCCGTGACGTTGCGCCTGGTCGCGACGGGGGCTGGCCGCGCGACCGCGGTCGAACTGCCGGCGCAGGACCTGACGCCGGGCCGGCACGAGGTGCTGCGCGGCCGCGTGGCGCTGCCGGCCGGCTTCCAGCCGGAGCAGGTCACGGTGCGCATCGTCGATGCGAAGTCCGGCGCGCTGCTCGGCGCGCGCACGCTGATCGTGCGCTGAACGCAGCGTGCCGGCCATCGGGCCGAGGCCGCGGCGCCGGTGACGCTAGGCGCGCAGTCCGGCGACGCCCTGTCGCGCCGCGGCCAGCCCCTGCTCGACGATGCGCTGCTTCCAGGCGTCGGTGTCGGTGTAGAAGGCGTCGCGCAGCTGGCGCTTGATCGCGTCGCGCTGCGCGGCCGGCGCCTCGGGGTGGTTCTCCAGCCACTGGTCCGCGCGCAAGGCATCGATGACCTCGGGCAGCGGCTGCGTGCCGTATTCCATCGCGATGCCGGTGTACTCGGCCTGCGCGCATTCCTGGTAGGCGGCCAGCCACATCAGGCCCGACAGCAGCGCCGAGGCCGACGAGCCGTCGTAGATCGAGGTCACTTCCGCGCCCCACCAGGCACGGGCGCGCGCCAGCGCGGCGGCGTCGTCGCGGCAGGCGAAGATGCGCTCGCCGTGGCCGCTGGGACCCAGGCCGGTGTGCAGGTCGATCCAGGCCAGCCGCGTGCAGCGCGTGCCGTGCTCCTGCAGCACGTGGCGCAGCGTGACCTGGCTCCAGGTCGGGTTGCGGCCGCCGTAGAACAGACCCTCGGGATGGTCGTACTGGCCGCCACTGATGGCGGTTTGCAGCGCGCGCGCGCCATGCCGCTCGGCAAAGGCGGCGAGCCCGGCTTCGGCCTCGGGCGGCGGCGGCCAGGTCGCCGGCACCACCCAGTGCGCGATCTCGTCGTAGGCGGTGTTGCGCGGCAGCGGCTGGCCGAAGTCGTGCCAGTTGCGGTTGAGGTCCACGTTCTCCTGCGTCGTGCGGCGGATCCAGGAGAAGCCGTAGGGGTTCAGCGCATGCACGAACAGCAGCGCGACATTCGACTCGCGGGCCGCGTCCAGGAAGGCGGCATCGGCCAGCAGCGCACCCTGCACGCCGGAGCCGCAGAAGCCCTCGACGCCATGGCAGCCGCTGCTGACCAGCAGCAGTGCCGGCGCGTCGGCCGGCCCGATGCGCGCGACGTCCATCGCCAGCGTCTCGCCGTCGCGGCCGAGCAGCGGGTGCACATGCGACTGCACGCGCGCGCCGGCGGCCTCGGCCGCGGCGAGAAACTTGCCGCGCGCCTCGGCGTAGCTCTGCGCGAAGAAGGCGGCCGTCGTCATCGCCGCCGTCAGCGCGCCGGCGCCGGCTGGCGCAGCCACTCCTCGGCCAGCCGCACCCAGCAGGTGGCGCCCAGCGGGATCAGCTCGTCGTTGAAGTCGTAGCTGGGGTTGTGCAGCATGCAGGGGCCCAGGCCGTGGCCGCCCTCGCGGTGGCTGCCGTCGCCGTTGCCGATCGCGAAATAGCAGCCGGGCTTGGCCTGCAGGAAGAAGCTGAAGTCCTCGGCGCCCATCGTGGGTTCGAAGGGCACGACGTTGGCTTCGCCGACGACGTGGCCCAGCACGCGCTGCACGAATTCGGTCTCCGCCGCATGGTTGACGGTGGGCGGGTAGTTGCGCTTGAACATGAACTCGCACTCGGCGCCGAAGGCGGCGCAGGTGTGCTCGGCCACTTCCTTCATGCGGCGCTCGATCAGGTCCAGCGTCTCCAGGCTGAAGGTGCGCACGGTGCCGCGGATCTCGGCCGTCTCGGGGACCACGTTGATCGCTTCGCCGGTGTGGATCATCGTCGCGCTGATCACGCCGGGGTCGATCGGGCGCCGGTTGCGCGTGATGATGGTCTGCCAGGCCATCACCATCTGGCAGGCCACGGGCACCGGGTCGATGCCCAGGTGCGGCAGCGCGGCATGGCTGCCCTTGCCGGTGATCGTGACCTTGAATTCGTTGCTGCTGGCCAGCATCGCGCCCGGGTTGACGCCGATCATGCCGACCTTCATGCCCGGCCAGTTGTGGGCGCCGAAGACGGCCTCCATCGGGAATTTCTCGAAGATGCCGTCCTTGATCATCTCGCGCGCGCCGCCGCCGCCTTCCTCGGCCGGCTGGAAGATCAGGTAGACGGTGCCGTCGAAGTTGCGGTGCCTGGCCAGGTGCTTGGCCGCGGCCAGCAGCATCGCGGTGTGGCCGTCGTGGCCGCAGGCGTGCATCTTGCCGGGGTGGCGGCTGGCATGCGGGAAGACGTTGTGCTCGGTCATCGGCAGCGCGTCGATGTCGGCGCGCAGCCCGACGGCGCGCGGCGAGCTGCCGTTCTTCACGATGCCGATGACGCCGGTCTTGCCCAGGCCGCGGTGGATGGGGATGCCCCAGTCGGTCAGCGCCTTGGCGATGACGTCGGCGGTGCGTTCCTCCTGGAACGCCAGTTCCGGGTGGGCATGGATGTCGCGGCGGATCCTCGTGATCTCGGCAGCGTCGGCCAGGATGGGTTCGAGCAGGTTCATGGCGGTGCGGTGCGGACGGACGAAGGGGCATCTTATGCCGCGCCGCGGGTGATTGCGCCCTGGGGGTTTGCCGGCCCGCCGCTGTGGCACAGTGACGGCATGACGACGGCCGACCCCGCCATCGCCGCCGCCGGCGCCGCGCCCGGCAGCGGCGCCAGCCGCGTCGTGCAGGGCGCCTGCCCGCACGACTGCCCCGACACCTGCGCGCTGCGCATCACCGTGCAGGACGGCCGCGTGGTGCGCGTCGCCGGCGACCCCGACCACCCGCCCACCGGCGGCGTGCTGTGCACCAAGGTCAGCCGCTACGCCGAGCGCAGCTACCACCCCGAGCGTGTGCTGACGCCGCTCAGGCGCGTCGGCCGCAAGGGCGAGGGCCGCTTCGAGCCGGTGAGCTGGGACGCCGCGCTGGACGAGATCGCGGCGCGGCTGAAGGCCATCGCCGCGCGCGACCCCCAGGCCATCGTGCCCTACAGCTACGCCGGCACCATGGGCCTGGTGCAGGCCGAGGGCATGGCGGCGCGCTTCTTCCACCGCCTGGGCGCCAGCCTGCTGGACCGCACGATCTGCGCCAGCGCCGGCGGCGACGCGCTGGTCGCCACCTACGGCGCCAAGGTCGGCATGCACGTGCAACATTTTGCCGAGAGCCGGCTGATCCTGATCTGGGGCAGCAACCCCATCACCTCCAGCGTGCACTTCTGGAACCTGGCGCAGCAGGCCAAGCGCAACGGGGCCACGCTGGTCGCCATCGACCCGCGGCGCACCGACACGGCCGAGAAGTGCCACCTGCACCTGGCACTGCGCCCGGGCAGCGACGGCGCGCTGGCGCTGGCGCTGATGCACGAGCTGATCCGCCACGAGTGGCTGGACCACGACTACCTGGCGCGCCACGTCAACGGCTGGCCGGCGCTGCGCGAGCGCGCGCTGCAGTGGCCGCCCGAGCGCGCCGCCGCGGTGTGCGGGCTGCCGCTGCAGCAGATCGTCGAGCTGGCGCGCCTGTACGGCACGACCAAGCCGGCGGCGATCCGCCTGAACTACGGCATGCAGCGCGTGCGCGGCGGCGGCAACGCCGTGCGGCTGATCGTGCTGCTGCCCTGCCTGACCGGCGCCTGGCGGCATCGCGCCGGCGGGCTGCTGCTCTCGTCCAGCGGCTGGTTCCTCGGCCGCCGGCGCGACGCCTGGCTGCAGCGGCCGGACCTCCTGCCGGGCGGCCGCCGCCCGCGCACGATCAACATGAGCACCATCGGCGACGACCTGCTGCGCGAGGCCTCGCCGCCCTTCGGCCCGAAGATCGAGGCACTGGTCGTCTACAACAGCAACCCGGTCGCGGTGGCGCCCGAAAGCGGCAAGGTCGTCGCCGGCTTCGCGCGCGACGACCTGTTCACCGTGGTGCTGGAGCACTTCCTCACCGACACCGCCGACCACGCCGACTTCGTGCTGCCGGCGACCACGCAGCTGGAGCACTGGGACGCGCACAGCGCCTACGGCCACACCTGGGCGCTGCTGAACCGGCCGGCCATCGAGCCGCTGGGCCAGGCCAAGAGCAATGCCGAGATCTTCCGCCTGCTCGCTGCGCGCATGGGCTTCACCGAGCCCTGCTTCGCCGACAGCGACGAGGTCATGGCGCTCGGCGCCTACGACCCGGCGCAGGTCGACCTGGCGTCGCTGCGCGAGCGCGGCTGGGCGAAGCTGGAGCTGCCGGAGGCGCCTTTCGCCGACGGCGGCTTTCCCACGGCCGACGGCCGCGCCGTCGTCGACGCGCCGGGGCTGGGCGTGCCCGACTTCGTGCCCAACCACGAATGCGCCGAGACGACGCCGGCGCTCGCCGCGCGTTACCCGCTGCAGATGATCTCGCCACCGGCGCGCCATTTCCTCAACAGCAGCTTCGTCAACGTCGCCAGCCTGCGCGCCGCCGAACGCGAGCCGCTGCTGGAGATGCACCCGGCGGACGCCGCCGCGCGCGGCATCGCCGACGGCGCAACGGTGCGTGTCTTCAACGACCGCGGCGAATACCTGTGCAAGGCGGCGGTCGGTGCGCGTGCGCGGCCCGGCGTCGTCAACGGGCTGGGCGTGTGGTGGCGCAAGGACGGGCTGGCCGGCAGCAATGTCAACCAGCTGACGCACCAGCGGCTGACCGACATCGGCCGGGCACCGTCGTTCTACGACTGCCTGGTCGAGGTCGAGGCGGCGTGACCGCGCCGTGCGCCGGTTCTCCTGGAAGGCCTGGGCGCTGATGGCGGGGCTGGGCGGGCTGGCCGGCACGCTGCTCGTCGCTGCCGGTGCGGTGTGCTTCACCAGCGGCTGCAGCACCCTGGGCTACTACGCGCAGGCCGCCAATGGCCACCTGGACCTGCTGCAGCGCTCGCGCCCGGTGGCCGACTGGCTGGCCGACGAGACCACGCCGGCGCCGCTGCGCGAGCGCCTGGAACTCAGCCAGCGCATGCGCGACTTTGCCGTGGCCGAGCTGAAGCTGCCCGACAACCGCAGCTACCGCCGCTATGCCGACCTCGGCCGCAGCGCGGTCGTGTGGAACGTGGTCGCGGCGCCCGAGCTGTCGCTGGAGCTCAAGACCTGGTGCTTCGCGTTCACCGGCTGCATCGGCTACCGCGGCTACTTCCGCAAGGAGGCGGCCGATGCGATGGCCGCGCAGCTGCGCGCCGAGGGCTACGAGGTCAGCGTCTACGGCGTGCCGGCCTACTCCACGCTGGGCCGCACCGACTGGCTGGGCGGCGACCCGCTGCTCAATACCTTCCTGAACTGGCCCGAGGGCGAGCTGGCGCGGCTGATCTTCCACGAGCTGGCGCACCAGGTCGTCTACGTCGACGACGACACGACCTTCAACGAGTCGTTCGCGACCGCGGTCGAGCGCATCGGCGGCGCGCGCTGGCTGCTGCGCCACGGTTCGCAGGCGGCGCGCGACGACCATGCCGCGCTGACCGAGCGGCGCGCCGAGTTCCGGGAACTGACGCTGCGATACCGGGACTCGCTGGCGGCGCTGTACGCCACCGCGCTGCCGCCGGAGACCCAGCGCCAGCGCAAGGCCACGCTGCTGGCCGCGATGCGCGCCGAGCACCAGCAGCTCAAGGCCACGCGCTGGGCCGGCTTCACCGGCTACGACCGCTGGTTCGACGAGGCCAACAATGCCTCGCTCGGCGTGCTGGCGGCCTACTTCGACCTCGTGCCCGGTTTCGAGCGCCTGTTCGACCGCAGCGGCGGCGACTTCGAGCGCTTCTACGCCGAGGTGCGCACGCTGGCCGCCTTGCCGCGCGAGCAGCGCCGCGCGACACTGGAATCCCTGCGCTGACACCGCCCGACGAGGAGCACCGTGCCCGACATCCACATCCGCCGCGAACACCAGCTCGGCCTGGCCAAGGCGCGCAAGGTCGCGCTGCAGTGGGCCGAGGAGGCCGAGAGCAAGTTCGACATGGCCTGCACCGTGATCGAGGGCGAATACAGCGACACCGTCGAGTTCAAGCGCAGCGGCGTCAGCGGGCGGCTGATCGTGGCCGCCGACCACTTCGACCTTGACGCCAGGCTGGGCTTCCTGCTCGGCGCCTTCAGCAAGACCATCGAGCACGAGATCACCAAGAACCTCGACGCGCTGCTGGCCCAGGCGCCGGCCGGCGCCAAGGGTGGCGCGAAGGCACCGGCTGCCGCGGCGAAGAAGGCGGCTGCGAAGAAGGCGCCGGCGAAGAAGACGGCGGCGAAGTAGGCGACGGCAGCTCAGGCAGCCCCCCGGGCCGCGCGGCCGGCCCGCAAGACCCGTCGTCGATGCCGGCTTGTCCGGCGCGGCATCATGCTGGCATGAAGTCGACGACCACCTCGCTGCGCCTGCGGCCCGCGCACGCCCTGGCGGCCCTGGCTGCCCTGGCCGCCTTCGTGGCGGCCGCCGCCCCCAAGGCGGCCTGGTCCCAGGCCGCGGCACCGGCCGGCGCAACCGCTGCCACCACGGCGGCCACCTGCCCGCCGCTGCTGGACCACCGCGTGCCGCGGCTGCAGGACGAGGCCCCGCAGCACCTTTGCCAGTACGCCGGCAAGGTGCTGCTGGTCGTCAATACCGCCAGCTACTGCGGCTTCACCTCGCAGTTCGAGGGCCTGGAGGCGCTGAATGCGAGATACGCATCGCGCGGCCTCGTCGTGCTGGGCTTTCCCAGCAACGACTTCAGGCAGGAGGACGCCGATGCGAAGAAGACCGCCGAGGTCTGCTTCAACACCTACGGCGTGAGGTTTCCGATGTTCGCCACCGGCCCGGTGCGCGGCGCCGACGCGCAGCCGCTGTTCCGCCAGCTCGCTGCGGCCACCGGCAAGCAGCCGAGCTGGAACTTCAACAAGTACCTGGTCGGGCGCGACGGCCAGCCGATCGCGCATTTCGGCAGCACCACCGCGCCCGGGGCGCCGGCGCTGACCGCGGCGGTCGAGAAGGCGCTGGCCGCGCGCTGACCGGCACGAACCGCGGTGCGCCTCGCGGCGCGCCGGCGGCGGCTACTTCAGCGACTCGATGAGGTCGACGTATTCCTTCATCGCGTCGTTCTTGCTCTTGCCCTTGACGGCGGCCCAGGCGTCGTACTTGGCGCGGCCGACCATGTCGGTGAAGCCCGGGCGCTTGCCTTCCACGTCGCCCTCGGTCGCCTGCTTGTACAGCGAGTAGATCTTCAGCAGCGTCGCGTTGTCCGGCTTCTCGGGCAACTGCTTGCTTTCGGCGACGGCCTTGTCGAAGGCGGCCTGGAGCTTGGACATGGCGGATCCTCCGTTCGTGGAAACTCAGTCTTGACGGCGGCGATGTTACCTACCATCGTGCCCTGCGCCCGCCACCTGGGCGCCCGAGCCCGCCGAGGAGAAACCCGATGACCGCAGCCACTGCCGAACGCATGTCGCGCGTCGACACGGCGTGGCTGCGCATGGACAACGACGTCAACCTGATGATGATCGTCGGCGTCTGGCTGCTGCAGCCGGCGGTCACGCTGGCGGCGGTGCGCGAGCGCATCGGCGACAAGCTGCTGAAGTACGACCGCTTCCGCCAGAAGGCGGTGGTCGACGCGATGGGCGCCAGCTGGGTCGAGGACGAGGCCTTCGACCTCGCGCGCCATGTCGTGCCGGCGACGCTGAAGCGCCGTCGCGGCGAGGACGCGCGCCAGGCACTGCAGCGCCTGTGCGGCGAACTGGCGACGACGCCGCTGGACCCCGCGCACCCGCTGTGGCAGTTTCAGCTGGTCGAGCACTACGACGGCGGCAGCGCGCTCATTGCGCGCATCCACCACTGCATCGGCGACGGCATCGCGCTGATCTCGGTGATGCTGTCCATCACCGATGGCGGCAGCGACCCGCCGCGGCGGCCGCCCGCGTCCGAGGACGGCACGCACGAAGGCGAGCACGACTGGCTGGCCGACGCGGTGATCAAGCCGCTGACCGAGCTCACCGTCAAGGCCATCGGCATGTACGGCGGCGGCGTCGCGAAGTCCATCGACATGCTGGCCAACCCCTACCAGCCGCTGCTGGGCAGCATGGACATGGCGCGCACCGGCGTGCAGGTGCTGTCCGACGTGGCGGCGCTGGCGCTGATGGAGAACGACTCGCCGACGCTGCTGAAGGGCCGGCCGCTGGGCAGGAAGGTCGTGGCGTGGAGCGAGCCGCTGCCGCTGGACGCGGTGAAGGTGGTTGGCAAGGGCCTGGGCTGCACCGTCAACGACGTGCTGCTGGCCTGCGCGGCCGGCGCCATCGGCGAATACCTGGCCGGCCGCGGCGACGACCCGGCGGGCAAGCAGATCCGCGTCATGGTGCCGGTCAACCTGCGCCCGCTGGACAAGGCCTGGCAGCTGGGCAACCGCTTCGGGCTGGCGCCGCTGGTGCTGCCGATCGGCATCGCCAACCCGGTCGAGCGCGTGTTCGCGGTGCGCGCGCGCATGGCCGAGCTCAAGGGCAGCTACCAGCCGCTGCTGGCCTTCGGCGTGCTGGCGGTCAGCGGGCTGTTCATCAAGCCGGTGCAGGACGCGGTGACCGGCATGTTCGCGAAGAAGACGACCGCGGTGATGACCAACGTGCCGGGGCCGGGCACGCCGCTGAAGTTCTGCGGGTCCACGCTGCGCCAGACCATGTTCTGGGTGCCGGCCTCGGGCGAGATCGGCGTCGGCGTGTCCATCCTCAGCTACGGCGGTGGCGTGCAGTTCGCGCTCATCACCGACCAGGCGCTGTGCCCCGACCCGCAGCAGGTCATCGACCGCTTCGCGCCCGAATTCGAGAAGCTCGAGTGGCTGACGCTGATGCTGCCCTGGCACGGCCAGCACGACGACTGATCCCTGCCCCGACACCACCCGCCACAGGAGAGCCGCCATGACCGTCAGCGTCGAGATCGACCTGGCCTACGAATTCGCCGTCAAGGCCCCGTACAAGGAGGTCTTCGGCGTGCTCGCCGACGTGCCGACCTCGGTCAGCCACTTCCCCAAGGTCGACAAGCTGGTGGACATGGGCGACGGCGTCTACCGCTGGGAGATGGCCAAGGTGGGCACCGCGCAGGTCAACATCCAGACCGTCTACGCGTCGAAATACGTGTCCGACGCGAAGAAGGGCAGCGTGGTCTGGACCCCGGTCAAGGGCGTGGGCAACGCGCAGGTCGGCGGCAGCTGGAAGATCAGCGACAAGAAGGACCGCACGGCGCTGGTGCTGAAGATCCAGGGCACGGTGGACGTCGGCCTGCCGGCGCTGATGCGGATGATCGTCGTGCCGGTGGTGCAGGGCGAGTTCGAGAAGCTGGTCGACAAGTACATCGCCAACCTGTGCAAGCGCTTCGGCGGCGAGGTCGAGTAGCGGGCTACCGGTAGGGCGCTACCGGTAGGGCGTCATCCAGCCCAGCCCGGCCTCGGTGGGGGCGGCCGGGAAGTATTCGCAGCCGACCCAGCCGGCGTAGCCGATGCGGTCCAGGTGCTCGAACAGGAAGGGCCAGTGGATCTCGCCGCTGCCCGGCTCGTGGCGGCCCGGGTTGTCGGCGATCTGCACATGGCCGATGCGTGGCAGGCAGCGCTCGAGCGTGCCGGCGAGTTCGCCCTCGCTGCGCTGGGCGTGGTAGACGTCGTACTGCACGAAGGCGTTGGCCGCGCCGGCTTCGTCGAGCAACTCGAGGGCCTGCAGCGTGCGGTGCACGTAGAAGCCCGGCACGTCGTGGCGGTTGATCGGCTCGACGAGCAGCACGAGCCCGGCGTCGGCCAGCGCCGCGGCGGCGAAGCGCAGGTTCTCGACGAAGGTGCGGCGCAGCGTCGCCTCGTCCACGCCGGCCGGCATCCTGCCGGCCAGGCAGTTCAGGCGCGGCACGCCCAGCGTGCGTGCATAGACGATGGCCCGCGGCACGCCGGCACGGAATTCGGCCACGCGCGCCGGGTCGCAGGCGATGCCGCGGTCGCCGGCCGCGAAGTCGCCGGCCGGCAGGTTGTGCAGCACCATCTCGAGGCCATGGCGGTCGAGCTGTTCGCGGATCGCCGCAGCCGGCAGCTCGTACGGAAACTGCACCTCGACGGCCGCGAAGCCGGCGCGCGCGGCGCGGCCGAAGCGCTCGATCAGCGGCGTGTCGGTGAACAGCGTCGAGAGGTTGGCGGCGAAGCGGGGCATGTCGTCTTCCGGTGGGGGGCGCGCGCGGGCCGATACTCGCAGCATGCGATCACTGCTCTTCAGCATAACCGCGGTGCTGGCCGCGCTCGGGCTGCCTGCGGCATCGTCCGCGCAGACGGCCGGCGCCGCGGCGCCGGCCTTCGCCGAGGAGGTTCCCTTCGTCGTCACCCCCGACGCCGTCACGCTGGCGATGCTGGAGCTGGCCGGCGTCGGTCCGCAGGACCACCTGATCGACCTCGGCTCCGGCGACGGCCGCATCGTCATCAACGCCGCGAAGCGCTTCGGCGCGCGCGGGCTGGGTGTCGAGATCGTGCCCGACCTCGTGCAGCGCAGCCGCGAGGCGGCGGCGCGCGCCGGTGTTGCCGACCGCGTGCGCTTCGAGCAGCAGGACCTGTTCGAGACCGACCTGTCGCCGGCCAGCGTGATCACGATGTACCTGCTGCAGGAGGTCAACCTGCAGCTGCGGCCGCGCCTGCTGGCGCTGGCGCCGGGCACGCGCATCGTCTCGCACGACTGGGACCTGGGCGACTGGGCGCCGGACCTCACGCGCACCGTCGACGCGCCGGACAAGCCGGTCGGCCGCGAGAAGCTCAGCCGCCTGCACCTGTGGGTGGTGCCGGCGCGCCTGCAGGGGCTGTGGTGCGGCGCCGGCGGGGCGGCACTGCGGCTCGACCAGCGCTTCCAGGCGCTGCAGGGCAGCGCGACGCTGGGCGACCGCCGCTGGATGCTGGCCGGGCGCATCGACGGCGCAGACTGGCAGGCGCAGGGTGCCGGCGGCGCCTCGCTGCAGGCGCGCTGGCAGGGCAGCGGCCGGGGCGAACTGGTCGTCGCCCAGGCCGCAGGCCCCTGGGGTCGCCTGCAGGGCGCGCGGCTGCAGCCGGCGGCCGGCGAGCGCTGCGACGGCGGCGCCTGAGCGTGGCGGGCCGGCGGCCCGGCGAAGGGGGCGAGGCCGCCTGCCTGCACGCCGGCGGCCGCCCCGCCGCCTGGGGCAACCTGGGCCTGTGGCGACGCGCGGACGACGACTATGCCGGCGCCTGCGAGGCGCTGGCGCGTGCGGTCGGCGAGGCGGCGGCGCTCCGGCCCGGCGATCGCGTGCTCAGCCTGGCCTGCGGCGCCGGCGAGGAACTGGTCCTGTGGCGCACGGCCTTCGGTGCCGGCGCGCTGGTCGGCATCGAGGCCGACCGCGCCCGGGCGCGCGAGGCCGCGGCGCGGGTGCCGGACGCCGCGGTGCTGGCGCAGCCGGTGCTCGACGCGCTGGCCGGCCTGCCGCAGGCTTTCGACGCCGTGCTCTGCGTCGATGCGGCCTACCACCTGCGGCCGCGACCGCGCCTGTTCGAACAGGTGGCCGGCCGGCTGGTGCCCGGCGGGCGCTTCGTCTTCACCGATCTCGTGCTCGACCGCGGCCCTTCGCTGCTGGTGCGGGCGGCGGCGCGGGCCGCCGGCGTGCCGCACGCCGACCTCGTCGACCTGCCGACGCGCGTCGCGCAGCTGCGCGCGGCCGGCTTCGCCGAGGTCGTCGCGACCCGGCTGGACGAACCGGTGCTCGGCGGTTTCGCGCGCTTCGCGGCGGCGCAGGAGCGTCGCTTCGGCTTCCGGGCCTGGCAGCCGGCGTGGCGCCGCGCGGCGGTCACCGCGCGCCTGATCGGGCCCTGCCGGCGCGGCGGTCTGGGCTATGCGCTGTACGCGGCGACGCGCGCCGGCTGACGGCCGGCCGTCCAGCGGCCGCGGCATCGGCGCGTTCGCCCGACGCGGGGGGCGCTTCAGCGTGCCGGCGCGCCCGATCGGGACGCCGGCGGCGCGGCGCCCCGGTCGCCGGCGCCGGGATCCTCGTCGTCCAGGTCGTCCAGTTCCTCCAGCTCGCGCCACTCGCCGGTCGTCGTACCCACGGCCGGGAACTCCTCTCGCCACCGCGCCGCCGCGCGTCCGGCGGCGCCGGACAGGGTCGCACCGCCGCAGCGCTCGGCGAAGGCGGCGAAGGCCGGCGTGTCCTCCACCTCGCAGGGCAGGCGCAGCAGCGCGCCGCCGCGGGCGTCGCTGGCGACCCACTGCCAGACCGTCGGTGGCCGCGTGCGGTGAGCCGGGCGGCGGTGGGCCGGCGTGCGGTCGAAGCGCGCCTGCTCCTCGCGGTGGATGTTGACCGGCACCAGCGACGCAAACGCCCGCCACGGCAGGCGGCGCGTGGCGAACCAGTGGCCGTCGGCGATGCCGTCGTCGTCGAAGCGCACGTGGCGCGTGCGCGCACTGCTCGCGCTGGCACCCAGCGCGGTCAGCGCCAGCGTCCCGGCGGCCAGGCCGGCACCGACCTCGACCGGCGCCTGCTCGCCGTACAGCAGGGCCAGCACGCCGGCCGCCACGGCGCCGCTGGCCATCAGTGCCAGCCAGAAGGCGGGCGGGCGCGCCGGGCCGGCGGGGGCGATCAGCGTGTGCTCGGTGCGCGCGCGGCTGCCCGGGCGCAGCGCCTGCGTCGCGGTGGGCAGCCAGCGGCCGTCGACCCAGGTCCGATCCTCGCCCCAGTCGCTGCGCGCCAGCGCGCGGCCCACCCCGGCCAGCACCGCGAGCAGCGTGGCCAGCGCCAGCAGCGGCAGGCCCAGGTGCCCGAGGTCCAGCACGCGCACGCGGCCCGGGTCGGCGGGGTCGTGCGCGATCGGCAGGTCGTCCAGGCGCGACGTGAACAGGTAGTTCGGCCGCGGCAGCAGCACCCGCACATGGCCCTCGGCGTCGGCCCGGTGCTCGCTGTGGCGCAGGAGCTGCGGCATGGCCTCCAGCGCATCGGCGCGGACCTCGAGCTCGATGCTGTCCGGCAGGTGGTCGTAGATCAGCACCGCGTCGTGGCGCTCCCACTGCCCGACGATGCGCGCGGCCTCCAGGCCGCCGCGCAGCAGCGCCCAGGCGGCAAGCAGCGCGGCGGCGCCGACCAGCGCCAGCAGCGCCAGGCGCAGCCGCGCCGCGGCGGTGTGGTCGGCGGTGGCGGCCATCAGCGCAGCCCGCCCGGCGGCCGGTCCAGCCGCGACAGGTAGCCGAACAGCGCGTCCAGCGACGGGAAGGCCAGGCGGCCGCTGGCGCCGGGCAGCGCGACCTCGGCCCGCCATGGTCCGCCCGGCGCGTCGCGCCGCAGCAGCAGTTCCAGCCGCAGGGTGGCGCTCGGTGGCGCGGTGTGGCGGTGCGTCGCGCTGTCCATGGCAGGCCTCTCCGGTGCGGGGTGCACGAAGTCCACCCCAGGCTGCAGCTTGCCGGCCGGGCGTTGCAGGTGCGTTGCAGCCGGGCGGCCGCGCGGGCGAGGCGATCAGCGCCAGCGAGCTAGCAGGCGATCGCGCAGTGCCGGACGGGCGGCCAGGCTGTCGGCCAGGTGCTGCCGCAGCGCCTCGAAGGCGGCCCCGGCTTCGGCGGCGAGGTGCTCGTCGCCCGCGGCGGCCGCCTGCGCGGCCAGTGCCTGCTGCAGCAGCATCACCAGCGGCCGCGGCGTGCGGGCATCGGCCGCGCGGTCCCGGGCCCCGTCGCGTGCGGCCCGGCCCTCGGCGCCGTCGCCGGGCCAGGCCGCCAGGCGCAACAGCGCGTGCCGGGCGCGCGCCTCCATCGCCGCGCGGGGTTCCAGGCCTTCGGCCAGCCACCGGCGCGCGGTGGCAGGGTCGCCGGCAGCCAAGGCCAGTTCGGCCCGGCACAGCCGGGCCTGGTCGCGGTCGCGCGGGTCGCGCAGCGCCTGCGGGTCGGCCGCCGGTGCCAGCACCGCGCCGGCCGCGGCGGCATCGCCCCGTTCCAGCGCCAGGCGGCAGCGGTTGAAGGCCAGCTTGGCCGCCAGCCAGCCGCCTGCCCCTCCGCCACGCGCGTCGGCTTCGGCGAGCAGGCGCTCGGCGCCGTCGAAGTCGCCGATGAAGCCGTGCACGTCCAGCGTCATCGACACCAGGTCCAGCAGCGGGTCCTTGTCGGCGTCGTCACGCGCCAGGGGCAGTGCCTCGTCGGCGAGGTCGAGCGCGGCACCGAGTTCGCCCAGCTGCCACAGCGCCTGCACGCGCATGGCGCGCAGGTAGACGCGGAAGGCCGGCCGCGCGAAGTGCGGCGACAGCGCCAGCGCCTGCCCGGTGAGCGCGAGCGCCCGCTCCGGCTCGCCGCGCTGCAGGTGGCGGTAGGCGATGTTGTTGCTGAGTTCGCGCTGCAGCGGCACCAGCCGCAGCTCGGTGGCGATGGCCAGCGCCTGCTCCAGGTCGCGGTCGCCGGAGTCGCCGTCGCCGGCGGCCCCTCGCATTGCTCCCAGGTTGGCCAGGCCGCGCGCGACCATGCGGCGGTCGCCGATGCCCTGCCAGACGGCCAGCGCGCGCTGCGCGAAGGGCAGCGCACGCTGCGGCTGCGCGCGCACGTAGTGGCTGTAGGCCAGCGTGTGCAGCAGCTGCGCCTGCAGCGTCGGCGGCAGCGCCGCGCCGCCCGGTCCGGCCAGCGCCTGCTCGGCAGCCGCCTCGGCATCGTCGATGCGGCCGAGCAGGTTGAGCGCCTGCGCACGCACGAGCAGCGCACGCGCGCGCAGCGGGTCGTCGGCGGCCAGCGCCGCGAGCGTCGCATCGGTCAGCGCCAGCGCGTCGTCGCCGCGGTTGAGCAGCGTGCACACCATCGCCTGCTCGACGTGCGCCTCGCGTGCGGCGGCGGCCGTGTCCGGCTGCGGCGACCACTGCCCGGCCAGCTGCGCCAGCTCGGCGGCCAGCGCTTGCAGGCCCGGCCGGTCGTCGCGCGAACGCAGCAGCGGCCAGCGCTGGCGCAGCAGCGCCAGGTGCTGCGCGGCGTCGGGCCCGTCGGCCAGCGCCGCCTGCCAGTGCTGTTCGGCGCTGTCGTGGCTGCCCAGCGCCAGCGCCTGCGCGGCGGCGGCCAGCCGCTGCGGCACCGCGCGCCGCGGCTCGCCGCCGTCCTCCCAGTGGCGGGCGATCTCCGCCGGCGCCAGCGCCGCGGCCTGCGCGCCCAGCGCCAGCCGGCGGTGGACCAGGCGCCGGCGCTCGGGCGTCAGCGTGGACTCCAGCGCCGACTGCACGAGGTCGTGCGCGAAGGCATAGCCGCCGCCCAGTTCGCGCAGCAGCCCGGCGGCCAGCGCCTGGTCGATGGCGTCCAGCGCCTCCAGTTCCGACAGCGCGCAGGCGCCGGCCAGCAGCGAGGGCGTGAACGGCTCGGTGGCCAGCGCCGCCGCCTCCAGCAGGCGGCGCGCGGCCGGGGCCTGGCGCGCGACGCGGGTGAGCACCGCGTCGCGCACGCTGGCCGGCAGCGGCAGCTCGCGGTAGTCGGTGGTGGCGTCGTCGAAGGGCGTGCGCCAGACGCCGTCGGCACCACGCGCCAGCAGGCCCAGCGCCTGCCAGTGGCGCAGCGTCTCGGCGACGAAGAAGGGGTTGCCGCCGGTGGCCTGCAGCAGCCGCTGCGAGAAGCGCTGCGCCTCGCCGGCGCCGGAGACGCGGCGCACCAGTTCCAGCAGCTGCGCGCCGTCCAGCGGCGCCAGCCGCAGGTGCAGCGCGCCGGCGGCGGCCAGCGTGTGCAGCATGGCGCGCGCGTCGCCGTCGAGCTCCGGGCGCAGCAGCACGATCAGCCGCGGCGCGTCGGCCGCCGGCGGCGCCAGCGCGATGGTCGCCAGCAGCGTGCGGCTGTCGGCGTCGGCCAGGTGCCAGTCGTCGATCACGATGCTGTCGAAGCTGCCGGCGGCCAGCGCCTGCCAGGCGGCGATGGCGGCCTCGTGCAGGCGGCTGCGGTCCTCGGCGGTGGCGGTGCGCGGCGCGGCCTCGCCGAGCTCGGGCAGCACATGCGCGAGCTCGGCGCCGACCCACGCGGGCAGGCCGGCGGCCGCCAGCGAAGGCCCGGCCAGCAGGCGCAGCGCCCGCTTGAAGGCGGCGTAGGGGATCTCGGCGTCGCCGGCACGGCACTGCGCCAGCGCGTAGGCGCCCTGCGCGGCGGCGAAGTCGCCGGCCAGCCGCGTCTTGCCGGTGCCGGCCTCGCCTTCGACCAGCATCACGCGGTGCCGGTCCCAGGCCGCCTGCAACGCCGCCCAGGCCTCGTCGCGACCGGTCAGCGGCAGCTCGGCGGGCCACTCCACGGGCTGCCCGGCAGCGGCGCCGGCACCCGCCGCGGGCGTGGCCAGCGACGAAGGCGCGGATGCCGCCCGAGCCGCCTGCTGGGCCAGCGCCTCGGTAGCCGCCATCGGCGCCAGGCCCAGCTCGCGCTGCAGCAGCTCGCGGCAGCGCTTGTATTGCGCCAGCGCCGCCTCGCGCCGGCCGGCGGCCAGGTGCAGGCGCATTGCCTCGCGGTGCAGATGCTCCTGCAGCGGGTCGTCGGCGAGCAGGGCCTCGATGCGCGCCAGCGCGGCGTCGAGCCCGCCGCGCGCCTCGTGTGCCGCCGCCGAGGCCTGCAGCGCGCGCCGGCGCAGCGCGTGCAGCTGCTCGCGCTCGGCCTGCAGCCAGTCGTCGAAGGAGGCGGTGCCGCCGAGCGCCAGGCCGTCGGCAGGCGGGCCGCGCCACAGCGCCAGCGCGGCGTCGACGTCGCGCTCGTGCGGCGACGCCGCGCCGTCGCGAAAGGTCCAGGCATCGCAGGCCAGCCGCGGCGCGCCGGCCAGCGCCAGCACGTCGCCCTCGCTGGCCAGCACGTCGCCGACCCCGGCCTCGCGCAGCCGCGCCAGTTCGCGGCGCAGGTTGCGGCGCGCCGCGGCGTCGTCGACATTCGGCCACAGCCAGCCGGCGAGGCGCGCGCGGTGCGCCGGGCCGCCCAGCGCCAGCAGCACCAGCAGCGCGGCGAGCTTGGCCGTCGCGAGCGGCACGGCGGCGCCCTGCCGGCGCAACGTGACCGGCCCGAGCAGGGTCAGTTCGTACATCGGCGCGCCGCGGGCGGACTGCCTCGCGTGGCCTCAGGCGGTCGGCAGCCGGTGGTCCTTGAACAGCTCGCGCAGCTTGTTCTTCTGCATCTTGCCGGTGGCGCCGAGCGGGATGGCGTCGACGAAGACCACGTCGTCGGGTGTCCACCACTTGGCGATCTTGCCCTCGTAGAAGGCGATCAACTCGTCCTTCGTCAGCTCGGCGCCCGGCTTCTTGACGACCACCAGCAGCGGGCGCTCGTCCCACTTCGGGTGCTTGGCGGCGATGCACGCGGCCATCGCGACCGCCGGGTGCGCCATCGCGATATTCTCGAGGTCGATCGAGCCGATCCATTCGCCGCCGCTCTTGATGACGTCCTTGCTGCGGTCGGTGATCTGCATGTAGCCGTCGGCGTCGATCCTCGCGACGTCGCCGGTCGGGAACCAGCCGTCCTCCAGCGGGTCGCCGCCCTCGTCCTTGAAATACCGGGACAGGATCCACGGCCCGCGCACGTGCAGGTCGCCGCTGGCCTCGCTGCCGAACGGGATCTCGCGGCCCTGCGGGTCGACGACCTTCATGTCCACGCCGTAGATCGCGCGGCCCTGCTTGGACATCACCTCGTAGCGCTCGTCCTGCGACAGCGCCGCGTGCTGGGCCTTGAACGAGCACACGGTGCCCAGCGGGCTCATCTCGGTCATGCCCCAGGCGTGCAGCACGTGCACGCCGTACTTGTCGCCGAAGGTGCGGATCATTGCCGGTGGGCAGGCCGAGCCGCCGATCACCGTGCGCTTCATGGTGCTGAACTTCAGGCCGTGGCCCTCGACATGCGCGAGCAGCCCCTGCCAGACGGTGGGCACGCCGGCCGACAGCGTGACGCCCTCGGACTCGAACAGCTCGTACAGGCTCTTGCCGTCCAGCCCCGGGCCGGGGAAGACCAGCTTGGCGCCGACCATGCAGCCGATGTACGGCAGGCCCCAGGCGTTGACGTGGAACATCGGCACCACCGGCAGGATGGCGTCGGCCGACGAGCAGTTCAGCGCGTCGGGCAGCGCGCCGGCGTAGGTGTGCAGCACGGTGCTGCGGTGGCTGTAGAGCACGCCCTTGGGGTTGCCCGTGGTGCCGCTCGTGTAGCACAGGCTGCTGGCGGTGTTCTCGTCGAAGACCGGCCAGTCGAAGCGGTCGTCCTGCGCGTCGACGAGTTCGTCGTAGACCAGCAGGTTGGGGATCTTCGCCGCGTCGGCCGGCAGGTGGGCGCGGTCGGTCATCGCGACGAAGTGGCGCACGCTGGCCAGGCGCGGCGCCACCGCGGCGACCAGCGGCAGGAAGGTGAGGTCGAAGCACAGCACCGCGTCGTCGGCATGGTTGACGATGTAGGCGAGCTGGTCCGGGTGCAGGCGCGGGTTGAGCGTGTGCAGCACGGCGCCGCTGCCCGAGACCGCGTAGTACAGCTCCATGTGCCGGTAGCCGTTCCAGGCCAGCGTCGCGACGCGGTCGCCCATGCCCACGCCCAGCGCCGCCAGCGCCTTGGCCATGCGGCGCGAGCGCGCGGCGAGTTCGCGGTAGGTGGTGCGGTGGATGTCGCCCTCGACGCGCCGCGAGACGATCTCGCGGTCGCCGTGATGGCGCTCGGCATGCACGATGAGGGAGGAGATCAGCAGCGGCTGCTGCATCATCTGGCCGTTCATGGGTCTCCAGTCGTGGTCGTGAGCGCGTGGCAGGGGCCGCCGCGCGCGGGCGGGTTCGCGGACATTCTGCGGCATGGCGCGCGGCGCCGGCCGCGGCAGGGCGATCAGGGCTTGGGCGCGGGCGGGGCGCGGTCGCTCCAGAGCGTGCCGCCGGTGGCCCAGTCGTGGCGAGCGACGTCGCGGAAGACGATGTCGACGGCCTCCGGCGAGCCGCCCAGCGTCTTCACGACCGCGTCGGTCAGGGCCTGGGCGAGCGCGCGCTTCTGCTCGACGGTGCGGCCTTCGAAGAGTTCGACGTGGATGGCGGGCATGGGGTCTCCTGGGGGTTCCATCACTGCACCGGCGCGCCGGCCTCGAACCAGCGGCGCAGCAGGTCGCGTTCGGCGTCGGTGATCTGGGTGGCGTTGTTCATCGGCATCAGCTTGAGCACCACGGTCTGCTGGTGGACCGCCTGGGCGTGCTGCTGCAGGAGTTCCGGCGTGTGCAGCGCGACGTTCTTCTGCGCCAGCGCGGCGTTGTGGCACATCGCGCAGCGCTGGTCGATGACCGAGCGCACCTCGGCGTAGGTCGGCGGCGCCGCGGCGGCCGGCAGGGCGGGTGACGGTGCCGGCTTCAGCGCCACGGCCAGGCCGGCCAGCAGCAGCGTGCCGACGACGGCGTACTCCCAGGGCACGCGGCGCCCCTGCACCAGCGCCTTGTGGCGGGCGACGAAGCTGTGGCGGATCAGCGCGCCGGCCAGCATCAGCACGACGAGCACGATCCAGTTGTGCGCGCCCTGGTAAAGCCAGCCGTAGTGGTTGGACAGCATCGCCACCAGCACCGGCAGCGTGAAATAGGTGTTGTGCACGCTGCGCTGCTTGCCGCGCTGGCCGTGGATGGGGTCCACCGGCTGGCCGGCCTTCATCTGCGCGATGACCTTCTTCTGCCCCGGGATGATCCAGAAGAAGACGTTGGCGCTCATCGCGGTGGCCAGCATCGCGCCGACCAGCACGAAGGCCGCGCGCCCGGCGAACAGCTGGCAGGCCAGCCAGGACGCGGCGACGACGAACAGCGCGACCGCGATGCCGACCTTCAGGTCGCCGCCGACCTGGCCGCCCTTCTCGCCCAGCCAGCGGCAGATGAGGTCGTAGAAGATCCAGAAGGCGACCAGGAAGGCGAGCGCGGTGGCGATCGCCGTCGGTGGCGACCAGTCGAAGACACGCGGGTCGATCAGGAAGGTGCGTGCGTTGAACAGGTACAGCACCGCCAGCAGCGCGAAGCCGGTGAGCCAGGTGCTGTAGCTTTCCCAGTAGAACCAGTGCAGGTGGGGCGGCAGCGACTTGGGCGCGACCAGATACTTCTGCGGGTGGTAGAAGCCGCCGCCGTGCACGGCCCACAGTTCGCCGTCGACGCCGCGCGCCTTCAGCTCGGGGTCTTCGGGCTTCGTCAGGCTGCTGTCGAGGAAGACGAAGTAGAACGAAGAGCCGATCCACGCGATCGCCACGATCACGTGCGCCCAGCGCAGCAGCAGGTTGGCCCAGTCCAGCAGGTAGGCTTCCAAGGCGCTCTTCCGTTCAGGCTCTGATGGCGCCGCAGTGCGACGGGTCTGGCGTGGTCATTTCGCAGGTGACGGGCTGCTTTTGGCGCGTCGCGGACGTTCGACTTGGCGCGTTGCCCGTGCGCGCTGGCATCGGCGCAGCGAAGCCACGTGGGGGCAGCCCGCATCGCCCAGGGTCCGGCGGTCGGCGCTGCGCGCCAACTGCCCTGCGATGCTCGCGCTCCTGGCCCGCCGCCAACTCACTTCGCTCGCTGCGCTCGCTCCGTTCGGACATCGGCGGCGAGTCAGTTGTGGAGGCGCGCTGCGCGCGCGGCCAGTAGCCCTGCGCTTCTCGGCGCCTCCCATGGGCGCTGCGGGCTGCCCCCACGCGGCTTCGCGACACGGTGGTGGTATGCCAGCACTTTGCACGCCACCGTCGGTGGACTTCGCGCCAGGCGGTACCCGCTGCCGGCGAATAGTGAAGCGCCGAGCAGCGCAGCTTCGGGGTCGGCGCGCACGCAGTGCGCGCCTCGACAACTGACTCGCCGCCGGTGTCCGAACGGAGCGAGCGCAGCGAGCGAAGTGAGTTAGGCGGCGCGACCCCGAAGCGAGCAGCGCAGGGCAGTCGCCGCCGCAGGCGGCGACCGCGGAACCCTGAGCCGGCAGCGGGTACCGCCTGGTGCGACGCGCTGACGACTGCCGTCCGAACGAGCGGTTGCAGGTCGCGGGCAAGTGAACGTCGAACGAACGTCGGCAAGGCGTTGCCATCGGCCCGAAGGCGCGGGAGCTGCACGTCAGCTGCCACGGTAGGTCGACCAGCTCCACGGGCTGACGAGCAGCGGCACGTGGTAGTGGCCGGCGGCGTCGGCGATGCCGAAGTCCAGCTGCACGGTGTCGACGAAGGGCGGGTCGGGCAGGGCGACGCCGCGGGCGCGGAAGTAGGGCGCGGCCTCGAACAGCAGCCGCCAGCGGCCGGTGGCCATCTCGTCGCCCTGCAGCAGCGGGCCGTCGGCGCGGCCGTCGGCATTGAGCACGACGCGCTTGACGGTGGTCGCCTGGCCGTCGGCGGCCACGCGCTGCAGCGTGACGGCCATGCCCGCGGCCGGGCAGCCGTGGGCGGTGTCGAGGACATGGGTGCTGAGCTTGCCCATCGGGTCGGGTGCCGGCGCCGGAGCGGCGCGCTGGCTGGCTGGAAATACACTCAAGCATAAGTCGCGCCGCCACCGCAGGGCGACGCAACGCCGCCGCGATGTCCAGCCCAGCCCGACCACGCTACCCCCGCGACCTGCGCGGCCACGGTCGCCATCCGCCGCACCCGCGCTGGCCCGGCGATGCGCGCGTGGCCGTGCAGTTCGTGCTGAACTACGAGGAAGGCGGCGAGAACAGCGTGCTGCACGGCGACGCCGGCAGCGAGCAGTTTCTCAGCGAACTGTTCAACCCGGCCGCCTACCCGGCGCGCCACCTCAGCATCGAGAGCATCTACGAGTACGGCGCGCGCGTCGGCGTCTGGCGCATCCTGCGCGAATTCGAGCGCCGCGGCCTGCCGCTCACCGTCTTCGGCGTCGGCATGGCACTCGAACGCTGCCCCGAGGTGACCGCCGCCTTCGTCGAACTGGGGCACGAGATCGCGTGCCACGGCTGGCGCTGGATCCACTACCAGAACGTCGACGAGGCGACCGAGCGCGAGCACCTGCGGCTGGGCGTCGAGGCGATCACGCGGCTCACGGGCCAGCGCCCGCTGGGCTGGTATACCGGCCGCGACAGCCCCAACACCCGCCGCCTGGTCGCCGATTTAGGCGGATTCGAATACGACAGCGACCACTACGGCGACGAACTGCCGTTCTGGCTGCAGGTGCGTCGCAGCGACGGCAGCCTGGTGCCGCAGCTCGTCGTGCCCTACACGCTGGACGCCAACGACATGCGCTTCGCGCTGCCGCAGGGCTACAGCCATGGCGACGAATTCTTCCAGTACCTGCGCGACAGCTTCGACGTGCTGTGGGCCGAGGGCGACGAGCGCCCGGCGATGATGAGCGTGGGCATGCACTGCCGGCTGCTCGGGCGACCGGGCCGCCACCGCGCGCTGCAGCGTTTCCTGGACCATGTGCAGGCGCACGACCGCGTGTGGGTCGCGCGGCGCATCGACATCGCGCGCCACTGGTCTGCCGTGCACCCGTTCGACGCGACGACGGCCTTCGTCTGGGAGTGAAGCCCGTGATCACGCTGCAGCATCTGAACGACGCTGGCCGCGACGACTTCGTCGCGCTGCTCGACGGCATCTACGAACACTCGCCGTGGATCGCCGAGCAGGCGTTCGCGAAGCGACCGGCCGGCGGTTTCGCCACGCCGGCGGCGCTCAAGCGCACGCTGGTCGAGGTCGTGCGCGCGGCGCCACGCGAGCGCCAGCTGGCGCTGATCCGCGCCCACCCGGAACTCGCCGGCAAGGCGATGGTCGCGAAGACGCTCACCGCCGAGAGCAGCGGCGAGCAGGCCGCCGCCGGGCTCACGCACTGCACGCCGGAGGAGTTCGCTCGCCTGCAGCAGCTCAACGCCGACTACAACGCGCGTTTCGGCTGGCCCTTCATCCTGGCCGTCAAGGGACCGCGCGGCACGGGGCTGACGCGGCCGCAGATCATCGCCAGCTTCGCGCGCCGGCTGGCCGGGCACCCGGACTTCGAATTTGCCGAGTGCCTGCGCAACATCCACCGCATCGCCGAGATCCGGCTGGCCGAACGCCTGAACCAGCGCAACGAACTCGGCGAGCGGGTGTGGGACTGGGCCGAGGAGCTGGCCCACCACAGCGACCCCGGCTTCGCCGAGCGTGGCGAACTGACGGTGACCTACCTGACCGCCGCGCACCGCGCCTGCGCGCGGCAGCTGCACGAATGGATGCGCGACGCCGGCTTCGACGAGGTGCACGACGACGCGCTGGGCAACGTGGTCGGCCTCTACCACGGCAGCGAGCCGGGTGCGAAGCGGCTGCTGACCGGCAGCCACTTCGACACCGTGCGCAACGGCGGCAAGTACGACGGCCGCCTGGGCATCCTGGTGCCGATGGCGGTCGTGCAGGCGCTGCACCGCGGCGGGCGCCGGCTGCCCTTCGGCCTCGAGGTCGTCGCCTTCGCGGAGGAGGAAGGGCAGCGCTACAAGGCCAGCTTCCTGAGTTCCGGCGCGCTGATCGGGCAGTTCGACGCCGCCTGGCTGGAGCAGGTCGACGCCGACGGCGTGGCGATGCATGACGCGATGCGCGCCGCCGGCCTGCCGGCCACGATGGAGGCCATCGCGGCGCTGCGGCGCGACCCGGCGCGGTACCTCGGCTTCGTCGAGGTGCACATCGAGCAGGGCCCGGTGCTGAACGAGCTGGACCTGCCGCTGGGCGTGGTCACCAGCATCAACGGCAGCCTGCGCTACCTGGGCGAGGTCACCGGCATGGCCAGCCACGCCGGCACGACGCCGATGGACCGCCGCCGCGACGCCGCCTGCGCGGTGGCCGAGCTGCTGCTGTTCGTCGAGAGCCGCGCGGCGGCGGTGCCCGATGTCGTCGGCACCGTCGGGCTGCTGGAGGTGCCGTCGGGCTCGATCAACGTCGTGCCCGGGCGCTGCCGCTTCAGCCTGGACCTGCGCGCGACCACCGACGCGGCGCGCGATGCGCTGGCGGCCGACGTGCGCGCCGAGCTGGCCCGCATCTGCGGCGAGCGCGGCCTGTCGTACACGCTGGAGCAGACCATGGTCGCCGCCGCCGCACCCTGCGACCCGGCCTGGCAGCAGCGCTGGGCCGCCGCCGTGCAGGCGCTGGGGCTGCCGGTGCACCGCATGCCCAGCGGCGCCGGCCACGACGCGATGATGCTGCACGAGATCATGCCGCAGGCGATGCTGTTCCTGCGCGGCGGCCACTCGGGCATCAGCCACAACCCGCTGGAGACCATCACCAGCGACGACGCCGAACTGTGCGCCGCCGCCTTCATGCACCTGGTGCTGGCGCTGGCGCAGGAGGACCGCCCTTGAACGATGCGCTGCACGCGCGGCTGGACGCCTGGATCGCCGCGCACTTCGACGAGCAGGTGCGCTTCCTGCAGGCGCTGGTGCGCGTGCCCACCGACACGCCGCCGGGCGACAACGCGCCGCATGCCGAGAAGACGCTGGAGCTGCTGGCCGCGATGGGCCTGGCGGTCGAGCGCCATCCGGTGCCGGCCGACGCGGTGCGCGCGCAGGGCATGACCTCGATCACCAACCTGATCGTGCGCCGGCGCTTTGCCGACGGCGGGCCCACGATCGCGCTCAACGCCCATGGCGACGTGGTGCCGCCGGGCGAGGGCTGGACGCACGACCCCTACGGCGGCGAGGTGGTCGACGGCGCGCTCTACGGCCGCGCCAGCGCCGTCAGCAAGAGCGACTTCGCGACCTACACGTTCGCGCTGCGCGCGCTGGAGGCGCTGGGCGGGCCGCTGGAACCCGGTGGGCAGCCGCTGGCGCGGCTGCGTGGTGCGGTGGAGCTGCACTTCACCTACGACGAGGAATTCGGCGGCGAGCTGGGCCCCGGCTGGCTGCTCGCGCAGCGGCTCACGAGACCCGACCTGCTGATCGCCGCCGGCTTCTCGCACCAGGTCGTGACCGCGCACAACGGCTGCCTGCAGCTGGAGGTGACGCTGCACGGCCTGGCCTCGCATGCCGCCTACCCGGAGACCGGCATCGACGCGCTGCAGGCCGCCAACCGGCTGTTGACGGCGCTGTACGCCCACAACGAGGTGCTGCGCGGCCGCCGTTCGCAGGTGGCCGGGATCACCCACCCGTACCTGAATGTCGGTCGCATCGAGGGCGGCAGCAACACCAACGTGGTGCCCGGCAAAGTGGTGCTGAAGCTGGACCGGCGCATGATCCCCGAGGAGGACGCCGCCGCGGTGGAAGCCGAGGTGCGTGCGTTGATCGAGCAGGCGGTTGCCGCCAGCCCGGGCGTGCGGCTGGAGATCCGCCGGCTGCTGCTGGCGCAGTCGCTGAAGCCCCTGCCTGGCAACCGGGCGCTGGTGCAGGCCCTCCAGCGCCACGGCGAGGCGGTCTTCGGCCACGTCATCGAGGAGAGCGGTACCCCGCTCTACACCGACGTGCGGCTGTACGGCGCGCACGGCATCCCGGCCGTGATCTACGGTGCCGGGCCGCGCACGGTGCTGGAGAGCAACGCCAAGCGCGCCGACGAGCACCTGCAGCTGGCCGACCTGCAGGGCGCCACGCGCGTCGTGGCACGCACCCTGCTGGACCTGCTGGGCTGAGCGACGCACCTTGCGGCGCCCCGGGATGCGGCGTGGCGCCGCTTTCTGGTGCAACCCCGGGTCGTGCGCCGCGCACGGAACTTGCAGAATGTGGTGACCGTGGCGCCCCGGCGGCGCCCGACCACGAACCCGCCCAACCACGGAGCCACCGCATGACCTCGTTCCTCGCCTCGATCAAGCGCCGCACGCTGCTGGCCGCCGCCACGCTGGCCGCCGCGCCGACGCTGGCCTTCGCGCAGACGCCGATCAAGTTCCAGCTCGACTGGCGCTTCGAGGGCCCGGCGGCGCTGTTCCTGGCCAGTGCGGCCAAGGGCTACTACAAGGCGGCCGGTCTGGACGTGACCATCGACGCCGGCAACGGCAGCGGCGGCACCGTCACGCGCGTGGCCAGCGGCACCTACGACATGGGCTTCGCCGACCTGGCGGCGCTGATGGAATTCCACGCCAACAATCCCGACGCACCGAACAAGCCGGTGGCGGTGATGATGGTCTACAACAACACCCCGGCGGCGGTGCTGACGCTGAAGAAGAACGGCATCAGCAAGCCCAAGGACCTGGAGGGCCGCAAGCTGGGCGCGCCGGGCTTCGACGCCGGGCGCAAGGCCTTCCCGATCTTCGCGCGCGCCAACGGCATCAACAGCGTCGCCTGGACCAGCATGGACCCGCCGCTGCGCGAGACGATGCTGGTGCGCGGCGACATCGAGGCCATCACCGGCTTCTCGTTCACCTCCATCCTGAACCTCGAGGCGCGCGGCGTGAAGGCCGAGGACATCGTCGTGATGCCCTACGCCGACCACGGCGTGAAGCTGTACGGCAACGTGATCATCGCGACGCCGAAGATGATCCGCGAGAACCCGCAGGCCGTGCGCGCCTTCCTGAGCGCCTTCGCCAAGGGCGCCAAGGAGGTGATGGCCAACCCCGACCCGGCGATCGACTACGTCAAGGCGCGCGACGGCATCATCAACGTCGACCTCGAGAAGCGCCGCCTGCGCATGGCCATCGACGCCGTCGTCGCCAGTGCCGACGCGCGCGCCGAGGGCTTCGGCGTCGTCAACCCGGGCCGCCTGGCGCTGATGGCCTCGCAGGTCTCCGACGCCTTCGGCACCAAGACCCGCGTCGACCCGAATGCGGTCTGGACCGACGCGCTGCTGCCGCCCAAGGCCGAGCTGAACATCCTGCCGCCGGCGCGGCGCTGAGCCGTCACCGTCCGCACCGGCGGCGGCAGCGCTGCCGCCGGTGCGCCGCGCGCCGCCTTCGGTGCGTGCCCGCCCCGACCCCGCGCACCATGACCGCCTTCGTCGACTTCCGCAACGTCTGGCTCGCCTACAACGAGGAACTGCAGGCCGCCGGCCAGTTTGCCGTCGAGGACATCACGCTGGCGGTCGGCGAGGGCGAGTTCATCGCCATCGTCGGCCCCTCGGGCTGCGGCAAGAGCACCTTCATGAAGCTGGCCACCGGGCTGAAGATGCCCAGCCGCGGCAGCATCGCGATCGGCGGCGCGCCGGTGACCGGGCCGCTGAAGATCAGCGGCATGGCCTTCCAGGCGCCCAGCCTGCTGCCCTGGCGCACCACGCTGGACAACGTGCTGCTGCCGCTGGAGATCGTCGAGCCCTACCGCAGCAGCTTCAAGGCGCGGCGCAAGGAATACGAGGCCAAGGCGCGCGAGCTGCTGAAGAGCGTGGGCCTGGGCGGCTACGAGGACAAGTTTCCCTGGCAGCTCTCCGGCGGCATGCAGCAGCGCGCCAGCATCTGCCGCGCGCTGGTGCACGAACCCAAGATGCTGCTGCTGGACGAGCCCTTCGGCGCGCTCGACGCCTTCACGCGCGAGGAACTGTGGTGCGCGCTGCGCGACCTGCACGCGGCGAAGCGCTTCAACGTCATCCTGGTCACGCACGACCTGCGCGAGAGCGTCTTCCTGGCCGACAAGGTCTACGTGATGAGCAAGAGCCCGGGCCGCTTCGTGGTGCAGCGCGACATCGACCTGCCGCGCCCGCGCGACCTGGAGATCACCTACACGCCCAAGTTCACGGACATCGTGCACGAGCTGCGCGGCCACATCGGCGCGATACGCCACGGCGGGGGCACGAATTCGATGGCGCTGCCGCAATGAAGATCAGCCGCCGCATGGAACGCTGGTCGCCGCTGGTGGTGCTGGCCGCGGTGCTGCTGTTGTGGCAGGCCATCGTCGCCGGCTTCGGCATCGCCGAGTTCATCTTCCCGAGCCCGTGGCAGATCGCGCTGCAGTTCATCGAGTTCCGCGGCGCGCTGCTCGACGCGGCGTGGAAGACCTTCTGGGTCACGATGCTGGGCTTCGGGCTGTCCATCGTGGTCGGCGTGCTGCTCGGCTTCCTGATCGGCAGCTCGCGGCTGGCCTACACCTCGCTGTACCCGCTGATGGTGGCCTTCAACGCGGTGCCCAAGGCCGCGGTGGTGCCCATCCTGGTGGTCTGGTTCGGCATCGGCCTCGGGCCCGGCATCCTGACCGCGTTCCTGATCAGCTTCTTCCCGATCACCGTCAACATCGCGACCGGACTGGCGACGCTGGAGCCGGAACTCGAGGACGTGCTGCGCGTGCTCGGCGCACGGCGCTGGGACGTGCTGGTCAAGGTCGGCCTGCCGCGCTCGATGCCGTATTTCTACGCCAGCCTGAAGGTGGCGATCACCCTGGCCTTCGTCGGCACCGTGCTGGCCGAGATGACCGCCGGCGACAGCGGCATCGGCTACCTGATGCAGACCGCCGGCAGCCAGCAGCGCATGCCGCTCGCCTTTGCCGGGCTGGTCACCATCGGCGCGATGGCGATGGCGATGTACGAGTTGTTCTCGTGGATCGAGAAGCGCACCACCGGCTGGGCGCATCGCGGTTCGCAAGCCGCCTGACGTGGTGCAACGCGGGCGTCGGCGGTCCGGTTGCGGCGCATTGCGGACGTTCGTTCGACGCTCACTTGCTCGCGACTTGCAGCCGCTCGTTCGGACTGCAGGCGCCAGCGCATCGCGCCAGGCGGTACCCGCTGCCGGCGCTGACTTCCGCGGTCGCCGCCTGCGGCGGCGACTGCCCTGCGCTGCTCGCTCCGGGGTCGCGCCGCCCAACTCACTTCGCTCGCTGCGCTCGCTCCGTTCGGACACCGGCGGCGAGTCAGTTGTCGAGGCGCGCACTGCGTGCGCGCCGACCCCGAAGCTGCGCTGCTCGGCGCTCCACACATCGCCGGCAGCGGGTACCGCCTGGCGCGAGGTCCACCGACAGTGGCATGCGACCTGGTGGAACGCCACCGCCGTGTCGCGAAGCCGCGTGGGGGCAACCCGCAGCGCCCATGGGAGGCGCCGAGAAGCGCAGGACGCTTGGCCGCGCGCGCAGCGCGCCTCCAAGACTGACTCGCCGCCGATGTCCGAACGCAGCGAACGAAGTGAGCGAAGTGAGTTGGCGGCGGGCCAAGCGTTCGAGCATCGCAGGGCAGTCGGCGCGCAGCGCCGACCGCCGGACTCTGGGTGCTGCGGGCTGCCCCCACGCGGCTTCGCTGCGCCAGCATCAGCATCCATGAACAAGTCAACTCCGCCAGTGACTGGAATGCGCCGCATGCCGCCCTCCGCCACACCGGGCGGCCGCGCGCATCGCGGACCCTGCGAAGCAGCGTGAAGCCCCCTGACATGACACCGGATCAGGTCACGCGCCACCTCCGCCGCGCCAACGAGGTCGCGCGTGCGGTGCTGGCGAAAGGCCGGCATCCGTTCGGCGCCGTGCTCGTCGGGCCCGACGACGAGACGGTGCTGCTGGAGCAGGGCAACGTCGACGGCGTCAACCATGCCGAGGCCGTGCTGGCGCGCGTGGCCGCGCACCGTTTCGATGCCGTGACGCTGTGGCGCTGCACGCTGGTCACCACGGTCGAGCCCTGCGCGATGTGCGCCGGCACCCAGTACTGGGCGCATATCGGGCGCCTGGTCTACGGCCTGGCAGAGCGCGACCTGCTCGCGCTGACCGGCGACCACCCGGAGAACCCGACACTGGACCTGCCCTGCCGCGAGGTCTTCGCGCGCGGGCAGAAGAGCGTGCAGGTGATCGGCCCAGTGCCGGCGCTGGCCGACGAGATCGCCGCGCTTCACCGCGACTTCTGGCGGCGTGGCTGAGCCGGCGGCCGCTGGCGACCGGGCGGCCGGCTGGGCCGGCCGGCTGGCGCTGCAGTACCGGCGCGAAGGGCCACGCACGATCGCGCACGACCGTCACGAAGGCCCGCTGCGCGTGCTGCAGCCGCTGTACCCCGAAGGCCCCGGGGTCTGCCACCACGTGCTGGTGCATCCGCCGGGCGGCATCGTCGGCGGCGACCGGCTGGACATCGACGTGACGGTCGGCGCGGGCGCCCACGCGCTGATCACGACGCCGGGCGCGACGCGCTTCTACCGCAGCGCCGGGGTGCCGGCGGCGCAGCAGGCCCGCCTGCGCGGCGAGGCCGGCGCGCGGCTGGAATGGCTGCCGCTGGAAAGCATCGCCTACCCGGGCTGCGAGGCGGCCAACACCGTCGAGTTCACGCTCGGCGACGGGGCTGCGCTGCTCGGCTGGGACCTGCTGGCGCTGGGCCTGCCGGCGGCGGGCGCCGCCTTCGACCAGGGGCAGTTCACGCAGACGCTGGCCTGGCCCGGGCAGTGGCTCGAGCATGGCCGCCTGCGCGCCGCGGATGGCCGGCTGCTGCAGTCGCCGCTGGGCCTGGGCGGCCGCGGCGTGCTCGGCTGTGCCTGGTTTGCCGTCGGCGGGCCGGCGGATCCGGCGCTCGCGAGCGCGCTGCTGGACGGCGCGCGCGCGGCGATCGCCGCCTCGCCGCTGGCCGCGAGTGCCGGCGCGACGATGCCGCGGCCGGGGCTGGTCGTGCTGCGCCTGCTGGCTGCGCGCACCGAACCGGCGCTGGCGCTGCTGGCGGCGGTGCGCGCGGCCTGGCGCTCCCGCGCCTGGGGGCTGCCTGCGGCGCCGCCCCGCGTCTGGCGTACCTGACCGGGTGTCCGTGCCGCGCGACGCGGGCGCATTTCACGGCTGCGCGGCAACCCCCGGGGCGATCGGCCGGCGGGCGCTCCCCTACACTCGTTTGCAGCGTCCGGGGCGACGCTGTGTCGGCCGGGCGTGCGCGATGGTCTCGGTGACCGGTGCGGCGGCGCCGGCCGGCGCGTCGATCCTGGCTGCCGGGGAGATGGGTTGACGACCTTGCTGCGAGCGCTGCGCGTGCTGCTGTGCCTGGGCCTGTTGCCGGGCTTCTGGGTCGCGCCCGCGGCTGCCGCGGACTATCGCTTCCGGCTGCCCGAGGGGCCGCCGCCGGTGGCGCTGAGCGCCTCGGTGCTGTCCGACGAGGAGCGCGCCTACCTCGCCGGCCTGCCCGAGATCCGCGTCGCGCTGCAGCGCGTTGGCGCGCCGCCCTACGAACGTGTCGGCACCGACGGCGAGATCACCGGCCTGCAGGCCGACATCCTGGTCACGATGGCGCGCACCTTCGGGCTGCGCCTGGTGCCGCAGGTGCACCCGGACTGGCCCAGCGTGCTGCGCGCGGTGCGCGAGCGCGAGGCCGACATGGTGCTGACGCTGTCGGTGACGCCCGAGCGGCTGCAGTACCTGGCCTTCACACTGGGCACCGTCAGCGTGCCGGCGGCGGTGATGGGCCGCGGCGGCGAGCAGCCGGTGCCGCCGGAGGCCGCGCGCATCGCGCTGGAGCGCGAGTACTACTCCAACGAACTGGTGCGGCGGCGCTTCCCGGCCGCCAGCGTGCTGCCGGTCGACAGCACGCTGCAGGCGCTGCGCGCGGTGGCCGAGCGGCGCGCCGACCTCTACATCGGCAGCCTGCTGGAGGCGCTGGACCTGCTGTCGCGCGAGCCGGTGCCCGGCATCGAGGTGCAGCAGATCCTGTCGGAGGGGGTCGGCCACTACCACTTCGGCGTGCGCAAGGACTGGGCACCGCTGGTGCGCATCCTGAACAAGGGCATCACCAGCTACCGCGCCACGCCGCTGGCGGCACCGGACTTCGCGGCGATCGCCGCGTCGCTGCCGGCCGGCATCGAACTGCCGACGCCGCTGGCGCTGAAGCCGGCCGAGGCGCAGGCGCTGGCCGAGCGGTCGGTCTGGCGCGTCGGCGCGGTGCGCGGGCTGCCGCTGCTCAACGACGTCGACGCGCGCGGCAGCCACGCCGGCATCGCCGCCGACTACACCGAGCAGGTCGTGCGCCGGCTCGGCGTTGCGGCCGAACTGGTGCCCTTCGACTCGGTGTCGGCGATGCTGGACGCGCTGCGCGGCGGCGCCATCGACGTCGTGCCCTTCCTGACGCGCACCGCGGCACGTGCGCGCGAATTCGCCTACTCGGCGCCGTATTTCGAGATGCCCTACATGCTGGTCGGGCGCAGCGACGGCCCGCTGTACTGGGACCTCGCCAGCCTGGACGGCTACCGCCTCGCGCTGGCGCTGGCGCACCCGCTGCGCGAGCTGGTCGCCGAGCGCCACCCCGGCATCCGCGTGCTCGACCCGCGCGACGGCAACGAGGCGATGGACATGGTGGCGCGCGGCGACGCCGACGCCGCGGTCGAGGTCAAGCTGTTCGCCAACCTGCGCATCAACGCCGACACCGCCGGCCGCCTGCGCGCGCTGGGCGAGGTCGGCGAACTGCCGGCGCAGTTCCACTTCGCGACCTCGCGCGCGGCGGCGCCGCTGGTGCCGCTGATCGACCGCGCGCTGGCCGACATCCCGCCGGCCGAGCGCGAACGCATGCTGCGACGCTGGGTCGCGATCGACCTGCAGCCGCCGTTTCCGTGGCGGCGCTGGCTGCCGACGCTGCTGGTCGGCGGCCTGGGGCTCGCGGCGCTGGTCGGCGCCACGCTGTGGTGGAACCGCCGCCTGGCCCAGGAAGTGCGCCGGCGCCGGCGCGCCGACCAGCGGCTGGACGACATCGGGCGCACGCTGCCCGGGGTCGCCTTCCGCTACACGCTGGGCGGCGACGGCCGCATCGCGCACAGCTTCTTCTCGTCGGGTGTGGAGGCCTTCCTGGGCGTCGAGCCGCGGCCCGGCAGCACGCTGCTGGACCTGCTCGCGCCGGGGCTGGCCGCCGACGACCTGCAGGCGGCACGCCAGGCCCAGCAGCGCGCCTACGACAGCGGCGAGCGCTTCGTGCACGAGTGCGCCTACCGGCGGCCCGACGGCCGCACGCTGTGGCTGCACGCCGAGGCGGTGCGCAGCACGACGCCGCAGGGCCAGGTCGCGTGGACCGGCTACGTGGTCGATGCCAGCGACGCCCATGCGCTGCAGCAGCGCCTGGCGCGCGAGGCCCGGTCGCGCCACCTGATGCTGGCCAGCGCCAGCCACGAACTGCGCGCGCCGACGCACACGCTGGCGCTGGCGCTGCAGGCGGTGGGCGACGCCGGCGTGCCGCCGCCGCTGGTGCGGCCGCTGACGATCGCGCAGGAGGCGGCGCGCACGCTGTCGCAGCTGCTCGACGACGTGCTCGACGCCGCGCGGCTGGACGCCGGGCGCCTGGAGCTGCGCCCGCGCGAATACGACCTGCATGCGCTGCTGGACAGCCTGGCCGACGCCTACCGCGGCGAGGCTGCCGCCAAGGGACTGGCCTTCGCGTTCGAGCGTGCGCCGGACCTGCCGGCCACCGTGCAGGGCGACCCGCTGCGGCTCAAGCAGGTGCTGGTCAACCTGCTGTCCAACGCGGTCAAGTACACGGCTGCCGGCCAGGTGCGGCTGCAGGCCGGCACGACGGCGCTGGACGACGGCACGCCGGCGCTGCACTTCGAGGTCGTCGACAGCGGCGCCGGCATCCCGCCGGCGCTGCAGCAGCGCGTCTTCGAGCCCTTCGTCACCGTCGACGCCGAAGGCGGGCAGCGCAGCACCGGGCTCGGGCTGTCGATCTGCCAGCGCCTGGTCTCGCTGATGGGCGGGCGCATCGACCTCGCCAGCGCGCCGGGGCAGGGCACGCGCGTCGTCGTGCAGCTGCCGCTGCGCAGGCCGGCGGCGCAGGGCGCGGTGCCGGTGCGCCGCCATGGCGCGCTGATGGTCTGCGACGACGACGAGGTCAGCCGCGTGCTGCTGGCCCAGACGCTGCGCCGCCTGGGGCACGAGGTGCTCGAGGTCGGCAGCGCGGCGCTGGCCCTGGCGCGCTGCCGCCAGGGCGGCGTGCGCCTGCTGCTGAGCGACCTGCGGCTGCCCGACCACGACGGCCTGTGGCTGGCGCAGCAGCTGCGCGCGGCCGAGGCCGGGGCGGCAGAGCGCACCGCGGTGGTCATCTGCTCGGGCACCGCGCCGCCGCCGGTCGCGGGCGCGGCGGCCCCCTGCGACGCCTGGCTGACCAAGCCGGTGGAGCCGCGCTCGCTGGCCGATACCGTGGGCGCGCTGCTGGGCCCGGTGGCGGCGGGCGCGGCGCCCGCGCCGGCCGCCGGCCGCGCCACGGGGGGCGATACTGCGGACTCGCCGATCCAGGACACCGCCGCATGAAGATCTACCTCAGCGCCGACATCGAAGGCATCACCGGCATCGCCGACTGGGCCGAGGCCGACCTGTCCAAGCCCGACAACGCCGAATTCCGCGAGCGCATGACCGCCGAGGTGGTGGCGGCCTGCGAAGGCGCGCTCGCCGCCGGCGCCAGCGAGATCCTGGTCAAGGACGCACACTGGACCGGGCGCAACCTGCTGGCCGAGCGGCTGCCGCGCCAGGCCACGCTGTGGCGCGGCTGGAGCGGCCACCCGTACAGCATGGTGCAGGGGCTGGACCGCAGCTTCGCCGCGGCGCTGTTCGTCGGCTGGCATTCCGGCGGCGCCAAGGGCGGCAACCCGCTGGCGCACACGCTGAGCTCGGGCAGCCTGCTGGGCATCCGCGTCAACGGTCAGTGGGTGTCGGAGTACCAGCTGCATGCCTGGACCGCGGCGCTGGAGGGCGTGCCGGTGGCCTTCGTCAGCGGCGATGCCGACCTGTGCGCCGAGGTGCAGGCGATGGACACCGGGGCGACCGCCGTGGACACGATGCGCGGCCATGGCGCAGCCGTGCAGTCGCGCCACCCGGCCGAGTCGCGCGAGCGCATCCGCGAGGGCGTGCGGCAGGCGCTCGCGCCACTGCGCGCGCGGCCGGCGCGGCTGGCCGAGTCCTTCGAGGTGCAGGTGGTGCGCAAGGACGCGCGCGATGCCTACCGCCGCGCCTTCTACCCGGGCGCGCGGCTGGTCGACCCGGTGACCATCGGCTTCACGACGCGCGACTGGTTCGAGGTCATGCGGCTGCTGCAGTTCGTCTGCGGCTGACGCGGCCGCCGGCCGCCGGACGGCCGGTTCGGGACGCGCCCGCCGCGTCGTTATCCTCGCGCCATGTACGCGCGCCACTTCGGCCTGGAGTCCGAGCCGTTCTCGATCGCGCCGGACCCGCGCTTCCTGTTCATGAGCGAGCGCCACCGCGAGGCGCTGGCGCACCTGCTGTACGGGCTGGGCGGCGGCGGCGGCTTCGTGCTGCTGTCCGGCGAGATCGGCGCCGGCAAGACGACCGTGTGCCGCTGCTTCCTGGAGCAGGTGCCACCCACGTGCACGGTGGCCTACATCTTCAACCCGCGGCTGACGGTGGCCGAGCTGCTGCAGACGGTGGCCGAGGAATTCGGCATCGCGCTGCCGCCGGGCGCCGGCGGCAAGGCGCTGGTCGACGCGCTGAATGCCTTCCTGCTGCGCCTGCATGCCGAGGGCCGGCAGGCGGTGCTGGTGATCGACGAGGCGCAGAGCCTCAGCGCCGACGTGCTGGAGCAGCTGCGCCTGCTGACCAACCTGGAAACGGCCGAGCGCAAGCTGCTGCAGATCGTGCTGATCGGCCAGCCCGAGCTGCGCACGCTGCTGGCGCGGCCGGAACTGGAGCAGCTGGACCAGCGCGTGATCGCGCGCTACCACCTGGGCGCGCTGTCGGCGGCCGAGACCGCGGCCTATGTGCGCCACCGGCTCGCGGTGGCCGGGGCCAGGGGCGACCAGGCCTTCGACGCCGCCGCGCTCGCCGACCTGCACCGGCTGACCGGCGGCGTGCCGCGGCGCATCAACCTGCTCGCCGACCGTGCGCTGCTGGGCGCCTATGCGCAGGGACGCAGCAACGTCGACCGGCGCACGCTGCGCCAGGCGGCGCGCGAGGTGGCCGGCGAGACCGCGCCGCCGGCGGCCGGCGCATCGCGCCGCACCTGGGCCGCCGCGGCACTGGCCGGAGCGCGGTATCGCGCTGGCGGCGCTGGCCTGACGCTGGCCGCCGGCGGCGCGCGACGGGCCGGAGTGCCAGCGCCGCTGCGGCAGCCGGCGCCGCGCCCGCGTCACCGGCGGCTTCCGGGCCCGCGGCCACGGCAACCGCGTCGGCGGCGGCAGCCACGCCGGTGCCAAGTGCCGTCGCGCCGGCGGCGGTCCAGGGCGTGGCGGCCGAGTCGCCGGTCGCCGCGGCGCCCGCGGCCGAGCCGGTGTCGTCCGATCCCGCTGCGCTGCTGGCCGCTGCGCACCGCGGCGAGGCGCTGGCCTGGCGCGAGCTGGCCCTGCGCTGGAATGTCGCGATCGGCGAGGGCGACGCCTGCAGCGCCGCCGCCCAGGCCTCGCTGTGGTGCTTCCGCGCCGCCAGCGGCGGGCTGCCGCTGGTGCAGCAGCTCGCACGCCCGGGCATCGTGACGCTGCGCAGCGACGGCCGCAGCGTGCATGCGCTGCTCGTCGCGCTGGCGGCGGACGGCGCCACGTTGCAGGTTGGCGCGCAGCGCTTCCGGCTCGCGCTGCCGGCGCTGGCGCGCCTGTGGCGCGGCGACTACGCGACCTTCTGGCGCGCGCCACCCGGCTGGCGCGACGGCGGCGACGCACTGGCGCAGGCCGAGACCCGCGACTGGCTGCAGGAGCAACTGCGCGAGGCCGGCGTGCCGAACGACCAGCCGCTGCGCGAGCAGGTCTTCGCCTTCCAGCTCGCGCAGGGGCTGCCGGCCGACGGCCTCGCCGGGCCGCGCACGCTGATGCAGCTCAACCGGCTCACCGGCGTCGACGAGCCGCGGCTGGAAGGCGGGTCCTGACGATGTCCTACATCCTCGACGCCTTGCGCCGCGCCCAGGCGGAGCGCGAGCGCGGGCGCCTGCCCGGGCTGCAGACCCAGACCGCGCCGGCTGCGCCGCTGCCGGGCGCTGCCGACGCGGGCCGGCTGGGCAGGCGCGGACCGGCCGTGGCGGCGCTGCTGCTGGCGGTCGGCCTGGCGGGCGGCGGCTGGTGGTGGTGGCGCCACGCCGGCACCGCGGTGCCGCCGGCGCCTTCGGCCGTGGTGCCGCGGCCACCGCCGGCGACGACGAGCACGGCAACGGCCCCGGACGCGGTGCCGGCCGCGGCGGCGACCGCACCGAGGACCCCGCTGCCGGTCGTCGTCTCGGCGCCGCCACCGCCGGCCCCGCCAGCTCCGCCGGTTCCGCCGCCGGGCGCGGCGCCGGTGCCACCCGGGGCCACGGTCGCGACGCGACCGGCGGCGGGCGCACCCGCCATGCCGGCGGTCGCGACATCGGCGTCGGGACCGGCCGCGGGAACAGCGCGGCCGGCGCCGGCCGCCGAGCCACCGACGCCGCTGGCCGCGCTGCCGCCGGAGCTGCGGCGCGAGCTGCCGCCGCTGGACATCGGCGGCTCGGTCTGGTCCGAGAGCCCGGCCAGCCGCTTCGTGATCATCAACGGCCAGCTGGTGCACGAGGGCCAGACGGCGGCACCGGGCGTCGTCGTCGAACGCATTGCGCAGCGCTCGGCGGTGCTGCGCTGGCGCGAGCGGCGCATCGAGCTGCCCCTGTGACGCACCCGCCGCGCCCCCGCGCTTGCGGGAACCGCGGGTGTCCCTGCGGTCGCGGGCCCGCCGATGCGGAGATACTCGCGGTTGCGCCGATTTCAAAACAACTCGTTACATGAACCGAGGGACCATGCCGTCACGCCGCGCCATGCTGCGCCGCCTGCTGCTGGGCGCGACGCCGCTGCTGGCGCCGCTGCCGTCGTGGGCGCAGGCCGCGGCGCCGGCACCACGCGTGGCGCAGGCAGCGGCGCCTGCGGGCGCCATCCCGGCCGCCGCCGACCGCCTGATCGTCGGCGCCGACGGGCGCTCGCTGCCCGACGCGCTGGCCCGTGCGCGCGACGGCGACACCATCGAACTGCTGCCCGGGGACTACACCGGCGCGCCGCTGGTGCTGGAGGGACGCCGGCTGACGCTGCGCGGTGTCGGCGAACGGCCGGTGTTCAAGCACGCCGGCCGGCTGCCGAACGGCGCCAAGGCGCTGCTGACCGTGCGCGGCGGCGAGGTCACGCTGGAGAACCTGCGCTTCGGCGGCGCGCGCGCCGACAACGGCGAGGGCGCCGGGCTGCGCATGGAAGGCGGCCGGCTGACCGTGCGCGGGTGTTCGTTCTTCGACAACGAATACGGCCTGCACGCGCTCAACGACGAGGCGGCACGGCTGCTGATCGAGAACAGCGAATTCGGACAGGCGCCCAGGGTCGTCGGCGGGTTGCACCACCTGCTCAACGTCGGCCGCATCGGGCGCCTGGAAGTGCGTGGCACACGCTTCCAGCAGGGCTTCGAGGGCCACCTGATCAAGGCGCGCGCGCGCGAAACGCTGCTGGCCTACAACTTCATCCACGACGGTTTCCGCGGCGGCGCGTCCTACGAGGTCGACCTCGCCGGCGGCGGCGTCGCGACGCTGATCGGCAACGTCATCGGCCAGGGCAGCGAGACGCAGAACCCGGTCGTCGTCGCCTATGGCGCCGAGGGCGGGCACTGGGAGCGCAACGAGCTGCGCCTGGCCCACAACACGCTGCTCAACTACGGCTGGACGCCGGCCTGGTTCCTGCGCGTCTTCGAGGACCGCATGACCAACCCCCGGGTCGTCGCGGTCAACAACCTGATCGTCGGGCTGGGTGTCTTCTCGCTCGGCGCGCCCGGGCGCTTCGACGGCAACCGCACGGTCTCGCGCCACCAGCTTCGCGACTACGAGACCTATGCCTTCGAGCTGCCGCCGGACTCGATGTGGCGCCACAGCGGCATCGACCCGCGCAACATCGACGGCCACGACCTGTCGCCCAAGGGCGAGTTCGACTGGCCGGCGAAGGTGGTGCCGCTGGAGGGCGAGCGCAGCAGCTGGACACCGGGCGCCTACCAGCGCTGAGCGGCGCCGGCACAGCGGGCGCTGCCGGGACCTCGGCCGGCGGTTAGCATGACCGCCATGGACCCCAAGACCCTGCATCCCGACACCATCGCGGCCCAGGCCCTGGGCTGGGTGGACGAGGCCACGCGCGCGATCATCCCGCCGCTTCACCTGTCCAGCACCTACCTGCGCGACCCGGACAACCAGTACCGCAGCGGCCGCATCTACGCGCGTGCCGACAACCCGGCCTACGACCAGCCCGAGGCCGTGCTGTGTGCGCTGGAAGGCGGCGCGAAGGCGCTGCTTTTCGCCAGCGGCATGGCGGCGGCGACCGCGGTCTTCCAGGCCCTGCAGCCGGGCGACCACGTGCTGGCGCCCAAGGTCATGTACTGGTCGCTGCGCAACTGGCTGACGACGTTCGCCACCGGCTGGGGGCTGGACGTCGAGCTGGTCGACATGGACGGCCCGGACGCCGTGCGCGCCGCGCTGCGCCCGGGCCGCACGAAGCTGGTGTGGATCGAGACGCCGGCCAACCCGTTGTGGACGGTGACCGACATCGCGGCCACCGCAGCGCTGGCGCACGAGGCCGGCGCGCTGCTGGCAGTCGACAGCACGGTGGCGACACCGGTGCTGAGCCGGCCGCTGGCGCTGGGCGCCGATATCGTGATGCATGCGGCGACCAAATACCTGGGCGGCCACTCGGACCTGGTCGCCGGCGCGCTGGTCGTGCGCGAGGACGGCGAGTTCTGGCAGCGCGTGCGCAAGGTGCGCGCGCAGGTCGGCGGCACGCTGGGTTCGTTCGAGGCCTGGCTGCTGCTGCGCGGCATGCGCACGCTGCACCTGCGCGTGCGCGCCGCCACCGCGTCGGCGCAGCGCATCGCCGAACACTTCGCGGTGCATCCGGCCATCGAGCAGGTGCTGTACCCGGGTCTGCCGGGCTTCCCCGGCCATGCGGTGGCGGCGGCGCAGATGCAGGGCGGCTTCGGCGGCATGTTGTCGCTGCGCGTGAAAGGCGGGGCCCGGGGCGGCGAGGCCGACGCCATCGCCACGGCGGCGAACGTGGCGCTGTGGAAACGCGCCACCTCGCTGGGCGGCACCGAGAGCCTGATCGAGCACCGTGCCAGCGTCGAGGGCCCCGGCACGCCGGCACCGCCGGACCTGCTGCGGCTGTCGGTCGGCATCGAGCATGCGGGCGACCTGATCGCCGACCTCGAACAGGCGCTGGCCGCGGCGCGGCGCTGAGCGGGCACGCGGCTTGCTCGCCTGCGCCGCGATGAGCCCGACACCCTACCGCCCCGGCGACCCGTTCGACCTCGCGGCGCTGCGCGCCGCGCTGGCCGGGCTGGACCTGGACGACAGCGACGACGCGCGCGACCGCGCCGGCAGCGACTACCACTGGTACAGCCCGGTCCTGGCCGCGCGCCTGGCCGGCCGGCGGCCGGACCTCGTCGTGCGCCCGGTCGACGTCGACGAGGTCTGCCGCGTCGCTGCCGCCTGCGCGCGCCACCGCGTGCCGCTGACGGTGCGCGGCGGCGGCACCGGCAACTACGGCCAGTGCGTGCCGCTGTTCGGCGGCGTCACGCTGGACATCACCGGCCTCGCCCGCGTGCTGGCCATCGAGGACGGCTGGGCGCGCGTGCAGGCCGGCGCGCTGATCCACGACCTGAACCAGGCCGCGCGCGCCAGCGGCCAGCAGCTGCGCATGTGGCCCAGCACCGAGCGCATCGCGACGCTGGGCGGCTTCATCGCCGGCGGCCACAGCGGCATCGGCAGCCTGCGCCACGGCATCCTGGCCGACCCGGGCAACGTGCGCAGCCTGACCGTGGTCACGCTGGAGGACCCGCCGCGCGTGCTGCAGCTGCAGGGCGCCGACATCCAGAAGGCGCACCATGCCTACGGTAGCAATGGCATCCTGGTCGAGGTCGAGATCGCGCTGACAGTGGCGGTGGACTGGCGGCACGTGATCGCGCTGTTCCCGCACTACGACGGCGTGCTGCGCCTCGGGCTGGCCGCCGGCCGCGCGGCGGTCGAGTCGGGCGGCCCCGGCCGGCTGGACCTGTTCCAGCTGAGCGCGGTCGAGCGCCGCATCACGCCCTACTACGCCGGCCTGCGCGAGCGCCTGCGCGACGAGGATGCGATGTTTGCGCAGGTCGCCCCCGGCTCGCTGCCCGGCTTCGAGCAGCTGGTGCAGGCGATGGGCGGTCACATCGCCGTGCAGGGCAGCGAGTCCGAGCTGCTGGCCGCCGGGCTGCCGTCGGCCACCGAGTGCGCCTACAACCACACCACGCTGGAGGCGCTGAAGAGCGACCGCGGCGTGACCTACCTGCAGGTCGCGTACCCGGCGCCGCTGGATCCATCCCTGGTGGCACGCCAGATGGAGCGCTTCGGCGACGAACTCTTCATGCACCACGAATTCAGCCGCGCCGGAGGCGCGCTGGTCGCCTTCGCGCTGCCGCTGGTGCAGTACTTCGACGAGGCGCAGCTCCGCGTATTGATCACCAGCTTCGAGGCCGATGGCTGCCATGTCTACGACCCGCACACCTGGGTGCTGGAGGACGGCGGCATGAAGCAGGTCGACGAGGCGCAACTCGCCTTCAAGCGCCTCGCCGACCCGCTGGGCCTGATGAACCCCGGCAAGGTGCGCGCCTGGGACGAGCGCGTGCTGGGCATCCCGGGTGGGAGGCTCTGAAATGGCTCGCGGGGACACCATGGCCGCTTGCGGCGCGTTGCAGTGGTTCGCGGAGCTGCGTTGTGCGTGCGTGTCGGTATTGGCGCAGCGAATCCGCGTGGGGGCAACCCGCAGCGCCCAGAGTCCGGCGGTCGGCGCTGCGCGCCGACTGCCCTGCGATGCTCGGGCCCCTGGCCCGCCGCCAACTCACTTCGCTCGCTGCGCTCGCTCCGTTCGGACATCGGCGGCGAGTCAGTCTTGGAGGCGCGCTGCGCGCGCGGCCAGGAGCCCTGCGCTTCTCGGCGCCTCCCATGGGCGCTGCGGGCTGCCCCCACGCGGCTTCGCGACACGACGGTGGCATGCAGACAGGTGGCATGCCACCGTCGGTGGCTCTCGCGCCAGGCGGTACCCGCTGCCGGCGATGTGTGAAGCGCCGAGCAGCGCAGCTTCGGGGTCGGCGCGCACGCAGTGCGCGCCTCGACAACTGACTCGCCGCCGGTGTCCGAACGGAGCGAGCGCAGCGAGCGAAGTGAGTTGGGCGGCGCGACCCCGAAGCGAGCAGCGCAGGGCAGTCGACGCCGACGGCGGCGACCGCGGAACCCTGAGCCGGCAGCGGGTACCGCCTGGCGCGATGCGCAGGCACTTGCACGCCCGCCGAACGTCCGCAACGCGCCGCAGCCCGGCATCGACCGCTCGGCGGAGGCCCGTGGATAGCGGGTCGCCACGGCACGCATCCGTTTCATCGAGGTGACGCCGTGCGCCTGCTCGTCGTCTTCTGCCACCCCGACCCCGACAGCTTCGGCGCTGCGCTGCGCAACACGGCCATCGAGGCGCTTGCCGCGGCCGGGCACGAGTTGCGCGAGATCGATCTCTACGCGGAGGGATTCGACCCGGTGCTCAGTCGCGCCGAGAAGGCCGCCTACCTGATCGACACGGCGAAGAACGTCGCCGCCGTGCAGCACCACGTGCAGGCGCTGCAATGGGCCGAGGGCTGGGTCGTCATCTACCCGACCTGGATGTACGGCGTGCCGGCGCTGCTCAAGGGGTGGCTGGACCGCGTCTGGCTGCCCGGCGTCGCCTTCGAGGTCGCCGGCGCCAAGCGGCGCACCATCCGCGGTCGGCTCGGCAATATCCGGTGCTTCGTCGGCATCACGACCTCGGGCTCGCCCTGGTGGTGGCTGCGTTGGATCGGGGACCCGGGGCGCAGCGTCTTCATGAAGGGGCTCAGGCCACTGTATGCGCCGGGCTGCCGCATGACCTGGCTGCAGCTGCACGACATGAACCATGTCGACGACGCCGAGCGCGCGGCCTTCCTGGAGCGCGTCCGGCGTACCCTGTCGGCCTTGTGAGGAGACGAATCCGATGAGCGAGATCGCGAAGCCGCTGGCCCGCTATGCGCCCTGGCGCCGCGCCGGCGACCTGGTGCTGTTGTCCGGCGTGATCGCGGTGGACCCGGCGGCCGGCCGCATCGTGCGCGGCTATGCCGACCTCCCGGCCGAGGCGTGCGCGCTGCTCGGCGAGACCGGCGAGTTTTCCACCGACCTGCGCGAAGGCCCGATCCTCGCGCAGAGCTGGTGGGTGCTGGACCGCGTGCGCGCCACCGTGGAGTCCGCCGGCGGCCGCATGGACGACGTGGTCAAGCTGGTGCAGTACTTTCGCAACCTCGACCACTTCCCCTACTACAGCCGCGTGCGCAAGCTCTTCTTTCCGGGCGAGCCGCCGGCGTCCACCGTCGTCGAAGTCAGCGCGATGCTGCCCAGCGACGACATCCTGGTCGAGGTCGAGGCCACGGCCTGGATCCCGCTGAAGCAGTGAGCAAAGGACCGAGCCCATGCTGCACGGCTACTGCCCCCCGGCACGCTACCTGCCCTACCTGAGCTGGACGCAGATCGCGGCGCTGCCCGACCGCGCCAACACCGTCGTCGTGCTGCCCGCCGGCAGCACCGAGCAGCACGGCCCGCACCTGCCCTGCGCGGTGGACACCATCATCGCCGCCGGCGTGATGGGCCATGCGCTGGCGCGCCTGCCGGCCGAGGTGCCGGCCTATGCACTCTCGCCCATCCACTACGGCAAGAGCGACGAGCACCTGCACTTCCCCGGCACCGTCACGCTGGACGGCACGACGCTGCTGGAGACGGTGACGCAGGTCGGCGAGTCGGTCTACCGCATGGGATTCCGCAAGCTGCTGATCGTCAATGCACATGGCGGGCAGCCGCAGGTCATGGAGATGGCGGCGCGCGAGCTGCGCCTGCGCCATGGCGACTATGTCGTGCTGCCGCACTTCACCTGGCGCGTGCCGCATGCCGCCGGGCGCTTCCTGTCCGAACGCGAGAAGCGGCTGTCGATGCACGCGGGCCATGCCGAGACCGCGATCCTGATGGCGCTGGCGCCCGAGACGGTGCACATGCAGCATGCGGTGGCCGCCTACCCGCCCGAGTTCCCCAGCAAGGTGCTGTCGCCCGACGGCCGCCCGGCCTGCGCATGGACGGCGCGCGACTTCGGCGACAGCGGCGTCATCGGCGACCCGCTGCCGGCCACGCCCGAGCAGGGGCGCGAGATCCTGGACTCGCTGGCCGAGAGCTGGGCCCAGGGCATCACCGACCTGCACCGCCTGCGCTGGGTCGAGCGTGATTCACAATCCTGGGGCAGGGCGCACCATGGCGGCGACATCGCCGGTGCGTGACCGCGCCGCGGGCCTGCGCTGCCCCGGCGCGGGCCAATGCAACCCTGGCACAGCGCTTGCACCCTCCGGGCGTCCGCCGTTCCCCACCGCCATCAAGGAGTCCCCGATGTCGCGCTTCACCCGCTCGGTTTCCGTCGTCGTCGCGCTGCTCGGCGCCGCTGGCGCGGCCCACGCGCAGCAGAAGTTCACCTACACGACCAACTGGTATGCGCAGGCCGAGCACGGCGGCTTCTACCAGGCGCTGGCTACCGGCCTGTACAGGAACGCCGGGCTGGACGTCACGATCCGCATGGGCGGCCCGCAGGTCAACATCATGCAGCTGATGGCCGCCGGCCAGACCGACTGCGTGATGGGCTACGACGTGCAGACGATCAAGGGCTGGGAGCAGGGCATCCAGGCCGTCACGGTGGCCGCCGCCTTCCAGAAGGACCCGCAGGTGCTGATCGGCCACCCCGGCGTGGTCGACAGGATGGAGGACCTCAAGGGCAAGACCATCCTGATCAGCAGCGCCGCCAACACCACCTACTGGCCCTGGCTGCGCACGACCTACGGCCTGTCGGACAGCCAGGCGCGGCCCTACACCTTCAACATCCAGCCCTTCATCGCCGACAAGAACGTCGTGCAGCAGGGCTACCTGAGCAGCGAGCCCTACGCGATCGAGAAGGAAGCCAAGTTCAAGCCCACGGTCTTCCTGCTCTCGGACCATGGCTGGCCCCCGTACAGCACCACCATCGTGTGCATGGAGAAGACCGTGCGCGAGAAGCCGCAGGCCGTGGCCGCCTTCGTGAAGGCCAGCATGGAAGGCTGGAAGAGCTACCTGAAGGGTGACCCGACACCGGCCAATGCGCTGATCAAGAAGGACAACCCGAACATGACCGACGACAAGATCGCGCACGGCATCAAGATGCTCAACGAGACCGGCATGGTCTTCGGCGGTGACGCGGCCAGGCTGGGCGTGGGCGTGATCACCGACGAGCGCATGAAGAAGACCTACGACATGCTGGTCGCGATGAAGCTCGTCGACCCGGCCAAGGTGGACCTGAAGAAGACCTACACGATGCAGTTCGTGAAGGACTTGAAGGTGATGCCCTGAGCCGGGGCTGACGCCGAACGGGCCGGTGCCGTCCACGGCATGTCCCTCCCGCTGATCGACCTGGCCGCGGTCTCGCCCGCGGCCGCGGCGCGCACCATCGACCAGGCGCTGGTGCGGGATGGCTTCTTCGCGGTCGCCGGGCATGGCGTGCAGGCGGAGGTCGTCACCGCGGCCTTCGACGCCTCGCAGCGCTTCTTCGCGCTGGCCGAGGTCGACAAGCGCCGCTGGCACATCGACGGCTGGCCGCTGAAGCGCGGCTTCGACCCCATCGGCTGGCAGTCGCTGGATCCCGGCATGCCGCCCGACGTCAAGGAGAGCTTCTACCTCGGTGTCGAGGCGATCGGCCCCAACCAGTGGCCCGACGAGACACTGGTGCCCGGCTTCCGCGCGGCGCTGACGGCCTATTCGGCGGCGATGGAGGCGTTGGCGCGGCGGCTGATGGCGCTGTTCGAGGCGGCCATCGGCCTGTCGGCGGGCCACTTCGACGCCTTCATGCGCCACCCAACCTGCACGACGCGGCTGCTGCACTATCCGCCGCAGCCGGCGCAGGCGGCGCCGGGGCAGATCGGCTGCGGCGCGCACACCGACTGGGGTGCGCTGACGCTGCTGGCGCAGGACGACGCCGGCGGCCTGCAGGTGCAGCGCGCGGACGGCGGCTGGCTGGACGTGGCGCCGCTGCCCGGCGCCTTCGTCATCAACGTCGGCGACATGATGCAGCGCTGGACCAACGACCGCTGGCGATCGACCGTGCACCGGGTGATCAATCGCCACAGCGGGCGCGACCGTTTCAGCATCGCCTACTTCTTCGACCTCGACGCCGAGGCGGTGATCACGCCGCTGGCCGCCTGCACCAGCGCCCATCGGCCGCCGCGCTACGCGCCGATCACCGCCGGCGAGCACCTGGTCGAGATGTACCGGCGCACCACGGTGGGCGCATGAGCCCCCACGCTCGCGTTCGCTCTCTGCCCCCCGAGGGGGCGCGCCTCCCTCGGGATGCCCTGCGGGAGGCGGCATGAATTCGCGTCTGCCCGAGACCATGGCGCAGTCGGCTGCCGACGTCATCCCCGCGGTCGAGGTGCTGTCGGCCGAGAAGACCTACCCGAACGGCACACGCGCGCTGCTGCCGGTGGACCTGACGGTGCGCGAGGGCGAGTTCGTCACGCTGCTGGGTCCGTCGGGCTGCGGCAAGAGCACGCTGCTGAAGATGGTCGCCGGGCTGCTGCCGCCCAGCGACGGCCGGCTGCTGCTGTGGCGCAAGCCGGTCGAGCAGGCGGAGAGCAGCGGCCACCGCCTGAGCTTCGTCTTCCAGGAAGCGACGCTGATGCCCTGGGCGCGCGTGATGGCCAACGTGCGGCTGCCGCTGGACCTGGCCGGTGTGCCGCGCGAGCAGAGCGAGCCGCGCGTGCGCACGGCGCTGAAGCTGGTGGGCCTGGAGAAGTTCGAGCACGCGCTGCCGCGCGAGCTCTCGGGCGGCATGCAGATGCGCGTGTCGATTGCGCGCGGCCTGGTCACCGAGCCGACGCTGCTGCTGATGGACGAACCCTTCGGCGCGCTCGACGAGATCACGCGCAACCGGCTGGACAGCGACCTGCTGGAGCTGTGGCGCGGCCGCGGCCTGACGGTGATGTTCGTGACGCACTCGATCTACGAGGCGGTCTACCTGTCGACGCGCGTCATCGTGATGGCGGCACGACCGGGCCGCATCGTCGAGCAGGTCGAGATCGCCGAACCCTACCCACGCGGCCCCGACTTCCGCGTCAGCACCGAATTCAGCCGCTACGCCAAGCAGTTGCAGGATTGCTTGCTGCGGGCCAGTGCCGAGGACCCGGACGGGGCGCTGGCATGAGAACCGGGACGCTTCAGACCGGTTTCGGCGCATTGCCGTCGCTCTGGGAGTTGCGTTGCTGGTTCGTGCCCGCATTCGCGCAGCGAAGCCGCGTGCGGGCAGCCCGCATCGCCCAGAGTCCGGCGGTCGGCGCTGCGCGCCGACTGCCCTGCGATGCTCGGTCTCCTGGCCCGCCGCCCAACTCGCTCCGCTCACTTCGTTCGCTGCGCTCGAACAGCGGCGGCGAGTCAGTCTTGGAGGCGCGCTGCGCGCGCGGCCAGGAGCCCTGCGCTTCTCGGCGCCTCCCATGGGCGCTACGGGCTGCCCCCACGCGGCTTCGCGACACGGCTGGTGCGTGCCACTTGTTCGAACACCGCTGCTGGCGGTCTTCGCGCCAGGCGGTACCCGCTGCCGGCGCTGTGTGGAGCGCCGAGAAGCGCAGCTCCGGGGTCAGCGCGCACGCAGTGCGCGCCTCCACAACTGACTCGCCGCCGGTGTCCGAACGGAGCGAGCGCAGCGAGCGAAGTGAGTTGGGCGGCGCGACCCCGGAGCGAGCATCGCAGGGAAGTCGACGCCGCAGGCGGCGACCGCGGAAGTCAGCGCCGGCAGCGGGTACCGCCTGGCGCGATGCGCAGGCCGGCGCGGGCCAAGCGGCGCAAGCCGCCGCACCTCTCGAATCGCTTGTGCCAGCGTCCCCAGTGCGCCGTAAACCGTCATCGACCGAGCCGCACACCCTGCAGTGAAGCGTCTGACATGAACAGCCAAAGCGCCAAGATCGTCTGGCCGGCCGCCGTGGCCGTGCTGCTGATCGCCGCCTGGCAGGGGCTGGTCGTCGGCTTCGAGATCCCGCCCTACCTGGTGCCCAGCCCCTGGCGCGTCGCGCAGGTGCTGGTGACCGACGCCGGCCTGCTGTTCGGCGCGCTCGTGACCACGCTGAAGATCACGCTGTTCGCCTTCCTCAGCGCGGCCGTGCTGGGCGTGCTGATCGCCTTCGCCTTCGTGCAGAGCCGCGTCATCGAGACCGCGCTGTTTCCTTACGCGGTGCTGCTGCAGGTGACGCCCATCGTCGCCATCGCGCCGCTGATCATCATCTGGGTCAAGGACCCGACCGCGTCGCTGGTCATCTGCGCCACGCTGGTGGCGCTGTTTCCGATCATCGCCAACACCACGCTGGGGCTGCGCAGCGTCAACCCGGGGCTGATGAGCTACTTCAGGCTCAACCGCGCCACCCGGCTGCAGACGCTGCTGCGGTTGCGCATCCCGTCGGCGCTGCCGTATTTCTTCGGCGGGCTGCGCATCAGCTCGGGGCTGGCGCTGATCGGCGCGGTGGTGGCCGAGTTCGTCGCCGGCACGGGCGGCACCGGCACCGGGCTCGCTTACCAGATCCTGCAGGCCGGCTACCAGCTCAACATCCCGCGCATGTTTGCCGCGCTGGTGCTGATCACCGTCACCGGCGTCGCGCTGTTCGCGCTGATGGCGGTGCTGTCGAAGTGGGCGCTGGGGTCCTGGCACGAAAGCGAGCAGGTTCATGAGTGAGTCGCTGCTGATCCGCGGCGCGCTCGCGCTGCTGACCGGCCTGCCCGGCGCCGCGGCGCGGTCGAGTACCGGCACCGACCTGCGCGTGCGCGACGGCGTCATCGACGCCATCGGCACGCTGGCCCCCGAACCCGGCGAGCGCGTGATCGACGCCCGCGGCTGCGTCGTCTACCCGGGCTGGGTCAATACCCACCACCACCTGTTCCAGAGCCTGCTCAAGGGCATCCCGGCCGGCATCGACCTGCCGCTCGTGCCCTGGCTGGCGGCGGTGCCGGTGGCCTACCGGCGCTTCTTCGACGGCGAGCAGGCGCTGCGCGTCGCCGCGCGCGTGGGTCTGGTGGAACTGGCGCTGTCGGGCTGCACGACGGTGGCCGACCACCAGTACCACTACTGGCCCGGCATGCCCTTCGACGCCAGCGAGGCCGTCTTCGACGAAGCCACGAAGCTGGGCCTGCGCTTCGTGCTCGCGCGCGGCGGCCAGACCCAGGCGCGTGCGATGACCGACGCCGCGGCGCCGCCGCAGGTGCAGCCGGAGACGCTGGACGGCTTCCTGACGAGCATCGAGCGCGACGTGCGCCGCTTCCACGACCCCGGCCCGATGTCGATGCGGCGCGTGGCCAGCGCCATCACCACGCCCAACTGGAGCTGCCGCGCCGAGGAACTGCGGCCCATGGCCGAGCAGGCGCGCGCGCTCGGCATCCGGCTGCACAGCCACCTGAGCGAGACCCATGACTACGTGCGCTGGGCGCGCGAGGTGCACGGCTGCACACCGCTGCAGTTCGTCGCCGGGCATGGCTGGGTCGGCGACGACGTCTGGTATGCCCACATGGTGCACCTGTCGGACGACGAGCTGAAGCTGTGCGCCGCCACCGGCACCGGCATCGCGCATTGCCCGCAGAGCAATGCGCGGCTGGGCAGCGGCATCGCGCGCATCCCCGAGGCGCTGGCGCTGGGCGTGCCGGTGGGGCTGGCGGTGGACGGCGCGGCCAGCAACGAGGCGGCCGACATGGCCAGCGAGGCCCACATGGCCTGGCTGGTGCACCGCGCCGACCCGCGCGCCGGCACGCGGGCGCGGGCCGGCGGCGTGCAGGAAGGCGGCCATGCCGGCGCGATGACGGTGGAGGACGTGGTGCACATCGGCACCGCTGGCGGCGCGCGGCTGCTGGGCCTGCCCGGTGTCGGCACGCTGCAGCCGGGCATGGCGGCCGACCTCGCCGTCTACGACCTCGACCAGCCGCGCCACTTCGGCCTGCACGACCCGGCGCTGGGACCGGTGGTCGGCGGTGGGCGGCCGACGCTGCGTGCGCTGCTGGTCCAGGGTCGCGTGGTCGTCGAGAACGATGCGATTCCCGGGCTGGACCTCGCCGCGCTGCGCGCCGAGGCGCAGGCCTTCGTGAACACCATGCTGCAACGATGAACGAAGTCTTCGACCGCGAACGCACGCGCACGCGCACGGCCGAACTGGTGGCCGCGCTGCCGGCCATCGAATGGATCACCGACGGCCGCGTCGAGCGCCTGAGCCAGGACTTCTACTGGTTCAGCCCCGTGCTCAAGCGCCAGCTCGAGGGCCTGCGCGCCGACGCCGTCGCGCGGCCGAAGACCGAGGACGAGATCCGCGCCGTCGTCGCCGGCTGTGCCGCCGCCAGCGTGCCGATCACCGTGCGCGGCAGCGGCACCGGCAACTATGGCCAGTGCATGCCGCTGCATGGCGGCGTGATCCTGGACCTCTCGGCCTACAACCGGCTGCTCTGGGTGCGGCCCGGCGTGGCGCGCGCGCAGGCCGGCATCCGCATGATGGAGATGGACCGCCAGACGCAGGCGCTCGGCGGCGAAGGCAGCCTGGGCTGGGAACTGCGCTGCGTGCCCAGCACCTTCCGCAGCGCCACGCTGGGCGGGCTGTACGGCGGCGGCTTCGGCGGTGTGGGCAGCATCAACCACGGCCCGCTGGCCAGCACCGGCAACGTGCTGGGCGTGCGCGCGATGACGATCGAGCCCGACCCGAAGACGGTGGAACTGCGCGCGCCGGAGGCGCTGCTGCTGCACCATGTCTACGGCACCAACGGCCTGGTGCTGGAGCTGGAGGTGGGGCTGGCGCCGGCCCACCCGTGGCTGGAGGCCATCGTCTGCTTCGAGGGCTTCGACGCGGCGATCGAATTCGCCGATGCGCTGGCCTCCGCGCCCGGCATCGTGAAGAAGAGCGTCACGCTGCTCGCCGCGCCGATCCCCGACCTGCTGCTGGCCGCGACACCGCTGCTCAAGGGCACGATGAGCGCCGGCAGCCACGCCGTCTTCGTGCTCGTCGCCGAGTTTGCCGAACCGGCGCTGCAGCAACTGGTCGCCGAATTCGGCGGCACGGTCACGCTGCGCAAGACCGCGGCCGAGGTGCGCAGCAGCAACCGCACCATCGTCGAATTCACCTGGAACCACACCACGCTGCACGCGCTGAAGGTCGACAAGAACCTGACCTACATCCAGAGCGGCTACCAGCCCGGCCGTCACGTGCAGCAGGCCAGGACCCTGCGCGACAAGCTCGGCGACGAGGTGCTGGTGCACCTGGAATTCATCCGCACCAAGGAAGGCGCGATGAACTGCAGCGGGCTGCAGCTGGTGCGCTACCGCAGCGACGAGCGGCTGGACGAGATCATGCAGATCCACCGCGACCACGGCGTGTACATCGCCAACCCGCATGTCTGGGTGGTGGAGGACGGCAAGCAGGGCCAGGTCAACCCCGACATCGTCGCGACCAAGCTGCGCTTCGACCCGCAGGGCCTGCTGAACCCGGGCAAGCTGCGCGGCTGGGCCGAGCGCGACCGCATCATGGCCGATGCGGCGGCCGGGCGCGTGTCGCTCGCGACGTTGCCGCGGTTCTAGACACCGCTCACCACTGGCCGTAGAACACCCCCGCGCGCTTGTGCGCCGCGGTGCCGGCCTCGTTCTGCGCATCGGTCACCGTGGTGCGGTGGCGGCGCGCGGCCAGGAAGGCGAGCAGGCGGTCGCGCATTGCCGCGCGCACCGGTTCGGTGGCCGGGTCGCGGCCGCGGTCGTGGAACTCCTCGGGGTCAGCCTGCAGGTCGAACAGCTGCTCGGGCTCGTCCAGCCAGTACACGTAGCGCCAGCGTTCGCTGCGCAGGCTGAAAGCGCGGCAGCGGTCCACGCGCTTGCCCAGCGTCAGCCGGGCCTGGCGCCAGGAATAGTCGAGCTCGCTGTAGCTGATGTCGCGCCAGTCGTCGGGCGCCTCGCCGCGCAGCAGCGGCAGCAGGCTGCGGCCCTCGACGCGGTGCGTGGGCACCGGCAGGCCCAGCGTCTCCAGGATCGTCGGCACCACGTCGACCGATTCGACGAAACGGTCCTCCGTGCGCCCGCGCGTGGCGTCGGCCTCGCGCCGCGGGTCGACCACGATGAACGGCAGCTTCTGCACGGTGTCGTGGAACAGCTCCTTCTCGCCCAGCCAGTGGTCGCCCAGGTAGTCGCCATGGTCGGCGCAGAAGACGACCAGCGTGTCGTCGAGCACGCCGCGCGCGGCCAGCGCGTCGAACAGGCGGCCCAGGTGGTGGTCCAGCTGCGAGATCAGACCCTGGTAGGCCGGACGCACGGTGCGGATGCACACGTCGCGCTGGAAGCTCAGGCTCTCCTCGTGCCGGCGGTAGGCGGCCACCACCGGGTGCTCGTCCACGCGCTCGGCCCCGCTGCGCACGACGGGCAGGCACTGGTCGGCCGTGTACATCGCATGGTAGGGCGCCGGCGCCATGTAGGGCCAGTGCGGCTTGACGTAGCTCAGGTGCAGCACCCAGGGCCGGCCGCCCATGCGCTGCACGAAGGCGATGGCCTGGTCGGTCATGTACGCGGTCTCGGAGTGTTGCTCCTTCACGCGCGCCGGCAGGTGGCAGTGGCGCATGTGCCAGCCGCTCCGGACCTCGCCGTCGGGGCCGATGCCGGCGATCACATGGTCGGTCCACGGGTCGTCGCCCGCATAGCCCATCGCCTTCAGGAAGGCCGGGTAGCCGCTTTCCGGCCCGGGGGCGTGGTGGCCGTCGTAGCGGTCGATCTCCTCGAAGCCGCCGCGTTCCAGCAGCGTCGCCAGTTCGTGGCCACCCTCCAGGCGCAGGCGCGCCAGGCCGGCGCGGTCGGGCATCACGTGGGTCTTGCCGGCCAGCGCCAGCGTGTGGCCGGCGTCGCGCAGCATCTCGCCCAGCGTGACCTCGCCCACCGACAGCGGCACGCGGTTCCAGGTCGCGCCGTGGCTGATGGGGTAGCGGCCCGTGTAGTAGCTCATGCGGCTGGGGCCGCAGACGCCGCTGTTGGCGAAGGCATTCGTGAAGCGCAGGCCGCGCGCGGCCAGCGCGTCCAGGTGGGGCGTCTTCAGGTAGGGGTGGCCGGCGCAGCCCAGGTGGTCCCAGCGCAGCTGGTCGGCCATCACGAAGAGCACGTTCACGGCGGCGTCCGCTGGTCGTTCACTGCCCCGGCTTGAAGCCGGAGGCACGGATCACCTCGCCCCAGCGGTCGTGGTCGGCGCGCAGGATGGTCGCCAGGCGGTCGGGGCCGTGGCCGGTGGGCTCCACGCCCATCTCGACCAGGCGCTTGTTGACCGCCGGGTCCTGCACCGCCGCCATCGCGGCCTTGCTCAGCCGCTCCAGCGCCGCCGGCGGCGTGCCGGCCGGCGCGAACAGCGCATACCAGGGCTTGGCCACGAGGTCGAAGCCGCTCTCGCGGAACGTGGGCACGTCGGGGAAGGCGGGGTCGCGGCGGTCGCCGGCCACCGCCAGCAGCCGCGCGCGGCCCGCCTGCACCAGCGCGCGGATGTCCGCCGCCACCGTGGACAGTGCCGAGATCTCGCCCGCGGCCAGCGCCTGCATCGCCGGCGCCGTGCCCTTGTACGGCACATGCGTCATCGGCAGCCCCGCGGTGCGCCCGAACATGACGCCGAAGAAGTGCGGGATGCTGCCCGGCGCCGCCGAGCCGTAGAAGCTGTTCTTCTGCGGGTCGGTCTTGACCCAGGCCACGTAGTCGGCCAGCGTCTTGGCCGGCACCGCGTTCGCGATGCCCAGCCCGACCTGGAAGTCCGCCAAGTGCGCCACCGGCGCGAAGTCGGCGAAGGGGTCGTAGCGCAGCTGACCGGCATAGCTGTGCGGGAAGATGCCCATCGTGGCGACCGGCGTCATCAGCAGCGTCAGGCCGTCCGGCGCCGCGGCCTTGACGATCTCGTTGCCGATGCGCCCGCCGGCGCCGGGCTTGTTCTCGACGATCACCGTCTGCTTCAGCGTGCCGGCCATGTGCTCGGCGACGATGCGCGCCAGCGTGTCGCTGGTCGCGCCGGCCGGGTAGCCGACGACGATCTTCACGATGCCGGCGCCCTGCGCCAGCACGGACGAGGTGGCGAGCGCGGCCAGCGCGGCCGCGAGCAGGGGTTTCAGGAAGCGCAGGCCGGACATGGTGTCTCCTCGTCGGCGCGGGGCCGTGGTTGGGGCAATCGTGGTGGCTGCAATCTAGGTGCCGGGCCTACAGTTGTTGAAATCAATCCATACCGGGAATCACCCTGAGCCTGCGCGCACCGACCACGCTGGACGAGCTGCTGAACTACCGGCTGCTGCGCCTGTTTTCGCTGGGCGGGGCGCCGGTCGTGCGGCTGCTGGAGGGGCGCTACGGCATCGCGCGGCGCGAGTGGCGGCTGCTCGCGCTGCTGGCCGCGCGCGGGGCGCTGTCGCCGTCGGCGCTGGCCGACGAGGCGCACCTGGACCGCCCGCGCACCAGCCGCGCCATCGGCACGCTGGTGGCCAAGGGCCTGCTCGAACGCGTGCCGCAGCCGGGCGACCACCGCCGCGCCCGCGTGGCGCTCACGGCCGCGGGCCGGCGCCTGTTCGACGAGGTCTTCCCGCAGGTGGCGGCGATCAATGCCGAACTCGTCGGCGCGCTGGACGCCGGCCTGCAGCAGGCGCTGGACCAGGCACTGGTGCGCCTGACGCAGCAGGCCGAGCGCCTGAATGCCGAGCGCGTGCAGGACGTGCGCGCCGACCGCCGCGCCGGCGGCTCGCGGCGCGTGCGCCCCGATGCCACCGGGCCGCGCTGACGGGGCGCGGCGCCGTGCGAATATCGCCGGCGTGCCAGGCCCCGCCGCCCCCGCTCCGCCGCGCGCCGCCCCGCGCTGCCGGCGCGCCGTGCTGGCGGTGCTGCTGGCTGTGCTGGTCGGCGGCTGCGCCGTCGTCGACTTCGAGCAGCGGCGCTGGATCTTCATGCCCACCACGCAGGCCTGGGGTCCCGGCGTCGCGGCGGCGCAGGGCATGACCGAGGTCTGGATCCCCTTCGTCTCGCTGCACCCCGAGCAGCGCGGCGAGCCGGTGCGCCTGCACGGCCTGTGGCTGCCGCGCCGCGAGGCCGCCGCGCCGGTGCTGCTGTTCCTGCACGGCGTGCGCTGGGACGTGCGCGCCAGCGCGCAGCGCATGCGGCGGCTGCATGCGCTGGGCTTCTCGGTGCTGAGCATCGACTACCGCGGCTTCGGGCTCTCCAGCCCCGGCGGCCTCGCGGCCGGGCGCGACACGGGCCGCCCCGCGGGCCTGGGCGAGGGCCCGGACCCGGGCGCGTCCGTCGGCAATTCGGTGCCTTCCGAGACCCTGGCCGCCGAAGACGCCCGCCAGGCCTGGGCCTGGCTGGCGCGGCGCCACCCCGGCGTGCCACGGTACATCGCCGGGCACTCGATCGGCGCCAACATCGCGGTGCGGCTGGCCGCCGAGGTGGCCGACGAGTCCGGCCTCATCGTCGAAGGCGGCTTCCTGTCGTCGGCCGAGCACTTCCGCAGCCTGCGCTGGGGCTGGCTGCCGATCACCGGGATGATCACGCAGCACTTCGACGCCGGCTCTCGCATCGCCGACGTCGGCTCGCCGGTGCTGGTGGTGCATGGCAGCGAGGACACGATGATCTCGCCGGCGATGGGCCGCGCGCTCTACGAACGCGCGCGCGAGCCCAAGCGCTTTCTGCTCGTGCCCGGTGCCGTGCACGAGGACACCGACGCGGTCGGCCATGCGCAGCTGCGCGAGGCGGTGCGGCAGTTCTTCGGGCTGCGGCGGCAGGCCGAGTAGGTCGCGGCGCGGCGGGGCCGGACGGGGCAGGACGCATGCGCGGGACGGCGGAGCGGCACGAAGGCGCGGCCGTCGCGCTGCTGCGCGGCGCCTTGCCGGCATCGCAGTGTGCGTCATGGCGGGCCGCGCTGGACACCGGGCCGCAGGTGTCGAGGCCGCTCGCGTCGCTGGCCGCACCCGACACGACGGCGGTCCTGCAGGCGCTGGGGCGGAGTCCGCTGCGCGCGCTGGTCGAGCAGGCGCTGGGCGCGGCGCCGCCGTGCAACCTGGACCAGAGCTGGGTGCGCCACGGCCGGCCGCCGCATGGCTGGCACCAGGACGGCGCGCTGCGTTTCGACTTCATCGCGCAGGCCGACCGGCCGCTGCACGACGCGGACCTGCTGGCGATGCGCACCTGCTGGATCGCGCTGACGCCCTGCGGGTCCGATGCGCCCGGGCTGGAGTGGGTGGACGCTGCGCAGCCGCGGCTGCTGCATCCGGCCGAATTGCAGCCCGAGGCGGTGGCGGCGCGGCACGATGCGGCGCTGTTCAGGCGCCCGGTGATGCAGCCGGGTGATGCGATCGTCTTCGACGGCCGGCTGCTGCACCGCACGCATGTGGACGCGGCGATGACGCGCCCGCGGACCAGCCTGGAACTGCGGTTCTTCGCGACGCCGCTGCCGCCGCGCGTGGCCGGCGACCGCTTCGGGGCCTGGCCGGCGGGGTGACGCGGGCCGGACGGCGCCGCGGTGCGGTCGGCGCACGCCGGCGCCGCCGCTTGCGTCCGGTCAGGTCGCGAGCTTGAAGCTGGACACCGTCTGCGTCAGCGCCTGCGCCTGGTGACGCAGGCTGTCGGCGGCCGCCGCGGACTCCTCGACCAGCGCCGCGTTCTGCTGCGTCACCTGGTCGAGCTGCTGCACGGCGTCGCCGACCTGGCCGATGCCGCTGCTCTGCTCGACGCTGGCGCGGCTGATCTCGGCGATCAGGTCGGCGACGCGGCGCACCTGCGCGACGATGTCGTCCATCGTCCGGCCGGCATCGCCGACCAGGCGCGAGCCGGCCTCGACCTTCTCGACGCTGTCGCCGATCAGGCTCTTGATCTCGCGCGCGGCCTGCGCGCTGCGCTGCGCCAGGTTGCGCACCTCGCCCGCGACGACCGCGAAGCCGCGGCCCTGCTCGCCGGCGCGCGCCGCCTCGACCGCGGCGTTGAGCGCCAGGATGTTGGTCTGGAACGCGATGCCGTCGATGACGGCGATGATGTCGGCGATCTTGCGCGAGCTGGCCGAGATGTCCTGCATCGTCGAGATCACCTGCGCGACCACGGTGCCGCCCTGGGCGGCGACATCGGTCGCGCTGCCTGCCAGCTGCGTGGCCTGGCGCGCGGTGTCGGCGTTCTGGCGCACGGTGGCGGTGAGCTGTTCCATCGACGCGGCCGTCTGCTGCAGGTTGCTGGCCTGCTCCTCGGTGCGCTGGCTCAGGTCGGCGTTGCCGCTGGCGATCTGGCTCGAGGCGGTGGCGATGTTCTCGGCCCCGCTGCGCACCTGGCCGACCAGCGACGCGAGCGCACCGTTCATCTGCTGCAGCGCCTGCAGCAGCTGGCCGGTCTCGTCGCTGCGCTGCACGACGATGCGCGAGCTCAGGTCGCCCGAGGCCACCGTCTGCGCCACCTGCACCGCGTGACGGATGTCGCCGATGACGCCGCGCACCAGCCACCATGCGCCCATGCTGGCGGCAGCGATCACGGCCAGCGCGGCGAGCACGCTGACCCACAGCACGACGCGGTAGTCGGCGTCGGCCTGTTCGCTCAGCGCCTGGGCGGCGTCCAGCTGCACGCGTCCGAGCTGGTCCAGCAGCTCGGCCACCGGGTCCATGGCCGGGTAGAGCTCGCGCGCGGTGAAATCGCGCAACGCCTCGAGGTCGTTGCGTTGCACGATCTCCTGCAGGCGCGTCGCGGCGGCATTGGCGCGCTGCATGGCCGGGCCGACCTGGGCCGACAGTTCCTGCTCGGCCGCATTCAGTTCGGTCGCGAGGTAGGCCTTCCAGTTGCGCTCGATCTGCTCGCGCGCGCCGCTCATCGTCTTCAGGCCGTCCTGCGCCGACATCGCGCCGTCGCGCACCTTGTGCGCCGGGTCGATGTAGTTCATGAAGTAGGCGTCGGAGACGGCCTTCAGCTGCCGCAGCGGCACGATGCGGTTGTCGTACAGGTCATGCAGCATCGCGTTGCCGACCTGCGTGCGGTGGACGATGGCGCCCGCGGCGATCACCAGCAGCGCCATCAACGCCGCGACCAGTGCGAACAAGCGCACCCGAATGCTCAAATTTCCCATGTCCGGAATCCCGTCAGTACAGTGAGGCCGCGAGGCAGCGAAGCTGCAAGGCAGCGGTGCAGCAGCACCTTCGTGCGGGCGCCGTCCTGACTTCACTTCGGCGCCACGGCCGCATCCTGAAGCGGCGGCCGTGCGCTATTGCCGGATGGCCACGGTGGCGGACGGCGTCCCGGTGCCGGGTGCGGAAGGCTCGGCCCGGCGTGCAGGCGGTGTCCAGGACAGGCGGCGGTCACAGCCGTCCGGACGCTCGGCCGCGCCGACGATCAGCCGTTCGTCTCGCCCCCGTACCGCCGCCCCTGCGCCAGCATCTCCGGCGTGCCGATCAGTGCATTGAGGCCGTCGAAGTCCAGCATGCGCTCGCGCCAAGGCGCGGTGCTGCCGTGCGCGTGCAGGCTGGCGTAGTAGTCCTGCAGCGCCTGCGCCAGCGCACGCACGGTGCCGCCGGGAAAGATCGCGATGCGGAAGCCGCGCCGCTGCAGTTCTTCGGCCGGCTGCACCGGCGTGCGGCCGCCTTCCACCATGTTGGCCAGCAGCGGCACGCGCTGCGCGAAGCGGGCGCAGGCGGCGTCCATCTGCTCGGGCGTGCGCAGCGCCTCGATGAACAAGGCATCGACGCCGCACGCCAGGTAGCGCTCGGCGCGCTCGAGGGCGGCGTCGATGCCCTCGACGGCCAGCGCGTCGGTGCGCGCCAGGATCAGCGTCTGGGCGCTGCTGCGCGCGTCCAGCGCGGCGCGCAGCTTGCCGCACATCTCGGCCACCGGCACCACGGTCTTGCCTTCCAGGTGGCCGCAGCGCTTGGGAAAGCCCTGGTCCTCCAGCTGGATCATCGCGGCGCCGGCCCGCTCGAACCCGCGCACCGTGCGCTGCACGTTCAGCGCATTGCCGAAGCCGGTGTCGGCGTCGACGATGACCGGCAGCGCGACGCGCTCGGTGATGCGTGCCAGCACATCGGCCACCTCGCTGAAGGTCGTGAGCCCGATGTCCGGGCGCGCCAGCCGCGTATAGGCGATGGACGCGCCGCTGAGGTACAGCGCCTCGAAGCCGGCGCGCGCCGCCAGCAGCGCCGACAGCGCGTCGTAGACCCCGGGAGCCAGCAGCAGCCGCGGTTCGGCCAGGCGTTGCTTCAGCGTCATCGGATGCTCCGTTGGGCGGCCGCCGCCACCGCCTGCGCCGCGGTCCGTGCCGCGATCCAGCCGCCGGCCACCGCACTGAGCAGGCCGTTGCCCGAGAGATAGCCCCAGACCGCGTCGCCGGAGACGCCACGCGCCGCGCCGCCGGCGGCCAGCAGGTTGGGGTGCGGCGTGCCGTCGGCACGCAGCGCGCGGCATTGCGCGTCGATGTCCAGCCCGCCCTGGGTGTGGAACAGCGCGCCGGTGACCTTGATCGCGTAGAGCGGCGTCGCCAGCGGCCGCCGCGCCGTCGCCAGCGTGGCGGCCAGCGTCGCGACGTCGCAGCCGATCAGCGTGGCCAGCGCCCCGACGCCGTCGGCGCGCTTCACGGCACCGGCGGCCTCGGCCTCGCGGAAGTCCGGGAATCCGCGGCCCAGCGCCAGCAGCCGTTCGTTGAAGACATTCCAGGCCACGCCGCCGGGCTGCGCCAGCACGTGCACCGCGGCCTCGGAATAGCCCTGGGTCTCGTCGTGGAAGCGCTCGCCGCGCGCATTGACCTGCACGCCGCCTTCCATCATCAGCGCCCAGGTGACGAGCACGCCCTGCGGCACGGCCCAGGAGCCATGGCCCTGGTAGCCGCCCAGGTCGGCCAGGCGCAGGCCCAGCGCACGCGCCCACGCGATGGCGCTGCCGTCGTTGCCGGCGTGGCCGCCGAAGGTGGCGTCGCGCATCTCGGGCAGCAGTTCGTCGACCATCGCGCGGTTGCCGCCGAAGCCGTTGCAGGCCAGCAGCAGCAGCTCGCAGGCCAGGTGCTCGCTGCGGCCGTCGGGACGCCGGAAGCCGACGCCGAGCACGCGGCCGCCATCGTCGCACCACAGTTCGCGCACCAGCGCATGCGTCAGCAGCATCGCGCCGGCGCGTTCGGCTGCCGCGGCCAGCGCACCGACCAGCGCCGCGCCGGTGCGTTCGGGCAGCGTGTGCATGCGGCGCAGGCCGTGGCCGGGGTACAGGAAGCCGTCCAGCAGTTCGAAGCGCAGGCCGTGGCGCTGCTGCAGCGCCTCCAGCGCCGGCACGATGGCCTCGGTGTAGGCCTGCACCAGGTGCGGTGCCGCGCGTCCGTGGGCCTTGGCCTGGATGTCGGCGGCAAAGCGCGCCGGGCTGTCGTCGGCCACGCCGGCGGCGCGCTGCACCGCGGTGCCGCCGGCCGGCACGAAGCCCGAGGACAGCGCGGTCGATCCCTGCGGCGTGGCGTCGCGCTCGAGCAGCGCCACCTCGATGCCGGCGTCGCGCAGCGTCAGCGCCGCGGTCAGCCCGCAGGCGCCGGCGCCGACGATGGCCACCGGCACCGCCGGCGTGCCCGGCGGCATCGCGGCGGCGCGCACGATGCGCGGCCCCAGGTCGTCGATCATGGGCTTCAGGCTCAGGCCGTGGGCCGGAACAGGTACTGCCCGCGCGGCTTGCCGAGCACCTCGCCGTTCTCCTGGATCTTCGTGCCGCGCAGGAAGGTGGCGTCGACATGCGCCGACAGCTCCAGGCCCTCGAACGGCGTGTAGCCCTGCGTGGACGGCGAGTCCTTCGCGGCGATGGTCCAGGTGCGCGCCGGGTCGACGATCGCGATGTCGGCGTCGTAACCCTCGGCCAAGTCGCCCTTGCGGTTGAGGCCGAAGCGCTGCGCCGGGTTCCAGCTCGTCACGCGCGCCATGTGGTTGTAGTCCATGCCGCGCCGCGTGCCTTCGCTGACCAGCGCCGGCAGCAGGTATTCGGTGCCGCCGAAGCCGCTCTTGGCCATCCAGATGTTGCCGAAGTAGTGCTTCGGGATCTTGGTCTCGTGACGGCAGCAGGCGTGGTCGCTGACCACCCAGTCCAGCTCGCCGGCCAGCAGCGCGTCCCACAGGTATTCGACGTCCTCGCGCGGGCGGATCGGCGGGTTGACCTTGGCCAGTTCGGCGGCCTTGGACGTGACGTCCAGCATCAGGTGGCCGATCGTCACCTCGCGCCGGAAGTCGATGTGCGGGAAGACGTCGGCCATCATCAGCGCCGCCTGCACCGCCTTTCTCGAGCTCAGGTGCAGCAGGTTGATGTTGGGCAGCGCCGTCTCGTGCGCCAGGTAGGCGGCGATGAAGACGGCCAGGCCCTCGCTGTGCGGCGGGCGCGACGCGCTGTAGGCGGCCAGGCCCTTGAGCTTCTTGTCGTTCTCGACCAGCCGCGTGTAGGCGGTCATGATCTCCGGCGTCTCGCAGTGCAGGCTCAGCGAGATCTGGCGCGCCTTGTCCGGCATGCGCTCGCGCGCGGCCTGGATGCTGCGCATGATGAATTCGAAGTGGGCGAGGTCGTAGCGCTCGTCCTCGCCGATCATCAGGAAGTCGCGCTGGCTGTCGCTGCGCCCGTGCAGGCCGTGCGAGCCGTAGAACATGAAGATCTTGAAGCTGGCGACGCCGTGCCGCTCGACCAGCATCGGGATCTCGTCGACATGCTCGCGCGCGATCGGCGCCAGGTGGTAGCCGTAGTCGACGTGGAAGCGGTTCTTCGAGATCTTCAGCACCTCGGGAAAGAACTTGCGGTACGGCCCGCCCTTGTTCAGGTAGTACTGGCCGGTGCGGAAGTAATTCAGGCTGGAGGTGACGCCGCCGATGGCCGCGGCCTTGCTCTCGGTGACGGCGTCCTCGGCCAGCGGCGAGTAGATGCCGCTGTGCATGTGCGCGTCGACCACGCCGGGGAAGGCGAGCCGGCCACGGCCGTCGTAGACGCTCTTCGCGCGCGCCGGGGCGATGCCTGGCGCGACGCGTGCGATGCGCTCGCCGCTGACGGCGATGTCGGCGTCGAAGGTCGTGTTGCCGTTGGGGCGCACGACGCGCACGTTCTTGATCAGCAGGTCGAATTCGGGGCTCGTCATGGTGTCTCCGTCGCGCGCCGGGCGGTGCCCAGGCGCGCCTTCAGTTGAGGCAGCAGTCCGCCGGCCTGCACCATGTCGAGCAGGAAAGCGGGGGTCGGTTCGCAGGGCAGCACCTGGCCGTCGGCGCGCAGGACATGCGCCGCGCATGCGTCGAGGCGCACGTGCTCGCCGTCGGCGATGGTCTCGGCGCCGGGGCAGCGCAGCAGCAGCAGCCCGACGTTGAAGGCATTGCGGAAGTACAGGCCGCTGAACGACGGCGCGATGACCGCCGCGACACCCAGGTGCACCAGCACGCTGGCCGCCTGCTCGCGCGACGAGCCGATGCCGAAGCCGGGGCCGGCGACGAGCACGTCGCCCTGGCGCACGCCGGCGGCAAACTCGGGACGCACGCCTTCCAGGCAATGGCGCGCGATGACCTCCAGCCCATGCTTCATCGCATGGCCGGGCGCGAGCTGGTCGGTGTCGACCTCGGCCGGCAGGCGCCAGGCGCGGTGGCCGGTCACGGGGGTTGCCTGCACTCCCATGTCAGCGACTCCGCCGGCCCAGGCACAACCGGGGATGCCAGGGTCGATGCTGGCCGGCGGCTGGCGGCTTGCGGTGCGTTGCGATCGTTCGGCTGGTGTGCAAGCGCCTGCGCATCGCGCCAGGCGGCACCCGCTCCCGGCTCAGGGTTCCGCGGTCGCCGCCTGCGGCGGCGACTGCCCTGCGCTGCTCGCTTCGGGGTCGCGCCGCCCAACTCACTTCGCTCGCTGCGCTCGCTCCGTTCGGACACCGGCGGCGAGTCAGTTGTCGAGGCGCGCACTGCGTGCGCGCCGACCCCGAAGCTGCGCTGCTCGGCGCTTCACACATCGCCGGCAGCGGGTACCGCCTGGCGCGAGGTCCACCGACAGTGGCATGCGACCTGGTGGAACGCCACCGCCGTGTCGCGAAGCCGCGTGGGGGCAGCCCGCGGCGCCCATGGGAGGCGCCGAGAAGCGCAGGACGCTTGGCCGCGCGCGCAGCGCGCCTCCCCAACTGACTCGCCGCCGATGTCCGAACGGAGCGAACGAAGTGAGCGAAGTGAGTTGGCGGCGGGCCAAGCGTTCGAGCATCGCAGGGCAGTCGGCGCGCAGCGCCGACCGCCGGACTCTGGGCGCTGCGGGCTGCCCCCATGCGGCTTCGCTGCGCAAACTCGAGCATGCATGAGCAGCGCGTCGCAACGAACGTCTGCGACGCGCCGGAAGCGGTCAAGTTCGGTGAGTGCCTCACTGCAGCACCTCGCGCGCATCCGCGATGCGTCCAAGCAGCGCCGACGCTGCCACCGTGTACGGCGAGCCGAGGTACACCTGCGCCGTCGCCGCGCCCATGCGGCCGCGGAAGTTGCGGGCGGTGGACGAGATCACGGTGCTGCCTTCGGGGATCGCGCTGCCGTAGCCGGCGCAGGCGCCGCAGGCGCTGGGCAGCAGCTGCGCGCCGGCCTCCTGCAGGGCCTGGAGCACGCCTTCGCGTTCGGCCGCGGCGCGGTCCTTCAGGCTGGCGGGCGCCACCAGCAGCTGCACGCCGGCGGCCACCTTGCGGCCGCGCAGCACCTGCGCGGCGGCCCGCAGATCGTCGAGCTTGGCGCCGGTGCAGGCACCGATGTAGGCGACGTCCACGGCGGTCGGCGCGAGCGCGCCCACCGGCTGCACGTTGGCCGGGCTGTGCGGCAGCGCGACCTGCGGCTCCAGCGACGAGGCATCGAACTCGTGGTGCGTGGCCGGCGCGCCGGGGTCGCTCTGCCAGCGCGCCAGCTCGGCTGGCGTGACCTCGACACCGACCTCGCGCAGCCAGCCCGCGGTGGTCGCGTCGGGGGCCACCAGGCCAACCTGCGCACCCAGCTCGGCGCTCATGTTGCACAGGGTCATGCGCTCGGCCATCGGCAGTGCCGCGACGGCGTCGCCGGTGTATTCGACGGCCTGGTAGTCGCCGCCGTTCATGCCGAAGCGGCCCAGCATCGCCAGCATCATGTCCTTGGCCGTCACGCCGGCGGCCAGCCGGCCGGCCCAGTGCATGCGGATCGTGTGCGGCACCTGCAGCCAGATCTCGCCGGTGGTCACCACGCCCAGCATCTCGGTCGCGCCGATGCCGAACATGTAGGCGCCGAAGGCGCCGCCGGTGGGCGAATGCGAGTCGCCGCCGACGCAGAACAGCCCCGGCCGCAGATGACCGGCCTGCGGCAGCACGACATGGCAGATGCCCTGGCCGTCGTGCACATGCGGCAGCGCCTGCTCGCGCGCCCAGTCGCGCGCGAGGCGCACGATGCGGCGCGACTCGTCGTCGGCCTCGGGCACGTAGTGGTCGATGACCAGCACGACCCGGTCCTTGTCCCAGATCGGCGCGCCCAGCTCGGCCAGCATCGGCGCCAGGCGGCGCGGGCCGCTGCTGTCGTGGAACATCGCGAGGTCGACGCGGCAGGTCACGATCTCGCCCGGCACGACGCTCGCGCGGCCGGCGGCGCGCGCGACCAGCTTCTGCGCCAGCGTCTGCGGCGCGGGTGCGGCGGCGGCTCCGGCAGGCATGTCCACGGTCACAGCCCCAGGTAGGCCTGCCTCAGCTCCGGGCTGGCCAGCAGGTCCTGCGGCAGCCCGGCGAAACGCACGGCGCCGTTCTCCAGCACGTAGGCGCGGTCGGCGATGGCCAGCGACTGGCCGACGTTCTGCTCCACCAGCAGCACCGCCAGGCCCTCGTCGTGCAGGCGGCGGATCAGCGCGAACATCTCCTCGACGAGCAGCGGCGACAGCCCCAGCGAAGGCTCGTCCAGGATCAGCAGCCGCGGCTCGGCCATCAGGCCGCGGCCGATGGCCAGCATCTGCTGCTCGCCGCCGCTCATCGTGCCGGCGCGCTGGTCGCGGCGCTCGCGCAGGCGCGGGAAGGTCGCGAAGACACGCTCGAGGTTGGCGGCGCGGCGCTCGCGCCCGCGCGTGAACGAGCCGAGCTCCAGGTTCTCCAGCACGCTGAGGTTGGGGAAGATGCGCCGCCCCTCGGGCACCTGGATCAGGCCGCGGCGCACGACCTCGCGGTAGTGCGCGCGCGTGAGGTCCCGGCCGTCGAACCGCACGCTCCCGGCACTGGCCGGCACGAGGCCGCTGACGGTGTTGTTGAGCGTCGACTTGCCGGCGCCGTTGCTGCCCAGCAGCGCGACGATCTCGCGCTCGCCGACCTGCAGGTCCACGCCGCGCAGCACCTCGACACGGCCGTAGCCGGCGCGCAGGCCGCGGATGTCCAGCAGTGCGCTCATGGCCGGCTCCGCGTCATGCTCGGCATCATGCGTTCGCCGCCTGCAGCCGCGCCGCGGCGCCGTGGCCCAGGTAGGCCTCGATCACGCGCTCGTCGGCGGTCACCTCGGCCGGCGTGCCGCTGGCGATCAGCTGGCCCTGCGCCAGCACCCACACGTGCTCGGCCAGGTTCATCACCGCCTGCATCACGTGCTCGATCATCAGCACCGTCACGCCGCCCTCGGCGATGCGCCGCACGACCGGGATCATCTCCGCGATCTCCTGCGGGTTGAGCCCGGCCAGCACCTCGTCCAGCAGCAGCAGCCGCGGCCGCGTGGCGAGCGCGCGCGCCAGCTCCAGCCGCTTGCGGCCGGCCACCGTCAGGTCGCCGGCCGGCTTGTCCAGCTGCGCCGCCAGGCCGACCTGCTGCGCGACCTGCTCGGCCTGGGCCAGCGCGGCCGCGCGCCGCGGCTCGTGCAGGTGGGCGCCGACGGCGATGTTCTCGCGCACGGTCTGCGCGGCGAAGGGCTGCACGATCTGGAAGGTGCGCGTCATGCCGGCGCGTGCATTGAGGTGCGGCGCGCGGCCGGTGATGTCCTGGCCGTCGAACAGCACCTGGCCGGCGTCGGGCTTCAGGAAGCCCGACATCAGCGCGAACAGCGTCGTCTTGCCGGCGCCGTTGGGGCCGATCAGCGCACTCAGCGTGCCGGCGCGCACGTCGAGGCTGACGTCCTGCACCGCGCGCAGGCCGCCGAAGGCGATGCTCAGGCCGCGCAGGGCCAGCAGCGGCGACTCAGCCATCGCGCCGCTTCCACAGCTCGCGCACCGAGCGGCCCATGCCGGCCAGCCCGCGCGGCAGGAACATCACGATCAGCACCAGCACGACGCCGTAGATGACCATGTTCAGCCCCGGCAGCTGGCCGAACAGGTTGCGCGTCAGGTCGGCCAGCAGGTGCAGCAACGCGGCGCCCAGCAGCGGTCCCCACAGCGTGCCCATGCCGCCGACGATGGCGCCGACCAGCGCCTCCACCGAGACATGCGGGCCGAACGCGATGCCGGGGTCGATGTACTGGAAGACCTGCAGGTAGAAGGCGCCGGCCGCGCCCATGAAGGCGGCCGACAGCGTGATCGCGCCGAGCTTGGTGCGCAGCGGGTCGACGCCGACCGCGCGCGCGGCGTCCTCGTTGTCGCGCACCGCCTGCAGCTGCGCGCCGAAGCGCGAGTGGCGCAGCCACACGGTGACCAGCAGCGCGGCGACGACGAAGCCCAGCACGAGCGCGATGTAGCCCTTGCGCGAGCCGAACTGCAGGTTGGCGGCCGACTCGCGCAGCGGCAGCATCAGCCCGACGCCGCCGCCGGTGAACTCCACCGACACCGCGAGGATGCGGAAGACCTCGGCGAAGGCCAGCGTGACGAGCGCGAAATACGAGCCCTTGAGGCCGTAGCGGAAGGTCAGCGCACCGACGAACAGCCCCACTGCCGCCGCGACCACGACCGCCAGCGCCAGCGCGAACCAGGCGTCGAGCCCGCCCTGCAGCTGTGCCACGGCCTGCACGTAGGCACCGCAACCGAAGAACAGCGCGTGCCCGAACGAGAACTGGCCGCCGTAGCCGCCCAGGAGGTTCCAGGCCTGGGCCAGCAGCGCGGCGTACAGCGTCATCATCACGAAGTTGAGCCAGACGCCGGAATCCAGCACCCAGGTCAGCGCCGCGATGGCCAGCGCGAAGGCGGCGACGAGCGCGAGGTCGCGGCGCATGCGGCTTCAGGCCCTGGCGCCGAACAGGCCCTGCGGCCGGAACAGCAGCACCGCGATGAAGATTGCGAAGATGCCGATCTGGCCCAGAGACTCGCCGAGGAACAGGCCGCCCAGCGACTCGACGACGCCGATCAGCAGCCCGCCGAGCAGCGCGCCGGCGAAGCTGCCCATGCCGCCGAGCACGACGATCGTGAAGGCCACCAGCACGAAGCCGCTGCCGACCTGCGGGTTGACATAGTAGGCCGGCAGCAGAAAGCAGGCCGCCGCGCCCAGGCAGGCCAGGCCGATGCCGAAGCACATCGCGTAGACATGGTCGACGTCGATGCCCATCAGCTTGGCGCCCTGCTTCTCTTTCGCCACGGCGCGGATCGCGCGCCCGAGGTCGGTGCGCGTGACCACCCACAGCAGCAGCGCCGAGGTGGCCAGCGCGCCGGCGAAGGCGACCAGCTTGGGCAGCGCGATCAGCGCCGGGCCGATCGCCACGGTGCTCAGCGTGTAGGCGGTCTCGATCGTGCGCGTGTCGCTGCGGAAGAGCATCAGCGCCAGGTTCTCCAGCACGATGGACAGGCCCAGCGTGACGAGCAGGATGTTCTCGTCCTTGCCGTGGCTGGCGCGGTTGACGATGCCGCGCTGCAGCGCGTAGCCGAGCGCGAACATGCCGGGCACGACCAGCGGCAGCGCCAGGTAGGGGTCCACGTCGAGATGCGTCTTCAGCAGGTAGACGGCATACAGCGCCACCATCAGCGCCGCGCCATGCGCGAAGTTGATGATGTGCAGCACGCCGTAGATCAGCGTCAGGCCGAGCGCGATCAGCGCGTAGACCGCACCGGTGGTCAGCCCGTTGAGGACCGACGGAAAGAGGATCGCGAAGTCGAGCACGGGGCGGGCAGGGGACGCCGAGGGTGTGCGCGCGCGCCGGCCGCGCGGCCGGCGGCCACGGCGGCGACGCGCGCCGGGTTCAGGCGCGCAGCGGGAATACCGGGTCGGCCTCGCGGTACTCGCGCGGCACGATGACGCGGATGTCGCCCTTGATGACCTGGGTCATCAGCGGCTGCGCACCCTGGTTTTGGCCGTTCACGAACTTCGTCGGGCCGTAGGGCATCAGGTGGTCGGCGAAGCTGCTCTTCTCCAGCGCGTCGACGATGGCGGCGCGGTCGGTGCTCTTCGCGCGCTCGATCGCGTCGGCCAGCAGCATGGTCGCCGTGTAGGTCATGAAGACCTCGTAGGTGAAGAACAGGCCCTTGGCCTCGACGCGGCGGCGCAGCGCGGCGCTGCGCGGGTCCTTGGGGTTGAACCAGTGGTTGCAGTCGATGATGCCGTTGGCGGCGTCCGGGAACTCCTTCAGGAACTTGTAGCTCGACGCCGCGCCGCCCAGCACCGAGTAGATGGCCTTGGGCGTCACGCGCTGCTGCTGCATCGTGCGCACCAGCAGCGCGTATTCGTTGTAGTAGTTGGCCGGGATCACGATGTCGGGGTTGACCGACTTCATGCGCAGCACGATGTTGTTGAAGTCGCGCGTCGGGTTGGCGTGCTTGATGACCTCGCGCACCTCGAAGCCGAAGCCCGGCAGCTCGCGCGACAGCAGGTTGGCGGTGCCGGTGCCGAACAGGCTCTCCTCGTGGATGATCATCACGGTCTTCGCCGGCTTGCCGGCCACCGTGTTGAGCACGTGCAGGTTGTTGACCGCGACCTGCGCGCAGGTCGCGTAGCCGGGGCCGAAGCGGAAGGTGTTCTTCAGCCCGCGCTGCACGATCTGGTCGGCGACGCCGACGTCCACCACGTGCGGCAGGTTGTACTTGGCCGCGGCCTGCGTGGTGGCCAGGCAGATCGCGCTGGCGAAGGCGCCGACGACGGCCGAGCAGCCGGCCTCGTTCATCTTCTCGATCTCGGCGGCGCCGGCCTGCGGCGTGCTCTGCGCGTCGCCCAGCATCACGTCCAGCTTGGCGCCGCCCAGGCTGCGGATGCCGTTGCGGTTGATGTCCTCGATGGCCAGCAGCGCGCCTTCGCGGCACTGCTGGCCGGAATAGGCCAGCGCGCCCGTCACCGGGTGCAGGATGCCGACCTTGACCGGCCGCGGCTGCGCGCCGCCGACCAGCGGGAAGGCCAGGGCGGAGGCCCCGGCCGCGGTGTGCTGCAGGAACTGGCGACGGTTGCTCATGGTGCGCTCTCCTCGAGGCTCGGGGGTCAATGGAACTGCGCGGACAGCTCGGTGCTGACCCACAGCTTGGCGTCGATGCCGCCGACTCGCGACAGCTGCATGCGGTACTGGTAGCGGTCGGGGCGGTACAGGCCGTGCAGCCACTGCACCGGGCGCTCGTCGCCGTCGCGCACGAGCCGCGTCACCGCCAGCAGCGCCGAGCCGACCGGCACGTCGAGGTGGCGCGCGGTGGCTGCGTCGGCGAGCTGCGCGGAGATCGTCTGCACCGCGCTGCCGATGTGCACGCCGGCTTCCTCCAGCAGCACGAGCAGCGGCTTGCGCGCCAGCTCGCGCGCGCCGAAGCCGCGCGCCAGCGATGCGGGCACCTGCGTGGTGATCAGCGACAGCGGCCCCTGGGCCGTGGAGCGCACGCGCCGCGCCTGCTGCACCGGCGTGCCGGGGGCCAGCTGCAGCGCGGCGGCGACCGCGGTACCGGCCGGCACGGTGCTGCATTCCAGCACCTTGACCGAGGTGCGCAGGCCGACGTTGACGATGTTCTCGAGCAGGCCGGTCAGGCGGGCGCCGGCGGCGCGCGCCGGGGCCGGTGCCGGCGCGCGCGGCATGGTGCCGCGGCCGGGGGCGCGCTCGATCAGCCCTTCGTCCTCGAGCTGCGCCAGCGCCTTGCGCACGGTGACGCGCGCGACGCCGAACTGGTCGGCCAGCGCCAGCTCGCCGGGCAGGCCATCGGCGAAGCGGCCCTCCTGCAACTGCTCGCGCAGCACCAGGTAGACCTGGTGGTACTTGGGCAGTGGCAGGCTGGCACCCATGGCGGCTGCGCATCTGAGCACTGTCCTAATGTCCTGTCAATAGGACAAAGCCCGCCGGCCGGTTGGCGCAGCGGGGCAGCCGCTCCGACGCACCGATGCCGGCGCGCCGTCGCGACGGCCGCTCAGCGGAACTGCTCGAGCAGCTTCTCCAGCGTCATCGTGAACGGCGCCTGCAGGGCCGGCAGCGTCATCAACAGGCCGAGCAGGCCCACGCTCAGCGTGACCGGGAAACCGATCGCGAAGATGTTGATCTGCGGCGCGACGCGCGAGATCGCGCCCAGCACCAGGTTGACGAACAGCAGCATCGTGACCAGCGGCAGCGCGATCCACAGCCCGGTGGCGAAGATCTCCGCGCCCCAGCGCTGCGGCTGCATCTGGCGCAGGAAGGCGAAGGGTTCGGGGCCGACCGGGAAGGCGCTGAAGCTCTGCACCAGCGCCGCGATGACGATCAGGTGGCCGCCCATCACGATGAAGAGCCAGGCCACCATGGTGCCGAAGAAGCGGCTGCTCGCGGTGGCGGCGCTGGCCGAGACGGGGTCGAAGAAGCCGGCGAAGTTCAGGCCCATCTGCAGGCCGACGACCTCGCCGGCAAACTCCACCGCCGCGAAGACCACGCGCACCGCGAAGCCCAGCGCGAGGCCGATGACCAGCTGCTGCGCGACCAGCAGCAGCGACAGCGGCGAGCCGAGCGCGATGGCGGCGACCTCGGGTGCCGGCGGCGGCAGCGTGGGCTGCGCGGCGATGGCGATCAGCGCCGCGAGCGCGATGCGCACGCGCACCGGCACCGTGCGCGTGCCCAGCACGGGCAGCGACGTGAACAGCGCCAGCGCGCGCAGGAAGGGCCAGACCAGCGGCGTGATCCAGGCCGCGATCTGCGCCTCGCTGAACGAGATCATCGCGGGACCGGCGAGCCGCCGTGCGCGCTCAGCCGACGGCCGACGGGATCGCCAGCAGCGTGCTGCGCACGAACTCGACCAGCGTCGACAGCATCCACGGCCCGGCGATGCCCAGCACGACGACGGCGCCGACGATCTTGGGCACGAAGGACAGCGTGGCCTCGTTGATCTGCGTGGCGGCCTGGAAGATGCTGACCGCCAGGCCGATGACGAGCACCACCGCCAGCACCGGCGCGGCGACCATCAGCAGAATGCCCAGGCCATGCTGGCCGGCGGCGAGAACCTGTTGTGCGTCCATGTCAGGTGCTCCAGCGAACGGCGCGTGTGCCGCGGCGCTCGATGTGGTTGTGCGATGCGGATGACGGCTTGCGGAGCAAAGCGGACGCTTTTTCCGCGTGCACTTGCTCGCGAGTTGCAGGGACTCGTTCGGTCTGCAAGCGCCTGCGCATCGCGCCAGGCGGTACCCGCTGCCGGCTCAGGGTTCCGCGGTCGACGCCTTCGGCGTCGACTGCCCTGCGCTGCTCGCTTCGGGGTCGCGCCGCCCAACTCACTTCGCTCGCTGCGCTCGCTCCGTTCGGACACCGGCGGCGAGTCAGTTGTCGAGGCGCGCACTGCGTGCGCGCCGACCCCGAAGCTGCGCTGCTCGGCGCTCCACACATCGCCGGCAGCGGGTGCCGCCTGGCGCGAGGCCCACCGACAGTGGCATGCGACCTGGTGGAACGCCACCACCGTGTCGCGAAGCCGCGTGGGGGCAGCCCGCAGCGCCCATGGGAGGCGCCGAGAAGCGCAGGGATCCTGGCCGCGCGCGCAGCGCGCCTCCAAGACTGACTCGCCGCCGGTGTCCGAGCGCAGCGAACGAAGTGAGCGAAGTGAGTTGGCGGCGGGCCAGGAGACCGAGCATCGCAGGGCAGTCGGCGCGCAGCGCCGACCGCCGGACTCTGGGCGCTGCGGGCTGCCCCCACGCGGCTTCGCTGCGCCAATACCGACACGCACGCACAACGCAGCTCCGCGAACGACTGCAAAGCGCCGCAAGCCGCCCCGTGCCTCGGGTGCTTCATGTCAGGTCGCGAAGCTCGCTGCCAGCGAACCGAGCAGCAGGTTCCAGCCGTCGGCGAGCACGAACAGCATCAGCTTGAACGGCAGCGCCACCAGCACCGGCGACAGCATCATCATGCCCAGGCTCATCAGCACGCTGGCGACGATCATGTCGATGATCAGGAAGGGCACGAAGATCATGAAGCCGATCTGGAACGCGCTCTTCAGCTCGCTGGTCACGAAGGCCGGCACCAGCACCGTCAACGGCACGTCGGCCGGCTGCACGTCCTCGGCCAGCTTGCCCAGGCGCGCGAAGAGCTGCAGGTCGCTCTGTCGTGTCTGCTTGAGCATGAACTCGCGCATCGGCTGCAGCCCTTGCTGCAGCGCCTGCTCGGCCGGGAGCGTGCCGGCGTTGTAGGGAGCCCAGGCGCGTTCGTAGACCTGGTCGAAGGTCGGCGACATCACGAAGAAGGTCAGGAACAGGCTCAGGCCGATGATGACCTGGTTGGGCGGCGCCGACTGCGTGCCCATGGCCTGGCGCAGTAGCGACAGTACGATCACGATGCGCGTGAAGGCCGTCATCAGCAGCAGCACCGCGGGCAGGAAGCCCAGCGCGGTGAAGAACAGCAGGGTCTGGATGGGCACCGAGTAGCTGGTGCCGCCGGGCCCCTGGCCGATGATCAGCGGCAGCCCGCCGCCGGGCGCCGGCGTGCTACCGGCAGCTTGCGCCCAGGCGCCGCCGGCGGCCAGCAGCAGGCCGGCCGCGAGCAGGGCGGCCCGCACGAGGGTCTCAGCGCGCATCGGGACCGGATCCTGGCGGAGTCTGGCGCAGCCGCCCGAGCAGCTGCGCGAAGGCGGCGGCCGGTGGCGGCGGGGCGGCCAGCAGCGCTTCGGCCTGCGGGGCCATCGTGTGCAGCGTGCGGATGCCCTGCGGCGTCACGCCCAGCACCAGCCACAGACGCTCCTCGCCCTGGCCGACCTCGACGGTGACCAGGCGCTGCGACGCCGACAGCGGCATCACCGCCACCGCACGCGGCGTGCCCGGCGCGCCGCCGCCGCCGGCCAGCGGCGTGCGCTTGACGAGCCACAGCACGAGCGGGATCGCGGCGATCACCACCGCGAACCACAGCAGCGCGGTCCAGGTCTGTTGCACGGACGTGGCCTCAGGTCCGGCTGAGCCGGCGCATGCGCTCGCTGGGCGTCACGATGTCGGTCAGCCGTATGCCGAACTTGTCGTTGACGACGACCACCTCGCCCTGCGCGATCAGGTAGCCGTTGACCAGCACGTCCATCGGCTCGCCGGCCAGCGTCTCCAGCTCCACCACCGAGCCCTGCGCGAGCTGCAGGATGTGCTTGATCGGGATGCGCGTGCGCCCCAGCTCCACCGTCAGCTGGACCGGGATGTCCAGGATCATGTTGAGGTCGTTGCCGGCCCCGGTGGTGCTGGTGGGCGTGAAGTTGGTGAAGGCGGCCGGCGCCACGGTCTCCGCCGGCGCAGCGACCTCGCTGGCGACCTCGGTGCCACCGCCGCCCTGGCTCTCGGCCAGCGCCGCGGCCCATTCGGCGGCCATGCGGTCTTCCTCGCTCATGCCTTCGGCTTGGGGTTCAGCGGCCATGGTTGCTTGCTCCGATCCAGCCCTGGGTGTCGCTGGTGATGAGGCGGTCGATCTTGATCGCGTAGCGGTTGTTGGAGGTGCCGTAGTGGCAGTCGAAGACCGGCACGCCGTCGACCTTGGCCTGGATCATCGGGTCCAGGTCCAGCTCAATGAAGTCGCCCGGCTTGAAGCTCAGCAGCTGCTCGACGGTGGCCGGCGCGCGGCCCAGCTCGGCCACCAGCTCCACCTCGGCGGCCTGGATCTGGTGCTTGAGCAGGTTGACCCAGCGCCGGTCGGGCTCGACCGCGTCGCCCTGGATGGTGCTGTAGAGCACGTCGCGGATCGGCTCCAGCGTGCTGTACGGGATGCAGAAGTGCACCGAGCCGGTGGTCTCGCCGATCTCCAGCGTGAAGTTGGTCGCCACCACGATCTCGCTGGGGGTGGCGATGTTGGCGAACTGCGGCTGCATCTCCGAACGCTGGTACTCCAGCTCCAGCGGGTAGATGCCGGTCCAGGCCTTCTTGTACTCGGCGGTGATGACCTCCACCAGGCGCAGGATCACGCGCAGCTCGGTGGGGCTGAAGTCGCGGCCCTCGATGCGGGTGTGGAACTTGCCCACGCCGCCGAACAGCGAGTCGATGACCGCGAAGACCAGGCTGGGGTCGCAGACGATGAGCCCGCTGCCGCGCAGCGGCTTGACGCTGACCAGGTTGAAGTTGGTCGGCACCACGATCTCGCGCAGGAAGGCGCTGAACTTCTGCACCTTGATGCCGCCGATGGCGACCTCGGGGCTCTTGCGGATGAAGTTGAACAGTCCGATGCGGATGTTGCGCGCGAAGCGTTCGTTGATGACCTCCATCGTCGGCATGCGCCCGCGGACGATGCGCTCCTGGCTCGCGAGGTCGTACTCGCGCAGCCCGCCGGTGGGGGCCTCCTCCTGCTCGAGCTTCTGGCTCTCGCCGGTGATGCCCTGCAGCAGGGCATCGACCTCGTCCTGGGACAGGATCTGCTGGTTCATGAGCCGCACTCACCGCAGGCGACGCGGTCCGGGCCGGATCCGGGTTGCCCGGTCCGGTCCGCCGCCCTCTCGGGGAGCGAGCGCAGCGAGCTCGGGGGCGCCATCACTGGATGATGAAGTTGGAGAAGTGCACGCCGCGCACCGGGTGCTCGTCGTCGCCGCCGCGCTGCTTCGCGGCGGCCGTCACGGCGCCTTCCTCGGGCACGTCGTAGCCCAGCGCGCGCGCGGTCTCGCGCTTCACGCGCTCGGCCAGCTGGGTCTTGCCGTCGCGGCCCATCAGCTCGGCGGCGGTGCGGTCGGCGATGGCCATCAGCACGTTGTTGCGGATCGCCGGCATGAACTGCTTGATGCGCTCGCCGGCCTTGGAGTCGTCGACCTCCAGCGTGATGCCGATCTGCGCATAACGCTCGGCGTCGCGGTCGGCCAGGTTGACCGTGAACATCTCCAGCGCGACGAAGGTCGGGATGATCTTCGGGTCGCGCCGCGTCTCGGCGGGCGCGCTGGCGGTCTCGCCGTCCTCGCCCTCGTCGCCCTTCGCGGCCTGGCTCTTCAGCAGCAGCAGCGCGGCGCCGCCGGCCAGCAGCAGCAGCACCAGCGCCGCGGCGACGATGAGGATCAGCTTCTTCTTGCCCTTGGCGGGCACCGGGGTGGCGTCGACGGCAGCGGCGGCGGTGGACATGGACTCTCCTGCGTGGGCGGTCGTGCCGAAGCTCGACCGGTCGCAGCCATTATTGAGAGCGGCCCCCGCGGCGGATGCCGGGAAAAGGACGGTCAAAACCGCGCTTCACGGGGCCGGCCGACCGCGGCCGCCGGTCCGGCTCAGGCCACGAGGTCGACGACGCCGCGGCGCTGCAGCTGCGGGGCCGCCGCGGCGGCTGCCGCCGTCTCGCGCAGCGGCTCGGTCGCATCGCGGTCGCGCGCCGCGCGCCCGCCGTCGCCCGCGGCCTCGCGCTGGGCATCGCGCGGCTGGTCGAAGACGCCGCCGCCGGTCAGCGTGAGCCCGGCCTCGCGCAGCGCGCCGGCCAGCGTGGGCATGGCCTGTTCGAGCGCGGCGCGAGTGTCGGCATGGGCGGCCGACATCAGCACCTGTGCCGCCTGGCCGTCGAGGCGGATCTGCACCGCGACCGGTCCCATCTCGGCCGGGTTCAGGTGCAGCCGTGCATGCTCGATGCCGTTGCGCACGAAGGTCGCGATGCTCGCGCCCAGCGCCGGCGCGAAGCCGGCGTGGCCCGGTGCCATGGCCAGGCGCGCTTCGCCGGGCGTGGACGCGGCGGCGGTGCTGCCGGTCTCCGCGGCCGACAGCGCGGCCAGCGCGGGCGACCCGGGCAGCGCGGCCAGCGGCTGCGGCATCGGTTCGGCCTGCAGCGGCGGCGCGGCCGCCACGGGCGGCTGCGGCAGGGCCGCGATCGGCGGCGCGATCTCGGGTGCCGGCAGGCGCGTACCGGGCACGGGCTGCCCAGGCAGGGCGGGCTTGTTCTTCGCGCCGCCGGGCAGCGGGGCCTCCGGCCGGCCGTCGGCCAGCGGCGGCCGCGCGATCGGCGCCAGCTCGCGCCCGTCGCCGGACGGCAGCGCGGGCGTTTCCTCGCGCGGCAGGCGGTTCGTCAACGCCGGGTCGCCGGGCAGCCGGCCGGCCGGCAGGCGCTCGCGGCCGCCGGCGCCGGGGCGCCCAGTGCCTGGCGGCGTGTCGATCGGTGCGCCGGGTGCGGCGCCCTGCGGGCCTTGCGGAGCCGGCAGCGACCGCGCGGCGGGCGGAAGCAGCGCCTCCAGCCAGGCGGCATGGGGCTCTGCGGGCGGCTCGGCTGCGGGGCGCCGGGCGGCGTCCGCCGGCTGCGCGGCCGCGGCGCTGGCGTCGTCCGCCTCGTCGGCCGCGGTACCGTCGCCGACGGCGGCACGCTCGCGCGCCGCGGCGGTGTCCTGGCGCTCGCCGGTCCCGGCACCGGGCCGTGCCGGCCCGTTGCGGGCGGCATGGTCCAGCGCCTTCGCGAAGGTGCCGGGCGGCGCGCCGTCGGCGGCGGACGCCGTGCCGGCGCCCGCACCGGGGGCGGCACCGGCCGCGGCGGGCGCGGGGTTCGAGGCGGGGGGCAGGGCGCTGGCATGCATCGTCGGGGCCTTCAGTGCGTGACGGGCAGCGGATCGCCGCCCCACAGCCGCGCCAGCGGGCCGTCGCCCTCGTCGCGGCGCGTCGCGCTGCGCTGCGCGGCGTCGTCCTGCCGGCGCTGCTCCTGGCGCGCGGCGCCGCGCTGCCGTTCGGCGCCGCGACGCTCCAGCAGCTTGCGCACCGAGGCCACGCGCTGCTCGTGGGCCAGCAGGGCCTCGCGCAGCTGCTGCGCGCGCTGCCCGGCCGCGGCCTGCTGTTGCTGCAGCTGCTCGACGGCCTGGTCCAGCCGCTGCAGGAAGTCCTGGTGGCAGCGCAGCAAGGCGATCGGCGCCGCGCGGCCGTCGCGGCCGGGGCCGCGTGCCAGGTATTCGGCGCGGTAGGCCCGCAGCTGCTCGGCCTGCAGCGCGAGGCGCTGGTGCGCCTGCTCGGCCTGCTGCAGGGCCGAGCGCGCGCCGTCGCGCTCGCGCTCGGCGTGTTCGAGGAGCATCTGCAGCGACTGCGTCATGGGTGTCCCGGGCTAGGGCGTTCAGGCCAGGTTCATCAGGTGGCAGAGCTGGCCGCGCGCGGCGTCCAGCGGCGAGCGTTCGTGCATGTCCTGCTGCAGCAGCTCCAGCATCGCCGGCTGCAGGCGCACCGCGGTGTCCAGCTCTGCGTCGTGGCCGGGCTGGTAGGCGCCGAGCTGGATCAGGTCGCGCGCCTTGTTGACCTTGGCCAGCAGCTGGCGCATGCGGCGCGCCGCGAGCTGGTGCTCGCGCGCCGCCACCGAGGTCATCACGCGCGAGACGCTCTTCTCGACGTCGATGGCCGGGAAGTGACCGCCCTCGGCGAGCTCGCGCGAGAGCACGATGTGGCCGTCGAGGATGCCGCGCGCCGCGTCGGCGATCGGGTCCTGCGGGTCGTCGCCCTCGGTCAGCACGGTGTAGAAGGCGGTGATCGAGCCCTGGCCGCTGCCCGCGCCCATGCCGTTGCCGCTGCGCTCCACCAGCTGCGGCAGCTTGGCGAAGACGCTGGGCGGGTAGCCCTTGGTCGCCGGCGGCTCGCCGATGGCCAGCGCGATCTCGCGCTGCGCCATCGCATAGCGCGTCAGGCTGTCCATCAGCAGCAGCACATGCTTGCCGCGGTCGCGGAAATGCTCGGCGATCGCGGTCGCGTAGCCGGCGCCCTGCAGCCGCACCAGCGGCGGCGCGTCGGCCGGCGCGGCGACGACCACGCTGCGCGCGCGGCCCTCGTCGCCCAGGATGTCCTCGATGAATTCCTTGACCTCGCGCCCGCGCTCGCCGATCAGCCCGACGACGATGACGTCGGCCTGCGTGTAGCGCGCCATCATGCCCAGCAGCACGCTCTTGCCGACGCCGGTGCCGGCGAACAGCCCCAGGCGCTGGCCGCGGCCGACGGTGAGCAGCGCATTGATCGCGCGCACGCCGGTGTCCAGCGGCGTGCGGATGGGGTCGCGGTCCATCGCGTTGATCGGGCGCCGCACCATGGGCTCGGGCAGCGCGGCGCTGATCGGGCCCAGGCGGTCCAGCGGCTGGCCGTGGCTGTCGACGACGCGGCCGAGCAGGCCCTCGCCCATCGGCAGGTGCAGGCCGCGGTCCTCGCTGCGCCGCCACGGGTGGTTCTCGTGGCCGAAGCGCGGCGGCTGCTGCGGCGCCGGGCGCGGCAGCACGCGCGCGCCGCTGGCCAGGCCATGCAGCTCGCCGGTGGGCATCAGGAAGGCGCGGTCGCCGTTGAAGCCGACGACCTCGGCCAGCACCGGCGGCTGGCCTTCGCTGCGCACCTCGCAGACCGAGCCCACCGGCGCGCGGATGCCGGCGGCCTCCAGCACCAGCCCGGTCACGCGCAGCAGCGTGCCGGTGCTCTCCAGCGGCTGCGGCAGCTCGGCATAACTCTGCAGGTCGGCCAGCCAGCGCTGCCAGCGGGTGCCGCGCTGCGCCAGGCGCTCGGCCAGCGGGGTCGCGATGTTCATGACGCGTCCCCGGCCGTGCCGTCGCCGTCGTAGGCGAGCGGGCTGCCCAGCGTGGCCGCGGCCTGCGCCCAGCGCGTGGCGATGCGGGCGTCGATCTCGCCGACGTCGCTGGCCACGCGCACGCCGCCGCGCTGCAGCGTGGCGTCGGCCAGCAGTCGCGCGCCGCGCGCGGCCAGCGCCTCGTCGGCGCCCTCGGCGACCAGCGGCAGGTCCTGCGGGTGCACGTGCACGACGATCTGGCGCGCGCTGAGCATCACCGCGCCGACCGCCTCGGCGGCGACGCGCGCGACCAGCTCGGGCCGCTGCTCGAGCTCGCAGCGCAGCACCTGGCGCGCCAGCTGCACGGCGGTGCGCGCGACCGCGTCGGCGACCTCGGCGTCCAGCGCCGCGAGCTGGCGGTCGAAGGCGTCGAGCAGCGCGCCGACCTGCGCGGTGGCCTGCTGCGCGAAGCTCTGCTTGAAGCTCTCCAGCGCCACCAGGCCGTCGCGGTAGCCGTCCTGGTAGCCGGCCTGGCGCGCGGCGTCGATGCGCGCGCGCCATTCGTCGGGCGTGGGCTCGGGCGGCGGCGCCGGGGGCTCGGTGGAGGCGCCGGCGGCGGGGCGGCCGCCGAAGCCGCCGAACTCGCCCGGCTTCCAGCTCTCGACCTCGCCGAGCTCCTCGCGCGGGATGAAGCGCGCATAGGGCGAGGCCGGCTTGCCGCCGGTCGGCGGCGGCACGTTGCGGAAGCCGCCGCCCTTAGACGAACTGCTCATCGCCGCCTCCGGCCAGCACGATCTGGCCCTCGTCCACCAGGCGGCGGACGATCTTCAGCATCTCCTTCTGCTCGGCCTCGACCTCGGACAGGCGCACCGGGCCGCGCGACTCGAGGTCCTCGCGCAGCGACTCGGCGGCGCGCGTGGACATGTTCTTGAAGATCTTCTCGCGCAGCGCCGGCGTCGCGCCCTTCAGCGCGATAACCAGGCTCTCGCTCTGCACTTCCTTCATCAGCGCCTGGATGCCCTTGTCGTCGACCTTCTCCAGGTCGTCGAAGGTGAACATGTTGTCCATGATCTTCTGCGCCAGGTCGTTGTCGGCCTCGCGCACGAAGTCGAGCACCGAGGTCTCGATCGCGTTGCCCAGCATGTTCAGGATCTCGGCCGCCGCCTTGGCGCCGCCGAGGTTGCTCTTCTTGCTGCGGTCGCCGCCGGACAGCACCTTGCTCATGACCTCGTTGAGGTCGCGCAGCGCGGTCGGCTGGATGCCGTCGAGCGTGGCGATGCGCACCATGACCTCGTTGCGCTGGCGCTCGCCGAAGAGCTTCAGGATGTCGGCCGCCTGGTCGAATTCCAGGTGCACCAGGATCGCGGCGACGATCTGCGGGTGCTCGTTGCGCAGCAGCTCGGCCACCGAGCCGGGGTCCATCCACTTCAGGCTCTCGATGCCGGTGACGTCGCTGCCCTGCAGGATGCGGTCGATCAGCAGGTTGGCCTTGTCGTCGCCCAGCGCCTTGCGCAGCACGCTCTTGACGTATTCGTTGCTGTCGGCGACCAGCATGCTCTCGTTGGCCGCCAGCTGCTCGAACTGCGCCATCACGTTGTCCACGCGCTCGCGCGAGACCGCCTTCATGCGCGCGATGGTCTCGCCCAGGCGCTGCACCTCCTTGGGCGCCAGGTGGCGGAAGACCTCGGCGGCCTCCTCCTCGCCCAGCGTCATCAGCAGGATGGCGGCGTTCTCGAGGCCTTCGTCGTCGACGGCGGATGGCATGTTCTTGTCGGCTTCCCGTTCAGCTCACTTCGCCGCTGACCCAGCCGCGCACGATGTGCGCGACGGCGGCAGGGTTCTGCTTGGCCAGCGCGCGCGCCGCGGCGATGCGCTCGTTCTCGGACGGCGCCGCCAGCGCCGGCACGTTGCGGCCCGGACCCGGCAGGGCGCCGGGGCCGTCGCCGTCGCCGACCACGGCGTCGAGCTGGCTGCCCGGCGCCGGGGCCGGCGGCGGCGCCAGCACGCCGGTCAGCGCCGGCCTGATGAGGCCGAAGACGACGACCAGCCCCAGCAGCGCCAGCGAGGCCGGCGCGACCGCGGTCTTCAGCAGGTCCACCAGCCAGGGCTGCTGCCACACCGGCACTTCTTCGGCCGGCGGCGCGACCTCGACGCGGAAGGGCGCATTGATCACCTTGACCATGTCGCCGCGCTTCTCGTCGAAGCCGATGCCCTGCTGGACCAGCGCGGTGAGCTGCTCGAGTTCCTTCTCGGTCAGCGGCGTGCTGACCGTCTTGCCCTTGGCGTCGGTGCTGACGCGGTGGTTGACGACGACCGCGGCGTTGAGCCGGCGCACGGTGCCGACCGCGTTCTTGGTCACCGTGACGGTCTTGTCGACCTCGAAGCGGGTGGCGGCCTCGCGCCGCGTCGCGGCGCCCGCGGCCGCGCCGCCGGCCGCCTGCAGCGCCTGCGCCGGGCCGACGATGGGGGCGGTGGCCGGCACCGGCGGCTGGTTGCTCAGCGCGCCGGGCACGCCGCCGGGCACGGCGCCGCCGGGCTGCACCGATTCCTCGCTGCGCTGCTCGCGGATGGCCGGCGTGGCGTCGGCGCCCTGGTTGGGGCGGTAGGCCTCGGCCGTCTGCATGACCTGGCTGAAGTCGATGTCGGCGCTGACGCTGGCGCGCACGTTGTCGCGGCCGACGACGGGCTCCAGCAGCGCGAGCACACGCTTCAGGTGCCCGGCCTCGACCTCGCGGCGGAACAGCAGCTGCTGCGAGTCCAGCCCGCTGGCGGCCTCGTCGTCGCCGGGGCCGGAGAGCAGCGCGCCGGTGCTGTCGACCACGCTGACGGACTTGGCCGCGAGCTCGGGCACGCTGCCCGAGACCACGCGCACGATGCCGGCGACCTGGCCGCGTTCCAGCGTGGCGCCGGGGTGCAGCGTCAGCACGACCGAGGCGCTGGGCTTCTGCTGCTCGCGGAAGAAGCCGTTGACCTGCGGCAGCGCCAGGTGCACGCGCGCCGACTTGACCGACTCCAGCGCCTCGATCGTGGTGCGCAGCTCGCCCTCGATGGCGCGCTGCATCTTCATGCGTTCCTGGCCCTGGGTCTGGCCGAAGTGGTTCTTGTCCAGCAGCTCGTAGCCGCTGCTGCCGGCGCTGCCGGCGGGCAGGCCCTGCGCGGCGAGCTTCATGCGCAGCTCGTGCACACGCGCGGCCGGTACCAGGATCGTGCCGCCGCCTTCGGTGAAGCGGTAGGGCACGTTCATCTGCGCCAGCTTCTCGACGACCTGGCCGCCGTCCTTGTCGGACAGGTTGGGGAACAGCACGCGCCAGTCGGCGTCGCGGGCGCTCGTGAACAGCATCACGAGCACGGCCACCAGCGCGGCCACGCCCAGCAGCGCCATCAGCTGCGTCTTCGCCGGCAGCGCCTGCCAGCGCGCGGCCAGGCCGGGCGGCGGGGCGGGGACCAGCGGAGTGGGAGCGGCGAGGGCGTTGTCCATGAACGGAGGGTCGGAACTTCCGGCGATGGCCGGGATTGTTCGCCGCGCCGGTGCCCGCTGAGGGCGGGAGAAGGCGGCCAAACGGGCGCCTGATCCGCTCTTGTCGCGGCCCCCGCCCGCCTACAGTGAAGACCCCGAAACCGGGTTCCGGTCGCTCCTTGGGCGCCGGGGGACAGCGATGACCGATCTCAGGCTCAAGCCCTTCGACTTCCAGGCCGCGGTGGCCCGCGCCGGGCTGCGCCCGGACGGCCTGCCGCGCACCGACGCGCCCGGCGCCGCCCAGGGCGGCTTCCGCACGGCGATGGCCGACGCGCTGAAGGACGTCAGCCGCACCCAGCTGGAGGCCCAGCGCCTGCAGCGCGAGCTGACGCTGGACAACCCGAACGTCAGCCTGGAAGAGACGATGATGGCCATGCAGAAGGCCCAGATCGGCTTCCAGGCCACGCTGCAGGTGCGCAACCGGCTGGTCTCCGCCTACACGGAGATCATGAACATGCAGGTCTGACGTGGCGCTGCCTGCCTGCTTGGCTGGCTGAGACTGCGACGACCGGCGCGAGCCCAGCCGGGCCCGGGCCGCCCGCGGCGCGAGAGTCCGGCGGTCGGCCCTGTGGGCCGACTTCCCTGCGATGCTCGCCCTCCTGGCCCGTCGCCAACTCGCTGCGCTCACTCCTTTCGCTACGCTCGAACATCGGCGACGAGTCAGATCACGATGCGCGCTTCGCGCGCGGCCAGGAAGGCTGCGCTTCTCGGCGCCTTCCATCGCGCCGCGGGCCGCCCGGGCCCGGCTTGGCCGAACCGGCCGTGGCCTGCGGGCAGTTCTCGGTCGGTGCCTCGCGGCAGGCGGCACCCGCCAGGGGCGAACAGTGACGCGGCGAGAAGCGCAGCATCAAGGTCGGCGCGCGCAGCGCGCTTCGATGACTGACTCGCCGGCGATGTTCGAGCGCAGCGAACGAAGTGAGCGAAGCGAGTTGCCGGCGCGACCTTGATGCGAGCATCGCAGCGGAGTCGGCGCGCAGCGCCGACCGCGGAACCCTGAGCCTCTGGCGGGTGCCGCCTGCCGCGAGGCGCTGAGCTCACGCATGTCTTTGTGCATGCGCGCGCGCACGCGCAACCGCAGCGCCCGCAGGCGAAGTGCAGGCCAGGGCGCTACGCCACCTGCACCGCCGGCCGAAGCAGCAGCGAAGCCAGACGCTCCCGCCAGCCCGCGGCCCGTACCGGCGGCACCAGGCTGACGACCAGGTCGCCACCCAGCGCCGTGACGAGTGCCGTGTCGCGGGCGGCGATGCGGTGGCTCTCGCCCTTGTCGAGCGTGATGTCCTCCGGCCGGCCGTCGATGGTCAGCCAGGCGGTGCCGCGCTCGGCGCGCACGCACCAGCCCTGGGGGCGCGGCAGGCGCAGGACCTGGCCGCGGCGCAGGCGTCGGAGGGTGGGGGTGGTCGACGGGTTCATGGCGCATCCTTCAGGTTCGTGCATGCCTGGGTTGCATGCGTACCGGGAACGCGCGTGCCGTTGCCGGTGATCGGCATCTTCGCTGGACAGGCCTCGCGGCTCAAACGATGATTGCGCACGCTTCGCATTCTTAAGAATCATGCAAAAGGACCCCTCGCGCCTGCCGCCGCTGGACCGCCTGGCGGTCTTCGACGCCGCGGCGCGCCACCTCTCGTTCACCAAGGCCGGGCAGGAGCGTTTCCTCACCCAGTCGGCCGTCAGCCGCCAGGTCGCGGCGCTGGAGGACGACCTCGGCGTGCCGCTGTTCCGCCGCCGCCACCGCGCGCTGGACCTCACCGAAGAAGGCCGCCGGCTGGCCGCCGCGGTGGCCGCGGCACTGGCCGGGCTGCGCGAGACGGTGACCGCCATCCGCGCGCCGCAGCGCCGCGAGGTGCTGGCGCTGACCACCACGCCGGGGCTCGCCTCGCTGTGGCTGATCCCGCGCCTGGCCGGCTTCCTGGCCGCGCACCCGGGCGTGGACGTGCGCATCGACGCCACGCACGAGAAACGTGCGCTGGCGGCCGACGGCTTCGACCTCGCGGTGCGCTACGGCCGCATCGGCGCGACCGAGGGGCAGCCGATGTTCGAGGAGTCGGTGCAGCCGGTCTGCGCGCCGGCGCTGCTGCGCACGACGCCGCTGAAGACGCCGGCCGACCTGCGCCGCCACACGCTGCTGCAGGTGGCGATGCCGGCCGCGAAGGGCATGCCCACCGAGTGGCCGGCCTGGTTGCAGGCCGCCGGCGCCGGCGACGTCGAGCCCGCGGCCCTGCTGACCTTCACGAACTACGACACCGCGGTCGCCGCCGCGGTGGACGGGCAGGGCGTGGTGCTGGGCCGGCGCCCGCTGATCGACCGCCTGCTGCGCCAGAAGCGGCTGGTGGCGCCGCTGGCCGGGCAGACGGCCTCGGTGCGTGGCTACTACCTGCTGGTCGACCCCGCGGCCGCACGGCGGCCGGCGGCGCAGGCGCTGGCCGCGTGGCTGCTGGACGAGGCACGCCGGCCCGGCTGAGCCCGGTCGGCGCGCCGTCCGGCACGTGTCCTGCTAAGCTGCCCGCACGGAGCAGAAGCGTTCACCACCGCGGTGCGGTGGCCGGAAATTGCTCTTGAAGCCGCGCCTGCCGCGTTGCGACCCCTTGCGATTGCTCGCGATTGCTCGCGATCGCTCGCGACCGCAGGCGAGCCGTCCCCCTTCAAGGAGCCCGCCCATGCTGACCACCCACCAGCCCGTCTTCCGCCGCTTCTGGCATGCCGTGATGCCGATGAGCCAGCTGCAGGGAGGCACGCCGCAGCCCTTCACGCTGCTCGGCGAGGCCCTCGTGCTGTTCCTGGACGCCGAAGGCCGCCCGGCGGCGCTGAAGGACCGCTGCTGCCACCGCACCGCGAAGCTGTCCAAGGGCCGTTGCGTCAACGGTGCGCTGGAGTGCGGCTACCACGGCTGGACCTACGACGGCGGCGGCCGCGTGATCCGCATTCCGCAGTACGAGCCCGAGCGGCCGATCCCGCCCGACTACCGCACGCCGGCCTACCGCTGCGTGGAACGCTACGGTTATGCCTGGGTGGCCCTGGAGGAGCCGATCGCGCCCATTCCCGAGCTGCCGGAATTCGGCGCGCCCGGCTGGCGCACGATCTTCCAGTTCCACGAGACCTGGGCCACGAGCCCGCTGCGCGCGCTGGAGAACAGCTTCGACAACAGCCACTTCAGCTTCGTGCACCGCGCCACCTTCGGCGTGGCGGCGCAGCCCAGGCCCAGCCGCTACGAGATCGTCGAGCGCCGGAACGACGACGGGTCCGGCGGCTTCTACGCCGAGACGGTGATCGATGCGGCCAACCCGCCGGCCTTCCATCGCGTCAGCGGCAGCACCGAGCCGATCACGCAGCGCCACATGCGCAATGCCTACTACCGGCCGTTCTGCCGCCGGCTGGACATCGAATACCCCAGCGGCGTGCGCCACGTCATCTTCAATGCCTTCACGCCCATAGGCGACGGCCACATCCAGCTCTGCCAGTGGCTGTTCCGCAACGACACCGAGGCCGACTGCCCGGCGCAGCTGCTGATCGACTTCGACCATGTCATCACGCGCGAGGACAAGGACATCCTCGAGTCCACGGACCCCGACGCGCTGGTCGACGCGCGCCGGCGCGGCGTCGAATACAGCATGGACAGCGACCGCCCCGGCATGCTGATCCGCAAGCAGCTGATGGAGCTGCTGGCGGCGCATGGCGAGGCGGAGGTCTTCGGGCCGGCGGCCTGACGGCGGCGCCCGGCGGCATCGGGCGCCGCATCTGGCAGCATTCCGCCCCATGCGGCTCGCGATCCTCGGCAACTCGGGTTCCGGCAAGTCCACGCTCGCGCGCTGGGCCGCCGGCCGCACCGGCGCGCCCTACCTCGACCTGGACACGGTGGCCTGGGAGCCCGGCCAGGCGGCGGTGCCGCGCGATGCGGCGGCAGCGCGTGCCGATGTCGAGGCCTTCTGCAGCGCGCACGACGACTGGGTCGTCGAGGGCTGCTATGCGTCGCTGATCGCTGCCACGCTGCCGGCGGCGCCGCGGCTGGTGCTGCTGGAGCCGGGCGTGCAGGCCTGCCTGGCCAACTGCCGGGCGCGCGACTGGGAGCCGCACAAGTTTGCCTCGCGCGAGGCCCAGGATGCGCACCTCGCGTCGCTGCTGGACTGGGTCGGCGCCTACTACACGCGCGGCGGCGACATGTCGCTGGCGGCGCACCGCGCGCTGTTCGAGGCCTATGCCGGGCCGAAGGCCGAGCTGAGGGCGCTGCCCGACCTGGGCCAGCCCGAGCGGGAGCTGCTGCAGTGGCTGCGCTGAGCCCGCGCCGCCGCCGCGTGCTGCAGGCGGTGCTGTACGAACTGTTCGCCATCGCCTTCGTCGGCCCGGTGCTGGCGGTGCTGTTCGACGAACCCATGGGCTCGTCGCTGGCGCTCGCGGTCGTGCTGTCGAGCATCGCGCTGGCGTGGAACTATGTCTTCAACGGCCTGTTCGAGTGGTGGGAGTCCCGCCAGCGCTCGCGCCGGCGCACGCCGGCGCGGCGGCTGCTGCACGGCGCCGGCTTCGAGGGCGGGCTGACGGTGCTGCTCGTGCCCGTGATGGCGGTCTGGCTGGACACGACGCTGCTCACCGCCTTCGTCGCCAACCTGGGCCTGCTGGTCTTCTTCTTCGTCTACGCGATCGCCTTCACCTGGTGCTTCGACCTCGTCTTCGGCCTGCCCGCGTCGGCGCGCGACCCGGCGGCGACGCAGCCGCGCCGCGTGGTGTAGCCGCCGGCCGGCGCCTGCCATGGCCTACCGCAGCACCGTCGCCGGCCGCACCTGGTCCTTCGCCAACCTGAAGACAGTGCTGGCGCGCGCGACACCCCGGCGCAGCGGCGACGAACTCGCCGGCATCGCCGCGGTGAGCGACGAGGAACGCATCGCCGCACGCTTCGCGCTCGCCGACCTGCCGCTGGCCACCTTCCTGCACGAGGCGCTGGTGCCCTACGAGGACGACGAGGTCACGCGGCTGATCGTCGACACGCACGACGCGGCGGCCTTCGCGCCGGTGGCGCATCTCACGGTGGGCGGTTTTCGGGACTGGCTGCTGTCGGACGCGGCCACGCCGCAGGTGCTGACCGCGCTGGCGCCCGGGCTGACGCCCGAGATGGCGGCCGCGGTGAGCAAGCTGATGCGCCACCAGGACCTGCTCGCGGTCGCGAAGAAGTGCCGTGTCGTCACCGCCTTCCGCGACACCCTCGGCCTGCCGGGCCGGCTGGCGGTGCGCCTGCAGCCCAACCACCCGACCGACGACCTGCGCGGCATCGCCGCGTCGATGCTGGACGGGCTGATGTACGGCTGCGGCGACGCCGTCATCGGCATCAACCCGGCGGGCGACAGCCTGGCCGTCATCGGCGACCTGCTGCGCCTGCTCGACGAGGTGATCCAGCGCCATGCCATCCCCACCCAGGGTTGCGTGCTGACCCACGTGACCAACACGCTGCGGCTGATCGAGGCCGGCGCGCCGGTGGACCTGGTGTTCCAGAGCATCGCCGGCAGCGAACGCGCCAATGCCGGCTTCGGCATCACGCTGGCGCTGCTGCGCGAGGCGCACGACGCGGCACGCTCGCTGCAGCGGGGCACGGTCGGCACGCACTGCATGTATTTCGAGACCGGCCAGGGTTCGGCGCTGTCGGCGAACGCCCACCATGGCGTCGACCAGCAGACCATGGAGGCGCGTGCCTACGCGGTGGCACGCGCCTTCCCGCCGCTGCTGACCAACACCGTGGTCGGTTTCATCGGCCCCGAGTACCTCTACGACGGCCGCCAGATCGTGCGCGCCGGGCTGGAGGACCACTTCTGCGGCAAGCTGCTCGGCGTGCCGCTGGGCTGCGACATCTGCTACGCCAACCACGCCGAGGCCGACAGCGACGACATGGACACGCTGATGACCTTGCTGGGCGCGGCCGGCGTCAACTTCATCATGGGCGTGCCGGGCGCCGACGACATCATGCTCAACTACCAGAGCACCAGCTTCCACGACGCCGCGGTGCTGCGCGAACTGCTGGGCCTGAAGCGCGCCCCAGAGTTCGAGGCCTGGCTGCAGAGGGTCGGCATCACGGACGGCGGCGGCCGGCTGCTGCCGGCGCCGGAGCGGCATGCGCTGCTGGCGGACTTGTCGGCGCGTTGAACTGCGATGAATGCTCGCTGGACCGCTTTCGGCGCATTGCGGACGTTCGGTGTTTGGCGTTGTTCGTGCATGCCTGTATCTGCGCAGCGAAGCCGCGCGGGGGCAGCCCGCAGCGCCCAGAGTCCGGCGGTCGGCGCTGCGCGCCGACTGCCCTGCGATGCTCGGGCCCCTGGCCCGCCGCCAACTCACTTCGCTCGCTGCGCTCGCTCCGTTCGGACATCGGCGGCGAGTCAGTTTTGGAGGCGCGCTGCGCGCGCGGCCAGGAGCCCTGCGCTTCTCGGCGCCTCCCATGGGCGCTGCGGGCTGCCCCCACGCGGCTTCGCGACACGGCGGTGGCATGCAGACAGCTCGAACGCCCCAGTCGGTGGACCTCGCGCCAGGCGGTACCCGCTGCCGGCGAATAGTGAAGCGCCGAGCAGCGCAGCTTCGGGGTCGGCGCGCACGCAGTGCGCGCCTCCACATCTGACTCGCCGCCGGTGTCCGAACGGAGCGAGCGCAGCGAGCGAAGTGAGTTGGGCGGCGCGACCCCGAAGCGAGCAGCGCAGGGAAGTCGACGCCGCAGGCGGCGACCGCGGAACCCTGAGCCGGGAGCGGGTACCGCCTGGCGCGACGCGCAGGCGCTGGCCCGTCTGGCGATCGCCCACCAATCGCATGTCCGCAACGCGCCGAATTCCGCCATCCGCGACGTTCCAACCTGGAGTGGTCGACAGTCGGCGTCCGCAACCGCGTCCATGAGATGACCGCCCCCGACCCCTGGTCCGACCTGCGCCGCCACACGGCCGCACGCATTGCGCTCGGCCGTGCCGGCGTCAGCCTGCCGACCGCCGAGTGGCTGCGCTTCGCGCTCGCCCATGCGCAGGCGCGCGACGCCGTGCACCTGCCCTTCGACGACGAGACGCTGGCATCAGCGTTGGGCAGCCATGGCTTCACGGCGCTGCGCCTGGAAAGCGCCGCCGTCGACCGTGCCACCTACCTGCGGCGGCCGGACCTCGGCCGGCGGCTGTCGGCGCGCAGCGCGGCGCTGCTGCAGGCGCTGCCGGAGGCGGCGCACGATCTGGCGGTGGTGGTCGGCGACGGCCTATCGGCGCGTGCGGTGCACGAGCAGGCGCTGCCGCTGCTGCTGGAACTGCGTCCGCGGCTGGAGGCCGACGCGGTCGCGCTCGGTGCCGTCGCGCTGGTGCGCCAGTGCCGCGTCGCGCTCGGCGACGAGGTCGGCGCACTGCTCGGCGCGCGCGCGGTGCTGGTGCTGATCGGCGAACGGCCCGGCCTGTCGTCGCCGGACAGCCTGGGGGCGTACCTGACCTGGGCGCCACGCCTGGGCCGCAGCGACGCCGAGCGCAACTGCGTCTCCAACATACGCCCGGCCGGCCAGCCGCCGGCCGAGGCGGCGCGCCGCATCGCGTGGCTGCTGGCCGGCGCGCGCCGCCTGGGCGCCAGCGGCATCACGCTGAAGGACGACAGCGACGCCAGCGACGCGACGGGCGAGCGGCCGCACCTGCGCGGCTGAATGGCGCCGCGAGGCCGGGGACGCCGGGCGGACGCCGGCGCGCGACAGTGCGCGCCATGTCATCGACAACTTCCGCACCCCTGCCGGCCTTCGCGGCCACGCTGCTGGCGCTGCTCGCGGCGCTGCTGCTGTGGGCCTGCAGCGCACCGCCGCAGCATGGCGCCACGGCCTGCGCGGCCGAGGCCCCGGCGCCGCCGATCGCGCCGCCGACCGCGCCCCCGGCCGCCAAGCCGGCGACGGACGACCTGCCCGATCCGGGCGAGATCCCGCCGCTCAGGTTTGCGCAGTGAAGCGTCCGGCCGCGGGTCGCGCGCCGCGCTTCACGGGCACTCACGCTGCCGCGGCGCCGCGCAGCAGGCGGGCCGCGGCTTCGTCGGACAGCCGGGCGCCCTCGTCGTGCAGCGCCTGCTGCTGTGCCGGAGCGAGGGCCCCGTCCAGCACCGCCTGCAGCCGGCGGCGCGCCGCCTCGCCCTGCGCGCTGGCCGACTCGCCGCGCTCGGCATAGCGCCGGTCGGTCCAGCCGAGCAGGCGCGCGGCATCGTCGAGGCGGCCGCGCTGCGCCATCCACTCGGCCAGGTGGCAGGGCATCCAGGTCAGCGCGCCTGCCACCTGCATCAGCGCGACGGCCTCGGGGATCTCGGGCGCCGCCGCCTCGCCGGCCTCGATCAGTGCCAGCGCCAGCGCCGCCATCTGCTGCCAGCAGCGGCGCGCCAGGCCGCGCGCGCGGATCTCGTCGGCCACCGGCCGCATCAGCGCCACCGCCTCGGCGACGCGTCCGCGGCCGAGTTCGGCGATCGCGACGTTGTGCGCCGTCAGCCAGGCGCGCCGGTCGTCGCCCTCGGCGCGCGCCAGCGCCAGCTCGGCGCGCTGGCCGTCGATGAACCCGGCCAGGTCGCCGCGCAGGTGCGCGAGCCGCCCCTCGACCAGGCGGCGGGCGCGGCGCTGTCCGCTGCTCCAGTCGGCGCCCTCGCAGCCGCGCAGCTCGGCCAGCACCGCGTCGTGGTCGATCGGCCGGTGCAGGCGCTGCGTCAGCGGCAGCCACATGCCCATCACGCGGTGCAGCAGCCGCGCGTCGCCGGACTCGCGTGCGATCGCCAGCGCGCGGTCGGCGGCGTCGAAGGTCTCCTGCCAGCTGAAGCGGGCGTCGGCACCGCGCAGCGCCAGCGCCCACCAGAACAGCGCGCGCCGGCGCGGCGGCAGCTCTTGCCCGGCGGTGCCCTCGACCAGCGGCTGCAGCCGGCGCAGCACGCGCCCCGCGTCGTCGTCCAGCCCGGCGGCGTGCCAGAAGCTGCCGGCCGCGCCGGCCAGCGCGACGGCCAGCGCGAGGTCGCCCTCGGCGCCCAGCGCCCACTCGAGCGCGGCGCGCAGGTTGTCCAGGTCGGGCAGCAGCGCGTCGACCCAGGGCAGCACCGGGGCATCGGCCGCGGCCTCGTCGGCGGCGTCGAAGACGGCCAGCATCGCCTCGGCGTGGCGGCGGCGGGTGGCCGTGGTCTCGCCGGCCTCGTCCAGCCGCTCGGCGGCAAACTGCTGCGCGGCGACGAGCAGCCGCCAGCGGGCCTCGCCGGTCGCGTCCGCCGCCGGTACACGCTGCAGCAGTGAACGGTCGGCCAGCAGCCGCAGCTGGTCCAGCACCGCCCACTCGTCCAGTGCGTCGTCGGCGCAGACCTGCTGCGCGGCGGCCGGCGCGAAGCTGCCGGCGAAGACCGCCAGGCGCCGGAACACCGTGCGCGCCGGGGCATCGAGCAGGCCATGGCTCCACTGCAGCGCGCCGCGCAGCGTCTGCTGGCGCGGCGGCGCGCCGGGGGGCGGCGGGGCGCCGCGGCTGAGCAGTTCCAGCTGGCGGTCCAGCCGCGCCTGCACGCCGGCGATGCCGAGCAACCGCACGCGCGCCGCCGCCAGCTCCAGCGCCAGCGGCAGGCCCTCCAGGCGGCGGCACACCGCGGCCACGGCGGCCGCATTGCCGGCGTCGATCGTGAAGTCGGCGTCCGCCGCCCGCACGCGCTCGGCCAGCAGCGCGGCGGCCGGGCTGGCGGCCACGGCCTCGACCGCGTCGCCGGCCGGGCAGGCCAGGCCGTCCAGGCGCAGCAGCCGCTCGCCGGGCACGGCCAGCGGCTCCTGGCTGGTGGCCAGCAGCGCGATGCCGGGCGCCGCTTCGAGCAGCGTCGCCGCCAGCGCCGCGGCGGCCTCGCGCAGGTGCTCGCAGTTGTCCAGCACGAGCAGCAGCGACAGCGGCGCCAGCGCGGCGCCCAGCGCGGCGGCATCGGCGGCTTCCCGCGCCAGGGCGCAGGCGCGCGCGACGGTCGCCGGCAGCCGAGTCGGGTCGGCCAGTGCCGCGAGCTCGACGACCACCGCGCCGTCGGCAAAGCGCGCGCGCGCCGCCGCGGCCGCGGCCAGCGCCAGCCGCGTCTTGCCGATGCCGCCGCTGCCGACGACGGTGAGCAGCCGCGCCGGCGCCAGCGCCTGCAGCAGTTCGTCCAGGTCCTGGCCGCGGCCGAGCAGGCTGCCGTCGACGGGGCCGGCGGTGCCGTCGCCCTGCGCGGCGCGCTGCACCGGCCAGGCCAGGCGGTAGCCGCGGCCGGGCACGGTGGCGATGGCGTCGGCGCCGAGCACGCGCCGCAGCGCCATCACCTGCACCTTCAGGTTGTCGTCGACGACGACACGGCCCGGCCAGGCGCGCGCGAACAGCGCATCGCGGTCGACGACCTCGCCGCCGCGCTCGGCCAGCGCCAGCAGCACGCCGAAGGCGCGCTGGCCCAGCGGCATGCGCTCGGCGCCGCGCCGCAGCTCGCGCGCCGCCGGCGACAGCACGAAGCCGCCGAAGTGCAGCGTGGCGGGGTCGGACGGGGGCTCGGTGCTCATCGTCGAGGACGGTTCCGCGCGCGGGCCGCGAATTTACCGCCGGTTTTACCGCGCCTCACCGACGCCGCGGCGGCCGCGACTGAGCATGGCGTCCGCTGGACATCCCCCAAGGCCCCACGTCATGAATCCGAACCTGTCCCTCGTCGGCGAAGCGCCCGCGGCGCTGCACCTGCACCTGCACCTGCACCTGCACGGTTATCCACGCGCCGGCGCCGCTGGCCGGGTGCTGCCGCTGCGCCTGCGCCATGGTTTCGCGCTGCTGGCGCTGCTGGCCGAACGCGGCCGGCCCGTCGCGCGCGACGAACTGGTCGCGCTGCTGTGGCCCGATGCCGCGCCCGGCGTCGGCCGCGCGCGCCTGCGCCGCCTGCTGCACGAGCTGCAGCAGCAGGTCGGCCAGCCGGTCGCCGACGGCGATGCGCAGGTGCTGGCGCTGGCCCGCGGCTGGCATTGCGACCTGCACGCCACGCGCTGCGCGATGCAGGCCGGCGACTGGCGCGCGCTGCTGGCGCCGCAGGCCGCCGAGCTGATGAGCGGCTTCACGATCCCCGGCGGCGCCTTCGACGACTGGCTGGACGGCTGCCGGCGCGAGCACCGCGCCGCGCTGGCGCGGGCCCTGGAGCGCGCGGCGCGGGCCCTCGTCGGCGCCGACGTGGGCGATGACGATGCGGCCGAGGCGCTGGGTCTGGCGCTGCTGCGCCTGGAGCCCTGTGCCGAGGCGGGCCATGGCGCGCTGATCTGGGCGCGTGCGCAGCGCCACGACGGTGCCGGCGTCGAGGCCGCCTATTTCGCCGCCGCCGAGGCGCTGCGCGGCGAATACGGCATCGCGCCGTCGCCGCGCCTGGAGGCGCTGTATGCCGCGGCGCGCGAGCGCATTGCGGGGCCGGCCCTGGCGCTGGCGGCCTGAGGCCGCCAGCGCCTTGCGCGCTCAGGCTGCCGCCAGGCGGCGCCGCACCAGGCCGCCGATGCCGCCCAGGCCGGCCAGCATCAGCGCCAGGCTGGCAGGCTCGGGCACCGCCGACACCGAGGACGAGAAGAGCAGGCTGCCGCCGTGCAGGCCGGCGGTCGTGGCCTCCAGCCGCCAGTAGTAGCTGCCCGCCTGCAGGTCGGCAAAACGCTGCGACACCGTGGTGCCGAAGAAGTCGAAACCGCCCAGCAGGACGTCGCCGTCGTGGCGAAAGGGGTCGCCGTCGGCGTCGTGCCACAGCGTGACCATGCTGTTCACCAGGCTGAATTCCGGGCCGGACTCCAGGCTCACCGCCGCCGCCAGCGCGTGGTGCGGCCGGTCGAGCTGGAAGAAGTAGGCGTTGTCGACCGAGAAGCCTGGGCCGGCGAAGAACATCACGGACTCCTGCTGCGGGTCGGGGTTGAGGCCGTAGTCGCCGCCGTAGTCGGGTGCGGCCTCGGCGCCGGCCATGGCCATCGCGGTGGCCAGGGCGGCGGCCAGCGGGGCCAGGCGGCGGGTCGGGAAGCTTGTCGTCATCGCGTCTCTCCTCGGGAGAAAGGGGGGTTGGGGAGCCGCGATGGTCGGCCGCCGCTGTCCGGCAGGCGTCCGTTCGCGGCCCTTGCCCGCGCGGCGCCGGCGTGGGACGCTCGGCGGACGCCGGCGGGACGCCGCCTGCGCACGATGACGGTCGCCGTTCCTTCCCACCCCGAAACCGGAGACCCGCGATGACCCCGATCGACACCCTCGGCCACCCCTGCAGCGGCGCCACCCCGCGCGCGCTGGAACTCTTCGAGCAGGCCTGCCAGGACCTGCGCCGCTATGTCGGCGACCCGCTCGCGCTGGCACAGCAGGCGCTGGCCGAAGCGCCGCGCATGACGATGGCCCATGTGCTGGTGGCCTGGGTCAACCTGCTGGGCACCGAAGCCGCCGGCCGCGAGGCCGCACGCGACGCCGTGGCCGCGGCGAAGCGCCTGCCCGCCGACGAGCGCGAGGCGGCGCATGTCGCCGCCGCCGACGCGCTGGTGCAGGGCCGCTGGCATGCCGCCGGGCAGCTGCTGGAGGACCTGAGCATCCGCCACCCGCGCGACCTGCTGGCGCTGCAGGTCGGTCACCAGATCGACTTCTTCACCGGCCATTCGCGCATGCTGCGCGACCGCATCGCGCGCGCCGAGTCCGCCTGGCACCCGGGCATGCCGGGCCACCACGCGGTGCTGGGCATGCTCGCCTTCGGGCTCGAGGAGTGCGGCCAGTACCGGCCGGCGCAGCAGTTCGGCGAGCAGGCGGTGGAACTGGAGCCGCGCGACGGCTGGGCCTGGCATGCGGTGGCGCATGTGCTGGAGATGCAGAACCGGCGCCGCGAGGGCCGGCAGTGGCTGCGCCGCGACACGACCGCCTGGAGCGAGGGCAGCTTCCTCGCGGTCCACAACTGGTGGCACCTGGCGCTCTTCCACCTGGGCCTGGACGAAGTCGACGAGGTGCTGGCGCTGGCCGACGGCCCCATCCTCGGCGGCGCCTCGCCGGTGGTGCTGGACATGATCGACGCCTCGGCGCTGCTGTGGCGGCTGCAGCTGCGCGGCATCGACGTCGGCACGCGCTGGCAGGCGCTGGCCGAGCGCTGGGCGCCGCAGGTGCACGAGAGCCAGTACGCCTTCAACGACCTGCACGCGATGATGGCCTTCGTCGGCGCCGGCCGCGACGCCGAGGCCCAGGCGCTGCTGAAGGCCCAGCAGCAGGCGCTGGCCGCCGGCGACGACAACGTCGGCTTCCTGCGCGACGTGGGCTTCGATGCGACGCGCGCCGTGCTGGCCTTCGGCCGCGGCCGCTACGACGAGGCGGTGGAACTGCTGCGCCTGCTGCGCAGCCGCGCCCACCGCTTCGGCGGCAGCCATGCGCAGCGCGACCTGATCGACCTCACGCTGATCGAGGCCGCCTCGCGCGGCGGCCAGCGCCAGCTCGCCGAAGCGCTGCGCCACGAGCACGCGGTAGCGCGCCATTGACGCCGGCGCGCGGCAGCGCACCATTCACGCCAGCGTGCGGTGGCGCGCCGGGGCCCTGCGGGCGCCGGCGTGCCATTGAATCCGGCCGCGCGCTGGCGTAGCGTGCCGTCCGTGGCCGACGGGAGGGCGGCGAGAGGGAGGACGCACGATGAAGAAGCTGCTGGCCGCCGCGCTCGCCATGCTGGCGGCACTGGCCGCCTACCTGGCCCTCTGGCCGGTGCCGGTGGAGCCAGTGGCCTGGGTCGCGCCGCCGGCACCCGGCTACCAGGGCCCGCATGCCGCGAATACGCGGCTCGCGGGCCTGACGCTGATCGCGCTGCCGGCGGGCGAGTCCGGCCCCGAGCATGTGGTGATCGGGCGCGACGGCCGGCTCTACGCGGCGGTCGCCAGCGGCCGCATCCTGCGCATGAACCCCGACGGCAGCGCGCCCGAGGTCTACGCCGACACCGGCGGCCGCGTGCTCGGCTTCGACTTCGACGCCGACGGGCGGCTGATCGCCGCCGACGCGGTCCGGGGCCTGCTGGCCGTGGGCAGCGACCGCCGCGTCACGGTGCTGGCCGATGCGGTCGACGGCGACCCGATCCGCTATGCCGACGCGGTGGTCGTGGCGCGCAGCGGCCGCATCTACTTCAGCGACGCCTCGCGCCGCTTCGCGCCGGCGCAGTGGGGCGGCACCTTCGAGGCCGCGGTGCTGGACATCATCGAGCAGCGCAGCACCGGCCGCATCCTCGAGCACGACCCGGCCAGCGGCCGCACGCGCGTCGTCGTGCGCGGGCTCAGCTTCGCCAACGGCGTGGCGCTCAGCGAGGACGAGCGCCACCTGTTCGTCGCCGAGACCGGCAAGTACCGGATCTGGAAGGTGGCGGTCGACGCGCAGGACCTCGACGCCGGCGCCGGCTCGCCGCAGGCCACGGTGCTGTTCGACAACCTGCCCGGCTACCCGGACAACCTGATGCGCGGCGCCGAGGGCCGCACCTGGGTCGGCTTCTCCGGGCCGCGCAGCCCCGCCGTCGACGACATGGCCGGCCGGCCCTTCCTGCGCGCGCTGACGCTGCGGCTGCCGCGTGCGCTGTGGCCGGTGCCCAAGGCCTACGGCCATGTCTTCGCCTTCGACGAGGGCGGCCGCGTCGTCGCCGACCTGCAGGACCCCGGCGGTGCCTACCCGGAGACGACCGGCGTCACCGAGACCGCGGACCGGCTGTACATCCAGAACCTGCACCTGGGCGTGCTGGGCTGGAAGCCGCGCTGAGGACGGGGCAGGGCGCGGCCCCACGGCGGCAGGCCGGGCGGCCTTGGCGGACAATGCGGGCATGGTCCGCCAGCGCACCCTGAAGTCCATCACGCGTTCGGTCGGCGTGGGCGTGCACAGCGGCCAGAAGGTCGAATTGACGATGCACCCGGCGCCGCCGGACCACGGCATCGTCTTCCGGCGCACCGACCTGCCGGTGCCGGTGGACATCCCGGTCGACGCCTTCGCCGTCAGCGACACGCGCATGGCCAGCACCATCAGCCCCGGCGGCGACCCCGGCGCGCCCAAGGTGCAGACCATCGAGCACCTGATGAGCGCCTGCGCGGGCCTGGGCATCGACAACCTGCTGATCGAGATCGGCGGCGAGGAGGTGCCCATCCTCGACGGCTCGGCGGCCAGCTTCGTCTACCTGCTGCACAGCGCCGGCATCGCCGAGCAGGACGCACCGCGGCGCTTCCTGCGCGTGCTGAAGGCCGTGGAGGTGCGCGAAGGCGAGGGCGCCACGCTGAAGTGGGCGCGCCTGGCGCCGCACCACGGCTACCGGCTGGCCTTCGAGATCGAGTTCGGCCATCCGGCAGTGGACGCGACCGGCCGCCGCGTGACCTTCGACTTCGGCGTCGGGCAGTACCGGCGCGACATCGCGCGTGCGCGCACCTTCGGCTTCAGCAAGGACGTGGACATGATGCGCGCGCGCGGGCTGGGCCTGGGCGGCAGCATGGACAACGTGATCGTCGTCGACGACAAGCGCGTGCTCAATGCCGGCGGGCTGCGCTACGACGACGAATTCGTCAAGCACAAGATCCTGGACGCCATCGGCGACCTGCACATCGCCGGCAAGCCGCTGCTCGCCGAATACACGGCCTACAAGAGCGGGCACGCGCTGAACAACAAGCTGCTGCGCGCGCTGCTGGCCGACCGCTCGGCCTGGGAGATCGTCACCTTCGAGGACGACGCGCAGGCGCCGCGCGGCTTTGCCGAGCCGGTGCCGGCCTGGTAGCAGCCCTCCGCGCGTGATGCTGGTCTTCCGCCTCGTCTTCGGCCTGCTGCTGGTCAGCGGACTGCTGTGCTTCGCGATGTACATCGGCACCGGCCAGCTGGTCTGGCGCCGGCGCGGCATCGTGATCGTCAAGTGGACGGTGATCGCCGCGCTGGGTTTCTTCGCGGTGCTGATCCTCGAGCGGCTGGCGCGCATGCTGTGAGGCGCGACGCCTGATGCCCGACGCCTGATGCGCGACGGCCGCCAGCGCGATCGGCGGCCTGCGCACCGGGTCCGGGGCGCCACGCGGCAGCGCCCGGCGCCGGCCGGCGCTCAGCGCCGGTCCGGCGTGTCGCGCGGGCGTTCGCCCACCGTCAGCGTCAGCTCCAGCACCTGGGCGCGCCGCTGCACCTGCACGCCGACCTCGCTGCCCGGCGGCTGCGCGGCGACGGCGGCGAACAGGTCGCCGGCATTGGCGATGTCGCGCTCGCCGATGCGCCGCACCACGTCGCCCGGCCGCAGGCCGGCCGCGGCAGCGGGGCCCCGCGCCAGCACGCCGGTGATCAGCGCCCCCTGCGTCACCGGCAGCGCCAGGTTCTCGGACAGTTCAGGCGACAGGTCGCGCGGCTCGACGCCGATCCAGCCGCGACGCACCACACCGCCGGCCACCAGCTGCTGCATCACGTCGCGCGCGGTGTCGGCGGGCACCGCGAAGCCGATGCCCAGGCTGCCGCCGGTGCGCGAGAAGATCGCGGTGTTGATGCCCACCAGGTGGCCGCGCGCGTCGACCAGCGCGCCGCCGGAGTTGCCGGGGTTGATCGCGGCGTCGGTCTGGATGAAGTTCTGGAAGGGCGAGCTGCCCGCCTGGTTGCGGTCCAGCGCGCTGACGATGCCGGCCGTCACCGTCTGCCCGATGTTGAACGGGTTGCCGATCGCCAGCACCGCATCGCCGACCTGCAGCGAGCGCACGTCGCCCAGCGTGATCGCCGGCAGCGCATCGAGTTCGATGTGCAGCACCGCGATGTCGGTCTCGGGGTCGCTGCCGACGACGCGGGCGCGCGTCGCGCGGCCGTCGGCGAGCTGGACCTCGATGTCGATCGCGCCGTCGATCACGTGGTGGTTGGTCAGCAGGTAGCCCTCGGGCGAGACGATGACGCCGCTGCCCAGGCCGGTCTGTCGTTGCACGCCCTCCGGGAACAGGAAGCGCCACCGCGGGTCGTCGGCCATCGGCGGCCGGCGCGCCATGCGGGTGGCGACGATGCTGACGACCGCCGGCGCGGCACGCTGGGCGGCGAGCGCGAAGCCCGGCGCCGACGCCGCGCCGGCCGGCGCAGGCGCGACCTGCAGCACGGTGGGCGTGGGCAGCAGCGAGCCGCGGCGCGAGCCGGGCAGCCATTCGGGCTTCAGCGTCGCGACGACGAACAGCACGGCCACCGCCACGGTGACGGCCTGCGAGAAGACGAGCCAGGCGTTGCGCCACATGGCAGAGGTCGGCGTGCGGTCGGGAAGTGATCGGGGGAAGCCGCTCTGCCGCAGGTCGTGGCCCGGCTTCGGTACGATCGCCCGCATGGCCGACCGCGACGATCTCGATGCCGCCTTGAAGGCCCTGCTGCGGCCGGAAGCGTTCCGCGATTATGGGCCGAACGGTCTGCAGGTCGAGGGCCGGCGCGAGGTGCGGCGCATCGTCAGCGGGGTCACCGCCAGCCTGGCCTTCATCGACGCCGCGCTCGCTGCCGGCGCCGATGCGCTGTTCGTGCACCACGGCCTGTTCTGGCGCGGCCAGGACGGCCGCCTGACCGGCTGGCTGGCCGAGCGCGTGCGCCGGCTGATGCGCGCTGAGGTCAGCCTGTTCGCCTACCACCTGCCGCTGGACGCGCACGAGACGCTGGGCAACAACGCGCAGTTCGGGGCCCGGCTGGGCCTGGCAGCCGACGCGCGCTTCGGCGAGCAGGACCTGGGCTTCGCCGGCGCCGCACCGGCGGCCACGGCCGAGGCCGGCGCGCTGGCCGCGCTGGCACGTGCGCAGCTCGGCCGCGAGGTGCTGCTGCTGCCCGGCGACGGCCGCGTGCTGAAGCGCGTGGCCTGGTGCACCGGCGGCGCGCAGGGCTTCTTCGAGGCCGCCATCGCCGCCGGCGCCGACGCCTTCGTCACCGGCGAGGTCTCGGAGCCGCAGGTCCACCTGGCGCGCGAGACCGGCGTCGCCTTCCTGGCCTGCGGCCACCACGCGACCGAGCGCTACGGCGCGCCGGCGGTGGCCACCCACGTCGCGCGCGAGCTCGGGCTGGCACACGACTTCATCGAGATCCCGAATCCCGCATGACGCTGCGCCCGCCGCTGCTGGTGACGATGGGCGACGCGGTCGGCATCGGCCCGGAGATCGTCGTCAAGGCCTTCGCCGCCGGCGAGCTGGCCGACGCGCTGGTGGTCGGCGACCCGGCCGTGGTGCGCCGCGCCGGCGCGCCGATGACGGCGGTCGTCGACGCGCCGGCCGACCGGGCCGGCGTGCCGCCGGGCTGCCTGCCGGTGCTGGCGCCGCCGGGGTTGCCGGCCGGCCTCGCGGCGCTGCCCTGGGGCGTGGTCGATGCGCGCTGCGGCGCCGCCGCGGCGCGCTGCATCGAACATGCCGTGGTGCTGGTGCGCCAGGGGCAGGGCGCGGCGATCGTCACCGCGCCGATCCACAAGGAGGCGCTGGCCGCCGCCGGCCTGCCCTACCCGGGCCACACCGAGATGCTGCAGGCGCTCGCCGCCGACACGCCGGGCGCCGCGCCGCCGGTGCGCATGATGCTGGCCAACGACGAGCTGCGTGTCGTGCTGGTCACCATCCACCAGTCGGTGCGCCGCGCGATCGACGCGATCACGTTCGACGCCGTGCTGGATACGCTGCGCATCGCGCACCGCGCCGCGCGCGCCTGGCTGGCGGCGCCGCCGCGCATCGCGGTCGCCGGGCTCAACCCGCATGCCGGAGAAGGCGGGCTGTTCGGCGACGAGGAGCAGCGCGTGATCGCGCCGGCGATCGCGGCGGCGCAGGCCGAGGGCATCGCGGCCAGCGGGCCGTTCGCGCCGGACACCGTGTTCATGCGCGCGCGCCGCGGTGCCTTCGACCTCGTGGTCGCGATGCTGCACGACCACGGCCTGATCCCGGTCAAGTACCTCGGCGTGGAGCAGGGCGTCAACGTGACGCTGGGCCTGCCCTTCGTGCGCACGAGTCCGGACCACGGCACGGCCTTCGACATCGCGGGCCAGGGGGTCGCCGACCCGGCGAGCCTGGTCGCGGCGTTGCGCATGGCGCGCCGGCTGGCCGTGTTGTCCTGAAGCGCCGCGGCGACGACCTGCAGCGCCGTTGACGGCCGCCGCGGTTCAGCGTGCCGCCGCGGCGGCGCCGGCGCCCAGCGACGCCAGCTGCTTGCGCGCACGCGCGGTCGCGCGGTCGATCAGGTAGGCGGTCTCGTAGGCGCGCAGGCGGCCGGTCTCGGCCAGCTTGACCAGCATGCGCTGGGTCAGCGAGACGGTCTCCTTGTGGCGCGCGCCATGCGTGAAGATGAAGAAGCTGCGGCCGGGGCTGACATGCGCCAGCCGCACCTTCTGCCATTCGCCCTTGAGCTGCATCTGGTAGGCGAAGCCGATCTGCACGTTGTCGGCGAGCGCGCGGCCGCTGGCCGGCTCCGGCGGTTCGGCGGCCGCCGGCAGGCCGGGCAGCGGCGGCGTCGGGTCGGCGGCGGCCGCGCGCTCGGCGGCCTCCGCGGCCTCGGCCGGCGCCGGCGCGGCGGCGGGCTGGGTCCAGTCCACCGCGCGCTCGTCGACGAGGCCGACGCGTGCCGCCTCGGCGGCCGTGAAGGCCGGCAGGTCGACCTCCTCGGTCAGCACCGGCAGCGCCGACGGCGGCACCGCGCGCAGTTCCTCGCGCGAGGGCAGCGGCCGCTGCAGCGCGCCCTCGACGCGCTTGGCCTCGAGGTTGATGTCCAGCTGGCGCGCGCCGCTGCCGGGGCTCTTCAGCGCCTCGGCATGCGCCGGCATCAGCTGGCCGAAGAAGGCGCGGCGCTGCGCCTCCGGCCAGCCGATCAGGTTCATGCCCTCGGTGAGCTCCTGCATCAGCTTGGGCAGCTCGGCCAGGAAGGCCTTGCGCAGCGCCGGCGTGGCCTTGGGCTGCACGCTGAGGAAGAGCTCGCGGCCGGCGCGGCGCATGCGCTGCGCCAGCTCGCCGTCGGCGCCGCCGCGCTCGGCGGCGCGCAGCAGCACCTGGCTCCAGACGCGGCTGATGAAGTCGCGCAGGAAGGCCGGCGCGCTGATGTCCTTCAGCTCGCCGGCCAGGCGCTCGGCATACAGCGCACGCAGCCGCGCCTGGTCCTCCTTCTCCGACAGCAGCGCCGCCGGGTCGCCCTGGGCGCGCACCTCGCTCGCGGCCTGCTCGGCGACGAAGGCCTCCAGCGCGGCCAGCTTGGCCTCGTAGGTCTCGATCTGGTCGAAGTCGCCCTCGACGACCTCCTGCACCAGCTCGCGCACCTTGTGCAGGAAGCTGCGCGCCTCGTCGTCGCCGAAGTCCTCGAAGGCGGCGCCCAGCGAGGCGATGCGGTTGACGAAGCGGCGCACCGGGTGCCGGCGCGACGAGAAGAAACCGGGGTCGCCGAGCGCGGCGCGCAGCACCGGCAGCTGCAGCCGCGCCAGCAGCTTGGCCATCTGCGGCGGCACCTTGGGGTCGGCCAGGATCTGGTCGAACAGGAAGCCGATGACGTCGATCACCATGTGATCGACCTGGCCGCTGGAGGCCTGGCGCAGCTCGTCGCGGTGGGCGCGGATCAGGTTCGGCAGCGGGGCGCCGAAGCCGGCATCGCCGAAGTCGCTGGCACCGCCGTCGTCCACCGGCGCGCTGTGGTGCAGGCGCCGGATCAGCGTCATCAGCGCCGGGTCGACCTGGCCGATCGGCGTGCCGCGGCCATAACCGGGGCCGCCGGCGCGCGTCGAGGGCGCGAAGCCGGGCGCGCCGCCATGGCCGCTGCCGTAGCCGGTGCCCGGCGCGCCGCCGTAGCCGGCGCCGTAACCCGTCCCCTGGCCGGCGCCGTAGCCGGTGCCATGGCCGCTGCCGGAGCGGCGGCCGCCGAGCCGGCTGTCCCAGCCGCTGGCCGGGCCGTAGCCTGGTGCCGCGCTGCCGCGACCGGCATGCAGCCGCTCGTCGTCCAGGGCGCGCGCGGCCGTGTCGTAGCTGCTGCCGCGCACGCTGTCGCCGCCGCCCCCGGGCCCGCGCGGCGGCCGGCCGCGCACCGTCAGCCCCAGCGGCTGCACGCCGGCGCCGCGCAGTTCGGCCACGATGTCGGCGTAGGCCGCGCGCAGCAGGCCGCCCAGCGAGCGGCTGAGTTCGGCCGACAGCACCTTGCGGATCTCGGCGCGCTCGGACACGGCCTCGATGCCCCGGATCATCGCGTGGCCGACGACCTCCGGCCGCAGCGGATTGCGGTCCTTGTCGGTGCCGGCGAAGCCGAGCAGCGAGCCGACGTAGGCGTCGAGCTCGCGCAGTTCCCACTCGCAGTCGTGCGCGATCTCCAGGCCGAAGCGCTCGGCCGAGATCTGCACCTCGACCTCGTGGTCCTCGACCAGGCTCAGCGCGTCCCAGTTGGTCGGCGCCGCGGGCGGCGGCGCCGCCGGCAGGCCCAGCGTGCCCGGCGCCGGCGCGCCGGGCGCGGCGGTCCTGGGCGCGACCTCGCGCACGATGCGTTCGTCGAAGGCATCGTTGAAGGTCAGCACGAAGACCGCCGACTTGCGGTTGAGCTCGAACTGCGCGCCCAGCAGGCCGTCGCGGTGGAAGGCGTTGGTCGACGCCAGCGCGGCCAGCCCCAGGCTCTCGATGGTGCGCTCGGCCGCCTCGCGCGCCGCCATCTTCAGCCGCTGGACGGCGGCTTCCAGCGGCGCGGGCAGGCGGTGGACGGGGTTGGGCTTCATCGGCGCAGGGGCGGCCCGCCTAGTATGCGACAGACCCCTGCGCCGCGAGCGCGGCAACAGCCCGGTGGCCGCGCGCCAATTCAGATCTGGTTACAGCGTGAGCGGCTACTTCCGCAGCGCGTCCCGGATCTCGCGCAGCAGCAGCACGTCCTCGGGGGTGGGCGGCGGCGGGGCCGGCGGCGCGGCCGGGGCCTCGCGCTTGAGGCGGTTCACCTGCTTGATCATGATGAAGATGATCAGCGCCAGGATCGCGAAGTTGATCGCGATGGTGATGAAGTTGCCGTACGCGAAGACGGCGCCCAGCTTCTTGGCCTCGGCCAGCGGCATCCCCATGTCCTGGCCGGCCAGCGGCAGGTAGTACGAGGAGAAGTCCAGGCCGCCGAAGATCTTGCTGACCACCGGCATGATGAGGTCGCCGACCACCGAGTCGACGATCTTGCCGAAGGCGCCGCCGATGATCACGCCGACGGCGAGGTCCATCACGTTGCCCTTGAGGGCGAATTCCTTGAATTCCGATGCAAAGCTCATGGCTGCGCTGCTCCTGGGTTTGTCCTTCGTTTGCTCCTGATCGGCCGCCGCGGCCTGCCGGCGGACGCCCTCGCGGCGCCGACGGTAGTGGCCCCGGCGCGGGGCGTCAATGCCAGGTGCCCCGGGGCGCGGCGCAGGCGCTGCGCGCGGTGACCGCCCGTGCCGAGGGGGGCATGGCGGGTGGACTAGAATCCGCGGTTGATCCGAATCCTTTCCAGCCTCCAGAGGACTTCCATGAGCGACGCCGTCCCGGCCCCGGGCTCCGCCAATTCGATGACGGTAGACAAGGAACGGCGCACCTGGATCGCCATCACCTGCGGCGCCGGCGCGATCGGCGGCGTGGCGACGGCGATCCCCTTCGTCAGCAGCTTCGCGCCCTCGGAGCGCGCGCGCGCCGCCGGCGCGCCGGTGCAGGTGGACATCAGCGCGCTGCAGCCGGGCCAGAAGCTGACGGTGGAATGGCGCGGCAAGCCGGTCTGGATCCTGCGCCGCACGCCCGAGCAGGTCGCGGCCCTGGCCACGCTGGAGCCCCAGCTCGCCGATCCGTCCTCGCAGCGCACGCAGTACCCGACGCCCGAGTACGCGCGCAACCCGCACCGCTCGATCAAGGAGGAGTTCTTCGTCGGCATCGGCATCTGCACGCACCTGGGCTGCTCGCCGGGCGACAAGTTCACCCCGGGGCCGCAGCCCTCGCTGCCCGACGACTGGGCGGGCGGCTTCCTGTGCGCCTGCCACGGCTCGACCTTCGACCTCGCCGGCCGCGTGTTCAAGAACAAGCCGGCACCGGACAATCTCGAGGTGCCGCCGCACATGTACCTGTCCGACACGGTACTGTTGATCGGCGAAGACAAGCAGGCCTGAGCAAGCAGTACCCGCTCAACGACCGAGGCACAAGGAATGGCTGAATTCAAGGAAGCACCGGCGGGCTCGTCCGCCGTGACGCAGGCGACCGTGTGGCTGGAGAACCGGTTCCCGACCGCGTTCGCGGAGTACAAGAAGCACCTGTCCGAGTACTACGCGCCCAAGAACTTCAACTTCTGGTACTTCTTCGGCAGCCTGGCGCTGCTGGTGCTGGTGATCCAGATCGTCACCGGCATCTTCCTGGTCATGCACTACAAGCCCGACGCCGCGCTGGCCTTCGCGTCGGTCGAGTACATCATGCGCGACGTGCCCTGGGGCTGGCTGGTGCGCTACATGCACTCCACCGGCGCCAGCGCGTTCTTCGTCGTGGTCTACCTGCACATGTTCCGCGGCATGATCTACGGCAGCTACAAGAAGCCGCGCGAGCTGGTCTGGATCTTCGGCTGCGCGATCTTCCTGTGCCTGATGGCCGAGGCCTTCATGGGCTACCTGCTGCCCTGGGGCCAGATGAGCTACTGGGGCGCGCAGGTCATCATCAACCTGTTCGCCGCCATCCCCTTCATCGGCGAGGACCTGTCGATCCTGATCCGCGGCGACTACGTCGTCGGCGACGCGACGCTGAACCGCTTCTTCGCCTTCCACGTCATCGCCGTGCCGCTGGTGCTGCTGGGCCTGGTCGTCGCGCACCTGCTGGCGCTGCACGACGTGGGCAGCAACAACCCGGACGGCGTCGAGATCAAGGCCAAGAAGGACCCCAAGACCGGCGTGCCGCTGGACGGCATCCCGTTCCACCCGTACTACACGGTGCACGACATCATGGGCGTGGCCGTCTTCCTGATGATCTTCAGCGCGGTGATCTTCTTCGCGCCGGAGATGGGCGGCTACTTCCTCGAGTACAACAACTTCATCCCGGCCGACCCGCTGACGACGCCGCTGCACATCGCCCCGGTGTGGTACTTCACGCCGTACTACTCGATGCTGCGCGCGGTCACCGACCCGATGGTCACGGTGCTCGTGGTGCTGATCGGCGCCGCGGGCGTGCTGGCCACGCTGTTCGGCGGCCTGCGCGGGCCGTGGAAGTGGGCGCCGCTGATCGCCGCGCTGGTGGCCGCGGTGCTGCTGAAGTCCTTCGACGCCAAGTTCTGGGGCGTCGTCGTGATGGGCCTGGCGGTGCTGATCATGTTCCCTCTGCCCTGGCTGGACCGCAGCCCGGTCAAGAGCATCCGCTACCGTCCGGGCTGGAACAAGTGGCTGTACGGCGTCTTCGTCGTCAACTTCCTGGTCCTGGGCTACCTCGGCATCAAGCCGCCTTCGCCCGTGGGCACGCTGGTCTCGCAGGTCGGCACGCTGTTCTACTTCGGCTTCTTCCTGCTGATGCCCTGGTGGAGCCGCATCGGCGAGTTCAAGCCGGTGCCCGAACGCGTCACCTTCCAGCCGCATTGACGACGGCGGTGTCCTCCATGAAGAAACTGCTCCTCTCGCTGTTCGCCGCGCTCGCCTTCGTGGCCCCGGTGCATGCCGCCGGCGGCGGCGTCGCCTGGGACAAGTTCCCGAAGGAACGCGTCACCGACCTGGCCGCGCTGCAGCACGGCGCCAAGCTGTTCGCCAACTACTGCCTGAACTGCCACGCCGCGGCCTTCAAGCGCTACAACCGGCTGCGCGACATCGGCCTGACCGAGGAGCAGATCCGCGACAACCTGGTCTTCACCGGCGCCAAGGTCGGCGACACCATGCACGTCGCGCTGGACCCCAAGGAAGCCAAGGAATGGTTCGGCAAGGTGCCGCCCGACCTGACGCTGATCGCGCGTTCGCGCTCGGCGGCCGGGCAGGGCAGCGGGGCCGACTACCTCTACACCTACCTGCGCACCTACTACCGCGACGACAGCAAGCTCACCGGCTGGAACAACCTGGCCTTCCCGGACGTCGGCATGCCGCACGTGCTGTGGGAACTGCAGGGCCAGCAGCGCGCCGTCTATGCGGAGGAGAAGGACCCGCACGACCCGGCCAGGACGGTGCAGGTGTTCAAGGGCTTCGAGCAGATCACGCCGGGCACGCTGACCCCGGCCCAGTACAACGAGGCGGTGGCCGACCTGGTGGCCTACCTGCAGTGGATGGCCGAGCCGGTGCAGACCAGCCGCGTGCGCCTGGGCGTCTGGGTGCTGCTGTTCCTGGGCGTGTTCACGGTCATCGCCTGGCGGCTGAACGCGGCGTTCTGGAAGGACGTCAAGTAGCCGCCATGCAGTGGCCCGGCCGGCGCGGCCGGGTCGCGAGCGCAGTGCAAGCCGCGGCCTGCACTGCGTTTGTCTTTGGAGGGTCTGCCGCCCGGCCCGGGGCCGCGGCGCGCGACGACGAGTGGTAGTCAAGACGAGAGGCGACAAGCCATGATGGTCCTTTACTCGGGCACGACCTGCCCCTATTCGCACCGCTGCCGCTTCGTGCTGTTCGAGAAGGGCATGGACTTCGAGATCCGCGACGTGGACATCTTCGCGAAGCCCGAGGACATCGCGCTGATGAACCCGTACAACGAGGTGCCCATCCTGGTGGAGCGCGACCTCATCCTGTACGAGAGCCACATCATCAACGAGTACATCGACGAGCGCTTCCCGCACCCGCAGCTGATGCCGGGCGACCCGGTGGCGCGCGCGCGCGTGCGGCTGTTCCTGTTCAACTTCGAGAAGGAGCTGTTCAGCAACGTCAACCTGCTCGAGGGCCGCGGCGTCAAGGCGACCGAGAAGCAGCTCGAGAAGGCGCGCGAGCAGATCCGCGACCGGCTCACGCAGCTGGCGCCCATCTTCCTGAAGAACAAGTACATGCTGGGCGACGACTTCAGCATGCTCGACGTGGCGATCGCGCCGCTGCTGTGGCGGCTGGACTACTACGGCATCGACCTCAGCAAGAACGCGGTGCCGCTGCTGAAGTACGCCGAGCGCATCTTCTCGCGCCCGGCCTACATCGAGGCGCTGACGCCTTCCGAGAAGGTGATGCGCAAGTAGGCCCGGGGGTCGGTCTGTCCATGTCCGCCACCGGCGACAACCAGGGCACGTCCACACGCCCGTACCTGCTGCGGGCGCTGCACGACTGGTGCACCGACAACGGCTTCACGCCCTACATCGCGGTCCACGTCGACGCCAGCGTGCAGGTGCCGATGGAGTACGTGAAGAACAACGAGATCGTGCTCAACGTCGGCTTCGAGGCCACCTCGGGGCTGAAGCTGGGCAACGAGTTCATCGAGTTCAAGGCGCGCTTCGGCGGCGTCTCGCGCGAGATCGTCGTGCCGGTGGACCATGTGGTGGCGATCTATGCGCGCGAGAACGGCCAGGGCATGGCCTTCCCGATGCCGGCCGAAGGCGCGCCGCGGCCCGGCGCCGCCGCCCCCGAGCCGGCGCCGGCGCGCGGCCTGCGCCTGGCCAGCACCGAGCCCCCGGCCGACGAGCCGGCCGGCGACGGCGACGAGCCGCCGCCCGAACCCGCCGGGCCGGGTGCCGGCCGGCCGGCACTGAAGCGCATCAAGTAGTTTCCGGCGCCGCCCGCGCGCCGCCCCGGCTCCTAGAATCGCCCCTCCCGGCCGGCTTAGCTCAGCTGGTAGAGCACCCGCCTTGTAAGCGGAAGGTCGTCAGTTCGACTCTGACAGCCGGCACCACGGCCCGCCCGTGCCCGCCAGGGCGCGGGCCCTCAAGCGCGCGGAAGCACCTTGACCTTCAGCGAAGCATCCGGCCACCCCGCGGCGGCGAGCGCGGCGTTCAGCTGCGGCAGCAGCTGGCGCAGCTTGGCTGCGACCGCCGGGCTGTCGGCGAGCAGCACCCAGCCCTTGTCGTCCAGCGGCCCCGGGCGCACCGCGGCGCGCAGCGACTCGGGCAGCAGCGGCGCCACGACGCCGTCGAAGCGCGCGCGCGCGGCACGCACGCGCGCCAGCAAGTGCGACAGTGGCTCGCTGGCGCCCAGCGCGTCGGCCAGCGCGACGGTTCCGAGGGGCGGCGGGGCGCTCATGCACGGAGTCTAGCGATGCAGCTGATGATCACCGACGGCCGCCTCGCGCGCACGCGCGTGCTGCGGATCCGGCGCTGGCAGCTCGCGCTGGCCGGCGCGGTGCTGGCGGCGCTGCTGATGCTGCTCGCCGGCCTCGCCTACCACGCCGTCTTCCAGAAGGCGGCGCGCGAGGGCTGGCCGCTGATCAGCCCGGTGCTGCGGCTGGTCGTGCACGACGAGATCGCCGAGCAGGAGCGCGTGATGCGCGACAACCTGGCGGCGATGGCGCAGAAGGTCGGCGAGATGCAGGCGCGCATGGTGCGGCTGGAGGCGATGGGCGAACGCATCGGCAGCCTCGCCGGCGTGAAGCCCGACGAGCTGCCGCCGGCGCGCGCCGCGTCCGCTGCCGCCGGGTCGCCGGCCGACGGCGCCGGCCGAGGCGACGGCAGCGGCGGCCCCTACCTGCCGGTCGACAGCCCGTCGCTGGAGCAGCTGCAGGCGCTGGTCGGCGGCCTGCACGAGGCGGCCGACCTGCATGCCGACGTCTTCACGCTGATCGAGGCGCGGCTGCTGGAGACCCGGCTGCGCGCGCTGATGGTGCCCAGCATCGCGCCGGTGGACGTGGCGCCCGGCTCGGGCTTCGGCTTCCGCAGCGACCCCTTCACCGGCCGCCGCGCGCTGCACAACGGGCTGGACTTCCCGGCGCTGCCCGGCACGCCCATCCATGCCGCGGCCGGCGGCATCGTCAGCGTGCGCGAGTGGCACCCGGCCTACGGCCAGATGCTGGAGATCGACCACGGCAACGGCCTGGTCACGCGCTACGCGCACTGCGAGGCGGTCGAGGTCGCGCTCGGCGCGCTGGTGCGCCGCGGCCAGCGCATCGCGCGCGTGGGCAGCAGCGGCCGCTCGACCGGCCCGCACCTGCACTTCGAGGTGCTGCTCGGCGGTGCTCCGCAGGACCCGGCGCGGTTCCTGCCGGCCACGGCGGCGGCCGCGCCGGCGGCCTTCGCGGCGAGGCCGGCGCCGCGCTGAACGACCGGACGCCGCCCGGGGCGGGGCGGTCGGCTAAACTCGGGCGCTTTGTGTCCGGCGTCCGCGCCCCGGCGCCACGCTGCACCGCCAGGCGCGCCGTCGGTACCGCCGGTCCATCGCGAACCCCGCCCCGTCGCCGGGCCCGCGGCCGGGCGCCGCCGGCCCGCGATGCCGGCGCCGGCCCCGGGGCCGCCCGCGCCAACCACCACGTCGCCGCATGCTTCCAAAAATCCTGACCTCGCTCTTCGGCAGCCGCAACGACCGCCTGCTGAAGGGCTACCGGCGCACCGTCGAGCGCATCAATGCGCTGGAGCCGCAGTTCGAGCAGCTGGCCGACGCCGCGCTGCGCGCCAAGACCGACGAGTTCAAGGCCCGGCTCGCGAACGGCGAGACGCTGGACGCGCTGCTGCCCGAGGCCTTCGCCGTCGTGCGCGAGGCCGGCAAGCGCACGCTGAAGATGCGCCACTTCGACGTCCAGCTCAAGGGCGGCATCGCGCTGCACGAGGGCAAGATCGCCGAGATGCGCACCGGCGAGGGCAAGACCCTGGTCGCCACGCTGCCGGTGTACCTGAACGCGCTCGAGGGCAAGGGCGTGCACGTGGTCACCGTCAACGACTACCTGGCGCGCCGCGACGCCGAGTGGATGGGCCGCCTGTACACCTTCCTGGGCCTGACGGTGGGCGTCAACGTGCCCGGCATGGGCCGCGAGGAGAAGCAGCAGGCCTTCGCCGCCGACGTCACCTACGGCACCAACAACGAGTTCGGCTTCGACTACCTGCGCGACAACATGGTGCTGGAGACGCGCGACCGCGTCGCGCGCGGGCTGCACTACGCCATCGTCGACGAGGTCGACTCGATCCTGATCGACGAGGCGCGCACGCCGCTGATCATCTCCGGCCAGGCCGAGGACCACACCGAGCTGTACGTGCGCATCAACGCCGTCGTGCCGCGGCTGAAGAAGCAGATCGGCGAGGCCGACGTGCGCACCGGCGAGGGCGTCATGGAGGCCGGCGACTTCACGCTCGACGAGAAGAGCCACCAGGTCTTCCTGACCGAGCAGGGCCACGAGAACGCCGAGGCCATCCTGACCGAGGCCGGCCTGCTGGCCGAGGGCGCGAGCCTGTACGACCCGTCCAACATCGCGCTGATGCACCACGTGTATGCGGCGCTGCGCGCGCACCACCTGTACCACCGCGACCAGCACTACGTGGTGCAGAACGGCGAGGTGGTCATCGTCGACGAGTTCACCGGCCGCCTGATGACGGGCCGGCGCTGGAGCGACGGCCTGCACCAGGCGGTGGAGGCCAAGGAAGGCGTCAAGATCCAGAGCGAGAACCAGACGCTGGCCTCGGTCACCTTCCAGAACTACTTCCGCATGTACGGCAAGCTCGCCGGCATGACCGGCACCGCCGACACCGAGGCCTACGAGTTCCAGGAGATCTACGGCCTGGAGACGGTGGTCATCCCGCCGAACAAGCCGACCATCCGCAAGGACGAGAACGACCTCATCTACAAGACGGCCAAGGAGAAGTACGACGCCGTCATCGCCGACATCCGCGACTGCCACGAACGCGGCCAGCCGGTGCTGGTGGGCACGACCTCGATCGAGAACAGCGAGCTGATCAGCAAGCTGCTGACGGCCGCGAAGCTGCCGCACCAGGTGCTCAACGCCAAGCAGCACGCGAAGGAGGCCGAGATCGTGGCCCAGGCCGGGCGCCCGGGCGTGATCACGATCGCCACCAACATGGCCGGGCGCGGGACCGACATCGTGCTCGGCGGCAACGTCGAGAAGCAGGTCCAGTTCCTCGAGGCCGACCCCAACCTGCCCGAGGACGAGAAGCGCGCGCGCGCGCAGAAGCTCAAGGACGAGTGGCAGAGCCTGCACGAGCAGGTCAAGGCCGCCGGCGGCCTGCGCATCGTGGCCACCGAGCGCCACGAGAGCCGGCGCATCGACAACCAGCTGCGCGGCCGCTCCGGCCGCCAGGGCGACCCGGGCGCCAGCCGCTTCTACCTGAGCCTGGACGACCAGCTGATGCGCATCTTCGCCGGCGACCGCGTGCGCGCGATCATGGACCGGCTCAGGATGCCCGAGGGCGAGGCCATCGAGGCCGGCATCGTCAACCGCAGCATCGAGAGCGCGCAGCGCAAGGTCGAGGCGCGCAACTTCGACATCCGCAAGCAACTGCTGGAGTACGACGACGTCGCCAACGACCAGCGCAAGGTCATCTACCAGCAGCGCAACGAGATCCTCGAGGCCGGGAGCCTGGACGAGCAGATCGCCGGCCTGCGGCGGAGCGCGATGACCGAGGTCGTGCGCGCCCACGTGCCGCCAGAGAGCCTGGAGGAGCAGTGGGACCTCGACGGCCTGCAGCGCGTGCTGAAGGAGGAGTGGCAGCTCGAGGTCGACCTCAAGGGCCTGGTCGAGGCCAGCGACTCGATCACCGACGAGGACCTGCTCGAGAAGGTCTGCGCCGCCGCCGACGAGCTGTTCGCCGGCAAGCTGGCCGTCGTCGGCCGCGAGCAGTTCACGCCCTTCATGCGCATGGTGCTGCTGCAGAGCATCGACAGCCACTGGCGCGAGCACCTGGCGGCGCTGGACTACCTGCGCCAGGGCATCCACCTGCGCGGCTACGCGCAGAAGAACCCCAAGCAGGAATACAAGCGCGAGGCCTTCGAGCTGTTCAGTCAGCTGCTGACGGTGGTCAAGATGGAGGTCACGCGCATCCTGATGACGGTGCGCATCCAGACCGAGGACCAGGCCGCCGAGGCCGCGCGCACGCTGGAGGAGCAGGCCGGGCACCTGGCCAACGTGACCTACACGCATCCGAACGAGGACGGCAGCGTCTCGCAGGAGGCCGACGCGGGCCTGCTGGCGGCCGGCGGCATGCCCGACGGCAGCCCGGTGCCCAAGGTCGGCCGCAACGACCCCTGCCCCTGCGGCAGCGGCAAGAAGTACAAGCAGTGCCACGGCCGGCTGGCCTGACGCGGCAGGGCGGGGCGTGGATCGCGAGACGCTGATCCGCGCCCCGCGCGAGCTGCGCACGCCGCGGCTGCTGCTGGCGGCGCCGCGCCCGGAGTTTGCCGCGCCCTTCGTCGCGAGCCTGAACCGCAGCCTGCCCGGCCTGGGCTACATCGCGTGGGCGCAGCGGCCGCAGACGCCGGACTGGGCGGTGCGCTTCATGCGCGGCGGCCTCGAGGACGTCGAGGCCGGCGAGTACCTGGTCTTCTACGCCTTCCTGCCCGGGCGCGAACCCGACGAGGGCTACGTCGGCCGCATCGACCTGCACAGCTGGGACTTCGAGGCGCCGCGCTGCGAGGTCGGCTATGTCGGCGACAGCCGCCACGCCGGCCGCGGGCTGATGCGCGAGGCGGTGCTGGCCTGCGTGCAGCTCGCCTTCGGGCTCGGGGCGGCGCGCGTGCAGGCGCTCAGCGAGGCCGGCAACGCGCGGGCGCTGCACTTCGCCGAGCGCGCGCTGGGCTTCGTGCGCGAGGGCGTGCTGCGGCACTACGAACGCGACGCGCAAGGGCGGCTGGGCGATCAGGTGATGTTCGCTGCCTACAATCCCGACGCGCGCTGAGCGGCGCTCCGAGGGGGCGCCCCGAGCGCCGTGCCACGGATGCGCCGGCCCGCCGCCGGCGCGGCCCCAACGAGAGAGCGCCATGCCCGTCAACCTGTCCGCCCTGCAGCCGCAGGACCTCCTTCCGGTGCCCGGCCTGCGCATCGGCGTCACGATGGCCGGCATCCGCAAGGCCAACCGGCGCGACCTCGTCGTCTTCGCGCTCGACGAAGGCGCGGCGGTGGCCGGTGTCTTCACCAGCAACCGCTTCTGCGCCGCCCCGGTGCAGCTGTGCCGCGAGCATCTCGGCGCCGCGGCGGCCGGCGGCGCGGGCATCCGCGCGCTGCTGGTCAATACCGGCAATGCCAACGCCGGCACCGGCGCCGACGGCCTGGCGCGCGCGCGCCGCAGCTGCGCCGCGCTGGGCGCGCTGCTGGGCGTGGCGCCGCAGCAGGTGCTGCCCTTCTCCACCGGCGTGATCATGGAGACGCTGCCGGTGGAGCGCATCGAGGCCGGCCTGCCCGCCGCGCTGGCCGCGCTGGGCGGCGCCAACTGGTTCGAGGCCGCGCACGGCATCATGACCACCGACACGGTGCCCAAGGGCGCGTCGCGCCAGGTGGCCATCGGCGGCCGCACGGTCACCGTCACCGGCATCAGCAAGGGGGCGGGCATGATCCGGCCCGACATGGCGACGATGCTGGGCTTCGTCGCCACCGACGCCGTCATCGCGCCTTCGCTGCTGCAGCCGCTCTTGCAGCGCGCGGCGGATGCCAGCTTCAACCGCATCACGATCGACGGCGACATGTCGACCAACGACTCGTTCGTGCTGGTCGCCACGCAGCGCGCCGGGCACGACCCGATCACCGCGCTGGACTCGGCCGAGGGCCGCGCGCTGGCGCAGGCCGTGGAGGCGGTCGCGGTGCAGCTGGCGCAGGCCATCGTGCGCGACGGCGAGGGCGCGACCAAGTTCATCACCGTGCATGTGCAGGGCGGTCGCGACGAGGCCGAGTGCCGGCGCGCCGCCTACGCGGTCGCGCATTCGCCGCTGGTCAAGACCGCCTTCTTCGCCAGCGACCCCAACCTGGGCCGCATCCTGGCCGCGGTGGGCTATGCCGGCATCGGCGACCTGGACCAGGGGCTGATCGACCTCTTCCTCGACGACGTGCACGTGGTGCGCGCCGGCGGCCGCCACCCCGACTACCGCGAGGAGGACGGCCAGCGCGTGATGAAGGGCAGCGAGATCACGGTGCGCGTGCACCTGCACCGCGGCGACGCCGAGGCCCTGGTCTGGACCTGCGACCTGTCGCACGACTACGTCAGCATCAACGCCGACTACCGCTCGTAGCGCTGCCTTGAAGCCCCCCTGCCGCCGCGCACCGGCCGGCGCGGACCGCGTCCGTGCCCGGGCGGCGGAGGGCCGGGCGTGAGCTGGCGGCGCCGGCTCGCGCTGCCCAGGCTGCCGCCCGGCGACCTGCTGCGCGACCCCAGCTACCTGCGGCTGTGGACCTCCATCCTGACCAGCAGCTTCGGCAACCAGGTGATGATGCTGGCGCTGCCGCTGACCGCGGCGGTGCTGCTGCAGGCCAGCCCGACGCAGATGGGGCTGCTGACGGCGATCGAGCTCACGCCCTTCCTGCTGTTCTCGCTGCCCTCGGGCGTGTGGCTGGACCGCGTGCGCAAGCTGCCGGTCTACGTGGTCGGCGAGCTGATGGTCGCGCTGGCGGCGGCCAGCGTGCCGCTGGCCTGGTGGCTGGGCTGGCTCAGCATGGGCTGGCTCTACGTGGTCGGCTTCCTGGTCGGGCTCGTGCACACGGTGTCCGGCAGCGCGGCGCAGATCGTGCTGACGCAGGTCGTCGCGCGCGAGCGGCTCGTCGAGGCGCATGCCAAGAATGCGCTCGCGAGCTCGGGCGCGGAAGTCGCCGGGCCCGGGCTGGCCGGCGCGCTGATCAAGGCCTTCGGCGCGCCGCTGGCGCTGCTGCTCAACGCGCTGCTGCTGGTCGCCTCGGCGGCGATCCTGAAGGGCATCCGCGTGCATGAGCGGCGCGATGCGCGGCCGGCGGGCATGGCGCATTTCTGGCGCGACCTCGTCGCCGGCCTGCGCTTCTGCGCCGGCACCCGGCTGCTGGTCACGCTGGCGGTGCTGATGGGCGTCTGGCAGATGTGCCACTACGCGGCGCTGACGGTGCAGATCCTGTTCGCGACGCGCACGCTGGGCATGTCCGAGCAGGCGGTGGGCCTGAGCTACATGGGCATGGGCGTGGGCACCATCGTCGGCAGCGTCTGGGGGCGCCGGGTCAGCCACCGCATCGGGCCCGGGCCCTGCCTGGTCGTCGGCTATGCCGTCGTCGGCGCCGGCTGGCTGCTGGCCGCGGCGGCACCGGTGGGCGCCTGGGGCGTGGCGGCCTTCGCACTGATGATGGCCGCCTTCTCCACCGGCGCCGTCTTCATCTTCATCAACTTCCTCGCGTTGCGCCAGGCGGTGACACCGCAGCCGCTGCTCGGCCGCATGACGAGCACGATGCGCTGGCTGACGCTGCTGGCCGCCGCGCCGGGCGCGCTGCTCGGCGGCTGGCTGGGCGAACATGTCGGGCTGCGCGCGGCGCTGGCCTTCGCCGGCGGCGTGTCGGTGCTGCTGGTGCTGGTGGCCTGGCGGCTGCCGCTGATCCGCCAGCTCAAGTCGCTGCCGGAGCCGGAACGCGAGAGCGACTGGATCGGCGCCGAGGCGGCGACCGGCTTCCTGCCCGAACGCGAAGACCGCAACGAACGCTGACGCCCGGGCGCGGGCGGGCTGTCGGGATTCCTGACACGGCGGTCGCGATGCCGGCCGTCGATCGTGTCGCATCAAGGACTTGCGTGCAGGGCGCGGATCTTGCGTGCCGCTTCGATATCCCGTTTGGACGATCAACGATCCGGAGTCCTGTCATGCTGTCACGCCTGCTGCTCGTCGCCTCGCTCGCCGCCACGACCACCGCCGGCGCCACCACGGTGGCCTGGACCGACTGGCAGGCCGCCACGGCCGGCGTCGCCAGCGGCACCATCGCCGCGCCCAGCGGCAATGTCGGCGTCAGCTATGCCGGCGGCTACAGCTTCGCGCAGACCGGCTGCGGGACCTCCTGGTGGGCGCCCGGCGACTACAACGGCGCGATCAACAAGCCCTTCGACTGCGACATCATCGCGCTGGCCGCCGGCGGCACGAAGACGATCACCTTCGACACCGAGGTGACCGACCCCTACATGGCGCTGATGAGCTGGAACGGCAACACCGTCGTCTTCAGCGCGCCGATCGAGGTCGTGGCCAACGGCGTGGGCTGGTGGGGTTCCGGCACGCCGGTCGTCAACGGCGCCGGCGACGGCTTCTTCGGCCAAGGCGAGGTGCACGGCATCATCCGCCTGCGCGGCACCTTCCGTTCGTTCACCTTCATCGACACCAGCGAGAACTGGCACGGCTTCACGATCGGCGTCGCGGACCGGGCCCCGGTGCCGGTGCCGGCACCGGCCACGCTGGCGCTGCTGCTGCCGGCCATCGCCGCGGCCTTCGCGGCTGGGCGGCGCCGCCGCGTCGCCTGAGGCTGCGGCCGCTGCGCAGGCGCCGGTCGCGCCGCGCGCTGCGTGCGCGGCTGCGATGGACGGTCAGGCTGTCGCCCGCGCCGGCGCGAAGCCGTCGACCGCGTCGCTGATCAGCCCGCACACGCCCAGCGACAGCAGGCGCCGGGCGACGTCGGCTTCATTGACCGTGTAGCTCAGCAGCCGCATCCCGGCCGCCTGCAGCTGGGCAACCAGCGCGGCGTCGATCAGGTCGTGCCGCGCGACCGCCGCCACGCAGTCCAGGCGGCGCGCGACGTCCAGCCAGCCCGGCCACAGGCTGTCCAGCAGCAGCGCGCGCGGAACCTGCGGCGCCGTGACCTGGGCGCCGAGCAGCGACTCCGGGCGGAACGAGCTGAACAGCAGCGGCGCGTCGGCGGCCGCCGCGGCCTCGCCCCACAGCGCCGCGCAGGCGCGGCCGATGGCCTCGCCGGTGCCCTGCTCCAGCCCCGGTGTCGGCTTGATCTCGACGTTGAGCGCGAAGCCGTTGCGCTGCACGTAGCGCGCGACCGCTTCCAGCGTCGGCGGCGGTTCGCCGGCATAGCCGCGTGAATGCCAGCCGCCGGCGTCCAGCCGCGACAGTTCGGACCAGGGCCGGTCGCCGGCAGTGCCGCGGCCGTCGGTCGTGCGCTCCAGCGTCGCGTCGTGCAGCAGGAAGGGCACCCCGTCCGCGCTGAGCTTGACGTCGCACTCGAAGGCGCGCCAGCCCAGCGCCGCGCCGGCGCGGAAGGCCGCCAGCGTATTCTCCGGGGCCAGCTTGCCGGCGCCGCGGTGGGCGATCCACAGCGGCAGCGGCCAGTGCGCGTGCGCCATCACGCGACCCGCTGTCCGCTGGCCGCGTCGAACCAGTGCAGCTGGGCCGGCTGCACGTGCAGATAGACGGTCTCGCCGGCGTGCGGCGGGGTCAGCGTGCCGTCGATGCGCATCGTGAACGCGGCGTCGCCCAGGCGGCCGTGCAGCAGGCGCTCGGCGCCCAGCATCTCCAGCACCTCCACCTTCAGCGGCCAGCCGCCGCCGTTGCTGCCACCGAAGTCCACGTGCTCCGGGCGCAGGCCCAGCAGCAGATCGCCGGCGCGCGGCGCGGCGGCCGGCAGCGCCAGCACCTGGTCGCCGACCGTGAAGCGCGAGCCGTCGGCGCGCCCGGGCAGCAGGTTCATCGGCGGGCTGCCGATGAAGCTGGCGACGAAGGTGGTCGCCGGCTTCAGGTAGACCTGCTCGGGCGTGCCGATCTGCTCGATGCGGCCGGCATTCATCACGATCATGCGCTGGGCCAGCGTCATCGCCTCGACCTGATCGTGGGTGACGAACAGCGAGGTCACGCCCAGCTCGGCATGCAGCTTCTGGATCTCCAGCCGGGTCTGCGCACGCAGCTTGGCGTCCAGGTTGGACAGCGGCTCGTCGAACAGGAAGACCGCCGGCTGGCGCACGATGGCGCGGCCCATCGCGACACGCTGGCGCTGGCCGCCGGAGAGCTGGCGCGGCTTGCGGTCCAGCAGCGCCGTCAGCTCCAGGATCTTCGCCGCCTTGTTCACGCGCACGTCGATCTCGGCCTTGGGCACCTTGGCGATCTTCAGGCCGTAGGCCATGTTGTCGTACACCGTCATGTGCGGGTACAGCGCGTAGTTCTGGAAGACCATCGCGATGTCGCGCTCGGCCGGCTCCAGCCGGTTGACGACGCGCCCGCCGATGTCGATCTCGCCGCCGGTGATCTCCTCCAGCCCGGCCACCATGCGCAGCAGCGTGCTCTTGCCGCAGCCGGAGGGGCCGACGATGACGATGAACTCGCCGTCGGCGATCTCGACGTCCACGCCGTGGATCACCTTCACGCCCTTGGGGCCGTGGCCGTAGGTCTTCTCGACCTTGCGCAGGGAAATGGCACCCATCGCTCGTTGTTCTCGCTCGTCCTACTTCTCGGTATCGACCAGGCCCTTGACGAACCACCGGTACATCAGCAGCACCACCAGCGACGGCGGGATCATCGCCAGCATCGCGGTGGCCATCACGGCGTTCCACTCGGTGGCCGCGTCGCTGGTCGCCAGCATGCGGCGTATGCCCATCACGATGGGGTACATGTCCTCGCTGGTGGTCATCAGCAGCGGCCACAGGTACTGGTTCCAGCCGTAGATGAACTGGATGACGAACAGCGCCGCGATGCTGGTCGACGACAGCGGCACCAGCACGTCCTTGAAGAAGCGCATCGGCCCGGCACCGTCGACGCGCGCCGCCTCCACCAGTTCGTCGGGCACGGTCAGGAAGAACTGGCGGAACAGGAAGGTCGCGGTGGCGCTGGCGATCAGCGGGATCGTCAGCCCGGCATAGGTGTTGAGCATGCCGAGGTCCGAGACGACCTGGTAGGTGGGCAGGATGCGCACCTCCACCGGCAGCATCAGCGTGACGAAGATCATCCAGAACACCAGGCCGCGCAGCGGGAAGCGGAAGTAGACGACGGCGAAGGCCGACAGCAGCGAGATCGCGATCTTGCCGACGGCGATCACCAGCGCCGTGACCAGGCTGACGAGCAGCATCGGGCCCGCCGGCGGCAGCGTGCCGCCGGTGCGTGTCTCGCCGCCGAACAGGGCCAGCCGGTAGCTCTCGACGAAGTTGTCGCCGGGCACGATGGGCATCGGCACGTTCTGCACGATGGCCTCGGCGGTGTGCGTGCTGGCGACGAAGGTCAGGTACAGCGGGAAGCCGATCACGATGACGCCGATCGCCAGCGTCAGGTGCGCCAGGAAGTCGGCGAGCGGGCGGTTCTCGATCACGGCGGGACGTCCTCGTCCTTCAGTAGTTGACGCGCCGCTCGACGTAGCGGAACTGGATCACCGTCAGCACGACCAGGATGGCCATCAGCACCACCGACTGCGTCGCCGAGGCGCCCAGGTCCAGCGCCTTGAAGCCGTCGAAGTAGACCTTGTAGACGAGGATCGAGGTCTCCTGCCCGGGGCCGCCGGCGGTGGAGGTGTCGATGATGCCGAAGGTGCCGATGAAGACGTAGATGACGTTGATGACGAGCAGGAAGAAGGTGGTCGGCGTCAGCAGCGGGAACTGCACGGTCCAGAAGCGGCGCCAGGGGCCGGCGCCGTCGATCGCCGCCGCCTCGATCAGGCTCTTGGGGATGCTCTGCAGCCCGGCCAGGAAGAACAGGAAGTTGTACGAGATCTGGTTCCACACCGCGGCCAGCACGACCAGGATCATCGCCTGCGTGCCGTCGAGCAGGTGGTTCCACTCGGTGCCGAGCAGCCCCAGGCCGTAGCTCACGACGCCCACCGAGGGCGCGAACATGAAGACCCACATGATGCCGGCCACCGACGGCGCCACCGCGTAGGGCACGACGAGCAGCGTGCGGTACCAGCGCGAGGCCTTGACGACGCGGTCGGCCATCACCGCCAGCACCAGCGACAGCACGAGGCCGAGCGCGGCGACCCAGAACGAGAAGATCGCGGTGATCTTGAACGAGGCGAGGTAGGACTCGTCGCCCCACAGCGCGCGGAAGTTGTCGAGGCCGACGAATTCGACGCTGGTGCCGAAGGCATCCTGCTGCAGCACGCTGTAGTACAGCGCCTGCGCCGCCGGCCAGAAGAAGAAGACGAGGATGATGGCCATCTGCGGCGCGATCAGCACCCAGGGCAGCCACCAGCTCTTGAAACGGACGCGTTTCTCTACGGCCAAGGAGGCCTCGTCTCGAATGTCTGACTAGGCCCCTCCCCGCGCGGCGGGGAGGGGGCGGGGGAGGGGTGCGCCCGGTTCGGCCGTAAGGCTGGCGTGCCACCGGCACGCCAGCCGGGCGAACAAGTCCTTCAGGACTTGTTCGCCCTCTCGAACTTCTCCAGCTCGGCGTTGCCGCGGCGGGTGGCGTCCTCCAGGCCCTGGCGGGCGCTCTTCTTGCCCGACCAGATCTGCTCCATCTCCTCGTCGAGGATGGTGCGGATCTGCACGAAGTTGCCCAGGCGGATGCCGCGCGACTTGTCGGTGGTCTTGCGGATCATCTGCGTGACGCTGACGTCGGTGCCCGGGTTCTGCTTGTAGAAGCCGCTCTTCTCGGTGATGTCGAAGGCCTTGGTCGTGATCGGCAGGTAGCCGGTCTGCTGGTGGCTCTTGGCCTGCACCTCGGGGTCGGAGAGGTACTTGAAGAACAGCGCCACGCCCTTGTATTCCTCGGGCTTCTTGCCGCTGAGCGTCCACAGGCTGGCGCCGCCGATGACGGTATTCTGCGGCGCGCCCGGCACGTCGGGGTAATAGGGCAGGGTGCTGATGCCGGCCTCGGCCTTCAGGTTGCGCTTGATGCCGCCGTAGGCCGCCGACGAGCCGGTGTACATCGCGCATTCGCCCGACTGGAACACGCCGTCGGCCGCGCCGCTGCGGCCCTTGTAGACGAACAGGCCCTGCTGCGCCATGTTGGCCAGGTTCTCGATGTGGCGCACGTGCAGCGGCGTCAGAATGTTCAGCCGCGTGTCCAGGCCGTTGAAGCCGTTGCGCTTGGTCGCGAACTCGACGTTGTGCCAGGCCGAGAAGCTCTCGAGCTGGGTCCAGCTCTGCCAGCTGGTGGTGAACGGGCACTTGTGGCCGCTGGCCTTGAGCTTGGCGGCCGCCAGCGCCACTTCCGGCCAGGTCTTGGGCGGGCTGTTGGGGTCCAGGCCGGCGGCGCGGAAGGCGTCCTTGTTGTAGTGCAGCACGGTCGTCGAGCTGTTGAACGGCAGGCTCAGCATCTGTCCGTTCGGCGCCGTGTAGTAGCCGCTGACCGCCGGCACGTAGACGCTGGGGTCGAAGGTCACGCCGCCGAGCTTCATGACCTCGTTGACCGGCACGGCCACGCCCTTGCTGGCCATCATCGTGGCGGTGCCGACCTCGAAGACCTGGATGATGTGCGGCGCATTGCCGGCGCGGTAGGCGGCGATCATCGCCGCGAAGCTCTCCGGGTAGCTGCCCTTGAAGGTGGGCACGACGCGGTATTCCTTCTGGCTGTCGTTGAAGCCCTTCGCAAGGCCGTTGACCCATTCGCCGAGCTGGCCGCCCATCGAGTGCCACCACTGGATCTCGACCTGGGCGTGGGCCGGCAGCGCGGCGAACAGTGCCGCGGCTAGGGCGGCAGGGGCGACGTGTTTCAGTTTCATGACATCTCCTGTGGGCTTCGTGAGCCGATTCGTTGCCGAACCCGCGAGTGTGGGGGGCATTTATGACAGACCGGTTTCTGTCATGGATGGGCGGTCGCGGACAACGGGATAAACCCGTCGCGGCATCCGCCGGGCGCGGCGGGCCGGTCGGCCGCGACCCTGCCGCCCGGTCGGCGCAGGGGCTCGGGTAGCATCCGGATCAACCCTATGAATGCGCCCGAACCCCTGTCGCCGCCGGCCCTGGCCGCCGCCGTCGACGCCGTCGACCCCGCCGCCGCCGACGGCGTGCGGCTGCGCGAGATTCCGTACAACTACACCTCGTTCTCCGACCGCGAGATCGTCATCCGGCTGCTCGGCGCCCGCGCCTGGGAACTGCTGAGCCTGCTGCGCCAGGAGCGCCGCACCGGCCGCTCGGCGCGCATGCTGTACGAGGTGCTGGGCGACATCTGGGTCGTGCAGCGCAACCCCTACCTCGAGGACGACCTGCTCGCCAACCCGAAGCGGCGCGCACTGCTGATCGAGGCGCTGCACCACCGCCTGGCCGAGGTCGAGAAGCGCCGCACGCCGGACGTGGACGCCGGGCGCGATGCGCTGGTCGGCGAGCTGCTGGCGGCGGCCCGGCGCGCGGTCGACGACTTCGCGGCCCACTTCCGCGCCGTCTGGGACCTGCGCAAGACGGCCCGCCGCGTGCTGGGCCGCCACACCGCGAAGGACAACCTGAAATTCGACGGCCTGAGCCGGGTCAGCCACGTCACCGACGCCACCGACTGGCGCGTCGAGTACCCGTTCGTCGTGCTGACGCCCGACAGCGAGGCCGAGATGGCCGGCCTGGTGCGCGGCTGCATCGAACTCGGCCTGACCATCATCCCGCGCGGCGGCGGCACCGGCTACACCGGCGGCGCGGTGCCGCTGACCTGGAAGAGCGCGGTCATCAATACCGAGAAGCTGGAGGCCATGAGCGAGGTCGAGCTCGTGGACCTGCCCGGCGTGCCGCACCAGGTGCCCACCGTCTACAGCGAGGCCGGTGTCGTGACCCAGCGCGTGGCCGACGCCGCCGAGCGCGCCGGCTACGTCTTCGCCGTCGACCCGACGAGTGCGGAAGCCAGCTGCATCGGCGGCAACATCGCGATGAATGCCGGCGGCAAGAAGGCCGTGCTGTGGGGCACCGCGCTGGACAACCTGGCCAGCTGGCGCATGGTCACGCCGGAGGCCAAGTGGCTGGAGGTCGTGCGCCTGGACCACAACCTGGGCAAGATCCACGACGTGGCGGTGGCGCGCTTCGAACTGCGCCACTACGACGCCAGCGGCCGCAAGCTTGAGCGCAGCGAAATCCTGGAGATCCCCGGCCGCGTCTTCCGCAAGGAAGGCCTGGGCAAGGACGTCACCGACAAGTTCCTGGCCGGCCTGCCCGGCATCCAGAAGGAAGGCTGCGACGGGCTGATCACCAGCGCGCGCTGGATCGTGCACCGCATGCCGGCGCATGTGCGCACGGTGTGCCTGGAATTCTTCGGCCAGGCGCGCGACGCGGTGCCGTCGATCGTCGAGATCAAGGACCACCTGTTCGCGCTGCCGGACGTCAAGCTCGCCGGCCTGGAGCACCTGGACGACCGCTACCTGAAGGCCGTCGGCTATGCGACCAAGAGCCGGCGCGCGCTCGCCGGCAGCGGGCTGCCGAAGATGGTGCTGATCGGCGACATCGTCGGCGACGACGAAGGCGCCGTCGCGCGCGCCACCAGCGAGGTCGTGCGCATCGCCAACAGCCGCGGCGGCGAGGGCTTCGTCGCCGTCAGCGCCGACGCGCGCAAGAAGTTCTGGCTCGACCGCAAGCGCACCGCGGCGATCGCGCGGCACACCAACGCCTTCAAGGTCAACGAGGACGTCGTGATCCCGTTGCCGCGCATGGGCGAGTACACCGAGGGCATCGAGCGCATCAACGTCGAGCTGAGCCTGCGCAACAAGCTGGACCTGGTGCAGGCGCTGGACGCCTTCCTGCGCCGCGGCGCGCTGCCGCTGGGCCGCGGCGAGGAGGCCGGCGAGATCGCCGGCGCCGAGCTGCTGGAGGACCGCGTGCAGCAGGCGCTGGCGCTGCTGGCCGAGGTCGGCGCGCTGTGGCGGCACTGGCTGGAGCAGCTCGACCGCGTGCAGCCGCCGCTGGAGCCGGGCCGCGCCGGCGAGACCATGTTCGCGCTGCTGCAGGACGGCCGCCTGCGCGCGAGCTGGAAGCTGCAGATCCTGAAGCCGCTGCAGGCGCTGTTCGCCGGCGACGCGTTCACGCCGCTGCTGGACGAGTGCCGGCGCATCCACGGCGAGGTGCTGCGGGGCCGCGTCTGGGTGGCCCTGCACATGCATGCCGGCGACGGCAACGTGCACACCAACATCCCCGTCAACAGCGACAACTATGCGATGCTGCAGACGGCGCACGAGGCCGTCGCCCGCATCATGGCGCTGGCGCGGCGGCTGGGCGGCGTGATCAGCGGCGAGCACGGCATCGGCATCACGAAGCTGGAGTTCCTGAGCGACGACGAGTTGCGGCCGTTCGCCGAGTACAAGGCGCGCATCGACCCCGAGGGACGCTTCAACAAGGGCAAGCTGCTGAAGCAGGGCCGCGAGGCCGGCACCTGGGCCGCCGACCTGAGCGCGGCCTACACGCCCAGCTTCGGGCTCATGGGCCACGAGTCGCTGATCATGCAGCGCAGCGAGATCGGCGCCATCAGCGACAGCATCAAGGACTGCCTGCGCTGCGGCAAGTGCAAGCCGGTGTGCGCGACGCACGTGCCGCGCGCCAACCTGCTGTACAGCCCGCGCAACAAGATCCTCGCCACCAGCCTGCTGATCGAGGCCTTCCTGTACGAGGAGCAGACGCGCCGCGGCATCAGCCTGCAGCACTGGCATGAGTTCGAGGACGTCGCCGACCACTGCACCGTGTGCCACAAGTGCCTGAGCCCGTGCCCGGTGAAGATCGACTTCGGCGACGTCACGATGAACATGCGCAACCTGCTGCGGCGCATGGGCAAGAAGAGCTTCCGCCCCGGCAACGCGGCGGCGATGCTGTTCCTGAATGCGACCAGCCCGCAGACCATCAAGCTGGTGCGCAGCGCGATGGTCGGCGTCGGCTTCAAGGCGCAGCGCCTGGCCAACGACCTGCTCGGGCCGCTGGTGCGGCGGCAGACCACCGCGCCGCCGGCCACGCTGGGGCCGGCGCCGGTCAAGGAGCAGGTCATCCACTTCATCAACAAGAAGATGCCCGGCGGCCTGCCCAAGAAGACGGCGCGCGCGCTGCTGGACATCGAGGACAAGGACTACGTCCCCATCATCCGGGACCCGCAGGCCACCACCGCCGACAGCGAGGCCGTCTTCTACTTCCCCGGCTGCGGCAGCGAGCGCCTGTTCAGCCAGGTCGGCCTGGCCACGCAGGCCATGCTGTGGCATGCCGGCGTGCAGACGGTGCTGCCGCCGGGCTACCTGTGCTGCGGCTACCCGCAGCGCGGCAGCGGGCAGTACGACAAGGCCGACAAGATCATCACCGACAACCGGGTGCTGTTCCACCGCGTGGCCAACACGCTGAACTACCTGGACATCCGCACGGTGGTCGTCAGCTGCGGCACCTGCTTCGACCAGCTGCAGGGCTACCGCTTCGAGGAGATCTTCCCCGGCTGCCGCATCGTCGACATACACGAATACCTGCTCGAGAAGGGCATCACGCTGGACGCGTCGCAGGCCGGCGCCTACCTGTACCACGACCCCTGCCACAGCCCGATGAAGCAGCAGGAGCCGATGAAGACCGTGCGCGCGCTGGTCGGCCCGGACGTGCTGAAGAACGAGCGCTGCTGCGGCGAGAGCGGCACGCTGGGCGTCACGCGGCCGGATATCGCCACGCAGGTGCGCTTCCGCAAGGAAGAGGAACTGCGCAAGGGTGAACGCCTGCTGCGCGAGCGGCTGGCGCAGCGGGCCGATGGCGGCGCCGCCGCCGCGACGGCCAACCTGAAGATCCTCACCAGCTGCCCGAGCTGCCTGCAGGGCCTGAAGCGCTACGAGGACGACCTGACGAATGGTCTGCTGGAGGCCGACTACATCGTCGTCGAGATGGCGCGCAAGATCCTCGGCGAGGACTGGCTGCCGCAGTACGTGGCGCGGGCGAATGCCGGTGGCATCGAGCGCGTGCTCGTGTGAATGCGCCGATGTTGCATTGCAACAAGACGTAACCGATTGCGTGACCGTTCGCCGCCCGGGCAGTGAGCATGCTGCACCGCAACAGTGCGCCGGGGCGGGCGCAACCCGCGCGCCTGCGAGCAATGACGCGGGTCCCTGCGCGTCGCCGCGGGTGCGCCGAAGTCGTGCGTCCTGCCGGCCGCGCCCGGGGCCGTGAAACATTCCGGGCCGCCCTCCCCCCAGGTTTCGGGGGGGCGGAAAAGCGTGCCATGGTTCACACTCTTGACCGTGAGTGGCGAGCCGTGGCAATCGGCCGTGGCCGCCGTCCCTGCCAAGGAAGACCCATGAAGCTCAAGCCTGTCGTCGCCGCTGCCGCACTCGCCTTCGCCAGTGCCTCCACGCTGGCCGTCGGTCCCGGCAACCTGGGGACGATCGACAACACGCCCATCTCGGTCGGCAACTCGGTGCCGGGCCCGCTGCTGTTCGACGTCTACACGTTCTCGCTGGTCAACCCGGGCTTCCTGTCCGGCATCGCGACCGAGCTGGAACTGCCGCCGGTGCTCGGCCTTGCCGGGTTCTCGGTGGTGCTGCAGGACTCGACCTTCGCGACCATCGGCACCGACACCAACCCGGCCGACGGCTTCATGTTCACCGGACTGACGGCCGGCTCCTACGCGCTGACCTTCGTCGGCCTGACGACCGGCTCGCTGGGTGGCAGCTACGGCGGCGCCATCCTCGCGCAGACGATCCCGGAACCCGAGACCTATGCGCTGATGCTGGCCGGCCTGGCGGCCGTCGGCTTCGTCGCGATGCGGCGCCGCGAACGCGGCTGAGCCGCGCTGCGGCCGGATCCGCACGAGGGGCTTTCACCCCCGGCGGCAACAAGGGCGGTGCCTGGTCACCGCCCTTTTTCGTGGGCGCGGGCGATACACTGCCGGCCGCTCGTCCACTGTCTGTCCAGCCCATGGCCGGTCTCGATCGCGACACCCCGCAACCCACCGCGCTGACCGTGCACCAGGCCTCGCGCGTGCTCGAGGTGGCCTTCAGCGACGGTGCCAGCTTCCGCATCCCCTTCGAACTGCTGCGCGTGTATTCGCCGTCGGCCGAGGTGCAGGGGCACGGTCCCGGCCAGGAGGTGCTGCAGACCGGCAAGCGCAACGTGCTGGTGGAGGACCTGCAGCCGGTCGGCCACTATGCGGTGCAGCCGCGCTTCTCCGACGGCCACGAGACCGGCATCTACAGCTGGGACTACCTGTACCGCCTGGGCGCCGAGCAGGCCGAGCTGTGGCGCCGCTACGAGCAGCGCCTGCAGGAGGCCGGTGTCGACCGCGACGCGCCGATGACCCCCGCCGCCGGCGGCGCCTGCGGCCACCACTGAACACGCGCACGATGGCGCAGACCCACTTCGGCTACCAGACCGTCGACGAGGCCGACAAGGCGCGCCGCGTGCGCGGCGTCTTCGACTCGGTGGCCACGAAGTACGACGTGATGAACGACGTGCTCAGCCTGGGCCTGCACCGCGCCTGGAAGGCCTACACGGTGGCGGTGGCCGCCGTTCAGCCGGGCATGCAGGTGCTGGACATCGCCGGCGGCACCGGTGACCTGGCGCGTGCCTTCGCCGCCCGCGCCGGCGAGAGCGGCCGCGTCGTGCTGACCGACATCAACGAGTCGATGCTGCGCGTGGGCCGCGACCGCCTGCTCGACGAAGGCCTGGTGGTCCCCACCGCGGCTTGCGACGCCGAGCACCTGCCCTTCGCCGACGGCAGCTTCGACCTCGCCAGCGTCGCCTTCGGGTTGCGCAACATGACGCACAAGGAGGCCGCGCTGGCCGAGATGTGCCGCGTGCTGCGCCCGGGCGGCCGGCTGCTGGTGCTGGAGTTCTCGCGCCCGGTCGAGGCGATCGCCAAGCCCTACGACTGGTACTCGTTCACGCTGATGCCGCTGCTGGGTCGGTGGATCGCCGGCGACGCCGACAGCTACCGCTACCTGGCCGAGAGCATCCGCATGCACCCCGACCAAGCGACGCTGAAGGCGATGATGAAGACCGCCGGTTTCGGCCATGTCGACGTGCACAACCTGGCCGGCGGCATCGTGGCGCTGCACGTGGGGATCAAGTGCTGAGGCGGCTGCAGCAGCGCCTGGGCTCGCGGCTGCGCCTGCGCTGGCGCGGGCCGGCGCGCGTGCCGCGGCTGCCGGCACCCGACGAGTCGCTCGCCGCGCGCATGATGCAGCGCCTGAAGCGCCGATGGCGGCGCAGCGTGCTGTCGCGGCCCGGGCTGCGCAGCCGCGTGCGCCAGCGCGATGTCGACGAACTGCTGCGCCTGGCACGCATGAGCTTCGTGCAGATGCAGGCGGCCTGGGACCGCGCCGACCTGCAGGCGCTGGGCCTGATGGCCAGCCCGCCGCTGCTGGACGACCTGCGCGAGCAGTTGCTAGAGCGCGGCCCGGGCGGCAACCACACCGAAGTGCTGGAACTGGAGGCGCGCCTGCTCGAGCTGGCCGAACTGCGCGAGGCCTTCGTCGCCAGCGTCGAGTTCTCAGGCCTGATCCGCGAGCAGCTCGACAGCGCCGCGGCGCCGTTTCGCGAACTCTGGCTGCTGGCCAACGACAAGCGCGCCGGCCAGGGCTGGCAGCTCGCGCGCGTGCAGTCGCTGTTCTGACCGGCTGCGGTCGGTTCGGCTGGCCCCGCGCCGACGGTGCGCGCCCCCGCTTGCCGTGGGGCCGCCGCCCGCCGCCCGGCAGGCGTCACACTCGCCGCTTATCGTCGCCGCGTCGGCGTCATCGGCGCGCGGGTCGCGGCCGCTTTCGGACGTGAACTTGTGCCGCTGCGCACCCTGGTTCAGGGGAGGCCGGCGCACCTGGTCGCGCAGGGGGCTGCGGTTACACTGCGGCGCTTCATGCGTGTGGCGCGAGGCCATCGTCGCGAGGCCCTGCGCGGCGCGCTGCAACCGGTGCGGGTTGGTGCCCGGTTTCTGCCGACAACTTCAGGAAAGTGCTGATGAACCTGACGATGCACGATGCCTTCCGCCGCTCCTCGCGCCCCGCATCGGGGCCGGGCGCGCGCCGCGTCCGGCGCCTGCCCACGCTGGGCCTGGTGGCCGCGGTGGTCGCCACGCTGGCGCTGGCCGGCTGCGGCGACAAGAAGGAGAAGGTCGCCAGCCAGACCGCCGCCAAGGTCAACAAGGACGAGGTCACCGTCCACCAGATCAACTTCGTGCTCCAGCAGCAGCGCAACCTGCGCCCCGAGCAGACCGACGCCGCCACGAAGCAGATCCTCGAGCGGCTGATCGACCAGCAGCTCGCGGTGCAGAAGGCCGACGAGCTCAAGCTGGACCGCAACCCGCAGGTCGTGCAGCAGCTCGAGGCCGCGCGGCGCGAGATCCTGGCGCGCGCCTACGTGGAAAAGATCGGCGAGGCGGCACCCAAGCCCACGCCCGAGGAGATCGCGAAGTACTACGCCGAGAAGCCGGCGCTGTTCGCCGAGCGCCGCATCTACAGCATCCAGGAGATCGGCATCGAGGCCAAGCCCGACCAGGTGCCCATGCTGCGCGAGCGCCTGGCCGCGAGCAAGAACATCAACGAGTTCGTCGACTACCTGCGGGCCAACGACTTCCGCTTCGCCGGCAACCAGGCCGTGCGGGCCGCCGAGCAGCTGCCGCTGAACAGCCTGGACGCCTTTGCGCGCATGCGCGACGGGCAGGCGATGGTGGTGCCCACGCCGGGCGGCCTGCAGGTCGTGGTGCTCGCCGGTTCGCGCCTGCAGCCGGTCAGCGAGGAACAGGCGCGCCCCGCGATCGAACAGTTCCTGCTCAACGACCGCAAGCGCAAGCTGGTCGAGGAGGACATGAAGTCCATGCGTGCCGCGTCGCAGATCGAGTATGTCGGCCGCTTCGCCGAACTGGCGGCGTCGGCGCCTGCCCCCCCGGCGGCCGCGGCACCGGCGGCCCAGCCGGCGGCGCCCGCGCCGGCCGGCGCGTCGGCCCCCGCCGGCGGCCTGACCGGCAGCGACATCAGCAAGGGCCTGGGTCTGAAGTGATGAGCAGCCTCGCCAACCTCCTCTCCGTCGCGCTGGCGGCCGTCGTCGCGGCGCTGCTCTCGCTGGGCCAGCCGGCGCAGGCGCAGTCGGCCGCGCCCACCGGCGCCGCGGCGCCGCAGGAGTACCGCCTGGGCTCCGGCGACGTGGTGCGCATCGCGGTCTTCCAGAACCCCGACCTGACGCTGGAGACGCGCATCACCGAGGCCGGCCTCGTGAGCTACCCGCTGCTGGGCAGCGTGCGCCTGGGCGGGCTGTCCGTCACCGCGGCAGAGAAGCTGATCGCCGACGGCCTGCGCAGCGGCAACTTCGTGCGCGACCCGCAGGTCACGCTGGTCGTGCTGCAGGTGCGCGGCAACCAGGCCAGCGTGCTGGGCCAGGTCAACCGCCCGGGCCGCTACCCGCTGGAAGTGGCCGACATGCGGCTGACCGACCTGATCGCGATGGCGGGCGGCACCGCCGGCAACGGCGCCGACCTGGTGGTGCTGACCGGCACGCGCAACGGCCAGCCCTTCCGCGTGGAGGTCGACCTGCCGACGCTGTTCGCGCCCGGCGGCGCCGCGAACAATCCGCTGGTGCTCAACGGCGACACGATCTGGATCGACCGCCAGCCGCTGGTCTACATCTACGGCGAGGTGCAGCGCCCGGGCCCGATGCGCCTGGAGCGCGGCATGACCCTGATGCAGGCGCTGGCCACCGGCGGCGGCCTGACGCAGCGCGGCACCGACAAGGGCATCCGCGTGCACCGCAAGGGCGCCGACGGCAGCATCCAGGTGCTGGAGGCCAAGATGGACGACCGCATGCGCGAAGGCGACGTGGTCTTCGTGCGCGAGAGCCTGTTCTGATCCGGCCCACCCGGCGCTGAAGCGCGGCGTTACCAGGAAACGAGACCATGACCTTCGGACAATTCCTCTCCATCCTGCGCGCCCGCTGGTGGGTCGTGCTGCTGGTGCTGGGGCTCACGGTGGGCACGACGGTGGTCGTCAGCCTGCTGCTGCCCAAGCAGTACAGCGCCACGGCCAGCGTCGTCGTCGACTTCAAGCCCGACCCGATCAGCGCGATTGCGTTCGGCGGCGCGGCCAGCCCCACCTTCCTGGCGACGCAGGTGGACATCATCCGCAGCGAGCGCGTGGCGCAGCGCGTGGTGCGCAACCTGCGCCTGAACGAGAACCCGCAGGTGCGCCAGCAATGGCTGGACGCGACCAACGGCGAAGGCAGCATCGAGACCTGGCTGGGCACCGTGTTCCAGCAGCAGATGGACGTGCAGCCCAGCCGCGAGAGCAGCGTCATCGCCATCAGCTACAAGGCGCCCGACCCGCGCTTCGCCGCCGGCCTGGCCAACGCCTTCGCGCAGGCCTACATCGACACCGCGCTGGAACTGCGCACCAACCCGGCGCGCCAGTTCAACGAGTTCTTCGACGCCCGCGCCAAGGAGGCGCGCGACACGCTGGAGAAGGCGCAGGCCCGGCTGAGCAACTTCCAGAAGACCAACGGCATCATCGCCAGCGACGAGCGGCTGGACATCGAGAATGCGCGCCTGAACGAGCTGAGCTCGCAGCTCACCGCGCTGCAGGCGGTGGCCGCCGAGAGCGCCTTCCGCCAGGCCCAGGCGCAGGGCGCGCAGGCCGACCGGCTGCAGGACGTGCTGAACAACCCGGTCGTCGCCGGCCTGCGCAGCGAGATCAACCGCAACGAGGCACTGCTGCAGCAGCTGACCACGCGGCTGGGCGACAACCACCCGCAGGTGCGCGAGGCCAAGGCCAACCTGGCCGAACTGCGTCGGCGCCTGGACGCCGAGACCACCAAGGTGGCCGGCAGCGTGGGCGTCACCAGCAACATCAACCAGCGTCGCGAAGCCGAGGTGCGCCGCCAGCTCGAAGCCCAGCGCGCCAAGGTGCTGCAGATGAAGACCGTGCGCGACCAGGGCATGGTGATCATGCAGGACGTGACCAACGCGCAGCGCGCCTACGACGCCGTGCTGCAGCGCTTCACGCAGACCAACCTGGAGAGCCAGGCCACGCAGAGCAACGTCAACCTGCTGACGCAGGCGCAGCCGCCTATCGAGCACAGCAGCCCGAACCTGGTGCTGAACACGGCGCTGGCGGTCTTCCTGGGCGGCCTGCTGGCGCTGGGCACCGCGCTGCTGCTGGAGCTGATGGACCGCCGCGTGCGCAACCCCGAGGACGCGGTCGCCGCGCTGGGCCTGCCCGTCATCGGCGTGATGCCCAAGCCGGGCTCGCGCCTGAGCCTGCGCGGCCGCCAGGCCAGCCTGATGCAGCAGCGCTTGCTGGCCCCGCTGCCGGCGCCGCCGCAGGGCACCTGACAGAACAATACCGGACCCGACCCAGAGGCACCGCACGTGGCCAAGTTTCGAGATTCCACCGCCGACGCCAGCGTCATCGAGGCCGCCGCGGCGCGCCAGCCGGCACCCCCGCTGCCGCCCGCCGTCGACGCCGACCCCGAGGTGCACGACCGCAGCATCGGCGACATCATCGCCGAGCTGCGCAACCTCTCCGCCGAGCAGGTGGAGCAGGTGCTGGCGCACCAGCGCAGCACCGGCGTGCGCTTCGGCGAGGCCGCCGTCGCGCTGGGCTTCGCCAGCAAGGACGACGTGCTGTTCGCGCTGGCGCAGCAGTTCCACTACCCCTACGCGCCGGAGGAGGAGCGCAAGCTCGCCCCCGAGCTGGTGACGCTGAACGAGCCCTTTAGCCCGCGCGCCGAATACTTCCGGGCACTGCGCAGCCAGCTGATGATGCGGCTGTTCGCCGAAGGCGAGCAGCGCCGCGCGGTAGCCGTCATCAGCCCCGACGCCGGCGACGGCAAGACCTACTGCGCGGCCAACCTGGCCGTCACGCTGGCCCAGCTGGGCGGCCGCACGCTGCTGGTGGACGCCGACATGCGCGGCCCGCGCGTGCACGAGCTGTTCCGCCTGCACAACCGCACCGGGCTCTCGGGCATCCTGAGCGGGCGCGCCGACAAGGGCGTCATCCAGCAGGTGCCCAGCGTGCCCAGCCTGTTCGTGCTGCCGGTGGGCACGACACCGCCGAACCCGCTGGAACTTGTCGAGCGTCCGGCGTTCGGACTGCTGATGCGAGAGCTGGCCGTCAAGTTCGACCACGTCATCGTGGACACGCCGGCCGGCATCTACGGCGCCGACGCGGCGGTGATCGCCGCCCGCTGCGGCAGCGCGATCGTCATCGCGCGCAAGAACGCCGCCCGCGTGGCGATGCTGCAGGAGCTGGTGGCCAGCTTCGAGGGCAGCCACGTCAAGCTGGCGGGTGTGGTGATGAACGAGTACTGATCGAGGGCATCGCCGGTGGCCATGGCCGAATCGAGCAAGGTCAACCCCGCAGCCACGGCCAAGGCGGTCGGCTGGCTTCCGGTCGGCAGTGACCTGTGGGTGCTGTTGCTGTTGCTGGGCGGCTTCGCGCTGCTGTTCGTGCCCACCTACTGGGACCTCTCCGACACCGTCTGGGCGTCGGACGAGCAGGGCCACGGACCGATCATCCTGGCGGTGAGCCTGTGGCTGCTCTTCCAGCTTCGCCACACGATCGCCGCGCTGCCCGACGAACCGCGGCCCCTGCTCGGCGGTGCGGTCTTCGGCTTCGGCCTGCTGCTGTACGTGCTGGGACGCACGCAGGCGGTGATCATGTTCGAGGTGGGCTCGCAGATCGCCGTGATCGCCGGCCTGCTGCTGCTGTTCAAGGGCTCCAAGGCGGTCCGGCTGGCGTGGTTCCCGCTGTTCTTCCTGCTCTTCATGATGCCCTTGCCGGGCACCCTGGTCGCCGCGGTGACGACACCGTTGAAGGCCGCCGTGTCCTACGTGGCCGAGGTGCTCATGTACGAGCTCGGCTATCCGATTGCACGAACCGGAGTGATCCTGTTCGTCGGCCAGTACCAGCTCCTGGTGGCCGACGCATGCGCTGGCTTGAACAGCATGTTCACGCTGGAGGCACTGGGCCTGCTCTACATGAACCTCATGGGCTACACCAGCGTGGCCCGCAACGTGACCTTGGCGGTGCTGATCATCCCGATCGCCTTCGTGGCAAACGTGATCCGCGTGATGATCCTGATCCTGGTGACCTATCACTTCGGAGACGAAGCGGGTCAGGGGTTCGTCCACGACTTCGCCGGCATGGTGCTGTTCATGGCGGGCCTGGTGCTGATGCTGGTTACCGACAAGCTGCTGGGCCTGTTCATTCCCAGCCAGCGCAAGGAGAAGCGCTCATGAACGGCGCCAGGCGCAGGGCCGTCGTCGTGCTGTCGGGCATGGTCGCTGCCGCAGCGCTGGCGAAGGCCGGTGTTCCGACAAAGAAGATTGCAGACACCTGGGAGACCGATCTCGAGAAGATCTTCCCCGTCCAGTTCGGCGACTGGCAGGTGGACCGCTCGATACCCGTGATCCTGCCCGCCCCGGACGTGCAGGCCAAGCTCGACGCGATCTACAACCAGGTTCTGGCGCGGACGTATGTCAACCGACGCACCGGCACGCGCGTGATGCTCAGCGTGGCCTACGGGGGCGATCAGTCCGATGGCATGTCGGTGCACCTGCCCGAGGTCTGTTATCCGGCGCAGGGCTTCCAGTTGCTCGGACAGCGGTCGGCAACGCTGAAGCTGCTTGGTCGTGACATTCCGGTCAAGCAACTGCGCACGCGGCTCGGCAGCCGCGTCGAGCCGGTAACTTACTGGCTGACCCTGGGCGAGACGGTCGCCGCCACACGCACGCAGCGGAAGTTGCGTCAGATGGAGTACGGCCTGCGAGGCATCGTGCCCGACGGCATGTTGGTCCGCGTGTCCAGTATCGACGCCGACGCCGAGCGCGCGTTCGGCATCCAGCAGGCCTTTCTGGAGGGTCTGGCATCAGCGGTGCCGAGTCAGTATGCCAATCGTGTGCTCGGAACGGTGTCGGCCTGACGCGCTGCGCCAACGAGCTCGCAATCTGGCCTTCCGGCGAGGGCACCGCAGCGGCCGGGTGCGTGAACTGGCATCGATTCCCATAGGCTTCACATGAAGGCATCACCACACCTGTATGCGCCAGAAGCCTGGACCGGGCGGGCTGCCGGGCGGGCTCCGCACACCGGCACGCTGTCCCTGCTGCTTCTGGCCGTATCGGTACTGGTCGCCGCACTTCTGGGGCTGAGCGCCGCCATCCTTCCGCCAATCGCCATCGCATTCCTCGTGGCTTTGGTGCTGGGCGCGGCTCTCGTCACGCAGCCCGTGCTGCTGCTGTGGCTGACCATGCTCTCCACGCTGTTCATCGCAGGAGCGGTGAAGTACTTCGTCACCGGCTTCGATCGCATCTGGTGGGTCGGCTATGGCCTGGCAGCGTCGATGTACCTGGCAGCCTTGCTGCACCTGTTGGCCGTCAGGCGGCCGCGGGCCTTCCACCATACCGCTCCCGCGAGGGCTCTGGCGGTCCTGTTGCTCCTCTTCGTTGCGCTGATCCTCGGGGCGGCAGTCGCGAACGCGGTCCCGATCGGACAGTTTGCCGCCGCGTCCAAGAGCTGGCTCCTCTACGGTGGGGTGATCGCGTTGCTCGCCGCCGTGCCTCTGAAGCCGGACACGGTGCGGCGCTGGGGCCTGGCCATACTGGTGCTGGCGTGCATGCAGGTCCTGCCTGTCGTCTACCAGTTCCTGTTCGTACGCGGGCGTCGTCTTGATCTGGGCATCGGGGCGACGGCCACGGAGGCTTCAGACAGCGTCGTGGGAACCTTCGGGGGCAGCATGGAAGGAGGCGGCATGTCCGCCGTGCTGGCCTTCTTCCTGTGTGTGGTCATCGCGTTCGTGCTGCTGGCAAGGAAGCATCAGGTCGTCGGTCGCGCCAGGGCCGCGGTGCTCGTCGGCTTGCTGGGCGTGCCGCTGTTGCTCATGGAGGTCAAGATCGCCTTCGTATACCTGCCGCTCATGTTGCTGCTGGTCTATAGAGCTGCGATCCTGCGAAACCCGCTCGGCTTCATTGCCGGCGCGATGCTGACGATTGCCGTCGGTGCCGCGGGCCTGCTGGCCTACCAGAACTTCCACTGGGACAAGACGGGTCGTGATGTCGGCGGCAACGTTGAGAGGTTCTTCGGCTACTCCTTCGAACAGCAGGCCAGCATCGAACGGTACCGCGCCGGTGTGATGACGCGTCGCGAGGCCGTCGAATTCTGGTGGGATCGCCATGACTCTTCATCGCTGGCGCCAGCGCTGTTCGGCCACGGATTCGGCGCCGCGCGGACCGAAGGGCTCGCGCTCGGATCGGCTGCAGCGCCGAACTGGCCGCGCAAGATCGACATGACTGGGGCGTCTTCGCTTCTTTGGGAACTCGGCATCGTTGGCACTGGCCTGTTCCTTGCCTCGCTGGTGGCGGGTTTCGTCGCATGCAGTCGAATGTCCAAGTTGAGCACCTTGTTGCCCTGGCAGCGGGCGTTGGCAGGGAGTCTTCAAGTCCTGTTCGTCCTGACCGTTGTCTCACTGCCGTACCGGAACGACATTCCGTATGCGGCCCCGATGATGTTTCTGCTGATGAGCGGTTTCGGTCTGACCTTCTGGCTGGGTCGCCAGGCTGCGGAAAGGGTGTCCACACCGCCGGGACGTACATGAGGCTGCTCTACAGCACGCGTGAGACGTATCCGACCTACCGCGTCGATCTGACCGAGTTGTTCTCCAATCAACTCAGGCGTTCCGGCTTCTCGACGACCTGGCACATGCGGGCGGCCGCGCCAGGACCGGCGCACACCGGCGCGACGGCTGTCGGGGAGGCCGTTCACGTGGGCGCCAAGGCAGGTCCGGGCCCGCTGTCTGCGGTTTCCGATTTCGCCAAGGGGCTGCTCCACGACTTTCGGTTGTGGCGGTTGATCCGGCGCGGACAGTTCGACGCCGTGCAGGTTCGTGACAAGCCGCTGGCAGGACTCGTCGCCTCCATCGCTTGCCGAGCGGCCTGCATACCCTTCTTCTACTGGATGTCCTTCCCCTATCCGGAGGCGGATCTGTTCCGAGCGCGCGATCCCGAGCAGCGGCTCGGCGCTGTCCGCAGGCTGGTGTTGCGCGTTCGGGGCGGGTTCACCGCCTGGGTGCTCTACAAGTGGGTACTGCCGGCGGCAGACCATGTCTTCGTCCAGAGCGATCGAATGCTGCAGGACGTCGAGGCCCGGGGAGTCGTGCGTGCACGGATGACGCCGGTGCCCATGGGGATCGACATCGAAAGCGTCGAGCATGCCCAGGTGGACGGGCTCGCGGACCCGCGCCTGCACGGTCGCATTCCCCTCGTCTACCTTGGCACCATGGTCAGGCTCCGCCGCATCGATGTCCTGCTGCACGCGATGGTGCTGATCCGGCAACAAGAACCCAAGGCCCTACTGCTCATGGTCGGCGACGCGCCCGCGCGAGACATGCAGGACCTGCGGGACGAGTGCCGGCGCCTGGGCTTGCTCGATCACGTCATCTTCACCGGCTTCATTCCGATGGAAGCCGGATGGTCCTGGGTGCGAGCCGCAGCGGTAGGCTTGTCGCCATGCCGACCGAGCCCGATCCTGGACGTGGGCACGCCGACCAAGGTGATCGAGTATCTTGCCTGGGGCAAGCCGGTCGTGGCCAACCACCATCCCGATCAGACTGCGGTCATCGAGGCCAGTGCATGTGGCGTCCTGGTCGACTTCAGTGCCGAGGGGTTCGCGCGCGGGGTGATCGCGGCGCTGAACGACCCGGCGCTGGCTGCGCGCGCGGCGCAGCGCGGGCGCGAGTGGGTCCGGCAACACAGGGATTACGCCGTGATCGCGCGGGGCCTGGAGCGGCGCTATCGCGAGCTGATCGCTGCAGCGCCGACGTCTGCGCGGCATGCTGCCGGCGTGCGTGGCTGAGCGAAGTCCGGTCCAGCCGCAGTGCCGGGTCGTCTCACCCATTGGCCGTGAAACCCACCATCTACTCCGGTCGTCGATTCCGGCGCGCGCTCGGACACTTGCTGGTCGGCCGTGCCGCTCAGGCCGCTGCGACGATCGCCTTGGCTCTGCTGGCGATCCGCGCCTTGGGGCCCACGGAGTATGGCCTGTACATGGTGCTGCTGGGCATCGTGGACCTGTGTCACCCCCTCAGTTCACTGGGCTTGCTGCCCACAGCGCAGCAGTTCCTGCCGGAGATGGCACTGCATGCCCGTGCGACGCAGCTTCGCCGCTTCGTCCGCTGGCTGACCTTGTTGCGCGTCGCGGCACTGCTCGCCTTCGCGGGCACGGCCTACGCGTACTGGGACACGATCGCCAGCTGGCTCGGCTTCGATGCGGCGGTTTACGAGGGGGCGGCGCTGGCATGCCTGCTCATCGTGACTCTGCTCGGTGCCATGTTCACCGAGACCTTGCTCGAGTCGCTGCTGGAGCAGCGGTTCGTGCATGCCTCCAGAGCGCTCTATGGGCTGGGACGACTCGCCGGACTGCTTCTGCTGATGGCCTTCGAAGCGGTCAGCGTCGTTCACATGCTCTGGATCGACGTCGGGCTGTCGGTGCTGCGCTGGGCCGGCGCCGAGATCGTCCTGGTCCGACAGCTGCGTCGACTGCATCCCGACGGATCGAGGGAGTTCCATCGAAGTGAGGTCGTGCGCTTCGGCTGGCACCTGTCCGGTGCACAGGTCATGAACGCGGCGGCGTCACCGGGGGCGCTGCGTGCGATCGTTGCCGGCGGACTCGGCGTCGACCTGGCCGGCCACTTCGCCTTCGCGCAGCAACTTCTCAAGCAGGCGACTCAGAGCATGCCCACGACGTGGCTGGCCAATGTCGTCAGGCCGATGCTGATCGCGCGGCACCGGTCGGGCGATAGCGAGGTCGTGGCGCTGTCCGGTGGGTTGCTGTGGAAGATCAACCTCGGCTTCGCGCTCGCCATCGTCGGGATGACATCCGTCGGAGGCGATCCGCTGATGGTCTTGCTGAGCGGCGACCGCATCCCCGACGGCGGAGCGTTGCTGACGCTCGTGATGCTGGCCGGCGTGGCGCTGACGCAGAACCAGGTCAGTACGGCGATGATGCATGTCTATCGATACTCGTCCCTGGCCCGGGCCGCTGCCTTGGCCGCTCTCCTCGTGCCGGTGCTCGTCGTGCTGGGTGCGCGGACGAGCTTGGACGCTGCAGCGGCAGGTCTCGCTTTGGGTACGGCCATGATGGCGTTGGCGAGCCTGGTGCTGCTGCAGCGACAGACCCATCGCGTCGTCCTCGATCGCAACGGGCTCGTCAGGCTTGCATTCGCGTTGGCGTTCGCTGTGGCCGCAGGCGTGCTTGCGGCCCGTTGGGGCCTGGGTGCCGCCATCGCCGCCTTTCTGGCTGCATATGCCCTGGCCCTGCGCGCAGTGCGTCCTCTGAACGCACAGGAGTTCGAAGTCCTGCAACGCATTGCCGGAAGGCCGCTGGGTCTCCTGGCGTGGCTCGTGCGTCCGCCCGCCAAGCCTGCTCACAGATGAACATCGATCCGAACACTACAGCGAAGGGCGGTTCTTCAATGCAGGAACGGCCCAAGGCAGGCGTCTTGCCAAGCCATCTGCTCGACTTCGTTGTCGGCACCGGCCGCTGCGGGTCGACTTTCGTGCATGAGGTGCTGGCACGTCATGAAGCCTACGGCTTCGTGGCCAACATCGAAGACAACCTGCGCTGGCTGAATCGGCTGGGGCGCTACAACGCCACGATCTACCGCAGCCCCTTGGGGCGGCACACGGCCAAGGGCGGACTGCGGTTTGCACCTTCTGAGGCGTATCGGCTGATCGCGCGCGAGGTGTCGCCCATCTACGTGCGGCCGATGCGGGACCTTCGCGGCGACGACGTTACGCCATGGCTGGCACAGCGCTTTCGGCGCTTCTTCGGCGAACGCCTGCTGGCGCAGCGCAAGGCCCGCTTCACCCACAAGTACACCGGCTGGTCTCGCATCGGCTTCTTCGACGCCATCTTTCCCGAGTCGCGGTTCGTCCATGTCGTGCGCGACGGCCGCGCCGTCGTCAACTCCTGGCTTCAGATGCCCTGGTGGGATGGCTATGGCGGACCGGACAGCTGGCTGTGGGGACCGCTCAGCCCGGAGGAGCACGAGCGCTGGCGACGGGCCGACCGATCGTTCGTGCTGCTGAGCGCGATGGGGTGGCGTCGATTGATGGAGTCCTACGACGAGGCGGGCGCCCTCCTGGCGCCCGACCGCTTGCTGACAGTGCGCTACGAGGATGTCTTGGCGAGGCCCCGCGACACCTTTGCACGAATGCTCGACTTCCTTCGCCTTCCGCTCACCGACGGCTTTGACCGTGAGTTGCGGCGCACCGTGGTGAAGTCCGATCGCGCACGGGCGTTCGAACGCGATCTGGGTCCAGGCCACCTGGCGCTCGTGGAGGGGGAGATCGGCCCGCTGCTGTCGCGGCACGGATACTGCTGAGCTTGCCTCATGCCTGCCCAAGCTCATCTCGCTCGCATACGCCCAGAATTGCCATGACACCGGTCTTCCTGCTCGGCCCCGGGCGCTCTGGCACGACGCTGCTCTATAAACTGGTGGCGGCGATGCCCGACGTGGGCTACCTGAGCAACTACAACGCGCGCTTCCCTCAGGCCCCGATGTGGGGCCTGGCCGCGCGACCGGTCAGCCACGCGTTCAGGATGAAGCGATTCGCCTGGTTTCAGGACGAAGGCGGTGCGTACTTCAACGATGGCAGGCCATGGCACCAGCGCATCGTTCCCACGCCCGTGGAGGCGGAACCGGTGTACCGCTCCTGCGGCATGCCCGACAGCGAAGATCTGGATCGACCCCTCCCCGCGGACGTTGTCGAACGGCTGCGCAGGCGTTTTCGGGACATCGCGGCGGCCATGGGCCGCTCCGTCGTGGTGTCCAAGCGCACCGCGAACAACCGGCGCGTTGCGCAGTTGCTGCAGGCATTTCCCGACGCGCGATTCGTCTGCCTGCTGCGTGACGGCCGTGCGGTGGCGCGTTCGCTCGTCCGCGTGCACTGGTGGTCGGACCACACCTTGTTCTGGTGCGGGCGCACGCCGCGAAGCCTGGTGGCGGAAGGAGACGACGAACTGGTCCTTGCGGCGCGAAACTGGGTCGAGGAGATGGCGGTGATGGAAGCCGGCATGCGGCAGATTCCCGCGGCCCAGAGAATGGATCTGCGCTACGACGACCTGCTTGCCGATCCTCGCGCTTGCCTGACGCGCGTGCACGCGTTCATGCACACCGGGAAGGTGTTGCCGGCTGCCTACTGGGAACTCGTCGACTCCCTGGCCCTTCGGCCGACCGCTGCGGACTGGCTCGCGCGCATGCCTGCCGAGGAGCGTCGCAGCATCGAGGAAGTTCAGCGGGACACGCTGCAGCGCTGGCGCTTCACAGACGGCGACGCGCGTCCAGCCTTGCCCATGTGGTCCTCGACGAACATCGACCGATGAGCGCTCTGCCGTCGTCCGCGATCGCGGTGCGGTCGCTGCTGTCGATCAACAACTACCACTATCGCCGGGGTGGCGCCGAGGCCGTCTTCCTGGACCAGAACGCGCTGTTCGAACAGCGCGGCTGGAAGGTCATGCCGTTCGCCATGCGCCACGAACGCAACCTGGACACGCCGTGGTCGCACTACTTCGTCGACGAGATCGAATTCGGGGGGCAGTACAGCGCCGGTCGCCAGTTGGTCAATGCCGCCAAGATCATCTGGTCCACCGAGGCGCGACGGCGCATCGAGTCCCTCGTTCGCGAGCACCGGCCGTCCATCGCGCACGCGCACAACGTCTACCACCACATTTCGCCGGCGATTTTCGGCAAGCTGCACAGCCTGGGCGTGCCCGTCGTGCTGACGCTGCACGACCTCAAGATCGCCTGTCCCGCGTACAAGATGCTCACGCACGATGGCGTGTGCGAACGTTGCCGCGGCGGTGCGCTGTGGAACGTCGCCGTGCATCGGTGCATGAAGGACTCGCTGGCCCTGTCGGCCTTGATCCTGCTGGAGTCGACGGCGCACCGCGTGCTCGGCTGCTACCGGAACCACGTCACGCGGTTTGTCGTGCCCAGTCGCTTCTATCTGGAGAAGTTCGTCGAGTGGGGCTGGCCGCGCGAACGCTTCATGCATGTGCCGAACTTCGTCGACACCTCGGCGCTGGAGCCAGGGCGCGACACGGGCGAAAGCTTCGTCTACTTCGGCCGACTGGCGCCCGAGAAGGGCTTGGGCACCTTGATTCGCGCGGCCGCCACGGCGCGCGTGCGGATCCGCGTCGTCGGTACCGGTCCCGACGAGACCGAACTGCGAAAACTGGCGCAGGCGCAGGGCGCGGACATCGAGTTTCTCGGCTACCGCAGCGGCAGCGAGCTTCATGCGATCGTGCGTGGCGCACGAGCCGTGGTGCTGCCTTCGGAGTGGTACGAGAACGCGCCCATGACCGTGCTGGAGGCCTACGCGCTGGGGCGTGCGGTGATCGGCGCGAACATCGGCGGCATTCCCGAGCTGGTGCGGCCGGGCGAAACCGGCAGCGTCTTTCCGAGTGGCGACGTCGACGCCCTGGCCGCCGAGCTAGACGCCATGCGCCGCCGCCCCGATTCGCAGGTACTTGACATGGGGCGCGCCGGGCGCGACTGGGTTCTGCGCGACTTCACACCGGCTGCCTACGCGGACCGCCTGCTTGGCGTCTACCGCGAACTCGGGGTGGCTGCATGAGCAACCCGCAGCCGGTGAATCCCTGGGGCGGGTCGCAGGCCTCCGAGCACGGGCCGAGCGTCGTATGGGTCGGCCTGCGCGGGTTTCCAGGCGTGCAGGGCGGCATCGAGACGCATGCCGAGCACCTGTGCCCCTTGCTGGCAGGACTCGGCTGCCAGGTGACTGCCGTCACCCGCGCGCCCTATCAACCTGAAGCGGTGGGGCGGCACTGGCAGGGCGTGCGCATCATCCGCCTCTGGGCGCCGCGATCCCGAGGGCTGGAGGCGCTGGTTCACACGACGCTGGCCGTCTTGTATGCGGGGCTCGTGCTCAGGCCCGACATCCTTCACATCCAGGCCATAGGCCCCGCACTGCTGGCGCCGGTGGGCAGGATGTTCGGCCTGAAGGTCGTCGTCACCCACCATGGACCGGACTACGACCGGCAGAAGTGGGGCGCATTCGCGCGCTGGGCGCTCCGGCTGGGCGAACGCTGGGGCATGCGCCGGGCGCACCGCGCGATCGTCATCTCGCGGGTCATCCAGGACCTCGTGCGCCGTAAGCATGGCGTGTCGTCGACGCTGATCCCGAACGGCGCTGCGCTGCCGCCCCTGCCCGTGAACACGCAGGCCCTGGAGCCGTTCGGTCTCGAGCCGCGGCGCTACGTACTTCTCGTCAGCCGCCTGGTGCCCGAGAAGCGGCATCTCGACCTGATCGAGGCCTTTCGCCGCGCCGGACTGCCGGGATGGAAGCTCGCCATCGTCGGTGCTGCGGATCACCCCGACGCCTATACCCGTCAGGTCCTGACGACCGCGGGTCAGGCCCCGGGCGTGGTCTGCACGGGCTTCCAGGGTGGAGCCGCCCTGGCGCAGCTCTATGCGCACGCTGGCGTGTTTGTCCTGCCCTCGTCGCACGAAGGCCTGCCGATCGCGCTGCTGGAGGCGCTCAGCTACGGGGTCTGCCCGCTCGTCAGCGACATACCGGCCAACGCCGAGGTCGGGCTGCCGGATGCCCACCAGTTTCCGATGGGCGATGTGGCCGCGCTGGCGGAGAAGTTGCGTGACCGGTGCGCCGAGGTGTCGGAGGGTACCGTACGCCACGACTGGCGCGAGTGGGTCGCAGCGCGTTACAGCTGGGCACGCGCAGCCCATGACACACTGGCCGTATACCGGGAACTGGCGCTCAGCGCGCGCCGTCACCACGAGTCTGGGCCACGAGCCGGGGACCGACAACCACAATGACCGCCACCACCAGCGAGAAACTGTTCACCAGCCTGGTGAACGCCGTGCAGCAGTACGTCACCCCCTGGGGCGTGCGACTGCGCCAGGCGCGCCGTGCGAGAAACGTGCCGCTGCCCAGTCCGGGCCTGCGCGCGCGCTTGTCGGCGCTGGGCCTCGACGTCGATCGTCTGTGGTGGGGGCCCATGACGCTGTTCCCCGCTAAGCTGGAATACCTGCTGCAGGAGATTGACGCGGACCCGCCGCGCCGCGTGCTCGAGGTGGGCAGTGGCAGCAGCACGCCCGTACTGGCCGCGCTGGCGAACCGGCACGGGTTCGAGGTCGTCTCGCTGGAGAACCACGAGGGTTCGGCGCGCTACGTCCGCGAGTCGCTGCGCAACTGCCCCGGCGCCGACCGCGTTCATCTTGTCGTCACGGGATTTCGGCGCCGTCGATACCCCGACGGACGGCGCTACTGGTGGTACGACGTGGACCTTGGCGCCGATGGGCGCCCGTTCGACATGGTGCTGATCGACGGCCCGATGGGGTCGCTGGTCGGCCGCAACGGCGGGCTTCCCGAAATCAGGCCCTACCTCGCGCAACGACACCGCATCTATCTGGACGATGCGAATCGGGCGCATGAGCAGGCTTGCATCGCCGAGTGGCTGGGGCACTTCGGATCGTTGGCCGTTGAACGGCCGAGTGCCTGCAGGGGCATTGCAAAGCTGGCGTTCGGCGCAGCGGGTGTCGGTGCCCCTGCCAATGGCGACTAGCGGCTGCGATCGATGCTGTCCTGCATGCGCGACACCCGCGCCGCCTTCAGCAGCACGGGCAGTGCTGCAACACCATGTTCGCGGATCCGATTTGCCGCTGCGGTGGCCCGTCCCCTGACTTTCGAGTAGATCCAGCGCAGAGAACTGGGTTGGTCACATCCCTTTGACGAGACGGCATAGCCCAACTCTGCAAGGAAGGCCCCCGCTGTGCTCTCCATCGCGTGAATGGTGCGTGGGGAGAAGTACGACCGCCACTTCTCGGAGTTGCGGACGATGCTTCCCACGGCTGCGATGCTGGGATCGGCAGTACGCATGCTTGCCGTCAGCATCGAAGTCTCGAACGGAAGATCGAGGAAGCCGCACACCCGGGTCAGGACATCAGACGGGGACGAAGTCAGTTCCTCGTAGCGGATCTCCATGTATCTGTCGCTTCCCATCGCGGCACCAGCCTTGCGGCCGAGTTGAACGAGATTGCGCCAGCGATAGATCGACACAACGGGATCGAACTTCCAGCGGCGATGGAGCGACTGAGCACAGTCGCGTCCATCGCGGATGATGTGCACGAAGCGTGCGCTTGGAAAGGCCGCCGCGAGTTCACCGGCGTAGCCTAGGTTCTGCGGAGACTTTTCGACCCAGCGGAGCTTTCCACTTGGGGCCGCGAGGCGACGAAACAGTGCATCGACGACGCCGCCGAAGCTGGGTTCGGCAAGCTCGTCATCGCGAAGTTCGAGGTTCTGCTTTCCATTGGCCTGCCAGAACTCCTTGGTCCGCCCCATCTCCAATGCCAGCCTGCGACGTGAGGGAAGTTCCCCAAGATCGCCGAACTCACTGGAGCGCAGCAAGAAGTAGGGCAGCACCTTCGTCTCATACGGAAACACGAACAGCGCAGAATGCTGGCCGAGGCTGTCGGCAAGCATGGTCGTACCAGAGCCATTCATGCCCAAGACGAACGTCGGTGGCATGCTGGGTTCACTCATTTGTCGATCTGCCGAGGACGTGAATGCACACATGCGACTCTACCCGCTGCTGAGCCGTCGCGCCGCCCTGGCGGCACTCTGTTCGCCTCGGCTTGTCGGTGCAGTTGCGGTGGAGGTGGCGAATGACCCGGTGCGTGCACCACCGAAGTGGCACCCGGGGCACTACGTCTTCGTGGGTCAGGCCGCGATCGCCCCAGACTACGTCCTCCCCCAGTTCCGGGGCGTACAACGCCTCTACGCATGGTCCGACCTGGAGCCTGCCGAGGGGGCCTACGACTTCTCGGAGGTCGAGCGCGATCTTGCTCTCCTGTCTCGTGCAGGCAAGCAACTGGTGATTCAGGTCCAGTACAAGGCATTCGGACGGGACGCGCGGCGCGTGCCGGCCTACATCCAGGGGCCGGCGTACGGGGGCGGCGTCTACCGTGCCAGCAGCGGCGCCTGGGATCCGGTGATCTGGAACGAGCGTGTGGGCAGGCGCCTGGACGCGTTGTTTGCCCGTCTGGGCCAGACCTACGACGCCGCGCCGGGCCTGGAGGCGGTGGTGCTTCCCGAGACGTCGACCAGTGCCGCGGTCGGAGCCCGCTCTCAGCCCGGTGTCGATGCCTTCAGCTTGCCGGCATACGTGTCGGCTTTGAAGCAGAGGATGGCAGCGCTGCGCGAGGCATTCCCGCGCACGGTCGTGATCCAGTACCTCAACTATCCGGTGTCGGCGCTGGACGAGCTGGCGGCCTTCATGCGGGAACGCGGCGTGGGCTTGGGCGGGCCGGATGTCTATCCGCGCGAGAGCCCGCTGGCTGATCCCAGGGCCGGCGTCTACAGGCTCTATCCGGCCTTGTCGGGCTTGGTGCCGCTGGGTGCAGCAGTGCAGGGGCCGAACTACTCCGTGGCAGCGAAGAAGCGTTCCCACGCATTCGACCGCGGGTTGGACCGCAGCAGCGTGCCCACCACGCCCGAGGAGGAGCAGCCGATTCCCGTGCGCGAGCATCTGCGACTGGCGCGCGCGGTGCTCAAGCTGAACTATCTGTTCTGGAGCGCGCACCCGCGGGCGAACTTCGAACTGGTCAAGCAGATGCTGACAGAGCCCGACCTTGCCGGCGACCCGGCCGGCGGGCTCATGACCGCCGTTCCGATTAAGGCCTTTCTGGCATGAAGGATGCACGCCGGCGCTTGCCAGTCGATGAAGTCATGATGCCGCGCATTCAACCGCAGCCGATCGGCGGCCAGGCTGCGGCGCGATCGCGCGGATCGAGTTCACGAGCGCAGTGATCCGGAGCCACCGACCGCGTCATCCTTCGCCGAGGAACTGCTGAGCCGAACTGTGCCCGCGCCCCGCCGGCTGCCTGAAGCGTGGCGGGACGCGGGATCGGACTGCGTCAGATCAGCCCGGCGCCTGCTCCCGCGTACTGCGTGGTCGTGGCCAGCACGGCCGAGGCCATCATGACCTCGTCCTCGCCCATGGGCTCGTAGAAGTTGCCGGGCGCCGGCAGCGGCGGCGCGAACAGCGTGAAGTCGGTGCTGCCCAGGCTGGCACTGGCACCGTCGACGACGGCGAACAGCACGCTGTCGCCGCCCACGCCGGCCGTCGGGTTGTAGTACAGCCCGCCGGTGGTCAGGTTGTACCAGATGCCCACCGCGTCGGCCGCGCCGCCACCACTGAACCCGGCACCCTCGAAGTAGAAGCCCGCGCCCAGCGTGCCGGTCTGCGTGCCCGTGGTGGACAGCAGGTTGCCGAAGATCGCGTTGGACAGCAGGATCTGGTCCTCGGGGAACTCGGCCTCGAACAGCGTGTCGACGTTGCCCGCCGCGTTCAGCGCGGTGCTGAAGACGAAGCGGTCCTCCACCGCGTCGAAGCCGGCATACAGCGCATCGTTGCCCAAGCGGCCGTCCAGCGTATCGGCGCCGGCCAGACCGGACAGCGTGTTGGCGTTGTTGTTGCCGATCAGCGTGTTGTCCAGCGTATTGCCGGTGCCGACAGTGCCGCCCGTGAGCTCCAGGTACTCGAAGTTGCTGCCCAGCGTGAAGCTGATGTTCGAGAAGACCCGGTCGTAGCCACCGCCCGCCGGTTCGGTCAGCACGTCCCCGGTGCCCACACCGACGTAGTCATCGTCGCCGTTGCCGCCCCGCATCGTGTCATTGCCCGCGCCGCCGTTGAGCGTGTCGTTGCCGTCGCCTCCGAGCATCAGATCGTCGCCCGTACCACCGGCCAGGCTGTCTTCGCCGACACCCCCCTGCAAGGTGTCGTTGCCATCGCCACCCTGCAAGGTGTCGTTGCCGCCGTTGCCCACGAGGCTGTCGTTGCCCTCCAGCGCCTGCAACTGATCATCGGCAGCCAGGCCGGTCATGATGTTGTCCAGGGCATTGCCGCGGCCGAACTGGAAGCCGATGTCCCGCAGGTTGTTGAGGTTCTCGACGTGGTCGGGCAGCGTGAAGCTGATCGCCGTGGAGTCCACGGTGTCCACGCCTTCACCTGCCAGTTCCACCACGACGTCAGGCGTGGAGTTGACCTTGTACAGGTCGTTGCCCAGGCCGCCTTCCATGGTGTCGTCGCTGCCGGAGCCGTTGAGCGTGTCGTTGCCGCTGCCGCCGACCAGGGAATCCATGCCGGTTCCGCCGTCCAGGCTGTCGTTGCCGTCGCCACCGATCAGGGTGTCCGCCCCGGCCAGACCTTCCAGGAGGTTGTCTCCGGTATTGCCGACGATGAGGTTGTTCTGCCAGGTGCCGGCACCGCTTTGGTTGCCCACACCAACGAGATACAGGCTCTCCACGTGTAGAGACAGAGTGAAGCTCGCGGCCGTGGAGTACACGGTGTCATTGCCCTGGGCGTTCAACTCCCTGATCGCGTCCGTCGAGGCGTCGACGTGGTACGTGTCGTCGCCCGTGCCGCCCTCCATGCTGTCGTCGCCCGTCTGACCATCCAGCACGTCGTTGCCGTCACCGCCCAGCAGCGTGTCGTTGCCACCGCCACCCAGCAGCGTGTCGTTGCCACCCTGGCCGTCCAGCACGTTGGCCGCACCGTTGCCGGTGATGGCATTGGCCAGGCCGTTGCCGGTGCCGTCGATCGCCGCACCCCCGGTCAGCACCAGGTTCTCCACCCCGGTGCCCAACGTGAAGCTGACCGAGGCGTTCACCAGATCGATGCCGCCAGGAACGCTGTCGACCTCGATCACCTGGTCGCCCGCGTTGTCCACCGTGTAGGTGTCGTCGCCGTCGCCGCCTTCCATGCGGTCGGCGCCCGTGCCGCCGTCCAGGACGTCGTTGCCCGCGCCGCCCAGCAGGGTGTCGTTGCCGCCGCCGCCCAGCAGCGTGTCGTTGCCTGCACCGCCGTTGACGCTGTCGTTGCCGTCACCGGCGTCCACGTTGTCGTTGCCGGCGTTGGTGCTGATGATGTTGTCGGCGCTCGTGCCCGTGACGGCGTCGGCACCGTCGCCGGTGATCAGGTGTTCGAAGTTGGTGAACAGCTCGCCAGCATAGTTGGTCAGGCCCGTGACCATGTTCACCACATAGGTCCCGCCGAAGGACGTGGTGTCCAGCACGTCGATGCCGGCACCGCCATCCAGAACCTCCTGGACGGCGGTCAGCCCCGCGTAGACGGTGTCGTTGCCGTCGTTGGCGTAGTACTCGCCGTCGCCGCTGGAGACGATGGTGTCACCCGCGGATCCGCTGCGGAAGATCTCGATGCCCGCATGCGTGCGCTGGGCGTCACCCGCCACCGAGCCCTGGTAGGTGCCGGTCAGCGCATTGAAGACGATGGCCGTGGTCACCGTCGTCATGTCCAGCGTGTCCGTGCCGGCACCGCCGACGACGTTGTCGATGAACTCGCCGTCCAGGATCTGGATGACGTCGTCGCCGGCGCCACCATCGACGTCGTCGGTGCCCGCGCCCCCCTGGATGAGGTCGTTGCCGTCGCCGCCGCTGACGGTGTCGTTGCCGCCGCCGGCAAAGATCGTGTCGTTGCCGCCCAGGCCGCTGATCGAATTGGCGCCCGTGCCGTTGACGGTCAGCACGTTGGCCACCGCACTGCCGATCACGGTGGCCGAACCACCGACCACCAGGTTCTCGATGCTGATCAGCTGGTCTCGGTTGCCGCCGAAGCTCGACCACCCGGCGTTCAGGTCGAACGTGACGCTGGACACCCAGTTCAGGTCGTGCACCAGCGTGTCGATGCCGGCACCGCCGTTGTAGACGTCGTCGTCGCTGGCGCCCATGCCCTGGGTGTCGGTGATGACGTCGTCGCCATTGCCCGCGATCACCGAGTCATTGCCTGCCCCGGCGTTGACGCTGTCGTTGCCGTCGCCGGTGCTGATGACGTTGCTGCCGCTCGTGCCGGTGATCGAGTCGTTGCCTACGCCGGAGACCAGGTTCTCGAAGTTGGTATACAGCTCGCCGCCGTAACTGGACGAGCCGGAGGTCATGTCGACGATGTACGGGCCGCCCCACCGCGACAGGTCGATCGTGTCGATGCCGCCGGCGCCGCCGTCCATGGTCTCGCCGCCGATCTCGGCGACCATGTAGTCGTCGCCGCCGTTGCCGTAGTACGCGTTGCCGTTGCCATCGGACACGATGGTGTTGCTGCCCGAGCCGTCCAGGTAGAGCTCGATGTTGCGCACGAAGGCCGGCGCGTTGACGCTGGGGCCGGTGATCAGCTGGGCCTCGAAGTCGAAGGTGTTGCCGCTGTAGGCGGAGGCCGAGTGATCGAGCGTGTCGAAGCCAGTGCCGCCGTCCGCGTTGTCGTAGAACTCGCCGGCCAGCACCTGGATCGTGTCGTCGCCGGCCTCGCCGTAGACGAAGTCGGTGACGAAGCCGCCTTGCAGCAGGTCGTTGCCGTCGCCGCCATAGACGATGTCCTCGCCGCCGCCGGCCACCACGGTGTCGTTGCCGCCATTGGTGCGAATGTCGTTGGCGCCGCCGGTGCCCGTGATGGAGTCGTCGCCGTTGCCGGAGACCAGGTTCTCGAAGTTCGTGTACAGCTCGCCGCCGTAGTTGGACGAGCCGCTGACCATGTCGACGATGTACCCGCCGTTCCAGCGCGCCAGGTCGATGGTGTCGATGCCGGTGCCGCCGTCCATGGTCTCGGCGCCGACCTCGGCGATCATGTAGTCGTTGCCGCCGTTGCCGTAGTACGCGTTGCCGTTGCCGTCGGAGACGATGGTGTTGTCGCCCGAACCGTCCTGGTAGATCTCGATGTTGAGCAGGAAGGCCGGGTTGTTGACGCCCGTGCCGGTGATGGTGCCGGCCTCGAAGTCAAAGGTGGTGCCGCTGTAGCTGGAGGCCGAGTGGTCCAGCGTGTCGGTGCCCGCGCCGCCGTCGGCGTTGTCGTAGAACTCGCCAGCCAGCACCTGGATCGTGTCGTCGCCGTCGCCGCCATAGACGAAGTCGGTGACGAAGCCGCCCTGCAGCAGGTCGTTGCCGAGGCCACCGAACACCGTGTCCTCGCCGAGCCCCGCCATGATGGTGTCGTTGCCGCCCAGGCCGGACAGCACGTTGTTGCCGCTGTTGCCGGTAATGACGTTGTCGCGCGTGTCGTTGCCGGTGCCGTTGATGTCGGCGCTGCCGGTCAGCGTCAGGTTCTCCAGGTTGACGCTCAACGTGTAGGTCACGGACGCCTGCACGGTGTCGATGCCGCCGGCCACCTCGGCCGCGACGTCGCCGACGTTGTCGACGATGTACAGGTCGTCGCCGAAGCCCCCGTTCAGCGTATCGGCGCCGCTGCCGCCGTTGAGCGTGTCGTTGCCGCTGTTGCCGACCAGGCTGTCGTTGCCGGCGCCGCCCGACAGGCTGTTGTCACCCTGGTTGCCGGTGAGCGTGTCGTTGCCCGTGCCGCCGATGGCGTTCTCGATCAGCGACGCGGTATTGTTGTTGAACAGCAGCGCATTGAAGATGTTGCCGCGGGCCTCGCGCCCGGCCGTGAACTGATCCAGGTCGGCCAGTTGCCCGAACGAGAAGACCGAATGACCGCCGGGGTTCAGGTCGACATTGACGCCATTCGCATAGGCGCTGAGGTCGTAGGTGTCGATGCCGCCGCCGTCCCAGATGGTGGCGAAGATCTTGTTGCCGCCGGGCTGCAGCGCGATCTGACCGTTGATCAGGGTGTTGCCGCTGGTCGGGCTCCAGGAGTAGACCGTGTTGCCCGAGTTGGCCGTGTAGTCCGCCCCGTAGATGTACTGCAGCGCCTGGATGTCGTACATCATGAAGGTCTGCGCGTACCCCCAGGTCTCGTTGGTATACCCGCCGGTCCCGCCGCCCACGAAGGAGCGGTAGGTCATGATCGAGTACTCCATCGAGTCGCTGGCCGCCGGCAGCACCGGCGCGCCGGCACCGAATTCGTTGCTGGCCTGGTGCCCGTGCTTCAGGCCCAGCGCGTGGCCCAGTTCGTGGATGACCGTCGCATAGTCGTAGTTGCCGGTCGTCGGGTTGTCGCCCGAGCCGCCGAACCACACATCGCCGGCGTGGATGTTGCCGCCCGGGAAGTCGGCCACGCGCGCGGTGCTGACCACCGTGGACGACGTATTCGCGACTCGGATCGTGCTGGCGCCGATGCCTGCACCCGCATACGTGACGCTCAGGTTGGTGAACGCCTCCACCGACAGCCCGGTCGACCCCGGCAGCTGCGTGTAGAGCGACTGGTTCAGGATGGTGTGGATGGCCCGCAGCTGCGTCGCGCTCAGTTGCGAGAAGCCCGTGGAGTAGTTGGGCTGTCCTGCCGTGGAGAAATAGCCGGCCTGGTAGTCGGCGGTGGAGTCCGGGTCGCTGTAGCTGATGCTGTTGTCGCTCCAGTTGGTGCCCCAGAGCACGCCGTCGATCGTCGAGTTGCCGGTGTAGGTGGGCGGATTGCCCAGCGTGTACTCCCAGGGCTCGCTGTTGCCGTTCATCGGCTCCATCTCGCCGTCGGCGGTCAGGCCCGGCACGCGCGTATACAGCGGCAGCGTCCAGTCGACCTCGCCGTCGGGCGACAGCGCCTTCGCGGCCGGTTCGGGCTCGCCGCCACCGACCGTGGGCGTGCCCGAGCAGACCGGGCAACTGCAACCCATCACCTGCCCGCCTTCGGCGGATGACGGCGCGTGACCGACGTCCGCGGCGCCCTCGGCCGACTCCGGTGGCGAGGCCAGCAGGCCGGTGAACAGGCCACGAGGCGCGGCGTCTGCGGTGTCACCAGCCGGCGCCAGGGCCTCGATTGCCGGTGCGGCATCGATCGCCGGCAGGGCCACCGGAGCATCCGGCGCGGCCGCGGTCTCGGTCGGCGGCGAAGCCGGCTCGACGTCACGTTGCGTGGTGTCGGCCTGGAGTTGCGCATCCGCCGACGGAGGCCATTCCGATCCGTTGCGGCCGCCTTCGGGCAGGGCGACCGCCGCTTCCGGCAGGCCTTCGGAGGACGGCGCGGCCCGGGTGACGGCGCCATTGCCTGTTCCTGCGTCCAGGAGGGGATCGATCGACCCGTTGACCAGTTCGACCCCACGCTGCAACGCCGCAGCCCATGTCTTTCGCGCCATGACGGTACCCCTCCAGAGGATGCCTGGAGGGTCTACGTACTGGCGCGATTGAGCAACCCCCTCGACTCGGGGGGACCTCCGTCCTGCGCAGGACTTTAGGCGGCGCGATCGCGCTGGGCAGGGTCGCCGGCCGAAGCATCAGCCAGCCCTATGCAGGACCTCCACTCGCTTGGTGCGCGACTTCGCAGGCGGGCCTCGGCCGGCAGCCGCCTGCGTTGCGCTCGGACCGCCGCCGCCAGGGCTGGCGATGGGCCGCGCTGCGCTGCGCGTCGAGAGGCACCCCGAGGGCTGCCACGCCAACCGATGCCCGCGCCCCGCCGGCTGCCTGAAGCGTGGCGGGACGCGGGATCGGACTGCGTCAGATCAGCCCGGCGCCTGCTCCCGCGTACTGCGTGGTCGTGGCCAGCACGGCCGAGGCCATCATGACCTCGTCCTCGCCCATGGGCTCGTAGAAGTTGCCGGGCGCCGGCAGCGGCGGCGCGAACAGCGTGAAGTCGGTGCTGCCCAGGCTGGCACTGGCACCGTCGACGACGGCGAACAGCACGCTGTCGCCGCCCACGCCGGCCGTCGGGTTGTAGTACAGCCCGCCGGTGGTCAGGTTGTACCAGATGCCCACCGCGTCGGCCGCGCCGCCACCACTGAACCCGGCACCCTCGAAGTAGAAGCCCGCGCCCAGCGTGCCGGTCTGCGTGCCCGTGGTGGACAGCAGGTTGCCGAAGATCGCGTTGGACAGCAGGATCTGGTCCTCGGGGAACTCGGCCTCGAACAGCGTGTCGACGTTGCCCGCCGCGTTCAGCGCGGTGCTGAAGACGAAGCGGTCCTCCACCGCGTCGAAGCCGGCATACAGCGCATCGTTGCCCAAGCGGCCGTCCAGCGTATCGGCGCCGGCCAGACCGGACAGCGTGTTGGCGTTGTTGTTGCCGATCAGCGTGTTGTCCAGCGTATTGCCGGTGCCGACAGTGCCGCCCGTGAGCTCCAGGTACTCGAAGTTGCTGCCCAGCGTGAAGCTGATGTTCGAGAAGACCCGGTCGTAGCCACCGCCCGCCGGTTCGGTCAGCACGTCCCCGGTGCCCACACCGACGTAGTCATCGTCGCCGTTGCCGCCCCGCATCGTGTCATTGCCCGCGCCGCCGTTGAGCGTGTCGTTGCCGTCGCCTCCGAGCATCAGATCGTCGCCCGTACCACCGGCCAGGCTGTCTTCGCCGACACCCCCCTGCAAGGTGTCGTTGCCATCGCCACCCTGCAAGGTGTCGTTGCCGCCGTTGCCCACGAGGCTGTCGTTGCCCTCCAGCGCCTGCAACTGATCATCGGCAGCCAGGCCGGTCATGATGTTGTCCAGGGCATTGCCGCGGCCGAACTGGAAGCCGATGTCCCGCAGGTTGTTGAGGTTCTCGACGTGGTCGGGCAGCGTGAAGCTGATCGCCGTGGAGTCCACGGTGTCCACGCCTTCACCTGCCAGTTCCACCACGACGTCAGGCGTGGAGTTGACCTTGTACAGGTCGTTGCCCAGGCCGCCTTCCATGGTGTCGTCGCTGCCGGAGCCGTTGAGCGTGTCGTTGCCGCTGCCGCCGACCAGGGAATCCATGCCGGTTCCGCCGTCCAGGCTGTCGTTGCCGTCGCCACCGATCAGGGTGTCCGCCCCGGCCAGACCTTCCAGGAGGTTGTCTCCGGTATTGCCGACGATGAGGTTGTTCTGCCAGGTGCCGGCACCGCTTTGGTTGCCCACACCAACGAGATACAGGCTCTCCACGTGTAGAGACAGAGTGAAGCTCGCGGCCGTGGAGTACACGGTGTCATTGCCCTGGGCGTTCAACTCCCTGATCGCGTCCGTCGAGGCGTCGACGTGGTACGTGTCGTCGCCCGTGCCGCCCTCCATGCTGTCGTCGCCCGTCTGACCATCCAGCACGTCGTTGCCGTCACCGCCCAGCAGCGTGTCGTTGCCACCGCCACCCAGCAGCGTGTCGTTGCCACCCTGGCCGTCCAGCACGTTGGCCGCACCGTTGCCGGTGATGGCATTGGCCAGGCCGTTGCCGGTGCCGTCGATCGCCGCACCCCCGGTCAGCACCAGGTTCTCCACCCCGGTGCCCAACGTGAAGCTGACCGAGGCGTTCACCAGATCGATGCCGCCAGGCACGCTGTCGACCTCGATCGCCTGGTCGCCCGCGTTGTCCACCGTGTAGGTGTCGTCGCCGTCGCCGCCTTCCATCTGGTCGGCGCCCGTGCCGCCGTTGATCAGGTCGTTGCCGGCCTCGCCGTGGATCACGTCGTCACCGCTGCCGCCGTCGATGGTGTCGTTGCCGCCGCCTGCGTAGATGGTGTCGTTGCCGCCCAGGCCGTTGATCACGTTCGAGCCCGTGCCGTTCACGCGCAGCACGTTCGCCACTGCGCTGCCGATGACGCTGGCCGCGCCACCCACCGTCAGGTTCTCGATGCTGATCAGCTGGTCGCGGTTGCCGTTGAAGATGGTCCAGCCGGCATTCAGGTCGAAGGTGACGCTGCTGACCCAGTTGAGGTCGTGGATCAGCGTGTCGATGCCCGCACCGCCGTCGTAGACGTCGTCTTCCTGGCCGGTCGAGAAGATGCTCTCGGTGTCGGTGATGATGTCGTCGCCATCGCCGGCCAGCACCGAGTCGTTGCCGGGGCCGGCGTTGATCGAGTCGTTGCCGCCTCCGGCGCTGATGGTGTCGTTGCCGCCCAGGCCTTCGATCAGGTTGGCGCCGGTGCCGTTCACGGTCAGCGCATTGGCGACATTGCTGCCGCGCACGGTGGCCGCGCCGCCGACGACCAGGTTCTCGATGCTGATCAGCTGGTCGCGGTTGCCGAAGTAGCTGGACCAGCCCGCGTTCAGGTCGAAGGTGACGTCGCTGACCCAGTTGAGGTCGTGCACCAAGGTATCGATGCCGGCGCCGCCGTCGTAGACGTCGTCGTCGCTGGCCGCCATGCCCTGCGTGTCGGTGATGATGTCGTCGCCGTCGCCGGCCAGCACCGAGTCGTTGCCGCTGCCGGCATTGATGCTGTCGTTGCCGCCGCCGGCGTTGATGGTGTCGTTGCCGCCCTCGCCGTCGATGACGTTGGCGCCGGTGCCGTTGACCGTCAGCACGTTGGCGACCGCGCTGCCGCGTACCTGCGCCTGGCCGCCCACGACCAGGTTCTCGATGCTGATCAGCTGGTCGCGCAGCCCGTTCCACGACGACCAGCCGGCCGTCAGGTCGAACAGCACCTCGGGCACCCAGCTCAAGTCGTGGATCAGCGTGTCGGTGCCGTTGCCGCCATTGAACACGTCGTTGTTCGTGTCGAACATCGCGATCGTGTCGATGATGGTGTCGTCGCCGTCGCCGGCGTTGACCGTGTCGTTGCCGTTGCCGGCATCGACGGTGTCGTTGCCGCCGGTGGTGCTGATGACGTTGTTGCCGGACGTGCCGGTGATCGAGTCGTTGCCGTTGCCGGAGACAAGGTTCTCGAAGTTCGTATACAGCTCGCCGCCGTAGTTGGACGAACCCGTGGTCATGTCGACGATGTAGGGGCCGTTCCAGCGCGTCAGGTCGATCGTGTCGGTGTCGCCGACGCCGCCGTCCATGGTCTCGCCGCCGAGCTCGGCGATCATGTAGTCGTTGCCGCCGTTGCCGTAGTAGCTGCGGCTGTTGCCGTCGGAGACGATGGTGTTGTCGCCGGAGCCGTCCAGGTAGACCTCGATGTTCAGCAGGAAGGCCGGGTTGTTGACGCCGGTGCCGGTGATGGTGCCGGCCTCGAAGTCGAAGGTCGTTCCGCTGTAGTTGGAGGCCGAGTGGTCCAGCGTGTCGGTGCCGGCACCACCGTCCACGTTGTCGTAGAACTCGCCGGCGAGCACCTGGATGGTGTCGTTGCCGTCCTCGCCGTAGACGTAGTCGGTGACGAAGCCACCCTGCAGCACGTCGTTGCCGAGACCGCCGCGCACGGTGTCCTCGCCGCCGCCGGCGACGATGGTGTCGTTGCCGCCGTTCCCGTACAGGATGTTGCCGGCGCCATTGCCGATGATCGTCTCGCCGCCCTGCGAACCGTCGACGTTCTCGAAGTTCGAGATCGTCTCGGTATTGCCCGCGGTCACGCTGACCAGCGCGGTGGCCAGGTTGATGGTCACGACGCCCGACGAGAAGGTCACGCCGCTGTAGTCGATCCAGTCGACCCCGGCACCGCCGTTGTGCACGTCGAAGTTGACGAAGTCGGTGTCGACGATGCGGTCGTTGCCGTCGCCGCCGTTCGTGGTGTCGGCGCCGGCGCCGCCATTGAGCGTGTCGTTGCCGGCGTTGCCGGTCAGCACGTTGTTGGCCTGGTTGCCCAGGATGCTGTCGTTGCCGCTGCCGCCGATGGCGTTCTCGATCAGCGAGCGCGTGTCGTTGTTGAACAGCAGCGCATTCGCGATGTTGCCGCGTGCCAGGCGCCCGGCCGTGAACTGGTCCAGGTCGGCCAGCTGCGTGGTCGAGAAGGTGGACCATCCACCGGGGTTCAGGTCGATCTGGAGGTTGGTCGTGTAGTTCGACAGGTCATAGGTGTCGATGCCGTTGCCGTCCCAGATCGTCGCGAAGATGCGGTTGGCGCCCGGGTCGATGGCCAGCACGCCGTTGATGAAGGTCTGCCCGGTGGTCTGGCTCCAGGTGTAGGTGGTGTTGCCGCTGTTGACGTTGTAGTCGGCGCCGTACATGTACTGCAGCGCCTGGATGTCCAGCATCATCCAGGTCTGCGCGTAGCCGAACTGCTCGTTCGTGTAGCCGCCGCCCAGGGGCTGCCCGATGTACGACCGGTAGGTCATCACCGAGAACTCCATCGAGTCGACGTTGGCGGGCAGCGCGACGTTGGCGGGCCCGCCGAGTTCCTGGCCGTGCTTCAGGCCCAGCGAATGGCCCATCTCGTGGATGTGGGTGTGCCAGCCGTAGTCGCCGGTCGTCGGCCGCGAGCCGGAACTGGCCGACGGACCGAACCAGCCGTCGCCGCCGTAGATGTTGTTGTTCGGGTAGAAGGCGTACGACGTCGCCGCGTCCGACGTGTTGGCAACGCGGATCGTGCCCGTGCCGGCGGCCGGTGTGCCGTAGGTGATGCTGAGGTTGGTGAAGCCCTCGACCGAAAGCGCGCCCGCGCCGGCTGGCTGCGTGTAGATGGCCTGGTTGAGCGCGAAGTGGATGGCCTCCAGCTGGTCGGCCGCCAGGCGCGAGAAGCCCTCGAACTGGGCGCTGGTGCCGTCGCCGTCCTGGTCGCTGTTGTAGCCGATCTGGTAGTCGAGCGGCGAGTCGGGGTCCGTGTAGCTGATCGCGCCGGACCAGCGGATGCCGCGCAGCAGGCCGTCGATGCTCTGGTTGCCGGACGCCGCCACGTTGACCGTCGTGGCGCCGTTGCCGTTGAGGGGCACCGGGCCGGCGCCGTCGTCGTCGTCGACCATCGGCGCATCGGTCGGGACGACCGGGTCGCCGTGCAGGAAGTTGGCACCGCTGACATCGGGTGCGCTGACCTCCGCGGGAGCCTCGACGTCGTCGCCGGCCATCGCGTCGCCGCCTGCCTCGAGCGCCATCGGCGCGCTCAGGCGATCGACCGTGGGCAGCGCGACGTCGCTGCCGTCCGCCGCGAACGCGGACACCCGCGCGACGGCATCCGGGGCACTCGAAACCGCTTCTCGGTCGAGGCTACCCGCCGTCGTGGACGGCGCGGCCTCGTCGGCCGATGCCGGCGCACCGGCCTCGCTCAGCGCGAAGGCGGACGATGTCTCGGTCGCCGGCAGGCTGCTGGCGGACGAGGTGTCGCCAGCCATCTGCGGCGGTTCGGCCGCCGGCAGCGGCGCGGCCTCCAGTGCCGCCTTCGCGACCTCGAACGACCAGCGCAGGTCGGCCAGCGGCACGTCCAGCAGGAGATCCGGGGCGCCGAAGGCGCGCAGCCCATGGAGGTTTCCGGTACGCAGAGCCATGCTGTCTCTCCTCGATCGCTGCCCTCTTCGCGAGGGTTCATCCGTCCTGCTGATGCGGCCGTCCGAACGGCCGCGGTACGCAACGCCCTCGGGCAACCGCGCAGGAAGTCACGTTCGAGGCACTGTCCCACCCGCGGGTATCAGTGGCAACCCCTATGTTCTCAGGGGGGATTTACCCTGGAGGGTAGTCAGTGGCGACTGCCGTCGAATTGCCGCGGGGCGCCCAGGCTGCCGCGCCGACGCCGGCCTCGACCGCGCGGCACGCAGCTCAGCGCGCCGGCGCGCCGGCGGGCCCGGCCACCACCCGCTGCAGCAGCCGCAGCTGTGCCGGCAGGCACACCCTGCGCAGGTCGTAGCGCGCCACCACGGTCTCGCGTGCCGCGGTGGCGAGCCGCTGGCGCAGCCCGGCATCGGCGAGCAGGCGCTCGATGCGGTCGATCAGCGCGTCCTGGTCGAAGAAGTCGAACAGCAGGCCGTTGACCCCGTCTTCCACGACCTCGGTCACCGGCGCCGTGGCACTGGCGGCTATCGGCGCGCCCAGCGCCATCGCCTCCAGCATCGACCACGACAGCACGAACGGGTAGGTCATGTAGACATGCGCGCGGCTGACCTGCAGCAGCCGCACGAACGAGGGGTACGGCAGCGTGCCGGTGAAGTGCACGCGGCCCAGGTCGATGCGCCCCTCGAGCTCGCCGAGCAGCTTCTCGCGCCAGTTGGCGGCATCGGTCGGGGCACGGCCGTAGCTGGGCTTGTCGCGCCCGACGATGACCACCTGCGCCTTCGGGCAGCGCTGCTGCAGCCGCGGCAGCGCGCGCATGAAGAGGTGGAAGCCGCGGTACGGCTCCAGGCCGCGGCTGACGAAGGTGACGACCTCGTCGTCGCGCCCCAGGCTGCCGCCGCCGGGCAGTTCGAAGCGTGCCGCCGGGTCGGGCCGCAGCACGTCGGTGTCGATGCCGTCGTGGATGACTTCCAGCCGCTCGCGCAGCAGCGGCGGGAAGACGCTGGCCTGCCAGTGCGTGGGTGTCAGCCCGGCGTCGACCGAGAAGAAGGTCGACTGGTGCGTCATGTTCCAGGTGCGCAGGCGCAGCCGGTCGTCCAGGTCGGACGGGAATTCCGGATCGAAGCCGATGTCGACGCCGGTGCCGTGGTAATAGAACTCGAAGTAGGCCAGGATGCGTGCGGCGGGAAAGATGTCGCGCAGGTAGAGCGCCTCGCCCCAGGCCGCGTGGGCGCAGATCAGGTCGGGCACGAAGCCCTGGCGCCCGAGTTCGCGCGCCGCGCGCGCCACGGCCTGGCCACGCAGCACCGCCGACTCCACGTGGCGCAGATAGGGGTGCGTGCTCTTGGCCGGCTCGCGCGCCGGCGCGTACAGGATGCGCTGGAACGCGCTCGGCGCCGGCACCGCGGCCAGGTTCTTCTGGTCGCCCAGCGCGACGACCCGGCAGCCGGGCAGCTGGCTGATCGCCGGTGCGAGATGCCTGTACTGCCCGGGAAAGTTCTGGTGGATGAACAGGACCTTCACCGGGCTCAGGGTTCCCGCATGCCGCGTGCCGCGAAGGCCCGCAGCGGCTGCAGCACGTACTGCAGCAGCGTGCGGCCGGGGGTCGAGACGAAGACCTCCGCCGGCATGCCGGGCTGCATGCGCGCGTCCGGGTAGGCCTGCAGTTCCCTGGTGTCGACCTCGACCAGCGTGCGGAACCAGGTCTGGCCGGTGCGCGGGTCCTCGATGCGGTCGGCCGACACCGCCGTCACGCGGGCGGCCAGCATCGGCATCGATCGGTATTCGTAGGCCGTCAGGCGCACCTCGGCGGCACCGCCGGGCTGCACATGCTCGATGTCGGCCACGCTGACGCGGGCTTCCACGACCAGGGCTTCCTGCGCCGGCACCACCTCCAGCAGCGGCTCGCGCGGGCCGACCACGGCGCCGACCGCCGCGACCTGCATCGACATCACCTCGCCGTCGACCGGCGCCCGCACGTACTGGCGCTCGACCAGGTCGCGCGCCGGGCGCAGCTGTTCCTCGATCTCGCGCAGCCGCGTCGTGCTGTCCTTGAGCTCGGCGGCCGCCTGCTGCTGGTACTGGTTGCGTGCTTGCGTGGCGCGCAGGCTCAGCTCGGCCAGCCGCTGGCGCGCCAGCGCCAGCTCGCTGGACTGCTCGCCGCTGCGGCTGTCGTAGTCGGTCACCGCGCGCTCCAGCGGCAGCAGCCGGGCACGCTGCACGAAACCGTCGCGCGCCAGGCTGCGGTTGAGGTCCAGCTCCTCGCGGGCCAGTGCCGCCCCCTGCGCGGTGGAGGCGACCTGCTCGCTCAGCGCCCGCACCTGCGCCTGCGTCGCCTCGACCTGCGTCTCCAGCAGCGCCAGCTGCTCCACCAGCGTGCGGCGCCGGGCCTGGAACAGCGCCTGCTCGCGCGCCAGGTAGTCGCGCGCCTGCGCGTTGTCCGCGACGCCCTGGGGCAGGCCGAAGCCCGGGGCGATCGCCAGCTCGGCGCTCAGGCGCGCCTGGCGCACGGACTCCGACACCCACTGCGCCTGGTACAGGTCCAGCAGCGCGTTCGAGCGCACGTCGCCCACCACCAGCAGCGGATCGCCCGCGCGCACGCGCTGGCCCTCGCGGACCAGGATCTCGCGCACGATGCCGCCTTCCTGGTGCTGCACGGTCTTGCGGTTGAGCTCGGTCTTCACGAAGCCCTGCGCGATCACGGCGCCGCTCAGGGGCGCCAGCAGCGACCACGCGACCACCACGGCCGCCACCGCCAGCACCGCCACGCCGACGCGCCGGCGCAGGCGCTGCAGCGTCGTGCGCTCGGTGCCGTCGTCCAGCGGCCGGCCCAGGACCTGCGTCAGTACCGTCTCGTTGGCCATCGCTGCCTCGCTCAGTCTGCCGCCGCACGCACCGGGGCGGCCCCGGCACGCGGCGCGGTGTAGCGTGCCATCAGCGCCTGCGGGCGGTCGAAGCCGTCCAGCGCGCCGTCGACCAGCACCGCGAGCTTGTCGACGCTGGCCATCATCGAAGGCTTGTGGCCGATCAGCACCACCGTGCGCCCGGCGGCCTTCAGCGCCGCCAGCGTCGCGCCCAGCGCGGCCTCGCCCTCGCTGTCGAGGTTGGCATTCGGCTCGTCCAGCACCACCAGCTGCGGCTCGCCGTACAGCGCGCGCGCCAGGCCGATGCGCTGGCGCTGGCCGCCGGACAGCGCCGAGCCGGCGTCGCCGATCGGCGTCTCGTAGCCCGCAGGCAGGCGCAGGATCATCTCGTGCGCACCCGCGAGCTGGGCCGCGCGCACGACCGCTTCGGAGTCCACCGGCCCCAGGCGAGCGATATTCTCGGCCACCGTGCCGGCGAACAGCTCCACGTCCTGCGGCAGGTAGCCGACATGACGGCCGAGCTGGTCACGGTTCCACTGCGACACGTCGGCGCCGTCCAGCCGCACCGCGCCCGACTGCGGGCGCCAGATGCCCAGCATCAGGCGCGCCAGCGTGGTCTTGCCCGAGGCGCTGGGGCCGATCAGGCCCAGCGTCTCGCCGGGCTGCAGCGAGAAGCTGATGCCCTTCAGGATGGGCGGGCGCTGCGGCTGCGCGCCGAACACCACCTTCTCGACGTCCAGCCGGCCGCTGGGCACCGGCAGCGCCACGGACTGCTCGCCGGACTCGACGGGTGCGGCCGCCAGGCGCTGGCCGGCGCCACGCGCGTCGACCAGCGCCTTCCAGCCGGTGATCAGCAGTTCCACCGGTTGCAGCGCGCGCGCCAGCAGGATCGTGGAGGCGATCATCACGCCCGGCGTGACATGCTGCTCGATCACCAGCCAGGCGCCCAGCGCCAGCATCGCGACCTGCATGGCGAAGCGGAAGCTGCGCACGAAGGCGCCCAGCGGCCCGCCGACGGCCGCCAGCCGCGCCTGCGCCTGCACCACGGGCGCATGCAGCGCGCGCCAGCGCTCGACCACCGCGGCGGTCATGCCCATGCCGCTGACGGCGTCGGCATTGCGCGAAGCGGCGTCGACGAAGCGCGTGGCCCGCCGCGAGCCGGCCATGGCCTCGTCGGCCGGCGCGCGCGACAGGCGTTCGTTCAGCACCACCAGCCCGAACAGCGCCAGCGCGGCGGCGCTGGCCAGCACGCCGAGCAGCGGATGGAACAGGAAGATGACGAACAGGTAGATCGGCATCCACGGCGCGTCGAAGACCGCGAAGATGCCGTTGCCGGTCACGAAGTTGCGCAGCAGCCCGACGTCGCGCCCCAGCCCGGCCTGCGTGGCGCCGCCGAAGCGCGCGGCGTCCTCGATCGTCACCCGCATCGCGATGCCGCCCAGGCGGCCGTCGAGCAGCCGCCCGGCCGCCGCCAGCACGGCGCTGCGCGCGGCGTCCATCAGGAACATCAGCAGCAGGCCCACCACGGCGAGCAGCGTCAGCATGACCAGGGTCTCGATGATGCGGCTGGAGAACACGCGGTCGAAGACCAGCAGCATGTACATCGGCGGCACCAGCATGGTCAGGTTCAGCACCAGGCTGACCAGCGCCGCGAGGATGGTCAGCGGCCGGAGTGCGGGGGAGAGCAGCCAACCCATGGGTATGCGCCTACACGATTCCGTTCAACGCGTCCTGACGAGTCCACCGCGCCCTGCGGCGACCGTTCAACGGCCGACCTGTCGACCGCGCGCCTAGTATGCCGTTCCCCGGGCGCCATGCAGGCCGCGGCCCCGCTTGCGCGCACACGCCGAGGGTGCCGTCCCCCTGGAACTAGGGGGCGGTGGTGTCGGCCGGCTGTTCGCGACCATCGTCCGTGCCCCACGTGGCTTGGCGCGCTTCAGGCGTCGACTGCGCGTTGCGATGGGCCGGGACCGACGCAGGTGCTCCCTGCTGCTCACCCCCTCGCCACGAACGGAAACACCACCGGTATCGCCACCAGCGCCACCGCCTGGAAGACCAGGGCGACCGGCGCGCCGGCGCGCAGGAAGTCGCGCAGCGCGTAGCCCCCGGGCGACATCACCATCAGGTTGGTCTGGTAGCCGTAGGGCGTCAGGAAGCTGCAGCTGGCGCCGTACAGCACGGCCATCAGGAAGGGCATCGGCTGCAGGCCCAGCTGCTCGGCGACCCCCAGCGCCACCGGGAAGGCCAGCGCGGCCGCGGCGTTGTTGCTCATCAGCTCGGTCAGCAGCCAGGTGACGACCAGGATGATGCCCAGCGCCCAGTAGGGACCGAAGTGCTCGGCGCCGGTCAGCAGCCAGCCGGCCAGCAGGCGGCCGCTGCCCGTCTCGGCCATCACGTCGCTGATCACGAGCGCGCTGGCGATGATGGCGGCGATCTGGTAGGGCACGCGCCGGCGCAGCTCGGAGGTGCCGACCAGCCCGGTCACCAGGAACAGCGCCAGCAGCACGATGAGCGCCTTCAGGAAGTCGACCACACCCAGCGAGGCCAGCACGATGGCGGCGCCGAAGCCGGCGGTGGCCAGCCAGCCCTTGCGCGCGTCGGTGAACTTCTGCACCTGGTGGCGCGTGACGACGACGAAGTTGCGCTGCAGGTTGTTGCGCTTGTCGAAGTCCTGGCCCACCACCAGCACCAGCGTGTCGCCGACCTCCAGCGGCACGTCGGCGATGGGGCCGCGCAGCCGCTCGCGGCCGCGGCGCACCGCGATGACCGCGGCGTCGAACTGCGAGCGGAAGTCCACCTGGCGCAGCGTGCGCCGGGCCAGCGTGCTGTCGGCGGCGACCACCACCTCCACCAGGTTGTCCAGCGGCAGCTGGTAGCGCTGGCCGCGCGTCTCCAGCCCGGGAAACTGCAGCAGCAGGTCCAGCCGCGTGACGTCGCCGGTGAAGACCAGGATGTCGCCGGCGCGGATGCTGCGGTCGGGCTCCACCGGCGCGATGACGCGGCCTTCGCGCACGATCTCGGCCAGGAACAGGTGGGCCAGCCGGCGCAGGCCGTTCTGCTCGACGGTGCGCCCGATCAGCGGGCTGTCGGGCCGCACGCTGGCTTCCAGGAAGTAGTCGCTGGCCTGTTCCTGCTCCACCGGCCGCGTGGCCAGCAGCCGCGGGTACAGCAGCAGCATCGTCGCGCCGCAGGCCAGCACGATGCACAGGCCCACCGGGAACAGCTCGAAGATGCCCAGCCCCGGCAGGCCGGCGCCCACCATGAGGCCGTTGACCAGCAGGTTGGTGCTGGTGCCGACCAGCGTCAGGATGCCGCCCAGCGACGCCGCGAAGCACATCGGCAGCAGCAGGCGCTGCGCGCCATGCGCGCGCGAGTGCTTCAGCGGCCCGATCAGCGAGGCGACCACCGCGGTGTTGTTGAGGAAGGCCGAGTACAGCGCCGTGGCGCCGCACAGCCGGGCCAGCGCCGCGCGGTAGCCGCCGCGCACCAGGCGCTCGGCCGCCTGCTCGAGCAGGCGGCTCTTGTCCAGCACCACGCTCAGCAGCAGCAGCACGACCACCGTGACCAGCCCGGGGTTGGTCAGCTGCTGCAGCGCGCGCGGCAGCGAGACCAGGTCCAGCAGCACGAAGGCCAGCGCGACGCCGGTGAAGACCGCGGCCGGCGCGCGCCGGCCGCGCACCAGTTCCACCGCCAGCACCAGCAGCGCGACGAAGACGAGGGCCTGCTGCAGCGTCATGCGATGGCCGCCCGGTCCGTGATGTCGCACCGCGCGACGGCGGGCGTCCGGCACCGGGCGCGATGCGTGCTCATGCGACAGGGCACGGCCGGGGCCGTTCGCCTCGGACCGCGGGCCTCAGGCGCGCAGCACGCCGGCCACGCACAGCCGTTCGATGACGCGTTCCGCGGCCTCGTCGACGCTGATCCCGGCGGCGGGCAGGTGCACCTCGGCGGCCTCCGGCGGTTCGTAGGGGCTGTCGATGCCGGTGAAGTTGGGCAGCTGGCCGCGCCGCGCCTTCGCATACAGGCCCTTGACGTCGCGCTGCTCGGCCACTGCCAGCGGCACGTCGACATAGACCTCGAGGAACTCGCCGGGCTCGAACAGGCGGCGCGCCATCTCGCGCTCGCTGCGGAACGGCGAGATGAACGAGGTGATGACGATCAGCCCGGCGTCCACCATCAGCCGCGCGACCTCGGCGACGCGGCGGATGTTCTCGACGCGGTCGGCGTCGGTGAAGCCGAGGTCGCGGTTCAGGCCGTGGCGCACGTTGTCGCCGTCGAGCTGGTAGGTGTGGTGGCCCAGCGCGTAGAGCTTCTTCGTGACCGCGTTGGCGATCGTGCTCTTGCCGGCGCCGGACAGGCCGGTGAACCACAGCACCGCCGGCTTCTGGCCCAACAGCACGGCGCGCGCCGCCTTGTCCACTGCCACCGGCTGCAGGTGGATGTTGTGCGCGCGGCGCAGCGCGAAGTGCAGCATGCCGGCGGCCACCGTGTGGTTGCTCAGCCGGTCGATCAGGATGAAGCCGCCGAGGTCGCGGTTGACCGCGTAGGGCTCGAAGGGCACCGGGCGGTCCAGCGACAGCGTGCACACGCCGATCTCGTTCAGCGCCAGCGTCTTGGCCGCCGTGTGTTCCAGCGTGTTGACGTTGACCTTGTGCTTGATCTCGAGCACGCTGGCATTCACCGTGCGGGTGCCGATCTTCAGCAGGTAGGGGCGGCCGGGCAGCATGGCCTCGTCGTCCATCCAGACCAGGTGGCACTCGAACTGGTCGGCGACCTGGCAGGGCGCGTCGGCCGCGGCGATGACGTCGCCGCGCGAGATGTCCAGCTCGTCGGCCAGCGTGATCGTCACGCTCTGGCCGGCCACGGCCTCGGGCTGGTCGCCGTCCAGCGCGACGACGCGCTGCACCGTGGACTCGCGGCCCGAGGGCAGCACGCGCACGCGGTCGCCGGGGCGCACGCGGCCGCTGGCCAGCAGGCCGCAGTAGCCGCGGAAGTCCAGGTTGGGCCGGTTGACCCACTGCACCGGCAGGCGCATCGGGTCGTCCTGCAGCCGCGTGTCGTCGACTTCGCAGGTCTCCAGCACCTCCATCAGCGTCGGGCCCTCGTACCAGGGCGTGCGCGCGCTGCGGCTGGTGATGTTGTCGCCCTTCAGGCCGGAGATCGGGATCGCGGTGATCTGCTGCAGCCCCAGCTGCGCGGCGAAGGCGCGGTAGTCGGCCTCGATCGCGGCGAAGGCGGCCGGGTCCCAGTCGACGAGGTCCATCTTGTTGACCGCCAGCACCGCCTGCCGGATGCCGATCAGGCTGACCAGGTAGCTGTGGCGGCGCGTCTGCGTCAGCACGCCCTTGCGTGCGTCGACCAGGATGATCGCCAGGTCGGCGGTCGACGCGCCGGTGACCATGTTGCGCGTGTACTGCTCGTGGCCCGGCGTGTCGGCGACGATGAACTTGCGCCGGTCGGTGCTGAAGAAGCGGTAGGCGACGTCGATCGTGATGCCCTGCTCGCGCTCGGCCGCCAGGCCGTCGACGAGCAGCGCGAAGTCGATGTCGCCGCCCTGCGTGCCCCACTTCTTGCTGTCGGCCTCGACCGCGGCGAGCTGGTCCTCGAACAGCATCTTGCTGTCGTAGAGCAGGCGGCCGATCAGCGTGCTCTTGCCGTCGTCGACGCTGCCGCAGGTGATGAAGCGCAGCAGCCCCTTGTGCTGGTGCTGGCGCAGGTATTCGCCGATGTCGCTGGCGATGAGGTCGGAGACGTGGGCCATGTCAGAAGTACCCTTCCTGCTTCTTCTTCTCCATCGACGCGGCCTGGTCGTGGTCGATCATGCGGCCCTGGCGCTCGCTGGTGCGCGCCAGCAGCATCTCCTGGATGATGGCCGGCAGCGTGTCGGCCTCGCTCTCGACCGCGCCGGACAGCGGGTAGCAGCCCAGCGTGCGGAAGCGCACCTTCTTCAGCACCGGCACCTCGCCCGGGGCCAGGCGCATGCGCTCGTCGTCGACCATGATCAGCGTGCCGCCGCGCTCGACCACCGGCCGCTCGGCCGCGAAGTACAGCGGCACGATGGGGATGTCCTCGAGGTGGATGTACTGCCAGATGTCCAGCTCGGTCCAGTTGCTGATCGGGAACACGCGCATCGACTCGCCGGGCTTCTTGCGGCTGTTGTACAGGCGCCAGAGCTCGGGACGCTGGTTCTTCGGGTCCCAGCGGTGCTGCGCGCTGCGGAAGCTGAAGATGCGCTCCTTGGCGCGGCTCTTCTCCTCGTCGCGGCGGCCGCCGCCGAACGCGGCGTCGAAGCCGTGCAGGTCCAGCGCCTGCTTCAGGCCCTGCGTCTTCCACAGGTCGGTGTGCACCTGCGAGCCATGGTCGAAGGGGTTGATGCCCATCGCCTTGGCCTCGGGGTTCTGGTGCACCAGCAGCGTCATGCCGCTCTCGCGCGCCATGCGTTCGCGCATCGCGTACATGTCGCGGAATTTCCACGTGGTGTCCACGTGCAGCAGCGGGAACGGCGGCGGCGCCGGGTGGAAGGCCTTGCGCGCCAGGTGCAGCATCACCGCGCTGTCCTTGCCGATGCTGTAGAGCATCACCGGGCGCTCGGCCTCGGCGACGACCTCGCGCATGATGTGCATGCTCTCGGCTTCCAGGCGCTGCAGGTGCGTGAGGCGGACAGGCTCGGACATCTTCACGGAACGGATGGGGGCGTAGGTCGTCACGATGCTGCACTGCGACGTAAAGTCGCGAGTATCGACGAGACACCGTCGGCGCGAAGGCGGCCGCGCCCCCCGAGGACGCGGGGTCTTCACGCCGGACGGGGCGGATTGCGCCGATTCCTGCGCGCCGCGCCACCTTGACCGGGAGTTCCCAGCCTTGACCGATCTCTCTGCGACGCCCGACGAAGCTGCGGCAATCCGCGCGCGCGCCGCGGCACTGCTGCCGGGCGTGATCGCCGCCGCCCGCGAGGCCGCACGCCACATCCTGGACATCTACCGGACGGACTTCACGGTGCGCGGCAAGTCCGATGCGTCGCCGGTGACCGAGGCCGACGAGCGGGCCGAGGCCGCGATCGTCGCGGCGCTGCAGGCCCTGGCGCCGGACCTGCCCGTCGTCGCGGAGGAGGCCGTCGCCGCCGGCCGCGTGCCGGATGTCTCCAGCGGGCTGTTCTGGCTCGTCGACCCGCTGGACGGCACCAAGGAATTCGTCTCGCGCAACGGCGAGTTCACGGTCAACATCGCGCTCGTCCACCGTGGTGCGCCGGTGCTCGGCGTGGTGCTGGCGCCGGCGCTGGGCACGCTGTGGGCCGGCGTGGCGGGGCAGGGTGCCTTCGTCGAGGATGCCGAGGGTCGTCGCGTGCCGGCACGCTGCCGCGCCGTGCCCGCCGAGGGCCTGACCGTGACGGCCAGCCGCAGCCATGGCGACGCCGCCGCGCTGGATGCCTTCCTGGCCGGCCTTCAGGTGGCGCGGCTGGTCAATGCCGGCTCGTCACTGAAGCTGTGCCGCATCGCCGAAGGCGCGGCCGACCTCTATCCGCGGCTGGGCCGCACGATGGAGTGGGACATCGCCGCCGGCCATGCCGTGCTGGCGGCTGCCGGCGGCGGCGTCCACACGCTGCAGGGCGAACCGCTGCACTACGGCAAGCCGGGTTTCGAGAACCCGCACTTCTACGCCACCGGCGCCGGCGGGCCCCTGCGCCGGCCCTAGCCGGCCCCAGCCGGCAGGCGGTGGCCCGCCGACGGCCGACACCACGCCGCACGGCCGCGGGCACTGCGCAATAGTTGCCGCCGGCACCGGGCCCGGCGCCGGTGACGGATGGGACAATCCGCGGCTCCCAGTCTTCCAGCGAACGCTCGCCATGAAAGTCACCGTCGTCGGCACCGGATACGTCGGCCTCGTCACCGGCGCCTGCCTCTCCGAGATGGGCAACCACGTCGTCTGCCTGGACGTGGACGAGCGCAAGATCCGCCTGCTCAACGACGGCGGCATCCCGATCCACGAGCCGGGGCTGGAGGAACTCGTGCGCCGCAACGTGGCCGCCGGGCGGCTGCAGTTCACCACCGACGTGGCCGCGGCGGTGGCGCATGGCACGCTGCAGTTCATCGGCGTGGGCACGCCGCCCGACGAGGACGGCTCGGCCGACCTGCAGTACGTGCTGGCCGCGGCCACCAACATCGGCCGCCACATGACCGACTACAAGGTCATCGTCGACAAGAGCACGGTGCCGGTGGGCACCGCCGACAAGGTGCGCGAGGCGGTGCGCGCCGCGCTGGTGGCGCGCGGCCTGGGCGAGATGCAGTTCGCGGTCGTCTCCAACCCCGAGTTCCTGAAGGAGGGCGCCGCGGTGGAGGACTGCATGCGCCCGGACCGCATCGTCGTCGGCGCCGACGACGAGCGCGCGGTGCTGCTGATGCGCGCGCTGTACACGCCCTTCATGCGCAACCACGACCGCCTGCAGCTGATGGACGTGCGCAGCGCGGAGTTCACCAAGTACGCGGCCAATGCGATGCTGGCCACGCGCATCAGCTTCATGAACGAGCTGGCGCTGCTGGCCGAGCGCGTGGGCGCGGACATCGAGGCCGTGCGCAAGGGCATCGGCTCGGACCCGCGCATCGGCACCCACTTCCTGTACCCGGGCACCGGCTACGGCGGCAGCTGCTTCCCCAAGGACGTCAAGGCGCTGATCGCCACCGGGCGCGAGAACGGCGTCAGGCTCGGCGTGCTGCAGGCCGTGGAGGACGCCAACGAGCGCCAGAAGCACGTGCTGGTGGACAAGATCGTCGCGCGCTTCGGCGAGGACCTGTCGGGCCGCACCTTCGCCATCTGGGGCCTGGCCTTCAAGCCCAATACCGACGACATGCGCGAGGCGCCCAGCCGCGTCGTCGTGGCCGAGCTGGCGCGCCGCGGCGCCACGCTGCAGGCCTACGACCCGGTGGCGATGAAGGAGGCGGCGCGGGTGATGGAAGGCACCGCGGGCCTGCGCTTCGTCAAGAGCCAGGCCGAGGCGCTGGCCGGGGCCGACGCGGTGGTCGTCGTGACCGAGTGGAAGGAATTCCGCAACCCCGACTTCGACGCGATGAAGTCGGCGCTGAAGCAGCCGCTGGTCTTCGACGGCCGCAACATCTACGACCCGGCGCTGATGAAGGCGAGCGGCATCGAGTACCACGGCATCGGGCGCGGCGCCCGGGCGTGATCACGCGTCGCCTTGCGTGAGCGGGAGCACGCCAGGTAACCTTTTTTCGCGTCCGGCCGGCGAGAGGGCGGAATCCGGGTTACAGTGCGCGGGTAGATTTGAGCAAGACGATAGTGGTTTGACGGTTTTCTCTGGGTTTGCCCTGAAGCATTTCAGGTTGGGTACAGCGGATTCCTCGATCGGTGATTTTCTTGGCCGCATCTGCACTGCGACAGCATGTGCTGCGCAGCAACCGTGAAAGGAATCTGAACATGACGACGCAAACCGGAACCGTGAAGTGGTTCGACGATGGCAAGGGCTTCGGCTTCATCACCCCCGACGGTGGTGGCAAGGACCTCTTCGCCCACTTCAGCGAAATCCAGAGCACCGGCGGCTTCCGCAGCCTGGCCGAAAACCAGAAGGTGCAGTTCGAGGTGAAGCAGGGCCAGAAGGGCCCGCAGGCCTCCAACATCCGCAACGTGTAACCGGTTCACCCCGGTCCACGACGAAAACCGCAGCTTCGGCTGCGGTTTTTTCGTTTGCGGCGCCGGCTCGCGCCCGGCCTTCCGATCAGGCTGGCGGCAGGTCGGCTTCGGCCAGCAGCGGCGCGGCGGCGTCCTTCGGCGCCAGCAGCGGCGCACTCATGCCGGCCGGCAGCAGCCAGCGGATGCCTAGCGCCGGGTCGTCCCAGCGCAGGCTGCGCTCGCAGTCCTTCGCGTAGACGTCGGTGGTCTTGTAGAGGAAGTGCGTGTCGTCGGCCAGGGCCAAGAAGCCATGCGCGAAGCCTTCCGGAATCCACAGCTGGCGCCGGTTGGCGGCGCTGAGCTCCGCACCCGCCCAGCGCCCGAAGGTCGGCGAGCCGCGGCGCAGGTCCACCGCCACGTCCCAGGCCGCACCCGCCACCACGCGCACGAGCTTGCCCTGCGCATGCGGCGGCAACTGGTAATGCAGGCCGCGCAGCACGCCGGCGCGGCTGCACGAGTGGTTGTCCTGCACGAAGGGCCGCGGCGCCGGCTGGCCCATGGCCTGCAGCGCGGCGTCGAAGCGCGCCTGGTTCCAGCTCTCCATGAACCAGCCGCGGTCGTCGGCGAAGACCGCGGGCTCGACGATCACGACGCCGGGCAGCTCGGTGGGCAGCAGCTTCACGTTCAGAAGGCCTTCTCGCGCAGCACCTGCATCAGGTACTGGCCGTAGCCGTTCTTCAGCATCGGCTGCGCCTGGCGCTCCAGGTCCTCGGCGCTGATCCAGCCGGCGCGGTAGGCGATCTCCTCAGGGCAGGCCACCTTCAGGCCCTGGCGCTTCTCCAGCGTCGCGATGAACTGCCCGGCCTCCAGCAGGCTGTCGTGCGTGCCGGTGTCCAGCCAGGCATAGCCGCGGCCCATGATCTCCACGTTCAGCTGGCCCTGGCGCAGGTAGGTCGCGTTGACCTCGGTGATCTCGAGCTCGCCGCGCGCGCTGGGCTTGATCGAGGCGGCGATGTCGCACACCTGCTGGTCGTAGAAGTACAGGCCGGTGACGGCGTAGTGGCTCTTCGGCGCCTTGGGCTTTTCCTCGATGCTCAGTGCGCGCTTGTCGCGGTCGAACTCCACCACGCCGTAGCGCTCGGGGTCGGTCACGTGGTAGGCGAAGACCGTCGCGCCGGCCGTGCGCGCGTTCGCGCGCGCCAGCAGCGTCGCCAGGTCGTGGCCGTAGAAGATGTTGTCGCCCAGCACCAGCGCACTGGGTGCACCACCGACGAAGCCGCGGCCCAGGATGAAGGCCTGCGCCAGGCCGTCCGGGCTGGGCTGCACGCAGTACTGCAGGTTCATGCCCCAGCGGCTGCCGTCGCCCAGCAGGGCCTGGAAACGCGGCGTGTCCTGCGGCGTGCTGATGACGAGCACGTCGCGCATGCCGGCCAGCATCAGCACCGACAGCGGGTAGTAGACCATCGGCTTGTCGTAGACCGGCAGCAGTTGCTTGCTCATCGCCAGCGTGGCCGGGTGCAGCCGGGTGCCGGAGCCGCCGGCGAGGATGATGCCCTTGCGTTGCATGGTGGTCGTCACTTCGTCGGGTTCAGGCTGCCGGTGCCAGCACCTCGGCCAGCATGCGTTGCACGCCCTGCTGCCAGGGCGGCAGGTGCAGGCCGAAGGCGCGCTGCAGCTTCGTCGTGTCCAGCCGCGAATTGAGCGGCCGCCGCGCCGGCGTCGGGTAGGCGCTGGTCGGGATCGCTTCGATGCTTTCCGGCGCCACCTTCAGCGTGCGGCCGGCGGCCCGCGCCTGCTCGAGCACGAGACGCGCGTAGCCGTGCCAGCTGGTCTCGCCGGCGGCCACGCAGTGGTAGGTGCCGGCGAGTTGCGGCTGGTCCTGCAGCCGGCGCAGCGCATGGGCGGTCACGTCGGCCAGCAGCTCGGCGCCGGTCGGCGCGCCGACCTGGTCGCTGATGACCTTCAGCGTCTCGCGCTCGGCGGCCAGCTTGAGCATCGTCTTCGCGAAGTTGCCGCCGCGCGCGGCGTAGACCCAGCTGGTGCGCAGGATCAGGTGGCGGCAGCCGCTGGCGCGGATGGCCTCTTCGCCCTCGAGCTTGGTGCGGCCGTAGACCGACAGCGGGCCGGTCGGCGCGTCCTCGCTGCGTGCCTGCGTGCCGCTGCCGTCGAAGACATAGTCGGTGCTGTAGTGCACCAGCCAGGCGCTTCGCTTCGCCGCCTCGTGCGCCAGCACGGCGGGTGCGGTGGCGTTGATCGTGCGTGCGAGCTCGGGCTCGCTCTCGGCCTTGTCGACCGCGGTGTGCGCGGCGGCATTGACGACGATGTCCGGCCGCAGCGCCTGCAGCAGCGCCGGCAGCGACTCAGGGCGCGAGAAGTCGGCGCGCGCCGGCACGCCGGGGGCCAGTTCGCCGCGGCCGGCGAAGTCGTCGAAGTCCAGTGCCGTCAGCTCGCCCAGCGGCGCCAGCGCACGCTGCAGCTCCCAGCCGACCTGGCCGTTGCAGCCCAGCAGCAGGATGCGTGTGGCCATCGTCAGCGCGTCGCGTAGTTCGTCGCGACCCAGTCGCGGTAGGCGCCGCTCTGCACCTGGGCCACCCAGTCGGCATGGTCCAGGTACCACTGCACCGTCTTGCGGATGCCGGTGGCGAAGGTCTCGGCCGGCCGCCAGCCGAGCTCGCGCTCGATCTTGCGTGCGTCGATGGCATAGCGGCGGTCGTGCCCGGGGCGGTCCTTCACGTGCGTGACCAGCCTTGCATAGGGCCCTGCGGGGTCGGGCCGCAGTTCGTCCAGCAGCGCGCAGATGGCCTGCACGATCTCGAGGTTGGGCTTCTCGTTCCAGCCGCCGACGTTGTAGACCTCGCCGACCTGGCCGCGCGCCAGCACGGCGCGGATGGCGCTGCAGTGGTCACCCACGTACAGCCAGTCGCGCACCTGCTGCCCGTCGCCGTAAACGGGCAGCGGCTTGTCGGCCAGCGCGTTGACGATCATCAGCGGGATCAGCTTCTCCGGAAAGTGGTAGGGCCCGTAGTTGTTGCTGCAGTTGGTGGTGAGCACCGGCAGCTCGTAGGTGTGGTGCCAGGCGCGCACCAGGTGGTCGCTGGCCGCCTTGCTGGCGCTGTAGGGGCTGTTGGGCTGGTACGGGTGGGTCTCGGTGAAGGCCGGGTCGCCCGGCCCCAGGCTGCCGTAGACCTCGTCGGTGCTGACGTGGTGGAAGCGGAAGGCCGTCTTGTCGGTGTCGGCCAGGGTGCCCCAGTAGCCGCGCGCTGCCTCCAGCAGCGTGAAGGTGCCGTCGACGTTGGTCTTCATGAACGCGCCGGGACCGTGGATGCTGCGGTCGACGTGGCTCTCGGCCGCGAAATGCACGATGGCGCGCGGCCGGTGCGTGGCCAGCAGCGAGTCCACCAGCGCACGGTCGCCGATGTCGCCCTGGACGAAGACGTGCCGCGCGTCACCCTGCAGCGACGCCAGGTTGGCCAGGTTGCCGGCGTAGGTCAGCGCGTCGAGGTTGACGACGGTCTCGTCGCTCTGTGCCAGCCAGTCCAGCACGAAATTGCTGCCGATGAACCCGGCGCCGCCGGTGACGAGGATGCTCATGGTGCCGCCCGTCCGTAGGTGTCCTCGAAGCGCACGATGTCGTCCTCGCCGAGGTAGCTGCCGCTCTGCACCTCGATGATCTCCAGCGGCACCTTGCCCGGGTTGCGCAGACGGTGCTTCTCGCCCAGCGGGATGTAGGTGCTCTGGTTCTCGGCGAGCAGGATGACGCGCTCGCCCACGGTCACCTCGGCGGTGCCGGTGACGACGATCCAGTGCTCGGCGCGGTGGTGGTGCATCTGCAGGCTCAGCGAAGCCCCCGGCTTGACCATGATGCGCTTGACCTGGTGGCGCGGGCCCTGGTCGATGCTGTCGTACCAGCCCCAGGGGCGGTGCACCTTGCGGTGCAGGGCCTGTTCGCCGCGCTGCTCGGCGCCGAGCTGGTTGACGATGGCCTTGACGTCCTGGCTCTTGTCGCGCCGCGCCACCAGCACCGCGTCCGGCGTTTCGACGACGACCACGTCGTCGAGCCCGACCGCGCCGACCAGCCGGCTCGTGGCATGCACCAGGGTGTTGCGGCTGTCCTTGACGATGGCGTCGCCGACGCTGGCATTGCCCTCGGCGTCCTTCTCGGCCACCTGCCAGACGGCCTCCCAGGCGCCGAGGTCGTTCCAGCCCGCGGCCAGTACCTCCATGCGGATGTCCAGCACGCCGGGGCAGCGTTCCATCACCGCATAGTCCACGCTCTCGGCCGGCACGGCGGCGAACTCGTCGCGCCCGGGACGCACGAAGGCGGCGTCGCTGCTGCGGACGGCCCAGGCGGCTCGGCAGGCGGCGGCGATGTCCGGCCGGAATCGCTCCAGCGCCGCCAGCCAGGTGCTGGCGCGCAGCACGAACATGCCGGCATTCCAGCTGTAGCCGCCGTCGCCCAGGTACCTGGCGGCGGTCGCGGCGTCGGGCTTCTCGACGAACTGCACGACGCGGCCCCCGTCGGCGCGGATGTAGCCGTAGCCGGTCTCCGGTCGGTCGGGCTGCACGCCGAGGATCACGATCGCGCCGTCGGCGGCAGCACGCACCGCACGCTGCAGCGCGGCGGCGAAGGCGCCGGCGTCGGTGACGGTCTGGTCCGCCGGCGTGACGACCAGCACCGGGTCGCCGCCGTCCTGCACCGCCTGCAGCGCGGCCAGCGTGACGGCCGGCGCGGTATTGCGGCCGACGGGCTCCAGCAGCACCGCAGCCGGTTCGCGGCCCAGTTCGCGCAGCTGGTCCAGGATCAGGAAGCGGTGGTCCTCGTTGCCGACGACCAGCGGCGGCGCCACCGTGATGTCCACCGCCGCCAGGTCGTGCAGGCGCGCAGCGGCCTGCTGGAAAAGGCTGGTGTGGCCGGACAGCACGAGAAACTGTTTCGGGAAGCCGGACCGCGACAGCGGCCACAACCGCGTGCCGGAACCGCCGGCCATGATGACGGGCAGGACGGGGATGGCGTTCATGCCTCGTAGCCTCTCGGGTTGTGCTGCTGCCAGCGCCAGTGGTCGGCGCACATGCGCGCCAGGTCGTGGCGCGCGCGCCAGCCCAGCAGTTGCTGCGCGCGCGCCGGGTCGGCCCAGCAGGCGGCGACGTCGCCGGCGCGGCGCGGCACGATGTCGTAGGGGATCTCGCGGCCGCTGGCCGCGGCGAAGGCGGCCACGACCTCCAGCACGCTGTGCCCGCGACCGGTGCCCAGGTTGACGGTGAACGAGCCGGGGGCGCCGAGCAGCCGGCGCAGCGCCGCGACATGGCCCTCGGCGAGGTCCGCGACGTGGATGTAGTCGCGCACGCCGGTGCCGTCGGACGTGGGCCAGTCGCCGCCGAAGACGCGCAGGCGCGGCAGGCGGCCGACGGCGACCTGCGCCACGTAGGGCATCAGGTTGTTCGGCGTGCCACGCGGGTCCTCGCCGATGCGGCCGCTCTCGTGCGCGCCGACCGGGTTGAAGTAGCGCAGGCAGGCGGTCTGCCAGCGCGGTTCGGCCGCGCCCAGGTCGTGCAGGATCTGCTCGCCCATCAGCTTGGTCTGGCCGTAGGGGTTGACGGCCGTCGTGCGCGCCTCTTCGGTCAGCGGCAGCCGCTCGGGGTCGCCATAGACGGTGGCGCTGGAGCTGAAGACGAAGCGCGTGACGTCGCGGCGCAGCATCGTGCGGCACACCGCGAGCAGCCCGCCGAGGTTGTTGGCGTAGTAGTCCAGCGGCCGCGCCGCCGATTCGCCGACCGCCTTCAGCGCCGCGAAGTGCACGGCGGCGGCCGGGCGATGGCGCTCGAAGAGCGCATCCAGCGCGGCTTCGTCGCGTACGTCCAGGCGCTCGAACACCGGTGCGCGGCCGCTCAGTTCGTGCAGCCGGTCCAGCACCTTCGGCGAGCTGTTGCTGAAGTCGTCGACGCCGACGACGTCGAAGCCGGCTTCCAGCAGCGCCAGCCAGGTGTGCGAGCCGATGTAGCCGGTGGCGCCGGTGAGCAGGACGGTCGTCATGCGGGCGCGCCGCTCATTGCAGCGTGAACTGGCCGTAGCAGGCGTAGCTCTCGCCCTTCAGGTCGTTGCCCAGCGTGCCGCTGCTGTTGGTGCGGATGCTCTCGATGCTGCAGCCCAGCTGTACCCAGCGCGCCGGCACCCAGCGCCCGCCCAGCGTCAGGGCCGAGGACTTCTGGCGGCCGCGCGCGTCGCTGGGCAGGAACAGGTTGTCGATCGTGCGCACGAGGTCGCGGTCGGCGTGCGACAGGCCGGCCTCGAACAGCAGCTTGGCGGAGGCCGCCCACTCGGCCTTGAGGGTGAACCGGTCGCTGGTGCGGCTGTAGTCGGTCGTCGCGGGCGCGCCGAAGAACGAGGTCGCGTACGAGTCCTGGCCGGTGTCGCGGGTGTAGCGGGTCTCGAGCAGCAGCTTGCCGGTGGGCTGCCAGTTCCACGCGAAGGTGCCGGTGAGGCCGGAGAAGTTGCGCCGCGTCGCGAGGTCGTATTCGGTCTTGCCCTCGCTGAGCCGCAGGTTGAACCAGCTCGCGCCGCTGGGCCGGTAGTAGGCGGTCAGGTCGACGTCCTGACGGTCGAAGCGGTCGACTTCGAAGCCGGTCGCGGTGCGCCGGAACTCGGGGTAGGTGCCCTTGCTGCCGCGCAGCGCGAGGCCGACGTTGAGGTCCGGCGACGGGCGCCAGCGCAGCCCGACCGAGGCCGTGTCCTGGCGGAAGTTGCGCGCGCGCACGCGGTCGTCGTCCAGCGAGTTGTCGACCCGGCGATGGCTGCCGGAGACCTCCAGCGTGTATTCGGTGACGACGCCCACGCGCACGGTGGCGCCGACCGACTCCACGCTCTCGACGTTCTTCTCGGTCAGCAGCCCGATCTCCTCGGTATTGAAGCGCGACAGGCCGCGGTTGGCGCTGGCCGAGAGCGAGCCCGAGATGCGTTCGATGGTGGAGAAGTCCAGCCCGACCGAGGCCGTGTAGCCGTCGTTGTCGTAGACCTTGTTCTTGTCGAAGCGGTTCGCGCGCAGCGAGACGTTGCCGTAGAAGCGCTGGCGGCCGAAGGGCTGGTCGATGCCGGCGATCAGCGCCGTCGTCGAGCTCGTGTCGCTCTTGCTGAAGCCGGCCGGCGCGGCCTGGCGCTTGCCCAGCCGCAGCAGGTTGGTGTCGTGCGACAGCGTCTGCGACAGCCCGATGTAGTACGGGCTGTTCTCCTGCGCCGCTGCCGGCACGGCGAGCAGGCCGCCGGCGAGCAGGGCGAGCGTGGCGAACGGGGCGGCGGCGCGGGACGGGTTCATCGGGCGGGGCTCCAGCGGGCGTTCGGTGGGTCGGGTGGCTCAGTACGCGTGACGGTCGAAGAAGACCAGCTTGACCGTGCGCGCGATGATCTGCAGGTCCAGCCCCAGCGACCAGTTGCGCAGGTACTCGAGGTCGTACTCGACGCGGGCCTGCATCTTCTCGAGCGTATCGGTCTCGCCGCGGTGGCCGTTGACCTGCGCCCAGCCCGTGATCCCGGGCTTCACCTTGTGGCGCACCATGTAGGCCTTGATCAGCTGGCGGTACTGCTCGTTGTGCGCGACCGCATGCGGGCGCGGGCCGACGATGCTCATGCGGCCCTGCAGCACGTTGACGAACTGCGGCAGCTCGTCCAGCGAGCTGCGGCGCAGGAAGGCGCCGAAGCGCGTGATTCGCGGGTCGCCCTTGGTCGCCTGCGGCACGACGCTGCCGTTGTCCATGGTGCGCATCGAGCGGAACTTGTAGACCACGATCTCCTCGCCGTCCAGCCCGTTGCGCCGCTGCGCGAAGATCACCGGCCCCGGCGAGCTGAGCTTGACGCCGATCGCGATGAACAGCAGCAGCGGCGAGATCGCCACCAGGATCACGCTCGAGAGCACGATGTCCTCCAGCCGCTTGACCAGCCGGTTGGTGCCCGTGAACGGCGTCTCGCACAGGCCGACCACCGGTACGCCGTTCATGTCCTGCAGACGGCCCTGGATGATGCTGATGCCGAAGACGTCGGGCACGAAGAAGATGCTCGCGGTGGTGCCCTGCACCTGCTCCATCAGCTCCAGGATGCGCGGCTGGCTGCCCAGCGGCAGCGTGATGTAGACCTCGTGCACGCCGTGCTGCCGGATGTAGGGCGCCAGCTGCTTCAGGTTGCCCAGGCGCTGCCCGGCGGCGTCGTCGTCGACGCGGTCGTCGGCACGGTCGTCGAAGTAGCCCAGGAAGGACAACCCGATGTCGCCGCGCGCCTGGAAGGCCCGCGCCACCTTGACGCCCAGCGCGCCGGCGCCGACGACGACCGCGCTGCGCCGGTTCTCCGGCCGCGCCGCCCAGCGCCGGATGCCCTTGCGGCCGGCGAAGACCAGCAGCCACTGCAGTGCCGGGGTGATCAGCGCCCACCACAGCAGCACGCGCGGCTCGAACAGGTGCAGGCTGCGCGTGGCGTAGCCGCACAGCAGCAGGATCACCATCAGGCCCAGCCACGAGGTGCTGATGTCCACCGCGGCATTCAGCGGCCGGTCCCAGAAGCGGTTGCGGCCGGGGAAGGTGAGCGCGAAGATCAGCAGGCACAGCACGAGGTCCGAGCGCCCGACCGGCACGTCGAACCAGTGCGTCACCGCCAGGAAGACCGCGACCGTGATCGAGGGTTCCAGGAACGCCGCCACCAGCGACGTCACCGACTGCGGCGCGCTGTAGAACGTTCGCTTGTACCCTCGCTCTTCGAACATGGTTCTCTGGTACTGCAGGCCCGCTGGTGGACCCCGGGGCGGCTGGGGCGGCGGGCCCCCGTCAAAAGCAGGGGACCCGCCGGCCCGGGGCGCGCGGCGCCGCGGGCTGCCGCTCGGCAAGTCGGGCATTCTCGCGCAAACCCCCGGCGCCACCGTGACGCCCGGCGGACCCCCGTCCGCGGGGGCGCTGCCTACAATCGCGCAATGCTTCACGGACTTCATGCCCTGCTGGCGCCCGCCGTCGCCGAGCGCCTGACGCTGGTCATCAACCACGTGCTCGGCAGCGAGGCGGTGGCGGTGCAGCGCCTGCGTCCGCATGCGGGGCGCACGCTGGCGCTCGCGCTGCAGGGCTGGCCGTCGCTGCTGCCCCCGCCGCCGGCGCTGGCCTGGCGGGTCACGCCGGCCGGCCTGCTGGAGTGGTGCGGCGCCGACGGCGTGGCAACGCCGGACCTGTCCGTGCAGCTGGACGCCAGCAACCCGGCCGCGATGGCCGCGCGCGCATTCGCCGGCGAGTTGCTGCCGCTGGCCATCGACGGCGACGCGGTGCTGGCCAGCGACGTCAACTGGCTGCTGCAGAACCTGCGCTGGGACGTCGCGGCCGACCTCGAGCGCCTGTTCGGCCCGGTCGTCGCGCAGCAGCTGCACCGGCTGGGCAGCGCCTTCGCCGGCGCGCTGCGCCGCGCGCTGCACGGCGCCGCGGAACTCGGCGAGCGGCTGCGCGCCGGCCGCCCGTGACCGTGCTCGCCGGCGGCGGCCGCGGCGGGCCCGGCGGCTGCGCCGGGCGCGGGGGCCGCGCGTGAGGCAGATCGGCCGCCTCGTCTTCATCGTCGTCACGGTCCTGCGCTTCGGGCTGGATGAGGTCGCGCTGTCGGCCTTCCGCCAGCGCTGGGTGCGTGCGCTGGTGCGCATCGTCACCGTCGGCCGCCGGCTCGACGCGCCGCGCGGCGTGCGCCTGCGTCAGGGGCTGGAGCGCCTGGGGCCGATCTTCGTCAAGTTCGGCCAGGTGCTGTCCACGAGGCGCGACCTGGTGCCGCTGGACGTGGCCGACGAGCTGGCCAAGCTGCAGGACCGCGTGCCGCCGTTCCCGGCCGCGCAGTCGCGTGCGCTCGTCGAGCAGGCCTTCGGCCGCCGCGTCGAGGACCTCTTCGCGCGCTTCGACGCCGAGCCGGTGGCCAGCGCGTCGATCGCGCAGGTCCACTTCGCGCAGCGGCACGACGGTCGCGAGGTGGCGGTCAAGGTGCTGCGCCCGGGCATGCTGCAGGTCATCGACCAGGACCTCGCGCTGCTGCACCTGCTGGCGCGCTGGGTCGAGCGGCTGAGCGTGGACGGCAAGCGGCTCAAGCCGCGCGAGGTGGTGGCCGAGTTCGACGGCTACCTGCACGACGAGCTGGACCTCGTGCGCGAGGCCGCCAACGCCGCGCAGCTGCGGCGCAACATGGACGGCCTGGACCTGGTGCTGATCCCCGAGATGCACTGGGAGCTGTGCAAGCCCGGCGTGATCGTGATGGAGCGCATGCGCGGCGTGCCGATCAGCCAGATCGAGCGCCTGCGCGAGGCCGGCGTGGACATCAAGCGGCTGGCGCGCGACGGCGTGACGATCTTCTTCACGCAGGTCTTCCGCGACGGCTTCTTCCACGCCGACATGCACCCCGGGAACATCCAGGTCAGCCTGGACCCCGCCACCTTCGGCCGCTACATCGCGCTGGACTTCGGGATCATCGGGACGCTGACCGAGTTCGACAAGGAATACCTGGCGCACAACTTCATCGCCTTCTTCCGCCGCGACTACAAGCGCGTGGCCGAACTGCACATCGAGAGCGGCTGGGTGCCGCCGCACACGCGTGTCGACGCGCTGGAAGGCGCCATCCGCGCCGTCTGCGAGCCGCACTTCGACCGCCCGCTGAAGGACATCTCGCTGGGCCAGGTGCTGATGCGGCTGTTCCAGACCAGCCGCCGCTTCAACGTCGAGATCCAGCCGCAGCTGGTGCTGCTGCAGAAGACGCTGCTCAACATCGAGGGCCTGGGCCGCCAGCTCGACCCGGACCTCGACTTGTGGACCACGGCCAAGCCTTTCCTGGAACGCTGGATGAACGAGCAGATCGGCTGGCGCGGCCTGCTGGAGCGGCTGGGCAACGAGAGCCCGCGCTACGCGCAGCTGCTGCCCGAGCTGCCGCGCCTGCTGCACCAGGCGCTGCAGCGCCAGGCGCATGCGGACGAGCAGCCGGCGCTCGCCGCGCTGCTGGCCGAGCAGCGGCGCACCAACCGGCTGCTGCACGGCCTGCTCTGGGCGCTGGGCGGCTTCGTGCTCGGCGCCGTGGCGGTCCGGGCCTGGACCTTGATCCTGGGCTAGGAGCCTGCGCGGCAGAAATCCAGCCCCGCGTTGGCCCCGCTTGGAGGCGCAGGCAAGGCGCGTCGCGCAGCCCGGGCTCGATGCCCGGGCAAGTGGCGCAACGCCGCATGCGCCTCCAAGCGGGGCCAACCCGTCGGGCCGGGGCGATTCGCGGCGCCGGGCGGCGTTGCACGCTCGTTGCGTGGCACGTGCCACGCGCCTCGCGTGCGTCTTGCCCGGCGCCGCGACGCGCCCCGGCGCGGGGCTGGATTTCTGCCGCGCAGGCTCCTAGGCGCCCCCAGGTCCGGGCTGCTCCCGGGCCGCCCACCGGCGCGGACCGCGGTGCCCGGACGGGCCCGGCCCAGCGCCGGAACGCCTATAATTTCCTGTTTTGCGTCAAGGGTTTAGCCTGCCATGCCGATCTACGCCTACCGCTGCTCGTCCTGCGGCCACGCGCAGGACCTGCTGCAGAAGATCTCCGACCCCGTGCTGACCACCTGCCCGGCCTGCGGCGCCGAGGCGTTCACCAAGCAGGTCACGGCCGCCGGCTTCCAGCTCAAGGGCTCGGGCTGGTACGTGACCGACTTCCGCGGCGGCAGCGGCGCCGCGAAGAAGGACGCCGAGAAGGGTGCCGACAAGGGTGCCGACCAGGCGGGCGCCTCCGGCACCGCCGACAAGCCGGCCGCCGACAAGCCGGCGGTACCGGCTGCCACGGCCGCTCAGGCCGCGCCGCCCGCCGCCGCCCCGGCCGCCGGCGACTGAGCCGCCGCGCCCGGCCGCCCGTGCCCCGATCGTGAAGCGCTACTTCGTCGCCGGCCTGCTGGTCTGGTTGCCGCTGGCGATCACGATCTGGGTGCTGTCCTGGCTGCTCGGCGCCTTCGACGGCATCTTCTCGGCGCTGCTGTCGGCGCTGGAGGCCTTGCTGCCGGCGACGATCGCCGGCAGCCTGGGCCAGCTGCGCAAGATCCCGTTCCTGAGTGTGCTGGTGCTGGGTGGCATCCTGCTGGCCACCGGCATGTTCGCGACCAACATCTTCGGCGCCTGGTGGGTGCAGCAATGGGACCGCCTGCTGCACAAGATCCCCATCGTCAAGTCCATCTACAGCTCGGTGCGGCAGGTCTCGGACACGCTGTTCTCGAGCAGCGGCAATGCCTTCCGCGAGGCGGTGCTGGTGCAGTATCCGCGCCAGGGCAGCTGGACCATCGCCTTCGTCACCGGCCGGCCCGGCGGCGAGGTCGCGGCGCGCCTGCCCGGCGACTATGTCAGCGTCTACGTGCCGACGACGCCCAACCCGACCTCGGGCTTCTTCCTGATGATGCCGCGCGCCGACGTGCTGGAGCTGCGCATGAGCGTCGACGAGGCGCTGAAATACGTCATCTCGATGGGCGTCGTCGCGCCGCCGGCCGCGCGCTCGTCGCCGGCCCTGCCGGCGCGAAATTGACCGGGCGGGCCGGCCCGGCAGCCGGCCTGCCCTGACGCGCTGCCCGCAGCGCGCGCAAGCGCCGCCCAAGAACACGTCCCCACCGATTTCCCCGGAGCACAAGCATGAGAACGACCTACTGCGGCCTGGTCAGCGAGAAGCTGATGGACCAGACCGTCACGCTGATGGGCTGGGCCCACCGCCGCCGCGACCATGGCGGCGTCATCTTCATCGACCTGCGCGACCGCGAAGGCCTGGTGCAGATCGTCTGCGACCCCGACCGGCCGGCGATGTTCGCCACCGCCGAGGGCGTGCGCAACGAGTTCTGCCTGAAGGTCGTGGGCCGCGTGCGTGCGCGCCCGGCCGGCACCGAGAACGCCCAGCTGACCAGTGGCAAGGTCGAGGTGCTGGCGCACGAGCTGGAGGTGCTGAACGCGAGCGTCACGCCGCCGTTCCAGCTCGACGACGAGAACCTGTCGGAGACCGTGCGCCTGACGCACCGCGTGCTGGACCTGCGCCGGCCGCAGATGCAGAAGAACCTGATGCTGCGCTACCGCGTCGCGATCGAGGTGCGCAAGTTCCTCGACGAGCAGGGCTTCATCGACATCGAGACGCCGATGCTCACGAAGAGCACGCCCGAGGGCGCGCGCGACTACCTCGTGCCCAGCCGCGTGCACGACGGCATGTTCTTCGCGCTGCCGCAGAGCCCGCAGCTGTTCAAGCAGCTGCTGATGGTGGCCGGCTTCGACCGCTACTACCAGATCACCAAGTGCTTCCGCGACGAGGACCTGCGCGCCGACCGCCAGCCCGAGTTCACGCAGATCGACATCGAAACCAGCTTCCTCGACGAGGCCGAGATCCGCGCCATCACCGAGGCCATGGTGCGCACGGTGTTCCGCAAGACGATGGGCGTGGAGCTGCCGGTCTATGCCGAGCTGAGCTACGCCGAGGCCATGCACCGCTACGGCAGCGACAAGCCCGACCTGCGCGTGAAGCTGGAGTTCACCGAGCTGACCGACGTGATGAAGGACGTCGACTTCAAGGTCTTCTCCGGCCCGGCCACCAGCAAGGGCGGGCGCGTCGCCGCGCTGCGCGTGCCCGGCGGCGGCGAGATGAGCCGCGGCGAGATCGACGCCTACACCGAGTTCGTCAAGATCTACGGCGCCAAGGGCCTGGCCTGGATCAAGGTCAACGACGCCGGCAAGGGGCGCGAGGGCCTGCAGAGCCCGATCGTCAAGAACCTGCACGACGCGGCGATGGCCGAGGTCATCGCGCGCACCGGCGCGCGCAACGGCGACCTGATCTTCTTCGGCGCCGACAAGGCCAAGGTCGTCAACGACGCGCTCGGCGCGCTGCGCGTGAAGATCGGCCACAGCGAATTCGGCCGCGCCAAGGGCCTGTTCGAGGACCGCTGGGCGCCGCTGTGGGTGACCGACTTCCCGATGTTCGAGTACGACGAGGACGCCGGGCGCTGGAATGCGATGCACCACCCGTTCACCAGCCCCAAGGACGGCCACGAGGAGTACATGGCCAGCGACCCCGGGCGCTGCCTGGCCAAGGCCTACGACATGGTGCTCAACGGCTGGGAGATCGGCGGCGGCTCGGTGCGCATCCATCGCGCCGACGTGCAGGCCAAGGTCTTCGAGGCGCTGGCCATCAGCCCCGAGCAGCAGCGCGTGAAGTTCGGCTTCCTGCTCGACGCGCTGCAGTACGGCGCGCCGCCGCACGGCGGCCTGGCCTTCGGGCTGGACCGCATCGCGACGCTGATGACCGGCGCCGAGAGCATCCGCGACGTGATCGCGTTCCCGAAGACGCAGCGCGCGCAGTGCCTGCTGACCGGCGCACCGAGCGTGGTCGACGAGGCGCAGCTGCGCGAGCTGCATATCCGGCTGCGCAACCCGAAGGCGCCGGCCTGATCCGCCGGCCCTGGTGGATTAGCTAAAATGGCTGCACTGAGGGCCGGATGCCTGCCATGGACGTGACCGCCACCGAAGCGAAGAACCGGCTCGGGCAGATGCTCGAGCATGCACAGCGCGAGCCGGTCTTCATCGAGAAGTTCGGGCGCCGGCACAGCGTGTTGATCTCCGCGGCGCATTACGACGCGCTGGTGGCTGCACGGGCCGGCCCGGCAGCGCGCGAAGACGCGGCGCGCGCCTTCTACGAACGGCACCGCGACTGGGTGGATGCCCAGAATGCGCTGGTGGATCGTTACGGCATCCCGGGCGAGGAATTCCGCAGCTGGTGAGTGCGGTGGCGCAGTACGACGCCTACGAGAACCCGACCGCTTCGCAGCGCGAGGCCTTTCCCTATTTCGTCCAGTTGCAGAACGACCAGCTGGCGGAGTTCAGCACCCGGCTCGTGATGCCGCTGGCGCGCTTGCCAGCGCCGCCGGCCGAGCTGCCGCGAAGGCTGGCGCAGCCGGTGCAGGTGCGCGGCGAGCGGCTGTTTCCGGCCGCGCAGCTGTGCGCCGCGGTCCCGGCCCGGCTGCTGCGGCGGCCGGTCGCGACGCTCGGCAGCCAGGCCAGCGTCTTCGTCGATGCGCTGGGCGCCGTGGTCAGCGGTGTCTGAACGCCCGCTCCCTGCACGGCGGCCACCCGCCCCTCGGTTCAAGATTCCCGAGTCGGTGCTGGTCGTGATCCACACGCCGGCGCTGGAGGTGCTGCTGATCGAGCGCGCCGACAAGCCCGGCTACTGGCAGAGCGTGACCGGCAGCCTGGATGCGCCCGACGAGCCGCTGGCCGAGACCTGCCGGCGCGAGGTGCGGGAGGAAACCGGCATCGACGCCGACGCGTCCGGCGGCGCGCTGCGCGACTGGGGCCTGACCAACCTGTACGAGATCTACCCGGTCTGGCGCCACCGCTATGCCCCGGGCGTGACGCACAACACCGAGCATGTCTTCGGCCTCACGCTGCCGGCGCGCGTGCCGGTGACGCTGAACCCGCGCGAGCACCTGGCGCACGCCTGGCTGCCCTGGCGCGAGGCGGCCGACCGCTGCTTCTCCCCCAGCAACGCCGAGGCCATCTTGCAGCTGCCGCGATTCGTGCAGCATCCGATGTCGTGAACCAGCTCAACCCCCTGAATTCCTCGCTGCTGCCGCCGGCGACGCAGATCCACGGCCTGCGCGTGGCGACCTACAACATCCACAAGGGCGTGCGCGGCGTCGGCCCGCGCAAGCGGCTGGAGATCCACAACCTGGGGCTGGCGGTGGAGGCGCTGGACGCCGACCTCGTCTTCCTGCAGGAGGTGCGGCTGTTCCACCACCGCGAGGCGCGGCGCTTCGACCGCAGCAGCTTCGGCTGGCCCAGCCAGGGCCAGGCCGACTACCTGGCGCCCGAGGGCTACGACGTCGCCTACCGCACCAATGCCGTCACGCGCCACGGCGAGCACGGCAACGCGCTGCTGTCGCGCTGGCCGATCGGCGAGGCCGGCCACCACGATGTCAGCGACCACCGCTTCGAGCAGCGCGGCCTGCTGCACGTGCCGGTGCAATGGAACGGCGTCACGGTGCACGCGGTGGTGGTGCACTTCGGGCTCGTGCACCGCAGCCGCGTGCGCCAGGTGCAGCGGCTGGCCGAGTTCATCGAGCGCGAGGTGCCGCCCGGCGAGCGGCTGGTCGTCGCCGGCGACTTCAACGACTGGGGCGAGAAGCTCGACGGCCCGATGCGCGAGGTCGGGCTCGTGCGCGCCACCGCCCCCGGCGCGCGGCGCACCGAGACGCTGACCTTCCCGTCGTTGGCCCCGGTCTTCGCGCTCGACCGCTTCTACGTGCGCGGGCTGGCCTGCCGCTCGACGATGGTGCCGCGCGGCATGGCCTGGGCGCGCATGTCGGACCACCTGCCGCTGGTGGCGGAGCTGGAACCCGACTGATGCCTGCGGGGGAGGAACTCGCGCGCCTGCGGGCCTGGACGGCCGTGCCGGCGCCGCGTTTCGTCGGCGGCAACCGCGTCGAGCTGCTGGAAGGCGGCGACGCGCTGTTCCCGGCCATGTGCGCCGCCATCGCCGCGGCCGAGCACGAGGTCTGGCTCGCGACCTACATCTTCCACGACGACGCCGCGGCGCAGCGCGTGGCCGACGCGCTGCGCGTCGCGGCGGCGCGCGGGGTCGCGGTGCACGTGGTCGTCGACGGCTTCGGGACCATCGCGACCCTGGGCCGCGTGCGCGCGCTGTTCGCCGGCAGCGCGGTGCGGCTGGAGATCTTCCGGCCGCTGGACCGCTGGTATGCGTGGCTGCAGCCGGGTCAGCTGCGCCGCCTGCACCAGAAGCTGTGCGCCTGCGACGAGTCGGTGGGTTTCGTCGGCGGCATCAACATCATCGACGACCGCAACGACCTCAACCACGGCTCCACCGACGCGCCGCGGCTGGACTTCGCGGTGCAGGTGCGCGGGCCGCTGGCGCAGTCGGTGCAGACGGCGGCGCGCGCGATGTGGGCACGCGCCCACCTCTCGCGCGCCTGGCGCGAGGAGGTGCGCGTGCTGGCGCGCAGCGCGACGCCGGTCAACGAGGCGATGACGCTGCTGCGCCAGCTGCGCGGCGCCGCCGTGCTGCCCGAGGAAGGCGACACGAGCCCGATGCGCGCCGCCTTCGTCGTGCGCGACAACCTGCGCCAGCGGCGCGCCATCGAACGCAGCTACGTCGAGGCCATCCGCCGTGCTCGCCGCCGCGTGGACCTGGCGGTGCCTTACTTCTACCCCGGCCGCGTCTTCCGCCGCGCGCTGCGCCAGGCGGCACGGCGCGGCGTGCGCGTGCGCCTGCTGCTGCAGGGCAAGGTGGACTACCGCATCGCCGCGCTGGCCGCGCGCGCGCTGTATGCCGAACTGCAAGGCCACGGCGTGCGCATCTTCGAGTACACGCCGGCCTTCCTGCATGCCAAGGTCGCACTCGTCGACGACGACTGGGCCACGGTCGGCAGCTCCAACATCGACCCGCTGTCGCTGCTGCTCAACCTGGAAGCCAACGTCGTCGTGCGCGACGCCGACTTCGCGCGCACGCTGGCCGAGCGCTTCGAGGCGGCGTTCGCGGTCTCGCAGGAGGTCGTCGGGGCGCCACGCACGAGCGGCTGGCGCGGCTGGCTGCAGCGCGCCGCGGTGGCCTGGATCGCCAACGTCTACCTGCGCGTGGCCGGCATCACCGGCCGCTACTGACGACAGGCTCGGCGGCCGCGCTGCGCCCGGCTCGATCCGCCGGGCCGCCCCCTCAGGCCAGGTCGCCGGGCTCCGGTCCGTACCGGTTGGCGCCGGGCGTGCCGCGCAGGAAGCCGCAGGCCACGAGTGTCCACAGCCAGCCCAGCACGGGCACCAGCCACAGCAGCGTCCACCACGCGGAGCGGTCGCGGTCGTGCCAGCGCTTGGCCGTGACCGCCAGCAGCGGCCACAGCAGCAGCACGTTGATGGCGCGCTCGCTCGCCACTTCCGGCAGCCGCGCGATACCCGCCAGCAGCCCGAGCACCAGGCCCGCACCGGCCGGGAGCAGCAGCCCCCAGAGCCAGAAGTCGCGCCGGCCGATACGGCCGCGCGGGTCCAGCAGCATGCGCCAGGGCGGCATGCGTTCGGCAAACGGGTCCAGCTCCGGTGCGGGCATCGCGGGCGTCGTCATGCCGCCAGTATGCCGGCAGGGTACGCTCGCCTCATGGCCACCCGACGACGCCCCGGCGTCCCGACCACGACATCGACCGCGACCCGGACCGCTGCCGCGGCCCCGGCGGGGCGCACGCGCGGCACGCCGCCGCCGATCGACCTGGCGCTGCAGGGCGGCGGCTCGCACGGCGCCTTCACCTGGGGTGTGCTCGACCGGTTGCTGGAGGACGAGGAGCTCTGCTTCGACGGCGTCTCCGGCACCAGCGCCGGAGCGCTGAACGCCGCGGTGATGGCCTGCGGCCTGGCCGCTGGCGGCCGCGCCGGCGCGCGCGCGGCGCTGGACGCGTTCTGGAACGACATCGCATCGCACGGCCGCTGCTTCGGCCAGGGCACGCCCTGGGCCGTCGACCTCAGCGCCGCATGGCCGCTGGCCTGGCCGGCCGAGGCCAACCCGTTCCACGCCTGGACCAGCCAGTGGCTGCGCTGGCTGAGCCCCTACCAGTGGAACCCGCTGGGCCTGGACCCGCTGCGCGACGTCGTGCAGCGCCACGTGCGGCCGGCCGACCTGCGGCGCGCCCCGGTCGCGGTCTTCGTCACCGCGACCTCGGTGCGCAGCGGCCAGCCGCGCGTCTTCTCGGCCAGCGACCTGAGCGTCGACGCGCTGCTCGCGTCCGCCTGCCTGCCGCAGCTGTTCCGCGCCGTGCACATCGACGGCGAGCCCTACTGGGACGGCGGCTACAGCGGCAACCCGGCGCTGTGGCCGCTGATCTACCGCACCTCGGCGCTGGACCTGGTGCTGGTGCGCATCAACCCGCTGGAACGGACGCGGCTGCCGTCCACCGCCGACGAGATCGCCGACCGTGTCAACGAGATCACGTTCAACGCCGGGCTGATCGGCGAACTGCGCGCCATCGCCTTCGTGCACAAGCTGGTCAGCGAGGGCCGCGTCGACCCCGGCCGCTACAAGGACCTGCGGCTGCACATGGTGGCCGACGACGAAGGGCTGGCACCGCTGCCGCCTTCGAGCAAGCTCAATACCGAGCGCTCGTTCCTGCTGCGCCTGCGCGCCCTGGGCCGCGACGCCGCCGAGCGCTGGCTGCAGGCGCACCGCGGCGATCTCGGCCGGCGCTCGTCGCTGGACGTGCGGGCGACCTTCCTGGAACGCCAGCGCTGACATGCGGGGCGGGTCGGTGAGGGCGGCTTGCGGCGCATTGCGGTCGTTCATGGCGCGGCGCTGTTCGTTCGTTCTGACATTCGAGCAGCGAAGCCGCATGGGGGCAGCCCGTATCGCCCAGAGTCCGGCGGTCGGCGCTGCGCGCCGACTGCCCTGCGATGCTCGGGCTCCTGGCCCGCCGCCAACTCACTTCGCTCACTTCGTTCGCTCCGTTCGGACACCGGCGGCGAGTCAGTCTTGGAGGCGCGCTGCGCGCGCGGCCAGGAGCCCTGCGCTTCTCGGCGCCTCCCATGGGCGCTACGGGCTGCCCCCACGCGGCTTCGCGACACGGCGGTGGCGTGCCAGCACCTCGCACGCCAATGTCGGTGGACTTCGCGCCAGGCGGTACCCGCTGCCGGCGATGTGTGAAGCGCCGAGCAGCACAGCTTCGGGGTCGGCGCGCACGCAGTGCGCGCCTCGACAACTGACTCGCCGCCGATGTCCGAACGGAGCGAACGCAGTGAGCGAAGTGAGTTGGGCGGCGCGACCCCGAAGCGAGCAGCGCAGGGAAGTCGCCGCCGCAGGCGGCGACCGCGGAACCCTGAGCCGGGAGCGGGTACCGCCTGGCGCGACGCGGTGGCACATGAAGTCCGAACTTGTGGCTCCAACTCGTGGGCGAGCACCCGCCCAACGAACGACCGCAATGCGCCGCCAGCCGCCGCTCGACACACAATGCCGTCCGATGCGTGGTCATTCGTTCGGCGTGCGGCCGAGCCGCTGACGTGAAGGACGACCTCGTCGTCGCAACGCGCGAGGGGCTTTACTGCGCCGCCGGCGACTTTCACATCGACCCCTGGCGACCGGTGGCGCGAGCGGTCATCACGCATGCCCATGCCGACCACGCGCGGCGCGGCCACGGCGCCTACCTGGCCACGGCCGTCAGCGCCGGCGTGCTGCGCGCGCGGCTGGGCGACATCACGCAGCAGGGCCTGCGCTACGGCGAGGCGGTCGATGTCGGCGGCGTGCGCGTGAGCCTGCACCCGGCCGGCCATGTGCTGGGTTCGGCGCAGGTACGGCTGGAACACCGCGGCCGCGTGTGGGTGGTCTCGGGCGACTACTTCGCCAGCGGACATGCGAACGACGTCAACGCCACCTGCGAGCCCTTCGAGCCGCAACGCTGCGACTGCTTCGTCACCGAGAGCACCTTCGGGCTGCCGGTCTACCGCTGGCGGCCGCAGCGCGAGGTGCTGGCCGAGGTGAATGCCTGGTGGCAGGCCAATGCGGCCGCCGGCCGCGCCAGCCTGCTGCTGGCCTACAGCTTCGGCAAGGCGCAGCGCCTGCTGGCGGGTGTGGACCCGGCCATCGGGCCGATCGCGGTGCATGGCGCCGTGGCGCCGCTCAACGAGGCCTATCGTGCCGCGGGCGTCGCGCTGCCGGCCACGCTGTCGGTCGACGCGCTGCCGCGCGCGGATCTGGCACGCGCGCTGGTCATCGCGCCGCCGGCGGCGCAGGGCAGCGCCTGGGCGCGCCGGCTGGGCGACTTCTCCGACGCCTTCGCCAGCGGCTGGATGCAGCTGCGCGGCACGCGCCGGCGCCAGGGTCTGGACCGCGGCTTCGTGCTCAGCGACCACGCCGATTGGCCCGGGCTGCAGCGCGCCATCGCTGCCACCGGCGCGTCACGCGTGATCGTCACCCACGGCTACGAGGCGGTGATGGTGCGCTGGCTGCGCGAGCAGGGCCTGGACGCCGGCAGCTTCGCGACCGAATACGGCCAGGAGGAGGAACTGCCGGCGGCCGCGCCGCCGACCGACGCCACGCCCGAGCGCATGGTCGACGCCTCGCCGGCGCCGTCCGACGATCAGTTGCCGCCGGGCCGCCCGACGAGCTGAACGTCCAGCCGCGGTTCGGCCAGCTTCTCGTCGATGCGGCTCTCGACGAAGATGCGCCGCGGGTCGACGCCACGTTCGCTGAGGAAGCGCTTCACTGCCTGCAGGCGGCCGGGCGTCAGGTCGCGTTCGGAGGCGCCGCTGCCGTCGATCTGCCAGGGCCCGGTGGGCACCACCAGCGCGACCTCGACGTCCAGGCCCGAGGCCTCGATGATCAGCTCGGTCAGGCGCTCGCGCGCCGCGGCGCTGAGCTGCTCGCCGACGAACAGCCCCTTGGCCGGCAGCGAGGTCGTGCGCACGCGCTCCTTGTCGTCCTTGGCCGGCGCGCCCGGCAGCGGCTGCACGCGCTGCTCGCCGGGGCCGGGCTTGGCCGCAGGCGGCGGGCGCGTGCCCGTCTGCGCGGAGGCCGTCGCAGCCGCCAGCAGCGCCGCACCGGCACCGGCCAGCAGTGCCAGGCGCACGCGCCTCAGGGCAGGAACGCAGGGGCGCAGGACGGGCATGACGTCTCCTCGGAGCATGGGGTCCATTGTGTACGCGCAGGGGCCGGCCATGGTGCCGGCGCGCATTGACCGCCGTCAAGTCCGCACCGGCCCGCGGGCCAGGGCCCGCATGGACATCGTCGCGAGGGCTTAACCTCGGGCCTGCGGCGTGCCCGCCGAGCGACCCTGGAGAGCGACCGATGAAGATCCTGCTGCCCGTCGACGGTTCGACCGCCGCGCTGGTGGCCGTGCGCCACGCGCTGACGCTGGCCGAACAGGGCCTGGACTGCGACTTCGTGCTCGTCAACGTGCAGGAGCCGCCTTCGCTGTACGAGGTCGTCGTCGCGCACGATGCCGACGTGATCCAGCAGGTGCGCGGCGCTGCCGGCGCCGACCTGCTGCGCGATGCCGAGGCCATGCTGGAGGCCGCCGGCCACGCCTGGGAGGCCGAGGTCGTCGGCGGCCAGCCGGCGGCGATGATCGTCGAGTTGGCCGAGAACTATGGCTGCGATGCCATCGTGATGGGTGCCTGCGGCATCGGCGACGGCGACGGCCTGGGCAGCGTGGCGCGCGCGGTGATCGAGCTCAGCCCGCTGCCGGTGACCGTGGTGCGCGCGCAGCCCGCCGAGGAGCCGCCGCCGGCCGACGAGTGACCGGCGCGCGCGCCGGTCACTGCAGCGGCAGCTCGATGGCCCAGGTGTCGGCCTCGGGCTGCTCGGTGGCGTGGCGGAAGCCCAGGTCGCGCGCCAGCTCCAGCATGCGCGCGTTCTCGCGCAGCACGGTGGCCACCAGCCGCTTGGTGCCGCGTGCACGCAGGTGGTCGATCAGCTTGCGCATCAGCAGCTCGCCCAGGCCGCCGCCCTTGAGGTCGGAGCGCACGACGATGCCGAATTCGGCGCTGTCGTTGTCGGGGTCGCAGGTCGCGCGCACGACACCCAGGGTTTCCTCCGGCGCGCCGCCGCCGCCCTCGGCGGGGGCGGTGGCCACGAAGGCCATCTCGCGTTCGTAGTCGATCTGCGTCAGCCGCGCCAGCTCGGTGCGCGTGATGCTCTGGCGGCTGTAGAACACGCGCATGCGGATGTCCACCGGGTCCAGCTTCTGCAGGAAGGCCAGGTGCTGCGGTTCGTCCTCGGGGCGGATCGGGCGCAGCGTCAGCGGCCGCTCGCGCCAGCTCAGCTGCTCGACCAGCTGCGCCGGGTAGGGCCGGATCGCGAAGGCCGCGGCGCCGCCGGGGGCCCTGGCGTCCACACGCACACGGGCGTCGAGCGCGATCACGCCCTGCGCGTCGGCCAGCAGCGGGTTGATGTCCAGCTCGGTGATCTCGGGCACCTCGGCGAGCAGCTGCGAGACCGCCATCAGCACGCCGTGGACCGCGGCCCGGTCGGCCGCCGGCACGTCGCGCCAGCCGGCGAGCAGCCTGGCGATGCGCGTGCGGTCCACCAGCGCGCGCGCCAGAGGCTCGTTCAGCGGCGGCAGCGCGATCGCGCGGTCGGCCACCACCTCCACCGCGGTGCCGCCGGCGCCGAACAGGATCACCGGGCCGAACAGCGGGTCCAGGTGGGCGCCGACGATGAGCTCCAGCGCCCGCGGCCGGCGCACCATGCGCTGCACCGTGAAGCCGGCGATGTCGGCGTCGGGCCGCGCCGCGCGCACGCGCGCCAGCATCGCGGCGACCGCGCTGCGCAGCGCGGAGTCGTCGGCGAGGTCCAGCGCGACGCCGCCGACGTCGCTCTTGTGCGTGATCTGCGGCGACAGGATCTTCAGCGCCACCGGCCAGCCCACGGCCTGCGCGGCGGCCACCGCGGCGTCGGCATCGGCGCCGACGATGCGCGTGCCGGCCACCGGCACCGCGATGGCCTCCAGCACCGCCTTGGCCTCGGGCTCGGTCAGCCACTCGCGGCCCTCGGCCAGCGCCGGCGCGATGACCGCGCGCACGCGCGCCAGGTCGGGCGCCACCGGCGCGCTGCCGGCGGGCGGCGCCTGCAGCAGCTGGGCCTGGTTGCGCCGGTAGTCGAGCAGCATCGCGAAGGCCTCGACCGCGGCCTCCGGCGTGTCGTAGCAGGGCACGCCGGCGGCCTGGAAGGCCTGGCGCGCCTCGGCCACCGCGGCGCCGCCCAGCCAGCAGGCGAGCAGCCGCTGCGGCTGGGCCTTCGTCAGCGGCAGCAGCGCGGCGGCGATCTCGGCGCTGGGCACGATGGCGGTCGGCGCATGCATGAACAGCAGCGTGCCGCTGTCGGGGTCGGCCAGCAGCGTGCGCAGCGTGTGCTCGTAGCGCGCCACCGGCGCGTCGCCGATGATGTCCACCGGGTTGGCGCGCGACCAGTTGCGCGGCAGGCCGGCGTCCAGCGCGTCGCGCGTCGCGTCCGACAGCGGCGCCAGCTCGACGCCGCGCGCGGCCGCCTCGTCGGCCGCCATCACGCCGGCGCCGCCGCCGTTGGTGACCAGCGTCAGGCGGTCCAGCCGCGGGTCGCGGTTGTCGTCGGCCGCCGCGGCGCCGCGGAAGTGGGCCAGCGTCTGCGCGGCGTCGAACAGGTCCTGCAGCGTCTTCACGCGCAGCATGCCGGCGCGGCGGATGGCGGCGTCGAAGACGATGTCGCTGCCGGCCAGCGCGCCGGTGTGCGAGGCCGCGGCCTGCTGGCCGGCCGAGGTGCGCCCGGCCTTGACGACGATGACCGGCTTGTTGCGCGCCGCCGCGCGTGCCGCGGACATGAACTTGCGCGGCGACTCGACGGATTCGATGTACAGCAGGATGGCCCGCGTCGCCTGGTCGTTGGCCAGCCAGTCCAGCAGGTCGCCGAAGTCGATGTCGGCATGTTCGCCCAGCGAGACGAACTGCGAGAAGCCGACGCCGCGCCCGGCCGCCCAGTCCAGCATCGCGGTCACCAGCGCACCGCTCTGCGAGACGAAGGCCAGCGGCCCGCGCGCCGCCGCGCGGTGCGCGAAGCTGGCATTGAGGCCCACGTGCGGCGCCAGCAGGCCCAGGCAGTTGGGGCCCAGTATGCGCAGCAGGTGGCGCCGTGCGGCGTCCAGCATGGCCTGCTTCTGCGCCGCGGTCTGGCCGGCGGTCAGCACGATCGCCGCTCGCGTGCCGCGCGCGCCCAGTTCGGCGATCAGCGGCGCGACGGTGTCCGGCGGCGTGCAGATCACCGCCAGTTCCGGCGCCTCGGGCAGCGCCGCCGCGCTGGGCCAGGCGCGGTCGCCGTCGACCTGGTCGCGCCCCGGGTTGACCGGGTACAGCGCGCCGGCGAAGCCGCCGGCCTTCAGGTTGCGCCAGACCGTCGCGCCGACGCTGGCCGGGCGGTCGCTGGCGCCGAAGACGGCGACCGAACGCGGGTGGAACAGGCTGTCGAGGTGGCGGATGCTCATGGGGCAGGAGGGCAGGGCGCAGGCGCCGGCAAGGTGGCCAGCGCCCGATGATGCCTGCGCCGCGTGACACGCCACCGCCAAGCCCTTGCGGACGCGGCGCGCAAGCGCTCGCCGGGCGCTGCGTGCAACAGGTCAACGGGCGCTGCGCGAGACAGGTCAACGGGCGCTGCGCGCCTGGGCCCGGCGCGCGCGGGCATGATGCGCCGCGATGCGCGACTTCGCCGCCCTCTACCAGGCCCTGGACGCCAGCACCGCCACCGGCGACAAGGTGGCGGCGCTGAAGCGCTACTTCGCCGCAGCGCAGCCGGCCGATGCGGCCTGGGCCGTGTATTTCCTGGCCGGCGGCAAGCCGCGCCAGGCGGTGCCGACCGCGCTGCTGCGCGCCACCGCGTGCCGGCTGGCCGGCATCGCCGACTGGCTGTTCGACGAGTGCTACCAGGCCGTCGGCGACCTCGCCGAGACGATCGCGCATGTGCTGCCGCCGCCCGCGCGCGCCGGCGATGCGGGCCTGGCGGAGTGGGTCGAGCAGCGCGTGCTGCCGCTGCGCGGCCTGCGCCCGGCCGAGCAGGGCGAGCGCCTCGCCGCGGCCTGGGACGAGCTGGACACGGCGGGGCGCTTCCTGCTCGTCAAGCTGATCGGCGGCGGATTCCGCGTCGGCGTCAGTCGGCTGCTGGTGCAGCGTGCGCTGGCCGAGCAGTGGGGCCTGGACCCCAAGCTGGTGGCGCAGCGCCTCGTCGGCTGGACCGACGCGCGCGCGACGCCCGGCGCGGAACGCTTCGCCGCGCTGGTGGCGCCGCCCGACGCCGCGACGCCGCTGTCCGGCCAGCCCTACCCGTTCTTCCTGGCCCATGCGCTGCAGGCGGCGCCCGAGTCGCTGGGCGATGCCGGCGACTGGCTGGCAGAGTGGAAATACGACGGCATCCGCGCGCAGGTCGTGCGGCGTGCCGGGCAGGTGTGGCTCTGGTCGCGCGGCGAGGAACTCTTCACCGAGCGCTTCCCCGAGGTCGCGGCCTGGGCGGCCACGCTGCCCGAAGGCTGCGTGCTCGACGGCGAACTGCTGGCGTGGCGCGAAGGCGAGCCGCAGCCGGCGCCGTTTGCGCTGCTGCAGCAGCGCATCACGCGCAAGACGGTGAGCAAGCGCGTGCTGGCCGAGGCGCCGGTGCGCTTCGTCGCCTACGACCTGCTGGAGCAGGACGGCAGCGACCGGCGCGGCGAACCCCAGCAGCAGCGCCGCGAGCGGCTCGAGGCGCTGCTGGCCACGCAGCCGGCGCACCTCTCGCCGCGGCTCGAGGCCGCCGACTGGCCCACGCTGGCGGCGCTGCGCGCAACGGCGCGCGCCCGCGGCGTCGAGGGCCTGATGCTCAAGCAGCGCGACGCGCGCTACGGCAGCGGCCGCACCAAGGCCGAAGGCACCTGGTGGAAGTGGAAGGTCGACCCGCTGTCGGTGGACGCCGTTCTCGTCTACGCGCAGGCCGGCCATGGCCGCCGTGCCAGCCTGTATACCGACTACACCTTCGCGGTCTGGAGCCGGCCGCCGCGCGACGCTGCCGAGGCGCAGGCCGTCGTCGACGCCATCGCGCGCCGCGAGCCGGTGCCGGCGACCGACAGCGGCGCGCTGAGGCTGCTGCCCTTCGCGAAGGCGTACTCGGGCCTCAGCGACGAGGAGTTCGCCGCAGTCGACCGCGAGATCCGCGCCCACACGCTGGAGAAATTCGGCCCGGTGCGCAGCGTGAAGCCGACGCTGGTGTTCGAGATCGGCTTCGAGGGCATCGCCGCCAGCCCGCGCCACAAGAGCGGCATCGCGGTGCGCTTTCCGCGCATGCTGCGCATCCGCCGCGACAAGCCGCTGCACGAGGCCGACGCTCTGCCGGCGCTGCAGGCGCTGGCGCGCGGCGGGGGCTGAGTGCCCCTAGGGCGGGGCCGCGCCCGGCCCGCCCCTCGAGGGGGATCGAGGTGCCCGGCCAGGCCGGTTCACCTCGAGAGCCGCTGCGCAGGAATCAGCCTGCCGCGACGAGCGCGTCGCGCGCGCGCTCCAGCCTGGCCTTCGCGTCGGCCGCGACTTCGCGCACCGCGGGCTTGTCGACCAGCTGCACCATGACGTCCGGGTCCAGGAAGCCGACGCTGCAGCGGCCCGGCGCCAGCTCGCGAACGATCACGTTGCACGGCAGCAGCAGCCCGATGTCGGGCTCGGCCTGCAGGGCCTTGTGGGCCAGCGGCGGGTTGCAGGCGCCCAGGATGCGGTAGGGCGCGACCTCGGCGCCGAGCTTGGCCTTCATCGTGGCCTGCACGTCGATGTCGGTCAGCACGCCGAAGCCCTCGGTCTTCAGGGCCTCGGTGACGCGCGCGACGGCGGTGTCGAAGGGCAGGTCCAGCGCGCAGTGGAATCCGTACATGGCGTTCTCCGCAGAGTGCCGGCCGCGCCGGCACGGTGCGTCATTCTGGCAGTGTCGGCGTACCGTTGGGGGTAAAGCCCCGGGGTCAAGGCGGCGACGCCGGCGCGGTCTCGCCGCGCAGCCGCGCAACCATGAAGCCGGCCGCCTGCGTGATGTGCTCGCGCGCCAGCGCCTCGGCACGGTCCGCATCGCCGGCGGCCACCGCGTGCAGCATGGCCTCGTGCTGATCCCAGATGTCGCGCGGCGTCTCGTCGCGCAGCAGCACCTCGCCCATCACGCGCTGCGTGGCGGTCCAGTGGGCATTCATCGCGCTGGCGATCAGCGGGTTGCCGCTGAGCGCGTAGAGGAACTCGTGGAAGCGCATGTCGGCGGCGATCATCTTCGGCACCGACCCGGCCGCCACCGCCTTGCGGCCGGCCTCGATCAGCGCCGGGCCCTGGCGCGCCGCCCGCTCGGCGGCGCTCTCGGCGGCGCGCCGGGCGGCCAGGCCCTCGATCACCGCGCGCATGTCGTACATGTGCTCGACCTGGTCCGGGTCCAGCGGCGCCACTTCCAGCCCGCGCCCCGGCGCGTCGCGCAGCACGCCCTGCTTGCGCAGCAGCAGCAGCGCCTGCTGCACCGGTTGCCGCGACACGCCCAGCGCCTGCGCGATCTGCTCCTGCACGATGCGCTCGCCCGGCGCCAGGCGGCCGGCGTTGATCTCGGCGAGCACCGCGTCGTGCACCTGCTCGGTCAGGTTGGGGGGCAGGGCGAGGGTCTTCATCGGGGCGCTCGGGCGGGCCTGGACAGCCGCCAGTCTAGCCCTTGCGTGCGTGGCTGAATTCAGAGTTCGACATGCCATCGCTAGGGATCAACCCTGATGGAACTCTGAATTCAGAGTTCTATCGTCCGGGCAACGGACCGCAGCCGGCGGGCCGTGCCCCGAAGGAGCCCGCCCCATGTCCGCTTCCCCCGCCCGCAGCGTGGCCGAGATCGTCGCCCGCTTCCTCGTCGCCCGCGGCGTCGACCGCATCTTCGGCCTGCAGGGCGGGCACATCCAGCCGATCTGGGACCACCTGGCGCAGCTGGGCGTGCGCATCGTCGACGTGCGCGACGAGGGCGCCGCGGTGCACATGGCGCATGCGCATGCGGCGCTGTCGGGGCAGGTCGGCGTGGCGATGGCGACCGCCGGCCCCGGCGTCACCAACGGCGTCACAGCGATGGCGAACGCCCACCTGGAGCGTGTGCCGCTGCTGCTGATCGGCGGCTGCCCGCCGCGCCCGCAGGACGACCTGGGGCCGCTGCAGGGCATCGACCACGCGGCCATCCTGGCGCCGGTGACACGCGCCTCGCGCACGCTGCGCGTGGCCGAGCAGATCGCGCGCGACCTCGACAAGGCCTGGGCGATGGCCGAAGGCGACGGCAACCCGCCGGGACCGGTCTACATCGAGATCCCGACCGACGTGCTGCGCGAGACGGTGCCCGCCGCGCTGGTGCTGGACGAGCACCTGCGGCCCAAGCCGCGCCGCCGCCTGCTGCCCGACCCGGCGCTGGTGGCGCAGGCTGCCGAGCGGCTGCGCGCGGCGAAGCGGCCGCTGGTGATCACCGGCCGCGGCGCGCGCGGCTGTGGTGCGGCGCTGACCGCACTGCTGGACGCCAGCGGCGCCGTCTACCTGGACACGCAGGAGAGCCGTGGCCTCGTCGACCCGGCGCATGCGGCGGTGGTCGGCGCGGTGCGCGCGCGTGCGATGCAGGAGGCCGACTGCGTGCTCGTCGTCGGCCGCAAGCTGGACTACCAGCTCGGCTACGGCTCGCCGGCGGTCTTCAAGGCGGCGAGCTTCCTGCGCATCGCCGACCATGCCGACGAACTGCGCGACAACCGCCGCGGTGAGGTCGAACTGCTCGCCGACCCGGCGCTGGCGCTGCAGGCGCTGGCCGATGCGATCGGCCGCCCGTCGGCCGTGCGCGACGCCGCCTGGGCCCAGGCGCTGCGCGCCGAGCACGTGAAGCGCGCCGCGAGATATGCCGAGACGCTGGCCAGCGCGCCGGCCGGCAAGGACGGCCACATGCACCCGAACCGCATCTTCGCGGCGCTCAGGCGCGTGCTGAAGCCCGACGCGATCACCATCGCCGACGGCGGCGACCTGCTGAGCTTCGCGCGCATGGGGCTCGAGACGCGCCACTACCTGGACGCCGGCGCCTTCGGCTGCCTGGGCGTGGGCACGCCCTACGGCGTGGCGGCGGCGCTGCTGCACCCGGGGCGGCAGGTGGTCACCATCACCGGCGACGGCGCCTTCGGCATCAATGCGATGGAGATCGACAGCGCGGCGCGCCATGGCGCGAAGGCCGTCTTCATCGTCAGCAACAACGCGGCCTGGAATATCGAGCGCCTGGACCAGGAGATGAACTACGGCGGCCGCGTCGTCGGCACCACGCTGGCCTGGAGCGACTATGCCGCGATGGCGCGGGCCTTCGGCCTGCACGCCGAGCGCGTGACCGACCCCGAGCGGCTGGAAGGCGCGATCCGCGACGCGCTGGCCCACGCGCCGGCGCTGATCGACGTCGTCGTGACGCAGGACGCGCTGAGCTCCGACGCCGGCAAGGGCCTGGGCTGGGTGCCCGACCGCCAGGCACTCACCGCCTGGGACGAGGCCGAGCGTGCGCGCCGCGAGGGAGCCGCCTGATGGGCCAGCTGCTCACGATGTCCGAGATGGTCGCCACGCATGCGCGGCTGCAGCCGCAGCGCGTGGCGGCGCGCGACTCGAAGCGCACGCTGACCTGGGCGCAGTGGGACGAACGTGCCACGCGGCTGGCCAATGCGCTGCTCGGCCTGGGCCTGGTGAAGGGCGACCGCGTCGCGCTGCTGGCCTACAACACGCTGGAGTGGCTGGAGATCTATGCCGCGCTGGCGCGCGCCGGGCTGGTGGCGGTGCCGCTGAATTTCCGCCTGCGCGGGCCCGAGATCGCCTACATCGTCGAGCACAGCGAGGCGCAGGCGATCGTCGTGCAGGACGACCTGCTCGGCGTGGTCGAACCCGAACGTGCTGCGCTGACGGTGCCGGCCGGGCGGCTCGTGCGCCTGGGTGGCGCGGGCGAACGCGAGGGATGGCGCAACTACGAGGCGCTGCTGGCCGCCGCCGAGCCCACGCCGCCGGCGCTGGCCGTGCAGCCGAACGACCTGTTCGCGCTGATGTACACCAGCGGCACCACCGGCCGCCCCAAGGGCGCGATGCGCAGCCACGAGGGCAATGCGCTGCTGGCGCTGGTCACGGCGCTGGAATTCGGCCTCTCGCGCGACGACCACGGCCTGCTCGTGATGCCGCTGTGCCACGCCAACTCGCTGTATTTCCTGCTCACCTTCACGATGCTGGGCGCGCAGATCACGGTGGACGACCGGCGCAGCTTCGACCCCGAGGCGCTGCTGGCGCTGCTCTCGCGCGAGCGCATCACCTTCACGTCGCTGGTGCCCACGCACTACATCATGATGCTGGACCTGCCGGCCGAGGTGAAGGCGAAATACGACCTGGCGGCGGTGGGCAAGCTGCTGATCTCGTCGGCGCCGGCGCGCCGCGAGACCAAGCTCGCGATCCACGAGCTGTTTCCCAACGGCCGACTGTTCGAGCTCTACGGCTCCACCGAGGCCGGCTGGGTGACCGTGCTGCGGCCCGACGAGCAGCTCACGCACCCGGGCTCGGTCGGCCGCGAATGGGCCGGCTCGGGACCGATCCGCCTGCTCGACCACGAAGGCCGCGAGGTGCCCGACGGCGAGGTCGGCGAGCTCCATTCGCGCACCGCCTATGTCTTCGACGGCTACTGGAAGAACCCCGAGAAGACCGCCGAGGCCTTCCATCGGCCCCCAGGTCTCGGCCTCGCCGAGCCCGCCCCCCGGGGGGGTGAAGGGTCGCGGGAGACCCGCGACGCCTTCCATGGTCCGTGGTGCTCGGTCGGCGACATGGCGCGGCGCGACGAGCAGGGCTACATCCACCTCGTCGACCGCAAGAGCAACATGATCATCAGCGGCGGCGAGAACATCTACCCGTCCGAGGTGGAGGCGGTGCTCGCCGCGCACCCGGCGGTGCAGGACGTCGCGGTGGTCGGCCTGCCGGACGCCAAGTGGGGCGAGACGGTGTGCGCGGTCGTCGTGCCGCGGCCGGGACTGGCCGTCGACGAGGCGACGCTCGTCGACTGGTGCCGCGACCGCATCGCCGGCTACAAGCGGCCGCGCTCGGTGCGCATCGTCAGCGAGGGCGAGCTGCCGCGCACGGCCACCGGCAAGATCCAGCACCGGGTGCTGCGCGACCGGCTGGCGGCGGGCTGACGCGGCGGCCTCGCGTCGCCCCGCTTCGGCGGCGACGGCTGCGGCAGGCAGGGCGGCGGCCGGACCAGCGGCGCCAGCGCCCGCGCCGCCGCGTGCGAACATGCCGCACCCGCGTTCGCGCCACCGCCCATGGAACTCCGCCAGCTGCGCTACTTCGTCCGCGTCGTCGAACTCGGCAGCATGGGCCGTGCGGCGGCCGACCTGGGCGTCGTCGTCTCGGCGCTCAGCCAGCAGATCAGCCGCCTCGAGGGTGAACTCGCGACGCGGCTGCTGCAGCGCACCGCCGCCGGCGTGCGCCCCACCGACGCGGGCCTGGCCTTCCTGCGCCAGGCGCAGCTGGCGCTGCGCCATGTCGACGACGCGGCGCGTGCGGCGCGCAGCGCGCGCCTGGCCGGGCATGTCAGCGTGGGCCTCGCGCCTTCCACCGCGGCGGTGCTCGCGCTGCCCTTCCTGCAGGCCATGCACGAGCGCTACCCCGACGTGCGGCTGCGCCTGGTGGAGGCGATGTCGGGCGACGTCGCGACCATGCTCAATGCACGCCAGATCGACCTCGCGGTGCTGTTCGACGGCACCATGGCGCGGCGCTGGAGCCAGCAGCCGCTGCTGGACGAGCAGCTGTACCTGATCGCCGCGCCTGGGCTGGCCGGCGTCCCGGCGGGCCGCAGTGTGCGGCTGAAGCAGCTCGCCGGGCTGCCGCTGGTGCTGCCCAGCGCCGCGCATGGCCTGCGTGCGGTGATCGACGCCGCCTTCGCACAGGCCGGCGTCGCGCCGCGGGCGGTGCTGGAGGTCGACGGCCTGGCCGTGCTGCTGGACGCCGTGCGCGCCGGCATCGGTGCGACGCTGCAGCCCGGTGCCGCGGCGGCACGCCTGCCCGAGGGCGCGGCCGTGCTGCGGCCGGTGGCCGACCGCGGCGCGCGCCGCCACAACTGGCTGGCCAGCGTCTCCGACGACGAACTCTCGCCCGCCGGTCTGGCCGCGCGCGTGACGCTGGCCGACGTCGCGGCGCGGCTGGTGCGCCAGGGCCGCTGGCTCGGCGCCACCCTTCACGAGGCGTGAACACCGCTTGACGGCCGCCTGCTGGCGGCGTCGCACCGGCCTGCCTACAGTGCGGTGCTTCCGGTGGGCTGACAAGGCGGGGCGGTGCTCGACGTGCTCGTGATCGGCGGCGGCAACGCCGCGCTGTGCGCCGCGCTGACGGCGTGCGAGGCCGGCGCGTCGGTGCGGCTGCTGGAAGCGGCGCCGCGCGAGTGGCGCGGCGGCAACTCGATGCACGTGCGCAACCTGCGCTGCATGCACGACGCGCCGCAGGACGTGCTGGTCGACGCCTACCCGGAGGAGGAGTTCTGGCAGGACCTGCTGAAGGTCACCGGCGGCCTCACCGACGAGACGCTGGCGCGGCGGGTGATCCGTGCCACCGCCACCTGCCGGCCCTGGATGGTCAAGCATGGCGTGCGCTTCCAGCCCTCGCTGTCGGGCGCGCTGCACACCGCGCGCACCAACGCCTTCTTCATGGGCGGCGGCAAGGCGCTGGTCAATGCCTACTACCGCAGCGCCGGGCGGCTGGGCGTGCAGGTGAACTACGAGACGCCGGTCGAGCGCATCGAGCTCGACGGCGACCGTTTCGCCGCCGCCGTCACCGCGCGCGGCGAGCGCATCGCGGCGCGTTGCTGCGTGCTGGCCGCCGGCGGCTTCGAGTCCAACCGCGAGTGGCTGCGCGAGGCCTGGGGCCGCAACGAACGCGGCGAGTGGCCGGCCGACAACTTCCTGATCCGCGGCACGCGCTTCAATACGGGCACGCTGCTCAAGTTCATGCTGGAGGCCGGTGCCGACGGCATCGGCGACGCCACGCAGGCGCACATGGTGGCCATCGACGCGCGCGCGCCGCTGTACGACGGCGGCATCTGCACACGCATCGACTGCGTCTCGCTGGGCGTGGTGGTCAACCGCGACGCCGAACGCTTCTACGACGAGGGCGAGGACTTCTGGCCCAAGCGTTATGCGATCTGGGGCCGCCTGGTCGCGCAGCAGCCGGGGCAGATCGCCTGGTCGGTCATCGACGCGAAGGCGGTCGGCCGCTTCATGCCGCCGGTCTTCGCCGGCACGCGCGCCGACACGCTGCCGGCGCTGGCGCGTGCGCTGGGCCTGGACGAGGCCCGCTTCATGCAGACGCTGAACGCGTACAACGCCGCCTGCCGGCCCGGCCGCTTCGACCACACGACGCTGGACGACTGCCGCACTGAAGGTCTGACGCCGCCGAAGACGCACTGGGCGCGGCCCATCGACACGCCGCCGTTCTTCGCCTATGCCGTGCGGCCGGGCGTGACCTTCACCTACCTGGGCCTGAAGACCGACGAAACGGCGGCCGTGCATTTCGGCGGCCGCGCCAGCCCCAACCTCTTCGTCGCCGGCGAGATGATGGCCGGCAACGTGCTCGGCAAGGGCTACACGGCCGGTGTCGGCATGAGCATCGGTACCGCCTTCGGCCGCATCGCCGGCACGAGCGCGGCAAAGGCCGCGCGGGCGGCCGCGGGCAGCCTCTCGGAGGCCGCGCGTGTCGCCGCTTGAGCAGTTGATCCACGAGGCCGCGGCCGCCGCCGATGGCGGCGTCGTCGCGCGCGACGCGCCGCCGGCCGCCAAGGTGCCTGCGCGCGCGGCCGAGGCCGAGGTCGCGCGCGTGCTGCAGATCTGCAACGCCTGCCGCTACTGCGAGGGTTTCTGCGCCGTCTTCCCGGCGATGACGCGGCGGCTCGAGTTTCCCGCCGCCGACGTGCACTTCCTGGCCAACCTGTGCCACAACTGCGGCGCCTGCCTGCATGCCTGCCAGTACGCACCGCCGCACGAGTTCGCGCTCAACGTGCCGCAGGCGATGGCGCGCGTGCGTGCCTCCACCTACCAGGGCTACGCCTGGCCACCGGCGCTCGGCTCGCTGTACCGGCGCAACGGGCTGACGCTGAACGTGGCGCTGGCCGCGGGCCTGGCGCTGTTCCTGGTGCTCGCGCTGGCACTCAACGGTACGCTGTGGGGCGCGGTGCCGGGCGCGGACTTCTACCGCATCTTCCCGCACAACCTGATGGTGGCGATGTTCGCGCCGGTGTTCGGCTTCGCGGTGCTGGCGCTGGGCGTCGGCGTCGTGCGCTTCTGGCGCGCGCTGCCGCCCGCGCCGCCGCCGGCCGACGGCAAGGCCGACCTGGGTGCGGCCGCGGCCGAGGCGGCGCACGACGCGCTGCGCCTCAAATACCTGGACGGCGGCCATGGCGACGGCTGCAACAACGAGGACGACGCCTTCACGCAGCGGCGCCGCCACGCCCACCACGCCACCTTCTACGGCTTCCTGCTCTGCTTCGCGGCGACCTCGCTGGCGACGGTCTACCACTACGGCTTCGGCTGGGTCGCGCCCTACGCCTACACCAGCCTGCCCAAGCTGCTGGGCACGGTGGGCGGCGTGCTGATGACGGCGGGCACGGTGAGCCTGTGGCGGCTGAACCGGCGCCGCCATCCACTGCAAGGTGACCCCGCGCAGAAGCCGATGGACCTGGGCTTCATCGCGCTGCTGTTCGGCACGGCGCTCAGCGGCCTCGTGCTGACCGCGCTGCGCGCCACGCCGGCGCTGCCGCTCCTGCTGGCGGTGCACCTGGGCATCGTGATGGCGCTCTTCGCGACCATGCCCTATGGCAAATTCGCGCATGGCGTCTTCCGCGGCGCCGCGCTGCTGAAGTGGGCGATCGAGAAGCGGCGGCCGAGCACGCTGGCGCTGGGCGACGACTGACGCGGGAATTCGACCATGGAGACCACGATGCCCGTCCGCCCGCCAATCTTCGGCGCCGACCACGAGATCAAGCGCCCTTGAACGCCGCCGCGGCGCCGCCGCAGCCCGCGCCGGGCTCGCCGCGCCATCTGTTCTGGGCCTGCAGCGCGATCGCGCTGCAGGGCTTCGGCGGCGTGCTGGCGGTGGTGCAGCGTGAACTGGTGGATCGCCGCGGCTGGCTGACGCGCGAGCAGTTCGTCGAGGACTGGGCGGTGGCGCAGACGTTGCCCGGGCCCAACGTCGTCAACCTGGCGCTGATGCTGGGCGACCGCCACTTCGGCTGGCGCGGCGCCGTGGCTGCGGTGGCGGGGCTGCTGCTGTTCCCGCTGGTCCTGCTGCTCGCGCTGGCGCTGGGCTTCGAGGGCCTGGCCGAGGTGCCGGCGGCGCAGGGCGCGCTGCGCGGCATGGCCGCGGTGGCGGCCGGTCTGGTGGCCGGCACCGCGCTCAAGCTGGTGGTGGCGCTGCGCGGCAACGTGCTCGGGCCCGTGGCCTGCGCGCTGGCCATGGCCGTCACCTTCGGCGCCGTCGCGCTGCTGCGCATGCCGCTGGCGGCGGCGCTGCCGCTCGTCGCGCTGCCGACCTGCCTGTGGGCAGCCTGGCGGCTGAAGGGACGCCGTTGAGCGCCGCCGACTGGCTGGGCCTGGGTGCGCACCTGCTGGTGCTGTCGCTGCTGGCGGTGGGCGGCGCCATCGCGGTGGCGCCGGACATGCACCGCTACATCGTCGTGCAGCAGGGCTGGCTGAGCGACCCGCAGTTTGCGGCGAGCATCGCGCTGGCACAGGCCGCGCCCGGGCCCAACGTGCTGTTCGTCGCGCTGCTCGGGTTCAATGTCGGCTGGCATGGCGGCGGCGCGCTGCCGGCCCTGCTGGGGCTGGCGATCGCGATGGGCGCGATGCTGCTGCCGAGTTCGCTGCTCACGCTGGCCATCACGCGCTGGCTGCACCGCCACCGCGAGGACCGTGCCGTGCGCGCCTTCAAGCAGGGCATGGCGCCGGTGGTCATCGGGTTGCTGCTGGCCACGGCCTGGATCCTCGTCGGCTCGCAGCGCGGCCTGCACGGCCTGGCGCCGCTCGCGACGCTGTCGGTGGCGGTCGCGCTGCTGTTCTGGCGCACGCGGCTGCACCTGCTGTGGATGCTGGGGGCGGGTGCGCTGCTGGGGGCTTCGGGTCTGGTCTGAGCACTGGGCCACCGGGTCACGGGCAATCACGAATGGTTGCCGCAGCGCGGTCTGGCTATAACGTTGGCTTATAGAAACAAGCCTCATCGGAGACATCGATGGACATGCGCCAGCTGCGCTACTTCGTGCAGATCGTCGAGAGCGGCAGCCTGGCCAAGGCCTCGCGGCAGCTCTTCATCGCGCAGCCGGCGCTGAGCCAGCAGATGGCGCGCCTGGAAGACGAGGTCGGCAAGCCGCTGCTGGTGCGCAGCTCGCGCGGCGTCACGCCCACCGAGAACGGCGAGGCGCTGTACCACCATGCCAAATTCATGCTGCGCCAGCTGGACCAGGCCGTGTCGGTGGCGCGCCAGGACGCCGCGGCGGTGACCGGCCGCGTCACGCTGGGCCTGGCGCCGACCACCGTGGCGCGCCTGGGGCTGCCGCTGCTGCAGCACCTGCGCGCGAAGTTTCCGGGCTTGCTGCTCAACGTCGTCGAAGGGCTCAGCGGCCACCTCGAGCACATGACGCGCGTCGGTCAGCTCGACCTGGCGGTGCTGTTCAGCCCGGCCGCGGCCTCGGAGCTGACGGTGGAACCGCTGCTCGAGGAGGAGCTGTTCGTCATCCTGCCCGCCGAGAGCACGCTGGTGCCCCCCGGCCGCAGCACGCTGACGCTGGCCGAGGTGGCGGCGCTGCCGCTGATCCTGCCCAGCCCGGGCCACGGCCTGCGCCGGCGCATCGGGCTGGAATTCGAGCGCGTCGGCCAGCCGCTGGACGCGGTGGCCGAGATCGACTCGCTGCCGCTCTTGATGCACTGCGTGGCGCAGGGCCTGGGCGCGACGATCAAGCCGATGTCCGCGGTGCATGCGCTGGACGACCGACCCGAGCGCTGGCGCTGCCTGGGCGTGGCCGACGCGGCGATGACGCGCATGAACTACCTGTATGCGCTGCCGCCGCAGAAGCTGTCGCCGGCCGCGGCCATCGTGCGCGAGGAGATGCGCGCCGTCGTGCGCCAGCTCATCGACGACGGTGACTGGCAGGGCGTCATGCTGATGCCGTCGCCGGCGGCCGCGGCGCGCGCGCAGGCCGCCGAGGCCATCGGCTGACTTCAGACCAGCACCGAGCCCCCTTCGCACAGCAGCACGGTGCCGGTGGCGAAGCCGTTGCCGGCCAGGTACAGCACTGCGCGCGCGATGTCGTCGGGCCGGCCGATGCGGCCGACCGGCAGGCGCTGCGCGGTCTGCTCGAACATCGTGCGGCGCGCGTCGTCGGCGAGGCGGTTCCACATCGGCGTGTCGATGGTGCCCGGCGACACGCAGTTGACGCGCAGCGGCGCGAGTTCCAGCGCCAGCCCGCGCGCCAGCGTCTCCAGAGCGCTGTTGATCGCGCCCTGCAGCACCGAGTTGCCGCGCGGGCGCTGCGAGGCCTGGCCGGAGACCAGCGTCAGCGAACCGCCTTCGCGCAGGCGCACCGCGCGCGCGACGCGGTAGGCGCCCCAGAATTTGCTGTTCATCGCCGCGTAGGCGTCGGCCATGGGCAGCTGGCGCGCCGGCCCGCCGCGTGTCTGCGCGGCGCTGACGATGACATGGTCCCAGGGCTCGCCGGCGGCGAAGAAGGCTTCGACCGCCGCCTCGTCGGCGGTGTCCAGCACGGCCGCGGCGACCGGCTGCGCGATGCTTGTCGCCGCGGCCGCCAGCTTGTCCGCCGAGCGCGACGCGATCGTCACCTGCGCGCCGGCAGCCGCGAAGGCCGCGGCGGTGGCCAGGCCGATGCCCGAGCTGCCGCCGACGACCAGCACGCGCGCGTCCTGGAAATCCGACATGGCCGCTTCTCCTTGGGGAATGAGGATCCGAGTGCGCTCAGGTCGCCGGTGAAGCCTGTGGCGCCTGAGGGTCTGGCGGCGCGCGCACGGCTGCCGTCGCCGGTGCAGCCCGGGGCGCAGCGCCCGCCGCCTGCGCGGCATGGCGCGCCGCGACGTAGCCGAAGACCAGCGCCGGCCCCAGCGTGATGCCGGGTCCCGGGTAGGCGCCGTTCATCACCGATTGCATGTCGTTGCCGCAGGCATAGAGGCCCGGGATCGCCTGCCCGTCGGCCTGCAGCACGCGCGCGTGCTCGTCGGTCACGAGGCCGGCGGCCATGCCCAGGTCGGCCGGCTGTACCGCGACGGCGTAGAACGGCGGCGTCTCGATCGGCGCGACGCAGGGGTTGGGCCGGTGGTCGGCGTCGCCGAGGTGGCGCTGGTAGATGTCGCCGCCGCGGCCGAAGCGTGTGTCCAGGCCGCGGCGCGCGTCGGTATTCCACACCGCGATCGTCTCGGCGAAGGTCGCGGCCGGCAGGCCCAGCAGCCGCGCCAGGTCCGGCAGCGTCGCGGCGCGCTTCAGGTAGCCGCTGGCCAGGTGTCGCCCGAGCGCCAGCGCGAACGGCCGCACCGCGCCCAGTCCGTAGCGCCACAGGAAGCGGCCGTCGCAGACCAGCCAGGCCGGCACCGCCGGCGGACCGCGGCGCAGCTGGCCGCGCACGAACTCGTGGTACGACAGCGCCTCGTTGACGAATCGCTGGCCCTGCTGGTCGACCGCGATCAGGCCGGGCTTGCTGCGGTCGGTGACGGTATGCGGAAAGACGCCGGCGCTGCCGTCGGCGCGCGGCACCACCGATGCCGGCACCCAGAAGGCCTGCTGCTGCGACGAGCGGCTCAGCGCCGCGCCCGCGGCCTGCGCGAGCCGCGCGCCGCTGCCCACGGTCGCGCTGCCGACCGTGGCCGTCAGCGTGCCGGCCAGCGCGGGCACGAAGCGCGGGCGCAGCGCCGCGTCGTGCGACAGGCCGCCGCTGGCCAGCACGACGCCGCGGCGCGCAAAGAGGCGCACGCGTGCACCCTCGTCGCGCAGCTCGACGCCGGTGACGCGCCCGTCGTCGTCCTGCAGCAGCCGCTCGACCGCGGTGCCCAGGCGCAGTTCGACGCCCAGGTCCAGCAGCGAGCGGTACAGCCGCGCGGCCAGCGCATTGCCCAGCACCAGCGTCGTGCCGCGCGGGGCGGCGAGACGTTCGCGCGCGTGGCGCAGCAGCAGCTTCGCGACGCGCCAGGCCGAAGCCGGCGAGCGCGTGGCGCGTCGCAGGTGCGGAATGTCCGCGCGGTCGACCATCATGCCGCCGAACAGCGTGAACTCCGGCAGCGGCGCGCGCAGCTGGGCGAAGGCCGGGCCGAGCGTGCGGCCGTCGAAGGGCACCGGCTCCAGCACGCGCCCGCCCGCGGTGGCCCCGGGCAGGGCGGGGTAGTAGTCGGGGTAGCGCAGTACCGGCCGCAGGCGGACGGCGGTGTGCGCCTCGAGGTAGCGCAGCGCCTCGTCGCCGCGCGCCAGGAAGGTCTCGAGCAGCGTGCCGTCGCCGCCCGGCGGCACGACCTGCGCGAGATAACGTCGCGCGTCGTCCAGGCTGTCGGCGAGGCCGACCTCGGCCATCTTGTGGCTGGCCGGCAGCCAGACCATGCCGCCGGAGATCGCCGTCGTGCCGCCGACCAGCGGCGAGGCCTCGACCAGCAGCACGCGCAGGCCTTCGGCCGCCGCGACGGCGGCCGCCGTCATGCCGCCGGCCCCAGCGCCGACGACGACGAGGTCGAATCCCGCGGCAGCGCCGTCCACGGCGAGCGGGCCGTGCGCTGCGGCGGCTACACCATCCCGCCGTTGGGCTGCACGACCTGGCCGTGCACCCACGAGGCGCGCGGCGAGCACAGGAAGCTCACCACCTCGGCCACCTCGGCCGGCTGGCCGACGCGGTTGAACGGGCTCAGCGCGGCGGAGCGGGCGATCATCTCCTCGGTCTTGCCGGCGCGGAACAGGTCGGTGTCGACCGGGCCCGGCGCGACGGCATTGACGCGCACGCCGCGGCCGGCGAGCTCGCGCGACAGCGCGCGCACCAGCGACTCGACCGCCGCCTTGGTGGCCACGTAGGCGCCGACGTTGGGTGCCAGGCCGCGCACCATCGAGGTCGTCAGCGCGACGATGCTGCCGCCGTCGGCGACCTGGCGCGCCGCCTCGCGCAGCACGTTGAAGGCGCCGACGATGTTGACGTCGACCACCTTGCGGAAGGTCTCGTCGGCAAACTGCGCCAGCGGCCCCGGCGGCACGTTGATGCCGGCATTGGCGATCACGGCCGCAGGCGCGCGGCCGAAGTCGCGCGCGGCGTCGGCGAAGACCTGCGCCACCGCCGCGGCGTCGCGCACGTCGGCGGCGTAGACGGCAAAGCGGCCGCCACCGCGCGCCGCCGGCGCGGCGGTTTCCTTCGTGGACGTGCCGGCCACGTCGTAGCCGTCGCGCAGCAGCGCGTCCACGCAGGCGGCACCGATGCCGCGCGAGGCGCCGAAGACGATGGCGAGGGGTCTGTCGCTCATGGAGATGCTTTCGTGGCGTTCAGGGTCACGTGCGGCTTGCCGAACACCGGTTCCTTGTACGGAATCGGCGGCAGCTGCCAGGTGCCGGTGGACGGCGGGCGCACGTCGGCGTCGACATGCACGTCGATCACGCAGGGGCGCCTGAGCTTGAGCGCGCGCTCCACCGCCGCGCCCAGTTCCTGCGGGCGCGTGACGGTGAAACCCTCGGCGCCGCAGGCGCGCGCCCAGGCCGCGAAGTCGGGGTTGTAGCGCTCGCCGGTGCCGCCCTTGTAGAACGCGGTGCCGATCTCGCGGCCGTCGAACAGGCCGTACTGCAGGTCGCGGATGGCGCCCCAGGCGAAGTTGTTCCAGACGATCCAGACGACCGGCAGTTCGTACTCGACCGCGGTGCACAGCACGTAGGGCGCCATCGTGAAGCCGCCGTCGCCGACCACCGCGACGACCGGGCGGTCGGGCGCGGCGAGCTGCGCGCCCAGGGCGCCGCAGACGCCGAAGCCCATGCTGCTGTAACCCCAGCTGTTGAGCATGCTCTGCGGCCGTCGCGCCTGCCAGAACTGCATGAACCAGTTGTGGTGCACGCCGCTGTCCAGCGCCAGGATCACGTCCTCGGGCAGCAGCTTCTGCAGCGTGCCGACGACGAATTCGGGCCGCAGCGGGCTCGTGCTGTCGCCGAAGTGCGGGCGCACGAAAGCCTCCCACTCGGCCTGCCAGCCGCGCACGCGTTCGCCCCAGGCCGCGAAGCCCGCGGCCGTGATGCCCGGCCGCGCCGGCAACGCATTCAGCAGCTGGCGCACAAAGGTCCTGACGTCGGCGATGACACCCAGCGTCGGCGGGTAGTTGCGGCCCAGCTCCTGCGGGTCGATGTCCACGTGCAGCAGCTTCGACGCCGGGAAGTTCCACGAATAGCCCGGGTGCCAGCTGCTGCTGCTGCGGTCGTCGAAGCGCGTGCCCAGCGTGATCACCAGGTCGGCGAAGCGGCCGGCCTGGTTGGCCGGGTAGGCGCCGTTGCGGCCGATGAAGCCCAGCGCCAGCGGATGGTCGCCGCGGATGCAGCCCATGCCGTTGGGCGAGGTGATGACCGGGATGCCCCAGCGTTCGGCCAGTTCGGTGATCTCGGGGCCGGCCTCCGACAGCGTCGCGCCATGGCCGATGAAGAGCACCGGCTGGCGCGCCGCGGCCAGCAGGTCCAGCGCGGCGGCGAGGTCGTCGTCGCTGGCGCCGGGGCGGTGACGGCTGCCCATCTGTCCGACGTGCGATCGCGCCGGCAGCGCGACGTCGGCCTCCTCCTGGTACACGTCGTACGGGATGTCCAGGTTCACCGGGCCGGGGCGGCCGGTGACCATGGTGTCGAAGCCCTGGCGCAGCGCCAGCGGCAGCATCTCCACGCGCGTGGGCTGGAAGGCGCGCTTGACCACCGGCCGCATGACCTGCGCGAAGTCGGCCTGGTTGTGCTTGTACAGCTCCTGGAACGGCGCGCGGTTGTGCTGGCTGGTCGGCACGTTGGACGTGATGGCCATGAAGGCCGACGAGTCGCTCAGCGCGGTGGCCAGCGACATCACCATGTTGGCGCTGCCCGGGCCGGTGCTGGTCAGCGTGGCCACCGGGCGGTGCCGGACGCGGAAATAGGCGTCGGCCATGTGGCCGGCGCACTGCTCGTGGCGCGGGCTGACGAGCCGCAGCTGGTCGCGCACGTCGTACAGCGCGTCGAGGATGCCCACGTTGCCGTGTCCGCAGATGCCGAAGACGTAGGGCACGCCTTCCTGCACCAGGGTCTCGGCGATCAGCTGACCGCCCTTCATCTTCGCCATGTCTCGTCCTCAGGCCAGCAGCGTCACCATGCGCTCTTCGCTCATCTCGCGCACCGCATGATGAGGTCCCTCGCGGCCGAAGCCGCTGTCCTTGCTGCCGCCGTAGGGCATGACGTCCACGCGCGAGCTCGAGGTCTCGTTGACGTGCACGCCGCCGACCTGCAGTTCGCGCGCCGCGCGCAGCGCGTCGGCGAGCCGGTTCGTGAAGAGGCCGGTGGCCAGGCCGAAGGGCGTGGCGTTGACGCGCGCGATCGCCTCGTCCAGCGTGTCGAAGGGCACGAGCGACATCACCGGGCCGAAGACCTCCTGGCAACCGACGGCCATCGCCTCGTCCACGCCGGCCAGCAGCGTCGGCGGCACGACGGCGCCCACGCGCGGGCCGCCGGCCAGGCGCTCGGCGCCGCGCGCCATGGCGTCGGCGATCCATTGCTCGATGCGCTCGGCCTCCTGCAGACTGATCACCGGGCCGACCACGGTCTTCGCGTCCAGCGGATCGCCGAAGGGCAGCGCGCGCACCATCTCGGTCAGTCGGCGCTGCACGTCGTCGTACACGCCGCGCTGCACCAGCAGCAGCTGGATGGAGGTGCACACCTGGCCGGCCTTGCGATAGGCGGCGCCGACGATCTTGGGCAGCGCGCGCTCCAGGTCGGCGTCGTCGGCGACGATCGTGAAGGCGATCGAGCCCAGCTCCATCTGCGTGCGCCGCAGGCCGGCACGCTGCTGGATCGAGGCGCCGACCTCGGTGCTGCCGGTGAAGGCGAAGAAGCGGATCTGCGGTTCCTCCAGCAGCCAGCCGGCGGTTTCGGCACCGCCGTGCAGCACGCTCAGCAGCGCGGGCGGCAGGCCGGCTTCGAGCAGGCATTCGGCCATCACCACCGCCGCGGTCGGCGTGTGCGTGGACGGCTTCAGCACCACCGCGTTGCCCGCGGCCAGCGCCGGCGCGACCTTGTGCGCGACGGTATTCAGCGGCGCATTGAACGGCGTGATCGCGCACACCACGCCCAGCGGCACGCGCAGCGTGAAGCCCAGGCGGCCGGCCTGGCCCGGCGCGCCCTCCAGCGGCACCATCTCGCCGCGGAAGTTGCGCGCCTCCTCGGCCGACAGGCGGAAGGTCTGCACGCAGCGGCGCAGCTCGCCAGCGCCGTCGCTGGCCGGAAAGCCAACCTCGATCTGCAGCGCGCGCACCAGTTGTTCGCTGCGGTGCTCCAGCAGCGTCGCGGCGCGGTCGAGGATGGCACCACGTTCGTGCGGCGTCAGCCGGCTGGCGCGGAAGGCGGCATCGGCTTCGGCCACGGCCTGCGCGACCTGCTCGCGCGAGGGCAGGTGGATCGTCGTGCAGGGCTGCAGGCGGTACTTGTCCAGGGCCTGGCGACGGCCGGCGCCCTCGACCCAGTGGCCCGCGATCAGCAGCCGGGCGTCGGGCAGGGTCAGCATCGGGGCGTTCATGGCCGGGCCGGTGCCGCGGTTCACAGCGGCGCCTCCGCGCTGTCCTCCACCGGCGTCGTGACGACCAGGAAGACCAGCGGCACGGTGCCGTTGTTGGTGAAGCTGTGGCGCACGCCGGGCGGCACGAAGACATAGTCGTTGCGCCGCATCAGCACCTTGCGGTCGTCCAGCGTCAGCATGCCTTCGCCCTCGAGCACGTGGTAGACCTGCTCCTGCACCTGGTGCACATGCTCCTGCACATAGGCCATCGGCTGGTAGCAGGAGATGCGGAAGTCGACGCGGCGCGAGCCGCAGGTCTCCGGCCGCACCAGGGCCTTGGACAGCGCGCCACCGAAGTGGCCGGGGTACTCCTGCCAAGGGATCTCGGCGATGTGGGCGACGAAGGCTTCGGCCTTCGGGTGGGTCGGGGCGGTCATGGCACGTGCGGCGGGCATCGAGTTCGCGGGCAAGTCTAGGGACGCGGACCGCCGCGGGGAACTACCGATTTCCGAACGCGCCTATCGCGCCGCCTTATAGCCGCCAGGGGGCGGACTATCGGCGGCGCTTATAGCCGCTGAAGGAATTCTGTAGTTTTCCGGTGCGGGGGCGGTCCGTACAGTGCGCCGCCAGGATGAAGCTCGCCGTCTTCACGAAGAACCTCAGCAACCCCGCCTATGCCGCGGCGCGGCTGGGTGCCGAGCGTGCGGCGGCGATGTTCGGTGCCGAGGTCCGGCACTACGTGCCGGCCACGCCCGACGACCCGGAGCAGCAGTCGGCGCTGGTTCACGAGGCGCTGGCCACGAAGCCCGACGCCTTCGTCTTCACGCCCGTGCACCCGACACGCGTCAACGACGCGATCGCTGCCATCCGCGCTGCCGGCGTGCCGATCTTCGGCTTCGTCAACCGCATGGACGACGGCGTGGCCGAGAGCTACGTCGGCGCCTCCGACGCCAGGCTGGCCGCCGACATCGCCGGGTACCTGTTCCGCCACCTGCGCGGCCGCGGCCGCGTCGCCATCGTCGAGGGCCCGGCCGACTCGATCAGCAGCCAGGAGCGCGTGGCCGCCTTCGAGGCCGCGGCAGGCCGCAACCCGGGCATCACCATCGTCGCGCGCTCCTGCGGCGCCTACCAGCGCGCTCCGGCGCGCGAGGCCTTCGCCGCGGTGCTGGCGGCACAGCCGCAGGTCGACGCCGTGCTGGCGGCCAACGACATCATGGCCGTCGGCGTGCTCGACGCGCTGCAGGCCGCGGGCCGCGAGGCCGCGGTGGTCGGCGTCAACGCGATCCCCGAAGCCATCGCCGCGATCCTGGCCGGCCGCATGCTGGCGACCGCCGACTTCAACGCGATGCAGATGTGCTTCCTGGCCACCGAGTGCGCGATCCGCTCGCTGCGCGGCGAGCCCGTGCCGCGCGAGATCGAACTGCCGGTGGCCATCGTCGACCGCGCCAATGCCGCGCAATGGGACCTGCCCTACGTGCAGCGTGCACTGGCCACCCTGGAACAACTGAAGGAGACCTGACCATGAGACGCCGTACCCTGCTGCAGGGCTTGCCGCTGGCCGCGCTGCCGGCCCTGACCACGCTGGGCTGGAGCCCGGCCGCGGCACAGGCCTTTCCGGCCAGGCCGGTGCGCATGGTGGTGCCGTTCGCGCCGGCCGGCATTGCCGACATCCTGGGCCGCCTGATCGCCGAGCCGCTGGCCCAGGGCTGGGGCCAGCAGGTCATCGTCGAGAACAAGGCCGGCGCCAGCGGGCACATCGGCGCGATGGATGTCGCGCGTTCGCCCGGCGACGGCCACACGATCATGATCGGCACCATCGGCATCCATGCCGCGCATGCCAGCTACCGCAAGCTGGCCTACAAGCCGGCCGAGGACCTGCGTCCGGTGACCATCCTCGCCGAGGCGGCCAACGTGGTCGCCGTGCCGGCGAATTCGCCCTACCGGACCTTCGCCGACTTCCTGGCCGACGCGAAGGCCAACCCGGGCAAGCTGACCTACGGCTCGGCCGGGCCGGGCTCGTCGATCCACATGGTGACCGCGTTGTTCGAGCTGATGGCCGGCGTGCGCATGACCCACGTGCCGTACAAGGGCAGCGGGCCGGCGCTGATCGACCTGATCGGCGGCCAGATCGCGGTGATGTTCGAGAACATCGGCTCGGGCATGGTGCACATCAGGAGCGGCAAGCTGCGCGCGCTGGCCGTCACCGGCCCGCAGCGCGAGCCGACGCTGCCCGACGTGCCGACCATTGCCGAAAGCGGCGTGCCGGGCTACTCGGGCACCTCGTGGTGGACGGTGGCCGCGCCGCGCGGCACGCCGACCGCGGTCGTGGAAAAGATCCAGCAGGACATCCGCCGCGTCGTGTCGACGCCCGAGGCGCGCGCCAAGTTCGACCAGCTCGGCGTGCGTCCGGTGATCAACCCGCCGGCCGAGGCCGAGGCCTTCTTCGCCAGCGAGACGGTGAAGTGGAACAAGGTCATCGAGGCGGCGAAGCTGCAGCTGGACTGAGCCGCCGGTGTGCAAGTCAACCGAGTCGACCGCGACCATGCCCCGGAGAACGCCATGAATACCCGTCGTCTGTGCCTCGCCCTGCTGGCCGCCGCCGGCCTGGGCCTCGCCGGCGCCGCGGCGGCGCAGGCGGAAGCCTTCCCGTCCAAGCCGGTGCGCATCATCGTGCCCTATGCGGCCGGCGGCATCGCCGACATCCTGGCGCGCCAGGTGGCCGACCGGCTCGCCCCGGCCTGGCGGCAGCCGGTGGTGATCGAGAACCGGCCGGGTGCCGGTGGCCACCTGGGCGGCGAGCTGGTCGCGAAGTCGCCGGCCGACGGCTATACGCTGGTGCTGGCGACGATCGCGCACAACGGCGCCTTCGCGATGTACAAGGGGCTCAAGTACGACCCGGCGACGGACCTCGTGCCGGTCTCGCTGATCGCCGAGAGCGCCGGCGTGCTGATCGTGCACCCGTCGGTGCAGGCGCGCACGCTGCCCGAGTTCATCGCGCTGGCCAAGGCGCAGCCGGGCAAGCTGAACTATGCGAGCGCAGGCAACGGCTCGGCCATCCACATGGCCACCGAGCTGTTCAAGCACATGACCGGCACCGACCTGCTGCACGTGCCGTACAAGGGCAGTGCGCCGGCGATGGCCGACCTGCTGGGCGGCCAGGTGCAGCTTATGTTCGAGAACATCGCCACCGCGCTGCCGCAGATCCAGGCCGGCAAGGTGCGCGCGATCGCGGTCACCGGGCGCGCGCGCAACGCCAGCCTGCCCGACCTGCCGACCATCGCCGAGGCCGGCGTGCCCGGTTATGCCGCCGAGCCGTGGTACACGCTGTCGGTGCCGCGCGGCGTGCCGCCGGAGGTGATGCGCAAGCTCAACGCCGACATCGCAGCCGCCCTGCGCACGCCGGAGGTGGTGCAGCGTTTCGAGGCCCTGGGCGTGACGCCGCTGGGCGGCAGCCTGGACGACGCGGCGCGACGCAACGCGCAGGAGGCCGAGCGCTGGACGCGCGTGATCCAGGCCGCGCGCATCACGGTCGACTGATTCCACCGCCAGAGTGAGAGGAGACGAGACATGAACCATCCCCTGAACCGCCGCCATGTCCTGCAGGCCGGCGCCGCGATCGCCACCACCTTGGGCGCGCCCGCGCTGCTGCGCGCGCAGTCCGGGCCGATCAGGATCGGCCACCTGACGCCGATGACTGGCTTCCTGGGTGCCCTGGGCGACTATGCGTCGCTCGGCATCAAGATGGCGGCCGAGGAGATCAATGCCGCCGGCGGCCTGCTCGGCCGGCCGATCGACCTGCTCAGCGAGGACTCGGTCAACCCGCAGGTCGCGTCCAGCAAGGCCCAGCGCATGCTCGAGCGCGACGGCGTGGCGCTGCTGATGGGCGAGATCAACTCGGCCTCGGCGCTGACGATCTCGCAGGTGGCGGCGCGCAACCAGAAGCTGTTCCTCAACGTCGGTGCGCGCTCGGACGCGCTGCGCGGCAAGGACTGCAACCGCTGGACCTTCCACTGCGACATCCCGGTCACGGTGATGGTCAAGGCCGCCGGCCACGCGCTGCTGCGCGACAACCTGGTGCGCGGCAAGCGCATCTTCAGCCTGACCGCCGACTACCTCTTCGGCCACGACCTGTCGCGTGCGGCGAAGAAGTTCTTCGCCGAGAACGGCGGCCAGCAGATCGGCGACGAACTGGTGGCCACCGACGTGACCGACTTCAGCCCCTACCTGCTGAAGATCCGCCAGGCGCGGCCGGACCTGGTGGCGACCAACCTGGCCGGCAACCAGGTCACCAACTTCGTCAAGCAGTACGCCGAGTTCGGATTGCCGTTCCCGGTGGTCGGCTTCAACCTCAACACGGCCGACGCCTGGGCGGCCGGCGAGGGCAACCTGGGCGGCATCTGGCCGACGGTGTGGCACCACGACCTGCAGACCCCGGGCTCGCAGGCCTTCGTGGCCGCCTTCATGCGCAAGTACAACAAGCGGCCGGAGAACCACGCCTGGATCTCCTACGTCGCGCTGAAGAGCCTGGTGGCCCAGGCCGTGACGGCGACGCGCGGCGTGGACACCAACCAGCTGATCGCGTACTACGAGTCGCAGGCCGAGTTCGACATCCTGAAGGCGCGCAAGGCCTACTTCCGGAGCTGGGACCACCAACTGATGCAGGAAGCCTTCCCCTACACCGTCAAGCCGCGCGGCCAGGCCAAGGACAAGCAGGACTTCCTGCAGTTCGGCGAGGCGGTGCCGGCGCCGAACCAGCCGCTGGAGCTGCTGGCCCCGACCCGCGAGGAGAACGCCTGCAAGTTCTGAGTGGCACGCCGGTCGACAAACATGCGGGGCCCTCGAGGCCCCGCGTCTTGTCCGGTGGACTCGGCATGAGACACGGTTCGCTTCTGACTGCTGTCGGCGCATCACGGATGCTTGGCTCGCATGCTATGGCCATGCATGCCTCCGCGAGCGCATCGCGCCACGCGGTACCCGCTGCCGGCTCAGGGTTCCGCGGCCACCGCCTGCGGCGGTGGCTCCCCTGCGCTGCTCGCTTCGGGGTCGCGCCGCCCAGCTCACTTCGCTCGCTGCGCTCGCTCCGTTCGGACATCGGCGGCGAGTCAGTTGTGGAGGCGCGCACTGCGTGCGCGCCGACCCCGAAGCTGCGCTGCTCGGCGCTCCACACATCGCCGGCAGCGGGTACCGCCTGGCGCGAAGTCCACCGACAGCGGCATGCGAAGTGTTGGCACGCCACCGCCGTATCGCGAAGCCGCGTGGGGGCAGCCCGCGGCGCCCATGGGAGGCGCCGAGAAGCGCAGGACGCTTGGCCGCGCGCGCAGCGCGCCTCCAAGACTGACTCGCCGCCGATGTCCGAACGGAGCGAGCGCAGCGAGCGAAGTGAGTTGGCGGCGGGCCAGGAGACCGAGCATCGCAGGGCAGTCGGTGCGCAGCGCCGACCGCCGGACTCTGGGCGATGCGGGCTGCCCCCGCGCGGCTTCGCTGCGCCGATGCTGGCATGCATGACCACGCCAACGCAGCGTACGGCTGCAACGCGCCGCAGGCCGCCATCCGCGAATCACGGCCTTTGCGTGAACCGCAGCGCATACGTCGCGCGCCGGATCCCCTGAGATGCAGATCGTCTTCCTGCTCGAACAGGTCGCCAACGGCCTCGTGCTCGGTGGCTACTACCTGCTGCTGGCGCTGGGCCTGTCGCTGATCTTCAGCGTCGGCGGCATCGTCAACCTGTCGCACGGGGCGTTCTATGCGCTCGGGGCCTACCTGTCGCTGGAGGTCGGGCGGCGGCTGGGCTGGGGTGCCGGCGTCGTCATCTCGCCGGTGCTGGTGGGCCTGCTCGGCATCGCCTTCGAGCGCTTCCTGCTGCGCCGCTTCTACAACGCCGACCCCATCCTCGGGCTGCTCGTCACCTTCGGGCTCGCGATGGTGGCCGAGCAGGGCATCCGCATGATCTGGGGCGCCGCGCCGCTGGCCTCGAACATGCCGGAGGCCTTCAAGGGCAACGTCACGGTCGGCGAGTTCCTCTTCTCGCGCTACCGGCTGTTCCTGCTCGGCGTCGTCTTCGTGCTGATGACCGGGCTGTGGCTGCTGCTGAACAAGACCGCCTTCGGCCGCGTCGTGCGCGCCGGCGTGCAGAAGCCCGACATGGTGGCGGCACTGGGCATCCGGCTGCAGCCCTACATGACCGCGGTCGTCGTGCTCGGCGTGGCCAGCGCCGCGCTGGCCGGCGCGCTGTTCGGGCCCATCGCCGTCGTGCACCCGGCGATGGGGCTGGAGGTGCTGACGGTGGCCTTCGTCGTGGTCGTCATCGGCGGCCTGGGCAGCTTCTGGGGCGTGGTGCTGGCCGCGCTGCTGGTCGGCGTGGTGCGCGGCGTGACCATCCACTTCGTGCCGGCCGCCGGCGAAGCCTCGATGTACGTGCTGATGATCCTGGTGCTGCTGTTCCGCCCGCGCGGGCTGCTCGGCGAACGCATCGAGCGCTTCGAATGATGAAGACGCTGCTCGACGCCAAGATGCGCCCGCTGTGGATCGGCGCGCTCGGTCTGGTGCTGCTGCCTGTCGTGCTGCAGGCCATCGGCCTGACCTACGACAACGCCACCGTGGTCGTCATCCTCGCGATGGCTGCGATGGGGCTCAACCTGCTGGTCGGCTACACGGGGCTGGTCTCGTTCGGCCATGCCGCGTGGTTCGGCTTCGGCGGCTATACGGCGGCGCTGGTGCAGCTGCACTGGTTTCCCGGCCACCTGCTGCTGCCGCTGCTGCTGTCGCTGGCCTTCACGGCGACGATGGCGGCGGTGGTCGGCGCGCTGATCCTGCGCCGCAAGGGGGTCTACTTCTCGCTGCTGACGCTGGCGCTGTGCGCGCTGAGCTTCTCGATCGCCTTCCGCTGGACCGCGGTGACCGGCGGCGAGGGCGGCCTGGGCGGTATCGAGCGCCACGCGCTGGGGCCCTTCGATCTCGACGACCACTTCAACTTCTACGCCTTCGTCGCGCTGGTCGCCTTCGGCGTGCTGTTCGCGCTGCACGGCTTCGTGCGCAGCCCCTTCGGCCATGTGCTGGTGGCGATCCGCGAGAACGAGCAGCGCGCCACCTTCCAGGGCTATGCCACCGACCGCTACAAGCTGCTGGCCTTCGTGCTGTCGGCCACCGTCACCGGGCTGGCCGGCGCGATGATGGTCTTCCTGCACCGGCTGGCCGCGGCCGAGTCGACCACCGTCGCCTTCAGCGGCGAGCTGCTGGCGATGGTCGTCATCGGCGGCATGCGCAGCTTCCTCGGCCCGGCGCTGGGGGCGCTGTTCTTCGTGCTCTTCCGCGAGCTGTTCTCGATCTACACCGACAACTGGCTGCTCTGGTTCGGGCTCATCTTCGTCGGCTTCGTGCTGTTCTCGCCCACCGGGCTGACCGGCATCGCCGATCAGGTGCGGCGCCGCCTGCGCCCGCCGCCCGAGGAGAGCGCTGCGATGAGCCGGCGCCGCATCTACGAGGGCCTGCCGCTGCCGGCCTTCCTGCGTCCCGGCGCGACGGCCGGCGCGGCGCTGGAAGTGCAGGGCGTGGACAAGCACTTCGGCGGCATCCGCGCCGTGCAGGGTGTGTCGCTGACGGTGGGCGGCGGCGAGATCCATGCGCTGATCGGCCCCAACGGCGCCGGCAAGACGACCGTCTTCAACCTCGTCTCCGGCCTGTTCGCGCCCGATGCCGGCGCGGTGCGGCTGCATGGCCGCGCCGTGCACGGCCTGCCGGCGCACGCCATCTGCCAGCAGGGGCTGGCACGCTCGTTCCAGATCACCAACCTGTTCAAGGGCCTGACGATCCGCGAGAACCTGCGCCTGTCGCTGCAGGCGCGGCACGCCGGGCGCCACGACTTCTGGCGCGATGTCGGCCATTACCGCGACATCGACGCCGAGACCGCCGAGCTGCTGAAGTTCCTGGGCCTGGAGGGCATCGAGGACACGCTGGGCGGCGACCTCAGCTACGGCGGCCAGCGCCTGGTGGACCTGGGCATCGCGCTGGGGTCCAAGCCCCAGGTGCTCCTGCTGGACGAGCCACTGGCCGGGCTGGCCGCCGCCGAGCGCGAGCGCGTGTCGCGCCTGGTGCGCACGATCGCCGAGCAGGTGCCGGTGCTGATCGTCGAGCACGACATCGACCGCGTGCTCGGCTTCTCGCAGCGCGTCACGGTGATGAACCAGGGCGAGGTGCTGATGTGCGGCACGCCCGAAGCGGTGCGCGACGACCGCCGCGTGCAGGAGGTCTACACCGGCACCGGCACGCCGCCGGTGACCGGCCGCGTGGCCGGTGACGCGCGCGAGCGGCCGCAGGTGCTGCGCTTCGAGAAGGTCAATGCGTTCTACGGCAAGAGCCACATCCTGAACGACGCGTCGCTGGACGTGCGCGAGGGCGAGATCGTCGCGCTGCTGGGCCGCAACGGCGCCGGCAAGTCGACGCTGCTCAAGGCCCTGTGCGGGCTGCTGCCGCCGGCCTCGGGTCGCATCGAGTTCCAGGGCCGCGACATCGCCGGCCTGCCCGCGCCCGACATCGCGCGGCTGGGCATCGGCTACGTGCCGCAGGGCCGCGGCCTGTTCGCCGGCATGACGGTGGCCGAGAACCTGGCGCTGGGCCGGCTGGCGCGCCGCACCGACGGCGCGGACGGCGTGGTCTGGAGCGAGGAGAAGATCTTCGAGTTCTTCCCGCGCCTGAAGGAGCGCATGCATGTCGCCGCCGACTACCTGTCCGGCGGCGAGCAGCAGATGGCCGCGGTGGCGCGCGCGCTGTCGGGCAACGTGAAGCTGCTGCTGCTGGACGAGCCCTTCGAGGGCCTGGCGCCGGCCGTCGTGCAGGAGCTGTTCACGGTCTTCGACCGCCTGCGCGGCGAGGTGTCCATCGTCATCGTCGAGCACAACCTGGACCTCGTGCTGGCGCTGGCCGACCGCGTCTTCGCGCTCGAGCGCGGCGCAGTCTTCCACACCGGCCCGGCCGAGCCGCTGCTGACGGACCTGGACTACCGCAAGAAGATCCTCTGGCTCTGAAGCCCTGCGCCGGCCGGGCGCAAGGCGAGCAACCCTGCCCCCCGGGGTGTCGCGGCGCTCCTATCATCGCCGGCGTGTTCCGTGCCTGGCTCCTTGCGCTGACGATGCTCGCCCCTGCCGCCCCAGCCGCCACCGACGACCCCGCGGCGGCGCCCGTGCCGCCGGTGGCGGCGCGCCACCCGCATGTGGTGAAGAGCCCGCATGGCGAGCGCATCGACGACTACCACTGGCTGCGCGACGACGACCCCAAGGCCAAGCGCCCGGAGATCCTGGCCCACCTGCGGGCCGAGAACGACTACACCGCGAAGATGCTGGCGCCGCTGGCGCCGCTGCAGGCCGAGCTGGTGGCCGAGATGCGATCGCGCATCAAGGAGGACGACGACAGCCCGCCGGTCTACGACCAGGGCTGGTGGGTCTGGCGCGAGTACGCCGCCGGCGCCGAATACCCGGTGCACAAGCGCCGCCGCGGCAGCCCCGAGCGACCGGACCCGAAGGCCCGCGTCGAGGTGCTGCTGGACGAACCGGCGCGCGCCGCCGGCCATGCCTACTGGAACGTCGGCTCGATGGCGGTCAGCCCCGACGGCCGCTACCTCGCCTGGACCGAGGACACCGCCGGCCGCCGCATGCACACGCTGCGGATCCGCGACCTGCAGCGCCGAGAGGACCTGCCCGGTGCGATCCCCGGGGTGCTCGAGAGCCTGGCCTGGGCCGCCGACAGCCGCACGCTGTTCTACATCCGCCAGGACCCGGTGACGCTGCAGAGCGGCCCGGTCTGGCGCCACCGCGTCGGCACGCCGGCCGGCGACGACGTGCTGGTCTACGACGAGCCTGACCCAACCCTGTTCACCGACGTGCACCTCAGCGCGTCACGGCGCTACGTCGTCATCGCGGTCAGCGGCTTCGACACCGCCGAGACGCTGGCCGTGCCGGCCGCGCGGCCGACCGAGCCGCCGCGCGTCGTGCTGGCGCGGCGCGACAAAGTGCGCCACAGCGCCGACCACCTGCGCGGGCGCTGGATCGTGCGCACCAACGAGAACGCGCCCAACTTCCGCCTCGTGCAGGCGCCCGAGAGCGCGCCCGACGACCGCCGCCGCTGGAAGACGCTGGTGCCGGCGCGCGCGACGGCCACGCTGGAGGGCTTCGCGCTGTTCGAGCGCGGCATCGCGATCGATGAACGGGTCGAGGCCGACCGCCGCGTGCGGCTGTTCAGCGGCGGACGCTGGCAGACCGTGGCGGGCGCGCCGGCGAGCACCGCATCGCTGGGCGAGCACCGCGACCCGCGCGCCGCGCACCTGCGCTTCACCGTCACCTCGCTGGTGCAGCCGACCGAGACCTGGGACCACCACCTGGCCAGCGGCACGCGCACGCTGCGCAAGCGCCAGCCGGTGCCGAACTACGACGCCGCGCTCTACCGCAGCGAACGATTCTGGGCGCCGGCGCGCGACGGCGCGCGCGTGCCGGTCACGCTGGCCTGGCGGCCGGACCGCGCCCGCCTGGACGGCTCGGCGCCGCTGCTGCTGATCGGCTATGGCGCCTACGGCTCTTCGTACGACCCCGCGTTCTCGTCGAACCGGCCCAGCCTGATGGACCGCGGCTTCGTCGTCGCGATCGCCCATGTGCGCGGCGGCGCCGAGCTCGGCGAGGGCTGGTACGAGGCCGGCCGGCTGATGAACAAGTGGAACACCTTCAACGACTTCGTCGACGTGGCCGAGGCACTGGTGCGGCAGCAGCGCGCGGCGCCGGACAAGGTCTTCGCCAGCGGCGGCTCGGCCGGCGGGCTGCTGATGGGCGTGGTGGCCAACGTGGCGCCGCAGCGCTTTGCCGGCATCGCGGCCGACGTGCCCTTCGTCGACGCGCTGACGACGATGCTCGACGAGACGATCCCGCTCACCGTCAACGAGTGGACGCAGTGGGGCGACCCGCGCGAGAAGGCGGCGCACGACTACATCCTGTCGTATTCGCCCTACGACAACATCCGCGCCCAGGACTACCCGCCGATGCTGGTGACGACCGGGCTGTGGGACAGCCAGGTGCAGTATTTCGAGCCGGTCAAGTATGTCGCGAAGCTGCGCGCGACCAAGACCGACCGCCACCCGCTGCTGCTGCACGTCAACATGGACGCCGGGCATGGCGGCGCGTCGGGGCGCTTCGAGGTGCTGGCCGAGATCGCGCGCGAATACGCCTTCTTCATCGACCTGGCGCAGCGGCGCGCTCGGCGCTGAGCGGCGGCACCGGCGGTCGCTCCGCCGCCGCTGGCGAGGCGTCGAACTCGGCACGCACCGCCTCGCCGAGCTCGATCACCGCCATCGCGTAGAAGCGGCTGAAGTTGTAGCGCGTGATGACCTGGAAGTTGGCCGTGCCGGCCACGTAGTGGCTGGCGCGCCCGGGGTTGCGCAGCTCCACCAGCGCCAGCGGCGCCCCCTGCTCGTGGGCCGCTGGCGGCAGCGTGGCGCCGCGCTCGCCGAACTGCGCCGGCGACCAGCGCGGCGTGAGGTCCGGGCCCAGCAGGGCCTGCAGGTCCGACTCGGCCGCCGGCAGGCCCACGGCGTGGTGGGTCGCCAGGCCGGGCTGCCAGCCATGGCCGGCCAGGTAGTTGGCGACGCTGCCGATGGCGTCGGCCGCGCTGCCCAGCAGGTCGGTGTGGCCGTCGCCGTCGAAGTCGACGGCCCAGCGGTTGACGCTGCCGGGCATGAACTGCGGCAGTCCCATCGCGCCGGCGAAGCTGCCGAACTGCGCCTGCGGGTCGGCGCCCTCGCGCGCGCACCAGACCAGGAATTCCTCGAGCTCGCCGCGGAAGAAGGCGCTGCGGTCGCTGCGGCCGGTCGGGAAGTCGAAGGCCAGCGTGGCCAGCGCGTCGATGACGCGGTGGCGCCCGGTGATGCGGCCGTAGAAGGTCTCGACGCCGATGATGCCCAGCACGATGTGCGCCGGCACGCCGAAGCGCGACTCGGCCGCCGCCAGCCAGCGGCGGTGGGCCTGTGCGAAGGCCGCGCCGGCGGCGATGCGGTCGGCGCGCAGGAACTGCGCACGGTGGCGCTCCCAGTCCGGCGGCGCGCTGGTGGGCGGCGGCATGATCAGTCGCTGCGCGGCTTGCAGCCGCCTTGCCTGCGCCAGCTGCAGCTGCAGCCAGCGCCGCGGCAGGCCGCGCCGCGAAGCGACCTCGGCGGCGAAGGCGGCGACCTCGGCACGGCCGGCGTAGCGCGGGCCGTGCCCTTCCGAGCGGGCGGACGCGTTCGGCGACCATAGCGTGGTGATAGCGGGCGCGCACAGGGGCGCGAACACAATGCCGCGGCGCTGGATGAAGCGCAGGCGCAAGTCGCCGGACTCTCTGGCGCTTGGGTTCCGGAATCGTGCCAAGTACCGGGAGACCTGACGCAGAGCGTCTCTCAGCGAATTCAGCCTTGTCACCGTCGTTCCGTAAGCGCGCGGATAGTCATGTGTAAGGAGTCCGTGGCCATGACCCAATGGCGCCAGTATGCTCCCCGGTGTTAGTCAACGGACGGGAAGTTCTGCAGACATCCAAGACACTTGCACGCCAGTGTTAAGGGCTCAATGGGGTGGTGCGATATGCCAAGACCAATCGCCGATGTGCTGGCGACACTTATCTTCTTGATCTTCAAGATAGGCGAGAACCTAGTGCTTTGGGGTGGATTCGTTGCTGCACTCTGTACACCGCTGCTCATCGCGTCTTTGTTGGGTGCGAAGACGGCAGACGCTCTCTCCATTGGAGCGTTTCTGCTTGGCGTAGGGCTAACAGCTTGGTGGTATTCGTTCCTTGATGGCGGCGGAACCAAGCGTATTGAGTCTTGGTTTCGCCAAAAGTCAAGCGCAGTCACGAAGGGCATCGGTGCAGGCGAAGCAATTGATGACTGAACGTCAGCCGTACTCTCCGGACATTCGCGGTCGCTCTTGGACGCATGCGCCCAATCCGTGCGACGGCCATGCTCACTTCCCTCTGGCACTCCAAGCTGTCCGATCGAACTGACGCCACCAGCCGGCCGGCGGCAGCCGGCGGCCCTGCGCGTAGCGCTGGCGGTCCAGCGTCTCCAGGGCCGCCGCCAGCGCTTCGCCGCGCGCGCCCAGCACCGCGCGCACGCGCTCGGCGCGCCGGCGCGGCGCGTCGTGCGGCGCCACCTCGACGCCCAGCGCGGCCAGGCGCTGCTGCACGCGGCGCTGCAGGCGCTGCCAGGGGTCCTGGCGGCGGCGGTCCCACCAGGCCCAGCCGGCGCCGGCCAGCGCAGCGCCGCACAGCAGCGTGATCAGCACGGTGGCCAGGTCCTGCCAGCTCGGGCTCGTGATGCCCAGCGTGCGCAGCAGGTCGAACTGCTGGCCGCGCGAATAGTTCAGCACCCACTGGTTCCAGCGGTTGTTGACGGTCTCCCACAGCCGCTTGAGGTCGGCCGCGAAGGCCGGGTTGAGGCCTTCCAGCGCGCCCTCGACGAAACCCGGCGCCGGGCGCAGGCTGCTCGACAACCGGATGCGGTCCGGCGCCACCGCGGCAGTGGGGTCGATGCGCACCCAGCCTTCGCCGGGCACCCAGTATTCGGCCCAGGCATGCGCATAGCGCTGGCGCACGATCCACCAGCCGTCCTGCGGCGTGAGGTCGGTGCCCTGGTAGCCGGTGACCACGCGCGCCGGCACGTTCAGCGCCCGCATCACGACGACGAAGGCGGTCGCGAAGTGCTCGCAGAAGCCGAACTTGCGGTCGAGCCAGAATTCGTCGATCGCGTCGCGGCCGTAGGTGCCGGGCTCCAGCGTGTAGGTGTAGCCGCCGCTCGCGATGTGGCGCATCAGCGCCGCCGCCAGTTCGTGCGGCCCCGCCTGTGCCAGCCCGGGCTGCCGGCGCAGCGCCTGCGCCCATTCCAGCGTGCGCGGGTTGAAGCCGGCGGGCAGGCGCAGCAGGTCCACCAGGCCCGGCACCGGGTCGCGCGGGCCGTGGCGGTGGTCCAGCCAGGCCGCGGCCTCGACGCGGATGCGTTCGCTGACCGGGCGGTCGACCTGCCATTGCGCGTCCGGGCGCAGCGTCAGCAGCCAGCCGTCCAGGCGCGGCGCGGCGTCGTCGCGGTCGGGTGTGATCTCCAGCAGCGGCAGCAGCGGCAGCCGGCTCGGTTCCAGCGTGACCTCGTAGCGCAGCGGCTCGCCGCGCAGCTCCAGCTCCAGCCGCGGCCGCAGCCGGGCCGGGAAGCTGGGCACCAGGCGCGTCCACTCGCGGCCGTCGAAGGTGGAGAGCACCGGTCCGCGAAAATACATCTGATCCGCTGTCGGCACGCGGCCGGCGAAGCGCACGCGCATCACGATCGAGTCGTCCTCGGCGATCGAGGCCACGCCACCCAGGCGCAGCGAGCCCGACAGCCCGGTGCGCCCGGCGGCGTCGTTGGGCAGGCCCCACAGCGGGCCGATGCGCGGAAACAGCAGGAACAGCACCGCCATCAGCGGCACGCCCAGCAGCGCGGCGCGCGCCGCCACCGCGCCGGCGCGCGCCAGCGGCGGCCGGCCGACCGGCATGTGGGCCAGCGCCAGCGCGGTCAGCAGCCCCCACACCGCGGCCAGCAGCCACAGCCCGGTCAGCAGCGACTGCGAATACAGGAAATGCGTCAGCAGCAGGAAGAAGCCGAGGAAGAAGACGACCAGCGCGTCGCGCCGCGCGCGCAGCTCCAGCGTCTTCAGCGACATCAGCACGACCAGCATCGTGATGCCGGCCTCCTTGCCCAGCAGCGTGCGCTCGCCCCACCAGGTCAGCGCCGCGGCCAGCACCAGCAGCGCGGTGATGGTCCAGCGCCCGGGCAGCGCGCCGCCGCCCAGCGCCAGCTTCGCACGCCACAGCAGCAGCGCCAGCGCCATCAGGCCGCACCAGGGCGCCAGCTGCAGCGCATGCGGCGCGATCGTCCACGCGATCACGGCCAGCAGGAACAGCGTGTCGCGCGTCTCGCGCGGCAGGTGCGCGACACGTTCCTGGAAGGTGGCCAGCGCGGTCATGCCCCGGTCACCAGGTCGCCAGCAGGTCCAGCGCGGCGCGCCGATGGGCGTCGCCCTGCGCCGGCGGCAGCTCGCGGCCGGGCAGGCGCAGCCCGGCGGTGAGCCCTTCGCGGTCGGCCTGCAGCACCCAGGCCGCCAGGCGCGACAACCGCGACTCGGCGTCGCCGGCGGCAGCGTCCTGCCAGTCCAGCCACAGCTCGCGCGTGCTGCTGCCGGTGGTCTCGCGGCTGACCAGCTCGCCGCTGCGCGCGACCTTCTTCCAGACCACCTGGCGCATCGTGTCGCCGCGCCGCCAGGGGCGTACGCCGTCGAGTTCGCTGCCGGCGCTGCGGCGCGCGGCACGTTCGTCGCCGGCGCGCGCGGCGCCGGCCGGCAGCGGCGGCGGCGCTGCTTCGGGCCGCGGCCAGGCCAGCACGCGCGAGGCCGGCCGCCAGACCGTCCAGGCGCGGAAGAGCCCGAACGGGAAGACCGTCTCGACGACCAGCGGCGGCACCGCATGCCAGCCGCGGCCTGGCGGCACCAGGCTGACATGCGTGACGCCCTGGCCGAGCGCCGGCGCGTCGCTCCAGACCACGGTCTCGCCATGCGCCGCGCGGTCCTCGAAGCGCAGCGCCAGGCCGTGGCGCTCGCGCCCCGGGTTGGTGATCACCACCTCGAGCAGCGCCGGCTCGCCGGCGAAGCCCGGGGCCGGCGGCCGCAGGTGCAGCGTGAGGCCGCGCAGGTTGCCATGCGTCAGGTGCATGGACACCAGCGCGGCGCCGGCGAGCAGGAAGGTCAGCGCATAACCCAGGTTGAGCTGGTAGTTGATCGAGGCCAGCAGCATCACCAGCAGCGTCAGCGCGAACGTGAGCCCGGCGCGCGTGGGCAGGATGTAGATGTTGCGCTGGCCGAGCTGCCAGGTGTCCGTGAGCGGCAGCCGCGCCTGCCACCACTGGCGGAAACGCGCACGCGGCGAGTAGCCCGCGGCGCCGCGGCGGCGGGCAGGTTGCGTCGCGGCAGCGGCCATGCGGGCCACCGTCAGGGAATGGGCACCGCCTCGACCATCGCGCGCACCTGCTCGACCGGCCCGCGCCCGCTGCCCGGCACCGGCATCAGGCGGTGCGCGACGGCCTGCGGCAGGATGGCCTGCACGTCGTCGGGCGCCACGTAGTCGCGGCCGGCCATCAGCGCGCGCGCCTTGGCCACGCGCAGCAGCGCGATGCCGGCGCGCGGCGACAGGCCCTGCACGAACCAGGCACCCGAGCGCGTGGCCGCGATCAGCGCCTGCAGGTAGTCCAGCAGCGGCTCGGCGGCGCGCACCTGCAGCACCGCCTGCTGCGCGGCGACCAGCTCGGCCGGGCGCAGCACCGGCGCCAGCCTCAGCGCCGCGGCGCGGCGGTCACCGCCGGCCAGCAGCTCGCGCTCGGCGCGGCGGTCGGGGTAGCCCAGCGTGATGCGCAGCAGGAAGCGGTCGAGCTGGCTCTCGGGCAGCGGGTAGGTGCCGAGCTGGTCGCTCGGGTTCTGCGTCGCGATGACGAAGAAGGGCTCGGGCAGCGCGCGCGTCTCGTTCTCGACCGAGACCTGGTGCTCCTCCATGGCCTCCAGCAGCGCGCTCTGCGTCTTCGGGCCGGCGCGGTTGATCTCGTCGGCCAGCAGCACTTGCGCGAACACCGGGCCGGGGTGGAAGACGAAGGCGTCCTTGGCGCGCTCGAAGACGCTGACGCCGATCAGGTCGCTGGGCATCAGGTCGGCGGTGAACTGCACGCGCCGGAACTCCAGCCCCAGCGAGACCGCCAGCGTGTGCGCCAGCGTGGTCTTGCCGACCCCGGGCACGTCCTCGATCAGCAGGTGGCCGCCGGCCAGCAGGCAGGCCACGGCGTCCTCCACCTGCGGCCGTTTGCCGACGACGATCGTGCTAATCTGATCGATCAGCCCTGCCAGCTGGCGCACCAGCGAGGTCGCTTGCGACGGTGCGGACGAGACATCCATGGAGACAGCCATGGCGCGGCACGATACCCCAAGCGCCAGCGCCCAAAGCGCCGATAAGGCCCGATAACGCCCGATGAGCACCGCCTTCTACAGCCATCCCGCGTGCCGCGGGCACGACATGGGGGCCGGGCACCCGGAATGCCCGGAGCGCCTGGACGCCATCGCCGACCACCTGCGCGCGGTGGGCCTGGACATCGCGCTGGACTTCCGCGAGGCGCCGGCGGCGACGCTGGAGCAGATCGAACGCGCGCACAGCGCCGGCTACGTGCTGCAGCTGCAGGACCTGCTGCAGGGCCTGGCGGCCAGCGGCACGACGCGCGCGCTGGACCCGGACACGGTCGCCGGCCCGGGCACGCTGGCCGCCGCGCTGCGCGCCGCCGGCGCCGCGGTCGCCGCCACCGACGACGTGCTGGCCGGCCGCGCCGCGAATGCCTTCTGCGCCGTGCGCCCGCCCGGCCACCATGCCACGCGCGACGAGGCGATGGGCTTCTGCTTCTTCAACAACGTCGCGATCGCCGCCCGCCACGCGCTGGACGTGCACGGGCTGGCGCGCGTGGCGGTGATCGACTTCGACGTGCACCACGGCAACGGCACCGAGGACATCGTCGCCGGCGACGAGCGCATCCTGATGTGCAGCTTCTTCCAGCACCCGCTGTACCCCTACAGCGGCGCCGTGCCCAAGGGCACCAACATGATCAACGTGCCGGTGCCGCCGTACACGCGCGGCGCCGCGGTGCGCGAGGCCATCCAGCGCCAGTGGCTGCCGGCGCTGGAGGAATTCCGGCCCGAGATGATCTTCGTCAGCGCCGGCTTCGACGCCCACCGCGAGGACGAGCTCGGCCAGATGGGCCTGGTCGAGGACGACTACGCCTGGATCACGCGCGAGCTGCTGGCGCTGGCGCGGCGCCACGCGCAGGGCCGCCTGGTGTCCTGCCTGGAGGGCGGCTACCACCTGGGCGCGCTGGCGCGCAGCGTGGCGGCGCACCTGCGCGTGCTGGCCGACGTCGACTAGGCCGTGGCCGCCGCGTCCACCGCCGAGGAGCTCGGCCGGCTCGCCGGTGCGCTGCTGCAGCGCAGCGCGCTGGTCGAGCTGGGCCTGGTCGCCGGCTGCCTGGCGCTGTCCTGGGCCGCCGTGCGGCTGCTGCGCGGACGCGAGTCGCGGCCGGGTTCGATCTGGTTCGGCGAGCGTGTCTTCGACGGCGTGCTGTTCCCGGTGCTGGCGCTGCTGCTGGCGCTGCTGGCGCGCTGGGTGCTGGCCAGCGGCTGGGCCGAGCATGTGCCGATCGCGGTCTTCCGCGTCGCGATCCCGGTGCTGACCTCGCTGGTCGTGATCCGCCTGACCGTGCGCGTGCTGCACCGCGCCTTCCCCGACTCGGACCTCATGCGCGTGGTCGAGCGCAGCGTGTCGTGGCTGGCCTGGATCGCCGTCGTGCTGTGGGTCACCGGGCTGCTGCCGCTGATCCTGGCCGAACTCGATCAGATCCGCTGGAAGTTCGGCGCCACGCAGGTCTCGGTGCGCAGCCTGCTGGAGGGCGCGGTCAACGCGGTGCTGGTGCTGGTGCTGGCGCTGTGGCTGTCGGCGGTGCTGGAGGCGCGGCTGCTCGCCGGCACCGCGATCAACCTGTCGCTGCGCAAGATCGCGGCCAACGCGCTGCGCGCGCTGCTGCTGTTCGTCGGCCTGCTGGTGGCGCTGTCGGCGGCCGGCATCGACCTCACGGCGCTGGGCGTGCTGGGCGGCGCCCTGGGCGTGGGCATCGGCTTCGGGCTGCAGAAGCTGGCGGCCAACTATGTCAGCGGCTTCGTGATCCTGGCCGAGCGCAGCATGCGCATCGGCGACCTCGTGAAGGTCGACGGCTTCGAGGGCCGCATCACCGACATCACGACGCGCTACACGCTGATCCGCCAGCTCGGCGGCCGCGAGGCCATCGTGCCGAACGAGCAGATGATCACGCAGCGCGTCGAGAGCGTGACGCACGCCGACAGCAACCTGGCCGTCACCACCGTGGTGCAGGTCGCGTACGGCACCGACGTCGAGGCGCTGGTGCCGCGCATCCGCGAGGTCGTGCTGCAGGTGCCGCGTGTGCTGCCCGAGCCGGCGCCCGGCGTGCTGCTGACCAATTTCGCCGACAGCGGGCTGGAGCTGACGGTCTCGTTCTGGATCGGCGACCCCGAGAACGGCCTGCTCGGGCCGCGCTCGGCGGTCAACCTGGCGCTGCTGAAGCTGTTCGGCGAGCTCGGGGTCGAGATCCCGTTCCCGCAGCGCGTGGTGCACCACCTGCCGGCGGCCCCTTACGCGCCCGGGCCGGCGGCCCGGGCCGCGCCAGCGCCAGCGCCAGCAGCCGCGCCAGGCCCGCCGGCTCCGCCGGCGCCACCGGCACCACCGCCGGCCGCCGGCGCCTGAGCCGCGCGCCGGGTCAGGCCGCGACCAGCCCGGGCACCGGCGGCAGCCCGAGGGCGCGGGCCAGTTTGGTCCAGCGCGGCTGCGTCAGGTGCGCCTGCACGATGTCCAGCATCGCGCGAACGGCCTCCGGCGGCGCCTTGGCCTGCAGGTCGCGGAACAGACCCGCCAGTTCCTGCACGTTCAGGCCCACCGCCATCCAGCGCAGCGTCAGCGCCAGCTCGGCCGGCGTCAGCGAGGCGACCAGGCGGTCGTGCATCGCCACCAGCTCGGCGTCGCCGTACAGCGCCCACAGCGCGGCGTTGTGCTCGCGTTCCTCGCAGGCCATGTGCAGCAGGTTGTCGGCGACGAACTCCGACAGGTGGCGGTACAGCCGCTGCGCGAATTCCGCGCGCTGCGCCGGCTGCGCGTCGCGCAGCGCCTGCGCCTGGTCCTCCAGGTTGTGCAGGTGCTCCAGATGCGCCACGTGCTCGCCGGCGATGCGCACGCTGCTGCCGGGCCGGCGCGCTTCCAGCGCGGCGTGCACGAACAGGTTCTCGCGGCCCAGGTGGCCGCGCAGCTCGTCCAGCAGCTGCTCGAGCTGCGCCAGCGTGGCGGCGCGCTCCTCGTCGTCGTCGATGTCCATCGCGCCCACGCGCTGCAGCGTGTCGCCCATGAAGGCGCGCAGGGCCTTGTGGATCGGCGTGTAGAGGTCCGGGCGCGGCGGCGCGGCGCCGGGGCTGGCGGTGGCGGTGGCGGGCGCGGGCGCCACGGCGGCGGCCGGGGCGGCGGGGGCGGGGGTGGACAGGGGCATCGTGGTCTCCTCGTCGGGGTCTCGGGTGGGGCACGTCGGGTCAGTGCGGCACGCAGTCTCGCGCCCGGGCGCCCGCCGCACATCGCCCGATGGAGCCATCCGGCGGGCCACCGGCGTGACCGCTACACTGGTTCCATCCTGCTGTACCTGCGCCGATGGACCGACTCTGGCTCGAAGCCCCGCTGCCGGCGCTGCGCGTGCGGCGCGGCCACGGCACCAGCACGGTGCAGGCCAACCCGGCCGCCGAGGCCTGGGCGCGCGGCCAGGGCGTCGACCCGGCGGCCCTGCAGGCGCTGGCGCTGGCCGGGCCGGCGTCGGACCCGCAGCGCTGGACGCTGGGTGCCGGCCAGGTGCGGGTGGTGCGGGTCGCGCTCGACGACGGCGAACTGCTGTGGCTGCAGCCGCAACGCGACGACCTGGCGCGTGCCGAGCAGGCGCTGCGCGCGGCCGAGTTCCTGGACCGGGCGCTGGTGCTGGCCGGCGTCTCGGTCTGGCGCATCGACCTGGCGGCGCGGCGCATCCACTTCAACGCCGTCGGCTTCCGGGTCATGGGCATGGTGCACGACCCGCTGGGCATACCGCTGGACGCGATGCGGGAGACCATCCACCCCGAGGACCGCGACGCCGTCGTGCGCGCCGCCGACGAGGCGCTGGCCGGCGACCGCGTCGTCGACGTCGTCGCGCGCTACCGCAATACCGACGGCAGCTGGCGCACGCTGCTGACGCGCCGCGTCGCGGTGCGCGACGCCGAAGGCCGCGCCACCGGGCTGGCCGGCGTGTCGCTGGACCTGTCGGCGCAGATGGCCGAGCGCCAGCGCGCCGAGGCGCTGAACGAGCGCGCGCTGCTGGTCGCCGAGGCGCTGGGCGCCGGCTTCTGGCAGCGCGACGTCAGCGCCGACGTCGTCTACTGGGACGAACGCATGTGCCGGCTCTACGGCCGCGACGCCGCCGAGGGCCCCATGCCCTACGGCGAGTGGCTGCACTTCTGCGTGCACGAGCAGGACCGCGCCTGGGTCGCCGAACGCATCCAGCAGGCCGAGGCACGCTGGGAGCCCATGGTCGAGCTGCTGTTCCGCATCCGCGACGACGCCGGCGGCCGGGCTCGCTGGGTCCAGACCTGGGCGCGGCGCATCGTGCGCGACGGACGCCGCATGGCCTTCGGCATGCACCTGGACGTCACCGACCGCCGCCATGCCCAGCTGCAGACGCGGCGCGAGCAGCAGCGCGCCGAGATCGCGCTGGACGCCGCCGGCATCGGCGTCTGGGAGCGCGACCGCGACCGCCGCCTCGTGTACTGGAACGACGCGATGTACCGCCAGCGCGGGCTGGACCCTGCCGACCCGCGCTCGCTGGACGAGCTGGCGGCCTGGTGCACCCACCCCGACGACCTGGCGATGCTGGACCGCCTGTTCGACGAGCACCTGGACAGCGGCCGGCCCTACCGCCTGGAGATGCGCGTGCGTCACGCCGACGGCAGCTGGCGGCGCATCGTCACCGAGGGCCGCGCGGTGCGCGGCCCCGACGGCGAACTGCTGGGCATGGCCGGCGTGCACATCGACGTCACCGAGAGCCGCGCCGCCGAGCAGCTGCTGCAGGACAAGCAGCGCCTGGAGCAGGCCAGCCGCGACAAGTCGGCCTTCATGGCGCGCATGAGCCACGAGCTGCGCACGCCGATGAATGCCGTGCTCGGCTTCACGCGGCTGCTGCGCGACGACCGCGACGAGCCGCCGAGCCCGCGCCAGCGCGACCGCCTGCGCCACATCGCCGAGGCCGGCGAGCGGCTGATGGTGATGATCGACGACCTGCTCGAGCTGGCGCGGCTGGAGGACGAGCCGGCGCCGCCGGCGGCGACGCCGCTGGGCGTGGCCGAGGCCGCCGCGGCCGCCGTCGAGGCGGTCGCGCTGGCGGCGCCGGGACGCCGCACGCCGTTCGACCTGACGGCGCTCGAGGCCTGCCGGGCGATGGTCGCGGCCGACCGCCAGCGCCTGGTGCAGGCGCTGGAGCAGGTGCTGCGCTACCTGGCGGCGCGGGCGGCGCCCGGGGAGGTGCTGCCGCTGACCTGCACCCAGCGCGACGGCCGCGTGCACCTGCGCGTGCGCCACCCCGGCGCAGCGCTGGGCGCGCAGCAGCGCGACTGGCTGTTCGAGCCCTTCACGGCGGGCGGCAGCGACGTGCCGGCCGCCGGCGACGACCGCCTCGGGCTGGCGCTGGCGCGGCGGCGGCTGCAGCTGCTGGGCGGCGAGCTGGCGGCGGTGCCGGGGACCGGCGACGCGACCTGGCTGGAGCTGGTGCTGCCCGAGGCCGCCGTGCCCGCCGGCCTGCACGTGCTGTGCGTGGAGGACAACCCGGTCAACCTGATGCTGGTGCGCGAACTGCTCGCGCTGCGCCCGGGCGTGCTGCTGCGCACCGCGGTGGACGGCGAGAGCGGCATCCGCTCCGCGCTGGCCGACCCGCCCGACCTGCTGCTGCTGGATCTGCAGCTGCCCGACATCGACGGCCTGCAGGTCATGCAGCGGCTCAGACGCGAACCGGCGCTGGCGCAATGCCGCATCGTCGCGCTGTCGGCCGACGCGATGCCGGACCATGTCCAGGCCGCACTGGACGCCGGCTTCGACGGCTACTGGACCAAGCCGATCGAATTCGAGCGCTTCCTCGCCGACATCGACCGCCTGGCCGCCGAGCGCGCCGGCACCGCGGCGCCGGGCTGAACGGCTGCCGCGATCCGGCGGCTACGGCGCCAGCCGCTCGCGCACCCAGGCGCCGCCGTCCAGCCGGTAGAGCAGCCGGTCGTGCAGCCGGCTCTTGCGGCCCTGCCAGAACTCCCAGCGGTCGGGCTGCAGCCGGTAGCCGCCCCAGTGCGGCGGACGCGGCGGGTGCAGGCCGTGCTGCGCGGCGGCCCTGGCCGCGGCGGCGACCAGCGTCGCCCGCGAGGCGATGACCTCGCTCTGCGGCGAGGCCCAGGCGCCCAGGCGCGAGTCCAGCGGCCGGCTCGCGTAGTAGGCGTCGGACTCCGCGTCGGCGACCTTCTCGACCCGGCCCTCGATGCGCACGACGCGTTCCAGCTCGACCCAGTGGAACTGCAGCGCCGCGAACGGCTGCACGGCGAGCTCGCGGCCCTTGCGGCTGCCGTAGTTGGTGAACCAGACCAGGCCGCGCTCGTCGAAACCCTTGACCAGCACGATGCGCGTGGACGGCCGGCCGTCGGCGCCCACGGTGGCCAGCGTCATCGCATTCGGCTCGGGCAGCTGCGACTTCAGCGCCTGCTCGAACCAGGTGCGGAACTGCTGCAGCGGGTCGGCGGCGCTGGCCTTCTCGTCCAGCTCGTCGCGTTCGTAGCTCTTGCGCAGGGCGGCGATGTCCATGCGCCGCAGTATAGGAAGTAGGAAGCACGCCGTCTGGAGGCGGTGCCTGCGCCGGGCGCCGGTGCGCACGCGCACGCCGGCAGGGCGGCTGCCTAGGTGGAACGACGTAAGTGATCGCCCCACTGGCCGCGCCCGGAGGTGGCCCCCATTCTTGGGCCGACAGGAGGACGGCGCAGGGCAGGGATACCGGCGCCGCGTTCGCGATGCGTTTCCGGCCCACGATCGTGGTGCCCGCCGCCGGCTTCGGCCGGCGCTTCGGCGGGCCGCAGCACAAGCTCGAGCAGCCCTTCGAGGGCAGCACCGTGCTCGGCACCACGCTGCGCCACGCCATCGAGAGCCAGCTGCCGGTGGTCGTCGTCACCAGCGAGGCGCTGGCCCCGCTGGCCGCGGCGCAGATGGCACGCCGCGACATCGTCGTGCTGTCGCCGGCCGAGGCCGCGCGCGGCATGGGGCATTCGATCGCCGCCGGCGTGGCCGAACGCTCCGGGGCACCGGGCTGGCTGGTGCTGCCCGGCGACATGCCGCTGGTGCGCCCGGGCACGCTGCTGGCCGTGGCGGCGGCGCTGGAGCAGCACCCGGTGGCCTATGCGCAGCACCGCGGCCGCCGCGGCCACCCGGTGGCCTTCGCGGCCGAGCTGTATTCGGAACTCGTGCTGCTGTCGGGCGACGACGGCGCGCGGCGCGTCGTGGCGCGCTACCCGGCCCACGGCGTCGAAGTCGACGACCCCGGAGTGCTGATGGACATCGACACGCCGGCCGAGCTGCAGCAGGCGCGCCAGGCGCTGGCGCAGGACGCTGCGGCCGGCACGCAGACGGCCGCCGGGCGCTGAAAGGCTGAGAGGCTGAGAGGCTGAGAGGCCATCCCATGCACCTGCACATGGGATGGCCTCTCGGCCTCTGAGACCGGCGGCGGCCGGCGCTACAGCAGCCCGTGCCGGCGCGCCAGCGCGAGCTGGCGCTCGATCTCGCGGTCGCGCACGCCACGCTCGCGCAGGGCCTGCGCCGTCTGCGCCAGGTAGTCCAGCGTCGTGCCGTAGCGGCCGCTGGCATGGCGCAGCACGTGCAGCAGCTCCTGGTCGGGCAGGCGCGGCAGGCAGGCCTCGCTGCGCCGGCTCAGCGTGAAGGCCAGCGCCGGCACCACGCCCTGCGGCGTGCGGCAGGGCAGCAGACGCGGGTCGTAGACGCCGGTGGGCATCTCGCGCGCCCACAGGCGCTCGAGCTCGGCGTCGGCGCTCTCGCGGCGCAGCCGGTAGACGACGCCGCGGCAGGCGCCGCCCGGCAGCAGCGCGAAGACCAGCCCCGGCTGCTGCGGCGTGCCGCGGTTGATGCGCGAGCGCATGCGCAGCGCGCGGTGCCAGCCGTGCACCAGCGCACTGCGGTGCTCGACGGCGTCGAATTCCGGGCGCCAGATCAACGAGGCATAGCCGAAGACCCAGAACTCGCCCGGCGACACCGCGTGCCAGTGCCGGCGCAGGCGCTGCAGTTGTTCGGACGGATCGCGCAGCATCAGGGTCGCGGGAATTTCCGTCGGCGTCGGGGCCGCTTCTCGCCCGGCCGCGCAGGCCGCCGGCGTGTCGGCCGCCAGTGTCGCGCAGGGGCCGGGGTCGGGCCAGGCCGCTGCCGGCGGCCGGCCCGGCGGCGTTGACGATGAAACCAAGTTACTAGAGAATCGATCCATAGGTTACATCCGCTGCCCCATGAAGCCTGCCCTCGCCACGGTCACTCAACGCATCGCCGCGCGCAGCGCCGACACGCGCGCCGCCTATCTGGCGCGGGTGGAGCGGTTTTCGGCACGCCCGCCGGGCACTGAACGCATGGGCTGTGCCAACGTCGCGCACGCCTTCGCGGCATTGCCGGCGCCCGACAAGCTGCGCGTGGTGGCCGAGCGGGCGCCGCACCTGGCGGTGGTGACGGCCTACAACGACATGCTGTCGGCGCACCAGCCCTACGAGGGCTACCCGGCGCTGATCCGCGACGAGGCGCGTGCGCGCGGCGCCACCGTGCAGGTCGCCGGCGGCGTGCCCGCGATGTGCGACGGCGTCACCCAGGGCCAGCCGGGCATGGAGCTGAGCCTGTTCTCGCGCGACACCATCGCGATGGCCACCGCGGTGGCGCTGTCCCACGATGTCTTCGACGCCGCGCTGCTGCTGGGCATCTGCGACAAGATCGTGCCGGGGCTGCTGATCGGCGCGCTGCACTTCGGGCACCTGCCCTGCGTCTTCGTGCCGGCGGGCCCGATGGGCAGCGGCCTGGCCAACAGCGCCAAGGCCCAGGTGCGCGAGCGCTACGCGCAGGGCCTGGTCGGGCGCGAGGAGCTGCTGGCCGCCGAGAGCGCGGCCTACCACGGCCCCGGCACCTGCACCTTCTACGGCACCGCCAACAGCAACCAGATGCTGCTCGAGGCGATGGGCCTGCACCTGCCCGGTGCCGCCTTCGTGCACCCGCACGAGGCGCTGCGCGAGCAGCTCACGCGCGCGGCCGTGGCCACCGCGCTGGAGATCCGTGCCCGCGGCGAGCGCTTCACGCCGATCGGCCGCCTGGTCGACGAGCGCGCGATCGTCAACGCGATGGTCGCGCTGCTGGCCACCGGCGGCAGCACCAACCACCTGATCCACTGGGTGGCGGTGGCGCGTGCGGCCGGCATCCTGATCGACTGGAGCGACTTCGCCGAGCTGTCGGCCCAAGTGCCGCTGCTGGCGCGCGTGTACCCCAACGGCGAGGCCGACGTGAACCAGTTCCAGGCCGCCGGCGGGCCGCCCTGGCTGCTGCGCGAGCTGCTGGACGCCGGCTGCCTGCACGAGGACGTGCTCACGGTCAGCGGCCCCGGGCTGCGACGGCAGACGCAGGCCCCGGTCGGCGGCAACGGCGGCGGCGCGCTGCGCTGGCGCGCGCCGCCGGCCGACAGCGGCGACAGCAGCGTGCTGCGGCCGTCGGCGCGGCCCTTCTCGCCCACCGGCGGGCTGGCGCTGCTGCAGGGCAACCTGGGCCGTGCGGTGATCAAGACCTCGGCCGTGCCGGCCGACCGGCATGTCGTCGAGGCCCCGGCGCGTATCTTCGACGGCCAGGAGGCGCTGCACCGCGCCTTCCAGGCCGGCGAGCTGGACCGCGACGTGGTCGTCGTCGTGCGCTTCCAGGGCCCGCGTGCCAACGGCATGCCCGAGCTGCACAAGCTGACGCCGCCGCTGGCCGTGCTGCAGGGCAAGGGCCACCGTGTCGCGCTGGTCACCGACGGCCGCATGAGCGGCGCCAGCGGCAAGGTGCCGGCGGCCATCCACTGCGTGCCCGAGGCGCTGGACGGCGGCCCGCTCGCGAAGCTGCGCGACGGCGACCCGGTGCGCGTCGACGCGGTCGCCGGCACGCTGGACGTGCTGGTCGACGCCGCCGAGTGGGCAGCGCGCGTGCCGGCGACGCGCGACCCCGCGCAGGCCGAGGACCATGGCCACGGCCTGGGCCGCGAGCTGTTCGCGGGCCTGCGCCGCAACGTCACCCCTGCCGAGCAGGGGGCGGTGACCTGGCTCTGAACCGGACCTGGACAGGACGACGATGACGACGACGATCGAAGACCCGCTGGCGCTGGCCGGCTTCGGCCCGGTGATCCCGGTCATCGTGCTGCAGCGCGAGGCCGACGCCGTGCCGCTGGCGCGCGCGCTGGTCGAGGGCGGCGTGCGCGTGCTGGAGGTGACGCTGCGCACGCCGGCGGCGCTGGCCTGCATCGCGGCCATCGCGCGCGAGGTGCCGCAGGCCATCGTCGGCGCCGGCACGGTGCGCGGCGCGGCCGATGCGCGCGCGGCGCGGGCTGCCGGCGCCGCGTTCGCGGTCAGCCCGGGCTATACCGCGGAGGTCGGCGCGGCCTGCCGCGAACTGGCGCTGCCGCTGCTGCCCGGCGTGGCCACCGCCAGCGAGGTGATGGCGGCCAGCGCCGATGGCCACCGCTTCCTCAAGTTCTTCCCGGCCACCGCCGCCGGCGGGCTGCCGATGCTGAAGGCGCTGGCCGGGCCCTTCGCGGACATCGCCTTCTGCCCCACCGGCGGCATCACGGCCGAGACCGCGCCGCAGTTCCTGGCGCTGCCCAACGTGCGCGTGGTCGGCGGATCGTGGCTGACGCCGGCCGATGCGGTGGCGGCCGGCGACTGGCCGCGCATCAGCGCGCTGGCGCGCGCGGCTGCGGCACTGCGGCCGGCCTGAGCCGCCGCGGCCGCGTCAGCGCCTGCCGCCGGCCGGCTGCACGTTGCCGCAGTCGGCGCCCAGCCAGCGCCCCTGCACCTGGCTCTCGATGCGCTCGGGCTTGCCGTCGACCACGGTGTCGACGACGGTCTGCCCGCTGAAGGCCTTGCCGCCCTGGAAGGTGAAGCTGCCTTCGCCCTTGGTCGGCGGGTTGCCCTCGCAGACGAAGGCGAAGCGCAGCGTGTTGCCGCTTCGCGTGAGCGAGGTCTGGCGGCACTTGTCGTCGCCGGTGGGCATCTCGTCGCGCGCTGCCTGTTCCTTGCTCAGGCACAGGCGCACCGTGTTGGCGCCGCCGGCCATGCCCATGCCCTGCGAAGCCATCATCTGCTCCATCATCTTGCGCTGCTCGGGCGGCATCTTGGCCAGTTCCTGCTGCATCTGCGCCATCGCGCCTTCCATGCGCCCGCTGCCGGACTTCAGCGCGATGCGGTATTCCCAGAGCCCGGGCTCGGACTTCTGCGCCGCGGCGGGCAGCGAGAGCAGGGCGGCCGCCAGCAGCGCGGCAAGGGTCGGAACGGGCTTCATCGGGGGTCCTTTCGCGTGGGGTCGGGCGGTGCGGGGTCGGCCTCGGGGAGCATCAGCGCGGCGGCTGCGCGGGCCCCGGCGGTGCCGGCGGCCAGACCCTGCCGCACGCCGGCGCGGTCGGCCGCGCTGCGGTTCTGGCTGAGCTTGAACTTGCCCACCAGCGCGGCGAGCGGGATCTCGATGCCGACGATGGCGCGCAGCATCTGCGCCACGAAGTCGGCCGGTGCATCGTCGACCGCCCACGGTGCGGGCTGCGCCGCTTCGTGGTGCTGCGTCAGCCGGCCGACCAATGCGCGCAGCCAGGGTGCGTCGTCGACCGTGTGCAGCGTGCCGCGCGCCTGCACGACGGCGTAGTTCCAGGTCGGCACGACCTTGCCGTGCTCGCGCTTGCTGGCGTAGAAGCCCGGGCTGACATAGGCCTGCGGGCCGCCGAAGACCGCCAGCACCTCGCTGCCGCCGCGCCGCGCCAGCGGGTTGGCGCGTGCGACATGGCCCCGCAGCGTGCCCAGCGGGCCGGCCGCGGGGTCGAATTCCAGCGGCACCGCGTCGGCGGTCGCGATGCCGTCCGCGACCACGACCAGCAGCGCGAGCGGGTGCTCGCGCATCAGCGCGTGCAGGCGCGCCGGGTCGGTCTCGGCGAAGTGCGTCGGCAGGTACATGCGCGCAGTGTGCCAGCGCGCGGCGGGCGTGAAAAAGGGCGCCCCGCGGGGCGCCCTGGGCTGCGGCGGAGCGCCGCGTCGTTCAGGCCTGCCGCGCGGCGGCGCGGCGGCGGCGCACGACGGCGCCCATGCCGGCCAGGCCCAGCAGCATCAGCGCGTAGGTCTCGGGCTCGGGAACGACCTGGACCTGGCCGCCGGTGGCGGTCTGCAGGAAGTCGATGTAGGAGCCCAGCACCATGCCGCCGTAGGCGACGCCGAAGGTGCCGCTCACCTGGTCGGCCGTGAAGCGGCGGCCGAAGGTGTTGTTGCCGATCAGCACGTGCTCGCCGCTGGCCAGCGTCTTGAACGTCGGGCCGCCGGAGTCGCCGCCGCCCAGCGTGGTCTCGACGTTGTTCGCCAGGATCGGCGAGCACACGCCGTACAGCGTGCAGTGCGTGTCGATGCCCAGCGCGGCGCTGTCGAAGTCCGAGACCCAGACTTCGGACGGGCCGCTGAAGTCCATCTCGTCGTCGGCCTCGTCCAGCGGGCGGTCGATGTGGCCCATGCCGGTGCGCTTGACGAAGAAGCTGGCGCTGCCGGCCTGGTGGCCGGTGATGCCGTTGCCGGTGGTGCCGAAGCCGACATGCGTGACGGCGGTGTCGCTGCCGACGAACGACGGGTCGACGCGGTAGATCTTGGCCCAGTCCGGCGCCGGTGCGCCGAGCGTGATGACGGCGATGTCGTCGTTGATGCAGAACTGGCTCGGGTCGGTGACCGCCGCGGGGCAAGCGCCGAAGCCCTGGTAGTTCGGGTGCATGGCCACGGACACCGCGGCGCCCAGCGTGTAGCCGCTGTTCAGGTTGTAGACCGGGCGCACGTCGCCGACGCCGGTGATGCCGGCATTCGGGTTGCCGATCACGATCGGCGTGCCGGTGCCATTGCCCGGGCCGGTATCGATGCAATGCGCCGCCGTCACCAGGTGGATCGGCGACACCAGGGCCGCCGAGCAGATGTAGGAGGCGACCGAGGTGCCGTTGAAGTAGCGCGTGTTGATGCTGACGACCCCGCTCCACGGCGACGTGGCGACGTTGGGGTCGATGCGCAGCGTCGGGTTGTCGGGCGGATCGCCGTTCGGGTCGCCGGCGACGATCATGCCGCCGATCTGGTAGTCCGGCAGCGTCGCTTCGCCGCGCAGCATGTGGATGCTGCCGCTGCCCGGTTGCGCGGCCTGTGCCATGCCGACGAACAGCGTGGCGGCGGCCGCGGCAACGATGCCCAGCCTGATCTTGTTGCTCTTCATGTGACTGACGACTCCAATTGAGTGGATGGTGGATGGCCCGAAGGTCGACCCTCTCCGTTGCAACCCGCGTGCCTGTCTTGCGCTGTTCGTCCGCTCCGGGCCCCCGACCCCAAGGATGCAGTGACGATGCGGGCCCGATTCTTCGCGACAACGGCGATCGGTTTCACGGCGTCCCCCCGCGAACATGCGGTCTGGCAAACCCCAACTTGACTGAGGCCATGACGCGCCGCGGCCGGCGCCACGGCGACGAAGGGCCGGCGGATCGCCCCGCCGGCCCTTCGAGGTCGTGGCTGGCGTTCAGCCGGTGCGGCGGCGGCGCGCCGCGGCACCGATGGCGCCCAGGCCCAGCAGCATCAGCGCATAGGTCTCGGGCTCCGGGATCATCGCGGCGGTGATGAAGTCCTGGTGGATGTACAGCGGCACGAAGCCGTTCATCTCGCCACAGCTGGACTGCAGGCCGGCACGGCAGTCGCCGAAGGCCGTGCCGAAGCTCACGCCGTAGGAGGTGACGGAGACGATCTGGCCGGCCGCGTTGAACTGCGGGCCACCGGAGTCGCCGCCCGCGACGCCGACCTCGGTCGCGCCGCGGCCGGTGTCGCAGAACACGGCACCGGCCGGCCCCAGGATGTTGCTGGCCTGCGCGACGAGGCAGGACATGTCGTTGGCGCCCAGGCCGCTGTCGAAGTCGGAGATGTACGAGAACTCGGTGCGCGACTGCGGGCCGACGACCGAATACCAGGCGCTGCCGAAGACGGCGTCGCCGAAGCGGTAGTCGAACATGTTGTCGCCATGGCGCAGGAAGCCCGTGGTGCCGCCCGTCGCGCCACCGCTCGCGCCGCCGCCGCCGACGATCGAGCGGTTGCCGTAGCCGGCGACCGTGAAGTCGCTGCCGCTCAGGCCGGCCGAGAAGGACATGTCGTAGGACTGTGCCCAGTCCGGCGCCGGCGCCGACAGGCGCAGCACCGCGATGTCGTTGTGGTCGATGACCTGCCCGGTGTAGTTGTCGTTCACGAAATACTGGCTGATCGTGATCGGCGTCGAGCCGGGGTCCGAGGACGGGCGGTCGCTCGGGCCCTGGCCCTGGAAGAAGTAGGCCGTGGTGATGTTCGGGTTGGGCGTGCCGGCGCCGTCGCTGACGCAGTGCGCGGCCGTCAGCAGCGACATCCGGTCGGACAGCAGCGTGGCCGTGCAGATGAAGGCGCCCGCCGCGCCGTAGTCCATGATGATCGGCACCACGCCCGTGTAGGCGCCGAGGTTGTTCGAGAAGATCGGGTCGCCCGCGCCGGGGTAGCGCGTGGGATCGCCGGCCGCCGTCGGCGTCATGCCGACGATCAGGCTACGCGCCTCCCAGGTCATGTCGCCGTAGCTGCCGGTGGCGGTGCGCTGCGGACCGGACGCGGCGTGCGCGGCCGGCGCCAGCAGCAGGGCGACCGCTGCGCCGACGATGGTCGGGGAAAGTCTTTTCATGGACCGGTACCTCGTGTGTGGAAGCCGTTGTTCGCGAACTCGCGTGCACCGCCCCTGACCGGGTTCCGCGTCCGACGGATGCGGGCTCCCATCCCTGGCAGGTGTCCTGCGTGCCCGGAATGTCGATGTGCAGTTGCCCCGGCCTCAATCCCGCGGTCGCGGGGAAGGGGACTGGCGGCGACGCCTGCGTGCAGGCTCTGTTCCGACGCAGATCAATGCAGCTTCAGGGAAAACCCGTTCCCGCAGTTCAGGGGGTGCTCGGCATCGGCGCTGCTGCGGCTGGCTAGCATCGGGGCTTGCCTCAGGTTGCGGCTTTCCGTGTGTGCACGGCGCCCGCCCGATTCGGTCCGGCCACATCGGTCGGCACTGTCCGACAACGCTGTCTCACCAAGGATGTAGCAATGAACAGCAAGCGTTTTCGCCTCACGGCCACGGCGGCCGTGCTGGCCATGGGTCTGGTGGCTTCGGCCTCGGCGCAGCGCGTCGAGTCCGGGGTGTCCAACGGCCTGCAGTGGACGGCGCAGAGCCTCATCATCGGCGTCGGCTCGACCGGCGGCTTCGACGGCGGCGGCGAGGCCCGCCACTTCGCGACCTCGCCCAACTACAACGGCGTCGTCGCGCTGATCATGACCTACAACGACATCGGCAGCTTCATCTGCTCCGGGTCGCTGATGCCCGACCGCCGCTCCATCCTGACCGCGGCCCACTGCGTCACCGACGGCCCGACGCTGCGCACGCCCGACGTGACCACGGCCTACTTCTACGGCGGCGACGACCCCGACCAGCGCTTCAACGCGGGCCAGTTCACGCCGGTCGTCGCGTCGCAGTATTTCGTCAACTCGGCCTACACGGGCCGCGTGATCGACCAGAACGACATCGCCGTCGTCCGCCTCGGCGAGGCAGCGCCGGACTGGGCGCGCAGCTACGAGCTCTACGACGGCGACCTCAGCGAGTCCACGTTCAACGTCGCCGGCTACGGCGGCCGCTCCGACATCGGCGGCGACTTCGGCACCAACCAGCGCACCGGCTTCCGCCGCCAGGGCGACAACCGCTTCGACTTCCGCTTCGGCGATGCCGACTTCGGCGGCTTCTGGGACGGCTTCTTCGACAGCACGAATCCCGCCGACCCGGTCGCCCAGTACATGGACTCGTGGGTCAGCGACTTCGACAACGGGCTGGGCGCCAACGACGCGTCCTGCCTGGTCGCCGCGGTGACCACGGTCTCCAACGGCACCGCGACGAAGTTCTGCAACACCGGCGTCGGCATCCGCGAGGTCAGCGTGGCCGGCGGCGACAGCGGCGGGCCGCAGTTCATCTTCGGCCAGATCGCGTCGGTCACGTCCTACGGCCTGAGCTTCGGCACCGGCTTCGGCGATATCCGCAGCGGCCTGAACAGCAGCTTCGGCGAGTTCAACGGCTTCGTGCCGGTCCACCTGCACACCGACTTCATCAACGCCTCGCTGGTGCCGGAGCCGGAGACCTATGCGCTGATGGCGCTCGGCCTGGCGGCCATCGGTGCCGTGGCGCGCCGCCGCCGCAAGGCGGCCTGAGCAGCACCACGCTGCAGCACGAAGGGCGCCCCGCGGGGCGCCCTTTTACTTGGCGGTGACCGGGCAGGGTCGCAGGGCCGGGGCCTGCGGGGCTCAGGCCGCCTCGAGCTGCCCGCGTGCCGCGCGCCGCAGCGCCACCGCGTCGGCGCCCGCGGCTTCACCCGGCTGCAGCCGGAAGACCTGCACCGCCTCGGCCACGCTCGCGGCCTGCCCCTGCAGGCTGGCCGCCGAGGCGGCGATCTGCTCCACCAGCGCGGCATTCTGCTGCGTGATGCCGTCCATCTGCGCGACCGCGTCGTTGACCTGCGAGATGCCCAGCAGCTGCTCGCGCGCGCCGTCGCTGATCTGGCGGATCACCTGCGTCACCTCGCGCACGGTCTGCAGCGCGCCGGTCATCGTGCGGCCGGCCTCGTCGCTGAGGCGGTTGCCGGCCTCGACCGTTTCGCCAGCCTCGTGGATCAGCCGCTTGATCTCGCGTGCCGCGCCGGCGCTGCGCTGCGCGAGCGCGCGCACCTCGGCGGCCACGACCGCGAAGCCGCGGCCCTGTTCGCCGGCACGCGCCGCCTCGACCGAGGCGTTGAGCGCCAGGATGTTGGTCTGGAAGGCGATGCCGTCGATGACGCCGGTGATCTCGGCGATGCGCCGCGACGCGTCGCTGATCGCGTGCATGGTCTGCGCGACCTGGGCCATCGCTTCGCTGCCGCGCTGCGTGACCCCGCTGGCGCGGTCGGCCAGCGCGGCGGCCTGCGTGGCGGCCTCGGCGCTGGTGCGCACGGTGCCGGTGATCTGCTCCATCGACGACGCCGTCTGCTGCAGGCTGGCCGCCTGCGACTCGGTGCGCGCCGACAGGTCGCGGTTGCCGGCGGCGATCTCGCCGGTGGCGCCGTGCATGTGCTCGACCTCGCTGCGTGCATCGGCGACGATGGAGCGCAGGTTGACGTTCAGCTGCGCCAGCGCCTGCGCCAGTCGTGCCGCCGGGCCCTCGCCCTGGACGTCGATGTGCTGCGTCAGGTCGCCGGCCGCCATGCGGTTGGCCAGGTCCACCAGGCGCCGCAGCGGCGCCGTGAACCAGCCTGCGGCGACCGCGGCGCCGGCCAGGGCCCCCAGCGCGCCGCCCGCGGCCATCGCGCCGAGGGCGGCCGGCGCCAGCAGCGGCTGACCGGCGGCCAGCGAGGTGCCGGCGCTGGCCAGTGCGCCGACGGCGGCAACGGCCCAGGCGACGCGCCCGCGCAGGCCCGGCACCAGGAGGCGCCGCCAGCGCGCAGCGGGCGAGTCGCGCAGCACGCGGCCGTCCTGCAGCCGGTGCAGCAGCCGTCCTTCGGACCGCTCCCGGCGCATCGTCGCGTACAGCGTCTCGGCGGCCCGGACCTGCTCGCGCGTCGGCTCGGTGCGCACCGACATGTAGCCGACCGGCGCACCGTCCTGCACCAGCGGCGTCACGTTGGCCATCACCCAGTAGTGGCTGCCGTCCTTGCGCCGGTTCTTCACCGGCGCCGACCAGGGCCGGCCGGCGGCGATGGTCGCCCAGAGGTCGCGAAATGCCTCCTCGGGCATGTCGGGGTGGCGGATCAGGTTGTGCGGCTGGCCCAGCAGTTCCGGCTTCGAGTAGCCGCTCACGGCGACGAACGCCGGGTTGCAGTACAGGATGCGGCCCTTGAGGTCGGTCGTCGAGACCAGCGTGGCACCACGCGGGAACGGGAACTCGGAGTCGGTGACGGGATGGTTCAGTCGCATGCGGCGCTCCAGGACATCCGGGCGACGAGGCGGCCGCGGGTGCACGACCGGCCCGCCGGCGACGGGCAGCAGTCGTCCCTGCACTTGTCGGCGTCGTGACTCTGGTGCTGCAGGGTGGGCCGGCGTGACGGCCTTCACGCGCCCGAGGGTTGTCCGCCATGCGGCTTGCGCCAGGTCAAGCCCCAGGGCGGTGCGGCCAACGCGGCCATGCATCGATCGGGGGCTCCGCGTTTTCCCGCTCCCCGCATCGCGGGGGGTGGGGTTGCCCTGTCGCCGGCAGTCACTAGGATGCCGCACAGGAGTCGGGGGCGTGGCCTGCCCGTTGCCGGGCGGGCGTCGGAACGCACGAGCACGGGGTTCGGGCGTCCGGAGCGTCGCGAGAAACCAGGAGGACCGCTTGAAGACTGCATCTGCCATCTGGCTGGCGCCGTTGGCGCTGGCTGCCATGTCCGTCATGGCGCCGCTGCATGCCGGCACCGGCACCGGGCCCGCCACGACGATCGGGATCTGGGACCCGGCGCTGAAGGCGACGCCCACCACCGGCAACAGCACGCCGGTGGCCAACTGGCGGCTGGACCCCAACGCGGCCTTCAACGGCGTGGCCAACGCCTTCAACGGCACCGCGCGGCTGCTGTTCGACATGCGCGGCGATCCCGGCTCGTTCTTCGTCTGCAGCGGTTCGCTGATGCCGGGCGGCGAGTGGCTGCTGACGGCAGCGCACTGCGCCGACGGCATCCGCTCGATGACCATCGAGTTCGGCCTGTACAACAACACCGCGCTGGAAACGCGCAGCGCGACCGGCTATGTCGTGCATCCCGGCTGGATCGCCTCCGGCGGGGCGCTGGACAACGGCTCGGACATCGCGCTGGTCAAGCTCGACGCGCCGGTGACCAACCTCAACACCTACTACCTGAGCACGACCAACGACGTCGGCAAGGAACACCTGATCACCGGCTACGGCACCTCCGGCGTCGGCTACGGCACGAGCAGTCCGAACTGGAACGACTCGGCCTACGGCCACTACGGCTACAACACCTTCGACGTCGAGAGCAGTGTCGTCTTCGGCGCCTGGGGCCAGGGCACCTACACCGAGCCGACCTACGGCGTGACCTACGTCGCCGACTACGACTCCTACAACATCGCCGATCCGGACCGCTACAACACGCTGGGCCGCATGGCGCAGATCACCGGCAGCAGCGCCTGGACCAGCGGCCTGACGCTGGGCGAGCGCGAGGCGCTGATCTCCGGCGGCGACTCCGGCGGCGGCGACTTCGTCTGGGACGCCGCCGGCGGCCGCTGGCTGCTTTCCGCGGTGCATTCCTGGGGCTGGCAGTTCTGCGGCGGGCGCATCTCGCCGAGCTGCGACTTCAGCAGCAGCAACAGCAGCAGCTACGGCGACCTGTCGGGCTCCACGGCGGTCTACACGCACATCCCCTGGATCGAGTCGGTGGTGGGGCGTTCGGTGACGGCACCGATCCCCGAGCCGGGCACCTGGGCGCTGATGCTGGCCGGTCTGGCCGGCCTCGGCAGCCTGGCCCGCCGCCGTCGCATGCACTGAAGCGACGCCTCCACGCCCATCCAGGAGCCCATCATGGCGATCAAGCACACCTTTGCGCGGCTGGCCGTGGCCGCTGTCCTGTCGACTGCCGGCGCTGCCGCGCAGGCGGACTACGTCGACGTCGACCTCAGCGGCTGGCAGTCCTTCGGCGCCCTGTTCAATCCGAACAACAGCAGCACCTTCGTCTCGCTGGGGGCCGGCGCCGCGGTCACCGGCTTCGAGTACCTCGGTCTGACCTTCACGGCGCAGAGCCCGAGCTGGCGCAGCGAATTCACGCTGACGGTCAACTACGACCCGCCGAACGAGAATCTCGCAGCCTTCATGGACCACAGCCCGTCGACGCTGAACAGCGCCGGTGTCTTCGGCCCTGCCAATGGGGCCTGGGGCAGCGGCGGCAGCTTCAACGACGGTGCGCCCTTCACCGTGGGGCCCAACGGCCAGGTCTGGGTCGTGGTGTGGGAGACCTACGACGACGGCGGACCCACCGGTCTCGACGCGACGGTCAGCGCGGGTACGCTGCGCATCCACTACACGCCGGCGATTCCCGAGCCGGGCAGCATGGCGCTGCTGGCGCTGGGGCTGGGCGCCGTCGGCGTGGCCGTGCGGCGTCGCCGCCGGACCGCCGATCTCTGAGCTTCGGGGCCCCAGCGGCCCCGGGTGTCGAACAGGCGGGCGGCATGGGCCGCCCGCTGCCGTTGGCGGGGTAGCGCGAGCCGCCGCTGTCGTGGCCGCGACGGCTCAGCCGCGATCCAGCCAGACCGCCATGCCCTGGGCGTTGAGCTCGGTGTCGATCGCCAGCAGCTCGGCGATGTGCGCCGGGTCCAGCGTGCAGCCGTGCGCGGCCAGGCTGCGGACGAAGATCTCGAGCTGGCCGCGCTTGAGCGCCTCGTGCCGGTCCGGTGCGTCGCGCAGCGAGCGGCCGAGCGTCACCAGTTCGTCCAGCAGCGACAGCAGCAGTGCGCCCAGCCGCGGCACGTCGTCGACGCGACCGTAGTGCGTCAGGTACATGCAGCCCGGCTCGCGCGCCAGCAGCCGCTGCACCGAGGCGCGCAGCGCGTCGGGGTCGAACTGCACCGGCGTCGTCGTCGGCACGATCCAGCGACCACTCGCGGTGTCGAATTCGCGGTAGCTCAGGCCGAAGGTGTCGCCGGTGAACCAGCCGCGCGTCGCCTCGTCCCACAGGCAGTGGTGGTGCTTCGCGTGGCCCGGCGTATCGGCGGCCACCAGCGGGCGGCCGGCGAGCTCGATGGCCGCGCCGTCGGCGCTTTCGGTCACCCGTGCTGCCGGCACCGGCACCAGTGCGCCGTAGCTGCGGCGCATCTCGTCCTCGCCGTAGACCGCCAGCGCGCCCTGCCACAGCGCCGACGGGTCGATCATGTGGCGCGCGCCGCGCGGGTGCACCCACAGCCGCGCCTTCGGCAGCGACTGCATCAGCAGGCCCACGCCGCCGGCATGGTCCAGGTGCACATGGGTCGGGATCACCCAGTCGACCGCGTCGCGCCCCAGTCCCAGCGCCTCCAGCGCCGCCAGCAGGCGCGGCACGCCGAAGTTGGTCCCGGTGTCGACGAAGGCGGCGCGCCCGTCCTGCACCAGCAGGTAGGCGGCGTCGAAGCGCTCGCGCTGGAATCCGGTGTCGATGGCATAGACGCCGCCGGGCAGCGGCTCGACGAAGGAGGGCAGGGGGCTCGGCATGGCCGGATTCTCGGCGATGAAAAATGCTTTACATATAAACTAAATGACGGCGACAATGGCGCCAGGAGATCCCGTGCCATGCGCATCGTCTGCATCGGCGGCGGCCCCGCCGGCCTGTATTTCGCGCTGCTGATGAAGCAGCTGGACCCTGCGCACCGCATCACCGTGGTCGAGCGCAACCGGCCCTACGACACCTTCGGCTGGGGCGTCGTGTTCAGCGACGCGACGATGGACAACATGCGCGCCTGGGACGCCGCGACGGCCGACGCGATCGAGGTCGCATTCAACCACTGGGACGACATCGAGCTGCACTTCAAGGGCGCGTGCATCCGCAGTGGCGGCCACGGCTTCGTCGGCATCGGGCGCAAGAAGCTGTTGAACATCCTGCAGCGCCGCTGCGAGGACCTGGGCGTCGAGCTGGTCTTCGAGACCGAGGCCGACCCGGCGCGGCTGGCCGACGACTACCCCGACGCCGACCTGATCGTCGCCAGCGACGGCATCAACTCGCGCCTGCGCCAGCAGTACGCCGAGGTCTTCCAGCCCGACATCGTCACCAGGCCCAACCGCTTCATCTGGCTGGGCACGACCAAGCTCTTCGACGCCTTCAACTTCCTGTTCGAGAAGACCGAGCACGGCTGGTTCCAGGCCCATGTCTACAAGTTCGACGACGCCACGACGACCTTCATCGTCGAGACGCCGGAACCCGTGTGGAAGGCGCATGGCCTGGACCGCGCCGACACGGCGGCCAGCATCGCCTTCTGCGAGCAGCTCTTCGCGAAGCACCTCGACGGCCACCCGCTGCTGAGCAACGCGCGCCACCTGCGCGGCAGCGCGTGGCTCAATTTCCAGCGCGTGCGCTGCAAGCGCTGGCACCACTTCAACGGCCGCAGCCATGTCGTGCTGATGGGCGACGCGGTGCACACAGCGCACTTCGCGATCGGCTCCGGCACCAAGCTGGCGTTGGAGGATGCGATCGAGCTGACGCGGCTGTTCAAGCAGCGCGGCGCCGGCAACGGGGATCTGGGCACGCTGCTGGCCGAGTACCAGGCGCACCGCGAGGTCGACGTGCTGCGGCTGCAGAACGCGGCCTGGAATGCGATGGAGTGGTTCGAGGTCGTCGGCACGCGCTACTGCGACCAGCTGCCGCCCGAGCAGTTCATGTACAGCATGCTCACGCGCAGCCAGCGCATCAGCCACGAGAACCTGCGCCTGCGCGACGCCGGCTGGCTGGAAGGCTACGAACGCTGGTTCGCTGAGCGTGCCGGCGTGCAGGTCGCGCCGGGCGCGAAGCCGCCGCGCCCGATGTTCACGCCGTTCACGTTGCGCGGCCTGACGGTGGCCAACCGCGTCGTCGTCTCGCCGATGGCGATGTATTCGGCCGACGACGGCGTGCCGAACGACTTCCACCTCGTGCACTTCGGCGCGCGCGCGCTGGGCGGCGCCGGGCTGCTGTGGACCGAGATGACCTGTCCGAGCGCGGATGCTCGCATCACGCGCGGCTGCGCCGGGCTGTGGAACGACGCGCAGCGCGACGCCTGGAGGCGCATCGTCGACTTCGTGCACGAACGCTCGGGCGCGAAGATCGGTCTGCAGCTCGGCCATGCCGGACGCAAGGCCGCGACCTGCCTGCCCTGGGCCGGCGGCGGCGACGAACCGCTGCCCGACCTGCGCGAAGGCGACTGGCCCCTCGTCTCGGCCTCGGCGATCCCCTACCTGCCGCAGTCCCAGGTGCCGCGCGAGCTGGACCGCGCCGGCATGCTGGCGATCATCGAAGACTTCGTCGCCGCGGCGCGGCGTGGTGCAGCGGCCGGCTTCGATGCGCTGGAACTGCACTGCGCGCATGGCTACCTGCTGTCGAGCTTCCTGTCGCCGCTGACCAACCGGCGAGGCGATGCCTATGGCGGCAGCGTCGCCAACCGCGCCCGCTTTCCGCTCGAGCTGTTCGAGGCGCTGCGCGCGGTGTGGCCCGCGGAGCGGCCGATCTCGGTGCGCCTGTCCTGCCACGACTGGTTTCCTGGCGGCAATACCGCCGACGACGCGGTGGCGATCGCGCGCCTGTTCAAGGCCGCGGGCGCCGACCTCATCGACTGCAGCAGCGGCCAGGTCGTTGCCGATCAGCAGCCGGTCTACGGCCGCATGTGGCAGACGCCATTCGCCGACCGCATCCGCAACGAAGTCGGCATCGCCACCGTCGCGGTGGGCGCCATCTACGAGGCCGACCATGTCAACATGGTCATCGCCGCCGGCCGCGCCGACCTCTGCGCGGTGGCGCGGCCGCACCTCGCGGACCCGGCGTGGACGCTGCACGAGGCGGCGAAGATCGGCCATGACGCCATCGCCTGGCCGGTGCAGTACGACAGCGGCCGCCGCCAGTACGAGACCAACCTGCGCCGCGCCCAGGCGGCCGCCGGCCCCACCTGAGGAGCACTGCGCCATGAAGGACGACCAGCGACCCTTCCAGTCCTACGCGGCACGACATTTCCGCTGGGACTGCCCGGGCGACGGCCGCGTCGCGACGATCACGCTGAACCGGCCGGGCAAGAAGAACCCGCTGACCTTCGAGAGCTACGCCGAGCTGCGCGACCTGTTCCGCTGCCTCGCGCAGGCCTCGGACGTTCGGGCGATCGTCCTCGCCGGCGAGGGCGGCAACTTCTGCAGCGGCGGCGACGTGTTCGAGATCATCGAGCCGCTGACGAAGATGCCGGCCCCCGAACTGCTGCGCTTCACGCGCATGACCGGCGACCTGGTCAAGGCGATGAAACATGCGCCGCAGCCCATCGTCGCCGCCATCGACGGCATCTGCGCCGGGGCCGGCGCGATGATCGCGCTCGCCTCCGACCTGCGCCTGGGCACGCCCGCCGCGCGCACCGCCTTCCTGTTCACGCGCGTGGGTCTCGCCGGCGCCGACATGGGCGCCTGCGGACTGCTGCCGCGCGTCATCGGCCAGGGCCGTGCCGCCGAACTGCTGTTCAGCGGCCGCAGCATGAGCGCCGACGAAGGCCTGGCCTGGGGCTGGTTCAACGCGCTGCACGCGCCGGGCGACCTGCTCGCCAAGGCGCAGGCGCAGGCGCGCGCGCTGGCCGACGGCCCCTGGTTTGCGCACACGGTGACCAAGACCATGCTGAACCAGGAGTGGGCGATGGGCGTCGACGAGATGATCGAGTCCGAGGCCCAGGCGCAGGCGCTGTGCATGATGACGCAGGACTTCCGCCGCGCCTTCGAGGCCTTCGCCGCGAAGCAGCAGCCGAAGTTCGAGGGCCACTGACGATGGGCGCGGCCGGCCGCCTGGCCCACCTCGAACTGCCCTTCTTCGACGATGGCCACCGCGCGCTGGCCGCGGCGCTGGACACCTGGGCGGCGCAACACCTGCAGCAGGTTCCCCATGCCGACACCGACACCGCCTGCCGCGCGCTGGTGCGCGCGCTCGGCGCTGCCGGCTGGCTGCGCCACTGCGTGCCGGCGGCGCAGGGTGGCGTGCACGAGACGCTCGACTCGCGCTCGCTGGTCGTCTGCCGCGAGACGCTGGCGCGTCACGACGGCCTGGCCGACTTCGCCTTCGCGATGCAGGGGCTGGGCAGCGGGCCGCTGTCGCTGGCCGGCTCCGAGGCGCTGAAGGCGGCCTGGCTGCCGCGCGTCGCGCGCGGCGACGCGATCGCCGCCTTCGCCTTGTCCGAGCCCGGCGCCGGCAGCGATGTCGCGGCCATCACCTGCAGCGCACGCGCCGACGGCGACGCCTGGGTGCTGGATGGCCAGAAGACCTGGATCAGCAACGGCGGCATCGCCGACTTCTACTGCGTCTTCGCGCGCAGCGACGGCAGCGGCGCGCGCGGCACGCGCGGCCTGAGCGCCTTCCTGGTGCCGGCCGGCACGCCGGGGCTGAGCGTCGCCGAGCGCCTGGAGGTCATCGCGCCGCACCCGCTGGCGCGCCTGCACTTCGACGGCTGCCGCGTGCCGCGCGACCACCTGCTGGGCGCCGAGGGCGAGGGCTTCAAGCTCGCGATGCGCACGCTGGACATCTTCCGCGCCTCGGTCGCCGGCGCGGCCCTGGGCTTCGCGCGCCGGGCGCTCGACGAGGCGCTGGCGCATGCGCGCCGGCGCGAGATGTTCGGCCAGCACCTGGCCGACTTCCAGCTCACGCAGGCGGCGCTGGGCGACATGGCCACCGAGATCGACGCCGCCGCGCTGCTGACCTACCGCGCGGCCTGGCGGCGCGACACCACCGGCACGCGCATCACGCGCGAGTCGGCGATGGCCAAGATGGTGGCCACCGAGCAGGCGCAGCGGGTGATCGACCGTGCGCTGCAGATGCACGGTGGCCTGGGCGTGCGCGTCGGCACCGCGGTCGAGTCGCTTTACCGCGAGATCCGCGCGCTGCGCATCTACGAAGGCGCGACCGAGGTGCAGCGCCTGATCATCGGTCGCGAGACGCTGGCAGGGTCTGCTTGAGCTGGCCCAGCAGCTCGAAGAGCTGCTGCAGCTGCGCGGCGTTCAGGCCGCCGAAGAGTTCGACGACCCAGCGTTCGTGTTCGCGCGCCATCGCGCCGAACTGGCGCCGGCCCTCGGCGGTCAGCGCCACGGTCGTCGCGCGACGGTCCGCCGGGTCCTCGCGCTTCTCGACCAGGCCCTCGGCGACCAGCCGGTCGGTGAGGCCGGTGACGTTGCCGCCGGTGACCATCAGCCGGCGCGACAGCTCGCGCATCTTCAGCCCGCCGGGATGGCGGTCGAGCTGCGCCATCAGGTCGAAGCGCGGCAGCGAGGTGCGGTAGCGCTCGCGCAGGCGCGCCGCCAGCGGCGCCTCGACATGGTTGGTGCAGGCCAGCAGCCGCAGCCACAGGCGCAGCGCGAGATGGTCGTCGGCGACAGCGCGGGTCTCGCTGTCGACCGGCGGGGAGGGCCGCGATGGCCGCGATCCGCTGTCGGCGGTCACGGCAGCCGCGTTCAGGCCCCGTTCGGGTTCAGCACCGTCCACAGCCGCGCGATGTCGGCCGTGCCGTCGTTGCCCTTCACGCTGCGCAGCGTCTGCACCGCGGCGGCGCGCTTGCCGGCCTGCAGCTTGGCCAGCCCGAGGCGCAGCTTGGCCTCCTCGGCGTGGCGCAGCTTGCCCTTCGCGATGCCCTGCTCGATGAGCTTGATGCCTTCGTCGAACTGGCCGATCGACACGTGCACCATGCCCATGCGCACGAGTGCGTCGCCGTCGCCCTGGGCGACCGCCTCGGCCGTGTTGGCGGCGAGCCCGGCGCGGACCTCGGCGTCGCGCTTGACGATCAGATCGCGCAGGCGCTGGTGGCGCGCGGCCTCCGGCCCGGTGCCCAGTGCGCCCGACTTGAAGCCGTACTCGGCCACCCGCAGCGCCTCGGCCGGCAGCCCGATCTGCACCAGCAGCTGCGACATCTCCATGAACTCGTTGGTGCTCGCCAGCGTGCCGGCGGCCAGGCGCAGCCGCAGCACGTCGAGCTCGTAGCGCGGCGAGAAACCGCTCTTGCGCGGCAGGCGCGCCAGGTAGGCGCTCCAGTAGTCCTTCTTCGGGTAGTTGAGGACCAGCTTCTCGATCGTGTTGACGTAGGTGGCCTGGCCCAGGCGCTGCTGCGCGTCGGCCAGGCGCAGCAGGTCGTCCTCGGCAGGACGGCGGCCGGCCTGCTCGGCCGCGGACACCGCGGCGCCGGCGTCGCGCGCGATCGCGGCATAGTCGCCGCTGGCCGACATCAGGTACTGCTGCAGCTGGCGGATCGTCGGGCTGTTGTTGCCGGCGGCGATCGCCTTGTTCATCCATTCGGTGGCCTTGCCGTTGTTGCGCACCTGCGCGTAGGCACTGGCCAGCTGCTCGGCGATCTGACCCGACTCGGCGCCGCTGGTGCGCGGGTGGATGGCCTCCAGGGCCTGGATCGCGGTGTTGAAGTCGCCGGCGCGCTGCGCGGCGGCGGCCTTCATGCGGTCGATGGTCAGCCGCTCGTTGGCGGTGATGCCCGAGGCCGCCTCGGCCTCGCGCACCTTGGCCAGCGCGTCGCGCGCCTTGCCTGCCTTGAGCAGTTCGCCGGCCTGCTGCAGCGGGCGCCCGACCTCGGGCCGCACGCCTTGAGCCGACGCGATCCCGAACATGGCTACGGCCACCAGGGCCAGGGTCAGGGAGCGCATCGTCTTCATGGGCGGTCAGGGCTTGCGGGCCGAGGTTTCGAACGGGGAAGTGGGCTGCGGGGGCGGCTCAGAGGAACTGCTCGTTGCCGACGATGCCGATCTTGGTCACGCCCAGCCGCTGCGCGGTGGCCATGATCATCGCGACATGCTTGTACTCGACGAGCTTGTTCGGGCGCAGGTGCACCTCGGGCTGGTCGGGGATCTGCGCGATCGCATAGAGCTTCTGCTCGATGGTCGCACGGTCCCCGGCCTCGATGACCTCGCCGTTCCAGCCGATGGTGCCGTCGAAGTCGACGTCGATGCGCACGATCTCGGGCGGCACCGGCGGCGGCGCGGCATTGTTCGGCACCGGCATGTTCATCTTCACCGCGTGCGTCTGGATGGGGATCGTGACGATGAACATGATCAGCAGCACCAGCATGACGTCGATCAGCGGCGTCGTGTTGATGTCCACCATCACGTCGCCGTCGCCGTCGCCTTCCGGTGATCCGACTTGCATGGCCATGGATGGTTCCCTTCCTCTCAGCCGCCCGCGCCGGCGGGCGGCTCGGTGATGAAGCCGACCTTGAAGATGCCGGCGCGCTGGCAGGCCACGACGACGCGGCCGACGGCCTCGTAGCGCACGCCCTGGTCGCCGCGGATGTGCACCTCGGGCTGCGGCTCCTTGATGGACTCGACCTTCAGCCGGTTGACCAGGGCCTCGATGTCCGGGATGCGCTCCGTGCCCCAGAACACGTCGCCGTCGCGGTTGACCGCGATCGTGATGTTCTCGGGCTTGGTCATCAGCGGGATGTTCCTCTCGACCGGCAGCTCGAGCTTGATCGTCTGCGTGATGACCGGCACCGTGATCATGAAGATGATCAGCAGCACCAGCATCACGTCCACCATCGGCGTCGTGTTGATGGTGTTGTTGAACTGCTCGTCGCCGTCGCCGCTGCCGCCGGTTCCTACCTGCATCGCCATGGCGGACTCCTCGTCAGGTCTGCTTGCCGCAGGCCGCGCTCAGCGCTTGCCCGACAGCAGCACGTTCTGCAGATCGCCGGCGAAGGCGCGCGTCAGGTCCATCACGGTCTTGTTGCGGCGGATCAGCCAGTTGTAGCCCATCACCGCGGGCACCGCGACGGCCAGGCCGACGGCGGTCAGGATCAGCGCCGCGCCGACCGGGCCGGCGACCTTGTCGATCGAGGCCTGGCCCGACAGGCCGATCTTCACCAGCGCGTCGTAGATGCCCCAGGTGGTGCCGAACAGGCCCACGAACGGGGCGGTGGAACCCACCGTGGCCAGCAGCGCCAGGCCGTCCGAGAGGCGGCTCTGCACGTTGCCGACCGCGCGCTCGATCGACATGCCGATCCAGGTGTGCTTGTCGATGACGTCGGTCATCGTGCCTTCGTGGTGCTCGCTGGCCTTGATGCCCTGCTCGGCGATGAAGCGGATCGCCGACCCTTCCTCCAGCGCGCCGACACCGGCCTTCACCGAACCCGCCTTCCAGAAGGTCTCGGCGCCGCTGCGGCCGCTCTTGAGCATCGCGCGCTGCTCGAACAGCTTGACGAAGATGACGTACCAGCTCGCCATCGACATGATGACCAGGATGATCAGCGTGCCGCGCTTGACCCAATCCGACGACTGCCACATGCCACGCAGGCCGAACGGGTTGTCCACCGCCTCCTGCTCCACGGTGACGGCCGGCGGCGCCGCAGCCGGCGCGGGCTGCTCCGCGGCCGGGGCGGCGGCGGGCTCGGAAGCGGCCGGGGCCGGCGCCTGCGCCAGCGCCAGGCCCGGCAGACCCAGGCCGAGGACGAGGCTGGCGAGCGCACCCGCCAGCGTCTTGGCAGCCCACGAGCGGGCGTGCACGATCTTGTTCAGTGACATGTTGACTCCAGAGGGACAGGTCGGCGCGGTCGGCCGCGCTCGTGGGGAGGAAAGGATCAGTCGGTGATGCGCCAGACGTAGGTCACGCGCGAGGTGACCGTCTCCGGCTTGCCGTCGACGGTACCCGGGGTGACCTTGCAGGCCTTGACGGCGGCCAGCGTCGCACGGTCGAGCAGCTTGTGCTCGCGCGACGATCCGGCGGACTTCTCGACGACGGCGTCGGTGATCTGGCCGGTGGCGTCGGCGGTGAAGCGCACGACGACCTCGCCCTGAGCCTCGGCGCGCCGCGCCGCGGCCGTGTACTCGGGCCGTTCGCAGGTGGTGCCGAAGTTCAGGCGCGGCGGCACACGCACCGGCTCGCGCGGCGGCGCCGGCGGCGCGACCGCGACGACCGGCGGCGGTGGCGCCGGCGCCACCGTCACCGGGGCCGGCGGCGGCGCCTCGCGCGTGACCGTGATCGTCGGCGCCGGCGTCGGCGGCGGGTTGACGTTCACCTCCGGCGGCGGCACGAACGACGGCGGCGGCGGCGCAAACTTCGGCGGCGGCGGCAGGTTCTCCGGCGGCGGCGGCGGAGGAGGCTTGGTCTCCTCGATGATCTTGGTCTCGATCGGCGCCCGGATCACGTCGACGACGCGCTGCGCGAGGCCCGTGACCATGGCCCAACCCAGCAACAGATGCAGCGCCAGCACGATGCCGATGCCCACCACGTGCTTGCCCGGGTTGCGTTGCTGTTGGGCAAAATCCACTCGACTCCTCCAGCCGACCGTGCACAGGCTTGAATGCGACGGGCGGCGATCAACACGTTCCGGCCTCGTGAGCCGCCCGGCCCATCCGGCCGAGGGGCGGGACTATATCGCACCGACACCGCGGCCCGCCTCGTGGCTTCACCCTAAACGCGGGATCGCGAACGTTAACGACCTATAACTTGCGTTACGCAGCAAGATCGAGGCCCGTATCCCGTCCCGCTGCCCACGCATCCACGGGATCTCAGGCGCGCGACGGCGCGGCCGCGGCGTCGCGCAGGGTTCGCACGGCCCGTGCGCAGGCATCGGGTGCGTCGGCCTCGACCACCAAGCGCCCCGGCATCCCGCGCAGCCAGGTCAGCTGTCGCTTCGCGAGCTGGCGGGTCGCGGCGATGCCGGCCTCGCGCAGGCCCTGCAGGTCGCCGCGCTCCAGCGCCGCCCAGGCCTGCCGGTAGCCGACGCAGCGCATCGACGGCAGTCCGGCGTGCAGGTCGCCGCGCGCTCGCAGCATGCGCACCTCGTCCAGCAGCCCGGCCGCCAGCATCGCATCGAAGCGTGCGGCGATGCGCTCGTGCAGCCAGGCGCGCGAGCGCGGCTCCAGCGAGACCAGCGGCCACGACGCCGCCTCCGGCCCACCGCCCGCGCCCGGTGCATCGCCGGCGCCGCCCGACCCCGAACGGTGCCAGGCCGACAGCGGCCGGCCGGTCAGCCGCCAGACCTCGAGCGCGCGCTGGATGCGCTGGGCGTCCGCCGGCGCCAGCCGCGCCGCGGTCGCCGGGTCCACGGCGGCCAGTTCCGCATGCAGTGCCGGCCACCCGCGCTCGGCGGCCGCGCGGTCGATGGCCTCCCGCACGGCCGGGTCGGCGGCCGGCATCGCGTCCAGGCCCTCGCGCAGGGCCTTGAAGTACAGCATCGTGCCGCCGACCAGCAACGGCGTGCGCCCGCGCGCGCGGATCTCGGCCACCAGCCGCGTCGCATCGGCGACGAAGCGCGCGGCCGAGTAGGCTTCGGCGGGATCCAGGATGTCGATCAGGTGGTGCGGCACCGTGGCGCGCTCGGCCGCGCTCGGCTTCGCGGTACCGATGTCCATGCCGCGATAGACCAGCGCCGAGTCGACGCTGACGATCTCGATCGGCAGCTCGCGCGCCAAGGCCAGCGCGACCGCGGTCTTGCCGGACGCCGTGGGGCCGGCCAGGCACAGCACGGGAGGCAGGCTCTCCACCACGTCAGTCGCTGCAACGCGTGCCAGGCGCCACCCGGTTGCAGCGCCTTTCCCGGCTGGCGAGTGGCGGCTTGCGGCGCTTTGCGGATACTTGCGCGCGTTGTCGGACGACCGCGGCCGGGTGCTTCGCTTGGCCTGGCCTGGTCTGCGCATCGCGCCAGGCGGTACCCGCTGCCGGCTCAGGGTTCCGCGGTCGCCGCCTGCGGCGGCGACTTCCCTGCGCTGCTCGCTTCGGGGTCGCGCCGCCCAACTCACTTCGCTCGCTGCGCTCGCTCCGTTCGGACACCGGCGGCGAGTCAGTTGTCGAGGCGCGCACTGCGTGCGCGCCGACCCCGAAGCTGCGCTGCTCGGCGCTCCACACAGCGCCGGCAGCGGGTACCGCCTGGCGCGAGGGCCAACACCGGTGGCACGCTACCTGTCTGCATACCACCACCGTGTCGCGAAGCCGCGTGGGGGCAGCCCGCAGCGCCCATGGGAGGCACCGAGAAGCGCAGGGCTCCTGGCCGCGCGCGCAGCGCGCCTCCCCAACTGACTCGCCGCCGGTGTCCGAACGGAGCGAGCGCAGCGAGCGAAGTGAGTTGGGCGGCGGGCCAGGAGACCGAGCATCGCAGGGCAGTCGGCGCGCAGCGCCGACCGCCGGACTCTGGGCGATGCGGGCTGCCCCCATGCGGCTTCGCTGCTCGAATGTCAGCACGAGCGAAAAGCGCCGCGCCATGAACCACCGCAATGCGCCGGAACCGGACCTAGGTGACTCGCCATTCATTGCTGGCCGCATGGACCTGACACCCCAGCGCCCTCAGCGCGCCGCACGCTGCACCAGCGTCCATGCCGTCAGCGCCGTCAGCAGCGCCCAGAAGCCCAGGCCCAGGGCCAGCGGGCGCAGGCTGCCGTCCATCGCCACGCCCAGCCAGCGGCCGATCGCGAAGGCCACCGCGGCCAGCACGAAGCCGGCCAGGGCCGACGCCGCGCCCGCAGCGCGGGGGAAGGGCGCCACGACGCCGGCCTGGCCCACCGGCTGGTGCTGGCCGTGGCCGAACAGGAACAGGCATTGCGCGGCGAGCACGGCCCAGACCTGGTGCAACCCGGCGGCCCACACGCCCACCACCAGCGCACCGCCGGCGAGCGTGAACCAGGCACCGCGGCGCACGGTGCCGGCCAGGCCCAGGCGCGGGATCCAGCGCTGGCAGGCCAGCGTGCCGGCGATGTAGCTCGCCGAGCCGACGGCCATCGTTGCGCCATAGGCGCCGGGCGACAGGCCCAGCAGGTCCATGTAGACGAAGGACGACGACGCCAGCACCGTGAACAGCCCGCCATAGGTGCAGGCCACCAGCAGCGCCCAGGCGCGGAACTGGCGCTCGCGCAGCACGGCCCACCAGTTGCGCAGCAGCGGTCCCGGCTGCAGCGCGCGCGGGTCGCGCTCGTGCAGCGTCTCGGGCAGCCGCCAGGCCACGTACAGCAGCGCCGCGGCACCGACCGCGGCGACCAGCGCCAGCGCGCCGCGCCAGCCGGCGGTCGCCGCGACCAGGCCGCCGAGCAGCGGGCTCGCGAGCGCGATGACACCGAGCCCGCCCATCGCGCGCGTCATGACCTGCGCGCCCTGCACCGGTTCGTAGAGGTCGCGCACGATCGCACGCGCGCAGACGATGGCCGCGGCCAGCGCCGCGCCCTGCAGCACGCGCCAGGCGACCAGCCATGCGATGCCCGGGGCCAGCGTCGCGCCGATGCTGGCCACCAGGTACAGCGCCAGGCCACCCAGCAGCACCGGGCGGCGACCGACGCGGTCGGCGAGCGGCCCGCACAGCAGCTGCGACAGACCGAAGGCCAGGATCAGCGCCGACATGGTCAGCTGCACCAGCGGCATCGGCGCGGCCAGCTCGCGCGTCAGCAGCGGCAGCGCGGGCAGGTAGACGTCGGTCGTCACCGGCTGCAGCCCGAGCAGCAGCGCCAGCGCGAACGCGGCGTGTCCGGAACCCAGGCGCGGCGCGCCGGCAGCGGGGGCGGTCGCCATCGCGGGCGTGCTCAGAAGCGTTCGTGCTCGCCGAGCAGCCGCCACTGCCCCGGCGGCAGCGCGCCGAGCACGACGCTGCCGATGCGCACCCGCTTCAGCGCCACGACCTGCAGGCCCACCAGCTCGCACATGCGGCGGATCTGCCGCTTGCGGCCCTCGCGCAGCACGAAGCGCAGCTGGTCCTCGTTGGCCCAGCTCACCTGCGCCGGCTTCAGCGCCTGGCCGTCGAGTTCCAGGCCGTGGCGCAGGAGGCCGAGGTCGGTCTCGGCCAGCGGCCGCTCGCCGGCCGCGCGCACGCGCACCAGGTACTCCTTCTCCACCCGCGTGTGCTCGCCGATGAGCAGCTTGGCGATGCGGCCGTCCTGGGTCAGCACCAGCAGCCCGGTGGAGTCGATGTCCAGCCGGCCGGCCGGCGCCAAGCCGCGCAGCTGGCCGGCGTGCAGCGGCACGCGCGACGGGTCCTCAGCCCAGCGCCTGGCGGGCGTCACCAGCACCGCCGCCGGCTCGTGGCCGTCCTCGGCCTGGCCGCTGACATAACCCAGCGGCTTGTTGAGCAGCACCGTGACGCGGCGCGCCTGCGCACGCTGTGCACGCGGGTCGATCTCGATCGTGGCATCGGGTGTCACGCGCTGGCCGAGCACCGCAACGCGGCCTTCGCAGCGCACCCAGCCGGCGGCGATCCACTCGTCGGCCTCGCGCCGCGATGCGATGCCGCGTTCGGTGATCAGCTTGGCGATGCGCACGCCGGCGGCCGGCTGCGGTGCGGCAGCTGCCGCAGCCGGCGCGCGCGCGCCGGGCGTCGGCGGCCGCCGGGCGGCGACCGCCCTGGCGGGTGACGTATCGGGGGCACGACGGGACTGCCCCGGGGTCGGGCGCGCGGCCGCGGTGTCCCGTGCGACGGGCCTGACCGGCGCCCCAGCCGGGGACTGCGGCGGCGGGCGCTGCGGCGCCATCGCCTTCTTCGGCGCGTCCGGCGTCCTCGGCGACTTCGGCCCGGACGGCGGCTTCGGCGCCGTCGAGGCGTGCGGGGCCGCGGGCCGCTTCGCACCGCGTGCGCGCTCGCCGCGCGGGTCGGGCGTCCGGCCCGGCCCTTGGCCGTGCGTCGCGCCGGCGCAGCCCCGCCGGCTTCGGGCGCGGACGCCGGCGGCGGCGGCCGGTGCGGCGCCGTCAGCGCGCGCACGGGCCGCCGCTGCGGGTCGCGCGGCGGCGCCTCGGGCTTGAGCTGGAGCTTCCTGCGTTCGGTCATCGCGCGCCGATTTCAACACGTCGCCGGGGCCGTGCGCGGCGACCCCGGCACGGCGCACACGATGCGCGTATCGTGGCGGGCATGCCTCGCCGCTTCGCGCTGCTTCCGCGATGTGCCGCCGCCCTGCTGCTGGCCTGGGCGGCGGCGGCCGCCGCCGCACCGCCGCTGGCGCCGGCGCTGCAGGCCGAACTCGAGGCCGCGGTGCAGGCCTACGACGGCGGCCAGGTCGACCTTGCGCGTGCGGCCTTCGAGTCGCTGGCCCGCCGCGGCGTGCCGGCGGCGCAGCACAACCTGGCACTGATGCACCTGCTGGGCGAGATGCCGCGGCCCGACCGCGGCGTGGCGCGGCAGCTGCTGCTGCAGTCGGCGCGTGGCGGCTTCGTGACCGCGCAGGTCGCGCTGGCGCGCGGGTTCGAGAATGGCGACTTCGGCGAGCGCGACCTGGCCGAGGCGCACCGCTGGTACGAGCTCGCGGCCACCGCCGGCAGCGTCGAGGCGCAGGTCGCGATGGGCACCGCGCATTACCTCGGGCGCGGCCTGCCGCGCGACGCCGCGCGCGCCCTGCACTGGTATCGCCAGGCGGCCCAGGCCGGTGAGGTCGGCGCGATGTACCTGCTGGCCTCGATGTACGAGCAGGGCGACGGCGTGTCGCAGGACCTGCGCCTGGCGCGCTACTGGTATGCGCAGGCCGCGGCGGCGGGCGACGAGGCCGCGCCCGGCAAGGTGAAGGAACTCGAGCGCCGGCTCGCGGCGCCGCCGGGCTGAACGACCACGGCCGGCGGCCGGGATGGCCGCTACAGCACCACCTTGACCATCGGGTGCGTGGACAGCGTGCGGTACAGCTCGTCGAGCTGCGCGCGGCTGGTCGCCGTGACGGTGATCGTCAGCCCCAGGTAGTTGCCGGCCTTGCTGGGCCGGCGCTCGACGGTGGCGGGGTCGAAGCCGGGGTCGAAGCGCCGCGCGATGGCCACGATCGCGGCGTCGAAGCCCTCGACCTGCGCGCCCATGACCTTGATCGGGAACGCGCTCGGATATTCGATCAGGCTCTGTTCGGGCGGGATCTCGCGCATGGCAGGTTGCGGTGACTCTAGATCGACATCGTCAGCTTCGCGGCCTGGTAGGCCTCGTACAGGCGCGCATAGACCGGCCCCGGCTTGCCGCGCAGCGCGCCGTGGCCGACCGCCTCGCCGTCGATCTGCGTCACCGGCAGCACTTCCTTGGTGGCCGAACTGAGCAGCACCTCGTCGGCGGCGCGCACGTCGGCCTCGGAGATGGGGCGCAGGTTGTAGGCGATGCCGCATTCCTCGCACAGCTCGCGCAGCAGCTCGACGCGGATGCCTTCCAGCACATGCTCGCTCTTGGGCGGGCCGAGCAGCGCGCCGTCCTTGGCGATCCAGACGTTGCTCGCCGCGGCCTCGGTCAGCCAGCCGTCGCGGAACATGATGGTCTCGGCGGCGCCGTGGTCGGCCGACATCTGGCGCGCCAGCACGTTGCCCAGCAGGCTGATGCTCTTGATGTCGCCGCGCTCCCAGCGGAAGTCGCGCGCCGTCGTGCAGGCCACGCCGGCATGGCGCTGCTCGGCGGTGGCTGGCTTCATCGGGTTGGCCATCATGAAGACCGTCGGCGTGATGTCCGGCGGCATCACGTGGTCGCGCGGCGCGACGCCGCGCGTGACCTGGATGTAGACCAGCTGGTCCTCGGCGCCGGCCTGTGCATGCACCTCGGCGACCAGGCGGCGGCACATCGCGAGCCAGTCGTCGCGGCCATGCGGGTTGGCGATGCGCAGCTTGGCCAGCGATCGTTCCAGCCGCGCCAGGTGCTCGGCGAAGCGGAACAGGCGCCGGCCATAGACCGGAACGACCTCGTAGACGCCGTCGCCGAAGATGAAGCCGCGGTCGAGCACGCTGACCTTGGCCCCGGAGACCTTCAGCCAGTCGCCGTTGAGGTGGCAGGGGGCGTCGAACATGGGCGGTCTCGGCGGTGGGCGGTGCAGGGCGGTGCGAGGTGGCCGGACCATTGTGGCACCGCGACCCGCGGCCGCGGTCAGCGCGCGGTTACTGGATCCATAACCGCAGCGAATCCCAGGTGCGGCGGAAGAAGCCGGCCAGCGGCACCGGCTCCAGCACCACCAGCGGCAGTGTCGCCAGCTCGGTGCCGCCGGCGGTGGCGATCTTCACGCTGCCCACGCGCTGCTCCTGCACCAGCGGCGCCAGCAGCGGGTCGGTGCGCTCCACGGTCGTCGTCAGCCGGCCGCCTTCGCCGCGCGGCACGGTGACGAAGACGCCGCCGGGCACGCCCAGCTTGGCCTCGCGCTGCGCGCCCTGCCACACGGGGACCGTGGCGACGGTCTGCCCGGGCTCGAACAGGCGCACGGTGTCCCAGGCCATCCAGCCCCAGTTCAGCAGCTTCAGGCTCTCGGCGGCGCGCGCCTCGGCCGACGCGGTGCCCAGCACCACGCTGAGCAGGCGGCGCTTGCCGCCCGGGCCCTCGCGCTGCGCGGTGGCGACCAGGCACCAGCCGGCGGCCTCGGTGAAGCCGGTCTTCATGCCGTCCACCGTGGGGTCGCGGCCGAGCAGCAGGTTGCGGTTGGCCTGGCGGATGTTGTTGAAGGTGTATTCGCGCAGCGCATACAGCGCGTGCAGTTCCGGGTGCTCCTGGATCACCTTCGCGGCGACGAAGGCGACGTCGCGCGCGCTGCTGTAGTGCCCGCTCTCGGTGAGCCCGGTCACGTTGCGGAACTGCGTGTTCTTGAGCCCCCAGGCCTGGGCCTGGCGGTTCATCATCGCGACGAAGGCGTCCACCGAGCCGGCGGTGGCCTCGGCCAGCGCGACCGAGGCATCGTTGCCGCTCTGCACGATCATGCCGCGCAGCAGCTCCGAGACCTTGGGCGTCATCTTCGGGTCGATGAACATCAGCGAACCGCCGCCGCGGCGCTCGGCCCAGGCGCGCTCGGACACCGGCACCGCCTGCTCCAGCGCGAGCTTGCCGTCGCGCAGCGCATTGGCCACCAGGTAGGCGGTCATCAGCTTGGTCAGGCTGGCCGGCTCGGCGCGCGCATCGGCGTCGCGTTCGGCGAGCACCTGGCCGCTGGTGAGGTCGATCAGCAGGTACTGGCGCGCCGCCACCTCGGGCGGCTGCGGCACCTGCGCGGCGGCCGGCAGCGCGGTGGCGAGCAGCGCCGCCAGCAGGGGGGCCAGGAATCGGGACAGGGTTCGGGACAAGGGTCGGTTCATCGTGGGAGGTCGTCAGCCCGGCACGCCGAAGGCGCGCAGGACGATCTGCTTGAGCAGCGCGAGCTGCCCGTGGAAGAAGTGGCCGGCGCCGGGCACGACGACGACCGGCAGGGCCTGCGGCCGCGCCCAGTCCAGCACCGCGGCCAGCGGCACGACATCGTCGAGCTCGCCCTGCACGACCAGCGTGTCCGGCGGCACCGGGGCCATCGGAAAATTCTGCACCGCCGGGCCGACCAGCACCAGGCGTTCGGCGCGCGCAGCCTCGCCCAGCCGCGCCGCGGCCTGCGAGGCGACGTAGCCGCCGAACGAGAAGCCGCCCAGCAGCAGCGGCTGCCCCGTGGCGCGCCGCGCGGCGATCGCCGCGAGCGCGTCGTCGACCTCGCCGCGGCCCTCGTCCCAGGCGCCGGCCGAGCCTCCGACACCGCGGAAGTTGAAGCGCAGCGCGTCCCAGCCCAGCTGCACGCAGGCGCGCGCCAGCGTCGCGACGACCTTGTTGTCCATCGTGCCGCCATGCTGCGGGTGCGGATGGCACAGCACGGCCAGGCCGCGCGCGGTGCCGGGCGCGGCGTCCAGCGCGCAGGCCAGCGCGCCGGCGGGTCCGTCGATGGCGAAGCGCTGCGTCGCCGCGTTCATCGGCCCACGTCGGGCGCCAGCAGCAGCCGGTCGACGACCTCGCCGCGCGCCAGGTGGCGCTCGACGATCTCGTCGATGTCGCTGCGGTCCACGTAGGTGTACCAGACGCCTTCGGGGTAGACCACGGCCACCGGCCCGCCGGCGCAGCGGTCCAGGCAGCCGGCCTTGTTGACGCGCACGCCACCGGGACCGGCCAGCCCGGCGGCCTTCACGCGCGCCTTGCAGTGGTCGAAGGCGGCCTGCGCGTCGTGGTCGGCGCAGCAGGCCTCGCCGTTGCTGCGCTGGTTCAGGCAGAGGAACAGGTGGTGCTTGTAGTAACTCATTGCCGCGCATTGTAGGGAGCGGCCCCGCACGGGGCGCCCGCTCAAGCCCCTTCGCGGCGCGCACCCAGGCGGCCCAGCAGCCAGGCCATCGCGAGGTAGGGCCACAGCCAGCCGACCCACTGCGCCAGGCCGTGGAAGCGCACGAAGCGGCCCTGCTCCCAGGCCTGCAGGCTCTGCGCGAAATAGGGGTCGTCGGGTGCCTGCGCGACACCCACCACCAGCCCGGTCAGCGCGACCAGCGCGACGCCGGCGATCACGCGCCGCGGCAGCGGCAGCAGCAGCAGTGCGCCGACGAGGCCCAGGCCCAGCCCCGGCAGCGTGGCCGGCCCGATCCAGGCCAGCGCGTGGCGCGGGCCGAAGTTGAGCAGCGTGGAGAGCGTCATCGCGCCGAGCGCGAGTGCGAGCGCGCCGCCGGCCATCGCGACGCGCCGCCAGCCGGGCACGACGACGGCATAGGCCAGCAGGCAGGGCGCGAGCAGGCCGAGCGCGACGATCAGCGCCTCGGCCAGCGGGCGCAGCGGCAGCGCCGGCGCGGCCGGCACGGCCAGCAGCAGGAAGGCCGGCTCGGCCCAGGGCACGCCTTCCAGCGCGCCGGCCAGCAGCTCACGCAGCCGCTCGCCGACCTGGCCCAGGCCCAGCGGCACCGGGGTCGGGAACAGCAGCCCGAGCGGCCACAGCGCCAGCAGCGCCAGCGCGCCGGCGCTGTCGCGCGCGAACCAGCGCTCGCGCACGCCGTGCCAGCGATCGATCCAGCCCGCCGCGTGCAGCGCCAGTGCCATCAGGGCGCCGGCCGCCGCACCGCCGGCGTTGGCCGCCATGTCCTTCAGCGACGGATGGCGCCCGGGCACGAACTGCTGCAGCAGTTCCATCGCCCACGACAGCGCCGCCGGCGCCAGCACGCCCAGCGCCAGCGCCGCCGGCGCGCGCCAGCCGCTGCGCCGCGCCGCGATCGTCAGCAGCAGGCCCAGCGGCGCGTAGCCCAGCAGGTTGGACCAGAGGTCGAAGTCGTCGCGCCAGGGCGGCCAGGGCAGGCGTGCCAGCGTCCAGAAGGTCTGCCCGGGCGGCCAGCGCCAGCCCTCGAAGGGGAACAGGCTGGCATACAGCACCAGCAGCAGGTAGGCCGCCGCCAGCGGCGTGGCCGAGCTGCGGTGCGGCGTGCCGGCCAAGACCGCGCCGCCTAGAACGGCTTGACGACCACCAGCACCACCATGGTCGCGAACAGCAGCACCGAGACCTCGTTGAAGACGCGGAACCAGCGGTGGCTGCGGCGGTTGTCGAACTGCTCGAAGCTGCGCAGCAGCGTGCGGCAGACATGGTGGTAGCCGATCACGCCGAGCACCAGCGCCAGCTTGGCATGCAGCCAGCCGCTGCCGCTGCCCACGCCCCAGCCCAGCCACAGCCACAGGCCGAGCGCGAGCGCCGGCACCATCAGCAGGCTCGAGAAGCGGTACAGCTTGCGCGCCATCAGCAGCAGCCGCTCGCGCTCGGCATGGCTGTCGGCCGGCACCATCGCCAGGTTGACGAACAGCCGCGGCAGGTAGAACAGGCCCGCGAACCAGCTCGCGACGAAGACGATGTGGAAGGCCTTGACCCAGAGATAGCCGCTGCTCATGCGCGCCGATCATAGGCCGCGTGCCGCAGTGGCCCGGGCCCAGAAAAAACGGCCCTGGCACGGGGCCAGGGCCGGCAAGCCTTATCGCTGTCATCACGCTAAGGCACCTGCTCAGGGAGGAAAAGCAGGGAACGACAACCTCGCGGCTATCATTCACTGGTCATATTAGCAGAGCGATCGCGCCGCTGCCATCCGCACCGCGCTCGGTCGCGCGGCGCCCGCCGCGAGGGAGTTCCCGCTTGATCACGCCGCCCCCCTATCCGGCCAGCCGGCCGCGCCGCCTGCGGCGCGACGCCTTCACCCGCGCGCTGGTGCGCGAACACCGGCTGGCGCCCGAGGACCTGATCCTGCCGGTCTTCGTGCTCGACGGACAGCGCCAGGTGCAGGACGTGGCCAGCATGCCCGGCGTGCAGCGCCGCAGCGTCGACGAACTCCTCGCGGTGGCCGAGCAGTGCGTGGCGCTGGGCGTGCCGGTGATGGCGCTGTTTCCGGTCATCGAGCCCGCGCTGAAGACCCCCGACGGCCGCGAGGCGCTCAACCCCGAGGGCCTGGTGCCGCGCGCGGTGCGCGAGCTGAAGAAGCGCTTCCCGCAGCTCGGGCTGCTGACCGATGTCGCGCTGGACCCTTTCACCAGCCACGGCCAGGACGGCCTGCTGGACGACACCGGCTACATCCTCAACGACGAGACCGTGCAGGTGCTGGTGCAGCAGGCGCTGGTGCAGGCCGAGGCCGGCGTCGACATCGTCGCGCCCAGCGACATGATGGACGGCCGGATTGGAGCGATTCGATCGGCGCTCGAATCGCGCGGCGCCATCCACACCCGCATCATGGCCTACAGCGCCAAGTACGCCAGCGCCTTCTACGGCCCGTTCCGCGACGCGGTGGGCAGCGCGGGCAACCTGGGCCGGGCCGACAAGAAGGTCTACCAGATGGACCCCGGCAATACCGACGAGGCGCTGCGCGAGGTGGCGCTGGACATCGCCGAGGGCGCCGACATGGTGATGGTCAAGCCCGGCATGCCCTACCTGGACATCGTGCGCCGCGTGAAGGACGAGTTCCGCGTGCCGACCTTCGCCTACCAGGTCAGCGGCGAATACGCGATGCTCAAGGCCGCCGCCGCCAACGGCTGGCTGGACCACGACGCGGTGATGATGGAGAGCCTGCTCGCCTTCCGCCGTTCCGGCGCCGACGGCGTGCTCAGCTACTTTGCGCTCGACGCCGCAAGGCTGCTGCGGCGCTGAGCGCCGGGTCCACGCCTGCGCGATGCGCGTCTTCCACATCGTCGGCGACCAGTTTCTCGAGCTGGAGTCGCTGCCCGAGGCACTGCCGGCCAGCGGCTTCGTCTGGATCGGCAGCGCGCGCCGCGAATTCGAGGTCCGCGTCGCCGACATCCAGGGCGCGCTGCAGCGCTGGTCGGCGAGCACCATCGTCGACCTGCATGTCTCGGACCTGCTGAACCACCAGCTGCCCAGCCACTTCGACTACACGTCGTGGTACGACCTGATGGTCTTCCGCCGCCTGGCCGCCGGCGCCGGCACGCAGGCCATGTTCCTCGACGAGTCGTCCGGCACCGCGACCTCGGCACGCCAGGCGCTGGCTGCCATCGACACCAGCCCGGTCGGTTTCGCGGTCTTCGACCGCGTGCTGGTCACCGTGCACCCGGCCGACTGCGCCGTGCGCGAGCACTTCGCGGCGCGCCTGGCGGCGCTGGTCGGCAGCGGCGAGGCGCGCGGCGCGGCGCGGCTGCCCAGCAGCCCGGCCGACCTGATGCTGCGCATGCTCAACCACATGGTCGACGGCTACCTGGACCTTCGCCGTCTGCTGACGCGCCAGCTCGGCTACCTGCAGCAGCAGCTGCTGGACCCCAAGAGCCGCTTCGACGACTGGCAGATCCTGCTCGACTCGCGCAACGCGCTGCACGCGCTGGAGGACATCTGCGAGGACCAGCGCAGCGCGGTGCAGGAGTGGATCGACGCGATGGACGAGTGGCCCGACGAGGCCGACGCGCAGCAGCGCCGCGAGCGCGAGCTGCTGCGCGTGCGCTCGCGCGACGTGCTCGAGCATGTCGAGCGCGTGCTGGGCCACGTGCGCCGGCTCGAGCAGAGCGCGGAGACCGCGGTGCAGATGCACTTCTCGGCACTCGGTCACCGCACCAACGACATCATGCGCACGCTGACCGTGCTGACCGCGATCTTCATGCCGCTGAACCTGATCACCGGCTTCTTCGGCATGAACTTCGACGAGCTGCCGCTGATCCACGACGCCACCGGCGTGACGATCACGGTGCTGCTGATGCTGGCGGTCTCGGTCGCGCTGGTCTGGTACTTCCGCCGCAAGCGCTTCCTGGACCGCGGCGCGTGAGCCCGCCCCGCATGCGCCGGCCGCGCCGATGACGACGAAGCTGCACGCGCGCCAGCTCTGGGTGCTGGCGCTGCTGACCCTGGTCTGGGGCCTCAACTGGCCGGTCATGAAGCTGGGCGTCAGCGGCAGCGCGTCGCTGCCCGGCTACCCGCCGCTGAGCTTCCGCGTCGTCAGCATGCTGCTCGGGCTGCCGGTGCTGGGCGCCGCGCTGGTCTGGCTGAAGGTGCCGCTGACGCTGCCGCGCGCGCACTGGCCCGAGGTGCTGCGGCTGGCGCTGCCCAACATGATCGTCTGGCACGTGGTCATCATCCTGGCCATCCAGTCGCTGAGCTCGGGGCGCTCGGCCATCCTGGGCTACACGATGCCGGTCTTCAGCGCTCTGTGGGGCGTGGCGCTGTTCGGCGAGCGCATGAGCTGGCGCCAGGCCGCCGGCGTGGCCGCCGCGGCGCTGGGCGTGGTGCTGCTGCTGTGGAGCGAATTCGCCGGCTTCAGCGGCGCGCCGCTGGCCGCGCTGGCGCTGCTGGTGGCGGCGGCGATCTGGGCGCTGGGCACGCACCTGCTGCGCCGCTCGACCTTCCCGCTGGCGCTGCTGACGCTGGTGTTCTGGATGACGGCGCTGACGACCGCGGTGATGGCGGTGCTGGCCTTCGCCTTCGAGCGCCACCTGTGGCGCTGGCCCGAGCCGCACGTGGCCTGGGCCATCGCCTACAACGCGGTCGGCGTCTTCGGCTTCGCGCATGCGGCCTGGTTCTACCTGGCGCGCAGCCTGCCGCCGGTGGCCTCGACGATCAGCGTGATGCTGATCCCCGTGCTGGGCGTCTTCAGCGGCGCGCTGTGGCTGGGCGAGCAGCTGCACTGGCAGGACTTCGCCGCGATGGCCGCCATCGTCGCCGCGATCGGCGCGGTGCTGTGGCGGCGCTGATGCCGGCTGGAGGACGGGCTTCGGATCAGCGCTCGTCAAACCGACTGGAGCCTCCCGCCTGGAGGGAGGCTGGAGGGAGCGGCCGATCTCGCTGGAGCCCCCTCTCGGAGGGGGCTCGGGGGAGCCGTGCACACGGCCGCCCCGGCACTCCAGAAGTCTGCAAAGCAGACTTCTAGAGCTGCCGGTGGCGCAGCATCGGCGGGTGGCGCGCGAAGTGGCGCCGGATGCCGGTGGCGAGCGCGTCGACCAGCTTCGCGCGGAAGGCCGGGCTGCGCAGCAGCCGCTCTTCCTCCGGGTTGGAGATGAAGGCGGTCTCGACCAGGATGCTGGGGATGTCCGGCGCGCGCAGCACCGCGAAGTTGGCCTGCTCGACCTGGCGCTTGTGCAGCCGGCCCACGCCGCCGATGTGGCGCAGCATCTCCGCGCCCAGGCGCAGGCTGTCGTTGATCTGCGCCGTGGTGCTCATGTCGGCCATCGCGCGCAGCACCACGCTGTCGCTGACGTTGGCGATGTTGACGCCGCCGACCGCGTCGGCCTCGTTCTCGCGCTCGGCCATCCAGCGTGCGGCGGCGCTGCTGGCGCCGCGCGTGGACAGCGCGTAGACGCTGGCGCCGCGCGCGCTGCGCCGCACGAAGGCGTCGGCATGGATGCTGACGAACAGGTCGGCCTGCACGCGGCGTGCCTTGCGCACGCGCTCGCCCAGCGGCACGAAATAGTCGCCGCTGCGCGTCATCATCACGCGCAGGCCGGGCACCGCGTTGAGGCGGTCGCGCAGCGCCAGCCCGATGGCCAGCACGACGTCCTTCTCGCGCAGGCCGGTGGGGCCGATGGCGCCCGGGTCCTCGCCGCCGTGGCCGGGGTCCAGCGCGACGATGATCAGCCGCTCGACGCGCCGGCGTTCGGTCGGCGTCGGCGGCGCCGGTGGCGGCGGCGGCGCTGGCGTCTGCAGCATTGGCGCGGGCGGCGGCGGCAGCGTGGGCGGCGCCGGCGGCGGCGCGGGCTCGGGCAGGCGGTCGACGCGGGCGATCAGTTCGTCCAATGCCTCCTGCACCGCGCGTGTCGCCTGGTCCTCGGCGGCCTCCTTCTCGCGGATCAGCGCCAGCAGCGGGTCCATCTCCTCGACCGGGTAGAGGTCGAAGACCAGCCGGTGCTGGTAGGCGGCCACCGGCGCCAGCGCAAACTGCTGCGGGCGCACCGGCTGCTTGAGGTCGAAGACCAGGCGCACGACGCGCGGCTGGAACTGGCCCACGCGCACGCCGGCCACGTATGGGTCGTCCGGCCGCACCTGGCCGACGAGCTGGCGCAGCGTGTCGTGGAGCTCCAGCCCGTCGATGTCGACGACCAGCCGCTGCGGGCCGTCCAGCAGCAGGTGGCTGGCCGCGAGCGCGGTGTCGGACTCGATGGTCACGCGCGTGTAGTCGCGCGCCGGCCACATGCGCACCGCGACGATCGCGGCGCCGAAGGCGATCTGCGGCGCCGTCAGCAGCAGCGCCAGGCTGCCCATGGCGCGCAGCGCCGCGCGGCGGGCCGGCGACAGGGCCGTCAACGCAGCAGCTCCTGGCCGGTGGCCGTGAAGGCGTCGGCGCGCACGTCGCGCCGGTCGTCGCCGGCGGGCGTGATGAGCAGCCGCAGGTCCGGCAGCGGCAGCTGGCCGGCCGCCTTCTCGGGCCATTCGGCGAGCTTCAGGCCCGGCGCGGCGAAGACGTCGCGAAAGCCCGCGTCGGCCCACTCGCGCGGGTCGTCGAAGCGGTAGAAGTCGAAGTGCGAGATCGACAGGCCCGGCACCGCATGCGGCTCCATCACCGCGTAGCTGGGGCTCTTGATGCGCCCGCCGACGCCCAGCGCACGCAGCAGGTGGCGCACGAAGGTCGTCTTGCCGGCCCCCAGCGGGCCCTGCAGTTCGATGAAGGCGTCGCGGACGGCGGCGCGAGCGGCGAGTTCGGCGGCGAAGGCCGCGCAGGCGCGCTCGTCGGGCCAGGAGAGGTGTCGCGTTGCTAGGATGGTCGCATGCGGATGGGGCATCACTTCGACGGTCGGCAGCTCGTGCAGAAGCTGCGGGATCGTTCGCGTGAGCTCGGATTCTCCCAGATCGGCGTGACGGGCATAACTCTCGCCCACGCCGAGCAGGGCTTGCTCGACTGGCTGGCCGCGGGCTGCCACGGCACCATGGGCTACATGGCCGCGCATGGACTGAAGCGCGCGCGGCCGGGTGCGCTGGTACCGGGCACCGTCAGCGTGATCAGCGCGCGCATGGACTACCTGCCGCGGCACACGCCGGCGGACTGGGTCGCCCGCGAGGATGCCGCGCTGCACGAGCCCGGCCGCGCCGTGGTGTCGGTCTATGCCCGCGGCCGCGACTACCACAAGGTGCTGCGCCAGCGCCTGCAGCAGCTGGCCGACTGGCTGGCCGGCGAGGTGGGGCCCTTCGGCCACCGCGTCTTCTGCGACTCTGCGCCCGTGCTGGAGGTGGCGCTGGCCACGCGCGCCGGCCTGGGCTGGCGCGGCAAGCACACGCTGGCGCTGGCGCGCGAGGGCGGCTCGATGTTCTTCCTGGGCGAGCTGTTCACCGACCTCGCGCTGCCGCACGACGAACCCGCGGCCGCGCATTGCGGCACGTGCAGCGCGTGCATCACCGCCTGCCCGACGCAGGCCATCGTGGCGCCGTACCGGCTGGACGCGCGGCGCTGCATCAGCTACCTGACGATCGAGCACCACGGCGCGATCGCGCCCGAGCTGCGGCCCTTGATGGGCAACCGCATCTACGGCTGCGACGACTGCCAGCTCGTGTGCCCGTGGAACAAGTATGCGCAGCGCTCGCCGCTGCCCGACTTCGACGAGCGCGAAGGCCTGGGCAGCGCGACGCTGCTCGCGCTGTGGTCCTGGGACGAGGCCGCCTTCCTGCGCCGCACCGAGGGCAGCGCGATCCGCCGCATCGGCTTCGGGCGCTGGCGTCGCAACCTCGCGGTGGCGCTGGGCAACGCCTGGCGCGAGACGGGCGACCCGGCGATCGCCGCGGCATTGCGCGCCGCGACGGACACCGACGCGATGGTGCGCGAGCACATCGACTGGGCGCTGGCGCAGCGCACGCACTGAGCGCAGGTCGCTCGCGTCGTGCCGGATGCCGTGCACATACACGTGCAGGTGAACGCTCGCCGGTGACCGGCCCGGACACCACCGCGTCGCCTGCAACAACTGCTTGCACCTTTCCCTTCGAGGGCGGATGCACGGGTCGCCACGCGGCAGGACCCTTGGGCCACGGTACCGGCAATGGACGCCGGTACGACCCGGCACAGGAGGACCCCATGCAACACCATCCTTCGAACGAACGATCGCGCGTGCACGTGCCGCAGCGGCCGCCGCCGTCGAACGCCCCGGCCATGGCCTGGGGGCAGGTCGTGCGCGCAGCCTGCGCCGCCGCGGTCGGCGCGATCGCGCTGATGACACTGCCCGTTGCAGCGCTCGCGCAGGTCGTCAGCATCCCCGCCAGCCAGCAACCGCTGGCGGGCAACGGCGTATCCCTCTTCAGCGACCGCGACGACCACACGGCGTGGAGCCGGCCTGCGACCGCGTTGTCCACGTCGGGCGCCGGGTGGCGCTACATCCTGATGGCCGACATGAACGGCGATGGCCTGGACGACCTGTGCGGACTCTACGGGCCGCTGAACAGCGGGCAGTTCGTCTACGGCTGCGTGCTGAACAGCGGGGCCAGCGGCGCCCACCGCTTCGCCGGCAACCTGATCCAGGCGCATGCCTTCCACGGCAGTCCCGCGCCGTCGATCCACAGCACGATTGCGGCGGTGGACTACAACCGCGACGGCAAGCTGGACCTGTGCGGGCGCACGGTGGCCGGCATCACCTGCCAGCGGGGCACCGGCAGTGCCTTCCAGGCGCCCGCGCTGTTGAGTGCGGCCTTCTCGGACCAGTACGGCTGGACCCTGGAACCCTACTTCTCGACGATCCAGTTTCCGACCTCCGGTCTCTTCCTCGTCTGCGCACGCGGCGACCAGGGGGCGTTCTGCATCCGCCGGCCCGGCACGGCCGGTGGCGGAACGGCGGTCTACGAGACGAGCTACGGCTTCGCCGACTGGTGGGGCTGGAACCGCCTCGAACACTTCCGCACCTTCCGCTTCGTCGACGTCAACGGGGACGGCGCGCTCGACATCTGCGGGCGCGGCGATGCCGGCATCTGGTGCTCGGCCTGGCTGTCCTCGCCCCAGAGCGCTGGCGCCCCGATGTGGGAAGCCCCCGTGCTCTGGACCGGCCAGTACGCCAACGGCTACGGCTGGGCCGACAAGCGCTACTTCAACTCCGTCATCTATGGCGACCTCAACGGCGACGGCCGCACCGATGTCTGCGGGCGCGGCAGCGCAGGGCTGTACTGCGGCATCTCGCAGATGGCGCCTGCGAACAACCGGGCTGCCCAACGTTTCGACGGCGCCTTCACGCTGGCGCAGGCGCAATTCCCGGACGCCACGGGCTGGGGCGCGAACTGGCAGGAACTGCGTTCGCTGCAGGTCGTGGACTTCGACAACGACGGCAAGGGCGACGTCTGCGGCCTGCTGAGCACGGACTTCTACTGCGCCCGATCGCTGAGCACCGCCGGTGGTGCTGCCTTCGAGCCGCTGGTCAGGCGCATCAAGAGTCCGGGAATGTACGCAGGCAGCAACAACGCCACGTCACCGGCATTCGAACGTGGTCGCATCGTCGCCGCGCGCCTGTATCCGGGCACGGTTGGCGGCACCTCGGTGAAGGCCACGGGCTTCTGCTGGGTCGACATCCAGGGTGCCGTGTCCTGCTCCAATCCCTGGCGTTGAGCGACCCGGCCATGCGATCCCTCGTCCTCGGAGTCACGATCATGCTCAATACGCTCTTCGCCGTGCCCGCGTCCGCACAAGCGCAGGCCGTGATCTTCAACGGCGCCCTGCTGCCGCCCGCGGCGGTGGCGCAACTGCAGGCCGCCGGCATGCCGCTGCCGGCCGGCCGCTACTGGTACGACGCCGTCTCCGGCTGGTGGGGACAGCAGGGCGGTCCGGCCGTCGGCCAGTTGCCGCCGGGCCTGCCGCTGGGCGGGCCGCTGCGCGCCGACGCGTCCGGCGGCGGCACCGGCACCTTCATCAACGGCCGCGAACTGCATCCGGTGGAGGTGCAGCAGCTGACGATGCTGTTCAACGCCCCGGTGCCGCGCCTGCGCTTCTGGATGAATGCGCAGGGCATCGGCGGCCCGGAGGGCGGGCCGGCCACCTTCAGCCTGACCGCGGCGGCGCAGGCGCGCGGGCAAGGGCCGGGTCGCGGCCATGCCGCCACCGGGCCGCGCCACAGTCTCTTCGGAACTACCGGCGGCGACGGGAACGACGGCTACTACTACGATCCGTCCACAGGGGCCAACGTGATGTTCGGCAACTGATGCACGCCATGGGCGGCCGGTGTGCTTGCGGCGCGCGGCCAGCAGGCAGCGGGTCGCGGCGCGGACCAAGGCCAGCGGCCCCGGCGCGGACTACCCGGACCACCAGCCCCACAGCGCCAGCCAGGCCGGCAGCGCGACCATCCCGACCAGCGTCGACACGGTCACCAGCCCGGCCACGTAGGGGCCGTGGCCGCCCATGCGCACGGCCAGCACGTAGGCGCTGGACGCGGTGGGCATGGCCGCGAAGGCCATCAGCAGCGTGCGCTGGCCGGCGGCCAGCGGCAGCAGCAGCACCAGGCCCAGCGCCACCAGCGGCAGCGCGGCATGGCGGATGGCCAGCAGCGCGGCAGCCAGCCGCGGTCCTTCGCGCAGCGCACCGAACTGCAGCCCGGCACCCACCGCCATCAGCCCCAGCGGCAGCGCCGCGCCGCCGACGCGCGCCAGCGTCGTCGACGCGATCTCCGGCAGCCGCAGACCGAGCAGGTTGGCGGCCAGCCCGGAGACCGTGGCGATGACCAGCGGGTTGCGCACCAGCTCGCGCACGAAACCCTGACCGCCCTGGCGCGCCAGCGGCCACACCGCGCCTACGTTGGCCAGCGGCACGCACACCGCCATCAGCAGCGCCATCCAGGCCAGGCCCTGGGTGCCGGCCAGGCGGTCGGCCAGTGCCAGCGCGACGTAGCTGTTGAAGCGGAAGGCAATCTGCGCGCCGCTGGCGTGCAGCCGCGGGTCCACGCCCGGCCAGCGGCCGAGCAGCTGCGACAGCACGATGCCCGCGCCGACGATGCCCAACCCGCCGGCGGCCAGCGGCAGCAGTTCGCCGACGACCATCGGGTGGCGCAGGATCGAGTGGAACAGCAGCACCGGGAACAGCAGGTAGTAGACGAGCCGCTCGACGCCGTCCCACAGCGGGCGGGTCAGCGGCGTGTGGCGGCACAGGACCCAGCCCAGCACGATGAGCAGGAAGTCGGGCAGCAGCAGCAGGGCGACGGACATGGGCGCGCAGTATCGGCCCTGGCCGGGTCCGGTCTCGCGCCGGCAGCGGTGCGGCGATGTTGGTACGCTCGCCGCCATGGGACCCTTGCGTGCCTGGCCCGACCCGACGCGGCGCCGTCTGCTGCGCGGCGCGCTGGCGGCCACGCTGGGCGCGGCGCTGCTGCGGCCGCGCCCTGCGCGGGCCGAGCCCGGGCCGCTGCTCTACGAAGGCCTCGCGCTGCCGCGGCGCATCGAGCTGCACGGCAGCACGCTGGTGCTCAACGGCGCCGGCATCCGCGCCGTGGCCTGGTTCAAGGGCTACGTGGCGGCGCTGTACCTGGCCGCGCCGGCCGCCAGCGCGGCCGAGGCCGTCGCGGTGCCGGGGCCCAAGCGCATCCGCATGCACATGCTGCAGGACGCGCCGGCCGCGGAATTCGTCAAGGCGGTGCGCAAGGGCGTCACGCGCAACGTCGCACCCGACGAGCTGGCGCGACTGGAGGACCGGCTGCAGGCCTTCGAGGCCATCGTCGACGGCATCGGGCAGGTGCGGCGCGGCGACATCGTCGACCTCGACCTGGACCCGGCGCGCGGCCTGCACCTGCTGCACAACGGCCACCGGCGCGGCGAGCCGGTGCGCGGCAGCGACTTCTACGGCGCGCTGCTGCTGAGCTTCGTCGGCCAGCGCCCCTACGACCGCAAGCTGCGCGACGGCATGCTGGGGGGCCTGCGTTGACGGCGGCCGCCGCGGCCGTTGCGCCGCCTGCTGCGGCGGCCGCCGCGGCCAGTGCCGACGCCGTGCTGGCGGCCAGCCGCGCCGCGCTGGCGCGCTTCGTCGACGCGCTGTGGATCGAGGACGGTCTGGCGCCGCTGACCCTGGCCGCCTACCGGCGCGACCTGGACCTGCTGGCGGCCTGGCTGGCAGGGCAGGCGGGCCGCACGATCGACGAGTGCAGCGAAGCCGACCTGCTGGCCTACATCGCCGAGCGCCATGCCGGCACGCGCGCCACCACCGCCAACCGGCGGCTGACGGTCTTCCGCCGATATTTCCGCTGGGCGCTGCGCGAGCGGCGCGTGGCCGCCGACCCCACGCTGCGCCTGCTGGCCGCGAAGCAGCCGCTGCGCGTGCCCAAGACGCTGTCCGAGGCGCAGGTCGAGGCGCTGCTGGCGGCGCCCGACACCGCCACGCCGCTGGGCCAGCGCGACCGCACGATGCTGGAGCTGATGTATGCCAGCGGGCTGCGCGTGAGCGAACTGGTGACGCTGCAGACCGTGCAGCTGGCGCTGGCGCAGGGCGTGCTGCGTGTGCAGGGCAAGGGCGCGCGCGAACGCCTGGTGCCCTTCGGCGAGCAGGCGCACGCCTGGCTGACGCGCTGGCTGGCCGAGGGCCGGCGTTCGCTGCTGGGCCTGCGCAGCAGCGAGGCGCTGTTCGTCACCGTGCGCGGCGAGGCGATGACGCGGCAGATGTTCTGGCGCCTGGTCAGGCGCTACGCGGTCGCTGCGGGCATCAGCGCGCCGCTGTCGCCGCACACGCTGCGCCACGCTTTCGCGACCCACCTGCTCAACCACGGCGCGGACCTGCGCGCGGTGCAGATGCTGCTGGGCCATGCCGACATCGGCACGACGACGATCTACACCCATGTCGCGCGCGAGCGGCTGCGCCAGCTGCATGCGGCGCACCACCCGCGCGCGTAGTGCGGCCCGGGCTTGCGCGGCCGCGATCGCTCAGCGCTTGGGCAGCTCGAACACCAGGCAGGTCGTCGTGCCGTGCGCGTAGACCTTGCCGGCGGCGTCGACCAGCCGCGCCTCGGCGGTGGCGAGCTGGCGGCCGCTGTGGATGACCTGGCCGATGGCGCGCAGCGGCTCGCGGCCGGGCACCGCGCCGCGCACCAGGTTCACGCTCAGCTCGGCGGTGGTGTAGCCGCGGCCCGGCGGCATCGTCGTGTGCACGGCGCAGCCCAGCGCGCTGTCCAGCAGCGTCGCATACCAGCCGCCGTGCACGGTGCCCATCGGGTTCAGGTGCATGGTCTGCGGCGTGCCCTGGAAGACGGCGCGGCCCTCGGCGACCTCGACGAGCAGGAAGTCCAGCGTCGCGCCGATGTGCGGGTAGGGCAGCTCGCCACGCAGCATGGCCTGCATGAGCTGCAGGCCCGACAGGCCGGCGACCTGCTCGGGCCGCGCGACGCCGGGGCCGACGCCGGCCTCGCGCGCGGCGCGGATGCGGCGTTCGGTGTCGGCCCAGGATTCGGCGGCAGGCGGGGTGTCGTTCATCGTCATGCTCGGTTGATCAGGGGGCGGGCGGGTCCTGCAGCGCCTGCAGCTCGCCGGCCGTGAAGCCGGCGCGCCGGCGCGCGTCCAGGTTGAAGGGCGGTTTCAGCCGCGGTGCGCCGTGGCGCGCCGCGAGCACCGCATAGTGCGACAGCGGGTCCAGCCCGTCGCGTGCGCACAGCCAGCGGTACCAGTGGTTGCCGATCGCGACATGGCCGACCTCGTCGCGCAGGATGACATCCAGGATCTGCACCGCGCGCGCGTCGCCGGCGCGCGCCAGCCGCGCCTGCATCGGCGGCGTGGCGTCCAGCCCTCGCGCCTCCAGCGTGCGCGGCACCAGCGCCATGCGTGCCACCGGGTCGGCCGCGGTCTTCTCGGCCATTGCCCACAGGCCGTCGTGGGCGTCGAAGTCGCCGTAGGCATGACCCAGCGTCGCCAGGTGTCCGGCCAGCAGCGAGAAGTGCAGCGCCTCCTCGGCCGCCACGCGCAGCCAGTCGCGGTAGCAGGCGGCGGGCAGGCCGGGGAAGCGCCAGACGACGTCGAGCGCCAGGTTGATGGCGTTGAACTCGATGTGCGCCACCGCATGCAGCAGCGCGGCGCGGCCCTCGGGCGTGAACGGCGTGCGCCGCGGCACCTGCTCGGGCGGCACCAGGCGCGGCCGCGCCGGGCGGCCGGGCAGCACCAGCGCCGCGGCTGGCTCGTGCAGGTCGGCCTGGGTGTCCAGCAGCGCATCGTCGCGCCCGGCGGCCTCGTGCAGCGCCCGCGCGGCCGCCACCTTGGCGGCCGGGTCGGGCAGCGCCAAGGCCCGCAGCGCGGCATGCCGGAGCTCCATCCCTAGAATTGTTGCTTCGAAGACCGGAGAGACCTGTTGGCGATCTACCAGCTCGGGGACGAGATCCCCCGCATCGACGAAGGCGCCTGGGTCGCCGACAACGCCAGCGTCATCGGCCGCGTGCACCTGGCGGCGGACAGCAGCGTCTGGTACGGCGCCGTGCTGCGCGGCGACAACGAGCTCGTCATGCTGGGCGCGCGCAGCAACGTGCAGGAGTGCAGCGTGCTGCACACCGACATCGGCTTCCCGCTCGTCATCGGCGAGGAGGTCACCATCGGCCACCAGGTCATGCTGCACGGCTGCACGGTGGGCGACGGCTCGCTGATCGGCATCCAGGCCGTGGTGCTGAACGGCGCGGTCATCGGCCGCGGCTGCCTGGTCGGCGCCGGCGCGGTGGTCACCGAGGGCAAGACCTTCCCCGACCACAGCCTGATCCTCGGCGCGCCGGCCAAGGCCGTGCGCGAGATCTCGCCCGAGCAGCTGCAGCGGCTGAAGGCCAGCGCGCTGCACTATGTCGAGAAGGCGGCGCGCCACCGCGCGCAGCTCACGCGCATCGCCTGACCGCACGATGTCCGAGCTGCACAAGTTCCTGTTCGACGGCGCGCCGGTGCGCGGCATGCTGGTGCGCCTGACCGACGCGTGGCAGGACCTGCTGCGCCGGCGCGCGGCCGTCGGCCCCTATCCGCCGGAAGTGCGCGCGCTGCTGGGCGAGATGGCCGCTGCCGGCGTGCTGATGCAGTCCAACATCAAGTACAGCGGCGCGCTGGTGCTGCAGGTCTTCGGCGACGGCCCGGTCAAGTTGGCGGTGGCCGAGGCCGGCAGCGAGCTGACGTTCCGCGCCACCGCCACCGTGGTCGGCGAGGTGCCGCCGGGCGCGCGGCTGGAGGCGATGCTCAACGTGCACGGCCAGGGCCGCTGCGCGATCACGCTGGACCCGCGCGAGCGCCTGCCCGGCCAGCAGCCCTACCAGGGCATCGTCCCGCTGCATGGCGACCAGCGCGAGCCGCTGCAGGAGCTTTCGCAGGTGCTGGAGCACTACATGCTGCAGTCCGAGCAGCTGGACACGAAGCTGGTGCTGGCCGCCGACGACCGCGTCGCCGCCGGGCTGCTGATCCAGCGCCTGCCGGTCGAAGGGCAGGGCAACCTGGCCGGCGGCGCGCGCAACGAGGACGAGATCGGCCTGTCGGAAGGCTTCCGCCGCGTCGCGATGCTGGCCGCGACGCTGACGCGCGAGGAACTGCTGGCGCTGCCGGCCGAGCAGATCCTGCACCGCCTTTTCTGGGAAGAGAAGCTGCTGCGCTTCGAGCCGCAGCAGCCGCGCTTCGCCTGCACCTGCTCGCGCGAGCGCGTGCGCGGCATGCTGCGCTCGCTGGGCCGCGAGGAATGCGACAGCCTGATCGCCGAGCGCGGCCAGGTCGAGGTCGGCTGCGACTTCTGCGGCCAGCCCTACCGCTTCGACGCGGTCGACGTCGGCGAGCTGTTCACGCCCGGGCGCGACCAGCCGCCGGGCAGCCGGGTGGTGCAATGAGCCTGTATGCGCTGCTGAAGACGCTGCACGTGCTGGCCGTGGTGCTGTGGGTCGGCGGCATGGTGTTCGCGCACTTCTTCCTGCGCCCGTCGCTCGCCGTGCTGCCGCCGCCGCAGCGGCTGGTGCTGATGCACGCGGTGCTGGGCCGCTTCTTCGCCGCGGTGGCGGTGGCGGTGGCGGTGGTCGTCGCCAGCGGGCTGTGGATGGTCGGCCGTGTCGCGCGCCAGGCCGTGGCCGGCGGCGGCAGCTTTTCGTGGCCGCTGGACTGGAGCGTGATGACCGTGCTGGGCCTCGTGATGGCGGCGGTCTTCGTCTTCATCCGGCTCGTGCCGTACCGGCGTTTCGCGCGCGCCGTGCAGGCCGAGGCCTGGCCCGAGGCGGGCGCGGCGCTGGCCGACGTGCGCCGCTGGGTGATGGTCAACCTGGTGCTGGGCGTGGTGGTGATCGTCGTCGCGACGCTGGTCTGACCCGGCGCGCGCTGCGCGGTCAGCGACGAGCCAGCAGGGCCTGCTCGGCCTCCGGCACGCAGCATTCGCAGCGCCAGCCGCGGCGTCCGGCCGCTTCGCCGGTGAGCGCGGTGAACAGGCCGTGGCCGGCGGCCGCCGGGCTGGCGGCTTCGGGCCTGGTCAGCGGCGCCACGGCGGCCAGTGCCTGCGCCAGCCGCGCCTGACCGCGGCCGCCGACCACCGCGAACGGCAGCCGGTGCGCGTGCAGCAGCTCGCGCAGCGCATCGTCCACCGGCCGCTGCACCTGCGGGCCGTCGCGCTGGTGGCCGTCGGGCACCCAGGGCAGGTCCAGCGCGGTCAGCAGCGTCGCGTGCATCGTGCGGTGCAGTTCGACGGCCATCGCGTCCAGCGAGCGGTCGCCGAAGACGATGCGGCTGTAGACCGCGGTCATCAGCGCCGTCGTGTCGCTGACGACCAGCTCGTGCGTCGCCGCGGCCTGCTCGATGCGCTCGTGCTGCGCACGCGCGATCGCCGCCTGCTCGTGCGCCGCCGGCGTGCGGCCTTCGCGCGCGCACCACTCGCGCAGCACCTCGGGCACCCAGGCCACGCGGCGGCCGCTGTCGTGCGCGAGCGCCGCGGCCAGCGCGGCGGCCAGCGTCGTCTTGCCGGTGCTCTCGGCGCCGACGACGGCGATGCGCAGCGTGCCGCTCACGCCGCGGCCCCGGCCTGCCGGCCACGCCGCGCCCAGACCCGCCAGCCGGCCACCGACAGCACGGCGAACAGCGCATACAGCAGCGCCGTCAGCCACAGCCCCTTGTGCGCGAACAGCGCGACGCTGACGAGGTTCACGCCCAGCCACACCGGCCAGTTCTCGACGAACTTGCGGCCGAGCAGGATCTGGCCCGTCACGCTGGCCACCGTGGGCAGCGCATCGAACCAGGGCACGTCGCTGTCGGTGGCGTGATCCAGCCACAGCGCCAGCGCCGGCCAGGCCGCCAGCGTCGCGGCGGCCGCGGTCCAGCGCAGCCGCGCGCCCATCCAGCGCACGACCAGCGGCCCGCCGCCGGCATCGCGGCCGCGCAGCCACTGCCACCAGCCCCAGCCGGCGACCGCGATGAAGACGAACTGCAGGCCGGCCTCGCCGTACAGCTTCGCATCGGCGAAGAGCAGCGCATAGAGCAGCGAACTCGCGATGGCCAGCGGCCAGGCCCAGGGGTTGACGCGCATGTTCAGCAGCACCATCGCGATCGCCAGCACGAAGGCCACGATCTCCAGCCAGGTGACGGCGCTGCCCCACCAGGTGAAGGCGGGCGCGAGCAGCGGCCGCGCCGCGTCCAGCAGGTCCTGCAGCAAGGCGGTGCCGGGCGCGGCTCAGCGCGGCGCCGAGACCTGCACGAGGATCTCGTCGGGCTTGAGCATGCCGAGTTCGGCGCGCGCCTTCTCCTCGACCATCTCCAGGCCCTCGCGCAGGTCGTCGACCTCGGCCGCGAGCTGCGCATTGCGCTCGCGCGCCGCGTCGTTGGCGGCGCGCTGGCGCTGCAGCTCCAGCTCCAGCCCCATCACGTAGGGCAGGTTGCCCTTGCCGAGCCAGAGGTCGGCCTGCACTGCAAGCAGCAGGCCGGCGATGACGACGGTGCTCCAGCGCATGGGCGGCGTCGGGTGGAGCGGCGCTACTTCAGGTTGTAGAACGCGCTGCGGCCGGGATAGCTGGCGACCTCGCCCAGGTCCTCCTCGATGCGCAGCAGCTGGTTGTACTTGGCGATGCGGTCGCTGCGGCTCATCGAGCCGGTCTTGATCTGGCCGGCGTTGGTGCCCACCGCGATGTCGGCGATGGTGCTGTCCTCGGTCTCGCCGCTGCGGTGGCTGATGACGTTGGTCCAGCCGGCGCGCTTGGCCATCTCGATGGCGGCGAAGGTCTCGGAGAGCGTGCCGATCTGGTTGATCTTGATCAGGATGGAGTTGGCCACGCCCTCGCGGATGCCGCGCTCCAGGATCTTCGTGTTGGTCACGAAGAGGTCGTCGCCGACCAGCTGCACCTTGCGCCCCAGGCGGTCGGCGAGCAGCTTCCAGCCGTCCCAGTCGCCCTCGTGCATGCCGTCCTCGATGCTGATGATCGGGTACTTGTCGCACCAGCTCGCGAGCATGTCGGTCCACTCCAGCGCGCTGAGCACCAGGCTCTCGCCTTCCAGGTGGTACTTGCCGTCCTTGTAGAACTCGCTGGCCGCGCAGTCCAGGCCGATCGCGACCTGCTCGCCGGCGACATAGCCGGCGCGGTCGATGGCCTCCAGGATCATCTGGATCGCCGCCTCGTGGCTGGCCACGCTGGGCGCGAAGCCGCCCTCGTCGCCGACCGCGGTGCTCATGCCCTTGTCGTGGATGATCTTCTTCAGCGCGTGGAAGACCTCGGCGCCGTAGCGCACGGCCTCGCGGAAGCTCGGTGCGCCCACCGGCAGGATCATGAACTCCTGCAGGTCCAGGTTGTTGTTGGCATGCGCGCCGCCGTTGATGACGTTCATCATCGGCACCGGCAGGCTCATGCGGCCCATGCCGCCGAAGTAGCGGTACAGCGGCAGGCCGGATTCCTCGGCCGCGGCGCGCGCCACCGCCATGCTCACGGCCAGCATCGCATTGGCGCCCAGGCGGCTCTTGTTCTCGGTGCCGTCGAGGTCGATCAGCGTCTTGTCCAGGAAGGCCTGCTCGGAAGCGTCCAGGCCCAGCACCGACTCGCTGATCTCGGTATTGATGTGCTCCACGGCGCGCAACACGCCCTTGCCGAGATAACGGCTCTTGTCGCCGTCGCGCAGCTCGATGGCCTCGCGGCTGCCCGTGGAGGCGCCGCTGGGCACCGCGGCACGGCCCATGGTGCCGCTTTCCAGCAGCACGTCGCACTCGACGGTGGGGTTGCCCCGGCTGTCGAGGATCTCGCGGCCGACGATGTCGACGATGGCGCTCATGCAGGTCCTAGCAGGAAGTGGAGATTCTTGAGCGGTGTCAGACCGGGGCGGCGACGCCCTCGACCAGCACCATGTTGAAGTAGTCGGTCTTGCCGGCACGCAGCGCGCGCACGCGCGTGTAGTGCTCGCTGTCGTAGAAGGCCTTGGCCTGCTCGAAGCTGGGGAAACGCAGCATGGCCACGCGGTGCGGCTGCCAGTCGCCTTCCAGCGCCTCGTGGCGGCCGCCGCGCACCAGGTATTCGCCGCCGAAGGCCTTCACCGCGGCCGGGGCCTCGGCCATGTAGGCCTGGTAGCCCTCGGGGTCGGTGACGTGCATCTCGACGATCAGGTAGGCGGCGGGCATGCGTCTTCCTTCTTTCAGCAGGAGGAGTCGTTCCGAACCATGGATCGTGAAAGCGGCATGGGGCTCGAAGCGACTTCAAGCACCGAAGTCGCTTTCGAGCAGCGGCTGGGCCTTGATCACGCGGTCCAGCGCGAGCAGCTGCTCCAGCAGCGCCTTCATGTGCTTCAGCGGCACGGCATTCGGGCCGTCGCTCATCGCATTCGCCGGGTCGGGGTGCGTCTCCATGAACAGGCCGGCGACGCCCACGGCCACCGCGGCGCGGCTGAGCACCGGCACGAATTCGCGCTGGCCGCCGCTGCTCGTGCCCTGGCCGCCGGGTAGCTGCACGCTGTGCGTGGCGTCGAAGACCACCGGCGCGCCGGTCTCGCGCATGATGGCCAGGCTGCGCATGTCCGAGACGAGGTTGTTGTAGCCGAAGCTCACGCCGCGCTCGCAGGCCATGAAGACGTCGTCCGGCAGGCCCTTCTCGCGCGCCGCGGCGCGGGCCTTGTCGATGACGTTCTTCATGTCGTGCGGCGCCAGGAACTGGCCCTTCTTGATGTTGACGGGCTTGCCGCTCTGCGCCACGGCGCGGATGAAGTCGGTCTGCCGGCACAGGAAGGCCGGCGTCTGCAGCACGTCCACCACCGCGGCCACCGCCGGCACCTCGGCTTCCGAATGCACGTCGGTCAGCACCGGCACGCCGAGCTCGCGCTTCACCTTGGCCAGGATCTCCAGGCCCTTGTCCATGCCCGGGCCGCGGAAGCTGGCGCCGCTGCTGCGGTTGGCCTTGTCGTAGCTGCTCTTGAAGATGAACGGAATGCCCAAGGCGCCCGTGATCTCCTTCAGCCGCCCAGCGACGTCCAGCTGCAGCTGCTCGCTCTCGACGACGCAGGGGCCGCTGATCAGGAAGAAGGGCCGGTCCAACCCCACCTCGAAACCGCAAAGTTTCACGACAGACCCCTCATCCAACCGCAAACTGCCGTACATGCGCATCGGACGGAGCCAAGCCTCGGGCACGGATCCGGCTTCGCCGGTCCGTCGCCCGAGCCCCCTCGGGGGGCAGCGACCGGGAGGGAGCGTGGGGGCGCCATGTCATGCCACCGCCTTGACCGGCTGCGCGCCGCCGCGCCGCGCCTGGTGCTCCAGCGCCGCCTTCACGAAGCTGGTGAACAGCGGGTGGCCGCCCCAGGGCGTGCTCTTGAACTCGGGGTGGAACTGCACGCCCATGAACCAGGGGTGCACGTCGCGCGGCAGCTCGACGATCTCGGTCAGCCGCTCGCGCTGCGTCAGCGCGCTGATCACGAGGCCGGCGTCCTGAAGCCGGTCCAGGTAATGGACATTGGCCTCGTAGCGGTGGCGGTGGCGTTCGGTCACCACCGGGCCGTAGATCTGGTGCGCCAGCGTGCCGGGCTTGACGTCGGAGCTCTGCGCGCCCAGGCGCATCGTGCCGCCGAGGTCGCTGCTGGCGCTGCGCTTCTGGATGCTGCCGTCGCGGTCCTGCCATTCCTCGATCAGCGCGATCACCGGGTGCGTGCAGGCGGGCTCGAACTCGGTGCTGTTGGCGCCCTCGAGCCCGGCGACATGGCGCGCGTATTCGATGGTCGCCACCTGCATGCCCAGGCAGATGCCCAGGTAGGGCACGAGCTGCTCGCGCGCGAACTGCGCCGCCAGCACCTTGCCCTCGATGCCGCGCTTGCCGAAGCCGCCGGGCACCAGCACGGCGTCGAAGCGTGCCAGCTGCGACACCGTCTGCGGCGTCAGCGTCTCGGCGTCGACATAGTCGATCTCGACGCGTGCATGGTTGTGGATGCCGGCGTGGCGCAGCGCCTCGTTCAGGCTCTTGTAGCTGTCCGACAGGTCGGTGTACTTGCCGACCATCGCGATGCGCACCACACCCTGCGGATGCTCGACCTCGTGCACCAGGCGGTCCCAGCGCTTGAGGTCGGCCGGCCGCGTGAGCAGTTGCAGCTTCATGCAGATCAGCTCGTCCAGGCCCTGCTCGTGCAGCAGGCGCGGCACCTTGTAGATGGTGTCCACGTCCTGCATGCTGATCACGCCGTGCAGCGGCACGTTGGTGAACAGGCTGATCTTCTCGCGCTCGTCGTCGGGGATCGGCCGGTCGGCGCGGCACAGCAGCGCGTCGGGCTGGATGCCGATCTCGCGCAGCTTCTGCACCGTGTGCTGCGTGGGCTTGGTCTTCAGCTCGCCGGCGGCGGCGATGAAGGGCACGTAGGTCAGGTGCACGAAGGCGCTGTTGGCCGGGCCCAGGCGCAGGCTCATCTGGCGCACCGCCTCCAGGAAGGGCAGGCTCTCGATGTCGCCCACCGTGCCGCCGATCTCGACGATGGCCACGTCCTGCGCGTCGGCCGCGCCGCGCATCACGAACTCCTGGATCTCGTTGGTCACGTGCGGGATCACCTGCACGGTCTTGCCGAGATAGTCGCCGCGGCGTTCCTTCTCGAGCACGCTCTTGTAGATCTGGCCGGTCGTGAAGTTGTTGCTGCGCTTCATCCGCGTGGTGATGAAGCGCTCGTAGTGGCCGAGGTCCAGGTCGGTCTCGGCGCCGTCGTCGGTGACGAAGACCTCTCCGTGCTGGAAGGGGCTCATGGTCCCCGGGTCGACGTTGAGGTAGGGGTCCAGCTTGATCAGCGTGACCTTCAGGCCGCGCGACTCGAGGATGGCCGCCAGCGAGGCCGCCGCGATGCCCTTGCCGAGTGAGGACACCACGCCGCCGGTGACGAAGACGAACTTGGTCATTGCGAGCAGCCGGCGCGCGGGGTTCGCGCAGGCTGTGGTGGTAAAGCCCGAGTATATCGGCGCGCCCTGCGCGCGAGCCCCGCGCGCGGGCCCCGAGGGAACCCGGTGCGCTACCATTGTCCCCGCTTGCACCAGGTGCCTGCCGCCCCGTTCGAAGGCGGCGGGTTGAACGGGAAACCGGTGGGCGGCGGCCGATGCTGTAGGGCCGTCGCGATGCCGGTGCTGCCCCCGCAACGGTCAGCGAGGAGCGTGTCGCACGACAGGCCACTGGGCTCGGCAAGAGCCTGGGAAGGCGCGGCACGCTTCCGGCCGGAGACACCGTCTCCGGCCGGCACTCGCAAGCCCGGATACCGGCCTCGGTGCATGGGAGTCCGGCGTCGCGGTGGGCGGCGCGTGGGCGTTGGCCGGCGCGGCGCTCGTGCTCCGCGGCGGTCAGGGGCCTGCGCGGCATGCCGCCGTCGCCGCCGGCGTTGCAACGCTGGTCCGCACGGGGCGTGCGGCTGGAGGTTCCGCCTTGTCTTTGCTGCCATCCCGGGCCCGGGCGCACACACGCGCCGGCCGGTCCCTGACCTCATCCCTCGTTTCCCTTCGTCTTCTCCGTCCGCTGCGCCCGGCCGCCGCCGCCGGTCTCGTCGCCGTGGCGGTCGCTCCGGCACAGGCCGCCGAGCAGGTCGTCGTGACGGCGTCGCGCGAGCCGCTGGCGCTGCAGCGGCTGGCCGCCGACCTGGCCGCGATCGAGGCCGACCGCGTGCAGGGCAGCAGCGCCGATTCGCTGGCCGACCTGCTGCGCCGCGAGGCCGGCGTGCAGCTCTCGCGCAACGGCGGTCCCGGCCACGCCACCGGGCTGTCGATCCGCGGCGCGCCGGCCACCCAGGTCGTCGTGCTCGTCGACGGCATGCGCGTCGGTTCGGCGACGCTGGGCAGCACGGCGCTGGAGTCGCTGCCGCTGGCCCAGGTCGATCGCATCGAGGTGCTGCGCGGCCCGGGCTCCAGCCTCTATGGCGCCGACGCGGTCGGCGGCGTGGTGCAGGTCTTCACGAAGGCCGGCGAGCCCGGCCGCCAGGTCGAGGGCCGCGCCGCCGTCGGCGGCTACGGCAGCCGCGAGCTGGCCGCCGGCCTGCGCGGCGCGCAGGGCGCGTGGGACTGGGCGGCGACGCTGTCGCACGAAGCCAGCGACGGCGTCTCGACGCTGCGGCCTGGCGACCCCTTCGGCAACCACAACCCCGACCGCGACGGCCACCGGCTCGACGCCGCGCAGCTGCGCGTGGGCTTCGCGCCGGTGCGCGGCCAGCGCCTGGGCGCGTCGTGGCTGCGCACGCGGCTGCGGTCGCAGTACGACAGCAGCGAATTCCTGCCGCCCACCTTCGCGCAGGACAACACGCCGGATTTCCGCACGCGCCAGGCGACCGAGGTCGCGACGCTGGACTGGCGCGGCACGCTCGGCGCCTCGCTCAGCGGCAGCGCGCGCGCCGCACGCAGCGTCGACGACACGCGCGACGGCGGCACGCAGACCGACCGCTTCCGCACCGAGCGGCGCCTGGTCGGCGCGCAGCTGGCCTGGAACGCCGGCGCAGCCGGGCAGCTCGTCGGCGCGCTGGAGCGGCAGGAGGACCGCGGCCGCTCGACCAGCTACGCGGCGCCGGTGCAGCGCCGCAATACCGCGGCGGTGCTCGAATGGACCGGCCGCGCCGGCGCCTTCGCCTGGCAGGCCGATGCCCGGCGCGACGATGCCTCGGACCACGCCGCGGTCAATACCGGGCGCCTGGGCGGGGCCGTGCAGCTCGCGCCGGGGCTGCGCCTGCGTGCGCTGGCCGGCAGCACCTTCCGCGCGCCCAGTTTCAACGACCTGTACTTCCCGGGTTATGGCGTGCCGACGCTGCGTGCCGAGCGCGGCCGCAGCGCGGAAGTCGGCCTGAGCTGGCGCCACGCCGGCGGCGAGGCCGCGCTGACGCTGTGGCGCAACCGCGTGCGCGACCTGATCGGCTACCAGCCCGACGCCAGCCAGTGCCCGCCCGACCCCGCCTATGCCTTCGGCTGCTCCGGCAACACCGCACGCGCGAAGCTGCAGGGCGCCACGCTGTCGGCGCACCAGCGTTTGTCGCCTTCGTGGACGCTGCGCGGCCAGCTCGACTTCCTCGAGGCGCGCGACGAGGCCACCGGCCAGCGCCTGCCGCGCCGCGCCGCGCACCAGGCCAGCGCCGAGGCGGCCTGGACGCAGGGCGACTGGTCGGCCTCGGCGGCGCTGCTGCGCGTGGGCGAACGTCCCGATGCCGGCAAGCGCCTGGCCGCCGAAACCACGCTGGACCTGCAGGCCGGCTGGCGCCTTGCCAAGGGCTGGCAGCTGCAGGCCAAGCTGCTCAACGCGACCGACCGCGACCTGGAGCCGGCGCGCGACTACCAGGGCCTGGGCCGCCAGGCCTGGCTGGTGCTGCGCCACGACGCGAGCTGGTGAAGGCCATGACGCGGCACCTGCTCCTGCTGCTGCACCCGTCGCTGCCGACGCTGCTGCGCCTGCTGCTCGCCAGCGCGCTGGCCGGCGGCGGCACGGCGGCGGGAGCCTTCGAGCCGCTGACCGTGCACGACGACCGCGGCGCCGCGGTCCGCTTCGAGCAGCCGCCGCAGCGCATCGTCACGCTGCTGCCTTCGCTGACCGAGACGGTGTGCGCGGTCGGCGGCTGTGCGCGGCTGGTCGCCACCGACCGCTACTCCAACCAGCCGCCCGAGGTGCTCTCGCTGCCCAAGGTCGGTGGCCTGGACGATGCGCAGGTCGAGCGCATCGTCGCGCTGCGCCCCGACCTCGTGCTGGCCGCGAAGTCCACGCGCGCCGTCGAGCGGCTGCAGTCGCTGGGCCTGCGCGTGCTGGCCTTCGACAGCGACACGCACGAGCAGGCGCGTGCCAGCCTGTTCGCCATCGGCCGCCTGCTCGAGGGCGAAGCCGCGGCGGCACGGGCCTGGCAGGCGGTCGAGCAGCAGCTCGCCGCCGCCGCCGCGCGCGTGCCGCCGGCCCTGCGCGGCGCGACGGTGTATTTCGAAGTCGCGGCCGACCCGTTCGCGGCCGGCGCCGCGTCCTTCGTCGGCCAGACGCTGGCGCGGCTGGGCCTCGTCAATATCGCGCCGGCGGCGATGGGGCCGTTTCCCAAGCTCAATCCCGAATTTGTCGTGCGCACGCGGCCGACCGTGGTGATGGCCGCGGCGCGCAATGCCGCCGAGATGGCGCAGCGCCCCGGTTGGGCCGGCCTGCCGGCGTTGCGCGAAGGCCGCGTCTGCGCCCTCGATGCCGCAGGCTACGAGCTGGTCACGCGGCCGGGGCCGCGCCTGGGTGCAGCCGCCGGTGCGCTGGCCGACTGCCTGGCGGCGCTGCCGCCGAACACTGCGCCGCGATGAACCTGTCGCACCGCTCGCTGGCCTGGGCGCTGCTGCTGGCGACGCTGGCCGGTGGCGTCGCCGGGCTGGTGGCCGGCAGCGACGGCTGGTCCTGGCGCGCGCTGCATGCGCTGGTGGATCCCGGTTCGGAGTGGCATCTCGTCGCCACCGAGATCCGGGCGCCGCGCACGCTGGGCGCCTGGTGCGCCGGCGCGCTGCTGGGGTTGGCCGGCGCCATCGCGCAGGGGCTGTTCCGCAACCCTCTGGCCGACCCCTACCTGCTGGGTTCGGCGGCCGGCGCCTCGCTGGCCGTCGTTGCCGTGCTGGCGGCCGGCGTCGCGCTGTGGCCCGGCGTGCTGCCGGCAGCGCTGGGCGGCATGGGCCTGGTCGGCGCCGCCTTCGCCGGCGCGCTGGGCGGCATCCTGCTGACGCTGCTGCTGGCCCGCGGCGCGAGCCAGACGCTGCGCCTGCTGCTGGCCGGCGTGGTGGTCGGCGTGATGCTGACCGCGGTCGCCGACCTCATCGTCACCACGGTGCCCGAGGCGCTGCGTGCACGCCAGAGCTTCATGCTCGGCCATACCGCGCTGCTCGGCTGGGACGGGGTCGCCTGGCTGGCCGGCGGGCTGCTGCTGGCGGCGCCGCTGGCCTGGCGGCTGGCGCGCACGCTGGATGCGCTGGCGCTGGGCGAGGACGGCGCGCGCAGCCTGGGCCTGGACCTGGCGCGGCTGCGCGCGGCGCTGATCGGCGCGCTGGCGCTGGCCACCGGTCTGGCGGTGTCGCAGACCGGGCTGGTGGCCTTCGTCGGCCTCGTCGCGCCGCACCTCGTGCGCCGCGCGACGACCGCGACCCACGGCTACCTGCTGCTGGCCAGCGCGGCGATGGGTGGCGTGCTGCTGCTGCTGGCCGACGTGCTGGCGCGCAGCGTGATCGCGCCGCAGGAACTGCCGGTGGGCGTGCTGACCGCGGTGCTGGGCGGTGGCTACCTGCTGGTGCTGCTGCACCGGCGCGGGGGCGCGGCGTGATCGCGGCGCACGACCTGCGCGTGGAGCTCGGCGGCCGCGTGGTGATCGCCGGCGTGACGCTGGCCTTCACGCCCGGCTGGACGGCCGTCGTCGGCCCCAACGGCGCCGGCAAGTCGACGCTGCTGCGTGCGCTGGCCGGGCTGCTGCCGGCGACGCAGGGCTCGGTGCGGCTCGACGGCCGGCCGCTGCACGCCATGCCGGCCCGCGAGCGCGGGCGCACGATCGCCTGGCTGGCGCAGCAGTCCGAAGCCGGCGGCGACCTCGCGGTGCGCGACGTCGTGCGCCTGGGGCGGCTGCCGCACACCGGGCTGCTCGGCGCAGCGGGCGCCGACGACGAGGCCGCCGTCGACGCGGCGATGGCCGAGACCGAGAGCACCGCCTTCGCGGCGCGCCGGCTCTCGATGCTGTCCGGCGGCGAACGCCAGCGTGTGCTGCTGGCGCGCGCGCTGGCCGTGCAGGCGCCGGTGCTGCTGCTCGACGAACCGACCACGCACCTGGACGCGCCGCACCAGCGCCTGCTGCTGGCCGGCCTGCGCCGGCGCGCCGCGGCCGGCGCGACGGTGGTCAGTGTGCTGCACGACGTGACGACGGCGCTGGCCGCCGACCGCGTGGTCGTGCTGCACGGCGGCCGCGTGGCGGCCGACGGTGCGCCCGGCGACGCGGCGCTGCAGCGCACGCTGGTGCGGGTCTTCGACGGCGCCTTCTCGATCGAGCACCTGCCCGACGCGGCAGGCGGCGGCGAGCGCTGGGTCGCGCTGCCGCGGCTGTGACAGCATCCCGCTCCATGACCGGACCCCGACGCATCGTCGCGCTGACCGAGGAGACCACCGAGTGGCTGTACCTGCTCGGCGAGCAGGATCGCCTGGTCGGCATCAGCGGCTACACCGTGCGGCCGCGGCGCGCGCGCGAGGAGAAGCCGCGCGTGAGCCACTTCCTCGACGGCAGGATCGACCGCATCGTCGCGCTCGAGCCCGACCTCGTGATCGGCTTCTCGGACATGCAGGCGGCGCTGGCCGACAAGCTGATCCGCGCCGGGCTCAACGTGCTGGTCACCAACCAGCGCAGCGTGGCCGAGATCTTCGCCACGCTGCGGCTGGTGGCCGCGCTGATCGGCGCCGGCGCGCGCGCCGAGGCCTGGATCGCCGGCTGCCAGGCCCGCCACGCCGAAATCGCGGCCGCCGCCGCACGCTGGCCGCGCCGGCCGCGCGTCTATTTCGAGGAGTGGGACGAGCCGCTGATCAGCGCCATCCGCTGGGTGTCGGAGCTGAACGCCATCGCCGGAGGCGACGATGTCTTTCCCGAGCTGGCCGCGCAGCCTATGGGCCGCGACCGCGTGATCGCCGATGCGCTGGAGCCGGCGCGGCGCGCGCCGGACCTCATCGTCGGCTCCTGGTGCGGCAAGAAGTTCCGCCCCGAGAAGGTCGCCGCGCGGCCGGGCTGGGCGGAGGTGCCCGCGGTGCGGCGCGGGCAGCTCGCGGAGATCAAGTCCTGCGACATCCTGCAGCCGGGGCCGGCGGCGCTGACCGACGGGCTGGAGCAGCTGCACCGGCTGTGCGAGGCGGCGATGCGGGCCGCCGAGACCGGGGCCTCCGTCGCGGCACCGGGCGCCGCACAGGGCACCGCACTGGGCGCCGCCCAGGGCACCGTACAGGGCGTCCCGGCGGCCGGGCGCCACCGCTGATCGGTCCCCGCGACCGTTCGGCCGCCCGCCCCCGCGTTTCGTCGCAGCGGCCTCGCGTCGCGGCGCCGCGCTGCCGATCATGCATGCATCGCCGTACCGCCCGCCACCGGAGACCACCATGAACCACCGCCCGATCGAACGCGCCTCCTCGCTGGGCATGGCCTTCGTCGTGACGCTGGCCGTGCTGGGCGGCATCGACCTGATGGCGCAGCCGGATGCCGGCGGCGCGCTGTGGGCGGTGCTGGACGCGGTGGCCGCGCTGCGCGGCTGAATGCGATGAAGGCGCTGCTGCTCTTCGTCGCCTGGTGCCTGCTGCTGGTGCTGGCCTGGCCGGTGGCGCTGCTCGTGCTGCTGCTGGCGCCGCTGGTCTGGCTGCTGTCGCTGCCGCTGCGGCTGCTGGGCATCGGCATCGACGCGGTCTTCGCGCTGGTCAAGGCGCTGCTGATGCTGCCCGCGCGCCTGCTCGGTCACCGCGGCTGAAGCAGCGCCGACTCAGCGGTACTGCGCCGCGGTGATGAACATCGAGAAGGTCTCGCACCAGACGATGACCGCGCGCCAGGCCGCCGGGTCCACGTCGGCCGGCAGCGGCACGATGAAGTTGTCGAAGGTCTTCACGTCGCCGACGCGCCGCATGCGCGGCTTCAGGCGTTCGAAGTCGGCCTTGGTCTCGACGAACTCGGGCGACAGGTAGAGCTTGTAGTCCGGCCCCGGCGCCAGGCGCCCCTGCAGCGCCACCGCGTCGCGCGTCAGCGTGACCCGGCCTTCGCCCCAGTGCAGCGGGTCGCTGCCCTTCAGGTCGCGGCGGAATTCGGCACTGAACAGCGCCTGCGACGCGACCGCCTGCACCTCGCTGGCGGCCGGCGCCGGCGGCGCGATCAGGATCGGCAGCGCATAGATGCCGGCGGCAAAGCCCGCCGCGGCGACGAGGCCGTGCGAGGCGATAAGCAGCAGGGTCTTCTTCATCGGTGGAGGGCGGCCGTCGACGGCCTCCGGCGGCAGGGATCGCGCACGATCGCCGCGGCGCGCGCCGGCGTCAAGCCCGCGCCACCCTCCGGGCCGGCGCCGAGACGCTGCCCGGCCCCGGTTCAGCGCAGCCTGTGCACCAGCACCCGGTTGCCGTAACGCTCGTCGCCGAAGGCGTAGTCGACCGCGCCGATGTCGCGCCAGCCGAGATGGGCATAGAACGCCAGCGCCTGGCCGTTGCCTTCCCAGGCCGTCAGCCAGGCCAGTGCATCGCCGCGCCGTGCCGCCTCGTCCAGCGCGGCCTGCAGCAGGCGCCGGCCCAGGCCGCGACGCTGCTGCGCACGCTGCACGTACAGGCGCACGATCTCGGTCGCCGGACCCGGGCCGGCGGCCGCCAGCGGCGGCGGCGCCGGGCACCGCGCTTCGGCAAAGCCGAGCAGGTGGCCGGCGCGCTCGGCGACGACGAACTGCACCGCAGGGTCGGCAAGCCGCGCCGCGACGACCGCCGGCGCATGCTGCGCCAGCACCTCCGCGGCCAGCGAGGCACGCACGCCGGCCGGCGCGTAGGTTTCGAGGAAGACCTGGGCGCCGAGCACCGCCAGCGTCGCGGCGTCGGCGGCCGTCGCGGTGCGCAGGCGGACGTCCGCGGCGCCGGGGGCGGCCGCCAGCGCGCGCACGAAGGCGACGGTGCGTTCGGTCTCGGCGAAGCCCAGCGCCCGGTGCACGGCATGGCTGGTGCTGTTCTCCAGCAGTGCATCCGAGGCGAGTTCGCGGCAACCCTGTGCCGCGCCCCAGCGCGCGGCCTCGTCGACGAGCGCACGCGCGACACCGCGGCGGCGCCAGCCCGGCGCAACGTACAGGCCCTCGAGGAAGGCCACCGGCGAGGTCTCGCAGCCGGTGACGTAGTCGCTCCGGATCGAGGCCTCGGCCAGGCCGATCGCCTGCCCGTCGCCGGCGCGCGCCAGCCATTGCGCGTAGCGCTGCGGCTCGGTCACGAAGGCCGCCATCTCGGCCTCGTGCTCCCGGCCCGGCGTATCCGGCCACAGGGCCCCGCGCAGCGCGAGCCACTCGTCGCCGGGCGCGTGCAGCGGCTCGAGGCGCAGGGTCGGTGTCATGCGGGCAGTCGGCCGGGTCAGGCGCGGGCCGCGGGCGGCACGCCGGCGGGCACGCCGGCGGTCGATGCGCGACCGCGGGGCTGGTGCACTGGCGCCAGGCCGGTCCCCGCGCCGGCGCGCCGGGGCCGCGCGGGGCCGCGCGAGCCCGACGCCATGATCAGCGGCCGCGGCCGCCGAAGGCCAGCAGCAGCACGCCGGCCGCGATGGCGCCGACGCCGGCCCACACCGGCACGTTGACGGTCTCCTTCTGCTCGACCTTCAGCTCCAGCGGCCCGACCTTGACCGCGGTGTCCTCGCGCGTGTAGCTGAAGCCGCCGTAGACGAGCGCCAGCACGCCGGCGACGACCAGCAGCACCGCGACCAACCTGAGCATGTTCATGCGCGATCCCGATCGTGGAAGCCCGAGAGGGCCGCGAGCATAACCCGCGGCCCCCGCCGCCACGCCCGCGGCACCGCCGCGGCAAGGCTGGCGCCGCGGCGGAGCCGGTTCAGCCGCGCAGGTGGCAGGCCACCCAGTGGCCGTCGCCGGTCTGCTTGAGCTGCGGCTTCTCGGTGCTGCACAGGGGCTTCTGGGCGATCGGGCAGCGGGTGTGGAAGTGGCAGCCCGAGGGCGGGCGGATGGGGCTCGGCACGTCGCCCTGCAGCGGGATGCGCTTGCGCTTCACGCTGGGGTCGGGGATGGGCACCGCGGCCAGCAGCGCCTCGGTGTAGGGGTGCTGCGGATTCGTATACAGCGCCTGGCTGGGCGCGATCTCGACGATGCGCCCGAGGTACATCACGGCCACGCGGTCGCTGGTGTGCTCGACGACGCTGAGGTCGTGCGCGATGAAGATGTAGGTCAGGTTGAACTGGCTCTGCAGGTCTTCCAGCAGGTTGATGACCTGGGCCTGGATGGACACGTCCAGCGCCGACACCGCCTCGTCGCAGACCACCAGCTTGGGGTTGACCGCCAGCGCGCGCGCGATGCCGATGCGCTGGCGCTGGCCGCCGCTGAATTCGTGCGGGTAGCGCCGCATGTGGTCCGGGCTCAGGCCCACGGTGGCCAGCAGTTCCGCCACGCGCTGCTCGATCTCCGACGCATTCTTCGCCAAGCCGTGGATCACGATCCCCTCGCCGACGATGGCGCCCACGGTCATGCGCGGGTTCAGGCTGGCATAGGGGTCCTGGAAGATGATCTGCATGTCGCGCGCCAGCGCGCGCAGTTCCTCGCGGCCGGCGGCGGTGACGCTCTTGCCCTCGAACCAGACCTCGCCGGCGGTGGGCTCGATCAGGCGCAGGATGCAGCGGCCGGTGGTGCTCTTGCCGCAGCCGCTCTCGCCGACCACGCCCAGCGTCTCGCCGGCGGCGAGGTCGAAGCTGACGCCGTCGACGGCGTGCACGCGGTCGACCTCGCGCTGCAGCAGCCCGCCCTTGATCGGGAAATGCTTGACGAGGTCGCGGACCTTGAGCAGCGGTTCGTTCATGCCGGCACCGCGTCCAGGATGCAGGCCACCTTGTGGCCGGGGGCGACCTCGCGCAGCGGCGGCGTCGCCGCGCTGCACTCGGGCCGGGCATGGCGGCAGCGCGCGGCGAAGCGGCAGCCTTCGGCGGGGTCGATCAGCTTGGGCACGGTGCCGGGAATCGCCTCCAGCCGCACCTTGTGCGTGGCCGCGGTGTCGATGCGCGGGATGCTGCGGATCAGGCCCTGCGTGTACGGGTGGCGCGGGTGCGCGAACAACTCGCCGACCGGCGCTTCCTCGACCACCTTGCCGGCATACATGACCACGACGCGCTGCGCCACTTCGGCGACCACGCCCATCGCATGCGTGATCAGCATCACCGACATGCCCAGGCGGTCCTTCAGCTCCTGCATCAGGTCCAGGATCTGGGCCTGGATGGTGACGTCCAGCGCCGTCGTCGGTTCGTCGGCGATCAGCAGCTTGGGGTTGCAGGCCAGCGCGATGGCGATCATCACGCGCTGGCGCATGCCGCCGCTGAACTGGTGCGGGTAGTCCTTCACGCGGCGCTCGGGCGTCGGGATGCGCACCAGCTTGAGCATCTCGATCGCGCGGTCCATGGCCTCGCGCCGCGACGCGCCCTCGTGCAGCCGCACCGACTCGGCGATCTGGTCGCCGACCGGGTAGACCGGGTTCAGGCTGGTCATCGGCTCCTGGAAGATGATCGCGATCTCCTTGGCGCGGATGCTCTGCATCTCGCGTGGCGACAGCGGCACCAGGTCGCGCCCCTGCCACAGCACCTGGCCGGCGACGATCCTGCCCGGCGGCATGTCGATCAGCTTCATCACCGTCTTCGCGGTGACGCTCTTGCCGCAGCCGCTCTCGCCGACCACGCAGACGGTCTCGCCGCGGTCGATCGCGATGTCCACGCCGTCGACGGCGTGCAGCCAGCCGTCGTCGGTCTTGAAATGGGTCTTCAGGCCCCGGATGTCGAGCAGGGCCATGTCAGTGGCTCCTGGGCCTGCCGCTCGACCTGCCCTGCTCGAGGCGGCCAGGGTCATCGGGCGTCGGCTTGCGGCGCGTTGCGGACAGTGAGCTTGCCTGCAATCGCCCTGCATTCAGGCGCCGGCGCGTCGCGCCAGGCGGTACCCGCTGCCGGCTCAGGGTTCCGCGGTCGACGCCTTCGGCGTCGACTGCCCTGCGCTGCTCGCTTCGGGGTCGCGCCGCCCAACTCACTTCGCTCGCTGCGCTCGCTCCGTTCGGACACCGGCGGCGAGTCAGATGTGGAGGCGCGCACTGCGTGCGCGCCGACCCCGAAGCTGCGCTGCTCGGCGCTTCACTATTCGCCGGCAGCGGGTACCGCCTGGCGCGAAGTCCACCGACAGTGGTGTTCGGACCGGTGGCGTTCCACCGCCGTGCCGCGAAGCCGCGTGGGGGCAGCCCGCAGCGCCCATGGGAGGCGCCGAGAAGCGCAGGGCTCCTGGCCGCGCGCGCAGCGCGCCTCCCCAACTGACTCGCCGCCGATGTCCGAACGGAGCGAACGCAGTGAGCGAAGTGAGTTGGCGGCGGGCCAGGGGCCCGAGCATCGCAGGGCAGTCGGCGCGCAGCGCCGACCGCCGGACTCTGGGCGCTGCGGGCTGCCCCCACGCGGCTTCGCTGCGCCAATCTGAGCAGACACGAACGACGCACCGCGAACGTCCGCAACGCGCCGAAACCGGACCGGAACGTACGGGACACGCGTCTCACAGCACCCGCCTCGGATCCAGCGCGTCGCGCAGCCCGTCGCCGATGAAGCTGATCGTCAGCACCGCGAGGAAGATCGCGAAGCCGGGGAACAGCGACCAGTGCATCGCGATGTCCAGGTAGTCCTTGCTGTCGTAGAGGATGCGGCCCCAGGTCGGGATGTCCGGTGGGAAGCCCAGGCCCAGGAAGCTCAGCGTGCTCTCGGTCAGGATGGCGGCGGCGATGTTGATGGTGCCGGCGACGATGACCGGCCCCAGCGCATTGGGCAGGATGTGGCGCACGACCTGGCGCGAGGTGGAGGCGCCCAGCGCGCGTGCGGCCTCGACGAATTCCTTCTCGCGCAGGCTGAAGAACTGCGCGCGCACCAGCCGCGCCGCCGGCATCCACGACAGGCCGCCGATGACCAGCACGATGAGCAGGAAGATGCCGACCTCGGGCCCGAAGACGGCCTTCAGCGGGTCGCGGAAGAAGAAGATCAGCAGCAGCAGCACCGGCAGCGTGGGCAGGCTCAGGAACAGGTCGGTGACCCACATCAGCGCGGCGTCGATCCAGCCGCGCGCGATGCCGGCGATGGCGCCGACGACGACGCCGATGACCAGCCCGATCAGCATCGCCGCCAGCCCCACGGCCAGCGAGACGCGGCCGCCGTAGAGCATGCGCGCCAGCAGGTCACGCCCCAGGTCGTCGGTGCCGAAGGGGTGGGCCGTCGACGGCCCGGCGAGGCGGGCGCGGAAGTCGATGTCGTTGATGCCCAGCTTCCAGACCAGCGGGCCCAGCAGCACGACCAGCACGACCAGGCCCAGCAGCCACAGGCTCCAGTAGGCCAGGCGGTGGCGGCGGAAGCGCCGCCAGGCCTCGGCCCAGGGCGAGACGCTGCGCGGCAGCGGCGCGTCGGCCTTGCCGGTCGGACCGCGCGGCGGGCCGGGCTCAGCGGTAGCTGATGCGGGGATCGAGCCAGCCATACAGCACGTCGGCGAGGAGGTTGAAGAGGATGACCAGCGCCGACAGCACGAAGGTCACCGCCATGATCACCGGCGTGTCGTTGCGCAGGATGCTGTCGATCAGCAGCGAGCCGATGCCCGGAATGCGGAAGATCTGCTCGGTCACGATGGCGCCGCCGAAGACCGCCGGCAGCTGCAGCGCGACCAGCGTGACGACCGGGATCAAGGCGTTGCGCACCACGTGCTTGACGACCACCACGCGCTCGGCCAGGCCCTTGCTGCGCGCCGTGGTCACGTAGTCGAGCCGGATCACGTCCAGCACCGACGAGCGCACGTAGCGCATCCAGCTCGCGCCCTGGAACAGGCCCAGCACCATGATGGGCATGATGCTCTGCTTGAACTGCTCCACCCACCACTGCCAGCCGGTGGCCTGCACGTCGGAACGGAAGACGAAGGGCAGCCAGCCCAGGTGGATGGAGAACAGCAGGATGAACAGCAGCCCGGTGAAGAAGGTCGGCAGCGAGAAGCCGATGAAGGCGAAGGTGCTGGCGATGCGGTCGAACCACGAATAGGGCTTGACGGCGGCCAGGATGCCCACCGGCAGCGCGATCAGCAGCGCGACGACCTGCGACAGGCCGATCACTGCGATCGTCACCGGCAGCCGCTGCAGGATCAGCGAGTCCACGTCCAGCCGGCTGACGAAGGAGTAGCCCCACTCGCCCTGCAGCATGCTGGTCAGCCAGTGCCAGTAGCGCTGCCAGACCGGGTCGTCCAGGCCGAGCTGCGCGCGCAGCATCTGGCGCACCTCGGGCGGCACGTTGGGGTTGGTCGCCAGCTCCTCGAAGGGGTCGCCGGGCGCCAGCGCGAGCACCGTGAACAGCACGACGCTGATGCCCAGCAGGCTGGGCACCGCGATCAGCAGGCGGCGGACGATGTAGTGGCCCACGAGGCGCTCGGGCTCGTTCGTTGGGGTGGGTGCACGCGGGCCGGGCCCTGGCGCGACGGCTCAGGGCCCGGCGGCATCGGCCTGGGGGTTCAGGCCTCGCGGTACCAGCTGGCCAGCGCCCAGAGGTCGTTGTCCCAGCCCGAGAGGTGGGCCACCAGCTTGGTGTTCTGGCCGCTGACGCGCGGGCGGTAGACGACCGGGATGATGTAGCCGTCGCCGCACACCAGGTCGTTCATGCGGATGAACATCGCGGCGCGCTTGACCGGGTCCAGCTCGCCCTGGGCGGCCTTGTGCAGGTTGTCGTACTCGTCGTTGCGCCAGCGCACGATGTTGCGGCCGGCCCACTTGTTGTCCTTGGTCGCGAATTCCCAGCTCGTGTACTGCAGCATGAAGACCTGCGGGTCGGGCTGCGTCATCGTCGTCGTGTACATCTGCACGTCGCACCAGAACTTGGTGTACGTGTCGGGGTTCGCGACGTCGCCGCCGAAGAAGACCGACGCGGTGACCGACTTCAGCTCCAGGTCGATGCCGGCCTTGGAGCAGGCGTCCTTGACGATGGCCTGCGTCTTCTGGCGCGGCGCGTTGACGCTGGTCTGGTAGACGAACTTCAGCTTGACGTTGCCCTTGGCGCGGATGCCGTCGCTGCCGCGCCGCCAGCCGGCGGCGTCCAGGATCTGGTTCGCCTTGTCGACGTTGAACTCGAACTTCATGTTCGGGCTGCGGTAGCGCGGCGGGTTGTTCAGGAAGTTCGCCGTCGCCACGCCGGTGCGGCCGTAGATGAAGTCCTGCACGCTCTGGCGGTCGACCAGCAGTGCCATCGCGTCGCGCACCGCCTTGTCCTGGAAGGCCGGGTGGCGCGTGCTGTGGTGCGCGCGCTCGCCGTTGACCTCGTTCCAGGGGTCGGTGTAGTTGAGCTGCATGAACTCGATGTTGCCGCCGGCCACCACGTTGACCTTGCCGCGGCCGCCGGTCTCCAGGCGCTTGAGGATCTCGTCCTCGACCTGCAGGTTCCAGGCGTAGTCGTATTCGCCGGTCTGCAGCACCGCGCGCGCAGCCGAGACCGCGTCGCCGCCGCCCTTCATCTCGAAGCGGTCGAAGTGCGGCTTGTTGGCGACGTGGTAGTCGTTGTTGATCTCCGCGACGACGATGTCGCCCGGCTTGAAGTCGACGATCTTGTACGCACCCGTGCCCACCGGCTTGATGTTGGCCGGCGCCTCGCGCGACTTCGCGCCGATGTAGTTGGCAAAGTGGTGCTTGGGGATGATCATGCCGATCGTGCCGACGAAGGGCTCGGCCCAGAACGGGGTCGGCTTCGTGAAGGTCACGCGCACCGTGTGGCTGTCGACCTTCGCGACCTGCAGGTCGCGGTAGGTGGCGTGGTTGACGGTGCCGGTGGTCGGGTCCTTGCAGAACTCCCAGTTGAAGATCACGTCGTCGGCGGTGAAGGGCTGGCCGTCGTGCCACTTGACGCCGCGCTTGAGCTTCCAGGTCACACTGCGGCCGTCGGCCGACAGGCCGCCGTTCTCGCGGCTCGGGATCTCGGCGGCCAGCATCGGGATCAGGTTGCCGTCGGCGTCCCAGGCGGCCAGCGGTTCGTAGAAGATGCGCGAGCCTTCCTGCTCCTTCGTGCCGCTGGCGAAGTGCGGGTTCAGCAGCACCGGGCCCTGCCACCACAGCACCTTGAGCGTGCCACCGCCGCCGCGGCGCGTCGGCTTGTAGGCCGGGCCGGACTGCGCGTTGGCGATGCCGGCGTGCATCAGCAGCATGGACGCCATCGGCGCCGTCAGCCCGAGGCCGACCATGCGCTGGATGAAGCCGCGGCGCGGCAGCTTGCCTTCGCGGACCTCTTCGATCAGGTCGCGGATGTCACGTTCTTGCATGGTGGATCTCCTGGCGGCGGCCGCTCGCGGCCGCAAAAACCCCGCGGTGGGGAGCGTAGGGGCCGGCGCAGCAAGGCCGCGGCCCTGCCGCCCCAACTTGGCGCGATGCTATCGACTCGGCAGGGGCCGGCCATCCGGGTCCGCCCGTACGGCGGCGCCCGGCAGCCCGGCCGCGGCAGGCCATACTCGGGGCGATGGACGACCCCGTTCTCTCCCTGCACGGCCCGGCCGTGCCGCAGCGCCCGCTGGTGCTGGACAGCCCGCATTCGGGCTTCGAGATGCCGCCGGACTTCGGCAGCATCCGCAGCGCGGCGGAATTGCGGGACGGCGAGGACTGCTTCATCGACGAGCTCTGGCGGCCAGCGTCAGCAAGCGGCGTGCCGCTGCTCGCGGCGCGCTTCCCGCGCACCTACATCGACGCCAACCGCCACCCGGCCGACGTCGACCTGGAGCTGCTCGCCGAGCCCTGGCCGCACGAGCATGTGCCCAGCGGCAAGGCGCGCATCGGCAAGGCGCTGGTCTGGCGCACGCTGGACGACGGCCGCCCGATCTACGACCGCCGGCTCGCCGTGGCCGAGGTGCAGCGGCGCATAGCCCGCTACCACCGCCCGTACCACGCCGCGCTGAAGTCGCTGCTGGACGCGGCGCATGCGCGCTTCGGCGTCGTGCTGCACATCAACTGCCATTCGATGAACCCGGTCAGCGGCGCGATGGGCGAGGGCGGGGCCGGCGTCCCGCGCGCCGACATCGTGCTCGGCGACCGCGACGGCACCAGTTGCGACCCCGCATTCACCGACTTCGTGCGCCAGGTGCTGGCCGGCTTCGGCTACGAGGTGAAGGTCAACGACCCGTTCAAGGGGGTGGAGCTGGTGCGCGCCTACGCCGACCCGGCCACCGGCCGCCACAGCCTGCAGCTGGAGGTCAACAAGCGGCTGTACATGGACAGCGCGACGCTCGAGCGCCACGCCGGCTTCGCCACGCTGCAGCAGCACCTGATGGCGCTGCTGGAGGCCCTGGACCGCGACTTCGTGCCGGCGCTGCGCGCCGGCCGCCCGACATGAACCCACCCGTCGAACTGAGCGCCCCCGACATCACGCGCTGGCGCGCCGGCAATGCCGGTGTCGACTACGTGCACCGCTTCGAGTCCGGTCAGCCGGGCCCGGTCGTCATGGTGCAGGCGCTGACCCACGGCAACGAGATCTGCGGCGCGATCGCGCTGGACTGGCTGCTCGCCCAGGGCTTCCGGCCGCGCCGCGGCACGCTGGTCTGCGCCTTCGCCAACGTCGAGGCCTATGCACGCTTCGACCCGGCCAACCCGTTTCCGTCGCGCTGCGTCGACGAGGACCTCAACCGGGTGTGGGCCGACGAGACGCTGGACAGCGAGCGCGACAGCGTCGAGCTGCGGCGCGCGCGCGAGCTGGTGCCCTTCGTCGACGAGGCCGAGCTGCTGCTGGACATCCACTCGATGAGCGAGCCCTGCGCGCCGCTGATGGTCTGCGGCACGCAGGACAAGCATGCCAGCTATGCGCGCGCGCTGGGCATGCCGGCGGTGCTGCTGATCGACACCGGCCACCCGGCCGGGCTGCGTATGGTCGAGCGCGGCGGCTTCGGCGACCCGGTGAGCCCCCGGCGTGCGCTGCTGATCGAATGCGGCCAGCACTGGGAACGCGCCGCCGCCGACGTCGCCGTCGACGCGCTGGTGCGATTCCTCGGCCTCACCGGCCTGGCCGAGGACGCCTGGGTGCAGGCCAACACGCGGCTGCCGCTGCCCGAACGCCAGCGCCTGGTGCGCGTCACCGAGCCGGTCGTCGCGCGCTCGGCCGACTTCCGTTTCCTGGTGCCGACCGAAGGCCTGTCGGTGATCCCGAAGGCCGGCACGCCGATCGCGCAGGACGGCGAGCTGGTCTTCACGACGCCCTACGACGACACCGTGCTGGTGATGCCCGGCACGCGCAACCTCAAGCCCGGCGGCACGGCGGTGCGGCTGGGGCGCTACGTCGACTGACGGGCCGGCGCCGGCCGCGCCGCGGCCTGCACCTCGTCCAGCCAGCGCAGCACCGCCGCGGCGGTCTCGTCGGGGCGTTCCATCGGGTAGAGGTGGCTGCCCTCGATCCACTCGATACGCCCGCGCGTCAGCGCGCGCGTGGCGGCCAGGCCGACCTGGCGCACCTCGGTGGACTGGGTGCCGCCGACGAAGCCCACCGGCCCGGCTGGCGGGTGGCGGTGGATCAGCGTGCACAGGCGGTGCGGCAGCGTGTCGTAGATGCGCGTCTCGATCTCGCGCCGGAAGGCCAGCCGCACCGCGCCCGGCGTGCCCGCCTGCGCGTCGGGGTCGGGCTCGGTGCCGGCGGCGATGTAGTCGGCCAGCACGCGCGGGTCCCAGCGCGCGAAGGCATGCTTGGCCGCGAAATGCGTGTGCGCGGCCGCCGCGCTGGGCCACTGCCAGCGCCGCGTGCGCGACACGCGGCCGGGCGACACCCGGGGCATCAGCCGGGTCAGCTTCATGACCTGCACGCTGTGCGCACGCCAGCCGGCGAGCACCGGCGAGTCCAGCAGCAGCAGGCTGGCCACGCGCGCCGGCCGCCGGCAAGCGGCCAGCAGCCCCAGGTAGCCGCCGAGCGAGTGGCCGACGAGGTGCACCGGTGCCTGCGGCGAGACGGCGTCGATGAAGTCCAGCAGCTGCTCGCGCAGCCGCGGCCAGTTGCCGCTGACCGGGTAGCGCGGGTCGTGGCCGAATTTCTCCACCGCCTCGACGCGCCAGCCGGCGGCGCGCCAGGCCTCGAACAGCACGCGGTAGGTGCCGGCCGGGAAGCCGTTGGCGTGGCCGAAGACGATGGTGCCGCGAGGCTGCGACGACGGGGCCACGACGCTCTCGAGAAAATGTGGCTCTGCCACTTTGCTCGATCCCCACGGGGGGCGGGCTGGGCGCAGCCCAGCCCTGGGGGCGCTCATACGATGCGTTCCGACGGGTTCGTGATCTTGCGCATCGGCTCGTAGCGCGCGGCGGCCGTCATCAGCGGATGGGTGGCGTCGCCGCCGTCCCAGCGCGGATCGTCGATGCCGTCGAAGACCTCGCGCAGGCGCTGGCCCCAGGTGCTGCGGATCATGCGGAAGTAGGGGTTGTGCTCGTCGATGCAGACATGCTCGTCGCTCTTCAGCGCGCCCTCGCGGTAGACCAGCAGGTCCAGCGGCAGGCCGACCGTGAGGTTGGACTTCAGCGTGCTGTCCATCGACACCAGCGCGCACTTGGCCGCGGTGTCCAGCGGCGTGGCGGGCGTCAGCACGCGGTCCAGGATGGGCTTGCCGTACTTGCTCTCGCCGATCTGGAAGAAGCAGGTCTCGCGCGTGGCCTCGATGAAGTTGCCGGCCGAATAGACGAGGAACAGGCGCATCGCCTCGCCGCGGATCTGGCCGCCGAAGATCATGCTGGCATTGAAGTCCACGCCGCTGGCCTTCAGCGAGGGGCCGTCCTGGTCCCAGACCCGGCGCACCGCGCTGCCCAGCACGCGCGCGGCGTCGAACATGCTGGTCGCGTTCCAGATCGTCGTCGGCTCGCGGCCGAGGGCGTCGGACCCGGTGTCGATCTTCTCGACCTGCAGGATCTCGCGCACGCTCTGGCTGATCGACAGGTTGCCGGCCGACAGCAGCACCATGAAGCGGTCGCCCGGCCGCTCGTAGATCATCATCTTGCGGTAGGTGCTGATCTGGTCCAGGCCGGCATTGGTGCGGCTGTCGGACAGGAAGACGAGGCCGGCGTTGAGGCGGATGCCGACGCAGTAGGTCATGGGATGGCTTTCGGAAGCAGGGCGCGCAGGCGGTACAAGGCGTCCAGCGCCTCGCGGGGCGACAGGGTATCAGGCTCCAGCGACGCCAGTGCGTCGAGCAGCGGCTGCACCGCGGGCGGCGCGGCCGCCTCCGGCGCCGGCGGCGCCGCGAACAGGTCCACCTGCGCCTGCCCCTGCTGCGCCTTGGCCTCCAGCGCCTGCAGCGTGGCCTGCGCCTGGCGGATGAGCGCATTCGGCATGCCGGCCAGCCGCGCCACCTGCACGCCGTAGCTGCGGCTGGCCGGGCCGGGCTCGATCTGGTGCAGGAAGACGATGTCGTGCCCGCTCTCCACCGCACCGACATGCAGGTTGATCGCACGCTCGTGCTTCGCGGGAAACTCGGTCAGCTCGAAATAGTGCGTCGCGAACAGCGTGAAGCTGCGGTTGCGGTCGTGCAGCTGCGTGGCGATGGCCCCGGCCAGCGCCAGGCCGTCGAAGGTGCTGGTCCCCCGCCCGATCTCGTCCATCAGCACCAGGCTCAGCTCGGTGGCGCCGTGCACGATGGCGGCCGCCTCGGTCATCTCGAGCATGAAGGTGCTCTGCGCATTGGCCAGGTCGTCGGCGGCGCCGATGCGGGTGTGGATCGCGTCCACCGGCCCCAGCCGGCAGGCGCTGGCCGGCACGAAGGAGCCCATGGCCGCCAGCAGCACGATGAGCGCGACCTGGCGCATGAAGGTGCTCTTGCCGCCCATGTTCGGGCCGGTGATGACCAGCATCTTCGTCTTGGCGTCCAGCCGGCAGTGGTTGGCGATGAAGGGCCCGCCGCCGGTGGCGGCCAGGCGCGCCTCCACCACCGGGTGGCGGCCGGATTCGATCTCTATGCAGGGGTAGGGCACGAATTCCGGCGGGCACCAGGAGAGCGTGGCCGCGCGTTCGGCCAGCGCGGCCAGGGCGTCCAGCGCGGCCAGCGCGCGTGCCAGCGCCGAAAGCGGACCCAGGTGCTGCTGCAGGTGGTCCAGCAGCTGCTCGTAGAGCCACTTCTCGCGCGCCAGCGCACGTTCCTGCGCCGACAGCGCCTTGTCCTCGAAGGCCTTGAGCTCGGGCGTGATGAAGCGTTCGGCATTCTTCAGCGTCTGCCGGCGCTGGTAGTCGGCAGGCACCTTCTCCAGGTGCGAGCCGGTGACCTCGATGTGGAAGCCGTGCACCTTGTTGAACTGCACGCGCAGGTTGGGGATGCCGGTGCGCGTGCGCTCGCGCTGCTCCAGGTCCAGCAGGTAGGCGTCGCAGTTCTGGTTGATGCCGCGCAGTTCGTCGAGCTCGGCGTCGACGCCGGGCGCGATGACGCCGCCGTCGCGCAGCAGCGCCGCGGGTTCGTCGGCGATGGCGCGTAGCGCGTCGGCCAGGGCGTCGTCGGGCTGCAGTGCCGCGTGCAGGGCCTCCAGCAGCGGCGTGCCGCGCGGCGCGGCCGCGGCCAGTGCCGGCAGCAGCGCCAGCGTCTCGCGCAGGCCGGCCAGTTCGCGCGGGCGGACCTGGCGCAAGGCCGTGCGCGCGGTGATGCGCTCGACGTCGCTGACGCCGCGCAGCGCGTCGCGCAGCGGCTCGAAGCCGGCGGCGACCAGTGCGGCGATCGCGTCGTGGCGCGCGGCGGCCTCGCTGCGGTCGCGCTTCGGCTGTGTCAGCCAGGTGCGCAGCAGCCGGCTGCCCATGCCGGTGCGGCAGCTGTCCAGCAGCGCCAGCAGCGTATGCGCGCCGGGGCCCGACTCGCCGCGCAGCGTCTGCACCAGCTCCAGGTTGCGGTGCGTGGTGGGCGGCAGCTCCAGCAGCTCGCTCTCGCGCGGCGCCAGCAGCGTGCGCACATGGGCCAGCGCGCGGCCCTGCGTGTGCTCGGCATAGCTCAGCAGCGCCGCCGCCGCGCCATGCGCCAGCGCCAGGTCCTGCGCACCGAAGCCGGCCAGCGTGGCCACCTCCAGCTGCGTGCGCAGCTTGCGTTCGCCCAGCGCGCCGTCGAACTGCCAGGGCGGCCGCGCGGTGCGCGCCGCGCGGTGCTGCAGCAGCGCGGCCGGCAGCTCGCTGCCGTCGTGCAGCACCTCCGCGGGGTCGAGCCGCGCCAGCCAGCCGGGCAGGCCGGCCTCGTCGCACTCGGTCACGCCGAGTTCGCCGCTGGCCAGGCCCAGCCAGGCCAGGCCGCAGCGCAGCGTGCCGCGCTGGCGCTGGCACTTGGCGGCGAGCAGCCGGGTGTCGGCGCGCTCGGCCATCAGCTCGCCGTCGGTCACCGTGCCCGGCGTGACCACGCGCACCACCTTGCGCTCCACCGGGCCCTTGGCGGTGGCAACGTCGCCCACCTGCTCGGCCACCGCGACCGCCTCGCCCAGCCTGATCAGGCGCGCGAGGTAGCTCTCGACCGAATGCACCGGCACGCCGGCCATCACCACCGGCTCGCCGGCGCTCTGGCCGCGCGTGGTCAGCGTGATGTCGAGCAAGCGGTGGGCCTTGCGCGCGTCGTCGTAGAACAGCTCGTAGAAGTCGCCCATCCGGTAGAAGACGAGGACGTCCGGATGCTCGGCCTTGATGCGCAGGTACTGCGCCATCATGGGCGTGTGGGCGGAGAGGTCGCCGGTGAGCAGTTCGGCGGTCGTGATGGCAGCGGTCATGTCGGCTGACATGGTAGGTCAAGCGGGGTGCCGCGCCGGTGGCGCCGGGCGCCGTCGTGGTGCGTGGCGTCGTTCGCCGCGAAGCACCGGGGCGGTCGCGCTCACCACCGGCTCGCTCACCACCTTGTCGATGCCCGGCGGGTGCCCCCGATGCAACCGGTGCGCGGGCCGCAGCCGCTCCAGGGTGGCCCCGGCGTCGCCCGCGTCGGCCGCTCGCACGGCGGCCTTCCGACGAGCCGTCCACCATGCTTCGACGAGGCGCGGTGCCACGCCGACCGAAGCGTCGACCGGAACGTCGCGTGCCATCGATCGACGGAATCAAAGACTTCGATAAACTTCGAAATATGGACGAGAAGACTGCCGTCGCTGCCCTCGGCGCCCTGGCCCAGGAAGCGCGCCTGCGTGTCTTCCGTGCCCTGGTCGGCGCCGGCCCCGAAGGCATGACGCCCGGCGCGCTGTCGGCGATGCTGGACATCCCCGGCTCCACGCTGTCCTTCCACCTGAAGGAACTCGTGCACGCCGAACTGGTGAGCGTGGAGCGCGAGGGCCGCAACCTGCACTACCGCCCGGCGCTCGCGCGCATGGACGATCTGCTCGCCTACCTCACCGCCCATTGCTGCCTGGGCCAGTCCTGCGCGCCCCGGGGCGCCCGGCGCCGCACGACCTGCTGACCCGCGGCCATCGATCGAACCGGTTGCATGTCCGGGTGCGTGCCGAAGACCCGCGCCGACGCGCCGGCAACGCGCGCCGCGCAGGCGCCGGCGCCTCGCCGGGCGTCACGCAGGTGTCATGAGATTGTCATCCTATGCTTCGAGAATAATGGAATGATGTTCGACCCACCGAGGAGGAGCGCACCGTGAGAGTCGGCATCAATGGCCTGGGCCGCATCGGCCGCCTCGCGCTGCGCGCGGCGCTGGGCGCGGCGGAGCGCCCGGCGGACGACCCGCGCGCCGGCAACCGCCTGGAGGTCGTGCACCTCAACGAGATCAAGGGCGGCGCCGCCGCCACCGCGCACCTGCTGCAGTTCGACAGCGTGCAGGGCCGCTGGCGGGCCGACCTCCGCGCCGACGGCGAAGGGGCCCTGCGCATCGGCGACCGCCGGCTCGGCTTCACGGCGCACCCGGCCCCGGCCGAGATTCCCTGGGGCGAGCTGGGCGTGGACCTGGTGCTCGAGTGCACCGGCAAGTTCCTGACGCCCGAGACGCTGCAAGGCCACCTGGACCGTGGCGCGAAGCGCGTCATCGTCGCGGCGCCGGTGAAGGTGGGCGACGTGCTCAACATCGTGGTCGGCATCAACGAGCACCTCTACGAGCCAGCGCGCCACCGCATCGTGACGGCCGCCTCCTGCACCACCAACTGCCTGGCCCCCGTGGTCAAGGTCGTGCACGAGGCGCTGGGCATCCGCCACGGCCAGATCACGACCATCCACGACCCGACCAACACCAACCTGGTCGTCGACGCGCCGCACAAGGACCTGCGCCGCGCGCGCAGCGCGATGCTGAGCCTGGCGCCCACGACGACCGGCAGCGCGACCGCCATCGCGCTGATCTACCCCGAGCTGAAGGGCAAGCTGAACGGCCACGCGGTGCGCGCGCCGGTGCTGAACGCCTCGCTCACCGACTGCGTGTTCGAGCTGCAGCGCGCCACCACGGCCGACGAGGTGAACGCGCTGTTCCAGGCCGCAGCCGCCGGGCCGCTGGCCGGCATCCTGGGCTACGAGGAGCGGCCGCTCGTCAGCGCCGACTACGCCCGCGACACGCGCAGCAGCATCGTCGACGCGCCCAGCACGATGGTCACCGACGGCACGCTGCTCAAGGTCTACGCCTGGTACGACAACGAGATGGGCTATGCCTGCCGGATGGTCGACCTGGCCTGCCACCTGCACGCGCAAGGCCTCTGAAGGCGGCCCCATGAACAGCGGCACCCGCAACTACGCCATCGTCACGGCCGCCTACTGGGGCTTCACCCTCAGCGACGGCGCGCTGCGCATGCTGGTGCTGCTGCACTTCTACCGGCTGGGCTACTCGCCCTTCACGCTGGCCTTCCTGTTCCTGCTGTACGAGGCGATGGGCGTGGTCGCCAACCTGATCGGCGGCTGGCTGGCCACGCGCTACGGCATCGCGCGCATGCTGGCGGTGGGCCTGGCCACGCAGATCGCCGGCTTCCTGCTGCTGTCGGCGCTGTCGCCTTCGTGGACGGCAGCGCTCTCGGTGGCCTGGGTCGTGGTCGCGCAGGGCCTGTGCGGTGTCGCCAAGGACCTCACCAAGACGGCCAGCAAGTCGGCGATCAAGCTGACCGCCGGCGAGGCCACCGGGCAGCTCTTCAGGTGGGTCGCCTTCTTCACCGGCAGCAAGAATGCGATGAAGGGCGTGGGCTTCTTCCTCGGCGGCCTGCTGCTGCAGGCGCTGGGCTTCCAGCAGGCGCTGTGGGTGATGGCGGCGCTGCTGGCGCTGGTCCTCGCGGGCGTGGTGGCCTTCGTGCCGCGGCTGATGGGCAGGAGCAAGGCCTCGAAGTCGGCGCGCGAGCTGTTCGCCAAGAACCGCGGCATCAACCTGCTGGCGGCGGCCCGCGTGGCGCTGTTCGGCGCGCGCGACGTCTGGTTCGTCGTCGGCGTGCCGGTCTTCCTGTATGCGGCCGGCTGGAGCTTCACGATGGTCGGCGGATTCCTCGCGCTGTGGACCATCGGCTACGGCGCGGTGCAGGCGCTGGCGCCGGCGATCGTGCGGCGCAGCGACGACGGCCTGACAGCCGAGGTGCCGGCGGCGCGCCTGTGGTCGGCGCTGCTGGCGCTGGTGCCCATGGTGCTGGCCGCGCTGGTGCTCGCCGAGGTGCCGCACCTGGAGTGGGTGGTGGTCGCCGGGCTCGGCGTCTTCGGCTTCGCCTTCGCGATCAACTCGTCGGTGCACTCCTACCTGGTGCTGGCCTACGCCGGCTCCGAGAAGGCGGCCGAGGATGTCGGCTTCTACTACGCGGCCAATGCGCTGGGCCGCTTCTTCGGCACGCTGATGTCGGGCCTGCTGTACCAGTGGGGCGGCCTGGCCTGGTCGCTCGCCGGGTCGGCGGCCCTGCTCGCGAGCTGCTGGCTGGTCACGCTGGCGCTGCCGACGCGGGTGCAGGCTGCGCGTGCGCCGCGGCCCGCATCCCCCACGCCCACGTCCGGAGCGGCCTCATGAGCGACAAGGTCTACCACGTGCTCTTCGTCTGCACGCACAACTCGGCGCGGTCGATCATGGCCGAGGGCCTCCTCAACAGCGTGGGCCAGGGCCGCTTCCGGGCCTACTCGGCGGGCAGCCACCCGGGCCCGGAGGTCCACCCGCTCGCGCTGAGGACCCTGTCGGCGCTGCGCATCCCGACCGAGGGCTACCGCAGCAAGGACTGGTCCGAGTTCGCACGGCCCGGCGCCCCCGGACTCGACTTCGTCTTCACCGTCTGCGACCAGGCCGCCGGCGAGGCCTGCCCGGTCTGGCCCGGCCAGCCGATCACGGCCCACTGGGGCGTGGCCGACCCGGCCGCCTTCGAGGGCACGGACGAGCAGAAGGCCCGGGTCTTCTGGGACACCGCGGTCATCCTCAAGCGCCGCATCGAGCTGATGCTGGCGCTGCCGCTCGCGTCGCTGGACCAGATGACCCTGCAGCGCGAGGTGCGCGACATCGGCCGCCGATAGCCTCATGTCGACCAGTGCGCTCCCCGCTCCGGCGGCCAGGCCCTCGCCCCTGGGCGCCTTCGAGCGCTACCTCACGGTCTGGGTGGCCCTGGGCATCCTGGCCGGCGTGGGCCTCGGGCTGGTGGCGCCGGCGGCCTTCCGGGCGATCGCCGCGCTCGAGGTGGCGCACGTCAACCTGGTCGTCGCGGTCCTCATCTGGATCATGATCTATCCGATGATGATCCAGATCGACTGGAGCGCCATCAAGGACGTGGGCCGCAAGCCGCGCGGCCTGGTCCTCACGCTGGTCGTCAACTGGCTCGTCAAGCCCTTCACGATGGCCGCGCTGGGGGTGCTGTTCTTCGAGCACCTCTTCGCGCCCTGGGTCAGCCCGCAGTCGGCCAGCGAATACATCGCCGGCATGATCCTGCTCGGTGTCGCGCCCTGCACGGCCATGGTGTTCGTCTGGAGCCAGCTCGTGAAGGGCGACGCGAGCTACACGCTGGTGCAGGTGTCGGTGAACGACCTGATCATGGTCGTCGCCTTCGCGCCGATCGCGGCCTTCCTGCTCGGGGTCACGCAGATCGCCGTGCCGTGGCAGACGCTGGTGCTGTCGACCGTGCTGTACGTGGTGCTGCCGCTGGCCGCGGGCATGGCCACGCGGCGGCTGCTGCGGCGCCGCCCGGCGCAGGCCGTGCCCGCGCTGGTGGCCGCGCTCAAGCCCTGGTCCATCGTCGGCCTCATCGCCACCGTGGTGCTGCTGTTCGGCTTCCAGGCCCGCACCATCGTCGAGCAGCCGCTGGTGATCGGCATGATCGCGGTGCCGCTGGTGCTGCAGACCTACGGCATCTTCGCGCTCGCCTGGATCGGCGCGCGCTGGCTGAAGCTGCCGCACGACATCGCCGGCCCGGCCTGCCTGATCGGCACCTCCAACTTCTTCGAACTGGCGGTGGCGGTGGCGATCTCGCTGTTCGGCCTGCACTCCGGCGCCGCGCTGGCCACCGTGGTGGGCGTGCTGGTCGAGGTGCCCCTGATGCTGTCGCTGGTGTGGTTCGTCAACCGCGGCCGCGGCTGACGGTGGGACGGCGCGCCGGGTGCCGGGCCGGGCACGCGCCGGGCGGCCGTCACGCCAGCAGCGCGCCGGCCAGCGCGCCGAGCGCGACAACGATCACCGGCGAGACGCGCGCGTAGACCAGCAGGCCGAATGCGGCCAGCGCGAGGCCGAAGTCGGCGCGGCCGTGGATCGCGCTGGTCCACACCGGGTCATAGAGCGCGGCCAGCAGGATGCCCACCACGCCGGCGTTGACGCCGGCCATCGCCGCGCGCACGGCATCGCGCCGGCGCAGGGTGTCCCAGAACGGCAGGGCGCCGACGACGAGCAGGAAGGCCGGCACGAAGATCACGGCCAGGAAGACGAGACCGCCGAGCCAGCCCGACAGCGGGCCGTCCATCACCGCACCGAGGTAGGCCGCGAAGGTGAACAGCGGCCCCGGCACCGCCTGGGCCGCGCCGTAGCCGGCCAGGAATTCCGAGTTGCCGACCACGCCGGCCGGCACCACGGTCGACTGCAGCAGCGGCAGCACCACGTGCCCGCCGCCGAAGACCAGCGCGCCCGCGCGGTAGAAGCCGTCGACCAGCGCCCACAGCGCCGAGCCGGTGGCCAGCGCCAGCAGCGGCAGCCCGAGCAGCAGCAGCCCGAACAGCGCCAGCGCGGCGGCACCGGCCGCGCGCGAGACCCCGTAGCCGACATGCACCCCCGCGTCCTGCGGCGGCAGCTTCAGCAGCCGCCAGCCGACCAGCCCGCAGGCCACGATGGCGCCGACCTGGCCCGGCGCCGACGGCAGCGCCAGCGCCAGCAGCGCGGCGAAGATGGCCAGGCCGGCGCGCGGCCGGTCCGGGCACAGCGACCGCGCCATGCCCCACACCGCCTGTGCCACCACCGCGACCGCGACCACCTTCAGGCCCTGCACCGCCCCCGACGCCGCCAGCGCGCCGTACTGCGCGATGCCGTAGGCGAAGGCGATCAGCGCGAAGGCCGACGGCAGCGTGAAGCCGGTCCAGGCCAGCAGCGCGCCCAGCCAGCCGGCACGCTGCAGGCCGAGCGCCATGCCCACCTGGCTGCTCGCCGGGCCGGGCAGGAACTGGCACAGCGCGACGAGGTCGGCGTAGCTCGCGTCGTCGAGCCAGCGCCGCCGCGCGACGAATTCGGTGCGGAAGTAGCCCAGGTGCGCCACCGGCCCGCCGAAGGAGGTCAGGCCCAGCTTCAGGAAGGCCGCCAGCACCTCGAGCGGGCTGCCGCGGCGCGGTGGTTCGGCGGCCGGTGTGGGGTCGTCCTGCACGGTCTCGGGCATGGGATTACCTGTCAACCTCTCAGTCCTCGCGCGCCTCGGCCTCGCGCAGCTCGAAGCCTGCGTCGCCGCCGTCGGCCAGCAGCTGCCGGATGCGCACCGGCCGCCCCTGCGCGTCCAGCTCGACGAGGCCGACGCCGCAGGCGTTGAGCAGGCGCCGGCCGGGCGGCGTGCCCTCCGGCTTGCGCGGCGTGACGCGCATGTGGCGCCGCCGCGTGAAGCGGTTCAGCGGCGAGCGCGGCGAATACAGCCAGCGGTTCAGGTGGTCCAGCACCGCCAGCAGGCGCGGCGGGAAGCGGTTGCGCAGCCCGCTGCTGCAGATCTGCCAGATGTGCGGCCCGGGCCGGCGCAGCCGCGTGCGCGTGCGCAGCTCGACGTCGTAGACGAAGGAGTAGTGCACGTCGCCCGACAGCACGACGAAGGTCTGCGGCGTCTGCGGGTGGCGGAAGATGTTGAGGATGGCGCTCGCGGCGCCGGGGTGCGACATCCAGTTCTCGGCGTCCACCATCAGCGGCCGGCCCAGGAAGGTCGCCACGCGCTGCAGCGTCTCGATCAGCTTGACGCCGAAGATGGGCGCCGAGCTGACCAGCAGCACGGCCGCGTGGCCGCGCAGCGCCTGCTGCAGGTCGGTCAGCGCCTCCCAGTCCATCAGGCCGGACGGGCGGCGGGCCGAGGTCTCGGAACGCCAGCGGTGCGTGCGGCTGTCCACCACCATCAGCGGCGGCGTGGTCCGCCAGGCGTAGTGCCAGTCGCGGAACGCCAGCAGCCGGTCGACCAGCGCGTCGTGGGCGGGCCCGCCGGGGGCCTGCAGCGCGGCCTGCACGGCGTCCAGCAGCGCGTCGTCGAAGGCCTCCGGCCGGTTGCCCCAGCCCTGGTTCAGCAGGTAGGCCACGAGCGCGTTGCCGATGACGCGGCGCGACAGCGGGTGGCCGTAGGCGGCGTCCTCCCACTCGCGGCTGAGGTTCCAGTCGTCGCTGATGTCGTGGTCGTCGAACACCATCGCCACCGGCACGTGGGCCAGCACGCGCCGCACCGCACCCAGGCCGGCGGCGAAGCCGTCGATCGCACGGCGCTCGCGTGCGTAGCGCGCCGCCGCGCGGTCGTCCAGGCCTTGCGGCGGCGACAGGTCCAGGCCACGCCAGGGCAGCGGCGACCAGGCGAGCAGGTACATCGCCAGCACCTCGCCCAGCGTGACCAGGTGGTTGAGCGCGTTGTCCGTCGTGAAGATCGGCTTGCGCACGCCGCCGAAGACCAGGTCGGCGAGCGCCGCGCCGCCCGGCGTGCGCGGCAGCAGGGCCAGGCGGCCGTAGTAGCAGCGCGGGTCGCGGTAGAGGTCCGCCGCGCACGCGATGCCGGCGGCCTGCATGCCCGGCAGCGCCTCGTCGGGCAAGCCCAGCCTGGCGACCACGCCGTGGATGGCGCGCAGCATCGGCCCCGCCACGTCGTCGCAGTAGACCTGGTCGCCGCTGAGCACCAGGGCCGACGGCCAGGCGTGATCGGCCTGCGCGGCGACGCACTGCCGCAGATGCTCGTCGGCGCGCACGAGGCCGTCGCCGCCGGCATGGTGCGGCTTGCGGCAGGACCCGTGCAGCAGCGCGGCCACCCGCGGCTGGTGCACGAAGCCCGGCGTGTCGCGCCCCGGGTAGCAGAGCTCGGGTGTCGTCGTGTCGGTCCAGGCCGTCTCATCGGCGCCCGGCGGCGCCCACCAGACCCGGTAACCCGTCCAGCGGCCGGCAGGCAGGTCTTCGTCCAGCTCGAGCTGGAGCAGCTGCAGGTGCAGCCGCGCCCCGGCGCGCAGGTCGCGCTGGCGCAGCCGCGGCGACCAGGTGCGGCCGTCGTGCCGGTGCAGGTCGACACGCACGCGCACGGCGCGCGAGGTCGCGAGCCACAGCGCGACGCGCCGCGGCTCGACGCGTCGCAGCAGCGGGCCGGCGAGCACGACGCCGAGCGCGTCGGCTTCGGATTCCTTCATCGGGGCCGCATTCTCACGGCGTGCCGGCGCGGGCGCGGGGGCGGGGTGACTCGGCCGCCGGCGCCGGGCGCGGCCGACCGCCGGGCCACGCCTCCAAGGCCCCGTGACCCGGCCAGCTGCCGACCGGGCCGGGGGACTGCCCGAGAATGCCGGGCGTGTCCGGTCGGCCCCGCCATGGGCCCGCCGCGACGGCACGCCGCCCGAACGCCCACCCCGGAGTCCCCCCGATGCCCCAGTCCCCGCCACTCGTCCGTCGTGTCCTGGCCCTGGCGGCGTTCCTGATCGCGGGCCTGCAGGCACCGGCATGGGCCGCGCCGGACGACTGCCCGGGCGCCTGGTACGGCGCCGGCAAGAAGCGCATCTGCCTGCCGCTGGGCGCGGCGTCGTTTGCCGACCGGGTGGTCTCGTTCACGCCCGGCGCCAGGCCTTCGGAAGCGCCGTTCGACAACCCGGCCGCCGCGCTGGGCGAGCCCGATTACCAGCGCACCAGCCGCCCGGACTTCGTCTCGCTGGGCTGCGACGGCACGCTGGTGCTGGCCTTCGCCGACAACGTGCTGGTCGACGTCGACGGCATGGATCTCTACGTGTTCGAGGTCGGGCCCTATGTCGAGGAGACCGAGCTCGCCATCTCGGCCGACGGCCGCGACTGGCGTGTCGTCGGCCGCATCGAGGGCGCGCGCGCCGACGTCGACATCGCGTCCGTCGCGCGGCCCGGCGAACGCTTCCGCTTCGTGCGCCTGCGCAACGTCGGCCGCAAGGGCTGCGGCGGCCGCCACTCCGGCGCCGACATCGACGCGGTGGCGGCGGTCGGCGCCGAGCTGCGGCTGTCGTTCGACGCCGCGGTGCTGTTCGACGTCGGCCAGGCCGAACTCAGGCCGCAGGCGCAGGCCGAGCTGGCCACGGCGGCGGCGCGCCTGAATGCGATGGGCAGCGACATCCGCGTCACCGTCGAGGGCCACACCGACAGCACCGGCAGCGACGCCGACAACCTGCGCCTGTCGGAAGCGCGGGCGCGCGCCGTCTGGGCGCACCTGGCGGCCGAGGTCGCGCTGCCGGCCGCGGCCGTCACGATCCGCGGCCTCGGCGAGAGCCGGCCGGTGGCGGGCAACGACAGCGACGAGGGCCACGCACTGAACCGGCGCGTCGAACTGCTGGTGGCGCCGGGACGCGGGCGCTGAAGCGGCGCGCCGCTCAGCGCCGGCGCAGGCGCAGCGCGATCACGCCCAGGCCCAGCAGGCCCATCGCCAGCGACGCCGGCTCGGGCACCGCGGCGACGCGGATGTTGTCGAGGCCGGTCTCCTCGCTGTAGCCGTCGAATTCCAGCGGCTCGGTCCAGCGCAGTGCGGTGATCGGCCGGCTGGCCGTGATGCCGAAGAACACCGGGCTGCCGGACGGGTTGCCGGCGATGTCGAACTGTGCCGTCGTCGCGTCCGCGAAGCTCACCGTCAGCCGGCCGGGGCCGGCGGCCGTGCTGGGCTCGCCCGGGTCGGCCTCGAAGGCCGCGATGTCCAGCGCCAGCGCACGGTAGGGCAGCGTCAGCGCGACGTCGTAGTGCACGACGTTGCCCGGATCGATGCTGCCGAAGTGGAACAGGAACTTCTCGCCCAGGTAGTTCGCGATGACGCGCAAGGGCGCCGCGCTCGTCGTCGCGCTGACGCCGGGCAGGAACTCGACGCCGCTCATGAAGGCGCCGTCGCCGTAGGCCTGGAAGTCCTGCAGCAACGACCCGCTGCCGGCGGCGGCCTGCCAGTCCGCCAGCGTGGCGTAGGTCGTGTAGTCGGCCGCCTGGGCACCGGTGGCCAGGGCCAGCGTGGCCGTGGCCAGGAGGATGCGGGAACGGGCAAGGGGTGTGGACTGCATGATCGCGTGGTGTGGTGGAAGGGTTCGGGACGGGGCTCATCTGAGCACCGCGCCGGCCCTTGCGCCATGCGTTGCGTCAATCCACGTTGGAACGCGCCCGCCCGCCCCCGCGAACCGACGGCCCGGCGACGCGGGGTCGACCGCGTCAGGCAGGGCGCGTCGCGCGCTGCCCGCCGGGCCGCCGCCGCGCCGTGCAGGCGATCCCAGCCAGGCCCAGCCCGGCCAGCAGCGCGCTGGAAGGCAGCGGCACCGCGCGCGGCTCGACGATGGCGCCGACGACCACGGTGTCCCCGTAGTCGGTGCTGAAGGCGCGGGCGTCGCCCGTGAACTGTGGGCCGTCCTGCAGCCACACCGCGGTGTAGACGCCGTTGTCCGACCTTCCGAGGCCGAACGCCCAGGTCCCCCCGGCATTGCTGAAGACGATGCGCTGCCCGGGGTCGGGCTCGGGCGTCAGGTCCAGCGAAGGCACGCCGGCGGCGTCGCTGAAGAAGATGGCGTAGCCCGGGTCGGTGTTGATGTAGGCATCGGCGGCCAGCCAGGTATTCGCGTAGGCACCCGAGCTGACGAAGACCTCCAGGATGTCGCCGAAGGCCCAGGCCTGCAGCGCCGTCGACGCGTTGCCGTTGTCCACCGTCACGCGCAGTGTCGCGTTGGTGCCGTACAGCAGCTCGCCGGCCGGGTTGCGGATCTCCCAGTCCGGCAGCGTGAACTGCAGGCTCACCGGCGCGGCCGACGCGGCGCCGCAGGCGGCCAGCAGCGCCGCGGCGGCGAGCGGGCGCGCCCGCGTTGCGGCGCCGGCCACGGCCCGGCGCCGCCGGCGCCAGCCCAGCGCCGCCAGCCCTGCCGCCCACAGCGCCCAGGTGGCGGGCTCGGGGATGGGCGCCACGTCGCCGTCGCGCAGCACCCAGGCATGCATGGGCCACGCCTTCGCGTCGCTGTCGTGGTAGCCCCACTGGGTCTGGAACAGCCAGGCGCCGTAGTCGGGGTTGCCCGGGTCCCAGGGGCTGTCGCTGAGGTCGGTCGTGGCAGTCCAGTAGTCGCCGCCGCGCAGGTTGGCGAAGGGGCCGGTGTTGGTGAGGCCCCAGCCGGGCTGGGGGCCCTGGCCGCTGGTGTCCGCCCAGCTGAGGTTGCCGAGCACGGTGTGCCACATGTGCGCGAGCTCGCTGCGGTCGGTGTTGCTGTTGTAGCCGCAGTCGCCGCTGCCGTCGAAGGTGTAGCCCCAGCAGCCGGGCTCGCCGATGTCCTCGAAGGCCGGCAGGCGCCAGCCGCCGACGCCGTGCACCACCAGCGTCGCGGCCCAGTCGCGGGCCTGCCACCAGGTGACCAGGCCCAGCGGGTCGGCATCGGCCAGCCAGGTGCGGTCGCGGCTGCTGTCGTACCAGGCGTCGGGCTGCTGGTCGCCGTTCAGGTCGCGGGCATGCAGCACGGTCTCCCAGGTGCCCTGGCCGGGCACGGGGTCGGCGTGGGCGAAGCCCAGCAGCGCCAGCGTGCAGGCGGCGATGGTCGGCAGTCTCGGGCTCATGGCGGCTCCTCGTCGGTGGGATGGGCGCACGATGCCGGGCCGCCGTTGCGGCGCCGTTGCGGCCGCTGCGGGAGAGGCGGCGGGAGCCGGGCGCGGCGCCGCCGCTGTTCAGCGCCAGCGCTGCTCGAAGTCGCGCCGGCGCGCCGGGTCGTCGGCCAGCGTGGCGGCCAGCGCGGCGGTGCGTGCGGCGCAGGCCGCCGCCTCGGCCGGGTCGGTGCGCGCCAGCGCGCGGTGCAGCAGCCACTGCGCCACCGCATGCACGCCGTCGCGCTGCAGCGCCGCGGCAGCGGCGGCGCGCGTGGCGGCGCCCGGCGTGCCGAGGGCGGGCGCGGCGGCCTCGGCGGCGATGCGCACCGCCAGCGCGCGCCAGCGCAGCTCGTCGTTGTGGCCGGGCGCGTCGTCCGGCGGCAGCGTGGCCAGCGCCGCTGCCGGGTCGCCTTCGGCAAGCCGAAGCGCCGCCTCGACGACCGCCCGGCGCAGGTGGATGCGGTCCACCTCCAGCGGCCCGTCGAGCGCCGCCCAATGCGTGCGCGCCGCCGCGACGTCGCCGAGCAGCAGCGCGCACTCGGCGCGCACCAGCCGCATCTCGGCCAGGAACTGGCGCGCCTCGCCGCCATCGCCCAGCGCAGCCAGCAGCGGCTCGGCGCGCGCCTGCTCGCCCAGCAGCGTCAGCAGTTCGTAGCCGGTGAGCACGCAGGTCGCCAGGCCGGCGATCTGGCCGACCGCCAGCGCATCGGCCATCGCACCCTGCAGCCAGCGCCAGGCCTCGCCGAGCTCGCCGAGCGCGACATGGGCCTCGACGAAGGCCAGCTGCAGCTGCGTGCGCAAAGCCTCCAGCGGCATCGGCGGCGGCAGCGCCCAGCATTCGCGCGCCACCTCCAGCACCTGCGCCGGCCGGCTGTGGTTGGCATGCAGCACGCACAGGTTGAACAGCGTCGCGCGCTGCTGCCCGACCATGCCCAGGCGCGCGGCCTGCGCGGCGGCGTCGCGCAGCGCGGTCTCGGCCTCGGCCGGGTCGCCCACCTGCACCAGCAGCGTGGCGCGGCGGATGGCCGCCCGCGTCGCGCCCAGCGTGTCGCCGGCGCGGCGGCTGAGGGCCAGCGCGGCCTCGACATGGGCCAGCGCGTCGTGCAGGTGGCCGCCGGCCAGCGCAGACATCGTCAGCGCGTCCAGCAGCTGCGCGCGGTCGTCGTCGGGCAGCGCGGGCAGGGCGAGCGCGGCCTGGGCGGCGGCCTCGCTGTCGGCGATGCGGCCGAGCCCGCGCAGCGCATCGGCGCGCACGCGCAGCGCCGCGGCCTGCTGGCGCGGCGTCAGCACCGCGTGCCGGCGCACCAGGCCGTCGGGGTCGTCCAGGAGGGCCAGTGCCAGGGCATCCTCGTCGCGGTTGGCCAGCAGCCCGGCGGCGGCGATGATGGCGTCGGCACGGGCCTCGGCGCTGCCCTCGCCGGCGTCCACGCGCGCCAGCAGCGCCATCGCCTCGCGCCGCGCGGCGTCGAGGTCGCCGCGCAGCTCCAGCGCGCGCAGCAGGCCGCGGCCGATGGCCAGCGCGTCGTCGCCCACCAGCGCCGGGCCGCCGTCCTCGCGCGCGCGCTGCCACTGCGCGATGGCTTCGTCGAGCGCGTGCAGACGCATCGCCGCCAGCGCGGCGCGGCAGCGCCAGGGCAGCGCACGCCGCGGCTCGCCGCCGGCCTCGAAATGCGCGGCGATGCGCGCCGGCTCCGCGCCCGCGGCCTCGGCGCCCAGCGCCAGCCGGCGGTGCACCAGGCGCCGCCGCGCAGCGGCCATCGCCGAGGACAGCGACTGCGGCACCAGGTCGTGCACGAAGCCGTAGCCGCCGGCGTCGTGCTCGCGCAGCAGCCGGGCGTCCAGCGCCGCCTCCAGCGCCAGGTCGGCCTCGACCTCGGACAGCGCGCAGGCGCCGGCCAGCGTGCGCGCGTCGAACGGCTCGCCGGCCAGCGCCGCGGCGTCCAGCAGGCGGCGCGCCGGTTCCGGCAGCCGGCGCACGCGGCCGAGCACGGCGTCGCGCACGCTGGCGGGCAGCGGCAGTTCGCGGTAGTCCTCGGTCTCGTCGTCGAAGGGCGTGTGCCAGATGCCGTCGGCGTCGGCGGCGAGCAGGCCCCGCTCGACCAGGTGCTGCAGTGTCTCGGCGAGGTGGAACGGATGGCCGCCGGTGGCCTGCACGAGCCGCCGCGCGAAGCGCTCGGGACGCGCGGCGCCCGACAGGCGCTGCAGCAACTCCAGCACCGCCGCCGGCGCCAGCGGCTCCAGGCGCAGGTGCTGCGCGCCGCCTTCGCGCAGCCGCGCCAGCCGCGCCGCGCCGGCCTCGTCCAGCTCGGGCCGGTAGACGAGCAGCGTGCGCAGCGGCGGCTCGCCGGCCACCGGCGCCAGCAGCTGCGGCAGCAGGGCCTGGCTGGCGGGGTCGGCGAGGTGCCAGTCGTCGAGCACGACGGCGTCGAAGTCGCCCTCGGCCCAGTGCCGCCACGCCAGCGCCAGCGCCTGGCCGAAGCGCGCGCGTTCGGCCTCCGAACGCAGCGGCGGCGGCGCGGCGCCGAGCGCCGGCAGCAGGCGCGGCAGCTCGTCGCGCACCCAGGCCGGCAGCCCGTCGACGGCCGGCTGCGGGCCGGCCAGCGTGCGCAGCACACGCGCCACGCTGGCCAGCGGCTCGTCGGCGTCCGCCGGGTGGCAGCGCACGACGGCCACCGGGCCATGCGCGGCGGCGAAGTCCACCGCCAGCCGGGTCTTGCCGACACCGCCGTCGCCTTCGATCAGCACCGCGCCGCCGGCGCGCCAGGCGCGTTCGAGTCGCGCGACCTCGGCCTCGCGGCCGACGAAGGGGAGTTCGGCCGGCAGCAGCGCTGCGCCCTCGGGCGGGCGCGGCAGCGGCGGCGTGGTGGCGGCCGACATGGCGCCCGGTGGCGCTGGCGCCGCGCGCAGCGTGGCCGCCAGGGCCTCGGTCTCGGCCATCGGCGCCAGGCCCAGTTCGGACTGCAGCAGCTCGCGGCAGCGTGCATATCGCGCCAGCGCGTCCTCGCGCCGGCCGGCGGCCGCCAGCCAGGCCATCGCCTGGCGGTGATGGCGCTCCTGCAGCGGATCGTCGGCGAGCAGCCGGTCCAGCCGCGCCAGCGCCGCGTCGACCTCGCCGCGCGCTGCCGCCGCTGCCGCCGATGCCGCCATGTGCTCGCGCCAGCGCGCGAGCAGCCGTTCCCGTTCGCCGGCCAGCCAGTCCATGAACGGCGCCGCGTCGTCGAGCTCCAGGCCGTCGGCCGGCAGGCCGTGCCAGCGCTGCAGCGCCGTGTCCGCATCGGCGGTGGCGCTGAAGTCCTGGGCGTCGACGGCGACCGCCGCTGCCAGCGCGACGCGGTCGCCGTCGGTCTGCACGGCATCGGCGGCGCCCAGCTCGCGCAGCCGCGCCAGCTCGCGCCGCAGGTTGCGTCGCCCGCTGGGTTCGTCCAGCGCCGGCCACAGCAGCGCCACGATGCGCGCGCGCGGCAGCGCGCCGCCCAGCGCCAGCAGCACCAGCAGCGCGGCCGTCTTGCGCACGGTCAGCGGCAGCGGCGCGCCTGCACGCGCCAGCGTGACCGGGCCCAGCAGGCGCAGCGACAGCATGGCCCGGCATGATGCCGCGCCCGCGCGCCGCGTCATCACCGCAGACCCGGGGTCGGCGCAGGCGGCGGTGTCGGCCGCGCCAGGAAGCGCAGCAGTTCGAAGGGGTTGTCGAAGTCGCGCAGCGTGCCGTCGGCCAGCACCACGCGCGCCGCGAACTCGCCCGGCCGCGGGCACCAGACGGTGAGCAGGAACTGGCGCGACGCGGCGCGCGCCGCGTCCTGCGGCGTGTCCATCTCAGGCCGCCGCGCGCGGGTGCAGCGCGGGTGCCGACCCCGCACCCCGGGCATGGCAGGGACGGCCCATCGTGCGCTCCCGCTTCGTCGCGGCCCATGCCGCGGCGGCACTGTGGCCGCCGGCCGTTGCGGCGCCGTTGCCGCGACGGCGGCGCGCCGGCCAGCCGGCGGCGCCCGTAGACTGCGCACCGGTCAAGGCACAGGTGCGTCGATGAACGACAGCAGCACGGGCAGGCGGCGCGGCCGCAAGCCGGCGGAGGGCGGCGGCGGGAAAGCCACGCTGGAGATGGTGGCGGCGGCCGCCGGCGTGTCCGCGGCCACCGTGTCGCGCATCCTCAACGGCACCGCGATCGTCAGCGACGACAAGCGCGCGGCGGTCGACGAGGCGATCGCGCGCCTGGGCTATGTGCCCAACCCGGTGGCGCGCGGCCTGGCCGGCGGGCGCACGCTCAGCGTGGGCGTGGTCACGCAGGCCATCGACAGCCCGTTCTACGGCGGCGCGCTGCGCGGCATCGAGGACACGCTGGGCCAGGCCGGCTACAGCCCGCTGTTCGTCAGTGGCCACTGGACCGCGGCGCACGAGGCGCGCTGCATCGAGGCGCTGCGCTCGCGGCGCGTGGACGGCATCATCGTGCTCACTGGGCGGCTCAGCGACAGCGCGCTGGCGGCCACCGCGCGCGAGCTGCCGATCGTGGTGACCGGCCGCCGGCTGAAGGCGCCGGGCCTGTATGCGCTGGACTTCGACAACTTCGAGGGCGCGCGGCTGGCCACCGAGCACCTGCTGGAGCTGGGCCATCGGCACATCGCCTTCGTCACCGGCGACCTGAAGCACCCGGACGGCAAGGAGCGCCTGCGCGGCTACCGCGCGGCGCTGGAGGCCGCCGGCCTGAAGCAGGAACCGGCGCTGGTGACGCCCGGCGACTTCACCGAGGCCAGCGGCCTGGCCGCCGTGGAGTGGCTGATCGACAGCGGCACGCCGTTCAGCGCGTTGTTCGCGTCCAACGACCAGATGGCTTTCGGCGCCGCACTGGGCCTGTACCGGCGCCAGTTGCACGTGCCCGAGGACGTGTCGCTGGTCGGCTTCGACGACCTCGCGGCGGCGGTCTATTCGATCCCGCCGCTGACCAGCGTGCACCACCCGGTCTACGAACTCGGCCAGCTCGCCGCGCGCGCGATGCTGCAGCTGCTGGCCGGCGAGCAGCCGACGCTGGACCTGCCGGCGCCGCGGCTGGTGGTGCGCGAGTCCAGCCAGCCGCCGCGCCGCAACCCGGCCGCGCCGCGGGCCCCGCGGCGGCGCTGAGCCGCCGCTTCGTGTGCTCTGGCGGCGCTGGCCGCCGCGTCGGGTGCGTGGGCGGCACTGAGCCGCCGCTTCGCGGCTCGGGCGGTGCCCGGCCGCCGCGCACGCCCCGAGATAACCCTCGATTGACAGCGCCCGCGCCGGCAGCGACACTGTGAAAGCGCTTTCATAATTCATTCTGCCCTTCCTGCAACCTGCCGCCGCGGCCGTTCGTCCCGGCCGCGGCCTGCGGGCGCGCCACGGGCGCCGCCCAGCGACTGCCGTCCCGAACGCTGGTCCGTCCGCCGCGCGCCCCGGCCCCTCCGAACCGACACCCCGCCGATGAATTCACCGATCCCGCTGCACCCGCGACACCGATTCCCGCCCGACTTCGTCTGGGGCGTGGCCACCAGCTCGTTCCAGATCGAGGGCGCTGCCGGCGCCGACGGCAAGGGCGAGTCGATCTGGGACCGCTTCTGCCGCCAGCCCGGCGCCATCGCCGACGGCAGCAACGGCGACATCGCCTGTGACCACTACCACCGCTGGGAAGCCGACCTCGACCTGATCGCGAAGCTGGGCGTCGACGCCTACCGCTTCTCGGTCTCGTGGCCGCGCGTGCAGCCGCTGGGCCAGGGCGCCTTCAACGCGCCGGGGCTGGACTTCTACGAGCGCATCGTCGACGGCCTGCTGGCGCGCGGCATCAGGCCCTACCTGACGCTCAACCACTGGGACCTGCCGCAGGCGCTGCAGGACGCCGGCGGCTGGGCGGCGCGCGACACCGTGCACCGCTTCGTCGACTATGCGCAGCACGTGGCCGCGCGTCTGGGTGACCGCATCGCCGCCATCACCACGCACAACGAGCCCTGGGTGGTCGCGGTGCTGGGTCACGAGGCCGGCATCTTCGCGCCCGGCATCCGCCACCGCGGCACCGCGATGCAGGTCGCGCACCACCTGCTGCTCAGCCACGGCCTGGCGCTGCAGGCGCTGCGTGCGCAGGGCTGCAGGAGCCGGCTGGGCATCGTGCTCAACCTGTCGCCGATCGGACCGGCCACCGACAGCCCCGAGGACGCCGCCGCGGCGCGGCTGGAGGACGGCCGCTCGGTGCGCTGGTACATGGACCCACTGTTCAAGGGCGAGTACCCGGCCGACGTCTGGCAGCACCTGGGCGGCGACGTGCCGCAGGTCGAGCCGGGCGACCTGGAGGCCATCCGCACGACCATGGACTTCCTGGGCATCAACTACTACACGCGCGGCGTCGTCAGCGCCAGCGGCGCCTGGGACGTTCATGCCAGCGGCAAGCCGCTGACCGACATGGGCTGGGAGATCGTGCCCGAGGGCCTGACCGAACTGCTGCAGCGCATGCACCGCGACTGGACGCTGCCACCGCTGTACGTGATGGAGAACGGCGCCGCCTTCCGCGACACGCTGGAGGGCGGCCGCGTGCACGACCGCGAGCGCAGCGACTACATCGCGGCGCACATCGGCGCGGTCGGCGACGCGCTGGCCGCCGGCGTGCCGATGGCCGGCTACATGGTCTGGAGCCTGATGGACAACTTCGAGTGGTCCAGCGGCTACGCCAAGCGCTTCGGCATCGTGCACGTGGACTACGAGACGCTGGCGCGCACGCCCAAGGACAGCTACCTCTGGTACCGCGACTTCCTGCAGGTGCAGCACGCGAAGCGGGCGGCCGCCGCGGCACTGGCGACGGCCCGCTGAGCGGCCGGCACTTCCCCCGGGAGCACGACACGATGACGAGCACGGCACGCGAGGGCTGGACGCTGGTCTGGCACGACGAGTTCGAAGGCGATGCGGTCGACCGCACGAAGTGGGACTTCGACCTCGGCAACGGCTTCTACGACTACCGCAACCACGCCTGGGTGGCCGGCTGGGGCAACGAGGAGCTGCAGTACTACACCGACACGCCGGAGAACGTGCAGGTGCGCGACAGCTGCGTGCACATCCGCGCCGTGAAGGCGCCGCTGCACGGCTGCGGCTACACCTCGGCGCGGCTGAAGACCAAGGCGCGCGACGGCCGCGTGCTGTTCGCCAAGCAGTACGGCCGCGTCGCGTTCCGCGCCCGCGTGCCCTGGGGCAAGGGCCTGTGGCCGGCGCTGTGGATGCTGCCGGTGGACGACCGCTACGGCCCCTGGGCGGCCAGCGGCGAGATCGACCTGATGGAGATCGTCGGCGAGCGGCCGCAGGAGGTGCTGAACAGCATCCACTTCGGCAGCGCCTACCCGATGCGCTCGCTGGTCACGACCACGCACGCGCTGCCCGAAGGCAGCCTGGTGTCGGACTGGCACGAGTACGCGGTGGAGTGGGAGCCGGGCGAGATCCGCTTCTACGTCGACGACGTGCACACCAGCACGCACCGGCACTGGTGGAGCTGCAAGCTCGTGGAGCAGGGCCAGGGCCTGGAGGCGCGCGGCCCCCACGACCTGCACCCCTGGCCGGCACCCTTCGACCAGCCGTTCTACCTGCTGATGAACGTGGCCGTGGGCGGCAACTTTCCCGGCCACCCGAACGAGGCCACCGAGTTCCCGGCCGACCTGGTCGTCGACTGGGTGCGGGTGTACGACAAGGTCGGCGGCTACGCAGACCCGAAGCCCATCGGCGAGGGCGTCATGCCCTGGCAGCCCGGGCACCAGAACGAGCGCAGGTCCTGACGCCGACCTGTCGAAGGAGACGACGATGAGCCAGCAGAGCCCCGACCGTGAACCCGCGCCCGTTGCCGCATCGCACACCGGCTCGCGCCCACTGGCGGCGGGCGAGGGCGGTGGCGTGGGCCCAGGGGCGGGCACTGGAACCAGCCACGGCGCCTTCGTGCCCGGGCAGACGGGCGCCGCGGTGGCACCGCCGCCGCTGCCGCCCGAGCAGCGCGCGCGCCTGGACGCCGCCTTTGCCGCCGTGATGGCGCGCGGCATGCACGGCCTGTGCTTCAGTCCCTACCTGGAGGGCCAGCAGCCGGGTTCGCAGATCGGCAAGGCGCAGATCCGCGAGCGGCTGGCCGTCGTGCGCCCGCACACGCGCTGGGTGCGCAGCTTCTCGTGCACCGACGGCCACGAGCAGACGCCGCGCATCGCGCACGAGATGGGGCTGAAGACGCTGGTCGGCGCCTGGCTGGGCACCGACGCCGCGATCAACGAGCGCGAGCTCGAGGGCGTGATCGCGGTGGCGCGCGCCGGCCATGCCGACATCGTCGCCGTCGGCAACGAGGTCCTGCTGCGCGAGGACCTGGGCGAGGACGAGCTGATCGCCTGCATCGAACGCGTCAAGCGTGCGCTGCCCGGCGTGCCGGTGGGCTATGTCGATGCCTACTTCCTGTTCGAGAAGCACCCGCGCGTGACCGCCGCCTGCGACGTGGTGATGACCAACTGCTATCCGTTCTGGGAAGGCTGCCCGCGCGAGCAGGCGCTGCCCTACATGCAGCAGATGCTGGCCAAGACGCGCGCCGCCGCGCCGGGCAAGCGCGTGCTGATCAGCGAGACCGGCTGGCCCGACCGCGGCAGCGCCTTCCACGGCGCGGTGCCCGGTCACGAGGCGGCGATGCAGTATTTCGTCGACAGCATCGAGTGGGCCGAGCGCGAGGGCATCGAGATCTTCTGGTTCTCGGCCTTCGACGAGGCCTGGAAGGTGGGCGCCGAGGGCGACGTCGGCGCCTACTGGGGGCTGTGGGACAAGGATGCGAGGCTGAAGTTCGGTTGACCGAACCGCCGCCGCGCCGATGGCGGCGCCCCGCCGCGTCCGCGCCGCCCCCGGCCCGGCCCCAAGCGGCAGTCTCGGCCACACGCGACCGACAGCGCACGCCGTCGCGTCCTGATCCGCGCGACGCGCGCTGCCGGACGGCGACCAGCCCGCCGCCGCTGCTCGCGCGGCCTCAGGTCACGACGTCCGGCTTCTGCCGCCCGGTGCGCTCGCGCAGCCCGCTGACACGGTCGGCGAGCGCGATCAGGTCGGCCAGCGCCTGCTGCGGGTCCAGCGCCAGCGCCGCGGGGTCGGTCTCCAGGCGTTCGATGTAGGCGCGCAGCGTCGCCCCTTCGGTGCCGGTGCCCGACAGCCGCCAGACGATGCGCGCGCCGTCGTCGAAGACCAGGCGCAGGCCCTGGTGGCGCGAGACGCTGCCGTCCACCGGGTCGGTGTAGGCGAAATCGTCGGCCAGCACGACGCGCCGCCCGGCCATCACCTGGCCGGCCAGCGCCGGCAGCTTCGCCGCCAGGTCGGCCATCAGCGCCTGCGCCACGTCCAGCGGCAGCGCCTCGTGGTCGTGGCGCGTGTAGTAGTTGCGGCCGTAGGTCGACCAGTGCGCCTGGGCCACCTCGCGCAGGCTCTGCCGGCGCGCGGCCAGGACCTGCAGCCACAGCAGCACGGCCCACAGGCCGTCCTTCTCGCGCACGTGGTCCGAGCCGGTGCCGGCGCTCTCCTCGCCGCACAGCGTGATGCGGCCGGCGTCGAGCAGGTTGCCGAAGAATTTCCAGCCGGTCGGCGTCTCGAAGCACGGGATGCCCAGCCGCGCCGCGACGCGGTCGACGGCGGCGCTGGTGGGCATCGAGCGCGCCACGCCGGCCAGCCCGCCGCGGTAGGCCGGCGCCAGGTGCGCGTTGGCCGCCAGCATGGCCAGCGAGTCCGAAGGCGACAGCGGCAGGCCGCGGCCGATGATCAGGTTGCGGTCGCCGTCGCCGTCGGAAGCGGCGCCGAGGTCGGGCGCGTCGTCGGCCATCATGGTGGCCAGCAGCTCGTGGGCGTGCACGAGGTTGGGGTCCGGGTGGCCGCCGCCGAAGTCCGGCAGTGGCACGCCGTTGCGCACGGTGCCGGCGGGCGCGCCGAGTTCGTCCTCGAGGATCGCCTTCGCATAGGGGCCGGTGACGGCGTGCATGGCGTCGAAGGCGAGCCGGAAGCCGCCGGCGAACAGCGCGCGCAGCGCGTCGAAGTCGAACAGCTCGTGCATCAGATCGCGGTAGTCGGCGACCGGGTCGATCACCTCCACCAGCAGGTCGCCCAGCAGGCTGCGGCCCGGGCGGTCGAGCGCGAGGTCCGGCGCGTCGGCGATGTCGTAGTGCGTGATGCGCAGCGTGGCGGCATGGATCGCGTCGGTCACCGCCTCGGGCGCCGGGCCGCCGTTGGCGCCGTTGAACTTGATGCCGAAGTCGCCGTCGGGACCGCCGGGGTTGTGGCTGGCCGACAGGATCAGGCCGCCGAAGGCGCCGCGGCGGCGGATCACGCAGGAAGCCGCCGGCGTCGACAGCAGCCCGCCGGCGCCCACCAGCACGCGTGCGAAGCCGGCGGCGGCGGCCATGCGCAGCACCACCTGCACCGCGCGCAGGTTGCCGTGGCGGCCGTCGCCGCCCAGCACCAGCGTGCGGCCGGCGAAGCCTTCGGGCGGCCGCACCGCGTCGAAGACCGACTGCACGAAGTTCTCGAGGTAGTGCGGGCGTTCGAACTCGCTCACCTTCTTGCGCAGCCCGCTGGTGCCGGGCTTCATGCCGGCGATGGGCTGGGTGGCGATGCGGCGCACGGTGCTCATGGCAGGGGGCTCCCGGAAGCGTGGGGCGGCGGCGCCGCGACGAGGCGGCGGTACAGCGCAGCGTACTCGGCCGCGGAGGCACGCCAGCCGACCTCGCTGCGCAGACCCGCGAGCTGCAGCGCGCGCCAGCGCGGTGCGTCGGCGTGCAGGTCCAGGCAGCGCTGCACGGCCTGCAGCACACCCTGCGGCGACAGCTCGTCGAAGACGATGCCGGTGGCCACGCCGGCGGCCAGCGCGGCATGGTTGGCATCGATCACCGTATCGGCCAGCCCGCCGACGCGGCTGACCACCGGCACGCAGCCGTAGCGCAGGCCGCTCAGCTGCGTCAGCCCGCAGGGCTCGAAGCGGCTGGGCACCAGGATCGCGTCGGCGCCGCCGTGCAGCAGGTGCGACAGGCCCTCGTCGTAGCCGATGCGCAGCGCCACGCGCGTGGGGTGGCGCGCGGCGGCGGCGCGCAGCGCGGCCTCGATCGCGGCGTCGCCGGTGCCCAGCACGACCAGCCGGGCGCCGGCGGCCACGATGCCGTCCAGCGCCGCGGCGACGAGGTCGATGCCTTTCTGCGCCGTCAGTCGGCTGACCATGCACAGCAGCAGGCTGTCGTCCGGCGGCAACCCGAAGGCCTGCTCGACGGCGCGGCGGTTGGCCTCGCGGCGCGGCAGCGTGTGCGCGTCGTAGCGCTGCGCCAGGTGCGGGTCGTCGGCCGGACTCCAGGCCGTGGTGTCGAGCCCGTTGACGATGCCGCTGACCGCCGCGGCGCGCCAGCGCAGCATGGCGTCCAGGCCCATGCCGCCGGCCGGCGTGAGGATCTCGCGTGCATAGGTCGGGCTGACGGTGGTGATGGCGTCGGCAAACTGCAGCCCGGCCTTCAGGAAGCCGATGCCGCCGTGGTATTCCAGGCCCTCGATCGCGAAGGCGATGTCCGGCAGCCGCAGGTGCGGCCAGGTCTCGGCCTCGAAGTGGCCCTGGAAGGCCAGGTTGTGGATCGTCAGCACGCTAGGCAAGCGGCGCCGGCCGGCGCCCAGGTAGTGCTGGTAGGCCGGCACCAGCGCGGCCTGCCAGTCGTGCGCGTGCACGAGGTCGGGCACGAAGGCCGGCACCTCGCCCCAGCTCAGCTGCGCGGCGGCCAGCGCCAGCGCCGCATAGCGCACCGGGTTGTCGGGCCAGTCGCGGCCGGTCGCGTCCAGGTAGGGGTTGCCGTGGCGCGCGTGCAGGTGCGGCGCGTCCAACACCAGCAGCGGCGTGTCGCCGTGCCGCGCCGCGAGCAGCCGTGCCGGGCCGCCGAACCAGTCGGGCCACTGAGCGACCACCTGCGGGCCCGTCAGCGCGGCGAGCACCGCCGGGTGCCCGGGCAGCAGCGTGTGCAGCTCGACGCCGCAGCGCGCCAACGCCGCCGGCAGCGCGCCGACGACATCGGCCAGGCCGCCGGTCTTGAGCAGCGGAAACATCTCGGAGGCCACGCCCAGCACGCGCAGCGGCGCGGCCGCGGGCATGGCGGGCACCGGTGGAGCAACCGGGTCAGGGGATGGAGCAGGTGCGGGCACGGCGTCGCGCTCGGCCCCTGGTCAGGCCGCCAGCCGGTCGATCATCGGCTGCGTGACCAGGCACACGCCCTGCGCGGTGCGCCGGAAGCGCTGCGCGTCGAGCTCGGGGTCCTCGCCGATCACCAGTCCGGGCGGGATGCGCACGCCGCGGTCGACGACGCAGCGCGCGAGCCGCGCGCCGCGCCCCACGTCGGCATAGGGCAGCACGACCGATTCGCGCACGCTGGCATAGCTGTGCGTGACGACGCCGGTGAACAGCAGCGAGCGCCACAGCGTGCTGCCCGAGACGATGCAGCCGCCGGAGACCAGCGAGGCGGTGGCGCCGCCGCGGCGGCCGTCCTCGTCGTGCACGAACTTGGCCGGCGGCGTCAGCTCGCTGTAGGTCCAGATCGGCCAGTCGCGGTCGTACAGGTCCAGCGGCGGCAGCACGCCGGTGAGGTCGATATTGGCTTCCCAATAGGCGTCCACCGTGCCGACGTCGCGCCAGTAGGCCTCGGCCTCCTGGCTGGAGCGCACGCAACTGGCCGGGAAGCGGTGTGCCACCGCCTTGCCGTGCTTGACGATGTACGGAATGAGGTCCTTGCCGAAGTCGCGGCAGGAGCCGGGGTTGGCGGCGTCGCGCCTGAGCTGCTCGAACAGGAACGCGGTGTCGAAGACGTAGATGCCCATCGAGGCCAGCGCGAGGTCGGGCTTGCCGGGCACCGCCGGCGGGTCGGCCGGCTTCTCGACGAAGTCGATGATGGTGTCGTGCTCGTCGACATGCATGACACCGAAGCCGGTGGCCTCCGCACGCGGCACTTCCAGGCAGCCGATCGTGACCTGTGCGCCGGACTCCACGTGCTGCTGCAGCATCAGCTCGTAGTCCATCTTGTAGACATGGTCGCCGGCCAGCACGACCACGTAGCGCGGCGAGTAGCTCTCGACGATGTCGATGTTCTGGAAGACCGCGTCCGCGGTGCCGCGGTACCAGGCTTCCTCGCTGACGCGCTGGCTGGCGGGCAGGATGTCGAAGCTCTCGTTGCGCTCGGCGCGCAGGAAGCTCCAGCCGCGCGTCAGGTGGCGGATCAGGCTGTGCGCCTTGTACTGCGTGGCCACGCCGATGCGTCGGATGCCGGAGTTCAGCGCATTGGACAGCGCGAAGTCGATGATGCGGCTCTTGCCGCCGAAGAAGACCGCCGGCTTGACGCGCCGGTCGGTCAGTTCCTGCAGCCGGCTGCCGCGGCCGCCGGCCAGCACGAAGGCCATGGCATCGCGGGCCAGGCGGGAAGATCTCTGGTGAGCTTGCATGTCAGGGGCTCCATTGCGGGGTGCGCGAACTTCGACTCTTCAAAGGGCCTTCACTGGCGGCTCGCGGCTTCCGGGCGGCAGGTGGCAGCTTGCGGCGCTTTGCAGTCGTTCGCGGAGCTGCGTTGTGCGTGCGTGTCGGTACTGGCGCAGCGAAGCCGCGTGGGGGCAGCCCGCAGCGCCCAGAGTCCGGCGGTCGGCGCTGCGCGCCGACTGCCCTGCGATGCTCGCGCTCCTGGCCCGCCGCCCAACTCACTTCGCTCGCTGCGCTCGCTCCGTTCGGACATCGGCGGCGAGTCAGTCTTGGAGGCGCGCTGCGCGCGCGGCCAGGAGCCCTGCGCTTCTCGGCGCCTCCCATGGGCGCTGCGGGCTGCCCCCACGCGGCTTCGCGACACGGCAGTGGCATGCGAACTGGTCGAACGCCCCAGTCGGTGGACCTCGCGCCAGGCGGTACCCGCTGCCGGCGAATAGTGAAGCGCCGAGCAGCGCAGCTTCGGGGTCGGCGCGCACGCAGTGCGCGCCTCGACAACTGACTCGCCGCCGATGTCCGAACGGAGCGAACGAAGTGAGCGAAGTGAGTTGGGCGGCGCGACCTCGAAGCGAGCAGCGCAGGGAAGTCGCCGCCGCAGGCGGCGACCGCGGAACCCTGAGCCGGCAGCGGGTGCCGCCTGGCGCGATGCGCTGGCGCTCGCCCACCGAACGATCGTTGCAGACGCAGAGTTCGCCAGGCAAGCGGACGTCCGCAAAGCGCCGAAACCGGCCGGTGGCGATCCGCGCTTCACGTCGGCTCCTCGAAACAGGGCGATCCGGTCAAGCACCGTACTTCGGCCGCTCGTCCTTGTCCCACAAGCCCCACTGCGTGCCGACTTCACCTTCCTGCTGCAGCTTCCAGGGCTCGTCGAACGACGAGAAGTAGAAGAGCTTGACGCCCTCGCGCCGGGCCCACTGCTGGACGTCGACGAAGTAGCGCATCGCGTTCTCCGGCGACGGCACGGCCTCGCCCACCGGCTGACCCTGGCCGGGCCAGCCGGTCTCGGCGACGATGACCGGCTTCTCGCCGCCGGCGGCCTGCACCAGCGCGTGCATGCGCTTGAGGTAATGGGCGGCCCAGCCGATGTCGGCGCCCTCCCAGAAGGGGTAGCAGTTGGGCAGCAGCACGTCGCAGGCCGCCGTCAGCGCCGGGCGCTCCAGGAACAGGTAATAGGCATCGACGCAGGCCACCGGCACGTCCTCGGGCACGGCGGCACGCACGCGCTGGATGTAGGCCAGCAGTTCCTGCTCGGGCAGCTCCTCGCGCAGCAGCACCTCGTTGCCCACCACCGCGATGTCGACCAGCCCCGCCTTGGCCAGCGTCACGAGGCCGTGGATCTCGCGCTCGTTGCGCTCGCGGTCGGCGCTGATCCAGGCCCCGGCCATGGTCTTGAGCCCGTGTTCGCGCGCCACCGCCGGGATCAGCTCGTGCCCCTCGGTGCAGGCGAAGGAACGCAGCCAGCGCGTGTGCGGCGCGATCAGCGCGACGCGCCGGCGCACCTGCGACGGCGCCAGCACGTCGCCCGCACCCTGGCCTTCGGTGTAGGCGCTGAAGCACAGGCCGTACATGCGGTCGGTGCGCAGCTGGGCATACAGCGCCCGGATGTCCTCGCCGGTGCGTCCGGCCAGCGCCGAGCGGTGCGCGTCGGACAGCTCCAGGCCATGCTCCGCCAGCCAGGTGCGCGCGCCCGAGCCGCGCGACGAGGCGCCGGCGGCGCGACGCTTGCGACGCTCGAGCTCGGCGTGGACCTCGTTGGCACGCTGCTCGTCGAGGTCGTAGTCGCGCATCACCCACATCGCCAGCAGCGTGCCGAAGATGGGCACGCCGGAATAGAACAGGCGCAGCCCGTCCACGGCGCCGGCGGCCTGCTCGGCCGCGCCCGGCGCGAAGCCGACGAAGGTCATGATGGCGCCGCTGAGCAGCCCGGCGATCGCGAAGCCGAACTTCACCATCCACCAGTAGATGGCGCCGAAGATGCCCTCGCGGCGCTTGCCGGTGGCCAGCTCGTCGAGGTCGCACACGTCCGCCGTCATCGACATCATCAGCGTGAACAGGCCGCCGATACCGAAGCTGAAGAAGGGCAGCGCGAACATGAACATCCACGGCTTGCCCGGCACCATCAGGAACCACAGCAGCACGTAGCCGATGATGGAGATGCCCTGCGACAGCATGAAGGCGTTCTTCTTGCCGATGCGCTTGGACATCCAGGCCACGGTGGGGATGACGGCGAAGGTGGTGACCAGCGCGCCGACGCTGCCGAACAGCGTGGGCCAGATGCCGGCGGCCGGCGCGTTGCCGGCGAACAGGTGGTAGACGACGATGAAGAACGAGAACGCCGCCACCGTGTTGAAGGCGTTGAAGATCAGGAAGGTGGCGAAGCACAGCTTGCGGAATGGCACCGAGCCGAAGGCTTCCTTGAAGCCGGCCAGGATCTCCTTCATGCCGCCGCCGAAGTTGGCCCAGGTCAGCGGCACCAGGTGGGTGTCGTCCTTGGTCGAGCGGCTGGGCAGGAAGACCGCCGGCACCATGGCCAGCAGCATGCAGATCACGCCGACCCAGATCGACAGCGTGCGCGTGGCGGTGTCGGCGTTCTCGAACCAGGCCGGGTCGTACATCACGACCCAGAACCAGGGCGCGATGACCCAGGCCCACTGGCCGATCCACTGCGCCACGGCCATGATGCTGGTGCGCTCGTGGAAGTCGTCGCTCATCTCGTAGCCCATGGCCACGTAGGGGATGCTGAACAGCGTCAGCCCCAGGTAGAAGACCAGCGACCAGCACAGGAAGTAGACGAAGTTGTAGGTCACGCCGTCGTCGCGGTAGAGCTGCCACATCGAGACGAAGGCGATGCCCATCACGATGGCGCCGACGAACACGTACTGCTTGCGCCGCCCCCAGGTGGAGCGCGTGTTGTCGGAGATGAAACCCATGATCGGGTCGGTGATCGAGTCGAAGACCCGCGGCAGGAAGAACAGCACGCCCCACATCCAGCCCGGGAAGCCCAGGTCCTGCACCAGCACGACCATGAAGATGCCCAGGGCGGCCGGGAACATCTGGTTGGCCAGCATGCCCAGCCCGAACGCGACCTTGTGGCGGAACGGGACCTTGTGGTGGGCGGCAGCGCTGGCGACGGGAGCGGCGACGAGGGCGGTCATCGACAGCTTTCGGTGTGGGGTCAGTCGGCGAGTCCGGCCAGCGGCAGCGCGGCGTCCAGCGCCTCGGCGGCGCCCAGCAGCGCCGGCGAGCGTGGCGTGTCGATCACGTACACCGGCACCGGCTGCAGGTAGGCGGCGAAGCGGCCCTTGGCCTCGAAGCGGGCGCGGAACGGCGAGCCGGCGAACCAGCAGCCCAGCCGCGGCACGATGCCGCCGCCGATCCAGACGCCGCCGCGGGCGCCCAGCGTGAGCGCCAGGTTGCCGGCGGCGATGCCCAGGAAGGCGCAGAACAGTTGCAGCGCCTCGGTGCAGCGGGCGTCACGGCCGGCGAGCGCGGCCTCGGTGATGGCGGCGGCCGGCAGCTGTGCGCCGGGCGCGTCGTCGAGCTGCTGCAGCGCGGAGTGGATGTCCACCAGCCCCTGGCCGCAGACGGCGCGCTCGGCCGAGACATGGCCGTGCCAGTCGCGCAGCACGTCCAGCACCGCGGCCTCGCGTGCCGTGGTCGCGCCCAGCGTGCCGTGGCCGCCTTCGCCCTGGATCGGCAGCCAGCCGCCACGGCCATCGGGAAGCAGCCCCGACATGCCCAGGCCGGTGCCCGGCCCGATGAGGCCGATGGCCGTCCCGGGCTCGGGCGCATCGCCGCCGAGCTGCCAGCGGTCGGCCGCGCCCAGGCGCGGCAGCGCCAGCGCCAGCGCGGTGAAGTCGTTGACCACCAGCAGCCGCTGCAGGCCCAGCTGCGCCTTCATCTCGCGCACCGAGAAGGTCCAGTGGTGGTTGGTCATCGCGACGCGGTCGCCGACCACCGGGTTGGCGATCGCGATGGCGCAGTCCGGCGGCATCGTGTGGCCGGTCTGCCGCAGGTAGCGGTGCACGGCCTCCGCGAGCGAGCCGTGCTCGGCGCAGGGCAGCGTGATCAGGGCGTCGATCGGCGCGCCGGGGCCGGCCTGCCACGCGAAGCGGGCGTTGGTGCCGCCGACGTCGGCGAGCAGGCGCGCTGCGGTGGACGGAGCCGGCGCGCTCATCGCGGGGCCGCCACGAAGGTCGCGATGGCGTGCGGCGGCAGCTCGGCCGCGTGGGCCGTGCCGTCCAGCGTCAGCGTGAACGACAGCCACTCGTCGCCGCGGTTGAGCGCGACCACGGCCACGCTGCCGTCGGGGTTGGCGAAGGCCGTGCACTCCAGCCGTTCGCGCGTGGCCGCGGCGAGCACGCGCTCGGCGCCGGGCTGCACGTAGCGCGCGAAGTGGCCGATCGCGGCATACGACGGCTGCTGGTGCAGCGCGTCCTGCTCGGGCACCGCCAGCACCGGCGCGCTGCAGTAGTTGCCGACATGGTTGGGGCCGCCGTGCTCGTCGAGCAGCAGGTTCCAGTCGATCCAGCCCACGGTCCAGCGGTTGAGGTCGTTGATCATCGAGCGCGCATAGCGCTCGGCGACCTCCCAGCGGCCCCAGTGCGGACCGCCTTCCTGGCAGCCCTCGGTGAACAGCAGCTGCTTGTCGGGCCAGGCGTCGTGCACCAGCTGCACGTGGTCGAAGTGGTCCTCCACGTACCAGTGGAAGCCGGTGCCCCAGACATACTTCGCGGCCTCGGCGTCGGCGTAGATCACGCTGGCGCGCTCGACCATCGCGTCGCGGTTGTGGTCCCAGACGACGATGCGCACATGGCCCAGGCCGGCGGCATGCAGCGCCGGGCCGAGGTGGTCGCGCACGAAGTCGCGTTCCTCCTCGGCGCTGTACAGGCAGGAGTCCCAGCGCTGGTGCGCCTCGGGCTCGTTCTGCACCGACACGCCCCACACCGGCACGCCCTCGTCGGCATAGGCCTGGATGAAGCGCACGTAGCACTGTGCCCAGGCGGCGCGGTACTCGGGCAGCAGGCGGCCGCCCTCGTTCATGCGGCCGCTGTCCTTCATCCAGGGCGGCGGGCTCCACGGCGAGACCAGCAGCTTCAGCGCGCGCCCGCCGGCCGCGGCCACGCGCTGCGCGGCCTGGATCATCGGCAGCAGCGCCTCGCGGTCGCGCGCGATGCTGAAGCTCTCCAGCTCGACGTCGCCATGCTGCTCGACATGCGTGTAGTTGCCGAGCGAGAAGTCGCAACTGTTCATGTGCACCCGGCACAGCACGTAGCCGTGGCCCGTGGCCGGGTCGAAGCAGTCGCGCAGGAAGGCCTCGCGCTGCGCCCCGGACAGGCGCAGCCAGGTCGTCGCCGCGGCCTCGGTGAAGGCGCCGCCGAAGCCTTCCAGGCGCTGGAAGCGGCGGCGCGTGTCGACCCACAGCCGCGCGCCGGCCGCCGGCGTGCCCGGCGGCAGCGCCGGCAGCGGCGGCTGCTCGACCAGCCGCTCGCTGCCGTCGCGCGACGACCGCACCCAGGCCAGGCCCATCACCGCGACCAGTGGATGTTGTCGATGCGCAGGTTCGGCAGCCCGGTCAGGTTCAGCGGCTTGCCGGTGAAGTCGTAGCGGTCCGCGACGATGAAGCGGAACAGCACGTACCGCAGGTCCAGCTTCGGGTTGGCGGCGAGGAAGGCCGAGATCGGGATCGACACGTCGCACCACTGGTTGGTGTTGCAGTAGCCGTATTCGCCGGGCGCGATCTGCAGGAAGGCCTCCTGCACGTCGCGGTCGTAGGTGTCGGTGCTGATGCCGACCTCGATCTTGCCCGGGTAGCCGTCGCTGCGCACGCTGAAGTTGAGCCGGCCGCCGGCGAACTCCGACAGGTTCTCGTTGCTGTCGTCCTGGGCGCGCATGAACATGCCCCAGCCGAAGTTGACCGGGTTGGGCGCGATCTGGAAGTGCGCGCCCCCGTCGCTGCTGGGCGCGCCGCTGCTGCTGTCGCTGCCGACGCTGATGGCGAACGGGTCCCAGCGCAGGTTCGCCGCGCGCACCTCGCCGGCCACCGGCGTGTCGGCGTACAGCGTGTAGCGCGGCGCGCCGACGGGCAGCCTCAGCGTCGGCTCGACCCACTTCACGGCATCGTCGGCGGTGTAGGTGCCGGGCTCGCAGGCCCAGGTGACGTTGCAGGTGCCCAGGCCCTGCAGCACGTAGCGCGCCTGGCGGTTGGTGTTGAACAGGCCCCAGCCGTCGTCGCCCTGCTTCCAGGGTTCGTCGAAGGCCTGGAAGTAGAAGATCGCCTTCGGTCCCTGGGCGTCGCGGCGGCCGTCCTGCGCCCACTGCTGCAGCGCGTCGAAGTACATCTTCTGGTTGACCGGGTGGGCGCGGAAGGCCAGGTTGGGGCCCCCGGGGGTGTCGACCGCGGCCCAGCCGGTCTCGCCGATGGTCATCGGCAGCGTGCCCAGGTTCAGCTTCACCAGCCCGGCGCGGGCGCGCTCGAACTGCGACTTGGCCTCGGCGACGGTGGCGTCGATCATGGCCCGCGCGCGCACCGACGGGTCGGCGTCCTTCTGCCGCCAGTCGTAGGCCGTGGGGTTGTAGAAGGTGTCGAGGAAGGGATAGACGTGGACCGCGGCGAAGTCGACGACCGCGGCGATCTCCTTGGGCACCGAGGCCCAGAACAGCCAGTTGTCGTTGGTCGTCACCGGCTGCTGGATGGCGTCGCGCACGCGCTTGATGTAGCGCGCCATGTCGGCCACCGGCACCTTGTGCGTGGACCACTCGACCATGGTCTCGTTGCCGACGCTGACCGCGTGCACGATCTGCGGGAATTCCCTGGCCAGCGCGATGCAGGCGTCGAGCTCGGCGATGTTGTCGGCCTCGGCCGCCGCATCGGGGATGGGGTTGGGGTAGGCGCCCAGCTGCACCTTGAGGTCGAGGTTGTTGTCGCGGATCACCTCCAGCACCGTGCGCGCGAAGGCGCGGCTGCTGAACAGGCGGATCGTCCCGATGCCGGTGGCCTGCACCAGGCGCAGGTCCTGCAGCACGTTGGCCGGCGTGATGACCTCGCCGGCCAGGTCGGCCTCGCTGCGCGACGTGCGGTAGGGCGAGTAGTTGACCGCGGCGCGCGTGACGAAGTCCTGCGACAGCTCGCGGCGCTCGGCGCTCTGCGACACCGCCGACGGCGTGTAGCCGCCGCTGTCGCCGCCGCCGCAGCCGGCCAGGCCGAACGAGACCGCGAGCGCGACGCCGGCGGACAGCGCCAGCAGCGGGTGCCGGCGGACAGGGGAGGTTCGGGTCTTCATGAACGGCCTCAGAAGTTGATGTTGACGCCGACGCCGTACGAGTTGCCGCGGTCGGCGACCCGCGAGTCGATGCCCGTGAAGGCGTCGTGGGCCGGCATGGACAGCGGAGCCTGGCCCTTGCGCCCGTAGCGGTAGGCGCTGGCGTTGGCGTAGACCTGGATCTGCCGGGTGACGCTGTAGCCCACGCTCGCCGTGCCGACGGTGAGCGTGTTGCTCTGGCCGCGCTCGCTGGGGTTGTCGGTGTCGGCCTTGCCGAGGTAGACCAGGCTCACCCCGGCCGACAGCTTGTCGTTGATGCGGTAGCGCGTGCCCAGCGTGAAGTCGGTCGAGCGCGCCTTGTAGCCCGGGTTCTGCACGCCGTTGGCGTCGACGCCGTTCCAGTTCACGTTGAACATGCTGTTCCAGCGGCCCTGCGGCCCCGGCGTGGTCTGCACCGCGTAGGCGCCGCTCCAGCGGTTGAAGCGGATGCCGCCGGAGACCTCGATGCGGCCGTCGATGACGTGACGCACCATCAGCATGACCACGCCCTGGCTCGAGCTGCCGAGCAGCGCGTCGTCCTGCGCGAACGGGGTCAGCCCGCCGAACGGCGCCTTGCCCCAGGCCACCGGCTCGCCGTTCTTCGCCTGCTGCACGATCACGTCGACCAGCAGCTCGCGCCCGATGTACTTCGCGTACAGCTCCAGCAGTTCCGGCTTGTTGTTGTCCCAGCCGCGCTTGCCGATGTCGTAGGTGGCCTCGAGCAGCACGTCGCCGCCGAACAGCTCCACCGGGCGGAACATGAAGCGCACGGCGCGGCTGAGCAGGCCGTAGCCGGCGCCGGCGTCGCTCCAGGCGGTGTTGGTGCCGACGCCGCCGCCGCCCCAGAAGTCGGAGCTGATGGCGTTGAACGACGAGGGGTAATCGGCCGCGCTCCAGCTGCGCGTGGTCATCGCGCCCAGCGTCAGGCGGCCCCAGTCCTCGTGCGCGACGCCGATGTTGCGTTCGTAGAGCCAGCCCTTGAGGTCGACCTTGCCGTCGCGCCAGCGCTGGCTCAGCAGCCCGAAGGCCTGCCAGCCGCGGCCGACGTCCTGCTTGAAGCCCAGGTAGGGCTGGACCAGCGTGACATCGGAGTTGCGCGTGCCGAAGGGCTTGCCGAAGACGATGTCGTCGGCCCACACGCGGTGGCGGTTCTCGCCGAGCTCGCGCTGGCAGTCCTCGCAGACGTTGGTCGTGCGCGTCACCTCGGCCTTGGCGAAGCCGGTCAGGCTGAAGGGACCGACCTCGACCGCCAGCGCCGGCGCCGCGGCCAGCGCGGCGGCGAATGCCACGGCATGTCGGCGGGCGGCGCGGGGGCGCGGGGCGGGGCGTGGCGCCGGCGTCGGCAGGGAAGTCGTGTGCGGCATGGGAGCCTTCCTGGGCGGCTGGGCCGGTTGGAACGGGGACGGGGTCCGTTCGGTTGTGGCCGTTCGGTTGTGAAAGCGCTTTCATACGATAGGGCGAGGCTCCCCGGCCGTCAACGCATCGGACCTTCGTGTTTTCCCTTGCCCTGGGTGTCGACCCCATCCGGGAAAACGACAGCATGCTCTGAAAGCGCTTTCAAAACACAATGGCGCCATCGCCCCCGACGGGCGTTACGGACGCTGCCATGAGCCTGACCCGCCGACTCTTCAGCCGCCTCCTCGTGGGCCTGCTGCCCGCGCTGGGCGCCCTGTCCGCCGCGCCGGCGCTCGCGCAGGGCGACATGCTCAAGCTCGGCGCCGGCGCCGTGAGCCTGAAGCCCCGGGGCTCGGACGCCGCCGTGCCGCGCGCGCCCTTCCGCACCGAGGCGATGCTCAGGCGCGCGGCGCCGACCAACCAGTGGTACTCGTCGCTGATCTTCAACGACAAGCCGGAGAACATCTTCGCGCAGCCGTTGAGCTTCCGGCCGATGCCGGCCGGCCTGGAGGTGGCGCTGCCAAAGAAGGTGGTCGTTCCCACCGAGCGCCGCGACGTCGAGATCCACTACCCGCACCAGGACGCGCTGACGATCGCGCCGGCGGCCTTCGAGCCCGGCCGCGCGCTGCTGGCCGGCGCCAGCGACTGGGCCATCGAGATCACGATGAGCCGGGGCGCCGACCGCTTCGACGCCACCGTGGCCCACGGCAGCCCCTATGCCTGGTTCCAGGTCGGCCGCGGCGACCTTCGCGTGACGCTGCCGGCCGCCGGCGAGCGCCTGCCGGCCGCCGACCCGCGCGTGCTGGCGCTGCGCGTCAAGGGCACGGGCTACGCGCTGTTCGGCCCCAGCGGCGTGCAGTGGGAGGCCGCCTCGGCCACCGAGTGGATCGCGCGGCTGCCGGCCGGCCGGGGCTACCTCGCGGTGGCCGGGCTGCCCGACGACAGCCCGGCGACGCAGGCACTGCTGCTGAAGCACGCCTACGCCGCCGTCACCGACACGCGCGTCGACTGGAAGGTCGACCGCGCCAGCGGCGAGGTGCAGACCACCTTCACCGCCACGACGCGGGCGCTGGAGGGCGACGAGACCACCCCGCTGCTGGGCCTGTACCCCCACCACTGGCACGGCAACGCCAGCGTCCAGGGCCGCCTGGGCCCGGCCTACGACACCGTGCGCGGCAAGGTGCGGCTGCTGGCCGCGAACAGCTTCCGCACCACGGCGCGCTACACCGGCTTCGTGCCCTACTGGCCGGCGCTGCCGGAAGGCACGCCGCGCCTGGACGAGCTGCGCGACGTGATGAAGAGCGACATCCGCAACGCGCGCCGCATGATGCTGGTGGAAGGCGAGGGCCCGTACTGGCAGGGCAAGGGCCTGCAGCGCCTGGTCAAGATGCTCGACGTCTACGAGCAGCAGGGCGACAAGGACGCCGTCGAGCGCCTGCTGGGCCTGCTGAAGACGCGCATCGAGGAGTGGTTCTCGGGCAGCGACCGCCGCCGCTACTTCCACTGGGACCAGGCCATGGGCACCGTGGTCGCCTATCCGGAGGAGTACTTCGCGGTCGTGCAGATGAACGACCACCACTTCCACTACGGCTACTGGATCCGCGCCGTCGCCGAGATCGCGCTGCGCGACCCGGCCTGGGCCGCGCGCGGCAAGTGGGGCGACATGGTCGACCTGCTGATCAAGGACATCGCCTTCCCCGAGCGCGGCAAGGCGGAGTTTCCGTTCCTGCGCAACTTCGACCCCTACGAGGGCCACAGCTGGGCCTCGGGCATCGGCCTGGGCGAGAGCGGCAACAACCAGGAGTCGTCGAGCGAGGCGCTCAATGCCTGGACCGGGCTCATCCTGTGGGGCGAGGTGCAGGGCGACGCGGCGCTGCGCGACCTCGGCATCTGGCTGCTGGTCACCGAGACCGAGGCTGTCAAGCACTACTGGTTCGACCTCTACGGCCAGGTCTTCGCGCCCGAATACAAGAACGTCGACGTCAGCATGGTGTTCGGCGCCAAGTATGCGCACAACACCTGGTGGATCGACGACCCGCGCCAGATCACCGGCATCAACCTGCTGCCGATGACCACCGTGTCGACCTACTTCGCGAGCCACCCCGAGTACATCAGGAAGAACCTCGAGGCGCTGAAGGAGGAGCAGAAGATCTGGGCCGACCGTGGCAAGACGGTGAAGCCGGCGGACATCTGGCAGGACATCTTCGCGAAGTACCTGGCGCTGGCCGACCCGGCCGCCGCGCTGGCGGCCTGGGACCGCTGGGGCGCCGTCGAGCTGGGCGACAGCCGCACGCACACGCTGCACTTCCTGCTCAGCCTGGCCGCGATGGGCGCGCCCGACACCTCGGTGAGCGCCGACACGACGTTGTACCAGGTCTTCCGCCGCGCCGACGGCCAGCGCACCTACCTGGCGTTCAACGCCGGCAAGGCGCCGATCGAGGTGCGCTTCAGCGACGGCCAGCGCCTGACGGTGGCGCCGGGCACGCTGGCACGCGCCGGCGCGCGCTGAGCCGCGCGGGCCCCTGGCGGCATGCCGAATCAGGGTAAGCCAGGGGGCAGCGGCGCTTGCCAAGGCCCCCTTCGCTGCCCATACTTGTGAAAGCGCTTTCAGAGCCGAACCGGCTCAACCCCACAGGCCGGCCCGAACGGCCTTCCGGACCCGGAGACCACCGATGAACTTCCGCCGCGCGACCCTGCGAATCACCACCACCGCGATGGCCGTGCTGTCGCTGACGCTGGCCGCCTGCGGCGGTGGCAGCGGCGAAGCGCCGCCCGCCATCCCGGCGGCGGTCGTCGTGCCGGCCGCGCCGGTGGTCACGATCACCAACAACGTCGCGGCCGAGACGGCCACCGGCGACATCGTCTTCACCTTCTCGTTCAACCGCGACGTCGGCACCAGCTTCACCGCCGACGACGTGACCGTCACCGGCGGCGACAAGGGCGCCTTCGCGCGCACCAGCGGCACCGCGGCGACGCTGGTCGTCTCGCCGCCGGCCAACAGCACCGGCACCGTGGTGATCACCGTGCCCGACGGCGCGGTGACCGATGCCGGCGGCGCGGCCAACGTGGCCGTCACGGCGCAGAAGGCCTTCGACACCACGGTGCCGCCGCCCCCGCCGCCGACAGGTGGCACCGTGACCTTCTCGACCGGCTTCGCGGCCGGCAACCGCACGGCCGAGGGCGGCGAGTTCGGCGGCTTCAGCGGCAGCAACCTCGACGGCTACAACTGCAACGGCGACCCGGCCAATTGCGGCAGCGGCGGCGAATTCGTGCCGGCCCAGGCCGCGGCGGACAGCTACTTCTTCTACTACCACCAGACGCCGACGCCGGCCGCCGACCTGTACATGGGCATCTACGTGCAGGCGCCGGGCGTGACGGGCGGCTTCAGCCCGAGCGCCGACACGCCGGGGGTGCAGCTCACCACGCAGACGATGCTGAAGTTCAAGCTCGGCCAGAACGCGGAGTGGTTCGGCAGCACGACGAACAACTTCATGATCGTGATGGACCTGGGCAAGCGCTACGACGTCTCCGGCAACACCTGCCGCCTGCAACTGCGCCGCGTCGTCACGCCGACCGCCGCGGCGGCCACTGACTACGAGATCGCGCTCGACTCGTTCGCGCTGGTGCAGGACTGCGCCGGCGCCGTGACCAGCGTCGCGCAGGCCCTGGCCGCGTCGCCGATCTCGCAGATCTCGTTCCAGGGCGTGGGCGGCGGCATCGCGCTGTCGGACGGCACGCGCACCAGCGGCGCCAACCTCAGCGTGCCCAACGGCGCCGGCGTCTACCCGACGACGCTGGTGCTGGTGGGCGGCATCAGCTTCACGTCGCCGCCGGCAGCGCTCGAATTCTCGACCGGCTTCGCGGGCAGCAACCGCACGGTGGAAGGCGGCGAGTTCGGCGGCTTCAGCGGCAGCAACCTCGACGGCTACAACTGCAACGGCGACCCGGCCAACTGCGGCAGCGGCGGCGAATTCGTGCCGGCCCAGGCCGCGGCGGACAGCTACTTCTTCTACTACTACCAGACGCCGACGCCCGCGGCCGACCTGTACATGGGCATCTACGTGCAGGCGCCGGGCGTGACGGGCGGCTTCAGCCCGACCGCCGACACGCCGGGGGTGCAGGTCACCACGCAGACCACGCTGAGGTTCAAGCTCGGCCAGAACGCGGAGTGGTTCGGCGGCGCGACGAACAACTTCATGATCGTGATGGACCTGGGCAAGCGCTACGACGTCTCCGGCAACACCTGCCGCCTGCAGCTGCGCCGCGTCGTCACGCCGACGGACGCGGCGGCGAGCGACTATGCGATCCCGCTCGACTCGTTCATGCTGGCCCAGGACTGTGCCGGTGCAGTCACCAGCGTCGCGCAGGCCCTGGCCGCGTCGCCGATCTCGCAGATCGCCTTCCAGGGCGTGGGTGGTGGCATCGCGCTGTCGGACGGCACGCGCACCAGTGGCGCCAACCTCAGCGTGCCCAACGGCGCTGGCGTCTACCCGACGACCCTGGTGCTGGTGGGCGGCATCACCATCGACTGACGGGCCGCAGCCCAGCCCGGGGCGCCGGGCCTCCGTCCAGGAGGCCGGCGCCCCGGTGCTTTTCCGGGACGACTCAGAGGCTGCGAGGCCATCCCATGCGCGGGTGCATGGGATGGCCTCTCAGCCTCTCAGCCCATCGCCACGCGCATCGGCACCCGCCGCCGGCCCAGGCGCGGCGGCTCGCCGCCGAAGCGGCCGGCAAGCGCGGTGCCGCAGTGCGGGCAGGCCCCGGTGGTGTCGACGTCGTAGCGCAGGATCCGGTGCCAGTCGCGTTCGATCAGCGCGCGGCCGCAGCCGGTGCAGCAGGTCGTGCCGCCATCGCGGTCGTGCACGTTGCCGGTATAGACATGGTGCAGCCCGGCGGCGAGCGCGATCTCGCGCGCGCGCTGCAGCGTCGCCAGCGGCGTGCGCTGCACGTCGGTCATCCGGTAGTCGGGGTGGAAGGCGCTGAAGTGCAGCGGCACGTCGCGGCCCAGCTGCTCGGCGATCCAGCGTGTCATCGCCTCGAGCTCCGGCGTGCCGTCGTTGTGGCCCGGGATCAGCAGCGTCGTGATCTCCAGCCAGCAGGCGCTCTCGTGCACGATGGCCTGCAGCGTGTCGAGCACCGGCGCCAGGTGGGCGCCGGTCTGCCTGAAGTAGAAGTCGTCGCTGAAGGCCTTCAGGTCGACGTTGGCGGCGTCCATCTTCGCGTAGAAGGCGCGCCGCGGCGCCGCGTGCATGTAGCCGGCCGTGACCGCCACCGTCTGCACGCCCAGCGCGTGGCAGGCGTCGGCGGTGTCCATCGCATATTCGGCGAAGATGACCGGGTCGTTGTAGGTGAAGGCCACGCTGCGGCAGCCGCTGGAAGCGGCCGCCTCGGCGATGCGCGCCGGCGACGCCTGGTCCATCAGGCGGTCCATCTCGCGGCTCTTGGAGATGTCCCAGTTCTGGCAGAACTTGCAGGCCAGGTTGCAGCCGGCGGTGCCGAACGAGAGCACCGCCGAGCCGGGGTGGAAGTGGTTCAGCGGCTTCTTCTCGATCGGGTCGACCGCGAAGCCGGAGCTGCGGCAGTAGGTCGTCAGCACCATCGCGTCGCCCTCGCGGGCGCGCACGAAGCACAGGCCGCGCTGGCCCTCGTGCAGCCGGCAGTCGCGCGGGCACAGGTCGCACTGCAGCCGCCCGTCGGGCAGGACATGCCACCACTGCGCCGGGTGGTGCCCGTCCGGCAGGTCGTCGCGTGCGCCCATCAGGCCAGCGCCTCGTCGGCCGGCGCAAGCTGCTCGACGAACTTGCGCACCGCATAGCGCGCCAGGCGCAGGTCGGCGGCCCAGAAGTCGGCCGGCAGCCCGGCCTTGCGCTTGAGCGCACGCAGGAAGTCCGCCGGCTCCGGCAGCTGCGCCCAGACCTGCGGCAGGAAGGTCGCGCTGCGGCCGCGCCATTCGAGGATCACGCCGTCGATGCCCGGGCGCAGCAGGCGGTGGACCTGTGCCTCGCTGGCCGCGGCCAGCCACTCGGCGGTGCCCAGCACCGAAACCTCGATCTCGAGGTCGACATACTCGTCCGGCGCCAGCGGATCGAAGCGCGGGTCGGCGAAGGCGGCGGCCATCGCATGCGCGCGCACGTCGTCGCCGAGCGCGCGATGGGCCTGCAGCGAGCCGATGCAGCCGCGCAACTCGCCTTCGCGGCGCAGCGTCACGAAGCTGGCGCCAGGGGCGGCCAGCGCCGGGTGCTCGGGCTCGGCGGCCATCGCCAGGCCCAGACCGGCGGCGATCACGTTGCGCGCCCGCGCCAGCAGCGCGGCACCGAGCTGGACCTCGGTGTGCGCCGCGACGGCATCCGACGCGTCGCGGCCGGCCACCGGCGACGCGGCGGCCGCGTCGCCGGCGCGTGCCGCGACGGCCGGCGGCGCCTCGAAGGCCACCGCGGCATAGCCGACGACGCGGCGGCGGTCGCCGGCCGTGTCGCCCGAATTGCGCAGGTCGAGCAGCCGCGGCACCAGGCCCCGGCGCTGCGCGACGAGCAGCGCGCCTGCCAGCGGCGTGGCACCGCAGGCTTCGTCGTGGTCCAGGCCGGGGTCCAGGCGCAGCACGCGGTCGATGGTCGCGCGGTCGCGTGCGCGGGCCGCGTCGTAGGGCAGGTAGTGCGAGAGGTCGGAGCTGACGACGACCAGCGTCTCGTCGCCGCCCCACAGCCGCTCGAGCAGCTCGGCGACCTGCGGCGCGTCGGCGCGGCCGACGGCCAACGGGACCAGCGTGAAGTCGCCGAGCACGCGCTGCAGGAACGGCAGCTGCACCTCCAGCGCATGTTCCTCGGCATGCACGGTGTCGCTGGCGACGACCTGCGGCAGGTCGGCGAGCGCGGCCAGCGCGTCGCGGTCCACCGGCACGCGGCCCAGCGGCGTCGCGAAGGCCGCTGCCTGCGGCACGGCGATGCCGCGCAGCGCGACGCGGTGCGTGGGCCCGAGCAGCACGACGCGGCGCAGGCGGCCGCGCGCCGGCCGCAGCCTGGCGTAGGCCTGCGCGGCGATGGGCCCGGAGTACAGGTAGCCGGCATGCGGCACGAGCAGCATCTTCGGCACCATCGCGCCGGGCGTGACCGGCACGCCGGCGAGCAGGTGGTCGACCTCCTGCGCCAGCGCCGCTGCCGTGCCCGCGTAGAAGCGCCCCGCCACGGCGGGGGAGCGGGTTTCGGCTGGGGATCCTGCGGCCGCCATGGCACCTCCTGGTGGCCGCGCCGCGTCGGTGCGCGCACTGACGACCACGGCTCCCAGATGCGCCCGTATCGCGTGGCTTCAAGCCCGCGGGCGCCAGGGCTGCCGTCGCCGCCGCGGGCCGCCCGGCCCTAGGATGCGCCGTGGCCCCGCCCGTGATCCTGTTCGGCGCCTTCGACCGGCACAACATCGGCGACCTGCTGTTCGCGCAGGTCGCCGCGGCGCTGCTGCCCGGGCGCCGGCTGCTCTTCGCCGGGCTGGCCGACCGCGACCTGCGGCCCTGCGGCGGCCACCAGGTCGTCGCGCTGCGGCGGCTGGCCGCCAGCGCGCAGGCCGCCGGGGCGACGCTTCTGCATGTCGGCGGCGAACTGCTGACCTGCAGCGCCTGGCAGGCCGCGGTCATGCTGCTGCGGGCGGACGAGGCGCCGGCGGCCATCGGCTATCTCGCACAGCGGCCTGCCGAGCGCCGCGCCTGGCTGCAGCGCCTGTTCGGCAGCGACGAGCAGGCGCCGTACGCGGTGTCGCGCCAGCAGCATCCCGGGCTGGCGCGGGTCGCCTTCGCCGCGGTCGGCGGCGCCGACCTGGACCATGCGGACCCGGCGCTGCGCGCCGAGGTGCTGGGCAAGCTGCGCGCGGCCGACGCGCTGAGCGTGCGCGAGGCGCGCACCGCCGCGCACCTGGCCGCCGCCGGCATCGCGGCCGCCGTGGTGCCCGACCCGGCGGTCATGACGGCCGAGCTGTTCGGCGAGACCATCGCGCGCGCGGCCGCGGCCGGTGAAGCGGCCGCGCTGCGCGGTGCCTGGGCCGCGGGCTACCTGGCGGTGCAGTTCAGCGCCGAGTTCGGCGACCACGGCTCGCTGCGCGAGATCGCGCGCCAGCTCGACCAGGTGTGCGCCGCCAGCGGCCTGGGCGTGGCGCTGTTCCGTGCCGGCGCCGCGCCCTGGCACGACGCACTCGCCGGCCTGGAGCAGGTCGCGGCCTGGATGCGGCCGGGTGCGGCGCGCGTCTTGCGCTCGCCGGACCTGTGGGCGGTGTGCGCGCTGATCGCCGGCAGCCGCGGCTTCTGCGGCAGCAGCCTGCACGGGCGCATCGTCGCCACGGCCTTCGGGCTGCCGCGCCTGAACCTGCGCGCGCCGGTCGCCGCCGCACGCAGCGGCAAGCAGGCCGCCTATGCAGCGACCTGGGACGCCGCCGGTGCGCCGGCCGAGGTCGAGCTGCCGGCGATCGCCAGCGGCCTGCAGGCGGCGCTGGCGCGTCCGGCCGCGCTGCTGCGGCAGCAGGCGCGCGAGCAGGCGGCGGTCTACCGGCAGGCCTTCGCGGCGCAGATGGCGGCGCTGGACGAGGGCTGAGCGCAGGCTTCCAGAGCCGGCGCGCCGGCGCCGGCCGGGCGGCATCTACGCGGCGACACGCCGGCGCAGCAGCCACTTGCGCGCCTCGCCGAACCACAGCACGCCGCTGGCCATCGCGACGCAGACCGCCCACTGCGGCGCGCTCAGCGGCACGGTGCCGAAGGCGAGGTTGAGCGCCGGCAGGTGCACGACCGCCGCCTGCAGCAGCAACGAGACGACGACCGCGCCCCACAGCCAGCGGTTGGCGAACAGGTGCACGAAGGCGCTGGCCGTCTCCGAGCGCGCATTGAAGCAGTTGAACAGCTGCGCCAGCACCAGCACCGTGAAGGCGGCGGTGCGCGCCTTCGCCAGCGACTCCTCGCCCTCGATCAGCCCGCCGGGCAGGTACAGGTCCAGCGTCGCCAGCGACAGCAGCGCCATCACCAGGCCGACCGCCAGGATGCCGCGCCACATGCGGCCGTCGATCGCGCGCGCGCCCGGGCGCCGCGGCGCACGCGCCATCGCGTCGTCGGTCGGCGGGTCCACGCCCATCGCCAGCGCCGGGCCGGCGTCGGTCATCAGGTTGATCCACAGGATCTGCGTCGCCAGCAGCGGCAGCACCAGCGCCTCGCCGCTGCCGGCCAGGCCGATCACGCCGGCGCCGATCACGCCCAGGAAGACGGTCAGCACCTCGCCCATGTTGGACGACAGCAGGTAGCGCAGGCACTTGCGCAGGTTGTCGTAGATCGCGCGGCCCTCGCGCACCGCGGCGACGATGGTCGCGAAGTTGTCGTCGGCGAGGATCATCTTCGCCGCCTGCTTGGTGACCTCGGTGCCGGTGACGCCCATCGCGATGCCGATGTCGGCCGACTTCAGCGCCGGCGCGTCGTTGACGCCGTCGCCGGTCATCGCGACGACCTGGCCGTCGGCCTGCAGCGCGTCGACGATGCGCAGCTTGTGCACCGGCGCGACGCGCGCGTAGACCGCCGTCGCGCGCACCGCGGCGGCGAAGGCCTGCGCGTCCAGCCGGTCCAGCTCGGGGCCGGTCAGCACGCGCGCGCCGGGGCCGACGATGCCCAGGTCGGCGGCGATGCGCGCCGCGGTGCGCGGGTGGTCGCCGGTGATCATCAGCACCCGGATGCCGGCGCGCTGCGCCTCGGCGATCGCGGCGGCGGCCTCGGGCCGCGGCGGGTCGATGATGCCGACGCTGCCGACGTAGACGAGTTCCTGCTCCAGCCCGTCCGGCGTGCCGCCGCCGGCCGCCAGCACCGCGGCGGACTCGGCCGCCGTCAGCGGCCGGTAGGCCACGGCCAGCGCGCGCAGCGCCTCGTCGCCCAGGCGGTCGACATCGGCCAGCGCCCGCGCGCGCGCGGCCTCGTCCAGCGGCAGCACCTCGGCGCCCACGCGCTGGCGCGTGCAGCGCGCGATCAGCACGTCGGGCGCACCCTTGGCGACCAGCAGCAGCTCGCCGCCCTGGTCCTCGTCGCGCTCGATGGTCGACATCATCTTGCGCTCGGACGTGAACGGGATCTCGGCGACGCGGCGGAAGCGGCGCTGGCGCGCCTCGTGCACACCGAGCTTGCGCTCGGCGACCAGGAAGGCGGCCTCGGTGGGGTCGCCCTGGATCTCCCACTCGCCGCTGTCGGCCTGGCGCAGGCTGGCGTTGCCGGCCAGGCTGCCGCGGCTGAGCACGACGAGGTGCTCCTTGTGCACCGGCCCGCCGGTCAGCGGCGCGCCGGCGTGCTCCAGATGGCCTTCGGGCACGTAGCCGGCGCCGGTGACGCGGCTGCCGCCGCTGGCGCTGGCCACGCGCTCGATGGTCATCTCCGAGCGCGTCAGCGTGCCGGTCTTGTCCGAGCAGATCACCGAAGCGCAGCCCAGCGTCTCCACCGACGACAGCTTCCTGACGATGGCGTGGCGCGCGGCCATGCGGCGCACGCCCAGCGCGAGCACCACCGACAGGATGGCCGGCAGCCCCTCGGGCACCGCGGCCACGGCCAGCGAGACGCCGAGCAGCAGCACCGTGATCACGTCCGACGCGCTGCGCACCTCGGACAGCAGCAGCACGGTCGCGACGACGACGACGGCGATCACGACCACCGCCCGGCCGAGCATGCGCCCGATGCCGGCGACCTCGCGCTGCAGCGGCGTCGGCTCCTCGGCCGTCGTCTCCAGCAGGTGCGCGATGGCGCCGACCTGGGTCGCCATGCCGGTGGCGGTGACGACCGCGCGGCCGCTGCCGGCGGCCACCGCCGAGCCGCGGAAGACCATGTTCAGCCGGTCGCCCAGTGCCGCCGGCGCGGCCAGCGTGGCGGCGTCCTTCAGCACCGGCTCGCTCTCGCCGGTCAGCGACGCCTCCTGCACGCGCAGCGTGGCGGCCTGCAGCAGCCGCGCGTCGGCGCCGACCGCGTCGCCTTCGGCCAGCACCAGCAGGTCGCCGCGCACCAGGGTCTCGCTGGGCACGCGCTGCACGCGGCCGTCGCGCAGCACGGCCGAGGTCGGCGCCGCCAGGCGGGCGAGCGCGGCGACCGCGCTCTCGGCGCGTGCCTCCTGCGCGTAGCCCAGCGCCGCGTTGAGCAGCACGACGGCGACGATCACGACGGCGTCGACCGGCCAGCCGTGGCGGCCCTCGACGGCCCAGGCCACCAGCGCGATCGCCACCGCCACCAGCAGCAGCAGGACCAGCGGATCCTGGAACTGCGCGAGCAGGCGGCGCCAGGCCGGCACCGGCGGCACCGCCTTCAGCAGGTTGGGGCCGTCGGCAGCGAGCCGGCGCGCGGCCTCGGCCGTGCTCAGGCCGCGCTCGGCGTCGCTGGCGAGCGCCTGCACGACCGCCTCGGCGGCCCGCAGCGAGGGATCGGTCGGCGGTTCGGTGACGGTCGGCAACGCAGCGCTCTCGCGGGCAGGGGCGCGATGGACGCGGGGGCGGCACCGCCTCGGCGCATGGTAACGGTGCCGCCTGGCAACGATTGTTCACACCTGGTGACGAACCCGCGGGTATCGGCGGGTGTCCAGTCCCCTCTGTACAGACGAACCGCGCGGCAACCCGCCGCCGCGGGCGCAACGACCAGGAGGACGTCGATGACCACCCCCCGAACCGCGGGCACGCGCCGCCGTGCCCCGAGCGCGCTCCCTGCGCCGAAGGCCGCAGCGCCGGCCGGCCGCGCGGCCGCCGCGCTGTGCGCACTGCTGCTGGCGGCCTGTGGCGGCGGCGGCGGCGCGCCGGACGACCCGCGCGCCACGCCGTCGGGCACCGGCAGCATCGCGCTGGCCCCGGCGCCGGGCCTGCCGGCCGGTGCCGCGCCGCAGCCCGGCGCACCCTACCGCTGCGGCAACGTCTCGCTGGGCACGGCGCGCAGCGACGACATCCAGGTGCCCGACGGCGAGGTCTGCGTGCTCGCCGGCACCACGGTGGACGGCAACATCCAGGTCGGCCGCGGCAGCGTGCTCGACGCGCGCGGCGTGACCGTCGTCGGCAACGTGCAGGGCGAGGGCGCCGCCAGCGTCGTGCTCGTGGATGCCAGCGTCGGCGGCTCGGTGCAGCTCGAGCAGGGCGGCAGCGGGGTGGTGGCCGACAGCCGCGTCACCGGCGACGTGCAGTTCGACGCGCAGCGCGGCGCGCTGGCGGCGCAGGCCAACCAGATCGGCGGCAACCTGCAGGCCATGGCCAACCGCGGCGGCCTCACGCTGATCGGCAACCGCATCGTCGGCAACCTGCAGTGCAAGGACAACGACCCGGCGCCGCGCGGGCGCGACAACGTCGCCGCCTCGCTCGAGGACCAGTGCGCCGCGCTGCAGGCGCCGCAGCTGCCGCCGCCGGACACCAGCGACTGGCCGCCGCTGGTGCCGCCGGTGTCGCCGCTGCCGCCGGCCGAGGGGCCGACGCTGCCGATCGCCGTCTGGCCCGACGGCGAGAACGTCAGCTGCCGCGACCGCAGCCTGGGGGCGCTGAATGTCGCCAACGTCGTCGTGCCGGCCGGCGCACGCTGCGAACTGCGCGGCACGCGGCTCACCGGCAACCTGCTGGTCGAGGCCGGCGCGACGGTCGACCTGCGCGACGCCGTCATCGCCGGCAACGTGCAGGCCGACGGCGCGCAACGGCTGTGGCTTGGCGGCGGCCGTGTCGGCGGTTCGGTGCAGATCGAGCGCAGCCAGGCGGCGACGCTGGACGGCACGGTGGTCGGCGGCTCGGTGCAGCTGAAGGCCAACGGCGCGCTGCTGTGGCTGCAGGCGCTGCAGGTCACCGGCGACATCCAGCTCTTCGACAACCGCGGCGGCGCCACGCTGGTCGACAACCGCGCCGGCGGCAACCTGCAGTGCAAGGACAACCAGCCGGCGCCCACCGGCGGCGGCAACCGCGCGGCCTCCAAGGAGGACCAGTGCCGGGCGCTCTGAGGTTCCGAAGCTGACCGCGTGCCGGGCCGGCGCCGGTCAGGTCCGGCGTGCCCAGTCGGCGGCGTCGAAGCCGACGCTGATGCTGCCGTCGGCCCAGACGACGACCGGGCGCCGGATCACGCCGGGCTGGCGCCGCATCAGCGCCCGCGCCGACGCGGCGTCGACGACCGCCGCGCGCTCGTCGTCCGGCAGCCGGCGCCAGGTCGTGCCCTGGCGGTTGAGCAGCCGCTCCCAGCCGAGCGCGGCGATCCAGCCTGCCAGGGCCGCGTCCGGCACGCCGTCCTTGCGGAAGTCGTGGAATCGATGGGGCTGGCCCCGTTCGCCCAGCCAGGCGCGGGCGCGCCGGACGGTGTCGCAGTTCGCAAGGCCATGCACGGTGATCACCAGGGTCGTCCTCCCGATTCGCGAGCGGCCTGGCGCTGCCAGCGCGGCAGCCGCTCGATGGCGCCGAAGATTGCCTGAACGGCGACGGCCAGCAGCGCGGCCGGCACCGCGCCGGCCATCATCTGCGTCGCGTCGTTGACCGCCAGGCCGGCGACGATGCGCTCGCCCAGCCCGCCGGCGCCGATGAAGGCGGCCACGGTCGCGGTGCCGACGTTGATCACCGCGGCGGTCTTCACGCCGGCCAGCAGCGTGGGCCAGGCCAGCGGCAGCTCCACCGCCCGCAGCACCTGCCCCGGCCGCAGCCCCAGCGCCGCGGCGGCCAGCTGCAGTTCGCGCGGCACGCCGGCCAGACCGGCATGCGTGTTGCGCACGATGGGCAGCAGCGCATAGACGAACAGCGCCAGCAGCGCCGGCCAGAAGCCGATCACCCCCAGCAGCGCGATCAGCACCGCCAGCAGGGCCAGCGAGGGCACGGTCTGCAGCACGCCGACCGCGCCCATCAGCACGCCGGCCAGCGCCGGCCGCCGGAAGGCCCACACCCCCAGCGGCACGCCGGCGGCGACCGCCAGCGCCAGCGAGCCGAAGACCAGCGCCAGGTGCTGGCCGAGCAGGCGGCCGAGGTCCGGCGCCAGCAGCCGCTGGACGAAGCCGGCGCGCGGGGCCGCGGCGGGCGCAGCGGTCGCCGGTGCCGTCGCCGCCGCGCTGCGTGCGAGGAAGTCGCGCGCGACCTCGGCGAAGCCGCGGCCGTCGATCTCGACCTCGGCATTCAGCGCGATCATCGTCGCCTCGTCGATGCGGCCGGCCAGCGCGGCGGCCAGCGGCGCCTCGTCCAGGCCGGCGCGCATCAGCAGCACGGCGTCGTAGCGCGGGAAGAAGGCGCGGTCGTCGCGCAGCACGCGCAGCTTCAGGCGGCCGATCTTGGCGTCGGTGGAGTAGACGTCGATCAGGTCGACCTGCCCGCGCGCGAGGGCTTCGTAGGCCAGTCCGTGGTCCAGCCCGCCGCCCGGCCGCAGCGCCAGGCCGTAGGCGCGCTGCAATGCCGGCCAGCCGTCGGCGCGGACCAGGAATTCGTGCGACAGGCCCGGCCGCAGCCGCGCCGCGGCCTCGGCCGGCAGGCGCGCGAGGTCCGAGATCGTGACCAGGCCCAGCCGCGCCGCGTCGTCCTCGCGCATCGCCAGCGCGTAGGTGTTGTTGAAGCCCAGCGGCACCGCCGCCTTGAGCCCGCGCGGCGCCAGCCAGGCGTTGATCTGCGCCAGCGACGCGGTGGCGTCCTCGGGCGCGTCGCGCTTGAGCAGCTCACGCACGATGGTGCCGGTGTATTCGGGGTAGACCTGCACCGCGCCGCTGGCCAGCGCCTGCTCGAGGATGCCGGTGTTGCCCAGGCCCTGGCGGTGCTGCGCCGGCACGCCGGCGGCCTGCAGCGTCTGCACGACCAGCTCGCCGAGCACGTAGCTCTCGGTGAAGCGCTTGGAGCCGACGGTCACCGGCTCCGCGGCCCAGGCCGCGGGCATGGCGCCCGCGAGCGCCAGCAGCAGCACGGACCCCGAGCGCAGCAGGCTTTGCAGGCGGCGCGACATGCTGTCATTCTCCACTGCGGCGGGCGGCCGGCGCCGCGCGGCCGCGCGAGGAGCAGACATGCAGACCGAACACTTCGACGCCATCGTCGTCGGCGCCGGCCAGGCCGGCCCGGCGATCGCCGCACGCTGCAGCCGCGAGGGCCTGCGCACCGCCGTCATCGAGCGCGACCACTTCGGCGGCACCTGCGTCAACGTCGGCTGCGTGCCGACCAAGACGCTGGTGGCCACGGCGCGCGCGGTCCAGCTGGCAAGGCGCGGCGCCGAGTTCGGCTTCGACACCGGTCCGCTGCGCGTGGACATGGCGCGCGTGATGGCGCGCAAGGACGAGATCGTGCGCCGCTCGCGCGAGGGCGTGGCGTCCTGGCTGCGCGGGCTCGCGCACACCGAGGTGATCGCCGGTGAGGCCCGCTTCGTTGCCCCGCGCACGCTGGCCGTCGGCGAGCGCAGGCTGCAGGCGTCGCGCATCTTCCTGAACGTCGGCGGGCGCGCGCTGCACCCGCCGTTGCCGGGCAGCGAGGGCCTGCCGCTGCTCGACAACGTCTCGGTGCTGGCGCTGGACGAGGTGCCCGGGCACCTGGTCGTCGTCGGCGGCAGCTACATCGGCCTGGAGTTCGCGCAGATGATGCGCCGCTTCGGCGCCGCGGTGACGGTGGTCGAGCGTTCGCCGCGCCTGCTGCCGCGCGAGGACGAGGACATCGCCGCCGGCGTGCGCGCCGTGCTCGAGGGCGAGGGCGTGCGGTTCGAGCTCGGCGCGGAGTGCATCGCGCTGGCGCGCGACGGCGGGCGCATCGCCGTCGGCGTGCGTTGCGAGGGCGAGGCGCCGCGCATCGCCGGCAGCCACGTGCTGATGGCCGTCGGCCGCGTGCCGAATACCGACGGCCTGGGTCTGGACGCCGCCGGCATCGCGACCGACGAACGCGGCCACATCGTGGTCGACGAGCAGTGCCGCAGCAGCGCCGAGGGCGTGTGGGCGGTCGGCGACTGCAACGGCCGCGGCGGCTTCACGCACACGGCGTGGAACGACCACGAGATCGTGGTCGCCAACCTGTTCGACGGCCAGGCGCGGCGCATCGGCGAGCGCATTCCCTGCTACGCGCTGTTCACCGACCCGCCGCTGGCGCGCATCGGCAGCAACGAGGACGAGGCCCGGCGCAGCGGCCGCCGGCTGCTGCGCGCGAAGATGCCGATGCAGCGCGTGGGCCGTGCGCGCGAGGCCGGCGAGACGCAGGGCTTCATGAAGGTGCTGGTCGACGCCCACACGCGCCAGCTGCTCGGCGCCTCGCTGCTGGGACTGGCGGCCGACGAAGTCGTGCACGGCCTGCTCGACATGATGGCCGCCGGCCAGCCGGTGGACCGCATCGTGCGCACGGTGCCCATCCACCCCACGGTCAGCGAGCTGGTGCCCACGCTGCTGCAGCAGCTCGCGCCCTGGCCCTGATCAGCGCGTCAGCAGGCGGCGCGCACCCTGGCTCGCGGCGTCCACCAGCGCCACCAGCAGCAGCATCGCGGCCAGCACGGTGGCCGTCTTGTCCATGTGGAACAGGCCCATGTGGAAGACCAGCAGCTGGCCCAGGCCGCCGGCGCCGACGACGCCCAGCACGGCCGCGGCGCGGATGTTGTTCTCCCAGCGGTACAGCGCATAGCTGGTCAGCTGCGGCAGCACCTGCGGCAGCGTCGCGTAGGCGAAGACGCGCGTGCCGCCCACGCCCTGCGCGCGCAGCGCGTCGGCCGGCCCGGGCGGGGCATTCTCGATCGCCTCGGCGAACAGGCGACCGAGCACGCCGGTGGTGTGCAGCGCCAGCGCCATCGTGCCGGCGAAGGGCCCCAGCCCGGCGGCGATCAGCAGCAGCGCGGCCCACACCAGCTCGGGCACCGAGCGCAGCGCGTTGAGCAGCAGCCGCGTCGGCGCGCGGCCCCAGGCGCGGTCGCCGGCGTGGCGGCGGCTGGCCGGCAGCGCCAGCAGCAGCCCGGCCGCCGCGGCGAGCACGGTGCCCAGCAGCGACATCGCCAGCGTCTCCCAGGCCGCGACCGCCACGCGCTGCAGGAAGGCCGGCGCGAGGTCCGGCGGGAAGAACTCGGCGACGAAGCGGCCCATGCTGCGCGCCGCGTCGAGCGAGAACAGCTGCGCCCATTGCAGGTCCAGCGTCCAGAAGCTGGCCACCACCAGCACGAGCACGGCGGCGACGAACCAGCAGGCCTTGCAGCGCGCGTCGAACAGCGGCGGCGGCAGCCGGTACGGCGGGTTGGCGGCGCTCGGTCGTTTCATGGTCCTGCTGCGCGCTCAGAAGTCTTGAAAGCACCCAGGGTGCCGGGCATCGTGGGTCCTTTCACACCGTCTCATCCCAGCGCACGGCGCAGCCCGCCGCTGACGCGGTCGGCGAGCGCGACCAGCGCGACGAAGACGAGCAGCAGCGTCGCGACCTCGCCGCCGACGAACATCTTCATCGAGTTGTCCAGCTGTTGGCCCAGCCCGCCGGCGCCGACGAAGCCCAGCACCACCGACGAGCGGATCGCGCATTCCCAGCGGTAGACGGTGTAGGAGGTCAGCTCGGCGGCATTCGCCGGCAGCAGCCCGTAGGCGAAGGCCTGCAGGCGGCCGCTTCCGTTGCGCAGCAGGGTCTCGGCGGGCTGCGACTCGCCGCTTTCCAGGATCTCGCCGTAGACCTTGCCCAGCATGCCGGCGTAGGTCAGCGCGATCGCCAGCACGCCGGCCGTCGGCCCGAGGCCGACGACGCGCACGAAGACCAGCGCCCACACCAGCTCGGGCACGCTGCGCAGCACGACGAGCGTCCAGCGCACGACCTGGCGCAGCCAGAACGGCCCGCGCGCCATGCGGCCGCTCAGCGCCGACACCGACAGCGTGCGCACCGACGCCAGCGCCAGCGGCACCGCCAGCAGCAGCGCCAGCGTGACGCCGGCGGTGGCGATCGCCACCGTGCGCCAGGTCTCGCGCGCGACCAGGGCCAGGAAGTCGCGCTCCAGCGCCAGCGGCCAGAAGTCGGCCAGGAAGCGCGCGCTGACCTGCAGGTTGTCGGGCGCGAACAGCACCCAGGGCCTGAACTCGGTGGCCACCGCCAGCGGCCACAGCAGCACCAGCGCGGCCAGCGTCCAGAACAGCCGCCGCTGCCAGGCCGGGTCGCGGTCCGGCGCGCGGCGCAGCGGCAGCGCGCTCGTGCTCAAGCGGCGGGCTCCTGTGCGGCCGGGGGTGTCGGCATGTCGTCGCGGCGGCTCAGCGGCAGTGCATTGCCGCCGCCGGCGGCGGGGCCGGCGGGGCGTCGGGGACGGGCGCGGCGCCCTGCAGCTCGTGCTCGTGCTGCGCATACAGCGCCGCCAGGTGCTCGCGCGTGACCTGCGCGGCCGGCAGGTCGAAGGCCAGCGCACCGTCGCGCAGGCCGACGATGCGCGGAAAGTGCGCCAGCGCCATGTCGACCTGGTGCAGCGTGGCCAGCAGCGTGACGCCGCGCTCGCGCGCCACCGCCACCAGCGTGGTGATGGCCTGCTGCGCCCGCGCCGGGTCCAGCGACGACAGCGGTTCGTCGACCAGCCACAGCCCGGCCGGTGCCAGCAGCGCGCGCGCCAGACCCACGCGCTGGCGCTCGCCGCCGCTCAGGCGGTCGACGCGCTCGAACAGCTTCTCGGCGAGGTCGAAGCGCTCCAGCGCGGCATGGGCAGCCGGGATGTCGCTCGGGTAGAACAGCGAACGCAGGCTGGCCGCCAGGCTCATCGCCGGCAGCCGCCCGGCGAGCACCGCGGTGACGACACGCTGGCGCGGCGGCAGCGGCGGCACCTGCGGCGCCAGGAACAGGCAGCCGCGCAGGCGCTGCAGCGCCGGCCGCGACAGCGTCCACGGGTCGATGCCGTCGAGCCGCAGGCCACCCTGCGCCGGCCGCAGCGCGCAGGCCGCGGCCTGCAGCAGCGTGGTCTTGCCGGCGCCGGAAGGCCCGATCACCGCCAGCAGCTCGCCGGCGGCGAGCTGCAGCGTCAGCGGCCGCAGCGCCGGCGCGGCGCCGCTGCGCGCCGCCGGGTGGCGCACCGCCAGGGCCGCGAGCTCGATGCGCAAGCCGCCTCCGCCGACGACGCGCGGCCTCAGAACAGCCCCGCGCTCTTGCCGGCCGCTTCCAGGCCCTGGTAGTTCTCGGGCCGCGTCTCGATGTAGCGCGTGGCGCGGTTCAGGCGCAGGATCTCGGCCTGCTCGGGCCGCGCCGGGTCCAGCGCCAGCAGCGCGGCCTGGATGCGCTCGCGCAGCGCCGCCGGCATGTCGGCGTGCACCGACCAGTTGTAGTTGTAGAACGGCGGCGTCGTGAAGAAGACGTCGACCTCCGCGGTGTCGACGCGCTTCTCGTCGACGAACTTGCGCCACACCGTGATGTCCAGCGCCGCCGCGTCGACGCGGCCGCTGACCACCGAGGCGATCGTCGCGTCGTGCGCGCCGCTGTAGGCGATGCGGCGGAAGTCCTTCTCGGGGTCGATGCCGGCCTGCAGCAGGTTGCTGCGCGGCATCAGGTGGCCCGAGGTGCTGCTCGGCGAGCCGAACGAGACCTGCTTGCCCTTCAGGTCGGCCAGCGTGCGGATGCCCGAGCCGGTCTTCGCGATGAAGACCGATCGGAAGCGGGTGTCCTCCTCGCGCTGCGCGATCGGGATCACGCGGCCGCCCGAGCGCTTGTTCGCCTGCACGTAGGTCACGCCGCCGAACCACACGAGGTCGACCCGCTTGTTGACCAGGGCCTCGACGGCGGCCGGGTAGTCGCTGACCGGCGTGAACTCGACCTTCATGCCCAGCTGCTGTTCCAGGTAGGCGGCCAGCGGCGTGAACTTGCGCACCTGCTCGGTGGCCGCCTCCTCGGGGATCGTCGTCACGCGCAGCACCGCCTGCGCGTGCGCCGCGGCGGCCGCGAAGAGCAGCAGCGCCGCGAGCAGCGCTGCCAGCAGGGACGGGAGGTTCAGGGGCCGGCGTGCAGGCATGGGGAGCTCCTTCGGGCGGTGGCCAGGGGGTCTTCGCCGCGCGGCAAGAGCCGGGGCGCCGAGCGGCGACTGTAGCCACCCCGGGCGGTGCACGCCGGCGCCGGGGCATGTGGCCGGCGCGGGCCCGGCGCCATGGCAGGTGGCGGCGCGGTGGGCCTGGTCGCTGGCGCAGGTGCGGCGCGGCGCCCGTTGCAGCGCCTCAGCGCCTCAGCGCGCACAGCTGCGCAGGCCGGCCGGCACGTCGTCGCGGTGGGCGGGAAAGTAGTTGCGGTAGCGCGGGTGGGCCAGCCGCGGCTGCGTCATGAACGAGGCGCCGCGCAGCACCGGGCGGCCGTCGAACCAGGGCGCCGAATAGTCGCGGTAGGGATGCGGCCGGAAGCCGGGGTAGGGTGCGAAGGGGCTCGCGGTCCACTCCCAGACCGCGCCCCAGCTAAAGGCCTGCGGCGCCGCGAACGCGGCGCGTTCCCACTCGGCCTCGGTGGGCAGCCGGCGGCCGGACCAGCGGCACCAGGCCTCGGCCTCGAAGGCGCTCAGGTGACAGGCCGCCAGGCGGCGGTCCAGCGGCTGCCAGGCGCCGGCACGCCATTGCAGCCAGCCGCCGCCGTCGCGGCGCAGATAGCGCGGCGCGTCGCGGCCCGTTGCCTGCCGCCAGCGCCAGCCGGCGTCGCTCCACCAGTGCGGCTGGTCGTAGCCGCCGTCGTCGGCGAAGGGCAGGAATTCGGCCCAGCGCAGCACCTGGGCGTCGATCTCGGTGGCGTCCAGCGCCACGGCCTGTCCGTGCAGTTCGTTGTCGAAGGCGAAGCCGGCTTCGCCGCCGCTGCCCAGCGACCACGCGCCGGCCGGCAGCCGCAGCGGCGGCGGCGGCTCGGGCAGCGGCTGCGGCTGCCAGCGCGCGTCGGCGATCGGCACGCCCAGCGACTGCGCCATGTACAGCGCCGCCTCGTGGTGCAAGTCCTCGTGCAGCAGCGCGAGGCGGAAGAAGTACAGCGCCTCGTCGCCGGCGTCGGCCGGCAGCGCGGCCAGCAGGTCCAGCGTCTGCGCGAGCCCGCGCCCGAGGTCGGCCAGCGTCGTCTCGGCATCGGGCAGCGGCAGCGACCAGCGACGGTCGTGCGGCACGCGGCCGGAGTCGTAGAGCGCGTCGGCGCCGTCGCGCAGCGGCGCCAGGCGCGGGCCGTCGGGGTCGGCGCGCGGGCCCAGCGCACGCGCCGGAAAACGCGCCAGCCACCAGCTCTGGAACCAGCCGACATGGCCCAGTTCCCACAGCGGCGGGTTCAGTTCGGCGCGCGGCGGCACCTGCAGCGCCGGCCGCGCGGCGCGCCAGGCCGCGAAGGTGGCCAGCGTGTCGCGGCGTGCCGCCTGCAGCAGCCGCGCCAGTTCGGCCGCGCCGCCGCGGCGCGCGGCCAGCGCGGGGGCCGCGACCGGCGCGGCCGCGGTTAGGCTCTGGGCGTGCATCGTCCGTCCCTCGTCCTCGTCACGCCGGCGCTGGCCGACGCCAACAACGGCAACTGGCAGACTGCCCGCCGCTGGCAGCGCCTGCTGGCCCCAGCTTACCGCGTGCGCGTGACCGGCCATTGGGACCGCGGCGACGAGGCGATGATGATCGCGCTGCATGCGCGGCGCTCCGCAGCCTCGGTCGCGGCCTGGCGGGCGGCCCACCCGGCGCGGCCGCTCGTGCTGGTGCTGACCGGCACCGACCTGTACCGCGACATCGACGTCGACGCCGCGGCGCAGCGTTCGCTGCACGCCGCCGACGTGCTGGTCGTGCTCAACGAGCGCGGCCCGCTGCAGCTGCCGCCGGCGCTGCGCGCGCGCTGCCATGTCGTGCTGCAGTCCTGCCCGGCGCGGCGGCCGCTGGCCAAGCCGGCGCGCCACCTGCGCGCGCTGATGGTCGGCCACCTGCGCGACGAGAAGGACCCGCTGACCTACCTGCGCGCCGCTGCGCGGCTGGCCGCGCGCACGGACATCCGGCTGGACCACGTCGGCGCCGCGCTGGACCCCGCGCTCGGCGCCGCCGCCGCGGCGCTCGCGGCGCGCCAGCCGCGCTACCGCTGGCTGGGGGCGCTGCCGCATGGCGCGGTGCGCCGGCGCATCCAGCAGGCGCATGTGCTGGTGCATGCCAGCCGCATCGAGGGCGGCGCGCATGCCGTGATCGAGGCCCTGCGCAGCGGCACGCCGGTCGTCGCGTCGGCGATCGACGGCAACCTGGGCCTGCTCGGCGCGGACTGGCCGGCGGTCTTCGCCCCAGGCGACGACGCCGCGCTGGCGGCCCTGCTCGAGCGCGCGCGCGACGATGCCGATATGCTGCCGGCCCTGCAGGCCCGCGCCGCGGCGCGCGCACCGCTGTTCGCACCGGCGGCCGAGGCGGCCGCGCTGCGGCGCGTGGTCGACGGCCTGCTGACCCCACCCGACGGAGCCCGCCCATGAATGCCCCCGAACGCCCGGCCGAACCGCGCCTGACCTCGCTGTCGCACGGCGGCGGCTGCGGCTGCAAGATCGCCCCCGGCGTGCTGTCCGAGATCCTGAAGGGCACGACCGCGATGCCGCTGCCGCCCGAGCTGCTGGTGGGCATCGCGACCGCCGACGACGCGGCGGTGTGGATGCTCAACGACGAGCAGGCGCTGGTCGCGACGACCGACTTCTTCATGCCCATCGTCGACGACCCCTACGAATTCGGCCGCATCGCGGCGACCAACGCGATCAGCGACGTCTATGCGATGGGCGGCCGACCGATCATGGCACTGGCGCTGGTGGGCATGCCGATCGCGGTGCTGTCCACCGAGACCATCGCGCGCGTGCTGCAGGGCGGCGCCGACGTCTGCCGCGCCGCCGGCATCCCGATCGCCGGCGGTCACACGATCGACTCGGTGGAGGCGATCTACGGCCTCGTCGCGATGGGCCTCGTGCACCCTGACCGCGTGCGCCGCAACGCCGACGCGCGGCCGGGCGACCGCCTGGTGCTGGGCAAGCCGCTGGGCGTGGGCGTGATGAGCGCGGCGCTGAAGAAGGGCGAGCTCGGCGACGCCGGCTATGCGGCGATGATCGCGACGACGACGAAGCTCAACACGCCGGGGCCCGACCTCGCGGCGCTGCCCGGCGTGCACGCGATCACCGACGTCACCGGCTTCGGGCTGGCCGGCCACGCGCTCGAGATGGCGCGCGGCGCCGCCTGCGAGCTGCAGCTGGACTGGCCCGCGGTGCCGCTGCTGGACGGCGTGCGCAGGCTGGCGGCGCAGGGTTTCGTGACCGGCGCCTCGGGCCGCAACTGGGCCGGCTACGGCCAGGACGTGGTGCTCCCGGCCGGCTTCGCGAACGAGGACCGCGCGCTGCTGACCGACCCGCAGACCAGCGGCGGCCTGCTCGTGTCCTGCGCGGCCGAGGCCGTGCCCGAGGTGATGGCGGTCTTCGCGCGCCACGGCTTCGCGCAGGCGGCCGAGGTCGGGCGCGTGCTCCCGCGGGCCGAGCACGTGGCGCCGCGGCTGGTCGTCAGGGCCTGAACAGGCGACCCGGCCGCGGCCTCAGTTGCGCCGCGCCACCCAGTACACCGCGCCGGCTTTGCCGTAGCGTTCGGCATGCGGCTCGTCGCGCGCCAGCGTGAAGCGGTCGCCCGCGCGCAGGTGGCGCGTGGCGCCGGCGCAGGCCAGCCACAGCTCGCCCTCGGTCACGAGGGCGTCGACGGCAAACGGGTGCGTGTGCGTGTCCAGCACGGTGCCGGGCGCCCAGCGGCGCTCCAGCACCTCGTCGAAGCCGCGGCCGCGGGCGTCGGCCTCGAACTCGGCGAAGCTCGGCAGCGGCATCGCGGGCTCCGGTGGCAACGCGCGGTCAGAGCGGCGCGTCCTCGCCGCCGGGGGTGGCGGCGCGGCGCACGCGCACGGCCTTGCGCGCCGGCACCACCGGCGCGCCCGGCGCACCCTGCGCTGCCGGCGACGCGGCCGCGGCGACGAAGGCCGCCGTGGCGTCCGGCGCGGCAGCGGCCGCAGGCGCCGCGGCGGGTGCATCGTCGATGACCTTGGTGTAGGGCGCGAGGATCTGCACCAGCTGGCCGTAGACCTTGGGGTTGCCGGCGACGATCTCGCGCTGGTAGAGGAAGTCGGCCTCGCCGGTGAAGTTGCCGATCAGTCCGCCGGCCTCGGTGACGATCAGCGAGCCGGCGGCCACGTCCCAGGGGCTCAGGCCGGTCTCGAAAAAGCCGTCGTAGTAGCCGGCCGCCACGTAGCACAGGTCCAGCGCCGCGGCACCCGGGCGGCGCAGCCCGGCGCTGGCCTGCATGACCTCCTCGAACATCTTGACGTAGCGCTTGAAGTTGTCGCCGCGGCGGAACGGGAAGCCGGTGCCGATCAGCGAATCGGCGAGGCGCGTGCGCTTGCTCACGCGCAGCCGGCGGTCGTTGAGGAAGGCGCCGCGGCCCTTGCTGGCGAAGAAGAGGTCGTTGCGCGTGGGGTCGTATACGACGGCCTGCTGCACCGCGCCGCGGTGCGCGAGCGCGATCGACACCGCATAGACCGGAAAGCCGTGCAGGAAGTTGGTGGTGCCGTCCAGCGGGTCGATGATCCAGACGAATTCGCTGTGCTTCGCGCCATGCTCGCGGCCCGATTCCTCGGCCAGGATGCCGTGGCCGGGGTAGGCGTCGAGCAGCGTCTCGATGATCACCTGCTCGGCCGCGCGGTCGACCTCGCTGACGAAGTCGTTGGGGCCCTTGGTGCCGACCTTCAGCACCTCCAGGTCCAGCGCGGCGCGGTTGATGATCGCCCCTGCCGCGCGGGCCGCCTTGACGGCGATGTTGAGCATGGGGTGCAGCGATTGCGACATGGGCAGGACAGTGCAGGTGGGCGCCGGGCGGGCCGGGCGCGCAGGAAGGACGGGCAGAGGGGAGAAAGAGCGTTCCGCGGCCTGGGCCCGGCGACGGCGCGTCGGGCGACGACAATGACCACGGGAAAGCCCTGATTCTACCGACGATGACCGCCGCAGGCCCGAGCATGCCGAGCGCCGACGCGAAGGACGCCGCGCCTGCCGCGGCGGCGTCCCGTGCCCCGGACGACGCCGACGACGGCACCACCTTCGTGCTGGTGCAGCCGAGCCATGCCGGCAACGTCGGCGCGGCGGCGCGCGCGATCAAGGTCATGGGCTTCGCGCGCCTGGTGCTGGTGCGCCCGCGCCACCCCGACGTGCTGCAGCTGGACGAGACGCTGGCGATGGCCAGCGGCGCCACCGACGTGCTGGCGGCCGCGCGCGTGGCCGATTCGCTGGCCGAGGCGCTGGCCGGCAGCACCTGGGCCTGCGCGACCGCGATGACGCCGCGCGACTTCGGCCCGCCGACGTTTGCGCCGCGCGAGCACCTGCCGGCGCTGGCCGGCGGAGGCCATCGCGTGGCCTTCGTCTTCGGCCCCGAGCGCACCGGGCTCGCCAACGAGGACGTCTGGCGCTGCCACGCGTGCCTGAGCATCCCGACGCACCCGGACTACGGCTCGCTGAACCTGGCGCAGGCGGTGCAGCTCGTCGCCTACGACTGGCGCCAGGCGCTGGGCGGCTTTCCGGTCGTGCCGCGCACCACCGACCCCACGCTGGCCGATGCTGCCGCGGTGCAGGGCCTGCTGGACCACTGGCAGCAGGCGCTGGAGCAGATCGGCTTCCTGGACCCGGCAGCGCCGAAGAAGCTGATGCCGCGGCTGAACCAGCTGCTCGACCGCGCGCAGCTGAGTGCCGAGGAGGTGCACATCCTGCGCGGCATCGCGCGCGCGGTGCAGCGTGCGGCCGCGGTGCCGGCACCGGGCGGCGGACGCGGTGAAGGCGGTGAAGGCAGCCAGACGGGCGCCGGTGCTGGCGCCATGCCTCGCTACGTCGGGCCGCCGGGCGGCGCAGGCCCGGCGTGACGTCAGTGAGATTGACGAACTTGACGAATTTGACGAAATTGACGAAATTGACGAACTGAACGAACTGGACGAAACTTCCCTTCAACGGGACGCTTGCGCCACCCCGCCGCCGGCGCGGACGCGACTCCCGACCACCGAGGGACCGACATGCCCACCGCCGACCTTCCCCTGCTGCCCGGCCAGCGGTCTGCACGGGCGACCCGTGCCGCGGCATCGACGCCGCAGGCATCGCCCTATGCCAGCCGCGACGCGACGGCGGCCCTGCTGGCGGCGGGCCAGCAGGCCAGGCTGCAGCGGCTGCAGGCGCCGGACATGGTCGGCACCACGGAGGCCGCCCGCCTGGCCGGCACCACGCGCGCCAGCATCGTGGCGTGGATCGGCGCCGGGCGCTGCATCGGGCTCGCGCGCGCCCAGCGCGGCTGGCGGCTGCCGGCCTGGCAGTTCCACCCCGCCGTCTTCGAAGCCGTGGCGCCGGTGGCCCAGGCACTGGGCACGCACGACGGCTGGGCCCTGCTGCAGTTCATGGAAACGCCGCACGGCGGCCTGGGCGGCCTGACGCCGCGCCAGGCGCTGGAGCAGGGCCGGCGCGAACGCGTGCTGGCAGTCGCCGCCTCGCACTGAAGCGCCGGCCGGCCCGCGGTGGACGTCGCGACGCTCGGCACCCGGCAGCCGCTGCGCCAGGCCGTCCTGCCCGCGGAGCTGCGCGTCTACCGGGTGCAGCTGCCGGCGCCGCGGCCGGGCAGCGTCGTCATCGGGCCACTGATCCTGCCGCCGCCGGGGCTGCTGGCCTGCCGCTTCGACCTGGCGGCGCAGCCGGTCGGCTACTTCGGGCTGCAGGACGTGACCGCGGTCTACGAGACCCTGGCCCGCCGCGACAGCGTTGCCATCGCGCTGGCCATCGTGCAGGCCCGCGTTCTGCTGACCGCGCGGCTGGCGACGACCGGCCTGCGCATCGCCGACCTGCGCCCGCATGCCAGCCACTGGCCGGTGCTGCAGGCTGCCCGCTATGCACCGAGCCAAAGGCTGGCGGCCGACCTGCAGCGCCTGGGCTACGACGGCGCGCTGTACCTCTCCGCACAGCACCCGGTGCGTGACTGCCTGGCGCTGTTCGGCGCCGCGAATGCGGCCGTCGCCGGCGGGGCCGTGCTGCCGCTGTACGACGCCGTCACGTCGCGGCTGCACCGGGGCGTCATCGACGCCGCGGCCGGGACGCAGCTGCCCGTGGTGTGACCGTGGCCCGCGCCGGCCCCGTGCAGTTGCGGTCTTGATGACGCTGCACGGGCGGGTTAGGCTTTGTTCGCGTGGGCGTGGTGCTTCCGTGATGCGGTGACCGCGCGCGCGACGGGCGGCACGGGGAGGTCGAAGATGGAAAGAATGGATGGGGCTGCAGCGCTGCAATTCACCGTGCCGGCTCCGGCAGCGGCACGGGCGTCGGGGCGGACTCGGCGGGTGACCTTGCTGCTGGCGCTGGGCTTGCTGAGCCTGGTCGCCGGGTGCGGGGGGGGGGTCGTCGGCCGGGGCCCCGGCGCCTGACGCGCCCGTGCAGCCGCCGCCGCCACCACCTCCGCCGCCCAGCCCTTCCGGGCTGATCGAGGAAGCGGAAGGCTGCGCCGCGCCGGCGGGCAGCGCCGTCTGTGAAGGTCGCGCCCGGGTCACCGTCGCGAATGTCGCTGGCGCCGTGCTCGAAGTCGGCGACGGCGGCTCAGTGGCTTCGATCCCGGTTGCAGGGAGTGGCGAATTCCGCTTCGCCCTTCCGGGCGCGCCCAGGAAGCACCCGCTTCGCCTCCGCAGTGGTACCCAAGTGCTCGATGGAGCCGATGGCCAGAAGACGGCCGAGAAGCGCTGCGCCCCGGGCTCGCTCTGGGACTCGGGTGTCTATACCGGTCGCTCCCCAGTGCCGCCCCAGTGCCGGGAAGTCCTCGCGCACAGCGACGAGGTGGTGGCCACCTGGGACAAGAGTCGCCGCTTCTACTTCGTCGACGAGAACACCGCGAAGCCGGAAGGCGAGCGCGGCTTCACGGCAGTCACCAACCGCACGCCCTGGAACGACTTCGAGAACCTCTACTTCTACTACTTCAGCGGCATCGCCAAGGTGGGGACTTTCGGCCCCGGAGTAGCCGACGAGTTCTGCCGCATCCGGGTGGTGGCGGTCGATTCGGTCGAGCGGCAGTGGCGTCAGCTCTACATCGACCCGGTGCGCCGCGAGCTGCGGGTCTTGCCCGGGACGGAAACGGTCCGTGACTTCGATCCGCGGGATCAGTACGACTTCGCTCAGGCTGGTGGCGCAAATGCCACTGTGACGCGAGGCGAGTTCTACAGCGCCCCCTCAGACCCGCGCTTCAACCACGACCAGCTGTGGTTCAAGGCGAGTGGGGCGAGCGCGGCCACGCTGGTTCGGCAGTGGACGATCGACGAGTTCGGCAATTTGTACTTGATGCGCGCCTCCAGCTGCTCAGCCGCGAGCGCGAGCAACTGACCGGCTTCTCGAGTACCGACCTGAGCCCAGGAGGATGGCTTCAGGTCGGGAACGTCCCCGGCAGCAGGATGCTGCGGTCCACGTCGGCCACGCGCGTGCGGCCGCAGAAGGCCATCGTCAGGTCCAGTTCCTTGTGGATGATCTGCAGCACCTTGCTGACGCCTTCCTGGCCCATCGCGCCCAGGCCGTACAGGAAGGCGCGGCCGATGTAGGTGCCCTTGGCGCCCAGCGCGACGGCCTTCAGCACGTCCTGGCCGCTGCGGATGCCGCCGTCCATGTGCACCTCGATCTTGCTGCCGACCTCGGCGACGATGGCCGGCAGCGCCTCGATGCTGCTCTGCGCGCCGTCGAGCTGGCGGCCGCCGTGGTTGCTGACGATCAGCGCGTCGGCGCCGGAGTCCACGGCCAGGCGCGCGTCCTCCACGTCCTGGATGCCCTTGAGGATCAGCTTGCCGCCCCAGCGCTGCTTGATCCACTCGACGTCGCCCCAGTTGAGCCGCGGGTCGAACTGCTTGGCCGTCCATTCCGACAGGCTGCCCATGTTCTCCACGCCCTTGACGTGGCCGACGATGTTGCCGAACTGGCGCCGGCTGGTGCCCAGCATGCCCAGGCACCAGCGCGGCTTGGTCATCATGTTGACGATGTTGGGGAGGGTCAGCTTCGGCGGCGCGCTGAGGCCGTTCTTCAGGTCCTTGTGGCGCTGGCCCAGGATCTGCAGGTCCAGCGTCAGCACCAGCGCGTCGCAGCCGGCGGCCTTGGCGCGGTCGATGAGGCGCTCGATGAAGTCGCGGTCGCGCATCACGTAGAGCTGGAACCAGAACGGCTTGGTGGTGTGCTTCGCAATGTCCTCGATCGAGCAGATGCTCATCGTGCTGAGCGTGAAGCGCACGCCGAAGGCCTCGGCCGCCTTGGCGCCCAGGATCTCGCCGTCGGCATGCTGCATGCCGGTGAGGCCGGTGGGCGCGATGGCCACCGGCATCGCGACGTCGATGCCGACCATCTTCGTCGCCGTGCTGCGGCCTTCCATGTTGACGGCCACGCGCTGGCGCAGCTTGATCTTCTGGAAGTCGCTCTCGTTGGCGCGGTAGGTGCTCTCGGTCCAGCTGCCGCTGTCGGCATAGTCGTAGAACATGCGCGGCACGCGGCGCTGGGCAAGCTGGCGCAGGTCCTCGATGGTGGTGATCACGGTCATGGTCGTCGGGTCTCCTCAGGCGGGCCGATGCTACCGAGGCCGCTGCGCCGCCGCCCGGAGGATTTTTCAGGTGCCGCCGGAAGGCGGGGCAAGCAGCGCCCGCGCCGCGCGCTCCAGGTCGGCGCAGGCGGCGGCCAGCCAGTCGGCGAACAGGGCCGCATCGCCGCCGGCGGCCTGCGGCGCCAGGTGGTAGCGCCGGGCCGGCGCGGCCTGCACGCCGAACAGCGGCTGCAGGCTGCCGGCGGCCAGCCAGCGGTGTGCCAGCGTCGGCCGGCCGAGCGCCACGCCCTGGCCGGCGACCGCGGCCTCCAGCGTCAGCCCCAGGTCGACCAGCTTGGGGCCGTCGGCCGGCTCGGGCCAGTCGAGCCCGGCGGCGCGGAACCACGGCGTCCACGGCTCCAGCGGCGTGCGCAGCAGCGGCGCATGCCGCAGGTCGGCGGGTGCGCGCAGTGGCGGCAGGCGCGCCAGCAGCGCCGGCGCGGCCATCGGCAGCACCTGGTCGTGCAGCAGCACGCGCTCGCCGCTGGTCTCGCCGTGGCGCACCTCGACATCCGCGTCTGCCGGCGCCGCCTGCAGGAAGGGGATCGACAGCACGAGCTCGAGCTCGATGTCCGGGTGCGCCGCGGTGAACCCGGCCAGCCGCGGCACCAGCACCTCGCGCGCGAAGGTCGGCGGCGCCACGATGCGCAACCGGCGCAGCCGCTGCTGCGCACGCCGGTGCTGTGGCATCGCGGCCAGCAGCGCCAGCGCCTGGCCGGCGCTCTGCAGGTATTCGCGGCCGGCGGCGGTCAATGCCAGCGCCTTGGCCGCGCCGGCGCCACGCACGAACAGCGGCGAACCGAGCAGATCCTCCAGCGCCGCGATGCGCTTGCTCACCGCGCTGGCGGTGACGGCCAGTTCGTCGGCCGCGCGCTCGAAGCTGCCCAGCCGCGCCGCGGCCTCGAAGGCGCGCAGCGCGTCGATCGACGGCAGGCGCAGGTCGCCGGCGCCGGTGCTCACGGTGTTGCCTCGCGGCTCGCGGGCGGCACCGGCGCGGCGCGGGCGCACGCCGGAGCGTTCACTGCGTCGGGTAGTCGCCGTGCACGTTGGCCGGCGGCGGCGGTGGCGCGCGCCGCCGCGGCGTGAACGGAAGCCGCGTGCTGGCGGCCAGCGCGCCGGTGACCTGTGCGCTGATCGCCGGTGCATCGACGAGCTGGTCCGGGTGCCAGACGCGGATCTGCGCCGGCCCCTCGGGCACGCCCTGGATCTGCGCGCGGCCGTTGGCGTCGGTGACCGCGAAGTGCGGCGTCGGGCTGACGTAGAGATGCGCGCGCATCGAGCCGTGCAGGTGGCAGCCGACGACGATGGCGCCCGGCTTGTCCAGCAGCAGGTCGGGGCTGGTGTGCGTGCCGCGGCGCTGCGGGCCGAGGCGGTATTCGAACTCGGTGACCGGCGCGACCGAGCCCAGCGGGCCGCCGGGCATCGAGCGCACATGGTGGTCGAAGCGGTCCTGGTTGACGAAGCGCACGCTGGCCCCCACCGGCACCACGGTCAGCAGCGGCTCGAAGCGGATGTTCTTCTGGCCGATCACAGCCACCGGCGGCAGCGGCGGCGCGGTCGCCGGCGCCGGGCCCTGCGGCAGCACGACGACGACTGCATCGGCCACCGGCGAGCCGTCGGCGGCAGTGACCAGCATCTGCACGCTGCCGGCATGGGCCGCGGCCGCGGCCAGCAGCAGGGCGTACAGGGCAGGGCGCAGCAGCGTCGTCATCGCATCCCCAGCGCAATTCGGGCGGCCATCATAGGCCTTCAGGTGCGCGACAGCGCCGCCGCGCGCACACCCAGCAGGCGCAGCCGCCGCGTCAGGTCCACGCGCTTCAGGCACTGTCCGGCGGCGTGGCGGATCGCCGCCGCATCGGCCACCGGCTGCGGCAGGGTCTGGTCGCGCGTGACGGTGCGGAAGTCCTCGAAGCGCAGCTTGATGCCGATGGTGCGCCCGGCGTAACCCTTTCGCTGCAGGTCGGTCGCGAGCTGGCGCACCAGCGTGTCCAGGATGCCCGTGAGCTCGGCGCGGTCGCGCACCGCGTGCAGGTCGCGGTCGAAGGTGGTCTCGCGGCTCATCGACACCGGCTCGCCGCGCGTGACCAGCGGCCGGTCGTCGACGCCCTGCGCGGCGTCGTGCAGCCAGCGCCCGTAGGCGCGGCCGAAGTGCTGCTGCAGCAGCGTGCGGTCCTGCGCCGCCAGCTCGCCCACCGTGCGGATGCCCAGCGCCGCCAGCTTGTCCGCCGCCTTGGGGCCGATGCCGTTGATGCGGCGCACCGGCAGCGGCCACACTCTCGCGGGCAGGTCGGCGTGCGTCAGCACGGTCAGGCCGTCGGGCTTGTCGAGTTCGCTCGCGATCTTGGCCAGCAGCTTGTTCGGCGTCACGCCGATCGAGCAGGTCAGCCCCGTGGCGCGGCGCACGTTGTTGCGGATCTCCTGCGCCACCGCGCGCACGCCGCCGAAGGGGTCGTGGCCGACCGCCTCCTGCGCCCCGGGCACCTCGCTGAGGTCGATGTAGATCTCGTCGATGCCGCGGTCCTCGATGACCGGCGCGACCTCGGCGACCGCGGCCTTGAAGCGGCGCGAATACTCGCGGTAGCGCTCGAAGTCGGTCGGCAGCAGGATGGCCTGCGGCGCGCGCTGCGCCGCCTTCATCAGCCCCATGCCGGAATGCACGCCATGGTCGCGCGCCGGGTAGGTGGCGGTGGTGACGACGCCGCGCCCGGCATAACCGGCCAGCGTGGCGAATCGGCGCGTGCCGTCGGGCAGCAGCACCGGCTGGTGGCGGCGGCCACCGCCGATGACGACCGCGCGCCCGGCCAGTTCCGGGTAGCGCAGCAGTTCGACCGACGCGTAGAACGCGTCCATGTCCAGGTGGGCGATCCAGCGGCGGGGCGGCATGGTGGGGCAGGGCGCGGCCGCGAGTGTGGGCCATGCGCGGCGCTGACGCCGGCGGCGGCGCGGACTAGACTAGCGCTTCCGCCCCGCGCCGCGTTGCCGGCGCCGTCCCCACCCGCCGTCTCGACCCGGTTACCGAGATGCCCGACAACCCCGCCCGCCAGGCCCTGGCCGCCTCCACGGTGGCGCTGATCGCCACCGTGGCCTGCATCGCGATGTTCCTGCCGCCGCTGGTGGATCACACCACGGCGTCGGTGCTGCGCATCGTGCTGCTGGGCTTCGGCATCGTGGCCGGCCTGTTCGCGCACTGGATCTACCTCGGCCGCGCCGCCGCGCGGCTGGGCCGCTCGGTCGTCGGCTGGGTGCTGCTGGCCGTGCTGCTGTTTCCGCTGGGCGGTGCCGCGGCGCTGATGCTGCTGGGCGGCGCCGCCGAGCGCGGCGAACCCTCGCCCCACCACGGCTGAGCAGACCCGCGGGTCTTCGGCGGCGCCGCGCCGCGGGCCGGCGCTCAGTGGCAGGTCGGCACCGCCGCCAGCCGGTGCAGCAGCGGCGGCAAGGCCCGGAACGGCAGCGCGCCGGCGCTCGCCTCGCCCACGTCGCCGGCCAGCATCAGACCCAGTTCCGGGACGTGGAACAGCCAGCAGCCGGTGGAGCCGCTGTGGCCCACCAGCGCCGGCACTCGCCGCCACGGTGGCAAGCAGCGCGGCGGCGCGAAGCGCATCAGGCCCAGCGCATAGTCGATGGGCCAGCCCGGCAGGCGCAGTGCCGCGCGGTCCCGGGGCAGCGGCAGGCGACGCCATCCGGTGCCCATCGCGCGCCAGGCGGCGGCGAACCCGGGCGGACCGTCGTGGACCAGCGCGCGCAGCAGCCTCAGCTGGTCGTCGGCCGTGCTGTACAGGCCGTGCAGGCTGCGCAGCAGTTCCGGCACCGCCAGGGGGCGGCCGCCGGCGCGCAGCACCGCCGGCGCCGGCACGCCGGCCGGCGCCGGCATGCGGCCGGCGAACCACGTCTGCGTCATCTGCACCGGATGCAGCAGGTGCGCGCCCAGCACCTCGTGCAGCGGCTGCCCACCGACGGCCTCGACGATGGCGCCGAGCAGCAGGTAGTGGGTGTCGCTGTAGCGGATGCGTCGCCGCGGCGAGGCCATGTCCTGCGGCACGAAATGAGGGCGCAGGTGCTCGCGCACATGCGCGACGATGGCCTCGCGCGCTAGCGTGCGGTCGCCGCCCTCGATCACCTGCTCGACGAGCGGGGGCAAGCCGCCGTGCGGACGGTCCTCCAGCCCGTCGGCCAGCCCGGCGCCATGGCCCAGCAACTGGCGCACGGTGACCGCGGCGCTGCGGTCGACGCCGTCCAGCACGTGCAAACCGCGCCACAGTGGCGGCGGCAGCAGCGCCGAGACGCGAGCGTCCAGCGCCAGCCGGCGCTGCGCCACCAGCTGCAGCACCACCACGGCGAGCAGCAGCTTGTCGACGCTGGCGATGTACCAGGGCGTGTCCGGTTGCATCGGCGTGCCGTCAGGCTGCGCGGCACCGGCGGCGCCGATCCAGCGTGCACCGTCACCCAGCCGCTCGACGGCCAGGGTGGCCCGCGCCAGCGGCCGGCGCGCCAGCAAGCGGACCAGCCAGCCCGCCAGCAGCTGCCGCGTGGCGTCGTCGAAGCCCCGGGTGGTGACCTGCAGCGGCGGCGGCACCGACGGCATCAGCCCGCGGCGGCCAGCCGCGCGCGGTGGCGCTCGATCGCCGCCAGCACCTGCGCCGGCGCGGTGCCGCCGGCAACGGCGCGGCTGCGCATCGAGCCGTGCAGCGACAGCACGTCGTAGACATCGGCGTCGATCGCCGGGTGGAAGGCGCGCAGCCGCTCCAGCGGCAGCGCCGCCAGGTCCTCGCCGGCGGCGATGGCCAGCCTGACCGCATGCGCGACGACCTCGTGCGCGTCGCGGAACGGCAGCCCCTTCTTGACCAGGTAGTCCGCGAGGTCGGTCGCCGTCGCGTAGCCCTTCAGCGCCGCCGCTTCCATCGCGGGTGCGTTCACGACGATGCCGCCGACCATCTCGGCCATGATGCGCAAGGTGTCGGCCAGCGTGTCGACGCTGTCGAACAGCGGCTCCTTGTCTTCCTGGTTGTCCTTGTTGTAGGCCAGCGGCTGGCCCTTCATCAGGGTGATCAGCGCCATCAGGTGCCCGACCACGCGCCCGCTCTTGCCGCGCGCGAGTTCCGCCACGTCGGGGTTGCGCTTCTGCGGCATGATGGAACTGCCGGTGCAGTAGCGGTCGGCGAGGTCGATGAAGCCGAAGGCCTGGCTCTTCCAGAGCACGATCTCCTCGGCCAGCCGGGACACGTGGACCATCACGATGCTCGCGAAGGCGGCGAACTCGATCGCGAAGTCGCGGTCGCTGACGGCGTCCAGGCTGTTCTCGCACAGGCCGTCGAAGCCCAGCGCGCGCGCCACCGCGGCGCGGTCCAGCGCGTAGCTGGTGCCAGCCAGCGCGGCGGCGCCGAGCGGCAGGCGGTTGACGCGGCGGCGCAGGTCGGCCAGGCGCTCGCCGTCGCGCGCGAACATCTCCACGTAGGCCAGCAGGTGGTGCGCGAAGCTCACCGGCTGCGCCACCTGCAGGTGCGTGAAGCCGGGCATCACGGTCTCGCTGTGCTTGGCTGCCACGTCGACCAGCGCACGCTGCATGTCGGCCAGCAGCGCGGCGAGGCGGTCGCACTCGCCGCGGAGCCACAGCCGCACGTCGGTGGCGACCTGGTCGTTGCGGCTGCGCCCGGTGTGCAGCCGCTTGCCGGCGTCGCCGACCAGCGTGGTCAGCCGCGCCTCGATGTTGAGGTGCACGTCCTCCAGCTCCAGCTTCCACTCGAAGCGGCCGGACTCGATCTCCTCGGCGATCTGCGCCATGCCGCGGCGGATGTCGGCCAGGTCCTGCGCGCTGATCACGCCCTGCGCGGCCAGCATCGCGGCATGCGCCAGGCTGCCTTCGATGTCCGCGCGCCACAGCCGCTGGTCGAAGCCGACGCTGGCGGTATAGCGCTGCACCAGCTCGCTCATCGGCTCGCTGAACAGCGCCGACCAGGCCTGCTGCTTGTTGGCCAGGGGGTTGCTGGAAGGGTCTTGGGCCATGCGCGCTCGCGGGGGTGGGGCGGGGGGAAGGGAGGGGAGCGCCTATTATTCCCCGCGACCCTTCCCCGCGACCCTTGCCGCGACCTTCCCGCGCCCTGCGGCGCGATCCCCGCCACCGCCTGCCCGCAACCCGCCGCCCCGACGATGACCGCCGAACGCGCCCCCGCGGCCGCCCCGGGCGACAGCGACTTCCCGCCCACCGCCAGCCGGCCGGCCAGCCTGTGGCCGGAGACGACGCGCCAGCCGCCGCCGGCCAGCACCAGCTTCGCGGCCTCGCGCTTCGACCCGCTGGCCGAGGAACGCGCGCGGTTGCAGGCGCAGGCCGCGGCCGCCTTCGACGTCTGCCATCCGGCGCTGGCGCTGCGCGCGCTGCTGGTGGTGCAGCTGGTGCTGGCGGTGGCCGCGCTCGCCGAGGCCGGCAGCGCGCTGCACTGGGCGCAGCGCCAGGGCGCGTTCGCCTTCGGCGGCGTCGCCGGCACCGGGCTGTGGCTGGTGGCGGTGTGTGCGCTGCGGCTGCCGCTCAAGCGCCTGGGGCAGGCCGCGCGGGCATCGGCGGTGCTGGCGCTGGGCGCCGCCGCGGCGCTGCTGGGCTGGGCGCCGCTGGCCTGGGCCGGCCTGGGCGGCGACGCGACGGCGCTGCGCCTGGCGGCGGTGGCCGCGGCGGGTGTCGGCCTCGCGGCGCTGCTGTGGGCCTGGCTGGACCTGCGCTCGCGCATCTGGCACCCGGCCAATGCGGCGGCGCGGCTGGCCGAGCTGCAGTCGCGCATCCGGCCGCATTTCCTGTTCAACGCGCTGAATACCGCGCTGGCGCTGGTGCGCGTGGACCCGGCGCGCGCCGAGAGCGTGCTCGAGGACCTGGCGCAGCTGTTCCGCACCGCACTCGCCGACGCCGGCGCCTCGGTGTCGCTGGACGAGGAGATCGAACTCGCGCGGCGCTACCTGGCGATCGAGCAGGTGCGCTTCGGCGAGCGCCTGCGCGTGCACTGGGAGATCGACCCGCGCGCCGGCGGCGCCCGCGTGCCGCCGCTGGTGCTGCAGCCGCTGGTGGAGAACGCGGTGCGCCATGGCGTGGAGCCGCTGCCCGGCGGGGCCAGCCTCTTCGTGCGCACGCTGCGCCAGCGCGGCCAGGTCATCGTCACGGTGGTCAATACGGTGGGCGACGAGCCGGGCGCGCCCGGCGCCGGCATGGCGCTGCACAGCGTGCGCGAGCGGCTGCGCCTGCTGCACGACATCGCTGCGCAGTGCGACACCTGGCGCGAGCCGGCCGGCACCGACGGCACGCCGGCGGCCTTCCATGCGCGCATCGTGCTGCCGGCACCCTGAGCGCGGCGGGTGGCGATGGCCGATGAAGCGCTGCGCCTGGTGATCGTCGACGACGAGGCGCCCGCGCGCTGGCGGCTGCGTGCGCTGCTCGGCGAACTGCCCGACAGCGGCGCCGAGGTCGTCGGCGAGGCGGCGAATGCCGACCAGGCCCTGGCCGCGCTGCGCGCCGCGCCGGCCGACGCGCCGGTCGACGCGCTGCTGCTGGACATCGGCCTGCCCGGCCGCGACGGCCTGAAGCTGGCCGCCGCGCTGCGCGCGCTGGCGCAGCCGCCGGCGGTGGTTTTCGTCACCGCCCACGCCGGCCATGCGCTGACCGCCTTCGAGCTGGACGCCACCGACTACCTGACCAAGCCGGTGCGCCGCGAACGCCTGGCCGAGGCGCTGCAGCGCCTGCACCAGCGCCGCGCCCGGCGGGCCGGCAGCGCGGTTGCCGAAGGCCCGGCGCTGGTGGTGCAGGACCGCGGCCGGCTGCTGCGCGTGCCGCACGACGAGGTGCTGTACCTGAAGGCCGAGCAGAAGTACGTGACGCTGCGCACCGCCCAGCACGCCTATGTGCTGGACGGATCGCTCGCCGAGCTGGAGTCGCGCCTGGGCGCCGGCTTCCTGCGCATCCACCGCAACGCCCTGGTCGCCCGGCGCGCGATCCGGGCCCTCGCGCTGCGCCCGGCCGGCGAGGCTGCCGGCAGCGAGGGCGGCGACGGCACCGAGGGCTGGGCCGTGCAGGTGGCGCCGCTGGACGAGTGGCTGGCGGTCTCGCGCCGCCAGCTCGCGGCGGTGCGGGCGGCGCTGGCTGACGCTGAACCGCGCTGAACCGCGCTGAACCGCGCTGAGCCGCGCTGAGCCGCGCTGAGCCGCGCTGCGGCGCCGCGACGCTCGCGGCCCGCCCGCTCAGCCGGTATTGCGCAGCCCGGCCGCGATGCCGTTGATGCTGAGGTGGATGCCGCGCTGCAGCCGCTCGACCGGGTCGCCGGCGCGGCGCGCGCGGTAGCGGCGCAGCAGCTCCACCTGCAGGTGGTTCAGCGGGTCCAGGTAGGGGAAGCGGTGCGCGATCGAGCGCGCCAGCGCCGGGTTGGCCTGCAGGCGGTCGGCCTGGCCGGTGATCAGCGCCAGCGCGTCGTGCGTGCGCTGCCACTCGGCCTTCAGCAGCGCGAAGATGCGCTTCGCGGCGCGCGGGTCCTCGACCAGCTCGACGTAGCGCGCGGCGATGCGCAGGTCGCTCTTGGCCAGCACCATGTCCAGGTTGGACAGCAGCGTGCGGAAGAACGGCCACTGCCGGTGCATGCGCTGCAGCAGCGCGGTGCGCTCGTCGCGGTCGCCGGGGGTGCCCTCGGCGCCGGCGTCCAGGAAGGCCTGCACCGCGCTGCCGAAGCCGCACCACCCAGGCAGTGCCATGCGGCACTGGCCCCAGGAGAAGCTCCACGGGATCGCGCGCAGGTCCTCGATCGCACGCGATGACTTGCCGTCCTTGGGCCGCACCGCGGGGCGCGAGCCGATATTCAGCTCGGCGATCTCGCGGATCGGTGTCGCGGCATAGAAGTAGTCGGTGAAGCCCGGCGTCTCGTAGACGATGCGCCGGTAGGCGCGGTAGCTCGCCTCGCTGAGCGCCGCCGCGGCGTCCAGGAAGGCGCGCGGTGCGCTCTTGGTCGGGTGCAGCAGCGTCGCCTCCAGCGTCGCGGCGACCAGGGTCTCCAGGTTGCGGCGGCCGATCTCCGGGTGCGCGTACTTCGATGCGATGACCTCGCCCTGCTCGGTGAGCCGGATCTGCCCGTTCACGGTGCCCGGCGGCTGCGCCAGGATGGCCTGGTAGCTGGGGCCGCCGCCGCGGCCGACGGTGCCGCCGCGGCCGTGGAACAGGCGCAGCGTGACCGGCTGTCCCGTCTGCCGCGCCAGCGTGTCGAACAGCGCCACCAGCGCCGTCTCGGCGCGGTAGAGCTCCCAGTTGCTGGTGAAGACGCCGCCGTCCTTGTTGCTGTCGCTGTAGCCCAGCATCACGTCCTGCTCGCCGCCGCTAGCCCGCACCAGCGCGTGCACGCCGGGCAGCGCGTAGAACTCGCGCATGATGGGCTCGCTGCGCCGCAGGTCGGCGATGGTCTCGAACAGCGGCACGGTGATCAGCGCGGCGCGTGCGTCCTCGCCGAGCAGGCCCTCGAGCAGGCCGCTTTCCTTCTGCAGCAGCAGCACCTCGAGCAGGTCCGAGACCTCCTCGGTGTGGCTGATGATGTAGTGGCGGATCGCGTCGCGGCCGTACATCGCCAGCGCCTCGCGCGCGGTCTCGAAGACCGCGAGCTCGCTGCGCGCCAGCTCGGAGTAGGCGGCGCCGCGCACGCGCAGCCCGCGCGCGTCGCGCAGCAGCGCGAGCAGCCGCTCGCGCCGCGCCGGCTCGTCCAGCGCCGTGTAGTCCGCCTCGATGCGCGCCACGCGCAGCAGCTCGGCGACCACCGCCACGTGCCGGTCCGAGCTCTGGCGCAGGTCCAGCGTCGCGAGGTGGAAGCCGAAGACCTGCACCGCGCGCTGCAGCGGCGCCAGGCGCGGCGCCACCAGCGCCTGCGCGTGGTGGCTGGCGAGCGACTGCGCGATCACGCGCAGGTCGGCCGCGAATTCGGCCGCGCCGCCATACGGGTCCTGCGGCGCCACGGCATGGCGCAGCGCCTCGGTGCCGGTCAGCCGCTGCAGGGTCGCCGCCAGCCGGGCGTAGATGCCGATCAGCGCGCGCCGGTACGGTTCGTCGGCGCGGTGCGGGTTGTGGTCGGGCGAGCGCTCGGCCAGCGCCTGCATCTCGGGCGTCACCGGGCTCAGGGTGCCGCTGATCGACAGCTCGGCGCCCAGCTCGTGCACCTCGGTCAGGTAGTGGCGCAGCGCGACCTCGGCCTGGCGCGCGAGCGCCAGGCGCAGCGTGGCGGCGGCGACGTTGGGGTTGCCGTCGCGGTCGCCGCCTATCCAGTGGCCCATGCGCAGGAAGGGCGCCACCGCGTGGCCGGGCAGCGCACGCTCGACCTCGCGGTACAAGCGCGGGATCTCGCGCAGGAAGGTCGCCGGGTAGTACGACAGCGCATTCTCGATCTCGTCGGCCACCGTCAGCTTGGTCGTGCGCAGCATGCGCGTCTGCCACAGCTGCGTGACGCGGGCGCGCATCAGCGCCTCGTTGTCGGCGCGGCGCTCGGCGGTCGGCAGTTCGTCGCGCTCGCCCAGCAGCTGCGCGATCGTGCGTTCGGCGTCGAGGATGCTCTTGCGCTGCACCTCGGTCGGGTGCGCGGTCAGCACCGGCGACAGCCAGGCCTGCTGCAGCGCCTGCGCGATATCGGCGGCGCGCTGGTCGGCGCGCGCCAGCCGCTCGAAGGCCAGCGCCAGCGAGCCTTCCTGCAGGTGGCCCTCGCGCTCGTGCACCGCGCGCCGGCGCACGTGGTGGCGGTCCTCGGCGATGTTGGCCAGGTGGCTGAAGTAGCTGAAGGCGCGGATCACGGTGATCGTCTGCTCGACCGACAGGTTCTTCAGCAGGCGGTCGAGCACGCGCCCGGCGCTGGCGTCGGCCTTCAGCCGGTAGGCCACCGAGAGCTGGCGCACACGTTCGATCAGCTCGTAGGCCTCGCGGCCTTCCTGCTCGCGGATGACGTCGCCCAGGATGCGGCCGAGTAACCGGATATCCTCGACCAGCGGCCGGTTCTTCTCGGCCGCGTCCGATTCCGGGCCGCCGGTCCTCGTTCTGGTGCGGGCGGTCGGGCGCGGCTGCGCCGGGGTGGTGCGGGGCATGGCGGCTCCGGACGGTGTAACCAGGTTACCGATGCTACTCGCAAGCGGCATGCCGCCGGTGGCATGGCACGGCGCCGCCGCGGCCCGGCGCGCTGGCTATCATGCGGCGCATGCAAGCCCCCATCGTGATCGCCACCCGCGAGAGCCGACTCGCGCTGTGGCAGGCCCACCACGTGCGCGACGCGCTGGTGGCGCGCTTCGGCGTCGCCGTCGAGCTGCTGGGCATGACCACGCGCGGCGACCAGATCCTGGACCGCGCGCTGTCCAAGGTCGGCGGCAAGGGCCTGTTCGTCAAGGAGCTGGAGACGGCGCTCGAGGAGGGCCGCGCCCATCTCGCCGTGCATTCGCTGAAGGACGTGCCGATGGACCTGCCGCCGGGCTTCGTGCTGGCGGCGGTCTGGGAACGCGAGGATCCGCGCGACGCCTTCGTCTCGCCGCGCTACGCGTCGCTGGCCGAACTGCCGCCGGGCGCGGTCGTCGGCACCTCCAGCCTGCGCCGCGTGGTGCAGCTGCTGGCCGTGCGCCCGGACCTGCGCATCGAGCCGCTGCGCGGCAACCTGGACACGCGGCTGCGCAAGCTCGACGACGGCGGCTTCGACGCCATCGTGCTGGCCGCCGCCGGCCTCAAGCGCCTGGGCCTGGGCGAGCGCATCCGCGCCACCTTCGAGCCCGTGCAGATGATCCCCGCCGCCGGACAGGGCGCCCTGGGCCTGGAGGTGCGCGAGGACGCCAGCGCGCTGCGCGAACTGCTGGCGCAGACCAGCCATCGCCCCACCTTCCTGGCCGCGCAGGCCGAGCGCGCGGTGTCGCGTGCACTCGGCGGCAGTTGCAGCATGCCGCTGGCGGCGCACGCCACGTGGCAGGGCGGGAGGCTGCACCTGGACGCCGCGCTGGGCGACGGCGAGACGCCGACGCGGCCGCTGCTGAAGACCACGGTCGCCGAGGCCGTCGCCGACGAGGCCGGCGCGCGCGCGCTGGGCGAACGTGCCGCCGCGGCGCTGCGCGCCGCCGGCGCCGGCAGCTACCTGCCGGCCTGAGAGGCTGCCAGCGGCGCTGTCGCCGACCCCAGGCACCGACCCGACCCCTGCACCGACCATGCGCCTGATCGTCACCCGGCCCGCGGCGCAGGCCGCGCCCTGGGTCGCCGCGCTGCGCGCGGCCGGCGTCGACGCGGTGGCGCTGCCGCTGATCGGCATCGCGCCGGTCGACGATGCGGCGCCGTTGCAGCGCGCTTGGGGCGCGCTGGCGTCGTATGCGCTGGTGATGTTCGTCAGCGCCAACGCCGTGCAGCACTTCTTCGCGGCACGGCCGGCGGACGCGGCCTGGCCGCCCGGCACGCTGGCCGGGTCGCCGGGCCCCGGCACCTCGGCGGCACTGCGCGCGGCCGGCGTCGGCGACGCCCTGGTCGAGCCGGCGCCGGACGCGCCCGCCTTCGATTCAGAGGCCCTCTGGGCGCGCCTGCAGTCGCGCGACTGGACCGGCCGCCGGGCGCTGATCGTGCGCGGCGAGGACGGTCGCGACTGGCTGGCGCAGGTGCTGCGCGCGCGCGGCGCCGCGGTCGACTTCGTCGCCGCCTACCGCCGCTGCGCGCCGGCGCCGGACGCCGATGGGCGCGCGCTGCTGGCGGCGGCGCAGGCGCAGCCGGCCGGGCACGCCTGGCTGTTCAGCAGCAGCGAGGCGGTGGCGCGCCTGCGTGCCCTGGCGCCGGCGGCCGACTGGGCCGCGGCGCTGGCGCTGGCGACGCACGGGCGCATCGCCGACGCTGCACGCGCGGCGGGCTTCGGCCGCGTCGTGGCCGTCGGCCCGCAGCCGGCGGCGGTCGCCGCCGCGCTGGCCGCGGCGCAGGCCGACGCGGGACGCGACAGCGACCGTGCCGCGCCGGGCCCGTCGATACAATCGACGCGGCCGTGATCGAGACTCCCGCCACCCCAGCCGCCGGACCCGACGACGCCGCCGGCCTGCGGCCTGCGGCCCCGGCGCCCTCCGGCGCCGCTGCGGCGCCCCCTTCCGCCCCGCCGCCGGCCGCTGCGCCCGCATCCGGGGCACCGGCGCTGCTGCGCTGGGCGCCGTTGGCGCTGGCGCTGCTGGCCGCGGTGCTGGCCGCCGCGGCCTGGGTGCAGGCATGGAATACGCAGCAGCGCACACGCGCGCTGGAGGCCGAGCTCGTCAAGCGCCAGCAGGACAGCAGCGTGCAGGCCACCGAGGCGCGCACGCTGGCGCGCGAGGCCGACCAGACGGCGCGCGAGGCGGCCGCCAAGATGGCGCTGCTGGAAGCGCGCGTGGCCGAGACCTCGATGCAGCGCACGCAGCTCGAGGACCTGCTGCAGGCGCTGGCACGGTCGCGCGACGAGAACGTGCTCGCCGATGTCGATGCCGCGATCCGCGTCGCGATGCAGCAGTCGGCCATCACCGGCAGCGCCGAGCCGCTGGTGCTGGCGCTGCGCCAGGCCGAGGAGCGGCTGGCGCGCTACGCGCAGCCGCGGCTGGAGCGCGTGCGGCGCGCGCTGGCGCAGGACCTGGAACGCACGCGCACCGCCGGCGTGACCGACGTGACGGTGCTGACGATCCGCCTCGACGAGGTCGTGCGCCAGGTCGACGACCTGCCGCTGCAGGCCGTCGTCGACCGCCGCCAGCTGCAGCGCGGTGCGTCGCCGGCGACGCCCGCAGTGGCACCGCCGGCGGCGCCGGCCTCGGCCGCCAGCGCCGCGGCCGCGGCGCCGTCGTGGTCCGAGCGGCTGGCCACGCAGTGGCGCGCCTTCGGCGGCCATGTCTGGGACGAGGTGCGCGCGTTGGTGCGCGTCAGCCGCATCGACCAGCCCGAGGTGATGCTGGTGGCGCCCGAACAGGCCGTCTTCCTGCGCGAGAACCTCAAGCTGCGGCTGCTGAATGCGCGGCTGGCCATCCTGTCGCGCCAGTTCGACACCGCGCAGACCGACCTGCGCGACGCCCAGGCGGCGCTGGAGCGCTATTTCGACCGCAGCTCGCGGCGCGTGGTCGCGGCCAGCGAGACCGTGCGCCAGGTGATGGCGCAGGCGCGGCTGGTCACCGTGCCGCGGCCGGACGCCACGCTGGCCGCCATCGCGGCGGCCACCGGCGGGCGCTGAGAGACACGCGCGATGCGCGGCGTCGTCTGGCTGGTGCTGCTCTTCGTCGTGGCGGTCGTCGCCGCGACGACGCTGGGCAGCAACGACGGCCTGGTCACCGTCGTCTTCCGCGGCTGGCGCACCGACCTGTCGCTGAACCTGTTCGTGATCCTGGTCGTCGGCGCCACGCTGCTGCTGATGGCGGTGGTGCAGGCGCTCAACACGCTGCTGTCGCTGCCGCGCCGTGCCGGGCAGTGGCGCGCGCTGCGCCGCGAGCGCGCCGCCCACGCCGCGCTGCGCGAGGCGCTGGCCGAGTATTTCGGCGCCCGCTACGGCCGCGCGCGCAAGGCGGCGGCGCGGGCGCTGGTGCTGGCGCGCGAGGCGCCCGCGCTGAAGGACGACGCCGAATTCCGGCTGCTGTGCGACCTGCTGGCGGCCGGCAGCCTGCACCGGCTGCAGGACCGCGCGCAGCGCGACAAGACGCTGGAGCGCGCGCTGAAGGAGGCGCGCCGCCGCAGCGGTCCGCCGCGCAGCACCGACGACGCGGCGCGCCTGCTGGCCGCCGAGTGGGCGCTGGAGGACCGCGACGCACCGCGCGCGCTGGAGCTGCTCGAGGCGCTGCCGCCGGGCACCGCGCGGCGCACCCAGGCGCTGCGGCTGAAGCTGCGTGCCGCGCGCGGCGCGCGCCAGCCGCTGGAGGCGCTGCACACCGCCAAGCTGCTGGCCAACCACCAGGCCTTCTCGCCGCTGGTCGCGGCGAGCCTGCTGCGCTCGCTGTCCGGCGAGGCCATCGACGGTGCGCACGACGTGCAGCAGCTTCGCCGGCTGGTCGCGCAGCTGGACATCGCGAAGGATGCGCAGGTCGCGGCGCGCGCCGCGCTGCGTGCGGTGCAGCTGGACGCGCTGTCCGACGCGCGGCACTGGCTGCAGCCGTTCTGGGACGGCCTGTCGGGCCTGGCACGCGAGGACCGCGAAGCGGTCGCGCTGGCGCTGATCGCGGCACGCGGCGGCATGCCCGGCGACTGGCTGCCGCGGCTGGAGAGCGCCGCCCAGGCCTTCGGCCACGAGCCGGCGATCGTCGCCGCGGTCGGCATGGCCTTCGCCGAGCGCCAGCTCTGGGGCAAGGCGCGCCGGCTGCTGGAGCAGGCCGCCGCCTCGCCCGGACTGCCCGCCGCCACGCGGCGCGCGGCCTGGCGCGAACTGGCGAAGCTGGCGCGCGAGGAGTCCGACGAGGCGCGGGCCGTCGAGTGCGAGCGCGCCGCCGCGGCCATCGACTGAGCCTGCCGGCCGGCCGGCGCCGGCCTCGAAGCTGCTATACTGCGTGGCTCTGCGCGGCTGTAGCTCAGTTGGATAGAGTACTTGGCTACGAACCAAGGGGTCGTGGGTTCGAATCCTGCCAGCCGCGCCAAAGTCTTGTGATCGGATCAACGTCCTGGCCGCTTCGGTGGTCAGGACGTTTGTCTTTCCGTGTGGCCCACCGCGGGGCCCGCAACCCCCCGCGCCGCCTCTCGTGCGGCAGGTCCTCCTGGCCCTCCTGGTCCGCCCCCTTGCAGGCCCGCTGCCAGGCGCTGTCGCACTGCCGTGGCTGCCCGGTCACACGTGCCCTCCTGCGCCAGCCGCTGGCCATCGCGACGTGACGGTCATCGCTTCGCACCCCTGCAGCGTGCGGCGCTGCCGCGGTCACGTGTCCATGGCCGGCGATGAAGGCCGTGCACGGGGCAACGGATCACAGGCTGCGTCCCCTTCCGGTCCTCGCCGGCAGCGCGAACAGCGTGGGCAGCGCATTGCAGGCACCGGTCAACGGGAGCGCGTCGCGCGGCGGCAGCGCCCTACCCAACTGGGCCCCGGCCGTCGCGTCCGATGCCCGCGCCTGCGGACCCAGCCACGGCTGCAGCTGCTCGACGTAGCCGGGCGGCAGCACGTGTCCACCCGGAAAGTTCAGGTGCCGGTTGGCCGGACCTTGCAGCGCCGCGAAGAGCGCCGCGTTGTCCGATCGTGACGCGTACTCGTCGTCGTCGGCGGTCAGCAGCCACACCTCGGTGTCCGCAAGCCATGCCGCCACGCTGATGGGCGCGACGGCCGCCACCTTGCAGTCCAGGTGGGGCGGCACCATCGCTGCCACGCTGCGCACGCGCGGGTCCGTCCCAGCCAGCAGCAGCGCCATCTGCGCGCCCATGCTGTAGCCGGCGGCGCGCACCTGGCCGGCATCGAGGTGCGGCTGCGCCTCGATCCAGTCCAGGAGCACGCGATAGTCCTTGACCGTGTCGACGATGAGCCGCTCGTAGGGCTCGCGCTCGCCCCACAGATGCAGGTCGCGCAGCAATTCGCGCGCAATCAGGGGCCGCTGCGGGTCCTTGCGGTCGCCGTGTCCACGCGCGTCGAGCGCCACGACGACATGGCCCGCCTGCAGGGCGCGCTCGGCCAGCAGGTGGGTGTTCTCGATGGTCGGGCGCCCCTTGAACTCGCCCAGCCACCACCGCCAGTGCGTGCGACCCATGGCGTGCAGGGCGAGCAGCACCGGGCGCGCCGAAGGCAGGGCGTCGGGCCGCGACGGATCCGACGGGTGCACGATGCGGCCGATCACCCAGGCGCCGTCGAAGCTGGCATAGCGCAAGGACCGGGCCCAGGCGGCGGTGCCGCCCACGGTCGTCGGCTCGACCGGGCCCAGCTGGACCTGCGGCACCGGCGTGTCCGCCTTGGCATGCGCATAGAGCGCCGTCAGCTGGCCGGGCGAGACCTCGTAGGGCTGGAGGGCGAAGACCGCCCACCACAAGGCCGCCAAGGCGCCGGCCAGGCCGAACACGATCATCATGATTTTCGAAGCCATCCTGGGGTTGGGGCGCTTGTGCATTGCCGAGCTCGCGCTGAGTGGAAAGTCGCGGTGAAGACCACCACGGACCACAGCCTAGGCACCCGGGCGTGAAGCGCTCGCGAAGGGCCTCGCGGCTGCGGGACCGCGAGGCGCGCCGTTCACTCAGTGGCGCGGGTCCACGGGCGCCGCCGCGGTCGCGTTGCGCAGGATCGCGCTGGTCTGCCCGTCGTGATGACGGAGCTCCAGGGTCAGGTCGTGCCGCTGTGCCAGCCGGCGCACGATCGACAGGCCCAGGCCCTGGCCGGTGCTGGCAGCGCCCCTGACGCCGCGGGCCCGCCCGGCCGCATCGGTGCCCAGCAGCACGGCCGGCGGCGGGAGGCTGGGGTTGCGCACGCGCAGTTCGCTCGCGTCCGCCTCGATCACGACCCGCGGCGCCTGCGCGTGGGCGATCGCATTGGCCAGCAGGTTGCCGACCAGCAGGTGCGTCAAGGCCGGCGACCAGGGCCGCGTGAGCGTGGCCGGCACGTCGAAGTCGATGTCCACGCCCTCGCGGTCCAGCAGCGGCGCATGCGCGAGGACCAGCGCCTCCAGCATCGGTCGCAGCAGCTGTTCCGGTTCCGCCGCCGCGCCGGCGGATGCGTTCCGTGCCAGGGCGAGCGTCAGGTCGATGGTCTGCTGCAGTTGCCACGCCGAGGACTGGATGGACCGCAGCAGCGCCTTCTGTTCGTCCGTGGCCGTCGCCTGCAGCCGGTCGGCCGCCACCCCGAGCACGGCCAGGGGCGTCCGCAGTTCGTGGCTGACATCGGCGGTGAAGGCCTGCTCGCGGGCGATCAGCTCGCGCGTCCGGGCATGCAGGTGGTCCAGGTGGCGCGCCAGCGCGCCGACCTCGTCGTGCACCAAGCCGCGGGCGAGGTCGTCGGGCAGGGCCGCCGGGCCGCTGCGGGCGACGCGCCCGGCCAGTGTCGCCAGCGGCCGGCTGATCCAGCGCGCCAGCCAGCCGCCGAGCAGCAGGGCCAGCAGCGTCAGGCCGCCGGCGGCGGCCAGCAGCCAGCGCAGCAGTTCGTTGCGCATGGGGCGCACCACCAGTTGCCCGCTCACCTCGGCCACCAGCAGCGTCCCGTCCGCGCCGACGCGGCGCAGGTGGTAGTGACGTCCGTCCGTGCCTTCGAACTCCTGCCGCCGCGGCTGGGCCGCGTGCTGCGGCGCCAGGTCGGCAGGCAGATCCAGGCCGCGCGGATACAGGCGCATGTAGGGCAGCGCGGGCACCGCGAAGTCGCCCTTCGCGGCATGGTGGGCCTGCTGGCGTTCGACCTCCGACTGCAGGGCAGCCACGAAGAACGCGTCCTCCACCACGTAGACGAACACGAGGGCCAGTGCGCCCAGCGTCGCCGCCACCAGCAGCGTGAAGCCGGAGAACGCCAGCAGCAGCCGGCGCTGCAGCCGCGGTCGGTAGGCGCTGCCGTCCGGTGACTGGGGCGTCACGCCGGCACGTCCAGGCGAAGGCCGACGCCGTGGACGGTCTTCACCAGCGACTGCGACGGCCCCAGCGCCTTGCGCAGCGTATACAGATGACTGCGCAGCGCGTCCGACTCCGGGGGCTCGTCGGCCCAGAGCTGCTGCTGCAGCTCGCTGCGGCTGACGGTGCGCGGCCAGGCCTCCGCCAGCACCACCAGCAGACGCAGCGCGTGGCCGGAAACGTCGACCGGGCGGTCGTGGCAGAACACCGCGCCGCTGCGACGGTCGATGCGCAGCGGGCCTTGTTCCAGCACGTGGCTGCGGCCCAGCTCGCCGCGTCGGGCCAGCGCCTGGCAGCGCCACAGCAGTTCCTCCCGGGCAAAGGGCTTGAGCAGGTAGTCGTCGGCGCCTGCCGCAAAACCCCGACCCTTGTCGTGCAGCGTATCGCGTGCCGTCAGCATGAGCACCGGAATGTGGCGGTCGGCCTGCTGGCGCAGCCGGGCACACACGGCGAGGCCGTCCAGTCCGGGCAAACCGAGATCCAGCAGCAGCACGTCGGGCGGTTCCTCCAGCGCCATCTGCAGCGCGAGGCGACCGTCGCTGGCTTCCTCCACGCGCCAGCCGGCCTCCGCCAGCACGGCGACGATTTGCGCGCGCAGTCCGGCATGGTCTTCGACCACCAGGATGCGCGAGCCTTGGCGTGCTTCCATGTCGTCAGGGGATCGAGGTCGGCGAGGTGCGGCTGCGTGGGCGACACGCCAGTCTAGGCGCTCGCCCGTGAAGCGATCGTGATCGGGTCGGGACGCCGCGTGGACCCGCCACGGCAGGTCATGGGCCCGCGGCCGCCGGTGGCTGCCGTCCGCGAGCCCGTCCGCTACGGGTCATCGACCGGGCGCCGCAGCGAGACATCGGGACGGGCCGGCCCGAACGGTGGGCGACGGGGCAGAATCGACGCCAGCGACCCATGCCGGCCCCTCATGATTCGACGACTGCTGCGTGCCGGCCGGGCCCTGGGCCGACGGGTCGTGCGTTCGCAACCGGCCGGCCGCACCCGACGACTCGACGGGCCGGTGCACCCCGCGACGAATCCGCCTTGCATGCCGCGGCGCCCGTGTTGAGCGGGCCCGCACGCGCACGATGAACGAAGGCCGGCCGCAGCCGGCGGTGCCCGCCGAGTCGACAGCCCGCGAGCCGGGCACCGCGCGCGGACTGCTGATCGTGGCCGCCACGCTGATCGCGTGCACGCTGGTCTACCGCGCACTGCCCTACGACGAGCCGGCGCGCAAGGGCCTGGTGCTGCTGCTGTTCATCGCCGTGCTGTGGCTGAGCGAGGCGGTGCACGTCACGGTGACCGCGCTGCTGGTGCCGCTGGGCGCGCTGCTGCTGGGCCTGCCCGGCGTCACCACGGGTTCGGTGCTGGCGCCCTTCGCCGACCCCATCATCTTCCTGTTCTTCGGCGGCTTCGCGCTCGCCACCGCGCTGTCGGTGCAGCGGCTGGACCGCAAGATCGCGCTCGGGATCCTGTCGCTGGCGCGCGCCCACCTGGGCGCGGCGGCGCTGATGCTGTTCGGCGCCACGGCTTTCCTGTCGATGTGGATCAGCAACACCGCGACCGCGGCGATGATGCTGCCGCTGGCGCTGGGCATCCTGCGCCACCTCGACCTGCAGGCCGAGCGGCGCACCGTCGTCTTCCTGCTGCTGGGCATCGCCTATTCGGCCAGCATCGGCGGGCTCGGCAGCCTGATCGGCTCGCCGCCGAATGTGATCGCCGCGCGCGCGCTGGGCATCGACTTCCAGGGCTGGCTGGCGATCGGCCTGCCGCTGATGGCGATCCTGCTGCCGCTGATGGTGGCGGCGTTGTGGCTGGTCTTCCGGCCCGCGCTGAACCGGCGCGTGCAGGTGCCGCAGGAGCCGATACCGTGGACGCCGCCGCGCCTGCTCGCGATGGCGGTCTTCGCGCTCACCGCGCTGGCCTGGATCTTCGGTGCGCCGCTGGGCGCGGCGCTGGGCGTGACCAGCCCCGACAGCGTGGTCGCGCTGGCCGCCGCGGTGGCGGTGGTGGTGCTCGGCCTGGCGCGCTGGGGCGAGGTCGCGCGTCACACCGACTGGGGCGTGCTGCTGCTCTTCGGCGGCGGGCTGACGCTGAGCGCGGTGCTGCGCAGCTCGGGCGCGTCGGCGGTGCTCGGCGACCAGGTCGCGGCGGCGCTGGCCCAGGCGCATCCCTTCCTGGTCATCGCCGGCGTCGCCGCGTTCATCGTGATCCTGACCGAATTCACCAGCAACACCGCGTCGGCGGCGCTGCTGGTGCCGGTGTTCGCGGTGATCGGCGAGCGCATGGGGCTGCCGCCGACGGTGCTGGTGCTGATGATCGGCCTCGGGGCGTCCTGCGCCTTCATGCTGCCGGTGGCCACGCCGCCGAATGCCATCGTCTTCGGCACCGGCTTCGTGCGCCAGCGCGACATGATCCGCGCCGGCGCCGTGCTCAACGCCGTGTGCATCGTCGTGCTGACGCTGTGGGGCTGGTTCGTGCTGCGCTGAGCCGCGACCGGCGCCACGGGCCCTGCCAGCGGGCGGCGGTCAGTCCACCGTCCAGTCCAGTTCCCAGGCGATCTCCTGGGTCAGGAGGTCCCGGCTGAGCCGGATCCGGATGTCCTGGCGCCGGTCGGTGGTCGGCGTCGTGCCGTCCAGGTCGGTCTTGAACGTGCGCGACGCCGACTGCCCCGGCGAGAGCTTGAAGTCGTGCAGCTGCGCCCAGATCGCGATCAGCTTCTGGCCGCAGCGCACGCGCAACTGGTTGTTGCCGCTGCCCCGGGCCTTCACCGTGTAGGTGATGGTGGCCGGCAGGTCCACCGTGAAGACCACGGTGTCCAGCGTATTCGTGCCCTGCAGCGTCCCGGATCGACTGAATTTCGCCATGTCGCCCTCCGCCTGTCGCCGCGTGGCCCGGTCTGCGAGCGCGACCGGCCCGAGCGGCGGAGCCCCAGCTTGCCACGCGCGCAGCGGGCAGGCCAGTCCCGGGCATGGATCGCCGGGTCGCCGGCGTCGTGCGTCGTGACGCGTCGCATGTCGCGCAGGCAGGGCTGATACGGCTTCGCATTCAACGCGCTAACCGCGTCGCTTCGCCTCGCCGTGCGTCAGCACTGTCTTCGGCTTCGCGCCTCGTTGTCGCATGGAATGCGAAGCCGTATGCGTGCCCGCATGGCGGCGGCCGCGACGCTTCAGGCGTCCAGGACCTCGCCCCCTGCCTCGCGCAGCGCCCCTTGCGCGATCAGCTCGTGCACCAGGCGCTCGCCGTGCCCCGCCGGCGAGCCTTCGGGCCGGCCGCTGCGCTGCCAGACCTGCACGAACAGCGGTGTCGTGGCCAGCCAATCGCGCAACGCCGGCCAGGGCTCGCGGCGTACTTCCATCAGGTGGTACTTGACGAAGACCTTGAGGCCGTGCGCGGCATGGCGGGCGGGGTCGGCGCGCCAGCCGGCCAGGCGCCGGCGCGCGCGTGCGAGTGCATCGGCGACATCCTGGAACGGCGGGCCGTGGCCGGGGATCACCCAGCGCGGGTCCAGGCGCTCGATCAGGTCCAGCGTCGCGGCGACCTCGTCGAAGGCCGCCACACCGTCGAGTTCGGGGAAGACGACGCCGAAGCCGTTGCCCCACAGCGCGTCGGCGCTGATCAGCACGCGCGCCCCGGCGTCGAAGAAGACCAGCGAATGCGGGTCGTGCCCCGGCGCGGCCAGCGCCTGCCAGCGCCGGCCCGCGACGACGACCACGTCGCCGGGCGCGATGCAGTCGTCGGGCACGAAGCGCTCGCAGGTCTGGCCGGTGCTGCGGTAGCTCAGCCGCGCCTCGTCCCAGGCGCGTGCGGCGTCCCACTGGCCGGGCGGGATCGCGATGCGGCAGCCGAAGGCGCGCGCCAGCGCCGCATTGCCGCCGCAGTGGTCGCTGTGCAGGTGGGTGTTGACGACGCGCCGCAGCGGCTCGCCGGCCAGCGCCTGGCGCACCAGTGCCACGGTCTGCTCGCCGTGCAACGCATGGCTGGCGTCGATCAGCACCGCGCCGGCGCCGCCGCCATGCAGCAGCACGTTGTTCGACGACAGCCAGCCGCGCTCCAGGATCGTCAGGCCGCGCAGCGCGGGGTCGTCGGGCGTCGGGGTCGGGCTCACACGGTCATTCTGGCCGATGCGCCAAGGTCGGCTCGGCGGGCCGGGCAAGCCCGGCTGACAGCGCCGCGGTGCGCGGCCACACTGCCGGGTTTCGACGCCCCGACGGATGCCCCCGATGACGCTGCCCGCCACCGACCTCGCCGACTGCACGGCCACCACGCTGGCCACGCTGTTCCGCAGCGGCGCGACCTCGCCGGTGGAGGCGCTGGCGGCCGTGCTGAAGCGCGCCGAGCGGCTCGACCCGCGGCTCAATGCGCTGTGCTGGCTGGCCCCGGAGGAGGCGATGGCCGACGCGCGCACGAGCGAGTCGCGCTGGCGCGCCGGCACGCCGCTGTCGCCGCTGGACGGCGTGCCGGTGGTCGTCAAGGACCTGATCCTCACGCGTGGCTGGCCCACGCTGCGCGGCAGCCGCACCGTGGACCCGCGGCAGCCCTGGGACGTCGACGCGCCGTCGGTCGCGCGGCTGCGCGAGGCCGGCGCGGTGCTCTTCGCGAAGACGACGACGCCGGAGTTCGGCTGCAAGGGCGAGACCAACTCGCCGCTGACCGGCATCACGCGCAACCCCTGGCACCTCGAACGCACGCCGGGTGGCTCGTCGGGCGGCACGGCGGCCGCGGTGGCCGCCGGCATCGCGCCATTGGGGCTGGGCACCGACGGCGCCGGCAGCATCCGCATCCCGGCCGCGTTCTGCGGCAACGTCGGCTTCAAGCCCAGCTTCGGGCGCGTGCCGGCCTATCCGCTGTCGCCCTTCGGGACGCTGGCGCACATCGGCCCGCACACGATGAGCGTGGCCGACGCGGCGGCCGCGATGAACCTGCTCAAGCGCCCCGACGTGCGCGACTGGACCGCGCTGCCCTTCGACGACAGCGACTTCACGGCCGGCCTGGACGACGGCGTGCGCGGCCTGCGCGTGGCCTTCTCGCCGACGCTGGGCTATGCGACCAACGTGCATCCGGAGGTCGCCGCCGCCTGCGCACGCGCCGCGGCACGCTTCGCCGAACTGGGCGCACAGGTGGAGCAGGTCGACCCCGGCTTCGAGGACCCGGTGGAGATCATCACCGGGCTGTGGTTCGTCGGCGCCTGGACGCTGTGGAATACGCTGAGCCCGGCGCAGCAGGCGCTGACCGACGTGGACTTCGCGGCCCAGGCCCACCTGGGCTCGGCCTACAGCGCGCTGGCCGTGCAGCGCCTGCACCTGCGGCGCGGCGCGCTGGGCACGCAGATGAAGCAGTTCATGCAGCGCTTCGACCTGCTGCTGACGCCCGCGGTCGCGGTGCCGGCCTTCGAGGCGCGACCGCCCGGCACGGTGCCGATGGAGCCGGCGTCGATGCTGGGCTGGACCCCGTTCAGCTACCCCTTCAACCTGACCCAGCAGCCGGCCTGCAGCCTGCCCTGCGGGCTGACCGCGGACGGCCTGCCGATCGGCCTGCAGATCGTCGGCCCGATGTTCGGCGACGCGCTGGTGCTGCGCGCCGCGCGTGCCTTCGAGAGCGTCCAGCCGGTGCCGCGGCCGCGGCTGGACTGACGCCCGCCGGGCGCGACCTTGCAACACCCCGCCGCTCCGGCTGCACGCGCGGGGACACGAGGCCCGTGATCCGGCGCCGCTACTTCCGCGTGTTGTCCAGCGAAGGCGGCGGCGTGTAGCCGAGGTCCAGCGCGCGCTTCTCGTAGCGGTCGGCCAGCAGCGGCTGCGCCTCGCGCCGGTAGTGCAGCGCCAGTTCGTAGGCGGCGATGCCGTTGCCGAGCTCGGTGGCGTACTGCAGCCAGCCCTCGTAGCGGCCGCTGTCGCGGCGGCCGTAGCTGCGCGCGATGCGCGCTGCCGCGTCCTTGTCGCCGCGGCCGGCCTTGGCCAGTTCGTCGAGCCGGGACGCCGCGTCGCCGGGCGGCGCGAAGGCGCTGCGGAACAGCTTGACGTCGCGGCTGCCGAGCGCCTTGACCGCCTCGCGCGCACCCTCGCGCGCGACGATCGCGCTGCCGGCCAGCGGGCTCGCGGCGTGGTTCTTCAGGTACTCGTCGGCCAGCCGCGCCACCTCCGCGGGCCAGATCGCGCCGTCCAGCCTGGCGAAGTCCTCGGCCTCGTCGCGCGGGCGCGGCGGCGGCGCGCCCGCGGCCACCACCTCGGGCGGCGGCAGCGGTGCCAGACGGCGGCGGACCTGGGTGTTCTCGGCGATGAAGGGAAACTGCGCGAAGCGCCGCAGCAGCGGCACCGGGTGGTTCAGCATCGTATTCTGCACGTCGTACTTGACGAGGCGGAACAGGTCCGAGAAGCTGATCTCGCCCGAGGCCGTCTCGAGCAGCTTGACCAGCGAGCCGGTGTAGAAGGTGTGCCGCGTGTCGTCGGCCGGCGCGATCGCCGGGCGCCCGGCCCCGGTGGCGAAGGCGATCAGCTTACCCGGCGGCGCCTCCACCTGGTTGAGGCCGTCGCCGCGCGCCACGTCGCGCAGCGAGGTGCGGCAGGCGTCGATGACGGCGATCGTCAGGCCGGCGGGCCGGTCGGGCAGCGGGCCCAGCACGTCGCCGGTCAGCGTCAGGCTGTTGCGCAGCAGCACCTCCGGCCGCGCCTTCGGGTTGGCGCGCGCGGCCACCAGCAGGTTCTCGGCGTCGACCTGCGCGCCATGGCCCGAGAAGTAGAACAGCGCGGTGCAGTCCGGCGGCGCGGCGCGCACCTTGGCCGCGAAGGCCTGCAGCGCGGCGCGCGACTGCGCGAGGTCCAGGTCCAGCCCCTCGTCGACCGTGAAGCCGCGCTTCTCCAGCACCGCGCGCAGGTCGCGCACGTTCTTGTGGATCGGCGGCAGGTCCTCGCCCTCGGGGTAGTCGCGGTTGCCGATCAGCAGCGCCAGCCGTGGCGGTTCGCCGCCGGCGGCGGGCGGCTGCTGCGCCAGCGACCGCAGCAGCGGGTGCGCGGTGAGCAGCGCGGCGCCGCCTTGCAGCAGGCGGCGCCGCGTCGGCAGCGCGTGCAGCGGGGGCAGGGTGGGGGTCGTGCTCATGGGTCGCCTCGCGCCGCGGACGCTTCAGTTGCCGGGCCCGCAGCCCAGGCTGGTGCCGGCGGGCGGGCAGATCTGCGGCAGCCGCAGGCCCTGCGAACCCTCGGTGGCCGGGCGGCCGGGGCCGACCTCGGCGATCACGCCGGCGCGCAGCCGCACCGCGACGTTCTCGGTGCGCACCGCCTCCTCGAAGCGCTGCTTGCGCGCGCTCTCCGACACCGAGACCGTGGCCGAGATCGAGTTCTCGACCGCCGGCGTCACCGGCAGCAGGCCGTTGTAGAAGACCGGGATCTCACCCTGGATGCCGGCGCCGTCGAAGAAGAAGCGGTAGCCGCCGACCGCGACCTGCGGCCCGCTGAGCAGCACCGCGGTGCTGCCCTGGGCGCCGCCGCGCGGCAGCACGGTCAGGTAGCCGGCGTCGATCGGCAGCGTGCGGTTGCCCAGGGCGCGGCTGCCGATGTCGACGCGGATCTCGGCGCCCGGCTGGCCGTAGGGGTAGTTGATCGCGAACGCCGTCGGCGTCAGCTCCAGCGTCAGCGCCGGCAGCGAGGCTGCGGTGCCGACCGTGTTGTCGAACGGCAGCCGCGCCACGATGCGCGCGTCGCCGACCGTCGTCAGCCGGTCGGCGCTGATCGCGACGAGGTCGGCCTCGACGCCGCTGCCGCCGACGACGAGGGTCGAGCCGGCGATGCGCACGCGGCCCTGCAGCGCGTAGTTCTGCGTCGGCCCGGCGAAGCTGCCGGGCGTGCTGCGTTCGGTCCAGGCGCTGCCTTCGGCGCCGCTGAGCACCGACAGCTCGCCGAGCACCTCGTTGCCGGCGGCCAGCAGCTGCACCGAGGCCCCTTCGGCGACCGCGATGCGCAGCCCGGCGCCGGCCGCGACGCGGATCTCGCCGCCGGTCTGGCGCACCTCGTCGTCGGCGAAGGCGATCGGCAGTCCGACGGCCTGCTTGCCGTCGGCTTCCGGCGGCGGCGCGACGATCCTCGCGGCGCTCGACGACACCAGCTCCAGCAGCCCGCCGCCGACCGTGCTGGCGGCCGACAGCTCCAGCGTGCCGGCGTCGACGCGCCCGCCGTCGGCCACCGTCACGCGGCCGAGCACGAGGTCGCGCGCCACGCCGGCTTCGCGGCCGCTGGCCAGCTCGACGCGGCCACGCGCGTCGATGGCCAGGCTGCTGCCCCAGCGGTTGCCGTCGTCCAGCGCCTCGATCACGCGCCCGCTGAGCGTCAGCGCCTGGTTGCCGGGCACGGTGACCGCGGCGCGCAGTCGCAGGTCCTCGGCCGCTGTCAGGTCGCCGGCCAGGACCACGGGGCCGTCGGCTTCCAGTGCACGCAGCGTCTCGCCGCCGCCCAGCGCCAGGCGGGCCGGCGCGTCGACGCGGACCACGCCGCCGTCGGGCAGCTGCTCGTCGCCCAGCGTCGCCAGTTCGCCGCGGGCGACCAGCGTGTCGCCGGTGTAGGTCTTGTTGCCGCCGCCGAAGCGCAGCCGCCCGCTGCCGGCCTGCGTGACGCCGCCGCTGCCGGCGACCGGCTGGGCCAGTGTCACCTCGTCGCTGCGGTCGAAGACCAGCCGCCCGGCGAGCTCGTAGCCGCTGCTGGCCAGGCTGCCGGCGCTGCCGCCGTCACCCACGCGCAGCATGCCGGCGGCCACCGTGGTGATCCCGGTGTAGGTGTTGGCGCCGGTCAGCGTGAAGCTCGTGTCGCCCTCCTTGCGCAGGCCGCCGCTGCCGGCGATGACACCGGCGAAGCGGCTGTCGCCCGCGCCGCCGGTGGTCAGTTCGTGGTTGCCCAGCAGCACACCGCCGCTGCCGGTGAGGGTGCCGAAGGTCTGCGCACCGCCCATCGCCAGCATGGCGCCGCCGGACACGTCCACCGCCGGCGCCGCGGTCACGCGGTCGGCGGCCGTCAGCGTCAGCGTGCCGCCCGTGACGGTGACTTCGCCGACTGCAGCGCGACCGGCCAGCGTGCTGTCGCCGCGGCTCGTCAGGCGGCCGCTTCCGAGGTCGGCGAGGATCTCGCCGCTGTCCAGCGCATAGGTCGCTGCGCTCAGCGTGCCGCTGCCGCCCAGCGTGCCGGCCAGCGCGAGGCTGGCCACGCTGTCGTCGCCGCCCAGCGCCAGCGTGGCCCCGGTCGCCACCGCGAGCGCGGCGTCGTCGGCCAGCCGGGCGGCCGCGCCCAGGGTCAGCGTGCCGGCGTCGACCGCGACGCTGTTCGCGCCCGCACGGCCGTCCAGGCGGCTCGCGCCGCGGCTGGTCAGCGTGCCGCGGCCGAGGTCGGCCTCGACGGTGGCGCCGTCCAGCGCATAGGTGGTCGCGGCCAGCGTGCCCGTGCCGCCCAGGCGGCCGGCGAGCTGCACCGCGGCGACGGTCTCGTCGCCGGCCAGCGTGACCGCGGCTCTCGCCGCGACGCCGAGGGTCGCACCGTCCGCCAGTCGTTCGGCGGCACCGAGCGCCAGCGTGCCGGCATCGACCAGCACGCTGGCCGAGGCCAGCGTGCCCCCCAGCGCCACCGTGCCCGCGGTCACGCGGGTGGTGCCGGTGTAGGTGCTGGCGCCTTCGAGCACGAAGCGGCTGCTGCCGGCCTTGACCACGCCGCCGCTGCCGGCGAGCGTGCCGGCGAAGGTCGAGTCCCCGCGCGCGCCGGTGGTCAGCGTCGTCGTGCCCAGCGATACCGTGCCGGCACCGGCGAGCAGGCCCATCGTCTGGTCGCTGCCCAGCGCCAGCGTGGCGCCGCCGGCGACGGTGACCGCGGGCGATGCGGTGAGCCGCGCGGCCGGCTGCAGCGTCAGCGTGCCGGTCTCGACGGCGACGCTGTCGGCGGCCGAGGGCTGCGCCAGCAGCGTGCTGCCGCGGCTGGCGAGCGCGCCGCTGCCCAGCGCGATCCCGACGTTCGCACCGTCCAGCGCATAGGTGGCCGCGTTCAGCGTGCCGGTGCCGGACAGCGTGCCGGCGGCGGCCAGCGACCCCAGCGTCTCGTCGCCGGTCGTCGCCAGCGTCGCGCCGGCGGCGATGGCCAGCGCGGGCAACGCACCGAAGCGCGCTGCGGCGCCCAGCGTCAGCGTGCCGTCGTCGATGCTCACGCTGCCGGCGTCCGAACGGCCGGCCAGCTGCGTGCTGCCGCGGCTGGACAGCGTGCCGCTGCCGAGGTCGGCCTCGACGGTGGCGCCGTCCAGCGCATAGGTCGCCGCGCTCAGCCTGCCACTGCCGGCCAGCCGGCCGGCCAGTTGCAGCGAGGCGATGGTGTCGTCGCCCGCCAGCGTCATCAGCGCGCCGGCTGCGACCGCGACCGCGGCGTTGTCGGCCAGGCGGTCGGCGCCGCCGAGCGCCAGCGTGCCGGCCTCGACCTGCAGCGTGGCCGAGGCCAGCGTGCCGGTCACGGCCAGCGTGCCGGCGGTGACGCGTGTCGCGCCGGTGTAGGTGTTGGTGCCGCCCAGCGTGACGGTGCCGGTGCCGACCTTGACCAGTCCGCCGCCGACGCCGTCGATCGAGCCGCCGAAGGCGGCATCGCCGAGCGCGCCGGTGCTCAGCGTCGCCGCGCCGAGCGTGACCAGACCGTTGCCGGTGAGTGCGCCGAACGTCTCGTCGCCGCCCAGTGCCAGCGTGGCGCCTGCAGCCACGTCGACCGCCGGCCCGGCGGTCAACCGGCCGTCGCCGGTCAGCGTCAGCGTGCCGGTCTGCACCGCCAGCGTGGTGGCGGCGCTGCGGCCGCGCAACGTGCCGAGGGCGCGGCTGGTCAGCGCGCCGGGGCCCAGGTCGGCATCGACCAGACCGCCGTCGAGCAGGTAGGTGGCCGCGGTCAGCGTGCCGCTGCCGCCGAGCAGGCCCGACAGCACCAGCGAGCCGACCGTTTCGTTGCCGGCGAGCGTCAGCACCGCGCCGCCGCCGACCGTGACCGCGGCATTGTCGGCCAGGCGATCGGCGGCGGCCAGCGCCAGCGTGCCGCCGGTCACGTCGATCGTGGTCGACGCCAGCGTGCCGGCCAGCGCCAGCGTGCCGTCCTCGATGCGCGTGGGGCCTGTATGGAGGTTTGCACCGCCCAGCGCAAAGGTGCCGGCGCCGACCTTGGTCAGCCCGCCGGTGCCGCTGATGGCGCCGCCGAAGCTGCTGTCGCCCAGCGACCCGGTCGTCAGCGTCGCGCCGCCGAGTTCGAGGTCGCCACCGCCGCCCAGCGAGCCGAAGGTCTCGTCGCCGGCCAGCGCCATCGCCGCGTTGGCGCTGACGGTGACCGCCGGCTGAGCGCGGAACGTATTCGGCTGCGCCAGGGTCAGCCGGCCGCTGGGCACGTTCACCGTGGTCGCGAAGCTGGTGCCGTTGAAGGTGCTGTTGCCGGTGCTGGTCAGCGTGCCGTCGCCGAGGTCCAGGTTGTAGATCCCGCCGGTCAGCAGGTAGCTGCTGGCGCTGAGCTGGCCGCTACCGGTGATGGTGCCGGCCGCATCGACGGCGCCGACGCGGTCGTTGCCGTTGAGCACCAGCGTCGCGCCCGCCGCGACACGCAGGAAGGCGGCATCGTCGAGCAGGTCGCCGCTGCCCAGCGTCAGCGTGCCGGCGGCGACGTCCACGGTGCCGGCGGCCGCGCTGCGGTTGAGCTGGCTGCTGCCCAGGCTGGTCAGCGTGCCGGCGCCCAGCGCCGCGTCGACGGTGCCGCCGTCGAGGTCGTAGGTCGCGGCGGCCAGCGTGCCGGTGCCGGCCACGCGACCGGCCAGCGCCAGGCTGGCCACGCCGTCGTTGCCGCCCACTTCCAGCGTCGCGCCGCTGGCCACGGTGACCGCGCTGGCGTCGGACAGCACGTTGGCCGCCGTCGTGCGCAGCGTGCCCTGCAGCACCTGCGTGGCGCCCGAGTAGGCGTTGGTGCCGCCCAGGCTGAAGGTGGTCGCCGCGCCGACCTTGGTCAGGCCACCGCTGCCGAGCAGGCGGCCGTCGAAGCTGCTGTCGGCGAGTGCACCGGTGGTCAGCGTCGCAGGGCCCAGGTCGACGTCGCCGCCACCGGCCAGGCTGCCGAGGGTCTGCGCGCCGCCGAGCTGGAGCGTCGCACCGGGTGCGACGCTGACCGCGGCGCTGGCGGCCAGCAGGTCGGCGCCGCCGGTGAGCAGCGTGCCGCCGTCGATGGCCACCGTCGTGGCGCCCGCGCCGGCATTCAGCGTGCTGTTGCCGGTGCTGGCGAGCGCGCCGGCGCCCAGCGGCACGTCGACGGTGCCGCCGGCCAGCGTGTAGGTCGCGGCCGTCAGCGTGCCGCTGCCGGCCAGCGTGCCGGCCAGCGTCAGCGAGCCGACGCTGTCGTTGCCGCCGAGTGCCAGCGTGGCCCCGGTGGCGACGCCGACCGCGGCCGTATCGGCCAGGCGGTCGGCGCTGCCCAGCGTCAGCGTGCCGCTGTCGACGTTGACCGTGGTCGCGGCGGCCGTGCCGGCCAGCAGGCTGGCGCCGGTGGACGTCAGGCTGCCGGCACCCAGCGCCGCGCCCGCCTGCACCGTGCCGCCGGCCAGCGCATGGCCGGCGGTCGCGGTCAGCGTGCCGTTGCCATCCAGCGTGCCGGACAGCGACAGCGATGTCACGGTGTCGTTGCCGCCCAGCACCAGCGTGGCGCCGGCGGCGACCGTCAGTGACGCGGCGTCGGCCAGGCGGTCGGCCGCGCCCAGGCTCAGCGTGCCGCCGAGCACGTTGATGGCCGTGGCCGCCGCGCTGCCGTCGAGCGCCGTGGCGCCGGTCGTGGTGAGCGTGCCGCTGCCGAGGTTGGCGGCCACGGTGGCGCCATCGAGCGTGTAGGTCGCGGCGGTGAGCGTGCCGCTGCCGGCCAGCGTGCCGGCCAGCGCGGCGCTGGCCACCGTCTCGTCGTTGCTGCCGAGCTGCAGCGTCGCGCCGGCGGCCAGCGTCAGCGCCGCGGTGTCGGCGATGCGCTCGGGCTGCGCCAGCGTGAGCGTCCCGGCATCGATCTGCGCGCTGGCGACCAGCGCCTGCCCCTGCAGCGTGGCGTCGCCCTGCACGAGCAGCGTGGTGGCCGCGACATCGGCCTGCACCAGCGCGCCGGCCTGCAAGGTGACGGTGGTCGCGTCGAGCTGGTTGGCGCTGGCCAGCGTGCCGGCCAGCGTCAGCGTGCCCACGCGCTCGGCACCGCCCAGCGACAGCGTCGCGCCGGCGGCCACCGTCACGTCGGCGGTGTCGAACAGCCGCTCGGCGATGGCCAGGCTCAGCGTGCCGGCCTGCACGTCCACCGTGCCGGCCGCGGAGGTGCCGCCGAGCTGTGCGTCGCCGATGACGTCCAGCCGCCCGCTGCCCAGGTTGGCCAGCACCTGCGCGCCGGTCTGCAGCGTGGCGCGGTCGCCCGTGCTCAGCGTGAAGCCCATGCCGTCCAGCGTGCCGGCCAGCGTCAGCGAGCGCACCGTCTCGTCGGCGCTCAGCGCCAGCGTCGCGCCGGCGGCCACCGTCACGTCGGCGTTGTCGTCCAGCCGCTCGGCCGCGCCCAGGCTCAGCGTGCCGCCGTCGACCTGCACAGTCCCGGCAGCGGCGCTGCCAGCCAGCAGGCTGTCGCCGGTGCTGGTGAGCGCGCCGGCGCCCAGCGCGGCGGTGCCGCCCACCGTGCCGCCGTTGAGCGCGTAGGTCGGCGCGGTCAGCGTGCCGTTGCCGGCCAGCGTGCCGGCCAGCACGAGGTCGGCGACCGTCTGCGTGCCGCCGAGCGCGAGCGTCGCGCCGGGGTCGACCGTCAGTGCCGTGGTGCCCGGCAGGCGGTCGTCGCCGACGAGGACCAGCGTGCCGGCCGCGACCTGCGTGGCGCCGTCGTAGCTGCTGGCGCCGGACAGCGTCAGCGTGCTGCCGCCGACCTTGAGCAGGGCGCCGGTGCCCGAGAGGCTGCCGCCGAAGTTCGCGTCGGTGGCGTTGCCCACCGTCAGCGTGCCGCCGCCGAGCACGACGCTGCCGTTGCCCGACAGCGTGCCCAGCGTCTCGTCGCCGGCGGTGGCCAGCGTGCCGGCGATGTCGGCCGCAGGTGCCGCGCCGAATCGGTTGGCCGTGGCGAGCGACAGCGTGCCGGCATTGACCGTCACGCTGCCGACGGCGGCGTTGCCGGCCAGGCTGCTGTCGCCGTCGACGACCAGGGCGCCGCTGCCGAGGTTGGCGGCCACGGTGGCGCCATCGAGCGTGTAGGTCGCGGCGGTGAGCGTGCCGCTGCCGGCCAGCGTGCCGGCCAGCGCGGCGCTGGCCACCGTCTCGTCGTTGCTGCCGAGCTGCAGCGTCGCGCCGGCGGCCAGCGTCAGCGCCGCGGTGTCGGCGATGCGCTCGGGCTGCGCCAGCGTGAGCGTCCCGGCATCGATCTGCGCGCTGGCGACCAGCGCCTGCCCCTGCAGCGTGGCGTCGCCCTGCACGAGCAGCGTGGTGGCCGCGACATCGGCCTGCACCAGCGCGCCCGCCTGCAAGGTGACGGTGGTCGCGTCGAGCTGGTTGGCGCTGGCCAGCGTGCCGGCCAGCGTCAGCGTGCCCACGCGCTCGGCGCCTCCCAGCGACAGCGTCGCGCCGGCGGCCACCGTCACGTCGGCGGTGTCGAACAGCCGCTCGGCGATGGCCAGGCTCAGCGTGCCGGCCTGGACGTCCACCGAGCCGGCCGCGGAGGTGCCGCCGAGCTGCGCATCGCCGGTGACGACCAGCAGCCCGCTGCCCAGGTTGGCCTGCACCAGCGCGCCGGCCTGCAGCGTGGCGCGGTCGCCCGTGCTCAGCGTGAAGCCCATGCCGTCCAGCGTGCCGGCCAGCGTCAGCGAGCGCACGGTTTCGTCGGCACTGATCGCCAGCGTCGCGCCGCTGGCCACGGTGACGTCGGCGTTGTCGTCCAGCCGCTCGGCGCCGGCCAGCGCCAGCGTGCCGCTGTCGACCTGCACGGTGCCGGCAGCGGACGTGCCGGCCAGCGTGCTGCTGCCCGTGCTCGTCAGGGCGCCGGCGCCCAGGCCGGCGGTGGCGACCACCGTGCCGCCGTTGAGCGCGTAGGTCGGCGCGGTCAGCGTGCCCAGCCCCTCCAGCGTGCCGGCGATCGTCACCTGCGCCACGGTCTCGTTGCTGCCGGCGCGCAAGGTGGCGCCGGCGTCGACCGTCAGCGCGGTCGTGTCGGGCAGGCGCTCGTCGCCGTTGAGCCAGAGGATGCCCTCGGCAACCTGCGTGCTCCCGCTGTAGGCATTGGCGCCCATCAGCTCGAGCGTGCCGATGCCGGTCTTGCGCAGGTTGCCGCTGCCGAGGATGCGCCCGCTGAAGGTGCCGTCGGTCACGTCGCCGACGCTCAAGGTGCCACCGCCGAGCACGACATCGCCGCTGCCGACCAGCGAGCCCAGCGCCTCGCTGCCACCGGTGGCCAGCGTGCCGGACACGTTCGCTGCCGGGGCCGCGGTGAAGCGGTCGGCGCCGGTCAGCGTCAGGGTGCCGGCGTTGATGACCAGCGCGCCGATGCCGGCGGTGCCGGACAGCCCGGCATTGCCGTTGACGACCAGCGTGCCCGGGCCCAGGTTGGCGCCGAACTGAGCGCCGGCGGCCAGCGTCGTCGTCGATGCGGTCAGCGTGCGCCCGCTGCCGCTGACGCTGCCGGCAACGTTCAGCAGGTCCATCGTCAGGTTGCCGTTCAGCGCCAGCGTGGCGCCCGCGGCGACGTCGACGTCGGCCACGCCGGCCAGCCGGTTGTCGCCCGTCAACGTGAAGGTGCCACCGACAATGGCGACGTCGGCCGAGGCCGAGGTGCCGGTCAGCGAGGCATCGCCGCTGACCGTGAGCGGTCCGCTGCCCAGGTTGGCGGTCACGCTGGCGCCGGCATTCAGCGCATAGCCGGTGGCCGACTGCAGCGTCGCGCTGCCGGTCAGCGCGCCGGCGCTGGTGAAGGCATTGACCGACTGGGCATTGCTGCCGATCGCGAGCCCGGCACCGGCGGCCACGGTGACGTCCGCCGCCGCCGCGAGAACGTTCGCGGCCCCCAGCGTGAAGGTCCCGGCATCGACGGCGACCGTCGCGGCGTCCGAGGCGCCGGACATCGTCGCGTTGCCGGTCACCGTGAGCGGGCCACCGGTGAGGTCGGCGACGACGCTGGCGCCGGCCTGCAATTCGGCGGCGCTGGCGACGAGGCGGTTGCCCGCCGCGCTGCGGTCCAGCGTGCCGGCGATGGTGGCGTTGCCGACGGCCTCGTCGCCGTCGAGCAGCAGCCGCGCGCCGCCGGCGATGACCAGTGTCGGCGTATTGCCGAAGCGGTTCGTGGCTCCCAGCGTCAGCGTGCCGGCGTTGACGTTGACCGCACCGACGCCGGCCGTGCCGGCCAGCGTGCTGTTGCCGGCCACGTTGAGCGTGCCGGTGCCGAGCGCGGCGCTGGCGGTCGCGCCGGCATTCAGGTTGTAGGTCGTCGCCGTCAGCGTGCCGACGCCCGACAGCGTGCCGGCCAGGTTCAGCGTGGCGATGGTCTCGCCGGCGTTGTCCAGGCGCAGTGTGCGCCCGCTGGTGACCGTCACTGCCGCGGTGTCGGACAGCCGGTTGTCGTTGCCGGCCGCCAGGCTCAGCGTGCCGCCGGCGATGTCCACGAAGGCCGTCGTGGCGGTGCCGGTGATCTGCAGCTCGCCTGTGCCGCTGTTGCCGCCGGTCTGGCGCAGCGTGCCGTCGCCGGAGATCGCCTGCGCCGTGGCGACGGTGCCGTTGCGGCTGTAGGCCAGCACCGCGCCGGCATTGACGACGATGCCGCCGCCGGCGGTCAGCGTGCCGCCGTTGTTGCCGTTGCCGACCGTCAGCGTGCCGGTCTCCACGGTCGCGGTGCCGGTGACGCTGACGTTGCCGTTGATGCGCGACGCGTTGCGGCTGACCAGCGTGCCGGTGGTCAGGTTGTTGACACTGTCGTCGTCGAGCACGTAGACGCTGGAAAACAGCTGGCCGGGCCCGAGCACGGTGCCGCTGCCGGTCAGCTGGTTCACGGTCTCGTCGAGCTCGAGCTGGATCGTGCCGCCGGCCAGCAGCTGCATGTTGGCGCTGTCGACGATGTGCCCGCCGGTCGGGATCACGTCGGCGCTGAGGCGCAGGATGCCGCCGTTGTTGATGCGCACCAGGCCGCCGTCGTAGCGGCCGGCCAGCGTCGCGTCGCCGGTGGTTGTCAGCGTGCCGCCGGTCAGCACGGTGCCGAATTCGATGCGGCCGCCGCCCTGGAAGGTGGTGCCGCCGCTGGCCGTCAGCGTGAATGCACCGTTCAGTGTGCCGGCCAGCGTCAGGTCGTCGATGGTGTCGTTGCGGCCCAGCGTCAGCGTGCCGCCGGCGACGACCGTGACATCGGCGCTGCCCGACAGGTCCGACGAGGCGCCGAGCACCAGCGTGGACCCGTTGCCGACGTTGACCGTGGCGACGCCGGCCGTGGCATTGAGCGTCGCGCTGCCGGCGCCGCTGACCACGAGATCGCCGCTGCCGATGGGCGACGTGACCTGGGCGCCCGGCTGCAGCGTGTAGTCGTCGGCCGTCAGCGCGCCGGTTCCGGACAGCGTGCCGGCGAGCACGAGCGACTGGACGGTCTCGTTCTGGTTGCCGGTGGTGAAGGTGGCGCCAGCGGCGACGGTCACGTCGGCGTCGTTGTTCAGGCGGTTGCTGCTGCCGTCGGCGAGCACGAAGCTGCCGCTGTCGACGACGACCGCGGTCAGGCTGGGCGCCGTGCCGGTCAGCGTCAGGGCGCCGCTGCCGCCGGCGCGGCGCAGCGTGCCGCCGGTGCCACCGATGCTGCCCAGCGCAATGGGGCCGTCGCGGTCGAAGGCCAGCGTGGCGCCGGTATTGACATTGAGCGTTCCGCCGCTGATGGCGCCTGCGGTCGCGCCGTCGCCCACCGTCAGCGTGCCGCTGGTGACGGTACCGGTGCCGCTCAGCGCCAGCGTGCTGCGGATATTGGCGCCCGTGCCGTTGGCGGTCAGCGTGCCGGTGGTGAGCGTCGCGCTGCCGGTCAGCGTGCCGGTCAGGGTCAGCGAGCCGATGGTGCTCGCGCCACCGACGTCCAGCGTCGCAGTGCTGCCGACGGTGACCGCGGCCGACGAACCCAGCGCCGCCGCGGCGCCCAGCGCCAGCGTCGTGCCGTTGGCGACGTTGACCGTGGTCGCGCTGGCGGTGCCGTCGAAGGCGACGCTGCCGGCGCCCGCGGTGCTGATCGCTCCACTGCCCAGGTTGCCGCTGACCGTGCTGCCACCTTGCAGGGTGTAGGTGCCGGCCGTGAGTACGCCGGTGGCTGCGCCCAGCGTGCCCGACAGGGCCAGCGAGCCGATCTGCTCGTTGCTGGTGCCCAGCGTGAACGTGGCGGCCGAGGCGACGCTGACGCTGGCGTTGTCGTTGAGCCGGTTGTCGTTGCCGTCGGCGAGCACGAAGCTGCCGCTGTCGACGACGACCGAGGTGATGGCGGCCGCGGTGCCGGTCAGCGTGAGGGCGCCGCTGCCGCCGGCGCGGCGCAGCGTGCCGCCGGCGCCGCCGATGGTGGCCAGTGTGATCGGGCCGTCGCGGTCGAAGCTCAGCGTCGCGCCGGTGTCGACCTCCAGCGTGCCTGCGCCGGCGAAGGTGATCTCGCCGGCAGTGGTGCCGTCGCCCACCGTCAGGGTGCCGCTGCTGACCGTGGCGCTGCCGTTGTTGGCCACCTCGAGCGTGCTGCGGATGTTGGCCGCCGTGCCGTTGGCGGTCAGCGTGCTGGTGGTCAGCGTCGCGGCGCCGTCCAGCGTGCCGGCCAGGACGAGCGCGCCGATGGCATCGGCCGCGTCCACCTGCAATGTCGCCCCGCCGGCCACCGTGACCGCCGCGGCGTCGTCCAGGCTGCCGCCGGTGTCGACGAGCAGGGTGCCGGTCGTCACGGCGACAGTCGCCGCACTGCTTGCGCGCTGCAGTGTCGCGCTGCCCGCGCCGGCCGACACGGTCAAGGTGCCGCCAGCGGTGGGGGTCTGCACGAGCGCGCCGTCGCGCAGCGTGATGCCGCCGCTGGCGGTCAGCGCGAAGGTGTCGCCGCCCAACGTGCCGGTCAGATCCAGCGTGGCCACCTGCTTGGCCACGCCCAGCGTCAGGGTGCCGCCGGACGCCACGGTGACCGCGGCCGTGTTCGCGAATGCCGCGGCATTGCCGACCGTCAGCGTCGCGGTGTCGTTGACCTGCACCGTGGCGCCGGTGGTCGTGCTGCTGATCTGGCTGGCCCCGGAGGCCGCGGTGATCGTGCCCGTGACGGCGACCGGGACGTTGACGTTGCCGCCGTCCGTCAGCGTCAGGCTGGCGGCGGTCAGCGCGCCGGGGGCGGAGAGGGCCAGGCTGCCCCCGAGCGACAGCGAGCCGATCCCGACGACGTTGTTGCCGATGTCGAAGACGCTGCCGGTGCCCACCGTCACCGCGGCGGTGCTGCCGATGCGGTCGTTGTCATCGTTGCCCAGCACGAGAGAGCCCGAGGCCGGTGCGATCTCGACGGCGCTGATGCCGGACATCGTGCCGCCGATCGTCAGCGTGCCGGCGCCGCCGGCCTTGCGGAAGGTGCCGTTGCCGGCGATCGTCGCCGAGGTCGCCACCGCGTCGGCGACGGTGACGTTGCCGCTGCGGTTGATCGCCAGCGTGCCGGCCGCATTGATGGTCAGCGCGCCACTGTTGGAGATCGTGCCGGTGGTGCTGCCGTTGCCCGCCTGCAGCGTGCCGCCGTCGATCGTGACGGTCGTGGCGGTCAGCGTGCCGGCCAGGACCAGCGTGCCGGCGCCGGCCTTCGTGAACGGAACGGCGCCGCCGATGTCGCTGCCGACCGTGCTGTCGCCGCTGAGTGTCCAGGTCGTGCTGCCCGCGCTGCGCGTGACGTTGCCGACGAAGCTCACCGTGCCGGCGCTCAGGTTGGCCTGGATCGCGTGCGCGCCGGTGCCGCCGTTGTTGTTGAGCGTCAGCGCACCGCCGACGTCGAGCGCGGCGCCGACGGTCACGGCAGCGGCGGCGTTGCGCGTGCTTGCGCCGGGGTCGTTGGCCGAGAGCGTCAGGTCGCCGCCGACGGTGACGGGCGCACTGACGGCGATGGCGCCGCCGCCGCGCAGCGTCAGGCTGTTGGCGCTGCCGGAGTTGACCTCCGCATTGACGGTGACGTTGTTGTTGGCCTGCAGTTCGACGTTGCCGGCCGCGAGCTGGGCGACCAGCGCGCCGGCGGTGATGCGGCTGTTGACGCCCGGATCCGCGAAGTCGATGCCGCCGGGGCCGAGGTCGTCGCCGGGCGTGCCGTCGCCGTTGATGTCCGGGGCGCTGGCCTCGATCAGGATGTTGGTCGGGTCCAGCAGCAGGGTGCCGAAGCGTCCGGCGCTGGCCGTCAGGTCGGCGCTGCCGCGGTAGTCCAGGTAGCCCTTGCCCGAGACCTCGACCAGGCCGCCGTCGCCGCCTTGCGCACCGCCGCGTGCGGCCGCGTGGCCGGCAAAGCGCGTGGCGTCGTCGGACCAGACGATGACGCGCCCGGCGTCGCCCAGGTTCGTGGCGCTGGCGTCCAGCCGCGCCCCCGCGCGCACGCTGACCATGGCCGCGTTGCGCACGTCCGCGTTGGCGCCCTGGAAGTCGCCACCGACGCGCACGCTGCCGCCCCCGGCCGTGCCGCTGGCGTCGATGCGCGCGCCGCCGTCGAGCAGGATCCGGTTCCCCTGGACCAGCACGTCGCCACCGCGGGTCCCCGCGCCGGCACCGCGCGCGTCCAGCGTGCCCGCGACGCGGGTGACGCCGTCGCCACCGCCGTCGATGACGATGCGGCCTTCGCGCACGCCCAGCGTACGCGCCTGCACCACGCCTTCGAGGTTGAGCACCGTGTCGGTGAGGCCGGCGCGCGCCGCGGCCCGCAGGTCGGCCACGCCGCCGTCGGCACGCACCCGGCCCAGCATCTGCAGGCGCGACTCGAGCGCGTCGTTGCGCACGTTGAAGAAGACGAGGCCGTCGCCGTCCAGGTCGACCAGCACCTCGCTGGCAGCGGCGAGGCCGACGCGCGGCGCGGTGATGCGCCCGCCCATGTCCAGCTGCGGCGCGACGAGCACGACGCTGCCGTCGGCCCGGATGTCCCCGTCGGCACGCAGCGCGCCGGCGACGGCGCCGCGGCCCAGCTGCAGCCGGCCGGAGGCCAGCTCGTCCTGCATGATGACGAGCGTGCTGGCCACCAGCGAGCCGACGTCCACGCGCGAGCTGGCGCCGAAGACGATGCCGCGCGGATTGATGAGCCAGACGCTGCCGTTGCTGGTGAGCGAGCCGTAGATCAGCGACGGGTCGTCGCCGAGCACGCGGTTGAGCAGCACCGCGTCGCGCGAGGGCTGCCGGACGTCGACGCGTTCGCCGGCGGCGATCGAGAAGCTGGTCCAGTCCAGGCCGGCGCGCGGCGTGGTCTGCCGGATGTCCATGCGGCCCGCGGCGGGGCGCGAGACCGTTGCCTCGCCGAAGGTCGGCACCTCGCCCTGCGGCAGCGCGAAGCCGGCCGGCGCCGCGGCGGCCAGGCAGGCGGCGAGACTGATCGGGCGCAGCGCGAAGCCGTGCCGGCGTCGACCGGTGGCGGCGGCGGCACGTGCGGCTGGACGCAGGCTCGGATTCATCTCGGTCCCCTCGGGCGCTGGCAGGTGGTGGCGGCCGCGCTCGCCTCGTCAGTTGAACAGCATCGCCGCCTGCAGGTAGACGCGCACCTTCTTGCGCTCGTCCTCGCTGCTGGCCTCGCCCGCCACGGGGCGTGCGACCGACAGGCGCAGCGCATACTCGTTCGGCCGCACCCAGGCCAGACCGAGGCCCACGCCGCCGAAGTCGGCGTGGTTGGCGCGCGCGTTGGGGTCGGCGCTGCCGCGCGGGCGGTAGCGGTACTGCACGTAACCGCCGTCGGCGAAGACGCTGAAGACCATCTCGCGCGCGATGCGGCCGAGCCAGTCCTCCGGCGGCAGCACGCGCAGCTCCAGCGTCGCGACGACGCCGATGTCGCCGGTGCCCTCGCCGGTGGCGAAGGCGCGCACGCCGTCCGGGCCGCCGATGCGGAACTGCTCGGTGGTGTCCAGGTTGTTGGCCGCGTACTGGCCGCGCAGCGCGGCATACAGCAGCGCGCGGCCGGTGACCAGGTCCTGCAGCCGCGTGAAGCCGTAGTTCAGCTTGGTGTAGCGCTCGTCGTCGTCCAGCGCCGGGTTGCGGCCGTCGGGATACTTCAGCTGGCCGGAGGCCACGCTCAGCTCGTAGGTGTTGACGCCACCGCCGAGCAGGCTGTCGCGGAAGTCGCCGGTGGTGCCGAGCACCACCGCGTCGACGCTCTTGCGCGCGCGGCCGTTGAGGTTGCGGTCCTCGTACTGCTTGTGCTCCAGCGACAGCAGCGCGAACAGGTTCAGGTTGCGGGCGCGCACCACCGGGTACAGGCCGTAGGCGTTGACGGTGGCGGCGGTGCCGTTGAGGTCGAGCGGAAACTGCTCCTTGTCGAGCTGGTAGCGCACGCCGGAGATCGAGGCGCCGAGCTTGAAGCCGTCGCTGCCGACCGGTGTCGTGTAGCCCAGCAGCGCGAAGGCCAGCCCGCCGGTGTGCGAGGCCAGCGCGTTGGCGGTCAGGCCGTCGCCGCGGCCGAAGGGACTGTTCATCTGCAGCAGGCCCGACAGCCGGTACTCGCCCAGCGGCTTGGAGCCGTTGGTGTCGAGCTCGACCTTGCCCGCCCAGACCGCCTCGGGCAGCGGCGTGACGACCAGCGTCGCCGTGCCCGGCTGGCTGCCGGCGCGCACCTCGAAGCGCGTGCTGATGCCGCGCAGGTCATTGACCAGGTAGACGACGCGTTCGACGTCGCGCACGCGCAGCACGCTGCCCGGTCGCAGGCGCGCCAGGTAGGCCTCGACGACCTCGCGCTGCACCGGCAGGCCGTCGCGCCAGTTGAGCTCGACGCGGTCGAGCCGGCCCTCCAGCACCGCGATGCGCACGATGCCGTCGGCCGGCGTCTGCTCGGGCAGGTAGGCGTAGCCGAGGTAGTAGCCCAGCTCGCGCTGCAGGAAGCGCGTGACCTCGGCGGCGGCGCGTGCCAGGTCCTCGAAGCTGCGCTGGGTGCCGACGTAGGGCTGCGTCAGCGCCGGCAATGCGGCGCGCAGCGCGGCCGGCGCGTCGTCGTCGACCACGTAGGCGCGCACGTCGAGCCGGATGTCGTCCTCGGGCTTGCCGAGTTCGCGCGGCGGCTCGCGGCGCGGCCGGGGGTCGGCGGCGTCGGGCTGGCGCAACGGCGGCGCCAGCCCGGACGGCGGCGGCACGACCTCGGGCGTGCGGATCGGCTGCGCGAAGGCCGGCAGGCCCGCCGCGGCCAGGGCCCAGGTGACGACGGCCCAGATCGCGGCCAACGACTGGCGCCGACGGGCCGCCCCCAACTTGCACGCCATGCCGACCCCTCGATCGCCTGATGTGTTGTCGGAGCATGTTACCGATGCGCACTGCTTTGCGCCATCGTTCGCTGTCCCACGTGCGGGGGACGCACCGGCCCCGCTGCTGCACCAGCTTTCGGGCCACGCCGCGCCGTGACCGGTGTCCCGGATCACCAGTGAATCTGGGGCTTCTCAGCGCGACGTGTTCTTGCGACACTCCGGCGCCTCGCTTGCCGTGGCGTCGCTGCACGCCGCGTCGCGCGGGGTCCCGCGGTCCCCCTTCCGGAATGTTCCCGCCGCCTCGATGACCGACCTCGACAACGCCGACGCCCGCATCGCCACCTGGCTGCAGCCCCTGGACGACGCGGCGGCGCCCTGCGGGCCGGATCTCGAGTACGACAACGCCTTCCTCGAACTCACGCAGGCGGCCGCGGGTAAACCCGAAAGCGAGATCGGCGAGTCCAAACGCGCCGCCGAGCCACCGGACTGGCCACGCGTGGCCGAGCTGTCCGAGGAACTGCTGGACCGCTCGCGCGACCTGCGCATCGCCACGTTCTGGCTGCGCGCCGGGCTGCACCTGCACGGTTGGCGAGCGCTGGCGCCCGGGCTGAGGCTGGTCAACGGGCTGCTGCGCGATCTCTGGGACGGCGTGCACCCGCTGCCGGATCCCGACGACGGCGACCCGTATGGCCGCGTCAACGCGCTGACCGTGCTGCGCGACCACAACGGACTGCTCGCCGACCTGCGCGCGGCGCGTGTCGTGCGCGACCGCGCCGTCGGCGAGCTCGACGGGCGCGCGGTGGAACTGGCCGCCGGCATCGCCGAGCCGCTGTCCAGCGAGACGGTGCCGCCGCTGGACCCGCAGCGCCTGATGGTCGCCGCGGCCGTCGAACGGCAGCCGGCGCTGCGCGCCGATGCGCTGGAGGCGTTGACCCTGGTCGGCGAGCTGACCAAGCTGGCCCAGGAACGGCTGCCCGGCGACGCGCCCGACTTCAAGCCGCTGCTGCTGCTCGTGCGCGCGGTGGCCGCGCTGATGCCGGCCGAGGCCGTGGCGGGCGAGGACGGCGCCGACGAGGACGGTGGCGACGCCGGCGAGGACGGTGCACCTTCCCGGGGCGGCAAGCGCGGCCTGTCGGGCAGCGTCAACTCGCGCGAGGAGGCGCTGCGCGCCATCGACCTCGTCTGCGAATACCTGGAGCGCGCCGAGCCCACCAACCCGGCGACGCTGTTCCTGCGCCGCGCCCGCCATCTGGTCAACCACAACTTCCTGCAGCTGATGAAGGAATTGGCGCCGGACGCGCTGCCCGAGGTGGCGCGCATCGTCGGCGTCGATCCCGACACGGTGGAGACGCCGCAGAACCCGTGAACGGACCGCGCGGGCCTTGACGAATCCGCGCAGTTACAGGAAAACCTCGTTTTCACCTCGACCCTGCACTTTCAGGAGCTTGCATGAGCAGCAGCCAGAAATTCATCGCCCGCAACCGCGCCCCGCGGGTGCAGATCGAATACGACGTCGAGGTCTACGGGGCCGAGAAGAAGGTCCAGCTGCCCTTCGTGATGGGCGTGCTCGCGGACCTCTCGGGCAAGCCCGCCGAGCCGCTGGCGCCGGTGGCCGACCGCAAGTTCCTGGAGATCGACGTCGACAACTTCGACGCGCGCATGAAGGCCATGAAGCCGCGCGTGGCCTTCCAGGTGCCCAACACGCTGACCGGCGAGGGCAACCTCAGCGTCGACATCACCTTCGAGAGCATGGACGACTTCAGCCCCGACGCGGTGGCGCGCAAGGTCGACTCGCTGAACAAGCTGCTCGAGGCGCGCCAGCAGCTGCAGAACCTGGTCACCTACATGGACGGCAAGGGCGGCGCCGAGGAACTGATCGGCAAGCTGATGAACGACCCCGCGCTGCTGGGCACGCTGGCCTCGTCGGCCAAGCCGTCCGAAGGCTGAGGCCTCCACCCCGTCGCGAACCCGATTTCCGCAGGATCCGCAGGAGAAACCGAACATGGCTGAAGCGCAGAGTTCGTCGGCACTGGCGAGCGTCGAGATGGAGGGCAGCGACCTCGCGTCGTTGCTGCAGAAGGAGTTCAAGCCCAAGAGCGAGGACGCCAAGAGCGCCGTCGAGCAGGCGGTGCAGACGCTGGCGCAGCAGGCGCTGGCGCAGACGCAGCTGATCGGCAGCGACGTCGTCGCGTCGATCGAGGCGATGATCGCCGCCATCGACAAGAAGCTGTCCGAACAGATCAACCTGATCCTGCATCACGAGGACTTCCAGAAGCTGGAGGGGGCCTGGCGCGGTCTGCACTACATGGTGAACAACACCGAGACCGACGAGATGCTGAAGATCCGCGTCATGAACGTCTCCAAGCAGGAGCTGGGCAAGACGCTCAAGCGCTACAAGGGCACGAACTGGGACCAGAGCCCGATCTTCAAGAAGGTCTACTCGGAGGAGTTCAGCCAGTTCGGCGGCGAGCCCTTCGGCGCACTCGTCGGCGACTACCACTTCGACCAGAGCGCACCCGATGTCGAGCTGCTCGGCGAGATGGCCAAGATCGCAGCGGCCGCGCACGCGCCCTTCATCGCCGGCGCCTCGCCGACGCTGATGCAGATGGATTCCTGGCAGGAGCTGGCCAACCCGCGCGACCTGACCAAGATCTTCACGACGCCGGAGTACGCCGCCTGGCGCTCGCTGCGCGAGAGCGAGGACAGCAAGTACGTCGGCCTGGCGATGCCGCGCTTCCTGTCGCGCATCCCCTACGGCGCGAAGACCAACCCGGTGGAAGCCTTCAACTTCGAGGAGGACACCGGCGGCGCCGACCACGGCAAGTACACCTGGGCCAACGCGGCCTACGCGATGGCGACCAACATCAACCGGGCCTTCAAGGAATACGGCTGGTGCACGCGCATCCGCGGCATCGAGTCCGGCGGCGCGGTGACCAACCTGCCCACGCACACCTTCCCGACCGACGACGGCGGCGTGGACATGAAGTGCCCGACCGAGATCGCGATCGAGGACCGCCGCGAGGCCGAACTGGCCAAGAACGGCTTCATGCCGCTGGTGCACCGCAAGAACAGCGACTTCGCCGCCTTCATCGGTGCGCAGTCGCTGCACAAGCCGGCCGAGTACGACGACCCGGACGCCACCGCGAACGCCAACCTGGCGGCGCGGCTGCCCTACCTGTTCGCGACCTGCCGCTTCGCGCACTACCTGAAGTGCATCGTGCGCGACAAGATCGGCTCGTTCAAGGAGCGCGACGAGGTGCAGCGATGGCTGTCGAGCTGGGTCATGCAGTATGTCGACGGCGACCCGGCGCACTCCTCGGAGAGCACCAAGGCGCGCAAGCCGCTGGCCGCCGCCGAGGTCGTCGTCGAGGAGGACCCGGCGAACCCGGGCTACTACAGCTCCAAGTTCTTCCTCAGGCCGCACTACCAGCTCGAGGGGCTGACGGTATCCCTTAGGCTCGTTTCCAAGCTGCCCTCGGCGAAGGCAGGATAGAACCCGTTGGGATCACACCCAATCTCCTGCCTGCGGCTGCGCGGGGGGGCGCCCGGACCGACGGGTGACATTGCAGCGTCAACCGCCCCAGCACACCGGGGTACCAAGGAGAGCACACCATGGCCGTAGACATGTTCATGAAGATCGGCGACATCAAGGGCGAGTCGACCGACAAGAAGCACCCCAACGAGATCGACGTGCTGGCGTGGAGCTGGGGCGTCTCCAACTCCGGCACCACGCACATGGGCGGCGGTGGCGGCGCCGGCAAGGCCAACGTGCAGGACCTGTCGTTCACGAAGTACACCGACGCGTCGTCGCACGCGCTGCTGCTGGCCTGCAGCAACGGCCAGCACTACGCGAAGGCGAACCTCGTCGTGCGCAAGGCCGGCGGCAAGGGCGCGCCCATCGAGTACATCAAGATCGAGATGGACGAGGTGCTGGTCACCTCGGTCAGCTGCGGCGGTTCCGGCGGCGAGGACCGCCTGACCGAGAACGTCTCGCTGAACTTCGCGAAGGTCAAGTTCGAGTACACGCCGCAGAAGCCCGACGGCTCGCCCGACACGACCAAGGAGATGGTCTACAACATCGCCGAGAACGCGAACGACTGAGTTGCCGGCGCTGCACTGACCTCCCGGCCCCGGGCGGCGCGCCAGCGCACCGCCCGGGCGCCGACCGGACGCGGCGCAGCCCTCACGCGATCGAACCGGACTGCCCGCCATGCCGCGCTCGGACATGTTCTTCAAGGCCACGGGCCAGCGCTCGGGCGTCATCACCGGCGAGTCCACCGACCGGCGGTTCGCGGGCCAGATCGACGTCGTCGACTGGTCCTGGGGCATGTCGGCGCCGTCGGCCATCAACGGCCAGCGCACCGGACGGCTGCAGGTCAAGGAACTGTTGCTGGTCAAGCGCGCCGACCGCGCCTCGACGGCGCTGATGGCGGTGATGCGCAACAACGAGGTGCTGTCCAGCGCGGTGCTCTCGGTGCGCAAGGCGGGTGGCAACGACCCGCTGCCCTTCATGATCATCACGCTCAACAGGGCGCGCATCGTCGCCTACGACATCGAGTCCGACACGCTGCCCGACGGTGCGCCGACGCTGACCGAGAAGATCGCCCTGCATTTCCAGGACATGACGGTCGACTACGAACCGCAGGGTACCGGCGGCGCCGGCGGTGGCGCGTCGTCGGTCACGATCGACAACAACCCGGCGGTCTAGCCGCCCGCGGCACGACGCCAGCCGCCGCCACACCACGGAGCGCCGATGCCATCCTTTGCCGCCGAGGCCGAACAGGCCCTCAAGAACGGCGACGCGCTCGCTGCGCTGAAGCTGCTGACCGAGCAGGTGCGCACGCGTCCGCAGGACGCCAAGCTGCGCGTCTTCCTGTTCCAGCTGCTGTGCGTGCTGGGCCAGTGGGAGCGCGCGCTGAACCAGCTCAACGTGTCGCTGGAGCTGGACCCGGCGACGCTGCCGATGGTGCAGACCTACCGCGAGGCCATCGCCTGCGAGGCGCTGCGCCGCCAGGTCTTCGCCGGCCAGAAGGCGCCGATGCTGTTCGGCGAACCCGAGACCTGGGTCGCGCTGCTGATCGAGGCCCTGCTGCGCGAGGGCCGCGGCGAGCCCGATGCGGCGCGCCAGCTGCGCGAGCAGGCGCTGGAGCAGGCGCCGGCGAGCCCCGGCGCGGTGACGGTCGGCGAGTCAGCGCCGCAGGACTTCGCGTGGATCGCCGATGCCGACTCGCGGCTCGGGCCCACGGTCGAGGCCGTGATCAACGGCAAGTACTACTGGCTGCCGTTCAACCGGCTGGCGCAGATCGACGTGCATGCGCCGCAGGACCTGCGCGACGCGGTCTGGATGCCGGCCAACTTCCGCTTCGTCAACGGCGGCGAGGTCGTCGGCCTGATCCCCACGCGCTACCCGGACACCGAGCTCGCCGCCGGCGGCGCGCTGGCGCTGGCGCGCCGCACCGAATGGCGCGAGCCGACGCCGGGTGTCTTCGTCGGGCTCGGTCAGCGCCTGATCACGACCGACCAGGCCGACATCGCGCTGATGGACCTGCGCACGGTGGTGCTGGCGCAGGCCGAGGCCTGAACAGCACGCCGCCGATGGCCACGCTGCGCGCCCAGGACCGCCTGCAACCGGCGCTGCTGGATCGCCTGACCGACGACGACCCGGACAACCTGGCCGAGGCGGCCGACTCGCGCGTCATCAACCGTTCGCGGCTGCGCGACCTGGTGCTGCGCGACCTGGCCTGGCTGTTCAATGCCGTGTCGCCCGGGCGCTCGGTGGACTGGACCGGGCTGCCGCATGCGCATGCCTCGGTGCTGAACTACGGCCTGCCGCCGCTGTCCGGCGAGACCGCGTCGACGATCGATCCGCTGGTGCTGCAGGGGCGCGTGCGCCAGGCCATCCTGGACTTCGAGCCGCGCATCCTGCCCGAGACGCTGCACGTGGAGGCCCTGATCAGCGAGGAGCAGCTGGACCACCACAACCAGATCGGCTTTCGCATCACGGGCCAGATGTGGGCGCAGCCGGTGCCGCTGGAACTGCTGCTGCACACCGACGTGGACCTGGAGACGGGGCGCGTCGCAGTGCGCGAACTGCAGCGCTGAACCGGGCACGACCGGCCGCCTCGCACCATGGACCCCCGGCTGCTGCGCTACTACAACGAGGAGCTGCGCCACCTGCGCGAGATGGGTGCGGAGTTCGCCCGGGCCTTTCCCAAGGTCGCGGCGCGGCTGGGCATGGAGGGCCTGGAGGTCACGGACCCCTATGTCGAGAGGCTGCTCGAGGGCTTCGCCTTTCTCGCCGGGCGCGTGCAGTTGCGGCTGGACGCGGAGTTCCCGCGCTTCACGCAGCGGCTGCTGGAGATCGTCTACCCGCAGTTCCTGGCGCCGACGCCGGCGATGCTGATCGCGCAGCTGCAGCCCGACCTCAACGACCCGGCGCTGGGCGAGGGCATCACGCTGCCGCGCGGCTCGACGATGGTCAGCCAGCCCGGCAAGGCCGGCGCGACGGCCTGCGAATTCCGCAGTGCGCACGTGCTGACGATGTGGCCGCTGGAGATCGTGCAGGTCGAGTATTTCAGCCAGGCCGCCGACCTGCCGCTGGCCGCGCTGCCGGACTGGCGGCGCTACCGCTCCGGCCTGCGCGTGCGGCTGCGCGCGACCGCGGGGCTGGACTTCTCGCGCATCGCGCTGGCCGACCTGCGGCTGCACCTGGCCGGCATCGACGAGGTGGCGTACCGGCTGCACGACCTGGTGATCGGCCACACGATGGGCCTGCTGGTGCTGCCGACCCGGCGCCCGGCGTCCTGGCACGAGACGCTGGATGCCGCCGCGGTGGAAGCCGCCGGCTTCGCCGACGACGAGGCCCTGCTGCCGGCCACGCTGCGCGGCTTCGAGGGTTACCGGCTGCTGCAGGAATACTTCGCCTTCCCGCAGCGCTTCCTGTTCTTCGACCTGCTGGGCCTGGGCGACGCGCTGCGCCGGCACGCCGACACCGAGGTCGACGTCGTGCTGCTGTTCGACCGCCTCGACAACGCGTTGCTGCAGTCGGTCGACGCCGGCGCGCTGGCGCTGAACTGCGTGCCGGCGATCAACCTGCTGGAGCGCCGCTGCGACCGCATCCACGTCGACCCCGGCAGCCACGAGTTCCATGTCGTGCCCGACCGCGCGCGGCCGATGGACTTCGAGGTGCACACGCTGACCGAGGTCACCGGCTACGGCAGCGGCGCGCAGCGCGAGTGGCGTTTCCTGCCCTTCTACAACGCCTTCCACACCGAGGACAGCGGCCACCCCGCCTATTACGCGGTGCAGCGGCAGCCGCGGCTGCTGTCGCAGACCCAGCAGCGCGACGGGCCGCGCACGGCCTATGTCGGCACCGAGGTGTACCTGTCGGTGGTGGACGCCAGCGAGGCGCCGTTCCCCGAGGAACTGCGCCAGATCGGCGTGCGCGCGCTGTGCACCAACCGCGACCTGCCGGTGCTGATGCCGGTGGGCAGCGCGAAGGGCGACCTGACGCTGGCGCAGACGGCGCCCGTGAAGAGCATCGCCGTGATCAAGGGGCCGTCGCGGCCGCGCTCGCCTTTGGCCGACGGCAGCATCGCGTGGAAGCTGATCAACCAGCTGTCGCTGAACCACCTCTCGCTGACCGATGTCGACGCCGAGCAGGGCGCAGCGGCGCTGCGCGCCATCCTGCGCCTGTATGCGCCGGGCGGCGACGCGGCGGCGCAGCGTCAGGTCGATGGCCTGCGCTCGGTGGCCATCTCGCAGGTCGTGCGCCGGCTGCCTATGCCGGGGCCGATCACCTTCGGCCGCGGCGCCGAGATCCGCATCGAGGTCGACGACCTGGCCTTCGAGGGCGCCAGCGCCTTCCTGCTGGGTTGCGTGCTGGAGCGCTTCCTGGCGCGCCACGCCGCCATCAACAGCTTCACGCAGATGCGGCTGCATTCGCAGGTGCGCGGCGACATCCTGAACGGGCGGCCGCGCTGCGGCGCCCGGCCGGTGCTGTGAACGGGCCGGCCGGGCAAGCGCCCCCGCGCACCGACCCGCTGGCCGACATCGCGGCCGCGCCGCACCTGCACGACTTCTTCCAGGCGCTGCGCCGCATCGAGGCCGCGCACCCGGACAAGCCGCGCCTGGGCACCGCCCGCCGGCCGGCCGACGAACCGGTGCGCCTGGGCCAGGCCGCCGACCTGTCCTTCGCGGCCAGCAGCCTCTCCGCGGTGCAGCGTGACAGCCGCCTGGGCAAGCCCCGCATCGAGGTGCGCTTCCTCGGGCTGTTCGGCCCCAACGGACCGCTGCCGCTGCACCTGACCGCCTATGCGCGCGAGCGCATCATCCACAAGGGCGACGAGACCTTCGCGCGCTTCGCCGACCTGTTCCACCACCGGCTGCTGCTGCTGTTCTATCGCGCCTGGTCGCAGGCCCAGCCCACCGTCAGCCACGACCGCCCGCGGCAGGACCGCTTCGCCGACTACGTCGGCTCGCTGGTCGGCGTCGGTGGCGACGAATGGCGCGGCCGCGACGCGGCGCCGGACCACGCTCGGCTGGCCTTCGCCGGGCTGCTGTCGCGCCAGGTGCGCAATGCCGACGGGCTGGCCCACCTGCTGAGCGCCTTTCTGGGCCGACCGGTGCGCGTGGAGAACTTCGTCGGACGCTGGATGGCGCTGCCGCAGGCCGAGCGCACCCGCATCGGCCGCGCCGGTGCGCGCGGCCGCCAGCCGACGGCGCGGCTGGGCAGCAGCGCCGTGCTCGGCGGCGCAGTCTTCGACCGCCAGCACCACTTCCGCATCCACATCGGCGCGCTCGCGCTGCCGGAGTTCGAGTCGCTGCTGCCGGTGGGCGCCGCGCTGCCCGCGGTGCAGGCGCTGGTGCGCCAGTACATCGGCGTCGAGCTGGGGTGGGACCTGCGGCTGGAACTGGCCGCGGGCCAGCGCCCGGCCTGCCGGCCCGGGCGCAGCGGCCGCCTCGGCTGGACCACCTGGCTGGGCCGTGCGCGCGACGGCCGGCCGAGCGCGCTGAACCTCGTTCCCCGGACCGTGTCGTCCTCCCTGTCGTCCTGAAAGGAAGCTCCATGGCGGAGATCAACCGCGTCACGCTGTTCGGCAAGCTCAATGCGCCGACCTACAAGACCATCGAGGGCGCGACCGTGTTCTGCAAGCTGCGCGGCAACCCCTACGTGGAGCTGGAGCACTGGATCGCGCAGCTGCTGCAGAGCAACGACACCGACTGGCACCGCGTGATCAAGCACGCGCAGCTGGACATGTCGGCGCTGGCCAAGGACATCACCGCGGCGCTGGACCGGCTGCCGCGCGGCGCGACCAGCATCGCCGGCATCGCCGAGAACATCGCCGACGCGATCGAGCGCGGCTGGGTCTACGGCACGCTGCTGTACGGCGACAACGTCGTGCGCAGCGGCTACATGCTGGTGGGCATGCTCAAGACCAAGCGGCTGCGCGACGCGCTGGTCGCCATCAGCCGCCAGTTCGAAAAGCTCAAGGCCGACGACATCTCCGACGCGCTGCCCAAGATCGTCGCCGGCTCGGCCGAGGACGGTCACGGCGCCAGCGACGGATCCTCCGGCGCGGCCGGCGGCGCCGAGCCCGGCGAGGCCAGCGGCGCCATCGCGCCGGCCGCGATGGGCAAGCAGGAGGCGCTGAAGAAGTTCACCGTCGACCTCACCGAGCAGGCACGCAGCGGCAAGATGGACCCCATCGTCGGCCGCGACGACGAGATCCGCCAGGTCGTCGACATCCTGATGCGCCGGCGCCAGAACAACCCCATCCTGGTCGGCGAGGCCGGTGTCGGCAAGACCGCGGTGGTCGAGGGCTTCGCGCAGCGCATCGCGCGCGGCGATGTACCGCCCAGCCTGAAGGACGTGGAACTGCGCGCGCTGGACGTCGGCCTGCTGCAGGCCGGCGCCAGCATGAAGGGCGAATTCGAGCAGCGCCTGCGCAGCGTCATCGACGAGGTGCAGGGTTCGCCCAGGCCCATCATCCTGTTCATCGACGAGACGCACACGTTGGTCGGTGCCGGCGGCGCCGCCGGCACCGGGGACGCGGCCAACCTGCTCAAGCCCGCGCTGGCGCGCGGCACGCTGCGCACCATCGGCGCCACCACCTTCGCCGAGTACAAGAAGCACATCGAGAAGGACCCGGCGCTGACGCGGCGCTTCCAGACCGTGCAGGTCGACGAGCCCGACGAGCCCAAGGCCATCCTGATGATGCGCGGCGTGGCCAGCACGATGGAGAAGCACCACCAGGTGCAGATCCTGGACGAGGCGCTGGAGGCCGCGGTCAAGCTCAGCCACCGCTACATCCCGGCGCGCCAGCTGCCCGACAAGAGCGTGAGCCTGCTCGACACCGCCTGCGCGCGCGTGGCGGTCAGCCTGCACGCCACGCCGGCCGAGGTGGACGATTCGCGCAAGCGCATCGAGGCGCTTCAGACCGAGCTCGGCATCATCGGGCGCGAGAAGGCCATCGGCGTCGACATCGGCAAGCGCGAGACCGACACCACCGAGCTGCTGAACGCCGAGAAGGCACGCCTGGCCGAGCTGGAGGCCCGCTGGGCCGACGAGCGCCAGCTGGTCGACGAGCTGCTGGCGCTGCGCGCGAAGCTGCGCGCCGGGATCCAGCCGGTGGAAGGCACCGGCAGCAACCTGGAGGCCGCCGCGGCCGAGGCCACGCCCGAGGTGGCGCCGCAGGCACCGGTGATGAGCGAAGGCGAACGAGCCGACCTGCAGGCCCAGCTGCGTGCGGTGCAGGACAAGCTGCATGCGCTGCAGGGCGAGAGCCCGCTGATCCTGCCCACCGTGGACTACCAGGCGGTGGCCGCGGTGGTCGGCGACTGGACCGGCATCCCGGTCGGCCGCATGGCGCGCAACGAGATCGAGACCATCCTGAAGGTGGCCGAGCACCTGGGCCAGCGCGTGATCGGCCAGGACCACGCGATGGAGATGATCGCCAAGCGCATCCAGACCAGCCGCGCCGGGCTGGACAACCCGAGCAAGCCGATCGGCGTCTTCATGCTCGCCGGCACCAGCGGCGTCGGCAAGACCGAGACCGCGCTCGCGCTGGCCGAGGCGCTGTACGGCGGCGAGCAGAACGTCATCACCATCAACATGAGCGAGTACCAGGAGGCGCACACCGTCAGCACGCTCAAGGGCGCGCCTCCCGGCTACGTGGGCTATGGCGAAGGCGGCGTGCTGACCGAGGCCGTGCGCCGCAAGCCCTACAGCGTGGTGCTGCTCGACGAGGTCGAGAAGGCGCACCCCGACGTGCACGAGATGTTCTTCCAGGTCTTCGACAAGGGCTTCATGGAGGACGGCGAAGGGCGCTTCATCGACTTCAAGAACACGTTGATCCTGCTGACCACCAACGCCGGCACCGACCTGATCGCCAGCCTGTGCAAGGACCCCGACCTGATGCCCGACCCCGAGGGCATGGCCAAGGCGCTGCGCGAGCCGCTGCTGAAGATCTTCCCGCCGGCGCTGCTGGGCCGGCTGGTGACCATTCCTTACTACCCGCTGTCCGACGAGATGCTGGGCAAGATCGTCAAGCTGCAGTTGAACCGCATTAAGAAGCGGGTCGAGGCGCGCTACAAGATCCCGTTCGAATACGGCGACGACGTCGTGCAGCTCGTGGTGAGCCGTTGCACCGAGAGCGAGTCCGGCGGGCGCATGATCGACGCGATCCTGACCAACACCATGCTGCCGGACATCAGCCGCGAGTTCCTGAACCGGATGATGGAAGGGCGGCCGATCGGCGGCGTGACGGTGGGCGTGCAGGACCAGGGCTTCTCGTACACCTTCGTCTGAGCGACGATGGCCACATGGCCAGTGGTCCGCGTGCGCCCGTCGGCAGCGGTGGCATGCTGGTTCGCGGCCCTGCTCGCGGGCTGTGAAGGAGAGGCGATGGCGAAGATGGTGCTGTTCTCTGCCGTGCAGGGCCGGGTCCTGGAGGAGGGGCGGCCGGTGTCCGGTGCGACGGTGGAGCGGGAGTACAAGTGGGGCTGGAAGGACGAGACCGGCCGCGACAGCACCCGCACCGGCCCGGACGGATCGTTCGCGATGCCGGCGATAGAGCGCTCGTCCCTGCTGGGGTCGCTGCTGCCGCACGAACCGGTGATCCGGCAGAGCCTCACGATCCAGCACGCCGGCCGGTCCTACGAGGGCTGGCTGTACTTCAAGCGCAACTACCGGGCCGACGGCGAACTCGACGGCAAGCCCCTGAAGCTGGTGTGCCGTCTCGAGAGACCGGCGCAGAGGCACGGCAACGGCGTCTACGGCATCTGCGAGTTCGAGTGATGGACGGCCCGCCCGCCGACGCGCCACCGGGCATTCGCTGAACCGACGATACGGAGAGTCCAGATGTCGCAGCTTTCCCCCGAGCAGGCCGCCCGAATCGCCAGCGGCGTCTACACGCTGTTCGACTTCGGCGTCGAGGATGCGCTCAAGACGGGCGGCCTGGGGATCGACGGCCTCTTCGCGGTCGATCGGCATTCGGTCTTCAAGGCCCGCACGGGCATGTTCATGATCCGCAAGCTCACCGACTTCGGCTATGTCGCCGCCGGCGTCGAGGCCTTCGAAGGGTCTGCCCTGGTCGCCACCCGCGGCACGCGAATGGCATGGGACTGGGTGACTGACGTCAACATCGCGCTGCAGCGCGGACCGGGCGGATGGCCGGTGCATGCGGGCTTCAACGAGACCTGGAAGTCGTACGCGCGGTCCTTGTCGGAGTTCTTCGACCAGCATCGCGTCGAGCGCGTGCACTGCGTCGGCCACAGCCTCGGCGGTGCCCTGGCGGCGCTGAATGCCGACTGGTGCACGAGTCGCGGCCTGGCCGCCGAGCTGTACACCTTCGGCGCGCCGCGGACCGGCGACGCCTTGTTCGCGCGTTCGCTGACTCGCCGGCTCCAGCCAGCGCACATCCATCGGGTCTCCCACCCGGCCGACCCGGTACCGATGATTCCGCTGTTTCCCTTCTGGCACCTCCCGCATGGCGAGCGCGGGCTGACCATCCCCCAGGGCGACTTCGGGCTCGTGCACAAGGGGGCGCACAGCATGGCCGAGACCTACCTGCCCGCGATGACGGGCAAGGATTGGGGCGCGCTCGCCGTCGTGCAGCGTGCCGACGAGAACGCCCAGGTGCAGAGCTGGCTCGAGCGCGCCGCGGCCGGGCAGGGCGGCTTCGTGCAGGGCTCGGCCCGGCTGCTGTCGATGATCGGCCGCGCACTGGCCTGGCTGCTCAAGGGGGCCCTGAAGGTCCCTGCGCATGGCGTGTCGGCGGCGGCCACCGCGAGCCTGACGGCGCTGGATCTCGTGGCCTGCCTGCTGGCCAACGCGGCGGCGCTGGCGAAGGAGGTCGCTGCCCATGTGAAGACCCTGGCGGCGGCCATCCTGAGCTTCCTGGGGCGCAAGGTCGGGCAAGGGGTCGACGTCACGGTGGCCTTCCTGCGCTGGGTGCTGGCCTTGCTCGGCAGCACCCTGGCCGGGGTCGCTCGGCGAGCCCTCGATCTGGTGACCTGATCGACCCTGGCAGCGAGCATCGGCGTGAACGGACATGCACATCACCGCGCATCGATGGCGCCCGGGCCGGCGCCGGCGCCGGCACCGGCGCGTGGTGCCGAGACGCGCGCATCACGTGCCGACTCCCGCCTGGCCTGCGCCGGCGTGCCGTTTGGTGGCGCGCGGCGCGGGCAGGGCCCCGCGGCGTAGAGCGACTCAACACAGGCGCTTCACCACGCTTTCACCCCAGACCCGGAAAGGAAGTCCCATGGCCGTTCCCCCGTTCCTAGGCCCGTTGGGCGGCTGCCTGCTCAAGCAGGTCATCATTCCCGGCAGTCACGACGCCGGGCTGTCGCGCAACTTCCAGCAGGACCTGTCCTTCGTCAGCTCGCCGGCGAAGACGGTGACGCAGAGCGACGGCGTGCTGGAGCAGGCGCGCGCCGGCTCGCGCTTCTTCGACGTGCGCATCCAGAAGATCGGCGGCGAGCTGAAGTCCTTCCACACGGCGCCCAACCTGATGGGCAAGGTGCCGCTGGTCAACAAGCTCAAGTCCACGAAGACCGACACGCGCACGATGGGCGCGTCGGGCGAAGGCTTCATGCACATCCTGGACGACCTGCGCGGCTTTGTGCAGGGCTCGACCGAGTTCGTGATCGTGCGGCTGAGCCACCTGAAGGACTCGGCCGAGGTGTTCCAGGACCTGTGGAACTGGATCGAGCAGCCGGCCAACAGCCCGTATGTCTACAAGGGCACCGGCAACCTGGCGAACAAGAAGGTCGGCGACCTCGCGGGCACGCTCGTCTTCGTGATCGAGGCCAAGAAGTTCAAGCACGCGGTCACCCCGCCGGCCGGTGGGCCGGCGCGCATTCCAGGACAGGCCGACGGCTTCCACCGCTTCTACCAGAGCAAGGGTGGCAACCTGCCCGACGTGCTGGACGGCCTGTGCGTCTGCGGTGAGTTCTCGAACAAGAAGTCGCTCGGCGACATCATGAAGAAGCAGATCGACAACTACTCGCACCACGACCAGCACAAGAATCACCGGGCCGAGCAGTCGCACCTGTATTCGCTGTACTGGACGGCCACCGGGGGCAACATCGAGCAGAACACCAGCCGCGAGCTGACGCCGGCCAACTTCAAGCAGGTGCGCGAGCTGGTCAACGCGACGGTGCAGAAGAACTGGTCGGACAAGCTGGGCGCGCACAAGGACGTCCTGCAGAGCCCGGGTACGCACTGGCTGAAGCAGCAGTTCGACCAGGCCAACCTGGCGCGGACCAAGTTTTCGGTCAAGTCGGCGTCTATACCGAACATCATCCTGTACGACTTCGTGAACGACACCATCAGCCAGCAGATCATCGACCTCAACGACCTGGTGGCGCGATGAGCGCAGGCACATGCGGCGTGCCGGCCGGCCAGCAACCACCTGACCGCGATCGCAGCTTCATTTGACCGCCATGACCGACGGCCGCCTCGATCCCTGGTTGCTCGACGACGACTCGGCAGCGCAGGCTGCGGCCGATCCTGCGGCGGTGGCCGACGCGGCGATGCAGGTTCCGGCAGGCATCGGCGATGCCGTGACGATGGCCGAATGGCGGCTGCGCGCGCTGGCACTCGGCGCCGGCGACGAGATGTCGCGCCTGTCCGATCACGAGGTTGCGGCCCGCATCGTGGTGGCGATCGAGGGGGGCCGCGTGACCCTCGCCGGCGCGCCGCCCAGGCTGCTGCCTCTGGCGCCGCCGCCAGCCTCCGCGGCACCGCCGCCGCCTGCGCCTGCACCATCGCCGAGGCGCGCCGCTCCTGCGGCGCCGGCCGCAGCCCCGGCGACCACCTTCTCGCAGACGCTGGATGTCGCCGCCATGGTTGCCGTGCTGCGCCAGGCCGCGAGCGACGGCGTCCCGTTCTGCGAGGAGTGCGCCAAGGCGGCTGCGCAGCGCGATGCCGCCGGTGCAACGGCATGACGCCCGAACTCCGCCAGCGCATCCTGGACACGCTGTGGCCGCCCGGCGAGGCGCGGCACGCGAGCGTCTGGGCCGTGCTGGACTGCGCACGCGACCCGGCGATCTACCGGCTGCTGCTGGAATCGCGCCTGGAGTTCCTGTGCCTGTACAGCGGCAAGCTGCCGCGCGAGCTGGAGATGGTGGCGCCGCACATGGTGGAACTGCTGCCGGCCCGTGAGCTGACGATGCGTCTGCTGGAGGAAGGCTGGGGACACGGCTGGGGCATCTTCGCCGCGATCGACGACGCCAGCGCGTTGCGGCCTCACCTTCGCAGGCTCCTGCGCGTGCAGGACGAGGACGGGCGACGGCTGCTGTTCAGGTACTACGACCCGCGCGTGCTGCGCGGCTACCTCCCGACCTGCCGACCGTCCGAGTTGCTGCAGTTCTTCGGGCCGGTCCGGTGCTTCGTGACCGAGGACGCGCAAGGGGACGCGCTGGTGGAGTGGCGCCACCACGCGGGTCGTCTCGAGAGCGTTCGGGTGCCGACATGCTGATCATGCGGCAAGAGCAGATGCACGCCCTGCGCGAGGTGGCGGCGTCGAACTTCGAGGCCGCGCTGGTCGAACGCGGCCGGCAGTTCGCACCCAGGCTCGCGGCACTGCGAGGCGTGCAGGCCATGCAGCGACTCGTGGTGGCGGCCGTTGGGCATGCGCGGGTGCATGGTTTCGACCGGCGCGGCCCGGTCCGGTTCTGGGTCGAGATGTCCCTCGCGCACGGCCTGCGCTGGTTCGACGATCCGCAGCTGGAGCCCGTCAATCGCCATCTCGCGGAACGCGAACCGGACCAACTGGCCCGTGCGGAGCGGGTCCACGCGGCGCTGCTTGCCCACGTGGCCAGGGCCGACGGCGAGGCGCGGGTGCTGGCGCGGCAGGCCCTGGCCGAGCTTCTCGCGCTCGACTGGAAGACGCTGCTTGCGCCGCAGCCGGATCCTGCGGCGACCGCGATCGCGGTGATGCAGGTGGTGCATCCGCACCGCGCCCGGCTGCTCGGGCAGGCGACCCTGAACCGGGTGGCCATCGCTGCCGGGGCCGCTTGCCGCGAACTCGGCATCGAGGTCCAGCGAGGGCAGGTGCTGCTGGCGGGGCTGATGATCGGGTTCGGCCACGGGGTCCTGGAAGACCCGATGTACCCCTGGGTCCGCTCGACCCTGGCCGACGGTACGGCACCGGCCGCGCGGCGGTGCGAGGCGCTGGCGCGCAAGACCCGGCGCTATGCCCGCGCGGTTCTCGATCACTGGACCTCCTGATGCCCAAGCAGACGCCGGCCAGCCCCAGCGCTGGCGCCGACGCCGCCAGTCCCTGCGACGCCACGACGGCCGAGTGCCCGCTGCCCAAGGTCTGGGTCTGGGACCCGCCGCACACAGGCGCGCGCGTCCGCTTCGTGAACCTGCCGCACGACTGGGACCCGGCCAACAACGGTGCCGACGTCGAAATGGTCGGCCATGTCGAGCCGCGCGTGGCCGGCGAGTCCGTGACGTTCAACCTGATCGGCCATCCGGACAACTATCTCGAGGGCCAGACTGCCGCCCTGTCGACGACGACGATCACCACGGGTGCCAACGGCGTTGGCAAGGTCACGCTGACGCTGCCGGCGTACGGCGGGTCGCGCTGGAAGGTCGGCGGTCGCACCGCCACGATGGCCGCGCCGGCGCAGAGCGGCGAGATCACCGTGTGGCGCAAGGTGTTCTACCAAGTGACCGACATGGACAGTTCGCCCGCACCGGAGAACCTGTCGCTGGCCCATCCCAGCGACATGATTTCGGCGCTGCAGGCGGCATTCGACCCCGTGTTCATCAAGATCGCCGCCAGCACCAAGTCCAGCGCCAGCACGCCCTACCAGGCGCACCTCACGGCGGCCCAGCGCTCGACGCTCGAAAGCTCGCTGCGCACGGCGGCCGTGGACGACCGCAGCCCGTACAAGATGAACATCGTGATGTGCGATCGTGCGGACATCGTGGCCGAGCAGGAGTGGACCGCGGCTGCGACGACGGCGGACGTGGCCACGCCCTACTTCCAGCGCTGGGGCCATGAGCCGACGGTGATACACGCGCAGTACCAGAAGAGCGACGGCAGCTGGGCCCCGCTGTCCGCCGTGTCGACGCAGGCCCATGCGAGCAGCACCGGCCAGGAGCGCGTGAAGGCGACCATTCCCGGCTTCGCGGCGGGCAGCACGGTCAACGTGCGCATCAAGTACCGCTACCAGCGTGGCAACGCGGGCGGCTGGGGGGGAACGACCGGCACGCTGTTCATGTGCATTGGCCGCCAGCGGCGCGCCAATGCCGCGAAGCCCACCGGGGCCGAACTGCAGCAGGCGCTCACGCACGAGATCGGCCACGCGCTGGGGCTCGTGCCCAACGCGGCCGCGTGGCGGGACACCGATCCGCGGGATGCGCCTTACAGTCTCAAGCACTGCGGCTACAAGACCGCGGCAACGCCGGCGCAGCCCCGCTGCGTCATGTGGTTCATGCTCGGCGGCAGCGGCGCGCGCCTGCGCTTTTGCTCCAGCGACCGCCCGGACGATTGCGCGCACTTCCTGATGCGCACCTCCTACACCTCGCTGAGCTGGATCTGAGGACACCCTGATGCCTGGCCTCGACGCCGTCGTTCCAGCCCTCACGACCGCCCGGTCGCCGCTGCCCGTCCAGGTGCGCATGCGCTCGGACATGGCGACCTACTATGCCAACAACGGCATCATCGACCGCGCGCTGCAGGTGACCCTGATCCGGCGCGATGCCGCCGGCGTCGGGTTCATGGCCAAGACCGATCCGTCCGCCCTGTTCGAACCGGAGCCGCCGCTGGAGCGCACCGACGATCCTTCGCTCGCCGTCGGCGAGGTGTCCGAGACGCGCGAACTGCGCCTGAACGACTACGGGCTGAAGCACGAGGGGTCCGCGAAGTACTTCGTGCTGCCGACCTTCGCGCACTGGACCGCCGGGGTCCACGCCATGGAGGTGTCGGACACCGCACCGCTACCCGTCTTCGGCGACGTCTGGCCACCAGCGGCACCCTCGCCGCGCACCGACGCGCTTCTGGCGTCCGCGCCGCGAAGTCAGGGCTTGTGGGCGTCGTTCGTGCGCAGTGACGTACCACGCGTGGAGGGCTGGTTGCGCCGGCCTGCGGCCACGCCGGTGGGCCACGCCGAGCCCTGGTTGACCTTGGTCGCCTGGCAGCCGTCGGCCCATGGCCCTGTCGCCGCGACCTGCATCGGACTCCAGGTGCAGCGGGTCGGCGCCGACCAGTTGGCGGTGTTCTCGGTGCCGCTGCTGATGCTCGCGCCCTTGCTTCCGGCGGGTCCGGCCTGGATCTGGGCGGCCAGCGGCGACTTCGTGACCGCACCCTTCCAGGCGGAGTTCGGGCCATGACGAGGCGCCGGGTGCTGCTGGCCGGCGTGGCGATGGCGCTCGGGTGCCGGTCGGCCCTGGCCGGGCGGCAGTCGTCGTCGCCAGGTCCGGACAGGCCCGCTCAGCGCACTTGCCCGCCGAGGAGGAATGCCGTGGTGAACGACCCGGTAGCGCTGGCCGCCGAAGCAGCGCGACGCATCCTGGCCGGCCTGACGCCGGACCGTCCCTATGTCGTGCTGCTTCAGACGGGCGACGGCGCACGGGCGAAGGCCGCGGGCGAAGCGCTACGCGCTGCCCTGGCCTGCGACCAGCGCATCGCGCTGGCCGAGGTCGTTCGTGAGCATCGCGCACCGGCTGCCGACCCGGATCGTCCCCAGCAGCACGTCAACGTGGTCGCGGACATCGTGCGTCCGCCACCCGCGCTCGTCGTCCGGGTCAGCGAGTCGGGACCGGTTCTGTACATCGCCGCCCGCCTGCCGGGCGCCGATCCGCTGGGGCCGCCGGACGACGGCTGGCTCTGGGTGATGCAGGATCCCTGAACCGGTCACGCGACGGTGCCGAAGGCGAGCCCCCGCGCCGGCTCCGCCACCGACTGCATCCGCATCACCGTCACCGCATTGCGGTGCCGGTGGCTCAGCACCGGCATCAGCCCGGCCTGCAGCAGCGCGTTGCCGCCTTCCTCGCCCAGGTACTGCTCGGCGCAGGCCTGCAGCTCGCGCTCGCCGTCCTTCGTGCAGGCATAGGCCGGCAGGTCGCCGATCTCGCGCTCGTCGCCGGGCTCGAAGTCCCAGCCGTTCAGCGTGAAGGCGCGGCCGACCAGCAGCGCCACCGCGAGCGCCGGGTTGCCCCACAGGAAATGCTCGTGCGCGGGCGCGGCGTCGAATTCCTCGAAGGCGAACGAGACCACCGGGTCGTGCGCCTTGCCGTAGGGCAGGCGCAGCAGCACGCGCGGCGCGGCGAGGCCGATCCAGGGCGCGGCCTCGCTGCCGCGCAGCGCGCGCCAGCCGGCCAGCGTCGGGTCGTCCGCGGCCCCCGCGAGCGCACGGTCGCCCTCGGCGATCCAGGGCCCGCCGGCCTGGCTGGCGACCAGGCCCAGCGCGGCGAGCAGGCCGATGTCGGTGTCCGACGGTCCGAAACGGTACAGACCGGCCAGCAGGTGCCAGGGCTCGCCGCCGGGCACGCCGCGCCAGCGGTCGGCCAGCGCGCGATGCAGCCCGGACTCGGCGAGCCGGCCCTGGCAGGCCACGACGTCGGCCAGCAATTCGTCGCGCGTCACGTCGAACAGGTGCAGCTGCAGGTCCTCGTCCAGCTCCAGGCTGCCGATCAGCCACTGCACGCCGCGCCAGGCCGCTTCCAGCGCCTGGAACGCCGGGTCGTGCAGCAGCGAGCGCATCTGCTCGGCGATCGCGCTGTCGACCGCCCTCAGGTAGGCCTGCGTCTCGGCGCGCGTGTCGGGCACGATGTGCGGCGCCACCACGCGCTGCAGCAGGGCCTCGATGCCGGTGGCCGGAACGGACGGCTTCGGCGTCCCGGCGGCTGCAGCCGCGCCCTGTCCGAGCAGCGACCCCAGCAGGTCGGCGGCCTGCGCCGGCGGCCGCGCACGTTCCTGGCGCAGCGCGTCGAACAGCGGCAGCCGTTGGTACAGCGCGTCGGGGTGGAAGTCGTCGAGCTGCGTGAAGTCCACGCTGCCGGCGGCCGTCTCGAGGCGCGGCGCCAGGCGCGCGATGACCGCGTCGAGGTTGTCGACGTCGACGCGGTGGGTGGGCCGGTCCGCCAGCGGCCGGCGCTCGGCCGCCGGTCGCGCGCTGAAGTCGCCGACGACCAGCAGCCGCAACGGCCCGCGACCGCGCCGGGCGGCGCTGGCCGGGCGGCCGGCCTCGAGCGTGAACTGCATGCGTCCTGGCATGACCTGCATCCTAGAGTGTCGCGAAGCCCCGGGGCTCCCGCGTGCGACGGAGGCACCCGCCCGGTCTAGGGGGCGGCGCGGCTTGTCGCGTCCGGTACTTTGCTTCAGAGTCGCGCACCGGGCAATCCGAATCTTCATGCCGAACGACCACGCCAGCGTCGCCGAACGCCCAGCCCCTGCCGCCGCTCCCGAGCTCGCGCCGCGGCTGCAGCAGGCCATGCAGTGGCACGCCGACGGCCGTCTCGACGAGGCCGAGGCCGGCTACCGCAGCGTGCTGGCCGAGGTGCCTGCGCATCCCGACGCGCTGCATCTGCTGGGTGTCCTGAAGGCGCAGCGCGGTCACCATGCCGAGGCCGCGCGGCTGATCGCCGCCGCGATCGCAGCCCGCCCGCACGAGGCGATGTTCCACAACAACTACGGCAACGTCTGCACCGAGTGCGGTCGCCTCGACGAGGCCGAGGCGAGCTACCTGCGCGCGCTGGAGCTCGACGGCACCCGCGTCGATGCGCTGAACAACCTCGGCGTGCTGCTCGGCGCGCGCGGCGACGCCGCGGGCGCGGAGAAGGTGCTGCGCCGCGTCGTCGAGCTCGCGCCGGACTTCACCGACGCGCGCCAGAACCTGGCCAGCCACCTGTTCCGCAGCGGGCGCCTGCCGGAGGCGGTGCAGCAGTGTGTCGAGGGCCTGCTGGTCGCGCCGCGCAGCGCCGCGCTGCGCCGGGTGCTGGGCGTCGCCTACTCGATGATGGGCATGAAGGACGAGGCCATTGCCGTCTGGCGTGCCTGGCTGCAGGCCGAGCCCGGCAACGCGCTGGCCGAGCACCACCTGCGCGCCTGCACCGGCGAGGACGTGCCTGCGCGCGCGGCCGATGCCTACGTGCAGCGTGTCTTCGACGCCTTCGCCGTCAGTTTCGACGCCAAGCTCGCGTCGCTGGCTTACCGCGCGCCCGAGCTGGTGGCGCAGGCGCTGGCCCGTCACGCCGGCGAGCCTCGGCGCGACCGCGCCGTGCTCGACGCCGGCTGTGGCACCGGCCTGTGCGCGCCCTTGCTCGCGCCCTGGTCGGCACGCCTGGTCGGCGTGGACCTGTCCGCCGGCATGCTGGCCAAGGCGCGTGCGCGCGGCGGCTACGGCGAGCTGGTGCAGGCCGAGCTGGTGGCGTTCCTGCGTGAACGCGGTCGCGCCTGGGACCTGATCGTCTCCGCCGACACCTTGTGCTATTTCGGCGTGCTGGAGGACTTCGCGGCGGCGGCCGCCGCCGCGCTGCGGCCGCGCGGGCTGCTGGTCTTCACGGTCGAGGCGCTGGACGCGGCGTCCGAGGACGCCGGCACGGACCACCGCCTGCTCGAGCACGGGCGCTACAGTCACCGCCGCGGCTACGTCGAGCGCGTGCTGCGCGAAGCCGGGCTGCGCGTGCTGGAGATCGCGGCCGCCGTGCTGCGCAGCGAGGGCGGCGATCCGGTGCACGGCTGGGTCGTCGTCGCGTCGGCCTAGCAACCAGGACTGCATATCCACCATGGCCGACGATGCCCTGCCGATCCAGATGAAGCTCGTGTGCGACGCCGCACCGTCGCTGCACTTCAAGTCGATGTCGGCGCTGGAGGAGGTGTCGCGCCTGTTCGAGCTGCGTGTCGTGGCGGTCAGCGACGACAACGACGTCAGCGCCGACGATGTGCTCGGAAAGCCGGCGGCCGTGTCGATCGAGGTCGCCGACGGGCAGCTGCGCTGGTTCCACGGCGTCGTGGCCGCATTCGGCATCGACGGCGTCGAGGGCCGGCGCTACAGCTACCGGCTCGTCCTGCGGCCCTGGCTGTGGCTGCTGACGCGTTCGGCCGACCTGCGCATCTTCCAGGAGATGAGCGCGCTGGAGATCGTCAAGCAGGTCTTCGGCGACTACACGGGCAACTTCGTCGACGAGACCACCGGCAGCTACGGCACGCGCACCTACTGCGTGCAGTACCGCGAGACCGACTTCGACTTCGTCAGCCGCCTGATGGAGGAAGAGGGCATCTTCTACTACTTCCGCCACAGCGAGGACAAGCACGAGCTGGTGCTGGCGGACGCGCCGGGCACCCACGTGGCGGTCGAGGGCTTCGCCGAGATCGCGTACTTCGAGGACGAGCGCGCGCTCGGCGAGCGCCAGGGCATCAACGTCTGGCGCATGCGCCACGAGATCCAGACCGGCAAGTGGACGCTGTCGGACTACAACTTCGAGACGCCCAGCACCAGCCTGCTGTCGACCACCGTCGAGTCCGGGCGCGGCCACGGCGAGAACGCGCACGAGGTCTACGACTATCCGGGCCTGTATGCCGTGAAGGCCGACGGCGACGCGCGCGCGCAGGTGCGCCTGGACGAGGCGAGCAGCCGCTTCACGCGCTTCACCGGCCAGGGCAACACGCCCGGGCTGGCCGCCGGCGCGCTGTTCACGCTGGTCGGTCACGATCGCGACGACCAGAACGCCGACTATGTCGTGCTGCAGACGCGCATCGACGCCGTGCAGGCCGGCTACGAGGCCGGCGTCGGCGAGGACACGCGCTTCCTGTGCCGTTTCGTCGCGCAGAGCCATGCCGACCCCTTCCGCCCGGCGCGCATCACGCGCAAGCCCACCGTGGCCGGGCCGCAGACCGCGCTGGTGGTCGGCGGCGGCGGGGAGGGCGAGATCGAGACCGACGAGCATGGCCGCATCAAGGTGCAGTTCCACTGGGACCGCCTGGGCCAGAAGGACGCCAACAGTTCCTGCTGGCTGCGCGTGGCCAGCGGCTGGGCCGGCAACGGCTGGGGCATGCTGTCGCTGCCGCGCATCGGCCAGGAGGTCGTCGTCGCCTTCCTGGAGGGCGACCCGGACCAGCCGCTGGTCATCGGCCGCGTGCACAACGCCGAGCAGAAGACGCCCTACGACCTGCCGGCCAACGCCAGCGTCAGCACGATCAAGAGCCGCAGCATGGGCGGCGGTGCCGACGAATTCAACGAGCTGCGCTTCGAGGACAAGGCCGGCTCCGAATACGTGCTGCTGCACGCCCAGAAGGACCGCCTGGAGTTCGTCGAGGAGACGCTGAAGGCCGAGATCGGCGTCGACGAGCACCGCATCGTCAAGGGCAACCGGAAGGAGAAGATCGAGGGCGACCAGCACCATCAGGTGGTCGGCGCGGTCAAGCAGAAGGTCGACGGCAAGTGGAGCCTGAAGGTCGCCGACGAGATGATGATCGGCACCGACGCGAAGGCGCACCTGAAGTCGGCCCAGGACCTGCGCGTCGAGGGCGGGACCAAGGTGTCGCTGAAGGCCGGCACCGAGCTGCACGTGAAGGCCGGCCAAAACACCGGCCTGGACAGTGGCATGAACGTGCACATCAAGGGCGGCATGAACGTCGTCATCGAGGCCGGCCTACAGCTGACGATCAAGGTCGGCGGGTCCTCGGTGGTGCTGGGGCCGGACGGCGTCTCGATCACCGGGCCGCTGGTCAAGGTCAATTCCGGCGGCGGCGCCGGCAGCGGCAGCGGGGCCAGCCCGGACGCGCCCACTGCGCCCGAGGCGCCCGAGGATCCCGAGGCGCCGGAAGATCCGCTGTCGCACCGCTGACATGCCGGTCCCGCACCCGCAGTGTTCGCGGCCCGACATGGCTGACCTGGCGGCGTCGGGGCGGCAGGGCGACATCGACGCGGATACCTGGCGGGCAATGACTGATTGCGGCGCGTTGCGGACGTCCGGCCCGTACTTGCCTGCTTGCGCTTTGCTGCCGTTTCTTCGGACTGCAAGCGCCAGCGCATCGCGCCAGGCGGTACCCGCTGCCGGCTCAGGGTTCCGCGGTCGCCGCCTTCGGCGTCGACTTCCCTGCGCTGCTCGCTTCGGGGTCGCGCCGCCCAACTCACTTCGCTCGCTGCGCTCGCTCCGTTCGGACATCGGCGGCGAGTCAGATGTCGAGGCGCGCACTGCGTGCGCGCCGACCCCGAAGCTGCGCTGCTCGGCGCTTCACTATTCGCCGGCAGCGGGTACCGCCTGTCGCGAAGTCCACCGACAGTGGCGTGCGAGGTGCCGGCACGCCACCGCCGTGTCGCGAAGCCGCGTGGGGGCAGCCCGCAGCGCCCATGGGAGGCGCCGAGAAGCGCAGAACGCTTGGCCGCGCGCGCAGCGCGCCTCCCCAACTGACTCGCCGCCGATGTCCGAACGGAGCGAACGAAGTGAGCGAAGTGAGTTGGCGGCGGGCCAAGCGTTCGAGCATCGCAGGGCAGTCGGCGCGCAGCGCCGACCGCCAGACTCTGGGCGATGCGGGCTGCCCCGGCGCGGCTTCGCTGCGCCGGTGTCGGCACGCACGCGCAGCGCGCCGCTGCGAGTGTCGGCAATGCGCGGCAAGCCGTCTCTGACTTCATCGAGACGCTCGAGCCTGCACGCGGCGCGCGAAGCGCGGTGGAGCCGCTGAGATGCAGCCGCCGCAGACCGAGGCCATCGAGCGCGCGCACTGGGGGGCCTTCGTCGGCCAGCTTGCCGAGCACCTGGCGGCGCAGTGGCCGGCGATGCCCGAACGCCTGGGCGAGCGCTACCAGGCCTTCGTCGAGACCGCGGTCGCGCAGGCCGAGAAGCGCGGCCTGGCGCGTGCCGCGAGCATCGCGCGCTACGTCAACCTCAACTTCGTCTGGGGCCCGTCGTTCCACGACCGGCCCGGCTTCGAGTGGGCCGCCGGCCTGTTGGCGGCGCCGCGCGAGCAGGAATGGTCGACCATGCACCGGCTGGTGCGCCGTTCGCTGGCCGAACTGCGGCGCCTGCCCGAGGCGCGCATCGCGCCGGAAGCGCTCGCGCTGTCCGACGAGCGGCTGCTCGACCGCTTCGGCACGCTGGGCCGGCGTGGTGCGCTGCATCCCCACGAGCCGCCGCCGGCGCCGCGCCGCGCCTGCGACGTCGAGGCCGCCGAGCTGCGGCTGCTGCAGCCTGCGGTCGAGCAGCACTACGTGCTCGTGGCCGGGCAGTGGCAGCGCGTGCCGCTGCCGGCACCGGCGCCGCTGCGCGTGACGGCGGCCGATCCGATGCCGCGGCTCGTCGGCGTGCTGTCGCAGCCGCCCGGTCATGCGCAGCCGGCGCGGCTGCAGTGGCGCACGCGCACGCAGGCTGTCTGCGACGTCGACCTGCACCCGGCGCTGTCGTTCGCCGGCAGCCACGGCCTGTGGCGCTGGCAGGGGCACGAGGCGCGCGCGGTGAGCTGGCCGGTATCGACGCTGGAGCAGCCGGCGCCGCCGCCGGGCACCGTGATCGCCGAGGAGACCTCGCCCGACATCTTCAAGCTCGACCTCGCGGTGTGCGGCCTGCGCGACGACGGCGACCCGATCGGCAGCCTGGCCGGCCAGGTCTGGGTCTGGCCGGCCGAGCAATGGTGGCTGGAACTGCAGCGCGGCGCGCCGGCGGCGCAGCCGGTGGGCGGGACCGCGCCGCCGCGCGCCGCCACGCGCTGCCGTGTCGAGCGCGACGGCGTCGCGCAGGACGGCGGTGCGCTGCGCGAGGCGTTCGAGCAGGGCCTGGACGCTGCCGTCGGTCAAGCGCTGGGCCAGCTGCACGAGGCCTGGCAGGCCGTCGACGGCCTCGTGTCGCCGCGGCTCGAGGGGCTGCTCGCGCTGCTGGTCGGGCGTGCCGCGCTGACCTGGGGCTGGCGCCTCGGCGCCGGCGGGCTGGACGGGCGCGCGCTGATGCGTGTCGTCGGCGAACTCGAGATGCAGGCCTGCCAGGCTGAGCTGAGCTTCGAGGGCGAGCTCACCGACGGCGACGCGCGCAGCCGCCTCGCCCTGCGCTGTGGCGGCAAGGCGCCGCTGCGCCATGCGCTGCGCCGCGAGACGGCCGAGCCGCCGCTGCTGGCCGCGCTGATGCCGCTGCGCGCGAGCTTCCGCTTCCCGTTCGAGGCCGAGCTGCTGCCGCTGGCCGCCGACAGCGGCGCGCTGCTGCTGGCCGCCGGCCCCTGCACCGGCGCGCTCGCCGGCGAGGCCGGGCTGCGCCCGCGCACCAGCGGCGGCAGTGGCTGGGAGTGGTTTGCCCAGCTGCGGCTGGAGCCGGTGATGCTGCCGCTGGAACGGGTCGACCCACTGCTCGGCAGCCAGCGCAGCACGGTCGCGCTGCTGCCGGCGGCCACGCTGCTGGACTGGAAGCTCGCCTGATGGAACGCCTGCTGGTGCTGCGGCTGGAGAGCGTGGGCGTCACGGCCGAGGCGCTGCTCAATGGCGTGCCGGTGGCGCGCACCGGGCCGGCGCGCCGCGTCGTCACGGTGCCGGTGCACGAATACACGCTGGCCGGCACGAACGAGGTCGAGCTGCACATCGAGCCGCCGCCGCCCGGTGCCGAGGCGGCGACGCAGCCGCTGCTGTCCGACGGCCAGCAGGCCGCCAGCCTGCGCTTGCTGCTGCCGCGCATCGGCCAGGTCGCGCACCCGGCCCATGCGCGCACGCTGGCCGAACTGGACTGGGCGCCGCCGGCCGATGCGGTGACCGAGGTGCCGCACGTGATGACGGGCCGCGTCGAGCTGCCGATCGCCTTTCCGCGCTGGCGCTGGCTGGACGCGCCGCCGGCCGAGGACCCGGCCGCCCTGCGCGCGCCGGTCGCGAAGTTCCTGCAGGGGCTGGCGCTGGGTCTGGCGCGCGGCGACCCCGAGCCGCTGGTGCAGGCGGCTCGGCTGCGTTTCGAGGAACTCGCGCAGGCCTACCAGCATGTGCTGGCCGACGATGTCGGGCGCTTCAGGCTGCGCATCCAGCGCTGGCATGCCGAGCAGCCGCTGAAGCCCGTGATGCCCAAGGCCGATGCGCTGCTGCTGCGTCCGCTGGCCGGCGGGCGGCTGCTCGAGTGCCTGGCGCCGGACGGCGAACCGGTGCTCGCCAGCCCGCTGGCCGGTGGCGGCCGTGCAGTCTGGCCGCTGCGCGTGGCCGCCATCGAGGGTCGCTTCTATGTGCTGCGCTGAGCACGCCGCTATGCTGCGCGCTGAACGCGCGAGCCGCGCGCATGACGACCCAGGTGCCCGAGGAGCAGCCCCCGGATGATCGCGCTGACCGTGCTCAGCTACAACGGCGCGCCGGCCGACGGCCCGTCCGCCCAGTTCGACGAGCTCGGCGGCACCATCGGCCGCGCCGACAACAACCAGCTCGTATTGCCGGACCCCGAGCGCACGATCTCGCGTGTCCACGCCCGGCTGGTCTTCCGCGCCGGCGGCTACGCCATCGTCGACAACGGCAGCAACCCGATCAGCGTCAACGGCACGCCGATCGGCGCCGGTCGCGAGCACCCGCTGAAGCCGGGCGACCGCGTGCAGATCGGCGGCTATGTGCTGGAGGTGCGCGAGGCGAGTGCGTCACCGCGCAGCGACGATCCGTTCGCCGAACTGTTCGGCGATGCCGCCGTGGGCCTGGCCGCACCGGCGCCCATGCTGGCGCCTGCGCCGATGCCGCCGCCGCCACCGCGAGCTGCAGCGCCGGCCGCCTGGCCGCCGCCCCCACCGGCCGCGCGCGCGCCGGCGCCCGCGCTGAGCCCGGGGCACATCCCCGAGGACTGGGACCCCTTCGCACCCGATCCCGTGACCGCCGGTCCGGCCCCGGCCGCCGCCGGCGGCCCCGGGGCCTTCGACGACCTGGGGCAGCTGGCACGGCCCGGCGAGGCGTCGATCGACGACCTGTTCGGGCTCGGCACCGCCCCGCTGCAGGGTGACCCGCTGGGCGCGGCGCCGGCGGCCGGCCTGGCGCCGAATACGGCCGGCCACGCCGACCCGCTGCTGGCCCTGACCAAGACCGCGTCGCTGGTGCTGCCCAGCCAGGGCGACCATGTCTCGGAGCTGAATACGCCGATGCCCTTGCCCGCGGTGCAGCCGCCGCCGCCCGCGCCGCCGCCGGCGGCACTGCCCAGCGGCGCGGTCTTTTCGTGGGACGACCCGCCGCGCGAAGGGCGCGTGGTCACGCTGCCGGGCGTGCGTCGCTCGGCCGCCGACCTGGCTCTGGACCCGTTCGACGCCGCGGCGCCGATGCCATCGGCACCGATGCCGCCGCCGGTCGTGGCCGCACCGCCACCGTCCGCGCGCGCCGCGGCGCCCGCGCCCATGCCGCCGGCGGCGGCGCCGTCGGCCGCGACCGATGCCCTGCACGCCGCGCTGCTCGAGGGCCTGGGCACGCCGGGCCTGCGCCTGCCGGCGCTGGACGAGGCGACGATGCGGCTGATCGGCGAACTGCTGCGCGAGTCCATGCGCGGCACTGTCGAGCTGCTGGTCGCGCGCGCCGCGCTCAAGCGCGAGATGCGTGCCGAGCTGACGATGATCGTCGCGCGCGAGAACAACCCGCTGAAGTTCTCGCCCAGCGTCGAGGTCGCGCTGCAGCACCTGCTGGGCCCGCCATCGCCGGGCTTCATGGCCGCCGCGCCGGCGGTGCGCGATGCCTTCGACGACCTGCGCGCCCACCAGCTCGGCGTGATGGCCGGCATGCGCGCCGCGCTGGACGGCGTGCTGCAGCGCTTCGACCCGCAGCAGCTGGAAGCCAAGCTGGGTGCGCGCTCGTCGCTGGCCAGCCTGATCCCCGCCACGCGCAAGGCGCGGTTGTGGGAGCTGTTCCAGGAGCTCTTCGGCCAGCTGCAGACCGAGGCGCAGGACGACTTCGACGAACTCTTCGGCCGCGCCTTCCTGAAGGCCTACGAAGAGCAGCTCGACCGCCTGCACCGCGAGAGCGGGCCGCGCTGACAGGGCAGGCCGCCGGGAGGACCGCAAGATGCTGGCGCTGGAAGTGGCCCTGCTGTCCGACCGCGGCGGCCGCAAGTACAACGAGGACGCCTGCGGCCACTGGCACAGCAAGCGCCACCTGGTGTGCGTGCTGGCCGACGGCGCCGGCGGTCACGGCGGCGGCGACATCGCGTCGCGGCTGGCGGTGCAGGAGCTGATCGGCCGCTTCTCGGAGCAGCCTTCCGAGAAGGCCGCCGAGCTGGACCGCCTGCTGCGCGTGACCAACGACGTGCTGATCGCGCAGCGCGTGCCGGGCACCGCGCGCCAGGACATGCACAGCACGGTGGTCTGCCTGGTCATCGACTTCGTCGGCCACCGCGCGCACTGGGCGCATGCCGGCGACTCGCGCATGTACTGGTTCCGCAACGGTCGCGTGATGGACCGCACGCGCGACCACAGCCTGGTGCAGTCGCTGGTCGACAGCGGCGTGCTGACGCCCGAGCAGGTGCGCGGCCACCCCAAGCGCAGCGAGCTGCGCTCGGCGCTGGGCATCGCGGCGGACCTGCTGGAGGTCTCCAGCGGCGACGGCGGCGACCAGGTGCAGCCGGGCGACGCCTTCCTGCTGTGCACCGACGGGCTGTGGGAGTATCTCGACGACGCGGTGCTGGAGTCCACGCTGGCCGCCGCCCCCAACCCGGGCGCCTGGATCGGCGAGCTGGCCGCGCAGGTGCGCGCTGCGGCCAGCCACAAGGCCAGCCACGACAACTTCAGCGCGCTGACCGTGTGGACACGCGCCGCGCCCGAAGGCTGAGCGCTGCGCGCGTCGGGCACGCTTTCAGGAGGACACGATGGCCAACCAGACCTGCATGGGCGCGGTGATGCAGTGCAGCCAGGGCGTGGCGCCGAGCACGCTGGTGCCGACGCCGAAGACGGTGCTGACCAGCAGCATGGTCGCCGCCAACATCCTGGACCACATCCCGATCATGAACATCCCGCCGTTCGGCATGTGCCGCAGCCCGGCCAACCCGACGGTGGCCGCGGCCACCGCGGCCGCGCTGGGGGTGCTGACGCCGATGCCCTGCATCCCGGCGACGCCGGCGCCCTGGATCGCCGGCGCGCCGACGGTGCTGCTGTGCGGCGCGCCGGCGCTGAACGACAGCTCCAAGCTGATGTGCATCTGGGCCGGCACGATCAGCATCAACTTCGCCGGCCAGGTGACGCACCAGATCCCCTGACGCGGCCCGCAACGACAAGGGCCCGCACGCGGCGGGCCCCGAGGTGCGCGACTGCAGGCCGGCGCTTCAGGACGGCGGCGTCGCGCGGCCGATCTCGACGCGGCGGTTCTCGGCCGCGAACGGGTCGCGGCTGTTCTTGGGCACGTTGGAGCCCACGCCCACCGGCGCCAGCATGGCCGGGTCGGCGCCCAGGCTGACCAGGTATTCCTTGACCGCCTCGGCGCGCCGCTGCGACAGCGACATGTTGACCTCGGTGGTGCCCGAGGCGTCGGCATGGCCTTCGATGCGCACGACCTTGCCGCTGCCGCGGCGGGCCTTGAGCACCTCGGCGAAGACCTCGAGCTGCCGCTTCAGCGTGCCCGGCAACTCGGCCGATCCGATACGGAACGAGGTCGCCGGCAGCGAGTAGCGCACCGCCGGCTTGAAGCCCATGCACTTGAAGCCCGCGGCCTTGAGTTCCTCGCAGGCGTCCTCGGGGAACAGGCCCTCGGCTACGGCGTCGGCGTTGGGGATGCTCTGCCCGACGTCGATCGCGTCCTGGGCCTGGGCAGGCCACGACAGGGCCAGCGAAGCGGCCAGGGCCAGCGCCGCACGGGTGAACAGCGGGGATGAATTCATCGCACACCTCGCGAAAGTGGCCGGTGGACGGCGCCCCGGGGAGCGCTGCCGTCCGGCAAGCCAGGCCCGCCACCGGTGCCGGCGGGCCGGCCGCCGAACGTTCGGTGGCCGTCGGGACCGGACCCGGTATGGGCCGCATGCCACGGGGCACGCGGGCGGACCCCTCAGTGACACGAAATGATACGCCTCGCTCCTGCGCTGCACCATCCCCAGAAGGAAGGGCCAAGCGCCGGCAGGGGCGTGACGCAACGCACGCTGGCGGCATGCCGGCGTGCCCCCGCAGCGTCCCCGGTGACGGCCAGCCGGCGGCCGTGTATCGTTGTGCGTCGGCCTGCGCTGGCGCGGCCGGCAGGTTGCGTGCTCGACCGCAGGCCGCCGACCGATCGCGCAACGAAGATCGCGCCCACAGCGCCACTGCTCCCGGGAAGGACCGCGGCCCCGATGACTTGGCACAACAAGGTGATGTGGACGGAGGGCATGTTCCTCCAGCCGCAGCACTTCCAGCAGCAGGACCGCTTCGTCGCGCGCCAGCTCGACAGCCGCTTCGCCGCCGGCCAGGCCTGGCCCAGGGGCTTCTCGTCGCTGCAGGTGGACGACGCCGCGCTGCTGCAGGGCAAGGTTATGATCACCGCCGCGCGCGGCGTGATGCCCGACGGGCTGGCCTTCGCGGTGCCGGCCGACGACCCGGCGCCGCCGGCCTTCGACGTGCCGGCCGACGCGCGCGACCAGGTCGTCGTGCTCGCGGTGCCGCAGGCCCGGCCGGGCGTCACCGAGAGCGACGTCGAGGGCGGCGAGACGGCGATGCCGCCGCGCTGGCGCGTCGCCGACATCGAGGCCGCCGACGTGCACGCGACCAGCCTGCGCGCGGCGCCGGTGCAGGTCGGGCGGCTGAACCTGCGCCTGATGCTGGCGCGCGACGCCGGCGAGGGCTACACCGCGCTCGGCGCGGTGCGCGTCGTCGAGCGGCGCGCCGACGGCCGCGTGGTGCTGGACAGCCAGTACGTGCCGCCGATGCTGCACGCGCCGGCGCATGCCGTGCTGGACAGCCACCTGCGCGAGGTGCACGGCATGCTGCACCAGCGCGGCGAGGCGCTGGGCGCGCGGCTGGCGCAGCCCGGCCGCGCCGGCGTCGGCGAGATCGTCGACTTCCTGCTGCTGCAGGCGGTCAACCGCCACCAGCCGCTGTTCGCGCACCTGCAGCGCCTGCCGGTGCTGCACCCCGAGCGCCTGTACGACCTGTGCCTGGGGCTGGCCGGCGAGCTGTCGACCTTCCGCGATGCGCGCCGCCCGGCGGCCTACCCGGAATACCGGCACGACGACCTCGCCGGCTGCTTCCGCGCCGTGATGGCCGACCTGCGGCAGTCGCTGTCGATGGTCATGGAACAGACCGCGATCCCGATCGACCTGCAGGAGCGCAAGTACGGCATCCGCGTGGCCCTGATCTCGGACATCGAACTGCTGCGCAACGCGATGTTCGTGCTGGCGGTCAACGCGCAGATGCCCGGCGAGGCGCTGCGCGCGCGCTTTCCGACCCAGGTCAAGATCGGCCCGGCCGAGCGCATCCGCGACCTCGTCAACCTGCAGCTGCCCGGCGTCACGCTGCGCGCGCTGCCGGTGGCGCCGCGCCAGATCCCGTACCACGCCGGCTTCACCTACTTCGAGCTGGAGACGCGCGGCAACGAACTGTGGAAGCAGCTCGAGACCAGCGGCGGCCTGGCGATGGCGATCGCCGGCGAGTTTCCGGGCCTGGCGCTCGAGTTCTGGGCGATCCGCGCCTGAGGGCCGCAGGCGGCAGGCGGCATGCGATGAGCAACTCCGACGAGGCCCCGGACCCGTTCGCCGCCTTCGAGGCCGACCGCACGGTGATCAAGCCGAGCGCCGGGCGTGGCGCGCGGCCGCCGGCGCCGCCGCCCGGCGGTCCCCCGGGGGGCCCGCCGCCGGGACCGCCGGCAGGCCAGCCGCCGCCGGGACCCGAGGCCGCGCTGCCCGAACTGCCCGGCGCCGCGAGCCTGAACCCGCTGGTGCAGGCCGCGGCGCCGCTGCTGTCGGCCGCGCCGCGGCTGCGCGCGATGGTGCGCCACCCCAACCCGGCGGCGCTGCGCGCCTCGCTCGTGCAGTCCGTGCAGCGCTTCGAGACGGCGGCGCGCCAGCAGGGCCTGCCCAACGAGCAGGTGGTGGCGGCGCGCTACGTGCTGTGCACGCTGCTCGACGAGTCGGCCTCCAGCACGCCCTGGGGCGGCTCGGGCGCCTGGTCCTCGCAGAGCCTGCTCGTGCACTTCCACAACGAGGCCTGGGGCGGCGAGAAGGTCTTCCAGCTGCTGTCGCGCCTGGCCGAGAACCCGGCCCAGCACCGCAACCTGCTGGAGCTGGTCTACGTGACGCTGTCGCTGGGCTTCGAGGGCCGCTACCGCGTGCTCGACAACGGCCGCGCGCAGCTCGACAGCATCCGCGAGCGGCTGGCGCTGAAGCTGCGCGAGCTGGCCGGGCCGGCCGAGAAGACGCTGTCGCCGCAGTGGCAGGGCGCCGCGCCGCCGGCGGCGCGCCTGACCGACGGCATCCCGCTGTGGGCCGTGGCCGCGGTGCTGGGCGCTCTGCTGCTGGCGCTGTTCCTGGTGTTGCGGCTGACGCTGAATGCGCAGACCGACGCCACCTTCAGCGCGCTGCAGGCCATCGACGTCCCCGCGCCGCCGGCCCCGCCGCCGGCACCCGCGGCGCCGCCGCCGCCCCGGCTGGCGCAGCTGCTGAAGGCCGACATCGACGCCGGGCTGCTGGAGGTGCGCGACCTGGCCGACCGCTCGGTCGTCACGCTGCGCGGCGACGGTCTCTTCGCCGCCGGCAGCGCCGATGTCTCCGAACGCTCGCGGGCCCTGTTCGGCCGCATCGCCGCGGCGCTGAACCAGGTGCCGGGGCAGGTCCTCGTGTCCGGCCACACCGACAACGTGCCGATCCGCAGCCTGCGCTTCCCGTCCAACTGGCACCTGTCCAAGGAGCGCGCGGCCAGCGTGAAGACGCTGCTGCAGGCCAGCGTGCCGGCGGCGCGGCTGGCGGCCGAGGGCCGCGCCGACACCGAGCCGGTGGCCGACAACGGCAGCGCCGAGGGCCGGGCGCGCAACCGGCGCGTCGAGATCGTGCTGCTCGCTGCGGCGCCGTCGTCATGATGAACCCGCTGCACGCCGGAGCCGGATCGTGAAGGGTCTGCTGTCGCGCCTGCTGAGTCCGCTCGTCGTCGCGCTGCTGGGGCTGCTCGCGCTGTCGGCGCTGATCTGGTTCCTGGGGCCGCTGATCGCGGTCGGCGAGTCGCGGCCGCTGGAACCCTTCTGGTTGCGCGTCACGCTGCTGGTGCTGCTGTGGGGCGTCTGGCTCGGCATCGTGGGCTGGCGGGCCTGGCGGCGCCGGCGCACGAATGCCGTGCTGCTGCAGGGCCTGGCGGCCGGACCTTCGGCCAGCGACAAGGAAGCGCAGCTGCTGTCGCAGCGCTTCGACGAGGCCGTCTCGCGCCTGAAGGCCGCGCGCGGGCGCAAGTGGTGGGGCGGCGGACAGTACCTGTACGAACTGCCCTGGTATGTCTTCGTCGGCGCGCCGGGGTCGGGCAAGACCACGGCGCTGATGAATGCGGGGCTGCAGTTCCTGCTCGGCGACGGCGCCAAGGCCAAGGTGCAGGGCGTGGGCGGCACGCGCAACTGCGAGTGGTGGTTCACGCAGGACGCGGTGCTGATCGACACCGCCGGGCGCTACGCCACGCAGGAGTCCGACCAGGACGTCGACGCCAGCGCCTGGGACAACTTCCTCGCGCTGCTCAAGCGCACGCGGCCGCGCCAGCCGATCAACGGCGTGCTGCTCACCGTCAACGTGCAGGACCTGCTGCAGCAGGGGCCCGCCGAACGCGCCGAGCATGCCGCCAAGCTGCGCGCGCGCCTGGCCGAACTGCACGCCAAGCTGGGCCTGCGCGCGCCGGTCTACGTGCTGGTGACCAAGGCCGACCTGATCGGCGGCTTCAACGAGAGCTTCGAGGCGCTGTCCAAGGACGAGCGCGATCAGGTCTGGGGCTTCACGCTGGCGCCCGACGACGACGGCGACCTGCTCGCCGCCTACCAGCCGCAGATGCAGGCACTGCAGCAGCGACTGGTGCGCCAGCTCGTCGATCGCCTGGAAGGCGAGCGCGACGTGCTCCGGCGCAGCGCGATCTTCGCCTTCCCGCAGGAGCTGGCGGCGCTGACGCCGGTGCTGGGCGACTTCCTGCGCCAGGTGCTGGGCGGCGGCGGCACGCTGGAGGCGGCGCCGCGCGTGCGCGGGCTGTATTTCACCAGCGGCACGCAGGAAGGCTCGCCGATCGACCGCGTGATGGGCGCCCTGGGCCGCTCGTTCGGCATCGACCAGCGCTCGGCCGCCATCGCGCCGGGGCGCGGCAAGAGCTTCTTCCTGCACCGGCTGCTGAAGGACGTGGTCTTCGCCGAACGTGGCCTGGGCACCGTGGACGCGAAGGCCGAGCAGCGCCGCCACGTGCTGCGCATGGCCGCGATGGCGGCGATGGCGGTGCTCGCCACCGCGGTCGTCGTCGGCTGGGCCGTGAGCCGGGCACGCAACCTGGACCATGCGGCGCAGGTGGCGGCCAAGCTGCCGGCCGTCAAGCAGGCGGTGGCCACGCTGCCGCCGGCGACCACCGCCGACGTCTCGGCGCTGCCGGCGCCGCTGGCCGCGCTGCGCGACGCCGCGCGCGTCGAGGGCCTAGACCTCGACGACCCGCCGCTGCTCAGCGGCCTCGGCCTGTACCAGGGCGACAAGCTCGACGCCGGCGCGCAGATCGCCTACCGGCGGCTGCTGGAGAAGACGCTGATGCCGCGCGTCGCGCGCCGGCTCGAGGAGCAGCTGCGCAGCGCCAGCCGCGACAACCTGGAGTACGCCTACGAGGCGCTGAAGTCCTACCTGATGCTGCACCAGCCGGAGCAGTTCGACGCCGCGTCGCTGCAGGCCTGGATAGGCGCCGACTGGGACGCCACCTACGCGCGGCTGGCGCCCGAGCAGCGCGCCGAACTCGACCGCCACCTGCAGGCCCTGCTGGCGCTGGGCGCACCGCGCGCCGCGCTGCCGCGCGACGACAACCTCGTCGCCGGCGTGCGCGAGATGCTGGTCGCGTTCCCGCTGGAGTACCGCATCTACAGCCGCGTCAAGCGCCAGTTCCGGCCGGGCACGCTGCCCGACTTCACGGCCGCCGGCGCCGCCGGGCCGAATGCGGCGCAGGTCTTCCAGCGCGCCAGCGGCGAGCCGCTGACGCAGGGCATCAGCGGCCTGTTCACGCGCGACGGCTACCGCCGCGCGCTGCTGCCGGCCATCGAGCAGGCGGCGCCGCAGCTCGCGCGCGAGGAGTCCTGGGTGCTCGGCCTGCAGGCGGATCCCGCACGCCAGCGCGCGGCGGCGCCCGGCGGCGCGATCCACGACCGCGTGCGCCGGCTGTACTTCGAGGACTACATCAAGACCTGGGACGCCTACCTGGCCGACGTGCGCCTGGTGCCGCTGACCGACGCCGACCGCGCGCTGGCCGTCTCGCGCCTGCTCGCCGCGGTCGACTCGCCGATGACCGCCTTCCTGCGCGCGGCCTCCGAGCAGACCACGCTGGTGGCGCCGGCCACCACGCCCGGGTTGCTCGACCGCGCGGCCAACCAGGCGCGCGCCGACGCCGCGCGCATCGCCGGCGGTGCGCCGGCGGCTGGCGGCGCCGGCGGGCCGCTGGAGCGCATGGTCGACGACCACTTCGCCGGCCTGCACCGGCTTTTCCAGGGCGAGCCGCCGGCGATCGGCGAGACGCGCAAGCTGTTCGAGGAACTCTTCACCCAGCTCGCGGCGGCCGACGCAGCGAAGAAGTCCGGCACGCCGCCGCCCCCGGCCGGCGGCGCCGACCGCGTGAAGATCGCCGCCGCGCAGCAACCCGACGCGGTGCGTGCGCTCGTCGAGCAGATGGCCGACGCGGCCGGCGCCGTGAGCCGCGGCGCCGAGATGGGCAGCCTGGTCGCCGAGCTCAAGCCCATCACCGACACCTGCACGCGCACGATCGCCAACCGCTACCCCTTCGCCAGCGCCTCGCGCGCCGACGTGCTGCCCGACGACTTCGGTCAGCTCTTCGGCCAGGGCGGCCTGCTCGACGACTTCTTCCAGCGCCGCCTGGCCGCGCTGGTGGACACCTCGCGCCCGGTCTGGGCCTACCGGCCGCTGGCCGACGGCACGCGCCCGGTGACGCCGGCCGCGCTGGCCGACTTCCAGCGCGCGCAGCGCATCCGCGAGACCTTCTTCCGCGCCGGCGGCAAGGTGCCGGCCGTGCAGTTCGAACTGCGCCTGCTGGAGATCGAGCCCTCGCTGCGCGAGCTGGTGCTGGACATCGACGGCCAGGTGCAGCGCATGAGCTCCGGCGGGCCGACGGTGCCGGTGTCCTGGCCGAGCCCGCGCGTGGGCTCGGTCGTGCGGCTCAGCACCGGGCTCGCGGGCGCCGGTCCGATGGTCATGACCGAAGGCCCGTGGGCGCTGTTCCGGCTCTTCGACGCCTTCCAGATCGAGCCCGGCGACGTGCCCGAGCGCTTCAGCGTGGTGATGAACCTGGACGGCAAGCGCGCGCGTGTGCAGGTGCTGGTGCGCAGCGTCTTCAATCCGTTCCAGATGCGCGAGATCCGCCAGTTCCGCTGTCCTTCGGCGCTGTGAACGACCCCGCACCGCCCGGCTGGCACGGCAAGCTGCCGTCGCTGGGCGACTTCGCGTCGCGCCGCCTGCCGGCGGCATTCGTCGAGCCCTGGGACGGCTGGCTCGCGGCCGGGATGCTCGCGCTGCGCGAGGCCGCGCCCGAGGACTGGCTGGTGGCCTACCTGGGCTCGCCGAGCTGGCGCTTCCTGCTGATGCCCGGCGTGCTGCCCGGCCAGCCGTCGGCTGCGGCCGGGGCCGCCGACGAGGCCGCCGATCAGGGCTGGGCCGGCGTGCTGATGCCTTCGGTGGACCGCGTCGGCCGCTACTTCCCGCTGACCATCGCGCTGCCGCTGGGCGACGGGCCGGCGAGCACCGTGCAGATGCAGGCGCTGTGGCACTGGCTGGCGCGGCTGGACGAACTGGCGCGCGACGCGCTCTTCGACGACTGGAACCTGGAGCGGCTGGAGAGCGAGCTGGCGCGCATGGCGCGGCCCGAACTGGCCACCCGGCCGGCCGCGGACGCGCTGCCGGCGCCGCAGCCCGGCGAGCTGGCCGAGTGGCCGGCGGGCCTGGACGCGGCGACCGCCATCGGTCTGGAGGCGCAGGCGCTGTGGGCGGCGCGCTCGCGCGGCCGCGGCTGGTGGTATGCCCGTCCGGACGAAGGCGCGCCGCGACTTCTGACCTCGCAGGGCCTGCCGCAGCCGGCGCTGCTGGGGCGGCTGTTCGGCGGCGCTGCGACAATCGCGCCTGCCTCGACACTCTCCCTGCCCGGCCTCGGCTGACCCCGGCCCGCCCATGAGTCCCGACGACGACGACGACCGCACCGTGATCCGCCCCGGCGGCAGCGGCGCGCCGACAGGCTTCCAGCACACCGAGTGGTCGGCCGGCCGCGCCGGCGGCGCCGGCGCACCGGCGGGCGGCGGCGAAGACCGCACGCAGATCGTCACCGGCCCGCGCACGACGCCCGGCGCCGCGCCGGCACCGAAGGCGCCAGCCAGCGACACCGGCGGCCTGCCGGTGGGCACGCGGCTGGGCGAATTCGAGATCACCGCGCTCGTCGGCGAGGGCGGCTTCGGCCTCGTCTACTCGGCGCACGACCATTCGCTGCAGCGGCGCGTGGCGGTCAAGGAATACATGCCCAGCTCGCTGGCCGCGCGCAGCGGCGGCAGCCAGGTGCAGGTCAAGAGCGAGCGCCACCGCGAGACCTTCGAGGCCGGCCTCAAGAGCTTCATCAACGAGGCGCGGCTGCTCGCCAGCTTCGACCACCCGTCGCTGGTCAAGGTCTACCGCTTCTGGGAGGCCAACGGCACCGCCTACATGGTGATGCCCTTCCTGGACGGCACCACGCTGCGCGACGTGCTGCGCCAGATGCCGGCGCCGCCCGACGAGGCCTGGCTGCGCAGCGTGCTGGCGCCGCTGACCGAGGCGCTGCTGGTCATCCACGCCCAGCAGTGCTACCACCGCGACATCGCGCCCGACAACGTGATGCTGATGGGCAACCGCTGGCTGCTGCTGGACTTCGGTGCCGCGCGCCGCGTCATCGGCGACATGACGCAGGCGCTGACGGTGATCCTGAAGCCGGGCTACGCGCCGGTGGAGCAGTACGCCGAGATCCCCGGCATGAAGCAGGGCCCGTGGACCGACGTCTACGCGCTGGCGGCGGTGATCTACTTCGCGATCATGGGCCGCACGCCGCCGCCTTCGGTCGGGCGGCTGCTCAACGACACCTACGTGCCGCTGGTCGAGTCGGCGAAGGGCCGCTACGGCGAACGTTTCCTGGCCGCGGTGGACCGCGCACTCGCGGTGCGGCCGGAGGAGCGCACGCAGAGCATCGGCGAACTGCGCCAGGACCTCGGCCTGGGCATGGCGACTGTCGACCCGTACTCGACGGTGCCGCTGCCGCCGGGCGCGGTGCCGGGTCGGGATGCGCCGGCGTCGCCAGCGCCGGCCTGGCCGACACCGGCCGCTGCGCCGGCGGCGGCCGTGCGCACGGCGACACCGGCGTCGGCGTCCGCGGCGTCGGCGGCCCCCACCGCCGCGGCGCCGGCGGCCCGCGGCAGCCAGAAGACGCTGATCGGCGCCGGCATCGGCGTCGGCGTGCTGGCGGTCGTGGGCATCGGTGCCTACCTGGCGCTGGCGCCGTCGCCGGCACCGCCGCCGGAGCGGCCGCCGCTGGTCGCCGCGAACGAGCCCCCGGCCGGACCGGCGGTCACGACGCCGCCCGCCACGGTGGCGTCACCGGCACCACCGCCTGCCGCGGCGCCTACCTTGCCGACCACCTTCGACGTGGCCGCCGAATTCACGCGCGTCGTGCAGGCGCAGACCGCCGGCTTCGACGTGCGCCTGCAGACCAGCCGGTCCAGCTACCGCATCGACCGCGACGAGCTGAGCTTCACGATCCAGTCCGCCCGCGAGGGCTTCGTCTACGCCTTCATCCACGGCGCCGGCGGCGAACTGCTGCAGCTGTACCCCAACACCGAGGCCGGCGCGATCAAGGTGCGGCCGGGGCAGACGCTGCGCCTGCCGCAGTCGCCCATCGTGCTCAATACCGCGGGGCCGGCCGGACCGACCGACCTGCTGGTGATGGTCTCGCCGCGCCAGCGCGACCACGGCGCGCTCAGGCCGCGCAGCGACGGCGCCTTCCGCCAGTTTCCGACCGGCGCCGAGGCCGCGCTGCTGGCCGCGCAGGCGCCGGGCCCGCTGCCGGCCATGGCCGGGCGCGCGGTCTGCCCGCCCGGCGTGGCCTGCGAGGACGAATACGGCGCCGCGCTGGTGCGCGTGGAGGTCGTGCCTTGAACAAGGCCTTCGTCCGCGAGAGCGACGCGGCGGACGACGAGGACGACGAGGCCCCCGGCCTGCCGCCGCTGCCGGCCGGCGCGCGCAACTACATCACGCCCCAGGGTTATGCGCGGCTGCGCGCCGAGCTGATGACGCTGCTGGACGTCGAGCGGCCCAAGGTCGTGGAGACGGTGTCCTGGGCGGCGAAGAACGGCGACCGCAGCGAGAACGGCGACTACCTCTACGGCAAGAAGCGGCTGCGCGAGATCGACCGCCGCATCCGCTTCCTGACCAGGCGGCTGGACATCGCCGAAGTCGCCGACCCGTCGGCGCACCACGGCAGCGACCAGGTCTTCTTCGGCGCCACCGTGACCTATGCCACTGCGGCAGGCGACGAACGCACGGTGACGATCAAGGGCATCGACGAGGCCGACAGCCTGGCCGGCGAAGTGAGCTGGATCAGCCCGATCGCGCGCGCGCTGCTCAAGGCGCACGAAGGCGACGAGGTGCAGGTCGTGACACCGGGCGGCGTCGAGCGCATCGAGATCGTGGACGTGCGTTATCCGGCGCCGCACTGAGCGGCGCCGGTCTCCACGTTGCGCGCCGCATTGAGCGGCGCCGGCCTCCACGTTGCGCGCCGCACTGAGCGGCGCCGGCCGAGCTCAGTGCACGCGCCGCAGCACGCGGCCGGCGTGCAGGTCGACGACCTCGCCCTGCTCGACGGCGACGCGGCCGTTGACCACCACCCACGGGATGCCTTCCGGCGCGGCCCGCGGGTCGTCGAAGCGCGCGCGGTCCTGCACGCGATCGGCATCGAACGGCACCAGGTCGGCGCAGCCGCCGGGCGCGACGAGGCCGCGGTCCACGAGGCCGAAGCGGCGCGCCGTGAGCCCGGTCATCTTGTGCACCGCGGTCTCGAGGTCGAACAGCCGGCGCTCGCGCGCGTAATGCGCCAGCACGCGCGGGAAGCTGCCCCACAGCCGCGGGTGCGGCTGCACGTCGTGCGGCAGGCCGTCGCTGCCGACCATCGCGAGCGGGTGCGCCAGGATGCGCTCGACGTCGCCCTCGTCCATCGCGAAGTAGATCGCGCCGGCCGGTTGCAGCCGCGCCGCCAGCTCCTCGGGCGCGACGCCACGATCGGCGGCCAGCTCGCGCAGCCGGCGCCCGGCGACCGCCGGCTCGTTGTGGCACCAGGTGATCTGCACGTCGGTGCTCATCGCCACGCGCTCGGGCAGCAGCACGGTGGACGAAGCGGCGTAGGGGTAGCAGTCGATGCACACTCGCTGCGTCGCGGCGGCGCGCTCCAGCATGGCCAGCGTCTCGCGCGAACGGCCATGCTGCGCGCGGCCCATCAGCTTGTGGTGCGACAGCACCAGGTCCACGTCGAGCGCCCGGCCGACCGCCAGTGCCTCCGCCATCGCGGCGTCGATCGCGTCGGCCTCGTCGCGGATGTGCATCGTGACCAGGCCGTGGCCGGCCAGCGGGCGGCCGACCGCGACCAGTTCCGCGGTCGTCGCGGCGCGCGCCGGCGGGTAGTAGACGCCGGTGGACAGGCCCGCGGCGCCGGCGGCCAGCGCCTCGGCCAGCGCGGCCTGCATGCGCGCGATCTCGGCGTCGTTCGCCGCTCGGTCCAGGTCGGCCATCGCGCCGACGCGCAGCGTCGTGTGGCCGACCAGCGGCAAGGCATTGACCGCAGGCCGTTCGGCCTCCAGCGCGGCGATGTAGTCGGCGAAGCGCGCGAAGCGCCAGGCGTCCGCGCCCATCAGGTCCAGCGGCGGCGGCGGCGACGGCGTCACCAGCGGCGCCAGGCTGACGCCGCAGTTGCCGGTGACGACCGTCGTCACGCCCTGCAGCAGCTTGGGGTGGCGCAGGGGCGGCTCCAGCAGCAGGCGGTCGTCGTGCGTGTGGCTGTCGATGAAACCGGGCGCGACGACCAGGCCCGCGGCGTCCAGCACGCGCCGCGCCGCGGCCCCGCCCAGGTCGCCGACGGCGGTGATGCGCCCGCCCTCCACCGCGACATCGGCACGCCGCCGCGGCCCGCCGCTGCCGTCGACCAGCGTCGCGTCGCGGATCAGCAGGTCGTGCATGCCGGACGCCGGACGGTGCCGCTCAGGCGGGCCGGTAGCGCGAGACGCGCCGCACCACCGCGCTGCGGCGCAGGGTGCGCAGCACGTCGGCCAGGTGCACGCGGTCGCGCACGCTGACCAGCAGGCGCAGTTCCGTGGTCTCCTGCGCCGGCGTGTCGGCCAGCGCGGCGCTGGGGGCGCTGCCGGGGTCCATGTCCAGGTGCACGATGTCGGCCTCGGCGGCGCTGATCGCGCTGGCCACCTGCGCCAGCACGCCCTTGCCGTTGCGCACCAGCACGTGCAGGCTGGTCTCGAACGGGCGGGTCAGTTCCTCGGCCCATTCGACCTGCATCCAGCGTTCGCTGTCGCGCTCGTAGAGGCGGCGGCCGGTGGGGCAGTCGGTGGTGTGCACCACCAGGCCCTCGCCGCGGCCCAGGTAGCCGGTGATCTGGTCGCCGGGGATGGGCCGGCAGCAGGGCGCGAACTGGATCGACGCGCCCTCGCTGCCGTCGACGAAGACCACGCCCTGCGTCGGCGTGCTGTCGTCGGTGGCGAAGCGGCCCAGGCTGAGCGTCACCGCGTCGGGGCGGATGCCGTGCTCGGCCATGATCTGCGCCAGCCGCTTGGCGACGATGATCGCGATCTTGCGCCCGAGGCCGATGTCCACCATCAGCTCGGTGCGCGAGCGGTTCCCGCTCCAGCGCGTGAGCTGCTGCCACAGCGCGGCGGCGGCCTCGTCGTTGGGGTCGGGGCTGGGCAGCGCGAGCCCTTCCGCGCGCAGCGCCTGGGCGAGCATCTTCTCGCCGAGCGCGCGCGACTCCTCGGTCTCCATCGTCTTCAGGTAGTGGCGGATCTTGCTGCGCGCGCGGCCGGTGCGCACCCAGTTCAGCCAGCCCGGGTTGGGCCGCGCGCCCGGCGCGGTGACGATCTCGACGACGTCGCCGCTCTTGAGTTCGGTGCGCAGCGCGACCGGCTCGCCGTTGACGGTGGCGGCCACCGTGTGGTCGCCGACGTCGCTGTGGATGGCATAGGCGAAGTCCACCGGCGTGGCGCCGCGCGGCAGCGCCAGGATCTTGCTGCGCGGCGTGAAGACGTAGACCGCGTCAGGGTAGAGGTCGACCTTGACGTGCTCCAGGAACTCCGCCGCGTCGCGCGTCTCGTCCTGGATGTCCAGCAGGCTCTGCAGCCACATCGAGCCCAGCCGCTGCGCGTCGGCGGCGCCGTTCTTGCCGCCGACCTTGTACAGCCAGTGCGCGGCGATGCCCTTCTCGGCCACCGCATGCATGGCCTCGGTGCGGATCTGGAACTCCACCGAGGTGCCCAGCGGGCTGACCAGCGTGGTGTGCAGGCTCTGGTAGCCGTTGGCCTTGGGGATCGCGATGTAGTCCTTGAAGCGGCCCGGCACTGGCTTGTACAGCTGGTGCAGCACGCCGAGCGCGATGTAGCAGTCGGTCAGCGTCGGCACGATGACGCGGAAGCCGAAGATGTCGTTGACCTGCGCGAAGGCGGCGTGCTTCTCGCGCATCTTGCGGTAGATGCTGTAGATCGTCTTCTCGCGCCCGGACAGCTGCACCTTCATGCGCTGCTGCGCGAAGGCGCTGCGCACCTCGGTCTGCACGCGCTCGACGATGTCGCGCCGGTGCCCGCGCGCGCGCTTGACCGCCTTGGCCAGCGCCTCGTGGCGCCACGGGTACAGCAGCTCGAAGCAGCGCTCCTGCAGCTCGCGGTAGGTCTGGTTCAGGCCCAGGCGGTGCGCGATCGGCGCATAGATGTCCAGCGTCTCGCGCGCGATGCGCTGGCGGCGCTCCGGCGCCATCGCCTGCATCGTGCGCATGTTGTGCAGCCGGTCCGCGAGCTTGATCAGGATCACGCGCACGTCGCGCGCCATCGCCAGCAGCATCTTGCGGAAGCTCTCGGCCTGGCTCTCCTCGCGCGTGTTGAACTGCAGCTTGTCCAGCTTGGTCAGCCCGTCGACCAGCTCGGCCGTCGGGGCGCCGAACTTCTCGATCAGCTCGGTCTTCGTGACGCCCTGGTCCTCGATCGTGTCGTGCATCAGCGCGGCCATCACGGCCTGCGCGTCGAGCTTCCAGTCGGCCACCAGCCCGGCGACCGCGATCGGGTGCGTGATGTAGGGCTGGCCGCTGGCGCGGTACTGCCCCAGGTGCGCCTCGTCGGCAAACTTGTAGGCCTCGCGGACCTGCTTGATCTCGGCCTTGGACAGGTACGAGAGCTTCTCGGTCAGCGCGGCGAAGGACGAGGCCTCGTCCGGCTCGGCCGGCTCGACCTGGACGAGCGGCGCCCGCTGCAGCCCCTGCAGGGCGGCAGGCAGCAGTTCGGCGGCCAGGGAGCGCAGACCCATGGGCGGAATCTAGCGCGTTTTGTGCGCTGCATCGTCGCGCCGCCCGGATGCCCGTTCCGGAAAACGCAAAGGCGCCACGGCCTCGCGGCCGGGCGCCCTGGGCACGGCGGCCGGGGAAGGGCGCTGGTCCCTGCCCCGGTGCGGGTGGGTCAGGTCGGGACCTTGCGCAGCATCTCCAGGCCGACCTCGCCGGCGGCGATCTCGCGCAGCGCGGTCACGCCGGGCTTGTTGCGCGTCTCGATCTTCGGCGCATGGCCCTGGCTGAGCATGCGCGCGCGGTAGGTCGCGGCCAGCACGAGCTGGAAGCGGTTGGGGATCTTCTGCAGGCAGTCTTCGACGGTGATGCGGGCCATGGCGGTGCGGTCCTTGGGGTCTCGGGTCCGGTGGTCGGGCGGCGTTCGATCAGACCAGGCCCAGCGCGGCGAAGACCTGGGAGCGGTTGCGCAGCTGGGCGGCGTATTTCAGCCGCTGCGAGTGCACGACGGTCTTCAGATCGAAAAGCGCCGTCTCGAACAAGCTGTTGATTATCACATAGTCGAAGTGGCGCGCCTGGGCGACTTCCTCGCGCGCATTGGCCATGCGCACCGCGATGACCTCGTCGCCGTCCTCGCCGCGGCGCCGCAGGCGCTGGCGCAGTTCGTCCCAGCTCGGCGGCAGGATGAAGATCAGCACCGCGTGCGCGAACAGCTGCTTGATCTGCAGCGCGCCCTGCCAGTCGATCTCCAGCACCACGTCCTCGCCGCGCGCCAGGCGGTCCTCGATGGCGCGGCGCGAGGTGCCGTACAGGTTGCCGTGCACCTCGGCCCACTCGAAGAACTCGCCACGCGCGACCATCGCGCGGAAGGCCGGCTCGTCGACGAACCAGTATTCGCGGCCGTCGACCTCCTGCCCGCGCGGCCGCCGCGTGGTGTGCGAGACCGACACCGCGAGGTGCGAGTCCAGCTCCAGCAGCGCCTTCACGAGACTGGACTTGCCGGCACCGCTGGGCGCGGCGACGCAGAACAGGTTGCCCGGGGTTTCCATCGCCGGATTTTCGCTCAGGCGCGGCGGCGCGCTGCGGCGCCGGCGGCGCGCGCATGCGACAAGGCGCACGACCGCGAGGTCGTGCGCCAGGGCATGGGTGGTGGCGGGACAACCGGCGCGCGGCCTCGGGCCGCGCAGGGGCGGGGGTTCAACGCGCGGCGATGATCACCGGCACCTGGGCCGGGCTGACGCGGCCGTCGAAGCTGCCGCCTTCGGCGGTGCGGGCCTGGATCTCGCCGCTGGCCAGGGCGGCCACGGCCTCGGCGCGCACGGCGTCACGGCTGCGCGTGGCCAGCGCCGGCGTCCAGTCCTGGCCGGTCGCCTCGCTCACGTGCACCGCGCCGCCGGCCTGCAGCAGCGCACCGTGCACGTCGGCGCGGCTGGCCTGGCTGGTGGCGGACATCGGGTATTCGTAGACGGCCTCGCCGGCGCCGGCGGAGGCGAAGGCGCCGGTGGCGGCGATGCCGAGGGACAGGGCGGCGATGATCGAGCGGGTGTTCATGACGGTTTCCTTTCGGTGCGGGGTCGGGGGTGGGTTCTCTTGTCGGTGGAGGGCGGTTGCGCCGCTCACCACGGAACGAAGTCTGGCGAGCGCAACCCACGTCAGCCGAACACGCAGATGACAAATTCGTAATCCAGCGCGGGCCGCGGAAATGCGACCATTCGGCCTGTAGACAACGCAAGCAAGCTGCCCCAGTCATGCGCCTTCTGGTCGTCGAGGACGAAGCCAAGCTCGCCGAGTACCTGCACAAGGGACTCAGCGAGAACGGCCATGTCGTGGACGTCGCGCGCGACGGCATCGAGGGCCGCCGCCTGGCCACCGGCGGCGAGTACGACCTCGTGCTGCTGGACCTGATGCTGCCTGGCGTCGACGGCTTCGGCGTGCTCTCCGCGCTGCGTGCGCAGAGCCGCTACACGCCGGTGCTGATGCTGACGGCGCGCGACAAGGTCGAGGACCGCGTGCGTGGCCTGGAGCAGGGCGCCGACGACTACCTGGTCAAGCCCTTCGCCTTCAGCGAACTGCTGGCGCGCGTCGGCGCGCTGCTGCGCCGCGGCGCACCCAACGGCGCGCAGGCCGTCACGCAGATGCGCCTGGCCGACCTGGAGATCGACCTCGTCAGCCGCAAGGCCACGCGCGCCGGCCAGCGCCTGGACCTGACGGCCAAGGAGTTCAAGCTGCTGACGCTGCTGCTGCGCCGGCGCGGCCAGATCCTCTCGCGCACCACGCTGGCCGAGCAGGTGTGGGACATGAACTTCGACAGCGACACCAACGTCGTCGAGGTCGCGGTGCGCCGGCTGCGCGCCAAGCTCGACGACCCCTTCCCGCGCCCGCTGCTGCACACCGTGCGCGGCATGGGCTACGTGCTCGAGGAGCGCGACGCATGACCGCCGCCACCACACACGCGACCACCCACGCGACCACGCACGCCCCCACGCCGGGCGCCACGACCGCCGGCACCTCGGCCGGCCGCGCGGCCGCCGCCTGCGCGACGCCCGTCTGCACGCACTCCATCGTGCGCCGGCTGTCCGGCAAGCTGGCGCTGTTCACGATGGCGGTGCTGGCGCTGCTGTCGGTGTCGTCGTGGTCGGCGGTGAAGATGATGATCCTGGAGCGCAACACCGAGGACACGGTGGCGCGCTGCGAGCTGATCTCCACCATCGTGGCGCTGGAGGCGCGCGCCGGCGGCGAGGCCGCCGTGGTGCAGCGCCTGCGCAGCGACGCGTCGATGCGCGGCGGCACGCGGCTCCAGGTCTGGCGCGCCGACGGCAGCCCGCTCTGGGAAGACCCGATGCCCGACGCGCTGGCGCGCTCCGAGCACGTGCAGGCGCGCGAGTTCCGCATCGCCACCCCGGAGCTCGCCGGCGGCGAGCTGCGCGCGCGCTACGCGGTGGACTTCACGCGCGACGCGCGCATGGGCACGCGCTGGGCCTGGACGCTGATCCTGGTCACGCTGGCCGCCGGCGCCGCGGTGGCGGCCGGCGCCGCCTGGCATGTGCGCCGGCAGCTGCGGCCGCTGGCCGACCTGGCCGAGCAGACGCGCGGCATCTCGCCGCAGCGGCTGGACCAGCGCCTGGCCCTGGCCGACCCGGCCGAGGAACTGCGCCCCTTCGTCGACCAGTTCAATGCGCTGATGCAGCGCCTGGAGCGCAGCTATGCCCAGCTCGAGGGCTTCAACGCCGACGTCGCGCACGAATTGCGCACGCCGCTGGCCAACCTGATCGGGCAGACCGAGGTCGTGCTCGCGCGCGATCGCCCGGTGGAGGAACTGCGCGAGACGCTGGTCTCCAACCTGGAGGAACTGCAGCGCCTGGCCGCGATGGTCAACGACATGCTGTTCCTCTCCCAGGCCGACCGTGGCGCGATCGCGCGGCGCGGCCGCGCCGTCGCGCTGGCCGAGCTGGCGGCGCAGGTGGTCGACTTCCACGAGGCGCCGCTGGAGGAGGCCGGCGTCACGCTGCGCATCGAGGGCGACGCCTCGCTGCCGGTGGACGAGGCGCTGGTCAAGCGCGCGCTGTCCAACCTGGTCGGCAACGCGACGCGCTTCGCCGAGCGCGGCTCGGCCATCGTCGTGCACATCGAGGGCGGCCCGCCGGAGGCGGTGCGCGTGTCGGTGTCCAACCGCGGCGACGGCATCGCGCCGGAGGCGTTGCCGCGCCTGTTCGACCGCTTCTTCCGCGGCGACGAGTCGCGCTACTGCTGCGACACCCAGCACCACGGCCTGGGCCTGGCGATCGTCGCGGCGATCGCGCGCATGCATGGCGGCGAGCCCTTCGCCGAGTCGGCGGACGGCCGGACGCAGATCGGCTTCACGCTGGCGGCGGGCTGAGCGCCCGGCGCGCGCCGCCGCGGCGCGCGCTCACTCGATGTTGTGCACCCGAACTTCGAGCACGAAGCCAAGTGCTTGTCGTGCCAGGATGTTCTGGTCGCATTGCACCGAAACCCCCACAGAGCACCCCACGCGCCACGCATGGAAGGCCGGGAGGAGACGTTTCACCTTGCAGGCTCGCAGCGACACCACCGTACCCGCGACGTCAGGCCCGCGCGTGCACCCAGTGGTGCGGGTGCCAGCCGAGGATGTGGGCGGCCATCGCCCGCCCCCGGGCCACTTGCCGCGCCGGAAGTCGGCTGTCGTCCGGCATGTGCCCGCTGCTGCGGGACCTCATTGGGGTCCGCGCTGGGGCCGACCGGGCGCCTCGGCGGCTGGCCGGCTGCGGTTGATCGCAGCACTCGTGCGTCACACGGGACGCCGACGACCGCCGACCGTGGTGACGAAGTCCGGGCGAGGTCGGCCCCGGGGACACGGCAGGCGATGTGCCCCTGTGCCGAGCCGGTCGTGCGACCGACTACGGGCTGGCGCCGGGGTTTGCCCGCGTTGCCGAGGCAGGGCATGTGGCCTCTCAGGAGCCGTCGTACCGAGGCGACCTGGATGCGGGTCGTTCGCAGTGTGTGCCCCGGATCCGTGATCCTTGACACCGGCAGTGAGGCGCGAAGCCGCGGGGATCGCGGAAGCCCGGCCAAGCGCAACGGTCGCCGCAGACCCGGACCGGCCGGACCCCGTTGGTCGCTGGCGCGGCCCTTCGCTGGGGACGATGGGGCAACGCGTGAATGCCGACCCGTACCCCGGACCGTTCCCGGTCTACGGACTGCGCAACGTGTTCGTCTCCAAGGCGACGGCACTCGCGCCGGTCGCCGTGCACAGGTTGCCGCTGATGCATGACGGTCGCCATGGCGACGCGCAACGGACGACTGAGGCCCTGCCAGCGGGCGCGCCACGGACGACATCGGCGTGCTCGGGGCCTATGACAGTTCGTCGAGCCGGGCGGACGCGGAAAGCTGGCCGAGCAGCGACAGCAGCAGTGAGGCCTTCTCCTCACCCAGCGCGGACAGCAGCTGATGGCTGGAGCCGGCGCTCAACCGCTCGGCTTCGCCCAGCAGCAGGCGGCCGGCGTCGGTCAGCTTCAGCCGCTTCTTGCGCCGGTCGTCAGGATCGGCCTGCTCGCGCACCAGCCGGCGCTCGCGCAGCGAACGCAGCACGATGGAGGTCGTCGAACGGTCCAGCGCAATCAGGCGGCCTAGTTCGTTCTGGCTCACGTCATTGACCTCGCGCAGCATGTACAGCGCCGAGTACTGCGAGGGCGTGAGATCCAGGTGCCGGCAGGCCTCGGCGAAGGCGGCGGATGCGATCTGGTGGGCGCGGCGGAACAGGAATTCCGGGCTGCTGTACAGCGTGTGGGTGGTGGCCGGTGCACTGGGGGGGCCATGCGCCGGCCGTGCCGGCGCCGCTGGACGCGACCGGCTGCCTGTTCGCTTGCTGCTGTGTGCGGTCATCCGAACCCGTCCCATGGCATACACCCGCAGGCACAGTCTGACCGCAAGCGATCGCCGCAGGTTGGTTGAACGTTCGACGTCGTGCAGAATAGCAGACTGCCACAAGACCCTAGTCCCGAGTTGCTGTGCCATGACACCCAGGGTCATCGTCGTCGACGACGACTTCGCGTCCGCTTCCGTTCTGGCCAAGCTGCTGCGCCGGCTGGGCTGCGAGGTCACGGCCTGCACTGACCCCGAGGCGGCGCTGCCGCTTGCGCTGGGCGGCGACATCGACCTGGTCAGCCTGGACCTGACGATGCCTGGCCTGGACGGCTACCAGACGCTGACGCTGATCCGCTCGCACGAACATTCGCGGCGCGCGCCCAGCGTGCCGGTGATCACCGTCACCGGGCGCGTCACGGCCGACGACCGTGCCGACGCGCTGGCCGACGGCTTCGCAGCGCACCTGGGCAAGCCGGTACTGCTGGAGGCGCTGCGCGGCGCCATGGCGCGTGCACTGACGCTGCGCAGCGAGCTGCACCGCACCCGGTACACGGCAGACCGGGCTTCGATCGAGGACTGCCTGCAGCAGCTGCACCCCGGCGCTGCGGGCGACCAGTTGCGCACGGCGGCGGGCATGGCGCTGGCCGTCGAGCAGCAGGGCCGTCTGACGCTGCAGCGCACGCTGCGGCTGGCCCTCGGTGGTCAACCCGAGTCCGCGCAGGCGCCGCTGCAGGAGCTGTCCCGGCTGGCCAACGCGCTGGGTGCCCGGCGCCTGCGGGGCGACCTGGATGTGCTGGCCGACCAGCTCGGTCGTGCCGACGAGCAGGCGCTAGAGACCGCCGCCGTGCTCGCCCGTGCAGAGCTCGACCGCGTAATCTTCACGCTGCGCGAGCAGGTCCTGAGCTGACCGCCGGGCCATTGCCGCCTGCGCAAGCCGCGGCTGGCGGCAGATCTGGCACGCGAAGCTGCCGCTATTCCGGCCCAACCCAGATTGTTTGATGTCGATCATCGACTGAACTCGTCAGACGTCTGTCGGTTCGGGGCCGCCGGCCCCGCGGACGCTGGCCGAGCCCCCGGCCGAAGGAGCCTGCGATGCGGAAGAACCTGCCCGTGACCCAGCGCGAGGTCAAGATGCCCGCCGGCAGCACGCTGCTGTCGACGACCGACCCGGACAGCCGGATCACCTACGCCAACGCCGCCTTCGTGCAGGTCAGCGGCTACCAGCACGACGAATTGATGGGACAGCCGCACAACATCGTGCGCCATCCCGACATGCCGATCGAGGCCTTTGCCGACATGTGGCGCACGATCCGTTCCGGCCAGCCCTGGTCCGCACTGGTCAAGAATCGGCGCAAGGACGGCGACCACTACTGGGTGCGCGCGAATGCCACGTCGGTGGTCCGCGACGGCCGGCTGGTCGGCTTCATGTCGGTGCGCACGCCGGCCTCCCCGACCGAGATTGACGCCGCCGAGAGACTGTACGCCGACTTTCGTGCTGGCCGCGCGAAGGGTCTGGGCTTCGAGCGCGGGTTGCTGGTGCATACAGGCTGGGGGCGGTGGCGTTCGCTGAGCCAGTTGCTGCCGCTGGCGCCGAGGCTGGGGCTGTGCCTGGCGGCCGGGCTGCTGCCTCTGCTGGCCGCTGGGCTCTACGGCGCCGCGGGTGGCACGGATCGGCTGCTGGTGCTGTCGGCTGGCGCCAGCGGCCTGCTGCTGGCCGGCTGGTGCCTGCGCCGCCAGGTCGTCCGTCCGATCGCGCTCACGCTGAAGCAGGCGCTGGCAGTGGCCAGCGGCCAGCCGGTGGAACCGATGGTGATGGACCGTGCCGACGAGATCGGTACGCTGCTGCGCGCCGTCAACCAGGCCGGCCTGAACCTGCGCGCGCTCGTCGACGACGTGGCCGAGCAGGTCGGCGGCGTCGAGACGGCCAGCCGCGAGATCGCCGCCGGCAGCCAGGACCTGAGCGCGCGTACCGAGCAGGCGGCCTCCAGCCTGCAGCAGACCTCGGCCGCGATGGAGCAACTGTCCGGCGCGATCCGTCAGAACGCCGAAGCGGCACGCGAGGTCAGTTCGCTGTCGCTGCAGGCCCGCGGCATCGCGCAGCAGGGCGGTTCGGCGATGCAGGACATGGTCGAGCACATGATGAAGATCGGTCAGTCCAGCAACCGCATCGCCGACATCGTGGGCCTCATCGACGGCATCGCCTTCCGGACCAACATCCTGGCGCTCAACGCCGCCGTGGAGGCCGCCCGGGCCGGCGAGCAGGGCCGGGGCTTTGCGGTCGTGGCGGCCGAGGTGCGCAGCCTGGCGCAGCGAGCCGCCGAGGCGGCGCGCGAGATCCGCACGCTGATCGACGCCTCTGCCGGCACCATCGCACGAGGTGGTGAGCGCGTGCAGGCCGCCGGCAGCACGATGGCGCAGATCGTGGCGCAGGTCGACCGCGTCACCACACTGATCGCCGAGATGAGCCAGCTCACCGGCGAGCAGGCCAGCGGTGTCGCTCAGGTTCACCAGGCAGTGGCGACGATGGACGAGTCGACACAGCACAACGCCGCGCTGGTAGAGCAGAGCGCCGCCGCCGCCGAGTCCTTGAGCCACCAGGCCTCACGGCTGGCCGAGGCCGTGGGCGTCTACCGCGCTCGTTGAAGCGACGAGACGCCCGGCATCCATATCGTTCGACGTATGATGACAACAGGCCTGGCATCGACCGGGTCCAACTCCTCCTCGTCCCCCGACCTCGCGCAAGCCGCATGACCGAGCGCACGCCGACCGAGCGCGGTCGCCAAGCCAGTTCCGCGCACCGCCGTCCGATTCGCCTGCTGGTGCTGGGCACGGACGCGTCGCTCGCCGATGCGGTCGCCGCCTGCTGCTGCGCGCTGGCGATGGACGTGCAGGCCGCGTCGGACCCGCAGGCCGCGGCGCAGGCGCTGACCTTCGAACAGGCCGAGATGGTTCTCGTCGACGGCCAGCTGGGGCCCGACGCGGTGGTCGGCTTCGTGCGCCGCCTGCGCATGGAGCTCTGTGTCGACTGGGCGCCGGTCCTGGTGGCTGGCGACGTGGCACGCTTGCGCCCGCTGCTGCGCGAGGCGGCACCGGGCCTGGTCGACCACGTCATCACCAAGCCCCTGCAGCACGAGGAACTGCACGAACGGCTGGCGGCCTCGCGCCGCACCGTGTCGCTGGCCCGCGCCTACGGCAGCACGCTGGACCGCGTTTCCGAGGCCGTCGTCGTGATCGACGAAAGCGGCCGCGTGCGCAGTGTCAATGCGGTTGCGCAGCGGCTGTTCGGCTGGGAAGCGGGCGAACTGCGCGGCGCCAGTGTCAACCGGCTGATGCCGCCGCGTCACCGGCACGCGCACGATGGCTACCTCGCGCGCTACCAGAGCACCGGTGTGGCGCACGTGATCGGGCGCGGGCGTGTGGAGGCCGGCCAGCGTCGCGATGGCAGCCAGTTTCCGATGCACCTGACGGTCAGCGACATCAGCGATCCGCAGGCCACGCGCTTCGTTGGCGTGATCCGCGACCTGACCAGCGACCGTGAAGCCGAGGACCTTCGCCAGCGCGCGTGGCACGATGCGCTGACCGGGTTGCCGAACCGCGCCCAGGTGCTGGAGCAGCTGCATGCGGCCTGTGCCCGTCGGGCGCAGGGCGGCGAGGGCTTCGCGCTGGTCTATCTGGACCTGGACGGCTTCAAGCCGGTGAACGACGGCCACGGGCACGCGGTCGGCGACGAGGTGCTGCGCACGGTCGCCCGGCGCCTGCGCCACGGTCTGAACCACGAGGATCTGGTCGCGCGCATGGGCGGCGACGAATTCCTCGTGCTGCTGCGCGGGGTCACGCGCGCGGCGCAGGCCGAGGGGGTGACCCGAAGGCTGCAGGCCGCGGTCGGGCAGCCCATCGTGGTCGACGGGCGCGCCGTTTCGGTCGGTGCCAGTCTCGGCATCGCAGTCCACGGGCTCGACGGCGACACGCCGCAGGCGCTGCTGCAGTCCGCCGACCAGGCCATGTACGCGCAGAAGCGCCGGCGTGGGCTTGCACGGCCCGGGACGGGGCTGGCGTGACAGGGCCGGTGCTGGCGATTGCGCTGGGCGACACTGCACTGGAGCAGCAGGTGGCGCGCTGGCTGGCCGACGAAGGCCTGGCGTACAGGATCCGGGCGTCCCGCGACGCGCCGGGGCCGGGGATGCCTCTTGCCAGCGCGCTCGGCGAGCTGACCGACGCTGACACGCTGCGTCGCAGCCCGCCGGCGGGCCCTGCGGCGGGCGCCGGGCCGCTGATCGTGCTCGGCGGCGCGGCGTCCTGGCCGGACCGCCTGCTGGCGGCCGAGCGCGGCGCGGCCGGCTTCGTCGGCCTGCCGTTGGTCCGCGAGGCCCTGCTTGCCGCAGTGCGCGCGCTGCTCGACGAGCGCCTTGCGCCGCCGGCGGACGTGTTGCTCTTCGGGCCGGCCGGCGATGGCGCGCAGTGCATCGCCGCTGCATTGCGCCAGCGGGCGATGCAGGTGCATGTGGAGGGCGACCCGTCCCGCCTGTTCGACCGCCTGGGCACGCTGCGGCCCGACGTGATGGTGCTGCTGCCCGGTCTGCGGCACGCGCCGGTGTCGCAGACGCTGCGCATGATCCGCAGCGACCGCGCCTGGGACGACCTCATGCTGCTGGCCGTCGTGCCCGACGCGGCGGCGGCGGCCGAACTGCCCGCGGGCACCAGCGTGCTGATCGAGCCGGTGGTCCCGGCGGCGCTGGCCGGCGCCGTCGCGGACCGCGCGCGCCGCCGGCGTTCGCTGAACTCGCTGGCGCCGCTGCACCCGCTGCTGGCGATGCAGGACCAGGAGCGGCGGGCGCTGGATGCGCACGCGCTGGTCAGCATCACCGATGCCGGCGGCAGCATCGTCTACGCCAACGACCACTTCTGCGCCACCAGCGGCTACCGCCGCGACGAACTGCTGGGCCGCAACCACCGCATCGTCAAGTCCGGTCACCATCCACCCGAGGTCTATGCCGGGCTGTGGCGCACGATCGCGCGCGGCGAGATCTGGCAGGGCGAGCTGTGCAACCGGCGCAAGGACGGCAGCCTGTACTGGGTGGCCACGACGATCATGCCGATGGGCGACGGCCCCGGAGTGCGCCGCTACCTTTCGATACGCACCGACATCACGGCGGCCAAGCAGGTGCAGCGCTCGCTGCGCCGGCGGGTTCGCCAGCAGCGCGCGCTGGCGGCCTTGAGCCGGCGCCTGATGACCTGCGACCGGCCGCAGCTCCTGGCGCAGGTGCCGCAGGTGCTGCGGCTGAGCGCGCGGCTGCTTGGTGCGGCGCAAGCGCAGTGGATGTCCGCGCAGCCATCGCGGGCCGCGGCCGACGCGGTGGTGCGTTGGCCGCCGCAATCTGCCGGCGAGACGGCGGATGCCTCGATGGTGCAGCCCGATGCCCCACCATCGCTGCGCGTGCGGGTCGGCGAGAAGCCCGACGACTTCGGCCACCTGGCGTGGTGGATCGTGCAGCCATCGCCCGCCTGGCGTGCCAACGACCGGATCTTCACGCGGGCCCTGGCCGGCCTGCTGGCGGGTGCCTGGTCACGCAGCGGTGCCCAGCTCGCGCAGCGTGCGTCGGAGCTGGCGCTGCAGGACATGCTGCGCGCGTTCCCGGGCATCGTCGCGGCGACGAGCGACGGCGGGACCTTCGACTATGCCAACGAGTCCTTCGCGCAGCTGTTCGGTCGCGAGGCGGCCCAGGTCGTCGGCCTGCCGGTGCACGAGCTGTTGCCCGCGACCACCGCGGCGTCGGTGCAGCGGCTGCGCCGACGCGTCGTCGACGAGGGGCGTCCGGTCTTCTTCGAGCACGAGATTCCGACCGCGGGCGCCGACGAGCCGCGCCACTTCGCGGTCGTGCATTTCGCCAGTGGAGGGCACGAGGGCGTGCCGCGACGCTTCTTCCTGATCGGCGTCGACATCACCGAGCGCCGGCGCATGGAGCAGCGGCTGCAGCACCTGATGGTGCAGGCGCAGGCCGAGGGCGGGCTGCAGGCACTGATCGCCGCCGCGGCCACCGACCTGGGCGCCGCGACGCCGTCGACCCTGGACGGCGTGATCCACGACGTGTTGCGCGAGGCCGGGCGGCATTTCGAAGTCGACCGCGCCTACCTGGCGCTGGTGTCGCCGCCTGCAGGACCGGCCGCACCGCCGCACGAGTGGTGCGCCCAGGGGGTGGCCACCCGCGGCGAGTCGGTGGCGCGGGCAGCAGGTGCGCTGCCGTCCTGCTGCCCGTACTGCGACGCCGAGCGAGGCGAGCCGCTGCACGTGCCCGACGTCGACGCCATGCCGCCCGAACTGGCGCAGGAGCAGGCGCTGCTGCGTGCATTGGGCGTGAAGGCGGCGCTGTCGGTGCCGGTGCGCGTGCAGGGCAGCGTCATCGGCGGCCTGGGCTTCGACGCCGTGCGCGCGCCCTTGCGCTGGTCCGACGGCGCGATCCGCGCGCTCGACCTGCTGGGCCAGATCCTCGGCAACGCAGTGCACCGCGTGCGCAGCGAGCTCACGCTGCGCGCGCTGAAAGAGGAGGCCGAGGCGGCCAGCGCGGCCAAGTCGGAGTTTCTGGCCAGCATGAGCCACGAACTGCGGACGCCAATGAACGCCGTGTTGGGCTTCGGCCAGTTGCTGGAGCTGACGCTGGACGTGGAGTCCAGGGAACGCGGCTACGTGCAGGAGATCCTGAGGGGAGGCCGCCACCTGCTGTCGCTGATCGACGAGGTGCTCGACCTCGCACGCATCGAAAGCGGCCGCGTGGACCTCTCGCTGGAGCCGATTGCGCTGGCCGACCTCGTGGCCGAGTCGCTGCGGCTGATGCGTCCGCTGGCCGACCGCCGCGGCATCGTCGTCGAGGTCGAGGTCGGCCCGTGCCTGCTGCTGGCCGACCGCGTGCGCCTCAAGCAGGTGCTGGTCAACCTGGTGTCCAACGCCATCAAGTACAACGTGGACGGCGGCCGCGTCGACATCCGCACGCGGCCGGCCGCGCCCGGCCACCTGCGCGTGGAGGTGCGCGACAGCGGCCCCGGCATCGCGCCGGAACGCCATCGCGAGCTGTTCCAGCCCTTCAACCGCCTCGGCGCAGAGGCCGGCCCGGTGGAGGGCACCGGCATCGGCCTGGTGCTGGTGCGCCGGCTCGTCGAGCTGATGGGCGGCCGCGTCGGCGTGGACAGTGCCCCCGGCCGCGGCAGCACTTTCTGGTTCGACCTGCCGGTCCCGGACATCGAGGCCATGCAAGCGCTGCCGGCCGCCGTGGACAGCAGCTTCGCCGACCTGCACGGCGTGACCGGCAAGCGCGTGCTGTACGTTGACGACAATCCGTCCAACCTGCGTCTGATGGAGAGCATCCTCGCCCACTGGCCCGGCGTGCAGCTGCTCACGGCCCAGCATCCGCAGCTGGGCCTGGAACTGGCCGAGGTGCACCGGCCCGACCTCGTGCTGCTGGACATCCAGATGGCGCCGCTGGACGGCTTCGAGGTGCTGCGCCGCATCCGCCGCCATCCCGAGCTGGCGGCGGTGCCGGTGGCGGCGATCACGGCCAATGCGATGCCGCGCGACCTGCAGCGCGTGCGCGACGCCGGCTTCGACGAGTGCCTGACCAAGCCCTTCGAGATGCGCAAGCTGATGGCGATCCTGGAGAAGCATCTGCGCCCCCCTGCGGGCGACCGGAGGACCGTGCCGTGAGCGACGACATCGCCCAGCGTCCGGCGACGCGGCAGCCGCGCATCCTGCTCGTCGACGACGAGCCGGTGAACCTGCGCCTGCTGCTCGCGATGCTGCAGCACGAGGGCTACCGCGACCTGGTGCCCGTGCAGGACCCCGAGCAGCTGCTTGTGCGTTATGCCGAGGCACCTGCGGACCTCATCGTGCTGGACCTCAACATGCCGCGCGTCGACGGCTTCGAGGCGATGGCGCGGCTGCGCGCGCTGGGCGACCCGCTGCTGCCGCCCATCCTGGTGCTGACCGCGCAGCGCAGCCGCGAGGTCCTGCTGCGCTCGCTGGCCGCCGGCGCGCGCGACTTCGTCTCCAAGCCCTTCGACCGGGTCGAGCTGCTGATGCGCGTGCGCAACCTGCTCGACGCCCACCTGGCGCATCGCATGCTGCACGAGCGCCGCCAGGTGCTGGAGGAGATGGTCGGCCAGCGCACGCGCGAGCTGCACGACAGCCGCCTGATGCTGCTGCAGAAGCTGGGCCGGGCCGCCGAGTTCCGCGACGAGGAGACCGGCAACCACATCCTGCGCATGAGCCACACCGCGGCGCTGCTGGCGCACGCGCTGGGCTGGTCGCCCGAGCAGGTGGACCTGCTGCTCAATGCCGCGCCGATGCACGACATCGGCAAGATCGGCATCCCGGACAAGGTGCTGCTGAAGCCAGACCGGCTGGAGCCGGACGAGTGGGAGGTCATGAAGCGGCATGCCGAGATCGGCGCGCGAATGCTCGAAGGCGGCGGCTGCGAGCTCACCGAGATGGCGCGGCTGGTGGCCTGGACGCACCACGAGAAGTGGGACGGCAGCGGCTACCCGCGCGGCCTGGCCGGCGAGGCGATCCCGCAGGCCGGCCGCATCTGCGCGGTGGCCGACGTCTTCGATGCGCTGCTGTCCGCCCGTCCCTACAAGCAGCCCTGGTCCTTCGAATCCGCGGTCGCCCATCTGCGCAGCGGCGCCGGCACGCATTTCGACCCCCAGGTCGTGGTCTGCTTCCTGCGCCAGCTGCCCGAGGTCTCGGCGATCCGCGCGCGTTTTCCGGACTAGCTCGCGCGCCGCCTGCGCTTCAGGCCGGTTCCGACGCCGCCGGGTCGCCCAGAAGCTCGTCCACCACCTGCATCACGCGCATCAGGTCCAGCGGCTTCGTCAGGTAGTCCGCAAAGCCCGAGGCGCGGCCGCGCGCGATGTCGGCCGGCATCGCATTGGCGCTGATCGCCACCGCCGGCGCCTGCACGCCCAGCGCACGCAGCCGCCGCAGCAGTTCGTGGCCGTCCATGCCGGTCAACTGGATGTCCAGCAGCAGCAGCACTGGCCGGAAGACAGGCACGAGTGCCAGCGCCGCCTCGGCGCTGGCGACCACGCGCAGGTCGATGTCCTCGCGACGCGCCAGCAGGCGCTCCATCAGCAACTGGTTGGCATCGTTGTCCTCGACATACAGCACGCGGTGGCGATGCCGGGCCGGTGCTGGCGGCGGCTCGGTGTCGGCGTCGGCCGCCACATGCGGCAGCAGCCGGCTGTCGACGGCCGTGCCGGGCGCGGCGGCCGGCAGCCGGACCCAGAAGCTGCTGCCGCGCCCCGGCACGCTGTCGACGCCGATGCCGCCGCCCATCAGCTCGACGAGGCGCCGCGACAGCGTCAGTCCGATGCCGGTGCCCTTGACGCCCGCGCGGTCGGCGCCGAGGCGCTCGAAGGGCTGGAACAGGCGCGCGAGCTGCGCCTCGTCCAGGCCGGGGCCGGTATCGGTGACGCGCAGCTCCCAGCCGCCGGCGTCGTCCGGGTCGCGTTGCACGGCGATCTGCACGCGGCCCTGCGGGCGGTTGTACTTGATCGCATTGGACAGCAGGTTCAGCAGCACCTGCCTGAGGCGGCCGCGGTCGGCACGCACCACGGCCTGCGTGGGCAGCGCATCGGTCTCCACGACCAGGCCTGAACCCTGCGCGACAGGGCGCATCAGCCGCGTGCACTCCTCGACCAGCGCCGGCAGCGCAACCGGGTCGGCGCGCAGCGACACGCGCCCGGCCTCGACGCTGGCGAGGTCGAGGATCTCGTCGATCAGGCCCAGCAGCTGCCGCCCGGCCCGCATGACCTCGTGCACGTGTTCGGCGTCTTCCGCGCCCAGCGGCGACAACTCGAGCAACTGCGCGAAGCCGATGATGGCATTCAGCGGCGTGCGCAGCTCGTGGCTCATCTGCGACAGGAAGTCGCTCTTCGCCGCGCTGGCGCGTTCGGCCTCCTGCTTGGCCTGGGCGAGCGCCAGCGTGCGACGCTCGATGCGCTGCTCGAGCTCGGCATTGAGCTGCTGCAGTTCGGCCTCGTGCGCCTTCAGCGCACTGATGTCCTGCAACACGCCGGTGACGCGCAACGGCCGGCCCTGCGCGTCGCGTGACAGCACGCGCAGCTGCTCCTGCACCCAGACCTGGTGTCCGTCGCGGTGCCGCACGCGGTACTGGAACGCCGCTGGGGGTGTCTGCCCCTCGGCGAGCGCCTTCAGGCGCCGCGCACGCTGCGGCCGGTCCTCGGCATCGACGAGCCTCATCAGCCAGCGCGGCAGCTCGCCGGCCACCTCGCCTCGCGTCCAGCCGGCCATCGCGAACAGTTCGTCGTTGCACTCGAAGTCCTGGTCGGGATAGGTGCACTCCCACAGGCCGGCGCCGATGCCCTCGGTCACCGTCGACAGGCGGCGCTGCGCCTGGCGCAGCTCCGTCACGTCGCTGGCAAAGGCGTAGAACAGCCGCCGGCCGGCAGGGTCGGGCGCGGTGGCGCGGTATTGCACCCAGGCGATGCGTTCGCGGCCGAGCGGGTCGACGAACTGGCGTTCCGCGACCACGTCGGTCTCGCCGGCTATCAGGCGGCGGTGCGTGGCCCAGCGCTGGGCACTGCGTTCCGGCCCCAGCACTGCGTCGGCCGTGCGGCCGATGATCTCGTGCTCCGGGCGCCCGGCCATGCGGCAGAAGCTGGCATTGGCGAACACGTAGCGCATCTGCTCGTCGACGCAGGACACCCAGCCCGGGTAGGTGTCCAGCGCCTGGCGCAGCTGGGCTTCGCTGACCGACAGTGCCTTCTCGGCCTCGAGCTGCGCGGAGATGTCGCGCGCGAACGAGATGCCGTGCGGTCGGCCGTCGATGTCGCGCACGGTCGCGTAGACCTCCTTGGGCACCAGCCGTCCGTCCGCGGCGCGGTGCCGCAGGCGGAAGACCTGCGGCGCGCGCTGCTGGTCGCCCTGCCCGCCGGTCGCCTCGGCGACCGCCTGCAGCGAGGCTTCGCCGCCGGCGTCGATCTCCGCCAGGTGGCGGCCCTTCAGCTGCTCGAGCGTGTAGCCCAGGCTCGAGCAGGCCGCGGCATTGGCGTAGACGACGCGGAAGGCATCGTCGGTGAGCCAGACCTCCCCGGGCGCCTGCTCCACCATGTGCTGGAAACGCTGCAGCTCGACCTCGCGCAGGTGGCGCCCGGTCACGTCCTGCACGGTGCCGCGCGAGCGCAGCGGCCGGCCCTCGGCGTCGAAGTCGGTCTCGCAGCGTTCCTCGACCCACCTGATGCGGCCGTCGGGCATGCGCAGCCGGTGCTCGATGCGGTAACGACGTTGCGTCCGCAGCGACTCCTCGTAGGCCGCGGCGACGGCCGCGCGGTCGTCGGGGTGGACGGCGTCCAGGAAGGCCTCGTACGAGGCGGGGAAGCGCGCCGGGTCCAGCTCGAAGAGCCGGAAGACCTCGTCGGACCACTCCAGCCGGCCACTGCCGATCTCCAGCGTCCAGGAGCCCAGCCTGGCCACCGCCTGCGCCTGGCGCAGCTGCGCCTCGCTGCGCTGCAGCGCCTGCTCGGTGACGCGGCGCGCGGTGACGTCGACGCCGACCGCGATCATGAACCTTCGCCGGCCGCCGTGATTCAACACGACGCGGTTGGTCCACTCGATCAGCTTGCGGCTGCCATCCCGCGCCTGCCACTCGTTCGTGTAGGTGGTCGTCACGCCGGGCAAGGTGCTGGCCATCATCGGTGCGAAGGCCTCGGCGCGCACCTTCTGCGCAGCCTCGGGCGGCAGCACAGTGTCCCAGGGGCAGCGGCCCAGCACCTCGTCGGCACGCCTGCCGCTCACTCGCTCGCACTCGGCATTGAAGCGCACGAAGTGTCCGTCCTCGTCGATCGCGCAGACCAGCACGCCGGCACCGCCGAGCACCAGCTCGGTGAACTCACGCTCGGTACGCCAGGCCTCGTGCGCCTGACGCTCGGCGCTGATGTCCACGAAGTTGCCCAGCATCGCGGTCGGCCGTCCACGGCCGTCGGTCAGCAGCTGCGCCGTGACGCGCACCGGCAGCTCCCGGCCGTCGGTGCGGCGCGCGGTCAACTCGCCCTGCCAGACGGCATGCGATTGGAGCGCGAGCAAGACGGCACGCGCGGCCTGCGGCTCGGCCCAGAAGTCACCTGCGGCGTCGCGGCCGAGCACCTGCGACGCTTCCATATGACCCCACAGCGCCAGGAAGGCCGGGTTGACATAGGTGATGCGCCCGTCGAGGTCGGCAAGCGCGGTGGCCGCCGCCGAGCGTTCGAGCAGTTGTCCGGCCGGCGACTCGAGTTCCTCGGGCGACGGGGCAGGGGGCAGGGCGCCCGGGATCGGTGGCGGGGTCACGGCGAAGGGTTGGCAGACGTCGGACGTGCTGGGCGCAAGTCTAGGGCGGACGTGGGCGTGCGGGTATCGGTATGCGCCACCGGGGCGTCGACAGCACGAATTCGTGATGCAGGTCGCGTTCCATGACTCAACGCGCAGAACTGGCGCGTCATGCCGGTGCTGATGCGCTCAAGCCGGCGCGTGGACGGACGTAATCTGCGCCATATCGTTTGAACTGCAACGAAGTGGCTCGGACGATCCGCGCGGCGAACGGGCCCCCGGCCCGGGTGTCGCTTCAACGAACAACAAGGCGCCGGCGCGACCGGCCCGGGAAACCCGCATGAAGACCTTCATCGCCAACCTGTCCCTGGCGCGCAAGTTTGCGCTCATCGGGGTGATCGCGGCACTGATGCTGCTGCTGCCGACGACGCTGCTGGTCAGCAGCGACCTCGTCAAGCTGTCTGCGGCCAAGCAGCAGCTGGCCGGCCTCGCGCCGGCGCAGGCGGCCATGGTGCTGCTGCACTACACCCAGCAGCACCGCGGCCTGTCGGCGGTGGTGCTGGGTGGCGATGAAGCCGGCGCCGCCGGGCGCCAGGCCAAGCAGGCGGAGGTGGACAAGGCGCTGGCCGAACTGCAGGCTGAGGTGGCCGCGCTGCGCGACCAGCACCTGAACGCCGCGACGTCGCGGCTGGCCGAGGACTGGCGGGCGCTGGCGCAGGCCGTGCAGGGCAAGGCGGTCGATCCCGGGCAGAGCTTCGAGCGCCACACGGCCCTGGTCACGCGACAGCTCGACCTGCTGGAGGACATCACGCATGTCGCCGGCATCGTGCTGGTGCCCGAGGCCAGCACCTATTTCCTGCAGGCGGCCGTGCTCGGCCAGCTGCCCAGGCTGACCGAGGCCTTCGGCCAGGCGCGCGGCCTGGGCGCCACGCTGCTCGGACGTGGCAGCGCGACGCCCGAGGATAGGGCGCGCATCTCGCAGTTGGGTTCCGGCGTCGACTATGCCTTCCACGAGTCGCGCAAGCTGTTCGACCTGGCGGTGAAGGACGACCCGCAGGCGCGCGCGGCCATCGGGGTGGCACTGAGTGCGGCGATGGAGGCGTCGCAGCAGGGCCTGAAGGTCGTCGACGAACGTGTCGTGCGCGCCGAACGGCTGGACTTTCCTGCGGCGCAATACTTTCAGGTCGTCACGCAAGCCATCGAGTCGCAGTTCAAGCTGATCGACGTGGCCACCGAGGCGCTGGGTGCCGCGCTGGAGCGCGAGGTGGCGGCAGCACGCAACGAGATCGCGCTGGTGGTCGCCGGCTGCGGTGGGCTGGCGCTGCTCGGCCTGTGGGTGATGTGGACGGTAACGCGCCTGACCACAGCGTCGATGTCTGCGGCGCTCGGCCTGGCCGAGTCGGTGGCTGCCGGCGACCTGAGCGGCGCGGTGCCGGCGGCCGGGCGCGACGAGGCCGGGCAGCTGCTGCAGGCGCTCGGGCGCATGAAGCAGAGCCTGGCGCAGGTGGTGGGCAGCGTGCGCAGCAATGCCGAGAGCGTGGCCACGGCGAGCGCGCAGATCGCACAGGGCAACCAGGACCTCAGCCAGCGCACCGAGGAGCAGGCCAGCGCGCTGCAGCAGACCGCGGCGTCGATGGAGCAGTTGAGCTCCACGGTGACGCAGAACGCCGACAACGCTCGCCAGGCCAACCAGCTGGCGCAGGGCGCGACCACGGTCGCAGGCGAAGGCGGCGCGGTGGTCGGCCAGGTCGTGCAGACGATGCGCAGCATCAACGAGGGCAGCCGCCGCATTGCCGACATCATCGGCGTCATCGACGGCATCGCCTTCCAGACCAACATCCTGGCCCTCAACGCCGCGGTCGAGGCCGCGCGCGCCGGCGAGCAGGGCCGCGGCTTCGCGGTCGTCGCCGGCGAGGTGCGCACGCTGGCCCAGCGCAGCGCCGAGGCGGCCAAGGAGATCAAGTCGCTGATCACGGCCAGCGTCGAGCAGGTCGCGCAGGGCAGCGAGCTGGCCGACAAGGCCGGTGCGACGATGCAGCAGGTGGTGCAGGCCATCCAGCGCGTGACCGACATCATGGGCGAGATCAGCGCCGCCAGTGCCGAGCAGAGCGCCGGCGTCGCCCAGGTCGGCACCGCGGTCAGCCAGATGGACCAGACGACGCAGCAGAACGCCGCGCTGGTGGAGGAGAGCGCCGCGGCCGCCGACAGCCTGCGCAGCCAGGCCCAGCAGCTGGTGCAGGCGGTGGCGGTCTTCAAGCTGGCCGCGGGCCAGCATGGACTGGCAGCGACGCAGCCGCAGGCGGTGGCCGCCGGGGGGTCGGCCTATGCCGGGCCGGAGCGGCGCGGCCCGGACCGCGCGCGCAACGTCAGCCGGCCAGACTTCGGCACGGCGCGCGCGGCCGGCACCGCCTCCGCGCAGGCGCCTGCCGCTGCGCCGGCGGCCGCCCCGGCCGCCCCGGCAGCGGGCACTCCCGCCCGGGCCGGAAGCGCCACCGGCACCGACGACTGGACGACGTTCTGATCCGCCGCCACCAAGGAGCGCAGCGCATGGACATGGTCACCGACGCCCTCGAGATCGCCCGCCAGGCGCGGCCCGCCGCTGCCGGCCCGGCGCCCGCCGTCGCTTCGTCCGCGGCATCCGCGGCGCATGCCGGCGAATACCTGACCTGCCGGCTCGGCGGCGAGGAATATGCGATCGACATCCTGCGCGTGCAGGAGATCCGCTCATACGAGCCGCCGACCCGCATCGCCAGTGCACCGCCGCATGTGCGCGGCGTGGTCAACCTGCGCGGTGTCATCGTGCCCATCGTCGACCTGCGCCTGCGTCTGGGCTGCGACAGCGCGGTGTGCAACTCCAGTACCGTCATCGTCGTGCTGAACCTCGGACAACGGGTCGTCGGGGCTGTGGTCGACGCCGTAGCCGATGTGGTCGCGGTTGCCGCTGGTTCCGTCAAGCCGGCACCGAGGTTGTCGGGCGCCGGGCGGCACGAGCACATCACCGGCATCGCGACGCTTGAGTCAGGTGGTCTGCAACGCATGCTGATCATCGTGGACATTGCCGGGCTCGTTGGCATGGACTCTCAAAGCTAGCCGACAGGGTGGATGCAGAGGAGAGGGTGGCCCCGAGCCGGCGGTTTTCGCGGGCGGGGCGTCCACCGGCCACGGCGCGAGGGATGTCCAGAGCTGGGGCCTGCGAGGGCCGGACGGTGCCTGATTGCGAGGCAGCCGATCCCTGCAGCGTCGATTCCCGCCAGCGCAGGTCTGCGGGAGAGGCAGCGCGGCCGGGCGCCGGCCTCCACCGCGTGCTGGCCGGCGCGTGGCTTGGCGGTACCTTGTCGAGGGGTGCGCGCCGGGCGGACGGCAGCCTGCGCGGCTTCGGCGCTGCTGCCTCATCTGGCGGTGGGTGGGCGGCCCATGCAGAGTGCATCGCAAATGCAACGCACAGTCTGCCTGCCATGAAGACCGCCAACCTGCCGTCGCTTCGCGTCGAGCCCGAACTGCGCGAGGCCGCCGAGAGCGTGCTCCAGGAGGACGAGACGCTGTCGGGCTTCATCGAGGCCTCGGTGCGGGAGACGATCCGGCGCCGCCGGGTCCGTGCCGAGTTCATCGCGCGGGGCCTGGCCTCCCGCGAGGAAGCGAAGCGCGCGGGGGTGTACATCGACGCCAACGTCGTCCATGCCGAACTGGCCAGGAAGCTGGCCCGGGCCCGGACGAGGCTGCAGAAGACGGCCCCTGCGTGAGCTTTGCGGTTCGGTACAGCGCGTCGGCCCGGGATGGCCTGGCGCGGCTGTACGAGCACCTGCTCGATCGCGCCCTGACGGTCGAGGACCTCGATCTGGCCGAGCGGGCGCTGGGCGCGATCACCGAGGCGGCCGAGAGCCTGAAGCGCTCGCCGTTCATCTACCGCAAGGCCGACGACGACCCGTTCCTGCGTGAACTGCTCATCCCATTCGAGAGCAGTGGCTACGTCGCGCTGTTCGAGATCGACGATGCGGCGACAGTGACCATCCTGTCCATGCGCCATCAACTCGAGGACGACTATCACTGACGCTGGAATCGGGGGGCGACTTGCGAGCGTCGCGCTCACCGTCGCGCTACGCGACACGAGGACCGCATCGAGGTCAGCCGCAGCGAAATGGTACGCCGCGGAAACCAACCGTTGCGATGTGTGGCCAGGACAGACGGCACATCGATTCGATCGTCACTCCAAATTTTGCACCTGCTCAGGGAGATCGGCCGGGAAGGCGCATGGATGCTGGGTTTCCCGGTTCAGGCTCTCGGGCGGGTACACGTGTGGGTACACAGGAAATGGGGGCTGGAGCCAGTGTCTGCTCCGCACAACAGACCGAGCCACGAGTCTAGCCCCGACGACTTGCAAAAACGAGCCGCGCATCACGTTTCGGCCTTGGCCACAGGCGCGATCAGCGGCGGTAAGCAGTCTGCGAATCGCGGCTGAATCTTGCTCATGCGCTTGGCCAGGGCCTCGTCACCCGACAGGATGGCGAGGAGCATGCCGGCCATCGTGTAGAGCCCGTTGGAGCTGCGCACCACGTTGGCGAGCAGTTCGACCGGGTAGCCCGTCAGGCCGCGCTGGATCGCATGGATGCCACCGTGCACGAAGGAGTGCAGGGCCGGCGCGTTGACGTCCTTGAAGTGGGTGAGCATCTCGACCGCACCGTGCGGCGCCTTGCCGACGATCTCGTCAAGCATCGTCTTGGCCATCGGCAGCTTGGCGGCGGCCTTCTCTGCAGCGGCATCGAGCGGGGCGACCAGGCGGTCGATCTGTTCGTCGGTTGCGGCGTAAAGCAGCCACGCTGCTCGCGTCAGGGCCTCATGCTGCAGCCGCATCATGCTGATGCCCGCGGTAGGGAGTGGCTGTGCGAGCAGTACCCGAAGTGCAGTTCCACGCTCCAGCGACGTTTGCGCCGCCGAGAGCGCCACAATCGTCCCGGCGCGGTTGTCGAACAGCTGGAGCGTGTCTCCGCCCAGAATGCGGTGCACCTCGGCTTCCAGATCCCGGGAGCGGTCCAGTAGTCGCCCGAGTTCGCCAAAGCCGGCGTCCTTCGTCGAGTGCCCATCCAGCCTGTTCATGGTCAGTCTTGGCTTGACGATGTTCCTAGAGTCCGAGCGAGGCAATTGTCTCCTCGACGTTGGCCGCCTGACCGTTTCGCCTCGCCCTGGCAATGACGACCGATCGATTGCCCGCCAGTCCCTCCTGAACGAGCTGGGCGACTCGCGCCGAGGAGACGGATCGGGTACCTATCCAACCGTCTCTCACGAGGTCAGCGAACAGTGTGTTGCTGAGGTGCCGACCGCAGTTCTCGAAAGTGATCTGTCGGCCGCCTCGGGGGCCCAACGAGGCTGGATCTGCCAAGACGGACTCGATGTGCTCTCGCGACAGGTACATGCCGGGCAGCAGCGCCTCGGAGAGCACTTCCAGCTGAATCCGTGAACAGAACTTGAAAAAGAACCCATCGCCATGAAGGCGGAATGCCGATACCCCGTCGGCTGGAGTCCACCGATCGGCAAAGGCTTGGCGAAAGCCCACCATCCGAGCCAGTTCCGCGTCGAAGCGCGCATCCGGCCGGTACACGGCCGTTCGATCGGAATCGTCGTCCTCGCGCTCCATGGACTTGTACTGGACCATGGTCCACGCATCGAACTCCTCGTGGTAGTACAGCAGGTCAACGCCGAGCGCATGCTCAACCGACGAGCGGTTGACGTTGAAGACCTCCAGCTTTCGTCCGCCCGTCGAGAAGACCGCACCCAAGAGTGTGGTTCTTCGTCCCTGCGTCTGCGGGAAGGAAACAGCATCCCGGGCGATCAACTGGTCTTCGATCGTCCGAACGCCTTCCAAGCCGTCCAAGAAGGAAGTCAGGTTGTCTCCAGCAGGCGCCGTCCACCCTTGCAGCGTCACTTTGCGCAGCCGTCCGGTTTGGTCGAACACGTCGAGTGCCACGCCCGTGGCGTCGCGCTCTTGTGCCACGATTTCGGTGCCAGCGCGGGTGATGCGCTCGCGGCTCTGCTCGCGAAGGCGCTCCAGCCTTTCGACGGCCTCCAGGGACGCCGGGTCGATCTCGCGCAACGCGCGCTTGAGGCTCTGCCAGGTCGCGCCGGGCACCGGGCCGCCTGATCCCGAGCGGCTGCTGATGATGTTGCGCTGTACACCTTCTCCGATGCGCTGCGCAACATCGGCAATCTTGATGTCGGTCGGGGTGACCTCCGTGAAGTCCACCTTCACCTTGCCGGTGGCAACCCGATGCCCCTTGCGTGCCAACGCCCAGTGTGTGATGGCACACGGCTCGAACATCAAGCCGCAAACCTCCCGCTGCCGCACGGACCAGTCGGCGCTGCTGAGCGCGTCCGAGAACCCATCGGCAGGGTCGCGGATGCCGTTCAACAGATGGTTGCGCCGATCCTCGTCGAAGTGGATCAGGTAGCCGGCGACACGGTCAGGCATTTAAGACGCGGTACGAGCGGGCCAACTTCCTGCGCCACTTCTTCCGCGAGCTGGAGGGTCGCGGCGGCTTCAAGAAGGCGCCCGACCCGCGCAACCTGGGCCAGCGCCACATCCAAACGGCGGTCGATCTGTGGCGCAAGGACGGGTTGAAGCCGTCCACCATCCAGACCTACCTCAGCTTCCTGCGCGGCCTGGCCGGCTGTCTGGGCAGGCCGGGCTTCATCCGGCGGCCGGCGTACTACGGGCTGGAGCTGGCCGAGTACCAGCGCAGCGGCATCAACGAGCGCGACAAGAGCTGGTCAGCGCAGGGCGTGGATGTCGATGGCCTGATCGACAAGGTGGCCGCCTTCGACCCCTACGTGGGCGGCATGCTGCGGCTGATCCGTGCCTTCGGCCTGCGCAAGCGCGAGGCGATCATGTTCCGGCCCAACGAGTGCGTGGTGAACTTCGCCGACACCGGCCTGCCGCTGGCCGAGAAGCAGGGCGAGGAGTACGTGTGGATCCGCCAGGGCGCCAAGGGCGGCCGGCCGCGCTTCGTGCCGATGAATACGCCACGGCGCCGGCAGGCCGTGGCAAGTGCGCAGCGGATTGCCTTCTGGGACAGCCATGCCCACACGGGTGACCCTGACCGCGATCTGAAGCAGAACATGGTCCGCTTCGGCTACGTGCTTCGGAAGTTCGGCATCACGTCGCGCGGCCTGGGCATCACGGCCCACGGCCTGCGGCACGAGGCGCTGATCGAGGAGTACATCGCCATCACCGGCCAGGAGCCGCCGCTGCGGGGTGGTGGGGAAGGGCTGACGCGGGAGCAGGAAGATGCGGCGCGGCTGGCGGTCAGCCGACTGGCTGGCCACAACAGAGGGAGGGCGTCGGCGGCCTATCTGGGCGCCGTGCTGCACAAGAAGAAGCGAGGGGCGACGGGCGGCGCCACTGCGGCTTGATGCAGCACAGCGGCCGGTGACCGGGCTGGCTGCTGGCCTTCAGCTTGCCTTGGGCTCCTGCGCGTACAGCGGCGTCACGGTTCGGCACCGCTGTTCGACCTGGTGCGCGATGCGCTGAACGTCCTGCGCTGTCAGCGCTTGCGCCCCTCGAGACTTCAACAGGCCGGCCAGCTCCTTGCCGCTGAACACCCGAACCCGGCCGCGCCTGGTGCGCTCCACGAACCAGCCAGGCAGCGCGATCACGGGTAGCACCGCGACCGGTGACCCGACGGCACTCGACAGCCACTTGGCCAACCAGGCGGCCTGCCGCTCGGCCTGCTCCAGCGGCTCCTTGGTCGTCCAGGTCGGAAACTTGAGGGTGTCGCCGTCGTAGACCACCGTGGCGTCGGCCTTGCCGCGGCCCTGATTCGGCTTGGTGAAGCCCTTGGTCTCGATGGCAAAGACACCTTCGGCGGCCACAACGACATGGTCGATGTTGAACTGATCCGCCGGCAGGTCGTGGAAGCTGGCGGCCCCCTGGCGCATCAGTTGATCGAGTTCCTGGCCGACCGCCACTTCGGCGTCGTAGCCCGCCTTCAGGTGGTCGAGCCGGGTGCCGGCCTTCAGCAGCTTGCGCAGCATGTAGGCGATGAACGCGATCGCAGCCACGGCGTAGACCGGCGCGAGGTGTGCCGTCTGCGGCAGGCCGCGCAGGTGGCTCTGTGCCAGGAACAGCGCCAGCGCCAGCAGCGGCACCACCATCAACAGCACGAGGTCCCAGGTCAGATCGTTGTGGGCTTCGTCGAGCTGCTCGCGCAGCGAGTGGCCTGGACCGCGCAGCAGTGCGATGCCGATGGGAGAGCGGCGGTTCTGCCGCGCCTTAGCCTTCCTGTGGATCAGGACGAAGAGGGCTGCAGCAGGCCCGGCGAAGCAGGCGGCGAGAACGCCCAGGACGATGGCAATCTGGTTGGTGACCTCTCCCATGGATACGTCTTCCCTGCGGCTGGCGTTATGCGGTCAGGCGCGACGCCAGCTTCTTGGTGGTGGACGACACGAAGCGCTCGAGCCGCTCGGCCAGCATGCGCGCCGATGGTGTGAGTTCCGGCACGATCTCGCGCGTGGCCTGTTCGATGGCGGCTGGCACGCGGTCGGCCATGTCGCGCGCCTGCTGAGCCAGGAAGCGCGGTTGCATGCCGAGCTGCCCGGCCATCAGCGCCAGGTGCTCGGTGTCCATCTCGCCCGGCCTGACTTCGTCCCCGATCGCGAAGGCGAACTCGGGCGACAGGCCCGGATACAGCCGAGTGCACATCAGGTCGTAGAACGGCGTGAGCGTCACCCCCTGGCCAGGCACGCTGTAGATCGACAGATTCTTGGCGTGGCTGTCGTTGTTGCCGACGTACAGGTTGAAGAACACCCAGCGCACCAGGTGGCGCAGGTCGACGGCGGGCTGCGCGCTGTAGCGGCGGATCAGTTCGGCGCACGCGGCCAGGCCCGGGCCGCCTTCCTTCTCGTACTTCCGGTCCGACACCGTGCCGGCCAGCTGGCACAGGTCGTACTGCACCAGCCGGGCCAGCGTGCCGTCGGGCCGAACCTGACGGTCGAAGCGGCGCACGACGCAGGCTTCGGTGTGCGGTTCGTAGAAGACTTCGGCCGTCGGCAGGCCGGCCAACGCCGCGGCGCGCATCACGATGGCCTCGTTCGCTGCGGAGTGCCAGACCTTGGCCAGGCGGCGGATGTTGGGCTTGAGGATGTGCGTGGACGGCGAGGTGCCTTTGGGCAGCCGCGGCACGCCGTCGTCGAAGATCGCCAGGCTCGTCTTGTCCTGCGCGCCGGCCAGCGAGATGCGGGCGCCTTGCTCATGGATGTCGATCGCAGAGGCCGACCGCTTGGCCAGGATCGCGGCGATGGCCTCCCAGGTCGTGGCTTCGTAGCGGGGCGGGTCCGGCGTCTGCCCAGGTGTGACCAGCACGAAGGCGCCCGCAGTGTCGCCCGCCACTTCCAGCAGCAGCGAGAAGAGGGTGGATGCCTTGCGCTGCGCGGCCAGGTAGTCGCGCAGTTCGCCCTCGGGCAGCAGGTTCTCGAAGAAGGCCTGCACCTCGGGCGTGGCCTGCCGGCCGGACTGCAGGGGGATGGCGGCCAGCGACATCCGCTGGGCGCCATCCAGCCAGGTCGATGCGTACTCGAAGGCCAGCGGCGCGCTGTCGTGCACGGCACCGACGAGTTCGTTCCCGTAGTACACGTCCAGCCGTTCAGGCCGTGGCTGCATCACGTGGCCCCTACAGCGAAGAGGTAGACCGCGAGGCCTTGGTGCGCACCACCACCTCCAGTCCCAGCAGGTCCATCAGGTCCAGCACCTTCTGCAGTTGCACCGTCGGCTTGCCGTTCTCCAGGTCCACGATGAACCGGTTGCCGGTGTTGCCCAGGCCTGCGAGGTCGAGCTGCTTCAGGGCCAGCCGCTTGCGCTGCTCGCGGATGACGGCGCCCAGCTCGACGGAGGAGCGAATGGGCGTCTCTGCATGAGTGGAGTGACCGATCGGTAAGTCTTGAGCCGAGGGCAGCATGGCAGGCGATCGAAGTTACCTTTCGGTCATTTTCGGTATCGACCTGCTGGAGGTCAAGCGGAAAGTGACTGACCGGTAATCCGTGGTGTGGACTTCACAGGCACGTCAATCGTCCGGATCGAAGAGGCCCGACGCCGGTGGGACCACCCGATACCCCATGGCTTGGTAACCGCGCTGGCGACGCTCCCACATCCGAAGCAGGGCGGGATGCCCCTCGTCGATGAAGTCGACGATTCGGACGCTGGTCTTGCTGGCGTGCTCCCGGTGCAGGCGGCCGGCGTACTGCGCAAGCGTGCCCTTCCAGGAGATGGGCATCGCCAGCACCAGGGTATCGAGTGGCGCATGGTCGAAGCCTTCGCCGACCAACTTGCCCGTCGAGAGCAGCACCCGCGGAGCCTCGGCAGGCAGCGCTTCCAGTTCCTGAAGCAGCGTGGCTCGCTGCTTTGCCGACATCCGGCCGTGCAGCACGGGCAGCGGTGACACCCGCGTGCCCAGCGCCTGGCGCAGGGCGTCCAGATGTTCCGTCCGCTCGGTCAGGACCAAGACCTTGGCTCCAGCGGTGAATGCAGCCGTCACCTCGTCGGCCACCTGGGCAGTGCGCGCGGCATCCGAGGCGATGACCTGGAACACCTGCTGGATCGGCGCATCGTCGGCCGCTGCCACGCGAGCGCTCAGGTATCGCGGGACGATCTCCAGAGTCTGCGGCGCCCCTACGGGCTTCTCGGCGGTGTGCCGCGTCGGGCCGCACTGCATGAAGATGATGGGCTGCCGACCGTCGCGACGGATCGGTGTGGCCGTCAACCCGAGGACGTACTGTGCCTTGGCCCGCTTCAGGATCGCCTCGAAGGAGAACGCTGACAGGTGGTGACACTCGTCCACCACGATGTGTCCATAGTCCTCGACCAGCGCGTTGACTTCTCCCTGGCGGCACAGCGACTGCATCAAGGCGATGTCGATCTGCCCGGTGGGCTTCGACTTGCCGCCGCCGATCGCGCCGATGTTGGGTCGGCCCTGACTTCCTTCGCTGGCTTCCGCCAGGAAGGACTGCAGCCGCTCGCGCCACTGCCGCAACAGCTCGGCCCGGTGGACCAGGATCAAGGTGTTCACGCCCCGTGCGGCGATCAGCGCTGCTGCGGTCACCGTCTTGCCGAAGGCGGTCGGCGCGCACAAAACACCCGTGTCGCGCGCCAGCATGGCGTCGACCGCCTGCTGCTGGTCGGGCCGGAGCGCACCGCGAAACTCCACCTGGAGCGCCGTCCCGGCCGATCGCTCGTCCTGCAGCTCGAGCCGGATGCCGTTCTCGCGCAGCAAGGTGAGCGCTGCGTCGAGGCATCCTCGTGGCAGGGCAATGTGCTGGGGAAAGTTCTCGGCGCAGCCGATGACCCGGGGCTCGTCCCACACCGGAAGGCGCATGGCCTGCGCCTTGTAGAACTCAGGGTTCTGGAACGCGGCCAAGCGGATCAGGCGGTTGGCCAGCGGCTGCGGCAGAGCGGCCTTCTCGAAGTACACCAGGTTGGCCAGCGTTATCTTCAACGAGGCTGGCATGGGGCCAGGCAGGCGGCTGGACATTGGCTCCTGCCGGCGCCACGGCGTGGCCTGGTCCTCGCTGTCGATGAAGGTCACGTCGAGTGGATGACGCCCGCCCGTGGCGCGCAGGATCGTGGGCTCGATGTCTGCGGGCGACATCTTGGGCAGGCCAGCCAGGAAGGCCCACTGGTCCTCGTAGGGCTGAAGATCGCGGTCGACAAAGACGCTGCCACCGTTTTCGCGGGGCGCTTTCTGCAGCGGCAGGGCGATGAGGTTGCCGAAGCCTCCCTTCGGCATCGTGTCCTGGTTCGGAAACAGCCGGTCGTAGGAGCTGAGCTTCAGCTGGCGGGTGCGGGCACAGGTGTGGCTGATGAGGGCGGTGCCCAGCCGGCGGGCATCGCGTGCAGACACTCGGCTGACGAAGAAGATCCAGACATGTGCCCCCTTGCCTGAGCGGGAGACTTCGAGTGCCACAGGCACGCCCAGCGCATCGCAGGAGCCGGCGAATGCGCGGGCATCCTCGCGCCACTCGGCGTCGTCGAAGTCGACGGCCAGGAAGTGGCAGGTGTCATCGGTCAGGAGCGGATATACCCCTACGGTGTGCCGGCCGGCGAGGTGGTCGAAGACCGTCTGGCCCGTGACCGGGATCAGCGCGCGGTGCTCGCAGTCGCCGCACTTGACTCGCGGCTTCTCGCAGACGCCGGCCCGCCACTCGTTCGCGCATGCTGGTGAGTAGCCCGACTTACCGGCCTTGCTCTCCCAGCGGATTGGGTACACGTCTTCCCGGCCACGGAACAGGCCCGCGAACAGCTTCACCTTCTCGTCGGTTCCGAGCCGTGCGAGCCGTTCGGTGGTCGCCGCGGGATCGCGCGGCTGCCACGCGATGCCGTGCTCGGTGAGCAATTCGCGCACCCGGCGGTTCTCAGCCAACAGCCGGTTCAGCTCCTCGCGCTCGTCGCCGGTCATCGGGCGCCTTGCATAGACCGCAGGATCGGGCGGCTGCGGAGCGAATCTTCAGCCGGCATCCTGGAGGATCGCGAGGATGTCTTGTCTGTCGCCGACCAGGCGAACGACATCAAGTTGATCGGGGGCCTCGAAGTAGAGCCACTGCATCGGGAACCCCGCGACTCGCCAGGATCGCAAACCTGGGATGTCGCACAACTGACCCAGCCGGGGAGAACCCATGGAGGGCATGCGTTCGGTCGGCTCGAGCGCCGCGATGGCGGCGTCGAACATCCGCTCGCCAAGGGCCAGTCCACCTTCCTGGGCGCAGTAGCGCGCCGCCTCGACCAGATCTGCTTCGGCGCGGGGCCGAAGGTGGGCGGGCTTCAACGCAGGTCGCCCAAGGCCTGCTTCTTCAGCTGCGCCGTCCGCTTCGGTGTCAGGGCACGGCCGGGGCCTGTGCTCAGCCCTTCTTCGATCAGTTCGCGCAACCGCTTCTTGGCCTGCTCTTCCTGGTCACGACGGATCAGCTCACGCAGGTACTCGCTGGTGTTGCCGTACTGACCGGACCGTACCCGCTGGTCGACGTACTCGCGCAAGGCCTCGGGCAGGGCAAAGCTCATGGTGTTGCTGCTCATGGCACGCATGATCCCGTCGGCTATCAATAGTTGTCAAGCCGCCTCGACGGTCGGTGCCCGCTGGCGTGCCGCCGCCGACTGCTTTGTCGGTGGCCGTTGACGTTCCAGCTTCAGCAACTATTGCCCCCACGCCTCCAGCGCCTGTCTTCGCTCCTCGAAGTAGTAGCGCCGGTTGTAGACGCCTTCCACGCCTTGAGCTTGTGATTCAGGCAACGCTCGGCCACGTGCGGCTCCACGCCTAGGGCGGCCAGGTGCGTGCGCGCAGTGCGGCGGAAGTCGTGCACCATGAAGTGAGGCAGGCCGTGCTTGACCTTCCCAATCGCCACTCCCAGGGTCGACTCGCAGACGTGCGGCACCATCCGGGTTTGGAGCTTGCGCGCCGGCAGCACGTATGGGGCATTGCATGCCAGCTCCTTCAGCCTCTGCAGCCACTCGACCGCCATGGTCGGCAGCGGGATGTCCAGCGGCTGGCCCGTCTTCGTGCGGATGCCGGGCAGGTGCCAGACCGGAGAGTCGGCATCCAGCTCGAACTCGTCCCAGCGTGCGGCGATCAGCTCGCCCTTGCGCACGGCCAGCAGCAACAGCAGCTTCACCGTCAGCTCGTTCTGCACGCTGATGCCCTTGGCCTGGCGCATCGCCTCGAAGAGCGTCACCAGCTCGTCGCGTGACAGCGCCCGCTCGCGGGCGAGTTCCTTGCCGCCGGCGTCCGCCAGGTCGAAGGCCGCCGCCGGGTTGAAACGGACCAGGTGGCGCTTGATGGCGTAGTCGAACATGCGCCGCACCCAGCGCAGGACGTCGTTGGCGATGGTTGGCGCGCCGCGCTTGACGACGGCGCGCAGCATCGCATCGATGTGGCGCGGCTCCACCGCATCGAGTGCCAGCTTGCCCAGGTGCGGCTTGATGTCCTTCTCGATGCGGCTGCGCACGATGTTCGGGTGCTTCCAGCGCCCATTGATCATGCGCTCGAAGTACTCGTCGGCGAGCTGGCCGACGGTGGCGACGCTGCGCGCGGCCTCGATGCGGGCCAGGGCGGTGGACTTTCGCTCCTGCTTTTCGCCGGCCACGTCGTGGCCGAGGGCGATCTTGGCGCGCAGTTCCTTGGCTGACTGGCGGGCGGCGGCTAACGGCAGGTCGGTGTAGCTGCCGAGGTTCATCACGCGCGACTTGCCGGCGAAACGGTAGCGCAGCCGCCAGTGCGGCGCGGTGCGGTCGGGCCGCCAGGACAGCAGCAGCCCGTCGCCATCGGTGCGCCCCTCGAAGCGTTCACCGGCCTTGATCCAGGCCCGGATCGTGACGTCGGTCAGCTTGCCCATCATCCACCCCGCGTGTGTACCCGGAAAGGGCCCCGGACCGTTCCGGGTACACGCTCGGGTACACGGAAATTCTGGGATGGGGTGGGCCGCTGTTCAACCTCCTGAAACGCTAAGCCCGCGTAAACGCTGGACTTTCCGGCCGCTTGGGGGTGTCAAGAGACCCCCTGAAACTTCACTCGATATTCTGCACCTGCTCGCGCATCTGCTCGATCGCGACCTTCATCTCCACCGAGATCGTGCTGAGTTCCAGCACCGCGCTCTTGCTGCCCAGCGTATTGGCCTCGCGCTGCAGTTCCTGCATCAGGAAGTCCAGGCGCTTGCCGATCTCGCCGCCGGCCTTCAGCAGCCGCTCGACCTCGGCCAGGTGCGAGCCCAGGCGCGACAGTTCCTCGGCGACGTCGATGCGCAGCGCGTAGGCCGCGGCCTCGCCCAAGGCGCGTTCGTGCAGCGCCTGCTCGGGCACGGCGCCGGCCGCGTTGGCGCTGGCCAGCGCCTCGTTGAAGCGTTCCAGGAAGCGCGCCTGCTGGCGCTGCACAACCTGCGGCACCAGCGGTTCGGCCTGCGCGGCCAGTTCGCGCAGCCGCGACACGCGCGACAGCAGCATCTGCACCAGGCGTTCGCCTTCCCGTGCGCGCGCCTCGCGCAGGCCGGCGATGCAGCGGTCGGCGGCTTGCAGCGCCGGTTCGTCCAGCCGTGCCGCGGCCGCGCTGCCGCGGCACCAGTGCAGCACCTCGTTGACCGACAGGCCACGCGCCTGCGGCAGCCAGCCCTGCACGGAGGCCTGCAGGTGGGCCAGGCGGTTGAGCTGCTCGGGGCCGGGGGCGGGCAGGGCGTGGTCGGTCTCGCGCGCGGCATTGACGCGAACCTCGATCTTGCCGCGGCGGAAGGCGGCGGTGAAGCGTTCGCGCAGCGCCGGTTCCAGGCCGCGGAACTCGTCCGGCAGCTTCAGCACCAGGTCCAGGAAACGGCCGTTGACGGCGCGCGCTTCCACGGTCACGGCGGCGCCTTCGCCGGCGGCGCCCGGCACGAGCTCCGACACCGCGGTGGCATAACCCGTCATGCTATAAACACTCACCGCGCCTGCGCCTCCATAGAACCGATCGATTATGTCAAAGCCCAAACCCGCGCCGCTGCCTTCGGGCACCGTGGTGGGGGGCTACACGATCGTCAAGAAACTCGCGGCCGGCGGCTTCGGCGTGGTCTACCTGGCCGAGGGCGAGAACCAGCAGCTGGTGGCGGTGAAGGAATACCTGCCCTCGTCGCTGGCCGAGCGCAGCCCGGGCGAGCTGACGCCGCGCGTCAAGCCCGACAAGCAGCCGCTGTACCGCCTGGGCCTGAAGAGCTTCTTCGAGGAAGGCCGGTCCCTCGCGCAGATCAGCCACCCCAGCGTGGTTTCCGTTCTCAACTTCTTCCGCGAGAACGAGACGGTCTACATGGTGATGAACTACCTGCAGGGCGACACGCTGCAGGACTTCATCGTGACCGCGCGCGACCTCAAGCGTGACAAGGTGTTTCGCGAAAGCACCATCCGCAGCCTGTTCGACGAGATCCTGCGCGGGCTGCGCATCGTGCACCAGCACAAGATGCTGCACCTGGACATCAAGCCGGCCAACATCTTCGTCACCAACGACAACAAGGCTGTGATGCTGGACTTCGGCGCCGCGCGCGAGGTGCTGTCCAAGGAAGGCAACTTCATCCGCCCGATGTACACCCCGGGCTTCGCCGCGCCCGAGATGTACCGCCGCGACGGCACGCTGGGCCCCTGGACCGACATCTACGCCATCGGCGCCTGCATCTATGCCTGCATGCAGGGCTACCCGCCCAACGACGCGCCGCAGCGGCTGGAGAAGGACCGCCTGGCGCTCAGCCTCTCGCGCCTGCGCAACGTCTACAGCGACAACCTGATCGAGGTCACCGAGTGGTGCATGTCGCTGGACCCGCTGTCGCGCCCGCAGAGCGTCTTCGCGCTGCAGAAGGAACTGGCGCGCGAGACCGAGCGCCGCTACACGAAGCTGTCGTTCAGCGAGCGGCTGAAACTGCAGCTGGAAACGCTGAAGAACGGCAACAAGGCATGAGCCCTCGCGGGCCGACGTCGCCATGAGGTTCTCCGTCTACCAGGTCAGCCGCAAGGGCGGCCGCGAGAAGAACGAGGACCGCATGGGCTACTGCTACACGCGGGACGCCGGTCTGTTCGCGCTGGCCGACGGCATGGGCGGCCACCCCGAGGGCGAGGTCGCCAGCCAGCTGGCGCTGCAGATGCTCTCGGCGCGCTTCCAGCGCCTGGCGCGGCCGAAGCTGGCCGAGCCGCTGCGTTTCCTGCACGACGCCATCGTCGCCGGCCACCACCAGTTGCTGCGCTACGCCACCGAACGCGCGCTGGTGGATACACCGCGCACGACGGTCGTCGCCTGCCTGCTGCAGGGCAATGCGGCGTACTGGGCGCATTGCGGCGACTCGCGGCTGTACCTGGTGCGCGGCGACAAGCTCGTCGCACGCACGCGCGACCACAGCTACAGCGAATTGCAGGAGACGCTGGCCCAGGTGGTGCCTATGGGCGACCGCGTCAACCGCAACGTGCTCTTCACCTGCCTGGGCAGCCCGGGCAAGCCGGTGGTGGACACCGCCGGCCCGCTGATCGTGCAGCCCGGCGACCGCGTGATGCTGTGCAGCGACGGCCTGTGGAGCAGCGTCGCCGACAACGTCATCACCGACGTGCTGGCGCACAACCCGATCTCCGACGCCGTGCCCGAGCTGGTCGAGCGTGCGCTGCGCACCGCCGGCGACAAGAGCGACAACGTCACCGTGCTGGCGGTGGAGTGGGAAGCCGCCGAGGACGACGACGGCAGCGCCGGCGTCTCCACCCATGCGCTGGGCGACGAGGTCTTCGCCTCCACCATCCAGGCCAGCCTGGGCGCCGAGGCGCATGCCGACGAGCTGGACGACGCCGAGATCGAGCGCTCCATCCGCGAGATCAACGAGGCCATTCAGCGTTCTTCAGCGCGCAAGCGCTGAAGAACGCTGAATGGCCTGCGGCCCAGCGTACCGCTCCCCCGAGCCTTGCAGGCCGCGCCCTCGCGGAGCTCGGGCTCCTCGGGCCGTCCGACAGCCCTCAGGGCTGTCAGAGCCGCGGCCCTCGGCCCCTCCGGGAGGGGGCTCCAGTCAGGCCGACGCAAGGGGCGCGACAATGGCCGGCCTCGTTTCCGACCTATCCGTTCCAATGCCCTTCATCCGCACTGCCGACCGCGCGCCCAGCGCCCTGCGACCCGTCACGCTCGAGCGCGGCTACACGAAACATGCCGAAGGCGCGGTGCTCGTCGCCTTCGGTGCCACGCGCGTGCTGTGCACCGCGTCGGTCGAGGAAAAGGTGCCGCCGCACAAGCGCGGCAGCGGCGAGGGCTGGGTCACGGCCGAATACGGCATGCTGCCGCGCAGCACCCACACGCGCAGCGACCGCGAGGCGGCCAAGGGCAAGCAGAGCGGGCGCACGCAGGAGATCCAGCGCCTGATCGGCCGCAGCCTGCGCAGCGTCTTCGACCTGGCCGCGCTGGGCGAACGCACGATCACGCTGGACTGCGACGTGCTGCAGGCCGACGGCGGCACGCGCACCGCGGCCATCACCGGCGCCTTCGTCGCCGCGCACGACGCGGTGGGCTGGCTGCTGCGCGAAGGGCGCATCGCCGCGAGCCCGGTGCGCGACCATGTCGCGGCGGTCTCGGTCGGCGTCGTGCAGGGCACGCCGCTGCTGGACCTGGAGTACGTCGAGGACGTCGCCTGCGACACCGACATGAATGTCGTGATGACCGGCAGCGGCGGCTTCGTCGAGGTCCAGGGCACGGCCGAGGGCGCGCCCTTCAGCCGCGCCGAACTGGACGCGCTGCTCGCGCTGGCGGCGCGCGGCATCGGCGAGCTGGTGGCCGCGCAGCGCGCCGCGCTGGCGCAGCCGCTGCCCTGAACGCAGGCGGGCCCGCCATGCGCCTGGTGCTGGCGTCGAACAACGCCAAGAAGCTGGTCGAGCTGCGCGCGCTGTTCGGCGGGCTGGACGTCGAGCTGGTCGCGCAGGGCCAGCTCGGCATCGCCGAGGCCGACGAACCGCACGCGACCTTCATCGAGAATGCCCTGGCCAAGGCGCGCGCCGCCGCAGCGGCCAGCGGTGGCGCGGCGATCGCCGACGACTCCGGGCTGTGCGTCGACGCCCTCGGCGGCGCGCCGGGCGTGGTCTCGGCGCACTTCGCGCCGCTGCCGGATGCGCGGCCTGCGGGCCTGGACCGCGAAGCGCTGCGCCGCAGGCAGGACGCCGCCAACAACGCGCTGCTGCTCGAGCGGCTGCGGGGCGTGGCCGACCGGCGCGCGCATTTCGTCAGCACGCTGGTCGCGCTGCGAAGCGCGCAGGACCCGCAGCCGCTGGTGGCGGTCGGCCGCTGGCCGGGCGAGATCCTGGCCGCACCGCGGGGCGAAGGCGGCTTCGGCTACGACCCGCTGATGTTCGTCCCCGATCTCGGGCGCAGCGTCGCCGAGCTCGATGCGGCGACGAAGAACCTGCACAGCCACCGCGCGCGCGCCGCGGCGCAGATGGTGGTGCTGCTGCGCGAGGTCTGGGGGCTGTGAGCGCCGGTGGCGGCCTGCCGCCGCTGCGGCCGGCGGCCGAAGAGGGTGCGCCGCCGCGCGACGTGGCGCATTACCTGCGCCCCGGCACGCTGCAGTTGCCGGCGCTGCCGCCGCTGTCGCTGTACGTGCACCTGCCGTGGTGCCTGAGGAAGTGCCCGTACTGCGACTTCAATTCGCACGAGCTGCGGACGCAGGACCTGCCCGAGGCCGGCTATGTCGACGCGCTGGTCGCCGACCTGGAAGCCGCGCTGCCGCTGGTCTGGGGCCGCCGCATCGAGACCGTCTTCATCGGCGGCGGCACGCCCAGCCTGTTCAGCCCCGAGGCCATCGACCGCCTGCTCGCCGCGGTGCGCGCGCGGCTGCAGATCGTGCCCGGCGCCGAGATCACGCTGGAGGCCAACCCCGGCACCTTCGAGCGCGAGCGCTTCCGCGCCTACCGCGCCGCCGGCGTGACGCGGCTGTCGGTCGGCGTGCAGAGCTTCGACGACGCGATGCTCGCGCGCCTGGGCCGCGTGCACGACGCACGCCAGGCCCGCGCGGCGGTCGAGGAGGCGGCGGCCGCCTTCGACACCTTCAACCTCGACCTGATGTATGCGCTGCCGGGCCAGACGCTGGCGATGCTGGACGCGGACCTGGACGCCGCGCTGTCGTACGCGCCGCCGCACCTGTCGATCTACCACCTGACGATCGAGCCCAATACCGCCTTCGCCAATGAGCCGCCGCCCGACCGCCCCGACGACGACCTGGCCAGCGACATGCTCGACCGCATCGCCGAGCGCACGGCCGCCGCCGGCCTGGTGCGCTACGAGGTCTCGGCCTTCGCGCGCGAGGGCCACCGCTGCGCGCACAACCTGAACTACTGGCGCTTCGGCGACTACCTGGGCATCGGCGCCGGCGCGCATGGCAAGCTGAGCTTCCCGCACCGCGTGATGCGCCAGGTACGCTGGCGCGACCCGGCGACCTACCTGCGCCAGGCGCGGGCCGGCCGCGCGGTGTCCAACGAGCACGAGGTGGCGCGCGCCGACCTGCCGTTCGAGTTCATGATGAATGCGCTGCGCCTGGTCGAGGGCTTCGAGCTGCCGCGCTTCGCCGAGCGCACCGGGCTGCCGCCTTCGGCCATCGCCGAGGCGCTGGCGCGCGCCGAGCAGCGCGGGCTGCTCGTGCGCGAGGGCGAGCGAGAGGGCGAGCGCGTGCGCGCCAGCGCGCGCGGCTTCGACTTCCTGTCCGATCTGCAGGCGATCTTCCTGCCGCCGGCGCGCCGCTGAAACGGACCGCGGGTCGCGCCGCAGCGCAGGGCGCCGGCGTGGCGATGGCTCGCCACGGCCGCGGGCACTGGCTCCTTCGGCCGATTCGCAACCACCCGCCGCTGCCTAGAGTGCCGGGCTTCACACGAATCCCGACGAGGAGCAGGACCATGAGGACATTGCTGCGCCACGCTGCGTGGCTGGGCACCGTGCTGGCATTGCTGGCCGGCTGCGGCGGCGGTGGGGGCGCGACGACGCCGGCGGCCGGCGGTGGGCGCGAGAGCCCGGCCTTTGCCGAGGGCGTCGTCGCGCTCGGCAGCTCGGAGAGCACGGTCAGCCTGGGCTGGGCGCCGGTCGCCGGTGCCGGCGGTTATGCCGTCGAGCGCCGGGCCGGCGACGGCGCCTGGACGCCGGTCGCGACGCTGGACGCCGAGGCCCGGCACCACCTGGACGAAGGCCTGCAGCGGGCCACGCGCTACAGCTACCGCGTGCGCGCGCTGGGCACCGGGCAGCAGGCCGAGATCGCCGCGAGCACCGGCGAGGAGGCCGCGCTCGTGACCGCCCTCGGTGCCGCGAGCGGCGATGCCGTCGAGCGCCGCATCGGTGGTGCCGGCGGCACCCTCGCCGCCGCCGACGGCCGCGTCACCGTCCAGGTCCCCGCCGGCGCGCTGGCCGGCGAGACCACGCTGCGGCTGCAGCCGATCGCGAATACGGCGCCCGACGGCATCGCCGACGGCGTGCTGCTGCAGATCGGCGCCGTGCCGTCGCGGGCGCTGCAGCTGAGCCTGCGCTACCCCGAGTCGAGCGCGCCCGACGCCGACGGCCTGGGCGTCGCGCTGCAGCGCGCCGATGGCAGCTGGCTGGCGTTGCCGGTGACGGCGCTGGACAAGGCCACGCGCAGCCTCACGGTGGCGCTGGACGGACGGCTGCACAGCGGTCCCGCCACGGCGCCGGGCTTCGCGCCTGCCGGGGCCAGCGTGACGCTGGACTTCCGCGTCGTGCTGTACCGCAACTTCTTCCTCGCGCCGCGGCAGGCGACGCTGAAGGTCGGCGAGACGCGCGTCTTCGTCCCGTACTCGTACACACGCGGCGTGATCGGCACCGTCTGCGTGCCCGACCCGAACTACGGCTGCGTGCCGATGCCGCTGATCGGCTCGCAGACGCTGGCCTTCGACAATGTCAAGGCCGGCTACGACAGGCGCTGGTATGTCTTCGCGCAGGAAGGCGGCGACACCGGCAGCGGCACCATCACGCCGCGCGCCGGCGCGGGCGCCACCTACCGAGCGCCGGCGCGCGTGCCCGACGTCAACCCGGTGCTCGTCAGCTTCGTCAGCACGCACCAGGCCAGCGGGCGCCGCGTCACCGTCACCGCCAGCGTCACGGTCAAGGAACCGGTGTGGACCGGCATCGCGCGCGGCACTCTGTCGGCGCCTGGCGGCGACCTGGCGTTCACGTTCGCGATCGAGGCCGTCTGGACAGCGGACCCGCAGGGCGACGGCTCGCGCTTCGTCGCCAACGGCACGCAGACCGTGCACGTGATCGAGATCACCTGCACCGGCACGGCCACGCCCTCGTCGGCGCCGCTGCCGCCCGGAGCGCTGGTCATCGATGCGTCCGCCAACCCGCCGCGCTACACGCTGGACGCCGGGAGCGTCTGGCGCACCGTCGTCGCCGCTCATTGCCCGGGCCACGGCAGCGGCAGCGTCGCCTTCGACGTGCCCGGCCGCCTGGTGGTGGAAGGCACGGTCGGCGGCGACGGCACCTCGATCAGCGGCCAGCAGGTGCTGGGCGGCGTGGCCTGGGACTGGGCGCTGACCTCGCAGCTCTGAACCGCGCCGCCGCTGCGCTGGCCCGCCGCCCGGCGCGCCGTGGCCCGTTCGGGCGATGGCGCGCCGGCGCGCCGGCGCGAACATGCCGGCCACTCGTTACCCCACCAGGAGAATGCCCTTGAAGAAGTTCGTTGTCCCGTTGCTGCTGGCCACGCTCGCCGGCCTCGGCACCACGGCGCAGGCCCAGGCGCCCGGCTCGGTGCAGGCGCTGCTCGACGCGCTGCCCGAACTGCCGGCCACGGCCGAGCAGGCCGCGACCTGGGTCGACAAGAGCGGCCGCATCGTGCACCCGGCGCTGCTGCAGGCGCAGGCTGCGCTGGCCGCGCACAAGCAGGCCATGGAGCGCATCGCCGCGGCCCAGGGCCGCACGCATGCCGAGCAGGGCCAGGTCGTCGGGCAGGCGCTGATGCAGGGCATGCAGGAGGTCGGCATCGACGTGCAGCGCATGCAGGCCGACCCGGCGTATGCGCAGCAGGTGCAGGAACGCATCCGCCGCATGACGCCGGCCGAGCAGATGGCGATGGCGCAGCGCATGGCGCAGCCGATGAACCAGGACCCGCGCGTCGTCAACCAGGCCGCCGCGATGGCGCAGGACAGCGCAGCCGCGCGCAGCGCCGCCGACGTCGGCCAGGCCTATGCGCAGCAGCAGCCGCAGCGCTTCCAGCAGCATGCCGCGTTGTGGGCCGAGACCGAGCAGGCCGTGCAGCGCGTGCGCGCACGCAAGCTTTCGGCCGGCCTGCCGAAGCCGGCGCTGGAGTGGGACAACCCCGGCTGCGACCGGCGCTGCCAGGCGCAGTGGGAGGCCTATGCGGCGAAGATGCTGCCGCTGATGCTCGCGCGCGAGACCGAGATCCTGCAGCTGCGCCGGGCCGCGCTGCAGCGCCAGCGCGCCGCCGTCGCGCCCGATGTCGCCACCGCCGAGCAGCACCTGCAGGCCACCGAGTTCGGCCTCGCGTCGCGCAGCCAGGTCAACCAGGGTTTCATCACCGGCTACGACGGCGCCATCGTCGCCGAGATCCAGGGCCTGCTCGACCGTACCCTGGACGCGGTGAAGAGCGCCGCCGTCGTGCCGCATTGCGGCACCCAGGTCGTGCTGGTGCCGCAGGCGGTCTGCCGCTGAGGCCGCAGCCGGCGGCGAGCCACCGCCGGGCCTGCACGCTGCCGCGGGCGGGCGGCCGCCTTCGGGCCGCGGCGCGTGCCGGCTCGTCAGGCCGCGGCGCTGGCCGCGAGGGCCCGGCGCGACAGCGCCATCTCGTCGTTGAGCCAGGCGCGCAGCGCCTGCAGCGGCGGCCAGCCGGCCAGTTCTTCGGGGTGCGCAAACCAGTAGGTCGACGACGCCGGTTCGTCCAGCGCCGCCTCGTGCAGGCGCACCAGGCGGCCGGCGCGCAGCGCATCGGCGGCCAGCAGCTCGCGTGTCAGCGCGATGCCCAGGTCCTGCTCGGTGGCCTGCAGCATGAGGCCGAAGTCGTTGAATTCCGCCACCGGCTTGGCCGCCAGCCGTGCGCCCGACAGCGCCAGCCAGCGCGCCCAGGAGCCGGCGTCGCCGAGCAGCGGCTCGGCCGCCAGCTGCTGCGGCGATACGCCGGCCAGCCGCGCCGCGCGCTGCGGCGCCGCGACCACGACCAGCGGCGAGCTCGCCAGCGGGTCGGCGTGCAGCCCGCGCCAGCGCCCGCTGCCGGCGCGGACCGCGGCGTGGAAGCCTTCGCGCCGCAGGTCCACGAGCTGGTGCGAGGCATGCACCTCGAGCGGGATCTCCGGGTGCCGCTCGCGCCAGCTCACGATGCGCGGCAGCAGCCAGCGCTGCGCGAACGACGGCAGCACCGTCAGGCGCAGCGGCTGCGATTCGCCGCTGGCGGTGGCCAGGGCCAGCCGCAGGCCCTCGGCCAGGGCGTCCAGCGCCGGCTCCACCGCGCGCTGCAGCGCGGCGCCGGCGGCATTGAGCACCAGCCCGCGGCCGACGCGGTCGAACAGCGGCACGCCGACCTGGTCCTCCAGCAGCTTGATCTGCTGGCTGACGGCGCTGTGCGTCAGGTGCAGTTCCTCGGCCGCGCGGCGCATGTTCTGCGCCCGCGCGACGGCGCGGAAGGCGGGCAGGGTGTGCAGCGGCAGGCGGGCCATATTGGTCAGTCAAGCTTACCAAATCACCTTGAACAAGTCGATTTTCTTCGCACATCCGGGTAGCTATGCTTTCCATCACCGATTGCCGAGGAGCCCGCCATGACCACCGCCACCTGCTGCGCCCCCACCGTCCTGCCGTTGCGCCGCCCGCTGCTGCAGCGCTGGTGGCAGGACGCCCGCGACGACCTGCTCGAGGCCTGGAACGCCTGGCAGCAGCGCCGCCGCGACGAGGCCGACCTGAAGACGCTGCGCGCGCTGGACAGCGCCACGCTGCGCGACCTGGGGCTGGAGCACCTGGTCGCACGCAACCCGGCGACGCTGACGCTGCGCGACCGCGAGATCGGGCGCTGGTAGCCGGCCGGCCGCCTGCTCATCGCCGCCAGCCCCCGTGACTGCGGGGGCTGCTTCGAACGCGCAGCGAACGATCGACGAACGCTGCGTCGGCACAGTGCCTGCAGGCCGCGACGGACCGCGGCAGCAGGAGCAGCGATGAAGATGCAGACCCAGGGTGCCCGCGGCCGCCGGACCGGCGCCGCCGGCTGGCTGGCCGCCACGCTGGCCGTCGCGGCCGGCAGCGCACAGGCCGACAGCTTTCTCGAGACCTTCAGCGGCCCGCTGAACCCCGCCGCCTGGCAGCTCAGCGCCGGCGGCAACGACGTGGCGATCAGCGGCGGCGAGCTGGTCTTCACCCGGCTCGGCACCGACAACACGCTGCTGAGCTTCGTGCCGCAGCTGATCGGCAACTTCGACGTCAGCTTCCGCTACCGGCTGATCGACTGGACCTCCACCTACGCCGGCGGCGACCGGCTGCAACTGGGTGTCGTCAACCCGCTGCCGGCGGCCTACGGGCATGGCGTCGGGCGCATGCAGGAGGCCGGCGGCTACCACTTCGCGTTCGTCGACGGCGGCTGCTGCACGTTCGCGCCGCCGGTCACGGCCGACAGCGGCGCGCTGCGCATCACGCGCGTGGCCGGCATCGTGCAGGTCTCGTACCACGACGGCAGCAACTGGCAGCTGCTGGGCCAGAGCAGCGAAGACCACCGCGACATGACGCTGAGCTTCAGCGGCTACGTGCACAACTTCTTCGTGCCCGGCACGAGCTACGCGATCGACGACTTCTCGATCTGGGCCGACCGCTTCTCGCAGCCGGTGCCCGAGCCGGCCAGCGGCGCGATGCTCGCCGCCGGGCTGGCCGCGCTGGGCTGGATGACCCGGCGGCGGCGCCCGGCCGCCTGATCAGGCCAGCGCCAGCGCCACCGCGGCCGCCAGTTCCAGCCGCGCGCCGGCCTCCCAGGCGGCCTGCGCGGCGGCACGGCCCAGGGCCTGCCGGCAGCGCCGCCGCGTGCGCGCGACGTCGCGCCGGTCGGCGGCCGACAGGGCGCCGAAATTCGTGCGCCAGAAGCGGTCGGCAAAACCCATCAGCCGCGCTGCCAGCGCGGCGCCCTCCGCGTCGCCGCGTGCCAGCGCCAGCGGCGCCAGGTTCCACAGCGCATAGAGCGCATTCTCGGCCTCCAGCGTCTGCCAGGCCTCGGCCAGCGCCGCGCGCGTGGCGGCCGTCGCCTCGGCGTGGCGGCCCAGCGCGTCCAAGGCGCTGCCGCGCGCATTCAGCACCTGGGCCAGCAGGTGGCGGTCGTGTGCGGCGTCGGCCTCCTCGCGCAGCGCGTCCAGCCGCGGCAGCGCATCGGCGGCACGGCCGGCATAGATGTCGGTGATCGCGAGGTTGTAGCGCAGGCCGCGGCGCGCGTGCCGGCTGCCCTGCGGGTCGTCCTCGTGCGCGGCCAGCGCGCGCCGGTACAGCGTGGCGGCGGCGCGGGCGTCGTGCTGCAGCTCGTTGGCCATCGTCGCGCGCAGCGTCAGCGCCGCGGCGAGCAGGCCGGGCGGCAGCGGGCGCGCGGCCGCTGCGGCGCTTCCTGCGCGCGCGCGGGCGGCGCGTCGCGGCCGGCGCCCGGCCGGGCCGGCGGGCGGCCTCGACCGCGTCGCGCGCGGTCGCGGCTGGATCGCCGCCGCAGCGCCAGCGCACGCGCGTCCGACCTGCAGCTGCGCCGTCGCGCGCCGCGGCGTCGGTCGGCCAGCGCGCCGCGGCGGCCCGGCATGGAGCAGCGCCCGTCGCGGCGGCCGGCCGCGGCGCAGAGCTGGGCGGCCAGCGCCTGCGCGCGCGCCGCGAGCTCGCCGTCGCCGATGCCGCGCTCGAGCGCCTCGCGCAGCGCCTGCAGGCCGCCGGCGGGCAGGCTGCGCTCGGCCCAGGCCGGCGCCAGCGCGAGCAGCAGCGCCGGCACGAAGGCGGCATCGCCGTCGTCCAGTGCGCTGCGCAGGGTGCCCAGCAGGGCCGGCAGCGCCTCGTCCAGCTCGCGCAGCGGCACCGTGGGCGGCAGCGCGCGTGCCCAGTCGTGCAGCACCCGGCGCCAGGCGGCGCGCGCCGCGGCGGCCGGCGGTGGCGCTTCGGCATGCTCGCGCGCGACATCGGCCACCGGCTCGGGCACCGACCACCACAGGCGGTCGTCGGCGCCCGGTGCGCGGCGCAGCAGGCTGGCGGCGGCGAGCGCGTCGAGCAGCACGCGTGCGTCGGCGGCGCTGGCGGTCAGGCCGGCATGCAGCGCGGCCTGCTCGGCCAGCGTGGCCTCCACCGCCGCCGGCGCGAAGGCGAGCAGGCGCAGCAGCGCGGCCTGCGTCGGCGACAGCAGCTGCCAGCTCCAGTCCACCACCGCGAGCATCGACGCGTGCCGCGGGTCGTCGGCGGCGCGCGCGCCCGGCCGCGCCAGCAGCGACCAGCGTGCGGTCGGCGCGGCGGCGTCCGGCGCGCGCAGCAGCGCAAGCAGCCGCGCCGGCGGCAGCGTGCGCACGCGCGCGGCCGCCAGCTCCAGCGCCAGCGGCAGGCCGTCGAGCAGGCGCACCAGCTCGGCGACGGTGTCCAGGTTGCCGTCGTGCAGGTGGAAGTCCGCACGCGTTGCACGCGCGCGTGCGGCGAACAGCTGCACCGCCGGCGAGGCCAGCGCGGCGGCGGCGTCGGCGCCGGGCGGCGGCGTCGGCAGCGGGTCCAGCGCCCATTCCTGTTCGCCGTCGAGCGCGAGCGGGCGGCGCGAGGTGACCAGCAGGTGCAGCCCGGGCAGGCGCGCCGCCAGCGCGGCGACCAGCGCCACGGCGTCGGGCGCCAGCTGCTCGGCGTTGTCCAGCACCAGCAGCGTCCGGCGCCCGGCCAGCGCCCGCGTCACCGCACGCAGCGCATCGCCCTGGTCGTCCAGCCCGAGCGCCAGCGCCAGCCGGTCGGCGGCCTGGGCCGCGCTGCTGCAGCCGACCCAGGGCACGAAGCGCACGGTGTCGAAGGCTTCGTGCTCGTCCTGCAGGCGCAGCGCGAGCTCCACCGCGAGCCGCGTCTTGCCGACGCCGCCGGGGCCGACCAGCGTGACCAGCCGCCGCGCCAGCACCTGGGCGCGCAGCCGCGCCAGCAGGTCCTCGCCACCGACGAGCGGGCTCAGGTAGCGCGGCAGCGGGGCCGCCGTTTCGGTGGCGGCGGCCACCACGCCTGGCGGGCGTGGGGCGCCCGTCGCCGGCACAGGTGCCGTGCCGGCGTGGCCGCCCGCGGCCATGCCCGCTGCCTGTGCCGGCACGGGGGCCGGCAGCTGCTCGGCCAGCCGCTCGGCCAGGCCCTGCAGCCGCCGCCGCTCGTCGACGATCCACTCGTCGTAGAAGCCGGGCAGCAGCTCGCCACGGTACAGCGCCAGCGCGCGCACCGCGTCGCCGCCACGGCAGGCCTGCTCGAAGTCGTGCACGTCGCAGCGCAGCGCTGCCGGCGCGAGCTGCAGCACGCGGCGGTCGGCCTCGATCACGGGGGCGGTCGGCACGCCCGGCGCGGCATGGCGCGGCTCCAGCAGCGCCTTCAGCGTGCTCAGCGTCTGGCGCAGCCGCGCGCGCCCGGTGCCGGCGTCGGCCTCGGGCCACAGCAGCGCCGCCAGTTCCTCGCGGCCGAAGGCGCGCTGCGGCGACATCGCCAGCCGCGCCAGCAGGGCCGCGGCGGCGCGGCTGGGCAGCCGCGTCAGGCGCTGGCGGCCGTCGTCGAGCTCGAAGGCGCCGAGCAGGCGCAGCCGCCAGCGCACGCGCGCGGCGTTTCCGTCGGCAGGTCCGGCATCGGCCATGGCCGAATCATCGCCCGCCGCCGCGCGCGCCGGCCGTGAAGGATCGCGCCGATCGCCGGCGGGCGTCGTCAGACCCGGCTGGTCGCCGCGCCCGCATGCAGGCGCAGCCACTCCAGCAGCCGCGGCGCGATGCGCGCCAGCGGCAGCACCTCGTGCGCCGCGCCCTGCGCGATGGCCTCGCGCGGCATGCCGAAGACGACGCAGCTGTGCTCGTCCTGGCACAGGTTGAAGCTGCCGGCGTCGCGCATCGCCTTCATCGCGCGTGCGCCGTCGGCGCCCATGCCGGTGAGCATGACGCCCAGCGCGTTGCGCCCGACCACGCGCGCGGCGCTGTCGAACAGCACCTCGACGCTGGGCTTGTGGCGGTTGACCGGGTCGCCGTCGCGCACGCGGGCGACATAGTTGGCGCCCGAGCGCTCCACCGACAGGTGCAGCCCGCCGGGCGCGATGTAGGCATGGCCGGGCAGCACGCGCTCGCCGTCCACCGCCTCGGCGACACGGATGCGGCACAGGCCGTCCAGCCGTGCCGAGTAGCTCTTCGTGAAGCCCGGCGGCATGTGCTGCGTGATCATCACCGCCGGGCTGTCGGCCGGCAGGTTGACCAGCACCTCGCGCGTGGCCTCGGTGCCGCCGGTGGAGGCGCCGATAAAGATGATCTTCTCGGTCGACAGCCGGCCCAGTGCGTGCGGCGGCGCGGCGGCCGCCGTGGCCGCCGCACCGGCGGCCGGTGGCGCGGCCAGGCGCTGCACGCGCGCGCGCGCCGCGGCGCGGATCTTGTCGGTGATGTCCTCGCCGAGACGGCGCAGGCCGTCGGCGACGCCGATCTTGGGCTTCGCGACGAAGTCCACCGCGCCCAGCTCCAGCGCCCGCAGCGTGACGTCGGCGCCGCGCTCGGTCAGCGTGCTGACCATCACCACCGGCATCGGGCGCAGGCGCATCAGCCGCGCCAGGAAGTCCAGGCCGTCCATGCGCGGCATCTCGACGTCCAGCGTGATGACGTCGGGGTTCAGGTTGCGGATCATCTCGCGCGCCACCAGCGGGTCGGACGCGGCGCCGATGCACTCCATGTCCGGCTGGCGGTCGATGATCTGCGCGAGCAGGCCGCGCACCAGGGCCGAGTCGTCGACGACGACGACGCGGGTCTTCGCGGACGCGGCCCCCATGGTGCCCGCCTTCAGAACAGGTCGACGCTGCCGCCGGCGCTGGCCGCCGGCGCGGCGCGCGCGGCGGCGCGTTCCTGCGCTGCCAGCGCCTCGGTGTTGGCGCTGGCCAGGCGCTTGACCATGGCCTTGCCGCTGGCCGGCAGGAAGCAGACCTTGCGCGGGTAGATGTCCAGCACGTCCTTGCTGACCACCGTGATGCGCTCGGTGCGCAGGTAGTCGAGCACGAAGTCGGTGTTCTGCTGGCCGACGTTGATGCTGTTCATGCCGCTGATCACGGCGCCGCCGCCGAAGACCTTGGCCTCCATCGTCGAGCGCGTCGCGCCGCGCTTGACCAGCTCGCCGATCAGCAGGTCCATCGCGAAGCTGCCGTAGCGGCCGCTGTCCGCGCCGCCCTGGCCGTCGGGCAGCAGGAAGTGGTTCATGCCGCCGATCTTCTTCTCGCGGTCCCACAGGCAGGCCGCGATGCACGAGCCCAGCGTCGTCATCACCAGGATGTCCTCGTCGTGCACGAAGAACTCGCCCGGCAGCACCTTGACGGCGTCGTTGCGGAAATGCGCGTCGAAGAAGAAGAACGAGGCCTCGCCCGGCTTGCGCGGGCGCGACTTCAGCCGCTCCAGCCGGCTGGCCGGGCGCGCGGCGGCGGTCGGACCGGCGGCAGGGGAGGTGCTCGGAAGGGCGTACATCGTCCGCAATATCGGCGTCGCGCCGCGCGGCCTTGAGCCGCGGCAGCGTGCCGTTACAGCCGCTCGTAGATGGTCTTGCCGCGCAGCCGGAAGAGCTCGCGCGAGTCGGTGAAGTTCTCCGAGTGGCCGACGTAGAGCAGGCCGCCCGGCTTCATCGCGCCGTGCATGCCCTGCAGCACGCGGCGCTGCGTGGGCGCGTCGAAATAGATCATCACGTTGCGGCAGAACACCAGGTCGAAGGGCTCGCCCAGCGAGCCCCAGGCGCTGCCCATCAGGTTGAAGGGCCGGAACTCGACCAGCCGCGCCAGCTCCGGCCGCACGCGGATGTGCCCGGCATTGGCGCCGGTGCCGCGCAGGAAGTGGCGCTTGAGCCGCTCCGGCGTCAGGCCGCGCGCGTCCGCCGCGTAGACGCCGCGCGCCGCGGTGGCCAGCACCTTGGTGTCGATGTCGCTGCAGACCACCTTGACCGGCGCCGAGACGCCCAGCGTCTCGACCACCGTCATCGCGATCGAGTAGGGCTCCTCGCCGGTGGAGGCGGCGTTGCACCAGATGCGCAGCGCGCGGCCGCCGCCGGCGCGCGCACGCAGGTCCTCGCGCAGCGCTTCGAAGTGGTGCTCCTCGCGGAAGAAGGCGGTCAGGTTGGTCGTCAGGCAGTTGACGAATTCCTGCCACTCGGCGTCGCTGCCCGGCCGCTCCAGGCCCTGCAGGTAGTCGGCGAAGCTGCGGTGGCCGGTCTCGCGCAGCCGGCGCGACAGCCGGCTGTAGACCATCGCCTGCTTGCCCGCGTGCAGGCTGATGCCGGCGCGCTGGTGGATCAGCGCGCGGATGCGCTCGAAGTCGGCGCCGGTCATCGTGAACTCCTGCACGGCGGCGACGGCAGGCACGGCAAGCGAACTCATGGGCGGCGGCGGTGGGCGCAGTTCGGCAGCCGCCAGTGTCGCGTCGCGGCGCCATCGTCTATGCCGCGAATTGGCACGCGCGGCGGGTGCTGTTCGCGGCCGGGCGGCGCGAGGGCCGCTGCTAGACTGCCCGCACCTCCACTCGCGGCTGGGGGCGTCGCGCGCCACGCGACCTGCCTGCCGCCCCGGCCCGCGCGCCTTGGAAGCCACGCCCCTGCCGACGAAGCAAGCCGCCCCGCTGCGGCTGGAGCAGGCGCTGCAGCTGCTGGCGCAGGCCGGCCACCCGCCGCCGGCCGGCGAAGCGGGCAGCACACGCTGGCTGCAGGGGCTGATCGACGCGCTGGTGGACCTCTCGAGCCGCGACGCACTGACCGGCCTGGCCAACCGCCGCGCCTTCGAGCTGGCGCTGGCGCGCGAGACCGACCGCGTCGCGCGCAGCGGCGAGCCGGCCCTGCTGCTGATGCTGGACATCGACCACTTCAAGCGCGTCAACGACACCTGGGGCCACGCCGCGGGCGACCAGGTCATCAAGGGCGTGGCCAGCGCGCTGCTGGACAGCGTGCGGCCGATGGACGTGGTCGCGCGCACCGGCGGCGAGGAATTCGCGATCCTGCTGCCCAACTGCGGCAGCGCCTTCGGCCAGACCGTCGCCGAGCGCGTGCGCCGGCGCGTCGAGCGCATGCCGGTGCAGGTGGCGGCGCAGCAGCAGATCAGCGTCACCGTCAGCATCGGCGGCGCCTTCGCGCCGCAGTGGGTGCGCTCGACGCCGGCGCTGTGGCAGCAGCGCGCCGACCAGCAGCTCTACCTCGCCAAGGCGCAGGGCCGCAACCTCGTGCGCCTGGAGCCGGCCGCCGTCTCGGTGGTCAGCAACGAGGAGAAGCGGCTGCTCTTCGAGACCTCCCAGTTTCACGACCTGGAATGACCGCACCCGTGCCCGACTCCGCGGCCGCGCCGCCTTCGCCCAAGGTCCTGGCCATCACCAGCGGCAAGGGCGGCGTCGGCAAGACCTTCGTCGCCGCCAACCTGGCCGCCGCGCTGGCGCGCGCCGGGCGCCGCGTGCTGGTGCTGGACGCCGACCTCGGCCTGGCCAACCTGGACGTGGTGCTGAACCTGTTCCCGAAGATCACGCTGCACGACGTCTTCACCGGCCGCAGCACGCTGGCCGACGCCATCCTGCCGGCGCCGGGCGGCTTCTCGGTGCTGCTGGCCGGATCGGGCATGGTCGAATATTCGCGCATGACGCCGGAGCTGCGCGACCAGCTGCAGCAGGTCCTGCAGGGCGTGACGCCCCGCTACGACCACGTGCTGCTGGACACCGGCGCCGGCATCTCCGACGTCGTGCTGTACACCGTGTCGCTGGCCGGCGAGGCGCTGCTCGTCGCGACCCCCGAGCCGACCTCGCTGACCGACGCCTACGCGACGATCAAGGTGCTGGCCAGCACGCAGGGCCGGCGCCGCATGCAGCTGCTGGTCAACCAGGTGCGGCGTCCCGGCGAGGGCCGCGCCGTGCGCGCCCAGCTGCAGCAGGTGGTGGACCGCTTCGTCAACCCGCAGCTCGACAGCCCGGTGCACCTGGAGCTGCTCGGCGAGCTGCCGGCCGACGCCGCGGTGCGCGAGGCCGTGCAGCGCCGCCAGCTGCTGCTGGACACCCTGCCCGGCGCGCCGGCCGCCGTCGCGATGGGTGCGGTCGCGGCGAAGCTGCTGACGTGAGCGACGAGCGCGCCGCGTCGCCGGGGCCGACGCCGTTCGAGCGGCTGGGCGGCGAGGCCGGCGTGCGCGCGCTGGTCGACCGCTTCTACGACCTGATGGACCTCGAGCCGGCCTATGCCGGCATCCGCGCGCTGCACCCGGGCACGCTGGACGGCTCGCGCGACAAGCTGTTCTGGTTCCTGTGTGGCTGGTTGGGCGGGCCCAACCACTACATCGAGCGTTTCGGCCACCCGATGCTGCGCGCGCGCCACCTGCCGTACCGCATCGGCATCGCCGAGCGCGACCAGTGGATGGCCTGCATGCTGCAGGCGATGCAGGACGAGGGCGTGGACGAGGCGCTGGCGCAGCGCCTGGCCGAGGCCTTCTTCGGCACCGCGGACTGGATGCGCAACCGCTGAACGCGATGCATGCCCGGCGCCGCCCTGCCGCCGCGCTGGCCTTCGCCGGCCTGCTGGCCGGCTGCATCGTCGTGCCGCAGACGCGCGAGGTCTACGACCCGGACTGCCAGGTCGCGCGGCGCGAGGTCGCGCTGGAGACCACCGTCGTCGGCGGCTTCGTCGGCTGCCACGACCGCGACTGCGCCGCGCTGCTGGCCACCCTGGGGGTGGTCACCGCGGCCAGCGTGGTGGTCTCCGGCAGCATCGCGCTGGTCGGCAACGTCGTCTACTGGCTGGAGCACCAGGGGCGCTGCCGGCGCGACGCTGCGCCGGCCCCGGCCGCGGCGGCCTCCGCCGCCGGCTGAGCCCCGCGCAGGCGCCTCAGGCCGAGCCCCGCAGCAGCACGATCAGCGCCCCGGCGCCGCGCTGCGGGCCGCTGGCCTGCGTGAAGGCGATGACGCCGGCATGCTGGCCCAGCCAGCGCTGCACGCGCGCCTTCAGCACCGGCTCGCGGCCCGGCGAACCCAGGCCCTTGCCGTGCACCACGCGCAGGCAGCGCGCGCCGCGCCGCTCGGCCTCGCGCACGAAGCCGGCCAGGCGTTCGCGCGCCTCGTCGCGGCGCAGGCCGTGCAGGTCGACCTCGGCCTGGATCGCCCAGTGGCCGCGGCGCAGCCGCGTCACGACGTCCGGCCCGACGCCGGCGCGGCGGAAGCTCAGCCCGTCGTCGGTGAGCAGCAGCGACTCGACATCGACCTCGTCGGACAGCGCCTCGCGCAGCGCCGCCTGCTCGTCCAGCGCGCGCTGGCGCGGCAGCGGCTCGGGCCGGGGCACGCTGGACGCGGCGCGGCCGTGGTGCGGCAGCGGCGTCACCGGGCCGACGGCGTCGGCGAACTGGCGGCGCTGGCGCTCGGCGGCGGCGCGCGCCTCGCGCTCGCGCGCCGCGCGTTCGGCGGCCTCGCGCTCGCGGCGGCGTAGCGCCTCGCGCAGTGCGCCCAGTTCGGCCAGCGACTTCGCCTTCATCGCGCGCTCACAGCAGCCCGCGCTCGGCCAGGCATGTTGCGCGCCACATAT
>JAHBZT010000010.1 GCA_019635315.1 Rubrivivax sp.
GGCGGCGCCTCGGCCGCCGGCGCTGGTTCGATGGGCGGCATCTCGGCCGGCGCCGCATCGGCGACCGGCTCCGCGGGCGCCGCAACCGGTGTGGCCGCTGCGGCCGGCGTCGCCGCCGGCACGTCGGCATCGCCGGCGGGCGGCGGCAGGTCCAGCCGGGCGACCTCGGGCGCGGGCACGAAGACGCCGGGCACGGTCTCGCTGCGCGGCAGCGGCGGCGGCACCGTCGGCAGGCCCTGCGCCGCGACCTCGTCGAGCGAGACGTCCAGCGTCGGCAACAGCGCATCGGCGTCGATGTGCTGCGGCAGCGGCGGCCAGACCGCGGCGGTCGACGGCGGCGCCGGCGCCGGCTCCAGCAGCGTCGGCAGGTCCAGCGCCGGCAGCGAGGCCAGCGTGGACGCGCGCCGCGGCCGGATCACCGTCGTCGGGCCGCTGCCCGCGGGCTTGCCTTCGGCGCGGCCCGGCGGCTGCGCCGGCGGCGCCGCCGCCCACGAGGCAGCGACCATGGTGTCCAGCTCGCGCAGCACGTGCAGCGGGTCGATCGGCCGCATCATCCAGGCCGTCGCGCCGGGCGGCGCGGCGGCCCCGATGAAGACCGTCGAGCCCAGCCGCTCGGTCACCGTGACCAGGCGCACCGACGGTGCGTGGTCGGCGTCGGCCACCAGGTAGTCGGCCCCCGCGACGTCCAGCGACAGCTCGTAGTGCGGCGTGCGGTGGGTGGCCAGGCGGAAATACGAGCCGAGCGTCTTGCGCTCGAAGTCGCTGAAGCCGAGGAAGGCGACGTGGTAGGTCCGGCTCATGTCGGGGTGGGGGTCTGCGCCGCATGGTGGGGCCGTGCGCGGGCCCTTGTCAACGCGGCGCGGCGCGGCCGGCTAACATGGCCGGCCGCATTGCAGCGCCAAGGCATCATGACATGAGCGAGCCCACCGTCTACGACTTCGAGGCCCTGTCGATCGAAGGCAAGCCGGCCCACCTGTCCACGCAGCGTGGCAAGGTGCTGCTGATCGTCAATACCGCCAGCGCCTGCGGTTTCACGCCACAGTTCGCCGGGCTCGAGCAGCTGTGGCAGGACTACCGCGACCGCGGGCTGGTCATCGTCGGCTTCCCGAGCAACGAATTCGGCGGCCAGGACCCGGGCAGCAACGGCGAGATCGCGTCCTTCTGCCAGCTCAACTACGGCGTCAGCTTCCCGATGATGGCCAAGGTGAAGGTCAACGGCGCAGAGGCCCACCCGCTGTGGCAGTGGCTCAAGGCGCGGGCGCCGGGGCTGCTGGGCACCGAAGGCGTCAAGTGGAACTTCACGAAGTTCCTCGTCGGCCGCGACGGCAAGGTCCGCAAGCGCTACGCGCCCAACGACACGCCGGAGAGCCTGCGCAAGGACATCGAGGCCGCGCTGGCGGAGCGGGCATGAGCGGCTTCTTCGCGCACCTGGAGCCCTATGCCGGCGACCCCATCCTGAGCCTCAACGAGGCCTTCCAGAAGGATGCCCGCCCGCACAAGGTCAACCTGTCGATCGGCATCTACTTCGACGACGCCGGGCGCATCCCGGTGCTGGACTGCGTGCGGCGCGCCGAGGCCGCGCTGCTGGCCGAGAGCCGGCCCAAGCCCTACCTTCCGATCGAGGGCTCGCCCGCGATGCGCCGCGCCGTGCAGGCGCTGCTGTTCGGCGAGGGCAGCCGCGTGCTGGCCGACGAGCGCGTCGTGACGCTGCAGACCGTGGGCTCCAGCGGCGGGCTCAAGGTCGGCGCCGACTTCATCCGGCGCTGGCTGCCGGCCAGCGAGGTCTGGGTCAGCGACCCGACCTGGGACAACCACCGCGCGATGTTCGAGGGTGCCGGCGTCAAGGTCCACGCCTACCCGTACTACGACGCGGCGACCGGCGCGCTGGCCTTCGACGCGATGCGCGAGAAGCTCGACGCGCTGCCGGCCGGCAGCGTGGTGCTGCTGCACGCGTGCTGCCACAACCCGACCGGCGTCGACCTCAGCCGCGAGCAGTGGCGTACGCTGGTGCCGCTGCTGCGCCAGCGCCGGCTGCTGCCCTACCTGGACCTCGCCTACCAGGGCTACGGCGACGGCATCGCCGAGGACGCCTTCGCGGTGCGCCTGCTCGCCGACGAGGGCCTCTCGTTCTTCGTCGCCAATTCGTTCTCCAAGAGCATGAGCGTGTACGGCGAGCGCGCCGGCGCGCTGAGCGTGGTCTGCGCCGACCGCGCCGAGGCCGCGCTGGTGATGGGCCAGTTGCAGGCCACGGTGCGGCGCAACTATTCGAGCCCGGCGATCCACGCCGCCGGCATTGTCGAGAAGGTGCTGACCGACCCCGCGCTGCGCCGCGACTGGGAAGCCGACGTGGCCGCGATGCGCGAGCGCATCGCGGCGATTCGGCGCCGCCTGCACGAGCTGCTGGTGGCGGCCCGGCCGGGCCGCGACTTCGGCTACTTTCTCAGCCAGCGCGGCATGTTCAGCTACACGGGCCTGAGCGCGGCGCAGGTCGACCGCCTGCGCGAGGAGCATGCCGTCTACCTGGTGCGCAGCGGCCGCATGTGCGTCGCCGGGCTCAACGGCGGCAACGTCGAGCGCACCGCGGCGGCCTTCGCGGCCGTGCTGTAGCCGCGCCGTTCCTCAGGCCGACCCCGCGGCGGCCACCGCCGCCTGCACCTGCGCGCGCAGCCAGCGGTGCGCGGCGTCGCCGTCCTGGCGCAGGTGCCAGACCATCTCGACGTTGACCGGCGCCAGCGCGAACGGCAGCTCGCGCGTGACCAGCGCCGCGCCCTGGCCGGTGGCGGCGACGAAGCCGTCCGGCAGCACGGTCAGCAGGTCCGAGCGCGCGACCACCTGCCCGGCGGTGAAGAACTGGTTGACCGTCAGCACGATGCGGCGCTGGCGCCCCAGCGCCGCCAGCGCCTGGTCGACCAGCCCGTAGGGCCGGCCCGAGAAGCTGACCAGCAGGTGGTGGGCGCCGCAGTAGGCGTCCAGCGTCAGCGCGGCGCCGTCGGCGCGCGCCAGCGGGTGCTCGCGCCGCATCACGCAGACATAGCGCGAGTCGTACAGCCGGGCGTGGCGCAGCAGGCTGTCGTGGCCCTCGGCGACCACCGCCGCCAGCACCTCGGGGAAGAAGCCGACCGCGAGGTCGGCCTCGCCGGCGTCGAGCATCCGGCGCGGGTCGCGCGTGGTCAGCGGCAGCATGCGCAGGTTGACCTGCGCGCCGGCGCGCTCGATGGTGTCCACCAGCGGAGGCGCCAGCAGCGCCGCGGTGGCGTCGGCCATCGCCAGGCGGAACTGCGCGCCGTCCTGCGCCGGGTCGAAGCTGCCCGGCGCCAGCGCCTGGCGCAGCGTGGCGAGCGCCGAGCGCACCTGCGGCCACAGGGCCTGCGCGCGCGCGGTGGGCTTCATGCCATGGGCGCTGCGCACGAACAGCTCGTCGCCGACCGTCTCGCGCAGGCGGCGCAGCGCGTGGCTGACCGCCGGCTGCGTCATCGCCAGCGTGCCGGCGGCGCGCGTCAGGCTGCCTTCGGCCATCACGGCGTCGAAGACGCGCAGCAGGTTCAGGTCGAGATGGCGGAAGTTCAGAAGGCGACCCCAAGAAATAAGCTTTGTGAATATCTTACTTGACCAATATTCACTTGAACTGCATTGGGGTCAACCCTAATATCGGTTCCGTTGCTGCCCGACTTCCGAGGCAGTGTCGAAGGAACCCCGATGACCACGATCACCGTCCCCCGTCCCGAACGCATTGCCGAGCCGCGTGGCGCGCGCATCGCCGCGGAGCTGGCGGTCCGCCTGCTGGGCTGGTTCGAGAAGGTCGGCCGCGCCCGCGCCGAACGCGCGCTGCAGCGCCAGCGCCTGACCGACGCCGCCTGGGTGCGCAACTATGCGCAGCAGTTCCGCGCCAGCGACCCGCACTTCGCGAGCGACCTGCTGGCCGCCGCCGACCGCCACGACCAGGACCGCTGACGCGGACCGCCGGCCGGCGACCCTGGCCGGCACCCGGCCCGCCGCCGGCGCGGCTGGCGGTGCAGGACGGCGCAAGACGGCGGAAGGCGGCTCAGATGCAGCGCCCGCCGTCGACTTCCATGCACACGCCGGTGATCATGCTGGCCTCGTCGCTGCACAGGAAGCAGGCCGCGTTGCCCAGGTCCTCGGGCGTCGAGAAGCGGCCGATCGGGATCGTGGACAGGAACTTCGCGCGCATCTCCGGCGTGTCCTGGCCCATGAAGCTCTTGAGCAGCGGCGTCTCGCCGGCCACCGGGTTGAGCGCATTGACGCGGATGCCGAAGGGCGCCAGCTCGACCGCGTTGGCGCGTGTCGCGGTGATGACCCAGCCCTTGCTGGCGTTGTACCAGCCCAGGCGCGGGCGCGGGCTCACGCCGGCCGTGCTGGCCATGTTGAGCACGACGCCGCGGATGCCGCCCGCGCCGGCCGCGCGCGCCTTGAAGCGCGGCACCACCTCGCGCATCGCCAGGTAGATCGCCTTCATGTTGACCGCCACGATGCGGTCGAAGTCGGCCTCGCTCACGTCCTCCAGCGGCCCCGGCAGGTGGGTCACGCCGGCGTTGTTGACCAGGATGTCGAGCTGGCCGAAGTGCAGTTCGGCGGCTTCCATCATCAGCCGCACGTCGGCGGCGTCCGCGACGTCCACGCGCACCGCGCGCGCCGCCGGGCCCAGCGCCGCGGCGACGTCCAGCGCGGCCTGCAGGTTGAGGTCGGCGACGACGACCTGCGCGCCCTCGGCGACGAATTTGCGGCAGATGCCGGCGCCGAAGCCGGAACCGCCGCCGGTGACGATCGCGACCTTGTCCTTCAGGCGCATGGCCGGGTCTCCTTTCAGTCGTGCTTGATGGCCACGGTCTTCAGCGTCGAGAAGCCGTACAGCGCCTCGAAGCCCTTCTCGCGGCCGTGGCCGGAATGCTTGACGCCGCCGAAGGGCAGCTCGATGCCGCCGCCGGCGCCGTAGTTGTTGACGAAGACCTGCCCGCACTGCAGCCGGCGCGCCATGCGCAGCGCGCGGCTGCCGTCGCGCGTCCACACGCCGGCCACCAGCCCGTAGGCGGTGCCGTTGGCGATGGCCAGCGCGTCGGCCTCGTCGTCGAAGGGCAGCAGCACCTGCACCGGGCCGAAGATCTCGTCCTGCGCCAGCCGGTGGCCGGGCTCGGCGCCGGCCACCAGCGTCGGCGGCGCCCAGCAGCCGTCGGCGGGCAGCGTGGCCGGCAGCGGCGCCTGCGCGACGATGTACGCGCTGCCGGTGCCGACCACGCCGCCGGCCAGTTCCAGGAAGCCGAGCACGGCGTCGCGCTGGCGCTGCGAGATCAGCGGGCCGACGTCGGGGTCGTCGAGCGCCGGGCCCACGCGCAGCGCGCGGTAGCGCTCGGCCATGCGCTGCGCCACCACGTCGAAGACCGGCCGCTGCACCAGGATGCGGCTGGCCGCCGAGCAGGTCTGGCCGGCATTCTGGATGCCGGCGTTGACCAGGAAGGGCAGCGCGGCGTCCAGGTCGGCGTCGGCGAAGACGATCTGCGGGCTCTTGCCGCCCAGCTCCAGCGTCACCGGCACGGCGTTCTTCGCCGCCGCGGCCTGGATCAGCGCGCCGACCGCGACCGAGCCGGTGAACGAGATGTGCTGCACGCCCGGATGCGCGGCCAGCGCGGCGCCGGCTTCCTCGCCCAGCCCGGTGACGACATTCAGCGCGCCGGCCGGCAGGCCGGCCTGCCCGGCGATGCGCGCGAAGGCCAGCGCGGTCAGGCAGGCTTCCTCGGCCGGCTTCAGCACGCAGGCATTGCCCATGGCCAGCGCCGCGCCGACGCTGCGGCCGATGATCTGCATCGGGTAGTTCCAGGGCACGATGTGCGCGGTGACGCCGTGCGGCTCGCGCAGCGTGAAGGCGGTATAGCCGTTGGCGAAGGGGATCGTCTCGCCGTGCACCTTGTCGGCGGCGCCGCCGTAGAACTCGAGGTAGCGCGCCAGCGCGACGGCATCGGTGCGGCCCTGCTTCAGCGGCTTGCCGACGTCCAGCGCCTCCAGCCGCGCCAGCTCGTCGGCCTGCTCCAGCACCAACGCACTCATCTTCAGCAGCAGCCGGCCGCGTTCGGCCGCCGTCAGGCGACCCCAGTCGCCGGCCAGGGCCGACCGCGCGGCGGCCACCGCGGCATCCACGTCCGACGCGCCGCCGCGGGCGATGGCGGCCAGCGTCGTGCCGTCGGATGGGTTGAGCAGCGGCAGCGTGGCGCCGCCTGCCGGGGCCTGCCAGCGGCCGCCGATGAAGACCGCGCGGGTGTCGAAGGGAATGGTGTGCATGTTCGGTTCCGTGCCTGCGCCGATGATGACAGCTTGCACGGCGGCCGGCCTTCCGGCGGGCGGATTGAGGCGCATCAACCCGGCGGCCTGCCGCGCAGGGTGGAATGCAGGATGCTGATCTGCACGCCATGACCCATACCAGCACCGAGACGCCTGCGCCCAGCGGCCGGCATTGCCCGGAATGCGGGGGCACGCTGGTGCGCGAGCACCGGCACGCGCTGGACCGCTGGGTCAGCCTGTTCCGCACCGTGCACCGCTACCGCTGCACCAACGCGGCCTGCCACTGGCACGGGCTGATGGGCCGGCTGCCCGACGAGCCGCGGCTGCTGGCGGTGGTCGCCGGGCGCCTGTTCTGGTTCGGCCTCGGCGTCGCGGCGACGCTGGGGATCGTGCTCGGCCTGCAGGCCACGCGCGGCAAGGCGCCGGCGACCGGCGCCGCGACCGCCGAAGGCAGCGCCCAGGTCGCGCCCGAGCCGCCCTGGGCCGCGCGCGCGGCGAATGCCGCGCCGCCGGGCGTCGACTTCGACGGCATTCCGCTGGCCGACAACCACGAGCTGGTGGTGAGCAACCCGTCGCCGCTGACGATGCGCAGCAACTGCGCCTGGGGCACGCCCGGCGGCAACCCGTACAAGGGCACGGTCGAGCAGGCGCTCGCCGCGCTGAAGCTGCCGCCGGAGGTCGTGCGCCAGGTCAGCGAGCGCGCGGCGCGCGGCGACATGACGGCGCAGCTGCAGATCTCGAGCAACCTGATCCGCTCGGTCGACGGCGAGCGGCGCTACAGCCCGCGGCTGCGCGCGATGGCCTTCGGCAACACCCTGTGCGTCAACACGCGCGTCAACTTCAAGGCCGGCCACACGGAGTTCGCGCCGCTGTACGAGGCGACCGACCGCGCCGGGCGCACCTGGTCGATCATGATCCCCTACGTGTGCCAGAACGTCTCGGTGCTCGGCGAGCGCGGCGAGGTGCCGGAGAACGGGCATCGCGTGCCGGTGCCGGCGTCCTGGGCGCTGGTGGCGCTGGGGCTGGGCCTGCTGGCGCTCGCCCGGCGCCGCCGCAGGGCGTTGCCATGAAGCGCAACGGCACGAGGACTGCCCTTGCAGCGCTGGCGCTGCTGGGTGCCTTGACCGGCCCTGCCGGCGCCGCGACCACGGCGCCGGCGGCCGCGTCGGCAGCGCAGGCTGCCTCCGCACCGCCGTCGGCGGTTGCCACGCTGCGCCAGCGCGCGGCCGCCGGCGACGCGCAGGCGCGCCACGACCTCGCCGTCGCGCTGCTGTGCGGCCGCGTGCGCGAGCGCGACCCGGGCGAGGCCGCGCGCTGGATGGCGCTGGCCGCCGAGCAGGGTCACCGCGGCGCCCGCAGCGTCTACGGCTGGATGCTGATGAGCGGGACCGGCCTGGCACGCGACGACGCGCAGGCCGCGCGCTGGCTGCGCGCCGCCGCCGAGGGCCGCGACACCGCGGCCCAGAACAACCTGGGCGTGCTGTACGTCACCGGCCAGGGCGTGGCCCAGGACCGCGCCGAGGCCGAACGCTGGTTTGCCGCCGCCGCGGCCCAGGGTTCCGAGGAGGCGGCGCGCAACCTGCAGCTGCTGCGCAGCCTGGCGCCCGGCGCGCCGGTGCCGCGCACGGCCGCCGCCCCCGGCCTGCACCCCGCGCTGGCCGCGGGAAAGTGCCGGCTGCCGTCGCCCACGCGGACCGGCTGAACCTACACTGCGCGCTCGGGCGACCGACATCCCGGGTGTCTGTCGCTGCAGGAGCATCCCGCCGTGAAACCCATCGGCCCGCTGGCCCTCTTTGTCGCCACCGTCACGACCCTCGGCGCCGTCGGCCCTGCCGCGGCGGACAGCGCGGGCTCGGGACCGCCGGCGGCGCCGCCGGCCGCCGGTGCCGAGGGCTACGTGCACCACCTCGCCGCGCTGATCAACGAATACCGGCAGCACCAGGGCCTGCCGCCGCTGGCCTTCGCCGACGAGCTGTCCGCGCTGGCCGCCGAGCACAGCGGCGCGATGGCCGCGCAGCGCCGGCTGTCGCACGACGGCTTCCGCGACCGGCTCCGGCGCGCCGGCAGCCGCGTCTGCGTCGAGAACGTCGGCCAGGGCTACCGCAGCGCCGAGGCCCTGCTCGACGGCTGGCGGCAGTCGCCGGCCCACCATGTCAACCTGCTCGCCGACGATGTCGCGCGCATGGGCATCGCGGCCAGCGCGCGCTACGTGACCTTCTTCGCCTGCCGCTGAATGCGCGGCGGCGCTGCCCGCCGGCGGCCGGCGGCGGCGCCCGCTTGAGGCATCATCGCCCGCGATGGGCCCCTTCCTCGCCAAGCGCCTGGCCACCTTTCTCGCCACGCTGGCCGTGGCCTCGGTCGTCGTCTTCGCGGTGCTGGAGCTGCTGCCCGGCAACGCGGCCGAGGTCATCCTGGGCGACACCGCCACGCCCGAGTCGCTGGCCGCGCTGGAAGCGAAGCTGGGCCTGGACCGCCCGGCGCTGACGCGCTACGCGGACTGGGTCGGCGGCCTGCTGCAGGGCCGCACCGCCGAGAGCATCAGCTACGGCAACCCGACCGCCGAGCTGATCGGCGAGCGGCTGCGCGTGACGCTGCCGCTGGCGCTGCTGGCGATGGCGCTGACCGTGGTGCTGGCGCTGGCGCTGGGTGTCTATGCCGCGTCGCGCCACGGCAAGCTGGGCGACGTCGGCGTGATGGCGGCCAGCCAGGTCGGCATCGCGATCCCCAACTTCTGGTTCGCGATCCTGCTGATCCTGGTCTTCGCGGTGCACCTGCAGTGGGTCAGCGCCGGCGGCTTTCCGGGCTGGACCGAGGACGAGGGCGGCGGCGTCTGGGAAGGCCTCAAGGCGCTGATCCTGCCGGCCATCGCGCTGGCCATGGTGCAGGCGGCGATCCTGGCGCGCATCACGCGGTCCTCGGTGCTGGACGTGATGCGCGAGGACTTCGTGCGCACCGCGCGCGCCAAGGGCCTGACGCGGCGTCAGGCGCTGTGGCGCCACGTGCTGCGCAACGCGATGATCCCGGTGCTGACGGTGGCCGGGCTGCAATTCGCCAACCTGGTCACCGGCACCATCGTGGTCGAGAACGTCTTCGTGCTGCCGGGCATCGGCCGGCTCGTCTTCCAGGCCATCGCCAACCGCGACCTCGTCGTCGTGCGCGACGTGGTCATGCTGCTCGCCGCGGTGGTGGTCATCGTCAACTTCGTCGTCGACGTGCTGTATGCGCTGGTCGACCCGCGGCTGAGGCATGGCTAGGACCCCCACGCTCCCTCCGGTCGCTGCCCCCCGAGGGGGCTCCGGCAGCGGACCGGCAAAGCCGGATCCGCGCCGGCGCTTGGCTGGCCCTGCACCCTGCATCGCGCGGTGCCGGCCGGTTGCCTCGAGGTCGACGACGTGAGCGACTCCGTCTGGGCGCGCGCGCTGCGCCACAAGAGCTTCGTCGTCGGCGCGCTGCTGACCCTGCTGATGACGGCCGCGGCGCTGCTGTCGCTGGTCTGGACGCCGCACCCGGTGGCCGAGATCGACATCCCGAACCGCTTCGCGCCGCCGTCGGCGGCGAACTGGCTGGGCACCGACAGCCTCGGGCGCGACCTCTTCAGCCAGCTGCTGGTGGGCTCGCAGAACAGCATCGTCGTCGGCATCGTCGCGGTCGGCATCGGCCTCGTGATCGGCGTCGTGCTGGGCTGCGTCGCGTCGGCGCGCCGCGGCTGGGTGGAGGAACTGGTGATGCGCGCCAGCGACTTCACCTTCGCCTTCCCGGCGCTGCTGTCGGCGATCATGCTGACCGCGATCTACGGCCCCGGGCTCGTGATGAGCATCGTCGCCATCGGCATCTTCAACATCCCGGTCTTCGCGCGCATCACGCGCGCCTCGGCCAACGCGGTGTGGGCGCGTGAATACGTCACCGCGGCGCGCGCCGCCGGCAAGGGGCCGCTGCGCATCACGCTGGACCATGTGCTGCCCAACATCGCGAGCCCGCTGATCGTGCAGGCGACGATCTCGTTCGCCACCGCGATCCTGGCCGAGGCCGCGCTGTCCTACCTGGGCCTGGGCACGCAGCCGCCGCAGCCGAGCTGGGGCCGCATGCTGTCGGAAGCGCAGACGCAGATGTTCCAGGCGCCGATGCTGGCCGTCTACCCCGGCGTGGCCATCGTGCTGAGCGTGCTCGGCCTGAACCTGATGGGCGACGGCCTGCGCGACCTGCTGGACCCCAAGCTGGCGCGGCGGCGCTAGCTGCCAGCCAGCCCGTGCGCCCGTTTCAGGCCGCCAGCGGCAGCGGCTGCGGCCGCAGCCACTCGGGCAGGGCCGCCAGCACGCGTTCGGCATGCGTCAGCGGCGCCAGGTGGCCGAGGCCGGTCAGCGTCAGGCCGCCGGCCTGCGGCAGCAACTCGGCCAGCAGCGCGCCGACCTGGCGCGCCGGCAGCGGCGAGCGCGTGCCGCCCATCAGGTGCACCGGCATCGTCAGCGTGCGCCAGGCGGCGGCCGGCACGCGGTCGGCGAACAGCGCCTCGAACTCGGCCTGCACCTTGGGCATGCGCGCGGCGATCGCGTCGCGCTGCGCATCGCCCAGTTCGCGCCAGGCGCCTTCGCCGGACCAGTAGTCGACGAAGCGCTCGCCCGCCGCGTGCAGCGTGCCCGACAGCACCTCCATGCCGATGCGGCGGCCGACGCCGACGATGTCCTCGTACGACTGCAGGCTGCCCGGCGAGCGCCGCAGCAGCGCGAAGCGCACCGGCTCGTACAGCGTCAGGCTGGCCACGCGCTCGGGCCAGCGCAGCGCGATCTGCAGCGCGACCGCGCCGCCGTAGGAGTGGCCGAACAGGTGCACCGGCTGCGCGTGCAGCAGCGGCGCCAGGTGCTCGGCCTCGGCGTCCAGCGACGCCGGCGTGCCGGCCGGCCAGGCCGCCTCGCCGGCATAGCCCAGCAGTTCGGGGGTCAGCACGCGATAGCGCGGCGCCTGCGCGGCGGCATAGGGCGCCCACTGGCGCGGCGAGCTGCCGCTGGCGTGCAGCATCAGCAGGGTCGGGCGGTCCGCGCGGCGGCGCGGCAGGGTCAGCAGCGTGGACATGGTGGGGTCTCCGGTCGTGCGCCCCGGGGTTCGGTGCGCTGGCGGCAGCTTCGGCGGCGTCGGTATCCGTCGTTTGTCGACCGCGCCCCGGCCTGCGGCCGGCGTGTATCGGCCGCAGGCGGCGCGCCGCGCCCTGTATCGCGCTCGTAACCGACGGGTATCGATGCGGCAATGTCGCCCCGCGGCCGCCGCGCGCGGCCTAGACTGCGCGCCACGATGGCTGCCGCCCTGCCCACCGACGCCGCCGCGCCGCCCGGCTGGGGCCCGCAGGCGCTGGCGATGCTGCGCGCGGCGCAGGCCGTCGCGCACCCCGGCGGCCCGACGCTGTTCGACGACCTGGTAGGCGAGCTGGCCGCGACGCTCGGCGCCGCGACCGTCTTCGTGGCGGTCTTCGCCGACGAGTCGCGCACTCACATGCGAACGCTGGCGGTGCGCCTGGACGGTCGCGCACTGCAGAACTTCGACTACCCGCTCGCGGGCTCGCCCTGCGCGCAGGTGGCCGGGCGCGCCTACCGCTACGTGGCCACCGGCGTGGCGGCGGAGTTCGCGCCGGGCACGATCTTCGGCGCCAAGGGCATGGACTGCTACGCGGCCTTCCCGCTGACGGCCGGCACCGGCGAGCCGCTGGGCCTGCTGGTCGCGATGGACCGCCGCCCGCTGGCCGACGCCGCGCTGGCCGAGGCGCTCTTGAAAATCTTCGCCGGCCGCATGGCCGCCGAGATCGAGCGCTCGCGCGCCGACGCGGCGCTGCGCGCGGCGGCGCTGGCGGTGTCCAGCGCCCGCGGCGAGTCGGTCTTCGACGAGCTGGTGCGCTTCCTGGCGGCGCAGCTGAACGTGGAGGTCGCCTTCATCGCCCGCCACGAGGACGCCGTTCCCGGCACGATGCGCATGCTGGCGATGTACTACGACGGGCAGGTGCTGCACGACATCCGCTATCCGATCGCCGGCACGCCCTGCGAGACGGTCTACGGCCGCGAGTTCCGCGTCTACCCGTCCGGGCTCGGCGCGCTGTTCCCCGACGACCCGGACGTCGGCCTGCAGGGCACCGTCAGCTACGCCGGCTACCCGCTGACGACGCGCGACGGGCGCGCGCTGGGCAACATCTCGGTCGCCTCGCGCCAGCCGCTGACGCAGCTGGACCGGCTGGAGTCGCTGCTGCAGATCTTCGCGGTGCGCGCCGCGGCCGAGATCGAGCAGCAGGCCGCGCGCGAGGCGCTCGAGCGCTCCGAGGCCAGCTACCGCGCGATCTTCGAGGCCACCGAGGACGCCGTCTTCGTGCACGACTGGGACAGCGGGCGCATCCTGGACGTCAACCCCAAGGCCTGCGAGCTCTACGGCTACACGCGCGAGGAGCTGCTGCAGGTCTCGGTGGCCGACCTCAGCTCCGGCGTCCACCCCTACACGGCCGAGCAGGCGCTGGCGCACCTGCAGCGCGCCCGGCTCGGCCGCTCGCAGGCCATCGAGTGGCACCGCCGCAACAAGGACGGCAGCCTGCACTGGGACGAGGTCTACCTCAAGCCGGTGCACATCGACGGCCGGCGCCGCATCCTGGCCTTCACGCGCGAGATCACCGAGCGCAAGCAGGCGCTGCAGGCGCTGGAGGCGCGCGAGCAGCAGTACCGCGCGATCGTCGACGGCAGCGCCGACGCGCTGGTGCTGTGGAACGGGGCGCTCACCGTCGTCGACGTCAACGCCGCCTTCACGCGGCTGACCGGCTTCACGCGCGAGGACGTGATCGGCGTGCCCTTCGGCTCGCGGCTGGACGCCGACGACGTGATGCAGCGCCACTCGCTGATCCGTGGCGCGCTCGCCGGCCACGAGGGCCGCATCGAGACGCGCACCTCGCGCAAGGACGGCAGCCGCTTCGACATCGAGCTGCGCTACCTGCCGGTGCGCTTCGGCGGCGAGGCCTACGCGCTGGCGATCGGCCGCGACGTCAGCGAGCGCCTGGAGCGCGAGCGCGCGCTGCAGCGCAGCGAGGCGCGGCTGCGCGCCACCGTGGAGGCCGCGTTCGACAGCGTGATCGGCATGGACGGCGAGGGCCGCATCGTCGAGTTCAACGCCGCCGCCGAGCGCTGCTTCGGCCACCGCCGCGACGACGTGATGGGCCGGCTGCTCGCCGACGTGATCCTGCCCGAGCGCCACCGCGACGCGCATGCGCGCGGGCTCAGGCATTTCCACGCCAGCGGGCGCGGCCCGATGATCGGCCGCCTGATCGAGACCAGCGCACTGCGCGCCGACGGCAGCGAGATCCCGGTCGAGCTGGCGATCAGCGTCGCCGCGGTGCCCGAGGGCAGCATCTTCGTCGGCCACCTGCGCGACATCAGCGAGCGCCGCGCCGCCGACCGCGCGCTGCGCGACAGCGAGGCGCAGTACCGCGCCATCTTCAACGCCTCGGCCGACGCGCTGGTGCTGCGCGACGCGGACTTCCGCATCGTCGACGTCAACGAGACCTACGTCACGATGACCGGCTACGGGCGCGCCGCCGTGATCGGGCAGGACCGCGTCGTCGCCAACCCGGCCGACGAGCACGACGGGATCCGCGCGCTGCATGCCCGCGCGCTGGCCGGCGAGCCGGTGGTGCTGGAGACGCAGCTGGTGCGCCGCGACGGCGGCCGCTACGAGCTGGAACTGCGCGGCGTGCCGATCGTGCACCGCGGCGAGCCGCATGTGCTGTACATCGGCCGCGACATCACCGAGCGCAAGCGTGCCGAGCGCGCGCTGCGCGACAGCGAGGAGCAGTACCGCGCGATCTTCAATGCCTCGGCGGACGGCCTGGTGCTGCGCGACGCCGACTACCGCGCCGTCGAAGTCAACCCCGCGTACGCCACGATGAGCGGCTACACGCGCGAGGAGGTCATGGCCGCCGAACACGTGCTGACCCAGTCCGACGAGGCCGTGCTGCAGCGCCACCGCGCCGAGCACCGGCTCGCGCTGGCCGGCCAGGAGCTGAGCTACGAGACCACCGCGACGCGCAAGGACGGCTCGCAGATGCAGGTCGAGGTGCGCGGCATGCCGGTCATGTACCGGGGCCGGCAGCATGTGCTGTACAGCGCCCGCGACATCAGCGCGCGCAAGCGCACCGAGCAGGCCCTGCGCGCGAGCGAGGAGCAGTACCGCGCGATCTTCGACGCGTCGATCGACGCGATGGTCCTGTGGAACAGCCGCTTCGAGCGCGTCGACGTCAACCCGGCCTACGAGCGCATCTTCGGCTGGCGGCGCGACGAGGTGATCGGTGTCGGCGTCGATGGGCCGAACCCGGACGACGCCGCGCGCTCGCGGCGCGAGCTGGTGCGGCGCGCGCTCGCCGGCGAGGCCTGCAGTGCCGTCCGCGAGACCATGGGCAGGGACGGCAGGATGATCCCCACCGAGGTGCACGTGATCCCGTTCACGCACCGCGGCGAGCCGCACGTGCTGGTGATCGCGCGCGACATCACCGAGCAGCGCGAGGCCGAGGCGCAGCGTGCCCGGCTCGAGCGCCAGCTGCGCCAGGCGCAGAAGATGGAGGCCATCGGCCAGCTCACCGGCGGCATCGCGCACGACTTCAACAACATCCTGACCAGCGTGATCGGCTACCTGGTGCTGGGCCAGGAACGCGCCGAGTCGCTGGCCGACGCGACGCTGGTACGCCAGCTCGGCCAGGCCCACCTGGCGGCGCAGCGCGCGCGCGAGCTGATCGCGCAGATGCTGGCCTTCGCGCGCCGCCAGCGCGGCGAGCGCCGCGTGCTGGCGCTGGCGCCGCTGGTGCGCCAGACGCTGCAGCTGCTGCGCGCCACGCTGCCCGCCTCGGTGGCCGTCGACAGCGCCGGGCTGCCCGACGGCGACGACGCGCCGCTCGTGCAGGCCGACCCGGTGCAGCTCGAGCAGCTGCTGTTCAACCTGTGCATCAACGCACGCGACGCGATCAGCGGGCCGGGCACGATCCGCGTGCGCCTGCGCGAGGTCGGCGGCGGCCATGCCTGCGCCTCGTGCCGGGCCCCGGTCGGCGGCGGGCGCTGGGTCGAGCTGTCGGTGGCCGACAGCGGGTGCGGCATCGCGCCGGAGGTGCTGGAACGCATGTTCGAGCCCTTCTACTCCACCAAGGAGGTCGGCCGCGGCTCCGGCATGGGGCTGGCGATGGTGCATGGCATCGTCCACGACCACGGCGGCCATGTCGACGTGCGCACCGCGCCGGGCGCCGGGACCGAGTTCCGCGTGCTGCTGCCGCCGGCGGACGGGCCCGCGGCGGCCGCGGCGCCCCGGCCCGCCGGCGCGGCGGCCCCGGCCACGCAGCCGTTGCCGCCGGCGCGCGTGCTGCTGGTCGAGGACGAGGTGCTGGTCGGCGACTTCATGGCCGAGCTGCTGGCCGGCTGGGGGCTGCGCGTGCAGCTCGAACGCGACCCGCTGCGCGCCGCGGCCTGGCTGGACGACCCCGGGCATGGCATCGACTGCCTGGTCACCGACCAGACGATGCCGCAGATGACCGGGCTGGCGCTGGCGCAGCATGCCCATGCGCGGCGCCCGCGGCTGCCGGTGCTGCTGTACAGCGGCCACACCGCAGCCGTCGACGCCGACGAGGCCCGCCGCCACGGCGTGCACGCCGTGCTCGCCAAGCCGGTGGACCCGCCGCTGCTGCGCGCCGCGCTGCTGCGCTGCCTGGCCGCGCCGGCCGACGCGGCCGGTTCCGTGGCCTGAAGGCCACGGCCGGCGCACGCCGGAGCCACCGGCGCGAACAAGCGCACCTTCCACCCCGTTTCTCGCGCCGCTGCGGCACCGTCGCCGCGGCACACTGGACCTTCACGCCGATGAGACGCCCGCCAGGTCGACCGCTGCCGGCCTTGCAGGCCGCCTTGTGCACCGTGCTGCTGCCGCTGCTGATGCTGCTGGCAACGCCGGGGCCGGCGCTCGCGGACACCGTGCCGGAGGCACCGCGGCCGGCGCTGAGCCAGCTCAAGATCGACCGCTGGCAGGCCGAGCAGGGCCTGCCGATGAATACCGTGCAGGCGCTGCTGCAGACACGCGACGGCGCGCTGTGGGTCGGCACCGGCGGCGGGCTGGTGCGTTTCGACGGCCGCCGCTTCGCGGCCGTCGACGCCGGGCCGGTGCCCGAACTGGCCACGCGCTCGGTCTTCGGCTTCCTCGAGGACCGCGACGGCGCGCTGTGGATCGGCCACACCAGCGGCGCCGCGCGCTGGCGCGACGGCCGCATCGAGGCCACGATCGGCAACGAGCTGACCGCCGGCCGCCGCATCTGGAGCTTCGTGCAGGGGCCCGACGGCAGCGTCTGGGCGGCCAGCGAGAACGGCCTCGTGCAGTGGCGGCCGGACGGCGCCCGCGTCTACCAGGAGGCCGACGGCCTGCCGACGCGGCGCCTGCGCGCGCTGGCCTTCGACCGTGACGGCACGCTGTGGATAGGCACCACCGGTGGTGGCCTGGTCGCGCTGCGCGACGGCCGCTTCGACGTGCTGGACCGGCGTGCCGGCTTCCCGCACCCCGAGGTGCGTGCGCTGCTGGCGGACCCGGAAGGTGGGGTCTGGGCCGCCACCGCCGGTGCCGGGCTGGTGCACCTGCGCGGCGGCCACCTGCGCATCCTGACGACGGCCGACGGCCTGCCGACCAACCACCTGACCGCGCTGGCGCGCGGCGAGGACGGCGCGCTGTGGATTGGCACCTGGGGCAACGGCGTCGTGCGCCATGCCGACGGCCGCTTCGGCACGCTGGACGGCGCCGCCGGCCTGGACGGCGACCAGATTTGGACCCTGCACGCCGACCGCGAGGGCAGCGTCTGGGTCGGCACCTGGCACGGCGGGCTCAACCGCCTGTCGCCGCGCCCGTTCGCGGTCCACGGTCGCCCCGAGGGCCTGAGCGGCGACAACATGCGCACCGTGCTGCACGCCCGCGACGGCGCGGTCTGGGTGGCGATCGCCGGCAGCGGCGTCAATCGCCTGCACGAGGGCCGCGTCAGTGCCTACGGCCGCGCCCAGGGCCTGGCCACCGACGAGGTCTCGGCGCTGCTGGAGGACGCCGACGGCGCGATCTGGGTCGCCAGCTACACCGAGGGCGTGATGCGGCTGCACGACGGCCGCGTCGAGCACTGGGGCAGCGCCGACGGCCTGCCGCATGCCGACGTGCGCGTGCTGTTCCGCGACCGCGGCGGCGTGCTGTGGGCCGGCACGCGCGCCGGGCTGGCCCGGCTGGACGGCCGGCGCTTCGTCGCCGTGCGCGATCCCGGTGCGCCGACCGAGGGCGTGACCGTGATCCAGCAGACCCGCGACGGCACGCTGTGGTTCGGCACCAGCGGCGCCGGCCTGGCGCGGCTGCGCGACGGCCGCTTCGACACGCTGACGCGCGCGCACGGGCTGGTCTCGAACTGGATCCTCGCGCTGCACGAGGACGCCGACGGCTCGCTGTGGGTGGGCAGCAACGGCGAGGGCCTGAACCGCCTGCGCGACGGGCGCATCGCGGCGGTGCGCCCGTCGGACGGCCTGTGGGACGGGCTCGTGCAGACGCTGCTCGAGGACCGCCACGGCCGGCTGTGGATCACCTGCAACCGCGGCTTCTACCGCGTCGACCGCGCCGAGCTCGACGCCTTCGTCGAGGGCCGCGCCGCTCGCGTCACCTCCACCGTCTACGGCCCCGGCGACGCGCTGCGCTCCAGCACCTTCGCCGGCGGCGTGCAGCCGGCCGGTGCCGTCGATGCACGCGGCCGGCTCTGGCTGCCCTCGGTCAAGGGGCTGGTCGTCGTCGACCCCGAGCGCCTGCCCGACGACCTGCCGCCGCCGGCCGCGCACATCGCCGCGGTGACGGTCGACGGCCAGGCGCAGCCTCTGCCCAGCCAGGGTGCGGGCCGCGTCGTCGTGCCGCGCGGCGCCGTCTCGCTGGCCGTCGACTACGGCGCCGCGACGCTGCTGCATGCCGAACGGGTGCGCTTCCGCTACCGCATCGAGGGCCTGACCGCGGGCTGGGTCGACGCCGGCGGGCGCCGCGAGGCCGCGTTCGCGGCGCTGCCGCCGGGCGAGCACCGGCTCGAGGTCGCGGCCTCGATGGACGGCCGGCGCTGGCGCGCCGCCGCGGCGCCGCTGGCCATCCTGGTGCAGCCGCGGCTGCACCAGACGCCCTGGTTCGTCGCGCTGGCCGCGCTGGCCGGCATCGGCCTGGTCACCGCCGCGCACCGGCTGCGCACCCACCAGCTGCGCCGGCGCAGCGACGAGATGGAGCGCCTGGTGGCCGAGAAGACCGAGGCGCTGCGCGAGGCCAACGAGCACCTGCAGCGCCTGTCCTTCGCCGACGCGCTGACCGGGCTGCCCAACCGCCGCCGCCTGGACGAGGTGCTGCAGACCGAATGGCGGCGCGCCGCCCGGCTGGGCCAGCCGCTGGCCGCCGTGGTGGCCGACGTCGACGCCTTCAAGGCCTACAACGACCGCTGCGGCCACCTCGAGGCCGACCAGGTGCTGGTCGCTGTCGCCGAGGTGATCCGCCGGACGGCGCACCGCGCCGGCGACTTCGCGGCGCGCTTCGGCGGCGAGGAATTCGTGGTTCTGATCCCGGGCGCCGACGACGCGGCGGCCCGCACCTTCGCCGAGCGGCTGCGCCGCGCCATCGAGACACGCGCGATCCCGCACCCGGCGTCGCCGGTGGCGCCGGTGCTGACCGCCAGCTTCGGTGTCGCCAGCCGCGTGCCGACACCCGACGCGGTGCCGCAGTCGCTGCTGGCCGAGGCCGACGCGGCGCTGTACCGCGCCAAGCAGGGCGGGCGCAACCGGGTCTGCTGAAGGCCCGTACCGGCGCGATACACGCGCCGTACAAAGCCGGCACACGACGCGCACAAGGCGCGGCCCGCGCGACAAGCCGGCGATACCGGCGGCGACCAGACTGCCTCCCACGCTGCACCGCGGCCCCCGCTGCGGTCGGCAACCCCCTGGAGGTACGACGATGACGACGACCGCTCCGCGGCCGCAGGCGCTGCGGCTCGCCTGGCCCTTCGGCACGCGCCAGACCCGGCTGCCGGCGCGGCCCATGCCACCCCCTGCAGCGCCGGCGCTACTGTGGCGCGCCTGGTGCACGCCCCGCCCCGGCGGCTGGTGGCCCGCCAGGGCGCTGGCCGGCTGAGCAGGAGGCGCCCGTGATGCAGCCCACCCTGCCCCGGCCCGCCGACGATGCGCCGGCCTGCGCCCTCGGCCCCGACCCTGCCGCCGTGCAGGCCCAGGTGCTGCGCGTCTACGACCGCGTGGCCCGCGACCCGGCCGCCGGCTTCCACTTCCATGTCGGCGCCGACCACGCCGTGCAGCGCCTGGGCTACGACGCCGCGGCGCTGGCGCGGCTGCCGGCGCGGGCGACCGCCCGCTTCGCCGGTGTCGGCCACCCGTTCGCGGCCGGGCGCGTGCCCGAAGGCGCGACGGTGCTGGACCACGCCTGCGGCGCCGGCACCGACCTGCTGCTGGCGGCGCTGCAGGCCGGCCCCGGCGGGCGCGCGATCGGCGTCGACCTGACGCCGGCGATGCGCGAGGTCGCCAGCGCCGCGGCCGCCGAGGCCGGGCTCGCCGACCGCGTGCAGGTGCTGGCCGGCAGCTTCGACGACCTGCCGCTGGCCGATGCCAGCGTCGACGTCGTGCTCAGCAACGGCGTGCTGAACCTGGCGCCGGACAAGCCGCACGTGCTGCGCGAGGCGCTGCGCGTGCTGCGCCCGGGCGGCCGGCTGCTGCTGGCCGACGTCGTGCTGCGCCGTCCGCTGCACGAGGCCGCGCGCGCGCAGCCGGCGCTGTGGGCGGCCTGCGTCGGCGGCGCGCTGACGCTGGACGAGCTGCTCGCGGCGATCGGCGCCGCCGGCTTCGAGCGGCTGCAGGTTGCCGCGCACCACGACTGCTTCGGCGGTGCCGAGGTGCAGTTCAAGCTCGGCGACGGGCTGCTCGCCGGCGCGGTGACGCTGTCCGCGCGGCGTCCGCGCTGAGCGGCGCCGAGCGGCGCCGAGCGGTGGCAGGCCGCGACGAATTCCCAACCCGTCCGCAGTGCGGACACCACACCGAGAGGAGCATCACCATGCTGCGCAAGTACATCATCGAACGCAACGTCCCCGGCATCGGCGCGCACCCGTCCGAGGCCTACTGCGGCATCGCCCAGCAGTCCAAGGACGTGCTGGTCACGCAGGGGCCCGGCATCCAGTGGCTGGAGAGCTTCGTCGTGCAGGACAAGACCTACTGCGTCTACCTCGCCGAGAGCGAGCAGATCATCCGCGAGCACGCCGCGAAGAGCGGCTTCCCGGCCGACCGCATCGAGGCCGTGCGCACCGTCATCGACCCCAGCCTGGCGCCGGCCTGAGGCCGCGCCGGGACGCTGGTGCGCGCCGCGGCATGCCCTGCCGCGGCGTGGCCGAAAGGAACTCCCATGCTGATCCTCCTCGCCCTGGACCTCCTGGCCCACTGGCTGCCGGCCGCGCTGATCGCCGGTGCGATCGGCGGCACGCTGCTGGCGCTGCCGCTGGCGCTGAGCGACCTGCTGCAGCGCACGCCGCTGCGGCCGGGCCGCGGCCCGCGCTGAGCCGCGGCCCGGAAGGCGCACGAGGCGCGCCGGCCTGGCCCGGCCCTCGGCGCGCTCAGAACCCGAAACGCTCGCCGGCGCCGAGCAGCGTCGCGACGCCGAGCAGCGCGAAGACCACGGCCGCCACCGCGTGCAGCAGGCGCATCGGCACGCGTGCCGCGAGGCGGTCGCCGACCAGCACCGCCGGCACGTTGGCGACCATCATGCCCAGCGTGGTGCCGATCACCACCGCCATCGGCGCGACATAGTGCGCCGCCAGCGCCACCGTCGCGATCTGCGTCTTGTCGCCCATCTCGGCCAGGAAGAAGACCAGCAGCGTGGTGCCGAAGACACCCAGCCGCGCGCTCCCTCCGGCCTCGGCCTCGTCGAGCTTGTCCGGCACCAGCATCCAGGCCGCCATCGCCAGGAACGACAGCCCGAGCCCCCAGCGCAGCGCGCCCGGCGACAGCACGCTGGTGATCCAGGTCCCCAGCGCGCCGGCCAGGCCATGGTTGACCAGCGTGGCAACCAGGATGCCGGCGATGATGGGCCCGGGCCGGCGGAAGCGCGCCGCGAGCACGAAGGACAGCAGCTGCGTCTTGTCGCCGAACTCGGCCAGCGCGACGACGCCGGTCGAGACCAGCAGGGCTTCCATGGGTGAAGGGACGGCGGGCGAACGGGTCGCGGCCCCATGCGCTGGAGGGGCCCGCAACGAGATCCACGCGGCCTGCGCCCGGTGGGCGCGCACGGCCTCCCTGCCGTGCGTCACGGGCGGGATGCTACCCGGCGGCGGCCAACGCCCGCCGGCCGAGCAGCAGCGCGGCGTCCTCCGGGTGGTGCTGCAGCTGGAAGCCGCAGCGCCGCGCCAGCGCGCGCATCGCCTGGTTGCTGCGCAGCGTCTCGATCACCGCCTCGCGCAGGCCGGCCGCGCGTGCGTGGCCGAGCAGCCGCACCAGCAGCCGCCGGCCCAGGCCCCGGCCCTGCCAGCGGTCGCCGACCACCAGGGCCAGCTCGCCCTGCGCGCCGGACGGATCGGCGACCAGCAGCCCCCAGCCCAGGATCTCGCCCGGTGCGGCCTGCGGCGACTCGGCGAGCACGAAACGGTGCGCCGGGTCGGACACCTGCAGCGCGCGCGCCAGCGGCGCCGGCAATTCGGCCAGCGGCACGAAGAAGCGCTGGCGGCGCGTGTGCGGCGACAGCGCGGCGACGAAGCGCTGCAGCGCGTCCAGGTCGGCGGCCGCGGCGTCGCGCAGCCGGATCGTGGGGTCCATGTTCAGGCGCCTGCGGGCCGCAGCGCGGCCGCCTGCGGCGGCATTGGCGCGCTGCGCCGGGCGAGCGTCCACACCAGGGCCGCCGCGAGCAGCGCGAGCGCCAGGTCCAGCGACCAGAAGGCGGTGTCGCTGCCCTGGCGGTCGGCCAGCCAGCCGCCCAGCCAGACGCCGGCGAAGCCGCCGATCTGGTGCACGACCATCACGACGCCGAACAGCGTGCCGAGGCGCTGGGCGCCGAAGTCCTGCGCGATGCGCTGCGCGGTGGGCGGCAGCACCGCCATGTAGGTGGCCCCGGCCAGCAGCGCAAAGCCCAGCAGCACGGCGCTCGTCGCCGGGCTGGCCAGCAGCGCGGCGACCGCCGCCGCGCGCAGCAGGTACAGCACCGCCAGCACGGCGGACGCCTCGGTGCGCTTGAGCACCCAGCCGACGGCCAGGCTGCCGGCGATGTTGGCCGCCCCCATCAGCGCCAGCCAGGGGCCGGCCAGCGTCGCCGGCAGACCGCAGCGCTCGATCACGCCGGGCATGTGCATGGTCAGGAAGCCGATGTGGAAGCCGCAGGACGCGAAGGCCAGCGTGACGGCCCAGAAGCGGCGGTCGCGCAGCGCATCGGCCAGCGGCACGGCGATGGCCGTTGCCGGCCGCGGCGCGGCCTGGCGGAAGGCGCCGGCCAGGGGCCAGGCCAGCAGCGACAGCGCCGCGGTGGCCATCAGCGCCCAGAACCAGCCCTGCTGCGTGATCGCCCACTGCGTGGCCGGGGCCAGCAGCAACTGGCCGGCCGAGCCGCCGGCGCCGACGAGCCCGATGGCCAGGCCCTGCTGGGCCGGCGTCAGCCGGCGGCCGATCTCGCCGATCAGCAGCGCGTTGCTGCCGGTCGCGCTGCTGCCCAGGGCCGCGGCCAGCAGCAGCGCGGCGAGCATCGGCACGCTGCCGGCCCAGGCGATGGCCGCCGTGGCGAGTGCCAGCAGCAGCGCGCCGCTGCGGATCACGCGCACCGCGCCATGGCGCTCGGCCAGCCAGCCGACCAGCGGCTGCCCGGCGCCCAGGCCGAGCTGCGCCACCGCCGCGGCCAGGCTGATGCCCGCCAGCCCCAGACCGGTGGCGGTATTCAGCGGCGAGACGAAGAGCCCGAATGCCGAGCGGGCGCCGGTCACCAGCGCCATCAGCGCGGTGGCGGCCAGGGCCAGGCGCCAGGCGTCGGCGCCCACCTCAGCCCCCGGCCTGGCGCTGCAGGATGGCGCGCACGCGGGTCGCCTCGACGCGGCCAGCGACCTCGGCCTCGTAGGACGACAGCTCCGCGCGGGTGAGGCCGATGTCGCGCAGCGTCTGCTCGGTCAGGCCGTCGGCGGGGTCGGCGGCACCGATGCGCTGCCAGGCGGCGCGCAGGCGCTGCCGCCAGCCGGTGGTGGGCGCCGCGGTTGCCGGGGTGCTGGCAGCGGGAAGGCGAAGGGTCATGACGGAAGGCATGGCAGGGCTCCGGGGTCGGGGTCGAGGAAGTCGGGCCAGTTGCGCTGAGTGGCGCTGGGTGGCGCCAAGGGGCGCGCAAAGGCGATAGGGGCGCTACGGGCGCTACGGGCGCTACGGGCGCTACGGGCGCTACGGGCGCTACGGGCGCTCAGGGCGCGACCGGTCGCGGGTACGGCCGGTAGCCGGCGCCGCGCGGCGGGGCGGCGACGCTGGCGTGGAACGGCGGCCGCAGGCCCTCGGCCTGCGCCCAGTAGGCGGCGGCCTCGGCGCGACGCAGGCCGACGTCGCGCAGCGTGGCGTCGTCCAGCGCGGCCAGCGTCGCCTGCATCTGCGCCAGCCGGCGCCGCTGCGCGAGGCGCGCGGCGGCCCGGCGCAAGGCGCGCCAGGCCCCTTGCAGCAGCGCGCCGGCCAGGGCATGGACATGGCTGCGTGCGGTGGCGCCGAGGGGGTGTGCGAGGGTGGTCATGGCAGGGCTCCTTGCGGGTCGGACGGGGGCAGGACGGGCCGGTCGCTGCCGGCATGGCTGCACTCTCGCGGGCGCCGGTATCGCGCCGATGGCGGCCGTGGCGCGGCGTGTCGTCGTCCTGTATCGATCGCGTTTCGAGGGTCGCGGTGCAGCGCGCCGATGTGCGCGCACGGCCCTGCAACGACGACGGCCACGCCTTGCGGGCGTGGCCGTCGTCGGGGTCGCGCGAGACAGGGTGGGGCGGGTCAGGCATTGCAGGCCGCGCTCGCGCTGGCAGGCGCTCGCCCCTTCGCTGGCGCCGCAACCTGCGCAGGCAGGTTCCGGCGTCCCGCTCAGGCCGCCAGCGGCAGCGGCACCTCGGGGCGGTCGGGCACCGCGTGGGTCAGCGGCGCCAGCGCGGTGTGGATGCGCGCGGCCTGCTCCTCGTCGAGCAGCGCGAACAGCGTCTTCTGGAAGCGCGGCTCCATCACGCCGGAGACGATGTACTGCCAGCGGTAGGCCTTGAGCACGGTGGCCGCGATGCGCTCGCGCTGCGCGCCGGTGAAGGGCGTGCCGGCGATCGCGATGAAATAGTCGGCGTCGGCGCGGGCCTGCGCCTGCAGGATGCCGTCGACCGCGACCACGAGGTCGATCAGGTCGCCGACCGCGGCGTCGCGCTCGGTCTTCGACAGCTTCGCGTCCTCGCGCACCAGCTCCAGCTCGTCCAGCGTGGCGTGGTGCGCCTCCTCCTTCCAGTGGAACAGGAAGACGTCCTTCCACAGCGGCGACAGGTTGGCGTCGGCCTCGATGCTGGCGCGGTAGTGCGCCTGCGTGAACAGCTCGATGTCCAGCGTCAGCGCGATCACCGCCCACTCGCTCTTGGACAGCACGGCCTGCGCGACCGCGTCGGGGTCGGCGGTCTGCACGTAGCCCGCGGGCATGTCGGCGGCCATCGTCGCCTCCAGGCGGCGGAACATCTCCTGGTGGCGCAGTTCCTCCTCGCTCATGCGCACGATGGCCTGCATCGCGGTCTGGTCCGCGAGCGCGTGCGCGCGGCCCAGGTCCAGCGCCTTGGCGGCGATGAAGCGCTCGACGAGCCCGAAGATGTAGGCGTAGGTGCGGCCCTGCACCTGGCTGAGCAGGCGCTTGTCGGCCGCGCTCAGGAACTCCAGCTCGCCGACCAGCGACAGGCCGTTCGGCAGGAAGGTCTTGCTGTAGTCGAAGCTGCGGCCGCGGAAGACGTCGCGCTCGATCTCCCAGCGCACGCGCTTGGAGACCTCGATGACGCGGGCATAACGCTCGGTCGCAACGGCGGGAAGGGTCGTGGTGCTCATGGGGTGGGTCCTCGGGGTGCCGCCCGGCGACCCCTTGCCGCCAGGCTGGCCGCCAGTGTCGAAAGCCCGCGTAACGCGGCGGCAACGCGACGCGCCGCACGTGTTGCCGCTTTGTATTCGGGCCTTCCCGCGCGGCAGTGCGGCGCGCAGAATGCGCGGCCATGGACTCGAGCGGCAACCTCCTCGTCGTCGACGACGACCCCAGCGTGCGCTCGCTGCTGCTGGAATATCTCGGCGGCCACCGCTACCAGGTGCGCGCGGCCGACAGCGGCGCGGCGATGCGCGCCGAGATCGAGCGCGAACTGCCCGACCTGATCCTGCTCGACCTGCGGCTGCCCGGCGAGGACGGGCTGACGCTGGCGCGCTACCTGCGCGAGCGCTACGACGTCGGCATCATCATCGTGACCGGCTCGGGCGACGTGGTCGACCGCGTTGTCGGGCTGGAGGTCGGCGCCGACGACTATGTCGCCAAGCCCTTCGACCCGCGCGAGCTGCTGGCGCGCGTGCGCAGCGTGCTGCGGCGCATGCAGGCGCGGCCGCAGGACGGCGCGCCGGCGGCCGCGGCCGCTGCCGGCGGCGAGGCCCCGGCGCCCGGGCGCCAGCGCTTCGGCCGCTGCGAGATCGAGCTCGACTCGCGGCGCCTGTTCGACCTCGCCGCCGGTGGCGAGGAGCAGGCGATGACGGCGATGGAATACGACCTGATCCGCGTCTTCCTCGCCAACCCGAACCGCGTGCTGTCGCGCGACCAGCTGCTGATGCACACGCGCAACCGCGAGTGGGAGCCCTTCGACCGCTCGATCGACATCCGCATCGGCCGCCTGCGCCGCAAGATCGAGCCCGACCCCGGCGCCGAGCCGCGCGTGATCCGCACCGTGCGCAACGCCGGCTACATGTACGTGCCGCTGGACCGCTAGTCTGCGCTGCGGCTGCGACGGCAGGCGGGTCTTGTCGCGCCGGACCGGCGGCCTCGGCACGGGCGGCCTAGACTGGCCGCCATGCGCATCGACTTCGTCTCCGACATCGCCTGCCCCTGGTGTGCCATCGGCCTGAATTCGCTGGAGATCGCGCTCGCGCGCCTCGGCGACCAGGTCCCGGTGGAGTTGCACCTGCAGCCCTTCGAGCTGAACCCGACGCTGCCGCCCGAGGGCGACGACACCGTCGCCTACCTGTCGCGCAAGTACGGCATCGGGCCCGAGCAGATCGCGCGCAACCAGGCTGCGATCCGCGAGCGTGGCGCGGCGGTCGGTTTCGCCTTCGGCGAACGCGCGCGTGTCTGGAATACCTTCGACGCGCACCGGCTGCTGGCGTTTGCCGCGGCGGAAGGCCCGCCCGGCGCGGCGCGCGCGCTCAAGCATGCGCTGCTGCGCGCGTACCACGGCGAGGGGCGCAACCCCGGCGCGCAGGAGGTGCTGCGCGAGCTGGCCGTGCAGGCCGGGCTGGATGCGGCGCGTGCCGAGGCGGTGATCACCGGTGACGCCTACGCCGACCCGGTGCGCGAGGCCGAGCGGCGCTGGCAGCAGCTGGGCATCCACTCGGTGCCGTCGGTCGTGATCGACGGCCGCCACCTGATCCAGGGCGGGCAGCCGCCCGAGGTGTTCGAGCAGGCGCTGCGGCAGATCGCCGGCGAACCGGCCGCTCCGGCCGCAGCCTGAGCCTCAGCGCGGCGCCGGCGCGCGCATCGCCGCGCAGGGGTCCGGCCGCGCATGCGGCGGCGTGAAGACGATGCGGTCGAAGGCCCGCGTCGGGTCGCCTTCCTCGAGGAAGCCGATCGCCTCGCTGCGGGCGCGTGTCGCGGCGTCCAGCCAGCGCGGCGCGCCGACATCGGTGCGCACGTGCCCGTTGCCGGCCAGCAGCACGGCGCCACGCGCGGCATGCCGCACCAGCGCGCGCGCCATCTGCTGGTCGCGCGCCACCTGCGCCAGCGCCATGCGGCGCGCCATCGTGGCGTCCACCATGCCGCAGTGGCTGTCGCGGATCGCCGCGGCCAGCGTGGCGAGCACGGGCTCCGGCAGCGCGGCGTCGAAGCCGTGCGCGGCGAGGCCGTCGCGCATCACCGCGCGCGCCTCGTCGCGGCCGACGTTGACGGCCTCCAGCGGCAGGCCCTGCTGCATCGCCAAGGCGATGAAGGGCTCGTAGAACGGCCAGTGCCAGCCGCGGCCGCCCTGCCCGGCGGCCACCACGGCCGGCACGTCCGGCGCCATGAACGGTGCACGCTGCGCCGCCATCGCGGCGTCCAGCGCGGCCTGGTGCTGGCGGTCGAACTGCTCCATCAGCAGCGCCGGGCGCGCCCCCGTCGCCAGGTGCGCGCGAAAGGCCTGCAGGCGCAGCGCGTGCTGCTGCGGGTGGTCGTGCACCTCGCCGAGCAACACCACCGGCTTCGTGAAGGTCAGCGGCGGCGCGCCGCTCGGCGCGGCGCAACCGGCGAGCAGCAGCGCGGCCACGCCCAGCGCTCGACGGCGGGTCGGGTCACCCGGTGGGCAGCACGCGTTCGGGCTTGGCCGCATGGTCGCCGGATGCTGCCACGTCGGCGGTCATCCCGCGCCGCGCAAGGCCTGGCGGTCGATCTTGCCGGTGCCGGTCTTCGGCAGTTCGTCCACGTAGCGCACGAGCCGCGGGTACTTGTAGGGCAGCAGCTGCTGCTTGACCCAGCGCTGCAGCTCGGCGGTGGTCGTCGCATCTGCCGCCACGCCGGGGGCCAGCGCGACATGGGCGACCAGCACCTTCAGCCGCTGCGCGTCCTCGCCGGCGAGCACCGCGCACTCGCGCACCTGCGGGTGCGTCGCCAGGCAGCGCTCCACCTCCAGCGGATGCACCCACTGGCCGCTGACCTTGACCAGGTCGTCGGCGCGGCCCTCGAAGAAGTGGAAGCCGTCGGCGTCGACGCGGAAGCGGTCGCCGGTCCAGATCCAGCCCTCGCGCATGGTCTCGGCGGTCTTGTCCGGGCGCTGCCAGTACATCGGCGCCTGCGACGGACCGCGCACGCACAGGATGCCGCTGGCGCCCTCGGGGCCCACCGGCACCTCGGCGCCGTCGCCGTCGACCAGCTTCAGCTCGTAGCCCGGCACACGCCGCCCGGCCGCGCCCGGCCGGCAATGGCCGAGACGGTTGGACAGGTAGATGTGCAGCACCTCGGTGGAGCCCAGGCCCTCGACGATCTCGAGCCCGTACCAGCGCTTCCACTGCTCGGCCAGCGGCGGTGCCAGCACCTCGGCGGCGCTGACGCACAGGCGCAGGCTGGACAGGTCGCGCCCTTCGGCCCCGGGGTGCGCGAGCAGTGCACCGTACAGCGTCGGCAGGCCGAACAGCACCGTGGGCCGGTGGCGCTCGATGGCGTCGAAGACGCGCGCCGGCTCCGGCCGGCCGTCCAGCAGCAGCACGCGGGCGCCGGCCATCGCCGGGAACGTGACCGAGTTGCCGAAGCCGTAGGCGAAGAAGATCTTCGGCGGCGAAAAGACCAGGTCGTCTTCGCGCAGGCCCAGCACGCGCCGCCCGTAGGCTTCCCAGGTGTAGGGCGCGTCGTGGTGCAGATGCACGACGCCCTTGGGCCGGCCGGTGGAGCCCGAGCTGTACATCCAGAAGGCCATCTCGTCGCGGTGCGTGTCCACCATCGGGAAGGCTTCGTCGCCGACCGCGATCCAGTCGTCCCAGGCGTGCAGTGTGACGAACTCCGGCCGCGGCACCGCGGCCGCGTCGCCGACCACGACGGCATGGCGCAGCCGGCTGGCGGCGATGCCTTCGTGGCCCAGCACGGCGGCGAAGCGCGCGTCGGCCAGCATCGCCTCGGCGCCGCTGTCCTGCAGCATCCAGGCCAGCAGTTCGGGCGGCGACAGCGTATTGGCCAGCACCGGCACGAAGCCGCCGCGCAGGGCGCCGAAGATCGCTGCCAGGTATTCGATGCCGTCGTCCAGCAGCATCAGCACGCGGCCGCCGCGCGCCAGGCCCAGCGCGGCCAGCGCGCTGCCGGCACGGCAGGCCAGGCGGCCGAGTTCGGCATAGGTGATGCGACGGTCGCCGGCGATCGCCGCGACATGATCGCCGCGGCCTTCGGCGATGCGGTCGAACAGCATCGCCGCGGCGTTCCAGCGCTCGGGCAGTGTGAAGTCGATCTCGGCCGCGCCGGCGCTGGCGGGCGCGTCGCAGGGCACCGGGTCGGCGACGCGCCCTTCGCGGCGTGCCGCCCAGCCGGGGTCGGCGGCGCGCGCCGCCGCCACCTGCGCCATGAAGCGCGGCGCCTCGCGCGCCAGCCGTTCGTCGGGCATGCGGCCGCTGCGCGTCATGTAGTCGTAGGCCAGCTCGACCGGGCCGAGCGCCATCTTGTCGGCCAGGCGTTCGTACCAGAACGAACTGGTATTGGCCGCGGCGACCAGCTTGTCGACGACCGGCCGGCGCTCGCGCTCGAAAGCCGCCAGTAGTGCCTGCACGTCGTCCCCGCATTCTCCGAGGGCGCGGTCCAGCGCGATCGCGTCGTCGAACCCGAGCCGCGTGCCCGAGCCGATGGAGAAGTGGCCCGTGCGCAGCGCGTCGCCGATCAGCACCACGTTGCCGGCGCTCCAGCGTTCGTTGCGCAGCAGCGGGAAGTTGCGCCAGATCGAGCGGTTGCCGACCAGCGGCGCACCCTGCAGGTCGTCGGCGAAGATGCGCTCGCACAGTGCGCGCGACGCCGCGTCGTCCAGCCGGTCCAGGCCGGCGCGCTGCCAGGTCGCGGCGTCGCACTCGACGAGGAAGGTGCTGGCGTCCGGTGCGTAGCGGTAGTGGTGGGCGACGAAGGGGCCGAATTCGCTGTCGCGGAAGGTCAGCGTCAGGCAGTCGAAGGGCCGCGGCGTTCCGTACCACGCAAACTTGTTGCGCAGCCAGTCGATGCGCGGGCCGAACTGCGGCGCGAGCTCGCGCCGCAGCGCCGAGTTCAGCCCGTCGGCGGCGACGATCAGGTCGGCGTCGCCCAGCTCGGCGCGCGAAGCGACCGTGCGGCCGAATTCGATCGCCACGCCGGCCGCCTCGCATTCGGCCTGCAGCAGCTGCAGCAGGCGCAGGCGGCCGATGGCGGCGAAGCCGTTGCCGTCGATGTCCACGGCCTGGCCACGGTGCACGATGCGCTGCATCGGCCAGTGCTCGGTGGCCTGCATCAGCGTGGCGTGCAGCGCCGGGTTGTCGCGCGCCAGGAATTCCAGCGCGCCGTACGAGAAGACGACGCCGAAGCCGAAGGTGGCGTCGCGCGGGTTCTGCTCGATCACCCGCAGGTCGGCGTCGGGCCGGCGCCGGCGCGCCAGCAGGGCGAACAGCAGGCCGGCCGGGCCGGCACCGACGATGCGGATGCGCATGGGGAATCTCCAGCGGACGCCCCTTGCTTCGGCGACCGTTCGGGTTCAATATTGGCGTATGAACAAGACGTTGTCAAAGAGGCAATGACCGTCTCGAGCGATGCGAGCGAACGCCGCGGCATCCAGTCGGTGGACCGCGGCCTGGCGCTGCTGGCCGCGATGGCCGCCGCGCCGGGGCCGGCGCCGTTGTCGGTGCTGGCCGCCGCCGCCGGGATGGCGGCGCCGAATGCGCACCGCTTCCTGGCCAGCTTCGTGCGCGCCGGGCTCGCGGTGCAGGACGCCGCGACGGCGCGCTACGACCTCGGCCCGCTGGCGCTGCGCATCGGCCTGGCGGCGTTGCAGCGCGCCGACCCCATCGCCGCGGTGCAGCGGGCACTGCCGGCGCTGGTGGCCGAGGTCGGCGTGACGGCCATCGTCGTGGTCTGGAGCGAACGCGGCCCGACCATCGTGCACTGGCAGCGCAGCACGCCGGCCTTCGCAAGCGCGCTGGCGCTGGGCTCGCTGCTGCCGGCCACCGGCTCGGCCAGCGGACGCGTGCTGCTGGCCGGCATGGACGAACGCGTCGCCGCGCGCGAGATCGCGGCGCGCCACCGCGCCGCGGAAGAGCGGCGCGCGGTGGCCGCCGCGGTCGCGCGCGTGCGGGCCGACGGCTGGGCCGGCGTCAGCGGCACCGTGATCCCCGGCCTGGCCGCGCTGGCGGCGCCGCTGCGCGACGCGCAGGGCGTGGTGCTGGCGGCCGTCACGCTGATCGGCCCGGCGACCGACGGCGACGACTGGCCGGCCCGGCTGGCGCCGCGGCTGCTGGCCTTCTGCCGCGAGGCGGCGCCCGCGGCGGCGCCGGCTACTTCGTCAGGATGAGCTTGCCCAGCGAGGTCTTGCGCAGCCGGTAGACCTGCGCGTCGTGCTCGATCTCGATCTCGACCGCGTTGCCGAAGAGGTCGGGGCTGCGCAGACGCGGCGGTGCCAGCGGGCGCGGCCGTTCGGCAACCGCAGGCTCGGCACGCAAGGCGCCGGCAGCAGCGGCAGGCTGGCTCGGCGTGTCGTGATGCTGCATGCGGGGTCAGGCCGCCAGGGCGGCCGCCTCCTGGGCGCGACGCTGCTGCGCCGGGCAGCGCGGGCCGGCATGCGCGTCGAAGATCTCGCGCGCGCAGTCGTGGCAGGCGCCGCAGCTGGTGGCCACGCGCAGCTCGTCCTGCAGTTCGTCGAAGCTGGTGCAACCGGCGGCGGCTTCACGCCGGATGTCGCGGTCGCTGACGCGATGGCAGAGGCAGACGATCATGATGGGAACGAACTTTAATACGAATCGTTCCCATTTGCAATCTCCCTGCGCCGGCAAAGGTTCGCGCCGGCCGGGGGCGCTGCACGCGGCGCTCAGCTCGCGCCGTCGCCCATCTGCGACTGCAGCCAGTTCGGCTCGCCGACCTGCGACACGAGGCCGATCTGCGTCTGCAGGTGGTCGATGTGCTCCTCGGTGTCGTCCAGGATGGCCACCAGCAGTTCGCGGCTGACGTAGTCGCGCACGCTCTCGCAGTGCGCGATGGCCTCCTTCAGGTCGACCTGGGACGCCTTCTCGGCCTTCAGGTCGCAGTGCAGCACCTCGACCGCGTTCTCGCCGATCAGCAGCTTGCCCAGGTCCTGCAGGTTGGGCAGGCCGTCCAGCATCAGGATGCGCTCGACCAGGCGGTCGGCATGCTTCATCTCCTCTATCGACTCGTCGTACTCGTGCTGGGCCATGCGCGCGTAGCCCCAGTTCTTCAGCATGCGGGCATGCAGGAAATACTGGTTGATCGCGGTGAGCTCGTTCTTCAGCTGGCGGTTGAGCAGTTCGAGGACTCTGGCGTCGCCTTGCATCGTCGGCTCCGGGGCGTGTCGGGGGTGTCGGCATTGTGCGTGGCACGCCTGGCGATGTCGACCGACGGGGCGACGCGAATGTTGGCGACCTTGCGCGGACGACCCCATCCAAGAACCGAGGGCCGGGCGGCACCCGTCGGTGCCGGCCCGGCCCTGTGCGGGTCGGCCTGGGGCGAGGAACGTCGCCGTCAGCGTGTGACGCGACGGCGCGCTGCGCCCGCGATGGCCAGCGCCAGGCCGGCCAGCAGCAGCGTGCCGGGCAGCGGGATGTCGTTGCGGCCGGGGACGTCGTGCTTCAGGTTGTCGAAGCCGATGCCGGCGCCGTCCGTATTCCAGATGCTGATGCCGGCGATGTCGCGCACGGCGCCCTCGCGCGCGAAGCCGTAGAACGCATCGGCCAGTCCGCCGACGACGATCTGCTGGATCAGGCTGCCGTCGCGGCGGAAGAAGTCCAGCGTCGCCGAACCGCCGTTGCCGCCCACCAGCTGGAAGCCGAATTCCGACTGGTCGTCGTCGAACAGCACCGCGAACGAGCCTTCGCCGATGGCATTGAAGTCGGGGAAGCCCGCCGGCCCCAGGCCCGTCAGCACCTGGCTCGTGTTGTTGATGAAGACGTTGAGGTTCTGGCCCGGTGCGCCGAAGGCCAGCGCCAGCGGTCCGCTGGGGGCGCCGGAAAGGACGTCGAAGCCACCGGCCGGCGCATTCGTCTGCCCGGCAAAGCGCTCGCCGAAGGAAGTGTTGCCCGACCGCAGCAGCCCGTCGTAGTTGGTGCCCGGGGCGGCGCCGCCGGGGATGTCGTCGAAGGTGATCAGCTGGGTGCCGGTCAGCAGGTTGTAGTCGATCTGGTTGACGGGCGCGGCCTGCACGCCTGCTGCCGCGAGGGCGAGCGACGACGCGGTGGCCAGTGTGGTGAACCATGTACGCATGGGGAGCTCCTGTGTGGGGGGAGAGCGCGACGTTCCGGACCCAAGCATGCGCCGCACCAGCGGGCGAAAGGCCCATGCCGGCGCGGACTTGCAGCGCGGACGCCTCTTGGCGGCGCGGCGACTGTCAAGCGCGCCGACAGCAGATGCGCCGACCGGCGCCCGCGCCGGCGCGGCAGCGGTGCCGAAGCCCCCTGCCGGACGCGGGCGGCCTTCACTGTCGTGGCATGGTCCGCCGCAGCGCCGCCAGGCCGGTGAGACCGGCCAGCAGCAGCGCCCAGCGGCCCGGCTCCGGAATCGGCGCGCCGACCTGCAGCACGACCAGCTGCACGCTGCCGGCGCCGTAGGCCAGGTCGAAGGACCAGCCCGGGCCGAAGCCGTGCAGCGTCAGCGCGGCGAAGCTGCCGTCCAGCCCACCGCTGGCCACCAGGAAATCGAGGCGGTCGCCGACCGCCAGGTCGCAGCGCGCCAGGCAGTGCAGCGCCAGCTCGCCGCCCTGCAGCACGGCCTCGCCGCCGACCAGCAGGCGGTCGAAGGTGGTGCGGTCCTGCACCTCCAGCTCGAAGACGCCGCCGGCCGCCTGCACGAAGCCGCCCGCCAGCGCCAGCGTGCCTGGCGACAGGCCCGGGGCGATGTGGCCATGGTTGACCAGGAACCCGGTGCCTTCGATGGCCCCGGTGCCGGTGATGCTCCCGAAATTGTCCAGCGGGCCGGCGGTCAGCTCCAGCACCGCGTCGTGCAGCGTGACGGTGCCGCGCTGCTCGAACGAACTGGCGATGCGCAGCCGGCCCGCGTGCACGGTGATCGCGCCTGTGTTCTCGAGGGGGATGCCGATCTCGGTGGTCCCCAGTCCCAGATGGACCACGCTGCCGGAGTTGTCGAACTGCGTGGTGGCGCCGGCGACGGCACGCAGGCGGCGCGTGACGGCAGCACTGTCGGTTGCGAGGCCGGCGACGATGCTGCCCCGGTTGACGATCGAGGTCGCCCGGGACGCGTCGCCGACGTGGACCACGTCGAAGCCCGAGATCCACTCGATCTCGCCGCGGTTGGTGAATGTGCCGGCGATGACCTTGCTCTCGACATCGTCGTTGATCGCCAGCCGGCCCTCGTTGGTCCAGTTATTGGCCAGCGTGCCCCCGCGCCACTGAACCCTGCCGCTCATCGTTGCCGCCTGGCCGTCGAAGACGCCCGCGGTCAGCAGCAGGGGCGCGTCGGCCTCGAAGCGCCCCTCGAAGGTCGCCGATTGCAGGACCGAGATGACGTTGCCCTCGAATCGTGTCCCATCCTTGAAGGCGGCCGGTCCGTTGAAGGCGATCAGTCCGCGTTCCGCGTCGATGGTGCCGAAGTTGACGAAGTGCACGTCGCCCACCAGCAGGCCCGGCAGGCCGGCGTGCACGAAGCGGCCGCGGTTGGTGACGGTCGGGCGCACGGCCGAGCCGATCCAGTCGAAGGCCGTGACGAGGGTGCCCTGCGCCGGCACCGCCAGCGACCGGTAGGTGCCGGTATTGACGAGCTCGGCGTTGTCGCCGAGGGTCATGACGCCGCTTTCCCAGACGAAGCTGCCGGCATTCGTGAAGCTGACGCCGCTGCCCCATTGCCGCACGCCACCGGTGTCGCGCGCGAAGATCGTCGCGCGGTTGGTCCAGCTGCCGGTGAAGGCGCCGGCGGTCCAGTCCAGCCGGCCGTCGGTCAGCACGGCGGCGTCGCCGTCGTAGTCGCCATGCACCAGTTCCAGGTTCTCGGCACTGAAGCCGCCGTTGAAGCGGCCGCCGTTGCGGATCTCGATCCTGCCCAGGCCGGCCAGGCCATGCAGCACGCTGCCCTCGTTGAAGGTCTTGAATGGGCTGTTGAGCGCGATCGTTCCCTGCTGGGCACGAAACTCGCCGCTGTTGACGAGCACGAGGTTGACGAACAGCGTCGGCCCGCCGCCGTCCTTGCGGAACAGCCCGAAGTTGACGAAGCGCGGATTGACCGTCGGGCTGCCCGAGCGCAGCAGGCCGTGGTCGTCGAGCGAGACCCAGGTGCCGTCGTTGATCACCGTCACGCCGTCGGCGAAGGCGAGGTTGCTGTCGCGGTACGAGAAGACGCTGCGGTTGTGGAAGCCGGTGTCGAAGACGGGCGGCGCCACGGGCGCCTGCATCAGCGCGGTGTCCGGAGGCTCCAGCGTGCCCGGCACGCCGGAGCGCGAGAACGGGCCTCCGGCCCAGGTGTAGGCCGTCGCCTGCGCCGCGGCGCAGGCCGCCGCCAGCATCAGGCCGGCGCAGCAGGCAAAGGCATTCATGGTCGCCCCTCCGCAGCCGAGGGCGAGGCGAATGACCGCAGGGCGCGCCGGGCCCGGGCCTCGCGCCGGGCCCGGCGTTGGCGCCCGTTCTACGCCGGTACCGGCGGCTTGTCCACCACGGCCCGGTGCAGGGGCGCGGGCCCCGCGTCGGCTGCGGTCGGCTATCGTCGCCCCCGTGCCGCTGCTCGAAGTCGACCACCTGCGCGTGACCCTGCAGACCTCCCGCGGCGCGGCCGATGCGCTGCGCGAGGTCTCGTTCACGCTGGACCGCGGACAGACGCTGGGCCTGATCGGCGAGAGCGGCTGCGGCAAGAGCATCACGGCGCTGGCGCTGATGGGGCTGCTGCCCGAAGGCGCGCAGGTCGCCGGCAGCATGTGTCTGGACGGCCGCGAACTGAGCACGCTGCCGGAGGCCGACTGGTGCCGGCTGCGCGGACGACGCATCGCGATGGTGTTCCAGGAGCCGATGACGGCGCTCAACCCGCTGCACACCATAGGCCGCCAGATCGCCGAGCCGCTGCGCCTGCACCTGGGGCTCTCGGCCGCCGCGGCGCGCGCACAGGCGCTGCGCCTGCTGGAACGCGTGCAGCTGCCGCAGGCCGCGCAGCGGCTGGACGCCTATCCGCACCAGCTCAGCGGCGGCCAGCGCCAGCGCGTGGTGATCGCCATCGCGCTGGCCTGCGGCCCCGACCTGCTGATCGCCGACGAGCCGACGACGGCGCTGGACGTGACCATCCAGCGCGAGGTGCTGGACCTCATCGAGCAGCTGGTGCGCGAGGACGGCATGGGGCTGCTGCTGATCAGCCACGACCTGGGCGTGATGGCCGATACCGTCGAGCGCGTGATGGTCATGTACGGCGGCCTCGTCGTCGAGCGCGGGCCCACCGACCAGGTCTTCGAGCGCCTGGCCCACCCCTACACGCGCGGACTCTTCGCGGCGCGGCCGCGGCTGGGGCTGCGCCATGCCCGGCCCGGCGGCGGCGGCGACCGGCGCGGCGTGCGCCTGGCGACCATCCCCGGCCGCGTGCCCGAACTGGCCGACCTGCCGCGCGGCTGCCCGTTCGCCGAGCGCTGCGCTGTCGTCGTCGACGATTGCCGCGCCGGCCTGCCGCCGGCGGTGGCGGTCGGCCCCGGCCACGACGCGCGCTGCCTGCGCGTGGGCGTGCCGCTGCCTGCCGTGGACGCCGCCGCATGACGGCGCCGCTGCTCAGCGTCGAGAACGTCAGCAAGCGCTACCGGCTGCCGCGCGAACGCCTGCTCGCCGCGCCGCCCGAGGTGCAGGCGCTGGACGGCGTGAGCTTCACGCTGCAGGCCGGGCGCAGCCTGGGCGTGGTCGGCGAGTCGGGCTCGGGCAAGAGCACGCTGGCGCGGCTGGTGATGGCGCTGGAGGCGCCGACCAGCGGCCGGGTGCAGCTGGAGGGCGAGGACCTGCATGCGCTGCCGCCGGCCGAGCTGCGCCGGCGCCGCAGCGCGCTGCAGATGGTCTTCCAGGACCCCTACGGTTCGCTGGACCCGCGGCGCACCGTGCTGCAGACGGTGGCCGAGCCGCTGGCCGTGCTGCTGGGCGCCGGCCGCGCCGAGCAGCGCGAGCGCGCCGCCGAGGTGCTGGACGCGGTCGGCCTGCGCGCCGCCGACCTGGCCAAGTATCCGCACGAGTTCAGCGGCGGCCAGCGCCAGCGCATCGCGATCGCGCGCGCGCTGGTGACGCGGCCCAAGCTGATCGTCGCCGACGAGCCGGTGTCGGCGCTGGACGTCAGCGTGCAGGCCCAGGTGCTGAACCTGATGCAGTCGCTGCAGGACCGCTTCGGCGTGACCTACCTGTTCATCAGCCACGACCTGGCGGTGGTGGACCTGGTGTGCGACGAGGTCCTCGTGCTCAGCGAGGGCCGCATCGTCGAGCAGGGCGACCCCGGCGCGCTGTTCACGCGCCCGCAGCACCCCTACACGCAGCGCCTGCTGGCCGCGGTGCCGGGCATGAAACCCCGCGTGCGCGGCGGCCCGGCGCTGGCGCAGAATCTGCCGCAGCGCCCGTCCCAACCGACCTGAACGAACCCACGCCCCAGGAGGCCCGCGATGACCCTGTCCCGCCGCACCGTCAATACGCTGCTCGCCGGCGCCCCGCTGGCCGGCGCGCTGCCCACCGCGCTGGCGCAAGGCCGCCGCGACAGCGTGACGCTCGCCATGGTGCTGGAGCCGCCGGGCCTGGACCCGACCATCGCGCCGGCGGCGGCGATCGGCGAGATCGTCCACTACAACGTGCTGGAGGGCCTGACCAAGGTCAACGTCGACGGCAGCGTGACGCCGCTCCTGGCCGAACGCTGGAGCCTCACCCCCGACGGCAAGACCTACACCTTCAACCTGCGCCGCGGCATCCGCTTCTCGGACGGCAAGCCCTTCGACGCCAGCTCCGTCAAGTTCAGCTTCGACCGCGCGAAGGCGCCCGGCAGCACCAACAAGGCCAAGAAGGCGGTCTTCGACAACATCTCCAGCGTCGTCGTGCACGACGAGCACACGGTGATCCTGGTGCTCAACAACGCCGACGCCTCGCTGCCCTTCCGCCTGGGCGAGAACACCGCGGTGATCCTGCACCCGGACACGGCGGCGCAGGCCGCCACCAAACCCGTCGGCACCGGGCCCTACCTGCTGGACAACTGGGCCAAGGGCAGCGCCGTCACGCTGGTCAAGTGGGACGGCCACCGCAACGCCGCCAACGTGCGCATCCGGCGCGCCAGCTTCCGCTTCGTCAACGACCCGTCGGCGCAGGTCGCGGCGCTGCTGGCCGGCGACATCGACGGCATGCCGCGCTTCGGCGCGCTGCAGGCGCTGGCGCAGTTCCGCAACGACCGCCGCTTCACGGTGGAGGTGGGCGGCACCGCGGGCAAGGGCATCCTGGCGCTGAACAACCGCAAGGCACCGTTCAGCGACGTGCGCGTGCGCCGCGCGCTGACGCACGCGATCGACCGCCAGGCCTTCATCGCCGGCGCGCAGGAAGGGCTGGGGCGGCCGATCGGCAGCCACTTCGCGCCCACCGATGCGGGCTACGTGGACCTCACCGGCCTGTACCCCTACGACCCCGAGAAGGCCAAGGCGCTGCTGCGCGAGGCCGGCGTCACGACGCCGCTGAACGTGACGCTGACGCTGCCGCCACCGCAATATGCGCGCAAGGGCGGCGAGATCGTCGCCGCGATGCTGGCCAAGGTGGGCGTCAACGCGAAGATCGAGAACGTCGAGTGGGCGCAGTGGCTGGCCGGGCCCTTCAAGGGCAACTTCGACATGACCATCATCAACCACGTCGAGCCGCTGGACTACGCCACCGCCTACGCCGACCCGAACTACTACTACGGCTACGACAGCGCCAAGTTCCGCGGCCTGGTCGCGCAGCATGCGGCCAGCACCGACGCCGCCAACAAGGCGCGGCTGTGGCGCGAGATCCAGCGCCAGCTGGCCGAGGACGCGGTCAACGTCTATATCTGGAACCCGGCGCAGGTGGCGGTGGCGCGGCGCGGGCTGCGCGGCCTGTGGAGCAGCAGCCCGATCTTCGCCAACGACCTGGCGGCGCTGAGCTGGACCTGACGCGGGCGTGGGCCGCGCGACGATCGAGCGCCTGTACCAGGCCTTCGCGCGCCTGGACGGCGCGGCGATGCAGGCCTGCTACGCCGACGACGCGCGCTTCGACGACGAGGTCTTCGCGCTGCACGGCGCGCGCGAGATCGGCGCCATGTGGACCCTGCTGTGCGACAACGTGCGCGCCAGCGAGGCCGCGCGCGCGGCCTGGCGGCTCACGACGCACGACCTGGCCGACGACCGCGTGCGCTGGGAGGTGCACTACCTGTTCGGCCCGCGGGCGCGGCCGGTGCACAACGTGATCGACGCGCACTTCGAATTCGACGCCCGGGGGCGCATCACGCGCCACCGCGACCGCTTCGACTTCTGGCGCTGGGCGCGCCAGGCGCTGGGCGCACCGGGCGCGCTGCTGGGCTGGACGCCCTGGCTGCGCGCGAAGGTGCGCAGGCAGGCGGCGCGCACGCTGCAGCGTCAACTCGCCAAGACCGCATGACGCTGCTGCACGAAGACTCCGCCGCCACGCTGGCCGCGCTGTACCGCCGCGGCGAGGCGACGCCGCTGGACGTGGCGCGCTCGCTGGTCGCGCATGTCGCGCGCTGGGAGCCGCACCTGCAGGCGACCTGGGGCTACGACGCCGACGCGCTGCTGGCCGCCGCGCGCGCCGCCACCGATCGCTGGCAGCGCGGCGCGCCGCTGTCGCCGCTGGACGGCGTGCCGGCGACGCTGAAGGAGAACATCGCGACCGCCGGCATGGCGCTGCCGCTGGGCAGCGCGGCGACGACGCTGGTGCCGGCGGCGGAGGACGCCCCGCCGGCGGCGCGGCTGCGCGAGGCCGGCCTGCTCTTCGTCGCCAAGACCACGATGCCGGACTACGGCATGCTGTCATCGGGCCTGTCCAGCTTCCACCAGCGCGAGGGCCGGCTGACGCGCAACCCCTGGAACCTGGCGCTCAACCCGGGCGGCAGCAGCGCCGGCGCGGCGGCCGCGGCGGCCGCCGGCTACGGGCCGCTGCACCTGGGCACCGACATCGGCGGCTCGATCCGCCTGCCCGCGGCCTGGTGCGGCGTCGTCGGCTTCAAGCCCAGCCTGGGCCGCGTGCCGATCAAGCCGCCCTACGCCGGCCGCGTGGCCGGGCCGATCACGCGCACGGTGGCCGACGCCGCCGCGATGATGGCGCCGCTGTCGCGCCCCGACTGGCGCGACGCGATGAGCCTGCCCTGGCAGGACATCGCCTGGCACGAATACGAGGTCGACCCGCGCGAATGGCTGCGCGGCAGGCGCGTGGCGCTGCTGCTCGATGCCGGCTGGGGCCTGCCCGCCGAGCCCGAGATCGTCGCCGCGGTGCAGGCCGCGGCGCGCCGCTTCGAGGCCGCCGGCGCCATCGTCGAGCCGCTGGCGCCCTTCGCGACGCGCGAGATGGCCGACGGCATCGACCGCTTCTGGCGCGTGCGCTCCTGGCTGGACCTGGAGGCGCTGCCGCGCGAACGCCGCGAACTGGTCCTGCCCTTCATCCGCGAATGGGCCGGGGCCGGCGCGCAGTGCGGCACGGCGCAGCTGTTCCACGGCTACAGCCAGATGGGCGCGCTGCGCGACGCCGCGGTCGCCGCCTGCCAGCCCTTCGACGCCGTGCTCTCGCCGGTGGCGCCGGTCTCGGCCTTCCCGGCCGAGTGGGCGATGCCGACCAACGACCCGGCGCGCGCGATGGAGCACATCGCGTTCACGCTGCCCTACAACATGAGCGAGCAGCCGGCGATCAGCGTGCCCTGCACGATGACGGCCGACGGCCGGCCGATCGGCCTGCAGATCGCCTGCCGCCGCCACGAGGACCTGGCCACGCTGCGCTTCGCGCGCGCCTGGGAGCTGCTGCGCGACCCGCTGCCGCCCTGGCCGCAGCCGCCCGCCTGATGCGGCTTCGCATCCGATGCGATAACAGGGCGCGAAGCCGAAGACAGTGCTGACGCACGGCGAGGCGAAGCAACGCGGTCAGCGCGTTGAATGCGAAGCCGCCTGAAGGCGGCCGGCGCGCCCTTGCTACAGTGCGCGCCATGTCGTCCCCCGACCCCCGCGGCAACCCCAGCGGCAGCGCCTCGCGCGCCGCGCGCGACGCCGCCGAGCAGGCGCTGTGGCGCACGATGTCGTTCTACGACACACCGCTGGCGGACCTCGACGCCGCGATGGCCGCCGACCCCGGCTGGGCGATGCCGCACGTGATGAAGGCCGGCTTCCTGCTCAGCCTGACCGAGGCGCCGCTGCAGCGCGAGGCCGATGCGCACCTGTCGCATGCGCGCGCGCTGGCCAAGGACGCGCCGGCGCGCGAACGCGCGCACCTGGACGCCGTGCAGCTGGTGCTGGAAGGCCGCTGGCAAGCCGCCTGCCGGCGCTGGGACGAGATCCTGATCGAGCACCCGCGCGACGCGCTGGCGCTGCAGTGGGCGCAGCTGTGGGACTTCTACCGCGGCGACGCGGCCGGCCTGCGCGGCCGCCCGGCGCGCGCGCTGCCCGAGTGGGACGACGCCGACCCGCTGTATGCCTACGTGCTGGCGCTGTATGCCTTCGGGCTGGAGGAGAGCAACCTCTACCCGCAGGCCGAGGACGCCGGCCGCCGCGCGCTGGCCGCCAACCCGCGCGTGCCCTGGGCCGTGCATGCGGTGGCCCATGTCATGGAGATGCAGGGCCGCTTCGAGGAAGGCAGCGCCTGGCTGCGCCAGCACCAGCCGGTGTGGGCCGAGGGCAACGGCTTCGCCGGCCACCTGTGGTGGCACAAGGCGCTGTTCCGCCTGGAGACGCTGGACGTCGAGGGCGTGCTGCGCATCGTCGACGCGCACCTCAGCGGCGAGGCCCTGCAGATCACGCTGCAGCGCGTCGATGCCGCGGCGATGCTGTGGCGGCTGCACCTGCTGGGCCACGACCTGTCGGCGCATGCCGCGGCGCTGGTGCAGGGCTGGGCGCTGAACGACGAGAGCGCCGGCCACTATGCCTTCAACGACGTGCACGCGGTGCTGGCCCTGCTGTGCGCCGGCGAGGTGGCGCGCGCCGAGTCGTGGCTGGCGCGCTGCGCCGAACGTGCGCTGCAGCCGCAGGATGCCGGCCGCAGCAACCACGCGATGGCGCGCGAGGTCGGCCTGCCGCTGATGCGCGGCCTGCTGGCGCTTTCGCGCGGCGACGCCGACGGCGCCGTCGACCTGATCTACCCGGTGCGCGCGAGCGCCGCGCGCCTGGGCGGCAGCCATGCGCAGCGCGACCTGATCGACCAGACGCTGCTCGCCGCCGCCGCGCAGGGCGGCCGCCGCACGCTGGGCCGCGCGCTGCTCAACGAGCGCACGATGGCCAAGCCGGTGACGCCGCTGACGCGGCACTGGATGGAACGGCTCGCCCTGCCCGAGGAGGTCCGCGCATGAATGCCGAGGAAAGACGGGAACGGCGTCTCAAGCTGCTGGAGGACGACATCGGCCGCCACCTGGCCGAGAGCGCGGCCAGCGGCGAGCTGCAGCGCGCGAAAAGCTACGGCCGGCCGCTGGACCTGGGCGACGGCTACGACGAGACGCCGGCCGATCTGCGCATGCCGATGAAGATCCTGAAGGACGCCGGCGTCGTGCCGCCCGAGGTGGCGCTGATGCAGCGCATCGCCGCACTGGAAGCGCGCGCCGACGGCGAGCCCGAGGCGGCGGCTGCGGCCTTGCGCCAGGAGATCGGCGAGTTGCGCATCGCGCTAGCGCTGCGGCTGGAGAAGCTGCGCACCAGCGGCAGCCTCTGACGGGCCGGCGCAGCGCATGCCGGCTGGCGACGCGTCGTACGAGGTCCTGGTCCTCGGCGCCGGCATGTCCGGTCTGGCGGTCGGCACGCTGCTGCGGCGGGCCGGCGAACGGCGCTTCGCCATCGTCGAGAAGTCCGCCGGCCCCGGCGGCACCTGGTGGGACAACCGCTACCCGGGCGCGCATGTCGACGTGCCGTCGCCGCTGTACTGCTTCTCGTGGGCGCCCAACCCGCACTGGACGCGCCGCTTCGCCGCGGCGCCGGAGATCCAGGCCCATGTCGAGCGGCAGTATGACGAGCAGGGCCTGCGGCCGCACCTGCAGCTCGGCCACGCGATCACCGAGGCGCGCTTCGACGCCGAGGCCGGCCGCTGGCGCTTCACCACCGACGACGGCCGCCGGCTCGACGCGCGTTTCTTCGTCTGCAGCGCCGGGCCGCTGTCGCAGCCGCGCTGGCCGGCGATCGAGGGCCTGGCCCGCTTCGCCGGCACGCGGCTGCACTCGGCACGCTGGGACGCCGCCGTGCCACTGGACGGCCGGCGCATCGGCGTCATCGGCACCGGCTCGACCGCCGCGCAGCTGATCCCGCCGCTGGCGCGGCGTGCCGGGCACTTGACGGTCTTCCAGCGCACCGCGCACTGGGTGCTGCCGCGCATCGACCGCCCGTATGGTGCGCTGGACCGTGCTCTGGCGCGCTTCCCGCCCTATGCCGCCGCGGTGCGCGCCTTCTGGTACCACGTGCTCGAATGGGGCCGGCGCGGCTTCGACGAAGGCACGCTGGCGCGCCGTTCGATGACCGCCGCAGGCCACCGGCTGCTGCACGCGCAGGTGCGCGACCCGGTGCTGCGCGAGCAGCTGCGCCCGCGCTACCCGCTGGGCTGCAAGCGCATCATCTACGCCAGCGACTACTACCCGGTCTTCGCGCAGCCGAACGTGGCGCTGGTCACCGACGACATCGTGCGCGTGGTGCCGGAAGGCCTGCTCACCGCCGACGGCCGGCTGCACGCACTGGACGTGCTGGTCTGCGCGACCGGCTTCGACACCGCCGCGCCGCTGCAGTCGCTGCGCGTGCAAGGCCTGGACGGCCGCATGCTCGCCGACGACTGGCGCGCAGGCGCCGAGGCCTACCGCGGCGTCACCGTCAGCGGTTATCCCAACCTGTTCCTGATGCTGGGACCCAACACCGGCACCGGCCACACGTCGACGCTGCTCTACATCGAGGCGCAGGCACGTTATGCGCTGCAGGCGATGGCCGCGCTGCGCGCCGGCGGCCACCGCTGGGCAGACCTGCGGCCCGAGGTGCAGCGCGAACACAACGCGGCATTGCAGGCGCGGCTGCAGGGATCGGTGTGGACCCACTGCCGCAGCTGGTACCGGCACGACAACGGACGCATCACGGCGCTGTTTCCCGGCTTCACGCGCGAATACGTGAAGGGACTGGCGCGCTGGCGAGCGGAGGACTACCGGCTGGCGTGAGGGCACAGCCTGCCCTACGACCTGGTTCCGTTCGACCCGCCGTGCGCCCGACCGCCGGCGCGAGCAAGGCCGGGGACGCGGCTGCGGCCGGGCTCGGGCTGCTTCGCCCCGCTGCGCGGGGTGCCCTGCGTTGCTCGGCATCCCGGCCCCGCCGCGCAACTCGCTCCGCGCCCTGCGGGCGCTGCGCTCGGACAGGCGCGGCGAGTCAGTTGACGAGGCGCGCGGGTACGCGCGCGGGCCGGGACGCCTGCGCTACTCGGCTCGCAACTCGCCCGGCCGCAGCCCCGCCCCCGACCTCGCCGATACGTTGGTGGTGTTCGAGCAGGTAGACAGCAAGCAGGGTCGAGACGCCCGCGACCCAGTGTTCGCCTAGGCAAGACCTCGCTCGCGCCGATGCCCGCATGCGCAAGCGGCGGCGACCGCGAGAGAAGCTCAGACCAGCGGCTGCGGCCACTGCTCCGTCGCGATCACCTTTTGCAGCGACGGCCGCTCCAGCATGCGCTGCAGGAAGGCGCCCACATGCGGCAGCGTGCGCGCCGGGCGCGTCATGCCGCGCGTCCAGCGGCACAGCATGAAGGCATAGGGGTCGAGCGCGCTGAAGCGCTCGCCCAGCATCCACGGCCCCTGTGCGAGCCGCGCCTCGATCTGGTCCACGCGCGAGGCGATCATCGCCTCGGCCGCGGCCCTGACCTGCGCCGCGCCGTCGGCGTTGCCCGGCGCCACCATGCGGTCGCTGTAGAAATAGTGCGTCATGTACGGCTGCAGGCTGCAGGACAGCCAGGCCAGCCACTTGTAGAACTCGCCGCGCTCGCGCGTGCCCGGCAGCGGCGCCTGGCCGGCCTGCGGGTGCAGGTCCACCAGCTGCAGCACGATGGCCGCCGTCTCGTACAGCACCTGCTCGCCCTGGGCGTCGCGCAGCACCAGGGTCGGGATCAGGCCGTTGGGATTCAGGCGCAGGTATTCGGGCGACTTGTGCGCCTGCGCGCGGCGGTCCACCAGCTGCAGCGCGAACGGCACGCCCAGCTCGTGCAGCAGGATGTGCGGCGTGACGCTCGCGTTGCTGGGGTAGTAGTGCAGCGTGATGTCCATGGCGGTGATCTTCGCACGCGGCCGGGCGTGGCAGGATCGCGGCTTTCCCACCCGGCAGGACCGCGCCATGTCCGAGTATGTCGCCCAGGTGCGCTGGCAGCGCCAGCCGCAGGAGGCCTTCACCGACAACCGCTACAGCCGCCGCCACCGGCTGCGCTTCGACGGCGGCACCGAGCTCGCGGCGTCCTCGTCGCCCAGCGTGGTGCCGCTGCCGATGTCCGACGCCAGCGCCGTGGACCCCGAGGAACTGCTCGTCGCCGCGCTGGCCAGCTGCCACATGCTGTGGTTCCTGTCGCTGGCCGCGCAGCGCGGCTGGCGCGTCGAACGCTACGAGGACGACGCCGTCGGCACGATGGCGCGCGACGAGCGCGGCCGCATCGCGATGACCGAGGTCGTGCTGCGCCCGGCGGTGGCCTTCGGCGGCGAGCCGCAGCCCGACGGCGATGCGCTCGCCGCCCTGCACCACCAGGCGCACGAGCACTGCTTCATCGCCAACTCGGTGCGCACCGCGGTGCGCTGCGAACCAAGGCCCGCGCTGTGAACATCCCGACGCTCACGACGGCGCGGCTGCGGCTGCGCGCCTTTCGCGCGAGCGACCTCGACGCCTATGCGGCGATGTGCGCCGACGCCGAGGTCATGCGCCACATCGGCGCCGGCGGTCCGGTCGGCCGCGACGTGGCCTGGCGCCAGATGGCGCTCTTTCTCGGCGAATGGGCGCTGCGCGGCCGCGGCCAGTGGGCGATCGAGCGGCGCAGCGACGGCCGGCTGATCGGCCGTGCCGGCTTCCTGCAGCCCGAGGGCTGGCCCGGCGTCGAGCTGGCCTGGCTGCTGGCCCGCGACGCCTGGGGCCAGGGCCATGCCAGCGAGGCCGCACGCGCCGCGCTGGCCTGGGCCCGCGACGCCACCGGGCTGGGCGAATGCATCAGCCTGATCCGCCCGGACAATGTGCGCTCGATCGCGATGGCCGCGCGCCTGGGCGCCGTCGACGACGGCGAGATCGACTTCCTGGGCGGCCGCGCCCGCCGCTTCCGCCACCCCCTCCCGCAGCCCGGGGGTTGAAGCGCCCGCGCGCGCCGCCAACTGCGGGCGATGGCGGACGCCGACTGGACCTCGCTCGGGTCCCTGACGATCGCGGGGTTCGCCTTCGGCGCCCTGCTGCTTTCGGCCACCTTCGCCTGGCTCGCCGGCCCGCCGCTGCTGACGGCGTGGCGCCGGCGGCGCGTCACCGGCCGCCCCTTCCCGCCGGCCTGGCGCCGCGTGCTGCGCCAGCGCATGCCGGCCTATGCGCGGCTGCCGCCGCCGCTGCAGCTGCAGCTGCGCCGCCACGTGCAGTGGCTGCTGGCGACGACGCCGTTCATCGGCTGCGCGGGCCTGAAGGTGACCGACGAGATGCGCGTGCTGATCGCCGCGCAGGCCGCGCTGCTGCTGCTAAGCCGCCCGGCCGGGCGCTTCGCGGCGCTGCGCCAGGTGCTGGTCTACCCAGGCGCCTTCGTGGTGGACCGCACGCGGGCCGGCGAAGGGGGCATCGCGCACGAGTCGCGCCAGGTGCTGTCGGGGGAGTCCTGGCAACTCGGCCAGGTCGTGCTGTCCTGGGACGACGTGCTGGCCGGCGCCGCCGACCCCGGCGACGGCCGCAATGTCGTGATCCACGAATTCGCGCACCAGCTCGACCAGGAGAAGGGCCGCGCCAACGGCGCGCCCTGGCTGCGCGGCCGCGAAGCGCGGGCACGCTGGGCTGCGGTGCTGTCGGCCGAATTCGAGGCCCTGCGCCACCGATTGGCGCAGGGCGAGAGCGGCCTGATCGACGACTATGCCGCCACCGACGCGGCCGAGTTCTTCGCCGTCGTCAGCGAGCATTTCTTCGAGCAGCCGGCGGCGCTGGCCGCGGCGCATCCGGCGCTGTACGCCGAATTCGTGCGCTGCTACGGCACCGACCCGCGGCACTGGTAGGCACTGGTAGGCACTGGCAGGCGCTGCACGGCCGGACCGGCGACAAGGCCGGTGGCCGGCGCGGGGTTTGCGCACCGCCACAGAATGCCGCGGTCCGCGCTGCGCGCACCGAAGCCGTATCCGCTGCCGCATGAATGCCGCCGTCGTCTGGTTCAAGCGCGACCTGCGCGTGAGCGATCACGCGCCGTTGGCGGCCGCGCAGGCGGCCGATGCCGCGGTCGGCCTGTACGTGATCGAGCCCGAATGGCTGGCGAGCCCGGAGTTCGATGCCCAGCACCTGGACTTCGCGCTGCGCTGCGTGGCGGCCCTGCGCCGCGACCTCGCGGCGCGCGGACTGCCACTGCTGGTGCGCGTCGGCACGCTGCCGCAGGTGCTGGACGCAGTGCGCCGCGAGTTCGCGTTCACGCGGCTGCTCAGCCACGAGGAAACGGGCCCGGGCTGGAGCTGGGACCGCGACCGCGCGGTGGCGCGCTGGTGTCGCGGCCATGGCGTGCACTGGCAGGAGTGGCCGCAGACGGGGGTCGTGCGCCGGCTGCGCACGCGTGCAGGCTGGGCCGCGCGCTGGCAGGCCCGCATGGATGCCCCGCTGCTGCCGAAGCCGGCAACGCTGAGCGGAGCCCGGCTAGAGATTGCGGACCTGCCCACGCTGGCCGCGCCGGGCGTGACCGCCCATGACCGCGCGCTGCCGGCCGCCGGCGAGGCCGCGGCACAGGCGCTGCTGGCGGACTTCCTGGCCGGCCGCGGACGCGACTACCCGCGCGCGCTGTCCAGCCCGCTCACCGCGCCGCAGGGATGCTCGCGGCTGTCGCCGCACCTGGCCTTCGGCACGCTGTCGATGCGCCAGGTGCACCAGGCCACCGAGCAGGCCGTGCGCGCCACGCCCGACCCGGTGCTGGCGCGTTCGCTGCGCGCCTTCGCAGGGCGGCTGCGCTGGCACTGCCACTTCATGCAGAAGCTCGAGGACGAGCCGGCCATCGAACGCCGCCACTTCGCGCGCGCCTGCGACGGCCTGCGACCGGGCGACGTCGAAGGCGGCGGCGCCCCGTTCGGCGAACGCGAATACGCCCTCTTCGAGGCCTGGTGCGCCGGCCGCACCGGCTACCCGATGGTCGACGCCTGCATGCGGCAATTGCGCGCCACGGGCTGGCTGAATTTCCGCATGCGCGCGATGCTGGTCAGTTTTGCCGCCTACCACCTGTGGCTGCACTGGCGCGAACCGGGTCTGTTCCTGGCGCGCCAGTTTCTGGACTTCGAACCCGGCATCCACTGGAGCCAGATGCAGATGCAAAGCGGCACCACCGGTATCAATACGCTGCGCATCTATTCGCCGGCCAAGCAGGCGCGCGACCACGATCCCGACGCTCGTCATGTGCGGCGCTGGGTGCCGGAATTCGGCACGCCGGATTACCCCGCACCCATCGTCGACGAACGCGCGGCGCTGGCGCTGGCCAAGCAGCGCCTTTTCGCGCTGCGCGCCACGCCGCAGGCGCGCGAGGAGGCCGACGCCGTGCAGCTGCGCCACGGCTCGCGACGCAGCGGGCTGCCGCCGTCGGGTTCGCGGCCGCGGCGCGCTGGCGGCGGAAGCCGGTCGGCGACGCCGCTGCAGCAGGAGCTCTTCCGATGAAGGCCCGCCGCGAAGGCTTCCGCGGCAACAAGTCCACGCTGCCGGGCAAGCCCTGCGCGACCTGCGGCCGCTGGATGAGCTGGCGGCGCGCCTGGGCCAGGAACTGGGAGCAGGTGCGCCATTGTTCGGACGCCTGCCGCCACAGACGCGGCGGCCCGTCCAGGGCTTGAATGAATTCAGGGCATTCGGCCCCCGATTCGGAATTGCATTCGGCGCCTGCGCACCCGCGTCACCGCGAAGGCCATCGTCCGCACCGGATCACCATTAGCAAACCTCGATCCGTGGTTTTCTCAGTTTGCGAGACAATGCACGGCGCGCGCAGTAGCGAACTGTTTCGACGTGCCGTCCCGCCAAGGGTCAGAATAAATGCCGGGGAGTTTCAATTCGATGCCAGATCCCAACTTCATGAGCAAGAATTACGCAACACTGGTCAAGCAGATCGCCAGCCTCCAGGCCGAGGCCGAAAAGGTGCGCAAGCAGGAAATCGACGGCGTGATCGCGCGCATCCGCGATGCGATCGCGTTCTACCAGCTCACCGCCGCCGACCTGGGCTTCGGCGCCAAGGGCCCGGCGCGGGCGGCGCAGGCCCCGGCCAAGCGCGGCCGCAAGCCCGGCAAGGCGAAGAAGGGCGCGGCCGCGGTCAAGTACCGCGACGAGGCCGGCAATACCTGGGTCGGCCGCGGCAAGCGCCCGCAGTGGCTGCGCGACGCGCTGGCCGCGGGCAAGCAGCTGTCGGACTTCGCGGTGAAGTAAGGCCCGGGCCGGGTCGCACCCGGCCCGGCATCACGGCGCCGTCGCCTGCCGCACCGCGCGCTCCCAGCGCGCCATCGCCTCGGCCGCACGCTCGCGCGGCCAGGCCGGCTCGAAGCGCCGCTCGGCGCGCCACATCGCCGAGAGTTCCTCGCGGCCGGCATAGACGCCGGCCGCCAGCCCGGCCAGACACGCCGCACCGAGCGCCGTCGTCTCGGTGACCGCGGGCCGCACCACCGGCACGCCCAGCAGGTCGGCCTGAAACTGCATCAGCAGGTCGTTGACGCTGGCGCCGCCGTCCACGCGCAGTTCCGCCACCGGCGCGCCGTCGCGCGCCATCGCCTGCAGCAGCGCCGCGCTCTGGAAGGCGATGCTCTCCAGCGCCGCGCGCGCGATATGCGCCACCGTGCTGCCGCGCGTCAGGCCGACGATGGCGCCGCGCGCGTCGGCCTGCCAGTACGGCGCGCCCAGGCCGGTGAAGGCGGGCACGAACATCACGCCGCCGGCATCCGGCACGCTGTCGGCCAGCGCCTGCACCTCGGCGCTGGAGGTGATCGCGCGCAGCCCGTCGCGCAGCCACTGCACGACGGCGCCGCCGATGAAGACGCTGCCCTCCAGCGCATATTCGCTCGCCGCCGAGGTCTGCGCCGCGGCGGTGGTGATCAGCCCGTTGGCCGAGCGCTCGAAACGCTCGCCGGTGTGCATCAGCAGGAAGCAGCCGGTGCCGTAGGTATTCTTGGCCATGCCGGGCGCGAAGCAGGCCTGGCCGAACAGCGCCGCCTGCTGGTCGCCGGCGATGCCGGCCACCGGGATCGGCGCGCCGAACAGCGTCGTCTCGCCGTAGACATGGGCCGACGGGAAGACCTGCGGCAGCACGCTGGACGGGATGTGCAGCGCCTTCAGCAGCCCGCGGTCCCAGACGTTGTGGCGGATGTCGAACAGCATCGTGCGCGACGCGTTGCTGACATCGGTGGCGTGCACGCGGCCGCCGGTCAGCTTCCACAGCAGCCAGCTGTCGACGGTGCCGAAGGCGAGCTCACCCTGCGCCGCGGCGATGTGCGCGCCGCTCACGTGGTCCAGCAGCCAGCGCAGCTTGGTGCCGCTGAAATAGGGGTCGATGACGAGCCCGGTGCTGCGCCGCACCTCGTCGGCCAGCCCCTGCTCGCGCAGCTGCGCGCACAGCGGCTCGGTGCGCCGGTCCTGCCAGACGATGGCGCGGTGCAGCGGCCGCCCGCTGGCGCGCCGCCACAGCACCGTGGTCTCGCGCTGGTTGGTGATGCCGATCGCCGCGATGTCCGCGGCCTGCAGGCCGGACTTCGCCAGCGCCTCCTGCGCCACCGCGAACTGGGTGTCCCAGATCTCGTCGGCGTCGTGCTCCACCCAGCCCGGCTGCGGGAAGTGCTGCGTGAATTCGCGCTGTGCCAGCGCGACGACGCGCCCGCTGCGGTGGAACACGATCGCGCGTGAACTGGAAGTGCCCTGGTCCAGCGCCAGCAGGTGGTCCTTGCTCATCGTCGCGTCGTCTCCGGGTTCTTGTCCTGCGGCCGCCGGCCGCGGCCTGCAGCGACTCTGCCACAGCCTTCGCGCCGCCCGCACAATGCGCAGCTCGACCATGGACGCGCCGTTGCGTTTCGCCGCCACCAAGATCCAGCCCCCCCAGGGGCCCGCGGCGCGTTCGCTGCGCGCCGCGCTGGTCGAGCGACCGGTGCTGGACGCCGCGCTGCAGGCCGCGCTGCTGGGCGCGCGCGTCGTGCTGCTGCAGGCGCCGGCCGGCTTCGGCAAGACCACCGCGCTGGCGGCGCAGCTCTCGCGTCTGCCGGAAGGCACCGCGCTGGCCTGGGTGGCGATGGACGAGGCCGACGACCTGCCGCGCCTGTTCGCCTGCCTGGCCGCGGCGCTGGAAGGCGCCGACCTGCCCTGGCGCATCGCGCCGGAGGCGCTGGCGGCGCAGATCGACGCCGATGCCGCGCCGCGCCCGCGCGCGATCGACGAGCTCGTCAATGCGCTGGCCGGCGCCGAGGCGCCGCATGGCGTGATCGTGCTCGACGACCTGCACCGCATCGGCGACGGGCCTGCCGGGCAGCGCCTGATGCAGGGCCTGGACGCGCTGATCCAGCGCCTGCCGCCGAACTGGACGCTGGTGCTGTCCACGCGCGTGATGCCGCCGCTGGCGCTGGCGCGCTGGCGCGCGGCCGGCGAGCTGGCCGAGTTCGACCAGGAACGGCTGCGCTTCGGCGCCGAGGAAGCGCAGGCGCTGGCCGCCGCCAGCGGTGCCGCCGAGCGTGCCGGCGAACTGCTGGAGCGCACCGCCGGCTGGCCGGCCGGGCTGCGCCTGTGCCTGGCCGCGCTGGGCACGCGCGGACTCTCGGCCCAGCGTGCCGGCGCGCTGATGGACCGCCACCTGTTCGAATTCCTGGCCAGCGAGGTGCTGGACGACCTGCCGCCGCCGCTGCACGAATTCCTGCTGCGCTGCTCGGTGCTGCCGGAGCTCACCGCCACCGCCGCCGCGGCGGTCAGCGGTGACCCGCGCGCGGCGGCCTGGCTGGACGAGATCGAGCGCCGCGGCCTGTTCGCGACCGCGCTCGACGCCGACGAGCGCACGCTGGTGCTGCACGACCTGTTCCGCGACGCGCTGCAGGAACGGCTGAAGCGCGAGCGTCCCGGCGCGTGGGCGCCGCTGCTGCAGCGTGCCGCGGCCAGCGAGCCCGACCCGCTGCGCCGCGTCGGGCTGCTGCAGCGTGCCGGCGACACCGCCGGTGCCGAGGCCGAGCTGCTGCGCGCCGCGCCCGAGCTGCTGCTGCACGGCGCCAGCGGCGAGCTGCTGCGCGCCATCGACGCCTTCGACGAGGGCTGGCGTGCGCTGTCGCCGGGGCTGCAGCGGCTGGCCGGCATGGTGCAGTTCCAGCGCTGGGAGTGGGAGCGCAGCGCCCGCCACTTCGAGTCGGCGATCGCCGCCGCGCAGCGCCGTGCCGCGACGAGCGCCGGCGCGGGCGGGCAGGCCGCGGCGGCCGCCATCGCCGCCGAGCAGTCGCTGGCCAGCGCCTACCTGGCCGCCGCGCTGTACCCGCTGGACCGCAACGACGAGGCCGAACGCCTGCTCGCCGCGCTGGCCCGCCAGGCACAGCCGCCGCAGGCGCGCCGCGTCGCGCTGGTGGCCGGCCTGTCGCAGCATTTCCGGCGCGGCGAACACGACCGCATGCCGGCGCTGTACCGCGAGGTCATCGAGCTGCTCGAGACCGAGGGCGCCTTGTTCGACTGGTGGGAGGGCATCCCGGCGGTCAACTGGACCACGCTGCCGGGCATGCCGCCGCTGATCGAGCGCTACCTGGCCGGCGCGCTGGCGCGCATCGGCGCGCAGCCGCTGCCGATGCGCGCCGAGCTGCGTGTGCTGCTGGCCTTCAGCCACCTGTGGGGCGGCCGCATCGCGCAGGCGCGCGACGAGATGGCGCTGGCCGAGGAGGAGATGAAGTGGCTGGCCGTCACCGGCGAGGGCGAGATCGGCGTGCTGCTGTTCCGCCTGATCGAGGGTGCCGTCAGCGGCCGCGCCGACGAGGTGCGCGAGCGCCTGGCGCGCATGCTGGCACGCGAGGACGGCGCCGGCGAGGTGCGGCGCCGGCTGTGGCAGCACCAGGTGGCGATCTACGGCGTGCGCATGAACGACGTGCTGGGCGCCGACGACGCCCTGCTCGCCCACTGGGCCGCGCTGCTGAAGGAGAACCCGATCGCCGATGCGCGCGCCGACAACGGCCGCGCGATCGCGGTGCGCGCGCGCCACGCCGCGGCGCAGGGGCGCTGGGACGACGCCGCGGCGCTGTTCGGCGCCCTGCTGCCGCGGCTGCCGCGCATGGACGTGATGGGCCATGCGACCGAGCTGCAGCTGCGCGCAGCCCATGCGCTGCTGCGCTGCGGCCGGCTGGACGAGGCGGCCATCGCGTTGATCGTCGCGATCGAGCGCATGCAGCGCGACGACCTGCGCGGCAATGCGCTGCTGGCCGGCGTGCCGGTGCTGCGCGCGCTGGCCGACGCCGACTGGGGCGGCCGGCTGGACGCCACGGCGCGCGCCGAGCTGCGTGCGCTGGCCGAGCAGGCGCAGGCGCTGCGCGGCGAGGCCGGCGCGCCCGCATCGGCCGACGCCGCCGCATCCACTGCCGCCAGCGCGGCGGCCGACGTGGGCCCGCTGTCGGCGCGCGAGCGCGAGGTGCTGGAGATGATCGCTGCCGGCGACAGCAACAAGCTGATCGCGCGCGCGCTGGACATCAGCCCGCACACCGTCAAGCGCCATGTCGCGAACATCCTCGACAAGCTCGGGCTCGCCTCGCGCGGCCAGGCCGCGGCCTGGCTGCATGCGAACGGCGCCTGAGGGCGGCGCGCGGCCAGCGGCGTGTCAGGCCGGTGTCGCCGCGGCCTGGCGCCCGCGCCCGTCGCGCACCGTGGCGCGCGCCGTCAGGACTTCTGCGCCGCGATCCAGTCGTCGACCACCTGCTCCAGCACCGACAGCGGCAGCGCGCCGTGGTCGAGCACCGCGTTGTGGAAGCGCCGGATGTCGAAGCGCGGTCCCAGCGCGGCGCGCGCGCGGTCGCGCAGCTCGTCGAACTTGAGCTTGCCGATCATGTAGGCCAGCGCCTGCCCGGGCTGCGAGGTGTAGCGGTCGATCTCGCCCTCGACGAAGTCGCGGTTGACGCCGGTGCGCTCGGCCACGAAGTCCACCGCCCGCTGGCGGCTCCAGCCCAGCGCGTGGATGCCGGTGTCCACCACCAGCCGCGCGGCGCGGAAGGCCTGCCACTGCAGGTGGCCGAAGCGGCTGTAGGGGTCGGTGTAGAGGCCGAGCTCGAAGCCCAGCGTCTCGGCATACAGCGCCCAGCCTTCGGTGAAGGCGGTATAGCCGAAGCCGCTGCGGCGGAAGTGGGGCAGGCCGCGCAGCTCGGTCGCGCGCGCGATCTGCAGGTGGTGGCCCGGCATCGCCTCGTGCGCGACCAGCGTCTCCATGCCCCAGATCGGCCGCTGCCGCCAGGCCATCGTATTGGCGAAGAAGAAGCCGGCGCGGCTGCCGTCCAGCGCCGGGCCGTTGTAGTACTCGGCGCGGTTGGGGCCCATGTGCGCCGGCATCTCGGCCACGCCGTAGGGCGCGCGCGGCAGCTCGGCGAAGAGCCGGGGCATCTCGGCGTCCAGCCGCTTGGCGATCTCGCGGTAGCCGGCCAGCAGCGCCTGCGGGCTGGTATGGAAGAAGTGCGGGTCGGTGTTCAGGTGCTGCACGAAGCGGTCGAAGCCGCCTTCGAACTTCACCTCGTGCATCACGGCTTCCATCTCGCCGCGCAGGCGCGCCAGCTCGCGCAGGCCGATGTCGTGGATCTGCTGCGGCGTCAGCTCGGTCGTCGTGTTGAGCCGCACCTGCAGCGCATACCAGCGGTCTCCGCCGGGGTAGCGCGTCAGCGAGCCGTCGGCCGGCGCGCGCGGCATCAGCTCGTCGGCGACCAGCGCGCGCAGCCTGCGCTGCGCCGGCAGCACCTGGGTGGCGATGGCCTCGCGGCCGGCGCGCTGCAGCGCGGCGCGCTCGTCGGCCGCGATGGCGCTGCCCAGGCGCCGGAACGGGGTCCAGAACGGCGTCTTCTCGGGGTCGTCGGCGAGCTGCGCGTCGAGCTGCACCAGCACGCGCTGCAAGACGTCGCGCGCCGGCACCCAGCCGGCGGCGGCGCTGGCGCGCAGCAGCGCGATCTCCTGGTCCATGCGGCGCGGCCAGGCCGCCAGCCGCGACAGCAGCTGCTGCACCTGCGGCGCGTTGGCCACCGGGGTGACCTGCAGCAGCTCGGCCAGCTGCGTCTGCGGTCCGCCCAGCGCACGCAGCGACATGCCGCGCGCGGCGGGGAAGGCCGCGATGTCCTGGAAGCGCTGCTGCGTGAGGATGAACATCTCGCGCGACACGCGGTCCGTCGGCGACAGCCGCTCGGCCGGGATCGCGCGCGCCTCGGCCAGGAACTGCGCCGCCATGCGGTCGCGCGCGGCCAGCGCCTCGGGCGAGACATCGGCCAGGCGGTCGCCGAAGCGGTGGTCGCCACGGTAGGTGGCGAATTCCGGGAAGGTCTCGGCCGACCACTGCCACTGGCGGTCGAACAGCGCGTGCAGCGCCTTCGTCGCCGCTTCGTCGGCGGACATGGCGGGCACGGCCAGGGCAACCGTGGTCGCCAGCAGGCCGGCGCGCAGCAGGCGGCTCAGCAGGGGCAGGAACATCGCCATCATGGTGCGGGGCAGGAAGTGCGCAGGCCGCGGATTCTGCGCCTGATGCGGCTTCGCATTCAACGCGCTAACCGCGTTGCTTCGCCTCGCCGTGCGTCGGCACTGTCTTCGGCTTCGCGCCTTGTTATCGCACTGAATGCGAAGCCGTATGAGCCGGCAGGACCGACGTCCGGCGGACGCCCGGCGCGACAATGCCGCCCACAGCAACCTCCCGCGGCCGGCTCGCCGCGCACCATGTCCACCGACCCCCGCACCCTGGCCACCGGCACCCTGTTCGCGCTGGCCGCCGGGCTGATGTGGGGCCTGGTCTTCGTCGCGCCGACGCTGCTGCCGCAATATCCGGCGGCGCTGCTGTCGGTCGGGCGCTACCTCGCCTTCGGGCTCATCGCGCTGCCGCTGGCCTGGTGGGACCGCGCGCGGCTGGCCCAGCTCACGCGAGCCGACTGGCTGGAGGCGCTGAAGCTGGCCGCCATCGGCAACCTGCTGTACTACCTGCTGCTCGCGGCGGCGATCCAGCGCGCCGGCGGGCCGCTGCCGACGATGATCATCGGCACGCTGCCGGTGGTCATCGCGCTCAGCGCCAATGCCTTCGCGCGCGACCGCGACGGCCCGCTGCCCTGGCGCCGGCTCGGGCCCTCGCTGCTGCTGCTGGCCGCCGGCATCGCCTGCGTCAACCAGGCCGAGCTGGCGCGGCTGGACCGCGACACGGACCTCGAGCGTTACGTCGCCGGCGCGCTGCTGGCGGTCGGTGCCGTCGCCTGCTGGACCTGGTACCCGATCCGCAACGCCCGCTGGCTGCGCGAGCACCCCGACCGCCACTCGCGCGCCTGGGCCACGGCGCAAGGGGTCGCGACGCTGCCGCTGGCCGCGCTGGGCGCGCTGGCGCTGTGGGGCTGGGACGCCGCGCAGGGCGGCGCGATGGCCCTGCCGCTGGGCCCCGAGCCGCTGCGCTTCGTCGCGCTGATGCTGGCGATCGGGCTGTTCGCGTCGTGGCTGGGCACGCTGTGCTGGAACGAGGCCAGCCAGCGCCTGCCGCCGGCGCTGGCCGGGCAGCTGATCGTCTTCGAGACGCTGGCTGCGATGGCGTACGCCTTCGTGCTGCGCGCCCAGATGCCGGCACCGCTGGTGTGGGCCGGCATCGCGCTGCTGCTGGCCGGCGTGGCCTGGGCGCTGCGGCCCGTGCCGCGGGCGGCGGCCGGCTGAGTCGGCTTCGCATTCAATGCGATAACGAGGCGCGAAGCCGAAGACCGTGCTGACGCACGGCGAGGCGATGCAACGCGGTCAGCGCGTTGAATGCGAAGCCGTATGAGCCCTCCGGGCCGCGCCGCGGCGGACACGCGAGCGCGCAGGTCGCCGCGGGTCAGGCCAGCGCGTCGTCGATCGCCTCCACCCAGTGCCGCACCGGCACCGCGGTGCCGCTCTGCAGGTGCTGGATGCAGCCGATGTTGGCCGACAGGATCTGCTCGCCGCCCTGCGGCGCCAGCGCCTGCAGCTTGCGCTCGCGCAGCTGCTTCGACAGCTGCGGCTGCAGCACGCTGTAGGTGCCGGCGCTGCCGCAGCACAGGTGGGCGTCGCTGGCGGCCAGGCGCACACCGAAGCCCAGTTCGCGCAGCGCCGCCTCGACGCCGCCGCGCAGCTGCTGGCCATGCTGCAGCGTGCACGGCGGGTGGAAGACGAAGTCGCCGGCCACCGACTTGGGCAGGCGGCGCTTCAGCGCCGGCAGCAGTTCGGGCAGCAGCTCCGAGAGGTCCTTCGTCAGCGCGCTGACGCGGCGCGCCTTCTCGGCATAGGCCGGGTCGCCGGCGAGCGCGCGGCCGTAGTCCTTGACGGTGACGCCGCAGCCGCTGGCATTCATCACGATGGCCTCGACGCGGCCCTGCGAGGTCAGGCCCTCGACGAGCGGCCACCAGGCGTCGATGTTGCGCCGCATGTCGGCCAGGCCGCCGGCGTGGTCGCCGAGGTGCTCGCGGATGGCGCCGCAGCAGCCGGCGCCATCCGCGACCAGAGTCTGGATGCCCGCGGCGTCGAGCACGCGCGCGGTGGCGGCATTGACGTTGGGCATCATCGCCGGCTGCACGCAGCCCAGCAGCATCAGCACCTTGCGCGGGTGCGTGCGCGTGGGCCAGCGGTGGGCGCTCGGCGGCGCCTTGGCCGGCACCTTGTCCTTCAGCGCCGCGGGCACCAGCGGGCGCAGCGCCTGGCCCAGTTTCATCGCCGGCGCGAACAGCGGCGAGGTCAGGCCTTCCTTCAGCAGCCAGCGCACGCTGCGCTCGCCGCGCGGCCGAGGCACGCGTTCGTCGACGACGCGGCGGCCGATGTCCACCAGCTGCCCGTACTGCACGCCGCTCGGGCAGGTGGTCTCGCAGTTGCGGCAGGTCAGGCAGCGGTCCAGGTGCTGCTGCGTCGCGCGCGTGACCGGCGCGCCTTCGAGCACCTGCTTGATCAGGTAGATGCGGCCGCGCGGGCCGTCGAGCTCGTCGCCCAGCAGCTGGTAGGTGGGGCAGGTCGCGGTGCAGAAACCGCAGTGCACGCACTTGCGCAGGATGGCCTCGGCGGCCTGGCCGTCGGGCGTGCCCTGGAATTCGGGAGCGAGGTGGGTCTGCATCGGTGTCAGTGGCTCCAGCGCGCTGCGCGTGAACCGTGGCAGGCGCTGGCGGGATCGGCGGCTGAGGACGGCTCGCGGCGCAGTGCGGTCGTTCGTTGGGCGGGTGCTCGCTCACGAATTGGAGCCACGAGTTCGGACTTCATGCGCCAGCGCATCGCGCCAGGCGGCACCCGCTGCCGGCTCAGGGTTCCGCGGTCGCCGCCTGCGGCGGCGACTGCCCTGCGCTGCTCGCTTCGGGGT
>JAHBZT010000011.1 GCA_019635315.1 Rubrivivax sp.
AAATGCCGGCACGAACCAGCATCGCAGTTCCAGAAACGACTGCAATCCGCCGGCAGCGGACCGATGGTGGTCGCGACTCACTTCAGCCGCCGATGCGCCGCTGGCCTACATGCCCGGTGGCGACTGACCGGTGCCTGTGGCGGCCGCCGGCAGCGCCACCGTGAACACCGACCCCTCGCCGAGCCGGCTGTGCGCCGCGATGCGCCCGCCCATCAGCTGCACCAGCGCACGCGTCACCGACAGCCCGATGCCCGCGCCCTCGACGCCGCCGCGCGCCTGGCGGCCGCGCTGGAAGGGCTCGAAGACCAGCGGCAACTCGTCCTCCGCGATGCCGACGCCGGTGTCGGCCACCGTCAGCGTCGGCTGGCCGTCGCGACCGACGGCCACGCACAGCTCGACGCGGCCGCCCGGCCGGTTGTACTTGACCGCGTTGGACAGCAGGTTCAGCAGCACCTGGCGCAGCCGCGTGCGGTCGGCGCTGACGACCAGCGCCTCGCCGCCGTCGGCCAGCGCCAGCGCGACCTGCGCCTTGTCGGCGCTGTCCTGCACCATCTCCAGCGCCTGCTGGGCCAGCGCGCGCAGTGGCACCGGCTCGAGCTGCAGCGTCATGCCGCCCGACTCGATGCGCGTCAGGTCCAGCAGGTCGCCGATCATGTGAAGCAGGTGCTCGCCGGCCTCGCGGATCATCGCCAGCCGGCGCCGCTGGCCTGCGCCGGGCGGCTCGGCGCGGTCGATCTCCATCAGCTGCGCGAAACCCAGCACTGCATTCAGCGGCGTGCGCAGCTCGTGGCTCATGCGCGAGAGGAAGTCGGTCTTCGCGCGGTTGGCGGCCTCGGCCACCGCGGCGTCGCGCCGCGCCTGCTCGAGCTCGCGGCGTTCGGTCACGTCCTCGAGGTAGCCGTACCAGACCAGGCGCCCGTCGGCCAGCTTCTCGGGCATCGCGTTGCCCAGCATCCAGCGCGTCTGGCCGTCGGCGCGGCGGGCGCGGAATTCGCAGCGCCACTCGGTCAGGTTGGCGGCCGAGGCCTTCAGCGCCTGCGCCATCAGCCTGCGGTCCTCGACCTCGATCAGGTCCCAGACCTGCTCGATGTCCGCCAGCGCCGTTTCCAGCGGCAGCCCGAACAGGTACTGCCCGCGTTCGCTGACATAGGTCAGCCGTCCCTTGCGACCGGGCTGCATCTCGAACTGGTAGAGCATGCCGCTGACCTGGCCGGCGATGCGCTCCAGCCGGCGTGTCGCCTCGCTGGCCGCGCGCGCCACGGCGCGCCGCTCGGTGACGTCGGTCTGCGTGCCGACCATGCGCCGCGGCCGCCCGTCGGCATGGCGCTCGACGATGCGGCCGCGCTCCATCAGCCAGCGCCAGCTGCCGTCGGCGGCGCGGGCGCGGTAGACATGCTCGTAGATCTCCTGCTCGCCGCGTTCGTGGCGCAGGTAGGCCTCGTGGTTGGCGGCGCGGTCCTCGGGGTGGATCAGCGTGTTCCAGTCGTCCTGCGTGTCGCCCACCTCGCCCGGCGCATAGCCGAGCTGGCGCAGGCCCTCGGCGATGTCGCCCAGGCGGTCGCTGTCCAGATCCCATTCCCAGACGAAGGTGTCGGCGCCGGCCAGCGCCGCGCGCACCAGCGCGATGTGACCGGCGTCGAAGGGCGCCGTGCCGGCGCGCAGCAGCGCGCCCAGCGCCGGCATCAGCGGGTCGAGTTCGGCCTGCAGCCCGGACGGCACCGCGCCGGCCGGCCCCGCCACCAACAGCCGGCCGACGACGCCGCCGAGGTGCGACACGTCCAGCGCGACGGCCTGGTCGGCCGCGGCCGGCAGCGCCTCGCTCCACAGCACGCCGCCGCGTCCGTCCAGCGCCTGCACGCCGAAGCGGCGGCCGAACGCCGCCTGCAGCGCCTTCAGCAGCTGCTGCAGTGCATGGCGCGGGTCGCCGCGCTCGACCTGGTCGAGCAGCGCGTCGTGGGCGATGCCGCGCAGCCGCGCGGCACGATCGGCCTGCGGCGCCGCGGCGGGCGGCGGCGCCTCAGTGTCCGGCACCCAGGTGCTCGCCGGCCTTCAGCCGGTAGGCGGTGCCGCAGTACGGGCAGCGCCCCTCGCCGGTGGTCGCGACGTCGATGAAGACCTTCGGGTGGCCGCTCCACAGCGGCATGCGCGGGTGCGGGCAATGGATGACGCCGGGGCCGAGCAGTTCGCTGGCGGCCAGCTCGACGACGGCCTTGGGGGCGGTGGCCTGGGCTTCGCTCATGGGGTGCTCCGGGAGGCTCAGACCGGGCTCAGCCACTCGGCATATTTCGGGTTGCATCCGTTGACGATGTCGAAGAACGCGCTCTGGATCTTCTCGGTGATCGGGCCGCGGCTGCCGCTGCCCAGCTCGATGCGGTCCAGCTCGCGGATCGGCGTCACCTCGGCGGCGGTGCCGGTGAAGAAGGCCTCGTCGCAGATGTAGACCTCGTCGCGCGTGATGCGCTTTTCCACCAGCGGCAGGCCCAGGTCCTTGCAGATGTGGAAGATGGTGTTGCGCGTGATGCCGTTCAGCGCGCCGGCGCTGAGGTCCGGCGTGTAGACGGTGCCGTTCTTGATGACGAACAGGTTCTCGCCGGCGCCTTCGCTGACGAAGCCGGAAGCGTCCAGCAGCATGGCCTCGTCGTAGCCCTCGTCGGTGGCCTCCATGTTGGCCAGGATGCTGTTGGTGTAGTTGCTCACCGCCTTGGCCTGCGTCATCGTGATGTTGACGTGGTGGCGCGTGTAGCTGCTGGTCTTGACGCGGATGCCGCGCTTGAGGCCCTCCTCGCCCAGGTAGGCGCCCCAGGGCCAGGCGGCGATCATCAGGTGGATGGTGTTGCCCTTGGGGCTGACACCGAGCTTCTCGCTGCCGATCCAGGTCAGCGGGCGCAGGTAGCAGCTCTCGAGCTGGTTGACGCGCACGACCTCGCGCTGGGCGTCCATCACCTGCTGCAGCGTGAAGGGGATCTTCATGCGCAGGATCTTCGCGCTGTTGAACAGGCGCTCCGTGTGTTCCTTCAGCCGGAAGATGGCCGTGCCCTGCGCCGTCTTGTAGGCACGCACGCCCTCGAAGGCGCCGCAGCCGTAGTGCAGCGTGTGCGTCAGCACGTGGATCTTGGCGTCGCGCCAGTCGACGAGCGCGCCGTCCATCCAGATCTTGCCGTCGCGGTCGGACATCGACATGGGAGCTCCTTGGGGTGGGGGACAGGCCGCGGCGCATGCGCCGCGGTCGGTAACCGGCGATTTTAGGTCCCGGCCCCGGGTTCGCCGGCTGTGGCCGGCGGGGTGGTGCGCGGCGCGTCGGCCGCGCGCGTGAGCTTCCACGCACTGACGCGGCCCTTGGTCAGCTCCACGCGCACCTCGTCGCCGGCTTCGTCGGCCCAGGCCCAGGCCTCGGTCCCGTCGGCGTCGCTGCCGCCGACCTTGCGGCCCAGGCTGCCGGTCAGCGCCAGCACCTGCGGCAGGCGCAGGCCGGCCTGCAGCCTGGCGTGCAGCATCACCGCATTGGCCACCGTGCCCAGCGGCCGCTGGCCGGCCCGCTGCAGCGCCCGCAGCGAGCGGCTGAACTGCAGCAGCAGCCAGAAGACGATGACGGTGACCGCCAGCACCAGGCCCTGCCAGCCGTACGACAGCCAGCCGCCGACGACGGCCGCCAGCGCCAGGGCCCAGCCGACCCAGGGGTTCATGGCCGCCGCGGGCCGCGCCGCGCGCTGGCCGACAATGAGGGCGATGGATGGTCTGCGTACATGGGTGATCAACCTGGACCGCGCGCCGGAACGGCTGGCGCGCATCCGCGCCCAGCTCGACGGCCTGGGCCTGCCGTTCACGCGGCTGGCCGCGGTGGACGCCCGCGCGCTGACGCCCTTGCAGCAGGCCGCGCTGGACGAGACCACCTACCGCCGCCGCCACGGCATGAGCCCGGTGCCCGGCGAGCTGGGATGTTACCTGTCGCATGTCGAGGTCATGCGCGCCTTCCTGGCCGGCGACGCCGACTTCGCGCTGGTACTGGAGGACGACGTGCTGCTGCACGACAGCCTGCCCGCCGTGCTGCAGGGCCTGATGCGCCACCGCGACCGCTGGGACGCGGTCAAGCTCTCGGCGGTGCACTCGGGCACGCCGGTGCCCTACCTGGAGGTCGCGCCGGGCCACCACCTGGCGGTGATGCTGTCCCGGTGCACCGGCTCCAGCGCCTACCTGATGAACCGCCGCGCGGCGCAGGCCTGGCTGCGCGAGCCCGGCGGGCTGCTGCCGATGCAACTGCCCTACGACCATGTCTTCGACCAGGGCTGGCGCTTCGGCCTGAAGTTCCGCCTCGTCACGCCCACGCCCTGCGGCCACGACGAGCAGATCGCCAGCACGATCACCGCGCCGCCGGGCGCGACGCGCAAGTTTCACTGGACGAAGCGGCTGCCGGCCTTCGCCTACCGCGCCGGCAACGAACTGCGGCGCGTGGCCTACGGGCTGCGCGAGGTGCTGCGCGAGAAGCTCGCCGGCAGCGTCAGCTGAGCACCACCTCGCGTTCGTAGCGCCCGACGCGGCCGCTGCGCAGCGCGTCGGCCCAGTCGCCGCGGCCGTGGGCCTCGGCCTGGCGCGCCGCGGCCTCCCAGTCGTAGGCCACGGCACGCAGCTCGACGCACCAGCCGCCGCCCTTGTCCTCGACGACCGCGTAGCGCGCATGCGGCGTGCCGTTCTCGACGACATGCGGGTACGGATGGTCGTCGTCGTAGGCCGGCAGGCCCACGCTGCCGGGGTTGACGACGCGCAGGCCGCCGGGCAGCCGGCGGTCGCGCGGCAGGTGGGTGTGGCCGCACAGCAGCAGCGTCACCGGCGCGCCGGCCGCCGCGGCCGGCAGCGCGTGCAGCCGCGCCGCGACCTCGTCGTCGCGGGCCTCGCGCAGGCCCTCGGGCAAGACGGTCTCGAGCAGGTATTCGAGGTCGCTCGCCGGCGTGCCGTGCACGCAGCGCAGGCCCGGCGCGGCGTCCATCGCCGCCGGCAGCGCGGCCAGCCAGTCGCGGTGGCAGGGCTGCAGCCGGTCCGCGGTATGGCGGTCGGTCGCCGAGAGCTTGTCGCGCGGCCGCGTCAGCACCTGGCGCTCGTGATTGCCGGCGATCGTGGGCCAGCCGCGCGCCATCAGCCAGTCGGCCGTCTCGGCCGGCCACAGCGGGCCGCTGACGATGTCGCCCAGGTTCAGCCAGCGCTGCACGCCCTGCGCCCGACCGTCTTCCACCACGGCCTGCAGTGCCGGCAGGTTGCCGTGGATGTCCGAGACGACGCCGAACTTCACGACCGCCTCACGACCGCCTCACGGCCCGCTCACGGCACCCGCGGCTGTTCGAGTTCGGCGCGCAGCGCCGGCGGCAGCCGGTCCAGCAGGAAGCGCACGGCCAGCGGGATCAGGACCAGGTCATCGGCCAGCCCCAGCACCGGGATCAGGTCGGGCACCAGGTCGGCCGGCCAGACGAGGTACAGCGCCAGCAGCGCCACCGCCGGCTTCAGCCAGCGCGGCGCGCCGGGATGGCGCAGCGCGCGCCACAGCAGGCGGGCGTCGCCGCGAACCAGCGTCCACAGCAGGGACAGGCGCTTGAGCATGGCCGGCACTCCTCGGGGCGTGAAAGTACAGGAGTTCAAGTTTGGGGCGGCACGGTGCCGATGCAAGCCCACCCTTGGCGCAGGGCCGGCCGGCCCCGTGCCCGCCCGGGCCACGCCGCGGCCCGGTACCTGCGGCGCCTCGGCTCAGGGATGCCGGCGCCGGATCTCGGCCACCGCGTGCTCGATCATCGCCTGCAGCGTGCCGGCGTCCACGTCGGCCAGCCGCCTGACGTACAGGCAGCTCTTGCCGAGCTTGTGGCGGCCCAGCCTCGCGAGCAGCGCTTCCATGCCGTCGAAGCCGGCCATCAGGTAGATCGACAGGTCGCCCTTGCGCGGCGAGAAGCCGACCTCGCACCACTCGCCCGCGTGGCCCGACGCGTAGCGGTAGCGGTAGTGGCCGAAGCCGACGATGCTGCTGCCCCACAGGCGCGGCGGCGCGCCGGTGGCCTGCGACATCAGCGCGACGAGCCGCTCGCAATCGGCGCGGCGAACGGGGTCGGCGACCGCGGCGACGAAGGCGGCCGGGTCCTGGTCGGTCGGTCGGGTCTTCAGCTCGGCCATCGCAGGTCCGTTCTCTTCAGCCGCCGCCCGCGTACAGGTCGGTGGACAGGTATTTGAGCCCGTGGTCGCAGGCCAGCGTGGCGACCAGGTGCCCGGGTCCCAGGCGCTGCGCCAGCGCGAGCGCGGCCACGACGTTGGCGCCGGTGGAGGTGCCGGCGAACAGCGCCTCCTCGCGCGCCAGCCGGCGCGCCATCGCCTTCGCATCGGCGGTGGACACGGCGACGATCTCGTCGGCCGCGACCTGTGGCCACAACGGCGGCACGAAGCCGGGGCCGACGCCCTCGATCTTGTGCGGCCCGGGCGCGCCGCCGGACAGCACCGCCGACTCCGCCGGCTCCACCGCGACGATGCGCACGCCGGCGTGCAGCCCGCGCAGCACGCGCGAGACGCCCAGCAGGCACTGCGCGGTGCCGACCGACTGCACGAAGGCGTCGAGCCGGCCGCCGGCCTGCTGCCACAGTTCCTGCGCCAGCGGCGCGTAGCCGGCGGCGGCGTCCGGGTTGTTGAACTGGTCGGCCGCGAAGGCGCCGGGCGCGGCGGCCAGCTCGGCGGCGTGCGCGATCATGCGTTCGATCAGCGCCTTCGTCGTGCGCCCGCCCTCGCTGGGCAGCTCGACGACCGTCGCGCCGAGCGCGCGCATGTGGTCGCGCTTCTCGCGGCTGAAGGCGTCCGACGTGACCAGCGTCGCCGGCACGCCGCGCGCCGCACAGACGAAGGCCAGCGAAGTGCCGGTGCTGCCGCCGGTGTATTCGACCAGGTGCCCCCCCGGCGCCAGACGGCCCGCGGCCCGCGCGCCGTCCACCACCGCCAGCGCCATGCGGTCCTTCATGCTGCCGGTGGGGTTGTGGCTCTCCAGCTTGACGAGCACGCGCGCGGCGCCGGGCGGCACGACGCGCCGCAGCTCGACCACCGGCGTGCGGCCTATCGTCGCCAGCATCCCGGTGCCGAGGTCCATCGTCGTCGCCCGTTACCGCGCTGCCGTGGGGCCGACGTCAGGCGGCGAGCAGGCCGGCGGCCCACACGACGCCGATCGCCAACTGAACCGCGAAGGCCGCGAAGCGCAGCGTCACCGCCGGGGCGCTGACCGAAGCGAGGTGGATCAGCGACTGCACGATGCGCGCGCCCAGCAGCACCAGCGCCAGCGGGTCGGTGACCGCGCCGCGCCCGGTGACCAGCGCCACCAGCATCAGCCCGCCGAAGATCGGCAGCCCCTCCAGGCAGTTGGCATGCGCCCGCGCCAGCCGCTGCATGAACGGCGACAGGTTGGCGTTGTCGGGCCTGAAGCCGTTGGCCGGCACCTCCTTCGTGAGCACCAGCTTGGCGCGGACGACCTCCATCAGCACCAGCAAGGCCAGCGTCCAGGCGATGAAGCCGGTCAGCGCGAAGGCGGTCGGTGTGCTCATGCGGGGGTTCCTGGGTTCGGGCTCGCGCGGCCGGCGGTCCGGCGCGGAGCCGGCATCACTTCTTCTTCTGCGGCGTGCGGATGATGGTGCGCTGGAACCAGGCCTCGTGCATGCGGGTCAGGAACTGCGCGTTGATCGGGTAGCCGGACTTGTCGCCGATCACCGATTCGCTGCCGCAGCGCGGGCACAGTGCGGTGCCACCGGCGGCGGCGTCGGGGTCGTCGAAGTTGCTCGCGTCCAGCCCGCCCCAGGCGACGATCTCCTGCGGCGGGAAGGTCTGCACGCAGTAGAAGCAGCCGCACAGGGTGCTGGCCTCGACCTCGGCGCGGTTGTTGGCGGTGTGGCGGTGGGGGGCCAGGAGATCGTCGACCATGAAGGGCTCGCTTCGGGCGGGGGCGCTCGGCGCCGGCCCGCGCAGCATACGGTGCAGCGCGTGCGGGAATCAAACCCCGGGGCGGGTGGGTGGTGCAAGGGTCTTGCCGTAGCAGACGCTGGTCGGATCGTCGGCGTAGGCGCCGAAGGCCGCGATGCGGACGAACCCGCAGCGTTCGTACAGCCGCATCGCCGGCAGTTGCCGGCAGCCGGTCTCCAGCACCAGCCGCGTGAAGCCGGCGGCCGCCGCATGGGCCTGCAGGTGCGCCAGCAGGCCCTGCGCGACCCCGGCGCCGCGCGCGGCGCGCGTGACGAACAGGCGGCGGATCTCGGTCGTCTGCGCGTCCAGCGGCCGGTGGGCCCCCATGCCGACCGCCCTGCCGTCGCGCCAGGCCAGCAGGTAGCAGCCGCGTGGCGGCGTCGGCCCGTTGGTCGGCGGCGGCGCGGCCGGGTCGTGCAGCTCCGGGTACAGCGCACGCGCCTCGGCCGCCGCCTCGGCCAGCAGCGCCAGCGCCTCGGCGCCTTGCGGGTCGGCCTCGGCCAGGCGCAGCGGTGCGCGCTCGCGGGTCATGGCCGCGATGTTGCAGGCCGGGCCCGTCCCGGTGCAAGCGGCGCCTTGGCGACAGGCGCGCCGCCGCGAGTGGGCCCGGCCGCGTTCAGCCGCGCTCGTCCCGCTGCGCCCGCGGTGCGCGCTGGCGCAGCTGGCGCTCGTGGCTGTCGGCGAGCCGCCAGCGCACGACGGGCCGGCCCCGGTAGTCGGCGTACTCGCGCAGGAACAGCTCGACCGTCGCATAGGGCCCCGCGATGTGCCCGGGCCGCTTGGAGTCGGCGAAGAAGTAGTGCGCGCCGTCCTGCCGGTAGCCGGCGATCCAGTGCCGGCGCAGCGTGTGGCCGGCGATGGCGATGGGCTCGAACTCGATCATCAGGTAGCGCGCCTCGGCCTGCGGCGCGATGCGGCGCAGCATGCTCACCGCAAAGTGCGTGAGGTCCACGCACACGCCGGCGGGGTCGGCGAAGAAGGCCTCGGGCGCGTGCACCGGCGTGCGCTGCGCGGTGGCGCGCGCCGTCTCGGACAGCGCGAGCGCACGCCGCTGGTCGTATTCGAAGCGCGGGCCCAGCCAGCGGCTGAGGTCCTGCGGCGAGCGCCAGCGGACCAGCGCCTCGTCGTAGCTGGCGGGGCCGGGTTCGGCCACGGTGCGCACGCGCGCCGGGTCGGGCGCGTCCGACAGCGCCAGCAGCGTGGCCGGCGGCGTGCCGGCGCAGCCCGCGGCCAGCAGCACCAGGCTCAGGATCAGGGTCGGGCGCATGGGTCCGGCGCGGCAGGGGGCCGTGGTTGCAGGTCAGTCCTCGCCGCGCAGCGAGGCCTGCCAGGCCTCGATCAGCGGCAGGATCGCCTGCCGCCGCTGCAGGCTCGCGGCGGGCCAGTGCTGCTCGCGGTCGTAGTACCCGGGCACGGCGGGCGTGCCGCCCGGCAGCACGACCCAGGGCTGCTTCGAGGCCGTGAAGATGTGGATGTCCGGCGGCAGCCGGTCGGGGTCGTCCAGCGTGCCGACGCGCACGAACTTCACGACCGGCCCGCTGCCGGCATAGTGGCTCCAGACCGCGATGCGGCAGCGCGGGCAGCGCGCGATCTTCTGGCCGAGCCCGCTGTCCGACGGCGTGTCGACGATCTCGGGCGCGAGGCCGAGGCTCTCGACACGGTCGGACTCGATCATCGCGTTGAGCGCGAACGAGCCGCCGCTCTCGCGCTGGCACCAGCGGCAGTGGCAGCAGTGCACGAACAGCGGGCGCGTCGTCATGCGGTAGCGGACGGCGCGGCAGTCGCAGCCGCCTTCGGCGGGGAAAGCATCGGATGTCGTCATCGTGATCGCTCCGGGACGTGCCGCGACTCAAGTGCAGCGGTGCATCAGTCGGCGAGGCAGCGCTGCACCGCCGCCTCGTCCCACTCGATGCCCGTGCCGGGCCGGTCCGGCACCCTGGCCCGGCCGGCGCGGATCTGCATCGGCTCGGCGAGCAAGGGCGAGGCCCAGTCGACGAATTCCAGCCAGTGCCGCGTCGGCGTGGCCGCCATCAGGTGCACGCTGACCTCGGGGAACAGGTGGGTGGACAGCGGCATGCCCGCGGCCTGCGCCAGCGCGGCGGCCTGCAGCCAGCCGCTGACGCCACCGATCTTCATCGCGTCGGGCATGCCCAGGTCGGAAGCGCCGGCGCGCAGGCTGGCCGCCATCTCCTTCGGGCCCCACCAGTTCTCGCCCATCTGGATCGGCGTCGTCGCCGCGGCGCGCAGCCGGGCGTAGCCTTCGTAGTCGTCGGCGACGCAGGGCTCCTCGATCCATTCGAGGCCCTCGCCTGCCAGCGCGCGGATGCGCTGCTCGGCTTCCGGCACGGACAGCACCTGGTTGTAGTCCGACATCAGACGGACCTTCTCGCCGATGGCGCGCCGCACGGCACGCACGACCTCCAGATCCTCGGCCAGCGTGGGATAGCCCAGCCGCACCTTGATGGCGTCGAAGCCCGGCGCCACCAGCGTCTCGGCCTCGGCCGCGGCGCGCGCGGCGCCGATCAGCCCGAGCCCGCAGCTGTTGTAGGCCGGGACCTCGCCCACCTCGGCGCCGAGCACCCGGGCCAGCGGCTGCCCCAGCGCGCGTGCCAGTGCGTCCCAGGCCGCCATGTCGATGCCGGCCAGCGCCATGCCGACCACGCCCTTGCTGCCCAGCAGCCGGAAGCGCGCATGCAGCGCCTGGTCGATCGCGAGCGGCGCGAGCGCCTGGCCGCGCAGCACCGGCTCCAGGTTGCGCAGCAGCGCACACACCGGCTGCAGCACCAGCGGCGTGTAGCAGAACAGGTAGGTGCGCCCGGTGACGCCCTCGGCCGTGTGCAGGTCCAGCAGCGCCAGCGGCGCGACGGCGATGGTGCCGCTGCTCGTCTGCAGCGGGATGCGCATCGGCACGTGCACCGCGCGCACGTCCAGACCGCTGATCGTCAAGGCCGGGGTCGACGACATGGGCAGGCTCCACGGTCGGTGTCGGGGCCGCGATTCTGCGCCCGCCGGCGGTCGTCTGGCCAGCCGCGCCGACGCCCCCCGCAGCGGCGGGATGGGGGCCGGCGCGTGTCACACATTCGGCCTGCGAAGCGGGCAGTCGTTCACGCCGGAGTGTTGCGCCACCCCTCGCTTCGGGCGCTGCCGCGGCGGGGGCGGCTGGTGAAGATGACCGCATCCACTTCGGAGTTGTCACCATGGATGCCCAAGCCGCCAACGACCCCTTCGTGCGCCCCGCCCGCGACGCGATCGAACCGATCGCCTTCGACGACGCGCCGATCCAGGTGCCCAAGGGCCACATCGGGCCGGTGCTGCTGTCGGCCACCGGCCGCACCGTGTGGTGGACCGGACGCGTGGCGATCGGCCTGCGCTACCAGCCGCCGCCGCGCAACGACGCGCCGGGCCAGTCCGCGCTGTGGGTGCAGGACCTGCTGCTGAAGTGCGGCTGAAGACGCCACAGCCCTCGGCCGTGGCCTACGCCCCGCTGCGCAGCGCCCCGGCCAGGCGCGCCGGCGGGCGCGCGCGCAGCACCTCGCGCGTGCCCCACAGCGGCAGCGCGAACAGCAGCAGGAAGCCGGCATTCAGCACCGCGTTGGGCCAGTGGCCCGACCACAGCGAGTAGGCCGTGTCCGGCACGAACCACGCCGCCAGCGACGCCGCGACGAGTTGCCAGCCCGCACGCTCGCCGCGCGCCAGCAGCAGGCGAACGACCTGGAACAGCGCGATGCCCCAGCCGACCATCACGCCGCCGATCACGGCGTGCGCCAGGCCGATGTAGCGCACCGCGTCCGCGCCGAAGGCGTCGATGCGCCCCGGCGCGGCATACAGCAGCCACGCGAAGCCCTGCCGCGCCAGCCCCGGCGCCAGCACCAGCACGAGCCCGAAGGCGATGACGCCGATGCAGGCGGCGAGCAGCCAGCGGATCCAGAAGCCGGAAGGTGCAGGGTTCGTGTCCATCGCCGTTGCGGGTCGGGTTGCGATGGCGCCGATTCTGCGAGGCGCGCCGCCCGCACGCGATGACCTGCGAGGTCATCGCCGCGTGAAGTCGCGCCTCAAGCCGGCGGCGCGCGCCGGCGACGGCTTCGCACGACGACCAGCGGCAGGCCCAGCAGCACCAGCGCCAGCGCGCGCGGCTCCGGAATCATGGCGCTCAGCTCGACCGCATCCAGCAGCGTGTCGTAGCCGCCGGCGACGCCGGTGGCGGTGAAGGTCAGCGTGTAGGGGCCGGCCAGCAGGCCCAGGTCACGCTGCTGGCGCTCCCAGGTGCCGGCATTGGCGGCGTCGGCATCGACCGCGAGCACGAGGCCCAGCGCGGCGTCGCGCAGTTCCACGCGGTACGGCGACACGTTGGCCTGCGGGTGGGCATTCTCGTGCCACGACAGCCGGTAGGTGCCGGTGCCCGCCACCTCGAAGGTCTGCGTCAGCGAGCGCACGGCGGCATTGCCGATGTCCACGAACTGGCTGCCCGCATGGGCCGTCGGCCAGGGCACGCCGCTCGGCGGGTCGACGACGACGCCGTTGAAGACGAAGCCGGCCGGCCCCAGCCAGGCCCAGCCGGTGGGCGTCACGGGCTGGTAGCTGTCGGCCGGCACGGCCGGCGCTTCGAAGCTGCCGTTCTGGACCGCCGCGGCGGCCCAGGGCAGGGACAGCAGCAGCGTCGAGACTCCGACGAGAACGCGCAGCGTCATGGTCGCCTCCTGGGTCGAGCGCGATCAGTGTGCGCTTCGGCCAGACGCGAGACAACGGCGGCACTAGGGGGATGCGGCGTGCCCGGCCCGCGGCGGCACGCCGCTGCCGCGTCAGCGCTCGCGCTGCGGCAGCCCGTCGGCGAGCGTGTAGTAGTCGCCCTTCTCGGCGACGAAGATGTGGCGCTCCAGCGCCACGCCGGTGGCGCCGTCGATGGCGCCCAGCGCCACCGAGGTCCAGTCGCGGTGCACCGGCTCCCAGAACAGCCAGCTGCCGCAGCGGCTGCAGAAGCCGCGCCGCACCTTGGGCGACGACGCATACCAGGTCAGGTGCTCGGCGCCGGCGATCGTCACCGCCGCCTTCGGCAGGTTGGCCGATGCGAAGAAGTGGCCGGACTGCTTGCGGCACTGCACGCAGTGGCAGGCGGTGGCCTCGGTGGGACGCTGCGCCAGCGTGAAGCGCACGCTGCCGCATTGGCAGGAACCGTGGAGCGGGGTCATGTTCGGGCTCATCGTCGGGTACATGCTCGGACTCATCGTCGGTCTTCCGGACGGGCTCCCGGGGGGCGCCCCGGGCACGAGGCGCGGCGCGGGCCAAGCTGGGATCGCGCGCGCGGGCCGACGGCGTAGAAGTGCACCCACTCGCAGGCCAGGTAGACGAACGGGTGGCCGGTCGCGACCGACGCCGCCGACAGCAGCTCGATCGCCGTGCGCGGCGGCGTGGCCAGATGGCGCGCCAGCGCCACCAGCAGCCAGACCGTGCAGGCGGCCAGAGCCAGGTCGGTGCCGCCGGCGGCCGGCACGGCTGCCACCCGGTGACGCCGGCTGAACCACCGGCGGCCGGCGAGCAGGTCGCGCGGCAGCTGCACCAGCCGCTAGACCGCCATCGCCAGCACTGCCGGCAGCAGCAGCAGCATCACGACGGTGAGCATGGCCGGTTCGGGCGCGGGTTGCCGTCGCTGCGCGACCGCCCGCCTCAGACGCGCAGCAGGCCGCGAAACCCGCGCGCCGCATAGTAGGACTGCGCGCCGTTGTGGTAGACGAAGACGCGGCCGTAGCGGCAGTCCCCGAACAGCGCGCCGCCCAGCGCACGCACGTCCGCGGGGGTCGCGATCCAGCTCGAGGTCTTCGTGTCGAAGCGGCCCAGCTGCTGCAGCGCGCGGTACTGCGCCTCGTCCAGCAGCTCGACACCCATCGCCGCCGCGGCCTGCACGGCACTGCCGGCGGGCCGGTGCTCCTTGCGCGCCTGCAGCGCGGCCTCGTCGTAGCACAGGCTGCGACGACCGACGGGGCTCTCGGCGGCACAGTCGCAGAACAGCCACTCGCCGGAAGCGGCGTCCTGGCCGATCACGTCCGGCTCGCCGCCGGAAGCCTCCATCGCCTGCAGCGAGCGCAGCGCCTGCGGGCGCGCCGCCAGCCGGGCCAGCCCCTGGGGCCAGGCCAGCCCCTCGTGGCGCTGCGGATGGCGTTCGAAGCGGGCCTGCAGCGTGCGCAGCAGCGCGTCGTGCGGCGATGCCTTCACGGGCCGTGGCCGGGCCATGGCCGGCGACGCTCAGCCGGGCCGCTGCGCCGCCGCCAGCATCGCGGCCATGCGCTCGTGGATCAGCTGGATCGCCTTCAGCGGGCGCACCATGACCTTGAACTCGACGATGCGGCCGGCCTCGTTCCACTTGACGATGTCGACGCCGTTGACCAGCGTGCCGTCTATCGTGGTCTCGAATTCCAGCATCGCGTCCGACGCGCCGCGGATCTCGCGCACGTAGCGGAAGCTCGGGTTCAGGAAGACCTGCAGCGCGGCGCCCAGGTAGGCCTTCGCGAGCGCCTTGCCGCGCTGCGGCGTGTGCACGATGGGCGAGACGAAGACCGCCTCGTCGGCCAGCAGCGCGTCCAGGCCGGCCGAGTCCTGCGCGTGCACCAGCCGGTGCCAGGCGTCGATGGGATGGGGATTCATGCCGCCCCGTCAGTCGAACAGGCCGACGGCCAGCTCGGCCCAGACGGTGGCCAGCGCCAGCGCGACCAGCATGCCCGCCACGACGCGCTGCCGCGCCGTGCGCAGGCGGCGCGCGACCAGCACCCAGGTCATGCCGGCGCCGAAGATCAACGCGGCGGCAGCGACGAAGTCGCCGGCGGTCCACGCCACCTCGCCCGTGAGCTGCATCGCCACCAGCGGCACCAGCAACAGCAACGCGGTGACGGTCGCGACACGGGCGGCGACACGGGGAAGGGGCAGCGCGGTCATGGGGACTCCTCGGTCCATGGGCGCCCTCGGGCGCAAGGCGGGCAGCTTAACCGCTGTCCGGCCGCGCAGGCGCCTGGGCGCGCAGGATCTTCTCCATCGCCCTGCCCTTGGCCAGCTCGTCGACCAGCTTGTCCAGGATGCGGATCTCGCGCATCAGCGGGTCCGCCACCTCCTCCACGCGCACGCCGCAGACGACGCCGGTGACGAGCGTGCGGTTCGGGTTGGGCGCCGGCGCCTCGGCAAAGAAGGTCGCGAAGTCGACCCCGCGCTCGAGCTGGCGCGCCAGGTCGGTGGCGCCATAGCCGGTGAGCCAGCACAGGACGCGGTCGACCTCGGCCGCCGTGCGGCCCTTGCGCTGCGCCTTCTGGACGTACAGCGGGTAGACCGACGCGAAGCGGGTCGTGAAGATGCGGTGTGCGCTGCTCATCGCTGCAAGGGGAATCGGGGCTCGCGGGGTGCGCGCGCAGCGCTCAGGGCGCGGCCGCGCGCTCGCCGGCCTGCGAATGCCCGATCAGCACGGTAGCCGAGGCGGGCTGCACGAAGAGGTAGGCAAACTCCCAGGCGTAGCGTTCGCGCTCGTACAGGGCCTGGGTCTGGGTCAGCCAGAACTCGTGCACCTGCACCGCCGAGCGCATGCAGCGGGCGACCTGCCGTGACAGCTCGCGCGCCAGGTCGCGCACGCCGCGGCCGCCGGCCGGTGCGGCGGCGCCGATCAGGAAGCCGGGCTCGCCGGCGAAGCTGTCGTGCAGCTGCCGCAGCACCTGGGCCGGCTCGACGGGCTGGAGGTGCAAGGGCGGCTCGGCGAGGGCCAGCGCCGCGGCGACCAGTTCGGCCGGGCGCTGCCCGGGCCGGCGGGCGGTGTCGACGACGCGGATCGTGATGTCGAAGCCCGGCGCGTCCGCACGCAGCGCGGCTTCCAGCGCCCGTGCGAGGTCCGGCGAGATCGTCATGCGAGGCCCCTCGTTGCGATGGCCGCCACCCGCGCCTGCACGCCTGCTGCGCGCGGCCCCTGCCGGAACCGGCGCCCGGCGCGCGCGGGCCAGGGGCCGCATCATGCCCGACCGGCCCCGCCCGGGAGCCTGCGCGGCACGGATCCAGCCCCGCGGATTTCTGCCGCGCAGGCTCCTAACGCGCTCCTACCGCGCGCCCAGCGCGGCCCGCGTAGACGGCGCCGACAGGAACCGCGCCAGTGCCTGCGCAAACCCGGCGTCCAGCGGCCGCGCCGGGTCGCCGTAGGACGCGAGCTGCTCGCGCGGGTCCGGCGGCACGGTCTTCAGGACATGGTTCATGCCGTCCGCGATCTCCAGCCGGCAGGCCGGGTTGGCGGTCTGCAGCGCGCGTGCATCGGCCACGCCGACCTGGAGGTCGGTGCCGCCCTGGACCACCAGGCAGGGCATGCGCAGCGCGGCGATCGCCTCGGCCGGCGAATGCCGGAACCAGGAGACGAGATACGGCTGCACGCTGGGGCGGTACAGCACCATCAGCGCCGCCGGCACGTCGTCGACGGTGCGGCCGGCCTCCAGCGCGCCCAGGATCTCGTCGCTGCGCGCCGCCAGGTCGGGCGGCAGGCGCCCCTGGAGCTGGCGGCGCAGCAGGTCGGCCGCCTTCGTGGCCGGTCCGGCCACCGAGACGAAGGCCGCCGCCGGGCTGCGCTGCGCCGCCAGCATGCCGATCAGCGAGCCTTCGCTGTGCCCGAGCACGGCCACACCGGTGAAGCGCGGGTCGCGCGCGAGCTGGCCGACCCAGGCCGCGGCGTCGTCCACGTAGTGGTCGAAGCGCAGTTCGGACTCGGCGCGCGCCGCCGCGCTGCTGGCCGCGACGCCGCGCTTGTCGTAGCGCACCGACGCGAGCCCCAGGTCGGCCAGCGCGGCCGCGAGCATCTTCAGGCTGTCGTTGCGGCCGGCGGCCAGGGGTGTGTTGCCGTCGCGGTCGGTGGGGCCCGAGCCCGCGATCACGAGCACGACCGGGACCCTGGCCGCGCCGGGCGGCAGCGTCAGCGTGCCGCGCAGGGTGCCGGTCGGTGTCGCCAGGTCGATGGCCTGCTCGGCCGCCTGCGCGGCCGCGAAGGACGGCGAGGCGGTCGCGACGACGGCGGCCAGGAAGAGGGCAAGACGGATCATCGGCGAGGTTCGTGGGTGGGTTGGCCGGCGCGGCCGGCGGGTGTTGCGGGGCCACTGCGAGGCCGCCGTTGCTGCCCGACGAGCGGCGCCCCGGCGGCCATCTTCAGCCGCGCAGCGGCAGCGCGGCGCCGATGGCGACGAAGGCCCCGCCGCAGGCGCGGTTGAAGTGGCGGCCGACACGCTGCAGCCAGGGGCGCAGGCGGTGCGCCATGCTGGCGAGCACGAATTCGGTGGCGATCTCGACGACCGCGAAGGTACCCGCCATCACCGCGAACTGCACGAGCAGGCTGCGCTGCGGGTCGATGAACTGCGGCAGGAAGGCGGCGAAGAACAGCAGGCCCTTCGGGTTGGTCAGCGCCGACAGCGCGCCCTGGCGGAACATGCCGAAGGCCGAGGGCGCGGCGCCGCCCGCCTGCGGCTGCAGGTCCAGCGGCGGCGAGCGCCAGACCTGGATGCCCAGCCACACGAGGTAGGCCCCGCCCACCCACTTGAGCACCGTCAACCAGACCAGCGACGACTGCAGCAGCGCGCCGATGCCGAACATCGACAGCGCGATCAGCACCACGAAACCCAGCGCGCCGCCGAGGATGGTATTGAGCGTCTTGCGCTGCCCGTGCAGCGCGCCATGCGTCAGCGCCAGCAGCCCGTTGGGGCCGGGCGACGCGGACAGCCCGACGGCCGCCGCCAGGTACAGGAGCCAGGTGGAGAGTTCCATCGTCGTGGGTTCGTGGCAAGTGAAGAGGACGTCCGACCCTGCCGGCACCGGCCGCGAGTGGCCGGCTCAGGCCTGCAGGGCCTGCGCGAAGGCCTGCGGCTGGTCGACGCCGATGAACAGCTCGGCGACCTCGCGGGTGCCGAAGGGCGTCGCGAGCCGCGTGCCGGGGGCCAGGCGCAGCCGCAGGTTGGCACGCCCCATGCCGACCAGGCGCATGCGGCTGGCCGCCCGGCGCGGCGTGCGGTCGACGAAGCCGACCTCGACGATGGCCGCGCGCGGCAGCCGCAGGTCGGTCAGCACGCCGTAGCGGATGCGGACCATGTCGCCGGTGACCGTGATCGGCCGCAGCCGCGTGGCCCGGTAGTCGGCGAACATGAACAGCAGGCCATAGGCGGTGAGGGCGCTCACGACGATGGCCAGCGCCGGGCTGAACAGATGCAGCAGCGCATGGGCGATCGGCAGCTCGACCGCCACGATGACCAGGAAGCCGAACCGGTTCGAGGCATTGCCGCCCTGCCGGTGCACGTGGAAGGCACCCGCCTCGGCGAAGCGCAGGCGCCCGGTGTCGCGCCACAGCGCATAGAGCCACATGCGCGCTTCCACCTTGAGGAGCTCGGTCATCGGCCCGGGGCCCGCCTGCCCGTCCAGCGCCGCGTGCAGGGCCTGCTCGAGGTTCGTGCCGCCCGGCGCCCGCCAGACGGCGCGGACGACCGTCGCGAAGGCCCAGACCTGCCAGGCGACGAGGGCGGCCAGCGCCAGCCAGCGCAACGGTTCGAGCCACAGCCACAGCGACTTGTCCTCGGCCGGCAGGACGAACGCCCCCAGCAGCACGCCGAGCGAGAAGAGCGCGGCCAGACCCAGCAGCGCCTGCGCCCGCGCGGGCCGCCACAGCAGCAGGTAGGCCAGCGGGACGACCAGGAACAGATCGACCGCCAGCGGCCACTCGGGCACCGGCAGGCCGCGGGCCTGGTGGTAGCGGGCCCCGATGAAGGCCGCAGCCGCGACCCCGGCACACAGCAGCAGGAACAGCGTGCGCGACAGATGGTGGGGAGACGTGCCCTGCATGTGCTCTCGACATCGGCGGCCACAGGCCGAAGCCCATTGTGGCCGAGCCGCCGCGCGCCGGCTGCCGCAGCATGCACGCGCCGTCGCCCCGGGGGCCGGCACGGCGATGGCGCGCAGGTGTTGCCCCGCGGCCGCTGCACCAGCGCACCAGCCGCGGCGACGCACCTGTAGCAGCATCGGGGGCGGCGCGGCCGGCAGCGGCCACGCCGGTCGATGCGTCAAGGAGCCTGCCGATGCCCCGCTACCTGATCTCTTTCGACGACGGCGCGATGGACCACATCGCCGCCGCCGACCTGCCGGCCGTCGGCGACGCCGCGCATGCCGTGGTGCGGCAGGCCAAGGCCGCCGGCGTCTGGATCTTCGGCGGCGGGCTGCTGCGCCAGCGCCGGGCCATCGTCGCGGCCGACGGCAGCGTCACGGTCGGGCCCGAACCGGAGACCAAGGCGGTCGTCGGCGGGTTCTCGATCGTCGAGGTGGCTTCGCGCGAGGAGGCCCTGGCCTGGGCCGCCCGCCTCGCCCAAGCCTGCCGCTGCGCGCAGGACGTGCGCGAGATCATGTTCGACCCGGCGTCGTGATCCGGCCACGCTGCGGCGGCCGCCATCGTGTGGCCCGCCCGGCGCGCACGGGGCGGACGCGCTGCCGCCGGTCGGGCAGTCGCCCGCGCAACGACGGGGCCCGCCCGCGCGCGCCACCGCTAGGTCGCCAGCTTCAGCCCGACGATGCCGGCCACGATCAGCCCCAGGCTCAGCAGGCGGCCGGCGCTGGCCGATTCGCCGAACAGCACGATGCCCAGGATGGCCGTGCCCACCGCGCCGATGCCGACCCACACGGCGTACGAGGTGCCGACCGGCAGCGTCTTCATCGCGAGGGCCAGCAGCACCACGCTGCCGGTCATGGCGGCCAGCGTGAAGACGCTGGGCCACAGGCGCGTGAAGCCCTCGGTGTATTTCAGGCCGATGGCCCAGCCGACCTCCAGCAGGCCGGCGATCAACAGCAAGACCCAAGCCATGCGGCGGCCTCCCGGATGCGGAGGCCGGATTCTCGCCCCGGCGCACCCCAGGGCTTGCGGCGGCCCGTGGCGGACCGCGGCGGCCCCGAGGCGGTCGCCGTCCGCTCGCGTGGCGCGGGCGCGCGGGCACGGGCTCATGCGGCTTCGCATTCGATGCGACAACAAGGCGCGAAGCCGAAGACAGTGCTGACGCACGGCGAGGCGAAGCAACGCGGTTGGCGCGTTGAATGCGACGCCGTATCAGGCGCCTGTCGCGTAGGGCCGGTGGACGTAGAACTTGGGCTCGCCTTCGATCCTGACGTGCAGCCAGTTCACGCCACCCCCGGCCGTGCTGAGCCACAGCGGCCGGTCCGACAGGTTCTGCCGCACGGTCTGCACGACGCAGCGCCAGAGCTGGTCGACCTGCGCCCTGGGCGCGCCGAGCAGGAAGGCCCTCAGGTGCACGCCGGCGGCCAGGTCGGCCCCCGCGCGCGGCACGACGAGCCGGGCCGTCCGGCCGAGGTTGGGAACGGCCGTGACCAGCGTGTCCGGCGGCAGCCCCTCGAAGTACGGCGCGAAGACCGCGGGCTCCGGCGCCGCGTCCAGCAGCGGATCGTCGACGAGCACGAACTCGAAGCCGCGGCCCAGCGTTGCCTGCGTGACGGGCGGGCACTCCCACCGAATGGCGGCGCAGTCGCGGGCGACGATCAGCTCGCCCACGAAGTCGCGGAAGTCGCGCGAGTCCTCCAGCAGATCGAGCGCGCGCGCGAAGCCGAGGCCCGCGCCGTGCTCGAGCACGCTGCAGCGCACGCCGTGCCCCGACAGGACCGGCGCTCGATGGCAGGACCAGGGGCTCATGGACGTTCGGCCTGCCGCGGGCGCGCGCTGCGGACGATCTTGCTGCGCGAGCGGCCCGCTGACGGGGGGCGCCGGTAGGGGCGCCGGCGGGGGCGCCGCTAGCCCTGGGCCGCCTTGCGCAGCCCCTGCCAGGTCCACGCGGCGCCGGCCAGGTCGACGGCGGCGAACAGCAGCAGCTGCAACGGCGCCTGGAAGGCGACGATCAGCAGCACGCACAGGGCCGCGAACAGCGGGCGACCGCGCACGGTGGCGCGGAAGAAGTCGACGGCGCCGGCCGCGCCGCAGGACCAGTAGTAGTAGCCGATGACGATGGCCAGTGCGCCGACGACGCGGATCCAGACCTCCGTGGGCGCCGCCACGCCGAGCGGGGCCAGCGTCAGCCCCGGCGCGACGAGCAGCCCGAGGCCCGTCAGCGCGACGTAGACGCCGAAGACCTTGATGCTGAGGGCGGCAGGGTGCATCGGGGGCTCCTGTGCGGACGCGGCCCGGGGCAGCGCGCTAGACATGCTGGTCGATCAGGATCGGGTTGCCGTCCGGGTCGGTGAGCGTGATGTAGGCCGGCCCGGTGGTCGACGCGTCGGCCTCCTGGTCCAGCTTCACGCCGTGCGCCTTCAGCGCCGCCTGGAGGCTGCGCACGTCCTCGAAGCCGGGCACCGCCTTCGCGTCGCTGTCCCAGCCCGGGTTGAAGGTCAGCATGTTCTTCTCGAACATGCCCTGGAACAGGCCGATCAGCGTGCTGCCGCTCTTCATGATCAGCCAGCGCTGCGCCTGGTCGCCGCCGAAGACCGTGAAGCCGAGCTTCTCGTAGAAGGCCCGCGACGCGGCGATGTCCTTGACCGCCAGGCTGATCGAGAAAGCGCCCAGTTGCATTGGTTTCTCCTCGGTGGACGACGCCGCGGCGCGGCGCCCGTGCGGCAGCGGGCCATGGCGTCGGCGCACGCTGCACCGGTGCTGCGGCCGCGAGCGCGATCATGGACAAAGACGGCGCGGCGGGCAAGGCAATGCGCGGCGTGCGCGGCAACGGGCCAGGACCCGCGCGCACGCCCGGGCGCAGGCCGCGGCTCAGCGCCGCGTCGCCGCGTGCGCCGACACCGTCCAGCTGCGGTCCGTCGGCGTGATCGTCGTGTCGTAGCCGCCGACGACGAGCACCGTGCCGTCCTTCAGGGCCGTGGCGCTGCTGAAGGCCAGCGCCGCGCCGAGCGGCCGCCCTGCCGCCCTGACGAAGCCGGGGGCACCGGGCGTCCACACCTCGACGTCGTTCGCGTCGCCGGCGATCAGCACGGCGCCGCTGTCCAGGCGCACGGCGGCGCTGGCGACCTTGTAGCGCGCATCGACCAGGCGCGGGCCCGGCGTGAAGCGCTCCGTCGCCGGGTCGAAGATCTCGGTGGTGGCGAGTTTCTGGCGCTCGTCGCAGTCGGCCGAACCCGCGAGCACCATGACCCGCCCGTCGGCCAGCAGCAGCGCCGCGTGCTTGCAGCGCGGCTGGCCCAGCGCGCCCGTGGGCCGGAAGCTGCCGGTGCGCGGGTCGTAGAGCTCGGCGCTGGCGGTGGCCTGGTGGCGGCCCACGAGCCCGCCGACGACGAGCACGCGGCCGTCGCGCAGCTTCACCGCGGCGTGGTGTACCCGCGCGGCCTGCAGCGCGCCGGCGGCGGTGATGGCCCCGGTGGCCGGGCTGAAGCGCTCCGCGGCGGCCGTGGGCCGGTTCGTCTGCACGGCGCCGCCCACCAGCAGCACGTCGCCGTCGTCCAGCAGCGTGGCGGTGGCGTCCATGCGCGCGACGGCCATGCCGGGCCCCGCGACGAAGCGGCCGGCCGCCGGGTCGTAGACCTCGGTCGATGCGGTCGCGGCGCTGCCGGTCCAGCCGCCGGCGACGAAGACGCGGCCGTCCGCCAGCGCCGTGGCCGTGTGGGACACCCGCGCCGTGGCCATGTCGGCCGCCGGCACGAAGCGGCCGCCGGCCGGGTCGTAGCGCTCCGCGGACCGCTGGATGCGGGCGCAGCCGGCTCCCGCGCAGCCGCCCGTGACGAGCACGCTGCCGTCGTCCATCAGGGTGGCCTGGTGGCCGGCGCGCGGCACCGCCAGCGCCGGGCCTTCCAGCAACGTGGGCGTGTCGGCACCGGCCGCCAGCGCGGCAGCGGCGATTGCGGCGATTGCGGCGATTGCGGCCAGGGCAGCGGAGCGCAGGCTAGATGCGTGCTTCATCGGTGTGCGGGGGTGGGTGAAGTGGTCCAGGGCTGCGAGCAGCTTGTCGCCCTTCAGAGCGTACGACCAAACAGCTCGGCCACCCACTGCTGCCACCACGGTGGCAGGCCCAGCCCCAGCCAGTAGTAGGCGGCCATGAAAGGCCACATCAGGACGATGCCGAGCAGCCAGACCCACAGCCAGCGCGGCGAGCGCAGCGCGTCGTACAGCAGCACCGGCGCCAGGATGAGCGCGTTCCACAGGTCCTCGTGATACGGCCACTCCAGCCCGAAGTGCGGCAACCAGGGAATGCGCGAGAAGGCCGCCGCGATCAGCGCGAAGGTGGCGAGCAGGACCAGGCGCTTGTGCAGCTGGGGCGCGCGCGACCGCACCCGCAGGGCCCAGGCCAGGTACAGCGCGAACAGCAGCGTGACCTTGCCTTGCACGAACAGGGCGAAGGCGAACTGATCGCTCAGCTGCGCCAGCGTCCACGCGTGCCGCTGCGCCAGCAGAAAGTGCACCGTGGTCACGGTCAGCGAGATCACGACGGCCGGCCCCAGGACGAAGGCGGCGCGGCCCAGCGCGCGATGCCAGCGCGGCCGCCCCAGCGCCACCAGCAGGGCCTGCGCCAGCGACAGCAGCAGCCAGGCGCCCATCGTCACGGCGTGGACATGCGTGCTCAGCGGGAACGGCGGCTGCTGGCCCGCCTCGATGAGCCGCAGGCGCTCCAGCGAACTGGGCACGAAGCCGGCCAGCGCGGTCGCGACGAAGAGCCCGGTCATGAATACCCAGATCCAGCGGTCGGCGACGCGTGCGAACCAGGCCGTCGACGCCGGGGTCGACGGTCGTGCGTGACGGCTTTGCATGGTGGTGCCGAGTCCGGGGATCGAGCCAGTGGGAGACGACGCGGCGGCGGCCATGCGGCCCGACATCGAGGCCGGGCTTCGCGCCGGCATGGCGCCTGGTTCGCGCGGCGGATGATGGCCCACGACGCCGCGCGGGCCAAGGGCCAGGCCAGGCCCCGTGCCGGCGACGGCCGGCGACGGCGGGCGCGTCGCTGCCGGCGCGGCTACTGGCGTTCGAGCTGCAGTTCCCGACCGTCGCCGAACCGGCCTTCGATGTGGCGGGGATCGACGAGCGTCAGGTTCGCCTGGAAGTCCTGGCAGCCGCTCAGGGTCCTGGACGCGTGGACGGCCATCCTGAACTTGCCGCCGGGCTGCGCGGTGAGTTCGAGAGGATGGGCCCGCTCGAAGCACGGGTTGGCCCGGCCCGGGCCCTGGGGGATGAAGGCCCGCCAGGTGCCGGTGCTGCCCTGGATGCTGAGTTCGGCCCGGGCCTTCGTGCCGGCCTGGGTGACGTAGTAGCCGCTCCACGAGCCGTCGAGCGCGGGGCCCGCCTGGGCGAGTGCGTGACTGCCCACGATGCATGAGACGGCAAGCACGGCGAGCGACTTGAACATGGTGGACCTCCTCTGGCGAGCCCTGCGCAACCCGGGGCCCAGGCAGAGGATTGGGACCGAGAGGCGCAAGCAGCCGATTGAGGGCGATCAACGCGCGCACGCAGGACTCGCCACGCCTGCGACTACCTGGGCAGCCGGGCCACGCCGGCGAACCGCTAGCCCGGTCGCGGCGCCAGCGGGTAGCGCTGCAGGAACCGGGTCGTCACCTCGCGCAGGGGGGCATCGAGCCGTGCGAGCACCGCGGCGGCGATCTCTTCCGGGACACCCCCATAGAACGCTTCCGCGACCGAACCGGTGATGCACGCCAGCGTGTCGGTATCGCCGCCCAGCGATACCGCGTTGCGGATGGCGTCCTCGAAGTCCACCGACTCCAGGAACGCCGCAAAGGCCTCGGGGACCGTGCCCTGGCACGACTCGTCGAACTCGTAGGTCGGCCGGATCTCGTCCAGGGTCCGCGACAGGTCATACCCGAAGGTCTGTTCGACGTAGCGTCGGATCTCGTCCTTGCTGCTGCCCGTGCGCGCCAGGTAGATGGCGCCGGCGACCGCCTGCGCGCCCTTGAGGCCTTCCGGGTGGTTGTGCGTCACTTCCGTGAAGCGGGTCGCGGCCCGCAGCGACGCTTCCAGCGAATCGTAGGCATGGCCGGCCGGGCTGACGCGCATCGCGGCCCCGTTGCCCCAGCTGTTGTAGGGGCCCTCGACGATGGACAGCGCCCAGTCGTGGAAACGGCCGCCGTAGCCGGCACGCGGGTACCGCGCGTAATAGTGGCGCATCAGTGCGCCATAGTCCCTGCCGGAGAGGATGGCGTCCGCCAGTGCGACGGTGAGCACCGTGTCGTCCGTGAAGAAGCAGTGCTGCCCGACGAGCGGGAAGTCCTTGGTCTTGATGTTGTTCCACTCGTAGATCGAGCCGATCACGTCACCGACGATGGCACCGAGCATGGGGGGCTCCTGTTGTGCGGGACCTGGACCGAGTTGATCAGCGCCGCCACCGCTGGCAGTTCGTCATCCGGCGCACGACCGCGACACGGGGCGCCAGGCGACGCGCGCCCGGCGACGGGGCGCCGGGCCGCTTGTCCTGACCGGTGTCGGTGCGCTCGGGGCTGTTGGCATGCGCGCGCCGCACGGCTTTCTCCCTGTCCTTTCTCGCTGTCGAGTGGCACTGCGGTGCTCGGGAATCATGCGCGCAGGTGCGCGCAACGTGCAAGCCCTGGCGTTGGCCGGCGCGCGGCGCTTCAGGGGCTTCGGTACTCGTGCCGCAGCAGCCCGAAGGCGATGACGTCGTACGGCTGCCCGCGCGCGACCCAGCGCTGGCGCAGCAGGCCTTCGCGGACGAAGCCGACACGTTCGAGCAGGCGGGTCGAGGCCACGTTGGCCGGCTGGACCTCGGCCTCCAGGCGGCGCAGGTCCATCACCCCGAAGGCGTGCGCGATCAGCGCATGCAGCGCCTCCGTCATCAGCCCCCGGCCCCAGCCGGCGCGCCCCAGCACGTAGCCCAGTTCGGCACGGCGGCTGTTCTCGTCGTGGCGGAAGAGCAGCAGGGTGCCGACCAGCCGGGCCGCTGCCTTCTCGACCAGCACGAACTGCAGCGCCCCGCCGCCGGCCTGCAGCGACTGGATGCGCTGGTACCAGGCCTCGGCATCGGCCGGCGTGCGCCAGGTGGCGTAGGGCAGGAAGCGCGTCACCTCGTCGTCGCCGTTGACCGGCATCAGCGCCGGCAGGTCGTCGTGCGCGAGCGGCCGGATCAGCAGGCGCGGGGATTCGATGGCGGCGGGTGCGGCGAGGGGCATGGCGGGGGCGTGGCGACGGGCGCCTGCGCGACGCGCCGGTCATCGGCCAGCGGCACAGGCCACGAGGCGGATGATGCGCCATGCCGCCGCGCCGCCGGCGCGGGCCCGGACCGGCACCATGGCAGGAGCGGCTCGCGCCGGCCTGCGGCGCCGGACGCCGGGCACGCGCGGCGGCGAGGCGTCAGCCGGCCCGGCGCCATGCCGTGGCCAGGCTCCACACCGGGCCGAAGAAGAACCAGAGCACGGTGGAGACGAACGCGATCCTGTACCAGCCGAGCAGGGGTTCGGTCGTTTCGCCGGGGCCGACGAACTGGACGAGGGCCTCGATCAGGGCGATGGTGATCAGCCAGGCGACGATGCAGCGTGCCCACAGGTGGAGGTCGTAGCGGACTCCCGGCCAGCCGCGGGAAGGCGCCTTCGACGGCGCGGGGCCGGAAGCAAACCGGTGCGCAAAGTGGGCATCGGCCCATGTCACGGCCATGCCGCCGAAGGCGACGGTGAAGCCGACATAGGCCGCGGCCAGACCGTGCGCGAAGGTGGCGGTCGCGCCGCGGGACAGGTCGGCGGCCGTGAAGGCCATGAGCAGCAGGTCGATGAGCGGCAGGCAGAACAGCAAGGCGCGGCTCAGCCGCTGCCTGCGAAGGAGGTAGCGCAGCGCGAGGGCGAGCAGCAGGACGACCCAGAAGCCGACTTCGCAGGCGACGATCAGCGCATAGAGCAGGTGCGGCTCGGGGGGCATGCGTGGGGTGTGGTTCTTGACGTCTGGCGTCCGGGCCCAACCGGGACTGGCGGCGTGGCGCCCTGGCCGCGAGGACGATGATGAACCCCGGCGCCTCGCGGCCAGGGTGCCAAGCCGGCGGGCCGCGGCCTGCGCGAGGGGTCAGGCGTGGATGTGCTGCCGCACCTGCATGAGCGCAAAGCCCAGCAGATTGAGGCCGCGCCACAGGTTGGGGTTCCTCGCATGCTCATCGTCCTGCGCCATGCCGATGCCCCAGACACGGTCCACGGGGCTGGCCTCCACCAGGACGCGCGATCCGGTCCGGGCCAGGAAGTCGCGCAGGTCGGGGTTCTGGGCAAACTTGGCCTCGTTGCCCCGGCAGACGATGCCGAAGCGATGCGCCGCCCAGGCTTTTTCGTCGAAGTTCCTCACCTGCCGCCCCAGCGCCTTGGCCGCCCCAGGGTGCGGCGCACCGAGGATGGCACGCCGCGCAGCCTGATCGCCGAAGAGGCGCGCCTTCTCGGCCATCATGTAGTGCTCCGCGGTGGGATAGCAGTCGTCGCCGATCACGAACTCGGCAGGAAACCACTGGCTGAGGCAGGCGGCGCCGACCTCGCGGCGATTCGACTGGTGACTCCAGAAGAACAGGAACTTCAATCGTTCACCCGCGGTGAAGCGAGCGCGAAGCGCCTCCAGGTTCAGTGCGTCGTGCATGCCTAGGGGCACCGGGAATAACGTTCGAGCTAAGCCGCGCGCGGAGGCAGACGCCGACTGGCCGCGAAAGGACAATGACCACGATGCCCTGGAGCGGCCAGGCGGTGGCTGCCGTAGCGCGTCGGCTTGAGCGAGGGGTTAAGCCACATTGACATCTATGCGAGCCCAAAGGACTTCAACTCTGCAGGTTTCAGATAGCGTTTGAGTTGAGCCTCGGAATTCAGGAGTTCCCGTCGAAATGACATGCTCAGTCTGCTGGCAAAGCTTACTGAGCCTACCTGGACCATCGGTAAATCGCGGTCACGAAGTAGTTTGGCGGTACCTGCTATGGCGGATACTGAGAGTGGTGCTGCAGTGATTCCGATGTTCAACAGATCAATTTTGCTCGGGAAGCTGGCATCAAACATTGCATCGGAGGCCGATTGGAGCGTGCGGAGATAATCTAGTTGCTCTCTGAATGTCCTGGCGCGCCACATCGCCCTAAGAACTTGCCAAAGCTCTTCCCTCGGCTCTGACAGTTCATCACGGAGATCACGGATCACTTCCGGAATGTGATGACGTGCTTCTGCGCGCGAGAGAACAAGTTGGACTAGCGGTGGAAGAGAGAAAGCGAAAGCGGGGCTTTGAAGTTCTCGTGCTGCAGCTTTGAATTGCTCACCAAATCGTGCGAATAGCTGTTCCGGCCAGCGTGAGTACAGATGCTCTGCGCAGTATCGCGCGACAGGTGACTCACCAAAAACAATAGCGCCGGCTCGGGCGCAGCCAACTAGGTAATGCGCGCTCTTGGCAGGAGCTCCATCAAAGATTGGGTGGATCAGCTCATCAAGAACGAACCTCTCGTCGCCCAGCACATGCCAGCCCAACCGCTGGCGAGCCGCATCTTCCGCCGCCCGTTGGGGCCATCCTCTGTACCATGCGTCAAGGAATGCGTTGGCTTCGGCTGCCAGCTTTATCCACTTCGGGATCGCTTTAACTGCGTCAGCTATCACTCCAGTAGTTACGCGTGCTTCTAGAAATTCTGACTCGTCAAGCTCAAGACTTGCGATGGGGTGTGGTTGTTCCGGGAGTACAAAGGAGTAGTCGAGCGCCGGTTCACCGAAGGGCATCTCGAATTCGTTACTACCATTCGCCAAGGAACCACTTTCCCACAGATCATGGTCCTGCATGCGTGAAGCCACTAGGTGCCGCCCGAGCAGAATCGCGCGAAGCGCTCGCTCGGCGGGGAGAAGGTCATCAGGGCTAAATCCCCCATCCCAAAGCCTCATAAGTGAGTCGAGAAGGTGCCGCTCGATCACAACTACGCCTAGATCTTTTCCTATAGCGGTGGTCGTCATTTCGGGCAGACGTGAATAGAGGGGGATGCTTGTGGCCTAACGTTCGAGCTAACCTGACCTCGGAGGCAGGTACTGTAAGCCCGGACTGAGACAATGTACGGAGTACCTCAGGCCGGGCTTACAGTGCCTGCCGTTGCGGGTCAGCTTGAGCGAGGGGTTAGGCCTCGCCGCGTGCAGCCGGCCGCTTGAGCGCGGAGACTAGCTGCTCAATCAACTGTGGGAGTATTCGGCATAGTCCAATCCGCTCTCTGATCTCCATCTGATATGCCTGTAACTTGGCCGGATCGAAGTGACCGCCGGCAAAAGCTAGGCCTGGCTCACCAAGCGCAACTCGACCGGCAATCGCGAATGGGCCTGCGTGGCTGAAGGTGTTGTAGTGAGCCTTGGATCGTTGGAGACGCGTGACTGAGTCTAAGTTTACTCGTAGGGCGACAGCATTCCACGACAGCTGGTCGATAGCGTGATGGCCACGTGTGCGCGCATCGTCTGCCTCGACGCGTTCCCAGTATCGTGCGAGTGTTGGGTTGTTCTTGTGTTTCTTTATGACGACGAGTTCGTCAGCTGAACATAGAATCGAGACTGCGACTCCCTCGATTGCTTGGCGCATTACGTTCCCTGATGCAAGAAGCTTTCCAGAGACCAGCAACTTCGTCGATACTAGTAGATCATCGAGTATTCCGAAGAGAAAGGCTGCGACTAGAGCGGCTTGCTTCGTTGCTGCTCGGTTCGCTGCCTCGTTGATGTTAGGTACTTGACGAAAGCAGGCTGCCAAGACCTCTGCGAGTTGTGTCAGATCTGCAGCGAGGTGATTGGCGAACTCGTCCTTGACCCACCTGTCCTCATCAAAGATCTCGCGCAGAACCTTCTCAGGTGTCTCTAGATTGTTGATAGGCGGCGGCATTCGGAAAGGTCGAGGGGCGTGATTTTCGAGGCCTAACGTGATTTGATCATCGTAGCCACCATCGGCCATTCGTGATCCAGCGCTCAATGGCTGCCGATGGCACTAAATGCCCATGGACGGTCATCGCCTAGTTGACACGGGTCTCGCCGCGGCGGCATCCATTACACGCGCCCATTCGCCTGCCCCTTCAGTTCCACGACATTCCCCTCCGGGTCCGTGACGTAGATCGACGGCCCCTCCCCCTCCGCCCCGAAGCGCATCTCGGCCGGCCCGGCCTCGACGCCCTGCGCCGTCAGGTGCGCACGGATCGCCGCCTCGTCGAACGGCTCGACGCGAAAGCAGAAGTGGTCCAGGTTGCGCCCCTCGGCGCCCGGGGCCGCGCCGCCGGCCCGGCCCAGCGGTCCGTCCACCGGCACCAGGTCCAGCATCGCGCGGCCGGCGCGCAACTGCACCAGCCCGATGTCGTCGCGCCTACGTTCCAGGATGCAGCCCAGCACGCCGCAGTAGAAGCCCAGCATGCGCTCCAGGTCGCGCACGCGCAGCACCAGGTGGTCCAGATCGCGGATGGCCAGCATCGCGGGCATGTCCTCCGGGTTGGCGGTGGGGTCGGTGCGCAGTCGGCGCGGCTCGGGCCGGCCGGGGGGCGCCGTCGTCGGGCCATGCTAGCGCCGAAGCGCGGCACTTGACGAGCCCCGGCGCCCGCCGGCGCCGTCGATTCCGCCCCTCGCCAATCGTCGTGCAGGCAGGAGCGTCACCGCCATGCTGGTCCCGGCCCCGCTCCCTGCGCCACCCACCGGAGAACCCCATGACCCGCATGATCTTCGTCAACCTGCCCGTCGCCGACCTACCGGCCTCGGTCGCCTTCTATCAGGCGCTGGGCTTCCGGCAGAACCTGCAGTTCAGCGACGACACCGCCGCCTGCATGGTGTGGAGCGAAGCCATCCACGCGATGCTGCTCACGCACGCCAAGTGGCGCACGTTCACGCAGCGGCCGCTGCCGCCGGCCGGCAGCTGCGGCGTGATGCTGGCGCTGGCCCTGGACAGCCGCGACGAAGTCGACGCGCTGAACCGCGCCGCCGCGGCCCATGGCGGGCAGGCCGACGTGAACCCGGTCCAGGACCTGGGCTTCATGTACGGCCGCGACCTGGCGGACCCCGACGGTCACCTGTGGGGGCCGTTCTGGATGGACCCGACAGCGCTGCCGCCGGCCGACGGGCCGGGCGACGGCCCCGCGCGCTAGGCGGGGGCACCGGCCCGGCGCCGGGGATCAGGCCTCGCCCAGGTGGCCGCGCCGGATGGCGGCCTCGCGGTCCTCGAAGATGGCCATGGCCGTCAGCAGGCGCAGGAAGCCGAAGCGCCTGTAGAAGCCTTCCTTGCCCGGCACCGAGTACAGGATGATCTTCTGGTGCTGCCGGGCGTCTGCCAGCAGGCGCGTGACGACTTCCCGGCCCAGGCCCGTGCCCTGCTGCCCGGGCAGCACGGCGATGTCGCACAGGTAGGCGCAGTCGGCGCCGTCGGCCAGCGCCCGGCCGGCGGCGAGCAGCCGGCCGGCCGCGTCGCGCGCGAACCAGCGGTAGCGGCTGTTCGTGAAGACCGTGCGCAGATGGTCCGCGCTCTTGTTGCCCAGCGGCGCGGCACGGTACAGCGCCTCCAGCTCGGCCCAGTCGATGTCGTCCAGCGTGTCGGACCACGAGATGTGCATGGTGGCGGATCCGTGAGGGGGTGAGGTCCGGGCCGGGTCGCTGCGTGCACGCCCGTGCCGGGATGATGCCCGACGGGGCCCTGGCGCGGGTTCCACGCGCGCCGCGTCGCCGGCGGCGGCGACGCCGGCCGCCTACGCCAGCCCGCGCACCACCTCGATGGCTTCCTCCACGCGCCCCACCGCGTGCACGGTCAGCCCCTCGATGGCCTTCTTCGGCGCATTCGCCTTCGGCACCACGGCCACCGCAAAGCCCAGCTTGGCCGCTTCCTTCAGCCGGTCCTGGCCGCGCGGCGCCGGCCGCACCTCGCCGGCCAGCCCCACCTCGCCGAAGGCGACGAAACCGCGCGGCAGCGCGCGCCCGCGCAGGCTGCCCTGGATGGCCAGCAGCACCGCCAGGTCGGCGGCCGGCTCGGCGATGCGCACGCCGCCGACGGCATTGACGAAGACGTCCTGGTCCATGCAGCTGACGCCGGCATGGCGGTGCAGCACGGCCAGCAGCATGGCCAGGCGGTCGCGGTCCAGGCCCACGCTCAGCCGGCGCGGGCTGGGGCCGCCGCTGTCCACCAGCGCCTGCACCTCCACCAGCATCGGGCGCGTGCCTTCCAGCGTCACCAGCACGCAGCTGCCGGGCACCGGCTCGCCGTGGGTGGACAGGAAGATGGCGCTAGGGTTGCTCACGCCCTTCAGGCCGCGCTCGGTCATCGCGAAGACGCCGATCTCGTTGACCGCGCCGAAGCGGTTCTTGATGGCGCGCACCAGCCGGAAGCTGCTGTGCGTGTCGCCCTCGAAATACAGCACCGTGTCGACGATGTGCTCCAGCACGCGCGGCCCGGCCAGCGCGCCCTCCTTCGTGACATGGCCCACCAGCACGGTGGCCATGCCGCGTGCCTTGGCCACGCGCGTGAGCTGCGCCGCGCATTCGCGCACCTGCGCCACCGAGCCCGGCGCGCTGCTCAGCTGCTCGCTCCACAGGGTCTGGATCGAGTCGACGACGCAGAACTGCGGCGCCTCGGCCTCCACGGTGGCCAGGATCTTCTCGAGCTGGATCTCCGCCGCCACGCGCACGCGCGTGCCGGCCAGCCCCAGCCGGCGCGCGCGCAGCGCCACCTGCGCGGGGCTTTCCTCGCCGGTCACGTACAGCACCTTCATCTGCGTGGACAGCGCGTCCAGCGCCTGCAGCAGCAGCGTGCTCTTGCCGATGCCGGGGTCGCCGCCGATCAGCACCACCGCGCCTTCGACGATGCCGCCGCCCAGCACGCGGTCCAGTTCCTCCTGCCCGGTGGGCGTGCGCGCCACCTCGGCGGCGTCGACCTCGCTGAGCGTGGCCACCGGCTGCGCCGCCCCCGAGGCGCCGGCCAGCGCCTGGTAGCGGTGGCCCTTGCCCGCGGCGGGCTCGGCCACCGTCTCGTCCAGCGTATTCCAGGCCTTGCAGTGCGGGCACTGGCCCAGCCACTTGGGGCTGGCGCCGCCGCATTCGCGGCAGGTGTAGACGGTCTTGGCCATGGCGGCGATGTTAGGCGGCGGCACGCCCAGCCCGGCGCGCCGGCTGACGCAACGGCCTGCTCAGCGCCGGCCCGCCCAGTGCCCCGGGCGCCGCCGCTGCGCGGCAACGGCGATCACGCGCAGGTCGTCGCCTTCAACCCGGTACACCAGCGACACAGGAAAACGGTGCACGGGCAGGATGCGCACGCCCATGGGACCCGGTGTGCCGATCCCGGGCTCGGCCAGCACCCAGGCGAGCGCTTCGCCGATCTCCACCTGCAGCGCCACGGCGGCCGTCCAGGCGCCTTGGTCGACATACCAGTCGACCGCCTGCTCGGCGTCGGCCAGCGCCTCTTCGCTGACGCTGAGTTTCATGCCGCCGGGCGGCGGCGGTGGATGTGGGCGGCCAGTCGCGCCAGCGCCTCGTCGGGGGGAATGAAGCGCGAGCGGCCTGCCTGCATGTCCGCCACCCGGCGCGCGATCTCCTCGCGCCATGCCGGATGCAAGGCCTCGAGCGGCTCCAGGCTGGCAATCAGCTGCTCCACCAGGGCCTCGCGATCCTCGGGCGACAACTTCAGCGCTGCCTCGGCAACGGCTTGCACGGTGTTCGACATGGCCACTCTCCAGGACGATCGGCCAAAGTGTAGGCGCACGCCGCCAGGCCCGCGCCGTGCACACGGGCGGTGGGTACTTCGTCGCGGCCGTTGCGGTCGCTAGCATCGTCGCCGAGAAGTCTCCGCTGTCCGTTCATGCCCACCCCGACTGCGAACCCCGCCGCTCGTCCGGCTGCGCGCCGAGGGTCTCGACCGTGAGCCGCGGCGGCCGCCTTGTGCTGCGCGCGCTGCTGGTGCTGGCCCTGCTGCTCGCGCTGGCCGCCGGCGCATGGGTCGCCAGCCCCTGGCCCGGCGCCCTGCTGATCCGCGCGCTGTTCGACCACGGCGCGGCGCAGGCCTCGGCGCGCCTGGTGCCGCATGTGCCGGCCGGCGTGGTGGAACACCTGGGCGAGGTCTACGACGCGGCCAGCGCCGACGGCCGCTTCGACCTCTTCCTGCCGCCGCCCGCCGCGCGCCAGGGCGAAGGACCGCTGCCGCTGGTGGTGTGGGTGCACGGCGGCGGCGCCGTCTCGGGCAGCCGCGCGGACATCGCCAACTATGCGCGCGTGCTCGCCGGCCAGGGGCTGGCGGTGGCGACGCTGGACTATTCGATCGCGCCCGAGGCCAGCTACCCGACGCCGGTGCGCCAGGTCAATGCGGCGCTGGGGCACCTGGCGGCGCAGGCGTCGCGCTGGGGGCTGGACGGCACGCGGCTCGTGCTGGCCGGCGACTCGGCCGGCGCGCACATCGCGGCGCAGGTCGCCAACCTGACGGTGGTGCCGGCCTACGCGCAGGCGCTGGGCATCGCGCCGGCGCTGCAGCCGGCGCAGCTGCGCGCGCTGCTGCTGTTCTGCGGGCCCTACGTGATGCGCAGCAGCGACACCGGCGGCATCGGCCGCTGGTTCCTGCACACGGTACTGTGGGCCTACAGCGGCACGCGGCATTACGAGAGCGACCCCGCCTTCGCCGCCACCGCCAACGTGATCGACCACCTGACGGCAGCCTTCCCGCCGGCCTTCGTCTCCGCCGGCAATGCCGACCCGCTGCTGCCGCATTCGCAGGCCCTCGCGGCGCGGTTGCAGGCGCTGGGCGCGCCGCTGCAGACGCTGTTCTTCGCGCCCGACCACCAGCCGCCGCTGCCGCACGAATACCAGTTCGACCTGGACGGCGAGGACGGCCGCCGCGCGCTGCGCGAGGCGGTGGACTTCGTGCGGCGGCACACGCGCTGAGCCGCCCGCGCCGCTGCGGCCGACGCAGCCGGCTCGGCCGGTGCCGCCGGTGCGGCCGCGTCAGTCGCCCACGCGCTGACGCGCCGCCTTGATCTGCCCGCGCCGCGCCTTGTCGTCCAGGCGGCGCCGCTTCGAGGCCGCGGTCGGCTTCGTCGGGATGCGCGGCGCTTCGGGCGCCGCGGCCAGGTCCACCAGCGCCTGCAGGCGCGCCAGCGCGTCGGCCTGGTTGCGCGGCAGGCTGCGGTGGGTCTGCGCCTTGATCAGCACCACGCCGTCGGCGCCGATGCGGCGGTCGGGCAGCGTGCGCAGCCGCGCCTTCACCGCCTCGGGCAGCGACGACGCGGCGATGTCGAAGCGCAGCACCGCCGCATTCGACACCTTGTTGACGTTCTGCCCGCCCGCGCCCTGCGCGCGCACGGCGCTGAACTCGACCTGCGCCGGGTCGACGCGCGGGCCCGCCGGGCGCACGCCGGCGCCCTACTTCGGGCCGCGCAGCTTGCCGACCGCGAACAGCAGCACGACGGCGCCCAGCACCGAGGCGATCCAGCCTGCGCCCTGCCCGGCCTGGTACCAGCCCAGCGCCTGGCCGACGAAGCCGGCCAGCAGCGAACCGCCGATGCCGAGCAGGATGGTCATGATCCAGCCCATCTTCTGCTCGCCGGGCATCAGCCAGCGCGCGAGGGCGCCGACGACCAGGCCGACGAGGATGGTTCCGATGATGCCCATGCAGACCTCCGGTGCTTCGGTGCGCGCGGCCGCCGGATGCGGCCGCGGGGCTCCGTTGTACCAGCCTCGCGCGGCAGACCCGCGTCTGCGACGCCGGCACCTGCGCGCGACGCTCGTCCGCAGCGCAGGCCCGGCCGCGCTCAGGTCGCCCGGAAGTGGCCGTGGAAGCCCAGCGGCAGCCGGTACGGCAGCACGGCCTGCGCCAGCGGCCCGTCCTGCACATGCGCCAGGTCCAGCAGGTTGAGCACGGTGGCGTCGCGCCGCGCGTCGTAGACGGTGCCCAGCAGCCAGGCGTCGCGTTCGCCACTGCGGCCGGGCCGGGGCACGACGATGTGCTCCTCGGCGATGGCCTGTTCGCCGTAGTCGAAGCGCTGCACGCGGCCGGTCTCGGTGTCCAGCACCTGCACGCCGCGCAGCAGCGCATTCGCGCCCGCGCTGCCGCTCGGGGCGCCGCAGGCCGACACCAGCCAGCGCGTCCGCCGGCCGACGCAGGCCGGGTGCACGCGCGGAAACTCCACCGCGTCGTCCAGCCGCTGCACCCGCGCCGTGCCGCGCACCGGGTCCAGGCGCGCGATGCAGGTGCCGGCCGGGGCGGGCAGCGGGCGCTCGCCGCGCATCAGCGCCACCGCGCCGCGGTCCAGGAAGGCGTTGTCCGGCGCACCGACGTAGCTGAGCACGACCGTGCCGTCGCGCTCCTCGTGCGCATTGCCGACGTGGAAGACGAACTGCGGCGGCAGCTCCAGCACGCGCTGGCGGGCCAGGTCGTCCTTGCGCGCGATCAGCACGCGCAGCGGCTGGCCGGCGTCCATCGGAAAGCGACGCGGACCTTCGCGGGCCTCGTTGTCGAACGAGAAGCGCACCGGCGGCAGCGGCACGACCAGCCAGCGGTCGGTGATGGCGAAGTCGTGCACCATGCCGTGCGGGTACGGATGCGCGCCGACTTGCGCGCGCTGCAGGCGGCCGTCGGCCCCGATCTGCCACACGACCAGGTGCGCGCCGGCGGTGCCGATGTTCCACAGCGTGCCGTCGGCGGCCACCTTCGGGTGCGCGGAGAACGGCAGGCCCTTCAGGTCGTCGCGCCAGGTCACCGGGCCGCGGGTCGACAGGTCCGCGGCGTCCAGTTCGTGGGCCGAGCCGCCTTCCCACAGCGCGAGCAGGCGCCCGCCATGCTCCAGCACACTGGTATTGGCCGGATTGACGCTGTCGGCGCCGGACAGCGGCAGCGGGTTCTCGACCGTGGTGCCGAAGGCCGGCAGCGCGAAGCGGCCGGCGGCGCGCTCGGCGCGCAGCTTGGCCGTCTGCACCAGGCGGCCGCGGTGGCGCACGCGGCCGTCTTCGATGGCGAACTGCTGCACCATGCCGTCGCCGTCGAACCAGTGGTGGTAGCGCTCGCCGCCGCGCTCGTAGAGCGCCGGGCCGTTGCGGTGCAGGCGCCCGCGCAGCTCGGCCGGCCAGCGGCCGCGCAGCAGCGGGGTGTCGCTGGCCAGGCCTTCGGGCGCGTCGGCCACGCCGGCGAAGGGGCGCAGCAACGGGTCGGCCGCGACGGCGCGGTGGAAGTCGGCGGCGCGCGCCGGGCGCGCGTGCGCGGCGGGCAGGGCCAGCGTGGCCGCCGAACCGACCGTTGCGGCCAGCGCCTGCAGCAGGGTGCGACGTTGCAGGTCCATGGCGTCACACCGAGAGCTTGACGAGGATGACGCGACCGTCCAGCGGCACGCGCGTGCTTTCCCACTTCGGGCCCATCATGCCGGGGCTGCCGCTGGCGCCCCAGGGTTCGGTGGGCATGCCGAAGGCGTTGCGGCCCATGCGGCCGTCGCCGTCCAGGTCCTGGAACAGCGTCAGCGCGACCTCGCTGCCGGCCAGGCCGCACAGGCGCAGCGTGGTCACCGCGTCGCCGGCCGGCGCACGCAGGCTGGCCAGCGGCTGGCGGCCGAAGCGGTCGGCGGCGTCGTAGGCGGCGACCATCAGCTGACCCTGCTGCGGGCGCACGTTGTGGACTTCGACATCGGCGCACTGGCCTTCGGCGTGGGCGCTGCCGGCCGTGGCGAGCAGGGCGACGGTGCTGATCAGGCATCGGGTGTTCATGCGGGCCTCCGTGGTGGAACGGGGCGCATGGTCGCGGCGGGCGCGAAGGCTTGCCAGCGGCTTGCGACAGCGCGTGCGGGCCGGTCGCGAAACGTCGCCGCGGTGGCGCGAAGCGGGCCGTCGCCGCCGCGCCGGCGACGGTGGCTCAGTCCGCCACGCGCATCGGCACCCTGGGCGCGACGGCACACATCAGCTCGTAGCCGATGGTGCCCGCCGCCAGCGCCACGTCGTCGATGGCCAGCAGCGAACCGCCCGGCCCGCGCCCCCACAGCGTGACCTCGCTGCCGATGCCGGCGTCGGGCACCGGCGTCAGGTCCACCGCCAGCATGTCCATCGAGACGCGGCCCACGGTGCCGGTGCGCACGCCGTCCACCAGCACCGGCGTGTCGGTGCCGGCGTGGCGCGGGTAGCCGTCGGCATAGCCGCAGGCGACGATGCCGATGCGCATCGCCTGCTCGGCGCGGTAGGTGCTGCCGTAGCCGACCGTGTCGCCGGGCTGCAGCTGCTGGGTGGCGATCAGCCGCGAGCGCAGCGTCATCGCCGGCTCGAGGCCCCAGTGGCGGATGTCGTGCGCGGGGAAGTCCGGCGCACTGCCGTAGGCCAGGATGCCGGCGCGCACCCAGTCGTTGCGCACCTCGGTGCGCAGGCCGTGGCGCAGGATGGCGGCGCTGTTGGCCAGGCTGCGTTCGCCGGGCAGGTCGGCGGCGGTGGCCTCGAAGGCGGCGAGCTGGTGGGCGATGCCGCGGGCGCCATCGGCGTCGGAGAAATGCGTCATCAGCGAGATCTCGTCCACCTGCGGCAGCGCGGCCAGCCGCGCATAGGCGGCGCGGAAGGCGCCGGGCACGAAGCCCAGGCGGTTCATGCCGCTGTTCATCTTCAGGAACACGCGCTGCGGCCGTTCGGTCTTGTGCGCCGCGAGCCAGTCGATCTGCTCGGCGCAGTGCACCACGTGCCACAGGTCCAGCCGCGAGCACAGCTCCAGGTCGCGCGGCTCGAAGCAGCCCTCCAGCAGCAGCACCGGGCCGCGCCAGCCCAGCTCGCGGATGCGCTCGGCCTCGGCCAGGTCCAGCAGCGCGAAGCCGTCGGCGCCGCGCAGGCCCTCGTAGGCGCGCGCTATGCCGTGGCCGTAGGCGTTGGCCTTGACGACGGCCCACAGCCGCGCGTCCGGCGCCGCGGCGCGCGCCCGCGCCAGGTTGTGCGCCAGCGCGTCGACATGGACCAGGGCTTCGATGGGGCGGGGCATGGCGCGGCCGTGCAAGGCGCCGGCGGAACCGGCGCGTGAAGTGCTGCTGTGCCGGCGCATTCTGCCAGCCGGGTGCGTCACGACCCGCGTGCTATAAAGATTGCGCCCCGGCCGGCGCCCCTCGGGAACGGCATGGCAGCCACCCCCGAGACACGGAGACAACGAGCGGTGCCCGCACGCGGGCCCGCCGCGGCGCGCGCGACAGATGAAGAAGGGTTTTTCGACCATCATGTCGGCGCAGTTCTTCAGCTCGCTGGCCGACAACGCGCTCTTCGTCGCCGCCGTCGAGCTGCTGCGAACCGCCGGCGCCGAGGAATGGCAGCGCGCCGCGCTGGTGCCGATGTTCGCGCTGTTCTACGTCGTGCTGGCGCCCTTCGTCGGCGCCTTCGCCGACTGCCTGCCCAAGGGGCGGGTCATGTTCGTCAGCAACAGCATCAAGATCGTCGGCTGCCTGATGATGCTGTTCGGCCACCATCCGCTGCTGGCCTACGCCGTGGTGGGGCTGGGCGCCGCCGCCTACTCGCCGGCCAAGTACGGCATCCTGACCGAGCTGCTGCCGGCCTCGCAGCTGGTCAAGGCCAACGGCTGGATCGAGGGCCTGACCATCGCCTCCATCATCCTGGGCGTGCTGCTGGGCGGGCAGCTGATCGGCAGCCATGTCGCGCCGCACCTGCTGGCGCTGGACCTGCCGGGCGTGGAGCTGGGCATCGCGGCGCCGGCCGAGGCGGCGATCTCGGTCATCGTCTTCATCTATGTCGCCGCGGCGCTGTTCAACCTGTGGATCCCGCGCACCGAGGCGCCGCTGATGCCCTTCCCCGCGCACCCGTGGACGCTGGTGCGCGAATTCGGCGACTGCAACGCGCGGCTGTGGCGCGACAAGCTCGGCCAGATCTCGCTGGCCACGACGACCCTGTTCTGGGGCGTGGCCGGCAACCTGCGCTACATCGTGCTGGCCTGGGCCGCGGCGGCGCTGGGCTACACGACGACCCAGGCCTCGGGGCTGGTCGGCGTGGTCGCCATCGGCACCGCCGTCGGCGCGGTGGTGGCCGCCGGGATGATGCGGCTGGACCGCGCGACGGCGGTGATTCCGCTGGGCATCGGCATGGGGCTGCTGGTGATCCTGATGATCTTCATCCGCGACGTCTGGGTCGCGGCGCCGTTCCTGATGCTGCTGGGGGCGCTGGGCGGCTTCCTGGTGGTGCCGATGAATGCGCTGCTGCAGCACCGCGGCCACAACCTGATGGGCGCCGGACGTTCGATCGCGGTGCAGAACTTCAACGAGCAGGCCTGCATCCTGATCCTGGGCGCGTTCTACGCCGGCATGACGATCTTCGGGCTCGGCGCCTTCGGCGCGATCACGATCTTCGGCCTCGTCGTCGCCGCGACGATGGAACTGGTGCGGCGCTGGCATGCGCGCAACGTGGTGCGCCACCACGACGAGGTGCAGCGCCTGCTGGCCATCGCGCGCACCGACGGTCACTGAATGGCGCCCTCGCGCCGGCCGGCGCGCGCCGACGCGCGACGTGTACGCCTTGGGGTCGCGGTCGGCGCATTGCGGTCGTTCGGTGGGCGGCTGCATGCTCACGAACTGGAGCCACAGGTTCGGACTTCATACGCCAGCGCATCGCGCCAGGCGGTACCCGCTGCCGGCTCAGGGTTCCGCGGTCGCCGCCTGCGGCGGCGACTTCCCTGCGCTGCTCGCTTCGGGGTCGCGCCGCCCAACTCACTTCGCTCGCTGCGCTCGCTGCGTTCGGACACCGGCGGCGAGCCAGTTGTGGAGGCGCGCACTGCGTGCGCGCCGACCCCGAAGCTGCGCTGCTCGGCGCTTCACTATTCGCCGGCAGCGGGTACCGCCTGGCGCGAAGTCCACCGACAGTGGCGTGCGAGGTGTTGGCACGCCACCGCCGTGTCGCGAAGCCGCGTGGGGGCAGCCCGCAGCGCCCATGGGAGGCGCCGAGAAGCGCAGAACGCTTGGCCGCGCGCGCAGCGCGCCTCCCCAACTGACTCGCCGCCGATGTCCGAACGGAGCGAACGCAGTGAGCGAAGTGAGTTGGCGGCGGGCCAAGCGTTCGAGCATCGCAGGGCAGTCGGCGCGCAGCGCCGACCGCCGGACTCTGGGCGCTGCGGGCTGCACCCGCGCGGCTTCGCTGCACCAATGCCAGAACGCACGAACAACGCAACTCCCCGAACGACTGCAAAGCGCCGAGAGCCGTCGGCCCCCGCACCTGCTGGACAGCATCACCGCAGCGCGCGCGTCGTGCGCCGGGGCCGCTGAGATGGTGCGCACGCTGCCGGTCCTGGCGCTGCTGCTCAACGCCTTCACCTGGGGCGTGTCGTGGTGGCCGTTCCGCTGGCTGCAGCAGCATGGCCTGCACCCGCTGTGGGCGACGGCGCTGATCTATCTGGCTGCGGTGGTGGCCATCACGCTGGCGCGGCCGCAAGCCTGGCGGCAGCTGTTCGCGGCGCCGGTGCTGTGGGTGCTGGTGGCGGCGGCGGGCACCACCAACGCGACCTTCAACTGGGCGGTGACGATCGGCGACGTCGTGCGCGTGGTGCTGCTGTTCTACCTGATGCCGCTGTGGGCGGTGCTGCTGGCGCGCGCGCTGCTGGGCGAGCGGCTCACGCCCTGGGCCGCGCTGCGCGTGGCGATGGCGCTGGCCGGCGCGGCCATCGTGCTGCAGCCCGCGGGCGGCGGCTGGCCGCTGCCGCGCACGCCGGCCGAATGGCTGGGCGTGGTCGGCGGCTTCAGCTTCGCGCTCAACAACGTGATGCTGCGGCGCGAGGCGCACCAGCCGGAGTCGGCGCGTGCGCTGGCCATGTTCCTCGGCGGTGCGCTGGTGGCGCTGCTGCTGGCCGGCGCGCTGGCGCTGCACGGCACGCTGTCCCGGCCGCCGGCGCCCGAACCCGCGTGGCTGGCGGGTGCGGCCGCGCTGACGCTGGCCTTCCTGGCGGGCAACCTGGCGCTGCAGTACGGCGCCGCGCGGCTGCCGGCCAACGTGACCGCGGTGGTGATGGTCAGCGAGGTGCTGTTCGCCAGCGTCAGCGCGGTGCTGCTCGGCGCCGGGCAGCTGACGCCCTCGCTGGCGCTGGGCGGCGCGCTGATCGTCGGCGCCTCGCTGCTGTCGCGGCGCTGAGGGCCCGCGTCAGGCCGTCGCGCTGCCGGTGGCCGCGTCCTGCGCCACCGGCTGCAGCCCCTGGCGCACGAGCAGCCGTTCCAGCTCGGCGTCGTTCAGCGGCTTGCCCAGGTAGGCGTCGGCGCCGGCCAGCGTGCCGCGCACGCGGTCGGCCTCGCCGTGGTGGGCCGAGACGATGATCACCTGGGACGTGAGCGCCGCCGCGGCGGCCTGGTGGCGGCGGATGTGCTGGCACAGCGCCAGGCCGTCGAGTTCGCTGTCGTCGCCCAGCTCGAGGTCCAGGAAGACCAGGTCGTAGGCGCCGCGCGCCAGCAGCTCGATCGCGCGCCGGCTGTTGACGGCCCGTTCGGTCTGCACGCCGAAGCGGTGCAGCTTGACTTCCAGGAAGCGCAGCGCGAGTTCGCTGTCGTCGACCAGCAGCGCGCGCGGCGGCGGGCCCGACGGGATCTCGACGCCGCGCCCGCGGCGGCGGCGGCGCGCTGCCGGCGCGGTGGCGGCGGCCGGCGGCGACGGCTCGATCGCGCTGCAGACGCCCAGCCTGAAGGTGATTGCCGACCACATCCGCGCCTGCGCGTTCACGGTCACCGACGGCGTGATCCCGGGCAACGAAGGCCGCGGCTACGTGCTGCGCCGCATCGCCCGGCGCGCGATCCGCCACGGCTACAAGCTGGGCGCGCGCAAGCCCTTCTTCCACACGCT
>JAHBZT010000012.1 GCA_019635315.1 Rubrivivax sp.
CGGCCGCCGGCGCGGCCGGCTGCTGGGCGAAGCGGCTGGTCGGCGGATCGAACAGCAGCGTGTATTCGCGCACCAGCCGGCCCGAGGACCAGTTGGCCTCGAGGATCAGGTCCATGAACGGTTCCAGCACCGCGCGGTCGCTGGTCACGCGCACGACCTGGCGGCCGTCGGCGCGACGCACGATCTGCGCGCGCGCGCCGGCGAGCGCGGCGTTGTACTCGACGCCGGCGGCGCGGAAGGCGTCGGCCGGCGCGATGCGCAGCTGCAGCGACGCCGCTTCCTCGGCGGTGATGCTGGTGATCTCGATCTCGGCGCGCAGGGCCTCGCCCAGCGCCGACTGCACGCTCAGCTGGCCCAGCCCCAGCGCCAGCGCCTGCGCGGACCACAGCGTGCCCAAGGCGCAGCCGGCGGCCAGTGCCACGCCGCGCAGCGCAAAACCGGCGCCGCGGGTCGTCCGGGCCTTGCGCACGGGGCGCGATGCATTCGTCGAGCGGTGTTTCAAGGCATTTCCCCCACGCGATCCGTTCGGGCCGGGCTCAACCGGCGCCCGCCGCCTTCCCGACGGGCTCCAGCGCATCGGGCGGCCGGAAACCGTGGGCGGCGGAATTTGCAGCAGCATCAAGCATATAGGAGCGCAAGCTCATGCTGAAGCTGATGATTGGCGGCGGAAACCCCCTGTTTCTGCGCGTTGCCGGGCCTGTTGCCGCCTGACAACGCCCGCCTCGAGGGCGGGCGCGTCCGGGCGGCCGGGCCCGCGCTCACCGCTCGACCAGGATGCGCAGCATGCGGCGAAGCGGCTCCGCCGCACCCCACAGCAACTGGTCGCCAATGGTGAACGCCCCCAGGTAGGTCGGCCCCAGCGCCAGCTTGCGCAGGCGGCCGACCGGAATCGCCATCGTGCCGGTCACCGCCACCGGCGTGAGCTGGCGCACCGTGGCCTCGCGCGTGTTCGGCACCAGGCGCACCCACTCGTTGTCGGCGGCGATCATCTGTTCGATGTCGGCCAGCGGGACGTCCTTCTTGAGCCTGATCGTCAGGCTCTGGCTGTGGCAGCGCATCGCGCCGACGCGCACGCACAGGCTGTCGATGGGCACCGTCGGGGCGTCGAAGCCGGGGCCGCGGCCGAGGATCTTGTTGGTCTCGGCGCCGCCCTTCCATTCCTCCAGGCTGGTGCCGTCGCCGCGGTCGGCGTCGATCCACGGGATCAGGCTGCCGGCCAGCGGCACCATGAAGTGCCGGGTCTCGTCGGCCGTCAGGCCGCGCTGGGTGTCGGCGACCTGGCGGTCGATCTCGAGGATGGCGCTCGCCGGGTCGTCGAGCAGCGGCCGCACCGCGGCATTCAGCCTCCCCATCTGCGTGAGCAACTCGCGCATGTGCTGTGCGCCACCGCCGCTGGCCGCCTGGTAGGTGGTGGCCGTCATCCACTCCACGAGGTCGGCCTTGAACAGCGCGCCCAGGCCCATCAGCATGCAGCTGACGGTGCAGTTGCCGCCGATGTAGTCCTTGACGCCGCGCGCCAGCGCCGCGTCGATGACGCCGCGGTTGACCGGGTCGAGCACGATCACCGCGTCGTCGTTCATGCGCAGCGTCTTCGCCGCGTCGATGAAGAAGCCCTTCCAGCCCGCCGCGCGCAGCCGGGGGTACATCTCCTTGGTCCAGTCGCTGCCCTGGCAGGACAGGATCACGTCGCAGGCCTTCAGCGAGTCCACGCTGGCCGCATCGTGCAGCGTGGTCTCGTTCTTCGCGAAGCCGGCGATGGCCGCCGGCAGCGTGCCGCCGGCGCTGCTGGTGCTGAAGAAGCGCGGTTCGATGAAGGCGAAGTCGCCTTCGGCGGCCATGCGCTGCATCAGCACCGAGCCGACCATGCCTCGCCAGCCGACCAGGCCCACGAGCGGGTTGTTGACCAGTGCCATCTCTGCCATGCCTTTCATGCGGACCCCTGGTGCTCCGGCTCGCATCGCCGGGGTCCAGGAATGGGGCGAGACGATCCGTGAGCTTCAGCTCGGGGTAATCGTTTTGCCGGTCAGCGCGGCCACCACGGCGTCGCCCATCGCGCGCGTGCCGACCTTGGCCGTGCCTTCGCTCCAGATGTCCGGCGTGCGCAGCCCGGCGGCCAGCACGGCGCGCACCGCCGACTCGATGCGGTCGGCGGCCTCCGGCTGTTCGAGCGAATAGCGGAGCATCATGGCCACGGACAGGATTGTAGCCAGCGGGTTGGCCACGCCCTTGCCGGCGATGTCCGGCGCGCTGCCGTGGCTGGGCTCGTACAGGCCCTTGTCGGCGGCGTCCAGCGAAGCCGAGGGCAGCATGCCGATGCTGCCGGTGAGCATGGCCGCCTCGTCGGACAGGATGTCGCCGAACATGTTGCCTGTGACGATGACGTCGAAGTTCTTCGGCGCCTTGACCAGCTGCATCGCGGCGTTGTCGACGTACATGTGCTCGAGCTCGACGTCGGCGTACTGCGCGTGCACCTGGCCGACGACGTCCTTCCAGAACTGGAAGGTCTCCAGCACGTTCGCCTTGTCCACGCTGGTGACCTTGCCGCCCTTGCCGCCGGCGCGCTTGCGCGCGGCCTGGAAGGCGACATGCGCGATGCGCTCGATCTCCGGGCGCGTATAGCGCATGGTGTCGAAGGCTTCCTCGGCGCCGGGGAACAGGCCGTCGGTCGCCGTGCGGCGGCCGCGCGGCTGGCCGAAATAGATGTCGCCGGTGAGCTCCCGGATGATCAGGATGTCCAGCCCCGCCACGAGCTCGGGCTTGAGGCTGCTGGCATGCGTGAGCTCGGCGTAGCACAGCGCCGGGCGCAGGTTGGCGAACAGGCCCAGGTGCTTGCGCAGGCCCAGGATGGCCTGTTCGGGGCGCAGCGCGCGTTCGAGCTTGTCGTACTTCCAGTCGCCAACGGCACCGAACAGCACCGCGTCGGCGGCCTTGGCCAGCTTCAGCGTCGATTCGGGCAGCGGGTGGCCGTGCGCCTCGTAGGCGGCGCCGCCGACGAGCGCGGTCTCGGTCTCGAAGCGCAGGTCCAGCGCCTGCATCACCTTCACCGCCTCGGCGACGATCTCGGTGCCGATGCCGTCGCCGGGCAGGATCGCGATCTTCATGCTCATGGGTGGCTCCTCAACCGCGCTGGACGTTCGCCAGCCAGGGCATCTTCGCCAGACGCTCGGCCTCGAAGGCGCGGATCTTGTCGGCGTGGCGCAGCGTCAGGCCGATGTCGTCGAAGCCGTTGACGAGGCAGTATTTGCGGAAGGGCTGCACCTCGAAGGGCAGCTCCTCCCCGTCGGGCTTGACCACCACCTGGCGCGGCAGGTCCACCGTCAGCCGGTAGCCCGGGAAGGCCGCGACCTCGTCGAACAGGCGCGCGACCTGGGCTTCCGGCAGCACCACCGGCAGCAGGCCGTTCTTGAAGCAGTTGGTGAAGAAGATGTCGGCGTAGCTGGGTGCGATCAGCGCACGGAAGCCGTACTGCTGCAGCGCCCAGGGCGCGTGCTCGCGGCTGGAACCGCAGCCGAAGTTGCGCCGCGCGAGCAGGATCGACGCGCCGGCATAACGCGGCTGGTTGAGCACGAAGTCGGGGTTGGGCTTGCGCGCCGCCGGGTCCTGCCCGGGCTCGCCCTTGTCCAGGTAGCGCCACTCGTCGAACAGGTTGGGCCCGAAGCCGCTGCGCGCGATCGACTTCAGGAACTGCTTGGGGATGATCGCGTCGGTGTCGACGTTCTCGCGGTCCAGCGGGGCCACCAGGCCCTGGTGCACGGTGAAGGCATCCATCGCGTGGCCCTCCTCAGATGCGTCGCACGTCGACGAAATGGCCGGCCAGCGCGGCGGCGGCGGCCATCGCCGGGCTGACCAGGTGGGTGCGGCCGCCGGCGCCCTGGCGGCCCTCGAAATTGCGGTTGCTGGTGCTGGCGCAGCGCTCCCCGGGCTCCAGGCGGTCGGCATTCATCGCCAGGCACATGCTGCAGCCGGGTTCGCGCCACTCGAAGCCGGCGGCGCGGAAGACCTCGTGCAGGCCCTCGCGCTCGGCCTGCGCCTTGACCTGGCCCGAGCCGGGCACCACCATCGCCAGCCGCACATTGGGCGCGATGCGCCGGCCCACGCGCCGGACGACGGCGGCGGCCTCGCGCAGGTCCTCGATGCGGCTGTTGGTGCAGCTGCCGATGAAGACCTTGTCGATCGTGATGTCGGTGATGGCCTTGTTCGGCTGCAGGCCCATGTAGGCCAGCGCGCGCTCGATGGCGCCGCGCTTGCCGGCGTCCTTCTCCTTGTCGGGGTCGGGCACGCGGCCGTCCACCGGCAGCACCATCTCCGGGCTCGTGCCCCAGGTGACCTGGGGCTGGATCTGCGCGGCGTCGAGCTCGACGACGGTGTCGAACTTCGCACCCGGGTCGCTGACCAGCGTGCGCCAGTAGGCCACCGCGGCGTCCCATTCCGGGCCGCCGACGAAGCGGCCGCTGGCCGGGTCGGTGCCGGGAGCGAAAGGACGCCCCTTGACGTACTCGATGGTCTTGTCGTCCACCGCCACCAGCCCGGCACGCGCACCGGCCTCGATGGCCATGTTGCACACCGTCATGCGGCCTTCCATGCTGAGCGAGCGGATCGCGCTGCCGCCGAACTCGATGGTGTAGCCGGTGCCGCCGGCGGTGCCGATGCGGCCGATGATGGCCAGCACGACATCCTTGGCCGTGACGCCGGGGCCCGGCGCGCCCTCGACGCGCACCAGCATGTTCTTCGCCTTCTTGGCCAGCAGCGTCTGCGTGGCCATCACGTGCTCGACCTCGCTGGTGCCGATGCCGTGCGCCAGCGCGCCGAAGGCGCCATGCGTGCTGGTGTGGCTGTCGCCGCAGACGACGGTCATGCCCGGCAGCGTGGCGCCGTTCTCCGGGCCGATGACGTGCACGATGCCCTGGCGCTTGTCCAGGAACGGGAAGTAGGCGGCGGCGCCGCTGGCGCGGATGTTGTCGTCCAGCGTCGTCACCTGCAGCTTGCTGATCGGGTCGGTGATGCCGTCGTAGCCGCGCTCCCACCCGGTGGTCGGCGTGTTGTGGTCGGCGGTGGCGACGATGGAGCTGACGCGCCAGACCTTGCGCCCGGCCAGGCGCAGGCCCTCGAAGGCCTGCGGGCTGGTCACCTCGTGCACCAGGTGGCGGTCGATGTAGAGCACCGCGGTGCCATCGTCCTCGGTGTGGACGACATGGTCGTCCCAGAGCTTGTCGTACAGGGTGCGGGCGGTCATGCGCTGGGGGTCGCTGGGGTGGCGGATGGCAGCCCGTATTCTCGCGGCAAACGCCCACCGGGGCGCCGGGCCCGGGTTTGGCCGGCGCGCCGCCGGCACGGCCGGCGCCGTGCAGGTCCCCCGGTGCCGCCGTGCCGACCGGGGCCGGTACGCGCGCTGCGCGGCGCCTTCAGGCCACGGCCGCGCGCGCGACCAGGTCGTCGATCTCGGCCGGCGCGTAGCCCAGCGCGCTGAGCACGGCCCGCGTGTGCTCGCCGCTGTGCGGTGGGTCGCTGCGCACCGGCAGCCGCGCGCCGGCCATCGTGACCGGCAGCAGCGGCGTCTTCACGACCTGCCCGGCCCGCGGTCCGTCGGCGACGCGGATGTCGGCCAGGCCGCCGGTGGCCAGCAGGTGCGGGTCGTCCAGCAGGTCTTCCGGTCGCTTGATCGGCGCGAACGGCAAGCCGGCACGCTCCATCAGCCCGGCCAGCTCCGCCGCGCTGCGGTGGGCCAGCCGCTCGCGCAGCGCCTTCATCAGCGGCTCGCGCTGCTGCACGCGCTGGTTGTTGGTGGCGAACGCCGGGTCGGCCTTCAGGTCGGCATAGCCCAGCACGTCGCAGAAGACGACCCATTGCGCGTCGCTGACCGCGGCCAGGAAGATCTGCTCGCCGTCCTTGACGGTGAAGACGTCGTAGACCGCCCAGGGACTGACGCGGTTGGGCATCGGCGCCGGGGGCCGGCCGGTGATGGCGTACTGCAGCATGTGCTGGCCGACGAGGAAGACGTTGTTCTCGAACAGCGCGCTCTGCACCTCCATGCCGCGGCCCGTGATGCCACGCTGCACCAGCGCGCCCAGGATGGCGACGGCGCCGAACAGGCCGCCCATGATGTCGTTGACGCTGGAGCCGGCGCGCAGCGGGTCGCCCGGGCGGCCGGTCATGTAGGCCAGGCCGCCCATCATCTGCACCACCTCGTCCAGCGCGGTGCGGTGGTCGTAGGGGCCGGGCAGGAAGCCCTTCAGGCTGGCATAGATCAGGCGCGGGTGGGCGGCCGCCAGCGAGGCGTAGTCGAGCCCGTACTTGACCAGCGTGCCGGGCCTGAAGTTCTCGGCCACCACGTCGGCGCTGGCGACCAGCCGGCGCGCCACCGCGGCGCCGTCGGCGTGGCGCAGATCGATGCGGATGCTGCGCTTGTTGCGGTTGAAAAGCGGAAAGAAGCCGGCGCCGGCACCGAGCAGCGTGCGCGTGCGGTCGCCGTCGATCGGCTCGACCTTGATGACCTCGGCGCCCAGGTCGGCCAGCACCATGCCGCAGGTCGGGCCCATCACCATGTGACCGAACTCGACCACCCTCAGGCCGGCCAGCGGCTGCGGGGCTTCGGCGGCTGCGTCGTTCATCGTCGTGCGGTCCTCGGTGGCGCCGCGGCGCTCGCGGCATGCGCCATCATCGCCGTCGGCGGCGCCGTGCGCCGACCGCATGGCAGCCGGCGTCGCCGGCCCCTGCAGCGCGCCTCAGCCGGCCGCCGTCGCGCGCGCCTCCAGGTCGGCCTTGAGCGCCGGGTCCAGCTTCAGCTGGCGCGCGAGTTCGTCGAGGTAGGCGCGCTCCATCGTCGACTTGTCGTCGACCATCACCAGCGTCGCCAGGTAGATCTCGGCCGCGATCTCCGGGCTGGTCGCCGCGGCGGCGACGTCCGACGGCTCGACCGGGCGGCGCAGTTCGGCGTCGACCCAGGCACGCATCGCAGGGTCGGCCTCCAGGCGGTGCAGTTCGCCTTCCAGCAGGCCACGCTCGCGCTCGTCGAGGTGGCCGTCGGACTTGGCGGCGGCGATCATGGCCTTCAGCATGGCCTGGCTGTGCTGCTCGGCCTGCGGCGCCGGCAGGCGCTCGAACGAGGGCACCGCGGTCGCGGCGGCGGCCACGGGCCGGCCGGCCGCGGCCTGGCGCGCCTGGTGGTCCTGGTAGGCGCGCCAGGCCAGCGCGCCGAGTGCGGCCACGCTGCCCACCTGCAGCAGCTTGCGGCTGGCACCGCGCTTGGGGCCCAGCAGCATGGCCAGCGCGCCGCCGACCGCGGCGCCGGTGCCGTACTTGGCCATCTCCGAGCCGCCGAAGGTGTCGGAGCCGGACTTCAGGATCTGTTCGAGCAGCGAGCGCGCGGTCATCGGGTTCTCCTCGTGAAGGCGGCGGCACTGTAGCGAAGGCGCAGCGGCCGTGCCGGGCATCCGGTCGTCCGCTCGTCACGATGCCGGCCCGGTCTCGCGCCGCACGTCGGCGTCGAAGCTGGCCGCCACGGTGTCGCCGGCGACGATGCGCGGATAGACACGCGCGAAGTCGGCCGCGATCTGCGCCAGCGGCATGTCGTCGAAGGCGCCACGCTGGTGCACGTACTCCATGTGCCGGTGGCCGGCGCGGTCGTAGGGGTGGTACAGCGAGTCGCTGCGGCCGTCCCAGTCCAGCGGCAGCAGGCCGAAGCGCTCGCACAGCGACAGGTTGAAGGCCGGCGTGGCCTTCACCCAGCGGCCGTCCAGCCAGAGGTCGGCGTAGCCGTGCCAGACGAAGAGGTCGGTCTGCATGACCTCGCGCATGCGCGCCGTGCTCAGGTGGTTGCGCACGTCGGCATAGCCCACGCGCGCCGGGATGCCCGCGGCGCGGCAGGCCGCGGCCAGCAGCGCCGCCTTGGGCACGCACCAGCCGTGGCCGCGTTCGATGACGCTGCTGGCGCGCATGCCCTCGGGGCGCAGGTCGACCTGGTAGGGGTCGTAGCGGAAGCCGTCGCGCACCGCGAGGTACAGCGCCACCGCGCGCTCGCGGTCGTCGGCACCCTGGGCGTGCTCGCGCGCGAAGGCCTGCACCGCCGGGTGGTCGGCGTCGATCAGCGCGGTCGGCGCGAGATGGGCGGGCGTGGGTTGCGGCGGCGTCATGCGCGCATGCTAGCGCGCCCCCCGGGGCGCGCCGCAGAGCCGTCACAGCGTCTTCAGCAGACGCTGCACCTCGTCCTGTGCCGGGTGCCGGTCGCCCATGCGGGCCAGTTGCTCCAGCTCGGTCTTGGCCTTGCCCTTGTCGCCCGCCGCCAGGTAGACGCGCGCCAGGTTCAGGCGCAGCGCCGGGTCGCCCGGACGCACGCGCAGCGCCTGGCTCTGCAGCGCGATCGCGCGCTGGTGCTCGCCGCTGCCCGACAGCAGCGTGGCCAGCGTGTCCATGAAGGCCGGTTGCGCCGGCGCCAGCTGGTGTGCACGCTCGGCATGCGGCAGGCCGCCGGGCTTGCGCTGCAGGTGCAGCACCCAGGCCAGGTTGTTCAGCGCGATGGCGTTGTCGGGCTGCGCCTGCACCGCCGCGCGGTAGCGCTGTTCCGCCGTCACCAGCTCGTTGCGCTGCAGCGCGACGTCGCCCAGGTAGACCAGGAAGCGCACGTCGCGCGGCCTGGCGCGCATCCAGCCGGCGGCAAACTGCTCGGCGTCCGTGGCGCGGCCGGCCGCCACCTGCGTCGCATGCAGGTTGACGGCCAGGTCGGTGGCGTCGGGCACCGCCTGCAGGCCGGCGCGGTAGGCGCGGATCGCGGCGTCCCAGTTGCGGTGCAGCACATGCAGGTCGCCTTCGGCCAGGAAGCCGATCGCTTCGCGCGGGCGCCGGACCTGTATCTCGCGCGCGACCGCTTGCGCGGCGGCGGCCTGGCCGGCGTCGAGCTGCACCATGATCAGCGCGCGCTGGATCGCCGGGTCGTCGGGCTGCAGCTCCAGCGCCTTGCGCAGGCTCTGTTCCGCCGCCGGCAGCTCACGCGCGCCGCGCTGCGCCGCGGCCAGGCGCACGTGGTGGGCGGCCACCAGCGGCTGCATCGCCACCAGCTTGTGGAAGATGCTGACCGCCTGCTGGACGGCGCCGGTCTCGAGTTGCACGCGCCCGAGTGCCTCCAGCAGTTCCGGGCTGCTCGGCAGCGCGGCGACCGCGGTCTGCGCCGCCGATTCGGCCTGCTTGCGGTCGCCGGCACGCAGCCAGGACTCGACCAGCATCAGCCGCGGCCGCAGCTCGCCGGGGTGCGCCTTGATCGCCTCGCCCAGCAGGTCCGCCACCTCGGCGGCACCGGCGCCGGCGGCCGCGGCGACCTCGGCGCGCGCCAGCATGGCCTGCAGGTTCTTCGGGTCGCGCGACAGCAGCTCGTCGAAACGCCGGCGTGCGGCGTCCGGGCGCCGTTCGGCCAGGTCCAGCCCGGCCAGCCCGACGACGGCCGGGAAATAGGTCGGCGCCAGGCGCAGCGCCTGCTCGAAGCTCTCGCGCGCCGCCGCGGTGTTGCCGCGCGCCTGGTGCACGCGGGCGCGCAGGTCCGCGGCCAGCGGCTGGCCCGGCTGCTTGGCCTGCACGCGGTCCACGGCGGCCAGCGCCTGGTCCCACTCGCGGCGCGCCAGGTGCGCGCTGACCAGCGCCAGGTCGGCGCTGATGCCGCTGTCGGCCTTCGCGATGTCCTGCAGCTGGTCGAACGCGGCCTCGGCTTCGCCGCCGGCGAGGCGGCTGAGCGCCAGCGCCGTGCGCCTGCCGGCATCCGCCGGGTCCTGCTTCAGGGCCTGCGCAAAGGCCTCCTGCGCACGCTTCACGTCGCCGGTCTGCAGATAGGCCTGGCCGGCCAGCGGCAGCAGTCCGGGGTCCAGCAGCCGGCGGTCGGGGCCCACGACGATGGCCGCCAGCGCCTTGGCCGGCTGCCCGCTGCGCAGGTGGCTGGCGACGAGCACGCGGCGCGCCAGGCGCAGCTCGGGCGCCGCCGCCAGCGCGCCGGACGCGTAGGCCTCGGCCTGCGCCAGCGCGCCGAGCTGGAACTCGACCGCGGCGGCCAGCTCCAGGTAGCGCGCATTGCGTGCGGAGGCACCCAGCAGCTGCAGCGCCAGTTCACGCGCCTGGCGGAAATCGCCGCGACGGTAGGCCAGCTGCGCCTCGGCATAGCGCGTGCGCGCGCTGTTCGGGGCCTGCGCCTTCAGCTTGTCGACCTGCTGCGCCGCGTCGTCGAGCTGGTTGCGTTCCATCAGCAACGCGGAGATGGCGAGCTGGGCGTCGGCAAAACCCGGCTGGGCCTCTGCGGCGCGGCGGTAGGCGGCCAGCGCATCGTCGGCGGGCGCGCCGGACAGGCGCAGCAGGTCGCCCTTGAACTTCCAGGCCTCGGCATGGCCGGCGTCGCGCGCGACGATGTCGTCGACGACGGCGAGCGCGCCGCCAGGGTCGCCGGCGGCGGCAAGCAGCCGGGCCTTGAGCATCAGCGCCGGCGCATGGCCGGGCACCGCCAGCAGCGCGGACTCGATGGCGGCGGCCGCCGCGACGGCGTTGCCCAGCACGCCCTGGGCGCCCGCCAGCGTCGTCTGCAGGCTGGCGTCGGCCTCCGGCTTGCCGAAACGCAGGCTGGCAAATTCCTCGACGACCTTGCCGGCCTGCCGGTTGACCAGCAGGGCGCGCGCCAGCTCCGGCACCACCACGTCGTCGGGATGGCCGGCGGCGCGCGCCTTGCGCAGTTCGATCTCCGCCGCGGCGGCGTCGCCCTGGCGCAGCAGCAGGCTGCCGAGCAGGAAACGCGCCTCGCCGTGGTTAGGGTCGGCCTGCAGTGCATTCTTGACCTCGATCGTTGCCGCGGCGACGTCGTTCTTCTCGAGCAGCGCGCGCGCCTCGGCCAGCCGCGACGCCGGGTCCTTGGCGCCGCAGCCGGCGAGCAGCGCCAGCGCCAGTGCGGCAGCGGTGATCAGGAAGCCTGGATTCAGCGACATCGGGTCCTCCGGCGCCGCACCCGGGTGACCACAGGGCGCGGGCGCACTGTCAGCATTGTCGACACAGCCACCGCCGGGCCGTCAAGCCGGGGACTGCACGCGGTCGGCGGGCGTGTGGCTTCGGCGGGCGCTGGAATGACGAAGGGGGCACGAGGCCCCCTTCCGGTACGAGAACACCACCGCTCGGTCGACTGCAGGCGGCGCGTCCCCCGCTCAGGCGCGCGCGGCGCGCCGGCGCGACAGGCCCAGGCCCGTCAGCGCCAGGCCGACCAGCGCCAGGGCGCCCGGCTCCGGCACCGTGAACGAGCCGCCGGTGATGCTCAGGCGGATCACCATGTCGTCGTGGTTGTCGTCGTTCTGCGCGCCGCCATCGTCCAGGAACAGGAAGACCGACTGGCCGCTGCCGGCGGTGACGCCGTTGACGGTCGTGTCCAGCACATAGTTGTTGTCGAACGACATGAAGAAGTTCGGCCCGGCAGTTGTGTTGTCGGCGTTTGCGCCGTTAGTGACCGTCAGCGCACCGTTGTCAACCGAGAAGCTGAGGGGCAGCAGACCAGGCGACTGGGACGACGTGCAGAAGGTCGTCGAGGGGCCCAGCACCGCCGGGCCGATGGCGTTGAACGTATTGCCGCCACCGTGCGAGAAGGTCGGCGTACCGCCGCAGCCCGTCAGCGTAAAGCTGTTGATGAAGCCCGCTTCGGCACCGTAGTAGTCAGCGCGGATCGTCACCGGTCCGCCGGCGATCAGGTAGAGATTGGCGCCGTACCAGCCTTCGATCTGCGTACCGGCCGGGAAGTACTTCGCGATGAAGTCGTTCGTCTGGCCGCCCGGGATCGTGTCCACATAGGGTGCAGCGCTTGCCGACCCCGCAGCCAACGCGAGTACAGATGCAGCCGCCGCAGCCGCCACCATCTTGAGATTGCCCATCTGAACCCCCTTCACCTTTGATCTGAACCTTGCCCCGGGCGGCGCCCGCCAGCCCTTGGCGTTTGCCTAGCATTTCCCTTGCCAGCTCGAGGACAACCCCTCGAATCAACGGGTTACGCTCGGATCGGGGGGATGCGGCAGTCCGGCGGGACGGCAAATGTAAGGAAGTTCGACGGCCTGGCGGGCAGCCGCCGCGGTGGCACCGGGGAAACCCGCGGCGGCCGCTCAGCGCCCGCCGCCGCGTGCCGCGATCACCTCCGCCGGCGCCTGCACCAGCTCGATCAGCACCCCCTCGCCGCCGAGAGGAAACTGCTCGTTGCCCTTGGGGTGCAAGAAGCAGATGTCGTGGCCGGCGGCGCCCTGGCGGATGCCGCCCGGCGCGAAGCGCAGGCCCTGCGCCTGCAGCCACTGCACGGCCGCGGGCAGGTCGTCGACCCACAGTCCGACATGGTTCAGCGGCGTCGCATGCACCGCCGGCTTGCGGTCCGGGTCCAGCGGCTGCATCAGGTCGACCTCCACCGCATGCGGGCCCTCGCCGAGCGCGCAGATGTCCTCGTCGACATTCTCGCGTTCGCTGACGAACGTGCCCTTGACGCTCAGCCCCAGCAGGTCGACCCACAGCGCGCGCAGGCGCTGCTTGTCCGGCCCGCCGATGGCGATCTGCTGGATGCCCAGCACGCGGAACGGTCGCTCGCTCATCGTCCGCTCCCTTCAGGCGAAACTCAGGATGGGCTGGTCGACGGCCAGGCTCTCGCCCTTCTTCGCCAGCAGTTCGCCCACGGTGCCGTCCTGCGCGGCGACGAGGATGTTCTCCATCTTCATCGCCTCGATGACCGCCAACCGCTCGCCGGCCAGCACCTTCTGCCCCGGCTGCACCGCGATGTCCACCAGCAGCCCCGGCATCGGCGAGAGCAGGAAGCGGCTCAGGTCCGGCGGCGGCTTGTGCGGCATCAGCCGCAGCAGCTCGGCCGCGCGCGGCAGCAGCACCAGGGTCTCGACCACCGCACCGCCGTGCACGACGCGGATGCCCAGCGGGTTCTTCGCGCCGCCGCGCTCCACCTGCGCGGTGAACGGGCGGCCGTCGCAGGTGCCGGTCATCAGGATGTCGCCCAGCTTGCTGTCGCTCTGGATCGTGTAGCGGCGATCGCCGACCTGCACCTCCGCCTTGCCCCAGACGGCGTCGAAGCCCTGCACGCGCACCGGGTGGTGCTGGTGGCGGCCGTCGGGCGCGAGCGCCACCACGACCAGGTCGGCCAGCGTCTTGACGCCATGCCCGGCGAGCTGGCCGCTGATGCGCGCCGAGCGCTCGCGCGCCTTGCGCCGCACGAAGGCGGCCAGCGCCACCGGGAACAGCGGGTCCTCGTGCGCGACGTCCGCGGCGTCGAAGCCGCGGCCATAGTGCTCGGCGATGAAGCCGGTGTTGAACTCGCCGGCCACGAACTTCGGGTGCGCCAGCAGCGCGGCCTGGAACGGGATGTTGCTCGCGATACCGCGGATGACGAAGGCATTCAGCGCGTCGCGCATCTTCGCGATGGCATCGGCGCGGTCGCGGCCGTGCACGATGAGCTTGGCGATCATCGAGTCGTAGTACATCGGGATCTCGCCGCCTTCGTAGACCCCGGTGTCCACGCGCACGCCGCCGAAACGACCGTCGGCATAGGCCGGCCCCTGCAGCGTGACGGTGCCCTGTTCCAGCGTCGCCGGCGGCGGCTGGTAGCGCACCAGGCGGCCGGTGGACGGCAGGAAGCCGCGGTACGGGTCCTCGGCGTTGATCCGGCATTCGATGGCCCAGCCCTCGCGCTTCAGCTCGGCCTGCGCGAAGGGCAGCCGCTCGCCGGCGGCGATGCGGATCATCCACTCCACCAGGTCCAGCCCGGTGATGCACTCGGTGACCGGGTGCTCCACCTGCAGCCGCGTATTCATCTCCAGGAAATAGAAGTCCTGGTGCTTGCCGACGACGAATTCCACCGTGCCGGCGCTCTGGTAGTTGACGGCCTTGGCCAGCGCCACCGCCTGCGCGCCCATCTTCTGCCGCGTCTCGTCGCTGATGAAGGGCGACGGCGCCTCCTCGATTACCTTCTGGTGGCGGCGCTGGATGCTGCATTCGCGCTCGTGCAGGAACAGCGTGTGGCCATGGGCGTCGCCCAGCACCTGGATCTCGATGTGGCGCGGCTGCTCGACGAATTTCTCGATGAACACGCGGTCGTCGCCGAAGCTGTTCCGGGCCTCGTTGCGGCAGGAGGCGAAGCCCTCGGCCGCCTCCTTGTCGTTGAAGGCCACGCGCAGGCCCTTGCCGCCGCCGCCGGCGCTGGCCTTGATCATGACGGGATAGCCGATGTCGCGCGCGATCTGCACCGCGCGCTCGGGGCTCTCGATGGCGTCGTTCCAGCCCGGGATGGTGCTGACGCCGGCCGCCTGCGCCAGCTTCTTCGACGCGATCTTGTCGCCCATCGCGGCGATGCTGGCGTGCTTGGGCCCGATGAAGACCAGGCCCTCCTCCTCCACGCGGCGGGCGAAGTCCTCGTTCTCCGACAGGAAGCCGTAGCCGGGATGGATGGCCTCGGCACCGGTGCTCTTCGCCGCGGCGATGATCTTGTCGGCCACCAGGTAGCTCTCGCGCGAAGGCGCCGGGCCCAGCAGCACGGCCTCGTCGGCCAGCGCCACGTGGCGCGCATCGCGGTCGGCCTCCGAATAGACGGCGACGGTGGCGATGCCCATCTTGCGCGCGGTCTTGATGACGCGGCAGGCGATCTCCCCGCGATTCGCTATGAGGATCTTCTTGAACATGTGCACTCCTGTCACCGCGATCCGCGGTGGCCGGCGGCCGCCCACGGCCGCCGGTGTATGGCTGGGTTGACGCGCCGCAGGGATCCGGCTTCGCCGGTCCCGAGGACCCACCCCTCGGGGGTCGCGCGCGAGCGAGCGAAAGCGATCAAGATCGCGGGGGTCACAGCGGGATATTGCCGTGCTTGCGCCACGGGTTGTCCAGCTTCTTGTCCTTGAGCATCGCCAGGCTGCGGCAGATGCGCTTGCGCGTCTCGTGCGGCTGGATCACGTCGTCGATGAAGCCGCGCGCGCCGGCCACGAAGGGGTTGGCGAAGCGGGCCTTGTATTCGGCCTCGCGCGCGGCCAGCTTGGCCGGGTCCTTCTTCTCCTCGCGGAAGATGATCTCCACCGCGCCCTTCGCACCCATCACCGCGATCTCGGCATTCGGCCACGCGAAGTTGACGTCGCCGCGAAGGTGCTTGGAGCTCATCACGTCGTAGGCGCCGCCGTAGGCCTTGCGCGTGATCACCGTGACCTTGGGCACCGTGCACTCGGCATAGGCATACAGCAGCTTGGCGCCGTGCTTGATGATGCCGCCGTACTCCTGGCTGGTGCCGGGCATGAAACCGGGCACGTCGACGAAGGTCACGACCGGGATGCCGAAGGCGTCGCAGAAGCGCACGAAGCGCGCGGCCTTGATGCTGCTCTTGATGTCCAGGCAGCCGGCCAGCACCAGCGGGTTGTTGGCGACGATGCCCACGCTGCGGCCCTCGAAGCGCGCGAAGCCGATGACGACATTCTTCGCGTGCTCGCTCTGCAGCTCGAAGAAGTCGCCGTCGTCGACGACCTTCAGGATCAGCTCCTTGATGTCGTAGGGCTTGTTCGGGTTGTCCGGCACCAGCGTGTCCAGGCTGTGGTCCAGCCGTTCCGCCGGGTCGCCGCTGGGACGCTCGGGCACGCCGGCGCGGTTGTTCAGCGGCAGGTAGTTGAAGAAGCGCCGCAGCATCAGGATGGCCTCGACGTCGTTCTCGAAGGCCAGGTCGGCCACGCCGCTCTTGGTGGTGTGCGTGGTGGCGCCGCCCAGCTGCTCGGCGCTGACCTCCTCGTGCGTCACGGTCTTCACGACCTCGGGACCGGTGACGAACATGTAGCTGCTGTCCTTCACCATGAAGATGAAGTCGGTCATCGCCGGCGAGTACACCGCGCCGCCGGCGCAGGGGCCCATGATCAGGCTGATCTGCGGGATCACGCCGCTGGCCATCACGTTGCGCTGGAAGACCTCGGCATAACCGCCCAGGCTGGCCACGCCTTCCTGGATGCGCGCGCCGCCGCTGTCGTTGAGGCCGATGACCGGTGCGCCGACCTTCATCGCCTGGTCCATCACCTTGCAGATCTTCTCGGCGTGCGCCTCGCTGAGCGCGCCGCCGAAGACCGTGAAGTCCTGGCTGAAGACGAAGACCAGGCGGCCGTTGATCATGCCGTAGCCGGTGACGACGCCGTCGCCCGGGATCTTGTTGTCGGCCATGCCGAAGTCGGTGCACCGGTGCTCGACGAACATGTCCCATTCCTCGAAGCTGCCTTCGTCGAGCAGCAGCTCCAGCCGTTCGCGCGCGGTCAGCTTGCCCTTGGCATGCTGCGCCTCGATGCGCTTGGTGCCGCCACCCAGCCGCGCCGCTGCGCGGCGGCGGTCGAGTTCTTCGATGATGTCGTGCATGAGGGGGTCTCCTCGGTCCTCGGTTCGGTTCGATTCGGTTCAGGCACTGAGGTCCAGCAGCCGCCGCGCGGCCACCGATGCGGCCAGCCGGCCGGCGCGCACGTCCTCGGTGATCTGCGGCAGCGCCGCGCGCACGGCCGGATGGGCGCGAAAGCGCTGCTGCAGGCCGGCGGCTATGCGCTCCCACATCCAGGCGCGGTCCTGCTCGTGGCGGCGCTGCGCGAGCCGGCCGCTGGCCGCTTGCAGGTCGCGAAAGCGCGTCACCGCCTGCCAGAAGTCGTCGAGCCCGCTGCCCTTCAGCGCGCTCAACTTCAACACCTGCGGGTGCCAGACGGTCGTGTCGTGGTGCGCGCGGCCGGCGTGGCCATGCAGGCCGAAGAGCCGCAGCGCACTCGTGATCTGCGCCTGCGCGCGCGTGGCCGCCGCATCGTCCAGGTCGGCCTTGTTGATGACCACGAGATCGGCCAGCTCCATCACGCCCTTCTTGATCGCCTGCAGGTCGTCGCCGGCGTTGGGCAGTTGCAGCAGCACGAAGCAGTCGGTCATGCCGGCCACCGCGGTCTCGCTCTGGCCGACGCCGACGGTCTCGACGATGACGATGTCGTGGCCGGCAGCCTCGCAGACGAGCAGCGCCTCGCGCGTCTTCTCGGCCACGCCGCCCAGCGTGCCGCCGGAGGGGCTGGGGCGCACGAAGGCCCGATCGGCCACCGACAGCCGCTCCATGCGCGTCTTGTCGCCCAGGATGCTGCCGCCGCTGACGCTGCTGCTGGGGTCCACGGTCAGCACCGCGACGCGGTGACCTCGTTCGATCAGGAACAGGCCCAGCGTCTCGATGAAGGTGCTCTTGCCGACGCCCGGCACGCCGCTCAATCCCAGCCGGAAGGCGCGGCCGCTGTGCGGCAGCAGGGCATTGAGCAGTTCGTCCGCCCGCGCGCGGTGGTCGGCGCGTGTGCTCTCCAGCAACGTGATCGCCTTGGCCAGCGCGCGCCGCTGCGCCGGCCCAGGCGGACCGAGCACGGCGTCCTTCAGCGCCTGGTCGGCAGCCTGGAGCATCTCAGGAGCCCCCACGCGCGATGCGCGACGCGCCATGCCTGACCCGCTTGACCGCCATCGAGGATGGCTTTCGGCGCATTGCAGGCTTTCGCGCAGCGGCGTTGTTTGCGCGTGCGGGCGTTGGTGCAGCGAAGCCGCGTGGGGGCAGCCCGCAGCGCCCAGAGTCCGGCGGTCGGCGCTGCGCGCCGACTGCCCTGCGATGCTCGGGCCCCTGGCCCGCCGCCAACTCACTTCGCTCGCTGCGCTCGCTCCGTTCGGACATCGGCGGCGAGTCAGTCTTGGAGGCGCGCTGCGCGCGCGGCCAGGATCCCTGCGCTTCTCGGCGCCTCCCATGGGCGCTGCGGGCTGCCCCCACGCGGCTTCGCGACACGGCGGTGGCGTTCCACGAGGTGGCACGCCACGGTCGGTGGCTCTCGCGCCAGGCGGTACCCGCTGCCGGCGATGTGTGGAGCGCCGAGCAGCGCAGCTTCGGGGTCGGCGCGCACGCAGTGCGCGCATCGTCAACTGACTCGCCGCCGGTGTCCGAACGGAGCGAGCGCAGCGAGCGAAGTGAGTTGGGCGGCGCGACCCCGAAGCGAGCAGCGCAGGGCAGTCGACGCCGAAGGCGGCGACCGCGGAACCCTGAGCCGGCAGCGGGTACCGCCTGGCGCGACGCGCCAGTGCCTGAACGCCCGGCGAACCGCTGCAAAGCGCCGCAAGCGGTCCGTGATGGCCCGCGCTCCATCTCAGCGCTGCGCCGCCTTGATCTGCTCGAGCACGTCCTTCGCGCTCGCCGGGATCGGCGTGCCGGGGCCGTAGATGCCCTTCACGCCGGCGGCATACAGGAAGTCGTAGTCCTGCTGCGGGATCACGCCGCCGACGAAGACGACGATGTCGTCGGCACCCTGCTTCTTCAGCTCGTCGATGATCGCCGGCACCAGCGTCTTGTGCCCGGCCGCCAGCGTGGAGACGCCGACCGCGTGCACGTCGTTCTCGATCGCCTGGCGCGCGCATTCCTCGGGCGTCTGGAACAGCGGGCCCATGTCGACGTCGAAGCCGAGGTCGGCGAAGGCCGTGGCCACCACCTTGGCGCCGCGGTCGTGGCCGTCCTGGCCCAGCTTGGCGATCATCACGCGCGGCCGGCGGCCATGCTGTTCGCCGAACTCGGCGATCTCGCGCTGGAGCCGTTCCCAGCCCTCGGCACTGTCGTAGGCAGCGGCATACACCCCGGTCACCTTCTGGATGTCGGCGCGGTGGCGCCCGAAGACCTGTTCCAGCGCGTCGCTGACCTCGCCGACGGTGGCGCGCGCCCGCATCGCATCGATCGTCAACTCCAGCAGGTTACCCCTGCCGTTGCGTGCCGCCTCGGTCAGCTTCGCCAGCAGCGCCTGCACCTTCGCGCCGTCGCGCGTCGCGCGCACCTGCGCCAGCCGCGCGATCTGCCCCTCGCGCACCTTGACGTTGTCCACCTCCAGGATGGGCACCGGGTCGGCCTTCGCCGGCCGGTACTTGTTGACGCCGACGATCACGTCGCGCCCGCTGTCGATGCGCGCCTGCTTCTCGGCGGCGCTGGCCTCGATCTTGAGCTTGGCCCAGCCGCTGTCGACCGCCTTGGTCATGCCGCCCATGGCCTGCACTTCCTCGATGAGGGCCCAGGCCGCGTCGGCCATCTGCTGGGTCAGCGTCTCCATCATGTAGCTGCCGGCCCAGGGGTCGACGACATCGGTGATGTGCGTCTCCTCCTGCAGGATCAGCTGCGTGTTGCGCGCGATGCGGCTGCTGAATTCGGTGGGCAGCGCGATCGCCTCGTCGAAGCTGTTGGTGTGCAGGCTCTGCGTGCCGCCGAAGACCGCGGCCATGGCCTCGATCGTCGTGCGCACGATGTTGTTGTACGGGTCCTGCTCGGTCAGGCTCCAGCCGCTGGTCTGGCAGTGCGTGCGCAGCATCAGGCTCTTGGGCTTCTTCGCGCCGAAGTCCTTCATGATGCGGCACCACAGCAGCCGCGCCGCGCGCATCTTGGCGATCTCGAGATAGAAGTTCATCCCGATCGCCCAGAAGAAGGAGAGCCGCCCGGCGAAGTCGTCGACGTCCAGGCCCTGCGCCATCGCCGTCTTCACGTACTCCATGCCATCGGCCAGCGTGAAGGCCAGCTCCAGCGCCTGGTTCGCGCCCGCCTCCTGCATGTGGTAGCCGCTGATGCTGATGCTGTTGAACGTCGGCATCTGCCGCGCGGTGTAGGCGATGATGTCGCCGACGATGCGCATGCTCGGCTCGGGCGGGTAGATGTAGGTGTTGCGGACCATGAACTCCTTGAGGATGTCGTTCTGGATGGTCCCGCTCAGCTGGTCCTGACGCACGCCCTGCTCTTCCGCCGCGACGATGTAGCTTGCCAGCACCGGTAGCACGGCGCCGTTCATCGTCATGCTCACGCTGACCTTGTCGAGCGGGATGCCGTCGAAGAGGATCTTCATGTCCTCGACCGAGTCGATCGCCACGCCGGCCTTGCCGACGTCGCCGGTCACGCGCGGGTGGTCGCTGTCGTAGCCGCGGTGGGTGGCCAGGTCGAAGGCCACGCTGACACCCTGCCCGCCGGCAGCCAGCGCCTGGCGGTAGAAGGCGTTGCTCTCCTCGGCCGTGGAGAAACCCGCGTACTGGCGGATGGTCCACGGCCGCACCGCATACATCGTGGCCTGCGGGCCGCGCAGGAAGGGCTCGAAGCCGGGCAGCGTGTCGGTGTGCGGCAGGCCCTGCAGGTCGGCCGCGGTATAGAGCGGCTTGACGGTCAGTCCCTCGGGCGTGACCCAGTTCAGCGCGGACAGGTCGCCGCCGGGCGCGGACTTCGCGGCGGCGGCCTGCCACTGCGCCAGGGTGGCCGGCGCGAAGACGGGCCGCGTTGGGTCGGATTTCATCGGCAGGGACTCGTCGGTTCGGTCGGATGAGCGTGGGGCGGCGCCGGGACGGGCGGGCCCGTTCAGCTTGCCCCCCGCGGTCAATTATGCATAATTATGAATCCAGAACCAAGCCCTTCGCCCAGCGCGCCGGTCTCCCTTGGCTGCCGTCGAAAGCCCCCGCTTGCTCGCCCCCCGCGCCCTGTACCAGGACGTGGCCGAGCGCTTGCGCCAGCAGATCTTCGCGCGCGAGCTGGAGCCCGGCGCCTGGATCGACGAGCAGAAGCTGGCCGCCGAGTACGGCATCAGCCGCACCCCGCTGCGCGAGGCGCTGAAGGTGCTGGCCGTGGAAGGCCTGGTGACGATGAAGGTGCGGCGCGGCGCCTACGTCACCGAGGTCTCGCGCGACGACGTCGCGCAGGTCTACCACCTGCTCGGCCTGCTGGAGAGCGACGCCGCGGCCGAGGTCGCAGCAAAGGCCAGCGACGCGGAACTGCAGTCGCTGCAGGCGCTGCACGAGCGGCTGGAGAAGCAGCAGCGCCAGCGCGACGCCTTCTTCGCGACCAACGAGCAGTTCCACCTGCGGCTGCTGCAGGTGGCCGGCAACCGATGGCGCGCGCAGATCGTGCAGGACCTGCGCAAGGTCATGAAGCTCAACCGCCACCACTCGCTGTTCCGCCAGGGCCGGCTGGCCGAGTCGCTGGCCGAGCACCGCGCGCTGATGCAGGCGCTGCTGGCGCGCGACGCCGACGGCGCGCGCGCGCTGATGCGCCGGCACTTCGACAGCGGGCTGGAAGCGGCGGCCGGCGGCTGAGCCGCCGCCGGCACCGCCGCGGCGGCGGGGATCAGCGCGCGGCCAGCGGCACCACGTCGCGCTTCGGCGAGCCGACGAACAGCTGGCGCGGGCGGCCGATCTTGTATTCCGGGTCGCCGATCATCTCGTTGAGCTGGGCGATCCAGCCCACCGTGCGCGCGAGCGCGAAGATGGCCGTGAACAGGCTGACCGGGATGCCGATCGCGCGCTGCACGATGCCGCTGTAGAAGTCCACGTTCGGGTACAGCTTGCGGCTGACGAAATAGTCGTCCTCGAGTGCGATCTTCTCCAGCGCCATCGCCAGCTTGAACAGCGGGTCGTTGCCCAGGCCCAGCGCACCCAGCACCTCGTGGCAGGTCTCGCGCATCAGCTTGGCGCGCGGGTCGTAGTTCTTGTAGACGCGGTGGCCGAAGCCCATCAGCTTGACGTTGCTGGTCTTGTCCTTGACCTGCTTGATGAACTCGCCGATCTTCTCGACGCCGCCCTGCTTCTGGATCTCCTCCAGCATGTTCAGCGCCGCCTCGTTGGCGCCGCCGTGGGCCGGGCCCCACAGGCAGGCGACGCCGGCGGCGATGGCCGCGAACGGGTTGGTGCCGCTGCTGCCGCACAGGCGCACGGTGGAGGTGGAGGCGTTCTGCTCGTGGTCGGCGTGCAGGATGAAGATGCGGTCGATCGCGCGCACCAGCACGTCGTTCGGCTCGTATTCCTCGCAGGGCGTGCCGAACATCATGCGCATGAAGTTAGCGCTGTAGCTCAGGCTGTTCTTCGGGTAGATGTAGGGCTGGCCGATGCCGTACTTGTAGGCCATGGCCACCAGCGTGGGCATCTTGGCGATCAGGCGGATCGCGCTGATCTCCCGGTGCACCGGGTTGTTGATGTCGGTGCTGTCGTGATAAAAGGCCGACAGGCCGCCGACCAGCCCGGTCATCACCGCCATCGGGTGCGCGTCGCGCCGGAAGCCGCGCAGGAAGAACTGCATCTGCTCGTTGACCATCGTGTGGTGCGTGACGAGCTGGTCGAAGTCGTGCTTCTGCTGCGCGTTGGGCAGTTCGCCCTTGAGCAGCAGGTAGCAGGTCTCGAGGAAGTCGCAGTGCTCGGCGAGCTGCTCGATCGGGTAGCCGCGGTACAGCAGCTCGCCCTTGTCGCCGTCGATGTAGGTGATCGTGCTGTTACACGACGCCGTGCTCAGGAAGCCCGGGTCGTAGGTGAACTTGCCGGTCTGCGCGTAGAGCTTGCGGATGTCGATCACGTCCGGGCCGATGCTGCCCTTGTAGATCGGCAGCTCCATGCTGGGGCTGCCGTCGCTGAAGGACAGGGTGGCTTTCACGTCGGAGGGGGTCATCGCGGCAGGCCTTTCTTCAGTGCGGTCGGGGCGAGGAGGTCGATGCGGGCGACGCGGGCGCGCGGCGCAGCTGCGCCAGCACCTCGTGCACCTCGGGGCAGTCCAGCGCGTCCTGCGGCTCGCGGCGCGCGAGCAGCAGGTCGAGCAGGTCGTTGTCCGCCAGGTCCATCAGGGCCATCAGCCCGGCGGCCTGGCGGGTCGTCAATGTCTCCTCGTGCGCGCGGAAGAATCGCTCGACGAACAGGTCGTTCTCCAGCAGGCCGCGCCGGCAGCGCCAGCGCAGCTTGCTCAGGGACCGCTCGTCGAGTCGTTCAGTCGTCACATCAAGCATCGGTTCGGTCTACTTCGAGGTCCTTGCGCGGATCCGGCTCCGCCGGTCCGCTGCAAGAGCCCCCTCGGGTGGGGTGAGCCGGCACCGAGCGGGCGCCTGCGCGCCCGCGAGAGGCTGGCGAACGCCGGACGGCATGCAAGCCGTCCGGCAGCGACCGGGAGGGAGCGTGGGGGCTCCATCTATACCGCCCGGCGGACCATCAGCTCCTTGATCTTGCCGATCGCCTTCGTCGGGTTCAGACCCTTGGGGCAGACGTCGACGCAGTTCATGATCGTGTGGCAGCGGAAGAGCCGGTACGGGTCCTCCAGGTTGTCCAGCCGCTCGCCGGTGGCCTGGTCGCGGCTGTCGGCGATGAAGCGGTAGGCCTGCAGCAGCCCGGCCGGGCCCACGAACTTGTCCGGGTTCCACCAGAAGCTGGGGCAGCTCGTGCTGCAGCTGGCGCACAGGATGCACTCGTACAGGCCGTTGAGCTCGTCGCGTTCCTCGGGCGACTGGCGACGCTCCTTCTCCGGCGGCAGCGTGTCGTTGACGAGGTAGGGCTTGATCGAGTGGTACTGCTTGAAGAACAGCGTCATGTCCACGATCAGGTCGCGGATCACCGGCAGCCCGGGCAGCGGCTTGAGCACGATGGTGCCCGGCAGCGTGCGCATGTTGGTCAGGCACGCGAGGCCGTTCTTGCCGTTGATGTTCATCGCGTCCGAGCCGCACACGCCCTCGCGGCAGCTGCGGCGGAAGCTCAGCGTGGGGTCCACGGCCTTGAGCTTCATCAGCGCGTCCAGCAGCATGCGTTCGCTGCCGTCGAGCTCGACCTGCAGCGTCTGCATGCGCGGCTTGTCGTCCTTGTCCGGGTCGAAGCGGTAGATCTGGAAGGTGCGTTGCGTCATGGGATCGCTCGGATGAGGGGGCGCGGGCTCGTCGTGTCGAGGCGGTTCAGAACGTCCGCACCTTCGGCGGCACGCTCTCCACCGTCAGCGGCTTGAGCTGGACCGGCTTGTAATCCAGCCGGTTGCCGTCCTTGAACCACAGCGTGTGCTTCATCCACTCGGCGTCGTTGCGGCCGAGCGGAAACTGCGGGTCGTCGGCCGGGCGCTCGTAGTCCTTGACGGTGTGCGCGCCGCGGCATTCGCGGCGCGCGGCGGCGGACTCGATCGTCGCCTGCGCGGCCTCAATCAGGTTCTCCACCTCCAGCGCCTCGATGCGCGCGGTGTTGAAGACCTTGCTCTTGTCCTTCAGGCCGATGGCGTTCACGCGCTCGCGCAGCGCCGCGATCTTGCCGGTGCCGGCGGTCAGCAGTTCCTGCGTGCGGAAGACCGCGGCATGGGCCTGCATGGTGTCGCGGATGTCGTTGGCGACGTCCTGCGCGTACTCGCCGCTCGCGCTGGCGTCCAGCCGCGCCAGCCGCGACAGCGCCATGTCCGCGGCGTCCGCCGGCAGCGGCTTGTGTTCCCTGCTGCCCTTGACCGCCTCGACGATGTGCAGCCCCGCCGCGCGGCCGAAGACCAGCAGGTCCAGCAGCGAGTTGGTGCCCAGCCGGTTGGCGCCGTGCACGCTGACGCAGGCGCATTCGCCCACCGCATACAGGCCGTTCACGACCGTATTCGGGTCGCCGTTCTTCGGCACCACGACCTGGCCGTGGATGTTGGTCGGGATGCCGCCCATCTGGTAATGGATGGTCGGCACCACGGGGATCGGCTCCTTCGTGATGTCGACGTTGGCGAAGTTGTGGCCGATCTCGAAGATCGACGGCAGCCGCTTCATGATCGTCTCGACGCCCAGGTGGGTCATGTCGAGCACGACATAGTCCTTGTTCGGCCCGCAGCCGCGGCCTTCCTTGATCTCCTGGTCCATGCAGCGGCTGACGAAGTCGCGCGGTGCCAGGTCCTTCAGCGTCGGCGCGTAGCGCTCCATGAAACGCTCGCCGTTGCTGTTGCGCAGGATCGCGCCCTCGCCGCGGCAGCCCTCGGTCAGCAGCACGCCGGCGCCGGCCACGCCGGTGGGGTGGAACTGCCAGAACTCCATGTCCTCCAGCGGGATGCCGGCGCGCGCCGCCATGCCCAGGCCGTCGCCGGTATTGATGAAGGCGTTGGTACTGGCGGCATAGATGCGCCCGGCACCGCCGGTGGCCAGCAGCGTGGTCTTGGCCTCCAGGATGTGCACGTCGCCGGTTTCCATCTCCAGCGCGACGACGCCCAGCACGTCGCCCTCGGCGTCGCGGATCAGGTCCAGCGCCATCCACTCGACGAAGAAGTTGGTGCGCGCCTTGACGTTCTGCTGGTACAGCGTGTGCAGCATCGCGTGGCCGGTGCGGTCGGCCGCGGCGCAGGCGCGCTGCACCGGCTTCTCGCCGTAGTTGGCGGTGTGGCCGCCGAACGGGCGCTGGTAGATCGTGCCGTCCGGGTTGCGGTCGAAGGGCATGCCGAAGTGCTCGAGCTCGTAGACGACCTTCGGCGCCTCGCGGCACATGAACTCGATCGCGTCCTGGTCGCCCAGCCAGTCCGACCCCTTGATGGTGTCGTAGAAGTGGTAGTGCCAGTTGTCCTCGGCCATGTTGCCCAGGCTGGCGCCGATGCCGCCCTGCGCAGCGACGGTGTGGCTGCGCGTCGGGAAGACCTTGCTCAGCACCGCGACGTTGAGCCCGGCCTGCGCCAGGCGCAGCGAGGCCTGCATGCCCGAGCCGCCGGCGCCGACGATGACGACGTCGAAGCGGCGGCGCGGCAGCGACGAATGCGTGGTCGCGAACATGGCTTTCAGAGTCTCCACAGCACTTGCACGGCCCAGCCGGTGCAGCCGACCAGCCAGACGATGGTCGCCACCTGCAGCACCAGTCGCAGGCCGACCGGCTTGACGTAGTCCATCCAGATGTCGCGCACGCCGACCCAGGCATGCCAGGCCAGCGCGACGAAGACGACCAGCGTCAGCAGCTTCATCCACTGCGCGGCGAAGATGCCGGCCCAGCGCTCGTAGCCCAGTTCGCCGGGCATCAGCAGCTGCACGACCAGCACGACGGTGAAGATCGCCATCAGCACCGCGGTGACGCGCTGGCTGAGCCAGTCGCGCAGGCCGTAGTGGGCACCGACGACGGTGCGCTTGGAACCGTAGTTGACGGACATCGCTAGTGCTCCCGGCTCAGTACAGCGCGAACAGCTTGGCACCCAGCGCCAGCGTCAGCAGCACGCCCACGAGCAGCGTCAGCCGCGCCGAGAAGCTGCCCTGCGCCTTGCTGACGCTGTGCGTGGCGTCCATCCACAGGTGGCGCACGCCGGCGATGAAGTGGTGCAGGTAGGCCCAGATCAGCGCCAGGCACACCAGCTTCAGGAACCAGGGCGCGAAGGGCCCGACGCCGGCGACGAAGGCGCTGGTGAAGCCGTCGTAGCTGGCCTCGGAGCTGACGCTCAGGTCGAACAGCCAGATCACGAAGGGCAGCAGCACGAACATCAGGCCGCCGCTGACGCGGTGCAGGATGGACACCCAGCCGGCCACCGGCAACCGGTACTTCACCGCGTCCACCAGCCGCATCGTGCCGGGGCGTGCGACCGGCCGTTGTCTGCTCATCTCAGCCATCTGTTCTTGCTCTCGGTTCTAGCGGTCGAAACCAGGTGAAACCCAGCGAGTTTATTGCAACGCAGCAGGCTTACGCGGAACTGGAACGGACGACCACGCCTGCTCATCCCAGCTCGTTGCGGTAGTGGTGATGCGCCGTGTGGTACAGCCCGCGGCGCAGCTCCACCGGGCGGTCGCCGTAGGTGAAGGACAGCCGCTCCACCGACAGCAGCGGCGCGCCCGGCGCCACGTCCAGCAGCGCCGCGTCGTCGGCGTTCGCGGCGACGGCACGCAGCTTCTCCTCGGCGCGGATCATGCGCACCGAGAATTCGGCCTCGAACATGCGGTACATCGGGCCGCGCCAGGACTCCAGCCGCTCGGCGCTGAGGCCGCGGAACAGCGAGCCGGGCAGCCAGACGTCGTCGAAGACCACCGGCTGCAGGCGGCCGCCCTCGGCGGCCAGCAGCAGGCGGCGGATCTGCACCGCGGCCTCGCCGCGCTCGAGCGCCAGCGCGCGCGCGACCTCGGCCGGCGCGCGCATGCGCCGGCAGTCCAGCAGCCGGCGCTGCAGCGGCGCCGCGCTGCCGTCGTCGGCGGTCAGTCGCAGGAAGCGGTACTGGGTCTGGGCCTCGGCATGCGTGGCGACGAAGGTGCCCTTGCCCTGGCGGCGCACCAGCAGGTTGTCGGCCGCCATCTCGTCGATCGCCTTGCGCACCGTGCCCTGGCTGACGCGGAAACGCGCCGCCAGTTCCAGCTCGCTGGGGATGGCTTCGCCGGGGGCCCAGTCGCCGGCCTCCAGGCTCCTGACCAGCAGCGCCTTGATCTGCCGGTACAGCGGGCTGAATGCCGGTGCCGTCTCGGCGCTGCCGGCGGCGGCGGCATGCGGGCTGGCGGTCGCGGGATCGGCAGGCATGGCCCGATTGTCTTGCATAAGACATAAGACTTCAGTCAGCCGGGGCAGCCTAAAATCGCGGGTTCCTTCTCCCCCGACCCACCCCCCCGTCCCTGCCAGGAGACCCCCATGAGCAAGAAGCCCGTCCGCGTCGCCGTGACCGGTGCCGCCGGCCAGATCGGCTACGCCCTGCTGTTCCGCATCGCCAGCGGCGAGATGCTGGGCCGTGACCAGCCGGTGATCCTGCAGCTGCTGGAAGTGCCGGCCGAAGGCCCGCAGAAGGCGCTCAAGGGCGTGATGATGGAACTGGAGGACTGCGCCTTCCCGCTGCTGCACGGCATGGAGGCGCACGGCGACCCGATGACCGCCTTCAAGGACACCGACTATGCGCTGCTCGTCGGCAGCATGCCGCGCAAGGCCGGCATGGAGCGCGCCGAGCTGCTGAGCATCAACGGCAAGATCTTCATCGGCCAAGGCCAGGCGCTCAACGCGGTGGCCAGCCGCGACGTCAAGGTGCTGGTCGTCGGCAACCCCGCGAACACCAACGCCTGGATCGCGATGAAGAGCGCGCCCGACCTGCCGCGGGAGAATTTCACCGCGATGCTGCGCCTGGACCACAACCGCGCGCTGAGCCAGATCGCGGCCAAGACCGGCAAGCCGGTGGCCAGCATCAAGAAGCTCGGCGTCTGGGGCAACCACAGCCCGACGATGTATGCCGACTACCGCTTCGCGACGATCGACGGCGCCAGCGTCAAGGACATGATCAACGACCACGCCTGGAACAGGGACGTCTTCCTGCCCACGGTGGGCAAGCGTGGCGCCGCGATCATCGAGGCGCGCGGGCTGTCCAGCGCCGCGAGCGCGGCCAACGCCGCCATCGACCACATGCGCGACTGGGCGCTGGGCACCAACGGCGGATGGGTCACGATGGGCGTGCCGAGCAACGGCGAATACGGCATCCCCAAGGACGTGATGTTCGGCTACCCGGTCACCTGCGAGGGCGGCAAGTACCGCATCGTCGAGGGCCTGCCGATCGACGAATTCAGCCAGGGCTGCATCGACAAGACGCTGGCCGAGCTGCTCGCCGAGCGGGACGGCGTCCAGCACCTGCTGTAGTCCGGCTCCCGGACACGGCCTCCGCGAGGGCCGGCCGCCGCGAGGCGCCGGCCCTCGCCGCTTCAGGGTCGGCGCACGCAGGGTCGCCGCGCGGGGTACGCTCGCCACCTGCTGCCGCCTGCCGCCTGCCGCCTGCCGCCTGCCGGAGCACGCTGCCATGACATCCACCGCGACCACCACCGCCCGATCCGTGCCGCCGCCGCGCCAGGCCCTGTTCGACCCCGACGAGCCGGCGGGCGCGATGCTGCCCGTCTGCGACCACTATGCCGGCGTGCCGGCGCTGATGCACAAGAGCCTGGCGCTGCAGGCCGAGATGGGCCCGGTCTTCGACGTCACGCTGGACTGCGAGGACGGCGCGCCGGTCGGCGGCGAGCTCGAGCATGCGCAGATGGTCGCCGAGCTGGTGATGTCCCCGGCCAACCGCTTCGGCCGCGTCGGCGCGCGCGGGCTGCCGGTCGCGCACCCGAAGTTCGAGGCGGTGCTGGACACGCTGGTGCGCGGTGCCGGCGAACGGCTGGCCTACCTGATGGCGCCCAAGCCGCGCGGCCTGGCCGACGTGCAGCGCGCCGCCGACGCGCTGGACCAGGCGGCGCGCCGCGCCGGGCTGGCGCGCCCGATCCCGCTGCATGCGCTGGTCGAGACGCATGGCGCGCTGCGCGACGTGATGGCGATCGCGGCGCACCCGCGCATCGAGAGCCTGTCCTTCGGGCTGATGGACTTCGTCAGCGCGCACCGCGGCGCGATCCCGCAGTGGGCGATGAGCGCCGAGGGCCAGTTCGACCATCCGCTGGTGGTGCGCGCCAAGCTGGAGATCGCCGCCGCCTGCCACGCCGCCGGCAAGACGCCTTCGCACTGCGTGGTCACCGAATTCAAGGACCGCAAGGCGCTGGCCGAGGCGGCGGACAAGGCGATCCGGCTGCTCGGCTACACGCGCATGTGGAGCATCCACCCGCAGCAGGTGCCGGTCATCGTCGAGGCCTTCGCGCCGACCACCGCCGAGCTGGACCAGGCGATCGAGATCATCCAGGCCGCGATGGCCGCCGGCTGGGCGCCGATCCGCCACCACGACACGCTGCACGACCGCGCCAGCTACCGCTACTTCTGGCAGCTGATCGAGCGCGCGCACCGCACCGCGCTGCCCGGGGCGCCGCAGCTGCCGGCCGAGCTGCGCCTGGCGTGGTTCGGCGGCGACGCGACGGCCGCCTGAAACGTCGACTCCGTCACGCCGGCGGGCGGAACCCGCGCCCGCCCTTGCAGACCGTTGCACTCGTCAACCCCTGCAAACGTGGGGGGTTCCAAGAATCACCTTCGTCGCCACCCCGCTCCGAGGAGCTCCCGATGAAGGTCACCCTGCTCTCTGCCGCCGTCGCCGCTGCCGCGCTGTCGCTTCCTGCCGCTGCCGAGGTCGCCCTGACCCCGGGCCAGCTCGAGGCCGCCGGCTATGTCTTCCAGGGCACCGCCGACTGCGAGTTCAACAAGAAGGTGCATGTCTCGGCCATCGCCGGCAAGCCCGGCCACTTCAAGCTGGACTTCGACAAGGCGAGCTACACCGTGGTGCCGGAAGAGACGACCACCGGCGCGGTGCGGCTGGAGGACAAGAAGAACGGCATCGTCTGGCTGCAGATCCCTGCCAAGTCCATGCTGATGAGCGCCAAGCTGGGCCGCCGCCTGGTCGACAGCTGCCTGCACCCCGAGCAGCGCAAGCTCGTCGCCAGCAACTAGGGCCGAACAGGGGCCGGCCGGCCCGCGGCCGCCTGGGGTCTTGCGCCCCGGCCGCGGCGCACGGCTGCCGCTTCGCCGAGAATCCGCGCCGCGGGAGCCTTCGGGCTCCCGCGCCTTCGTCCACCCTGGCCGTTCCACCCTCTTCGTTTCCAGTCTCATGACCACCCTGCTGCTCGCCCTCGTCCCGCTGCTGTTCGCCACGGGCTTCCTGACCTGGACCATGCTGATGGGCGCGCGCGAGCAGTCGCGTTCCGACGCCTGGGCCGAGCAGTGGATGCGCGACAACGCCGGCCACGGCGCGGCCAAGCACTGAGCGGCCTCGTCCGCCGGACCGGGGGCCCGCCATCGCGGGCCCTTCGTTCGTCGCGGCCGTGAATCAGGCGGGCTCAGGCGCGATCGCCTCGGCCCAGTCCAGCAGCGCCTCCAGCAGCGCCTGCGCACGATCGTCGCCGCGCTCCAGCGCATCCTCGGCCAGCGCGTCCACGCGCTCCTGGAAGGCGGCCAGCGTCAGTGCGCCGCCGGCACCGTCGAGCAGCCGCTCGCGGCAATGCTGCTGCCAGCGCTCGCGTTCGTCGGCGTCCAGCGTGTGCGGGAAGTTGCGCGCGCGGTAGCGGAACAGCAGTTCGTCCAGCCGGCCGTCATGGAAAGCCACCCGCGTGGTGGCCAGACGGTCGGGCGGCAGGCCGCGCAGCCGTGCCAGCGTGCGCCGGTCGTCGTTGCCGACGAAGCCGCCGTAGAGATCGTCGTCGACGTCGGGCCGCTGCGCCGGCTCGGGCCGCGCATAGACCTCGGCCCAGCGCGCCTGCACGGCCGCCGCGGCGGCCGGCGCCAGCGCGGCGTGGCGCTCGCACTGCGCGAGGTCCAGCCCCCAGCGTTCGGCGGCGGCCGCCGCGGTGCGCAGCTTGCCGATCACGATCGGCGACTTGTTGACATGCACCGTCTTCACCGGCAGCCGCTCCACGCCCGCGGGCAGTTCGTCGCTGCGCGTGAACAGGCGCAGCCGCAGCGTGGCGGCATCCAGGTCGGCCAGCTCGCGCGGGTCCTGCGCGAGGTCCCAGACGATGAGCTCGTTCTTGTTCGTCGGGTGCACGGCCAGCGGCCAGACCACCGCCAGGCAGCCGCGCTCGACCGGGTAGCGGCCGGAGAGGTGCAGGAACGGGCGGCCGACGCCGATCTCGGCGCGCACCGCGTCCTTGTGGCGCAGGCGCAGGCAGAAGTCCCACAGCCGCGGCTGGCGCGCCCGCACCAGGCGCGCCAGCGCGAGCGTCGCGCGCACGTCCGACAGCGCGTCGTGCGCCGAGTCATGGGTCAGCGCATTGGCACGCGCCAGATCCTCGAGCCGGAACGAGGGCCGGCTGGCGAGCTCACCTTGCGCATAGGTCGGCCACTCGATGCCGTCGGGCCGCAGCGACCAGCAGCAGCGCACGACGTCCAGCAGGTCCCAGCGGCTGCAGCCGTTGGCCCATTCGCGTGCATAGGGGTCGACGAGGTTGCGCCAGAACAGGTGGCGCGTGACCTCGTCGTCGAAGCGGATGCTGTTGTAGCCGACGCCGATGGTGCCGTCGCGGCCCAGCTCGGCCTCGATGCGCGCGGCGAAGTCGTGCTCGGCGACGCCGTCGCGTTCGGCCTGCTGCGGCAGGATGCCGGTGAGCAGGCAGCTCTCGGGGTCCGGCAGCCGGTCGGGCGCCGGGCGGCAGAACCACATCACCGGCTCGCCGACCTCGGCGAGCGCCAGGTCGGTGCGCAGCCCGGCAAACTGCGCAGGTCGGTCACGGCGCGGGTCGCGGCCGAAGGTCTCGTAGTCGTGCCAGAAGAAGGTCTCTGCGCTCATCGGCGCACGATAGCGCAGCCCGGCCCGGGCGCGTGCCTCAGCGCCGCTGCAGTTCGCGCCGCAGGCGCTGCCACAGCCGCCATCCGCTCCACAGCTTGAGGCCCCAGCGCAGCGCGCGGCGCGGCCTCATCAGCAGCACGACGAGCGCGCCGGCGAGCACGGCCTCCGGGTGGGCCTGCACCCAGCGGCCGGCGTCGACGACGCGGTCGGCGGCGGCCAGCGGCGGCCGCAAGCCGTCGGCCGCGACGGCCCAGCGGTGCCGCAGCTCGGCGCTGCGGAAGATCAGCCGCTGCTGGCGGCGTGCCAGCGCCAGTTCGCGGGCGCGGTTCATCGCGGCGCGTCGCGCTCGGCGGCACCCGGCTCGGCCGCGGCCAGGCCGTCGCGGTCGCGCCGCAGTTCGGCCAGGCTCAGCGCGAACGGCCCGCCCTCGGGCGCGCGCAGCGTCTCGCGCGCGCGGCGCAGCAGCCACACGCCACCGGCGGCGAAGGCCAGCGTCAGCACGCCGATCGCCGGCAGGCGGTAGCCCTCCCAGAACAGCAGCACGACGAAGCCGAAGAAGCCGACCAGCGCCAGCCCCAGCAGCAGCAGCCCGAGCGCGCCCTGCCAGACGGCGTCGACGAGGCGCAGCTTCTCCTGCTCGAGCTCGGTGCCGAACAGTTCCAGCCGCACCTGCACGACGGCGACGGCGGTGTCGACCAGCCGCCGCGCCGAGTCGAACAGGCCGCTCACGACGGCGCCCCCTGCCCTGCGGCCGCGCGGCCGCGGCCGGCCGAGCGCGGCTTCACGCTCAGCGGCGGCCGATCAGCAGGCCGACCAGCAGGCCGACGCCGGCGCCGATGCCGATCGCCGTCCACGGGTGGTCGTGCACGTAGTCGTCGGCGGCGCGGCCGGCGGCCTTGGCGCGCTCGGTGGCGCTGTCCTGCAGGTCCAGCAGGCCGTGGCGCGCGCGCGCCAGGCGGTCGGTCAGGCGCTCGCGCAGCGAGGCCGTGCTCTCGCTGAGGTCGCCGGCGGTCAGCTTGAGCAGTTCCTCGGCGTCGGCCACGACGGTGCGCAGGTCGGCGACGAGCTTGTCCTTCTGGGCCGCGGTCATCTCGGACATCGGTGATTCCTCCTGGAGTTCGGTTGACGAAAAGACCGTGACCGTACCATCCCTCGGCACGCGCCCGGCCGTTTCCGCACCGCGCGACGGGACTTGGGCGCCGGCCGGCCGCGGCCGGCGGGCGGCTACTTGCCGGCCGCCTTGCGGGGCGCCGGCGGCGGCTTGGGCGCCGCGCCCTGCAGCGCGTCGGCCATGCCGATCAGCACGCCGCTGACCATCGCGGTGTAGCTCTCGGCCAGCGCCTGCGCGGCCCGCACCGACGCCGCGCGCGTGCTGCGCATCGCGCCCTGCATCTGCTCGGCGAGCTGCTCGACGGTCTGCGCGGCCTGCGCGCCGCTGACCGTGCCGCCGGCCTGCATCTTCTGCAGCACCTGGTCCCAGGCGCCGGCCAGCGGGCCCTCGACGCCGGCGGCCGCCTTCTTCAGCGCCGCGAACATCGTGTCCTCGAAGCGGTCGAGGTCGTCGAGCGCCTTCTTGACATGCTTCTCGCGCAGGTCCGCGCCCTGCGCCACCAGCTTCTCCAGCGCCACGCGGTTGGCCTGCACGGCCTTGAGCAGCGCGTCGTCCATGCCGGCCACCGCGCGGTCCAGCAGTTCGCCGGCGTCGACCCCGGGCATCACGTTCTTCGCGGCGCCGGCGCTCGCCGCCTCGGCGACCGCCTTGAGCGTGGTGCGGATGTTCTTCAGCGTCAGCTCGCGGCCCTGCAGCGCGGCCAGCGTGGCGTCGCCGACCGCCTTCTTGAGCTGCGTGCCCTGGCGGGCGGAGGCATGCTCGAACATCGTGATCAGCGCGTCGGCGTCGAACATCGGCTGGGCCATGGGGCGTCTCCTCGCGTCGTGTGGGAGCCCGATGCTCTCACCGCGGCCCGCGGGCGGCAAGCACGCGGCCGCGCGCACTGGGGCCGCGGGGCTGCGCGGCGCCGCGGGGCTGGCTTATGCTCGGGTCGCACCGCGCGCGGCATGCGGCCGGCGCGACCCGTTGATGCGACCCGACGACGACACGATGAAGCTGCGCACGCCCCCCCTGCTGCTGACGATGCTGCTGGCCGCCACCGGAACGGCGCAGGCCCAGCTGTTCAACGACAACGAGGCCCGGCGCCAGATCCTGGACCTGCGCGAGCGTGTCGCCGCCCACGACAACGCGCGGCGCGAGGAGATGGAGGCCACGGCCGCGCAGCAGGCGGCGTTCGCCGAGCAGCTCTCGCAGCTGCGGCGCAGCCTGCTGGACGTCAACGGCCAGCTCGAGGCGCTGCGCGGCGAGCTCGCGCAACGGCGCGGCGAGGACGAGCGACTGCTGCACGGCATCGGCCAGCTGCAGCGCGAGCAGCAGGACCTGACCCAGGCCTTCCAGGCGCGGCTGCGCGCGCTGGAGCCGCTGCGCGTGTCGATGGACGGCGAGGAGTTCGAGGCCACGCCGGCGCAGACCCAGTCCTGGGACCACGCGATGGCGGCGGTGCGCGCCGGCGAGTTCGGCGCCGCCGCGACGCGGCTGGACGGCTTCCTGCAGCGCCACCCGGCGAGCGGCTATGCGCCGTCGGCACGCTACTGGCTGGCCAACGCGCTGTATGCGCAGCGCGAGCACGAGCGGGCGATCGCGGCCTTCCAGGCCTTCGTCGCCGACGCCCCGCGCCACCCGCGCGTGCCCGATGCGCTGCTGTCGCTGGCCACCAGCCAGGCCGAGATGCGCGACACGCGCGCCGCCCGGCTCACGCTGCAGGCGCTGGTCAAGGACCACCCGGACAGCGAGGCCGGCAAGCTCGCCGCCCAGCGGCTCGCGCAGCTGCGCTGAGCCCGGACGAACGACAGTCCCTGCGGACTGTCGGTCGCCGGGCGAAGGGGCCCGCGTGTCCCGCACGCGGGCCGCGGCCTGCCAGGCTGAGCCCGGACGAGCGACAGGCCCTGCGGACTGTCGGTCGCCGGGCGAAGGGGCCCGCATGTCCCGCACGCGGGCCGCGGCCTGCAAGGCTGAGCCCGGACGGGCGACAGTCCCTGCGGGCGGTCCGCCGCAGCTGGCGGGCGCCGGGTGCGCCGGATTGAGGGCGCTCAATCCATGCGTCACGCCGGTGGCTAGAGTGCGCCACGTCGGCGTCGGAGGTCGTGCCGCGGCCACGCCGTGCAGGAGTGTCGACATGTCGTGCCCGGACCTTGCCCGCACCCGCCGCGCCCGGCTGCTGGCCGGCGCCTGCCTCGCCCTGTTCGCCGGGCTGGCCGCCGCGGCCGAGGTGCCGTACACCTACGTCACGAGCGGCGTGCGCTTCGGCAGCCCGGGTGTCGTCGATGTCTTCGCGCCCGATGCGGTGGTGTCGGGCCGGTTCACCTACGACGCCTCGCGGCCGCCGTCGGGCACGCTGAGCAACGGCGCGACGCGCTACGACGCGAGCTTCCTGAACCTGGTCGGCCAGGTGCAGTCGTGGAGCTTCGACGATCCGCGCGGCTACACGGCCGTCGGCAACGACCTGCCGGCGCAGGGCGGCAGCGACTTCCTGATGCTCGGGGCCGATCCCGGCCTGGGCACCGGCACGCACAACCTGAACGGCTTCACGGTCGCCGGCTGGACGCTGGTCAACGTGCGGCTGTTCTGGATCGAGGGCCAGCTCGGCATCGGCGACTTCACCGGCAGCGACGCGATGCCGGCGGTGCTGCCCGGCTTCGACGGGGTGCTGGCACTGGACTTCGTGCCGGCGTCGCAGCCCAACGGGCCGCTGAGCTTCGTCTTCTTCGAAAGGGTCACGGTGAGCGCGGTGCCGGAGCCGGCCAGCGCGGCGTTGCTGGCGGCCGGCCTGGCGGGCCTGCTGCTGCCGATGGCGCGGCGCCGTCGCCTGCATGGCCGCTGAGCCCGTCGCCCGCGGCACGGGGCCGCGCACCCGGCTCGCGGTGCAGGTGCGGCACGACGCGGCGTGACGCCGCACGCGCGCGGGCCGGAGCTCAGCGGAAGTCGCGGCTGCGCCGCGGCAGGTCCTGCAGCAGCGCCGAGTGGTCGACCAGGCGGCGCGCCACCAGGTGGCGCACCTCGCCTTCCCGCTGCCAGATGCCGTAGACGGTGAGCAGCGTGCTGGCCAGCAGCGGCCGGCGCTGCGCCTCGGCCACCGCCGGCCAGACGATGACGTTGACGGTGCCGGTCTCGTCCTCCAGCGTGACGAAGACGACGCCCTTGGCCGTCTCCGGCCGCTGGCGGTGCGTGACGAGGCCGCTGGCACGCGCCAGCCGGCCGTGCGGATGCTCGCGCAGCACGGCCGCGGGCAGCACGCGGAAGGCGGCCAGCCGTTCGCGCAGCAGCGCCAGCGGGTGCAGGGCCAGGCTCAGGCCGGTGGCGCGGTAGTCGGCGATCACGGTGGTGGCGGCGTCCGGTGCGGGCAGCGCGAGCGCTTCCCCGGCCGCCGCCTCGTGCGTGCGCGTGCCCGCCAGCAGCGCGCCGGCCCGCGTGTCCACCCCGCCGGCGGCCCAGGCCGCGCGGTGGCGGTGGCCGGCCAGCGGGCGCAAGGCGTCGGCCTGCGCCAGCAGCGCCAGCTCGCGCGCGTCCAGCGCCGCGCGCCGCGCGAGGTCCTCGACGCCGTCGAAGGGCCCTTCGGCGCGCGCGGCAACGATGCGCTGCGCGGCGGCCTCGGCCAGGCCCAGGATGCGCGAGAAGCCCAGGCGCACCGGCCACAGCGGCGCCGCCGCCTGCCCGGCCCGCGGCGCCGGCACGGCCTCGCCCGGCGGCTCCAGCGTCGTCGCCCAGTCGCTGGCCAGCACGTCCACCGGCCGCACGACGACGCCATGCTCGCGCGCGTCGCGCACCAGCTGCGCCGGCGCGTAGAAGCCCATCGGCTGGCTGTTCAGCAGCGCGGCCAGGAAGGCGTCCGGGTGGTGGCACTTGAGCCAGGCGCTGGCATAGACCAGCAGCGCGAAGCTGGCGGCATGGCTCTCCGGAAAGCCGTATTCGCCGAAGCCCTCGATCTGGCGGAAGATGGCCTCGGCATACTCGCGCTGGTAGCCCTTCTCGACCATGCGGCCGACCAGGCGTTCGTGGAAGGGGCCGAGCCCGCCCTTGCGCTTCCAGGCCGCCATCGCGCGGCGCAGCTGGTCCGCCTCGCCGGGCGTGAAGTCGGCGGCGAGGATCGCCAGCTGCATCACCTGTTCCTGGAAGATGGGCACGCCCAGCGTGCGCTCCAGCGCCTTCTTGACCTCCGCGCTGGGGTAGACCACCGGCTCCTCGCCGTTGCGCCGGCGCAGGTAGGGGTGGACCATGCCGCCCTGGATGGGCCCCGGGCGCACGATGGCGACCTCGATCACCAGGTCGTAGAAATTCGCCGGCTTCAGCCGCGGCAGCATGCTCATCTGCGCGCGGCTTTCCACCTGGAAGGTGCCGACGCTGTCGCCACGCTGCAGCATCGTGTAGGTGGCGGCGTCCTCCTTCGGGATCTCGTGCAGGCCCAGCGCCGGCGCCTCCCGTCCCGCGCTCGGGCCGCCGAGCTTGGTGCCGACCATCGCGAGCGCGCGGCGGATCGCGCTGAGCATGCCCAGCGCGAGGATGTCGACCTTGATCAGGCGCAGCGCGTCGAGGTCGTCCTTGTCCCACTGGATGACGCTGCGCCCGGGCATCGCGGCGTTCTCGACCGGCACCAGCTCGGCCAGCGTGTCGCGCGCGATCACGAAGCCGCCCGGGTGCTGGCTGAGGTGGCGCGGAAAGCCGATCAGCTGCTGCGTCAGCGCCACCCACAGCCGCACCGTGCGAGACGCGGGGTCGAGGCCGTTCTCGCGCAGTCGCTCGGCGGCGATCTCGCGGCCGTCGAACCAGTGCTGGCCCTTGGCCACCGCGGCGATGCGGTCGGGGTCCAGCCCGAGCGCGCGGCCGACGTCGCGCAGCGCGCTGCGCGGGCGGTAGCTGATGACGACCCCGGTCAGCGCGGCGCGCTGGCGGCCGTACTTGCGGTAGATGTACTGGATGACCTCCTCGCGGCGCTGGTGCTCGAAGTCGATGTCGATGTCCGGCGGCTCGTTGCGCTCGGCGCTGATGAAGCGCTCGAAGAGCAGCATCGTGTGCACCTCGGGGTCGACCGCGGTGACCTCCAGGCAATAGCAGACGGCCGAGTTGGCGGCGCTGCCGCGGCCCTGGCACAGGATGCCCTGGCCGCGCGCCCAGGCCACGATGTCGGCGACGGTGAGGAAATAGGGCTCGTACTGCAGCTGCGCGATGAGCGCCAGTTCATGCTCGATCATCGCGCGCACGGCCGGCGGCACGCCGCGCGGGTAGCGGCGCGCGGCACCCTGCTCGGTGAGCGTGCGCAGCCAGGTGGCGGGCGTGTGGCCCGCGGGAACGATCTCGCGCGGGTAGGCGTACTTCAGCTCGGCCAGGCTGAAGCTGCAGCGCGCGGCCAGCACCAGCGTCTGCGCCAGCCACTCGGGGCGGTGCAGGCGCGCCAGCAGCGCCCGCGGGCGCAGGTGCGACTCGGCATTGGCGGCCAGCGCGAAGCCGGCCTGCCCGACCGTGCAGCGCAGCCGCGTGGCCGTGAGCATGTCCAGCAGCGGCTTGCGCGAACGCACGTGCATGCGCACGTCGCCGGTGGCGACGACCGGCAGGCCGGTCAGCGCCGCGACGCGTTCCACCAGGTCGACCAGCAGCGCGTCGTGCGCGCCGCGGCGCAGCGTCAGCGCCAGCGCGGCGCGGTCGCCGCACCAGGTCTTGAGCCACAGCGCGTGCTGGAACAGGGTCTCGAAGGGCTGGGCCGAATCTTCGAGCGCGGCATTCGCCACCAGCAGCGCCAGGCAGTCCGGCAGGCCGGCCAGCGTGGGCGCGGTGGGCACGCGGCCTTCGACGTCCGACATCAGCGCCACGTAGTCGCCCTTGGGCGCACGCTGGCGCGCGACGCTGATCCACTGCACCAGGTGGCCGTAACCGCGGCGTGTCATCGCCAGCAGCACGAGGTGCGGGCCGGTGGGCGGCGCGGCCTGCGCAGGGCCCTTCGCTGCCGCCCGGGCCGACACCTTCGGCGCTGGCGGGCGGCGCGGCGCGCTGCGCGCCGCCGCAGCCCGTGCGGCGGCGATGGCGCCGGCGGCGAGGTCGACGGGGTCGGGTGCGTCGGCCGCTTCAGGCGCCTGCGGTGTTTCCGGCGATTGCGGTGTTTCCGGCGATTGCGGCGCGGCGGCGGTATCGGCCGGGCCGGCGAACGGCGCGGCGGGCGCCACGACCGCCGCCGCCCCCACCGTCGCCGCTGCAGCCCTCGCGGCTGCTGCGGCGGGCGGCTTCGCGGCCGGCGCCTGCCGGTGCAGCCGCATCTGGGTGCCGACGATCAGGCGCAGGCCCAGGCGCTCGGCTTCCAGGTGTGCGCGCACGACGCCGGCGAGCGAGCACTCGTCGGTGATCGCCAGCGCGGCATAACGCAGCGCCTGCGCGCGCGCGGCCAGTTCCTCCGGGTGCGAGGCCCCGCTCAGGAAACTGAAGTTGCTGCGGCAGTGCAGTTCGGCGTAGGCCGGCAGCTCGGCCGCGATGCGGCGGGGGGCTGGCGAAGGTCGGGGGGATCGGCGTGGTAACACGGCGCGGGCTCGCGGGCGCGGGGCGGGCGTTGCAGGGCGCGGGGCGCGAACGGTGCCGCGCCGGGCGCAGGGGCCATGGCGGGCGGCGACCGGTGCGGCCGCAGCGGCGGCATCGGCGACGGCGGCGGCGGCTTCGGCAGCGGCGCAGGCGCGAGACCGCCCATCGCGTCCAGCGGGCTGCGCACCGCGCCACCGCCCAGGCGCAGCACATGCGTATAGATCATCGTCGTCGACACGTCGGCGTGGCCCAGCAGTTCCTGCACCGTGCGGATGTCGTAGCCGGCCAGCAGCAGGTGGGTGGCGAAGGAATGGCGCAGCGTGTGCGGACTGGCCGGCTTGGCGATGCCGGCGGCTTCGACCGCCGCCTTGAAGGCGCGCTGGAAGCCGCCTTCCAGCAGGTGGTGGCGGCGATGCAGGCCGCTGCGCGGGTCGACCGACACGCTGGCCTGCGGGAACACCCAGTGCCAAGCCCAGGACTCGGCGGCGCGCGCAAACTTGCGCTCCAGCGCATGCGGCACCGCGACGCCGGCCAGGCCCTGCGCGCGGTCGGCCGCCCACAGCCGGTGCGCGCGCCGGAGCTGCTCGCGCAGCGGCGCTTCCAGCGCCGCGGGCAGCATCACGACCCGGTCCTTGCCGCCCTTGCCTTCGCGCACGACGAGCGCGCGGCGCTCGAACTCGACATCCTTCACGCGCAGGCGCAGGCCCTCCAGCAGGCGCAGCCCGCTGCCGTAGAGCAGGCGGCCGAGCAGGCCGTAGGGCGCCGGTTCGGGCGGCGCGGCGCGCTCGTCCAGCGCCGCCAGCACGCGCGCCACCTCGTCGTGCGACAGCACCACCGGCAGGCGGCGCTGCGGCTGCGGGCGGCCGATGTCGTCCATCCACGGCAGGTGCAGGCGCAGCACCTTCTGGTACAGGAACAGCAGGGCCGACAGCGCCTGGCGGTGGGTGGCCGGCGCGACGCGGCGCTCCACCGCCAGCCAGGTCAGGAAGGCCTCGACCTCGTCGCGCGACATCTGCGCCGGATGGCGCAGCCCGTGGTAACGCACGAAGGCGCGCACCCAGTGCACGTAGGCTTCTTCCGTGCGCAGGCTGTAGTGCAGGCTGCGCACCTGGGCACGCAGGACGTCGAGCAGGCGCGGCGGGTCGCCGCCGGGCGGCAGGCCGGGAGTCGAGGTCGGCATCGCGTTGGCCTTTCCCGTGCATTGACTGTATATTTGTACAGTATCACAAGAGCCTGACCAGGCCAACCAGGGAGCCGCGATGAGCTTGCCCGAGTCCGACCCGCCGGCACGCCGCGCCGCCGCGCGCGGCCGGCATGCGCAACTGCTGCCGAACGACGTGCGCCGCGGGCGCGTGACGAAGACCCTGTGGCCACCCCGGCCCGGCACGGTGCGCCTGCTGGAGCGCTTCGGCGACGCGCTGGTGTGCGTGCGCTACCGCGAGGACCCCAGCGGCCTGCGGCGCTACCTGACGGTCGAGCTGGTCGTCGAGACCGTGCGCACCGCACGCGCACGCCGCAGCAGCGTCGAGCGGGCACTGTTCCCGCTGATGCTGGGGCCCGGCGACCGCGAGATGCGCGCCGCGATCAAGCAAGCCGGCGCCCGGTGGCACCCCGGCGACCGCCTGTGGTACCTGCCTGCTGCCGCGATCCGACGGCTGGGCCTGGAGGATCGGATCTGCATCGCGCGATGATCAGCGCTCCGATTCCGACGACAGTCTGCAGCGTGCGTTGCCTATATCTGGATACAAGTGGCGACTGGCGGATAGGATTGCGGACGCCCATAGCACGTTAGGCG
>JAHBZT010000013.1 GCA_019635315.1 Rubrivivax sp.
ATGAGTCCGAAACGGCCTTCGGCCGTCTGGCGGCGCAGACCGGACCCGGCCCGTACGACGACGGCGGCGGCGGTGACCGCGTCGCCTGCAGCATGAGGGCGCTGCGCAGGCGGCCGCAAGGTGGGCGGCACGGCTCGATGGGCGCTTGCTCGATGGCCGGCCGTCGCCGGACGGCGCCGGAAGCGCCGACGGCCGCGCCGCCCCCCTGGGGTCCGGCGCGGCCGTCTCCGGTCCTGCGTCGATCAGGGCAGGTTGCTGGCCCCGGCGCCGCCGTTGGCGCCGATGCCGCCGTCGGTACCGATGCGTGCGCCGCCAGCCCCGCCGCTGCCGAAGCGCAGCGTATTGCCGTTCAGCGTCGGCATCGGCCCGGCACCGACACTGGCCCGGTAGACCGCATAGCTGGCGCCGCCGCCGCCGCCGTTGGCGCCGTTGCCGCCGGCGCCGCCGTTGCCGGCCTCGATGGTGTTGTCGGCGAGCGTGGGCGCCAGCGGGCTGGCGATGTAGACGCCGAACGACGGGCCGCCACCGCCGCCGCCGCCGCGGCCGCCGGAGCCGCCGCTGCCGCCGCGGGCGCCGCCTGCGCCGCCGGCGCCGCGGCCGAAGGCATTGCTGTCGCCGTCGGCACCGCTGCCGGGGTCGCCACCGCCGCCGCCGAAGCCACCGATCCCGCCAGCACCGGCGGCGCCGCCCTCCGCGGCACGGATGGTGTTGCCGCGCAGCTCGCTCGCGGTCACCGCGTGCAGCCAGACACCGACCGAGGCCCCGCCGCCGCGGCCGCCGGCACCGCCGAAGCCGCCGGAGCCGCCGGCGCCGCCGCCACCGCCGCCGCCGCCGACGACACCGACCGCATTGGCCTGTCCGCCGCCGCCGCCGCCGCCGCCGCTGCCGTTGCCGCCGCGACCGCCGCTGGTACCGTGCGACAGCACGAAGCCCGTCTGCGCGCTGCCGCTGCCGATGCCCAGGCCGCCGGAGCCGGGCAGGCCGCGGCCGCCGGAGCTGCCGGGGTCGCCCGCGTTGCCGGGATTGCCGCCGCGCCCGCCGTCGCCGCCGAGGATGACGCCGCCCAGCGGCGCCGCGCCCAGGCCACCGTCGCCGCCGTTGCCGCCGCCGCCGTTGATGCCCCCGCCGCGCGTGCCGCCGTGGCCGCCATCGCCGCCCGGGCCCTGACCCCCCGGCGCCTGGCGCCCGCCGGTGCGATTGCCGTTGCTGCCATCGCTGCCGCGGGCGCCGTTGCTGCCGGCCGTGCCGTCGCTGCCGTTGCCGCCGCGCCCGGCGGTGATGGTGTTGTCGTAGACCGCCGCGGCGGCCAGTGACGCCAGCACCACGCCATGGCTGGAGCCCGCGCTGGTGCTCGGGGTCGCCACCGCGTGGCCGGCGGTCAGCGTGTTGTGCTCGAGCGTGATGCGCGCCTGCCCGTTGCCGACCGCGCGCAGTGCATAGACGGTCTCGCCCGGCGCCTGCGCGTCGGCCGACTCCACGGCCAGGCCCGAGACCCAGACCTCGTGCGCGAGGCCGTCGTAGCGCACGCCGCCGCGGTCGGTGCGCAGCGCGGTGCGGCGCGCCAGCACGTCGCGCTCCCAGTTCGGGCCGTAGCCGCCGTACAGGCTGGTGCCCGAGGGGATGGCGAGCGTCGCGCCGGTCTCGTCGTAGGCGCCGCTGCCGGCGCGCTGGCGCAGGTAGAGGTCGGCCTGGCTGCTGCCGGCCGCCGCCAGCGCGCGGCGCACGCTGGCGTAGGGGTTGTCCATGGTGCCGGTGCCGGTGGCGTCGCTGCCCGCGTCGCCGTCGACGAACAGCGCGTTGGCGCGGTCCTCCAGCACGTGCACGATCACGCTGTCGACATGGCTGCCGCCCTTGCCGTCGCTGACCGTGAGCTCGAATTCCAGCGTCTGCACGCCGGCGGGCGCGGTGAACGAGGGGTTGGCGCCCGACAGCGTGCCGCCGGCGGTCGCATCGGCACCGCGCACCTGGCGCCAGCTGTAGCTCAGCGCATCGCCGTCGGGGTCGCTGCTGGCGCGGCCGTCGAGCGCGACGACCATGCTGCGCGAGGCCGTCAGGTCAGGCCCGGCATTGGCCACCGGCGCACGGTTGGCGGACGCCGTGTCGCCGCCGCCGCCCCCGCCGCCGCCGCAGGCCGCCAGCGCCAGCAGTGCCGCGGCGGCGAGCGGGGCGCGCAGAAGAGGCCTTGCGGTCCGGCTGCCGACGACGGGCCGTGCGCTCGACGGGACGATGCGGGATGAGACTGTCATGACCGTTGCTCCTTGCCTGGTGGGATGGGCGGAAGGTGCCCACACCGGCCTAGGCAGGAAGCGGCGGCGGATTCCCCAGGCAAAGCAGGCCGGCCTCCCCCGCCAGGGGGAGACCGGGGCAGCGCGGCGCCCGGGACGGCGGCGCCGGCTGCGGCGCCCGAAGCGCGTCGTGCTATCCGAGCAGCGGCGCCAGCGCGCGCCGCGCGTCGGCCTCGGCCAGCCCCTGGCGGGCGGCGAAGTCGGCGAGCTGGTCCTCGCCGATGCGGCCGACGTTGAAGTAGCGCGCCTCAGGGTGCGCGAGGTAGAAGCCGCTGACGCTGGCCGCCGGCGTCATGGCCAGGCTCTCGGTCAGGCCCATGCCGATGGCTTCGGCCTGCAGCACGCGGAACATCTCGCGCTTGACGCCATGCGCCGGGCAGGCGGGGTAGCCGGGTGCCGGGCGGATGCCGCGGTACGCCTCGGCGATCAGCTGTTCGTTGGACAGCGCCTCGTCGGGCGCATAACCCCAGAGTTCGGTGCGCACGCGCTGGTGCAGCCGCTCGGCGAAGGCCTCGGCCAGGCGGTCGGCCAGCGCCTTGAGCATGATCGCGCCGTAGTCGTCGTGGTCGTCCAGGAACTGGCGTTCCTTCTTCTCCACGCCCAGCCCGGCGGTGACGGCGAACAGGCCGATGTAGTCGTCGGCCACGCCGCGGGGCGCGACGAAATCGGCCAGGCTGCGGTTCGGCCGCTTGACACCGTCGACCACCGGCCGCTCGCTCTGCAGGCGCAGCGGCTGCCAGCGCAGCGCGACCTCGCGTCGCGAGTCGTCCGTATAGACCTCGATGACGTCGTCGTCCACGGTGTTGGCCGGCAGCAGCGCGACGACGCCGGCGGCCTGCAGCCAGCGGCCCTCGATCGCACGCTGCAGCAGCCGCTTGCCGTCGCTGAAGACGCGTTGCGCCTCGGCGCCGACGACCTCGTCGCGCAGGATCTCCGGAAACGGGCCCGCCAGGTCCCAGGTCTGGAAGAACGGGCCCCAGTCGATGCAGCGCGCCAGTTCGGCCAGGTCGTAGTTGCGGAATTCGCGCCGGCCGAGGAATTTCGGCCGCGGCGGCACGTACGCGCTCCAGTCGATGGCGGTCTTGTTGGCGCGCGCCTGCTCCAGCGTGACCAGCGGCGTGGTCTTCTTGTTCGCGTGCAGCGTGCGCACGCGCTCGTAGTCGGCATTCAGCTCGGCGATGTATTTCGCCGCGCGCTCGTCGGACAGCAGCTCGCTGCACACGCCGACCGCGCGCGAGGCATCGGGCACGTAGGCGACCGGCCCCTCGTAGTGCGGCGCGATCTTCACCGCGGTGTGCACGCGGCTGGTGGTGGCGCCGCCGATCAGCAGCGGGATCTTCCTGACGCGGAACCAGTCGTCGCGCTGCATCTCGGCGGCGACATGCTGCATCTCCTCCAGGCTGGGCGTGATCAGGCCCGACAGGCCGATGATGTCCGCGCCCTCCACCCTGGCCTTCGCGAGGATGTCCTGGCACGGGACCATGACGCCCATGTTGACGACCTCGAAGTTGTTGCACTGGAGCACGACGGTGACGATGTTCTTGCCGATGTCGTGCACGTCGCCCTTCACGGTGGCGATGACGATCTTGCCCTTGGGCTTGACGTCGCCGCCGGCGTCCTGCAGCGCCTGCTTCTCGGCCTCGATGTAGGGCAGCAGGTGGGCCACCGCCTGCTTCATCACGCGCGCGCTCTTGACGACCTGCGGCAGGAACATCTTGCCGGCGCCGAAGAGGTCGCCGACCACGTTCATGCCGGCCATCAGCGGGCCTTCGATCACGTGCAGCGGGCGCCCGCCCTTCGCCGCGATCGCGCGCCAGGCCTCCTCGGTGTCGGCGACGATGAACTCGGTGATGCCATGCACCAGCGCATGGCTGAGCCGTTCGTCCACGCTGCCGGCGCGCCAGGCCAGGCGCGCGCTGTCGTCCTTGGCCAGGCCCTTGGCGCGCTCGGCGATCTCGATCAGGCGCTCGCCGCTGTCGCGGCGGCGGTTCAGCACCACGTCCTCCACGCGCTCGCGCAGCTCGGGGTCCAGGTCGTCGTAGACGCCGATCATCCCGGCGTTGACGATGCCCATGTCCAGCCCGGCGCGGATCGCGTGGTACAGGAAGACGGTATGGATGGCCTCGCGCACCGGGTCGTTGCCGCGGAAGCTGAAGCTCACGTTGCTGACGCCGCCCGAGACCTTGGCGCCCGGCAGGTTCGCCTTGATCCAGCGCGTGGCCTCGATGAAGTCGACCGCGTAGTTGTCGTGCTCCTCGATGCCGGTCGCGATGGCGAAGATGTTGGGGTCGAAGATGATGTCCTCGGGCGGGAAGCCGACCTCGTCCACCAGGATGCGGTACGCGCGTGCGCAGATCTCGGTCTTGCGCGCGAAGGTGTCGGCCTGGCCCTGCTCGTCGAAGGCCATCACCACCGCGGCGGCGCCATAACGCCGTACCAGCGTGGCCTGGCGCTTGAACTCGGACTCGCCTTCCTTCAGCGAGATGCTGTTGACGATGCCCTTGCCCTGCAGGCACTTCAGGCCGGCCTCGATGACGCTCCACTTGGAGCTGTCGATCATGATCGGCACGCGCGCGATCTCGGGCTCGCCGGCGACCAGCTTCAGGAAGCGCTCCATCGCCGCGGCGCTGTCGAGCATCGCCTCGTCCATGTTGACGTCGATGATCTGCGCGCCGTTCTCGACCTGCTGGCGCGCCACCGCCAGCGCGTCCTCGAAGCGGCCCTCGAGGATCATGCGCGCGAAGGCCTTGGAGCCGGTGACGTTGGTGCGCTCGCCGATGTTGACGAACAGGTGGCCTTCGCCGATGGTCACCGGCTCCAGGCCGGCCAGGCGCATGGGCGCCACGGCGCTGTGGTGTTCGGCGTCGCGTCCGGCGGTGTCGTCGCGGGCAATGGGGGTCATGCGCTGCTCCCTGGGTCGAAGGGGGCGAGCGCCGTTGCGGGCCGCCGGCCACCTGGAAGCCAGGGGGCACGCTCGGCGCTCCGAGCCTGGCGGGCACCGCGTGGCACCCGTCGCAACGCTCCTCGGAAGCTTGGACTGACGCGGGCGATTTTATCGGCGCGCGACCCGAGGGCGCTCAGCCGCTGTGTGAGGTCATGCGCGCCAGCGGCGCCGCGGCGCTGACGCCCGGGGCGGTGCGGCGCGCCCCGGGCGCCGGCGGCGGCAGCTCCGGGCGCCCTTCGTCCAGCCCTTCCGCGGCGGCCGCCGGCAGGGCGCTGGTGCCGTCGCTGCCCAGCTTCATCGCCACGCCGACGGCCAGGATGTCGATCACCAGCAGGTGCAGGATGCGGCTGACCATGGGCACCTGGGTGGCGACGTCCTCGACATGGTCGACGATCAGCGCGAGGTCGGCCTTGCGGGCCAGCGGCGAATGGCTGGCGGTGATCGCCAGCACCGCGGCGCCGCGTGCGCGCGCCGTGTCGGCCACGGCCAGCAGGTCGTCGATGCGCCCGCTGCTGCTGACGATGACGGCCGCGTCGCCCGGCTTCAGCACGCTGGCGGCCAGCGGCTGCAGCCGCGGGTCGGTGATGCTGGCCGAGGGCACGCCGAAGCGCAGAAACTTGAACTGCGCGTCGTCGGCGACGACGCCGTCGTGGCCGACGGCGTAGAACTCCACGCGCGAGGCGCCGGCCAGGATGTCGATCGCGCGTGCCAGCGCATCGCGGTTGAGCTGCTCGCGCACCTGCAGGATGGCGCTGGCCGTATTGCCCAGCACCTTGACGCCCAGCTCCAGCGTGCTGTCGTCGCCGGTGACCTGGGCGTGCGTCAGCGGCACCGTGCCGGCCAGCCCCGAGGCCAGCCGCAGCTTGAAGTCCGACAGCCCCTCGCAGCCCAGCGTGCGGCAGAAGCGGATCACCGTCGGCTGGCTGACCTGCGCCGCGCGCGCGATCCCGGCGATCGGATCCTGCAGCGCCTGCCGCGGGTGCGCCAGCACATGGTCGGCGACGCGCCGCTCAGCCGGCGACAGGCTGTCGCGCGCACGCCGGATCTGCGCCAGGACGGCCGAGGCCTGCTCGCCGCGCAGCGTGCGCAGCTGCGCGGCCAGGATGGCCGAGGCGCCGACGAAGGTCGCATGCCCGGCGGTGATCACGTAGGTGGGGATCGCGCGCAGGTAGTCGCTGAAGCGGCCCTTGTCCTCGAAGCGGGCGCGAAAGCCGCTGCGGTCGAAGAACTCACCCAGCCGCGGCACGATGCCGCCGCCGATCCAGATGCCCCCGAAGGCGCCCAGCGTGACCGCCAGGTTGGCCGCCGCGGTGCCCAGCATCGCGCAGAAGGCCTCGAGCGTCTGCACGCAGGCGGCGTCGCTGCCGGCGAGCGCGCGCCGGGTGATCTCGGGTGCGGCCAGCGGCGCGGCGCCGGGGCCGGCCAGCGCCTCGTGGATCAGCGCCAGCCCGGGCCCGGAGACCAGGCGCTCGAAGGAGACATGGTCGTGGCGGCGCCGGGCATGGCGCAGGATGCTCAGCTCGCGCTCGTCGCGCGGCGCGAAGCTGGCATGGCCGCCCTCGGTGCCGAGCGCGATCCAGCCGTCGGCCGCCGGGATCAGGCCGCTGACGCCCAGCCCGCTGCCGGCGCCGAGCAGCCCGACGACGCTGTTGTCGCGTGCGCGGCCGCCGCCGACCTGACGGCGCTCGCCGGGCGCCAGGCGCGGCAGCGCCATCGCCAGCGCGGTGAAGTCGTTGACCACGACCAGCGTCGCCAGCTTCAGCCGCTGGCGCTCCTGCTCGATCGAGAAGCGCCACGTATAGTTGGTCATGCGCACCTCGTCGCCTTCGACGGGGTTGGCGATCGCGATCGCCGCGTGCTCGATGGCGCCGGCCAGGCCCGGCGGCAGGCCGGCCAGGTAGGCGGTGACGGCGGCGTGGAAGTCGGCGTGCTCGGCGCAGCGCAGCGACGCGGCGTGGCGGTATGCGCCGGGCGCGGTCTCCAGCGTGAAGCGCGCGTAGGTGCCGCCGATGTCGGCGATCAGGCGGGGGCTGTCGTGGTCGTTCATGGGCGCAGGGACAGGCAGCAGGTGGGCGGCACGACGGGCCCGCGCAGGCACGCGGATCGTCCGGGGCCTCGGCATTCAGGATGCCTCTGTCGCGATGTATCTCGACTACATGATTTCCCAGGTACATTGATCGCCTGCGCTTTGGTCGGCATGCTTCAGAACCTTCAACCCGCCTGTCGATGATCTGTAGTTCTGCTACCGCTTCGGAGCCCTCTGCGCCTCGCGGAACGCTCGCCTGGTGCGATCGCCGACTTCCGGGCCCCGACGTGCCACCCCGCTGCCACGCCCGCCGCTGCATCACTGCACAGCCGGTCGCAGCGCGCCGGACCGCCGGGAGCTTGGCCTGATGCGAGACCGCCTGCCGCGCCCCTGGCTGGTGGCGGACATCGGCGGCACCAACGCCCGCTTCGGCTGGCTGGCGGCCGGCAGCGACCAGGTGACGCAGGTGCAGACGCTGCGCGGCGCCGACCACGACGGCCCGGTCGCCGCGGCTCGGCACTACCTGCACGGGCTGGCCGCGACGCTGGGCGCGGGCCATGCGACGCCGCGGGCCGCGGCCTTCGCGGTGGCCACGCCGGTCGCCGGCGACGAGGTCGCCTTCACGAACAGCCGCTGGTCGTTCTCGCGCCGACAGGCGCGGCGCGCGCTGGCGCTCGACGAACTGCTGGTGCTCAACGACTTCGAGGCGCTGGCGCTGTCGCTGCCGCGGCTGACACCGGACCAGGTGCGGCCCTTCGGCCCGCCGCTGGCCGCCGGACCCGGCGCGCGCGCGGTGATCGGTCCCGGCACCGGCCTGGGCGTGGCGGCCATCGTGCCGACGCCGCATGGCTGGGTCGCGGTGCCCGGCGAAGGCGGGCACTCGACGCTGGCGCCGGCCGACGACTTCGAGAGCGCGCTGCTCGCCGCGGTGCGCCGCGAGCATGCCCACGTCTCGGCCGAGCGGCTGCTTTCGGGCATCGGGCTGCCGGTGCTGCACCGGGCCGTCGGCACGGTGCTCGGCCTGCCGGCGCCGGCGCTGGCCGCCGACGAGATCGTCGAGCGCGGCGTCGCGCGCAGCGACGAGGCCTGCAGCCGCACGCTGGACGCCTTCTGCGCGCTGCTCGGCAGCTTCGCCGGCAGCATGGCGCTGGTCTTCGGCGCGCGCGGCGGCGTCTATGTCGGCGGCGGCATCGTGCCGCGCTTCGCCGATCGCTTCTTCGCCTCCGCCTTTCGCGAGCGCTTCGAGGCCAAGGGCCGCTTCCGGCCCTACCTGCAGGCGGTGCCGACCGCGCTGCTGACCGACACGCTGGCGGCCCTGTTCGGCGCCGCGCTGGCGCTGGAGCAGGCCGCCTGAAGCGGCAACGCGGGCGCCGCCGGGCCTCCGCACTTCCCCTGACGCGGCGCAGGTCAACCGCGCGCCGGCCGCCGCGTTGAGGGTAGGCTGTCGTCGCCGGCCAGGGTGTCCGGGGCGGCGACCGCCGGTCCGCCGCCATGCGGCACCGAACCACGACCGGGCACCTCACGAAAAGGATTCCCTCCGAGGGAACGACACCATGTCCAAGCTCCTGAGCACCCTGATCCTCGCTGCCTTCGCCATCGGCGCCCAGGCCCAGACCGCCGCGCCGGCGGCTGCCCCGGCCAAGCCGGCGGCCGCCGCCCCCGCGCCGGCCGCCAGCGCCGCGAAGAAGGAAGAGGCCAAGAAGGCCGAAGCCAAGCCGATGGCCAAGGAAGAGAAGAAGAAGTAAGCATCCAGCGACGTACCCGGCCGGTGCCAGCCGGCCGCCGCGTCCGGGGCAGGGGAATCCCCTGCCCTTTTTGCTGGACGGGCCCGAGTCGGGCCTCGCAGCGCGCCGGGCCGGGCCGGCGCGCGGCTCGTTGCCCGCGCGCGGCCGCGGCCGGAGAATCCCGCCATGACACTGCGCCCGCCCTCCCCCGCGCTCGCCCAGCCCACCTTCGAGGGCTACCTGTGCTGCAACCTGCGCACCGACGGGCGCTGGATCAGCGACATCAACTACGAGGAAAGCGGCAAGACGATGCTGCCGCTGGGCACGCCGGTGAAGGTGCTGGGCTACGGCCGCCAGCGCGTGCACCTGGAGATCGCCGGCCAGCGCCAGGACCTGGGCAACGACTACAGCCGCACGCTCAACCTGGAGCAGTTCGCGCGCCGCTACGTGGTGCCCGAGGACCCGCGCGCGAAGCTGGAGGGACTGCCGCCGCGCATCCGCGATGCCATCGCCTCGGCGCGCGTGACGCGCGGCATGACGCGCGAGCAGGTCGCGATGGCCGTCGGCTGGCCGGTGACCAGCGAGAACCCGCACCTGGACGCGCGCGAGTGGCACCACTGGCTGTGGAGCTTCAGCGAATTCGTCGTGCACTTCGGCCCCGACGGCCTCGTGACCGACGTGCAGACCGACCCCGACACGCGGCGCCGCGTCGTGCTGGACTGAGCGGACGGCGCCATCACCTCGTCGGCACGGCGCGCAGCGCGGGCAGCAGGCTCGTCGTCGACGCGTGCCGTTTTGCACAGGCAGCCGCGCCAGGCCGCGCGCGTTGCAATTGTTTCAAGTGCGTCCCTCCGATGAGGGAACCGAATCGACGAAGAAACATCCAGACTGACACATCCGCGATACATCGGCGCGCCAACATGCCGCCAGCGATTCGAAGGAGGTCACCGATGAGCACCACACTGCCCGAGAACTGCTGGCGCAGCGAGGCCTTCGCCGAGGACCTGGTCGCGGACGAGCCGTCGGCGCAGCGCCCGCAGAGCCTGCCGCTGGCCTGGCTGGGCGCACTGCCACTGGTGGTGGCGGTGATCGGCGTGGCCTTCGCGATGTGGCCGGCAGCCTGAACCGACCCTCCGTTCAACACGCTCCGGACGCCGACACCCCGCTTCGCACGGTTCCGCACCGTTCCGCGCCGACCGCGCGACCGATGACCCCGTACCAGCGGCCGCCTCGTGCGGCCGCTCTGCTTTGTCCCTGCGCCCTGGCTCGCGGCGGCGCCGCCGCGACCATGGCGACAGGCGCGCGGACATGCGCCGCGCCGGCCGCCCGGCGGTCGACGATCAGGCCCCGGCCTCCAGCGCCACGCCCTTGACGAGCGCGAAGACCGGCGCGCCGGGCGCCAGCGCGAGTTCGGCCGCGGCATGGCGCGTCAGCCGCGCGCGCAGCCGCGCGCCGCCGATGTCCACCAGCGCATCGGCCATCGCGCCGCGCTCGCGCAGCGCCAGCAGCGTGCCGGGCAGCACGTTGCGCACGCTGAGCCCGGACGGCCTGACGGTGGCCAGCGACACGTCGCGCGCGCGCACGCGCAGGCGCAGCGCGCTGCCCGGCGCCGGCGCGCGCGGCGGCGCCGGCACCACCCATTCGCCGCCGGCCACCTGCAGGTGCAGCAGGCCCCAGGCGGCATCGATGCCGAGCACCTGCGCGGGCAGCACCACGCCGGGCTCCAGGGCCTCGAACTCGGGCCCGTCCAGCGCCTCCAGCACGGCGTCCAGCGGGCCCTGCGCGAGCACGCGGCCGCGGTCCATCAGCACCAGGCGCTGCGCCAGCCGCGCCACCTCGGCCATGTCGTGCGTGACGTAGAGCACCGGCACGCCGAAGGTCGCCGGCAGCCGCTCCACGTAGGGCAGGATCTCGGCCTTGCGCTGCGCGTCCAGCGCGGCCAGCGGCTCGTCCATCAGCAGCAGGCGCGGCCGCGCCAGCAGCGTGCGGCCGATGGCCACGCGCTGGCGCTCGCCGCCGGACAGCGAGGCCGGCCGGCGCGCCAGCAGCGGCCGCAGGTCCAGCGCGCGCAGCACCTCGTCCCAGGCGATGGCGGGGCCGTCGGCCCCGCGCGCACGGCGTTCGGCATAGCGCAGGTTGCCCTCGACGCCCAGGTGGTCGAACAGCCGGGCGTCCTGGAACACCAGCCCGACGCCGCGCCGGTGCGCCGGCAGCGGCGCGCGCAGCGGCGGGCCGAGCCAGACCTCGTCGTCCAGCACGATGCGGCCGCGGACCTGCGGCTCCAGCCCGGCCAGCGCGCGCAGCAGCGTGGTCTTGCCGCAGCCGCTGGGGCCGAACAGCGCGCTGATGCCCTCGAGCTCCAGCACCTCGTCGACCGCCAGCTCGAAGCCGGCGCGGCGCAGGTCCAGCTGCAGCACCAGCCGCGCCATCGTCAGCCCGCGGGCCGCGGCACGCGGCGGTTGACGGTGTAGACGACGAGCAGCACCGCGAACGAGAACAGCATCAGCCCGGCCGACAGCACATGCGCCTGCTCGTAGCGCAGCGTCTCGACCTGCTCGTAGATCTGGATCGAGATCAGCTGCGTGCGCCCCGGGATGTTGCCGCCGACCATCAGCACGACGCCGAACTCGCCGATCGTGTGCGCGAAGCTCAGCACCGCGGCGGTGACGTAGCCGCGCAGCGCCAGCGGCGAGGCGACGCTGAAGAAGGCGTCCAGCGGCGAGGCGCGCAGCGTCGCCGCCGCCTCCAGCGGGCGCCGGCCGACGATCTCGAAGGCCGCCTGCAGCGGCTGCACGGTGAACGGCAGCGAATAGATCAGCGAGGCGACGACGAGCCCGCTGAACGAGAAGGTCAGCGTCTGCCCGGTCAGCTGCACCCACCAGGCGCCCAGCGGCGCGGTCGGGTTCAGCAGCACCAGCAGGTAGAAGCCGATCACGGTGGGCGGCAGCACCAGCGGCAGCGCGGTCAGCGCCTCGATCGGCGCCTTCCAGCGCGAACGCGTGTGCGCCAGCCACCACGCCAGCGGCGTGCCCAGCAGCAGCAGCAGCAGGGTCGTGATCGCCGCCAGGCGCAGCGTCAGCAACAGCGGGCCGAGGTCGACACCCGCCATCGGTTACTCGACGCCGTAGCCGTGGGCTTCGATCAGTGCGCGCGCCGCCGGCGAGCGCAGCCAGGCCAGCCAGGCCCGCGCACCGGCGTTGGCGGCGCCGGCGCGCAGCAGCACGGCGTCCTGCTGCAGGGGCGCATGCAGCGTCGCCGGCACCACCCACAGGCTGCCTTCGGTGGCGCGACCGGGGGCGCGCACCGCCGACAGCGCCACGAAGCCCAGCTCGGCGGCGCCGCTGGCCACCAGCGAATGCGCCTGCCCGATGTTCTGGCCCATCACGAGCTTGCCGCGCAGCGCGTCCCAGGTGCCGGTGGCCTGCAGCACCTCGCGCGCCGCCACGCCGTAGGGCGCGAGGTCGGGGTTGGCGATCGCGAGGTGGCGGAAGTGGCCGGCGCGCAGCGTCGCCGCGCCATCGGCCGCAACCAGCCCCGGCGTGCGGCTCCACAGCGCGACGCGGCCGATCGCGTAGGTGAAGCGCGAGCCGGCGACCGCGGCGCCCTGCTGCTCCAGCAGCGCGGGGGTCTTCGCGTCGGCCGCGAGCAGCACCTGGAACGGCGCGCCGGCGCGGATCTGCGCATACAGCTTGCCGGTGGAGCCGGTGGTGGCGACCAGACGGTGCCCGGTCGCGGCCTCGAAGCCGGGCCTGAGCTTCTCGACGACCTCGGCGAAATTGGCGGCCACCGCGACCAGCACCTCGGCAGCGCGCGCCGGCTGCGCGGTGGCGGCCAGCGCCAGCGGCAGGGCAGCGGCCAGCAGCAGGTGCCGCAGCAGGCACCACAACTGGCACCACAGCTGGCAGCGACGAGGGCTCATGGCGGGCGGGCGCGGTTCCACTGCGATATGTTCACGCTAACACATCGCCATCCGCGGCGGAATCCGCGGCAGCGCGCACGCCGCGCTCGCGCGCCGAAGGCGCCAGCATCGCCTCGAAGGCACGCAGGTCGGCGGCGATCGCCCGCAGCGCGTGCGACTCCATCGCGCGGTAACGTGCGAGCACCCGCTCGCCCAGCGGCGTCAGCCAGGCACCGCCGCCACGCGCACCGCCCTTGCTGCTGGCCACCAGCGGCGCGCGGAAGTCGGCATTCATGCGGGCCACCAGCGCCCAGGCAGTGCGGTAGCTCATCTCCAGTGCCTTGCCGGCCTCGCTGATCGAGCCGGTGGCGGCGATCAGCTCCAGCAGCGCCGCCTTGCCCGGCCCGAAGGCGGTGCCATGCTTGATCTGCAGCCGCAGGCGCGGTGCCGGCGTGGTCTTGCGGCGCGGCATGTCAGTGCGCTGCCGGCAGAGCCGGCGCGCAGCCTCGCCCGGCGGCGTTTGGTCTGGCATGGGGCTGCATGCGGCACTTTGCGGACATCCGGCCCGTGCTTGCTTGTCTGCGCTTTGCTGCCGTTTCTTCCGACTGCAGGCGCCAGCGCATCGCGCCAGGCGGTACCCGCTCCCGGCTCAGGGTTCCGCGGTCGCCGCCTGCGGCGGCGACTTCCCTGCGCTGCTCGCTTCGGGG
>JAHBZT010000014.1 GCA_019635315.1 Rubrivivax sp.
TCGCCGGCCGCGGGTACCGCCTGGCGCGAAGGCCACCGACAGTGGCATGCGACCTGGTGGAACGCCACCACTGTGTCGCGAAGCCGCGTGGGGGCAGCCCGCAGTGCCCATGGGAGGCGCCGAGAAGCGCAGGACGCTTGGCCGCGCGCGCAGCGCGCCTCCCCAACTGACTCGCCGCCGGTGTCCGAACGGAGCGAGCGCAGCGAGCGAAGTGAGTTGGCGGCGGGCCAAGCGTTCGAGCATCGCAGGGCAGTCGGCGCGCAGCGCCGACCGCCGGACTCTGGGCGCTGCGGGCTGCCCCCACGCGGCTTCGCTGCGCCAGCGTCGGCAAGCACGCGCAGCACGCCGCTGCGAGTGTCGGTAACGCGCCTTGTCCGGTCCATGAACCGACGTGCGTCACTTCAGGCCAGCCCATAGTCCAGCACCCAGAAATGCTCGTGCGCGGTCCAGCGCGGCGCGACGGCGCGCGGACCGAGCATCGCGACCGCCTGCTCGCGTGTCGGGTGGTTCTTCAGCACCTCGTGAACCGAGCCGTCGTCCAGCGTGCGCCGCTGCCAGCCGTTGCCGTGGTCGTCCACGCGCGCGATCGGCGTGCTGCGGCCGGGCACGTAGGTGTTGTCGACGAAGACCACGCGCGCACCGGCCGGCAGCAGCGCGTGCAGCTGCGCCAGCCACGCCGGCAGGCGCTGCAGCGGCACATGGCTCCACCAGCAGCCCGCAAAGGCGGCATCGAGGCGGCGGCCGGCCAGTGCCGGCGCCGCCTCCAGCGCATAGGCATCGAGCAGCGCGAAGTCCACGCAGGGCGGCAGCGGTTTCGTGCGCGCGACGGCCATCGTCTCGGGGTTGAGGTCGGTGGCCAGCCATGACGCCGCGGCACGCGCGCCGTGCGGGGTCCACCAGCCGGTGCCGCAGGCGATCTCCAGCACCGCGCGGCCGGCCATCGCATCGGCCAGCGCCGACTCGATGACGCGCAGTTCGGCCTGGCGCTCCGGCCTCTGGTAGATGCGTTCGTACTCGGCAGCGCGCCGCGCGTAGTACGCGGCCATGCCGTCGACCGCCGCGGACAGGGCGCTCACCATTCAGGGTACAGGCGTCCGCGGTTGAAGAGGCCGTCGGGGTCGAAGGCGCGCTTGAGTTCGCGGTGGATGCGCGCCAGCGGTGGTGCCAGCGGCGCCGGCCTCCCGCCGTCCTCGCGCCGGTGCGCGCGGAACAGCGTCGCATGACCGCCGACCGCCGCCGCCGCGTCGCGCAGCGTCTGCGCCGGCGCCGTGGTGCACAGCCAGCGTTGCGCGCCGCCCCACTCGATCAGCTGCTCGCCCGAGAGCTTGAGCGGCGGCGCCGTCGACGGCACCGACAGCCGCCAGAGCCCCGCGCCCGCGGCGACCGCCTTCAGCGCACCGACGAAGAATTCGTCGCGCTGGTCTCGCAGGCCGTCCCAGAACGGGTCGGCCATCGCGGCGTCGATGACCTCGCCGCCGATCGCCGCGCGCGCCGACTGCACCGCCGCCGCCGCGCCGGCCAGGCGCACGACCAGCGTGCCTTCCCACCAGGCGCTGGCATTCAGCGGCAGCGGGCGGCCGCCCCATTCGTTGAGCCGGCGCAGCGCCTGCGCCTCGTCCAGTTCCAGGCGCAGCGTCAGCGTCGCCGGCGGCCGCGGCAGCACCTTCAGCGAGACCTCGCAGATCACGCCCAGCACGCCCATGGCCCCCGCGAGCAGGCGCGACACGTCGTAGCCGGCGACATTCTTCATGACCTGGCCGCCGAAGGAGAGCAGCTCGCCGCGGCCGTCCAGCAGCGTGGCGCCGAGCACGTAGTCGCGCACGCCACCCGCCGCGGCGCGCGCCGGCCCGGCCAGGCCGGCGGCGACCATGCCGCCGACGGTGCCGCCCGTGCCGGCGTCCGTGGCGAAGCGCGGCGGCTCGAAGGGCAGGCACTGGCCCTGCTGCGCCAGCAACGCCTCCAGCTCGGCCAGCGGCGTGCCGGCACGCACGGTGACGACCAGTTCGCTGGGCTCGTGGCTGCTGATGCCGGTCAGCGGCCCGACGTCCAGCGGTTCGCCCTGCGGGATGCCGCCGAGGAAGTGCTTGGTGTTGCCGCCGACGATCTGCAGCGACGCCTTGCGTGCACGCGCCTCGCGCACCTGCGCGACCAGCGCCTCGAGCGCGTGGTCGGTCGCCGCGCCGGCAGCGTCGCCGGCCATCTAGAAGCGCTCCAGCTGCGGAAACGGCAGCAGGCCCTTCTTCACGTGCATCTTCCCGTACTCGGCGCAGCGGTGCAGCGTCGGGATCACCTTGCCGGGGTTCAGCAGCTCCGCGGGGTCGAAGGCGCGCTTGAGCGCCATCATCGCGTCGCGCTCGGCGGGCGAGAACTGCACGCACATGCTGGCGAGCTTCTCGACGCCCACGCCATGTTCGCCGGTCACCGTGCCGCCCATCGCGACGCTGGTCTCCAGGATGTCCGCGCCGAAGAGCTCGCAGCGGTGCATCTGGTCGGGGTCGTTGGCGTCGAACAGGATCAGCGGGTGCAGGTTGCCGTCGCCGGCGTGGAAGACGTTGCAGCAGCGCAGCCCGTACTTCTTCTCCATCTCGCCGATCGCGATCAGGATGTCCGCGAGCCGCTTGCGCGGGATCGTGCTGTCCATGCACATGTAGTCGGGGCTGATGCGCCCGCTGGCCGGGAAGGCGTTCTTGCGCCCGCTCCAGAATTTCAGCCGCTGCGCCTCGTCCTTGCTGACCTCCAGCCGCGTCGCGCCGCAGCCGGTGAGCACGGTCAGCATGCGGTCGATCTCCTCGGCCACCTCCTCGGGCGTGCCGTCGCTCTCGCACAGCAGGATGGCCTCGGCGTCGAGGTCGTAGCCGGCGTGCACGAAGTCCTCGACCGCGGCGGTCATCGGCTTGTCCATCATCTCCAGACCGGCCGGGATGATGCCGGCGGCGATGATCGCGGCCACCGCGTCGCCGGCCTTTCGCACGTCGTCGAAGCTGGCCATGATGCAGCGCGCCAGCTGCGGCTTCGGCACCAGCTTGACGGTGACCTCGGTCACGACGGCCAGCATGCCCTCGCTGCCGATCACCACCGCCAGCAGGTCCAGCCCCGGCGCGTCCAGCGCGGTGGAGCCGAATTCGACCGCCTCGCCCTCGGCCGTGAAGCCGCGCACGCGCAGCACGTTGTGCAGCGTCAGCCCGTATTTCAGGCAGTGCACGCCGCCGGAGTTCTCGGCCACGTTGCCGCCGATCGTGCACGCGATCTGGCTGCTCGGGTCGGGCGCGTAGTACAGGCCGTGCGGCGCCGCCGCCTCGCTGATGGCCAGGTTGCGCACGCCGCACTGCACGGTGGCGGTGCGCGCCAGCGGGTCGATCTGCACGATGCGGTTGAACTTGGCCAGCGACAGCGTGAGCCCCATCGCGTGCGGCAGCGCGCCGCCGGACAAGCCGGTGCCGGCGCCGCGCGCGACCACCGGCACGCCCAGCCGGTGGCAGGCGGCCAGCACGGCGGCGACCTGCGCCTCGGTCTCCGGCAGCGCCACCGCCAGCGGCAGCCGGCGGTAGGCGGTGAGGCCGTCGCATTCGTAGGGCACGGTGTGCTCGCGCTGCCACAGCAGCGCATGCGCGGGCAGCAGCGGCGACAGCGCGGCGACCAGTTCGGACTGGCGGCGCGCACGGGTCGCGGCGTCCGGCTCGGTCGGCTCGTGGGGCGCATTCATCGGGTGCACTGTAGCGCGGGCGCGGGCGGCCACCACCGCCGCCGAGGTCAGGATCGTGGGGCGCGCCGGCGCATGAATCCGCGCGCGCCGGCTCGGGCCGCCTTCAGGCCACGCCGGTGAAGACCGTCAGCACGCCGGTATAGCCGTACAGGTGGTGACGCGCGATCTCGCCGCCGGCGAAGAAGCCGACCAGCGGCACCTCTTCGCCCGACGCCGAGAGGGCATGCTGCACGATCTTCAGCTCGGCCGAGGGCCCGCCGAAATGCGGCCCGCCGCGGCCGGCGCAGCTGACGTAGATCGCGCCGTGGATGCGCCGCGGCGCATCGCCGGCGGCGCGCCGGGCATCGCCGCCGGCCAGCACCGGCTCGGCCGGCGACTCGACCTCGTCGCGGATCTCGCTGCAGATGCGCACCAGGTCGCGCCGCGCCGCGGCCACGTCGCGCTGGCAGAAGGCCAGGCGCTGGCCCGGCTGCACCAGCTCGGCCACCGCGATGGCCTGGCGGGCCGGGTCGAGGCCGATCAGGTGGCGCACGCGCGTGTCGGTGCCGAACTGGCCGCCGACGCGGCCGCCACGCGCCAGCGCGCTGTCGTGCGCATCGGTCAGCCCGACCAGCGTGGCACGCAGCCGGGGCAGCGCCTGCCGCGGGTCGGCCAGCCCGGCGATGCCCAGGTCGCGCAGCAGCACCGGCAGCGCCGGCTCGCCGTCGAGTTCGGTGACGATGTTGCGCTCGGCACCGGTGATCTCGCGCGCCGGGCCGATCGGCTGGCAGCCCTGCGTGACCCGCGAGATCAGCGCCACCTCGCGCGCGAAGGCCACGCCCGAGAGCCCGCCCGAGAAGACGCCGTCGGCCAGGTGCACCGGCGCCGAGCGCGAACTGACCAGCCCGCCGAACAGGTAGCCCGACGCCGTGCGGTCGCTCATCTCGGCGACCAGTTCGGCCAGCTCCGGCGTCGCCGGGTCGGCGTGCACGAGCGCGCTGAAGGGCGTGATGCGCGAGAGCTTGCGCGCACCGGAGAAGACCTCGAACTGCCCGGCCGGCAGCGCCGCGAGTATCAGCACCAGGGCCGGTTCGTCGATGTACTCGACGCCGCCGGCGGCCACCCCGACCGCCGCGCAGCCGACCCAGGCGACGCCGGGCCAGCGCCGCTTCAGCGCCTGCAGCAGATCGCCGGCCTGGGGCGCGTAGTGGTCGCTGAAGTAGGCGATGCCCAGCGACAGCGGCGCCGCGGTGCTGGCCTCGTGGCCGGCACGGCGGCCGTCGATCTGCGCCGCGGCCAGCGCGAGCGCGGCGCGCCAGTCCGGATGCGTCGCGTGGCCGACCAGGAAGCCGGGGCTCATGGCGATCGCATGCTGCTGCTCGACGCTGCCGGGCTCAGCGCCGGCGTGGCGCGCGCGCCGCCTTGGCGGCAGCGCCGGCCTTGCCGGCTGGCGCGGCACCCGGCTTCGCGGCGGCGCTGCCGGCGGGTGCCTTGGCGACCGCGGCCGGCAGCTGCTTCGCCGCCTCGGCCGAGTCCTGGATGGCCTTGGTTGCGAGCTCGGTGAACTGCTGGGTCAGCGCGCCCCACCACTGCATCGGGTCGACCGCCGG
>JAHBZT010000002.1 GCA_019635315.1 Rubrivivax sp.
CTGTGTGGAGCGCCGAGCAGCGCAGCTTCGGGGTCGGCGCGCACGCAGTGCGCGCCTCCACAACTGACTCGCCGCCGGTGTCCGAACGCAGCGAACGAAGTGAGCGAAGTGAGTTGGGCGGCGCGACCCCGGAGCGAGCAGCGCAGGGAAGTCGCCGCCGCAGGCGGCGACCGCGGAAGTCAGCGCCGGCAGCGGGTACCGCCTGGCGCGACGCGCACACCAGGGCAGGCGAAGCGGCGCAGGCCGCCGCACTGCTCGAACCGCTTGCGCCAACGTCCGCATTGCGCCGAATGCAGCCCGCCGCGGTGCGCCGAACGAATCAGGACACCACGTACGCCGCCGCGCCGGTGGCGATCAGCAGGCCCTCGTCGTTGGTCAGGCGCATCTGGGTGGAGCCGATGCGGCCGCCCAGGCGCAGCACCTGGGCGCTGGCCGTGAAGTGCTTGCCCAGGCCCTGGCGCAGGAAGTCGATGCGCAGGTCGATGGTGCCCATGCGCGAGAAGCGGTGCATGACCTGCAGCGCATTGTCGGCCGGGTGGCGTTCGGCGATGGCGACCATCAGCGCCAGGCCGCCCAGCGCGTCCAGCACCGCCGAGATCACGCCGCCGTGCAGGCGGCCGTAGGTGTAGTGGCCGACGAGATCCGGGCGCATGTCGAAGCGCGCGCGCACGTCGCCAGGCCGCACCGACTCGATCTTCAGGCCCAGCAGCTGGTTGAAGCTGATGTCCTGCTCGAACATGCGGGCCAGCGCGGCGTCCAGCCGCGCCTGTTCCTCGGCGCTGCGCGGCGGGGCGGCGGGCGCGGTCATGCGGCGACCGTCGCCGTCGGCGCAGGCTTCAGGCCCAGCCGGGCGCGCGCCTCGTCGGGGCTCGCGACCTCGCGCCCCGCGTCGCGTGCGATGCGGGCCAGCGCCTCGATCAGCACGCCGTTGCCGCCGGCGCGGTCGCCACCCGGCAGGTAGAAGGTGTCCTCCAGCCCGCTGCGCAGCATGCCGCCGAGCTCCGCCGTGCGGCGGTGCACCGGCCAGATCTCGGCGCGGCCGATCAGCGTCGTCTGCCACACCGCGCCCGGTGGCGTCCAGCGCGGCAGCAGGCTCAACAGCTCGGCATCGGCCGGCATGCCGCTGGCCACGCCCATCACGAAGTTGAGCTCGGGCACGCCGTCGAACATCCCGGCCTTCAGGTACATGCCCACGCTGCGCACGATGCCGACGTCGAAGCACTCGAACTCCGGGTGCGTGCCGGTCTCGCGCATCACGTCCAGCATCTGCTGGATCTTGGCCACCGGGTTGTCGAAGACCATCGGCGGCCAGGCCCATTCGCCGTTGTCCTTGATCTTGAGGTAGTTCAGGCTGCCGGCGTTGCAGGCCGCGACCTCGGGCCGCACGCGGCGCAGGCAGGCCACCGGGCCGGAGACGTCCTTGCCGACGACGCCGGTGGTCAGGTTGATGATCACGCCCGGGCAGGCGGTGCGGATGGCGTCGCACACCGCCTGCGCCACGTCCGGGTCCCAGCTCGGCATGTGGCCGTAGCCTTCCTCCTGCATGCGCAGGTGCACGTGCATGATGCTGGCGCCGGCGTTGAAGGCGTCGCGCGCCTCGGCCGCCATCTGCGCCGGCGTCACCGGCACCGGGTGCTGCTTCGGGTTGGTCAGCACGCCGGTCAGCGCGCAGGTGATGATGGCCTTGTCGGGGTTCGGGCTCATTCGGCGATCTCCAGTTCGACCAGCGTGGCGCCGGCGTCGACGCTCGCCTTCTCCACCGCATGCAGCGCGCGCACGGTGCCGGCGGCGGCGGCGTGCAGCCACATCTCCATCTTCATCGCCTCCACGCAGACCAGCGGCTGGCCGGCGGCGACGCGGTCACCGACGGCCACCGCGATGCGCGCGACGACGCCGGCCACCGGCGCCCTGGCGCGGCTGGGGTCGGCGCCGCTGTCGCTGGCCGGGTAGGGCGAAGGCTCGGCGAAGGTGAAGACCGCGCCGGCCACCGCCAGGTGCAGCGTGCGCGTGCCGGCGTCGTGCACGGCGACCAGCCGCCGCGTCACGCCGTCGAGCTCGCAGCGCAGCGTGCCGTCGTGCCAGTCGACGATGCGCACGCCCGGCGGCGGCGCACGCAGCGTGCGCTGCTCGTCACCGCAGCGCAGGTGCAGGTCGAATCCGGCGACGCTGGCCGGCCGGCCCGCGGCGGCTGCTGCGTCGCCGGCCAGCAGCGCGGCGGCGATGCGCCAGGCATCGTCCGGCGGCGGCGGGCGCTGCAGCAGCGGTTCGCTGCCGGCGGCGGCCCATTCGTCGAGCAGCGTCGTCGTCATGGTCGCCGATGTGAAGCGCTCGTGCCGCAGCAGGTCGCGCAGCAAGCGGCCGTTGCTGGCCGGTCCGATGAGCGGCGAGGACTCCAGCGCCCGCACCAGCCGGCGCAGCGCGTCGGCACGGTCGCGGCCATGAGCGACGAACTTGGCGACCATCGCGTCGAAGTAGGGCGTGACCTCGCCGCCTTCGGCGATGCCGTCGTCGACGCGCAGTCCGGCCTGCAGCGGCCGCCAGTGCAGCACGCGCCCGGTCTGCGGCTTCCAGCCGTCGTAGGGATCCTCGACGACCAGCCTGGCCTCGATGGCGTGGCCGCTGAAGGTGATCTGCTCCTGCGCCAGCGGCAGCGGCTCGCCGGCCGCCACGCGCAGCTGCCACTCGACCAGGTCCAGTCCGGTGATGCACTCGGTGACCGGGTGCTCGACCTGCAGCCGCGTATTCATCTCCAGGAAGTAGTGCCGCTGCTCGGCATCGACGACGAACTCCACGGTGCCAGCCCCGCGGTAGCCCACCGCCAGCGCCGCGGCCACGGCGTCCTGGCCCATCTGCGCGCGCATCGCGTCGCCGACGATGGGCGAGGGCGCTTCCTCGACGATCTTCTGGCGCCGGCGCTGCGCGGTGCAGTCGCGTTCGCCCAGGTGCACGGCGTGGCCAAGGGCGTCGGCGAAGACCTGGATCTCGATATGGCGCGCGCCTTCGATCAGGCGCTCCAGCATCAGCGTGTCGTCGCCGAAGGCGCTGGTGGCCTCGCGCCGCGCGCCAGCCAGCGCGTCGGGCAGTTCGGCCGCCGAGCGCACGACGCGCATGCCGCGCCCCCCGCCGCCGGCCACCGCCTTGACCAGCAGCGGAAAGCCGATGCGCGCGGCCTCGGCCGCGAAGCGTTCGTCGGCCTGATCCTCGCCCAGATAGCCGGGTACGCAGGGCACGCCGGCGGCCAGCATGCGGCGCTTGGCCGCCGCCTTGTCGCCCATCGCCGCGATCGCCTCCGCCGGCGGGCCGATGAAGACCAGGCCGGCCTCGGCGCAGGCACGCGCGAAGTCGGCGCGCTCCGACAGGAAGCCGTAGCCCGGGTGCACGGCATCGGCGCCGGTGCGCCGCGCGGCCTCCAGCAGCGCCGCGATGTCCAGGTACGACTGCGCCGCCGGCGGCGGGCCGATGCGCACCGCCTCGTCGGCCAGCGCGACATGCGGCGAGTGCTCGTCGGCGTCGCTGTAGACGGCCACCGTGCCATAGCCCAGCCGCTGCGCCGTGCGCATCACGCGGCAGGCGATCTCGCCGCGGTTGGCCACCAGGATCTTGGAGAACATGTCAGGCGCTCCACCGGATGACGCACGGCCCGCCGGTTGCGACGCGACGCCACGCCGGGAATAGCCGCTTGCGATGATTTGCGGTCGTTCGGCTGGTGTGCAAGCGCCTGCGCATCGCGCCAGGCGGTACCCGCTGCCGGCTCAGGGTTCCGCGGTCGCCGCCTGCGGCGTCGACTTCCCTGCGCTGCTCGCTCCGGGGTCGCGCCGCCCAACTCACTTCGCTCGCTGCGCTCGCTCCGTTCGGACATCGGCGGCGAGTCAGTTGTGGAGGCGCGCACTGCGTGCGCGCCGACCCCGAAGCTGCGCTGCTCGGCGCTTCACACATCGCCGGCAGCGGGTACCGCCTGGCGCGAGAGCCACCGACGGTGGCATGCCACCTGTCTGCATGCCACCGTCGTGTCGCGAAGCCGCGTGGGGGCAGCCCGCAGCGCCCATGGGAGGCGCCGAGAACCGCAGGGCTCCTGGCCGCGCGCGCAGCGCGCCTCCCAGACTGACTCGCCGCCGATTTCCGAACGGAGCGAGCGCAGCGAGCGAAGTGAGTTGGCGGCGGGCCAGGAGACCGAGCATCGCAGGGCAGTCGGCGCGCAGCGCCGACCGCCGGACTCTGGGCGATGCGGGCTGCCCTCACGCGGCTTCGCTGCGCATACACAGGTATGCACCAACAAGGCCGCACAGCGAACGTCCGCAACGCGCCGCAAGCCGACACACGTGGCCGCAGCGCCTTGTCGTCAGCGCCAAGGTTCACGAAGGCAGCGGCGGGGGGACGGGCCGAATGTGGACTCACTGCGGCACCCAGCTGGCCTTGCGCTTCTGCAGGAAGGCCAGCGTGCCTTCCATGCCTTCGGGCCCCAGCGCGGCGCGCGAAAACACATCCGCCGCCTCGGCGACCAGTGCCGCCGGTGGCTGGAAGCGCGCCTTGGCCAGCAGCGCTTTGGTCGCCGCTACCGCGCCGGGCGCGCAGGCCAGGATGCTGGACAGCACACGCGCCAGCGTGGCGTCCAGAGACGCATCGGGCGCTACCTCGTGCACCAGGCGCAGGCGCAGTGCCTCGGCGGCATCCAGGCGCGCACCGGTCACTGCCAGCCGTTTCGCTTCCGAATAACCCAGCCGCTCGACCAGGAAGGGCCCGATCTGCGCCGGCACCACGCCCAGCGAGGTCTCGGGCAGCCGGAACTGCACCGACTCGCCGGCGATCGCGACGTCGGCCACGCAGGCCAGCCCGAAACCGCCGCCCATCACGCTGCCTTCCAGCACGGCCACCGTGGCCAGCGGGCTGCCGGCGAAGGCCACGCAGAGCTCGCCGAAAGCGGCATTGGTCCTCTCCAGGGCCTGCGGATCCTCGGCCAGCCGTGCCCGCGCCGCCGCCATGTCCCTGAGGTCGGCGCCGGCGCAGAAATGGCCGCCGGCGCCACGCAGCACGATCACGCGCGTCGTGCCATCGGACTCGGCCGCGGCCAGCGCCGCACGCAGTTCGCCGACCATCGCCAGGCTCATCGCATTGCGCACCTCGGGCCGGTTCAGCGTCAGGTGCAGCACACCGCCTTCGCGGCGTTCGGCGAGCGTGGCCGGCGTGGCCATCGTCAATGCGCTCCTTTGGGCAGCGTGCCCTCGAGCTTGCAGATGATGCCGAGCATGATCTCGTCGGCGCCGCCACCGATGCTGACCAGCCGCGTGTCGCGGTAGGCGCGCGAGACCGGGTTGTCCCAGGTGAAGCCCATGCCGCCCCAGTATTGCAGGCAGGCATCGGCCACCTCGCGCGTCAGGCGCCCGCACTTGAGCTTGGCCATGCTGGCGAGCTTGGTCACGTCCTTGCCCGAGACATACAGCTCCACCGCGCGGTAGGTCAGCGCGCGCAAGGCCTCGACCTCGGTGCGCAGCTCGGCCAACCGGAAGTGCACGACCTGGTTGTCCAGGATGCTCTTGCCGAAGGCCTTGCGCTCGCGCGCGTACTCGATGGTCTTGTCGATCAGGCGGTCCATGCCGCGCAGCGAGCTGGCCGCGCCCCACAGCCGCTCCTCCTGGAACTGCAGCATCTGGAAGGTGAAGCCCAGGCCTTCCTGGCCGATGACGTGGCGGCGCGGCACGCGCACGTTGTCGAAGAACAGCTGCGCGGTGTCGCTGCTGTCCATGCCGATCTTGTGGATCTTCTGGCGCGTGATGCCGGGTGCGTCCATCGGCACCACGATCAGGCTCTTGTTCTTGTGCGGCGGGCCGTCGCCGGTATTGGCCAGCAGGCAGCACCAGTCGGCCTGCAGGCCGTTGGTGATCCACATCTTGGTGCCGTTGATGACATAGTCGCCGCCGTCGACCTTGGCCGTGGTCTTGACCGCGGCGACATCGCTGCCGCCGCCGGGCTCGCTGACCCCCAGGCAGGCGACATAGTCGCCGGCGATCGTCGGCGCCAGGAATTCCTTCTTCAGCTCGTCGCTGCCGAAGCGCGCCAGCGCCGGCGTGGCCATGTCGGTCTGCACGCCGATGGCCATCGGCACGCCGCCGCAGGTGCACACGCCCAGCGCCTCGGCCATCACCATGCTGTAGCTGAAGTCCAGGCCGGCGCCGCCGAATTCCTCCGGGTACTTCAGGCCCAGCAGGCCCAGGTTGCCCAGCTTCTTGAAGACCTCGTGGCTGGGAAACTGCTCGGCGCGCTCCCACTCGTCGACGAAGGGGTTGATCTCCTTCTCGACGAAGCGCACGACGGTGTCTTCGATCTGGCGGTGTTCGGGCGTGAATTGCATGGCGCGTCTCCGGGGTGTCTGGAAGGCGCCGCGCTACAGCCGCGCGACGCCGAAGGTATTGGGGCGCAGCGTGCGCGCCGCGGCCTCGGCGGCGACGGCCAGGCACAGGCCGAGCACGCGCCGCGTGTCGCGCGGGTCGATGATGCCGTCGTCCCACAGTCGCGCGGTGCCGAACAGCGCCGCGCTCTCGGCGTCCAGGCGCTGGCGCAGCGCGTCGCTCATCGCGGCCAGCGCCTCGTCGTTGGCCGGCAGGCCCATCTTCTGCAGCTTGTTGCGGTTGACGATGTCCATCACCTTGGCCGCCTGCGCGCCGCCCATCACCGCGGTGCGCGCGCTGGGCCAGGCGAAGATGAAGCGCGGGTCGAAGCCGCGCCCGCACATGCCGTAGTTGCCGGCACCGAAGCTGCCGCCGAGCACGACGGTGAACTTCGGCACGCGGGCGTTGGCCACGGCCTGGATCATCTTGCTGCCATGCTTGATGGCGCCGGCCTGCTCGGCCGCCTTGCCGACCATGTAGCCGGTGGTGTTCTGCAGGAAGACCAGCGGCGTGCCGCTCTGGTCGCAGAGCTGGATGAACTGCGCGGCCTTGGTGCTGCCCTGCGGCTGGATGGGGCCGTTGTTGCCGACGATGCCGATGGCATGGCCGTGCAGCCGGGCATGGCCGCAGACCGTGTCGCCGGCATAGGCGGCCTTGAACTCCAGGAAGTCCGAGCCGTCGACCAGGCGCGCGACGACCTCGCGCACGTCGTAGGGCTCGCGCTCGTCGGCGGGCACGATGCCCATCAGTTCCTCGGCCGGGTAGCGCGGCTCGGGGGCCGGTGCGCGCGCGGGCGCCGGGTCCCAGGGCAGGGCAGCGACGATCTCGCGTGCCAGCGCGATGGCATGCGCATCGTCCTCGGCCAGGTATTCGCCCAGGCCGGTCACGCTGGCGTGCATCTCGGCGCCGCCGAGTTCCTCCTCGCCGGCGTCCTCGCCGATCGCGGCCTTGACCAGCGGCGGCCCGGCCAGATAGATGCTGCTGCGGCCGCGCACCAGCACGACATAGTCCGACAGCCCGGGCAGGTAGGCGCCGCCGGCGGTGCTGCTGCCGTGAACGACGGCGATCTGCGGGATGCCGGCGGCCGACAGCCGCGCCTGGTTGGCGAAGGTGCGGCCGCCGTCGACGAAGATCTCGGCCTGGTACATCAGGTTGGCGCCGCCGCTCTCCACCAGCGCGATCAGCGGCAGCTTGTTCTCGCGCGCCAGTTCCTGCGCGCGCAGCGCCTTCTTCAGGCCCATCGGTGCCACGGTGCCGCCCTTGATGGCGCTGTCGCTGGCCGAGACCAGCACGCGGCGGCCGGCCACGACGCCGATGCCGACGATGCTGCCGCCACCCATCACGCTCTTCTTCCCGTCGTCGTCGTGCATGCCCAGGCCGGCCAGCGGCGACAGCTCCAGGAACTCGCTGCCGCGGTCGACGAGGCGCGCCACGCGTTCGCGCGGCAGCAGCTGGCCGCGCTGCTCGAACTTCTCGCGCTTGGACGCCGACTCGGCGACCACCAGCGCCTGCAGGCGCTGCACTTCGGCCCAGCGCTCGTGCATGCGCGCCGCATTGGCGCGAAAGGCCGCCGACGCCGGGTCGAGCTTCGACACCAGCACCGTCATGGCTTCAGCACGTCGGGCGTGACGGCGCGGTGGAAGCCGTCGAAGGCTTCGGACCGCGCCTCGGCGGGCAGCGGGAAGATGTCGCTGCCCAGCGAGGCGCCGCCGTCGATCTGCACCGTGACGCCGGTGACGAAGGCCGCGGCAGGCGACAGCAGGAAGCAGATGACGCTGCTGACCTCGGCCTCCAGGCCCATGCGGCGCATCGGCACGCTGGCCTTCAGGCGCTTGATGATGGGCTGCATCGCGGGGCCGTAGGTGTCCATGCCGGAGCTCGCGATCCAGCCCGGCGCCACCGCATTGACGCGCACGCCGGCGTGCGCCCATTCGAAGGCCGCCGTCTTCGTCAGGTTGCTCATGCCGGCACGCGCCGCGCCGCTGTGGCCCATGCCCGGCATGCCGTTGCGGAAGTCGGCCGTCATGTTGACGACCGCGCCGCCGTGCTGCTGCATGGACTGCAGGAACAGCTCGCGCATCATCAGGAAGCCGCCGGTCAGGTTGTTGGCGACGACGGCGCCGAAGCCCTTCCTGCTGATCGCCATCAGCGGCGCCGGGAACTGGCCGCCGGCGTTGTTGACCAGGCCGTGCACGGGGCCGTGCTCGGCGACGGTCGCCGCCACCGCGGCCTTGACGGCGTCCTCGTCGCGGATGTCGAAGGCGCGGGTCAGGCAGCGGCCGCCGTCCTCGGCGATCTCGGCCGCGACGCGGTCCAGCTTGTCCTGCGTGCGCCCGCTGATCAGGACCGTGGCGCCCAGCGAGGCCAGTTCGTGCGCCACGCAGCGTCCGATGCCGCTGCCGCCGCCGGTGACCCACATCAGCCGGCCGGCGAACAGGCCCGGACGCAGCACGCTGCGGTAGCCAGTGCGGGCGGAGTCCAGGCGGGCGTCGGTCATCGGGTGGCGGTCCAGCGGCAACGAGGAGTTGCACCGATTGGACCCCAGGGTAACGTTAACGTCAACGAGATGACATCTAGGGGATTTCGCGGGGGTTTACGTTACCGGGGGGCGCTAGCATGCGAGCCATTGTTGGACCACCCGGCGAGGACGAACCCATGGACATGCAGGCCTGCACCGAAGCGCTGCGCGCGAAGGTCGGCGACAGCAGCGGACTGAACGCGACGCTGAAGTTCGACTGCGGCGACGACGGCGTCGTCGTCATCGACGGCAAGAGCGTGCCCAACCGCGTGCACAACGACAACGTCGACACCGACTGCACGATCAGCATCACCAACGAGAACCTGGCCGCGCTGCTGACCGGCGAGCTCGAGCCCACCACCGGCTTCATGATGGGCAAGTTCAAGGTCTCGGGCGACATGAGCGTGGCGCTGAAGCTGCAGCGCGTGGTGTGAGCGCCGTGCTGCAGCGCGTGGCCCGCGACGCGGCCGCCTCCGCGCAGGAGGCCGTGGCCTCGCACCGCACCGCCGACACCGGCGAGCTGTTCGGCATCACCGAGCTGTGCCGCGACTTCGGCATCACGCTGCGCACGATCCGCTTCTACGAGGACAAGGGGCTGCTGGCGCCGCGCCGCATCAACGGCACGCGCGTCTATACGCGGCGCGACCGCGCGCGGCTGGCGCTGATCCTGCGCAGCAAGGCCATCGGCGCCTCGCTGGCCGAGATCAAGCATTACCTGGACCTCTACGGCGCGCACGGCGAGGGCCGCGTGCAGCAGCTGAAGTTCGTGCTGCGCCGCACCGACGAGGCGATCGCCGAGCTGGAAACCAAGCGCGCGCACATCGAGGCCACGCTGGCCGAGCTGCGCGTGATCAATGCCGAGGTGCGCTCGCAGCTCGCGCAGCGCTGAGGACGCTTCGATGAGCCTGCCGCTGTTCGAACCGGGCTGGATGAACGACGAGCACCGCATGCTGGCCGACAGCGTGCGCCGCTACATCGCCGAGCGCTGGACGCCGCGCGCCGCCGAGTTCCGCGAGGCGGGGCGCTTCCCGCCCGAGGTCTGGCGCGAGGCGGCCGAACACGGCCTGCTGTGCGTCAGCACGCCCGCCGAATACGGCGGCGGCGGCGGCGACTTCGGCCACGAGGCGGTGATCCTGCTCGAGCAGGCGCGCGCCAACCTCTCGGGCTGGGGCGGCGGGCTGCACTCGGCCATCGTTGCGCCGTACATCCTGCACCACGGCACCGAGGAGCAGAAGCGCCGCTGGCTGCCGCGCATGTGCACCGGCGAGCTGATCAGCGCGATCGCGATGACCGAGCCGGGCACCGGCAGCGACCTGCAGAGCGTGCGCACGACGGCGCGCCGAGTCCCTGGGGACGGCGGCGATCACTATGTGCTCAGCGGCGCCAAGACCTTCATCACCAACGGGCAGAATGCCAACCTCGTGTGCGTGGTCTGCCGCACCGGCGACGCGGGTTCGGGGGCCAAGGGCATCTCGCTGCTGTTCGTCGAGACCGACGACGCACCGGGCTTCCGTCGCGGCCGCCAGCTCGACAAGGTCGGCATGAAGGCGCAGGATACCAGCGAGCTGTTCTTCGACGAGGTGCGCGTGCCGGCCGCCAACCTGCTGGGCGGCAAGGAAGGCCAGGGCTTCTTCCAGCTGATGCAGGAGCTGCCGCAGGAGCGGCTGATCATCGCGGTCAGCGGCATCGGTGCGATGGAGCGGGCGCTGGACGAGACGCTGCGCTACGTGAAGGAGCGCAAGGCCTTCGGCAAGAGCGTCTGGGACTTCCAGAATACGCGCTTCAAGCTCGCCGAGGTGCAGGCCACGGTGCTGGCCGCGCGCGCCTTCGTCGACGCCTGCATGTTGGCGCACCTGAAGGGCGAACTGGACGCCGCGCGTGCCGCGCTGGCCAAGGCCTGGGTCAGCGAGCAGCAGTGCAAGGTGATGGACGAATGCCTGCAGCTGTTCGGGGGCTACGGATACATGATGGAATACCCGATCGCGGAGCTGTACGTCGATGCCCGCGTGCAGCGCATCTACGGCGGCACCAACGAGATCATGAAGGAACTCGCGGCGCGCTTCATGTGAAGCGCGACGCGACCATGGAGTACCGCGGCGCGCTTCACCGGAGGCCGCGCCAGGCCAGAGGGGACAAGGCGGCACGCCGCCGCGCCCCGGAAAGGACCGCATGAACGTCACCGACCTCCCGCTCGCCGAGCGATTGCGCGCGGCGCTCGCGCTGCAGCGCGCGGCCTATGGCAAGCACCCGGTGCCGACGCTGGCCGAACGCAAGGACGACCTGAAGCGCCTGCGCGCCTTCCTGCTGGACCACCAGGACGAGCTGGCGCGCGCCATCAGCGCCGACTATGGCCACCGCTCGGTGCACGAGACGCGCCTGTGCGAGATCGCGCCCGCGGTCGACGGCATCAAGTACACGCTGCGCGAGATGGGCGGCTGGATGCGTCCGCAGCGCCGCCATGTCGATCAGCTGAGCTTTCCGGGTGCGCGCAACCGCGTCGTGCCGCAGCCCTTGGGCGTGGTCGGCGTCATCGTGCCGTGGAATTTCCCGGTCAACCTGAGCTTCGTGCCGCTGACCTACATCTTCGCCGCCGGCAACCGCGCGATGGTGAAGATGAGCGAGAACTCGCGCCGCCTGGCGGCGCTGCTGATCGAGAAGATCGGCGCCTACTTCCCGCCCGAGAAGCTGCAGTTCTTCGACGAGACCGGTGGCGTCGGCATCGAATTCTCCAAGCTGCCCTTCGACCACCTGCTGTTCACCGGTTCCGGCCAGACCGGGCGCGCGGTGATGGCCGCGGCGGCGGCCAACCTGTGCCCGGTGACGCTGGAGCTGGGCGGCAAGGCGCCGGCCATCGTCTGCGACGACTTCCCGCTGCAGACCGCGGCCGAGCGCATCCTGTTCGTCAAGTGCCTGAATGCGGGCCAGATCTGCACCTCGGTGGACCATGCCTGGCTGCCGGCCGCGAAGGTGGACGAGTTCGTGCGCCACGCGCAGGCCATCGTGCCGGCGCGCTACCCCTCGCTCGCCTCGAGCGACTACACGTCCATCGTCGACCAGCGCTCGTTCGACCGGCTGTTGCATGCACTCGACGAGGCGCGCGCCGGCGGCGCGAAGCTGGTCCAGCTGCTGCCCGGCCCGGCCTTCGACGTCGCCACGCGCAAGATCGCGCCGGTCATCGTGCTCGACCCGCCGGCCGGCTCGGCGCTGATGACGCGCGAGATCTTCGGCCCCATCCTGCCGATCCACGGCTACCGCGACCTCGACGAGGTCATCCGGGCCGTCAATGCGGCCGACCGCCCGCTGGCCGTCTACCCCTTCAGCAACGACGCGGCCCGGGTGCGGCACCTGCTGGACCACATCATGTCGGGCGGCGTGTCGGTCAACGACGCACTGATGCACGTCGGCCAGCACGACCTGCCCTTCGGCGGCGTCGGTCCCTCCGGCATGGGCCACTACCACGGCCGCGAGGGCTTCGAGACCTTCTCCAAGATGCGCCCGGTCTTCCACCAGGCGCGCTGGTCGGCGATGAAGCTGGTAGGGCCGCCCTACGGCCGCTTCGCCGACGTGATGCTCAAGTTCCTGATCAAGTGAGGCTTTGATGAGCGACGCCTACATCTTCGACGCCGTGCGCACGCCGCGCGGCAAGGGCAAGAAGGACGGCAGCCTGCACCAGGCCAGCCCGGTGTGGCTGCTGCGCACGCTGCTGCAGGCGCTGCAGCAGCGCAACGGGCTGGACACCGCGCTGGTCGACGACGTGGTGCTCGGCTGCGTGACGCCGGTGGGCGAGCAGGGCGCGGACATCGCGCGCACCGCGGTGCTGGACGCCGAGTGGGCGCAGACGGTGGCCGGCGTCACGCAGAGCCGCTTCTGCGCCAGCGGGCTGGAGTCGGTCAACCTGGCCGCGGCCAAGGTCAAGAGCGGCTGGGAGGACCTGGTGGTCGCCGGCGGTGTCGAGAGCATGAGCCGCTGGACCATGGGCAGCGACGGCGGCGCCTGGTTCATGGACCCGCGCATCAACCAGAAGCTGGGTTTCGTGCCACAGGGCGTGGGGGCCGACCTGATCGCCACGCTGGAGGGCTGGGGGCGCAGCGACGTCGACGCCTTCGCGCTGCGCTCGCACCAGCGCGCCGCCGCGGCGCGCGCCGAAGGGCGCTTCGCGAAGAGTCTGGTGCCGGTGCGCGACATCGCCGGCCTGCTGATGCTGGACCGCGACGAGACGATCCGTGAGAAGGCATCGGCCGAGGCGATGGCCAAGCTGGAGCCCAGCTTCGCGATGATGGGCAGCATGGGCTTCGACAGCACGGCGCTGCGCAAGTACACGACGGTGGAGCGCATCGTGCATGTGCACCACGCCGGCAACAGCAGCGGCATCGTCGACGGTGCGGCGCTGATGCTGATGGGGTCCCGGGAGGGCGGCGCGAAGGCCGGTCTGAAGCCGCGCGCGCGCATCCGTGCCGCGGCGGTGATCGGCAGCGAGCCGACCATCATGCTGACCGGCCCCACGCCGGCCTGCCGCAAGGCACTGGCCAAGGCCGGCATGGCGGCCCGGGACATCGACCTCTGGGAGGTCAACGAGGCCTTCGCGACGGTGCCGATGAAGACCGCACGCGACCTCGGCGTGGACCTGGACCGCGTCAACGTCAACGGCGGCGCGATCGCGATGGGCCACCCGCTGGGCGCCACCGGCTGCATCATCCTGGGCACCCTGCTCGACGAGCTGGAACGCCGCGACCTCGCCACCGGCCTGGCCACGCTGTGCGTCGGCGGCGGCATGGGCATCGCCACCATCATCGAAAGAGTCTGATCATGAGCGCGGTGCAACTGCAACTGGGCGACGACGGCATCCTCGTCGCGACGATGGACCTGGCCGGCCGGCCCATGAACGTGGTCGGCGACGAGCTGATGACCGGCATCGCCGAGGCGATGGCCCGGCTGGCCGACGCGGCCGTCAAGGGCCTGGTGCTGACCAGCGGCAAGGCCGACTTCTGCGCCGGCGGCGACCTCGACCGCATGTCGAAGTGGACGACGCCCGAGCAGCCCTTCGAGGGCAGCATGGCGATGAAGCAGGTGCTGCGCCAGCTGGAGCTGCAGGGCAAGCCGGTGGTCGCCGCGATCAACGGCCATGCGCTGGGCGGCGGCCTGGAGCTGGCGCTGGCCTGCCATGCGCGCTTCGCGATCGACGACCCCAAGCTCAAGATCGGCCAGCCCGAGGTCAAGCTGGGCCTGCTGCCCGGCGGCGGCGGCACGGTACGGCTGTCGCGGCTGGTCGGTATCCAGCAGGCGCTGCAGATCTGCGGCGAAGGCGGCGACCTGAGCCCGCCCAAGGCCCTGGGCATGGGCCTGCTCACCGGCCTGGCGCGCGACCGCGACGAGCTGATGGCGCTGGCGCGGGCGTGGATCCAGGCCAACCCGAAGGCCAAGCAGCCCTGGGACAGCCCGAAGTTCCGCTTCCCAGGCGGCGACAGCCGATCGCCGGCGGTGGCGCAGGTCTGGTCCATCGCGCCGTCGATCGCGGCGCAGAAGACCTGGGGCAACTACCCCGCCGTGCAGCACATCATGAGCGCCATCTTCGAGGGCGGTCTGCTCGACTTCGACGCCGCCAGCGTGGTCGAGAGCCGCTACTTCGCCGCCTGCGCGATGAGCCAGGTCTCGAAGAACATGATCGGCACGCTGTGGTACCAGCTCAATGCGATCAAGAAGGGCGCGTCGCGGCCGGAGGGGGTCGCGAAGTCGTTGGTCAGGAAGCTCGGCATCCTCGGCGCCGGCATGATGGGCGCGGGCATCGCCCATGTCTCGGCCAAGGCCGGCATCGACGTCGTGCTGCTGGACACCACGCAGGAGGCCGCCGACAAAGGCAAGGCTTATTCGCAGGGCCTGCTCGACAAGGCGGTCAAGAAGGGCCGCAGCACGCCCGAGAAGCGCGACGCGCTGCTGGCGCGCATCACGCCGACCACCGACTATGCGGCGCTGGCCGGCTGCGACCTCGTGATCGAGGCCGTGTTCGAGGACCGCGCGGTCAAGGCGGACGTCACCGCGAAGGCGGAGGCCGTGATCGGCGAAGGCGCCGTCTTCGCGTCCAACACCAGCACGCTGCCGATCACCGGCCTGGCGCAGGCCAGCCGCCGGCCGGCGAGCTTCCTGGGGCTGCATTTCTTCAGCCCGGTCGACAAGATGCCGCTGGTCGAGATCATCGTCGGCAAGGAGACCAGCGACGAGACGCTGGCGCGCGGCTTCGACTACGTGCTGCAGATCGGCAAGACGCCCATCGTCGTCAACGACAGCCGCGGCTTCTACACCAGCCGCGTCTTCGGCACCTACGTGATGGAAGGCATCGCGATGCTGAAGGAGGGCGTGCACCCGCGCAGCATCGAGGTCGCCGGGCTGCAGGCCGGCATGCCGATGCCGCCGCTGGCGCTGCAGGACGAGGTCAGCCTCTCGCTCGGCCTGCACGTGGCGGAGCAGACGAAGAAGGACCTCGCCGCCGAAGGCAAGCCCTGGACCGAGCACCCGGGCATGGGCGTGGTGCGCCAGCTGTGCGAGATCGGCCGCATCGGCAAGAAGGCGGGCCGGGGCTTCTACGACTACGACGACGATGGCAAGCGGCTGTGGCCCGAGCTGACGACGCTGTACCCGGTGGCAGCCCAGCAGCCGCCGCAGCGCGAGCTGATCGACCGCCTGATGTTCGCGCAGGCCAACGAGGCGGCGCGCTGCTTCGAGGAAGGCGTGCTGCGCTCGGTGGCCGACGCCAACATCGGCAGCATCTTCGGCTGGGGCTTCGCGCCCTTCCAGGGCGGTGCGCTGCAGTTCGTCAATGCGATGGGCGCGCCGGCCTTCGTCGCGCGGGCGCGCGAACTGGCGGCGAAGTACGGGCCGCGCTTCGAGCCGGCGGCGGTCGTCGTGAAGCTGGCGGAGAGCGGCGGGCGCTTCAAGGACTGAGCCCCGCTGTCGCTTCGGTCCACCCGACGCTGCCGAGTTCGGGAAACGGACCCGGCCTCGCGCGATGCTCGACGACCTTCCTGCCGCATCGACGCCGGCCTGGGCCGACACCCGCGCCCGGCTGCGTGACGCCGCCCGGGTCTGCGTGCTCACCGGCGCCGGGATGAGCGCCGAGAGCGGCATCCCGACCTTCCGCGACGCGCTGACCGGGCTGTGGTCGCGCTTCGACCCCGCGCAACTGGCCAGCGAGGAGGGCTTCCGCGCCGACCCGGCACTGGTCTGGAACTGGTATGCCGAACGCCGCGAAGGCGTGCGGCGTGCCGAGCCGAATGCCGGCCACCACGCGCTGGCGGCCTGGTCGGCGCGGCGGCCCGGGCGCGTGACGGTGGTGACGCAGAACGTCGACGACCTGCACCAGCGCGCCGGCCAGCGCGGCGTGATCCGGCTGCACGGCGACATCCTGGCCGCGCGCTGGCTGCAGGACTGTCCGCGCCGCCCGGCCTGCGACATCGCCGAGGCCGACGACGGTGCACCACCGCGTTGCCCGCGCTGCGGCAACCTGCTGCGGCCGGGCGTGGTGTGGTTCGGCGAGGCGCTGCCCGAAGGCGCGCTGGACGCCGCCACGCACGCCGCCGACAACTGCCACGTGATGCTGGTCGTCGGCACCTCCGGGGCCGTGTGGCCGGCGGCAGGCCTGGCCGGCCGTGCGCGGCGCGCCGGCGCCCGTGTCGTGATCGTCAACCCGCATCCGAGCGAGATCGACGACGAGGCGCATGCCGTGCTACGCGGTACTGCGGCCCGCGTGCTGCCGCGGCTGCTGGCGCTCGACGGACCTTGATGAATCCAGGCATGGACTATATACTCAACGCAGTCCATCCAAGGATCCGACCGATGAGTGCCGTGCCGCTGCCCCGCGACGACGCCGCATCCGCCCCGACGGTGGCGCAGATGTCGGCGGCCGGGCTGCGCACCTTCGCGCGCATCGCGCAGGCCTGGGGCCTGACGGTGGACGAGCAGCTGTGCCTGCTCGGCCAGCCGCCGCGCAGCACTTTCTTCGCCTGGCGCAAGCAGCCGGACAAGGCAGTGCTGCCGCGCGACACGCTGGAGCGGCTGTCCAACCTGCTGGGCATCTGGAAGGCGCTGCAGATCCTGCTGCCGGACCCGGCGGCGGCCGACGCCTGGGTGCGCCAGCCCAACAGCGCGCCGGCCTTCGGCGGGCGCAGCGCGCTGCAGCACATGCTGGCCGGCAACGTGGCCGACCTTCACCACGTGCGCCGCTACCTGGACGGCATGCGCGGCGGCGGCTGGTCCTGATGGCCGAGCTGCCCGAGGTGCGCCGCGTGCGCTGGCCCGCGGCCTGCCGCATCGTGCCCACGCGCCACCCCAGCGAGAACCTGTTCGACCGCGTCGCCGACGCCGCCGACTTCGACGCGCTGTATGCGCTGGAGGCGATGAGCAACGACCGCGTGCGCGACGAACTCGGCGTCATCGAGCTCGTGCCGCGCGAGCAGCGCGTCTACGGCCCCGGCAGCGGCCCCATCATGGCCGCCTTCACGCATGTCAATCCGCAGGGCAGCCGATTCAGCGACGGCCGCTGGGGCATGTTCTACGCCGCCAACGACCGCGCCACCGCGATCGCCGAGACACGCCACCACCACGCGCGCTTCCTGGCCACCACGCGCCAGGGGCCGCTGCACCTGCCGATGCGGCTGTACCACGTGAAGGTGGACTCGAAGCTGCACGACCTGCGGCCGCCGGGGGCGGTGCCGGCCTCGGTCTACGACCCGGACGACTACGGCGCCGCGCGTGCGCTGGGCGCGCGGCTGCGCGCGGCGGGCTCGGCCGGTGTCGTCTATCGCAGCGTGCGTGCGCCGCGTGGTCAATGTGTCGGCCTGTTTCGCCCGGATGCGGCGCGCGACTGCCTGCATGTAGCGGTACTGCTCTACGCCTGGGACGGCGAGCGTTTCACCGATGTCTACGAGAAGACGGCCTGAGCTGAGGCCGGCGTCCCTTCGGACTGCTTGCGGCGCTTTGCAGACGTTTGCTGTGGTGTGCTTCGCGTGCGTGCCGACATTGGCGCAGCGAAGCCGCGCGGGGGCAGCCCGCAGCGCCCAGAGTCCGGCGGTCGGCGCTGCGCGCCGACTGCCCTGCGATGCTCGGTCTCCTGGCCCGCCGCCAACTCACTTCGCTCGCTGCGCTCGCTCCGTTCGGACATCGGCGGCGAGTCAGTTTGGGAGGCGCGCTGCGCGCGCGGCCAGGAGCCCTGCGCTTCTCGGCGCCTCCCATGGGCGCCGCGGGCTGCCCCCACGCAGCTTCGCGACACGGTGGTGGCGTTCCACCCTCCCGAACACCACGGTCGGTGGACTTCGCGCCAAGCGGTACCCGCTGCCGGCGAATAGTGAAGCGCCGAGCAGCGCAGCTTCGGGGTCGGCGCGCACGCAGTGCGCGCCTCCACAACTGACTCGCCGCCGGTGTCCGAGCGCAGCGAACGGAGCGAGCGCAGCGAGCGGAGCGAGTTGGGCGGCGCGACCCCGGAGCGAGCAGCGCAGGGAAGTCGCCGCCGCCGGCGGCGACCGCGGAACCCTGAGCCGGCAGCGGGTACCGCCTGGCGCGATGCGCAGCCACAAGCACGCGAGGCAAGCGGACGTATGGCGACTGTCCGCAACGCGCCGAAAGCGGTCGCCTCGTACCTGTTGCCACTGCTCGCAGCGCGTTTCGGGCGCTGGGTGGCGGAGCCGCTGAGACGGCCATGACCGCGGGCCAGCGATTCGACCGCCTGGACGCGCTGCGCGGCGCCGCCATCGTGTGGATGGCGGCCTTCCACCTGGCCTTCGACCTGAACCACTTCGGCCTGCTCGAGCCGCGCCAGGACTTCTACCGGGACCCGCTGTGGACGCTGCAGCGTGCCTGCATCGTGAGCCTGTTCCTCTTCTGCGCCGGCCTGGGGCAGGCCGCGGCGCTGCAGGCCGGGCAGGGCTGGCCGCGCTTCTGGCGGCGCTGGGCACAGGTGGCCGGCTGCGCCGTGCTGGTCAGTCTCGGGTCGGCAGCGATGTTTCCGAACAGCTGGATCAGCTTCGGCGTGCTGCACGGCATCGCGGTGATGCTGATCCTGGTGCGGCTGGCGGCGCCGCTGCGCTTCTGGCTGTGGCCGCTCGGTGCCTTCGCGATCCTGCTGCCGCAACTCGTCGAGCACGCCTTCTTCGACACGCGCTGGACCAACTGGGTCGGCCTGACGACCCGCAAGCCGATCACCGAGGACTGGGTGCCCGTGCTGCCCTGGCTGGGCGTCATGCTGTGGGGCCTGGCAGCCGGGCAATGGCTGCTGGCGCGCGCGCCTGGCGTGCTGCGCGGCGGCGTGCCGCCCGCGCTGTCGCCGCTGGCCGGCCTCGGGCGCTGGTCGCTGAGCTTCTACATGCTGCACCAGCCGGTGTTCATCGCTGCACTGCTGGGCGGGCGGGCGCTGGGCTGGTGGTAGGGCGTAGCATGCATGGCATGACGCAAGGCGATCACGGCCCGGGGCACGAGCACGGGCACGACCACGAGCACGACCACGAGCACAGCGAACTCGGCGCGATGGATCTTCGCGTGCGCGCGCTGGAGTCGCTGCTGGCCGCCAAGGGCTGGATCGACCCGGCGGCGCTGGATGCCATCGTCGACGCCTACCAGACTCGCATCGGCCCGCGCAACGGTGCACGCGTCGTCGCCCGCGCCTGGGTCGATCCGGCCTACCGCGACTGGCTGCGGCGCGACGCGACGGCGGCGATCGCGTCGCTGGGCTTCAGCGGGCGCCAGGGCGAACACATGGTCGTCGTCGAGAACACCCCCGACACGCACCACCTCGTGGTCTGCACGCTGTGCAGCTGCTACCCCTGGCCGGTGCTCGGCCTGCCACCGACCTGGTACAAGAGCGCGCCCTACCGCGCGCGCGCGGTGCGCGACCCGCGCGGCGTGCTCGCCGACTTCGGCGTCGTGCTGCCCGAGTCGACCGCGATCCGCGTCTGGGACTCCACGGCCGAGATCCGCTATCTCGTGCTGCCGATGCGGCCGCCCGGCAGTGAGGGGTTGTCGGAAGACGCGCTGGCGGACCTGGTGACGCGCGACTCGATGATCGGCACAGGGCTGCCGCGCAGTCCGTCGCCCGCATGACCATGAGCTACCACAGCCACGCCGATCTCGGTGGCCGCGAAGGCTGCGGCCACGTCGTGCCCGAACCCGAAGGCGAGCTCTGGCACGCCGCCTGGGAACCGCGCGCCATGGCGCTCACCGTCGCCGCCGGCGCCACCGGCGCCTGGAACATCGACATGAGCCGCGCTGCGCGCGAGACGCTGCCCGCCTATGCGCGCCTGAGCTACTACGAGATCTGGATCCACGCGCTCGAGCGGCTGCTGCGCGAACGGGGCGTGCTGCACGACGACGAACTCGCCGACGCCGACGCCGACGCCGACCGGCCGCGCCCGGGCTCGCCGCCGCCGCCGCGCCTGCTGCGCGCCGCCGACGTGCCGGCCGTGCTGGCGCGTGGGGCGCCGACCGAACGTCCTGCCCCCGGCCCCGCGCGCTTCGCGCCCGGGCAGCGCGTGCGCCTGCGCACCGGCGCCGTGCCCCACCACACGCGGCTGCCCGGTTATGCGCGCGGCCGCGTCGGTGTCGTCGAGTCGCTGCACGGCGCGCATGTCTTCGCGGACACCCATGCGCAAGGCCAGGGCGAGCAGCCGCAGTGGCTGTACACCGTGGTCTTCGACGGCGGCGAGCTGTGGGGCGGCGAGACCGGCGCGCAGCGCCTGCGCGTGTCGATCGACGCCTGGGAACCCTACCTGGAGTCGGCATGACGGCGCCGCTGCCGGTCGAACTGCTGCCGCCGGACCTGCGCGGCGCCGAGCCGGCCTTCGCCGAGCCCTGGCAGGCGCAGGCCTTCGCGATGACGCTGCAGCTGCACGAACGTGGCCTGTTCACCTGGCCGCAGTGGGCCGCCGCGCTGGCGACGCAGATCACGCAGGCGCAGCGCGCCGGCGACCCGGACCGCGGCGACACCTACTGGCAGCACTGGCTGGCCGCGCTGGAGGCGGTCGTCGCCGAGCGGCTGCCGGCCGCTGCGCCGGGCGGCGGCGCGGACGAGCTGCAGCACTGGCGCGACGCCTGGGCGCGCTGCGCCGAGCGCACGCCGCACGGTCAGCCGCTGCAGCTGCGGCCGGCGGACTTCCACGTGGGGTCGGCCTGATGTCCCGCCACGTGCTGTTCGGTTTCCACACCATCGGCGGCCGCCTGAAGACGGCGCCCGGCAGCGTGCTGGAGGTCTTCGTCGACGCCACGCGGCGCGACGGCCGCATGCGCCAGTTTGTCGAGCGCGTGCGCGCCGCCGGCGTGCGCCTGCACGAGAGCGACGACGCGGCGCTGAGCAAGCTGGCCGGCACGCCGCGCCACCAGGGCGTGGTCGCGCGCGTGGAGCCGCTGCCGCTGGCGCGCACGGTGATCGAGCTGCTGGACGCGCTGGACCCGGCCGCAGGGCCGCCGCTGCTGCTGGTGCTGGACGGCGTGACCGACCCGCACAACCTGGGCGCCTGCCTGCGCGTGGCCGACGGCGCCGGTGCGCACGCGGTGATCGCGCCGAAGGACCACGCGGTGGCGATCAACGCCACCGTGGCCAAGGTGGCCAGCGGCGCCGCCGACCACGTGCCCTACCTGATGGTGACCAACCTCGCGCGCGCGCTGGGCGAGCTCAAGGCCGCGGGCGTCAAGGTCGTCGGCACCAGCGACGCGGCCGGGCGTTCGCTGTACCAGGCCGACCTGTCGGGCCCGCTGGCGCTGGTGCTGGGCGCGGAGGGCAAGGGCATGCGCCAGCTCACCGCGAAGACCTGCGACGAGCTGGTCGCGATCCCGATGCGCGGCGCGGTCGAGAGCCTCAACGTCTCGGTCGCCGCCGGCGTGGCGCTGTACGAGGCGCGGCGCCAGCGCGGCGGCTGACTACACTGCGCGGGCCGCGTCTGGAGTCCGCCCGCCATGCCCGTCATCGAAGTCCGCCACCCGCTCGTGCGCCACAAGGTCGGCCTGCTGCGCGAGCACGAGATCTCGACCAAGAAGTTCCGCGAGCTGACGCACGAGCTCGGCCGCCTGCTGGCCTACGAGGCCACGGCCGACTTCCCGCTCGAGGACACCACGGTCGACTGCTGGAGCGGCCCGGCGACCGTGCAGCGCATCGCCGGCAAGAAGGTCACCGTGGTGCCCATCCTGCGCGCCGGTCTGGGCATGCTGGACGGCGTGCTGGACATGATCCCGAGCGCCAAGGTCAGCGTCGTCGGCCTCTCGCGCAACCACGACACGCTGCAGCCCGAGCACTATTTCGAGCGCTTCGTCGGCCAGCTCGACGAACGCGCGGCGATCATCATCGACCCGATGCTGGCCACCGCCGGCTCGATGATCGCGACCGTGGACCTGCTCAAGCGCCGCGGCTGCCGCGACATCCGCGCGCTGGTGCTGGTCGCCGCGCCGGAAGGCGTGGCGGCGCTGGACCGCGTGCACCCCGACGTGCGCTGCTGGACGGCGGCCATCGACAGCCACCTGGACGCCAACGGCTACATCATCCCCGGCCTGGGCGACGCCGGCGACAAGATCTTCGGCACCAAGTAGGGCGGAGGTTCAGCGGCCGCCCAGCGCCTCGCGCAGCGCCCGCGTCACCGCGTCCTGGTAGGCCGGGAAGCGGTGCAGGTCGCCGTGCCCGCCCTGCGGCACGACGACCAGTCGCGTCGCCGGTGCCAGCGCATGCAGCTGCTGCGCGTGATGCACCGGGATCAGCGTGTCCTGCTCACCGTGCAGCAACGTCACCGGGCCGCGCACGCGGGGCAGCGCCTCGTCGGCGCGCAACGGGTAGCGCAGCAGGCGCTGCATCAGCGGCCGCGGCACCCAGGGGTGGTGCTCCACCGCCAGCTGCAGCACGCTGGTGTAGGGCGAGACGAGCAGCGTCACGTCGGGCTGCACCTCGGCGGCCAGGCGCACCGCGAGGCCGGCGCCCAGCGAGCGGCCGACCAGCACGCGGTGGCCGCCCGGCACCAGCGCCAGCGCATGGTCCCAGGCCGCGCGCACGTCGGCCTCCAGCTGGGCCTGGCTCTCGATGCGGCCGGGGCTCTTGCCGTAGCCGCGGTAGTCGATCATCAGCACGTCCAGCCCGGCGCGCGTGTAGGGCAGCAGGTCGAACCACCAGGCGCCCACGTGGCCGCCGTTGCCATGCAGGATCAGCGCGATCCCGCCCGGCTGCGGCTGGCGCAGGTGCAGCGCATGGAGCCGGCCGCCGTCGACCGCGATCCAGGTCTCCTGCACGTTGCTCGGCAGCGCGAAGCGGTGCTCGGGCGGCAGCCGCTCCGGGCGGAACAGCAGCCACTCCTGGCCCCACCACATCAGCACGACCATCAGCAGGTAGGCCGCGGCCAGCAGGCCGGCCATGCGCGCCAGGCCGGCGAGGCGGCCGCGCGGCCGCGCCGCCGGCAGCGCGGCTTCAGACATGGCCGCCCTTCATGCGCGAGGCCACGAGCAGGCTGAGCGCGATCGCCAGGCCCATCCAGCCCAGGGCGGCCCAGGACAGCGGCCCGTAACCACCGGCCGCGAGCAGCGCGCCGCCGCCGGCCGCGCCGATCGCCTGGCCGACATAGATGGCCGAGGTGTTGAGTGCCAGCAGCGCCGGCGCGAAGGCCGGCGATGCGCTCGACACGCGCGCCTGCTGCGCCGAGTTCGACGAGAAGCAGCCCAGCGCCCAGGGCACCAGCACGAAGGCCATCGCGACGGCGCCGCCGGCCAGCGGCCACAGCGCCAGCGACAGCGCCATCAGTACGAGCGTGGCGTTGACGCAGCGCGCGGCGCCGACGCGGTCGATCCAGCGCGAGACCAGCAGGTTGCCGGCCAGGCCGAAGGCGCCGAACCACAGGAACAGCAGGCTCACCGCGGCCGCGCTGGCCCCCAGTTCCTGCCGGTAGTAGGGCGCGAAATAGCTGAACAGCGTGAACTGGCCGGCGCCGCTGAGCACGGTCACCGCGACGATGCCCATCAGCAGCGGGTGCGTCAGCGCGCTGCGCCAACTGGCCAGCGACAGCGGCGCCGGCCGCACGCCGTCGGGCAGCGTGCGCCAGACCGCCAGCGCGCCGGCGACGCTGAGCAGCGCCACCAGGCCGAAGGCCCAGCGCCAGCCGAAGGCCTCGCCGATGTAGCTGTGCAGCGGCATGCCCAGCACCGAAGCCAGCGACCAGCCGAGGAAGACGAAGGTGATCAGCCGCCCGCGCTCGTGCGGCGCCGCCATCACCGTGATCGCCGCCGCCGCCTGCGGCGTGAAGACCGCGGCGCCCAGCACGCTGGCAGCGCGCAGCGGCAGCAGCGCCGCGAAGTGCGGCGCCAGCGCGGCCACCAGGTGACCCAGCGCATACCAGGCCAGCGCCAGCGTCAGCAGCCGGCGGCGGTCCCAGCCGCCGAGCGCGGCGGCCAGCAGCGGCGCCCCCAGGCCCATCGTCACCGCGCCGGCGGTGATCAGCTGGCCGCCGACGGCCGGCGAGATGGCGAGCGAACCCGAGAGGTCGTTCAGCGACCCCGGCACGACCATCACGCCGCAGCCGATCGCGAAATTGCCGGCCAGCAGCGCCCAGGACGCGCGCCTCAGGCGCGCGGCGCCTTCGCCTGCCTGCGGCGCGGCACCCGGTGCGGGGTCGGCCGACGTCGCCACCTCAGCGCAGGACCTTGAGGGCCTCGGGGTTGACCAGGTTGGTCGGCTCGTTGCGGATGAAGTTGACGACGTTGCGGAACGCCGCGCCGAAGTACAGCTCGTAGCTGTCCTGCTCGACGTAGCCGATGTGCGGCGTGCAGACCGCGTTCTCCAGCCGCAGCAGCGGGTGGCCCTGCAGGATGGGCTCGGCGTCGAACACGTCGACCGCGGCCATGCCGGGGCGGCCGCGGTTGAGCGCCGCGACGAGCGCGTTCTCCTCGATCAGCTCGGCGCGCGAGGTGTTGACCAGCAGCGCGGTCGGCTTCATGCGCGACAGCGCGTCCAGGCGCACGATGCCGCGCGTGGCATCGTTCAGCCGCAGGTGCAGGCTCAGCACGTCGCAGCTCTCGAAGAAGCCTTCGCAGCTGTCGGCCGCCAGGTAGCCGTCGGCCAGCGCGGCCTGGCGCGAGTGCTCGCTGCCCCAGACCTGCACCGTCATGCCGAAGGCGCGGCCGTAGCCGGCGACCAGGCGGCCGATCTTGCCGTAGCCCCAGATGCCCAGCGTCTTGCCGGCCAGCACCATGCCGATGCCGAAGTTCGGCGGCATCGACGCCGACTTCAGCCCGCTTTGCTGCCAGGCGCCGTGCTTGAGGTTGCCGATGTACTGCGGCAGCCGCCGCATGCTGGCCATGATCAGCGCCCAGGTCAGCTCGGCCGGCGCCACCGGCGAGCCCACGCCTTCGGCCACCGCGATGCCCAGCCGCGTGCAGGCCTGCACGTCGATGTGCGGGCCGACCTTGCCGGTCTGCGAGATCAGCTTCAGGCGCGGCAGCTTCTCCAGCAGCGCGCGCGGGAAGTGCGTGCGCTCGCGGATCAGCACCAGCACTTCGGCGTCGCGCAGGCGCACCGAGAGCTGGCCGATGCCCTTCACCGTGTTGGTGAAGACCTTGGCGTTGAAGGGCTCCAGCAGCGACGCGCACTGCAGCTTGCGCACCGCGTCCTGGTAGTCGTCGAGGATGATGATGTTCATGGGCGGACCGTGGCCCATTCTGCCGCGTCCTGCAGGCCGCGCGCACCGGCGCTAGCATCCGCCGCCCGGTGAAGGGTGCAACCAGGAGATTCCGGATGAGCCTCTCGATGCACGCCGCCAGCGTGCCCGTCTTCGTGCGCATGCTCGGCAACCTGCTGGCCTGGCTGGACAAGGCCGAGGCGCATGCCCGCGCGCGCCAGTTCGACGCCCAGAACTACCTCGGCCTGCGCCTGGCGCCCGACATGCTGCCCTTCGCGCGCCAGATCCAGATCGCCAGCGACGGCGCCAAGGGCTGCGTCGCGCGGCTGGCCGGCGTCGAGGTGCCGAAGTGGGGCGACGAGGAGGCGACGCTGGACGAGCTGCGCGCGCGCGTGCGGCGCACGATCGACTACGTGCAGTCGTTCGAGCCCGCGCGCTTCGAGGGCAGCGAGACGCGCGAGATCGCGGTGCCTACGCGCGCCGGCGAGCCGCTGCGCTTCAGCGGCGAGGACTACCTGCGCTTCTTCGTGCTGCCGAACTTCTACTTCCACCTCACGACCGCGTACGCGCTGCTGCGCCATGCCGGGGTGGAACTCGGCAAGCGCGACTTTCTCGGCTGAGCTACCTGGACCGAGGCGGCTGCGCCGCGCGCGCCTTCGCGCCGTCGGCGGCGGGACGGCTGGCCGTCGGCTTGACGGCGCCGCGGGCCGCTGCCTGGGCGGCGCGCTTCTTCGGCGCCTTCGCGGCGGTGGCCGCTGCCGGGCGCGGCGGGCGCTTGGCCGCGGCCTTGGCCGCGGGTGCACGCGGCAGCATCACGACGATGCGGTGCCCGGGGCGGAAACGCGCATTCACGCCGACCCGGTTCCACTGCGCGACCTGCGAACGCTCGAGCCGGTAGCGGCGCGCCACCGCCGCCACGCTGTCGCCCTTGCGGCCGGCGCGGAAGACGACGCGGCGCAGGCCACGCAGGTCCGGCGCCAGCGCCAGCGTGCCGTTGTGCGCGATGTGCTCGGCGACGTCGTCCTCGACGTCCTCGTCGCGCGGCACCAGCAGCGTCGAGCCGGCGCGGATCAGCATGCGCGGCGGGATGTGGTTGGCCTCGACCAGCTCGGCCTCGCTCATGCCGACCAGCTGGGCGGCGTCGGCCGGCTTCAGCGTGCGCGGCGCGACCCAGGCCGTCCAGCTGGCCAGCGGGCCGTCGTGGCGCGACAGCTCGCGCACGAAGCGGTTGGCGTTGTCGTAGGGCAGCAGCAGCTGCGGCGTGCCGGCGGCCAGGATCACCGGCTTGTTCATCTGCGGGTTGAGCAGCTGGAACTCGTCCAGCGGCAGGCCGGCCAGGCGCGCCGCCAGGCCGACGTCGATGTCGCGCTCGATCGCCACCGTCAGGAAGAACGGGTGGTTCTCCAGCATCGGCAGCGCGAGGCCGAAGCGTTCGGGGTCGCTGACGATGTTCTTCACCGCCTGCAGCTTGGGCACGTAGTTGCGCGTCTCGGCGGGCATGCGCAGGCTGGCGTAGTCGGTGCCGCGGCGGCGCTTGCGGTTGCTCTCGATGGCGCGGTTGACGTTGCCCTGGCCCCAGTTGTAGGCGGCCAGCGCGAGCTGCCAGTCGCCGAAGCGCGCATGCAGGCTCTGCAGGTAGTCCAGCGCCGCGTGGGTCGAGGCCAGGATGTCGCGCCGGTCGTCGCGGAACAGGTTCTGCCGCAGCTCGAAGTGCGCACCGGTGGCGGGCATGAACTGCCACATGCCGGCGGCGCGCGCGCGCGACATGGCCTGCGGGTTGAACGCGCTCTCGATGAAGGGCAGCAGCGCCAGCTCCATCGGCAGGCCGCGGCGCTCGACCTCCTCGACGATGTGGTACAGGAAACGGCCGCCGCGCTCGGTCATGCGGCGCACGTAGTCGGGGCGGGCGGCGTAGTAGGCCTCCCACTTGCGCACCAGCGGGCCCTCGGCGTCGGCGATCGCGAAGCCGTCGCGCACGCGCTGCCAGAGGTCGCCGCGGTCGGCGTCCTGCTCGGGGTCCAGGCGCGGGCGCGGCATCGCGACGATGCGCGCCGGCGGCTCGGGCGCCGCCTCGCCGCGCAGGGCGACCAGCACGGCCACCGAGGGCAGCGGCTCGGCGGCAGGTGCCTCGGCCTGGGCGGCGCCGGCCGGCGCGGCTGCCGCCTCGGCCGGCGGTGCGGCCGTGCCGGGGTCGCCGGGCAGCGCGGCGCAGGCCCCGAGCAGCACCGCGGCCAGCGCGCAGACCAGGCTCGCCAGGCTGCGCCCGGGGGCGCTGCGACCGCGCCGCAGCGTCATCGGAAGCGGTTCTTCCACTCGCGCAGCGCCGCGAAGACGGCGACCGGCTCGTCGTTGGCCGCGCCCTGCGCGCGCGCCGCGGCGACGACCGCCGGTTCGCTGCAGCGCAGGAAGGGGTTGATGCGGCGCTCCTGCGCGATCGTCGACGGCAGCGTCGGCTCGCCGGCCTCGCGCAGCGCGCTGCAATGGCGGGTGTACTCGGCCAGCGCCTCGTTGGCCGGCTCCACGGCGGCGGCGAAGCGCAGGTTGGACAGCGTGTATTCGTGCGTGCAGCACACACGCGTGTCGTCGGGCAGGGCGGCCAGCCTTGCGAGCGAGGCGCTCATCTGCGCCGGCGTGCCTTCGAACAGGCGGCCGCAGCCGCCGCTGAACAGCGTGTCGCCGCAGAACAGCAGCGGCGCCCGGTCCGCGTCGAGCTGCCGGTAGGCGATGTGGCCGGCGGTGTGGCCGGGCACGTCCATCACCGCGAAACGCAGGCCGAGCACCTCGACCACGTCGCCGTCGGCATGCGGCACGAAGGGCATGGGAATGCGCTCGCGCGCCGGCCCGTGCACGGGCCCCTGCAGCAGCGGACGCAACTCGTCGACGCCGCCGACATGGTCGGGGTGGTGGTGCGTCACTAGAATGCCCGCCAGCACCAGCCCCAGGGACTCCAGCGCCTGCTGCACCGGCGCTGCATCGCCCGGATCCACCACCACGGCAGACCGGCCGTCGTGAAGCATCCAGATGTAGTTGTCGGAGAAGGCGGGAAGCGCTAGCAGATTCATGACGCGGGAAGAGTCGATTATAGAGTTGGGCTCCTGGCTGCGGACCGCGCCGGGGGCCCTGCTGCTGGCCTGGGAGCAGGACCGGCTGGACCATGCGGTGGCCGATGCGTTCGGATTTCACGCGCTGCAGCTGGGGCTGCCCGAGCTCGACGGCCTGCGCGCCAACCGCATGCCGCACCGCTGGGTGGCCAGCGATGCGCTGCTGCACCCCGAGGCGCTGCCGCTGCCGGCGCCGGACCCGCTGCTGAGCACCCAGCCTGCGCACGAGCCGATCGCACTGCACTGCGAATTCGACGCGCTGCCGTTTCCCAACGCCAGCGTCGACCTCGTCGTGCTGCCGCATGCGCTGGAACTGGCGCGCGACCCGCACCACACGCTGCGCGAGGTCGAGCGCGTGCTGGTGCCCGAGGGCCGCGTCGTCGTCGCCGGCTTCAACCCGGCCAGCCTGTGGGGGCTGCGCCAGCGCGCCGGCCACCTCAAGCGCGGCCTCGGGCTCGGCCGCCAGACGCCGCTGTACCTGCCGCGCGCCGGCGAGTTCCTCGGTTACTGGCGGCTGCGCGACTGGCTGCGCCTGCTCGGCTTCGAGGTCGAGGCCGGCCGCTTCGGCTGCTGGCGGCCGCCGCTGCGCAGCCCGGTCTGGCTGGAGCGCTTCGCCTGGATGGACCGCGTCGGCGACCGCTGGTGGCCGGTGCTCGGCGCCGTCTACTTCCTGGTCGCCGTCAAGCGCGTGCGCGGCATGCGGCTGGTGGGCCTGGCCCGGCAGGAACGGCGCAAGACCGCCGCCGCCCCTGCGGTCGTCGCCAACCGCCAGCGGCGGCGCACGCCGGCGCCGGCCGAGACCGAGTCGGCCTGACGCGGCGCGGGCCGCGCCGCCCGCACAATGCGCGCCCATGAGTGAAGTCGTGATCTACGCCGACGGCGCCTGCCGCGGCAACCCGGGGCCCGGCGGCTGGGGCGTGTGGCTGAAGAGCGGCAGCCACGAGAAGGAGCTGTGGGGCGGCGAGCGCCAGACCACCAACAACCGCATGGAGCTGACCGCGGTGATCCAGGCGCTGGAGTCGCTGAAGCGGCGCTGCGCCGTCACGGTCTATACCGACAGCGAATACGTGAAGAACGGCATCACCAGCTGGATCCACGGCTGGAAGGCGCGCGGCTGGAAGACGGCCGACCGCAAGCCGGTGAAGAACATCGAGCTCTGGCAGCGCCTGGACGCGCTGAACGCGGCCCACGACGTGCACTGGCGCTGGGTGCGCGGCCATGCCGGCGATCCCGGCAACGAGCGCGCCGATGCGCTGGCCAACCGCGGCGTCGACGAGGTCCTGGCCGCCGGCTGAGCGCGGCCGGCGCCGCGGCCCGGTGGGCGTGCGGCGAGCATGGCGACCCGGTGCCGCACGAGCGGGCGGCGCCGAGGCCCGCTACAGTGTCGGGTTTTGCAGCGCGCCGCAGGAACCGCCTTGAAAACAGTACACACCGTGGTGGCCGTCGTCGGCATCGCGCTGGCCAGTGGCGCCGCGTGGTGGTGGCAGAACCGCAGCGCACCGCCGGCGCCGGTGGCGCAGGGCATGCCGGGCGGCGGTGCCGGGCCTGCTGCGCGCCCGGGCGGGCCCGGCGCGGCCGGCGGCGGCCCGCGCGCGGGCGGGCCGGGCAGCCCGGTCGCGGTCGAGGTCGCGCGCGCGGAGGCCCTGACGCTGACCGACGACGTGCAGGCCGTCGGCTCGCTGCGCTCCAGCCAGGGCGTGATGCTGCGGCCGGAGTCCAGCGGGCGCGTCGCCCGGCTCGGTTTCACCGACGGCCAGCGCGTGCGCCGCGGCCAGCTGATGCTGCAACTGGACGACACGCTGCAGCAGGCGCAGCTCAAGCAGGCCGAGGCGCAGGCCAGCATCGCGCGCACCAACCTGCAGCGCAGCCGCGAACTGCTGGCGCAGAACTTCGTCAGCGCCAGCGCGGTGGACCAGAACGCCGCCGCGCTGCAGGTCGCCGAGGCGCAGGTCGCGCTGGCCCGCGCCCAGCTCGCGCGCATGCAGGTGCTGGCGCCGTTCGACGGCACGGCCGGGCTGAAGATGGTCGACGTCGGCGACTACGTGAAGGATGGCGCCGACATCGTCAACCTCGAGGACCTCAGCGCGCTGACCGTGCAGTTCGCGCTGCCCGAGCGCTACATCGACCGCGTGCGCCCGGGGCTGCCGGTGGAAGTGGCGCTGGACGCGCTGCCCGAGCGCCAGTTCAAGGGCCGCGTGCTGGCGGTGGATTCGCAGGTCGACGCCAACGGTCGCGCGCTGCAGGTGCTGGCGCGCGTGGACAACCCCGGCACGCTGCTCAAGCCCGGCATGTTCGCGCGGCCGCGGGTCGTGCTCGCCGTGCGTGAGGGCGCGGTCGTCGTGCCGGAGGAGGCGCTGGTGCCGGTGGCCGGCCGCCAGTACCTGTACAAGGTCGTCGACGGCGCGCAGGGCCAGAAGGTCGCGCAGCGGCTGGAGGCCCGCATCGGGCTGCGCCTGCCGGGCAAGGTCGAGATCCTCGAAGGGCTGCAGGCCGGCGACCTGGTCGCCACGGCGGGCCAGGCACGCCTGACGCGCGGCGAGAACATGCCGGTGCGCGTGATCGAGCTCGGCGGGGGCGGCGCGGCCGCCGCCGGTGCCGCGCCGGCGGCCGGCGCGAAGGCGGTCGCGCGCGCCGCGTCCGGCGCGCCGGGTGCGCAGCGCCCCAACCCCTGACCGCCTGCCGGGCGCCTAGGTGATGCCGCGATGAAGCTCTCCGAGACCTCGATCCGCCGCCCGGTGCTGGCCACCGTGATGTCGCTGCTGGTCATGCTGATCGGCCTGGTGTCGTTCCAGCAGCTGAGCGTGCGCGAGTACCCGCGCATCGACGAGCCGCTGGTCAACGTGACGACGCGGCTGGTCGGTGCCTCCTCCGAGGTCATCGAGTCGCAGGTCACGAAGCCGCTGGAGGACTCGATCGCCGGCATCGACGGCATCGACATCATCACCTCGGTCTCGCGCACCGAGGTGAGCCAGATCACGGCCCGCTTCCGGCTGAGCAAGGACCCGGACACCGCGGCCGCCGAGGTGCGCGACCGCGTCTCGCGCGTGCGCGGGCGCCTGCCCGATGCGGTCGACGAACCCGTCATCGCCAAGGTCGAGGCCGACGCGACACCGACCATCTGGCTGGCCTACACCAGCGAGACCATGAGTCCGCTGGAGCTGACCGACCTGATCAACCGCGTCGTCAAGCCGCGCCTGCAGACCGTGCCCGGCGTGGCCGACGTGCAGATCGGCGGCGACCGGCGCTATGCGATGCGCATCTGGGTCGACCCGGACAAGCTGGCCGCCTACCGGCTGACGGTGCAGGACGTCGAGGACGCGCTGCGCCGTCAGAACCTGGAGGTGCCGGCCGGGCGCATCGAGAGCGCGCAGCGCGAGTTCAGCGTCACCGCGCGCACCGACCTCAACACGGTGCCACAGTTCGAGCAGATCGCGCTCAAGACGGTCGGCGGCTACACGGTGCGGCTGCGCGACGTCGCGCGCGTGCAGGAGGCCGCGGCCAGCGAACGCACCCGCGTGCGCCTGAACGGCGTGCCGTCGATCAGCACCGGCGTGATCCGCAACGCGACCGCCAACCCGCTGGAGGTGGCCGCCGGCGTGAAGGCGCTGATCCCGCAGATCCAGCGCGACCTGCCGCCCTCGGTGACGGTCGTGCAGGCCAACGACCTCAGCGTCTTCATCGACCGCTCCATCAAGTCGGTCTACACCACGGTGGCCGAGGCCATCGTGCTGGTCGCGCTGGTCGTCTTCGTCTTCCTGCGCACGCTGCGCGCGTCCATCATCCCGCTGGTGACGATCCCGGTCAGCCTGATCGGCGCCTTCGGCATGATCGCGCTCGCCGGCTTCACGATCAACACGCTGACGCTGCTGGCGCTGGTGCTGGCCATCGGCCTCGTGGTCGACGACGCCATCGTCGTGCTGGAGAACATCTACCGCCACATCGAGGAGGGCATGAAGCCCTTCCAGGCGGCGCTCAAGGGCATCCGCGAGATCAGCTTCGCGGTCATCGCGATGACGCTGACGCTGGCCGCGGTGTTTGCGCCGCTGGCCTTCACGCCCGGCCGCACCGGGCGCCTGTTCAGCGAATTCGCGTTGACGCTGGCCGGCGCGGTGCTGGTCTCCGGCTTCGTCGCGCTGACGCTGACGCCGATGATGTGCAGCAAGCTGCTGCGCCACGTCGAGAAGCCGACGCGCTTCGACCGCGGCATGGAGCGCTTCCTGGTCTGGCTGACCGGCGGCTACCGCTCGGTGCTGACCTGGACGCTGCACCGGCGCTGGCTGATGGTCGCCGTGATGCTGGCCAGCGGCGCCGGCAGCTGGTGGCTGTTCAGCACCGCGAAGAGCGAGCTCGCGCCGTACGAGGACCGCGGCGTCGTCTCGTTGCCGATCCGCGCGCCCGACGGCGCGACGATGCAGTACACCGCGCGCTACCTCGACGAGATCGACCGCATCGCCTCGCAGTATCCGGAGTTCGACCGTCGCTTCCTGTTCATCGGCGGCGGCCAGGTCTCCACCGCCTTCGGCGTGCTGCGCACCGTCGACTGGGAGGAGCGCAGCCTCACCACGCGCGACCTGCAGCAGCAACTGCTGCCGCAGCTGATGGCTCTGCCCGGCGTCAGCGCCTTCCCCAGCCTGCCGCCCAGCCTGGGCCAGAGCTTCCGCTCGCAGCCGCTGAACTACGTGCTGGTCAGCGGCGACAGCTACGAGAACATGGCGCGCTACGCGCAGCAGATGCTGGCCGAGATGCGCAGCAACCCCGGCATCGTGCAGCCGGACATCGACCTGCAGCTCAACAAGCCCGAGATCTTCATGGAGGTCGACCGCGTGCGCGCGGCCGACATGGGCGTGTCGGTGGACGCGGTGGCGCGCACCGTCGAGAGCATGCTCGGCGGCCGCGTCGTCACGCGCTACAAGCGCGACGCCGAGCAGTACGACGTGATCGTGCAGACCGCGGAGCGCGGCCGCACGACGCCGGAGGACATCGAGAAGATCTTCGTGCGCGGCCGCAACGACACCATGGTGCCGCTGTCCAGCCTGGTCAAGGTGCGCGAGTCGGTCAGCCCGCGCGAGCTGAACCACTTCAACCAGCGGCGCTCGGTCAGCATCACCGCCAACCTGGCGCCCAACTATTCGCTGGGCGAGGCGCTGGCCTACATGGACGAGCTGTCCGCGCGCACGCTGCCGCCGGGCTACGCGACCGAGCTCAACGGCGTCAGCCGCGAGTTCCGCGCCTCGTCGGGTGCGCTGGGGCTGGTCTTCGTGCTCGCGCTGCTGTTCATCTTCCTCGTGCTGGCGGCGCAGTTCGAGAGCTTCATCGACCCCTTCGTGATCCTGCTCGCGGTGCCGCTGTCCATGGTCGGCGCGCTGCTGGCACTGAAATTCACCGGCGGCACGCTGAACGTGTATTCGCAGATCGGCCTCATCACGCTGGTCGGCCTGATCACCAAGCACGGCATCCTGATCGTCGAGTTCAGCAACCAGCTGCGCAAGCAGGGCCGCGACATCATGGCCGCGGTGACCGAGGCGGCCAGCCTGCGCCTGCGCCCGATCCTGATGACCACCGGCGCGATGGTGCTCGGCGCGGTGCCGCTGGCGCTGGCCAGCGGCGCCGGCGCCGAGAGCCGGCAGCAGATCGGCTGGGTCATCGTCGGCGGCATGTCGCTGGGCACGCTGCTGACGGTCTTCGTGGTGCCGACGATCTACACGCTGTTCGCGCGCCGTGGCATCCCGGGCGAGATCACGACCCCCGAGGAGCCGGCCACGGCGCCGCCGCACGCCCAGCGTCCGGCCGCCGGGCAGGCGGACTGAGCCCTGGCCTGGGCCGCGCGGCTCGGGCCCTGTCAGGGTGCGCGCCGGGCGTCGGGCGGCTGCATCGCCGTGACCGCCGCCACCGCGGCGGCCAGTGCGGGCGGCTGCAGGATCAGCCCGGCATGGCCGACCTGCGGCAGCAGCTGCACCGGGATCGCCTGGCCGGCGTTGCGGACCACCGTCTCGAAGGCCTGGGCGACGAAGGCCTCGTCGGCCGAGCCTGCGATCAGGCGCGCCGGCTGCCGGATCGCGCGCAGGTTGGCCCGGTAGTCGGCCTGGGGCCGGAAGTTGGTGGCCAGCGCGAACGAGTACGACGGCGTCAGCAGCGCGCGCGCCTGCTCGTCGAGCGCGAACCGCGTCACCGGCAGCCCGTGCAGCGCGCGGACGCCCAGGCGGTCCAGCACCGTCAGCGCCACGATGCGCGGCACCCCGACCTCGACCCAGCCGCCAGCGCCGCGCCGGTAGGTCGGGGCGTCCTGGCTGATGAAGGGCGACAGGAACAGGTAGCCGGCGAAGCGGTCCTGGCGCTCGCTGCCGGCGAAGCGGATCGCGAAGCCGCCGCCGGCGGAGAAGCCGACCAGCGTCGCAGGCGCGGGCGGCGCGACGCGGCGCAGGAAGTCGTCGAGGTCGTCTTCGAGCTGCCCGATGTAGGCGATCTGGCCGCGCGTCCCGGAGTCGCCGTGGCCGCGCAGGTCGGGCGCGTAGGCCGCGAACCCGGCGTCGGCGAAGGCCCGCGCCAGCGCGTGCATGCTCAGGCTGCTCGCCGACGAGCCGTGCACCAGCACGACACTGCCGCGCGGCGCACCGCCCGCCGGCGCGTAGGCGCGGTAGGCCAGCGCCGCGCCGTCGCGAGCCTCGAAGCGCGAGGGCGCCGGCAGGCCCGAGAGGTCCATCGCGCGGAACGGCTGGTTGACGCTGGCCATGGGCTGGGGCTCGCCAGGCCCCCCGAAGGCGATCGCCGCCGCCAGCGCGGCGCCGCCGATGGCCAGCGCGATCGCCAGCTGCCGCGCCATGATGCGCGGCCAGCGCCGGGGCGATCGGCGGGCGCCGCTCACAGCAGCCCGAAGCGCCGGCGGGCGACGGTGCGCAGCCGGACGCGCTCGCCGGTCACCAGGCAGCGCAGCAGGCGGTCGATGCGCGCTTCGTCGAAGCGGCGCTCCTGCAGGCCGACGCCGGTGAACATCGAAGCGACGCGGCGCTGCACGACATAGCCGGCGCCTTCGCGCCAGCGTATCCACAGGTTGTTGCTCCGGCGCGGGTTCGGCTCCGGCCACTGGTAGCGGATGCCGTCGCCGTTGAAGCCGATCGCGGCGCCGTCGGGCGCGACCAGCCAGTGCTCGAAGGCCGCGCCCTCGACCGCGAAGGCGACCGCATTGCCGGGTTCGCGCGCCAGCCGCAGCTCGGCGGGCAGGGCGTCGTTGGCGGCCTCGATGCGCGCCCACAGCGCCGCGATGCGCGCCGGCTCGCCGTGCAGAGAACTGTCGCCGCGCCGGCTCGAGCGCGGGGACGTGTCGCGCGCCGCGGCGGCGCTGCGCTTCTTCAGTTCCTTCTCGACCCAGGACATGAGGACGTCGGCAGGTACGGCGATGGCGCGCAGCCTACCCGAAGCCTGCCCGCCGCGGCCCGGGGTGATCGAGCATCACCCCCCGATGTAGTGCATCTCGATCTTGCGCTCGCCCGAGCCGGGCGCGGCCTGGTGCGCGGCGCGCAGCTCGGAGTAGCGGTCCTCGCGCCCGCCCCAGATCAAGCCCACGGCGCCGGCGATCTGCTCGTCGCTGAAGCCGCCGCGCAGCAGCGCGCGCAGGTCGTGGCCGCTGCTGGCGAACAGGCACAGGAAGAGCTTGCCCTCGGTGGACAGGCGGGCGCGGTTGCAGTCGTGGCAGAAGGCCTTGGTGACGCTGCTGATGAAGCCGACCTCGCCGCCGCCGTCGCGGTAGCGCCAGCGCTCGGCCGTCTCGCCCGGCGCCGACGGCGGCAGCGGCTCCAGCGGGAAGGCGGCGTGCAGGCGCGCGCGCACCTCGTCGCTGGGCAGCACCTCGTCCATGCGCCAGCCGTTGCTGCTGCCGACGTCCATGTATTCGATGAAGCGCAGGACGACCTGCGCACCCCAGCGTTCGCGCACGTGGCGCGCCAGCGGCACGATCTGCCCTTCGTTGGTGCCGCGCTTGACGACCATGTTGACTTTCAGCGGCGTCAGGCCCGCGGCCAGCGCGACGTCGATGCCCTGCAGGACGTCGGCGACCGGGAAGTCGACGTCGTTCATGCGCCGGAAGACGGCGTCGTCCAGCGCGTCCAGGCTGACCGTCACGCGCCGGAGCCCGGCCTCGCGCAGCGCCGCGGCCTTGCGCGCGAGCAGCGAGCCGTTGGTCGTCAGCGTGATGTCCAGCGGCGTGCCGTCGGCCGCGCGCAGCGCGGCGAGCTGGCGCACCAGTTCCTCGAGGTGCTTGCGCATCAGCGGCTCGCCGCCGGTCAGCCGCAGCTTGACCACGCCATGCGCGACGAACAGGCGCGCCACGCGCGTGATCTCCTCGAAGCTCAGCAGGCTGGCATGCGGCAGGAAGCGGTAGTCGCGGTCGAAGATTTCCTTCGGCATGCAGTAGCTGCAGCGGAAGTTGCAGCGGTCGGTGACCGAGATGCGCAGGTCGCGCAGCGGCCGTCCCAGGCGGTCGGCCAGCAGGCCGATCGGCGCGGCCGGGTGCGCAGGCACCTCGGGCACCGGCGCGACATAACGCAGGTCGGCCAGCGGGATCACGGATTCGCCCATGGGGCGATTGTGCAGCGGCCCCGCGCCTGCGCTCAGCGCAGGGCGTTGGCGGTGTTTTCCGGGGCGGTGTACGCGGCCGGGCCCGCGGCGGCGGACGCCAGCGCCGCCGGCGCGCGGCGCGCACCGTCGAAGCGGCTGGCCCAGTAGGCGACGCGCAGGCTCTCGACGCGGATCTCGGCGCCGCTGCGTGGCGCGTGGATGAAGCGCCCGCCGCCGACATAGATCCCCACGTGCGAGTAGGTGCGCCGCAGCGTGTTGAAGAAGACCAGGTCGCCGGGCTGCAGTTCGTCGCGCGCGACGGCCAGCAACCCGGCGCCGGTGGCCTGCTGTTCGGCCCGGCGCGGCAGCGCCAGGCCCAGCGTCAGCGCATAGACATGCTGCGTGAAGCCGCTGCAGTCGAAGCCCAGGTCGGCGCTGCTGCCGCCGCGGCGGTAGGGCAGCTCGAGGAAATTCAGCGCCGCGACGACGACCTGGGCGCCGTCAGCGCCGGCGGGGGCCGCCGCGGCCGGCCGGTCCTCGGGCGCCAGGCCGCGTTCGACCAGCAGCCGCTGCAAGGGGTCGGCAGCGTCGACTGCCGGCCGCGGCGGCGCCGTGCCGCAGCCGGCCCCGAGCAGGGCCGCGGCGCCGGCGAGCAGGGCCGCCGCGGCGTCGGCCCGCCGGCGCTTCTGGCGCAGGGTCGGTCGCGGGTTCGGGGCCGGGTCGTGCATCGCGGGGCGCAGCTTAGGCAGACCGCGCGCGGGGTGTCAAACGACGCCCGCTCCAGGGCCCCGGGACTGTCGCCTTGCCGAGACGCCGCCCAGCAGGCAGCATCGGGCCGGAGTCCCCCACTGATCACACTGCGACGACCCATGTTCAAGGCCCTGCTGCTGGAGAAGGACGACGCCGGCTTCCGTGCGTCGCTGACCGAACTCGACGAGTCCCGCCTGCCCGATGCCGACGTGCTGGTGCAGCCCGAGTACTCGACGCTCAACTACAAGGACGGCCTGGCGCTGACGAACAAGGCGCCCGTCGTGCGCAGCTGGCCGATGGTGCCGGGCATCGACGGCGCCGGCACCGTGATCGAGAGCCGGCACCCTGGCTGGAAGCCGGGCGACCGCTTCGTGCACAACGGCTGGGGCGTCGGCGAGACGCATTGGGGCTGCCTGGCCGGGCGCGCGCGGCTGAAGGGCGAATGGCTGGTCCGGCTGCCGGCGGCCTTCACGCCGCGCCAGGCGATGGCGATCGGCACCGCCGGCTATACCGCGATGCTGTGCGTGCTGGCGCTGGAACGCCACGGCGTGCAGCCGGGCGACGGCGAGGTGCTGGTCACCGGCGCCACCGGCGGCGTCGGCTCGGTGGCCATCGCGCTGCTGGCGAAACGGGGCTTCCGCGTCGTCGCCGCCACCGGCAAGGCGGCCGAGGCCGACTATCTGCAGCAACTGGGCGCCGCGGCCGTCATGGACCGCGCCGAGCTGGCGTCTCCAGGCAAGCCGCTGCAGAAGGAGCGCTGGGCAGCGGTCGTCGACGCAGTCGGCAGCCACACGCTGGTCAATGCGCTGGCGCAGACGCGCTACGGCGGCACCGTGGCGGCCTGCGGGCTGGCCGCCGGCATGGACCTGCCGGGCACCGTGGCACCGTTCATCCTGCGCGGCGTCACGCTGGCCGGTGTCGACAGCGTGATGGCGCCGCGCGCGCTGCGCGAGCAGGCCTGGTCACGGCTGGCCGCCGACCTGGACCCCGCGCTGCTGGAGACCATGACCAGCGAGGTGGGGCTCGACGGCGCCGTGGCCGCCGCCGGCCGCCTGATGGCCGGTGCCGTGCGGGGGCGCATCGTCGTCAGGATCTGAACCATGGCGCTGGGGCCGCGTCGGGCAGGTTTCGGCGCACAGCGGACCTTGGAAGCAAGCCGCTGCTTGCGCCCTCTTCGGCGGAGCGCCATGCCCGGTTCGCCTGCGAAGACCGTGGCGTGCAAGGCCGAGGCCGCGGGGGGCCGTTCAGGGCTGGGCCCTCGAACACACGTCGAAGCGCCGCTGTGGTTCGAAGCGCTGCGGCCGCGCCTCGAGGGCCCAGCCCTGACCGACCCCCCGCGACCTCGACCTTGCGCGTGGCGGTGGTGGTGTTCCGGCAATCCGTCGCCGGCATCGGGCCTGGGTGCTGGCGCCGACGTCCGGCCGGCGGGTGCCGGCAGTCCTCAACCGCTGCCTGCAAGGCCGATGCCGTGGGGCCGGGCAGGGTTTGGCCCTCGAGGCGCGGCCGCAGCGCTTCGAACCACAGTGGCGTCCCGACGTGTGTTCGAGGGCCAGGCCCTGAACGGCCCCACGGCGTCGGCCTTGTGCCGCGATGCCCGCACGCCCCGCACCGCTGGCACGCACCAGGGCACAGCGCTGCAAAGCGGCGCGAGCGCTGTGACGCCATCGGAGACAGGGCCCTGCGCGCACGCCGTCGAAGCGGCCGCAACGCGCCGAGGGCCGTCATTGACCGGCAAACGCTGGCGCAGGCGCCATGGCTCGTCACTCCCGTCGGGCAGCACCTGAGATCGGCATGGATTCGCAGGCCCGCGCCGCCGCCCTGCGCGCCGAACGCTGTACGCTGGTGCTGGTCGACTACCAGGCCCGCCTGCTGCCCGCGATCCACCAGGGCGACCAGGTCCTCGCCGAGGCGCTGCGCCTGGCCGACGTGGCGCGGCTGCTCGACGTGCCCGTGATCGGCACCGAGCAGAACCCGGCCGGCCTGGGGCCGATCGTGGAGGCGCTGCGTCAGCGCTGCGCAAGCACGCTGGCCAAAATGCACTTCGACGCCTGCGAGGACGGGCTGCTCGAATGGCTGGCTCGGCAGGGCGGCCGGCCGGACGTGGTGATCGCCGGCTGCGAGGCGCATGTGTGCCTGCTGCAGACGGCGCTCGGCCTGCGCCGTGCCGGGCATGCGCTGTGGGTCGTGGCGCCGGCCTGCGGCTCGCGCCGGGCGGCCGATCATGCGCTGGCGATGCAGCGCCTGCGCGACGCCGGCGCGGTGATCGCCAGTGCCGAGATGGTGTTCTTCGAGTGGCTGCACGACTGCCGGCACGCGCGATTCAAGGAGGTGCTGACGCTGGTCAAGCAGGCGCCGGTGGGCTGAGACGACATTCGCGAACAGGCTGAACCCGCATCAATCAGGAGACAGGCATGCCGACCCCGGAGACCTTCGCCGACTTCCACCGCCGCTCGCTGGCCGACCGCGACGGCTTCTGGTCCGAGCAGGCGGCGCTGATCGACTGGCACGCACCGTTCACGCAGGTCTGCGACCACGGCCGGCCGCCGTTCACGCGCTGGTTCGTCGGCGGCACGACCAACCTGTGCCACAACGCGGTCGACCGCCACGCCGCGGCGCGGCCCGGCGACCGCGCGCTGATCTGGGTCTCCACCGAGGTCGGGCAGGAGCGCGTCTACAGCTTCGGCGAACTGCTGTCCGAGGTGCAGCGCACCGCGGCGATGCTGCAGGAAATGGGCGTGAAGGCCGGCGACCGCGTGCTGGTCTACATGCCGATGATCCCCGAGGCGGTCTTCACGATGCTGGCCTGCGCGCGCATCGGCGCCATCCACTCGGTGGTCTTCGGCGGCTTCGCCAGCCACAGCCTGGCCAGCCGCATCGAGGACGCCGAGCCGGTGGTCGTGGTCAGCGCCGACGCCGGCAGCCGCGGCGGCAAGGTCGTGCCCTACAAGCCGCTGCTCGACGAGGCGCTGCGCCTGTCGAAGCACAAGCCTGCCAGGGTGCTGATGGTCGACCGCGGGCTGGTGCCCTTCGAGCGCACGGCCGGCCGCGACGAGGACTATGCGGCGCTGCGCGAGCGCCATCTCGCGGCCCAGGTGCCCTGCGCCTGGCTGGACAGCACGCACCCGAGCTACACGCTCTACACCAGCGGCACCACCGGCCGGCCCAAGGGCGTGCAGCGCGACACCGGCGGCTATGCGGTGGCGCTGGCGGCGAGCATGAAGCACATCTTCATGGGCCGGCCCGGCGAGACCTACTTCAGCACCAGCGACATCGGCTGGGTCGTCGGCCACAGCTACATCGTCTACGGGCCGCTGATCGCCGGCATGGCGACCATCCTCTACGAGGGTCTGCCGATCCGCCCCGACGCCGCCATCTGGTGGAGCCTGGTCGAGAAGTACAAGGTCACGGCGATGTTCTCGGCGCCGACCGCGGTGCGCGTGCTGAAGAAGCAGGACCCGGCGGCGCTGAAGAAGCACGACCTCTCCTCGCTGCGCGCGCTGTTCCTGGCCGGCGAGCCGCTGGACGAGCCCACCGGGCGCTGGATCGCCGACGCGCTGGGCGTGCCCGTCATCGACAACTACTGGCAGACCGAGAGCGGCTGGCCCATCCTGACCATCGCCAACGGCATCGAGCCGCGGCCCAGCAAGTTCGGCAGCCCGGGCGTGCCGATGTACGGCTACGACGTCAAGCTGGTCGACGAGCAGACCGGGCAGGACCTGACGGGGCCGAACCAGAAGGGCGTCGTCGTCATCGAGGGGCCGCTGCCGCCGGGCTTCATGCAGACCGTCTGGCGCGACGACGAGCGCTTCGTCAAGACCTACTGGAGCAGCATCCCGGGCCGGCAGGTCTACAGCACCTTCGACTGGGGCATCCGCGACGAGGACGGCTACTTCTTCATCCTCGGCCGCACCGACGACGTGATCAACGTCGCCGGCCACCGCCTGGGCACGCGCGAGATCGAGGAAAGCATCGCCAGCCACCCGAACGTGGCCGAGGTCGCGGTGGTCGGCGTCGCCGACCAGCTCAAGGGCCAGGTCGCGATGGCCTTCGCCGTGCTGAAGGACCCGTCGCGGGCGGCCACGCCCGAGGCGGCGCTGAAGCTCGAGGGCGAGATCATGAAGCTGGTCGACGCCCAGCTCGGCGCCGTCGCGCGACCCAGCCGGGTGCGTTTCGTCACCGTGCTGCCCAAGACCCGCTCGGGCAAGCTGCTGCGGCGCGCCATCCAGGCCGTCTGCGAGGCCCGCGACCCGGGCGACCTGACGACGATCGAGGACCCGACCGCGCTGCAGCAGATCAAGGACCTGGTCGGCGGCGGCTGACGGCGGCCGGGGCGCGGGAGGGCAGCGCCGCCGCGGCGGCGACCGGGGCCGGGGCCTTGCGGCGAATTGGGGTGTCACCCTAGCGGCCGAAGGTGCCGGTGGCGCCGCGGGGCGGCGATAATGCAGGTTTCGCGACGAGCGGCCGCGCGGCGGCCGCTGCGGGCGAGTGCCAGGTCCCCATGAGCGACACCGAACAGACCATCATCGACATCATCGCCAAGACGTGCTCGATCGAGCGCGACCGGATCACGCTCGACGCCACGCTGAAGGACCTGGACGTGCACTCGCTGGACGCGGTGCAGGTGTTGTTCGAGATCGAGGACCGCTTCGACATCCAGGTGCCGGAGCGCGACGACCAGTACTCGGCCGGCACCGTGCGCGACCTCGTCGCCGGGGTCGAGAGCCTGGTCGCTGCGAAGGCGGCCACCGCGACCACCTGAGCCCGGCTGCAGGCGATGCAGCGCGTCGTCGTCACCGGCATGGGCTGCGTCAGCCCGATCGGGCTCAGCGCCGCCGCCACCTGGCAGGCGATGTGCGCCGGCACGCCGGGCATCGCGCCGCTGGTCGGCCTGGCCGGCTACGACCTGCGCACCGGCATCGCCGCGCAGCTCAAGGGCTGGGACCCGCTGGCGCACTTCGACGACAAGCGCCTGGTGCTGCTGGACCCGGTGTCGCAGTATGCGCTGGTGGCCGCGCGTGAGGCGGTCGCGCAGGCCGGCCTGCGCTTCGAGGGCGAACTGGGCGAGCGCACGGCGGTCGTCATCGGCACCGGCATCGGCGGCGCGCAGACCCAGGACCAGATGGCGATGCGGCTGTACGGCGAGAAGAACCCGCGTGTGCACCCGATGGCCATCGTGCGCGTGATGCCCAATGCGCCGGCCTCGCAGATCTCGCTGGAATTCGGCCTGCGCGGCCCGGCCTTCGCGGTGGCCAGCGCCTGCGCCTCGTCCAACCACGCGCTGGCCCAGGCGCTGGCGCTGCTGCGCGCCGGCGAGGCCGACGTGGCGCTGGCCGGCGGCGCCGAGGCCTGCATCACGGTCGGCACGGTGAAGGCCTGGGAGGCGATGCGCGTGCTGGCCGACGACACCTGCCGCCCCTTCAGCCGCGGCCGCCGCGGCCTGGTGCTGGGCGAGGGCGCCGGCGTCTTCGTGCTCGAGACGCTGGAGCACGCAAGGGCCCGTGGCGCCGGCATCCTGGCCGAGCTGGCCGGCGCCGGCATGACCGCCGACGCCGCCGACATCGTGATGCCCGACGCCGGCGGCGCGGCGCGCGCGATGCGCGGGGCGCTGCGCAGCGGCGGCCTGAATGCCGACGAGATCGGCTACATCAACGCCCACGGCACCGGCACCGCGGCCAACGACCCGACCGAGACGAAGGCGATCAAGGCCGTCTTCGGCGAGCACGCACGGCGGCTGGCGGTGTCGTCTACCAAGTCCATGCACGGCCACGCGCTGGGCGCCGGCGGCGCGCTGGAGCTGGTGGCCGCGATCGGCGCGCTGCGCGACGGCGTCGTGCCGCCGACCATCAACTACCTCGGTCCGGACCCGGAGTGCGACCTCGACGTGGTGCCCAACACGGCGCAGCAGCGCCGCGTCGGCGCCGCGCTGTCGAACTCCTTCGCCTTCGGCGGGCTCAACGCGGTGGTGGCGCTCAGGCGCTGGGCCTGAGCCGCGCCCCGCGCCGGCCCGGCGTCACAGCACCTCGCTGGCGAAGTCCGCCAGCCGCGAGCGTTCGCCGCGCGCCAGCGTCAGGTGGCCGCCGTGCGGCCAGCCCTTGAAGCGGTCGACGGCATAGGTCAGGCCGCTGGAGCCCTCGGTCAGGTAGGGCGTGTCGATCTGCGCCAGGTTGCCCAGGCAGACGATCTTGGTGCCCGGCCCGGCGCGCGTGATCAGCGTCTTCATCTGCTTGGGCGTCAGGTTCTGCGCCTCGTCGATGAGCACGAACTTGTTCAGGAAGGTGCGCCCGCGCATGAAGTTCAGGCTCTTGATCTTGATCTTGCTGCGCACCAGGTCGTTGGTCGCCGCGCGGCCCCATTCGCCGGCACTGCTGTCGCTGCGTGCCAGCACCTCCAGGTTGTCGTCCAGCGCGCCCATCCAGGGGCCCATCTTCTCTTCCTCGTTGCCGGGCAGGAAGCCGATGTCGTCGCCCACCGGCACCGTGACGCGGGTGACGATGATCTCGGTGTAGCGGCGCTCGTCCAGCACCTGGCTCAGGCCGGCGGCCAGCGTCAGCAGCGTCTTGCCGGTGCCCGCGGTGCCGGTCAGCGTGATGAAGTCGCACTCGGGGTCCATCAGCAGGTTGAGCGCGAAGTTCTGCTCGCGGTTGCGCGCGGTGACGCCCCAGACCGCGTTCTTGCCATGCGTGTAGTCGCGCAGCGTCTTCAGGACCGCGGTCTTGCCGGTGATCTCGGCCACACGCGCGTACAGCGGCGCGGCGCCCGGCGTCTCGAGGTAGACGAACTGGTTGATCAGCAGCGCCGGCACCAGCGGCCCGCTGATGCGGTAGTAGGTGTGGCCGCCCTGCTGCCAGCTCTCCATCGTCTTGCCATGGCGCTCCCAGAAGTCGGCCGGCAGCGGCAGCACGCCGGTGTACAGCAGGTCGCCGTCCTCCAGCGTCTTGTCGTTGAAGTAGTCCTCGGCCGGCAGGCCGAGCGCACGCGCCTTGACGCGCATGTTGATGTCCTTGGACACCAGCACGACCTCGCGTCCCGGGTGCTGCCCGCGCAGGCCCTGCACGACGCCCAGGATCTGGTTGTCGGCCTTGCCCTGTGGCAGGCCCTCGGGCAGACGCACGTCCAGCCCCGTGGTCTGGAAATACAGCGTGCCGCCGGCCTCGCGGTGGCCGGTCTTGGCCAGCGGGATGCCGGCCTTGGCGTCCACTGTGCCGTCGTGCTGCGTGAACGAGGCCAGCGCGTCGAGCTCGCGGCTGACCTGGCGCGCGTTGCGCGCGACCTCGCTCATGCCCTTCTTGTGGTTGTCCAGTTCCTCCAGCGTGATCATCGGCAGGAAGACGTCGTGTTCCTCGAAGCGGAACAGGCTGGTCGGGTCGTGCATCAGCACGTTGGTGTCCAGCACGAAGAGCTTGGCCGGGCCGGCCGGCGTCTTCGCGCGTGCCTTGCGCGCGGCCGGGCGGGCGGCCGGCGCGGGTGCCGCCTGGGTCGCCGGCAGACTGCGGGCGACGATGCCGGCCGGCACCGCAGGGGCGCGCAGCAGCACTGGCGACGCCGTCGCGGTGCGCGGCTGCGCCGGCGCGCGGGCGGCGGTCGGCGCCGGAACCGCGGCGCGCGCCGGCGCGCGGGCGGCCAGCGCCTGGCCGCCATCGTGCAGGTCCAGCGTGGCCTGGCTGGCCGCTGCTTCCGCGGCATGCGGCTTCAGCGTGCGCTTGTCGGCCTTGGGCGCGGCCTGCGCCTCGTAGTCGCTGCTCTGCAGCAGGTCACCCTTCTTGGACGGCGGCTTGGGCAGGGGCATGGGGGGATCGCGGGGTGAAAAAGCAAAAAGCCGCACAGCGGGCTGCGCGGCTTCGCGGGGGAGGGAGGGCCGACGCCGGCCGGACGCGGCGACGCCGGTGGCGCAGGCGGGTGGCGGGCAGGCTCAATCGTGCGCTGCTCAGGCGGCCTTCTTCAGCGCCTTGACGGCCTTCAGGACCTCGTCGACATGGCCGGCGACCTTGATGCCGCGCCATTCGGCGCGCATCACGCCTTCGGCGTCGATCAGGAAGGTGCTGCGCTCGATGCCCTTGACCTTCTTGCCGTACATGATCTTGTTCTTGACGACACCGAACATGTGGCAGAGCTTCTCCTCGGTGTCGGCGATCAGCTCGAACGGCAGCCCGAGGTTGGCCTTGAACTTCTCGTGGCTGGCCATGTTGTCGCGGCTGACGCCGAAGACCACCGCACCGGCCTTCAGGAAGTCCTTGTGCTGGTCGCGGAACTGCATCGCCTCGGTGGTGCAGCCGGGCGTGTTGTCCTTGGGGTAGAAGTACAGCACCACGGCATGTCCCAGGTGCGACTGCGGCGTGAACTTCACGCCGTTGGTGGCCAGGGCTTCGAATTCCGGAAGGGTCTTGTTGATGACGGGCGTCATGGAGGGTTCTCGGACTGCAGCCGAAGCCGGCTCAACGCGCAATTATAAAGTGTCGGAAGTCACGCCCCGCCGGGGCCCGCGGTCTCGACCAGCAGTGCCGCGAGCACGCGCCGCCCTTCGCTGACCAGCACGTTGTAGGTGCGGCAGGCGGCCGCGGTGTCCATGGTCTCGAAGCCGATGCGGCGTTCGATCAGCGCGCGCATCAGCGCCGGCGGCGGGAAACGCAGCCGTGCGCCGCTGCCGAAGATCACGAGTTCGGGCGCCAGCGCCGCGGCCCGCTCGAAGTGCGCGGCGGTCAGCGCGCCGAAGGCATCCACCAGCCAGGGCTGCACCTCGCCCTGCCAGGGCACCAGCACGCTGCCCTCGAAGGGCGTCGTGCCGACCCATACCCGCCCCGGTTCGTGCCGCGAGAGCATGTTGACACCGGGCAGCAGGTCGGGCTGGAACTTCATGCGTGGATAATTCTAGGTCCCCCTTCCGGAGGTGCTCTTGAAGCCCGATATCCGCGCGGTCACCAAGTCCGCCAAGCTTGCCAACGTGGCCTACGACATCCGCGGCCCGGTGCTGGACAAGGCGCGCCAGATGGAGGACGAGGGCCAGCGCATCATCAAGCTCAACATCGGCAACGTCGCCGCCTTCGGGCTGGAGCCACCGGACGAGATCGTGCAGGACATGATCCGCAACCTGCCGCACGCCGCTGGCTACACCGACAGCAAGGGCCTGTTCGCGCCGCGGCGCGCGGTCGTGCACTACACGCAGGAGAAGGGCATACGCGGCGTCACGGTGGACGACGTCTACCTGGGCAACGGCGCCTCCGAGCTGATCCAGATGGCGATCAGCGCGCTGCTTAACGACGGCGACGAGGTGCTGGTGCCGGCGCCGGACTTTCCGCTCTACACCGCGGTCGTCGGCCTGTCGGGTGGCCACCCGGTGCACTATGTCTGCGACGAGCAGGCCGGCTGGCTGCCCGACGTGGCCGACATCCGGCGCAGGATCACCCCGCGCACCCGCGGCATCATCATCTGCAACCCGAACAACCCGACCGGCGCGCTGTACCCGGACAGCGTGCTGCTGGAGATCATCGAGATCGCCCGCCAGCACCAGCTGGTGGTCTTCGCCGACGAGATCTACGACAAGACGCTGTACGACGGCGCCACGCATACCGCGATGGCCAGCCTGGCCGACGACGTGCTGTTCGTCAGCTTCAACGGCCTGTCCAAGAACTACCGCAGCTGCGGCTACCGCTCGGGCTGGATGGTGGTGAGCGGCGAGAAGCGCCACGCCCGCGACTACATCGAGGGCCTGAACATGCTGGCCAGCCTGCGCCTGTGCAGCAACACGCCGGGCCAGCTGGCGATCCAGACCGCGCTCGGCGGCTACCAGAGCATCAAGGACCTGGTGGCGCCGACTGGCCGCCTGTGCAAGCAGCGCGACCTGGCCTACGAGATGCTGAGCGCGATCCCCGGCGTCAGCGTCGTCAAGCCGAAAGCGGCGCTGTACATGTTTCCGCGCCTGGACCCGAAGCTGTACCCGATCGACGACGACCAGCAGTTTGCCTACGAGCTGCTGGCCGAGGAGAAGGTGCTCATCGTGCAGGGCACCGGCTTCAACTGGATCGCGCACGACCACTTCCGGCTCGTCTTCCTGCCCAGCGTCGACGACCTGACGGAGGCCATCGGCCGCATCGAGCGCTTCCTGAACCACTACCGCAAGCGCTACGCCACCTGAGCCCCCGAGATGACGACGACGATGAAACCTCTGCAGGTCGGCCTGCTCGGCTTCGGCACGGTGGGCGGCGGCACCTGGCGCGTGCTGCGGCGCAACCAGGAGGAGATCCGCCGCCGCGCGGGTCGCGGCATCGAGATCGTCGCGGTGTCGCGGCGCGACCTCGCGGCGGCGCGCGAGCAGATCGGCGACGCGGCGCGCGTGGTCGCCGACCCGTTCGAGATCGTGCGCGACCCGGCGATAGCCATCGTCGTCGAGACGATCGGCGGCACCACGCTGGCGCGCGAGCTGGTGCTCGAGGCCATTCGCCACGGCAAGCATGTCGTCACCGCCAACAAGGCGCTGCTGGCGGTGCACGGCACCGAGGTCTTCGCGGCGGCCGGTGAACGCGGCGTGATGATCGCCTTCGAGGCGGCGGTGGCCGGCGGCGTGCCCATCATCAAGGCGCTGCGCGAGGGCCTGAGCGCCAACCGCATCGAGTGGATCGCCGGCATCATCAACGGCACCACCAACTTCATCCTCTCGGAGATGCGCGCCAAGGGGCTGGACTTCGGCGCCGTGCTGAAGCAGGCGCAGGCGCTGGGCTATGCCGAGGCCGACCCCACGTTCGACATCGAGGGCATCGACGCCGCGCACAAGGCGACCATCATGAGCGCGATCGCCTTCGGCGTGCCGATGCAGTTCGACCGCGCCCATGTCGAGGGCATCGCCGCGCTGCAGGCGGCGGACATCCGCTATGCCGAGCAGCTGGGCTACCGCATCAAGCTGCTGGGCATCACGAAGCGGCGCGACGACATCGCCGGCGGCGGCATCGAGCTGCGCGTGCACCCGACCCTGGTGCCGCGCGAGCGGCTGATCGCCAATGTCGAGGGCGCGATGAATGCCGTCGTCGTGCATGGCGACGCGGTCGGCACCACGCTGTACTACGGCCGCGGCGCCGGCGCCGAGCCGACGGCCAGCGCCGTCGTCGCCGACCTGGTGGACGTGACCCGTCTGCACACCGCCGACCCCGACCACCGCGTGCCGCACCTGGCCTTCCAGCCCGGCGCGCTGGCCGCCACGCGCATGCTGGACATCGCCGAGGTGGTGACCAGCTTCTACCTGCGCCTGCGCGTGGCCGACCAGGCCGGCGTGCTGGCGCGCATCACCGGCATCCTGGCCGAGCACGACATCTCGATCGACGCCGTGCTGCAGCGCGAGAGCGCGGAAGGCGAGCGCCAGACCGACCTCATCATCCTGACCCACGACACGGTGGAAGGCCGCATGAATGCGGCGCTGGCGCAGATGCAGGCGCTGCCCACCGTGCTGGCGCCCATCGTGCGCATCCGCAAGGAAGAACTCAGTTGAAATATCTGAGTACCCGCGGCGACCCGGCGCGGGCCGGCTTCTCGGACATCCTGCTCGAGGGCCTGGCGCCCGACGGCGGCTTGTACCTGCCCGAGCGTTATCCACGGGTCGATGCGGCGACGCTCGCGCGCTGGCGCGGGCTGCCGTACGCCGAGCTGGCGTTCGAGGTGCTGTCGCTCTTCATCGCCGACATCCCGGCCGCCGACCTCAGGCGGCTGACCGCCGAGACCTACGACGAGGCCACCTTCGGCAGCGCGGCGATCACGCCGCTGCGCCCGCTGACGGCGCTGGCCGACGGCCTGTGGCTGCAGGGCCTGTCCAATGGCCCCACGCTGGCCTTCAAGGACATGGCGATGCAGCTGCTGGGCCGCCTGTTCGAATACGAACTGGCGCGCCGCGGCGAGCACCTCAACATCCTCGGCGCGACCAGCGGCGATACCGGCAGCGCGGCCGAATATGCGATGCGCGGCAAGCGCGGCATCCAGGTCTTCATGCTCAGCCCGCATGGCCGCATGAGCCCCTTCCAGCAGGCGCAGATGTTCAGCCTGCCCGACGCCAACATCCACAACCTGGCGGTGCAGGGGGTCTTCGACGACTGCCAGGACATCGTCAAGGCGGTCGGCAACGACCTCGAATTCAAGCGCCGCCACCGCATCGGCACCGTCAACAGCATCAACTGGGCGCGGCTGCTGGCGCAGGTCGTGTACTACTTCGCCGGCTACTTCGCGGCCACCAAGTCGGACCAGGACCAGGTCAGCTTCGCGGTGCCCAGCGGCAACTTCGGCAACATCTGCGCCGGCCACGTGGCGCGCAGCATGGGCCTGCCGATCGCGCGCCTGGTGCTGGCGACCAACGAGAACGACGTGCTCGACGAGTTCTTCCGTACCGGAGCCTACCGCCCGCGCGGCAGCGCCGACACGCACGAGACCTCCAGCCCGTCGATGGACATCAGCAAGGCGAGCAATTTCGAGCGCTTCGTCTTCGACGCGCTGGGCCGCGACGCCGCGCGCACGCGTGCACTGTTCGCCGACGCGCTGGCGCGCGACGGCGGCTTCGTGCTGGCGGCCGACGAATTTGCGCGCGTCGGTACGTACGGCTTCGTCTCCGGCCGCAGCACGCATGCCGACCGGCTGGCGACCATCCGCGAGACCTGGCAGCGCTGCGGCGAGCTGATCGACCCGCACACGGCCGACGGCGTGAAGGTGGCGCGCCAGCATCAGCGGCCCGGCGAGACGATGATCGTGCTGGAGACTGCGCTGCCGGCCAAGTTTGCCGCCACCATCGGCGAGGCCTTCGCCGGCCTCGCCGGGGCCCCGGCGCCGGCGGTGCCCAAGGCGCTGCAGGGCATCGAGTCGCTGCCGCGCCGCTGCACGGTGCTGCCGGCCGACGTGGCGGCGGTGCGCCGCTACATCGAGGAACACGCGGGATGAATGTACCGGCCCGCCCGCTGCTGAGCCTGGACGAGGCCCTGGCGCGCCTGGCCGAAGGGGCCGCGCCGCACCGCATCCGGGCGGTCGAGACGGTCGCCACCTTCGACGCGCTCGGCCGCGTGCTGGCGGCCGACGTGCTGTCGGTGCTGGATGTGCCGCCGGCGGACAACACGTCGATGGACGGCTATGCGCTGTTCGCCGACGACGTGCGCGCGCCCGGCACCGTGCTGCCGGTCGCGCAGCGCATCCCGGCCGGGCAGGTGGGCCAGCCGCTGGCGCGCGGCACCGCGGCGCGCATCTTCACCGGCGCGCAGTTGCCGCCGGGGGCCGACGCCGTGGTGATGCAGGAGCAGTGCGAGGCGATCCCGCCGGCGGCCGGTGCACCCGGGCTGGGCGCGGTGCGCGTCAACACCGTGCCGCAGCATGGCCAGTGGGTGCGCTGCCGCGGCGAGGACGTGCGCACCGGCGCCGTCGTGCTGCATGCCGGCGAGCGGCTCACGCCGCAGGCGCTGGGCCTGGCCGCCTCGGTCGGCGCCGGCATGCTGCCGGTGCTGCGGCGCCCGCGCGTGGCGATCTTCTCCACCGGCGACGAACTGGTGATGCCCGGCGAGCCGCTGAAGCCCGGCGCCATCTACAACAGCAACCGCTTCACGCTGCGCGGGCTGGCGCAGGCGGCCGGCTGCGAGGTGCGCGACCTCGGCATCGTGCCGGACACGCTCGAGGCCACGCGCGCCGCGCTGCGCGAGGCGGCGGCAGCGAGCGACCTGATCGTCACCAGCGGCGGCGTCTCGGTCGGCGAGGAGGACCACCTGCGCCCTGCCGCACTGGCCGAGGGCGCGATGGAAAACTGGCAGCTCGCGATCAAGCCGGGCAAGCCGCTGGCCTTCGGTCACGTGCGCCGGCCCGACGGCAGCGCGGCGCTGCTGGTCGGGCTGCCGGGCAACCCGGTGTCGGCCTTCGTGACCTGGCTGATCGCGGTGGCGCCGCTGCTGCGCGTGCTGCAGGGGCGCGGGCAGGCGGCGCTGCCGCCATCGATTCCGATGAACGCCGGCTTCGACTGGCCGCGGCCCGACCGCCGGCGCGAATTCCTGCGCGTGCGGCTGGCCGAGGACGGCACGCTGGCGCTGTTTCCCAACCAGAGCAGCGGCGTGCTGACCTCGGCGGTGTGGGCCGACGGCCTGGTCGACAACCCGCCGGGACAGGCCGTCGCGCGCGGCGACCGCGTGCACTTCCTGCCGCTGGCCACGCTGCTGGCCGGATGAGGACGGTCATGAAGGTGCAGGTCCGCTATTTCGCTTCGCTGCGCGAGGCCCTGGGCCCCGGCGAGGCGGTCGACTTGCCCGAAGGCGCGACGGTGGCCACGCTGCGCGACGCGCTGCTGGCGCGCGGCGGCCGTCACGCCGAGGCCTTGGCGCGCGGCCGCGCCGTGCGCTGCGCGGTGAACCAGGTCATGGGCGACGAGACGGCGGCGCTGTCCGACGGCGCCGAGGTCGCCTTCTTCCCGCCGGTGACCGGGGGCTGAACGATGGCGGCGACCGCGCCCCGCGTGCGCATCCAGGCCGAGGACTTCGACCTCGGGGCCGAGGTCGCGGCACTGCGCGCCGGCGACCTGGGCGTGGGCGCCGTCGCCAGCTTCGTCGGCACCGTGCGCGACCGTCACGGCGCGCAGGCGGGTGAAGTCAGCGCGCTGGAGCTCGAGCATTACCCCGGCATGACCGAGCGGGCGATCGAGGCCATGATCGACGCGGCGTTCGGCCGCTTCGACATCCGCGCCGCGCGTGTCGTCCACCGCATCGGGCCGCTGGCGCTCGGCGACCAGATCGTGCTCGTCGTCGTCAGCTCCGCGCACCGCGGCGACGCCTTCCAGGCCTGCGAGTTCCTGATGGACTACCTGAAGACGCAGGCCCCGTTCTGGAAGAAGGAGACCACGCCCGAAGGCGCACGCTGGGTCGACGCCCGCGTGGCCGACGACGAGGCGCTGGCGCGCTGGGGCATCACGGCCGGCAACGCGGGCAGCGCGGACACGGCACGGCGCTGATGGACGCCCCCGTCCCGGCCGTCGACACCCGCCACCTGCGCAACGCGCTGGGCCGCTTCGCGACCGGCGTGACCATCGTCAGCTGCCTGGACGCCGAAGGCCGCTACGTCGGGCTGACCGCCAACTCGTTCAATGCGCTGTCGCTGGCGCCGCCGCTGGTGCTGTGGTCGCTGCGCGAGAGCAGCCCCAGCCTGGGCGCCTTCCTCGCCGCGCCGCGCTTCGCGGTCAACGTGCTGGCCGAGGCGCAGGTCGAGCTGTCGCGCCGCTTCGCGAGCCGGCGCGAGGACAAGTTCGACGACGGTCTCTGGGCGCTGGGCGAACATGGCGCGCCGCTGCTCGCCGGCTGCGCCGCGGTCTTCGAGTGCGAGCAGGTCTCGCAGCAGGTGGCCGGCGACCACCGCCTGTTCATCGGCCGCGTGCTGGCCTGCACCGAGTCGCCCGTGCCGCCGCTGGTCTTCCAGGGCGGCCATTACCACCTGCTGGGGGAGGTGCTGTGAACCCGCACATCGAGGCGCCCTGGATCGCGATGGCCGAGCAGGTCTTCGCGCTGTGCGGTGTGCAGCCGGGCGAGGTCTGCGCCGTGCTGTCGGAGACGCGCACGCGGCCCGAACTGCCGCAGATGGCCGCGCTGGCGCTGGCGCGGCGCGGCGCGCGCGTCTTCCACGTCGTGCTGCCGCAGCGGCCGCTGACCCACGGCATCCCGGTGCGCTCGACCGGCGCGTCGGACGCCCTCGGCGGCATCGAGCCGGTGGTCGCGGCGCTGGCCGGCTGCGGCTTCATCGCCGACTGCACGGTCGAAGGGCTGATGCACGCGCCGGAGCTGCCGCGCATCCTGGCCGGCGGCGCGCGCGGCCTGTACATCAGCCACGAACACCCGGAGATCCTGGAGCGCTGCCTGCCGCGCGCCGAGGACGAGGCGCCGGTGCGCGACGCGATGCGGCGGCTGAAGTCGACGCGCGAGATGACGGTGACCTCCGCGGCCGGCACCGAACTGCGCATTGCGCTCGCCGACGCGCGCGTGGGCGGCGTCTGGGGCTTCACGTCGCGGCCCGGGTCGTGGTCGCACTGGCCGGGCGGACTGGTGCTGGCCTTTCCAGCCGCCGGCAGCGTGGCCGGCACGCTGGTGCTGGACCGCGGCGACGTCAACCTGACCTTCAAGCGCTACCTCGACGCGCCGGTGCGGCTGCACATCGAGCACGACCATGTCGTGGCGGTCGAAGGCGACGGCGTCGACGCCGAGCTGATGCGCGCCCAGTATGCCGACTGGTCGGCGCAGGAGGGCGACCGCTCGGCCTATGCCGTCAGCCATGTCGGCTGGGGCCTCAACCGGCGCGCACGCTGGGACGCGATGGCGTCCTACGACAAGGCCGACTTCAACGGCACCGAACTGCGCGCCTTCGCCGGCAACTTCCTCTACAGCACCGGCGCCAACGAGGTGGCTGGGCGCCACACGCTGGGCCACTTCGACCTGCCGCTGCGCGGCTGCACGGTGGCGCTGGACGGCGTGACCGTCGTCGAGCGCGGGGTGCTGGTCGGATGAAGATCCCCGCGTGCACCGTCGACGGCCGCGGCGATGTTGCGGTGCTGCTGCTGCACGGCATCGGCGGCGGGCGGGCGATCTGGCAGGGGCCGGCGGGCGAGGGCGGCACGCTGCACGCGCTGGCCCAGGCCGGCTGGCGCGGTGTCGCGATCGACCTGCCGGGTTATGGCGATTCGGCCGCGATGGGCGCGCCGGATCTCGATGCGCTGGTCGCCGGGGTGCGCGCGGTGATGGGCACGGTGGCGGCGTCGCGCACCGTGCTCGTCGGCCACAGCATGGGCGGCATGGTCGCGCAGGAACTCGTAGCCCGCGACCCGAGCGGCGTCGACGCGCTGGTGCTGGCCTGCACCAGCGCCGCCTTCGGCCCACCGGGCGGCGACTGGCAGGCGAGATTCGTCGCCGAGCGGCTGGCGCCGCTGGACGCCGGGCAGGGCATGGCCGGCGTCGCCGCGGCGCTGGTGCCGGGCATGGTGTCGCCCGGTGCGGCCCCGGGCAGTGCCGATTTCGCCCGCAGCGTGATGGCGCGCGTGCCGGAGGCCACCTACCGCTCGGCGCTGCGCGCCATCGTCGCCTTCGACCGCCGCGAGGCGCTGGCGCGCATCGCCGTGCCGACCTTGCTGATCGCCGGCGAGCACGACCGCACGGCGCCGGCCGCGGTGATGCAGCGCATGGCCGCACGCATCCCGGGCGCGGCCTTCGTGACGCTGGCCGACGCCGGGCATATCGCCAATGTCGAGCAGCCGGCGGCCTTCGACGCCGCGCTGCTGGACTTCCTGCAAACGCGCTTCGAACCCCGCCGCTGAGGACGCCATGGCCGCCATGCACATCGCCGGCAACCCGCAGACCCTGACGCCGCTGCAGCGCGAGCTGATCGACGTCGCCGCCACGCTGGGCCGCGAGAAATTCGCGCCGCGCGCCGGCGAGGTCGACCGCGACGCCCGCTTCCCGTTCGAGAACTACGAGGACATGAAGCGCGCCGGCCTGCTGGCGATCTGCGTGCCCAGGGCGCACGGCGGCCTGGGCGCCGACTTCGCGACCTACGTGATGGTGGCCGCCGAGATCGGCCGCCACTGCGGCGCCACGGCGCTCTCCTACAACATGCATGTCTGCTCGACGATGTGGGCCGGCTTCATCGCCGACGCGCTGGACATGACGCCCGCGCAGCGCGCCGACCACGAGGCCAACCGCGCGCTGCACTTCGCCAATGTCGTACGGCACGGCAAGGTCTATTCGCAGCCCTTCAGCGAAGGCGGTGCCGCCGCCGCCGGCAAGGCGCCCTGGGGCACGCTGGCCACGCCCGCCACGCGCGACGGCGTCGACGGTTATGTCGTCAACGGCAAGAAGATCTTCGCGTCGCTGTCCGGCGCGGCCGACTTCTACGGCGTGCTGTGCACGGTGGACAAGCCGGGCGCGACGATCAAGGACTCGCTGTACCTCGCGCTGCCGGCCGACGCGCCGGGGGTCAGCGTGGTGGGCGACTGGGACCCGCTGGGCATGCGCGGGACCGTCAGCCGCACGCTGCTGCTGAAGGACGTGTGGGTGCCCGGCAGCGCGCGGCTGATGCCCGAAGGCCTGTATGCCCAGGCGGCGATGCGCTATCCGCACATGTTCGCCACGCTGAGCCCCACCTACATGGGGCTGGCGCAGGCGGCCTACGACTTCACCGTGGCCTACCTGCGCGCCGAGGTCCCCGGCATGCCGCCGGTCAAGCGCCGCATGTACCCGACCAAGCAGATCGCGGTGGCCGAGATGCGCGTGGCGCTGGAGCAGACGCGCGCGCTGTTCCTGGCCAATGCGCGCGACGCCGGTCCCGACCCCGACAAGGACACGCGCCTGCGGATCTACGCCGCGCACTACACGATCATGGAGAACGCGCAGGCGCTGGCCGCCAAGGCCATCCGCACCTGCGGCGGGCAGAGCATGCTCAAGAGCCTGCCGCTGGAGCGCATCTACCGCGACAGCCGCTGCGGCAGCCTGATGCTGCCGTGGACGGCCGAGCTGTGCATCGACCGCCTGGGTCGCGAGTGCCTGTACGAGCCGGGCGAGCGTGACGAGGAACTGGAGAGCTGAACACGGCGCCGGCGCCATGGTCGCCCGCTTCGAACTCCGCGCCGACGACATCGCGCGCCTGGCCGATGCCGAGGCCGCGGCGCTGCAGGCCGCCGGCCTGCGCGCCGGCGACAGCGTCGGCTGGCTCGCGCTGAACCACCCGCGTGCGCTGGCGCTGCTGGCCGCCTGCCGGCGCCTGGGGCTGCGCTGGGTGCCGCTGAACTGGCGGCTGGCCGCGCCGGAGCTCGCGGCCCTCGTGCGCCACGCCGGGCTGCAGGCGCTGTGGCACGACGAGACGATGGCGCCGCTGGCCGCGGCCGTGCGCGCGCTGGTGCCGCTGCCGCAGCCGCGCGTGCCCGCCTCCGAAGGCGGCCATGCCGAAGGCGACGTGATGCTGGTCTACACCTCCGGCACCACCGGCGAGCCCAAGGGCGCGGTGCACACCGGCGCCGGCATGGACGCCAACGTCGCCGCCGCCATCGCCGCGCAGGACCTCGACGCATCGACACGCACGCTGGCCGTGCTGCCGCTGTTCCATGTCGGCGGTCTGGCGATCCAGGTGCTGCCCACGCTCGCCGCCGGCGGCGTCGTGCAGTTGCACGAACGCTTCGACCCCGCGGCCTGGTTCGACGACGTCGAGCAGTGGCGGCCGACGACCAGCCTGCTGGTGCCGGCGGTGATGCGCGCGCTGGTCACGCACCCGCGCTGGGCGACGGCGGATCTCTCCTGCCTGCGTTTCGTCAACAGCGGCAGCCAGATCGTGCCGCGCGCGCTGATCGAGGCCTTCCATGCCCGCGGCGTGCCGGTGGCGCAGGTCTACGGCGGCACGGAGACGGGGCCGGTGTCCATCGTGCTGCGACCCGATCAGGCGCTGGCCCACGTCGGCCGCGTCGGCTGGCCGGCGCAGGGTGTGCAGGTGAAGCTCGCGGCAGACGGCGAGGTGCTGCTGAAGGGCGCCAACCTGCTGCGCACCTACCACCGTGGCGCGCCGCCGGCCTTCGACGACGAGGGCTGGTTCCATACCGGCGACCTTGCGGAGCAGGGCGCCGACGGCGGCTTCACCATCGTCGGCCGCAGCAAGGAACTGATCATCTCGGGCGGCGAGAACATCCACCCGGCGAAGATCGAGGAAGCGGTTGCCGCGGTGCCCGGCGTGGCCGAATGCGCGGTGGTCGGCGTGGCCGACGAGCGCTGGGGCGAGGTGCCGGTGCTGGTCGTCGTGCCGGCGGCCGACCGCGCGCCGCCGGACGAAGCCGCGTTGCGCGCCACGTGGGAAGGCCGCCTCGCGCGCTTCAAGTGGCCGCGGCGCATCGTCCTCGCCGAGGCGCTGCCGAAGACCGCGCTGGGCAAGGTGAGGCGCGAGGTGCTCGCGGCGTCGCTCGGTGCTGAACCAGGCGCTGCACCAGGCGCCGCGCCGGGCGGGGCACCGCAGCAGGCGGCGCCCCGCACCGGCTGATCGGTCAGGCGCCGCCGCGCATGCGCCGGCGCCGCATCGCCGCCAGCCCGGCCACGCCGGCCAGCCACAGCGCCCAGGTGGCAGGCTCGGGCACGGCCAGCACGCCCAGCGTGATGTCGTTGGCGTTGTAGACCACGCCGAACTGCACGCCGCTGCCGAAGCCGCTCCAGGTCACGCTGTCGAAGACCGAGTCCTGCAGCCGCTGCGCGAAGCTGACGATGACGAATTCGTCGCCGACCACGGGCGTATAGCCGAGGTTGGCGACGTGCAGCGTGCCGCCGACCGTGAGGTCGTCGGTCACCGCCAGCAGGTCGAAGCTGGCGAGCGAGCTCAGGTGGATCTCGAGCGTGCCGGCGCCCAGCAGCCGCAGGTCGCCGTCGACGGTCAGGATGCCGGTGCTCGCCGGCGCGCCGGGCGCGATGGTGCCGGCATTCGACAGCGCCCACGAGGCCCCCAGCGTGCGCACCAGGCCGTCGCCGGCCAGCACGCCGGCATTGGCGAAGCCGGTGCCGGTGGCCGCCAGCACGGCGCCGGGCTTGACGTGCACGAGGCCGGTGTTGTCGAAGTCGGCATTGACGGCCAGTGTGCCGGCGTTGACGTTGACGGTGCCGGTGTTGACCAGGCGGTATGCGTTGGTGGTGCCCAGGCCGTTGCGCTCGTAGGTGCCGGCGTTGTGAAAGCCGCCGTTGCCGAAGCCGAGGTAGCGGTCGCCGGCGGCGCTGGCCGCGCCGGCGTCCTCGAAGGTCGCGCCAGCGGCGACACGGACATTGCCGCCGGTCTGCACGTTGATGCTGCCGTCGCCGGCAGTCCAGAACGCATCGCCGCCGAGCTGCAGCACGTGGTTGCTGTTGACGGTCTGCGTGACGCTGCCGTTGAAGTTGGTGATGCCGAAGACGGTGGTCGTGGCGCCGCCGCTGAACGTGCCGTTGTTGAACTCGAGCGACGCGACCTGCAGCGCGGCGCTGCCGGCGCGCGTGCCGCCGGTCACCTGCAATTGGCCCAGCGCATTGACGCTGTCGTTGTTGAAGGTGCCGAAATCCAGGTGCACGTCACCGCCGATGGAGCCGGTCATCGTCAGCGTGCCGGCGGACAGTCGCACCAGCCCGGCATTGGCGATGCTGCCGCTGACGGTGCTGTTGCCGCCGCCGAAGTTGAGTTGCGTGCCGGCGGCGACATCGATGCTGCCGCTGGAGTGGCTGGCGGTGGCGAAGCGCAGCGTGCCGGCGTTCAGGTGGATGGTGCCGGTGTTGTCGAAGCCATACGCGTTGGTGGTGCCCAGGCCGTTGCGCGTGAATGTGCCGGTGTTCTCGAAGCCGCCGGTGCCGAAGGCGAGGTAGCGGTTGCTAGCGGCGCTGGCCGCACCGGCGTCCTCGAAGGTCGCGGTGGCCGCGACACGGATGCTGCCGCCGGTCTGCACGTTGATGCTGCCGTCGCCGGCGGTCCAGAACGCATCGCCGTTGAGTTGCAGCACGTGGTTGCTGTTGACGGTCTGGGTCGTACTGCCGTTGAAGTTGGTGATGCCGAAGACGGTGGTCGTGGCGCTGCCGCTGAAGGTGCCGTTGTTGAACTCCAGCGAAGCGACCTGCAGCGCGGCGCTGCCGGCGCGCGTGCCGCCGGTCACCTGCAGCTGGCCCAGCGCATTGACGCTGTTGTTGTTGAAGGTGCCGAAGTCCAGGTGTACGTCGCCGCCGATGGAGCCGGTCATCGTCAGCGTGCCGGCGGACAGCCGCACCAGCCCGGCGTTGGCGATGCTGCCGCTGACCGTGCTGTTGCCGCCTCCGAAGCTCAGCAGCGCGCCGCCTGCAACGTTGATGACGCCGCTGGAACTGCTGGCGCTGGCGAAGTTCAGCGTGCCGGCGTTGACGTTCAGCGTACCGGTGGCGGTGTTCTCGAAGGCGTAGGCGTTGGTCGTGCCCAGGCCGTTGCGCTCGTAGGTGCCGGCGTTGTGGAAGCCACCGCTGCCGAAGCCGAGGAAGCGGGTGCCGGCGGCGCTGGCCGCGCCGGCGTCCTCGAAGGTCGCGCTGGCAGCGACGCGGAGGCTGCCGCTGGAGGTCGCGTTGATGCTGCCGTCACCGGCGCTCCAGAAGGCATCGCCGTTGAGCTGCAGCACGTGGTTGCTGTTGACGGTTTGCGTGACGCCGCCGTTGAAGGTGGTGATGCCGAAGACGGTGGTCGTGGCGCCACCGTTGAACGTGCCGTTGTTGAACTCCAGCGAAGCGACCTGCAGCGCAGCGCTGCCGGAACGTGTGCCGCCGGTCACCTGAAGCCGGCCCAGCGTATTGACGCTGTCGTTGTTGAAGGTGCCGAAGTCCAGGTGCACGTCGCCGCCGATGGAGCCGGTCATCGTCAGCGTGCCGGCGGACAGCCGCACCAGCCCGGCGTTGGCGATGCTGCCGCTGACCGTGCTGTTGCCGCCTCCGAAGCTCAGCAGCGCGCCGCCTGCAACGTTGATGACGCCGCTGGAACTGCTGGCGCTGGCGAAGTTCAGCGTGCCGGCGTTGACGTTCAGCGTACCGGTGGCGGTGTTCTCGAAGGCGTAGGCGTTGGTCGTGCCCAGGCCGTTGCGCTCGTAGGTGCCGGCGTTGATGAAGCCGCCGTTGCCGAAGCCGAGGAAGCGGGTGCCGCCTGCCGTCGCCGCGCCGGCGTCGAAGAAGCCGGTTGCGGCTGCAAGGCGCAGGCTGCCGCCGGTCTGCGCGTTGATGCTGCCGTTGCCAGCGCTCCAGGTGGCGCCGCCGGCCAGTGCCAGGACGTGGTTGCTGTTGATCGTCTGGTTGGCAGTGCCGACGAAGCTGGTCGTACTCGTCGCAGTGGTGACGCCAGCGCCGGTCAAGCTGCCGGACGAGAAGCTCAGGCCCCCTGTCGTCAGCGTGCCGGTCCCGGCACGGTTGCCGCCCGTCATCGTCAGGCTGTCGATCACGCGGTCGACGTCCAGCGTGGCGGTGCCGCTGCCCAGCGTGACCCCGTCGCCCGCACCCGGCGTGCCGGCAGGCGACCAGCGGCCCGGGTCGAGCCAGTCGCCACTGCCGCCGAGCCAGACATAGTCGATGCCCCAGGCCGGCGCGCTGCCGGCGGCGATGGCTGCGGCCAGCGCCAGCCGGCGCAGGCGCGGTGCGACGCGACGGTCGTTGCGGCGGTGGGTGCGAAGGTCGGCGCGTCGGGCGCCCTGGCGTGGTCCGTGCGGCATGGTGGTCCCCCTGGTGATTGGCCGTGCCGCGCGCCGAAGGCCGCAGCCCGTGCGGCGCATTACATACCCTGAGCGTTACCGTCGGGTTATTTGCTTTGTCACGCGGCAGCGGCACACTGCGGCGCCATGGGAGGCACCCGGACAATCGACGGGGGTGATGGCGCGCGGCTGCAGTTGCTTGGCGCACCGTCGTGGGCGCCGCGCGGCGACGCGACGTCGGCGCTGGCGCCGCGCGACGCGCTGCTGCTGGCGCTGCTGGCGCTGGACGGGCCGCTGACGCGCCCGCGCGCCGCCGCGCTGCTGTGGCCGGACAGCGAACCGCGCCAGGCCAACATCAGCCTGCGCCAGCGCATCTTCCGCCTCAAGCGGGCCGCCTGCGCCGATGTCGTCGCGGGCGACGGGGCCATCCGCCTGGCCGATGGCGTGCGGCACGACCTGGGCGATCTGGAGGCCGGCCTGCGTGCCGACCCGGCGCATGCACGCGGTGAACTGCTGGCGGGCGTGGAGCCGCCGGATCCCGACGACGAACTCGGGGCCTGGCTGCGCAGCGCCCGCGCGCGCTGGCGGGCGCGCCGGCTGCAGGCGCTGGCCGCGCTGGCCGAGGACCTTGCCGCGGCCGGCCGCGTGGCCGCGGCGCTGCCCTATGCCGAGCGCCTGGCGGCCGAGGACCCGGCGGCCGAACATGCCCACCGCCGCCTGATGCGGCTGCACTACCTGCGCGGCGACAGCGCCGCCGCGCTGGAGGCCTACCGCCGCTGCGCGCAGGCGCTGGCGCGCGAGGTCGGCGCCGAGCCGGGTGCCGAGACACGCGCGCTGCTGGCGCAGATCCGCCACGGCGGCGAGCCGCCGGCGCACGGGGCCGTCGCGCCGCCGCCGCTGGCGCTGCTGCGCCCGCCGCGGCTGGTCGGCCGCGACGCGGCCTGGCGCACGATCGACGCCGCCCGGCGCGAAGGCCGCCACCTGCTGCTCGGCGGCGAGCCGGGCATAGGCAAGAGCCGGCTGCTCGCCGACTATGCGGCGAAGGCGGGCATCGCCGTGATCGACGCCCGGCCAGGCGACCACGCCGTGCCCTATGCCGTGCTGGCGCGTCTCGTCGACACCTGGCGCCAGCGCTTCGGGGCCCCGGCCGACCCGGATGCACGCTGGGCGGTGCAGGTGCTGGACACGCTGGCGCGCGGCGCCGTCCAGGCACCGGCCGACGGCACGCCGGGCCCGCGCGTGCACGCGGCGCTGCAGGTCTGGGCCGCGCATGCGGCTGCGCAGGGTGCCGCCGGGGCCGCGCTGGACGACCTGCAGTTCTGCGACGCCGCCACGCTGGAGGCGCTGCTGGCGCTGCTGGCCCGTCCGGTCGGCCCGCGCTGGCTGCTCGCCGTGCGCGCCGGCGAGCGGCCGCCCGCGCTCGACGCCTGGCTGGCCGGTCCCGGCGGCGACGCCACCAGCGAACTGACGCTGCCGCCGCTGGACCCCGCGGGCGTGGGCGAGCTGCTGGCGTCGCTGGAACTGCCCGGTGTCGATGCCGCGGCCTGGCTGCCGGTGCTCTGGCGCCAGGCCGGCGGCAGCCCCTTCTTCACGCTGCAGGCGCTGCTGGCCGGCGTGCCGCGCGACGGTGCGGCGGCGACGCCCGGCACCGTGGCGCTGCCCGCGCACCTGGGCCAGCTGCTGGAACGGCGCATCGCGCAACTGTCGCCGCGGGCCCTGCAGGTGGCGGAGGTGGCCGCCCTGGCCGGCGCCGACTTCAGCGCCGCGCTGGGGGCCGCGGTGCTGGGTTGCCATGCGCTCGACCTGGCACCGGCCTGGCGCGAGCTGGAGTCCGCCCAGGTGCTGCGCGACGAGGCCTTCGCGCACGACCTGGTGCGCGAGGCGGCCGAGCGCCTGGTGCCGGCGGCGATCGCGCGCGAGCTGCACCGCCAGATCGCGGCCGCGCTGGACCCGGCGCGCGTGCCGCCCGTGCGCATCGCGCGCCACCACGAGCGCGCCGGGCAGTGGCCCGAGGCGGCGCAACGTTATGCCGAGGCCGCCGCCGGCGCGCTGGCGGCCGGCCGGCGCGCCGAGCAGGCGCAGCTGCTGCAGGCCGCGGCCGAGGCCTGCGCACGCGCCGGCCTGCATGCGCGGCGCGTGGACCTGCTGGCCGAGCGCGTCGGCGCGCTGGTGCAGGCCGGCAGCGGCGACGAGCTGCGCGCCGCCGTCGCCGAGCTGCAGCCGCTGGCGGCGCGAGACGGACGCGCCTGGCTGCACGCGGTGGTCGCGGCCGAGGCGCAGATCGTCTTCGGCGACTTCGCCGCCGTCTGCGCCGCGATGCCGCAGGCCCTGGAGGATGCCGTGCGGGCCGGCGACACCGAAGGCGCCTGCCTGGCGGCGCGCCGGCTGGCCACCGCGCTGGCGCACCTGGGGCGACCGCTGGAAGCGGTGGCCGTGCTGCAGGCGCGCCGGTCCGAGGTCGAGCAGTCGCTGCCGCCACAGGCGCGCGGCGAACTCCTGTGCGAGCTGGGCACCCTGCTCGAACGGGCGGACCGGCGTGCCGACGGCGCGCGCGAACTGCAGGCCGGCATCGCGTGTGCGCTGTCCTGCGGCGACCGCCACACCGCGGCCACGGCGCTCGTCAACCTGGGCGTCAACCGCGTCTACTGGGGCGACGCCGCGGCAGCCGCCGCGGCCGCGACGCAGGGCCTGCAGCTGCGTGCCGCGCTCGACGGCCCGGGCGGCCTCGCGGCGGGTTTCGAGATGACGCTGGGCGCCATGCAGCGCGACCTCGGCCACTACGCGCAGGCGCTGGAGCACCTGCAGCGTGCGCTGCAGGCCTTCGAGGCCGATGGCAACACGCTGTGGGTCGCCAACACCCGTTCGCACCTGGCGCAGCTGTGGATGCACCTGGGGCAATGGGCGCGCGCGGGGCAACTGCTGCAGCCGGCCGGCGACGGCGTGCCGCCCTTCCTGCAGGCGCGGCTGCGTGCCTTCCAGGCCCTGCTGCACGAGGCGGCCGGCCATGCCGCGCTGACCGGTCTGGACGAGGCGCTGGCGCTGATCGGCCCCGACGGGCGCGCCGACATCCGGCTGGCCATCGAGCTCGAACGGCTGCCGCGCCTGCCGGCCGAGCAGGCGCTGCCGCGCAGCGACGAGCTGCTCGCCGAGTCGCAGGCGCGCGAGCTGATGGGGCACGCCGTCGCGGCGCGCGCGGCGCGGGCGCAGCTGCGCCTGCGCGCCGGGCAGCGGCAGGCGGCGGCGGACGACGCGCGCACCGTGGCCGCCGAGGCCGCGGTGCTGATGCCCAGCGGCCAGTTCCGGCCGGTGCTGTGGCTGGCCGCGGCGCAGGTGCTGCGCGCGGCCGGCGACGCCGCGGCGGCCGACGACGCGCTGGCGCAGGCCCGCGACTGGGTCGGGCAGCGCGTGGCGCAGGTGCCGGAGCCCTTCCGCGACAGCTTCCGCCACCGCAACCCGGTGGTCGCGGCGCTGGTCTTCGCGGCGTCCGCGGCCGGCCGGGCCTCGGCGGTGTAGCGGCGGCCGCGACGGCCCTGGGCGGCCGCGCGCCCGTGCGGACAGGCCAGTGCCTGATGCGGGGCGAAGTTGCCGGCCGGACGGTGCTGGCCGGATGGTGCTGGCCGGATAGTGCTGGCCGGATGGTGCTGGCCCCGGCGATAACCCGCCGGTAACGCACCCGGCCCTAGCGTCGCGGCGTCGCTGTCCAGGGAGAAGGCCATGCACGCCGCAGATCACGCCCGCCGCGCCGCCGCGGCCGCCGAAGCGCCCGCCGCAGCAGATCGGCGTGCGGAGCCCGGCCGGCCGCGCCCGGCGTCGGGTTCTGGGTCCTGCCGGGCGTCGGGCCTGATGTCGTGCCTGGTCCTGCTGCTCGCGGCCGGTTGCGGGGGTGGTGGCGGATCGCCGGCCGCCGCCCCCGCGCCGCCGCCGCAGCCGCCGGTCGTGACGCCGCCGCCGGCGCCGGTGGCCGTCGCGCCGACGCTGGACAGCGAGCCCGCGGATGCGAGCGTCAGCGCCGGGCAGGCGGCGCGCTTCGCCGTCGTCGCGAACGGCACCGCGCCGCTGGCCTACCAGTGGCTGCGCGACGGCGTGCCGCTGTCCGACGCGACGGCCGCCAGCCTGGACACCGGTGCCACCAGCGCCGCCGACGACGGCGCGCGCTACAGCGTGCGCGTCAGCAATGCCGCCGGCAGCGTGGTGTCGCGTGCGGCGCTGCTGACCGTGCTGGTCCCGGCGGCGACGCGGCAGCGCTGGCTGGCCGGCGTCGCGGCACCGGCCGGTGGCTACCGCGACGCCAGCGTGCAGTATCTCGACCTCGCCAGCCACCGCCGGCTGGGCGACCTGCTCGCGGTCGACACGACGGCGCCCGCTTCGCCGCAGCGCATCGCGGCGGCCGGCGAGTGGATGCCGCACGTCAGCGTCTTCGCCGCCGACGTGGCCGGCACGCCGGCGGTCGCGACGGACCTGCGCGAGCGTTTCCGGACCTTTTTCCGCAACGGCCGGCTGCACGGCGTGGACCTCGAACCGGCCGCCGGCCATGCACCCGCGGCGTCGCAGGTGTCGGCGCTGAATACGGCGTCGATCTGCCAGGGCGACCAGCAGGTGTTCCAGGACTGGACGGCGCCGCGGCAGGCCTGGTTCGTCTTCCCGGCGCCGGCGGCCGGGGTCACGAACTGCTACAGCGAACGGTCCTGGCGCGCGGTGCGCATGGACATGGCGGCCGCCACGGCGCCGCTGGTGCTGACGGCGCGGCCGGTGTCGGCGCTGCGCGACGCGCGCGGGGCGATCGAGGGCTTCATCGTGCAGCGTGGCCAGCAGGTGCTGCGCACCGACGCGCAGTTTGCGAATGCCCAGCCACTGCTCGAGAACCTCGACGGTGCGCTGGAGCTGCGTGCGCATGGCGTGCACGGCCGGCCCGGCCGGCGCTTCCTGCTCTACCACCTGGGCAATGCCTTTCAGCCGGCGCAGCAGCAGCTGCGGGCGCTGCCGCTGGACCAGGCCGGGCCGTCGGTGCTGCTGGCCAGCGACATGCGCCCGGGCTCGGTGGTCGCCGAGGACGGCGACGGCCTCGTCTTCGCGGCGGGCAGCCGGCTGCTGCAGGTGGCGGCGGACCTGTCGGTGCGCACGCTGACGCAGGCGCTGCCGCTGACCGACGGGCGCCTGTTCCTGACGCCGACGCGCGTGGTCGTCGTGGCCGGCAACATTTCGCCGACCGCGGTCGTCTCGGTGCCGCGCCAGGGCGGCGACCCGTTGACCCTGGTCACGCTGTCGGGGCAGGGCGACCCGTACCCGACGCTGGTCACGCTGGGCGAGGACGTCGTCGTGCAGATCGGCGTCGGCACCCAGCAGCTGGGGCTGCACATCGTGGGCAGCGACGGCAGCAATCCGGTGCGCCTGGACACCGGCTACATCGCGGCGGCGCTGCGGCCGGCGGCGCTGCAGCTGGACCGCGCGGGCTTCGCCTTCGACCACGGCGAGCAGCGCGAGCTGCCCGGCAGCGCCACCAGCGACGGCGTGATCGTCGTCGAGTCGGCCTTCAACGGCGCGTCGTCGCAGGCCCCCGTCGTGCTGCGCGGGCCGGGCCGCACACGCACCGAGCTGGGACGCTTCCCGGCGCTGACGCAGGTCAACGCGCCGCTCGGCGAGGCGGAGCCCGGCGACGTGCGCACCGGCGGCGCGTCCGACGGCTTCCTGCGCCGCTACCTGACGCTGCACCAGCGCGACGGCTTCGGGCTGCTGCAGCGCGAGAACGGCGACCTGCTGCTCGTCGACGCGGCGGGCAGCGGGGCCGTCACGCGCGTCACGGCGGTCGAACCGTGAGGCGGCGCCGAGAGCCGGCCGCCGTGCAAGCGCCCCCCTCGACATCCGCAGCTGCGAAACCAGACGCACGATGAAGATGACGATGATCTGGAGAACGGGACGCGGGCACCGGCTGGCCCTGCTGTGCGCCGCGACCCTGCTCGGCGGCATGCTGGCAAGCGCAGCGCCGACCGCCGCGGCGCAGGGCCTAGGCGACCTGCTCGACGGCAAGACCGCCCGCGAACTGCAGCGCGCCGCGCGCGAAGTCGAACGGCAGCGGGCCCGCGAGTCCGCGCGCGAGCGCCGCGAACGTTCGCGCGAGGAGGCACGCGAACGGCGCGACGCGGTGCGCGACGAACGGCTTGCCGACTGCGAGCGCGTCGCCGCCTGGTTCGCCGGCACCGATCACATCCCGCCCGAGGCGCTGGCGCGGCGCTTCGGCGGCGGCCCGCGCGGCGACCGTTCGAGCCCGTCGATGCAGCTGCCCTACGAGGCCTGGCTGCTGCAGGACGCCCGCTTCGAGCCGGCCTTCGGCCAGCGCTACGACGCGATGTCGGTGGACGAAGGCAAGGCGCTGCACGAGGCCTCGCGCGGCGGCTGCACCATGCCGCGCAACGAACGCGGGCAGTCGATGTCCGACGGCATGCTGCTGTTCCGCGCCTTCGACCCGCGCTTCCAGCCGCAGTACGTGCAGGCCGTGCGCCGGATCCGCGAGGCGCAGGCCCAGGTGCAGCAGACGCTGCAGGCGCTGGCCGCGCTGGCGGCGGCGGGCCCGGGGGACGAGGCCGGCCAGGCGCTCGGCCGGCAGGCCGCGCAGCGCGCTGCGCTGGAGGGCTACCTGGACGAGCCGCGCCGCGCCGCCTTCCGCCGCGCCTTCGCCGAGACCTACGCCCGGGTCGTCGTCCCGGCCCAGGAGGCGCGCGTCGCGGACGCGGTGGCGCAGGCGCGCGGCCTGGACGGCCTGCAGGCGCTGGCCCGCCTGCAGGCCGAGCTGCAGGCCGAGGCCCGCGCCGCCGGCGCCGAGGCGCCCGCCCCGGCCGCGCTGCGCGAGCGCCGCGAGGCCCTGGTGGCCGAGGTCGCCGCCGGCGAACGCGCACGCGTCGACGCGCTGGGCAGCGGCCTGGTGGCGCTGGAGCGCGGCGTGCAGTGGCACGCGGACTATCGTCAGCGGCTGGAGCCGCTGATCGGCGGCTCGGCGGCCGCGCATGCGCTGGTCGAGCACTTCGAGGCCCGGCGCGCCGCGGCGCTGCAGGCGGCCGAGCGTGAACTGGCCGAGCGCATCGCCGCCACGCGCAGCGAAGGCGAGCTGCAGGCGCTGGTGGCGCGCTACCTGCCGGTGGCGGCGGACGAACGCCACGCCGTCGGCACGGCGCTGTTCACGCGCGTGGCGGCGCAGCGCGACGAGCTGCACAAGCGCAGCGTGCTCGGCAGCGCCTCGCCACCGGCCGCCGGTGGCGGCGGCGCGGCCCGGTCGACGGCACCCGCGGCGCGGCCGGTCGCCGCGGCCGCCGCCAGCGGCGAGCCCAGCGAGTCCGACCTGTACGACGCCTTCAACGCCCAGCTGCAGGCGCGCAACGCGGCCGCGCGCGACACCGCGGAACGCTGCAACAACCGGCAGTTCCAGAACGACCCGGTGCTCGCGATGCAGTGCCTTCAGTACGGGCTGGGCGTGGGCACCACCGGCGGCGGGCAGGGCGTGCGCGCGCCGGAGTTCCGGATCTCGAGCTTCCAGAAGCTGGGCTGCGAGAAGGCGCAGGGCGAGACCGGCTGGCGCTGCGACTATGCCGCCGGCATCGCCGGCAACGTGCAGCTGCCGCCCTCGATGGCCGTGCTGATGGGCGCCGGCAACCACGGCCAGGCGCGCTTCGTGCGGCGCGGCGACGGCTGGCTGATGATCCCGGACCCGCCGCGCTGATCCTCCGCGCCGATTCGCGGCGGGGACCGATTGACGCCGGTCAAGCCGGCTCGGCCAGCGCCGGGTTGAACTGCGCCCGCGCAGCCCCATCTGCCGCGTCAACCCGGAGGATTCCATGCGCTTCGACAAGCTGACCACTGCCTTCCAGCAGGCCCTGGCCGACGCCCAGAGTGCCGCCGTCGCCCGCGACAACCCCTACATCGAACCCGCGCACCTGCTGCAGGCCATGCTGCAGCAGCCCGACGGCCCGAAGGCGCTGCTGGACCGCGCCGGTGCCGATACCGCGGCGCTGCTCACGTCCATGGAGACGGCGGTGCGCAACCTGCCGCAGGTCAGCGGCTCGGGTCAGCCGGTGCAGCCCGGGCGCGACCTGGTCACGCTGCTGCAGGCGGCCGACAAGGAAGCCACCAAGCGCGGCGACCAGTTCATCGCCAGCGAGATGTTCCTGCTGGCGCTGGCCGACAGCAAGAGCGACATCGGCGGCATCGTGCGCGGCCATGGCCTCACGCGCAAGGCGCTGGAGGCCGCGGTGAGCGCGGTGCGCGGTGGCCAGAAGGTGGACTCGGCGGAAGCCGAAGGCCAGCGCGAGGCGCTGAAGAAGTACACGCTGGACCTCACCGAGCGCGCCCGCCAGGGCAAGCTCGACCCGGTGATCGGCCGCGACGACGAGATCCGCCGCGCGATCCAGGTGCTGCAGCGGCGCAGCAAGAACAACCCGGTGCTGATCGGCGAGCCTGGCGTGGGCAAGACCGCCATCGTCGAGGGCCTGGCGCAGCGCATCGTCAACGGCGAGGTGCCGGACACGCTGAAGGACAAGCGCGTGCTGGTGCTGGACATGGCCGGCCTGCTGGCCGGCGCCAAGTACCGCGGCGAATTCGAGGAACGGCTGAAGGCGGTGCTGAAGGAAGTGGCTGCCGACGAAGGCCGCATCATCCTGTTCATCGACGAGCTGCACACCATGGTCGGCGCCGGCAAGGCCGAGGGCGCGATCGACGCCGGCAACATGCTCAAGCCGGCGCTGGCGCGCGGCGAGCTGCACTGCATCGGCGCGACCACGCTGGACGAATACCGCAAGTACGTCGAGAAGGACGCCGCGCTGGAGCGCCGCTTCCAGAAGGTGCTGGTCGACGAGCCCAGCGTCGAGGCCACGATCGCCATCCTGCGCGGCCTGCAGGAGAAGTACGAGGTGCACCACGGCGTGGAGATCACCGACCCGGCCATCGTCGCCGCGGCCGAGCTGAGCCACCGCTACATCACCGACCGCTTCCTGCCCGACAAGGCGATCGACCTCATCGACGAGGCGGCGGCCAAGATCAAGATCGAGATCGACTCCAAGCCCGAGGCGATGGACCGCCTGGACCGCCGGCTGATCCAGCTCAAGATCGAGCGCGAGGCGGTGCGCAAGGAAAAGGACGAGGCCAGCATCAAGCGCATGGGGCTGATCGAGGACGAGATCACCAAGCTCGAGCGCGAATATGCGGACCTGGAGGAGATCTGGAAAGCCGAGAAGGCTCAGGCCCAGGGCAGCGCGCAGGTCAAGGAAGAGATCGACCGCATCAAGTTCCAGATCGAGGAGTTCAAGCGCAAGGGCGACTTCAACAAGGTCGCCGAGCTGCAGTATGGCCGCCTGCCGGAGCTGGAGAAGACATTGCACGCCGCGCAGGCCAAGGAGGCCGGCAAGAAGCAGGGCGGCGCGGGGCCGCAGCTGCTGCGCACGATGGTCGGCGCCGAGGAGATCGCCGAGGTCGTCAGCCGCGCCACCGGCATCCCGGTCAGCAAGCTGATGCAGGGCGAGCGCGAGAAGCTGCTGCAGATGGAGGCGCGGCTGCACGAGCGCGTGGTCGGCCAGGACGAGGCCATCGTCGCGGTCAGCGACGCGATCCGCCGTTCACGCGCCGGCCTGAGCGACCCCAACCGCCCGCTGGGCAGCTTCCTCTTCCTGGGCCCCACGGGCGTCGGCAAGACCGAGCTGTGCAAGGCGCTGGCCGGCTTCCTGTTCGACAGCGACGACCACATGATCCGCGTCGACATGTCCGAGTACATGGAGAAGCACTCGGTGAGCCGGCTGATCGGCGCGCCGCCCGGCTACGTGGGCTACGACGAGGGCGGGGCACTGACCGAGGCCGTGCGCCGCAAGCCCTACAGCGTGCTGCTGCTCGACGAGGTCGAGAAGGCGCACCCGGACGTCTTCAACGTGCTGCTTCAGGTGCTGGACGACGGCCGCCTGACCGACGGCCAGGGCCGCACCGTGGACTTCAAGAATACGGTGATCGTGATGACCAGCAACCTGGGTAGCCACCTGATCATGCAGATGGCGGGCCAGCCGTCGGAGACCATCAAGGACGCGGTGTGGGCCGAGGTCAAGGGCCACTTCCGGCCCGAGTTCCTCAACCGCATCGACGAGACGGTGGTCTTCCACGCGCTGGACCAGGCGCACATCGAGAACATCGCGAAGATCCAGCTGCGCCATCTCGAGCAGCGGCTGGAGAAGCTGGAGATGAAGCTCGACGTGAGCCCGGCGGCGCTGCAGGAGCTGGCCAAGGTCGGCTTCGACCCGGTCTTCGGCGCGCGGCCGCTGAAGCGCGCGATCCAGCAGCGCATCGAGAACCCGGTCAGCAAGCTCATCCTGCAGGGCCGCTTCGGGCCCAAGGACGTGATCCCGGTGGACGTCGAGCGCGGCGAGTTCGTCTTCGAGCGCGTCGTGCACTGACCCGTCGCGGGCCGTGCGGCACGCCGCGCGGCCCGCGCAGGCCGCGCGCGGGGCGCCGGCTCATACGGCTTCGCATTCAATGCGATAACAAGGCGCGAAGCCGAGGACAGTGCTGACGCACGGCGAGGCGAAGCAACGCGGTTCGCGCGTTGAATGCGAAGCCGTATCAGCTGCCGTTGCCCTGCGCGAGCAGATCCTCCTCCAGCGCGCTCGGCACCAGCGAGGGCCGGCCCACGATCAGCGGGTCGACCGGACCGACCGTCGACAGGTCGCGCCGCGCGTACGGCAGTCGCGTCAGCACGTAGCGCAGCGCATTCAGGCGCGCGCGCTTCTTGCAGTCGCTCTTGATCACGGTCCACGGCGCGTCGGAGGTGTCGCAGTGCACGAACATGGCCTCCTTGGCGCGCGTGTACTCGTCCCACTTGTCCAGGCTGGCCATGTCGATGGGGCTGAGCTTCCACTGCTTCAGCGGGTGCACCTTGCGCTCGCGGAAGCGCCGGCGCTGTTCGTCGCGGCTGACCGAGAACCAGAACTTGAACAGGTGCACGCCGCTGCGCACCAGCTGGCGCTCGAACTCCGGCGCCTGGCGCAGGAATTCGTCGTACTCGGCGTCGGAGCAGAAGCCCATCACGCGCTCGACGCCGGCGCGGTTGTACCAGCTGCGGTCGAACAGCACGATCTCGCCGCGCGTGGGCAGGTGCTGGATGTAGCGCTGGAAGTACCACTGCCCGCGCTCGACCTCGCTGGGCTTCTCCAGCGCCACGACCCGCGCGCCGCGCGGGTTGAGGTGCTCCATGAAGCGCTTGATCGTGCCGCCCTTGCCGGCCGCGTCGCGACCCTCGAACAGGATGACGACGCGCTGACCGGTCTCCTTGACCCAGGCCTGCAGCTTCAGCAGTTCGACCTGCAGGCGGTACTTCTGGCGCTCGTAGCTCTTGCGCGAGAGCAGGTTGCGGTAGGGGTAGGCGCCTTCGCGCCAGCCGGCGGACAGCTCGGTGTCGGGGTCGACGCCCTCGGGTGAACGCTCGGCGTCGGGCTTGAACAGCGCGCGGCGCAGCGCGCGCGCCTCGTCGGGCGACGCGCCGCTGATCAGCGCCTGCAACTGGCGCACCGTGTCGTGCGCGGCGCCGCCGTCGCTGCCCTTGGCCAGCAGGTCGGCGACCACCATGCGCTGCACCGTCGTCGTGGTGCTGGTACGGCGGGCGATGCGTTCCGCCTGCGCGCCGCGCGTGCCGCGGCCCGCCGAGGTGTCGCCGGCGGTCACCGGGCGTGCGCCGGCACGTGCGGCTGTCGTCCGGCGGCGCGCGGCCGCGGGCGTGGCGACCGCCAGTGCATCGGGTCGGGCTGGCGTGGCAGGGGTGCGTGTCGTCTTGGGCACGGCAGATCGGCCTTTCCCGGGTCGGCGAGGACAGACCCGTGCTCGGTTGAAAGTCCTCATCATGCCCAGCGGCCCCATCGGGCGCTTGATGGCGGTCAAGCGATGACCGCGAGCCCTGGGCCGTACCACGCTGCAGCGCCGGGCGGGCGGGCCGCGCCGGGGCGGGCGGCGCTCAGCCGCCGCCGGCCGGCGGCGGACGGAAGCGGTCGACGATCGCGGCCAGCGCCTCGAACCTGAACGGCTTGGTCAGGTAGTCGCTGAAGCCGGCCTGCCGGGCCTGCTGCACGTCGTGCGGCATCGCATTCGCGGACACGGCGACACAGGGGATGCCGGCGGTGGCCGGATCGTCGCGAAGTCGCTGCAGCAGCTGCAGCCCGCCGAAGCCCGGCAGCGCCATGTCCAGCAGGACGAGGTCCGGCATCAGCGAGCGCGCAGCCGCCAGCCCCGTGGGGCCGTCGGACGCGGTGTGCAGCAGCACGCCGGTGCACTCGGGGCGCGACATCATCGCTTCCATCAGCAGCACGTTGACCGGGTTGTCCTCGACGTAGAGCACCCGCACGGGCGGTCGCGGCGGTGCCGGGGCAGGCGCCCGGGCAGGGTTCCGGGCGGGCATCCGGGCAGGTCCCTCGGCGGGCTCGCGCGGCGGCGACCGGTCCGGCGCCGGCCCGGCGCCGGAGGCGACGCCGCCTGGCGCATCCGGCGCCCAGGGCCTCGTCGACGCGGCCAGCGTCAGCACGAAGCGGCTGCCCCGGCCGGGTTCGCTGCTCGCCGCGAGCGCGCCCCCCATCGCCAGCGCCAGCTGCCGGGCAATGGTCAGGCCCAGCCCGGTGCCCTGTACCGTACCCTGCTCGGCGCCGGCGCGTTCGAAGGGATCGAAGATCGACTGCAGCTGCTGTGGCGTCAGGCCCGGGCCGCTGTCCTGCACGGCGACCTGCACCTGGTCGCCGTCGCCGCCGAGCTGCACCTCGACGCGGCCGCTGTCGCGGTTGTATTTGACGGCGTTGGACAGCAGGTTGACGAGGATCTGCCGCAGCCGCGTGCGGTCGGCCCAGGCCGCGGGCAGGGCAGGGTCGGCGGCCGGGCCGTGCAGCGCGATCGCGCGCCGCCGCGCCAGCGGCTCGACGAGCGCCAGCGCCTCGGCCACCAGCGGTCCGATCTCGACGGCTTCGCGGCGCAGGTGCAGCCGGCCGGTCTCGGCGCTGGCGATGTCCAGCATCTCGTCGACCATCTGCAGCAGGTGCTCGCCCGCGGCGTGCACCTGCTCGAGCTGCCGCCGCGCGCTCGCCGAGGCCCGCACCGCGTCGTCCATCGCCAGCAGCTGCGAGAAGCCGAGCACGGCGTTCAGCGGCGTGCGCAGTTCGTGGCTGACGCGCGCCATCAGCGCGGACTTCGCGCGGTTGGCCGTCTCGGCACGCTCCGTCGCAGCGGCCAGTTCCCGCGTGCGTTCGGCGACGCGGGCCTCCAGCGACGCATTCAGCGCGTGCAGCACCGCTTCGGCGCGGCCGCGTGCATTCACGTTGACCAGCATCTGCGCGAACAGCTGCAGCAGGCCCATCTCCTGGGTGCCGATGGCCCGCAGCTCGCGCACGAAGTCGAAGCCGACGAAGCCCGTGCAGCCCTGCTCGTCGAGCAGCGGCAGGGCGACCGTCGTGCGTATGCCCTGCGGCTCGAGCACCTGGCGCATCGGGTCGCCGGCGTCGAGGGCGGCCACGTCGGGCACGAACAGCGGGTCGCCGCGCTGGTGGGCGGCGAGCCAGTCTGGGAACAGGTCCACCGGCAGGTCCTGCAGCGCCTCGCGCTGCGGCGTGATGCCGGGGGCGCACCACTCGTGGGTATTCGACGTCGTGCCGGCGGCGAGGTCGTAGGCGAAGAGGTAGCCGCGGTCGGCCTCGACGAAGGCGGCCGTGTCGGCCAGCGCACGCTCGACCTCGGCCTCGGTGCGCGCCGGCGGCAGGTTGATGAAGCGGCCGGCAAGGCGCAGCAGCAGCGCGACGAAGGCGTGCAGCCGCTGCGTCTCGGACGGCGCCGGCGAGGCCGCTGGCGCCGGAGGGTTCGGTGGGCTCGGTGGGCTCACGATGGCGCGAGCATAAGCGGCGCACGCCGTGCGAACCCGCGCGCCGGCGGGTGCGCAGGGGCGCCCGTCGCGCGCGACGGCGACCGGGCCGCGCCGCCTACTGCGGTGCCTACTGCGGCGCCTCGATGCGCTCGAGCTGCAGCTTGGCCAGCGTCAGGTTGCCGGTGGCGGCCTGCAGCACCAGGTGCACCGCCACCCCGGGGTGGCCGGGCACGGGGCGCAGGATCAGGTGGTGGCTGGGCGTGCTGATGGCGGCCTCGGTGCGCACCGGTCCCATGCCCAGGCCGCGTGCGGCCTCGCCGGTGGCGGCCAGCAGCGCGGCCCCCTGCTTGGCCAGCCGTTCGGGCGCCGGCGAACTGCCGGCCGAGGCCATGACCTGCAGCGAGTGGGTGTCGAAGACGCAGCAGGCGACCACGCCCTTGATCGCGGCGCAGCGCTCGATGTAGCCGGCCCAGTGGGTGCCGCCGGGCACCGGCATCGGCATCGTCATCGGCCGCGTCTCGGCGGGCGCGGACCGCGGCGCCTGCGGCGCGGCCGCGGCGGGCGCGGCCGGCGCGGGCGAGGCCGCGGCGGGCTCCAGCGGCATCGGCTCGGTCGGCGCCTGGGACGGCGGCACCGCGGGCCGCGGCAGGGCATCGTTGAGCTCGGTCGACAGCGCACGCTCGCCGCCGGGGCGGCCGTGCAGGCGGTTCCAGGCGCCGCCGATGAAGTTCCAGGCGTACTTGGGCTTGGACGCGTGCGGCGTCACGTGCACGGCCACCGGCGTGTCGGCGCCCAGCTGCGCGGCCGGCGCGGCCAGCGCGATGCTGCTGCCCAGCGGCAGCAGCAGCAGGTCGCGGTTGGGCCAGGGCCCGCGCCGCAGCGACTCGTGCAGCGGCGCCAGCTGGCCGGCCAGCGCGTTGGGCGGCAGGTCGCCGACCAGCAGCACGCCGAGCTTGCTGTGCGCCAGCAGCACGCGCGCGATCTGCGCGCGCTGCGCGGCGTCCACCGAGACGTCGGTGGAATAGACGCGCACCGCGCTGCCGTCCTTCAGCGCCACCTCGACGAACTGCAGCACCGCCAGTGCCACGCCATGGCCCTGGCGGCGGATCGACAGCCGCTGCACGCGCGCGCCGGCCGCCGCGGCCAGGCTGGACAGCAGGCGCAGCGACGCACTGGTGCCGACGTCGTGCAGCGCGATGAATTCCGGCTGGTGCAGCGAGAACTCCTGCTGCAGCGAGTGCGCCACGTCGCCGGTGACGAACAGCTCGACCTGGTCCTCGCCGATGCGGCGGCCGACGTCGTTGCGGCCCTGGCCCAGGTAGTCGTCGCGGTCGGCGACGATCTGCGTCTTCGGGGACAGCAGGTCGTCGCGCCCGCGCACCATGCGCTGGGTGTCGGGCCATGCCGGGTCGTCGCGGCCTCGGGGCATCGGTTGCGCGTGCGGGGATCGCACGGGGGACTGCGGGCTGCGGTTCATCATAAGGCGCATGTCGGCGCCGCCGCATCCTCCTTGAGGCGCATGGCGCGCGCGGCGCTCCCTAGAATCACAGGCTCTGCAAGCAGCGGTGAGAAGTCACGACATGAATGCCGAAACCAGCGCGCCGCCCCCGGTGGTCGTGATCGGCGCCGGGCTCGGCGGGCTCGCGGTGGCGCTGCAGCTGGCCGACCGGCGCCCCGTCGTGGTGCTCGCCAAGCGCAGCCTGTCGGAGAGCGCCACCTCGTGGGCGCAGGGCGGCATCGTCGGCGTGCTCGGCGACGACGACAGCATCGCCAGCCACGTGCACGACACGCAGGAGGCCGGCGCCGGCCTGGTCGACGAGCACACCGCGCGCTACATCGCCAAGCACAGTGCCGACGCTGTGCGCTGGCTGGTCGACATGGGCGTGCCCTTCTCGCCCGACCCGGCCGGCCCCCTGGGCCTGCACCTCACGCGCGAGGGCGGCCACGCGGTGCGCCGCATCGCGCATGCCGCCGACGCCACCGGGCGCGCGATCCACGAGGCGCTGCTGGCGCGCGCGCTGGCGCACCCGCAGATCACGCTGCGCGAGCGCTGGATGGCGGTGGACCTGGTGACCACGCGCCACCTGAAGGACCGCCGCGGCGAGCGCCCGCGTTGCTACGGCGTCTACGTGCTGGACATGGACCATGGCCGCGTGGAGACGCTGCCGGCCGCGGCCGTGGTGCTGGCCACCGGCGGCGTCGGCAAGGTCTACCGCTACACCAGCAACCCGGACACCGCCACCGGCGACGGCATCGCGATGGCCTGGCGCGCCGGCTGCCGGGTCGGCAACATGGAGTTCATCCAGTTCCACCCGACCTGCCTGTATCACCCGGCCGAACGCAGCTTCCTGATCACCGAGGCGCTGCGCGGCGAGGGTGCGGTGCTGACGCTGCCCAGCGTGGGGCCGGGCGACCCGGGGGGCAGCCGCTTCATGCCGGCGCACGACGCGCGCGCCGAGCTGGCGCCGCGCGACATCGTCGCGCGCGCGATCGACTTCGAGATGAAGAAGCACGGCCTGGACCATGTCTGGCTGGACGCGCGGCCCATCGTGAAGGACAAGGGCGAGGCCTTCCTGAAGGAGCATTTCCCGACCATCCACGCGCGCTGCCTGGCGCTGGGCATCGACATCGCGCGCCAGCCGATCCCGGTGGTGCCGGCGGCGCACTACACCTGCGGCGGCGTCGTCACCGACCTCGAGGGGCGCACCGACCTGCCGGGGCTGTATGCGGTCGGCGAGGCCACCTACACCGGGCTGCACGGCGCCAACCGGCTGGCCAGCAACTCGCTGCTGGAATGCGTGGTGCTGGGCCGCAGCTGCGCCGGCAGCATCGAGCACCAGGCCGACGCGGCGCTGCCGGTGCTGCCGCCCTGGGACGAGAGCCAGGTCGAGGATGCCGACGAGCAGGTCGTGATCAGCCACAACTGGGACGAGCTGCGGCTGATGATGTGGAACTACGTCGGCATCGTGCGCACGACCAAGCGGCTGGAACGCGCGCTGCACCGCATCAAGCTGCTGCGCGGCGAGATCGACGAGTACTACGCCAACTTCCGCGTCAACCGAGACCTGCTGGAACTGCGCAACCTGGTCACCTGCGCCGAGCTGATCGTGCGCAGCGCGCTGCGCCGCCACGAGAGCCGCGGCCTGCACTTCAGCCGCGACTTCCCGTTCACGCTGCCGACCAGCTTCCCGACGGTGCTGACCCGTCCTGCCCGCAGCAATGGGGGCTAGACGGCTTCATCCTCTCGAGGGTTGGAGCCTCCTCGATACCCCGGGGCGGTTCACCCAGCCGGTCATGCTTGAGCGGCCGCTGACGGAGGCGCAGCGGTCATCCGCCTGGCGGATGCCTGGACGGCGGGCTCCACCCACGGCTGCCGCGCGGCCGTCGACCCTGACGAACGGGACTCGGTCTTGAGGCGTCGCTCAGCGTGTCGAAGGATTGCCACTCCGACCGCACGGCGGCCAGAGCCGCTGCCGCACGGTCCGCCCGCGTGCCCGTGGTGTGGCTCGCTCCTCGCTGCGCCAGCTCCCGAGAGTCGCGCAACGGGCAGCCGGTCCACCCGTCCGTGACCAGGTCCGCGATGACGCTGGGCGTACCGCATGGGTCGCCGTGGCCGGCGCGAGCTCTGCACCGGCCGCTTCGTCCTGGATCGGTCCTTTCCAGTGGTCCTGGTTCCTGGCCTTGCCAGTGGCCCGCGCGAGTCACGATTCACGCTTGACGCCGCGCGAGGACGGGCGATCGGCTCCATGCGCTTGTCGGGGACGACGACGACAGGCGTGCTCACCAGTGCTTGGCGTCAGGCTTCGACCGTCGTCTTCGCGAGCTTGCCCAGGTCGACGCGGGCAAGGGGGCCGCGTGGACCCAGCGCCTGAACCGCATGACGAGGTCGTCGGCCCATGCCGGGCCGGCCCGCGCCGCCAGGCGCAAGACCGGTGCGATGACGCAGGTCAAGGACCGGTACGGGGCGGCAGGCCGGCTTGCGTCCCGCGGCGGTATCGTCGGACGCCGGGATCGGCTCCCTTTCTTGGCCGGTGCATGCGGCGCCGGCTGGGGCAGGCGCGAGCCGATCGACGGCCATGCCCCGAACTCGACTGGAGGTCTCTGTCCATGCCGCCAACCGTTGCCCGCCTGGCCGCGATCGGCGCCGGCGTCGCCCTCGCCCTGGGGCTGGCCATGCCGGCCTCGGCCCAGCCGGCGCCCTTGTCCGCGCGCGAGTCCGATCCGCGCGCGATGGGCTGGATGCAGGGCTTTCCGCCGCCGCCCGGCCGGATGATCAGGCAGCCGGACTCGGACTACTTCAGCTTCCCCAAGCTTCGCTGGTCGGTCTGCCACCTTCGCGAATTCCTGCCGACCGAGACGATCAGCCGCGGCATCGGCGCGCCCGTTCCGCTGGAGTACCTGCCGCACGCCGAATTCGCGGACAGGGCACGCGAGATCGATGCGCTGACGTTCCGGCCGATGAACGGCGGCAACGCGATGACGTGGGAGGAGTCGCTGTTCGCCAATTACACCGACGGCATCCTGATCATCCACCGGGGGCGGGTTGTCTACGAGCGCTACTTCGGATGCCTGCGCGAGGACGGCAAGCACGCCATCATGTCGATGACCAAGTCGATCACGGGCCTGCTGGCACAGATCCTGGTGGCCGAGGGTGTGCTGGACGACCGCCTGCGGGTCCGCGACCTGATCCCCGAGATCGGCGACAGCGCCTTCGCCAGCGCCACGGTGCGGCAGGTCATGGACATGACCACGGGCGTGCGCTATTCGGAGGACTATGCCGATCCGGACGCGGACATCTGGGCCTACTCGCGTGCCGCGAGCCCGTTGCCCAAGCCCGCAGGCTACCGGGGCCCCGACGGCTACTGGGCATACCTGCAGCAGGTCCGGCCCGAAGGCCGGCATGGCGACGCCTTCCACTACAAGACGATCAACTCCGACATGCTGGGCTGGATCGTCAGCCGCGTGACGGGCAAGGCCGTCACCGAACTGGCGTCCGAAAGGCTGTGGCGGCCGATGGGTGCCGAGCAGGACGCCTACCAGACCGTGGACGGCCAGGGCGTGCCGTTCGCCGGCGGCGGCATCACCGCCGGCCTGCGCGATCTCGGCCGGCTGGGCCTGCTGATGCTGCGCGGCGGCGAGATCGACGGCCGGCGGCTGTTCCCGGCCGCGGTCGTCGAGCAGATCCGGGCCGGAGGCGACCGGACCCGGTTCGGCGGCTTCCCGACGATCCCGAACGGCAGCTACACCAGCCAGTGGTGGGTCTTCCACAACGACCATGGCGCCTTCGCCGCGCGCGGTGTCCACGGCCAGACGATCTACGTCGATCCGACCGCGGAGATGGTGCTGGTCCGGCTGGCCTCGTTCCCGCGGGCCCAGAACGGGCTCATCGATCCGACATCGCTGCCGGCCTACCAGGCGGTGGCGGAATACCTGATGGCCAGGGGCGGGGCGGTCGGCGGGCCTGGCAGCGGGAGCAAGGCGCCGCGTCGCTGAACGCGCGGCGCCGCGGCATGGTGTCGCCGGGGTCCGCGGGGCCGGCGTCCGCGCACCCCACAATGCGCTCCCGCCCCGAGGAGACCGCCCGCATGCGCGCCGCCTGCTACGAACGTGTCGGCCCCGCCGACGAGGTCCTGCGCCTGGACGACCTGCCCACGCCGCAGCCGGCGCCCGGCGAGGTGCGCGTGCGCCTGCAGTGGTCGGGCGTCAACCCGTCGGACGTCAAGACCCGCGGCGGGCTGCGCAGCCCCACGCTGCCGTTCCCGCTGATCATTCCGCACAGCGACGGCATGGGTGTCGTCGACGCGCTGGGCGAGGGCGCCGATGCGGCGCTGCTCGGGCGCCGCGTCTGGACCTGGAATGCCGCCTGGGGCCGGCCGTTCGGCACCGCGGCGGAATATGTGTGCCTGCCACAGCGCCAGGTCATGCCGCTGCCCGACAACGTCGCCGGCGAGGCCGGCGCCTGCCTGGGCATCCCGGCGCTGACCGCCCTGCACGCGGTGCTGATGGACGGCGGCGTGGCCGGCCGCCGCGTGCTGGTGGCCGGCGGTGCCGGCGCGGTGGGCCACTATGCGGTGCAGTTCGCCAGCCGGCTCGGCGCGGCGCAGGTGCTGACGACGGTCAGCAGCGACGCCAAGGCGGCGCTCGCACGCGCGGCCGGCGCCGACGAGGTCATCGACTACCGCCGCGAGCCGGTGGCCGAACGCGTGCGCGAGCTGACCGGCGGGCGCGGCGTCGACCGCGTCATCGAGCTCGACCTGGCCGTCAATGCCGCGCTGGACCTGGAGGTGCTGCGCACCGGCGGCGAGTGCGTCGCCTACGGCAGCAGCCCGCAGCCGCTGAACCTGCCGTTCCCGGTGCTGCTGGCGAAGAACCTGCAGCTCAAGTTCTTCATCGTCTACCACCTCGACGACGCCGACCGCCAGCGTGCGCAGGCGACGCTGCAGCGCCTGCTCGCGCGCGGCGAAGTGATCCACAACGTGGCCGAGCGGCTGCCGCTGGCGCAAGTCGCCGAGGCGCACCGCATCGTCGAGCAGGGGCGGGCGATGGGCAACGTCGTGCTGCGCATCGACGAGGGCTGAGAGGGTGGGAGGCCACCCCGCGCACCCGCGCAAGCCCCCGGCGCGGGCGCATGGCCTGGCCTCTCGCACGCCGAGCCGCGACGGCCGCCGGCCGGGCGGGCGCAGGCGCTGGCTATACTGACCCGCACCTGCCATGACGCTCGCCGCGATGCCCCTTCTGCCGTACCACGGGCGCTTGCCGATGTCGTGGCCGGGCCCGGCGCGTCCCGACCGGTGAGCATGCTGCCGCCGGACCACCCCGAGCGCGCGGCGCTGGCCGCGGAAGTGCACGCGCGGCCGCCGGAGGCGCTGGACACGCCGTCGCGCGCCAGCTACGTGGCGGTGCTGGTCGGCGAGCCCGAACGCGGCGCCGAGCTCGTGCACCTCGGCACGCTGTGCCGCCACTTCGGCGTCGCGCCGCCGGCCGCGGGCGCCACGCATTTCCGCACCGCGCTGGGCGAGTCGCTGCGCCTGAAGTGGGAACGTCATGGCGAGTTCTCGGGCTACACGTTCTATCGCCGCGGGCTGAGCCCGCAGCCCTTCAGCGAGCCCCCGGTCGCGCTGCTGCCCGAAGGCTGGCTGGCCGCGCTGCCCGGGCGGACGATGGCCGCCGCGCATGCCAAGCTGGCGCCGGCCGGCAGCGCGCTGCCCGACGGCGCCGAGCTGGCGCGCCACTTCGGCGAGCACATCGTCGTCGGCGCCGAGATCGGCGACGGCGCCGGCCTCGCCTACACCGACTTCCGCATGCACGAGGACGGCTTCACGCGCTTCCTGGTGCTCAACCGCAGCTTCACGCCGCGCCAGGCCGGGCGCATGCTGCAGCGGCTGTTCGAGATCGAGGCCTACCGCATGGTGTCGCTGCTCGCGCTGCCGATCGCCCGCGCGCAGCTGCCGCGCATCGCGGCGATCGAGTCGGCGCTGGCGCAGCTCACGGCGACCATCGCGGGCGGCGCACGCGAGGCCGCCGACGACGAGGCGCTGCTGCACGAACTGACGCGGCTGGCCGCCGAGGTCGAGCAGGCGCTGTCGGCGAGCCAGTTCCGCTTCGGCGCCTGCCGCGCCTACGCCGAGCTCGTGACCACGCGCATCGCCGAGCTGCGCGAGCGCCGCCTGGCCGGGCTGCAGCCGGTGGACGAATTCATGGCGCGCCGCTTCAAGCCTGCGGTGGCCACGGTGCAGACGGCGGCGCAGCGTCTGCAGGTGCTGTCCGAGCGCGTCGCGCAGGCCAGCAACCTGCTGTCCACGCGCGTGGACATCGCGCGCGAGCGCCAGAACCAGGCGCTGCTCGCCTCGATGGACCGGCGCGCCAGGCTGCAGCTGCGGCTGCAGCAGACGGTGGAGGGCCTGTCCGTGGCGGCCATCGTCTACTACGTCGCCGGCCTCGTGGGTTACCTCGCGAAGGCGGCCCGGCAGGCCGGGCTGCCGCTGCAGCCGGACCTGGCGGTCGGCCTCGCGATCCCCGTCGTCGCGGTCGCCGCGCTGGCCGCGGTGCGCAAGGCGCGCCGCCACGCCAGCGAGGGCGATCGCCCGCACTGAATGCCGCATGGGCAGCGCAGGCACCGCGCCGACGCAGGAGTCACCGCACCGATGTCGATCAGCTTTCCCTTCAGCGCCATCGTCGGCCAGGACGAGATGAAGCTCGCGATCCTGGTCGCCGCGGTCGACCCCGGCGTCGGCGGCGTGCTGATCTTCGGCGACCGCGGCACGGGCAAGTCCACCGCGGTGCGTGCGCTGGCCGCGCTGCTGCCGAAGATGCGCGTGGTCGTCGGCTGCCGCTACGGCTGCGACCCGTCGGCGCCGGCCTGCGCCGGCGCCGAGCCCTGCGCCGCGCTGCAGGCGAAGAAGACTTCACAGGTGCCGGTGCCGGTGGTCGACCTGCCGCTCGGCGCCACCGAGGACCGCGTCGTCGGCGCGCTCGACATCGAGCGTGCGCTGACGCAGGGCGTGAAGTCCTTCGAGCCCGGGCTGCTGGCGCGCGCCAACCGCGGCTTCCTGTACATCGACGAGGTCAACCTGCTCGAGGACCACCTGGTGGACCTGCTGATCGACGTCGCCGCCTCGGGCGAGAACGTCGTCGAGCGCGAGGGCCTGTCGGTGCGCCACCCGGCGCGCTTCGTGCTGGTCGGCAGCGGCAACCCGGAGGAAGGCGAACTGCGCCCTCAGCTGCTGGACCGCTTCGGCCTCGCGGTGGACGTGAGGACGCCGACCGACCTGGCGACGCGCGTGGAAGTCATCCGCCGCCGCGACGCCTTCGAGCGCGACCGCGCGGCCTTCGCCGCGGCCTGGAAGAAGGAGGAGGACCGGCTGCGCCGGCGCATCGTCGCGGCGCGTGCGAAGCTGCCGCAGGTGGTGGTGCCCGATGCGATGCTCGAGCGCGTCGCGAAGCTGTGCATGGCGCTGGGCACCGACGGCCTGCGCGGCGAGCTGACGCTGATGCGCGCGGCGCGTGCGCTGGCCGCGCTGGACGGCGTGGCCGAGGTCGGCGACGCGCAGGTCCGGCGCATCGCGCGCCCGGCGCTGCGCCACCGCCTGCGCCGCGATCCGCTGGACGACGCCGACGCCGGCGTGCGCGTGGACCGCGTGCTGGCCGAGGCCTTCGCGGGCTAGGCGGGGCAGGGCGTGCCCGAGGCGCCGAACGCGGGCAACGCCGAGGACGCGCTCGCCGCCGTCGCGCTGCTGGCGGTCGACCCGCAGGGCCTGGGCGGCGTGCGCGTGATGGCGCAGGCCGGGCCCGTGCGCGACGCCTGGCTCGCGAGCCTGCGCACGCTGTTGCCGGCCGGCACGCCGGTGCTGCGGCTGCCGGCCGGTGCCGGCGAGGACCGGCTGCTCGGCGGCATCGACCTCAGCGCGACGCTGGCCGCCGGACGGCCGGTGCTGCAGCCGGGCCTGCTGGCCGCCGCGCATGGCGGCGTGCTGCTGGCCGCGATGGCCGAGCGGTTGCCCGCGGCCACCGCGGCGCACCTGGCCGCCGCGCTGGACAGCGCGCAGGTGCGCATCGAGCGCGACGGGCTCAGCGCGCTGCACGACGCCGGCTTCGCGCTCGTCGCCTTCGACGAGGCGCTGCCCGACGACGCGCCGCTGTCCCTGGCGCTGGCCGACCGCATGGGGCCGTGGCTGGACCTGTCGGCGATCGCCCTGGCCGACGCTCCGCGGGCCGATGCCGCGCTGGCGCTGGACGTGCGCCGGGCGCGCGCGCTGCTGCCGCAGGTGGCGGTCGGCGAGGACCTGCTGCAGGCGCTGGTCGCGGCCACGCTGGCGCTGGGCGTCGACTCGGCGCGGGCGGCCTGGCTTGCGCTGCGCACGACGCGGGCCTCGGCGGCACTGCGCGGCGCGGTGCAGGCCGACGCCGACGATGCCGCGCTGGCCGCGCGCCTGGTGCTGGCGCCGCGCGCGACGCGGCAGCCGATGCCGGCCGAGCCCGAACGGCCCGACGAGCCGGAGGACGACGCGGCAGACGCCCAGGCGCAGGAGCCGCCGGAGCCGCCGCGGGACGACGCGGCCGACGAGACGCGGACCGGAGGCGAGCTGTCCGAGCGCCTCGTCGAGGCCGCGCTCGCCAGCCTGCCGGCCGGCCTGCTGGCGCGCCTGGCCAGCGGCGAACGGGTGCGCACGAGCGCACGCGCCGCCGGGTCGGCCGGCGCGCTGTCGTCGTCGCGCCTGCGCGGCCGGCCGCTGGGCGCGCGGCGCTCGGCGCCGCATGCCGGCGCGCGGCTGCACCTGGTCGAGACGCTGCGCGCGGCGGCGCCCTGGCAGCGCCTGCGCCGCCTGCAGCTCGAAGCCGCCGGCGCCGGCGGCGATGCCGCCACGTTGCCGCGCGTGCTGGTGCGCGCCGACGACTTCCACGTGCGCCGCTTCGTGCAGCGGCGTGCCACGACGACGGTGTTCGCGATCGATGCCTCGGGTTCGTCGGCGCTGCACCGGCTGGCCGAGGCCAAGGGCGCGGTCGAGTTGCTGCTGGCCCAGTGCTACGTGCGGCGCGACCAGGTCGCGGTGCTCGCCTTCCGCGGCCGCGGCGCCGAACTGCTGCTGCCGCCGACGCGTTCGCTGGTGCGCGCCAAGCGGGCGCTGGCCGGGCTGCCGGGCGGCGGCGGCACGCCGCTGGCCGCCGGCATCGCGGCCGCGGGCACGCTGGCCGCGCAGGTGCAGCGCGCCGGGCAGACCGCGGTGGTCGTGCTGCTGACCGACGGCCGCGCCAACGTCACGCTGGCCGGTGAGGGCGGGCGCCCGCAGGCGCAGGCCGAGGCGCTGGCCGCCGCACGCGCGCTGCGCGCGGCCGCCGCCCAGGTGCTGCTGATCGACACCTCGCCGCGCCCGGAGCCGGCGGCGCAGGCACTGGCGCTGGCCGCCGGCGCGCGCTACCTGGCGCTGCCGCAGGCCGACGCGCGCGCGCTGTCGGGTGCGGTCTCGCGTTCGCTCGCCGCCGCGCCACCCTTGCGCCGTGGCTGAGGCCGACGCCGCGGACCGGGCCGCGCTGCCGGACTTCTGGCCGCACCGCGAGGCCAGCCGTTTCGTCGATGCCGGCGGGCTGCGCTGGCACCTGCAGCAGTTCGGCGCAGCCGATGCGCCGCTGGCGCTGCTGCTGCACGGCACCGGCGCATCGGCGCACTCGTGGCGCGGGCTGGCGCCGCTGCTCGCCGCGCGCTGGCGCGTGGTCGCGCCGGACCTGCCGGGGCATGGCTTCACGTCGCGCCCGCCGCCGGGCGGTCTGTCGCTGAACGGCATGGCGCAGGCGCTGGCGGCGCTGCTCTCGGCGCTGGACCTGCGGCCGCAGTGGCTGGTCGGGCACTCGGCGGGCGCTGCCATCGCGGCGCGGCTGTGCCTGGACGGCGGCGCCGCGCCGCAGGCGCTGGTCAGCCTCAATGGCGCCTGGTTTCCGCCCGGCGGGGCCGCCGGCTGGTGGTATGCGCCGATGGCGCGGCTGCTGGCGCTCAATCCGCTGGTGCCGCACCTGGCGGCCTGGCATGCCGGCAACGAGCGTGTGCTGCGCCGGCTGATCGCCGGCACCGGGTCGCGGCTGGACGACGCGGGCGTGCGCCAGTACCGGCACCTGCTGCGCGACCCGCGGCATGTCGGCGCCGTGCTCGCGATGATGGCGGCCTGGGACCTGCCGCCGCTGCTGCGCGAGCTGCCGCGCCTGGCCGTGCCGCTGCACCTGGTGGCCTGCGCGCACGACCGCGCGGTGCCGCCGGCGCTGGCCGAGCGTGTGCGTGCGCTCGTGCCGACGGCCCGGGTGCACCGGCTGCCCGCGCTCGGGCACCTGGCGCACGAGGAAGACCCCGCCGCGGTGGCGCGGCTGCTCGCCACGCTGTAGCGCAGGCGCGCGGGTCGCGGGCGCCCGGTACCGCCGCGGCGGGCCGCCGCAGCGGGTTGCCGCGGTTGACGACGCCTGGTCCAGTGTCTATGCTGCCTGACACATAACGGTGACAGGCGTGCATGACGTGCGCCGCCGCAGGAGGCGCCATGGCCCATGCTCGCATCGAGAACGCGCTGCTCGACACCCTGGGCCACTGCGCCGCCGGCAGCCCGCCGAAGCTCGCGGCGGCGGTACGGCACGCGGTCTTCCCGGGTGGCGCGCGCATCCGGCCGCAGCTCACGCTGGCCGTCGCGCGCGCCTGCGGTGACGACCAGCCAGCCCTGGCCGACGCCGCCGCGGTGGCGGTGGAACTGCTGCACTGCGCCTCGCTGGTGCACGACGACTTGCCCTGCTTCGACGACGCCACGCTGCGCCGCGGCCAGGCTTCGGTGCACAGCGCCTACGGCGAGCGGCTGGCGGTGCTGGCCGGCGACGCGCTGATCGTGATCGCCTTCCAGGCGCTGGCGCGTGCCGCCGCCGCGGCGCCCGAGCGTCTGCCGGCGCTGCTGGACACCGTGGCGCTGGGTGTCGGCATGCCCTGCGGCATCGTCGCCGGCCAAGCCTGGGAGTGCGAGCCGCGCGTGTCGCTGCACGAGTACCAGCGACAGAAGACCGGCGCGCTGTTCGCCGCCGCGACGATGGCCGGCGCGCAGGCCGCCGGCGGCGACGCCGAGCCCTGGCGCGCGCTGGGCGAGCGCCTGGGCGAGGCCTACCAGGTTGCCGACGACATCCGCGACGTGCTCGCCAACCCCGAGTGGCTGGGCAAGCCGATCGGCCGCGACGTCGCGCTGGGTCGCCCCAGCATCGCCAGCGAACAGGGGCTGCCGTCGGCGCTGCGCCAGTTCCAGCGCCTGGTCACCGGCGCCGCCGACGCGGTGCCGACCTGCCGCGGTGCGCCGCTGCTGCGCGCGCTGGTGCGCAGCGAGGCCGAGCGCCTGGTGCCGCGCGCGATGCGCCAGGCCTCGCTGCAGGCGGTGGCCTGAGGGCGATGGGCCGCTCGGCGAGCGGCACCCCGGACCCGGCGGCCGACGGCAGGCCGCGTTCGCGCGGGGGCCCGTTGCCGGCTGCGCCCTGGTGGGCGGCCTGGCAGGAAGCCTGGCAGGACTGGCGCAACCGCCGCATCGCCGATCACGGATTCCGGCGCTGGGCCGCCGGTTTCTGGCCGACGCGCCCGCTGGCGCGCCGACAGGCGGCGCGGCTGTTCGACATCGTCGCCGGCTTCGTCTATTCGCAGGTGCTGCTGGCCTGTGTGCGGCTGCGCCTGTTCGACCGGCTGGCGGCCAGTGGTCCGCAGCCGCTGGACGAGCTCGCGGCCACGCTCGCGCTGCCGGCGCGCGCCGCCGAACGGCTGCTCGACGCCGCGGCAGCGCTCGGCCTGCTCGAGCGCCGCCGCGGTGGCCGCTATGCGCTGGGGCCGCTGGGCGCCGCGATGGTCGGCAACGAGGCGGTGGCGGCGATGGTCGAGCACCACGCCGCGCTGTATGCCGACCTGCAGGACCCGGTGGCGCTGCTGCGCGCCGGCGGCCCGGGCCGCGCGATGGCGGCCTGCTGGCCCTATGCCGCCTATGCCGACGATGGACCCGACGCGCTGCAGGCACTGGACCCCGGCGTGGTCGCCGCCTACTCGGCACTGATGACTGCCTCGCAGAGCCTGGTCATCGACGAGGTACTGGATGCCTGGCCGCTGCACCGTCACCGGGTGCTGCTGGACGTCGGCGGCGGGGAAGGGCGCTTCGTCGCCGCGGCGGCGGCGCGCGCGCCGGCACTGCAGCTGATGCTCTTCGACCTGCCGCCGGTGGCCGACCTGGCACGCTGCCGCCTGCAGGGGCTGGGGCTGGGCACGCGCGTGCAGGTGCACGGCGGCAGCTTCTTCGACGACCCGCTGCCGCAGGGCGCGGACCTCGTGACGCTGCTGCGCGTGCTGTTCGACCACGACGACGAGCACGCACTGGCCATCCTGCGCGCCGTGCACGCGGCGCTGCCGCCCGGCGGCCGCGTGCTGGTCGCCGAACCGATGGCCGACGCGCCCGGCGCGCGCGCGATGGGCGATGCCTATTTCGGCCTCTACCTGCTGGCGATGGGCCGCGGGCGGCCGCGCAGCGCGCAGGCGCTGGGCGCGCTGCTGCGCCAGGCCGGCTTCGGCGGCGTGCGCGCGCTGCGCACGCGGCTGCCGCTGCAGACCGGCGTGCTGGTGGCCGAGGCCGCAGCCACGGCATGAGGGCAAACACCGACGCCTAAGCGCACCAAAACAGTAAACAAGACTTGACACGTATCAACGTAAGCATAGGATGACATCAACCGACGACACCACCCCGCCGATGAACCTGCTCTCACCGACGACCACCGCCCCGCCGAGGTGCACGAGATGAACACCACCGCCGTGGTGCTCGAGGCCCCGGAGCGCCTGGTGCTCAGCCGGCTGGAACTCGAGCCCCCCGGCGACGCCGACCTGGTGGTCGATGTCGAATTCAGCGGCATCAGCACCGGCACCGAGAAACTGCTGTGGAACGGCCGCATGCCGACCTTCCCGGGCATGGGCTATCCGCTGGTGCCGGGCTACGAGTCGGTCGGTCGCGTCGTCGCCGCCGGCCCGCAGGCGCGGCACCGCGTCGGCGAGCAGGTCTTCGTGCCTGGCGCGCGCTGCTTCGGGCCCGTGCGCGGCTTGTTCGGCGGCGCCGCGGCGCGCCTGGTGGTGCAGGACGAACGGGTCTACGACGTCGACGCGGCACTGGGCGAGAAGGCCGTGCTGCTGGCGCTGGCCGCCACCGCCTATCACGCGGTGGCCTGCGGCGGCCGCCGCGACAAGGTCGCGCCGCCGGACCTGATCGTCGGCCATGGCGTGCTCGGCCGCCTGCTGGCGCGCATGACGGTGGCCGCCGGGCTGCCGCCGCCGGTGGTGTGGGAGCGCGACGAGCGGCGCGCCAGCGGGGCCCGCGGCTATGCGGTGCACCACCCGGACGCCGACCCGCGCCGCGACTACCGCGCGATCTACGACGTCAGCGGCGATCCGCGCATCCTCGACACCGTGATCCCGCGCCTGGCCAAGGGCGGCGAGATCGTGCTGGCCGGTTTCTACGCCGAGCCGCTGTCCTTCGGCTTCGCGCCGGCCTTCATGCGCGAGGCGCAGATCCGCGCCGCCGCCGAGTGGCAGCGCGCCGACATGCTGGCCGTTCGCCAGCTGGCCGAGGAAGGCCGGCTGGACCTGGACGGCCTGATCACGCATCACGAACCGGCGGACCACGCCGCCGACGCCTACCGCACGGCCTTCGGCGACAGCGACTGCCTGAAGATGGTCCTGGACTGGAGGGTCCTGCAATGAATGCCCAGAGCTCCCCGGTCATATTCCTGCAGGACCAGCGGCTGAAGGCCGAGGCCGCGATCGAGCCCGATCCGCCGTCCACCAGCCCGGCCGCCAAGACGACGCAGATCATCGCGATCTACGGCAAGGGCGGCATCGGCAAGAGCTTCACGCTGGCCAACCTGAGCTACATGATGGCCCAGCAGGGCAAGAAGGTGCTGCTGATCGGCTGCGACCCGAAGAGCGACACCACCAGCCTGCTGTTCGGCGGCAAGGCCTGCCCGACCATCATCGAGACGAGTTCTAAGAAGAAGCTGGCCGGCGAGGCGGTGGCCATCGGCGACGTGTGCTTCAAGCGCGACGGCGTCTACGCGATGGAGCTCGGCGGGCCCGAGGTCGGCCGCGGCTGCGGCGGGCGCGGGATCATCCACGGCTTCGAGACGCTGGAGAAGCTGGGCTTCCACGACTGGGGCTTCGACTACGTGCTGCTCGACTTCCTGGGCGACGTGGTCTGCGGCGGCTTCGGGCTGCCGATCGCGCGCGACATGTGCCAGAAGGTCATCGTCGTCGCCAGCAACGACCTGCAGTCGCTCTACGTGGCCAACAACGTCTGCAGCGCGGTCGAATATTTCCGCAAGCTCGGCGGCAACGTCGGCGTGGCCGGCATGGTCGTCAACAAGGACGACGGCACCGGCGAGGCGCAGGCCTTCGCGGCGGCGGCCGGCATCCCCATCCTGGCCGCGATCCCGGCGCACGAGGACATCCGGCGAAAGAGCGCCAGCTACGAGATCATCGGCCGCCCCGGCACGGCCTGGGCACCGCTGTTCGAGACGCTGGCGACCAACGTCGCCGAGGCGCCGCCGGTGCGGCCGAAGCCGCAGACGCAGGACCAGCTGCTGGGCCTGTTCAGCGCCGACGTCACCGGCCGCGACTTCCAGATGGAGCCGGCGACGCTGTTCGACATGGTCGGCAAGAGCGAGGTGATCAAGCCCACGCTCGAAGTCATCTACGACGCGGCCTGAGCACGGACGCCCGGCGCATGGCCCACGACGTGATCCCGATCCAGAAGGCCGCCGAACCGGCCGACGGCCTGGGCTGCCACGCCGGCCGCGACACGCTGCGCGCCGCCGCGCAGGCGGCCGGCAAGAGCGAGACGCTGGAGCGCTACGCCGCCGACTATCCGCTGGTGCCCGAGGCCGGCCCGCACGACCAGCCGCAGAGCATGTGCCCGGCCTTCGGCTCGCTGCACGTGGGTCTGCGCATGCGGCGCACGATGACCATCCTGTCGGGCAGCGCCTGCTGCGTCTACGGGCTCACCTTCACCAGCCACTTCTACGGTGCGCGCCGCAGCGTCGGCTACGTGCCGTTCAACAGCGAGACGCTGGTCACCGGCAAGCTGTTCGAGGACATCCGCGACGCGGTGCATGCGCAGGCCGACCCGCAGCACCTGGACGCCATCGTCGTCATCAACCTGTGCGTGCCGACCGCCAGCGGCGTGCCGCTGCAGCTGCTGCCCAAGGCGATCAACGGCGTGCGCATCGTCGGCATCGACGTGCCCGGCTTCGGCGTGCCCACCCATGCCGAGGCCAAGGACGTGCTGGCAGGCGCCATGCTGCGCTACGCCCGCGCCGAGGCCGAGGCCGGCCCGGTGGCGGCGCCGCGCCAGGGTGTGGCCGAGCGGCCGACCGTCGCGCTGCTCGGCGAGCTGTTCCCGGCCGACCCGATGGTCATCGGCGCGCTGCTCGAGCCGCTGGGCCTGGCCGCCGGCCCGGTGGTGCCGACACGCGAATGGCGCGAGCTGTATGCCGCGCTGGCGAGCCCGGTGGTCGCCGCGCTGCACCCGTTCTATACCGCGAGCCTGCGCGAATTCGAGACCGCCGGCCGCACCGTCGTCGGCTCGGCGCCGGTCGGCCACGACGGCACCGAGGCCTGGCTGCAGGCCGTCGGCAGCGCGGCGAATGTCGCGCAGGCGCAGATCGACGCGGCGAAGAACCGCTTCCTGCCGGCGATCCGCGGCGCACTGGCGAAGGCGCCGATCAAGGGCCGCCTCACGCTGTCGGGCTACGAAGGCTCGGAGCTGATCGTCGCGCGCCTGCTGGTGGAGAGCGGCGCCGACCTGCGCTACGTGGGCACGGCCTGCCCGCGCACGCCGGCCAGCGAGGCCGACCGCGCATGGCTGGCCGCGCGCGGCGTGCTGGTGCAGTACCGCGCGTCGCTGGAGCAGGACCTGGCGGCGGTGCGCGAGTTCAGGCCCGACCTCGCGATCGGCACCACGCCGGTCGTGCAGGCGGCCAAGCAGCAGCGCATCCCGGCGCTGTATTTCACGAACCTGATCTCGGCGCGGCCGCTGATGGGGCCCGCCGGCGCCGGCTCGCTGGCCGCGGTGATCAATGCCGCGATCGCCAACAAGGCGCGCTTCGATGCGATGAGCGACTTCTTCGGCGACGTCGGCCAGGGCGACGCCGCCGGCGTCTGGCAGCAGCCGCCCGTGCCGCACCCGGCCTTCCGCGCCGAGACGCGGCGCCAGGTCGCGAAGCTGGCGAAGAAGCGCAAGGCCGAGGAGATGGTGTGATGGGCCCCCACGCTCACTTCGTTCACTGCCCCCCGTGGGGGCGTTCAGCGCCCTTCGGGCGGCCGGGCGGGCGCTGATGCTCGTCCTCGACCACGACCGTGCCGGCGGCTACTGGGGCGCCGTGTACGTGTTCACCGCGATCAAGGGCCTGCAGGTCGTGATCGACGGCCCGGTCGGCTGCGAGAACCTGCCGGTGACCAGCGTGCTGCACTACACCGACGCGCTGCCGCCGCACGAACTGCCCATCGTCGTCACGGGTCTCGCGGAAGAGCAGCTGGGCCGCGAGGGCACCGAAGGCGCGATGAAGCGCGCCCATGCCGTGCTGGACCCCGACCTGCCGGCGGTCGTCGTCACCGGCTCGATCGCCGAGATGATCGGCGGCGGCGTCACGCCCGAGGGCACGACGATCCAGCGCTTCCTGCCGCGCACGATCGACGAGGACCAGTGGCAGTGCGCCAACCGTGCGATCTACTGGCTGTGGCAGCAGTACGGCCCGCGCAAGGTGCCGGCGCGCACGCCGTTCGACCAGCGCCCGGCCGGCGAGAAGCCACGCGTCAACCTCATCGGCCCGAGCTACGGCATGTTCAACGGGCCCTCGGACCTGGCGGAGATCCGCCGCCTCGTCGAGGGCATCGGCGCCGAGGTCAACCTGGTGTTCCCGCTCGGCAGCCACCTCGAGGACGTGCCGAAGCTGGCGGACGCCGACGTCAACGTCTGCATGTACCGCGAATTCGGCCGCCTGCTGTGCGAGGCGCTGGAGCGGCCCTACCTGCAGGCGCCGATCGGTGTCTTCAGCACGACCGCCTTCCTGCGCGAGCTGGGCGCGCTGCTGCACCTGGACCCCGAGCCCTTCATCGCGGCCGAGAAGCACACGACGATCAAGCCGGTCTGGGACCTGTGGCGCAGCGTCACGCAGGACTTCTTCGGCACCGCCAGCTTCGCGGTCGTCGCCGGCGAGACCTACGCGCGCGGCATCCGGCACTTCCTCGAGGACGAGCTGGGCATGCCCTGCGCCTTCGCGGTGCAGCGGGTGGCCGGCGCGAAGACGGACAACGAGGCGGTGCGCCGCCTGGTGCACGAGAAGCGGCCGCTGGTGCTGTTCGGCAGCGTCAACGAGCGCCTGTACCAGGCCGAGGCGGCAAGCGCCGGGCCGGGCGGGCCGCAGCCGAGCTACATCGCGGCCTCGTTCCCGGGTGCGGTGATCCGCCGCGCCACTGGCACGCCGTTCATGGGCTACGCCGGCGCGACCTGGCTGGTGCAGGAATTCTGCAACGCGCTCTTCGACGCGCTGTTCCACGTGCTGCCGCTGGGCACCGAGCTCGACCGCATCCAGGCCACGCCGGCGCGCAGCGCCGAGACCCTGGCCTGGGACGACGACGCCAGCGCGCTGCTCGCCGAGCGGGTGGCGGCCGAACCGGTGCTGGTGCAGATCTCGGCCGCGAAGCGCCTGCGCGACCGCGCCGAGCAGCATGCGCGCAAGGGCGGCGCCGCACGCGTCAGCGCCGCGCATGTGCTGCTGGCGCTGCAGCACCTGGGCGCGCTCTCCGGCGGGGTGACCGCATGACGAGGTGCCCGCGGACTCGATCGGACGGGGCGTCGCGCGCGACGGCCCCGCAGGGATGTCGTGGCACCCCGCCATGGCTGCCTCGTTGCGCAGGCATTGCGCAAGGTCGGCCGCAAGGCCGAAGCGAAAGGAGACCTTCCTATGGCTGAACGCAAGGGCTCGATCTCGGGCCTGACCGACGACGAAGCCCAGGAGTTCCACCAGTACTGGACGCAGGGATTCATCGGCTTCACGGCGATTGCCGTGGTGGCCCACATCCTGGTCTGGATCTGGCGGCCCTGGCTCTAGACGGCCCGACCTAACGGTTCACGGTCCATCGGCAACGAGGAGAACGTCATGGTGCAACCCGACAACGCTGCGCTGCAGGGGTGGCTGAAGAAGGACCGACCGGCCTTCATCGCGATCTTTGTCGTCGGCTTTGCCGCCTTCCTGGCCATCGCGATGGTCGGGCAGGCGATGGGCTGGCAATGGCGGGCCTGGCTGCCCGGGGCCGAGAGCGTGAAGTCGATGACCGGTGGCGTGAAGGCCGCTGTCTACACCTTCATGTCCCACTTGCTCTGACTCTGAGAGGTGATTTCTATGTGGAGAATCTGGAAGCTCTTCGACCCGCAGCGCGCGATGGTCGCGCAGGGCGTCTTCCTGTTCGCCGTGGCGGTGATGATCCATCTGATCCTGCTGTCCACGCCGACCTTCAACTGGCTCGACGGGCCGAATGCAAGGGCGACGCAGGCGCAGAACGCCGCGATGCCTGCGCAGAAGCCGTAACGGCCGCAAGCCGAATGGCGAGTTCGCTCGCTAAGCAGGGCGGTCCGTCGGCGGTGCATTCCCGCCGCCTTCGGACCCGCCCGACCGATGCACCGGTTGCACAGAACGGATGACCGCGCGCGCACGCCAGCGCCACGGCAAGGAGCGCCTCGATGGCCATGCTCAGCTTTGAACGCAAGTACCGTGTCCGCGGGGGCACGCTGGTCGGCGGCAACCTGTTCGACTTCTGGGTCGGGCCGTTCTACGTCGGCTTCTTCGGCGTCACCACCATCTTCTTCAGCTTCCTGGGTACCGCGCTGATCCTCTACGGCGCCGCGCTCGGGCCGACCTGGAACCCCTGGCAGATCAACATCGCGCCGCCGGACCTGAGCTACGGCCTGGCGCTGGCGCCGCTGCGCGAGGGCGGCATCTGGCAGATCGTCACCGTGTGCGCGATCGGCGCCTTCGTCAGCTGGGCGCTGCGCGAGGTCGAGATCTGCCGCAAGCTGGGCATGGGCTACCACGTGCCCTTCGCCTTCGGCTTCGCGATCCTGGCCTACGTCACGCTGGTCGTGATCCGCCCGGTGCTGATGGGCGCCTGGGGCCACGGCTTCCCGTACGGCATCTTCAGCCACCTGGACTGGGTGTCCAACGTCGGCTACCAGTACCTGCACTTCCACTACAACCCGGCGCACATGCTCGCGGTGAGCTTCTTCTTCGCGACGACCTTCGCGCTGTCGCTGCACGGCTCGCTGATCCTGTCCGCGACGAATCCCGGCAAGGGCGAGGCCGTCAAGACCCCCGAGCACGAGGACACCTTCTTCCGCGACTTCATCGGCTACTCGGTCGGCACGCTGGGCATCCACCGCCTGGGGCTGTTCTTGGCCCTGGCCGCGGTCTTCTTCAGCGCGGTGTGCATCGTCATCAGCGGTCCGTTCTGGACCCGCGGCTGGCCCGAGTGGTGGGGCTGGTGGCTGGCGCTGCCGATCTGGAAGTAGGACGACCCCCGGCCACGACAAGGAGAACGAGCGATGGCCCAGTACCAGAATCTCTTCACGCGCGTGCAGGCCACCGGGCCGGCGCAGTACGGCATCCCGCTGCCCGCGGGCGACGAGGCGCGCTTCGGCAAGCCCTGGGCCTTCCACCTGCTGGGGCGGCTGGGCAATGCGCAGATCGGCCCCGTCTACCTGGGCTGGCTGGGCGTGTGGTCGCTCGTCTTCGGCACGCTGTCGTTCAACATCATCGGCTTCAACATGCTGGCCTCGGTGAACTGGGACCCGATCCAGTTCATCCGCCAGCTGTTCTGGCTGGCGCTGGAGCCGCCGCCGCCGGGCAACGGCCTGGCGCTGCCGGCGCTCAACCAGGGCGGCTGGTGGCTGATGGCCGGCGGCTTCCTGACCGCATCGCTGCTGCTGTGGTGGGCGCGCACCTACCGGCGGGCGCGCCAGCTCGGGCTCGGCACGCATGTCGCGTGGGCCTTCCTGGCGGCGATCTGGCTGTTCCTGGTGCTCGGCTTCTTCCGGCCCATCCTGATGGGCAGCTGGGGCGAGGCGGTGCCCTTCGGCATCTTCCCGCACCTGGACTGGACGGCGGCCTTCAGCCTGCGCTACGGCAACCTCTTCTACAACCCGTTCCACGCGCTGTCGATCGCCTTCCTGTATGGCTCGACGCTGCTGTTCGCGATGCACGGCGCCACCATCCTGGCGGTCAGCCGTTACGGCGGCGACCGCGAGATCGAGCAGATCACCGACCGCGGCACCGCCACCGAACGTGCGGCGCTGTTCTGGCGCTGGACCATGGGCTTCAACGCGACGATGGAGTCCATCCACCGCTGGGCCTGGTGGTTCGCGGTGCTGTGCCCGCTGACCGGCGGCATCGGCATCCTGCTGACCGGCACCGTGGTCGACAACTGGTACCTGTGGGCGGTGCAGCACGGTGTCGCGCCGCCGTACCCGGCGATCAACCCGGCCGTGGTCGACCCCGCCACGCTGCTGCAGGGAGCGAAGCAATGACGAATCTCAGGTCCTTCGCCGCCGCGGCCTGCGGCCTGGCCGCCGCCTTCCTGCTCGCCGGCTGCGAACGCCCGCCGGTGGAGTCCACGCAGACCGGCTACCGCGGCACCGGCATCGTGCAGGTCGTCAACCCGCGCATCGCCGCCGCCAACGCCGCGCTGCACGCGGCGCCGGCGACCACGCCGGCGGCGCCCGCCGAGGGCCCGAAGGCGCGCGACGTCTACCAGAACGTCAAGGTGCTGGGCGACCTGTCGGTGGCCGAGTTCAGCCGCCACATGGTCGCCATCACCGAATGGGTGTCGCCGCAGGAGGGCTGCAACTACTGCCACAACCCGGCCAACCTGGCCGACGACAGCAAGTACACCAAGGTCGTGTCGCGGCGCATGATCGAGATGACGCAGCACCTGAACGTCAACTGGAAGGACCATGTCGCCAACACCGGCGTCACCTGCTACACCTGCCACCGCGGGCAGCCGGTGCCGTCCAACGTGTGGTTCAACCCGGTGGTCGAGACGCCGCGCATCTTCATCGGCGACGACGCCGGGCAGAACAAGGTCGCCACGCAGGCGGGGCTGAGCTCGCTGCCCTACGACCCGTTCACGCCCTACCTGGAGCAGGAGGCGCCGATCCGCGTCGGCGGGCCGACCGCGTTGCCGACCGGCAACCGCGCCAGCACCAAGCAGGCCGAGTTCACCTACTCGCTGATGATCCACATGTCCAGCGCGCTGGGCGTCAACTGCACCTTCTGCCACAACACGCGCAACTTCGCGACCTGGGAAGACGCGCCGCCGCAGCGCCTGAGCGCGTACCACGGCATCCGCATGGCGCGCGACGTCAACAACGCCTACATCGAGCCGCTGGCGCCGGTCTTCCCGGCCCACCGGCTGGGCGCCGGCGGCGACGCCGCGAAGGCCAACTGCGCGACCTGCCACCAGGGCGCCAACAAGCCGCTGTTCGGCGCCCAGATGGCCAAGGACTACAGCGGGCTGACGGCGCTGGCGCAGGCCCTGGCCGCCGGCAGCACGCTGCCGCCGCCGCTGGCCGAGGCGATGCGCTCGGTGATGTATTTCGACACCGGGTCGGCCACGCTGCACGGCGAGCAGGCCAAGGGCCTGGCGCAGCTGATCGCCACGATGACCGCAACGCCGGCCGCCACGGCGACGATCTCCGGCTACCACTCGGCCAGCGGCGAGCTGGCCGCGAACCAGGAGCTGGCCAAGCAGCGGGCCTTCACGGTGCGCGACGCGCTGCTCGCCGCCGGCATCGCCGAGCAGCGGGTCGTGCTCGACAAGCCGCTGCAGACCGAGGCCAACATCGCCGGCGAGGATCCGGTGGCGCGTCGTGTCGAGGTCACGGTGAAGTAGGTGCTGCCCGCGGCCGGGCGGCGCGGTGCATGCCTCGCGAGCCTTCGATGCTTCCCGCGACGATGCCGCGCAGCGCCCTGGAGCCGGCCGCCATGGCGACGGCCGGCAACGGCGGCGCCGTGGCGGCCCCGGCCTGGTCCGCCGACGTCTCGGTCCTGCTGCTGCTGCAGCTGCGGCCGACGGCGCTGGGCTGGGGCTGGTCGCGCGTCGCGCTCGGCGACCGGCCGCTGCGCGGCGTGCCCGGGCTGCGCTTCGCGCGCGCGCTGGGCAGCGGCCACGACGGTGGCTTCGGGCTGCGGCCGAGCCTGACGCGGCAGGGCCTCTTCGCCTGCTTCGACAGCCTGCACGCTGCCGACGCCTTCGTCGCCGGCGAACGCGTGCGCGCCTACCGCGACCATGCGCGGGAACTGCTGGTCGTCACGCTGCGCGCCACGTCCTGCCGCGGCCATTGGGACGGACAGGCCATCGGCGTCGGCGCGCCCGGGGTCGCGCCCGGCGAGCCGCTCGCTGCGCTGACGCGCGCCGCCATCCGGCCGGCCGCCGCCGCCGCCTTCTGGGCCCGCGCGCCGGCGGCGCAGGCCGGGCTCGAATCCGCCCCCGGCTGCCGGCTCGCGGCCGGTCTCGGCGAGGCGCCGCTGCTGCGCCAGGCCACCTTCAGCCTCTGGGACTGCGTCGCCGCGATGGACGCCTATGCCCGCATCGGCGCGCATGCGGCGGCGATCGCCGACGCGCACCGGCTCGGCTTCTTCGCCGAGTCGATGTTCGTGCGCTTCCGCCCGCTGGCCCTGCAGGGCGTGTGGAAGGGCGTGCGCCATGGCTGAGCAGGCACGCCGCGAACACCACGTCGTCGTCGTCGGCGCCGGCGTCGGCGGGCTGGTCGCCGCGCTGCTGCTGGCCTGCCGCGGCCTGCGCGTGACGCTGGTCGAGGCGCAGGAGCACCCTGGAGGCAAGCTGCGCCAGCTGCTCGTCGACGGTGCGGCGATCGACGCCGGGCCGACGGTCTTCACGATGCGCTGGGTCTTCGACGAGATCTTCGACGCCGCGGGCAGCACGCTGGACGCCGAACTGGCGCTGCACCCGCTGCTGGTGCTGGCGCGCCACGCCTGGCGCGGGCACGACGCGCGGCTGGACCTGCATGCCGACGCGAACGACTCGGCCGACGCCATCGCCGCCTTCGCCGGTCCCGACGAAGGCCGCCGCTACCTGGCCTTCTGCGCCGAGGCGCGCGAGGTCTACCGCCGCCTGGAAGGACCGCATATCCGCAGCGCGCGGCCCAGCCTGCCGCAGATGATCGCCGACCTCGGCCCCGGCGGGCTCAAGCGGCTGGCCGGCCTGGGGCCGCTGGCGACGCTGTGGAAGTCGCTCGGACGCCACTTCCGCGACCCGCGCCTGCGCCAGCTGTTCGCGCGTTACGCCACCTACTGCGGCGCCTCGCCCTGGGCGGCGCCGGCGACGCTGATGCTGGTCGCGCATGTCGAGCAGCAGGGCGTGTGGTCGGTCGGCGGCGGCATGCACGCGCTGGCCGGTGCCCTGGCCGGCCTGGCGGCGCGCCGCGGTGTCGTGCAGCGGTTCGGCACGCGCTGCGAACGGCTGCTGGTGCAGGGGGGGCGCATCGCGGGCGTGCAGCTCACTGGCGGCGAGCGCCTGGCCGCCGACGCGGTGGTCTTCAACGGCGATGTCGCCGCGCTGGCGGCGGGCCTGCTGGGCGAAGACGCACGCCCAGCGGCGCCGGCCGCGGCGGGCGCGCGTTCGCTGTCGGCCATCACCTGGGCGCTGCACGCCGCCACCGAGGGCTTCCCGCTCGAGCGCCACAACGTCTTCTTCGACGACGACTACAAGTCCGAGTTCGACGACATCTTCCGCCGCCGCCGCCTGCCGCGGCAGGGCACCGTCTATGTCTGTGCCCAAGACCGCGGCGGCGAGGCGCGCGGCGGGCAGGCCCCGCGCGGGCGCGAGCGGCTGCTGGCACTGGTCAACGCGCCGGCCGAGGGCGACCGCCGCAGTTTTGCCGACGAGGAGACCGAGGCATGCGAACGACGAGCGCTGGCGCTGCTGGCGGACTGCGGGCTGCGCCTGGCGCCGAAGCCGCGCCAGGTGCAGCGCTGCACGCCGGCGGACTTCGAACGCCTGTTCCCGGCCAGCGGGGGGGCGCTGTACGGGCCGGCGACGCATGGCTGGATGGCGCTGTTCAAGCGCGCCGCGTCGGCGAGCCGGCTGCCGGGGCTGTACCTGGCGGGGGGCAGCGTGCACCCGGGGCCGGGGGTGCCGATGGCGGCGATGTCGGGCCGGCTGGCGGCCGAGACGCTGCTGGCGCACCTCGATTCGACCAGCCGGTCGCGCCGGGTGGTTATCGCTGGTGGTACCTCGACGCCCTCGCCGACGAGGGCCGCTTCGGGCTGACCGTCATCGCCTTCGTCGGCAGCGTCTTCTCACCGTACTACCGGCGCGCGCGGGCCCGCGGCCGCGACGACCCGGAGCAGCATGTCGCGATCAACGTCGCGCTCTACGGGCCCGGGGTCGGACGCTGGACGATGACCGAACGCGGCGCCGGCGCGCTGCATCGCGGCGCGCGCGAACTGGCGATCGGCCCGAGCGCGCTGCGCTGGAGCGGCGAGCGGCTGGAGCTCGCGGTCGACGAGTGGGCGGTACCGCTGCCGCGCCGGGTGCGCGGTCGCATCCAGGTCTGGCCGCAGGGACTGTCGCGCTTCGTCGCGTCGCTCGACGGCGAGGGGCGCCACCGCTGGGGCCCGATCGCGCCGGCGGCGCGCGTGGAGGTTGCGTTCGACGCGCCGCGCCTGCGCTGGGCCGGCCACGGCTACCTGGACTGCAACGAGGGCGACGAACCGATCGAGCGCCCCTTCCGCAGCTGGGACTGGTCGCGCGCGCAGCTCGCCGGCGGCGACACCGCGGTGCTGTACGACGTGCGCGAACGCAGTGGGGCCGAGCGGCTGCTGGCGCTGCGCTTCGCGCGCGATGGCCGCGTCGGCGAATTCGACGCGCCCGCGCGGCGGCCGCTGCCCGGCACGCTGTGGCGCGTGCCGCGCCAGGTGCGCGCCGAGTCCGCGCCGGCGCTGGTGCGCACGCTGGAGGACACGCCGTTCTACGTGCGCTCGGAACTGCGCACCCGGCTGCTCGGCGAGGAGGTCACCGCCCTGCACGAGTCGCTGGAGGTGCCGCGCCTGGCGAGCCCCGTCGTGCAGTGGATGCTGCCGTGGCGCATGCCGCGGCGTGCCTGATCAGCGCGGCCGTTCGTCCCGGGGTGCCACGGCGTCGCCAGACTGGGCCCGGGCCGTGGCCTCGGCCTTCGCCTCGGCCTCGCGCCGGCGACGTGCCTGCTCACGGGCCTTCCTGACGTCGCGCAGCTGCCACCAGCCGAAGGCGAGCACGCCGCCGAAGACGAGCACGACCTCGATCAGGATCAGCGGCAGGTGTTCGCTCACCGCGGCCGCCGTTCAGGCGCCGCGGCCGCGCGCGAGGGCCGAGCGCTGGCGCAGTTCGACGCGTTCGAACAGGTCCAGCACGCGCAGCGTGCGTTGGTAGAAGTTGCGCGCCGGCAGCTCGTCGCGCGCCGCGGCGTCGACCAGGAACTGCACCGCTGGCAGCGGTGGTGCGGTGGCCTGCGCGCGGCGCGGCGCCAGCAGCGCGGCGCCGGAAGCACGCGCGATCAGCGCCAGCTTGCGCCGGCCCGGCACCACGGTTCGGCGGCCGATCGCATCGAAGCCTTCGCGTGCGAGCTGGTGGCCGATCTCGGCATAGACCAGCCGCGCGGCCATGATCGCGGCACGACAGTCGCGCGGCAGCTCGGCGATGCCGGCCTCGCCACGCCGGTAGAGCTCGTCGGCCGCCGTCAGCAGGCGCTGCGTGACGGCGGCGATGGCCGGTGCGAAGCAGGGCGTCGCGAGCCAGGCGTCGGGGTCGAGACCGGCCTCGCGCAGCCACGCACGCGGCAGGTACAGGCGGCCGTTGCGCGCGTCCTCGCCGACGTCGCGCGCGATATTGGTCAGCTGCATCGCCACGCCCATCTCGCAGGCGCGGGCGAGCGCGTCGGCGCTGCGCGCGCCCATGACCAGCGCCATCATCGCCCCGACGGTGCCGGCGACGCGCGCGCCGTAGGCCTGCACCTCGGCCAGTGTCTCGTAGCGACGGCCCTGGGCGTCCCAGAGGAAGCCTTCGAGCAGCGCGTCGAGCAGCGCGCGCGGCAGGCCGTGCCGGTGCACGACCTGCGCCAGCGCCCGGTCGGCCGCCTGCGCGCCGGGCCGGCCGGCGTAGACGCCATCCAGCCTCGACTGCAGGTCGCCCATCGCGGCGTCGGCGTCGTCGCCGAGGTCGATGGCATCGTCGGCCAGCCGGCAGTAGGCATACAGTGCCGTGGCCGGTGCCCGCACGCGTGGCGGCAGCAGCAGTGACGCCGCGAAGAAGCTCTTCGAGCCACCGCGCATCAGCGCGCGGCAGGCGGCGGCTTCGGAGCGGTCTGCGGCGTTCACCTCAGTTGCCCCCTAACGCTTCACGCGAGCCTGTACCAGCGACGCGGATGCGGCGCGCGATTGACCGCTTGCGGTGCATTGCGGACATTGGTCCATTTGCGTTGCTCCGCCGTACCCCTTTGCGCGCAGCGAAGCCGCGCGGGTGCAGCCCGCAGCGCCCAGAGTCCGGCGGTCGGCGCTGCGCGCCGACTGCCCTGCGATGCTCGGGCTCCTGGCCCGCCGCCAACTCACTTCGCTCACTTCGTTCGCTCCGTTCGGACATCGGCGGCGAGTCAGTTTGGGTGGCGCGCTGCGCGCGCGGCCAGGAGCCCTGCGCTTCTCGGCGCCTCCCATGGGCGCTGCGGGCTGCCCCCACGCGGCTTCGCGAGACGGCGGTGGTATGCCAGCACTTTGCACGCCACAGTCGGTGGACTTCGCGCCAGGCGGTACCCGCGGCCGGCGATGTGTGGAGCGCCGAGCAGCGCAGCTTCGGGGTCGGCGCGCACGCAGTGCGCGCCTCCATATCTGACTCGCCGCCGGTGTCCGAACGGAGCGAGCGCAGCGAGCGAAGTGAGTTGGGCGGCGCGACCCCGAAGCGAGCAGCGCAGGGAAGTCGCCGCCGCAGGCGGCGACCGCGGAACCCTGAGCCGGCCGCGGGTACCGCCTGGCGCGATGCGCAGACCAGGGCAGGCCAAGCGGCGCAAGCCGCCGCGCTTCTCGAACGGCTTGCGCCAACGTCCGCAACTCGCTGCAAGCGGACCGTGGCAACCGCATGCCCATCTCAGCGCCTTTGCGCCACGAAGTCCCGGGCATCGGGCACCACCTGGTCCAGCGCCTTGGCCGACATCAGCACGCCGGGCACGCCGGCGCCGGGGTGGGTGCCGGCGCCGACCATGAACAGGCCCTCCACGTCCTCGCTGCGGTTGTGCGGGCGGAACCAGGCGCTCTGCAGCAGCAGCGGCTCCATGCCGAAGGCGGCGCCCTGGTAGGACAGCAGCCGGTCGTGGAAGTCCTGCGGCGTCAGCAGCCGCGACGCCGTCAGGTGACGGGCGAGGCCGGGCAGCAGCGTGCTCTCCAGCCGCTGCTGCACACGCTGTCGGAAGTGCTCGCCGATGGCGCGCCAGTCGTCGCCGCTGGCCAGGTGCGGCACCGGCGCCAGTGCGTAGAACGCGTCGTGGCCGGGCGGCGCCATGCCGGGGTCGCTGGCGGTCGGGCGATGCAGGTACAGGCTGAAGTCCTCGGCCAGCCGGTGGCGGCGGAAGATGTCGTCCAGCAGGCCCTCGTAGCGCGGGCCCAGCAGCATCGTGTGGTGCGGCACCTCGTCGTAGCGGCGGTTGCTGCCGAAATACCAGACGAACAGGCTCATCGAGTAGCGCGCGCGCGCCAGCTTGCGGTCGGTCCAGTGGTGGCGGTGCTCGGGTGCGACCAGGTGCCGGTAGGTCCACGCGGTATCGGCGTTGCTGACCACGATGTCGGCCGCGATGCGCTCGCCGCCGGCGAGTTCGACGCCGGTCGCGCGGCCGTTGTCGACATGGATGTGCCGCACCTCGGCGTTGCAGCGCAGGGCCACGCCGCGGTGCTGCAGCAGCCCGACCAGGCCGCGCACCAGCGCGCCGGTGCCGCCCATGGCCCAGTGCACGCCGTAGCGGCGCTCGAGCGCGTTGATGAGGCTGTAGATGCCGGTCACCGCGAACGGGTTGCCGCCGATCAGCAGCGACTGCAGGCTGAAGACGGTGCGCAGCTTGGGATGCCGCATGTGGCGCGCCACCTCGGCGTGCAGGCTGCGCCAGCCGCCCATGCGCACGAGGTCGGGCGCGGCGCGCAGCAGGTCGCCGACGGTCTCGTAGGCCACGCCGCCCAGCTTCTCGAAGCCGAGCCGGTAGCACAGCTCGGCGTGCTGCACGAAGCGGCGGTAGCCGGCCACGTCGGCGGGTGCGATGGCGGCGATCTGGCGCTCCATCGCCACCGGGTCGTTGGTGTAGTCGAAGTGCGTGCCGTCGTCGAAGCGCACGCGGTAGAAGGGGTCCAGCGGCCGCAGCGTCACGTCGTCGGCCAGGCGGCGGCCTGCGAGCTGCCACAGCTCCTCCAGCATGAAGGGCGCAGTGACGATGGTCGGGCCGGCGTCGAAGGTGTACCCGTCCTGGCGGAAGACGTAGGCGCGGCCGCCCGGGGCGTCCAGCTTCTCCAGCACCTGCACGCGCCAGCCGCGGCAGGCCAGGCGCAGCGCCGCAGCCAGGCCGCCGAAGCCGCTGCCGATGACGATGGCCAGCGGCGCGTGCACGCTGCCGCCCAGGGGTGCGTGGCCGCCGCCGCCTTCAGCGGGCGTGCTGGAGCTTCTCATCGTGTTTCGCGAGCGCCCAGCGCCACAACGCGGTGCTGCGGAAGGGCAGCACCAGCAGCAGGTGCTCGACGATGGCCAGCGCCAGCATCGTGCCGGCCAGCGTCAGCGACAGCCGCAGCACCGCGTCCGCACCCTGCGCCGCCAGCGCGACTTGGGCCAGCGCCCAGCAGGCCGCGGCCACCGACAGCGGGAAGAAGGCATTCATCGCGCGGCGGCGGAAGAAGCTCTGCAGGTAGGCCAGGTGCGGCGGCAGGAACTCCTCGCTGAGGTTGCGCACGCCGAAGAACAGGTTGAGCTTGGCGCTGGTGCGCAGCGCCCACAGCACGACGAAGGTCCAGGCGGCGACCGGGTTGGCGGCCTGCCAGGTGAGTGCCAGCACGGTGACGCCGGCGGCGAGGATCGCGAGTTCGTGCCACAGGATGGCCTGCACCGCCATCACGAAGCGCGGCCAGCCGCGCACGCCGGGCGGCGCCGCGGTCTTGCGCGGCCCGGTGATCCAGCCGGTGAGGAAGCTCAGCTCGACCCAGCCCCAGACCAGCAGCGCACAGACGAAGGCGACGTAGGCGCCCGTGGCGTCGGTGCGCGCGGCGGTCTCGGCGATGCCAAACAGCGCCGCCAGCGCGATCAGCGACGAGACGAGCAGGCTCCAGCGGAACGAGCGCCGCGGCAGGCCGTCCAGCAGCAGCACGAGGCCCGTGCTGAACCACCACGCGAAGACCGCGAAGCCGGCCGCGAGCGCCAGGTCGAGCATCGGGGCGCTACCAGCTCGGCGCGACGCGGATCTGCGCCGGCAGCTCGTGCCGCTTGACCGGCCGCAGGTACAGCCGCGCGAAGGTCCACGCCGCAGCGGCCGCATGGCCGGCCTGCTGCAGCCGGCCGACGAGGCCGCCGCGCGCCTTGCCGGCGTCGATGCCGGCCTGCAGCTTCACCAGCCGGTCCAGCCCGGCGCGGAAGGCGGGGTGGTCGGTGTCCAGCGAGATCGGGAAGACCTGCTTGCTGATCTCGGTCGTGATGCGGAAGACCTCGTGGTCGTAGTCGCCGGAGGCCAGGCCCATGGCCTCGTGCAGCAGCGGCCGCGCGTGGTCGCGCACGTACATCGTCGCGTACACGGCGAGCAGGAAGAAGCGGATCCACAGCAGGTTGCCGCCGCGCAGCAGGTGCGGGTTGGCGCGCAGGATCAGCGCGAAGCTCTCGCCATGCCGGAATTCGTCGTTGCACCAGCGCTCGAACCAGCGGAAGATCGGGTGGAAGCGCTTGTCGGGGTGGCGCTCGAGCTGGCGGTAGATGGTGATGTAGCGGGCGTAGCCGATCTTCTCCGACAGGTAGGTCGCGTAGAAGATGTACTTGGGCTTGAAGTAGGTGTAGGCCTTGCTGCGCTTGAGCGCGCCCAGGTCCACGCCCAGCCCGTAGTCCTTCAGCGCCATGTTGATGAAGTTGGCGTGGCGCGACTCGTCGCGCGCCAGGTAGCCCATCAGCGACTTGATGTCGGGGTTGGTGACCTGCTTCTTGATCTCGTTGTAGAGCACGCAGCCGGAGAATTCGCTGGTCAGCGAGCTGACCAGGAAGTCCAGGAACTCCTGCCGCAGGGCCGGCGGCAGCTCGCGGATCTCGGCGGCGAAGGCCTCGTCGCGCTTGAAGTGGTCGTGGTTGTTGTCGCCCTCGTACTCGGCGAGCATGCGGTCCCACTCGGCGCGCAGCGGGCCGACGTCGATGCGGTCCATCGCCGCGTAGTCGGTGCTGTAGAAGCGCGGGCTCAGCAGCGTGCTGGCGCGCGCGCGCTCCATGGCGTCCTGCGGGGCGGCGATCGTGGCGGCGGGGCTCATGGCATGACTCCTTGCGCTAATCCTTGGAAGGCAGGGCCGGCCCGGCACGCAGCCAGCGCGCGAAGACGCCGGCGTTGTCGGGGCCGAAGGACTCGAGGTCGATGCGCTCGCCGGTGGCGGGGTCCAGCAGCGTCAGCCGCCCGTCGGTGCGCGCGACCAGTTCGAAGGGCCGCTCGGCGCCCAGCCCGCGCCGCCAGCGTTCGCGCGCCAGCCCGCGCAGCGCACCGCGCAGGAAGCCCTGCTCGCCGTGCACGGTCTCGATCAGGTGTCCGCTGGTGCCGTCCAGCACCGCGATGCCGCCGTCGGCGCGGTCTTCGAAACGCAGCGCGCGCTGCTCGGCCGCCGGGGCGTCCGGCGCGCGCACGCTCTGGCCGCCGATGCGCACGCTGCCCACCGTGAGCAGCGTGCCCAGCAGCAGCGCGGCGCCGCCCAGCAGCACCGCGCGCGGCACCGGGTCGGGGCGCATGGTCCGGCGTTGCAGGTCCATCGCGGGGTCTCCTCGTTCGCGAAGTGCGCGCGCTCAGCGGCCGGCCAGCGCCGGTTGCGCGTGGCCGTGCGTGGTCGGCGGCGTGGCACTGGCCTGGGCCTGCGCGGCGGCGGGCACCGCGGCGACACCCGTGCAGGCGGCCCAGGCGTCGCGCAGCCGCTGCGCCACCGCCTCGGCCTCGGGCACGCAGCGCAGCATCGGCTCGGGCTGCTTCAGCTGCCAGGGCCGGGCATGCGGCCACAGGTGCAGGTAGGCGATGCGCTCGCCGCGCAGCAGCTGCAGCGGGATGTCGCCGACGCCGTCGGCGCCCAGGCGCAGCCCGGCGCCTTCGAGGCGCCGCAGCGGCAGGTTGAAGGTCAGCGACAGCACGATGCCCACGCGCATCACGACGCGGCGGTCGGTCAGCGTGTAGGCCGTCGTGCGCGTGCTCAGCCAGGCCAGGCCGGCGAACAGCGCCAGCGCCAGCAGGCACCAGGGCAGCGCGATGGCGACCGACTTCGCCGCGGCCAGCGCACCGCCGCCGTCGTACAGCGCATTGGCGGCGCGCAGCGCGAGGATGACGCCGAAGTAGACCGCCAGCTTGCGCAGGTGGAAGACACGCAGCGCCATCGCCCGCCAGTCCGGCGCGCCCTGCCACAGGATGCGCTCGCCCTCGGGCAGCTTCTCGGGCAGGCCGAACTGCGGCTCGAATTCGTGCTCGTGGCGGCGCCCGGCGCCGGCCGGTTCGCGCACGACGGCCTTCATGCCAGCGGCTCCGCCCGCGACGGTTCGGCATACAGCGTGCCGGCGCCGTAGTAGGCCTGGATCTTCTCCTCCTCGAGCATCGTGACCTGCTCGGGGTGGCGCGTGCGCGGCACGCCGGCAAACTGGTCCGACATCAGCGCGTGCACCTCGATGCGGTCGGCCCTGATGCGCGCGAAGGTCACCGGCAGTAGCACCGAATAGGGTGCGCCCGTGGGCGTGACCTCGATGTAGCGGAACATCATCTCGCAGGTGTCGACCCAGAGGTCGCTCACCGTGCCGGCGACCTCGCCGTCGGCGCCGTAGACCGGCTTGCCGCGCGGGTCGGGGTCCCTGGCCGAGACGCCGTAGTCGGGCACCGTGCGCAGCGGCACGATCTTGGCCTTGCCGTGCGGGTCGTGGTCGGGCACGTCGGCGCGGTGGCACCAGGCGCCAGGACCGACGCCGGCGGTCAGCGGGTTGCCGGTGGGTTCGATCGGGGCGCCGAACCAGCGCTGCGTCGGCTCGGCGTTGGCCACCACTTCCGGCGCTTCCTGGCGCGGCACCTGGATCGTGCTGCCGTCGGCCATGCGGTAGGTCTTGGGCGCCGGGATCGCCGGCCAGCCCTCGGTGGTGCCGCGTTCGGTCTCCAGCGGGTAGCCCTCGCGGTGGTTCTCGCGCACGAGGTAGTAGACGAGGCCGGCGAAGAAGATCCAGAACAAGTACAGGACCAGTTGGGCAACGTCGACGTTGGTGGTGATGGCTCCGGTTCCCATGAGTGGTCTCCTCTTGTGGGTGCCTGGCAGGTGCCTGGGGGCGGGACGCTCGCTAGCCGGGAAACTCGGCCAGACCGAACTTGGCCGGCGCTTCGCGCGCCGGGGGGGAGGGCCGCACCAGCGGCCCGATGGCCACAAGGGTGGCGAACAGCAACAGCAGTTCCAGGTGGTAGACGACGGCGTAGCCCGTGGCCGCGTTGACCAGCGTGCTGCCGAACAGGCCGCTGGCCGCCAGCGAGCCGGACAGGTCGCGCAGCACGCCGCCGAGCGCGATCGCGACGCCGGCGCAGGTGGCGTGCACGGCGCCCCAGGCGCCCATCGCGAGGCCGTTGAGGCCGCCGTGTTCGAGGTTCATCGCCGCGGTCAGCGTGCCGACCGAGAACAGGCCGCCGCCGAAGCCGATCAGCACGACGCCGGCGCGGAACAGGTTGGGCGCGTCCAGCGGCTCGGCGAAGATGACCGCGCTGAAGGCAAACAGGCCGACCAGCGCGCCGTAGCCGGCGATGCGGTGCGCATCGTGGCCGCGGCCGAGCAGGCGCGCCGCCAGCGCGAAGGCCGCCAGCGCGCCGGCGGCCATCAGCGCGCTGAGCACGGTGGTCGCGCCGACCGTCAGGCCCAGCACCTCGCCGCCGTAGGGCTCGAGGATGATGTCCTGCATATTGAAGGCCGCCGTGCCCAGGCCCAGCGCGACGAGCAGCCGCTTCACGCTGCGCTGGCCGGCGAAGCGGCGCCAGGTGGCGGCGAAGCCCTCGGCGGGCTGCGTCGGCTCGCCGCGCCGGCGCACGCTGTTGCGCGGCTCCTGCTTCCACAGCGCGACCAGGTTCAGCAGCACGGTGGCGACCGCGGTGCCCTGCACGACCTGCACCAGCTTGGTCGGCGTGAAGTCGGCCAGCAGCAGGCCGAACAGCGCGCCGCAGCCGACCATGCCCACCAGCAGCATCACGTACATCAGCGCGACGACACGCGGCCGCGCGGACGCAGGCGCCAGGTCGGTGGCCAGCGCGAGGCCGGCCGTCTGCGTGGTCTGCAGCCCGGCGCCGACCAGCAGGAAGGCCGCCGCGGCCGCGATGTGGCCGGCCCACTGCTGCAGCGCGGTCTCGCCGGACAGCAGCAGCAGCGCGAAGGGCATGATCGCCAGGCCGCCGAACTGCAGGCCGGTGCCGAACCAGATGAAGGGCACCCGCTTCCAGCCCAGGAACGAGCGGTGGGTGTCCGAGCGGTAGCCGATCAATGCGCGCAGCGGCGCCACCAGCAGCGGCAGGCCGACCATCAGCGAGACCAGCCAGGCGCCGACGCCCAGCTCGACGATCATCACGCGGTTGAGCGTGCCGACCATCAGCACCGTGGCCATGCCCACCGAGACCTGGAACAGCGCCAGCCGCACCAGCCGCGGCAGCGGCAGGTCCGGCGTCGCCGCGTCGGCGAACGGCAGCCAGCGTGTCGCCACGCGGGTCCAGTCGATGCGCCAGAGCGGGATGTTCATGACCGGCGTCGTCGGCGTTCAGCCGCGCTGCAGCTGCAGTGCCTGCGAGGTGTAGAAGCCGCTGGCCACGCGCTCGCAGCGTGTCGCCTGCCAGGCCGGCAGCGCGTCGTGCAGTGCACGGCGCAGGCCGCGCTCGGCCAGCGGCACGATGGCCGGCGAGCGGTCGCCGCGCGGAAACAGCTTGCCGGCCAGGTGCATGGTGCGCAGCAGCGGGCTGCTGGGCGCGAAGGTGAACAGCAGCGAGCCGCGCGTGCGCTGCGCCCAGCCGTCGAGCACGCGCAGCGCATCGGCGCGCTCGTAGTGGATCAGCGAGTCCATCGCCACGACATGGTCGAAGCCGCCGAGCGCCGGGTCGGTCATGTCGCCGCTGCGGAAGTCGATGCGTGCGAAGGCGGGCTCGGCATGCTCCGCGGCGCGGCGCCGCGCCACGTCCACCAGCGCCGGCGAGAGGTCGATCGCCACCACCGCGGCGCCGCGGCGCGCTGCCTCCATCGCGAAGGCGCCGGTGCCGCAGCCGGCGTCCAGGATGCGTGCGCCCTCCAGGTCGGCCGGCAGCCAGGCCAGCAGCAGCGAGCGCATGCGGTCGCGCCCGGCGCGCACGGTGGCGCGCACGCGGCCGACCGGCGCGGTGGAGGTCAGCTGCTCCCAGGCCTGCGCCGCGGTGCGGTCGAAATAGGTCTCGATGCGCTCGCGGCGCTGCAGGTAGCTGCTGGCGGTGCCGGTGGTCGCGGTGTGCATCGTGCGCCCCTCAGTCGAAACCCAGCAGGTCGAAGATGTCGCGGTCCTTCAGCGGCACCGCCGGCAGCGGGTCCGGGCCCAGCCACAGCGCGGCCGCCAGGCGCAGGTATTCCTTCTGCACCGCCTCCAGCTCGGGGCTGGACTCCATCTCGAACAGCGTGCACTTCTTCAGGCGGCTGCGCCGGATGGCGTCGAGGTCGGGGAAGTGGCCGGCCAGCTTCAGCCCGGTGCGCGCGTTGTACTTGTCGATCTGGTCGGTGGCCGCGCTGCGGTTGGCGATCACGCCGCCCAGCCGCACGTTGTAGTTCTTCGCCTTGGCGCCGATCGCCTGCACGATGCGGTTCATCGCGAAGATGCTGTCGAAGTCGTTGGCGGTGACGATCAGCGCGCGGTCGGCATGCTGCAGCGGCGCCGCGAAGCCGCCGCAGACCACGTCGCCGAGCACGTCGAAGATGACGACGTCGGTGTCCTCCAGCAGGTGGTGCTCCTTGAGCAGCTTGACCGTCTGGCCGACGACGTAGCCGCCGCAGCCGGTGCCCGCCGGCGGGCCGCCGGCCTCCACGCACATGACGCCGTTGTAGCCCTCGAAGACGAAGTCCTCGGGGCGCAGCTCCTCGGCGTGGAAGTCCACCGTCTCGAGCACGTCGATCACGGTGGGCAGCATCTTCTTGGTCAGCGTGAAGGTGCTGTCGTGCTTGGGGTCGCAGCCGATCTGCAGCACGCGCTTGCCCATCTTGCTGAAGGCCGCCGACAGGTTGGAGCTGGTCGTGCTCTTGCCGATGCCGCCCTTGCCGTAGATCGCGAACACCTTGGCGGTGCCGATCTTCACGGCCGGGTCCAGCTGCACCTGCACGCTGCCTTCGCCGTCCAGGCCTCGGGGGTTGCCGCCTTCGGTGCGGCCGCCACGGCCGATGCGGCCGACGGGAATCTCGGTGACGTTCATGCAACGGCCTTTTCGTAGACGCCTTCGAGGCGGTCTTCCAGTTCCTCGCCGGCGCGCTGCAGCGCCTGCAGGGTCGCGTCGTCGGGCTGCCAGTAGCGGCGCTCGAAGGCTTCCAGCAGCCGGTTGGCCACCTTGACCGACGCGGTCGGGTTCAGCTTCGCCAGCCGCTCGCGCATGGCCGGATCCAGCATGAAGGTGTCGGTGAGCTGCTTGTAGACCCAGGGCTGCACCTGGCCGGTGGTCGCCGACCAGCCCATGGTGTTGGTCAGGTGGGCCTCGATCTGGCGCACGCCCTCGTAGCCATGCTCCAGCATCGCCTCGTGCCACTTGGGGTTGAGCATGCGCGTGCGCGTCTCCAGCGCCACCTGCTCGTCCAGCGTGCGCACGGTGCCTTCGCCGCGCGTCTGGTCGGCGATGTAGACCGGTGCCGCCTGGCCGCCGCGCGCGCGGCGCACCGCGCGGCTGATGCCGCCCAGCGTGTCGAAATAGGTGTCGATGGTCGTCACGCCGAGCTCCACCGAGTCCAGGTTCTGGAAGCTCAGCTCGACGTCGCCGAGCACGCTGGCGAGCAGCGCCGGCTGCGCCAGCGGCCGGCCGGCGCGGCCGTAGGCGAAGCCCTTGCGCCGCGTGTAGCACTCGGCCAGCTCGTCCTCGTCGTCCCAGCGGCCGCTCTCGACCAGGTGGTTGACGTTGCAGCCATAGGCGCCCTCGGCATTGCCGAAGACGCGCAGTGCGGCGGTCTCGAGGTCGCAGCCGTGGGCGCGCTGGTAGGCCAGCGCATGCTTGCGCACGAAGTTCAGCGCCTCCGGCTCGTCGGCCGAAGCGGCCAGGAAGGCGGCCTCGGCCAGCATGCGGATCTGCAGCGGCATCAGGTCGCGGAAGATGCCCGACAGCGTCATCACCGCGTCCACCCGCGGCCGGCCCAGCTGCGCCAGCGGCTTCAGCTGCGCGCCGGCGAGCCGCCCGTAGCTGTCGAAGCGCGGCTCGGCGCCCATCAGGGCCAGTGCCTGGGCCAGCGGCGCGCCTTCGGTCTTCAGGTTGTCGGTGCCCCACAGCACCAGCGCGACCGACTCCGGCAGCGCATGGCCGTCGGCGCGGTGGCGGGCCAGCAGCTGCTCGGCGAGCCGGGCGCCGTCGTGCAGCGCATAGGCGCTGGGGATGCGGAAGGGGTCGAAGCCGTGCAGGTTGCGCCCGGTGGGCAGCACCTGCGGGTTGCGGATCACGTCGCCGCCGGGGGCCGGCGGCACGAAGCGGCCGTCCAGCGCACGCAGCAGGCCTTCGAGCTCGGCATTACCGCGCAGGTGGCGGTCGGCCTCGGCCAGTTCGGCCAGGCGCGCCAGCGCGCCGGCATTGCGTGGGCGGCCGGCCGCGTCCAGCGCCTGCGCCGGCGTGGCACCGGCCACCAGCGCGGCGATCGTCGTGCGGTCCAGGCCGGCGCAGCCTTGGGCGCCCCGGTCGGCGTCACCGCCGCTGTCGGTCATCGCCAGCAGCAGCTCGGTGCGCTGCTCGGCGCTGGGCACGCGGCCGACGACATGCAGGCCATGCGGGATCAGCGTGTGCTCCAGCTCCTGGATGCGCTGGCCGAGCACGGCGATGCGGCCCGAGGCCTCGGCCGGGTCCCAGGCCGGCTCGGCGTCGGTCAGCGCCAGCTCGGCGGCCTGGGCCTGCACCAGCAGCGCCAGCTCGCGCCGCTCGGACGCCTCGTCGGGGGCCAGGCCGCGCCAGCGCTGCACGCTGGCCTTCAGGTCCTGCAGCCCGCGGTAGAGGCCTGCCTGGGTCAGCGGCGGCGTCAGGTAGCTGATCAGCGTGGCGGCCGAGCGGCGTTTGGCGATCGCGCCTTCCGACGGATTGTTCGACGCGTACAGGTACAGGTTGGGCAGCTCGCCGATCAGCCGGTCGGGCCAGCAGGCGGCGGCCAGGCCGCTCTGCTTGCCGGGCATGAATTCCAGCGCGCCATGGGTGCCGAAGTGCAGCACGGCGTCCGCGCGGAAGTCCTCGCGCAGGTGGCGGTAGAAGGCGCTGAAGGCATGCGTGGGCGCGAAGCCGCGCTCGAAGAGCAGCCGCATCGGGTCGCCTTCGTAGCCCATGCCGGGCTGCACGGCGACCAGCACGTGGCCGAACTGCGCGCCGAGCACGAAGATCGAGCGCCCGTCGGTGTTGTGGCGGCCGGGGGCCGGGCCCCACTGCGCCTCGATGTCGGCCAGCCAGCGTTCGCGCCGCACATGGTCGGCGAGCGGGATCGCGGCGACGACGTTGGCGTCGCTGCCGTGGCGTTCGGCATTGCCGTGCAGCACGGCGTCGCGCAGCGCGTCGACGCTGTCCGGCAGCGCGACCGTGTAGCCCTGCTCGCGCAGGCCGCGCAGCGTCTCGTACAGGCTCTCGAAGACGCCCAGGAAGGCGGCGGTGCCGACATGGCCGGCATTCGGCGGGAAGTTGAACAGCACGATCGCGACGCGGCGCTCGCTGCGCCGGCCGCGGCGCAGCGCGACCAGGCGCTCGACGCGCGCGGCCAGCATCTCGGCGCGCTCGGGGCAGGGCGCCATGTCGTGCGCGGTGTCGGCGTCGCCGAAGGTGCAGCCGCGATGGCAGCCCTGGCACTGCGTGCCCGGCGCGCCGGCGCGGCCGCCGTAGACGGTGGGGCCGGTGGCGCCGTCGAGCTCGGGGATCGCGACCATGATGGTGCTCTCCACCGGCATCAGCCCGCGCTCGGAGCCGCCCCATTGCGCCAGGGTCTGGAATTCCAGCGGGTGCGCGGCGACATAGGGCACGTCGAGCTGTTCGAGCACCGACGCCGCGGCGTCGGCATCGTTGTAGGCCGGGCCCCCGACCAGCGAGAAGCCGGTCAGCGAGACCACGGCGTCGACGCTGGCGCGGCCGTCGGCCATGAAGAAGCGGTCGATCGCCGCGCGCGCGTCCAGCCCGGCGGCGAAGGCTGGCACGACCTGCAGGCCGCGCGCCTCCAGCGCCGCGATGACGCCGTCGTAGTGGCGCGCATTGCCGGCCAGCAGGTAGCTGCGCAGCAGCAGCAGGCCGACGCGGCCCTGGGCGGTCCCGCCGGGCGGCAGCGGCAGCGCGTCGGCGCGTTCGCCGATGCGCCCGGCGCTGCCCTGCAGCCGCGGGTGGTAGACGCCGACCTCGGGATACTCGACGGGCGCGGCCGGCGCGGCGCGGCCGCGCAGGCCTTCGCGCGGGCCGGCGGCATAACGGTCGACGAGGAAGCGCACCAGGTTGGCGACGTTCTCGTCGGAGCCGCCCAGCCAGTACTGCAGCGTCATGAAGTAGGCCCGCACGTCCTGCGCGGTGCCGGGCACGAAGCGCAGCAGCTGCGGGATGCGGCGCAGCATCTTCATCTGCCGTTCGCCGCCGGAGCCGCCGCCCTTGCTGTCGCTGCTGGCCTTGCCGCGCAGCTTCTTCAGCAGCGCCATCGGGCCGCTGGCCGGCTTGCTCATGTCGAAGCGGCCGATGCGCGTGAGCTTGGCCACCTCGCCGGCCGACATCGCGCAGACCATCGCGTCGCAGTGGTCGCGGCGCGCGCGCAGCGCCTCCAGCACCGGCAGGAAGTGGTCCTCCATGAACAGCATGGTCGCGACGACGATGTCGGCGCGCGCGATGTCCTCGCGGCAGCGCGCCAGCGCGGCCTCGTCGGCCGACCAGTCGGATGCCGCGTGCAGCGTCAGCACCAGGCCCGGCAGTTCGCGCTTCAGCGCGGCGCGCGCGCGTTCGGTGGCGCTGGCCAGGTGGGTGTCCATCGTGACGACGACGAAGCGCAGCGGCGTCGCCGCCGCGGCGGCCGCGCGGGCGCCGCGGGCCGCGAGCGGGACGCCGGGCAGCGCCTGCTCAGCGAGCGAAGTGCGCCTTGGCGTCATACAGCGTCTCGACGGTGATCAGGGCCACGCCGCGCTCGACGGCGAAGCGCTCGGTATTTCGGCGCGCCTTGCCGCGCACGAAGAAGGGGATCTTCTGCAGTTCCTTCTGCGCGTCGGGGGCCCAGGCGGCATCGGCGTTGGCCGCGGCCGCGGCCGGCGCTGCGACCTCGGGCGCCGCCGCGGGCCCGGTCCCGGCACTCGCGACGGCGACCAGGGCAGGCGTGTCTTCGGCGGGGGTCGCCTGCGCCGATGCGTGCGACAGGTGCGAGGCCGCGGCGCCGTCGTGAAACTCGAAGTCCTCGCGGAACATCGCCAGCAGGTGTTCCTCCAGGCCCATCATCAGCGGGTGCACCCAGCTGTCGAAGAGCACGTTGGCGCCCTCGAAACCCATCTGCGGCGAGTAGCGCGCCGGGAAGTCCTGCACGTGCACCGGGGCGGAGATCACCGCGCAGGGCAGCTTCAGCCGCTTGGCGACGTGGCGTTCCATCTGCGTGCCCAGCACCAGCTCGGGCTGGGCATCGGCGATGTGCTGCTCGACCTCCAGGTAGTCGTCGCAGATCAGCGCCTCGACGCCGTACAGCTTCGCCGCCTCGCGCACTTCGCGCGCGAATTCGCGGCTGTAGGTGCCGAGCCCGACGACCGTGAAGCCGAGCTCGCGCGCCGCGATGCGCGCCGCGGCGACGGCATGCGTGGCGTCGCCGAAGACGAAGACGCGCTTGCCCGTGAGGTAGGTCGAATCCACCGACTTCGCATACCAGGGCGAGCGTGCGCCGGGTGCCGCCAGCGCGGGCGCGGGGTCGACGCCGGCGAGCTTCGCGACCTCGGCGACGAACTCGCAGGTCGCGCCATGGCCGATCGGCACCGTGCGCGTGAAGGGCTGCGCAAAGGCGCGCTGCAGGTAGTTGGCGGCCTGCGACGCGGTCTCCGGGTAGAGCACGACGTTGAAGTCGGCCTGGTGCAGCTTCGCGATGTCGGCCGCGCTGGCGTCCAGCGGTGCCACCACGTGCACGTCCACGCCCAGCAGCGCGAGCAGCTTCGTGACCTCGGCGACGTCGTCGCGGTGGCGGAAGCCCAGCGCGGTGGGGCCGAGCAGGTTGCAGCACTTGCGTTCGCGCGCCGGCCGCCTGGGCACCGCCTCGCGGCGCGGCGACAGCGCACGCACGAGCTGGTAGAAGGTCTCGGCGGCGCCCCAGTTCTCCTTGCGCTGGTAGGCCGGCAGCTCCAGCGGCACCACCGGCACCGGCAGCGCCAGCGCGGCGGCCAGGCCGCCGGGGTCGTCCTGGATCAGCTCGGCGGTGCACGAGGCACCGACCAGCATGGCCTGCGGGCGGAAGCGTTCGTAGGCCTCGCGTGCCGCGGTCTTGAAGAGCTCGGCGGTGTCTTGCCCCAGGTCGCGCGCCTGGAAGGTGCTGTAGGTGACCGGCGGGCGGCGGTCGCGGCGCTCGATCATCGTGAACAGCAGGTCGGCGTAGGTGTCGCCCTGGGGCGCGTGCAGCACGTAGTGCACGTCCTTCAGCGCGGTGGCCACGCGCATCGCGCCCACGTGCGGCGGGCCTTCGTAGGTCCAGACGGTCAACTGCATCGTCGTGGTTCCTTCAGTGGGCCGTCAGGCGGCGAGCAGCGCGCGCCGGCGCAGCGGCCGCACGAAGAGCTCGGCCAGGTCGGCCGCCTGCTCGTAGCCGTGGATGGGGCTGAAGACCAGCTCGATGGCCCACTTGGTGCTCAGGCCCTCGGCCTCCAGCGGGTTGGCCAGGCCGAGGCCGCAGACCGTGAGGTCGGCGCGCGTGGCGCGGCAGCGTTCGAGCTGGCGGTCGACGTCCTGGCCTTCGCTGAGCGTGGTGCCGGCGGGCAGCCAGGCCAATTCCTCGGCCAGCAGTTCGCGGTGCAGGTAGGGCGTGCCGACCTCGGTGAGCGTCATGCCCAGCTCGCGCGCCAGGAAGCGCGCGATCGGCAGCTCGAGCTGCGAGTCGGGGAAGAAGAAGACGCTGCGGCCTTCGAGCGCCTCGCGCTGGCGCACCAGCGCCTGCTGCGCACGCTGGCGCGCCGCGGCACTGACCTGCAGCACGCGCGCGGCCGGGATGCCGAAGGCCGCGGCGGCCGCGGCCAGCCAGGCCGTCGTGCCCTCGACGCCGATCGGGAACGGCGCGGCGATACGCTGCGCGCCGCGCTGCTCCAGCGCGCGCAAGGTGTCGCCGAGGAAGGGCTGGGCCAGCAGCACGCGCGTGCCGGCGCCCACCGCGGGCATCGCGTCGCTGCGCCGCGCCGGCAGGAAGGCCACGCGCGGCAGGCCGATCTCGCGCAGCAGCCGCGCCAGCTGGTCCTCGACGATGTCGGGCAGCGCGCCGGCGACCAGCAGTGCCGGCGCGTCGTCGGCCGCCAGCGTGGGCACCAGCGCCGCCAGGCAGGCGTCCTCGCCCTGCGTGAAGGTGGTCTCGATGCCGCTGCCGGACCAGTTCAGCACGCGCACCTGCGGCATGAACTGGCGCGACAGCCGCTCGGCGGCGCGCGAGAGGTCGAGCTTGATGACCTCCGACGGGCAGGAGCCGACGAGGAACAGCGTGCGGATGTCGGGCCGGCGCTGCAGCAGGCGCTGCACGACGCGGTCGAGTTCCTCGTTCGCGTCGGCCAGGCCGGCGAGGTCGCGTTCGTCGAGGATCGCGGTCGCGAAGCGCGGCTCGGCGAAGATCATCACGCCGGCGGCGGACTGGATCAGGTGCGCGCAGGTGCGCGAGCCGACGACCAGGAAGAAGGCGTCCTGGATCTTGCGGTGCAGCCAGACGATGCCGGTCAGGCCGCAGAAGACCTCGCGCTGGCCGCGCTCGCGCAGCACGGGCGCGTCGCTGCAGCCGGGCTCGGTGCGCAGCGGGATCACGGCGTTCACGCCGGCGCTCCCTCGGCGCGGGCGCGCGCGACCGCGGCCTCGCCCAGCCGGGCGGCGCGCAGCTTCAGCACGAACTGCGCCGCGTTGATCACGTAGGCCGCATAGGCCGCCAGCGCCAGCAGCATCTGGCCCTGGGCGCCCAGCGCGCCGGTGGCCAGCGCTGCCAGGTAGGCCGTGTGCAGCGCCAGCACCAGCATGCTGAAGACGTCCTCCCAGAAGAAGGCCGGCGCGAACAGCCAGCGGTCGAAGACCACCTTCTCCCAGATGCAGCCGGTGACCATGATCGTGTACAGCAGCGCGGTCTTGACGACCACCGACGCGGTGGCGGCGGCGTAGCCCTCGCCGCTGGCCAGGAAGCGCAGCACCAGCGCCAGGCTGATCGCGAAGACCAGGAACTGCAGCGGCGCGAGCACGCCCTGCACCAGCGTCCAGCGCGTGGCGTCGCGGCGACGGCGCTGTTCGGGCGTGTACAGGGGGCGTGCCGGCGGCGGGGCGGCGCGGTGCAGGCGGGGCGGGGGGCTGGACATCAAGGTGCACCCAGACTAGGGCGTGCCCGCCGGAATGTCAATCGAGATAGACGTAATGCCGACTTGACACGTACCCGGCCCCCGCCGATGATGGCCCGCAACACTGGCCGTGCGCTTCCATGACACAGGGCGCCACCGGTGCGTGCCGGCGCCTGCCACGTCCCCCCGGGGACTGTCGGGCGCGGCGCGCAGCGGCGACATCCGAAGCTCTCGGGTTGATCCGGCTCCGCCGGGCAACCCGGCCTCCCTCGGGGGGCGGGCTGGGCGAGAGCCCGGTTCGGGGGGCTCTCAACTGGTGCAAACACCGAGATGGATGTTTTGACGCTGAGGAGGTCGAGGTGTACAACCCCAGACGTTTGCTCCGGTGGCCCGGCGGTCAGGATTTCACCGAGACGGGCGAACCGGTGGAGCGCGGCGAGGTCTGGCGCGAGGTGCTCTCGCTCCAGTCGGTGTCTTGCAGCGCGTACCACCCGAGTCTGCTCCGACCCCTGCGTCTGACGGACACGCTGCGGGAGAAGTCGATGCAGGTGGGTCCGTCGCACGACGGTGGAGGGCAGGACGGCGACGCGGGTGCGCTGTCCTGGGGGGAAGCGGCCGCGAATGCGCCGCTGTCGCGGCTCGGCGCGACGCTGATCGACGCGCGCGAGCGCATCGCGCGGCTCACGCGCACCATCGAATCCGAGGTCATTCCGCGCCTGGTGCGCCAGCACCGCGAGGACGGCGGCGCGGTGGTGGCCGGCCGGCCTTCGCCGCAGGAGGTCGAGGGCTTCGTGCAGGCGCTGGTCGACGACGCCCCGAGTGCCGTCGACGAGGCCGTTGCCGCCTTCCGCCGCCGCGGCATGAGCGTCGAGACGCTGTACATGGCGCTGCTGGCGCCCGCGGCGCGCGAGCTCGGCCGCCAATGGGAAGAGGACCTGTGCGACTTCGCCACCGTGACGGTGGGCCTGGGCCGCCTGCAGCGGCTGCTGCGCCAGCTCAGCCCGGCCTTCGGGGCGGAGGTCGAGCACCCGAGCAGCGGCCGCCGCGTGCTGTTGTCGCAGCCTCTGGCCGAGCAGCACATGTTCGGGCTGGCGATGGTGGCCGAATTCTTCCGCCGCGACGGCTGGGACGTGCTGGGCGGCGTGGCCGGCGTCGGCATCGACGCGGTGGCCTGGGCGCGGCGCGACTGGTTCGACGTCGCCGGTTATTCGGTGGGCAGCGAACTGCACCTGCCGTGGCTGAAGGACGGCATCGCGCAGCTGCGCCGCTCCTCGCGCAACCGTGCGCTGGTCGTGCTCGTCGGCGGCCCGCTGTTCACGCTGCACCCGGACCTGTATCGCGAGGTGGGGGCCGACGCCACCACCGACGGCCGCAACGCACCCCGATTGGCTGAGACAATGCTGGCCGGTCGCGTGCAGACGAAGGAGAGGTAGGCACGCATGTCCTGACAACGACAAGAGGATGTGTCCCGTGCCTGTCGGCCGTTCCCGCACCCGGGCTCTCGCCACCTGAGGGCCCCGATGGCTGCACGAAAACTTCTCGGTGAACTCGACGCCCGCGCCGCCTCGCGGCTGATCGAATCGTCCAGCGACCTCGCCCTCGTGCTCGACGGCGAGGGCACCATCCTCGAGGTCGTCACCAGCGACGCCGGACTCGCCGACAGCGGCACGGCCGCCTGGCGCGGCCGGCCCTGGTCGGACACCGTCACGGTCGAGAGCCGCGACAAGGTCGCGCAGATGCTGGCCGAGGCCGAGGCCGCCGTGGCCACGCGCCGGCGCCAGGTCAACCACCCGACCTCCGGCGGCGAGGACCTGCCCATCCTGTACTCGGCGGTGCGCGTGGACGGCGACAAGCGTGCGCCGGCGCAGCGCCGCTTCGTCGCCTTCGGCCGCGATCTGCGGCCCACGGTGGCGCTGCAGCGCCGCCTGGTCGAGGCCCAGCAGGCCATGGAGCGCGACTACTGGCGCTTCCGCGAGGCCGAGACACGCTACCGCAACCTGTTCCAGACCGCGCCGGAGGCGGTGCTGATCGTCGACGGCCAGAGCCAGAAGGTCGTCGAGGCCAACCCGGCCGCCGAGGCGCAGTTCGCGAAGATCGCGCCGCGCCTGGTCGGCGCCGCGCTGGCCACGCTGTTCGACGACGCGATGGCCGAGGCGCTGCAGTCGCTGCTCGCCGCCGCGCGCACCGTCGGGCGGCGCGAACCGCTGCGGCTGCGCCTGGCCGACGGCCGCACCGAGGTCGCCGCCAGCGCCTCGCTGTTCCGCCAGGACCAGGCGCCGTTCCTGCTGCTGCGGCTGCTGCCGGTGGGCGCCGCGGTGCCGGAGGCGCAGCGCGGCCGCGTCGCCGCGGCGCCGGCGCGGGCGCTGGCCGGCGGCGACGACGCGCTGCTGCAGAGCTTCCTGCGCAACGCGCCGGACGCCGTCGTCTTCACCGACCACCAGGGCCGCGTGACGCATGTCAACCGCGCCTTCGCGGCGATGGCGCAGCTCAGCGCCGAGGACCAGGCGCGCGGCGAGATGCTGGACCGCTGGATCGGCAGCACCGGGGTCGAGCTCGGCGTGCTGATCGGCAACCTGCGCCAGCGCGGCTCGGTGGGCCTGTTCCGCACCACGCTGCGCGGCGAGTTCGGCGCCACGCTGGAGGTCGAGCTGTCGGCGTCGACGCTGGACGTGCCCGGCGCCGGCGCCGCGCAGCGCCCGGCGCTGGCCTTCGCGGTGCGCGACATCGGGCGCCGGCTGCAGGGCGGTCCGGACGACGCCCGCGTCCCGGCGGCCAAGGTCTCGCGCTCGGTCGGCGAGCTGACCGAGCTGGTCGGCCGCGTGCCGATGAAGGAGATCGTCAGCGAGACGACCGACCTGATCGAGCGCCTGTGCATCGAGACCGCGCTGCAGATGACCAACGACAACCGCGCGCTCGCGGCGCAGCTGCTCGGGCTGTCGCGCCAGAGCCTGTACGTCAAGCTGCGCCGTTTCGGCCTCGGCGACCTCGGCGCCGGGGCGGAGGCCGGCGATTGACAACTCAAGTTGACTCTGAATGTGTAAATCAGAGTTGACGAATCGCGGCCGCCGGCGCAGCATCGCCGCATGGCCCTGCCCGCGCCGTCGGCCGTCGCCGAACTGCTCAAGCCCATCACCTGGTTTCCGCCGATGTGGGCCTTCGCCTGCGGCGTCGTCGCGTCGGGGCAGTCGCTGGACGGGCGCGCCGGGCTGATCCTGGCCGGCGTGCTGCTGGCCGGGCCTGCGGTCTGCGCCACCAGCCAGGCGGTCAACGACTGGTTCGACCGCCATGTCGACGCGATCAACGAGCCGCATCGCCCCATCCCCTCCGGCCGCATGCCGGGGCGCTGGGGCCTGTGGGTGGCGCTCATCTGGACCGCGCTGTCGCTGGCGCTGTCGCTGCTGCTCGGGCCCTGGGGCTTCGGCGCCGCGGTCGTCGGGCTGCTGCTGGCCTGGGCCTACAGCGCGCCGCCGCTGCGCCTGAAGCGCAACGGCTGGTGGGGCAATGCGGCCTGCGGCTTCAGCTACGAGGGGCTGGCCTGGTTCACCGGCGCCGCGGTGATGGCCGGCGGCGCGCTGCCCGACCTGCGCTCGCTGATCCTGGCCGCGCTGTACAGCGCCGGCGCGCACGGCATCATGACGCTCAACGACTTCAAGTCCATCGAGGGCGACCGCCGCATGGGCATCGCCTCGCTGCCGGTGCAGCTGGGCCCGCGCCGCGCCGCGCTGGCCGCCGCCGGCACGATGGCCGTCGCGCAGGGCCTGGTCGTGCTGCTGCTGCTGGACTGGGGGCGCCCGGGGCACGCCGCGGCGGTGGCCGCGCTGCTGGCCGCGCAGCTCGTCATGGCGCGCCGCTTCGTCGCGCAGCCGGTGCAGCGCGCGGTGTGGTTCAGCGGCCTGGGCGTGACGCTGTACGTGATCGGCATGCTGGTCAGCGCCTTCGCGCTGCGCGGGCTGGTGCCGGTGCCGGTGCCCGGCTCGTGAAGGCGCGGCCGTGAGCTGGTTCGCGATCGTGCGCCTGGGCCTGGTGCAGGCGGCGCTGGGCGCCATCGTGGTGCTGACGACCTCCACGCTCAACCGCGTGATGGTCGTCGAGCTGGGCCTCGCGGCGCTGGTGCCGGGCCTGCTGGTCGGGCTGCACTATGCGGTGCAGATGGCGCGGCCGCGCATGGGCTACGGCTCGGACCTCGGCCGGCGCCGCACGCCGTGGATCGCCGGCGGCATGGTGGTGCTGGCCGCCGGCGGCGTGCTGGCCGCGGCCGGCACCGCGTGGATGGCGACGGCGCCGCGCGCCGGGCTGCTGCTGGCGGCGCTGGCATTCATGCTCGTCGGGCTCGGCGTCAGCGCCGCCGGCACCTCGCTGCTGGTGCTGCTGGCCACGCGCGTGCAGGCCGAGCGCCGCGCCGCCGCGGCGACCATCGTCTGGGTCATGATGATCATGGGCTTCGCGCTCACCGCGGGACTGGCCGGGCATTTCCTGGACCCCTACACGCCGGCGCGACTGGTGGCGGTGTCGGCCTCGGTGTCGGCGATCGCGCTGGTGGTGGCCGGCCTGGCGCTGGCCGGCGTCGAGAACGGCGCCCGCACCCCGGCCGCAGCGCCGGCCACGCGGCCGCGCTTCCTGGCCGCGCTGGCCGAGGTCTGGCGCGAGCCCGACGCGCGCCGCTTCACGGTCTTCGTCTTCGTCGCGATGCTGGCCTACAGCGCGCAGGACCTGATCCTCGAGCCCTTCGCCGGCGTGCGCTTCGGCTTCACGCCGGGCGAGAGCACGCAGCTCTCGGGCGTGCAGCATGGCGGCGCGCTGGCCGGCATGCTGCTGGCGGCGCTGGCCGGGCGCCGGTTCGGCGGCGTCGGCTTCGGCTCGCTCAAGGTGTGGACGGTCTGCGGCTGCCTGGCCTCCGCGGCCATGCTGGCCGGGCTGGTGGTGGGCGGCATCGTCGGCCCGCCGTGGCCGCTGCGCGCCAATGTCTTCGCGCTCGGCGTCGCCAACGGCGCGTTCTCGATCGCTGCCATCGGCTCGATGATGGCGCTGGCCGGCCACGGCCAGGCCGCGCGCGAAGGCACGCGCATGGGGCTGTGGGGCGCCGCGCAGGCCATCGGCTTCGCGGTCGGCGGCGTGCTCGGCACGGCGGCCAGCGACCTCGCGCGCTGGCTGCTGGGCTCGCAGACGGCGGCCTACGGCAGCGTCTTCGCGGCCGAGGCCGTGCTCTTCGTCGTGTCGGCGCTGCTCGCCGCACATATCGCGCTGCCGGCCCGTGCCGGCGGCCCCGCCGGTGCGGCCGTGCCTGTGCGCGGCCGGGAGGATCTGCATGAACGAGCCGTCCACCTATGACGCCATCGTGGTCGGCGGCGGGCCTGCCGGCGCCACCGCGGCGCACGATCTGGCGCGCCGCGGGCTGGCGGTGCTGCTGCTGGACCGCGCCGGCCGCACCAAGCCCTGCGGCGGTGCGATCCCGCCGCGGCTGATCAAGGACTTCGAGATCCCCGAGCACCTGCTGGTCGCGCGCGCCCGCTGCGCGCGCATGGTCTCGCCCAGCGACCGCCGCGTCGACATCCCGATCGAGGGCGGCTTCGTGGGCATGGTCGACCGCGACGTCTTCGACGAGTGGCTGCGCGAGCGCGCGCGTGGTGCCGGCGCGGTGCGCCGCCAGGGGGCGTTCGAGAAGATCACGCGCGACGACGACGGCACCGCGGTCGTGCACTTCCGCAGCCGCGGCGCCCACGGCGCCCACGGCGTCCACGGCGCCGCCGGAGGACCACCCGGCGACGCCGGTATCGCGGCCAGCGCACGCGCCCGCTGCGTGATCGGCGCCGACGGCGCGCGCTCCGAGGTGGCGCGCCAGCAGGTGCCGGGGGCCGAGCGCACGCGCTATGTCTTCGCCTACCACGAGATCATCGGCCGCCCCGCCGTGCCGCCGGCCGGCTACGACGGCTCGCGCTGCGACGTCGTCTACCGCGGCGAACTGTCGCCGGACTTCTACGGCTGGGTCTTTCCGCACGGCGACACGCTGTCGGTGGGCACCGGCAGCGCCGACAAGGGCTTCTCGCTGCGCGGCGCGGTGGGCGCGCTGCGCCAGGCCAGCGGGCTGGCCGACGCGCCGACGCTGCGCCGCGAGGGCGCGCCGATCCCAATGCAGCCGCTGCCGCGCTGGGACAACGGCCGCGACGTGGTGCTGGCCGGCGACGCCGCCGGCGTCGTCGCGCCGGCTTCCGGGGAGGGCATCTACTACGCGATGTACGGCGGCCGCGTCGCCGCCGAGGCCGCCGCGGAATTCCTGGCCAGCGGCCAGCCGCGCGCGCTGGCGCAGGCGCGCCGGCGCTTCATGCGACAGCATGGCCAGGTGTTCTGGGTGCTGGCGATGATGCAGCGCTTCTGGTACCGCAGCGACAAGCGGCGTGAGCGCTTCGTCAGCATCTGCCGCGACAAGGACGTGCAACAGCTCACCTTCGAGGCCTACATGAACAAGGAACTGGTGCGCGCGCGGCCGATGGCCCATGTGCGCATCTTCTTCAAGGACCTCGCGCACCTGCTCGGCGTGGTGCGGGCTTGAACGTCGTGGAAGCGCTGCTCGCGGGCCTGGTCGCCGACGGCAGCGTCGTCGACCTCGCGATCGTCTGGATCCTGGTCGAGATCGCGGTGCTGGCGCTGCGCCGCCCGCGCGGGCTGCGTGCCGCGCTGCCCAACCTGTGCGCCGGTCTCGGGCTCGCGCTGGCCCTGCGCGCCGCCGTCACCGGTGCCGGCGCGGGCTGGGTCGTGCTCTTCATGGCCGCGGCCGGCGTCGCGCATGTCTGGGAGATGGTGACGCGTGAACGCGAGACGCGTGCGCGAGCGGACCGGCCGCGGGGCACGCTGCCGGGCGCCGCGGCGCAGCGCGGCCGGCTGCGGCTGTAGCCCGCGCCGGGGTCGGCGGCGGCACCGCTTGGTGCACACTCGCCGCCCATGAATGCCCCTCAAGGACCCCTGCAAGGACTGCGGGTCGTCGAACTCGCGAGCATCGGCCCGGGGCCGATGTGCTGCATGCTGCTGGCCGACCTCGGTGCCGATGTCGTGCGCGTCGACCGCACCGAGGCCAGCGGGCTCGGCGTGGCGATGGACCGCCGCCACGACATCAACGGCCGCGGCCGGCGTTCGGTGGCGCTGGACCTCAAGCGGCCCGAGGGCCGCGATGCGGTGCTGGCGCTGGTCGAGCGCGCCGACGTGCTGGTCGAGGGCTTCCGCCCCGGCGTGACCGAGAAGCTGGGCCTGGGCCCGGCCGACTGCCAGGCGCGCAACCCGCGCCTGGTCTACGGCCGCATGACCGGCTTCGGCCAGAGCGGGCCGCTGGCCGCGGCGGCCGGCCACGACCTCAACTACATCGCGCTGACCGGCGTGCTGCATGCCATCGGCCCGGCCGGCGGCGCACCGGTGCCGCCGCTGAACCTGGTCGGCGACTATGGCGGCGGCGCGCTGTACCTGGCCTTCGGCGTGCTGGCCGCGCTGTTCGAGCGCCAGCGCTCGGGGCGCGGGCAGGTCGTCGACGCCGCGATGGTCGACGGCGCCGCGTCGCTGGCCGCCATCTTCTACGGCCTGAAGGCCTCCGGCAGCTGGAGCGAGCCGCGCGGCGGCAACCTGCTGGACGGCGGCGCGCCGTTCTACGCCACCTACCGCACGGCCGACGGACGCTGGGTCTCGCTGGGGGCGCTGGAGCCCAAGTTCTTCGCCACCTTCGCGGCGAAGGCGGGACTGGATGCGCGCTTCGTGCAGCGCCAGTACGACCGCCGGCTGTGGCCGCAGATGCGCGAGGCGATCGCCACGCTGTTCGCGAGCCGCACGCGCGACGACTGGTGCGCACTGCTCGAAGGCAGCGACGCCTGCTTCGCGCCGGTGCTGGACTTCGACGAGGCCCCGGGCCATGCCCACGCGCGCGAGCGCGCCGCCTTCGTCGAGGTCGACGGCGTCGTGCAGCCGGCCCCGGCGCCGCGTTTCGACCGCACGCCGGCCGCCACCCCGCGCCCCGGGCCGGAGGTCGGCCAGCACACGCGCGAGGTGCTGGCCGAGGCCGGGTTGCCGGCGGCGCAGATCGACGCGCTGTTTGCCACCGGGGTCGCACGATGAGTGCTGCCGCGTTGCCCCACGAGACGCCACCGGACGCCCGGCGCGCCGCCTCGCTGCTGCTGCTGCGCGACGGCGCGCAGGGGCTGGAGGTGCTGATGCTGCGCCGCGCCGAGCGTGACGGCGATTTGCGCAGCGGCGCCGCGGTCTTCCCCGGCGGCGTGCTGGACCCACGCGACCGCGACGCGCACGCCTTCTGCACCGGTGGCGATGACGCGGCCTTCAGCGCGCGCATGGGCCTGCCCGCAGGCGGGCTGGACTATGCGGTGGCGGCGCTGCGCGAGTGCTTCGAGGAGGTCGGCCTGCTGCTCGCCGAGGGCGAGTTCGACCTCGGCGCGCTGCAGCCCTGGCGCCACCGACTCAACGACGGCCAGGCCTCGCTGGCCGAGCTGTGCGCGTCCTTCGGCCTCACGCTGCCGGTGGACCGGCTCGTCTACTACAGCCACTGGCTGACGCCGCCCGGCGTGCCCAAGCGCTTCGACACGCGCTTCTTCGCTGCGCCCGCGCCTGTGGGCCAGCAGGCGCTGGCCGACCTGGGCGAAGCGCTGGAGCTGATGTGGCTGACGCCGGCCGCCGCGCTGGACCCGGCGCGCGGGCTCAAGCTGCTGCCGGTGACGCGGCGCACGCTGGAGGAACTGGCGCGCCATGCCGATGCCGCCTCGGCACTGGCGGCGGCGCGCGAACGCCGCGACATCCGCGTCACGATGCCGCGCCTCGGCCGTGCCGGCGGGAAGCCGCGCATCGTGCTGCCCGACGAGCTGCCCTGGGCCGAGATCGGCCGCCTGGACCCGGAAGGGCGCGGCGACGTGTCCGCCGAGCTGCGGCCCGGCGTGCCGGTGCGCCTGTCGGCCCACGTGGTCCGCGTCACCGCGCCCAACCCGGGGCCGATGACCGGGCCGGGCACCAACAGCTACCTGGTCGGCGCCGGTGACGGCGAGGCCGGCTCGTGGACCGTGATCGACCCCGGCCCGGCCATCGATAGCCATGTGCAGGCGCTGCTGGCGGCGGCGCCAGGGCGCATCACGCGCATCCTCGTCACGCACACGCACCGCGACCATTCGCCGGCCGCCGCCGCACTGGCCGCGGCGACCGGCGCGCCGCTGTGGGGCCGCGTCGCCGACCACCCCGAGTGGCAGGACGGCGGCTTCGTGCCGGCCCATGTCCCGCAGCATGGCGAGCGCTTCGACGCCGCGCCGGGTGTGGCGCTGCGCACGCTGCACACGCCGGGCCATGCCAGCAACCACCTGTGCTACCTGCTCGAGCACGAGCGGCTGCTCTTCACCGGCGACCACGTGATGCAGGGCAGCACGGTGGTCATCAACCCGCCGGACGGCGACATGGCGGCCTACCTGCGCTCGCTGACCGCGTTGCTCGACGAGGACCTGCAGTGGCTGGCGCCCGGCCATGGCTTCCTGGTCGCCGAGCCGCAGGCCGTGCTGCGCGCGCTGATCGCACACCGCCTGAAGCGCGAGGCCAAGGTCGCCGCCGCGCTGCAGCGCCTGGGCACGGCGCCGCTGGCGGCGCTGCTGCCCGCGGTCTACGACGACGTGCCGGCGGCGCTGCACCCGGTGGCCGCGCGCTCGCTCACCGCCCATCTGCTGAAGCTGCAGGCCGAGGGGCGCGCGGCCGAGCAGGGCGGACACTGGCAGGCACTGCGCTGAACCAGGCAGCCGCGTGCGCTGGGCCGCGCCCGACAAGCCGCCGAGACGCGCCCGGCACGCGAGCACCGGCAGGCGGGCGATACCATGCCGCGACACGACGCCGCACTGGCGGGGCCATTGACAATCGCCGATGATCGCCCGTGGCCGTCGAGGCCATGCACGGCCGCCGGCGCTCGCCGGTGGTTTCCACCGCCAGGCGCGCCGATGCGCGTCGATTCCTGCCCCAGCGACTCCCCTCGATGCTCCGACCGCGCATTGCCGTCCTGATCCTCGCCGCGCTGGCGCTGGCGCTGCTGGCCTGGGGGTGGTGGACCGCGCGTGCGCAGCCCGCCGCACCGGCCGACGCCCCGCCCGGCGCCGCGGCGCGCAGCGCGCCGGCGCCGGTGCCGGTGGTGCTGGAGCCGGTGGTGGAACTGCTGGACGACACGCCGCTGGACGTCGTCGGTTCCGGCGCTGCGCTGCGCTCGGTCGCGCTGCGGCCGGCGGTCGCCGGCGAGGTCTCGCGCGTGGGCTTCCGGGCCGGCCAGCGCGTCGAGGCCGGACAGCTGCTGGTGCAGCTGGTCGACCGCACGCAGCGCCTGGCCGTCGACGCCGCCGCGGCGCGACTGGACGCCGCACGGGCCCTGCAGGCCCGCTACGAGGCCACGCGCGGCACCGGTGCCGTGCCGGGCAGCCTGATCGACGAGGCCGCGAGCCAGCTGCGGCTGGCCGAGATCGAGCTCGCGCAGGCGCGCGAGGCGCTGGCCGACCGCGCGGTGCGCGCGCCGTTTGCCGGCGTCGTCGGCCTGGCCGAGGTGGAGCCCGGCGACCGCGTGACGACCGACAGCGTGCTGACCACGCTGGACGACCGGCGCCGCCTGCTCGTGGACTTCGCGCTGCCCGAGCGCTACCTGGCCCGCCTGCAGCCCGGCCAGGCGCTCACGGTGAGCAACCCGGCCTTCGGCGACCGCCGCTTCGACGGCCGCATCGCGCAGCTCGACAGCCGCATCGACCCGGCCACGCGCAACCTCCGCCTGCGCGCCGAGGTGCCGAATGCCGGCGACCTGCTGCGCCCGGGCATGTCGTTCCAGGTGCGCCTGGCGCTGCCCGGCGAGCGCCACGCCGCGGTGCCCGAGCTGGCGCTGCAGTACGGCCGCGAAGGCGCCCATGTCTGGGCCGTGCGCGAGGGCCAGGCGCGCCAGGTGCCGGTGCGCACGCTGCGCCGCATCGGTGATCGCGTGCTGGTGGCCGGCGCGCTGCGCATCGGCGAGCCGGTCGTCGTCGAGGGCGTGCAGCGACTGCGCGAAGGGAGGGCCGTGGCCCCGGTGGCGCGCCGCGGCGGCGCGGCGGCCGCGGCCGCCGCGGCCAGCGCGGGCGCCCCGCGATGAGCGAGGACCGCGCCTCGGACCTGCCGGCGCTGGCGATCCGCCGGCCCTGGCTGGTGATCGTGCTCAACCTGCTGATCGTCATCGCCGGCATCGGCGCCTGGCTGGGTGTCGAGGTGCGCGAGCTGCCCAACATCGACCGTCCCATCGTCGCCGTGCGCGCCGACTACCCGGGCGCGTCGCCGGAGACGCTGGACGCCGAGGTCACGCGCGTGCTGGAAGGCGCGGCGGCGCGCGTGCCCGGCGTCTTCCTCGTGCGCTCGGCCAGCGAGGAAGGCAACCTGCGCGTCATCATCGAGTTCAACCCGAATGTCGACCTCGTCGACGCGGCCAACGACGTGCGCGACGCGATCAGCCGCGTCGAGGGCAGCCTGCCCGAGGGCGTCGAGAACCTGGTCGTCGTCAAGGCCGACGCCGATGCCGAGCCGGTGCTGCAGCTGGCGGTGTCCAGCGCGAGCCTGGCCATCGACGAGCTGTCGCGCGTCGTCGAGGACCAGATCGAGCCCGAGCTGGTGTCGGTGCCCGGTGTCGCCGACGTCACGCTGTTCGGCGCGCGCCAGCGCGTGATGCGCGTGCGCCTGGACCCGGCGCGGCTGGCCGCGCAGGGAGTCGCGGTCGACGAGGTCGTCGCGCTGCTGCGCAGCGCGCGCGCCGACGTGCCGGCCGGCAGCCTGGAGTCCAGCCAGCAGGAGGTGCTGGTGCGCGCCAACGCCTCGGTCACCACGCCCGAGCAGCTGCGCGCGCTGCGCCTGCGCCCGGGGCTGGCGCTGGCCGCCGTCGCCGAGGTCTTCTACAGCCCGGCCGACGCCAGCGCCTACGTGCGGCTGGACGGGCGCACGGTGGTCAGCCTGGGCGTCGTGCGCCAGGCGCAGTCGAACACGGTGGAGATCTCCGAAGGCGTGCGCGCCGCGGTCGAGCGGCTGAACCGGCAGATCGCCGACGCCGAGATCGCTGTCGTCGCCGACGACGCGATCTTCATCCGCGGCGCGATCCGCGAGGTGCTGGCCGGGCTGGCGATGGCCGTGGCCATCGTCGCCGCCGTCGTGTGGCTGTTCATCGGCGGCTGGCGGCCGACGCTGGTGCCGCTGGTCGCGATCCCGATCGCGCTCGTCGGCACGCTGGCGGCGATCTGGCTGCTCGGCTTCTCGCTGAACCTGCTCACGCTGCTGGCGCTGCTGCTGGCCACCGGGCTGGTCGTCGACGACGCCATCGTCGTGCTCGAAAACGTGCAGCGCCGCCGCGCGCAGGGCCTGGGCGTGCGCGCCGCGGCGGTGCTGGGCACGCGCGAGGTCTTCTTCGCCATCGTCGCGACCACCGCGACGCTGGTCGCGGTCTTTCTGCCGATCTCGTTCCTGCCCTCGGCGGCCGGGCGACTGTTCGCCGAATTCGGCTTCGTGATGGCGATCGCGGTCGCGCTGTCCTCGTTCGTCGCGCTGTCGCTGGGGCCGATGATCACCTCGCGCCTGCCCGAGGCGCCGCCGCCGGGGCCGTTCGGGCGCCCGCTGCGCGCCCTCGGTCGCCGGCTGGTGCAGCTGTACGAACGAACGCTCGCGCTCGCGCTGCGCGGGGCCTGGGCGGTGGGCGCGCTGTGCGTCGCGCTGGCGGGGCTGGCGGCCTGGGGCTATGCGCAGATCGAGCAGGAACTGGCGCCGGCCGAGGACCGCGGCGTGCTCGCGATCCGCCTCGACGGGCCCGACGGCGTCGGCCTGGCCTACACCGACCGCCAGCTCGAGGCCGCGCTGGCCGTCGTCGAGCCGCTGCAGCGCGAGGGCCTGGTCGGCCGCATCTTCACGATCACCGGGCGCTGGGACCCCAACCGCGCCGAGATCGTCGCGCCGCTGGCCGACTGGGGCGCGCGCGACTTCACGCAGGCCGAACTGGCCGCGCGCGTGCAGGCCCAGCTCGACGGCCTGCCCGGCGTGCGCGTGCGCATCCGCGGCGGCAACAGCCTGGGCGTGGGCGGCGGCAGCGGCGGCAGCATCCAGATGGCGGTCACCGGCGACGAGTACGGGCGCATCGCCGAGGCCGCCGAGGCCTTCGCCGAGGTCGTCGAGCGCGAGCTGCCGCTGCTGCGCGACCTGCGCGTGGACTACCAGACCACGCAGCCGCAGCTGACGCTGCGCATCGACCGCGAGCGCGCGGCCGAGCTGGGCGTCGCGGTCGACGGGCTGGACACGGTGCTGCGCGCGCTGGTCGACGGCAACGAGGTCGCCGAGCTGACGATCAACGACCGCGCGGTCCCGCTGGTCGTGGAGTCCACGCGCCGGCGCGCCACCGACCCGCAGGACCTGCTGATGCTGCAGGTGCGCGCCGCCGGCGGCGCGCTGGTGCCGCTGGCGCAGTTCGTCAGCTTCGAGGAACAGGCGATCGCCGCCGAGCTGAACCGCCTGGGCCAGCGGCGTGCGGTAGAGATCGACGCCGCGCTGGCCGACGGCGCGCCGATGCAGGCCGCCGTCGACGGCCTGCGCGCGATCGCCGAGCGCGAGCTGCCGCCCGGCATGGGCCTGCTGTTCCGCGGCGACGCGGCGACGCTGGAGCAGGCCTCGCGCGACATCGCGATCACCTTCGCGATCGCGCTCGTCGTCGTCTTCCTGGTGCTGGTGGCGCAGTTCGAGAGCGTGACCAGCGCGGCGGTCGTGCTGCTCAGCGTGCCCTTCGGGCTCGCGGCGGCGGTGGCGGCGATGCTGGCCGGCGGCGTGACGCTGAACATCTATACGCAGATCGGGCTGCTGCTGCTGGTCGGCGTGATGGCCAAGAACAGCATCCTGATGGTCGAGTTTGCCGACCAGCTGCGCGACGCCGGACGCAGCGTGCGCGAGGCGGCGCAGGAGGCGGCGGCGACCCGCCTGCGCCCGATCTCGATGACCATGGCCTCCACCGTGCTCGGGGCGCTGCCGCTGGTGCTGGCCAGCGGCGCCGGCGCCGAGTCGCGCGAGTCGCTGGGCTGGGTGATCTTCGGCGGGCTGTCGCTGGCCTCGCTGTTCACGCTCTACCTGACCCCCGTGCTGTACCTGGCGATCGCGCGCTTCTCGCGCCCGCGCGCGGCGCAGGGCGCGCGGCTGGCCGCCGAGATGCGCGCCGCGGCCGGCGAAGCGCCGGCGGAGGCGTCGTGAACGGCGCGGCGCGCCGAGCCGGCCTTGCCGCCGCCGCGCTGCTGGCCGGCTGCGGCGTGCTGGGCCCGGTCCAGGTGCCGGCCGCCGACCCGCCGACGCTGGGCCTGACCGAGGCCGACCGCTTCGAGGCCACGGCCGCGGCGCCGTCGCCGGGTGAGCAGGACCTGCGCTGGTGGCGCCGCTTCGACGACCCCGGCCTGGCCGACTGGGTCGAGCGTGCGCTGGCCGAGGCACCGTCGCTCGCCCGCGCCGCCGAGCAGCTGCAGCAGGCGCAGGCCCAGCTCGTCGCGGCCCGTGCGCAGCGGCGGCCGACGCTGGACGCCCAGCTCGGCGCCGACGCGCGGCTGCGCCGCGACCGCGGCGAACGGCTGCTGGCGCCGCGCGCCGCGCTGGCGCTGGACGTGGATGTCGACCTCTGGGGCGGCCTCGCGCAGGCCGAGCGTTCGGCCGCCGCTGGCGTGCTGCGCCAGCAGCACCTGCTGCAGGCCAGCCGCCTGGCCGCCGCCGGGCTGGCGGCGCGCGCCTATGTCGAGTGGCGCACCGCGCTGCTGGACGAGGCGCTGCTGGCCGACGCGCTGGGGCTGCAGCGCGAGGCGCTGCGTGTCGTCGGCGTGCGCGTGGAGGCCGGCCTGTCGCCGCTGCTGGACCGCGAGCGCGCGCGCACCGAGCTGGCGGCGGTGGAGGCCGCGCTGGCCGCGGCCGGCGAGCGCCGGCGCCGCGCCGCGGCGGCGCTGCAGGTGCTGGCCGGGCAGCGCCCGCGGGCGGTCGACGACCTGCGCGCCGGCGACGCGGGCAGGCCCGCCGACGCCGGCAGCACGCCGCCGGCGCTGGCCGGCGCGGCCCCGATGGTGCGGCCGCTGGACCTGCTGCGCCTGCGGCCGGACCTGCTGGCGGCCGAGCAGGCGCTGGTCGCTGCGGCGGCCGCGGTCGGCGTCGCCGAGGCGGCGCTGCGGCCGCAGCTGCGGCTGCCGGGCTCGCTGGTCTTCGGCACCGTCGGCGCCGGCCCGGCGATCGAACTGGTCGGCGCGACGCTGGCCGCGCTGCTGGAGCTGAACCTGGCCGACGGCGGCGCGCGCGGCGCCGCGGTCGACGCCGCGCGCTCGCGCTGGCGCGAGGCGGCCGCGGTCTACCGCGAGACACTGCTGCAGGCGCTGCAGCAGGTGCAGGACGCGATCAGCGCCAGCCGCGGCGCCGCCGAGCGCATCGCCGCGCGCGAGCGCGCCGCCGTCGCCGGCGCGGCCGCGGTCGAGCAGGCGCAGGCGCTGTACCGCGCCGGCCTCAGCGGCTTCCTGGACCTCGCCGATGCGCAGCGCAGCGCGCTCGACAACCGGCGCGACGCGCTGCAGGCGCGTGCCGATGCCGCGCTCGCGGCGGTGGCTACCTTCGAGGCGCTCGGGCTCGTCGACCCGGCACCCGCGGGGGCCTCGGCGCAGGCAGCGCCGGCCGCGCAGCCGGCGTTCAGCCCGGCGGCGACTGCCAGCGCCCGTCGATGAGCAGCTGGTGCGGTCGGAACTGCGCCTTGTAGGCCATCTTCGGGCTCTCGGCGATCCAGTAGCCCAGGTAGACATGCGGCAGCTTGAGCTGGCGCGTCTGCTCGATCTGCCACAGCACGCTGTAGGTGCCGTAGCTGGCGGCGGCCTCGGGTTCGTAGAAGGTGTAGACGGCCGACAGGCCGTCGGCCAGCACGTCGAGGATGGTGACCATCTTCAGCGCGCCGGGCTGGCCGTCCGCGCCCGGCTCGCGGAACTCGACCAGGCGCGAATTGACGCGGCTCTGCAGCAGGAACTGGGTGTACTGGTCGACGCTGTCGTGATCCATGCCGCCGCCGCTGTGGCGGCCGCTCTGGTAGCGCAGGTAGAGCTGGTAGTGCTCGGGCACGAAGCACAGCCGCAGCACGCGCGCCTTCAGCCCGGCATGCGCCTTCCAGGCGCGGCGCTGGCTGCGGCTGGGCTGGAAGTCGGCCACCGGCACGCGCAGCGGCACGCAGGCGCGGCAGCCGTCGCAGTAGGGCCGGTAGGTGAACATGCCGCTGCGCCGGAAGCCGCTGGCGACCAGCCCCGAATAGGTGTCGGCGTGGATCAGGTGGCTGGGGGTGGCGACCTGCGAACGCGCCTGCCGCCCGGGCAGGTAGCTGCACGGGTAGGGCGCGGTCGCATAGAACTGCAGCGACCGCAGCGGCAACTCGTTCGGATGCGTCACGCGGTGTCCGGGGCAGGCGGTGCGGGCGGCCGGGCTTGCGGCGGGACGGCGTCCAGCAGTGTCGCCCAGTGCGACTCATCATAGGTCCAAAGCGGCGCCCGGGTGTCCCCCGGGGTGAGCGGGGGCGGCTGGTCGACATGGGCCACCAGGTGCGCCTCGAAGGCGGCGCGCGGGATCTCGCGCGCACCCAGCGACGCCAGGTGGCCGGTATTCTGCTGGCAGTCGATCAGCGGCACGCCGCGCGCCCGGCAGGCCGCCACCAGCGCGGCGAGCGCGATCTTGGACGCGTCGGTGCGGTGCGCGAACATCGACTCGCCGTAGGCCATGCGGCCGATGGCCACGAAGTAGAGCCCGCCGACCAGGCGCCCGTCGACCCAGGTCTCCACGCTGTGCGCGCCGCCGCGGTGGTGCCAGGCGGTGTAGGCCTCGACCATCGCCGGCACGATCCAGGTGCCTTCCTGGCCGGCGCGCGGCGTCAGTGCGCAGGCCTGGATGACCTGGCGGAAGGCGCTGTCGAAGCGGATCTCGCAGCCCGGCGTGCGCAGGAAGCGGCGCAGCGCCTTGCGCAGCGACGCCGAGAGGCGGAATTCGGCCACCGGCAGCACCATGCGCGGGTCCGGGCTCCACCACAGCACCGGCTGCCCGGGACCGTACCAGGGGAACAGGCCCTTGCGGTAGGCCTCGGCCAGGCGCTCGGGCGTGACGCGGCCGCCGGCAGCGACCAGCCCGGGGGCCTCGCTGTCGGGGCCGAGCGCGCTGCTGCCCGGCGGCAGCGCGGTGCCGTCGTCGATCCAGGGCAGCATCGCCGGGCCCGCCGCGCGCCTCAGCGGCCGCCGAGCGTGCGCCAGAGGAAGCTGTACTCCAGCGCCATCATCTGCGCGCGCTGGGCGTTGTCGGCGGCGCCCCCGTGGCCGCCCTCGATGTTCTCCCAGTACAGCGGCGCGTGGCCCTGCTCGCGCATGCGCGCGGCCATCTTGCGCGCATGGCCGGGGTGCACGCGGTCGTCGCGCGTGCTGGTCGTGAACAGCGCGCGCGGCATGCGCTGCCCGGCGCGCAGGTTCTGGTAGGGGCTGTAGCGCGCCAGCGCGGCCCAGTCGCCGGGGTCGTCGGGGTCGCCGTACTCGGCCATCCACGACGCGCCGGCGAGCAGCTTGTGGTAGCGCCGCATGTCCAGCAGCGGCACCTGGCAGACGACCGCGCCGAACAGTTCCGGCCGCTGCACCATCACCGCGCCGACGAGCAGGCCGCCATTGCTGCCGCCCATGATGCCCAGCCGCGACGGCCGCGTGACCTTGGTCGCCAGCAGGTCCTCGGCGACCGCGATGAAGTCGTCGAAGCTCCGCTGGCGGTCGCGCTTCAGCGCCGCCTGGTGCCAGCCGGGGCCGAATTCGCCGCCGCCGCGGATGTTGGCGAGCACGAAGACGCCGCCGCGCGTGGTCCAGGCGCGGCCCTGGGTGCCGGAGTAGTACGGCGTCATCGGCACCTCGAAGCCGCCGTAGCCGTACAGCAGCGTCGGGTTGTCGCCGTCGGCCTTCGCGCCCCTGGGCCAGATCACGAAATAGGGCACGCGCGTGCCGTCGCGGCTGGTCGCGAAGCGCTGCTCGATGCGCATGCCTTCGGGGTCGTAGAAGCGCGGGCGCGACTTCAGCGTCTCGCGCGCGTCGCTGCCGCTGCGGCCGAGCAGCAGCGCGTCGGGCTGCAGGAAGTCGGCGGCATTCATCAGGTAGGCCTCGGCCAGCGCGTCGGGCTCGGCCAGCGGGTCGTGCAGCGCGCTGACGCTGAGCTTGCCCGGGTGCGGCGCGTCGACCTCGCGGCGCTGCCAGCGGCCGTCGGCGAAGCGCCATTCCTCCAGCCGGCTCGCCACGTTGTCCAGCACGTTGAGCAGCAGCGTGCCGCGTGTCGCGGTCCAGCCCTCGAGCGAACGCGTGGCGGTCGGCGTGAACAGCGCCGTCAGCTCGCGCCGGCCCGCCAGGTAGGCGGCCGCGTCGGCGACCAGCAGCGAGCCGCGCGCGAAGGTCTGCCCGCCGACGGTCCAGTCGCTGCGCAGGTCCAGCAGCACGCGGTCGCGCCAGAAGCTGAGCTGCGCGTCGTCGGGCTTGGCCACCGGGACCGGCTTGCCGTCCTGCAGCAGCGCGACATGGCTGACGTAGAAGTCGACGACGCGCGTGAAGGTCGTGCGCTCGAAGCCCGGCGTGTGGTCCACCGTGGCCCAGGCGCCGAGATCCGCGGGCTGGACCTCGAAGACCAGCGGCGCGTCGGCCAGCGCCTGGCCGCGCTGCCAGCGCCGCACCGTGCGCGGGTAGCCGGAATCGGTCATCGACCCCGGTCCGGTGTCGGTGCCGACATAGACGGTGTCGGCGTCGATCCACTCGATGCTGGTCTTGGCCTCCGGCAGCGTGAAGCCGCCCTGCGCGGCGTCCACGAAGCGCTTGTCGACGAGATCGAACTCGCGCACCACGGTGGCGTCGGCGCCGCCACGCGAGAGCTGCAGCAGGCAGCGCCGGTAGGCCGGGCCCAGGCAGGTCGCGCCGCCCCAGGTCCAGTTCTCGCCCTCGCGCTGGCCGAGCGCGTCGACGTCGAGCACCGTTTCCCAGGCCGGCTGCGGCCTGCGGTATTCGGCGAGCGTCGTGCGCCGCCACAGTCCGCGCGGGTTGGCGGCGTCGCGCCACAGGTTGTAGAGGAAGGGTCCCAGGCGCGTGACGTAGGGGATCTGCTCGCGCGAGTCCAGCACCTCGCGCAGCCCGGCGCGCAGCGTGTCGAAGCCGGGTTCGGCCTGCAGCACGCGCTCGGTCTCGGCATTGCGCTCGCGCACCCAGGCCAGCGCGCGCTCGCCGGCGACGTCCTCCAGCCACAGGTAGGGATCGTCGGCGGTCGCGTCGGGCCGGTTCTCGGCCATCGGGGTCTTGCTCGGTTCGTTCGCCATCAGCGGGGTCGTCCAGGCCAGGCAGGCCGTCAGCAGCAGGGTGGGCAGGGGGCTCGGGGTCGTTCGTCTCATCGCTTCGGGGTCTGCAGCGCGACCGGGTGCAGTTCGGCGCTGGCGCGGCCGTTGCCGACCCAGACCTGGCCGTCCTGCACGTTGACCTGAAGTTGCATCGATCGTTCACACAGCGCGGCCAGGGCCTGGCTCTGCTCGGCCGGCAGCTGCCAGACCGCGAGCTTGTCCTGGCGCGCGAGGCCGCGCGCGACGCCGCTCCACCAGATCGGCGCCGCCGCGCTGTAGCAGTAGACGGTGACGCGGTCGGCGCGCCCGCAGGCGCGGGCCAGGCGGCGTTCGTCGGGCTGGCCGACCTCGATCCAGTGGCGCAGCTCGCCGGCCAGGCCATGCTGCCAGAGGTCGGGCTCGTCGGTGTCGGACAGGCCGCGCGCGAACAGCAGCGCGCCGTCGTGGTCGTCGGCGGGCACCTGCAGCGCGAAGGCGAGCAGCCGCACCATCAGCCGTTCCTCGGTCTCCGACGGGTGCAGCGCCAGCGTCAGCGCGTGGTCGGCATACAGGCCGCGGTCGATGTCGGCGATCTGCAACTGCGCCTTGTGGATGGTCGACTTCAGCGCCATTCAGCCACCCGCGCCGCCATGCTTGCCGCGCTGCCAGCCCTGCGCGGCCAGCCAGCGCTCGCCGTCGGCGGCGGCCGGCGCCTCCAGTTCGGTCGCCATCGCGTCGTTCCAGCGGTTCAGGAAGCCGAACAGCGCGACGACGCCGGCGATCTCGACGATCTCGCCCTCGTCCCAGTGGCGCCGCAGTTCGGCGGCGATGGCCGGTGTCACCGCGCCGGGCACCTGGGCCGCGGCGGCGGCAAACTCCAGCGCCGCGCGTTCGGCGGCGCTGAACAGCGGGCTCGTGCGGAAGTCCCAGACCGCCTCCAGCCGCGCCGGCGCCGCGCCCTCGGCAGCGCCGAAGCGCGCCGCGGCGCGGATGGTGTGCGCCTCGCAGTAGCGGCAGCCGGCGACGCGGCTGGCGACATGGCCGACCAGCCGCTTGAGCTCGCTGCCGACGCGGCCCTGGTTGTCCATCACCGCGCGGTTGAGCGCCGTGAAGGCGCGCGCCAGTGCCGGCCGGCGCATCATCGTCAGCACGCTGTTCGGCGCGAAGCCCAGCGTGGTCGAGAAGAAGGCCGCGAGTTCGGCGATCTCGGGGTCGTGGTCGGCAGGCAGCGGGTCGACGAGCGGCATCGGCAGGGGCGGGCGCGGGCAGGGCCACGCACTGTGCCACAGCGCTGCGGGCCCTCGCGTGCGCGGCGAGGCCCCGGCGCTCAGGACTTCTCGGCCAGCGCCTTCAGGTTGGCCAGACCGGCCTCGAAGTCCGCGCCGACCATGCCGTCGGCGAACAAGGCGATCCAGCGGAACAGCGGGTTGCTGCCCATGTCGCCGTCCATCGTCCAGGTCACGCGGGTGGCCGCGCCCTCCGCCGCGAAGCGCAGGTCGCCGCGCGAGGTGGTGCCGAAGTCGGGGAAGTACAGGTCGTACGCGACGCGCGCGCCCGGCTGGGCGTCGGTGAAGGTCATCTTGCCGTCGCCCTCGGAGGCGCTCTTCCAGGCCCAGGCGGCGCCGGCGCCTTCCTGCGGGCCGGAATATTCGATCTGCATCGCCGGGTCGCGCCGGTTCCAGACCGACCAGTCCTTCCAGCGCCGCGGGTCGGCGACCAGCGCATAGACCTTCTCCGGCGGTGCCGCCACCGTGACCGAGCGGCTGACCGAGAACTTCGGCGACAGCATCCAGCCGCCGGCCACCAGCACCACGGCCAGCAGCAGGACGATGCCCAGCAGCCATTTCAGGATCTTCATCGTGCGGTCCTCCTCGGGGCCGACGCTGCGGCCCTGCTGCCCCCGGGGCCGGCGAGTGTCGCGCCGGCAGGCGGCGCTGGCAAGGGTGGCAGAATCCGGCGCTTCGCCGGACGGGCCGGCGGCGCTGCGCGGGCCGGGCCCGTGCCGGGCGCCGCCGCGCGGCCCTCCCACCCGGCACCACGACGAAGGATTCCCGATGAGACTGAGCACCGCGTTGCGTCGCGGCACGCTGGGCGCGGCACTCGCCGCCGCGCTGGCCAGCGCCGCCTGGGCCCAGACCGCCAGCCGTCCGGCCGGCCCGGCCTCGGCGCCAGCCGCGGACCGGTCGCTGACGATGGGCGGCGGCAGCGGCCCGCTGCTGACGCGCGACGAGCTGCGCGCCTGCTTCGAGCGCCAGGACACGATACGGGGCCGCATCGCGAGCGTGGAGTCGGCACGGGTGCCGCTGGAACGCGAGCGCGACGCGATCGCGACCGAGCAGGAGACGCTGCGCGCCGACCGCGCCCAGATCGAGGAGCGTCGCCGGCAGATCGATGCGCTGGCGGTGCGCATGACGGCCTATGGCGAGCGCGTGACCGACTGGAATGCGCGCGTCAAGGAGTTCAGCGATGCCAACCGCCGCGGCCCGCAGGCCGATCGCCAGCGCTCGAAGCTCAATCGCGAACGCGAGGACCTGGAAAAGGAGCGCCTGGCGCTGGAGGCCGAGAAGGCCGTGCTCGGCACCGGCGGCGAGGAGATGATCCGCGCCTACAACGCCAGGGCGACCGAACTGGATGCGCGCGTCGCCGCCTGGAACGACCGCAACCGGCAGTGGCACGACGAGTCGTCCCTGGTCGAGGCCGAGCGCAAGGACTGGGTCAACAACTGCGCCAACCGCCGCTACCGCGAAGACGACGAGATCGCGATCAAGCGCGGTCGCTGAGCCGGAGCCGCCCAGCATGAGCACCGCCACGACCGCGACGACGACCGACAACCCGCTGCTGCAGGACTGGGACACCCCCTACGGCCTGCCGCCCTTCGCGCAACTGCGCCCCGAGCACTTCGAGCCGGCGCTGCGTGCGGCGATGCGCGAGCACCTGGACGAGCTCGCGGCGATCGCCGGCAACGCCGAGGCGCCGGACTTCGACAACACGGTGGCCGCCTTCGACCGCGCCGGGCGCCGGCTCGACCGCATCGCGGCGACCTTCTACACGCTGACCGCATCGGCCACCAGCCCCGCGCTGCAGGCCGTGCAGCGCGAGGTGGCCGCGCCGATGGCGGCGCACGGCAGCGCGGTCTACCTGGACGCGGCGCTGTTCGCGCGAATCGACACGCTGCACGCCCAGCGCGAATCGCTGGCACTGACGCCGGAGCAGCGCCGGCTGCTCGAGCGCATCCACCTGGACTTCGTGCGCGCCGGCGCCCGCCTGGCCCCGGCGGCGCGCCTGCGCTACGCGCAGATCATGGAGGACCTGGCGACGCTGACGACGCGCTTCGCGCAAAACGTGCTGCACGACGAGTCGTCGTGGCAGCTCGCGCTGGACGGCGAGGACGCGATGGCCGGGCTGCCCGACTTCGTGCGCGCCGCGGCGCGCCAGGCGGCGGCCGACCGCGGGCTGGACGGCCACGTGATCACGCTGTCGCGCTCGCTGATCGTGCCCTTCCTGACCTATTCGCTGCGCCGCGACCTGCGCGAGCAGGCCTGGCGCGCCTGGGTCGGCCGCGGCGAGCATGCCGGCGAGCACGACAACCGCGGCATCGCGCGCGACATCCTGCGCCTGCGCAACGAGCAGGCCCGGCTGCACGGCCACGCCTGCTACGCCGACCACGCGCTGACCGACACGATGGCCGGCACGCGGCAGGCCGTACAGCGGCTGCTGGACGAGGTCTGGCCGCGGGCGCTGGCCGCGGTGGAGCGCGAGCGCGAGGCGCTGAACGAGCTGAGGGCGGAGGAAGGCCAGGCCGGCGGCGAGATCGAGCCCTGGGACTGGCGCTTCTGGGCCGAGAAGGTGCGCCAGCGCCGCTATGCGCTGGACGACGCCGAGATCAAGCCCTACTTCCCGCTCGAGCGCATCGCCGCCGCGGCCTTCGACTGCGCGCAGCGCCTGTTCGGCCTGCGCTTCGTGGCGCGCGACGACATCCCGGTCTACCACCCGGACGTGCGCGCCTACGAGGTGCGCGACGCGGCCGACCGCGTGGTGGGCATCTTCCTGCAGGACAACTTCGCGCGCCCGAACAAGCGCAGCGGCGCCTGGATGAATGCGCTGCGCCTGCAGGCGCGCAACGTCGCCGGCGCCGGCCAGCAGCTGCCGGTGATCCTGAACAACAACAACTTCGCGAAGGGTTCGCCCGGCGAGCCCACGCTGCTGGGCCTGGACGACGCGCGCACGCTGTTCCACGAATTCGGCCACGGCCTGCACGGGCTGCTGTCGGACGTCACCTACGAGCGGCTGTCGGGCACCCAGGTGCTGCGCGACTTCGTCGAGCTGCCGAGCCAGATCTTCGAGCACTGGATCACCGAGCCCGAGGTGCTGCAGCGTCACGCGCGCCACTGGAAGACCGGCGAGCCGATCCCGCTGCCGCTGGTGGAGCGCATGCAGCGCGCGCGCCGCTTCAACCAGGGCTACGAGACCGTGCGCTACACGGCCAGCGCGATCGTCGACCTGGCGGTGCATTCGCTCGCCGACGCCGAGCCGCCGGCCGACCTGTGCGCCTTCGAGGCCGAGTTGCTGCGCGCGCAGGGCCTGCCGCATGGCGTCGGGCTCAACCATCGCCTCGTGCACTTCCAGCACCTGTTCGCCGGCAGCAGCTATGCCGCGGGCTACTACGTCTACCTGTGGGCCGAGGTGCTGGACGCCGACGGCTACGACGCCTTCACCGAGGCCGGCAGCCCCTTCGCCGCCGACGTGGCGGCGCGCCTGAAGCGCCACATTTACGCCAGCGGCAACAGCGTGGACCCGGCGGCCGCCTTCGCCGCCTTCCGCGGCCGCGCGCCGACCGTCGAGCCGCTGCTGAAGAAGCGCGGGCTGCTGCCCGAGGCGGAACCGGCCTGAGCGGGGCGGACCGGCGCCGCCCGCGCCGGCCGGGACATCGGCGAAGCGGGGCGCGCGTGAGCGCGCCCCGCCTCACTTGAGCCTGGCCATCACCAGTTCGAGATAGCCCAGCAGCAGCGCCGAGACGACGAAGACCAGGTGGATCGCCGTCATCCACATGATCTTCGTGTTGTCGTACTGCTGCGCATTCAGGAACACCTGCAGCAGGTGGATCGACGAGATCGCGACGATGGACGACGCGACCTTGATCTTCAGGCTGCCGGCGTTGAGCTTGCCCAGCCACGAGATGTCCTGCTCGCCCTCGTCGAAGCGGCTGACGAAGTTCTCGTAGCTGGCGATCATCACCATCACGATCAGGCTGGCCACCAGCGCCGAGTCGATCAGCGCCAGCATGGCCAGGATCATGTCGGCGTCGCCGAGCTCGAACACCGAACCCGCGACCTTCGCGAGCTTGGCGATGAACGAGACGGCGTAGATCGCCAGCGCGACGCCCAGGCCGGCGTAGAAGATCACCAGCAGCCAGCGGCCGGCCAGGATCGTGCGTTCGACGAACAACTCGATCGGCTTCATCGTGACGGCTCCGGGCGGCCCGGTCGCTGTGGCAGGACCAGGATGCTAGCCTGCCGGGGCCCGCGCGCGCTGCTGCCCGCGCCCGCGCCGGAGCCGTGCCGGCCGCCGGGCGGCCGCGCGAGGCCGAGGCGCATCACGGCGGCGCGCGGCCGAACAGCGTGTCCAGCGCACCCAGGAAGGCCTTGAAGTCCAGCGGCTTGGTCCAGTAGTCGGCCATGCCGGCGCGCAGCGCGCGCTGGATGTCCTCGGGCATCGCGTTGGCCGACAGCGCGATGCACGGGATGCCGGCAGTCGCCGGGTTCGCGCGCAGGCGGCGCAGCACCTCGAAGCCGTCCATGTCCGGCAGCTGCATGTCCAGCAGGATCAGCGCCGGCTGCAGCAGCGCCGCCTGCGCGAGGCCGCTGGTGCCGTCGGCGGCGACATGCAGCTGCAGGTCGTCGCGGCGCGCGATCAGCTCGCCGATGATCATCGCGTTGACCGGGTTGTCCTCGATGTAGAGCAGCTGGTGCGCCGCGCCGCCGCGCGCCGGCGCCGCCTCGGCGGGGGCGGGCTCCGCGGCGGCGGCCGCCGGCGCGCCCTCGGCCGCGGGCAGGTGCAGCTCGAAGACGCTGCCCGCGCCGACGCGGCTGCTGACCCGCACCTCGCCGCCCATGCGCTCGACCAGCGCCTTGACGATCGCCAGCCCGATGCCGGTGCCCTCGACGCTGTCGTCGGCGCCCAGCCGGTTGAAAGGCTCGAAGAGCTGGCGCAGCTGCTGCTCGTCCATGCCCAGACCGGTGTCGGTCACGCGCAGCACGACGCGGCCGTCGCCGCCGAAGGACTCCACGCGCACCTCGCCGCCGGGGCGGTTGTACTTCAGCGCGTTGGACAGCAGGTTCAGCAGCGCCTGGCGCAGCCGCGTCGGGTCGGCGGCGACGACGCCGGGCAGCGGCCCGCAGCGCAGCCGCACCTGGCGCAGCTCGCGCAGCGGCTCCAGCAGCGGCAGTGCCTGCTGCACCAGCGGCTCCAGCGCCACCGGCTGCAGCGTGATGCGCACCTCGCCGCCTTCCAGGCTGGCGAGGTCGAGCACGTCGTTGATCAGGTCCAGCAGGTGCTGGCCGGCCGATCGGATGTGCTCCAGCCGGCGCCGGCGCGAGGCCGCCGCCTCGTCGCGGCCGCTCTCGTCGGACAGCAGCAGCTGCGCGAAGCCGAGCACGGCGTTCAGCGGCGTGCGCAGCTCGTGGCTCATGCGCGCCAGGAACTTGCTCTTGGCCTGGCTCTCGCGCAGCGCCAGCTCGCGCTCGCGGCGCGCGGACTCGGCGCTGCGGATCTCGGTGACGTCCCAGTTGACGCCGATGCGGCGCAGCGGCCGCCCGGCGTCGTCGAACATCGTCGCCGCGCGCGAGGCCAGCCAGCGCACGCTGCCGTCGGGCCAGACGACGCGGAACTCCTGCTCCACCGGCTCGTGCGTGGTCAGGCCGTGCTGGATGCGCGCGCGTGCCGATTCGCGGTCGTCCGGGTGCGCGATGGCGAGCAGTTCCTCCGTGGTCGGCGGCGCCTCGCGCGGCGGGCGCCCGCGCAGCCGCCACATCTGCTCGTCCCAGTGGATGACGCCGCTGCCCAGCTCGCGCTCCCAGGTGCCGATGCCGGCGCCGCGCGCGGCCAGCGCGGCGCGCTCGGTGGCCTTGCGCAGCGCCTGCTCGGTGCTGCGCTGGCGGGTGACGTCGATGGCGACGCCGAAGTACAGCGGCAGGTCGCCGCCGCGCTCGATGCGCGTGTGCGCGAGGATCCAGCGCTCGCCGCCGTCGGCGCGCACGATGCGCAGGCCGAGGTCCAGCGCGTCGCTGCGGCCGGCGTCCCACTCGGCGAAGGCGGCGGCGACCCGCTCGCGGTCGTCGGGGTGCACGAAACGGCGCAGCCACTCGCCGAAGGTCGGCGCCGGCTCGCCGCGGGCCAGCCCGAACAGCTCGCGCATGCGCTCGCTCCAGTGCGCGCGCGTCGCGCCGGGCTCCAGGCTCCAGTAGCCGATGCCCGCGGTGCGCGTGACCAGCTCGAAGCGGCCCGACAGCTCCTCGGCCTGGCGGCGCGCGGCGATGCGGTCGGTGACGTCCAGCGCGACGCCGACGAAGGCCACCGGCTGCCCGCTCGCGTCGCGCTGCACGACGCGGCGCGTCATCACGTGGCGCCAGCTGCCGTCGCTGCGCCGGTAGCGCGCCTCCATGTCGGTCGGGCGGTCGCTGGCCAGCGCCGCCTGCGCCGAGGCGATGACACCCGGCAGGTCGTCGGGGTGCACGAACGAGCGCACCTCCTCCAGCGACAGGCCGTCCGGGCGCGGCGCGATGCCGAGCACGCGCCAGGCCTGGTCGCTGTAGTGCATGCGGTTGGTCTTCAGGTCGTGGCGCCAGATCGCGATGCCGCCGAGCTCCACCGCGAGGCGCAGCGTGGACTCCGCCTCCTTGACCGCCTGCGCCAGGCGGAAGGGCTCGCTGTCGTCCATCAGCAGGCCGATCACGCGCTCGGCGCGACCGTCGGCGCCGGCCTTCACGACCCACTGCGACTGCAGCCGCCGCACCACGCCGTCGCCGCCGCGCACGCGGTAGCGCTGGCTGTAGCGGCCCGGCTTGTGCAGCGACTCGGCGAAGACACGCTGCAGTTCCTCGCGGTCGCCGTCCAGGATGTTGCGCACCGAGATGTCGTAGTGCGGCACCGCCGCTTCCGGGGCCACGCCCCAGAAGCGGCGCACCTGCTCGTCCCAGCGGCCCTGCATCGTGCGCACGTCGCGTTCCCAGACGCCGATGCGGCCGAAGGTGCGCGCCAGTTCCAGCAGTTCGGTCACGCGCTCCAGCTCGGCCGCGGCGGCGCGCTGCTCGTCCACCGCCTGCAGCGCGACCAGCCAGCCGCCGTCGGGCTGCGCCTGCGGGCTGGCGCGCACCCAGCGCACGGCGACGGCGCGCAGCGGCAGCTCGCGCTCGCCGTCGGCCGGCGACCACGCGGCGCCGTCGCCGGGGGTGTCCAGCAATGCGGCCAGCGGGGTGCCCGGCTGCACGGCGTCGCCGAGCAGTTGCGCGGCGCGGGCATTGCACGCGCGCAGCACCAGGGCGGTGTCGAACTGCAGCAGCGGCACCGGTACGAGGTCCTGCCAGGCCGGGGCAGCGGCGGGTGCGGGGGGCTCTGGTGCTGGCGGGGGCCCGTCGATCGGCATGCGTGGAATTTCAGGGCGGCAGTACGGCGTGGGGCGGGACGTCGCCGGGGTGACGCGGCCGGCCGACGCGGCGCGCCGACAATGCCGCGGTCCGGGCCGGGTTCCCAGTCCCGGCATTGTCGATCAGGGGAAGGCATGGCGGAAGAGCGGGTGGACGGACGCGCGGGGCCGGTGCGCCGGCTGAAGGCCGCGGTGCATGGCGCGGTGGTCGGCATCGAGGTCGAGGCCGGGCAGCAGGTGGCCGCCGGGCAGGTGCTGCTGGTGCAGGAAGCGATGAAGATGGAGGTGCCGCTCGAGGCCCCTGCGGCCGGCCGCGTGCGCGCGATCGCGGTCGCGGTCGGCGAGGTCGTCGCCGAGGGTGCGCTGCTGATCGAGTTCGAGCCCGGCGCCGCCGCGGACGAGGGCACGACCGCCGGTCCTGCCGCCGCTGCGCCGCCCGACCCGGCCCGGCCGCGCGCCGACCTGCAGGCCCTGCGCGCGCGCCGGGCCTTGCTGGACGACGCGGCGCGGCCCGAGGCGGTCGCGCGTCGCCATGCCACCGGCCGGCGCATGGTGCGCGAGAACCTCGCCGCGCTGCTGGACGAGGGCAGCTTCAGCGAATACGGCGCCTTCGCGGTCGCCGCGCAGCGCAGCCGGCGCACGCTGGATGACCTGCAGCGCCACACGCCGGCCGACGGCCTGGTCACCGGCACCGGCACCGTCGCCGGCCGGCCGGTGGCGGTGATGGCCTACGACTACACGGTGCTCGCCGGCACCCAGGGCGTGTTCAACCATGCCAAGAGCGACCGCCTGCTCGAGCTGGCGGCGCGCCAGCGCCTGCCGCTGGTGCTGTTCGCCGAAGGCGGCGGCGGCCGTCCCGGCGACGTCGACTGGCTGGGCGTCGCCGGCCTGGACTGCACGACCTTCGCGCGGCTGGCGGCGCTGTCCGGGCAGGTGCCGCTGGTCGGCGTCGTCGCCGGGCGCTGCTTCGCCGGCAATGCCGCGCTGCTGGGCTGCTGCGACGTGATCGTCGCCGCCGAGGGCAGCAGCATCGGCCTCGGCGGCCCGGCGATGATCGAAGGCGGCGGGCTGGGCCGCGTCGAAGCCGACGCCGTCGGGCCGGTCGCGGACCTCGCCGCGGCCGGCGTGGTGGACCTGCGCGTGCCCGACGAGGCGGCGGCGGTGGCTGCCGCGCGCGACCTGCTGGCGCTGCTGGGCGGCACGGCGGCAGCCGACAGCGGCCCCGGCGCCGAGGCGCTGACCTTGCGCCAGGCGCTGCCCGAGAACCGCAATGCGCTGTACGACCCGCGCCGCATCGTCGAGACGGTGATGGACGCGGGCAGCGTGGTCGAGCTGCGGCGCGAGTTCGGCACCGGCGTCGTCACCGTGCTCGCGCGGCTGGGCGGCCATGCGGTGGCGGTGCTGGCCAGCCAGCCGCGCCACCTGGGCGGCGCGCTGGACCGCGACGCCTGCGACAAGCTCGCGCGTTTCCTGCAGCTGGCCGACGCGCATGGCCTGCCGGTCGTCAGCTTCGTCGACACGCCGGGCTTCATGGTCGGGCCCGAGAGCGAGCGGACCGGCATGGTGCGCCACGCCGCGCGGCTGTTCCTGGGCGCCGCCGCGCTGCGCGTGCCCTGGCTGGCGGTGCTGCTGCGCCGCGGCTACGGGCTGGGCGCGATGGCGCTGACGGGCGGTCACTTCCACGCCCCGCTGGCGACCTGCGCCTGGCCGAGCGGCGAATTCGGCGCGATGGGCCTGGAGGGTGCGGTGAAGCTGGGCTTCCGCAAGGAACTGGAGGCGGCGCCGGCCGCCGAGCGCGATGCCCTGTTCCGCCGCCTGCTCGGCGAGGCCATCGCACGCGGGCAGGCGCTGAACATGGCCAGCCACCTGGAGATCGACGAGGTCATCGACCCGGCCGAGACGCGCGACTGGCTGCTGCGCCACCTGGCCGTGGCGCGCGCGCGGCCGCTGCCGCCGCGGCGGCCGTTCGTCGACGCGTGGTGACGAGGCCGGCCGCTGCAGCGGCCGTCTCGTCGGCGGCCGGACCGGGCGCCCTATCGGCTGCCATATCGGCCGCTACATCGGCCGAAAGCGCCAGGCCCAGGCCTGGCTGACCTGCAGCTTCTCCGGGTGCTGCTTCAGGTGCAGCACGATGCGCCCGGCGTCGTCGCGCTGCGCACGAGCGATCGCGCTCGCGCGCACGATGACGCCGCGGTGCACCTGCCAGAAGTCCTCCGGGTCCAGGCCGTCGGCGATCTCCTTCAGCGGCTTGCGCACATGGGCCTCGTCGCCGGCGGTGACGATGCGCGTGTATTTCTCGTCGCTCTGGAAGAACAGCACCTCGTCGATGCCGAACATCTTGATCGTGTCGCCGACGCTGGCGCTCAGCCAGCGCAGCCGTGTCGCCGGGTTGGCGCGCTGCTGCAGCTGCTGCGCCAGTTGCTCGACGACGGCGTCCAGCGCCGGCACCGCGGCCTTCGCGGCCAGCCGCTCGCGCAGCCGCTGCACGGCCTGCGCCAGGCGGTCGGCGGCGATCGGCTTGAGCAGGTAGTCGATCGCGCCGGCCTCGAAGGCCGCCACCGCGTGGCTGTCGTAGGCGGTCGTGAAGACGATGTGGCAGCGCCCGCTGGCCGCGCGCGCGACGTCCAGGCCCGACAGCCCGGGCATGCGGATGTCCAGGAAGGCGATGTCCGGCGCCTGCGCGTCGATCGCCTCGACCGCCGCCGGGCCGTGCTCGCACTCGGCGACGATCTCCAGCTCGGGCCAGGCGGCGGCCAGCATGCGCCGCAGCTCGGCGCGCGGCAGGTCCTCGTCGTCGGCGATCAGGGCGGTGGGCATCGCGGGTGTCCTGGGTTCAGTCGATCGGCAGCGTGATGGTCGCGGCCACGCCGCCCTCGGGCCGCGAGCGCAGTTCCAGCGCGGCCCGCCCGCCGTACATCTGTTGCAGGCGGTCGCGGATGTTGACCAGCCCGAGGCCGCCGCCGCCGCCGCTGGCGCCGAAGCCGGCGCCGTCGTCGGCCACGGTCACCGCCAGGCGGCCGTCGTCGGTGCGGCGCGCCTGCACGCGGACCTGCACCGGGCCGATCTTGGGTTCGACGCCATGCTTGACCGCATTCTCGGCCAGCGAGATCAGCATCAGCGGCGGGAACGGCAGCGCGCGCAGCTCGGGCGCGACATCGACCGACCACTGCAGGCGCGGCATGCGCGCCGCCATCAGCCCCAGGTAGGCCTGCACGATCTCGAGCTGGCTGCCCAGCGTGGCCGCGGCGCCGCCGTCGCTGCGCAGGCGCGGGATCGCGGCACGCAGGTAGTCCACCAGGCGGTCGACCATCTCGCTGGCGCGGCCGGGGTCGGTGGCGATCGCGCTGCGCACGCCGGCCAGCGTGTTGAACAGGAAGTGCGGCTCCACCTGCGCAGCCAGCACCGACAGGCGCAGCTCGGCCTCGCGCTGCGCGGCCTGCGCGCGTGCCAGCTCGCGCTGCCGGGCCAGCGCGGCCAGGCCCTCGCGTTCGCGCCGCCAGCGCGCCAGCGCCAGGCCGCCGGCCAGGAGGAACGACAGCAGCGCATGCGCGACATGCGTGTTGATCGACGGCGCGGTGCCGCGCGGCGACGCGGACGTCGGCTCGCCGCCGCGGCCGGCGCCGGCCTCGGCGTCGGCCTGGCGGATGGTCACGCCGATCATCAGCGCCAGGCGCCGGCGCTGGCCGCTCTCGTCCACCTGGCCGGTCCATTCGGCGACCTGCTGCTTGACCGGCTCGGCCCCCCACTCGCCGAAGGCGGCGACGGCCACGATGCTGACCAGCACCGCGCCGGCCAGCCCCGCCCACTCGGCGCGGGGCGACCAACCGCGGCGTGCCGCGGCCAGGCGCACGCGGCTGCCCAGCCAGGGGCCCAGCGCCAGGGGCAGCAGGATGGAGATGACGACCTGCGAGATCGCGGCCCAGGGCGCGAGGCCCTCGGCCAGCATCGACAGGCCGATCAGCAGCGCCATCGTGGTCACCACGGTGAGCCCGACGCGGCGCAACCGCTCGCGGGCCCAGGTCGGGCCGAAGACCGGATAGCGCCGGTAGGCGGTCAGCCAGCCGTGGCCGCGCCCGGTCAGCTCATCCGGCAGCGGCTCGTCCAGCGCCGGCGGCAGGCCGGCCGCGGCCGTGCCGGGGGCGGCGTGCTCGCCGGCGTCGGTGGGCAGGACGGCAGACATGGTGCAAGGGTACCGCGGACGGGACCGGACGGGCCCGGCGGCGTGACGAGCCCGGCTGCCCGCGCGACGAAGCCTACCCATGGCGCGACGAAGCCCGGCCGCCACACGGCGCATGCCGCACGACGCACGCCGCCGGCCCGGCTGGGTTACCCTGCGCGCACCCAGCCACCCACCTGCCGGAGACCCGCATGTTCCCCACCGCCATCGCCGGCAGCCTGCCCAAGCCCGCCTGGCTGGCCGAGACGCACAAGCTGTGGCCGCGCTGGAAGGCCGACGGCGCCGAGCGTGCGCAGGCCCAGCGCGACGCCACGCTGCTGTGGATCAAGACCCAGGAGGATGCCGGCCTGGCCGTCATCGGCGACGGCGAGATGAGCCGCCAGCACTTCGTGCACGGCTTCCTCGAGCAGGTCGAGGGCATCGACTTCGAGCACAAGGTCGAGATGGGCATCCGCGCCGACCGCTACAAGGCGATGGTGCCGCAGGTGGTGGCGCCGCTGCGCCTGAAGGGCCGCGTGCACGAGGCCGAGGCGAGGCTGCTGCGCGCGCACACGACGCGGCGCACCAAGTTCACGCTGCCGGGGCCGATGACCATCGTCGACACGGTGGCCGACCGCTTCTACGGCGACCGCGTGAAGATGGCCTTCGCGTTCGCCGAACTGCTGAACCAGGAGGCGCGCGCGCTGCAGGCCGACGGCATCGACGTGATCCAGTTCGACGAGCCGGCCTTCAACGTCTACATGGCCGAGGCCGCCGACTGGGGCGTGAAGGCGCTGGAGCGCGCCGCCGCGGGGCTGACCTGCACGACCGCCGTGCACATCTGCTACGGCTACGGCATCGAGGCCAACATCGCGTGGAAGCAGACGCTGGGCGGGCAGTGGCGGCACTACGAGCAGGTCTTCCCGGCGCTGGCCGCGAGCCGGATCGACCAGGTCAGCCTGGAGTGCATCCACTCGCACGTGCCGCCGGAACTGATGGCGCTGCTGCAGGGCAAGGACGTGATGGTCGGCGTGATCGACGTCGCCAGCGACGAGGTCGAGACGCCCGAGGAGGTGGCGGCGACGATCGCCACCGCGCTGCGCCACGTGCCGCGCGAGCGGCTGATCGCCTGCACCAACTGCGGCATGGCGCCGATGGACCGTGCGATCGCGGAGGCCAAGCTGCGTGCGCTGGTCGAGGGTGCGGCGCTGGCGTCGGCGCGCGCGGGCTGAGTGCGGCCCGACCCTCGGCCTATCGCTCGGCCTATCGTTCGGCCAGCACCGCCAGCACGTCGGAGCGGAACTCGCGCCGGTAGAGCACCAGCACCACGGCGGCTGTCGCCGCGACCAGCGCCCAGGGCGAGAAAAACCAGGCGCAGGCCGCGAAGCTCATGTAGTAGGCGCGCAGCCCGTCGTTGAAGCTCTCGGCGGCCAGGCCCATCACCCGGCCGGCGCGGTCGGCGAAGGCCTCGCGCTCGGCCTCGTCGCCGAAGCGATCGTGCGCCGGCGCCGCGGCCACCAGCAGCGCGCCGAAGCCATACTGGCGCAGGCTCCAGGTGAAGCGGAAGAACGCGTAGACGAAGATCGCCACCAGCACCACGACCTTGAGGTCGAACACCAGCAGCGAGGTGCGCGCGGCGAACGGGATCTCGGCGACCAGGCTGCTCGCCTGCTCGGTGGTCGACAGCACCGCGAGCAGGCCGCCGATGATGAGGATGGTCGTCGACGCGAAGAACGAGGGGCTGGTGGACAGACTCTGCACGACGACGCCGTCGACGACGCGGTTGTCGCGCCGGCTCGTCTGCCGCATCCAGCGCATGCGCTCGCGGTTGGTCAGCGCCAGCAGCGACGGCGTGCTGCGCGCCCGTTGGCGGGCGAAGGCCGCGTAGCCGGCCCAGGCGCCGAAGAACAGCGCCAGGGCCAGCCAGTCCGGGGCCGGCAGCACGTGCCACAGGGTCAGCAGCGTCTCCACGCGCGGACTGTAGCGCCGCCGCCGCCGGGCGCCGGGTCAGGCGCGGGTCACGTGAAGCGCGTCGCGGCCTGCGCGATGCGCTCGCCGAAGGCGCGCGCGGTGGCCAGGTCGCCGGGCACCATCTCGTCGACCGAGGCGTCGGACGGCGTCGCGGTGATCAGCCCGGCGTAGCCGCCGAGGTGGTTGACGTCGTCGCGCGTGTGGTGCTTGGCATTTGGCGCCGTCATGCCGGTGCCGACCCAGAACATGCCGTGCTGCTGGCTCAGCGTGATGAAGTAGTTGATGGTGCCGGCCTTGTCGCCGTTGATCGTCGCGCTGTTCGTGAAGCCGGCGGCCAGCTTGTCCTTCCAGTGGCGGTGGTACCAGGCCTTGCTGGACGCGTCGGCGAACTTCTTGAACTGCCAGCTCGGCGCGCCCATGTAGGTCGGCGAGCCGAAGACGATGACATGCGCGGCGGCCAGCTGCTCCCAGCCGCCCTCGGGCAGGTTGCCCTCGGCGTCGATGGCCAGCAGGGTGCCGCGGCTGCCCTCGGCGACGGCCTCGGCAACCTTCTTCGTGTGGCCGTAGCCGCTGTGGTAGACGATGACGATCTTGCTCATGGAACTGCTCCGCAAGTGAGGTGGTGGGGAGAGGTGAAGAGGGTGAAGTGATGCATCAGGCCGCGGCCAGGCGACGCCGGTCCAGGCTGGCCGGGCCGGCGCCGACGCTGACGATGAACAGCAGCGCGCCGACGATGGCCAGGTTCTTCATGAACATCAGCTGCTGCACGTAGGCCTGCTCGGGCGGGAAGCTCCAGAAGGCGTGGAAGATCAGCGTGGCCAGCAGCGTGAAGGCGGCCAGCGCGCCGGCGGCGATGCGGGCCTGCCAGCCCAGCGCCAGCGCCAGGCCGCCGACGACCTCCAGCGCCGCGGCACCGAAGGCGAGCAACGACGGCATCGGCAGCCCCTGGCTGGCGATGTAGCCGGCGGTGCCTTCGAGGCCGGCAAACTTGTTCAGGCCGGCCATCACGAAGAGCACGGCGATCAGGATGCGCGCGACGGCGGCGACGGGGGCGGGGACGTTCATCGGAAGACTCCTTTGGGGGGTGAAGTGATGTCCAGGGGCAAAACGATCCCCAACGAGCCGCAACAGCGGCGCTGCGGCACGACGGGGCGGGAACGGGGGCGGGGCGCCGGGTCAGCGCGCCCGGTCAGGGCGCCGGGTCAGGGCGCCAGGTCGAAGACCAGCACCTCGGCGGCCTGGCCGCCTTCGAGCACCAGCCGGTCTTCCTGCTCGATGCGCGCGGCGTCGCCGGCGTTCAGCGTGCGGTCGTTGACGCGCAGGCTGCCGCGGGCCACGTGCACGTAGGCGATGCGGCCGGGGTCCAGCGCCAGCTCGGCACGCTCGTCGCCGTCGAACAGGCCGGCGCGCAGGCGGGCGTCGGCATGGATCGTCACCGAACCCTCGGCGCCGTCGGGCGAGGCCACCAGCGCCAGGCGGCCGCGCTTGGCGGCGGCGTCGAAATGCTTCTGCTCGTAGCCCGGCGCGATGCCGCTCCGCGCCGGCAGCACCCAGATCTGCAGGAAGTGCGTCTGCGCGTCGGCCGCGTGGTTGAACTCGCTGTGCCGCACGCCGGTGCCGGCACTCATGCGCTGCACGTCGCCGGGGCGGATGACGCCGTCGTTGCCCAGGCTGTCCTTGTGCGCCAGCGCGCCGTCGAGCACGTAGCTGACGATCTCCATGTCGCGGTGGCCATGCGTGCCGAAGCCGGTGCCGGGCGCGATGCGGTCCTCGTTGATGACGCGCAGGTTGCCCACGCCCATGTGGGCCGGGTCGAAATAGTCGGCGAAGCTGAAGCTGTGGAAGCTCTTGAGCCAGCCGTGGTCGGCGTAGCCACGCTCGGCACTCTTGCGCAGGGTGATCATCGCGGGACTCCTTTCGTTGCCGTGACTGTAGGTGGCGGGCCGGCGGTGCGGGCTGACGCGCGTTGACGAGGCCGTTCAAATAAGATGAAGCCATGCCGCAACGCCGACAGGCCCTGACCCCCGACGCGCTGGCGATGATGGACACCATCGCGCGCACCGGCAGCTTTGCCGCCGCGGCGCGCGAGCTCGGCAAGGTGCCCTCGGCGCTGACCTACAGCGTGCGCCAGCTCGAGGACGCGCTGGACGTGCTGCTGTTCGACCGCAGCTCGCGCCAGGCCCAGCTCACCGAAGCCGGCCGCGAGCTGCTGGAGGAGGGCCGCCGCCTGCTCGAGGAGATGGACGCCGTCGTCGACCGCGTGCGCCGCATCGCCGGCGGCTGGGAGTCGCAGCTGGCGATCAGCGTCGACGACGTGCTGTCGGTGCCCACCGTGTTCGAGCTCGTCGAGGCCTTCTGCGGCGTGTGCAACGGCAGCCAGATCGTGGCCACGGTGGGCGAGGGCGGCGCCGCGACGCGGCTGCGCATCCGCACCGACGTGCTGGCCGGCACCTGGGAGGCGCTGGTCTCGCGCCAGGTCGAGCTGGCGATCGGCGTCTCCGACCAGATGCCCAACCCCGGCGGCATCGAGCTGCGCCCGCTGGGCCACCTGGGCTTCGTCTTCTGCGTCGCGCCGCACCATGCGCTGGCCGAGGCGCCTGGCCCGCTCAGCGACGCCGAGCTCGTGCACCACCGCGCGGTCGCGGTGGCCGACACGGCCCAGCGCCTGGCGCCGCTGACCGTCAACCTGCTGCCCGGCCAGGACGTGCTGACGGTGCCCAATACACGCGCCAAGCTGGAAGCGCTGCTGCGCGGCCTGGGCTGCGGCTTCCTGCCCGAGCCGCTGGTGCGCGCCCACCTGGAGGCCGGCCACCTGGTGCGCAAGAGCACGCAGCGTGGCGACTATGCGGCCGACCTGTACTACGCCTGGCGCGCCGAGAACGGCCCGCTGGGCATCGGCCGCGGCCTGCAGTGGTGGCTGCAGCAGCTCGAGAGCCCGGTCACGCGCCAGGCGCTGCTGGAGCGCCACGCCGGGCGCGCGTTCTGAACCCGGCCGCGCCGCTGCCGTGACGGGCTACGTCGGCCGCTTCGCGCCCTCGCCGACCGGGCCGCTGCACGCGGGCTCGCTGGTCGCCGCGCTGGCGAGCTGGCTCGATGCACGCGCGCACGGCGGGCGCTGGCTGGTGCGCATCGAGGATGTCGACCGGCCGCGCTGCATCGAAGGCATGGGCGAGCTCATCCTCGGCCAGCTCGCCGCCTGCGGGCTGCAGCCCGACGCGCCGCCGTGGTGGCAGCACGACCGCGATGCCGCCTACGCCGAGGCGCTGCAGCAGTTGCTGGCTGCCGGCGCCGCCTACCCCTGCGCCTGCACGCGCCAGGATGTCGAGCGAGCGCTGGCCGCGCTGGGCCGGCCGCGCCAGCGCTTCGGCGAGCTCGTCTACCCCGGCACCTGCCGGCCGGCGAACGGCGGCCTGCGCGGCCGGCCGGCGCGCGCGATGCGCTTCCTGGTCGGCGACGAGGCGGTCGTCGACTGGCAGGACCGCCGGCTCGGCGCGCAGCGCCAGGACGTCGCGCGCGAGGTCGGCGACTTCGTGCTGCAGCGCGCCGACGGCTGCTGGGCCTACCAGCTGGCGGTCGTCGTCGACGACGCCGCGCAGGGCGTCAGCGACGTCGTGCGCGGCGAGGACCTGGCCGACAACACGGCGCGCCAGATCCTGCTGCAGCGGGCGCTGGGCCTGCCGACGCCGCGCCATCTGCACGCGCCGCTGGTGCGGGCCGCCGACGGGCACAAGCTCAGCAAGCAGAACGGCGCCGCGGCGCTGGAGCTGGCCGATCCGCTGGCGGCGCTGCGCGCGGCAGCGGCCGTGCTGGGACTGCCGCCGCTCGCCGCGAGCACGCCGGCGGACTGGCTGCAGCAGGCCACCGCGGCCTGGGCTGGCATGATCGCGGTTTGACTTTCACCGGGGAACCGCCTGATGACCACCACCGCTTCCGGCCTGCAGTTCGAGGACACCGTCACCGGCACCGGCACCGAGGCCGTCGCCGGCCGCGCCGTGCGCGTGCACTACACCGGCTGGCTGCACGACGCCGGCGCACCGAACGGCCGCGGCGCCAAGTTCGACTCCAGCAAGGACCGCGGCCAGCCGTTCGCGTTCGACCTCGGCGCCGGCCGCGTGATCCGTGGCTGGGACGAGGGCGTGCAGGGCATGAAGGTCGGCGGCACGCGCGTGCTGACCATCCCGCCGGACCTGGGCTATGGCGCGCGCGGCGCCGGCGGCGTGATTCCGCCGAATGCGACGCTGGTCTTCGAGGTGGAACTGCTCGCGGCCTAGGGCCGCAAGCGGCGGCGACGCCACGCCGCCGCGACCGGCGGCTTCAGCCGCGTGCGCGCATGGCCGGGCGGCCGAAACCGCCGCGGCCGGCCGGCTTCGCACCGGCGCCCGGGCGTGCACCGAACGGCTTGCCCGGCCGGCCCGCCGCAGCGCGCTCCGCGCGCGGCGGCGGCTCGGGGCGCCGAGGCTCCAGCCCGGCGATCGTCGCCGGCGGGATGCGCTGCGTCGTGAAGCGCTGGATGCGGTGGACCATGCCGGCGTCGCGGCGCTCGGCCAGCGTCACCGCCAGCCCGGCGCGGCCCGCGCGCCCGGTGCGGCCGATGCGGTGGACATAGTCCTCCTCCTTCATCGGCAGGCCGAAGTTGATGACGTGGCTGATCGTCGGCACGTCGATGCCGCGCGCCGCCACGTCGGTGGCCACCAGCACGCGCAGCCGGCGTTCGCGCAGGCCCTGCAGCACGCGGTTGCGCCGGCCCTGCGGCATGCCGCCGTGCAGCGCGGCCACGCTGTGGCCCATCTCGCCCAGGCGGTCGGCCAGCCAGTCGGCGTCGCGCTGCGTGCTCGTGAAGACCACCGCCTGCTCGATGCTGCGCTCGGTCAGGATGTGGTCCAGCAGCGCATTCTTGTGCGCGAAGTCGTCGGCCCAGTGCAGGCGCTGCTCGATGTCGGCATGCGCCTCGGTGTGCGAGGCCACCTCCACGCGCTGCGGGCTGCGCAGCAGCGTCTGCGCCAGCGCGCCCACGCTGCCGGCGAAGGTGGCGCTGGTCATCAGCGTCTGGCGTTCGGCAGGCAGGGCCTCGGCGATGTGGCGGATGTCGTCGATGAAGCCCATGTCCAGCATGCGGTCGGCCTCGTCCAGCACGAGCAGGCCCACGCGCGCCAGCACCGCGCGGCCGCTGGCCATGTGGTCCATCAGGCGGCCCGGGGTGGCGACCAGCACGTCCAGCGGCCCCGCCAGCGCGCGCAGCTGCGCTGCGTAAGGCACGCCGCCGACGATGCTGGCCACGCGCAGCCCCGGCACGAAGCGGCCGTGGTCGATGAAGGCCTTGGTGACCTGCAGCGCCAGCTCGCGCGTCGGCGCCAGCACCAGCACGCGCGGGCCGGTGGGCTGCGGGCGCGGCCCCGGGCGACGGTCGTTGCGGCGGTCGTGGCGACCGAAGGCGCCCTTGACGTCGTTGCGCGGCGGCGGCGCCGGCTCGGCGGCGGCCTGGGCCGTCTGGCGCGCGGCGACGGCCGCAGCCCGGTCGGCCAGCACCATCGTCAGCGCCGGCAGCACGTAGGCCGCGGTCTTGCCGCTGCCGGTGGCGCTGCTGACCATCAGGTCGCGTCCCTGCAGCGCGGCGGGCAGGGCCTGCGCCTGCACTGCCGTCGGCTGCTCGTAGCCGGCGGCCTGCACCGCGCGCACCAGGGTGTCGTCCAGGCCCAGGGCGCCGAATCCGTTGATCTTGTCCATCGCAGTTCCAGTCATCTCTCTCTCACGCACACGCGCGCAGGCGGGCAGGCCGCGGCCAGGGCCGCGGCTCACCCGCAGGTGAAGTCGCATCAATACGGTGGATCCGGCGGCCGCAGGACGCGGCCCGCTTGCCGGTCGTTCCGGGCATCAGGGCGACGGCATCGCCGCCGACCCGGTGCCAGGATGCGGCTCGAGGGGAACCGCGGTGGCGGCCCGGCCGGCAACTCGAGGATGCGGCCGTGGCGGAGTCAGAGGGGATGAACGAAGGGCGCCAGATTGACGCCCCAGCGCGCAGTGTACCCGATGCCGGGTTTTCCCGTGGCCGGCAGGTGCGCCCGCACTTCAGTCGGCGATCGTATCGGCCGCCACCGGCGCGTCGGCGCGGCGCTGCGCCGCCGCGCTGCTGCGCAGGTTGAGCCAGGCGCTGGCTGCGCCGCAGACGCTGATGACGGCCATGCCGACCCAGGCCCAGAAGTCCGGCAGCTGGCGGAAGATCAACCAGCCCAGCAGCGCCGCCGCCGCGATCTGCACGTAGACGAAGGGCATCAGCCGCGAGGCCGGCGCCATGCCCAGGGCCAGGATCAGCAGCAGGTGCCCGACGGTGCCGAAGGCGCCGATGGCGGCCATTTGCAGCAGTTCCGGCGTCGTCGCCGCGGCCAGCGCGCCGGGCACGTCCACCGGGCTCGCGGCCAGTACCGGCAGCATGATCGCGCTGCCCACCGCGCCGGTCCAGAAGTGCGTCGTGTACGGGCTCTCCAGCGCCGCCAGGCGGCTGGTCAGCACCTGGAACGAGGCATAGGTGCAGGCGCACAGCAGCGGGAACCATACCGCCCAGCCGAACAGCCCGCTGCCCGGCCGGATGACGATCAGCGCGCCGGCGAAGGCGCCCAGCACCAGCGCCCAGCGCAGCGGCGACACGCGCTCCTTGAGCAGCCAGGCCGCGAGCAGCGTGACCAGCACCGGCGTGAGCATGTTGATCGCGGTGAATTCCGGCACCGGCATGTACTGCACGCCGTAGAAGCTGAAGGCGCTGGTGGCCAGCAGCAGGCTGCCGCGCAGCAGCTGGAAGCGCGGGTGCGCCGTGCGCAGCCGGTGCACGCGGCTCGTCGCCAGCCAGACGCCCATCGCGACGGCCTGGAACAGGTAGCGCGCGGTCAGGATCAGCAGCACCGGCAGCGTGGCGCCGAGCAGCCGCGTCAGCGAGTCCAGCGACGCGAAGCACACCGCAGCCAGCATCACCAGCACGACGCCCAGGCCGGGGCGCGCGTGCAGCGCGGCGACGGCGCTCACCGGCGCTGCACGTGCCCGGCCAGCGCCTGCCACACCGGCGTCAGCCGGCCCGGCAGGTCGGGCAGGGCGCCCAGCGCGGTGCGGCTCTCGTCGGGCGAGTGGAAGTCGCTGCCGCGGCTGGCCAGCAGGTCGAATTCCAGCGCGGTGTCGGCATAACGCAACTGCTCGGCCGTCGTGTGGCTGCCGGTGATCACCTCGACGCCGCGCCCGCCGTGGGCGACGAATTCGCTGAACAGCGCGTACTCCTCGGTCGGCGTGAAGCGGTAGCGCGCGGGGTGCGCGATCACCGCGATGCCCCCGGCTGCCGTGATCCAGCGCACCGCGTCGCCCAGGCCGGCCCAGCGGTGCGGCACGTAGCCGGGGTTGCCCGGTGTCAGGTAGCGGCGGAAGACGGCGTGCGTGTCCTCGCAGACGCCGGTCTCGACCAGGAAGCGCGCGAAGTGGGTGCGCGACACCAGCTCCGGGTTGCCGACGTAGCGCAGCGCACCTTCGAAGGCGCCGCGGATGCCGGCCGCGGCCAGCGACTCGGCCATCAGGCGCGCGCGTTCGGTGCGGCCGCCGCGCGTGGCGGCGAGTCCCGCGCGCAGCGCCTCGTCGTCTGCGTCGAAGCCCAGGCCCACGATGTGCACGGTCTCGCCGGCGAAGCTGACCGAAACCTCGACGCCGGTCAGGAAGTCCAGGCCGAGGTCCAGCGCCGCCTCGCGCGCCCGCGGCAGCCCACCGACCTCGTCGTGGTCGGTCAGCGCCCAGAGCTCCACGCCGGCGCCATGGGCGCGCCGCGCCAGCGCCTCGGGGGCCAGCGTGCCGTCGGAGACGGTGCTGTGGCTGTGCAGGTCGGCATTCAGCAGGTGCATCGCCGCGATTGTCCGGCAGCCCCGGCGGACCACCCGGCTGCGGGGTCACCCCCGGGGATGCGGGGGTGCAGGACCGGTGCTTCCACCGCCGCGGCGAACGATGGCGGAACGTTTGCCGCCCATCCTGCCGCCATCACAACCCGACCCGCGCCCCGGCGCCCAGGAGAACCGATGAAGACCCCCATTGCCACTGCCGCGGCGCTGCTCGCGCTGGCCTGGCTGCCCGTCGCCGCCGACCCGGTGCCGATCGACCTGAATGCCTGGAGCAAGCGCGGCCCGGCCGGCAACGGCAACTGGATCGTCGCCGCCGACGGCAGCTCGGTGCTGCAGACGGTCAACGGCGACCCCACCTTCTTCGTCAGCGACAGCGACCAGATCAACACCACGCTGCGCGGCAAGATCCGCGTCGAGACGACCGGCGACGACGACCTGATCGGCTTCGTCTTCGGCTTCAAGGGCCCGGCGTCCACCGGCAACGACATGGACTTCCTGCTCTTCGACTGGAAGCAGGCGAGCCAGGCCAGCGGCGGCTTCACCGCCTTCGAGGGCTTCGCGCTCAGCCGCGTGCAGGGCACGATCACCAACTACACCCCCGGCTTCTGGGGCCGCACCGACAGCGCCGGGTTCGACAACCTGGCTACCAATTACGGCGACACGCTGGGCTGGGCGGACAACGTCGAATACGACTTCGAGATCCTGTACCAGACCTCGCGCATCCGCATCGACATCGCCGGCGGCGCCTTCGGCAACGGCACGACGGTATTCGACGTCGCGGGCAACTTCGAAGCCGGTCGCTTCGGCTTCTACAACTATTCGCAGGCCCAGGTGCGCTACAGCGGCCTGACCGAGCAGGACACGCCGCCCGATCCGAACCCGGTGCCCGCACCGGGCAGCCTGGCGCTGGCCGGGCTGGCGCTGATGCTCGTGGCGCGGCAGCGCACCCGCTCGCAGGTGGCCGTCCGCTGACGACATCTCGGGGTGCGCCGCGGCGCGCCCCGAAGTTCGCGGCAGGGTGCCCGGCGGCCTCAGCGCTCGAGTTCGAGCAGCCGCGCGCAGCGCGCGGCCAACGCCGCGTCGTGCGTCACGACGACGAAGGCGGTGCCTTGTTCGCTGGCCAGCGACAGCATCAGGCCGAACACCGCATCGGCGGTGGCGCGGTCCAGGTTGCCGGTCGGCTCGTCGGCCAGCACGCAGGCCGGGCGCGTGACCAGCGCACGCGCGATCGCCACGCGCTGGCGCTCGCCGCCGCTGAGTTCCGACGGGTGGTGCCGCACGCGCCCGGCCAGGCCCACGCGCGCGAGCATCGCCTGCGCCGTCTCGCGCGCCTCGGCCACCGGCTGGCGGCGGATGCGCAGCGGCATCGCGACGTTGTCCAGCGCGCTGAATTCCGGCAGCAGGTGGTGGAACTGGTAGACGAAGCCCAGGTGCCGGTTGCGCCAGGCGCCCTGCTCGGCCGCCGACAGCGTCGCCAGGTCGCGGCCCATCAGCTCGACGCGGCCGCTGCTCGGCGCGTCCAGACCGCCCAGCAGGTGCAGCAGCGTGCTCTTGCCGGCGCCCGAGGGCCCGACGACGGCCAGCGTGTCGCCGCGCCGCACCGTCAGGCTGACGCCACGCAGCACCGTCACGTCCAGCGCCTCGGCGCCGCGGCCCTCGCGGAAGCGCTTGTGCAGTTCGAAGGCCTGCAGCACCGGCGCGCCGTCGGCCGCCGCGGGCGTGGCCGCCTCACTCATAACGCAGCGCCTCGGCCGGGTTGACGCGGCTGGCGCGCCAGCTCGGGTACAGCGTCGCCGCGAAGGCCAGCAGCAGCGAGACGACGGCGATCGGCACGATGTCGCTGGCCAGCGGCTGGCTGGGCATGCGGCTGATCAGGTAGACGCTGCCCGGCAGGAAGGCCACGCCCAGCGCGCGCTCGATGGCCGGCACGATGACGTCGATGTTGAAGGCCACCAGCAGCCCCAGCGTCACGCCGGCGGCGGTACCGATGATGCCCGCGGTGGCGCCCTGCACGATGAAGATGCCCATGATCGAGCGCGGGCTGGCGCCCAGCGTGCGCAGGATCGCGATGTCGGCGCGCTTGTCGGTCACCGTCATGACCAGCGTGCTGACCAGGTTGAAGGCGGCCACCGCGACGATCAGCGTCAGGATGATGGCCATCAGCCGCTTCTCGATCTGCACGGCGTCGAACCAGTTGCGGTTGGTGCGGGTCCAGTCGCGCACGATGACCTCGTTGCCCAGCGCCTGCTGCAGGTCGAAGGCCGCGGCGCGCGCGACGTGCACGTCGGCCAGCCGCAGCTGCACGCCGGTGGGGCCGGCATGGCGGAACAGCGCCGCGGCGTCGGCCACGTGCACCAGCGCCAGGCCGCTGTCGTAGTCGTAGTGGCCGGCGTCGAAGGTGCCGACCAGCGTGAACTGCTTCAGCCGCGGCACCACGCCGGCCGGGGTGAACTGGCCGCCCGGCGCGACGATGGTCACCTTGTCGCCGACGCGCGCGCCGACCAGGCGCGCCAGCTCGCGGCCGAGCACGATATTCCACTCGCCGGCCTTCAGCGGCGCCAGCAGCGCGTGCTGGCTGCGCGCAAGGTCGGTGACCTGGGCCTCCTCGACCGGCTCGATGCCGCGCACGATGGCGCCGCGCAGCTCGTCGCCGCGGCCGACCAGCGCCTGCGCCGCGACGAAAGGTGCCGCGCCGACGACGCGCGCATCGCGCCGCGCCGCGGCCGCGGTCGCGCGCCAGTCGGGCAGCGCCTCGCCCCCGGCGTCGAAGACCTCGACATGCGAGATCACGCTGAGCATGCGGTCGCGCACTTCCTTCTGGAAGCCGTTCATCACCGACAGCACGATGATCAGCGCCGCCACGCCCAGCGCGATGCCCAGCACCGAGATGCCGCTGATGAAGCTGATGAAGCCGTTGCGGCGGCCGGCGCGGCCGGCGCGCGTGTAGCGCCAGCCGATGTGCCACTCGTAGGGCAGGGTGCCCCAGGTCCAGGTCGGGCGGGTCATGGGGTCGGGATGCTACCCGGCCCGACCCGGCCCCCGCCCCGGCGTGGCAGGGCTGCGCGCCCGGGATAATCGCCGGCCATGCCCCTGCTGATCCCGTTCGCCGCGCCGCTGTCCGAAGCCGGACGCGCGGCGCTCGCGACGCTGGCGCTGCCGCGCCTGCAGCGCCTGCTGGCGCTGTGCAGCGAGACGGCGCGCGACGAGGGCGACGAATGGAACTGGTCGCCGCCGCACGAACGCGCGCTGGCGCGCGCGCTGGGCTGGGCGGGCCCGGCCGGCCGCCTGCCCTGGGCGGCGCAGTCCGCGGCCGCCGACGCGGTGGCGGCGGCGGATGCCGGCGACATCGCCTGGGGCCTGGTCACGCCGGCGCACTGGCACCTGGGCACCGACCAGGTCAGCCTGCTCGACCCGACGCAGCTGATGCTGTCCGAGGACGACTCGCGCGCGCTGTTCGAGGCGGTGGCGCCGCTGTTCACCGGCGACGGCTGGCTGGCCGCCTGGGGCGCGCCGCTGCGCTGGTATGTCGCGCACGAGAGCCTGGCCGAACTGGCCTGCGCGTCGCCGGACCGCGTCATCGGCCGCAACGTCGACGCCTGGCTGGGCAGCGACCCGGCGGCGCGTCAGGTGCGCCGGCTGCAGGCCGAGGCGCAGATGCTGCTGCATGCGCACCCGGTCAATGCTGCGCGCGAGGCGCATGGGCTGCTGCCGGTCAATTCCTTCTGGCTCAGCGGCTGCGGCGCCGCGCAGCCGGTCACCGGCACGCCGCCGACCGTGGACGAGCGCCTGCGCCTGCCGGCGCTGCGCGAGGACTGGGCGGCCTGGACACGCGCCTGGCAGACGCTGGACGAGGGCCCGCTGGCCGAGCTGCTGGCGCGGGCCCAGCGGGGCGAAGCGGTCACGCTGACGCTGGCCGGCGAACGCAGCGCGGTCACGCTGGCCAACGCCGAAGGCGGCTGGCTGCAGCGCTGGCGGCGGTGGCTCGCGTCGCCGGACCCGCGGCAACTGCTGCTGGACCTGTGATGCCGGAGCGGCCCGCATGATCCTGCGCCCGCGCGACGTGCCCCCGCGCGTGAGCTTCGCGCTCGAGCAGGCCGGCGTGCACCCGCTGCTGGCGCGGCTGCTCGCCGCGCGCGGCGTGCGCAGCGCCGACGAGCTGGACGAGGCCCCGTCGCGGCTGCTGCCGCCGCAGCAGCTCAAGGGCGCCGCCGAGGCCGGCAGGCTGCTGGCCGACGCCATTGCCGCGCGCCGGCGCATCTGCGTCGTCGCCGACTACGACTGCGACGGCGCCACCGCCTGCGCGGTGGCGCTGCGTGGTCTGAAGCTGCTGGGCGCCACGCCCGACACACTGGGCTACGTGGTGCCCGACCGCGTCGTGCACGGCTACGGGCTGACGCCGGCGATCGTGGACCTCGCGCTCGCGAACCGTGGGGCGCAGCGGCCGGACCTGCTGGTCACGGTGGACAACGGCATCGCCAGCTTCGAGGGCGTGGCCCACGCGCGCGCCGCCGGGCTGCAGGTGCTGGTGACCGACCACCACCTGCCCGCCGCACCCCAGGGCGCCGTGGCCGTGCCGGATGCCGACGTGATCGTCAACCCCAACCAGCCCGGCTGCGACTTTCCCAGCAAGGCGATCGCCGGCGTCGGCGTCATGTTCTACGTGCTGCTCGCGGCGCGCGCCGAGCTGCGCGCGCGCGGCGCCTTCGACGCCGCGGCGCAGCCGAAGCTGGAGTCGCTGCTGGACCTGGTGGCGCTGGGCACGGTGGCCGACGTGGTGCGGCTGGACGCCAACAACCGCCGTCTCGTCGCGCTGGGCCTCAGGCGTGTGCGCGCGGGCCGGCTGCAGCCGGGGCTGGCGGCACTGTTCCATGCCGCCGGGCGCGACCCGGCACGCGCCGCGGGCTTCGACTTCGGCTTCGCGATCGGGCCGCGCATCAATGCCGCCGGGCGGCTGTCGGACATGACGCTGGGCATCGAGTGCCTGCTCACCGACGACCCGGCGCGCGCGGCGGAGTTGGCGCGCCAGCTCGACGCCATCAACCGCGAGCGGCGCGAGGTCGAGAGCGGCATGCGCGAGCGCGCCGAGGCGGCGCTGGAGCAGCTGCTGCCCGGCGACCTGGTGCCACCGCCGGCGCTGGCGCTGTTCGACGAATCGTTCCACGAAGGCGTGGTCGGCATCGTCGCCGGCCGCGTCAAGGACCGGCTGCACCGGCCGACCTTCGTCTTCGCGCGCGGCGGCGACGGGCGGCTCAAGGGTTCCGGGCGCTCGATCGCCGGCTTCCACCTGCGCGACGCGCTGGACCTGGTGGCCAAGCGCCACCCGGGGCTGCTGCTGCGTTTCGGCGGCCACGCGATGGCTGCCGGCTGCACGCTCGCCGAAGGCGGCGTCGAGACTTTCGACGCCGCGCTGCGCGCGGTGGCCGCCGAGTGGCTGGACGCCGCGACGCTGACCCGCACGCTGCGCACCGACGGTCCGCTGGCCGTCGAGTGGTTCAACGTGCAGACCGCGGCGCTGCTCGACGCGCAGGTCTGGGGCCCGGGCTTCGAGCCGCCGGTCTTCTGCGACGAGGTCCAGGTGCTGCAGCAGCGCCTGGTCGGCGAGAAGCACCTGAAGCTGCGGCTGCGCCACGCCGGCCAGGAACGCGACGGCATCTGGTTCGGCCGCACCGAGCCGCTGCCCGAGCGCACGCAACTCGCCTACCGGCTGGCGCTGGACGAGTGGAACGGGCGCCAGCGCGTGCAGATGGTGGTCGAGGCGGCGGCGGACTGATCCCGTGCCGACGCGGGGTGAAGCCGGCGCGATGCCCCCGCCGCGGCGGCGGTTGGCTCGATCGCGGCAAGATTCCCGGCCATGAAGACCCGACGCCTGAACCCCCGTGCCCTGATCGGCGCCACCCTGGCCGCTGCCGCGCTCGCGCTGCCCGCCTTCGCGCAGGCGAACGAATTGCGCCCCGTCACCGTCGTGCGCGGCCTCGAGAACCCCTGGGCGATGGCCTTCCTGCCCGACGGCCGGATGCTGGTGACCGAGAAGGCCGGCCGCCTGCGCATCGTCGGCCGCGACGGCCGGCTGGGCGCGCCGCTGGCGGGCCTGCCGGCCATCGCCGTGGGCGGGCAATGTGGTCTGCTGGACGTCGTCGTCGACCCGCGCTTCGCCGAGAACCAGCGCATCTTCTTCACCTTCGCCGAGCCCGGCGAGGGCGGCAACAGCACCGCGGTCGCGAGTGCGCGGCTGGACGGCCAGCGCCTCGTCGACGTGCGCACGATCTTCAGCCAGCAGCCCAAGATGAGCAGCCAACACCACTGCGGCAGCCGCATCGTCTTCGGCCGCGACGGGCACCTGTTCGTCGGCCTGGGCGACCGCTTCCGCGGCAAGGACGAGGCACAGAACCCGGCCAACCACATCGGCAAGGTGGTGCGCATCGCCGCCGACGGCAGCGTGCCGGCCGACAACCCTTTCGTCGGCCCTGCCGGGCGCACCGGCGCGGCGCCCGCGGTCTGGAGCCTGGGCCACCGCAACATCCAGGGCGCCGCGCTGCACCCGGCGACCGGTGAGCTGTGGGCCAGCGAGCACGGCCCGCAGGGCGGCGACGAGATCAACGTCGCCGAGGCCGGCCGCAACTACGGCTGGCCGCTGGTGACCTACGGCCGCAACTACGGCATCGGCACGCGCATCGGCGAGGAAGGGCCCAAGCCCGGCTTCGAGCAGCCGCTGCACCACTGGGTGCCGACCTCGATCGCGCCCAGCGGCATGGCCTTCCTGACCAGCGACCGCTACCCGGGCTGGCAGGGCAGCCTGTTCGTCGGCGCGCTGCGCGGCCAGATGCTGGTGCGGCTGTCGCTGGACGGCCGCCGCATCACCGGCGAGGAGCGGCTGCTCGGCAACCTGAGCCAGCGCATCCGCGACGTGCGCCAGGGCCCCGACGGCTGGCTCTACGTGCTGACCGACAGCGCCGACGGGCAGGTGATCCGGCTCGAGCGATGAGCGGCGCCGGCGGCGCGGGACGGCACCGCGCCGCGACGCCGAACTGGGGATGGGTCGCGGCGGCCCGGCCGCCGATACTGCGCCGCCGCGGCCGGTGCCGCAGGACGGAGGACCGACCCATGCCCGCAGCGTTGCGCGACGTGCCGCAGGAGGCCGTCGAACTGATCAAGGCCTTCGAAGGCATCCCCGACGGCGACCCGAGCACGGTCAACATCGACGCCTACCTGGACCCGGTGGGCATCTGGACCATCGGCTGGGGTCACGCCATCCGCCACGGCCGCGACTTCCTGCGCGGCGCGCACAACCGGGCCGTCGCGCGGGCGCTGTTTCCCGGCGGCATCACGCGCGCGCAGGCCGAGGCGCTGCTGCGCGCCGACCTGATCGACTTCGCCGCCGGCGTGCTGAACCGCGTGCGTGTCGCGCTCGACGACGGCCAGTTCGGCGCGCTGGTCAGCTTCGCGTTCAACGTCGGCCTGGGCAACCTGGGCCAGAGCACGCTGCTGCGCAGGCTCAACGCCGGCGACGTCCTCGGCGCGGCGGACCAGTTCCTGGTCTGGAACAAGGGACGCGTGCGCGGCGTGCTGACCGAACTGCCCGGGCTGACGCGGCGCCGGCGCGCCGAGCGTGCGCTATTCCTCGGCGAGGACTGGCGCGCCGCGGGGGCCGTGCGCACGACGCGCGGCCGCACGCGCGCCGCGGCGCCGCTGGCGGACGATGCACGCATCCGGCCGGAGGCACCGCCCGGGTCGGTGTCGCCGCCGGCGCCCGGCAGCGCCGCGAAGCAGCCCGCCGCCGCGAAGGCCGCTGCGAAGCAGGCCGTCGCCAAGAAGGCCGCTGCGAAGAAGGCCGACGCCAGGAAGGCCGCTGCGAAGAAGGCCGACGCCAGGAAGGCCGCCGCCAGGAAGGCCGCGGCAGCCGAGGCCGCCGCCGGGAACGCGCCGGCGAAGAAGGCGGCCGCTCGCAAGGCCGCGCGCCGGCAGGCCGCGATGCGCCGGACCGGGGCGCTGGCCGTCGCGCCGCCGCCGGGGGGCCAGCCTGGAGGCGGCGCACGCCGGCGCCGCGGCTGATCAGCGCCGCGGCGGTCGCGATCGGCGCGGCCGCCGCCGTCGCCAGACGACGGCATAGATCGCCGCGTTGACGACCAGCACCACGCCGGCAAGTGCCCACTGCACGGCCGGCGTCAGCCCGGCCGGGTAGATCAGCGGCAGCAGGTGCTGCTCGACGAAGCTGGTCTCGTAGCCGGCCTCGCCGGCGGCGCGGCGCAGCCGGTCCTCCCAGACCGTCAGCGGGCAGATGCCGCCGCTGAGTTCGATCCACGCCGCCCAGCCGGCCGCCGGCAGGTGCACGAGCGGCGCGTGGCGCCAGGCCAGCGCCCACAGCCCGCCCAGCAGCGCGAAGACGATGAAGGCGCCGTGCAGCAGCAGCACGGCATCGGCGGCGAGGCGGGGCGTCATCGCGGGCAGTCGGGCAGGCGGTCGATTCTGCGCGCTGGCACGCCGCTTGCGCTGCTTCGGCATGACCCTCGCGACCCCCGCCGCCGAGGCCGCCGCCGACCGCCTGACGCTGCTGCTGGAGAGCACCGGCGAGGGCATCTTCGGCATCGACCTGGCCGGCCGCTGCACGTTCGTGAATCGCGCCGCCGCACAGATGCTGGGCTGGCGCACCGACGAGGTGCTCGGGCGCAACATGCACGAGCTGATCCACCACACGCATGGCGACGGCCGGCCCTACCCGGAGGCCGAGTGCCCGATCTTCAACGCCTTCCGGCGCGGGCTGCCCTGCCGCATCGACGACGAGGTGCTGTGGCGCGCCGACGGCAGTCCGTTCTGGGCCGAATATTCGAGCTACCCCATCGTCGAGCATGGGGCGGTGCGCGGCGCCGTCGTGACCTTCGTCGACATCGGCGAGCGCAAGCGCGCCGAGGCGCTGCTCAAGCAGACGCACGCCGAGCTGGAGCAACGCGTGGCCGAGCGTACGCGGCAGCTGCGCGAGCTGGCCAACCACCTGGAGACGGTGCGCGAGCAGGAACGCACGCGCATCGCGCGCGAGATCCACGACGAGCTGGGCTCGCTGCTGGTGGCGCTGAAGATGGACACCCAGTGGCTGGACAAGCGCCTGGCCGACCGGCCGGCGCTGCAGTGCAAGTGCCACGGCATGGGGCGGCTGATCGACACCGCGGTAGAGAACGTCGGCCGCATCATCACCGACCTGCGGCCCAGCATCCTGGACCACCAGGGCCTGTGGGCGGCGCTGGAGTGGCAGGCGCAGGAATTCATCGAGGCCAGCGAGCTGCAGGCCTCGCTGCAGGTGCACGTCGCCGCCGGCGTGCCACCGCCGCAGGGCGGGCTGGCGATCGCGGTGTTCCGCATCTTCCAGGAGATGCTGAGCAACGTCGCGCGCCACGCCAAGGCGCGGCGCGTCGAGCTGCGCATCGCGGTCGACGACCCGCCGGCGCCCATCCTGTACATCGACGTGCGCGACGACGGCGTCGGCGCGCGCGCCGAGGCGCTGGCCGACCCGCGCAGCTGGGGCGTGATCGGCATGCGCGAACGCGCCGGGCACTTCGGCGGCCGCGTGACGATCGACAGCGCGCCGGGGCAGGGCACGCGCGTGCGCCTGGTGATGCCGCTGCCCGAGCTGCCCGAGCTGACCGACGAGGCGGCGGCATGACGATCCGCGTGCTGGTCTGCGACGACCACCAGATCGTGCGCCAGGGCATCAAGCAGATCCTGGCCGACGCGCCCGACATCGACCTCGCCGGCGAGGCCGCCACCGGGCCCGAGGCGGTGGCACGCGTGCGCGGCGGCGGCATCGACGTGGTGCTGCTGGACATCGCGATGCCGCAGCGCGACGGGCTGGACGTGCTCAAGCAGCTGAAGGCCGAGTTTGCGCGCCTGCCGGTGCTGATGCTGTCGACCTACCCGGACCGCCAGTATGCGGTGCGCAGCCTGAAGCTGGGCGCCGCCGGCTACCTGAACAAGAGCGCCGACAGCGAGCAGATGATCGACGCCATCCGCAAGGTCGCGCGCGGCGGCCTGTTCGTCACGCCGGCGGTGGCCGAGCTGCTGGCCGGCGCGCTGCACGCCGCGCCCGGCGCCGACGAGTTACCGCTGCACGAGCGGCTGTCGCACCGTGAATTCCAGGTCTTCCGCCTGCTCAGCCAGGGCCGCAGCGTCGGCGAGATCGCCGACCAGCTGGTGCTGGCGCCCAACACCGTGAGCACCTACCGCGCGCGCATCCTGGAGAAGACCGGGGCGCGCAACGACGTCGAGCTGGCGCTGCTGGCGGTGCGCCACGAGGCGGCCGGCGGCGCCGACGCCCCGGCCCTCGCGCCTGGTCCGCCCGGCCCGGCCGGGCCCGCCTTGTAGGGCTGGCCCTACAGCAGCTTCGCGGCCCCGTCGATGGTGCAGCCGCCCGGCCCTTTCCAGAATCCGTCCAACCCTTCGAGGAGCCCTGCATGAGCCGTTACAGCGACCCCTACGACGCCGACCGCCCGCTGCGCCTGGGCTGCGCCTGCGGCCGGCACCGCAGCGACGCCGAGCACGCCGCGGCCGAACTGCGCACGCGCAGCGAGAGCGCCGAGTTCGAGGCCGAGAGCAATGCCTTCGTCGAGGCGGCGCTGGTCAAGGCGCTGTTCCCGCAGGACGGCCTGCGCCGCCGCTTCCTGAAGGCGGTGGGCCGGCGCACCGCGATGGCGGCCATCGGCAGCGTGCTGCCCATCGCCAGCCTGCAGGCGATGGCGCAGGAGAAGGGCGCCATCGAGAAGAAGGACCTGAAGATCGGCTTCATCCCGATCACCTGCGCGACGCCGCTGATCATGGCCCACCCGCTGGGCTTCTACCAGCGCCAGGGCCTGAACGTGGAGGTCGTGAAGACGGCGGGCTGGGCGCTGATCCGCGACAAGATGCTCAACAAGGAGTACGACGCGACGCACTTCCTGAGCCCGATGCCGCTGGCCATCAGCCTGGGCGTGGGCTCCAACGCGACGCCGATGCGCGTGGCGACGATCCAGAACACCAACGGCCAGGCGATCACGCTGCACGTCAAGCACAAGGACAAGCGCGACCCGAAGCAGTGGAAGGGCTTCAAGTTCGCGGTGCCCTTCGAGTACAGCATGCACAACTTCCTGCTGCGCTACTACGTGGCGGAAGCGGGGCTGAACCCGGACACCGACATCCAGATCCGCGTCGTGCCGCCGCCGGAGATGGTGGCCAACCTGCGTGCCGGCAACATCGACGGCTACCTGGGTCCCGACCCCTTCAACCAGCGCGCGGTGTTCGAGGAGGTCGGCTTCCTGCACGTGCTGACCAAGGACCTGTGGGACGGCCATCCCTGCTGTGCCTTCGGCACCAGCGCGGAATTCATCCGCCAGAACCCCAACACCTTCGCGGCGCTGTTCCGTGCCGTGCTGACCAGCGCGGCGATGGCGCGCGAGGCCAAGAACCGCGAGCTAATCGCCAAGGTCATCAGCCCGCAGGCCTACCTGAACCAGCCCGAGACGGTGGTGGCCCAGGTGCTGACCGGCCGCTTCGCAGACGGTCTGGGCAACGTCAAGACGGTGCCCGACCGCGCCGACTTCGACCCCATCCCCTGGCAGAGCATGGCAGTGTGGATGCTCACCCAGATGCAGCGCTGGGGCTATGTCAAGGGCGACGTCAACTACAAGCAGATTGCCGAGCAGGTCTTCCTGCTGACCGACGCGAAGAAGCACATGCAGGCGCTGGACATGAAGCCGCCCGCCGGCGCCTACCCCAAGTTCACGATCATGGGCCGCGTCTTCGACCCCGAGAAGGCCGCAGCCTACGCCGACAGCTTTGCCATTCGTCGGGCGGCCTGAGATGACTTCGTCGGGGCAGCGAGGCACGCCTCCGATGCGGCCAGTGCTGCGTTGGACTGGTATCGGCGCTTCGCAGCCGTTCGCCGGGCGTTCAGGCACTGACGCATCGCGCCAGGCGGTACCCGCTGCCGGCTCAGGGTTCCGCGGTCGCCGCCTGCGGCGGCGACTGCCCTGCGCTGCTCGCTTCGGGGTCGCGCCGCCCAACTCACTTCGCTCACTTCGTTCGCTCCGTTCGGACACCGGCGGCGAGTCAGATGTGGAGGCGCGCACTGCGTGCGCGCCGACCCCGAAGCTGCGCTGCTCGGCGCTCCACACATCGCCGGCAGCGGGTACCGCCTGGCGCGAGGGCCACCGACAGTGGTCTTCGGGCGGGTGGAACGCCACCGCCGTGTCGCGAAGCCGCGTGGGGGCAGCCCGCAGCGCCCATGGGAGGCGCCGAGAAGCGCAGGGTCCTTGGCCGCGCGCGCAGCGCGCCTCCACAACTGACTCGCCGCCGATGTCCGAACGGAGCGAGCGCAGCGAGCGAAGTGAGTTGGCGGCGGGCCAAGGACCCGAGCATCGCAGGGCAGTCGGCGCGCAGCGCCGACCGCCGGACTCTGGGCGCTGCGGGCTGCCCCCGCGCGGCTTCGCTGCGCCAGTGCCAGCACGGACGGGCAACGCACCAAGTCGAACGTCCGCAATGCGCCGCAAGCCGTCAGTGAGCCGCGAAGGTCATCTGGCGCGCAGCGGCTGGCGCATCACGCCGCGGAGTCACTGAGATGGGCACCACCTCCAACGCTCTCGGCCTGAAGTCGGCGCTGCTCTCCGCGCTGCTGCTGCTGATGTTCCTGGGCATCTGGCACATCGCCACCACCGGCGGCGGGTCGGCGGCGCCAGGGCCTGCCGCGCAGTCACTGACGCCCGAGCAGATCGAATACCTGAAGCTGATGGGCAAGGACCCCGCGGCCGAGGCCGGCAGCGGCGCATCGGCCAAGAGCGGCTTCCCGACGCTGGCCCAGATGGGCGCGGTCATCGTGCAGCACGTGTCCGCGCCGTTCTACGACAACGGGCCCAACGACAAGGGCATCGGCCTGCAGCTCGCGCACTCGCTGGGCCGCGTCGGGCTGGGCTACCTGCTGGCGGCGGCGGTGGCCATTCCGCTCGGTTTCGTGATCGGCATGAGTCCGCTGGTCTACCGTGCGCTGGACCCCTTCATCCAGGTCCTGAAGCCGATCTCGCCGCTGGCCTGGATGCCGCTGGCGCTATACACGATCAAGGACAGCAACATCTCCGGCGTCTTCGTCATCTTCATCTGCAGCATCTGGCCGATGCTGATCAACACCGCGTTCGGCGTGGCCAGCGTGCGCCGCGAGTGGCTCAACGTCGCGCGCACGCTGGAGGTGAGCCCGCTGCGCAAGGCCTTCGAGGTCATCCTGCCGGCCGCCGCGCCGACCATCCTGACGGGCATGCGCATCAGCATGGGCATCGCCTGGCTGGTCATCGTCGCCGCCGAGATGCTCGTCGGCGGCACCGGCATCGGCTACTTCGTGTGGAACGAGTGGAACAACCTGAGCCTGCCCAACGTGATCTTCGCGATCCTCGTCATCGGTGTCGTCGGCATGCTGCTGGACCTGATGTTCGCCCGGCTGCAGAAGGCGGTGACCTATGTCGACTGAATTCCTGAAGGTCGAGGGCCTGGCCAAGACCTACCCGGGCGCCCGGGAGCCGGTCTTCGACGGCGTCAACTTCGCCGTCGAGCAGGGCGAGTTCGTCTGCATCATCGGCCACAGCGGCTGCGGCAAGACGACCATCCTGAACGTGCTGGCGGGCCTGGAGAGCGCCAGCGCCGGCCATGTCTTCATGGACCGGCGCGAAGTCGCCGGCCCCAGCCTGGAGCGCGGCGTCGTCTTCCAGGGCCACGCGCTGATGCCCTGGCTGAGCGTGCGCAGCAACATCGCCTTCGCGGTGCGCAGCAAGTGGCCGGGCTGGAGCCGCGCGCAGGTGGACGAGCATGTGCAGCGCTACGTCGACCTGGTCGGGCTGGGTGCGGCCATCGACAAGAAGCCCAGCGCGCTGTCCGGCGGCATGAAGCAGCGCGTGGGCATCGCGCGCGCCTTCGCGATCCAGCCGCGCATGCTGCTGCTGGACGAGCCCTTCGGTGCGCTGGACGCGCTGACGCGCGGCACCATCCAGGACGAGCTGCTGCGCATCTGCGCCGAGACGCACCAGACGGTGTTCATGATCACGCACGACGTGGACGAGGCCATCCTGCTGGCCGACCGCATCCTGCTGATGAGCAACGGCCCGCAGGCGCGCGTGGCCGAGATCGTGCGCAACACGATGCCGCGCACCCGCACGCGGGCCACGCTGCACCACGACCCGCAGTACTACCGCATCCGCAACCACCTGGTCGACTTCCTGGTGGCGCGCAGCAGCGAGCTCAGCCACGGCCGCGCACCGCTGCAGCCGCCCGAGGTCCGCCCCGGCCTGGCCGAACCCGAACCCGAGCCGACGCCCACCGGCGAAGGCAGCCCCGTCGTCCCCCTCAGGAGAGTCGCATGAGCCGCATGGAAGTCACCGAGAAGATCGTCGCCACCAAGGTGGCCAAGGGCCTGAAGTGGGCCGACGTCGCGAAGCAGGTCGGGCTGAGCAAGGAGTGGGTCACCGCCGGCTGCCTGGGCCAGATGACCTTCGACGATGCCCAGGCCGCCACGCTGGCGAAGATCTTCGACCTCACCGAGGCCGAGACGCAGTGGCTGAAGGTGGTGCCCTACAAGGGCAGCCTGCCCACCAGCGTGCCGACCGACCCGCTGATCTACCGCTTCTACGAGCTGGTCAGCGTCTACGGCACCACGTTCAAGGAGCTGATCCACGAGGAATTCGGCGACGGCATCATGTCGGCGATCGACTTCCGCATGGACCTGCAGCGCGAGCCCGACCCCAAGGGCGACCGCGTCTCGATCACGATGAGCGGCAAGTTCCTGCCCTACAAGACGTACTGAAGCCCGCGGCCGCGGGGCCGGGTCTGCCCTGACCCCGGGCCGGTGGGTGGGCGGCGTACAGTGCCGCCCCATGAATGCGACCCCCGATTCGCCGGCGCGGCAGCGTCCGGCCGTGCTCGACCTGATCGGCAATACGCCGATGGTCGAGGTGACCCGTTTCGACACCGGCTGCTGCCGGCTGTTCCTGAAGCTCGAGTCGCAGAACCCGGGCGGCTCGATCAAGGACCGCATCGGCGTCGCGATGATCGAGATCGCCGAGCGCGACGGCCTGCTGCGGCCGGGCGGCACCGTCGTCGAGGCCACCGCCGGCAATACCGGCCTGGGCCTGGCGCTGGTGGCGCGCGCCAAGGGCTACCGCGTCGTGCTGGTGGTGCCCGACAAGATGTCGTCGGAGAAGGTGCTGCACCTGAAGGCGCTGGGCGCCGAGGTGCACCTGACGCGCAGCGACGTCGTCAAGGGCCACCCCGACTACTACCAGGAGGTGGCGGCGCGCCTGGCCAGGGACATCGACGGCGCCTGGTATGCCGACCAGTTCAACAACCCGGCCAACCCGCTGGCGCACGAGACCGGCACCGCGCCGGAGATCTGGGCCCAGATGGGCCACGATGTCGACGCCATCGCGGTCGGCGTCGGCTCCGGCGGCACGCTGGCCGGCATGACGGCCTTCTTCCGCAAGGTGCAGCCGAAGCTGGGCTTCATCCTGGCCGACCCCAAGGGCTCCATCCTCGCCGACTACATCCACCACGGCACGCTGGGGCAGGCAGGGTCGTGGGCGGTGGAGGGCATCGGCGAGGACTTCATCCCGTCGATCGCCGACCTGAGCGGTGTCAGCCACGCCTATGCGATCCCCGACGACGAGAGCTTCGCCACCGCGCGCGAGCTGCTGCGCCGCGAGGGCATCCTCGGCGGCTCGTCCACCGGCACGCTGCTGGCCGCCGCGCTGCGCTACTGCCGCGAGCAGACCAGCCCCAAGCGCGTGGTCAGCATCGTCTGCGACACCGGCACGCGCTACCTGAGCAAGGTCTACAACGACCAGTGGATGGTCGACCAGGGCCTGCTCAAGCGCCGCCAGTACGGCGACCTGCGCGACCTGATCTCGCGCCGTGCCGAGGACGGCGGCGTGGTCAGCGTGTCGCCGCAGGAGACGCTGGCAGTGGCCTTCCAGCGCATGCGGCTCGCGGAGGTGTCGCAGTTGCCGGTGCTGGAGCAGGGGCGGCTGGTCGGCGTCGTCGACGAGTCCGACCTGCTGCTGAAGGTGCACGGCGACCCGGCACGCTTCAAGGACGCGGTGGCGAGCGCGATGAGCCGCGCGCCGCAGACGCTGGCACCCGCGGCCGGCCTGCCGGCGCTGCAGGACGTGCTGGACCGTGGTCTGGTCGCGATCGTTGCCGACGAGCAGGGCTTCCACGGCCTGATCACGCGCTTCGACCTGCTGAGCCACCTGCGAAGGAAGCTGACGTGAACCGTAGGGCACGGCAGACGGGTTTCGGCGCTGTGCAGTCGTTCGCGGAGTTGCGTTGTGCGTGCGTGTCGGTAGTGGCGCAGCGAAGCCGCATGGGGGCAGCCCGCAGCGCCCAGAGTCCGGCGGTCGGCGCTGCGCGCCGACTGCCCTGCGATGCTCGGTCTCCTGGCCCGCCGCCAACTCACTTCGCTCGCTGCGCTCGCTCCGTTCGGACATCGGCGGCGAGTCAGTTGGGGAGGCGCGCTGCGCGCGCGGCCAGGAGCCCGGCGCTTCTCGGCGCCTCCCATGGGCGCTGCGGGCTGCCCCCACGCGGCTTCGCGACACGGCGGTGGCGTTCCACCCGCCCGAAGACCACTGTCGGTGGCCCTCGCGCCAGGCGGTACCCGCTGCCGGCGATGTGTGAAGCGCCGAGCAGCGCAGCTTCGGGGTCGGCGCGCACGCAGTGCGCGCCTCGACAACTGACTCGCCGCCGGTGTCCGAACGGAGCGAGCGCAGCGAGCGAAGTGAGTTGGGCGGCGCGACCCCGAAGCGAGCAGCGCAGGGAAGTCGCCGCCGCAGGCGGCGACCGCGGAACCCTGAGCCGGGAGCGGGTACCGCCTGGCGCGACGCGCTGGCGTATGAAGTCCGAACCTGTGGCTCCAATTCGTGAGCAAGCAGCCGCCCACCGAACGACCGCAACGCGCCGCAAGCCGCCGTCCATCACCCGTCTCGGCTTCACTCAACGAGCTTCGCGCGCGGCGCGATGGAACAAGCGACATGAGCACTGACAAGACACACCGCTTCGCCACCCGCGCGATTCACGCCGGCCAGTCGCCGGACCCGAGCACCGGCGCGATCATGCCGCCCATCTATGCCACCAGCACCTACGTGCAGAGCAGCCCGGGCGTGCACAAGGGGCTGGACTACGGGCGCAGCCACAACCCGACGCGCTGGGCCTGGGAACGCAACGTTGCCGACCTGGAAGGCGGCAGCGCGGCCTTCGCCTTCGCGTCCGGGCTGGCCGCCATCGCCACCGTGCTGGAACTGCTGCCGACCGGCTCGCACGTGGTCAGCGGCGACGATGTCTACGGCGGCACCTTCCGGCTCTTCGACAAGGTGCGCCGCGCGAGCGCCGGGCACAGCTTCAGCTATGTCGACCTGACCGAGCCGCAGCACCTGCTGGCCGCGCTGACGCCGCAGACCAGGCTGATCTGGGTCGAGACGCCGACGAATCCGCTGCTCAAGCTGGCGGACCTGCGCGCGATCGCTGCCATCGCCAAGCAGCGCGGCATCCTGACCGCCTGCGACAACACCTTCGCGAGCCCCTTCAACCAGCGGCCGCTGGAGCTGGGCTTCGACATCGTCGTGCACTCGGCGACGAAATACCTCAATGGCCACAGCGACGTCATCGGCGGCGTCGCCATCGTCGGCAGCGACCCGGCCCTGCAGCCGCTGCGCGAGCGGCTGGGCTTCCTGCAGAACGCGGTCGGCGCGATCGCGTCGCCTTTCGACAGCTTCCTGGCGCTGCGCGGGCTGAAGACGCTGGCGCTGCGCATCGAGCGCCACAACGCCAATGCGCTGGCGCTGGCCCGCTGGCTGGAAGGCCAGCCGAAGGTGAAGCGCGTGCACTACCCGGGCCTGGAAAGCCATGCCCAGCATGCGCTGGCAAGAGCGCAGATGACGGGCGGCTTCGGCGGCATGATCTCGCTCGACCTGGCCGCCGACCTGGCCGGCGCGCGCCGCTTCCTCGAGACGGTGAAGATCTTCGCCCTCGCCGAGAGCCTGGGCGGCGTCGAGAGCCTGATCGAGCACCCGGCGATCATGACCCACGCGACGATCCCGCCCGAGACACGCGCGAAGCTGGGCATCGGCGACGCGCTGGTGCGGTTGTCGGTCGGCGTGGAGGACGTCGAGGACCTGCGCGAGGACCTGGCGCAGGCGCTGGCGGCGATCTGACGCGAGCGGTTGTCCGGCGCGAGGCCGGCGCCGGCGCGGCCGGTGTCGGCGGCCGGCCACGGCCCGATTGACGAACCGTCAAGCGCCGGGCTCGCCCGTGGTTCGAAGTTAGGGGGACGGCCGCGGGTGCCCTTGACGGCTGGCCGCAGCGCGGCCGAGGATGGCTGCGTCGGCCGGTGCCGCCGCTGGACGGTTCAGCAGGCGGTGCACCGGTCCCGCCCAGGGAGTCTTCGATGTCCACGTTCCTGCGCACCGCCGTCGCGGCGGCCCTGATCGCCGCCGGCGGCCACGGCCACGCGGCCCTGATCACCTTCGACGACCTCGTCACCGGTGTCACCAGCTACGGCTACGACGGCGACGGCGACAACATCGCCGATGCGATCTTCTCGACCACCGACCCGGCGGGCTTCAATACCGTCGGCCCGGGACCGAACCAGAACTACATCCGCGAACCGGGGCTGGAAGCCACGTCGCTGCTGAACCCGGACCTGCGGGTGGACTTCGTCTTCGGCGCCTTCGGGACGCTGGGCTTCGGATTCGCGCTGAACTCGACGGTGGCGGATGCCTCGTTCTTCGGCAGCATGAGCGTCTACGACGAGTTCGACAACCTGCTGGGCAGCGATACCGTGGTCGGGCAGTACACACCGACCCCGGCGGGCCTCAGCAGCTTCCCCGAGGGCTTGGTCAACGTGGCCTTCGCCGGCCGCGCGGCCTATGCGCTGCTCAATTTCGAGTCGCAGTTCGGCCGCTTCATCATCGACGACTTCAGCGGCACCTTCGGCAGCACCGAGGTGCCCGAGCCGGTCTCGATCGCACTCGTGCTGGCCGGGCTGGGCCTGGCCGGGGCGGCGCAACGGCGCCGCCGGGCTGCGCCGGCTGCGGCGTAGCCGGTCGCCGCGCCGCCGCCTCGCGGCGCTGCCTGGCGGCCGCCACGCGCGGCCGCACCGCCGTCGTGGCTCGATGATCAGTCGGCGAGACTGACGACGCCGTCGCCTTCGGCCGGCGTGCAGTCCTCGGGCAGCGGGGCGCCGTTGCGCCGCCACACCACCTGCTGCGGCGTGTGGCAGAACTCCAGCCGCTCGGCCCGCGGTTCGCGCTGCCGCGCGAAGGCCTCCAGCGACGCCGGCATGCTCAGCCGGTAGCGGCCGGCGGCACGGTCTTCGGGCGGGTGGTCGTCCTCGTTGAGCCAGGGGGTCAGCGCCGCGGCCCAGCGCAGCGGGCCATGGCCGAGCTCGATCACGGTCGGCGCGTAGGCCTGCTCGCGCAACCACTGCTGCGCGGCCGCGCGCAGGGGCCGGCTGGCGTCCAGCCCGCCCCAGGCCACGGCCATCAGTTCCGCCACCCATTGGTTGCAGTTCTGGTACTGGAGGCTGAAGGCGTGCGCATTGGCGCTGTACTGGCCGCCCAGCAGCGCCAGCGCCAGCGGCTTGTCGAGCGCGCTGCGCTCCAGGGGCGCGGCCGCCGCGTCCGGCAGCAGCAGCAGCGTGACGAAGCCGCGCCGCGGGTCGTCGTTGCCCATCAGGAAGGCCGTCAGACCCTGGTCGAAGATCATCGGCCGCTGCTCGTCGCAGGCGTAGTAGAGCTGGCGCACGGCCCAGCGCGTTTCCGGGCTGGCGCGCAGGCTGAGGCCGGCGTGCGAATAGCGCTGGCCCACACGCTGCAGGTTCAGGCCCGAGCGCGCGATCAGCGCCACCCGCGCGCCGCTGCGCTCCAGCTCGGACTTGATGACGGCGGCCATGCGCAGCAGCCTGTCCTGCTGCTCGGCATCCAGCTGCGGCTCGGGAAGGCAGTAGCGTGAACTGGTCGCGCCGAAGGCGGCCGGCATGGCCAGCGCCGATGCCAGGGCCAGCGCGGCGGCGAGGCCGGCCCGGCTCACGCGCGCGTCACAGCGTCAGCGGGCGCGTCGCGAGCTCGTGCTGCCAGTCGTCGTCCAGCAGCAGGAAGAAGGGCTGGCGCGCCTCGGCCAGCGCGAATTCCAGGCCGTAGGGCCGCTCGCGCGCGGTCAGCACACGGCCGCGTTCGACGCCATGCGCCTGCGCCGTCTGCGGCGGCACGTAGAGGAAGAATTCATAGCCGCGACGCTGCTCGTCCAGCGCCTGCAGTCGCAGGCGCAGCAGGCCCGGCCGCGCCGCGGTCTCGGTGACCTCGGCGACGCGGTAGTCGCCGGCGGCGGTCTTGTCGTCCGATGTCGAGCTGTCGCTGGAGGCCTCCGAGAAGGTCGACGCGCTGCCCGAGGACGTCGTCAGGCTGTTGGAGGCGGCCGACGAGGCCGACGACGGACCGGCCAGCGCCAGCGGCGCGGCGAGGGCCAGCAGCAGGGCCAGGGGCAGGGCGACGGGTTGCAGCTTGCGCATGGTACGGGGCCGGTGGGGCGGAACGAAGAAGCCCGGTGATCGTAATCAATCGCGGCGTAACGATCCGTTCCGGCGGCTGGCGGCGCGCCCGGCAGGCGCACCGGCCGCGAAGAGTTCACGGCGCGCCGCGGCGCCGGTGTCTAGAACGGGATGCGCCCGGTCCAGAGGTCCTTGTACATGACCCAGTCGCCCATGAAGCTGTACAGCGGGCGCTTGAAGCTGGCCGGCTTGTTCTTCTCGAAGCCGAAGTGGCCGATCCAGGCGCAGCCGTAGCCGGCCAGCAGCCCGAGCAGGAACCACCACCACTGCCCGGTGGCGATCAGCATCGCCAGGCACACCAGCGCCAGCGTGCTGCCCAGGAAGTGCAGGCGGCGGCAGGTGCGGTTGCGGTGCTCGCCCAGGTAGAAGGGGTAGAACTCGGCGAAGGTCTGGATCGCCTTGGGGTCGACGGCGGAGGGGCTGGTATTCATGCGGCGCTCGCTTGCGGGGCCCGGTCCGGCAGCGTCAGTGCCCCGCGCACGGCATTCAACACCTCGTCCGGGGCCTCGCCCATCAGGTGATGCCCACTGCCGACCATCACCACGCGCGCCTTCAGCGCCGCGGTGATCTCGCGCGTGGCGCGCGGCGGCGTCATCTGGTCCTGGCGGCCCAGCACCATCGTCACCGGGCAGGTCACGCGCGCGGCCGCTTCCAGGCCGCCGCGGTAGGCGTTGCAGACCTGGAAGTCGTGCAGGAAGACGTTGCTGCCGGCGGGCGCCGCGTCCTGCACACGCCGCGCCAGCGCCAGCGCGCCGCCGTGCAGCCAGTTGCCGGGGCTGGGGTAGCCGGGCTTGGTCGCCGGCGACGAGATCGACCAGGCGTTGACCATGCGCATCGCGCGCAGCGGATCGCTGGCGGCGGTGGACAGCAGTGTCTCGCTGACCTGCATCGGGTAGGCGGTGCCGATCATCACCAGCGCCGTGGCGCGCTCCGGTGCGCGGGCCGCGGCCTCCAGCGCGATCAGCGAGCCCATGCTGTGCCCGGCCAGTGCCGCGCGCTGCACGCCGGCAGCGTCCAGCAGCGCCAGCAGCCAGTCCGCGGCCGCCTCGACACTGGGCAGCGGCGGGCCCTCGCTGCGGCTGTGGCCCGGCAGGTCCACCGCCAGCACGGCGTGACCGTGGTGCGCGAACCAGCGCGCCAGCAGCGTGAAGCCGGTGTGGTCGTTGCTTGCGCCGTGCACGAAGACGACGCAGGGCCGTTGCGGGTCGAAGGGCTTGCCGCCGGTATAGGCATAGGCCTGGCGGCCGTTCACGCTCAGCTTCATGCGGCTGCCCTCACTGCGCCTTCTCGGCGACCTTGAACGCGCGCTTCAGGTCGTCGACCAGGTCGTCGGCGTCCTCGAGCCCGATCGACAGCCGGATCGTGCCCGGCCCGATGCCGGCCGCCGCCAGCGCCGCGTCGTCCATGCGGAAATGCGTCGTGCTCGCGGGGTGGATGACGAGGCTGCGGCAGTCGCCGACGTTGGCCAGGTGGCTGAAGAGCTTGAGCGCCTCGATGAAGGCCTGGCCCTGCTTGCGCGAGCCCTTCAGGTCAAAGCTGAAGACGCTGCCGCAGCCGCGCGGCAGCAGCTTCTTCGCCAGCGCATGGCTCGGGTGGCCCTCCAGTTCCGGGTAGCCGACCGCGGCGACCATCGGGTGCGCGGCCAGGAACTGCACCACCTTGCGCGTGTTGTCGACATGCCGCGCCATGCGCAGCGGCAGCGTCTCGATGCCCTGCAGGATCAGCCACGCGGTGTGCGGGCTCATGCAGGCGCCGAAGTCGCGCAGGCCCTCGCGCCGCGCGCGCAGCAGGAAGGCGCCGACCGTGCTCTCCTCGGCGAAGACCATGCCGTGGAAGCCGGCGTAGGGCTCGGTCAGCTCCGGGAAGCGGCCCGAACGCTCCCAGTCGAAGCGCCCGCTGTCGACGAGCACGCCGCCGATCACCGTGCCGTGGCCGGAGAGGAACTTGGTCGCGCTGTGGAAGACGAGGTCGGCGCCATGCTCGAAAGGCTGCATCAGCCAGGGCGTCGTGAAGGTGCTGTCCACCAGCAGCGGCAGCCCGGCCTCGTGCGCGATCGCGCTCACGGCCGGGATGTCCAGCACGTCGAGCCCCGGGTTGCCCAGCGTCTCGCCGAACAGCAGCCGCGTGTTCGGGCGGATCGCCGCTCGCCAGCCGTCGACGTCGCCCGGCTTGACGAAGCTGGTCTCGATGCCGAAGCGGCGCAGGGTGTAATGCAGCAGGTTGTGGCTGCCGCCGTACAGCGCGGTGCTGGCGACGATGTGGTGGCCGGCGCCGGCCAGCGTCGCGATCGCCAGGTGCAGCGCGGCCTGGCCGCTGGCGGTGGCTACCGAGCCGCTGCCGCCCTCGAGCGCCGCGACGCGTTCCTCCAGCACCGCGTTGGTCGGGTTGCTGATGCGGCTGTAGACATGGCCGCTGCGTTCCATGTTGAACAGGCTGGCGGCGTGCGCGCTGTCCTGGAAGACGAAGCTGGTGCTCAGGTGGATGGGCACCGCGCGCGCGCCGGTGGCGGGGTCGGGCGCCGCGCCGGCGTGCAGCGCCAGGGTGTCGAACCCGGGGTCGGAATAGCCTGCCATGGTCAGGAAGCTGCGGGGCTGGGACCGCGGCATTGTGGGCTATATTGACCTCGAAACGGCCGCGGCCGGGCACCGGGCTTCCCCGCCATGAAAGTCACCGACATCCTGCGCGTCAAGGGCAACACGCTGTTCACCGTGCACCCCGACCATCCGCTGGCCGACGCGGTGAAGACGATGGCCGAGCACGACATCGGCTCGCTGGTCGTCATGGAGCATGGCGACCTGGTCGGCATGCTGACCTTCCGCGAGGTCATCGCCGCCATCGTCGCCAACGGCGGCAGCGTCGGCACCCGGTACGTGCGCTCGGTGATGGACGACGCGCCGCTGACCTGCACGCTGCAGACCGAGATCGACGAGGTGCGGCGCATGATGCTGTCGCGCCATGCGCGCTACATGCCGGTGCTGGACCGGCGCACGCTGATGGGCGTGATCTCGTTCTACGACGTCGCGAAGACGGTGGTCGACGCGCAGGATTTCGAGAACCGCATGCTCAAGGCCTACATCCGCGACTGGCCGGAGGAAGCGGGCGCACCGCCACCGGCGGCCGCGGCCGGCTGACCGCGGCCCGCGCGCCGTCCGCGCGCCACCCGCGCGCCGGCCGCGCGCCGGCCGTGTTCAGGCCGCCGCGAGCCGGAAGCGCGCCACCGCGCCCGCCAGGTCCTCGGCCTGCTGGCGCAGCTGCTCGGCCGACGCCGCGCTCTGCTCGACCAGCGCGGCATTGCGCTGCGTCATGCGGTCGAGTTCGCCGACCGCGCCGTTGACCTCGGCGATGCCCTGCGTCTGCTGGGCCGTGGCGCTGTCGATCTCGCCGATGGTCTGCGCCACGCGCGTGACGCTGCCGACCAGCTCCTGCATCGTCGCGCCGGCGTCGCCGACCAGGCGCGAGCCGGCCTCGACCTGCTCGACGCTGGCGCCGATCAGCGCCTTGATCTCGCGCGCCGCCTCGGCGCTGCGCTGCGCCAGGCTGCGCACCTCGCTGGCGACGACCGCGAAGCCGCGGCCCTGCTCGCCGGCGCGCGCTGCCTCGACCGCGGCGTTGAGCGCCAGGATGTTGGTCTGGAAGGCGATGCCGTCGATGGTGCCGATGATGTCGGCCACCTTGCGCGAGCTGTGGTTGATGCCGTCCATCGTGCTGACCACGCGCGCGACCATCTCGCCGCCGCGCCGCGCGACGCCGGCCGCGTCGCCGGCCAGGCGGCTGGCGCTGCGCGCCGACTCGGCGGTGTGGCCGACGGTGCCGGAGAGCTGCTCGATCGAGCTGGCGGTCTGCTGCAGCGAGCTCGCGGCCTGCTCGGTGCGCTGGCTGAGGTCCTGGTTGCCGGCGGCCATCTCGGCGCTGGCGGCGCGCAGGCGGCCGGCGGTCTCGCGGATGCCGCCGACCAGCGTGGCCAGCGAGCCCTGCATGGCCGCCAGCGCGCGCTGCAGCTCGCCGATCTCGTCGCTGCGCTGCGAGCCGGGCGCCGGCGACAGGTCGCCCTCGGCGATGCGGCGGGCCAGCGCCGCGGCGTCGTGCAGCGGCGCGGCGACCGAGCGCGCGGTGCGCGCGGCGAGTGCGAAGCCGACCAGTGCGGCGAGCGCGAAGCCGCCGGCCAGCCACAGCAGCGCCTGCTGGGCGCGGGCGCGCACCGCGGCGTCGGCGGCGGCGGAGCGTGCATCCAGCTCGGCCGTCACCGCGGCCAGGGCGTCCAGCATGGCCTTCGCGGCCGGCGCCAGCTCGCTGTCGACGCGGCCGGCGCCTTCGCCCATCTGCAGGTCGTCGCGGATCTGCGCGCGCAGGCCGACGAAACGGCTGCGCGCCTGCACCACGGCCTCGATGCGCTCGGCGAGCACGGCGTCGCCGGCGGCGGCCGCCGCCAGCTGCTCCTGCAGCCTGGCGCTCACCGCGGCCACCTCGGACATCTCCTCGGCCAGGCGGTCCAGCAGCGGCGCGATGCGAGTGCGCACCGCGTCGTCGTCGCCGGCGGCGGCGTCCAGCCGCGTCGCGCTGAGCGCGCGTTCCAGGTTGGCCTGCACCGACGCGGTCCATTGCGTCACGATGGCCATGCGCTGCGCCTGCTCGATGCGCTGCCCATGCTCGGCACGCAGCTGCCAGATGCCGACGCCGGCGAGCGCGCCGGCGCACAGCATCGCCGCCTGCATGCCGCCGAAGGCGACGAGCAGCTTCGCGGTCAGGCCGCGCAGGGCGAGGGGGGTGGGGACGAACGAGCGCCAGGAGATCGAGGGCATCAGTGCATTCCTTGTTGGTGTGACCCGAGCGGCGCCTGCGCCGCGGGCGACGCAGGCGTGGACCTGTTCCTCCCACGGGACCGCCGGTTCGTCGTGTCTATCGGCCGGCCGGCGGCGCGCTTGAGGCCGGCGGCGGCGGCGGCCGTGCAGGCTGCGACAATCGCCCGCATGCCCGGCAGCACCTTCGGCGAACTGTTCCGCGTCACCAACTTCGGCGAGAGCCACGGCCCGGCCATCGGCTGCGTCATCGACGGCTGCCCGCCGGGCCTGGCGCTGTCGGAGGCCGACATCCAGCCCGAGCTGGACCGCCGCCGCCCCGGCACCAGCCGCCATGTCACGCAGCGCAACGAGCCCGACGCGGTGGAGATCCAGTCCGGCGTCTTCGAGGGGCTGACCACCGGCACGCCGATCGCGCTGCTGATCCGCAACACCGACCAGCGCAGCCGCGACTACGCCAACCTGCTGGACACCTTCCGCCCCGGCCACGCCGACTACACCTACTGGCGCAAGTACGGCCACCGCGACCCGCGCGGCGGCGGCCGCAGCAGCGCGCGCCTGACCGCGCCGATGGTGGCCGCCGGCGCGGTGGCCCGCAAGTGGCTGCGCGAGCAGCACGGCACCACCTTCACGGGCTGGATGAGCGCCCTGGGCGAGATCGAGATCCCGTTCGAGGACGAGGCGCAGATCCCGCTGAACCCCTTCTTCGCCGCCAACGCGAGCCTGATCCCGCGGCTGGAGGCGCACATGGACGCGCTGCGCAAGGCCGGCGACAGCTGCGGTGCGCGCATCGAGGTCCGTGCGCGCCAGGTGCCGCCGGGCCTGGGCGAGCCGCTGTTCGACAAGCTCGACGCCGACATCGCCTACGCGATGATGGGCATCAATGCCGTCAAGGGCGTGGAGATCGGTGACGGCTTCGGCTGCGTCGCGGCGCGCGGCAGCGACTTCGGCGACGAGCTGTTGCCCACGGGCTTCGCCAGCAACCACGCCGGCGGCGTGCTGGGCGGCATCAGCACCGGGCAGGACTTGGTCGTGCGCATCGCGATCAAGCCGACCAGCAGCATCCGCACGCCGCGGCGCAGCATCGACCGCGCCGGCCAGCCGACCCGCGTCGAGACGCATGGCCGCCACGACCCCTGCGTGGGCATCCGCGCCACGCCGATCGCCGAGGCGATGCTGGCGCTGGTCGTGATGGACCATGCGCTGCGCCAGCGCGCGCAGTGCGGCGACGTGCGGCTGGCGCAGCCGGCGATCCCGGGGCAGGCCGCCGCGGAGCAGGGCCGGGCGCCCGGATGAGCGCCGGCCCCGCCGGCGATCCGGCCCCTGCCGGTGCCTCCGCGGGCGCCGCGAGCGCCGCGAGCGCCGCCTCTGCTGGCGCGCTGCCGCGCTTCGCAGCGCTGTCGGGCTGCTACTTCGCGGCCATCGGGCTGTTCAACCCCTATGCGCCGCTGTGGTTCCAGCACCTGGGCTTCTCGACCCTGGTCATCGGCGCCATCGTCTCGCTGCAGAGCTGGACCCGCGTGCTGGCCCCCTACGCCTGGGGATGGCTGGGCGACCATGGCGGCAAGCGCGTCGAGCTGATCCGGCTGGCCGCGCTGGGCGCGCTGCTGTCGGCGCTGGGGCTGCTGGGCGTGGAGGCCGCGGTGCCGGTGGCGCTGGTCACCTCGCTGCTGTTCCTGGCCAACGGCGGCGTGGTGCCGCTGTACGAGGCGGTGCTCGCCCACCTGCTGTCCAGCCGCGACGGCGTCATCGACCCGGCGCGCTACGGCCGCGTGCGGGTCTGGGGCTCGGTCGGCTTCATCGCCTCGGTGGTGCTGTTCGGCGCGCTGCTGGAGTGGGTCGGCATCGCGGTCTTCCCCTACTTCGTCGCGGTGATGAATGCGCTGATGCTGGCCGCCGCGCTGCGACTGCCGTCCGCGCGCGAGGAGGCGCACCACGACGCGCCGGCGCCCGCCGTGCTGCGGCTGCTGAAGCGGCCGGCGGTGGCCTGGTTCTTCGCGTCGGTCTTCTTCACCGTGCTGGCGCACACCAGCCTGTATGCCTTCTTCTCGCTGTACCTGGTGCAGCTGGGCTACGGCAAGACGGCGGTCGGCGCGCTGTGGGCGGTGGCGGTGGCCGCGGAGATCGCCTTCTTCTGGAGCCAGGGGCGCTGGTTTCCGGCGCTCAGGCCGCCGGCGTGGCTGCAGGTGGTGGCGCTGGCCACCGCGCTGCGCTTCGCCGCCATCGCCGGCGGCGGCGCCTGGGCGGCGGTGCTGGTACTGGCGCAGCTGCTGCACGCGGTGACCTTCGCGGCGCACCACGCGGCCTGCATCGCGCTCGTGCACCGGCACTTCCCGGGCCGCGCGCGCGGCCGCGGCCAGGCGCTGTACACGACGCTGGGCTACGGCATCCCGGGTGTGCTCGGCGGCATCGGCGGCGGCTGGCTGATCGAGCACCTGGGCTTCGCGGCGCTGTTCTGGGCGGCCGCGCTGTGCGCGCTGGTGTCCTGGGCCTGCGCGCGGCGCTCGGCGCGCTGCGACGAGGCGCCCGGTCCCGCCACCGCCGCCTGAACCCGCGGCGCCGCGGCCGTCTCGCAGCGACCGGGCCGTGCACCGGCGGCGCGCGGCGCCGGCAATCCTTCACGCCGGCGCCGCAGGGGCTACATCGGGCCGGCAGGCGGCCGATAAGGACCGAGTACCCGCGCGGCCGCCTGGCCGCCTGCGTGGGCGGCCGCCTGCCGCCCGTCGACCCCGCGGCGCCCCGGCCGCGTCGCCGCTTCAACGCGTTCCCGCTGCATGGCCCTGCCCGCCGCCGACACCGCCTCCGCGCCGCCGCCCGCCCCGGCCGGCGGCCTGGGTGCGGGCCGCTGGCGGCTGCGGCTGGCGCTGTGGGCGGCGTTCGCGGTGATCGGGCTGGCGGTGCTGCTGCAGGGCTGGAATACGCTGCGGCTGGAGCAGGTGCGGGCCGCCGATGCCGAGATCCTGGACCGCGCCGGCATGCAGCGCACGTTCTCGCAGCAGCTCGCACGCCTGGCGGCGCAGCTGCAGGCCGAGCCGGCGCTGCGGTCGCGCCGAGCCGATGCGCTGGCGACCGTCTTCGCGACCTCGTCGCTGGACGCGCTGGCGCTGGAGGACCTGCTGGCCGCGCAGGCGCGCCACGGCGGCGACGGGGCGGCCGTCGCGCAGGCCTTGGAACACTGGCAGGCGGCGCGCGAGCGGCTGTGGTACCGCACCGGCGTGCTGCTGCTGCGCGCGGACGAAGGCAGCGACGAGGAGGTCGCCCGCGCGGCGTCCGCGCTGCTGGACGAGGCCGACCCGGCGCTGGCCGCCGCCGCGGCCCTGTCGCGCACGCTGCGCGAGGCCGCCGAGCACCGCACCGAGCGGCTGCGCAACGAGGTCGCCATCGGCGTCGGCCTGCTTCTGCTGCTGCTGCTGGTGCTGGGCCTGGCGGCGGTGGAGCCGGCCGCGCGCTCGGTGCGCCGTCACGCCGAGCGCCTGGCCGAACAGGCCACCGAACTGCAGCGGCTGGCGCTGGTGGCCGAGCACACCACCGCGATGGTGCTGATCTCCGACCGCGAGGACCGCATCCGCTGGACCAACGCCGCCTTCACGCGCCTGTCGGGCTGGAGCGCCGAGGAGGCCGTCGGCCGCCTGCCGTCGGAACTGTTGCACAGCCCGCATGCCGACCCCGCGGTGACGGCCCGCGTCGCCGAGGCGGTCGCGCAGGGGCGCGGCATACGGCTGGAGTGGCTCAACCGCACGCGCGACGGGCGCGAGATCTGGCTCGACGTGGACCTGCGCCCGCTGCACGACGCCGACGGCCGGCTCAGCGGCTTCGTCAGCGTCAGCAGCGACGTCACGGCGCGCGTGCAGCAGCAGCGCAAGCTGCAGGCGCTGTGGTCGGCGCTGCCGGCCGGCGTCATCGTGCAGGGCGAGGACGGCCGGGTGGTGGAAGCCAACCGTGCCGCCGAGCGGCTGCTCGGCTACGGCCTGGCCGAGATGCAGGCCATGGATCCCGGCGACGCGCGCTGGCGCGCGCTGCGCGAGGACGGCAGCGACTACAGCGGCGCCGAGCACCCGGCGATGGCGACGCTGCGCCACGGCGCGCCGCTGCGCAACGTGACGATGGGCGTGCGCACGCCGCAGGGCGCGCGGCGCTGGCTGCTGCTGAATACCGAGCCGCTGCGCGACAGCACCGGCAGCGTCAGCGGCGTCGTCTCGTGCTTCACCGACATCACCGAGAGCCGCGAGCTGCACGAGCGGCTGGCCGCCAGCGCGCGCACCGACGCGCTGACCCGGCTGCCCAACCGCGCCGTCGTGATGGAGCGGCTGCAGCGCGTGATCGCGCACGCCGCCCGCCACCCGGGCTACGGCTTCGCGGTGCTGTTCATGGACTTCGACCGCTTCAAGCAGGTCAACGACACGCTGGGCCATGGTGCCGGCGACGAGCTGCTGCGCCAGATCGCGGGGCGGCTGCTGGAGTCGCTGCGCCCCGGCGACGCGGTGGCGCGCGTGGACAGCGACCTGCGCGTGGCGGCGCGCATCGGCGGCGACGAGTTCGTCGTCGTGCTGGAGGGCGTGCACGACGCGGCCACCGTGCAGGTCGTCACCGAGCGGCTGCTCGCCGATCTGGCCGAACCCTACCTGCTGGGCAGCACGCCGGTGCAGTCCAGCGCCAGCGTCGGCGTCGTGCTCGTGAGGGACGGCCGCACCACCGCGGAGGAGGTGCTGCGCAACGCCGACACCGCGATGTACGAGGCCAAGCGCGCCGGCCGCGGGCGCTGGGTGCTGTTCGACGACTCGATGCACCAGCGCGTCGTGCGCGCGCTGGCGCTGGAGACCGACCTGCGGCGCGCGCTGCGCGAGGACGAGCTGTTCGTCGTCTACCAGCCGGTGGTCGACCTGGCGACGCGGCGCGTGACCGCCGTGGAGGCGCTGGTGCGCTGGCGCCACCCCGAGCGCGGGCTGGTGCCGCCGGGCGAGTTCATCGCGGTGGCCGAGGAGTGCGGGCTCATCGACGCCGTCGGCAGTGTCGTGCTGCGCGAGGCCTGCGGCCAGTTTGCCGCCTGGCGGCGCACGCTGGGCGCGCTGGCGCCGCCGCTGCTGGCGGTCAACCTGTCGCGTGCACAGCTCAAGCGCGGCGACCTCGTCGACGACCTGCGCGCGCTGCTGCAGGAGGCCGGGCTGGCCCCCGGCCAGTTGCAGCTGGAGGTGACCGAGAGCCTGGCCGCGCAGGACGAGGACGTGCAGGCCACGCTGCGCGCGCTGAAGTCGCTGGGCGTCAAGCTGGCGCTGGACGACTTCGGCACCGGCTACTCGTCGCTGGCCTGCCTGCACCAGATGCCGGTGGACACGGTCAAGGTCGACCGCTCCTTCGTGCGCCATGCCGAGACGGTGGAATACCACCGCGTGCTGATCGAGGCCACGATCCGCGTCGCGCGCACGCTGGGCATGACGACGGTGGCCGAGGGCATCGAGACCGAGGGCCAGGCGGCGCTGATGATGGCGCTCAGCTGCGACCGCGGCCAGGGCTTCCTGTTCGCGCGCCCGCTGGAGGCGGCCGCCTTCGAGGCCTGGGCGCAGGACGTCGCGCTGGCGATGGCCGGCGAGTGAGCGCCTGAGGGGCCCTCGAACGCGCCCGCGGCCGTTCCGGCCCGTCCGGGGCGGCTGCAGTTCGTCGCCCGGATTCCGCGCTTCGTCGCAAGCCGGCCCCGCGCCGGCGTCACCTGTCTAGACTGCGCCCGCCGGTCGAAGAGGGCCGCGCGCGTTCGGAGGGTGCGAGCATGAAGAAGAAGTGGCTGCTCGGCGGCGTGATCGTCGTCGTCGTTGCCGGAGCCGGCGTGCTGCTGGGGGGGCGGTTCGTCAAGCCGGGCGTGATGCCGGCCGGCGCCGCGCAGGCCAAGGCCTCGGAGACCGCCAAGGGCGCGGGCGGCAAGGACGGCAAGCCCGAGGTCACGCTGGAATTCGTGCCGCGCGAGGTCGTGCAGCCGGCACTGGCGCGGCTGCCGCTGCAGCTGGAATTCTCCGGGCCGCTGGTGGCGCCGCAGACGGCGCAGCTGCGCGCCAAGGCCGGCGGCACGCTGGTGGCGCTGGCGGTGGCCGAGGGCCAGCGCGTGGCGGCCGGGCAGGTGATCGGCCGCATCGACATGGCCGAGGCCGCCAGCCGCGCCGCCGAGCGCAGTGCGATGCTGGAGTCGGCGCGGGCCACGCTGGCGCAGGCCGAGCGCACGCATGCCAGCAACGAGCGCCTGGCGGCGCAGCAGTTCATCAGCCCGATCGCGCTGGAGAATTCGCGCGCCGCGGTCGACACCGCGCGCGCCGCGCTGGCGGCGGCGCAGGCCGCGCTGGCCACCACGCAGGTCGCGCTGCGCGACGCCAGCCTGGTCGCGCCGATCGCCGGCATCGTCGCCAAGCGCCACGTGCTGCCCGGCGAGAAGGTGGCGCCCGAACAGCCGGTGCTGACCATCGTCGACCTGGCGCGGCTGGAGCTGGCGGGCGCGGTGGGCACGCACCAGGTCTCGCGCCTGAGCGCCGGGCTGCCGGTGCAGGTGCAGGTGGAGGGGGTCGCGCAGCCGGTGGCCGGGCGCATCGCGCGCATCGCGCCGGCGGCGGAGCCGGGCACGCGCTCGATCGGCGTCACCGTCGAGCTCGCCAACCCGAAGGAGATGCTGCGCGCCGGCCAGTATGCGATGGTGCGCGCGACGCTGGACGACGACACCGAGCGGCTGACGCTGCCGGCCGCAGCGGTCGGCAGCACCTCGGGCCAGGACCATGTCTGGGTCATCGAGGACGGCCAGCTGGCGCGGCGCGCGGTGACGCTGGGCCGGCGCGACGAGCGCCAGGGCCGCGTCGAGGTGCTGCAGGGCCTGGCGCCCGAGGCCCGCGTGCTGGCGGCGCGCTTCGACAACCTGCGCGAGGGCGCGCGGGCGACCGTGGTCGCCGAGCGTTCCGACAAGAGCGACGGCGCCGCGGCGCCCATGGCGTCGGCGGCCACCGGCACGGCGGCGCCGGTGCGCTGAAGCGGCCGCGCGCCGGACGCGGCAGGCCGCGGTCCGGCGACCGCCCCGCCCGGGGGCCGTGAACGAAACGAGCGAACGCCGTCTTGGGGGCTAGCGAACCATGTGGATCACCCGCGTCTCGATCAACCACCCCGTCTTCGCGACGATGGTGATGGTGGCCCTGTGCGTACTGGGCCTGTTCTCGTATTCCAAGCTGGGTGTCGAGCAGATGCCCGACATCTCGTTCCCCGGCGCCTGGATGAACATCGAGTATCCCGGCGCCAGCCCCGAGGCGGTGGAGCGCGAGGTGCTCAAGCCGGTGGAGGAGGCGGTCAACAGCGTCGCCGGCGTGCGCAAGGTGATGTCGCGCGCCTTCGAGGGCCGCGGCGACCTGTCGGTGGAATTCTCGCTGGACACCGACATGGGCCAGGCGATGCAGGACCTGCGCGACCGCGTAGCCGCGGTGCAGCGCATGCTGCCGCGCGACGTGCGCGCGCCGACGCTGGCACGCTGGAACAACGACAACGACCAGCCGGTGGTCAACCTGTCGGTCCTGAGCGCGACGCGCAGCGCGCGCGAGCTCTCGCTGCTGGCCGAGGACCTGGTGTCCAAGCGGCTGCAGCGCGTGGCCGGCGTCGCGCGCATCGAGATCAGCGGCATGACGCAGCGCGAGGTGCGCATCGACCTCGACCCGGTGCGGCTGCGCGCCTACGGCGTGACGCCGGCGCAGATCGCCGCCGCGCTGCGCGAGGCGAATGCCGACCAGCCGGTGGGCCTGCTGACCGACGGCACGCAGGACGCGCTGGTGCGCGTGGAAGGGCGCGTGCGTGACCCGCGGCGTTTCGCCGAGGTCGTGGTCGCCCACCGCAACGGCCTGCCGCTGCGCCTGGCCGACCTGGGCACGCTGGTCGAGCGCGAGCGCCAGCCCGAGTCGCTGGCGCGCCTGAACGGGCAGCGCGCCGTCAGCTTCAACGTGTTCAAGCAGCAGGACGCCAACATCGTCGCCACCGGCGACGCGGTCCAGGCCGCGATGGAGGAGCTGAAGAAGCAGCTGCCGCCGGACGTCGAGCTGCGGCTGATCTTCGCCAGCAGCGACTTCGTCAAGGGCTCGGTGCGCGGCCTGCAGAGCACGCTGATCGAGGGCGCGCTGCTGACCATCGCGATCGTCTTCCTGTTCCTGCACAGCTGGCGCAGCACCGTGATCACCGGGCTGACGCTGCCGATCGCGGTCATCTCCAGCTTCATCGCCGTGTACCTGTTCGGCTTCACGCTGAACTTCATGACGATGATGGCGCTGAGCCTGTGCATCGGCCTGCTGATCGACGACGCCATCGTGGTGCGCGAGAACATCGTGCGCCACGTGCAGATGGGCAAGGGCCACCTGCAGGCAGCTCGCGAGGGCACCGACGAGATCGGCCTGGCCGTGATGGCGACGACCTTCGCGATCTGCGCCGTCTTCGTGCCGGTGGCCTTCATGGGCGGCATCATCGGCAAGTTCTTCCACCCCTTCGGCATCACCGTCGTCGTCGCGGTGCTGGTGAGCCTGTTCGTCAGCTTCACGCTCGACCCGATGCTGTCCGCCGTGTGGGCCGACCCGCCGTCGTCGCGGCTGAAGAGGGTGCCGGGCCTCGCCCATGCGATCCGCGCCACCGACGCCGGCCTGGAGGTGCTGCACCGCGTCTACGAGCGCACGATCCGCTGGACCTTCTCGGCGCGCCGCTGGCGCGTCTGGCTGCCCGCGTACGGGCACGGCTTCGGCGCCGACGGTCGGCGCGACAAGGCCAGCCCGCGCCGCCTGCGCAGCGCGACGGTCACGCCGCGCGGCGTGGTCGTGGGCATCGGTGTCGCCAGCTTCGTCGGTGCGCTGGCGCTGGCGCCGCTGGTGGGCAGCGAATTCGTGCCGCAGACCGACCAGGGCTTCACGCGCCTGGCGCTGAAGATGCCGGTCGGCTCCAGCCTGGAGCGCACCGACGCCAAGGTGCGCCAGGTCGAGCAGATCGTGATGGCCATGCCCGAGGTGCAGCATGTCTCGACCTGGATCGGCGGCGCCGGCCAGCGCCACCAGGCCTGGCTGAACATCCGCCTCGTCGACCGCAAGGAACGCCAGGCCACGCAGAAGGAGATCGAGAACCGCATCCGCGACTCGATCGCGAAGATCCCCGGCGTCGACGCCAGCCTGGGCTTCAACCGCCCGGTCTACGTGGCCATCCTGGGCAGCGACCCCGAAGGCCTGGCGAAGCTGGCCGAGGAGTTCGCCGACAAGCTGCGCAAGATCCCCGGCACGGTGGACGTCGAGACCTCGGTGCAGGCCGGCATCCCGGCCTACGCGGTGCGCCTGAAGCCGGGCGCGGTGCGCGAACTGGGGCTGACGACCAACCAGGTCGCGGCCAGCCTGCGCGCCTACGTCAACGGCGACATCGCGACGACCTGGAGCACGCCGGACGGCAACCAGGTCGACGTGGTGCTGCGCCTGAACGAGACGCAGCGCGAGCGCATCGAGCAGCTGCGCGGCCTGCCGGTGGCCTTCGCGACCGACGGCACGCCGATCCCGCTGGACAGCGTGGCCGAGATCGAGCAGGTCTTCAACCCGCAGAACATCCGGCGCCAGAACCTGCAGCGCCGCGAGGGCATCTTCGCCGGCATCAAGGACCGCAGCATGGGCGAGGTCGGCGCCGACGTGCAGAAGCTGATCAAGGAGACCACGCTGCCGCCGGGCTACAGCTTCGACATCGGCGGCGACCTGCAGCAGCAGGGCGAGGCCTTCGCCGGGCTGCTGGCGGCGATGGGGCTGGCGGTGGTCTTCATCTACATCGTGCTGGCCAGCCAGTTCGGCAGCTTCCTGCAGCCGATCGCGATCATGGCCAGCCTGCCGCTGGCGCTGATCGGCGTGATGCTGGCGCTGCTGTTCTGGAACAGCACGCTCAACGTCTTCAGCATGATCGGCCTCGTGATGCTGATGGGCCTGGTGACCAAGAATGCGATCCTGCTCGTGGACTTCGCGAACCAGGCGCGCAAGGCCGGCGCCACGGTGGCCGACGCGCTGCTGCAGGCCGGCCTGATCCGCATGCGGCCGATCATCATGACCACCGCGGCGATGATCTTCGGCATGCTGCCGCTGGCGCTGGCGCTCAACGACGGCGGCGAGATCCAGGCCCCGATGGGGCGCGCGATCATCGGCGGGCTGATCACCTCGACACTGCTGACGCTGCTGGTCGTGCCGGTGCTGTACAGCTACCTGGTGCGCGAGAAGAAGCCCGCGGCGGCCGCCGCGGCGGTCGGCGGCAGCGCGGCGAGCCCGCTGCCGATGCCGGCGGACCGCGACTGAACGGCAGCGGCCCTGGCGGCGCGCCCGCGGCCGCGGGCGCGCGCGGCCAGCGCCCCGGGGCCCGGCGCCGCAAGGCGCGGCCCCCTCTCATACGGCTTCGCATTCAATGCGATAACAAGGCGCGAAGCCGAAGACAGTGCTGACGCACGGCGAGGCGAAGCAACGCGGTTAGCGCGTTGAATGCGAAGCCGTATCAGTAGCGCGACGGCAGCGGTTCCCTGGGCGCGTCCTCGGCCGGCAGGCCGCAGGCGCTGTCGCGGCGAAGCCGGTGCAGCAGGCGCTGGGCCTCCGCACGGTCACTGGCGCCGCTGCCCGGCGTCGACGGGTCGGTCGGCGCCCGCTGCACCGCCGGCCGGCGGCGCAGCGAGGCCGCCAGGGCCGCCGCCGCCGCGCCGAGCAGCGCCATCGCGAGCAGCAGCGCGGCGCGCTGGCGCTGCAGGTCGTCCTGCCGGCGCTGCAGGGTCGCGGCCAGCGCGGCCTGCGTCTGCGCGGCGCGCTCCAGCCTTTGCGCCGCAGGGGCCAGGCCGGCGCCTTCTTCCGCCACGGCCAGCGCCTCGAGTGCAGCCTGCCGCGCCTGCAGCGCCGCGACCATCAGCGCCGCGGCGGCATCGGCGGCGCCGAGCAGCGGGTCGACCACCAGATCGATGACCTGCAGCGTCTGCTCGACCAGCAGCCGGTGGCCATCGTCGCTGTCGCCGTCGCTGATCGAGCGCGCCGCGATGCGGCGCACCAGCGTCGCCCAGTCGTCGCGCAGCTCGTTGGTCTCGTCGATCGCCGCCGGCGGCGCCAGCATCGCCACCGCGGCAGCCAGCGCCTCGGCGCGGTCGTCGACCTCGCCCTGGTGCACGCGGCGCTGCGGCTCGCGTTCCTCGTGGCCGCGCAGCACCTCCCGCGACGCGTCGCGGTGGGCCAGCAGCGCGCGCTGCAGCGCGGTGGCGCGCATCAGCGGGTCGAGGCCGGCGCGCGCGGCCTGCGCGGCCTGCAGTTCGTGGCCCTGGTAGCGCAGCACCTGCACGGTCGGCAGCGCCACGATCAGGGCACCGGCCAGGCTCAGGGCTGCCAGCTTCACGCGCGGTTTCGGGGGCAGCAGGGGCATCGCGGGCGTCGGCGGGGGTCGTGGACGGTCGCCACGACGGGCGGTCGCGGCCATTTCCGGCATATCGGCGCCCCGGGCGCGGACTTGAAGCCGCATCCGCACGGGGCCGCGCGACGCCCGCGGCTACCATCGCAGCCGATGCGATCGCTGCGCACCCAGTTCGTGATCTCGACCCTGCTGGTCTTCGCCGCGGTGTCGGGGGCCTCGCTGCTGGCGGCGCACTGGCTGCTGCATCGCTCGCTGATCGACGAGGTCGCGCGCTCGGCGCTGCGCAACGAGCACCTGCTCAGCGCCGCGATGGCGCCGCTGGTCGCCCAGCGCGACCTGGCCGCCGCCGAGGAACTGCTGCGCCTGCTGGTCGACGACGGGTCCTTCGTCTACGTCGAGGTCGACGACCCGGCGGGGCGCAGCTTCGGGCGCGCCGGCCCGGCGATGCCGGCCGATCGCCCGGCGTCGGAGGCCGGCAGCGTCGAGCGGCTGCAGGCGCGCGGCGGCACCTTCCACTTCGAGGGCGCGCTGCAGCTCAACGGCCGCGACTACGGCCACTACCGCTTCGGCATCAGCGACCGCCCGCTGCGCGTCGCCGAGCGCAACATCCTGGGCGGCCTGGTCGCGATCGGCCTCGTCGGGCTGCTCGCCGCGGCGCTGCTGCAGACGGCGCTGGCGCGGCTGCTGACACGGCGCCTGCAGGCGCTGGCGGACGGCGCCAACCGGCTCGCGGCCGGCGAGGGTGGCGTCGCGCTGCCGGTGCAGGGGCGCGACGAGACCGCGCAGCTGACGCTGGCCTTCAACCGCATGGCGCTGGCGCTGGAGCAGCGCGTGACCGCGCTGCAGCAGGCCGAGGGCGAGTTGCAGCGCGCCAACGACGAGCTCGAGGCCCGCGTGGCGGCGCGCACCGCCGAGCTGGCGGCCGCGCGCGACCAGGCCGAGAGCGCCAACCGCGCGAAGACCGAGTTCCTGTCGCGCATGAGCCACGAGCTGCGCACACCGTTGAATGCCATCCTGGGCTTCGCGCAGGTGCTGCGGCTGCGCCTGAAGCCCGCGCCGGCGGGCGTGGACGAGCAGCTCGGCCATGTCGAGACCGCCGGCTGGCACCTGCTGGAGCTGATCAACGACGTGCTGGACCTGTCGCGCATCGAGGCCGGCACGATGGTCGTCTCGCACGACGCGGTCGCGCTGGCGCCGCTGCTGGTCGACAGCGTGCGCATGGTCGGCACCGTCGCCAAGGCGGCGCAGGTGTCGGTCTTCGTCGAGCCGGTCGACGACGCGCTGGCGGCCCAGGCCGACGCGACGCGGCTGCGCCAGGTGATGGGCAACCTGCTGTCCAACGCCTGCAAGTACAACCGGCCGGGCGGCCGCGTCACGGTGGGTGTGCAGGCCGACGGCGAGGCGGTGCGCATCAGCGTGGCCGATACCGGCGCCGGGCTGAACGCCGAGCAGCAGGCCGCGCTGTTCGAACCGTTCAACCGCCTGGGCGCGGAGCGCGGTCCGGTCGAGGGCACCGGCATCGGCCTTGTGATCACCAAGCGCCTGGTGGAGCTGATGGGCGGCACGCTGCACGTGCGCTCGGCGCCCGGGGCCGGGTCCACGTTCAGCGTGCAGCTGCGGCGCGCCACGCTGCCGGCCGCGGGCCTGGCCCCGGCGCCGGCGCCCGAGGCGGCGCCGGAGGGCGCGCGCCGCCGGACGCTGCTGTACGTCGAGGACAACGCCGCCAACGTGCAGCTGCTGGCCGAGGTGCTGCGGCTGCGCCCGGCGGTGCAGCTGCTGGCCGCCGTCGACGGGCCGCAGGGCCTGGCGCTGGCGCGCGAGCACGCGCCCGACCTCGTCGTCGTCGACGTCGCGCTGCCCGGCATCGACGGCTACGAGCTGTGCCGGCGCCTGCGTGCGCTGCCGGCGCTGCGCGAGCGGCCCATCGTCGCGCTGTCGGCCAACGCGATGGCGAGCGACCGTGAACGGGGTCGCGCCGCCGGCTTCGACCATTACTTCACGAAGCCGCTGGACGTGACACACTTCCTGGCATGGCTGGACCAGACGCTGTCCTCCACGACGCACGGCCGCGGCTGAGCCGCCGCGCGGCGCTGGGCCTGGGCGCGGCGCTGCTGTGCGGCGCCGGCCGCGCGCGGGCGCAGGGCGCGGCGCGGGCCGCGCAAGCGCTGAACATCGGCCTCGTGCCCTTCCTGTCGACGCGCCAGATGCTGGGCGTCTTCGAGCCGATGCGCATGCAGCTCGAGCGCCAGCTCGCGCGGCCGGTGCAGTTCTACACCGCGGCCAGCTTCGCCAAGCTGATGGCCAACGCGCGTTCGCCGGACCAGCCCTTCACGATGATGCCCATGCACCTGGCCGTCATCGCCACCGAGGACTGGGGCTTCCGCTGGGTCGTGCGTTCGACGATGCAGTCGGTCGTGCAGCTGTGGGTCGGCGGCATCGGTGCCGCGGCGCTGTCCGGGCCGCAGGCGCTGCGCGGGCGGCGCGTTGCGGTCGGCGACCCGCTGTCGGTGGTGACGCTGATGTTCCAGCGCTGGCGCGCCGACAACGGCCTGGGCGAGGCGCTGAGCCTGGCCCCCTACCCGAACCTGGGCGCCGCGCTGAAGGCGCAGCAGCGCGGCGAGACCGACTTCGTGCTGGCACCGGAGGGCGGGCTGCGCGACGCGCTGGCCGGCAGCGACGTCGCCGTGAGCCCGGTGCTGCGCATCGGTGGCGTGCTGACGCCGGGCTTCGTCGCGTCGCCATCGGCGCAACCGGCCGATGTGGAGGCGCTGCGCGCAGCGCTGCTGGCGTTCCGGCTCGAAGGGGTCGCCGGCGGTGCTTCGGGCGCCCGCTACGCGCCGGTCGCTTCGGGCGATGCCGAGCCCTACCGTGCCTACGCCGCCGAGGCGCGGCGGCTGCTCGCCGAGGCCGGCGTGCGCTGAGCAGCGCATCGGCGCGGCCCCGTCACACGGGCCGCGCGATTGCGGCGTCTAGCACTCGACGATATTGACCGCCAGGCCGCCGCGCGCGGTCTCCTTGTACTTGGTCATCATGTCGGCGCCGGTCTCGCGCATGGTCTTGATGACCTGGTCCAGGCTCACGAAATGCGTGCCGTCGCCGCGCAGCGCCATGCGCGCCGCGTTGATGGCCTTCACCGAGGCGATCGCGTTGCGCTCGATGCAGGGGATCTGCACCAGACCGCCGACCGGGTCGCAGGTCAGCCCGAGGTGGTGCTCCATGCCGATCTCGGCCGCGTTCTCCACCTGCTCGGGCGTGCCGCCCATTACCGCGCACAGCGCACCGGCGGCCATGCTGCAGGCCACGCCGACCTCGCCCTGGCAGCCGACCTCGGCGCCGCTGATGCTGGCATTCTCCTTGTACAGGATGCCGATCGCGGCCGCGGTGAGCAGGAAGTCGACGACGCCACCGTCGCTGGCGTTGGGCACGAAGCGCGTGTAGTAGTGCAGCACCGCCGGCACGATGCCGGCGGCGCCGTTGGTCGGCGCGGTGACGACGCGGCCGCCGGCGGCGTTTTCCTCGTTGACCGCCAGCGCATAGAGGTTGACCCAGTCCAGCACCTGCAGCGGGTCGCGCAGCGCCGCTTCCGGCTGGGCAGTCAGCGCCGCGCGCAGCGCCTTCGCACGCCGCTTCACCTTGAAGCCGCCGGGCAGCGTGCCGTCGGTGCGGCAGCCGCGCTCCACGCAGTCCTGCATCACGCGCCAGATCTTGAGCAGCCCGGCGTCGATCTCGGCGTCGGCGCGCCAGTGGCGCTCGTTGACGCGCATCACGCCGGCGATGTCCAGCCCGGTCTCGCGGCAGCGCTGCAGCAGTTCCTCGCCGCTGCGGAAGGGCAGCGGCAGCACCGTCGCGTCCGGCGCGATCTGCTTCTGGCGCGCACCGTCGGCCAGCACCTCGTCGCTGACGACGAAACCGCCGCCGACCGAGTAGTAGCAGCGGCTGTCGAGCTCGGCGCCGCCGTCGTCGAAGGCGCTGCAGCGCATGCCGTTGGCGTGCAGCGGCAGCGTCTCCCGGCGGTGAAACTTCAGATCGTCCTTCTCGGCGAAGGCGATCTCGTGGCGACCCAGCAGCGCCAGCCGGCCGCTGCCGCGCACCTGGGCCAGCAGCGCCGGGATGGCGTCGACCTCCACGCTGTCGGGCTCGTGGCCGAGCAGGCCCAGGATCACCGCCTTGTCGCTGCCATGGCCCTTGCCGGTGGCGCCCAGGCTGCCGTAGAGCTGCACGCGCAGGCGCGCCGTGCGCGGCAGCAGCCCGGCATGGTCCAGGCGCAGCGCGAACAGCCGCGCTGCGCGCATCGGCCCCACGGTGTGGCTGCTGCTCGGGCCGATGCCGATCTTGAAGAGGTCGAAGACGCTGACGGCCATCGCCAAGCTCCGCTCAGGCGGCGCCGTAGCGGCGCAGCACGCGGTAATGCGCGCCGTCGCGCACCGCGAGCACATGGCCGCGCGGCGACCAGCGCAGCGGCGGTGGCGACCCGGCGGGCACCAGCGCGCCGGCGGCGCTGCGGGCCAGCGTGACATGCGGCCGGTAGGGCCGCGTCTCGATGGCCAGCCCCAGGGCGCGCAGCGTGTCGGCCAGTGCCTGCTGCCAGGCGGCCAGCAGCGCCGGCACCTCACGGCAGGCCAGCACGGCCAGCCGCCGGTGCCACAGCGCGGGCTCGTCCAGCGCCAGCTCGAAGGCCGGCGTGGGCGTGGCCAGCGCGGCTTCGATGTCGGGCAGTCGTTCCACCGGCGCCGCCCCGATGAAGACCAGCGTCAGGTGCAGGTCGCGCGCCGGCGTCGGCCGTGCGCGCGGCGGCCAGGTCCAGGCCGCTTGCCAGGCCTGCAGCGCGCGGCGAAGCGCCGGGTCGGGCCACAGCGCGGCGAACAGTCGGCCCGTGGCGGCCGTCGCGGGCGGTCGGTCGGCCGGGGCCGGCGCGCGGTCCACGGCACCGTCAGTCGGCGTAGGCCGACATCGGCGGGCAGCTGCAGCTGAGGTTGCGGTCGCCCCAGACGTTGTCGACGCGGCCCACCGGCGCCCAGTACTTCTGCCGCTTCAGCGAAGCCACCGGGTAGGCCGCCTGCTCGCGCGTGTAGGCATGCGGCCAGTCGGCCTTCAGCAGCGAGGCCGCGGTGTGCGGGGCATTCTTCAGCGGGTTGTCGTCCTTCGGCCACTCGCCGCGCTCCACGCGCGCGATCTCCTCGCGGATGGCCAGCATCGCGTCGACGAAGCGGTCCAGCTCGACCTTGGGCTCGCTCTCGGTGGGCTCGATCATCAGCGTGCCGGCGACCGGGAAGCTCAGCGTCGGCGCGTGGAAGCCGTAGTCGATCAGCCGCTTGGCGACGTCCTCGGCGCCGATGCCGGTGGCCTTGGCCAGCGGCCGCAGGTCGACGATGCATTCGTGCGCGACGCCGCCGCCGCGGATCTGCGCATGACCGCCGGCGTACAGCACCGGGTAGGCGTCGGCCAGCCGCGCGGCGATGTAGTTGGCGCTCAGGATCGCGACCTCGGTCGCCTCGCGCAGGCCTTCGGCGCCCATCATGCGGCAGTACATCCAGCTGATCGGCAGCACGCCGGCATTGCCCAGCGGCGCGGCGCTCACCGCACCCACGGAATGCTCGCCGCCGAGGCCGGCCGTGCGGTGCGCGGGCAGGAAGGGCACCAGGTCCTCGACCACCGCCACCGGCCCGACACCGGGCCCGCCGCCGCCGTGCGGGATGCAGAAGGTCTTGTGCAGGTTGAGGTGGCTGACGTCGCCGCCGAATTCGCCCGGCGCCGCGACGCCGACCAGCGCATTCATGTTGGCGCCGTCCACGTAGACGCGCCCGCCGTGGCGGTGCACGATCTCGCACAGCTCCTTCACGCGCACCTCGAAGACGCCATGCGTGCTGGGGTAGGTGATCATCACCGCGGCCAGGTGGGCCGCGTGCTGCGCGCACTTGGCGGCCAGGTCGTCCATGTCCACGTTGCCCATCGCGTCGCACTTCACGACGACGACCTGCAGGCCGACCATCTGCGCGCTGGCCGGGTTGGTGCCATGTGCGCTCTCGGGGATCAGGCAGATGTTGCGGTGCGCCTCGCCGCGGTGGGCATGCCAGGCCTGGATGACCAGCAGCCCGGCATATTCGCCCTGGCTGCCGGCATTGGGCTGCAGGCTGACGCCGGCATAGCCGGTGGCCTGCGCGAGCCAGGCGCAGAGCTGGTCGTTCATCGCCCAGTAGCCGGCCAGCTGGTCCTGCGGCGCGAACGGGTGCAGGTGCGCAAATTCCGGCCAGGTGACCGGGATCATCTCGCTCGTCGCATTGAGCTTCATCGTGCACGAGCCCAGCGGGATCATGCTGCGGTCCAGCGCCAGGTCCTTGTCCGACAGGCTGCGGATGTAGCGCAGCATCTCGGTCTCGCTGTGGTGCGTGTTGAAGACCGGGTGCGTCAGGAAGGCGCTGCTGCGGCGCAGCGGCTCGGGGATGCGCGGCTCGACGCCCTTCTCGTAGGCCTCGAACGAGGGCAGGGCCTGGCCCGGCGCGGCGAAGACCTGCCACAGCGCGACGATGTCCGCGCGCGTGGTGGTCTCGTCCAGCGTGATGCCCAGGTAGGCGTCGCCCCACTCGCGGTAGCGGCGCAGGTTCATGCCGGCGGCCAGGGCCCGCTCGACGAATTCGCCGGTGCGGCCGTCGGTCCTCAGCGTCAGCGTGTCGAAGGCGCTCGCGCCGGCTGGCGCAAAACCGAGCTGCTCCAGCCCCGCGGCCAGGATCGCCGTGTAGCTGGCCACGCGCTGCGCGATGCGCTTCAGGCCCTCGGGCCCGTGGTAGACGGCATACATGCTGGCCATCACCGCCAGCAGCACCTGCGCGGTGCAGATGTTGCTGGTGGCCTTCTCGCGCCGGATGTGCTGCTCGCGCGTCTGCAGCGCCAGCCGGTAGGCCGGCTGGCCGTGCACGTCGATGCTGACGCCGACCAGGCGGCCGGGCATGCTGCGCTTGTATTCGTCGCGGCAGGCCAGGTAGGCGGCATGCGGGCCGCCGGCGGCCATCGGCACGCCGAAGCGCTGCGTGGTGCCGACGACGATGTCGGCGTCCCACTCGCCCGGCGGCGTCAGCAGCGTCAGCGCCAGCAGGTCGGCGCAGACGATGAAGGCGGCCTGGTGCGCGTGCACCTTGGGCACCTCGGCGCGCCAGTCGTCGATGCGGCCGTCGGTCGTCGGGTAGCCGACCAGCACCGCGAAATAGTCGCCGGCGGCCACGAGCGCATGCCACTCGGCCTCGGAATTGGCCAGCACCACCTTCAGCCCCAGCGGCCGCGCCCGCGTCTGCACCACCTCGATGGTCTGCGGGTGGCAGTCGCCGGCGACCAGCAGCGTGTCGGACTTCGACCTGACGCTGCGCCTGGCGAGTGTCATCGCCTCGGCGGCGGCGGTGGCCTCGTCGAGCATGCTCGCATTGGCGATCGCCATGCCCGTCAGGTCGCAGACCATGGTCTGGAAGTTGACCAGCGCCTCCATGCGGCCCTGGCTGATCTCGGCCTGGTAGGGGGTGTAGGCGGTATACCAGGCCGGGTTCTCGAGGATGTTGCGCTGGATGACGCCGGGCACCAGCGTGCCGTGGTAGCCCTGGCCGATGAAGCTCTTCAGCACGCGGTTCTGCGCGGCGATCGCCTTCAGCTCGGCCAGCGCCTGCGCCTCGCCGACGGCCGGCGGCAGCTGCATGGGCCGGCTGCGCACGATGCCGCGCGGCACGATGGTCTCGATCAGCGCGCGGCGCGTGAAGTTGGGGACGCCGGGCGCGATGGCGGCCAGCATCGCGGCCTCGTCGGCGGCCTCGGGGCCCAGGTGGCGGGCCGCGAATTCGGCCGCATTCTCGAGCTCGGCCAGCGGCTTCAGGGTGGACATCAGCATGGGGGACTTCCAGGCACGGGCCCGCGGCGGCGCGCGGGCGACAACGGCACGGCGGGCCCGGCCCAGCCGGCGCCGCCGCGGCCACGGGGGGGTCAGAGCGTCTTCAGCAGCGCGTCGTAGGCCGGCGGGTCCATCAGCTGGTCGAACTGCTCCATGTGCGTGACATGGACCTTGAAGAACCAGCCATGGCCCAGCGGGTCGCGGTTGACCAGCGAGGGGTCGTCCTTCAGCGCCTGGTTGACCTCGACGACCTCGCCCTCGACCGGCATGTAGAGGTCGGCGGCGGCCTTGACCGACTCGACGACGCCGGCGACCTCGCCCTTCTTGTAGGTGCGGCCGACCTCGGGCAGCTCGACGAAGACCACGTCGCCCAGCGCGTCCTGCGCGTGGTGCGTGATGCCGACGACCGCGGCCTCGTGGTCCTCGATGTTGATCCACTCGTGGTCGGGCGTGTACATCGTCGTCATGGGCGGGGTCTCCGGTGGCGGTTCGAAAGGCGGGAAGCGGCGTTCAGCCGCGGACGTAGCGGTGGGGGGCGAAGGGCATGGGCGTCACGCGCATCGGCACGCGCTTGCCGCGCACCTCGGCCCATACCTCGTGGTGGACCTGGGCATGCTCGGGCGTCACGTAGCCCATCGCGATCGGCTGGTTGACGGTGGGGCCCACGGTGCCGCTGGTGACGCGGCCGATGCGGTGGCCGTTGACGTCGTGCAGCCCGGCGCCTTCGCGCACCGGCACGCGTTCCAGGCCGACCAGGCCGACGCGCCGGCACGGCGCCGCGCCGCCCAGGTGCTTCTCGACGGCGGCGGCGCCGGGGTAGCCGCCGGCGCGGGCGCCGCCGGGACGCCGCACCTTCTGGATCGCCCAGGTCAGGCCGGCCTCGACCGGGCTGGTGGTGGCGTCGATGTCGTGGCCGTACAGGCACAGCCCGGCCTCCAGCCGCAGCGTGTCGCGCGCGCCCAGCCCCGCCGGCGCCACCTCGGGCTGCGCCAGCAGCTGGCCGGCCAGCAGCAGCGCGTGGTCGGCCGGCACCGAGATCTCGAAGCCGTCCTCGCCGGTGTAGCCCGAGCGCGTCACGAAGCAAGGCACGCCGACCAGTTCGTAGACGCCGCCGGTCATGAAGACCAGCTGCGCGACCGCCGGGTTCAGCCGTGCCAGCGCGGTGACCGCCTTCGGGCCCTGCAGTGCGAGCAGCGCGCGGTCGGGCATCGCCACCGGCGTGCAGCGGTGGCCGACGTGGGTGACGAGGTGGCGCAGGTCGGCGTCCTTGCAGGCCGCGTTGACGACCAGGAACAGGTCGCCGAAGCCGGTGCCCGGCGCTGGCCGGCAGACCATCAGGTCGTCCAGCAGGCCGCCGCTGGCGTTGGTGAAGAAGGCATAACGCTGGCGGCCGACGCCGAGGTCGACCAGGTCCACCGGTGCCAGCGTCTCCAGCGCCGCCGCGGCGTCGGCGCCGACGAGGCGGATCTGGCCCATGTGCGAGACGTCGAACAGCGCCGCCGCGTCGCGGCACTGGCGGTGCTCGGCGATCACGCCGCCGGGATAGTTGACCGGCATCTCGTAGCCGGCGAAAGGTACCATGCGTGCGCCGAGCTTGAGGTGCAGCTCGTGCAGCGGCGTCTTCGCGAGCGGGGTCTGGGGCGTCTCGGTCACGGGCAGGTCCTCCGGGGCAGTCCGACGGCACCGCCTTCGCCCCATGGCGCCGGCCGTGCCCGCAGGCCCCTCGCTGTCCGCTTTACCTGAGAGATTCGGCGCGCCCCGACCCCTGACGGGCTGGCGGGCCTTGCCCCTTCGGTGGGCCGGGCGGCGGTACCGCACGGCCTCTCTCCAGTGAGGAAGGAAGTCAGTCCTTTTGCCTGAGCGTTCGGGGGCTCCCCTGCGCCTTCGGCGGCCTGCCCGGGGGCAGGCTCTCTCCTGACGGCGGCCAGTGTAGCAGCGGCCCCGGGGCTTCAGGAACGCCGCGGCGGGCAGGCATGATGCCCGGCTTTGCCGACCGACCGGGTTCACCATGACCGACCGCAGCGCCGAAGGCCCCGCCGACGCCGACGCCCGCGCCACCGCGATGTCGCGGCTGATGGCCGCCCACCGGTCCATCCGCGCCTTCCAGGACCGGCCGGTGGACGCCGCGCTGGTCGACCGCGTGCTCGAGGAGGCGCTGCACGGCAGCAGTTCCAGCGGCAACCTGAACCTGGTCTCGGTCATCCGCAGCGGCGACCCGGCACGCCGCGCCCGCCTGTGCGAACTGCACTTCGGCCAGCCCATGGTGCTGCAGGCGCCCTGGGTGCTGACCTTCTGCGCCGACACCTTCCGCACCCGGCAGTGGCTGGCGCAGCGTGGCGCGCGGCTCGGGTTCGCGGACTTGCTGAGCTGGCATGTCGCGGCCTTCGACGCGATCATCCTCGCGCAGACCGCGGCGCTGGCGCTGGAAAGCCGCGGCCTGGGCATCTGCTACATGGGCACCACGCTGCACCGCATGCGCGAGATCGCCGACGAGCTGCAGTGCCCGCCGAACTGCCTGCCGGTAACCAGCCTGGTCGTCGGCTGGCCGGCCGAGGCGCCGGCGCAGCGCGACCGCCTGCCGGCGGCGGCCTGGATCCACGAGGAGGTCTACCGGCGGCCGACGCCGGCGCAGATCGACGAACGCTTTGCCGAGCGCGAACGCCGCGGCTGGGAGCGCTACCGCGCGCTGGGCCCGGAGATGATCCGCCGCATGGACGAGCTGGGCATCACGCACCTGGCCCAGTACTACACGAGCCCGGCCAAGTACGACCCGGACCGCTTCCGCGAGGATGCCGACGCGCTGCGTGCGCTGCTGGCCGAGCGCGGCTTCCTGCCCTGATCAGCCCGCGGCGCCGGACTCGCCGCGGCGCTGGCGCGCGCGGCGCTTCAGGCGCACGTGCAGGTGCCAGACGCCGTTGACCAGGAAGTAGGCCAGCGCGCCGAAACCGACCGCGAAGGTCACCGCGCCGACCAGCAGCGGCTTGCCGACCGCGCGCATGCCGTCGATCGTGCGTTCCCAGAAGCCGCGCCCGTTGGCGCCGGGGCTGCCGAGCCCGGTGGACTCCAGCGCGTCCGGCAGCACCGGGGCGCGGGCCTCGTCGGCTTCCTCGCCCAGCAACCAGCTGCCCACCTTCCAGGCCGCGTAGTACACCGGCGGAAAGGTCAGCGGGTTGTTGACCAGCGTGCTCGCCACCGCGGCCGGGATGTTGGCGCGCAGCGCCACGGCCAGCGCGGCCGACAGCGGGATCTGCGCGATCGGGATCAGGAAGGCGAAGAAGACGCCGATCGCGGCGCCGAGCGCGATGCCGCGCCGGCTCATGTGCCACAGCCGCGGGTGGAACATCCGCGGGCCCAGCCAGCGCAACCAGCGGTTGCGCTGCAGGGCCTCCTGGGTGGGCATCAGGCGGCGCAGGCGCTGGATCATGCGGCAGGCGGTCGGGCTCGGTCCGGTTCGATCGGCAAACGGCAGATTGTCGCCGGACACGGCAAGCCCCCGCCCGGCCGGGCCGGTGCGGGGGCGTGAACTTGCCGCGGACGGCTCGCCGCCCGGCGGCTGCGACCGCCGTCAGGCCGCCAGCAGCTGGCGCAGCACGAAGGGCAGGATGCCGCCGTGCTTGTAGTAGTCGACCTCGATCGCGGTGTCGATGCGCAGCGTCACCGTCAGCTCGCGCACGCGGCCGTCGCCGGCGGTGATGCGCAGCGTGGCGTCCGACAGCGGCTTGATCTCGCTGCCCAGCACGACGTCGACGACCTCGTCGCCCTTGAGGCCCAGGCTCTCCCAGCTGTCGCCGGCCTTGAACTGCAGCGGCAGCACGCCCATGCCGATCAGGTTGCTGCGGTGGATGCGCTCGAAGCTCTTGGCCACCACGGCCTTGATGCCCAGCAACGCCGTGCCTTTGGCCGCCCAGTCGCGGCTGGAGCCGGTGCCGTATTCCTCGCCGGCGAAGACGACGGTGGGGGTGCCGGCGGCGATGTACTTCATCGCCGCGTCGTAGATCGGCATCTGCTCACCGCCGGGCTGGTACAGCGTGTAGCCGCCCTCGACGCGCGAGCCGTCTTCCTTGGCCGGCAGCATCAGGTTCTTGATGCGCACGTTGGCGAAGGTGCCGCGCATCATGACCTCGTGGTTGCCGCGGCGAGCGCCGTAGCTGTTGAAGTCGGCCTTCAGCACGCCGTTGTCGAGCAGGTATTTGCCGGCCGGCGTGGTCTCCTTGAAGCTGCCGGCGGGGCTGATGTGGTCGGTGGTGATGCTGTCGCCGAACAGGCCCATGATGCGCGCGCCCTTGACGCCGGCTTCCAGCGCCTTGGGCTCCATCGCGAAGTCCTGGAAGAACGGCGGCTCGGCGATGTAGGTGCTCTTGGGCCAGGTGTAGACCTTGCCCTTGACGCCCTTGATCTTCTCCCACAGCTTGCCCGGGTCGCTCTTGACCTTGTCGTAGTTGGCGCGGAACGCACGGCCGTTCATCGCGTACTTCATCAGCGCGTAGATCTCGTCGCTGCTCGGCCAGATGTCGCCCAGGTAGACGTCCTTGCCGCCCGTGCCCTTGCCGACCGGCTCGCTCATCAGGTCGCGCGTCACGTTGCCGGCGATCGCATAGGCCACCACCAGCGGCGGGCTGGCCAGGAAGTTGGCCTTCAGGTTGGGGTGGATGCGGGCCTCGAAGTTGCGGTTGCCCGACAGCACCGCGGCGCAGACGAGGTCGTTCTTCGTGATCGCCTCGTTGATCTCCGGCGTCAGGTCGCCGGCATTGCCGATGCAGGTCGTGCAGCCGTAGGCAGCGACCGCGAAACCCAGCTTCTCGAGGTAGGGCAGCAGGCCGGCCTTCTCCAGATATTCGGTGACGATGCGCGAGCCGGGCGCCAGGCTGGTCTTGACATGCTTCTTGACCTTCAGCCCGCGCTCGACCGCCTTCTTGGCCAGCAAACCGGCGGCCAGCAGCACGCCGGGGTTGCTGGTATTGGTGCAGCTGGTGATGGCGGCGATCAGCACGTCGCCGTTGCGGATCTCGATGCCGTCGGCCGTGGTCACCGGCGCCGCCAGCTTCTCGGCCGGCTGGTTGAAGCCGTTGTCGGCGGGCGCGGCGCTGAAGAGCTCGGTGAACTTGCTCTTCACGTGGCCGAGCTCGATGCGGTCCTGCGGGCGCTTCGGGCCGGAGAGGCTGGGCGCCACGGTGCCGAGGTCGAGCTTGACGACCTTGGTGTAGTCGATGTCCCTGGCCAGCGGCACGCCGAACATCTTCTGCGCCTTGAAGTAGGCCTCGAAGGCCTCGATCTCGGCCTTGGTGCGGCCGGTGCCCTGGAAGTAGTCGATGGTCTTCTCGTCGACCGGGAAGAAGCCCATCGTCGCGCCGTACTCGGGCGCCATGTTGGCGATCGTCGCCCGGTCGGGCAGGCTCAGCGTGCGCGTGCCCTCGCCGCAGAACTCGACGAACTTGCCGACCACCTTTTCCTTGCGCAGGATCTCGGTCACCGTCAGCACCAAGTCGGTCGCGGTGACGCCCTCGCGCAGCTGGCCGGTGAGTTCGAAGCCCACTACGTCGGGCGTCAGGAAGTAGACCGGCTGGCCCAGCATGCCGGCCTCGGCCTCGATGCCGCCCACGCCCCAGCCGACGACGCCGATGCCGTTGATCATCGTCGTGTGGCTGTCGGTGCCGACCAGGCTGTCCGGGTAGTAGACGCCGTCACGCGTCTTGTGCACGCCGCGCGCCAGGTATTCCAGGTTGACCTGGTGCACGATGCCGAAACCCGGCGGCACGACGCCGAAGGTGTCGAAGGCGTCCATGCCCCACTTCATGAACTGGTAGCGCTCCTGGTTGCGGCTGAACTCCAGCTTCATGTTCAGGTCCAGCGCCTTCTTGCTGCCGAAGTGGTCGATCATCACGCTGTGGTCGACGACCAGGTCCACCGGAACGAGCGGCTCGATGCGCTTGGGGTCGCGGCCCATCTTGTCGGCGACGTTGCGCATCGCGGCCAGGTCGGCCAGCAGCGGCACGCCGGTGAAGTCCTGCAGCACGACACGCGCGACGACGAAGGGGATCTCGTCGGTGCGTGCCGCATTCGCGCCCCAGTTGGCGAGCTGCTCCACATGCGCCGGCGTGACCTTCTTGCCGTCGCAATTGCGCAGCACGCTCTCGAGCACGATGCGGATGCTGACCGGCAGCCGGCTCACGTTCGGGAAGGTCTTGGCGAGCGCCGGCAGCGAGTACAGCCGGCCCTCCTTGCCCGAGGCGGTCTTGAAGGTCTTGACGGTCCTGGCGAAGGGGTGGGCGGGGCGGGCGGGGCGGGCAGGGGTCTTGGCCATGAGGCGGTCCTTGTGGGTGGTCTGGCGGTGGTCTGGGGGTCGGCGGGCGGGGGCGGTACGAAAGCGCGGCGGTTGTAGGCCCTCAGGCTTTCGGCACGATGACTTTGAGGCCCTTGAAATAGTCGCGGAAGAAGCCGGCGTCGCGCGTGATCAGGGCCTGGCACTGCAGCAGCGCGTGGGCGCCGATCAGGAAGTCGGGCACGCTGCGGCGCACGGCGGCGGTCTCGCTCCCGCGGCGCAGGCGCTCCTTGTAGCGGCGCTGCATCTCGCCGGCACGCACGGCGGCGCGCTGCTCCAGCGGCGAGAAGCCGATGCCCACCGCGTCCAGCGTCTCCATCACGATGTCGCCGTGGCCGAGGCCGGCGACGACCTCGCTGAGCACCACCTCGCAGGCCACGACCGGGCCGATCGACAGCGCGGCGCGCAAGGCGCCCTCGGCGGCCTCGGCCTGGGGCCCGTCGCCGATGTAGTCGACGAGCACGGAGGTGTCCACGGCGATCACGCCGCGTCGTCCGGGGCCGGGTAGGGGTCGCCCGGGGCGCGGCCGCGCAACTCGCGCATGATGTCGTCGGTGGTGGTGCCCGGCGGCAGCTTGATGCGGCCGCGCATGCGCGACAGCGCGTCGTCGACGTCCTTGCGCAGCACGATGCGCGCGCCGTCGAGTTCCACCTTCAGCTTGCTGCCCTTGGTCAGGCCGAGCGCGTCGCGCACCGCCTTGGGCAGCGTGATCTGGCCGCGTTCGGCGACGGTCGCTTCCATGGTGGGACCTCCGGTCGAAGGGGTCAACGATCTGATCGTTTCGGTATGCATGCATTGTACATACCGCGCGACACCGGGGCAACCCGCTGGACCCGCGCCGGTGCGCCACGCGACACTGCGCCGATGATCTTCGAGCTGCCCGCCGCCCCGCACCGTTTCGGCCCCGAGCACGAGGCCTTCCGCGCCGCGCTGCGCAGCTTCGTCGAGCGCGAGATCACGCCGTTCGCCGCCGAATGGGACGAAGCGGGCACGTTCCCGCGCGAGCTGTACCGCAAGGCGGCCGAGGTCGGCCTGCTCGGCCTGGGCTACCCGGAGGACCTGGGCGGAGCGCCCGCGGATGCGCTGTTCTCGGTGATCGCCGCGGAGGAGATCGCGCGCGCCGGCAGCGGCGGCGTGCAGGCCTCGCTGGGCTCGCTGCACATCGCGCTGCCGCCCATCGTCGCGCTCGGCAGCGACGAGCTCAAGCGCCGCGTCGTGCCGCCGGTGCTGCGCGGCGAGCGCATCGCCGCGCTGGCGATCACCGAACCCGGCGGCGGCTCGGATGTCGCCGCGCTGCGCACGCGTGCGGTGCGCGACGGGGACCACTATGTCGTCGACGGCGAGAAGACCTACATCACCAGCGGCCTGCGCGCCGACGTCATCACGCTCGCGGTGCGCACCGACCCGGCGAGCCGCGGCGCGAACGGGATCTCGCTGCTGGTCGTCGAGGGCCAGCCGCCGGGCCTGACGCGCACCGGGCTGAAGAAGACCGGCTGGTGGGCCAGCGACACCGCCACGCTGCACTTCGACGGCGTGCGCGTGCCGGTCGCGAACCGGCTCGGGGCGGAGGGCGAGGGCTTCCGCGCCATCATGCGCAACTTCAACCACGAGCGGCTGGTGATGGCGGCCAGCGCGGTCGGCTATGCCATGGCCTGCACCGAGGAGGCGCTGGCCTGGGCGCGCGAGCGCCGCACCTTCGGCCAGCCGCTGGCGCAGCACCAGGTGATCCGCCACAAGCTGGTGGACATGCACCTGCGCTGCGAGGCCGCGCGCTGCTTCGTGCACGACCTGGCGTGGCGGCTGGCGCAGCGCGCCGGCGACGAGGCGACGCTGGTCGCGCGCACCTGCGAGGCCAAGATCCTGGCCACCCAGGCGATGGCCTTCTGCGCCGACCAGGCGGTGCAGATCCTCGGCGGCCTGGGCTACATGCGCGGCAGCAAGAGCGAGCGGCTGTACCGCGAAGTGAAGGTCATGGTCATCGGCGGCGGCAGCGAGGAGATCATGAAGGACCTCGCGGCGCGCCAGCTCGGGCTGTAGGGGCGGTCCGCGCGCCGCGGCCTTCGCGTGACGTAGGGCCTGGGATCGCGGCGCGCCGCGTCGCACACTTCGCGCCGTGACGCCGAGCCCGAGCTTCGACCCCGATGCCACCGTGGTGCGGCCGGCGGCCCGCGGGCCTGCCGACCCGGACGCCACCGTCGTGCGGCCGGCCGCGGCAATGGGCGGCGGCATCGCGCAGCCGCCGCAGGACCCGGACGCGACCGTGATCCTGCCGCGGCGCGGTGCCGTCATCGCGCCGCCGCCGCCTGCCGGCCCGCGGCCGCCGCTGCCCAAGGCGCCGCCGCTGGCGCTGCCGGCCGGTTTCGAGCTGCACGAATACCGCATCGAGCGTGTGCTCGGCCAGGGTGGCTTCGGCATCACCTACCTGGCCACCGACCGCCACCTGGACGCGCCGGTCGCGATCAAGGAATACCTGCCCGAGGAGATCGCCTTCCGCGCCGGCGACCGCAGCGTGAGCCCGAATGCCACGCGCCACGCCGACCGCTACCGCGAGGGCCTGGAGAGCTTCCTGGCCGAGGCGCGCACGCTGGCCGCGCTGCGCCACCCGGCGATCGTGCGCGTCGCACGCTTCTTCGAGGCCCACCGCACCGCCTACATGGTGCTGGAATACGAACGCGGCCAGCCGCTGAAGACCTGGTGGCCGCGGCATCGCGAGATCGGCGAGGCGGCGCTGGTCGAACTGCTGCTGCCGCTGCTGGACGGGCTGGCCGCGGTGCACGCGGCCGGCTTCCTGCACCGCGACATCAAGCCGGACAACATCCAGGTGCGCGAGGCCGACGGCAGCCTGGTGCTGCTGGACTTCGGCAGCGCCGGCCAGACGGTGGCGGTGGCCGAGCAGGGCTCGGTGGTGGTGACGCCGGGTTATGCGCCGATCGAGCAGTACGGCCTGGGCGAGCAGGGCGCCTGGACCGACCTGCATGCGCTGGCGGCGACCCTGTACTGGTGCGTCGCCGGCCGCAAGCCGCCGGACGCCGAGACGCGCGCCGCCGACCCGCGTGCGCTGGTGCCGGCCGTCGAGGCCGGTCGCGGCCGTTTCGGCGAGGCCTTCCTGAAGGCCATCGACCGCGCGCTGGACATGGACCCGGCCCGGCGCCCGCGCGACGTCGCCGAATTCCGCCGCGAGCTGTGCGCCGACCACCTGGCGCGACTGGACCTGCACGAGGCGCTGCAGCAGGGCGACAGCACGCTGGAGCATGGCACGGCCGGCGGCGAGCGCCCGGCCCGGCATACGCCGGCCTGGCGTCCGCGCGACTGGCCGCTGGCGCTGAAGATGGCGCTCGCGATGGTCGCCACCGCGCTGCTGCCGATGCTGCTGGCCGGCGCCTACAACCTGGCCGGCAGCCTGGACGCGGTGGCGGACGCCGAGCTGCGCCTGGTGCGCCAGCTCGCGCACAGCACGGCCGGGCGCATCGGCCAGTTCGTCGACGACAGCCGGCTGCTGACACGTGCACTGGCCACCGATGCCGACTTCCCGCTCTTCCTGCAGCGTCCCGACGAGGCGGGGCGCGAGGCGCTGCGCGACAAGCTGCAGCGCCAGGTGCGCGCCAACCCGAACGTGCAGCTGATCATGCTGATGGACGCCGCCGGCACCGCGGTGGTCTCCAGCGACGCCGAGGTGCAGGGCCGCAACTTCGCCTTCCGCCACTACTTCCGCGAGGCGATGGCCGGGCGGGCGCATGTCACCGGCATCGTGGTCGGCGCGGTCGCCGGCGCCGCCGGGCTGTTCTTCGCCGAGCCGGTGCGGGCCGACGACGGCCGGGTGATCGGCGCGATGGTGCTGCGGGTGCTCGGCTCGGCAGTCGGCGACATGCTCGACGAGGTGCGGCACGACTCGGCGCTGACGCCGCTGCTCGTCGACGGCGACGGCGTCGTGATCCAGCATGCGCGCGAGGACCTGCTGTACCGCAGCCTGGCGCCGCTGCCCGAGGCCACGCAGGCGGCGATCCGCGCCGACCAGCGCTTCCGCCGCGACCGCGTCGACGACCTGGGCGAGCAGGCCCTGGCGCAGGCGGTGGTCGGCGCGAAGGCGATCGGCGACCTCGCGTACCGCTCGGCCGTCAGCGGGCGCGACGAGATCGCCGGCTACGCACCGGTGCCCGGGCACGACTGGGTGGTCGTCGTCAGCGAGCCGCGCACGGTCTTCGAGGCGCCGCTGCGCCAGCTCTACAGCCACCTGCTGTGGAGCGTCGTGCTGGTCGGGCTGCTGTTCACCGGCCTGGCGCTGCGCTTCGCGCGCAGCATCGTGCGACCGGTGCGCGCGCTGACCGATGCCGCCGGCGCGCTGAAGGCCGGCGACTACGACGCGGCGCGCGTGCCGGTGCAGGGGCGCGACGAACTGGGTCGCCTGGCGCGCACCTTCAACGTGATGGTCGAGGTGCTGCGCCAGCGCGACCGCGACCGGACGCGGGAGTGAAGGGCGCGGTGGCCGGCGCGGACACCTGGACCGCCTGGGAGGCGGTGGCGCTGCGCCTGGCCGCGCGCTTCGAGCCGCTGGCCGAACGCGGCGGCTTCGAATTCCGCCAGCCGGCGGCGCTGCAAGCCGCGGTGCCGCGCCGGCTGCGCCGCGACTACACGGTGCCGGTGCACTGGACGAGCTGGGGGCCGGCCGACGGCCCGCGGCTGCTGTGCGTGGGCGGCGTCGCCAGCAGCGCGGCGCGCTTCTCGTTCCTGGCCGCTGACATGGCGCGCGCCGGCTGGCGCGTCGTCTGCATGGACTGGGTCGGCCGCGGCCGCAGCGGCTGGCTGGCCGACGAATCCGAATACGGCCTGCCGGTGCTGGTGGAGCAACTGCGCCAGGCCGTCGCGGCGCTCGGCGGCGGGCCGCTGGCGCTGCTCGGCTCGTCGATGGGCGCCAGCGCCGCGATCGCCTACGCCGCCCGAGAGCCGAAGCGGGTCTCGCGCCTGGTGCTCAACGACACCGGGCCCTTCCTGGCGCGCGCGCGGCGGCAGCGCCGTGCCGAGGTGCTGGCGCGCTGGTATGTCTTCCGCACGCCGGCGGAGATCATGCGCCGTGTCGGCGCGTCGCAGAAGCACGACGGGCCGGTGTCCGACGAGGTGCGCCACTTCCTGGCCTGGCAGACCACGCGCTGGTCGGACGCCGACGGCGGCCGCGTCTACCGCCACGACCCGCGCGCGCTGCTGGCCTACCGGCGCGACGCGCAGCAGGCGCTGCTGCAGTGGCCGGACTGGGCGCAGGTGCGCTGCCCGGTGCTGCTGCTGCACGGCCTGGAGTCCGACGCGCTGAGCGCGGCGACCATCGCGCGCATGCGCCGCGGCCATGCGGTCACCGTGGCGCATGTGCCGGCCACCGGCCACACGCCGGTGCTCGACGACCGCCACCAGACCGCGGCCATCGCCGACTGGCTGGCCGACCCGGCGCCCGCGCCGGTCCAATACTCGCTGACGCTGGCGCCGCCCCGTGGCGCCGGGCGCTGACGCCGCGTCAGCCGCCCGCCCGGTCGGGCGGCGCGGGCGGGGCGGGCGCCTCGGCGCCGAACCCCTCGCCACGCCGTGCCCGCGTGCGCCGGCGTTCCTCGCGTTCGCGCGACCACAGCTCCTCCAGCTCCTGGCGGCCCTGGCGCGCGATCGAGATCAGCCGCTTCTCGTCGCCCTGGTGCGGCGCCATCGCCTGCATCAGCTCGATGCTGTGGCGGCGGAAGCGCAGCGCCTGCTGGCGCGCGGCATGGCGCTCCCAGCCCATCAGCTCCAGCACGCTGCGCCCGCTCATCAGCGCCGCGTCCAGCGTCTCGCGCTCGATGTGCTCGACGCCGCGCTGGTGCAGCCCGTACCAGTGCGTGGTGTTGCGCGCGCGCACGACCAGCGTGGCCTGCGGGAAGTGCTGCTTGACCAGGTCGACGACGGCCAGGCTCTGCGCCACGTCGTCGATGGCGACGACGATCACGCGCGCGTCGGCGGCGCCGGCGATGCGCAGCAGGTCCAGCCTCGTCGCGTCGCCGTAGAAGGCCGGCCAGCCGAAGCGGCGCACGCTGGCCACCTGCTCGGCGTCGTGGTCCAGCACGGTGGCGGCCAGGCCGCAGGCGTTGATCAGCCGCGCGACGATCTGGCCGTAGCGGCCGAAGCCCAGGATCAGGATCGGCGCGTCCTGCGCTTCGTCGATCTCGGCCATCGGCGGTGCCGCGCCGCGGGCCAGCCGCGGCGCGACCAGGCGGTCCACCACCAGCATCAGCAGCGGCGTCATCAGCATCGAGATCGTGATCACGGCGAGCAGGAACGAGCCGGTGGCCGCCGGCAGCAGCGCCGAGCTGCCCGCGGCCTGCAGCACGACGAAGCCGAATTCGCCGCCCTGCGCCAGCATGACGACGAAGACCGGGCGCTCGGCCAGCGGGATCTTCATGCGCCAGGCCATCGCCACCATCAGCAGCGCCTTCACGGCGACGAAGCCCAGCACCGCGGCGGCCATCGCCAGCGGGGCGGCCAGCACGACGGCGAAGTCGATGCTCATGCCCACCGCGATGAAGAACAGCCCCAGCAGCAGGCCCTTGAACGGCGCCAGGTCGGTCTCGAGCTGGCGGCGGAATTCGCTCTCGGCCAGCAGCACGCCGGCCAGGAAGGCGCCGAGCGCCATCGACAGCCCGGCGGCCTGCATCAGCGCCGCGGTGGCCACCACCAGCAGCAGGCTGGCCGCGGTGAAGATCTCCGGCGTTTCGCTGCGCGCGATCCAGCGCAGCGCCGGGCGCAGCAGCAGCCGGCCGCCGAAGACGATCGCGAGCACCATGCCCAGCGCGATCAGCGCCGTCTGCCAGCCCGGCCGCGCGCCGGGCGCCGCCTGCACGGCCAGCAGCGGCAGCAGCGTCAGGATCGCGATGCCGCCGATGTCCTGGAACAGCGACACCGACAGGATGCTGCGCCCGCCGGTGGTCGGCATCAGGTTGCGCTCGGCCAGCGTGGCGAGCGCGATGGCCGTGGAGCTCTGCGCCAGCGCCAGCCCGGCGACCAGCGCGACGCGCCAGTCCAGCCCGAGCGCGACGCCGATCGCGGCCAGCAGGGCGGTGGAGCCGGCGAGCTGCACGCTGCCCCAGCCGAAGATCGGCCCGCGCAGCTGCCACAGCCGCTTCGGGTCCAGCTCCAGGCCGACCAGGAACAGCATCAGCACGACGCCGAATTCGGCGAAGCGCAGGATGGCCCCGGCGTCGGTGACCAGCTGCAGGCCCCAGGGCCCGATCAGCAGGCCGGCGGCCAGGTAGCCGATCACCGCGCCCAGGCCGAGCAGCCGCGCGATCGGCACCGCCAGCACGGCGGCGCCCAGGAAGACCAGGCTCTGCAGCAGCCAGGAGCTGTCGCCCACGGTCAGCGGTCCTCGGCGGCCGGGCGCGCGTCGGCCGGCACGTCGCAGGGCGGCGTGTCGTCGGCCGCGGCCAGCTCGGGCCAGTCGGGCCAGGCCGCCAGCCGCTCGGCGAAGACGCGGGCATGCGCCGCCACGGCCTCGTCGCTGGCGCGGTGCGCGCCGTGCAGCGCCAGCGGCGGCAGCCAGCGCATGCGCGTCAGCGCCGCCGTCTGCTCGTAGGGGTGCAGGAAGGCGTCCAGGAAGTAGCGGTTGTAGCCGTCCGGGCGGTAGCTGGACTCCGGGCCCCCGGTGGAGGTGACCAGCCACAGCGCCTTGCCGGCCAGCGCGCGGCCGCCCGGGCCGTAGGCCCAGCCGAAGCCAAAGACCTCGTCCAGCCACAGCTTCATCAGCGGCGGCATCGAGTACCACTGCACCGGGTGCAGCCAGACGACGAGCTGCGCGCCCGCCAGCGCCGCGCGTTCGGCGTCGGCGTCGACGAAATAGTCCGGGTACAGCGCATACAGGTCGCGCACTTCGGTGCGTGCCGGGGCGGCCTGCGCGGCGGCGCGCATCAGCGTGCGCGTGACCCGCGAGTGGTCCATCTGCGGGTGGGCGGCGAGCACGAGGATCTCGGCCATCGTCGGCAGGCGTTGCAGCAGGTTCGGCGCGGCGGCGGCTCGGCCCCGGCTCGGGTCTGCCCGCAACGGTACGCCGCGGACGGGCCGCTACCATACCCGAACACCGGTCCACAACGCGGCCGCCCACCCGGCGCGCGCCGCCCCAGCGCAGGAGGAGAGCCCGCCATGCCCGTGATCGTGGTCGCCAACCCCAAGGGCGGCGTCGGCAAGAGCACGCTGGCCACCAACGTCGCCGGCTGCCTGGCCGCCGCCGGCCACGCGGTGATGCTGGGCGACGTCGACCGCCAGCAGTCGGCGCGCCAGTGGCTGGCGCTGCGGCCGCCGCAGCTGCCGGCCATCAGCGGCTGGGACGTGGCCGGCGACGACATCGTGCGCCCGCCCAAGGGCACCACGCATGTCGTGCTGGACACCCCGGCCGGGCTGCACGGCAAGCGGCTGGACGCGGTGATGCGCATCGCCGACCGCGTGCTGATCCCGCTGCAGGCCAGCCTGTTCGACATCCAGGCCACGCATGCCTTCGTGAACGCGCTGCGCGAGCACCGGCGTGCCGCCGACGTGGAGCTGGCGCTGGTGGGCATGCGCATCCGCGAGCACACGCGGGCCAACGAGCACCTGCACGAGTACGTGGCCACGCTGCCGGTGCCGGTGGTGGCCTGGCTGCGCGAGACGCAGAACTACGTGCAGCTCGCCGCGCACGGGCTGACGCTGTGGGACGTGGCGCCGAGCCGGGTCGAACGCGACCTGGAGCAGTGGGCGCCGCTGCGCGCGTGGATTCTTCGCTGAGGAACGGATGAGCAAGACCGTCTACGCCTACCTGGCCGACCTGCAGCCGCTGGTCGGCCGCGAGATCGGCGCCAGCGACTGGCTGACCGTGGAGCAGTCGCGCATCGACCTCTTTGCACAGGCCACCGACGACCACCAGTGGATCCACGTCGATCCGCAGCGTGCGGCGGCCGGACCCTTCGGCGCCACCGTCGCGCATGGCTTCCTGACGCTGAGCCTGCTGCCGCCGCTGTTCGAGAGTGCGTTCGAGATCGCCGACGTGCGGATGGGCATCAACTACGGGCTCAACCGCGTGCGCTTCCCGGCCCCGGTGCGCGTGGGCAGCCGGTTGCGCGGGCGCTTCCGGCTGCTGAGCTACGAGCCGCTGCCCGGCGGCGCGCAGCTGGTGGTGGAGGCCACCGTCGAACTGGAGGGTTCGGACAAGCCGGCCTGCGTGGCCGAGTCGGTGACGCGCCGCTTCACTTAGGCGCCTGCCCGGGTGCCGATGTCTGTCGCGCAGACCCCTATCCCGGGCCGCGCCGGCGCGGCAACCCCCAAATTGGGGAACCGGGCCAGGTGCGCCAGCGGTTGACAATGGGCCGACCCACCGGACCCGCGGAGACGACATGAAGGTGCTGCTGGTCGACGATCACCCGCTCATCCTCTCGGCGCTGCAGGCCGTCATCCAGGGCATCGGCAGCGACGTCACGGTGACCGGCGTCGACAGCGCCGCCGCCGCGCGCGCCGCGCTGGCCGAGGACCCGGAGTGGGACCTCGTGCTGCTGGACCTGGCGCTGGGCGACGCCGACGGCTTCGACGTGCTGGCCGAGTTCCGAGCCGCCTACCCGGCCGTGCCGGTGGTCGTCGTGTCGGCCAGCGACCGGGCCAGCGACGTCATCCGCGCCATCGACCTCGGCGCGATGGGCTTCGTGCCCAAGCGCAGCTCCAACGCCGAGCTGCACGAGGCGCTGGGCATGGTGATGTCGGGTTCGATGTACGTGCCGCCGTCCATGCTGGGGCTGGAATTCAGTCCGGGCGCCCGCAGCGGCGGCGATACCGTGCCGGGCGTGATGCGTACCGGACCCGAGGGCGCGCCCTCGGGTCATGCCCCGCTGGGCGCCGCGGCGCGGCCGGAGCCGCACCAGAAGCTGCCCAGCATCGAGGACGTCGGCCTCACGCCGCGCCAGGCCGAGGTGCTGGGCCTGCTGCTGCAGGGCCTGCCGAACAAGCTGATCGCGCGCCAGCTCAACCTGTCGGTCGAGACGGTCAAGGACCATGTCGCGGCGGTGCTGCGGGCCCTGGGCGTCAGCTCGCGCACGCAGGCGGTGCTGGCGGTGAGCCAGATGACGCAGGGGCAGGGCGGTTTCTTCGCGCGCCGGCCGCCGCGTTGAGGCGCGCCAGCAGGCCCTGGCCACGATGACTACGGGCCCGGCTCCTGCGGTGCCGCTGGACCTGTCAGCCCGGGGGGCGGCGGCCGCGCCGGCGGACGACACGCGGCGGGCGCTGGGCAGCGACGTCGACCACATGCGCGCGCTGTACGTGCAGACGCCGGCGACGCTGATCGGCTACCTGCTCGGCCTGGCGGTCATCGTCTGGCTGTTCGCGCCGCTGGCCGAACCCTGGCGGCTGGGCGGCTGGGCCGCGGCGCTGCTGGGGCTGTGGGCGCTGCGCCTGGCGCACTACCTGCGCTACCTGCGCCGGCCCGACGCCGACGAGGCCACGCTGCTGGCCTGGCGCGACAGCTGGCGCGCGCTGGTGCTGCTGCAGGGCAGCCTGTGGGGCGTGGCGGTGTGGCTGTTCTGGGGCCTGGGCACGCCCTACGACAAGATCGCGCTGATCCTCGTCGTCTACACCTACTGCGTCAGCTCGGTGCAGCTGCTGGCCACCCAGGCTTGGGTCTTCCTGGGCTTCATCAGCCTGGTGCTGACGCCGACCATCGTGCGCATCGCGACCGACACCAGTCAGGGTGGCCACCTGCCGCTGGCGGTGATCGTGACCATCCTGTTCTGCGCCACGGTGCTGATGGCGCGGACCTACGGCAGCGCGCTGGGCCAGGCGATCGCGCTGAAGGCGCGCACCGACGAGTTGGCGGCGCGCCTGCGCACCGAGATGACCGCCGCCGAGGAGGCGCGCCGCGCCGCCGAGGCCGCCAACCGCGCGAAGACGCAGTTCTTCGCCGCCGCCAGCCACGACCTGCGCCAGCCGCTGCACGCGATGGGCCTGTTCGCCGAGGCGCTGCGCAGCAAGAGCCGCGACCCCGAAGTGGCCTCGCTGGTGGGCAGCATCAACGAGAGCGTGGACGCGCTGGAGGGCCTGTTCGGCGAGCTGCTGGACATCACGCGCATCGACACCGGCGGCGTCGACGTCAACCCGCAGCCGGTGCGCATGAAGGAGCTGTTCGCGCGGCTGCGGCTGCACTTCGAGCCGATCGCCTTCGAGAAGGGCCTGGCGCTGGTCTTCCGCGGCGAGCAGCAGGTGGCGCACACCGACCCGGTGCTGCTCGAACGCGTGCTGCGCAACCTGGTCAGCAACGCCATCCGCTACACCGACGACGGCGGCGTGCTCGTGAGCTGCCGCCTGCGCAGCACGCCGGCCGGGCCGCGGCTGCTGCTGCAGGTGTGGGACAGCGGCATCGGCATCTCCGAGGCCAGCCTGCCGCGCATCTTCGAGGAGTTCTACCAGGCGCAGAGCAACCGGCCGCTGCTGGCCCACCACCGCAAGGGCCTGGGCCTGGGGCTGGCCATCGTCAAGCGCCTGGCGGCGCTGATGGCGGCGCCGATCGCGGTGCGCTCGCGTGTCGGCCACGGCACGGTCTTCGCGCTCGAGCTGATGCCGGGCAAGGCGCCGCGCAGCGTCGAGCCGGCGCCGGGCGCGCTGCGCGCGCCGATCGGCCTGACGCTGCAGGGCCGGCTGATCGTCGTCGTCGAGGACGAGGCCGCGGTGCGCGAGGGCCTGGTCGTGCTGCTGCAGGCCTGGGGCGCGGATGTCGTCGCCTTCGAGACGGTGGACGCGGTGCAGGCCTGGCTGGCCGACCCCGGGCCGCAGCTGCCGGACCTGCTGCTGGTGGACTACCGGCTGCCGCAGGGCCGCACCGGCATCGAGGCGCTGGCCGCGCTGCGCGCGCGCTGGCCACGGCGGCCGCTGCCGGCGATCCTGATCACCGGCAGCAGCCTCTCCGGCCACGAGGACGAGGCCGAGCGCCACGACTACCACCTGCTGATCAAGCCGGTGCTGCCGAACCGGCTGCGCGCGATGATCGCGTTCAAGCTCGGCGTGCGCGGCGGCGAGCCGGCCCCCGCTGGCGCACCGGCGCCCTGAACCCGCGACCGGCGCGGCGACCCGCCGCGCGGGCCGCGTCCTGCAGAAAGCGGGGCCGACCGCTACACTGGCGCGAGCCAAGGCGCCGCCCATGTTCAAACGACTGCGAGAAGACATCGCCTGCATCCTCGAGCGCGACCCCGCGGCGCGCTCCGCATGGGAGGTGCTGACCTGCTATCCGGGCCTGCATGCGCTGGTGCTGCACCGGCGCGCGCAGTGGTTCTGGCAGCGCGGCTTCACGACGCTGGCGCGCTTCGTCTCGCACCTCGGCCGCTTCCTCACCGGCATCGAGATCCACCCCGGCGCGACGATGGGCCGGCGCGTCTTCATCGACCACGGCATGGGCGTCGTGATCGGCGAGACGGCCGAGGTCGGCGACGACTGCACGATCTACCAGGGCGTCACGCTGGGCGGCACGTCGCTCGCCAAGGGCGCCAAGCGCCACCCGACGCTGGGCCGCGGCGTCATCGTCGGCGCCAATGCGCAGGTGCTGGGCGGCTTCACGGTCGGCGACGGTGCACGCGTCGGCTCCGGCGCGGTGGTCGTCAAGCCGGTGCCGCCGGGGGCCACCGCGGTCGGCAACCCGGCGCGCATCATCCAGGCCGAGACCGACGCGCAGCGCGAAGCCGCGGCCGCGCGCATGGGCTTCTCGGCCTACGGCGTGACGCAGGGCGACGACCCGGTCTCGCTGGCGATGAAGGGCCTGATCGACAACGCCGCCGGCCACGAGCACCAGATCGCGCTGCTGTGGCAGGCGATCGAGAAGCTGTCGGCGCGAGCGCGCGAACTGCCGGCCGGCGACTGCGTGCCGCAGGACGCGCAGACCACCGAGGCCTTCGACGCCGAGCGGCTGAACCGCCTCGTCAAGTAGGCGGCCCTGCGACGGGGCCGGGCCGTCAGCCCGTCCGCGGCACGCGCAGCGCCGACTTCGGCCGGAAGGCCTTGCACACCGCCTCGTCGGTCTCGAGGTAGGGCCCGCCGATCAGGTCGATGCAGTAGGGCACGGCGGCAAAGATGCCGTGCACCGGCGGCGCGGCGCGCGGCAGGCCCTCCAGCGTCTCGGCGATGGCCTTCGGCTGGCCGGGCAGGTTGACGATCAGCGCGCGGCCGCGGATCACCGCGACCTGGCGCGAGAGGATGGCCGTCGGCACGAAGGCCAGGCTGATCTGCCGCATCTGCTCGCCGAAGCCGGGCATCACCTTGTCGGCCACCGCCAGCGTGGCCTCCGGCGTCACGTCGCGCGGCGCCGGGCCGGTGCCGCCGGTCGTCAGCACGAGGTCGCAGCGCTCGTCGTCGACCAGCGCGCGCAGCGTGGCGGCGATGCCGTCCTGATCGTCCGGGATCAGGCGCTCGACCCAGGTCACCGGGTTCTTCAGCGCGCGCGACAGCCAGTCCTTCAGCGCCGGCAGGCCCTGGTCCTGGTAGACGCCGCTGGAGGCGCGGTCGCTGATCGAGACGAGGCCGATGCGCACGGGGTCCGGCAGCGGGGCGGGGGCCGCTTCGTTCATGTCGGGGGCTTGAGCAGGGGCTTGAGAAACTGGAACAGCTCGCGGTAGCTGCGCGGCTGGCGCTGTTCGGCCGGCAAGGCGGCCGCGTCGCGGCGCGCCGCACGCACCAGGCTGCGCAGCTGCTGCGCGTCGGTGTCCGGGTGGGCCTGCAGCCAGCGGGTCAGCGCGTCGTCGCCGGCGATCAGCTCGGCGCGCCAGCGCTCGGCCTCGTGCAGCGCCAGCGTCTCCTTCGCGCTGCCCAGCGTGGCGGCGGCGACGGCCTCGCGCAGCGCGTCCTCGTCGGCACTACGCATCAGCTTGCCCACGTACTGCATCTGGCGCCGCCGGCCCTCGTGCGAGCGCGTGCGCCGGTATTCGACGATCGCGTCGCGCAGCGCCTCGGGCAGCTTCAGCGCGGCCAGGCGCTCTTCGGACAGCGCGGCCACCGCCACGCCCAGCGCCTGCAGCTCGTGCGATTTCTGCTTCAGCTGGGTCTTGCTCGGCGCCGCCGGCGCATCGCCGTCGCCGTCGCCATAGTGGTGGTCGATGCCGCGATGGGGGGCGGCGCGTCGGGGCATGTTTCGGGGCGGGGCGCGCGGGGGCGCCGGGAGCGGCAGGACGGGTGATTATCATCGGCGCGCTCCGCGCCGGCGGGGCCCCGAGACCCCGCCCCGACCTTGCTGCCGCCCCAACGATGAGCTCCCCGACCCCCGACCAGGGCTTCGCCTACCACCCCGACCAGTTCCGCCAGATCGTCGAGGACACGCTGGCGATCGCGCGCGAGCTCGGCGCCAGCGACGCCGGCGCCGAGGTGTCCGAGGGCGTGGGCCTGTCGGTGAGCGTGCGCAAGGGCGAGCTCGAGAATGTGGAGCGCAACCGCGACAAGTCGCTGGGCGTCAGCGTCTACCTGGGCCAGCGGCGCGGCAACGCGAGCACCTCGGACTTCTCGCCGGCGGCCATCCGCCGCACCGTGCAGGCGGCCTACGACATCGCCCGCTTCACGGCCGAGGACCCGGCCGCCGGGCTGCCCGACGCCGAGGACCTGGCGACACCCGCGGAGGCGGCACGCGACCTCGACCTGTTCCACCCCTGGGCGATCGACGCCGCGGCGGCCGCCGAGCTGGCGCGCCGCTGCGAGGACGCCGCCTTCGCGGTCGACCGCCGCATCGCCAACAGCGAAGGCGCCGGGGTCTCGGCGCAGCAGGCCCACTTCTGGGCCGGCAACACCCGCGGCTTCCGCGGCGGTTATGCGAGCTCGCGCCACTACATCTCGGTCGCGCCGATCGCCGGCCGCGGCCGCGACATGCAGCGCGACGCCTGGTACAGCTCGATGCGCGACGCGAGCGAGCTGGCGGCGCCGGAGGCCGTCGGGCGCTATGCCGCCGAGCGTGCGCTGTCGCGGCTGAAGTCGCGCCGCGTCGCCACCGCCGAGGTGCCGGTGCTGTTCGAGGCGCCGGTCGCCGCCGGGCTGCTGGGCAGCTTCGTGCAGGCCGTGTCCGGCGGCGCGCTGTACCGCAAGGCCAGCTTCCTGGTCGGCTGCCTGGGGCAGCCGGTGCTGGCCAGTCACCTGGACCTGCTGGAGGACCCGCACCTGCCCAAGGGCAAGGCCAGCGCGCCCTTCGACGACGAGGGCGTGCGCACGCGACCGCGCACCGTGGTCGAGGGCGGTGTCGTGCAGGGCTACTTCCTGTCCAGCTACTCGGCGCGCAAGCTGGGCATGAAGACCACCGGCCATGCCGGCGGCTCGCAGAACCTGCGCCTGCGCAGCCGGCGCACGAAGCCCGGCGACGACCTCGACGCGATGCTGCGCAAGCTCGGCCGCGGCCTCTTCGTCACCGAGCTCATGGGGCAGGGCGTCAACCTGGTCACCGGCGACTATTCGCGCGGTGCGGCCGGCTTCTGGGTCGAGGGCGGGCGCATCGTGCACCCGGTGCACGAGGTCACGATCGCCGGCAACCTGCGCGAGATGCTGCGCGACATCGCCGCGGTCGGCGCCGACGCCTACACGCAGGGCGGCAAGACCGTGGGTTCGGTGCTGATCTCGCGCATGAAACTGGCCGGCGTTTGACTGGCGCTTGAGTGGCGCTTGAGCGGCGCAAGCGGCCGCTTACGCAGTTTCACGGCGGGGAAAACCCGCCCGAGTGGGGTCATGACCCCCCCCTAGAATTTCGCGCACCTCGGCTTCCCCACGCCAGGACCACAGGAGATTGATTACATGGAACGTCGTTCCTTTGTCCAAGGCGCCGGTCTGGCCGGCGTGCTTGCTGCCGGCGTGGCGCCGGCCGTCGTCCACGCCCAGGCCAACCTTCGCTGGCGCCTGACCTCGGCATTCCCGAAGTCCCTGGACACCATCTACGGCGCGGCCGAGACCTTCGCGGCCAAGGTGCGCGCCATGTCCGGCGGCAAGTTCGAGATCTCCGTGCACCCGGGCGGCGAACTGGTGCCGATGCCGGGCCTGGTCGACGCGGTGCAGAACGGCACCGTCGAGATGGGCCACACGGCGCCCTACTACTACTTCGGCAAGAACGACTGCTTCGCGCTCGGCTGCGCGATCCCGTTCGGCCTCAACAGCCGCCAGATGACGGCCTGGCAGTACGACGGCAACGGCCTGAAGCTGATGCGCGAGTTCTATTCGAACTACGGCTTCACCAGCTTCCCGATGGGCAACACCGGCGCGCAGATGGGCGGCTGGTTCCGCAAGGAGATCAAGACCGTTGCCGACATGAACGGCCTGAAGTTCCGCGTCGGCGGCTTCGCCGGCCGGGTGACGGGGCGCCTGGGCACGGTGTCGCAGAACATCGCAGGCGGCGAGATCTACCAGGCGCTGGAGAAGGGCACGATTGACGCCGCCGAATGGGTGGGCCCCTACGACGACCAGAAGCTGGGCTTCAACAAGGTCGCGCCGTTCTACCACTACCCCGGCTGGTGGGAAGGCGGCCCGCAGCTGGACCTGTACGTCAACCAGAAGGCCTTCGACGGCCTGAGCGCCGAGTACAAGGCCATCATCGAGTCGGCTGCGGCCTACGCGCACACCGAGATGCAGGCCAAGTACGACGTGCGCAACCCGGCGGCGCTGAAGCAGCTGGTCGCCGGCGGCACCAAGCTGGTCGCCTTCCCGAAGCCGGTGCTCGACGCGTCGTTCAAGGCGGCGATGGATCTGTACTCGGAGATCAGCGCGTCCAATCCGGCGTGGAAGAAGATCTACGACGACTACAGCGCCTTCCGTCGCGAGGCCAACCTGTGGTTCCGCTTCACCGAGGCGCGCTTCGACAGCTACATGCAGACCGCCCGGCTCTGAGCCAGCCGCACGGACGATGAACGAGGGGCCCCGCGGGGCCCCTTGTCTTTGCTGTCCGCCACGGCGGCCGCGGTGCCAGCCGCCGCCGGGTCAGGCGTCCGGTCAGTTGCGGTTGCCGCCGCGGCGCAGCGCCTCTTCCAGCGCCTTGGCCGGATCGTCCTCGGCGTCCTCGCCCTCGGGCTCGCTGGCGGCGCCTTCGGCTTCCGGTGCCGGTTCCTCGCCATAGCTGGGCGTGTCCAGCCCCATCTCGCGCAGCGCCTTGTCGGCATCGATCTCCGGACCCTTGGAGATGCCGCCGACGACGAACTGCGGGTTGAGCATCAGCGTCGCGACCATCACCAGCTGGATCACGATGAAGGCGATCGAGCCCTTGTAGATCTGCGGCGTCGTCACGGCCGGGATCAGCTGGCCGGTCACGCGGTCGGTGTAGTCCTTGCGCGCCGCCACGCTGCGCAGGTAGAACAGGGCGAAGCCGAACGGCGGCGTCAGGAACGAGGTCTGCAGGTTCATCGCGAGGATGATCCCGAACCAGATCAGCGCATAGTCCGGCGGCACCCCGGCCGGCAGCAGCTCGGGCAGCACCTTGGCCGCCACCGGCGCCAGCATCGGCACGACGATGAAGGCGATCTCGAAGAAGTCGATGAACATGCCCAGGCCGAAGACCAGCAGGTTCACGACGATCAGGAAGCCCATCGCGCCGCCCGGGATGTTGTCGAACAGGTGCTCGACCCAGATGTGGCCGTCGGCGGCGTTGAAGGTGAAGCTGAAGACCGTCGAGCCGATCAGGATGAACATCACGAAGGTCGCCAGGCGCGCCGTGCTGTCCAGGGCCTGCGTCAGCAGCTTGAAGTTGAGCCGGCGCTTGCCGACGGCCATCAGCAGCGCGCCCAGCGCCCCCATCGCGCCGCCCTCGGTCGGCGTCGCCACACCCAGGAAGATGGTCCCCAGCACCAGGAAGATCAGCACCAGCGGCGGGATCAGCACGAAGGTCACGCGCTCGGCCAGGCGCGACAGCAGCCCCAGCCGCAGCACGCGGTTCAGCACCGACAGCAGCAGCGCCAGCACCGAGGCGATGGTCAGCGACAGGATGATGATCTCGTCGCGCGGCGCCGGCATCGAGCGCTCGAGCCACGGGTTCATCACGCTCTCGTGCACCTGCGACCACACGACGCCGACCGCCGCGCAAAGCGCCAATAGCAGCACCAGCGAGCGGTAGCCGCCGCTGCCGTCGGGCTCGCGGTAGATGCGCGCCTCGGTCGGCAGCGCCGGCACCCAGGACGGCCGCAGGATCGCAACGGCCACGACGAACAGCAGGTACAGGCCGACCAGCATCGCCGCCGGCAGCACCGCCCCGGCATACATGTCGCCCACCGAGCGGCCGAGCTGGTCGGCCAGCACGATCAGCACCAGCGACGGCGGGATCGCCTGCGCCAGCGTGCCCGACGCGGTGATCGTGCCGGTCGCGATCGTGCGGTTGTAGCCGTAGCGCAGCATGATGGGCAGCGAGATCAGGCCCATGCTGATGACGGCGGCGGCGACGACGCCGGTGGTCGCCGCGAGCAGGGCCCCGACCAGCACGACGGCGATCGCGAGGCCGCCGCGCACGGGGCCGAAGACCTGGCCAACGGTTTCCAGCAGGTCCTCGGCCATGCCCGAGCGTTCCAGGATGATCCCCATGAAGGTGAAGAAGGGGATCGCCAGCAACGTGTCGTTGGACATGATGCCGAACACGCGCAGCGGCAGGGCCTGGAACAGGTTGGTGCCGAACAGCCCGGCCTCGATGCCGATGAAGCCGAACAGCAGCCCGGTGGCGGCCAGCCCGAAGGCCACCGGGATGCCGCTGAGCAGGAAGACCAGCAGCCCCGCGAACATCAGCGGGACGAAGTTCTGTGCGATGAAGGCCGACATGTCAGCAGGATCCGGGCATGGCGAAGGCCACTGGCGCCGCCGCGGCGGGCGGCAACAGGCAAACGGGGATCATTTCAGCGCGCCTCCGCCTCGGCCTTGGCCGCCAGTTCCTCGATCAGCAGTTCCTCGGCGGTCTTCTCGTGCTCGACCGTGAACGGCTCGCTGCGCAGGCCGCGCAGGAAGGCCACGCGCTTGATCAGCTCCGACAGCGCCTGCAGCGCCAGGATCGTGAAGCCGGCCGGCAGCAGCAGCCAGGCCGGCCAGCGGATCAGGCCGCCGGCATTGATGCTGGTCTCGCCGGAGATCCACGCGCGCTCGAAGACCGGCCAGGACAGGTCGATCATGATGACCGCCAGCGGGATCGTGAAGATCACGAGCCCGAGGATGTCGATGATCGCGTTGGTGCGCTTGCTCAGGCGCGTGGAGATGAAGTCGATGCGCACGTGCGCGTTCTTCAGCAGCACGTAGCCGACGCCGAGCAGGAACACGGCGGCGAACAGGTACCACTGGATCTCCAGCCAGGCGTTGCTGCCGATGCTGAAGGCCTTGCGCAGGATGGCGTTGCCGGCGCTGATCAGCACCGCGGCCAGCACCAGCCACATGGTCAGCCGGCCGATCCACTCGTTGACGCGGTCGATCGCGCTCGACAGCTTCAGTAGCGGGGTCAAGTGCACTCCTCGGTCAGGGGCGTCGCGAGCCCCGGTTGCGGCCGATTGTCGCTGCAGACCCCTTGCGCGGGCACACGCACTTTCCCGCAGCGCAGCAATGATGTCGGCCCTGCCTCGCGCAGGGGCAACGGGCGCCGGTTCAGGCGCCGTGGGCCAGCGCGTACAGGCGCGCCGAACGTGCGCCCGAGCGGCAGAACATCAGCAGCGGCCGCGGCAGCTCGGCCAGCAGCGCGGCCATCGCGGCGGCCTGGGCCGGCGTCTGGAAGCCGGAGTCCACCGGCAGGTAGCGGTACTGCAGCCCGGCCGCCTGCGCCGCGGCCTCGATGTCGGCGTTGCGCGGCTGGCCAGGGCCGCCTTCGCCATCGGGCCGGTTGTTGACGACGCTGCGAAAGCCCATGCGTGCGGCCTCGGCCATCGCGGCCGGGGTCAGCTGCGGTGCGACGCAGACATCGTCGGCGATCGGGCGCAGCGGCAGCGGGGTGTGCATGTCCGTGGGCTCCTGCGCGCGGCTCAGCCGGCCAGCGCCTGCTTGACCGCCGCGGACACCTGGGCCATCTCGGCGCGACCGCCCAGGCGGGTCTTCGCGGCGGCCATCACGCGGCCCATGTCGGCAGGACCAGCCGCGCCCAGTTCGGCGACCAGCGCCGCCACCTCGGTGCGCACCTCGTCGGCACCCAGGCGCTGCGGCAGGTAGGCCTGCAGTACCTGGAGCTCGGCGCTCTCCTTGGCCACCAGGTCGTCGCGGCCGGCCTGCGCGAAGGCCGCCACCGAGTCCTTGCGCTGCTTGATCAGCTTGTCGACGATCGCGACGACGGCGGCGTCGTCGAGCACGACACGCTCGTCGACCTCGCGCTGCTTGATCGCCGCCAGCAGCAGGCGCACGGCGGACAGCCGCTGGCTGTCCTTGGCGCGCATCGCGGCCTTCATGTCCTCGGTGATGCGGTCCTTCAGTGGGCTCATGGCGACGGGTCTGGAAAATGCCTCGAGCCCGCGGCGGCATGCGGCGGGCATGCGGCGCGGGCTCGCGAGGGCCCCGGGGCAGGGGCCGGCCGTCGCGGCGGCGCGGGCCGCCGCGCGCGGGCTCAGTACAGCTTCTTGGGCAGCTGCATGCTGCGCACGCGCTTGAAGTGGCGCTTCACGGCCGCCGCCTTCTTGCGCTTGCGCTCGGCCGTCGGCTTCTCGTAGAACTCGCGCGCGCGCAGTTCGGTCAGCAGGCCGATCTTCTCGATGGTGCGCTTGAAGCGGCGCAGGGCGACATCGAAGGGCTCGTTCTCTTTGACGCGGATCGTGGTCATGTACTGGGGGTGTCCGTTGGGCTGGCGCCCGCAGCGGCCCGGGCGCGGGCACCGGGGCAGTCGGGCGTTCTTCGACCAGGCAGCCGCCCGGCGAAGCCCGCAAGTATAACCCGAAGCCGCCGGCGCGCCGCGGTCCGCAGCAGGGCGGTGCGCCCGGGGCCCGGGGCGCCGCGGGCCGGCCGGCGCCCGCGGCGGCTCAAATTAGGGGCCGGACTGCCGAGAACCTTGATCAGCGGCCGACGTGCCACCAAGATCGGGGCATCGGGTCTCGGGATGGTGCATGGCGCCGACTACACTGGATCTCGCTTCATGGCCGCCACCCCGGACCCGGAACTGCCGCTGCCGCGCCCCGACCCGTCGCCGGGCGACGTGGCGTGCGTGCTCGGCGCGCTGCTGCCGGCGGCCCTGAGGCACCGGCAGGCGCTGGTCGCGCTGCAGGAGCTGCCCGGCGGCCGCTATCTGCATGCCGACGACGGCCTGGCCGAGCTGCTCGGCTGCGCCGCTGGCAGCCTGCTCGGCCGCAGCGACGGCGAACTCTTCGACGGCGCCACCGCGACCGCCTTGCGCGCCGCCGTGCAGACCGCGCTGGCGCAGAGCGGGCCACTGGTCAGCGAGCACCGGCTGGAGCTGGACGGGCAGCGCCGTGAACTCGAGGCCCTGCGCATCGCCGGGCCGGCCGCGGCGGACGGTCGCCGCTGGCTGTGCAGCGTCTGGCGCGACCTCGGCCCCGAGCGCCAGCGCGAGGCCCAGTTGCGCGCCGCGCTGGAGCAGATCGAGCAGTTGCAGCTGGCCAACGACCAGCTGCGGCGCCAGCTCGGCGACCAGGCGCTGCGCGACCCGGCCTCCGGGCTCTACCGCCGCGCGCACTTCGACGACCAGCTGCGGCGCGAGGTCGACCTGTCCACGCGCGAGCACCGCGAGTTTGCGTTGGTGCTGATCGAGCTGGACCCGCCCGGCGACGCGGTGCGTTCGCTCGGCGACGCCGGCACCCAGGCGGTGCTGGAGGCCATGGGCCGCCTGCTGCGCGGCGGCACGCGCGCGATGGACGCCTCCTGCCGCTACGACGAGCGCCGCTTCGCGGTGCTGCTGTCCGGCGTCGGGCTGGCGACCGCCCACGCCCGCATGGAAGGACTGCGGCGCAAGTGCGCGGCGCAGATCGTCGTGCACGAGGGCCGCGACCTCGGCTTCACGGTCGCGATGGGGGTGGCCAGCTTCCCGCACACCGCGAATACGCAGGAGGCGCTGCTCGCGGCCTGCGAAGCCGCGCTGGCCGAGGCGCGCCGCCGCGGCGGCAACCACGTCACGCTGGCGGCGATCCGCTTCGAGCCGGCGGGCTGAGCGATCGCGTCCGCGGGCGGAGGCGGCCCTGCGCCGTCAGCCCGACCAGGCGCGCGACAGCATCGTCGCCGCCAGCCCCAGCAGCAGCAGCGCGAACAGCCGGCGCAGCCAGGCCACGTCGATGCGCTGCGCCGCGCGCGCGCCCAGCGGCGCCATGCTGACGCTGGCGGCGGCGATGATCGCCAGCGCCGGCAGGAACAGGTAACCGAAGGCGCCGGGAATCGGCGCCGGCAGCGACCAGCCGCTGATCACGTAGCCCACGGTCGCCGCGGCGGCGATCGGGAAACCCAGCGCGGCGCTGGTGCCCACCGCCTGCCGTGGCGGCACGTTGCACCAGATCATGAAGGGCACCGACAGGAAAGCCCCGCCTGCGCCGAGCAGGCCCGAGACGAAGCCGATCGCCGCGCCGGCGCCGGTCTGCCCGGCCCGGCCCGGCAGCTTGCGGCCCGGCTTCGGCTGGCGGCCGCGCAGCATCTGCAGCGCCATCCAGCCGATGAACAGCGCGAAGAACAGCGCCAGCGCGCGCCCCTTCAGCACCGCGAAGGCGCCCGCGCCCGAGGCCAGGCCGCCGAGCAGGATGCCGGGCGCCAGGCTGCGCACCAGCGCCCAGCGCACGGTGCCCAGGCGGTGGTGCGCGCGCACGCTGGACAGCGACGTGAAGAGGATCGTCGCCATCGAGGTGGCGATCGCCATCTTGACCGCCAGCCCCGGCTCGACGCCGCGCTGCGACAGCAGCAGCGTCAGCACCGGCACCATCAGCATGCCGCCGCCGATGCCCAGCAGCCCGGCCAGGAAGCCCGCGACAAGCCCCAGGGCCAGCAGTTCGGCGACCAGCGCCGCGCCCAGTTCCACGGCGGCTCGCGTCAGCGGTCCAGCCGCGCCAGCACGGCCTGCCACTCGGCCGGCGTGACCGGCGTGATCGACAGCCGGTTGCCGCGGCGCAGCACCTGCATCGTCGCCAGTTCCACCGCCGCGCGCATCTCGGCCAGCGGCAGCAGGCGGGTCTTGCGCTCCAGCGTCACGTCGATCTGCAGCCAGCGCGGCTGCTCGCGCGTGGACTTGGGGTCGAAGTAGGGGCTCGCCGGGTCGAACTGCGTCGCATCGGGTTGCAGGTTGCCGGCCACGCGCGCCAGGCCGGCGATGCCGGGCTCGGCGCAGGACGAGTGGTAGAAGAGCACGCCGTCGCCGGGCTGCATCGCGTCGCGCATGAAGTTGCGGGCCTGGTAGTTGCGCACGCCGGTCCATGCCAGCGTGCGACGCGGCGCACGCGCGAGGTCGTCGATCGAGGCCTCGTCGGGCTCGCTCTTCATCAGCCAGTAGGCCATCGTCGGGGGCGCCGGCGGGCGCGGAAGATAAGGTGTCCGCCGTGAACCGTGGACCTCATTCCTGAACCCTCAGGGAAGTTCAGGTGGGCGAGGTCAGCCGGGCTTCGGGTTCATCTGACGCGAGACGATCGCACCAGCCCGGCAATGTTCCAAGCCCTGGCTCGATGAGCATCGGTTCAAGGAAACTATCAGCCCACGCGGACACGACGGACGAGATCATTCTAGACCTCGGCGATGACCTTGCGGCGGGCAGCAGTGCACGGCGGCCGCAACGGTGATCGCTCTCGATCGGGCGCTGCGGCGGTGCCGTGCCCGGCGCCAGGCCGCGTTCAGAGCAGCTGGCCGTCGTCGCCCAGCGCCGCGTCGAGCTTGCGCACCAGGGCGTCGATGCCGGCCGCGTCGGCCGGCTCCGCGGCGGACGCGGGGGCCGCGACGGCAGGGCCGCCGGCCGGCGCACGCTCGGCCAGCTGGTAGGCCAGGTTCAGCGCCGCCAGCACCGCGATGCGTTCGCGCGCCTTGACCTTGCCGGCGTCGCGGATCGCGGTCATCTCGCGGTCCACGGCCTGCACGGCGGCCTGCAGCAGCTGCTCGCCGCCGTCCGGGCAGGCGAGCACGTAGACCTGGCCGAGCAGCGATACCTCGAGCTGCTTCACGCGCCGCGCTCCGCGTTGCCGCCGGTGCTTCCCTTGGGCGGCGTTTCCGGGGGCAGCCGCTCGATCAGCGCGTCGATGCGCGACCGCGCCGCGGCCAGCCGCGAGCGCAGGCTGTCGCGCTCGGCCGTCACGGCGGCCAGCTGCTGCTCGATCAGCGCGCTGGTGCGCTGCAGCTCCTGGTGGCGCAGCACCAGGCGGTCCACCCGTTCGGCGAGGTCTTGCAGCGTGGCCATGTCGCTCCCGTCAGGGCATTGTAGGAGCCGTCCCGGCGCGCCCGGCGTCGCAGAATGCACGCACCGCGCACTCGGCGCAGCGCGGCGATCGCGCGACGCAGACATAGCGGCCGTGCAGGATCAGCCAGTGGTGCGCGTCGACGCGCCAGCGCTCGGGCACGCGCTCGAGCAGCCGCTGCTCCACCTCCAGCGGCGTTCGCCCCGGCGCCAGCCCGGTGCGGTTGCCGACGCGGAAGATGTGCGTGTCCACCGCCATCGTCGGCTCGCCGAAGGCGACGTTGAGCACCACGTTGGCCGTCTTGCGGCCCACACCCGGCAGCGCCTCCAGCGCCGCGCGCGAACGCGGCACCTGGCCGCCATGCTGCTCGACGAGGATGCGGCAGGTCTGCAGCAGGTTCTTCGCCTTGGTGCGGAACAGGCCGATGGTGCGGATGAGGTCGGTCACGCGCGCCTCGCCCAGCGCGAGCATGCGCTGCGGCGTCGGCGCCAGCGCGAACAGGCGCTTCGTCGCCTTGTTGACACTGACGTCGGTGGCCTGCGCCGACAGCAGCACCGCGGCGAGCAGCTCGAACACGCTGCTGTACTCGAGCTCGCTGCGAGGTTCGGGGTTCGCGGCGGCCAGCGTCGCGAAGAAGGCTTCGATGTGTTCAGGCGTCATCGACGGTCGGGGAGGGGGTCGCGTTCCCGAGGCTCTGCGCGGCGATGCGCGCGCGCACGCGCTGCAGCGCCGCGGCGACGACGGCGCGCTTGGCGTCCAGCACCGCGGGGTCGGTGTGGCGGCTCGCCGCCGCCAGGTCGGCCAGCTTGGCGGCGGCCTTGGCGGCGAGCCGCTCGTCGTTCTCCTGCCGCTCGCGTTCGACGCGCAGGCGGTGCCGGGCATAGCGCGAACGCGCCTCGGCGGCCTGCGCGGCGCTCCAGGCGGCCCAGCCGGTGGCCTTGCCGGTGACGGGCTGCATCGCGATGCAGTCCACCGGGCAGGCCGGCACGCACAGTTCGCAGCCGGTGCACTGGGCGTCGATCACGGTGTGCATCAGCTTCGGCGCGCCGACGATGCAGTCCACCGGGCAGGCCTTGATGCACAGGGTGCAGCCTATGCACCAGGTTTCGTCGATGACGGCCAGCGCGCGCGGACCCTCGGCGCCGCAGTCGGGGTCCAGCGGCCGCGCGGTGCGGCCGGTCAGCGCCGCCAGGCGCTGCACGCCCTCGGCGCCGCCCGGCGGGCAGCGGTTGATGTCGGCGCGGCCGTCGGCGATGGCCTGGGCATAGCCGCGGCAGTCGGGGTAGCCGCAGCGCGTGCACTGCGTCTGCGGCAGCGCCGCGTCGAGGCGGTCGGCGAGGGCGGCGGTGGCGTCGGCGGCTGCGGCGGTCACGCCGCGATTATCGGGCGCGGGTTGCGCGCTTCGTTGCGCCGGCCTTCTTGATGCTGCCGTTCGTCCCGCTGCCCTTGGTCGGCTTCGCGCTCGCGCGCGCAGTCGTCCGCGTCGCGGCACGCGGTCCGGGCTCGCCGATGGCCGTGCCCGCCATAGGCACCGTCTCGCGGTCGAAGCGCGCGATGAACTCGCGCAGGTGCGGATAGACCTGCTCGCGCCAGCGCCGGCCGGAGAAGATGCCGTAGTGGCCGGCGCCGAGCGCGTCGTAGTGGAACTGGCGCGACTTGGGCACGCCGGTGCACAGGTCGTGCGCGGCCCGCGTCTGGCCGGCGCCGGAGATGTCGTCGAGTTCGCCCTCGATCGTGAGCAGCGCGCTGGTCGTGATGTCCTGCGGCCGCACCGGCTCGCCCCGCACGACCCAGGTGCCGTTGACGAGCGCGAAGTCCTGGAACACGGTCTTGATGGTGTCCAGGTAGTACTCGGCCGGCATGTCCAGCACGGCGTTGTACTCGTCGTAGAACTGGCGGTGCGCCTCGGCGCTCTCGCCGTCGCCGCGGATCAGGTCGCGGAAATAGTCGTAGTGGCTGGACAGGTGGCGGTCCGGGTTCATCGCCACGAAGCCGCTGTGCTGCAGGAAGCCGGGGTAGACACGGCGGCCGGCGCCTGGAAAGTTGGGCGGCACGCGGTGGATGACGTTGGTCTCGAACCAGCTGTGGCTCTTGTTGATGGCCAGGTTGTTGACCGCGGTCGGGCTGCGGCGGGCGTCGATGGGCCCGCCCATCATCGTCAGCGTGCGCGGCGTGGCCTCGCCGCGGCTGGCCATCAGCGACACTGCGGCGAGCACCGGCACCGTGGGCTGGCACACCGAGATCACATGGGCATTGGCGCCGACATGGCGGATGAACTCCTCGACATAGGCGACATAGTCGTCGAGGTGGAACGGGCCCTCGCTGGCCGGCACCATGCGTGCGTCGGTCCAGTCGGTGATGAAGACCTTGTGGTCGTGCAGCAGGCTCTTGACGGTGTCGCGCAGCAGCGTCGAATGGTGGCCCGACAGCGGCGCCACGACCAGCACCGTCGGCTGCGACTTCATGACCTCCAGCGCCTTCGGGTTGTCGGTGAAGCGCTTGAAGCGCAGCAGCCGGCAGAAGGGCTTCATGACCGCGACCTGCTCCTGCACCGCGACCTCGACGCCATTGACGGTGGCGCTGGTGATGCGGAACTCGGGCTTCTCGTACTCCTTGGCCAGCCGGTGCAGCAGGTCGAAGGCGGCCGAGTAGCGCTCCGACATCGGTACATGCGCGAACGGCGACAGCGGGTGGCTGTAGAGCTTGGCCGTCGCGCTGGCGAATTCCGAGAACGGCGACATCATCGCGCGCTGCGTCTCGTACAGCTGGTACAGCATCCGGGCGTCTCCAGGTGGTGGCGCCGATCCGAACGGCCGGCCGCCATGTCATGCAATGTAACGCGATTCTTGCTGCAGTGCAGCAATCGCGCGGGGCGTGAATTCCCCACCCGGTGATGTTGCCCGCTGCGCGGGCACCGTGAATGCGCAATAACGCGGCCTGCAGCGGCCGATTTCGCCCCCGCTGTCGCCTGCGCGACAGCGGGGGCGCGACTTCAGGCCGCGGCGCCGTCCTTCATCACGCGCGCCAGCGCCGCCGCCACGGCGTCGAGGTTGCGGCTGTTGATCGCCGCCACGCAGATGCGCCCGGAGTCGACGCCGTAGACGCCGAATTCGCTGCGCAGGCGCTGCATCTGCGCCGCCGACAGGCCGGAGTAGCTGAACATGCCCTTCTGGCGAGTGATGTACGAGAGGTCGCCGCCCACGCCCGCGGCCTGCAGCCGCGCCACCAGCGCATGGCGCGTGGCGCGGATGCGCTCGCGCATGGCGGCGAGTTCCTCTTCCCACAGCGCACGCAGCGCCGGCGTCGTCAGCACCGTGGCGACGACCTGGGCGCCGAAGGTCGGCGGGTTGCTGTAGTTGGTGCGGATGACGATCTTGAGCTGGCTCAGCACGCGCGCCGCCTCGTCCTTGCTGGCGCAGACGACGCTCAGCGCGCCGACCCGTTCGCCGTACAGCGAGAAGCTCTTGGAGAACGAGGTCGAGACGAAGAAGTCGATGCCGCTGGCGAGGAACTGCCCGACCACCGCGCCGTCCTCGGCGATGCCTTCGCCGAAGCCCTGGTAGGCCATGTCCAGGAAGGGCACCAGGCCGCGTTCGGCGCAGGCGGCGACGACCTGCTGCCACTGCGCCGGCTCGAGGTCGCAACCGGTCGGGTTGTGGCAGCAGGCGTGCAGCACGACCACGGTGCCGGGCGCCGCGGCACGCAGCGCGGCCAACATGGCGGGAAAGCGCACGCCGCGGGTCGCCGCGTCGTAGTAGAGGTAGGTCGCGACCGCGAAGCCGGCGTTGGTGAACAGCGCGCGGTGGTTCTCCCAGCTCGGGTCGCTGATCAGCACCGTCGCGCCCGGGTTCAGGCGGTGCAGGAAGTCGGCGCCGACCTTCAGGCCGCCGGTGCCGCCCAGCGCCTGCACGGTGGCGACGCGGTCCTCGCGCACCGCCGCGCTGTCGGCGCCGAAGACGAGACCCTGCACCGCACGGTCGTAGGCGGCGATGCCGTCGATCGGCAGGTAGCCCTTGGGCCGCGGCGACTGCAGCAGCTGCCGCTCCGCCTCGGCCACGCACTTCAGCACCGGCAGCTTGCCCTCGTCGTCGAAATAGACGCCGACGCCGAGGTTGACCTTGGCCGGGTTGGGGTCGGCGGCAAACTGCTCGTTGAGCCCGAGGATCGGGTCGCGCGGTGCCATCTCGACGGCGTTGAACAGGGACATGACAGGACTTTCCGAAGCTGAGGTACGCTGAGGGTTTGCCCGCATTCTAGGACCCGCCCCCGATGAGCCCCGCCGCCCAGGCCGCCGACGCGGCCACCGCCCCGGCCGCCGCCGAACCCGCCGGCCCGGACGGCGCCGCGGCCGGACGCTACGTGAGCTTCCCGGACTCGCCGTTCCAGCTCTTCTGCCCCTACGAGCCGGCCGGCGATCAGCCGACGGCGATCGCGCAGCTGGTGGAGGGCGTGCAGGACGGCCTGGCCTACCAGACGCTGCTGGGCGTCACCGGCAGCGGCAAGACCTTCACGATGGCCAACGTGATCGCGCGGCTGGGCCGGCCGGCCATCGTCTTCGCGCCCAACAAGACGCTGGCGGCGCAGCTGTACAGCGAGTTCCGCGAGTTCTTCCCGAAGAACGCGGTCGAGTATTTCGTCAGCTACTACGACTACTACCAGCCCGAGGCCTACGTGCCGCAGCGCGACCTGTTCATCGAGAAGGACAGCGCGATCAACGAGCACATCGAGCAGATGCGGCTGAGTGCCACCAAGAGCCTGCTCGAGCGGCGCGACGTCGTCATCGTGGCCAGCGTCAGCGCCATCTACGGCATCGGCAACCCGGCCGACTACCACCGCATGGTGATGACGCTGCGCGTGGGCGACAGGATGGGCCAGCGCGACGTCATCGCGCAGCTGATCCGCATGCAGTACAAGCGCAACGAGGTCGAGTTCGGGCGCGGCAGCTTCCGCGTGCGCGGCGACACGATCGACGTCTTCCCGGCCGAGCACAGCGAGCTGGCGCTGCGCATCGAGCTGTTCGACGACGAGGTCGAGAGCCTGTCGCTGCTGGACCCGCTCACGGGGCGCGTGCGGCAGAAGATCCCGCGCTTCACGGTCTACCCGAGCAGCCACTACGTGACGCCGCGCGAGCGCGTCGTCGACGCGATCGCGACGATCAAGGAGGAACTGCGCGAGCGGCTGGACTTCTTCGTGAAGAACGGCAAGCTGGTCGAGGCGCAGCGTCTGGAGCAGCGCACGCGCTTCGACCTCGAGATGCTGCAGGAGGTGGGCCACTGCAAGGGCATCGAGAACTACACGCGCCACCTCAGCGGCGCCGCGCCCGGCGAGCCGCCGCCGACGCTGGTCGACTACCTGCCGGGCGACGCGATCATGTTCCTCGACGAGAGCCATGTGCTGATCGGCCAGTTCGGCGGCATGTACAACGGCGACCGCGCGCGCAAGACCACGCTGGTGGAATACGGCTTCCGGCTGCCCAGCGCGCTGGACAACCGGCCGCTGAAGTTCGAGGAATTCGAGCGCAAGATGCGCCAGGCCGTCTTCGTCAGCGCCACGCCGGCGGCCTACGAACGCGAGCATGCGGGGCAGGTGGTCGAGCAGCTGGTGCGGCCGACCGGCCTGGTCGACCCCGAGGTCGAGGTGCGGCCGGCCGCCACCCAGGTCGACGACCTGCTGCAGGAGATCCGCGATCGCGTCGACAAGCACGAACGTGTGCTGGTCACCACGCTGACCAAGCGCATGGCCGAGCAGCTGACCGAGTACCTGGACGACAACGGCGTCAAGGTGCGCTACCTGCACAGCGACATCGACACGGTGGAGCGCGTGGAGATCCTGCGCGACCTGCGCCTGGGCACCTTCGACGTGCTGGTCGGCATCAACCTGCTGCGCGAGGGGCTGGACCTGCCGGAGGTCAGCCTGGTGGCCATCCTCGACGCCGACAAGGAAGGTTTCCTGCGCGCCGAGCGCTCGCTGATCCAGACCATTGGCCGCGCCGCGCGCAACGCCAGCGGCAAGGCCATCCTCTATGCCGACAAGGTCACCGACAGCATGAAGGCGGCGATCGGCGAGACCGAGCGCCGGCGCGCGAAGCAGATCGCGCACAACCTGGCGCAGGGCATCACGCCGAGGACGGTGGCCAAGCGCATCCGCGACCTGATCGACGGCGTCGTCTCCGACAAGGCGGCCAAGGACGACCTGAAGGCGGCCGAGGCTGCCGCCGAGGTCGAGGCGATGAGCGAGAAGGACCTTGGCCGCCGCATCAAGGCGCTGGAGAAGCAGATGCTCGAGCACGCGCGCAACCTGGAGTTCGAGAAGGCGGCGCGCGTGCGCGACCAGCTCGCGCTGCTGCGCGAGCAGGCCTTCGGCGCCGCGGTGCACGACAGCACCGTGGTGCCGATCGGCCCCGCCGCGAAGCCCGGGGGGGCACGCTGATGCGCCGGCTGCGCGACTGGATGCGGCGCGGGCGCGACAACGCCGGCGCGCCGGCCGGCCCGGGCGCCGCCGCGGACGCCGGCGCGCTGCGCGTGCTGATGGTCTGCACCGGCAACATCTGCCGCAGCCCCACGGCCGAGGTCGTGCTGCGCCACAAGTTGCGCCAGGCCGGGCTGCAGGGGCAGGTGCTGGTCGACTCCGCCGGCATCCAGGGCTCGCACGCCGGCGAGGCGCCGGACCCGCGCGCGATCCGCCACGCCGCGCTGCGCGGCTACGACCTCTCGGCGCTGCGTGCGCGGCCGCTGCAGGCCGAGGACTTCGAGCGCTTCCACTGGCTGCTCGGCATGGACGACACGCACCTGCGCTGGCTGCGCCGGCGCGCGCCCGACGGACATGGCGCGCGCATCGAGCTGCTGCTGGAACATGCGCTGCGCACCGCGGCCACCGAGGTGCCCGACCCGTACTACGGGCCGCCCGAGGGCTTCGAGCAGGTGCTGGACCTGGTGGAGGACGCCTGCGACGGGCTGGTGCGGCGGCTGCAGGTCGAGCTGCCGGCCCGGGTGCCGCCGGCGCCGCCCTCGGCCTGAGCGGGCACCCGGTCCGGGCGGCGCCCGGGCCGCGCGGCAGGGGGGCGCGCCGTCGGCCGGGACCTGCAGCGCCATACCCCGACTCCGCGTCGGAAGCGCGGCAATGCCGAGCAATTTGCTCGGCTTCCGCTATACTTGAGCAAATCGCTCGGGTTCAGGGGTCGTCCCCGGTTCGCGAGCCGGCGCCCCGGGAACCCGGGCGCCTCCACCGCAGGCGCCTGGCGCCAGGAGAGACACGATGCGACTGACTACCAAGGGCCGCTTTGCCGTCACGGCGATGATCGACCTCGCGCTGCGCGCCAATACCGGGCCGGTGGCGCTGGCCGCCATCAGCCAGCGCCAGCAAATCTCGCTGTCCTACCTGGAACAGCTGTTCGGCAAGCTGCGCCGCCACGAGCTGGTGGAAAGCACGCGCGGCCCCGGAGGTGGCTATTCGCTGGGCCGCGAGGCCGACCAGATCACGGTCGCCGACATCATCGTCGCGGTCGACGAGCCGATCGACGCCACCGGCTGCGGCGGCAAGGAAAGCTGCATGGGCGAGGACAGCGGCAAGTGCATGACGCACGACCTCTGGGCCAGCCTGAATACCAAGATGATCGAGTACCTGGACTCGATCTCGCTGAAGAAGCTGGTCGACGACCAGCTCGCCAAGGGCGTGTCCATCGGCGAGGCGCCGGTCAAGCGCGCGATCTCGGCCACGCCGGTGGTCAAGCCGATCAAGGTGACGGCGCCGAACTCGGTGTTCGCGCTCGGCAATGCCCTGACCAAGTGAGTCGCGGCCGCGTGCCGCCCGCCCAACCTGCCAGCCCTTCCGCCAGCCCGACATGACCCCGCATTTCCCGATCTACATGGACTACGGCGCGACGACGCCGGTGGACCCGCGCGTCGTCGACAAGATGATTCCCTGGCTGCGCGAGCACTTCGGCAACCCTGCCAGCCGCAGCCACGCCTGGGGCTGGGAGGCCGAGGAGGCGGTGGAGAAGGCGCGCGCCCAGGTCGCGGCGCTGATCAACGCCGACCCGCGCGAGATCGTCTGGACCAGCGGCGCCACCGAGAGCAACAACCTGGCCCTCAAGGGCGCGGCGCATTTCTATGCCAGCCGCGGCAAGCACATCGTCACCGTGAAGACCGAGCACAAGGCGGTGCTGGACACCGTGCGCGAGCTCGAGCGCCAGGGCTTCGAGGCGAGCTACCTCGACGTGCAGGCCAACGGCCTGCTCGACCTGGACCGCTTCAAGGACGCGCTGCGCCCGGACACCGTGCTCGTCTCGGTGATGATGGTCAACAACGAGATCGGCGTCATCCAGGACATCGCCGCCATCGGCGCGATCTGCCGCGAGCGCGGCATCGTCTTCCACGTCGATGCCGCGCAGGCCACCGGCAAGGTGGCGATCGACCTCGCCACGCTGCCGGTCGACCTGATGAGCCTGGCCAGCCACAAGAGCTACGGGCCCAAGGGCATCGGCGCGCTGTACGTGCGGCGCAAGCCGCGCGTGCGGCTGGAGGCGCAGATGCACGGCGGCGGCCACGAGCGCGGCATGCGCAGCGGCACGCTGCCCACCCACCAGTGCGTGGGCATGGGCGAGGCCTTCGCGATCGCGCAGGCCGAGATGGGCACCGAGATCGAGCGCATCCGCATGTTGCAGCAGCGCCTGCTGGCCGGCATCTCGAAGATCGAACAGGTCTTCGTCAATGGCGACCTCGAGCGCCGCGTGCCGCACAACCTGAACGCCAGCTTCAACTTCGTCGAGGGCGAGAGCCTGATCATGGGCATCAAGGGCATTGCCGTCAGCAGCGGCAGTGCCTGCACCAGCGCCAGCCTGGAGCCCAGCTACGTGCTGCGCGCGCTGGGCCGCAGCGACGAGCTCGCGCACTCCAGCCTGCGCATGACCATCGGCCGCTTCACGACCGTCGAGGACATCGACTATGCGGTGGCGACGCTGCAGGACCGCGTGGCCAAGCTGCGCGAACTGTCGCCGCTGTGGGAGATGTACCAGGACGGCGTGGACCTCAGCACCATCCAGTGGGCTGCCCACTGAGCAGCCAGGACCCAAGGAGTACGGACATGGCCTACAGCCAGAAAGTCGTCGATCACTACGAAAACCCGCGCAACGTCGGCAGCTTCGACAAGGGCGACGAGACGGTGGGCACCGGCATGGTCGGTGCACCGGCCTGCGGCGACGTGATGAAGCTGCAGATCAAGGTCGACCCGGCGACCGGGCTGATCCAGGACGCGCGCTTCAAGACCTACGGCTGCGGCTCGGCCATCGCGTCGAGCTCGCTCGTCACCGAATGGGTCAAGGGCAAGAGCCTGGACGAGGCGCTGACGATCAAGAACACGCAGATCGCCGAGGAGCTGGCGCTGCCGCCGGTCAAGATCCACTGCTCGATCCTGGCCGAGGACGCCATCAAGGCCGCGGTGCAGGACTACAAGGCCAAGCACGATGCCGGTCACGCTGACTGAGGCGGCCGCGCGCCATGTCACGCGCTACCTGGCCCGCCGCGGCAAGGGCGTGGGCGTGCGCCTGGGCGTGAAGACCACCGGCTGCTCGGGCCTGGCCTACAAGCTGGAATACGCCGACGAGGTGGCGCCCGAGGACCTGGTCTTCGAGGGCCACGGCGTGAAGGTGCTGGTCGACCCCAAGAGCCTGCCCTACATCGACGGCACCGAGCTGGACTTCGTGCGCGAGGGCCTCAACGAGGGCTTCAAGTTCCACAACCCGCGCGAGAAGGACCGCTGCGGCTGCGGGGAGTCGTTCCGCGTCTGAACCCCGCGCCCGCGGCCCGGCACGAGGCGCGGCGACCCGTCGCGCCTTCGTTTTTGCCCCGCCGCCATCGACCATGAGCCCGCCCGTCACGATCCAGCGCGAACGCCCGGACCACCCGCAGGTTCGACGTCGATGCGCTGCTGGCCGAGGACGTGCGCTTCTTCGCCGCGCGCAGCGGCGAGACGCTGCTGGGCACGGCCGCGGTGCGCCTGATGCCCGGCGAGCCGGCGACCGGCGGCGCGGCCTACGGCGAGGTCAAGCGCATGTACGTGGACCCGGTCGCGCGTGGCCGCCGCCTCGGCGTCGCGCTGCTGCAGCGGCTGGAGCAGCAGCTGCGCGAGGAGGGCGTCGCGCTCGCGCTGCTGGAGACGGGTGCCGACCAGCACGCGGCCGTGCGCCTGTACGAGCGCGCCGGCTACGCCCGGCGCGGCCCCTTCGGCGGCTACCCGGACAACGGGCTGTCGCTGTTCTTCGGCAAGGCGCTGTAGGCCCGTGAAGCTCGCCGACGACGACTTCACCCTGTTCGGGCTGCCCGAGCGCTTCGCGCTCGACCGCCCGGCGCTCGACGCGCGCTGGCGCGAGCTGCAGGCGGTGGCGCATCCCGACCGCTTCGCGCACGAGGGCGCTGCGGCGCAGCGCATCGCGATGCAGTGGGCCGTGCGTCTCAACGAGGCCTACGCGCGGCTGAAGGATCCGCTCAGGCGCGCCGCCTACCTGTGCGAGCGCCGCGGCGCGGCCATCGACGCCGAGCGCAATACCGCGATGCCGGCCGAGTTCCTGGCCCAGCAGATGCACTGGCGCGAGGCGCTGGACGAGGCCGTCGACACCAGCGATCCCGAAGCTGCGGTGCAGCGCCTGGACGACGAGGTCGCCGCGGCCGAGCGCGCATTGCTCGCCCGCGTCGCGCGCCAGCTCGACGACGAAGGCGACGCCGCGACCGCCGCCGCCGGTGTGCGTGCGCTGATGTTCCTGAACCGCTTCCGCCAGGAGGTCGAGCGCCGGCTGGAATTGCTCGAATCCGGCCGCACCTGAACGACAAGATGGCCCTGCTGCAGATCTCCGAACCCGGCGCCAGCCCCGACCCGCACCAGCGGCGCATCGCGGTGGGCATCGACCTCGGCACCACGCACTCGCTGGTCGCCGCGCTGCGCCACGGCCATGCCGAGTGCCTGCCCGACGAACAAGGCCGGGTGCTGCTGCCCTCGGCCGTGCGCTACCTGGGCGGCGGCCGGCGGCAGATCGGATTCGAGGCGCTGGCCGCGCAGGCCGAGGACGCCGAGAACACGCTCGTCTCGGTCAAGCGTTTCATGGGCCGGCGGCTGGCCGACATCGCCGGCGCGGCGCGGCTGCCCTACCGCTTCGTCGATGCGCCGGGCATGGTCGCCATCACCACGCGCGAGGGCGACAAGACGCCGGTCGAGGTCTCGGCCGAGATCCTGGCCACGCTGCGCCGGCGTGCCGAGGAAAGCTTCGACACCGACGAGCTGTTCGGCGCCGTGATCACGGTGCCCGCCTACTTCGACGACGCCCAGCGCCAGGCCACCAAGGACGCCGCGCAGCTGGCGGGGCTCAACGTGCTGCGGCTGATCAGCGAGCCGACCGCCGCCGCGCTGGCCTACGGGCTGGACCATGGCAGCGAGGGCCTGTACGCCGTCTACGACCTCGGCGGCGGCACCTTCGACATCTCGCTGCTGCGCCTGAGCCAGGGCGTGTTCGAGGTCGTCGCCACCGGCGGCGACGCCGCGCTGGGCGGCGACGACGTCGACCATGCGCTGGCCGACTGGGCGCTCGCGCAATGCGGCGCCGCGGCCGCCACGGCGCAGGACAAGCGCGCCGCGCTGGTCGCCGCGCGTGCGGCCAAGGAGGCGCTGTCCGATCTCGATCGCACCGAGTGGCAGGCCGTGATCGGCGGCCGCGACTGCCGTGTCGCCGTGGACCGCGCGCAGCTCGAAGCGCTGGCGCGTCCGCTGGTGGACCGCACGCTGGCCGCGGTGCGCAAGGTGCTGCGCGACGCGAAGGCCGCGCGCGACGAGGTGCAGGGCTTGGTGCTGGTCGGCGGCGCCACGCGCATGCCGCTGGTGCGCACGGCGGTCGGCGAACTGTTCGGCCGCGCCCCGCTGACCGATGTCAACCCGGACGAGGTGGTGGCCATCGGCGCCGCGATCCAGGCCAATGCACTGGCCGGCAACACGGCCGACGGCACGCTGCTGCTGGACGTGATCGCGCTCTCGCTGGGCCTGGAGACCATGGGCGGGCTGGTCGAGCGCATCGTCGAGCGCAACACGACGATCCCGGTGGCCAAGGCGCAGGACTTCACGACCTTCAAGGACGGCCAGACCGCGATGGCCATCCACGTCGTGCAGGGCGAGCGCGACCTGGTCGCCGAGTGCCGCAGCCTGGCGCGCTTCGAGCTGCGCGGCATCCCGCCGATGGCGGCCGGCGCGGCGCGCATCCGCGTCACCTTCCAGGTCGACGCCGACGGGCTGCTCAGTGTGTCGGCGCGCGAGCTGGGCTCGGGCGTCGAGGCCGCGGTGACGGTCAAGCCCAGCTACGGGCTGGCCGACGAGCAGATCGCGCAGATGCTCAAGGACGGCTTCGCGCATGCCGAGCAGGACATGGCCGCGCGCGCGCTGCGCGAGGCGCGCGTCGAGGCCGAGCGCATGGTGCTGGCCACGCGCTCGGCGCTGGCCGCCGACGGTGCGCTGCTCGACGCCGGTGAACGCGCAGCGATCGAGTCGCTGGTCGCGGCCTGCGAGCAGCAGGCCGGCGGCGACGACGCCGCGGCGATCGACGCCGCCGTCAAGGCGCTGGCCGACGGCACCGAGGCCTTCGCCGCGATGCGCATGAACGAGGGCATCCGCGCCGCGCTGGCCGGCCGCCGCCTGGACGAGGTGTGAGCGAGAACCGCATGCCCAAGATCAAGATCCTTCCCCACGCCGAATACTGCCCGCAGGGCGACACCATCGAGGCGCCGCGCGGCACTTCGATCTGCGAGGCGCTGCTCGACAACGGCATCCCGATCGAGCATGCCTGCGAGATGGCCTGCGCCTGCACGACCTGCCATGTCGTGGTCAAGGAAGGCTTCAACTCGCTGGGCGAGATGGACGAGTCCGAGGAGGACCTGTTGGACCGCGCCTGGGGACTGACGCCGACCTCGCGCCTGAGCTGCCAGGCCATCCTGTCGGACCAGGACGTGACGATCGAGATCCCGAAGTATTCGATCAACCACGCGCGCGAGAAGCACTGATTCCGTGCCCGGCCTGGTGCGCGCTGCACCAGCCGCGGGCAGGTCGCGGGAAAAAAGGACCTCCCTGCCTTGCGACAGGGAGGTTGGACCAGGGCGCTGGGCCCCTGCTGAGGAGATAGACAGACACCGGACGAAGGTGTCACGCCATCCTCAGCAAGCGCCGTGCCCGCTTCGAATCGCCGCCTACACTTGCCGCCCGTGAACGTGCTCGGCTTCGAATCCTCCTGCGACGAGACCGGTGTCGCGCTCGTGGCCACGCGCGCCGGCGGCCCGCCGCGGCTGCTGGCCGAGGCCCTGCACACGCAGGCCGCGATGCACGAGGCCTACGGCGGCGTGGTGCCCGAACTGGCCTCGCGCGACCACATCCGGCGCGTGCTGCCGCTGGCGCGCCAGGTGCTCGCGCAGGCGGGCCTGGGCGTCGCCGACGTCGACCTCGTGGCCTACACGCGTGGCCCCGGACTGGCCGGCGCGCTGCTGGTCGGCGCCGGTGTGGCGGTGGCGCTGGCGGCGGCGCTGGACGTGCCGGCGCTCGGCGTGCATCACCTGGAAGGGCACCTGCTGTCGCCCTTCCTCGCGGCGAGTGAGGGTGGCGAGGGCGGCGAGGCACCGGCCTTCCCCTTCGTCGCGCTGCTGGTCAGCGGCGGCCACACGCAGCTGATGCGGGTCGACGGTGTCGGCCGCTACGAACTGCTGGGCGAGACCATCGACGACGCCGCCGGCGAGGCCTTCGACAAGAGCGCCAAGCTGCTGGGCCTGGGCTACCCGGGCGGCCCGGCACTGTCGCGGCTGGCCGAATTCGGCGACGACGGCGCCTTCGCGCTGCCGCGGCCGCTGCTGCACAGCGGCGACCTCGACTTCTCGTTCGCCGGCCTGAAGACCGCGGTGCTGACCGCGCAGCGCAAGCTGGGGCCCAACGTCTGCGAACAGGCGAAGGCCGACCTGGCAGCCAGCACGCAGGCCGCCATCGTCGACGTGCTGGTCGCCAAGTCGCTGCGCGCGCTGAAGGCCACCGGGCTGAAGCAGTTGGTCGTCGCCGGCGGCGTGGGCGCCAACCGCCGCCTGCGCGAGCGGCTGGACGCCGGCGCCGCCAGGCTCGGCGCGCGCGTCACCTACCCGCCGCCGGCCCTGTGCACCGACAACGGCGCGATGATCGCGCTGGCCGCCGCGCTGCGCGTGCAGGCCGGGCTGGACGCCGGCACGCGGGCCGGCGCCTTCGACGTGCGGCCGCGCTGGCCGCTGGACGAACTGTCGTCGGCGGCCGCGTCCGTTCTCAGCTGACGGCGATCTGGCTGCCGGTCCTGCCGGCGCGCTTGGGCAGGGTCAGCGTCAGCACGCCGTCGGCGAGCTTGGCCTGGGCCTCGGCGCTGTCGACCTCGCCCGGCAGCGTGAAGCTGCGCGCGAAGCTGGACACCGAGCGCTCGCGCCAGACGACGCGGTCGCCTTCCTTCTTCTCCTGGTCCTTGCGCGTCTCGGCCTGCACGGTGACGCGCGAGCCCTCGACCGAGACCTTGACGTCTTCCTTGGCCACGCCGGGCAGGTCCGGCTTGACCGTGTAGGCGCGGTCGGACTCGGTCAGGTCCAGCGCCGGGCGGCGCGCGCCTTCGCCTTCGGCAGCTGGGGCCAGCCAGCGCTCGAAGGGTTCGTCGAACAGGCGCTCCAGGCCGCGCGAGAGTTCGGAAGCATTGCGGGCAAAGGGAACGAGGAACATGGGGCCTCCTACAATTCGAAGCGTGGTCACCGGCGCGACGCCGGGCCGCACCGTGCCCGCCGCTGCACCGCCGCGGCCCCGACCTGAACCCAACCAACGGCCGAGACCGGCGCCAGCGATCCTGCGGCGGCGTCGCGGTCGCGTCATTGAGATGCCTCAACCCGCCTTTTCGCGCCGTGGCGCGCTGGCGCTGGCCGCGGCCGGCCTGCTGTGTCCGCTCGCCGCCGTCGCGCAGCCGGCAGCGCCGGCACCGATCCGCCTGGCGCTGATCGAGGGCCTGTCCGGCCCCTTCGCCAACGCCGGCGAGGCGGTCTTCCGCAACCTGCTGTGGGCGGTCGAGCGTGTCAATGCACGCGGCGGCGTGCCGCTGCCCGGCGGCGCGCGGCCGCTGGCGCTGGTGCGCTTCGACAGCAAGGGCCAGACCGAGGAGGCGCTGTCGCTGCTGAAGAGTGCGCTGGACCAGGGCATCGCCTTCGTGCTGCAGGGCAACAGCTCGGCCACCGCGGCGGCGCTGGTCGAGGCGCTGAACCGCCACAACGAACGCGAGCCGGCGCGCCGCGCGCTGTTCCTCAACTACTCCGCCGTCGAGCCCTCGCTGACCAACGAGCGCTGCAGCTTCTGGCACTTCCGCTTCGACGCCCATGCCGACATGCGGCTGGCGGCGCTGGTCGGTGCACTGCGCGAGGACCGCGCGCTGCGGCGCGTCTACCTGATCGGGCAGGACTACAGCTTCGGCCAGCATGTCAACCGACAGGCCCGTGCGCTGATCGCGGCGCAGCGGCCGGATGTCGCCATCGTCGGCGACGAGCTGCACCCGCTGGGCCGCATCCGCGACTTCCTGCCCTACGCGGCCAAGATCAAGGCCGCCGGCGCCGATGCCGTGCTGACCGGCAACTGGGGCAACGACCTGACGCTGCTGGTGCGTGCGCTGCGCGAGGTCGGCTCCACGGCGCGCCTCTTCACCTTCTACGGCAATGCGCTGGGCGCGCCGGCGGCCATCGGCGAGGCCGGCGTCGGGCGCGTGCTGGCGGTCGCCGAGTGGCACCCGAACCTGGGCGGTGCGGCCTCCGACGCCTTACGTGCCGCTTTCGTGCAGCGCTTCCCGGACCCCAGGGACGACTACGTGCACGTGCGCATGCAGGTGCTGGTCGAGATGCTGGCCGCGGCCATCGCCTGGGCCGGCAGCACCGAAGCCGCCGCGGTGGCGCGGGCGCTCGAAGGCGCGCGCTTCGACAGCGGCGCGCTCGGCGGCCTGCACGAGGCGACGATGCGCGCCGACGACCACCAGCTGCAGCAGCCGCTGGTCGTCAGCGTCATGGAACGTGCCGGCAGCCCGGGCGTGCCGCACGAGGTCGAGGGCTCGGGCTTCGGCTTCCGCACGCTGCGCCGGCTGGACGCCGCGGCCGTGGCGCAGCCGCACCAGTGCCGCATGGTGCGGCCGGACTGAACGACGCCACAGGAAGCACGAGGACCCGACGATGAGAGACGCCATTCGTGCCCTGCCGGGCTCGCTGATCCGCGAAGTCGCCAATGCCGGCCTCGGCCGCGACGACGTGCTGGCCTTCTGGTTCGGCGAGAGCGACGAGGTCACGCCGCAGGCCGTGCGCGACGCCGCCGCGGCCTCGCTGGCGCGCGGCGAGACCTTCTATGCGCACAACCTCGGCCTGCCCGAGCTGCGCGAGGCGATCGCCGCCTACACGCGCGGCCTGCACGGGAGCATGGACGCCGCACGCATCGCCGTCACTTCCAGCGGCGTCAGCGCGCTGATGCTGTCGATGCAGCTGCTGGCCGGTCCCGGCGACGAGGTCGTCGCCGTGGTGCCGGTGTGGCCCAACCTGACGGCGCAGCCGGCGATCCTGGGTGCGCAGGTCAGGCGGGTCGCGCTGCGGCCCGACGCCGCCGGCGCCTGGCGGCTGGACCTGGACGAACTGCTGGCCGCGGTGACGCCGCGCACGCGCGTGCTGCTGGTCAATGCGCCGAACAACCCCACCGGCTGGACGCTGTCGCGCGACGAGCAGGCGGCGATGCTGGCGCATTGCCGGCGCACCGGGACCTGGATCGTCGCCGACGAGGTCTACGAGCGGCTGTACTTCGGCGGCCGGACCGGCCAGGCGGCGCCCTCGTTCCTGGACGTCGCGGCGCCGGAGGACCGCCTGCTCGTCGCGCAGAGCTTCAGCAAGAGCTTCCTGATGACGGGCTGGCGGCTGGGCTGGCTGGTGCTGCCGGGCGGCGCGGGGGGCGCCGGCGAGGGCGCCGAGGCGATGGCCGCGATGGGCAAGCTGCTGGAATTCAACAGCTCCTGCGCGCCGGTCTTCGTGCAGCGCGGCGGCCTGGCGGCGCTGGCGATCGCCGACGACTTCGTGCCTGGCCTGGTGCAGCGTCTGCAAGCCGGGCGCGACCGGCTGCTGGCGGGGCTGCAGGCGCTGCCCGGCGTGCAGGCCGCCATGCCGCCGGGCGGCATGTATGCCTTCTTCCGCGTGCCGGGGCAGGGCGACTCGCTGGCCCTGGCCAAGCGCCTGGTCGTCGAGCAGGGGCTGGGCCTGGCGCCGGGCGCCGCCTTCGGCCCGGAAGGCGAGGGCTGGCTGCGCTGGTGCTTCGCGTCGCGCGACCCGGCGCGGCTGGACGCCGGGCTCGAACGGCTGGCGCGGGCGCTGCGGCTATAATGCGCGGTTCCTGGGCGGGCGACTGCCCTGGAAGGCACGGGCGGTCCGCCGCCCGCGCGTCGAGCACGGCACCGGTCGGTTTCACTGGTGACCGCAAGTCCACCCGGAAACCTGCGTTCGCGCACGACAGCCCCGTCCATGGGGCGCGCGCCCGCGGTTTCCATGCATCGCAGGAAATCGCATGCCCCTGACCACCACCGCCAAGGCCGAGATCGTCTCGGCGCACGCCCGCGGCAACGCCGATACCGGCAGCCCGGAAGTCCAGGTCGCGCTGCTGACCGCTCGCATCAACGAGCTGACGCCGCACTTCAAGACCCACGCCAAGGACCACCACGGCCGCCGCGGCCTGCTCAAGCTGGTCAACCAGCGCAAGCGCCTGCTGGCCTACCTGAAGGACAAGGATGCCGAGCGCTACACCGCGCTGATCGGCAAGCTGGGCCTGCGCAAGTGATTCCCGCGCCGGCGGCCGCCGCGCGCGGCCGCCGGCGCCCACCCCCAGGAGCCCCGGGTTTGCATCGAGCACCTGCTGTGTCATTCCAACGAGGCCTGCGTCCGTCGCGAGCGGGCCGCGCTGGAATGGCATGGTCGCCTCGGTCGGCCGGCTCCGCCAAGCCACAAGGAGCAACCGCATGAGCATGTTCAACAAGGTCACCAAGACGTTCCAGTGGGGCCCGCACCAGGTCACGCTGGAGACCGGCGAGATCGCGCGCCAGAGCACCGGCGCGGTGGTCGTCAACATCGACGACACCGTGGTGCTGACCACCGTGGTCGCCAAGACCGAGGCCAAGCCGGGCCAGGACTTCTTCCCGCTGACGGTGGACTACACCGAGAAGACCTACGCCGCGGGCAAGATCCCGGGCAGCTTCTTCAAGCGCGAGGGCCGGCCCAGCGAGGCCGAGATCCTGACCTGCCGGCTGATCGACCGCCCGATCCGCCCGCTCTTCCCCGAGGGCTTCTACAACGAGGTCCAGGTCATCGTGCACGTGCTGAGCCTGAACCCCGAGGTGCAGGCCGACATCGCCGCGATGATCGGCACCAGCGCCGCGCTGGCGATCAGCGGCATCCCGTTCGCCGGCCCGATCGGCGCCGCGCGCGTGGGCTACGTCAACGGCGAGTACGTGCTCAACCCGGGCCAGACCCAGCTCGCCGAGAGCAAGCTGGACCTGGTGGTCGCCGGCACCGAGGCCGCCGTGCTGATGGTCGAGTCCGAGGCCCAGGAACTGCCCGAGGACGTGATGCTGGGCGCCGTGGTCTTCGGCCACGAGCAGGGCAAGATCGCCATCGCGGCCATCAACGAACTCGTGCGCGAGGCCGGCAAGCCGGAGTGGAACTGGCAGCCGCCGGCCAAGGACGAGGCCTTCATCGCCAAGGTTGCCGGCCTGGCCGAGGCGCCGCTGCGCGCCGCCTACCAAATCCGCAGCAAGCAGGCCCGCACGCAGGCCTGCCGCGAGGCCTATGCCGGCGTCGCCGCGGCGCTGAAGGGCGAGGGCGTCGAGTTCGACGCCAACAAGCTGAACGAACTGCTGTTCGAGATCGAGTCCAAGATCGTCCGCGGCCAGATCCTCTCCGGTGAGCCGCGCATCGACGGCCGTGACACGCGCACCGTGCGCCCGATCGAGATCCGCTCCGGCCTGCTGCCGCGCACGCACGGCAGCGCGCTGTTCACGCGCGGCGAGACGCAGGCGCTGGTGGTGGCCACGTTGGGCACCGAGCGCGACGCGCAGCGCATCGACGCGCTGGCCGGCGAGTACGAAGACCGCTTCATGCTGCACTACAACATGCCGCCCTTCGCCACCGGCGAGGCCGGCCGCTTCGGCGCGCCCAAGCGGCGCGAGGTCGGCCACGGCCGCCTGGCCAAGCGCGCGCTGCTGGCGGTGCTGCCGAAGAAGGACGAGTTCCCGTACACGCTGCGCGTGGTCAGCGAGGTGACCGAGAGCAACGGCTCGTCGTCGATGGCCACCGTCTGCGGCGGCTGCCTCGCGCTGATGGACGCCGGCGTGCCGGTGAAGGCACACGTGGCCGGCATCGCGATGGGCCTGATCAAGGAAGGCAACCGCTTCGCGGTGCTGACCGACATCCTGGGCGACGAGGACCACCTCGGCGACATGGACTTCAAGGTCGCCGGCACCGGCGCCGGCGTGACCGCCCTGCAGATGGACATCAAGATCCAGGGCATCACGAAGGAGATCATGCAGGTTGCGCTGGCCCAGGCCAAGGAGGCGCGGCTGCACATCCTGGGCCGCATGGTCGAGGCCGTCGGCGGCGCGAAGGAGGACGTGAGCCCGTTCGCCCCGCGCCTGTACACGATGAAGATCAACCCGGAGAAGATCCGCGACGTCATCGGCAAGGGCGGCGCCACCATCCGCGCGCTGACCGAGGAGACCGGCTGCACGATCGACATCGCCGAGGACGGCACCATCACCATCGCGTCGGTCGACGCCGGCAAGGCCGAGTTCGCCAAGCAGCGCATCACCGAGATCACGGCCGAGGCCGAGGTCGGCAAGGTCTACGAAGGCCCGGTGACCAAGATCCTGGACTTCGGCGCGCTGGTCAACATCCTGCCCGGCAAGGACGGCCTGCTGCACATCAGCCAGATCGCGCACCAGCGCGTCGAGCGCGTCGAGGACTTCCTGAAGGAAGGCCAGATCGTGCAGGTCAAGGTGCTGGAGACCGACGACAAGGGTCGCATCAAGCTGAGCCTGAAGGCGCTGCTGGACAAGCCCGAGGGTTATGTCGAGGAGGAGCGGCCGCGCCGCGACTATGGCGACCGCGGCGACCGCCCGCGCCGTGACCGCGACGACCGCGGCCCGCGCCGCGACCGCGAGCCGCGTGAACCGCGCGAGCCGCGTGAGTCCCGCGAGCCGCGGGCCGAGGGCGGCGACGCCGCGCCTGCGCCGGCCGTCGCCGACACGCCGCGCGACAACGAGTGACGGGCGCGATGCGCGCTGTCGAGATCACGTCCTACGGCGGCCCCGAGGTGCTGCGCGAGACGCAGCGCCCGGACCCCGTGCCGGCGGCCGGTGAACTGCTGATCGCGGTGCAGGCCTCGGGCGTCAACCGCCCGGACGTGCTGCAGCGCAAGGGGCTGTACCCGATGCCGCCGGGCGTGTCCGACCTGCCCGGGCTGGAGATCGCCGGCACGGTGATCGGCGGCGCGCCCGCGGACCTGGCGGCCGCCGGCCTGGCGCTCGGCGATGCGGTCTGCGCGCTGGTCGCCGGCGGCGGTTATGCCGAGCGCTGCGTGGCCCCGGCCGGCCAGTGCCTGCCGGTGCCCAAGGGGCTGACGATGGTCGAGGCGGCGAGCCTGCCCGAGACCTTCTTCACCGTCTGGCAGAACGTCTTCACGATCGCCAGGCTGCAGCCCGGCGAGACGCTGCTCGTGCAGGGCGGCTCCAGCGGCATCGGCGTCACCGCGATCCAGCTCGCCAAGGCGCTGGGCTCGCAGGTCATCGTCACCGCGGGCAGCGACGAGAAGTGCGCCGCCTGCGTCGCGATCGGCGCCGACCACACGATCAACTACCGCACGCAGGACTTCGCCGCCGAGACCAAGCGGCTGACCGGCGGGCGCGGCGCCGACGTCGTGCTGGACATGGTCGGCGGTGCCTACATCGAACGCGAGGTGCAGTGCCTGGCCGACGACGGCCGGCTGGCGCTGATCGCCGTGCAGGGCGGCACCGACGCCCGCTTCGACGCCGGCCTGGTGCTGCGCAAGCGGCTGGCAATTACCGGCTCGACGCTGCGTCCGCGCAGCGTGGCCTACAAGACGGCCCTGGCGCGCGAGCTGCGCGAACGGGCCTGGCCGCTTCTGGAGGCCGGCCGCGTGCGGCCGGTGATCCACCAGGTCTTCCCGGCCGCGCAGGCGGCCGAGGCGCATGCGCTGATGGAGAGCAGCACGCATGTCGGCAAGATCGTCCTCACCTGGTAAGGAGCAAGGCATGCGACGCAAGCTGGTGGTGGGCAACTGGAAGATGCACGGCAGCCGCCCGGCGAATGCCGAACTGCTGGCCGCGCTGCTGCAGGCCCGGCCCTACGGCACCGACGTCGCCGTCTGCGTGCCCTTCGTCTTCCTCACCGAGACCGCGGCCACGCTGGCCGGCAGCGATCTGCGCTGGGGCGCGCAGGACGTCTCCGCGCACGAGCAGGGCGCCTACACCGGCGAGGTCTCGGCGGCGATGCTGGCCGAATGCGGCTGCCGCTATGCCATCGTCGGCCACAGCGAACGCCGCGCCTACCACGGCGAAAGCGACGAGCTGGTCGCCGAGAAGGCGCAGGCCGCGCTGGCACGTGGCGTCACGCCCATCGTCTGCGTCGGCGAGACGCTGGCGCAGCGCGAGGCCGGACAGACCGAGGACGTGGTCAAGCGCCAGCTCTCGGTGGTCATCCACCGCCTGGCGCATTGCGCGGCCGAGATGGTCGTCGCCTACGAACCCGTGTGGGCCATCGGCACCGGCCGCACCGCGACGCCCGAGCAGGCGCAGGCCGTGCACGCCGTGCTGCGCACACAGCTGCAGGCGGCCACCGGCGGCGCCGAGCGCATGAAGATCCTCTACGGCGGCAGCGTGAAGGCGGACAACGCCGCCACGCTGTTCGCGCAACCCGACATCGACGGCGGGCTGATCGGCGGTGCTTCGTTGAAGGCCGCCGACTTCATCGCCATCTGCCGCGCGGCGGGCTGAGCGCGGCGCACGACATCCTTTCGGAGACTCCTCATCATGCAGATCTGGTTGACCCTGATCCTGGCCGTCCAGCTGCTGGCGGCGCTGGCGATGATCGGCCTCGTGCTGATCCAGCACGGCAAGGGCGCGGACATGGGCGCCTCGTTCGGCAGCGGCGCCTCGGGCAGCCTGTTCGGCGCCAGCGGCAGCGCCAACTTCCTGTCGCGCTCGACGGCCGCGCTGGCCACCGTCTTCTTCCTGTGCACGCTGGCGCTGGCCTACATGGGCAGCGACATCAGCATGGGCAGCCGCGAGGGCGGCAGCGTGCTCGACCGTCCGGCGTCGGCGGCCAGCGAGCCGGCGACCGGCGCGATCCCCGGGGCCATCCCTGGTGCTGCTCCTGCCACTGCGCCCGCCACTGCGCCCGCCGCGGCACCCAATGCCGGCACCGCCGCCTCGGCGCCGGCGGCCGCGATCCCGGCGCCGTCCGACGCCGCGTCGCGCTGACACCGCATCGCCCTTCGCGGCGGCTGTTGCCGCGACGGGCCTTGCGCCATCGCAAGGCCCTTGCGCCGACCGCTGCGGCGGGTCGCGCCGCGGGGGGAAACCCCCTGTTTTGGGGCTAGAATTCCAGGCTGTCCGGAGAGCGCCTTCCTCATGCGATCCGGGCAGGCTGCGGATCGAAGTGACGTCGTGCCGACGTGGTGGAATTGGTAGACACGCTATCTTGAGGGGGTAGTGGCGAAAGCTGTGCGAGTTCGAGTCTCGCCGTCGGCACCAGCACTTCGATCGACGTGACGCCGGGCGTGCGTGAGGCGCCCGCCGGACCGTGGCGCTGCAAGGCGCGCCCGATGCAGCCGCTGTACCAAGCGGTGCGCGTGGCGCGCTTTTTTGTGGCCGTGAATCACCTGTCGGGATGCTGACGAAGCGATGGACCTGCAAGCCTACCTGCCCGTGATCCTGTTCATCCTCGTCGGCGTGGCGGTGGGTGTGGCGCCGCAGGTGCTGGGCTTCATCTTCGGCCCCAACCGCCCGGACGCCGAGAAGAACAGCCCCTACGAGTGCGGCTTCGAGGCCTTCGAGGACGCGCGCATGAAATTCGACGTGCGCTACTACCTCGTCGCCATCCTGTTCATCCTGTTCGACCTCGAGATCGCCTTCCTCTTCCCCTGGGCCGTGGCGCTGCACGACATCGGCGCGTCAGGCTTCTGGGCCATGATGGTCTTCCTGACCATCCTGGTGGTCGGCTTCGTCTACGAATGGAAGAAGGGCGCACTCGACTGGGAATGATGAACATGGGCCCCCACGCTCCCTACCGGTCGCTGCCCCCCGAAGGGGCTCTTGCTGCGGCCCGGCGAAGCCGGATCCGCGCAAGGACCTCGGCTCGGACCAGTAGCCTGGCAGGCCCGCTGGGACGTCACGCCCGGAGGCATTCATATGGGTATTGAAGGCGTACTGAAGGAAGGCTTCGTCACCACTTCGGTGGACAAGCTGATCAACTGGTCCAAGACCGGTTCGCTGTGGCCGATGACCTTCGGCCTGGCCTGCTGCGCCGTGGAGATGATGCACGCGGGCGCGGCGCGCTACGACATCGACCGCTTCGGCATGCTGTTCCGCCCCAGCCCGCGCCAGAGCGACCTGATGATCGTCGCCGGCACGCTGTGCAACAAGATGGCGCCGGCGCTGCGCAAGGTCTACGACCAGATGGCCGAGCCGCGCTGGGTGCTGAGCATGGGCTCCTGCGCCAACGGCGGCGGCTACTACCACTACAGCTACAGCGTCGTGCGCGGCTGCGACCGCATCGTGCCGGTGGACGTCTACGTGCCCGGCTGCCCGCCCACCGCCGAGGCGCTGCTCTACGGCATCCTGCAGCTGCAGGCCAAGATCCGGCGCGAGAACACCATCGCCCGCTGACGCGACACACCGCATGAGCGACTCCCTGGACACCCTGCAGGCCGCGCTGCAGGCCGCCTTCGGCGACACGATCACGGCGCTCAAGCGCGACCGCGGCGAGCTGACGCTCACGGTGCCGGCCGCCGCCTATGCCGAGGTCGCGCTGCGCCTGCGCGACGACCCTGCGCTGAAGTTCGAGCAGCTGATCGACCTCGCCGGCGTCGACTACAGCGAATACCGCAACCAGCCCTGGGACGGCGCGCGCTACTGCGTCGTCAGCCATCTGCTGTCGGTGACGCACAACTGGCGGCTGCGCCTGAAGGTCTTCTGCCCCGACGACGACCTGCCGCAGGTGGCGTCGGTGACGCCGGTGTGGAATGCCGCCAACTGGTTCGAGCGCGAGGCCTTCGACCTGTACGGCATCCTCTTCGACGGCCACCTGGACCTGCGCCGCATCCTCACCGACTACGGCTTCATCGGCCACCCGATGCGCAAGGACTTCCCGGTCAGCGGCCATGTCGAGATGCGCTACGACCCGGAGCAGCGGCGCGTGATCTACCAGCCGGTGACCATCGAGCCGCGCGAGAACGTGCCGCGCGTGGTGCGGGAAGAGAACTACGGCGGGTTGCACTGATGGCGGCGGACTGGCACGACAACTTTGGCTTCGGCCGGGCGCTGCGCGCCCTTGACTTTGCTGGCGCAAAGTCAGCCTGCGCCGAAGTCCAGCGCGGCCCGCTGACTGCATGCACGGTGTTGTATGGCTGACATCAAGAACTACACGCTGAACTTTGGCCCTCAGCATCCCGCGGCCCATGGCGTGCTGCGCCTGGTGCTGGAGCTCGACGGCGAGGTCATCCAGCGCGCCGACCCGCACATCGGGCTGCTGCACCGCGCGACCGAGAAGCTGGCGGAGCAGAAGACCTTCCTGCAGGCGCTGCCCTACATGGACCGGCTGGACTACGTGTCCATGATGTGCAACGAGCACGCCTACTGCCTGGCCATCGAGAAGCTGCTGGGCATCGAAGTGCCGCTGCGCGCGCAGTACATCCGCGTCATGTTCGCCGAGCTGACCCGGCTGCTCAACCACCTGCTGTGGCTGGGCGCGCACGGGCTGGACTGCGGCGCGATGAACATCCTCATCTACTGCTTCCGCGAGCGCGAGGACATCTTCGACATGTACGAGGCGGTGTCGGGCGCGCGCATGCACGCCGCGTACTTCCGCCCGGGCGGCGTCTACCGCGACCTGCCGGACGCGATGCCCCAGTACCGCGTCTCGCGCATCAAGAACGAGAAGGCGATCCAGGCGCTCAACGCCAACCGCCAGGGCTCGCTGCTGGACTTCATCGACGACTTCACGCAGCGTTTCCCGAAGAACGTCGACGACTACGAGACCCTGCTCACCGACAACCGCATCTGGAAGCAGCGCACCGTGGGCATCGGCGTCGTGAGCCCGGAGCGCGCGCTGAACCTGGGCTTCACCGGCCCCATGCTGCGCGGCAGCGGCATCGCCTGGGACCTGCGCAAGACGCAGCCCTACGACGTCTACGACCGCATGGACTTCGACGTGCCGGTGGGTGTCAACGGCGACACCTACGACCGCTACCTGGTGCGCGTGGAGGAGATGCGGCAGAGCAACCGCATCGTGCAGCAATGCGTGCAGTGGCTGCGCGCGAACCCCGGCCCGGTCATCACCGACAACCACAAGGTCGCGCCGCCGCCGCGCGTGGACATGAAGGGCTCGATGGAGGAGCTGATCCACCACTTCAAGCTCTTTACCGAAGGCATGCACGTGCCCGAGGGCGAGGCCTACGCGGCGGTCGAGCACCCCAAGGGCGAATTCGGCATCTACCTCGTCAGCGACGGCGCCAACAAGCCCTACCGGCTGAAGATCCGCCCGCCCGGCTTCCCGCACCTGGCGGCGCTGGACGAGATGGCACGCGGGCACATGATCGCCGACGCGGTGGCGATCATCGGCACCATGGACATCGTCTTCGGCGAGATCGATCGATGAACGGACCCACCCCCGAAGCGCCTTCGGCGCTCCCCCTCGAGGGGGCGACGCCAGCGGCCCGGCGAAGCCGGCTCCGCGGCGTCCGCCCGGTCACGACGCTGGCCTGCGGGCATCGGAGCGCATGAGATGGAATTGAGCGAAGCCACGAAGGCGCGGTTCGCGCGCGAGGTGGCCAAGTACCCGGCCGACCAGAAGCAGTCGGCGGTGATGGCCTGCCTGGCCATCGTGCAGCACGAGCAGGGCCATGTCTCGCCCGAGGCCGAGGACGCGATCGCCGCCTACCTGGGCATGCCGGCGATCGCGGTGCACGAGGTCACGACCTTCTACAACATGTACAACCAGCAGCCGGTCGGCCGCTTCAAGCTGAACGTCTGCACCAACCTGCCTTGCGCGCTGCGCGACGGCGACAAGGCGCTGGACCATGTCTGCCGGCGCCTGGGCGTGGAGCCCTACGGCACCACCGCCGACGGCCTGTTCACCGTGCAGCCCAGCGAATGCCTGGGCGCCTGCGCCGACGCGCCGGTGATGCTGGTCAACGACCGCCAGATGCTGAGCTTCATGTCGGACGAGCGGCTCGACGAGCTGCTCGAGGTGCTGAGGAAGGCACAGCCGTGATCAAGATGCCCGACCTCTCGAAATTCCAGGCCCGCGGCCTGGAGACCTGCTTCCACGGCCGCCACGTCAATCCGCAGATCTACGCCGGCCTGGACGGCAGCAACTGGCGTCTGGCCGACTACGTGAAGCGCGGCGGCTACAGCGCGCTGAAGAAGATCCTCGGCCAGGACGGCGGGCAGGGCATGACGCCGGACCAGGTCATCGCCGAGGTCAAGACCAGCGCACTGCGCGGGCGCGGCGGCGCGGGCTTTCCCACGGGGCTCAAGTGGAGCTTCATGCCGCGGCAGTTCCCGGGCGCCAAGTACCTGGTCTGCAACAGCGACGAGGGCGAGCCCGGCACCTGCAAGGACCGCGACATCCTGGCCTACAACCCGCACATCGTGATCGAGGGCATGGCCATCGCCGCCTACGCGATGGGCGTGAAGACGGGCTACAACTACATCCACGGCGAGATCTTCGAGATCTACGAGCGCTTCGAGCAGGCGCTGGAAGAGGCGCGCGCCGCCGGCTTCCTGGGCGAGAACATCCTGGGCAGCGGCTTCGGCTTCCAGCTGCACGCCTTCCACGGCTTCGGCGCCTACATCTGCGGCGAGGAGACGGCGCTGCTGGAGAGCCTGGAGGGCAAGAAGGGCCAGCCGCGCTTCAAGCCGCCGTTCCCGGCCAGCTTCGGCCTCTACGGCAAGCCGACGACGATCAACAACACCGAGACCTTCGCCGCGGTGCCGTGGATCATCAACCACGGCGGCCAGGCCTACCTGGAGTGCGGCAAGCCCAACAACGGCGGCACCAAGATCTTCAGCGTGGTCGGCGACGTCAATGCGCCGGGCAACTTCGAGGTGCCGCTGGGCACGCCCTTCGCGCAGCTGCTGGAAATGGCCGGCGGCGTGAAGGGCGGGGCGCTGAAGGCGGTGATCCCGGGCGGCAGCTCGGCGCCGGTGCTGCCGGCCAAGGTCATGATGGACCTGACGATGGACTACGACGCCATCGCCAAGGCCGGCTCGATGCTGGGCTCCGGCGCGGTCATCGTGATGAACGACACGCGCTGCATGGTGAAGAGCCTGCTGCGCCTGAACTACTTCTACATGCACGAGAGCTGCGGCCAGTGCACGCCCTGTCGCGAGGGCACCGGCTGGCTGTGGCGCGTGATCGACCGCATCGAGCACGGCAAGGGCCGCCAGGAGGACCTGGACCTGCTCGACTCGGTGGCCTTCAACATCAAGGGCCGCACGATCTGCGCCCTGGGCGACGCCGCCGCGATGCCGGTCGAGGGCATGCTGAAGCACTTCCGCGACGAGTTCGTGCACCACATCGAGCACAAGACCTGCAAGGTCCCGCAGCACGCCTGAACGCCCGCACGCCATGAGCATCCCCCAGGTCGAAATCGATCTCGACGGCACCAAGGTCAGCGTCGCCGCCGGCAGCATGGTCATGCACGCGGCCGACGCGGCGGGCACCTACATCCCGCATTTCTGCTACCACAAGAAGCTCTCGATCGCGGCCAACTGCCGCATGTGCCTGGTCGACATCGAGAAGATGCCCAAGCCGATGCCGGCCTGCGCGACGCCGGTGACCAACGGCATGGTCGTGCGCACCAAGAGCGAGAAGGCGCAGAAGGCGCAGCAGTCGGTGATGGAGTTCCTGCTCATCAACCACCCGCTGGACTGCCCGATCTGCGACCAGGGCGGCGAATGCCAGCTGCAGGACCTGGCGGTGGGCTATGGCGCCAGCGCCAGCCGCTATGCCGAGGAGAAGCGCGTCGTCTTCCACAAGGACGTCGGACCGCTGATCAGCATGGAGGAGATGAGCCGCTGCATCCACTGCACGCGCTGCGTGCGCTTCGGCCAGGAGGTGGCCGGGGTGATGGAGCTGGGCATGGTGCACCGCGGCGAGCACAGCGAGATCACCACCGTCGCCGGCCGCACGGTGGACAGCGAGCTCTCGGGCAACATGATCGACATCTGCCCCGTCGGCGCGCTGACCAGCAAGCCCTTCCGCTACAGCGCGCGGACCTGGGAGCTGTCCCGCCGCAAGAGCGTGAGCCCGCACGACAGCACCGGTGCCAACCTGGTCGTGCAGGTCAAGGGCGCGAAGGTCCTGCGCGTCGTGCCGATGGAGAACGAGGCGGTCAACGAGTGCTGGATCGCCGACCGCGACCGCTTCAGCTACGAGGCGCTGAATGCGCCCAGCCGGCTGACGCAGCCGATGATCAAGCAGGGCGGCGTCTGGCAGGCGGTGGACTGGACCACCGCACTGGGCTATGTCGCCGACGGGCTCAAGCGCGTGCAGGCCGAGTTTGCGGGCGGCGAGCCCGGCGCCGGCATCGGTGCCGTCGCGCACCCGTCGGCCACGGTCGAGGAACTGCACCTGCTGGCCAGGCTGGTGCGTGGCCTGGGCAGCGAGAACGTCGACCACCGCCTGCGCCAGACCGACGCCGCGCTCGCCGCGCCGGCCGGCCGCGCGCGCTGGCTCGGCCTGCCGGTCGCCGCGCTGTCGCAGCTGGACCGCGCCTTCGTGATCGGCTCCTTCCTGCGCAAGGACCACCCGCTGTTCGCGCAGCGCATCCGCCAGGCCGCGCGGCGCGGTGGGCAGGTCACGAGCCTGCACGCGGTGCACGACGACTGGGCGCTGCCGCTGGCGCACACGGTGACCGCGGCGCCGGCGGCCTGGCCGCAGGCGCTGGCCGAGGTCGCCGCCGCGGTCGCCGCCGCGAAGGGCGTCGCTGCACCGGCACCGGCCGATGCGGGCGACGACGCGAAGGCCGTCGCCGCCTCGCTGCTGTCGGGCGAGCGCAAGGCCGTGCTGCTGGGCAACGCCGCTATGCAGCATCCGCAGGCCTCGGCGCTGCTGGCGCTGGCGCAGTGGATCGCGGCGCAGACCGGCGCCGCCTGCGGCGTGCTCGGCGAGGGCGGCAACGCCGTCGGCGCGCAGCTGGTGGGTGCGGTGCCGGGCCCGGGCGGACTCGGCGCCGCGCAGATGCTGACGCGGCCGATGAAGGCGCTGCTGCTGCTGGGCGTCGAGCCGCTGCTCGACAGCCCCGACCCGCAGGCCGCGCGGCGCGCGCTGGCCGCGGCCGGGCTGGTGGTGGCGCTGACGCCGTTCCGCGACCTCGACCTGGGCCTGGCCGACGTGGCCGACGTGCTGCTGCCGGTGGCGCCGTTCACCGAGACCGCCGGCAGCTTCGTCAACGCGGAGGGCCGGCTGCAGCCCTTCCACGGCGTCGTGCCGCCGCCGGGCGAGACACGCCCGGGCTGGAAGGTGCTGCGTGTGCTCGGCAACCTGCTGGGCCTGCCCGGCTTCGACGCCGAGAGCGCCGAGCAGGTGCGTGCACAGGCGCTGGGCGATGCGGACGCCATCGCGGCGCGCCTGGACAACGGCTGCGGCGTCGACCCGGTGCCCGCGGTGGTGGCCTCGGCGCAGGGCGCGGGCCTGCAGCGCATCGCCGACGTGCCGATCTATGCCGTCGACGCCCTGGTGCGCCGCGCGCCGGCGCTGCAGCTCACCGCCGACGCGCGCGCGCCGCAGGTCGGCGTGCCGTCGTCGCTGTGGAAGTCGCTGGGCCTGCAGCCTGGCGCCAAGGTGCTGGTCGGGCAGGGCGAGGGCGCGGTCGTGCTGCCGGCGCGCGAGGACGCGACCCTGGCCGAGGGCACGCTGCGCATCGCCGCCGGCCACCCCGACACGCTGGCGCTGGGGCCGATGTTCGGCGCCGTCACGATCGAGAAGGTGTGAGCGGCATGGACTTCTTCGAACCGCTGCACCAGATCGGCAACGCCACGCTGGGCCCCACGCTGTGGCTGGTGCTGTGGAGCCTGGTCAAGATCGTCGCCGTCGTGCTGCCGCTGATGGGCTGCGTGGCCTACCTGACGCTGTGGGAGCGCAAGGGCATCGGCTGGACGCAGATCCGCCCCGGGCCCAACCGCGTCGGCCCCTACGGGCTGCTGACGCCGATCGCCGACGCGGTCAAGCTGATCTTCAAGGAGATCATCCGCCCGACGGCGGCGAACAAGGGCCTGTTCTTCCTCGGGCCCATCATGACCATCATGCCGGCGCTGGCGGCCTGGGCGGTGATCCCGTTCGGCCCCGAGGTCGCGCTGGCCAACGTCAATGCCGGGCTGCTGTTCCTGATGGCGATCACGAGCCTGGAGGTCTACGGCGTGATCATCGCCGGCTGGGCCAGCAACTCCAAGTACGCCTTCCTGGGCGCGCTGCGCGCGAGTGCGCAGATGGTCAGCTACGAGATCGCGATGGGCTTCTGCCTGGTCGTCGTGCTGATGGTTTCCGCCAGCATGAACCTGAGCGAGATCGTCGCGCAGCAGCAGCGCGGCACCTTCGCCGAGATGGGGCTGACCTTCCTGAGCTGGAACTGGCTGCCGCTGCTGCCCATCTTCGTGGTCTTCTTCATCGCCGGCCTGGCCGAGACCAACCGCCACCCCTTCGACGTGGTCGAGGGCGAGAGCGAGATCGTCGCCGGCCACATGATCGAGTACTCGGGCATGTCGTTCGCGATGTTCTTCCTGGCCGAGTACGCGAACATGATCCTGGTCAGCATGATGACCGTGCTGCTGTTCCTGGGCGGCTGGTCCTCGCCGGTGGCCTTCCTGGACTTCATCCCGGGCTGGATCTGGCTGGCGATCAAGGTCTTCTGCGTCGTCACGATGTTCCTGTGGGTGCGCGCCACCTTCCCGCGCTTCCGCTACGACCAGATCATGCGCCTGGGCTGGAAGATCTTCATCCCGGTCACGCTGGTGTGGCTGGTCGTCGTGGGGCTGTGGATGCAGACCCCCTTCAACGTCTTCAAGCCCCTGTGATGGAGACACAGCGATGAGCACCCTCGCCGCCGTCAAGGACGTGCTGTCCAGCTTCATGCTGGCCGAACTGTTCAAGGGCCTGAAGATCACCGGCAAGCATTTCCTGTCGCCGCACATCACGGTCCAGTTCCCCGAGGAGAAGACGCCGCTGTCGCCGCGCTTCCGCGGCCTGCACGCGCTGCGCCGCTACGACAACGGCGAGGAACGCTGCATCGCCTGCAAGCTGTGCGAGGCGGTGTGCCCGGCGATGGCGATCACGATCGAGAGCGACCTGCGGGCCGACGGCACGCGGCGCACGACGCGCTACGACATCGACCTGACCAAGTGCATCTTCTGCGGCTTCTGCGAGGAGAGCTGCCCGGTGGACTCGATCGTCGAGACGCACCACTTCGAATACCACGGCGAGAAGCGCGGCGACCTGTACTTCACCAAGGACATGCTGCTCGCGGTGGGCGACCGCTACGAGAAGGAGATCGCGGCCTACCGGGCCGCCGACGCGAAATACCGCTGACGCGGCCGACCCCCGCCGAGCCCGAAGGCTGCAGCGCACCACGCCCCGACGCGCGGCGCGCCACAGAAGCACCCCATGGACACCACCTCCGCCCTGTTCTACGTCTTCTCCGCCGTGCTGCTGTTCGCTGCCGTGCGCGTCATCACCGCGCGCAGCACCGTGCACGCGGCGCTGTTCCTGGTGCTGGCCTTCTTCAGCGCGTCCTGCGTGTGGATGCTGCTGCACGCCGAGTTCCTGGCCATCACGCTGGTGCTGGTCTACGTGGGCGCGGTGATGGTGCTGTTCCTGTTCGTCGTGATGATGCTGGACCTCAACAGCGACCGTTTCCGCGAGGGCTTCTGGAAGCACCTGCCGCTGGCCGGGCTGGTCGGCGCGCTGATCGCGCTGGAGATGGCGCTGGTGCTGATGCGCGGCTTCCAGCTCGACGCGCCGGAGCCGGCGGCCGAGGCGGTGGCGATGGGCAACACGCGGCTGCTGGGCATCGCGATCTACACCGACTACCTGTACCCGCTGCAGCTGGCGGCGGTGCTGCTGCTGGTGGCCATCATCGCGGCGATCGCGCTGACGCTGCGCGCGCGCAAGGACAGCCGCCACATGAACCCGTCGGAGCAGGTGCGGGTCAGGAAGGCCGACCGCGTGCGCCTGGTCAAGATGCCGCCGGTGGTGGCGCGCACGGCCGGCGCTGCCCAGCCCGGCACCGAGGGCCAGGCTGGCGAAGGAGCCCAGCGATGATCGCCGCCCCCATCACGCTGGGCCACTACCTGTCGCTGGGCGGCATCCTGTTCGCGCTGTCGGTGATCGGCATCTTCCTGAACCGGCGCAACCTGATCGTGCTGCTGATGGCCATCGAGCTGATGCTGCTGGCCGTCAACATCAACTTCGTCGCCTTCTCGCACTACCTGGGCGACATGGCCGGCCAGGTCTTCGTCTTCTTCATCCTCACGGTGGCCGCGGCGGAGTCCGCGATCGGCCTGGCGATCCTGGTCGTGGTGTTCCGCAACCGGTCCTCGATCAACGTCGAGGAACTCGACGAACTGAAAGGCTAGGGCCTCGCCATGGCTGCCACGCTTTCACAAGGACTGCTGCTGACGGTGCCGCTGGCCCCGCTGGCCGGCGCATTGATCGCCGGCCTGGCCGGCCGCTGGGTCGGCCGCCGCGGCGCGCACTTCTTCACCATCCTGGGTGTCGCGATCGCCTTCGTCTGCTCGCTGCTGGTGCTGCGCGACGTGGCCGCCGGCGCGCGCTTCAACGAGACGATCTACCAGTGGGCCGTGCTCGGCAACCTGGTGATGGAGGTCGGCTTCCTGGTCGACGGGCTGACCGCGATGATGATGGTCGTCGTGACCTTCGTCAGCCTGATGGTGCACGTCTACACCATCGGGTACATGGACGGCGACCCGGGCTACCAGCGCTTCTTCGCCTACATCAGCCTGTTCACCTTCTCGATGCTCATGCTGGTCATGAGCAACAACTTCCTGCAGCTGTTCTTCGGCTGGGAGGCGGTGGGCCTGGTCAGCTACCTGCTGATCGGCTTCTGGTGGAAGAAGCCGACGGCGATCCACGCCAACATGAAGGCCTTCATCGTCAACCGGGTCGGCGACTTCGGCTTCATCCTGGGCATCGGCCTGGTGGCGGCCTACGCCGGCACGCTGAACTACGGCGAGGCCTTCGCGAAGGCGCCGGAGCTCGCCAGGCTCACGCTGCCCGGCACGGACTGGGCGCTGCTCACCGTGGCCTGCATCTGCTTGTTCGTCGGCGCGATGGGCAAGAGCGCGCAGTTTCCGCTGCACGTGTGGCTGCCCGATTCGATGGAAGGCCCGACGCCGATCAGCGCGCTGATCCACGCCGCGACCATGGTCACGGCCGGCATCTTCATGGTCGCGCGCATGAGCCCGCTGTTCGAGCTGTCCGACACGGCGCTCAACGTCGTGCTCGTCGTCGGCGCGATCACGGCGCTGTTCATGGGCTTCCTGGGCATCATCCAGAACGACATCAAGCGCGTCGTCGCCTACTCCACGCTGAGCCAGCTCGGCTACATGACGGTGGCGCTGGGTGCCAGCGCCTACGGCGTGGCGGTGTTCCACCTGATGACGCACGCCTTCTTCAAGGCGCTGCTCTTCCTGGCCGCCGGCAGCGTGATCATCGGCATGCACCACGACCAGGACATCCGCAACATGGGCGGGCTGCGCAAGCACATGCGCATCACCTGGTTCACCTCGCTGCTGGGCAGCCTGGCGCTGATCGGCACGCCGCTTTTCGCCGGCTTCTACAGCAAGGACAGCATCATCCTGGCGGTCGAGGCCTCGAACCTGCCGGGCACGCCGTTCGCCATCTTCGCGGTCGTGGCCGGCGTCTTCGTGACGGCCTTCTACTCGTTCCGCATGTACTTCCTGGTCTTCCACGGCCCGGAGCGCTTCCACCACAAGCCCTTCCCGCCCGAGGACGACCATGGCCACGGCGACCACGGCGAGCACACGCCGCACGAGTCGCCCTGGGTCGTGACCGCGCCGCTGATCCTGCTCGCGGTGCCGTCGGTGCTGGTCGGCTACTGGACCATCGGCCCGATGCTGTTCGGCGACTTCCTGAAAGACGCGATCGCCATCGACACCGCGCGCCACCCGGCAATGGCCGCGCTGGCCGAAGGCTGGCATGGACCCGCGGCGATGGCGCTGCACGGCCTGCAGACGCTGCCGTTCTGGCTGGCGCTGGCCGGCGTCGTCACGGCCTGGTGGTTCTACATCCGGCAGCCGTCGGTCCCGGCGCTGCTGGACGAGAAGCTGCGCCCGCTGCGCGTGGTGCTCGAGAACAAGTACTACATGGACTGGTTCAACGAGCAGGTGCTGGCGCGCCTGGCGCGCGTGCTCGGCACCGGGCTGTGGAAGGGCGGCGACCAGGGCCTGATCGACGGCGTGGTCGTCAACGGCTCGGCCAGGGCGGTCGGGTTGTTCGCCGGCTTCATGCGCCACTGGCAGACCGGCCGCCTGTACCAGTATGCGATGGTCATGCTGCTGGGCGTGTTCGGGCTGCTGACCTGGCAGCTCTGGCCCTACCTGTCGGGCCTGCTGCGCTGACGACGAAGAACAACGAGAGAGCGACGGACAAATGGATCAGGGTCTGGGTCTGCTGAGCGCCGCGATCTGGCTGCCGATCGCCTTCGGCGTGCTGCTGCTCGCGGTGGGTCGCGACAGCCACGCCGGCACCGTGCGCGCGATCGCGCTGGTCGGGGCGCTGGCCTCGTTCCTGGTCACGATCCCGCTGGTCACCGGCTTCGACAACGCCAGCGCGGCGATGCAGTTCGTCGAGAAGATGCCGTGGATCGAGCGCTTCAACGTGCACTACCACCTCGGCGTCGACGGCCTGTCGGTGTGGTTCGTGCTGCTGACGGCCTTCATCACGGTGATCGTCGTGATCGCCGGCTGGGAGGTGATCACCGAGCGCGTGCCGCAGTACATGGGCGCCTTCCTGATCCTCTCGGGGCTGATGGTGGGCGTGTTCTGCGCCGTCGACGGGCTGCTGTTCTATGTCTTCTTCGAGGCCACGCTGATCCCGATGTACATCATCATCGGCGTCTGGGGCGGGCCGCGGCGCGTCTACGCGGCGTTCAAGTTCTTCCTGTACACGCTGCTCGGCTCGCTGCTGATGCTGGTGGCCCTGGTCTACCTGTACTTCAAAAGCGGCGGCAGCTTCGACATCCTGGCCTGGCACGACCTGCCGCTGCCGCTCGCCGCGCAGACGCTGCTGTTCTTCGCCTTCTTCGCCGCCTTCAGCGTCAAGGTGCCGATGTGGCCGGTGCACACCTGGCTGCCCGACGCCCACGTCGAGGCGCCCACCGGCGGCTCGGTCGTGCTGGCGGCCATCATGCTGAAGCTGGGCGCCTACGGCTTCCTGCGCTTCTCGATGCCCATCGCGCCCGACGCGGCGCGCGAGTACGACTGGTTCATCATCGCGCTGAGCCTGATCGCGGTGCTCTACATCGGCCTCGTCGCGCTGGTGCAGCAGGACATGAAGAAGCTGGTGGCCTACAGCTCGATCGCGCACATGGGCTTCGTCACGCTGGGCTTCTTCCTGTTCGACGACCTGGGCATGACCGGCGGCATCGTGCAGATGATCGCCCACGGCTTCGTCAGCGGCGCGATGTTCCTGTGCATCGGCGTGCTCTACGACCGCGTGCACAGCCGCGAGATCGCGGCCTACGGCGGCGTCGTCAACACGATGCCCCGGTTCGCCGCCTTCGCGGTGCTGTTCGCGATGGCCAATGCCGGGCTGCCCGGCACTGCGGGCTTCGTCGGCGAGTGGATGGTCATCCTGGGCGCCGTGCGCGTGAACTTTTGGATCGCGATGCTGGCCGCGACGACGCTGGTCTTCGGCGCCGCCTACACGCTGTGGATGGTCAAGCGCGTGTATTTCGGCGACGTCGCCAACGACGACGTGAGGGCGCTCAAGGACCTCAACGGCCGCGAGTTCACGATGCTGGGCCTGCTCGCCGCCGCGGTGCTGGCGATGGGCGTCTACCCCAAGCCCTTCACCGACGTGATGAACGCCTCGGTCGCGCAACTGCTGGCCCACGTCGCCCAGCCCAAGCTGCCCTGAACGGCGACGCCGCACGACTACGAACATGGACTCGATGAACTGGCCCGTCGTCTACCCCGAGATCTGGCTGCTCGTGCTGGCCTGCGCCGTGCTGCTGGTCGACCTGTGGAGCCGCGACGCCGAGCGCCGGCCCACCTTCTGGCTGACGCAGGCCGCCATCGCCGGCTTCGCGCTGCTGCACGCGATGCGCTTCGCCGAAGGCGACACCGCCTACGGCATGGGCGGCATGGTCGTCGTCGACCCCATGGGCCACCTGCTGGCCGCCTTCGCCGGCCTGGCGGTGATGGTCACGCTGGCCTATGCGCGGCCCACGCTGGCCAGCCGCGACATGCTCAAGGGTGAGTTCTACCTGCTGGCGCTGTTCGTGCTGCTGGGCATCTCGGTGATGTGCTCGGCCAACCACTTCCTGGTCGTCTACCTGGGCCTGGAGCTGATGAGCCTGAGCCTGTACGCGCTGGTCGCGCTGCGGCGCGACCACGCCGTCGCCACCGAGGCGGCGATGAAGTATTTCGTGCTCGGCGCGCTGGCCAGCGGCTTCCTGCTCTACGGCCTGTCGATGATGTACGGCGCCACCGGCACGCTCGAGATCCCGCGTGTCTTCGAGGCCATCGCCGCCGGCGGCATCAACCGCGAGGTGCTGGTGCTGGGCATCGTCTTCGTCGTCGCCGGGCTGGCCTTCAAGCTGGGCGCCGCGCCTTTCCACATGTGGGTGCCCGACGTCTACCAGGGCGCGCCGACCGCGGTGACGCTGCTGATCGGCGGCGCGCCGAAGTTTGCCGCCTTCGCGATCACGATCCGCCTGCTGGTCGAGGGCATGCTGGGCCTGGCGGTGGACTGGCAGCAGATGTTCGTCGTGCTCGCCGTCGCCTCGCTGGCCATCGGCAACGTCGCGGCCATCGCGCAGAGCAACCTCAAGCGCATGCTGGCCTACAGCACGATCGCGCAGATGGGCTTCGTGGTGCTGGGCCTGAGCGCCGGCGTCGTCAGCGGCAACACGCTGTCGGCGGGCAACGCCTACAGCTCGGCGCTCTTCTACATCGTGGCCTACGTGCTGACCACGCTGGGCACCTTCGGGCTCATCATGGTGCTGTCGCGCCAAGGATTCGAGAGCGAGCACATCGCCGACCTCGCCGGCCTGGCGCGGCGCAGTCCGTGGATCGCCGGCGTGATGACGGTGTTCATGTTCTCGCTCGCCGGCGTGCCGCCGATGGTGGGTTTCTTCGCCAAGCTGTCGGTGATCCAGGCGCTGGTCACCACCAACGTCGCCGGCTACATCGTGCTGGCCATCGTCGCGGTGCTGTTCTCGCTGGTCGGGGCCTTCTACTACCTGCGCGTCGTCAAGGTCATGTGGTTCGACGAGCCGGTGCAGACGGCGCCGGTGCTGCACACGCAGGGCGTGGGCGCGCTGCTGGCGGCCAACGGCGCGGCGGTGCTGCTGTTCGGGCTGTTCTCCGGCGGCCTGATGGCGCTGTGCCGCGACGCCATCGTGCGCACGCTGGCCGGCTGATGCGGCGGAGCCTGCGCGCATGAGCCACGCCCTCGAGGTCTGGACCGTCCTGCTGGTCGCGCTGATCGCGGCCAACCTGCCGTTCGTCAACGAGCGGCTGTTCGTCGTCGGGCCGAAACGCCAGCCCAAGGCGCTGGGCTGGCGACTGCTGGAACTGCTGGTGCTGGGCGGGCTGACGCTGGGGCTGGGCATGCTGCTCGAGGGCATCATCGGGCAGCGCCACGCGCAGAACTGGGAGTTCTACGCGGCGGCCGGCTGCCTGTTCCTGACCTTCGCCTTCCCCGGCTTCGTCTGGCGCTACCTGCGCCGCACGCCGACGCGCGAGGTGGCCGAGGAGTGAGCCGGGCCGCCGCCGGGCCCGGCGACGACGCCCATCTGGTCGAACGCCCGGTGGCCGCCAGCACGCTGCTGGCCGGCGGCTTCCTGGAGGTGCACCGCGACACCGTCGCGCTGCCCGACGGCCGCCAGGTGACCCGCGAATACATCCGCCACCCCGGTGCCGTCGCGGTGGTGCCGCTTCTCGACGACGGTCGTGTCGTGCTGGTGCGCCAGTACCGCTACCCGGTGGCCAAGGTGCTGCTGGAGTGGCCGGCGGGCAAGCGCGACGGCGGCGAGAGCACCTTCACCTGCGCTGCGCGCGAGCTGCTCGAGGAGACCGGCTACACGGCCACCGAATGGGCCTTCGGCGGCGAGATCCACAATGCCGCGGCCTATTCCAGCGAGAGCATCTGGATCTGGTTCGCGCGCGGCCTGGTCGCTGGCGCGGCGAAGCCCGACGACGGCGAATTCGTCGAGACCGTGCACCTGGCGCTGGACGAACTGCAGGCGCTGTCGCTGCAGGGCGGACTGCCCGACGTGAAGACCCAGATCGGCCTGGCCTGGCTGCACGAGTGGCGCGCCGGGCTTCGTCCATTGGCCTGGCTCGGCGCGGACGAAGCGGCCGCGCTACGATGAGGCCACGATGAAGGTGCTGAACCTGCGCTGCGCGAACGGCCATGGCTTCGAGGGCTGGTTCGCTTCCGAGGACGACTTCCTGGAGCAGAACGGCCGCGGCCTGCTGGAGTGTCCGCTGTGCGCCGACAAGGTCGTGACGCGCCTGCCCAGCGCGCCGCGGCTGAACCTGTCCGGCGCGCGCGAGCCGGCAGCGGCCATGGCGCCGCCGCAGGCGTCGCCGCCCGCGCAGCCTGCGCAGTCGGCCGACGTGCAGGCGGCCTGGCTGCAGGCCGTGCGCCGCCTGGTCGCCGAGACCGAGGACGTCGGCGAACGCTTCGCCGACGAGGCGCGCCGCATCCACTACGGCGAGGTGCCGCAGCGCGGCATCCGCGGCCAGGCGACACCCGAGCAGCGCGAGGCGCTGCGCGACGAAGGCATCGAGACCTTCGCGCTGCCGCTGCCGGCGGCCCTGAAGGGGCCGGTACAGTAGCGCATCAACCGGGCGTCGCCCGAGGCGCAGACGCCTGCCACACCGAGCCGGCGTTAGCCACCCCGCATCCAAGGGGGTTCCGGCGCGCCGGCCTTGACGGCGCCGGGCGTCGGCGTAGATTGGCCCCACAACTCATGAGGGGATCAATCGTGGCCGTGCATCGCCTGCTCGCGACGAGTTGCGTCGCCTTCGGCCTGGGTCTGGGCGCCGTCACCGCCGGCGCGACGATCACGGCCTATCCCGACCAGAAGAGCGACTTCGTCGCCGCCAGCGGCGCCACCAGCATCGGCGCGCTGCCAGGCTCGGGCAGCGCGCACAACCGCGTCGTTGGCACAGTGACCTTCAGCAACGGGCCGAGCGGGACTTCGGTCTTCGGCAGCTACTCGAACGAGATCGGCGGCTACGACCTGGCGATGAGCGGCGTCGAGAACTTCAACATGGTCATCGCCGGCGGGGCCTTCGCGATCGGCTTCGATCTGCACGAGCCGTCGTACGCCAGCAGCACGGGCTGCAATGCGCCCTGCGTGAATTCGCCCTTCCGCATCACGCTGCTGGACGGCACGACCCCGCTGGGCAGCGTGATCTACGACGCGCCGAACGACGCCGGCAGTGCGGCCGGCGGGCCGCTCGGCTTCATCGGGCTGGTCTCGACGGTCCGGTTCACGCGGGTCGAGGTGCGCGACACCAGCAACAACATCGACAACGAGTTCTTCGGCAACTTCCTGGTCGGCCAGACCGCGCCGGTGCCCGAAGCGCCGCCGGCCGTCCTGCTGCTGGCCGGCCTGTCCGTCGTCACCGAGGTGGCACGCCGCACGCGCCGGCACTGACGGGGCGGCGGCGGATGCGGCGCGCCGACCCGGCTACAGCACGCGCCCCGGGTTCAGCAGGTTCTGCGGATCCAGCGCGCGCTTGATGGCGCGCATCATCGCCAGCGCCACCGGGTGCTTGCGCGCCGCGAGTTCGTCGCGCTTGAGCGCGCCGATGCCGTGCTCGGCGCTGAAGCTGCCGCCATGCGGCACCAGCGCGTCGAAGACGAGCGCATTGATCGCGTGCTCGTGTTCGCGCAGGAAGGCCGCGCCGTCCTGGCCTGCCGGCGCCTGCACGTTGTAGTGCAGGTTGCCGTCGCCCAGGTGGCCGAAGTTGACCAGCCGCACGCCGGGAAAGTGGCGCTGCAGCAGCGCATCGGTGGCCTCGACGTAGGCGGGGACGGCCGACACCGGCAGCGCGATGTCGTGCTTGACGTTGAGCCCCTCCTCGGCCTGCGCGAGCGGGATGCTCTCGCGCAGGTGCCACAGCGCGCGTGCCTGCGCGATGGATTCGGCCACCGCGGCGTCGGTGACGCAGCCCTGCTCGAGCGCGTCGCCCAGCAGCGCCTCCAGGCGCTGGCGCGCTGCCGCTTCGCCATCGATGTCCGACAGCTCCAGCAGCACCGTCCACGGCGCGCCGCGCAGCGGCTGCGGCAGGGCCGGGAAGTGCGTCGCGACGAGCGCCAGCGAGAAGGCATTCATGACCTCGAAGCCGGTCAGCCCGGCGCCCAGCCGCGCGCGCGCCTGCTGCAGCAGCGCCACCGCGTCGGCCAGCGTGGTGCAGGCGGCCAGCGCGGTCATCGTCGCGGCCGGCAGCGGGGCCAGCTTCAGCGTCGCGGCGGTGATGATGGCCAGCGTGCCTTCGCTGCCGATCAGCAGGTCGCGCAGGTCGTAGCCGGTGTTGTCCTTGCGCAGGCCGGTCAGGCCGTCCCAGACCTCGCCGTTCGCGGTGACCGCCTCCAGCCCCAGGCACAGCTCGCGCGCGTTGCCCCAGCGCAGCACCTGCGTGCCGCCGGCGTTGGTGGCCAGGTTGCCGCCGATGGTGCAGCTGCCCTCGGCAGCCAGGCTCAGCGGCAGCAGCTGGCCGGCCTCGCGCGCCGCCGCCTGCGCGGCCTGCAGCACGCAGCCGGCCTCCACGGTCATCGTCAGGTTGGCGGCGTCGATGGCGCGGATGCGGTTCAGCCGCTGCAGGCTCAGCAGCACCTGCGTGCCGGAGGCGTCGGGCACGCCGCCGCCGACGAGCCCGGTATTGCCGCCCTGCGGCACGATGGCCGTGCCCTGCTCGGCGCAGGCCTGCACGACGGCCGCGACCTCGGCCGTGCTGCCCGGCCGCACGACGGCCAGCGCGTGGCCGCGCCAGCGCCGGCGCCAGTCCAGCTCCCAGGCCGAGAGGTCGCCTTCGCTGAGCACCTGGCTCGCGCCGACGATGGCGCGCAGCCGTTCCAGCAGGTGCCGGCTCACGCCGCTTCGGGCCGCTGCGCCGCCTTGCGCAGCCGCCAGCGGATGTACATCGCGCAGGCCGCGAACAGCAGCAGCGTCAGCGCGATCTCCGCGACCGCCAGCGCCTGCGACAGCCCGCCTTCGGTGGTGGCGCGCACGACGCCTTCCAGGAAATACAGCCACACCAGCAGGCTCAGCCAGCGGTAGGTGTACATGCGGTGGCGCAGCAGCCCGGGCAGGCAGAAGGCCAGCGGCAGCACCTTGACCGCCAGCGTGCCGCTGCCGGTGGGCGCCAGCCACAGCTCCCAGGCCAGGCCCAGCAGCACGAGGCCGGCGACCCCGGCCAGCGCCAGCGCGCGCATGCTGCGCACCACGGCGTCGGGCTGCGCGGTGCCTTCGGGCACGGTGGCGGCCTGGGAGGGCAGGGTCATGCTGGCATCATAGCCAGCATGGATGGGCTGTCGGACCGCGTGGCGATGCTGCGCCAGCGCTTCGGCGAGCTGGCGGCCACGCTGCGCGACTGGCCCTGGTTCGAGACCCTGCGCACGCTGCGCCAGCGCTTCGGCGAGGACCGCCTGGGCCTGACCGCCGGCAGCCTGACCTTCACGACGCTGATCGCGCTGGTGCCGCTGCTGACCGTGGCGCTGGCGGTCTTCAGCGCCTTCCCGATGTTCTCGGCCTTCCAGGTCGCGCTGGAGAAGTACTTCCTGCAGACCCTGGTGCCGGAGAACATCGCGCGGCCGGTGCTGCGCTCGCTGACGCAGTTTGCCGGCAATGCGCGCGGCGTCGGCACCGTCGGCTTGCTGGTGCTGGTGGTCACGGCGCTCGCCATGATGCTGACCATCGACCGCACGCTCAACCAGATCTGGCGCGTGCGCCAGAAGCGCTCGTTCACGCGGCGCGTGATCGTCTACTGGGCGGCGCTGACCCTGGGGCCGCTGGTGCTGGGCGTGAGCCTGACGCTGACCTCGTACGCGCTGACCGCGTCGCGCGGCCTGGTCGCCGCGCTGCCGGGCGGGCTCAACATGCTGCTGGCGACGCTGCAGTTCGTGCTGCTGGCCACCGCGATGGCCGCGCTGTACCAGTACGTGCCGCACACCGCGGTGCGCTGGCGGCACGCCTGGGCCGGCGGCTTCTTCGTGGCGGTGGCCTTCGAGTTCGCCAAGCGCGGGCTGGCCTGGTACGTGGAATCGGTGCCCACCTATTCGGCGGTCTATGGCGCCTTCGCGACGGCGCCCATCCTGCTGCTGTGGATCTACCTGGTGTGGGTCATCGTGCTGCTGGGCGCGGTGATCGCCGCCTATGCGCCCAGCCTGCAGATGCGCGTGGCGCGCCGTGCAGCCACGCCGGGCTGGCGTTTCGAGCTCGCGCTGGCGGTGCTGCGCCGGCTGGACGGCGTGCGCCTGACACCGCAACGCGGGCTCACCGTGGCCGCGCTGGCCGAGGCGATGCGGGCCGATCCCCTGCAGCTGGAGCCGATGCTGGACCTGCTGGCCGAACTGGACTGGGTGGCGCGTCTCGACGAGGGTGCGCAGGCGCGCCACGTGCTGCTGTGCGATCCGCAGGCCACGCCGCTGGCGCCGCTGCTGCACCGCGTGCTGCTGGCGCCCGGGCCGGCGACGGAGACCTTCGTCGAGTCCGCCGGCCTGCACCGCATGACGCTGGCCCAGGCGCTGCATTCCTGATGTCCCTGCGGCAAGTACAACGGCCGCCCGCCGGCGGCTGTTCGGCTGCGGGCGCGGGCCGCCCGCCGCGCCGGGGCTTCAGCGCGTGGCGCGTCGGCGCGCTGCGCCCAGGCCGGCCAGCGCCGCGCCCACCAGCAGCAGGGTCGCCGGTTCGGGCACGTCGTTGGGGCGGATGTTCAGCGAGGTCGTGATCGAGAAGTTGGACTCGGTCGTGTGACGCTCGGCGAAGAAGATGTCCAGCGAGTAGCTGGTGCCGGCGACCAGGCCCAGCGCCTTCAGCGTCTCCTCGCTGAAGTTGGCCGAGGCCGCGCCGTGCACGCCGCCGAGGTCGATCACGCGCTTGCCGTCGACGAAGATCCACAGGTCGTCGTCGCCGGTGAAATTGAAGTTGTAGTCGGCGCCGGCGGTCAGGTCGTCGAACGAGATCTGGCCTTCCAGGTGCAGCGTGAAGTGGTAGTTGTGGTTGCGGCCCTGGTTGCCGAACAGCTGGCCGTCGATCGGGAAGAAGGCATTGTTGCTGTAGCTGTAGATGCCGGGCGAGGTTTCGTTCAGCGTCAGCGCGAAGGCCTGCGCGAGGTTGACGCCCGGGGCGTTGCGGTACCAGAGGTCGAAATTGGCGGCCGACGAGGCGCCGGCGGCGATGTTGGCCCCCGCCACCGGCAGGCCGTCGGCGCCCAGCGTGGCCTGCGTCATGCCGGTGACGACGCCGGTGATGGCGCCTTCGAAGTCCGACAGCCGCGTGCACGGCGCGCTGGGGATGTCCGGCGCGCAGAAGTCGCGGATGGTGCCGTTGAGCGTGACGCTGCCGGCCGAAGCGCCGCCGGCAGCGACGGCCAGGGCGGTGACGAGGAGGAATTTCTTCACGGATCGTTCCTGGTGAATGGACTCACCCGGTATGTCCGCAAGATCCCGGCCAGCCCGGGAAATGTCCCGCGCGACAGGCACTTGCCGTACGGCGCGCGGGCGACCGCGGGCAGCGTGTCAGTGCCGCCGACAGTGCGCGGCCGGCGTCCCGACGCGCCCTTCGCTCAGGCCACGCGCCCGAACCACCACACCGACAGGCCCGCCGACAGCACCGCCAGCAGCGCGCCCAGCGCGGCGAACAGCGCGCTGACCTCGGTCTCCTTGCGCTCGACCACCATGCGCGAGGACAGCGCCTCGTAGACCTTCTTCAGGTCCTCCGCGGTGCCGGCGTAGAAGTACTCGCCCAGCGTCGCGGTGGAGACCGTCTTCAGCGTCTCCTCGTCCAGCCGCACGCGCATGCTCCAGCCCTCGAAGCCGATGACCTCGCCGGCCGTCGTGCCCATGCCCACGGTATAGACGCGCACGCCGCGTTCGGCGGCCATCTTGGCGGCATCCAGCGGGTCGGGGCCGGTGGTGCGCTGACCGTCGGTGAGCATGATGATGGCCGCCGAGCTGTAGCTGCCCGGCTCCACCGGCGTGAAGGGCTTGGCGTCGGGGTTGCGGCCGATCGGCGCGCCCGGGAAGTTGCGCTGCCCGGTCACGTGCTGGATCTCGATGCCGTGGTCGGGGAACAGCGTGGCCAGGCTCAGGATGATGCCGCTGCCGGTGGCGGTGGCGCGCTGCAGCTGGAAGCGGTCGATGGCGGCGATCGCGTCCTCGTGGCTGGTCGTCGGTGCCTGCACCACGGCGGCGGTGCCGGCGAACGAGACGACGCCGACCTTCACTTCGCGCGGCAGGTTGCGGATGAAGGTCTTGGCCGCCTCCTGCGAGGCGACCAGCCGGTTCGGCTTGATGTCCTCGGCGCGCATGCTGCCGGAGACGTCCATCGCCAGGATGATGGTGCGCTCGGACAGCGGCAGCGTCACGATCGCGGTCGGCCGCGCGATCGCGAAGACCAGCGCACCCAGCGCCAGCAGCATCAGCAGCGGCGGCACGTGGCGCCGCCAGCCCGGGCCGCGGCCCAGCGCCAGCTTGGCCACCGTGACGCTGGCCACGCGCACCGTGCTGCGCCGCTTGCGCGCCAGCAGCCAGAAGTACAGCGCCACCAGCAGCGGCAGCGCGGCCAGCAGCCACAGCAGCGAGGGCCAGATGAATTTCATGGCGCAACTCCTTGCCAGTCCGGTGGGCCCGCGGGCAGCGCGCGCTGCAGCCCGGCGGGGAAGCGGCGCGGCGTCGGCAGGCGACCGCGCTGGCGGCGCAGGTCGGTGAAGCGCATCAGCGCGTCGAGCAGGTCCTCGTCGGTGGCCAGTTCCAGCACGTCGGCGCCGCTGCGCGACAGCGCGGCGATCAGCGCCGCCTCCTGCTGCTCGGCGATGGCCGCGTAGCGCTCGCGGAACGACGGGTCGGCGGCGTCGATGAACAGCTGCTCGCCGGTCTCGGCGTCCTCGACGGTGACCAGGCCGACATCGGGCAGCGTCATCTCCATCGGGTCGACCAAGCGCACCGCGACGAGCTCGTGACGCTGGGCCAGGCGCGCGAGCGCGTCCTCCCAGCCCGGTTCGCTGATGAAGTCGGAGACGACGAAGACCAGCGCGCGCCGGCGCATCATCGCGTCGGCGCTGCGCAGCAGGTCGGCCAGGCGCGTGCCGTGGCCGGCGGACTTGCCGGGCTTCGCGGCCGGGCGCGGCCGGCGCATGCGTTCCAGCAGCTGCAGCACGTGCAGCCGGCTGGCGCCGGGGCGCAGCATGCCCTCGACGCCATCGCCGTAGAACAGCGCGCCGACGCGGTTGCCGTGGCGCGTGATCACGCGCGCCAGCGTGGCGACGAAGCCGGCCGAGACCGCCAGCTTGGTGATGTCCGAGGAACCGAAGTCCACGCTGCCCGAGAGGTCCAGCAGGAACCACGCGGTGAGGTCGCGGTCCTCGACGAACTGGCGCACGTAGGGCTGCTGCAGCCGCGCGGTGACGTTCCAGTCGATGTGGCGCACGTCGTCGTGGTGCTGGTATTCGCGCAGGTCGGCCAGGTCGACGCCGGCGCCGCGCCACAGCGTGCGGTAGTCGCCCTGCAGCAGGCCGTCCAGCCGCCGCAGCACGGTCCACTCCAGCCGCCGCAGCAGCTGGTCGGAGCTGGGCAGGTTGGGCGCCGCCATGTCAGCTGTTGCTCGACGCGCCCGGCGCATGCGCCAGCGGCTTGTCCGGCTGCGGGATCTTCTTCAGCACGCGCTGCACGACCATCTCGGCATTCACGCCCTCGGCCAGGGCCTCGTAGCTGAGCACCAGGCGGTGGCGCATCACGTCGGGCGCCAGGTCGGTGATGTCCTCGGGCAGCACGTAGCGGCGGCCGCGCAGCATGGCCAGCGCCTTGGCGCCCTCGACCATGCCGATGGTGGCGCGCGGGCTGGCGCCGTAGGTGATGTACTTGGCGATGTCGGCCAGGTCGTGCCGGTCGGGCCGGCGCGTCGCGCCGACCAGCTTGACCGCATACTGGATCAGCGCCGGGTCGCAGAAGACCTCGCGGCACTCGCGCTGCAGCCGGGCGAGCTCGTGCGTGTCGCAGATCGCGCCCACGTCCACCGGCGCGCCGGTCACGCGCTCGGCGATCACGAATTCCTCTTCCTCGGTCGGGTAGTCGACCAGCACCTTCATCATGAAGCGGTCGACCTGCGCCTCGGGCAGCGGGTAGGTGCCCTCGGTCTCGATCGGGTTCTGCGTCGCCATCACGACGAAGGGATCGGGCACCTTGTGCGTCTCGCCGGCGATCGTGACCTGGCGCTCCTGCATCACCTCGAGCAGCGCGCTCTGCACCTTGGCCGGGGCGCGGTTGATCTCGTCGGCCAGCAGCAGGTTGGCGAACACCGGCCCCAGGCTGGTGCCGAACTCGCCGGTCTTCTGGTTGTAGATGCGCGTGCCGACCAGGTCGGCCGGCACCAGGTCGGGCGTGAACTGGATGCGCTTGAAGCTGCCGCGCACGGTGCGCGCCAGCGTCTTGACGGTCAGCGTCTTGGCCAGGCCGGGCACGCCCTCCACCAGCAGGTGGCCCTGCGCGAGCATCGCCACCAGCACGCGCTCGAGGAAGCGGTCCTGGCCGACGACGACCCGCTTGACCTCGTAGAGGATGCGTTCCATCAGCGTGGCGGTCGAGGCGGCGTTTTCCTGCATCGGGGCGTCCTGGAGTGAAGGCGAGGGGAGGGGCGGGGGCGGGCTCAGAAGGGCGGCAGCCCGGCGGCGTTGGCGGCGCTCTCGATCGGCACGGCGAAGCCGATGCCGACGAAGGTGCGCTGCTCGGACGGGTTCAGGATCGCGGTCACGATGCCGACCACGTTGCCGTCCATCGTGACCAGCGGGCCGCCGCTGTTGCCGGGGTTGGCGGCGGCGTCGAACTGGATCAGGTTGCTCAGCGTGCGCTCCCCCTCGGGCGATCGGAACTCGCGCTTGAGCCCGGAGACGACGCCGTAGCTGACCGAGGGCCCGATGCCGAACGGGTGGCCGACCGCGATGACGTGGTCGCCCGGGAACAGGTCGCCGGTGGAGCGCATCGTGGCGGCCTCGAGTTCGGCCGGCGGCTTGAGCGCGCGCAACACGGCCAGGTCGTTCTCGGGCTGGGTGCCGACGAGCACGGCCTCGGAGTCGGTGCCGTCGTGGAAGCGCACGCGGATCTTCTTGGAGCCCCAGACCACGTGCAGGTTGGTCAGGATGGTGCCGTTGTCGATGATCACCACGCCGGTGCCCAGGCTGCGGTCCATCGCGCGGCGCTCGGGACGGTCCTCGCCGTCGTCCTTCTCGTCCATCAGGCCGACGACGCGCACGACCGAGCGGGCCACCGTCTCGTAGGCCTTGGCCGCCTGCGAGGGCAGCGGCTCCTTCTCCAGCGAGGTGCGCACGGCGCGGTCGATGTCGTCCTGCGTGATCACGCGTGGGCCGGGCTGCAGGCTGCCGACGCCGAGCACGACGGACAGTGCCAGCGCGGCGCCGGCGGTCGCCCACAGCGGCGCGGCATGGCGCTGCGTCAGGCGCGCCCAGCGCCCGGGGGGCGCCGCGCTCAGGACTTGCTGCGCCGGGGCGCTGGCCGCCTGCGCGGCGCCCGGGCGCGGGCTCCTGCCGGCGGCTGCGTCCGGCGGCGCGCCCGCCGCGGGGGGCAACGGGCGGCGGGTGGAACGGCTGTACAACGGGGCCTTGTTCATGGGCGCAACGGCAGTCCAAGCGCCACCGTATCACGTTGCCGACAGGCCTGCATCGGTGGGGTGCCGGAACGGGTGTCGCGGGCGGCGATTCCGGCGCGTCGGCGCGCCTGGGTCATCATGTCGCCATGTGGATCGATTCGCATTGCCACCTGGACGCGGCGGAATTCGACGCCGACCGCCCCGCCGTGGTGCAGCGCGCGCGTGCCGCCGGCGTGCGCCGGCTGGTGCTGCCGGCCGTCGCCGTCGCGCACTTCGAGCGCGTGCGCGCCCTGGCGCACGAGCACGATGCGGTCTATGCACTGGGCATCCACCCGCTTTACGTCGATCGGGCCGCGGACGACGACCTCGACCGCCTGCAGCAGGCGCTGCAGGCGCTGCGCGACGACCCGCGGCTGGTGGCGGTCGGCGAGATCGGGCTGGATCACTTCGTGCCGGGGCTGGACCGCGAGCGCCAGCAGCGCTTCTACCTGGCGCAGCTCAAGCTGGCACGGGCCGCCGACCTGCCGGTGATCCTGCACGTGCGGCGCTCGGCCGACGCGCTGCTGGCCGGGCTGCGCCGCGTGCCCGTGCCCGGCGGCATCGCCCACGCCTTCAACGGCAGCGACCAGCAGGCGGCGATGTTCACGGCAGTGGGCCTGTGCCTGGGCTTCGGCGGCGCGATGTGCTTCGAGCGGGCCCTGCGCATCCGCGCGCTGGCCACGACCCTGCCGGCGCAGGCCTTGGTGCTGGAGACCGACGCGCCGGACATTCCGCCGCCCTGGCTGTACCGCAACGCCGGGCAGCGGCGCGACACCGGCGGTGGCGACGCCGCGGCCCAGGCGCGCAACGAGCCGGCCGAGCTGCCGCGCATCGCGGCGACCCTGGCGGCGCTGCGCGGCTGGACGCTGGCGCAGACGGCCGAGGTGACGACGGCCAATGCACGGGCGGCGCTGCCGCGACTGGCGGCACTGGAGGCACTGGAGGCACGGGACGCGGGTTCGGCGGTGCAGCGGGCGGCAGCCGCGTCCTCGTCCGGGGCCGCCGCATGACGCTGCTGCAGGGCCTGCCGCCGGTCATCGCCCGTGGCACGCGGCTCGTGGTGCTGGGCAGCTTTCCCGGCGTGGCGTCGCTGCAGGCCGGCCAGTACTACGCGCACCCGCGCAACCAGTTCTGGCCGCTCGTCGGCGCGCTGTGGGGCATCGACCTCGCCGGCCGGCCCTATGCGGCGCGGCTGGCCGAGCTGCGCCGGCGCGGCCTGGGGCTGTGGGACGTCTATGCCCGCTGCCGGCGCGAGGGCAGCCTGGACAGCGCGATCGAGGAGGCCGAGTACAACGACCTCGCCGGCCTGCGCCGCCGCGCGCCCGAGTTGCGCGTGATCGCCCACAACGGCGGCGAGTCCGCTCGGGCGATGCGCTTCACGCGCGAGCTCGGGCTGCCGGTGCTGCGCCTGCCATCCACCAGCCCGGCCAACGCGAGCTGGTCGTTCGAGCGCAAGTGCGCGGCCTGGCGCGAGGCTTTCGATGCGGCGGGGATCTGAAGTGAGCGTCGGGTTGCGTGAGGCAGCTTGCGGCGCATCGCGGTCGTTCATGGCGCGGCGCTGTTCGTGCGTGCCGACACTGGCGCAGCGAAGCCGCGTGGGGGCAGCCCGCAGCGCCCAGAGTCCGGCGGTCGGCGCTGCGCGCCGACTGCCCTGCGATGCTCGAACGCTTGGCCCGCCGCCAACTCACTTCGCTCACTTCGTTCGCTGCGTTCGGACATCGGCGGCGAGTCAGTTGGGGAGGCGCGCTGCGCGCGCGGCCAAGCGTCCTGCGCTTCTCGGCGCCTCCCATGGGCGCTGCGGGCTGCCCCCACGCGGCTTCGCGACACGGCGGTGGCGTGCCGACAGCTCGAACGCCACAGTCGGTGGACTTCGCGCCAGGCGGTACCCGCTGCCGGCGAATAGTGAAGCGCCGAGCAGCGCAGCCTCGGGGTCGGCGCGCACGCAGTGCGCGCCTCGACAACTGACTCGCCGCCGGTGTCCGAACGGAGCGAGCGCAGCGAGCGAAGTGAGTTGGGCGGCGCGACCCCGGAGCGAGCAGCGCAGGGAAGTCGCCGCCGCAGGCGGCGACCGCGGAAGTCAGCGCCGGCAGCGGGTACCGCCTGGCGCGATGCGCAGCCACAAGCACGCGAGGCAAGCGGACATATGGCGAGTGTCCGCAATGCGCCGCAAGCTGCCATCTGTCACGAGGGGCATTCCCACGCCCTCGGGTTCACCGGCCGAGCGCCGGCGCCGCTGAATCATCCATGCGCTCGCCCCAGCCCTTGCCGCCGGTGACCGTGTCCGAGCACGACGGGGTGCGCTACCTGCACCTGGGGTCGGTCTGGGTGCAGGGTGCGATGCGCCTGCGCAAGCCGCAGCACGTCGAGCTGGACTACGTGCAGCGCATGCTGGCAGCGCTGCTGTGGCTGGACCCGGATGCGCTGGCCGGCGCACGGGCGGTGCAGCTGGGGCTCGGCGCGGGCGCGCTGACCCGCTTCACCGCGCAGCAGCTCGGCATGGCGACCACCGCGGTGGAGATCAACCCGGAGGTCATCGCGGCCAATCAGCAGTGGTTCCGGCTGCCGGCGCGTGCCGAACTCGTCTGCGGCGACGCCGCCGACTGGTTGGCGCAGGCCGCTCCGGCCCGCGTGCGGCTGCTGCACGTGGACCTGTACGACGAGGAGGCGGCCGCGCCGGTGCTCGACAGCGAAGGCTTCTACGCCGCCTGCCGCGCCGTGCTGGAGCCCGGCGGCGTCATGGCCGTCAACCTGTTCGGCCGCCACGCCAGCTTCGCCGCCAGCGTCGCGCGCATCGCGGCGGCCTTCGGCGCCGGCCAGGTCTGGAGCCTGCGGCCCACGCGCGAGGGCAACACCGTGGTCGTCGCCGGCCGCGAGGTCGCCGTGCCCGCGCGCGAGGTGCTGGCGGCGCGCGCGGCTACGATCGAGGCGCGCTGGGGCCCGCTGGGGCTGCCGGCGCGCAAGTGGCTGCGCATGGTGCGGCCCTACACGCCCGAGTCGCCCACGGCATGAACCGCACGAAGACCGCTGCCGCATCGCCCCCCGCCGGCTCGCCGGCCGCTGCACCGCCGGCCGCCGCCAAGGCCCCGGCGGCGGGCTTGCCGCGGGGCCGCCTGGACTGGCCGCTGCTGCTGCAGTGGCTGCAGCAGGACGGCTGGATCAGCGCCGAAGACGTCGAACGCGTGGCCGCACGCTTTCGCGCCGGGGCGTCCAGCCTGCACGCGCTGGTGCGGCTGGGCGGCGCCGGGCTGGTGCACCAGGGCAGCGGGCGCGCGCTGGACACCGAGGCGCTGACCGAGTGGCTGGCCGGGCGCTGCGGGCTGCCCTACCTGCGCATCGACCCGCTGCGCGTGGACGTCGGCCGCGTCGCCGAGGTGATGAGCGTGCAGTATGCGCAGCTGCGCCACGCGCTGCCGGTGTCGGTGTCGGCCAGCGAGGTGACCATCGCCACCGCCGAGCCGCTGGACACCGCCTGGGTGCCGGAGATCGAGGCCCACACCCGGCGCGCCGTGAAGCTCGTGGTGGCCCATCCGGACGACCTGCGCCGCTACACGACCGAGTTCTATGCCCTCGCCAAGAGCGTGCGCGCGGCGGCCAAGAGCGGCGAGAGCTCGGCCGCGGCGAGCTTCGAGCAGCTGGTGGAGCTCGGCCGCAGCAAGGGCCCGCTGGACGCCAACGACCAGGGCGTCGTGCAGGTCGTCGACTGGCTGTGGCAGTACGCCTTCGACCAGCGCGCCAGCGACATCCACCTCGAGCCGCGGCGCGACATCGGCGTCATCCGCTTCCGCATCGACGGCGTGCTGCACAGCGTCTACCAGGTGCCGCTGACGGTGATGGGCGCGATGACGGCGCGCATCAAGCTGCTCGGGCGCATGGACGTGGTCGAGAAGCGCCGGCCGCTGGACGGCCGCATCAAGACCCTGCGCCCGGAGAGCGACGGCCGACCGGGGCGCGAAGTCGAGATGCGGCTGTCGACGCTGCCCACCGCCTTCGGCGAGAAGATGGTGATGCGCATCTTCGACCCCGAGGCGGCGGTCAAGGACCTCGCGGCGCTGGGCTTCGGCGAGAAGGAGGCCGCCGGCTGGCAGCAGCTGATCACGCGGCCGCACGGCATCGTGCTCGTCACCGGCCCCACCGGCAGCGGCAAGACGACCACCCTGTACAGCACGCTCAAGAGCCTGGCCACCGACGAGGTCAACGTCTGCACGATCGAGGACCCGATCGAGATGATCGAGCCGGCCTTCAACCAGACGCAGGTGCAGCCGGCGCTGGACCTGGGCTTCGCCGAGGGCCTGCGCGCGCTGATGCGGCAGGATCCGGACATCATCATGGTCGGCGAGATCCGCGACCTGGCGACCGCCGAGATGGCGATCCAGGCCGCGCTGACCGGGCACCTGGTCTTCAGCACGCTGCACACCAACGACGCCGTCGGCGCGGTCACGCGGCTGGCTGACCTGGGCGTGCCGGGCTACCTGATCGCGGCCACCGTGATCGGCGTGCTCGCGCAGCGCTTGGCGCGCACGCTGTGCCCGGCCTGCAAGGCGCGCGACGAGGGCACCACGCGCGAACTGCTGGACGAGGCGGTGCGGCCGTGGCGGCTGTCGGGCGGCGTGCGGCCGTACCGGCCGGTGGGCTGCCTGGAGTGCCGCCACACCGGCTACCGCGGCCGCGCCGGGCTGTACGAGCTGCTGGTGATGAACGACGCGGCACGCGCCCATGTGCACCCGCAGGTCGACGCCGCCGCGCTGCGCCGGCGCGCGGTGAAGGACGGCATGCGGCCGCTGCGCCTGGCCGGCGCGATGAAGGTCGCCGAGGGACTGACGACGCTCGACGAGGTGCTGCGCACCACGCCGGGGCTGGACCCCTGATCCGGCCGCCTGGCGGCGCCGGGCGCCGGTGTGGCGGCCTTACGTGGAAACCACAGCCGGTGCGCATGCCCCCCTCCCTAGAATGGCTTCGGCGCTGATCGCGCAGGACCGCGGAGGAGACAGGCATTGAAGATCAAGAGCGAAAAGGACTTCTGGTCCGGACTGATGTTCATCGTCGTGGGCATCGGCTTCGCCTGGGGTGCCACCAACTACAGCTTCGGCTCGTCGGCGCGGCCCGGCCCGGGCTACTTCCCGTTCGGCCTCGGCATCATCATGGCGGTGCTGGGCGCGCTGATCCTGTTCAAGGCGCTGACCATCGAGACCCACGGCGGCGACAAGGTCGGCGCCATCGCCTGGCGGCCCATGCTGATCATCGTGGGGTCCATGGTCCTGTTCGGCCTGCTGCTGCCGCGCCTGGGCATGTTCCTCGCGTTGCCCATCCTGGTCGTCACGTCGGCGCTGGCCGGCGACGAATTCCACTGGGGCGAGGCGCTGATCAATGCCGTGGTGCTGACCGCCTTCAGCTGGCTGACCTTCATCTACGGCCTCAGCCTGACGATCCCGCTGTGGCCGTGGTTCATGAACTGAGGGGCGAGACATGGAAGACCTGATCGCCAACCTCGGCCTCGGCTTCGCGACCGCGCTGTCGCTGGAGAACCTGCTGTATGCGCTGTTCGGCTGCTTCCTGGGCACGCTGATCGGCGTGCTGCCGGGCCTGGGCCCGGTGGCCACGATCGCGATGCTGCTGCCCAGCATCTATGCGCTGGACGCCACGCCGGCGCTGATCATGCTGGCCGGCATCTACTACGGCTCGCAGTACGGGGGCAGCACGACCGCGATCCTGATCAACATCCCGGGCGAGTCGGCCTCGGTGGTGACCGCGATCGACGGCTACCAGATGGCGCGCAAGGGCCGCGCCGGCGCGGCGCTGGCGACAGCGGCGCTGGGCTCGTTCTTCGCCGGCTGCGTGGGCACCATCATCATCGCCGCCTTCGCGCCGCCGCTGACCGAGGTGGCCTTCAAGTTCGGGCCGGCGGAGTATTTCAGCCTGATGGTGCTGGGCCTGATCGGCGCCGTCGTGCTGGCCAGCGGATCGCTGGTCAAGGCCATCGCGATGATCATCCTCGGGCTGCTGCTCGGGCAGATCAACACCGACGTCATCAGCGGCGTGCCGCGCTACAGCTTCGACATCCCGGAGCTGACCGACGGCATCAGCTTCGTGGCCATCGCGATGGGGGTGTTCGGCTTCGGCGAGATCATCTCCAACCTGGGCCGGCCGGCCGAGCACCGCGAGGTCTTCACCAAGGACGTCAAGGGCCTGTGGCCGACCTTCAACGACTTCAAGGAGGCCTGGCCCTCGGTGGTGCGCGGCACCGCCTTGGGCTCCATGCTCGGGATCCTGCCCGGCGGCGGCGCGCTGCTGTCCTCGTTCGCCGCCTACACGCTGGAGAAGAAGATCGTGCGCAACCCGCGCGTGCCCTTCGGCCAGGGCGCGATCCAGGGCGTCGCCGGGCCGGAGAGCGCCAACAACGCCGGTTCGCAGACCAGCTTCATCCCGATGCTGACGCTGGGCATCCCGCCCAACGCGGTGATGGCGCTGATGGTCGGCGCGATGACGATCAAGGGCATCCAGCCCGGCCCGCAGGTGATGACCAGCAACCCCGAGCTGTTCTGGGGCCTGATCGCCAGCATGTGGGTCGGCAACCTGATGCTGGTGGTGCTGAACCTGCCGCTGATCGGCATCTGGATCAAGCTGCTGACCGTGCCCTACCGCTTCCTGTTCCCGGCCATCGTGGTGTTCTGCGCCATCGGCCTGTATACGCTGAACAACAACAACTTCGACGTCTTCATGGCCGCCGGCTTCGGCATCGTCGGCTACTTCTTCTACAAGCTGGGCTGCGAGCCGGCGCCGCTGCTGCTGGGCTTCATCCTCGGGCCGATGATGGAGGAGAACCTGCGCCGCGCGCTGCTGCTGAGCCGCGGCGACTGGAGCACCTTCCTGACGCGTCCGCTGTCGGCTTCGCTGCTGATCGCCGCGGCGCTGATGATCCTGGTCGTCACGCTGCCGGCCATCCGCAGCAAGCGCGAGGTGGCGTTCAAGGAAGCGGATTGAGGACGAGCGGCCGTCCCAGCGGACGGATGCTCGCTGCAATCCGGGCGCGAGTTCTGCGAGCGCGCGGCCGGCAAGGCGGATCGAGGACACGTGGCCGTCCGTAGCGGACGGCCACGCGCAGGCGCCCGCCGCGCACGGGCGCGTTAAGCTGGCGCAGGTGTCGACCTCCCGCCCCACTTCGCGCGCGCTCCCCGCCGCGCTGCAGCCGCTGGCCAACCCGGTCTTCCGCGGGCTGTGGCTGGCCTCGCTGGCGGCCAACCTGACGATGTGGATGAACGACGTCGCGGCCGCCTGGCTGATGACGTCGCTGACCACCAGCCCGGTCATGGTGGCGCTGGTGCAGACCGCGGCCACGCTGCCGGTCTTCCTGCTCGGCCTGCCCAGCGGGGCGCTGGCCGACATCGTCGACCGGCGGCGCTTCTTCGCCGCGACGCAGCTGTGGGTGGCGGTCAACGCCGTGCTGCTGGCGGTGCTGGCGGCCACCGGTCTGCTGTCGGCGCCCATGCTGCTGCTGCTGACCTTCGGCAACGGCGTCGGGCTCGCGATGCGCTGGCCGGTCTTCGCCGCCGTGGTGCCGCAGGTGGTGACGCGCGCCGACCTGCCGGCGGCGCTGGCCCTCAACGGCATCTCGATGAACCTGTCGCGCGTGGTCGGGCCGGTGCTCGCCGGCGCGCTGATCGCGCTGGCCGGCCCCAGCGTGGTGTTCGCGGCCAACGCCGCGCTGGCCCTCGTCTCGCTGGTGCTGATCCTGCGCTGGAAGAGCGAGGCGCGGCCCAGCGCGCTGCCCGGCGAGCGCTTCGTCGGCGCGATGCGCGTGGGCGTGGCCTACGCGATGCAGTCGCCGCGCCTGCAGCGCATCCTGCTGCGCATCTTCCTGTTCTTCCTGCAGGCCAGCGCGCTGGTCGCGCTGCTGCCGCTGGTCGCGCAGGGCCTGCACGGCGGCGGTGCCGGCGCCTTCACGCTGATGATGTCCAGCGTCGGCGTCGGCGCCATCGTCGCCGCGCTGTACTTCCCGCGCTGGCGCGCACGCTTCGACCGCGACCGCTTCGTGCAGGCCGGCACGCTGGTGCACGCGCTGCTGTCCAGCCTGGTCGTGCTGTGGCCCACGCTGTGGCTGGCGCTGCCGCTGATGGTGCTGATCGGCATGGCCTGGATCTCGGTGGCCAACTCGCTGACCGTATCGGCCCAGACCGCGCTGCCCGACTGGGTGCGTGCGCGCGGCATGGCGCTGTACCAGATGGCGCTGATGGGCGGCGCGGCCGCCGGCTCGGTGGTCTGGGGCCAGGTCGCGGCGCTGCTGGACGTGCGCGGCGCCGTGCTCTGCGCGGCGCTGTTCGGGCTCGCGGTGCTGGTGGCCACGCGCAAGCTCACGGTGGAGGGCGGCGTCGAGCCCGACTTCACGCCGCTGCCGGTGCGCAACGTGCCCGAGCCCACGGTGCCGGTGGGCCCGCACGACGGACCGGTGATGGTGACCATCGAGTACCAGATCGACCCCTCGCGCGCCGACGCCTTCTCCGAAGTCATGCAGCGCACGCGGCGCGCGCGGCTGCGCCAGGGCGCGCTGAGCTGGGGTCTGTTCCGCGACGTCGCGGTGCCCGGGCGCTATGTCGAATACTTCGTCGACGAGACCTGGCTTGAGCACCGGCGGCGGCTGGAGCGCTTCACCGCCTTCGACGCCGGGCTGCGCGAGCAGCGGCTGGCCTTCCACGTCGGTGCGCAGCCGCCGCTGGTGCGCCGCTACGTCGCCGACGAGCAGGTGCCGCCTTCGGGCGGGCCGCTGTAGCGCGCGCCGCAGCGAGCGGCCGCCTGCGGCGACCGGCGGCAACGTTCACAATCATCGGCTTCGCTGTCGTCCAGGATCCCGCCCATGCACGCCTTCGACTGGAGCACCGGCTATGCCAGCCAGCGCTCGCCCGTCTTCGCCCGCAACGTCGTCTCGACCTCGCATCCGCTGGCGGCGCAGGCCGGGCTGCGCATGATCCAGGCCGGCGGCAATGCGGTCGATGCCGCGATCGCCACCGCGGCGATGATGACGCTGGTCGAACCCTGCAGCAACGGCCTGGGCAGCGACGCCTTCTGCATCCTCTGGGACCCGGCCAGCGGCCGCCTGCATGGGCTGAATGCCTCCGGCTGCGCGCCGGCGGCCTGGACGCCGGACTACTTCCGCCGCCGCTACGGTGCCGACGCGAAGGCCCCGCCCAAGCGCGGCTGGGACTCGGTCACCGTGCCGGGCGCGGTGGCGGCCTGGGCGGCGCTGTCCGAGCGCTTCGGCAAGCTGCCCTTCGCCGACCTGATGGCGCCGGCCGTCGAGGTCGCCGAGCGTGGCTATGCGGTGCCGGTGATCGTGCAGCAGAAGTGGCGCAATGCGGCCTCGCTGCCCGAGCTGACGCAGCAGCCCGGCTTCGCCGAGCACTTCCTGCCGCAGGGCCGCGAGCCGCGGGTCGGCGAGCGCTTCACGATGCCGGCGGCGGCGCGCACGCTGCGGCGCATCGCCGACACGCGCGGCGAGGACTTCTACCGCGGCGAGATCGCCGCCGCGATCGCCGCGCATGCGCGCGAACATGGCGGCGCGATGACCACCGCCGACCTCGCCGGCTGGCGCCCGGAGTGGGTGGAGCCCATCGCGCAGGACTACCGCGGCTACACGCTGCACGAGATCCCGCCCAACGGACAGGGCATCGCGGCGCTGATCGCGCTGGGCATCCTGCAGCACTTCGACATCGGCGCGCTGCCGGTCGACTCCACGGCCAGCCAGCACCTGCAGATCGAGGCCATGAAGCTGGCCTTCGCCGACGTCTACCGCTTCGTCGCCGAGCCGCGTGCGATGACGCTGACGCCGGCGCAGATGCTGGATCCGGCCTACCTGGCCGCGCGCGCGAAGCTGATCGACCCGCGGCGGGCGCAGGACTTCGGCCCCGGCCACGCGCCGCAAGGCGGCACCATCTACCTCAGCGCCGCGGATGCCGGCGGCATGATGGTCAGCTACATCCAGAGCAACTACATGGGCTTCGGCTCGGGCATCGTGGTGCCCGGCTGGGGCATCAGCCTGCAGAACCGCGGCCACGGCTTCACGCTGGACCCCGCGCGCGAGAACGTCGTCGGGCCCGGCAAGCGGCCGTTCCAGACCATCATCCCGGCCTTCCTGACCCGGCAGGGCCGCCCGGTGATGAGCTACGGCGTGATGGGCGGCGACATGCAGCCGCAGGGCCACCTGCAGACCCTCGTGCGCATGCTGGACTACCGCCAGCAGCCGCAGGCCGCCTGCGACGCGCCGCGCTGGCGCGTCAATGCCGGCCTCGTCAACGCCGAGCCGGGTTTCGACCCGGCGACGGTGCAGGGGCTGCGCGACCTGGGCCACCAGGTGCTGCCGTTCAGCGACAGCTACCAGGACTATGGCGCCGGGCAGTTCATCTGGCGGCTCGACGAAGGGCAGGGCGACGCTGCGGTCGACGGTTATGCCGCGGCCAGCGACCCGCGCCGCGACGGCCAGGCCGCCGGCTTCTGAGCCGGCACCCGCGGCGACCTTGAAGCTGCACGAGTTGCGCCCGGGCTGGGCGACCGAGCTGACCAAGTGGCGCCCGTCGGCCGAGATCGTCGAGTGCGACGACTGCATCGTCGTGCGCACGCCGGGCAACCCGAGCTGGTACTGGGGCAACTGCCTGATCCTGGCCGACGCGCCGCGCGACGAGGACGTCGGGCACTGGCTGGCGCGCTTCGCGCGCGAGATCGGCGACCGCCAGCCGGCGTCGCGCCATGTCGCGATCGGCGTCAACCCGCCCTGGCAGGGCGAGCGGCGGCCGGCCTGGCAGGCGGCGGGCCTGAAGCCCTATGTCAACGCCGTGATGCGGCTCGTGCCCGGCGAGCTGGCGGCGCCGCGGCCGGTGCAGGCCCATGAGGTGCTCGTGCGGCCCATCGCCTGGCCCGACGAGGTGCCGGCCATCGTCGAGCTGGAATGCGCCGATACCGACGGCCACGACGTCGCGGGCTACCGCATGGTCCGCGAGCGTGCCTTCGCCGATCTGGCGCGGCTGCAGGCCGAGGGGCGCGCCGAGTGGTTCGGCCTGTGGTGCGACGGCGTGCTCGCTGCCGACTGCGGGCTCCTGCGGCCCGAGCCGCGGCCGGGTGCGACGGCGCGCTTCCAGCGCGTGGCCACCCACCCGGCCTGGCGGCGGCGCGGCCTGGCGCGCGCGCTGGTGCATGCGGCGTCGCGCTTCGCGCTCGAGCGCTGGCAGGCCGGCGAGGTCGTGATGATCGCCGACCCCGGTGACGTCGCGATCGCGCTGTACCGCTCGCTGGGCTGGCGCGAATTCGAGCGTGAATGGGGCTTCGAGCGCAAGGCGCCGCAGGACGCCGCGCCATGACGCCCGGTGCGCGCCTGGGCCCGGGGCTGGCGCTGGCGGCGGCCGGCTCGGTCGCCTTCTCCGGCAAGGCCATCATCGTCAAGCTGGCCTACCGGCACGGCGTCGACGCGGTGACGCTGATCATGTACCGCATGCTGTTCGCGCTGCCGCTGTTCCTGGCGCTGGCGTGGTGGGCCGGGCGCGGGCAGCCGCCGCTGGCGCGGCGCGACCACCTCGTCGTCTTCGGCCTGGGCTTCGCCGGCTACTACCTGGCGAGCTTCCTGGACTTTGCCGGGCTGCAGTACATCACCGCCAGCCTGGAGCGGCTGATCCTGTACCTCAACCCGACGCTGGTGCTGCTGATCGGCGTGCTGTTCATGGGCCAGCGCGTGCGCCCGCGACAGCTGGTGGCGCTGGCGGTCAGCTATGCCGGCGTGCTGCTGGTCTTCGGCCACGAAGTCACGCTGAGCGGCCCCGACACGCTGCTCGGCGCGGCGCTGGTCTTCGGCAGTGCGTTGAGCTACGCGGTCTACCTCTCGCTCAGCGGGCAGGAGGTGCGCCGGCTCGGCGCGCTGCGACTGACCGGCTGGGCCAGCAGCGTGGCCTGCCTGCTGTGCATCGTGCAGTTCCTGCTGCTGCGGCCGCTGGAGGCGGCCGTGGTGGCGCCGCCGGTGATCTGGCTGTCGCTGCTCAATGCGCTGGCCTGCACCTTCGCGCCGGTGATCATGGTCATGATGGCGATCGAGCGCATCGGCGCCACGCTGACCGCGCAGACCGGCATGATCGGGCCGCTGTCGACGATCCTGATGGGCGTGCTGCTGCTCGGCGAGCCGCTGAATGCCTGGATCGTCGCCGGCACGGCGCTGGTGCTGGCAGGCGTGTGGCTGCTGGCGCGGGCGCGCTGAGCGCATCGACCACGGAACGAGGAGCATCGAGAGCATGGATCTGGGCATCGCAGGACGCTGGGCGCTGGTGTGCGCCGCGAGCAAGGGCTTGGGCAAGGGCTGCGCCGAGGCGCTGGTGCGCGAGGGGGTCAACGTCGTGATCACCGCGCGCGGCAACGACACGCTGCAGGCCACGGCGGCCGAACTGCGCGTGCTGAACCCGGCCGTGCAGGTGGTCGCGGTGGCCGGCGACATCACCACGGCCGAGGGCCGGGCCGCGGCGCTGGCTGCCTGCCCGCAGGTGGACATCCTGGTCAACAACGCCGGCGGCCCGCCCGCTGGCGACTTCCGCGACTGGAACCGCGACACCTGGATCGCCGCGCTGGACGCCAACATGCTGACGCCGATCGAGCTGATCAAGGCGACGGTGGACGCGATGGCCGCGCGCGGCTTCGGCCGCGTCGTCAACATCACCTCCGCCGCGGTGAAGGCACCGTTCGAGGCGCTGGGACTGTCCAACGGCGCGCGCACCGGTCTCACCGGGTTCGTCGCCGGCCTGGCGCGGCAGCCGCTGCTGGCCAGCCGCAACGTGACGCTGAACAACCTGCTGCCGGGGCCCTTCGACACCGAACGGCTGCGCAGCAATACCGCGGCCGTCGCCCAGCGCGCCGGCAAGGGCTTCGATGCGATGTGGGAGCAGCGCCGTCAGTCCAACCCCAGCCGCCGCTTCGGCGACCCGGCCGAATTCGGCGCCGCCTGCGCCTTCCTGTGCAGCGTGCACGCGGGCTACATCACCGGGCAGAACCTGCTGATGGACGGCGGGGCCTATCCGGGCACGTTCTGACGCCACGCCTGTCGACGCCCTTTACAGTCGGCGCCGCGGTGGCTGCCGCCGCTTGCCGCGGTAGGAGGGCAAGTCGTTGATGCGCGGGGTGTTTTCGTTGCAGGGGGGTGCTGCTCGCATGAATCTTGCGCGCCCTTGACAGTGGGGATGGTGGCCTGTTCACGGGGTGGCCGCGGCGCCGTCCCCGCAACGGGAGAATGTCGATGCGTCACTGGCTTGCAGGTCTTTCCGTCGTCGCCGCCGCGACCACCGGCGCCGCGAACGCAGCGCCCGTCAACCTCAACACCTGGACCGCCGAGTCCTATCCGGCCGTGTCGGGCTTCAGCCCGGGCATCTGGACGGTGGCGCCGGACGGCAGCAGCGTGCTGCAGTCGGTCAACGGCCAGCCGACGCTGTTCTACAGCGACTTCAGCGCCCAGGGCACGACCGTCACCGGCAAGATCCGCGTCAACCAGGGCGCCGGCGACGACGACTTCATCGGCTTCGCGCTCGGCTTCAACCCGGGCGACTCGACGAATGGCGCCGCGAACTACCTGCTGATCGACTGGAAGCAGGTGTCGCAGAACTTCAACTTCGGCGCGCCGTCGACCTCGCCCGGGGGCGTGGCGCCGCGCGGCCTGGCCGTCTCGCGCGTGAGCGGCATTCCCGACGCCGACGAGTTCTGGCAGCACGCCAACCTGAATGGCACGCCGGCCGGCAGCGGGCTCGAGGAACTGGCGCGCGGCGCGACGCTGGCGGATGTCGGCTGGGTGGAAGGCCAGGAGTACGAATTCGCCTTCGAGTTCGGCCCCAACAACCTCGTCGTGCGTGTCGACGGCGTCGAGCAGTTCGACCTGGTCGGTGCCTTCGGCAACGGCCGCATGGCCTTCTACAACTTCTCGCAGGCCGGCGTGCGCTATTCGGCCTTCGAGGTCGACCCGGGCCCGTTCCCGACGCCGGCGCCCGGCACGCTGGCGCTGATCGGCGTCGCGCTGCTGGGTCTGCACCTGAGCCGTCGCCGGCGCGCCTGAACACGCCCGGCGATGGCGCGACCGACCCGGTCGGGCGCATGGCCGGCCGGGCCGTTCAGGGTTGCGGGGGTGTCTCTGTGTCTGCCGTGTCTGCGGCAGGCTCCGCGAGGCCTCCGCCACCGAAGCTGTCGTTGAAGGTGAAGATCAGCGACACGTAGAACACGGTCGAGAAGGCCAGCCCGGCCGGCACGCCGAGCACGCTGGCCAGTTGCGGCATGCCCAGCAGGCCGAAGATCAGCGCGGCGCTGACGCCGAAGAGCACGATGACCGCGGCCCAGGTCAGGAAATACATGACGAAGGCGCCGCGGCAGCGCCAGACCGCCAGCGTGCTGGAGAACAGCGCCTGCGCGACCCCCTGTCCGGCCCAGTGCACGAGGGCCGGCGCATGCCAGAACGGGACCGTCAGCAGCGTGCCCAGCCCGATGCCGGTGACCAGCGCGTAGCTCACGCCGGGCTCCGACAGCAGGGCGTCGATCTCGGCCTGCGCCCCTTCGCCGCGCGCCATCAGTCGCTGCAGCCGGCCCCAGGCCGAGTCGGACATCGCGTCGGCCAGCATCAGGATCGCGATCGCCGCCAGGCCGTAGGCCACGCACAGGATCAGCATCGCGCGCCGCTTCGCCGGGTCGCCCTTCAGCGGCTCCAGGAATTGCGCCGGGTGGATGGGCCCGTCGAGCAGTGCCGAGCGGCTGGCGATCATGAAGCCCAGCGACAGCAGCGGCAGCGCCATCATCTGCACCACCGCGCCCAGCAGCGGCACCAGGCTGACCAGCAGCGCGGCGAACAGGAAGACGATGAACAGCATCGTGAACAGCAACGGCTTCCTGGCATAGAGCCGGAAGCCGTCGCCGACCCAGCGCGCACCGCGCATCGGGCCCACCGATCGCAGGATCAGCGCCATCGCGTCAGGACTCCGCGCCGCCGGGCAAGGCGATCGGGTGCCAGGGCTCGGCGATGCGCCGGCGCAGCACGCGCTCGAAGTGCGTGGGGTCCTTGGGCTGCAGCAGCGCGGCGTCGCGCGGCAGGTGCCAGTCCCACAGCCGGCTGATCCAGAAGCGCAGCGCCGCGGCGCGCAGCAGCGCCGGCATCAGCCGCACCTCGCCATGGTCCAGCGGACGCACCGCCTGGTAGGCAGCGACGAAGGCCGTCGCGCGCAGTTCGTCCAGCACGCCGGTGTCGAGGTCGCAGCACCAGTCGTTCAGGCACACCGCGAGGTCGAAGCCCCAGGTGTCGGTGCCGGCGAAATAGAAGTCGAAGAAGCCGCACAGCCGGTCCGGGCCGGCGGTGTCGTCGAACATCACGTTGTCACGGAACAGGTCGGCGTGGATGGGCCCGCGCGGCAGCGCGCGCCCGGCGGCGGAGTCCGCCAGCTGCTGCTGGAAGGCCAGTTCGTCCTGCAGCAGCGCCGCCTGCGCCGGCGCCAGGTGCGGCAGCACGACCGGGACCGTCTCGGCCCACCAGGCCAGGCCCCGCAGGTGCGACTGCGCCAGCGGAAAGTCGGCGCCGGCCAGGTGCATGCGCGCCAGCATCTCGCCGACCTGCCGGCAGTGGTCGGCATCCGGCAGCAGCCGGTGGCTGCCCGGCAGCCGCGTGACCACGGCGGCCGGCTTGCCCGCCACCTGGTGCAGCAGGCGGCCATCCGGCGCCGGCTGCGGCGCCGGCACCGGGATGCCGCGCTCGGCCAGGTGCTGCATCAGCCGCAGGTAGTAGGGCAGCTGCTCGGGCCCCAGGCGCTCGAACAGCGTCAGCACCCACTGGCCGCGCGCGGTGGTGGCGTAGTAGTTGGTGTTCTCGATGCCCGAGCGGATGCCCTGCAGGTCGGTCAGCGCACCCAGCCCGAGGCGCTGCAGCAGGGCGTCGGCTTCGGCGAAGGGGACTTCGGTGTAGACCGCCATCGTGCGGCGATCTAGAAGCCGAAGACCGACCAGGCGCGCTGGCCGGCCGCGCCGCGGTCCTGCGACGTGTCGCGGCCGCCGCGGCCGACGAGGATCTCGTATTCGCGCGCGTTGCCGACCTTGCTCTGCACCGTGATGCGCTGCGCGGCGCCGCGCAGGCGGGTTTCCTCGATGCGCACGCCGTCGTCCTCGATCACCGTGACGCGGGCCACGGCCTCGGTGCGGCGCAACGCTGCCGCGGCCGGCCCGGGCGCCGTCACCTGCGGGGCGGGCGGGGTCAGCGGGGCGGGCGCGGCCGTCTGCGCGCCGGCGCCTGCCGCCAGCAGCCAGCACGCGAGCGCCGCGGCAGGACGAATCATCGAGCACATGCCAGGGATTCTACGCACCCGGCCAAGCCACAATCGCCGCATGAGCGTACCGAACGACGACAAGATCATGCTGCTGGTCGACGGCAGCAGCTACCTGTACCGCGCCTACCACGCGATGCCCGACCTGCGCGCGCCGGACGGCTTCCCGACCGGCGCGGTGCACGGCTTCATCGCGATGATGAAGCGGCTGCGCGATCAGTTTCCGGCCGCGCATGCGGCCTGCGTGTTCGACGCCAAGGGCCCGACCTTCCGCGACGAGTGGTACCCCGAGTACAAGGCGCACCGGCCGCCGATGCCCGAGCCGCTGGTGCAGCAGATCGAGCCCATCCACGAGGCCGTGCGCCTGCTCGGCTGGCCGGTGCTGGAGGTGCCGGGCATCGAGGCCGACGACGCCATCGGCACGCTGGCGCGGGTGGCGTCCGAGAGCGGCCACCGCGTCGTCATCTCCACCGGCGACAAGGACCTGGCGCAGCTGGTGGGCGAACGCGTGACGCTGATCAATACGATGAGCAACGAGCGCCTGGACACCGAAGGCGTCAAGGCCAAGTTCGGCGTGCCGCCGGAACGCATCGTCGACTACCTGACGCTGATCGGCGACGCGGTGGACAACGTGCCCGGCGTCGACAAGGTGGGACCGAAGACGGCGGCGAAGTGGATCGCCGAGTACGGCTCGCTGGACGGCGTCGTTGCCGCGGCCGATGCGATCAAGGGCGCGGCGGGCGAGAACCTGCGCCGTGCGCTGGACTGGCTGCCCACCGGCCGCAGGCTGATCACCGTGGTCACCGACTGCGACCTTGCCGGCCACGTGCCCGGCTGGCCGGGGCTGGACGCGCTGGCGCTGCGCGAGATCGACCGCGAGGCGCTGCTGGCCTTCTTCCAGCGCTACGGCTTCCGCGCCTGGCGCAAGGAGCTGGAAAGTGCGCTCGGCGTGGCGGTGCCCGGTGCGGCGCTGGCGCCGGCCGCCGGCGCTGCGGCGGCCGAAGGCGACGACCCGCCGGCCGCCGCGGGCCCGCCGCTGGCCCGCGACTACGAAACCGTCACGACCTGGGAACGGCTGGACGACTGGCTGCAGCGCCTGCGTGCCGCCGCGCTGGTGGCGCTGGACACCGAGACCGACAGCCTGGACCCGATGCGCGCGCGCATCGTCGGCATCAGCTTCGCCGTCGAGCCGGGGCGCGCGGCCTACGTGCCGCTGGCGCACAGCTATGCCGACGTGCCGCCGCAGCTGCCGCTGGACGAGGTGCTGGCGAAGTTGAAACCCTGGCTCGAGGACGTCGGCGCCGCCAAGGTCGGCCAGAACCTGAAGTACGACCAGCATGTGCTGGCCAACCATGGCATCGCGCTCGCCGGCGTGGTGCACGACACCATGCTCGAGAGCTACGTGCTGGAGGCCCACCGCACGCACAGCCTGGAGGCGCTGGCCGAGCGCCACCTCAACCGCAAGGGCCTGAGCTACGAGGACGTCTGCGGCAAGGGGGCCAACCAGATCCCGTTCGCGCAGGTCGAGCTCTCCCGCGCCACCGAATACAGCGGCGAGGACAGCGAGATGACGCTGCACGTGCACCAGGCCCTGTGGCCGCGCGTGCAGGCCGACGACAAGCTGCGCTTCGTCTACGAGCAGATCGAGATGCCGACCGCGCGCGTGCTGGCGCGCATCGAGCGCCACGGCGTGCTGATCGACGCCGCGCTGCTGGCGCGCCAGAGCCAGGAACTGGCCGAGCGCATGGTGGCGCTGGAGCAGGAGGCCTATGCCATCGCCGGCCAGCCCTTCAACCTGGGCAGCCCGAAGCAGATCGGCGAGATCCTGTTCGGCAAGCTCGCGCTGCCGGTCAAGAAGAAGACGGCCAGCGGCGCGCCCAGCACCGACGAGGAGGTGCTGCAGGAGCTGGCCGCCGACTACCCGCTGCCGGCACGCATCCTGGAGCACCGCGGGCTGGCCAAGCTGAAGGGCACCTATACCGACAAGCTGCCGCTGATGATCCACCCCGCCACCGGCCGCGTGCACACCAACTATGCGCAGGCGGTGGCGGTGACCGGGCGGCTGGCCAGCAACGACCCCAACCTGCAGAACATCCCCATCCGCACGCCCGAGGGCCGGCGCATCCGCGAGGCCTTCGTCGCGCCGCCCGGGCACCAGCTGATGAGCGCGGACTACTCGCAGATCGAGCTGCGCATCATGGCCCACATCAGCGAGGACCCGGGCCTGCTGCGCGCCTTCGCCGAGGGCCTGGACGTGCACCGCGCCACCGCCAGCGAGGTCTTCGGCGTGCCGCTCGAGCAGGTCAGCAGCGAGCAGCGGCGCTATGCCAAGGTCATCAACTTCGGCCTCATCTACGGCATGGGCGCCTTCGGGCTGGCCAGCAACCTGGGCATCGAGCAGAAGGCGGCCAAGGACTACATCGAGCGCTATTTCGCGCGCTTCGCCGGCGTCAAGCGCTACATGGACGAGACCCGCGTGCAGGCCAAGGAGCGCGGCTATGTCGAGACCGTCTTCGGCCGTCGCCTGTGGCTGCCGGAGATCAACAGCGGCAACGGCCCGCGCCGCGCCGGCGCCGAGCGCCAGGCCATCAATGCGCCGATGCAGGGCACGGCGGCCGACCTGATCAAGCTGGCGATGATCGCGGTGCAGCGCGCGCTGGACGACGAAGGCCGCGCGACGCGCATGATCATGCAGGTGCACGACGAGCTGGTGCTCGAGGTGCCCGAAGCCGAACTGGCCTGGGCGCGCGAGGCCATCCCGCGCCTGATGGCCGGCGTGGCCCAGCTCAAGGTGCCGCTGCTGGCCGAGGTCGGCGTGGGGCCGAACTGGGACGAGGCGCACTAGATGGAGCCCCCACGCTCCCTCCAGGTCGCTGCCCCCCGAGGGGGCGTCGGCTGCGGACCGGCGAAGCCGGATCCGCGCCGAACCTTGGCTTGGTCGGGTGCTTGCGGCCGCGACTGCGGACGGTAGAACGGCGAGGGCGTTCCAGGCATGTTGAAGTCCCTCGGGTCGATGGCCGAAGGCCTGCGCCTGGAGCGCATGCGGGCGTCCAGGCTGTGGGCCGGCAATGGCTTCCGCAACCTGGCGCCGATCCGCCCCGGGCTGCGCGACCCGGCGGCGAAGTTCCCGACGCTGGCCGACTTCCTGTGCGGCGGCACGCGCCGCGTGCCCACCGGCCCGCTGCCGGCGGTCGATCCGCGCGAGGGCTGGCGCAAGCCGGCGGGCAGCGGCCTGCGCGCGACCTGGCTGGGGCACAGCACGGTGCTGCTGGAGATCGACGGCGTGCGGCTGCTGACCGACCCGGTCTGGGGCGCGCGCGCCTCGCCGTCGCAACTGGCCGGGCCCAGGCGCTTCCAGCCGGTGCCGGTGGCGCTGAAGGCGCTGCCGCCCATCGACGCAGTGCTGGTCTCGCACGACCACTACGACCACCTGTGCCACCCCACCGTCCGTGCCCTGGCGAAGACCGCGGTGCCTTTCGTCGCCAGCCTGGGCGTCGGCGCGCACCTGCAGGGCTGGGGCGTCGCGCCCGAACGCATCGTCGAGCTGGACTGGTGGGAGAGCCACCGCCTGCCCGGCACCGAGGTCGAGGTCACCGCGGCGCCATCGCAGCATTTCTCCGGCCGCGGCATGAAGGACCGCAATGCGACGCTGTGGTCGTCGCTGGTCATCCGTTCACCGCGCCACCGCGTCTTCTTCAGCGGCGACACCGGCCTGACCGACCAGTATGCCGAGATCCGCCGGCGGCTCGGGCCCTTCGACCTCGTGATGCTGGAGGTGGGCGCCTTCCACCCGGCCTGGGGCGACATCCACCTCGGCCCGGCGAATGCGCTCGAGGCGCTGCGCCTGCTGGGCGGCGGTGCCTTCCTGCCGGTGCACTGGGGCACCTTCAGCCTGGCCATGCACGCCTGGGACGAACCGGCCGAGACGCTGCTGGCGCTGGCGCCCAGGCAGGGCGTGCAGCTGGTGATGCCGCAGTTGGGGCAGCCGGTGGAGCCCGCGCAGGTGGACCAGGTCGTGCCCTGGTGGCGGGCGGTGGACCACGGCGACGCGGCGCCGGCGGTGCCGATGACCTGGCCGAAGGCCGCGGCCTGGCCGCTGGACTGAGCGAAACGCTGTCGAAAGCGCGCCGCCTCGTTCGTCGTGCAGGGTGCGGGCCGCCGGGGCGGCCCGCCGCAACCCGAGGAGCCTCGCGATGTATGTGGACGGATTCGTGATCCCGGTGCCGGCCGACCAGGCCGCGGCCTACCGGCGCCTGGCGCGCACGGCCGGCAAGGTCTGGCGCGAACATGGCGCGCTGGCGGTGATGGAGTGCCGCGCCGACGACGTCAAGCCCGGCAAGTGGACCTCGTTCCCGCAGGCCGTCAAGCTGAAGGACGGCGAGGAGGTCTGGTTCTCCTGGATCGTCTACAGGTCGCGCCGCCAGCGCGATGCGATCAATGCCGCGGTCATGAAGGACCCGCGCATGGTCAGGCTGATGGACCCGGCGAAGCCCATGCCCTTCGACGCCAGGCGCATGTTCTGGGGCGGCTTCAAGCCCGAGGTGCGGCTGTGAACGCGCCCGCCGCCGCCGCGCCGCACGACATCACGCCCTGCCTGTGGTTCGACACCCAGGCCGAGGAGGCGGTGACGACCTGGTGCCGCATCTTCGCCGGCTCGCGCATCACCAGGCGCACAGCCTGGCCGCCGGGTTCGCCGCGCGCCGGGCAGGCGCTGCTGGTCGAGTTCGAGCTCGAGGGCCGGCGCTTCACCGCGCTCAACGGCGGGCCGCACTACCGGCACTCGCCGGCATTCTCGCTGGCCGTGCACTGCGACGACCAGGCCGAGACCGACCGCGTCTGGGACGCGCTGCTCGAGGGCGGCACGCCGCAGCAGTGCGGCTGGCTGACCGACCGCTTCGGCGTCTCGTGGCAGGTCGTGCCGCGGCCCTTGCTGGCGCTGATGGGCGATCCCGACCCGGGGCGCGCGCAGCGCGCGACGGCCGCGATGATGCAGATGGTCAAGATCGACATCGCGGCACTGCAGCGGGTGGCCGACGGCGGCTGAGTGCCGGCCGTCCGCCTGCCGGGCCGCTCAGTTCGGCGTGTAGGCCAGCCGCACGTAGATCGGCGCGAAGGCCTCGGCCTGCGTGACCTCCAGCAGCCGCTCGCGCGAGAGCTCGAGCATCGCGATGAAGGTCACCACCAGCACCGGCACGCCGCGCGTGGTGTCGAACAGCTCGTGGAACTCGACGAAGCGCCGGCCCTGCAGCTTCTTCAGCACCAGGCTCATGTGCTCGCGCACGCTGAGCTGCTCCCGCGTGATGGTGTGGTGCTGCGTCAGTTTCGCGCGCTGCAGGATCTCGCGCCAGGCCTGGCGCAGGTCGTCGGGGCTGACGTCGGGCCAGCGCGGCTGCAGGCTCTGCTCGATGTGCACCTGCGCACGCAGGAAGTCGCGCCCCAGCAGCGGCAGCTGGTCCAGCTTCGCGGCGGCCAGCTTGATCTGCTCGTACTCGACCAGCCGGCGCACCAGCTCGGCGCGCGGGTCCTCGGGCTCGCTGCCGTCGTCGTGCTTCTTCGGCGGCAGCAGCATGCGGCTCTTGATCTCGATCAGCATCGCCGCCATCAGCAGGTATTCGCTGGCGAGCTCGAGGTTGTGGCTGCGGATCTGCTCGACGTAGTCCAGGTACTGGCGCGTCACGCTGGCCAGCGGGATGTCCAGGATGTTGAAGTTCTGGCGCCGGATCAGGTACAGCAGCAGGTCCAGCGGGCCCTCGAAGGCCTCGAGGAAGACCTCCAGCGCATCCGGCGGGATATACAGGTCCTGCGGCAGCCGGAACAGCGGCTCGCCGTACAGGCGCGCGACGGCGACCTGGTCGACCACGTCGGGCACCGCGCCGTCGTCCGCCGCAGGCTGCGGTGCCGGCGCGGCCGCGTCGGCGCTGGCGACGGCCGCGCTCAAGCGTCGGGCTGCGTCTGGTAGACGTAGGGCTGCTGCGGCACCCGCGCAGCCTGCCACTGCGCCTGCTTCTCGCGGTCCACCGCGCGGTCCCACAGCAGGGCGCGGCCAGCGCGCTGCTCGTCCTCCAGCGTCGGCTTCTTCGCCTTCAGCTCCTCGAGAAACTGCGTGACGTCGGACTTGTAAGGCTTCCAGAACAGCGGCATGGCGCGGGCGGGGCAGAATCGTTGCCCATGCATTTTACCGGGGGTGGGTCGTGGCAGGGCTGGGCAACATCGCCCGCGACGTCGTGCGGCGCGCAGGCGGGCCGTTCGCGGCCAGGATCGTGGTCATGGCGCTGCTGAGCGCGCTGCTGGCGCTGTTCGGCTGCGACGCCGACCGCATCGCCAAGCTGGAGGAGGGGGTGTCGACCGAGGCCGAGGTGCGCCGCGCCTTCGGCGAGCCGGCCACCGTCACCGTGCTGCCCGACGGGAGCAAGACGCTCGAGTATCCGCGCCAGCCCGAAGGCTGGACCAACTACGAGATCCGCATCGGCCCCGACGGCGTGATGAGCTCGCTGCGCCAGCTGCTTAACGAGGACAACCTCGCGCGCGTGCAGCCCGGCCAGAGCCAGGCCGAGGTGCGCGCGCGGCTGGGCCGCCCGGCGCGCATGCAGCGCTACGAGCTGAAGAACGAGGAGGTCTGGGACTGGCGCTTCCGCCCGGCCGGGCAGACCTCCAAGCTGTTCAGCGTGACCTTCGACGCCGGCGGCCGCGTGACCGCCACGTCGGTGACCGAGGACCCGCGCGACACCGCCGGCGGGCCCAGCAACTGAGGCAGGTTGCAGGTCCTCGCGATGGAGATCGAGCTCAAGTTCCAGGTGCCGCCGGCGCGCCGCGCCGAACTGCTGAAGGCGGTGGCCACCGCCAGCGCGCACAAGCTGCGCCTGCGCGCCGTCTACGCCGATACGCCCGACCGCCGGCTGGCGGCGGCCGGGCTGGCGCTGCGCCTGCGCCAGGAAGGGCGGCGCTGGGTGCAGACGCTCAAGGGCCCCGGCGACGGGCTGATGCAGCGGCTGGAGCACGAGGTGGTGCTGCCGCCCCGGCGCGGCCGGCCGCTGCTGGATGCGGCGCGCCATGCCGGCACGCCGGCCGGCGACGCGCTGGCCCGGGCGCTGGGCGACGACGGCGCGGCGCTGCTGCAGCCGCTGTACACCACCGACGTCACGCGCGTGCTGCGCCGCGTGCGCCACGCCGGCGCGCTGGTCGAGATCGCCTACGACCGCGGCACGCTGCAGGCGGCCGACGGCACGCCGGGCGCGGGCGAGCGCGCCACCATCGACGAGATCGAATTCGAGCTCTTCACCGGCGATGCGGCCGGGCTGGTCGCGCTGGCCGCCCGCTGGGCGGAGCGCTTCGGGCTGTGGTGGGACCCGCGCACGAAGTCCGAGCGCGGCTACCGGCTCGCGCTGCAGCAGGCCACGGTGCCGGCGACGCGCGCCGTGCCGTCGCGGCTGGCGCCCGAGGCCACGACGGCGGCCGCCTGGGCCGGCATGCTGAGCGCCGCCCTGGCGCATGCGCTGCCGAATGCGGCCGAGATCGCCTCCGGCAGCGGCGGGCCGGAGCACCTGCACCAGCTGCGCGTGGGTCTGCGCCGGCTGCGCAGCGTGCTGCGCCTGTTCGGCGCCTGGGGCGGCGACGCCGCCGCCGCGCTGGAGCTGGAAGCGGCCTGGCGCGAGCCCTTCGCGCAGCTCGGCGCCACCCGCGACAGCGACGTGCTGGCGCAGACCCTGCAGCCGGCGCTGGCGGCGGCCGGCGCGCCGGCCTTCGATTGGCCGGCCGGCCACGCCGCCGCGGCGCCGGCGGACATCGTGCGCAGCGCCGGCTTCGGCGCGCTGCTGCTGCGCTCGCTGGCGCTGGCGCTGCAGCCGCCGCCGGCCACGATGCCGGACCTGCGCGACGCGGCCGCCACCGTGCTGCGCCGCGCCTGGAAGCAGGCGCTGCGCGATGCGCCGGATTTCGTGCATGCGCCGGTGGACGCGCAGCACCGCGCGCGCAAGCGGCTGAAGCGCTTCCGCTATGCGCTGGAATTCCTGCTGCCGCTGTACAAGGCCGGCCCGGCGAAGCAGCTGCAGCGTCGGCTGGCCCGGGCGGCCGATGCGCTGGGTGCGCTCAACGACCTGTACGTCGCCGAGGACCTGCTGCGCCCCCATGCCGAGACCGTGCCGGCGGCCTGGTTCGCCGTCGGCTGGGTCGTCGCGCGGCGCGAGACCGCGCTGGCCGCGGCAGCCGACGCGCTGCACCGGCTGGCCGAGGCGCCGCAGCCCTGGCGCAGGCGCTGACCCTGCTTCAGTCCCGGCGCGCCGGTGCCTCGGCCGGCGCCGGCGGACGCGGCACGTCGTCGAAGACCGCCGCCACCGTCGGCACCACGTTCTCGGCGCCCAGCACCGCCTCGAAGCCCGAGCGGCGGATCAGCGACAGCGGCTGCTCGTCGACATGCGCCAGCACGAGCGCGATGCCGCGGCGCTTGAGCGTGCGGTGCAGCTGCTGCAGCGCGTCCAGGCCCGAGGTGTCCAGCAGCACCAGGCGGTGCATCTCCAGCACCACCGCGCGCGTGCCCTCGGGGATGCGCGCCGGCAGCGCCTCGATCTTGCCGACGGCGCCGAAGAACAGCGAGCCGTAGAGCTCGAAGACCACGTCGCCCGGCGGCAGGTCGGCGCGGTCCACGGGTCGCACGCTGAACAGCGTGCCCATGCGCCAGATGAAGAAGACGCAGGCCAGCACCAGGCCCAGCTCGACCGCCACGGTGAGGTCGAAGATGACCGTCGTCGCGAAGGTGCCGAGCAGGATCGTGCGGTAGGTCAGGTTGAACTTCTTCAGGCGCGCGAATTCGTGCCACTCGCCCATGTTCCAGGCCACGAACAGCAGGATGCCGGCCAGCGCGGCCAGCGGCACGTTCATCGCCAGCGGCGCCGCGGCGAGCACGACGACGAGCAGCGTCGCCGCGTGCACCATGCCGGCCACCGGCGTGCGCCCGCCGGCGCGCACGTTGGTGACGGTCCGCGCGATGGTGCCGGTGGCCGGGATGCCGCCGAACAGCGGCGCGGCGAAATTGGCCACGCCCTGCGCCATCAGTTCCTGGTTGGGGTCGTGCTTCGGAATCTCGGCCATGTTGTCGGCGACACGCGCGCACAGCAGCGACTCGACCGCACCGAGCAGCGCGATCGTCAGCGTGGGCACCAGCAGCAGCTTGGCCGTGGCCCAGCTGAATTCCGGCAGCGCGAGCGAGGGCAGGGCCTGCGGGATGCCGCCGAAGCGGGTGCCTATGGTCTCCACCGGCAGGTTCAGCAGCGTCACCGCCAGCGTCGCGCCGGCCAGCGCGACCACCGTGCCCGGCACATGCGCCGACAGCCGGCGCAGCTTGGCCAGGCCGCCCACCGGCGCCGTGGGCATGGTGTAGGACTTGGGCCACAGCACGACCACCGCCAGGCTGGCGGCGCCGATCGCCACCGCAGTCGGGTTGACGGTGTGCAGGTGGGCGGCCAGCACGCCGATCTGCGAGAAGAAGTCGGCCGGCATCCTGGGCGTCTCGAGGCCCAGGAAGTCCTTCAGTTGCGACAGCCCGATCAGCACCGCGATGCCGTTGGTGAAGCCGATGACGATGGACACCGGCACGTAGCGCACCAGCGCGCCGAGCTTGAACCAGCCCATCACGAACAGCAGCACGCCGGCCAGCATGGTGCTGATCAGCAGGTTGGCCAGGCCGTAGCGCTCGACGATGCCGTAGACGATGACGATGAAGGCACCGGCCGGGCCGCCGATCTGCACGTTCGAGCCGCCCAGCGCGCTGATCAGGAAGCCGGCGACGATGGCGGTGAAGATGCCGGCCTCGGGCTTGACGCCGGAGGCGATCGCGAAGGCCATCGCCAGCGGCAGCGCGACCACGCCGACGGTGAGGCCGGCGCCGATGTCGCCGACGAGGCGGCCGCGGTCGTAGCCGTTCAGGCTGTCGAGCAGCCGGGGGCGGAAGCGGTGCAGCGGGGGCAGTGGCAGGGACAAGCGGAACCTCCGGGGCTGGGGCAGGGGGCCGTGGGGCGGATGACGCCCGCGGCCGGAGGTCCGCAGTGGTGGCGGCGCGCGATGAAGCGCCGCCGCCGGGAGGGGCCGCCCGGGTTCACCGCACGCGCAGCCCCGGCACCGCGCCCGGCCAGGGTTCCAGCACGTACAGGCCGGGGTGCGCCTTCTCGTCGGCATGGCTGGCGGCCAGCACCATGCCTTCGCTGACGCCGAACTTCATCTTGCGCGGCGCCAGGTTGGCGACCAGCACGGTCAGCTTGCCGGCCAGGTCTTCCGGCGCATAGGCGCTGGCGATGCCGCTGAAGACCGTCCGTTGCCGGCCCTCGCCGGCGTCCAGCGTCAGCTTCAGCAGCTTGCTGCTGCCTTCGACACGCTCGGCGGCGACGATGCGCGCGAGGCGCAGGTCGACCTTCGCGAAGTCGCCGATGGCGATCTCGTCGGCGATCGCCTCGCCGCCGGGCAGGGCCGCGGCAGGCTCGGGCTCTGCGGCACCCGCCGGCGGTTCGAACAGCGCGTCGACCTGCTTGGCGTCCACGCGCTGCATCAGGTGGCGGTACTCGGCGATCTCGTGGTGGCCCAGCGCCCTTGCGGCATCGGCCCAGTGCAGTGGCGGCACCTGCAGGAAGGCCTCCACCTTGACCGCCGTCGCCGGCAGCACCGGCTTGAGGTAGATCGTCAGCACGCGGAAGGCCTCGATGCAGACGCTGCACACGTCGTGCAAAGCCGCATCCCTGCCCGGCTGCCGGGCCAGCTCCCAGGGCTTGTGCTGGTCCACGTATTCGTTGACGCGGTCGGCCAGCGCCATCACCTCGCGCAGCGCCTTGCCGAATTCGCGTTCCTCGTACAGCTCGCGCACGGTGTCGGCATGGGCGCGCAGGCCGTCGAGCAGCGCCCGGCCCTCGACGCCGACATCGGCCGACAGCCGGCGGCCGAAACGCTTGGCCAGGAAGCCGGCGGCACGGCTGGCGATATTGACGTACTTGCCCACCAGGTCGGCATTGACGCGGGCGACGAAGTCCTCGGGGTTGAAGTCCAGGTCCTCGACGCGGCCGTTGAGCTTGGCGCACAGGTAGTAACGCAGCCACTCGGCGTCCAGGCCCAGCTCCAGGTAGCGCAGCGGGCTGATGCCGGTGCCGCGGCTCTTGCTCATCTTCTCGCCGCTGACCGTGAGGTGGCCGTGAACCCAGACGCGGTCGGGCACCTTGCGGCCGCTGAACTTCAGCATCGCCGGCCAGAACAGCGTGTGAAAGGTGACGATGTCCTTGCCGATGAAGTGCACCTGCTCCACGGCCGGGTCGGCCAGGTACTCGTCGATGTCCAGCCCCTGCCCGGCCAGCCAGGCCTGCAGCGACGCGAGGTAGCCCACCGGGGCGTCCAGCCAGACGTAGAAGTACTTGCCCGGCGCGTCGGGGATCTCGATGCCGAAGTACGGCGCCTCGCGGCTGATGTCCCAGTCACCCAGGACGACACGGCCTTCGGCGTCGCGCACGAACCACTCGCGCACCTTGTTCGCCACCTCGGGCTGCAGGCGGCCGTCCTGCGTCCAGTCTTCCAGGAACTCGACGCAGCGCGGGTCCGAGAGGCGGAAGAAGAAATGCTCGCTGGACTTCAGCACCGGCGTCGCGCCCGACAGCGCCGAGTACGGATTCTTCAGCTCCACCGGCTGGTAGACGGCGCCGCAGACCTCGCAGTTGTCGCCGTACTGGTCCTTGGCGCCGCAGCGCGGGCACTCGCCCTTGACGAAGCGGTCGGGCAGGAACATGCCCTTGTCGGGGTCGAAGAACTGCTCGACCGTGCGCACGTCGATCAGCTCGTTGCGGCGCAGCGCCAGGTAGATCGACTGCGCCAGCGCGTGGTTCTCCGGCGCATCGGTGCTGTGCCAGTGGTCGAACGAGATCGCGAAGCCGTCCAGCACCGGCTTGCGCGTGGCGGCGATCTCGGCGACGAACTGCTGCGGCGTCTTGCCGGCCTTCTCGGCGGCGATCATGATCGGCGCGCCATGCGCGTCGTCGGCGCAGACGAAGTGCACCTCGTGCCCCTGCAGCCGCTGGAAGCGCACCCAGGTGTCGGCCTGGATGTATTCCATGATGTGCCCGATGTGGAACGGGCCGTTGGCGTAGGGCAGGGCGGTGGTGACGAACAGCTTGCGCGGCATACTGCGATTCTAGGTGCCGGTGTCCGGCCGGCGCCCTTCGCTCCCCTGCTGCAGATCAACGACGATGAAGCTCCTTTCGACGACCGTCGCCCGCCCGGCAGCGTGCGTCCTGGCCAGCCTGCTGGCACTGGCGACCGCGCTGCCAGCGTCGGCGCAGCCCGCCGCCGGCGACTGGCAGCGCTGCCGTGCCATCGTGGCCGCCGCCGAGCGCCTGGCCTGCTACGACGCCCTGGTCGACGCGCGCAGCGCGCCGACGGCACCTGCTGCAGCCACGGCGCCGGCGGCCGCGGCCGCCCCGCCCGCCCCGCCCGCCGCACCGGTTGCAGCCGCTGCCAGGGCAGCACCGGCTGCGCCCGCACCCGCGGCCACCACGGCTGCGCAGGCCGCTGCCGAGGCGGACTTCGGGCTGCCGGCGTCGTCGCGGGGCCCGCGCGAGATCACGAGCACGCTGCCCGGCTTCTTCCCCGGCTGGGAACCGCGGGCGCGGCTGCGGCTGGCCAACGGCCAGGTCTGGCAGGTCATCGACGGCAGCAGCGCCGTGCTGTACCTGCGCGACCCGGTGGTCAAGGTGCAGCGCGGCGCGCTGGGCAGCTTCTTCCTGGAGATCGCCGGCACCAACGTCTCGCCGCGCGTGCGGCGCGTCGAGTAGCCGGCGGCCGCCCGGCGCGCCGGCCGGGCGCGCGCTGCGTTACCCTGCCGGGGTGGAGACGACCAGACCCCCGACCGGCTCGGCGGCGGCCGGCGCGACGCCGGCCACCGAGCAGCGCCGGCGCCGCCGCGGCGCCCCGCGCGGCCGCCATCCGTCGCCCGAGCTGCTGGCCGAGGTGGCGTCGTGGCTGGGCCTGGCCGACGGCGAGGCGCCGCGCCGCGACCGCCTGATCGAATACCTGCACGCCATCAACGACCGGTTGCGCTGCCTGCCGGCGCCGCACCTGGCGGCACTGGCGGCGCTGCTCAAGCTGTCGCAGGCCGAGGTCTACGAGGTCGCGAGCTTCTACCACCACTTCGAGGTCGTGAAGGAGGACGCCGACGGGCGCGTGCCCGAAGCGCCGGCGCTCACGGTGCGCGTCTGCGACGGCCTGCCCTGCACGATGGCCGGCGCCGGCGAGCTGCTGGCGAAGCTGCCGGCACTGCTGGGGCGCGAGGTGCGCGTCGTGGCAGCGCCCTGCGTCGGGCGCTGCGAGACGGCGCCGGTTGCCGTGGTGCACCAGCACCCCGTGCGCGCAGCGACGCCGGTCGCGGTGCAGGCGGCGGTGGCCGGCGGGGCGCGCCACGAAGCGTTGCCCGCCGCGATCGGCCTCGACGACTACCGCGCCGCCGGCGGTTATGCGCTGCTGCGCGACTGCATCGAAGGCCGGCGCAGCGCCGACGAGGTGATCACGGCGCTGGAGCATGCCGGCCTGCGTGGCCTGGGCGGCGCCGGCTTTCCCGCCGGCCGCAAGTGGCGCATCGTGCGCGGCCAGCCGGCGCCGCGGCTGATGGCGGTCAATGTCGACGAAGGCGAGCCCGGCACCTTCAAGGACCGCTGGTATCTGGAGCGCGACCCGCACCGCTTCCTGGAGGGCATGCTGATCGCGGCCTGGGCGGTGGGCATCGACGGGATCTGGATCTACCTGCGCGACGAGTACCACGGCCAGCGCGCGCTGCTGGTGCGCGAACTGGAGCGCCTGCGCGCCGACCCGCCCTGGCCCGACATGCCGGCGATCGAGCTGCGGCGCGGCGCCGGTGCCTACGTCTGCGGCGAGGAGTCGGCGATGATCGAGTCGATCGAAGGCAAGCGCGGCTGGCCGCGCCTGCGCCCGCCCTACGTGGCCGAGGTCGGTCTGTTCGGCCGCCCGACGCTGGAGCACAACCTCGAGACGCTGCACTGGGTGCGCGAGATCGTCGAGCACGGCGCCGAGGGGTTTGCCGCGCAGGGCCGCCATGGCCGCAAGGGGTTGCGGTCGTTCAGCGTCAGCGGCCGCGTGCGCGAGCCGGGCGTCAAGCTGGCGCCGGCCGGCATCACACTGCGCGAGCTGGTCGACGAATACTGCGGCGGCATGCTGCCCGGCCACGAGCTGTACGCCTACCTGCCGGGCGGTGCCTCGGGCGGCATCCTGCCCGCGGCCAAGGCCGACATCCCGCTGGACTTCGACACGCTGCAGCCTCATGCGAGGGGTGGGGGCTGCTTCATCGGCTCGGCCGCCGTCATCGTGCTGTCGCAGCACGATCGTGCCGCCGATGCGGCGCGCAACACGATGCGCTTCTTCGCGCACGAGAGCTGCGGCCAATGCACGCCGTGCCGCAACGGCACCGCGAAGGCGGCGGCGCTGCTGGATGCACCGCGCTGGGACCTGCCGCTGCTGGCCGACCTCTCGGCCGTGATGCGCGACGCATCGATCTGCGGCCTGGGCCAGGCGGCACCCAACGTGATGGACGGCGTGATCGAGCATTTCCGGCACGAGATCGACGGCGGGGAGGGCGCGGCATGAATGCGATCACACGCGCCGAACGGGCCCGGCTCGACGCGCCGACGCTGCGCTTCACGCTCGACGGCCGCGAGGTCACGGCGCGCGCCGACGAGACCCTCATCGAGGTCGCGCGCCGCGAGGGCATCGACGTGCCGCACCTGTGCTGGACGCCGACGCTGGACCCGGCCGGCAACTGCCGCGCCTGCATGGTGGAGGTGCAGGGCGAGCGCACGCTGGCCGCTGCCTGCTGCCGCAAGCCTACCGCAGGCATGGTCGTGCACACCGCCAGCGAACGCGCGCGGCGTTCGCAGCGCCTGGTGCTGGAGCTGCTGCGCGCCGACCTGCCGGCCGAGCCGCTGAAGCGCGACGACGAGGTGGCGCAGTGGGCGGCTAAGCTGGGTGTCGGCAAGCCCCGCTTCGCGGCGCGCGAGGCGGTGGCGCCGGACCGCTCGCATGCCGCGATCGCCGTCAACCTGGACGCCTGCATCCAGTGCACCCGCTGCCTGCGCGCCTGCCGCGACGAACAGGCCAACGACGTGATCGGCATCGCGCAGCGCGGCGCGCACGCGAAGATCGTCTTCGACATCGACGACGCGATGGGCGCCAGCACCTGCGTCGGCTGTGGCGAATGTGTTCAGGCCTGCCCGACCGGCGCGCTGGCCGACGCCACCGGCGCCGCGCTGCACCTGCCCGAGCGCAGCGTCGACACGCTGTGCCCCTACTGCGGCGTCGGTTGCCAGGTCACGCTGCAGGTCGCGGACGACCGCGTGATCCAGGTCCTGGGCCGCGACGGGCCGGCCAACCACGGCCGGCTGTGCGTGAAGGGCCGCTACGGCTTCACCTATGCGCGCCACGAAGGCCGGCTGACGGTGCCGCTGATCCGCCTGCCCGGGGCGCCCAAGGACCCGGCGCTGATCGACGATCCTGCTCAGGCGCGGCAGTGGTTCCGCGAGGCGAGCTGGGAGGAGGCGCTGGCGCTGGGCGGCGGCACGCTCGCGAGACTGCGCGACGCGCATGGCCCGCGCGCGCTGGCCGGCTTCGGCTCGGCCAAGGGCAGCAACGAGGAGGCCTACCTGTTCCAGAAGCTGGTGCGCCTGGGCTTCGGCAGCAACAACGTCGACCACTGCACGCGCCTGTGCCATGCCAGCAGCGTGGCGGCGCTGCTGGAAGGCATCGGCTCGGGCGCGGTCAGCAACCCGGTGCTGGACGTCGCGCAGGCCGAGCTGGTGATCGTCATCGGCGCCAACCCGGTGGTCAACCACCCGGTCGCGGCGACCTGGATCAAGAATGCGGTGCGCCGCGGCACCCGGCTGGTGGTCGTCGACCCGCGGCGCAGCGACCTGGCCCGGCATGCTTGGCGGCATCTGGCCTTCCATCCGGCCAGCGACGTGGCGCTGCTCAACTCGCTGATGCACGTCATCGTGACCGAGGACCTGGTCGACCGCCGCTTCATTGCCGACCGCACCAGCGGCTACGAAGCGCTGGCCGCCAACGTGGCGCGCTTCAGCCCGGAGGCGATGGAGCCGGTGACCGGCATCCCGGCGGCCACCGTGCGCGAGGTCGCGCGCGCCTATGCGGGCAGCCGCGCCAGCATGATCCTCTGGGGCATGGGCATCAGCCAGCATGTGCACGGCACCGACAACGCGCGCTGCCTGATCGCGCTGGCACTGATGACCGGCCAGATCGGCCGCCCCGGCACCGGGCTGCACCCGCTGCGCGGCCAGAACAACGTGCAGGGGGCGTCGGACGCCGGGCTGATCCCGATGATGTACCCGGACTACCAGCGGGTCGCCGACCCCGCCGCGCGCGAGCGCATGGCCGCGGCCTGGGGCGTGCCGGCCGCGCGGCTGGATGCCCAGCCCGGGCTGACGGTGGTCGAGGTCATGAAGGCCATCGCGGCCGGCCAGGTCAAGGGCATGTACATCCTGGGCGAGAACCCGGCGATGAGCGACCCGGACGCGAACCATGCGCGCGAGGCGCTGGCGAAGCTGCAGATGCTGGTCGTGCAGGACATCTTCCTGACCGAGACCGCGGCGCTGGCCGACGTGGTGCTGCCGGCCAGCGCCTTCCCGGAGAAGACCGGCAGCTTCACGAATACCGACCGCCTGGTGCAGATCGGCCGCCGCGCGCTGGCGCTGCCGGGCCAGGCGCGCCAGGACCTGTGGATCGTCACCGCGATGGCGCGCGAGCTGGGCCTGGACTGGAGCGGCTACCGCGCCACGCCCACCGACTGCGACGCCGCCGCGGCCGCGGTGCACGAGGAGATGCGTGCGCTGATGCCCAGCATCGCCGGCATCGGCTGGGCGCGGCTGCAGGCCGAAGGCGCCGTGGTCTATCCCTGCCACGACGACGGCGGACCCGGCGAACCGGTGGTCTTCACGGATCATTTCCCCACGGCCGACGGGCGCGCGCGCTTCGTGCCGGCCGACGTGCTGCCGGCCGACGAGCAGCCCGACGCCGACTATCCGCTGGTGCTGATCACCGGCCGCCAGCTCGAGCACTGGCACACCGGCAGCATGACGCGGCGCACGCCGGTGCTGGACGCGCTGGAGCCCGACCCGGTGGCGATGCTGCACCCGCTGGACCTGGCGGCGCTGGGCGTGCAGCCGGGCGAGCCGGTCACGATCGCGTCGCGCCGCGGGGCGGTCACGCTGTATGCCCGCGCCGACGAAGGCACGCCGCGCGGCGCCGTCTTCGCCGCCTTCTGCTGGGTCGAGGCGCCGGCCAACCTGCTGACCAACCCGGCGCTGGACCCGGTGGCCAAGATCCCCGAATTCAAGTACTGCGCGGTGCGCGTCAGCGCCGGCGGCGAAGTCGCCACGCGGGCCGCTGCGCACCGTCATTGAGGACGCCATGACCACGCCCATCGACCTGCGATCCGACACCGTCACGCGACCGACCGCCGCGATGCGCGCCGCGATGGCCGCCGCCGAGGTCGGCGACGACCAGTACGGCGAGGACGTCACCACGACGCGGCTGCAGGAGCGCTGCGCCGCGCTGCTGGGCAAGGAGGCGGCGATGTGGCTGCCCAGCGGCACGATGGCCAACCAGGTCGCGCTGCGCGTGCTGACGCGCCCCGGCGACGAGGTCGTGACCAGCCGCGAGGCGCATGCCGGCTGGCACGAGACCGGCGGCGCCGCGGCCAATGCCGGCGTGCAGCTGCACGAGGTGGGCGCCGGCGGCGTCTTCACGCAGGCCGAGTTCGAGGCCGCGATCAAGCCGCGCGGGCTGCCGGTGTTCCCGCCGACGACGCTGGTGCAGATCGAGAATACGCACAACCGGGCCGGTGGCGTCGTCTTCCCGCAGGCCGAGGTCGAGCGCATCTGCGCCGCGGCGCGCGCGCGCGGCATCGCGACGTTCCTGGACGGCGCGCGGCTGTGGAATGCCAGCGTCGCCAGCGGGCGCAGCGTGGCCGAGCTGGCGGCGCCCTTCGATCTGGTCGCGGTCGCCTTCTCCAAGGGCCTGGGCGCGCCGGGCGGCTCGCTGCTGGCCGGGCGCCACGAGCTGATCGTCCTTGCCAACCGGCACCGCCGCATGCTGGGCGGCGCGATGCGCCAGACCGGCCACTATGCCGCCGCCGCATTGCACGGCCTGGACCACCACCTGGACAGGCTGGCCGACGACCACCGTCACGCCCGTCAGCTGGCCGAGGCGCTGGCCGGCAGCCCGGCCGTGCGGCTGGACCTGGCGACGGTGCAGACCAACATCGTCGTCTTCCACCTCGCCGAGGGCGCGCCCGACGCGGCGACCGTCGTGGCACGCGCTCGCGAGCAGGGCGTGCTGCTCAATGCCTTCGGCGCGCGCACCGTGCGCGCGGTGACGCACCTGGACGTCGACGAGGCGCAGGTGCGCGCGGCCGCTGAACGCCTGCGCGAACTGCTGGGCTGAGCGGCCACCGCGGCCGCTGGCGGCACGCCGGGCTTGCCCGGCACGGCCGGCCGGTGCAGAATCCACCTTGTATACATTGCAGGATCCGGATCGCCATGGTCACCTTTCCGCTGAATGCCTGGTACGCCGCCGCGTACGACGTCGAGGTCAAGCGCGAGCTGCTCGCGCGCACCGTCTGCAACCAGGCCATGGTGCTCTACCGTCAGGGCAACGGCCAGGTGGCGGTGCTGGAGGACGCCTGCTGGCACCGCCTGCTGCCGCTGTCCCAGGGCCGCCTGGAAGGCGACGAGGTCGTGTGCGGCTACCACGGTCTTGTATACAACGCCGACGGTCTGTGTACGCACATGCCGTCGCAGGAGACGATCAACCCCTCGGCCTGCGTGCGTGCCTACCCGGTGGTCGAGCGCCACCGCTTCGTCTGGGTCTGGCCCGGCGACCCGGCGCTGGCCGACCCGGCGCTGGTGCCCGACCTGCACTGGAACGACGACCCGGCCTGGGCCGGCGACGGCAAGCTGATCCGCGTGCAGTGCGACTACCGGCTGGTCGTCGACAACCTGATGGACCTGACGCACGAGACCTTCGTGCACAGCGGCAGCATCGGCGACCGCGCGGTGGCCGAGGCGCCCTTCGTCGCCACCCATGGCGACCGCACCGCCACCGTCACGCGCTGGATGGAGGACATCGTGCCGCCGCCGTTCTGGGCGGCGCAGATCCGCGGCGCGCGCGGCTGGGAAGGGCGCGTCGACCGCTGGCAGATCATCCGCTTCGAGGCGCCGTGCACGGTGGCCATCGACGTCGGCGTCGCCGAGGCGGGCACCGGCGCGCGCCAGGGGGACCGCAGTCGCGGCGTCAACGGCATGGTGCTCAACACCATCACGCCCGAGACCGAGACGACCTGTCACTACTTCTGGGCCTTCGCGCGCAACTACCGGCTCGGCGAGCAGCGGCTGACGCACGAGCTGCGCGAGGGCGTGGCGCGCATCTTCGCCGAGGACGAACGTGTGCTCGAAGCGCAGCAGCGCGCGATCGACGCGCGCCCGGGCCAGGCGTTCAACAACCTCAACATCGACGCCGGCGCGATGTGGTCGCGGCGCCTGATCGACGGCCTGATCGAACGCGAGCAGCCCGGCGGGCGGCCGGTGATCCCGCTGCGGCCGGCGGCATGAAGGGCGCGCGGGTGACGGCGCTGGCGCCGCGGGCCGCGAGCCGCGGCGAGCCCGACGACGCCGCGGCCGGCTCACAGACCCTGCGCGCGCAGCTGCTGCTGCGCGAGGCCGTCGTCGGCGGCACGCTGAAGGCCGGCGAGCGCGTGACCGAGCTGGCGCTGGTCGAGCGCCTGGGCATGTCGCGCACGCCGATCCGCAGTGCGCTGACGCGGCTGCTCGACGAAGGCCTGCTCGAGGCGCTGCCCGGCGGCGGCTATGTCGTGCGCGACTTCTCCGAGGCCGACATCCGCGACGCGATCGAACTGCGCGGCACGCTGGAGGGCCTGGCGGCGCGGCTGGCCACCGAGCGCGGCTGCGGCACCGCGGCGCTGGCCGGGCTGCGCGACTGCGTGGCGCGCATCGACGAGCTGCTGGCCGCGCCCAGCCTCAGCGAGGCCGCCTTCGCGGCCTACGGCGAGCACAACGCGCGCTTCCACGCGCTGCTGGCCGAGGCCTGCGGCAGCGCGCTGGTGCAGCGCCAGCTGGAGCGCGCCTGCACGCTGCCGTTCGCGTCGCCCAATGCCTTCGTGATGCTGCGCACCACCGGCACCGCGGCGCGCGACCGGCTGCTCGTGGCGCACGAACAGCATCGCGCCGTCGTCGAGGCGCTGGCGCGCGGCGAGGGCGCGCGCGCCGAGGCGCTGATGCGCGAGCACGCACGAAACGCGCACGCCAACCTGGGCGAGGCACTGGCCAGCCAGCAGGCGCTGCAGCGCCTGCCCGGCGCCGGGCTGATCCGCCGCGGCGCACGCTGAAGGGAGCCGCCTTGAACGAGACCGTCTTCACGCAGCAGGCCACCGTCACCGGCCTGCGCGACCTGAGCCCCACGGTGCGCGAGATCTCGCTGCGGCCGGACGGCGGCGCCACCGCCTTCACCGCCGGCAGCCACCTGCGTGTCCAGGTGCAGCTGGGCGAGGGTCGCAGCGACGAGCGCCGCTATTCGCTGGTCGGCCTGCCGGCGCCGGGCGCCGACTGGCGCATCGCCGTCAAGCGTGCCGACCCGGGCCGCGGCGGCTCGGCCTTCATGTGGCGGCTGGCGGTCGGCGACCGGCTGCCGGTGCACGGCCCGCACAACCACTTCGAGCTGCCTCCGGCGCCGCGGCCGACGCTGCTGGTGGCCGGCGGCATCGGCATCACGCCATTGGTCGGCATGGCGCTGGCGCTGGCGAAGCGCACGGCGCCGCTGCGCATGGCCTATGCGGCGCGCTCGCCCGACGAACTGGTCTATGCCGACGACCTGCGCGCGGCACTCGGCGAGCGGCTCGCCACCTTCTGCCGCAGCGAAGGCCAGGCGCTGGACCTGGAGGCCGAGTTCGCGGCGCTGGCGGCCGATGCGCAGGCGCTGGTCTGCGGTCCGGTGCCACTGCTGCACGCCGCGCGGGCGGCCTGGGCGGGCGCCGGCCGGCTGCCGCAGCGGCTGCGCTTCGAGACCTTCGGCAATACCGGCAGCGCACCGGCCGAGACGTTCACGGTGCAGGTGCCGCGCCACGGCCTGACGCTCGAGGTGCCGGCCGATCGTTCGCTGCTGGAGGTGCTGGAAGCCGCCGGCGTGCAGGTATTGCACGACTGCCTGCGCGGCGAATGCGGGCTGTGTGCAGTCGACGTGCTGGCGGTGAACGGCCGCATCGACCACCGCGACGTCTTCTTCAGCGAGGCCGAGCAGCGCGAAGGCCACCGCCTGTGCGCCTGCGTCTCGCGCGTCTGCGGCGGCAGCATCACGATCGACTCCGCCTGGCGGCCGGACGAGTTGTCGGCTGCCGCCTGAAGTGAACCGCGGGCGAATCGTGACGGCTTGCGGCGCATTCCAGTCACTGGCGGAGTCGACTTGTTCGTGGATGCTGATGCTGGCGCAGCGAAGCCGCGTGGGGGCAGCCCGCAGCGCCCAGAGTCCGGCGGTCGGCGCTGCGCGCCGACTGCCCTGCGATGCTCGCGCTCCTGGCCCGCCGCCAACTCACTTCGCTCACTGCGTTCGCTCCGTTCGGACATCGGCGGCGAGTCAGTTGTCGAGGCGCGCTGCGCGCGCGGCCAGGAGCCCTGCGCTTCTCGGCGCCTCCCATGGGCGCTGCGGGCTGCCCCCACGCGGCTTCGCGACACGACGGTGGCATGCAGACAGGTGGAATGCCACCGTCGGTGGCCCTCGCGCCAGGCGGTACCCGCTGCCGGCGAATAGTGAAGCGCCGAGCAGCGCAGCTTCGGGGTCGGCGCGCACGCAGTGCGCGCCTCGACAACTGACTCGCCGCCGATGTCCGAACGGAGCGAACGAAGTGAGCGAAGTGAGTTGGGCGGCGCGACCCCGGAGCGAGCAGCGCAGGGAAGTCGCCGCCGCAGGCGGCGACCGCGGAACCCTGAGCCGGCAGCGGGTACCGCCTGGCGCGATGCGCAGGCGCTTGCAGGCCGAACGAGTCCCTGCAACTCGCGAGCAAGTACACGCCGAACAAGCGTCCGCGTTGCGCCGCAGGCGGTCACTCGCCCATCCACAACCGGGCAAGCACACCCGCTTCGGGCAATGCGCTGCCGCGCCCGTGAACCGTTCCCGTACCATCCCGCGACCCCGAGGAGACGACCGATGACCCAACGCACCACGCCACCGTTCCGCGCCGACCATGTCGGCAGCTTCCTGCGGCCCAAGTACCTGCTCGACGCGCGCGAGCAGTTCTTCGTGAAGAAGAGCATCAGCGCCGAGCAGCTGCGCGAGGTCGAGGACCGCGCGATCGCCGAGGTCGTGAAGGCGCAGCGCGACGTGGGCCTGCAGTCCATCACCGACGGCGAGTTCCGCCGCACCTACTTCCACATCGACTTCCTGGAGCAGCTCGGTGGCGTCAAGACCGACATCCCGGTCACCGTCAAGCGCGCCGATGGCACCGAGGAGCTGGCGCCGCCGGTGATCCGCGTCGTCGACAAGGTGCGCCATGCCAAGGACATCCAGCGCGCCGACTTCGAATACCTGCAGGGCCAGGTGAGCGCGCTCGGCACCCCGGGCCTGGTCTCCAAGGTGACGATTCCCAGCCCGACCATGCTGCACTTCCGCGGCGGCCGCGCCGGCATCAGCCGCGAGGCCTACCCGGAGCTGAACCCGGCCTTCTACGACGACGTCGCCAAGGCCTACGGCGACGAGCTGCAGAGCCTGTACGACGCCGGCTGCCGCTACGTGCAGATGGACGACACCAACATGGCCTATCTGTGCGACGAGAAGATGCGCGAGGCGGCGCGCCAGCGCGGTGACGACCCGAACGAACTGCCGCACCGCTACGCCGGCTTCATCAACAAGGTCGTCGCGCGCAAGCCGGCGGGCATGACGCTGGCCATGCACCTGTGCCGCGGCAACTTCAAGAGCACGCACGCGGCGGCCGGCAACTACGAGCCGGTGGCCGAGGCGCTGCTCGCGGAGATGAACCTCGACGCCATCTTCATGGAGTACGACGACGAGCGCAGCGGCGACTTCCGCCCGCTGCGCTTCCTGAAGCCGGGGCGCCTCGTCGTGCTGGGCCTGGTGACGACCAAGTTCGGCGAGATGGAGAGCAAGGACAACCTGAAGCGCCGCATCGACGAGGCCGCGAGATACGCGCCGCTGGACCAGCTGTGCCTGAGCCCGCAGTGCGGCTTCTCCAGCACCGTGCACGGCAACAACATCGCGATGGAAGCGCAGTGGGCCAAGCTGCGCCTGGTCGTCGAGGTCGCGCAGGAGGTGTGGGGCTGAGCACGGACATGCGGGTCCGCCTGCGCGGACCCGTGTGCCGTGCGAAGGGCGAGCGCCTGTCAGCGCGAGCGCGGCCTGCAAGGCTGAGCACGGACATGCGGGTCCGCCTGCGCGGACCCGCGTGCCGTGCGAAGGGCGAGCGCCTGTCAGCGCGAGCGCGGCCTGCAAGGCTGAGCAAGGACATGCGGGTCCGCCTGCGCGGACCCGTGTGCCGTGCGAAGGGCGAGCGCCTGCCAGCGCGAGCGCGGCCTGCAAGGCTGAGCGTGGGCGCAGGACCGTCCCTGCGCACGGGCGTGCGCCTCGCCAAGGGTGTGCGCCTGCCGGGCTGAAGCGCAGCGCCGCCGCCGTTCAGCGCACGGCCAGGACGATGGTCACCAGCAGCGAGCAGTCCGCCAGCGCGCGCACGCCGTGGCGGCAGCCGCCGGGCAGGTAGAGCAGCTGCCCGGCGCGCAGCGCCACCGCGCCGTCGTCCAGCAGCAGCTCGGCGCTGCCCTCGACGCATTGCACGGTGATCTCGCCGGGCACCGCATGCGGCGGCAGCGTGCCGCCGGCCGGCAGCACCACGCGCATCAGTTCGAGCTGTGCCGACTTGAAGAGCGCGCTCGTGCGCGTGCCGGCCAGCGCCGGCCCCAGCGGGCCGACATCCACCGGCTCGGCCGGCTGCACATGGATCAGGGCCATCGCCTTGCCCCCTGGTGCACTTCAGCGGGTGGCCGGATGGGCCAGGTCGCGCAGCATCGTCGGCCCGGCGTGGCGCTCGATGTCGGCCATCAGGCCCTTGAACAGGCCCAGCGGCGCCAGCAGCTCCAGCATCACGAACATGGGCCCGACGAGCAGGCCCACGAGGTCGTCGGCAAAGGCCGGCCTGCGGCCCTCGTAGTAGTGGCCGAGAAACTGGATCATCCAGCCGACGACGAAGCAGCCCACCCCCCAGGCGAGCCAGGACGCGACGCTGCCGTCGCCGACGCGGTGCGCCAGCCAGGTCAGCACGCCGATGCCCAGGGTGGTCGCCAGCCCGATGCCGAGGCGCCCGCGCGTCAGGTACCACAGCGCGGCCAGCGCGAAGGCGACCCAGGCGGGGCTCAGCGCCAGCCCGGCGACCGCGACGACCGGCTTGCTGAACAGCACGCCGAGCGCGAAGACGATCATCGGCACGCCGACGAAGTGGGTCAGGATGTTGCGGCGGTCGCGGTGGTACTCCGCATACTGTTGCAGCAGCGTGGTGGCGGGGCGGAAGGGCGAGGCCATGGCGGGCTCCTTGGCGCGGCGGCAATCCCGGCGGACATGCTAGCGCAGCCTCCTAGAATGCGGCCGCCCATTACATCGCGTTGTCACCGGGGACGGCATGAGCATCAAGAGCGACCGCTGGATACGCCGCATGGCCCAGCAGCACGGCATGATCGAGCCGTTCGAGCCCGGCCAGGTGCGGCAGGGCGCGGACGGCCAGCGCATCGTCAGCTACGGCACCAGCAGCTATGGCTATGACATCCGCTGCGCGCGCGAGTTCAAGGTCTTCACCAACATTCACAGCACGGTCGTCGACCCCAAGCACTTCGACGAGAAGAGCTTCGTCGACATCGAGGCCGACGTCTGCATCATCCCGCCCAACAGCTTCGCGCTGGCGCGCACGATGGAATATTTCCGCATCCCGCGCAACGTGCTGACGATCTGCCTGGGCAAGAGCACCTACGCGCGCTGCGGGATCATCGTCAACGTGACCCCGTTCGAGCCGGAGTGGGAAGGCTACGTGACGCTGGAGTTCAGCAACACCACGCCGCTGCCGGCCAAGATCTACGCCGGCGAGGGCTGCGCGCAGGTGCTGTTCTTCGAAAGCGACGAGGTCTGCGAGACCAGCTACAAGGACCGCGGCGGCAAGTACCAGGGCCAGCGTGGCGTGACGCTGCCCAAGGCCTGAGCTGCGGCCCGGCGGCCTTCGCGACCCGTCCGGCGACCCGTCCGGCGGCCCATCCGCTGCCTCATCGGCGGCCGCCGGCGGGCCGCTGTCAGCCCCGTGGCCGGCCAGCGACGCCGCGCGTAGGATCGCGAGGGTCCGGCGGTCACGGGCACAGGGAGCGTGCATGAAGTGGGAAGGACACGAGCGCAGCCGCAACGTCGAGGACCGGCGCGGCCCGGGCGGCCGCGGCGGCATGCCGCGCCTGGGCGGCCGCGGCATCGGCATCGGCACGATCGTGATCGCCTTGCTGGCCGGCTGGATCTTCGGCATCAACCCGCTGACCGTGCTGGGCCTGCTGTCCGGCGGCGACCCGGTGGCCATGGCGCCTTCCGGGCAGGGCCCGGCGCCACCGCCGCCCGAGGGCGACCGCGCGGCGGCCTTCGTCTCCACCGTGCTGCGCGATACGGAACTCGTCTGGGGCCGCATCTTCCAGGCCAGCGGCGGCCGCTACCAGGAGCCGCGCCTGGTGCTGTTCCGCGGCGCCACGCCCACCGCCTGCGGCACCGGCCAGAGCGCGATGGGACCGTTCTACTGCCCGGGCGACGGGCAGGTCTACATCGACCTCGACTTCTTCGACACGCTGGCCCGGCGCATGGGGGCGCCGGGCGACTTCGCGCAGGCCTACGTCGTCGCGCACGAGGTCGGCCACCACGTGCAGAACCTGCTCGGCATCACCGGCAAGGTCGACGCGATGCGCGGTCGCGTCTCGCAGGCGCAGATGAACGCGCTGTCGGTGCGCGTCGAACTGCAGGCCGACTGCCTGGCCGGTGTCTGGACGCACCACTCGCAGCGCGGCAAGAGCTGGCTCGACCAGGGCGACATCGAGGAGGCGATGAACGCCGCCGCGCGCATCGGCGACGACGTGCTGCAGGGCCGGACCGGCGGCGCCGTGCGGCCCGAGACCTTCACGCACGGCAGCAGCCAGCAGCGCATGACCTGGTTCCGGCGCGGCGTGGAAAGCGGCAGCGTCGCGCAGTGCAACACCTTCGACGCGCCGTCGCTGTGACGGCGCCGCCGTGCCGGCCCCGGTGGGCGCGGTGCCTGTGGTGTCGCGGCCACGCCTGCGCGGCTTCCACGGCCCGGCGCTAGACTGCGCCGGCCGCTGCGCGACGACGGTGGCGCGATCGCCGAGGGCCTGCTGTCTATGAGTGCCGAATCGCCGTTGCGTGACCGCCTGCTGGCCGTGCTGGCCGCCGACGTGGCCGGCTATTCACGGCTGATGGCGCTGGACGACCACGCGACCGTGCTCGCGCTGGACCGCGCGCGCGAGGTGTTCCACGAGCGCATCGCGGCGCATGCGGGCCGTGTCGTCGACATGGCGGGCGACTCGGTGCTGGCGGTCTTCGGCACCGCCACGGCCGCGGTGCAGACCGCGGTGGAGGTGCAGCAGCGCCTGGCCGCGCTGGCCGACGGCGCGCCCGAGGACCGCCGCATGCGCTTTCGTATCGGCGTGCATGTCGGCGACGTCATCGAGAAGGACGACCTCACGGTCTACGGCGACGGCGTCAATATCGCCGCCCGGCTGGAGGGGCTGACCGTGCCCGGCGGGGTGGCGGTGTCGCAGGCGGTGCACGACATCGTCGCGCGTCGCGTTGATGCGGTCTTCGACGACATCGGCGAGCAGGCGGTCAAGAATATCGCCGAGCCGGTGCGCGTGTGGCGGCTGCGCCGGCCGGGGCAGGCCGCGGCCGACCCGCCGCCGGCCGCGCCGGCCGCAGCGGTCGCGGCCGGCAACCTGCCCGAGACGCTGCCCGAACTGCTCGGCCGCGCCGACGACGTCGACGCGCTGCAGGCGCTGGTGCAGGCGCACCGCGTCGTCACCATCGTCGGCGCCGGCGGCATCGGCAAGACGCGGCTGGCGCGCGCGGTGGCGCATGCGCTGCGCGGCGCCTTCGCCGACGGCGCCTGGATGGTCGAGCTGGCGCCGGTGGCCGACCCGGCGCTGCTGCCGGCGGCAGTGGCGCAGGCGCTGGGCCTGACGCTGGCCGGGCGCAAGGAAGCGCGCGATGCGGTGGTCGATGCGCTGCGCGGCCGCGACCTGCTGCTGCTGCTGGACAACTGCGAGCACCTGATCGACGCGGCCAGCGCCTTCGTCGAGGCCCTGGTCGCGCACGCACCGCAGCTGCGCGTGCTGGCCACGAGCCAGGAACTGCTGAAGGTCGGCGAGGAGCATCTCTACCGCGTGGCACCGCTGGCGCTGCCGGCGAGCGAGGACGCGCAGGCGCGTCCGGACGCCGCGCGCGCCGCCGGCGCGCTGCAGCTCTTCGAGCGCCGGGTGCAGGCGCTGCAGCCCGCCTTCGTGCTCGGTGCGCACAACATCGGCGACGCGGTCGAGATCTGCCGACGCCTGGACGGCCTGCCGCTGGCCATCGAGATGGCCGCCGCACGCGTGCCGCTGCTCGGCGTGGCCGGCGTGCGCCAGCGCCTGGCCGAGCGCTTCCGCATGCTGACCGGCGGCGCGCGCGCCGCGCTGCGCCGGCACCAGACGCTGCGCGAGACGCTGGACTGGAGCCACGGCCTGCTCGTGCCGGGCGAGCGCGCGGTATTCCGCCGCGCCGGTGTCTTCGCGGGCGGCTTCTCGCTGGCCGCCGCGCAGCAGGCCCTGGCCGACGCGGAGGGCGGCGAGATCGACGAATGGGCGGTGCTGGAGCACCTGGGCGCGCTGGTCGACAAGTCGCTCGTCGTCGCCGACCCCGGCGACCCGCCGCGCTACCGGCTGCTGGAAACGGCGCGCGCCTACGCGCTGGAAAAGCTGCGCGAGGCCGGCGAGACCGACGCCGCGTTGCGCGGCCATGCCCGCGCGATGCTGGCGCTGTTCGAGGAGGTCGCCGCGCAGCGCTGGACGCTGGCCCCCGATGCGATGCGCGAGCGCTGCCTGCCCGACCTGGAGAACCTGCGCGCCGCGCTGGACTGGTCGCAGGAGCACGACGCCGCGCTGCAGGTGGCGCTGACCGGCGCCTCGGCCTGGATCTGGCCCGGCGCCGGCCAGCGCGCGGAAGGCGTGCGGCGCTGCAAGGCGGCGCTGGCGCGCATCGAGGCCGGCACGCCGCCGGCGACGGAGGCGCGGCTGCAGGCGGCGCTGCCGCTGGTCAGCCACCCGCGCACGGGCCCGGAGGAGCTCGCCGCCGCCGAGCGTGCCGTCGCGCTGTACCGCGCGGTGGGTGATCGCGTCGGCCTGTACCAGGCGCTCGGGCGGCAGGCGATGGCGGCGACGCAGAGCGGCCGGCACGAGCTGACGAAGGCCGCGATCGGCGAGATGGAGAGCCTGCTGGAGCCGGCCTGGCCGCCGGCGGCCCGCGGGCAGCTGGCGATGCTGCGTGCGCTGGCCGCGCTGCACGGCGGGGACCACGCCCAGGCCCGCATGCTGGGCGAGCAGTCCCTGCAGCTGGCAATCCAGCTCGGCGACGCGTCGATGCGCCGCAGCGCGCTGTTCATGCTGGAGCAGGCGGCAGCCGCCGAGGGCCGTTACGAGGAGGCCGTCGCGCGCGGCCGCGAACTGGTGGCGACGATCCGCCAGGCGCGCTTCGGCGGCTCGCCGGGCTCGGCGCTGGGCAACCTCAGCGCGGCGCTGACGGAGCTCGGCGAGCTGGACGAGGCGCTGCGGACCGCGCGCGAGTCCGTGGCCCTCAATGCGCCGGTCGGCGTGGCGTGGTACTGGCTGGACCCGATCGCGCTGCTGGCCTGCAAGCGCGGCCGCTGGGCCGCGGCCGCACGCGCGCTGGGCCGCGCCGATGCCGCGAATGCCTGGCGCGAAGGCCGCCGCGAACCCAACGAGCAGCGCGCGCGCGATCAGGCGATGGCGCTGCTGTCGGCCGCGCTGCCGGCCGATGAGCTGCAGCGGCTGCTGGCCGAGGGCGCCGCGCTCGGCGACGTCGAGGCCGCACTGGCGGCGCTGGCGGACTGACCGTTCGGGTCCGACGCCGGCGCTGGCGCTGGGCCGTCGGGCCTGTGCCGGCGTGCCGGCCGTCAGCCCTGGCTCAGCCGTCGATCAGCGCCGGATCCCAGGCGAAGACCTGCTGGCGCTGCTCGCCCAGCCCGGCGATGCCCAGCCGCATCACGTCGCCCGGCTTCAGGTAGACGGGCACCGGCTTCGCACCCATGCCCACGCCGGGCGGGGTGCCGGTGGTGATCAGGTCGCCGGGCTCCAGCGTCATGAAGCGGCTCAGGTAGCTGACCAGATGCGCGACGCCGAAGACCATCGTGCGCGTGCTGCCGTTCTGCCAGCGCCGGCCGTTGACGTCCAGCCACAGGTCCAGCGCCTGCGGGTCGGGCACCTCGTCGGCGGTCACCAGCCAGGGGCCGATGGGGCCGAAGGTGTCGCAGCCCTTGCCCTTGTCCCACTGGCCGCCGCGCTCGATCTGGTATTCGCGCTCGGACACGTCGTTGACCACGCAGTAGCCGGCGACATGGGCCAGCGCCTGCGCTTCGCTGACATAGCGCGCGCGGGTGCCGATGACGACACCGAGCTCGACCTCCCAGTCGGCCTTCACCGAGCCCTGCGGCAGTACCACCGGGTGGTTGCAGCCGACCGCGCAGCTGTTCGCCTTCAGGAAGACGATGGGTTCCTTGGGCACCGGCAGCCCGGCCTCGGCCGCGTGGTCGGCATAGTTCAGGCCGATGGCGACGAACTTGCCCATGCCGGTCCAGGGCACGGCCAGTTCGCCGGGCTGCACGACGGGCAGGGTGGCCGGGTCGACGCTGGCCAGCGCGGCCAGCGCGGCCGGCGACAGCGTCGCCGGCGTGATGTCGGGGATCAGCGGCGAGAGGTCGCGCAGCTGGCCCTGCGCATCCAGCAGCGCGGGCTTCTCCTGGCCGCGGGGGCCGTGGCGAAGCAGTTTCATCGGATGGGGTCTCCTCGTGGGCAAGCGGTGAAGCCCGAGCCGCGGGCGACGCGTCTGCGGGGCCGGGGGTGAAGTCCGGCTGCGGCACGGCGCCGGGTTGCGGTCTCGCCATGTGGGCGCAGCCGTTGTTCGGAACATTGTCGCGCACGGTCCACGCCGTCACCGCCGCGGGCCGGCACGGGGGTGGCCGTTCCGCGGCCGCGACCGGCCCGAGCGGCGTGCCACCCCGGTTATAACGACCATTCTGCTGGCACATCGTTGCGCCCCACGCGAACCCCATGAGCACGCCCGGCAACCCGCGCCCGGCCATGCCGCCGCCAGCGATCGCGTCGTCGCGCACGGTCGGCGGCGACGCCGGGGTACCCGCTGCTGCGCAGCGCTGGCAGCTGCGCCTGCTGGGCGCTTTCGAACTGCGCGATGCACAGGGCCGGCCCGTGGCGGTCAGTGGGCGGCTGGCGCAGGCGCTCGTCGCCAGCCTGGCGCTGGCCGCACCGCACCGGCTGGCTCGAGAAGCGCTGGTCGAGCGTCTGTGGCCGGGCGCGGCCGCCGACGTCGGGCGGAACCGCCTGCGCCAGCTGCTGGCATCGTTGCGCTCCCAGCTTGGCGCCGATGCGGTGGCCGGGCTGTTCGACGTCGGGCGCGACAGCCTCGCACTGCGCAGCGATGCCATCGACAGCGACGTAGCCCGGCTGCAGCGGCTGGCCCGCAGCGGCGCCGGCCGCGACGCGCTGGCGGCCTATGGCGGCGAGCTGCTGCCCGGGCACTACGACGACTGGGTGCAGACCGAGCGGCTGCGGCTGGCCGCGCTCGCCGATGCCAGGCGCAGCGTTGCGGCACCCCTGCCAGCCCGCCCCAGCACGCTGCCGCATTACCTGACGCGCTGGATCGGCGCCGATGCGGCCGCCGCTGCGTTGCAGCGGGCCGTCGCATCGGCGCGGTTGGTGGTGGCCACGGGCGTCGGTGGCAGCGGCAAGACGCGGCTGGCGGTGGAGGCGGCCCACCGCATGGCGCGCCAGGGTGCCGTCGACGGCGTCGACTTCGTGGCCCTGGCCGGCTGCACCGACCGCGACGGCATGCTCGACGCCCTGCTGCAGGCCTTGCAGTTGCCGGCCAGCGGGGCCGACCCGATCGCGCGGCTGGTCGACGCCCTGGCCGGGCACCGGCGGCTGGTCGTGCTCGACAACTTCGAGCAGTTGCCCCCGGCAGCCGGCCAGGCGCTGGCGACTCTGGCCGGCCGGCTGCCGGACGTGCACTGGCTGGTGACCTCGCGTCACGCACTCGGACTGGACGGCGAACGCCTGTTCGATGTCCACCCGCTCCCGCTGCCGGCGGCCGGTGCGACGCTGGCCGAACTGGCGCGCAACCCGGCGGTGGCGCTGTTCGCCGACCGGGCGCGTGCTGCCGATCCGAGCTTCCTGCTCGACCCGGGCAATGCGGCGGACGTGGTCGCCCTCGTGCGCCGGCTCGATGGCCTGCCGCTGGCGATCGAGCTCGCCGCCGCGCGTGCGCGCAGCCTGTCGCCGGCACGCATGCTGGCGCTGCTGCAGTCCGGCGACGGGCAGGGCCTGGCCTGGCTGGCGCGAGAAGGCGCGCGCTCCGGGCACGACGAGCGCCAGGCGTCGATGGCCCAGGTCGTGGCCTGGAGCTGGCGGCTGCTGGGCGCGCCTGCGCGCGCGGCGCTGGCGGCGTTGAGCATCTTCGACGCTCCGTTCGGCCTGGACGCCGCGCTGGCGGTGATCGACCACCCGCAGGCTGCGCGCTGGATCGACGAACTGGTCGCGCGCTCGATGCTGCACGCACAGCCGGCCGCCGATCGGCTCGCGATGCTGGAGGTGATCCGCGAGTTTGCCGCCACCCAGCTCGATACCGACGCCGCACGCCGCGCACGCGCGCGACGGCTGCAGTGGCTGCGCCGGTGGGCCGCGACCGGCCCGCCGCCGTCGGCCGTGGCGACCGAGGCGGCCCATGTGCACGCCGCGATCGTGGCCGCGCCTGCCGACGGCGCGGGCGCCGAAGCGGTGGCGCTGGCGCTCGCGCTGCGCACGCACTGGGACAGCGACGGCGTGCCGGTGGCAACCCTTCGTGCGCTCGACGCCGCCGCCGAGGCGGTGGACGCCGCCTCCGATGCGGCGCTGGCGGCCGATGTCCACGAACTGCTCGCCTACCTGCACTTCGAGGCCGGCCACGCGCCGGCGGCCGAGGCGCATGCCGAGCGTGCGCTGGCGCTGGCGACGGACGATGCGCGCCGGGCGCGGGCGCTGGTGCGCCGCGCCTGGGTCGCACTCGCCGCCCACCGCGACGCGGCGGCGGTGCAGGCGCTGCTCGACGAGGGCCTCGCCCTGGCGCGCCGCAGCGGCGACCTCGAAGGCCAGGCCCGTGCGCTGCACCAGCTGGCGGTGATCGCGCACGACCACGAGCGTCGCAGCGCCGACGCCGAGGCGCTGCTGGCCGAGTCGCAGGCGCTGTGGGCGCGTCTGGGCGATACGCGCAAGGCGCGCGCGCGGCTGCGCAACCGGGCCCAGTGCTGGGTCGAGCTCGGCCGCGCCGACGAGGCGCTGGCCTGCCTGCGCGAGTGCGAGGCCGCCGCGCTGGCCGACGGCGACTGGGTCGGGCTGATCGACAGCACGCTGTCGCTGGCGGCCCAGCTGGCGCAGCGGCGGCGCTGGGCCGAGAGCCTGGACGCCGGCCGGCGCTGCGTGGCCGTCGCCTGGGCGCGCCAGCACACGCATGGGCTGGCCTACGCGCTGTGGAACCTGGCGCGGCCGCTGGCGCGCACCGGCCAGCCGCTGGCAGCGGCGCGGCTGATGGCCTTCGCGGCACGGTTGTGGGCCGAGCGCTTCGCCCCGCTGTCGGCAGCCCACCTGCGCCACGTGGCGCGCGTGCGGGCGCTGGCCGTGGCGCAGGCCGGCCGGTCGGCGGTCGACCTCGCCTGGGTCGAAGGCGAACGCATGAGCCTGGCCGACGCGGTGGCGCTGGCGGGTCAGGCGGGCGAGCGTTCCGCCCGCAGCGCCTGAGCACCGACCGCGGCTGAACGGCCCGCCGGCCTGGCCGCACGCGACGGAGCCGCCGCTGCGGCCACCGAGCGCGTTCGTGCACGCGCCCCGCGAACGAGGGGCTTGGCGGGCCGCCCAGCTAACGCGCGTCTAACGATGGGCACGCACGATGCGCAAGCCCAATCCGGCGTCGGGCTGCGATCTGCACAGCGGCAGGTGCTGCAGCCCGCCAGCGGATCCGCCAACTCACCGTCCGCCGTCGGCCCAGGAGAACTCGATGAAGACCGTTCCCAGCATGCAGTCCACTGTGGCGGCGCCCTTGCGAGCGCCGCGCCCGTTGCTGCGGGCGCGCCGCGGTCGCCGCTGGCGTGCGTCGGCGCTGGCGCTGGCGGCCGCCACCCTGTCGGCGGCGGCAGGGGCCGCCCACATGCCCGGGCCGGCGCCCTATGCCGACGTGCAGGGAGTTGCCCAGGCCGGCAACCATGCGGCGGGATCGGGCGCCTGGGTCTGGTTCCGCAACGGCGAACTGGTCGGCACGCCGGCCGCATTCAACGGCGGCTCCTGGCATGCCGGCCCGCAGCAGCCGGGCGCGACCGAGGTCTGGGCCGTCACCGGCGCCGGCATCGGCACCGGCCAGGCCACCACCAGCTCGGCGGCCAGCTTGAACCGCGGCGAGATCAAGGCCGTGGTGCAGGTGGTGTCCGACAATGTCTGGGCCGGATCGGGACAGGCGTCGGCGCGCATCCAGGACACGCTGTGGTTCACCAACACCAGCGGCGGCTGGCTGCCGGTGACGCTGACGATGGCCGTCGACGGCGCCATGCACGGGCTGGCCACGCGGGCGCTGTCGCGAGTGGACTACTTCAGCTACATCGGGCTCAGCGGGGTCGGCGGCGGGACCAATTCGCTGGGCCAGTCCATCACCGCCAACGCCGACGGCAGCGGCGCGTTCTCGTCGGCGCTGTACGGCGAATTCTTCAGCAACGGCACGCCGTTCCAGTTTCGCGATCAGCTCGGCGGCAGGATCAACGATGCCATCGCGCACTGGCAGTTTTCCTTCGGCGCCGCGCATGCGCCGGACGACGGGCTGTTCGACTACCGCAAGACGATCACGCTGTACGTGCCCAGCGGCGAGACCACGCTGGTGCTGGACGCCTGGATGAATATCGCCGTCTGCGCCGGCTGGGGCAGCTGCGACTTCGGCCACACCGCGTCGCTGCGCTTCGGCGACCTGCCCGACGGGCTGAGCATCGGTTCCCGATCCGGCGTCTTCCTGGCCGACGTGCCGGCGATTCCGGAACCTGGCACCTGGGCAATGTGGCTGGCCGGGCTGGGGGCGCTCGGCGGCCTGGCGCGCCGGCGCCGGCGCGGCTGAACGCCCGCGCCGGACTCGCCCCCCACGCCCGGCAGGCGGCGCGGAATGGCGGCTACAGCGTCCAGCCGCCGTCGATGAGCTGCGTGGTGCCGGTCGTGAAGGCCGACTCGTCGCTCGCCAGGTAGACGGCCAGCGCGGCGATCTCCTCGGCGCGGCCGAGCCGGCCCATGGGCTGGCGGGCGATGAAGGCCGCCTCGACCTGCTCCGGCGTGCGTCCGCTGCGCGAGGCCAGCGACGCGATGCGCCCGCGCAGCGACGGCGACTCCACGGTGCCGGGGCAGATCGCGTTGCAGCGGATGCCGCGTCCGATGAAGTCGATCGCGATGCTCTTGGTCAGCCCGATCACCGCGGCCTTGGTCGTGCCGTAGATGCAGCGGTCGGGCGCGCCCTTCAGGCTGCTCGCCGCCGAGGCGACGTTGATGATCGACCCGCTGCCACGCGCCAGCATGCCGGGCAGGAAGGCGCGCACGGTGCGGAACATCGAGCGCACGTTGAGGTCCAGCGCGTAGGTCCACTCGTCCTCGGTGCCGTCGAGCACGCTGCCGTGGTGCACGTGGCCGGCGGCGTTGAACAGCACGTCGACCTGCGGGTGGCGGGCCGCTGCGGCCTTGATCGCGTCGGCGTCCAGCACGTTCAGTGGCTCGGTGACGAGCGCGGTGCCGGTGGCCTCGGCGGCCAGCGACGCCAGCAGCGCCGGCACGACGTCGGTAGCGACGACGGTCGCGCCCTCGCGCGCGAAGGCCAGCGCCGTGGCGCGGCCGATGCCCTGGCCAGCGGCGGTGACGAAGGCGGTCTTGCCCTGCAGACGCTGGCCCATCGGCATGTCCTTCAGTGGTTGTCCTTGGGCACGAAGGCACCGCGCCGGCCGCGCAGGAAGTCGAGATCGGCGCCTTCGTCGGCCTGCAGCACGTGGTCGATGTAAAGCTTCCAGTAGCCGCTGGCCAGCGGCGGCACGGGCGGCTGCCAGGCGGCGCGGCGGCGCTCGAGTTCGGCCTCCTCCACGTGCAGGTGCAGGCGGCGCGCCGGCACGTCCAGCGTGATCAGGTCGCCGCTTTGCACCAGCGCCAGCGGGCCGCCGGCGGCGGCCTCGGGCACCACGTGCAGCACCACGGTGCCGTAGGCGGTGCCGCTCATGCGGGCGTCGCTGATGCGCACCATGTCGGTGATGCCCTTCCTGAGCACCTTGGGCGGCAGCGGCATGTTGCCGACCTCGGCCATGCCGGGGTAGCCCTTGGGGCCGCAATTCTTCAGTACCAGCACGCAGGTCTCGTCGACGTCCAGTGCCTCGTCGTCGATGCGGGCGTGGAAGTCGTCGCTGTCCTCGAAGACCACCGCGCGGCCGGTGTGCTGCATCAGCGCCGGTGTCGCGGCGCTGGGCTTGATGACGGCGCCGCGCGGCGCCAGGTTGCCGCGCAGCACCGCGATGCCGGCGCGTTCCTTGAACGGTGCGTCGAAGGCGCGGATGACGTCGGGGTTGTGGTTGGGCGCCTCGGCCAGGTTCTCGGCCACCGTGCGGCCGCTGACGGTGATCACGTCGCGGTGCAGCAGGGGCTCGATCTGCTTCATCACCGCCGGCAGCCCGCCAGCGTAGCAGAAGTCCTCCATCAGGAAGCGGCCGCTGGGCTGCAGGTCGACCAGGCAGGGCAGCTCGCTGCCCAGGCGCTCGAAGTCGTCGATGGCCAGCGGCACGCCCAGCCGCCCCGCGATGGCGATCAGGTGGATCACCGCATTCGTGCTGCCGCCGATGGCCGCCAGCGTGCGGATCGCATTCTCGAAGGCCTGGCGCGTGAGCACCTGCGAAATCTTCAGGTCCTCGTGCACCATCTCGACGATGCGGCGGCCGGCCTGGCGCGCGAGCACGTTGCGCCGGCCGTCCACCGCCGGGTAGGCGGCGTTGCCGGGCAGGCCGATGCCCAGCGCCTCCACCATGCAGGCCATGGTGCTGGCGGTGCCCATGGTCATGCAGTGGCCGTGGCTGCGGTGCATGCAGCTCTCGGCCTCGAAGAAGTCGGCCAGCTTCAGCGTGCCGGCGCGCACCTGCTCGCTCATCTGCCAGACGCCGGTGCCCGAGCCCAGTTCCTGGCCGCGCCACTTGCCGCTGAGCATCGGGCCGCCGCTGACGCCGATGGCCGGCAGGTCCACGCTGGCCGCACCCATCAGCAGGCTGGGCGTGGTCTTGTCGCAGCCGAACAGCAGCACGACGCCGTCGATCGGGTTGCCGCGGATCGACTCCTCGACGTCCATGCTGGCCAGGTTGCGGTACAGCATCGCGGTCGGGCGCAGCAGCGTTTCGCCGAGCGACATCACTGGAAATTCCAGCGGGAAGCCGCCGGCCTCGTAGACGCCGATCTTGACCTGCTCGGCCAGCGTGCGGAAATGGCTGTTGCAGGGCGTCAGCTCGCTGAAGGTGTTGCAGATGCCGATCACCGGCCGGCCGTCGAACTGGTCGTGCGGCACGCCACGGCCCTTGACCCAGCTGCGGTAGGCGAAGCCGTCGCGGTCCTGGCGGCCGAACCACTGCTGGCTGCGCAGCGTGCGCGGGTCGCGGCGCCGCCGGGTTCCGGGCGGGGGCGGGTCGGACTCGTCGCTCATCGTGTGCTGGCTTTCCCGGTTGGCGGGCGGATCGCAGTCGATGCTATGGTATGACGATTGGCGGCCCGAGCGGGGGAACCCGCATCGACGGCTCGGCCACGACAGCGCCAGGCAGGAGGCCGGCATGCATTTCGACAAGCTCGTGCTGTTCACCCACGACGACGGCCGCGCGCGCTGGCGCGAGGAGCAGGTGCCGCTCGCCGAGGGCACGCCGGCCGCGCGGCTGTCGGCACTACTGCCCAGCGGCGGGCTGCAGCTGCGCATGAGCCCGGTCGGCTTCCGCAGCGACTTCCACTGCACGACGACGCCGCAATGGGTCTTCATCCTCGGCGGCTGCATGGAGATCGGCCTGCAGGACGGCAGCTCGCGGCTGTTCCTGCCCGGCCAGCATTTCTTCTCGGCCGACACGCTGCCGGCGGGCGCCGTCTTCGACGCCGCAGTGCACGGCCACTGGAGCCGCCAGGTCGGCAGCGAGCCGCTGGTCACCGCCTTCGTGCGCGCCTGATCGCCGACCGGTGGAACCGCTGCGCAACGTGCACGGCCAGGCGCTGGACCGCCTGGGCGAGGCCATCGTCGCCGGGCGCTGGCCGCCGGGCAGCACGCTGCCGCCGGAGCCGACGCTGGGCGAGGCACTCGGCGTCAGCCGCACGGTCGTGCGCGAGACCGTCAAGTCGCTGGTGGCGCGCGGGCTGCTGAGCACGGGCCCCAAGGTCGGCACGCGCGTGCTGGCGCCCGAACACTGGAACTGGTTCGACCCCGAGGTCGTGCGCTGGCAGTCGCGCAGCGGGCTCACGCGCGAGTTCTTGCGTGACCTGCAGGAGCTGCGCCGCGTCGTCGAGCCGGCGGCCGTGCGGCTCGCCGCCGAGCGCGCGACGGCGGCCGACATCGCCGACATCGAGGCCGCCTACGCCGGCATGCGGGCGGCGGTGGAGCAGGGCGGCGACTATGTCACGCCCGACCTGCGCTTCCACCAGGGCCTGCTGCGCGCCAGCCACAACCGCATGCTGGTGCAGATGAGCCAGGCGCTGGGCGCGCTGCTGCGCGCCAGCTTCGAGATCTCGACCGCGCGGCCGTACAGCGCGGCGCAGGCGCTGCCGCTGCACCGCGCGGTGCTCGACGCCGTCGTCGCGCGCCGGCCGCAGCGTGCCGAGCGCGCGAGCCTGGCGCTGATCGACGGCGCGCGCGAGGACATCGAACAGGTGCTGGCGTCGCGGCGCCGGCTGCCTTCGCTGGCGCGGCCGGCTGCGCCGCTGAAGCCCTCCACACCGTCCACCGGCCGTCGCCGCACGGCCAAGGAGCCTGCCACATGAAGATCCTGATCACCGGCGGCGCCGGGTTCGTCGGCGCGCGCCTGGCGCGCACGCTGCTGGCCGGCGGCACGCTGGCCGGGCGGCGCATCGAAAGGCTGGTGCTGGCCGACCTGGCCGCGCCGCCGCCGGACCTGCACGACGACGCGCGTGTGGCCGCGCGCGTCGAGCCGCTGGCCGCCACCTGCGAGGCGTTGCGCGGCGAGCCCTTCGACGGCGTCTTTCACCTGGCGTCGGCGGTGTCCGGCGAGTGCGAGGCCGACTTCGATCTGGGCCTGCGCAGCAACCTCGACGGCACGCGCGCGCTGCTGGATGCGCTGCGCCACCGCGTGCAGCAGGGCGCGGCGCCGGCGCGGCTGGTCTTCTCGAGCTCAATCGCGGTCTTCGGGCCGGACCCGGCGCTGCCGCTGCCGGAGGTCGTCGGCGACGACACGATCCCGGCGCCGCAGACCAGCTACGGCACCCAGAAGCTGGTCTGCGAGCACCTGGTCGCGGACTACACGCGCAAGGGCTACGTCGACGGCCGCGCGGCGCGGCTGATGACGGTGACGGTGCGGCCGGGGCGGCCCAACGGCGCTGCCAGTTCCTTCTTCAGCGGCATGATCCGCGAGCCGCTGGCCGGCGAGGAGGCGGTGTGCCCGGTGTCGCCGGACGTGCGCCACCCGGTGTCGTCGCCGCAGCGCACCGTCGAGGGCCTGATCGCCGTCTACGAGGCCAGCCGCGAGGCCTTCGTCGGCCGCAGCGCGCTGAACCTGCCGGCGCTCAATGTCAGCGTGCAGCAGATGCTGGACGCGCTGGAGGCGGTGGCCGGCCCGCGCGTGCGTGCGCGCGTGCGCTTCGAGCGCGACGAGCGCATCGCCGGCATCGTCGCCAACTGGCCGCGCGCGGCCAGCGCGCGCCGCGCCGCCGGCCTGGGCCTGCAGCCCGAGGCCCGCTTCGAGGACATCATCCGCCAGTACATCGCCGACCATGCCGGCACGCCGGCGCTCAAGGGGCTGGAGGCGTGAACCGCATCGGCCTGCAGGACCGCGTGGCCGTCGTCACCGGCGGCGCGCAGGGCATCGGCCTGGCGATCGCGGAACGCCTGCTGCGCTCCGGCGCGCGTGTCGCCGTCTGGGACAGCGACGAGGCGCATCTGGGCCGCGCCTGCGACGCGCTGGCGGCGCTGGGGCCGGTGCGCGGCGCCCGGGTCGAGCTGACCGACGACGCCGCGGTCGCCGCCGCTGCGGCCGAGGTCGAGGTGGCCGAGGGCCGCATCGACATCCTGGTCAACAACGCCGGCATCACCGGCGGCAACGGCACGACCTGGGAACTGGACCCGGCGACCTGGCGCCGCGTGCTCGAGGTCAACCTCGTCGCGCCCTACCTGGTGTGCCGCCACGTCGTGCCCGGCATGCTGGCGCGCGGTTACGGGCGCATCGTCAACGTCGCGTCGGTGGCGGGCAAGGAAGGCAATCCGAATGCCTCGCATTACAGCGCCAGCAAGGCCGGGCTGATCGCGCTGACCAAGTCGCTGGCCAAGGAGACGGCCACCCGCGGCGTGCTCGTCAATGCCGTCACGCCGGCGGCGGCGCGCACGGCGCTGTTCGCGCAGATGACGCGCGCGCATGTCGACTACATGCTGGGGAAGATCCCGATGGGGCGCTTCGTCGAAGTCGCCGAGATCGCGGCGATGGTGGCCTGGTTGGCGAGCGAGGAGTGTTCGTTCTCGACGGGCGCCGTCTTCGACATCAGCGGTGGTCGGGCGACCTATTGAGCCTGGCGGCTGGCTCGGTGTTGCTCTGCTGGCAGCTGACTTGCCTGCCGGCGGCTGGACTTGCGCTTCGCGCGATGGTGCTGCGTGCCAGCAGTTCCGCCCGCTGGGCGGGTTACTTTCATTTGCTGGCCCAAATGAAAGTAACCAAAGCAAAGGGCCTTGGAACGCAAAACCATTCAACCCGTTCTTCGCGCTTGGGCCCCTCTCTCCACCGCCAACGTCGCCGGCTGCCGAACTGAGGCGCGCCTGAACCAGGCACTGCCCTTGCGCGCGGGAAGCCATTCGGTCAGCGCGCGCCGAAGCAGGCGTTCCAGCAGCGGCGCGGCCCAAGCCGCAAAGCGGACCGCGAGCCAGGGCAGTGCGGACTTCAGGTGAAGTAGGCGCGCGATGACCGGTGGCGTATCCGGTGGCGCGAGGCGCCCAAGCGCGAAGAACGGGTTGAATGGTGTTGCATTCCAGGCCCTCTTCTTTGGTGACTTTCTTCTGGGCCAGCAGAAGAAAGTTACCCGCCCAGAGGGCGGAACCTGCCGGCAGGCCGCGCCATCGCGCGAAGCGCAAGTTCAGCCGCCGGCAGGCAACTCAACCGCCCGCAGGGCAACACCGAAGGCAGGCATCAACGAAGCCGCCCGCAGCGCACGCCCGCCCAAGCTCAGCCGATGCGCCCGAGCAGCAGATACTCCATCAGCGCCTTCTGCACGTGCATGCGGTTCTCCGCCTCGTCCCAGACGACGGACTGCGGCCCGTCGATGACCTCGGCGGTGACCTCCTCGCCGCGGTGGGCGGGCAGGCAGTGCATGAACAGCGCATCGGGCTGCGCCACGGCCATCATGTCCTCGTCGACGCACCACTCGACGAAGGCCTTGCGCCGTTCCTCGTTCTCGGCCTCGTAGCCCATGCTGGTCCACACGTCGGTGGTCACCAGGTGGGCGTCGCGGCAGGCGTCGAGCGGGTGGTCGAAGACCTTGTAGCAGGAGTGATCGCGGATGCCGGCCCGCGCCGCGTCGACCTCGTAGCCGCCCGGCGTGCTGACGTGCACCGTGAAGCCCAGGATCTCGGCCGCCTGCAGCCAGGTGTTGGCCATGTTGTTGCCGTCGCCGACCCAGGCCACGACCTTCCCCTGGATGGCACCGCGGTGTTCGATGAAGGTGAAGATGTCGGCCAGGATCTGGCAGGGGTGGTATTCGTTGGTCAGCCCGTTGATCACCGGCACCCGCGAATGGGCCGCGAAGGCCTCCAGCTTGGCCTGCTCGTAGGTGCGGATCATCACCAGGTCGACCATGCGGCTGATCACGCGCGCGCTGTCCTCCACCGGCTCGGCGCGGCCGAGCTGGCTGTCGCCGGTGGTCAGGTGCACGACCGAGCCGCCCATCTGGTACATGCCGGCCTCGAAGCTGACGCGCGTGCGCGTGCTGGCCTTCTCGAAGATCATCGCCAGCGTGCGGTCCGCGAGCGGCTGGTACTTCTCGTAGTTCTTGAACCGCGTCTTGATGATGCGCGTGCGCTCGAAGAGGTAGGCGTATTCCTCGGCGCGGAAGTCCTTGAACTGCAGGAAGTGGCGCATCAGCGAGGGGCCCGGCTTCATGCCCTGGTCATGCCGTCGTCAGGCCGGCTCGGCGAGGAAGGCCCGGACCAGCGGCGCCAGGATCGCGACCAGCTGGCGTGCCTCGTCGGCCGAGATGACGAGCGGCGGCACGATGCGGATCACGCTGTCGGCGGTGACGCTGATCATCAGCCCCGCCTCGGCGGCGCGCGCGACCAGCACGCCGCAGGGTTTCGCGAGCTCGACGCCGATCATCAGCCCGGCGCCGCGGATCTCCTTGACGCCGCCGCTGGCGAGCTCGGCCGCCAGCGCCTGCTCGAGGCTGCCCTTGAGCAGGGCGCCGACCTCGGCGGCATGCGCCAGCAGCCCGTCCTCTTCCATGATGCGCAGCGTCTCGACGCCGGCGCGCATGGCCAGCGGGTTGCCGCCGAAGGTGGTGCCGTGGTTGCCGGGGCCGAGCACGTTCACCGCCTTGTCGCCGCACACGATGGCGCCCACCGGCACGCCCGAGCCCAGGCCCTTGGCCAGCGGCATCACGTCCGGCCGGATGCCGGCCCACTGGTGAGCGAACCACTTGCCGGTGCGGCCGATGCCGCACTGCACCTCGTCGAGCATCAGCAGCCACTCGCGCTCGTCGCAGATGCGGCGCAGGCCCTGAAGGTAGTCCCAGCGCGCGGGGTTGACGCCGCCTTCGCCCTGGATGGTCTCCAGGAACACCGCGACCACGTTCGGGTTCTCGCGTGCCACGCGCTCGACCGCCGCCAGGTCGTTCAGCGGCACGCGCACGAAGCCCTCGACCAGCGGCTCGAAACCCTTCTGTACCTTCGGGTTGCCGGTGGCCGACAGCGTCGCGATGCTGCGGCCGTGGAAGGCCTTCTCGTAGACGATGATCTCCGGCCGCGCGATGCCGCGGTCGTGGCCGTACTTGCGCGCGATCTTCAGCGCGCCCTCGTTGGCCTCGAGGCCGGAGTTGCAGAAGAAGGCGCCGGCCAGCCCGGAGATCGCGCACAGCCTGGCGGCCAGCTGCTCCTGCAGCGGCACCTCGTAGTAGTTGCTGGTGTGGATCAGCTTGGCGACCTGATCCTGCAGCGCCGGCACCAGCTTCGGGTGGGCGTGACCCAGGGTATTGACCGCGATGCCGCCCAGGCCGTCCAGGTACCGGCGGCCCTGGGTGTCCCACAGCCAGCAGCCCTGGCCGTGCGACAGCGCGATCGGCAGCCGGCCGTAGGTGTTCAGCACATGCGGCATCGGCCGCGCGGGGGCTTGGGTCACGGCGGGCTCGGGGGCGTTCATCGCGGGCAGGTCCAGTCGTGGGCCGGCGTCGTGGGCCGGTAGTGGAATGCCGGCCGCCGACGGATCGTCGGCGCCGGCCGGCGGGCGTGGTGCATTCTACGGTGGGGCCCGTGCCGCACCGCGTGCTGCCGGCGTTGTTGCTGCGACGCAGCAGCGGCAGGGCACAATGCAGGGTTGCCCGGGCGGCGTGGCGCCGCTGCGGGACTCGACTTCCGCCTCGGTCGGCAGCGCATGCGCCGCATCGATCCGACCCGCCGCGCACCGCCGCCGATGACGCCCGCCAAGCCGCGCCAGTTCTACATCCAGGGCCTGACCCACGACGGGCGCACCTTCCGCCCCAGCGACTGGGCCGAGCGGCTGGCCGGCGCGATGTCGTCGTTCCGGCCCGGCGGCGTGGTCGCCGGCCCGGCGGCGCACATCGGCTATTCGCCGTACTGCGTGCCGCAGGTGGTGGGCGGCGTGAAGTGCGTGCTGGTCAGCGAGGCGCTGAAGGACATCGAGCCGATGGCCTGGGACTTCGTGATGAACTTTGCCCGCGACAACGGGCTGCCGGTGGGCGAGGTCTGCGTGCTGCCGGAGCCGGGCACGCCGGGCGCAGGCTAGGACGGGTGCGCTGCACCAAACGAAAGGGCCCGCGTCGGCGGGCCCTTCGTCTGCACCGGGAAGACCGTGCTCAGGCGGCCAGCGACAGCGCCTTGACCTTGGCGGCCAGGCGGCTCTTCAGCCGCGCGGCCTTGTTCTTGTGGAAGATGCCTTTGTCGGCGACCGAGTCGATGACCTTCTGGGCCGACTTGAAGGTGTCGGCGGCCTTGGCCTTGTCGCCACCGCTGACCGCCTTCACGACGTTCTTCACGACGGTGCGGAAGCGCGAGCGCAGCGAGGTGTTGTGCGCATTGAGCTTGACGTCCTGGCGAGCGCGCTTGCGGCCCGAGGCGAGGCGGACGGTCTTCTTCTTGGCTTTGGACGAGGTGGCCATGCGGGTTGGGGGTGACGCGGTCGGTCGTTGGGTGCAAAGACTATCAAGTATAGCACGGGCGCGCCCGGCGTCCACGGCCGCTTCGGCCCGCCGCCTATAATGCCGGCCTCCCTGCCGCTGCGTGGCCTGACCCGGATCGGCCTGCCCGAGTGAACCTGTTCAAGGCCGCCTCGACCGTCTCCCTGCTGACCCTGCTGTCGCGCGTGACGGGCCTGGTGCGCGAGCAGCTGATCGCCGCCAGCTTCGGCGCCAGCGCGGCCACCGACGCCTTCAACGTCGCGTTCCGCATCCCCAACCTGTTCCGCCGGCTGTTCGCCGAAGGGGCCTTCTCGCAGGCCTTCGTGCCCATCCTGGCCGCCACGCGGGCGCGGCAGGGCGACGACGCCACGCGCGACCTGCTCGACGCCGTCGCCACCGTGCTGGCCTGGGTGCTGCTCGCGGCCTGCGTCGTCGGCGTGGCGGGCGCGCCGCTGCTCGTGTGGGCCATCGGCTCCGGTCTCGAGCGCTTCGACACCGCAGTGCTGCTGACGCGCTGGATGTTCCCGTACATCGGCTTCATGTCGATGGTGGCGCTGGCCGCCGGTGTACTCAACACCTGGAAGCGCTTCGCGGTGCCGGCGGCCACGCCGGTGCTGCTGAACCTGAGCGTGATCGGCGCCGCGTGGTGGGGCGCGCCGCGGCTGCAGGCCTCCGGGGTCGACCCGATCCTGGCGCTGGCCGGCGGCGTGATGCTCGGCGGGCTGCTGCAGGCCGCCGTGCAGATACCGGCGCTGGCGCGCATCGGCATGCTGCCGCGGCTGGGCCTGGCGCCTGCGGCGGTCGCGCGCGCCTGGCGCCACCCGGGCGTGCACCGGGTGCTGCGCCAGATGGCGCCGGCGCTGCTGGGCGTGTCGGTGGCGCAGATCTCGCTGCTGATCAACACGCAGATCGCGTCGCACGTGGCGGTCGGCGCGGTGTCCTGGCTGACCTACGCCGACCGGCTGATGGAGTTTCCGACCGCGCTGCTGGGCGTCGCGCTGGGCGTGGTGCTGCTGCCGCAGCTGTCGGCGGCGCAGGCGCGCGGTGACGGCGCCGACTATTCCGGCATGCTGGACTGGGGCCTGCGCCTGGTGGTGCTGCTGGCGGTGCCCTGCGCGATTGCGCTGCTGGTCTTCCCGCAGGCGCTGATCGCGGTGCTGTACCACTACGGCGCCTTCGGCGCAGACGACGTGGCGATGACGGTGCTGGCGCTGCGCGGCTATGGCGCCGGGCTGCTCGGGCTGGTGGCGGTCAAGGTGCTGGCGCCGGCCTTCTACGCGCGCCAGGACATCCGCACGCCGGTGAAGATCGCGATCGGCGTGCTCGTCGCGACACAGGCGATGAACCTGGTGCTGGTGCCCTGGCTGGGCCATGCCGGGTTGGCGCTGGCGATCGGCCTGGGCGCGCTCGTCAACGCCTCGCTGCTGCTCGCGGGCCTGCTGCGGCGCGGCGTCTACCGGCCGCAGCCGGGCTGGGCCGGCTTCGCGGCGCGTGTCGCGGCGGCCAACGTCGCGCTCGGCGCCGCGCTGGCCTGGGCGGCGACGCAGGTCGACTGGATCGCACTGCAGTCGCAATGGGGCCGCCGCGCGGCGGCGGTGGCGGCGGTGCTGGGCGGTGTCGCGCTGCTGTACTTCGCCGTGCTGGCGGCCTGCGGGCTGCGCCCGCGCCATCTGCTGCGCCGCGCCTGACCTACACTGCGCCCGCGATGCCCGGACCCCTGGATCTCCAAGCCCCGACCGCGGCGGCGTATTTCGCTGCGCTGGTCGCCGACGAAGCCGGCTTCCCGCTGCTGGAAGCGGCCATCGCGGTCGGCCAGGACGAGGACCCGGCGCTGGACGTGCAGGGCGTGCTGGTGCAGGTCGACACCCTGGCGGCGCGGCTGCTGCGCCGCATCCCGGCCGACGCCGCGCCGCTGCAGCGGCTGCGCCTGCTCAACCGCTACTTCTTCGGTGAACTGGGCTTCGCCGGCAACGTCAACCATTACCAGGACCCGCGCAACAGCTACCTGCACGAGGTGCTGCGCACGCGGCGCGGCATCCCGATCACGCTGGCGCTGCTGTACGTGGAACTGGCGACGCGGGCCGGGCTCGCGGCACACGGCGTGTCCTTTCCCGGCCACTTCCTGGTCAAGCTGCGACTGCCGGCCGGCGAGGTGATCGTCGACCCGTTCAGCGGCCGCTCGCTGTCGCGCGAGGACCTGATCGAGCGCCTGGCGCCCTGGCGACAGGCCTTCGGCGGCGAGGTCGAGCCGCCGCTGGCGCCGCTGCTGCGCGCCGCGACGCCGCGCGAGACGCTGGCGCGCGTGCTGCGCAACCTGAAGGCGATCCACCGCGCGAGCGGCGACCGCGAGCGCCTGGCCGCGGTGCTGCGCCGTCTGGTCGCCGTGCTGCCGCGCGCCTGGGACGAGCACCGCGACCTGGCCTGGGTGCTGGCCGACCTGGGCCGCCTGGACGAGGCGCAGGCCGAGGGTGCGCTGTACCTGCAGCACCGCCCCGGCGCCGCCGACGCCGCGGCGCTGCGCGACCACCTGCAGGCCTGCCGCCGCCTGCACTGACCATGCGACAGATCCCGCTGGCCATCGGGCCCGACTCGCAGCCGAGCTTCGACAACTTCGTTCCCGGCGCCAACAGCGCGGCGCTGTCGCACCTGCGCGACCAGCCGCACCGCCAGGCCGGCGGCGCGCCGCCGGTCTACCTGTGGGGCCCGCCGGGCAGCGGCAAGACGCACCTGCTGCGCGCGCTGGCCGGCCGCGCCCAGGCCGGCGGCCTGGTCGTCGGCTGGTTCGACGCCGCCGATCCGCTGCCCTGGGACCTGGCGCCGGGCTGGAGCCTGGTCGTCATCGACCGCTGCGAGGCGCTGTCGCCGGCGGCGCAGCATGCGGCCTTCACGCTGTTCGTCGAGGCCGCGACGCTGGGCGTGCAGGTGGCCGCCGCCGGCCGGCTGCCGCCGGTGGACCTGGCCGTGCGCGAGGACCTGCGCACGCGGCTGGCCTGGGGCCCGGTCTTCGCGCTGCAGCCGCTGGCCGATGCCGAGGTGCGCGCGGCGCTGCGCCGCGAGGCCGACCACCGCGGCATCGTGCTCTCCGACGAGGTCATGGACCATCTCCTGACGCGCTTCGCGCGCGACCTCGGCTCGCTGATGTCGCTGCTGGACCGGCTGGACGCCTATGGGCTGGCGCGCCACCGCCGCATCACGGTGCCGTTGCTGCGCCAGATGCTGGCCGAGGAGGGCGCCCCGGCAGCCACCGCGCCGGCGCCGTTCCCGGAGGCGAGCGCGGCATGAGCGCCGGTACCGCAACGTCGCCGGGCCTGGCGCTGTTCGACCTCGACGGCACGCTGATCCCGCGCGACTCGGACCACGCCTTCGGCGAGTTCCTGGTGCAACTCGGCTGGGCCGACGCGGCGGACTTCCGCCGCCGCAACGACGCCTTCTACGACGACTACCTGCACGGCTGCCTGGACATGGCGGCCTACGTGGACTTTGCCACCGCACCCTGGCGCGGCCGCACGCCGGCCGAGCTGGACGCCGCGCTGGCGCATTTCGTGGACGAGATCGTGCGCCCGATGCTGCACACCAGCGCGCTGGATCTCGTGCAGCGGCATCGCGACGCCGGCGACCGCCTGGCCATCGTCACCGCCACCAACGAGGTCGTGACGCGGCCGATCGCGGCGCTGTTCGGCATCGACACGCTGATCGCCACCGAGCTGGAGCGCGACGCCGCCGGGCGCGTGACCGGGCGCGTCGCCGGCGTGGCGGCCTTCCGCGAAGGCAAGATCACGCGCGTGCAGCAGTGGCTGGCCGCCGACGGCCTGGCGCTGGACGGCTTCGGGCGCAGCAGCTTCTACAGCGATTCCACCAACGACCTGCCGCTGCTCGAGCAGGTCAGCCATCCGGTGGCCACGAACCCCGGCCCCGCGCTGGAAGGCCACGCGCGGCGGCGCGGCTGGCCCGTCATCAGGCTCTTCACATGATCAGGAAGTTCATCGACCGGCTGCTGGGCAAGGCGCCGGCAGCCCCCGCGGCCGACGCGGCCGCCGAAGTGCCCGCGATCCCGCTCGGCCAGCGCGTCGAGGTGCCGGCCGAGGCCCACCGCATCGACCCGGCGCTGCTCGACGCCAACGCGGTGCGCGTCGTGCGCACGCTCAAGGAGGCCGGCTACGAGGCCTACATCGTGGGCGGCGCGGTGCGCGACCTGATCGTCGGCCTGCGGCCCAAGGACTTCGACGTCGCCACCGACGCCACGCCCGAGCAGGTCAAGGCGCTGTTCCGGCGCGCCTTCATCATCGGCCGCCGCTTCCGGCTGGTGCACGTGGTCTTCGGGCGCGGGCGCGAGCACGAGACGATCGAGGTCTCGACCTTCCGCGCCTACCTGGACAACGCCGCCGCCGAGCAGGTGCCGGGCAACGAGAAGACGAGCAAGCAGGCCATCGAGGGCAAGCAGCATGTCGTCGACGCCAGCGGGCGCGTGTTGCGCGACAACGTCTGGGGGCCGCAGGTCGAGGACGCGGCGCGGCGCGACTTCACGATCAACGCGATGTACCACGACCCGACGACGCAGACCGTCGTCGACTACCACGGCGGCCTGGCCGATGCGCGTGCGCGCGTGCTGCGCATGATCGGCGACCCGGCCACGCGCTACCGCGAGGACCCGGTGCGCATCCTGCGCGTGGTGCGCTTTGCGGCCAAGCTGGGCTTCGGCATCGACCCGGCCACCGAGCGGCCGATCGCCGGCATGGTGCCGCTGCTGGCCAACGTGCCGGCCTCGCGGCTGTTCGACGAGATGGTCAAGCTGCTGCAGACCGGGCACGCGGTGGCCAGCGTCGAGCAGCTGCGCCGCCACGGGCTGGTCGGCGGCCGGCTGAGCATCTTCCCGGTGCTGGACGCGGCGCTGGCGCCGGCGCAGCCCAACCCCGGCCGCGAGACCTTCGTGCGCCTGGCGCTGGAGGACACCGACCGCCGCGTCGCCGAGGGCCGCGCGGTGGCGCCCAGCTTCCTGCTCGCCTGCCTGCTGTGGCACGACGTGCAGGAGCGCTGGGCCGCGCTGCGCGCCGGCGGCGAGCCGCCGTTCCCGGCGCTGCAGCAGGCGGTGGACGCGGTCTTCGACGCACGCGTCGGCGACATCTCCGGCCGCGGCAAGCTGGGCGCCGACATGCGCGAGATCTGGGCCATGCAGCCACGCTTCGAGCGCCGCACGCCGAGCTCGGCGAATTCGCTGATCGCGCAGCCGCGCTTCCGCGCCGGCTACGACTTCCTGCGCCTGCGTGCCGATGCCGGCGAGCTGGCGCCGGAGCTGGCCGACTGGTGGGAGGACTTCCACCTCGGCAGCGACGACGAGCGCGAGGCGCTGCTGGCGGACCTGCGCGCGAGTTCGGCACCGCGGGTGCGCCGCGTGCCCGGGCCGCGTGCCGCCGGCCCGGCGCCGGAGGCCGCCGAAGCCGCGCCGGTCACGCCGGCGGCGCGCAAGCGGCTCACGGCAGGCCGGCACGGCGATGAGAGCGTGGACGCGCCGGCGGCCGACGCGCGCCACGCAAGCGGTGGCGGCGGCGCCGCCGCCGGCCGGCCGGCGCGGCGAGTGGGACCGGCTCCTGGCGCCGAGGGCGCCGCCGGCGCGCAGGACTGACCGCGGCAGCGGGCCGACCGGGGCGGCAGACCCCAGGCGGCCGGCGCGACCAGGAGGGATGACGATGACCGAAGCCAGCCCAGTCCCCGCCGCGCCGCCGGACGGCGGCGAACGCATCTTCGTCGGCCTGGGGGCCAACCTCGGCCATCCACGCGCTGCGCTCGCGCGCGCCATGCACCAGCTCGGCAGCCTGCCGGGCACGCGGCTGGTGGCGCAGTCGTCGCTGTGGCGCACGGCGCCCATCGAGTCCAGCGGGCCCGACTACGTCAACGCGGTCGCCGAGCTGCGCAGCGGCCTCGGGCCCCAGGCCCTGCTGGCCGCGATGCAGGAGATCGAGCGCCGCCACGGCCGCCGCCGGCCCTACCGCAACGCGCCGCGCACGCTGGACCTGGACCTGCTGTTCTACGGCCAGCGTGTGATCGACGAGCCCGGCTGCACGGTGCCGCACCCGCGGCTGCACCTGCGCGCCTTCGTGCTGGAGCCGCTGGCCGAGCTGGCGCCGGACTGGGACCACCCGCTGCTGGGCCCGCTGCAGCCGTGGCGGGGGCAGGCGGCGGCCCAGCGGATCACGCGGATGGAGTGACGCCGGCCGCGGCGCCGGCGCGTCCCTCGAGCTGCCACTCGAAGAATTTCTGTCCCGAGAAGGCGATGGTGCCCATCAGCACACCGCCGCCCAGCAGCAGCGCGGCGATGGCCGCCAGCACCGGCCCCCAGCCGGTGGCCACCACCGGCTGGCCCGGGTTTCGGCGCGCGGCCCAGGCCTCGTCGGGGGTCAGCGCGTAGACGATGGCGGTCAGCGCGGCCTGCGAGATCATCAGGCCCAGCAGCGGGATCAGGACCCAGGCCGCGCGGTCGTCCTGGCCCAGCGCCCACATGCGCTCCACGCCCAGCAGTCCGGCCGCGGTGGGCGGCCAGTGCGCCCAGGCCAGGCGGTCGCGCAGGCCGTGCAGGTACAGGCGGTGCAGCCCCAGCGCACCGCCCAGCAGGGCGAGCCAGGCGGCGACGGTCTTCGATCGGTAGCTCATGAAGCGCGGAAATTCATATAATGCGCGATTCTCGACGCTGGCCCGGGCCGACAAGCCCAAGGGCGTATCTACGGCGGCGGAAGCAGCAGGGGCTGCCAGCGCGGCAGGCCGGTCGACCTCGCAAGACAGCAGTCGTCAACCGGCATCGCGGCACGAACAGCCCTCCTCGATGGCCCACCCGGTGTGTCTCCCGTGGCGCGGCGATCGGCCCGAGTTCCAAGGACAACATCGTATGGTCGTGATCCGACTGGCCCGTGGCGGCGCCAAGAAGCGCCCCTTCTACAACATCGTCGTCGCCGAGGGCAGCGCCCGCCGCGACGGCCGCTTCATCGAGCGCGTCGGGTTCTACAACCCGATGGCCGCCGGCAGCGAGCAGCCGCTGCGCGTGGCGCTGGACCGCATCGCGCACTGGGCCGGCGTCGGCGCGCAGCTGTCGCCCACGGTCGCCCGCCTGGTCGAGCAGGCCAAGAAGGCGGCCTGACGGGCCTTTCGACGCGTCCGCGCCGCCGCCGGCCCTGACCGGCGCGGCCGCGGTGGCGCGCACCATGCCGCAGCCTGCGCCGCCCGAAGCCCCCGTCACGCTGCCCGACGACGCCGTCGAGGTGGGTCGGGTGGTCGGGGCCTGGGGCGTGAAGGGCGGGCTGCGCATCAAGCCGTTCGCGGCCGACCCGCAGGCGCTCTTCTCCTCCAAGCGCTGGTATCTCGCGGCGCCGGCCGTCGCCCGCCCGGCGGCCGCGGTGAAGGCCAAGACCGTGGCCGCGGCACCCGCACCGGTCTGGCCGCGCCTGCTGCGCATCGTGCAGGCGCGCGAGCAGGGCGAATTCGTCGTCGCCACTGCCCAGGACCTGGACGACCGCGACGCGGCGCAGGCGCTGGCCGGCGCGCGCGTGCTGGTGGCACGCGCCAGCTTCCCGACGCCGGATCCCGGCGAGTTCTACTGGGTCGACCTGATCGGGCTGGCGGTGCACAACCGCCAGCAGCAGGCACTCGGCCGCGTCGTCGGTCTGCTCGAGACCGGCCCGCACTGCGTGCTGCGCATCCAGCCGGCCGAGGCCGGCGCGGCGGAGCGGCTGATCCCTTTCGTCGACGCCTATGTCGACCGGGTCGACCTCGCCGGACGTCGCATCGACGTCGACTGGGACGCCGAGGACTGATGCCCGGGCGCAACCGCCACGAGCCATGCGCTTCGACGTCCTGACACTGTTTCCCGAGCTGTTCGCGCCGCACCTGGCCACCGGCGTGACGCGGCGGGCGTTCGAGCAGCGCCTGGTCGACGTGCGCCTGTGGCCGCTGCGCGACTTTGCCGAGGGGGCCTACCGGCGCGTCGACGACCGCCCGTTCGGCGGCGGCCCCGGCATGGTGATGCTGGCCGAGCCGCTGCTGCGCGCGCTGGACGCCGTCGCCGCCGACCGCGGCGGCAGCGCGCCGGCGGTCGTGCACTTCACGCCCACCGGGCAGCGGCTGGACCAGGCGCTCGTCGAGCACTTCGCGCAGGGCAGCGGCGCGGTGCTGCTGTGCGGCCGCTACGAGGGCGTGGACCAGCGCGTGATCGAGACCCGCGTCACGCACGAACTCAGCCTGGGCGATTTCGTCCTCAGCGGCGGCGAACTGCCGGCGCTGGCGCTGCTGGACGCGGTGGCGCGGCTGCAGCCGGGTGTGCTGACGGCGCCCTCGCACGAGCAGGACAGCTTCTCCGACGGGCTGCTCGAAGGCCCGCAGTACAGCCGCCCCGAGCGTCTCGTGATCGACGGCGTCGAGCGGCCGGTGCCGCCGGTGCTGCTGTCGGGCCACCACGGCGAGGTCGCGCGCTGGCGGCGCGAGCAGGCGCTGGCACTGACCGCCCGGCGGCGGCCGGACCTGATCGCCGCGGCGCGCGCCGCCGGCCGGCTGGACGCCGCCGACCTGCGCTTCCTGGCGAGCCTCGGGCTATAATGGAAAGCTTTTCGATCCTCTGCGGGGCCCCACCGACGGTGGACCAACCTCTACAACCCGCCCAGCGCACGATCGAGCGGAGAACCCCTTGAACCTCATCGCCACCCTCGAGCAGGAAGAGATCGCTCGCCTGAACCGCAAGATCCCGGACTTCGCCCCCGGCGACACGGTGATCGTCAGCGTCAACGTCGTCGAAGGCACGCGCAAGCGCGTGCAGGCCTACGAAGGCGTCGTGATCGCCAAGCGCAACCGCGGCCTGAACAGCAGCTTCATCGTGCGCAAGATCTCCAGCGGCGAAGGTGTGGAGCGCACCTTCCAGCTCTACAGCCCGCTGCTCGCCGGCATCGAGGTCAAGCGCCGCGGCGACGTGCGCCGCGCCAAGCTGTACTTCCTGCGCCAGCGCAGCGGCAAGTCCGCCCGCATCAAGGAGAAGCTGGCCTGAGCGAAGCGCAAGCGCGCGGCGCGAGCCGCGCCCGGCGCGCAGCGCCGGCACAGCGCACGGCGAAGCCAGAAGCTGGCCTGAGCGAAGCGCAGGCACGCGGCGCCAGCTGCGCCGCACTGAACCGCGATGGAGAAGCCGTCCGCAGGACGGCTTCGTCGTTTTCGACGCACACTGCCCGCATGTCGCTGCCCCGCATCCTGAACCCGCGCGAGATCCCGGTCGCGGGCACCGACGCGCACCTGCCGCCGCTGCCCGGCGATCGGCTGACGGCACCGGCGCTGCGCCAGCGTTTCGGCCTGCCGCGTCCGGGCTGGCAGCCCGAACTGCCGGGCGACGGCCGCGTGCTGCCGGACCGCGCGCCCGCGCCGGCCGCCGTGCTGGTGCCGCTGGTCGAGCGCGACGACGGGCTGCACGTGCTGCTGACGCGGCGCACCGAGCACCTGCGCGACCACGCCGGGCAGATCAGCTTTCCCGGCGGCCGCAGCGAGCCGCAGGACGACGGTGCACCCGCCACCGCGCTGCGCGAGGCCGAGGAAGAGGTCGGCCTGCCGCGCCGCCAGGTCGAGGTCATCGGCGAGCTGCCGGCCTACACGACGATCACGCGCTATGTCGTGACGCCGGTCGTCGCGCTGGTGCGCCCGCCGATGGAACTGTCGCGGCTCGCACTGGACCGCCACGAGGTGGCCGCCGCCTACGAGGTGCCGCTGGCCTTCCTGATGAACCCGGCGCACCACCGGCGCCATGTCTTCACCTGGGACGGCGGCCAGCGCCAGTTCCTGTCCATGCCCTGGCGCCGCGAAGGTGCCGGCGAGGCGGACGAGGTCTTCATCTGGGGCGCGACCGCCGCGATGCTGCGCAACCTGTACCGCTTCCTCGGCGACTGATCGCCCCGCCGGCGGCGGCCCGCAGGGAGGCGTGCCTCTATCATCCGCGGCGATGAGTTTCTTCGCCGTCCTGCTGGCCCTGCTGATCGAGCAGCTGAAGCCGCTGCCGCGCGACAACTGGGTGCACGAGACGCTGAAGGGCTGGGTCGCGTGGACCGGCCGCAACTTCGACGCCGGCGAGCGCCACCACACCTGGGTCGTCTGGGGCGTCTCGGTGCTCGCACCCACGCTGCTGGTGATGGCGCTGCACCTGGCCATCGTGCGCCACAGCGTGCTGCTGGCGATGGCCTTCGACGTCGCGCTGCTGTACCTGACGCTGGGCTTCCGCCAGTTCAGCCACTACTTCACCGACATCCGCGACGCGCTGGATCGCGGCGACGAGAACGAGGCGCGCCGCCTGCTCGCCGAGTGGCGCCACCTGGACGCCAGCGAGCTGCCGCGCACCGAGGTGCTGCGCCACGTCATCGAGCATGCGCTGCTGGCCGCGCACCGCCATGTCTTCGGCGTCTTCTTCTGCTTCGTGGTCTTCTCGGCACTGGGCCTGGGGCCGACCGGCGCCGTGCTCTACCGCATGGCCGAATTCGCCAGCCGCTACTGGGCCTACCGCCAGCGCACGCTGGACGCGCCGGCCAACGACGAACTGCGGGCGCTGTCGCGCCGGCTGTTCGCGCTGCTGGACCATCTGCCGGCGCGGCTGACCGCCTTCGGCTTCGCGGTGGTCGGCAATTTCGAGGAAGCGGTCGGCAGCTGGCGGCGCGACGCCGGGCTGTGGCAGCACCCCAACGAGGGCATCATCCTCGCCGCCGCGGCCGGCGCGGTGGGCGTCCAACTCGGCGGCGCCGCCGCGCCGGGCGTGACGCCGGACCGCTCCAAGACCTTCAGCGCCGGCACCGAGGCCGGGCTGGCCGAAGCCCAGGGCTCCACCGCCGGGCTGCCGCCGCAGTCCGCGCACCTGAACAGTGTCGTCGGCCTGGTCTGGCGTTCGGTGGTGCTGTGGATGCTGCTGCTGGCGCTGCTGACGCTGGCCAACGTCGTCGGCTGATCGCGCAGGCGGTCACCAGCGCTGCGGTGCCGCGAGCTCCTCGTAGAGCTGCTCGTAGATGCGCAGCCGGGTCGGCCCGATCTCGCCGCGCCCGGCGGCCGCGCGCACACCGCAGCCCGGTTCGTGGCGGTGGCTGCAGTTGTGGAAGCGGCAGTGGCCCAGCGCGCCGGCCAGGTCGGGCATCAGCGTCGCCAGCCGCTCGGGCGCGATCTGGCGCAGGCCGAATTCCTGGAAGCCGGGGGAGTCCAGCAGGGCGCCGCTGCGCGCCTCGTCCAGCCAGTACCAGGTCGTCGTCGTGGTCGTGTGGCGGCCGGCGTTGAGCGCCTGCGAGATCTCGCCGACCTGCGCCGCGGCCTGCGGCACCAGCAGGTTGATCAGCGTGCTCTTGCCCATGCCGCTGGGCCCCAGCACCAGCGTCGTGCGGCCGGCCAGCCGCGGCGCGAGCGTCGTGCGCGCGGCATCGGGCGCGGCCTTGAGCGCCAGCTCCAGCACCGGCACGCCCATCGCGCGGTAGGGCGCCAGGCGCTCGCGCGCCGCGGCGGCGGCCGGCAGGTCGGTCTTGTTCAGGCCGACCAGCGCCGCGATGCCGGCGTCCTGCGCCGCGATCAGCGCACGCGCGAGCTGCGACTCGCTGAACATCGGCTCGCCGGCCACCAGCACCAGCACCTGGTCGAGGTTGGCGGCGAAGCTCTTGCTGCGCCACTCGTCCTGGCGGAACAGCAGGTTGCGCCGCGGCTCCAGGTGCTCGATGACGCCGCCGTCGCCGGCCGCCTGCCAGCGCACGCGGTCGCCGACCACCAGTTCACTCTTCTTGCCGCGCGGGTGGCACAGCACGCGCGCGCCTTCGGGGGTCTCGACGACGACGTGGCGGCCATGCGCGGCGACGACCCGCCCCAGGTCCAGCGTGCCGTCGGACGCTGCGGCGGGCGCCGGCGCGGTGCGCATCGTCGGGGCGTCAGCGCATCAGCGCATCAGCGCGTCCAGCTTCGCGGCGCAGATGAAGTCGTTGACCGAGATGCCGCCCACCGAATGGGTGTTGTAGCGCACCGTGCAGCGGTTGTAGGACACCAGCAGGTCCGGGTGGTGGTCCTCCTGGTGCGCGACCCAGGCCAGCGCGTTGACGAAGGCCATCGTGCGGTAGTAGTCGGCGAAGTCGTAGCGCTTCTGGATCGCGCCGTCGACCAGCGCCCAGCCGGGCGCGGCCGCGAGGTGGCGCTGGATCTCGTCGGCGGACATCGGCGGCTGGCCCTCCAGGGGCCGGCAGCGCTGCTGGGCAAGGTCGGTCATGGCGGGCAGGGCGATGAGGGGCGGGAGGCTCAGGCCGCGGGCTGCGGCAGCGCGGCCAGCCGTTCGGCGGCCGGCGGGTGCGAGTAGTAGAAGCGCGCATACACCGGGTCGGGCGTCAGCGTGCTCGCGTTGTCCTCGTGCAGCTTCAGCAGCGCGCTGGCGAGCGCGCCGCCGTCGGCCTGCGCGCAGGCGAAGGCGTCGGCCTCGAACTCGTGGCGGCGCGAGAACTGCGCCGCCAGCGGCGCCAGGAAAAAGCCGAACGGCGGCAGCGCCAGCATGAACAGCATCAGCGCCAGCGCGTCGTTGGGCGCCGCCAGGTTGGGCGCCACGCCCAGGCCGGTGTAGAAACCACTCTGGCCGGCCAGCCAGCCCAGCAGCGCCAGCGCCGCCAGGCTCGCCGCGAAGATGCCGGCGATGCGCTTGGCGACATGCCGGCGCTTGAAGTGGCCCAGTTCGTGAGCCAGCACCGCCTCCACCTCGGCCGGCGTCAGCCGCTGCAGCAGGGTGTCGTAGAAGACGACGCGCTTGGCCGCGCCGAGCCCGGTGAAATAGGCGTTGGCATGCGCCGAGCGCCGGCTGCCGTCCATCACGAACAACCCGCGCGCGGCGAAGCCGCAGCGCTGCATCAGCGCCTGCACGCGCGCCTTCAGCGCCTCGTCGGCGAGCGGCTCGAACTTGTTGAAGATCGGCGCGATCAGCGTCGGGTAGACGACCAGCAGCAGCAGGTTGAAGCCGACCCAGGCCGCCCAGGCCCACAGCCACCACCAGCCGCCGGAGACGGCCATGATCCACAGCACCAGCGCCGCCAGCGGCAGCCCGATCGCGGCCGCCAGCGCCGTGCCCTTGGCCAGGTCCAGCAGCCACAGCCGCAGCGTCATGCGGTTGAAGCCGAATCGCTGCTCGATGCGGAAGGTGCTCCACCACGAGAGCGGCAGGTCCAGCAGGCCGCCGATGGCCGAGAACGCCGCCAGCAGCGCCAGCTGGTAGGCGAGGTCGCCGAAGCGCGGCTGCAGCGTGTCGCGCAGCGCCGCATTCAGCGCATCCAGGCCGCCCAGCAGCGTCCAGCCCAGCAGCACCGTGGCGCCGAGCGCGGTGGCGAGCAGGCCGAAGCGGCCGTTGGCCAGCGTGTAGTCGGCCGCCTTGCGGTGGGCCTCGGGCGTGATGCGGCCGGCGAAGACCGCCGGCACGCGCTCGCGGTGCGCCGCCACGTGGCGCATCTGGCGCGTCGCCAGCCAGTAGCGCACGGCCAGCGACAGCAGCAGCGCGGCCGCGAAGGCGAAGGTGACGGCGTCGGGGCTCAGGGCAGGGAGCGGCATGGGCCGGCAGTGTAGGCCTGGGCGAGAATCCCGGCTTCGTCTTCCCGGCATCGCCCCATGACCGATTCGTCGCCCGACGCGCCGCCGAGCCCGCTGCTCGGCGCCAGCGAGAACAACCTGATCTGGATCGACCTCGAGATGACCGGCCTGCTGCCCGACAGCGACCGCATCATCGAGATCGCCGTCGTCGTCACCGACCCGCTGCTGGCGCTGCGCGTGGAGGGCCCGGTGCTCGCGATCCACCAGAGCGACGCGGTGCTCGACGGCATGGACGCCTGGAACAAGGGCACGCATGGCCGCAGCGGCCTGACCGAGCGTGTGCGCGCCTCCAGCGTCGACGAGGCGGCGGCCGAGGCGCAGGTGATCGCCTTCCTGGAACGCCACGTGCCCAAAGGCAAGAGCCCGATGTGCGGCAACAGCATCTGCCAGGACCGGCGCTTCCTGGCGCGCACGATGCCGCGGCTGGAGGCCTACTTCCACTACCGCAACCTGGACGTCAGCACGCTGAAGGAGCTGGCGCGGCGCTGGAAGCCGGCGGCGCTGGAGGGCTTCAAGAAGGCGCAGTCGCACACCGCGCTGGCCGACATCCACGAGTCGATCGACGAACTGATCCACTACCGCACCCACCTGCTGGCGGTCTGAGCGGCCGGCGGCCTTCACGATGCGCACCGAGACGCTCGAACTGCTGGCGCCGGCGCCCGGCCTGCGTGCCGGCCTGACCGTGCACCGCTTCGGCATGCCGGGCGGCGCGCCCAAGGCCGTGATCCAGGCGGCGCTGCATGCCGACGAGGTGCCGCCGCTGCTGGTGGCGCAGCAGCTGCGCACGCGGCTCGCGGCGCTGGAGGCCGCGGGCCAGGTGACGGGCGAGGTCGTGCTGCTGCCCTATGCCAACCCGCTGGGCCTGGCGCAGCACCCGCTGGGCCTGCACCAGGGGCGCTTCGACCTGCGCGACGGTGTCAATTTCAACCGCCAGGTGCCCGACCTGTCGGCCACCGTGGCCGACGCGGTGGCCGGCCGCCTGGGCGACGACCCGGCGCGCAACGTCGCCGTCGTGCGCGAGGCGCTGCGCGACGCCGCCGCGGCGCTGTCGGCCGAGCATGCGACGCAGGACCTCAAGCGCCGGCTGCTGCAGCTGGCGGTCGACGCCGACATCGTGCTGGACCTGCACTGCGACGCGCAGGCCGTGCTGCACCTGTACGCGCTGACGCCGCAGGCCGCGCTGGCCGAGGAGCTGGGCGCGCTGCTCGGCGCGCAGGCGGTGCTGCTGGCCACCGAGTCCGGCGACTCGCCTTTCGACGAGGCCTGCAGCCGGCCCTGGCTGGTCGTGCAGCAGCGCTACCCGGACCACCCGCTGCCGCTGGCCTGCTTCAGCCCGACCGTCGAGTTGCGCGGCGAGGCCGACACCGACCACGCGCTCGCCGCGCAGGATGCCGACGCGATCGTCGAGTTCCTGCGCCGCCGCGGCGTGATCGCCGGCGCGCCGCGCCCGCTGCCGGCGCCGCGCTGCGCACCGACGCCGCTGGCAGCGGCCGAGCAGCTCAACGCGCCGGCGGCCGGCGTCGTCGTCTTCCATGCCGCTCCCGGCGAGCGTGTCGAGGCCGGCGCGGTGGTGGCCGACCTCGTGGACATCGACAGCGGCGCCGCGCGACCGCTCGTTGCGCAGTCCGCCGGACTGCTCTACGCACGCATGGCCACGCGCTGGGCGACGCCGGGCCGCCGCGTCGCCGGCATCGCCGGCACCACGCTGCAGCGCAGCGGCAAGCTGCTGGGGCCCTGACGGCAGGCGCAGGGCAGTCGCCGCCGAAGGCGCAGACCACGGAGGCCGGCGCGGGCAGCGGGTACCGCGTGGCGCGAAGCGCCGCGACAGGCACCCCTGGCGCGCGGCGGGTCACGGGCGGGATCGCGCTCGGCGCGCGAACCACCGCGCTGCGCAGCCCGGCGCCCGGGATCGAGCGGGCTCCGCGCTCACCGCGGGTTCCCGCGCGCGCGACGCCGCGGCCACCGCGACGCCGCGCGCCACGGCGGGCAGCCGCGGTCGGCCGGGATCACCGGCATGGCCGCCAGCGCGTGGCGCAAGGCAGCACTGTCACGCGCCTGTCGCCAGGAATTCATAAACTGCGGGCATGACCGACGACAACAGTGCCGCCTTGCCAGAGGCCGGCGCGATGGCGGTGACGCCTGCTGCACCGCTGCCGCTGCTCAACCGCGAGCGTTCCATCCTGCAGTTCAACCGGCGCGTGCTGGCGCAGGCGCGGCGCGAGGACGTGCCGCTGCTGGAGCGGCTGCGCTACGTGACCATCGTCAGCTCCAACCTCGACGAATTCTTCGAGGTGCGGGTGGCCGACATCATCGAGGCGACGCGGCAGCCCGGCTCGGGCGTCACGCGCGCGGACCTGGCCTCGGTGGCGCAGGCCGCGCACGAGCTGATCGACGAGCAGTACGCGCTGTTCAACGACGTCGTGATGCCGGCGCTGCAGCGCGAGGGCCTGGTGATCCTCAACCACGCCGACCGCAACGAGGCGCAGCGCGAGTGGGTGCAGCGCTTCTTCGAGGCCCAGGTGCGGCCGTTGCTGGTGCCGGTGAGCCTGGACCCCAGCCACCCGTTCCCGCAGGTCGCCAACAAGTCGCTGAACTTCATCGCGCGCCTGGGCGGGCGCGACGCCTTCGGGCGCGAGAACCAGATCGCCATCGTCAAGGTGCCGCGCGTGCTGCCGCGCGTGATCCGCCTGCCGGCCGAGCTGACGCCCGGGCAGCAGGGCTTCGTGCTGCTGACCAGCGTGATCCGCGCCCACCTGGGCGAGCTCTTCCCGGGCCGCACGGTGGAGTGGTTCTCGCAGTTCCGCGTCACGCGCGACTCCGACCTCGACGTCGAGAACGACGACGTCAAGAACCTGCGCCAAGCGCTGCGCACGGGGCTGACGACGCGCCACTTCGGCCAGGCGATCCGGCTGGAGGTCGTCAGCACCTGCCCGCCGGACCTCGCCGGCCTGCTGCTGCAGCAGTTCGGGCTGCCCGACATCGCGCTGTACAAGGTCAACGGCCCGGTCAACCTGGTGCGCCTGAACCAGCTGATCGACCAGGCCGAGGCCGACCACCTGCGCTTCCCGCCCTGGGAGCCGCAGTGGCCGATGGGCCGCCTGCCGCGCAACCGCTCGATCCTGCAGCGCCTGCGCGAGGGCGACGTGCTGCTGCACCACCCCTTCGAGAGCTTCGACCCGGTGGTGCAGTTCCTGCGCGAGGCGGTGCTGGACCCCGAGGTGCTGGCGATCAAGCAGACGATCTACCGCACCGGCGCGCAGAGCGTGCTGATGGACCTGCTGATCGAGGCGGCGCGCCGCGGCAAGGAGGTGCTGGCCGTCGTCGAGCTCAAGGCGCGCTTCGACGAGGAGGCCAACATCAACTGGGCCGAGCGGCTGGAGGCCGTGGGCGCGCAGGTCGTCTACGGCATCGTGGGGCTGAAGACGCACGCCAAGCTGCTGCTGGTGACGCGCCGCGAGGGCATGCAGGGCAAGGGCCTCGCGGCGCAGGTGCGGCTGCGCCGCTACGCCCACCTGTCCACCGGCAACTACAACCCGCGCACGGCGCGGCTGTACACCGACATCGGCTACCTGACGGCCGATCCCGGCCTCACCGCCGACGCCGACGCGGTGTTCCAGCAGCTCGCCAGCCAGGCGCGGCTGCACAGCCCCAAGCACCTGGTCACCGCGCCCTTCGTGATGCACCGGCGCATGGTGCGCCACATCGCGCAGGTCGCCGAGGCCGCGCGCGCCGGGCAGCCGGCGCGCATCGTGGCCAAGCTCAACGCGCTGACCGATCCGGCGCTGATCCAGGCCCTGGTGGACGCCGGCCAGGCCGGCGCGCGCATCGACCTCGTCGTGCGCGGCGCCTGCATGCTGCCGCCGGGGCGGCCCGGGCTCACCGACAACATCCGCGTGCGCTCCATCGTCGGGCGCTTCCTCGAGCACACGCGCATCCTCTACTTCCGCTGGGGCGCGAGCGAGGACGACGAGGTGCTGTACCTGAGCAGCGCCGACTGGATGAGCCGCAACATGTTCCGCCGCATCGAGATCGCCTGGCCGGTGCGCGACCGCGCGCTGCGCCAGCGTGTCATCGACGAGGGCCTGGTGCCGTACCTGCACGACCGGCGCGACGCCTGGGAGCTGGACGGCGACGGCCGCTACCGGCGCGTGGCGACCGACGGCGTCAGCGCGCAGCAGGCGCTGATGGCGCGCTTCTCCGCCTGAACCTGCCAGCGGCGGCGACACGGCCATGGACCTGATCCTCTGGCGCCACGCCGAAGCCTTCGAGATGCGCGAGGTGCAGGACGACCTGGACCGCGCGCTGACGCCCAAGGGCGAGCGCCAGGCCCAGCGCGTCGCGGCCTGGCTCAACCGCCAGCTGCCGGCCAGCACGCGGGTGCTCGCGAGCCCGGCGCGGCGCGCGCAGCAGACGGCGGCGGCGCTGGACCGCAAGTTCAAGACGGTGCCGGCGCTGGCGCCGGCCGGCGACGTCGACGGCCTGCTCCGGGCCGTGCGCTGGCCCGAGGCGCGCGAGCCCGTGCTGGTGGTCGGCCACCAGCCGACGCTGGGCCTGGCCGCGGCCTACCTGCTGTCCGGCCAGCCGCAGGCCTGGAGCGTGCGCAAGGCCGGGGTCTGGTGGCTGCGCGCGCGCGAGCGCGAAGGCACGCTGCAGGTCGTGCTGCACGCCGTGGTGGCGCCGGAGCTGCTGTAGGCCGGCGCGGACGTTCAGGCGCCCGGCAGCACCAGCCGCAGCGGCCCGCTGCGCTGCCAGGTCGCGGCCTCCTCCTGCAGCAGGAACAGCGTGCGCGGGTGACTCTGGGCCCAGGCCGGCGAGAAGCCGAGCAGCGCGTCGCGGCCGGCCGCGCGCAGCGACAGCGCCCGCGGGTCGACCGCACCGCGCGCATGGCACTTGATCACCGCCAGCCGCAGGCACAGCGCCTGCCAGGCGAAGGTCTCGCTCGCCAGCTGCGGCTCCACCTTGCGCAGGCCGCCGCGCTGCGCCAGCACGAGGTCGCCGATGCGCCGTTGCTGGCTCTGCGAGAAGCCGGGCGCATCGACATGCGCCAGCAGGTAGGCGCTGTGGCGGTGGTGGTCGTGGTGCGAGACCATCAGCCCGACCTCGTGCAGCGCGCAGGCCCAGGCCAGCTCGCGCCGCATGTCGGTGTCGGCCTCGGGCATCGCGCCGTCGAACAGCGCCATCGCGACCGAGGCCACGCGCTCGGCCTGGCCGGCCTCGACGTCGAAGCGGCGCTGCAGCTCGGCCACCGTGGCGTCGCGCATGTCGCGCGGGCGCTGGCGCTGCAGCGCCAGCAGCCGCTCGTGCAGGTCGACGATCACGCCCTGGCGCAGCGCGCCCTTGGCCGGCCACAGCGCGCGGATGTCGAAGTGCGCGGCCAGCGTGTACAGGATGGCCAGCCCGCCCGGCAGCACGGCGCGGCGCTCGGGCTTCAGGCCCGGCATCTCGATGCGGTCGGTGCGGCCCGCGGCGATGCAGCGCTCGATGCACCAGCGCAGCCCGGCCGGCGTGATGCGCCCGTCGGTGATGCCGCTGGCGGCCAGCAGCTGGCTCACCGCGCCGGCGGTGCCGGACGAACCCATGGCCTGCGTCCAGTGCACCGGCGCGAAGGGCTGCAGCGCCTCCTCCAGCTCGGCGCCGGCGGCGACCTGGGCGGCGCGGAAGCCGGCCTCGCTGATGCGGCCGTCCTCGAAGTAGCGCATCGACAGGCCCACGCAGCCGACGCCGAACGACTCGGCGACCAGCGGCGTGCGGCCCTGGCCGAGGATCAGTTCGGTCGAGCGGCCGCCGATGTCGATCACGAGGCGGCGCTCGTCGCCGGGCTGCAGGTGGGCCACGCCGGCGTAGATCAGCCGCGCCTCCTCGCGCCCGGAGATGACCTCGATCGGATGGCCCAGCGCCTCCTGCGCGCGCAGCAGGAAGGCGTTGCGGTTGCGCGCCTCGCGCAGCGTCTGCGTCGCCACCGCGCGCACCTGGCCGGTCTCGAAGCCGTTCAGGCGCTGCGCGAAGTGGCGCAGGCAGGCCAGCCCGCGCTGCGCCGCGTCCTCCGTGAGCATGCCGTTGGCGTCCAGCCCGGCGCCCAGGCGCACGGTCTCCTTCAGGTAGTCGATGCGCCGGTAGCGCCCGTTGGGCAACTGGCCGATCTCCAGCCGGAAGCTGTTCGACCCCATGTCCACGGCCGCCAGCAGCCCGCCCGGATTGACCCTCGACTCCATGGTGTGATCGTACCCGGCGCCTCCTGGGGCACGCTGCCTAGAATGCGCCCCTTCGTTGGACCGTCCGCACACCGAAGGGGACCCGCCATGCTGAAGGAAGAGTTCGAGACCCTGGTGCCGGCCACGCCGGCCCTCAGCCGCCGCGGCTTCGTCGGCGGCACGCTGGGCGCCGGCTTCGCCGCCGCCGCAGGCCCGATCGCCGCGCAGTCCGTGGTCAACACGCCCAGCGACGGGCTCACCGTCGGCGAGGTGATGGTGCCGGTGGGCGACTTCCGCATGCCGGTCTACCGCGCCGCGCCGGCCGGCCGCACCGGGCTGCCGGTGGTGCTGGTCGTCAGCGAGATCTTCGGCGTGCACGAGCACATCGCCGACGTCGCGCGGCGCTTCGCGCGCGCCGGCTACATGGCGCTGGCCCCGGAACTGTTCGTGCGCCAGGGCGACGCCGCCAGCTACGGCGAGATCGCCAAGCTGATCGCCGAGGTCATCTCGCAGGTGCCGGACCAGCAGGTCATGGGTGACCTCGACGCCACGGTGGCCTGGGCGCGCACGCAGGGCGCGGACACCGGCAAGGTCGGCGTCACCGGCTTCTGCTGGGGCGGCCGCATCACCTGGATGTACGCCGCGCACAACCCGGCGGTGAAGGCCGGCGTGGCCTGGTACGGGCGGCTGGTCGGCAACGCGACGCCGCAGACGCCCACGCACCCGGTGGATGTCGCGGCCCGGCTGCACGCACCGGTGCTCGGCCTGTACGGCGAGAAGGACACCGGCATCCCGCTGGACACGGTGGAGCGCATGAAGGCCGCGCTCGCCGCCGGCAGCGCGGCGGCGAGGAAGAGCGAGTTCGTCGTCTACCCCGACGCGCCGCACGCCTTCCACGCCGACTACCGACCCAGCTTCCGCAAGGAGGCGGCGGAGGACGGCTGGAAGCGCTGCCTGGCCTGGTTCAAGGCGAACGGCGTGGCCTGAGTGCGTGAAAGGCCGACCCGTGCGCCCGCGCAGGGGCGGCCACGCGCGCCCTGGTCGGGCCGGCCGCGGTCCGCGGCCCCGGGGCCCTTGACAGGCTCTGTACGATGAGGGGTCGGCGCGTGCAGCAGGCCGCGCCCGACCCTCCATGACCCTCCTGTCCATCATCCTGGCCACCGCCGCCGGTGGCCTGCTCTCGGTCGTCATCGCGGCGTCGCTGACCGTGGCCGTGCTCGGCCGCGTCGTCAAGAGCCTGGTCAGCCTGTCGGCCGGCGTGCTGCTGGGCACCGCGCTGCTGCACATGCTGCCGGAGGCCTTCGGCGCCCACGCCGACCACGTGCACCGCATCGGCGAGGAGCTCCACCACCACCCGACGCCGACGACGCTGTTCGCGACGCTGCTCGGCGGCCTGCTGTTCTTCTGGCTGCTCGAGAAGGCCGAGCTGTACCGACATGCCCACCACCACGAGGGCGACGGGCACGACCACCACCACCACTTCGACGCCCAGCAGGCCGGCCGCGGCGGCCTGGCGGTGCTGCTGGGCGACGGCGTGCACAACTTCTGCGACGGCGTGATCATCGCCGCCGCCTTCCTGACCGACCCGATGCTGGGCTGGATCACCACGCTGGCGGTGGCGGCGCACGAGATCCCGCAGGAGGCGGGCGACTACATCGTGCTGCTCAACGCCGGCTTCACGCGCCTGCGCGCGCTGCTGTTCAACGGCCTGTCCGGGCTCGCCGCCGTGGCCGGCGGCGTCGCCGGCTACTTCCTGCTCGGCCGCTTCGACGTGCTGCTGCCCTACCTGCTGGTGGTGGCCAGCAGCAGCTTCATCTATGTCGCGGTGGCGGACCTGCTGCCGCAGCTGCAGCAGCGCCTGGCCTGGCGCGAGACGCTGGCCCAGGTGACCTGGCTGGTGTCCGGCCTGCTGCTCGTGCTGCTGGTGCGCGAGATGCTGCACGCGCACTGAGACCCAGGCCCGCCGCGACCCGCGCGGCGGCCGGGCCGGGCACAGGCGCCGCGGCCCGGCGCGAAGGCTCAGCGTACCACCAGCACCGGCAGCGTGCTGTGCGTCAGCACCTTCTGCGTCTCGCTGCCCAGCAGCAGCGCGCTGACGCCGCGACGACCGTGCGAGGCCATCACGATGAGGTCGCAGCCCTGCGTCTTGGCATGGTCCAGGATCGCCTCCCAGGGGTGCAGCGCCTCCACCGTGTGGCCCTGGACGGCGACGCCGGCGGCCTTGGCGGCGTCGGTGGCGGTCTGCACGCGCGCGGCGGCCAGGCGCTCCTGCGCGTCGTAGAACTCCTGCGGCGGCACCGGCTGCATCTCGGAGATCGCGCTGTAGGGGAAGGGCTCCTTGACCGCGAGCACGGCGATCTGCGCACCGCACAGCTTGGCCAGTGCGAGCGCGCTGGTCAGCGCCTTGGCGGTGATCTCGGACCCGTCGGTGGGGAACAGGATGCGCTTGTACATGCGGGCTCCTTCGGTTGGCGCCGGCCGGGCCGGCTGTGGCGTCGCAGTGTGGCGTGCGGCGGCGGCGGCGGCTTGACGCGGGTCAACCGCGCGCCACCGGCCGCGACGGGTCGCTGCACCACTCGCTCCACGAGCCCGGGTACAGCGCCGGTGCATCGTACCCCGCGTGCAGCATCGCGAGCAGGTTGTGGCAGGCGGTGACGCCGGAGCCGCACTGGTGCACGACCTCGGCATCGCCGCCGCCGAGCGCGTCGAACTCGGCGCGCAGCTGCTCGGCCGGCTTGAAACGGCCGTCGGCGGCCAGGTTGTCCTTGAAGAAGCGCAGCGTCGCGCCCGGGATGTGGCCGGCCACCGGGTCCAGCGGCTCGGACTCGCCGCGGAAGCGCTCGGCCGAGCGCGCGTCGAACAGGCGCACGCGGCCCAGGCGCTGCAGCAGCGCGTCGGCGTCGACGGTGGGCATCGCCGGCGCGCCGGCGGGGTAGGGCGGCTGCGGCCCCGCCGGCGGCACCTCGGTGACCAGCGTGCCGCCCGCGCGCTGCCAGGCGGCGACGCCGCCGTCGAGCACCGCGACCGCCTCGTGGCCCAGCCAGCGCAGCAGCCACCAGGCGCGCGACGCATACGGGCCACCCTGGTGGTCGTAGCAGACGACCTGGCGTCCGGGCACCAGGCCCCAGCGGCCGGCGGCGGCGGCCAGCGCGGCGCGCTCCGGCAGCGGGTGGCGGCCGTTGCGGCCGGTCTTGGCGCCCGAGAGGTCGCGGTCCAGGTGCACGTACAGCGCCCCGGGCAGGTGGCCGGCGGCATAGGCACGTTCGCCGCTGCCGGTGTCGACGAGGTCGAAGCCGCAGTCCAGCAGCAGCGGCGGCGCGGGGCCGTCCAGCAGGGCTTGCAGTGCTTCGGCCGTGATCAGCGTGCGGTAGGTCATCGGGGTGTCGGCGGGTGAGGGGGAAGGGCAGGAAGACGTTCAGGTCTCGGTCGGGCCGGCGTCGGCCGGCGCCGTGCGCTGGCGCAGGAAGGTCGCCGCGATGCCGGCGCCGACGATCAGCACCATGCCGGCCAGTGCCATCAGCGTCACCGGGTCGTCGAACAGCCAGACGCCGAAGGCGAAGCCGAAGGCGATGCCCAGGTAGTTCAGCGTCGCGATGCCCAGCGTGGCGCCGGTGGCGTAGGCCAGCGTCATCATCCATTGCGCGGCGGTGGCGAGCACGCCGATGGCCAGCAGCAGCCCGGCGCCGCGCAGCGTGTGCATGTGCAGTCCGCCGTCGGCCAGCGCGATCGCCAGCCCGGCCACGACGCCGGCCAGCGAGAAATAGAAGACGGTGCGCTCGCCCGGCTCGCCGATGCGCCCGAGCGCCGTCACCTGCAGGTAGGCCACCGCCGCCAGCAGGCCCGACAGCAGGCCGACGAGCCCGTGCCAGAGCTGGTCCTGCTCGATCGTCGGGCGCAGCACCATGGCCACGCCGGCGAAGCCGGCCAGCACCGCCAGCACCAGGCGGCCGTCGAGGCCACGCGTGGCATTCATCAGCAGCGCGCCGCCCATCAGGAACATCGCGATCCACACCGAACTCATGTAGTTCAGCGTCATCGCGGTGCCCAGCGGCAGGCCGCCGATGGCGTAGAACCAGAGCACCAGCGCCACGGTGCCGCTGAGGCTGCGCCACAGGTGCATGGCCGGCACCGGCGTGCGCCAGCTGATGCGCCGCGCGCGCAGCACGCCGCCCATCAGCACCAGGCCCACGAGCGAGCGGTAGAGCACGATCTCGCCGGCGCGGTAGTCGGCCGACGCGTACTTCACCGCCACGGCCATCAGCGAGAACAGCAGCGCGGCACCGATCATCAGCAGGGCGGGCGACATCGGGCGATGCTAGCCCGAGTGCCGCCCGCCGCCTGTGCCGGCGCGCTTGGCAAGCCGATGTGGCCCTGCCACCTTGCCGGACCCCGGCCGGGGGGCGGGCCGGCCCGGCCCGGCCCGCCCTCGGGGCTCAATCGCGCGTCGGCGCCAGCCCCATCTCGCGCCGGTACCACTCGTGGAAGTGCTGCATGCCGTCTTCCATCGGGCTCTGGTAGGGGCCGGCCTCGTCGTCGCCGCGCTCCATCAGCGCGCGGCGCCCGGCGTCCATGCGCAGGGCGATCTCGTCGTCCTCCTCGCAGGTCTCCATGTAGGCCGCCTGCTGGGCCTCGACGAACTCGCGCTCGAAGGCGACGATCTCCTCGGGGTAGAAGAACTCCACCAGGTTCAGCGTCTTCTGCGGCCCCTTGGGAAACAGCGTCGAGACGACCAGCACATGCGGGTACCACTCGACCATCACGGTCGGGTAGTAGGTCAGCCAGATCGCGCCATGCGCCGGCGTCTTGCCGCCGCTGTAGTCCAGCACCGCCTGGTGCCAGCGCTGGTAGACCGGCGAGCCGGCGCGCGCCAGCGACTGGTTGACGCCCACCGTCTGCACCGAATGGTGGCGGCCGAACTCCCAGCGCAGGTCGTCGCAGGTCACGAAGCGGCCCAGGCCCGGGTGGAACGGCCCGACGTGGTAGTCCTCCAGGTAGACCTCGATGAAGGTCTTCCAGTTGTAGTCGCACTCGTGCAGCACGGCACGGTCGAACTGGTAGCCGCTGAAGTCGAGGTCGGCCGCCGCGCCGAGCCCGGCGAGGTCGGTGCAGACCTCGCGCCCGTTGTGCTCGAACAACAAGCCCTGCCAGTTCTGCAACGGATAGTTGCGCAGGTTCAGCCCCGGATCGCAGTCGAAGTGCGGTGCGCCAACCAGCTTGCCGTGCAGGTCGTAGGTCCAGCGGTGCAGCGGGCAGACGATGTTCGACGCGGTCTGGCCGCGGCCCTTGAGCATCACCGCCTGCCGGTGGCGGCAGACGTTGGACACCAGCTCGATGCCGCCGGCCGTGTGCACCAGCGCCCGGCCTTCGCCTTCCTGCGCCAGCGCCAGGTAGTCGCCGACCTCGGGCACCGCCAGCGCATGCCCGAGGTAGCGCGGGGCATGCTGGAAGATGAGTTCCTGTTCGCTGCGGAACAGGCCCTCGTCGAAATAGCTGGTGACCGGAAGCTGCGAGCGGCTGCGCGCGAGCGATTCGAGGCTGATGCTCAGGTCCGACATGATCCGACCGGATCCTCCTTGCCAAATGGCGCTGAAAAGGACTTCCAACCGTACCGCCTGGCGACCCCCTGGAGGCGGCCCGCTGGGGGCCGGCCATGGCGGCGACTCAGAACCCGGGAGCGAACGCTCCGGACGAAGAGCGGGATTCTACCCACGGCCCCCGGCAGGCGCCCCCCGGCAAGGACCCGCAGGGCCGAGGGCCGAAATCGGCCGCGGCACGCCGCCGCGGCGCACTGGCCCTGGTGCGGGCATTGTCTAGAATGCCGGTCTGATTTCATCTCCCGAAATGGCCCGCAGCGCAGCCGCCCCGAAAGAACCCGCCAGCTACGAACAGGCCCTGGCCGAGCTCGACCGCCTGGTCGAGCAGATGGAGGCTGGCCAGCTGCCGCTGGACCAACTGCTCGACGGCTACCGCCGCGGCGCCGAATTGCTGGCCTGGTGCCGCGCCCGCCTGCAGGCCGTCGAGGAGCAGGTCAAGGTGCTGGAGGACGGTCAGCTCAAGCCATGGACAGCGGCGTGAGCGTGGCCCGCCAGCGCCCGCCGGCCGCCGCGGCGCCGGACTTCGAACGCTGGGCGCGCGGCGAACTGGCCGCGGTCGAACAGGCGCTGGACACCTGGGTGCCCGCCGACGCGCCCGCCGGGCTGGGCGAGGCGATGCGCTACGGCGTGCTCGACGGCGGCAAGCGGCTGCGGCCGCTCCTCGTGCTGGCGGCCTGCGACGCGGTCGACGGCGAGCGCGGCGCGGCGATGCGCGCGGCGGTGGCGGTCGAGCTGATCCACGCCTATTCGCTGGTGCACGACGACATGCCGTGCATGGACAACGACGTGCTGCGCCGCGGCAAGCCCACCGTGCACGTGCGCTACGGCCAGGCCCAGGCCATGCTGGCCGGCGACGCGATGCAGGCGCTGGCCTTCGAGGTGCTGACGCCCCTGCCGGGCGAGTCCCCGGCGCCCGAGGGGTCGGCCGGCCTCGCCCCCGCGCTGCAGGCCCGGCTCGTCGCGCTGCTGGCGCGCGCCGCCGGCCATGCCGGCATGGCCGGCGGGCAGGCGATCGACCTGGCCAGCATCGGCCAGCGCCTGTCCGAGGCGCAGCTGCGCGACATGCACCGGCGCAAGACCGGCGCGCTGCTGCAGGCCAGCGTGCTCATGGGCGCGGCCTGCGGCGCCGCGCCGGCGCCGGTGCAGGCCGCGCTGGGCGACTATGGCGGCGCCGTCGGCCTGGCCTTCCAGGTCGTCGACGACATCCTGGACTGCACGCAGGCCTCGGAGACGCTGGGCAAGACCGCCGGCAAGGACCAGGAATACGACAAGCCCACCTATGTCTCGCTGCTGGGGCTGGACGGCGCACGCCGCGAGGCCGAGGCGCTGCGCCGGCAGGCGCATGCCGCGCTGGCCCGCAGCGGTCTCGGCGACGCGGCGGCGCTGCTCGCGCTGCTGGCCGACAAGGTGGTCGAGCGCGAGAATTGAGACCATGAAGTTCCTGCACAAGATCGACAGCCCCGCCGACCTGCGCCGGCTGTCGCGCGCCGACCTGCGCACCGTCGCCGCCGAGCTGCGCGAATTCGTGCTGCAGACGGTCAGCCAGACCGGCGGCCACCTCGGCAGCAACCTGGGCACCGTGGAGCTGACGGTGGCGCTGCACTATGTCTTCGACACACCGCACGACCGGCTGGTGTGGGACGTCGGCCACCAGACTTACCCGCACAAGGTGCTGACCGGCCGTCGCGACCGCATGGGCACGCTGCGCCAGCTCGGCGGCATCGCCGGCTTCCCGAAGCGCGACGAGAGCGAATTCGACACCTTCGGCACCGCGCACAGCTCCACCAGCATCAGCGCCGCGCTGGGCATGGCGGTGGCCGCCAAGCTCAAGGGGGAGGAGCGCCACGCGGTGGCGGTGATCGGCGACGGCGCGATGAGCGCCGGCATGGCCTTCGAGGCGCTGAACAACGCCGGTGTCAGCCACGAGGGCGTCAACGCCGACCTGCTGGTCATCCTGAACGACAACGACATGTCGATCAGCCCGCCGGTGGGCGCGCTGAACAAGTACCTGGCGCGGCTGATGAGCGGGCAGTTCTACGCCGCCGCGCGCGAGGGCGCCAAGGCGGTGCTGAAGAACGCGCCGCCGCTGTTCGAGCTGGCGCGCCGCTTCGAGGAGCACGCCAAGGGCATGGTCGTGCCCGGCACCATCTTCGAGGAATTCGGCTTCAACTATGTCGGCCCGATCGACGGCCACGACCTCGACGCGCTGATCCCGACGCTGGAGAACCTGCGCGCCAAGAAGGGCCCGCAGTTCCTGCACGTCGTCACCAAGAAGGGCCGCGGCTACAAGCTGGCCGAGGCCGACCCGGTGAAGTACCACGCCGCCAGCGGCAAGTTCAACCCGGCCGAGGGCTTCCCGAAGAGCGCCGCGCCGTCCAAGCCGACCTTCACGCAGGTCTTCGGCCAGTGGCTGTGCGACATGGCCGAGGCCGACCCGCGGCTGGTGGGCATCACGCCGGCGATGCGCGAAGGCTCGGGCATGGTCGAGTTCCACAAGCGCTTCCCGAAGCGCTACCACGACGTCGGCATCGCCGAGCAGCATGCGGTGACCTTCGCCGCCGGCCTGGCCTGCGAGGGGCTGAAGCCGGTGCTGGCCATCTACAGCACCTTCCTGCAGCGCGGCTACGACCAGCTGATCCACGACGTGGCGCTGCAGAACCTGCCGGTGGTCTTCGCGCTCGACCGCGCCGGCATCGTCGGCGCCGACGGCCCCACGCATGCCGGCGCCTACGACATCGCCTACATCCGCTGCGTGCCGAACTGCAGCCTGCTCGCGCCCAGCGACGAGAACGAGTGCCGCCAGGCCCTGACCACCGCCTTCCGCCAGAACCACCCGGTGGCGGTGCGCTACCCGCGCGGCGCCGGCGTCGGTGCCGAGATCGACAAGGCGCTGACGGAGTGGCCCTGGGGCAAGGGCGTCGTGCGCCGGGTCGCGGGCGGGCGCGCCGACGCGCGCGGCGGCCAGCGCCTGGCCATCCTGGCCTTCGGCACGCTGCTGCACCCGGCGCTGAAGGCGGCCGAGACGCTGGGCGCCACGGTGGCCGACATGCGTTTCGTCAAGCCGCTGGACACCGAGCTGGTGCTCGAGCTGGCGCGCAGCCACGAGGGCCTGGTCACGGTGGAGGAGGGCTGCGTCAGCGGCGGCGCCGGCAGCGCGGTGCTGGAATGCCTGGCCGCCGCCGGGGTGCAGGTGCCGGTGCTGCAGCTGGGACTGCCCGACTTGTTCACCGAGCATGGCGATCCGGGCAAGCTGCTGGCGATGTACGGGCTGGACGCCGCCGGCATGGAGCAGTCCATCCTGCAGCGCTTCCCGGTGCGGCCCTCGCTGGCGGCGGCCAACGGCTGAACGGCGGCGCGCGGGCGTGCCGCGGCGGCGTTCAGCCGCCTTGCACGCTGCATGTCAACCACGTGACCCCGCGGGTCGGCATTCGGTGCCATGCTCGCGACTGCGATGAATACCCTGACCGACGCCCTGCACATCCCGGACACGCAAAGCGCGCGCGACGACCGCCACCTGGCGATCCAGCGCGTGGGCGTCAAGGACCTGCGCTACCCGCTGCAGCTGCGCGTGGCCGGCGCCGTGCAGAGCACGGCGGCGCGCTGGACGCTGGATGTCGCGCTGCCGGCCGAGCGCAAGGGCACCCACATGTCGCGCTTCGTGGCCTGGCTGGATGCGCTGGACCTGCCGCTGGACGCGGCCACGCTGCGCGAGCGCCATTCCGCGATGCTGGAGCGGCTGGACGCCAGCGAGGGACGCATCGAGGCGGCCTTCGAGTTCTTCCTGCGCAAGCGTGCGCCGGTCTCCGGGCTCGCGAGCCTGCTCGACTACCAGGGCCGCTGGATCGCCGAGACGCGCGGCGGTGTCAGCGCCGTGTGGGCCGAGGTGGCGGTGCCGGTCAAGAGCCTGTGCCCCTGCAGCAAGGAGATCAGCGACTACGGCGCGCACAACCAGCGTTCGCTGGTCACGCTGCGCGTGGAGCTGCTGGCGCCGGTGGAATGGCACGAGCTGGTGCGCTTCGCCGAGGACGAGGCCAGCAGCGAGATCTGGCCGATGCTCAAGCGCGCCGACGAGAAGTGGGTCACCGAGCGGGCCTACGAGAATCCCAAGTTCGTCGAGGACCTGGTGCGCGACGTCGCGCTGCGCCTGAACGGCGACGCGCGCATCGGGCGCTATGTCGTCGAGGTCGAGAACTTCGAGTCGATTCACAATCACAGCGCCTACGCGCGCATCGAGCGCGCGTAGGCCCGCGCGTTGCGCGGCTGGCGCTTCGCGCCAGGCTGTGATGGCGGCGGCGCGGACGTCCCCCGGACCTCCGCGCTCGTCACAATCATTTCGCCTACGCGCGCATCGAGCGCGCGTAGGCCCGCGCTTTGCGCGGCTGGTGCTTCGCGCCAGGCTGTGATGGCGGCGGCGCGAATGTCCCCCGGACCTCCGCGATGGTCACAACCTTCCGGCCTGCGCGCGCATCGATCGCGCGCAGGAGCCCGCGCCAGCGCACGGAGCGGCTGCGCAAACTCAATGTCCGCGTGCCGTAGCGGGCCCAGCATCGCACTCAGGGCGTCGGAGCCGCGAAAGACGGTGCGCCGCAGCCGCCGGATGTTCCGGCGACCGGCAGCCGCCGCCCGGCGAGGAGATGCCATGACAATCGCTGCCCCTTACGCTGCCGCCGTCGCCGCCCTCGTGGCGCTGTCCTGCCCCGCCGCCTCGGCGCAGGATAACGTGCTGAAGGCCGGCGTCACGCGCTACGACACCCACTCCAAGACCAGCGGCCTGTCTACCGACCCCGCGGTCTCCACGCTCGCCGGCTCCGACGCCGAGACCGGCGACGCGACGACGGTGATCGTCGTCTACGAACGCCTGCTGACGCCCAGCCTGGGCGCCGAGCTGGTGCTCGGCTGGCCGCCGCGCATCGACGCCCGGGCTACCGGCCCGCTGGCCGGCCTGACGCAGCAGCTGGGCATCAGCAACACCGTGCTGTCGGCGAAGAACGTGTCGCCGACGCTGCTCGTCAACTACTACTTCGGCGACCCGGCGAACGCCTGGCGTCCCTATGTCGGCGCCGGCGTCAACTACACGCGCTTCAGCGGCATCCGCTCCAGCCTGCCGGTCTCGAAGCTGACGATGAGCGACTCCTGGGGCCCGGCGGTGCAGGTGGGCATCGGCTATGCGTTCGCGCGCCAGTGGGGGATGTTCGCCAGCGTGGCCCGCATCTGGGTCGAGAGCGATGTCGAGGCGGTGGTCAACCTGCCGGCCGTGCCGGTGCCGGTGACCGTGCGGACCACGGTCGACTTCCGGCCCTGGACCTACACGGCCGGCGTGTACTACCGCTTCTGACGCGGCGCCGGCCCGGCCTCAGCGGGGCACGCCGGCGCGCCCGAGCAGCACCGCCTCGCTGCCGAACAGCGAAGGCAGGCCGCCGGTGTGCAGGAACAGAACCCGCTGCCCGCGCCGCCAGCGGCCTTCGCGCACGAGCCCGACCAGGCCGGCCATCACCTTGCCGGTGTAGACGGGGTCGAGCAGGATGGCCTCGGTGCGCGCCAGCAGCTGCACGGCCTCGACCATGCGGGCATTGGGCAGCGAATATTTCGGCTGCCAGTAGCCGCCGACGCTGACGACGGCCTCGCGCGGCACCGTCAGGCCCAGCCCCAGCAGGTCGCACACTGCCTGCGCCTCGTGCCAGACCAGCGGCTCCTGCTCGGCCGGGTCACGGCTGACGCCGATGCCGGTGATGGGCAGCGCGATGCGGTTGCCCAGGAAGCCGGCGAGCAACCCGCCGTGCGTGCCGCTGCTGCCCGAGCCGACGACCACGTCGTCGAACTGCACGCCCAGCTCGAAGCACTGCTGCTGCAGTTCCTGCGCGCAGGCCACGTAGCCCAGGCCACCGAGCGCGTTGCTGCCGCCGCCCGGGATCACGTAGGCGCGGCGGCCGGTGGCGGCCAGCTCGTCGGCCACGCGCTGCATCGCCGCGGCCATGTCGCTGCCGGCCGGCACCACGACGAGGTCCTCGACGCCCATCAGCCGGAACAGGAAGTGGTTGCCGCTCGCGTCCTCGCGGAAGCTGCCGGGCACGCGCTCCTCGATCACGAAGCGGCAGCGCAGGCCCTCACGCACCGCGGCGGCCAGCGTGATGCGGCAGTGATTGCTCTGCGGCGCGCCGCAGGTCACCAGCGTGTCCGCGCCCTGCGCCAGCGCGTCGGCGACCAGGAATTCCAGCTTGCGCGTCTTGTTGCCGCCCGGCGCCAGGCCCAGCAGGTCGTCGCGCTTGATCCAGATCTCGGGCGCCTCGGGCCCGAGCGCGGCGCTCAGGCGCGGCAGTGGGTGCAGCGGCGTTGCGCCCTCGGTGTAGCGGCGGCGGGCAAAGCGGGACAGGTCCATGGCGTCGGTCTCCTCGGCCCGCGAGGTTAACCGCAGCGCCCGCCGGCCCGCCGCCGGCGTGACGTGGTTCACGAACGGCGGCCCGTGTAGGAATTTGCCTGACACGGCCGGTGGAAGAAGCGGGACTGAAGCGACGGAACTGGACCGATCCCACGGCCCTGTTCCGCTGCCTACAGTTCACTCCAACGCTTCACCACCCCGACACCCCTGGAGAGAGCCACCATGACGTCCGAACAGATCCTCGCCGAGATCCGCGAAGCCAACCTGTCCTACCTGATGCTGGCGCAGAGCCTGATCCGCCAGGACAAGGAACAGGCGCTGTTCCGCCTGGGCGTCGGCGAGGAGACGGCGGACCTGATCGGCGCGCTGACCCCGGCGCAGATGATGAAGGTGGCCACCGGCAACACGCTGCTGTGCCGCTTCCGCATGGACGACGACATGGTCTGGAACCTGCTCACCAGCCACGGCAAGGGCGCCGCCAACGACGGCATGAGCCGCCTGCACGCCAGCATCCTGCTGGCCGGCCGCCACCGCGAAGCCGCTTGAGACGGCACACCGCGAACACCACACACAAGACACAGGAGCGAGCCATGGCCAGAACCAAGAGCATCCTCACCGAGGCCAAGCAGATCGAGCGTGCCGTCACGCTGATCAACCTGGGCGCCCGGCTGCAGGTGCTGGAGAGCGAGACCGACCTCAGCTACGAGCGCCTGCTGCGCCTGTACAAGGAGGTCGCCGGCAAGAGCCCCAGCAAGGGCCAGCTGCCGTTCTCCACCGACTGGTTCATGACCTGGCAGCCCAACATCCACGCCAGCCTGTTCCTGAACATCCACGAATACCTGAACAAGGTCAGCGCGCTCGACGAGATCGACGCCGTCATCAAGGCCTACCAGCTGTACGTGGAGCAGATGCAGGCCCAGGGGCTGGAGCCGCTGCTCAGCGTCACGCGCGCCTGGCGGCTCGTGAAGTTCGTCGACAACGGCATGCTCACGATGACCGCCTGCAGCAAGTGCGGCGGCCACTACGTCACCCACCCGCACGAGATCGCGCGCCACTACGTCTGCGGCCTGTGCAACCCGCCGGCGCGCGCCGGCAAGGGCAAGCTGGCCGGCGCGCTGGGCAGCGCGCTGGGCAGCGCGGTCGCGGAACACTGACTACGTCTGGTTGCACCTGCGGGCTCAACCCGGCCGGGCAGGGTGCCGAAACCAGGGTCGAAGATTCCATCTTCATTGCACGTCTCCTCCTGGCACAGTTCTCTGTGCTTTCCAGCGGGTCCCTCGGGGCCCGCTTTTTTGTGCCCGGTCCGCGGGTGCGTGCAGCATCGCGGCCGATCGCGTGCGGCCAGCGCCCCGATGCCCGCCGTGCATCAAGCCGCCAGCGCCGGCGCCGATATCCCGGTCGGGACCGCCTGCCGCCCGCGGTCCGGGTGCCGTCGTCCGCCGTGAAGCTCGTTCCGTTCTCGCCCCAGTACCTGCGCCTCGAGGAGCCGCTGCCCTTCGGCGTGCGCGACGCCGACGGCCGGCTGCTGCTGGGCGCCGGGCAGACCATCGCCACGCAGGAACAGCTGGCCGAGCTGAGGGCGCAGCGGCTGTTCGCCGAGGAGTCGGAGTCGGCCGAGTGGCAGCGCCGCCTGGCCGCCGCCGTCGACGCCGCACTGCGCCAGGGCGCGACGCTCAAGGACGTGGCCGCGGCGCGCCCCGAGCAGCCGGCACGCGTGGCGGCGCAGCCCGAGCTGCCGCTGCCCGAGCAGTGGGACGAACTGGTCGTGCAGCTCGACGCCGCGCTGCGCGACGTGCGCCCGGGCAGCGACTGGCTGCCGCGGCTGCTGGGCGTGCACGCGCGCGCGCGCCGCCTCGGCGAGCGGCGCTTCGACGCCTCGCTGTACCACCTGATCTACACCGCCGCGCACTCGACCGACAAGTATTCCAGCCACCATGCGCTGCTGACGCTGCTGATCGCCGAGCAGGCGGCGCGGCTGCTGGAGTGGCCGGCCGAGCGTGTCGACGCGCTCGGCCGCGCCGCGCTGACGATGAACGTCGCGATGGTGCGCCTGCAGGACATGCTGGCGCAGACCGATCACAAGCCCACGCCCGAGATGCGCGTGCAGATCGACGGCCATGCCGAGGCCGGCGCGCGCCAGCTCGCCGAGGCCGGACTGAAGGACGCGCTGACCTGCGCCGTCGTGCGCCTGCACCACGACGCCAGCGAGGCCCGGCATGCACTGGCCGAGCTGGCGCCGGAACGCCAGCTCGCCCGGCTGCTGCGCCGGGTGGACATCTTCTGCGCCAAGATGAGCCGGCGCCGGGCGCGCGAGCCGATGTCGCCGGTGCAGGCCGCGCGCGAGGCCTGCCTGGGCGCTGGCGGCGTGCCCGACGAGATCGGCGGCGCGCTGCTGAAGGCGGTCGGCCTGTACCCGCCGGGCAGCTTCGTCGAGCTGGCCAGCGGCGAGGTCGGCATCGTCGTCGCGCGCGGCCGGCGCGCCAACCTGCCGTATGTCGCCTCGCTGGTGTCGCCCAGCGGCACGCCGCTGGGCGAGCCGGCGCTGCGCGACACCATCGAGCAGCGCTTCGCCGTGCGCTCGGCGGTGCCGCCGGACAAGGTCAAGGTGCGGCCGCCGCACGAGCGGCTGCTGGCGATGCGATAGCGCGGCGCGGCCGCCGCAGCAGCAGCCGCCGCCTCGGCCGGCGCACCGGCCTGTGCATCGGCGGCCGCGTCGTCCTGCCCGGTTAACCCGGGCTTCGCGCCGCTTATCGGCACGCTGGGCCGCGGCCGGCCGCCGGACACTCGACGGCAGGATCCGTCGCCATGTCCGCCTCCTCGTCCACTCCACCCGCCGCGCTGGCCGCGGCGCAGCCGCGCCGCGTCGCGCCGGCGCGTGCACCCTGGCCGCTGCCGGCGCTGCTGGCCTGGACTGCGGGCTGGACGGCCTGGCTCGCGCTGGGCGCCATCGGCGTGGCACCCGGCTGGGCCTTCGCCACCGCGCTGCTGCCGGCAGGGGCCCTGGCCTGGCGCTGCGACGGCCCGTGGCGGCGGCTGATCGCCGCGGCCGGCTTTCCGCTGTCGGCACTGGCGCTGGGTGCCGGGCAGGACCTGCCGGTCGCGGCCTGGGCGCTGGCGGCGCTGGCCCTGGCGCTGCTGTATCCGTTGCGCGCCTGGCGCGACGCGCCGTTCTTCCCGACCCCGGCCGCCGCGCTGGACGGCCTGGCCGAACTCGTCGCGCCGGCACCGGCGCGTGTGCTGGACGCCGGCTGCGGCGCCGGCCACGGCCTGGCGGCGCTGCGCCGGCTGTGGCCGCAGGCCGAACTGCACGGCACCGAGTGGAGCTGGCCGCTGGCGGCCTGGGCGGCGCTGGTGCGGCGCGACGCGCGCGTGCGCCGCGGCGACCTGTGGCGGCAGTCGTGGGCCGGCTTCGACCTCGTCTACCTGTTTCAGCGCCCGGAGAGCATGGCCCGCGCCTTTGCCAAGGCGCAGGCCGAGATGGCCGCCGGCGGCTGGCTGGTGAGCCTGGAGTTCGCGGTGCCGGGCGTCGCGCCGGCGGCCTGTCTGCACGGCACGGGGCGGCGGCCGCTGTGGGTCTACCGCATCGGGGCCGGCGGCAGCGCCGCCCCCAACTCAAGCACCCCGCGACGACGCCGATAACCACGCAGGCCCGCGGCGGAAGTTCGCCCGTGGGCGTCATGCCGAAGCCGCACACATGTTCGTCATCATCGGTTGGGTCCTCGCGCTGGCTGCCGTCTTCGGGGTGTTCATCGCCCACGGCGGCAACATCGGCGTCGTGCTGAAGGCGCTGCCGTTCGAGATGGCGGCCATCGGCGGCGCCGCGTTCGGCGCCTTCGTCGCGACCAACCCACCCAAGGTGCTGAAGGCCACGATGGCCGGCCTGGTGCGCTGCTTCAAGGGCAGCAAGTACACCAAGGCGCGCTACATGGAGCTGCTGGCGCTGCTCTACGACATCCTGCAGAAGGCGCGCAAGGAAGGCCTGATGTCCATCGAGAAGGACGTCGAGGACCCGGCCAGCAGCCCGCTGTTCCAGAAGTACCCCAACGTCGGCGGCGACCACCACGTGGCCGAGTTCGTCACCGACTACCTGCGCATGATGGTCAGCGGCAACCTCAACGCGCACGAGATCGAGTCGCTGATGGACAGCGAGATCGAGACCCACCACCACGAGGAGCATGCCGCGGTCGCCGCGCTGCAGCGCCTGGCCGGCGCGCTGCCGGCCTTCGGCATCGTCGCGGCGGTGCTGGGCGTGGTCAACACCATGGGCTCGGTGGGCCAGCCGCCGGCGGTGCTCGGCGGGATGATCGGCTCGGCGCTGGTCGGCACCTTTCTGGGCATCCTGCTGGCCTATGCCTTCGCCGAGCCGCTGGCCGGCCTGCTGGAGCAGAAGGTCGACGAGGCCGGCAAGGAACTGCAGTGCATCAAGACGACGCTGCTGGCCAGCATGCAGGGCTATGCGCCGCAGGTCGCGATCGAATTCGGGCGCAAGGTGCTGTATTCGACCGAGCGGCCGAGCTTTGCCGAACTCGAGAGCCACGTGAAGGGCAAGAAATGACGAGCACCTGGTTGGCCGCCGCCTCGCACCACTCGCGCCACGAGGCCGCCTGCGGCCAGCGCCGCCTGCCGCTGCTGCCGGCCGGTGCGCCGGCGCCGCGCGCGCCCGCGCCGGCGCTGCCGCGCCCGCGGCGCCGGGCTTCCGCAGCTCGCGGCCGGCCCGCTGGAGCCGCTGGCGCCGATGCCGCCGCCGAGCCTGCTGAGCGCGGAGTGACACGATGGCCGGCGACGCCAAGAAGCTGCAGCCGATCATCATCAAGCGCGTCAAGAAGGGCGGCCATGGCCACCATGGCGGCGCGTGGAAGATCGCGTACGCCGACTTCGTGACCGCGATGATGGCCTTCTTCCTGCTGATGTGGCTGCTGGGCAGCACGACGGAAGGCGACAAGAAGGGCATCGCCGACTATTTCAGCAGCCCGCTGAAGATCGCGCTGCTGTCGGCCGGCTCGGGCGCCGGCGACGCCTCGCACGTCATCCGCGGCGGCGGCGAGGACCTCACCCGCATGACCGGCCAGGTCAAGCGCGGCGACGTCGCCGCCGAGCGCAGCACGATCAACCTGCACCAGCTCAAGGAGCAGCAGGTGCGCGCCGAGATCGCGCGCCTGGAGGACCTGAAGGCCAAGGTCGAGCGCAAGATCCAGGGCAACGTGCGCCTGGCCGCGATGAGCAGCCAGATCCTGCTCGACATGACGCACGACGGGCTGCGCATCCAGATCGTCGACGCCGACAACCGACCGATGTTCGCCAGCGGCAGCGCGGTCGTGCAGCCGCACATGCGCGAGCTGCTGCGCGAGATCGGCGCGCTGCTGGCCGAGGTGCCCAACCGGCTGACGCTGGAGGGCCACACCGACGCGCTGCCCTTCGCCGGCGACGGCCGCGGCTACAGCAACTGGGAGCTCTCGGCCGACCGCGCGAACGCCTCGCGGCGCGAGCTGCTGGCCGGCAGCCTGCCCGACGAGCAGGTGCTGCGCGTGCAGGGCCTGGCGGCCAGCCAGCCCTTCGACCGCGTCGACCCCACGGCGCCGGCCAACCGGCGCATCAGCATCATCGTGATGACGCGCGAGGCCGAGGAACGGCTGTTCAGCATCCCGCAGGGCCCGGCGCCGCGGCCCGAGCCGGTGCCGCTGTCGGCGGCGCCCGCCGCGCCGGCGGTCGCCCCCGGCACGGTCGCCGCCGTGCCCGCGGTCACGGCCGTCGATTCAAGTCCGGGCCCGGCCCTCCGATAAACCGGGCAGTCGGCGGCGTCACGCGTCCGCCCCCTCGTCTTCCTTCCCCGGGCCAGCGCGCCAGGTGCACCCCATGAATACAGCCGACCTCAAGTTCCTGATCGTCGACGACTTCTCCACGATGCGCCGCATCGTCCGCGGCCTGCTCAAGGAGATGGGCTGCAACAACGCCGACGAGGCGGAGGACGGCGCGGTGGCGCTGAACATGCTCAAGGCGCAGCGCTACGACTTCGTGGTCTCCGACATCAACATGCCCAACATGAACGGCTTCGACCTGCTCAAGGCGGTCAAGGCCGACGAGGCGCTGCGCCACATCCCGGTGCTGATGGTCACCGCCGAGGCGCGCAAGGAGGACATCGTGCTCGCGGCGCAGAGCGGGGCCGCCGGCTACATCGTCAAGCCCTTCACGAAGGCGACGCTGGAGGAGAAGGTCCAGAAGATCCTGCAGAAGCTCGCGACCACCGCCTGACCCCCCGGACAAACAAGCACAAGACCCCGGAGAAGGACGCTTCCGATGAAGATGGACGACGCAGCGCTGCTGCAACCCGCCGCCCCGCCCGCGATCCCGGCCCTGCCGGCGACCGGCCTGATGGTCAGCCCCGAGGTCTTCCAGCAGATCGGCTCCATCACCCGGCTGCTGCACGACACGATGCAGCAGCTGGGCGTGATGCCCAAGCTGCAGATCGCCACCGACGGCCTGCCCGACGCGCGCAGCCGGCTCAACTACATCGCCAACAAGACCGCCGACGCCGCCAACAAGGTGCTGAATTCGGTCGACCAGGCCAAGGCCGACCACGCCGCGATCAGCCAGGCCACGCGCGACATCGCGCGCGCCATCGTCGCCGACCCGGTCAAGGCCGTGGCCTCCGGCGCGGTGCTGAACTTCGTCGAGGACGTCGAGCAGCGCACCGCGGCCATCGACGCCCACCTGACCGACATCATGATGGCGCAGGACTTCCACGACCTCACCGGCCAGGTGGTGGCCAAGGTCGTGACGCTGGCCAGCGACCTGGAGGACAGCCTGGTCAAGCTGCTGGTCTCGGTGGCGCCGGAGGAGAAGCGCGAGAAGGTCGACCCCACGGTGCTCAACGGTCCCGTCGTCGACCCCACGGGCCGCACCGACGTGGTGACCAACCAGGGCGAGGTCGACGACCTGCTGGCCAGCCTGGGGTTCTGACGGCCCCCGCGGCGCGCGACCGCCGAAGACAGGGGCTTTAGGCCCGCTTATCGCACTCAAGCCGCGCCGGCGCGTCGGCACCATGGCAGGGCTCCTCGAGGGAGCCCATTTCATTCGCCATGGCCGATTCCGCCCAGGACAAGAACCTACCTGCGTCGCAGCGCAAGATCCAGAAGTCGCGCCGCGACGGCCAGGTCGCGCGCTCGCGCGACCTGGCGCACTTCGCCGCGCTGGGCGCCGGCATCGGTGCGCTGGCGGTCTTCGCGCCGGCGCTGACTGGCTGGCTGTCCGAGCGCATGGCCGCCGGCCTGCGCTTCGATGCGACGCTGGTCGGCGAGCCCGAGCGCATGCTCGAGCGGCTGCTCGCGCTGGTGCTGCCGGTGGCGGTCGTGATCCTGCCGCTGCTGGCCGGCGTGGTGCTGCTGGCGGCGGCCAGCGGCATCCTGGCCGGGGGCTGGAACTTCAGCCTCAAGGCGATGGAGCCCAAGCTCGAGAAGTTCGAGCCGATCGCCGGCTTCAAGCGCATGTTCTCCGGCCAGCAGCTGGTGCAGACGCTCAAGGCCTGCCTGCTGGCGCTGCTGATCGGCGGCCTCGGCGCCTTCTGGCTGGCCCGCCAGTGGCCGCGCCACGCCGAGCTGCTGGCGATGCCGCTGCCGGCGGCGCTGGCCGCCGGCGGGCAGCTGATGCTGGGCGGGCTGCTGCTGATCGTCGGCCTGCTCGCCGCCTTCGCGCTGGTGGACGTGCCGCTGCAGAAGCACATGCTGCTGCGCCGGCTGCGCATGAGCGTCAAGGAAGTCAAGGAGGAGATGAAGGAGGTCGAGGGCAACAGCGAGGTCAAGGCCAAGCAGAAGCTGCGCATGCGCGAGATGGCCAACCGCCGCATGCTGGCCGCGGTGCCGCGCGCCGACCTGGTGGTCATGAACCCGACCCACTATGCGGTGGCGCTGAAGTACGACGAGGCCACGATGGCCGCGCCGCGCGTCGTCGCCAAGGGCGCCGACCTGCTGGCGCTGCGCATCCGCGACCTCGCGCAGGAGGCGAAGGTGCCGGTGCTGCAGGCGCCGCCGCTGGCGCGTGCGCTGTATGCGCACTGCGAGGTCGACCAGGAGATCCCGGCGCGCCTGTTCGCCGCCGTCGCGCAGGTGCTGGCCTGGGTCTACGGGCTGCGCGACGCGATGGCCGCCGGCCGCCCGGTGGCCGACGCGCCGGTGCCCGAGGTGCCCGAGGACCTGGACCCGCACCAGGCCAGGAAGCCCGCCGGCGCCGGGGGTGAGGCATGAACGCGCTCGTGCAGCGCCTGGCCGCGCTGGTCGGCGCGCGCGCCGACAGCCGCGGCGCCGCGCTGAAGGCGCTGGCCGTGCCCGTCTTCGTCGTGCTGATGCTGGCGATGATGGTGCTGCCGCTGCCGCCCTTCCTGCTCGACCTGCTGTTCACCTTCAACATCGCGCTCGCGCTGACGGTGATGATGGTCAGCAGCCAGATGGTCAAGCCGCTGGACTTCGCGGCGCTGCCCACCGTGCTGCTGGTCACCACGCTGCTGCGGCTGTCGCTGAACGTGGCCTCCACGCGCGTCGTGCTGATGGACGGCCACACCGGGCCTGGTGCCGCCGGCCGCGTGATCGAGGCCTTCGGCCACTTCCTGATCGGCGGCAATTTCGCGGTCGGCCTGATCGTCTTCGCGATCCTCGTCGTCATCAACTTCGTCGTCGTCACCAAGGGTGCCGAGCGCATCGCCGAGGTCGGCGCGCGCTTCGCGCTGGACGCGATGCCGGGCAAGCAGATGGCCATCGACGCCGACCTGAATGCCGGGCTGATCGACGAGAAGGAGGCCAAGCGCCGGCGCGCCGAGGTCGGCGAGGAGGCCGACTTCTTCGGCAGCATGGACGGCGCCAGCAAGTTCGTGCGCGGCGACGCGATGGCGGGCCTGCTGATCCTGATCATCAGCATCGTCGGCGGCTTCGTGATCGGCGTCGCGATGCACGGCATGAGCGGCGGCGAGGCCGCCACCAGCTATGTCACGCTGGCGGTCGGCGACGCGCTGGTGGCGCAGATCCCGGCGCTGCTGATCAGCGTCGCGGCGGCGATGGTCGTCTCGCGCGTGGGCAAGGACGAGGACATCGGCACCCAGATCCGCGGCCAGGTCTTCGACTCGCCGCGTGCCCTGGGCGTGGCTGCCGGCGTCGTCGGCCTGCTCGGCCTGGTGCCGGGCATGCCCAACCTGGTGTTCCTGATCGTCGCCGGCGGGCTGGGCGCGCTGGCCTGGCAGCTGGCGCGCCAGCAGCGGCGCGCTGCCGAGGCGCCCAAGCCGCTGGACGGCGAGCTGCTGCCGGCGGCCAATGCCGAGGCCAGCTGGGACGACCTGCAGCCGGTGGACACGCTGGGGCTGGAGGTCGGCTACCGGCTGATCGCGCTGGTGGACAAGACGCGCCAGGGCGACCTGCTGGCGCGCATCAAGGGCGTGCGCAAGAAGTTCGCGCAGGACGTCGGCTTCCTGCCGCCGCCGGTGCACATCCGCGACAACCTCGTGGAACTCAAGCCCAGCATGTACCGCGTGATGCTGCGCGGCGCGGTCGTCGGCGAGGGCGAGGCGGTGCCCGGCCAGTGGCTGGCCATCAACCCCGGCGGCGCGCTCGGCCATGGCGCCGGCGCGGCCGCGCTGGCCGCCCAGCTGCCCGGCACGCCGACCACCGACCCGGCCTTCGGGCTGCCCGCGGTGTGGATCGACGAGCGCCACAAGGAAGCGGCCCAAATGGCCGGGTTTACCGTCGTTGATTGCGCCACCGTCGTCGCGACCCACCTTTCACACTTGATGCAGGTGAATGCGGCGCGGCTGCTGGGCCGCGTGGAGACGCAGTCGCTCGTCGAGCATGTCACCAAGCTGGCCCCCAAACTGATCGAAGACGTGGTCCCCAAGATGGTCGGTATCGCCACCCTGCAGCGTGTGCTGCAGCTGCTGCTGGAGGAGGGCGTGCACATCCGCGACATGCGTTCGATCGTCGAATGCCTGGCCGAGCACGCCGCCACCGTGACCGACCCGCAGGAACTGGCGCGCCGCATCCGCGTGCACCTGGCGCCGGCCATCGTGCAGCAGATCTACGGTCCGGTGAAGGAACTGGACGTGATCGCGCTGGACCCCGAACTCGAGCGCCTGGTCACGCAGGCGCTGACCAGCCCGCACGGCGCGGCGCTGGACCCCGGTGTCGCCGAGACGCTCAGCCGCAGCGCCGCCGATACCGCGCGCCGCCAGGAGGACCAGGGTCACCCGGCCTGCCTGCTGGTGCCCGACCTGATCCGCGCGCCGATGGCGCGCCTGCTCAAGCGAGCCGCACCGCGCCTGAAGGTGCTGGGCCACAGCGAGATCCCTGACACGCACTCGATCCGCATCGGATCGATCATCGGAGGCACGGCATGAATCTCAAGCGCTTCACCGCGCGCACCTCGCGCGACGCGCTGGCCCTGGTCCGCCAGGCCTTCGGCGACGACGCCGTGGTGATGTCGACGCGGCCCTGCGCCGAAGGCGTGGAGGTGCTGGCGATGGCGCCGGAGAGCCTGCAGCAGCTGGAGCGCGTGGCGACCACGGCGCCGCAGGTGCGCGCGCCGCAGGCCGCGGCCGCGCCGGCCCCGACGCTGGCCGCGAGGGTCGCGCAGCGCAGCGCCGAGCGCGCCGAGCGCATCGAGCCGCGGCTGGACGCCTCGCCGGCCGAGGACGCCGAGACGCTGGCGATGAGCACGCTGTCGTTCCAGGACTACGTGCGCGAGCGCATGCTCAAGCGCCGCGCCGCCGAGGCGGCGCCGGAGCGCGCCGCCAGCGCCCCGCCTGCGCCGCCCGACGGGCCGCCCGCCGGCCGCCGCGCCGATCGAGGCCGCGCGCGCCCGCCACGGCGCCGCGCAGCGCGAGCCGGCCCGCGAGACGCCGCTGCTGCGCGAGGACCTGCGCGCCGCCGAGCCGCGCCGGCCGATGCGACGGCCGCCGCCGCGCCCGCGCTGGCCATGCCGGCCGCGGCCGCCGCCGCGCTCGCCGCCGCGCGCGGCGAACAGGTCGAGATGCTCGAGGAACTGCGCTCGATGCGCGGCCTGATCGAGCAGCGCTTCGGCGCGCTGGCCTTCATGGAGAAGCTGCAGCGCGAGCCGCGCCAGGCCCAGCTCGCGCAGCGCCTGCTGGCCACCGGCTTCTCGCCGGCGCTGATCCGCAAGCTGGTCGCCGGGCTGCCCTCGGACACCGAGGAGATGGCCTGGGCCGCCGGCGTGCTGGAGCGCAACCTGGTCACCGGCGAGCGCGAGCCGGCGCTCGAGGACGCCGGCGGCGTCTTTGCGCTGATCGGCGCCACCGGTGTCGGCAAGACCACCAGCACGGCCAAGCTGGCTGCCGCCTTCGCGACCAAGCATGGCGCGGCCAACCTGGGCCTGATCACGCTGGACGCCTACCGCGTGGCCGCGCACGAGCAACTGCGCGCCTACGGCCGCATCCTCGGCGTGCCGGTGCACACCGCGCACGACCGCGCCAGCCTGGAGGACCTGCTGGACCTGCTGTCGGGCAAGCGCATGGTGCTGATCGACACCGCCGGCATGGCGCAGCGCGACACGCGCACGCGCGAGCTGCTGGACATGCTGAGCCACCGCGCCATCCAGCGCCTGCTGGTGCTGAACGCGTCGGCGCAGGGCGAGACGATCGAGGACCAGATCGCCGCCTACGCGGCCGGCGGCTGCCGCGGCGTCGTGCTGTCCAAGCTCGACGAGGCGGTCAAGCTGGGCCCGGCGCTGGACGCGATGATCCGCCACCGCCTGAAGGTGCTGGCGGTGGCCAACGGCCAGCGCGTGCCCGAGGACTGGCACCGCCTGTCCGGCGGCGCGCTGGTGCAGCGTGCGCTGAAGGGCGGCGGCACCGCGGCCTGGAAGCACGACGACCACGACGTCAGCCTGATCTTCGCCGGCAGCCCCGTCGTCGCGGGCGGCGCGCTGGCCGCCGCGCTGTAACGCCACGACGCCACCCGATGCGCGACTTCTACGCCAGCTCGCGGCCGATGCCGCTGGACCAGGCCGACGGCCTGCGCCGGCTGTTCGCCGGCCGCCGTTGCGTGCTGCTGCCGCTGGCCGCCAACCCGCACGTGGCCTTCAGCGGCAGCGTGCTCGACCGCCTGGCGGCCACGCTGGCGGCACATGGCCGCCGCGTGCTGGTGGTGGATGCCGGCGCCGGCGCGCCGCTGCCGCCGGAGCTGGCCCGCGTGGACCTCGCGGCCTGCATCGAGCCCGTCGCGCCGCGCGTGAGCTACCTGCCGGCGCGCGGCCTGCCGCTGGCCCATGTCGACACGCGCGGCTCGGCCGCCGGCTTCGTCGACGCGCTGCAGTACGCCGCGCCGGACGCCGACGTGCTGCTGCTGCACGCCGACGGTGCCGACCTCGCGCGGCTGCTCAAGCGCCGCGCCGCGCGCCCGGTGCTGCTGGCCGCCGACCATCCGGAGAGCGTCAAGCACGCCTATGCGAATGCCAAGCTGCTGGCCGGCCGCTGCGCGCTGATGACCTTCGACCTGCTGCTGGCCGCCGCGCCGACGTCGCCGCGGATCACGGCCATCGTCGACAGCCTGGCCGGCTGTGCCGACCGCTTCCTGGGCGCCGTGCTGCGCGGCCACGCGGTGGTCGACCCCGCCGGCGACCCGGCCGAGCCGGCCGACGCCGACCTGGCCGCGCTGCTGGCCGGCCAGCTGGCGCTGGACGGCGCCGACGACCCCGACAACTGGACGGCGCCCGCGCCAGCGGCGCGCGGCGGCTTCGCCGACCTGGCCGCGGCGCGGCCGGCCGTCCGACCCGACACCCGACCTGACTTCCGCTGAGAGGGCGAGCACCCATGTACACCGCCAAGGGACAACTCGACGCGTCCGCGCTGCTCAAGCAGTACAGCCCGCTGGTGCGTCGCCTGGCCCACCAGATGATCGCCAAGCTGCCGGCCAACGTCGAGCTCGACGACCTGATCCAGGTCGGCATGATCGGGCTGTCGGACGCGCTGTCGCGCTTCGACGCCAGCCAGGGCGTGCAGTTCGAGACCTTCGCGACCCAGCGCATCCGGGGCGCGATGCTCGACGAGCTGCGCGGCAACGACTGGATGAGCCGCGGTGACCGCCGCCACCAGCGCAGCATCGAGGCCGCCGTGCACAAGCTCGAGCAGCGTTTCGGCCGCGCCCCCAGCGAAGGCGAGATCGCGCGCGAGATGGGCCTGTCGCTGCGCGAGTACCAGGAACTGCTGGGCAAGGTGCGCGGCACGCAGCTGATCTACCTGGAGGACATGAGCGGCGACGAGTCCGACGACGACTACCTCGACCGCCATGTCGCCGACGCCGACGCCAACCCCGCCGCGCGGCTGCAGGACCAGCGCATGCGCGAGGCCCTGGTCGAGGCGATCAAGAACCTGCCCGAGCGCGAGCAGTACGTGATGAGCATGTACTACGAGCACGACATGAACCTCAAGGAGATCGCCGCCGTCCTGGGCGTCACCGAGAGCCGCGTCTGCCAGCTGCACAGCCAGTCGATCGCGCGCCTGCGCACGCGGCTGCGCGAGTGGTAGGCATTCAGCGGACGCCGTCAGAGCCGTTCCCGCCAACCAGGAGACCCCCGCCATGTTCGCCGCTTTCAAGAGACAGGCCGCCGCCCGCGCCGAGCCGTGCGAGCCCCCGGAGTCGAATGCCCCCGATGCCGTGCGCATCGTCGGCGCGCTGAGCAAGCAGGCCTCGACGCTGGGCCGCGAGGCCGCCGAGGTGCGTGGCACGCTGGCCGACACCCATGTCATCGCCACCGCACAGGGCCAGGCCGTGCAGGCGCTGGCGCAGCAGCTGCAGGACGTGGTGCGGTCGCAGGCCGCGATCGGCGAGGAGACCGAGCGCGGCCTGCAGGCCGTGGCCCAGGTCGGCGACGCGGTCGGCAGCGTCGGCCAGGAGGTCGCCGGCATCGTCGACACGCTGCGCCAGGTCTCCGAGGCCGCGGGCGAGATCACGCAGATCGCGCTGCAGACGCGCCTGGTGGCCTTCAACGCCAGCGTCGAGGCCAAGCGCGCCGGCGAGGCCGGGCGCGGCTTCGGCGTCGTCGCCGACGCGGTCAAGGACCTCGCGGCCAAGGTCGAGAGCTCGTCCAAGCACATCATGGGCACCGTGAGCCAGCTCGACAGCCGCATCGCGGCGCTGTCGCGCGAGATCAGCCACAAGGCCGAGGGGGCAGGGGCCGCCGGCGAGGCCGGCGCCGTGCACCGCGCGCTGGCGGTGGTGGAGCAGGGCGTGCACCGCATCCACGACGCGGCGCGCGCCAGCCGCCAGGTCTGCGACGGGCTGGACCGCCAGATGTCGGCCATCGAGGCCGAGATGCGGCGCACGACCGCGGCACTGAGCTCGGCGCTGGACCGCACCGAGACCTTCCTGAAGATCTCCGAGAGCCTGATCGAGAGCGTGGCCGAGTGCGGCGTCGAGACCGAGGACACGCCCTACATCCAGGCCGCGCAGCAGGCCGCCGGCCAGATCGCCAAGCTGCTGGAGGACGCGCTGCGCACCGGGGCGATCACGGCGCAGGACCTGTTCGACGAGCAGTACCGGCCGATCGACGGCAGCAACCCGGCGCAGCACACGACGCGCTTCTGCGCGCTCGCCGACCGCCTGTTCCCGCAGGTGCAGGAGAAGCTGCTGACGATGTCGGACAAGGTCGTCTACTGCATCGCGGTGGACCGCAACGGCTACGTGGCCTGCCACAACCAGAAGTACAACCACCCGCAGCGTGCCGGCGACGTGACCTGGAACACCGCCAACTGCCGCAACCGGCGCATCTTCAACGACCGCACCGGGCTGGCCTCGGCGCGCAATCAGCGGCCCTTCCTGCTGCAGACCTACCGGCGCGACATGGGCGGCGGCCACTTCATCGTGATGAAGGAGGCCGCGGCGCCGATCAGCGTCGCCGGGCGCCACTGGGGCGGGCTGCGGCTGGCGTTCAAGTTCTGATCGCCTGACGATCGGGCTGGCGGTTTCTCGCTGCGCGAAGGTCGGCCGATGCCGGCCTTTGTCGTTGCTGGGTCTGGGTGGGTTGGCCGTGCGGGCGGCTTCGTTGTTGCCGGCTGGTTCGGCTTGCCCTGCGGGCGGCGGTTTAGGCTGCCTTCGGCTGTTGCCCTGCGGGCGGCAGCTTTGCGTGCCTTCGGCCGTTGCCCTGCGGGTGGCAGCTTGGCCTGCCGGCAGGTTCCGCCCTCCGGGCGGGTGACTTTCTTCTGCTGGCCCAGAAGAAAGTCACCAAAGAAGAGGGCCTGGAATGCAACACCATTCAACCCGTTCTTCGCGCTTGGGCACCTCGCGCCACCGGATACGCCGCCGGTCATCGCGCGCCTTGTTCGCCTGAAGTCCGCACTGCCCTGGCTCGCGGTCCGCTTTGCGGCTCGGGCCGCGCCGCTGCTGGAACGTGTGCTTCGGCGCGGGCTGACCGCATGGCTTCACGCGCGCAAGGGCAGTGCCTGGTTCAGGGGCTCACTGGTTCGATGGCCGGCGACGTTGGCGGTGGAGAGAGGGGCCCAAGCGCGAAGAACGGGTTGAATGGTTTTGCGTTCGAAGGCCCTTTGCTTTGGTTACTTTCATTTGGGCCAGCAAATGAAAGTAACCCGCCCGGAGGGCGGAACTGCCGGCAGGCAAAGCCGCCGCCCGCAGGGCAAGTCAAGCCGGCAGGAGCACCGAAGCCGCCCGCAGGGCAGACTCACCCTGACCCGTAAGCGACAAAGGCCGGCATCAGCCGACCTTCGCGCAGCGAGAAAACACCGAACGCGGCCGTCAGGCCATCAGGCTCCCGTGCCCGTTCGAATGGCGCTCGGTCGCGCCGGCCGGCGAGTAGACGCCGGTGGCCGCCAGGCGCGGGATCAGCACGTCGATCGCGCGGTCCAGCGATGCGGTGGCGCGGGCCAGCGCCTCGCGCTGCGCAGCGACCTGGCCGCCAGCCAGCGCCAGGCGCTGGCGCAGCGGGCTCGGCACGCCGCCGCTCTTGGCGGCACGCGTGAAGTGGTCCACCGCCGCGGCCAGCGCGGCGTGCAGTTCGGCCGCCACCTGCTCGACGGCGGCCGCGTCCTGGCGGTGCAGGGCCACGCCCAGCGCGGTCAGCTGGTCCTCGACGGCGCGCAGCGGCGCTTCCAGCAGTTCGGCGCGCTCGGCGGTCATCGCCAGCGCGCGTTGCTCCTCGGCAGACACGATCATCGGGCGCGATCCGCTCAATTGCGGCCCAGCAGTTCCTGGGCGTTCTGGATCAGCTTGTCGGCGATCACGTCCGCATTGACGACGAAGCGGCCCTCGCGGATGGCCTGCGCGATGCGCTGCACCTTCTCGGCGTCGAAGGCCGGCTCGGCCTGGGCGCCGGCCAGCAGCGAAGCCGCCGGCGACAGCGCGACCTGGGCGCTGGGCTCGTCCTTGCCTTGGGCCGGCCCGGACTTGCGTTCGACCGGTGCGACCGAGGCCACGGGCTTGGTGTCGAGGGAACCGATTTTCATGATGGACTCCTGTCAGGAGCACGGCTGAAGTGCCAACCCAACGTCATGGACGCACTATCGGAACGCCCGGCGCCGGACTTTAGGCCCGGCGACGACATTTTTTGCCCACCCCCCGGAACGAGGGGGTGATCCGGGGCCGGGGGCGCGGCACGGGCGGGGGGCTGGCGGCCGGGCCGGTCACAGCGCGACCTCGATGCGGCGCTCGCCGACCGGCCGCCCGGTCAGCACGCGGCCGTTGCCGGTGCGCACGCGCGCCGGCCGGCCTTCCAGGCCGGGCGTCAGCGCCTGGCCCTCGGCACTGATCAAGAAACCGGCGCCGGCGGCGACGATGTGCACCGTGTCGCCGAGCGAGAACCAGCGCCGCGGCTGCAGGTCGGAGAGGCGCAGCGGCTGCCCGGCGGCCACCGGGCGCGCCAGCACCCGGTCGTCCAGCGCCGCGGCCTCGGTCAGCGGGGGGGTGGGGCCGGCGGCCCAGTCGACCTCGGCGGTCGCGACCTGGGCCTCGGCGATGCGGGCGCCGGCGGGCAGCGCCGCGCGCAGCTGCAGTGCCGGCGCCCAGACCGACACCGTCACCGGCAGGAAGACATTCCAGCGTGCGCTGCCGTCCATGCAGCGCAGCGCGACCCGGGTGCGGCCCCAGGCCGGCGCGCCGGCCGGCAGGTAGGCCTGCACCTCGCGGCAGGGCGCCAGGCGCAGGCGCGGGTCCAGCGCACCGGCCCGGGCCTCCACGCGCGCGCCGGCCGGCGCCAGCGCGGCGGCGGCGCCGCGCACCAGCTCCAGCGCCTGCGCGACCGGCCGCGCCAGTTCGGCCGGCAGCGCCGCCGCCGCCGGCGGCAGCGCCAGCGCCGCGGCCGCGGCGACGGCCGCGACGGGCAGGGACAGGCGTGGCAGGGACGGGCGCTTCTTCACGAAGCGCAATGTAACCAGCGGTGCGCGTGACAAGGGGCCCGAAATGGCCGCCCTTGCGCCCTCTATTCGCGCTCATGCCGGCGCCGGCGCTGCCCAGAATGCCCAGCGTCAACAGCCGTCCGGGCCCGCCCGGCCGGCACCGGACCCGGAGCCCGCCGAACATGATCCCCCGCCTCTCCGCTGCGCTCGACTTCCACGGCCAGGCCCTGGTGCTGCGCGCCGAGCGCCAGCGCGTGATCGCCGGCAACATCGCCAACGCCGACACCCCGGGCTACCAGGCGCGCGACTTCGACTTCGCCAGCGCGCTGCGTGCCGCCACCGGCAGCGGCGCAGCCGGCCAGGGCATCGCCGCCGGCGTGATGCAGCCCGGCGGCCGCGTGCAGCCGACGCTGCGCTACGCGCTGCCGGCACAGACCAACCTGGACGGCAACACGGTCGACATGGACCGCGAGCGCGGCGCCTTCGTCGACAACGCCGTCAAGTACGAGGCCACGCTGCGCTTCGTCAACGGCAGCGTGCGCTCGATGCTGGACGCGATGAAGTCGCACCAGTCGCCCTGAAGCCCGGAGCCTGAACGATGAGCATGTTCCGCATCCTCGACGTCGCCGGCAGCGCGGTCAGCGCGCAGAGCCAGCGCCTGAACGTCGTCGCGTCCAACCTGGCCAACGCCGACACCGTGGCCGGCCCCGACGGCGCCGCCTACAAGGCGCGCCAGGTGGTCTTCCAGACGGCGCTGGTCGGCGCGAAGGGCGCGCAGGGCGTGGCGGGTGCCGCCGGCACCGGCGTGCGCGTGGCGACGATCGCCGAGAGCACGGCCGAGGGCCGCCGCGTGCACGACCCCAAGCACCCGGCCGCCGACGCCGAGGGCTACGTGACCTACAGCAACGTGAACCCGGTGGAGGAGATGGTCAACATGATCTCCGCCTCGCGTTCGTACCAGAACAACGTCGAGGTCATGAGTACGGCGCGCACGCTGCTGCTCAAGACCTTGCAGATCGGGCAGGGCTGAGCATGGACGTGCGGCGGAACCTGCGTTCTGACGAACGCCATGCGAAGAGCCGGTGCGTCCCGCACCGGCCCGGCCGGGAGGGCTGATGAGCACCGTCGGCGGCATCGACCCCTTCGCCACGCTGGGCAGCGGCAGTGGCGGCGCCACGCCGACGCGCAACGAGGCCGGCAGCGCCGAGCGTTTCCTCAAGCTCCTGGTCGCGCAGATGCAGAACCAGGACCCGCTCAACCCGATGGACAACGCGCAGATCACGAGCCAGATGGCGCAGATCAACACCGTCAACGGCATCGAGACGCTGAACAAGACGGTGCAGGGCCTGAACGGCCAGTTCGTGCAGATGCAGGCGCTGCAGGGCGCCTCGCTGGTCGGCCGCCAGATCACGCTGCAGGGCGACCGCCTGGCCGTCGAGGCCGGCACCGGCAGCGGCGGCTTCGAGCTCGCCGGCACCGCCGACCGCGTGAAGGTCGAGATCCTGAGCCCGGCCGGCCATGTGCTGGACACGCTGGACCTGGGCGCGCAGACCGCCGGCCGCCACCAGTTCCAGTGGCCGGCGGCCAGCCAGCCCGACGGCGCCAACCTGCGCTTCCGCGTCGTCGCCAGCGCCGGCACGGTGGCCGTGCCGGCGACGCCGCTGATGCGCGACCGCGTCGAGGCCGTCGGCGTGGTCGGCGACCGCCTGATGCTCGAGACGCAGCGCAACGGCGACATCGCCTACGCCGACGTCAAGGCCTTCAACTGAACGCACCCCATCCCGCCCCCGCGGACCCTTCACCCCCCGAGGATGAATCCATGAGCTTCCAGCAAGGCCTGTCCGGACTCAACGCGACGAGCAAGAACCTGCAGGTGATCGGCAACAACATCGCCAACGCCAACACCTACGGCAGCAAGGTCGCGCGCGCCGAGTTCGCCGACGTCTACGCGGCGTCGCTCAACGGCGCCGGCGGCAGCAACATCGGCATCGGCACCAACCTGGTGGCGGTGGCGCAGCAGTTCACCCAGGGCAACATCAAGACGACGGAGAACGCGATGGACCTTGCGATCAACGGCGCCGGGTTCTTCCAGGTCACCGACGGCAAGAGCCCGGTGTCCTACACCCGCAACGGCCAGTTCAAGGTCGACCGCTTCGGCTACCTGGTCAACAACTCCGGGCTGCAGCTGATGGGCTACCGCGCCGACGGCCTGGGCCAGATCCAGCCCGGCCAGGCGGTGCCGCTGCAGCTGCCCACCGGCGGCGTCGCGCCGCAGGCCACCAGCACGATCGCGCTGGAGATGAACCTGGACGCGCGCGGCCGCGTCTCGGCGCCCACCGCCGGCCCGGCGATCGACTTCAACGACGCCGACACCTACAACAACGCCACCTCGCTGACGGTCTACGACCAGCTCGGCCAGGAGGTCGCGCTGACCTACTACTTCCAGAAGAGCGCGCCCGACACCTGGAACGTCTTCGCCACCGCCAACGGCCAGACGGTGGCCGGCACGCCGGGCAACCCGCAGCCGATCACGACCATGGTCTTCCCGGCCGACGGCAGCACGCCGACCTCGCCGGCCGGCCCGGTGAGCTTCGACGTGCCGCCGACCACCGACCCCTCGCGCGGCGACACGCGGGCCATCAACGGCATCCAGCTCAACCTGCGCAGCGCGACCCAGTTCGGCTCGTCCTTCGGCGTCACCGACCTGCAGCAGAACGGCTTCTCGGCCGGCGTGCTGACGGCGATCGCGATCGAGCCCAACGGCATCGTCACCGCGCGCTACAGCAACGGCCAGTCGCGCCCGGCCGGGCAGGTGGAGATCGTGTCCTTCCGCAGCCCGCAGGGCCTGCAGCCGCTGGGCGACAACGCCTGGGGCCGCACCTTCGCCAGCGGCGACCCGATCGCCGGGGTGCCGGGCGACGGCACGCTGGGCGTGCTGCAGGCCGGCGCGCTGGAGGAGAGCAACATCGACCTCACCGGCGAGCTGGTCAACATGATCACCGCGCAGCGCATCTACCAGGCCAACGCCCAGACCATCAAGACGCAGGATCAGGTGATGCAGACCCTGGTGAACCTCCGCTGAACGACGACTGAACGGCCGTGGACAGACTCATCTACCTGTCGATGGCCGGTGCCAAGGCCACGATGCAGCGCCAGGAGGTGCTGGCGAACAACCTCGCCAATGCCTCGACGACGGGCTTCCGCGCCGAGCTGCAGGCCTTCCGCGCGGTGCCGGTGCGCGGCGAGGGCGCCAGCACGCGTGTCTATGCGCTGGAGTCCACGGTCGGCCACGACCAGCGGCCGGGTCCGGTGCAGGGCACCGGGCGTTCGCTGGACGTCGCGATGCAGGGCAACGCCTGGCTCGCCGTGCAGTCGCTGGACGGCACCGAGGCCTACACGCGCGCCGGCGCGCTGCAGGTCGACGCCGAGGGCCAGCTCGTCACGCCCACCGGCCTGCCGGTGCTGGGCGACGGCGGGCCGGTCACGCTGCCGGCGAATGCCGCGATCGACATCGGCCCCGACGGCACGATCAGCGCGACGGTGGGCAACCAGCGCCCGCAGCAGGTCGGCCGGCTCAAGCTGGTGACGCCCGAGGCGCCGCTCGTCCGCGGCACCGACGGCCTGTTCCGCGCCGCCGACGGCGACCTGCCGGCGGATGCCAATGCGCGGCTGCAGGCCGGCGCGCTGGAGGGCTCCAACGTCAGCCCGGTCGAAACCATGGTCGCGATGATCGCCGCGGCACGCCAGTTCGAGCACCAGATGAAGATGCTGCAGGGCGCCGAGCAGCGCGAGCAGGCGGCGCAGAAGCTGCTGGGCCAGACATAGCCGCCCGCGCGCGGCAGCGGATGAAACAGGCGCCTTCGGGCGCCTTTTTTCCTGCCCTTGCGCGGCTCAAGCGCGGGCGACACTGCCGCGAACGACCCTGGAAGGACACCATGATCCGTTCGCTGTGGATTGCCAAGACCGGCATGGAAGGCCAGCAGACCAAGCTGGATGCGATCTCGAACAACCTCGCCAACGTCGGCACCAACGGCTTCAAGCGCGCCGGCGTGCAGTTCGAGGACCTGATGTACCAGAACCTGCGCCAGGCCGGCGCGGCCAACGGCGAGCAGGCGCAGCTGCCCACCGGCCTGCAGGTGGGCCTGGGCGTGCGCGTCGCGGCCAGCACGCGCCACTTCGGCCAGGGCAGCCTGCAGCAGACCGGCAACAACCTGGACATCGCGATCTCCGGGCAGGGCTTCTTCCAGATCCAGATGCCCGACGGCAGCACCGGCTATACGCGCGACGGCGCCTTCCGGCTGGACGCCACCGGCCAGCTCGTCACCAGCGCCGGCCATGCGGTCATGCCGGGCATCACCGTGCCGGCGGACGCGACCAGCGTGACCGTCGCGCCCGACGGCACGGTCAACGTGTCGCTGCCCGGCCAGGCCGGCGTGCAGGCGCTGGGCCAGATCCAGCTCGCCGGCTTCGTCAACCCGGCCGGCCTGGAGCCGCGCGGCGGCAACGTCTTCGCCGAGACCGCGGCCTCGGGGGCGCCGAATGCCGCCGCGCCGGGCGCGGCCGGGCTGGGTGCGCTACAGCAGGGCTTCGTCGAGGGCAGCAACGTCAACGTGGTCGAGGAGCTGGTGGCGATGATCGCCACCCAGCGCGCCTACGAGCTGAACTCCAAGGCCATCCAGACCTCGGACCAGATGCTGCAGCGTCTGGGCCAGCTGTGAGCGGAGGCACCGCAATGATCCGCACCCTGGTGCTGTCGTGCGCGACGCTGCTGCTCGGCGGCTGCGCCTTCTTCGGTCCGCGCGTCGAGGTCGCCGAAACGCGCCCGGTGCCACCGGCACCGATGCCGCAGCCGGCGGTGGCCAGCGGCGCCATCTTCCAGTCGGCCAGCTACCGGCCGCTGTTCGAGGACCACCGCGCGCGCCTGGTCGGCGATACGCTGGTCGTGCAGATCGTCGAGCGCGTCAGCGCCAGCCAGAAGAGCACCAGCACCGTCGACAAGGGCGGCAGCGTCTCGGCCAGCGTCAGCGCGCTGCCCGGCATCCGCCCGAGCGCCTTCGCGCGCGCCGGCGCCGAGGGCAGCAGCAGCAACAGCTTCAGCGGCAAGGGCGCCACCGAGAGCAGCAACGACTTCAGCGGCGTCATCACCGTCACCGTGCGCGAGGTGCTGCCCAACGGCCACCTCGTGATCGCCGGCGAGAAGCAGATCGGCGTCAACCAGAACGTCGACGTGCTGCGCTTCTCCGGCCAGGTCGACCCGCGCGCGATCCAGCCCGGCAACCTGGTGCCCAGCGCGCAGATCGCCAACGTGCGGCTGGAGCACCGCGGCCGCGGCGCGCAGGCCGAGGCGCAGGCCATCGGCTGGCTGGCGCGGGTCTTCCTCAGCGTGCTGCCGATCTGATGGCCCACACGATGAACCCGAGCCCCGATCGCCTGATGCGCTGGACCGTCGTGCTGGCCTTCCTGGCCGCCAGCAGCGCGCTGTGGTGGCCGCACCCGGCGGCTGCCACCAGCAGCCCCGGCGCCGCCACGCGCATCAAGGAAGTCGCCGCCGTGCAGGGCGTGCGCAGCAACCAGCTGGTCGGCTACGGCCTCGTCGTCGGCCTCGACGGCACCGGCGACCAGACCACGCAGACCCCGTTCACGACGCAGAGCCTGATGGCCATGCTGCAGCAGATGGGCGTGACCGTGCCGCCGGGCACCAGCATGCAGCTGCGCAACGTGGCCGCGGTGATGGTCACCGCGCAGTTGCCGCCCTTCGCGCAGCCCGGGCAGACCATCGACGTCAACGTCTCCAGCGTCGGCAATGCCAAGAGCCTGCGCGGCGGCACGCTGATCGCCACGCCGCTGAAGGGCGCCGACGGCAACGTCTATGCGCTGGCCCAGGGCCAGCTGATCGTCGGCGGCGCCGGCGCCGCGGCGGGCGGCTCCAAGGTGCAGATCAACCACCTGTCGGCCGGTCGCGTGCCCGAGGGCGCGACGGTCGAGCGCAGCGTGCCGACGCCGCTGATGGACGGCGACACGCTGGCGCTGGGCCTCAATGCGGCGGACTTCAACACCGCGCGCGCGGTGGCCGAGGCGATCAACGGCGCCAAGGGCGCCGGGACGGCGGCGGCGCTGGACGGCCGCACCGTGCGCGTGCGCGTGCCGCAGGCGGCCGAGCACCGCGTGGCCTTCCTGGCCGACATCGAAAACCTGCCGCTGCGCCTGGCACGGCCGGCAGCGCGCGTGGTACTCAATGCACGCACCGGCTCGGTGGTCATGAACGAGGCCGTCACGCTGGGCGAATGCGCGGTCGCGCATGGCAACTTGGCGGTGACGATCAGCACCACGCCGGTGGTCAGCCAGCCCAACCCCTTCGGCCAGGGCCAGACGGTGGCCGGCGAGAAGAGCGACATCGCGATCTCGCAGCAGGGCGGCGCGCTGGTCGCGATGCCGGCCGGCGCGAAGCTGACCGACGTGGTCAAGGCGCTCAATGCGTTGGGCGCCACGCCGATGGACCTGCTGGCCATCCTGCAGGCCATGAAGTCGGCCGGCGCGCTGCGCGCCGAGATCGAGGTCATCTGAGTCGCACGATGACGGCGCCGCTGAATGCCTCCGGGCTGGCCTTCGACGCGACCTCGCTGCACGCGCTGAAGGCGCGCGCGGCCAGCGACCCGAAGGCCGCGGTGCGCGAGGCGGCGCGCCAGTTCGAGGCCCTGTTCATGCAGGAGTTGGTCAAGAGCATGCGCGCGACCACGCTGGCCAGCGGAATGCTGGACAACGCCGGCTCGCAGATGGGCGAGCAGATGCTCGACACCCAGTTTGCCGGCGCGCTGGCCGGGCGCCCGGGCGGGCTGTCCGAGGCCATCATGCGCCAGCTCGAGCGCCAGATGGGCCTGGCGCCGGGCCCGATCCCGGCCCTGACCTCGGCCAACACGAGCCCGGCGCCGCTGACCGCCACGGCTGGTATGCCGGCACCGGTGCGCATCCCGCAGACCGCCGCGCTCGGCTTCGTGCAGCAGCACGGCGAGGCCGCGCGCAGCGCCGAGGCCGCAAGCGGCATCCCGGCCGCCTTCATGGTGGCGCAGGCGGCGCACGAGACCGGCTGGGGCCGCAAGGAGATCCGCCACGCCGACGGCACGCCCAGCCACAACCTGTTCGGCATCAAGGCCGGCCCGGGCTGGAAGGGGCCGGTGGCCGAGGTCACGACGACCGAATATGTCGACGGCCAGCCGCGCAAGCTGGTCGCGAAGTTCCGCGCCTACGGCAGCTACGCCGAGTCCTTCGCCGACTATGCGCGGCTGATGAAGACCAGCCCGCGCTACGCCGCGGTGCTGGATCAGGCGCGCACCGGCGCGGCCGCGGGCGTGGCGCAGGCCGCCAGCGGTTTTGCGCAGGGCCTGCAGCAGGCCGGCTACGCGACCGACCCGGCCTATGCCGACAAGCTGACGCGCGTCATCAACACCACGCTGCGGCTGCAGCGCTCGCTCGCCTGACGAAAGCCCGCCATGAGCTCCTCACCGCTGATGTCGCTGGGCATCAAGGCCATGCAGGCGAACTATGCGTCGCTGCAGGTCACCGGCCACAACATCGCCAATGCCAACGTCGCCGGCTATTCGCGCCAGCAGGCCGAGCTGGCGACCAGCCAGGGCCAGTTCACCGGCGCCGGCTTCTTCGGCCGCGGCGTCAACGTGGTCAGCGTCACGCGATCGCACGACGCCTTCCTGACGCGCGAGGCCGACTACGCCCGCTCGCTGGCCGCCACCGACAGCGCCAAGCTGCAGATGCTGCGCCGCCTGGAGAGCATCTTCAAGGGCGGCGAGCAGGGCCTGGGGCACGCGGCCAACGAATTCCTCGGCGCGATGACCGACCTGACGACGCGCCCCGACGACCTCGCGGTGCGGCGTGTCGTGATGGCGCGCGCCGGCGACCTGGCGGCGCGCTTCGCCGAGGCCGGTCGCTCGCTGGACGACGTGCAGGCCGGCGTCACCGCCACGCTGCGCACCGCGGTCGCCGAGGTCAACAGCCTGGCCAAGGCGATCGCCAGCGCCAACCAGCGCATCGCCGGGCTCAAGGGCCTGGGCCAGCCGGCCAACGACCTGCTGGACGAGCGCGAACGCCTGATCTCCAGGCTGTCACAGCATGTCAGCGTCAGCCGCGTCGAGGCGGCGGACGGCACGCAGGCCATCTTCATTGCCGGCGGCCAGCGCCTGGTGCTGGGCGCCGAGGCGGCGCAGCTGCAGATGCTGCAGGACCCGGCCGACCCGACCCGCTCGGCCGTCGGCCTGGTGGAAGGCAACGTGCGCCGGCCGCTGGACGAGAACAGTCTGGCCGGCGGCGACATCGCCGGGCTGCTGCGCTTCCAGAACAAGGACCTCGTGCAGGGGCGCAACCTGGTCGGCCAGCTCGCCGCCGCGGTGGCCGGCGCGGTCAACGAACAGCAGCAGCGCGGCCTGAACCTGCAGCCGCCGCTCGGGCAGGCGGTCTCGCAGCCGCTGTTCGCGGTCGGTGCGCCGCAGGCGCTGCCCTATGTCGCGAATGCGCGCGACGCCAGTGGCAACCCGGTCGGCAGCGTGCAGCTCACGGTGACCGACGCCGGCGCGCTGCAGGCCAGCGACTACGAACTGCGCGAGGACCCGGCCAACGCCGGCCAGTGGACGCTGCTGCGCAAGGCCGACGGCCTGCTGCGCAACGTGGCCGACGGCGACGAGGTCGACGGCTTTCGCATCAGCTTCGGCAACCCGCCGCCGCAGGCCGGCGACCGCTTCCTGCTGCAGCCGGTCGCGCGCGCGGCCAACGACATGCGCCGGCTGCTCGACGACCCGCGCGACCTGGCGGCGGCGTCGCCGCTGGTCGCGACCGCGGACGCCGGCAACACCGGCACCGCGCAGGTCTCGTCGCTGGCGATCACGAGCTCGCCGCTGCCGGTGGCCGGCGCCACGGCGCGCGTGAGCTTCACCAGCGACAGCGGCGACTACGACTGGGAGCTGGTGGACAGCGCGAACAACGTGCTCGCCAGCGGCAGCGGCCAGTGGCAGCCCGGCCAGACCATCCCGGCGCCGCCGCAGGACATCAACGGCTTCGCGCTGCAGCTGTCGGGCGTGCCGCGCAGCGGCGACCTGCTGACCGTGGCGCCCACGCCGCCGGCCGCGATGGCGTCCAACAACGGCAATGCGGTGGCGCTGCTGGCGCTGCGCGACAGCCCCATCGTCGCCGGGCGCACCGCCAGCGAGAGCTGGGGGCTGGCGATGGCCGACGTCGGCGTGCGCGTGCAGAGCGCCGCCTCGGCCAGCGACATCTCCACCGCGGTGGCCAGCCAGGCCGAGTTCTCGCGTACCTCCAAGTCCGGCGTCAACCTCGACGAGGAGGCGGCGCGGCTGATCCACTTCCAGCAGAGCTACCAGGCGGCGGCCAAGATGCTGCAGGTGGCGCAGTCGCTGTTCGATACGCTGCTGGACGCCGCGGCGCCCTGATCCCGACCCTGCCTGAAGCCCCATGCGCGTCACCACCCACAACGCCTTCCAGACCTCGATCGCGAACCTGCAGAAGCGCCAGCAGGCGATGGTCGAGTCGCAGGCCCAGCTCACCAGCGGCAAGCGCGTGCTGCGCCCCAGCGACGACCCGGCGGCGGCCGCCGCGGCCGAACGGGCGCTGGCCGCCTCGTCGCGCGCCGAGGTGCAGCTGCGCGCGCTGGATGCCAGCCGCAACGCGATGACGCTGACCGAGGCCGCGCTGGGCGACGCCGGCGAGCTGCTGGCGCAGATCCGCGAACGCATGATCGCCGCCGGCAATGCCAGCTACAGCGACAGCGACCGCGCGTCGCTGGCCCAGGCCATGCAGGCCCTGCGCGACGACCTGCTCGCGGTGGCCAACCGCAACGACGGCGCCGGGCGCTTCCTGTTCGGCGGCCAGGGCAGCGACCGCCCGCCGCTGGTCGACGCGCCGGGCGGCGTCGTCTACGCCGGCACCAGTGGCGAGATGCGCGCCGCCTCCGGCGAGAGCAGCCCGCTGGCGATCGACGGGCGCGCGGTCTGGCTGCAGGCGCCGGACCCGCGCAACCCGGGCAGCACGCTGTCGCTGTTCGACACCCTGGACCGCGTCGTCGGCGAGCTGATGACGCCCGGGCGCAGCGGCCCCGACATCGCCGCCACCGTGCGCGACGGCCTGGCCGAGATCGACGCCGGCGCGGCCAACCTGTCGGGCTGGCGCGCGCGCGCCGGCGAGGCGCTCAACCGCATCGACGGCATCGCCGAGCGGCTGGCGCAGGGCAAGCTCGATGCGCAGCGCGAACGCTCGGAGGCCGAGGACCTGGACATGGTCGCCGCGATCGCCGACTTCCAGCAGCGCCAGAGCGGCTACGATGCAGCCCTGAAGACCTATTCGATGGTGCAGCGCCTGTCGTTGTTCGACTACCTGCGCTGATTCCGCGCCAACCGGCGGGGGCGACCCGCCGGCGCAAACTGCCGCCGCAACCTGTCGTCCGGGGCCGCCGACGCATGCAAGACCATCCCGTGCTGGGCCAGGTGGCCCTGGGCTACAGCCCGATGATCGACCGCCAGCGCAAGGTGGTCGCGACCCGGCTGACCGTCTTTCCGCAGCAGCCCGACGCGGTGCCCGACGCCGCGGCGCTGCTGCGCGCGCTGCAGGACGTCTGGCCCGCCGAGACCGGCGACGAGCCGCTGAAGCTGACGCTGCGCCCGCTGGACCCGGCCGCGGTGGCGGTGTCCAAGGGGGCCGCGGCGGCGGGGCCGGCGCCGCGCGGCCTGGTGTCGCTGAACCTGGCCGGCGAGGGCCTGCTGCGCGCCGTGATGGCCGCCGCCCCGGCGCCGCAGCTGATGATCGAGGTGCCGGCCTTCATGGCGGGCGACCCGGCCCATGCGCCGCTGCTGCGCGAGCTGCGCGTGGCCGGCAGCGTGCTGCTGATCAAGGGCCGCCCGCTGGCCCCGCTGCCGGCCGAGGTGCTGGGCTGCTTCTCGCATTCCATCGTCGATGTCTCCGAGGAGCGGCGCACCGGCGCGCAGAGCTCGGACCACAAGCGCAGCATCAGCACCGTGCAGTCGGGCACGCGCACCGTGGCCGATGTCACGGCCGCCTTCGAGCGCGGCGCCGTCGCCGTGCTGGGCTGGCCCTTCGACGACCCGCTGCCCAAGTCCAGCGGACGCAGCCGCATCCCGACCGACGTCAGCACCGTGATGGAGCTGATGCAGGGCGTCGAGCGCGAGGACCCGGTGCCCAGGCTGGAAGCCGTGCTCAAGCGCGACCCCACGCTGGCCTTCCGGCTGATGCGCTACCTGAATTCGCCCGCCTTCGGGCTGTCGGTGGAGATCAACTCCTTCAGCCACGCCCTGATGCTGCTGGGCTACATCCGGCTCAAGCGCTGGCTGGCGGTGCTGCTGGCGACCTCGGTCAAGTCGGCCAACGCGCACCCGTTGATGCATGCCGCGGTGCGCCGCGGCCTGCTGATGGAGGAGCTGGCCAAGACCCAGGCCGACCCCGAGCTGCGCGGCGAGATGTTCATCTGCGGCGTCTTCTCGCTGCTCGACCGACTGCTGGAGCAGCCCTTCGCCGAGCTGCTGGGCAACGTGCCGGTGCCCGAGCGCGTGCAGCAGGCGCTGCGCGGCGACGGCGGCCCGTTCCAGCCCTTCCTGGACCTCGTGCAGGCCATCGAGCAGGAGTCGGTCTTCGACATCCGCGAGTGCACCGAGCGGCTGCTGCTGGGCCCGGCGGAGGTCAACCGCGCGCTGCTCGCCGCACTGCAGTCGGCGCGGCAGATCGACGGATGAACGCCCCCTGGGCCGGGGCGTCCCGGCCCGCTCCCGAGGGCGGATCGGGTCCCCCGGCGCCGGCGGAGCGACCCGGGACGCCAACGGCGGCGGGGCTGCGCGGCGGCGCCGCGCAGATGGCGCTGCCGTCCGCCGGGGCCGACGCGCTGCCGCCGCTGCTGCTGCAGGCGCCGGTGCCGGTGCTGCTGCAGGGCGCGGACTTCCGCATCGTCGACGTCAACGAGGCCTTCGCGGCGCTGCTGGCGCTGCCGCGTGCGCGGCTGGTCGGCCGCGACCCGATCGACCTGCAGCCGGCTGAGGATCGCGAGGCCTGGCGCCTCGTGCGCCAGGAGCTCGCGCAGGCGCTGCGCCGCGGCGAGGCGCCGGCGCCGGTGCAGCGGCGGCTGGTCGACGCCGCCGGGCACGAGCGCTGGTTCAGCGTCAGCGCCGCCGCCGCCGGCGCGCCCGGCGGGCCGCCGCGCTGGCTGAGTGTGTGGCACGAGCACACCGCCGAGGTCGTCGCGCGCGAGCAGGCGCGGCGTGCGCAGGACGAACTGGCACAGTGGTTCGAGCTCAGCGGCACCGGCATGCTGGTCTACGACGCGCAAGGGCTGATCCTGCGCTGCAACACCGCGCTCGAGGCGCTGGTCGACCAGGTGCCCGAGTCGCTGGCCGACGCGGCGCCCGAACTGCAGGCCCTGCTGGGCTGGGACGGCGGCGCACCGGCGGCGGCCCTGGTGCCCGGCGCGCCGGTGCTCGAGCGCCAGGCTCTGGTGCCGGCGGCCGACGGGCGGCGCCGGCGGCTGTCGGCGCGCCTGTCCTGCCATGGCGGCGACGGCGCCGGCCGCCGCGTGATGGCCGTCGTGCAGGACCGCAGCGCCGAGGACGAGCGCGACCTCGCGCAGCTCGAGATCGGCATGCTGATGAATACCGCCAGCGTCGGCGTCGCGACCTACGACCCGGCGCGCGGCTGGCTGGCGCCGCCGCGCGGCAGCGCCGACGCCGGCGGCGGGGGCGGCGCCGGGGCCGGTTCCGGTGCCGCGAAGGGCGGCGCGCTGCTGGGCATCAGCCGCGAGCTCGTCGACGCCGAATCGCTGCCCGAGTACGAACGCCTGCAGCGTGCGCTGCGCGGCGGCCAGCGCACCGAGGTGCGCTATGCCGTGCGCCACCCCGAGCTGGGCCTGCGCTGGCTGCTCACGCGCATCGAGCCCGGCGCGCTGGCCGGCGGGCGCACGACGACCTCGGTGGTGACGCTGGACGTCACCGAGCAGGAGACGGCGCAGCGCCGCAACGAGCAGCTGCTGCGCGAGCTGACGACCATCCTGGACAGCTCCACCGCCGGCATTGCCTACCTGCGCGGGCCGCTGCTGGTGCGCTGCAACCGGCGCTTCGAGCGCATGCTGGGCTTCGAGCCCGGCGCGGCGGCCGGGGCCTCGCTGCAGGAGATCTTCGGCCGCGCCTTCGGCCCGCTGGACGGCGTGCGCGAGGCGCTGGAGGCGCTGACCCAGGGCCGTCCGTTCGAGGCCGAGCTGCCGCTGGACGGGGGCGTCGGCGCCGGCCAGTGGTATTCGCTGTCGGTGCGCCGCGCCACGCCGGAAGGCGAGAGCGCCGAGGCGGTGGCGGTGCTGACCGACATCACGCGGCTGAAGACGCAGCAGGCCGAGCTGGAGCGGCTGCTGCGCGACCGCGAGCTGATGTTCAGCCTGTCCGAGGTCGGCATCGTCTACCAGCGCGGCGCGCGCATCGAGCGCGCCAACCAGGCGATGGCCGACCTGACCGGCTGGTCCAGCACCGAGCTCGCGACGCTGGACGCTGCCGAGCTGCACGAGAGCGCACGCGACTGCGTGGACTTCGAGGCGCGCGTCGCGCGCGGCCTGCGCGAGCAGGGCCGCTATGTCGCCGAGCGGCGGCTGCGCCGGCGCGACGGCAGCCTGATCTGGGTCCAGGTCGCGGTGCGCCCGGTCGACGCCGACGACGCCGACGCCGGCGTCATCAGCAGCTTCGTCGACGTCGACGAGCGCCGCCGCGCACGGCAGACGCTGGCCGTGCAGGCCGAGCGCACGCGCGCGATCCTGAATTCGGTGCTGGTCGGCATCGTCACCGTGTCCGAGCGCGGCATCGAGTGGATGAACCGCTCGGCGCGGCGCATGTTCGGCGGCGAGCTGGCGGACTTCGTCGGCGAGCCGATCAGCATCGTCGCCACGCCCGAGGCCGAACACCCGCTGCGCCGCACGGACTGGCTGGAACGCCTGGAGCCTGGCCGTGCCGAGACCTTCGAATGCCGGCTGACGGCGCGCGACGGGCGCGAGTTCTGGGTCGTCGGCAACGCGGTGCTGACCAGCCGCCCGGGCGGCGAAGGCGGCCACGAGCTGACCTTCGCGCTGCTGGACATCGAGCGCCGCCGCCAGGCCGAGGTGCACATCGCGCAGGCCCAGGCCTCGCTGCGGCGCGTGATCGAGACGGCGCCGCTGGCGATCGCGCTGTTCGACGCGCGCGGCCTGCGCGTGCAGCAGATCAACCAGACCGCCGGCAGCCTGTTCGGCCGCGACCCGCAGGCCCTGCTGGGCCTGCCGCTGGCCGAGGCGGCACCGCCGGCGCTGGCCCAGGCGCTGCGCGGCTGGCTGCACGAGGCCGCCGCGGCCGGGCAGGGCGCGCAGCACGAGTGGCGCGAACCCGTCGCCGACGGCGCCGACGGCGCGCGCGTGTGGGACTGCCGCATCGCGCCGCTGGACGACGGCAGCGGCGCGGTCACCCAGCTGCTGCTGGTGGCCAGCGACGTGACCGAGCAGCGCGCCGCCGAGCAGGCGCGGCTGGCCGCGGCGATCGCGCAGCGCGAGGTGCTGGTGCGCGAGGTGCACCACCGCATCAAGAACAACCTGCAGGGCGTGGCCGGGCTGCTGCAGCAGACGGCGCAGCGCCGGCCCGAGGTCGCGACCGTGCTGACCGAGGCGGTCGGCCAGGTGCAGGCCATCGCGCAGGTCTACGGGCTGCAGGTCGGCAGCGGCGGACCGCTGCCGCTGGCCGATCTGCTGCGCGCCATCGCCGGCTCGGTGCAGCGCACCTTCGGCCGCACGATCGAGGTCGCGGTCGACGGCGAGGTGCCCCACCTGCTGCCGGAGGCCGAGTCGATCCCGGTCGCGCTGACCGTCAACGAACTGCTGACCAATGCCATCAAGCACGGCGACGGCAGCGCGGTGCGCTGCGGCGTCGCCGTGGCCGGCGTTCAAGTCGAGGACGGCGCGGCGGTGCGGCTGCGCATCGCCGGGCGCGGCCGCCTGCCCGAGGGCTTCGACCTCTCGCGGCTGCGCGGCGGCGTGTCCGGGCTCGGCCTCGTGCGTGCGCTGCTGCCGCGGCGCAGCGCCTCGCTGACCCTCGTGCAGGAGGGCGAGGACGTGGTCGCGACGGTCGAGCTGCGGCCGCCCGGCGTGCGCCTGCCCTGACGGCCCGCGCGGGCGCGCGGCCGCCGCCCGGCCGCGGCATCGTGCACCGCTTCGTTCACAATGGCCCGATGGGCGAGAGCACAGTCAGCGACGGCGCGCCGGCCGGCGCCAAGGGCCGCATCCTGGTCGTCGACGACGACCGCCTGGTGCTGGCCACCGTGACGCACGGCCTGGCCGAGGCCGGCTACGAGGTCATCGACGCGGACAACGGCGACGACGCCATCCTGCTGGCGCGCGAGCACCGCCCGCAGCTGGCGCTGCTGGACATCCGCATGGAAGGCAAGAGCGGCTTCGACGTCGCCGAGACGCTGCGCGACGCCTACCGCATCCCGTTCATGTTCCTATCGGCCTTCGCCGACGCGGAGACCATCGCCAAGGTCCACGCGCTCGGTGCGCTGGACTACCTGGTCAAGCCGCTGGACGTGGGCCGCATCGTGCCCAGCGTCGACGCCGTCTTCGCGCGCCTGCGCCAGGGCGGCGCGGCGCCGCCGGCCGCGCCGGCTGTGGCCGCCACGCCCGCGGCGGCCGCGGTGCCGGTGGCGCTGGACGACCCGCTGCCGCTGGCCGTCGGCGTGCTGATGCACCGCCATTCGCTGTCGCGGGCCGGCGCGCTGCAGCGCCTGCAGCGCATGGCCGGCGAGGGCGGCCTGACGCCGCAGGCGCAGGCCGAACGGCTGGTCGCCGCGGTCGAGGAACTGGCGCGCTCGGGCTGAGCGGCCGGCGGCGGCGCGTGCGGCACGGTCGACCCGTGCGGACCGCGCGACCCGCCTGGCCCGGCGCGGCCGCTACGGCGCCAGCGTGAAGAAGAAGGCCGCGCCGCGTCCCGGCTCGGCCTCGGCCCAGATCTCGCCGCCGTGGCGACGCACGATGCGGCGCACCGACGCCAGGCCGACGCCGTGGCCCGGAAACTCGCTCGCGCTGTGCAGGCGCTGGAAGAGGCCGAACAGGCGGTCGGCCGAGCGCATGTCGAATCCGGCGCCGTTGTCGCGCACGACGAAGACGCGGCGCGTGCCGTCGCGCTGGCAGCGCAGCGAGATCTGCGCGCGCGCGGCGCGGGCGCTGTATTTCCAGGCGTTGCCGAGCAGGTTCTCCAGCACCAGGCGCAGCAGCGTCGGGTCGCCGGTGACCGCGAGGCCGGGCTCGATCTCGACATCGGCGGCGCGCTCGGGCGCACCCCGGCGCAGGTCGTCGACCACGTAGCCGGCGAGCTGCGACAGGTTGACCGGCTGGCGCGCCAGCGGCTGCGAGGACAGCCGGGCCAGCGTCATCAGCGCGTCGATCATCAGGTTCATGCGCGCCGCGGCGCCGAGCACGCGGTCCAGGTGGTCGTTGCCGACGCGGTCCAGCAGGCGGCCGTAGTCCTCCTTGACGATGCGCGTGAAGCCCTCGACGACGCGGATCGGCGCGCGCAGGTCGTGCGAGACCGTGAAGCTGAAGGCCTCGCCCTCGGGGCCCTCGGCCTGCGCGGCGGCGGCCCCGGCGGGCGCGGTCTGCACCAGCAGCAGGCCTTGCACCGCCGCGTCGGCGCCGGTGGCCGAGGCCAGCGGGCTCAGGCGCCAGCCGCCGGCCTCCAGCGGGCCGCCCGGCGGCGCCTCGGCGGCCAGGGCCTCGGCGACGGCCGGCGGCAGGCCGTCCAGCCGCCGTGTGTCGTCGCCGGCGCGCAGGCCCGGCCAGCGCGCCGCGGCCGCCTCGTTCAGCGCCAGCACCTGGCCGGCGCCGTCCTGCAGGCGCAGCGCCAGCGCGGCGCCGGCGCAGGCGGCCAGCGCCGGGGCCAGCGCCGCGGCGGCGAGTTGCCGCGCGTCGTCGTCGTCGGTCGGGCGCGCCAGTCCCGCGAAGCCGGCGAAGGCGCCGCTGTCGTCGAAGCAGGGCTCGCCCTGCAGTTCCCAGCCGCGGCTGCCGGCCAGCGGCTCGGCCAGGCGCTGGCGCAGGCCCGCGAAGGCCGTGCGCGCCTGCAGCCGCGCCAGCAGCGGCGGCGGCGCGGTGCCGTCGGGAAACAGCGCCACCGCGGCGGCCGGCGGCTGGCCCGGCCCCTGCCAGCGCAGCAGGCGGTCGTCGGCGCCGGTCTGCCAGCGCCAGGCGCGCTGGGCCTGCTCGGCGCGGCGCAGCGCCTCGCGCAACTGGCGCAGTTCGCGCCGTGCCGCATGGCGGCCGAGCAGCCAGGCGCCGCCGCCGACGAGGGCGAGCAGCAGCAGCACGAGCAGGAGCGAGGGCAGCGCGGCATCCAGCGTGACGGGCGCCCCGGCGGCGCCGGCCGGCGCGCCGGCCACCGCGAGCACCGTGGCGGCAGCGGCTGCGCCCGCATGGAGCGCCCGGCGGCGAGGGCAGGCTCGCGGCACGAGCGGCACGAGCGGTGCTGGCATGCGGCGCATTGTACGAAGGGCCCCGGCGCCGGGCCGCGGCGCCGCGGGGCCGGCTCAAGTTCCCGGAACCACCGCCGAAAGTCCGAAGGACGCCGACGGGCGTGGCGGACCTCGGCCCGCCGCGCCGGTCGCCCCCGCCCGGCCCCGAACCCGCACGACCATGAACAGCCCCCGTACGCGCCCGATGTTTTCTCGCTTGACGCGGCGCGGAGCGTTCATCATCCTGCCTGCGTCGCGGTGCGCTGGGCCCGCCGCAACCGCTGCAAGCACCGTCCGACGATGAATGCCCCCACGCCTGGCCCGGCCCACCTGTCCGCGGCACTCCCGGCCGCCGAGCTCGACGCCGCGGCGCTGGCGCGGCTGCACGAACTCGACCCCGACGGCCGCCAGGGCATCGTGCAGCGCGTGCTGAGCGCCTTCGACAGCTCGCTGACGCGCATGCTGGTGCAGCTGGGCGCCGACCCCGACCGCAGCGACGCCGCGGTGGTGGCGGCGCTGGCGCACCAGATCAAGTCCTCCGCCGGCGCGGTGGGCGCGCTGGCGCTGTCCGCGGCCTGCGCCGAGGTCGAGCGCCGCCTGCGCGACGGCCAGCCGGGCGACCTGGCTGCCGACGTGCGCCGGCTGGTCGCCGAAGGCGAGGCGGCGCGCGAGGCGGTTCGGGCTATGCTGCGCGCCTGATACGTGGCTGCACGCGCCGCGCCGCCTTGCCGCGTCCCGTGCCCGCGCCCCGCGCCCGTCTCCCACCGATGACCCCCAGCCCACCCGCCGCCGACGCCGACCTGCCGCTGCAGCCCGAGGTGCTGCTCGTCGACGACGACGAGGTCAACCTGTTGCTGACGGCGCTGGCGCTGCGCGAGCGCGGCTTCAGCCTGGTCGAGGCCGGCAGCGGCGAGCAGGCGCTCGCGAAGTTGCGCGACTGGACGCCGGACGTGATCGTGCTCGACGCGATGATGCCGGGGCTGGACGGCTTCGACACCTGCCGCGCGATCCGCCGCCTGCCCGGCTTCGAGAACCTGCCGGTGCTGATGCTGACCGGGCTGGAGGACGACGCGTCGATCACGCGCGCCTACCAGGCCGGCGCGACCGACTTCTTCGTCAAGGCCACGCAGTGGAGCCTGCTCGCCGGGCGCCTGCGCTACATGCTGCGCGCCTCGCGCGACCGCATCGAGCTCGAGCGCAGCAAGGCCAAGCTGGCGCGCGCGCAGGACCTCGCGCGCATGGGCAGCTTCGACTGGCGGCGCGCCGAGCGGGCCGAGCGCGCCGAGCGCGCCGACGCCGGCGGCCTGCTGCTGCTGCCCGAGGCGCTGCGGGTCTTCGGCTTCGCGCCGCAGGACACCGTGGGCCTGCGCACGCTGCTGCGCATGGTGCCGCAGGACGACCGCCGCGCGCTGCTGCGCCGCCTGCACGAGGCGCTGCGTCACTCGTCGGTGCTGGCCACCGACGTGCCGCTGGTGCTGCTGGACGGCCGTCAGCGCATCATCCACGTCGAGGCCGAACCCGAGTTCAACGAGCACGGCGACAACATCGGCTACACCGGCATCGTGCAGGACGTCACCGACCGCCGCACTGCCGAGGACCAGATCAAGCAGCTGGCCAACTTCGACCCGCTGACCGGGCTGCCCAACCGGCGCCAGCTGATCTGGCGTGCCGAGCGTGCGCTGGAGCAGGCGCGCCGCCTGCAGCACCAGTTCGCGCTGCTGCTGATCGACCTCGACCGCTTCAAGGTCATCAACGACACGCTGGGCCACGGCGCCGGCGACGAGCTGCTGGTCGAGGTGGCGCGCCGCCTGCGCGCCTGCGTGCGCCACAGCGACCAGGTCGTCGAAGGGGCGCTGGAGGCCGCCGGCGTGCGCTCGCACCGCTCGCTGGAGGCTGTCGGCCGCCTGGGCGGCGACGAATTCGTCGCCCTGTTGCCCGAGGTGGCGGCCGACCGCGACGCCGAGCGCGTGGCGCAGCGCATCCTGGAGTCGCTGCGCGAGCCGATCTTCGTCAGCGGCCAGGAATGCTTCGTCACCGCCAGCGTGGGCGTGGCGATCTTCCCGCGCGACGGCGCCTCGGTGGTGGACCTGCTGCGCAGCTCCGACGTCGCGATGTACTCGGTCAAGGCGCAGGGCAAGAACTCGGCCGCCATCTACAGCCCGCAGCTCGCCGGCCGCGGGCGCGAGAAGCTGGAGCTGGAGACCGCGCTGCACAAGGCCATCGAGCGCGACGAGCTGGTGCTGCACTACCAGCCCAAGATCGACGTGCGCGGCGCGCGCATGGTCGGCGCCGAGGCGCTGATGCGCTGGCAGCGCGGCGGCACGCTGGTGCCGCCGGGCGACTTCATCCCGCTGGCCGAGGACACCGGCCTCATCGTGCCGCTGTCGGAGTGGGCGCTGCGCGAGGCGGCGCGCCAGGCGCGGCAGTGGCAGCAGGCCTTCGGCTTCGCGGACTCGATCGCGGTCAACCTGCCCAGCCGCATGTTCGAGCGCAGCGACCTGGTGGAGCACATCCACCAGTGCGTCACCGCCGCCGGCGTGCCGCACCGCGTGATCCAGCTCGAGATCACCGAGCACAACCTGATGAAGGAGCCGCAGAACGTCATCCCGTCGTTGCTGCGCCTCAACGAGATCGGCGTCGAGATCTCGATCGACGACTTCGGCACCGGCTACTCGTCGCTGTCCTACCTGACCACGCTGCCGATCTCGGAGCTGAAGATCGACCGCCTGTTCGTGCGCGACCTCGGCGTCACGCCGCAGAGCAGCGCGGTCGTCACCGCGATCATCGCGCTGGCCCGTTCGCTGGGCCTGCGCGTGGTGGCCGAGGGCGTCGAGACGCTGCGCCAGATGGAGGTGCTGCACCGCCTGGGCTGCGTGCTGATGCAGGGCTTCCTGTTCAGCCGCGCGGTGCCGGCCGGTGAACTGCAGCGCTGGCTGGAGCAGACCGTGCTGCCGCGCAAGGCGCCGTGGATCGGCAGCGCGATCGACGGCCTGGGCGGCGAGGGCGGCGACGGCGCGGACGGCGACCTGGCCGCACGCGCGGCCGGCGCGCGGCCGTTTCGCTGAGCCGTGGCCCTGGCCCCCAGTCCGGCCACCAGTCCGGCCACCAGTCCGGCCACCGGTCCGGCGAACAGTCCGGCCACCGGTCCGGCGAACAGTCCGGCCAGCAGTCCCGCCACCGGTCCGGCCACGCCGGCGCAGCTGGCCAAGGGCGCACTGCGCCGCCTGGCCCAGGCGCAGGCCGAGCCGACCCCCGAGAACTATGCCCGCGCCTATGCCGAGGAGGCCGGGCAGCCGCCTGCCGCCACGGGGCCTGCCGCGACGGCTGGCGAGGACCTGCGCGCCTGGGCCACGCTGGTCGAGCGGCTGGCGCGCAACCTGGACCGCGGTGGTCGCCAGTGGACCGCGGCGCGGCGCAAGGACAGCCTGAAGCGCGTCTTCGACGGCAGCCGCAGCGACCCGCAACGCCTGCTGCAGCGGCTGCAGTCGCTGCAGCAGGCCTGGGAGAGCGACAGCGATGCCGGCACCGTCTCGGAGCTGGGCGCGCTGGACGAGGCGGCACCGGCATCGGCCACCGCGGCCGCAGCGTCGGCACCGGACGCCGCGGGCGCCGGCCACTGGCCGCCGCTGGTCGCCGCGCTGCAGGGCACGCTGCAGGCGGCCTTGCCACCGGGCGAGCCGCGCGCCGTCGCGCTGGCCGACCGGCTGCAGGCCGCCGCCGGGCGTATCGCCTCCGCGGGTGCGACGGCCGACCTGGTCGACGAGGTCGCCGCGCTGTGCGACGAGGCGCGGCGCCTGCTCGGCCACCGCCACCACCTGGTCGAGCAACTGGCCGCGCTGTGCCGCGAGATGGGCGCCGGCCTGGCCGAGCTGGCCGAGGACGACAGCTGGGTGCGCGGCCAGTGCCAGGCGCTGGCGCAGCAGCTCGACGGCGAGCCCAGCGTGCGCGCCCTTCGCGCCGCCGCCACCCTGCTGGCCGAGACGCGCGGGCGCCAGCAGCAGCTGCGCGAGGAGCGGCGTGCCGCGCGCGACGCACTCAAGCGGCTGATCCAGGACATGCTGCGCGAGGTCGGCGACCTCGACCAGCAGGCCGGGCGCTTCAGCGACGCCACCGCCGCGCATGTGCAGGCCATCGAGCGCGCCGATTCGCTGGACGCGCTGGGCGGCGTCGTGCGCTCGCTGCTCGCCGACAGCCGCGCCTTGCAGCAGGCCGTGGGCCGCTCGCGCGAGCGCCTGCAGGCCGACCGCGCGCGCGCCGACGAGCTCGAGGCGCGCGTGCGCGAGCTGGAGTCCGAGCTGCGCCGCCTTTCCGACGAGGTCTCGACCGACGCGCTGACCCAGGTCGCCAACCGGCGCGGGCTGGAGTCGGCCTTCGCGGCCGAGCGTGCGCGTGCCGAGCGCGAGCCGGCGGCGACGCTGGCGGTGGCGCTGATCGACATCGACAACTTCAAGAAGCTCAACGACAGCCTGGGCCATGCCGCCGGCGACCAGGCGCTGAAGGCGCTGGCCGCCACGGTGCGCGAGCGGCTGCGGCCGGTCGACCACCTGGCGCGCTTCGGCGGCGAGGAATTCGTCGTGCTGCTGCCCGGCACCCCGCTGGCCGACGCGCAGCAGGCGCTGACGCGGCTGCAGCGCGGCCTGACCGAGGCGCTGTTCCTGCACGACGGGCGCGAGGTCTTCGTGACCTTCTCCGCCGGCGTCACCGCCTGGCGGCCCGGCGAGGCGATGGCGGTGGCGCTGGAGCGCGCCGACGAGGCGCTGTACGAGGCCAAGCGCACCGGCAAGAACCGCACCTGCACCGCGTAGCGGCGGGTGACGGGATTCGTCGGCCCAAGGGCAGAGTCGACCCCGGCCGGTGACGCTTTTCGTCACAACGTCGGCTCAAGGCCGCCCCTAGACTGGCCGAAACCCCGTCCATGGGCCGGATCCCGCCGGCCGCGAGCGAACTGCCGCCATGTCTGCCCTCCTGAAGCTGTTCGACCCGCTGCGGCAAGCGGCCGCCGCCTTCTTCCGCCACGACCTCGCGCTGCGGCGCGACGACAGCGGCGTGCACGTCGTGCTGGAGGAGCGCCCGGCGCCCGGCCAGCCGCGCCCGCCGACACGCGCCGAGGCCGCTGCCGCGAAGGAACAGGCCGAGCTGGCGCTGATCCGTGCGCAGCTCAAGGAACTGCTGGACGAGCTGCCGGAGACGCGGCAGACGATGCGCCACCTGGTCTTCGTCGAGCAGGCGCTGGCCAAGAAGGGGCTCAAGGCGCTGCGCAAGGTGCCGCTGGACGTGCTGCAGCGCGCGCTGGACCAGTTCGAGGGCCTGGTCACCAACTGGTCGCCCGAGGGGCTGGCCAACCTGCGCTCGAAGATGGCGGTGACCATCATCGACCGCGAGCACCAGGCCGCCGACGACGACAACGACGCCCACCGCACCGCCGCGGTGCTGGACCACGCGCCGCCGTCGCTGCCGCCCGAGCCGCTGCCCGACCGCAGCGAGGACGAGGCCCTGGCCGCCGCCTATGCCGCGCTGGGCAACGCCGCGCCGGTGGCGGTGGAGGTCGAACTGCAGGGCGAGCTGGGCTCGCGCTCGGCGAAGGCGCTGGCCCGGCCGGTGCCGCGGGACGCCGGCCGCGCGCCCGAGATCCGCATCCACGAACTGCAGTCCTGAGCGGCGGCGTCGCGGCCGCCGCCCGCCCTGGCGGCCGATTAACGGCCGAATAACGGTGCCCTCCTAAGGTCTCCTCACGTGCCCGATGCCGGGTGCGGCACCACCGGCCCCCGGGCCAGGAGGAGACCGCGATGACCACCGTGGACCTGGTCGGCTGGCTGGCCGCCACCCTCACGCTGCTGACCTTCGTGTGCTGCGACATGCGGCGCCTGCGCGTGCTGGCGATCTGCGCCAACGTCGCCTTCGTCGCCTACGGCGCCAGCGCCGACCTGATGCCGGTGCTGGCGCTGCACCTGATGCTGGCCCCGGTCAACCTGTGGCGGCTGCGTGAACTGCACAGGCCGCGCCTGCAGGGCCCGGCGCCGGCCGAGGCGCCGGTCGTGGCGCGCGCGCCGCGCTGACGACGCCCTGGCCGGGGCATGATCGCGCCATGGCTGCCCGCCCGCCGCCCGTCGCCGCGCCTGGCCGGCTGCGCCTGCACGGTGTACCGGCGCTGCATGCGGGCGGGCGCTGGCAGCCGCTGGAGCGCAAGGCGGCTGCCGCCCTGGCCTGGCTGGCGCTGGCCGGGCCGACACCGCGCCGGCGCCTGGCCGACCTGCTGTGGCCCGCCGCCAGCGAGGACGCGGCGCGCAACAGCCTGCGCCAGCTGCTGTTCAAGCTGCGCAAGGCCGCGGACGCGGCGCTGGTCGACGGCACCGAGCCGCTGCGCCTGGGCCAGGCCTGGACGGTGGAGCCGGTCGACGGTGAATTGCTGGCCGGCTGGACCTACGACGACTGCCCGCAGTTCGACCACTGGCTGCGCGAGGCACGCGCGGCGTCCGAGCGGCAGCGCATGGATCACGCGCTGCAGGCCATCGACGCCGACCTCGAGGCCGGCGAGTTCGAGCGCGCGCTGGCCGCCAGCGCCGCGCTACTTCAGGCCGATGCGCTGTGCGAGCCCGTGCACCAGCGCCAGGTGCAGGCGCTGTACCTGGCCGGCCGCACGCACGAGGCGCTTCAGGCCGCGCGCGGCGGCGTGCGCCTGTGGCGCGAGCGACTGGATGCCGAACCCTCGCCGACCTTCCTCCAGCTGCTGGCGACGGTGGAACGAGCGGCGGCGCAGGCGCCGGCACCTCAGCTGACGGTCGCCGTGCTGCGCCCGCCGCGCCTGGTGGGGCGGCAGCGCGAACTCGAACTGCTGGCCGCTGCGCGCGCCAGCGGCCGCGTGGCGCTGGTGACCGGCGAACCCGGACAGGGCAAGTCGCGCCTGCTCGCCGAGCAGGCCGCCGCGGCAACGGGCTGGCGCGTGCTCGGCTGCCGTCCCGGCGATGCCGGCGTGCCCTTCGGCGCGCTGGCGCGCTGGCTGCGCGCCCTGCGTGCCGAGCTGCCGGCCGCCCTCGAGCCGTTGCCGGCCGCGCTGGCGCATGTGCTGCCGGAGTGCGCGCCCGCCGGCGCCGGCCGCGGCGGCGCCGGCATCGAGGCCGGCCTGGCCGAGGTGCTGGCCCGCGCCACCGGCGCCGGGCTCGCCGGCCTGGCGCTCGACGACCTGCACTTCGCCGACGCGGCCAGCCTCGAGCTGCTGGCGGCCTGCATGGAGGCCCCGTCGCTGTCGGCACTGCGCTGGACGCTGGCCCGGCGCCCGGCCGAGGGCGATCCGGCGCTGGACCGGCTGGCCGACCTGCTGCTGGACGGCGGCCGCCTGGAGCCGGTGCGGCTGGAGCCGCTGGACGTCGCCGGCATGCGCGAACTGCTCGAGTCGCTGGCGCTGCCCGGCCTGGCCGGCGACGAACTCGCCGCCGAGCTGTGGCGCGCCACCGGCGGCAATCCGATGTTCGCGCTGGAGACGCTCAAGGCGCTGATCCAGCAGGGGGTGCGCGCGGGCTCGCCGCTGCCGCGGCCGCCCAACGTCGCGGCGCTGGTCGAACGCCGGCTGCGCCAGCTCTCGGCCACCGCGCTGGCGCTGGCGCGCGTCGCGGCGCTCGCCGGGCCGGACTTCGACGCCACGCTGGCCGCCCATGTGCTGGCGCTGCCGGTGCTGGCGCTGGCCGATGCCTGGCAGGAACTCGAGGCGGCGCAGGTGCTGAAGGACCAGGCCTTCGCGCACGACCTGATCTACGAGGCCACGCTGGCCTCGGTGCCGGCGCCGGTGCGGCGGCATGCGCGGCGCGGCATCGCCGAATACCTGGCCACGCACGACGGCGAGCCGGCGCGCATCGCCGCGCACTGGCTGGCGGCCGGCGAGCCGGCGCGGGCCGCGCCGCACTTCGTGGCGGCCGGCCGGCGAGCGGAGGCCGCGGCGCGCTACGGCGAGGCCCGGCAGCTGCTGGAGGAGGCCGCGCGCTGCCACGAGCTGGCAGCCGACCCGGCCGCTGCCTTCGACACCCGACTGGCGCTGGCCGACCTGCTGATGGAGGCTGGCGGCTTCGCGGCGGCCCACCAGGTGCTCGATGCGCTGGCCAGCGGCGACGCGGACCCCGACCAGCGGCTGCGCCACGTGATGCAGCGCATGCACGTGCTGGTGCGCGACAGCCAGGGCGATGCGGCGGTGGCGCTGGGCGAGGGGGCCCTGGCCGACCCGCTGCTGCTGGAGGACGCGACGCCCCGGCGCGTCGCCGAGCTGCGCTGGACCCTGGCGACCTGCCTGCGCACCGCCGGCCGGGCCGAGGCCGCGCTGGCCCAGCTGGCGCTCGCCGAGCCGCTGCTGGCGCAGTCGCCCGACGCCACCTGGCGCTGCTGGTTCCACAGCCAGCGCGCGATCGCGCTGTCGCTTCTGGGGCAGGTCGGCGAGGCTTCGCGGTCCCAGGCGCAGTCCGTCGCCGCGGCGCGCGAGGTCGGCCGCCACCGCATGCTGGCCGGCTGCCTGCAGAACAGCGCCACGCTGGCCACCGCGGCCGGCCAGATCGTCGAGACCCTGGACCTGCTCGACGAATGCCTGTCGCTGATGGCCGAGAGCGGCGGCGCCGATGCCTTCACGCTGCACGTGCGCGTGCAGCGCGGGCGCGCGCTGGTCTGGCTGGGCCGCTACCGGGACGCGCTGGCCGTGCTGGAGCCGCTGGCCGACGGCGGGCCGGCGCTGCCGGGCCACAACCGGGCGCGCGTGCTGGCGGCGCTGGCCGAGCTGTGGACGCACCTCGGCCAGCCGGCGCGCTGCGACCGGATGATGGCGGCCATGGCTGCCGCGCCGGACGACGACTTCGGGCGCCAGCTGAACGCATTGCTCGAGGAGGAGATCACCTGGCTCCGCCTGCGGCCGCCGGCGCCGGCGCTGGCGATCGCCTTCGAGCCCGCGCGCAACCCGACGGCCACGCACCTGGCGACGGCGCGGCTGCTCGCCTGGCGCCGGCAGCCCGAGCCCGGCGACCTCGAGGCGCTGCAGCGTGCGGGGGACGGCTGGCGCGCCCGCGGCGAGCAGGGGCATGCGCTGCTGGCGGACGTCATCGCCGCCGGCTGGGCCGCGCGCCGCGGCGACCGCGAGGCGGCGGCGCGCCATGCCGCGCGTGCGCTGGAGAGCCTGCGCCGGCTGGGGGCGCCGGGCATCTACCGCCCCGGCCTGCACCTGGCGCTGGTCCGGGCCACCGACGAGGAGCCGGCGCTGCGCGAGCGCGCGCTGCGCGGCGGCGTCGAGTGGGTGCGCAACGTGGCGCGCTTTCACGTGCCGGAGGCCTACCGGTCGAGCTTCCTCGGCGAGAACCGGGTCAACCGGGAACTGCTAGGACTGGCGGCGGCGAGCGGCGTCTGAGGGCCTGACGCTGGCGGAAGCGGTGGGATTGCCTGCACTCACGTCGCTGCGCGACATGAGTTCCGGCGCAGCGCTGCGCGCTGAACGAACCTTGCGGATGCTGGCGGAAGCGGTGGGATTCGAACCCACGAACGGTTGCCCGTTGCCGGTTTTCAAGACCGGTGCCTTCAACCACTCGGCCACGCTTCCTGTAGCGGGATTGTGCCTTCAGCCCCCGGGCCGCTGCGCCTGCGCGCAGGGCACTTGAAACACCTCGCGCCGGCCGCCGTCCACGCGCACCGCGGTCAGCGGGCCGCCCCAGACGCAGCCGGTGTCCAGCGCCAGCAGGTCGGGCCGGGCGATCAGCCCCAGCGTGCTCCAGTGGCCGAAGGCCATCGGCACGCCCGCCGTGCGGCGCGACGGGACCTCGAACCACGGGCGGTGTCCGGGCGGTGCGGCGTCGGCGCCTTCCTTGGCCTTGAAGTCCAGCGTGCCGTCGTCGGTGCAAAAGCGCATGCGGGTCAGCGCATTGATCACGAAGCGCCAGCGCTCGGCGCCGGCCAGCGTGTCGTCCCAGCGCCGCGGCTCGTTGCCGTACATGCGCGGCAGGAAGTCGGCCAGGTCGGGGCCGCGCAGCAGCGCCGAGACCTCCCCGGCCAGCGCCAGCGTCCGCGCGGCGTCCCATTGCGGTGGCACGCCGGCGTGCACGCACAGCCAGCCGGCGAAGCGGGCGGCCAGCGGTCGCTGCCGCAGCCAGTCCAGCCAGGCGGCGCGGTCCGGCGCGGCCAGGATGTCGTGCACGGTGTCGCTGCGGTGCAGCGGACGCACGCCCTGCGCCACGGCCAGCAGGTGCAGGTCGTGGTTGCCCAGCAGGCAGGTCGCGGCGTCGCCCAGCGCGGCCAGGCGGCGCAGCACGGCCAGCGAGGCCGGCCCGCGGTTGACCAGGTCGCCCAGCACCAGCAGGCGGTCGCGCGAGGGCGAGAAGCCGACCGCGCCGAGCAGCCGGCCCAGCGCGTCGTCGCAGCCCTGCACGTCGCCGATCAGGTAGTCCATGCGCCGATTCTGCCGGCCGTCGCGCGGGCCCGCCGGGGCCGTCTGCTAACCTTGATCCTGTTGCAACAGCACCCGGCCGCCGGCGCCGGGGCCTCGATGGACATAGCCTTGCTGGTGTTCCTGATCCTGCTCAACGGCGCATTCGCGATGGCGGAGATGGGACTGACAGCGGCGCGCAAGGCGCGCCTGCAGGTGATGGTGGAGGCCCGCGAGGGGGGCGCCGAGGCGGCGATGGCCCTGCACGACGACCCCACGCGCTGGCTGTCGACGGTGCAGATCGGCATCACCTCGATCGGCCTGCTCAACGGCATCGTCGGCGAGGCCGCGTTCGCCCGGCCGCTCGCCGACTGGATGATCGAGCGCTTCGCGATCGGCGCGCAGGCGGCCAACATCGCGTCGACCGCCGGGGTGGTGATCCTGATCACCTACTTCACGATCATCTTCGGCGAGCTGGTGCCCAAGCGCATCGGCCAGATGTTCCCCGAGCCGGTGGCGCGGCTGGCGGCACGGCCGATGCTGTGGCTGTCGACGGCCACCAAGCCCTTCGTCGTGATGCTGTCCGCGTCGACGCAGGCCGTGCTGCGCGTGCTCGGCCTGGGCGGCAAGTCGCCGGGCGCCAGCGTCACCGAGGAGGAGATCGCCGCGCAGCTGGAGGAAGGCCTGGACGCCGGCGTCATCGAGGCCCAGGAGCACCAGATGGTGCGCAACGTGTTCCGCCTGGACGACCGCCAGATCGGCAGCATGATGATCCCGCGCGCCGAGATCGTCTGGCTGGACACCAGCGACACGCTGGAGGAACTGCTGGCGCGCATCGCCGAGAGCGGCCACACGCGCTACCCGGTGTGCCGGGGCTCGCTGGACGACGTGCAGGGCGTGCTCAGCGCCGCGCGGCTGCTGCAGCCGCTGGCGCGCGGCGAGCGCCCGCAGCTCGCCGACCACATGGAGCCGCCGGTCTTCGTGCCCGAGACGCTGTCGGGCATGGAGCTGCTGGAGCATTTCAAGCAGTCGGGCACCGACCTCGTCTTCGTCGTCGACGAATACGGCGCGGTTCAGGGCGTGATCACCGAGCGCGACCTGCTGGAGGCGATCACCGGCGAATTCGGCGCGCCCAGCGGCGAGGACGCCTGGGCCGTGCGGCGCGAGGACGGCAGCTGGCTGATGGACGGCCTGATCCCGGTGCCGGAGCTCAAGGACCGGTTGGAACTCAAGGAACTCCCGGAGGAGGACCGCGGCCGCTACAACACGCTGGCTGGCATGATCATGCTCCTGCTGGGCCGCCTGCCCAACACCGCCGACGCGGTGGAGTGGGCGGGCTGGCGCTTCGAGGTCGTCGACCTCGACGGCAAACGTGTCGACAAGGTGCTGGTCAGTGCCTTGCCCCCTTCCGGAGAAGCCTCTTGATCAACCAGAACCTGCATCGCCAGCCGGTCGCGCTGGACAGCGTCCAGCACCGCGGCCTGAAGCTGCGCCTGCCCGTCACCGACTGGTCGCCGGCGGCCGGCCTGAATGCGCTGTTCGTCGCCGCCGGCGAATTCGGCGATGCCTGCCGCGAGTTTCCCATCGTCTTCGTGCGCGCCGGCAAGGGCCCGGACGGCAAGGACCAGGTCGCGCCGGTGGCGGTCTTCGGGCTGGCGCAGAACCAGAACCTGTACGTCACCGGCGACCGCTGGCGCGCCCAGTTCATGCCCATGGTGCTGGGCATGTACCCGTTCTGCCTGGCGCGTGTCGGCGACGACCGCTTCGCGGTCTGCGTGGACCTGGCCTGGCCGGGCGCCAACCCCGACGACGGGATGCCGCTGTTCGAGGCCGACGGCCAGCCCGCCCCGCTGCTGAAGTCGACCCAGCAGCAGCTCGAGCGCATGGAGGCCGAGATCCAGCGCACGCGGCTGGTCTGCCGGCGCCTGCTGGAGCTGGACGTGCTGCGCGAGATGCGCTTCGAGGCCACGCTGCCCGGCGGCGGCAAGCACACGGTGGACGGCTTCCTGACCGTCGACGACAAGCAGATGACCGCGTTGCCCGACGCGGTGGTCGGCGAGCTGCACCGCAACGGCATCCTGGGCCTGGTGCACCTGCACTGGGTGTCGCTGGCCAACATGCGGCGTCTGATCGACTGGCATGTCGAACGCGCCGCGGCCGCGCCGGCGGGGGCGCCGGCGCCCGCGGCCGCCGGCTGAGGCCCCGGGCCGCGCGGGCCCGGTGGCCGCGGCACCGGTTCAGGCCGCGCCGTCGATCACGTCGGCGCGCTGTCGCGGCGAGCGCACGATCTCCAGCACCTGCGCGGCCTTGGGCTGCGTGCGCTGCACCCAGTCGTCGAACTGGCGCTTCGCGTCGTCGCCCCAGCGCTTCCAGACCCAGCGCCCGACCAGCGCCACCAGCGCCAGCACGAACAGCGTGCGCGCGGCACGCGCCCAGGCCACGAGCACGGCGATGCCCATGCCCAGCGCGACCCACTTGACCCACCAGACGCCGGCGTAGGTCATGCTGTTGATGAACCAGCACAGGCCGACGACGAAGACGGCGCGCAACGGCATCACGACCGCCTCGGTGAGGTCGCGGACCGGGCGCAGCAGGGTGCCGAGCAGGCTCATGGGGGTTCTCCGTGCGGGGTGGTGGACGTGACGGTGGGCACTGTGCCCGGCCGCCGGCGGCGCCGCCAGCGGCGTGCGACGAAGCGTCGCCAGGGTGCGCGAATCGACGGCGCGGCCGGCCGGACTGCATCTCGGGCCCGCGGCACGCGGGGCACAGGCGGCACGCGGGCGGCCGGTGGCGGCGCCGGCCCGACAATCGCGCCTCCCGACCCTGGCGTCGCCACCACCGAACCTGCAAGGAATTTCCCCGCATGAGCGTCGAGCTTTCCCGCCCCGGCCGCGGCAGCGTGCCCATCCACGTCGTCGACCGCGCCGGCTTCGCCGCCGCCCGCGACCGCCTGGACGACACCCAGCGCCGCTGGCTCGCCACCCAGGCCTTCGCCGGCGCCGCGGACAGCCATGTGCTGATGCCCGCCGGCGACGGCGGCCTGGCCGCGGTGTGGGCGGGCGTGCACGCGGCCGACCACCCGTGGGCGCTGGCGGCGCTGCCACGCGCGCTGCCGGCCGGCCGCTACCACCTGGGCGAGGGCGGGCTGACGATGGACGCGGCGGCCGCCGCCATGTCCTGGGAGCTGGGCAGCTACCACTTCGACCAGTACCGCAAGGCGCCGCGCGAGGCGGCGACGCTGCACCTGGCGCCCGGCGATGCGGCGCGGCGCGGGCTGCTGATCGCCAACGTGGTGGCGGCGACGCGCGACCTCGTCAATACGCCGGCCGAGCACCTGGGCCCGGCCGAGCTGGCCGAGGCGGTGCGCCTGGTCGCGAAGCAGCATGGCGCGACCTTCAGGCAGGTCGTCGGCGACAAGCTGCTGGCCGCCGGCTTCCCGGCCATCCACGCGGTGGGCCGCGCGGCGACGCGCGAGCCGCGGCTGATCGAGCTCGACTGGGGCTCGCCGAAGCATCCGAAGCTGGTGCTGGTCGGCAAGGGCGTGTGCTTCGACAGCGGCGGCCTGGACATCAAGTCGGCCGACGGCATGCGGCTGATGAAGAAGGACATGGGCGGCGCCGCGCATGCGCTGGGCCTGGCGCAGCTGGTGATGGCGATGAAGCTGCCGGTGCGGCTGCAGCTGCTGATCCCGGCGGTGGAGAACGCGATCGCCGGCAACGCCTTCCGCCCCGGCGACGTCTTCCGCACGCGCAAGGGCCTGCACATCGAGATCGGCAATACCGACGCCGAGGGCCGCGTGATCCTGTGCGACGCGCTGGCCTACGGCGCCGAGGGCAAGCCGGCGCTGATGATCGACATGGCGACGCTGACCGGCGCCGCGCGCATCGCGCTCGGGCCGCAGCTGCCGGCGCTGTTCTGCCGCGACATGGCGATGGCGCGCGACCTCGTCGACCGCGGCCTGGCGCTGCTGGACCCGCTGTGGCACCTGCCGCTGTGGGCGCCGTACCACCGCGCGATCGAGAGCGACATCGCCGACATCGTCAATACCGGCAAGGGCGGGCTGGGCGGCGCGATCACCGCGGCGCTGTTCCTGGAGGACTTCGTGCCCGCGGACCTGCCCTGGCTGCACCTGGACCTGTTTGCCTGGAACGACGCGGCACGCCCCGGACGGCCGGTCGGCGGCGAGGCGCAGGCGCTGCGCACGCTGCTGGCGTGGCTGGAGGAGCGCTTCGCGCGCCCGGCCTGATCGCCTGCGCCGAACCCCGGGAATGGTGGGCGTCCGTGGTGCTGTTTGTCGCGACACCGTCATCGAAGGCTGGCACAGTAGCGATCACGACAGGCGAGAACCGACCGCAGCACTGGGCGGAGTACCGGAACCCGTGACCGGCGCCTGAAGTATCCCGACGCCCGCAGCTTGCTGCGGGCGTCTTCCTTTGTGCGCGGCCCGCGGCGTGCCGCGGCCGTCCGCGGTCGTGCACGACCGGCCGCCTGCGGCGGCCGTTGTCGTCCGGCGCCGCTGCCCGCTAGAATTCGTCGACCGAGCGGTCGGGGAATCGGCCCTGCCACCGCGATCCGGTGCCGCCAGGCCAGGAGGGCCGATGTCCGAGACGACCATCCTCGTCGCCACCGAAGGGGCGGTGCGCACGCTGACGCTGAACCGGCCGGCGGCGCTGAACAGCTTCACCGCGCAGATGCACGGCGAACTGCTGCCGGCGCTGGATGCCGCGGCCGCGGACCCGGCGGTGCGCGCCGTCGTCGTCACCGGCGCCGGCCGCGGCTTCTGCGCCGGGCAGGACCTGGCCGACCCGGCGATGGCCGGCAATGGCGATGTCGGCGCGGTGATCGAGCGCTGGTACCGGCCGCTGGCGATGCGCGTGCGCACGATGCCGGTGCCCGTTATCGCCGCCGTCAACGGCGTGGCCGCCGGCGCCGGCGCCAACTTCGCGCTGTGCTGCGACGTCGTCGTCGCCGCGAAGAGCGCCAGCTTCATCCAGGCCTTCAGCAAGATCGGCCTCGTGCCCGACTGCGGCGGCACCTGGCTGCTGCCGCGCCTGGTGGGCCGTGCGCGCGCGCTGGGCCTGGCGATGAGCGGCGACAAGCTGCCGGCCGAGGAGGCCGAACGCATCGGGCTGATCTGGCAATGCGTGCCCGACGACCGCTTCGCGGCCGAGGTGTCTGCGCTGGCCACGAAGCTGTCGCAGATGCCCAGCCGCGCGCTCGCCGAGACCCGGCGCGCGCTGGACGCCGCGATGGCGATGGAATTCGCCGACGCGCTGACGCTGGAGGCCGACACGCAGCGCGAACTGGGTCGAGGTGCCGACTTCGCCGAAGGCGTGGCCGCCTTCCTGGCCAAGCGGCCGCCGGTCTTCCGGGACCGCTGATGGACATGCGTTCGCAGCCGGTGGACCGGACGCCGCAGGCCGTGGCCGAGGCCACGCGCGACGCGATGTGGCGGGGCGACCGCGCGTCGAAGCTGCTGGGCCTGCAGGTGCTGGCCGTCGGCCCCGGCAGCGCGACGCTGCAGATGACCGTGCGCGAGGACATGCTCAACGGCCACGACCTGTGTCACGGCGGATTGGTCACGACGCTGGCCGACAGCGCCTTCGCCTACGCCTGCAACGCCTACAACGAGGTCACGGTGGCGGCCGGCTTCGACGTCAACCTGATGCTCGGCGCGCGCCTGGGCGACGTGCTGACCGCCAGCGCGACCGAGCTCGCGAAGACCGGCCGCACCGGCGTCTACGACATCGTGGTCAGCAACCAGCGCGGCGAGCGCGTCGCGGTCTTCCGCGGCCGCAGCATCACGATGAAGGGCAAGCCGCTGGTCGACGGCCTGCCCATGGGCAAGCCCAGGCCCGAGCCTGGGCCGCAGGCCTAGCAGCGCAGGAGAGCCCCGATGCCCGTGAAGAGCCCGAAGCCCGGCGAGCTGGAGCCGATCGAGACCGCCAGCCGCGACGAACTGCAGGCGCTGCAGCTCGAGCGGCTGCGCTGGACGCTGCGCCACGCCTGGGACAACGTGCCGCACTACCGCGCCGCCTTCGAGGCCGCCGGCGTGCACCCCGACGACTGCCGCTCGCTGGCCGACCTCGCGAAGTTTCCGTTCACCAGCAAGGCCGACCTGCGCGCGAACTATCCGTTCGGCATGTTCGCCGTGCCACGCGAGCGCATCGTGCGCATCCACGCCAGTTCGGGCACCACCGGCAAGAGCACGGTGGTGGGCTATACGCAGCGCGACATCGACACGTGGTCCGACCTCGTCGCGCGCAGCATCCGAGCCAGCGGCGGGCGTGCCGGCGACATCGTGCACGTGGCCTACGGCTATGGCCTGTTCACCGGCGGGCTGGGCGCGCACTACGGCGCCGAGCGCCTGGGCTGCACCGTGGTGCCGATGGGCGGCGGGCAGACCGAGAAGCAGGTGCAGCTGATCGAGGACTTCCGGCCCGACATCATCATGGTCACGCCCAGCTACATGCAGGTGATCGTCGAGGAATTCCGCCGCCAGGGCAAGGATCCGCGGCAGATGTCGCTCAGCGTGGGCATCTTCGGCGCCGAGCCCTGGACCGAGGCGATGCGGCGCGAGATCGAGACCAGCGCCGGGCTGGACGCGGTGGACATCTACGGCCTGTCGGAGGTGATGGGCCCGGGTGTCGCCAACGAATGCATCGAGAGCAAGGACGGCCCGGTGATCTGGGAGGACCACTTCTACCCCGAGATCATCGACCCCGAGACCGGCGCCGTGCTGCCCGAGGGCAGCGAGGGCGAACTCGTGTTCACGACGCTGACGAAGGAAGCGCTGCCGGTGATCCGCTACCGCACGCGCGACCTCACGCGGCTGCTGCCGCCCACCGCGCGCAGCATGCGGAGGATGGGCAAGATCGTCGGCCGCAGCGACGACATGCTGATCATCCGCGGCGTCAACCTGTTTCCTACGCAGGTCGAGGAGCTGGTGCTGCAGGACGGGCGGCTCTCCGGCCAGTACCAGCTGGTCGTCACGCGCGAGCAGCTGCTGGACGAGGTCACCGTGCGCTGCGAGCTGACGCCGGCGCAGCAGCACGCCGACCGCGATGCCATCGCGCGCGAGCTGCAGCACCGCATCAAGACGCTGATCGGCGTCAGCGCGCGGGTCGACGTCGGGCTGCCCGACTCGATCGAACGCACGCTGGTCGGCAAGGCGCGCCGCGTCGTCGACCAACGACCGAAATGAGCCCACCCCCGAAGCGCCTTCGGCGCGCCCCCTCGAGGGGGCGCCCCCAGCGGACCGGCGAAGCCGGATCCGCGGCGGCCGCTGGGCAAGACCCGCGATAGGAGCAGCGATGTATACGCAGGCGATGGACCTGGCGCCGAAGGAAGAGCGCAAGGCGGTGCGCACGGTGGAGGAGGCGGAACTGGAGGCGCGCTTCGAGGCTCGCATCGACGCCGGCGACTTCATCGAGGCCAAGGACTGGATGCCCGAGCACTACCGCCGGACCCTGGTGCGCCAGATCAGCCAGCACGCGCATTCCGAGATCGTCGGCATGCTGCCCGAGGGCAACTGGGTCACGCGCGCGCCGACGCTCAAGCGCAAGGCCATCCTGCTGGCCAAGATCCAGGACGAGGGCGGTCACGGCCTGTACCTGTACGCCGCGGCCGAGACGCTGGGCACCAGCCGCGACCAGATGGTCGACGCGCTGCATGCCGGCAAGGCCAAGTACAGCAGCATCTTCAACTACCCGACGCTCAACTGGGCCGACATCGGCACCATCGGCTGGCTGGTCGACGGCGCGGCGATCATGAACCAGGTGCCGCTCACGCGCTGCAGCTACGCGCCCTATGCACGCGCGATGGTGCGCATCTGCCGCGAGGAGAGCTTCCACCAGCGCCAGGGCTTCGACAGCCTGCTGGTGATGATGAAGGAGGGCACCGACGCGCAGCGCGCGCTGGTGCAGGACGCGGTCAACCGCTGGTGGTGGCCCAGCCTGATGATGTTCGGCCCGCCGGACGCCGAGAGCCCGAACAGCGCGCAGAGCACGCGCTGGGGCATCAAGCGGCTGTCCAACGACACGCTGCGCCAGAAATTCGTCGACGCCTGCGCCGAGCAGGCGCAGGTGCTGGGCGTGACGCTGCCGGACCCGGACCTGAAGTGGAATGCCGAACGGGGGCACTGGGACTTCGGCCCCATCGACTGGGCCGAGTTCTGGCGCGTCGTCGGCGGCCACGGGCCCTGCAACAAGGAGCGCCTGGCCGCACGCGTGAAGGCCTGGGACGACGGCGCCTGGGTGCGCGAGGCGGCGCTGGCCCATGCGCGCAAGCAGGCGGCGAAGGAGCAGGCGGCATGAGCACGACCCCGAACGCGAGTGCGACTGAATGGCCGCTGTGGGAGGTCTTCGTGCGGCCCAAGGCCGGGCTGGACCACAAGCACTGCGGCAGCCTGCATGCCGCCGACCCGAAGATGGCGCTGCAGCTGGCACGCGAGGTCTACACGCGGCGTCAGGAAGGCACCAGCGTGTGGGTCGTGAAGAGCAGCGACATCACGGCCAGCGACCCCGGCGACAAGGCCATGCTGTTCGACCCGATGGAGGACAAGGTCTACCGCCACCCAACCTTCTACCCACTGCCCGACGAAGTGAACCACATGTGATCATGGCTCCCCCAGGCTCGCTCCGCTCGCCACCCCCCGGGGAGGCTCCGAACCGGCCGGGCAACCCGTCCGGCGCGGCCGCCGCTTCGATCGCCATCCAGATGACGCCGCCCGTCGAGTACGTGCTGCGCATCGCCGACACCTGCCTGATCCACGCCCAGCGCCTGGCCGAGTGGTGCGGCCACGGCCCGGTGATCGAGGAGGACATCGCGCTCACCAACCAGGCGCTGGACCTGATCGGCCAGGCGCGTGGCCTGCTGACGCTGGCCGGCAAGCTGGAAGGGCAGGGCTTCGACGAGGATCAGCTCGCCTTCCTGCGCGACGAGCGCGACTTCCGCAACCTGACGATGGTCGAGCAGCCGATGCGCCGCAGCAGCGCGCACAGCCCGGGCGGCGACTTCGCCGACACCGTGCTGCGCAGCTTCCTGCTCGCGACCTGGCTGAAGCTCACCTGGCAGCGGCTGGCGTCGTCCAGCGAACCCGAGCTCGCGGCCATCGCCGGCAAGGCGCTGAAGGAGGCGCGCTACCACCAGCAGCACTGCGGCGACTGGGTCGTGCGGCTGGGCGACGGCACCGACGAGTCGGCGCGCCGGCTGGCCGCCGCACTGGACCGTGCCTGGCCCTATGTGAACGAGATGTTCCAGCGCGATGCGGTCGACGAGGCTGCGCAGGCCAGCGGCCTGGGCCTGGCGCGCGACGAGCTGGCGGCGCCCTGGCAGCAGGAGGTGGCCGCGGTCTTCGCCGACGCGACGCTGGTGCTGCCGCCGGCCACGCCCTTCGTCAGCACCGGCACGCTGGGCCGCCACAGCGAGCACCTGGGTTTCATCCTGGCCGAGATGCAGACGCTGCAGCGCAGTTTCCCCGGGGGACGCTGGTGAGCGGCGTCGTCGCCGACGACCGCGTCGCGGTGGCCTGGGCCGCGCTGGCCGCGGTGCCGGACCCCGAGGTGCCGGTGCTGTCGGTGATCGACCTCGGCATCGTGCGCGAGGTGGCGGCCCAGGGCGACTCGGTCGAAGTCGTGCTGACTCCCACCTACAGCGGCTGCCCGGCCACCGAGGTCATCGCCGGCAGCGTGCGCGACGCGCTGCTCGCCGCCGGCTTCGGCGACGTGCGCGTCACGCACCGGCTGGCGCCGCCGTGGACCACCGACTGGATCAGCGCCGAAGGCCGGCGCAAGCTGGCCGACTACGGCATCGCGCCGCCCGGGCCCGCGGCCGCCGATGGCGCTCAGGTGGTCCGACTGCACCGCCGTGCGCCCGCCGTGGCCTGTCCGCGCTGCGGCAGCGCCGACACCGAACGCCTGGCGGCCTTCGGCAGCACGGCCTGCAAGGCGCTGTACCGCTGTCGCGCCTGCCGCGAACCCTTCGAGCACTTCAAGCCCCTGTAGCCGACGCCCATGAGCGGTCTGCATTTCCACCCGCTGCGCGTGCAGGCGCTGCGCGCCGATACCGACGACGCGCTGGTCGTCGAACTGGCGGTGCCGCCGGCGCTGCAGAACAGCTTCCGCTTCGCGCCCGGCCAGTACCTGACGCTCAAGCGCCCGGGCGACGAGCTGCGCCGCTCGTATTCGATCTGTGCCGCCCCGGGCGAGCCGCTGCGCGTGGGCGTGCGGCGGGTGCCCGGCGGTGCCTTCTCGGGCTGGCTGCACGCGTCGCTGCGCGTCGGCGACCCGCTGGAGGTGATGGAGCCGCAGGGCCGCTTCGGTAGCGCGCTCGACAAGCGTCCGCGCCACGTGCTGGCCGTGGCCGGCGGCAGCGGCATCACGCCGGTGCTGTCCATCGTCAAGGCGCTGCTGGCCGGCGACCCGCAGGCCCGCGTGACCCTGGTCTACGGCAACCGCAGCAGCGCCTCGACGATGTTCAAGGAAGAGCTCGAGGACCTGAAGAACCGCCACCTCGCGCGGCTGGCGCTGCACCCGGTCTTCTCGCGCGAGCAGGTCGACTCGCCGCTGGCCGCCGGCCGCATCGATGCCGGCAAGCTGGCTGCCGTGCTGCGCCTGGCGCCGCCGGTCGACGAGGCCTTCGTCTGCGGCCCGCACGCGATGAACGACGAGGTCGAGGCCGCACTGCGCGGCCTGGGCCTGGCGGCCGAGCGCATCCACGTCGAGCGCTTCGGCGTGCCGCCGACGGCCGCCGACGCGACGCTGCATGCGCCGCAGGCCGGCGACGCGACCACGGCGCGCATCACCGTCATCCGCGACGGCATCACGCGCGAGGTCGGCTTCCAGCCTGGCGACGAGAGCCTGCTCGCGGCCGCGTCGCGCGCCGGCATGGACGTGCCCTACTCGTGCCGCAGCGGCGTCTGCGCGACCTGCCGCGCCAAGCTGCTCGAAGGCCAGGTGCGCATGGACCGCAACTTCGCGCTCGAACCCGCCGACCTGGCCGCCGGCTTCGTGCTGACCTGCCAGGCGCACCCGCTGACCGAGCGCGTGGTGATCAGCTTCGACGAGCGCTGACGGGGCCCCGCACGCGATGGCGCGCCCGCGCGCGGCGACCTACGGCGACACGCGCGAGCAGATCCTGGCCGCCGCGGCGCAGCTGTTCGCCACCCGTGGCTATACCGCGACGACGATGAACGAGGTCGCCGCCGCCAGCGGCGTCTCGAAGGCGACGCTGTACCACTACGTGCGCGACAAGCACGAGTTGCTGGCGATGATCGCCGCCGGCCATGTCGCCAAGCTGGAGGCGCTGGTGCAGGACGTCGCCGCGTGCGGCCTGACGGCCGAGCCGCACCTGCGCGAGCTGATCCGCCGCTTCATGCAGGCCTACGCCGGCGCGCAGCACCAGCACCGCGTGCTGACCGAGGACGTGCGCTTCCTGGCCGAGGACCAGCGCCGCGCGGTGGTCGACGGCCAGCGCCGCGTCGTCGCCGCCTTCGCCGACGCCGTCGCCGCGCTGCGCCCGGACCTCGCCGCGGCGCGGCTCGAGCGGCCGCTGGCGATGCTGCTCTTCGGCATGATCAACTGGACCTTCACCTGGCTGCGCGAAGGCAGCGGGCTGACGCACGAGCGGCTGGGCGCCATCGTCGCCGACCTGTTCTTCGGCGGGCTGCCAGCGGTGGTGGCGGCGGGTCCGGACTGACGGCCCGGCGGCGACCAGCGGCCCGGCCGGGCAGGCCGCGCTCGCGCCGGCGGGCGTTCGCCCTTCGCGAGGCGCGGGACCGTCCGCAGGGACGGTCCCGCGTCCACGCTCAGCGCGCGTGCGGGCGGTCCTCGGCGCGACGCTGCGGGTGCGCCGGCCTGGACCGCGCCGCCGGCACGCTCGCCGCGAACGCCGCCATGCGCCCGCGGCGCTCCAGCGCCCAGCCCTGGGTGGCGCCTTCGGCGCTGTGATGCTGGACCTTCACTCCCGGGGCGCCGGCGTCCAGGCGCTGCAGCAGCGCCTCGACGGCCGGCTCGCCCAGGCTCAGCACGAAGTGCTGCCAGCGCCGCTGCACACGTTCGCCCAGCCAGGCGTCCTCCAGCGCGCGGCGCCGCGCTACTGCTTCGTCGCCGGCCTCGACGACACGCGGCAGCAGCGCGCCGACGAAGAGGTTGAAGTCCTGGCGCAGCGTGTGCTCGGGCAGCAGCGCGGCCACGCCGCGCAGCCGCTCGGCGAAGCCGGGCGCGACGAACTGCAGCGTCAGCAGCGCCTGCAGGCCCTGGGCCGCGTTGAGCAGGCGCACGCGGTTGGGCGGCAGCACGGCCAGCGGCAGCGCGGCCGCCTCGTGCAGGCGCAGCGGCGTGGCGTAGGACTGCAGCGTGGCCAGCCGCCACCAGGCCGCGGCGGGCAGGCCGTCCTCCGGCCCGCCGGCGCTTTCGGCGCGGCGCGCGCGGCGCACCAGGTCCAGCAGGTCCAGGCCGGCGCGCGCCTCGGCGGCGCGCCGGCTCATCACTGCCAGGTTGCCGGCCGCGAAGCCGGCCTGCGGGTTGAGCCGCTCGACCACCGCGGCCGTCGGCGCCGCCGGTGCACCGCCCAGCGTGCAGCGCAGCACCGGGCAGCGCGCGACCTGGATCTGCGCCAGGTGGTGCGGCGTGACCTGCAGTGCGTCGAAGGCGATGCCCTGGCGCCAGGCCGCCGTGCGCAGCGCCAGCTGCAGGCGCAGCGGCGCGCTGGCGGCCAGCGTGCGCGGCCCGAAGGTGGCGCGTGCGACGCGCCAGCCCTGGCCCACCGGCGTCGCCTCGTGCAGCAGTTCAGGTGCCGGCACCAGGCCGTGGCGGGCGTGGTCCCAGCCGAGGTCGAAGCCGGTGCGGTCGATCGCGTCGGCGGCAGGCAGGTCCAAATCCAAGGGGGACTGCAACATGGTGGGCTCCCGGGCAGCCCGGCGTCTCGCCGGAGGGCGCCGTGGGCCCCAATGGCCACGGCATGCCGACAGGATCGGGCGCCAGTGGCTCACAGCGTGAGCCACCCCAGTTCACGTCACGGCGCCGCGGGCCGGCGCGCGTTGTTCAGGCCGCCGCCGGCGCCGCGGTCCGGCGCAGCACGGCGGCTGCGCTGGCGCCGAGCATCACGCCCAGGCCGTCGGCCAGCAGGTCGGCCCACTCGGCGCTGCGCCAGGGCAGCTGCGACTGCACGAGCTCGATGAAGGCGCCGTAGAGCAGCAGTGCGCAGGCCACCACCAGCAGCGTGCGCCATCGCGGCTCGAAGCCCAGCGCGCCGACCAGCGTCAGCGCCGCGAAGCCCAGCAGGTGGTGCAGCTTGTCGCCGCCGGGCACGCCCGGGGGCTGCGGCATGAAGGCGAGCCAGGAGGCGGCCGCCAGCAGCACGGCCAGCAGCAGCCGCCAGGCGCGGCGGAAGGCGGGGTCGTGCAGCAGGCTGCGGAGCATCGGCGACATCGGCGCAGGGCGGGTGCGGGACGGCGGCATTGTGCCCAAGCGCCGTCGCGCTCGCCGCAGGGCATGGCCTTGGCCGATGCTAGAATGCAAGGCTGTTCGGTCGGCAACCCGCGCCCCAGGCGCCGGTTGCTCCCGAGCCGGTGTAGCTCAGTTGGTAGAGCAGCGCATTCGTAATGCGAAGGTCGGGAGTTCGACTCTCTTCACCGGCACCAACACCCTTCCCGAGGCCCGCCACGTCCTGCTCGTCGCCGGACGTTGCGGGCCTCGGTCCTTCTGCGAACGGCGGCCTGCTGACTGCCGGTCCCTACAATGCGGCGATGCGCATCCTGATCGCCAACGACGACGGTTACCTCGCCCCCGGACTCGGCGCGCTCGTGCGCGCGATGGAGGGGCTTGGCGAGATCGACGTCGTGGCGCCGGAGCAGAACGCCAGCGGCACCTCCAATGCGCTGACGCTGACGCGACCGCTCACGGTCTTCGAGGCGCGCGGCGAGCAGGTGCGCGGCTTCCGCGTCGTCAGCGGCACGCCCAGCGACTGCGTGCACGTGGCGCTCACCGGGCTGCTCGGCCACCGGCCCGACCTCGTGCTCTCGGGCATCAACAACGGCGCCAACATGGGCGACGACACGCTGTATTCGGGCACCGTCGCGGCGGCGATGGAGGGCTTCCTGTTCGGCGTGCCGGCGATCGCCTTCTCGCAGGCCGAGAAGGGCTGGGCGAACCTGGACGCGGCGGCGGCCGCCGCGCGCGCCATCGTCGAGCAGGTGCTGGCCGCGATGCCGCTGGGCGGCCTGCCGTTCCTGCTCAACGTCAACATCCCGAACCGCGCCGACGCCGCCACGCTGCCGCGCGTGGTGACGCGCCTGGGGCGGCGCCATGCCAGCGAGCCGGTGATCCGCCAGACCAGCCCGCGCGGCGAGACGATCTACTGGATCGGCCCCGCCGGCGACGCGCGCGAGGCCGGCGAGGGCACCGACTTCCACGCCGTGGCCAGCGGCCGCGTGTCGATCACGCCGCTGCAGGTCGACCTGACCGATCACGCTTCGCGTCCGGACTGGGCCGCCAGGCTGGGCGGCGGGGCATGACGGGCCGGCCGCCCCCCGGGCCGCCGCGGGCGCCTGGCACAGCGCGTTTCCCTGCGGCGCTGAAGCCCGCAGGCACGGCGCCCGCGTCGGCACCCACCACGGCTGCGCTCGTGCGCCCGCAGCGCCCGCTGCAGCAGGCCGCCGACGACGCGGCGCGCCGGCGCGCCCCCAGCGGGCTGGGCCTGGACTCGGCGGCGGTGCGCGAGCGCATGGTGCAGCGGCTGCGCGCCGGCGGCCTGCGCTGCGAGCCCGTGCTGCAGGCCTTCGCGCGCGTCGAGCGCCACCGCTTCGTCGACAGCGCGCTCGCCGGCCAGGCCTACGAGGACACCAGCCTGCCGATCGGCCTCGCGCAGACGATCTCCAAGCCCTCGGTCGTCGCGCGCATGCTGTCGCTGCTGTTCGAGGCGTCCGGCGCTGCGCAGCGCGGCCACCTCGGCCGCGTGCTGGAGATCGGCACCGGCTGCGGCTACCAGACGGCGCTGCTGGCGCAGCTGGCGCGTTCGGTGGTGTCGATCGAACGCCTGCGCCCGCTGCACGACAAGGCGCGCGCCAACCTCGCCACGCTCGACGCGACGCCGGGCGCGCTGTCGGCCGACCTGCGCCTGCTGCACGGCGACGGGCGCCTGGGCCACGCGCCGCGGGCGCCCTACGACGCCATCGTGGCCGCTGCCGGCGGCGAGGAACTGCCGGCGGCCTGGCTGGATCAGCTGGCGGTCGGCGGCCGCCTGGTGGCGCCGATGGTCGACGCCGCACGCGGCGGCCAGGGGCTGCTCGTCGTCGACCGCATGGCCGAAGGCCCCGCGGGCCTGGCCCGGCGCTGGCTCGATGCCGTGCACTTCGTCCCTCTAAAATCCGGCACCGAATGACTGTTCACCCGAACCCGATGGCTGGCACGTCCACCGCCCGGTGGCGCGACCGCCTGCGGCTGGCGCTGCTGCTGGGCGCCACCTGCACCCTGGCGGCCTGCACGACGGCCAACCACCGCGCGCCGGTCGAGGAACGCCAGCCGCCGCCGCGCACCGGCGTGACCGTGGTCGGCACGCCCGCATCGGCACCCGCCGCCGGGACGCCCGTGGCGGCGGCGGCATCGGCCCCGGCCGCCGCCGCTTCGGCACCCGGCGCGCCGGCCGACGCCGCCAAGCCGCTGCCCGGCGCCGAGAATGCCGGCAAGCCCGGCTACTACACGGTCAAGCCCGGCGACACGATGATCCGCATCGGCCTGGAGTCGGGGCAGAACTGGCGCGACATCGCGCGCTGGAACGGCATCGACAACCCCAACGTGCTGGAGGTCGGGCAGGTGCTGCGCGTGGCCCCGCCGCCGTCGGAGGCGGTGACCGTGCGCCCGGTCGCGCCGCCCGGTACCGTGCCGGGGCGGCCGCTCGAGACCCGCCCCGCGGATGCCGCCAGCGCCCCGGCCACGCCCGCGCCGACGGCGCCGCCCGCGTCGCCTGCGCCTGCCGCGACCCCGGTGCCCAGCGCACCGACGCAGACCGCGCGCGACCCGGAGGAAGGCATCGTCTGGAGCTGGCCGGCGGCCGGCCCCGTGGTCACGCCCTTCGACGACGTGCGCAGCAAGGGCCTGGCCATCGCCGGCCGCGCCGGCGACCCGGTGCTCGCGGCCGCCGACGGCCGCGTCGTCTATGCCGGCTCCGGCCTGCGCGGCTACGGCAACCTGGTGATCGTCAAGCACAGCGCCAACTACCTGACCGCCTACGCGCACAACCAGTCGCTGCTGGTGCGCGAGGACGACGCCGTGCGGCGCGGCCAGCGCATCGCCGAGATGGGGTCCAGCGACGCCGAGCGCGTGCAGCTGCACTTCGAGATCCGGCGTCAGGGCAAGCCCATCGACCCGGCGAGGCTGCTGCCGCCGCGTTAGCGGCGCGCGGACACGGGGCGCGGCATGGCCAGGCGAGCAAGTTCTCGCGAACCGAGCCGGCGCCCGAACGGCCAGGACCACCGTGGCGCCGCGGCGCGCCTGGCGCTGGACGCGCTGCACGCCGACACCGGGGCCGCCGGCAGCGGCGCGCACGAGGGCACGGAAGGCGCCGAGGCCCCCGACGCGGCGCTGTTCGCCGAAGGCGACGGCGAGCACGGCAACACGCTGCAGACCTACCTGCGCGAGATCCGGCGCGCGCCGCTGCTCAGCGCGGCCGAGGAACTGGACACCGCACAGCGCGCGCGCGCCGGCGACTTCCAGGCGCGCCAGCGCATGATCGAGCGCAACCTGCGGCTGGTCGTCAGCATCGCGAAGAACTACACCGGGCGCGGGCTGCCGATGATCGACCTGATCGAGGAGGGCAACCTCGGCCTGATGCACGCGACGACGAAGTTCGAGCCCGAGCGCGGCTTCCGCTTCTCGACCTATGCGTCGTGGTGGATACGCCAGGGCATCGAGCGCGCGATCATGCAGCAGGCGCGCCTGATCCGGCTGCCGGTGCACGTGGTGCGCGAGCTCAACCAGGTGCTCAAGGCGCGGCGCGCGCTGGAGGCGCGCTTCGCCGACGGGCGCAGCGCCGGCGCCGAGGACATCGCGGCCGAGCTGCAGCGGCCGGCGGCCGAGGTCGCGGCGCTGCTGCACCTGGCCGAGCAGCCGACCTCGCTGGACGCCCCGCTGGACCGTTCGGCCGGCGACGCCGGCGAGGCGATGGTCGACCTGGTCGCCGACGAGCAGGCCGCCGACCCGCTGGGCCAGCGCCTGGGCGAGGAACTGCAGTGCCTGGTCGAGGCCGGGCTCTCGGAGCTCGCCGCGCGCGAGCGCGAGGTGCTGCTCGGCCGCTACGGCCTGCACGGGCGTGAGCCGCAGACGCTGGAAGACCTGGCCGCGCAGCTCAAGCTCACGCGCGAACGCGTGCGCCAGATCCAGCAGGAGGCGCTGGCCAAGCTCAAGCGCCGCCTGGCGCGCCAGGGCATAGACCGCGAGGCCTTCTTCTAGCGCCCCTCGCCGCGCGGCCCCGGGGAACCACCCCCTCCATGCAGGGGGCTGCGGCCGCTCCCCTGTCGCCTGGGTGTCAGCGTTTCCCGCAAGACCGTCGGCAGGAGGCCGCCGCTAGGATCGGCCCGCGCCGCCAGGGTGCGTCACCGGGGGTTTCTTGCAGGTCCTGCAACTCGTCATCAGCGGCATCGCCCAGGGCTGCATCTACGGGCTGATCGCGCTCGGCTTCGTGCTGATCTACAAGGCCACCGAGACGGTCAGCTTCGCGCAGGGCGAGCTGATGATGCTCGGCGCCTTCCTGGGCCTGGCGCTGATGACGATGCTGGGCTTCCCGTTCTGGCTCGCGGTGCCCAGCGCGATCGTCGCGATGGCCGTCTTCGGCGTGCTCGCCGAGCGCGTGGTGATCCGGCCCATCCTCGGCCAGCCGGCCTTCAGCATCGTGATGCTGACCATCGGCATCGGCTACGTGGCGCGCGGAGCGATCACCATGATCCCGGCCATCGGCACCGAGACGCACACGCTGCCGGTGCCGTACAAGGACGCGATCGCCGACGTCGGCGGGCTGATCCTCAACATCGAGCAGATGGTCGTCATCGGCGCCACCGCGCTGCTGTGCGCGGGGCTGTACGCCCTGTTCCGCTACAGCAAGGTCGGCATCGCGATGCAGGCCTCGTCGCAGAACCAGCTCGCCGCGTACTACATGGGCATCCCGGTGCAGCGGCTCAACGGCGTCGTCTGGGGGCTGGCGGCGGCGGTGGCGGCCATCGCCGGGCTGCTGCTGGCGCCCATCACCTTCGTGCACGCCAACATGGGCTTCATCGGGCTGAAGGCCTTTCCGGCGGCGGTGGTCGGCGGCTTCGGCAGCCTGCCCGGCGCCATCGTCGGCGGGCTGATCATCGGCGTCGTCGAGGCGATGGCGGGCTTCTACCTGCCCGAGGGCTTCAAGGACGTGGCCGCCTACGTGGTGGTGCTGATCATGCTGATGGTCAAGCCCAACGGCCTGTTCGGCGAGAACCTGCGCAAGAAGGTGTAGCCGGCATGCGATTCATCTTCAAGACGCGCTACGACCAGGACATCGTGCTGGCCAAGCACGGTGGCCACAGGTTCTGGTATTCGCTGCTGATGCTGGCGCTGGTCACCGCACCCTGGTGGCTGGAGAGCTACGGCCTGGCGCAGCTGACCTTCATCCTGATCTACGGCATCGTCGGCCTCGGGCTGATGGTGCTGGCCGGCTTCACCGGGCTGTTCTCGATCGGCCACGCCGCCTTCCTGGGCGTGGGCGCCTATACGCAGGCGGTGCTGGCGGCGCAGGGCTGGCCGTTCCCGCTGTCGCTGGCGGCGGCAGCGGCGCTGTCGGCCATCGTCGGCGCCGTGGTCGGGCTGCCGGCGCTGCGCGTGAAGGGCATCTACCTGGGCATCGCGACGCTGGCCTTCGGCTTCATCGTCGAGGAGGTGCTGGCGCGCTGGGAGAGCGTGACCGGTGGCAACGCGGGCAAGATGGTCGGCCAGCCGCAGATGTTCGGCTGGGTCGCCGACAGCGGCGAGAAGTTCTACTTCCTGTGCCTGATCATCGCGGTACTGTGCACGCTGGCGGTGCTGAACCTGCTGCGCAGCCCCACCGGGCGCGCCTTCGTCGCCATCCGCGACAGCGAGATCTCGGCCCAGAGCATGGGCATCCACCTCGCGTACTACAAGACACTGAGCTTCTCGATCAGCGCCGCGCTGGCCGGCATCGGCGGCGCGCTCTATGCGCACATGATCCGCTTCCTGAGCCCGGACCAGTTCAACATCATCCAGAGCATCGACCTGCTGCTGATGGTGGTGATCGGCGGGCTGGGCAGCGTGCACGGCGCCTTCCTGGGCGCGGCCTTCCTGATCGGCATGCCGCAGGCGATCTCCGAGTTCAAGGGCTGGCTGCCCGAGGTGATCGGCAACGCGCCGGGACTCAAGTCCTTCGTCTACGGCATCGTGCTGATCCTGTTCGTGCTGTTCGAGCCGCTGGGGCTGTACGGACGCTGGCTGAAGATCCGCGCCTGGTTCCAGCTGTTCCCGTTCTACCGCCGGGGCCTGTTCAAGCGCCAGAAGGCGTTCCAGAAGTCGGATCGGCTGAAATGAAGACAGGCGCATCACTGACAGCCTGCGGCGCTTTGCAGCCGTTCGTGGCGTGGCGTTGTTTGATCGTGCTGGCATGGGCGCAGCGAAGCCGCGTGGGGGCAGCCCGCAGCGCCCAGAGTCCGGCGGTCGGCGCTGCGCGCCGACTGCCCTGCGATGCTCGCGCTCCTGGCCCGCCGCCCAACTCACTTCGCTCACTGCGCTCGCTCCGTTCGGACACCGGCGGCGAGTCAGTGGTGGAGGCGCGCTGCGCGCGCGGCCAGGAGCCCTGCGCTTCTCGGCGCCTCCCATGGGCGCTGCGGGCTGCCCCCTCGCGGCTTCGCGACACGGCGGTGGCGTGCCAGCAGTACGCGCACCACGGCCGGTGGTCTTCGCGCCAGGCGGTACCCGCTGCCGGCGCTGTGTGGAGCGCCGAGAAGCGCAGCGCCGGGGTCGGCGCGCACGAAGTGCGCGCCTCGACAACTGACTCGCCGCCGCTGTCCGAGCGCAGCGAACGAAGTGAGCGGAGTGAGTTGGGCGGCGCGACCCCGGAGCGAGCATCGCAGGGGAGTCGCCGCCGCAGGCGGCGACCGCGGAAGTCAGCGCCGGCAGCGGGTACCGCCTGGCGCGATGCGCAGACCAACGCAGGCCAATCGGTGCATGCCGCCGCCACTTCCGAGACGCATACGCGAGTGTCCGCACGGCGCCGCAACCCGACAGCGTTCGTCCACCAGCGAGTTCGACCGAGCAGCCCGCGGGACGCACGCGGTGCGCTGGAGCAGGCGACGTGAACCCCGACCAGGAAGTCCTGCTCGGCGCGCGCGACCTGCAGGTGCGCTTCGGCGGCGTGCTGGCCGTCAACAACGTCAGCTTCGACGTGATGCGCGGCGAGGTCTTCACGCTGATCGGTCCCAACGGCGCCGGCAAGACGACGGTGTTCAACCTGATCAGCCGCATCTACACGCCGACTGCCGGCAGCATCAGCTACCGCGGCGAGCCGCTGGCCGCGGTGCCGCCGCACCGCATCGCGGCACTGGGCATCGCGCGCACCTTCCAGAACATCGAGCTGTTCGAGCATGCCACCGTGCTGCAGAACCTGCTGATCGGCCGCCACGTGCACCATCCCAAGCGGCTGTGGGCCGAACTGCTGTTCGTGCCCTCGGTGCGCGAGGCCGAGCGCGCCACGCGGCGCAAGGTCGAGGAGGTGATCGACTTCCTGAGCATCGCCAAGTACCGCGACACCATGGTCGCCGGGCTGCCCTATGGCGTGCGCAAGGTCGTCGAGCTGGCGCGCGCGCTGGCCACCGACCCGCAGCTGCTGCTGCTGGACGAGCCGAGCTCGGGCCTCAACGTCGAGGAGACCGACGACATGGCGTTCTGGATCCAGGACATCCAGAGCGACCTCGGCATCACCGTGCTGATGGTGGAGCACGACATGACGCTGGTCTCGCGCGTGTCCGACCGCGTGCTGGCAATGAACCAGGGCGAGGTGCTGGCGCTGGGCACGCCCGAGCAGGTGCAGTCGCACCCGGGCGTCATCGAGGCCTACCTGGGCACCGCCGACGACGCGACCTCGCTGCGGAGGGCGCGGGCATGAACGCGGTGCTGGCGCCCTCGGCGGACCGCGCCGACAGCGAGGTCATCCTCAAGCTCAGCAACGTCGAGAGCGCCTACGGGCCGATCAAGGCGATCCGCGGCGTCAGCCTGCAGGTGCGCCGCGGCGAGATCGTCACCGTGCTGGGCAGCAACGGCGCCGGCAAGACGACGATCCTGAAGACGATCTCCGGCATCATCGACCCGCGCAAGGGCACGGTGGAATTCAAGGGCGAGAACATCACCGCGATGGACCCCTCGCTGATCGTTGCGCGCGGCCTGGTGCACGTGCCCGAGGGGCGCGAGGTCTTTCCGCTGCTCAGCGTGCACGACAACCTGCTGATGGGCGCCTACACGCGGCGCGACCGCGACGCGGTGGCGCGCGACATCGAGATGGTGTTCGGCTACTTCCCGATCCTGAAGGAGCGCGAGCGCCAGGAGGCCGGGCTGCTGTCCGGCGGCCAGCAGCAGATGCTCGCGATCAGCCGCGCGCTGATGGCCGCGCCCGAGCTGATGCTGCTGGACGAGCCCAGCCTGGGCCTGAGCCCCAAGCTGACGAAGGAGATCTTCGAGATCGTCGTGCGCATCAACCGCGAGCGCGGCACGACCATGCTGCTCGTCGAGCAGAACGCCAACATGGCGCTGAATGCCGCCGACCACGGCTACGTGCTCGAGAACGGCCGCATCGTGATGGAGGACACCTGCGAGCGGCTGCGCGAGAAGGAGGACATCAAGGAGTTCTACCTGGGCATGAAGGAGGCCGGCGCTCGCGGCGAGCGGCGCTGGAAGAAGAAGAAGACGTGGCGATGATGGCGCCCCCAAGCTCGCTGTCGCTCGCTACCCCCCGAGTGGGCCGTCGGCTGCGGACCGGCAAAGCCGGTTCCGCGCCGAACCGCTTCGATGTCGCCGGATCTGCTGGTCGGCCAACCAAGAGAACGCTATGACCGTGCTGTGGGATTCGTCGAGCGTGCAGCCGCGCACCGAGGTCGTGGTGCCCGGCGACACGCTGCCGCGTGTCTTCTGGAATGCCGTGGCCCGGCGCGCCGACAAGGTCTGGCTGCGCGAGAAGGAACTCGGGCTGTGGCGCGAGTGGACCTGGGCGCAGACCGGCCGCGCCGTGCGCGAGGTCGCGATGGGGCTGGCCTCGCTGGGCTTCGCGGCGGGCCACACCGCGTCCATCCTGTCCAACACGGTGGTCGAGTGGGTGATCGCCGACCTGGCCGTGCTGTCGGCCGGCGGCGTGTCCAACGGCATCTACCCGACCGACTCGCCGTCGCAGGTGCAGTACCTGTGCGAGGACTCGGCGACGAGCATCCTCTTCGTCGAGGACGAGGAGCAGCTCGACAAGGCGCTCGCCGTGCGCTCCGCGCTGCCCAAGCTGCGCTGGATCGTCGTCTTCGACATGGAGGGCCTGCAGCGCTTCGAGGACCCGATGGTCATCAGCCTGGCCCGCCTGCGCGAGCTGGGCGCCGCGCACGACCTGGCGCACCCCGGGCTGTTCGACGAGCGCCTGGCCAGCCGCAAGGCCGGCGACCTGGCGATCCTGATCTACACCTCGGGCACCACCGGCCGGCCCAAGGGCGCGATGCACAGCCACCACTCGGTGCTGTACGTCGTGCACGGCTACAACACGCTGATCGCCCAGGACGAGCGCGACGAGCGCATGTGCTTCCTGCCGCTGTGCCACGTCGCCGAGCGCCTGGGCGGCGAGTACTTCGCGATGTACACCGGCTCGGTGCTGAATTTCGTCGAGAACCCGGACACCGTGCCGGAGAACGTGCGCGAGATCGCGCCCTCGGTCTTCACCGCGGTGCCGCGGGTGTGGGAGAAGTTCTACTCGGCGGTGATGATCGCGCTGTCGGAAGCCAGCACGGCGCAGAAGCTGGTCTACCAGTGGGCCATCGGCGTCGGCGGCGAGGTCGTGGACCTGGTGCTGGCCGGCAAGCCGGTGCCGGCCGCGCTCAAGGCCCGCTTCATGCTGGCGCGCTGGCTGGCGCTGGACAACGTGCGCAAGCTGATCGGCATCCACCGCGCGCGTTTCCTGGTCACCGGCGCGGCGCCGATCGCGCCCGACCTGATCCGCTGGTACCTGTCGCTGGGCGTGCCGATGCTCGAGGTCTGGGGCCAGACCGAGAGCGGCGGCGCCTCCACCGGCATGCCGGCCGGCCGCATCAAGCCTGGCAGCATCGGCCCGGCCTGCGGCTACAACGAGGTCAAGGTCGACCCGGGCACGGGCGAGCTGCTGATCCGCGGCCCCAACGTCTTCATGGGCTACCTGAACCAGCCGGAGAAGACGGCCGAGACCATCGACGCCGAGGGCTGGCTGCACACCGGCGACGTCGGCACGGTCGACGACGAAGGGTTCTTCCGCATCACCGACCGCATGAAGGACATCATCATCACGGCCGGGGGCAAGAACATCACGCCCAGCGAACTGGAGAACGAGCTGAAGTTCTCGCCGTACATCACCGACGCGGTGGTCATCGGCGACAAGCTCCCCTACCTCACGGTGCTGATCATGATCGACCAGGAGAACGTCGAGAAGTTCGCGCAGGACCACGACGTGCCGTTCTCGAACTACGCCAGCCTGACCCGCGCGCGCGAGGTGCAGGAACTGATCCAGCGCGAGATCGACAAGGTCAACGCCAAGTTCGCGCGCGTCGAGCAGATCAAGGCCTTCCGGCTGATCGAGACCCAGCTCAGCGCCGAGGACGAGGAACTGACCCCGACGATGAAGCTCAAACGGCGCTTCGTGCAGCAGAAGTATGCGCCGCTCATCGAGTCCATGTACGGCAAGAGCGCCGTCGCGGCATGAAGAGAATCCCGCCCGCGGGCGGACCACCAGGAGACCAGGCATGAAACTCGCGATCACCACACTCGCCCTGGCGCTCGCTGCGCCGGCGGCGCTGGCCCAGGCCACGCAGGGCGTCTCGAAGAACGAGATCGTCGTCGGCTCGATCCAGGACCTGTCCGGGCCCATCGCCGGCTTCGGCAAGCAGGTGCGGCTGGGCATGATCATGCGCGTCGACGAGGCCAATGAACTGGGCGGAGTCAACGGCCGCAAGCTGCGCCTGGTCGTCGAGGACTCGGCCTACGACCCGCGCAAGGCCGTGCTGGCGGCGCAGAAGCTGGTCAACCAGGACAAGATCTTCGCGATGATCGGCCACATCGGCACCGCGCAGAACATGGCCGCGATGCCGGTGCAGTTCGAGAAGAACGTCATCAACTTCTTCCCGGTCACCGCGGCGCGCGAGATGTACGAGCCCTTCCACCGGCTCAAGTATTCGTTCGCGACGACCTACTACGACCAGATGCGCGTCTACCTGCCCGAGCTGGTCAAGCAGAAGGGCGCCAAGAAGGTCTGCGTCGTCTACCAGGACGACGAGTTCGGCCTGGAGGTGCTGCGCGGCACCGAGGCCGGGCTGAAGGCCGCCGGCATGGAGCTCGGCGAGCGCACCAGCTTCAAGCGCGGCGCGACCGACTTCAGCTCGCAGGTGGCGCGCATGAAGTCCGCCGGCTGCGACTTCGTCGCGCTGGGCACCATCATCCGCGAGACGATCGGCGTCATCGGCGAGAGCCGCAAGACCGGCTTCAACCCCACCTTCATGGGCTCCAGCGCCGCCTACACGGACCTGATCCACAAGCTGGGCGGCCCGGCGATGAACGGCCTGTATGCCGCGATGGCGGTGCAGCACCCCTACCTGGACGAGGCCGCGCAACCGATCCGCCACTGGGCGACCAAGTACAAGACCAAGTTCAACGAGGACCCGACGGTCTTCTCGGTCTACGGCTACAACGCGGTCGACGCCTTCATCCGCGCCGCGTCCAAGGCGGGCGCCAACCTGACCACCGACAGCTTCATCAAGGCCATGGACACGATGGTCATCCCGCCGGACATCTTCGGCAGCTCGGAGATGACCTTCAGCCCGACCAAGCGCCTGGGCAGCACGGCCACGCGCCTGTCGCAGATCGTCGACGGCCGCTGGAAGGTGGTCGCCGACTACCGCAAGGTCGACTGACCGCTTCCACTTTCGCCTGCAAGGCCGCCCGCGGGGCGGCCTTGTCGTTGGCGGCGTCGGGATAATCCCGCGCCATGACGGATACGACAGCGCAGAGCATCGGCCACCAGTGGCTGGAGGTCGAGTCGCTCGACCTCGAGGCCCAGGGCGTGGCCCACCGCCCGGGCGGCGAAGGCGCGGGCAAGGTGGTCTTCATCGAGGGCGCGTTGCCGGGCGAGCGCGTGCAGGTCAGCATCAGCCGGCGCAAGAATGCCTGGGAGCAGGGGCCGGTGAGCGCGATCGCGCGCGAGAGCGCGCAGCGCGTGCGGCCGGCCTGCCCGCACTTCGGCCTGCACGCCGGCGCCTGCGGCGGCTGCAAGATGCAGCACCTGCACCCGGCCGCGCAGGTGGCGGTCAAGCAGCGCGTGCTGGAGGACAACCTGTGGCACCTGGCCAAGGTGCGGCCGCAGGTCGTGCTGCGGCCGATCGAGGGCCCGGCCTGGGGCTACCGCTGGCGGGCGCGGCTGTCGGTGCGCTTCGTCGCGAAGAAGGGCACCGTGCTCGTCGGCTTCCACGAGCGCAAGTCGCGCTACGTCGCGGACATGTCGGTCTGCCCGGTGCTGCCGCCGGCGGTGAGCGACCTGCTGCTGCCGCTGCGCGAACTGATCGGCGCGATGGACCAGCGCGACCGGCTGCCGCAGATCGAGCTGGCCGCCGGCGACGAGGTGATCGCGCTGGTGCTGCGCCACCTGGAACCGCTGTCGGCGGCGGACGCCGCCCGGCTGCGCGCCTTTGGCGCCGCCCGGGGCGTGCAGTGGTGGCTGCAGCCCAAGGGCCCGGAGACCGTGCACCTGCTGGACGAGGGCGGGCCGCCTCTGGCCTACGGCCTGCCGGAATTCGGTGTCACGATGCCGTTCCGGCCGACCGACTTCACGCAGGTCAACCCGCACATCAACCGCGTGCTGGTCGGCCGTGCGATCCGCCTGCTGGACCCGCAGCCGGGCGAGCGCGTGATCGACTGGTTCTGCGGCCTGGGCAACTTCACGCTGCCGCTGGCCGCGCGCGTGGGCGAGGGCGGGCAGGTGCTGGGCGTCGAAGGCAGCGAGACCCTGGTGCAGCGCGCGCGCGACAACGCCGCGCTCAACGGGCTGGCCAGCCGTACCAGCTTCCAGGCGCGCAACCTGTTCGAGGTCGGTGCCGGTAACCTGGTGGCGGCCGGCGGCGCCGACCGCTGGCTGGTCGACCCGCCGCGCGAAGGCGCCTTCGCGCTGGCCAAGGCGCTGGCCGACCTGCACGCCGCCCCGCCCGAGGGCTGGGCGCCGCCGCGGCGCATCATCTACGTCAGCTGCAACCCGGCCACGCTGGCGCGCGACGCCGGTCTGCTGGTGCACCAGGCCGGCTACCGCTGCAGCGCGGCGGGGGTGGTCAACATGTTCCCGCACACGGCGCATACGGAAAGTCTCGCGGTCTTCGACCGCGAGACTTCGGCGTAGGGTCACCTCGCGCAGCGAGGTGCGCCGCAGCCAAAGAGCCATCTTCGACCGCGCGGCACCATGAACAACGGGGCTCGCGGGCCCCGTTGTCGTGCCGGCCGGTGCCGGGTCAGTCGTCGCCGCCGAAGATGCCGAACAGCGCCAGCAGGTTCGAGAAGACGTTGTAGATGCTCAGGTAGACACCCAGCGTCGCGGTGATGTAGTTAGTCTCCAGGCCGTCCTGTACGCGCTTGAGGTCGTGCAGGATGAACAGCGAGAAGATGCCGATCGCCAGCACCGACAGCGTGATCATCAGCGGACCGCTCTGGATGAAGAAGTTGGCGATCATCGCCACCAGCAGCATGATCATCCCGATGAACAGGAACTTGCCCATGTTCGTCAGGTCACGCTTGATCACGCTGGACAGCGAGGCCATGCCCAGGAAGATCGCGCCGGTGCCGGCGAAGGCCATCATCACCAGGCTGGCGCCGTTGCCCATGCCGAGCACGAAGCCCAGCAGGCGCGACAGCATCACGCCCATGAAGAAGGTGAAGGCCAGCAGCAGCGGCACGCCGGCGGCCGAGTTCTTGTTCTTCTCGATCGCGAACATGAAGCCGAAGGCGCCGACCAGGAAGACGATCAGGCCGATGCCGGGCGAGAACAGCGTGTTGATCCCGGTGGCCAGGCCCACCCAGGCGCCCAGCACCGTGGGCACCATCGACAGCGCCAGCAGCCAGTAGGTGTTGCGCAGGACGCGGTTGCGCTCGGCAACGGCGGCGCCGCCAGCGGCACCGATCGGATAGGACTGAACGCGGTTTTCCATGACACCTCCTATGCAGACTGCAGGTTAGGACCCTCGGCGCGCATTCTAGGTTCCCCGGCCCCGGCGCTCGATGTCCCCACGGCCGGTATCGGGAAAACGCCGCGGCGGATGTATCGTCGGGGCCATGAAGCACAAACCCATGCTCACCCAGGACGACGCCCGGCGCATGGGCGCCGCCGCGGCGGAAGAGGCCGGTCGCAACGGCTGGGCGGTGACGATCGCCATCGTCGACGACGGCGGCCACCTGCTGTGGCTGCAGCGCCTGGACGGCGCGGCGCCGATCTCCGCCGAGATCGCGCCGGCCAAGGCGCGCACCGCCGCCCTGGGCCGGCGCGAGAGCCGCGTCTACGAGGAGATGATCAACCAGGGGCGCACCTCGTTCCTCAGCGCGCCCGGCCTGCGCGGCATGCTCGAGGGCGGCGTGCCGGTGCTGGTGGACGGCCACTGCGTCGGCGCGGTCGGTGTCAGCGGCGTGAAGTCGACCGAGGACGCGCAGATCGCACGCGCCGGCATCGCGGCACTGGCGGGCTGACGCCGCCGGCGGCGGCGCCGCGGCCGCGCCGGCGCGAGCTCAGCGCCGCAGCAGCAGCAGGCAGCCGCCGACGATCAGCAGCGCGGAGGCCGCCGTCCAGGCGGTCGGCACCTCGCCGAACAGCGCATAGCCCAGCAGCGCGGCCCAGACGAAGCTGGTGTACTCCAGCGGCGCCACGCGGCTGGCCTCCAGGTGGCTGAACGCAAAGGTCAGCGCCAGCAGCCCGACGGTCGCGAACAGCCCCAGCAGCACGACCGCCGGCCACTCGCCCGGCGCGATGGGCGTCCAGACCGCCGCCGCCGGCCCGGCCAGCAGCAGCACCGGCAGCAGGTTCTGCACCAGCAGGATGGTCCACAGCGAGTCGCGTTGCGCCTGGCGGCGCGCCAGCACCATGACGCCGGAGAAGGCGACCGCGGCCAGGGCCGCTGACGCCAGCCCCTCGATGCGCGCTGCCGAGCCGGCGTCGCCGGCGCGGCGCAGCTCCGGCCACAGGGCGACCAGCACGCCGGCGGCACCGAGCGCCAGCGCGGCCCAGATCCAGCGCGACGGCCGCTCGTGCAGCACCAGCATGGCCAGCAGCGAGACCAGGATGGGCGCCGTGTAGCCCATCGCCACCGCCTGCGCCAGCGGCAGCAGCGTCAGCGCGTGGAAGTAGCCCAGCAGCGAGACCAGCAGCAGCACCACGCGCAGGCCGTGGCTGCCCCAGTCGGCGCGGCTCGGCATCGGCGTGCGGTGCCAGCCCCACAGCGCGAGCGCGAAGACCACGCCGCTGGCGAAGCGCAGGAAGGTCAGCTGCAGCGCGTCGCGACCCGGCGCCAGCGACTTGACGGTGGCGTCCATGCTGACGAAGGCCGCGGCTGCCAGCGCGCCGGCCAGCAGCGGCCAGACGGTGCGCGGGCGGGCGGGCAGGGCGGCCGTGCCGGTTGCAGCGGTTGCAGCGGGTGCGGCGGGTGCGGCGGGTGCGGCGGGCGCGGCCGCCGTCGTGGTCGGCGCGGTGGAGTCCAAGCCGGGCAGTCTAGGGGCATGGCCGGGTCGCTATAATTCGAAGGTTTACCCGCCACCAGCGCAGCGCTCGCGAGACTCCGTCGTCGGGATCCCCTCCGACCCGCCCGGCCGGTCCCCACCGGGGCCCGGCGAGGGCGGCGACGGGCGCGCGAATCCCGGAGCCTCCTTCCCTTGCTGCCCGCCTCCTCCCCGCTGCCCTCGCTCGTGCCCGACCTGCCGCCCGCGCTGCTGGCGCTGGCCGATGGCACGACCTTCCTCGGCATCTCCATCGGCGCGCCCGGCCGCACCGTCGGCGAGGTGGTGTTCAACACCGCGCTGACCGGCTACCAGGAGATCCTGACCGACCCCAGCTACTGCCGCCAGATCGTCACGCTGACCTACCCGCACATCGGCAACACCGGCGTCAACGACGAAGACACCGAGGCGGCGAAGGTGCACGCCGCCGGGCTGGTGATCCGCGACCTGCCGCTGCGCGCGTCGAACTTTCGCGCCACGGCCACGCTGTCAGCCTACCTGCAGCGCGAGGGCACGGTGGCCATCGCCGGCATCGACACGCGCGCGCTGACGCGGCGCCTGCGCACGACCGGGGCGCAGAACGGCTGCATCCATACCTGGCCGGCGGGCACCGAGGTGACCGAGGCCATGCGCCGCGAGGCGGTGGCCGCGGCGCAGGCGGCCCCGTCGATGGCCGGGCAGGATCTGGCGCAGGTCGTCAGCACGCGCGAGCGCTACACCTGGACGCAGGGCGAGTGGCGGCTGGGCCAGGGCTTCGTCGAGCAGGCGGCGCCGCGCTTCCACGTCGCCGCCTACGACTTCGGCGTCAAGCGCAACATCCTGCGCATGCTGGCCGAGCGCGGCTGCAAGGTCACCGTGGTGCCGGCCAGGACGCCCGCCGCCGAGGTGCTGGCGCTGCGGCCCGACGGCATCTTCCTGAGCAACGGCCCCGGCGACCCCGAGCCCTGCGACTATGCGATCGCCGCCACGCGCGAGCTGGTCGAGCGCGGGCTGCCGACCTTTGGCATCTGCCTGGGCCACCAGATTCTGGCGCTGGCCTCCGGCGCGAAGACCTTCAAGATGAAATTCGGCCACCACGGCGCCAACCACCCGGTGAAGGACCTGGACACCGGCCGCGTGGCCATCACCAGCCAGAACCACGGCTTCGCGGTCGACGCCGCGACACTGCCGCCCAACCTGCGGCCCACCCACGTGAGCCTGTTCGACGGCACGCTGCAGGGCCTGGCGCGTACCGACCGGCCCGCCTTCTGCTTCCAGGGCCACCCGGAGGCGAGCCCCGGGCCGCACGACATCGGCCTGCTCTTCGACCGCTTCGTCACGCTGATGGCGGAGGCCGCCCATGCCTAAGCGCACCGACATCCGCAGCATCCTGATCATCGGCGCCGGCCCCATCGTCATCGGCCAGGCCTGCGAATTCGACTACTCCGGCGCCCAGGCCTGCAAGGCGCTGCGCGAGGAGGGCTACCGCGTCATCCTCGTCAACAGCAACCCGGCGACCATCATGACCGACCCGGGCATGGCGGACGCGACCTACATCGAGCCCATCACCTGGCAGGTCGTCGAGCGCATCATCGCCAAGGAGCGGCCCGACGCGGTGCTGCCGACCATGGGCGGCCAGACCGCGCTGAACTGCGCGCTGGACCTGCACCGCCACGGCGTGCTGGCGAAATACGGCGTCGAGATGATCGGCGCCAACGAGCATGCCATCGAGAAGGCCGAGGACCGGCTCAAGTTCAAGGATGCGATGACCTCGATCGGCCTGGACTCGGCCAAGAGCGGCATCGCGCACTCCTGGGAAGAGGCGCAGCGCGTGCGCGAGTCCATCGCCGCGCTGACCGGCGGCAGCGGCTTCCCGGTCGTCATCCGCCCGAGCTTCACGCTCGGCGGCACCGGCGGCGGCATCGCCTACAACCCGGAGGAATTCGAGGAGATCTGCAAGCGCGGGCTGGACCTGAGCCCGACGCACGAGCTGCTGATCGAGGAGAGCCTGATCGGCTGGAAGGAGTACGAGATGGAAGTCGTCCGCGACCGTGCGGACAACTGCATCATCGTCTGCTCGATCGAGAACCTGGACCCGATGGGCATCCACACCGGCGACTCGATCACCGTGGCGCCGGCGCAGACGCTGACCGACCGCGAGTACCAGCTGATGCGCAACGCCAGCATCGCGATCCTGCGCGAGATCGGCGTCGACACTGGCGGCTCCAACGTGCAGTTCGCGGTCAACCCGGCCAACGGGCGGCTGATCGTCATCGAGATGAATCCGCGCGTGTCGCGGTCGTCGGCGCTGGCGTCCAAGGCCACCGGCTTCCCGATCGCCAAGGTGGCGGCCAAGCTGGCGGTGGGCTACACGCTGGACGAGCTGAAGAACGACATCACCGGCGGCGCCACGCCGGCGAGCTTCGAGCCCAGCATCGACTACGTCGTCACCAAGATCCCGCGCTTCGCCTTCGAGAAGTTTCCGGCCGCCGACCCGCACCTGACGACGCAGATGAAGAGCGTCGGCGAGGTCATGGCGATGGGCCGCTGCTTCCAGGAGAGCTTCCAGAAGGCGCTGCGCGGCCTGGAGACCGGCATCAGCGGCCTGGACCCGAAGAGCAGCGACCGCGACGAGATCGTCGACGAGATCGGCAACCCGGGGCCGGAGCGCATCCTGTTCCTGGCCGACGCCTTCCGCGTCGGCATGACGCTCGACGAGGTCTTCGACGAGACCCATGTCGACCCCTGGTTCCTGGCGCAGATCGAGGAGCTGGTGGCCATCGAGGCGCGCGTGGCCGAGCGCACGCTGGAGAGCCTGAGCGCTGCCGAGCTGCGCTGGCTCAAGGGCAAGGGCTTCTCGGACAAGCGCCTGGCCGCGCTGCTGAAGACCAACCAGCATGCGCTGCGCGCCGCGCGCCATGCCGCCGGCGTGCGCCCGGTCTTCAAGCGCGTGGACACCTGCGCGGCGGAATTCGCCACGCCCACGGCCTACCTCTATTCCACCTACGAGGGCGGCGCCGAGGCGCCGGAATGCGAGGCCGAGCCGACCGCGCGGCGCAAGATCATGGTGCTGGGCGGCGGACCCAACCGCATCGGCCAGGGCATCGAGTTCGACTACTGCTGCGTGCACGCGGCGCTGGCGATGCGCGAGGACGGGTACGAGACCATCATGGTCAACTGCAACCCGGAGACCGTGTCCACCGACTACGACACCAGCGACCGCCTCTATTTCGAGCCGGTGACGCTGGAGGACGTGCTCGAGATCGTCGACAGGGAGCGTCCCGAGGGCGTCATCGTGCAGTACGGCGGCCAGACGCCGCTGAAGCTGGCGCTGGACCTGGAGCGTGCCGGCGTGCCCATCATCGGCACCACGCCCGACAGCATCGACATCGCCGAGGACCGCGAGCGCTTCCAGCAGCTGCTGCACCAGCTCGGCCTGAAGCAGCCGCCCAACCGCACCGCGCGCACCGAGGAGCAGGCGCTGCAGCTGGCGCAGGAGATCGGCTACCCGCTGGTCGTGCGCCCGAGCTACGTGCTGGGCGGCCGCGCGATGGAGATCGTGCACGGCGACAAGGACCTCGAGCGCTACATGCGCGAGGCGGTGCGCGTTTCCGACAAGAGCCCGGTGCTGCTGGACCGTTTCCTCGACGACGCGATCGAGGTCGACGTCGACTGCCTCAGTGACGGCGAGCAGGTGATGATCGGCGGCATCATGGAGCACGTGGAGGCCGCCGGCATCCACAGCGGCGACTCGGCCTGCGCGCTGCCGCCCTATTCGCTGAGCGCCGCGCTGCAGGACGAGATGCGCCGCCAGGCCACGGCGATGGCGCGCGCGCTGAAGGTCATCGGGCTGATGAACGTGCAGTTCGCGATCCAGGGCACCGATGCCGCCACCGGCGAGGCCGGCGACGACGCCGTCGTCTACGTGCTGGAGGTCAACCCGCGCGCCAGCCGCACCGTGCCCTTCGTCAGCAAGGCCACAGGCCAGCCGCTGGCCAAGATCGCCGCGCGCTGCATGGCCGGCCAGAAGCTGGCCGACCAGCGCGGTCCCGACGGCCGCGCGCCGGTCGAGGTGGTGCCGCCCTACTTCAGCATCAAGGAAGCGGTCTTCCCGTTCAACAAGTTTCCGGGCGTGGACCCCATCCTAGGCCCGGAGATGCGTTCCACCGGCGAGGTCATGGGCGTGGGCACGACCTTCGGCGAGGCCATGCTCAAGAGCCAGCTCGGCGCCGGCTCGCGCCTGCCCGACAAGGGCACGGTGGTGCTGACCGTGAAGAACGGCGACAAGGAGCGTGCGGTCAAGGTCGCCGGCGACCTGGTCGACCTGGGCTTCCAGGTCGTCGCGACCAAGGGCACGGCGGCCGCGATCGCCGCCGCCGGCATGCCGGTGAAGGTGGTCAACAAGGTCAAGGACGGCCGCCCGCACATCGCCGACATGATCCGCGCCGGCGAGATCCAGCTCGTCTTCACGACCGTCGACGAGACACGCACCGCGATCGCCGACAGCCGCTACATCCGCACCGCGGCGCTGGCCCACCGCGTCACCTACTACACGACGATGGCCGGCGCCGAGGCGGCGACCGAGGCGCTGAAGCACGACGCCGACCTGGACGTGCGGCCTTTGCAGCAGCTGCACCGCGAACTGGCCTAGAATTCCGTCCAACGTCAGCCGCCGCCGACCCCCGACACCGGGGCTCAGCGGCGGTTTTCCTTTGCCCTGCCGGAAACTGCCATGACCACGATCCCGCTGACGCTGCGCGGCGCCGACAAGCTGAAGGCCGAGCTGCACCGACTGAAGTCGGTGGAACGCCATGCCGTGATCCAGGCCATCGCCGAGGCGCGCGCGCAGGGCGACCTGTCGGAGAACGCCGAATACGACGCGGCCAAGGACAAGCAGGGCTTCATCGAGGGCCGCATCAAGGAGCTGGAGAGCAAGCTCGCGGCCGCCCAGGTCATCGATCCCTCGCAGCTGGACGCCGGCGGCAAGGTCGTCTTCGGGGCCACGGTGGACCTGGAGGACGAGGACAGCGGCGCCAAGGTCACCTACCAGATCGTCGGCGACGACGAGGCCGACCTGAAGCTGGGCCTGATCTCCATCAGCAGCCCGATTGCGCGCGCGCTGATCGGCAAGGAGGCCGGCGACGTCGCGGAGGTGCAGGCCCCGGGCGGGCTGCGCCACTGGGAGATCGTCGGCGTGCGCTACGTCTGACGTCCTGCCCGAGCATGCAGCGCCTGCGCCTGCTGCTGCCCGGCCCGTGGCTGGGCCTGCTGCTGACGGTGGCGCTGGTGGCCACGCCGGCGCCCTTCGCGACGCTGGCGCAGGCCGACGCCGCGCGCGTCGTCGCCCGCGTGCTGGCGCACGAGGCCTATGCCAGCCTGGCCTTCGGTGTCGTGCTGCTGCTGCTGGAACGCCGCGCCGCGCGCGGCGCCGCCGACGCGGGCACGGGCAGCCAGTTCAGTGCCGGCATGGTGATGGCGCTGGGCACCCTGTTCTGCACCGTGGCCGGCTACTTCGCGCTGCAGCCGATGATGGCCGACGCGCGTGCCGGGCAGGGCGCCCTGAGCTTTGCGCAGCTGCACGCGATCAGCGCCGGCTTCTACCTCGTGAAGACCGGCCTCGTCGCGACGCTGGCCTGGCGCGCGGCCGGCCTCTCGAGGTGATCCGGCTTCGCCGGTCACCTTGAACCCCCGCGCGGGGCGGGCGGGGCGCAGCCCCGCCCTGGGGGCGCTCAGAGCGCCGGCTTCTTCTTGACGCTGGTCTGCCGCTTCTTCGCGCGCTTGATCTGGCCGCCGGGCGTCACGCGCTCGTTGCCGAAGACGCGCACCTTGCGCACCGTGGGGCGGTGGTTGCCGCTCTTGGAGAAGCTGACGAGCTTGACGACGCGCGGGCCCGCGCCGCGGTCCTCGCGCTCGGCCTTCTCCTTCGGCGGCAGCGGCCGCCACAGCACCAGCAGCTTGCCGATGTGCTGGATCGGCGCGGCACCGAGTTTGTCGGCCAGCGTGGCGAGCATGGCCTCGCGTGCCGCGCGGTCGTCGCTGAAGACGCGCACCTTGATCAGGCCATGCGCCTTCAGCGCGCCGTCGACCTCACGCTCGACCGCCGGCGTCAGCCCGTCGGCGCCGATCATCACGACCGGCTCCAGGTGATGAGCGCCGGCACGATGTTCCTTGCGCTGCGCGGGGGTGAGGGCGATGGCGGTCATGTGCGTATTATCCGCCGCGCATGAAGGTCGCCAGCAAACGAACGGGCAAGGGCAAGAAGCTCAACCGCGCCTGGCTGCACGACCACCTGACCGACCCCTACGTCAAGCTGGCGCAGAAGGAGGGCTACCGCGCCCGCGCCGCCTACAAGCTCAAGGAGATCGACGAGTCGCTGGGGCTGGTGAAGCCCGGGCAGGTGGTGGTCGATCTCGGCGCCGCGCCGGGCGCCTGGAGCCAGTACCTGCGCCGGCGCTTCGCGCCCCAGGGCGCGGCGGCGGGCGAGCTGCAGGGCACGATCGTCGCGCTGGACCTGCTGGCGATGGAACCGGTCGAGGGCGTGCACTTCATCCAGGGCGACTTTCGCGAGGATGCGGTGGTCGCCGAACTCGAGCGCGTGCTGGCCGGCAGGCCGGTGGACCTGGTGGTGTCGGACATGGCGCCCAACCTGTCGGGCATCGCGGCGGCCGACGCCGCGCGCATCGCGCACCTGGTGGAACTGGCGGTGGACTTCGCGCTGCGCCACCTGCGGCCGGACGGCGCGCTGGTGTGCAAGACCTTCCATGGCAGCGGGTATAGCCAGCAGGTCAAACTGTTCAAGGAATGCTTCCGCATCGTCAAGCCGATCAAGCCCAAGGCCTCGCGCGACAAGTCGGCCGAAACCTTTCTGGTCGGCATCGGACCGAAGCCGGGTGCGAGACCGCAGCCCTGAACGACGGGCGCCCAAAGCGTGCGCCTGCCACGCCTGAGCGGGCCGGGGCTATCGCCGCGATAAGCAGGTTTCGTACCTTGACTCGACTAGAATCGGCACCATCTGCCGTGGAATCCGGCCGGTCGGTCTTCAGCCGGCCGCATCGCTGAACTGGAAAAGGAGCCGCGGTGAACAATCAGTGGTTTTCCAAAGTCGCCGTCTGGCTGGTGATCGCCCTCGTGCTGTTCACCGTCTTCAAGCAGTTCGACCGGGGCGCGACGACGGGCAACCAGATCGCCTACTCCGACTTCCTGGAAGAGGTGCGCTCCAAGCGCATCCGCGCCGTGACGCTGCAGGAGAGCCCGGGCGGCGGCACCGAGATCCTGGCCATCACCAACGACGACCGCCGGCTGCGCAGCACGGCGACCTACCTCGACCGCGGCCTGGTCGGTGACCTGATCGCCAACAACGTCAAGTTCGACGTCAAGCCGCGCGAGGAGCCGTCGATCCTGATGAGCATCCTCGTCAGCTGGGGCCCGATGCTGCTGCTGATCGGCGTCTGGATCTACTTCATGCGCCAGATGCAGGGCGGCGGCAAGGGCGGCGCCTTCAGCTTCGGCAAGAGCAAGGCGCGCATGCTCGACGAGGCCAACAACTCCACGACCTTCGCCGACGTCGCCGGCTGCGACGAGGCCAAGGAGGAGGTCAAGGAACTGGTCGACTTCCTGAAGGACCCGCAGAAGTTCCAGAAGCTGGGCGGCCGCATCCCGCGCGGCGTGCTGCTGGTCGGCCCCCCGGGCACCGGCAAGACGCTGCTGGCCAAGGCCATCGCCGGCGAGGCCAAGGTGCCGTTCTTCAGCATCAGCGGCTCGGACTTCGTCGAGATGTTCGTCGGCGTCGGTGCGGCGCGCGTGCGCGACATGTTCGAGCAGGCCAAGAAGAGCGCGCCCTGCATCATCTTCATCGACGAGATCGACGCCGTCGGCCGCCACCGCGGTGCCGGCCTGGGCGGCGGCAACGACGAGCGCGAGCAGACGCTCAACCAGATGCTCGTCGAGATGGACGGCTTCGAGACCAACCTCGGCGTCATCGTGATGGCGGCCACCAACCGGCCCGACATCCTGGACCCGGCGCTGCTGCGCCCGGGCCGCTTCGACCGCCAGGTCTACGTGACGCTGCCCGACGTGCGCGGCCGCGAGCAGATCCTCAACGTGCACATGCGCAAGGTGCCGGTGGGGCAGGACATCCGCGCCGACATCCTGGCGCGCGGCACGCCGGGCTTTTCCGGTGCCGATCTGGCCAACCTGGTCAACGAGGCGGCCCTGTTCGCCGCGCGCCGCAACGGGCGCGTGGTCGAGATGGTCGACTTCGAGAAGGCCAAGGACAAGATCATGATGGGCCCCGAGCGCAAGTCCATGGTCATGCCCGAGGAGGAGCGCCGCAACACCGCCTACCACGAGGCCGGCCATGCGCTGGTGGCGCGCCTGATGCCCAAGACCGACCCGGTGCACAAGGTCACCGTGATCCCGCGCGGCCGCGCTCTGGGCGTCACGATGCAGCTGCCCGAGGGCGACCGCTACAGCATGGACAAGGAGCGCATGCTCTCGACCATCTCGGTGCTGTTCGGCGGCCGCATCGCGGAAGAGGTGTTCATGAACCAGATGACCACCGGCGCCAGCAACGACTTCGAGCGCGCGACGCAGCTGGCGCGCGACATGGTCATGCGCTACGGCATGACCGACGAGCTGGGCCCCATGGTCTATGCCGAGAACGAAGGCGAGGTCTTCCTCGGCCGCAGCGTCACCAAGACGACCAACATGTCCGAGGCCACGATGCAGAAGGTGGACAAGGAGGTCCGCCGCATCATCGACGAGCAGTACCGCGTCGCGCGCGAGCTGATCGAGGCGCACAAGGACAAGATGCACTCGATGGCCCAGGCGCTGCTGGACTGGGAGACGATCGACAGCGAGCAGATCGACGACATCATGGCCGGCAAGCCGCCGCGGCCGCCCAAGGACTGGTCGCCGTCGGCCAGCAAGCCCAGCGGCCCGACGCCGCCGGTGGGCACCGACGGCGCGCCGGCCGCGGCCTGAGTCGGGACCGACGACACGTCACGAGCGGGGCTGCGGCCCCGCTTCGCATTGGAGGCCCCACGCCTTGCACTGGCAGACCACGCGCCACCGCATCGCCTTCGAACGCCCGCGCGTGATGGGCATCGTCAACGTCACGCCGGACTCGTTCTCCGACGGCGGCCGTCATGTCGACACCGCCGCCGCGATCGCGCACTGCGAGGCGCTGGTGCGCGAGGGTGCCGACATCCTGGACATCGGCGGCGAGTCGACCCGGCCGGGCGCGCAGCCGCCGGCTGCCGACGAGGAGGCGGCGCGCGTGCTGCCGGTGCTGCGCGCGGCGCTGACGCTGGGCGTGCCGGTGTCGGTGGACACCAGCCAGCCGGCACTGATGCGCCAGGCGCTGGACCTGGGCGTGGACATCGTCAACGACGTGCGTTCGCTGGCCCGGCCGGGCGCGCTGCAGCTGCTGGCGGCGCACGGCAGCGCCGGCGTGTGCCTGATGCACATGCGCGGCGAGCCCGACAGCATGGACGCGCAGGCGCAATACGGCGACGTCGTCGCCGAGGTGGCCGACTTCCTGCGGCGGCGCCTTCAGGACGCCGTCGCCGCCGGCGTGGCGGCCGGGCGCATCGTCGTCGACCCCGGCATCGGCTTCGCGAAGACCGCGGCGCACAACCTGGCGTTGCTGCAGCGCCAGCGCGAATTGCTGGACATCGGGCGGCCGCTGCTGGTGGGCTGGTCGCGCAAGGGCACGCTGGGGCAGGTCACCGGGCGGCCGGTCGGCGAGCGGCTGGCGGCCAGCGTCGCCGCCGCGCTGGCCGCCGTGGCGCGCGGTGCCGCCATCGTGCGCGTGCACGACGTGGCGGCGACGGTGGACGCGCTGAAGGTCTGGCGCGCCGCCGAGCAGGGCCGCCTCGCCCCGACCTGAGCGCAGCGCCGGCTTCCGTCGCCGCGGCGCGCGGGCGCCGCGCGCGAGAACATTTGTACACAGGCGTCGGTGCCGGCGGCCGGCAGCGGTCGCCGCCGGCCCGACAATCGCCGATTCGCACAGGACTCCCCCCGATGAGCAGAACCTACTTCGGCACCGACGGCATCCGCGGCACGGTCGGCCAGGACCCCATCACCCCCGACTTCATGCTGCGCCTGGGCCATGCCGTCGGCCAGGTGCTCAGGCGCGACAGCGCGCGCCCGACGGTGGTGATCGGCAAGGACACGCGCATCTCCGGCTACATGCTGGAATCGTCGCTGGAGGCCGGCTTCGCGTCCGCCGGCGTCGACGTGCTGCTGTCCGGCCCGCTGCCAACGCCCGGCGTGGCCTACCTGACGCGGGCGCTGCGCCTGGACCTGGGCGTGGTGATCAGCGCCTCGCACAACGCCTACCCGGACAACGGCGTCAAGTTCTTCTCGGCCCGCGGCGAGAAGCTGCCCGACGAGTGGGAGCAGGCGGTCGAGGCCCGCCTGCAGCAGCCGCCGCAGTGGGTGGACAGCGCCGGGCTGGGCCGCGCGCGCCGCCTGACCGACGCCAGCGGCCGCTACATCGAGTTCTGCAAGAGCACGGTGCCGCACAGCCTGTCGCTGCGCGGGCTGAAGCTGGTCGTCGATGCCGCGCATGGCGCCGCCTACCACGTGGCGCCGGACGTCTTCCACGAACTGGGGGCCAGCGTCGTCAAGATCGGCTGCAGCCCGGACGGCCTGAACATCAACCAGGGCGTGGGCGCCACCGCGCCCAAGGCGCTGGTGCAGGCGGTGGCCGAGCACCGCGCCGACTACGGCATCGCGCTGGACGGCGACGCCGACCGGCTGCAGATGGTCGACGCCGAAGGCCGCCTGTACAACGGCGACGAGCTGCTGTACGTGATGGCGGCCGACCGGCTGGCACGCGGCGAGGCGGTGCCCGGCGTCGTCGGCACCCTGATGACCAACATGGCGGTCGAGCAGGCGCTGGCGCGCCAGGGCGTGCGCCTGGTGCGCGCCAAGGTCGGCGACCGCTACGTGCTGGAGGAACTGGCCGCGCGCGGCTGGCAGCTGGGCGGCGAGGGCAGCGGCCACCTGCTGGCGCTGGACCGCCACACCACCGGCGACGGCATCGTCAGCGCGCTGCAGGTGCTGCAGGCGGTGCGCCGCAACGGGCGCTCGCTGGCCGGGCTGCTGGAGGGCGTGGCGCTGTTTCCGCAGGTGCTGCTCAACGTCCGCCTGCGCGAGGGGCAGGGCGACTGGCGCGACAACGCCGCGCTCGCACAGGCGCAGCGCGAGGTCGAGCATGACCTCGGCGATGCCGGCCGCATCCTGATCCGGCCCTCGGGCACCGAGCCGGTGCTGCGCGTGATGGTCGAGGCGCGCGACGCGGACCGCGCGCGCCAGGGCGCCCAACGGCTGGCGGCAGCGGCCGCCGGCTGACGGCCGGCAGCCCCCACCGCAGCGGCGCCCGTGGCGCCGGTCCGCCCGTTCAGCGGCGCGGCGCCGGCGGGATGATGACCTTGTCGATCAGGTGCACGACGCCGTTGGTCGCCGCCACGTCGGCCGTCGTGACCAGCGCCTCGTCGAAGGTGACGAAGCTGCCGGCACGCGCCACGCCGACGTCGGCGCCGCTGACCGTCTTGACGTTCGCAGTCTTGACGTCGGCCGCCATCACCTTGCCCGGCAGCACGTGGAAGGACAGCACCTGGGCCAGGCGCGTCTTGTCCTTGGCCAGGGCCTCCAGCGTGGCCGCCGGCACGGCCTTGAAGGCCTCGTCGGTGGGCGCGAAGACGGTATACGGGCCGGCGCCGCGAAGGGTGTCGGCCAGGCCGGCGTCGCCGATCAGCCGGGCCAGCGTGGACAGTTGCGGCGTTCGTGCCGCCGTGTCGACGATGTTGGTCGGCGCCGGCGTGGTGGCGCAGCCGGCCAGGGCGGCCGCCAGTGCGAATACGGACAGCAGCCAGGTGCGCTTGTGCATGGGTTTCTCCTTGGGTGGGTGCGGACCCGCGGAGCGGGCCCCGGCGCGCAAGCGTAGGCAGCGCCGATGACGGTTCGGTGACGCTGGCGTGACAGCCCGGCGCCGAGTGGCGCCGCGCCGTCGCCGCTGGCCGAGGCCGTGGCGCTGTCACTGGCCTGTCACAGAAGCGCCCTACGCTGCGAGGCATCGTTCACAGCCCTTCAGCGAAAGGCCCACCATGACCCTGACCACCCTGCGCGCCGGCCTCGCCGCGCTCGCGCTGAGCTCGCTGACCCCGCTGGCCGCCGCCCAGGACGTCACCGGCGCAGGCGCCACCTTCCCGGCGCCCATCTACGCCAAGTGGGCCGATGCCTACAACAAGGCCACCGGCGTGCGGATCAACTACCAGTCGGTCGGCTCCGGTGCCGGCATCCGGCAGATCCGCGGCAAGACGGTCGACTTCGGCGCCACCGACGCCCCGCTGACCGACGCCGACCTGACCAAGGACGGCATGATCCAGTTTCCGACCGTCATCGGCGGCGTGGTGCCGGTGGTCAACATCCGCGGCATCCAGCCCGGCCAGGTCAAGCTGACCGGCCAGGTCCTGGGCGACATCTACCTCGGCAAGGTCACGCGCTGGAACGATGCCGCGATCACCGCGCTGAACCCGGGCGTGCCGCTGCCCGATGCGGCGATCTCGGTCGTGCGGCGCGCCGACGGCTCCGGCACCACCTTCATCTTCACGAACTACCTTTCGAAGGTGAACGCGGAGTGGAAGGCGCGCGCCGGCGAGGGCACGGCGGTCAACTGGCCGACCGGCGCCGGCGGCAAGGGCAACGAAGGCGTGTCGGCCTTCGTGCAGCGCCTGCCGAACTCGATCGGCTACGTCGAGTACGCCTATGCCAAGCAGAACCGGATGTCCTACGTGCAGCTGCGCAACGCGGCCGGCAACTACGTGATCCCGGACGATGCCTCGTTCAAGGCAGCGGCGGCCGGTGCCGACTGGAACCGCAGCTTCTACCAGATCCTGACCGAGCAGCCGGGTGCCGGCAGCTGGCCGATCACCGGTGCCACCTACATCCTGATGCACAAGGCGCAGGAGAAGCCGGCGAGCGCGGCCGCGGCGCTGAAGTTCTTCGACTGGGCGTACAAGAACGGCGACCAGATGGCGGCCGAGCTCGACTACGTGCCGCTGCCGGAATCGGTGAAGAACCTGATCCGCAAGCAGTGGGCCGACCACCTGCGCAACGCCAGCGGCCAGCCGATCCCGTTCTGAGCCGCTTGACCGACCCGACCTGAACCCGGCACGCCAGGCGCCCCGTCCGCGGGACCGCCTGGCGTGCGCACGCCCGCAGCGCCCCACCGAGCGGAGGCCCCCTTGGCCGCTACACTTCCCGCCAGCGCGTACGACAAGAACGAAGCCATGGACAGAGCGTCCCCGCGGGGCGAGCCGCCGCCGCGAAAGCGGATCCTGCCCTGGGCCGATGCCGCCTTCTCCTTCGCCGCGCATGCGTCGGCGTGGATCACGCTGGGGCTGCTCGCGGCTATCATCGCCTCGCTGTTCCTGGGCGCCTGGCCGGCGATCCGCGAGTTCGGGCTCGGCTTCTTCGTCACCGCCGAATGGGACCCGGTGCAGGAACGCTTCGGCGGCCTGGTGATGATCTACGGCACGATCGCGACCTCGCTGATCGCGCTGCTGATCGCGGTGCCGGTGAGCTTCGGCATCGCGCTGTTCCTGACCGAGCTGTCGCCGGCCTGGCTCAAGCGCCCGCTGGGTATCGCGATCGAGCTGCTGGCGGCGGTGCCGTCCATCGTCTACGGCATGTGGGGCCTGCTCGTCTTCGGCCCCATCCTCGCACGCTTCGTCCAGCAGCCGCTGCAGGCCCTGGTCGGCGACACGCCGGTGCTGGGCGCGCTGGTCAGCGGCCCGCCGGTGGGCATCGGCATCCTGTCGGCCGGCATCATCCTGGCGATCATGATCATCCCCTTCATCGCCTCGGTGATGCGCGATGTCTTCGACACCACGCCGGCGATGCTCAAGGAGTCGGCCTACGGCCTGGGCGCGACGACCTGGGAGGTGGTGAGCCAGATCGTGCTGCCCTACACCAAGGCCGGCGTGCTCGGCGCGATCATGCTGGGCCTGGGCCGCGCCCTGGGCGAAACCATGGCCGTGACCTTCGTGATCGGCAACTTCAACCAGCTCGACTCGCTGTCGCTGTTCGAGGCGGCCAACAGCATCACCTCGGCGCTGGCCAACGAATTCGCCGAGGCCAGCGAGGGCCTGCACCAGGCCTCGCTGATCTACCTGGGCCTGATCCTGTTCCTGATCACCTTCGTCGTGCTGGCGTTGTCCAAGCTGCTGCTGCAGCGGCTCAAGAAGAACGAAGGGGCGCGCACATGAGCGGCATCGCGTTCGACGCGTCCAAGCTGTCGCTGCACCGCCGGCGCAAGTGGGTCAACGCCGTCGCGCTGACGCTGGCGCTGGGCGCGATGGCATTCGGCCTCGTGTGGCTGGTGTGGATCCTGTTCGAGACCGTGCGCCTGGGCTTCGGCGGCCTCGCGCTGTCGGTCTTCACCGAGTCCACGCCGCCGCCGCTGGCCAGCAGCGGGGGCCTGGCGAATGCCATCGTCGGCTCCGCGATCATGGTCGCGCTGGCCACGATGCTGGGCACGCCGATCGGCGTGATGTGCGGCGTCTACCTCGCCGAGTACGGCCAGCGCACCTGGCTGGGGCGGGTGACGCAGTTCATCAACGACATCCTGCTGTCGGCGCCGTCCATCGTCATCGGCCTGTTCATCTATGCCGTCGTCGTCGCGCAGTTCCGCAGCTTCTCGGGCTGGGCGGGGGTGCTGGCGCTGTCGCTGATCGTGATCCCGGTGGTCATCCGCACCACGGAGACCATGCTGCTGCTGATCCCGAATTCGCTGCGCGAGGCGGCCTACGCTCTGGGCACGCCGAAGTGGAAGGTCATCTCGTCGGTGACGCTGAAGGCCGCGCGCGCCGGCGTCGTCACCGGCGTGCTGCTGGCGCTGGCGCGCATCGCCGGCGAGACCGCGCCGCTGCTGTTCACCGCGCTGTCCAACCAGTTCTTCACCTGGAACCTGGGCGAGCCGATGGCCAGCCTGCCGGTGACGATCTTCAAGTTCGCGATGAGCCCCTACGAGAACTGGCAGAAGCTGGCCTGGGCCGGCGTCTTCCTGATCACGCTGGGCGTGCTGGCGCTGAACATCCTGGCCCGCGTGCTGTTCCGCCAGAAGCACTGAACGAGACCTGCGAAAGACCGACCATGGACACCCGCGTCGAACTCCCCGCCGCCGAGAAGGTCAAGATCGCCGTGCGCGACCTCGACTTCTTCTACGGCGGCTTCCATGCGCTCAAGGGCATCAGCCTGGACATCCCCGAACGCAAGGTCACGGCCTTCATCGGCCCCTCGGGCTGCGGCAAGAGCACGCTGCTGCGCACCTTCAACCGGATGTACGAGCTCTACCCCGAGCAGCGCGCCGAGGGCAGCATCACGCTCGACGGCGAGGACATCCTGAAGTCCAGGACCGACGTCTCGCTGATCCGCGCGAAGATCGGCATGGTGTTCCAGAAGCCCACACCCTTCCCGATGTCGATCTACGACAACATCGCCTTCGGCGTGCGCCTGTTCGAGACCCTGCCGCGCGCCGAGATGGACGAGCGCGTCGAGTGGGCGCTGAAGAAGGCGGCGTTGTGGAACGAGGTCAAGGACAAGCTGCAGCAGAGCGGCGCCAGCCTGTCCGGCGGCCAGCAGCAGCGGCTGTGCATCGCGCGCGGCATCGCGATCCGTCCCGAGGTGCTGCTGCTGGACGAGCCCTGCTCGGCGCTGGACCCGATCTCCACCGGCAAGATCGAGGAACTGATCCACGAGCTGAAGGCCGACTACACGGTGATGATCGTCACCCACAACATGCAGCAGGCCGCGCGCGTCAGCGACTACACGGCCTACATGTACCTCGGCGATCTGGTCGAGTTCGGTGCCACGCGGGAGCTGTTCATGAAGCCCAAGCGCAAGGATACCGAGGACTACATCACCGGGCGTTTCGGCTGACCGGCCGCGAAAGGACTCGCCATGATCTACAAGCATCTCTCGACCCAGTTCGACGCCGAGCTGTCCGACGTCTCCACGCGCCTGCTCGAGATGGGCGGCCTGGCCGAGTCGCAGGTCGCGCAGGCGGTCTACGCGCTGACGAACTTCAGTGGCGACGTCGCGTCCCAGGTGCTGCGGCAGGAAGAGCGCATCAACCAGATGGAAGTCGAGATCGACGCGGAGCTGCAGCGCGTGATCGTGATGCGCCAGCCGACCGCGGTGGACCTGCGGCTGCTGATCGCGGTGTCCAAGGCGATCGCCAACCTCGAGCGTGTCGGCGACGAGGCGGCGCGCATCGCGCGTACCGTGCAGCGGCTGATCAACACCGGCGTGTCGAGCCGGCTGCGGCTGCCGGTCTCGGATCTCTCCTTCGCCGCCGACCTGGCCACCGCGCAGCTGCGCAAGTCGCTCGACGCCTTCGCGCGCATGGACGCGAACGCCGCGGTGGAGGTGCTCAAGCAGGACGACCAGCTCGACCAGGAGTTCGACGGCCTGCTGCGCAAGCTGATCACCTACATGATGGAAGACCCGCGCATGATCTCGGCCAGCATCGACATGGTCTTCGTCGCGAAGGCCATCGAGCGCGTCGGCGACCACGCGAAGAACCTGGCCGAGGCCACCATCTACGTCGTCAAGGGCACCGACGTGCGCCACGTCTCGCTGGAGGCGGTCGAGAACGCGGTGCGCTGATGGCGCGGCGGGAGCAGACGCGATGAGTTCGGTGCTGGTGGTCGAGGACGAATCGGCAATCGCCGAGCTGATCGCCATCAACCTGCGCCATGCCGGCTTCGAGGTCGTGCTGGCCGCCGATGCCGAGCAGGCGCAGGCCGCGGTGGACCGCGTGCTGCCCGACCTGGTGCTGCTGGACTGGATGCTGCCGGGGCTGTCGGGCGTGCAGCTGGCCAAGCGCTGGCGCGCCGATGCGCGCACCAAGGCACTGCCGCTGATCATCCTGACCGCACGCGCGGAGGAGGGCGACAAGATCACCGGCCTGGACGCCGGCGCCGACGACTACCTGACCAAGCCCTTCTCGACCAAGGAGCTGATGGCGCGCATCCGCGCCGTGCTGCGGCGCAAGGCGCCGGAGGCGCTGGACAGCGCGGTCGAGGTCGCCGGGCTGCGGCTGGACCCGGCGACGCGCCGCGTCACGCGCCGCGTCGGCGACGAACTGCGCGAGGTCAAGGTCGGGCCGACGGAGTTCCGCCTGCTGCACTTCTTCATGAGCCACCCGGAGCGCGTGCACAGCCGCGCCCAGCTGCTGGACCGCGTCTGGGGCGACCATGTCTTCATCGAGGAGCGCACGGTGGACGTGCATGTCAAGCGCCTGCGCGAGGCACTGGCACCGGTCAACGGCTCGTCGCTGATCGAGACCGTCCGCGGCGCCGGCTACCGCATGACGCAGCAGGCGCCGACGCTGGCGGCCTGACGGACGCATGGGCTGGCTGATCGCCCGACTGCTCGCGGCCCTGCTGGCCGTGGGCGTCGCGGCGGGGCTGGGCGCGGTCTTCGGCGGCCTGCTGGACGCCGCGGCCGCCGGCACCGTGCTGGGCGCGCTCGCGGCCGTGGCCGCGCTGGTGCTGGTCGACGGCGGTCGCGCCGGCAAGCTGATGCAGTGGCTGCGCGATCCGCGCGCCGCGGCCGCACCGCACACCGCGGGGCTGTGGGGCGAGCTGGCCTACGGCATAGCCCGCGGCCTGCGGCGCGACCAGGCGCTGCTGGACGCCGAACGCGAGCGGCTGCGCCAGTTCCTCTCGGCCATCGAGGCCTCGCCGAACGGCGTGCTGCTGCTCGACGGCGACGAGCAGATCACCTGGGTCAATTCGGTGGCGGCGCTGCACTTCGCGCTCGACCCGCAGCGCGACCGCGGCCAGCGCGTCACCAACCTCGTGCGCGCGCCGGCCTTCGTGCAGTACCTGCAGGCCGGGCACTATGCCGAACCGGTGGTCTTCAGCGGGCCGCAGGGGCGCTCGACGCTGAGCGTGCTGGTGCGGCCCTACGGCGAGGGCATGAAGCTGGTGTTGTCGCAGGACATCACCGAGCGCGAGCGCGCCGACGCGATGCGGCGCGACTTCGTGGCCAACGTCTCGCACGAGATCCGCACGCCGCTGACGGTGCTGGCCGGCTTCCTGGAGACGATGTCGCAGCTGCCGCTGACCGAGGTCGAGCGCCGCCGCGTGCTGACGCTGATGGAGCAGCAGACCACGCGCATGCAGCAGCTGGTGGCCGACCTGCTGACGCTGGCGCAGCTGGAGGGCAGTCCGGTGCCGCCGACCGACCGCTGGCACGACGTTGCCGCGCTGCTCGGGCGTGCCCATGCCGACGCGGTGGCGCTCTCCGCGGGCCGCCACACGCTGCACCTGGACGCCGGGGGCGGCGGCGAGATCGCCGGCAGCGAGAGCGAACTGCTCAGCGCGGTGGCCAACCTGCTGAGCAATGCCGTGCGCTACACGCCCGAGGGTGGCCGCATCGAGCTGCGCTGGCGCCGGCGTGCCGACGGCGGCGCCGACATCGAGGTCGGCGACACCGGCGTCGGCATCCCGCGTGAACACCTGCCGCGGCTGACCGAGCGCTTCTACCGCGTCGACGGCAGCCGCTCGCGCGACACCGGCGGCACCGGCCTGGGGCTGTCCATCGTCAAGCACATCGTGCAGCGCCACGGCGGCACGATAGAGATCGCCAGCGAGCCGGGCAAGGGCTCGACCTTCCGGCTCGTGCTGCCGGCGTTGCGCGTGCAGCACGCGGCTGCGGCGGTCGCGGCCTGAGCCTCGCACCGGCCGCTCCACGGCAGCCGCCGGCGAACGCGTGCCGGTGGTGCCGGCGGCGCGCCTCAGCGCCCGTAGACCAGGGTCCACTCGCCGCGTTCGGCGGGGCGCTGCACCTCGGCCAGCAGGGTCCAGCCCGGCGGCGCGGCGACGGCGCCGCGGTCGCGCACGACCAGCAGCAGTCGCGGGCAGTCCGTGCCGGCCGCGGCGCCGGCGCGGGCATCGACGCGCCAGCGGCCGAAGTGCTCGAGCGCGGCCACCGCCGCCGGCGCGAGGCCGGGCGCCGCGATGCAGCCGCCGGCGGGCACCAGCGGCGCCACGCGCTCGACCCAGGCGCGCGGGCTGCGCGCATAGTCCAGCAGCGGCAGCCACAGCGTCATCAGCAGCAGCCAGGTCAGGGCCACGCCGCCGGCCGGCAGCACCAGGCTCTTCCACAGCGCCTCGCGGTGGCGCCCGGTGCGCCAGCGCAGCAGCCACAGCCAGGCCAGCGTGCCGGCGGCCGCCAGCAGCAGCGCGACGATGGAGAAGTGCGGCTCGAAGCCCTCGGCCAGCTTGGCGATGTTGGCCGCCGGCTTGGCCGGTGCGCCGGTGTGCATCGCGACGTACATCAGCCAGACGAAGAGCGCGCTGGCGGTGAAGAAGCACATCGAGAACCAGTCGATGGCCGCCGAGGCGCTGCGCTTGAGCGTGGGCAGCGCGAAGGCCGCCAGCACGGCCAGCGCCGGCAGGCCCAGCATCAGCGCGCGGTCCGAGCCGCCCATCGCCAGGTTGGCGCCCAGCGCGCCCAGCAGCGTCACCAGCGGCACCGAGAGGTGGCGGTGCGTGAGCTGGCGGCGCCAGCGCCACAGCGTCCACAGCGCCAGCGGCCAGGCCGGCCACAGGAACCACAGCCACTGGCGCGCGATGCCGGGCAGGTCGGTCGAACCCGGCAGGCGCACGCGCCACTGCCAGCTGCCCATGACCCAGGCCAGCGCGGCCGCCGCGAGCAGCGCCGCCACCACCCAGGGCGCGAAGCGGCGCACGCGCTCCAGGCGGGAGAAGTGGCAGGCGACGAAGCCGCCGGCGCCGACGGCCAGCGCCAGCGCCGGGGCGCCGCTGCCGGCCAGCAGCGGCAGCGCGGCCAGCACCGCGGCGCGCGGCTGCCAGCCGCGAAACGGCGCCGCCGCCAGCCCGTAGGTGAACAACGCCATCGCCGCCAGCTGCGCCAGTTCGGGCGTCGTCTCGTGGCCCAGCTGCAGCAGGCCCAGCGTGGCCATCAGCGCGAGCACGGCGCCGTCGGCCATCGCGCGCGCATAGTCCACCGGCTCGGCCTCGCCGCCGAAGGCGAAGGGCACCGGCTGTGCGGCCTCGGTGCGCGCGAGGTGGAAGGTGGTGTACCAGGCCAGCGCCAGCGTCAGCGCCAGCAGCGCCGCGAAGGGCAGCCGGGCGGCGAAGTCCGGTTCCAGCCAGGGCGAGGTGGCGGCGATGAAGGCGGCGCCCAGCCAGTGCGGCAGCAACGCGGTGTCGGCCGCGACGCCGCCGAGCTGCGGCGCCCACCAGGTGGTGCGGCCCTCGGCGATGGCGATCATCTGCCCGAAGGCGGCGAGGTCGGCACTGCGCCAGGGATCGCGGCCGACCAGGCCGGGCAGCACGTAGGCCGCGCACAGCAGCAGCAGCGGCAGCCGCGGCAGCCGGCGCGCGCCGCGCTGCGTGACCAGGGCCGGGCGCGGGGTCGTGTTCACGCCGCGATGATGCCGTGCCGCCGCCCGCCGGCCGGCCAGCCCCGGCCCGGCGGCGTCGCGCCCAGCAAAAAGGCAGCCGAAGCTGCCTTTGCCTGTTCGCAGCCCACGACGGGGCGTCGCGTCACTTCTTCAGGCCGACGCGGGCGAACTTGTTGCGGAACTTCTCGACGCGGCCGCCCAGGTTGTCCACGCTCTTCTGCGTGCCGGTATAGAACGGGTGCGTCTCGCTGGTCACTTCCAGCTTCACCAGCGGCAGCTCGCGGCCGTCGTCCATCGCGATGCTTTCCTTCGTCTGCACGCAGGAGCGGGTGACGAACTTGAAGCCGTTGGACAGGTCCTGGAAGCAGACCTCTCGGTAGTTGGGGTGGATGCCGTCTTTCATGGGGGGTCTCGCTGGGGTGTGCGGGAGCCACGCTGCCCGGTGCAGCGCACTTGCCGGTGGTGCGGGAAACCGCGAATTATAGGCCGAAGCGCGAGCCGGGGTCCGGGTGGCCTCCGGCTCAGCCGCCCCGGCGCATCATGTCGAAGAAGTCCAGGTTGCTCTTCGTGGCCTTCATCTTCTCGAGTACGAACTCCATCGCCTCGATCTCGTCCATCGGATAGAGCAGCTTGCGCAGGATCCAGGTCTTCTGGAGGATCTCGGGCTTGAGCAGCAGTTCCTCGCGCCGGGTGCCGCTCTTGTTGATCAGGATGGACGGGTAGACGCGCTTCTCGGCCATGCGGCGGTCGAGGTGGATCTCGCAGTTGCCGGTGCCCTTGAATTCCTCGTAGATCACCTCGTCCATCTTGGAGCCGGTGTCGATCAGCGCGGTGCCGATGATGGTCAGCGTGCCGCCTTCCTCGGTGTTGCGCGCGGCGCCGAAGAAGCGCTTGGGCCGCTGCAGCGCGTTGGCGTCCACGCCGCCGGTCAGCACCTTGCCGCTGCTGGGCAGCACGTTGTTGTAGGCGCGCGCCAGGCGGGTGATGCTGTCGAGCAGGATCACGACGTCCTTCTTCAGCTCGACCAGGCGCTTGGCGCGCTCGATCACCATCTCGGCCACCTGCACGTGGCGCGCCGCCGGCTCGTCGAAGGTGGAGCTGATGACCTCGCCGCGCACCGTGCGCTGCATCTCGGTCACTTCCTCGGGCCGCTCGTCGACGAGCAGCACGATGAGGTGGATCTCCGGGTGGTTGGCGACCAGCGCGTGCGCGATGTGCTGCATCATCACCGTCTTGCCGGTCTTGGGCTGCGCGACCAGCAGCGCGCGCTGGCCTTTGCCGATGGGCGCGATCAGGTCGATGATGCGGCTGGTGATGTTCTCCTCGACCTTGACGTCACGTTCGAGCCTGAACTGTTCCTTGGGGAACAGCGGGGTCAGGTTCTCGAACATGATCTTGTGCTTGCTCTCCTCGGGCGTCAGGCCGTTGACGCGGTCGACCTTCACGAGCGCGAAGTAGCGCTCGCCGTCCTTGGGCACGCGCACCTCGCCTTCCACCATGTCGCCGGTGTGCAGGTTGAAGCGGCGGATCTGGCTGGGCGACAGGTAGATGTCGTCCGTGCTGGCCATGTAGCTGGCCTCGATCGAGCGCAGGAAGCCGAAGCCGTCGGGCAGCACCTCCAGCACGCCGTCGCCGAAGACCTGCTCGCCGGCCTTGGCGCGCTTCTTCATGATCGCGAACATCAGCTCCTGCTTGCGCAGGCGCGACACGTTCTCGATCTCCAGCGCCTCGCCCATCTTGATGAGCTCGGAGACGTGCTGGGCCTTCAGTTCGGACAGATGCATCGTGGGGCACCCTCTGGTGGGCAGATGCGGTCGGGCACTCGCACCGGGGGCGCGGGCCGAACAGCCGGGAGGAACGGAATGGATTGGCGCCGGAACCCGCGCGCCGGGCCCCATCGGCGCCGGCTCGGGCCGGCGGGGCAGTGCGCGGTGGCGTTGCTCGGGCGCCGGGGGCTGTCAGCAGCCCCCGACGTCAATGCAAATTATAGATGACCGTCGAGGAACGCGGTCAGCTGCGCCTTGCTCAGGGCACCCACCTTGGTGGCGGCGAGCTCGCCACCCTTGAACAGCATCAGCGTCGGGATGCCGCGGATGCCGTGCCGGGCCGGCACGACGCGGTTCTCGTCGACATTCATCTTGGCGACCTGCAGCCGGCCGTCGTAGTCGCGCGAGACCTCGTCCAGGATGGGCGCGATCATCTTGCACGGACCGCACCACTCGGCCCAGTAGTCCACCAGCACCGGCTTGTCCGACTTCAGGACGTCCGTCTCGAACGAATCGTCGGTGACATGCTTGATCAGTTCGCTGCTCATGGGGCGTGGTCTCCGCGTGCGCTGGCACGGCGAATGCATCTCGGCTGAGGAATTCTGACACAAAGCCCCACGACGCGTGCCCGGCCGGGCATGGCGCCCGGCTATCGCGGCCATAGCGCGGCCATAGCGCGGCCGCCGCAGCCGCCGCGGCCGGCGCCCGAACTGCGCGCATTTCGGGCCGCTGTTCCGCGCGTTGCCGGCAGGGCCGCAGGTTCCAATCGTGACGCCATGTCAGCAACCGGCCCCGACACGACCAGTGGTGCACGCGCCCAGCCGGTGCGCCGTTTCGGCCGCCTGCAGCTGCTGCGCCTGCTCGGCAAGAGCGAGCGCACGATGGCCTGGCAGGTCGACGATCCGCGCACCGGCCAGGAGCTGATGCTGGTGATGCCGCGCGTGCAGCCGGCCGACGCCGCGGCGCTCGAGCGCTGGCAGCAGTCGGTGCGCCAGGCGTCGCGGCTGGACCACCCGCACCTGGCCGCCGTCGTGGAGATCGGCGTGCAGGACGGCTGGCCCTACGCCGCCTACGATCCACGCGGCGACGCGACCCTGACCGACCGCCTGGGTCGCCAGGGCCTGCCCGGACACGAGGCCGCGGCGCTGGCCACCCAGCTGCTGCAGGGCCTGGCCTTCGCACACGAGGGCGGCATCGCCCACCACGACGTCGAACCCTTCCTGCTGCTGGTCGACGCCGCCGGCGGCCTGCGCATCGCCGGCCTCGCGGTGGCCGGCGAGATGGCGGCGCGCGAGACCGCGGCGCTGGCCGCCGCCAGCGGCAGCGCGCTGGACCCCGGCTCGCTGCGCGCGCAGCGCGAAGCCGCCGAGCGCGACGTGCTGGCCAGTGGCCTGCTGCTGCACCAACTGCTGACCGGTGAGCCTGTGCTCGACGAGCCGGACCTCGGGCGCCAGATCGCGCGCCTGCCGCCGCTGGGCCGCGAATTCGTGCGCCTGCCCTGGGCGCTGGCGCAGCCGGTGGCCGAGCCGCTGCGCGCCATCGTCAACCGGGCCACCGACCGCCAGGAGCGCCAGCGTTACCGCAATGCACGCACGCTGCTGCGTGCGCTGGAGGGCTGGCTGCAGGCCGACGGCGCCGCCGGCGGCGGCCCGCTGGCGCTGCTGTCCGACCGCCTGCACCACGCCGGCGTGCTGCCGGCGTCGCCGACCGCGGCGTCGCGCGCGGCCAGGCTGGCGATGATGGAGCGCGAACGCACCAACGAGCTCGCCGACGTCGTGCTGGAGGACCTGGCGCTGGCCTTCGAGCTGCTGCGGCTGGTCAACTCGGCACAGGTGCGCGGCAGCCAGGTTTCGGGCAGCGGCCCGGTGCTGACCGTGCGCCGGGCGATCGCGATGCTGGGCCTGGAAGGCGTGCGCCGCGCCGCGCTGGCGCTGCGCACCTGGCCCGGACCGCTGGACGAGGCCGGCGCGCAGGCGCTGACGGCACTGATCGAGCGCAGCAAGCGCGCCGGCCGCGTGGCGCTCGCGCTGCGGCCGGCGCCCTACGACGGCGAGGTCGTCTACCTGCTGACGCTGCTGCAGAACCTGGGGCGCCTGGTCGTGCAGTACCACTTTGCCGACGAGGCGCAGCAGGTCCGCCGCCTGATGCAGCCGGTGCCCGCGCAGCGCGAAGGCGAGCCCGACGAGCCGGGCATGAGCGAGGAGGGCGCCGCCTTCGCGGTGCTCGGCGTGGACATCGAGTCGATGGGCGCGGCGGTGGCCCGTCACTGGGGGCTGGACGACAGCGTCGTCGCGCTGATGCGTCGCCTGCCGCTGGCCACCCCGGTGCGCAGCGCCGATACCGACGACGACATGCTGCGCGCGCTGGCCAGCTGCGCCAACGAGGCGGTCGACGCCACGCTGCTGCCCGCCTCGCGCGCGGCGGTCGCGCTGCAGCGCGTCGCCCAGCGCTATGCGCGCGTGCTCGGCATCGGCGTGCGCGAGCTGCAGCAGGCCCTGCACGGTCCCGACGACGCGCCGATCTCGCGCGAGGGCCAGACCGCCTTCGGCGCGCTGGACGCGCTGGCCGACCTGCCGCACGCCGCGGGGGCCGCGCGTTGAGCGCCGTGCTGGGCCCGGGCGCCGCGGCGCAGCGCCAGCTCGGCCGCTTCGCGCTGCTGCGCGAGCTGGGCCGCGGCGCGCAGGCGCGCGTCTGGCTGGCCCACGACGCGCGGCTGGACCGCGAGGTTGCGCTGAAGCTGCTGGACCCGGGCGCCGACGCGATCGCGGTCAGCCAGTGGCTGCACGAGGCGCGTGCGGTCAGCCGGCTGACGCACCCGAACATCGTGCCGGTCTTCGAGGCCGACGAGCAGCACGGCGAGCCCTACCTGGTCTTCGAGTATGTCGAGGGTCCAACCCTGGCCGAGGCGCGGCGCACCAGGCCGGCCTGGCCGGCCCGCGAGGCGGTGCAGCTGATGCTGGGCGTGCTGGACGCGCTGGCCGCCGCGCACGAGCAGGGCATCGTGCACCGCGACCTCAAGCCGTCCAACGTGCTGCTGGGTCGCGACGGGCGGCCGCGGGTGATGGACTTCGGCATCGCGGCGCGTGTCGGCAAGGGCGACGGCGCCGTCGTCGGCACCCCCGGCTACATGTCGCCCGAGGCCGCGCGCGGCGAGCCGCCGGTGCCGGCGATGGACGTCTTCGCCGCCGGCGTGATGCTGGGCGAGCTGCTGGCCGGCGCGCCGCTGATGCGCGAGAGCAACCCCTACCGCGCCGTCGAGCGCGTGCAGAAGGAAGACCTGCAGCTGCCGGCGCCGGTGAAGGTCGACGCGACGCTGCGCGGCATCGTGCAGCGCGCGCTGGCGCGCGACCGCGCCGCGCGCTACGACGGCGCGCGCGCGATGCACGCCGCGCTGCACGCCTGGCTGCACCCGGCCGAGGGCCCGGACACCGACGCCGGCGGGGACGACGCGACGCTGCAGTTCCTGCTGCGCCGCATGCGCCACAAGACCGACTTTCCGGCGCTGTCGGACGCCGTGGTGCGCATCCAGCGCGTGGCGACCTCCGAGACCGAGAGCCTGAAGAGCCTGACCGACGAGATCCTCAAGGACGTCGCGCTGACCAACAAGCTGCTGCGCATGGTCAACACGGCGCACTTCACGGCGGTGGCCGGCGGCGGCATCGCCACCGTCTCGCGCGCGGTCGCGCTGGTCGGCTTCGCGGGCATCCGCAACATGGCGCTGTCGGTGCTGCTGCTGGAGCACATGGGCGACAAGAGCCATGCCGCGCAGATGAAGGAGGAATTCCTGCGCGCGCTGATGGCCGGCACGCTGGCCGGCGAGCTGACCCAGGTCTCGCGCGAGGCCGAGGAAGCCTTCCTGGCGGCGATGCTCCAGAACCTCGGCCGCCTGCTGACCGAGTACTACTTTCCGGAAGAGGCGCTGCAGGTCCGCCAGCAGATCGCCGGCGGCGACGACACGCCGGCGCGCCGCGAGGCGGTCTCGCGTCGTGTGCTGGGCATCGGTTTCGCCGACCTGGGTGCCGGCGTGGCGCGCGCCTGGGGCCTGCCCGACACGCTGCAGCGGGCGCTGCGGGCCGCCGACGACGAACCACCGGCACGCGCGGTCGACGCCGCCGACCGCCTGCGCTGGCTGGGCCGCGGCGCCAACGCGCTGACCGAGGCGCTGCTGTCGGCCGACGGGGCGAAGCAGGACGAGGCGCTGCAGCGCGCCGCCGAGCAGCATGCGGCAGCGCTGGGCCTGCAGGCCAAGGACATGGTCGGCGCGGCGCAGGCGGCGCGCACGCGCATGTCGCAGATGACGCAGGCGCTGGGCCTGCAGCTCGCGCGCGGCGCGCCGGCGCGCCGGCTGCTGCAGTCGACGATGGCCGGCGCGGGCGCGGGCGCGGCCGCGGCGGCCGGCGCGGCGGCGGCCAGCGCCGATGCGAAGACCGTCGTCATGGCGCCGGAGCCCGGCCAGGTCCAGGCGCGGCTGTCGCGCGGGCTGGCCGAACTGCGCCAGGCCGCCGCCGGCGGCTCGCTGAAGCTCAACGAGGTGCTGAACCTGGTGCTGGACACGATGCACGGCGCGCTCGGCTTCCGCCGCGTCGTCTTCTGCCTGCGCGAGGCGCGCAGCGGCCAGCTCGTCGGCCGCGTCGGCCTCGGCGAGGGCGCGGCCGAGGTGCAGGCGGCCTTCCGCATCGCGCCCGACGCGGCGGCGCGCGGCGACCTGTTCGCCGTGCTGTGCGCCAAGGGCGCGGACCTGCTGATCGCCGATGCCGCCAAGGTGGCCGACCGGCTGCCGGCCTGGTTCCGCGCCCGCGTCGACGCGCCGACCTTCCTGGTGCTGCCGCTGCTGCTGAAGGGGGCGCCGATCGGGCTGATCTATGCCGACAAGGCCGAGGCCGGCAGCATCGTGCTCGGGGAGCAGGAGCTGGCGCTGCTGCGCCAGCTGCGCGACCAGGCGGTAGCCGCCTTCGGCCGCGGCTGAGGAATTCGCGCCGGGGCCGGGGTGTGAGGGTGACGAGCCTGACCCCGGCACTGGTTGCAACGCTTAGGGCTGCTTGGTTCCCCACCTGACCCGGTTGGGCGCGCTTCCATGCGGGGAGGCCCGTCACGGCGCATTGTAGGCGACGGGGCCGGGCAGGGGCGCCCGCGCTCGCGACGGACCGACTTGCGCGCGGGCCGGATGCCGCGCAGCCCCGCGGCGGCGCTCAGCGGTAGATGTAGCCGCGCTCGAAGGGATAGTCGCTCATCGCGCCTGGCAGCCGCGTGCCGGCAAGCACGCCGGTGGGGCGCGAGGCCAGCGTCTGGTGCAGCGCCATCCAGCCGCGCTCGAAGCCCATCGCGCTGCCGGCCAGGTACAGCCGGTAGGCGCGCAGCGTCTCCGGTCGCGTCACCTCGGCGGCGTGGCGCAGCTGTGCCTCCAGCGCGTCGGACCAGGCCCACAGCGTGCGCGCGTAGTGCGGGCGCAGGTTCTCGGTGTCCAGGCCCTCGAGCCCGGCCTCGGCCATCACGCGCAGCACGTGCGAGACATGCAGCAGCTCGCCGCCGGGGAAGATGTAGCGCTCGACGAATTCGCCGATGCCGGCGCCGAGCTGCGCGTTGCGCGTGCCGCCGGAGGTGATGCCGTGGTTCAGCAGCAGGCCACCCGGGCGCAGCAGGCGGCGGATCTTCGCGAAGTAGTCGGGCAGCCGCGCCCGGCCGACATGCTCGAACATGCCGATCGACGCCACCTTGTCCCAGGGCCGGTCCTCGGGCAGCTCGCGGTAGTCCAGCAGCTCCATGCGCACGCGGCCCGCCAGGCCGCGCTGCTCGATCAGCCGGTTGACATGCGCATGCTGGTTGCGCGAGAGCGTGATGCCGGTGGCCTCCACGCCGTAGTGCTCGGCCGCCCACAGCAGCAGCCCGCCCCAGCCGGCGCCGATGTCCAGGAAGCGTTCGCCCGGCTGCAGGCGCAGCTTGCGGCATACCAGGTCCAGCTTGGCCTGCTGGGCCTGCGCCAGCGTCTGCACGCCCTCGTGCCAGTAGGCGCAGGAATAGACGCGGCGCTCGTCCAGCCACAGCGCGTAGAAGTCGTCGGAGACGTCGTAGTGGTGCTGGATCTGGCGCGCGTCGGCCGCCGGCGTGTGCTTCAGGCGCGACGCGATCGTGCGGCGCAGCGGCTGGCCCGGCGCATTCGTCGGGTCCTCGTCGAGCAGCGCCGCCGCGACGGCGATGACGCGGCGCATCGGGCCCTCGATGTCCAGCCGGCCCTCCACGTATTCGCTGGCCAGGCGGCCGATCTTGCCGCCGGCCAGGTGGCGCAACGGCAGCAGGCTGCTCAGGCGCAGCGTGACGTCGGCCGCCTCGGGGCCGATGCGCTGCCCGCCCGGCAAGACGACGGCCAGCGCACCGGCGGCCTCCGGCGGCAGTTTCTCCAGGCGCGAGCGGACGAGGGTCTCCCACATGGCGCGCCAACTGTACGCAAGCCGCGTGCCCGGCGGCAAGCGGCATCGACCCCACCAGGGTGCAGCGCCCGCACGATGGCGTGAGCGCGGTCAGCGCAGCTGCAGCGCGTCGTCGCCCCAGCTGACGCCCAGCGGTTCGATCAGCAGCCGCTTGGGCCCGGCCTCCACCCGGCCGGCCACCCAGGCCGCGACGCCGCAGCCGCGCGCCACCTCGGCGCAGCGCCCGGCCTGCGCTGCCGGCACGAAGAGCGCGAAGCCGGCGCCCATGTTCAGCGTGGCGTAGGCCTCCTCGTCGTCCTGCCGGGCCTGCTGCTGGATGAAGCGCAGCACCGGTGGCACCGGCGGCAGCGTGTGCACGCGGTAGGTGAAGGCGCCAGGGTGGCGCAGCAGCTTGCGCCAGCCGTGGCCGGTGATGTTGGCGGCGTAGTGCACCGGCACGCCGGCGGCCCACAGGGCCTCGGTCACCGGCGAATACAGCACCGTCGGCGCGAGCAGCGCATCGCCGTAGGTGAGCCCGGGCGCGACCTCGGTGAGGTATCCGTCGGGCAGCCGCTCGACCAGCTTGCGCGCCAGGCTCAGCCCGTTGGCATGGATGCCGCTCGAGGCCAGCAGCACGATCGCGTCGCCAGGGCCCAGCTTGTCGCCCAGGCTCAGGCGTTCCCTGGGGCTGACGATGCCGGTGCAGGCCGCCGCGAGGTCGATGCGCCCGCCCTCGACGATGCCGGCCAGCGCCGGCGTCTCGCCGCCGCCCCAGGCCACGCCGCAGGTGTCGCAGGCCGCCTTCCAGCCGGCGACCAGCGCCTGCGCGCGCGCCGCATCGGCAAACCAGTCGCTGCCGCCGGCGGCCCAGTAGGCCTGCACGACCAGCGGCGTGGCGCCGACCGTGATCAGGTCGTTGACCGCCATCGCGATCGTGTCCTGCGCGATCGTGCCGTAGCGCGGCCGCCCGTCCAGGCGCTGCATCTCGTCGGCCACCATCGCCTTGCTGCCCAGGCACTCGACGATGCTGGCCAGGTAGAACGGGCCGACGTCGACGACATAGGCCGACTCGCCGCGCGACGCTGCCACCTCGGCGAAGCCGTGCCGCGCCAGGTGCCCCGCGGTGGCGGCGGCGGCACGCTGCGCGGCGACCTTCAGCGGGTCGATCTGGTCGTAGCGCACGCCGGCCTGCTCGTAGCTCAGCGGGGCGTCGGGCGGGCTGTCCGCGGCGGGGGGCGAGGGCGTCGTCATGGCCGCGGATTATCCGCGGCCGCCCCCGGGTCGCCCGGGACCGCCCGCCTAGAATGACCGCCGTGAGCACCGTCGTCCTGGCCCGCAAGTACCGGCCGCGCAACTTCGCCGAGATGGTCGGCCAGCCGCATATCGTGCAGGCGCTGACGAATGCGCTGACGCAGGGCCGGCTGCACCACGCCTACCTGTTCACGGGCACGCGCGGCATCGGCAAGACCACGGTCAGCCGCATTCTGGCCAAGAGCCTGAACTGCACCGGCTCCGACGGCACCGGCGGCGTCACGGCCACGCCCTGCGGCGTGTGCCAGGCCTGCACCGAGATCGACGCCGACCGCTACATCGACTACATCGAGCTCGACGCCGCCAGCAACCGCAGCATCGACGAGGTGCGCGACCTCATCGAGCGCGCCGCCTACAAGCCCGCGGTCGGTCGCTATAAGGTCTTCATGATCGACGAGGCGCACCAGCTCACCAAGGACGCCTTCAACGCGCTGCTGAAGACGCTGGAGGAGCCGCCCGAGTACCTGAAGTTCGTGCTGGCGACCACCGACCCCGAGAAGATGCTGCCGACGGTGCTCAGCCGCTGCCTGCAGTTCAACCTGCGCCCGATGGCGCCGGCCACCGTGCGCGAGCACCTGCAGCAGGTGCTGCAGGCCGAAGGCGTGGCCTTCGACGACGGCGCGCTGCGCCTGCTGGCGCGCGCCGCGCGCGGCTCGATGCGCGACGGCCTGTCGCTGACCGACCAGGCCATCGCCTATGGCGGCGGTGCGCTCGCCGAGTCCGGCGTGCGCGCGATGCTGGGCAGCGTGGACCGCGGCCATGCGCGCCGCATCGTCGAGGCGCTGGCCGCGCGCGACGGCGCCGCGCTGCTGGCCGTCGTCGACGACCTGCGCGGCCTGGCGCTCAGCGCCGCCGGCACGCTGGAGGCGCTGGCGCTGCTGCTGCAGCAGATGGCGGTGGAGCAGGCGGTGCCCGGCGCGCTGGATGCTCAGGACCCCGACAGCGAGGACGCCTGCGCGCTGGCCGGCGTGCTGGCCGCCGACGAGACGCAGCTGCTGTACGGCATGGCGCTGCACGGCCGCGCCGAGCTGGCGCTGATGGCCGACGACTATGCGGCGCTGACGATGGTGCTGCTGCGCTTCCTGGCCTTCCCGTCGACCGACGCGAAGCCCGCGGCGCGTGCGCCGGCGGCGCCGCTGCGCGCGCCGGCGCCGCCGGCGCTGTCGGTGCCGCCGGTGACGCGCCCGCGCACCGCGCCGGGGGAGCCGGCGCCGCCCGCCGCCGCGACACGAACCCCGCTGCCGGCAGCCGTGGCCGCGGCGCCCGTGGCCGCACCCGCACCCGTAGCCCAGCCCTCGACCGAACCCGCGACCACGACCACGACCCTCCCGGTGGCCGCCAACGAACCCGGTGCCCAGGTGCGGCCGCGGCTGACCGCGCTGGCCGGCGGCGCACTCGCACCCGCCGGCGACGAGCGCCACCCAGCCGTGCCGGTGCCGCCGGCACTGGGCGACCGCTGGGCCGCGCTGGTCGGCAGGCTGGTCGACAGCGGCCAGCTCGGCGCGCTGGTGCGCGAGCTGGCCGCGCAGTCCGGCCTGCGCGCGATCGACGAGACCGCCGAGCCGCCGCGCTGGCACCTGGTCGTCGAGCGCGAGATGCTGCGCGCGGTGGCGCTGCGCGACAGGCTGCAGGCGCTGCTGGCCGCCGAGACCGGCGCGCCGCTGCAGCTCGAGCTGGAACCCGGCGTGCCGGCCGACAGCCCGGCGCGCCGCGACGCCGCCGAGCGCCAGCGCCGGCAGGCCGAGGCCGAGGCCGCGATCCACCGGGACCCCGTCGTGCGCGAGCTGCTGGCGCAGTTCGCCACCGCCCGCATCGTGCCGGGCTCGATCAAACCCGTCTGAACGACACGAAGGACCACACCATGATGAAGGGCCAACTCGCCGGTCTGATGAAGCAGGCCCAGGCAATGCAGGAGAACATGAAGCGGGCGCAGGAGGAACTGGCGCAGCTGGAGGTCGAGGGCCAGTCCGGCGCCGGCCTCGTGAAGGTGACGATGACCTGCAAGCACGACGTCAAGCGCGTGGCCATCGACCCCAGCCTGCTCGCCGAGGACAAGGACATGCTGGAGGACCTGGTCGCTGCAGCGTTCAACGACGCGGTGCGCCGTGCCGAGGAGGTCAGCACCGAGAAGATGGGCAAGCTGACCGCCGGGCTGCCGATGCCCCCGGGGATGAAATTCCCGTTCTGAGGCCTGGCGTGACGTCTCCCTGCTGACGGCGCGCTGCCGACGTGAGCGAACCCGCGCTCGATGCGCTGGTCGACGCGCTGCGCCGGCTGCCCGGCGTCGGCGTCAAGTCGGCGCAGCGCATGGCCTTCCACCTGCTGCAGCACGACCGCGACGGCGCGCGCCGCCTGGCCGCGGCGCTGGAGGCCGCGGTGCAGCGCATGCACCCCTGCGCGCGCTGCCACACCTTCACCGAGGCCGAGGTCTGCGCCACCTGCCGGGACCCGCGGCGCGACCCGAAGCTGCTGGCCGTCGTCGAGACCCCGGCCGACCAGGCGGCGCTGGAGCGCAGCGGCAGCTTCAAGGGCCTGTACTACGTGCTGATGGGGCGGCTGAGCCCGCTGGACGGTGTCGGCGTCGAGCAGATCGGTGCCGAGGGCCTGCTCGCGCGCGCGGCCGACGGTGTCGTCGAGGAGGTCATCCTCGCCACCGGCTTCAGCGCCGAGGGCGAGCTGACCGCGCATGCGCTGGCCGCCGCGCTGCGTGCGCGCGGGCTCAAGGTCACGCGGCTGGCGCGCGGCGTGCCGGCCGGCAGCGAGCTGGAATACGTGGACCTGTCGACGATTGCGCATGCGATGGGCGACCGCCGCTGAGGGGCATGCCGCGCGGTCGCTCGACGGCTGCCGGGCGCTCGCCTAAGCTGCACGGCCTCGGCTGACGCACCAGGAGACTGCCCATGAAGCTGTATTGCCACCCGGCCTCCACGACCAGCCGCCCGGTGATGCTGTTCGCCGCCGAGAACGGCGTGCCGCTCGAACTGCAGGTGGTGGACCTCTTCACCGGCGAGCACTACCAGCCGCCGTTCGAAGCCGTCAACCCGAATCACCTGGTGCCGGTGCTCGAGGACGGCGACTTCCGGCTCACCGAGAGCTCGGCGATCCTCAAGTACCTGGCCGACCAGACCGGCTCGCCGCTGTACCCGCGCGACCTGCAGGCGCGGGCCCGCGTCAACGAGCGCATGGACTGGGTCAACACGCAGCTGTGCCGCGACCTCGCCTACGGCACCGTCTACCCGCAGATCTTCCCGCTGCACAAGCGGCGCAGCGACGAGGCCCAGGCCGCGCAGCTGCAGTGGGGCTGCGAGCGCGCCCAGGGCTGGCTGAAGGTGATGGACCAGCACTGGCTCGGCGGCGGGCAGCGCTTCCTGTGCGGCGACGCGATGACGATCGCCGACTACTTCGCGTCGTCCTTCGTCGCGCTGGCCGAGCTGGTCGGCAGCGACCTCTCGGCCTATCCCAACGTGCGGGCCTGGCTGCAGCGCATGAAGGCGCTGCCGCACTGGGCCGAGGTCAACCAGGTCATCGAGGGTTACGGGGCGACGCTGAAGGGCCAGCCGATGGTGGCCGTCTGACGCGAACCGCCTGAGCCGTGGCCCCCTGACCGGGGCGCCGGCGGCTCAGTCGGCGACCGCGCTGCGGTAGGCGTGCCAGGTGGCATGCCCGGTCACCGGCCCGACGACCAGCAGCCCGGCGAACCAGGGCAGCAGCGCCGCGAAGACCAGCGCCGCCAGCAGCAGCGCCCACCACAGCATCACGCCGGTCTGCGTCAGCACCAGTCGCAGGCTGGTCAGGCCGGCGGTCACCGCGTCGGTCTGGCGGTGCAGGATCATCGGGATCGAGATCACGCTGACGGCATAGATCAGCCCCGCGAACACCGCACCCACCGCCGCCCAGGCGGCGATGAAGGGCAGGTTGTCGCGGTCCAGCAGCGCCAGCAGCGAGCCCTTGAAGTCGGGCATGCCGTCGAAGCTGACCGCGAAGACGACCAGCGTCGCGCGGCCCCACAGCATCTCCAGCACCAGCAGCACGAAGCCGAAGATGGCCAGCTGCCCGGTGCGCGTGTCCCAGGCCAGCAGGCTGTCGCCGAAGTCGGGCCGTTCGCCGGCCTCGAGCCGCTGGCTGACGCGGTACAGCCCCAGGCACAGGAAGGGCCCCATCAGCAGGAAGCCGGCCGACAGCGCCAGCGTATAGGCCGGCGCATGCTCGAAGACCTTCAGCAGCGCCCAGCCCATGACCATGAAGCAGGCGCCGTAGAACAGGCCGATGCCCGGCGCGCGCAGGAAGTCGCGCCAGCCGGCGGCCAGCCAGCGCAGCGGGTCGGCGAACGAAAGCGGGCGCAGCTCGATGCGCCTGGCCGGGGCCGCCGCTTCGGCCACGGAAGGCGCGGGCTCGCTGGCCGGTTCGGCGGGCTCGGCCTCGCCGGGCGTGGTGGACGGTGACATGGCCGGCAAGCGTAGGCCCGGCGCGGCGCGCAGTCCACCCGGACCGCTCCCAGGGCGGCGGCCCGGGTTGCGCGCGATCAGTCGTCGTCGTCGGGCCGGCTGCCGCGGCGGATCGACAGCAGCAGCCACACGCCTCCGGCCGCCGCGCCCAGGAAGCCCAGCAGCCCGAAGGCCGGCAGCCCCAGCAGTTGCGGCCCGCCGCCGACCGTCATCACGATCGACGAGCCGATGATCAGCGCCGCGATCACCAGCGCCAGCGCCAGCCGGCTCGCGGCGCGGTCGATCTGGTCGCCGGCGCGCTTGAGGTGCGCGACCTCCAGCGCGATGTTGAGCCGCCCCTGGCGCGCACGGCGCAGCAGCCGGCTGATGTCGTGCGGCAGCTGGCCGGCCACCGCCAGCGCGCGCGTCACCGTCTGCCAGCCGCGCCGCGCCAGCGCCTTGGGTTCGTAGCGCGCGCCCACGACCTGGCGCAGCAGCGGCTGCGCCTCGGTGACGGCGTGGAAGTCGGGGTCCAGGCCGCGGCCCATGCTCTCCAGCGAGATGAAGGCCTTGATCAGCAGCGCCAGGTCGGCCGGCAGTGCGAGGCGGTGCTCGCGCAGGATGCCGGTTACGTCGGCCAGCATCTGGCCCAGGTTGAGCTGGGCCAGCGCGGTGCCGCGGTGCTGGTCGACGAAGGCCTCGATCTCGTCCTCCAGCGTGGCCAGGTGCACCGCATGCTGGTCGCCGGTCCACTCCAGCAGCACGTCGGCCACCGCCTGCGGGCGCTGCTCGACCAGGCCCAGCAGCAGCTGCAGCAGTTCCTCGCGCCGGCGCTGCGACAGCCGGCCGACCATGCCGAAGTCGATGAAGGCCAGCCGGTTGCCGGGCAGGTAGAAGACGTTGCCGGGGTGCGGGTCGGCGTGGAAGAAGCCGTCCTCGACGATCATCTTCAGCACCGCGCGGGCGCCGCGGCGTGCGAGCAGCTTGCGGTCCAGGCCCTCGCGCTCGATGCGCTCGAGGTCCTCGCCGGGAATGCCCTCGACGAAGTCCTGCACGTTGACGCGCTCGCCGGTGTAGGCCCAGTGCACGCGCGGGATCGTCACTTCCGGCAGCGGCGCCAGGTTGGCGGCGATGCGCTCGGCATGCCGGCACTCCGCCGCCAGGTCCAGCTCGCGGCGCAGCGAGCGCGCGAATTCGCGCACCAGCTGGCGCGGGCGGTAGGGCTTGAGCGCCGGCCAGTCGTCCTCGGCCGCCGCGGCCGCGCGCTCGAGCAGCCGCAGGTCGGCCTCGATGGTGCCGACGATGTCCGGGCGGCGGATCTTGACCACGACCTCGGTGCCGTCGTGCAGCCGCGCGCGGTGCACTTGGGCGATCGACGCCGCGGCCAGCGGCTCGCGGTCGAAGCGCGCGAAGACGGTCTCCGGATCGCCGCCCAGGTCCTCGGTCAGCTGGGCCTGCAGCGCCTCGTAGGGCACGGCGGGCACCTGGCTGTGCAGGCGCGCGAGCTCGGCGGTCCACGCCGGGCCCAGCAGGTCGGCGCGGCCGGCCAGGATCTGGCCCAGCTTGACGAAGGTGGGGCCCAGCTCCTCCAGCGCGCGGCGCAGCTGCACCGGCGGGTCCAGCTGCGCCAGCTCGCCGGCATGCTCGCGCTTGAGCGCATGGCCGGCGCGGACCAGCGCGTCGGCCCAGCCCAGGCGGCGCACGAGGCCGCCCCAGCCGTGGCGGATCAGCACGCCGGCGATCTCCTGCACGCGGCCGAGGTCGCGCGGGCTGCCCAGGGTCTCGATCAGCATCGCGCGCGAGTATCGCCCGGCCGGTGCGCCGGCCGCTACGGCGCGCTGCGCCGCGCGGCCAGCAGCCGGCGCAGCTCGTCGGCGATCAGCCCGGCGGCGCCGAGCGTGATCGCGATGTCGGCGACGTTGAAGCTGGGGAAGTAGCCGCCATGGAACAGCGGCTCCAGGAAGCCGAAGCGGAACTGCAGGAAGTCGACGACATGGCCGTGCACGAGGCGGTCGATGACGTTGCCGATGGCGCCGCCCATGATCAGCGCCAGCGCCAGCGACAGCAGCCGTTGCCCGCGGTGGCCGTGCAGCATCCAGGTGATGAAGACCGACGCGGCGATGCCCAGCGCGACGAAGAACCAGCGCTGCCAGCCGGAGGCGCCGGCCAGGAACGAGAACGCAGCGCCGGCGTTGTGCACGCGCACGAGGTTGAAGAAGCCGGTCACCGGCACGCTGTCGCCATGCACGAAGGCCTGCACGACCAGCGCCTTGGTCGCCTGGTCGGCGACGACGATGGCCAGCGCCAGCCACAGCCAGCCGGCGATGGACGGCGGCGCTGCGCTGCCGGTGGCCGCGGCGGGGACCACGTTCAGGCGACGCGGCGCACTTCGCCGGCGCCGTGCAGGTTGCTGGTGCAGCGGCCGCAGATCGTCGGGTGCGCGGCATCGGCGCCGACGTCGTCGCGCCAGTGCCAGCAGCGCTCGCACTTGCGCGCGCTGCTGGGCGTGACGGTGACGGCCAGCGCCTCGCCGGGCGACAGCGTCGCGACCGAGGTGATCAGCACGAACTTGAGGTCCTCGCCCAGGCTCTGCAGCAGCGCCAGGTCGGCCGCCGGTGCGGCGATCGCGACGTTGGCCTGCAGCGACGAGCCGACGCCGCCGGCCGCACGCACCGCCTCGATCTCCTTGTTGACGAGGTCGCGGATCTCGCGGATGCGCGCCCACTTCGCGAGCAGCGCCTCGTCGGGCGCCGGCAGCGCCCAGTAGGTTTCGGTGAAGATCGTCCGCACCTCGCCCGGCGCCCCCGGCGCGAAGACCTGCCAGGCCTCCTCGGCGGTGAAGCTGAGGAAGGGCGCCATCCAGCGCAGCATCGCGTGCGTGACATGCCACAGCGCGGTCTGCGCGCTGCGCCGGGCCAGGCTCTTCGGCGAGGTCGTGTACAGGCGGTCCTTCAGCAGGTCCAGCCAGAAGGCGCCCAGGTCCTCGCTGCAGAAGACCTGCAGCTTGGCCACCACCGGGTGGAATTCGTAGACCTCGTAGTGGTTCAGCACCTCGGCCTGGAACTGCGCGGCGCGCGCCAGCGCCCAGCGGTCGACCTCCAGCAGCTCGCCCGGTGGCACGGCATCCTTCGCGGGGTCGAAGTCCGAGGTATTGGCGAGCAGGAAGCGCAGCGTATTGCGGATGCGCCGGTAGGCGTCGACGACGCGGGCGAGGATCTTGTCGTCGCCGGCGATGTCGCCGCTGTAGTCGCTGGCCGCCACCCACAGCCGGATGATCTCGGCGCCCAGCGTCGAGCTCACCTTCTGCGGCTCGATGCCGTTGCCCAGGCTCTTGCTCATCTTGCGGCCCTGGCTGTCGACCGTGAAGCCGTGGGTCAGCAGGCCGCGGTAGGGCGCGCGGCCGAAGAGGGCGCAGCCCAGCAGCAGCGAGCTGTGGAACCAGCCGCGGTGCTGGTCGTGGCCTTCCAGGTACAGGTCGGCCTCCGGGCCCTCGGCGTGGTGGCCGCCGTCGTCGCGCTGGCGCAGCACGTGCCAGAAGGTGCTGCCGCTGTCGAACCAGACCTCGAGGATATCGTTGCTCTTGGTGTAGTGCGCGGCGTCCTCGGCGCCGAGGATCTGCTCGGCGGTGACGCGGCTCCAGGCCTCCACGCCGCCGGCCTGCACGATGTCGGCGGCCTGGTCCAGGATCTCCATCGTGCGCGGGTGCAGCTCGCCGCTGTCCTTGTGCAGGAAGAAGGGCAGCGGCACGCCCCAGCTGCGCTGGCGGCTGATGCACCAGTCGGGGCGGTTGGCGATCATGTCGCGCAGCCGGGCGCGGCCGTTCTCTGGGTAGAAACCCGTCGCATCGATGGCATCCAGCGCCATCTGGCGCAGCGTGGCGGGCGCCTTGTCCTTGGTGAAGACGCCTTCACCCTCGTCCATGCGCACGAACCATTGCGCCGCGGCGCGGTAGATGACCGGGCTCTTGTGGCGCCAGCAGTGCGGGTAGCTGTGCAGCAGCGGGCCGGTGGCGAGCAGCCGGCCGGCGTCGCGCAGCGCCTCGACGATCACCGGCGCCGCCTTCCAGATGTTCATGCCGCCGAACAGCGGGAAGTCCGCGGCATAGCTGCCGTGGCCCTGCACCGGGTTCAGGATGTCCTCGACCGCCATGCCGTGGGCGCGGCAGGAATTGAAGTCGTCCAGGCCGTAGGCCGGGCTGCTGTGCACGATGCCGGTGCCGTCCTCGGCCGTCGCATAGTCGGCCAGGTAGACCGGGCTGAGGCGGTCGTAGCCCTCGTGCACATGGGCCAGCGGGTGGCGGAAGTGGATGCCGGCGAGCTTCTCGCCCAGCGCGGTGGCGACCACGCGGCCCTGCAGGCCCCAGCGTTCCAGGCAGCGCTCGACCAGCGTGGCCGCCAGCACGAGCTGCCCGCGCTCGGTGTGCACCAGCGCGTACTCCAGCGCCGGGTTCAGGTTCAGCGCCTGGTTGGCCGGGATGGTCCAGGCGGTCGTCGTCCAGATCACCGCGAAGGCCTCGCCGACGACCTCCGGCAGCCCGAAGGCGGCGGCCAGCTTGTCCGGTTCGGCGCACAGGAAGGCCACGTCCAGCGTCTGGCTCTTCTTGTCGGCGTACTCGATCTCGAATTCGGCCAGCGAGCTGCCGCAGTCGAAGCACCAGTAGACCGGCTTCAGGCCGCGGTAGACGAAGCCGCGCTCGACGACGCGCTTGAAGGCGCGGATCTCGTCGGCCTCGTTGCCCGGGTCCATGGTCGCGTAGCGCCGCTCCCAGTCGCCGAGCACGCCCAGGCGGCGGAAGTCGGCCATCTGCAGCGCGATCTGCTCGGTCGCGTAGGCGCGGCTCCTGGCCTGCATCTCGTCGCGGCCGAGGTTGCGGCCATGCTTCTTCTCGATCGCATTCTCGATCGGCAGGCCGTGGCAGTCCCAGCCCGGCACGTAGCGTGCGTCGAAGCCGGCCAGCTGGCGCGCCTTGACGATCATGTCCTTCAGCACCTTGTTGACCGCGTGGCCCATGTGGATGGTGCCGTTGGCGTAGGGCGGTCCGTCGTGCAGCACGAACAGCGGCGCGCCGCGGCGCGCGTCGCGCAGGCGCTGGTAGCGGCCTTCGTCCTGCCATTGCTTCACCCACGCCGGTTCGCGCTTGGCGAGGTCGCCGCGCATCGGGAACGGCGTATCGGGCAGGTTGAGCGTGCTGCGGTAGTCGGTGGGCGTGGTGGTGCTCATGGGCGGGGGCCGGGCCCTTGCGGGCCGCGCGGCGGTGTCGGGGGCATCGGGTGCATGCCCGGCGCGGTGCGCGCCGGACAGGGCACGGGGGTGGGGCGCGAAGGCCTGCCTTCAGTCAGGCTTCAGAGGGCCATGCCCATAATTCGATCGCGCGTCGCCTGGCGGCGCGTGGCCGCGTGCCAGCGCCAGAGGCATCCGCGCAGTCCCGACGATGGCCTCGACAACTTCATGCCCCGGATTCTAGCGACGAGCGCCTGCCCGACCTTCCCTTCGCCGCGACGGCCGGCGACGCTCGCCGGCGCCGTGACGCTGGCGTTGCTGGCGCTGCTGCCGGCCGCCACCCTGGCCACTGCCCCCGCGCTGCCGCTGCAGGCCGACGCGGCACAGGCCGGCGTGGCGGCACCGGCCGCGCTGCCAGCCGATGCCGCGGCCGCCACCGGAGCCGCCACAGAAGCCGCCACCGCCGACGAAACCGCCACCCGGGCCGCCGCCGAACCCGCGGTCGCGCCCGCAACGCCGCCGCGTGCCACCTGGAGCGGGGCGCTGGGGATCAATCTCTCGTACCGGCCGGAATACGACGGTGCCTCGCGCCACGCGGTCGTCGCGCGCCCCGCGATCTACCTGCGCTACGGCCGCTTCTCGCTGTCCAGCGGCGCCAGCTTCGCGGCACGCCGCACCGACGACGTCGTGCGCGGCCTCGGCGTGGATCTCGTGCGCGGCACGCGCACCCGTATCAGCCTGGCGCTGCGTCACGACTCCGGCCGCCAGGAAGACGAGAGCGGCGCGCTGCGCGGCCTGGGCGACGTGGAACCGACGATCCGCGGACGTGTCTCGGTGCGCCGGCAGCTCGACGCGCGCTGGCGCGTCGCGGCGTCGTGGAACGTCGATGCCTTCGGGCGCGGCGGCGGCAGCTTCGCCGACCTGCAGCTGATCCGCGACTGGGCGCTGACGCCGCAGACCGTGGCGTCGGCGGCGGCGGCCGTCACGGTCGGCGGCCGGCGCTACATGCGCAGCTACTACGGCGTCAACGCGGCCCAGTCGGCGGCCAGCGGCTACCCGGTCTACGAGCCCGGGCTGGGGCTGCGCGACACGACGCTCGGGGCCAGCGTGCGCACCGACCTCGACGACGACTGGACGCTGCTGGTGGGCGGCGGCTTCACGTGGCTGCTAGGCCCCGCGAAGGCGAGCCCGCTGAGCACGCGCAGCGAGAGCTGGGGCCTCAACGCCGGCCTGGCGCGCCGCTTCTAGCGGCGCCGCCGCCGATCGCGGGCGCGGGTCAGCCGCGCCGGGCCGCCCACCACGCGCGTGCGTCGGCGGTGTCGCGCGCGATGCCCTCGCGCAGCGCCTGCAGCGTGTCGTAGCGCAACTCGTCGTGCAGCTTGTGCAGCAGCTCCACGCGCACGCAGCGGCCATAGGCGCCGTCCTGACCCAGCGATGCCGGCCAGTCCAGGCAGTGCACCTCCAGCAGCACGCGGCCGGCATCCTCCACCGTCGGCCGCACGCCCAGGCTGGCCACGCCGGGCAGCGGCGCATCGGCCAGGCCGTGCACCTGCACGACGAAGATGCCGCTGGCTGCCGGCCGCGCATGCGCGAAGCGCAGGTTCAGCGTGCGGAAACCCAGGTCGCGGCCGAGCTTGCGGCCGTGCACGACATGGCCGCTGATCGCGTAGGGCCGGCCGAGCAGCGACTCGGCGCGCGCCAGGTCGCCGGCGGCCAGCGCCTCGCGCACCGCCGAGCTGGACACGCGCAGGCCGTGCACCTCGTAGCTCATCATGCGCGCGACGTCGAAGCCCAGGCGGCCGCCGGCCTCGTCCAGCATCGTGTAGGTGCCGGCGCGCCGCTCGCCGAAGCGGAAGTCGTCGCCGACCAGCACGTAGCGCGCGCGCAGCCCGTCGATCAGCACGCGGGTGATGAAGTCCTGCGGCGACATCGCGGCCAGCCGCGCGTCGAAACGCGCGACGACGGCTTCGTCGATGCCGCAACGCGCCAGTTCGCGGAGCTTGTCGCGCAACGTCGCGATGCGCGGCGGCGCCGCCTCGGGGCGGCCGCTGCGTGCGGCGAAGAAGTCGCGCGGATGCGGCTCGAAGCTCAGCACCACGGCCGGCAGGCCGCGGTGGCGGGCCTCGTTGGTGAGCAGCGCCAGCATGGCCTGGTGGCCGCGGTGCACGCCGTCGAAATTGCCGATGGTCAGCGCGCAGGGAGCGCCCGACGCGCCAGTGCGCCGCGCCAGGCCGCGATGGATGAGCATGGGCGCGGATTATCCCGGCGCCGCGGCGCGGGCCGGCGCGACCGGGTCGTCCAGGCCGAGCAGCCGCGCATACAGCGCCAGGTAGGCGTCGGCGGCGCGGTCCCAGTCGAACTGCGCGGCATGGGCGCGGATCGCGTCGGCGCGGCCGGGGTCGGCGCGCCAGCGTGCCAGGCCGCGTTCGACCACCGCGCGCATCGACCCGCCGTCGAAGTCGTCGAAATACTCGGCGGCGTCGCCGCCGATTTCCGGCAGGCAGGTCAGGCGCGACAGGAAGACCGGCTTGCCGAAGTGCATGGCCTCGATGGGCGGCAGCCCGAAGCCCTCGGTCAGCGACGGAAACAGGAAGCCGGCGCAATGGGCGTAGGCCCAGGCCTTCTGCGCGTCGTCGATGCCCAGGTGGAACCGTACGTTGGGCTGCCGGTTGGCGGCCTTCAGCGCCTTGGCGTCGTCGCTGGGGGGCCCGCACAGCACGAAGCTCATCTCCGGCCAGGCCGCGGCCAGCGCCAGGATCGCCTGCGGATTCTTGCTCGGCGACATGCGGCTGAGGTGGAACAGGAAGGGACGGGCGTCCGCGTCGGCCCAGCCCGGCAACGGCGCCTGCGGCGCGCCGACGAAGCTGCGCGCGCCGTTGTGGATGACCTCCAGCGGCCCGGTCCAGTCCAGATGCTGCTCCACGTCCTGGGCCGTGTGGCGGCTGATCGCGACCACGACATCGGTGCGCCGCATCAGCGTCACCGTGCGGCGGTGGTGACGCCAGGTCGAGAAGGCATTGCGCCCGTACAGGTAGTTCAGGTCGTGCACGGTGACCACGCGCACCGCCGCGCCCTGCGGCGGCCGCGTCTTGTTGAGCTGGTGCAGCGAATGCCAAAGCGCGAACGGATGCGGCTGCACGTGGTGCAGGCGCTGCCAGCGCGTCACCGGCAGGTAGCCGAGCGCGTCGCCGGCCGGGCCGAAGCTGCCGAACAGCCGCTCGCGCAGGTGGAAGACGAACTGGATGCCGTGCTGCTGCCGCCACTGCGGCGCCGCGCGTGCGATGCGCTGGCCGATCTGCAGCGAGAACTCGCCGAGCCCGTCGTGGAAGGCGCCGATGTTGCCGAGGCTGATGCCGATGCGGCGCAGGGCAGGGGGGCTCATCGGGGCGCAGTGTAGCCAGCGCAGTGACGCCGGGCGACCTGCGTGCGGCGCGCGCGGCTGCCGCGGCGCGGCCCGCCGGGCGGGGGTCGAGGCCTCAGCGCGCCAGGCGCGGCGGCTCGGCCAGCGAGAAGTCGTCGTGCTCGGCCGACAGGCAGGGGTTGTAGTAGGGATCGGCAGCGATCCAGGGACCCCAGCGCTGCAGCATCACGGCCGCCTCGGCCAGGTAGCGGGCCTTCTTGGCCGGATCGTGGTCGCGGCCGCGGCTGACCGACTCGAAGTGGATCAACTCCGCATGCGGCGTCCACAGGTTGCGCAGTCCGACGGCGGCCAGCTTCAGGCACAGGTCGATGTCGTTGAAGGCGACCGCCAGCGTCTCGTCCATGCCGCCGACGCGGTCCCAGTGCTCGCGCCGCAGCACCAGGCAGGCGGCGGTGACGGCCAGGTAGCCCTGCAGCCGCAGCGCGCGCGCGGCCGGGCCGCCGTCGCCGCGCGGCAGCCCGCGCAGCACATGTGCGGCGACTTCGCCGATGCCCAGCAGCACGCCGCCATGCTGCAGAGTGAAGTCCTCGTACCACAGCCGCGCGCCGACCGCGCCGACGCCGGGCTGCAGCGCCAGCGAGACCATCTCCGCCAGCCAGCCCGGCGTGAGCACGTCAACGTCGTTGTTGACCAGCGCCAGCACCTCGCCGCGTGCCTGCCGGACGGCACCGTTGTTCAGCGCCGCGAAGTTGAATGGCCGCTCGTCACGCAGTACGCGCACGCGGGGGTCCGCTGCCGCCGCCTGCGCCATCCATGCCAGGCAGGCGTGGTCGTCGGAGCCGTTGTCGACGATCAGGACCTCGAAGTGTGGCCAGTCCGTGCGTTCGAGCAGGCCCGCGACGGCCCGGCGCAGCAGGTGCAGGCCGTTGCGCGTGGGCACGATCAGGCTCACCAGGGGCGGCGGCTGCGGCAGCGCGAAGCGCACGCGCACCAGGCCCTCGCGGGCGGCGGCCGGGTCTGCGTCCGGCTCGGCGCGTGCGGCGACGCCTGCGCGGTCCAGCGCCGACTGCACGGCGCGCGCCGCCGCCACGGCCTGGCGCGCCGGCGGCGCCAGGCGGTGCGCCAGCACGCCGGGTACGTGGCGCACGGCCGCGGCGGCCAGGTTCCGGGCAGCGCGCAGCACGAGGTCGTGTCGGCGCGCGCCTTCGGTCAGCGGCTGCGCCAGTGCGGCTGCGAGACGATCGCTGCGCCACATCGCGGGCGTCCCGACGGCATCCAGCGCCCACAGCGCATCGGCGTCGAAGTCGGGCTTGAACCAGGGATCGCTGCGGCGGCCGGCGGCGTCGATGCGGTCCTCGTCGCCGTAAACGAGCGCCACGCCGGGTGCCGACTGCGCCGCCGCGAGCAGGGCCAGCAGCGTGTGCGGCCGCCAGCGTTCGTCGGCGTCGAGCCAGGCGCACCAAGGCGCGGCCTGCGGGCCGGTGAGCCGGGAATGCGCCTGTGCCAGGTCGTCCAGCACCTGCACGCGCGGCTCGTCGCGGGCCATTGCGGACCAGGTCGCGCGCTGCCCGGGCGCCGCCAGCACCAGCAGCCGCCAGCCGGGCAGCAACTGCCCTCGCAGCACCGGCAGCCAGCCGCGCGCGAGATCGTCGTCGGCCAGCAGCAGCAGGTCGGCTCGGGCCGGCCCGCCAGCGTCTCCGACGGCGGCCTGCCAGCCGGCGAGCTGTGCCGGGGAGGGGGTGTCGTAGAGCCGGCACCAGTCCGCGTAGGGCCGGCGCCGGCTGCGGTGGCGGTGGTGCAGCCGGCGGCGGTTCCACAGCGCCAGCCTGCGGGCGAGGGACGAAAACAGCGGCGGCATCGTGGGGGGCAGGGCGCGGACGTGCGAGGCCCACTCTATCAGCGGCCCGACAGGGTGCCCGCCCGGAACGGCGTCGCGGCACGCGGGGCGATAATGGCCGCGCGCTGCGGATCGAGCGCACGCGGAGCACGAATGAAGGCAGTCATCCTGGCCGGAGGCTACGGAAGCCGGCTCTCCGAGGAGACCCAGGTCAAGCCCAAGCCGATGGTCGAGGTCGGCGGCAAGCCCATCCTGTGGCACATCATGAAGATCTACGCGGCGGGCGGCGTCGACGACTTCGTCATCTGCTGCGGCTACAAGGGCTACGTGATCAAGGAGTACTTCGCCAACTACTTCCTGCACATGTCCGACGTCACCTTCGACATGGCGCACAACCGCATGGAGGTGCACCAGAAGAATGCCGAGCCCTGGCGCGTGACGTTGATCGACACCGGCGAGGCCTCGATGACCGGCGGCCGGCTGCGCCGCGTGGCGCGCTACGTGCAGGACGAGGACGCGTTCTGCTTCACCTACGGCGATGGTGTCTCCGACGTCGACATCGCCGCCAGCATCGCCTTCCACCGCAGCCACGGCAAGCTGGCCACCGTCACCGCGGTGCAGCCGCCCGGGCGCTACGGGGCACTTCAGCTCGACGGCCGCAAGGTGCAGCGCTTCACCGAGAAGCCGCGCGGCGACGGCGATCTCATCAACGGCGGCTTCTTCGTGCTCTCGCCGCGCTGCATCGATCGCATCGCCGGCGACGCCACGTCCTGGGAGGCCGAGCCGCTGGCGGGCCTCGCTGCCGACGGTGAGCTCATGGCCTTCGAGCACCACGGCTTCTGGCAGCCGATGGACACGCTGCGCGAGAAGCAGCTGCTCGAAGACCTGTGGACAACTGGCCGGGCGCCCTGGAAGACGTGGTGAGCGCGGCGCCCGACGCAGGCTTCTGGCGCGGCCGCCGCGTGCTCCTGACCGGGCACACCGGCTTCAAGGGCGCCTGGCTGGGTCTGTGGCTGGCGCGGCTCGGGGCGCAGGTCAGCGCCGTCGCGCTGCCGCCGCGCACCGAGCCCGACCTGTGCACGCTCGCGCGCATCGGCGACGCCGTGCAGGGGCGCTTGCTCGACCTGCGCGATGCCGCGGGGGTTCGCGAGGCCGTGGCCGCGGCGCGGCCGGAGATCGTCCTGCACCTGGCCGCACAGGCCCTGGTCCGTGCCGGCTACCGCGAGCCGCTGGACACCTTCGCGACCAACGTGATGGGCACCGCGCACCTGCTGGACGCTCTGCGCGGCACGGACGGCGTCCGTGTCGTGGTTGTCGCGACCACGGACAAGGTGTACCGCAACCTCGAGTGGCCGTTCCCTTACCGCGAGACCGACGCCCTCGGGGGCCACGACCCCTACAGCGCCAGCAAGGCGGCGGCCGAGCTCGTCGCGGCCAGCTACCGCGACGCTTTCCTGCGCGCTGCCGGCGTGGCCGTGGCCACCGCGCGCGCGGGCAACGTCATCGGCGGCGGCGACTGGTCCGAGGACAGGCTGGTGCCCGATGCGGTGCGCGCCTGGCTGTCCGGCCGCACGCTGTCGCTGCGCCACCCGCAGGCCATCCGGCCCTGGCAGCACGTGCTGGATCCGTTGGCCGGCTACCTGCGCCTGGCCGAACGTCTCTGGGACGAGCCCGGGCTGGCCGGGGCCTGGAACTTCGGCCCGCAGACCTGCGAGGCGGCCAGCGTGCGCGACGTGGTCGAGCTCGCGCGCCGCAGCTTCGGCCGCGGCGAGTGGCAGGCGGCCGATGCCACCGGCGAGCCGCACGAGGCCGGATGGCTGGCGCTGGAGGTGGCGCAGGCGCGATCGCGTCTCGGCGTCTCGCCGCGCTGGCCTCTGGCCACCGCGGTCGAGCGCACGATGACCTGGTACCGCGCATGGGCGGAGGGCACCGACGCGCGGGCGCTGTGCGAGGCCGACATCGCGCGCTGGGAGGCAGCGGCGTGACGCCGGACGCCATACTGGCGCTGCCGGGCCGCCTGCCGTCGGCCGCCACGCCGATCGCCGGGCTGCGCATCGTGACGCGGCAGCCGCGCCTCGATCCTCGAGGTCTTTTCGAGCGCCTGTTCTGCGCGGACGAGCTGCGCGAGGCGGGCTGGACGCGCCCCGTGGCGCAGGTGAACCGCAGCCGCACGGCGCAGGCGGGCACGGTGCGCGGGCTGCACTTCCAGCATGCGCCCCATGCCGAGACCAAGCTCGTGAGTTGCCTGCGCGGCGAGGTCTGGGACGTGGCGCTGGACCTGCGGTGCGGCTCGCCGACCTTCCTGCAGTGGTTCGGTACCGTGCTGTCCCAGGACAACGCGCGGGCCCTGCTGATCCCGCCGGGCTGCGCGCACGGCTTCCAGACGCTGTCCTGCGACGCCGAGCTGCTGTACGTGCACGACGTTGCTTACGCACCAGCCGCCGAGGACGGTGTGCACCCGCTCGATCCTCGCGCCGGTGTGCGCTGGCCGCTGCCGGTGGCCGGCCTGTCGGAGCGCGATGCCACGCGCGCCCACCTGAGACCCGATTTCGACGGATTGATGCCTTGAAGTGCCGCCACTGCCACGCCGAGCTGTCCACGACCTTCCTGGACCTGGGCAGCGCGCCGCCCTCCAACGCCTTCCTGAGCGCGGAGCAGCTTCGTGCGCCCGAGACCTGGTATCCGCTGCGCCTGCTGGTGTGCGGCACCTGCCGCCTGGTGCAGACCGAGGACCATGCCGGCCGCGAGGCGCTGTTCACCGACGACTACGCCTACTTCAGCTCGTACTCGACATCCTGGCTCGAGCACGCCCGGCGCTACGTCGATGCGATGCGCGAGCGCTTCGCGCTCGGCCGCCACAGCGTGGTCGCCGAGGTCGCGGCCAACGATGGCTACCTGCTGCAGTACGTGCAGCAGGCCGGGATCCCCTGCTACGGCATCGAGCCGACGGCCGGCACCGCGGCAGCGGCGCGCACGAAGGGGCTCGAGATCGTCGAGCGCTTCTTCGGTGCCGCGCTGGCTGGCGAGCTGGCCGGACAGGGCCGGCAGGTCGATCTGGTCGCCGCCAACAACGTGCTGGCGCACGTGCCGGACATCAACGACTTCGCGGCCGGCTTCACGCGGCTGCTCAAGCCCACCGGCGTGGCGACCTTCGAGTTTCCGCACCTGATGCGCATGGTGGCAGAGAACCAGTTCGACACCGCCTACCACGAGCACTACTCGTACCTGTCGCTCGGCGCGGTGCAGCGCGTCTTCGCGTCGGTCGGGCTGCAGGTCTTCGACGTCGAGGAGTTGTCCACCCATGGCGGCAGCCTGCGCGTCTTCGCGCAGCGCGCGGACGCCGCGCGCCGGGCCTGCGGCGAACGCGTGGACGCCCTGCTGCAGGCCGAGCGGGCCGCGGGCATGGACGGCAGCGCGTTCTACGATGGCTTCCAGACCGCGGCCGAGCGGGTCAAGAACGAGTTCCTGCACTTCCTCGTCGGCGCCTGGCGGGACGGACGGCGTGTTGCCGCGTACGGTGCCGCAGCCAAGGGCAACACGCTGCTGAACTTCGCCGGCGTGCGGGCCGACCTGTTGTCGTTCGTGGTCGATCGCAACCCGGCCAAGCAGGGGCGCTGGCTGCCCGGCAGCCGCATCCCGGTCGTCGACGAGTCGCACCTGGACGCGTCGCAGCCGGACTATGTCGTGATCCTGCCGTGGAACCTGCGCGACGAGATCGCCGCGCAACTGCAGCGCGTGCGCGGCTGGGGTGGTCGCTTCGTCACCGCGGTGCCCACGCTGCAGGTCTGGTGATGCGGCTGGCGATCACCGGAGCGAGCGGCTTCGTCGGCCGGCACGTCGTCGCCGAGCTGGCACGGCGCGGCCTCGAGGCGCGGCTGCTGCAGCGACCCGCGTTCGACCTGCACGCGGACCCGGCGGACGCCTACGAGCGCGCCGGCCGCCCCGAGGTGCTGCTGCACCTGGCCTGGGGCGGCTTGCCGAACTACCAGTCGGCGCACCACTACGAGCGAGAGCGGCCGGCGCAGTACGCCTTCCTGCGCGCGATGGTGCGCGGCGGCGTGGCGCACGTGGTGGTCAGCGGTACCTGCTTCGAGTACGGCATGCAGTCCGGACCGCTGCACGAGGACCTGCCCTGCACGCCGGCCAATGCCTACGGGTACGCGAAGGACACGCTGCGGCGCGAGCTCGAGTTCCTGAAGCGCGAGACCCCGTTCCGGTTGACCTGGGCGCGGCTGTTCTACCTGTGGGGCGACGGCCAGGCCGCCGGCTCGCTGTGGCCGCTGCTGCAGGCGGCGGCGCGGCGCGGCGACGCGCAGTTCCCGATGTCCGGCGGCGAGCAACTGCGGGACTACCTGCCGGTCGCGCAGGCGGCGTCGTGGCTGGTGGACCTGGCGCTGCAGCGCGAAGGCGACGGGCTGGTCAATGTCTGCGCCGGCCGGCCGGTCTCGGTGCGGGCGCTGGTCGAGGGCTGGATCGCGCACCAGGGCTGGACGATCACGCCGCAACTCGGCCGCTACCCCTATCCGACCCACGAGCCGATGGCCTTCTGGGGCGACGACCGGCGGTTGCGGCAGCGACTGCAGGGGACGCCCTCGCCGAGCCCTTCACCGCACCCCACGACCGCACGGAGATGCCCATGACAACCTTCGACGACGAAGTCCGCGATCGCCTGGCGGCCAACGGCCGCGACGAGGCGCTGCGGCGCAGCGCCGACGCCTTCATGCTGGCCTCGACGGCGCCCAAGTACTCGTACAACTTCTCCTGGCTGGGTCGTCCGATCATCCAGTATCCGCAGGACATGGTCGCGATGCAGCAGCTGATCTGGACCGTGCAGCCCGACCTGATCGTGGAGACCGGCATCGCGCACGGGGGCTCGCTGATCTTCTCGGCCTCGATGCTGGAGCTGAACGCCGCCTGCGGCGGGCCGGCTGATGCGCGCGTGCTGGGCGTGGACATCGACATCCGCGCGCACAACCGCGCCGCGATCGAGGCGCACCCGATGATGCGCCGCATCACGATGATCCAGGGCTCCAGCGTCGCGCCGGCAATCGCAGCGCAGGTGCGCGCGGCCGCCGCCGGCTGCCGGCGCGTGCTGGTCTGCCTGGACAGCAACCACACGCACGAGCACGTGCTGGCGGAGCTCGAGACCTACGCGCCGCTGGTCACGCCGGGCAGCTACTGCGTGGTCTTCGACACCATCGTCGAGCGCCTGCCCGGCGGCATGTACCCGGATCGCTCCTGGGGGCCGGGCAACAGCCCGATGTCGGCCGTCGACGCCTGGCTGCCCGCGCACCCCGAGTTCGAGATCGACACCGAGATGGATCACCGGCTGCTGATCAGCGTGGCGCCCCGCGGGTACCTGAAGCGGGTGGCCTGATGGCCGAGCTGGCGCCATCGCTGCTGTACGGCTGCATCACGCACGGACCGCTGTGGATCGAGATGCCGCCCGGCGTCGAGCTGCTGCGCCTGGGCGCGGCGCAGGACGCGGTGGCCGGGGGTTACACGCTGCGTGAGCTGGCGCCGGAGTGGGAGGCGCACCACCCGGTGGTCGGCGGCACGATCGGGGCCTTCGCGATGAAGGCGCTGGTGCTGCGCCAGCCCCGGCGTCCGGCCCGGGTCGGGCTGTGCCAGTACCGCAAGTTCGTCACGCGCACCCGCGTGGCCCGGGAACGCGCTCGCGGCTACTACCGCGTGATGGAGGCCTTGCCGCGCCAGGACGTCGATGCGCAGCGCCTGGCGAACTGGCTGCAGCCGGGCGACGCCGCGTTCGTGGTGTGCCCGCCGTTCAGGATGCACCGCGAGGGCGGCTATCTCGGGCAGTACGGTTCCCACCATTTCGCCGAGGACTTCCTGCGATTCACCGCCGAGGCGGTCGAACTCGGCGTGATCGACGGCCGCGACGCGGCCCGTTTCATGGCCGAGACGGTGTTCATCCCGGGTGGCGTCGAGCTCGGGGTCTATCCGACGGACTTCTGGCTGCCCGCGATCTCTGCCATCGAGGACGTGGTGCGCGTGTGCGTGCGGCGCTACCCGACCGCACGCGAGGGTACTCAGGCCCGCGTGTGGGCCTACTGCGCGGAACGGCTGGGCAGCTGGCTGCTGGTGCGCCACTTCCGCGGCGCCAGCACGGCCGCCGATCCACCGTGGCGGTGGCCGTGGCACTGGCGCCGCCGTGTCGCCGGGCACATGAACCTGATCCTCGACGACGGCCAGGCGCAGTACCACGTCGGCCGCTGAGTCGGTCGCGGCCGGGGCCGGCCTTGGTGGCCAGCCCGGCACGCCGACGGGTGATTTCAGGGGTGGTCGTTCGCATCGGCGGCTTCAAGGCGGAGCGCCGGCGGCCTCGAGCCACTGCCAGTGCCCGGGCGCGAGTTCCGCCGGCAACGTCCACGGCCCGAAGGCACTGCGGTGCAGCGCCTCGACCCGGTTGCCCGCCGCCGCGACCATGCGCTTGACCTGGTGGTAGCGGCCCTCGGTGAGGGTCAGTGACAGCCTGCGCTCGCCGGTGCATTCGACGGCCGCGGCACGCACCGGCTGCGGGTCGTCGCGCAGCACGACGCCGCCGCGCAGCCGCTCGACCAGCGCGTCGTCGACCGGGTGCTTCGTCGTCACCTCGTAGACCTTCGCCACATGGTGCTTCGGCGAAGTCAGCCGGTGCAGCAGCGCGCCGTCGTCGGTCGCGAGCAGCAGCCCGGTGGTGTCGGCGTCCAGCCGGCCCACCGGCTGCACGCCGCGCCGGCGCAGCGGCGGCGGCAGCAGGCTCAGCACGCCGGGCCAGCGGCCGGGGCGGGTGGAGCATTCGTAGCCGGCCGGCTTGTGCAGCATCACCAGCGCGTGTTCGTGGAAGGGCCAGTCCGCGCCCTGCACGTTCAGCACCAGGCCGTCGGTCGCCAGATCCTCGTCGGTGTCGTCCAGCACACGACCGCCCAGCCGCACCTCGCCTGACGCCAGCAGCGCCGCGCACTCGCGGCGGCTGCCGAAGCCCTGGCTGAAGAGGATCTGCGCCAGGCGCACCGTGCCGCCCGCCGCTCAGCGCGCGGCGAGGTCGCGCGCGGCCGGCAGCGCCGGCTGCGCCTGCACCGCGGTGGCGGCGAGCACGGCATTGCGCACCGCGCGCGCGACGACCTCGGCGCCCAGCGCGCCGAGCAGGGTCAGTGGCGGTGCCGCGGCGGCCGTGCGACCGGTGGCCAGCGCAAACAGCGTGTCGCCGTCGGTGGCGGCGATCGGCTCGACGGCACGCGCGAGGCCGTGGAAAGCCAGCATCGCCAGCTTCTTCGCCTGCGCCTTGCCGAGCGCGGCGTCGGTCGCGACGACGCCGATCGTCGTGTTGGCGCCGGGCGGGTCCGGGGCGGCGCTCGCGGCGGGGCCCGAAGCCGGCGGGGGCCAGGCCCCGGCGAGCATCGCATCGCGGCTGCGCAGCAGCGAGTGGCCGTCCGCGGTGCGCGCGCCGGCAAGCACGCGGCCGTCGGCGGCGACCACGTCGCCGAAGGCGTTGACCGCCATCAGCGCCGCCACGGTGACGCCGCCGGCGCGCAGCGAAGCGCTGCCGATGCCGCCCTTCATCGCGCGCGTGATGCCGAACAGCTTGCCCACCGTGGCACCGGCGCCGGCACCGACGCTGCCCTGGGCGGGCGGCGCGGTGCCTGCGGCCTCGCAGGCAGCCCAGCCGTCGTCGGCGCCGGGGCGCGGCGCGGTGCCGCTCAGCCACAGGTCGAACAGCACCGCTGCCGGCACGATGGGCACCCGCGCCGGGCCGGCGAGGTAGCCGTGGCCCTGCGTTTCGAGCCAGCGCATCACGCCGCCGGCGGCGTCCAGCCCGAAGGCGCTGCCGCCGGTCAGCAGCACCGCGTGCACCTGCTCGACCAGGTTCTCCGGCGCCAGCAGGTCGGTCTCGCGCGTGCCGGGCGCGGCGCCGCGCACGTCGACGCCGCAGGTCGCGCCCTGCGGGCACAGCACGACGGTGCAGCCGGTCGGGCGGTCGGCGCGCGTGTGGTGGCCGACCGCCAGGCCGGCGACGTCGGTCAGCGAACCGGGATACGGCTCGGGCAGGTGATCGTTCGGAGGGGCGGGCAGGGCCATCGCGCGATGCTAAGCCGGGACGAAGGCCAGTCCCTGGGGACGGGCCTCCGCTGGGCGAAGGGCCCCCGCCTGCAAGCGCGAGCGCGGCCCGCAGGGCCCAGGCCCGGCCTCGGCGCGCCGGCCCTCAGGCAAAGACGCCGGCGGTGTCCTGCATGCGGCTGCTGACCTCGCCCAGGTGGTGCAGCGTGTCGCCGTAGCTCATCTCCAGCATCGTCAGGCGCTTGAAGTAGTGGCTGGCCACGTACTCGTCGGTGCAGCCGATGCCGCCGTGCAGCTGGATGCACTGCTGGCCGACGAAGCGCATGCTCTGGCCCAGCTGCACACGCGCCTGGCCGACCGCGCGCCGGCGCTGCGCGGCCGGCTCGCCGAGCTTCAGGCTCGCGTAGTAGCTCATCGAGCGGCCCAGCTCCAGCTGCATCTTGACGTCGGCGATGCGGTGGCGCAGCGCCTGGAAGCTGGCGATGGCGACGCCGAACTGCTTGCGCGTATTCATGTAGTCGACGGTGATCTCGACCAGCCGGTCCATCAGTCCCACGCCCTCGGCGCATTGCGCCGCCAGGCCATGGTCCACCGCCTCCTCGATGGCACCGTAGGCGTCCTTGCAGATCAGCAGCGCCGGCGTCACCGCCAGCGTCAGCTCGGCGGCGCGGGCGCCGTCCTGGGTCGGGAAGCCGCGCACCTGCACCGCGCCGCGGTCGACCAGGAACAGGCCGATGCCGGACGGGTCGTCCTTCGCGCCGCCGATGCGTGCCGGCACGACGAAGGCGTCGGCCTCGTCGCCGGCCGGCACCAGCGTCTTCGCGCCGGTCAGCGTCCAGAGGTCGCCGCGTGCCTGGGCGTTGACGCCCACGTGCGCGAGCCGGTAGCGCGCGCCGCGCTCGTGCAGCGCCGGCACGACCAGCGCCTCGCCGCTGGCGACGCGCGGCAGCCAGGCGCTCCGCAGCGGCGCCGGCGCCCGCGCCAGCAGGCGCGGCACCATCAGCGCCGCCTCGGCGTAGGGGGCATTGACGAGGCCGCGGCCGAGCTCCTCGCAGACCACCATGGCCTCGATCGCGCCCTGGCCCAGCCCGCCTTCGGACTCGGGTACGACGAGCCCGGCCAGGCCCAGTTCGGCCAGTTCGCGGTAGACCTCTCGCGTCGCCCCGCCGGCCTTCGCGATGGCGTGCCGGCGCTCGAAGCCGAAGCCCTTGTCGGCCCAGCGGCGCACCGCGTCGCGCAGGGATTGCTGGTCGTCGGTGAAGTCGAAGTCCATCAGGATCTCCAGGCGGAAGCCAAGGGTCTCGTCGATCTGGCTGGAGCCCCTTCCTCCTCGGGGGGAAGGGGCTGGGGAAGGGAGCTCATGGCCGTGCGCTCGCGCGGGCCGTGCTGGGCTAGGAGCCCAGCACGGTCTGCGCGACGATGTTGCGCTGCACTTCGTTCGAACCGCCGTAGATCGTCGTCTTGCGCACGTTGAAATAGGTCCCGGCCAGCGGCAGCAGCTGTGCCGGCAGCGCCACGTCGCCCTGCCAGCCGGCTTCCATCGCCTCGTGGATGTAGGCGCGGGCCAGCGGGCCGGCGGCCAGCATCATCAGCTCGGTGTAGCGCTGCTGGATCTCGCTGCCGCGGATCTTCAGCAGCCCGGCGACGTCCAGGCTCTGCTTGCCGCTCTTCTCGGCCGACAGCACGCGCAGCACCATCATCTCCAGCGCGACGATGTCCACCTCCAGCAGTGCGATCTGGTCGCGGAAGCGCTGGTCGTCCCACAGGCCCTCGTCCTTCGCCAGGCGCTTGAGCCGTTCGAGCTCGCGCTTGGCGCGGTTGACGTCGGCGATGTTGGTGCGCTCGTGGGCCAGCAGGTACTTGGCGTAGGTCCAGCCCTTGTTCTCCTCGCCGATCAGGTTCTCGGCCGGCACCTCGACGTTGTCGAACCAGACCTCGTTGACCTCGTGCTCACCGTCCATCAGGATGATCGGCCGCACCGTGATGCCCGGGCTCTTCATGTCGATCAGCAGGAAGCTGATGCCGGTCTGCGGCTTGCCTTCGCTGCTGGTGCGCACCAGGCAGAAGATCCACTCGCCGTACTGGCCCAGCGTGGTCCAGGTCTTCTGGCCGTTGACGATGTATTTGTCGCCGCGGCGCTCGGCGCGGCACTTCAGGCTCGCGAGGTCGCTGCCGGCGCCGGGTTCGCTGTAGCCCTGGCTCCACCAGACCTCGCCGCTGGCGATGCCGGGCAGGAACCGGGCCTGCTGCTCGGGTGTGCCGAAGGCCATGATGACCGGCGCCACCATCACGGGGCCGAAGGGGATCACGCGCGGCGCGCCGGCCAGCGCGCACTCCTCCTCGAACAGGTGGCGCTGGATCGCATTCCACCCCGGGCCGCCGAACTGCTGCGGCCAGCCCCAGCCCAGCCAGCCCTTCTTGCCCAGGATCTTGGCCCAGCGCTGGTGGTCGTCGCGTGTCAGCCGCAGCGAGTGGCGCACCTTGTGGCTGATGTCCGCGGGCAGGTTGTCGGCCACCCATTGCCGGATCTCGTGGCGGAAGGCCAGCTCCTCGGCGGTGAAGTTCAGGTCCATGACGGCAGGCTCCGGATGCGTGCGCTGTACGGCATCCGCGTTTCTAGCACGACCGTTCGAAAACAGCCTGTCGCGGCAGGGACAAGGCGCGGCCGCCAGACGGCCGGGGCGGACGTTCAGTCCCTGAAGTTGCCGAAGCCCAGCGGCAGGTCGGCAAACTCCTTGCGCAGCAGCGCGATGGCGGCCTGCAGGTCGTCGCGCTTGGCGCCGGTAACGCGCAGCGCGTCGCCCTGGAAGGCGGCCTGCACCTTCAGCTTGCTCGCCTTCACGGCGGCCTGCATCTTCTTGGCCTGGTCGGCGGCGATGCCGCTCTTCACCGGTACCGGCAGCTTCAGCCGGTCGCCGCCGAGCTTGACCGGTGTCGCCGAGAGGTCCAGGAAGCGCACGTCCACGCTGCGCTTGGCCAGCCGGCCGAGCAGCACGTCGCGCACCTGCTGGAGCTGGAAGTCGCTGTCGGCCAGCAGCGAGAGCTCGCGTTCCTTGGCGCCCTTCTCGGCGAGCTCGACCTTCGCGCTCGAGCCCTTGAAGTCGAAGCGCGTGCCGATCTCCTTGTTGGCCTGCTCGACCGCATTGCGCAGCTCGACGAGGTCGGGCTCGATGGTGGCGTCGAAACTGGGCATGGTGGGGCGGTCGCGGGTCGGCTTTCTGCGGGAAAATTCTGCCATGTCCACACCGTCGACCGGGGCTCCGCCGACCAGGCCGCTCAACGTGCAGGCGCGCGCCAGCCTGCGCGACTACAACACCTTCGGCCTGCCCGCGGTGGCCGCCACGCTGGTGCGCGTGGCCAGCGAGGCCGAGGTCAAGCGTGTCGTCGACCACCCGGAATACGGCCGCGCGCCCAAGCTGGTGCTGGGCGGCGGCAGCAACCTGGTGCTGACTCGCGACGTGCCCGGTGTCGTGCTGAAGGTGGAGATCCCCGGCCGCCGGCTGGTCGCCGAGACGGCGGACGCCTGGATCGTCGAATTCGGCGCCGGCGAGAACTGGCACGAGGCGGTGGCCTGGACGCTGGCGCAGGGCTGGCCGGGGCTGGAGAACCTGGCGCTGATCCCGGGCCTGGTGGGCGCGGCGCCGGTGCAGAACATCGGCGCCTACGGCGTCGAGCTGGAGGACCGCTTCGAGTCGCTGGACGCGGTGGACCTGGTCACCGGCCGCAGCGTGACGCTGGACGCCGCGGCCTGCCGCTTCGGCTACCGCGACAGCGTCTTCAAGCACGACGGCTTCGGCGGCCTCGCCGGCAAGAGCGTGATCACGCGCGTGCGGCTGCGCCTGCCGCGGCCGTGGCAGCCGGTGTTGGGCTACCTGGACCTCGAGCGGCGCATGGTCGAGACCGGCAACCACGCGCCCGACGCGAAGACCGTCTTCGACTGGGTGTGCGCGATCCGCCGCGCCAAGCTGCCCGACCCGGCGGCCATCGGGAACGCCGGCAGCTTCTTCAAGAATCCGGTCGTCACGCCCGAGCAGTGCCGCGACATCATCGGCCGCGACCCCGAGATCGTGCACTACACGATGCCCGACGGCAGCTGCAAGCTGGCCGCCGGCTGGCTGATCGATGCCTGCGGCTGGAAGGGCAAGAGCGTGGGCCGCGCCGGCGTCTACGAGAAGCAGGCGCTGGTGCTGGTCAACCGGGGCGGTGCCAGCGGCGCCGAGGTGGTGACGCTGGCGCGCGCGATCCAGGAGTCGGTCTACGGGCGCTTCGGCATCCGGCTGGAGCCGGAGCCGGTGATCGTCTGACGACGGCCGGCCCGCGCGCGGCGCGGTCGCGCCGCGCGCCTCAGGTCGCGGCCGGCGCGGGCGTGCCGCTCAGCACGCCCATCGCGACCAGCGCCTCGCGCGTGGCCGGCAGCAGTTCCTCGTAGCGCTGCACCAGGCGCGCGATCTCGTGCGCCGGCAGGTGCGCGGCGCCCTGCTGCAGCGCCTCCGCGGTCGCTGCCAGCGCCGCCAGCCCCAGGTTCAGCGCCGCGCCCTTGGCGGCATGGGCGTTGACGCGCAGTTCCAGCGGCTGCGCGTCGCGTACCGCGGTGCGCAGGCGCTGCACGGTCTGCGGGCCCTGGCCGAGGAAGGCCTCGACCATGCTGGCCAGCCGCTCGCGCGGCATCGCCTGCAGCGCCATCGCGATCGCTGCCTCGTCGATCAGCGCCGAGCCGCCGCCGGCCTGCGGCAGCACCGGCGCCGCCGGCTGGTCGCCGCGCTCCGGCGCGGCCGCCGGGCTGCCGAACAGCCGGCGCAGCGAGGCGGCCAGCTTCTCCGGGCTCACCGGCTTGGTCAGAAAGTCGTTCATGCCGGCGACCAGGCAGCGCTCGCGCGTCTGCTCGAAGGCGTCGGCGGTGAGCGCGACGATGGGCACCGTCGAGCGCGCGCGGTCGGGCAGGGCGCGGATCGCGCGCGTGGCGCCGACGCCGTCGAGCACCGGCATGTGCAGGTCCATCAGCACCACGTCGAAGGCGCGCTCGCGCGCGGCGCGCACTGCTTCCTCGCCGTTGGTCGTGAAGTGCGCCTCGTGGCCCAGGTTCTCGAGCAGTGCGGCCATGTACTGGCGGTTGACCGGGTGGTCCTCGGCGACGAGCACCTGCAGCGAGCGCGAGCGCGCAGCCAGCGCGGCCGCGTTCGTGGCGGCGTCGCCGGCCGGCTCGGCCGGCACCTCCAGCGGCAGCCGGAACGTGAAGCTGCTGCCTTCGCCGAGCCGGCTGCGCGCGGTGATGTCGCCGCCCATCAGGCGCGCCAGGTTGCGCGAGATCTCCAGCCCGAGCCCGGTGCCGCCGTGGCGGCGCGAGCGCGAGTTGTCGCCCTGCACGAAGCGGTTGAACAGCCGCGCGAGCGTGGCCTCGTCCATGCCGATGCCGGTGTCGGTGACGACGAACTCCAGCTCCGGCCGGCCCTCGGCGGAAGCGTCGCGGCGCACGCGAACGTCCAGCACCACGGCGCCGCGGTCGGAGAACTTGACGGCGTTGGACACCAGGTTGAACAGGATCTGCTTGACGCGTGTCGTGTCGAGCACCACGCGCTCGGGCACCGCGGGGTCGGCGTCGATGTGCAGCGCCAGCGCCTTCGCGTTGGCCTGCGGGCGCATCAGCGCCTCGACGTCACGCAGCAGCGTGCGCAGGTCCACCGCCGCCGGTGCCAGCGCCATGCGCCCGCTCTCCAGCTGCGACATGTCCAGGATGTCGTTGAGGATGGCCAGCAGGTGGTCGGCGCTCTCGGTGGCGGTGCGCAGGTAGTCGATCTGCTTGGGGCCGAGCCCGGTCTCGCGCAGCAGCGACAGCATGCCCATCAGGCCGTGGAAGGGCGTGCGGATCTCGTGGCTCATGTTGGCCAGGAAGGCGCTCTTGGCCTCGCTGGCGGCTTCCGCCTCGCGCCGCGCCTCGCGCAGGTTGTGCGCCAGCTCCTCGAGCACCAGCCGGCGTTCGCGCAGCTGCCGCACCTGGTTGAGCGCAATCAGCGCGAAGGCCAGCGTCAGCACCGACAGCGACAGCGTCAGCGCCAGGCTGATCTGGTTCTGCTCGCGCACCGCCTGCGTGCGCTGCTCGCTCTGCTCGGCGACGCGGTGCGCGGCGCCGAGCGACATCGCGTGCAGCGGCGGGCCCAGCGCCTCCAGCCCCGGCAGCTGGGCCTGCAGGAACGTGGTGCTCGGCTCGGCCACGGGCTGCGGGCCGAGCGCGCGGTCGGCGGCGGCGATGAAGCCCTCGATCTGCTCCATCGTGCGCAGGAACTCGTCGCTGGCGCGGATCAGCCGCCGCGGGCGCTCGGCATCGAGCAGGTCGACGCGGCTGATCCAGATGTCGTAGCGCAGGCGCAGCGCGTCCAGGTCCGGCGCCGGTTCGGTCGCGGCGACGCGCCACTGCTCGCGCAGGCGCAGGTATTCGGTCTCGGCCTGGTAGATCGACAGCACGACGAAGTCGTCGCTGGACTGCACGGTCTGGCGCAGCAGCGCGAACTGGCGCGTCTGCACCATCGCGGCGGCCAGCAGCAGCAGCGCCAGGCCGACGCCGACCAGGCCCAGCCAGGTCCAGCGCCGCCGCGGCTCGCCTACAGCACGTCTATCGTCCGCAGCTGCCATGCCGAGCGGGCGTAGTAGACGGCACTGCGCAGGGCAGGGTCCGCGTCGAAGGGGTAGATGACGAACAGCGGGCCCTTGTCGCGCACCGACATCGGGCGGTCGTCGAGCAGTCGGGCGAGCACCACGTCGTGGCGCTGCACGTCGTCGACCGGCATGTCGACGCGGTAGTCGTTGAGCGCCACCAGGCGCAGCGTCGTGCCCTGGGCGCCGGCGGCGGCCAGCACGTCGCGCAGCAGCGGGCCGGTGAAGCGCCGCGCCTGCGCATACCAGGGCGTGCGCGTGGAGAAGCTGTGCTGCGGCAGCGCGGCCAGCATGTCCATGTCGAAGTGTGCGCGGTCGCCCTCGTTGGGCATGCGCAGCCGGCCGGTCAGCGTCAGCACGACGGGGCCGCGCGGCCGCTCCAGCGCCCGCGCCGGCAGCGCGGCAGCCAGCATCCAGGCGGCGCCCAGGGTCAGCGAACGTCGGCGGCCGGCATCGGGGCGGGGACTCATCGTGGTCGGTCGGCGGGCATCGGGGAATTCTAGGCGGCGCGACGGCCGCCGAAGGACGGGATTGCCCTTTCGCGCCGACTAGGCCGCCCCCGCCGTGTGCTCAGGCGCGCGGCGGACGCAGCCGCGCAGCGCTCAGGAGCGCAGCATGTCGCCGAGGTCCAGCCCGGTCAGCGTCTTCGCGCCGCGCGCCAGCCAGAGCAGCAGCGCCATCATCATCACCGTCGACGGGATCGCGATCACCGGGTAGCTCAGCAGCGTCATGCGACCCAGTTCCTCGTTGAAGGCCTCGGTGCCGGCGGGGCTGACGACGACCCAGCGCGCGAGCACGTAGTTGGCGATCGACGAAAAAAAGAAGGTCGCTGCCAGAAGCAGCGTGCCGGTGCGCAGCCGGGTCTCGAAGGCGGCCTCGGTGCCGCGCTCGGCCAGTGCCTGGTGCACGCGGTCGGTGTCGAACAGCGTGGCATTGAAGACGAGCAGCCGGATCAGCGGGTTGCGCGTCCAGGCCGAGACCAGGATCACGACGCCGATCAGCCCCGGCACCGCCGCTTCCTTCACCGCCAGCCACTGCGCGTCCAGCGCGAGCAGGCCGATGCCGCCGGTCAGCAGCGTGCTGACGACGCCCAGCACGGCCAGCCAGTTGAGCTTGTGGCGCTTCCAGCCGTCCCACAGGCCCCAGCCCAGCGGAAAGGCCAGCGCCAGCAGCAGCGCGCGCGTGGGCCCCAGCCGTGCCTCGGCGGAGAGCTGCATCAGGATCAGGGCCGGCACCAGGATGGTGATGCCGATCTCGAGCAGGGGGTTGGGTTTGGCGGGGGGCGGGGCGCTCATGGGGGCCGAAGCGTAGCGCTTGCCGCGTGACCGTTCAGCCGCGGGTCGATCGGCGCGATGCGGTGCCGCGCCGCCGGCGGTCGTTGTTCACGCCGCCGGCGGCCGCGCCGTGCGGCTGGGCGCGGCGCGGCGGGCCGACGGCGCCGCGGCGGCCTCAGCGCCGCTGCGCCGTCGGCAGCGCGGCGCGCAGGTGGTCCAGCTTGGTGCCGTAGCGGCCGCGGTCGGCGGGCGTGAGGCCGTGCCGGGCCGCCAGCTGCAGGTGGCGCAGCGCGGCCGCGCGCTCGCCGAGCTGCCACAGCGCGATGGCCAGCGCATGGTGCACCTCGTGCTGCACCGGCTGCAGCCGCAGCTCGCGCTCGAAGTGGCCGCGAGCGTCGGCCCAGCGGCCCTCGGCCAATGCGGCCCGCCCGAGCGTGTATTGCTCGAACGGCGGCTGCGGCTGCAACGCCGCCAGACGCGCCGCCAGCGGCGCGGCTTCGTCGCCGCGGTCCTGCTGGCGCAGCAGCGCGACGAGGTTGCTCAGGGCGGCGACATGGCGCTCGTCGTGGCGCAGCACGTGACGCAGCGCCGCCTCGGCCTCGCGCAGGTGGCCGGCGCGCCGGTAGACGACGGCCAGCGTGTTGGCCGCGGCGAGGAACTGCGGATCCTGGCGCAGCGCTTCGCGCGCCCAGGCATACGCCTCGTCCACGCGACCCAGCGCCAGCGCCTCCGCGGCGCGGTTGTTCATGAACATCGCCAGGATGCGCGGCTCCGTCAGCGGCACGCTGAGCTGGCCGCGCCGCTCCTCGGGCGGCAGGAAGTCCACGCTCAGGTCCGCCTGGCCGGCGATCTTGCGCCCGCCGGCCCGGTTGACGCCGGACAGCACCAGGTTGACGTGGCCGCTGGCCAGCGTCAGCGTGCCCTCGCGCGTGTAGAGGTCGTCCACCAGCACCTGCTGGTAGCTCACCGGCAGCCCGAGGTGCTTCGCGAAGGCCGCCGTCATGATGACCAGCGACAGGCAGTTGCCGGCGCGTGCGTCGAAGGCCTCGGCGGCGGTGCGCGTGCGGCTGGTGTCGTAGCGAAGCTTGCGCTGGCCGTACAGCGCCTCGATCAGCGCGCGCCGCGGGTCCGGCCGCGTCGCCGTGGCGGCCAGCGCCTCCTGCGCGAAGCGGCGCATCTCGTCGCTGAGCGCGAAGACCTCGGCCGCGGCCACCGGCGGCGCGTGTGCCGGGAACAGGGGGTCGGCGAACAGCGCCTCCGGTGGCCCGGCCGGCGCGCGTGTCGCGCAACCGGCCAGCAGCAGCATCAGCGCGCACAGCAGGAACAGCAGGAGCAGGCCGCGGCGCCACCCGCGCGGGTGGCGCGGCCCCGGAGTCGATCCCCAGCGCAGCTGGACCATGGCTGCCTCCTTCGGGCCGCCGCTGGCGCGGCGAGCGCCCTCTTGCAGCGGCCGGGCGTCATGCTACGCCGGTCGCTGCCCGCATGGGGCATTCCGGGCGGCGACGCTCAGGCCGATGGGGCTTTGCCGCTCGCCCGTACCGCCGCAGTGCCTGGGCCGGCCGGACCGGCGCGCCCCTGCAGGTCGCTCAGGCGATGCCGAGCCGGTGGCGCAGCCGTGCGGCCGTCTCGCGCAGGGCGGGGCTGGGCGACGCTGCCGCGCGGTCCAGCGTCTCGCGCGCATAGCCGGCATCCTGCTGCAGCCGCTCGACGTGCACGTGCACACCCTGGCCGGCGAGCAGCCACTTCAGCTCGATGATCTCCACCAGCGTGACGGAGTCCATGTCAGGGGAAACGAGGGGCGGCATACCCGGTTTTGGAAGCGGTTTCTCACCATAACGTTCCCCGCCGTCGGTTTGCTGACGGGGTTCTGGAGAGCTTCCCCCAGAATCGAGGCCCTGCGAGCCGCCCGGAACCCGACCTTGCCCCAGCACCCGCCCCCGCCGCTGACCGCCCTCGACGACCTGCCGGCGCAGCTGGCCGGCGCCGGATGGGCCGTGCTCGACGCCGCCTCGCTGGCGCGGCTGTCCGGCGTGGCGGCGCCGCAACTGGCGGCCTGGACACCGCTGTGGGACGCGCTGCCACCCGACCCGCATCTGCGCGACGGCGGCCGCTACCGGCGCCGCCGCCACGGCTGCTTCGTCGTCGCGGGCGGCAGCGTGCGGCCGGTGCCGCACCGCGCGCACTGGCAACCGGTCGAGTACAACGCGCTGCACGGCGGCTTCGAGCGCTGGTTCGAGCCGCTGCCCGATGCCCTGGTGGCCGACCCGGCGTGGGCGCGGCTGCTGCTGGCGCTGGCCGGCGTCGCCAGCGGCCTGCGCGGCGAGCAGCCCTGGTATGTCGAGGCGCATCCGTTCCGCATCGACACCGAGGGCGGCATCGGCCGCCCGACGCCCGAGGGCGCACACCGCGACGGTGTCGACCTCGTCGCGGTGGTCCTGGTCGGCCGCCACAACGTGAAGGGCGGCGAGACGCGCGTCTTCGACGCCCGCGGCCCCCAGGGCCTGCGCTTCGTGCTGCACGAGCCGTTCTCGGTGCTGCTGCTGGACGACGAGCGCGTGATCCACGAGACGACACCGATCCAGCCGCTGGACCCCGACGCGCCGGCCTGGCGCGACACGCTGGTGCTGACCTACCGCCGCGGCAGCTTCCAGGGCCCCGATGCCGGCGAACCTGCCGCGGCGACGGGGGCCGGCCGATGAACGACCTCGCGATCGCCTGGCCCGACATCGCCGCCGCGCAGCAGCGCCTGGCCGGCGTCGCGCACCGCACGCCCGTGCTGAGCTCGCGCACCGCCGACGAGCGCACCGGCGCCCGGGTCTTCTTCAAGTGCGAGAACCTGCAGCGCATGGGCGCCTTCAAGTTTCGCGGCGCCTACAACGCGCTCGCCCGCTTCACGCCCGAGCAGCGGCGGGCCGGCGTGATCGCCTTCAGCTCGGGCAACCATGCGCAGGCCATCGCGCTGGCGGCGAAGCTGCTGGACATGCCCAGCGTGATCGTGATGCCGCACGACAGCCCGCCGGCCAAGCTGGCGGCCACGCGCGGCTACCAGGCCGGGCGCACGGACAGCGAGGTCGTGCTCTACGACCGCTACACCGAGGACCGCGAGGCCATCGGTCGCCGGCTGGCCGCCGAGCGCGGCATGACGCTGATCCCGCCCTACGACCACCCGGACGTGATGGCCGGGCAGGGCACCGCGGCGGCCGAACTGCTGGCCGAGACCGGGCCGCTGGACCTGCTGCTCGTGTGCGTCGGCGGCGGCGGGCTGATCGCCGGCTGCGCGGTGGCGGCGGCGCACCTGAGTCCGGGCACGCGCGTCGTCGGCATCGAGCCCGAGGCCGGCAACGACACCCAGCAGAGCCTGGCGCGCGGCGAGATCGTGCACATCCCGACGCCGCGCACGATCGCCGACGGCGCGCAGACGCAGCACAGCGGCCAGCTCACGTTTCCGGTCATCCAGCGCCTGGTCGAGCGCATCGAGACCGTCAGCGACGAGCAGCTGGTGCGCACGATGCGCTTCTTCGCCGAGCGCATGAAGCTGGTCGTCGAGCCCACTGGCTGCCTGGCCGCCGCCGCGCTGCTGGAAGGCGTGGTGCCGGCCCGCGGCCAGCGCGTGGGCGTCGTCGTCAGCGGCGGCAACGTGGACCTGGCGCGCTACGCGGCCCTGTTGTCCGGCGGGCCCGCAGCGGCCGGCTGAGCAACGACCGCCGGAGCTCCGGCCGGGGCTGCCGCCAGTGCCGGCGCCTTGGGCAGGTGCTGCGCCGAGGTCACGCCCATCGAGACATACAGGCTGGTCAGCGCCTCCACGCCCAGCGGTGCCGGCGTGACCCAGTGCTCGGGCACGTAGAGCAGGCCGCCGCCCACCGGCACCGGCGCGGTCGGCACCAGCACCGCCAGGCAGCGCTGGCCGGCCACCTCCACCGCCTGCGGGCTGGACAGCAGCCCCAGCACCGCGGCGCCGCCGGGGCCGCCGAAATGCAGCCAGACCGGGCTCATCGCGCGCACGCCGTCGGCGTCGCGCTGGCGGAACAGGCCGACCATGCGGTGCACCAGGTCGTACACCGTGCGCACGAGCGGGATGCGGCGCAGCACGGTGTCGAGCAGCTTGGCCACGCCGCGCTGCAGGCCGGCCTCGACCCAGGCCCCGAGCAACACGATGAAGCCGACGATCAGCGCGATGCCGATCAGGTAGCCCACGACCTCCGAGCCGGTGATGCCGAAGCCGATCGCGCCCAGCACCGAGCCGACCGGGCTGTTCGGCCCCACCCAGCGCAGCAGCAGGTGCACGCCCCACCAGAAGATGGCCACCGTGGCCGCCAGCGGCAGCGCCGCCAGCAGGCCGGTGACGAAGAATCGCAGCAGGCGGGAGGTGCGGGGCGTCATGGCGGCGATTATCGGCAGCCGGCGCCGGCGCGCCGTGGTGCGTTAACGTCGCGCCTTCGCCGCCCGCCGGCGCAGGCTTTCGACCTGCCGGCCGCCGGGTGCCCGCCCCGAAGACCGCCCCCGACATGGCCGACGCTCCCACCAGCCCCGCCCCCACGACACCCCCCGCCGCCGATGCCGCGCGCCGCCAGCGCGAGCGTGTCGACAGGCTCGTCGCGCGCCCCGCGGCCGAGAGCAGCGGCAGCATCACGCTGCAGGGCCAGGCCATCGACTACCGCGTCAGCGCGGCCTTCCTGCCGGTGGCCAGCGACGGCAGCGACAAGAGCGCCGACGCCGTCCCGCGCGGCGAGCCCGCGGCCGCGGTGCTGACCACCGCCTACCTGCAGCAGGGCGTGGACCCGGCAGCGCGCCCGGTGTGCTTCGCCTTCAACGGCGGCCCCGGCTCGGCGTCGATCTGGCTGCACCTGGGCGCGCTCGGCCCCAAGCGCGTGGTCGTGCCCGACGATGGCACGATGGCGCGCCCGCCCTATGCGGTGGAGGACAACCCGCAGAGCTGGCTGCGCCACTTCGACCTCGTCTTCGTCGACCCGCCGCACACCGGCTGGTCGACGACCGCCAGCGACGCGGCGCGCAAGCAGATGCTGTCGGTGGACGGCGACGTCGCCGCGCTGTCGGAGGTGATCCGTGTCTGGCTGACGCGCCACGGCCGCTGGGGCTCGCCGGTCTACCTTGCCGGCGAGAGCTACGGCACGACGCGCGGCGCCGCGATCGCCGACCACCTGCAGGACATGGGCGTGGCGCTGTCGGGCGTGATCCTGGTCAGCTGCGCGATGGACCTGCAGAGCATCGTCTTCGCGCCGGCCAACGACCTGCCGTATGCGCTGTTCCTGCCGGCCTTCGCCAACGTCGCGCAGTACCACGGGCTGCTGTCCGGACCGCAGGCGGCCACGCCGGCGGCGGCGCGCGCCGCCGCCGAGGCCTTCGTCGAGCAGGACTACGTGGCGGCGCTGCACGCCGGCGCGCGGCTGAGCGATCGCCGCCGCGCGACGCTGGCGCGCCGCATCGCCGAGCTGACCGGGCTGCCGCGGGCGCTGGTCGAGGAGAAGAACCTGCGCATCAGCGACCAGACCTTCTTCTTCGAGGCGCTGCGCTCGCGCGGCCTTATCGTCGGCCGGCTGGAGGCGCGCGCCACCGGGCCGATGGCCGCCAGCCGCACGCGCGACTGGGAGTTCGACCCCGGCATCGAGGCCATCGCGCCGGCCTACACGATGGCCGCGCTGGGCTACTTCCGCACGCTGGGGCTGGACCTGGAGGAGCGCTACGAGGTGCTTAACCGCGAGGTCAACATCGGCTGGAACTGGCAGCGTGGCGCCGCCGAGCGCATGGACCGCATGGGCTACGCCAGCACCAGCGGCGACCTGGCGCGCGCGCTGCGTCGCAACCCGCACCTGAAGGTGCTGGCCGCCAGCGGCCGCTACGACCTGGGCACGCCGTACAGCGCCAGCGACTGGTCGCTGGCCCAGCTGGACGCGCCGGCCGGGGTGCTGGCGCGCGTGCAGCACCGCTACTACGACGCCGGCCACATGATGTACACACGGCAGGCCGACCTGGCGCAGCTGCAGTCGGACCTGGCCGACTGGCTGGCCGCCTGACCGGCACAAGGGAGCTACGCACGATGCATGTCGGCATCCTCACCGGCGGCGGCGACTGCCCCGGCCTGAATGCGGTGATCCGCGCCGTGACGCTGGCGCTGCAGCGCGAATGCGGCGCTCGCGTCACCGGCATCGAGCGCGGCTTCCACGGCCTGATGACGCGCCGCGTGCGGCCGCTGGCTCCGGCCGACGTCGCCGGCATCCTGGCCGAGGGCGGCACCATCCTCGGCACCCACAACAGCTGCGACCCCTTCCGCTGGCAGGGCGCCGACCACTCCGCCGAGGCGCTGGCCTTTGCGCGCGAGCTGGGGCTGGACGCGCTGGTGGCGATCGGCGGCGACGGCACGATGGACATCGCGCACCGCATCCACCGCCTGGGGCTGCCGGTCGTGGGCGTGCCCAAGACGATCGACAACGACCTGCCGCTGACCGACCGCACCTTCGGCTTCGACAGCGCGGTGGCGGTGGTCGCCGAGGCGCTGGACCGGCTGGCAACGACGGCGCGCAGCCATGGCCGCGTCATGATCGCCGAGACCATGGGCCGCTACGCCGGCTGGATTGCGCTCGAAGGCGGCATCGCCGGCGGCGCCGACGTGATCCTGATTCCCGAGCGCGGCTTCGAGGTCGCCGAGCTGGCGGCGCTGTGCCGCACCCGCGAGCAGGGGCCCGAAGGGCACACGCTGGTGTGCATCGCCGAGGGCGCGAAGCTCGACGGCGGCCTGACCGTCAAGGACCGCGTCGCCGGCAGCCCGGACCCGTTGCGCCTGGGCGGGGTCGGCCACGCGCTGCAGCAGCAGCTGCAGCCGCTGGTGGACAGCGAGGTGCGCACGACGCTGCTCGGCCATGTGCAGCGCGGCGGCACGCCGACCGCCTTCGACCGCGTGCTGGCGACGCGCTTCGGGTTCGCCGCCGCGCAGCTCGTGCGACGCGGCGAATTCGGCCGCATGGTCGCGCTGCAGGGCGATGCCTGCACCAGCGTGCCGCTGGACCAGGTCGCCGGGCGCAGCCGGCCGGTGCCGGACGAGCACCCGCTGGTGCAGACCGCGCGCGCGACCGGCATCTGGATGGGCTGAACGCGCGCCGCGCCGAGGACACAGGACGATGGAACAGACCCTGAGCGCATTGCTGCAGCGCGCCCCCGACGCGGCGCCGGCGATCGCCGCGCCCGGCCGCGACACGTTGACGCACGGCGAACTGCGCGCGCTGGCGGCGCGCACGCTGGCCGACCTTGCGGCGCTGGGCGTGGGCCCGGGCGACCGCCTGGCGCTCGTGCTGCCGAACGGGCCGGAGATGGCCGCCTGCTGGATCGCCGCCGCCTGCGGCGTGGCCACGGCGCCGCTGAACCCGGCCTACCGCGCCGACGAATTCGAGTTCTACCTGTCGGACCTGGGCGCGAAGGCGCTGCTGGTCGAGGCCGGCAGCGACTCGCCGGCGGTGCAGGTGGCGCGGCGGCTGGGCGTGCCGCTGGTCGAGCTGGTGGCCCGGCGCGAGGCGGGTGCCGGCAGCTTCACGCTGCGCGCCGGCGAAGGGCCGTGCGGTACCGCGGCCGCGACCCGCGCCGCCGAACCCGGCGACGTCGCGATGGTGCTGCACACCTCGGGCACCACGTCGCGGCCCAAGATCGTGCCGCTGAGTCAGGCCAACCTGGCCGCCAGCGCGCAGCACATCGCGCGCACGCTGGCGTTCACGCCGGCCGACCGCGGGCTCAACGTCATGCCGCTGTTCCACATCCACGGGCTGGTGGCGGGCGTGCTGGCGCCGCTGGCGGCCGGCTCGTCGGTGTTCTGCACGCCGGGCTTCAACGCGCTGAAGTTCTTCGCCTGGATGGACGAGGCGCGGCCGACCTGGTACAGCGCGGTGCCGACCATGCACCAGGCGATCCTGGCACGGGCGCCGAAGAATGCCGACGTCATCGCGCGCCACCCGCTGCGCTTCCTGCGCTCCTCGTCGTCGTCGATGCCGCCGCAGGTGATCCACGAGCTCGAGCAGGTCTTCGGTGCGCCCTTGATCGAGAGCTACGGCATGACCGAGGCGGCGCACCAGATGGCCAGCAACCCGCTGCCCCCCGGCGTGCGAAAGCCCGGCAGCGTCGGCGTCGCGGCCGGACCGGAGGTGGCGATCATGGCCGAGGACGGCACGCTGCTGCCGCGCGGCGCGACCGGCGAGATCGTGATCCGCGGCCCCAACGTCACCGCCGGCTACGAGCACAACCCCAAGGCCAATGCCGAGGCCTTCACGAACGGCTGGTTCCGCACCGGCGACCAGGGCGTGATGGACGCCGACGGCTACCTGACGATCACCGGCCGCCTGAAGGAGATCATCAACCGCGGCGGCGAGAAGGTCAGCCCGCGCGAGGTCGACGAGATCCTGATGGACCACCCGGCAGTGGCGCAGGTCGTGTGCTTCGGCATGCCGCACGCCAAGCTGGGCGAGGAGGTCGCCGCGGCCGTCGTGCTGCGCGAAGGCCAGCAGGCCGACGAGCGCACGCTGCAGGCCTTCGTCGCCGCGCGTGCGGCCGAGTTCAAGGTGCCCAAGAAGATCCTGATCCTCGACGAGATCCCCAAGGGCGCCACCGGCAAGCTGCAGCGCATCGGCCTGGCGGCCAAGCTGGGCCTGGCCTGACGCGCGCCGGCGCGGCGCCTAGAGCAGCCGCGCCAGCGACGGCCAGCGTGCGGCCAGCGCGTCGTGCAGCGCGCGGTCGTCGCGGCCGAGCGTGAAATCGGCAAACTCGAAGCCCGGGCCGACCGTCGCGCCGACATAGGCATGACCGCCTGCTGGCGCCGCGGCCTGCCACCAGCCGGCCGGCACGACGTGGCGCGGCGCGCGGCCGCCGCCCACCGGCGCCAGCACGACCTCGTCGAGGTGGTCCAGCGCCGGCGCCAGCAGCCACAGCCGCAGCGGTCCGCCTTCGAGCAGGTGCCAGACCTCGTCGGACGCGACACGGTGCCAGGCCGAGTGCTCGCCGGCGTCGAGCAGGAAATCGATCGTGGTCAGCGCCGTGCGTGCGCCGCGGCCGTCGGCCGTGACCACGCGCGCGGCCGAGCGGAAGACCTCGCGGTAGGCGCCGCCTTCGGGGTGCGGCTGCAGGCCGAGCGCGCGCCGCAGCTCGGCCACCCGCGGTGTGCCGGCCGGTGCGGCCATCAGGCGTCGCGCACGTCGGCCACCGGGTGGGCGCCGAAGTCCGGCCGCGCCAGGTAGCGCAGGATCTTCGCTGCCGCCGCGGCCGGGCTGTCGAGCTGGCCGCCGGTCTTCAGGCCGACGAAACGTTCGCGGTCGGGAAAACTGGCCGGGTCGGCGGCGCGCAGCTGCACCTGCATGTCGGTGTCGATCACGCCCGGTGCCAGCGAGACGATGCGCGCGCCGTTGGGCCGCGCCGCCTCCTCCAGCGCGACGGCGCGCGCCAGGTGGTCCAGGCCGGCCTTCGCGGCGCAGTAGGACGCGCTGCCGGCCATCGCGCGCCGGCCCAGGCCGGAGCTGACCAGCAGCACCTTGCGCGGCGCGGTCCAGGCCGCGGTGGCGCGCAGGAAGGCCGCGCTCAGCAGCGCCGGTGCCTCCAGCCCCACGCGCAGTGCATTCGCGAGGTCGGCGCTGTCGACCTCGGTCAGCGGCGCCAGCTTCGAGATCACGCCGGCGTTGTTGACCAGCGTCGCCGATGCGATGCCCGCCGGGTCCAGCGCGGCCAGCCAGGCCTCGAGCCGCGCGGCGACCGGTGCCGCATCGGCGAGGTCGGCGGACCAGCATTCGAGCAGCGCGCCGGGCGCCGCGACGAGGTTGGGCGTGCCGCGCGAGATCGCCAGCAGCCGCTGGCCGGGCTGCATCAGCGCCGAGGCGATGCCGAGGCCGAGTCCGCGCGAGGCGCCGGTGAGGATGGTCAGGTGCATCTGCATGGCGCCAGCATAAGGCCAGGACCGCCGTGAAGGCGCCGGACGCAGGCATCAGGCGAAAGGTGCCGGGCTGTGCAGGTGCAGCCGCTGCCCGCTGGCCGGCTGCACGAAGGCCAGCTCACTGGCGTGCAGCAGCAGCCGCTCGGCGTGCCAGGGTGGCGGGGCATAGAGCCGGTCGCCGCGGATCGGGTGGCCGATGTGCGCCAGGTGCACGCGCAGCTGGTGCGAACGGCCGGTCACCGGCTCCAGCGCCAGCAGCGCGCAGTCGGCGTCGCGGCGCAGCACGCGCCAGCGCGTCAGCGAAGGCTTGCCCCGCGCGACGTCGACCTGCTGGCGCGGCCGGTTCGGCCAGTCGGCGGCCAGCGGGGCGTCGATCTCGCCGGCGTCGGCCGAAGGCAGGCCCTCGACGACCGCGAGATAGCGCTTGTGCACCTGGCGCGCCTCGAAGGCCATGCTCAGCGCGCGCTGCGCGAAGGCCCCGCGCGCAAACAGCATCAGGCCCGAGGTCGGCTGGTCCAGCCGGTGCACGACCCGCGCGTCGGGGTACAGCGCCTGCACCCGGGCGGTCAGGCTGTCGCGCTCGGACAGCCCCGGCACCGACAGCAGCCCGGCCGGCTTCTCGGCGACGATGCAGGCCTCGTCGACGTGCAGCAGGGTCGGCGGCGTGGCGGTCGGCATCGTGCCGTCATCGTCGCATGGTGCATGCCGTGGACGGTTTGCGACGCCGTCATGCGAAGGCGCTTGACGCCGGCGCGCATCGCAGGCACATTGCGCGGCTTCGTTCCACCCGCACCACAGGAGGCCACCATGACGACGATTGCGATTGCCGATCTCGCCCATGCTGTCGGCCCGACGCTGCGGGCATCGTGCTGATCACCCGCTGATCACGCTGCGCTGACGCGCTGCCGGCGACCGCCCCAGGTCGCCCGCGATCCCGACGAAGCCACCGGCCTCGAGCCTGCCTCTCCGGCCCTCGTGCCACCGCGACGACCTGCGTCGCGGCCGACAGCTCCCGATTGCATCTCTGCACGCCGCGGCCCGGGCCGCGCCGCGTGCCGTCCTGTCCTGCACGGAGACTTGCACGATCCATGATCGAGACGATTCCCTTCGAGACGCTGCGGCGCATCGGCCTGACCGGCGCGGTGGTCCAGCAACTGGCGGCGCTGCCCGCGGCCGCCGACGGTCCCGGCGCGCTGATGCGCGTCACCGAGGTGCAGCGCGAGAGCCTCGCGCTGCACGACGGCGAGCATGAGTACGCCGCGCGCCAGCTGCCGGCGCTGCGCGCGAGCCTGGCCGATGGCGGCGACGCGCTCGCCGTCGGCGACTGGGTGGCCGCGCGCCGCAACGCGCATGGCCAGTGGTGGGTGCACGCCCGCGTGCCGCCGCTGAACCAGCTGGCGCGCCGGCTGCACGACGGCCGCGACAAGGTCGAGCGCGTGGTCATCGTCAGCAACGTCGACACGGCCCTGCTGGTGATGGGCGTGACCGAGGACTTCAGCCTGCGCCGGCTGGAGCGCTATGTCGCGCTGGTGCGGCTGGCCGGTGTCGGCGCCGTCGTCGTGCTGACCAAGCGCGACCTCGCGGTGCCGGCGCTGGTCGAGCAGCGGCTGGCGCAGGTGCGTGCACTGCTGCCGGCGGACGTGGCGGTGGTCGCGGTCGACGCCACCGGCGACGAGCCGCGCCCGGCGCTCGCGCCCTGGCTGGAGGCCGGGCGCACGCTGGTGATGCTGGGCACCAGCGGCGCCGGCAAGAGCACGCTGACCAACGCGCTGCTCGGCGACGCGGTGCAGGCCACCGGCGGCAACCGCCGCGGCGACGGCCGCGGCCGCCACACGACGACCGCGCGCTCGCTGCACGTGGTGGCGGGCGGCGCCTGCATCATCGACACGCCCGGGCTGCGCACGCTGCGCCTGGACGGCGACGAGCAGCGGCTGGGCAGCGTGTTCGAGGACATCGCCGCGCTGGCGCGGCAGTGCCGCTACCGCGACTGCCGGCACGAGGGCGAGCCGGGCTGCGCGGTGCGCGAGGGCGTGGCCGCCGAGCGGCTGCACAACTTCCACAAGCTGCAGCGCGAGGCGCGGCGCGACACGCTCAGCGCGCTCGAGCGCAAGGCGCAGGTGGCGCAGTGGAAAGTGCGCAGCAAGGCCGCGCGGGCGCGCCTGCAGGCCAAGCGCGGTTGAGGGCCGCCGGCACCTACAGCATCCGATCCCGTGGACCCGGGCCGTGGCCGGCGCTGCATGCCGCCGCTCTGCCGCCCGGTCTGCCGGTGAGGTTCAGCGCCCGCGCAGCAGCACCGGCGGCGGCAGCGCCATGCCGCGGGCCGCCATCGCCGCGCGCACGCGGTCGGGATAGTCGCTGATCAGGCCGTCGACGCCCCAGCCGAGCAGCGTCTCGATGCGTTCGGTGTCGTTGACCGTCCAGGGCACGACCTTGAGCCCGAGCGCACGCGCCTCGGCGATCTGCGCCGGGTCCAGCTCGCCGTGGAAGGGCGACCAGACCGCCGCGCCGGCCGCCTTCACCAGGCGCGGCACCGAACCGCCGTGGTCCGCCAGGCGCAGGCCGTCGGTCCAGCGGCCGTCGGAGAGGTTGTCCAGCCAGCGCTGGCGCACCGTCAGCAGCGCGGTCTGCAGCTCGGGCGCCTGGCGCTGCGCGGCGCGCACGGTGCGCCAGTCGAAGCTCTGCACGGTCGCGCGCGCCACGAGGCCGTGGCGGCGCAGCGCATCGACGACCAGCTTCGCGAAGGCCTCGGGATCCGGCGTCAGCTCGGGCGTGTTGGGCGTCAGCTTGGTCTCGATGTTGAAGCGCACGCGCGCATCGCCGGCGGCGCGCAGCATCTCGAACAGCGCGTCCAGCGTCGGGATGCGTTCGCCGTCCGCCGGCTGCTGCTGCGGCCACTGCTGCGCGTAGCGCGTGCCCGGCTTCAGGCGCCCGACATCGTGGCGCTGCAGCTCGGCCAGCGTCAGCGCATTCAGCGCCGCGCCCGGCTCGGCGATCCATTCGCCGCGCTCGTCGCGTGTCAGCGCCGGGTTCAGCCGCTGGTCGTGGTGGATCACCAGCACGCCGTCGCGCGTGACGCCGAGGTCCAGCTCCAGCGTCGTGACGCCGATCGCCAGCGCGGCGCGGAAGCCCGCCAGCGTGTTCTCCGGCGCCAGCCCGCGTGCGCCGCGGTGGCCCTGCAGGTCGAAGGCGGCGGCCGACGGCGCGGCACCCACCATCGAGAGGAGGAACGAAACGAGAACGGCGCCACGAAGCGCCGAGCCCCCGAATCCGGGCGATTTCATCAAGCGGACTCCCTGCTAAGCTCGCCCATTCTCATGTCTGCCGACAGCACCCGCAGCCACGCCGACGCCGCCAGCGCCTTGCCGCCGGGTACGCGACTGGGCGAGTTCGAACTGCTGAGCATCATCGGCGTCGGCGGCTTCGGCATTGTGTACCTGGCCTTCGACCATGCGCTGGAGCGCGAGGTCGCGGTCAAGGAATACATGCCCGCGGCGCTGGCCGGGCGCACCGAGACCATGCATGTCTCGCTGCGCTCGAAGTCCGACGCCGAGACCTTTGCGCTCGGGCTGCGCTCCTTCGTCAACGAGGCGCGGCTGCTCGCGCGCTTCGACCACCCGTCGCTGCTGAAGGTGCACCGCTTCTGGGAAGCCAACGGCACCGCCTACATGGCGATGCCGGTGATGCGCGGGCGCACGGTCAAGGAAGTGCGCCAGGACATGGCGATGCCGCCCGACGAGGCCTGGCTGCGTGCGCTGCTGGAGCCGCTGCTGGGCGCCATCGACAGGCTGCACAGCGAAGGCGTCTACCACCGCGACATCGCGCCCGACAACATCCAGGTCGAGCCCGACGGCCACCCGGTGCTGCTGGACTTCGGCGCCGCGCGGCGCGTCATCAGCGACAAGACGCAGACGCTGACCGCGATCCTGAAGCCGGCCTATGCGCCGATCGAGCAGTATGCCGAGGCCGGCTCGGTGAAGCAGGGGCCGTGGACCGACCTCTACGCGCTCGGCGCGACGCTGCACTACCTGCTGCTCGGCCGGCCGCCCGCCCCGGCCACCGCGCGCGCGGTGCACGACGACGCCACGCCGCTGGCCGGCCAGTCGCTGCCGGGCTGCAGCGAGACCTTCCTGCAGACCATCGACTGGATGCTCGCGCCGCGGCCCGCCGACCGGCCGCAGAGCGTGGCCGAGCTGCGCGAGGTGCTGGAAGGCCACCGGCCGCCACCGCGCCCGCGCGCGCCGGCGCCGGCATCGGACTCGCAGTGGGACCGCACCATCATCGCCGCGCCGCCGACCACGCAGCCGCCGCAGCCGGTGACGGCGCCGCCTGCGGTCACGATCCCGCTGGGCGCCGACGACGAGGCCACGGTCGTCGTGCCGCCGCCCGGTCGTGCCGCGGCAGCGTCGCGGCTTGCGCCGCCGACACCGCCGACACCGCCGACGCCGGCGCCCCCGCCGGTGGAGCCGCTGTCGTTCAGCGCGCCGCCGGTCGGCGCGGCGGTGGTGCCGCCGCGCAAGTCGTCGGCGCTGCCGATCGGCGTCGGGCTCGGCGTGCTTGCCGTTGCAGCGGCCGCCGCAGTGGCCTTGTGGCCGCGCGGGGCCGCGGACGACGCGGCACCGACCGCGGCGTCGACGAGCGTGCAGCCCGGCGCGCAGCCGGGAGACGGCGCCGCCGCGCTGGTCCCGCCGGCGGCGTCCGCTGCGTTGCCTGCGGTGCTGTCGGCGGCCTCGGCAGCGGCAGCGGCGGGCAGTGCCGCGGCACCGGAGTCCGCGATCCGGACGGTCGTCGTGCCGGCGCCGGCGCCGCCGCCGGTGCGCGCCGAGGCACCGCCGCCGCCTGTGGCCGCGACGCCGCGGCCGGCACCGGCCGTCCCGGCGCAGCGCCCGCCGCCGCCACGGCCGCAGCCGGCCTCGGCGTTGCTTGCCGCGCCGGTGCAGACGCCGGCGCCGGAGCCGGCGCCACCGCCGGTGGCCGTGACGCCCGCGCCGGCGCCCGTGGTGCCGCCACCCGCGCCGGCCCCGGCGCCGGCGCCCGATCCGGTGCCGGCGGTGATCGCCGGTCCCGAGGCGCGCTGCGCCGGCCGCAACATCTTCAGCCATTTCGCGTGCATGGAACGCGAGTGCCTGCGCTCGCAGTTCCAGAGCCACCCGGACTGCCTGGCCTGGCGCAAGAGCGCGATCAACGACCCGGCGACGCGCAGGTGACAGGGTCGCTGCGGGTAAGGCGCGATGACAACGCGCGCCGCAGGCCGTACACCATGGGCTGATGCCCTTGCCGTCGCGGCACCGCTGCCGCGACCCTGCCGATGTCCGCCGCCCCCGACCCGCGCCCGCATGCCGCCGCCTGGCCCTCGCGCCTGCCGGCGACCCTGTGCATTCCCGAGACCACGCTGTGGTTCAACCTGCAGGTCAGCGCGCAGCGCTACCCGCACAAGGCCGCCTACCGCTTTCTCGGCCGCGCGCTGAGCTTCGCCGAACTGCACGGGCAGGCGCTGGCGCTCGCCGGCTGGCTGCAGGCCCGGGGCGTGCGGCGCGGCGACCGCGTGCTGCTGTTCCTGCAGAACTGCCCGCAGTTCGTCGCCGCGTTCTATGCCGTGCAGCGGGCCGATGCTGTGGTGGTGCCGGTCAACCCGATGAACCGCGCCGACGAGTTCGGCCACTACATCGCCGACGCGGGGGCGCGCGTGGCCATCTGCAGCGCCGACCAGGCCGCCATCGTGGCCGAGGCCGATGGGCGGCTGCCGGCGGCGCAGCGCCTGCACCACCTGCTCGTCACGCGCTACGCCGACGCGATGCCCGATGTGATCGACGCCGGGGAAGCACCCTCGCCCGCGGTCCTGGAGTGGCTGCGCGCCGACCCGCCGCTGTCCGCCGGCATGGACGCCACCGTCACGCGCTGGACCGACGCGCTGTCCGCCGGCCACCGGCCCGGCCCGGCGCAGGCCGGGCCCGACGACCTGGCGCTGCTGCCCTACACCAGCGGCACCACCGGGCTGCCCAAGGGCTGCATGCACACGCACCGCACGCTGATGCCCAACACCGTGGGCGGCGGCCTATGGGGGCATGGCAGCGCCGAGAGCGTGAGCCTGGGCGTGGTGCCGATGTTCCACATCACCGGCATGCTCTACGGCGTGCTGTCGCCGGTCTACCTGGGCAGCACGGTGATCGTGATGCCGCGCTGGGACCGCGAGCTCGCCGGCCGGCTGATCAGCCGCCACCGCGTGACGCACTGGACCTGCATCCCGACGATGATCATCGACCTCTTCGGCAGCCCCAACTACCGCAGCTTCGACCTGACCAGCCTGCGCTACCTGTCGGGCGGCGGCGCCGCGATGCCGCAGGCGGTGGCCGAGCGGCTGCAGCAGGAATTCGGCATCACCTTCGCGGAGGGCTACGGCCTGACCGAGACCGCCGCGCCCAGCCACGCCAACCCGCCGGAGCGCGCCAAGCTGCAGTGCCTGGGCATCCCGATCTTCGGCGTCGACAGCCGCGTCGTCGACCCCGACACGCTGAAGGAGCTGCCCGCCGGTGAGACCGGCGAGATCGTGACCCACGGCCCGATGGTCTTCCAGGGCTACTGGGGCCACGCGGAGGCCACGCGGGCGGCCTTCGTCGAGATCGACGGCAAGCCCTTCTTCCGCACGGGCGACCTGGGCCGGCGCGACGAGGAAGGCTACTTCTTCATCACCGACCGCTTGAAGCGCATGATCAACGCCAGCGGCTTCAAGGTTTGGCCGAGCGAGGTCGAGCTGCTGCTGTTCAAGTGCCCCATCGTGCAGGAGGCCTGCGTGATCGCGGCGCACGACGCCTACCGCGGCGAGACGGTCAAGGCGGTGGTCGTGCCGCGCGCCGAGGCGCGCGCCAGCGCCACGCCGCAGGACGTCATCGCCTGGGCGCGCGAGCACATGGCGGCCTACAAGGTGCCGCGCGTCGTCGAGTTTGCCGACAGCCTGCCCAAGAGCGGTTCGGGCAAGGTGATGTGGCGGCTGCTGCAGGAGAAGGAGCGCGGCGGCTGACCTGGCGCCGCAGGCTCAACGCCCGTCCGGCAGGTCCGGCTGAGGTCCGGCTGCACCCACCATCGCCAGCGCCCGCTGCAGCGCCCGCGCATCGTTGCTGGCGCGGTGCCGCGTGAGCCCCAGCTCGGCCAGCGCGCGCCGTCGTGCGGCGTCCAGCTGCGCCAGCCGCGGCTCGGTCAGCAGCGCGCTGGCCGACTCCAGCCGGAACAGCGGCGACGCGCCCGCCTCCTCGAACAGCGCGGCCAGCCACGGGTAGTCGTGCGCCCAGCCGTCGCAGTAGACGGTGCGGCCGCCGAGTTCGTCGTTGAGCCAGCGCGCGACGTCCGCGGCCGCGCGGCCATGCGCCAGCAGCGTCGCGCGCGCGATGCCGTGCACCCTTTCGGCGCCAGCGTCCCAGTGGGTCCAGTGCGCGGCCGGCAGCACCAGCGTGCAGCGCGCGCGGCCGTCGGGCAGCACCCAGCCGACCTCGATCGGGTAGCTGGCGCGGCCGAAGCCCGAGGCCTCGATGTCCAGCACGCAGGGCAGGGCAGCAGCGGCTTCCAGGGTGTGCATGCTGCGGCCCATTCTGCCGTGGGACACTGGCACGATGTCCGCCACCCCCACAGAAGCCTTCGATGTCGTCATCGTCGGCGGCGCTGCCGTCGGCAGTGCCGCCGCCTACTTCCTGGCCAGCGACCCCGGCTTCCGCGGCCGCGTGCTGGTGCTGGAGCGCGACCCCAGCTACCGCGACAGCGCCACGGCGCGCTCGGCGGCGTCGATCCGCCACCAGTTCAGCACGCCGGGCAATATCCGCCTGTCGATGTTCGGCACCCGCTTCCTGCGCGAGGCGGCCGAACGGCTGGCGGTGGATGGCGAGGCGCCGGCGATCGGCTTTCGCGAAGGCGGCTACCTATTCCTGGCCAGCGCCGCCGGGCTGCCGGTGCTGCAGGCCAACCACCGCACGCAGCGTGCCGAGGGGGCCGATGTCGCGCTGCTCTCGCCGGCCGCGCTGGCCTCGCGCTTTCCGTGGCTGGCGACCGGCGACCTGGCGGGCGGTTCGCTGGGGCTGTCCGGCGAAGGCTGGCTGGACGCCTTCGCGCTGATGCAGGGCCTGCGGCGCAAGGCGCAGTCCCTGGGCGTCGTCTACCGTGCGGTGGCGGCGTCCGGCCTTCGGCGCGAGGGCCGGCGCGTCGTCGGCGTGGAACTCGCCGACGGCGCCTTCGTAGCCGCCGGCACCGTGATCAACGCCGCCGGCACCGGCGCCGCCGCGCTGGCGCGCAGCGCCGGCATCGAACTGCCGGTGCGTGCGAAGAAGCGCTGCGTCTTCCACTTCCGCAGCCCGGCGCGGCTGCCCGGCTGCCCGCTGGTGATCGACCCCTCGGGCCTGTATTTCCGACCCGAGGGCGAGGGCTACATCTGCGGCATCGCACCCGGTCCCGACGAGGACCCGGACAGCGACGACTTCGAGGTGCCGCTGGCCTGGTGGGAGGACCGCCTGTGGCCGGCCCTGGCCGCACGCGTGCCGGGCTTCGAGGCGGCGCGGCTGCTGTCGGCCTGGGCCGGGCACTACGACATGAACCTGCTGGACCACAACCTGATCCTCGGCGCACACCCGGCGCTCGACGGCCTGCTGTTCGCCAACGGCTTCAGCGGCCACGGCCTGCAGCAAGCGCCGGCAGTCGGCCGCGCGCTGGCCGAGCTGGTCGTGCACGGCGGCTTCCGCACGCTGGACCTGGCGGAATTCGGCTGGGCGCGGGTGCTCGAGGGGCGGCCGCTGCGCGAGCTCAATGTCGTCTAGACGCCTGCGCGGCGCGCGCGGCGGGGTTCAGTCGGACTCGCCGGCGCGTGTCTCGGCCGTCTCGGCGGCGGTGTCGCCGTGGCGGTGCCGCAGGGCCTTCGCGGCCTGCTGCGCGGCGCGGCGCAGTGCGCTGATGCGGCGCAGCGCCGGCTCGGTGGCGGCGATGCCGAGCTCGCCGACCGCCGCCGCCTCGAGCAGCGCGGCCTTCAGGCCCTCGTAGGCCGACTCGGTGGCGGCCAGCGCCGCGGCCAGCGTCTCGGCATCCGGCGCGGCGACCTCGGCCAGCGGGTCGCACAGCGCCAGCAACTCGTCGGCCTGCTGCGTGAAGGCCTGCCAGTCGCTGGCCACCGCAGCCGGCAGCGGCGGCGGCGCGAGGGCGGCCGCCGCCAGCGCCTGTTCGGCGGTCGTGCGGTGGTAACGCTGGATGCGCAGCGTGGCCGCCAGCCGCGCCGAGGACTCGGGCGTCATCGCGCTGCGGTTGACACGCTCGGCGAAGCGGTCGGCCGCCTCGGCGAGCCGGTCCACGACCAGGTCGTCGCCGGCCAGCGCCGGCGCCGCCGCGCCGGCCAGCGCGGCGCGCGCCATGCGCTGCGCGGCATGGCCGATGCGGTCGACCTCGCGCGCCAGCGCCTCCACCGCCAGCGCCGGCACGGCGAGCGCGTTGTCGTCCAGGTGGCGGGGCTGCGCCTCGTCCTCCTCGCGCGCGCGGAAGCGGCCCTGCAGCCAGCGCGTCAGATGCGCCGCCAGCGGCCACATCAGCAGCACGCCCAGCACGTTGAAGATGGTGTGGAACAGCGCCAGCTTCGCCGCCGGGTCGGCAGGCAGGCCGAGCCAGGCGCGCAGGGCCGCGATCGCGTCGATCAGCCAGGGCAGCAGCAGCAACGCGACGACGCCGGTCAGCGCATTGAAGACGACGTGCGCGGCGGCGGCGCGGCGCGCATTGGGCGTCGCGCCGATGGCCGCCAGCATCGCCTTCACGGTGGTGCCGATGTTGGCGCCGATGACCATCGCCGCCGCACCCTGCGGCGTCAGCAGGCCGCCCTGGGCGGCGGTCAGCGCGACCGTCATCGACGCGCTGGAGGACTGCATCAGCACCGTCAGCAGCGCACCGATGCCCAGTTGCGCCAGCGCGGCCAGCGGGCCCGTGCCGGACGGCAGCTGGACGGTGGCCGCGAGCCCGGCGAAGGCCTCCTGCAGCATCGCGATGCCCAGGAACAGCAGGCCGAGCCCGGCGGCCGCCGAGCCCAGCGCGCCGCGGCGCGCGCCTTCGCCGGTGAGGCGCATCACGACGCCGATGCCGATCATCGGCAGCGCCAGCGCCTCGATCTTGAATTTCAGGCCGACCAGCGCGACCAGCCAGCCGGTCATCGTGGTGCCGACATTGGCGCCGAACAGCACCCACAGCGCCGGTGCCAGCGTCATCAGCCCGGCGTTGACGAAGCCGATCGTCGCCACGGTGACGGCGCTGGAGGACTGCACGACCGCGGTGACCAGCGCGCCGGAGGCCAGCGCATGCGCGCGCGTGCGCGTGGCGCCGCCCAGGATGCGTTCCAGCGCCGGCCCGGCGGCCAGCTTCAGGCCGTCGGTCATCATCGACATGCCGAGCAGGAACAGGCCGACGCCGCCGGCTGCCGTGGCGGCCACGGTCCAGGCGTTCACCGGGACAGCCTCCGCGCCGCGCGCCCGGGCACGAGCACGGGGGAGCAGGCGCGTCCGCTCATGCCGGCTGCGGGCCGGCGGCCTGGCTGTCGGGGGAAGCGTGGCGTGCCATCGTCGACGAGGACTCGGTAAACCTCATTGTCCCGCCTCGCGCGCGGTGTACCGCAACCCGCGGGCGGGCGGCTGCCCGCCGCGTGATCGACGCCGCGCGCGGCGTGCGGCTCGAGCTCAGCGCGCCTGCGGCCGGCGACGCATCGCCAGCAGCGGCCAGACGAAGACCGCCACCGCGGCGCCGACCCCGCAGGCCATCGCGGCCAGGTTGGCCCAGTCGACCCAGTAGCCCATCTCGGACAGCGACGAGCGGCTCCATGCCGGCAGCAGCAGGAAGGCGGCCACCGCGGCGAGCGCACCGGCGGCGACGGTCCACGGCAGCGCCGCCCGCCAGCCCGCGCCGCGCAGGGCGGCAGCGGCCAGCAGCAGCAGCCACAGCAGCGCGGCGCCGGCGAGCAGCGGCCAGACGCCCAGCGCCATCTCCCACAGGATGTTCAGGACCAGCCAGATCTCGTACATGGTCGTGCTCCCGGGGGTTTCAGACGCGGCCCTTGAGCACGGCCAGGTAGGCCGGCTTGAGCATGCGGTACTTCATCAGCCAGGCGAAGTAGCTGTCCTGCAGCGGCTCGATCATCGGCAGCGACGGCGTCAGGCGGCCCTCGTAGTCGAACTCGATCAGCATCGCCGAGCCTTCGCGCGTGATCAGCGGGCACGAGGTGTAGCCGTCGAAGTCCAGGTCGGGCTGGCGTCCGGCGATCGCCTCGACCAGGTTGTGCGCAACGATGGGCGCGCTCTTCTTGACCGTCGCCGCGGTCTTGCCGCGCGGCGTGCCGTTGATGTCGCCGACGCCGAAGACATTCGGGAAGCGGCGGTGCTGCAGCGTGCTCTTGTCGACCTCCAGCCAGCCGCCGGCGGCGAACGGGCCTTCCTTCCAGGCGAGATCGCTGTGCTTCACGGCGTCCGGCGCGCGCATCGGCGGCACCACGTGCAGGAAGTCGTAGCCACGCTCGCTTCGCTCGCCTTCCGGCGTCACGAAGGTCGCGCGGCGCGCGCCGATGTCCACCGCCGCCAGGCGCTGCGTGAACTCGACGCCGATGCCGAGGTCCTGCCAGCGCGCGAGCACGTTGTCGTTGACCACCTTGACGCCGAAGACGTTGCCCAGCGCGGACATGAACTGCACCCGGCTGCGCGCCAGCGTGCCGGCCTGCTGCAGGCGGTCGCGCAGCATGAAGCTCATCTTCAGCGGCGCGCCGGCGCACTTCAGCGGTGTGGCCGGCAGCGTCATCAGCGCCTCGCCACCCTGGGCGGCGAAGGCCTGCATCGCGGCCCAGGTCGCTTGCGCGGCCTGCGGGCTGGGGTAGACGCTGGCCAAGCCCTCGCGGCCGATGGCGGCGACGTCCATGCCCTCGATCTGCGCGTAGTCCAGGCGCACGCCGGTGGCGACGACGAGGAAGTCGTAGCCGATGCGCCGGCCGCTGGTCGTGAACACCGCGTTGCCCGCCGGGTCGAAGCCGGCGACCATCTCTTGCACCCAGTCCACACCGGCGGGCTGGAAGTCGGCGTTGCGGTCGCGCACCTTGTCCACCGGCCACACGCCGGTGGCCACCAGCGTGTAGCCGGGCTGGTAGTTGTGCTCTTCCTTGGCGTCGACGATGGTGATGCGCGCGCCGTCGAGCAGGCCGGCCAGCCGGTTGGCGACCGCGATGCCGCCCAGGCCGCTGCCGGCGATCACGATGTGCGCGCTGGTCTTCACGCGCGCCTGCGCGGGCCGGCCGGCCGTCAGCGCGCCGGCCGCCAGCGGCGCCGCGGCCACGCCCTGCAGCCAGCGCCGGCGGCCGGCGTCGGGTGCGCGCGGTGGGGAGAGCCGTTCAGGCATGGTCGTCTCCTGGTCGTCGTTCGTGCCGGCAAGTCTGGTGAAGTCTGGTGCGTACCCGGCGTGGGGACATGATCCCGGTCAAGCGATCGCGTGCACCGCGCCGGGCCCGCCCACCGCGGCCTGCGGGCGTTCAGCCGGCCCGCGCGGCGGCAAACTCGTCGAACGACGCGATGGCGCTGGCCGCGTACATCAGCGACGGCCCGCCGCCCATGTAGACGGCCACGCCCAGCGTCTCGTCGAGCTCCTGGCGCGTGGCGCCCAGCCGCACCAGCGCCTGCGTGTGGTAGCCGATGCAGGGGTCGCAGCGCGCAGCGACGCTGAGCGCCAGCGCGATCAGCTCCTTGGTCTTCCGGTCCAGCACGCCGTCGGCGGTGGCCGCACGGCCGAGCTCGCCGAAGGCCTTCATCGTCTCGGGCTGGCTGCTGCGCAGGCCGGCCAGCCGGCCGGAGACGGCCTGCGTCAGTTCGCGGAAGCTGGGGGTGGCGAGGGTCATGGCGTGGTATCTCCTCGTCCTCGTCGGCGGGACGGTTCGATTGCACGACGATCAGTGCCTGCAGGCTTTGCGATACATCAAGGGGTATCAAGCCTGCGCACCGGGCCCGGCGGCGCGTGGCGCTGCCGGAGCTGGCCGGCCAGGGGCCGCCGGGGTCGCACAAAGCAAGAAGGCCCTGCGCGCTTGCGCAGGGCCTTCTCGTCGTGCTTCTTGGCTCCCCGACCTGGGCTCGAACCAGGGACCTACGGATTAACAGTCCAATTTTTGGCCCTCTGCAGGACCTGTTGAGTCGTTATGAATCAACAACTTAGTTGACACCGGTTCGCATCCGTTCGTACATGTAGGCATAATGTCTGCCTACAACATCGCCTACATGCGAGACCTACGGATGCACGAAAAAACCGGCCGACTGACCGAGCGGCGCGCGCTCGATCTTCCCGTGCCCGCCACGGGCTACAAACTGCATTGGTGCCCCAGCACGGCAGGCTTCGGCGTCCGCGTGACTGCTGCCGGCGGCAGATCCTGGGTCTGTGAACGACGCATCAACGGGCGGACCGTGCGCCGGACCCTGGGCCAAGTGTCGGGACGCGGCGCCGTGTCCGCAGACGCTGCCCGCAAGCAGATGATCGTCGTCAATGGCGAACTGCAAAACGGCGTCGACCGGATGGTGCTGTCTCGGGCCGCGCGCGTGGAGAAGCGCAAGGCCGCGACTGACGCCGCCCTGACGCTGGACGTTGCGCTACGTGCATACGTTCGGGACAAGCGCCGCGGGAAGGATGGCCTGCCCCTCAAGGAACGAACCAGGGCGGACTATCTCGCGATGCTTGAGCCGGGCGGTTTGAACGAGCAGACCGGCCACACTCGCCAGCCCGGCGAACTGCACGCGCTGGCCGCGAAACCGCTGTCGGCGATCACGGGTGACGACGTGCGCGCCACCTACAGGGCGGCACTGAAGCGCGGCGACCGGCGCGCTACCTATGCGATGCAGGTGCTTCGTGCGGTGCTCAACTGGCACGGCGTGGCCGTACCGGATAACCCGCTCGGTCGCGAAGTCGCAGGCCGTGAGCGCATCGTGTTGAAGCCGACCCGCGGTAGGCCGAGCCCCATTCCGCCCGAACGTCTTGCAGCGTGGTGGAAGGCAGCGAACAACGCGGGCAAAGGTGCCGGCCAGATCGGCGGCAGTGCGGCAGCGGCCGACGCTTGCATGCTGCTGCTGCTGACCGGCTGCAGGCCCGGCGAGTTGCTGCCGGGTCCCCATAGCGAGGGCATCAAGTTGGGGGATGTTGACCTGACGGGCGGCCGGATCGTCCTGAAGGACACGAAGAACCGCGGGGACCACGTTGTCTACCTGTCCCGTCAAGCGGCGCAGATCGTCGCCCGCCACGCCGCCGGAAAGAAGCGCGGCGACGTGCTTTTCCCGATCGAAGACGTAGGCAAGACGCTGCAGGCCATCAACGCCGCCGCCGGCGTGAGTGGCGTCACCGCGCACAAGCTGCGGCACACGTTCGCCAGCATCGCCGAAGAACTCGTGTCGGCAGGGTCGTTGAAGGCGATGCTCAACCACACCCCCGCGGGGGACGTGACGCACGCCCACTACGTGGGCAAGAGTCAGGGGCAGTTGCGGGCCGCGTGGCAGGCCGTCGCGGACTTCATCGAAGGTGCAACGTGAGCACGCGCGACGAAGCCCGCCAACACTGGCTGGAGTTGATGTATTCCGACGAACAGCGCATCGCCGAAGGGCGCGCCGCTGGCATACCTGCCGAGACTCTGGAATGGCTGCGGGACGTTGCCCGACAGATGACACACGCCGACGGGCTACCGGCCGCCGAACGGCGCGAAGCTGCGTATGAAGCAAGCGGACTCAAGGGGGAGTCGCCGGCATGGGACGAAGCGGACCGCACCGTCCTCATGATCGCCCTGCGCGAGTATGAGAAGCAGCGCGACGCGGGAAAGGTCCGCATGACCACCGCCGCGGAGTTCATTGCGCAGAAATTGGACTGGGACACCGGGCACGACGTCGCCCCCGCGTCACTGAGGCGGCGGGTACAGCGCATGCTGGAGACGATGGAACTCGACCCAGCAGAGGCCGAGTGGGCGCGGGCATTGCTTCTCAGAAAGTGACCCCGCGGGTCTGGACAAACCCTGTCTACTGTTTGTCCTGACTCTAGGCGCCCCCGCGCCGACAGTGCGCCCCGTGTCGTCAAACGGAGCCGCACAAATGCCCACCAAGAACGCAAATCGTCCACGCCGCATCGTGGACGCGCAGGGCCTCGCTGACTACCTCGGCCTGAGCATCCACACGGTACGCCGCGACAGGCACGGTGCGCGCCGGTTCCCCTATATTAAGCTCGGCCCGGAGCTCTACCGGTATGACCTCGACCGCATCGACGAGGTACTGACCACGTGTGAAGTCGGCGGCAGCGGTTCGGCAGCGGCAGCAGCATGACGCCGCCGATCGACCGCCTGCGCCTCGCGGCCGACCTGCTGGACGTGGCAGCACGCGCGGTGCCCGTAGTGGTGGCCGTGGACCTCGGTTATGAGCTACGCGAGGCCGGCCGCATGGCACAGGCCGCGCGTGACCTGGCCGTGTCGCTGGGCCTGCCGACCCGCTGGCAGCAGTACCACGCCGCCGCCCCCGGTTGCAGTCGGACGCCCTCAGAGCTCGCCGCTGCACTGGACCGGTTCGACGCCGCGATGCAGCCCCTGCACGCCGCTATCGAGCGGCACAGCGCCCAGCAGGGGACATGGCCGGCGCGGCACGGGACATCGATCCGCTGACGCAAAGAAAACGCCCCGGGGCCGTTGCAGCGGCTCGCCCGGGGCTGGAGGGTTGCGAAATGAATGGTAGCAGTAGCGAATCGCCCTTGTCTAGACAAGGGCCCGTCAGGTATCGGTGCGCGGGCTGCGACGCCCCGCTGACCCTGAGCACGGTTGCTGGCTTCGTCGGCCCAGGCGAACCGCGCGCGGGGGTCTGCTGGACCTGCCGCCGGCGCATGGTCCGGGCCGATGACTTCGCGCTGACCGTGGCCCTGTGTGTCGACATCGGGCATAGCGTCCCCGGCGTGGTCGCCGCAGCGAAGCGCCGAGGGTGGCCCGTGCCGCGGACCGTGCAGGCGTTCGCTCGGGTCACTGATGCCCTGGCGATCACAGTATGAGCAACCCCCTCGCCACGCTTGCGGCCTACCGCCAGTGGATCGTCGTCAAACTCGTCCCGCTGCCCACCGGCAAGACCGACAAACTGCCCGTTGATCCACGGACCGGACGGGTGACGCCCAAGGGCACGGACGGCGCCCACAACCCCGAGATCTGGCTGGACTACGCGACGGCCGCGGCGGCTGCGCAGGCGCTCGGGCCCGGCCACACGGTCGGATTCGTGCTGACTGCCGCGGATGACTTCTGGTGCCTGGACATCGACGGCGCGCTGCAGCCCGACAGAACGTGGTCGCCGCTGGCGCTGCAGTTGTGTGCCGCGCTGCCCGGCACGATGATCGAGGTGAGCCAGTCAGGGGGCGGGCTCCACATATGGGGTCGCGGGCGAGTTCCGTCGCACGGAAAGAAGCGGTCCGACTTGCGCATCGAGCTCTACTCCGAGCGCCGGTTCATCGCCATCGGCACCGGCCAGGTCGGCGACATGAGTCAACCGTGCCCGACGATCGCCGCGGTCGCGGCGCAGTGGTTCCCGCCCATCGAAGCGGCCGGCGACATCCCGGACGATGGGCCCAGCCCCGAGTGGCGCGGCCCCACCGATGACGACGAACTGCTGCGCCGGGCCATGCAGTCGCGCAGCGCCGCGAGCGTGTTCGGGGGCGGCAAAGCCACCTTCGCCGACCTGTGGCACGCCGACGTGACGGTGCTGGCCGCCGCCTATCCACCCGACTCGTCGAGCAACGAACCGTTCGACCGTAGCAGCGCGGACGCGGCGCTGGCGCAGCACCTGGCGTTCTGGACCGGGCGCGACGTGGCCCGGATCGAGCGGTTGATGCGTCGCTCCAAACTCGTGCGGCCCAAGTGGGACGAGCGCGCCGACTACCTCGTCGAGCGCACCATCACCAACGCCTGCCGCATGCAGCGCGAGGTGTTGCAGGACAAGCCGCAGGCCGTGCCGACGCCGCCGCGCCTGACCTTCGCCGACGCGGAACGCCAGATCGCGGCGCTGTCGGAAGACGAACGGCGCGGCGGAGCGTGGGCGCCAATCGTGGCGCAGGTTGCGCCTGCCGACGCCGAGTTGCTGCTGCACCGGCTCGAATATCAGATCGGGCTGGGCCGACAGGCACTCAAGGCCACGCTGCGCCAGTACCGGCAAGCGGAAGCGGACCGCGCGCACGCCGCGCGACTGGCCGAAAGTGCGAACGGCCGCGTACAGATCGAATGGCAGCCCGGGTCATCGGCGGACTGCGCCGCAGAGGTTGAGGGGCACATTCTGAAGACCTGCCGCCCTGGCGACTGGCTGCAGTTCGGCGGGTTGCTGGTGCGCGTGGCGACGACTGCGCTGCCGCACGCTCACCACGCCACCGCAGCCGACGAACCGCCGCCCGCGGTGCCGCAGCTGGAGCCGATGACGACGGCCGCGATCGTGGCGCAGGTTGAGCGGGCCGTGCAGTTGGTCGACAGCACGGGCCGACGTCCGAAGGCGATCGACACGCCCGACCGACTGGTCGACATGCTGCGCAACCGGCCGGACCGCGCCGCGCCGGCGTGCTCGGGTCTGCTGGTGCACCCCGTGGTCTTGCCGGACGGCACGATCTTGGTTGACGACGGGCTGCACCGGGCCACCGGGCTGTTCCTGCATGGTGCGGCGCTGTCTGGCGTGCGACCGTTCGCACAGCATGAGGCGGGGCAGGCGCTGGCGTGGTTGCGGGCCGAACTGTTCGCCGATTTCGAGTTCGCCGAACCGCTCGACGCCGACGCAGCTGTGGCCGGACTGCTGACCGGATTGCAGCGTCGCATCCTCGACATGGCCCCGGGCCTGGCCGTGCTCGCGTCAACGCAGAGCAGCGGCAAGACCACGCTAGCGCGCATCCTTCACCTTGTCCTGACCGGGCGCGACGTACCGGCCACAACCTGGCCCGACGACGAACAGGAACGGCAAAAGCAACTGCTGGCGCTGCTGCTGCGCAGCCCAGCCGCGGTGCTGTTCGACAACATCGCCGACGGTGCGACGCTTCGGTCGCCATCGCTGGCCGGCGCGATGACCTCCCCAATGATCGACCAGCGGTTGCTCGGTTCTTCCAAGAACGTGCAGGCGCCTACCAATACGCTGATGATCGCCACCGGCAACAACCTGGCGTTTGGCACAGACGAGGCGAGTCGCTGGCTTGTCTGCCGCCTGGCGCCGAAGACCGCACGCCCCGAGGAACGGCGCTTCAAGCATGCCGACGTGCAGGCGCGTGCGCTGTCGATCCGCGACGACGCGCTGCGCTGCGCGGTCGGGATTGTGGCGGGCTACCTGAGCAGCGGCGCGCGGATCGGCGCCGGGTCACGGTTCGTGCAGTGGGACCGCATGGTCCGGCAGCCGCTGCTGTGGGCTGGGGGCCAGGACATGGCCGAGGTGTTCCGCAAGAACGCGGGGGACAACCCGCACGGTCGGGCCCACGTGGCGATGCTCTACGCACTGAGTAGGGCATTCAATGGTCAAGAGTTCACCTCGGCCCGGGTGCTGGACGCTGCGGCTTGCCACACGGACCAGACGCTGCGCGAGACACTGAGCGAGGCACTGGAAACGCTGGCCGGCAGGCGCCCGGACTCTGCGCGCAGCGTGGGGAAGGTGCTCGCCGCGATCGAAAACCGGATCGGCGAAGTCGACGGGGTGCCGCGGCGCCTGCAATCACGGGTTGACGCGCACCGAGGGTCGAAGGTCTTCACCGTCGCCTGAAAAGTAGCGATTAGCGGGTTAGGCGGGTTTGGCGGGTCACTTTCTAACCCCGTTCCGAGCAAACTGCTATTTGTGAAATTTATGTTTTGGTGGGACGGGGCCGGGAAACGCCCCGCCAAACCCGCCTAACCCGCAACAGTTGACTGTGGCCGACCCCCGATTCGTGGGGTAAGGGAAAATTCTTGATTCGCAGTCGGGATCGCAGCGCCAAATTTTGGCGAGTGATTGCGCTGCAAGCCCTAAACAGCGCATTCGTTTCGTCCGACCGAAACGGTTCATTTCGCTGAAGCGAAGTAACGCGTTTTGACCCCCCTTGTGGCCGCCTGATTCGGTCCATAGAGTCGCCCCGTCCTCAACGCTTGGAGCTCGCGACCATGATTCCGCACACGACGAACACTCAACCCTGCGCCGACGACTGCATCGTCGTCGTGCGCCTGGCCGGAGATCCTGCAACCTACCCTGGCCGCGCCGCTGAGTTCGCATGGGGACCGGGCGCCGGTCCCGACGGCGAGGGTCGCATTGCCGCGTACGCGATCGTGCAGCCGCGCGACCTGGCGGCAGCGCCCAGCGCCAACGCGTGAACGTGCAGCGCCAGCGCATGCGTGAGGCCAGCGCGACGCACCGCTGACCATCCGCTGACGCTCGCCCCCGCGGAGCGCCGCACGCCCATGGTCGGGCTGCGGCGCTTCGTCACTACTGCAGCGGTGCGCGAGCTCAATCCTTCATTGGTGCCGCCGTGGCCGGCCGGCGCATCGTCGTCGTCGATCGCTGACCGATCGTCGATCGCTGCAACGCTGCGCGCCACGGCGGCCGTCTGCTGGCTAACGGTATTGCTCCAATTCCGGGGACCCTACGTTATGACCGAGCGGCGCGGGAGCAAAGAGGCCCGATGGTCAAGAGTTTTTGCATCGTGGAATCTTGGTAATTCGCTACTTATGGCCCTTTCGGCATTACCGGGGCCCGCAGCGAAATAGGACGGTTGGCCCCCGCTGGCATCAGCGGCCACCATGCGGTCGTCACGTGTTTGGAGCAAGCCAATGCACTCGCCGCCGCTGATGCCGCCACCGCCGCCGCCGCCCCGTTGGGTGCGGATCGCGCCCGCAGCGCATGCTGTGGGCATCACGCCTGCTTTGCTGCGCAGTCAGATCGAAGCGGGCCTGGCGCCCGTGCGTCTGGCACGTCTGGGCAAGCGTGGTCTGCTGCACGTCGAGTTCGGCGACGTGCAGCGCTTCGGCGAGATGCTGGCGAGGGGCCCGCGATGAAGATCCCCGAACCGTTCACCGCCGACCACTTGGCCGCGCTGACCCGCGACGGGTTCATGACCGAGCCCGAGGCGCTGCGCTACCTGGCGCGCGAGGCCGACTATCACCGCCGGATGCAGCGGGACGCTGACGCAGGCGACGCATCTGCCCGCCGACAAGTGACATGCACGGTCGCTGCCCTCGCCGCCGGCGCGCCGGTCAACCTGCAGTCGCTGCGGGACGTGGCGATCCGCGAAGGACTGCCCGCCAACATGGCCGCCGAGTTCCAAGCGGCAGGGCTCACGACCGCGGCCGCGGTGCGCGAGTTCCTGGCATCGCTCGAGCGCAACGCACAAGGCCGCATCCCCGTCGCCCGGCTCGGCGTCGCCCTGACCGCGCGGGCCTACTTCCGAAACCGTTCGAAGGGCTGACCCGATGGGCATCGATCACGACAAGCTGCGCCGGCTCGAATCCGCGCTGGAAACCGCCGACGCCCTGCACGAAGGGCTTCGCCGCGCCTACTTTGGACACGCGGACGGCGGCGGCGGGTACGTGCCCGGGCTACGCGACGACGCACAGGCCGCGCGGGTCGACCTGCTGGGCCGCCTGACCCGATCGAAGTCCGCACGTCGCCACGTCGGCGGCCCGACGTTCGATTTCGCACCTCATGCCACCGCGGCCGAGATGCTCGCGGCGCTGGAGGCCGAGCATGTGCGCCAGCACGCCGCATCCGCCGCGCCGGACACGCTCGCGATCCTGCGCAGCGACATCGCCGCCGCGCGTGCCGCGCAGGAACTGCACGACCGGGCAGAGGCCATGCGCCGATCCATGGAAGCCCGGCAGGCCGAGGTGCAGCCGCTGCGGCAACTGGTCGCCGCCTGCCGCGAGTTCACCGGCCACGCGCGCAGCACGCTCGCTCACTTCGCACGCTGAAGGACTCACCGATCATGGCGACCAAGATCGACAATCTGCGCAAGCGCATCGCAGCCCTCAAGGCCGAACGCGAGCAGGTACTGCGCACGCCCCGGGCACTAACCGACGTGCACGGCACCGTCGAGCGGCAACTGTCGGCGCTGGCCGACGAAGGCCGCGAGGCCCTGGCCTGGCGCCTGCGCCGCGTCGCCGCGGGTACCGACCCCGTGGCCGTGCTGTTCGGTGCACCCGTGCGCGACCAGCGCGACGGGCCGAGTCAGGCGCATGTCGGCGCGCTGCTGGCCGCGCTGTTCGGCCCGGCCGCGCTGATGCAGGCGCTACAGCCGCACCTCGCGGCGCTGCCCGCCGAGGGGATCACCGACAGCGACCGGCGCGACCTGCTGGCGCGGATCGACGCGGACCTATGGACCGCCGAGCTCGCCGAGGAGGCGGCAGTGTGCGAGGCCGAGGCCCGGGGCGAGGCTGTACAGCGCCGCGCGGACGCAAACCCGGCGGCCGTGCTGTACCTGCCCGACTGACGGCGCGTCATGACCACCACAGTGCGGATGCCCGCCGCCGCGGTGCGCTGGGCGCTGACCGGGCCGGCTGGCCCGACCATGGACACGCTGATCGCGGCCCTGATCGGCGCCGGCGCAGACGTTGAGTCGATCGCCGCCGGCACAGCGTACCGAGTCGACGGCCGCGAGCCGGTCCTGTCCACGCTGGCCGACGAACTCGAAAAGCTGGAGGGCTTCGCGCTGGCAATCGAGCAGGCACCGGCCGACACGGTCCGCGTGTCGTCGGCCCTGGCCCCCGCCGAGTTCCGCCGAAGCGTGGTCGTGCATGGGATCGGCGCAGCGTTCGGCATGGTGGCCCGCGCCGTCGACCGCGGGCTGCAGGTCCGCACGATCGGCGTGAACCGCTGGCGTGTCGCGGGCCGCACCGCGGACCTGCTGGCATGGCTGGTCGACGTGGTGCACCAGAAGCCGCTGGCCGACGTGCTGGCGCTGCACGGCTGGACCGCTGAGGCTGTGGCCGCCGAGGATCAACCGCCGACCGTGCGCGTCGACCTGCCGCAGCGCCGCGTCGAAACCCAATTTATCGAGCGTGACGCCGAGGGCAACTTGGTGAAGGTCGTGCAGACTGAAAGGACCGTCGACGATGACCAGCAGCAGTAAAGCGATCCTGGCCGGGCTCGACGAAGCGATGCGCCACTATTCGGCGTTCCTGGCCGACAGCAACCGCGAGGCCGAGGCCATCAACGCCACGACCGCCGCCCTGCGCGCGGAGAACATGCGCCGCGCCGCGAGCGGGGTGCGCGTGACCACCGAGGCCGCAGGCTTCGAAGCCCGCGACCTGGCGCTGAAGACTCGCGCGCTACGTCACTTCGAGGCCCGCGCGAAGGCCGCGCACACGACCATCGGCGGACTACAGGCCGCGCTGCGCGCCGCTGCCTCGCTCGCGGAGAACGCCGAGGCCGTGTCGGCGCAGCAGGTCAAGGCCATCGCGCTGTTGCAGGCCGAGCGGACCGAGACGGCCGCCGCCATGGCGGCCGCGCAGGCGCAGGTCGCCGAACTGCAAACGAAGCTGACCGAGGCCGAAGCGCACCTGTCGCGCTACACCGGCTCGGGCCCGCGCTACGGGGGCCGCTAACCATGGCCACGCGCAATCGAGACGTTCGCATCGGCGTCGCAATCGAGACGACCGGCGAGGCCGGGATTCAAGACCTCGCCGCGGAACTGCGGCAGGCCGCAACCGCCGGCGGGGAGTTCGGCGCGGCTGCCGCCCGGTGGGCGAAGCAACTCGACGACGCTGCTGCGGCCACGACAGCCGCGCGCGACGCCGAGCGGCAGCGCCGCACCGAGGCCACCGCCACACAGAAAGAACTGAACGAGTCGCGCGACGCGCTGGCTCGGCTGCAGGCCGAGACGGACCGCGCCACCAAAAACACGACCGAATACCGCGAAGCCGAGCGCACGCTGCGCCTGGCCGTCGTTGAAGGCAATATTGCCCTGCGCGGGAAACGGGACGCCGTCAAGGCCGCAGCCGACGCGTCGCGCAGTGCCGTTGCATCGGAACAGCAACTCGCCGAAACGATCCGCCGGACGTCGACCGCTGCGCGCGAGTCGGCACGCGAGCAGACCGGCGGGCTGGAGGGCCTGAAGGCCCAATACACACAGCTACGCAACGTCATCGCGCTGGCCTACGGTGGCACGCTGGCCGGATCGATGCTGCGCGACCTGTCGCAGACGGCGGACGCTGTGGCCGGGCTGCGCGCGCGGCTGTCGCTGGTCGTCGGCGAGGGTGCAGCACTCGAACAGGCATTCGAAGGCGTGCTGGCCGTCGCGCAGCGCACGGGCACGGCGCTGGAGTCCACGGGTACGCTGTTTACGCGCATCGCGCAGGCCGGCCGCGAGTTCAATCTTGCACAGGCCGACGCTCTGGCGTTGACCGAGGCGATCAACCAAGCGGTTGCGGTCAGCGGCGCCAGCGCGGCCAGCAGCGACGCGGCCATCACGCAACTGATCCAAGGTCTGCAGTCCGGCGTGCTGCGAGGCGAGGAATTCAATAGCGTGATGGAGCAGGCGCCCCGCCTCGCTCGCGCGCTGGCCGATGCCCTCGGCGTGACCACCGGCGAACTGCGCACGCTCGCGCAACAGGGCGCGCTGACTACCGATGTCGTCATCAAGGCCCTGCAGTCGCAGCGGGCCACCCTCGAAGCGGAGTTCAACGCGCTGCCGCAGACTGTGGGCCGCGCGATTACGAACCTGTCGACCGCCTGGACCGCCTACGTCGGCGAAGTCGACGGCGCCACCGGCGCGAGCAAGGCCGCGGCCGCTGCAATCGACCTCGTTGCCCGCAACCTCGAAACGCTCGGATCGGTTCTGTACGCCGCCGGCAAGGCCGCGGCAGCGCTGGCCGCGGTGCGCCTCGCCTCGACGTTCCTCGACTACGCGGCAGCGGCCCGGACCGCCAGCGTCGCAACGGCCGCCGCAACCGCCGCGACAACCGCCCACACGGCAGCGACCGCAGCGAACACTGCCGCGCAGACAGCGAACGCGGCCGCTACCGCTGGCACTGTGGCCGCCGCGGGCCGCCTGGCCGGCGTGCTGGCGACGCTGAAGACGTTTACGTTCCTCGGCGTCGTCACGAACCTGCGCGAGATCGGCACATGGCTGGGCGAGACTGCCGCGAAGTGGGCAGGCTACGGCAAGGCGATCGAAGACGCCGAGCGGGCGGCCCGTGCTGACGAGGCCGCATCGCGCGAGCAGGCCGCAGCGAAAGCGGCGCTGGCCGCGCAGATGCAGCAGGCCACCGACGCCGCCCTCGGTCTGACGAAGGCCGCAAAGGGCATCGTCGGCGAGTTCGATCAAGTCGTGACGAAGGGCGGCAGCGTCGCCGAGGCGCTGGAGAAGATCCGGAAAGAGCTCGACCTGTCGGACGTGCGGGGCATCCAGACCGCCGGCGCCGCACTGGACGCGCTGGCGCTGCGCGGCAAGATCACGGCCGACCAACTGCGCGAGACGCTGGGCGCTGCACTGAAGGGCGACGACCTCGGCCGGTTCGAAGCGCTGGCCCGTGCCGCATTCGACGGGTCGGTGCAAGGCGTGCGCCGGCTGCAGGCCGCACTCGACGCCCTGGCCGACGAATCGCTGCGCCGCGCGGGCACGTCGGCCGGCGAACTGGCTACGGGCTTCAGTGCCGCAGCTACGGCAGCGATCAACGACGTTGACGCGCTGGCCCGCACGCTGCGCGACCTCAAGGCGCCGGCCGACGAAGCGGGCAGGGCGCTGGGCGCAGCGCTGGACAAGGCACTGCAGGCCGCCGGCACTGAGCGTGCGGTGCGTGCGGTGCTGGACCGCGTGGAAGACCTCGGCCGGTCCGGCGAGCTCGCGGGCGAGCGCTTTACCGAGGCGCTGACGAAGACCCGCACGAAGCTGGATGAGGTGCGGTCAGGGGTCAACTCGCTGGACGAGGCCCTGCGCGTCTTCGGAATCAAGACCCGCGCCGAGATGCAGTCTGTGGCTGACAACCTCGGCCGGGCCTGGGAGCGCATCCGCGATGACTCGACGGTCGCGCTGGACGTGAAGCGGGCCGCCTTCGTGCAGTACGCGAACGCCGCGATTGCTGCGAACGACGGGGTAATCGACTCGCAGACCCGATCGCAAGCGCAGGCGCTGAAGCTGGCCGTCGAGGTTGACGCCACAGGGAAGACCATCGTCAAAGCGATGGACGATGCGACCGAGGGCACCGACCGACTGGGCGCGGGCTTCAAGCGGCTGGGCGCTGAAGTCGACGCGGTGCAGCGCAAGGTCGTGAGCCTGAGCCGGGCCTATGACGAAGCCCTGGCGAAGCGGAACGCCACCGTGAGCAGCACGCTCGAATGGGAAGGCCGCGACGCTGCCGGCAATCTGGACCGCAACTATGTAGGCAGCAGCGGCGGCAGCACGTACACACCGCCGCCGGACAACTCGGGCGACTGGGTATGGCAGGCGACCGCATCGCGGCCAGGTGGCGAATGGGTGCTGACGCCCGAGGCGAGCGCACGGCGGTTCGCCGATCAAGAGCAGTCCCGCGGGCTGGTACCTGCGCGTGACCCGTCGGGCAGCGTGCGATTCGTGCCGCCCACACCAGCGCCAGCGCCCACACCGCCGGCTCCTGCGCCAGCCCGTGCGCCAGCGCCTGCCGCAGCGCCGTCGCGTGTCGTCGAGGTGCGGCTGCAGGTGGCCGCGCAGACGTTCCCTGTGACCGCTGACGAGGCGACGGCCGAGGCGATGCTTCGCGCGATCGAGGACGCACAACGCATGGCAGGCTACCGATGACCGCGCCGATCGATCCGGTCAAGCTCAGGGCCGAACTGGACGCGCTGAGCAGCACGCTGCACGAACTGCAGTTGCTGCTAGACGCCCTACAGCCTGTTGACAACGCAGCGCGGCCCCTGATCCGCAGCGCTCAGGGCATGGCGCGGTCTGCGGCTACGCGGGTCGCGATGCTGGTCTATGCCTGCGCGCGGGCCGCGTAGCACTCTGCGAGCACCCGGGCGAACGCGCTGCCGGTGCTCAATGCCCACACCGTAAGCTGTTCGCTCGGTGCCACCGGGTCCGGTTGCCCTTGACCGTGGCGGTAGTTGTGCAGGCCGGTTGTCCACTGGTCTAGCGAATCGAACATTGACCCCAACACCCGTTGCTCGGTCGGGTCCTGCGCCATCAAGGGCAGGCAGACCGCACGAAGGTCGCCGACGATCAATGCATGATTAAGGCGCGGCGCCGCGGGGCATAGCAACTTCGCAAGGATCTCCACGGTTTCGAAGATCGACCGCACCGCTGCCTTGCGGTCTTGGTGCTGGGCTTCGAAGTGTCGATACGCCGCCTCGTGCGAGTGCAAGGCGTTTGCCAGGTGAGGGTGTTGAAGCGCCGCTACCGCTGCCGCTTGGTTGCGATCGAACTCCTGATCGACGACCGGGTGCACGCCGCCGTCTTCGTCGATTCGATAGCCGACATTCTCTTCGGTCATGCACCGTGCGACGAACTTGTGCCATTCCAGGCAGATTGGCGTCCGTTGCCTTTGCTCGCGAAAGTGCTTCGGATCAAACTCAAGCAGGTGGAAGACGACAGTGACAGCGTCCAAGACCTCCTGCAACGGGCACTCGACGAAGTACAGGGCAAGATGACTTCCGTTGTAGTCAGTCTTGATGGTTGCCCCGAGCTCATTGCCCAAAGCGCGAGCGATGGAACTCCGCCGGCCCTTTAGTTCGCTCATGAGGTAATTTCCGAGCCGTCTTCGGAACTTCTCGCTGTCGCGAGTCGGGGCGCCGCGCTCCATGTAGACGTGGCTATATCGCTGTCCGAGCGGCGGTTGCGCCATCGCTGACCCCCGGCGCCTACAAGGGCGCCTACATGGTGGAAAAGCGAAGGGGTCCGACCTCTCGGACGGACCCCTCTTTTACCTATGGCTCCCCGACCTGGGCTCGAACCAGGGACCTACGGATTAACAGTCCGGCGCTCTACCGACTGAGCTATCGGGGAAAACAGCCTCACAGTATAGCGTCAAACGGCAGGCCTATCGGCCGGCCCGGGCGGGCCCGCGGCGTCAGAGCGTGACGTCCAGCGCAGCCCGCCAGGTGCGTGGCGCCAGCGGGTACAGGTAGGCGTGGCCGAACTGGTAGGGCGACTCCTTCCAGGCGCGCTCGTCGGTGACGTTGTCGACCCCGATGCGCCACACCCAGCGCGCCCCGTCGATGCGCTGCACGTAGCGCGCGCCGAGGTCCAGCCGCGTCCAGCCCTCGGTCGCGACGCGGTTGTCGGGCAGCACCATGCGGTCACCCTCGTGGGTGACGAAGCCCAGCAGCGCCAGCCCGGGCACCGCGCGCAGGTTCCAGGCCGCCTGCAGCTTGGCGCTGCGCTCGGGGACGTTGGTCGGGCGCAGGCCGTTGCGTTCGGCATTCGCCGCGCCCTGGCGGCGCGCCTGCAGCGCGAGCACGCTGCCGCGCAGGCTGACGGGGCCGATACGCCACTCGGCCTCGGCCTCGATGCCGCGGTGCCGCGCCTGGCCATCGGCGCGGCGGGTGCAGGGGCGGGCATCGCTGCAGGCGCCCTCGTCCAGGCCGGTGTCGGCGCGCAGGTCGCTCCAGGCCGGGCGCACGATGTCGAACAGTGCCAGCTGCCACTGCAGTGTATCGCCGCGCTGCTTCAGGCCGAGCTCGACCTGGCGACTCTTCAGCGCCGGCAGCGCCTGGCCGGCGTTCGTATAGCGGGCGCGGTTGGGCGCGACCTCGCTCTCGATGCCCTGGCCCCAGCTTGCGTAGGCGGTCACGCCGGGCCCGGGCTGCCAGGCCAGCGCCAGCCACGGCGTCGTGAAGCTCTGGGCGTACGCGGTGGCGCGGCTGCCGTCGGTGCGCACGCTGTCGCGGCCGATGCGCGAGTGGCGCGCACCCAGCCACAGCTGCCAGGCCGGGGCGAGCTCGATGCGGTCCTGCAGACGCAACTCGGTGCTGGCCTCGTCGCGGTGGGTGTTCTCGTCGGTCAGCGTCGGGTCCGGTGGCAGCACCGCACTGCCGTCGACGTGGCCAATGCCCACCCAGTTGTAGGCCTGGCGCTGGAAGCGCGCCCGGTGCGTGCTGCGCAGCAGCCCCAGGCCCAGGTGGTGCTCGATGCCGGCCAGCGTGGCCGTGCCCTGCAGCGTGAGGTCGGCCGCGCGTGTCGTGCGGCGTTCACCCTCGCTGCGGAAGTCGTAGAGGTCGAAGCTGCCGTCGCTGCAGTAGCGCGTGTAGTCGTCCTCGGCGCTGCAGCCGAAGGGGAAGGCGATGCGGTCCTCCGTGCGCAGGCGCTGCTGCATCAGGTGCGCGACGAGCTGCCAGTCGGCGGCCAGCGGCTGCGTATAGCGCAGCGAGCCGGTCGTGCCCTCGAAGACCACCGGCAGCGACCACGGCTGTTTGTTGAGGTTCAGCCGCGGGTCCACCCGGTCCGCGTCCGGCAGCCGGTCGCCGAGCAGGCTGAAGCCCGGCGTGCTGGGCTGGCGCTGGTGGCTCGTCTCCACTTCGGCTTCCAGCAGCGCGTCGTTGCCCAGACGCCATTCGGCGGCAGCGGCCAGCAGGTGGCTGCGGCCGCGGCTGTTGCGCGTGGCCGGATCCAGGTGCGACGCGGCGGCGTTCAGCCGCCAGCCGAGGGCGCCGTCGCTGCCGGCGCGGCGCGCCAGGTCGGCGGCCAGAGTCACGCTGCCCGGCTCGGTCCACTCCACGCTGCCGGCGGTGAGCGCGCGCGCCAGCGGCCGCTTGACGACCAGGTTCAGCAGGCCGCCCGGCGAACTGGTGCCGGCCTGGATGCCGCTGGTGCCCTTCATCAACTCCAGCGCCGCCTTGTTGGCGATGGGCAGCGCGGTCTCGGCATTGACGGGCAGGCCGTCGCGGCGGAAGTTGAAGCGGTTGTCCAGCGTGAAGCCGCGGGCCGCGAGCTGGCCCCAGTAGCCCGGGGCGTTGTAGGCATCGGTCAGGCCGGCGTCCAGCCGCGTGATGTCGCCCAGCGTCGCGATGCCGGCTTCCTGCAGCTGGGCGGCATTCAGCACCGTGGCGCTGAACGGCGACCGGGCCAGCGGCACGTCGCCGAAGCCGGCGATGCCGGCGCTGTCGGCGGCGCTGCGACCGGTGATCGTGACGACCTCGGCGGGCGGTGTCTGGGCCTGCGCGCCGGCCAGGCACAGCGCGGCGGCAGCGCCGAGCGCGCTTCGAAGGAGGATGTGGGGTGGGGTGGTTCGTCGGTGGGTCTTGCTTGGATGCGCCATCGTGTGCCTCAGCTGCGATGGCAGGTGGGCAACCGCGGGCGCACGGCGAATGCCGTGCCGACCGAGCCTGCTTCCCTGCGCGAGGATTACCTCAATCAGGTTCAAGGGGACTCTCTCAGCCGGCACCGCCTTGCGGCAGCGCCAGCACCCCCAGCGAAGTGGTGCGCACGGCCGTGCGCACCGGGCGCGATTATGGCGTGCCCGAAAAGCCGACGGCCCGCGCGGGGCGGGCCGTCGGGTGCCGCAAGGCCAGGCGCCGTCAGTCGAAGACCGGCGACTCCACGCCCAGCACCTTGTGCAGCTTCGGGCTCGTCGTCGTGTACTGCAGCAGGATGCGCTTCTCCGGGAAGACGTAGGGTGCGGCGCCGAAGGCGGCCAGCGCGGCCTCGTGGAAGCCCGACAGGATCAGCTTCTTCTTGCCCGGGTAGGTGTTGATGTCGCCGACCGCGAAGATGCCCGGTGTGGTCGTCTCGAACTTCTCGGTATCCACGGTGATCTGCTTGCGGTCCAGGCCCAGGCCCCACTCGGCGATAGGCCCCAGCTTGGGGCTGAGGCCGAAGAAGACCAGCAGCATGTCCAGCGGCACCACGCGCGTGACGCCGTCGGCGCCGGTGACCTTGACCTGCGCGAGCCGCCCGTCGCGTGTCTCGAAGCCGGTGACCTGGCCGACGATGAACTGCATCTCGTAGGCCTCGCACAGCGCCTTCATCTTGGCCACGCTGGCCGGCGCGGCGCGGAAGCCGTCGCGGCGGTGGACCAGGATCACGCTCTCGGCCTTGTTCGGGCCGTCCTGCGCGAAGTTGAGCGCCCAGTCCAGCGCCGAGTCGCCGCCGCCGACGATGACGAGGTTCTTGCCCGCGAAGTCGGCCGGGTCGCGCACGCGGTAGTGCAGCTGCGTGCCGTCGAAGGCCTCGATGCCGTCGACCTTCAGCGTGCGCGGCTGGAAGCTGCCCACGCCGCCGGCGATGAACACCGTCTTCGTCAGGAAGCGCGTGCCCTTGCTGGTCTCGACGAAGAAGCGGCCATCGTCCTGCTTGCGCACGGTGGTGACTTCCTGGCCGAGGTGGAAGGTGGCGCCGAAGGGCTCGATCTGCTTGAGCAGCGCGTCGGTCAGCTCCTTGCCGGTGCACACCGGCACCGCCGGGATGTCGTAGATCGGCTTGTCGGGGTACAGCTCGATGCACTGCCCGCCCGGGTAGGCCAGGCTGTCGATGATGTGGGCCTTGATCTCCAGCAGGCCCAGCTCGAAGACCTGGAACAGGCCCACCGGGCCGGCGCCGACGATGACGGCGTCGGTCTCGATCGGGCCGTCGTGCGTGCGGGCGGTGTCGGCGATGGCGGGGTTCAGGTCGGATTGCATGGCAAAAAGGTCTGCGCGTTCAGCGGATCAGCTGGTCCAGCTTGCCGGTCTTGTCCTTCCAGTCGTCGGCGTCGGCCGGCGGGGCCTTGCGCTTGGTGATGCTGGGCCACTTGCGCGACAGGTCGGCATTGATCTTGATGAAGGAGAGCTGCTCGGTGGGCACGTCTTCCTCCGGCAGGATGGCATTGACCGGGCACTCGGGGATGCACACCGCGCAGTCGATGCACTCGTCGGGGTCGATCACCAGCATGTTCGGCCCCTCGCGGAAGCAGTCGACGGGGCAGACATCGACGCAGTCGGTGTACTTGCAGCGGATGCAGGATTCGAGGACGACGTGGGTCATGAAAGGGCGCCAGCGGCAGGGGTGGACGGGTCTGGACGCGGCGGGGGGCGTTGCGGGCCACCGCCATCCGTGCCAACCCGAATTTTACGGTGCCGTGATCGCCGTTCTTCCGATGTCGGACATGTCGGCGCGGTCGGGCACCGCGCGCCGCGGCGCGGGCGCAACGGCCGCGGCCCCCACGCCGACGGTGACGACCGCCGGCCGGCCGGCGTGCAGCAGGGCCGCCTGCGCCAGCTCGTCGAGCCGATGGCTGCTCGCGACATGGTCGGGCGCGCCGGCCCGGGACACCACCGCCACCGGCGTTTCGGCCGGCCAGCCGGCGGCGCGCAGCGCGCGGCCCAGCGCGCCGAGCTGGCGGCCGGCCATGTAGAAGACCTCGGTATCGGCGTGGCGCCCGGCCCCCAGGTCGCCGTCGGCAGTGACCGCGGTCGTCAGCGCCACGCTGCGGCCGCGCCCGCGCCGCGTCAGCGGCCGCTGCAGGTCGGCCGCCGCGGCCAGTGCCGCGGTGACGCCGGGTACCACCTCGCAGGCGATGCCGGCGCGCTGCAGCGCCTGCAGCTCTTCTTCCAGGCGGCCGAAGACGCTGGGGTCGCCGCCCTTCAGGCGCACGACGACGGCATGGCGTCGTGCCTCGTCGACCAGCATCGCGTCGATGCGCGCCTGCGCCACGGCGCGGCCGAAGCCGCGCTTGCCGACGTCCACCCAGCGCGCCCGTGGCGCCAGCGGGCGCAGCGCGGGGTCGGCCAGCGCATCGGCCAGCACCACGTCGGCACGCGCCAGCCAGCGGGCACCGCGCAGCGTGATCAGGTCGGCGCTGCCCGGCCCGGCGCCGACGAAGACGACGAGGCCGCTCACGCCGCGGGTTCGCCGCGCTCGACGAGCAGCGCGCCGCTGGTGCGGTGGCTGGCCGGGTCGACGACGATGAGCGCGCCGGCGCTGCGGTTGGCCGCGTAGGGCGCCAGCGGCAGCGGCTGCTGCAGCTCGACGCTGACGCGGCCGATCTCGTTGACGGCCAGCGTGCCGGCCGGCTGCGGCTGCAGCGTGTGGATGTCCAGCCGGTGGCGCACGTCGGCGATGCGCGCGGGCAGCCAGCGGTGGCCATGGCGCACCAGGTAGCGGCGACCGGGTTGCGCCGCTTCCTCGTCCAGCCAGGCCAGCGTGGCCTCGAAGCGCTGCACCGGCTGCAGGTGGCCGGGCGTGACCAGCCAGTCGCCGCGCGAGACGTCGAGCTGGCGGTCCAGCACCAGGCCGGCCGACTGCCCGGCCAGCGCTTCAGCGGCCAGCGCGCCGGCGCGCCGCAGCGCGACGATCCTGGCCCGTTGGCCGCTGGGGAAGACCTGCACCTCGTCGCCGGCGGCAACGCGGCCATCGGCGACGCGGCCCCAGAAGACGCGCGCCTGCTCGCCGGTGCCCGTGCCGGCGGGTTTGGCCACGTACTGCACCGGCAGGCTGAAGGCGCCGTGCGCGGGCTCCTCGGCATTCGGCAGCTGCTCCAGCAACTGCAGCAGCGAGGGGCCGTCGTACCAGGCGGCCCAGCCTGCGGCGCCTTCCGGCAGCGGCAGCGCCACGTTGTCGCCGCGCAGCGCGGACACCGGCACGATGCCCGCCGGCACGATGCCGGCCTCGGCGGCAAAGGCCTGCAGCGCGCCGCTCACCGCGGCGAAGGCCGCCGCCGGGTCGGCCACCGCGTCGAGCTTGTTGACCGCGAAGACGATCGCCGGCACGCGCAGCAGCTGCGCCAGCAGCGCATGGCGGCGCGTCTGCGGCAGCAGCGCCAGCGGCCGCGCCGCGAGGTCGAGCTTGGTGATGTCGACCAGCACCACCGCGGCGTCGCTGCCGGCCGCGGCGGTGACCATGTTGCGCGTGTACTGCTCGTGGCCGGGCGCGTCGGCGATCACGAACTTGCGCTGCCGCGTCGCGAAGTAGCGCCAGGCGACGTCGATCGTGATGCCCTGTTCACGCTCGGCCTCCAGGCCGTCGGTCAGCAGCGCGAGGTCCAGGCCGTTGCCACGCGCATTCAGCGCGTCGAGCTGGTCGGCGAGGATGGCGCGGCTGTCGTAGAGCAGGCGTCCGATCAGCGTGCTCTTGCCGTCGTCGACGCTGCCGGCGGTCAGGAAGCGCAGCGCGCGGCGGGGTGCGGCCAGGGTGGGGATGCCGGCGGTCATCAGAAGTAGCCTTCCTTCTTGCGCCGCTCCATCGCGGCGTCGGAGCTGCGGTCGTCCAGGCGCGTCGCGCCGCGTTCGCTGACCTGCACCGTCAGCGTCTCGGCGATCACCTCGCCGGCATCGGCGGCCAGGCTCTCGACCGGGCAGGTGCAGGTCATGTCGCCGACGGTGCGGAAGCGCACCGGCAGCGTCAGCACGTGATCGCCGGGCTGCGGCGGCGTGACCGAGGTCACCGGCACCAGCAGCCCGCCGCGGCGGATGACGTGCCGCGTGTGGCTGAAATACAGGTCGGGCAGCGGGATGCGTTCGCGCGCGATGTACAGCCAGACGTCCAGCTCGGTCCAGTTGCTGATCGGGAAGGCGCGCACATGCTCGCCGGGGCGGATGCGGGTGTTGAACAGCGTCCACAGCTCGGGGCGCTGCTCCTTGGGCTGCCACTGGCCGAAGGCGTCGCGGTGGCTGAAGATGCGCTCCTTCGCGCGCGCCTTCTCCTCGTCGCGGCGCGCGCCGCCGATCAGAGCGTCGAAGCGGTGCTGCTCGATGGCCTCCAGCAGCGTCACCGACTGGTGGCCGTTGCGCGACTCGAGCTCGTGCGCCAGGCGCACGCTGCCGCGCGCGATCGACTCCTCGACATGGGCGACCAGCAGCTGCTCGCCCATCTCGGCGACGCGGCGGTCGCGGAATTCGATGACCTCGGGGAAGTTGTGGCCGGTGTCCACGTGCAGCAGCGGGAAGGGCAGGCGGCCGGCGAAGTCCTGGTCCGAGACCGGCGTCTTGAAGGCCTTCTCGGCCAGCCGCAGCACGACGCAAGAGTCCTTGCCACCGCTGAACAGCAGCGCCGGCCGCTCGAAGCTGGCCGCCACCTCGCGCAGGATGAAGATGGCCTCCTCCTCCAGGCCGTCGAGGTGGGCGTGGTCGATGTCGGGCAGCAGGTGGTCGAGGGCGGTGGGGGCGTTCATGCGGGGACCCTGTCGTCGGTGGTCACGGTGTCGGGCGCGAGATGCAGGCCGCATTCCTTGGCACTGCCTTGCTCCCACCACCAGCGCCCGGCGCGGAAGTCCTCGCCGAGGGCGATCGCGCGCGTGCAGGGCGCGCAGCCGATGCTGGGATAGAAGTCGTCGTGCAGCGGGTTGTAGGGCACGCCGTGCCGGCCGATGTAGTGCCAGACGTCGGCCCAGCGCCAGTCGGCCAGCGGGCTGAGCTTCAGCCGGCCCTGCGCGTCGGTCTCGGCTTCGGCCACGCCGCCGCGCGCGTCGCTCTGCTCGCGGCGCAGGCCGGTCACCCAGGCCGAGCGTCCTGCCAGCAGGCGACCCAGCGGCTCGAGCTTGCGCACCGCGCAGCAGGCGCGGCGCAGCTCGAGGCTGCGGTACATGGCCTGCTCGCCGTGCGTGCGCACGAAGTGCACGACGGCCTCGGCCGGCGGCGCGAAACGTTCGACCGGCCTGCCGTAGTGCGCCTGCAGGCGGTCGATCAGCGCCAGCGTCGGCGCATGCAGCGCGCCGGTGTCCAGCGTCGCCACCGCGATCGGCAGCCGATGGCGCGCGATCAGGTCGGTGATGATCATGTCCTCGGCGCCCAGGCTGGTGGCCTGCACGATGCGGCCCGCATGCTGCGCGGCGGCCTCGCGCAGCAGCGCCAGCGTGCGCTCGACGCGGCCGTCGAAGCTGGGCAGGGCGCGTGCGTGCAGCGCGATCGCGCGGCCCGTCGTCGTCTCGTCCATCACGCCCCCGCCTGCGGCCGGTGGGCCGCCGTCCGGCCCAGCTGCGCCGCGGTCTGGTAGTGGCCGTCGAAGAAGCCCAGCGCGCGCTGCGCCGATTCCAGCCGCTGGTCGGCGCGCAGCTGCACGGCGTCGAAGCCGCAGCGGCGCAGCAGCGGCAGCATGTCGGCCAGCACCTCGCCGGTGGCGCGGATCTCGCCCGCATAGCGCAGCCGGCTGCGCAGCAGCACGGCCTGGCTGTAGGCGCGGCCGTCGGTCCACTTCGGAAACCGCAGCGCAACCACCGCGACGCCCGCCAGGCGCCCGCCCAGCGCCATCACGTCCTCGGTATTGGCCAGTTCGAGCGCGCCGGCGGGCAGCGCCTGGTCGGCAGGGATGAATTGCATGGTCGTCAGGCCTCCACGGGGGCATCGGCCCGGGCCGTCGCGCGGCGCACCGCGTCGGTGGCGGCGCGGAAGGGCTGCGGGCCCAGGCGGCGCGCGGTGTCGACGAAGCGCTCGCCGGCGCGGCGCTCGTGCAGGTAGGTCTCGATCACGGCCTCGACCGCGTCGGGCAGCTCGTCGGCGGCGAAGGCCGGGCCGATGACCTTGCCCGGCGTCGCGGGGCCCGACAGCCGGCTGCCGTCGCTGCCGCCGATCGTGAGCTGGTACCACTCGCTGCCGTCCTTGTCGACGCCGAGCACGCCGATGTGCCCGCTGTGGTGGTGGCCGCAGCTGTTGATGCAGCCGCTGACGTGCAGCCGGATGTCGCCGATGTCGTGCAGCCGGTCCAGGTCGTCGAAGCGTTCGTCGATCGCGGCGGCGACCGGCAGCGAGCGTGCATTGGCCAGCGCGCAGAGGTCGCCGCCGGGGCAGGCGATCAGGTCGGTCAGCAGCCCGATGTTGGGCGTCGCGAAGCCGCCTTCGCGCGCCGCCAGCCACAGTGCGCGCAGGTCGTGCTCGCGCACCCAGGGCAGCAGCAGGTTCTGGTCGTGCGTGACGCGCAGCTCGCCGGCGCTGAAGCGTTCGGCCAGTTCGGCGGCCCCTTCCATCTGCGCCGCCGTCACGTCGCCCGGCGGCTGCCCGGCGCGCTTGAGCGACAGCGTCACCGCGCGGTAGCCGGCCACGCGGTGCGCCTGCACGTTGCGCTGCAGCCAGCGGCCGTAGGCCGGCGGGTCGGCATGCACGAGGCCATCGCCGGCGGCGTCCGCCGCGGCGGGCGGCAGCGTGAAATGCGCGGCGACGCGGTCCAGCTCGGCCTGCGGCACGGGCTCGACGCCGGGCGTGGCCAGCAGCGCGGCAAACTCGGCCTGCACGGCCTGCGCGAAGCGCGCGCCCTCGGCGCGCACGAGGATCTTCAGGCGCGCCTTGTACAGGTTGTCGCGCCGCCCGTAGAGGTTGTAGACGCGCACGATGGCCTCGATGAAGACGAGGATCTGCGCCCAGGGCACGAAGGCCGCGATCTCGGTCGCGACGACCGGCGTGCGCCCCATGCCGCCGCCGACCGCGACGCGGAAGCCCACCTCGCCGGCGGCGTTGCGGCGCAGTTGCAGGCCGATGTCGTGCCAGCCGGTGGCGGCGCGGTCCTCGGCGGCGCCGCTGACCGCGATCTTGAACTTGCGCGGCAGGAATGCGAACTCCGGGTGCAGCGTGCTCCACTGGCGCAGCACCTCGCAGTAGGGCCGCGGGTCGACGACCTCGTCGGGCGCGATGCCGGCCAGCGCGTCGCTGGTGATGTTGCGGATGCAGTTGCCGCTGGTCTGGATGCCGTGCAGGTCGGCCTCGGCCAGCAGGTCCATCACGTCGGCGCTGCGGACGAGCGGTATCCAGTTGAACTGCAGGTTCTGGCGCGTCGTGAAGTGGCCGAAGCCGCCGCGCTGCGTGGGCAGGCCCTCGTCCTGGAGGTCGAACTCGCGCGCCACGCGCGCCAGCGTGCGCAGCTGGTGCGCCGACAGCTCGCCGTAGGGCACCGCCACGCGCAGCATCGGCGCGTGGCGCTGCACGTACCAGCCGTTCTGCAGGCGCAGCGGGCGGAATTCCTCGTCGGACAGCTCGCCCGCCAGGTGGCGCTGCAGCTGGTCGCGGTACTGTGCGGCGCGGGCGCGCACGAGCTGGCGGTCGAAATCGGTGTAGCGGTACATGGGTGGTCGGGCCGAGCGGGTCCGTCGAGCGGCATTCTCGGAAGCCGTCTTATCTTCTGGAACTACAAAGAAGTAGCTTGCTCATGCCATGCAGGCATAAGGAACCCGCCCGGCGGCTGCAGGGCGTTTTCTAGAATCCGGCCCATGCAGTGGCGACGTCCCTTGCGGCCTGCGGGCCATCCGCTGACGGCGCTGGCGTTGCTGCTGCTGGCCGCCTGCCAGTCGGCACCGCCGGCGCGCGAACCGCGGCCGGTGCCGGTGGCGGTGCCGGTCGACGAACCCGTCGCGCCCGCGGCCACGCCCGCGTCGGCGCCGGGCGACCCGGCCCCGGGCGCCTCGGCGCCCGAACCGGCCCCTCCACCCGTGGCCCTGCGGCCGCCGCCGCCACCCCGGCCGCCCCGCATCGGCCTCGCGCTGGGCGGCGGCGCGGCGCGTGGCTTCGCGCACATCGGCGCCATCCAGGTGCTGGAGGAAGCCGGCATCCGGCCGGACCTGGTCGTCGGCACCTCGGCCGGCAGCCTGGTCGCCGCGCTGTACGCGTCCGGCAAGTCCGGCCAGGAGATGGCGGCGATCGCGCTCGCGCTGGACGAAGGCACGATCACCGACTGGGCCTTTCCTTCGCGCGGGCTGATCCGCGGCGAGGCGCTGGCGCGCTACGTGCGGCAGCAGACCGGGGGGCTGACCATCGAGCGCATGCCGATGCCGCTGGGCATCGTCGCGACCGTGCTGGACAGCGGTGCCGCGGTGCTGTTCCGGCGCGGCGACACCGGCACCGCGGTGCGTGCGTCCAGCGCGGTGCCGGCGGTCTTCCAGCCGGTACCCATCGCGGGCAGGGAGTACGTGGACGGCGGGCTGGTCTCGCCGGTGCCGGTGCGCTTCGCGCGCGAGATGGGCGCGGAACTGGTGGTCGCGATCGACATCACGACGCCGCCCGACGGCAACCCCACCGGCGACAGCCTGCGCCTGCTGCTGCAGACCTACGCGATCATGGGCCGCAGCATCGCCAGCCTGGAACTGTCGCAGGCCGACGTGGTGTTGCGGCCGGTGCTGACCGGTGTCGCCGGCACCGACTTCACGTCGCGCGTGCGTGCGCTGCGCGCCGGGCGCGAGGAGGCCGCGCGGGTGCTGCCGGCCCTGAAGGCGCGCATCGCGGCGCAGACGCGCTGAACGGCGGCCGGCGCCAAAAAGAAAGCCCGGTCATCGACCGGGCTTGGAAAGGGCACCAGAAAGGGGATTTCTCGGGTGCCGAGGAGACAACCTTCCACACGAGAGGCCCCGTGGCCGTGCCACGAAGCCCAGGATAGAGAAGTCGCCGCCCGAAAAGTTCAACCGGGGCGGACCCCGGTCGTGCAGCCGGGGCGCCGGGCCCGCGGACCCGGCGCGCTGGCGGCGATCAGGCCGCGCGCTTGGCCTTGGGGGCGGCCTGCGTGGCTTTGACGGCGGTATTGGTCATGGCCTGGAAGTTGGCTTCCGCCACTTCGGTGGCCTGCTTGGCGGCCTTCTGCACGCTCTCGAAGGCGTTGTTGGCAGCGGCGACGGCCGACTTGACCAGCGCGACGGCGCTCTCGCTGCCGGCCGGCGCATTCTTGACGGCGTTGTCGACCAGCGCCAGCGTCTTCTTCTGCGTGTCGGCCATCGTGGCCTCGGCGACCTTGGCCACTTCGGCGTTGGTGCCGGCCAGGATGTCGTACAGGTGGCGGCTGTAGGCGGCGGCCTTCTCGGCGGCCGGCTGCAGCAGGCTGGCCTGCAGCGCCAGCAGTTCCTGCGCGTCCTTGACCGACGCGGCGGCCTGGGCCGTCTCGTTGGCTTCGGTCAGCGTGGTCTTGGCGACCTGCAGGTTCAGTTCGACCAGCTTCTCGACGCCTTCGAAGGTCTTCTGGGTCAGGCCGAAGAGGGTGTCGAGGTTGGCCTTGTGGGCGGCCACGAGTTGTTCAGCGGTGAATGTCATGGGGTGCTCCTGGGAGGTTGCGAGAAGGGACTGGAAGGTGCCGGAAGGGCCTTGCCGCGCCGCCAGACTTCTTTTGCTGCGCTGCAACATGAACCGAAGTATAGGGACCTGGCGGCGGGATGCAAGACATTTTTGCTGCGCCGCAACAAAGTAGGGTCAACTTCCTAGAATCCCGGCCGGTGCGTGCCTTCCACTCCGACCAGTTCGTGCTGCCGCTGCCGCCGGGGCACAGCTTCCCGATGAGCAAATACCGGCTGCTGCGCGAGGCGGCCGAGACCACGCTGCCCGGCCTGCGCGTGCACGAGGCGCCGCCGGCCAGCGACGGCGAACTGGCGCTGGCCCACGACCCGGCGTGGATCGCCGCCGTGGCGCAGGGCACGACGACGCCGGCGCAGCAGCGCGAGATCGGCTTCCCGTGGTCCGAGCGCATGGTCGAGCGCTCGCGGCGTTCGGTGGGCGCGACGATCCAGGCCGCGCGCACCGCCCTGTTCGGCAGCGCGGGCGACGGAAAGGGTGGCGAGGGGGTGGCCGCCAACCTGGCCGGCGGCACCCACCATGCCTATGCGCACAAGGGCTCGGGCTATTGCGTCTTCAACGACGTCGCGGTGGCGGCGCGGCTGATGCAGGCCGAGTGGCACCGCCGCCCGGCCGCCGGCGCGCGCCGGCTGCTGCGTGTCATCGTCATCGACCTCGACGTGCACCAGGGCAACGGCACGGCGGCGATCTTCCGCGACGACACCAGCGTCTTCACGCTGTCGCTGCACGGCGCGAAGAACTTTCCGTTCCGCAAGGAGGCCAGCGACCTCGACGTCGAACTGCCCGACGGCTGCACCGACGAGCCCTACCTCGCCGCGCTGGACGACGCGCTGGACCAGGCCTGGGCGCGCCATGGCGACGAGCCGCCGGGGCTGGCCTTCTACCTGGCCGGCGCCGACCCGCACGAGAACGACCGCCTGGGCCGGCTGGCGCTGACGACCGAGGGCCTGGCAGAGCGCGACCGCCGCGTGCTGGCCTGGCTGCGCGCGCGCGGCGTGCCGGTGGCGCTGAGCATGGCCGGGGGCTACGGCCGCGACATCGCCACCACGGTGGCGATCCAGCGCTTCACGCTGGCCGAGGCGCTGGCTTCCTGGCAGGCCTGGAACGGCGCGCGGGCGCGGCGGCCCGCGATGGAACAATCCGCGCCATGACCGCCACCACCCGCCCTGCGGCCGCGGCGCCGGCCGCCACGCCGGCCGCAACGCCGGCTGCCAATCCGGCCGCCAACCCGGCCGACCTGCGGCCGCAGCCGTTGCCGCGCAGCCGCTTCCCGCGCTTCCAGACCATCGCGACGCGCTGGATGGACAACGACCTGTACGGCCATGTCAACAACGTCGTGCACTACAGCTTCTTCGACACCGCGGTCAACCGCTACCTGATCGAGGCCGGCGCGCTGGACATCCACGACGGTGCGGTGATCGGCCTGGTGGTGCAGTCGCAGTGCCACTACTTCGCGTCGCTGGCCTTTCCGCAGATGGTGCACGCCGGGCTGCGCGTGGCGCAGCGCGGGCGCTCCAGCGTGCACTACGAGCTGGGCCTGTTCGGCGACGACGCCGAACTGGCGGCCGCGGTCGGCCGCTTCGTGCATGTGTATGTCGACCGCGCGAGCCGCCGGCCCGTCGCGCTGCCCGAACGACTGCTCGCCGCGCTGGCGCCGCTGGAGAATGCCGCATGAACCATCCCCACGACCTTCCGGCGGCCGGCGCCGCCGACCGCCCGGGCGCCCAGCCGGCCACGCCCCCCGCGCTCGCAAGCGTGGCGGCCGTCGATGCGGCGATCACATCGCGCCATTCGGTGCGCGCCTTCCTGCCGACCCCGGTGCCGCGCGCGACCATCGAGCGCATCCTGGAGGTCGCCTCGCGCGCGCCGTCGGGCACCAACACGCAGCCCTGGCGCGTGCATGTGCTGACCGGCGCGGCGAAGGTGGCGCTGTCGCGCGACATCCGCGCCGCCTACGACGACCCGGAGCAGCGCGCGCAGCAGAGCGAGGAATATGCCTACTACCCGACCGAATGGGTCAGCCCCTACATCGACCGCCGGCGCAAGGTCGGCTGGGACCTGTACGGCCTGCTCGGCATCGCGAAGGGCGACAAGGCGCGCATGCACGAGCAGCATGGCCGCAACTACGCCTTCTTCGACGCGCCGGTGGGGCTGATCTTCACCATCGAGCGCGTGCTGCAACAGGGCAGCTGGCTCGACTACGGCATGTTCCTGCAGAGCCTGATGATCGCCGCGCGCGCGCGCGGCCTGGACACCTGCCCGCAGGCCGCCTTCACGCAGTTCCACCGCATCATCGCGCAGCACCTCGGCCTGGCCGAGCACCGCGAGACGGTGGTCTGCGGCATGTCGCTGGGCTGGGCCGACCCGGCGGCGGTGGAGAACACACTGGTCACCGAGCGCGCCCCGGTGGCCGAATTCGCGCGCTTCCTCGACTAGGCGGTTGCCCGAAGCGCGCGGGCATCAGGCCGCCGGCCGCGTCGCCACCAGCACGTCGGCCGCGCCCTCGGCCAGCACATGCTTGGTCACGCTGCCCAGCAGCAGGTCCTCGGCGGCGCTCTGGCCATGCTTGCCGATGATGGTGAGGTCGCAGTCCAGCACCTGCTCCTGCTCCACCAGGCGCAGCGAGGGGTCGCCCTCGATGACGCAGGGTTCCCAGCGCCCGCGCGCCAGGCCGGCGGCGTCGGCCAGCGCCTGCAGGCGCGCCGCGGCCTGCGCGCGCGCCTGGTGGCGGTACAGCGCGACGGTGGCGTCGTCGACGCCGGCGAAACGCAGCTTCTCCTCGAACGGCACCTGGAAGGCGTTGAACAGCACCCAGTGGGCCTGTGGCGCCACGCGGCGCGCCTGTGCCAGCACCTGCGCGGACCAGGGCGAGAAGTCCAGCGCCAGCAGCACGCGCCGGTAGCGTTCGTGCGCGGCCTGGCGCACGACGAGCAGCGGCCGCGTCGTGCGGCGCAGCAGCCGTTCCGCGGTCGTGCCGAGCACCAGGCGGCGCAGGAAGCCGGCGCCGCGGGCGCCGACGACCAGCAACTCGGCAGCGCAGTCCTCGGCCACGCGGTCCAGCGTCGCAGGCACGGCGCCGGACTCGACGCGCCACCGGACCCGTGCGTGCCGGGCGCGCTGCAGCTCGCTGCCCAGTGCCGCGAGCTCGCGCCGGGCGTCGTCGTGCAGCTGCTGCGCCAGCGTCCCGCCCAGCCACTGCCGCAGGTCGTCCAGCGGCCCCTGCGGCAGCACGTGCAGCAGCGTCAGCACCGCGCCCTGCTCGTGGGCCAGCCGCGCCGCGCGCTCCGCGGCGTGGCGGGCCGGCGGCGACAGGTCGGTGGCGGCGAGGATGCTCTGCAGGGTGTCGGCGGGTGGCGTCATGAGCGGGTCTCCTCGGGCGGGGCGGGGGCGCGCAGCGGGTCGCCCGAGCGCAGCGTCTGCGCCAGGCGGCGCGCCGCGTGGTCGGCGGCGTCGTCGAACGGGTTGAGTATCCAGGGCACGCCGGCCGCCGCCAGCGCGCGGCCCTGCGCGGCGTCGCGCACCGCGGCGGCGACCGGGCCGCGAAACTGCGCGGCCCGCAGCGCATGCAGCAGCGCGCGGTTGCTCTCCAGCTGCGGGAAGGTGGTGACGATCCAGCGCGCCTGCGCGAGCGGCAGCGTTTGCAGGAACTCCGGGTCCTCGCCGTCCCCGAAGTGCACCGGCAGGCCCAGGCGCTGCAGCGTGCGCACCGCCTCGGGGTCGAAGTCGACGCCGATGGCCTGCACGCCGTCGCTGCGCAGCTGCTGCAGCAGCCGGCTGCCGTAGCGGCCGAGGCCGAAGACGATGATCTCGGCCGCGCCGTCGCCGGCTGCCGCCTGCTCCACCGCCAGCTCGCGGAACGGGCGCCGGCGCTCGAACCAGCCCAGCCAGGGCGCGAGGCGTTCGTAAAGCGGCTGCGAATACAGGATCATGTAGGTCGACACCGTGATCGTCACCAGCCCGACCAGCGTCGTCAGCCCCAGCGCCGGCACGCCGATGTGGCCCAGCGTGATGCCCATCGCGACGAAGACGATGGAGAACTCGCTGATCTGCGCCACCGTCAGGCCGGCCAGGAAACCGGTGCGCTTGCGGTAGCCCATGAAGCCCATGATGGCCATCACGATCAGCGGGTTGCCGACCAGCACGAACAGCGACAGCAGGATCGCCGGCCCGACCTCGGCACCCAGCGTGGCGAGTTCCAGCTTGGCGCCCAGGTCGATGAAGAAGAACAGCAGCAGGAAGTCGCGGATGCTGGTCAGGCGCGCATTCATCGCCTCGCGGTAGGGCGTGCTGGCCAGCGAGAAGCCGGCCAGGAAGGCGCCGGCCTCCTTGCTGAAGCCGGCCCATTCGCCCAGCGCCGCCAGAGCCACGCCCCAGGCGATGGCGAAGACCAGCAGCAGCTCCTGCGAGCGCGCCATCGCCGAGACGACGGCCGGCAGCACCCAGCGCATCAGCACGAACAGCAGCGCCGCCGCGGCGGCCAGCCGCCAGGCCAGCGAGCCGAGCACGGCCAGCAGCGTGGTCTCGTCGCCGCTGGCGCCGCCGGTCCCGCGCAGCGCGCTCATCGTCATCATCGCGACGACGACCGCCAGGTCCTGCACGATCAGGAAGCCGACCGCGATGCGGCCGTGCAGGCTGTCGAGCTCGCGCTTGTCCGACAGCAGCTTGACGATGATGATGGTGCTGGAGAAGGTCAGTGCCACCGCCACGTACAGCGCCTCCAGCCAGCCCTTGCCGAGCGCGAGGACGAGCAGGAAGCCGAAGGCGATCGTGAAGGCGAGCTGCCCCAGCCCGGTGGCCAGCGCCACCGGCCCGATGTGGCGGATGTGGTGCAGGTCCAGCTTGAGGCCGACCACGAACAGCAGCACCGCGACGCCGACCTGCGCCAGCAGGTCGATCTGCTCGTGCGCGCCCACGAGCCCCAGCACCGACGGCCCGACGACGATGCCGACCACGATGTAGGCGATCAGCACCGGCTGGCGCAGGCGCACGAACAGCGCGCCGGCCAGCGCGCAGATCAGCAGCAGCAGTGCAAATTCGGCAAACGCACCATGCATCGTCGTGACCCCTCGCTCCCCGATTCAGCGGCCATGCAGGAACAGCAGCGCCGAGTTCGCCAGCCACACGGTCAGCAGACCGATCGCGATCCAGCTGGCCACGCGCGCGACGCGCGCCCGCGGCCGCGCGACGAGGCCGACGACGACCAGGCCGCTCATCACCATCGCCGCGACCGCGGTGGCGGCATGGGCCGGCGAGGCATCGGCCAGCAGCGGCCCGTGCAGCCAGGCCAGGTCCGCCACGGCCAGGATGGTGACGTTGAACAGGCTGCTGCCGAGCAGGTTGCCGATGGCCATGTCCAGCGCGCCCAGGCGCAGGGCCGATAGCGTGACGGCCATCTCCGGCAGCGTGGTGGCCAGCGCCATCAGCAGCGTGCCGGCGAAGCCGTGGCTCCAGCCCAGTGTCCCCGCCAGTCGGTCGGCGATGCCGGGCAGCCAGCTGCCGGCGGCCAGCACGACGACCGCAGCGATGCCGAAGCGCCGTCCCTCGAAGGCCAGCGAGGTCTGCGCGGCGGTCTCGGCGGCCACGGGCGCCGGGCCGGCCCGCTGCGCCTCGTGCCGGCGCACCGTGCGCAACGCGAGCAGGTAGCCCAGCAGCAGCAGCGGGCTGTACAGGCCCACGTGCAGCAGCGCCGGTACGCGGCTGCCGGCCAGCAGCGACAGCGCGACGACCCCCAGCAGCACGACGCCGAAGGCCGCCGACAGCAGGTGCACGTCGCCCGCGGCCTCGTACAGCGGCTGCCGGCGCAGCAGCGCGTCGATGACGGCCAGGAACAGCAGGTTGAACAGGCAGGCGCCGAGCAGGTTGCCGACCGCGAGGTCGGGGGCACCGACCAGCGTCACCGCGCTCAGGCCCGAGGCCAGCTCGGGCAGCGAGGTCACGGTGGCCAGCATCACCAGGCCCACCCAGCCGGCGCCCAGCCCGGTGAGCGCGGCGATGCGTTCGGCCGACTGGCTGAGCACGAAGCCGGCGCGCGCGATCAGCGCCGCGCAGAGCAGGAACTGCAGCGCCGGCAGGCCCCAGCCCATGGCTCAGTCACCCACTTCAGCGCGCCGCGAAGCCGAGCCGGCGCAGCAGCGCCTTCTCCAGCTCCAGCACGACGAGCACCGCCACGCCGACGGCGACGATCGCCGCGCCGGTGGCCAGCGGCAGCGCCTCGGTGGCGAACAGTGCCTGCATGAAGGGCAGGTAGGTGAAGGCGGCCTGCAGCAGCACCACCGCCGCCACCGCGGCCAGCACGCGCGGCGTGCCCTTGACGCCCTGCAGCGTGAACGACGGCGCCTTCAGGTAGCGCACGCTGAACAGGTAGAAGACCTCCATGCACACCAGCGTATTGACGGCCACCGTGCGCGCGGTCTGCTCGCTGGCGCCCTGCAGCAGCGCCCACTCGTGCATGCCGAAGATGCCGGCCAGGAACAGCGTCGAGACGAAGCTGATGCGCCACAGCACGAAGCGCGACAGCAAGGGCTCGTCCGGGCGCCGCGGCGGCCGCTTCATCACGTCGGCCTCGGTCGGCTCGAAGGCCAGCACCAGCGCCAGCGCGATCGAGCTGACCATGTTGACCCACAGGATCTGCACCGGCGCGATCGGCAGCGCCGTGCCCAGCAGCACCGCGACCAGCAGCGACAGCGACTCGCCGCCGTTGATCGGGAGCAGGAAGGTCACCGTCTTCTTCAGGTTGTCGTAGACGGTGCGGCCTTCCTCCACCGCATGGGCGATGGACGCGAAGTTGTCGTCGGCCAGCACGATGGCGCCGGCCTGCTTGGCCGCCTCGGTGCCCTTGCGGCCCATCGCGACGCCGACGTCGGCCTGCTTCAGCGCCGGCGCGTCGTTGACGCCGTCGCCGGTCATCGCGACCACCTCGCCGTTGGCCTTCAGGGCCTGCACCAGGCGCAGCTTGTGCTCGGGGCTGGCGCGCGCGAAGACGCGCGTGCGCGAGACCGCCGCGCGCATCGCGGCGTCGTCCAGGCGCTCGAGCTCGGGGCCGGTGACGGCCGCCAGGTCGCCCGGCATGCCGAGCTGGCCGGCGATCGCGCTGGCGGTGACGCCGTGGTCGCCGGTGATCATCACGACGCGGATGCCGGCCTCGCTGCACTGCCGCACGGCACGCACCGCCTCCTCGCGCGGCGGGTCGATGATGCCGACCAGGCCCAGCAGCACCAGGCCGTCGGCGACATGCTCGTGGTCCAGGTCCTGCTGGTCCGGCGGCAGCGCGCGGCGCGCCAGCGCCAGCACGCGGCGGCCGGCGCGTGCCTGGGCCTCGATCGCCGCCGCCCAGTGGCCGGCGTCCAGCGGCTGTTCGCGGCCGTCGGCGGCCAGCTGCGTCGCGCACATCGTGACCACGCGCTCGGGCGCACCCTTGACCAGCGCGACGGTCGCCGCACCGTCGCCGGCCGCCGCCGGGTGCAGCGTGGCCATGAAGCGGTGTTCGCTCTCGAAGGGGATGACCTCCAGGCGCGGCCGCTCCAGCGCCAGCACCGCGGGGTCGACGCCGGCCTTCATCGCCAGCGATCGCAGCGCGCCTTCGGTCGGGTCGCCGGTCAGCAGCCACTGGCCGTCGCGCTCGTGGATCGCGGCGTCGTTGCACAGCGCCGCCACCTCCACCAACGCCTGCAGCGCGGGCAGCCGCGACGCGATCTGCGCTGCCGGCAGCTCGTGGTCGCCCAGGCGCAGCGCGCCCACCGGCGCGTAGCCGGCGCCCTCGACGTCCAGCGTGGCGTCGGCCAGCACGACCTGCTGCACCGTCATCTCGTTGCGCGTCAGCGTGCCGGTCTTGTCCGAGCAGATGACGGTCACCGAGCCCAGCGTCTCCACCGCAGGCAGGCGGCGGATGACCGCGTGGCGCGCCGCCATGCGCTGCACGCCGATGGCCAGCGCGATGGTCATGATGGCCGGCAGGCCCTCCGGGATCGCCGCCACCGCGAGGCCCACCGCGGCCATGAAGACCTCGGCCGCCGCCATGCCGCGCACCAGCATGCCGAAGGCGAACAGCAGCGCCGCCAGGCCGAGGATCACGAAGGTCAGCGTGCGACCGAAGCCCGCCATCTTGCGCAGCAGCGGCGTCGTGCCCGTCTGCACCGACTCCAGCATGCGGCCGATGCGGCCGATCTCGGTGGCCGCGCCGGTGGCCACGACCAGCGCGCGCGCCTGGCCGTGGGTGACCAGCGTGCCGGCATAGCCCAAGCAGCGGCGGTCGCCGATCGCGGCGTCCGCCGGCACCGGGTCGGGCTGCTTTTCGACCGGCACCGACTCGCCGGTGAGCGCCGACTCGTCGATGCGCAGGTTGCGCGCCTGCAGCAGCCGCACGTCGGCCGGCAGGCTGTCGCCACTGGCCAGCAGCACGATGTCGCCCGGCACCAGGTCGGCAGCCGCGATGTCGTGCTGGCGGCCGTCGCGCAGCACCACGGCATGCGGCGACAGCAGGTGGCGGATGGCGGCAAGCGCCTTCTCGGCCTTGCCCTCCTGCACGAAGCCGATCACCGCATTGAGCACCACCACCGCGGCGATCACCGCGGCGTCGACCCAGTGGCCCATCAGCGCCGTCACCAGCGCCGCGGCCATCAGCACGTACAGCAGCAGGTTGTCGAACTGGCGCAGCAGGCGCTGCAGCACGCCCGGCGGCGTCACCTCGGGCAGCCGGTTGGGCCCGTACTCGGCCTGCCGGCGCGCGACCTCGGCCGCGTCCAGGCCCTGCGCCGTGCTGCGCAGCGCCTGCAGCGCGTCGTCCGCAGGCCGTGCATGCCAGTCCGCCGCCCCGGCGCGGCCGGCCGGCGCGGCCGCCGCGGCGTCAGCGTGCGAGGAAGCCGCCATCGACCGGATAGTACGAACCCGTCACAAAGGAGGCGGCCGGCGAGCTGAGCCACAGCACCAGCTCGGCGACCTCCTCGGGGCGGCCCAGGCGGCCGATCGGGTGCATCGCGACCAGCGCGGCATTCGTCGCCGGGTCCTGCTCCAGCCGCTCGATCATCGGCGTGTGGATGAAGGCCGGGCCGACGGCGTTGACGCGCACGCCCTGCGCGCCGTATTCCAGCGCGGCGGCCTTGGTCAGGCCCAGCACGCCATGCTTGGCTGCCGTGTAGGCCGGCGCATTGGCGAAGCCGACCGCGCCGAGGATGGAGGCCACGTTGACGATGGCGCCGCCGCCGGCCGCCAGCAGCGCCGGGATCTGCGCGCGCATGCCGTAGAAGACGCCCGACAGGTTGACCGCGATCACTTTCTGCCAGGCCTCGACCGGGTAGTCGGCGGTCGGCGCCAGGTCGCCGCCGATGCCGGCGTTGTTGCAGGCCACGTGCAGCGCGCCGTAGTGCTCGACGGCGCGCGCGACCAGGGCCTGGTTCGCCTCCGGGCTGGCCACGTCGGCGGCGACGAAGATCGCGTCGCCGCCGGTTTCGCGGACCAGCGCGACGGTCTGCGCGCCGCCGGCGGTGTCGAGGTCGGAGACGACGACGCGGGCACCGGCGCGGGCGTAGGCCAGCGCGATGGCACGGCCGATGCCGGAGGCGGCTCCGGTGACGAGGGCGGTTCGTTGGGCGAGCATGACGTTCTCCTGCAGTGGGTCGGAGCCATTGTCCGGACCGCGGCGGGCAGGGGCTTGACCGAAGTCAGGGACCGGTGCGACGCCGCTACCATCGTGGCGTCGTCCACCACACACCGGGCAGGGCCATGACCCAGCGCATCCTGGTCGCGCGCGCGATCTTCCCCGAGACCCTGGCGCGCCTGCGCGCGCACTTCGACGTCGAGGACAACCCCGACGACGCCGTGCCCACGCGCGAGCAGCTGCTGGCGAAGCTGCGCGACAAGGCCGGCGTGCTGACCACCGGCGGCGAGCGCATCGACGCCGAGCTGCTGGACGCCTGCCCGCAGCTGCGCGCCGTGTGCAACATGGCGGTCGGCTACAACAACATCGACGTGCCGGCCTGCACGGCGCGCGGGGTGGTGGCCACCAACACGCCGGACGTGCTGACCGAGACCACGGCCGACATGGGCTTCGCGCTGATGATGGCCGCCGCGCGCCGCATGGCCGAGGGCGAGCGCTACCTGCGCGCCGGGCACTGGAAGAAGTGGTCCTACGACATGCTGATCGGCCACGACGTGCATGGCAGCACGCTGGGCATCCTGGGCATGGGGCGCATCGGGCAGGCCATCGCGCGCCGCGGCGCGCTGGGCTTCGGCATGCAGGTGATCTACCACAACCGCAGCCGGCTCGCGCCCGAGCTCGAGGCGCCGTTGGGCGCGCGCTGGGTCGACAAGGCCACGCTGCTGCGCGAGGCCGACCACCTGGTGCTGGTGCTGCCGTATTCCGCCGCCAGCCACCACGCCATCGGCGCCGCCGAGCTGGCGCAGATGAAGCCGACGGCGACGCTGACCAACATCGCGCGCGGCGGCATCGTCGACGACGCCGCGCTGGCCGCGGCGCTGCGCGAGGGGCGCATCGCCGCCGCCGGGCTGGACGTCTTCGAGGGCGAGCCGGCCGTGCACCCGGGCCTGCTCGAGGTGCCCAACGTCGTGCTGACGCCGCATGTCGGCAGCGCCACGCTGGCCACGCGCCGCGCGATGGCCGACCTGGCGGCCGACAACCTGATCGCGGCGCTGACCGGCGGCACGCCGCCGACGCCGCTCAATCCCGAGGTGCTGGCCCGGCGCTGAGCAGGCGCGCCCGGGCCCGCCCCGTGCCGCGCGCCGGGCGCGGCGCGCGGCCGGCCAGCCGCCGGGCCGCTGACACAATCCGGTCATGACCGACTGGATGCCCGTCGCCAGCCTCGTGCTGCTGGCGCTGAACCTGTTGCTGCTGCTGTGGCTGGCGCTGCGCCGCGCCGACGATCGCAGCACCGCCGCGATCGAGCGCCTGGAGCGCGAGCTGCGCGACGAACTCGGCCGCCAGAGCCAGGGCCTGCGCGGCGACCTCGGCACCTTCCAGCAGATGCTGCTGACGCAGAGCGGCGACGTCGCGCGCACGCAGAACGAGCAGATCGACAGCTTCCGCACCCAGCTCGCGGCCACGCAGCAGGCCGTGGCCGATGCACTGGCGCAGGCCACGCGGGCGCTGGCCGGCCAGTCGCAGGCCGCGCGCGAGGCCCAGGACGCGGCGCTGCGCCGCTTCGGCGAGGGCCAGGCCGAGCAGCTGCGCGCACTGGCCGAAGGCAACGAGCGCCGCCTGGCCGAGGTGCGCGCCGCCGTCGAGACGCGGCTGGCGGCGCTGCAGGAGGGCAACGAGAAGAAGCTCGAGCAGATGCGCGCCACCGTCGACGAGAAGCTGCACGCCACGCTGGAGCAGCGCCTGGGCGAGAGCTTCAGGCAGGTGGCCGAGCGGTTGGAGCAGGTGCACAAGGGGCTGGGCGAGATGCAGACACTGGCGCGCGACGTCGGCTCGCTCAACCGCGTGCTGAGCAACGTCAAGACGCGCGGCGTCTTCGGCGAGGTGCAGCTCGGCGCGCTGCTCGAGCAGGTGTTCACCGCCGAGCAGTACGCGACCAACGTCGCCACGGTGCCGGGCAGCGGCGAGCGCGTGGAATTCGCGATCCGCCTGCCGGGGCGCGGCGCCGGGGCACATCAGGACGCGCCGCTGTGGCTGCCCATCGACGCCAAGTTCCCGCGCGAGGACTACGAACGGCTGCTCGAGGCCCACGAGCGCGCCGACGCGCCGGCCATGGAGGCGGCGGCCAAGGCCATCGAGACGCGGCTGCGCCTGGAAGCGGCCAAGATCCGCGACAAATACCTGGCGCCGCCGCACACCACCGACTTCGGCATCCTGTTCCTGCCCACCGAGGGCCTGTATGCCGAGGCGCTGCGCCGGCCCGGGCTGGTCGAGGCGCTGCAGCGCGAGCACAAGGTCATGCTGGCCGGCCCGACCACGCTGCTGGCCACGCTGAGCAGCCTGCAGATGGGTTTCCGCACGCTGGCGCTGGAGAAGCGCTCGTCCGAGGTCTGGGAAGTGCTGGGCGCGGTGAAGACCGAATTCGCCAAGTTCGGCGACGTGCTGGCGAAGACGAGGAAGAAGCTCCAGGAGGCGAGCAACACGATCGAGGACGCCGAGCGCCGCGCGCGCGTGATGACGCGCGAGCTCAAGAGCGTGGAGTCGCTGCCCGAGCCGCGTGCCGCGCAGCTGCTGCCGGGCCTGGCGGCGTCGGCCGCAGGACCGACCGACGAGGAAGAACCGGGTGCCTGAAGGCCCCGGCGCCGGGGCTGGCGGCAGCGCGCACATCCCTCGCGAGGACGACCCGCCGCCGCCGGCCGCCGGCCCGCGCGTGCTGGCGGCCCTGGTCGTCGGCCAGCTCGGCGTGCACTCGACGATGGCCGGCGTGCGCCTGGCCGCCGCGCTGCAGCTGCTGCGCGAGGGCTACAGCGCCTGGTCGGTGGGGCTGCTGCTGGCGCTGTTCGCCGCCGCGCCGGTGCTGCTGGCGATGCCGGCCGGCCGCCTGGCCGACCGCCATGGCTACCACCGGCCGGTGCGCGTGGCCGCGACGCTGGCCATCGCCGGCGCGCTGCTCGCGGTGGCTGCCACCTTCGTCGGCGGTGGCTGGCATTTCGCGCTGCTGTGCGCTGCTGCCGCGGCCACGGGCACCGGCGCCAATACCGGCATGCTGGCGATACAGCGCACCGCCGGGCTGGTCGCGCGCGACGCCACCGAGCGCGTGCGCATCTTCAGCTGGATGGGCATCGCGCCCTCGTTCGCCAACGTCGTCGGCCCGGTCGCGGTGGGCTTCGTGATCGACGGCTTCGGCTTCGCCGCCGCCTATGCGCTGATGGCGCTGCTGCCGCTGGCCACGCTGGTCTCGGCGCGGCGCGTGCCGCACATCGCGCCGCCGCGCACGGCGCGCGTGCCCGGCCGCCGCGCCTGGGACCTGCTGCGCACGCCGGGGATGGCGCGGCTGCTGGCCGTCAACTGGCTGCTGTCGATGTGCTGGGACGTGCACCTGTTCGCGGTGCCGGTGCTGGGCCACGACCGCGGCTTCGCGGCCGGGACCATCGGCCTCGTGCTGGGCACCTTCACGCTCTCGGTGACGCTGGTGCGCATCGCGATCCCGCTCGTCGCGCACCGGCTGGACGAACTGGTCGTGTTGCGCGCCGCGATGGTCGGCACCGCACTCGTCTTCGCCGCCTATCCGCTGGCGCCCAACCCCTGGGCGATGGGCCTGTGCGCGGCGCTGCTGGGCGTGACGCTGGGCAGCGTGCAGCCGATGGTGATGACGATGCTGCACCACCTGACGCCCGACCAGCGCCACGGCGAGGCGCTGGCACTGCGCTCGATGGCGATCAATACCAGCAGCACGCTGATGCCGCTGGTCTTCGGCGCCACCGGCGCGCTGGCCGGTGCGGCGGTGCTGTTCTGGGCCGTCGGCGGCGCGGTCGGCGCCGGGTCGTGGGTGGCGCGCCGGCTGGCGCCGGTGCGCTGAAGGACCGGCGCCTGCGCTAGAAGCGGACCGTGCCCGCGGCCGGCTCCGGCGCAGCGGGCGGCGCGGCGGCAGGGGCCGGGGCCGGGGCCGCTGCGGCGGGCCGCGCCGTCGGTGTCACGCGCTCGACCAGTGGCGTCGCCGCCGGGGGCTGCCAGCCGCGGGGCAGGCGGCTTTCGCGCGGGTAGCCGGCGGCGTCGAGATAACTCGACCAGTCGGTTTCCGACAGGCCGCGCAGCGCCTGCGTGCCGATGGTCAGCGCCGGCACCGTGCGGCCGCCGACCAGGCGCTCCAGCGCCAGCGTGTCCTCGTCGGTTTCGACGCGGCGTTCGGTGTAGGGCACGCCGCGGCTGCGCAGCAGGTTGCGGCCGCTGTCGCAGGGCGTGCAGTCGGGCGCCGTGTACAGCGTGACCGGGTAGCGCTGCGCGGCCTGGCGCAGTTCCAGCGGCATCGCCGGCTCGGCGGCCACCGGCTCCAGGTTGCGGCCCAGCGGCGTGACGCGTGCGTTGCCGGTGGCCGGCGGGCGGTCGGTGTAGGTGACGCTGCCGTCGGGCTGCACGACCTTGTACAGCGCCGACGCGGGCAGGGCGCCCAGCACCAGCAGCGCGGCGCCGAGCGCCTTCGCGGCCCCGCGGACGGTGGCGGTCGACAGCTTCATGGTGTGGCGGGCCGGGGGCCCCGATGACGGCATCCTGGCAATCTAGCCGGTCGCGCGCGTGGACTCAAGCCGCCGCGGCGCCGCGTATCGCGGCGGCCACGCCCGGTGCGACGCGTTTCACGCGCCGGGCCGGTCGCCGGTGAGCAGGTGTATCCGGCGCCGGCGCCCATGGGCCGGTTCAGCCGGCGGCGGCCCGGGCCGCCTCGGCCGCCTGCACGGTATTGGCCAGCAGCATCGTGATCGTCATCGGGCCGACGCCGCCCGGCACCGGCGTGATCCAGCCCGCGGGGCCGAGCGCCTCGCGCACCGCGGCGAAGTCGACATCGCCGCACAGCTTGCCCTGTTCGTCGCGATTGATGCCGACATCGACGACCACGGCGCCGGGCCTGACCATGTCGGCGCGCAGCGTGTGCCGGCGCCCGACCGCGGCGACGACGATGTCGGCCTGCCGCGTGTGCACGCCGAGGTCCGGCGTGGCGCTGTGGCAGACGGTGACGGTGGCGTCGGCCTGCAGCAGCAGCAGCGCCATCGGCTTGCCCACCGTGTTGCTGCGCCCGATGACCACCGCATGGCGGCCGCGCAGCGGCACGCCGGTGCTCTCGATCAGCTTCATGCAGCCGAAGGGCGTGCAGGGGCGCAGGCCGGGCTGGTTGGTCATCAGCTCGCCGGCCGACAGCGTGGAGTAGCCGTCGACGTCCTTGGCCGGGTCGATCGCCGCGATGACGGCCTTGGGGTCGATGTGCCGTGGCAGCGGCATCTGCACCAGGATGCCGTGCACGCCGGCATCGGCATTCAGCGCCGCGATGCGCGCCAGCAGCTCGGCCTGCGTCAGCGTGGCCGGGTGGGTCTCGAGCACCGAGTGCAGGCCATGGTCTGCGCAGGCCTTGACCTTGTTGCGCACATAGACCGCGCTCGCCGGGTCGTCCCCGACCAGCAGCACCGCCAGCCCAGGACGCCGCCCCACGGCGGCGAGCGCCGCCGCGCGCGCGCCGATCTCCGCGCGCAGCGACTTCGACAGCGCCACCCCATCGATCAGCCGCGCCGTCATGTCCGAGATTCCTTCGTCACTCTGACTGGAGCCCCCTCCCGGAGGGGGCTCGGGGGAGCCAACCGTTCCGCGTGCAACGCGAACACGGTCGCGCGTGGGCCGCGTCAGGCCCTTTGCGCGCCGAGCGCGATCTTCAGCAAATCCGCGACCGTGTTTGCGTTCAGCTTCTCCATGATGTTGGCGCGGTGCGCCTCCACCGTCTTGATGCTGATGCCCAGGTCGTCGGCGATCTGCTTGTTCAGGCGCCCGGCGACGATGCGCTCCAGCACCTGCGCCTCGCGCGTGGTCAGCCGGCTGAGCAGCGCGTCGCGGCTGGCCTGCTCCTGGTGCTGGCTGAAGGCCTGGCGCGCCTGCTCGAGCATGCGCTCGACCAGGCCCAGCAGTTCCTCTTCCTTGAACGGCTTCTCGATGAAGTCCATCGCGCCCTTCTTCATCGTCGTCACCGCCATCGGCACGTCCCCATGGCCGGTGATGAAGACGATGGGCAGCGGGCTCTTGCGTTCCAGCAGCCGGTCCTGCAGCTCCAGCCCGCTCATGCCGTCCATGCGGATGTCGGCGATCAGGCAGGCCACCTCGCGCGGGTCGAAGCGCGACAGGAAGGACTCCGAGGAGTCGAAGCACTTGACGCGGTAGTCCTTGCCTTCCAGCAGCCACTGCAGCGAGTCGCGCACGGCCTCGTCGTCGTCGACGACGTAGACGGTGCCTTTCTTGGGGATCAGGCTCATTCGGGGACGATGGCTCGGGATGTCGGGGAGGAGGACTCGCTGTCGGCGGGTTCGGCGGGGCCGGCATCCGCACGCGAGGCGATCTCGACCGGCAGCGTGAATGCGAATCGGCAGCCGACGATCTGCGTTCCATTGTAGAGGTTCTGCGCCCGCATCCGGCCGCGGTGCGACTCGACGATGGTGCGGCACAGGCTCAGGCCGATGCCCAGGCCGTCGGACTTGGTCGAGAAGAAGGCCTCGTAGAGGCGGCCGATCATCTCCTCCTTGATGCCCGGGCCCGTGTCGGTGACGCTGAACTCGATCACGCCGCCCTCGTCGGGCGTGTGCCGCGGCACCACGCGCAGCTCGATGTGGCGGCGCGGCGAGGGCAGCTGCGCGCTGTCGATCGCCTCGGCGGCATTCTTCAGCAGGTTCAGCAGCACCTGCTCGATCAGGATCGGGTCCACCATCAGCGCCGGCAGGCGCTGCGCGACGTAGGTGTGGATGGCCACGTTGCGACGGCGCAGCTCGATGCCCGCGAGCTCGACCGCGTCCTCGACGATGTCGCGCGCCTCCGCGCGCTGGCGCTGCGGCTCGCTGCGCTTCACGAAGGCGCGGATGCGGTGGATGATCTGCCCGGCGCGTTCGGCCTGGCGCGCGGTCTTCTGCAGCGCGGCGACCAGGTCGTCCTTCGCGATGGTGTCGGCCTTCACGCGCGAGACCATGCCGTTGCAGTAGTTGGTGATCGCGGTCAGCGGCTGGTTCAGTTCGTGGGCGACCGAGCTCGCCATCTCGCCCATGGTCACCAGCCGGCTCGTCACCTGCGCCTTCTCGGCCTGCGCCGCGGCCTGCTCCTCGGCGCGCAGGCGCGCGGTGATGTCGGTGGCGATCAGCATCTGCGCCAGCCGGCCGTCGGTCCACTGCAGGTAGCGCGCGCGCACGTCGAACCACTTGCCCAGCGACTCGACGTAGACCTCACGCGGGCTGGCGCCGGTCTCGGTCAGCTCCTCGGTCGGCAGGCCGGACAGGCCGTCGACCTCGTCGTCGCCGTCGCCGCCGTAGCTGCCGTCGGTCACGCCGCCGGCCATGGTCTGGTGGCCCTGCGCGTCGCCGCCGAACCACAGCCGGTACGAGCGGTTGGCGAACAGCAGCTCGCCCTGCGCCACCGACAACACCGAGACCGAGGCGTCCAGCCCCTCCAGCACGGTCGTGAAGCGCTCGTGGCTGGCCGAGAGCTGGTCGCGGATGCGCTTGGCCTCGGTGATGTTGGTCATGCTGGTCATCCAGCCGGTCTGCTGCTGCTTGGGGTCGATCAGCGGGCTGACGTACATGCGGGCGTCGAACACGCTGCCGTCCTTGCGCATCACGCGCACCTCGATGCCGCCGGCCGGGCTGCGCCCCTGCAGCTCCTGCTGCAGCAGGCGGCCGTTCTCCTCGATGCGGTCCGGCGGCCAGTAGGGGTAGGGCGGCAGGCGGCCGACCAGCTCGCTGCTGGCGAAGCCGGTCATCTGGCAGAAGGCGGCATTGACGTAGGTGATGCGGCCCTCCAGATCCATCGCGCGCATGCCGGTGGGCATGCTGTTCTCCATCGCGCGGCGGAAGTTGGTCTCCTGGACCAGCTTGCCCTGGATCTGCGAGCGCCGGCGCATGTGGCGCCAGCTGCCCAGCAGCATCCACACCGTCAGCACCGACAGCGCGACGACCATCCAGAACAGCGTGCTGCTGATCAGCCCGATGCCGGTGCGCCAGCCCTGGCCGCGCAGCAGCAGGCCGTTGAGCGCCGGCGTCAGCGGCACCTCGCTGACGATGGCGCCGCGCCGCGCCTGCTGGCCGGGCATCGTCGTCACGGTGGCGGCCAGCACCTCGCCGCGCTCGTCGACGACGCCGATCATGTGGCGCTGCGCGGCGTCCGGCGGCACGTAGTGGCGCACCAGCGCCTCGACCGAATACTCCACCAGCAGCGTGCCGGCGAAGGCGCCGGCCTCCATCAGCGGCACGTGCAGCTGGAAGACCGGCGCGCCGGCGGCGTCGCGGAAGGCGCGCGAATAGGCCGGGAAGCGCGTGTCGCGCGCGGCCAGGAAGGTCGTCTCCGGCTCGGTGTTGACACCCTCCTGCGGCAGCATCGCCGGCGGCGCGCCGGCCGCGCCGTGCAGCTGGTACAGCAGCGACCAGTGGCTCGCGCGCGTGCGCCGGCGCGCGTCGACCCAGGTCAGGTGGGTGATCTCCGGGCGCTCGCGGGTGAAGGCCTGGGCCTGGGTGAAGAACTGCTCGGCGTCGACGTTGCGCTGGCCGATGTCGCGTGCCATGCGGATCAGCGCTTCCTGGTTCTGGATCAGGCGCAGGCCGATCTGCTGCTGCGTGAGCTCGGCGTCGCGCTGCACGGACTCGGTCTCGCGCTGGATTTCCTCGTTGCGCAGGTACCAGAAGGCCGAGATGATGGCCGCCAGGAACAGCAGCACCGACAGCAGCGGCGCCAGCGTCGCGAACCGGTCCTGGCGGGCCGGCGACTGGCTGCGCCACCAGCGGCCGAGCAGCCGGCGGCCGGCGGTCCAGGCGGGGCCCTGGGCGTCCGGGGCGGGGCGGGCGGTCGTCACGGGGACGGATTATCCGGGGCGGCGGTCGGTGCGGGCGGTTCGCCGGAATCCATGATGTGAAATGACACGGCGCTATTTGAAATCTGAGCCGCTTGTGTCACACTTCGCCCACCCCTGCATCACCAGCCGACAACGAGGAGACCGCCATGTCCGCCCTGCCGGATCGCGCCCCTGCCGCCAACGACGACAGCGACACCCAGGAAACCCGTGAATGGCTGGACGCGCTGTCGGCCGTCATCGAGGCCGAGGGCCCGGAACGTGCGCACTACCTGCTCGAGCAGCTGCTCGAGCATGCGCGCCAGAACAGCATCGACATGCCGTTCTCGGCCAACACCGGCTACGTCAACACCATCGAGCCCGACCAGGAGGAGCGCAGCCCCGGCAACCTCGAGCTCGAAGGCCGCCTGCGCGCCTACATGCGCTGGAACGCGATGGCGATGGTGGTCAAGGCCAACCGCCTGGACCCGGCCGACGGCGGCGACCTCGGCGGCCACATCAGCAGCTTCGCCAGCGTCGCGCACATGTTCGCCGCCGGCTTCAACCACTTCTGGCATGCCGACGACACCGACCGCGGCGGCACGCATGGCGGCGACCTGCTCTACATCCAGGGCCACAGCGCGCCGGGCATCTATGCACGCGCGTTCCTGGAAGGCCGGCTGACCGAGGAGCAGCTGCTGCACTTCCGCCAGGAAGTCGGCGGCAAGGGCATCAGCAGCTACCCGCACCCCAAGCTGATGCCGGAGTTCTGGCAGTTCCCCACCGTCAGCATGGGCTTGGGCCCGCTGATGGCGATCTACCAGGCGCGCTTCCTGAAATACCTGCACGCGCGCGGCATCGCCGACACGGCGCGGCGCAAGGTCTGGGTCTTCTGCGGCGACGGCGAGATGGACGAGCCCGAGAGCCTGGGCGCGATCGGCCTGGCGGCCCGCGAGAAGCTGGACAACCTGGTCTTCGTCATCAACTGCAACCTGCAGCGCCTGGACGGCCCGGTGCGCGGCAACGGCAAGATCATCCAGGAGCTCGAAGGCGAATTCCGCGGCTCGGGCTGGAACGTGCTCAAGCTGATCTGGGGCAGCAACTGGGACCCGCTGCTGGCGCGCGACAAGCAGGGCGCGCTGCGCAAGATCATGCTCGACACGCTGGACGGCGACTACCAGGCCTTCAAGGCCAACGACGGCGCCTTCGTGCGCAAGCACTTCTTCGGCCGCGACCCGCGCACGCTGGAGCTGGTGGCGAAGATGAGCGACGACGACGTCTGGGCGCTGCGCCGCGGCGGCCACGACGCCAACAAGGTCTACGCCGCCTTCCACCGCGCCCACCACCACCAGGGCCAGCCGACGGTGCTGCTGGTCAAGACGGTCAAGGGCTGGGGCATGGGACGCGCCGGCGAGGGCAAGAATACGGCCCACCAGGCCAAGAAGCTGTCCGACGACGACATCCGCTACTTCCGCGACCGCTTCAACATCCCGATCCCCGACGCGGACCTGCCGAAGATCCCGTTCTACAAGCCGGCCGACGACACGCCGGAGATCAAGTACCTGCACGAGCGCCGGCAGGCGCTGGGCGGCTACCTGCCCAAGCGCCGCACGAAGGCCGACGAGCACTTCACGGTGCCGTCGCTGGAGACCTTCAAGGCCGTGCTCGAACCCACCGCCGAGGGCCGCGAGATCAGCACCACGCAGGCCTACGTGCGCTTCCTGACGCAGCTGCTGCGCGACCAGGCGCTGGGCCCGCGCGTGGTGCCCATCCTGGTCGACGAGGCGCGCACCTTCGGCATGGAGGGCCTGTTCCGCCAGATCGGCATCTACAACCCCGCGGGCCAGAAGTACACGCCGGTCGACAAGGACCAGGTCATGTACTACCGCGAGGACCAGGCCGGGCAGATCCTGCAGGAGGGCATCAACGAGGCCGGCGGCATGGCGAGCTGGATCGCCGCGGCGACCTCGTACTCGACGAACAACCGCATCATGGTGCCGTTCTACATCTACTACTCGATGTTCGGCTTCCAGCGTGTCGGCGACCTGGCCTGGGCCGCCGGCGACATGCAGGCGCGCGGCTTCCTGCTCGGCGGCACCAGCGGCCGCACCACGCTCAACGGCGAGGGCCTGCAGCACGAGGACGGCCACAGCCACATCCTGGCCGGCACCATCCCCAACTGCGTCAGCTACGACCCGACCTTCGCGCACGAGGTGGCGGTGATCCTGCACCATGGCCTGAAGCGCATGGTCGAGAAGCAGGACAACGTCTTCTACTACCTCACGCTGCTCAACGAGAACTACCCGATGCCCGGGCTGCGCCCCGGCACCGAGGAGCAGATCATCAAGGGCATGTACCTGCTGGAGCCGGCCGGCAACGGCGCGGCGCGCGTCAACCTGCTGGGCAGCGGCACCATCCTGCGCGAGAGCCAGGCGGCCAAGAAGCTGCTCGAGGCCGACTGGGGCGTGGGCGCCAACGTGTGGAGCTGCCCCAGCTTCAACGAGCTGGCGCGCGAGGGCCAGGACTGCGAGCGCTGGAACCTGCTGCACCCGGCGCAGGAGCCGCGCGTGCCCTACGTGACGCAGCAGCTGCAGGCGCACGGCGGGCCAGTGGTCGCCAGCACCGACTACATGAAGAACTATGCCGAGCAGATCCGCGCCTTCGTGCCCACGGGCCGGCCCTACAAGGTGCTGGGCACCGACGGTTTCGGGCGCAGCGACTTCCGCAGCCGGCTGCGCGAGCACTTCGAGGTCAACCGCCACTACATCGTGATCGCGGCGCTGAAGGCGCTGGCCGAGCAGGGCACGCTGCCGGCCACGCGTGTCGGCGAGGCCATCGTGCGCTACGGCATCGCCGCCGACAAGATCAACCCGCTGTTCGCCTGAGCGGACGAGAACGACGAGGAGACACGCACCATGGCGATGGTGGAAGTCAAGGTGCCCGACATCGGGGACTTCAAGGATGTCGAGGTCATCGAGCTGCTGGTCAAGCCGGGCGACCGCGTCGCGGTCGACCAGTCGCTGCTGACGGTGGAGAGCGACAAGGCGTCGATGGAGATCCCGTCGTCGCACGCCGGTGTCGTGAAGGAGCTGAAGGTCGCGCTCGGCGACAAGGTCAGCGAAGGCACGCTGGTGCTGGTGCTGGAAGGCGAGGGTGCCGCGGCGCCCCCGCCCGCTCCCGCACCGGCAGCCGCTCCGGCTGCCGCGGCCGCCGCACCGACGCCCGCGCCGGCTGCGCCGGCACCGGCAGCGGCAGCGTCGGGACCGGTGGACGTCGTCGTGCCCGACATCGGCGACTTCGACGAGGTCGCGGTGATCGAGGTCTTCGTCAAGCCCGGCGACGCGGTCAAGGTCGAGCAGAGCCTGATCACCGTCGAGAGCGACAAGGCCTCGATGGAGATCCCTTCGTCGCATGCCGGCACGGTGGCCGAGCTGCTGGTCAAGCTGGGCGACAAGGTGTCCAAGGGCACGCCGATCGTGCGCCTGACAGGGGCCTCCGGCGCGGCGGCGGCCGCTGCACCGGCGCCCGTTGCTGCACCGGCCGCCACGGCGACACCCTCGGCCGCCCCCGCTGCTGCGGCGACGCCTGCGGTCGCGCCGGCCGCTGCCGCGGCGCCGGCCACGATGCCGGCACACCAGCCGACCGCTTCCGGCGCGTCGCTGCCGCATGCCTCGCCGTCGATCCGCCGCCTGGCGCGCGAACTCGGCGTGCCGCTGGCCGAGGTGCGCGGCAGCGGGCCCAAGGGCCGCATCACGCAGGACGACGTGCAGCGCTTCGTCAAGGCCGTGATGAGCGGCGAGACGGCGACCGCGGCGCAGAAGGCGCGCGCACCGGCGCCGGCCGCGGCACCGGGCGGCGGCGGCACGTTCCCGGGCCTGCTGGCCTGGCCGCAGGTCGACTTCACGAAATTCGGCGCCGTCGAGCGCAAGGACCTGTCGCGCATCAAGAAGATCAGCGGTGCCAACCTGCACCGCAACTGGGTGCTGATCCCGCATGTCACCAACCACGACGACGCGGACATCACCGAGCTCGAGGCCTTCCGCGTGCAGCTCAACAAGGAACACGAGAAGAGCGGCGTCAAGGTCACGATGCTGGCCTTCCTGATCAAGGCCTGCGTCGCGGCGCTGAAGAAGTTTCCCGAGTTCAACGCCAGCCTGGACGGTGACCAGCTGGTGCTGAAGAAGTATTTCCACATCGGCTTCGCGGCCGACACGCCCAATGGCCTGGTCGTGCCGGTGATCAAGGACGCCGACGCGAAGGGCATCCTGCAGATCAGCAAGGAGATGAGCGAACTCGCGGCCAAGGCGCGCGACGGCAAGCTCGGGCCTGCGGACATGTCCGGCGGCTGTTTCTCCATCAGCAGCCTGGGCGGCATCGGCGGGCGCTACTTCACGCCCATCATCAACGCGCCGGAGGTCGCCATCCTGGGCGTGTGCCGCAGCAGCACCGAGCCGCGCTGGGACGGCAAGGCCTTCCAGCCGCGGCTGATCCTGCCGCTGAGCCTGAGCTGGGACCACCGCGTCATCGACGGCGCCGCCGCGGCGCGCTTCAACGCCTACCTGGGCAGCGTGCTGGCGGACTTCCGCCGCGTGCTGCTGTAACGGGAGCCGCGCGATGGCACAGCTGGAAGTCAAGGTTCCGGACATCGGCGACTTCAAGGAGGTCGCGGTCATCGAGCTGCTGGTCAAGCCCGGCGACAAGGTCAAGGCCGAGCAGAGCCTGATCACGGTGGAGAGCGACAAGGCCTCGATGGAGATCCCGTCGTCGGCCGCCGGCGTGGTGAAGGAACTGCGCGTGGCGCTGGGCGACAAGGTCGGCGAGGGCAGCGTGATCCTGGTGCTGGAGGCGGAGGAGGGTGCGGCGGCCGCCGCGCCCGCGCCGGCAGCGGCTGCGCCGGTGCCGGCCCCCGCCGCGGCGACCACGCCACCTGCCGCGGCGCCGGCCGCCGCCAGCTATGCCGGCAGCGCCGACCTCGAGTGCGACCTGCTCGTGCTCGGCGCCGGCCCCGGCGGCTATTCGGCCGCCTTCCGCGCCGCCGACCTCGGCATGAAGGTCGTGCTCGTCGAACGCTATGCCACGCTGGGCGGCGTGTGCCTGAATGTCGGCTGCATCCCGAGCAAGGCCCTGCTGCACGTGGCCGCCGTGATGGACGAGGTGAAGCACTTCGCCGACCTCGGCGTCAGCTTCGGCGCGCCGCAGGTCGAGCTGCCCAGGCTGCTGGCGCACAAGAACAAGGTCGTCGGCAAGCTCACCGGCGGCCTCGCCGCGATGGCCAAGATGCGCAAGGTCACCATCGTGCGCGGCTACGGCGCCTTCGCCGACCCGCACCACGTGGTCGTCGAGGAGACCACCGGCGACGGCCAGGCCAAGACCGGCAGCACGAAGACAGTGAAGTTCGCGCAGTGCATCATCGCCGCCGGCTCGCAGGCGGTGCGGCTGCCCTTCCTGCCCGACGATCCGCGCATCGTCGACAGCACCGGCGCACTGCAGCTGCGCGCCGCGCCGAAGAAGATGCTGGTCATCGGCGGCGGCATCATCGGCCTGGAGATGGGCACCGTCTACAGCACGCTGGGGGCGCGGCTGGACGTGGTCGAGATGCTGGACGGGTTGATGCAGGGCGCCGACCGCGACCTCGTGAAGGTGTGGCAGAAGATGAATGCCCACCGCTTCGACAACCTGATGCTGAAGACGAAGACGGTGGCTGCCGAAGCGACCGCCGACGGCATCCGCGTCAGGTTCGAAGGGCTGGACGGCAAGACCAGCGAAGGGGTCTACGACCTCGTGCTGCAGGCCGTCGGCCGCAGCCCGAACGGGCGCAAGATCGCGGCCGAAAAAGCCGGCGTCGTCGTCAACGCGCGCGGCTTCATCCCGGTGGACGTGCAGATGCGCACCAACGTGCCGCACATCTTCGCGATCGGCGACATCGTCGGCCAGCCGATGCTGGCGCACAAGGCGGTGCACGAGGCGCATGTCGCGGCCGAGGTCGCCGCCGGCGACACGAAGGCGCGCTTCGACGCGCGCGTGATCCCCAGCGTGGCCTACACCGATCCCGAGGTGGCCTGGGTCGGCCTGACCGAGGACGAGGCCAAGGCGCAGGGCATCGCGGTAAAGAAGGGCCTGTTCCCGTGGACGGCCAGCGGCCGCGCCATCGCCAATGGCCGCGACGAGGGCTTCACGAAGCTGCTGTTCGACGCCCGGCCGGAAGGCGGCGGCCGCATCCTGGGCGGCGGCATCGTCGGCACGCACGCCGGCGACATGATCGGCGAGGTCGCGCTGGCCATCGAGATGGGCGCCGACGAGGTCGACATCGGCAAGACCATCCACCCGCACCCGACGCTGGGCGAGAGCATCGGCATGGCCGCCGAGGCCGCGCACGGCACCTGCACCGACCTGCCGCCGCCGCGGCGCTGAGCCCACGCCGCGGCGGCACGCCGTCCCGCGCACGCGGGACGGCGTGGCGGCGCGGTCGGTTGAATGCGCCTTCGGGTGGTGATACCTTCGCTGGCGCCTGGCGTGCGTCACTCGGGAGGTGTCCATATGCAAGCCGATCGGTCCAGGCCGCTCGCCCTGGCGGACCAACCGCCGCTGACGCTGGGCGCATTGCGGGTCGAGCCGGCGACGCGCCAGCTGCACCATCGAGGCGTCGCGACCACGCTGGAGCCGCGCGTCATGCAGGTGCTGGTGGTGCTGGCGCGCGAGCCGGGGCGCGTGGTCGGCCGCCAGGAGCTGATCGACCGCTGCTGGGACGGCCGCGTCGTCGGCGACAACGCGATCAACCGCGTCATCTCGCGCCTGCGCCACCTGGCCGCCGGTCTGGACGACGACGCATTCGCCATCGAGTCGATCGCCCGCGTGGGCTACCGGCTGACACCACCGCCCGGGACGCCGGCCACAGCGGCGGCCGCCACCGGCAACACCTTCGCGGCGGCGACGGCCGATTCGGTTGGCGCGGCGACCCCGCCCGTCACCGCCGTCGGCAGCGCCGCGACGCGCGGCGCTGGCGCCGCGGGACGGCCCGCCGAGACCGCGACGCCCGCGTCGCTGCGCCGTCGCCGCTGGCTCGTCGGTGCCGGCGTCGGCACGGCGCTGGCCGGCAGCGGTGCGCTGGGCATCGCGATGCGCATCGCCGAACGGCCGGCGGCGACGCCGCTCGACGCGCAGTCCGTGGAGTTGCGACGGCTCGGGGAGCTCGCCTTGCGCCAGGGCACCTACCTCGCCGCCGCCGAAGCCGTCGACCACTTCCGCGTCCTGTGCGACAAGCATGGCGACCGGCCCGAACACTGGGGCCTGCTGGCGCTGGCCTGCGCCGCCCGGCGCGGCTTCAACGTCCAGCAGGACGTGGACCCGCTGGGTGAACTCACGCGCACGGCCGCCGCGCGCGCGCTGGCGGCCGATCCGCACAACGCCGATGCCGCGGTCGCGCTGGTCATGCTGCGGCCGCTGTTCCGCGGCTGGCACGGGATGGAGACCGCCTGCACCGCGTTGCTGCAGCAGCACCCGCGGAACTGGATGCTGCTGTCCACGCTGGCCCGCGTGCATGCCGAGACGGGCCGCTGGCGTACCGCGATCCCGCTGCTCGAGCGCGCGCTCGAGGCCGAGCCCCTGTTGCCCTCGGTGTCGGCCCGGCGTGCCTTTGCGCTGTGGTGCGTCGGGCGCGGCGACGACGCGGCGGTGGCCTTCGACGATGCCCTGGAGCGCTGGCGCCGCCACCCCTTGCTCTGGCACCGCGTGCTCCAGTTCCGCCTGTTCAGCGGCCGCCTGGACGAGGCCGCGGCGCAGCTCGCCGACGAGCGCCAGCGCTCCTACGACGAGAACGGCCTGCCGCGCGAGATCGCGCGGCTGGCGGTGCAGGCCCTGGCACAGCCGGCGCGCGCCCCGCTGGCGGAGGAACTGGCCGGCGCCATCGCCCGCGCACGCACGGGGGGGTCGATGGCCAGCCAGTGGGCCCTGGCGCTGCTGGCGGCCGTCGGCCGCATCGACCAGGCTTTCGAGATGGCGCGCGTCTACTACTTCGGGGGGGCCGTTGGCGCGCGCCTGCAGCCGGCGCCGGCGCGCCTGGAGATGAGGGCGACCGACCTGCTGTTCACGCCCGACACGCGGGTGCTGCGCATGGATGCCCGCTTCGCCGAGCTGACCGCCAAGCTCGGGCTGGACGACTACTGGCGCGTGGCCGGGGCCGACCCCGACCACCGCCGGGCCGCCGCCGGCTGAGCGGCCATCGGGCGGTGCCGGCTTCAGCCCGCGCCGGCGCCCGGCGGGTGGCGCCCGTACAGGCGACCCAGCTCGGCCAGCCGCCCAGCGTGCCAGGGATGGACCTGGTTCCACTGGAAGCGCCAGCGCCACCAGCCGCTGGCCTGGCCGGGAAAGTTCATGCGGCATTCGGTCGGCAGCGCCAGCACGTCCTGCATCGGCACGATGGCGGTGTCGGCGACGCTGGCCAGCGCGGCACGGATCATCGTCCACGGCATGTCGTGGCCGTCGGTGGCCAGGTAGCCGCGCGCGAAATGGCGCTCGTGGTCGCTTGCCGTGGCCCACCAGCCGGCGACGGTATCGTTGTCGTGGGTGCCGGTGTAGACCACGCTGTCGGGCTCGTGGTGGTGGGGCAGGAAGCGGTCGCTGGCGTCGCCGGCGAAGGCAAACTGCAGGATGCGCATGCCGGGGAAGGCAAACTTGCGCCGCAGCGCGTCGACGTCCGGGGTGATCACGCCCAGGTCCTCGGCGATGATGGGCAGCGGCCCGAGCGCCTTGGCGACGGCCTTGAACAGCGCCTCGCCCGGGCCCGGTACCCAGCGGCCATTGACCGCGGTCGGCTCGCTGTCCGGGATCTCCCAGTGCGCGGCGAAGCCGCGGAAGTGGTCGATGCGCAGCAGGTCGTAGAGCTCGAAGCCTCGCCGCACGCGTTCCACCCACCAGGCGTAGCCGTCCCTGGCGTGTTCGGCCCAGCGGTACAGCGGGTTGCCCCAGCGCTGGCCGGTGGCGCTGAAGAAGTCCGGCGGCACGCCGGCGACCACGGTCGGGCGGCCGTCGGCGTCCAGCTCGAACAGCCGCGGCTGGGCCCACACCTCGGCGCTGTGGTGGGCGATGAAGATCGGCGCGTCGCCGACGAGCTCGACGCCGCGTCCGTTCGCATAGGCCTTCAGCGCCGCCCACTGGCGGAAGAACGCCCACTGGCAGAAGGTCCAGAAGGCGATGCGCGCGCCATGCTCGCCGCGCGCCGCGGCCAGCGCCGCCGGGTCGCGCGCGGCCAGCGCAGCCGGCCAGTCGCACCAGTCGCGGCCCGGGTGGGCCTCCGACAGCGCCATGAACAGCGCATAGTCGTCCAGCCAGCCGGCATGGGCCGCGGCGAAGGCATCGTGCGCCGCCCGCTGCTCGGGCGTGCCGGCCTGCGCGAAGCGGGCGGCGGCACGTTGCAGGCGCTGCATGCGAAACGGCACCATCGCCGCGAAGTCCACCGCCGCGGCGTCCAGCCCCGGCGCCGGCACCAGGTCGGCGGCGTCCAGCCAGCCCTGTTGCGCCAGTTCGGCCAGGTCCACCAGCAGCACGTTGCCGGCGAAGGCCGAGTTGCTCATGTACGGCGAGTTGCCCGGGCCGATGCCGGTCAGCGGCAGCACCTGCCAGTAGCGCTGGCCGGCGCTGACCAGCCAGTCGACGAAATGCCGGGCCTCGGGCCCGAGGTCGCCCGAGCCGAAGGGGCCGGGCAGCGAGGTCGGGTGCAGCAGCACGCCGCTGGCGCGGGGCAGTCTCATCGCGGGGTCCCTGGCGAAGCGTCGGACGGAGGGGCGGCGGCATCGCGCAGCAGCAGCAGCGCGCGCGCCGGCAGGTCGATCGCGGCGGGGTCGCGGGCCGCGGCGCGCCGCCAGCCGCTGCGGCCGTCGGGCCGGGTGCTGTCGAGTTCGCAGACCCAGTCGCCCGGCGGCAGCACGAAGTCGGCGTCGGTGTCGCGGCCGTTGATCAGCAGCAGCAGCGGCGCCCGGCCCCCGCCCGGCACGCCGATCCAGGCGCCGACGATGCGCGACATGCGGTTGTTCCAGTGCTCGGCGCCCAGCGCCTGCCCGGTGCGGCGCAGCCAGGCTAGGTCGTGGCGGCCCTGCGCGTCCGGCAGCCCGGTATACCAGCGCGGCGCCAGCGGCAGCAGGCGCCGGCGCAGCGCCAGCAGGTGCGCCGTGTAGTCGATCAGCGATTCGTCGGCCTGCTGCCAGGCGATCCAGGTCGTCTCGTTGTCCTGGCAGTAGGGGTTGTTGTTGCCGCCCTGGCTGTGGCCGAGCTCGTCGCCGGCGGCCAGCATCGGCGTGCCCTGGGCCAGCAGCAGCGTGGCCAACAGCGCGCGCTTCAGGCGTGCGCGCAGCATCAGCACCTCGGGGTCGTCGGTCGGGCCTTCCCAGCCGCAGTTCCAGCTCAGGTTGTGGCCGTGGCCGTCGCGGTTGCCCTCGCCGTTGGCCTCGTTGTGGCGCAGGTCGTAGCTGACGAGGTCGTGCAGCGTGAAGCCGTCGTGCGAGACGATGTAGTTCAGCGACTCCAGCGGCGAGCGCGAGCGGCCCTGGTAGAGGTCCGACGAGCCGGCCAGGCGCAGTGCCAGCTCGCCGCGCGTGCAGTCGCCGCCCAGCCAGAAGGCGCGCACGGTGTCGCGGAACCTGTCGTTCCACTCCAGCCAGCCGCGCGGGAAGCCGCCGACCTGGTAGCCGTCGGGACCCAGGTCCCAGGGCTCGGCGACCAGCAGCACGCGCTGCAGCACCGGGTCCTGCAGCACGGCCTTGAAGAAGGGGCCGTCGCGCTCGAAGCCGTGGTCGCCGCGGCCCAGCACCGGCGCGAGGTCGAAGCGGAAGCCGTCGACGCCGAAGTCCGTCACCCACAGGCGCAGGCTGTCCATCACCCACTGCAGCACACGCGGGTGGCGGATGTCCAGCGTGTTGCCGCAGCCGGTCCAGTTCTCGCAGCGCTCGGGGTGACCGGGCGGCGCGCGGTACCAGGAGCGGTTGTCCAGGCCGCGCCAGGCCAGGGTCGGCCCGCGCTCGTCGCCTTCGGGCGTGTGGTTGTAGACGACGTCGATCAGCACCTCGAAGCCGGCCTCGTGCAGCCGGCGCACCATGGCGCGGAACTCGTCGCGCGGGTGCGGCGTCGCGGCCAGCCGCGGATCGGGGCAGAAGAAGCCCAGCGTGTTGTAGCCCCAGTAGTTGACCAGCCCGCGCCCGACCAGGTGCGCCTCGGACAGCACCTGCTGCACCGGCAGCAGGCTCAGCGTGGTGACACCCAGGCGTTGCAGGTGCGCGATCGCGGCCGGGCTGGCGAGGCCGGCAAAGGTGCCGCGCTCGGCCTCGGGCACGCCGGGCAGACGCCTCGTGAAGCCGCGCACGTGCAGTTCGTAGACCACGCGCTGCGCGGCCGCGACCGGACGGCGCGGGGGCGGCGGCGGCGCCGGCGCGTCGTGCACGACACGCGCCTTGTGCGCGCCGCGTGCGTTGTCCTGCGGGTCCAGGTGCTGGGCATGGTCGCGGTCGGCGGCGAAGTGCGCGCCGTGCCAGTCGAAGCCGCCGGGCGGCGGCACGATCTCGCGCGCCCAGGGGTCGAGCAGCAGCTTGTGCGGGTTGAAGCGGTGGCCGCGCTCGGGCCGCCACGGCCCATGCGCTCGCAGCCCGTAGACGAGCCCGGCGCCGGCCCCGGGCAGGCGGCCATGCCAGACGTCGCCGCTGCGGGCCGGCAGCGGCAGCCGCGCCAGCTCGACCTCGCCGGCGGCGTCGAACAGGCACAGGTCGACCTGCGTGGCGTGCGCCGAGAAGACCGCGACGTTGACGCCGTCGCCGTCGACGGTGGCGCCCATCGGCCACGGCTGTCCGGGCTGCAGCACCGGCAGCGCTTCGCCGGCGCGCACGACGAGCGCGGGTCGCGCCGCGGCCGCGACGGCGCCGGAAGCGGGCAGGGCTGCCGCGTCGCCGCTCAGGCCGTCCACTGCAGGAAGACGGTGGCCAGCGGCGGCACCGTCAGCAGCACCGACTGCGGCCGCCCGTGGCTCTCGACCGCCTCGCTGTGCGCCGCGCCCAGCGGCGTGCCGACATTGCCGCCGCCGTAGTGCGCCGAGTCGGTATTGAGGCGCTCGCGCCACAGTCCGGCACGCGGCACGCCCAGGCGCAGGCCATGGTGCACGACGGGCGCGAAGTTGCAGACGACGAGCAGGCAGGAGCCGTCGCTGCCGTGGCGCACGAAGGCCAGCAGGCTGCGCCGCGCGTCCTCGTGGTCCACCCACTCGAAGCCGGCGGGCACGAAGTCCTGCGTGTGCAGCGCCGGGCACTCGCGCAGCAGCGCGTTGAGGTCGCGCACCAGGCGCTGCACGCCGGCGTGATGGGGCTGCTCGAGCAGGTGCCAGTCCAGGCTCTGCGCATCGTTCCACTCGCGTTCCTGCGCGAATTCGCCGCCCATGAAGAGCAGCTTCTTGCCCGGGTGGCCCCACATGAAGCCGTAGTAGGCGCGCAGGTTGGCGAAGCGCTGCCAGCGGTCGCCCGGCATGCGGCCGATCAGCGAGCCCTTGCCGTGCACGACCTCGTCGTGCGACAGCGGCAGCACGAAATTCTCGTTGAAGGCATAGACCAGGCCGAAGCTCATCTCGCCGTGGTGGTAGGGGCGATGGACGGGGTCGCGCGCCATGTATTTCAGCGTGTCGTGCATCCAGCCCATGTTCCACTTGTAGTGGAAGCCCAGGCCGCCGGCCCAGGGCGGGCGGCTGACGGCCGGGAAGGCGGTCGACTCCTCGGCCAGCGTCACGGCGTCGGGACGCTCGACGCCGACGACCTCGTTGAGCCGCTTCAGGAACGAGATCGCCTCCAGGTTCTCGCGCCCGCCGTGCACGTTGGGGATCCACTCGCCGGGCCGGCGGCTGTAGTCGCGGTACAGCATCGAGGCCACCGCGTCGACGCGCAAGCCGTCGATGCCGAAGCGCTCCAGCCAGTACAGCGCGCTGCCGACCAGGAAATTGCGCACCTCGGTGCGGCCGAAGTTGTAGATCAGCGTATTCCAGTCGCGGTGGAAGCCCTCGCGCGGGTCGACGTACTCGAACAGCGCCGTGCCGTCGAAGCGCGCCAGTCCCCAGTCGTCGGACGGGAAGTGCGCCGGCACCCAGTCCAGCAGCACGCCCAGGCCGGCGCCGTGGGCGCGCGCGACGAAGCGGCGCAGGCCCTCCGGGCTGCCGTAGCGCGCGGTCGGTGCATACAGGCCCAGCGTCTGGTAGCCCCAGGAGCCGTCGAAGGGGTGTTCGCTGACCGGCAGCAGCTCCAGGTGCGTGAAGCCCATCTCCGCCGCATAGGGCACCAGCGTGTCGGCCAGTTCGTCCCAGTCCAGCCAGCGGTTGCCGTCCTCGACGCGGCGCCGCCACGAACCCAGGTGCACCTCGTAGATGCTGACCGGCGCGTCCAGCGCATTGGCGCGCCGCCGCGCCGGCGAGGGCGGCAGCGCCGGCGGCAGCGGGGCGACCAGGCTGGCATTGGCCGGCCGCAGCTCGGCGCGGCGTGCATAGGGGTCGGCCTTCAGCGGCAGCAGGCGGCCGTCGCGGTCCAGCAGCTCGTACTTGTAGGCGCTGCCCTCGGCCACGCCGGGCAGGAACAGCTCCCAGACCCCGCACTCGCGGCGCAGGCGCATCGGGTGGCGGCGGCCGTCCCAGTGGTTGAATGCGCCGACGACGCTGACGCGCGACGCATTCGGGGCCCAGACGGCGAACGCGGTGCCGGCCACGCCGTCCATCATGCGCGGCGTCGCGCCCAGCACCTCGAAGGGTCGCAGGTGCGAACCCTCGGCCAGCAGCCAGGCGTCGACCTCGCCGAGTACGGTGCCGAAGCGGTAGGGGTCCTCCAGCACCGCCAGCCGGCCGTCGCCCCAGCGCACCTGCAGTGCGTAGGCCGTGGCGCCATCAGGCAGCGGCCCTTCGAACAGGCCGTCGGCGTGCAATGGCGCCAGCGCGGCCGCCGGCCGGCCTTCGGCGAGTGCCTGCACCGACGCCGCGCCGGGCAGCCAGGCGCGCACCCGGGTGCGGCCGTCGCTGCCGCGGTGCGGGCCCAGCACCGCGAAGGGGTCGCCGTGGCGACCCAGGCGCAGCGCCTCGATGTCGTCGGCGCTCAGCATCGGCAACGGCGGCGCGGCAGGGTCACCGGCTCGGCCTTCAGGCCTTGGGCGCGAGGCCCCAGACCTCGCGCGCATAGTCGCGGATCGTGCGGTCCGACGAGAAGAAGCCCATGCCGGCGACGTTCGCGATCGCCTTCGCCGCCCAGGCGGCGCGGTCGCGCCACAGCGCATCGACACGGTCCTGCGCCGCCAGGTAGCTGTCGAAGTCGGCGAGCAGCATGTAGCGGTCGCCGCCCCACAGCAGCGAGTCGACGAGGCCGCGGTAGCGGCCGCGTTCGTCCTCGCTGAAGGCGCCGCCGGCGATCGCGTCCAGCACCGCCTTCAGCCGCGGCCTGGACTCGTACAGGCGCAGCGGCTGGTAGCCGGCGGCGCGCTGCGCCTCGACCTCGGCCGCCGAGAGGCCGAAGATGAAGATGTTCTCGTCGCCGACCTGCTGGCGGATCTCGATGTTGGCGCCGTCGTCGGTGCCTATGGTCAGCGCGCCGTTGAGCGCCAGCTTCATGTTGCCGGTGCCCGAGGCCTCGGTGCCGGCGGTGGAGATCTGCTCCGAGAGGTCGGCGCCGGGCATGATGACCTCGGCCACCGAGACGCCGTAGTTCGGCACGAAGACCACCTTCAGCCGGCCGCGCACGCGTTCGTCGTGGTTGATCACCGCGCCGACGTCGTGCACCAGGCGGATGATGTCCTTGGCGGTGGCGTAGCTGGAGGCCGCCTTGCCGGCGAAGATCACCGTGCGCGGCACCCAGTCGGCGCCGGGGTCGGCCAGCATCGCCTGGTAGCGCGCCACCACCTGCAGCAGGTTCAGCAGCTGGCGCTTGTATTCGTGGATGCGCTTGACCTGCACGTCGAACAGGCTCGCCGGGTCGACCGCGATGCCGGTGGCGGCGCGGATGTGCTCGGCCAGCCGCACCTTGTTGGCGTGCTTGACGGCGAGGAAGGCGTTGCGGAAGTCCTCGCGCGCGGCGTGCGGCGCCAGCCGCGACAGCTGCTCCAGGTCCAGCCGCCAGCCGTGGCCGATGGTCGCGTCCACCAGCGCGGCCAGGCCGCCGTTGGCCTGGGCCAGCCAGCGCCGCGGCGTCACGCCGTTGGTCATGTTGGTGAAGCGCTCGGGCCACAGGCTGGCGAAGTCGGCGAAGATGGTCTTCGTCAGCAACGCCGAGTGCAGCGCCGAGACGCCGTTGACCTTGTGGCTGCCGACGATGGACAGGTGGGCCATGCGCACGCGGCGTTCGCCGTTCTCCTCGATCAGCGAGAGGCGGCGCATGAATTCCACGTCGCCCGGGCGGTGCGCGGCGGCCTCGGCGAGGAATTCGTGGTTGATGCGGAAGATGATCTCCAGGTGGCGCGGCAGCACATGCTGCATCAGCGACACCGGCCAGGTCTCCAGCGCCTCGGGCATCAGCGTGTGGTTGGTGTAGCTGAACACCCGCTTCGTGATCGCCCAGGCGGCCAGCCAGCCGAAGCCATGCTCGTCGACGAGCAGCCGCATCAGCTCGGCCACGCCGATGGCCGGGTGGGTGTCGTTGAGGTGGATCGCCACCTTGTCGGCCAGGTTGCTCAGCCGGCCGTGTTCCGCCAGGTGGCGCGCCAGGATGTCCTGCAGGCTGGCGCTGGTGAAGAAATACTCCTGGCGCAGCCGCAACTCGCGGCCGGCCGGCGTGCTGTCGTTGGGGTACAGCACCCAGGAGATGTTCTCGTACTCGTTCTTGAACTCGGCGGCGCGCGCATAGTCGCCGCTGTTGAAGGCGTGCAGGTCGATCTGGGCCGGCGCCACGGCCTTCCACAGCCGCAGCGTGGCCACGCGCTCGGTGCCGTGGCCGGGGATCACCATGTCGTAGGCCTTGGCCTGCACCTCGCCGGCATGGCGCCACACCGGCACCGTGCTCGGGTCGGCCGGCTGCTCGACCCAGCCGCCGAAGCGCACGCGCCAGTGGATCTCCGGGCGCGGAAACTCCCAGGGGGTGCCGTCCTCCAGCCAGGCGTCGGGGTACTCGACCTGGCGGCCACCGTGGATGGCCTGCTTGAACATGCCGAATTCGTAGCGGATGCCGTAGCCGAAGCTGGGCAGTTCCAGCGTCGCCATGCTGTCCAGGAAACAGGCCGCCAGGCGACCCAGGCCGCCGTTGCCCAGCGCGGCGTCGGCCTCGTGGCTGGCCAGGTCCTCCAGCGTGCAGGCGTGGGCGCGCGCCGCCGCGGCCATCTCGCCGCGCAGGCCCAGGGCGGCCAGCGCATTGGCCAGCGAGCGGCCGATCAGGAATTCCATCGACAGGTAGTGCACGCGGCGGGCCTTCGCGTCGCGGTCGGCGGCGGCGGTGGCGACCCAGCGTCGGGACAACTGCTCTCGTGCCACCTGCGCCACCGCGTGCATGATCGCCGTGGCGCTGGCCTGCGCGGGCTGGGTGGCGACGGTGGCCAGCAGGTGATGCTCGACCGCCGCCGCGGCCTGGCCGGGCGGCAGCACCGTGGGAGGATGGGTTTGCTGGATCGGGTCTTGCATGTCACTTCGGCGCAGGAGCGCAGGAGTTCGGGCGGCCGCGGGGGCGATGCGTCGAGTGTCCCTGAACGACGGTCGCACCGTCAAACGGTTTTCGTGGAGCGGCAACGTAGTTCCACTACATCCACTCGTGCATGTTCAAGGTCCACGCTCGACCTGGCTCGAATCGGCATCACTCCTTCGCGCTTGAAGACAAACTTCCACAGATAGTTGCTGCAGATATCAAAAGTTCTTCTTGAACAACAAGCTCTCTGACGATCCGGCAACGACTCGGACGATAGAAGACGAAGCGTTGTAGTTTGACTGCATTCGATCACTTCGCAGGAGACAACATGCGTCCCGTCGATGTGGCCCAGAGCCTGGACCTGCCGCGGCGTGCCGTCGCGCTGGTGCTGGCCGGCGGGCGTGGCAGCCGCCTGAAGAACCTGACCGACAGCCGCGCCAAGCCGGCGGTCTATTTCGGCGGCAAGTTCCGCATCGTCGACTTCGCGCTGTCCAACTGCATGAACAGCGGCATCCGGCGCATCGGCGTCATCACGCAGTACAAGAGCCACAGCCTGCTGCGCCACCTGCAGCGCGGCTGGGCCTTCCTGAAGAGCGAGATGAACGAGTTCGTCGACCTGCTGCCGGCACAGCAGCGCGTGGACGAGGAGCACTGGTACCGCGGCACCGCCGACGCCGTCTACCAGAACCAGGACATCCTGGCCGCCTACCGCGCCGACTACGTCGTCGTGCTGGCCGGCGACCACATCTACAAGATGAACTATGCGCTGATGCTGGCCGACCACGTGGCGCTGGGCCGCGAGTGCACGGTCGGCTGCATCGAGGTGCCGCGCGACGAGGCCAGCGCCCTCGGCGTGATGGCGATCGACGAGCACCGGCGCATCATCGACTTCGTCGAGAAGCCGGCCGACCCGCCGGCGATGCCCGGGCGGCCGCAGAGCTCGCTGGCCAGCATGGGCATCTATGTCTTCAATGCGCGCTTCCTGTACCGCGAGCTGGAACGCGACATGGCCGACCCGAACTCCAGCCACGACTTCGGCAAGGACATCATCCCCAAGATGGTGAAGGCGGGCGTCGCCGCGGCGCACCCGTTCGAGCTGAGCTGCGTCGGCACCAAGCCGGGGCTGCCGCCGTACTGGCGCGACGTGGGCACGATCGACGCCTACTGGGACGCCAACATCGACCTCACCGCGACCGACCCGCAGCTCAACCTGTACGACACCAACTGGCCGATCTGGACCTACCAGCCGCAGCTGCCGCCGGCCAAGTTCGTGCACAACGAGCCCGAGCGCCGCGGCATGGCCATCGAGAGCCTGGTCTCCGGCGGCTGCATCGTCAGCGGCTCGGTCTTCCGCACGGTGCTGTTCTCCAGCGTGCGCGTGCACTCGCACGCCCAGGTGAACTGGAGCGTGCTGCTGCCCGGCGTGCAGGTGGGCCGCCATGCGCGCATCAACCGGGCAGTGATCGACCGCGACTGCGTGATCCCCGACGGCCTGGTCGTCGGCGAGGACGCGGCCGCCGACGCGGCGCGCTTCCACCGCACCGACAGCGGCATCACGCTGGTCACGCGCGACATGCTGCGGCGGCTGTGAGTCCACTCGCCGGCGGCCGCGAAGGCAGCACGACGACGACAAGACCGGGACAAGACGAGGACAAGAGCGCGCAAGGCGCAGGAGGGGTGATGGCGACACCGACGAGGGTGCTGCACGTGGCCGCGGAGGTCTTTCCGGTGGTCAAGACCGGCGGTCTGGCCGACGTGGTCGCCGCGCTGCCGGTGGCGCAGGCGCAGCAGGGCGCCGACACGCGGCTGCTGCTGCCCGGCTACCCGGCGGTGCTGGAGTCGCTGGACGGCGCGCGCGGCATCATCGACATCGGCGCCTGCTTCGGCGCGCTGCGCGTGCGGCTGCTGCTGGGGCGGCTGTCGGGCAGCCGGCTGCCGGCCTATGTCATCGAGGCGCCCTACCTCTACCGCCGCGAAGGCAGCCCCTACCAGGGCCCGGACGGCGAGGAGTGGCCCGACAACCTGCAGCGCTTCGCACTGCTGGGCTGGGTGGCCGCCCACCTGGCCGCCGGCGACGCCGACCCGGCCTGGGTGCCCGACATCGTGCACGCGCACGACTGGCATGCCGCGATGGCCTGCCCCTATGTCGCCGAGCATCCGCCGACGCCGGCCGCGACCGTCTTCACGGTACACAACCTGGCCTACCAGGGGCTGTTTCCGATGCACGACTGGGCGCTGCTGGGCCTGGCCAGCCGGCTGCTGGCGCCCAGCGGGCTCGAGTACCACGGCCAGCTCAGCTTCATGAAGGCCGGGCTGAAGTTTGCCGACCGCATCACCACCGTCAGCCCGACCTACGCGCGCGAGATCGCGACCCCGGAATTCGGTTGCGGCCTGGACGGTGTGATCCGCGGCCGCGGTGCGCAGGTGCTGGGCATCCTCAACGGCATCGACGACGCGGTCTGGAACCCCGCCACCGACGACGCCATCGCCGAGCGCTACGACGCCGAGCGATGGCAGGGCAAGCTGGCCTGCCGCCGCGCGCTTCAGCAGGAACTGGGGCTGGACCAGGACGACGGCGCGCTGATCCTCACCGTGGTCAGCCGGCTCACCGCGCAGAAGGGCCTGGACCTCGTGCTGGGCGCGCTGCCGGACCTGCTGGCGCAGGGCGTGCAGCTGGCGGTGCAGGGCACCGGCGACCCGGCGTTGGAGGCGGCGTTCGCGATCGCGCAGCGTTCGCACCCCGGGCGCGTGCAGGTCTGCATCGGCTACGACGAGGCGCGTGCGCACCGCTTGATCGCCGGCGCCGACGCCATCGCCGTGCCCTCGCGCTTCGAGCCCTGCGGGCTGACCCAGATGTACGGGCTGCGCTACGGCACGCTGCCTGTCGTGCGACGCGTCGGCGGGCTCGCCGACACGGTGACCGACGTACGGCAGCCGGGCGGCACCGGCTTCGTCTTCGACGAGGCGACGCCGGCGGCGCTGGCCGCCTGCGTGGCGCGGGCGGTGGCGACGAAGCGCGACCCGGCGGCCTGGCACGCGGCGATGGCGCGGGCGATGGCGCAGCCGCTGTCCTGGGGCGGGCCGGCGCGGGAGTACCTGGCGCTGTACGAGGAGGTGAGGGCGGGGCGCGGCGGACGAGCCGGCGGCTGACCCGCGCGCGACGCGCACGGCCGATGCCGACGCCGCGACCGCTGCCGCTGTGTCGAAGGCTCAGGGGCAGTTCAGCACGGCGCCGATCTGCAGGCAGGGGCCCCGCGGCCCTTGCAGGAGCGTGCCCTGCCGCTGCAGGCGCAGGCCCTCGTTCGTCCAGCAGCCGTGCGCATCGCAGACGGTGATCATGTGCGGCGCTTGCCGCGGCGCCGGGGCTGCCGTTCGGGCGGGCGGCTGCGCCCGGGCGGGCTGCGGGGCCGGCAGCGCGGGCTGCTCGACGGCCCGTGGTGCCCGCAGTCGCGGCGCCGGCAGCGGCATGTCCTCGGCGCCGCCCAGGCAGGCCTCGGCAGCGGCGCGGCGTGCCGTGTGCAGCGAGGCCGGTGCGGGCGGTTTCGGGGTGCTGCCTGGGGGCGACGAGGGCCTGGCCGACGCCGCGTCCTCGGCCATCGTCAGCGTTGCGAGTGCAGCCACACAGGCGGGTGATGGCAGCGGGTCGGCCCAGGCCGACGTGGCGGCCAGGGCAGCGAGGGCGGCAAGGATGCCCGGGATGCGTCGCATTGGTCTGCGACCCAGCCGGCGCGCCATGGTTCGAAGTCCGTCGCCGATCCAGCAGTCGCCGTTGATGCGCCGCGGTACCGGAGCCGGGCACAGCCCGGGAGACCTGGCGGACGGGGCGTCCGTTGGCAGGGGGTCCAGCGCCGTCCAAGGAAATCCGCCTGATCGGCCGATAGACCGCGCCAGTGCTCGATTCTGAGCGCCACCCTTGTCCGATGCAGTGCAACCCGTTACAGTCCCGTCCATCGTTTCGAACGTGGGTAGGAACATGGGTAGGCCAGTTGGGCGGACGATTTTCAAGCTGACCGCGGGGGCGGTTTCGAAGCTGCGGACGCCGGGCTACTACGGCGACGGCGGCAACCTGTGGTTGCAGGTCTCGCCGGCCGGCACGAAGTCCTGGGTGTTCCGGTTCACGCTGGCGGGCAGGGCGCGCGAGATGGGCCTGGGGCCGGTGCTTGACGTGAGTCTGGCCGAAGCACGCGACCGCGCGCAGGAATGCCGGCGCCTGGTGCGCGAGGGCGTCGACCCGATCGAGCAGCGGCGCGAGCGCATGGCGGCGACGAAGACATCGGTGCCGATGTTCGCCACGGCCGCGGAGGCATACATCACGGCGCACGGGCCGAAGTGGCGCAACGCGAAGCACCGCGAGCAGTGGCGGGCGACGCTGACCACCTACGCCGCGCCCGTCATCGGGCAGATGCCGGTGCACCTTGTCGAAACGTCGCACGTGCTGGCGATCCTGCGGCCAATCTGGACCGCGAAGACCGAGACAGCGCGCCGGCTGCGCCAGCGTATCGAGGCGGTGCTGGACTGGGCGACCGTCGCGGGCTACCGCACGGGCAGCAACCCGGCGCGGTGGAAGGGGCACCTTGACGTGCTGCTGCCGGACCCGGGCAAGGTGGCCACGGTCGAGCACCATGCGGCGCTGCCCTACACCAAGATGCACGAGTTCATGCTGGCACTGCGCCAGCAGCCGGGCACCGCTGCGCGTGCCGTCGAGCTGATCGCCCTGACGGCGTGCCGCACGAGCGAGGCATTCAACGCGAAGGCGGGCGAGTTCGATCTGGACGCCGCGATCTGGACGATCCCCGGCGAGAGGATGAAGGCAGGGCGGGAACACCGTGTCGCGCTGTCCCGCCAGGCCGTGCGGCTGCTGCGCACGCTGGCGCACGACGACGCGGGGCACGTCTTCCCAGGTGCGAAGGAGCGCAAGCCGCTGTCCAACATGGCCGGGCTGCAGCTGCTGAAGCGCATGGGCCTGGGTGACTACACCGTGCACGGTCTGCGCGCGACGTTCAAGACCTGGGCCACCGAGCAGACCAGCTACCCGCGCGACACGGTAGAGGGCGCGCTGGCGCACACCGTCCGGGACAAGGTGGAAGCAGCCTACCTGCGCGGCGATGCGCTGGAGAAGCGCCGCCGGTTGATGCAGGCATGGGCCGACTACTGCGACCGGCCGGCGCAGGGCGGGGCAGTGGTGGGCATGAAGGCGCGCGCCGCGTGAGCAAGAAGCCGGCCGCGTCGGAGCTGCTCGCAGGCTTGTTCGCGGAGCCCCCGACGGGCCGCGGGCGGCCGGCCCTTGATTCACTGCCGTTCGGCGACGCACGGCACCGGAAGGGCGGGCCAAGAGTAGCGCGGCTGGTGTTCGAGGCCGAGCTGCGCATGGGCACGCGCCACGGCGCGCTGACGGCCGCCGTCCGCGAAGTAGCCCAGCGCCTGGGCATGCCGATCGATACGGTCAAGCGGTACGCGACCCGTTACCGCAGCGCGCGAAGAATGACGCGCCTGCGCGCCGAGCTGACCGCCACCATCGAAGAGGCCGACCGCCGCATGCTGGGCATGCCCGATGACGTGCGCTGCACGCTGGAGAGCGCACTCACTACCGGCGGCCTGCTGCGCCTGCTGCGCGAGAACGAGATCGACGGCACCTGTCCTCAGTGGCTTGTCGACACCGTGCGCCGTGGCGATTTTTTGTCCCCAAAGTAGCCCGATTCGCGCCTGACGATTCGCCCATCCGATCCCGCCTAGAGCCGCCCATCTGGGCGCAGCGCGGATCAGAGGCGAAGCGATGACCGATACCCTGATGCGCGTGCCTGCGGTCAAGCAGGCCACCGGCTACAGCCGCAGCAGCATCTATGCGCTGATGAAGCAGGGCAAGTTCCCGGCGCCCGTGAAGTTGTCCGGGGGTGGCGCGGTGGCCTGGCGCTCGTCCGACATTGCGGCATGGATCGCGGCGCAGGGCGCGCCGGCCAAGCGAGGCGCGGCGTGATGACCGCCACCACCCCGCACGCCGCCGCGGTCGAGGTGCCACAAGAGGCCCGGCGCCTGCTGAGCCTGGGCATCGAGCAACTGCCCGCAGAGATCAATCGCCTCGTGCGCGATGCCGAACATCACGCGGGACAAGCGTTCGGCGCCGCGGTCGTCGTCGGCGCGCTTCTGCGGAAGGCGAAAGCCGAAGTGCCGCACGGGCAGTGGGAAGACTGGATCACCAGCAACACGACGTTGGCGGTTCGCACCGCGCAGGCCTACATGCTGTTGTCCAAGAGGACATCGGAGCTGCCTGCCGAAGAAGCGCAACGCGTAGCGCTTTTGCCGCTGCGCGAGGCGATGAAGGCGATCAGCACGCCGGCAGAGGCGCCGCCGAGGCCGCCGACATACAAGCCGGGACGGCACGACCTGAACCATGCTCGGCCGACCTTCGAAGCGGCAGTCCGATCGCTCGGCAGCGTCGCGCGTGACGTGGGGCTTCGGAAGCTGTCGGCCGACCGCATCAAGACGCTGCGCGAGAAGCTGCAGGCTGTGCTGACCGAGCTCGACCGCATGGAAGGAGGCGCGCAATGACGGCGCCTTCTAACCCGCCCGCCGCCGCGGTCGCCGATGCCGTGCGCTCGGCCCTGGATGGCTGCCTCGCGGCGCAGCGCCTGGTGCACGAGCTGCGCGGCGGCGCGGCGCTGCCTGACGCGCTGCACGACACGCTGCAGGCGCAGATGCTGCTGGGCGATCCGGTGCGCGTCCGGGCCTGGTGCCGCGAGCTGCAGAAGCAGTTGGAGCGCGCGGCGTGACGACCGCCGACGCCACCACAGCGCCAGACATCAAGGTCGTCGGCGCGCGCACCTTCCTGCAGCGATTCAAGCCGCTGGAAACCATCGTCGACGGCCTGCCGACCCCGCGCGGTGGCGTCGTCAGTGTCACCGGGCCGACCGGCGCAGGGAAGACCACCGTGATGGCGGGCCTTGCCGTCGCGCTGAAGCTGGGGCGGCTGTTCGCCGGTCGTGAGGTCACGCAGGGCAGCGTGCTCTGGCTGGCCGGCGAGAACCCCGACGACTTCGCGATGCACCTGCTGGCCACCGTGCAGCACCTCGGCCTGACGCCAGGCGACCTATCGAGCCCGGTCGACCCGATCAACCTGTGGGTCGTGCCCGGCACCTTCAGCGTGCTCGACAAGCTGGACTACCTCGACGACGTGGTGGCCGGTCAGATGGACAACGTGGTGGCCGTCTTCGTGGACACGAGCGCGGCATTCTTCACCGGGCCGGACGAGAACGACAACGTGGCCATGCGCCGGCATGCGTCGATCCTGCGCGAGCTGGCAACGCTGCCAGGCCGCCCTACGGTCTTCGTGCTCTGCCACCCGGTCAAGAGCGCCAACGGCGACAACCTGATACCGCGTGGCGGCGGCGCCTTCCTGGCCGAGGTCGACGCGAACCTGACGCTGCACAAGGATGCCGCCGGCATCGTCACCCTGCACTGGGCCGGCAAGATCCGCGGCACGACGTTCGATCCGATCCGGTTCGAGCTGGTGCCCGTCGAGCTGCAGGGGCACGTCGACTGCCGCGGCAAGCCTATCCACAGCACGGCCGCCGTGCACATCCCGGCCGAGCGTGCCGAGGCGCTGGAGAACAAGGCGCTGGACGATGAGAACCGCCTGCTGATCGCGATGACGCGCAAGCCAGGGGCCAGCGTGGCCGACCTGGCGATGGCAGCCGGCATGACCGTCGGCGGCGGCACGCCGAACAAGTCCAAGGTGCACCGGCTGCTGCAGTTGCTGCAGGCGCAGGGGCTCACCAAGAAGAACCGCGCGGGGTTCTGGAGCCTGACCGGCAAGGGCCGCGAGGCCGCGAACGAGCTGCCATGAATGAGCCCGAAAACCGCGGAACGATCGGCGGAACGATTCTGCAGTCGTTCCGGTGGAACGATCGGCGGAACGCGGAACGGCGATTCGCGAGCACTGGCGCGGCTTCCCGGCGGAACGGCAGGCGGAACGAAACCCCATATCGTTCCGCAAATCGTTCCACCACCTTTTCTAAGGTGGAACGATGGAACGGTGGGGCGGGTTTTCTGGTCGGCAGGGGTGCCCCATGACTGCCACCGCCGCCGCCCTGAGCCGGTCCTGGCGGGTCGGCTCGCGCACCTGCACGTTGACCGTGCCGCGGCCGCAGCCCGGCGCCGTGCTGGCCGCCGCGATTGAGTGGCAGCCCGACGTGCCTCGCCGGCTGAGCGAGGCTGAGCTGCGGCAGTACCGCGCCGGCCGCGACGACGCGCTGCGGGCGCTGGCGCAGTATGTGGGCGGCGCCGTGGCGCTGGTGGAACTGTGACCCGCTGCCTGCCAGGGGCCGAGGGCCGCTGACATGCGCGACGCGTTCGGCCGCCTGGTCTGCTGCCCGTCGCGGCTGGACCGCGCCGCGCGGGTTGCCGAGCTGCGCCGCCTGGGCGGCCGGCTGCAGGCCGACGCGGACCCTGCCGTCCGGTGGCTCGGCCAGGCGCTGGCCGCCTGGATGCGCGACGGTGGCCGGCTAGAGCACCGACTAGGCGTCGTGCCACCCCGCGGCAGCCGCGCCACGCCGCAGCGCCAGGCGCGCCAGGCCGAGCGCGATGCACTGTTGCTGCGCCTGGCCGTCGTCGCCGGCACCGATGCCCAGGCACTGCGGATGCTGCGCGGCGAGGCACCGGCGCATGGTGAGGCTGTCGCCCTTGTCGCGCGGCTGCGCGAGCTGCAGGCGCCGAGGTCACGAGACGCCATCGGGCGCGCACGTCATCGGCGATGACATGCGGAAATCTAAGCTGCCGCCATCGTTGAAAGGACACACCCCGATGGACGGACTGAATCTCGCGCGCATCCTCAAGGCCAGGGCCATCGCCCAGGGCGACCCGGAAGCCGCGGAGGGCTATGCCCTGGGCCGCCGCGACTGGCACCCGGACGACCGCAAGATGGTCGCGGCCGTGGTGAAAAGTGGCGTGCCGGGGCACGAGGCGAGCACCTTCGTCGACACCGCCGCCAGCGAGCTGTGGCTGGCCGTGCGCCAGGCGTCCGTCGTCGGCCGGCTGCCGCTGCGCCGCGTCACCCCGCTGACGCCGCAGCTGATCGCGGCTGCCGGCACGCGGGCTCACTTCGTGCGCGCTGGCGGCGCCATCCGGCTTTCGGCCGGCCAGTACGCGCGCGACGCGGGCCTGCGGCTGAAGAAGCTCGGCGCGATCGCGGTCGCCAGCACGGAGGCCATCCGGGACGCGACGGGCGCCGGGGACGAAGCGCTGCGACAAGACCTTGTGGCCGCGCTCGCCGAAGAGCTCGACCGCGTGTTCATGGACTACACGCAGGCCGCCGACGCCGACTCGCCGGGCGGCATCGGCAACGGCGTGACGCCGATCGCGTTCACCGGCTCGACCGTGCTGGATCTGGACGAAGCGCTGCGCGAGGCACTGCACGCCGCCGCGCTGGCGTCGAACCTGCAGCGCGCCGTCTGGTTGATGCCGACGCACCTGGCCGCGAGCCTGGCCCTGGCGCGCGCCGTTGACGGCAGTCCTGCCTATCCCGGGCTCGGCGCGCTCGGCGGCACGCTGGCGGGCCTGCCGGTGCTGACCAGCGGCAGCGCCGACTCCCTGTCGTCGGATGGCGAGTGCGTCACGCTGCTGGACCCGACCGCAGTGGCGTACGCCGACGAAGCGCCGGAAGTGAATGTCACGACCGATGCGCTGATCGAGCAGGACGACTCGCCCACCGGCAACAGCATCACGCCGACGGCGGCGACGCAGACCCTCGTGAGCTTGTTCCAAGCCGATGCGGTCGGCTTCCGGGCCACGATGCGGGTCAACTGGCAGCTGCGCCGGCCTGGCGCGGTGCAGGTCATCACTGGCGTGCCGTCCGACCTGGGCGCGAGCAGCTGACCATGCGGCCTACGCGATTCATCGGCCTGATGTTCGACGCCATCGAGAAGTGGCTTTCGCCGACCGTGCGTGGCTTGGAGGCGCGCATCGAGGCGCTGGAGGCCGACCGCCTGCGCTACTGCGGCCCTATCGAATCGGGCCGGGCCTACGTGCGCGGCGAGGTCGTCACGCACCGCGGTTCCATGTGGCACTGCGAGCGCGCAACCACGTCGGCACCCCCGGGAGACGACTGGGTTCTTTGCGTGAAGGGCGGCCATTGAGCACCGAACCAGACCCGCACCAGTTCCGCGAACTGGTGACGCACGCGATGACCGATGCCCAAGTGCGTGCGCGTCTGTCGCAGCACCTGAGCCCAGCCAACGCCGAGGCCGTGAACCAGCTGGCCGGCGAGCTGGCCGCTGAAGGCTTCGCGCCGACGACGGCGATGCACTTGGCCAGCGCAGCGGTTGCGCGCGCAATGCAGAGGTACCTAGACGCAGTGGTGCCCGAGCTGCTAGCTGACGTGGCACGCACTGCGCCGCGGCACTGACACCCGGGGGGGGCATGTGCAAGATGCCTTCGAAGGCGAACGTGACACCGCACCCCCTCCCATTCATAGGGTGCAGCGTCCGCGCAGCATAGACAAATTTGGTCATGAGCAAAGCCGCAGCGCCACCGTCGCACCTGAGCGCAGCCGCCCGCAAGTTGTGGACATCGGTGCGCGAAACGCACGTGCTCGACGATGCAGACGCACTAGCCCTGCTGCGAGTGGCCTGCGAAGCATTCGACAGGGCCGAGGGCGCGCGGAAGTTGATCGACCAGACCGGCCCATGTGTGCAAGACCGGTTCGGCCAGCTACGCGCACACCCCGCGGTGCAGATCGAGCGAGACGCCCGCGCGCAGGTCATCGCCGCCTTCCGCGCGCTGCGCCTGGCGCCTCCTGGAGACTGACGATGCCGACGCTATCGAGGCCCCGGCGCCGGCCGCCAGAGACACCACTGGCAGCGGTCCCGCCGCCCGTTCAAGCGTGGTTCGCCGGCCAGGCGCCGGTGCCCTGGGAGGCGCTGCTGCCGCGCGAGAGCGCGCACGTCCCGGCGTGGTGGCGTGCGTGGTCTGACGCGCACCCTGGCGCCGTGCAGCCTGCCGATGCGCCGTGGGTCCAGTGGGGCAGCGCATGACTGCCGCGCGCCCGCGTAGGGCCAGCCTCACCCGCGCTGCAGCCTTCACCGACGCCGAGCAGATGCGCGCCGCCGTGCGCGCTGTTGCCGGCGACGCTGAAGCCTGGCGTGCACTGCGACCGCGCGTCGTTGCGTACCTGGGCCGGTCGCAGCACCTGAGAGACGCCGAGGCCGCCGGCCGGATAGCCGATGCGTTCTTTCGTCGGCCAGCGTTGATTCCGCCGCCGCCGCCGCGCGGGTATGCCGCATCGCCCGATGACTGAGCCCACGCTTCCCGCGCTGGACGCCGCCCTGCACGGCCGCCAGCGTCAGGCGCCGTCACGCTGGCCTGCAGACCGCACGCTGCTGCACGTCGCGCAAGACGATGACGGCTTGGCCGACCTGCGCGCTGCAGACCCAGGTGCTGATGCACCGCTGCGCGAGCGCCTGGCCGCGCTGCTGGACGCTGGTGCCTGCCGCCGCGAGGCATCGCAGATCATCGGCGTGAGCCGGCAGCGGCTGTCGAAAGTGCTGCCGGTGCGCAGGGGGCGCTGATGCCAAGGATTCGAGTCCGCTGGACCCCGCCCACGTCGCGCCCGCCGCGCGAGCTGGACCCGCTTCACGCGGTTGACCTGGCGCGCCGCGCTGGCCTGTTTCTCGCCCTGCCGCAGCGCCGTGGCGAGCAGCGGTATTCGATCCGGCGCGCTGGCGGGGAGGTGTTCGCGGGCGGCACGCTGGCGGAAGCGGTCGAGTTCCTGCGCGCTGAGCTGCAGGGGATAGGAGAGCACGCATGACCACCACGGCGATCAGGCGCACCATGCGCGCCCAGTGGGCGCACGTTGGCGCGATGCACGTCGAGCTCGACCACCGCGACCTGCGCGCCGTGGGCGAGTTCCTGACCATCAACGACCTGGCGCCGACGCACGGGCGGCCCGTGGTCTGCTGCATCAACGGCGAGTACATCGCGCGGGCGGACTGGTGGCAGCCGGTGCGCAGCGGGGATGTCGTCGTGTTCGCGGAGCTGGCCGGCAGCGGCGACAACGGGCGCCTGCTGGCGACGCTGCTGGTGGCGGTGGCGGCGGCGTACACCGGCGGCGCTTCCACGTTCGCTCAGGGCGGCAGCTGGGCCGGCTGGGGCGGCGTGGCATCGGCAGCCGTCCCCGCGGTCGGCGGGCTTCGTGCCACCTGGGCCAGCGCATGAGCCTGCTACAGGTACAGGTGACGCCCGGCCGCGCGCTGCTGGCCGTCGACACCATCGGCGAGCACTGCGGCGGCCCTGGCCCCTTCGAGGTGGCGAAGACGCTCGTGCTGCCGGGTTCGAACATCGCGCTTGCGAGCAGGGGGAACTTCCTCGCGGCGCGCGTCGTGTGGTCGCTGCTGTCCGCCGGGCAGACCGTCGAGTTCGACGACATGGATGCGCAGCTGCGCGCCGCGCTGGCCGCAGGGCGCCCGCTGCTGCCCGCTGGCCTATCGATGGCGCTAGAGATCGTGGCCGCGGGCGTCACACGCGCCGGGCAGCCGGCCGCGAAGCTGTGGACCGTTGCGGCCGATGGGCAGGTCGACCGTCATGTGCCCGACGTGGGCAACATCCTCGCGCCCTGGTCCGGCGACGACGCGCCGCCGGTGGCGCCGGATTCGGACGCGCACTGCCTGCAGCTGGCGCGGCTTCAGGCCCGCCAGGTCCGCCCGGGTGCGGTCGGCGGCCGGTTGATCGTGACGACGATCGAGCGCGGCACGATGACCGTGCGCGACCTGGGCGCCATTCTGTGACACGGAACCCTTGACGCCCTAACATTCCGTGGCGCAGAATGCGCCGCATGAGTGACAAGCGCAAGCCTGGACGGCCGCCCGAAGCGGGAGAGGCGCGGACCATGGAAATCAAGGCCAGGGCGACACCTGCCGAGCACGCGCAGTACGTCGCCCTGGGTGGCGCGGAGTGGCTGCGGCGCGCGCTGAAGCGCGCCTATGCCCGACTGACGAGGGAGGGCAAGCCGCCGGCATAGCGGCCAGAAAGACGCGGCCCCGCCGTGCGGTAACACGACGGGGCCACTTGCCAAGTTTGCAACCGAGACTGCAACCATGACCACTTCACATGCTACCGACACCGCCGGCACGACCGCCACGCTGACCCAGGTCGCGCACGCGCAGACCAATGAGCTCTACGACGCGGTGGCGCTGCTGCACGCGATCGAGGAGCGGGTCGACGACCTGGCCCTGCCCAAGAACGCCCCCGACGAGGTGAAGGAGCGCCAGCACCAGACGCTGCGCCTGGCGCAGATGGCCCGCGCGAAGGTGGAGGCCACCATCGCCGCCCTGGACCCGCACATCTGAAGGAGCGCACGCGATGAACACCGTTCACAACATCATCGGCCCCGCGGGTGACGACGGCGACAAGCTGAAGGCGGCCGGCGACCTGTTCTTCTCGATCGCCGACGACCTCTGGTCGCTGAAGGCCTTCATCGGCGCCACCAGCGACGATCAGGGCACGGAAGAGCTGATGTCCCGCGTGGTCGCCGCCGAGGCCCTGGTCGCGCAGATCGGCCAGCGTGCCGACGATGCGGCGCAGCGCCTGGGGTCCGTCGCGGTCGCCGACACCTGGGCCGGGTCACCGCGCGATCGGGAGCTGCTGGCCGCGCTCGGGCCGCGCAAGCGGCGCCCGGCGCCATGAGCGGAGGCGGCCTGATGTTGCGCGAGGAGAAGACCGCGATCCACGAAGCCGGGCATGCCGTGGCTCACATCCGGTACGGGATCGAGCACCACGGGGCCACCATCGTCAGCGACCGTGATCGCGGCTTTCTCGGTGCGGCGCCGGCCCTCGGCGCCGATTCAGTCTGGGACAAGGCAGCCGCGGAGAGCCAAGTGATTGCCTTCTGCGCCGGGTATGCGGCCCTGGTCGCTGCGGGCTGCCCACCGGACGCGGCGGTCGAGGGTGCCGACGACGACTTTGCGCAGGCGACCGAGCTACTCGAGTTCTGGGGACTGGAGGGCGCACTGCAGGACTGGCAAGCGCGCACGGTCGAGGTGATGCAGAGGCCCGAAAACGTCGCCGCTGTGTCGCTGCTCGCCCGTCACCTGTTGGAGCGGAAGACGCTGGATGGCGACCACTGCGAAGTGCTGGTGGAGGTCGCAGACGGCGTGAGCACCGAGGCAGACCTTGCGCGCTACCTTGTCATGCGCGGCCTGACCTGACCCGCGGCCGCCTGGCCGCAGCCCCGAAGGCCCGCCTCGTGCGGGCTTTCTTTCGTCCGGAGGGCGCCGATCCGAACGTGGGTCGAATCGTGGGTAAGGCGCCTGGATCGGCCGGAAACCCGCATGAATGCTAGGAGTCTGGCGGACGGGGCGGGATTCGAACCCGCGGGGGGCTGTTAACCCCCACACGCTTTCCAGGCGTGCGACTTAAACCGCTCATCCACCCGTCCGAGAGCCGCGAATTCTAGACGGTCGCGCCCCCTCGGGCCGATGGCACGGCGCCGGCTCAGAGCAGGCGCTGAAGCGCAGCGACCTCCTTCTGCGCGCTGAACTTGTCGCCGAGCCGGGCGAGCACCTCGAGATGTTCGCGCGCCTCCGACTTCTGTCCGGCCTTCAGCAGGTAGCCCGCCAGTCGCAGCTGCAGGTGCGGGTCCTGCGGCGACGCCGCCAGGGCGCGCTTCTGCGTCTTCACCGCGTCGGCCATCCGGCCTGCCGCCGCCTGCGCCGCGGCCAGCGTGTCCAGTACCGGTGCCCGGTTGGGCAGCAAGGCGTCGGCCCGCTGGGCCATCTCCAGGGCGCCGGGCTTGGACTGCTGCAGCAGCAGCCAGGCGATGTTGTTCATGGCCAGCGCATTGGCAAGCTGGCTCTGCAGCACATTGCGGTAGTGCCGCTCGGCCCGGGCATAGGCCTGTTGTCGGGTGGCCACGTCGCCGAGGTAGAAGTGGAACACTGGGTCCATCGGCCGGCTGCGCTCCCACTCGGCAGCCACGCGGTCGGCGTCGGCGCTGCGTCCAGCGGCCTGGTACGCCGCATGCAGCTTCATCGCCGCTTCTGAGGCCTCGCTGAGCTTCAGGGCCGTCTGGTAGGCCGCGATCGTCGGCCCCCATTTGCGCCGGCTGGCCTCGATGTCGCCTTCCAGCGCGAATGCGCCGGCCTCCTTCGGGCTGCGCTTCTGCCACTCGCGCGCCATTGCCAGCGCGTCCTGCGGCCGCTGGTCCTGCAGCGCCAGCAGCGCGAGCGCGCGTCGCGCTTCGGGCTGGTCGGGGTCGATGTCCAGTGCTCGACGCAGCGCGCGGGTCGCCTGCGACCGATCCTGCGAGGCCAGCAGTGCCTCGGCAAGGTGGACCTGCAGGCCAGCGTTCTCCGGCTGCAGGCTAGCGAGTCTGCGGAACGTAGACACCGCTTGTTGCGGATTGCCGCCCACGATTTGTACCTGCCCAAGCAACTCCATCATGACCAAGTCGTTGGGTAACGCAGCATTGGCCTGCTGCGCGGCAGTCAGGGCCGATGCACGGTCGCCGGCGCGCAGATGGTGCTTGACTAGCGCCCGGTGCGTGTCCGGATCGGTAGGGTCTGCCTTGACGGCGTCCCCCAAGTGGCGCAGAACCTCGCCCGGTTCGGCACCGCTGCCTTCGGCAACTGCCGACAGCGCGAGCACTGCCTGCGCGTTCTTCGGGTCCAGTTTCAGAAAGTCGGTCAGCCGCTTGCGCGCCGCTTCAGGCTTCCCGATGGACATGTCGATCGCTGCGAGCGCGTTGACCGCCGGCAGATACCTTGCGTCCTTTGCCAGTGCTGCCTGGAAGGCGCGGCGCGCACCTTCGACGTCGCGCTTGGACACTAGAACTTGTCCCCTCAACTGGTCTGGAAGTGGCTGCGACGGTGTCTTGGCCTGCAAGGCGTCGATAGCCTTAAGTGCGCGGTCAGCGTCGTTCTGCGCAATGCGGGCGCTGATCAGCGCCAGATCGGCGTGAGTGCCCTGGTCGCCAGCGGCAATGACCTCCAGTTCTCGGATTGCCGAGGCGTCAGCGCCGGCATACAGACGCGACAGTGCCGCGGCCGTCTGCACACGGGCATTTCCTGGGGCGACCTGCGCGGCACGCTTGAACCATGCTTCAGCTTGCTGAATGGCACCGGTTTGCATCGCCAACTCGCCGGCCAAGGCCAGCGTCGGTCCGTCGACATCAGCGTTTGCCAGCAAAGGCTGTAGCGCAGCCATGGCCCTTTCGGGCTTGCCGCTTCGCTGCAGGCTGCGCGCCTGGATCTGCCGCGCGAGGACGAGGCCAGGTACCGCCTTCAGCGCACGTTCGGCGAAGGCTTGCGCCTGCACGTGGTTGCCCAGCGCAAACTCTGTGGCCGCGGCCAATTCCAGCGCCTTGGAATGGTTCGGTGCGGCCACCAGCACGAGGTCGGTTAGTTCCCGAGTGCGACGCAGGTCCTTATCCACGTAGGCGAACTGCGCTTCGTAGTAGAGGCTCTCAGGGTGTGCCGGCGCTGCAGCCTTCATGCGCTCGAACTGTTGCCGCGCCTCGGCCGTCTTCCCGTCGCCGAAAAGGATCGTGATCACCGAGGAGTGTGATCCGACCGAACGCGGATGGGCGGTGAGTACCCTGCGGTGCAGTTCCAGCGCTCCCGCCTTGTCGCCCTTGACCAACCACAGCAGGTCCCCTTTTGCCCTCCCGGCATGTTCGTGCGAAGGGTCGCGGGCAAGCAAGCTGTCCAATAGCCGGATCGCACCTTCGACGTCGTCGCCCATTACCGACAACCTAGCCTTGACCAGAGTCGCCGGCGCGTACTCCGGCCGTACCGCCAACGCCGACGCCAGGGCGTCCTGCGCCCGGTCGAACTCGCCAAGCTGGGCGTGCGCCGCCGCGACATTGGTCTTCAGGTCGGCATGCGCGTAAGGGTCCTGCAGCGTTTCACTGCCGAACTGGGCCAGCAACTTGGCGTTCTGGCCTAACTGAAGCATCGCGTGGGCCAATGTCGGCAGCACGAGGTCCTTCGACGCGCCGCGTTCGAGCGCCTTACGCAGTTCGATTTCGGCGGCCGCCGGGTCGCGGTCGTCCAGCAGCGCCCGGCCGAGCAGCGCACGCGCTTCGCCAGACGCGACGTTCTTGTCCAGCGCCTTCTTGAGCTGGATGATGGCCGACTGAGTCTCCCGCTTATCCAGGTACACCCGCGCCGACGCAAGCAGGTCGGCCTCCGACTCGCCGCCGCAGCCGAACAATAACAAGACCGTGGACCAAGCCACGACGGCGGCGCGGACAGGTTCGGGACGCATCGACAGCCTCCTTGGATGGACAGCGCGAACGATAACGGCCTGCATGCGCGCGGTCACCCGCGTTTGCGCGGCCCGTCGCAGCTCGGGGGTAGTGCCCGGTCCCTGGCTTCGCCGCATCGCCGCCCAGCTGTCGAAGATGCTTACATCTGTTCGCCACCGCACAGCGTCGGAGTTGGCTAAAGGTCTGTCGACTATATGGTTCTGTCGATCTGGCACGGATGATGCTGCTTGGCTTTGCAGGTGAGCGCCGTGCCTCACCCCTAATCCCTAACGCGAAGGAGCAGGAGAGTGAAGCAGATGCGAAAACTGGCGCTGGGTGTGATCTCGGCGGCCATCGTTGCCATCGCGCCAAGCGCGGCCAGTGCAGCGACCATTCAACTGGGGTTCATCCTGGACTCCTCGGGAAGCATCACCAGCAGCGGCTGGGACACGATCAAGGGCGGTCTGTCGGCCGCCATGGACTTGATTCCGGTCGGTGGTCCGAACACCTACGAAATCTCCATCGTGACGTTCTCGGCGACGGCTGTTAAGCAGGCGGAGAACGTGCTGATCGATAGCGTCGCTGCCAGGGACTCCCTGAAGGCAAACATCCTGACCTACGGGTGGCTGAACAGCACTACGAACTACACGGCCGCGTTCACAGCGATGGACGAGGTGCTTCGCCAGACCTCCGCGTCTGCCAACAAGACCTATGTGAACTTCGCGACCGACGGCGCGCCGGTGCCATCCAGCGCCGACGGCATTGCTGTGCGGGACACGATGATCAACACAGCCGCAAACGGGTATGTCGACAACATCAGCATCGAGGCAATCGGCAACGTTGGCGGTACCGCTGAGGCTCTGCTGAAGAACAGCATTTGCTTCCCGACACCGTGTGATGCTACGTCGCCGTACGACTTCCCGGACCGGGGCTTCTACATCGCGGTGGCCGATACGAATGCCTATGTGAATGCCATCCGCCAGAAGATTCTCGTCGTCACTGGTCAGGTCCCGGAGCCGACATCCGTTGCTCTGGTCGGCTTGGCACTCGTCGGACTTGGTCTTGCCCGCCGCCGCAAGGATGCGCAGGCCGCCTGAGTGCATTCGGGCTTCTAGTAGTGCGCGAAGGGCCGGTCTCCAACCGGCCCTTTCGCATTGTCCCCGCCTGCGTGGAGCCGGATGCCGCGCGTCGTCGGCGAAACGCCCGACGGCCCTCAGTTCATCGCCGCCCCGCTCCACGCCTTCCCGCGCAGCCATTCCATCAACACGAACTCCAGCGCCCGCTCATGCGTGCTCTCCAGCACCACCGGCGGCGCGCAGCCGGCCTCGTAGGCCTCGCGCCAGCGCAACGCGCAGACGCACCAGCGGTCGCCCGGCCTCAACCCCTTGAAGCGGTACTCGGGCCGCGGCGTGATGAGGTCGTTGCCTCGCTCGAACTGGACGTTGAGGAACTCCACCGTCATGCGCGCGCAGATCACGTGGCTGCCGGCGTCCTGCGCGTCGGTGTGGCAGCAGCCGTCGCGCATCCAGCCGGTCAGCGGGTCGTAGCTGCACGCCACCAGCGGCGTGCCCAGCACGTTCAGCGCGGGGCCGCTGGCCATCGGTGACCTGCCGGCCAGCTCAACGCAGCCGCGCGCCGCTGGCGCCCGGCGCCCCGGCGCCACCGGCCGCGCCACCGGTGCCCTTGATCAGCGCCATCGCGGTGCCGATCAGCGCCGACACCTCGGTCATGTTGCCCGGCACGATCATCGTGTTGTTCTTCTGCGCCAGCTGGCCGTAGGCGTCCACCGCCTTCTCGGCCACCTTCAGCTGCACCGCCTGCTCGCCGCCGGGCTGCTGGATGGCCTCGGCGACCAGGCGGATCGCGGTCGCGGTGGCATCGGCCACCGCCTTGATGGCCTCGGCCTCGCCCTGGGCCTTGTTGATCTCGGCCTGCTTCTCGCCTTCCGACCGCGCGATGAAGGCCTCGCGCTCGCCGGTGGCGATGTTGATCTGCTCCTGGCGCCGGCCCTCGCTGGCCGCGATCAGCGCGCGCTTCTCGCGCTCGGCGGTGATCTGGGCCTGCATCGCGCGCAGGATCTCGCCCGGCGGCGTCAGGTCCTTGATCTCGTAGCGCAGCACCTTCACGCCCCAGGTCAGCGCCGCCTCGTCCAGCGCGCTGACGACGCTGGCGTTGATCAGTTCGCGTTCCTCGAAGGTCTTGTCCAGCTCCATGCGTCCGATCACGCTGCGCAGCGTGGTCTGCGCCAGCTGCGTGATCGCCACCAGGTAGTCGCTGCTGCCGTAGCTGGCCAGCTTGGGGTCGGTGACCTGGAAATACAGGATGCCGTCCACCTGCAGCTGCGTGTTGTCCTTGGTGATGCAGACCTGGCTGGGCACGTCCAGCGGCACCTCCTTCAGCGAGTGCTTGTAGGCCACGCGCTCGATGAAGGGGATCACGAATTTCAGCCCCGGCGCCAGCGTGCGGTCGTACTTGCCCAGCCGCTCGACGACCCAGGCATTCTGCTGCGGCACGATCTTGACCGTGCGGCTGACGAAGATGACGGCGATGATCGCCAGCAGGATCGCGAGTTCCATGGCAGCCCTCCGGTGCTTGTCGGTTCGTTCGGTTCGTCGTTCGTCTTCAGCGCGCCGGCGCCGGCGCCACGCGCAGCTGGTTGCCCTGCACGGCGACGACGAGATGCGGCCCCGGCGCCGGCGTCGCGGCGGCGTCGGCCAGGCGCACGGTCCAGGCGGCACCGCGGTGGCGCACGACGGCGCTGCCGTCGGGTTGCCAGGCGTCGATCTGCAGCGACTGCCCGATGTCCAGGTTGACGTCCACGTTGCGGTCCGCCGGCGCCGAGCGCGGGCTGCGCGCACGCTTGAAGTGCCAGGCCGCGGTGGCGCCGCCGCCCAGCAGCGCGGCGGCGACGATCTGCGCCGTGCCGCCGGCGCCGGCATGCGCGGCCAGCGCGCCGGCCACGCAGCCCAGCGCCAGCATCAGCAGATAGAAGGTCCCGGTGGTCAGCTCGGCCGCCACCAGCACGCCGGCCGCGATCCACCACCATGTGGCAGCACTGAGGTCCACCGTCGTCTCCCGTCCCCGGTCGTCAGGGTGCGGCGAGTGTAGCGAGCGGGCGGCGCCGCGGCCGTGGCGCGTCGACGACCCTACACTTGCCGGTTCCAATCCACGCACTGCGCAGTGCACGCGCCGCGGCCCGAGGACGCACGATGATCCGCTTCCACTTTCCCATCGTCATCATCGACGAGGACTACCGCTCGGAGAACACCTCGGGCTTCGGCATCCGCGCGCTGGCCGCGGCGATCGAGAAGGAGGGCTTCGAGGTCCTGGGCGCCACCAGCTACGGCGACCTGAGCCAGTTCGCGCAGCAGCAAAGCCGCGCCAGTGCCTTCATCCTGAGCATCGACGACGAGGAGATCATCGCCGGCGACGAGGAATCGCTGGCGGTGCAGAACCTGCGCAAATTCATCCAGGAGATCCGCTTCCGCAACGCCGAGATCCCCATCTACATCTACGGCGAGACGCGCACCAGCCAGCACATCCCCAACGACGTGCTGCGCGAGCTGCACGGCTTCATCCACATGTTCGAGGACACGCCGGAGTTCGTGGCTCGGCACATCATCCGCGAGGCGCGCAGCTACCTCGACGGCCTGGCGCCGCCGTTCTTCAAGGCGCTGATGGACTACGCGCAGGACGGCAGCTACAGCTGGCACTGCCCGGGCCACAGCGGCGGCGTGGCCTTCCTGAAGAGCCCGGTGGGCCAGATGTTCCACCAGTTCTTCGGCGAGAACATGCTGCGCGCCGACGTCTGCAACGCGGTGGAGGAGCTCGGCCAGCTGCTCGACCACACTGGCCCGGTGGCGGCCTCCGAGCGCAATGCGGCGCGCATCTTCAATGCCGACCACTGCTTCTTCGTCACGAATGGGACGAGCACGAGCAACAAGATGGTCTGGCACCACACGGTGGCGCCGGGCGACGTGGTGGTGGTGGACCGCAACTGCCACAAGAGTATCCTGCACAGCATCATCATGACCGGCGCGGTGCCGGTCTTCCTGACGCCCACGCGCAACCACCACGGCATCATCGGCCCCATCCCGCAGTCCGAGTTCAGCCGCGAGACCATCGAGCGCAAGATCGCCGCCAACCCGCTGCTGGCCGGCGTGGACGCGAAGAAGGTGCGCCCGCGCATCCTGACGCTCACGCAGAGCACCTACGACGGCGTGCTCTACAACACCGAGACCATCAAGCACGGCCTCGACGGCTACATCGACAACCTGCATTTCGACGAGGCCTGGCTGCCGCACGCAGCGTTCCACGACTTCTACGGCCAGTTTCACGCCATGGGCAAGAAGCGCCCGCGGCCCAAGAACCAGGTCGTGTGGGCCACGCAGAGCACGCACAAGCTGCTGGCCGGCATCAGCCAGGCCAGCCAGGTGCTGGTGCAGGACGCCGCCAACCTGAAGCTGGACCGGCACCTCTTCAACGAGGCCTACCTGATGCACACCAGCACCAGCCCGCAGTACAGCATCATCGCCAGCTGCGACGTCGCCGCCGCGATGATGGAAGCGCCGGGCGGCACCGCGCTGGTGGCCGAGAGCATCCTGGAGAGCCTGGACTTCCGCCGCGCGATGCGCAAGGTCGAGAAGGACTTCGGCCGCGACTGGTGGTTCAAGGTCTGGGGCCCGGACAAGCTGGCCAGCGAAGGCATCGGCCGCGCCGGCGACTGGATGCTCAAGGCCGGGGACAAGTGGCATGGCTTCGGCGCGCTGGCCGACGGCTTCAACATGCTGGACCCGATCAAGTGCACGATCGTCACGCCGGGACTGGACCTCTCCGGCAAGTTTGCCAAGACCGGCATCCCGGCCAGCGTGGTGACCAAGTTCCTCGCCGAGCATGGCGTCGTCGTCGAGAAGACCGGCCTGTACTCGTTCTTCATCATGTTCACGATCGGCATCACCAAGGGCCGCTGGAATACGATGCTGACCGCGCTGCAGCAGTTCAAGGACGACTACGACAAGAATGCGCCGATGTGGCGCGTGCTGCCCGAGTTCTGCGCCTCGCACCCGCGCTACGAGCGCATGGGGCTGCGCGACCTGTGCCAGGCCATCCACGAGCAATACGCCAAGGGCGACATCGCGCGGCTGACCACCGAAATGTACCTGTCGGACCTGCACCCGGCGATGAAGCCCACCGACGCCTTCGCGCGCATCGCGCACCGCGAGACCGAGCGCGTGCCGATCGACGAGCTGGAAGGCCGCATCACGACCAGCCTGCTGACGCCGTACCCGCCGGGCATCCCGCTGCTGATCCCGGGCGAGCGCTTCAACCGCAAGATCGTCGACTACCTGCGCTTCGCGCGTGCCTTCAACGCCGCCTTCCCGGGCTTCGACACCGACGTGCACGGCCTCGTCGAGAACGACGAGCCGGGCGCCGCGCGCGCCTACTACGTGGACTGCGTCAAGAACTGAGCGGACGCCGCCTCAGGCCGGCCCGGCGCGCGGGTCGGCGAGCGCGACGTCACGCCGGCCCGGCGCGCAGGTCGGCGAGCGCGACGTCAGGCCGGCCCGGCGCGCGGGTCGGCGAGCGCGACGTCACGCCGGGCCGGCGTCCGGGTCGGCCAGCGCGACGCGGCTGAAGCCGCCGTCGACGTACAGGATCTCGGCGCTGATGCCGGCCGCCAGGTCCGACAGCAGGAAGGCCGCGGCGTTGCCAACGTCGTCGATGGTGATGCCGCGGCGGATCGGCGTCATCGCCGAGAAGGCGCCGAGCAGCTTGCCGAAGTCCTTGATGCCGGCGGCGGCCAGCGTCTTGATCGGCCCGGCCGAGATGCCGTTGACGCGCATGCCGCGCGGCCCCAGGCTGCCGGCGAGGTAGCGCACGCTGGCCTCCAGCGAGGCCTTGGCCAGGCCCATCGTGTTGTAGTTGGGCACCACGCGCTCGGCACCCAGGTAGCTCAGCGTCAGCAGCGACGCACCCGGGCGCAGCGCCGGCAGCGCCGCCTTGGCCAGCGCCGGGAAGCTGTAGGCCGAGATGTCGTGCGCGATGCGGAAGGCCTCGCGCGAGAGACCGTCCAGGAAGTCGCCGGCGATCGCCTCGCGCGGCGCGAAGCCGATCGCGTGCACGAAGCCGTCGAAGCCCTCGGGCCAGGCCTGCTGCAGCCGCGCGACCAAGCCGGCGATCTGCTCGTCGCTGCCGACGTCGCACTCGTGCACGATGGCCGATCCGAACTCGGCGGCGTACTCGGTGATGCGGTCCCTGAAGCGCTCGCCGACATAGCTGAAGGCCAGCTCGGCGCCTTCGCGGTGGCAGGCACGCGCGATGCCGTAGGCGATCGATCGGTTGGACAGCACCCCGGTGATCAGCAGGCGCTTGCCGGCGAGGAATCCCATGTCGTCTCCACCGTTGCAGGTCGTGGTTCATGCGCGCCGGCGGCAGGCCGTGGCGGCGGGCGGGCAGCGATTCTGGCACGCCCGGCCTGCACGTCCTTCCCGGTCTTGCCCGGGAATTGCTTGCGGGCTATAATGCGCGCTTTCCGGGTAAAGCTGCGTGGGCGGAACATTCCTGCCCATTTTTTTTGCTCGATCGACTTTGCCGGGTTCGCGCCCGGCCTCCGCAAGGGGGCCGGGCCGCACCGGGCGCCGGGGCCGCCTGGCGGGGGATCGAGGCAGTGCGCCCGGGCGGGGACCAGGGCAAGGACCAGGGCAGGACTGGCGAGGCGCACAAGGCTTGGGCAGCACCGAACGACACGGCAGGGACAGCAGGGACCTCAAGGTCCCGGCCCCGCGGCGCACCAGCGCGGCGGGTGGCTTGGCCGTGCCCGGCCGCTCCGCGGAGGCCAGCATCGCGGCCACCGTCACCGGCCTGGGCTACGAACTCGTCGATGTCGAACGTGCGCCGCGCGGGCTGCTGCGCGTCTTCATCGACCGCGTGCCCGGCCGCAGCTACCCCACCGGGGCCGGCGAGTTCGTCACCGTCGACGACTGCGAGGCCGTCACGCGCCAGCTGCAGTATGCGCTGGAGGTCGACGGCGTGGACTATGCGCGGCTGGAGGTGTCCTCGCCCGGCCTCGACCGGCCGCTGAAGACGCCGGCCGACTATGAACGATTCCAGGGCCAGGCCGTGAGCCTGGTGCTGAAGCTGCCGTTCCAGGGCCGCAAGACCTGGCAGGGCGTGCTGGCGCGCGCCGAGGCGCCGGCCGAGGGCTGGCAGCTGGTGTTCCGCCACGGCGCGCAGGAGCAGGTGCTGGGCTTCGCGATCGACGAGGTGCGCGAGGCCCGCCTCGTGCCCGTGGTGGATTTCAAGGGCCGCAAGACTGCCGGGCCATCGCCGGCGGCAGGCGGCACGGGGGCGGGCGCCGAAGCCGGCGAAGCGGCAAGGCACCCGCAGCCCGCGGACGACGAAAGGCTGGAAGACCGATGAACCGCGAAATGCTGATGCTGGTCGACGCGATCTCGCGCGAGAAGACCGTCGACCGTGACGTCGTCTTCGGCGCCGTCGAGGCCGCCCTGGCCTCGGCCACCAAGAAGCTGCACGGCGGCGAGGTCGACATCCGCGTCGCGGTCGACCGCGACACCGGCGAGTACGAGACCTTCCGCCGCTGGCTGGTCGTGCCCGACAGCGCCGGGCTGCAGAACCCCGACGCCGAGGAGATGCTGTCCGACGCGCTGGACCGCATCCCGGACATCGAGGAAGGCGACTACATCGAGGAAGCCATCGACTCGGTGCCGATCGGCCGCATCGGCGCGCAGGCCGCCAAGCAGGTGATCCTGCAGAAGATCCGCGACGCCGAGCGCGAGCAGCTGCTCAACGACTTCATGAGCCGCGGCGAGAAGATCTTCGTCGGCACCGTCAAGCGCCTGGACAAGGGCGACATCATCGTCGAGAGCGGGCGCGTCGAGGGCCGGCTCAAGCGCGGCGAGATGATCCCCAAGGAAAACCTGCGCAGCGGCGACCGCGTGCGCGCCTACATCCTGGGCGTGGACCCCACGCAGCGCGGCCCGCAGATCATGCTCAGCCGCAGCGCACCGGGCTTCATGATCGAGCTGTTCGCGCAGGAGGTGCCGGAGATCGAGCAGGGCCTGCTGGAGATCAAGAGCTGCGCCCGCGACCCCGGCAGCCGCGCCAAGATCGCCGTCGTCAGCCACGACCGCCGCGTCGACCCGATCGGCACCTGCGTCGGCGTGCGCGGCTCGCGCGTCAACGCCGTGACCAACGAGCTCGCCGGCGAGCGCGTGGACATCGTGCTGTGGTCCGAGGACCCGGCGCAGTTCGTCATCGGCGCGCTGGCGCCGGCCAACGTGGTCAGCATCGTCGTCGACGAGGAGCGCCACGCGATGGACGTCGTCGTCGACGAGGAGAACCTGGCCATCGCCATCGGACGCGGCGGCCAGAACGTGCGCCTGGCGTCCGAGCTCACCGGCTGGCGCATCAACATCATGACCGCCGAGGAGTCGCAGGCCAAGCAGGCCGAGGAGAGCGACTCGGTGCGCAAGCTCTTCGTCGACAAGCTCGACGTCGACGAGGAGGTCGCCGACATCCTGATCGCTGAGGGCTTCACCAGCCTCGAGGAGGTGGCCTACGTGCCGCTGCAGGAGATGCTGGAGATCGAGTCCTTCGACGAGGACACCGTGCAGGAGCTGCGCACCCGCGCCAAGGACGCGCTGCTGACGATGGAGATCGAGCGCGAGGAGAAGGTCGAGGAGGTCTCGCAGGACCTGCGCGACCTGGAGGGCCTGACGCCCGAGCTGATCGCCAAGCTGGCGGTCGGCGGCATCCACACGCGCGACGACCTGGCCGACCTGGCCGTCGACGAGCTGACCGAGCTGACCGCCATCGACGACGAGACCGCGAAGGCCCTGATCATGAAGGCGCGCGAGCACTGGTTCACGGCCTGACGACCCCGACAGCCGCAGCCCCCGCCCGCACGACACACCCGAGGAAGAACCGCCCATGGCCGTGACCACCGTCGCCCAGCTCGCCGCGCAGCTAGGCCGTCCGACGACCGCGCTGCTGGAGCAGCTGCAGTCGGCCGGCGTCGCCAAGCGCTCGCCGGACGACGCGCTGACCGAGGCTGACAAGGAACGCCTGCTCGACTTCCTGCGCACCTCGCACGGCACCGCCGCCGGCGCCGAGCGCAAGAAGATCACGCTCACGCGCAAGAGCACGACCGAGATCAAGCAGGCCGACGCCAGCGGCCGCGCGCGCACCATCCAGGTCGAGGTGCGCAAGAAGCGCGTCTTCGTCAAGCGCGACGACGCGCCGGCCGTCGAGGAACCCGCGGGCCCCAGCGCGGAAGAGCTCGAGCTGCAGCGCCGGGAGGAGGAAGCCCGGGCGCAGGCCGAGGAGATCCGCCGCCAGGAAGAGGAACTCGCCGCGCAGCGCAAGGCGCGCGAGGAACAGGAGCGCGCCGCGCGCGAGGCCGCCGAGGCCGCCGCCGCCGCTGCCGCCGCCAAGGCGGCAGCCGAGGCGGAGGCCGCGGCCGTCGCCGCTGCCGCCGCGAAGACCGCCGGCGCGCCGCCGGCGGCCGAGGCGCCGGCCGCGCCGGTCGCGCCGCCGCCGCCGGCCGAGCCGGCCAAGCCGGTGCTGCGTGTCGTCAAGGCCGCCGACAAGGCGGCCGAGGACGCCGCGCGCCAGGTCGACCTGGAGAAGCGCCGCAAGGCCGCCGAAGCCGAGGCCGCGGCCATCCGCGCGATGATGGCGGCGCCCAAGAAGACGCTGGTCGCCAAGAAGCCCGAGGAGCCCAAGCCGGCCGAGGCCAAGGAGGCCATCAAGGGCACCATCCACAAGCCCAAGACGGCCCCCGGCGCGACCACCACCACGGCGGCCAAGCCGGGCGAGAAGAAGCAGGTCAAGAGCGAGAAGCTGTCCTCCAGCTGGGCCGACGACGCGGCGAAGAAGCGCGCCGCGCTGAAGACCCGCGGCGACTCGGCCGGCGGCCGTGCCGGCTGGCGCGCGCCGCGTGGCGGTGCCCGCCGCGGCGAGCGCGGCGACGGCGGCAACGGCTTCGCGGCCTCGCCCGAGTTCCAGGTCCAGGAAGTGCACGTGCCCGAGACCATCTCGGTCGCCGACCTGGCGCACAAGATGAGCGTCAAGGCCTCCGAGGTCATCAAGCAGCTGATGAAGCTGGGCCAGATGGTCACCATCAACCAGCAGCTGGACCAGGAGACCGCGATGATCCTGGTCGAGGAGATGGGCCACAAGGCCTTCGCCGCCAAGCTGGACGACCCCGAGGCCTTCACCGAGGAGGAGACCGCGGCGCACGAGGCCGAGGAGCTGCCGCGCGCGCCGGTGGTCACCGTGATGGGCCACGTCGACCACGGCAAGACCTCGCTGCTGGACTACATCCGCACCAGCCGCGTGGCGGCCGGCGAGGCCGGCGGCATCACGCAGCACATCGGCGCCTACCACGTCGAGACGCCGCGCGGCATGATCACCTTCCTGGACACCCCGGGCCACGCCGCGTTCACCGCGATGCGCGCGCGCGGCGCCAAGGCCACCGACATCGTGATCCTGGTCGTCGCCGCCGACGACGGCGTGATGCCGCAGACCAAGGAGGCCATCCACCACGCGAAGGCCGCCGAGGTGCCCATCGTCGTGGCGATGAACAAGATCGACAAGCCCGAGGCCAACGTCGAGCGCGTGAAGAGCGAGCTCGTCGCCGAAGGCGTGGTGCCCGAGGACTTCGGTGGCGACTCGCCCTTCGTGCCGGTGTCCGCCAAGACCGGCCAGGGCATCGACGACCTGCTCGAGCAGGTGCTGCTGCAGGCCGAGGTGCTGGAGCTCAAGGCGCCGGCCGAGGCCGCCGCCAAGGGCCTGGTCATCGAGGCGCGGCTGGACAAGGGCCGCGGCCCGGTGGCCACGGTGCTGGTGCAGAGCGGCACGCTGAAGAAGGGCGACGTCGTGCTCGCCGGCAGCAGTTACGGCCGCGTGCGCGCGATGCTCGACGAGGACGGCCGGCCGACCGACAGCGCCGGGCCTTCGCTGCCGGTGGAGATCCAGGGCCTGACCGAGGTGCCGCAGGCGGGCGACGACTTCATGGTGCTCAGCGACGAGCGCCGCGCGCGCGAGATCGCCACCTTCCGCCAGGGCAAGTACCGCGACGTCAAGCTCGCCAAGCAGCAGGCGGCCAAGCTGGAGAACATGTTCGACCAGCTCGGCGACAGCCAGCAGACGCTGAGCCTGATCGTCAAGGCCGACGTGCAGGGTTCGCAGGAAGCGCTGGCGCAGAGCCTGCTGAAGCTGTCCACGCCCGAGGTCAAGGTGCAGATCGTGCACGCCGCGGTGGGCGGCATCACCGAGAGCGACATCAACCTCGCGATCGCCTCCAAGGCCGTGGTCATCGGCTTCAACACGCGCGCCGACGCCGGCGCGCGCAAGCTGGCCGAGAACAACGGCGTCGACATCCGCTACTACAACATCATCTACGACGCGGTCGACGAGGTGAAGGCGGCGATGAGCGGCATGCTCGCGCCCGAGCAGAAGGAAGAGGTCATCGGCATGGCCGAGATCCGCACCGTGTTCGTGGCCAGCAAGATCGGCACGGTGGCCGGCTCCATGGTCACTGCCGGCGTGGTGCGCCGCGACGCGCGCTTCCGCCTGCTGCGCGACAACGTGGTCATCTACACCGGCGAGGTGGAGGGTGTGCGCCGCTTCAAGGACGACGTGCGCGAGGTCAAGGAAGGCTTCGAGTGCGGCATCAAGCTGAAGAACGTCACGGACCTCAAGGAAGGCGACCAGCTCGAGTTCTTCGAGGTCAAGGAGGTGGCACGGACGCTGTAACGGCGGACCTGCCCACGACCGCAGACCCCGCCTGACGCAAGCAGGCGGGGTTTGTGTTTCCAGGAGACCCACGATGCGACACAAGCGAGCCCTCCCCAACCGCAGCTTCCGCGTCGCCGACCAGATCCAGCGCGACGTCGCGGAGCTGATCCGCGAGCTGAAGGACCCCCGCGTGGGCATGGTCACGGTCAACGCCGTCGAGGTGTCGCCGGACTACGCGCACGCCAAGGTCTTCTTCTCGGTGCTGCTCGGCGACCCGGCCGAGAGCGAGACGGCGCTGAACGAGGCCGCCGGCTTCCTGCGCAACGGCCTGTTCAAGCGCCTGGCCATCCACACCGTGCCGACGCTGCGCTTCCAGTTCGACCGCACCACCGAGCGCGCGGCCGACCTGTCGGCGCTGATCGCCAAGGCCAGCGCCACGAAGGCGCGCGAGGACTGATGGACCGGCCACCGCCCCGCGCACGCCTGCCGCGCCGCGACCTGCACGGCGTGCTGCTGCTCCACAAGCCGCTGGGCTGGTCGAGCAACGACGCGCTGGTCAAGGTGCGCGGGCTGATGCGCGCGGCCAAGGCCGGCCACACCGGCACGCTGGACCCGCTGGCCAGCGGCCTGCTGCCGCTCTGCTTCGGCGCGGCGACCAAGTTTGCGCAGGTCGCGCTGGACGCCGACAAGCGCTACCGCGCGACGCTGGGCCTGGGCCGGCGCACGAGCACCGGCGACCTCGAAGGCGAGGTCGTCGACGAACGTCCGGTGCAGGTCACGCGCGAGCAGCTCGAGGCCGCCTGCGCCGCGCTCACCGGTCAGGTCGAGCAGCTGCCGCCCATGCATTCCGCGCTCAAGCACCAGGGCCGCGCGCTGTACGAGTACGCCCGCGCCGGCGTCGAGGTCGCGCGCGAGCCGCGCCGCGTGAGCATTCACCGCATCGACATCGTGCGCTGGCAGGATGCCGAACTGGTGATCGACGTGTCGTGCAGCAAGGGCACCTACATCCGCACGCTGGCCGAGGACCTGGGCGAGCTTCTCGGCTGCGGCGCCCACCTCGCGGCGCTGCGCCGCACCGGCAGCGGCGCGCTGGACGTCGCCGACGCGATCACCATCGAGCAGCTCGCCGCGCTCGACGAGCCGGCGCGCGACGCGCGGCTGCTGCCGCCGGACGTGCTGCTGGCCGGCTGGCCGGCGGTCGAGCTGCCCGACGACGAGGCCGGCCGCTTCCTGTGCGGGCTGCGCCGCCGCGTCGCGCTGGCCGACGCCGCCGCGGTGCGCGTCTACGGTCCGCCGCCGGCCGGCACGCCCGCTCCCCATCCCGCGCGTGCCTTCCTCGGCAGCGCCCACATCACGGCCGGCGAGCTGATCGCCGACCGCCTGCTGAGCCCGCAGGAAGTCCGGGCCGCGCTGCAGGCCCCGGCCGCAGCCACCGCGTGAACCCCATGACACACCCGATCCGCAACATCGCCATCATCGCCCACGTCGACCATGGCAAGACCACGCTGGTCGACCAGCTGCTGCGCCAGAGCGGCACCTTCCGCGAGAACGAGAAGGTCGCCGAGCGCGTGATGGACAGCAACGACATCGAGCGCGAGCGCGGCATCACGATCCTGGCCAAGAACTGCGCCGTCACCTGGCAGGGCACGCACATCAACATCGTCGACACCCCCGGCCACGCCGACTTCGGCGGCGAGGTCGAGCGCGCGCTGTCGATGGTCGACGGCGTCGTGCTGCTGATCGACGCCCAGGAAGGCCCGATGCCGCAGACCCGCTTCGTGACCAAGAAGGCGCTGGCGCTGGGCCTGAAGCCCATCGTCGTCGTCAACAAGGTCGACAAGCCGGGCTCGCGGCCGGATTACGTGATCAACGCCGCCTTCGACCTGTTCGACAAGCTCGGTGCCACCGAGGACCAGCTGGACTTCCCGGTCGTCTACGCCTCCGGCCTGAACGGCTGGGCGAGCCTGAAGGAAGGCACGCCCGGCGAGCCCTGGGGCAGCGACATGACGCCGCTGTTCGAGACCATCCTCAAGCATGTGCCGGCGCACGAGGGCGACCCGGCGGCGCCGCTGCAGCTGCAGGTCTCGTCGCTGGACTACAGCACCTACGTCGGCCGCATCGGCGTGGGCCGCGTCAACAGCGGCACCATCAAGCCGGGCATGGACGTGCTGGTCTGCGAAGGCCCGGACGGCCGCGCCTACAAGGGCCGCATCAACCAGGTGCTGACCTTCGAGGGCCTGGAGCGCCGGATGGCCGACGAGGCCGGGCCGGGCGACATCGTGCTCGTCAACGGCATCGAGGACATCGGCATCGGCGTCACCATCACCAGCGTCGACGAGCCGCGGCCGCTGCCGATGCTGAAGGTCGACGAGCCGACGCTGACGATGAACTTCTGCGTCAATACCAGCCCGCTGGCCGGGCGCGAGGGCAAGTTCGTCACCAGCCGCCAGATCTGGGACCGGCTGCAGAAGGAGCTGCAGAGCAACGTCGCGCTGCGCGTGAAGGAATCCGGCGAGGACGGCGTCTTCGAGGTCTCGGGCCGCGGCGAGCTGCACCTGACCATCCTGCTGGAGAACATGCGCCGCGAGGGTTACGAACTGGCCGTCAGCAAACCGCGTGTGGTCTTCCACGAAGTGAATGGCGAACGCCACGAGCCGATCGAGCTGGTCACCGCCGACATCGAGGACCAGCACCAGGGCGCCGTGATGCAGGCGCTGGGCGAACGCAAGGGCGAACTCGTCAACATGGAGACCGACGGCCGCGGCCGCGTGCGGCTGGAATACCGCATCCCGGCGCGCGGGCTGATCGGCTTCTCCAACGAGTTCATGAACCTGACGCGCGGCACCGGGCTGATCAGCAACATCTTCGACGGCTACGAGCCCTACAAGGGCGAGATCGCCGGGCGCAAGAACGGCGTGCTGATCAGCATGGACGACGGCGAGATCATCACCTATGCCCTGGGCAAGCTCGACGACCGCGGCCGCATGTTCGTCAAGCCCGGCGACCCGGTCTACGAGGGCATGATCGTCGGCATCCACAGCCGCGACAACGACCTCGTGGTGAATGCCACGCGCACCAAGCAGCTGACCAACTTCCGCGTCAGCGGCAAGGAGGACGCGATCAAGATCACGCCGCCGATCGACCTGACGCTGGAGTACGCGGTGGAGTTCATCGACGACGACGAGCTGGTCGAGATCACGCCGAAGAGCATCCGGGTCCGCAAGCGCCACCTGAAGGAACACGAACGCAAGCGGGCGAGCCGCGAGGCCGCGTAGCGGCCCCGCGGCCCGCACGCTGCGCGGCGGTCCGTGAGCTCCCCCAGCCCCCTCCGGGAGGGGGCTCCCGTCAGTGATGGCCCGGCTCGCTGCGCGAGCCTGCGAAGACTCCGAATCGGTTTGGCGATGACACACCGCAAGGCGGTCTGGCTGATGGTGGCTGCGGCCCTCATGTGGAGCATCGCAGGGGTCGTGACGCGCCATCTGGACCAGGCGCGCAGCTTCGAGGTCACGTTCTGGCGCAGCGGCTTCAATGCGCTGGCCTTGGTCGTGCTGCTGGCGTGGCTGCGCGGGCCGGCGACGCTGGCGCGCACGCTGCGCGGAGGCGGTCGCGCGCTGTGGCTGTCGGGCCTGTGCTGGAGCGTGATGTACACGGCCTTCATGGTCGGGCTGACGCTGACCACGGTGGCCAACGTGCTGGTCACGATGGCGCTGGCACCGCTGCTCACCGCGCTGGCGGCGCGCATCGCGCTCGGCTACCGACTGCCGGCGCGCACCTGGGCGGCGATCGCGCTGGCCGGCGCCGGCATTGCCTGGATGTACGGCCGCGAATTCAGCGCCGGCGACCCGCGCCACCTGCTGGGCACCCTGGTCGCGCTGGCGGTGCCGCTGGCGGCGGCGGTCAACTGGACGCTGCTGCAGAAGCTGCGCCACGAGGCTGGGCGCGACATGCTGCCGGCCGTGCTGCTGGGCGCGCTGATCTCCGCCGCCGTCACGCTGCCGCTGGCCTGGCCGCTGGCGGCCTCGGCGCACGACATCGGGCTGCTCGCGCTGCTGGGCGTCGTGCAGCTCGCGATCCCCTGCCTGATGGCGGTGGCCGTGGCACGCGTGCTCAGCGCGCCGGAGATCTCGCTGCTGGGCCTGCTGGAGGTGATCTTCGGCGTCGCCTGGGCCTGGCTGGGCGCCGGCGAGGCGCCGTCGCCCGCGGTGCTGGCCGGCGGCGCGCTCGTGCTGCTGGCGCTGGCCGGCAACGAGGCGCTGGGGCTGCGGGCCGGGCGCGCCGGCTGAGGCACTGGCCGCGGCGCGGCGTCAGGCGGCGGGCGTCGTGCCGAGGCTGAACCAGAAACGCGCGCCGCCACCGGCGGGCGACTCCGCCCAGACACGGCCGCCGTGGCGCTCGACGATGCGGCGCACGATGGACAGTCCGATGCCGTTGTGCGACAGGCCGCCGCCATGCAGGCGCTGGAAGGGCCGGAACAGCTCGGCGGCGCGCTCGGGCGGGAAGCCCGGGCCGTTGTCCTCGACATAGAAGGCTTCGCCGCCGTCGATCGTCGCGCGGCCGACGACGACCCGTGGGGCGTCGGTGGTCGCGGCGAAGCGCAGCGCATTGCCCAGCAGGTTGACGAGCACCTGGCGCAGCAGCGCGGCATCGGCCTGCAGTGTGGCCGGCGCGTCGAATTCCACGCGCGTGCGCTGCAGCGCACGCGCGCCGTCGGGCGTCAGCGCAAGCTGGGCCAGCGCGTCGCGCGCCAGCCCTTCCAGTGCCACCGGCTGGCGCTGCAGCGTCGCGTCTCCGACGCGCGAGAGTTCCAGCAGGCGGTGCACCAGCTCGACCATCTGCTCGAGTTGGGGCGCCGCCGGCGCCAGCAGGCGCTGCGCGCGGGCCTGATCGCCGGCGGCCAGGGCCTGCTCCGCCAGCCGCAGCAGCGAGGCGACTCCGGCCAGCGAACCGCGCAGGTCGTGCGACACGCTGCGCGTGAAGGCTTCCAGGCCGTCGACCAGCAGGCGCAGCTCGGCGGTGCGCTCGGCGACCCGGTCCTCCAGCGACGCGTTGAGCCGGCGCAGCGCCTCCTCGGCGCGTCGCCGCTGCGCCAGCTCGGCCTCGACGCGCTGGCGGGCGCGGATCAGGCTCGCGACCAGGATGGTCACGCCGACCAGCGCCGCCGGGCCGGCGACCAGGTAGCCGAGCTCGATGTCGGGCACACGCGGGCCGGCGAGCAGCACGCCGGCCAGCAGCAGCGGGTAGGACGCGAGCGCGACGGCGATCATCGCGTGGCCGGCGTTGCGCTCGCGGCGCGCCGCTTGCGCACTGACCAGGGCCGCGTAGGCCATGCCGGCGCCCAGCACGGTGTAGATCGGCGCCGGGCTGGCGGGTGCCAAGCGATGGGCCACCCACAGCGCCAGCAGCGCCAGCGCGGTGGCCGCCGCCAGGCCAGCGCGCCGGCGCGGCGACGAGCGGCCCAGGTACTCGTCCAGCGCCCACAGCGTCAGCGCGACCATCAGGGTGCCGAAGGCCGCCGACGCCAGCGAGATGCTCCCGGCGTCGGGGGCGGACTCCGGGTGCACGAGGAACCAGCCTGCGCCGGCCAGCGCATAGCGCAGCGCGAACAGCCGCAGCGCCAGGCGGTCGGTGTGCCGCGAGGCCAGCCACAGCGCGGCGGCGATGACCAGCATCATCGCGCCCACGGTCGCCGCAAACAGGTCCAGCGGGCGCATCGCGCCCAGCAGCCCTGGCTCCATCGTGGCCCTCCCGGTGGTCGGCATGCGCGGCCTACCCGGCACCGGCCCGGCCGCCGTGCAGGTCGCGGGTTGGCATGTTACGGGCTGGCGCCACGCCGGACGGTGCCGCGCCGCTAGGGTGAGCCCGGGGCGCCGGTGCGCCGGTGCGGGCTAGCATGCGGTCCATGCATCAGCTCTCCGGCCTCGACGCGACCTTCCTGTACCTGGAGACGCCGCAGATGCCGATGCATGTCGGCGCGCTGCACGTGCTCGAGCTGCCGCCCGGCTTCCGCGGCCGCTTCGCGACCGCGCTGCGCAAGCACATCGCGGCGCGGCTGCCGATCGCGCCGGTGCTGCGCCGGCGGCTGTGGTGGATGCCGCTGAACATGGCCAATCCGGCCTGGGTCGACGCCGAGCCGGACCTGAAGCAGCATGTGGTGGAGATCCGCCTGCCGCGCATCGACGGCCGCGGCGCCGGCATCGCCGAGCTGGAGGCCGAGGTCTCGCGCCTGCACCCGGTGCTGCTGGACCGCAGCCGGCCGCTGTGGAAGATGCATGTCTTCGAGGGCCTGGCCCCCGGTTCCGGCGGCGTGCGCCGCGTCGGCCTCTACACGCAGCTGCACCACGCCGCGGTGGACGGCCAGGCCGCCGTCGCGCTGGCCAATGCGCTGATGGACCTGACGCCCGAGCCGCGGGTCGTCGCGAAGTCCGACGCGCGGCGCCCGCGCGCCTACAAGCTGGAGATGACCGAGATGCTGCGCGGCGTGCTCGGCAACCAGGCGCAGAAGGTGGCCGAGATCGTGCGCAGGCTGCCGTCCACCGTCGGCACGCTGAAGGACGCCGCCACGCAGGCGGTGGCCGGCGGCGCGCTGTTCGGCGGCGCGAAGGACGCGCGTCCGGGCAACCTGACGCTGGCGCCGCGCACGGCGCTGAACCTGTCGGTCACCGAAGGCCGTGCCTTCGCCACCGCGACACTGCCGCTGCCGGAGCTGCGCGAGATCGGCCGCGCCTTCGACGCCACGATCAACGACCTCGTGCTGATGCTGTGCAGCAGCGCGCTGCGCCGCTACTTCTCGCGCCGCCGCGAGCTGCCGCGCAAGAGCCTGGTCGCCGCGGTGCCGATCTCGCTGCGCGCCAAGGGCGACGACTCGCCGGACAACCAGGCCTCGATGAGCCTGGTCAACCTGGGCACGCACATCGCCGACCCGCGCAAGCGCCTGGCGCATGTGATGGCGGCGACCAAGGCGATGAAGTCCACGATGGGCAGCCTCAAGAGCATCCTGCCGACCGACTTCCCGTCGCTGGGCGTGCCCTGGCTGATGGAGGCGGCGACCGCGCTGTACGGCAAGGCCAGGGTGGCCGACCGCATCCCGCAGGTCGCCAACCTGGTCATCTCCAACGTGCCCGGGCCGCCGATGACGCTGTACCTGGCCGGTGCCCGCATGCTGAGCAACTACCCGACCTCCATCGTCGTGCACGGCCTGGCGCTGAACATCACGGTGCAGAGCTACGACGGCTCGCTGGACTTCGGGCTGATGGCCGACGCGCAGGCCATGCCCGACGTGCGCGAGCTGGCCGAGGCGCTGCTCGTGGCCTTCGACGACCTGCGCTCGCTGCCGCGCCCCGGCGAGCCCGACCCAGACGCGCCGGCACCGTCGCTGGTCGGGCTGGCCACGCGCGCCACGCGCGGCCTCACCGGGGCCGTCACCGGCGCGGTGACCGATGCCGTCGGCAAGGTCGCGCGCACCGTCGTCGGCACCGCGGTGGATACCGCTGTCGCGCAGGTGACAAGGCGACCTCGGGTCAATGCGAAGCCACGCGGTGGCGCGCGCAAGGGCCCGGCGCGCTGACAATGCCGGCATGATCCTTCCGCTGCGCCGGCGGCGAGCGCCGGCCCCCGACCGCCCCGAACCGACCCCGTTCGCGCCGCCCGACCTGCGCGAGTGGGTCGCTGCCCCGGGCCCGATGATGCTGATGCTGGAGGCCCGCGCGCCCTGGGAATGGGCCGCGATGGTGGCGGCCGCGCCCTGGCTGCGCCGCCTGCCGGTGGGCGACGGGCACCCGGTGCTGGTCTTTCCGGGCCTCGGCGCCTCGGACATGTCGACGCTGCCGATGCGCAGCTTCCTGCGCGACCGCGGCTACACACCCTACCCGTGGAAGCAGGGCTTCAACTTCGGCCCGCGCCACGGCGTGCTGGAACGCTGCCGCGAGCACCTGGCCCAGATCGCCAGCCGCCACCGCGAGCGCGTCAGCCTGATCGGCTGGAGCCTGGGCGGCATCTATGCCCGCGAACTGGCCAAGGAGCAGCCCGACCATGCGCGCTGCGTGATCACGCTGGGCACGCCCTTCGCCGGCCACCCGCGCGCCACCAACGCCTGGCGCTTCTACGAGCTGGTCAGCGGGCAGAGCGTGCACGACGAGGCGCTGATCGAGCAGATCCGCCAGCCGCCGCCTTGCCCGACGACCTCGATCTACAGCAAGACCGACGGCGTCGTGGCCTGGCAGTGCAGCATCCAGCGCGGGCATCCGCTGGCCGAGAACGTCGAGGTCCATGCCAGCCACATCGGCATGGGCATGAACCCGCTGGCGCTGTATGCCATCGCCGACCGGCTGGCGCAGGACCCGGCGCACTGGAAGCGCTTCGACCTGCGCGGCGCGCGGCGCTGGTTCTACAAGGTCACGCACCACTCGCCGGCGCAGGCCGGGCTGTCGCTGTAGGCCCGCGGCGGCGATGCGCGTCACCGCCAACGGCCTCTCGATCGAGGTCGACGACCAGGGTCCGCGCGACGGCGCGCCGCTGCTGCTGATCATGGGCCTGGGCATGCAGCTCACGGCCTGGCCGCAGGCGCTGGTGGACGACCTCGTCGCGCGCGGCTTCCGCGTCGTGCGCCTGGACAACCGCGACGCCGGCCTCAGCGACGGCTTCGACCACCTGGGCGTGCCCAGCCTGCCCTGGGCGGCACTGAAGCACACGCTGCGGCTGCCCATCCGCGCGCCCTACGGCATCGCCGACATGGCGGCCGACGCGGCGGGCGTGCTCGATGCGCTGGGGCTGGCAAGCGCCCATGTCTGCGGCGCCTCGCTGGGCGGCATGATCGCCCAGCACCTGGCGGCGCGGCACCCGGCGCGTGTGCGCAGCCTGGTGCTGATGATGACGACCACCGGCGCGCGTCACCTGCCGCAGGCCACGCCGAAGGTGCAGCGCCTGCTGCTGTCGCGGCCCTCGGGGCGCGACCCGCAGGCGGTGGTCGCCCACCTGCAGCGCCTGCTGGCGGCGATCGGCAGTCCGGCCTATGCGCCCGACCCGGAGGAACTGCGCCGGCGCCTGCAGGAGACGGTGCAGCGCGCCTGGCGGCCGGCGGGCACGGCGCGCCAGCTCATCGCGGTGGCCGCCGACGGCGACCGCACGCGGCTGGTGCAGCACATCCACGCCCCGACGCGCGTGATCCATGGCGACGCCGATCCGCTGATCCCGGTCGCCGCTGGGCACGACCTCGCGAAGCACATCCGCGGCGCCGTGCTCGACGTCGTGCACGGCATGGGCCACGACCTGCCGGCGGCGCTGCTGCCGCGCTTCGCCGAGGCGATCGCGGTCAATGCGGCGCGTCCGGCGGCGCTGCACCCGGAAGGTTCGCCAGCGCCTCGCGCACCTTCGTGACGTGCGGGCCGACGCGCTGGACGACCTGCAGCAGGTGCTGCTCGCTGCAGCGCAGCGTCCAGCACCAGAAGGCGAATTCCACCGGGTCGTCGGCCTGGATGCGGCCGGGGTCCAGCGGCTGGAAGTCCGGGGGAAAGTCCGGCATGGCCTGGGCTCCTGCAAGCGGCTCGAGCACCGATTCTGAAACCGCAGCCCGCCGCCGGGTTGAGCGCGCTCAACGGCCCCGGTGCACGAACCGGGCTACACCTGCAGCACGATGGGGTCGAGAGTCCGGGCTTCGCGCGGCTTGGCCGCGGTCACGCTGGCCGTGGCTGTCGCGGGGCTGGGTGGCTGCGCCATCCTGCCGTACGGCACCAGCCTCAACGTGCCAGCCGCCGGCAGCCCGGCGCCGACGCGCGCCAGCGACGAGATCACGCTCGGCGAACTGGACCGGGGCGTCTTCTTCGGCATCGCGCTGTCGGGCGGCGGCAGCCGCGCCGCCAACTTCTCGGCCGCGGTGCTGCTGGAACTGGAACGCCTGGGCTGGCTGCGCCGCGCCTCGGCAGTGTCGTCGGTCTCGGGCAGCAGCCTGACGGCAGCCTATCTCGGCCTGTTCAACCGCCCGGGCGGCCGCGACCCTGCGCGCTGGAACGAAGCCGAACTGCGCCGCCGCCTCGCCGGCGACCTGCAGGGCGCGCTGATCGCGCGCTACCTGCTGCCGCACAACCTGGTGCGCTACTGGTTCACCAATTTCGACCGCAGCGGCGTGATGATGCGGGTCTTCGAACGGCGCCTGTTCGACGGCCGTTCGGTGACCTTCGGCGAACTCGGCAGCGGACTGCCGCACATCCTGATCAACGCGACGACCGTCGGCGGCGAGCCCTTCGTCTTCACGGACCGTGCGCTGGCCGCGCTCGGCTCCGACCTCGGCCAACTGCCTCTCGCCGAGGTCGTGATGGCCTCGGCCGCCTTCCCGGGCGCCTTTCCCAGTGTCACGCTGACGGACCATGCGAACGCGGGCCGCTTCCTGCACCTGTTCGACGGCGGCACCAGCGACAACCTGGGCATCGAGACACTGCAGCGCATCGTGGCCCGCCTCGCCGATGCATCGACCGAAGCGCCTGCGCCGCGGCTGCGCGGCTGCCTGCTGGTCGTCGTGGACGCCAGCGTCGACGTCGTGGCCCAGCGCGAGGCTGCGCAAAGCCGCAGGGCCAACACACGCAGCCTGCTGGGCCGGACCATCGACGCGAATGCGATCGACGCCGTGCACGGTCTGATGGAGCGCCGGCGCCGGGACACGCTGCGCGCCATCGGCCAGCCGCAGGGCCAGCCCCCAGGCGCGGTGCCGGTCTGGCAGTTTCCGCCGCGGCCAGGTGCGCTGGATGCGCAGGGCCGGCCGCTGGTCTGCCACGTCTGGCACATCGGCTTCGAACGCCTGGCGCAGCTCGGCGAATCCGCACGCGCCCTGGCACCCGTCGTCAACGCCATCGACACCGCGTTCGCGCTGCGCGGCCCGCCGCAGCCGACCGACGACGACCCGCTGCCGCTCCCGCAGGAGAATGCGCGCCGCCTGCAGCACCGCCTGTACGAGGCGGCCTGGCTGCTCGTGCGCACCGACGTCGAGGCGCTGCGGCAGGTCGAGGCGCTGTTCGCCGACTGGTTCCCGGACAATCGCTGAACCGGCCGGGTGTGCACCCGGCGCAATCCGCCCGCAGCCACCCGTGTCCCCGACCCCTCCGAACAGTCTCTGGCGCCTCGCCGTCGCGCCGATGATGGATCGGTGCGAAAAACCAACAACGGCGCGGCTTCCCAGCCGGTCGTGTGCAATTCGTGTGCAGTCGCCCTCCAGACGCAAGAAAGCCCGCACGCGGCGGGCTCTCGGGGCTGCGGCCAGGCGCCGCGTCCTACTCGCCGGCAGGATGCCCCGCTGCGGCCAGCGCCCGGTGTAGCTGGCCCTCCAGCGCAGCCCAGTCGACGTGCGTGCCGACCTCCTCCGGGTTGACCTTGGTCCGCGCGTACCTGATCGACAGGTAGGTCTGCAGCGCGGCCTGCAGCAGCGCACGCTGCGCCTCGGGTGTGTGCAGCCGGTCGGCGTAGCGCCAGGCGTCGCCCGGGTCCGCATCATGCTGGTTCATCGTCAGCCCCTTGCAGTGGTCGCGGCATCGTAGCGCCAGGCGCCGCGGCTCAGGCGGCCGGGCGCCGCTTGAGCGGCCCCAGCCGGTCGAGCAGCTCTCGCTCGCGGTCGGTCAGCGTCCAAGCGTCGGAAGTCGCCACGTCACCGAGGCGCTGGGCCGCGCTGTCGATCCGCTGCCCGAGCAGCACGACCAGGGCTTGCGCAGCGGCCACGCTGGCCATCGCCTCGTCGACCCCTCGCTCGTCGCTGATGCTGCCGATGAAGCCCTGCAGCGTCATCAGGTCGCCCGCGGTCATCATCAGCAGCTCGCCGCAGGCCCTCAGCTTGTCGCTGGCGCCGTCGTCGCCCGAGGGGCGGATGTCGTGCAGGGTGCTCATGTCAGGGCTCCTTCAGGGTCGAATGCCGGCTCGGCCGGCGAGTGAGGGCCACAGGCGGCCCGGGCGATCAAGTCGGTGATGGCGCTGCCGCGCGCCGTCCATGCGGTGCTGGCGCCGGTCTTCAAGTCCCGCACGCTGCCGGCGCCAGCCTGGCAGCCCTGCACCAGCAGCGGCACCCGCTGGCCTGCCTGCAGGCCGCGCAGGTGCGCCACAAGGGCCACGGCGCCAGCGTCGACAGCCTCGGCGGCTAGCACGACGGCCGCATCGTCTCCGGCCTCCAGCAGCAGGCCCACAGCCGGCGCGCGGGCAGGCGCAGGTGGTGGTGGCGGCGTGGCCAGCGCCCAGCCCAGCAGCGCGCCCAGCAGGCCCAGCGCCAGCAGCAGCACCAGCACCAGCACCAGCGCCGGCAGGCGCCAGGGCAGCGGCAGCGTCCAGACCTTCGGGTCGGTGACGTTCGGGCTCATATCCAGCCCCCCAGCACCAGCACGACGACGACGATGGCGATGGCGACGATGGCGCGGTCGGCGGCCTTCATGGCGTGAGCTCCGCGCGAATCGCCTGCACGGCCTCGCGGATACCGTCCAGCCGCTGCAGCAGGCCAGCCGATACGGTGTGCAGGGTCAGGTCGTCGGCGGCGTGCAGGCCATGCCTGACGAGGAAGGCGCCCAGCGCCAGGTGAAATGCGCGCTGGTCGTCGCGCAGGTCCTGCAGTCGATTCTCGACGCCGTGCAGGCGGCCCAGGACCGGGCCGGCCAAGTGCGCGCGAGGCGCACCCATAGAATTCGTCTCAGCCATGTTCACGAACCTCGGTTTCGTGGGGTGGTCAGGGGTCCGGTCGTGCTCGCAACACTTCCGGGCCCCGCTTGTTTCTCAGCCGCTTGCCGGCGGCGTCTTCGCTCCTTTCGCGCGCTTGCGCTGCAGCTTGGCAGCGTGAGCCTTGATCGGCTCGTGATCGTCGGGATGGGCGTACAGCTCCAGCCGCGTCAGCCCCAGCGCCTTGCGCCGGGCCCGCAGCTCGGATACTCGGTCGGTGACGGTCTTGGCAGCAGCCATGCCGACGACTGTACGGCATCGTTTCCGGCAACGCAAGTGCTTGCGGCCCATCCCCACCACGGCAGCGGCGTTGACTCCAAGGTGCCGAGTAGATGTAGCTGTTTCAGCTACATTTACTTTTTCTCCCCTCTGCCTTGCCCACCGCGCCTTCGCGCCGGCCGCCGCGCTACAGCGTGCCCAGCGTGCGGACCTCGACGGCGGTGCGCCCGTCGACGCGCACCAGCTCCGCGCGGACCAGTTCGCCACCTACCGGCAGGCTGCGCGCCGCACGCCACGCGGCCACCTGCAGCCGCGCCAGGCGCAGCAGGTTCGCGTCGCTGTCCGGCAGGCACGGCGGCGGCTCCGCGGCCTCCCAGGGCGCGTGCAGGACGCCGACTTCCCCAGGCTGGGCGCCGAGCAGTTCTACCCGCGCGACCGCGCCGGCCGCGTCGGTCTTGTAGACCACGCCGATGAACCTGCAGCACTGCGGCGAGTGCCCGACGATGACCAGCTCCAGCTCGCGCGTGCCCGGCTCGGCGAAGTAGCGCTGCGCCGCCATGATCGCGTGTGGCGCTGCGGCGGCCAAGCCATCGAAGTCCGATGCACCGGCGATCAGCAGGTGGAACAGTGCCTGAAGCCCCACGCCGTAGCTGCCCCTGAAGGCGGCCACGCATCCCGCGACCGGCAGCGGCATGAGCTTGGTTGCGAGCATCGGCGCGCCGTCGGCGATGGCATGGCCGCGGCTGTCGGCGGCGAGGGTGGCGCGATGCTCCGCGACGAAGCCGAGCAGGATGCTCACGCGCAGCCCGGCACGCGGTCGATACGGATGCCGCCGACCGCTGCGACGGCCGCCGATGTGAAGGCGCCCGCGGCCGCGCTGTTGTATGCAGCACCCACAGCGCCACCGCTGTAGGCGCTGGCCACGGCCACGAGTAGCTGCGCCAGTATCCGGCCGTTGTCTCCGCTGCCGGCCAGCTCTGCGAACACGACGACGTCGCCGCTGCGCACCGGCTGCCACCAGTCCGCCCGCGCGATGTACTCGCCGTTGATGCAGCAGACCACGGGCCGCCCGTGCGTCGGCGCCAGGTCGTTGATGGTCAGGAACTCGCCCACGGCGCGCAGGTCGCGGTGGTCGAGCTCGACGTGCATCGCGCCAACGTGCGCCCACTGGGCGCGCATGGTGCGCCGAAGCGCCGTGCCGGTCATGTCTGGTGCTCCTGTAGCTGGTCGCGCAGGAACGCGACGACCTCCGGGATGCTGTCGGCCTCGAAGATGACGGCGCCAGCGCGACGAACGCTGTACGGCTCGCCCTCGCGCTTCGGCTCGGCGAAGAACACGCCCGCCTGCCTGGCCAGCGCGACCGCGAAGCCCGGGTCAGCCTCGCGCTCGCCGCGCGACCTGGGCGGTTGCCAGTGGGTCCGAATCTTCGGCACTACTTGTCCTCCAGCGTGGCGACGATCTGCCCCACACGCGCAACGCTGACGCCCAGGTGCAACGCGATGTCGGCTCGCGCTGCGCCGGTGGTCAGCAACGCTGAAACCCGGTCCCGCGTCGGGGCGGTTGGGCCAGGGTCCGCGGCCAGCAGCACCGGGTCTGGGCCGTCTTCGGTGATGTGCTGCAGCACGCGGTCGGCAGGCCAGCGCAGGGGCGCCTGGCGCTGGCGGCCGTGCAGCGCGTCATCAAGCGTCATCGGTGCCGCCCAGCAGCGCGCGAAGCCGCTCCGTATCGGCCTTGATCCACCGGCGCAGGTCGCCTATGCGCTGCGCACGCGAGCGGCCGAGCTTGTCGATCCAGGCATCGGCCGCGGCCGTGCGGTCGGCCAGCTCTTCGCGCAGCTCGATCTCGTACCCTGAAAGGCGGCGGTCCAGCCGGCGAACCTCGTACTCGGTCAGGCGCTTGCACAGGTCGCCGCAGTAGCGCGGCGGTCTGCCGGTGGGTGGGCCATCGCCGAGGGCGGTGCCGCAGCGCAGGCAGGTTAGGGGTTTCGCCACTGTCGCGGGCCTGAAGTCAAATGGGGAAAGAAAAGTCTCGGTGCGGGTGGCTGCGGTGTCCTCTTCGCCTTCGAAAGCATCTCGACCCCTCGCCCCCGAGGGGGTCAGTCCCGCGGCGCCGCGTCGGCCAGGCGCTGCATCACTGCGGGCAACAACATGTCGACACGCTGGCTCACCAACCGGCTGGCCAGCCGCTCAACGTAGACCGCGGCAACTGCTTCAGCCATGCCGGCCTCGCTCGTCAGCATCCGCATCACCTCGGCTCGCGCCTCGCCGATGTGGTTGTGGAAGTGCTGGACCATTCGGGCGCGGACTACGCTTGCCGGCTCGCCGAAGGTGGCCAGACGTTCGAAGCCGCTGGCGTCGAGTGCTCCGCTCATCGCTTCCCCGCCTTCATGACAAGCCTCCAATCGCTCGCGGCCTGGCCGGGCTCGGTGTTCGTGCTGGTCTTCGAAACCCACAGGCCCGAGCGATGCGTGACCAGTGCACCAGCGCGATAGTCGGTGCCGGCGCGGTAGATGCCAGCTTCGTGCAGGGCCGTCGCCTCCAGCTCCAGCAGTCGCTGCGTCAGGTCGCGGACCTGGGCCTGCAGCGCATCAGCGTCGACCAGCGCGCGGCCCTCGCTGGCGGCCTTGTGGGCGGCCTCGATGCGCCCCTGCGCCTCGGCCACGGCAACCCGGTGTGCCAATGCAGCCTCGCGCCGCTGCGCCTCGCGCTGCGCCTCGCGCTGCTGCCGGGCTTCGTAGGCCTTCCGCGCCATCGCCAGATCATCGGCGTCGACCTCGATCCACGAGCACCGGGACGGCGGCGCGATGGCAGTGATGGCCCAGGCCACGAACAGCCGACCTTCGTGCTCGGCCACGTCGCCGACCTCGGCCACGGCGCCACCTTCCGGCCAGCGCCATGCGCGCTTGCGGCCTGCGGCGATGGCGCCCAGGCTGGGCAATGCGGCAGTGAATGCGTCGATCAGTTCCGCCTCGGTCCACGGCGGCGGCGGCGCTGCACGCTTGCGCTTCGGCGCGGCGGTCGGGGTCGGTTCGGTGGTCGGCATCAGGACCGCCCGTAGTTCGCGCCGGTGATGCACACGACCGAGGCCGGCCTGGCCTTCAGCCAGTTCGCTCGGGCGGTCGCCAGCAAGCCGACGCTGTTGCTCTGATACAGATTCACGACGCTCGTCGCGCCGGTCGGGGTGCCAGCGTGGCCGGTCGGGTTGTCGGCCATCTCGACACTGGCGATCGACGACCGCGAGACCGAAGGCGCGTCGTCGGTGTAGACGATGGCCGATGTGTCCATCAGCACGATCAGGCCGCCATTGGAATCCCACGGCACAGCCTCGGAACAGATGACCGGGACGGTCGCCAGCTCGCCGCCGCGCGGACCGAGCGCAACAGCCAGGCCGAGGCCGCCCTCGGCCAGCGCGATCTGCAGCGCGGTGCGCGGGTGCGCGACGATCACGGCCCGCGACCACTGACCATCGAAGTCATCGCTGGCCTCGACAAGATCGACGCCCAGGTCGCCCGTGCTCGCGATGCTCGGCCCGTCGTGCGTGACCGACGCGGGCATCTCGCCGGGGGTGCCGGTGTTCGCCGGGTCGACGAACGCGCGATCCTCGGCCTCGACCAGTGCGCTGGTCAGATCGTCCGCGAGCACGTCCTCGCCGTCGGACGCTTGGAGCAGTTCTTCGCTGGCAACGACCAGGGCGCTGACGCGCAGCGGGCGCAGGCGCTCGCGCTCGAATGCCGCGGAACTCACCGGCGTCGCGCGGCCGGCAGCGGTCCAGTAGGCAGTAGCCATGCCGGCCTGCGCAACGATGGGAACATCGGCCGGCACGCGCCGCAGGCCGGCTCGGCCGATGATCGTTTGCGGCCGCCAGGACGCGAGGAACTCCAGCGCACCAGGCTGCACGAGCTCGCCACCGTAGCCTTCGGGCGTGGCGCCGGCAACGCCAGCCTTGATCAGCCTGGTCGCCTCGGCGCCGCGGCCGAAGCGGCTCTCGGCCAGGGCCACGGCCTCGGTCGGGTCGCGAGTCAGGGCTCGCACGATGGCGGCGCGAGCGAAGTCGACGCGGGTGTGGCGGTCCAGGAACATGATCTGCCTTTCAGTTCGGGTGTCCGAGTCTGGACGATGCGGCGCCTGCAGGCCATGCACAGACATGCGCCCCTATGCGGTTCCGTGCAACAACCTCGCCAGGTCCGCGACCCGATACCAGCGCCGCCGGGCGACCAGCACCGGCTGCAGCAGCGGCGTGCCGTAGCACGATCGGTTGCGCAGGGTGCCGGCAGCCATGCCCAGCGCCGCCGCTGCGCCGTCTTCGCTGACCAGCCCGGCCAGCGTGACCGGGTGCCCTGCCTGCCGCAGCGCAGCGGCCAGCGCCTCGACCTCGCGCTGCAGGTCGGCCTCGGCCTCGGCCCCTGGCAGCGCCTGGCCGCAGTGCGGGCAGCGGTGCGGGGTCATGCGGCCACGCGGATGCGCCCTGCCGGTGTGCCGCGCAGCGCCTCCATGCGCTGCAGGTGACGCGCCCAGGCCAGCCCAGCCTCGTGCAAGAACTCTTGCACTGAGTGCGCGGCGTGCTGGTTCAGGTAGAACGTGTCGCCATCCATGCACCCGAACTCGCTCGGCCACGCCTGGGCGCGGTGCAGCGCGACGGCCTCCGCGAACGTGAAGGCTTCGCACTGCTCGGCGCGGTTGCGCAGCACATAGGCGGATGTGCACCCATGTTGGGCGTCGCCCTGGGCGTGGTGCTCGATCAGCTCGTCAGCGTCGGCGGCCTGCCAGCGCTCCTTCAGCAGCCGGCTCGCGGCGTTCGGTACTGGTTCCGGTGTCTTGCCTGCGCTCATGCTTCGTATCCCTCAGTGGTGGGACCACTTCTTTGGTCCCGGTGTGGTCCCGGGTGGTCCCGGCCACCCGCTCCCATCCCCTGCCCTGACGTAGTGAAACGTCAGTCAGGGAGGGGTGGGACCATGGGACCAATGCTTAAGGAGGTCCCGCCTTTTGGTCCCGCCTCTTTCGGGGTGTCCAGCAGCCGCGCGCCAGGCGCCGCGACCATCAGTTTCTTGGTCCCGCCCTTGGTCCCGGCCTCCTCGACCAGCAGGCCCCGGCCGACCAGCGCGTCCACCTGATCGAAGACCGCGCGCTTGTTCCCGCCGACCTCGGCGAAGACCGCACGCTTGCTCTGGTGCCCGGACCGAACGGCCTGCAGCACCTTGCGGTCCCGCGCGTCGACCTGCTCCGCGCTGCTCAGCGTCCGGCCCTTGATCCGGGTGATGCGGAAGCCGTCGCGGCACAGGTACATCGCCTCCGGCGCCTTGACCATGATCGAACCGCGCGTGGAGCGCAGCACCAGCGGCTGCCCGGCCTCGTTGCCGGTGCGCTCGATCTTGTCGTTGATCTCCGACCACTCGGCCGCCTGCAGCAGCAGCACGAAGCGGCTGTTGTCGGCGATCGCCGCGCTGCCGGTGCCGCAGTACATGTCGGTGATGGCGTCGCGGTAGGCCTGCTTCCCGGTGTGGTGGCTCAGCACGACGAAGCACTGCCGGCGTTGCGCGAACGCGCGGCACCCGTCCAGCGTCAGCTTGATGGTCTGCTCGTCACTGGAGCTGCCGCCGCAGAATTGCCGCAGCGTGTCCAGCGCCACGCCCACGAGGTCGGTCATGCCCTCGGTCGCCGTGTGCAGCAGCTCGGGCAGGTCGGTGGTCAGGATGTCGCCGCGAAGCGTCGTCGTGAAGGTTCTCGTGCCGGCCAGTCCGATGATGCTGACCAGGCGCAGCTTGACCGCGACGATGGCGAAGTCTTCGGGCGACAGCTTCAGCGCGCGGCACAGCAGCGCCAGCACCGCGTCGAGGTCGTGCTGGTCGTCGTCGGCCGACAGCAGTAGGAAGGAACCGCGCTGCACCCGCTGCCCGAAGAACGGCCAGCCGAGCGCGATGCAGATGCCCAGCATCATCAGCAGCGTCGTCTTGCCGGTGCCGCCACCGGCGACCAGCACGCCCACCTTGCCGCGCTGAATCCAGTCCTCTACCGCCCACTCGACAGCGTGCTGCCGGGCCTCGATATCAAGCTCTGGCCGGTAGTCCCGCACGAGGTCGACCCACGATGCAGCCTCGTCTGCAGGCTCGGCCGCAGGCTCGGCCGCAGGCTCGGCGTCTCGTGCTGCGCTGCGGGCCTCGCGCGCTGCGATCTTGCGCGCCTTCACAGCCTCGGGCGACCAGTCGATGACGGCGCCTCTGCTGGCCTTGGGCAGTGGCCGCTCCGGGTCGCCCAGGCCAAGATCCCCCAGGTCAAGATCCATCGCGGGGCCTCCAGCCGCGGGCGATCAGCCGCTGGCGCACCTCTTCGCGCAGATAGGCGACGATCCAGTCGCGGTGCTCGGGCCAGCTCGGGCCGAGCGCGGCACTCAGCGTCGCTACCTGCCGCTTGAACCACGCTTCGGCAGTGGCCCAGACTTCGGCAGTGGTTTCCTCGCGGTGCGCGTTCATCGCAGCGCCCCTCCCACGCGCGCCAGCCAGCCCTCGACCTCGCCGTCGTCGAGCTCGCGGCACAGGTTCCACCGGCTGGCCAGCCATCGGCCATCGGCCAGGCGGCGCAGCGCGACGCCCTGCAGGGCCGCCCGTGCCTGCAGCGTCGCCTGGCGCTTGCGCTCGGCCTCGCCGTCCAGCTCGGCGACCGCGGCGGCGGGCGGGGTGGTGGCGGTCATCACAGCACCGACTTCGCGCTGACACTGCCGCCCATCTTGCGAACCCGGGACCGCAAGAACTCCTTGAGCGACTCACGCGGGTAGAGAAACGCGTTGCCGATGAGCACATAGTCCGGGCCGGTGTGGCGCTTGCGCCAGGCCTCGACAGTCGTCGGCTTGGCTCCGGCCAGTCGACACAGGTCGGCCTCGGTGAAGCAGTCGAGCGACCGCGCCAGCTCGGCTACCGCTGGATCGTCCTTCGTGGTTTCCATCGTCTGCACCTGTAGTGAACCCAGGCCAGACGATGCCGAGCATCGCCCGGCGTTTCACTCAAAAGTGGGACAACTTCAGCCCGGCCGCTTGCGCCGCTTGGCATCGCCCGAGTGCAGCGTGCGGTGGATGGCGCGGGCGACACTGCTCTTGCCCATCCTCAGCAGTTCGGCCTTCTCAGCGACGGTGCGGCCCGCCGCGAGCTCGACATTGAATGCCTTGATCCAGTTGTTGAGGCTGCGGCCACCGTCAAGCCGCACACGGCCACCGCGCCCGCCGCCGAAGTCCCGCCGTAGAACCCGCTCGGCAGCGTCCAGCCCTCTCTTCACGACGCGCAGCAGCGTCTGGAAACCGGCGGCACTGGGATCGGCGTCGCCCACGTCGAAGCGATCCGCGGCGAAGGCGGTCGCGAGGGTTACAGCGTGTGGCGCGAGCCACCGCAGTAGATCAGCGGTTCCGTCGTCGCTGCGCGCCTCAGTGAGCGGCCAGGGCAGGGGATCAGCGTCTACCCGCGCCGCCTCTTCATCCCATACCGTGTCGTCGAGGACGATGGCGCTTACCGCGAGCCAGCAGGCCTGGACGGCTAGGAGGTAGTCGCTCTCGGCCGGCCTCGGCCTTTCGCTCCACTTCGTCACAGCGCCGCCCGTACCGCCGCACGGTCTGCCAGCGCCGCGTGAACGTCCTCCGGCTTGATCTTGGTGTACCGCTTCAACTGCGCCCAGGTCTTGTGCCCGGTCATCAGCGCCACCCGGGGAATGTCGAGCCCCTGGCGGAACAGGTCGGCCGTCGCGCGGTGCCGCAGGTCGTGGAAGTGCAGATCCTCAATGCCGAGGGTGGCGCAGGCCCGCGTGAATGCCGTGCTCACGCTGGCGCTGGAGTAGGGGAACAGCCTGCCCGTCGACCGCTCGCGAAGGATCGGCTTCACGATGGCCCAGGCATCCGGCAGCAGCGGCACCTCTTGGTTGTTGCCCGCCTTGCGCTGCGGATCCTTCCGGTCGCGAATGAGCACGGTCTTCGCGATGACGTTCACGTCCTCGGCCTGCAGCCGGCAGATCTCGTCCTGGCGCATCGCGGTGGCCAGGGCGAACCTGCACAGCGTCACCATGTCGATGCGCTGGCGCGGGCTGGCCTGCCAGTGCGCGTACAGGCGCGACAACTCGGCGTCGGTGGGCTCGCGGTCGCGCTCGGCGCTGCGTGTGCTCAGGCCTCGATATGCCAGGTCGCGCCGGGCATCCATGGCCAGGTGGACCGGCAGATCCAGCCGGCGCACATGCCGGCCCCACTTGAGCACCGAGGATAGGAAGCTCAAGTCGGCGGCGATCGTCGTGCCGCCAGCGCCGTCCTTGACGCGCCGGTCAACGAAGTCGCGCAGGTCGAGCGCGGACAGGCTCGCCAGCTTGACCCGGCCAAGCCGGTCGGCGTGCAGCATCGCCAGCGTCGCGCGCTTCGTCTTGCCGTGCTCCTTGGTGTGCTGCTCGCGGTACTTGTCGATCAGGTCGGCCACCGTCGCGCCGGCCGGCGGCGGGGCATAGCCGCTGACGTGCGCCAGCTTCGCCTGGGCCTCGGCCGCGGTGGCCCAGGCGCGGGCGTCTGACTTCTTGTCGAAGGTGGCGGCCCTGTAGGCGCCACCGCGGCGCACCTGCACGCGCCAGCGGCCCGAGGGCAGTTCCGTGAATGTGGGCATGTCGGCTGCTCCGTGTGCACTGGAAAATGCACACGCCGACCGCTGGCGTGTGCGTTTGCTGTGCGTCCAATCGTTTACCGGTCAGGCCCGATTGAAGCACCTTCCGTGCACTTCGTGTGCACTTTCTGCTGCACACAGCCGATTTTCGTTACATTCAGGTCATAGAAAGTCTTTGTGAATCAACAGCTTGGCGACTGGCGTCTATCGGTGGCCCCGATGATGGACTGGACCGACCGCCACTGCCGCGTCTTCCACCGCCTGATCACGCGCCACACGCGCCTGTATACCGAGATGGTGACCACCGGCGCGCTGCTGCACGGCGACGTCGCGCGCCACCTGGACTTCGACGCCGCCGAGCACCCGCTGGCGCTGCAGCTCGGCGGCAGCGAGCCCGACGAGCTGGCGGCCTGCGCGAAGCTCGCCCAGCGCTGTGGCTACGACGAGGTCAACCTCAACTGCGGCTGCCCCAGCGAACGCGTGCAGCGCGGCTCCTTCGGCGCCTGCCTGATGGCCGAGCCGGCGCTGGTGGCCGACTGCGTGCAGGCGATGCGCGACGCCTGCACGCTGCCGGTGACGGTCAAGCACCGCATCGGCCTCGGCCGCGACGAGGACTACGGCTTCGTGCGCGACTTCGTCGGCACGGTGGCCGAACGCGGCGGCTGCGGCGTCTTCATCGTGCATGCGCGCAACGCCTGGCTGCAGGGCCTGTCGCCGAAGGAGAACCGCGAGGTGCCACCGCTGCGCCACGAGGTCGTCGCGCGGCTGAAGCGGGACTTTCCGGCGCTGGTCTTCGTGGCCAACGGCGGGCTGGCCGACGACGAGGCGATCGCCGCCACGCTGGCGCAGGTCGACGGCGCGATGGTCGGCCGCCACGCCTACCACCACCCCTGGGCGATGGCCGGCTGGGACCGCCGCTTCTTCGGCGACCAGGGGCCGGCGCCGACACTGGACGGCGTCGAGCAGGCGATGGTGGCCTACATGACGCGGCTGGCCGCGCAGGGCACCAGCTGGTTTGCTGCGGCGCGCCACATGATGGGCCTGCGCAACGGGCTGCCCGGGGCGCGGCGCTGGCGCCAGGTGTGGTCGGACCACCGGCTCAAGCACCTGGCGCCGGCCGAGGTGTCGGCCCGCGCGCGCGAGGGCCTGGCGCTGCCGGCCTAGCGCCGCCGCCGTGGGCGGGCTTAGGATCGGCCCATGATGCGCTTCCTGCTGGCCCTCGCCTGGATGGCCGCGGCGACGCTGGCGCAGGCCCAATCCTGCGTGCCGCGCTACCAGTTCGTGCTTGCCGACGGCACGAGCGGCTGCCTGACCGCGCTGCCGCTGGCCGATGAGCGGCTGCCCGGCTGGTCGAGCAGCGTGCGCCAGCTGGCGCCGGCCAGCGGCAGCTACGCGCTGGCCTCGTCGCCGCGGGCGCCGGCCTGCCCACGCGCACTGGGTCTCGCCGGCACCGTGATGCCGCTGTCGCTGGCCAGCACCACCACCGCGCTGCGTGCGGAGTCTGCGCTCGCGGAGTGCCGGCGCGCGCTGGCGGCGGCGACTCCACCTGCTGCTGTCGCGGGAACCGATTGCGACTGCAGGCTGCTGATCGCCGATGGCGTCTCGCCGCTGTCGGCCGACGAGCTGCGCGCGCATCTGTCGAGCGAGGCGCCGGCCGTCGCCGCGGCGCCGTCGCCGTCGCCGTCGCCGCAGGTCGGCGCCGCCGACCCTGCGCCAGTGGCGGCCGGCCCGGCGCCGGCCTCGACGCCGCCGCCCGTCGAGCCGGCCGCGCCCGCGGTCACGGCCGCCGAGCTGGACGCCGTGCGCCAGCAGCTGGCCCAGCTGCAGGCGCAGATGCAGGCCCAGACGGCGGTCCAGCGCGGCGAGCGTGCACCGGCCGCCGGCCCGCGGCTGCAGGCGCGGGCACTGGTCATCGGCAACGGCCGCTATGCGCACCTGGGCACGCTGCCCAACCCCGGCCGCGACGCCGAGGCGATGGCCGCCAAGCTGCGCAGCTTCGGCATCGAGGTCGACCTGGTGCTGGACGCCGACCGCAACGCGCTAGTGCAGGCGCTCGCCACCTACCAGCAGCGCGCCGCGGGCGCCGACGTCAACATCCTCTTCTACGCCGGCCACGGGCTGCAGGTCGGCGGCGTCAACTACATCGTGCCGGTGGACATGCGCGGCGACGGCGCCACCGTCGGCAGCGTGCGCCTGACCGGCGTGTCGCTGGAGGACATGCTGGAATACCTGCCGGCGAAGACGCGCATCGTCTTCCTCGACGCCTGCCGCGACAACCCGGTCGCGCGCTCGCTGGTCGCCACGCGCAGCGTGGCCGGCGTCGGGCTGGCGCCGGTGCAGGGCACGACCGGCACGCTGATCAGCTATGCCACCAAGGACGGCGCGGTGGCCGAGGACGGCCGCGGCCGCCACAGCCCGTACACCGAGGCGCTGCTGGCGCACCTGGACCTGCCGCTGGACATCGCCGTCGTGCTGCGCCGCGTGCGCGAGGCGGTGATGTCGGCCACCGGCAACCGGCAGCAGCCCTGGGAGTACGGCTCGCTGGTCGGCGACGAGCTGGTGCTGTCGCGCCTGGCGCGCTGAGCCGGGGCTGACGGGCCCGGCACCACCAGCGCGGCTGGCCATCCGCACGGCGGGGGCACGACGGTGCCGGCTGCCCGGTGCGTGCGGGCAGAATGGCCGCGCGGTCCGCCTCGGCCGCGACCACGCAGTCCATCCATGTCCACATCGCATCACCCGGCCGGCACGCCGCTGCTGGCCGTCATCGGCGGCAGCGGCCTGTACGACCTGCCGGGCCTGACGAATACCCGCTGGGTCCATGTCGACACGCCCTGGGGCGCGCCCTCCGACGAGATCTTCCTCGGCCAGCTGGGCGATGCGCACCTGGCCTTCCTGCCGCGCCACGGCCGCGGCCACCGCATCCCGCCGTCGGAGCTGAATTTCCGCGCCAACATCGCGGCGCTGAAGCAGCTCGGCGCGACCGACGTGCTGAGCCTGTCGGCGGTGGGCAGCCTGCGCGCCGACCTGCCGCCGGGCACCTTCGTCGTCGTCGACCAGTTCGTCGACCGCACCTTCGCGCGCGCGAAGAGCTTCTTCGGCACCGGCATGGTGGCGCATGTCTCGATGGCGCAGCCGGTGTGCAGCCGGCTCGGCCGCCACGTGCTGGCGGCGCTGAAGCAGCAGCGCGTGCCGCATGCCGAGGGCGGCACCTACCTGGTGATGGAAGGGCCGCAGTTCTCGACGCTGGCCGAGAGCCGCCTGTACCGCGGCTGGAACTGCGACGTCATCGGCATGACCAACATGCCCGAGGCCAAGCTCGCGCGCGAGGCCGAGCTGTGCTACTGCTCGGTGGCCATGGTCACCGACTTCGACTGCTGGCACCAGGGCCACGAGGCGGTGACGGTGGACGCGGTGATCCAGGTGCTGCTGGGCAACGCCGCCACCGCGCGCACGTTGGTCGGCGCCCTGGCCGGCACCATCACCGCCGACGCCGCGGCGGCGGACTGCGCCTGCCGCCACGCGCTGGACCATGCGCTGATCACCGCACCCGAGGCCCGCGACCCGGCGATGCTGGACAAGCTGTCGGCGGTGGCCGGCCGGGTGCTCAAGCGCAGCGCATGAGACCGCCGGGCCGCTCCCAAGGGCTCAGCCCGCAGCGCGCAGCGCGGCGGGTAGACCAGTGACCGTGCCGGCCGAGGCGCCCGGCGCGCTGCGCCCGCTGCAGCCGGCGGACACGGGCGACGCGGTGGTCGTCGTCGACCAGCGCTGGCTGCCGCACGAGCTGCGCCACGCGACACTGAGCAGTGCGCAGGAAGTCTTCGCCGCGATCCGCGACATGGTCGTGCGCGGCGCGCCGCTGATCGGCGCCACGGCCGCCTTCGGCCTGGCGCTGCAACTGCGCAGCGATGCCGGCGATGCGGCGCTGGAGCAGGGCGTGCGGCACTTGCGCGGCGCGCGCCCGACGGCCGTCAACCTGGCCTGGGCGCTCGAGCGCATGCAGCGCCGGCTGCGTCCCTTGCCCGCCGCGGCCCGCGCAGCCGCAGCCTGGGCCGAGGCGCTGGCGATCGCGGAAGAAGACGTGCTGGTCAACCACGCCATCGGCCGCCACGGCCTGCCGCTGCTGCAGGCCGCGGCCGCGCGCCGCGCCGGCGTGGTCAACGTGCTGACGCACTGCAACGCCGGCGCGCTGGCCACCTGCGGCTGGGGCACCGCGACGGCGCCCATCTATCTGGCACACGCGGCCGGGCTGCCGCTGCACGTGTGGGTCGACGAGACGCGGCCGCGCAACCAGGGTGCCGCGCTGACGGCCTGGGAGCTGGGCCGCGCCGGCGTACCGCACACGGTGGTCAGCGACAACGCCGGCGGCCACCTGATGCGCCAGGGGCTGGTCGACCTGGTGCTCGTCGGCTGCGACCGCGTGGCCGCCAATGGCGATGTCTGCAACAAGGTCGGCACCTACCTGAAGGCGCTGGCGGCGCGCGACAACGGCGTGCCTTTCCATGTCGCGATGCCGACCTCGACGCTGGACCGCTCGCTGCCCGACGGCGGGGCGATCCCGGTGGAGCAGCGCAGCGCGCGCGAGCAGACCCATGTCTGGGGCCGCGACGGCGAAGGCCGAGTCGTCGAGGTGCAGGTCGTGCCCGACGGCAGCGTGGCCGCCAATCCGGCCTTCGACGTGACGCCGGCGCGGCTGGTGACGTCGCTGATCACCGAGCACGGCCTCGTGGCGGCCGAAGCGCGTGCCCTCGCGGCGCTGACGGAGGGCAGGGCGTGAACACCGACGAAGCCCGGCTGCGCGACGACATGAGCGCCGCGCTGCGCCGGCTGGATGCGCTGGGCCTCAACCGCGGCAGCACCGGCAACCTGAGCGTGCGCATTCCGCGCGATGGCCGCGACGGCATGCTGATCACGCCCACCGGCATGGGTGCCGACGAGCTGCGGCCGCAGGACCTTGTCTGGGTCGGCGACGACGGCGAGGTGCAGGGTGACTGGCAGCCGTCCAGCGAATGGCCGTTCCACCGCGCTGCCTATCGTGCGCGAGCGGACCTCGGCGCCGTCGTGCACGCGCATGCGCCCGAGGCCACCGCGCTGGCCTGCCTGGACCGGCCGCTGCCGGCCTTCCACTACATGGTCGCCATTGCCGGCGGCGACGACGTGCCGCTGGTGCCCTACCACCTGTTCGGCAGCGAGGCGCTGTCGCAGGGCGTGGCCGCCGCGCTGGCCCGGCGCGACGCCTGCCTGCTGGCGCACCACGGCCTGGTGGCGGCCGGCGCGACGCTGGCGCGCGCGATGAAGGTCGCCGTGGAGGTCGAGAGCCTGTGCGGCATGTACCTGAAGGCGCTGGCGGTGGCCGAACCGGCCACGCTGAGCGCCGAGGACATGGCCGCGGTGATCGAGAAGTTCCGCGCCTACGGCAAGGCGGCGCGGCGCTGAGCCTCGTCGCCCGCGCGGCCCCGCTGCGGCCAGGTCGCCAGCAGCAGCCCCGCGACCGCCAGCACGAAGGCCGCGACATGCGCGGCGCCGAAGGGCTCGCCGAGCACCACGATGCCGACCGCCGCCGCGGCCACCGGCAGCATGACCGTGAAGACGCCGGCCTGCGGCGCCGGCACGTGGCGCAGGCCCTGCATCCACAGCCACACGGTCACCATGCTGGCCGCGATGGCGTAGAAGACCAGCAGCACCCAGGTCGACGCCGCGACCGCCGCGAAGTCGAAGCCACGCGCCTGCCACAGCGCCAGCGGCGCCACCAGCACCAGGCCCCACAGGTTGATCAGCGCGCTGATGCGGCGCGGCGAGACGTTGGCCGTCAGCCGCTTGCCGATGACCACGTAGCTGGCTTCGCACAGCACGGCACCCAGCAGCAGCGCATAGCCCAGCGGCGAGGCCGCCGCGGCGCCGGCACCGGCCTCACCGGGGTGACGTGCCAGCGCCAGCAGCGCGATGCCGGCTGCCGCGCAGCCGATGGCGCCCCACACGCGCGGCCGGATCGCCTCGCCCAGAAACACGCGCGACAGCAGCGCCACGGCGGCCGGGATGGCCGCCATCGTGACGCCGGCGGCCAGCGCCGAGGTCAGCGCCACGCCGTACAGCATGCAGATGCTGAAGAGGAAGTTGCCGAGGAAGCTCTCCCAGAACAGCAGCACGCGGTCGTGGCGCGTCAGCGGCGCCTCGGCCGGGCCGCGCCGTACCCAGTGCACCATCGCGACCGCCGCGATCGCGAAGCGCAGCCCGGCCAGCAGCAGCACCGGGAAGGCGGCGACCAGCAGCTTCGACAGCCCGACGTAGCTGCCGACCAGCGCCATGCTGGCGGCCAGGCTGGCGTAGGCCCAGACCGGCGGGCTCACGGCGGCGGACCGTCCGGCAGGCTCAAGGCGCGGGGTTCAAGCGGCGGGCGCGATGCGCAGCCAGGTCGTCTTCAGCTCGGTGACCTTGTCGAAGGCGTGCAGGCTCTTGTCGCGGCCGTTGCCGCTCTGCTTGACGCCGCCGAAGGGCACGGTGATGTCGTCCTCGTCGTACTGGTTGACATGCACGGTGCCGGCGCGCAGCGCGCGCGCGACGCGGTGCGCGCGGTGCACGTTGTCGGTCCACACCGCCGCCTGCAGGCCGTAGGCGCTGTCGTTGGCCAGGCGCACGGCCTCGGCCTCGTCGTGGAAGCGGATCACCGAGAGCACCGGGCCGAAGATTTCCTCGCGCGCGATCGTCATGTCGTTGCGCACGCCGTCGAAGACGGTGGGCTCGACGAAGAAGCCGCCGCTGGACTCGCGCACGCGGCGGCCGCCGGCGACGCAGCGTGCGCCTTCGTCGTGGCCGGCGGCGATGTAGCGCAGCACGGTGGCGAGCTGGGTCTCGTCGACGATGGCACCCAGGCTCGTCGCGGCATCCAGCGGGTCGCCGGGCTGCCAGCGCGGCGCCTGCGCGAGCACGCCTTCGACGAAGGCGTCGGCCACGCTCTCGTGCACCAGCACGCGCGACGGCGCGTTGCAGCTCTCGCCCTGGTTGAAGAACATGCTGCCGGCGGCGGTGCGCGCGGCGCGCGCGACGTCGGCATCGGCGAAGACGACGAAGGCCGACTTGCCGCCGAGTTCGTTGTAGACGCGCTTGAGGTTGCTGCGGCCGGCATATTCCAGCATGCGGCGGCCGGTGCGCGTGCTGCCGGTGAAGCCCAGCGCGTCGACGTCCATGTGCAGCGCCAGCGCCTCGCCGGCTTCGTGGCCGTAGCCGGGCACGACGTTGAGGACACCCGGCGGGATGCCGGCCTCGAGCGCCAGGTCGGCCAGGCGCAGCGCCGTCAGCGGGCTCTTCTCGCTGGGCTTGAGCACGACCGAATTGCCGGCCGCCAGCGCCGGGCCCAGCTTCCACGAGGCCATCAGCATCGGGTAGTTCCAGGGCACGATGGCGCCGACCACGCCGACCGGCTCGCGCGTGATCAGCGCCAGCGCGTCGTCGCCGGTGGGTGCCGTTTCGCCGTAGAGCTTGTCGGCCGCCTCGGCGTACCAGCCCAGGCAGCGTGCGGCCAGCGGCACGTCGACCGCGAGCGCGTCGCGGATCGGCTTGCCCATGTCCAGCGTCTCCAGCAGCGCCAGCTCGTCCCTGGCGGCCAGGATCCCCTCGACCCAGCGCTGCAGTACCTTCTTGCGCGCGGCCGGCGGCTTGCCGGCCCAGCGCCGGTCCTCGAAGGCGGCGCGTGCGGCGGCCACCGCGGCATCCACGTCCTCGCCGCGCCCGCGTGCCACGGCGGCGAGCAGGCGGCCGTCGATCGGCGAGCGGCACTCGAAGGTCTCGCCGGTCACGGCGGCGCGGCGCTCGCCGGCGATCACGGCGCGGCCGTCGATGGCGAGCGCCGCGGCGCGCTCGTGCCAGTTCGGGGCAGGGGGGGTCGTCATGGGCCTCGGTCGTGCGTGCGGGCCGCGGGTTCGGCGGCCAGCGGTCAGAAGCTGACCACCACCGACGCGCCCAGCAGCTGGTTGGTCTTGCGGTAGCCCAGCAGGTTGCCGGCGCGGTAGTCGCCGAACACCGGCTGGCTGGCGCCGTCGTAGCGGTACTCCAGCTTGAAGATCGTGCTCTCGTCGTACAGGTAGTTCAGGCCGAACGACAGCGCATAGCGGTTGCTGCCCACCGACTCGCCCTTGGCGAAGCTGCCGTCGGGCAGCACGCCGCGGCCGATGCCGTTGAGGTCGTCGTCGAAGCTGTAGCCGAGCAGGCCGCCGCCGTTTTTCTTGTTCTCGATGTAGTCGGCGCGCAGCACGCCTTCAAGCCGCGGCGTGATCTTGTAGCCGACCAGGCCCGACAGGCCCCACCAGCGCGCGTCGCGCAGCCGGCCGTCGCTGTTGAAGATGGCCGCACCCTTCTGCTGGCCGTAGACGACCTGGCCGAACAGCGACCAGTCGCCGCGGATGTAGTAGGCGTCGAACTCCAGCAGGTGGATGGTGGTGTGGCGGCCGGCGCCGTCGAAGCCCAGTTCCTCGAAGATCGGGTCGCCGTTGGGGTCCAGCATGCCGGTGTCGGACAGCCAGGTGCCGTCGGCGGCGAAGTTGGGCGCCTTGCCGTGCACGCCGCTGAAGCCGAAGCCGTCGAATTCGCCCTTGCTGTAGTCGACCCGGTAGGTGAGCACCGGCGCGCGCGTGGAGCTGCCGGTGCGCGTGGCATTGAAGTTGGCCAGGCCGATGCGCGTCCACCACTTGTCGCGCGTGATGTCCAGCACCGCGCCGGTGAACGAGGTCGGCGCCGCGTAGTCGAACAGCAGGTTGTGCGTGATCAGCTTGTTGTCCTTGGGCAGCGTGTACTCGTAGCCGGTCCAGTCCGGGATCTGGCCCAGCCACAGCCGCGTCTGCAGGTCGGTCAGCGGGATCGACACCGTGGCCTCGTGCACGATGCCGCTGCCGTTGAGCAGCGTGCCGACGCCGCGCTCGGGCGCCAGCGTCAGCCGCCACTTCGCGCCGCTGTCGGTCTCCTTCTCGAAGTCGATGACGGCCATGCCGAAGTACGAGTTGTCGTAGCTGTAGCGCACGTCCTCGTTGTTCAGCAGCACGAAGGACGCGTTGCGCTGGCGCTGGTTGTAGACCCAGGTCGGGTCGATCTGGCCGCTGATGCGCAGGCCCTTGAATCCCTGGTCGGCGAAGTTGTCCTGCAGCGCCTCGGTCTTGATGGCGATGCGGTTCATCTCGCGCGCCTGCTCGGGCGTCATGCCCCATTGCCCGGCGGCTGGCGGCTGCTGTTGCTGCTGCAGCCGCTGCTCGAGCTGCTGCACGCGCTCGCGCAGCGCGCGCAGTTCCTGCAGCAGCTCGGCGTTGCTCTGCGCGGCCGCCGGGGCGGCGAAGGCCGCAGCCAGCGCGGCCGCCAGCGCCGTGAAGACGGGAAGGTGCTTGACGTTCATCGGGTCCTCCTCGGGGAATGTCATTGCCGCGCCGCGGCGGCGAGATCCTGTTGCCGTTGCCGTTCGGTGCGCGCGATCAGCCAGCTCGCGATGGCCACGCCGATGCCGACGATGACGATGGTCACCGTGGCCACCGCGTTGACCGTGGGGTCCAGCCCCAGCCGCGCGCGCGAGAAGATGACCAGCGGCATCGTCGTCGAGCCGGGCCCGGACAGGAAGGCCGAGAGCACGACGTCGTCCAGCGAGATCGTGAAGGTCAGCAGCCAGGCCGAGACCAGGCTCTGCGCGATCATCGGCAGCGTGACCAGCCAGAAGACCTGCTGCGGGCGTGCGCCGAGGTCCATCGCGGCTTCCTCGAGCTGCGGGTTCAGGTCCTGCAGCCGCGCCTGGATGACCACCGTCGCATAGGCCACGCCCAGCAGCAGGTGGCCGAGCCAGATCGTCGTCATGCCGCGCTCGGGAAAGCCCAGCGCGCGCTGCACGGCCACCAGCATCAGCAGCAGCGACAGGCCGACGACGACCTCGGGCATCACCAGCGGCGCGGTGGCCATGCCGGAGAACAGCGTGCGGCCGAAGAAGCGCTTGTACTTGACCAGCGCGAAGGCGGCCAGCGTGCCCAGCACGACCGAGCCGCAGGCGGTCAGGAAGGCGATCTTCAGGCTCAGCCACAGGCCGGCGAGCAGCTCGCTGTCCTGCGCCAGCGCGGCATACCAGCGCAGCGTGAAGCCGCGCCAGACGTTGGGCACCGGCGAGTCGTTGAACGAGAAGACGACCAGCGCCAGGATCGGGAAGTACAGGAACAGGAAGCCGACCGACAGCCAGCCGCGGCCGAACCAGCGGTTGAAGGTGGGGGAGGTGGCGAAGCGCATCTCAGTGGCTCAGCCGGGCAGCTTGCGGGCCGGGTCGCAGCCCGTGACGCGACCCTGCGAACGGCTGCTGGCGGCGCGTTGCAGCCGTTCGCCGGGCGTTCAGGCCCTGGCGCATCGCGCCAGGCGGTACCCGCTCCCGGCTCAGGGTTCCGCGGCCACCGCCTTCGGCGGTGGCTGCCCTGCGCTGCTCGCTTCGGGGTCGCGCCGCCCAACTCACTTCGCTCACTTCGTTCGCTCCGTTCGGACACCGGCGGCGAGTCAGTTCACGATGCGCGCACTGCGTGCGCGCCGACCCCGAAGCTGCGCTGCTCGGCGCTTCACTATTCGCCGGCAGCGGGTACCGCCTGGCGCGAAGTCCACCGACAGTGGTGTTCGGACTGGTGGACTTCCACCGCCGTGTCGCGAAGCCGCGTGGGGGCAGCCCGCAGCGCCCATGGGAGGCGCCGAGAAGCGCAGAACGCTTGGCCGCGCGCGCAGCGCGCCTCCCCAACTGACTCGCCGCCGATGTCCGAACGGAGCGAACGAAGTGAGCGAAGTGAGTTGGCGGCGGGCCAAGCGTTCGAGCATCGCAGGGCAGTCGGCGCGCAGCGCCGACCGCCGGACTCTGGGCGATGCGGGCTGCCCCCACGCGGCTTCGCTGTGCTGATGCCGGCATGTACGAACAGCGGTGTTCGGCGCGTTTCCGCATTGCGTCGAGGCCGGTCAAAGGAATGCGAGGTCCCATGTCAGCGTCGCTCCTGCGCTTCGGCCTGGTACTTGGAGAACAGCGCCAGCGGCACGATGACCAGCAGCACGATCACCACCGCCAGGCTGCTGGCCATCGGCCAGTCGTTGTTGGCGAAGAACTCGTCCCACAGCACGCGGCCGATCATCATCGTCTCCGGGCCGCCCAGCAGTTCGGGAATCACGAATTCGCCGACGCAGGGGATGAAGACCAGCATGCTGCCGGCGATGATGCCGGCCTTGGACAGCGGCACCGTCACCTTCCAGAAGCCGACCCAGGGCGTGGCGCCGAGGTCGGCCGCAGCCTCCAGCAGCCGCAGGTCCATCTTGGCCAGCGTGCCGTACAGCGGCAGCACCATGAAGGGCAGGTAGGTGTAGGTCATGCCCAGCACCAGCGAGAAGGGCGTGTGCATCAGCTTGCCCGGCGTGCTGATCAGTCCGGCGGCGTACAGCAGCTGGTCGAGCCCGGTGGCGATCATGAATTCCGCCGCCCAGCCGCCGTCGGTCAGCAGGCCGCGCCAGGCATACACGCGCAGCAGGAAGCTGGTCCAGAACGGCAGCATCACCAGCATCAGCAGCGCCGGCTGCACGCTGGGCTTGGCGCGCGCCATGAAATAGGCGAACGGGTAGCCGATGAACAGGCACAGCACCGTCGTCGCCGCCGCATACTGCAGGCTGGCGGCGTAGGTGCGCACGTACAGCGTGTCCTCGGCGATGAACAGGTAGTTCGAGAAGCGCAGCGTCAGCTGCAGCACGCCCTCGCTGAAGCTCAGCAGGTCGCTGAAGACCACGCCGTCCATCTCGGCCACGCTGATGCGGCCGACGATCAGGAAGGGCAGCAGGAAGAACAGCAGCAGGAAGCCGAACGGCAGCGCGATGACGAGCGCTCGCCCGCGCAGCCAGCCGGGCAGGGCCGTCTTCATTGCGTCAGCACCACCTGCGCCGAGCGCGACCAGTGCGCCCAGACCTCGTCGCCCCAGGTGAACTCGTCGTCGCGGTGGCGCTGCGTATTGGCCACGCTGACCTTCAGCAGCGCGCCGCTGCCCAGCACCAGGTGGTAGACGGTGAAGCTGCCGAAGTAGGCGATCTCCTTGATGCGTCCCGGCGCGGTGTTGAACTCGGCGTGCTCGCCGCCCGGCCGGTGGCGCGACAGGTGCACCTTCTCCGGCCGCAGCGCCACCGTGACCGCCATGCCTTCGCTGCCGGTGATGCCGTGGCCGACGTAGTGGCGGCAGTCGGCGCAGTCGATCACGCAGTGGTCGGGCTCGTCGACGGCCAGGGTGCCGTCCATCAGGTTGACATTGCCGATGAAGTCGGCGACGAAGCGCGTCGCCGGCGTCTCGTAGATCTCGCCCGGCGCGCCGACCTGCAGGAAGCGGCCCTCGCTCATCACCGCGATGCGCGAGGCCATGGTCATCGCCTCCTCCTGGTCGTGCGTGACCATCACGCAGGTCACGCCCACGCTCTCGATGATGTTGACCAGCTCGATCTGCGTCTGCTCGCGCAGCTTCTTGTCCAGCGCGCCCAGCGGCTCGTCCAGCAGCAGCACCTGCGGCTGCTTGGCCAGGCTGCGCGCCAGCGCCACGCGCTGCTGCTGGCCGCCGGAGAGCTGGTGCGGCTTGCGCGCGGCGAACTTCTCCAGCTGCACGAGCTTCAGCATGGCCTGCACGCGCTCGGCGACCTGCTCGCGCGGCAGTCCCTCGCGCTTGAGGCCGAAGGCGATGTTGTCCGCCACCGTGAGGTGCGGAAACAGCGCGTAGCTCTGGAACATCATGTTCATCGGCCGCTCGTAGGGCGGCAGCCCGGCGAGGTCCTGGCCGTCGAGCACGATGCGGCCCGAGGTCGGCGTCTCGAAGCCGGCCAGCATGCGCAGCAGCGTGCTCTTGCCGCAGCCCGAGCTGCCCAGCAGCGCGAAGATCTCGCCCTTGGCGATGTCCAGGCTGACGTGGTTGACGGCGCGGAAGCCGCCGAAGTCCTTGACGACGTCCTGGATCTGCAGGAAGGGCGCGGGCGCCGGGGCGCGGTTCGTGGAGGCCATCGGGTCGGGCGGCGGTTCCGGGCGGGCGTCGTTGAGGTCCCCGGCGCGGCGGCCGGGGCAGGGTCTCGGCGGGACGCGGGCTACAGCCCGGTCTTGAACTGCGTGAAGGTGCGCGTCATCAGCCGGCGCAGGTCGTTGTTCAGGCTGTCCGGCGGCACCATGCGCGCCAGGTCCTGCGGCGACAGGAAGACCGTCGGGTCGTTGGCGACCTCGGGCTTGACATGCGGCTTGGAGGCCGGGTTCGGGTTGGCGTAGAAGACCTTGTTGGTCAGCCCGGCATGCACCTCGGGGCGCAGGATGTAGTCGATGAACTTGTGCGCGTTGCCCGGTCTTGGTGCATCGGCCGGGATCACCATCACGTCGAAGAACAGCAGGCCGCCGTTCTTCGGGATCAGCGCCTCGATCTTGTGCCCGGTCTTGCCGTCGATCGCGCGCTGGCGCGCGATGTTGATGTCGCCCGACCAGCCCAGCGCCACGCAGACGGAGCCGCCGGCCATGTCGTTGATGTAGCCCGAGCTGCTGAACAGCGTGATGTGCGGCCGCACGCTCTTGAGCAGCGCGCCGGCGGCGGCATAGTCCGACGGGTTCTTGCTGTAGGCCGGCTTGCCCAGGTAGTGCAGCGCCGCCGGCAGCACCTCGGACGACGAGTCCAGGAACGAGACGCCGCAGCTCTTGAGCCGGCTGACGTACTGCGGCTTGAAGACCAGGTCCCAGACGTTGTCCGGCATCGGCAGGTCGCCCAGCGCGGCCTTGACCTTGTCGACGTTGATGCCCACCGTGGTGAAACCCCACAGCCAGTTGACCATGTACTCGTTGCCCGGGTCCATCTTGGCCAGCTGGGCCTGCACCGCCGGGTCCAGGTTTCTCAGGTTGGGGATGCGCGACTTGTCCAGCTTCTGCAGCAGCCCGCCGTCGATCTGCAGCTTGGCCCAGTTGGAGCTGGGGATCACGATGTCGTAGCCGCTCTTGCCCGCCACCAGCTTGGCGTGAACGATCTCGTTGTTGTCGAAGTTGTCGTAGCGCACGCGGATGCCCGTCTCGCGCTCGAAGTTGCGGATCGTGTCCTCGGCGATGTAGTTCGACCAGTTGTAGACGTTGAGGACCTTCTCCTCCTCCTGCGCGGCGACGCCGGCCGCGGCCAGCGTCAGCCCCAGGGCCAGGGTCCAGGCGAGGACGGGCGACTTCGGATTCATGCGGGAAACCTCCTGCGGCAGCGGAACGGTCGGTCTGGATTTCGAGGGCCGGGCATCGCGGCGCGGCCGGAATCGTACAGGCAAGGACTCAAGCAAACGCCGGGCCTTCAGCGCAGCCAGCCTTCGCGCCGGGCGTCGGCCAGCGTCAGGTCCAGGCAGCGCGTGACGAGCGCGGCCATCTCGTCGATCTGCGCGCGCGTGATGACCAGCGGCGGCGCGACGATCATGCGGTCGCCGACGGCGCGCATGATCAGCCCCTCGCGGAAGCAGTGGCCGCGGCAGACCATGCCGATCTCGACCTCGGCCGGGAAGGGCTCGCCGCTGGCCTGGTCGCGCACCAGGCGCAGCGCCCCCATCAGGCCGCAGGTCTCGGCGCTGCCGACCAGCGGATGCCTGGCGAGTTCACGCCAGGTCGCGGCCAGGTAGGGGCCGACGTCGTCGTGCACATGCCCGACCAGCCCCAGCTCGCGGATCAGCCGCAGGTTGGCCACGCCGACCGCGCAGGCCACCGGGTGGCCGCTGTAGGTGTAGCCATGCGCGAACTCGCCGCCGCGCTCGATCAGCACCTTGGCCACGCGCTCGCCGACCAGCACGCCACCCAGCGGCACGTAGCCGCTGGTGACGCCCTTCGCGAAGGTCATCAGGTCGGGCGCGAAGCCCATCGTCTCGCAGCCGAACCAGCGCCCGGTGCGGCCGAAGCCGCAGATGACCTCGTCGCTGACGATCAGGATGCCGTGGCGGCGGCAGATGCGCTCGATCTCCGGCCAGTAGCTGGCCGGCGGGATGATCACGCCGCCGGCGCCCTGCACCGGCTCGCCGATGAAGGCGGCCACGTTCTCGGCGCCGAGCTCGGCGATCTTGTCCTCCAGCCACCTTGCGGCCTCGATGCCGAAGGCCTCCAGCTGGCCCGGGCCGGGTGGCGCGTCGTGGTGCTCGTGCCAGTAGGGCTGGCCGATGTGCACGATGCCGGGGATGGGCAGCCCGCCCTGCGCGTGCATGCCTTCCATGCCGCCCAGCGAAGCGCCGGCCATCGTGCTGCCGTGGTAGGCGTTGCGCCGGCTGACGATGACCTGGCGCTGGGGCTGGCCCAGCAGGTCCCAGTAGCGACGCACCATGCGCACGATGGTGTCGTTGCCCTCGCTGCCGCTGCCGGTGAAGAAGACATGCTGGAAGCCCGGCGGCGCCACCTCGGCCAGCAGCTCGGCCAGCTCGATGGCCGGCGGCGTGGCGGTCTGGAAGAAGGCGTTGTAGAAGGGCAGCTGCTCGAGCTGGCGCGTCGCCGCGTCGATCAGCGCGCGCTGGCCGTAGCCGACGTTGACGCACCACAGCCCGCTCATCGCGTCCAGGATGCGACGGCCGTCGCTGTCCCACAGGTAGATGTTCTCGGCGCGCGTGATGATGCGCGCGCCCTTCTTCGCCAGCGACTGGAAGTCGGTGAAGGGGTGCAGGAAGTGCGCGGCGTCGGCGGCCTGCCACTCCTGCGTGGTTCGCCCGGTCGTGCGCGTCGTGGTGTTCATGCTCGCCTCGCCGTCAGACATGCAGCAGCAGGTGTTCCCGCTCCCAGGGCGAGATGACCTTCATGAATTCGGCGTACTCGACCTCCTTGATCTCCGAGTACACGGTGACGAAGCCCTGGCCCAGCACCTCGGCCAGCGCCTTCTCGTCGCGCAGCAACTGCAGCGCCTCGCCCAGGCTGCGCGGCAGCTGGTAGTCGCCCAGGTAGGCGTCGCCCTTGCACTCCGGCGTCGGCTCGATGCGCTGCTGGATGCCGAGCCACCCGCAGGCCAGCGTGGCCGCCAGCGCCACGTAGGGGTTGGCGTCGGCGCCGATGACGCGGTTCTCGATGCGCCGCGCCTCGGGCTTGGCCACCGGGCTGCGGATGCCGACCGTGCGGTTGTCGGTGCCCCACTGGATGTTGATCGGCGCGGCGTTGCTGCGCACCAGGCGGCGGTAGCTGTTGACGTAGGGCGCGAACAGCGCCATCGCGGCCGGGATGTAGCGCTGCAGGCCGCCGATGTACCAGAAGAACTCCTTGGTCGGCTCGCCGTGCTCGTCGCTGAAGATGTTGCGGCCGCTGTCCTTGTGGACCACGCTCTGGTGCACGTGCATCGCGCTGCCCGGCTCGCCGGCGATGGGCTTGGCCATGAAGGTGGCGAACATGTCGTGGCGCAGCGCCGCCTCGCGCACCGTGCGCTTGAACAGGAAGACCTCGTCGGCCAGGTTCAGCGGGTGGGCGTGGAAGAAGTTGATCTCCATCTGCCCGGCGCCGATCTCGTGGATCAGCGTGTCCACGTTGAGCTCCATGCGCTCGCAGTAGGCGTAGACGTCCTCGAACAGCGGGTCGAATTCGTTGACCGCGTCGATGCTGTAGGCCTGCCGGCTGGTCTCGCTGCGGCCGCTGCGGCCCACCGGCGGCTTCAGCGGCACGTCGGGGTCGGTGTTGCGCGCCACCAGGTAGAACTCCAGCTCGGGCGCCACCACGGGGTCCCAGCCGGCGTCCGCATACAGCTGGCACACGCGGCGCAGCACCGAGCGCGGCGCGTAGGGGACCAGCACGCCCTCGCGGTCGTAGCAGTCGTGGATGACCTGCGCCGTGGGGTCGGTGGCCCAGGGCACGATGCGCACCGTGCTCGGGTCCGGGCGCAGGTGCATGTCGCGGTCGGTCGGCGTGATGACGTCGTAGTAGGGCCCCTCCTCGGGGAATTCGCCGGTCACGCCCATCGCGACCACCACCTCGGGCAGCCGCATGCCGCGGTCCTCGGTGAATTTCTCGCGCGGCAGGATCTTGCCGCGGGCGACACCGGTCAGGTCGGGCACCAGGCACTCGATCTCGGTCACGCGGTGCTGGTTGAGCCACTGCTCGAGCTCGGCGAAGGTCAGGTTGCGTCGGGGGGTCATGGTCGGAATGCGGGGCTGTGCGGGAGCGGGATCGGTTCGCCGGCCTGCGACACCCGTGCCGCAGGTGCCTTCAGCCGGCCAGGGCGGCGGACGACGCCGCCGGCAAGGGCACGCGGGCGCGGTCGCGCCAGGCGCGCACCGCCTCGCCGAAGGCGCGCAGGATCTGCATCGAGACCGGGTTCTCGGCGGCGCGCCACTCCGGGTGCCACTGCAGGCACAGCGCGAAGCCGCCAGCGCGGCCCGGGCCGGCCGGCACCGAGAAGGCCTCGACGAGGCCGTCGGGCGCCAGCGCCTCCACGCGCAGCCCGGCCGCCAGCGCCTTGACGCCCTGGCCGTGCAGCGAATTGACGGTGATCGCGCGCTCGCCGAGCAGCGTGGCGAGCAGGCCGCCGGGCTGCACCTGCGCCGCATGCGCCGGCCCGTACTGCTCGTCGGCCGGCGCCGGCTCCGGCGCGCGGTGGTCGGCATAGCCGGGCTGTTCCTGCACCGCCTGGTACAGCGTGCCGCCGAGCGCGACGTTGACCTCCTGCGCGCCGCGGCAGATGCCCAGCAGCGGCAGCCCGCGTGCCAGCGCGGCGCGTGCCAGCGGCAGCGTCCAGGCGTCGCGCTCGGGGTCCAGCGGCAGCGCGGGGTCGTGCACGTCCTCGCCGAAATGCGACGGGTGCACGTTGGACGGCGAGCCGGTCAGCAGCACGCCATGCGCCAGGTCCAGCGCGGCCTCGATCTCGCCCGGCTCCAGCCGCGGCACGACCAGCGGCAGCGCGCCGGCCAGCCGCACCGCCTCGACATACTTGCGGCCGGCGACGTGGAAGGGGTGGTCGCCCAGCCAGCGGTTGCAGGCCGGGACGAGAACGACGGGCAGGGCAGGCGGGGCGGGCGGCATCGGATGCGGTGACTTCTACGCGAGCATATCGCGCAGCCGGTACCAGGCCATGCCCAGCACCAGCGCCGGCGTGCGCAGCCGCGGCCCGCCCGGGAAGGGCCGGTGGCGCAGCCGCGCGAAGACGTCGAAGCGCGCGGCGTCGCCGGCCATCGCCTCGGCGACCAGTCGGCCGGCCAGCCCGGTCAGCGCCAGGCCGTGGCCGGAGAAGCCCTGCAGGTAGTAGACGTTGGCCGGTGCGCCGGCGGCGGCCGGCAGGCGGCCGAAGTCCGGCGCGCGGTTCATCGAGATGTCGACGAAGCCGCCCCAGGCGAAATCGATCCGCGTGCCCGCCAGCTGCGGAAAGCTGCGCACCAGCCGCGACTGCATGCTGCGCCGCAGGTCCGCCGGCGCCAGCGTGCTGTAGCTGACGCGGCCGCCGTAGAGCAGGCGGTGGTCGGCCGTCGGGCGGAAATAGTCGACGACGAAATTGGTGTCGCAGACCGCCTGCCCGCCGGGCACCAGGCTCGCCGCCAGGGCGGGGTCCAGCGCCTCGGTGCACGCGATGAAGGTGCCCACCGGCATGATGCGCGCGGCGAGCTGCGGCACCAGGCCGCCGAGGTAGACGTTGCCGGCCAGCAGCACCTGGCGCGCGCGCAGCGTGCCCTGGTCGCTGCGCAGCAGCGGCTGCGCGCCCTGGGCCAGCGAACGCACCGCGCTGTGCTCGTGCAGCCGCACGCCGGCCTCGTGCGCGGCCCGCGCCAGCCCCAGCGTCAGCTTCAGCGGGTGCAGGTGGCCCGAACGCGGGTCGTGCACGCCGCTGTGGAAGCGCGGGCTGGCGATCCAGCGGCCGACCTGCGCCGGCGCGATGCGCTCCAGCGCATAGCCGTACACCCGCTCCAGCCGGTCGGCGGAAGTGGCCAGTGCGCGCCCCTTGGACGCCGAGGTCGCCAGCCCCAGCCAGCCGTCGCGCCAGTCGCAGGCGATGCCATGCCGCGCGATGCGTTCGCGCAGCAGGTCCAGCGCCTCGACGGACATCGCGAACACGCGGCGCGCCGCGTCCAGGCCCAGCTGCTGCTCGATGAGCTCGGGCTCGCAGGCCAGGCCGTGGATGGCCTGGCCGCCGTTGCGGCCGCTGGCGCCGAAGCCGACCTCGCGCGCCTCCAGCAGCACGACGTCGAAGCCGCGCGCACGCAGGTCCAGCGCCGCCGACAGGCCGGCGAGGCCGCCGCCGACGACGGCCACGTCGCAGGCCTGGTCGCCCTGCAGCGCCGGCCACGAGTGCTCGCGCCGCGCGGTCGCGGCGTAGTACGAGTCGCGGGCGAGCGCGTCGTCGGTGTCGACGAAGGGCATGCGGTCGCGGCGGGCGTGCTCCTGCGGCCAGCCGTTCAGGCGGCGCGGCGGATCGCGCCGCGCACCTTGTCGACCAGCTCGTCGATCTGCGCACGCTCGATGATCAGCGGCGGCGACATCGCGATCGTGTCGCCGGTGGTGCGGATCAGCACGCCCTGCTGCCAGCAGTCGAGGAAGGCGCCGAAGGCGCGCTTGGTCGGCTCGCCGGGCAGCGGCGCGAGTTCGATGCCGCCGACGAGGCCGATGTTGCGCACGTCGATCACGTTCGGCTCGCCCTTCAGCGAATGCACCGCGTCGGCGAAATAGGGCTCGAGCTCCTTGGCGCGCGTCAGCAGGCCGTCGTCGGCATAGGTGTCCAGCGTCGCGATGCCGGCGGCGCAGGCCAGCGGGTGGGCGCTGTAGGTATAGCCGTGGAAGAACTCGATCAGGTGCTCGGGGCCGGACATGAAGGCGTCGTGGATGGCGTCCCTGACGATCACCGCGCCCATCGGCACGCAGCCGTTGGTCAGGCCCTTGGCGCAGGTGATCATGTCCGGCGTGACGCCGAAGGTCTGCGCCGCGAAGGGGTTGCCGGTGCGGCCGAAGCCGGTGATGACCTCGTCGAAGATCAGCAGGATGCCGTGGCGGTCGCAGATCTCGCGCAGCCGCTGCAGGTAGCCCTGCGGCGGCACCAGCACGCCGGTGGAGCCGGCGACCGGCTCGACGATCACCGCGGCGATCGTGCTCGCGTCGTGCAGCGCGACCAGGCGCTCGAGGTCGTCGGCGATCTCCGCGCCATGCGCCGGCTGGCCGCGGCTGAAGGCGTTGCGCGCCGGATCGTGCGTGTGGCGGATATGGTCCACGCCGGCCAGCAGGCTACCGAAATGCTTGCGGTTGGCGACCATGCCGCCGACCGAGATGCCGCCGAAATTGACGCCGTGGTAGCCGCGCTCGCGGCCGATCAGCCGCGTGCGCTGGCCCTCGCCGCGCACGCGGTGGTAGGCGATGGCCATCTTCAGCGCCGTGTCCACCGACTCGCTGCCGGAGTTGGTGAAGAAGACCTTGCCCATGCCCGCGGGCGCGATGGCGGCCACGCGCTCGGCCAGCTCGAAGGCCTTGGGGTGGGCCATCTGGAACGGCGGCGCGAAGTCCATCTCGGCGGCCTGGTCCTGGATCGCCTTGACGATGCGCGGCCGGTTGTGGCCGGCATTGACGCACCACAGCCCGGCCACGCCGTCCAGCACCTGGCGACCGTCGGCGTCCACGTAGTGCATGCGGTCGGCGCGCGTCAGCAGGCGCGGCGCCTTCTTGAACTGGCGGTTGGCGGTGAACGGCATCCAGTAGGCGTCCATCGCCTGCGTGCCGGTGGACCCGACGGATTCGGCGGCCTGCATCAGTTCGGGGGCGATCGGCTTGTTCATGACGGCTCCTGGGGCGGTGGGCGACGGGATCCCGCAGTGTGCGCCTGCGGCCGGGCCCCAGTCTAGGCAGGGCGGCGGGCAATGTGCTTGCGCATCGGGGGCGTGGGAACCCCAGCCGGCGCAATATCATGCGGTTGAACCAGCACCCGACGACATTCCATGCGAACCGACCCACCGCCCGTGCAACTGGATGCCATCGACCGCGCGATCCTGAACGAACTGCAGCACGACGGCCGGCTCTCCAACCAGGACCTCGCGGCGCGCGTGCACCTGTCGCCCTCGGCCTGCCTGCGCCGCGTCAAGGCGCTGGAGGAGCGCGGCGTGATCGCGCAGTACGTGGCGCTGCTCAATGCGATGGCCGTCGGCCGCCACGGCACCAGCTGGACCATCATCAACCTGGCCAGCACGCAGCCGGCGCAGTTGCAGGCCTTCGAGCAGGCGGTGCGCGACCAGCCCGAGATCCTGGACTGCTACTACGTGGCCGGTGCCGACGACTACCTGGTGCGCTTCGCCTACCGCGACGCCGAGGACCTGGAGCGCCTGCACGCCGAGGTGCTGCCGCGGCTGCCCGGCGTCGTGCGTTCGAACTCGATGCTGGTGCTGCGCACGGTCAAGAAGACGACGGCGCTGGCGCTGTAGCGGCCGCGGCCAGGCGCCGCGCCTGCGCGCTGAGGTAGGTCCAGACGAAGGCCGCCGCGGCGTTGGCGGTCAGCTCGGCGTGATCGTAGGGCGGCGCGACCTCGACGCAGTCCATGCCGACGAAGGGCAGGTCGGCCCATTCCTCGAGCAGCGTCAGCACCTGGTCGGTGGCCAGGCCGCCGGGCTCCGGCGTGCCGGTGCCGGGCGCGAAGGCGGGGTCCAGGCAGTCGATGTCCAGCGTCAGGTAGACCGGCGGATGGCCGTGCGCGGCCAGGCGCTCGCGCACCGCGGCGATCACCGGCGCCAGCTGCGCCGGCGACGCCAGCCCGCGCAGCGCGCGCGCCGTGAAGACCTGGCCGCCGCGCCGCGCGACATAGTCGCGCGCCTCGGCCGCTGCCGACGAACGGATGCCGATCTGCGTGAAGCACGCCGGCAGCACCAGCCCTTCGGCGAAGGCCTCGTGCACCCAGGTGCCGTGGCCCGAGGGCTCGCCGAAGTGGTCGGTCCAGGTGTCGCAGTGCGCGTCGAAGTGGATCACCGCCAGCGGTCGCCCCAGCCAGCGCCGGTATTCGCGCAGCAGCGGCAGCGTGATCGAGTGGTCGCCGCCCAGCCAGGCGACATGGTGGCGGCGGATCAGCGCCGCCGCCGGCGCGGCCATCGCCTCGCGCATCGCGGCGAGCGCGGTGTTGGGCAGCGCCAGGTCGCCGGCGTCGCCCAGCACGCCCTGCGGGCTGACGCCGAACAGCGGGTGCGTGCCATCGCACACCATGTGGCTGGCCGTGCGCACGGCACGCGGGCCGAAGCGGGCGCCGGGGCGGTTGGTGGTCGATCCGTCCCACGCGATGCCGGCCACCGCCAGCGGCTGCGCATCGGCCACCGGGGCCTTCAGGAAACGGGTATCGGAGAGGTAGGCGAAGCTGGTCATGAGCGGGTGGTGCCGGCGCAAGCGCGGCTCGGCAGCGCGGAGGCGGGAACGGAAAGGGCGACGCGGACGGGGACGAAGACGACGACGGAGACGGGAGAAGGCGCCGGGCGATGGCCGCCGATGCCGGTGCCGCCACAATGGCAGCCATGATACGGAGCGCCGCCCTGGACGCCCTGCGCACGCGCGAGACCGCGCGCTACCGCGAGCGCCACCCGCGCAGCGCGGCGCTGGCGGCGGCCAGCGCGCCGCACTGGCTGTACGGCCTGCCGCTGCACTGGATGCGCGACTGGCCGCTGCCGCACCCGCTGTTCGTGCAGCGCGCGCAAGGTGCCGAGCTGGTCTGCGCCGACGGCCATCGCCTGGCCGACTTCTGCCTCGGCGACACCGCCGCGATGTACGGCCATGCGCCGCCGGCCGTCGCGCGGGCCGTCGCGGCGCAGGCGGCCGCGGGCTTCAGCGCCATGCTGCCGGGCGAGGCGCTGGCCGAGGTCGGCGCGCTGCTGGCCCAGGTCTTCGGCCTGCCACGCTGGCAGCTCGCACTGTCGGCCAGCGACGCCAACCGCTTCGCGCTGCGCTGGGCGCGGGCGGTGACCGGGCGGCCGCGTGTGCTGGTCTTCGACGGCTGCTACCACGGCACCGTCGACGATACGCTGGTCGACCTGCGCGCCGACGCCGGCGGCCGGCGGCGCACGGTCGCGCGCGCCAGCCTGCTCGGCCAGGTGCACGACCCGGCGGCGAGCACCGTCGCGGTGCCGTTCAACGACCTCGTGGCCGTCGAGCAGGCGCTGGCCGGCGGCGACATCGCGTGCGTGCTGACCGAACCGGCGCTGACCAACTGCGGCCTGGTGCCGCCGGCGCCCGGCTTCATCGAGGGCGTGCAGGCGCTGGCCCGCGCCCATGGCAGCCTGCTGGTCCTGGACGAGACGCACACGCTGAGCAGCGGCCACGGCGGCTGGGCGCGCGTGCAGGGCCTGGTGCCCGACCTGCTGGTCGTCGGCAAGGCGGTGGCCGGCGGCGTGCCGTGCGCCGTCTACGGCTTCGGCGAGGACCTGGCGCAGCGCATGGAGCACGCGCGCGCCGCGGCGCCGGCCGGGCACTCCGGCATCGGCACCACGCTGGCCGGCGGGCTGCTGGCGCTGGCGGCGCTGCGCGCGATGCTGGCCGAGGTCATGACGCCGGCCGCCCATGAGCGCATGTCACAGGGTGCCGAGCGGCTGCAGGCCGGCCTGCAGGCGGTGATCACCGACGCCGGCCTGCCCTGGAGCGTGACGCGCCTGGGCGCGCGCATGGAGCTGCAGTTCCGCGCCGCGGCGCCGCGCGACGCCGGCGAGGCGCGCGCCGCGATGGACGACGCGCTGGCCGCGGCGCTGCACCTGGCCTGGCTCAACCGCGGCGTGCTGGTGACGCCCTTCCACGACATGCTGCTGGTGTCGCCGCAGACGACGGACGAGGACATCGCGGCGGTGCCGGCCGCGTTGCGCTCGGTGCTCGGCGAACTGCTGGCTTGACGACGCGCGGCGCCGCGATGACGGTCCTGATCCTGCAGCACCAGCATGCCGACGGGCCGGCCTGGCTGGCGACCTGGCTGCGGGCACGCGGTGTGGCTTTCGAGGTGCGCAACAGCGAGGCCGGGCAGGCCTTTCCCGAGCGCATCGACGGCTGGCAGGCGCTGGCGGTGCTGGGCGGCGAGATGAGCGCCAACGAGGAGCGGCCATCCCTGCGCCGCGCCGAGGACCTGATCCGCCAGGCGCTGGCGCGCGGCGTGCCGACGCTGGGGCACTGCCTGGGCGGGCAGCTGATGGCGCGTGCGCTGGGGGCGCGCATCGTGCCGTCGCCGGCGCCGGAGATCGGCTGGCAGCCGCTGCAGGTGGCCGACGACGCCGAGGCCCGCACCTGGTTCGGCGATCCCGTCGAGCGCGTGGTCTTCCAGTGGCACTACGAGGCCTTCGAGCTGCCGCCTGGCGCCCGCGCGCTGGCCGGCAGCGCGGCCTGCGCGCACCAGGCCTTCACGCCGGGGCCGCCGGGTTCGCCGCACCTGGCGCTGCAGTTTCACGTCGAGGTCGACGAGGAGAAGCTGCTGCGCTGGTCGCACGCCGAGGACCCGCGCCACGACGCCGTGCGGCAGCAGCCCACTGTGCAGGACGGCGCCACGATGCGCCGGCTCATGCGCCGCCATCTGGCCCGGCAGCAGGGCCTGGCCGATCGCCTCTATACCCGCTGGCTGAGCCCGGTCGGCTGAACGGGGCCGGGCATCGGTCGCCGGGGGCGGGCGCTTTCGCCAACCGGGAAGGCCTTTTCACGACGTGAAACGAGCATGTGCTGCAACGCCGCAAAAGTTCATCATCTGGGAGAACGGCATTCCGTATCGTGGAGTGGCGACGCAAGTCATTGATTTCTAATGACTAGTTGTTATGTCTTATATAAGACATCTGTCTTCACAAGCCGATCGGCACCCGCTACGCTGGCGACGTCTCTTCACCCTTTCCCGGCAACCCCAACCAGGAGTCCCCCGATGAACCGTCCCACCCGCCAGCAACAGGCCGCCGCCCTCGAGAAGGACTGGGCCGAGAACCCGCGCTGGAAAGGCATCCAGCGCGGCTACACGGCCGACGACGTCGTGCGCCTGCGCGGCTCGGTCCAGGTCGAGCACACGCTGGCGCGCCGCGGCGCCGAGAAGCTGTGGAACCTGCTGCACAGCGAGCCCTTCGTCAACAGCCTGGGCGCGCTGACGGGCAACCAGGCCATGCAGCAGGTCAAGGCCGGCCTGAAGGCGATCTATCTCAGCGGCTGGCAGGTGGCGGCCGACGCCAACGACAACGGCGAGATGTACCCCGACCAGAGCCTGTATTCGGTGGACTCGGTGCCCAAGGTCGTCAAGCGCATCAACAGCGCCTTCGCCCGCGCCGACCAGATCCAGTGGAGCGAAGGCAAGGACGACATCGACTACTTCGCCCCCATCGTCGCCGACGCCGAGGCTGGCTTCGGCGGCGTGCTCAACGCCTTCGAGCTGATGAAGGCCATGATCGACGCCGGTGCCGCCGGTGTGCACTTCGAGGACCAGCTGGCCAGCGTCAAGAAGTGCGGCCACATGGGCGGCAAGGTGCTGGTGCCCACGCGCGAGGCGGTGAGCAAGCTGGTCGCCGCCCGCCTGGCGGCCGACGTGATGGGCACGCCGACCATCCTGCTGGCGCGCACGGACGCCGAGGCGGCGGACCTGGTCACGAGCGACGTCGACGACAACGACAAGCCCTTCCTGACCGGCGAGCGCACCGTGGAAGGCTTCTTCCGCACGAAGAACGGCCTGGACCAGAGCATCAGCCGCGGCCTGGCCTATGCGCCCTATGCCGACCTGATCTGGTGCGAGACCGGCAAGCCCGACCTGGCTTTCGCGAAGGCCTTCGCCGACGCGATCCACGCCAAGTTCCCGGGCAAGATGCTGGCCTACAACTGCAGCCCCAGCTTCAACTGGAAGAAGAACCTGGACGACGCGACGATCGCCAAGTTCCAGCGCGAGCTGGGCGCGATGGGCTACAAGTTCCAGTTCATCACGCTGGCCGGCTTCCACAGCCTGAACTACAGCATGTTCGACCTGGCCTACGGCTATGCGCGCAACAACATGAGCGCCTTCGTCGAACTGCAGCAGAAGGAGTTCGCCGCCGCCGAGCGCGGCTTCACCGCGGTCAAGCACCAGCGCGAGGTCGGCACCGGCTATTTCGACGCCGTCACGACGACGATCGAGAAGCTGGCCTCGACCGCCGCGCTCAAGGGCTCGACCGAGGACGAGCAGTTCCTCGACGGCACGCACCACTGACCCGCCACCACGGCGGCACGAAGCAACGAGGGGCCCCGCGGGGCCCCTCGTTGCGTCGCGCGGGCGGGTTCAGGCCGCCGCGCTGGCGCCGCGCCGCCGCCAGTCGACCAGCAGCGCGAAGCAGCCGGCGGCGAAGAGCAGCCCGCCGGCCAGCAGCGGCGACGCCAGCTGGCGCAGCGCGGCCACGAAGTCCTGCCAGGCCCAGCCGGGCACCTGGCCGAGCACGAGGTCGGGCTCGCTGTCCTTGCCGATGACCATGCCGCCGCCGCTGGCCCCGGCCAGCGCGCGGCCGGCGTTGACCAGCAGGTCGCGCACCAGGTCGGTGACGATGGGCTGGCCGAAGGCGCGGTCCATGACCCAGCCGCCGATGCCGATGCCCACCACCAGCAGCACCAGCCCCCAGCGCCGGAACCAGGCATTGGCCAGGATCAGCAGCAGCACCAGTGGCGCGATCCACAGCGTGGCCAGCACCAGCCCGGCCAGCAGCCGCGCGGCGACGGCCAGCGCGGCGCCGAGCAGCGCACCCCAGGGCAGCGTGAACCACTCGGCGATGCCGACCACGCGGCCGACCAGCACCGCCGACAGCAGCCAGCCGCCCGCCAGCCCGACCAGCAGCGCCGCCGCCGGCACCAGGATCAGGTGCACCAGCAGCGGCACCGCCAGGCTGGTGCCGTGGGCGACCGGCAGCGACATCCAGAACTCGACCGAGCGGTCGCCGTGGTCGCGCCGGCCCAGGCCGCTGATGATGATCAGCGAGGCCACCCACAGGATGACGAACAGCAGCCCGCTGCCGGCCGCCATGCTGCCGAGCGCGAAGACCGGCGCCATGCGCGCGTCGGTAACCTCGGTGATGGTGTCGCCGTCGACATCGACGCCGACACCGACCTGGGCGAAGCTCAGCGCCAGCAGTGCCAGGCCCAGCGGCACCAGCGCCAGCAGCGCCCAGGCGAAGCGGTGCTGCAGCCATTCGCGCTGCATCAGGGGCAGGAGGGGATTCATCTTGGGCATGTCCTTGGCAGAAGTCAGAACTGCGTGCGGTCGAGTTCGGGCTTGCGCGTCAGCGCGACGAACAGGTCCACCAGGCTGGGGCGCACGCGCCGGCCCAGGGCCTGCACATGCTCCGGCGGCGCGCCGTCGAACAGCGCCGCGCTGCCGCCGGCGACCCGGTAGCGCAGCAGCGGGTGCGCGGCGGCCATCTCGTCGGCCACCGCGGCGTCGTGGCTGAGCGCGACGAAGCGGCGGTCCATGTCCTCCAGGCTGATCGAGAGCACCAGCTTGCCCTCGTTGAGCATCAGCACGTCGGACAGCAGGGCCTCGATCTCCTCGACCTGGTGGGTGCTGACGAGCACGCTGCGCTCGCCGTCGCACCACTCGTCGATCAGCATCTCGTAGAAGGCCTTGCGCGACAGCACGTCCAGGCCCAGCGTCGGCTCGTCCAGGATCATCAGCCGCGCGTCGATGGCGGCGATCAGCGCCAGGTGGGCCTGCACCATCATGCCCTTGGACAGCTTGCCGACCTTGTCGGTGAGGTCGACGCTGGTGCGCCGCAGCAGCTCGCGCGAGCGTTCGGCGGAAAAGCGCGGGTGCAGCCCGCCCATCAGCCTGATCAGGTCGGCGACGCGGATCCAGCGCGGCAGGATCGCGACGTCCGGGATGTAGCAGGCCTCGTTGAGCAGCGCGACGCGCTCGCGCAGCGGGTCGCGGCCCAGCACCGAGAGCTGCCCCTCGGCCTTGACCAGGCCGACGAGCGCCTTCATCAGCGTCGTCTTGCCGGCGCCGTTGTGGCCCAGCAGCCCGACGACGCGGCCCTTGGGCAGCGTGAAGCTGATGTCGTCGACGGCGCGCCTGGCGCCGTAGCGCACGCTCAGGTGCTGCGCCTGCACCAGCGCTTGATCGGTGCTCATCGGGTTCCCTCCCAGTCCAGTTGTTCGGCGCCGATGTCCAGGCGGCGCAGTCGCTCGCGCAGGCGCGGCCACTCCTGCTGCAGGAAGCGTTCGCGCTCGGCGGCCTTGAGCCTCTCGCGCGCCCCCTGCGCCACGAACAGGCCGATGCCGCGGCGGTTCTCCAGCAGGCCCTCGTCGCCCAGCGCCTGCAGCGCGCGGTTGACGGTCAGCGGGTTGAGCAGGTGGCGGCCGGCCAGCACGCGCACCGAAGGCATCGCCTCGCCTTCCGGCGGGTCGCCGTCGAGCAGCTGCGCGGCCAGGAGGTCGGCCAGCTGCTGGTAGATCGGCTGTCGGTCATCCCAGGTCTGCATGGGGTGGGCACCGGTGTGTTGCTGATGTAGCACACTATATCAGCGCCCCCCGGCGCGCTGCACGCGGTCTGCGACGGTCTGCAGCCGGCGGCCGACGAACTGCAGCCGCCGCGGACGGCCGGGCGGCGCCGCGGCGGCCGCGCCGCCGGCTACAGGGACGCCGCCAGCATCGCCCGGTAGTCGTCGGCGCTGGCCAGGCGCGGGTTGGTCTTGTGGCAGTGGTCGGCCAGCGCGCCGGCGATGACACGGTCGAACAGGTCCTCGGTGACACCCATCGCGCGCAGCCCGGCGGGCAGGCCCAGACGGGCGTTGAGCGCCTTCACGGCCTCGGCCAGCGCATGGCCCTCGTCGTCGCAGCCGGGCAGGCCGATCGCCTGCGCCATGCGCTGCAGCCGCCGTTCGCGCCGGATCGAGTCCGCCGCGGCGTTGAAGCGGATCACCGCCGGCAGGAACATCGCATTGAGCGTGCCGTGGTGCAGCCGCGGGTCGACGCCGCCCAGGCTGTGGCTGAGCGAATGCACGCAGCCCAGGCCCTTCTGGAAGGCCATCGCGCCCTGCATGCTGGCGCTCATCATGTTCCAGCGCGCCGTGCGGTCGCCGCCGTCCCGGGTGGCGCGCTCGATGTGCGCCCAGCCGCGCGCCAGCCCGTCCAGCGCGATGCCGTCGGCCGGCGGGTTGACCGCCGGCGCCATGAAGGTCTCCATGCAGTGCGCGATGGCGTCCATGCCGGTGGCGGCGGTCAGCCCCGGCGGCAGGCCCAGCGTCAGCTCGGGGTCCAGCAGCGCGGCCTTGGGCATCAGGTGCCAGCTGTGGAAGCCCAGCTTGCGGCCGTCGTCGACGATCAGGATGGCGCCACGCGCCACCTCGCTGCCGGTGCCGGCGGTGGTGGGCACCGCGATCAGCGGCGCCACGCGCTCGCTGATCCTCGGGCTGCCGCCTTCGATGGTGGCGTAGGTCGCGAGCGGCCCGTCGTGGGTGGCGGCGATCGCCACGCCCTTGGCCAGGTCGATGCTGGAGCCGCCGCCGACCGCGACCAGGCCGTCGCAGCCGGCGCCGCGGTAGACCTCGACCGCGGCGCGCACGGCGGCCTCGGTCGGGTTGGACGGCGTGCCGTCGAAGACCGCATGCGGCAGGTCGCCCAGCGCGGCCAGCACCTGGTCCAGCACGCCGGCTGCGCGCACGCCGGCGTCGGTGACGACCAGCGGCCGGCGCATGCCGGTTCGCTGGCACTCCTCGGGCAGCAGGCGGCGCACGCCGTCGTCGAGGTCGATCTGCGTCAGGTACAGGATGCGGGCCATGGCGGTGCGGTTCGGCAGGGAAGGGGGAAGCGGCAAAGTATGCTCCCGCGACCCGCGCGTGCCGCGTCGCCTGCGCGCCAGGGACAACCCGCAAACTGCCGCCCCACCCGGCTTCCCTTGGGCACCCACCTGCTGACCCCGCGCATGGCCGGCCTGCTGGACCGCATCCGGCGCGCCCGCCGCATGCCGCTGCACCTGATGACGCCGCAGGAGGCACGCGCTGCCTACGAGACCGCGGCCGAGGTGCTGGACCTGCCGCGCGCGCCGCTGGCACGCGTCGAGGACCTGCTGCTGCGGGCGGCCGACGGCACGCCGCTGGCGGCGCGCCTGTATGCCGTCGACCACGCGCCGCGCCCAGGGCTGCTCTACCTGCACGGCGGCGGCTTCGTGATCGGCAGCCTGCAGACGCACGACAGCCTGTGCCGGCAGCTGGCGCTGCGGTCCGGCCGCGCGGTGGTGGCGCTGGACTACCGGCTGGCGCCCGAGCACCGCTTTCCGACCGCGGTCGACGACGCGTGGTCGGCGCTGCGCGCGCTGGCCGCCGACCCGGCGCGCTTCGGCTTGGCGCCGGCGCCGCTGGCGGTCGGCGGCGACAGCGCCGGCGGCACGCTGGCCGCGGTGGCGGCGATCCGTGCGCGCGACGCCGGCCTGCCGCTGGCGCTGCAGCTGCTGATCACGCCGGGCACCGGGGCGGGCGCCGACACGCCGTCGCACCGGCTCTTCGGCCACGGCTTCCTGCTCGATGCCGAGATGGTGGCCTGGATGTTCGACCACTACATCGACGCGCACGAGCGCCACGACTGGCGTTTCGCGCCGCTGCTCGCTGACGACCTGGAAGGCGTCGCGCCGGCCTGCGTGGTGCTGGCCGAGTGCGACCCGCTGGTCGACGAAGGCCTGGCCTATGCCGACCGGCTGCGCGCCGCCGGCGTGCCGGTGGCGCTGGACCTGGTGCGCGGCGTGACGCACGATTTCATCAAGATGGGCCGCGCGCTGCCCGAGGCGGCCGCCGCGCTGGACTTCGCCGCCGCCGCCCTGAAGACCCCCGAGGAGACCCCGACCCCATGAAACGTGCCGACTTCCGCTTCCTCGACCGCCAGCGCGTGCGCTGGGCCGAGGTCGACCTGCAGCGCATCGTCTTCAACGGCCACTACCTGATGTATTTCGACACCGCGGTGGCCGGCTGGTGGCGTGCGATGGCGCTGCCCTATGCGCCGACCATGCACACGGTGGCCGGCGACTTCTACGTGCGCAAGGCGACGCTGGAGTACGAGGCCTCGGCGCACTACGACGAGGTCATCCACACGGGGGTGCGCTGCCAGCGCATCGGCCGCTCGTCCATGGTGCTGGCGGCGGCGACCTTCCGCGACGAGCAGCTGCTGGTGCATGGCGAGCTGGTCTATGTCTTCGCCGACCCGGCGACCCAGACCTCGCGCCCGGTGCCCGACGTGCTGCGCCAGTGGTTCGAGGGCTACGAGGCCGGCGCGGACATGCTCGCGCTGCAGACCGGCGGCTGGGCGGCGCTGGGGACCGACATCGCGCCGCTTCGGCAGGCCGTCTTCGTCGGCGAGCAGCAGTTGCCCGAGGCGCTGGTGCACGACGCGGCCGACGACGATGCCGTCCACGTCGTCGCGCGCAACCGGCTCGGGCTCGCCGTCGGCAGCGGCCGGCTGCTGCAGCCCGAGCCCGGCGTCGGCCAGGTCGGCCGCCTGGCGACCCTGGCGGCACTGCGCGGTGCCGGCATCGGGCGCCGGGTGCTGGATGCGCTGGTCGAAGCGGCACACGGTCGTGGCGATCGCGAGGTGATGCTGCAGGCGCGCGCCAGCGCCACCGACTTCTACCGCGCCGCCGGCTTCCTGGCCGACGGCGCGAGCTTCGAGGAAGCCGGCCACGCGCATGTCACGATGCGGCGGCGGCTGTAGCGCGCGCAGGCAGGCGCTGGCGGCGTCGTCGCCTGCACGCCCCTGCGGTGGGACGGTGCCGGGTCAGTCGGCGGCGCCGGGCCGCAGCGCCAGGTCCTCGAAGACCTCGACATGGCGCGGCCCGTCGGCCCAGGCGGCCAGCGCCTGCGCGGTGGCGGCGCGCAGCGCGTCGCGGGTGGCTGCGTCCAGGCCGCCCGGCCGCGCATAGATCTCCATCAGCGTGATGCGGTCGCCCGGTGGCGCCTCGTCGGCACGCTGCAGCACCCGCGCCTGCAGGCCGGGGTGCCGATCGCGCAGTGCCGCCTGCAGCGCCTGCGCCGCCGCGATGGCCGGTCCGGCCCGCGCGCGGTCGCAGTGCCAGTAGATATAGAGCTCGCCGCCGCTCACGCCGCCTCGGCGGCCGGCAGTTCGTAGGGCAGGGCAGCCAGCGCCAGCGGCGGGCCATCGGCGCCGCCCAGGCGCAGCGTGCCGCCTTCGGTGGCGGCGATCTTCAACTCGACCAGCGCCGCGTGACGCATCGCGGCCGGCGCGCCGTCGCAGCGACCGGCCAGCACGACCAGCCCGGCAGGCTGGCCGGGGTCGGCGTCGTGGAACACCTCCTGGCCCGGCGCCAGCGGCGCGGCAGCGTGCACGACATAGGCGCGGCGCTTGGTCGTGCCGCGGTACTGGCTGCGCGCGACGATCTCCTGGCCCGGGTAGCAGCCCTTCTGGAAATGCACGCCGCCGACCAGTTCCAGGTTGACCATCTGCGGCACGAACTGCTCGACCGTCGCGCCGACGATGCGCGCGACGCCGCTCGTCGCCTCCAGCCAGCGCCAGGCCTCGGCGTCCAGCGCAGGCAGCGCCGGCGGTTCGGCGCCCGGCCACAGCCAGCGCGGCACGGCCTGCCCGTCGGCCAGGCCGTCGGGCAGGCGCATCAACGTCGTCTCGCCGACGCGGCGCGCGCTCCAGACCGGCCCCGCGGCCGCCTCGCGCAGCGCCGCCGCGGCGGCAGCGCCGGCCAGGCCCCACAGCGGCCGCTCGGCGCTGGCATCGGTCAGCTTGCACTGCGCGCGCAGCACGAACATCGCCAGGCGCTTCAGCGTCGCCGGCAGCAGGTCGGCGCTGCAGGCCAGCAGCAGGTCGTCGCCGTCGGCCCAGGTCACGAAGCTGGCGAGCAGGCGACCCTTGGGCGAGCAGTAGCCGGCCAGGCGCGCCTGGTCGGCCGGCAGGTGCAGCATGTCCTGCGTCAGCTGGCCGTGCAGGAAACTGCGCGCGTCGCGGCCGCTGGCCCGGATCAGGCCCCAGTCGTCCAGGCGCACGGCGCCGGCGGGAGGGAAGGGCGGGTTCATGCGGTCATTATCATCAGCCGCCATGGCTGGGCGGTCGTCGTGGGTTCGCACGCTGCTGCGGGCCGCGATGTGGTCGACCGCCGCCGTGCTGGTCGTCGTCGCGGCCGCGGCGGTGGCGGCGTGGCTGTGGCTGGACCGCCCGCTGCCGCTGGCCGCCGAGCGCGTGGAGCTGTCGGTCGAACCCGGCAGCAACCCGCGCGCCGTCGCGCAGGCCTGGGTCGATGCCGGCGTGATGGTGCCGCCGCGCTGGCTGTACGAGTGGTTCCGCTGGTCCGGCCAGGCGCGCCACATCCGCGCCGGCAGCTACGAGATCCACGCCGGCGCGACGCCGCGCTCGCTGCTGGACAAGATGGTGCGCGGCGACGAGACGCTGGAGCAGGTGCGCTTCATCGAGGGCTGGACGCTGCGCCAGCTGCGTGCCGAACTGGCCCGCGCGCCGCACCTGCGGCCCGCCAGCGCCGGCTTGTCCGACGCCGAGCTGATGGCCGCGCTGGGCTCGCCCGGCGTGCCGGCCGAGGGCCGCTTCTTCCCCGACACCTACGCCTACAGCCGCGGTGTCAGCGACCTGACCGTGCTGCGGCGCGCCCATCGCACGATGCAGCGCCGGCTCGAGGAGGTGTGGGCCGAGCGCGCCCCGGACACGCCGCTGAAGAGCCCCGACGAGGCGCTGATCCTGGCCTCCATCATCGAGAAGGAGACCGGGCGGCCCGAGGAACGCGGGCTGGTCGCCGGCGTCTTCGTCAACCGGCTGCGCATCGGCATGCTGCTGCAGACCGACCCGACGGTGATCTACGGCCTGGGCGAGGCCTTCGACGGCAACCTGCGCAAGCGCGACCTGCTGGCCGACGGGCCCTACAACAGCTATACGCGCGCCGGGCTGCCGCCGACGCCGATCGCGCTGCCCGGGCTGGCCTCGCTGCGCGCTGCCGTGCGGCCGCAGCCGACGAAGGCGCTGTACTTCGTGGCCCGCGGCGACGGCAGCAGCCATTTCAGCGAGACGCTGGCCGAACATAATCGCGCGGTGAACCGATACCAGCGCGGCGCCCGGTGAGCGGCCGCTTCGTCACCGTCGAGGGCATCGACGGCGCCGGCAAGAGCTCGCACCTGCAGGCGCTGGCCGCGCGCTGGCGCGCCCAGGGCCACGAGGTCGTGGTCACGCGCGAACCCGGCGGCACGCCGCTGGCCGAGCGGCTGCGCGAGATCGTGCTGCACGAGGCCATGGATGCGCTGACCGAGGCGCTGCTCGTCTTCGCGGCGCGGCGCGACCACCTGCAGCAGCTCATCGAGCCGGCGCTGGCGCGCGGCGCCACGGTGCTGTGCGACCGCTTCACCGACGCCACCTTCGCCTACCAGGGCGGCGGCCGCGGCTTCGACCTCGCGGTGCTGGCGACGCTGGAGCGCTGGGCGCAGCAGCGCCGCCAGCCCGACCTGACGCTGTGGTTCGACGTCGCGCCGGCGGTGGCCGCGGCACGCCGCGCCGCCGTGCGCGCGCCGGACCGTTTCGAGAGCGAGGACCTGGCTTTCTTCGAGCGCGTGCGCCAGGGCTATGCCGAGCGCGCCGCGGCGGCGGGCGGCCGCATCGTGCGCATCGAGGGCGAGGGCGACGTCGCCGCGGTCTGGGCGCGCGTGGCCGACGCGCTGGCCGCGCGCGGGTGGTAGGGCCAGGGTGCTGATCGAGGGCGTCGCGGAGGACGGCAGCCCGCCGCTGCCGTGGCTGGCGCAGCCGCTGGCCGACGCACTGGCGCGCGGGCGCAGCCACGCGCTGCTGCTGCACGCGGCACCGGGCAACGGCGCGCTGGCCTTCGCATTCGCGCTGGCGCAGTCGCTGCTGTGCGACGCGCCGCAGACCGGCGGCCTGGCCTGCGGCCGCTGTGCGGCGTGCCGGCGCGTCGTCTCGCGCGGGCATGCCGACCTGTTCCTGCTGCTGCCCGAGGTGCAGCGGCGCGCGTCGGGCTGGCTGCTCGCCGAAGACAAGGAAGAGCAGAAGGACAGGAAGCCCAGCCGCCAGATCCGCATCGACGAGGTGCGCGCGCTGATCGACTGGACGCAGCGCACCAGCGCGCTCGGCCGCGGCAAGGTGGCGCTGCTGCATCCGGCGGAGGCGATGAACGAGGCCAGCGCCAGCGCGCTGCTCAAGACGCTGGAGGAGCCGCCGGCCGGCACGCGGCTGCTGCTGACCGCGGCCGACCCGGCGGCGCTGCTGCCCACCGTGCTCAGCCGCTGCCAGCGCCTGGTGCTTCCGGAGCCGCCGCGCGAGCTGGCGCTGCCCTGGCTGGCAGCGCAAGGTGTCGGCCGGCCCGAGGTGCTGCTGGCCGGTGCCGGTGGCCGGCCGCTGGATGCGCTGGACCTGGCGCACGACGGCGTCGATGCCGCGGACTGGGCCGCGCTGCCGCAGGCGGTGGCGGCCGGGCAGGCCGGGGCGGTCGCCGGCTGGCCGGTGCCGCGGCTGGTCGACGCCCTGAGGAAGCTGTGTCACGACGCCAGCGCGCAGGCGGCCGGCGGCCGGCCGCGCTTCTTTCCGTCGGTGCCCGCTGGCGCCGCACCGGCGGCGCTGGCCGACTGGTGGCAGGCACTGCAGCGGGTGGCCCGCGACGCCGGCCACCCCTGGAACGAGCCGCTGCTGGCCGACGCACTCGTGACACAAGGCCGCAGCGCGCTGGCTTCGTCGGGCCCGGGCCGCAGCCCGCGGCGACGCTTGGATACACTTGCCGAACGATGAGCGAAGCCACGTCCACCCGCTCCGGCGGGCTCGGCCCTCCGTTGTCGCCCGGCGGCGCCAGCCGGCCGAGCGTGATCCAGCTCGTCTTCCGCGAGAAGGGCGCGCTGTACGCGGCCTACATCCCGCTGCTGACCGAAGGCGGGCTGTTCGTGCCGACCACGCGCGAATACAAGCTCGGCGACGACATCTACCTGCTGCTGTCGCTGCCGGACGACCCGCAGCGCTTCCCGGTTGCCGGCAAGGTGGCCTGGATCACGCCGCCGAATGCGTCCGGCGGCCGCACCCAGGGCGTCGGCGTGCGCTTCCCGAACGACGACAAGTCGCGCCAGCTGAAGCTGAAGATCGAGGAACTGCTGGGCACCAGCATCCAGTCGGCCAAGCCGACGCAGACGATCTGAAGGCGCCGCCCGGCGCGGCCGGCGGCGGCCTGCCGGAGCCTGTACCCGTACCGTTGCCGATTCCGCGCGCGTCCCGATGTACGTCGACTCGCACTGCCACCTGAGCTTTCCCGAACTGCACGAGCGCGTGCCCGAGCTGCGCCGTGCGATGGCCGACGCCGCGGTCGACCGTGCGCTGTGCATCTGCACGACGCTGGAGGAGTTTCCGCGCGTGCACGCGCTGGCGACCGCGCACGACAACTTCTGGTGCACGGTCGGCGTGCACCCGGACAACGAGGGTGTGCAGGAGCCCACGGTCGAGGACCTGACGACGCGCGCCGCGCTGCCGCGCGTGGTGGGCATCGGCGAGACCGGGCTGGACTACTACCGCCTGAACGGCCGCAGCGTCGACGACATGCGCTGGCAGCGCGAGCGCTTCGCCGTGCACATCCGCGCCGCGCGCGCGACCGGTCTGCCGCTGGTGATCCACACGCGCAGCGCCAGCGCCGACACGCTGGCGATCCTGCGCGACGAAGGGCAGGGGGCCGTGCGCGGCGTCTTCCACTGCTTCACCGAGACGCAGGCCGTCGCCGACGCGGCGCTGGCGATGGGCTTCCTGATCTCGTTCTCCGGCATCCTGACCTTTCGCAATGCGCGCGAGTTGCAGGACGTGGCGCGCCGGGTGCCGCTGGAGCGCTGCCTGATCGAGACCGACAGCCCCTATCTGGCGCCGGTGCCCTTCCGAGGCAAGACCAACCACCCGGCGCTGGTGCCGCACGTGGCCCGGCAGCTGGCCGAACTGAAGGGCCTGCCGGTGGCGGCGGTGGCGCAAGCCACGACGGCCAACTTCGAGCGCCTGTTCGGGCTGCCGCCCCACCGGGTGCGGGAGGACGCTACATGAGAATCTGCTTTAGAAGCTTTGTCTATCTATTTGCTGCGTTTGGAGTTTCTCTGGCCGTTGCCAGCTCCTACGTGCAGTTCTTCCGGGCCCTGGACATCGACGACGCGGGTACCGTGGCGCAGTTGCTGGCGCGCGGCTTCGACCCCAACGCGGCCAACGAGAAGGGCGACCTGGCGCTGGTGATGGCCTTGCGCGACGGCTCGCCGAAGGTCGCCGAGGTGCTGCTGGCGCACCCCGAGCTGAAGGTCGACGCGGTCAACGCCTCCGACGAGAACGCGCTGATGATGGCCGCGCTGCGCGGCAACCTGGCGGTCGCCCGGCGCCTGCTGGACCGCGGGGCGGCGGTCAACCGGCCGGGCTGGACCGCGCTGCACTATGCCGCCAGCGGCCCCGAGCCGCGCATGGTGGCGCTGCTGCTGGACCGCGGCGCGCGCATCGACGCCGCGGCGCCCAATGGCAATACGCCGTTGATGATGGCGGCGCGCTACGGCACCCAGGAAGGGGCCGAACTGCTGCTGGCGCGCGGCGCCTCCGCCGCGCCACGCAACCGCAACGGCCTGGCGGCCGCCGACTTCGCGCGCGCGGTCGACCGCGAACGCCTCGCGCAGCGCCTGGAGCAGGCGGTGCGCTGAACGGCACACCCGGCGTTGTCGGCGCCCCGCGCATTTCGGGGGGAAGGTGGCGCTGCTTCGTGTCAGAAGTCATCCGACAAGCCCTTTGGCCCTGGGACGACTGCGTCCGCGCTGGGCTGGCGCGTAGAGTCGCCGATATCGCTGGCATCCCAGCCGCAGCCGGAGCATGCAGATGACTCAGACGACGTCGGAACGCAACCCGTTCATGCTGATGATCGCGCCGGAGGTCATTCTGGCCGCCGTCGAGAAGTCCGAGCGGCTCGGCCAGCTCAACCGGCACCTGTGCCGGCCGCTGGACCGGCCGGTGCCCACCGTCGGCCAGCCGGCGGCGCGCCTGGTCGACGACGACGACAAGGACGACCTCGTCGACGGCGCGGCCGACCCGGTCCGCAGCTGATCCCGAGACGCGCGGGCCGCCACGGCGGGCCCGCCTCGTTCCGGCCCTCGCGCCGGACGCAGCCTGTGCGCCGCTAGCGGCGCCGCCGGTTCGAACGCACGATCGAGCCGCCCCACACCAGCGCCAGCAGCACGACCGAGCCGATCACGACCTGCTCGCGGTGCTGCCGCACGAAGCGCACCAGTTCGGCCGGCAACGGGATCTTGCCGTCGTCGACCACGCCCGCAGGCGGCCGCGGTCCGGCCGCGGCCGCAGGGCCCGCCGCCACGACCGGCTGCACGGAGCCGGCCGGCATCTGGACGCCACGTGCCGCCGCCGGATCCGCCCCGGCCCCGAACAGGCCCGACGGTGAATTGGCCAGCGCCTCCGGCAGCACCGGGCGCGCGCCGGCGTCGATCGGACGCACCACCTTGCGCGTGCGTTCGTCGTATTCGGCGCCTGCGTTGCGCGGCTGCATCTGGATCAGCAGGTCCACGGACTGGGGCGTGCCGGGCACGGTCGCCGGCACCGCGTCGATGCCGCCGGCCGCCAGGCCGCCGCGCGACGTGGCGGCCGGCGCCGCATCGTCGGTGCCCACCGGCGCGGCCCAGGCGGCGCCGCTGGCGAGACAGATCGCCATGGCGAACAGGGACCGGCGCAGGAAGCACATGGCCAATGCCCTGCAATTCCCGGTCCGGCTGCGGAAAGTGATGATCTGTCAACCGTTTGGCGAACGGCGCGGGCGCGACGGCGGGCGACATGTAAGCGCGGCCGACGCCACCGGGCCCGGATGATCGTCATCTGGATTCAATCAATAATTACGTACGATGTATATCAGGTCGGAGTCCCGAACCGAGAAGGGGGCGGCCCGAAGCCGGCGGCGGCAGGCCGAGCGCGGGGGGATCGTCGGGGCAGCGAGGCCCGTAGACCTGGGCGATCCACAGGCCGGCGCCGAGGTCGAAGCCGGGGATGTGGTTGCGGAAGCCGGCGTCGAGCAGCCGCATCGTGAAGAGCTCGCCGAGGTCTTCGGCGAGCTGGCGGCGGCCGTTGTTGAAGGTGGCGTCTGCCTGGGTGGGATCGTCGGGCAGGGCGTCCATGCGACGGCAGACGGTGTAGTAGGCGGCCAGGGCGTGACGCAGGACGGCTTCGGCGGGGAGCCAGTCGTAGCAGTCGGCGCCGCGGCGCTCGGGGTAGCGTGGGCGGGAGATCATCGGGCGGTCCTCGGGCGGGTCAGGCTGAACGTGGCGCCGGTGGTGGCGCTGGCGATGGCGGCGAAGACGGCCGCACCTGGCGGTGCGCCCGGCTGGACCGGCCCGCCGTCCTCGAAGCGCTCGGCGGTGGCGTAGCACTGACCTGGCGCCCGAGGCGCCGGGGTATGGGGCGCAGCCCCATGGGAGCGGCCGTCCAGGCCGCGAAGCGGAGAGCCGGCGTCAGCCGCTCGGGCCAGGACTGGCCCAGCGACGGTGCCGGGGCACCCTGGCGCCCGCGGGTCTGGCGGCTGGCCGGGCACGGCGGGGGCCGCGCGCCATGAACAGCCCTGGGCGGCCCGGGGTGCGCTGGCGGTGGCCGAAGCGGCGGCGGCCGGCCCGGCGAGCTGGCTGCACGCGCTGCGCAGCGGCGCGGCGGCCGGGGCGGCGGCGCCGGCCCCTGGGCTTGTCTCAGTACCAACAACGCAGACGCGCGCTTCCGCATGATGCGAGGATGGTGCGAGAATGGCGCCATGGCCACCAATGTCAGGTTCCCCGACGCGCTGCACGCCGAGGCGCGCAGCTACGCCGAGTCGCTCGGCATCTCGCTGAATGCCCTGCTCGCCGTCGCGCTGCGGGAGTACCTGGACCGGCGGCGCAGCGAGCCGGCCGGCGGCGCTGTCGCCGCGGCCGAGCCGATCGGCAACGCGTCCGGCCCGGCTGGCGGCGTCGCCCAGGTCGCCGAGCTCGGGCAGGGGAAACCCGAGCTCGGGCCAGCGCAGTTCTGGCCCGGCAGCCGCAAGAGCCCCTGCCGATGCGGCAGCGGTCGGGAGTGGCGCCACTGCCACGGCCGCGGGCAGCCCATCCCGGGCTGAGCTCAGCGCGTCGAGCTGCAGGCGCAGCCGGTCGCGCTCTTCGGCCAGTGCGCGCGCGAGCTGCACGGCCATCTGCGCGTCGTTGGTGGCCTGGGCGTCGACGGCCGAGCGGCCCCAGCGCGTGAGCCAGAACAGCGCGAGGCAGGCGATGCGTGGGCCGCCGCCGTTGGCGCTCCAGCGGTAGACCGTGGATCGGCCGACGCCCAGGGCCTGGGCGACGCGGTGCGCGGGCGGGTTGCCCAGGTCGTGAAGGATTGCGTCCCAGACCGGGAGCGCGCGGGGCATCTGCTCGATGCTGTAGAGCCGCGGCGCCATCGGTCAACCCTCCCCGGTCCCGTTGCGGGACTGCGCACGATGTATATTATGTCAACTCCGATCAAGACATCTCAATACAGCGCAGCCGCCGCCGCCAGCCGCGCAGCCACGGCCTCGACCAGGCTCGCCGGCGCCGTCACCCGCACCTGCTCGCCGTGGCGCAGGATGTCCATCACGATCTCCGTTTCTTCCGTATACGGCACGCGCAGTTCGTAGCGGCCGTCGGGCAGCCAGCGTGCCTGCTGTTCCGGGTGCCACAGTTCCTTGCCGACCCAGGCCGCAGCCTGCGCCGCGAAGACCAGCGTCGCCCAGCGGCGGTGGCCGCCGGCGTAAATGCCGTAGCCGGCGTCCATCTCGGCCTCCACTTGATCCAGCGGCAGTTCCTTGGCCTGGGTCTCCAGCACCGTCGCCGACTCGATGGCGTCGAGCGCGAAGCGCAGCAGCCGTTCGCGGCTGTGGCACCAGGCGTCCAGGTACCAGGTGTTGCGGTGGTGCACCAGCCGCTGCGGCGACACCTCGCGCTCGCCGACCTTGCCGCGGCCGCGCGTCAGGTAGCGCATGTGCAGGCGCCGGCGCCGGCTCAGCGCCTCGCCGACGGACTCGAAGAACTGGCTGGGCACCGGACGCTTGGCCGGGCTGATGATGCGCACGCGGCGCAGCAGCGCGCCCGCCTCGGCCTCCCCGCCGGCCAGCATCTGGTGCACGCGGTCCAGCAGCGGCTGCAGGTGGCGGCTGATGACGCCGTCGTCGTCCAGCTCCCCCAGCAGCTGGTGGGCCATCAGCAGCGCATACAGCTCGCGTTCGCTGAACCACAGTCCCGGCAGTTCGTGCTTCTCGCCGCGCCAGCCGTCGGCCAGCCGGTAGCCGTTGACGAAGCGGTCGTATTCGATCGGCGCGCCCAGCCGGTCGCGCAGGTAGGCCAGGTCGCGCTTGAGCGTCGCCGGCGACACCTCCAGCTCGTCCAGCAGCGTCTGGAAGCTGACATGGCCGCGGTTGCGGATCAGCAGCTCGATCTTGTAGACGCGGGCGGTCTGGGTCATGCGGGGTGCGCGCTGCCGCCGGTCCGGGTCAGGACAGCCCGACCACGCGCCCGGCGTCGTCGAGGTCGATGTGCTCGGCCGCCGGCGTGCGCGGCAGGCCCGGCATCGTCATCAGGTCGCCGCAGATGACGACCACGAAGCCGGCGCCGGCGGCCAGGCGCACTTCGCGCACCTCGAGCACATGGCCGCTGACGGCACCGCGGCGTGCCGGGTCGCTGCTGAAGCTGTAGGGCGTCTTGGCCAGGCACACCGGCAGCGCGCCATGGCCCTGCTCCTGCAGCCGGCGCAGCTGCTCGTGCACGGCGGCCGGCGCATGCACCTCGGCCGCACCGTGCACGCGGCGCGCCAGCGTCTCGATCTTCTCCCACAGCGGCGGCTCGAGCTCGTACGCGAAGCGCAGCGCCGTGGCGGCCTGCCCGATGCGGACGACCTCGCGCGCCAGGTCGGCCGCGCCGCGCCCGCCCTCGGCCCAGTGCCGGCACAGGTGCACCGGCACGCCCTGCTCCGCCACGCGCCGCTGCAGCAGTTCGAGCTCGCCCGCCGTGTCGGCCGCGAAGTGGTTGACGGCCACCACGCAGGGCAGCCCGAAGACCTCGCGCAGGTTGTGCAGGTGGCGCTGGAGGTTGGCCAGGCCGCGCTCGACCGCGGCCAGGTCCTCGCGGCCCAGCTCGGCGCGCTCGACGCCGCCGTGGTACTTCAGCGCGCGCACCGTGGCCACCAGCACGGCGGCGGCCGGACGCAGGCCGCTGGTGCGGCATTTGATGTCGACGAATTTCTCGGCCCCCAGGTCGGCGCCGAAGCCGGCCTCCGTGACCGTCCAGTCGGCCAGCTTCAGCGCCGTGCGCGTGGCGATCAGGCTGTTGCAGCCATGCGCGATGTTGGCGAACGGCCCGCCGTGCAGCAGCGCCAGGTTGTGCTCCAGGGTCTGCACGAGGTTGGGCGCCAGCGCGTCCTTCAGCAGCACGGCCATCGCGCCGTGCACCTTGAGGTCGGCCGCGGTGACCGCGCGCCGCTCACGCGTCTCGGCCACGACGATGCGACCCAGCCGCGCCTTCAGGTCGGCCAGGCCGCTGGCCAGGCACAGCACCGCCATCACCTCCGAGGCGACGACGATGTCGAAGCCGTCCTGGCGCGGAAAGCCGTTGGCCGGCCCGCCCAGGCCGACCGTGATCGCGCGCAGCGCGCGGTCGTTCATGTCCATCACGCGCCGCCAGGTCACGCGACGGACATCGATGCCCAGCGCATTGCCGTGGTGCACATGGTTGTCGATCGCCGCGGCCAGCAGGTTGTGCGCCAGCGCGATGGCGCTGAAGTCGCCGGTGAAGTGCAGGTTGATGTCCTCCATCGGCACCACCTGCGCATGGCCGCCGCCGGCCGCCCCGCCCTTCAGCCCGAACACCGGGCCGAGCGAGGGTTCGCGCAGCGCGATCATCGCCTTCTGGCCGATGTGGTTCAGCGCGTCGCCCAGGCCCACGGTGGTCGTCGTCTTGCCCTCGCCGGCCGGCGTCGGGCTGATCGCGGTGACCAGCACCAGGCGGCCGTCGGGTCGGCCCTGCAGGCTGTCGACGAAGGGCAGCGCCAGCTTGGCCTTGAAGTGGCCGTAGGGCACCAGGTGCTCGTCGGCGATGCCCAGGCGCTCCTGCGCCAGCGCGGCGATGCGGCGCAGCGTCGCGGCCTGCGCGATCTCGATGTCGGTGCGCGGTGCCAGCGCGCTGGCGGCGACGGGAGGCGGCGTGGTCAAGCGCGGGCAGGGGGGCATGGACGACAGCGGCCGATTGTGGCCGCCGCCGCCGCGCGCTCGCGCACGGGCTTTACCGGGACAGGGTTGCCCCGGAGGCGGCCGCGCCGGCCGCCTGCGCGTCGGCACGCGCCGGTCCGGCGCCGCCGCCCAGCACGCGGTAGACCAGCACGGCATTCAGCTTCTCGGCCAGCAGCAGCTGCAGCTCGGCCTGGCGCGCCGCGAGCAGCGAGCGCTCGGCGTCCAGCCGCTCGAGCTGGCTGGCGACGCCGCCGCGCAGCAGGGCCTCGGCCAGCTCGACGCGCCGCGCCTCGGCCTCGGCCTGCGCGCGCTGCGCGGCGAGCTGCTCGGACAGCGTGGCGCGGCCGGCCAGCGCGTCGGCCACCTCGCGGAAGGCGACCTGGATCGTGCGCTCGTACTGCGCCACCGCGATCGCGCGCGCCGCCTCGCTGGCCTCGAGGTGGGCCTGGTTGCGGCCGGCGTCGAACAGCGGCTGCAGCAACTGGCCGGTGAAGCTCCACGCGGTAGTCGAGAACAGGCCCGACAGCTCGGTGCTCGCGGTGCCCAGGCTGGCGGTCAGCGCGATGCGCGGGAAGAAGGCGGCTCTCGCGGCGCCGATGTTGGCGTTGGCCGCGACCAGCGCCTGCTCGGCCTGGCGCACGTCCGGGCGCTCGAGCAGCACCGTCGAAGGCACACCCGCCGGCAGCGCGGCGAGCGACAGCGCCGCCAGCGGCGCCGCGGCCGGCAGGTCCGCCGGCAGCGGACGGCCCAGCAGCAGCACCAGCGCATTGAGGTCCTGCGCACGCTGGCGCTGCAGCGCGGCTAGGCTGGCGCGCGCGGCGGCGACCAGCGACTCCACCGCGCGCAGCTCGGGCTCCGCCGCTGCGCCGGCGTCCAGGCGCACGCGCACCAGGCGCAGCTGTTCCTCGCGCGCGGCCAGCGTGCGCTGCGTGAGCTGCAGCAGTTCGTCGTCGGCGCGCAGCGCGAGGTCGGCGCCCGCCACCGCGGCGATCAGCGCCACCTGCGCGGCGCGCCGGCCTTCGTCGCTGGCGAAGTAGCGCGCCTGCGCGGCTTCCGACAGGCTCCTGACGCGACCGAAGAGGTCCAGCTCGAAGCTGGGCATCGCCAGGCCGACGCTGTAGAGGCTGCCGGCCGAACCGCGGTCCACCGTGATGCCGGCGCTCAGACCGGGCAGGCGGTCGGCGCGCTGCACGCCGGCGAGCGCCCTCGCCTGCTCGACATTCAGCGTCGCGATGCGCAGGTCGCGGTTGTGTTCCAGGGCCAGCGTGATCAGCGCGCGCTGGCGCGCATCGGTGAAGAAGTCGGCCCAGGGCAGCGCCGGCGCCGGCGTGCCGGCCGCAGGTGCCGTGGCAGCGTCGAGCGGCCACTGCGGGGCGACCGGGGCGGCCGGCCGCTCGTAGGCCGGCGCCAGCGCGCAGCCGGCGAGCACCACGGCGGCCGCAATCGAAGACCCGGCGAGGAGCGAGGGGCGCGCCATCTCAGCGGTCCTCCCTCGGCACGTGCACATTCTCGACCTCGTCGTCGTGGGCATGCAGCCGGCGCTGGCGCTCGCTGCCGCGGAAGACGCTGCGCACGACGACGAAGAACAGCGGCACGAACAGCACCGACAGCACCAGGCCGCTGATCATGCCGCCGACCACGCCGGTGCCGATCGCGCGCTGGCTGGCCGAGCCGGCGCCGCTGGCCAGGAACAGCGGCAGCACGCCCAGCGTGAAGGCCATCGAGGTCATCACGATGGGCCGGAAGCGCAGGTGCGCGGCTTCCAGCGCCGCCGTCACCACGTCCTTGCCCTGGGCCTGCAGGTCCTTCGCGAACTCGATGATCAGGATCGCATTCTTCGCCGACAGGCCGATGATGGTGATCAGCCCGACCTGGAAATAGACGTCGTTGGCGTAGCCGCGCGCCAGCGTGGCCAGCACCACGCCCAGCACGCCCAGCGGCACGACCAGGATGACCGCGAACGGGATGCTCCAGCTCTCGTAGAGCGCGGCCAGGCACAGGAACACGGCGAGGATCGCAAAGCCGTAGAGGATCAGCGCCTGGTTGCCGGCGATCTTCTCCTCGCGGCTGATGCCGGTCCACTCGTAGCCGAAGCCGGCCGGCAGCTGCGCCACCAGGCGCTCCATCTCGGCCATCGCGTCGCCGCTGCTGTAGCCCGGGGCCGCGCTGCCGCCGATGCGCATCGCCGGGTAGCCGTTGTAGCGGATGGTCTGCATCGCGCCGGTGACCCAGCGCGTGCTGGCGAAGGCGGCCAGCGGCACCGCCTGGCCGCGCGCGTTGACGGCGGTCAGCTTCAGCAGGTCCTCGGGCTGCATGCGCGCCGGTGCGTCGGCCTGCACGACGACGCGCTGCAGCCGCCCGCTGGCCGGGAAGTCGTTGACATAGGCCGAGCCCAGCGCGGTGGCGATGGTCGCATTGATGCTGTCGAAGCCCACGCCCAGCGCCTGCGCCTTGTCGCGGTCGATGTCGATCTGCAGCTGCGGCGCGTCCTCCAGGCCGTCGGGCCGCACCTGGGTCAACACCGGGCTCTGCGCGGCCAGGCCCAGCAGCTGGTTGCGCGCGGCGACCAGCGCCTCGTGGCCGTGGCCGGCGCGGTCCTGCAGCCGCAGGTTGAAGCCCGAGGCCTGGCCCAGCTCGGGGATCGGCGGCGGGCTGAGCGGGAAGATGAAGGCGTCGCGCACGCCCATCAGCGCCCCGAAGGCGCGCCCGGCCAGGGCCTGCGCGCTGCTGCCCGGGCCTTCGCGCTGGTCCCAGTCCTTCAGCGTCACGAAGGCCAGGCCGGCATTCTGTCCCTGGCCGCTGAAGCTGAAGCCGAGAACGCCGACGATGCTCTGCACCTCGGGCTGCTGCAGCATGTACTGCTCGACCTGCTGCATCACCGCGCGCGTGCGCTCCTGCGTGGCGCCGGGCGGCAGCTGCACGTTGACGATCATCGTGCCCTGGTCCTCGGCGGGCAGGAAGGAGCCGGGCAGGCGCAAGTAGACCCAGCCGACGACGGCGATGATCAGGCCGTAGATCAGCACGAAGCGGCCGCTGCGCCTGAGCATGCGCGCCACCGTGCTTTCGTAGCCGCGCGCGGTGCGGCGGAAGCCGCGGTTGAACCAGCCGAAGAAGCCGCGCTTGGCCAGGTGGTGGCCGGCCGCCACGGGCCTCAGCAGCGTCGCGCACAGCGCCGGCGTCAGGCTCAGCGCCATGAAGGCCGAGAAACCGATCGACGCCACCATGACGGTCGCGAACTGGCGGTAGATGTTGCCGGTGGAACCGGCGAAGAAGGCCAGCGGCACGAAGACCGAGGTCAGCACGACCGTGATGCCGACGATGGCGCCCTGGATCTGGCCCATCGCCTTGCGCGTGGCCTGCAGCGGCGGCAGGCCTTCCTCGGACATGATGCGCTCGACGTTCTCGACCACCACGATGGCGTCGTCGACCACGATGCCGATGACCAGCACCATGCCGAACATGGTCAGCACGTTGATCGAGTAGCCCAGCGAGAACAGCACCGCGAAGGTGCCCAGCAGCGCCACCGGCACCACGATGGTCGGGATGATCGTGTAGCGGAAGTTCTGCAGGAACAGCAGCATCACCAGGAAGACCAGGCCCACCGCCTCCAGCAGCGTGATCGCGACCTGCGTGATCGAGATGCGCACGAAGCGCGAGCTGTCGTACGGGATCGCGTAGCTCATGCCGGCCGGGAAGTAGGCCTGCAGCTCGTCCATCTTCTGGCGGATCGCCGCCGCGGTGGCGAGCGCGTTGCCGGTCGGCGAGAGCTGCACGCCGATGCCGGTGGACGGCTGGCCGTTGAGCCGCGCCGTGGTCGCATAGGCCTGCGCGCCCAGTTCGACGCGCGCGACGTCCTTCACGCGCACCGTGGAGCCGTCGGCATTGGCGCGCAGCACGACGTTGCCGAACTGCTCGGGGCTCGTGAGCTGGCCATCGACGACCACGGTGGCCGAGATGCCCTGCCCGGCCACGTTGGGCAGCTCGCCGATGGAGCCGGCGGCGACCTGGGCGTTCTGCGCGCGGATCGCGGCCACGACCTCGGCGCTGGACAGCCCGAAGCCCTGCAGCCTCGCCGGGTCGATCCAGATGCGCATCGCGCGTTCGGTGCCGAACAGCTGCGCCTGGCCGACGCCGGGCACGCGCTGCAACTCGGGCAGCACGTTGCGCGCCGCATAGTCGCCCAGCGCCACCGGATCCCAGGCCGGGTCGCTGGACGACAGGATGGTGAAGAGCAGGAAGTTGCTGCGCGCCTTGTCCACGCGCACGCCCTGCTGCGTGACGACCGAAGGCAGCCGCGGCGTGGCGCGGCTGAGCCGGTTCTGCACCTCCACCTGCGCGAGGTCGGCATTGGTGCCGGGCTCGAAGCTCAGCGTGATCGAGCCGCTGCCGTTGGCCTGCGCCACCGACTCCATGTAGATGAGCCCAGGCGCGCCGTTCATCTCGCGCTCGATGACCGCGAGCACGCTGTCCTCCAGCGTCTGCGCCGAGGCGCCGGGGTAGACCGCGTTGACGATGATCGACGGCGGCGCCACCGGCGGGTACTGCGCGATCGGCAGTTGCGTGATCGACACGCCGCCGGCGACCAGCACGAACAGCGCTATGACCCACGCGAAGATGGGCCGGTCGATGAAGAAGCGGGCCATGGGCGGCGCGCCTCAGCGGCTGGCGGCGGGGGCCGGGTCCGACGCGGCGGCAGCCGCGGTGCCCGGTGCCGCCACGGCCCCTGGCGGCGACCAGGGCACCGGGTTGACCGGCGCGCCGGGCACGAACATCTTCTGGAAGCCGTCGACGATGACCTTCTCGCCGGGCTGCAGCCCGCCGGTGACGATCCACTGCGCGCCCTGCGCACCGGCGATCGTGACCTTGCGCGGGCCCGGCTTGTTGCCCTCGCCGACGACCAGCACCGTGTCGCCCTGCGGCGAACGCGTCACCGCCTGCTGCGGCACCAGCACCGCGGCCGGCAGCTCGGCCTGTGCCAGGCGCACGCGCACGTACTGGCCGGGCAGCAGCAGGCCGTCGCCATTCGGCACCTCGGCACGCAGCGTGACCTGGCCGGTGGTGGCGTCCACGCTCAGGTCGCTGAACAGCAGCCGGCCGGGCTGCTTCAGCTCGCTGCCGTCCTCGAGCACGATGCGCACGGCGACCGCGTTGCCGTTGCCGCCGTTGCCGACCCGGCGCAGCTGCCCGGCCGCCAGCGCCTGGCGCAGGCGCAGCAGCTCGGCGCTGCTCTGCGTGAAGTTGACGTAGACCGTGCGCGTCTGCTGGATCAGCGCCAGCGGCGTCGCCTCGGCGGCGCTGACCAGGGCCCCCTCGGTGACCAGCGCGCGTCCGATGCGCCCGGCGATCGGCGCCTTCACCTGCGCATAGTCCAGGTTGATGCGCGCGGCCTGCACCGCGGCGCGGCCGGCGGCGACATCGGCCTCGGCCGTCTGCTGCGCGGCACGTGCATTGGCATAGTCCTGCTCGCTGATCGCACGCGCCGCGACCAGCGGCCGGTAGCGCTCGGCCGTCAGCGTGGCCTGGGCCAGTGCCGCCTCGGCGCGCTGCAGCTGCGCGCGTGCGCTGTCCAGCGCCACCTGGTAGGGCGCGGGGTCGATCTGGAACAGCGGCTGGCCGGCGCGCACCTCGCTGCCCTCGGCAAACTGGCGCTGCAGCACGATGCCGTTGACGCGGGCCCGCACCTGCGCCGTGCGCTGCGGCTCGACGCGTCCGGGCAGCTCCTGGGCCAGCGCCACCGCCTGCGGCGCCACGGTGATCACGCCGACCGCCGGCGGCGGCGGCGCCGCGCCGCCACCCGGCGCACCGGCGCTGCCGCTGCCGCCGCCGCAGGCCGCCAGCAGCAGGGCTGCCAGCAGCGCCGGCAGCACGGTGCGGGCCGGTCGCGCCGCCGCGACGGCTGACGGGCAGCGCGCCGGGGCGCTCGGGGTCGGTGCGGCGGGAGAGCGATCGGGCACGGTGGGTCCTCGGCAAAGGCGCGGCCGGCGCGCGGGACATGCGCAGGGACCGCCCGGCGGGCTGGTCGCCGGCACCGGTGCCGGCACACGCCGCGGCGCGCCAGTATACATACACGAAAGAATGTATATTGGGGCGCCGGTCGCCGCCTGTCGCGGCACCGGCGCCGCATCATGGCACGCAGGACCAAGGAAGAGGCTCTCGCCACGCGCCACCGCATCCTGGACGCTGCCGAGCAGGTGTTCCACGCCCGCGGTGTGTCGGCGACGACGCTGCACGACATCGCGCAGGCCGCCGGCGTGACGCGCGGCGCCGTCTACTGGCACTTCGCCGACAAGGACGCGCTGTTCGAGGCCATGCTGCAGCGCGTCGTGCTGCCGATGGAGGAAGCCGGCCTGCCGCTGCCGGCGGACGCCTCGGCGCCCGTGCTGCCGGCGCTGCGCGCGCACCTGCTGGACCTGCTGCAGCGCATCGCGCACGACGAGCGCACGCGCCGCGTCTTCGAGATCGCGACGCTGAAGGTCGAGTATGTCGACGCCTTCCACGGGGCCGGCGAGCGGCGGCGGCGCATGCGGCGCGACTACCGGCTGCGCTTCGAGCGCGTGCTGCGCCTGGCCCAGCGCCGCGGCGAACTGCCGCCGCGACCGAGTGCACGCACGCTGGCGATCGGGCTGCATGGCCTGCTCAGCGGGTTGCTGCTGCACTGGATGGACGAACCGCAGGGGTTCGACCTCGTGCGCGTCGGGCGCGAGGTGGTCGACCGCCACCTGGCCGGGCTGGTGGCGCCCGGGCCCTGAGGGCAGCCGGACGCCGCCGCGAGCGAACGACGGCAGCGCGCCGCTGGGCGTCGATGAGCTGTCCGCGACCTGTCCGCGACCTGTCCGGACGCTGTCCGCGGACACCCGGCCCTGCCCGGCACGCCGGCGCAAGTCCTTGATCCGCAAGGGCGCGCCGCGGCCGGCGCCGGCGGCATGGGGCTTGCAACCCTGCTGGCGTGGACTCCAGCACCCGCCCCGCCCCGTCGATCCACGAACCCCTGGCGCAGGACCGGCCGCTCGCGCGCCGCCCGGCCTGGCGCCGCGCGCTGTCCTGGCTGCTCGTCTTCGCGCTGCTCGCCGCCCTGCTCGCCTGGGCGGCTCCCCGCTTGGCGCGCGGGCTCGCCGGCACGCAGTCCTACAGCCTGGCGCGGCTGGGCGTGGCCGAGGTCCAGCGCGGCACGCTGGTGCGTGACGTGGCCGGCGAAGGCCGTGTCGTCGCCGCCGTCAGCCCGACGCTGCACGCCGGCAGCGCCGGCACCGTGAGCCTGCTGGTGCAAGCCGGCGACAGCGTGCGCCAGGGCCAGCCGCTGCTGCACATCGCGAGCCCCGAGCTGGAGGCGCGCCTGGCCCAGGAGCGCAGCCAGGCCGACGCGGCCCAGAGCGAATGGCTGCGTGCCGAGGCCGATGCGCGCCAGCTGCGCGCCCAGGCCCAGGGCCAGCTCGAGACGGCCGAGATCGCGCACCGCACCGCGCTCAACGAGCTGGCGCGCCAGACCCAGGCCTTCGACGCCGGCGCCACCGCGCGCATGCAGGTCGACCAGGCCCGCGACGCCGTCGCGCGGGCCGAGGTGGCGCTGCGCCAGGCGCGCGAACTGCTGGGCCTGCGCGACGAGGCCACCCGCTTCGAGATGCAGGCGCGCCGCCAGGCCTGGGAACGCCAGCGCCTGCTGGTGCGCGACCTCGAGCGCCAGCAGGCCGAGCTGACGCTGCGCTCGCCGATCAGCGGCCAGGTCGGCCAGCTCTTCGTCGCCGACCGCATGGCGGTGGCGCGCGACGCGCGGCTGCTGACGGTGGTCGACCTGTCGCGGCTGGAGGTGCAGATGCAGGTCGCCGAGAGCCTGGCGCGCGAGCTCGCGCCGGGCATGCCCGGCGAGATCGGCAGCGGGGCGCGGCGCTGGGCCGCCACCGTCAGCTCGGTCTCGCCCGAGGTCGTCGACGGCGAGGTGGCGGCGCGCCTGCGCTTCGCCGAGGCGCCGCCCGAGCAGCTGCGCCAGAACCAGCGCCTGTCGGTGCGCGTGCTGCTGGACCGGCGCGAAGGCGTGCTGACGCTGGCGCGCGGCAGCTTCGTCGACGAGAACGGCGGCCGCGTCGCCTGGGTGCTGAAGGACGGCCAGGCCGAGCGGCGCGCGATCCGCCTGGGCGCGCAGAGCCTGGCCCAGGTCGAGGTGCTCGAGGGCCTGGCGCCCGGCGAGCGTGTCGTGATCTCCGGCAGCGAGGCCTTCGGCGACGCGCAACGCGTGACCATCGCCCCCTGAGAACCCCAACACGAGGACCCCAAGATGCTGAAAATGCAGGCCCTGAGCAAGGTCTACCGCACCGAGACGGTGGAGACCTACGCGCTGCGCAATTTCGACCTCGAGGTGCAGGCCGGCGAATTCGTCGCCGTGACCGGCCCCTCGGGCTCGGGCAAGACCACCTTCCTGACCATCGCCGGCCTGCTGGAGGCCTTCAGCAGCGGCCGCTACGAGCTCGACGGTGTCGACGTCAGCGCGATGGACGACGACCAGCGCTCGCGCATCCGCAACCAGAAGATCGGCTTCGTCTTCCAGGCCTTCAACCTGATCCCCGACCTCGACGTGCTGGACAACGTGGAGGTGCCGCTGCGCTACCGCGGCCTGCGCGGCGCCGAGCGTCGGCAGCAGGCGCAGGAGGCGCTGGCGCGTGTCGGGCTGTCGTCGCGCAGCCGCCATTACCCGGCCGAGCTGTCGGGCGGCCAGCAGCAGCGGGTGGCGATCGCGCGCGCGCTGGCCGGCCAGCCGCGCCTGCTGCTGGCCGACGAACCCACCGGCAACCTGGACAGCCAGATGGCGCGCAGCGTGATGGAGCTGCTGGAGGAACTGCACCGCGGCGGCTCGACCATCGTGATGGTCACGCACGACCCGCAGCTCGCCGCGCGCGCGCAGCGCACGGTGCACGTGATCGACGGCCAGGTCGTCGACATCGCCGCCGAGCTGCGCCTGGACCCGGTGCTGTTGCGCCAGCCGGCCGCCACCGCATGACCGCTGGCGGGGCGATGCCGCTGCTGCAGCGCGTCTGGCGACGGCACCGCCACCTGCTGGCGGTGCTGGCGGCCCTGTTCGCCGGGCTCGGGCTCGCGCTGTCCGAGGCCTGTGCGGCCGAGGACCTGATGGCCGTCTACGAACAGGCACGCGCTGCCGATCCGCTCCTGGCGGCCGCCGAGGCCCGCCTCGGCGTGCAGCGCGAGGCGGCAGTGCAGGCGCGTGCGGCGCTGCTGCCGCAGTGGCGGCTGGACGCCGGCGAGGTCCGCGTGCTGGACGGCGGCGCCCGGGGCCACGAGCTCGGCACGCGGATGCAGCAGCCGCTGCTGGACCTCGGCCGCATGCGCACGCTCGACGCCGAGCGCACGCTGACCACGGCGCAGGAGACAAGGCGCCGTGCGGCCGAGCAGTCGCTCGCGGCGCGCGTCGCGCAGGCCTATTTCGGGCTGCTGTCGGCGCAGGCGGCCCTGGCCACCGCGTGCACCAACGAGGCGGCGTTCGCGGCCCAGGTCGCGCACACCGAGGCGCGCTTCGGCTCCGGGCTGGCGGCGGCGGTCGACGTCGAGCAGAGCCGCACCTACCACGCACTGTCGCGCGGCGCCACGGTGCAGGCGCAGCGTGCGCTGGACCAGGCGCGGGCGGCGATCGCGCAGCTCACCGGCCGCACCCCGGGCGCACTGCGGCCGCTGGCCCCGGCGCTGCGGCCCGAGCCGCCACGGCCGGCGGACCCCGAGGCCTGGGTCGCGCGCGCCCTGGAGGCCAACCCCGAACTGCAGGCCCTGGCCCTGGACCTGGAGGCCGGCGAGCGGCGCATCGCCGCGGCGCGGGCCGTCCATGCGCCGACGCTGATCGCCAGCCTCGACAGCCAGCGCGTCGGCGGCCCCGCCGTCGCCGCCGCCGAGCGCGGGCGCACGACGACGACCGTCGCGCTGCAGCTGTCGGTGCCGCTGTTTGCCGGCGGCGCCACCGAGAGCGCCGTGCGCCAGGCCGCCTACCGCCGCGACCTCGCGCGCGAGGACCTGCAGGCGGCGCGCCTCGCGGTGGCGCGCGAGACCCGCGCGCAGCATGCCGCGCTGCTCGCCGCGGCGGCGCTGCTGGAGACCACCGCCGAGGCCGTCGACGCGGCCCGTCGCGCGCTGGAGGCGACGCGCACCGGGCAGGCCCTGGGCACGCGCAGCAACACCGACCTGCTGCTCGCGATCCAGACCCAGGCCGAGGCGCGCAACGCCCACGACCAGGCCCGCCATGCCTGGGTGCTCGCGCGGCTGCTGCTGCTGCAGGCGGCCGGGAGCCTGGGACCCACCGAACTGGCGGCGGCCAATGCGCTGCTGCAGGGAGACCGCTGATGCTGCTGTACTACCTCGACCTCGCGCGCCGCAGCGTGCGCAACGCGCGCGCGCTGAGCCTGCTGATGGTGCTCACGCTGGGGCTGGGCATAGGCGCGTGCATGACGACGATCACCGTCTTCCACGTGCTCGCCGGCGACCCGATCCCGCACAAGAGCGCGCGCCTGTTCGACGTGCAGCTCGACGCCAGCGACCTGGTCGGCTACCGGCCCGGCGAGGAGCCGACCTTCCAGCTCACGCGCTTCGACGCCGACACGCTGCTGCGCGAGCGCCGCGCGCTGCGCCAGGTCGCGATGAGCGGCACCTTCCTGCCGGTGCGCACCGACTCGCCGGACGTCAAGCCGGTCTACGAGCGCTCGCGCATCACCAGCGCCGACTTCTTCGCGATGTTCGAGGCGCCGTTCCTGCGCGGCACCGGCTGGACCGCCGCCGACGACGAGAGCCGGGCCCGCGTCGCGGTGATCTCGCGCAAGCTCGGCCAGCGCCTGTTCGGCGGCGCCGACCCCGTGGGCCGCGAGATCCTGGTGCGCGGCGAGAGCCTGCGCGTGGTCGGCGTGCTCGCCGACTGGCGGCCTGTGCCGCACTACTTCGACACCACGCTGGGCGCCTACGCGCCGGCGGCCGACCTGTACCTGCCGCTGGCCACCGCGCTGAGCTTCGGCTTCGGCACCGCGGGCAACATGGACTGCTGGGGCAACAGCCGCGGCCAGGGTCCGCGCGAGCCGGGCTCGCCCTGCGCCTGGGCGCAGTACTGGGTGGAACTCGCCTCCGCCGCCGACGCCCCGGCCTTCCGCGACTACCTGGTGCAGTACAGCGAGGCGCAGCGCCAGGCCGGCCGCTTCGAGAGGCCGCCCAACGTGCGGCTGCGCAATGTCGTCGACCACCTCGTGCACCGCGAGGTGCTGCCCGGCGACGTGCGGCTGCAGATGTGGCTGGCCTTCGGCTTCCTGCTCGTGTGCCTGGTCAACACCGTGGGCCTGCTGCTGGCCAAGAGCCTGCGCCGCAGCGGCGAGATCGGCGTGCGCCGCGCGCTGGGCGCCACCCGCGGCGCGATCTTCCGCCAGTTCCTGGTCGAGGCCGGCGCGCTGGGGCTGGCCGGCGGCCTGCTCGGGCTGGCGCTCTCGGCCATCGGCCTTTGGCTGGTGCGCCAGACGCCGGCGCCCTATGCCGCGCTGGCGCAGATGGACTGGACGATGCTGGGCCTGACGCTGGCGCTGGCGCTGGCCGCCAGCCTGCTCGCGGGCCTGCTGCCGGCCTGGCACGCGGCCCGCGTGGCGCCAGCGCAGCAGTTGAAGACGCAATGAACCGACGGGAGCCGCCATGGACCTGATGCCCATCCTGAGCACGCTGCGCCGCCACAAGACCGCGGCCGGCCTGATCGTCGTCGAGATCGCGCTGACGCTGGCCATCGTCTGCAATGCGCTGCACCTGATCGCGACCCGGCTGCAGGTGCTGCAGACCGACACCGGGCTGGCGGAGTCGGAGCTCGTCGTGCTCGACCTGGACGGCACCGTCGCCGACGAGCGCGCCGACGATGTCAGCGCGCAGGACCTGCAGGCGCTGCGCGCGCTGCCGGGCGTGAAGAGCGTCGCGCTGACCAACCAGGTGGTCTACGGCTACAACAGCAACAACAGCAGCGTCAGCCTGGAGCCGGGCCAGCGCCAGGGGCGGCTGTCCGCCGCCAACTACAGCGGCGGCGAAGGCCTGATCGCCACGCTGGGCCTGAAGCTGGTCGAGGGGCGCGACTTCAGGCCCGAGGAATACCTGCTCGGCTCGGTGCTGAGTAAGCAGGACAAGCGCACCGTCGGCCAGGTCATCGTCAACCGCGCGCTGGCCCAGCGGCTGTGGCCCGGCGAGCCGGCGGTCGGCAAGGTGATCTACGTCATCGACGACACGCCCAGCACCGTGGTCGGCGTGCTGGAGCAGTTGCCCCACCCCTATCCCGGGCGCAAGTCCGACAGCGGCGACCTCGCGATGCTGTTTCCGGTCAAGCCCAGCTACCGCGGCGGCGTCTACCTGCTGCGCACCGAGCCCGGCCAGCGCGACGCGGTGCTGAAGGCCGCCGTCGAGGCCACGGCGCGCATCGACCCCACGCGCGTGGTCGGCACCGGTGCCACGCTGCAGGAGATGCGCGCGCGCCACTTCGCGCAGGACCGGTCCATGGTCTGGCTGCTGAGCGGCGTCATCGTCGCGCTGATGGTCGTCACCGCCTTCGGCATCGTCGGCCTGGCCAGCTTCTGGGTCCAGCAGCGCACGCGCATGATCGGCACCCGGCGCGCGCTGGGCGCGACGCGCGCGCAGATCCGGCGCTATTTCCAGCTCGAGAACTTCATGCTCACCAGCAGCGGCATCGCGATCGGCATGGCCGGCGCGCTGGCGCTGAGCCTGTGGCTGATGCGGCTGTACGAGCTGCCGCGGCTGCCGCTCGTGTGGCTGCCGGTCGGCGCGCTCGCGCTGTGGCTGCTGGGCCAGGCCGCGGTGCTGGCGCCGGCGCGGCGCGCCGCGGCGCTGCCGCCGGTGGCTGCGCTGCGCGCCTGAGTTGCTATGCTCGCCCGCGCATGCTCGGCCGTGTCCTGATCATCGACGACAACCCCGGCGTCGGCCAGGCGCTGGCGCTGCTGCTGTCGCTGCACGACATCGCCAGCGTGCACGCCGCGACGCCCGAGGCCGGGCTGGCGGTGCTGGCGCGCGAGCCGGTCGACCTGGTGATCCAGGACATGAACTTCAGCGCCGACACGACCTCGGGCGAGGAAGGCGCGGCGCTGTTCCGCGCGCTGCGCGAGCGCGCGCCGGACCTGCCGGTCATCCTGCTGACGGCGTGGACGCGGCTGGAGGCCGCGGTGCAGCTGGTCAAGGCCGGCGCCGCCGACTACCTGGCCAAGCCCTGGGACGACGCCAAGCTGCTGGCCACCGTGCAGAACCTGCTGGAGCTGGGGCAGAACAACCGCGAGCTGGCGCGCCAGCGCGAGGAACGCCGCGAGCGCCGCCTGCGCCGCGAGGCACTGGCGGCGCGGCACGACCTGCGCGGCGTGGTCCATGCGTCCGAGGCCATGGGCCGCGTGCTGGAGCTGGCCTGCCAGGTCGCGCGCGCGGACCTGCCGGTGCTGATCACCGGCCCCAACGGCAGCGGCAAGGAGTGCATCGCGGCGGTGCTGCACGCCAACTCGGGCCGCGCGCAGGAGCCCTTCGTCGCCGTCAACTGCGGCGCGCTGCCGGGCGAGCTGATCGAGTCGGAGCTGTTCGGCGCCGACAGCGGCGCCTTCACCGGTGCGCACAAGGCACGCGCCGGCCGCTTCGAGGCCGCCGGGGCCGGCACGCTGTTCCTCGACGAGATCGGCAACTTGCCGCTGGCCGGCCAGGTGAAGCTGCTGCGCGTGCTGGAGACCGGCCGCTTCGAGCGCCTGGGCGGCAGCCGCACGCTGAGCAGCCGCGCACGCGTGCTCAGCGCCACCAACGCCGACCTCAAGGCCATGGTGCGCGAGGGCCGCTTCCGCGAGGACCTGTACTACCGGCTCGCCGTCATCGAGATCGCCGTGCCGCCGCTGGCCGAGCGGCGCGACGACATCCTGCCGCTGGCCGAACACTTCCTGGCCGGCCGCGCGACGCTGGACGACGGCGCGCGCGACGCGCTGCTCGCGCATGCCTGGCCGGGCAACGTGCGCGAGCTGAAGAATGCGATCGAGCGCGCGACGCTGCTGGCTGCCGGCGGCGTGATCGGCGCCGACCACCTGGCGCTGCCGCCGGCGGTGCCGCCCGCGCACCGCAGCCTGGACGAGCCCAGCCGCGAGGCGGTGGTCGCGGCGCTGGCGCAGGCCCAGGGCGTGGTCAGCCGCGCTGCTTCCGCGCTGGGACTGTCGCGCCAGGGCCTGTACCGGCGCATGGACCGCTACGGCCTGCAGGCCGACCCGGCGTCGCACTGAAGCCATCGTGCCGCGAGCCCCGCTGCGCCGCCGCCTCGCCCTGGGCCTGGTGCTGGCCGTGGCTTGCGGCGCGGCGCTGCAGCAGCTGCTGACCGCGGTCGAGCCCGGGCCGGCGCTGCCGTGGCTGCTGGCCGCGACGGTGCTGCTGGTCGCGGTGGCGGCCTGGCTGCTGGCCGGTCGCGTGCTGCGGCCGCTGTCGCGGCTGCTGCGCTCGCTGCAAGGCGTGGTCCTCAGCTACCGCGACGGCGACTTCAGCGCCACCGTCGCGAGTGCGCGCGACGACGAGTTCGGCGAGCTGGTGCGCCTGCACGCGGCGCTGGGCGCCGCGCTGCGCGAGCAACGCCAGCACCTCGCCCAGCGCGAGCTGCTGCTGGACACCGTGGTCCAGAATACGCCGGCCGCGCTGGTGCTGACCGACGCGGCCGGGCGCATCGTGCACGCCAACATCGCGGCGCGACAGCTGCTGGGTGGCGGCCGCAGCCTGGAAGGCAGCGACTGGCAGGCGCTGCTGCAGCACGGCCCGCCGCCCTTGCAGCCCGCGGTGGCGGGCGGCGACGACACGCTGTTCGGCGTCGAGATCGACGGCAGCGAGGAGACCTTCCACCTGCTGCAGCGCGGCTTCCGCCTGCAGGGGCGGCCGCACCGGCTGCACCTGTTCAGGCGCATGACGCGCGAGCTGTCGCGCCAGGAGGTGGCGACCTGGAAGCGCGTACTGCGCGTCATCAGCCACGAGCTGAACAATTCGCTGGCGCCGATCTCGTCGCTGTCGCACAGCGGCGCCGAGCTGCTGCGCCGTGGCGATGCCGCGCGCGTCGAGCAGGTGCTGGCCGGCATCGGCGAACGTGCACGCCACCTGCACGCCTTCATCGACGGCTATGCACGCTTCGCGAAGCTGCCGGCGCCGCGGCCCGAGGCGGTGGACTGGCCGCCCTTCGTCGCCGGCCTGCAGGCGCAGCAGCCCTTCGCACTGGCCGCGCCGCTGCCGGCGGAGCCGGGGCGCTTCGATGCGCCGCAGGTCGAGCAGGCGCTGATCAACCTGCTGAAGAATGCCGCCGAGGCCGGCGGCCCGCCGGGCGAGGTGACGCTGACGGTGACGGCGACCCCGCGCGACTGGCGCTTCGAGGTCGCCGACCGCGGGACCGGCATGAGCGACGCGGTGCTCGCGCAGGCCCTGCTGCCCTTCTACTCGACCAAGCGCAGCGGCACCGGGCTCGGGCTGGCGCTGGCGCGCGAGATCGCCGAGGCGCATGGCGGCCATGTCGCGCTGCGCCGGCGCGCCGGCGGCGGCATGGTGGTCACGCTCACGATCGCCCGGGCGCCAGCAGTCCAATGAAAACGCCCCTGACGGGGCGTTCTCTGATCTGGCGGGACGGAGACATCCGAAAGAACCTCGGATCGTGAGTATCCATGCGGGTTGCTCGGCCTTCGGGTCCCCGGAATGCCCCCAAGAATGCCCCCAGGCGGCCGACGGTGCACCAGGTCAAGGGCTCCGGCTCGGCCTCCATTGCCCCGGGGGCACCCGGTCGAGGGCACCAGCTCGGCGGCCGTCGTCAGCGGGCACTCGGTCGAGGGCACCAGCTCGGCGGCCGTCGCCGGGGGGCACCCGGTCGAGGGCACCAGCTCGGCGGCCGTCGTCAGGGGGCACTCGGTCGAGGGCACCCGAAGGCCGCCCTCCCGACCGGCTCGCCGGGAAAAATCTCCGAAACTCGGCCGCGCGAGAAACGCACTGGGGGATCGGTCCCGCGGCGCCTTGTCGCAGAGATTCGACCCCCCCTCCCCCTCGAAACCTGCGGGCGCGGAATTCTCGCTACCCGGTCGGTCCCGGCCGCTGCGCCCTTGGACATTCGGGCACCCCCTGCCGGGTGGCCCGTCCCGCGTCCCCTGTCCCTCAAGTTCCCCCAAGGCCCGGGGCGCGGGCGTCGCGCACGCGAATGACCCGCTTCCGTTGAAAGCCCAGGAAGGACCCGCCACGCTTGCGCAATTGCGAAAGCCCCAGGGCACCCACTGGCGCGGCGCCGCGCTCGATCCGCACCCGCACCAGGCGTGCGAGGGAAGGACCCGCGGGCCTGCAGACAACCCGGCCGGCGGCCAGGCCGGGGCGTGCGCCATCTGCAGCTCGCGCGGTTTCGGCCGCGCCTCCCCTGCAATTGCAGGTGCGGAAAGTGCGGAAGTGCGGAAAGCGAGCAACGGCGCGGGTTTCCAGCCGGCGGCCGGTGCGGAACGGAAGTGCGGAAGTGCGGAACGCTTCGCCGCGCCGGACCCTTCAAACGTTCGCAACGGTTCACCTGAGTTCACTGTGCCGCCGCGCCTCTTCTCTACGGGCATCGCGGGGATCGAATCACCCGCGTCCGTCAACGTCCGGAAGGACCCGCGTTCACCTGCAAACCAGGCCGGCGAGTGAACGCGCGGCGCCTTGCCGCTTCCCGCTGGGGCCGACGGCCGGCATTCGCCGCGCGAAGACACCCCCGGCGCCCGGCCCCAGGCGGGCCGCGGTCAGTCCGCTGGCGCTGGGCGCCGACTTCCGGCCGGATCACTCTTCGCCGTCCGCCAGCAGCGACGACTGCACGCGGTACACGGTCACTTTCTCGAAACCCGGGGGCGAGGCCCGGCTGCCGTAGTGCTTGCCCTCGCGCTTGAGGTGCCCGCGCTCGGCCAGCAGCCGCAGCGCCGCCCGCTCGGTGTAGCCCTTGCACGCTTCGGCCCGGAACACGTCGGGCAGCACGAACCATTCCCAGCCGATCAGCTCGTCTAGGCCCGTCGTCGTCTTGATCGCCCGCCGCCAGCCGGCGCGGTTCATCGTCTTGGGTGCATGGTCGTCGTCGGCGCGACTCCAGTCCGTGAACCGGGCTTCGCCGTGCAGGCCGAACCACTGGCGCACCTGCCGCATGATCTGCGCATCCTCGGTCAGCCCGATCCCGCCGGGCCGCGCCTCGATCCAGGCATTGAAGCACTGCCGCACCGCGTCGCGCACGGCGCCGGCAGGCCAGCCGGTCAGCCCGGCCTCGGTTGCCATCTCGCCGGCCACCGCGACCAGGGCGAAGCGCCGGCCCACCCGCTGCACTTGCCCGGCCGCCGTCTCGGGCACCAGGTGCCGCTCAGTCGCATCCATGCGCTCGCGCAGCAGCCGCGACAGTCCGTCGGTGTTGTCCGCCAGGTGCTCAAGCCACAGGCGGCCAGGCAGTCCGAAGGTCGCTTCACAGGCCCGCGCCAGGTGGCGGGCCAGGTCGGCGCCGCCCTCGTGCTCGTGCAGTTCCTCGAATACGCCGCGGCCGGCGCCGGCATCGGCCGGCAGGTCGATCATGCGCAGTTCCTGCCCGGCCCTCGGCCGCTTGCCCGCCTCGCTCATGTGCTCGGCCAGGCCGATCTCGCCGGCACTCAGGAACAGCAGGCGCCAGGTCAGCCGCGGGCGCACGCCGCCGCCGCGGCCGGCTCGCAGCTTGCCGGTGCCGTTCGCCAGCATGTACGCCGCTTCCCCGGCCGCCTTCGCGTCCAGTTGCGCCAGCTCGTCAAGCACCAGCAGCGCGTCGGAGTGCTGCGCCGCGATGCCTTCCACGCCGTTATCGGTGGCCCGCCAGCGTTGCATGTAGTCCCGGCCACCCCACACACTGGCGGCCACGCGCAGCGCCGTCGTCTTGCCGCAGCTCGAATCCCCGACCAGGTGGAAGCCCCCGCCGTCGGTGCCGCCGGCCCAGGCCAGCAGCGGCCCCGCGAAGGCGCAGCTCGCCGCGAACAGCAGCCGCGAATTGCCCACGCACAGGCGGCCGATGCGATGCTGCCAGTCGATCAGGCTGCCGCGCCGCTCGAATGCGCCTTCCGTCGGGGCTTCCGCTTGGAACACCAGCCGCTCCCCGCCGCTGTCGCCCAGCGTCTCGCGCGGCAGCACGTAGGCGCGGCCGTGCCAGCCCACGCGGTCAACGATGCACACCAGCTCGGCCGGCCGCCGGCTCTGCAGGTATTCGGTCAGCCAGCGGCGCCGGTGTTGATCCGTCGGCGCAATGAAGCCTTGATTCAGCAGCTCGCGGCGGTATTCGGCGCCGTCGCCGGCCAGCATCGCCAGCGGCATCAGCCATCGGCGCGGCTTGCCGAATGCCTCGAATTCCAGCAGCAGCGCCGCACCGGTGTCCTGTGCGTCGCGGGCGAGTGCCGTCACGCGCAGCGGATCGCACACGCGACGCGGGCCGCCGCCTTCGTCGCCCGGCGGGTCATACCAGACCCCGGCATCGTCACAGCGGAAGCGGTCGCGCGTGCGGCCGGCAGGTGCGTCGCCGTCGCCGCTGTCGTTGCCCTGCGCGGGCCGCTGGCGGGCCGCTGGCGCCGTTTTCTCGGCCTTCCCCTTGTCTGCACCCGTCCGGCCTGCCGTCGCGCTCTCTGCGGCCCGCTCGGCGTCGGCTATCGCGGCCTCGATCCGCTCGCGCACCGCGTCAATCCCGGCCACCAGGTGCAGGTCGTTGAAGTCGGTCCGGCCCTCGCCCTCGCCGGCCAGGAACTCGGGAAACACGGCGGCGCCTCGGGCCAGTCGTGCCGCGTGCTCGGCCTTCTCCCGGCCCGGGTTCTTGCCGGTGCGCTCGGCGGTGGCGCGGTCGTCGTCGCCGCACATCATCAGCCGCGCCGCGGGGTAGCGCCCGCGCAGTGCGCGGACCACATGCGCCAGGTTGCCGCAGTCGAAAGCCACGGCCACCGGGCGGCCGGTGGCTTCGTGCACGCTGGCGGCGGTGGCGTAGCCCTCGGCCACCAGCACCCACGCGGCGCCGTCGGGCTGGCCCAACAGGTGGAACGCGCCGGTCTTGCGCCCACCCTTGATGAACAGCTTTCCCGGTGCGCCGTCGGCCGGCGCCTCGCCGCGGATGGTCTGCAGGTTGACCAGCTCGCCGGCCGCGTCGCGCAGCGGCACCAGCACATCCCCGGCGGCCGTGAACCGCACGCCGTGGGCGCCTATGCCCTTGCGCTGCAGGTACGCGCACGATCCGGTTTCGCTGGCGCTGGCCCACAGCCGCGCGGCCTCGGCGGCGGCCAGGCGCTGCGCCTCGGCCCGCTCGCGGGCGTCGTGCTCGGCCGCGGCGCGGCGGCGCTCGGCCTGCGCCTTCAGCTCGGCGGGTGTCGGCGCCTGTGCGGGCGTCTGCACGCTCTCCCACCGGAACCCGTGATCCTTCGCCAGCTTGAACAGCGTCCCGGCCGTGACCGGGCCACGCTTGCGGGCACTGCGCCAGGTAGTGCGGTCCTCCGCGTCGTCGGGCCGCTCGCGCCGCGCGGCCCAGGCGTGCCACAGCTCGGCGCCGGTGTCGCCGAGCGCGTCATAGACCGCGAAGGCCAGGCGCACGCGCACGTCGTGGCCCACGTCGGGCGGGATGCTGTCGAGGGCTGCGCGAACGGCCTCGGGGGTCGGGGCGCGGCGCATCAGTCGCCCAGCGGCAGGGTTAGCTGTGCCGCTGGCGCTGGGCGCGACAGCAGCACATAGACGCGGCGGCGGCGCTGCTCACTGCCGAACAGGCACGGCACCAGGCGCCAGCGGCGGCCGATGACGTAACCCATGCCGGGCATATCGGAGAGCACCTTTGTCGCGCTGCCGAGGTCGCACGCGGCCTCCAGCTCGGGCACGGTCACGCCGCCGGGGTGGCGCTCCATGTAGTCGGCCGCCCGCTCGGCCTGCGCGGGCCGCGGGTCTGGTGCGGTCGGCATGGTCAGCGGTCCGCAAGGCGCAGCGTGCGAGCGCGGCGCTCGCGCTCGGGCTTCGTCGGTTGCCCCAGGCGGGAACGGGCCACCGGCTCACCTGTCGCGCGGACATACACCAGCACGCGGCCGGGATACTCGAATCGCACGCGGTACGCGGTGCCGTAGTGGTGGAACGTCGTTGTCCAAGCCGGCGCAGCGGATCGCAGCACCGCGTCGGCAAGTTGCAGCAGCGTCGCCGCGTCGGGTCGTTCGCCGGGCCACATCAGCGCACCCCGCGAGACTGGCGGATGCGCTCGGCAATCCAGGCGTGCACCTCGCTCGCCGGCCAGGCGGTGGCGCGGCCGATCTTGATGGGTGCAGGTGCGCGGCCGGCCTTGACCATCTCAAGCCACGCCGTGCGGCCGAGGCCCACTGTCGCCAGCACGGTCGGCAGGCGCAGCAGTTGATCGGCGGGCGCGGCGGCGCCGTCGGCCGTCTTGTGCTCGCCGTTCATTGCGCAGCCCCCCGCGCCTGCACGGCCTGCAGCGGCCGGGCGCTGGCCCGCGGGCCGGGCGGCCAGTCGGGCGCCGGCAGCGGTAGCAGCGGCTGCACCGCTTCGTCGTCGAGGTCGCCTGCGGCCTCCAGCCGGTCGGCCACGGCCAGCACCAGCGCCCACACGTCCGGGCGCCGCAGCGTGGCGACGGTCAGCGCGGCCAGGCGATCCAGTTCGCGGCACTGAGGCAATAGCCACGAATGCGCCTCGGCAGTGGCGATGTCATCGGGCACGCCGAATTCACCTTCGGCCAGGTACGGCTCGGCGGCGGGGTCTTCGTGCAGTTGCTCGGCCGCCGGGCCGGCCAGGCTGGCGCAGACATGCGCCCGAACCTGCCGGCGCAGCTCACGCGCGGCGCCGCGCTGGTGGGCTTCCATCAGGCGCAGCAACTCGGCGAAGCCGGGGCGGTTGACGGCAATGCACAGGTCGTCGGCGTCCCACTGCATGAAGCCCAGGGCGGGCGAATCGGACGCCGAGCACACGCCCCACAGGTCCGACAGCGCCGCGCCCTTGCGGCCGGTGGTCTGCCAGTCGGTGGCGCCCTCGGGCGCCACGGCCACGCGGTACACGTAGGCGCCGCCGAGCGCATGCACTACCGCATGGGCAGCCTCGTGCACGCACACGGCGCGGCGGCGCTCGCGGGTCAGGTACAGCGGCGGCGGGTGGGCGATGGTCCCGCCGGTGGCGGCGGTGGATTCGTGCGGCTGCGCTGGTGTCATGGAAGCCTCCGTCGGATATGACGGGGCGGACCTTAGTCAGCGGGGCAGCGGAAGAAAACCCGAAAACTTCGCCGAGACTTAGGACGGACTGGAGCTATTCGCCAGCATCGGACTCGGGATCGCGTTCGCCGAATATCTCGCCTACTACGTCCGGACCGAAGACCGCTTCGTATCGTTCCTTATCCCAGCGATCCATTGCCTCGACCAGCGTGCGACCGGCGGCGCGTTGTTCCTTGACGAAGCGCAGCGGTGGGACAAGCCCTTCCGACTGCGCGACGTGCTCCCGGATTAGGGCGAACGCTTGTGCGTGTCCGCGCCCTATCGCCTCGCCGACCCTTTCGTAAAAGTCTCGGTCGATTGCGGTCGCCGGATCGTCATCGATGAACCCTTGAGCAACCTCATAGGCCCACGGCCCGAACACTGCGACGGCTCTCACGCCGGCTGCATTCGTGCCCTTGGGGTACACGTCTCCAAATGCATCCGAATCGCACCAGGTCCGGCAGAAGCCCTTCACCGCGCGTTGATGCCGTGCCACGAACTCCGCGGCCAGCCATGGCGGCAACGCGAGACCGTGAGCCGCACACTGCGCCACCGCATCCAAGACGGCGGCACCGTCGCCAGCGTCAATCTCGGGCTTCATGCGAAGGCACGCCCTTGCTGCGTCCGCTTGAGCATCAGGTGAGGCCATGAATGGTCCGACATAGGCAGACCGCGCCGATTGAATCAGTCGGGATTCCGCCTCCCATGCGCGTGCGGTCGCCCTTGCGACTTCCGGCGGGTCGTCTGGCCGGATCATCCGAAGGTGGGCAGCGGCATATCGCCAGGGGTCGAATTGGTCAGCCGGCGCCTGGCCGTCGCCCATCGCCTTGACCAGCGCCACCAAGCGTTTCATTCCACGCCCCGCGGGCGAATCGTCCCAAGCACTGGACATGCCGCACCCCCTCGAATGCGCCCCTCGTGAGGATCGCCACGCCGGGCCGGTGAGGGAACCGGCTTTCGCCCCGTCGGGCTAGGCGTGGCGAAGCTTGTCCGTCAGCTCGTGCCCTCGCCGGCCGGGTGCCCCACTGCCGCGAGTGCGCCGCGCAGCTCGGCCAGCACCGCGGGCCAGTCCGGCGCCGTGGCGAAGTCTTCCGGGTCAACGCTGCGCAGTGCGTGCGCGATGGTCTGGTGCGCCAGATGCGCGGCCTGCAGCAGCAGCCGCACGGCCTCGGGGTCGGCCAGCTTCGCGGGGTCGGCGTATTGCCAGGCGTCAGGCATGGGGCCTCCGTTGTGGGCTGCGCCGTCGCGGCGCCTCGGGCGACGATACCGCGGCCGGCCGCAGCGCCCATGCAGGCACAGACCCGCGAATCAGGTCCCGCTCGGCCATGCTGACGACGGCCGGCCAGCCGACGACGAAGCTATCCAGCAACCGCACGTCGATCAGCGACAGCGCGGACTGAATGGCCGCGGCCAAGTATTCGTCGGCCTGCGAAGGCTCGGCCGACCCCGACGGGTGGTTGTGCGCCACGATCACGGCCGCCGCGTTCAGTTGCAGCGCCCGGCGCACCACTTCGCGCGGGTACACGGCCGTCTGTGTCAGCGTGCCCTCGAAAAGCACTTCCCACCCGATCACGCCGTGCTGCCCGTCGAGGAACAGCACGCCGAACCGCTCGCGCTCGCACTGCGCCAGGTGCAGCCGCACCAGCTCGCGGGCGTCGCCGGGGCTCTGCACCAGCGCCCCGGGCTCGCGCACCCGCCGCGCCAGGATCGCCAGCGCCGCGTCGATCACGGCCTGCTCGGGCGCCGGCAGGCCCCGCGCCAGCGACGGCGGCGCGTCGCCCCACGGTCCGCCGCTCGCCCTTGAGGGGGCCTCGGCGGGGGACTCTTCGCGCGGCGGAACCGGCGCAGGCGGGACCAGGGGAAGGGCAGGCAGCGGCGCGGCGGCGGCCGGGGCGCGGCGGCGGCGGCCGGCCGAGGGCGCAGGGCGGGCGGGGACAGCAGGAACAGAGAGAGACAGAGAGAGTTTCCGCACTTCTTCCGCACTCTTTCCGCACTTGCCAGCGGCCCGGGAACCCTCGCCGCTGCTCGCTTTCCGCACTTCCGCACTTTCCGCACCGGGTTTCGTGCCGGCGGCGCTGGCGCTGCCCTTGCGTTTGCCGCCGCTCATGCCGCCCTCGCCCGCCGCGCCTGCCGGAAGGGGATCACCTTGCCGGACTGGCGCACCGCGTCGAGGTAGTCCGCCCATCCCTGCATCAGCTCGCGCCGCTCGTCGAGGTAGGTCGCGTGGTTATAGGCGGCGCGGACCCGGTTGCCCTCTACGTGCGATAGCTGGGCCTCGATCACGTCCCACCGATACCCCATCTCGTTCAGCGCCGTCGAGGCGATGCCGCGGAAGCCGTGCCCGGTCATGCGCCCGCGGTAGCCCATGCGCTTCAGCGCCATCAGGATCGTCCCGTTGGACATGGGCTTGTCGTGGTCGCGCTCGCCGGGGAACAGCAGCGCCGCGCCGGTGCAGCGGTCCTCCCCGCGCACCAGGCGCAGCGTGCCCAGCACTTCAAGCGCCTGCCGGCTCAGGGGCACCAGGTGCGGCCGGCGCTTGCCGGCAGCGCCCTTGCGCCCGGTGCGCTCGGGCGGGATCGTCCATTCGGCGGCCTCAAGGTCGAATTCCTGCCACCGGGCTTCGATCAGCTCGGACGTGCGAACGAAGGTCAGCGCCATCAGGTGCAGCGCCGCGCGGGTGTAGGGGCTGCCGTCATAGCCGGCCATCTTGCGCAGCAGCTCGGGCAGCTCGGCCGCGCTGACGCGGGCGAAGTTGGTCACGGTACGCGGCTTGAACACGTCGCCGGGCTTCACGTCGCCGACCGGGTTTCGCTCGGCCAGGTCGTGCGCCACGGCCCAGCGCATCACCAGGCCACAGGTCTGCAGGGCACGCCGTGCCAGCTCGGCGGCGCCTCGGGCCTCGATCAGCTTGCCCATGCGCACGAAGTGCGAGGCGGCCAGCGTCGCCACCGGCCGATGCCCGATCTCGGGGAACACGTCGGCCTCCAGCCGGCGCAGCACATGGTCGGCATACCGCTCGGTCTTGGTGGCCCGCCAGTCGGCCCACCAGCGGCGGGCCACCGGCTCAAAGGCGGTTTCCTGCGCCTGCAGGATGGCCCGCTTCGCGTCGCGCCGCTGCTCGCCGGGGTCGGTGCCGGCCTGCAGCAGCGCCCGCGCGTCGTCGCGGGCCTTGCGTGCGGCCTTCAGCGTGACGGCGGGGTACTGGCCCAGCGCCAGGCGTTTCTCACGGCCCGCGAAGCGGTATTTCCAGCGAAACAGCTTGGACCCGGCGGCCGTGACTTCCAGGTACAGCCCTCCGCCGTCGGCGTGGCGAGTGAAGGCGCGGCCGTCGTCGCACTTGGCATTGCGGCAGTCGGCGTCGGTCAGTGGCATGGCGAGCACTCCGCCGAGGGGCGCCGAGGCGATGCCCCCAGCCCGATCCCTCGGATGCCCCCAAGAATGCCCCCACGTCGGGCCGGCTGTCAAAGCACGTCAGCGAACCGCGGCGAACAAAAAAGCCCCGGCTGGCGGGGCTTTACTGTGGGTTCTTCGGACTTCAGCGACCTTTGGCGAATCGGTCACTGGCGGAGACGGAGGGATTCGAACCCTCGATGCAGGTTTTGCCCACATACTCCCTTAGCAGGGGAGCACCTTCGGCCACTCGGTCACGTCTCCGGCGAAGGGCCGCATTCTAGCCGCATCGTGCCGGCCGCGGGCAGCAGCGGCACAGGATCGCCTCAGGCCGCGGCCGGCTGCTCCAGGTCGAAGGCCTTGTGCAGCGCGCGCACCGCGAGCTCCATGTACTTCTCGTCGATCACGACGCTGGTCTTGATCTCGCTCGTGGTGATCATCTGAATGTTGATGCCCTCCTCGCTGAGGGTGCGGAACATCTTCGCCGCCACGCCGGCGTGGCTCTTCATGCCGATGCCGACGATGGAGACCTTGCAGATCTTCGCGTCGCCCAGCACCTCGGCCGCACCCACGGCCGGCAGCACGGTGCCCTTCAGCAGGTCCAGCGTGCGCGCGTAGTCGTTGCGGTGCACCGTGAAGCTGAAGTCGGTGCGCCCGTCGTGGCTGACGTTCTGGATGATGACGTCGACGTCGATGTTGGCGTCGGCCACCGGCCCCAGGATCTGGAACGCGATGCCCGGGCGGTCGGGCACGCCGATGATGCTGACCTTGGCCTCGTCGCGGTTGAACGCGATGCCGGCCACCACGGCTTGTTCCATCTTCTCGTCCTCTTCGAAGGTGATCAGGGTGCCGGAGACGGCTTCCTCTTTGATCGGGATGTCCCAGGGCGTGAAGCTGCTGAGCACGCGCGTGGGCACGCGGTACTTGCCGGCAAACTCCACCGAGCGGATCTGCAGCACCTTGCTGCCCAGGCTGGCCATCTCCAGCATCTCCTCGAAGGAGATCGTGTGCAGCCGGCGCGCCTCGGGCACGATGCGCGGGTCGGTGGTGTACACGCCGTCGACGTCGGTGTAGATCAGGCACTCGTCGGCCTTCAGCGCCGCCGCGATGGCCACCGCCGAAGTGTCGCTGCCGCCGCGGCCCAGCGTCGTGACGTTGCCCTGCGGGTCGATGCCCTGGAAGCCGGTGACGATGACCACGCGGCCGGCGGCCAGGTCGGCGCGGATGCGCGCATCGTCGATGCGGCGGATGCGCGCCTTCGTGAAGGCGCTGTCGGTCTCGATCGGCACCTGCCAGCCGCCGTAGCTGACGGCCGGCACGCCCTCGGCCTGCAGCGCCAGCGCCAGCAGGCCGACCGAGACCTGCTCGCCGGTGGCGGCCACGGCGTCCAGTTCGCGCAGCGCCTCGGGCGTGCTGGCCATGCTGGCATTCGGCATCAGTTCCTTGGCCAGGCCGAGCAGGCGGTTGGTCTCGCCACTCATCGCCGAGGGCACGACGACGAGCTGGTGGCCGGCGCGCACCCACTTGGCGACACGCCTGGCGACGCTGGCGATGCGCTCGGTGGAGCCCATCGACGTGCCGCCGTACTTGTGAACGATCAGGGACATGACGGTCGGCGCGGAAGTCGGCGCCGCGGGGCGGTTGAAAAGCCGGTCGGCGGCCGATGCTGCGCCGCGCAAAAGCGCAATTCTAGGCCGCCGGCTGACGCGGCCCTGGCGCGGCGGCGGCCCCGGCGTGCTGCGCGCTGCCGGCACCTGCGGGCGGCGGTCCCGCATGCCAGACCAGGCGCCCGCGCCGCAGCGCCAGCTCGCCGGCCGGCGCCGGCCAGCGGGCGTGCAGCGTCGCCGGCAGCTCGTCGGCCAGCCGGCGCACCAGCGTTTCGGGCGCCGGCAGCGGCAGGGTCGTGCGCAACCAGTGGCGCAGCAGGTTGCGCCGGCGTGCCGGCGACAGCGCGCACAGCGCGTCGCGCCGCAGCGCCGGGCCCTCGCAGGCCGCCGCCAGGTCGGCGGCCGCGACCTCGTCGAGCAGTGCACGTTCGTCGGCGGCACGTTCGGCCGTGTGGCGCAACCCCGTCTCGGCGGCCGGAAAGGCGGCGGCGAGCACCGGCCAGACCTGCGCTCGCAGGCGGCTGCGCGTGTAGTCGCTGCCCTCGTTGCCGGGGTCGTCCACGTAGCGCAGGCGATGCCGGCGCACATAGGCCTCGACCGCCTCGCGCGGCTGCTCCAGCCAGGGCCGCGCCCAGGTCAGGCCGTCGCGCCGGGCGCTGCGCGGCATGGCGGCCAGGCCGGCGGCGCCGGCGCCGCGCAGGGCCTGCAGCAGCACGGTCTCGGCCTGGTCGCGACGGTGGTGGGCCAGCAGCACCAGCGTGCACCCCGCCGCGACCGCCATGTCGGCCAGCGCGGCATAACGCCCGCGGCGTGCCCAGGCCTCGACGCTCTCGCCCTTCGCCGGGCGGCCGGCCAGGCGCCGGCTGTCGAAGCCCGCGCCCCAGCGCCTGGCCTGGCTGCGCACATGGGCCAGCCAGTCGTCGGCCTGCGGCAGCAGGCCATGGTGCACGTGCAGCGCGAACACCTGCACGCCCAGCAGCCGCGAGGCAGACAGCGTGCAGTGCAGCAGCGCCGTCGAGTCACGGCCGCCACTGGCTGCCACCGCGACGCGCGGTGGCTCGGCCACTTCAGGTTTCCTTGGTGTCCGTGAAGCGGCCGTAGGCACGCAGGCGCTGGTAGCGACGCTCCAGCAGCGCAGCCGGCTTCAGGTCCGACACCTGGCGCAATGCGTCGGACAGCGCGCGCTTGAGCTGCGCGGCCATCCACGGCACGTCGCGGTGCGCGCCGCCGACGGGCTCGTTGACGATCTTGTCGACCACGCCCAGCGCCTTCAGCCGGTGCGCGGTGATGCCCAGCGCCTCGGCCGCCTCGGACGCGCGCTCGGCGGTCTTCCACAGGATGGACGCGCAGCCCTCCGGCGAGATGACGGAGTACACGCTGAACTGCAGCATCAGCACCTGGTCGGCGACGCTGATGGCCAGGGCGCCGCCGCTGCCGCCCTCGCCGATGATGGTGCTGACGATGGGCACTTCCAGCTGCGCCATCTCGAAGATGTTGCGGCCGATGGCTTCCGACTGCCCGCGTTCCTCGGCGCCGATGCCGGGGTAGGCGCCGGGCGTGTCGACGAATGTGAACACCGGCAGGCCGAATTTCTCGGCCAGCTTCATCAGGCGCAGCGCCTTGCGGTAGCCCTCGGGCCGGCTCATGCCGAAGTTGCGCAGCGTGCGCTCCTTCGTGTCGCGGCCCTTCTGGTGGCCGACCACCATGCAGGGCTGGCCGTTGAAGCGCGCCAGGCCGCCGACGATGCTCTGGTCGTCGGCATAGTGGCGGTCGCCGTGCAGTTCCTGGAACTCGGTGAAGATCTCGGCGACGTAGTCCAGCGTATAGGGCCGCTGCGGGTGGCGCGCGATCTGCGTCACCTGCCAGGGCGACAGGCTGGAATAGATGTCCTTGGTGAGCTGCTGGCTCTTCTTGGACAGGCGGTCGATCTCGTCGGAGATGTCCACCGCCGACTCGTTCTGCACGAAGCGCAGTTCGTCGATCTTGGACTCGAGCTCGGCGATCGGCGTCTCGAACTCGAGGAAATGTCGTTTGGTCATGGTGCTCCCGCCGGGGTCAGTACTCCACGGGCAGAGGGTCCAGGCTGCGCCAAATATACCAAGTGGCCACCGAGCGGAACGGCGCCCAGGCCTCGCCCAGCTCGCGCGCCTCGGCGCGCGACACCGGCTCGCCGCTGAAGTAGCAGACGCTGATGCCCTTGAGCAGCCCCAGGTCGTCCAGCGGCAGCACGTCCGGGCGCATCAGGTGGAAGATCAGGAACATCTCGGCCGTCCAGCGGCCGATGCCGCGCACCGCGACCAGTTCGTCGATGATGGCCTCGTCGTCCATCGCCTGCCATTGCCTGACGTGCACGCGGCCGTCGTCGAAGTGGCGCGCCAGATCCAGCAGGTATTCGCCCTTGCGCGCGGACAGGCCGGCCTCGCGCAGCCGTTCGGCGCTCAGCGCGAGCACGCGCTGCGGCGCCACGCGGCCGGCCGTGCCGCCGGCGAGCGCGGCGAAGCGGTCCCAGACCGACTGCGCCGCCTTCACGCTGATCTGCTGGCCGACGATGGAGCGCGCCAGCGTCGTGAAGGCATCGCCGCGGCTGCACAGGCGCGCGTCGCCGAAGCGCGGGATGAGCTTCTTCATCACGCGATCGCGCTTCGCGAGATGGCGGCAGGCTTCGTCCCAATACCCGGGGGTGGCCGGCGTGGCCGCCGCGGCGCTGGCCGCCATGCTCAGCTGCGCACCCAGGTCGTGCCGGACTGCGTGTCCTTCAGCGTGACGCCCTGCGCCGCGAGTTCGTCGCGGATGCGGTCGGCGAGCGCGAAGTCGCGCGCCTTCTTGGCCGCCGCGCGCTCGGCGATGCGCTGCTCGATGGCCGCGGCGTCCGGTCCGCCGGCGCCGCCCTGCAGGAAGCTCGTCGGGTCCTGCTGCAGCAGCCCCAGCACGCCGCCGAGCGCACGCAGCAGTGCGGCGTCGGCCGTCTGGCCGCGGTGCACGCCGGCGGCCAGCTCGAACAGCACGGCCAGCGCGCCCGGCGAGTTGAAGTCGTCGTCCATCGCCGCCTTGAACGCGGCGGCACGCGGCTCGCTCCAGTCGATGGCCGCGGCCGCCGGCGCACCGGCGGCCTGCAGCGCACCGTACAGCCGGCGCAGCGCGGCGCGCGACTCCTCGAGCACCTGGTCGCTGAAATTGAACGGGCTGCGGTAATGGGTGCGCAGCATGAACAGGCGCAGGCTCTCGCCGTCGAAGGACTCCAGGATGTCGGCGATGGTGAAGAAGTTGCCCAGGCTCTTGGACATCTTCGTGTCGTCGACATTCAGGAAGCCGTTGTGCAGCCAGGCGCGCGCGAATTCGCCGCCGCTGGCGCCCTCGCTCTGCGCGATCTCGTTCTCGTGGTGCGGGAAGATCAGGTCCATGCCGCCGCCGTGGATGTCGATCGGCTCGCCGAGCACCGCGCAGGCCATCGCCGAGCACTCGATGTGCCAGCCCGGGCGGCCCTCTCCGAAGGGTGCCGGCCAGCGTGCATCGGCCGGCTCGTCGGGCTTGGCCGCCTTCCACAGCACGAAGTCCAGCGGGTCCTCCTTGTCGCCCTGCACCGCCACGCGCTCGCCGGCGCGCAGCTCGTCCAGGCTCTTGCCGGAGAGCTTGCCGTAGCCGGGAAAGCGGCGCACCGCATAGTTGACGTCGCCGGAGGCCGCGCGGTAGGCGAGCCCGCGCTCCTGCAGCTTGGCGATCAGCGACAGCATCTGCGGGATGTGGTCGGTGGCGCGCGGTTCGTCGGTGGGCGCCAGCAGGCCGAGCGCGCCGAGGTCGCGGTGCATCGCGGCGATCATCTCGTCGGTCAGCGCGCGGATCGTGATGCCGCGTTCCAGCGCGCGCTTGATGATCTTGTCGTCGATGTCGGTGATGTTGCGCGCGTAGCGCACCTGGTAGCCACTGGCCAGCAGCCAGCGGTAGATCAGGTCGAAGGCCATCATCATGCGCGCATGGCCCAGGTGGCACAGGTCGTAGACCGTGATGCCGCAGACATACATGCGCACCTGGCCGGGTACCAGCGGCACGAAGGGTTCGACGCGGCGCGTCAGCGTGTTGTGGATGCGCAGGCTCATGGGCAAGGGCGGCGGTCGACCCGGCGAGACTGCCGGCGGCCGGGCGCCGAACCGGGACACATCGCGGCGCCGATAGAATCGAATTCAGTATAGCGGCGCACCTGTGCGCACCTCCGTTCCGCGCACGCCTGCGCGCCCTCTTTCGCGCCCTCCCTCGCGCCCTCTCCCGCACAGCCGCGCGCGCCGCCCCGAACGCTCCGCCCGATGCCGCCCTGCCGCTCCCTGCCGCGCCTGCTGGCCCCGCTGCTGCTGGCCGCGACCGTCGTCGTCGCGTGGGCACAGGGCGGCAGCGACGCGCCGACCCCGGCGGCGCTGGAGGCACGCCTGCAGTGGGCCGAGCGCCAGGTCGCGGCCAACCCGGGCGACGCCCAGGCGCGTTTCCTCGTCGGCGTGGTGCTGATGGACCTGCAGCGCGACGACGAGGCCATGGCCCGCTTCCAGGCCCTGGCGCAGGAATTCCCGGAACTGCCGGACCCGCAGAACAACATCGCGCTGCTGCATGCGCGTGCTGGCCGCCTGGAAGCGGCCCGCGTCGCGCTGGAGACCGCGTTGCGCAACGACCCCACGCACCGCCTGGCGCGCCAGAACCTGGGCCACGTGCACCTGATGCTGGCGGTCCAGGCCTGGGAACGGGCCGCCGCCACGGGCCCGCTGGAGCCGGCGCTGCAGCGCACGCTGGAAGGCGCCCGCGCCCTGCTGGCCTCAAGGCCGCTGGCGGCCCGCTAGACTGCAGCGCCCGTCTTCGAAACCCGCTGGAGGACATCGCTTGACCGCACGCCCCCTTGCCCTGGCCGCCGCCTGCGCCGTGTCGCTGGTCCTGGCGGTGCCCGCGCTGGCGCAGACCGTGCGCCTGGCCACCAGCGCCGGCGACATCGTCGTCGAGCTCGACGCCGGGAAGGCGCCGAAGACGGTGGCCAACTTCGTGCAGTACGTGCGCGCCGGCCACTACGACGGCACCATCTTCCACCGCGTGATCGAGAACTTCATGATCCAGGGCGGCGGCTACCTGCCCGACCTGAACGAGAAGACACCGGCGCGCGGCGCGATCCCGCTGGAAAGCCGCAACGGCCTGTCCAATGTGCGCGGCACGATCGCGATGGCGCGCACCGCCGTGCCCGACTCGGCGCGCGCGCAGTTCTTCATCAACGTCGTCGACAACGTCAACCTCGACCAGCCCAACGCACGCGACGGCGAGGGCTACGCGGTCTTCGGCCGCGTCGTCCAGGGCATGGACGTCGTCGACCGCATCCGCGCGGTGCCCGTCAAGGCGCAGGGCCCGCACCAGCATGTGCCGGTGATGCCGGTCACCCTTCGCAAGGCCACCGTGGAGAAATCGCCATGAGCAAGACCGTCCGCATGGACACCAGCGCCGGTTCGATCACGATCGAGCTGGACGACGAGAAGGCGCCGCTGTCGGTGGCCAATTTCCTGGACTACGTGAAGCAGGGCCACTACGACGGCACGGTGTTCCACCGCGTGATCAAGGGCTTCATGGTGCAGGGCGGCGGCTTCGAACCCGGCATGAAGCAGAAGCCCACCGGCAGCCCGATCCGCAACGAGGCCAGCAACGGCCTGAAGAACAAGCGCTACACGCTGGCGATGGCGCGCACCTCGGACCCGCACTCGGCGAGCGCGCAGTTCTTCATCAACACGGTCGACAACGACTTCCTGGACTTCCGCGCCGAGAATGCGCAGGGCTGGGGCTACGCGGTCTTCGGCCGCGTGGTCGAGGGCACCGAGGTGGTCGACGCGATCGAGCGCGTGAAGACCGGGCGCAAGGGCTTCCACGACGACGTGCCGCTCGAGGACGTGCGCATCGAGCGGGCCGTCGAACTGCCCTGATGGCCGCCGGGGCTGCGGCCGGCCCCGGGCCGGCGGCCTTGCCGGCCTTCTTCGAGTGGCAGGCGCCCGAAGACTGGCGCATGGTCGACTTCATCTCCGACCTGCACCTCGCCGAAGCCATGCCGCGCACCTTCGAGGCCTGGGCCGCCCACCTGCGCCACACGCCGGCCGACGCGGTGGTGATCCTGGGCGACCTGTTCGAGGTCTGGGTCGGCGACGACGTGCGCGAGCGGCCCTTCGAACGCCGCTGCATGGAGGTCATGGCCGAGGCGGCCAGCCACCGCACGCTGGCCTTCATGGTCGGCAACCGCGACTTCCTCTTCGGCACCGCCGCCGTGCGCGCCGCCGGCATGATGGCGCTCGCCGACCCCACGGTGCTCGACGCCTGGGGCCGGCGGCTGCTGCTGAGCCACGGCGACGCGCTGTGCCTGGACGACGTGCCCTACCAGGCCTTCCGCCGCCAGGTGCGCTCGACGGCCTGGCAGCAGGCCTTCCTGGCGCGGCCGCTCGCCGAACGGCTGCAGGTCGCGGCCGACATGCGCCGGGCCAGCATGACGCGCCGGCAGTTCGACGGCGATGCCTCGGCCGACATCGACGCCGCCGAGGCGGTGCACTGGCTGCACGCGATGGGCGCGGCCGAGCTGATCCACGGCCACACCCACCGCCCCGGCAGCGCGGCGCTGGCACCCGGCTACAAGCGCCATGTGCTCAGCGACTGGGACCTCGACGGCGCCGACCGCGCCGAGGTGCTGCGGCTGACGCGCGGCGGCCTGCAGCGCGTGGCGCCCGAACGCGGCCGCTGAGCACGCCGCGGCGACCATGATCCTGCGCCTGTGGCAGTCGCTGCGCGAACGGCGCGAGCGCGAGGCGCTGCGCCGGCGTGCGATCCCCGACGACCTGTGGAAGCGCACGCTGGTGCGCTACCCCTTCCTGCAGCGCCGCGATGCGGCCGACGCGGCGGAACTGCGCCGGCTGACCAGCCTGTTCCTGGACCGCAAGGAATTCGACGCCGCCGGCGGCCTGAAGCTCGGCGACGCGGTCGTCGTGGCCATCGCCGCGCAGGCCGTGCTGCCGGTGCTGCGCCTGGGGCTGGCGCGCTACGACGGCTTCGTCGGCATCGTGGTGCATCCCGACCAGGTCGTGGCGCGGCGCGAGGTGGCCGACGACGACGGCATCGTGCACCAGTATCACGAGGTGCTGGCCGGCGAGGCCATGGAAGGCGGCCCGGTGATGCTGTCCTGGCGCGACGTGCGCAGCGCCGGCGCTGCGGCTGGCGCGCCGGCCTACAACGTGGTGATCCACGAATTCGCGCATGTGCTGGACATGGCCGACGGGCTGTCGGACGGCGTGCCGCTGCTGCCGCCGGAGCTGCCGCGCGCCGAGTGGTGCGACCTACTGCAGCGCGAATATGCCGCCTTCGTGCAGCGCGTGGAGCAGGCCGAGTCCGCCGGCGACGACGCGCTGCTCGACGCGCTGGTGCTGGACCCCTACGCGGCCAGCGGCGAGGACGAATTCTTCGCGGTGGCCAGCGAGGCCTTCTTCGTCGCGCCGCAGGCGCTGCGCGAGGCGCATGGCGAGCTGTACGCGATGTTCTCGCGCTTCTACCGCCAGGACCCGGCGCTGGAAATGACAACGCCCCGCGCGCACGCGGGGCGTTGAGGCGTCTGCGGCCGCGAAGACCGCGTCAGGCCGCCTGAAGCCGCCTCAGGCTGCGGTCGTCTCGGCCTTGGGCTTGTCGCTCTTGCGCGGCGGCTGAATGTCCAGCTGCACCTCGCCCTGGTCGTCGATGTCCACCGTCAGGCGGCCGCCGTCGGTGAGGCGGCCGAACAGCAGTTCGTCGGCCAGCGCGCGGCGGATCGTGTCCTGGATCAGGCGCTGCATCGGCCGCGCGCCCATCAGCGGGTCGAAGCCCTTCTTGGCCAGGTGCTTGCGCAGCGCGTCGGTGAAGGTCACCTCGACCTTCTTCTCGGCGAGCTGGCTCTCCAGCTGCAGCAGGAACTTGTCGACCACGCGCAGGATGATCTCCTCGTCCAGCGCGCGGAAGCTGACGGTGGCGTCCAGCCGGTTGCGGAACTCCGGCGTGAACAGGCGCTTGATGTCGGCCATCTCGTCGCCCTGCTCGCGCTTGGTCGTGAAGCCGATGGTCGCCTTGTTCATCGTCTCCGCGCCGGCATTCGTCGTCATGATGATGATGACGTTGCGGAAGTCGGCCTTGCGCCCGTTGTTGTCGGTCAGCGTGCCGTGGTCCATGACCTGCAGCAGCACGTTGAAGACATCCGGGTGCGCCTTCTCGATCTCGTCGAGCAGCAGCACGGCGTGCGGCTTCTTGCTGACGGCCTCGGTCAGCAGGCCGCCCTGGTCGAAGCCCACGTAGCCCGGCGGCGCGCCGATCAGCCGGCTCACCGCGTGGCGCTCCATGTACTCGGACATGTCGAAGCGGATCAGGTCGATGCCCAGCACATAAGCCAGCTGCTTGGCGACCTCGGTCTTGCCCACACCGGTGGGGCCGCTGAAGAGGAACGAGCCGATCGGCTTGTCGGGCTTGCCCAGGCCGCTGCGCGCCATCTTGATGGCGGCAGCCAGCGCGTCGATGGCCGGGTCCTGGCCGAAGACCACGCTCTTGAGGTCGCGGTCCAGCGTCTTGAGCTTGCTGCGGTCGTCGCTGGACACACTGGCCGGCGGGATGCGCGCGATCTTGGCCACGATCTCCTCGACCTCGGCGCGCGTGATGGTCTTCTTGCGCTTGCCGGCGGGCAGGATGCGCTGCGCGGCCCCGGCCTCGTCGATGACGTCGATGGCCTTGTCCGGCAAGTGGCGGTCGTTGATGTACTTGGCCGACAGCTCGGCCGCGGCCTGCAGCGCGCCGGTCGCGTACTTGACGCTGTGGTGCTCCTCGAAGCGGCTCTTCAGGCCCTTGAGGATCTCGATCGTCTGCTCGACCGAGGGCTCGACCACGTCGACCTTCTGGAAGCGGCGCGACAGCGCGGCGTCCTTCTCGAAGATGCCGCGGTACTCGGTAAAGGTCGTAGCGCCTATGCACTTCATCGCGCCCGAGCTCAGCGCCGGCTTGAGCAGGTTGCTCGCGTCCAGCGTGCCGCCGCTGGCGGCGCCGGCGCCGATCAGCGTGTGGATCTCGTCGATGAAGAGGATGGCGTTGGGCTGGTCCTTCAGCTGCTTGAGCACGCCCTTCAGGCGCTGCTCGAAGTCGCCGCGGTACTTGGTGCCGGCCAGCAGCGCGCCCATGTCCAGCGCGTAGACGGTGGCGTCGGCCAGCACCTCGGGCACGTCGTTCTGCGTGATGCGCCAGGCCAGGCCCTCGGCGATGGCGGTCTTGCCGACGCCGGCCTCGCCGACCAGCAGCGGGTTGTTCTTGCGCCGGCGGCACAGCACCTGGATCACGCGCTCGACCTCGTGCTCGCGGCCGATCAGCGGGTCGATCTTGCCCTGCGTCGCGAGCTGGTTCAGGTTCTGCGTGAACTGCTCCAGCGGCGAGCCCTTGGCGTCGGTGGCGGCCTCTTCCTTCTCGGACTCGGCGCCGCCACCCTCGCTGCCCTTGGCGGGCTCCGGCGGGTCGCTCTTCTTGATGCCGTGGGCGATGAAGTTGACGACGTCCAGGCGCGTCACGCCCTGCTGGTGCAGGTAGTAGACGGCGTGGCTGTCCTTCTCGCCGAAGATGGCCACCAGCACGTTGGCGCCGGTGACTTCCTTCTTGCCGCTGCCGGTGCTCTGCACGTGCATGATCGCGCGCTGGATCACGCGCTGGAAGCCCAGCGTCGGCTGCGTGTCCACCTCGTCGGAGCCGCCCACCGTGGGCGTGTTCTCCTTGATGAAAGTGGCCAGGCTCTTGCGCAGGTCGTCGATGTTGGCGGCGCAGGCGCGCAGCACCTCGGCGGCGCTGGGGTTGTCCAGCAGCGCCATCAGCAGGTGTTCGACGGTGATGAATTCGTGGCGCTGCTGGCGAGCCTCCACGAAGGCCATGTGCAGGCTGACCTCGAGTTCCTGGGCGATCATGCGGCCTCCATAATGCATTGCAGCGGGTGCCCCTCGCGCCGTGCGGCGGTGAGCACCAGTTCGACCTTCGTCGCGGCGACGTCCTTGGTGTAGACGCCGCACACGCCGCGCCCTTCGTGGTGGATCTTCAGCATGATCAGCGTGGCGGTGTCGATGTCACGCTGGAAGTACTGCTGCAACACCATCACGACGAATTCCATCGGCGTGTAGTCGTCGTTGAGCATGACCACCTGGTACAGCGACGGCGGCTTGGTGCGCGCCGTGCGCCGCTCCGCGACGACCGCGCCCTGCCCCCCCTCGCGGCGCGGCTGCGCCGGCGGCTTGGGCGGAGGCGACGGGGGCAGTTCGTCGGGCATGACTCATTCTATCGAGTTGGGTATTCGCTGCACGCGCGGTGCCGGGCATGTCCACGCCTGGCAGTGTGCCTCGGCACGCGGCGGCGCGGTGACCCGGGAACGACCCGCCCGCGTGCCGCTTTTCCGCGGATGCCGGCAGGCCCGCGGCAGCCTCGAACGGCGCCGCGACGGCGCCCGGCACGCCCGCCGGCCGTTGCCGCCGCGCGCCTTCTCTGACCATGGCCTGTCCATGATGCCGGGTCGGTCAGGCCTGACGCCAACTTGACATCGTTTGCCGGCGCGCCGGAGAATTTCCTTTTGCAGTTGTGTCAAGGGGCATCTCGCATGGCCTACGGTACGGTCAAGTGGTTCAACGACGCCAAGGGCTTCGGCTTCATCGAGCCCGAAGGTGGCGGAGCCGACGTCTTCGCGCACTTCTCTGCCGTGCAGATGGAGGGCTTCCGCACGCTCAAGCAGGGCAGCCGGGTCAGCTTCGACCTCGTGCAGGGGCCCAAGGGCGACCTGGCGCAGAACATCCGGCCGGTCGGCGCGGACGCCGAAGCCGGCGAGGCCGGCGCGCTGTCCACCGCGCCCGCCCCGTCGACCACCGCCTGATCGGCCCCCGACGCCTGCGGCAGGCCGGCGCAGCCGCCGCGGGACGCCTGTTCACGGCGGCAGCTGAGCCGCCGCCGCCGGGGCGGCGTCCGCGAAGACCACACGCAGCAGCGCCTGCAATGCCGGGGTGCCCGGCCGTCCCTGCGGCCACACGCACTGCAGCACCGAGCTGAGCTCGGCGCCGGCCAGCGGCCGGAAGACGACCCCGGTCATGCCGGCGCGCGCCAGCGTCGCCGGCACGATGGCCACGCCCATGCCCTGCGACACCAGCGCCACGACGGACAGCCAGTGCCGCAACTCGTGGCGCACGCGGGGGTCGAAACCCGCCGCGGCGCAGGCGTCGACGATGCGCGCGTGGTAGTCCGGCGAGACCTGACGCGAGAACAGCACGAAGGGCTCGTCGCGCAGCCGCGCCAGCGGCAGCCGCCGCGCGCGCGCCGACGGATGGTCCGCCGGCAGGCAGGCGACGAAGGGCGCGGTCTGCACCGTCACCGCCTGCAGGCCCGGCGGCACGCGGCGCGCCAGCACGAAGCCGGCGTCGAGCTCGCCGCGCGCCAGCGCGTCGAGCTGCTCCTGCGAGTTCAGCTCGACCAGCGCCACCTCCAGGCCCGGCTGCGCCGCCTGGAAGCGGCGCAGCCACTGCGGCAGCCCACCGTACAGCAGCGAGCCGACGAAGCCGATGCGCAGCCGCCCGCGTGCGCCGCGGCCGACGTCGCGCGCCAGCAGCGCCGCCTCGGCCGCGCCGGCGAGCAGCGCACGCGCCTGCGGCAGCAGCGCCTGCCCGGCGGCGCTGAGCGCCGCGCCGCGGCTGGTGCGCTCCACCAGGCGGGTGCCGACGGCGTCCTCGAGCTGGCGGATCGCCACCGACAGCGGCGGCTGCGTCATCGCCAGCCGCTGGGCCGCGCGGCCGAAGTGCTGTTCCTCGGCGACGGCGACGAAGCAGCGCAGGTGCCGGAGGTCGAAGCTCATTCGAATCTCGAATCGAAGATGCCGAAGATCGAATTGGACGCGAATCGGTGTGTTTCCGATACTGGGTGCAGCCCTGGAGACCGCCATGTCCCATGCCGACGCCCACCCCGTTCCCGACGCCCACGGCGCCAACCTGTATGCCACCGACCCGGCGCTCGGCGAGCTGCTGGCCCTGTACCTGCCGGCCGACCTGCGCGCGCACCTGGAGCCGCACCTGCAGCGCCTGGGCGCGCTGGCCGGCGGCACGCTGGACGACTGGGCCGGCGAGGCCGACCGCCACCCGCCGACGCTGTCGCTGCGCAGCCGCGACGGCCGCGACGCGCAGCGCGTGCACAAGCACCCGGCCTACGTGGCGCTGGAGAAGGTGGCCTTCGCCGACTACGGGCTGGCCGCGATGTCGCACCGCGGCGGCGTGCTCGGCTGGCCGGCGCCGATGCCGCCGGCGGCCAAGTACGCGCTGAGCTACCTGTTCGTGCAGGCGGAGTTCGGCCTGTGCTGCCCGCTGTCGATGACCGACTCGCTGACGCGCACGCTGCGCCGCTACGGTGCGCCGGCGCTGGTGCAGCGCCACCTGGACGCGCTGACGACGCAGGACTTCGACCAGCTCGCGCAGGGCGCGATGTTCATGACCGAGCAGGGCGCGGGCTCCGACATCGCCGCCACCGCGGTGCGCGCCGAGCCCGACGGCGACGGCTTCCGGCTGTGGGGCGACAAGTGGTTCTGCTCCAACCCCGACGCGGCGCTGGCGATGGTGCTGGCGCGCATCGACGGCGCGCCGGACGGCCTCGCCGGCGTCTCGCTGTTCCTGCTGCCGCGCACGCTGCCCGACGGCAGCACCAACGCCTACCGCATCGTGCGCCTGAAGGACAAGCTGGGCACGCGCTCGATGGCCAGCGGAGAGATCCGCCTGGAAGGCGCGCGCGCCTGGCTGGTCGGCGAGGCCGGGCGCGGCTTCCAGCAGATGGCCGACATGGTCAACAACTCGCGCCTGTCCAACGGCATGCGGGCCGCCGGGCTGATGCGCCGCGCCTGCGGCGAGGCGCTGTTCGTGGCCCGCCACCGCCGCGCCTTCGGCCGCCGGCTGGTCGAGCTGCCACTGATGCAGCGCCAGCTGATGAAGATCCTGCTGCCCACCGAGCAGGCGCGCAGCGTGCTGTTCCAGAGTGCCGACGCGCTGCGCCGCAGCGACGCCGGCGAGGCCGCGGCCTACCCGCTGCTGCGCATCCTGACGCCGCTGATCAAGTTCCGCGCCTGCCGCGACGCGCGCCGCGTCACCGGCGACGCGATGGAGGTGCGCGGCGGCTGCGGCTATGTCGAGGAGTGGGCCGATCCGCGCCTGGTGCGTGACGCGCACCTGGGCTCGATCTGGGAAGGCACCAGCAACATCGTCGCGCTGGACGTGATCCGCGCGGTGCGGCGCGAAGGCTCGCTGCCGGCCCTGCGCGCGCACTGGCAGGCCCTGCTGCGCGAGACCGCGCTCGCACCGGCGCCACGCCGCTGCTTCGACGACGCGCTGGCGCGTGCCGAGGCGCTGGCCGCGCAGGTCGCCGAGGCGCGCGGCGCCGACGACCGGCTTGCGCGCCAGGCGGCTTCGGGCCTGTACCACGCCACGAGCGCGGTCGCGATGGCCTGGGAGGCGACGCGGCTGCGCAGCCCCGCGCGCATGCGGTTGGCGCAGCTGGTGCTGCGCGAACGGCTGCTGCCGCGCGACCCGCTGGCGGCGGACCGGCCGGCACCCTGGATCGCCGGGATGCTCGACCCCGACAACGCACTGGACGCCGCCGACGCCGCGACCGCCGTCGACACCGTCGACCTGCTGACCTGAACCGCCGAGACGCCCCGACCCCCACGACCGTCACCACCACAAACCAAGGAGACCCCCATGCCCCTGCTTCGCCGCACCCTGCTCGCCTTCGGCGCTGCGCTCGCGCTGGCCCCGGCCGCGCACGCCGACGCCTTCCCGTCGCGCACGCTGACCCTGGTCGTGCCCTTCCCGCCCGGCGGGCCGACCGACGCGATGGCGCGCGTGCTGGCCGCGGCGCTGCAGCCCGCGCTGGGGCAGACGGTGATCGTCGAGAACAAGGCCGGCGCCGGCGGCAACCTGGGCGCGGAGGCGGTGGCGCGCGCGCCGGCCGACGGCCACACGATGCTGTTCGGGACCTCCGGTCCGCTGGCGATCAACCCGTTCCTGTTCGGCCGCCTGGGCTACCACCCGCAGCGCAGCTTCGCGCCCGTGGTGCGCATCGGGCACCTGCCCAACGTGCTGGTCGTCAATCCGCAGGTGCCGGCCGGCAGCGTCGCCGAGCTGGTCGCGCTGGCGCGCCGCGAGCCGGGCCGGCTGAGCTTCGCCTCCTCGGGCAACGGCGCCAGCTCGCACCTGGCCGGCGTGATGTTCAACCTGCGCAACGGCACCGACATCGTCCACATCCCCTACAAGGGCACCGGGCCGGCGCTCAACGACCTGCTCGGCGGCCAGGTCGCGATGAGCTTCACCGACGTGCTGACCGCGCTGCCGCACGTGCGCGCCGGCAAGCTGCGCGCGCTGGCCGTCACCTCGGCGTCGCGCTCGCGCGCGATGCCCGAGCTGCCGACGCTGCAGGAACAGGGCGTGCGCGACATGGACGTCAGCGTCTTCTTCGGCATCGTCGTGCCGGCGGGCACGCCGGCCCCGGCGGTGGCGCGGCTGAATGCGGCCTTCGTGCAGGTGCTGTCCGACGCCGATGTGCGCGGCAAGCTGGCCGCGCAGGGGCTGGAGCTGCCGGGCGACTTCTCGCCCGGCCATCTGGCGGCCTACATGACGCAGGAAGCCGAGCGCTGGCGCGACGTCGTCAAGGCTTCCGGCGCGCGGGTGGACTGAGGTGGCCCGCGCTTCCACCGCAGCGCCCGGCGCGCTGCACGGCCTGCGCGTCGTCGACGCCTCGCGCATCCTGGGCGGGCCCTTCTGCGGGCAGATCCTGGGCGACCACGGCGCCGACGTGATCAAGGTCGAACCGCCGCAGGGCGACGACACGCGCCAGTGGGGTCCGCCCTTCGACGCACGCGGCGTGGCCTCCTACTACCTGGGCCTGAACCGCAACAAGCGGCTGTGCCGGCTGGACCTGGCGAGCGACGCCGGGCGCGACGCGCTGCTGGCGCTGCTGGAAGACGCCGACGTGCTGATCGAGAACTTCAGGACCGGCACGCTGGAGCGCTGGGGCCTGGGCGCGCAGGCGCTGGCCGAGCGTTTTCCGCGCCTGGTGCACTGCCGGATCTCCGGCTTCGGCGCCGACGGCCCGCTGGGCGGCCTGCCCGGCTACGACGCCGCGCTGCAGGCGATGTGCGGGATGATGAGCGTCAACGGCAGCGCCGACGGCGAGCCGCTGCGCGTGGGCGTGCCGGTGATCGACATGGTCGCGGGGCTGAATGCCGCGCTCGGCGTGATGATGGCACTGCACGAGCGCCACGCCAGCGGCCGCGGGCAGTTCGTCGAGGCGGCGCTGTTCGACGCCGGGCTGTCGCTGCTGCACCCGCATGCGCCGAACTGGTTTCTCGACGGCCGAACGCCGCAGCGCAGCGGCAATGCGCACCCGAACATCTACCCCTACGACAGCCTGCGCACCGGCACCGAGCCGGTCTTCGTCGCCGTCGGCAACGACCGCCAGTTCCGCACCTTCGTCGAACACCTGAGCGTGCCCGAACTGGCAACGGACAAACGTTTCGCCACCGCTGGCGCGCGCTCGGTCCACCGCCATGCGCTGAAGGCGCTGCTGGAGCAGCAGCTGGCCGGGCACGATGGCCCCGCGCTGGCCGAGACGCTGGTGCGCCTGGGCGTGCCCTGCGCGCCGGTGCTGGACGTGCCGCAGGCGCTGCAGCACCCGCACGCGGCGCACCGCGGCATGGTCGTCGAACTGCCTGGCGGATACCGCGGGCTGGGCTCGCCGATCAAGCTGTCGCGCACGCCGGCCAGCTACCGCCTGCCGCCGCTGGCCGAAGGCGACCGGTTCCTCAGCGACGACGACGCGCCGGCCCCCGGCGCCGGAGACCGCCCATGACACCCACGACGGCCAAGAGCCCGCCCCGCTTCGACCGTGACGACCCACTGGCGCTGCAAGGCCAGCTCGGCGACGACGAGCGCGCGATCCGCGACGCCGCGCACGACTACTGCCAGGGTCGGCTGTTGCCGCGCGTGCAGGCGGCCTTCCGCAACGAGACCACCGACCCGGCCGTCTTCCGCGAGATGGGCGAGATCGGCCTGCTCGGCCCGACCATCCCCGAGGCCTACGGCGGCGCCGGGCTCAACCACGTCAGCTACGGCCTCATCGCGCGCGAGGTCGAGCGCGTGGACTCCGGCTACCGCAGCATGATGAGCGTGCAGAGCTCGCTGGTGATGGTGCCGATCCACGCCTTCGGCACCGTAGCGCAGAAGCAGAAGTACCTGCCCCGTCTGGCGCGCGGCGAGTGGATCGGCTGCTTCGGCCTGACCGAGCCGGACCACGGCTCCGACCCCGGCGGCATGGTCACGCGCGCCCGCGCCGTGCCCGGCGGCTGGCGCCTCAGCGGCGCCAAGATGTGGATCACCAACAGCCCGATCGCCGATGTCTTCGTCGTCTGGGCCAAGGACGACGAGGGCGCGATCCGCGGCTTCATCCTCGACAAGGGCATGAAGGGCCTCGGGGCGCCGGCGGTGCACGGCAAGGTGGGGCTGCGCGCCAGCGTCACCGGCGAGATCGTGATGGACGACGTCTTCGTGCCCGAGGAAAACGCCTTCCCGGACGTGCGCGGCCTCAAGGGTCCGTTCACCTGCCTGAACAGCGCCCGCTACGGCATCGCCTGGGGCGCGCTGGGCGCCGCCGAGGACTGCTACACGCGGGCCCGCCAGTACGTGCTGGACCGCAGGCAGTTCGGCCGCCCGCTGGCGGCCAACCAGCTGGTGCAGAAGAAGCTGGCCGACATGCTGACCGAGATCACGCTGGGGCTGCAGGGCTGCCTGCGCCTGGGCCGCCTGAAGGACGAGGGCGCGGCGGCGCCGGAGGTCACCAGCATCATGAAGCGCAACAGCTGCGGCAAGGCGCTGGAGATCGCGCGCACCGCGCGCGACATGATGGGCGGCAACGGCATCAGCGACGAGTACGGCGTCGCCCGCCACCTGGTCAACCTGGAGGTCGTCAACACCTACGAGGGCACGCACGACATCCACGCGCTGATCCTCGGCCGCGCGATCACGGGCATCCAGGCCTTCGGCGGCTGAACGGCGGCTGCATCGGCGGCCGACCCGGCGGCGCGGGCCCCGGGCGCCGGCCCGGGTGCCGGTTCCCTGGCCTGACGAGACGGCATCCGGGGCCGCCCGGCGGTGGTGTCGCCGCCGGATGGTGGATCATGCGGGCCACCCGAAGCACCCCGCCACGATGCCGGAAGACGCCCCTGCCCGCCTGCCGCCGCCGCACACCGACGTGCTGATCGTCGGTGGCGGCCCCTGCGGGCTGATGCTGGCCAACGAGCTCGGACGCCGCGGCGTGCGCGCGGTGCTGGTCGACGACAAGCCGGGCACCGCCTTCAACCCGCAGGCCAACGCGACCCAGGCGCGCACGATGGAGCACTTCCGGCGCCTGGGCTTCGCCGAGGAGGTGCGCTCGCTCGGGCTGCCGGCGGACTTCCCGACCGATGTCGCCTACTTCACGCGTTATGCCCGGCACGAGCTGGCGCGCTCCCGCCTGCCCTCGGCGCGCGAGGCGCGCCAGGCCGTGACCACGCTCGGCGGCTCCTGGAGTGCCGCCGAACTGCCGCACCGCGTGTCGCAGAAGTTCGTCGAGGCCGTGCTGCGGCGCCACGCCGAGGCCCTGCCGGGCATCACCCTGCACTATGGCTGGCGACTGCGATCCTTCCGCGACGACGGCGACCACGTGGCCGCGGAGGTGGAATGCGTGGCGGACGGCCGGCGGCAGGCGCTGCGCGCCGCCTACCTCGTGGGCGCCGACGGCCCGCGCAGCACCGTGCGCCAGCAGCTGGGCTGGCGCTACGCCGGCGAGACCGGCGTGCAGCGCGACTTCATGGGCGGCCGCATGCATGCCGTCTACCTGCGCTGCCCGGCGTTCTACGAGCGCGTGCCGCATGCCCCGGCCTGGATGAACGTCAGCTTCAACCGCGAGCGGCGCGCCTTCATGGCGGCGGTGGACGGCCGCGGCGAGTTTGCCTTCCACACCCAGCTGCGGCCCGGCGAATACGAGGCGGACGTCGACGAGGCCGCCGCCAAGGCGATGTTCCACGCCGCCGTCGGTGCCGAGCTGCCGCTGACGGTGCTCTCGCGCGGCACCTGGACCGCCGGACACTGCCTGGTCGCGGAACGCTTCCGGCGGCAGCGGGTCTTCATCGCCGGCGACGCGGCGCACCTGTTCACGCCCACCGGCGGGCTGGGCTACAACACCGCGGTCGACGACGCGGTCAACCTGGGCTGGAAGCTGGCCGCCGTGCTGCGCGGCCAGGCCGACGAGGCGCTGCTGGCGTCCTACGAACTCGAGCGCCGCCCGCTGGCGCTGCGCAACACGGCCTATGCGCGCGGATTCGCCGACTCGCTCGGGCGCTTCACGCCCGAGCCCTGCATCGAGGACGACACGCCGGATGGCGAGGCGGCGCGTGCTCGCGCCGGCCAGTACCTTGCCGACCATGGCCGGCGCGAATTCAACATCCCCGGCATCACCTTCGGCGCGCGCTACGACGGCTCGCCGGCCATCGCCGGCGACGGCACCGAGCCGCCGCCGGACGCCGCCGACCGCTACCAGCCCAGCGCCTGCCCTGGCGGGCGCGCGCCGCACCTGTGGCTGGCCGAGGGCGTCTCCCTGTACGACCGCTTCGGCTTCGGGTGGACATTGCTGCAACTGACGCCGGACATGACGGCGGCGCGGGCCTGGCAGGCGTCGGCCCGGCGCCGCTCGCTGCCGCTGCACCTGCTGCCCCTGCCGGGCGCCGAGGCGCATGATCTCTACGCGGCCGACCTCGTGCTGATCCGCCCGGACCAGGTGGTCGCCTGGCGCGGCGCCGCAACCACCGATCCGGAGGCGGTGCTGCAACCGCTGCTGGGCGCTGCACAGCGCCGCATGGTGCGCTGACGGGCTGCCGCCTGCAGCGCCGCACGCCGCGCCTGCCGGACCGGCCAGGGCCGACGAGAGAAAACGAAGCCCCCGCGGCCGTCGACGGCCGCGGGGGCTTGCCAGGCGTCACGGCACGCGAGCGGGCGGCCTCACATCTGCTCGATCACAACATGGAAACCGCGTCCAAGCCCTTGTCGCACAACGTTCCGCGCCCTTCGAGCTTTGCCCCATTTCCCAGTCGTTTCCCTGAAAAATCGAGCGGTCTCACATCGGCTCAGTGCGTCTCAAACCATCGCTTAGACGGTCGAACTCTAGCAGATCGCGTCCTCGGTCAACGCCCTCGCGGACTCGGCAGCGGACTCCGGCCGCGGCCGACGATGAACTTCGGCCAAGTGATGAATCTGGTCGGCCAGGTACTGCAGCGCCCTCCTCCGCTCATCGGCCAGTTCGTGATGGTGGTACGCGGCCGTCGTCGGGTTGCGCTCCTGGTGGGCCAGCAGCAGTTCGACCACGTCGCGGCCGAAGCCGTGCTCGCGCAGCAAGGTCGCGCCGGTCGCGCGCAGGCCATGCGGCGCGAAATCGCCGACACCGAAGTCCATGCGCTTGAAGAAGTGGTTCAGTGTGACGTCGGCCATGGGAACCGAGCGCCGGCATACCGACGGGAACACGTAGCCCTCGCTCATCCCCGTCACCGCGCGCAGCAGCTGCAGCAACTCGACGGCCTGCCGCGACAGGTACACGCGGTGAGGGCGCTTCATCTTCATGCGCACAGCGGGGATGTCCCAGACAGCCCGCTCGAGGTCGAACTCCGCCCACTGGGCACGCAGCACCTCGGACTTGCGGCACATGCTGTACGCGAGCAGCTTCGTCGCGGCGATCGTCACGAAGCGGGCGCCCTGCTTCTCCATCGCACACCAGAACGCGCCCAGTTCGGCTTCGCGCAGATGCCGGTAGTGCTTCGCCGGTGGCACCTGCACCACGCCGCGCAGCGGCAGCGCCGGGTTGACCTCGACGATGAGCTTCCGGATGGCGTAGTTGTAGATCTGCTGGATCAGCACCCGCACGCCTTCGGTGGTGTTCGGCGTCAGGGTCAGCGGCTCGATGACACGGAGAACGTCCACCGGCCGCACACTGCCCAGAGGCTTGGTGCCGATCAATGGCCAGACGAAGCGTTCCAGCCTCGACAAGATCTGCGCCCGGTACGTTGCCGAGCGCGTCGTCAGGCGCTCCTGCACCCTGCGCTTGGAGAACGACTCGAAGTCGTCGGCACGGCGACGGGCCATCACCGACAGTTCGTTGCGCTCTTGCATTTGCTGCCTGCGAGCGACGGCCGGATCGAGTCCGCGCTCGAGCATGGCCCGATAGCGCTGATGCTGGTCTCGCGCGTCGGCGATGCCGATCTCGGGGAACGTTCCGATGCCGACGTCGCATCGCGCGCCGGCGTAGCGGTACTGGTAGCGCCAAGCCTTGGTGCCTCCGGGTGAGACGACCAGGTACAAGCCTCCGCCGTCGGTCAGCTTGTGGGGCCTTGCCTTCGGCTGGGCGTTGGTGATCTCGATGGGCGTCAGCGCGTAGTTCTTGTGTCGCATCGGTTTTCGTACTTCAGTGGCGGAGCCCAAGTGTTCTGGCCCATCGGAAGGCGATGCGTTTCGTTTGTTGCGAGTTTCGAGTGTTTCGAATATGATGGCGCCGTCGATCGCGAGCCGAGTAGCGCCATGCCCCACGCCCCCACCCTGGAAACCACCCTGCCCGTCGAGCGCGAGGTCGCTGCGGCCGTGGAGAGCCAGCGTGCGCTGGCTGCCTATCTCAGCACGCAGTTCGAGACCCAGCGCATCCAGATCTTCGACGCGAAGAACCGGGCCCATCAGGTCGAGTTGCCCACGTCGGCGCTGCGCTTGCTGGTCGACATCCTGTCGGAGCTAGCCGAGGGCAACGCGGTCAAGGTCGTGCCGATCCACGCCGAACTGACGACGCAGGAAGCCGCCGACATGCTGAACGTGTCGCGCCCTCACCTCGTCAAGCTGTTGGAACGCGGTGCGCTGCCGTTCCACAAGACCGGCAAGCACCGACGCATCCGGTTCGCTGACCTGATGGGCTTCAAGGCCGAGCAGGATCGTGCGAGCACTCAGGCGATGGAGGAACTCGCGAAGCAAGCCCAGGAGCTTCAACTGGGCTACGAATGAGGAGTTCACCGTTCACCGCGGTCTACGACGCCTGTGTGCTGTACCCGGCACCGCTGCGCGACTTCCTGATGTGGCTCGGCTTGTCCGGGCGCTTTCGCGCGCGCTGGAGTGCCCAGATCCACGACGAGTGGAAGCGCAACCTGCTGAAGAACCGGCCGGACCTCACCGTCGGGCAACTCGATCGGACCTCGGAGCTGATGGACCGTGCGATCCCTGGCGCGCTGGTGACCGGGCACGAAAGTCTGATTGACAGCCTGGTCCTTCCCGACACGGATGACCGGCACGTCCTCGCGGCCGCGATCCGCTGCCACGCCAGCGTGATCGTGACGTTCAACGAGCGTGACTTCCCGGCCGACGTGCTGGAGTCGTTCGGGATCGAAGCTCAGCACCCGGACCTGTTCGTCGAGAACCTCTTCGATCTCGACCAGGCCGCGGTGGTCGCTGCCGCACAGCGGCAGCGACAGCAGTTGAAGAGTCCGCCGATCGACGTCGATCGGTACCTCGACATCCTGCTTCGGCAGGGCCTCACGCAGACGGTGAAGGGTCTCGCCGGGTTTCGAGGCGTGCTCTGAATCGCCTGGAATCGAAGCCAACGGTCAATGCACCGATCCAACGCGGCGATGACCTCGCAGATGCGGTCAAGGTACGGGCACTCGGAGTCGCCGAAGTTGTTATGGCGAAGCACCGAGCCCGCTCACTCCCTTCCCAGCCCAGCTTCCGGACGCGTGCGATGGTCCTTCGTCAGGCGATCGTCGCGCTCGCGAAGCAGCAAATAGACGATCCCCAGGACGAGCGTGGCAAGCGCCAGTGCGGCAATGGTCTGCGCCTCCGTGACCTTGCTGTCCAGGACGACGAACTTTCTGGACTGGGCCAGCAATGCGATCAGCACCACGGTCTTGACCTGCACGATGCTCTCCCGGCGCAGTGCCACCCGGATGATCGAATGCTTGAACTCGAGCGCGATCAGCAAGGTCATGATCATCCCGAACAGGCCTTGGAAAACCTCGTGGTCCAGCGGATCGATCGCGCCCGTCAGGAGCAGCGGCACCACACGCGTGAGCAACTGAAGCAGGGCGAGTGCGATGACCAGCGCAATGATCACGCTCAGGATGAACGCGACCACATGCTCGAAGCGCTCGTAGTGGTTCATCAGTGACCAATGCTCGCTCGTTTCCTGGAGCAAGGGGCCCGGGCTTCGACGAGGTGATGGCATGGCGCCCTCCCTGCCGGTGGCAGATGCGCATTCTGCGCCTGGGCAAGGACGTCCACCTGGTTTACGCGTTGCGACGGCCGCTGCGCGGCGGACTCACAGCTTGCCCGGTCGCGTGGGCAAGTGGCCCGGCATCAGCACTTCGCCGTTCGGGCCCCACTCGACCTGCGTGATGCCCGGCTCCAGCGCTTCGAGCCGGCGCCGTTCCAGTTCGTCGGCGCTCGGGGCGGCGCAAGGGTCGAACGCCAGCGCCGCGCGCAGGTCGGCCAGCAGCTGCGCTTCGCTCCAAGGCTTCGGGATGTAGCGGAAGACCCCGGCGCGATTCACCGCCGCCACCACGGTGCCGAAGTCAGCCGCCGCGCTGAGCATCAGGCGCACCGTGCGCGGGTCCAGCTCCCTGGCGCGGGCGAGCAGCGTCACGCCGTCCAGCCGCGGCATGCGGTAGTCGCTGATCAGCACGTCGAAGTGCGCCTCGTGCAAGCGCTGCAGGGCTTGCAGCGGATCGGCGCACACCTCCACGCCGAGCTGCTGCGGCTTGAAGTGCCGCTGCAGCAGACGGCGCAGGGCGTGCAGGACCGGCGTCTCGTCGTCGACGATCAACACACGCTTCACGGGCGGGACTCCGGTGTCCCCTGCGGCACCTGCACCGCCAAGGTCAGCGCCAGGCCGTGTTTGCGCTCGAACGCACAGATGCGGCCGATCAGGTCGTCGTTCAGCGGCTGGCCGGCCGACAGCAGCAGCACGCCCTCGGGCGACACGAAGTCCTGCGCCAGCGTGTGCCCGGCGCGCAGGTCCGCGGTGCGCAGGCGCCGCGTCGCCACGACCGGCTTGGGTGGCGCGGCCGAGAACAGGCTCGCAAAGGCATCGACGACGGCCGGGTCGAACTGGCTGCCGCGCGCGGCGAGAACCGAGCGGCGCGCATCCAGCGGGCTCAGGGCCTGACCGTCGATGCGGCCACTGCGCAAGTCCTCGAAGGCGTCGGCCACGGCCAAGATGCGGGCACCGAGCGGGATCGCCGCGCCGCGCAGGCCGTCTGGGAACCCTTGCCCGTCCCAGCGCTCATGATGGGCACGGATCAGCGGCGCGACGCCCTGCATGTCGTCGCTGGCCAGCAAGGCCTGCTCCCCGAGCACCGGGTGCAGCCGGTAGCGCCGCAGTTCATCGCTGTCGAGCCGGTTCACCGGTCGCGCCAGCACCGCGTCGCTGAGGCCGATGTGGCCGATGTCGTGCAGCAGCGCGGCGATCGGCAGATCGTGCGTGGTGTCGGCATCCAGCGTCATCGCCTGGGCGATGCGCCGGGTCAGGTTGGCCACCTGGCGTGCGTGTCCAACTTGGGCGCTGCCGCGCAGCTCGATCAGCGCGGTGAAGGACTTGATCGAGGTCAGGTAGTGGCGCTTCAGCCTGACGTTGGCGGCAGCCAGCTCTTCAGTGCGCAAGCTGACGCGGGCCTCCAGCCCCGCGTTCAGCGCCTTCAGCTCGTCATTCTGCCGTTGCGTGATCTGCTCCAGGGCCCGCTTGTCGGCTTCAAGCTGCTGGATCTGTGCGACCTGCCGCAGCGTCAGCAGCAGCTCGTCGTCGTCCCAGGGTTTGGTGATGTAGCGGTGCAGACGGCCACGGTTGATGGCAGCGATCGTCGAGCCCAGGTCGCCCTGGCCCGTCAGCAGCAATCGTGCGGTGCGCGGCCAGCCCTGGCTGACCCGTTCGAGCAGTTGCACACCATCCATGCCGGGCATGCGCATGTCCGATAGCACGGCATCGACCGCTTCCGTGGCGAGCAGCGCCAGCGCCTCTTCGGCGTGCCCGGCCGTCAAGACGCGCCAGCCCGTGGCGCGGAACAGCCGCCGCAGCGCAGCGAGGATGTTCGGCTCGTCGTCGACGGCTAGCAGCGTCCAAGGCGCGGAGGCCGCCGTCATGAAGCGGCACCCTCGGCGCCCGGGCGCCGCACCGGCAGCGTGACGCGGAAGCACGAGCCGCGGCCCGGTTCGCTGCGCACGTCGATGCGGCCATGGTGCTTCTGCACGATACCGTAGGCCAGCGACAGGCCCAGGCCGGTGCCGCGTCCGACCGGCTTGGTGGTGAAGAACGGGTCGAAGATGCGCGCCAGGTGTTCGGGCGCGATCCCGCTGCCGTTGTCCTCGACCTCGACCCACACCTTGTCCCCGCTGTTGCCGCCATAGCCGCTGCGCACGACGATCAGCCCACGCTGCGGGCCGATCGCATGGGCCGCGTTGACGAGCAGGTTCAGGAACACCTGGTTCAGCTCCGACGGCAGGCACTCGATGTCGGGCAAGTCGCCGTACTCGCGCTTCACGTCGGCCCGGTACTTGATCTCGTTGGCGACGATGTTCAGTGTCGAGTCGATGCCCTGGTGCAGCGAGGCCCAGACCCACTCCTGGTGGGTGTCCACACGCGAGAAGTCCTTCAGGTCCTGGACGATCTTGCGCACCCTCGACAAGCCCTCCTTGGACTCGCCCATCAGCATCGGGATGTCCTGCTTCAGGTAGTCGAGTTCGACACGCTCCCGCAGGGCCGCGAGCCGGTCCGCGATGGCGTTGTCGGCCAGCGCCGGCTCGGCCTGTTCGTACGCTTCGAGCATCTCGAACAGGCGCTCGAGATAGGCCTCCAGCGTGCCGAAGTTCGAGAACACATAGCCGATCGGGTTGTTGATCTCGTGCGCCACGCCGGCGGCCAGCTGCCCGATCGCCGCCAGCCGTTCGGACTGCAGCAGCTGGTCCTGCGCGCTGCGCAGGCTTTGGTTCAGCGCGAGCAGTTCCTCGTTGGCGCGTTGCAGCGAGATGAGTTCGCTCTCGGGTTGGGTTGGAGACATGTTCTTCACTGAAGCAGCGCTTCGCAGACGGTCTCGAACTGCGCCTCGGTGTGGGCGAACAGCCGCATGCAGGCCGCGTCGTCCAGGCGGCAGGCGGACCAGACCGGCAGCATCAGCGTCGGCACCGCCTCGTCGGCATCGCCGGCCAGGCCAAGCGCGTGGGCAACGGCGTCGGCCACATGAGCGATGCCGGTCAGCGTGACCTCGGCAGCGTCCGGCGGTGCGTGGTGCTCACGGATGGCGTCGACGATGGCCGGCGCGAAGTTCCACTGCCGCGCGATCAGTCCACCGACCTCGGCGTGATCGATGCCGAGCACGGCGCGCTCGGCCTCGCTATCGGGGCAATCCTGGTCGCGGCGCCACCGCTCGACCTCGACATAGGCCGGTGCAAACGCGCTGGCCAGTGCCAGGCGGCCGATGTCGTGCAGCAGCCCGACCGTGAACGCCAGGTCGGCGTCGTCGCGTCGCAGTTCAGCGGCCAGGGCCTGCGCGCACAGGGCGCTGCCGATCGAATGGCGCCAGAAGGCGTTGTGGTCGAAGCCGGCATGGCGGCGAAAGCTGCCGGCCATGCCCGCAGCCGTGACGACGCCGCGCACCGTGCGCAGGCCCAGGACCGAGATCGCCTCGGCGACCGAGTGGACCTGCCTGCCGCGGCCGTAGAACGACGAGTTGGCCAGGCGCAAGGTCTTGGCGGCCAGCGCCTGGTCGCGCGAGATCTTGGCTGCGTACTGCGCGGCGCTGAGCTCCTCGTGGCCCAGCGACTCGACCAGTTCGAGCACCACCGAAGGCAGCGGGGGCAGGTCGCGCAGCGCGGCGAGCAGTTCGTCGCGGGAGATCGGTCGTTGGGCGGTCGCTATCGCACCATTCTTTGCACCGTTCGTCGCACCATTCATCGCGACGCCTCCTGGCGGTAGCGCTGCACCACGTGCAGCAGCGGATGCACCCGCCCTTCGCGCAGGCTGTGACGGAACAGGTGCGTCAGCGCCGCCGGAGCGACTGGCACAACAACAGGCGGCTTGTCGGGAATGGCCGGAGCGGTCACGTCGAGGCCCCGGCTTGCGGCAGCAGCACCAACAGGCGGCCGCGTGCGGTGCCGCTCAACGGCCGGCTCATCGCCCACCAGCGGCGCCCCGCCAGCGTGAGCATCAGGCGCTCGCCGTCCAGCGCTTGCCGCAAGGTCTGTGGCAGCTGCTCCGCCGCGGGCCCGCCCAGCAGGTTGCCATCCAGTCCGAACAGCGCCTGCGCCGGCGCGTTGGCGAACACCAGCAGGCCTTCGTCGTCGATGCCGAACACGGGCACCGGCACGGCATCCAGCAGTTCCTGCGCCGCCTCGCGACTGCCGACCTCGCGCTCGTTCTGCTCACGCTGCGCGTTCAGCAGGGTCTGCAGCCGCCGGTTCAGCTCGGCCAGTTCCCGGTTGGCGGTCTGCACCTCCTGGTCGAGGCGGCGGTTCTGGTCGGCCATCTCCTTCAACGCGAAGGCCTCGCGCAGGTGCGCCCGCAGCGGCTCGTCGTCCCAGGGCTTGGCGAGGAACTTGTAGATCGCACCCTCGTTGATCGCGTCGGTGATCGACTGCAGCTCGGTGTAGCCCGAGAGCACCAGCCGGATCGTCTCCGGGTAAAGCTGCCTGGCCCGCCGCAGCAGCTCAACGCCGGTCATGCCCGGCATGCGCTGGTCGGACAGGATCACGTCGACCTCGTGGCGTGCCATCAGCTGCAGCGCCTGCTCGGCGCTGGTGGCGCTGAGCACGAGCCAGCCCTCGGCGCGCAGCAGCCGGCGCAACGAGGCCACGATGTTCTCCTCGTCGTCGACGAGCAGCAGGGTGCGCTCGCGTGACCGCCGGCCGAGCAGGGTCGGATCGATCTGCCGGCCCTCGCGCAGCATCGCTTCGACCGCCGCCGCCGGCTGTGCGGCGCTGAACCACCAGCCCTGCATCTGGTCGCACTGGTTCGCGGCCAGCAGTGCGGCCTGGCCTTCACTTTCGACGCCCTCGGCGAGCACCTTCATCTGCAGCTGGTGCGCCATCGTGATGATGGCGCGCGTGATCGACACGTCCTCCGTCGGGGCGGTGACATCCGGCACCAGCGAGCGGTCGATCTTCACCACGTCCACCGGCAGCCGGCGCAGGTAGCTCAGGCTCGAGTAGCCGGTGCCGAAGTCGTCGAGCGAGACTTCGACGCCGAGCGCGCGCAGCGCTCGCAGTTGTTGCACCGCCTGGTCGAAGTTGGTGATCAACATGCTCTCGGTGACCTCGACACCGAACCGTCGCGGGTCGAGGCCGGTGGCGGCGAGCAGGCCTTCGATGCGCCGTGCCAGGTCCGGCTGCATCAGTTGGCGCGGCGACAGGTTGATCGCCGTGCGCAGCGGCGGCAGCCCGGCGCGCTGCCAGGCCGCGGCCTGCTCGATGGCGCGGCGCAGCACCCAGTCGCCGATGGGGACGATCAGCCCGGTCTCTTCGGCGATCGGGATGAAACGGTCCGGGGCGATGCGCCCCAGCGTCGGGTGCAACCAGCGCAGCAGGGCCTCGACGCCGACGATGCGGCCATGCCCGAGGTCGACCTGCGGCTGGTAGTGCAGCTCGAACTGCTCGTCGCGCAGCGCGTGGCGCAGTGCGGTCTCCAGCGCCAGGCGTTCGGGGTCGTCTTCGTGCGACGCGCCGGCGTAGACGTTGACCTGGTTGCGGCCCAGCAGCTTGGCCTGGTGCAGCGCGGCGTTGGCGCGGCGCAGGAGGGTGTCGGCGCGGTCGGCGTCGGCAGGCGCCACCGCGACGCCGATGCTGCAGGTCAGGTGGATCTCGTGCCCCTCGATCGTCATCGGCCGGGCGACGGTGTCGAGCAGCGACTGCGCTGTGTGCAGGGCCGCACCCGAAGGGTCGGACATGACGATCACGAACTCATCGCCGCCGCGGCGTGCCACCAGATCGACGCTGCGCACCGTGGCGACAAGGCGCTGCGCCACTTCGCACAACACCGCGTCGCCAATCTGCGGGCCGAGGCCGTCGTTGATGCGCTTGAAACGGTCGAGCTCGAGTACCAGCACCGCGGTTTCGGCGCTGGTCTGCAGGATTGCACCCAGGTGCTCGAAGAGCCGCTGACGGTTCGGCAGACCGGTCAGTTCGTCGAACTGCAGCAGTTGCTGGATGCGCCGTTCGGCGGCGCGTCGAACCCGCAGGTCGTCAACGCAGACATGGGCGAAAGTCTCCTCGTCACTGGTCACCAGGCTGACGGAGACATCGACGGGAATCTCATGACCATCGTGATGTCGAACGTTGGTCTCGAAACGCAAGGAGCCGTGTTCGCACATCTCGCGCCAGCGCTGTGGCCACTGCGTGTCGTTGGTCTGGGTGTCGATGTCGGGCACCCGCAGGCGCAGCAGTTGCTCGCGCGTCAGGCCCAGCAGCCGGCAGGCGGCTCCGTTGGCATCGCGAAAGGCACCATCGGGGCCGACCTGGAAAAGCGCGTCGTTGGCCTGTTCGACGGCATGGCGGGTCAGGCGCAACTGGCGCCGCGCCCGCTCGCGGTCGCTCACGTCGCACGCGGAAGGGATCAACCAGGCGATGCGGCCGTCCGGCCCGTACAGCGGCAGCAGCGAGAAGTCCATGGCCAGCATGTCGCCGCTGCGGGTGGCGAGGCGCACATCGAAACGACAGGCCTGGCCGCGCGACGCGCTTGCCAGCGCCTGTTGCAGCCGCCTTTGCGACAGCTCGCAGCCCTGCCACCAGGGGGTTGCCTCGAAACGCCGGCCGAGCACCTGCTCCGGCGTGGCGCCGATGGCCTGCAATGCCGCCTGGTTGGCATAACGCAGCACGCCGTCCGCGTCGAGCAGGCCGGCGAAGACGGAGGGACCCAGCCGGTCCAGCACCTCGCGCAGCGCGTGTTCGGGGGCCGGCGTCGCGGGGCTGGCCGCCACCAGCGTCAGCGCGGCATCGCGGTGCGACATGTGCGGTACAGGGTGGACTTCGACATGCCCGCAGTCTGCCGAGCGGCCTGCTCCGGCGGTGTGAGCAGTTGCGGTCCCCGGCGACCGGATCAGACCGATGCGGGTGCAGCGGCGACGGCACGCGGCGCGTCGTCGACCAGCCTTGCCAGCGTGCGCATGGCGCGCTCGAGCGAGTCGTCCCAGAGCTGGCCGCAGGTCAGCCGGATATGGTGCTGGAACTCGGCGCGCGCCGAGAACATCGGCCCCGGGGCCAGGCTGATGCGTTGGACCAGCGCGGCACGGTGCAGGGCCATCGCGTCGACGCCGACCGGCAGTTCGACCCACACGAAGTACCCGCCGGCCGGCCGCACCACCCGGGTCCCATCCGGAAAGTGCCGGTTCACGGCCTCGAACAGGCTGTCGCGCTGCGACTGCAGGGACGAGCGCAGGCTGCGCAGGTGGCGGTCGTAACCGCCTTCCTGCAGGTACTCGGCCAGCGCCGCCTGCACCGGGATCGATCCCGACAGGCTTGTCATCAGCTTCAGCCGTTCGACCTCGCGAGCCAGCCGGCCGGGCGCGGCCCAACCGACGCGATAACCTGGCGCCAGGCACTTCGAGAATGACGAGCAGTGCAGCACCAGGCCTCGGCGGTCGAAGGCCTTGGCCGGCAGCGGCGCCGAGGGGCCCTCGTAGAGCTCCGCGTAGACGTCGTCTTCGATCAATGGGACTTCGTGGCGGGCGAGCAATTCGACGAGGTCGCGCTTCTTCGCCTCGGGCATCAGGCTGCCGAGCGGGTTCTGGAAGCTCGTCATCAGCCAGCAGGCCCGCGGGCGGTAGAGCTCGATCACCTGCGCCAGGCGGCCGAGGTCGAGGCCCTCGCGCACATGGGTCGGCACTTCGATGGCACGCAGGCCCAGGCGCTGCAGGGCCTGCAAGGCCATGTAAAAGGTGGGCGACTCGACCACCACTGCATCCCCCGGCCGGGTCACGGCATTGAGGCACAGGTTCAGCGCCTCCATCGCACCGTGGGTCAGCACGATCTCGTCGGTGGCCACGTTCATGCCCTGACGCAGGTAGCGCTTGGCGATCTCGCGCTTGAGCCGCAGGTTGCCCGGCGGCAGGTCCTCAACCATGCTCCAGGGCTCGAGCCGCCGCGTGCTCGACACCAACGCGCGGCGCAGTCGATCGAGAGGGAACAGGGTGGGACTCGGAAACGCCGAACCGAAGGGCACGATGTCGCGTGCGCGCGCAAGGCTGAGACACCCGTAGACCAGGTCGTTGACCTCGACGTGCTGCGATCCGGACTGGGGCTCCGAGGTTTGCGGCTCGGCGAGCAGAACACCGTCGGGGCGGGCGCTGACGAAGTAGCCCGAGCGTGGCGCCGCGCGTACCAGGCCACGGGATTCGAGCAGGTAGTAGGCCTGGAACACCGTGCTGGGGCTCACGCCGCGACTGGCGCAGGTCTGGCGCACGGAGGGCAAGCGATCTCCCGCGCGCAGCACGCCGGCAGCGATCTGCTGCTCGAGTTCTTGAGCGAGCCGTTCGAACCTCGTCGAGGCGGCTGTGGGGCGATCACGCATGGTGTCGGCACCGCGCCTCGGTCGACCGCCGGCTGGGGTGGGTGGCGTGGTCGCAGTCTAGGGCTTGTGCGACGCGATGCAAGCACCGGGGCCAAGCCCAGGTGAGCCCCAGGCGGCCTCCTGAATCTCGGCGGCTGCGCCTTCTTCGGTGCCAAGGAAGTGCCCCGGAACCTGCCTGTGACGAGAGGCCGCACATGGCCAACACCGGGTCTCCGGCGAAGGTGACATAAGCCGACCTTCGTCGGCGAAGCCTACGAAGCGAAAGTTTGCTTCCTGTGTGCGCGCGGCTTGCCCGCTCCCGTTTTGGTTTGTCGGACAACTGCCCTCAGATCGGCGCCAAGCGCAGCGTAGTGCCGCGAGGGCAGGTGTCTGGAGTGGACATCGGCGCGCAGCGTGAGGCGGCAGCCAAGACGGCCCGGGCTGACGGCGAAACGGCAGCCAAGGCTGCGCCGTTTCGCCTTGAGGAGTTGGATCCGATGGAGGAAAGTCCCAGCCATCCGAAGCTCATCACCCTCACCGCCATCCACCAACAGCCCCTGCCCCGCTGCTGACTGCCGTGCCGCCAAAGCGGCGACAGGACGACTGGGCGAATCAGATCAAGGACTTATGCGACGCAGTGAGACTCACTGGCACGCAGTGATCAGCTCATTTGGTCGATCATCACATGGAAATCGCACCTAAGTCCGCGTCGCATAACGCTCCGGCCCCGCTGGCACCCTCCATCTCCCGTCAAAGGACCCTCCATCGGGAATCCTCCAACTTTCATAGGTGGGGCCAGATGCACGTTTGTCACTTGGCCGAACACTGAGCAGGATCGCAGCCAATGTAGCAGCAAGGACCCTGCGGCGAAACCTCTCGCAGGCAGCAGTCCCGACGATCATCGCCCAGCTGGCAAGCGAAGCACAAGCGCCGGTCGCTTGAGAGGTCGGCTGCTTTTTTATACAGTCCTGAAGCTACCAGCTTCAGATTGGACAAAGCGATGAGCAAACCTCAGGACCGCACTGTCTCTCGACGGGACGATGGCACTTGGCAGAACAAGAGGCAGGACGCGGAACGCGCCTCGTCGGTCCACACCACCCAAGCGGAGGCCCAGGAGGCGGCCCGGCGCATGCTGGGCAACCAGGGCGGTGGCGAACTGACGACGATGGGCGTCAAGGGCAAGATCGTCAGCAAGGACACGATCAAGCCCGGCAACGACCCCAATCCGCCGCGCGACACCGAGCACTGAGCCGTCGTCGTCGATGGCGCTTGGCGGTTCGGGCGGAAGCCCACGCCGCCCTGCGCTAAACGACGGCCTTTGGATTGCTGAGCCGCACGACCAGGATCCAGACGCCGCGGTGTCGTTTCGTTTGTTGCGCTTTTCGCTTGTTTCGATTAAGATCTCCGCACTGACCTTGATCCGGAACACGCCATGACCCGCGCCCAAGCCCTGGAAACCGCACTGCCTGTCGAGCGCGAAGTTGCCGCGGCCGTGGAGAGCCAGCGTGCCCTGGCCGCCTTCCTGAGCACGCAGTTCGAGACCCAGCGCATCCAGATCTTCGACGCGAAGAACGAGGCCCACCAGGTCGAACTGCCCACGTCCGCCCTCCGCTTGCTGGTCGACGTCCTGTCGGAGTTGGCCGAGGGCAATGCGGTCAAGGTCGTGCCGATCCATGCTGAGCTGACGACACAGGAGGCCGCTGACATGTTGAACGTGTCCCGCCCCCATCTCGTCAAGCTGTTGGAGAGCGGTGCTTTGGCATTCCACAAGACCGGCAAGCATCGGCGCATCCGCTTCGCAGACCTGATGGCCTTCAAGACCGAGCAGGATCGTGCGAGTGCGCAGGCGATGGAGGCGCTCGCGAAGCAGGCACAGGAACTTCAACTGGGCTACGAGTGAGGAGTTCGCCGTTCACCGCGGTCTACGACGCCTGCGTGCTGTATCCGGCGCCGCTGCGCGATTTCCTCATGTGGCTTGCCTTGTCCGGGCGCTTTCGTGCGCGCTGGAGCGCCCAGATCCACGATGAGTGGAAGCGGAATCTGGTCAAGAACCGGCCGGACCTCACGGCCGAGCAAATCGATCGCACTTCTGACCTCATGGATCGGGCGATCCCTGACGGTCTGGTGACCGGACACGAAGTCTTGATTGAAGGTCTGACCCTTCCCGACCCTGGGGACCGGCATGTTCTCGCTGCAGCCATCCGCTGCCACGCCAGCGTGATCGTGACCTTCAACGAGCGCGACTTCCCGGCCGACGTACTGGGTGCGTTCGGGCTGGAGGCCCAACACCCGGATCTGTTCGTAGAGAACCTCTTCGATCTCGACCCGGCCGCGGTGGTCGCCGCTGCACAGCGGCAGCGACAGCAGTTGAAGAACCCGCCGATCGACGTCGATCGCTACCTGGACATCCTGCTTCGGCAGGGCCTCACCCAGACGGTGAAGGGCCTCGCCGGGTTTCGGGGCGTGCTGTGATCAGCGGCTGAAGCGCCTTCACGCACGCAGATCACAGAGCCTCGCACCCCCTCAGGAGTCGTTGGCCGGGCTGTTCAGCCCCCAACGCTGCGACCAAGTCAACGTCCGCCTCGCCCACGGCTCGCAGGGCCTCGAGCAGCGCAGCGCCGCGCGAGGCCTGCAAGGCATGGATCACCAGATCGCCCGACTTGCTACGCGAGATGCTGACATGGTCAGCGTCCAGTCGGAACTCTGCAGGAATGCGCACGGCCTGGCCGTCGTCGCTGTTGAAGACTGTGGTCGTGAGCCTCTCCATGCTGCTCTCCATTCAAGTACGTCAACGTGCGCATCTTCGTTCAGGCATCGCCGGCGTGCAACGGCATCGGGCATGTTGCGCCTCTACCGCACTCGCCGCCGGTGCCACGCGTCGCACACCGGTGGCCAATGCTTGTCGTCCCATGAGGCGACCCGTCGGATCATCGAACACTGAGCCGTTCGCCTGAAGTTTCGTGGCGCCACCTACGGTGCCCGCCCACATCGATCGCGAAACCCGCAGGCACGGCAAGTCCGCTGGCTTGCGGGCCAACGAGGCTCGACCAGCCCACGCAGTGCGTATTTCACGTCATCGCGGACACCCATTTCACGGGATCGCGGACAGCATTTCACGGGAAGGCGGACACCGTTTCACGCTGATCGCGGACAGCGTTTCAGCGTGATGGCGGACAGCAGCAGCGCGTGCGGGTGACCTGAGCCGTGGGCATGCTGGTCGATTTTTCGACCGGACATGCCCACCCCCAGGATCACCATGCGTCAACTACGACAGACCCTTCGCCTCCACCTCGAAGCCCGGTTGAGCCTGCGCGAGTGCGCACGCGTGCTGGGCATCTCCAAGACCACCGTCGGCGCCATCGTCAGCATGGCGCGCGTAGCCGGCGTGGACTGGTCCGTGGCCCAGGGCTTGAGCGACGACGAGCTCGAGGCCCGGGTGTACCGCCCGGCCGTGCCGCGCTCGTCGCGCCACCTCGAACCCGACTTCGCGCTCATCCACCAGGAGTTGCGCCGCCCCGGCGTGACCTTGCAGTTGCTGTGGGAGGAGTACCAGCGCGGCAATGACCTGGCCTACAAGTACACCGCCTGCTGCGTGAAGTACCGCGCCTGGGCCGCTGGGCTGAAGCGATCGATGCGCCAGACGCACATCGCCGGCGAGAAGCTGTTCGTGGACTACGCCGGGCAGACCATGCCCGTCGTGGACGCCGCCACCGGCGAGATCCGCCGCGCCCAGATCTTCGTGGCGGTGCTGGGTGCGTCGAACTACACCTACGCCTGCGCCACCTGGCAGCAGACCGCCGCGGACTGGGTGGGCGCCATCATCGACACGCTGGAGTTCATCGGTGGCGTGCCCCGCCTGATCGTGCCCGACCAGCCCCGGGCCCTGATCGCCCGGCCCGACAGCTACGACCCCGTCCCCGGCCGACTGGTGCAGGAGTTCTCCTCGCACTACGACGTGGCCGTGCTTCCTGCGCGCCCGGGTCGCCCGCGCGACAAGCCCAAGGTGGAGGTGGGCGTGCAGGTGGTCGAGCGCTGGATCCTGGCGCGGCTGCGCAACCGGCGCTTCTTCAGCCTGGCCGAGCTCAATGCCGCCATAGCTGAGTTGCTGGCCGAGTTGAACCAGCGGCCATTCAAGAAGCTACCCGGATGCCGCCACTCGGCCTTCCTGGCGCTGGAGCAGGGTGAGTTGCGAGCACTGCCGGCCACTCGCATGCCGATCGCCCGCTTCAAGCGCGCCCGCGTCAACATCGACTACCACGTCGAGCTCGACGCCCACTACTACAGCGTGCCGCATCGCCTGGTGGGCGCCGAGGTCGAACTGCGGATCACCGCCACCACGGTGGAAGTGCTGGCCGGCGGCGCCCGGGTGGCCGTGCACAGGCTCAGCGCGCTGCCAGGCAGGCACACGACCCTGGCCGAGCACATGCCGGCATCGCACCGCGCGCACCGCGAGTGGTCGCCGGCCAAGCTCATCGCCTGGGGCGAGCGAATCGGCGTAGCCACTGCCGCCGTGGTGCGCTGGCAGATGGAGCACCGCCCGCACCCCGAGCAGGGCTACCGGGCCTGCCTGGGCATGCAGCGCCTGGCGCGCGAGTTCACGCCGGCGCGCCTGGAGGCGGCCTGCACCCGCGCCATGGCCATCCGCAGCCCCAACCTGCGCAGCGTCACGTCGATCCTGCGCAGCGGCCTGGACCGCCAGCCCGCGCCCCCGAAGCCCGTCCAGGCCAGTCTGCCGCTGCACGAGAACCTGCGCGGCCCGGACTACTACCACTGACATCCCAACCCGCCCCCCAACCCGCCGACACCACCAACACCACCGACGAAGGAGAACGACCCCATGCTCAACGAACAGACCCTGACCCAGCTCAGAGCCCTGCGCCTGGACGGCATGGTCGCCGCGCTGGCCGATCACGCCAGCAGCAGCGCCGCCAGCGAACTGCGCTTCGAGGAGCGCCTGGCGCTGCTGGTGCAGCGCGAGATCGACTGGCGCGACGACAAGCGGCTGACCCGGCTGCTCAAGGCCGCGCGGCTGAAGGTCAGCAGCGCGTGCATCGAGGACATCAACTGGCGCGCCTCGCGCGGCCTGGACCGGCACCTGGTCACGGCGTTGGCCGGCTGCGACTGGGTGCGCCATGCGCGCACCATCCTCATCACCGGCGCCACGGGCACGGGCAAGACGTGGCTGTCGTGCGCGCTGGCCCGGCAGGCCGCGCGGCAAGGCTTCACGGTGCTGTACACGCGCACCACGCGGCTGCTGCAGGAACTGCGTGTGGCCCACGGCGACGGCAGCTTCAGCCGGCGCCTGGCGCAACTGGCGCGCATCGACGTGCTGGTGCTAGATGACTTCGCAGGTGCGCCAATGGAGCCGGGCGAACGCAACGACCTGCTGGAACTGCTGGACGACCGGGTGGGGGCGAAGGCCACGCTGATCACGAGCCAGCTGGCGGTCAAGGCCTGGCACGCCTGGCTGGACGACCCGACCGTGGCCGACGCGATCCTGGACCGCATCGTGCACAGCGCGCACCGCATCGCGCTCAAAGGGCCATCGCTGCGCAAGCCCGAAGGTCAGGCAGACGAGGAAGCCCAATGATCGCTTCGCGCAGACATCAGCACGCCCGCAGCCCGGCGACGAACACGGCCTGCCCACCGCGGCGGTCGGTCGGTTCGTCGCAGGCGCCGACCGACCGCCGCCGTGGACAGGCCTGCGGCCAGGACCATCAAACGAGCATCGCCTTCGGCGCCGAGTTGCCCACCCCGGCGCTGCGCGCCGGCGTGGACAACACGGGCGACTTCACGGCCATCGCGGACACCTGAGATACGATGAACCCGGTCACCCGCATGCCCTGTGCGCTGTCCGCCATCGGCGTGAAACGGTGTCCGCGATCAGCGTGAAACGGGTGTCCGCGATCGCTGAAATGCGCAACCTGTTCATGGGTTCGGACGCCGGGGGCGAGCGGGCAGCGGCCTTCTACACGCTGGTGGAGACGGCCAAGCTCAACGGGCTGGACCCCGAAGGCTACCTGCGCGCGGTCTTCGAGCGCATCGCCGATCACCCGATCAACCGCATCGACGAGTTGCTGCCGTGGAACATCGGGCTGGTGCCCATCCAGGCAAGCAGGAAGAAGGCAGCGTGAGCGCCCCCGGGATCGACGCTCGGCTACTGGAGTTGCTGCAGCAGGCCAGCAACCTGCAGCTGTTCCAGTTGAACTCGGTAATCGAGCGCATGCTGGCCGACCCCAAGCGGATCCTGCAGGTGCGCAAGGAAATGCACATGGGGCAGACCGTGCGCTTCATGGACTGGCGAGACGGCCAGATGCGCGTGGGCACGGTCGTGGCGATGAAGGACACCCAGCTGACGATCCAAGAGCAGGCCACGCGCAGCGCGTGGACGGTACCCTACACGGCGGTGGAGCCACCGGCGCCCGGTACGCCACGGCCAGCACCTGAACCGGAGCCGACACCTGCACCGCGGGCTGGCCGCAACGACTTCCGCTGCGGCGAGAAGGTAGCGTTCGAAGACAAGCACCTGAACACAGTCGTAGGCACCATCGTACGCATCAACCAGCGCACCGCCAGCATCGATCCGGGCGACGGTACGACCTGGCGAGTGGGCTTCGCGCTGCTGCGGCACGTGGTCGACATCTGATCGCCTCGGGCGATCAAGATGGCCTCGAGGCGACGCTTACACATGGTCACCGAGGAAATCCAGGACGGCTGCCTGCAGCACCTGACAGCCCGTGCGCGCTTCAACGAAGGCTTGCCGCAGGGAACTGGCGACCAAGGTCGTCGAACAGTTCCACACTGAACATGCCGAGCGCTACCTGCTGGCCTTCGTATACGGCTGGCTTGACGAACACGACCTGATGGGCGTTCGAACTGAGGCGGAGAAATACCTCATGCTGGGCGCGCTCAACCTGGTGGAGTGCGTTGCCCTCGTCGGGTCGGTCAAGCCCAGGCAATGGCAACGGGGCCAGTCCCCTCGTCAAGATGGGACGGCCAGACGCTCACCACGCACAGGCAACGTGGGCGTTCGGGTGCTTCGTAAACAGCTGCCAACGCATCCTGCAGCGATGGGTCATCAGGGTCCAGGAGGCGGCCGCGGATCGAGAGGCGCTGTTTATCCACCGCTGCATGTTTGACCTCCCCAGACACGCAGCACAAGCCGAATCGTGCCTCGTGGCGAAGCGCTATCGCCAGCACCTCGGACGCAGGGCGTGCGCTGCCGTGGATGGGGCTCGATGCCAGCACGACATCTCAACCTCAAGGCGGCGCTACTGGCGCCCGAGCAGGCGGTGGTGTCGACGATCTACGGCAGCCGCTCGGTCCGGCCCCGCGGCTTCCTCTTGTGGCGCGGAGCGATGCGCGGGTTCGGGCGAGCCTAGAATTCTAGGTTGTCGATCAAGCGAGTCTGTCCCAGCCGCGCCGCCGCGAGCACGACCAACGGCACCGAGGCACCCAGGTCGCTGGCCAAGGGTGGCAGCAGATCGTGCTGGCGGCGCACCGTGAGGTAGTCCGGCAGCCAACCTCCTTGGCGCAGTCGTTGCAGCGCCTGTGCCTCGAGCGCGTCGATGGCGACCACGCCCGCCGCCAGGCCGGCCCGCACTTCGCGCAGACACGCCGACAGTTGCACCGCCCGGGCTTGCTCGTCGCTGGACAGGTAGGCGTTGCGGCTCGACAGCGCCAGCCCGTTGTGCGAGCGCTCGGTTTCGCCGGCCACGATGGTGATCGGCATCGCGAACTGCTCGACCATGCGACGCACGATCATCAGTTGCTGGTAGTCCTTTTTGCCGAACACCGCCACGCGGGGCTGCACGCATTGGAACAGCTTCGCCACCACCGTGCACACGCCCGTGAAGAAGCCAGGCCGGAATTGTCCTTCGAGGATGTCCGCAAGGTCTGGATCAGGCTGCATCGTGTAGCGCTGGGGCGTCGGGTACAGCTCGCGTTCGTCCGGAGCAAATACCACGTTGCAGCCGACCTGGCGAAGCAGTTCGCAGTCGCGTTCCAGCGTGCGCGGATAGCGCTCGAAGTCCTCGTGCGGCGCGAACTGCAGGCGGTTGACAAAGACGCTGACCACCACCGGCCCGCCCTGTCTCTTTGCCAGGCGCACCAAGGCCAGGTGGCCGTCGTGCAGATTGCCCATGGTGGGCACGAAGCTCGCGCCAGGTGTTCCGGCAAGGACCTCGCGCAGCGCGGCGATGGTGTGGACAATGTGCATGCTAGTGTCCGATGACAGCGTTCAATAGGTGTGCAACGTGGGATCTGGAAAGGTGCCCTGTTTCACCGCCTGGACATAGCGTCGCAGCCCATCACCGATGCCGCCGCCTTCGGCCATGAAATTGCGCACGAAACGCGGCAGCTTGCCCTGCGTGACGCCCAGCATGTCGTGCAGCACCAGCACTTGGCCGGCGACGTCGGCCCCGGCCCCGATGCCGATGACGACCAGATCCGGGTTCTGCGCCTGGACCCGCTGCGCCAGTGCAGCGGGCACGAGCTCCAACACCAGCATCGCGGCGCCGGCTTCTGCGAACTCGCGGGCGCGACGTTCCAGCAGTTGGGCAGCGGCTTCGTCGCGGCCCTGTACGCGGTAGCCTCCGAGCGCGTTCGCGCTCTGCGGTGTCAGGCCCAGGTGCGCACAGAGCGGGATCCCACGCGCGGCCAGGAAGCGCACGGTTTCCACTGCCCAACCGCCTTCGAGCTTGACCATCTGAGCGCCGGCCTGCAGCAGCACGGCGCTCGAGCGCAGCGCCTGCTCGGGGCTGGCTTCGTAGGTGCCGAAGGGCAGATCGCCCAGCAGCCAGGCATGGCGGTTGCCGGCGCAGACACAACGCAAATGGTAGGCCACCTCGTCCAGCGTGACTGGCACGGTGCTTGTGCGTCCCTGGACCACCATGCCCAGAGAATCGCCCACCAGCAGGCAGTCCACGCCGGCGTCGTCGGCCAGGCGTGCGAAGCTGGCGTCGTAGGCCGTCAGCATGGCGATCTTCTCGCCCTCGGCCAGCATGCGACGTAACCGGTGCAGGGTGACCGGCTTGCGCTCGCTCGGGGCGATCACGTTGGTCGTGGCGATAGAGATCATGCGATGCCCTGCACCGGGATCAAGGAGCGGATCTCGCGGACGCGATTGCACTCGTCCACGAACACCAGCTCCGGATTGTGCTGCGCCAGTTCGGACTCGGCCACCCAGCCGAAGGCAGCGATGATGATCAGGTCGCCCAGCGCCGCGCGGCGCGCAGCCGAACCATTCAGCGAAATGACGCCGCTGCCGCGCTGCGCCCGGATGGCATAGGTGACGAAACGCTCGCCGTTGGCGATGTTCCAGATGTGAACCTGCTCGTTTTCGCGCAGATCGGCGGCTTCCAGCAAGTCCTCGTCGATGGCGCACGAACCCTCGTAGTGCAGTTCGCAGGCGGTCACCGTCGCACGGTGGATCTTGGACTTCAACATCTGACGGTACATGGTGATGTCTCCAGCAGCTCAGCGCGCCGTGATGCCCAGCGAGCCGAGCAGGCGCTGGTCGGCCGCCCAGTCCGGGTTGCCGGTGGTCAGCAGCTTGTCGCCGTAGAAGATCGAATTGGCGCCGGCCAGGAAGCAAAGCGCCTGCACCGCCTCGCCCATCTGCTGGCGCCCTGCCGACAGGCGCACACGCGCTTTGGGCATGGTGATGCGCGCCACGGCGATGGTGCGCACGAACTCGAACGGATCAAGCGCCTCGCTGCCGTGCAGCGGCGTGCCTTCGACCCGCACCAGCTGGTTGATGGGCACCGACTGCGGGTAGGGGTCGAGATTGGCGATTTGCGCCACCAGACCGGCACGCTCGCGGCGCGACTCGCCCATGCCGACAATGCCGCCGCAGCAGACGTTGATGCCGGCGTCGCGCACGCGCTGCAGGGTCTGCAGCCGGTCGTCGTAGGTGCGTGTGGAGACGATGCGCCCGTAGGCCTCGGGCGCGGTGTCGAGGTTGTGGTTGTAGTAGTCCAGGCCGGCATCCTTGAGCGACCGCGCCTGCGTCTCGGTCAGCATGCCCAGGGTGCAGCAGGCCTCCAGTCCTTCGGCCTTGACCACGTGCACCAGCTCGGCCACCTTCTCGATGTCGCGGTCCTTGGGCGCACGCCAGGCCGCGCCCATGCAGAAGCGCGACGCACCCTGCTCACGCGCGGCGCGCGCCGCGGCGGCCACCGTGGCCGGATCCAGCAGCTTGGTGGCCTCGATCCCGGTGTCGTAGTGCACCGATTGCGGGCAATAGCCGCAGTCCTCCTCGCAGCCACCGGTCTTGATCGACAGCAGCGTCGACAGCTGCACTTCGTTGGCATCGAAGTGCTCGCGGTGGATCTGTTGGGCGCGGAATATCAAGTCGTTGAAGGGCAACTCGAACAGATCGGCCACGGCGTCGACCGGCCAACGTTGCAACCCATCGGTGACCTTCTGGCGCGGGACTTGGCGGAACAGCTCGATCGGCTGGGAAACCGGGCTTGTGACGTCGGACATGTTGAGGCTGCTTCGGTTGGGTGAGTTGGGGCTATGGGCACCACACGTGGACCATCAGGTAGCCACTGCGGACGGCGCCTGGACTTGGATCAAGGCCTCCTCGACGAGGCTCTGGACATCGACCGCGGCGCGGCCCGCCGACCGCGCGTCCGGGCCATGACGATCACGCGGCGCCAGGACGGATGTGCGCCGTCGCCTCGTCCTCCACCCGCTGCCAGATCTCGACGGCTATCGGGTTGTTGCTCTCCTCGAGGATGTGGCCGACCAGCCCGATGGCGCGCGCGAGCACGCCGATGCCGCGCACGATCTTCCATGGCAGACCAAGTTCGCAGCAGATGGCACCGATGGCACCGGTCGCGTTCACCGGCAGCATCTTGCCTGACAGCCTCTCGGCCTCGGCGCAGATCAGCTGCTCGAGTTTGATGTAGTCGCCCGAGAACCCGTTCTCCGCGGCAATCTGGAACAGCCGAGGTGCGCGCGGGTCCACCGGCTTGTGCAGCGGATGGCCGAGGCCGGGCACGATGGCACCGCGCGCGCGAAACCCGGCCACCACATCGCGCGCGATCTGCTCCAGGTCGGCACCCTGCGTGCCCGGCGGGAGCGCCTCGTACAGCATCTTCGCGGTGCCTTCGGTGGAACCAACGAACACCGTGCCCAGACCGCACAAGCCGGCCGCGACGGCAGCTTGCAGCGATTCGGGCGCGCCGGCGTAGGTCAGCCGCGCCGCCAACGCGCTGGGCGTGATGCCGTGTTCGACGAGCGTGACGGCCACAGCGTTGAACAGCTTCGACTCCTGCGCGGTCGGCATCCGCCCCACGATCTGCAGGAAGGCCATATCGCCCAGGTTGATGTGGCCCAGCAATTCGTCGGGCAGGCTCTTGCCGTGGACCTCGATTCGGTCGGGCGTACTCCATGCGATGTCGGAGCGGATGGGCTTGGTCTTGCGGGCCATGAAAGTTCCTTCGTTGCGTTGTGATTCAGGCAGTGCCGCCGGCACTGCGCAGGATGGCCAGGGCGCGCTCGTGCAGCGGCTTGTCGATCATCTGGCCGCCAATGGCCACGGCAGCCCCGCCGGCTGCCGCAAACGCCGCGCAAACGCGGCGCGCCCACGCCATGCGTTCGGCGTCGGGCATGAAGGCGGCCTGCACCGCTGCCACCTGTCTGGGGTGGATGCACAGCTTGGCGCCGAAGCCCAGGCGCCGTGCGCGCTCGGCGTCGGCGCACAGCCGCACCGCGTCGTCGATGGCGGTGCTGACGCCGTCGGCCGGGGCGTCCAGCCCGCCCAGGCGCGAGGCCAGCACCACCTGCGAACGGAAGTACAGCAGTTCATCTTCTGTACCTTCAGGGTCGCAGTCGATGCCCAGGTCCAGCGCCAGGTCGACGCTGCCGAAGGCCAGCCGGACGACGCCCGGCACACGCGCGATTTGGCACGCCTCCTCGACGCCGCGCGCCGATTCGATGATCGCCAGCACGTCCTTGAAGCAGGCCTCGAAGGCGCTGCAGACGGCGTCGATGCCATCGGCCTTGGGCAGCATCACGCCCGCCACGCCGGGGTGCCGGCACAGCTCGAGGTCGTCCTGGAACCACGGCGTGCCGGCGGCATTGATGCGCACCACCACTGGCGCGGACTCGTCCAGCGCATCGGCCAGGGCGTCGCGCGCGCCGGCTTTCGCTGCGGGCGCCACTGCATCCTCGAGATCGACGATCACCGCGTCGGCCCCCGAGGCGCGCGCCTTGGCGTAGCGCTCGGGCCGGTCGGCGGGAACGAACAGGTAGGCGCGTGGCGACGCGCCGGCGGCGACGGCGGCGCTCATGCCGGCAGCCAGCGGCCCACGCGGGGCGCGTCAGCCACGCCCCAGGTGCGGGCGATCAGCGCGTCCATTTCGGCCGGCGTTGCCGCGCCGCCGTAGGCGGCAAGACGGCGCGCCTTGTCCTCGAGCTCGGGGCGGCTGAGGGAATTGCCCGGGTCGCCCTTGGGCTCGTCGACACGCGCCTGCAGCGTGCGCCCGTCCAGCGTGCGCACGATGACCTTGCCGATCCAGCGCTGCGGATAGGCCGTGTCAACCTCGGTGTCGAGTTGCATCGTGACCTTGTCGCGCAACGCGGCGATGCGGGGCGCCAGGAAGTGGCGATCGAACTCGTCCAGGCCCGCATAACCGTGTTCGGCCACCAGGGCGAGCACGGTACCCATCGAGAACTTGGCCTGGTGGACGGTGCCGGGCACGACGACGCGGCCGAGCACGTCGATGGCACCCTGGTGGACCTGCGCGGTGATGGCGGCGATGTCATCGGGCTTCAGCCGGTGCTCGCGCATCAGCAGCAGCAGCGCATCGGCGCTGGGGTGGGTGTGGCGACACGAGGCGTGGTACTTGAACGAAGTCTCGGCCGTCGCCCAGCGACTGCCCAGCCCGGCGGTCAGGCGCGCAGGGTCGGCATCGCTCGACATGCCGGCAGCCAGGCCCTGCGCGCCTTCAAGAACTTGGCGCGCGCCGGTGAAACCGGCCTGTGCCAGGTAGGCCGAGGCCAGCCCGGCCGATGCGGCATGGGCGCAGTGCAGTTGCTTGGAATCGGCGGCATCGCGCAGGAATTCCCAAAGCCCGGCCGCCTGCGTGCCGGCGCTGCCGAAGGCGTGCAGCATCTGCGCCGCGTCCAGCCGCAGCAGCCGACCGGTGGCGGCCGCGGCGGCCAGCGTGCCCGCCGTGGCAGTCGTGTGGAAGATGCGGTAGTGCGAACGGCCGAGGAATTCGCCGACGCGGATGCCGACCTCGTAGCCCGCCACCGCCGCGGCCAGGAACTCGCGCCCGCTGGCACCGATGGCCTGCGCCACCGCCAGCGCCGGCGGGAAGACGACCGCCGCGGGGTGGAATACCGAGCCATTGTGCACGTCGTCCTGCTCGACCACATGCGAAGCCGCCGCGTTGACCATGGCGGCGAAATGCGGCGAGGTCATGCGCCGCGTGATCAGCACTTCGGCGCTGCCGTCGGCCGGCCCCATGCTGCACGCATAGGCCTCGATGGCCTGCACCGCGCGGGCGCTCTTGCCCGCCAGCGCGGAGCCGGCCCAATCCAGGAACAGATCTTCGGTGCGCCGCAGCACCGGCGCCGGAATGCTGTCGAAGCGCAGGCCGGCGGCGAAGGCGGCCAGCCTGGCGCTGTGGGTGTCTTGCGTGCTCATGAACGGCTCTTCAGGCTCAGACCGCGCGCTCGGCACGCAGACGCGCGATGTCGGCCGCGCTGCAGCCCAGTTCGGCCAGGATGGCATCGGTGTGCTGGCCCAGGGCCGGCACCGGGCCCATCGGCGGGGGCTCGTCGCCCGACAGGTGGTGAGGCGGGTACAACGCCGGCACCAGCCCGCCCGGCGTGCCGATTTCGGCCCAACGCCCGCGCGCCCGCAGTTGCGGATGCTTCCACAGGTCGGCCATCTCGTTGAGCTGGGCGTTGGCGATCTGCGCGTCTTCCAGGCGCTCGATCAGCTGCGCCGCCGTCAGCTTGGAAAGCACGGCGTCGATGATGGGAAACAGCTTGTCCTTCTGCGCCAGGCGGTTGGCGTTGCCCAGGTACTGCTTGGCCAGCGCCGGCTGCAGCAGGACCTTGTCGCAGAAGGCCGTCCATTCGCGGTCGTGCTGCACGCCCAGCACCACCGACTTGCCGTCGCCGCAGGTGAAAGGGCCGTAGGGGTAGATGGCGGCGTGCGAGGCGCCGGCACGCACCGGCGGCGCCTGGCCCTCGAAGGTGTAGTAGAGCGGGTAGCCCATCCATTCCGACATCGCCTCGAGCATCGAGATTTCGAGCCGCTGGCCGCGGCCGGTGCGCCCACGCTCCAGCAGCGCGCCCAGCACGCTGCTGTAAGCGTACATGCCGGCGGCGATGTCGGCGATCGACAGCCCGGCCTTGGACGGATGCTCGGGCGTGCCGGTCACCGAGACGAAGCCTGATTCGCTCTGGATCAGCAGGTCGTAGGCCTTCTTCTCGGTGTACGGGCCGCCGTCGCCGTAACCCGAGATGTCGCACACCACGATGCGCGGGTTGATGGGCGCGAGGCTGGCATGGTCCAGGCCCATGCGTGCGGCCGCACCGGGCGCGAGGTTCTGCACCAGCACGTCGGCGCGCTCCACCAGCTTCTGCAGCACCGCCCGCGCGCCGGGGTTCTTCAAGTCCAGCGTCAGGCTTTCCTTGCCGCGGTTGCACCAGACGAAGTGCGAGGCCGAGCCGTGTGTGCGCGTGTCGTAGGCACGGGCGAAGTCGCCCTCGCCGGGGCGTTCGACCTTGATGACGCGTGCGCCCAGGTCGGCCAGCTGCCGGGTGCAGAACGGCGCCGCGATGGCGTGTTCCAGCGTGACAACCAGCATGCCTTGCAAGGGAAGCATCGCCATCCTTCAGAATGAACGCGGCAGGCCGAGCACATGCTCGGCCACGTAGGACAGGATCAGGTTGGTCGAGATCGGCGCCACTTGGTACAGCCGCGTCTCGCGGAACTTGCGCTCGATGTCGTATTCGCAGGCAAAGCCGAACCCGCCGTGGGTCTGGATCGCCGCATTGGCGGCTTCCCAGGAGGCCTTGGCCGCCAGATACTTGGCCATGTTGGCCTCGGCGCCGCAGGCTTCGTGGGCGTCGAACAGGTCGCAGGCGCGCCATCGCATCAGGTCGGCGGCTTCCAGCTCGATGTGGCTTTCGGCGATCGGAAACTGCACCGCCTGGTTCTGTCCGATGGGGCGATCGAACACACGCCGATCACGGGCGTAGGCCGCGCTGCGCTTGACGAACCAGCGCCCGTCGCCGATGCATTCGGCGGCGATCAGCGTGCGCTCGGCGTTCAGGCCGTCGAGGATGTACTTGAAGCCCTTGCCTTCCTCGCCGATCAGGTTCTCGGCCGGGATCTCCAGGTTTTCGAAGAACAGCTCGTTGGTCTCGTGGTTGACCATGTTGCGGATCGGGCGCACGGTCAGCCCGGTTCCGATCGCCTGATGCAGATCGACGATGAAGATCGACATGCCATCGGACTTGCGCTTGACCTCGGCCAGCGGCGTGGTACGCGCCAGCAGAATCATCAGGTCGCTGTGCTGGACGCGCGAGATCCACACCTTCTGGCCGTTGACGACGTAGCGGTCGCCGCTGGCGCTGCGCAGCGCGGTGGTCTTGAGCTTGGTGGTATCGGTGCCAGCGGTCGGCTCGGTCACGCCCATCGACTGCAGGCGCAACTCGCCAGTGGCGATCTTCGGCAGGTAGCGGCGCTTCTGCTCGGCCGAGCCATGGCGCAACAAGGTGCCCATGTTGTACATCTGGCCGTGGCAGGCTCCGGCGTTGCCACCGTTGCGGTTGACCTCTTCCATCACCACCGAGGCCTCGGCCAGGCCGAGGCCGGCGCCGCCGTATTCCTCGGGGATCATCACCGCCAGCCAACCGGCCTGGGTCAGGGCATCGACGAAGGCCTCGGGGTAGCCACGCGCGTCGTCGATGCCGCGGAAGTACTCGTCGGGGAAACGGCTGCACAGCTCGCGCAGGGCCGCTCGCAGTTCAGGATGGCGTTCGCGGGCTTCGGACATGGGGATGGGCGCAGGGCTGGAGGGACCGCGACTATTCTACCGAACATACGTTAGGTAGTGAAGAAGGGCGGCGCCGACAAGGTGCTGTCGGTCGCCGCCAGCGGCCGGCAGATCTACAGCGCCGACACGAGTTCGGGCACGGCCTGGAACAGGTCAGCCACCAGCCCGTAGTCGGCGACCTGGAAGATCGGCGCCTCGGCGTCCTTGTTGATGGCCACGATGACCTTGCTGTCCTTCATGCCCGCCAGGTGCTGGATGGCGCCGGAGATGCCGACCGCGACATACAACTGCGGCGCCACGATCTTGCCGGTCTGCCCGACCTGGTAGTCGTTCGGGGCATAGCCGGCGTCGACCGCGGCGCGCGAGGCGCCGAGCGCCGCGCCCAGCTTGTCGGCCAACGGCTCGAGCACGCCGTGGAACTTGTCGGCCGCACCGAGGCCGCGGCCGCCCGAGACGATGATGGATGCGGCCGTCAGTTCCGGCCGCTCCAACTTCACCACCTCGCGCCCGACCAGCTGCGTCAGACCCAGGTCGGCAGCCGCCGCGATGCTTTCCACCGCCGCCGAGCCGCCGCTGGCCGCCACCGGGTCGAAGGCCGTGGTACGGATGCTCAGCACCTTGACCTTGTCCTTGGACTGCACACGAGCGACGGCGTTGCCGGCGTAGAACGGGCGCTGGAAGGTGTCGGGCGACTCGACCGCCGTCACATCGGACAGCTGCGAGCTGTCGAGCAGCGCGGCCACGCGCGGCAGCACGTTCTTGCCGAAGGCCGTGGCCGGGGCCAGCACGTGCGTGCACAAGGCGTCGGCGCGCACCTGTTGGACCACCAGCGCGGCGAGGTTCTCGGCCAGTTGGGCGCCATAGTGGGCGGCGTCGGCCACCAGCACCTTGGCGACGCCGGCCACCGCCGCGGCGGCCTGGCCCGCGGCGGCGCAGCCGCTTCCGGCCACCAGCACGTGCACCGGAGCGCCGATCTTCACGGCGGCGGCGATGGTGTTGAGCGTGGCGGGCTTGATCGCCGCGCCGTCGTGTTCAGCAATGATCAGGGTCGTCATCAGATCACCTTCGCTTCTTCTTTGAGTCGCTTGACGAGATCGGCCACATCGGCCACCTTGATGCCGGCCTTGCGCGCTGCCGGTTCGTCCACGCGCAGCGTGGCGGTGCGCGGCGCCAGATCCAGGCCCAGGTCGGCCGCCTTGATCACCTCGAGCGGCTTCTTCTTGGCCTTCATGATGTTGGGCAGCGTGATGAAGCGCGGCTCATTCAGGCGCAGGTCGGTCGTGATGACCACCGGCAGATTCATCTGCAGCGTCTCCAGCCCGCCGTCGATCTCGCGGCTGATGGTCGCTGCGCCGCCCTCGATCTTCACCTTCGACGCGAAGGTGGCCTGGGCCCAGCCCATCAGCGCGCCGAACATCTGACCGGTCTGCCCGGCGTCGTCGTCGATCGCCTGCTTGCCGAAGATGGCAATCTGTATGCCTTCCTTGGCGGCCACGTGCTGCATCAGCTTGGCCACGGCCAGCGGCTCGAGCACGTCGTTGGTCTCGACCAGAACGCCGCGGTCGGCGCCGATGGCCATGGCGCTGCGCAGCGTCTCCTGGCAGCCCGCCGGGCCGCAGGAGACGGCGATGATCTCGGTGGCCACACCGGCCTCCTTCAGCCGCACCGCCTCTTCGCAGGCGATCTCGTCGAAGGGATTCATCGACAGCTTCTGGTTCGCGAGATCGACTCCCGAACCGTCGGACTTCACGCGGGCCTTGACGTTGTAGTCGAGCACCCGCTTCACGGCGACAAGTACTTTCACTTTTTCTCCATCGGTGTTACATGCCAATCCTTCGAAGCCGAAGCAGGCTGCGGCTTCCGCCATTCCCATCTCCACTCCCTGTACATCGCGCGCAGCAGTTCTTGGTGCTTGCGCTCGCGTTCATGCCGGGGTCTGCACGCTCTCGAGTCCAATGCCCTGGGGCAGGACCGAGCCCAGTCGCTCGGCCAGGCGCGGAAACAGCAAGTGAAACATGCGCTGCGCCAGCAGTTCCACGCCCACGCGACGGTCCGGCCGATACCATTGACCCGTCCAGTTGAGCGCGCCCAGCGCCGTCTGGCGCACGAGGAGCGTATCGGTGTCCACCAGACCCAGCGCAGCAGCCTCGTCGATCGGCGCCATCCACAGCTCCTCGTAGGCGTCGCGCGAGGTCAGCACGCGTGCCCGTGCCGGCTCCGACAGGCTGCGCCATTCGTAAAGCATCACGGTCATCGCGTCCAATTTCGGCCCAAGCAGGGCGGTCAGATGGCAGCGCACCATCGCCAGCATGCGTTCGGGCAGGCACGATTCGCCAGCCAGGCCCTTCTGCACCCCGCGCATGATGTCTCGCACGCCCTCTTCCATCACGGTGACCAGCAACTCCTCCTTGGTGGCGAAGTGATAGAAGAGCGAGCCCGAGGTCATGCCCAGGGCCTCGGCGATCTGCCGCACCGAGGTACGTTCGTAGCCGTGCTCGCGAAAGAGCTTCGCCGCGGTTCTCAGGATCAGGCCTCTCCGGCTTGTGTCGTCCGCGTCGTCCATGCCCTATACTTTAACAGCTAACAAGCGTTAGGTCGATGCACCACCGGCGCTGCGTGTACGACGCCAACGACAAAGGAACCGCTGCGATGCTCCCGCGCCCAATCTTCTCCGAGGAACACGAGTTGTTTCGCGACCAGGTGCGCCGCTTCCTGACCGAGGAAGTGGTGCCGCACCATGCCGGCTGGGAGACCGAGGGCATCGTTCCGCGCGCCGTCTGGCGCAAGGCCGGTGCCGCCGGGCTGCTCTGCCCGGCGATTCCCGAGGCCTATGGCGGCGGTGGCGGCACACGGCTGCACAGCGCGGTGCTGATCGAAGAGGTGATGCGCGTCGGCGCCAGCGGCCTCGGATTCGGGCTGCACTCGGACATCGTGGCCCCCTACATCCTCGCCTATGGCAGCGAAGCGCAGAAGCGCGAATGGCTGCCGAAGATGGCCAGCGGCGAGGTCATCGGCGCCATCGCCATGACCGAACCCGGCGCCGGCAGCGACCTGCAGGCCGTGCGCACGACGGCGCTGCGCGACGGCGACGAACTCGTGCTCAATGGCCAGAAGACCTTCATCACCAACGGCCAGAACGCTGACCTGGTGATCGTGGTCGCCAAGACCGACCCGTCCAAGGGCGCGAAGGGCACCTCGCTGGTCCTGGTCGAGACCAGCCGCCCCGGCTTCAAGCGCGGGCGCAATCTCGACAAGATCGGCATGAAGGCGCAGGACACCTCGGAACTGTTCTTCGACGACCTGCGGCTGCCGGCGCGCAACATCTTGGGCGGCGAGGGCAAGGGCTTCTTCCTGCTGATGCAGGAACTGGCCTGGGAACGCATGCAGATCGCGATCGGCGCGGTGGCCGGTGCCGAAGCGGCATTGCAGTGGACGCTGGACTACACCAAGGAGCGCAAGGCCTTCGGCGAGCGCGTCATCGACTTCCAGCACAACCGCTTCCGGCTGGCGGAATGGAAGACGCAGGTGCAGGTGGCGCGCGTCTTCGTCGACCGCCTGATCGACAGCCTGATGAAGAACGAGCTCGACGCCGCCACCGCCGCGATGGCCAAGTACTGGACCACCGACCTGCACTGTCGCCTGCTCGACGACTGCCTGCAGATGTTCGGCGGGTTCGGCTACATGTGGGAGTACCCGATCGCGCGCGCCTACGCGGACGCCCGCGTCTCGCGCATCTACGGCGGCACCAACGAGATCATGAAAGAGATCATCGGCCGCACGCTGTGACAACAGTGCCCGTGCCGCTACTCCTTTTCACTTCGCTTCCAACCCCCACCGTTTTCTCAAGGACAGCACCGTGACCGCAGCCTTCATCTACGACGCCGTACGCACACCGCGCGGCAAGGGCCGCGCGTCCGGCGCGCTGCACGGCATCACGCCCATCCAGTTGGCGGTGACGGCGCTGCAGGCGCTGCGCGACCGCAACCAGCTCGACACCGCGCAGGTCGACGACGTGACCCTGGGCTGCGTCGAGCCCGTGGGCGAACAAGGTGCCAACATCGCGCGCGTGGCCGTGCTCACGGCCGGCTATGCGCAGACAACCGCCGGCGTGCAGATCAACCGCTATTGCGCCTCGGGTTTGGAGGCTTGCAACATCGCCGCGGCCAAGGTCATGTCGGGGCAGTCGCCGCTGACGATCGGGGGCGGCGTGGAAAGCATGAGCCGCGTGCCGATGGGCACCGGCGGCGGTGCCTGGCCGGCCGACCCGGCCGTGGCCCTGCCCACCTACTTCGTGCCCCAGGGCATCTCGGCCGATCTGATCGCCACGCTCTACGGCTACAGCCGCGAGGACGTCGACCGCTACGCGATCGAAAGCCAGCGCCGCGCCGGCGTGGCCTGGTCCGAAGGCCGCTTCGCGCGCTCGGTGGTGCCGGTGCACGACGTGAACGGCCTGCCGGTGCTGGATCGCGACGAGCACATGCGCCCCGACACCACGGCCGCGTCGCTGGCCAAGCTCGAACCCTCGTTCAAGTTGCAGGGCGAGCGCCTCGGCTTCGACGCCGTGGCGCTGCAGCGCTACCCGGAGCTGGAGCGCTTAGCGCACGTTCACCATGCCGGCAATTCGTCGGGCATCGTCGACGGCGCCGCAGCGGTGCTGATCGGCAATGCCGAGATCGGCAGACAGCTGGGCCTGAAGCCGCGCGCCCGCATCCGCTCGTTCGCGGCCGTCGGCAGCGAGCCGACGATCATGCTCACCGGCCCTTCCTACGCGGCCGAAAGGGCGCTGGCCATCGCCGGCATGACGGCCTCGGACATCGACCTGTACGAGCTGAACGAGGCCTTCGCCTCGGTGGTGCTGCGCTTCATGGAGGTGATGAACGTGCCGCACGAGCGCATGAACGTCAACGGCGGCGCGATCGCGATGGGCCATCCGCTGGGCGCCACCGGCGCCATGATCCTGGGCACGCTGCTCGACGAGCTGGAACGCCGCAACCTGGCCACCGGCCTGGCCACGCTGTGCGTGGGCGCAGGCATGGGCATCGCCACCATCATCGAACGCGTCTGAACGCGCCGCAAGGACCAACCCCATGACGATCGACTACACGACAGGCGCCGACGGCATCGCCACGCTGACCTGGAACATGGCCGATGCGCCGATGAACGTGCTCAACGAGCGTTCGATGGCGGCCTTCGGCGAAGCGGCACGCAAGGCCGTGGCCGACCCGCAGGTCAAGGGCGTGATCATCACCTCGGCCCGGCCCGAGTTCATCGTCGGCGCCGACCTGAACATGATGCTGGCCATCGAAGATGCGCCGGGCATGATGCGTTTCGTGACCGACCTGCACGCGCTGATGCGCGGCATCGAGACCGGCGGCAAGTCCTTCGTCGCTGCGATCAACGGCACCGCCCTGGGCGGCGGCTACGAACTGGCGCTGGCCTGCCACCGCCGCATCGCCGCCGACAACCCGAAGGCGCTGATCGGCCTGCCGGAAGTCGGCATCGGCCTGCTGCCGGGCGGCGGCGGCACGCAGCGCCTGCCGCGCATGATCGGCGTGCGCAACGCCCTGCCCATGCTGCTCGAAGGCAAGAAGCTCACGCCCGCCAAGGCCCTGGCGGCGGGCATGGTCGACGAGGTGGTGCCCGCCGGCGAGCTGCTGGCGCGTGCCCGCGCATGGCTGCTGAAGGACGGCGCGGCCAACGCCGTGCAACCCTGGGACCGCAAGGGCTTCAAGCTGCCCGGCGGGCCGGTGCAGAGCCCGGCCGGCTACGAGACCTTCACCGCCGGCAACGCGATGTTGCGCGAGAAGACCTTCGGCAACTACCCGGCGCCGGCGGCCATCATGAGCTGCGTCTACAACGGCTGCCAGGTCGACATCGAGACCGGCTGCAAGGTCGAGATGCGCGAGTTCGTGAAGCTCGCGGTCGGGGCCGAAGCGAAGAACATGATCCGCTCGCTGTTCTTCGGCATCACCGCCGCCAACAAGCTGTCGGCGCGGCCGCAAGGCGTGGCCACCGCCGCCTACCGCAAGGTGGGCATCCTGGGCGCCGGCATGATGGGCGCCGGCATCGCCTGCGCGGCGGCCGAAGCCGGGCTGGATGTGGTGCTGCTCGACACCAGCGCCGACCTGGCCGCGCGTGGCAAGGCCTACGCCGATGCGTGCTGGGCCAAGCAGGTGCAGCAGGGGCGCATGAGCGAGGCCGATCGGGCCAAACTCGCGGCGCGCATCCGCCCGACCAGCGACTTTGCAGCGCTCGACGGCTGCGACATCGTGGTCGAGGCGGTGTTCGAAGACCGCGCGCTGAAGGCCGAGGTCACGCGCAAGGCCGAGGCCATGCTGGCGCCCACCGCGGTGTTCGCCAGCAACACCAGCACGCTGCCGATCACCGGCCTGGCGCAAGCCTCGGCGCGGCCGGCCAACTTCATCGGCCTGCACTTCTTCTCGCCGGCCGAGAAGATGCCGCTGGTCGAGATCATCCGCGGCCAGGCGACCAGCGACGACTGCCTAGCGCGCGCGATGGACTTCGTGAAGGCGCTGCGCAAGACGCCCATCGTCGTCAACGACAGCCGCGGCTTCTACACCAGCCGCGTGTTCTCCACCTACGTCGGCGAGGGCCTGACCCTGCTCGCCGAAGGCGTGAAACCGGCGCTGATCGACAACGCCGGGCGCATGGCCGGCATGCCGGTCGGCCCGCTGGCGCTGGCCGACGAGGTGTCGCTGGAGCTGATGGCGCGCATCCGCAGGCAGACCGCCGCCGACCTGGGTGCGGCCTATGTGCGCAGCGCCATCGACGAAGTCTGCGACCGCATGGTCGACCAGCTGGCACGGCTCGGCAAGAAGGCCGGCAAGGGCTTCTACGACTATCCGCAGGGCGGCACCAAGCGCCTGTGGCCGGGGCTGGCCGAGATCTGGCCTGCCGCCGCGCAGCAGCCCGACGTGGCCGAGGTCAAGCGCCGGCTGATGTTCATCCAGTCGCTGGAGACCGTGCGCTGCATGGAAGAAGGCGTGGTCACGGCCGCGATCGACGCCGATGTCGGCGCGATTCTCGGCTGGGGCTTCCCGCCCTTCCTGGGCGGGCCGATTGGCCAGATCCACAGTCGCGGCATCGCCGCCTTCGTCAGCGACTGCGAGGAACTGGCGCGGCGGCACGGCCCACGCTTCGCGCCGCCCGAGCTGCTGCGCAAGATGGCACGCGAGAACGAGCTCTTCTACCAGCGCTGAACGCCGGCGTGCCCGCTGGGCCGGTTCAATCGAGCCAGCGGTTGCAGCGCTTGCGGCGCGTCACGGCACGCGAGCTCTTCTTCAAGGAAGCGACCGACAGGCCGAGCCGGCACTTGCGGATGTTCTCGTAGGCCCGCGATTCTGCGGTGGCGCCGCGCTGGACGACGCGGCCGTTTTCGATGGCGCAGACCACCTCGGCGACCTCCGGCGCGGCGCGCGCTCTGCTCGACCAGCAGTCGTCGGCATGACGGGCTGCCAGTGACGTCGGCGCCGCTTTCCTGTACCATTGCTCTTTCTAACGGTCGTTAGGTCAACGGTTGTCTGGTCGGTCAAGGGGCGAGGGTCCGCTCACGCGAACCCCAGCCTGCGTTTCGGCCCTTCCATCCGCATCGAACGAATCATCGCCACCCATGCCCGTCCTGCAGTCCCAGATCGACTCCGGCTCCGAACCGTTTGCGCGCCACCGGGCGCAGATGCTCGCCCTGATCGAATCTTTCCGCGGCTTCGAGGGCCGCGTGCGCGATACATCCAATGCGATGGAGTCCAGGTTCCGCGCCCGCAAGCAGTTGCTGCCGCGCGAGCGCGTCGCGCGCCTGCTCGACCGCGGCTCGCCCTGGCTGGAGTTGTCCACGTTGGCCGGCTTTCGAATGCACGACGACGACGGTGAGAAGAACGTGCTGGGCGGCGGCATCGTCACCGGCATCGGCATTGTCTCGGGCGTGCGCTGCATGATCGTCGCGTCCGACAGCGCCATCAAGGGCGGCACGATCACGCCCATGGGCATGAGGAAGAGCCTGCGCGCCGAAGCCATCGCGCTCGAGAACAAGCTGCCGGTGGTGCGGCTGGTCGAATCCGGCGGCGCCAACCTGATGCATGTGGGCGAGGTCTTCATCGAGGGCGGCCGGGGCTTCGCCAACCAGGCGCGGCTGTCCGCAGCCGGCATTCCGCAGGTGACGGTGATGCATGGCCACTCCACCGCGGGCGGCGCCTACCTGCCGGGCATGTCGGACTACGTGATCATGGTGCGCGGCCGCGCCAAGGCCTTCCTCGCCGGCCCGCCGCTGCTTAAGGCGGCCACCGGCGAGATCGCAACGGACGAGGAACTGGGCGGCGCCGAGATGCATACCCGCGTCTCGGGCGTCGCCGAGTATCTGGCCGAGGACGACGCCGACGGCATCCGCATCGCGCGCGGCGTGCTGGCCCGCCTGCCCTGGAACCACAACACGCCGGCCGTGCCGCTGCGCGCCTGGAAGCCGCCGCGCTACGCGGCCGACGACATCGCCGGCCTCGTGCCGCCCGACTACCGCCAGCCCTACGACGTGCGCGAACTGCTGGCGCGGCTCATCGACGACTCGGACTTCCTCGACTTCAAACCCGAGTTCGGCGCCGCCACCGTCTGCGGCCATGGTGCCATCGAAGGCCAGCCCTGCGGCTTCATCGGCAACAACGGCCCGATCGATCCGCAGGGCGCGAACAAGGCCACGCAGTTCATGCAGCTGTGCAACCAGTCGGGCACGCCACTGGTCTATCTGCAGAACACCACCGGCTTCATGGTCGGCAAGGACGTCGAGCAGGTCGGCATGATCAAGCACGGCTCGAAGATGATCCAGGCCGTCACCAATTGCACGGTACCGCGCATCACGCTGATGATCGGCGCCTCGTTCGGCGCCGGCAATTACGGCATGTGCGGCCGGGCCTACGACCCGCAGTTCGTCTTCGCCTGGCCCAATGCCCGCGTGGCGGTGATGGGCGGCGAGCAGGCGGCCACGGTGATGCGCATCGTGACCGAGGAGAAGATGGCGCGCGCCGGCAAGGCACCCGAGCCGGCCCACCTGGACGCGATGCGCTCCGAGATTCTGAAGCGCTTCGACATGGAGTCGCACGCGCTGTTCGCCACCGCCCGGCTGTGGGACGACGGCATCATCGACCCGCGCGACACGCGCCAGGTGCTGGCGATGGCGCTGGCCATCTGCCGCGAAGGCCGGGCACGCACGTTGCGGCCGAGCAGCTTCGGCGTGGCGCGGATGTGAGCCGGCGATGAGCAACACCACATTCAGCAAGGTCCTGGTCGCCAACCGCGGCGAGATCGCCTGCCGTGTCATTCGCACGGCGCGCGCCGAAGGCTACCGGACGGTGGCCGTGTACAGCGAGGCCGACGCCGGCGCGCTGCATGTGCGGCAGGCCGACCAGGCGCTGTGCATCGGCCCGCCGCCGGTGCGCGAGAGCTACCTCAGCATCGAAGCCGTGCTGCGTGCTGCCACCGTCAGCGGCGCCGACGCGATCCATCCCGGCTACGGCTTCCTGTCGGAGAACGCCGCCTTTGCGCGTGCGGTGCAGGCCGCCGGGCTGGTGTTCATCGGCCCCGACCCGCACGCCATCGAGCAGATGGGCAACAAGGCCGCTGCCAAGCGCCTGATGCTGGCGGCCGGCGTGCCCTGCGTGCCCGGCTACCAGGGCCCCGACCAGTCCGACAAGACCCTGATCGCACAGGCGCGCGAGCTCGGTGTGCCCATCATGGTCAAGGCCGCGGCCGGCGGCGGCGGGCGTGGCATGCGCCTGGTGGCCGACCTGGCCGAGCTGCCCGCGGCGCTGGCCACGGCGCGGTCCGAGGCCGCCAACGCCTTCGGCTCGGACGAGCTGATCCTGGAACGCGCGGTCGTCGAACCGCGGCATGTCGAAGTGCAGGTGTTTGCCGACCGCCACGGCAACGTCATCCACCTGGGCGAGCGCGACTGCTCGATCCAGCGCCGGCATCAGAAAGTGTTCGAGGAAGCGCCCTCGCCCGCCGTCGATGCCGCCTTGCGCGCACGCATGGGCGCGGCGGCGATGGCTGCGGCCAAGGCGGTGCAGTACGTCGGCGCCGGCACGGTCGAGTTCCTGCTCGACCGCGAAGGCCGCTTCTACTTTCTGGAAATGAACACCCGGCTTCAGGTCGAGCACCCGGTGACCGAATGCATCACCGGCCAGGACCTGGTGGCCTGGCAACTGGCCGTGGCGCGCGGCGAACCGCTGCCGCTGACGCTGGATCAGGTTCGGCTGCACGGCCATGCCATCGAGGTGCGCCTGTACGCCGAAGATCCGCAGGCCGGCTTTCTGCCGCAAAGCGGCGACGTGGCACTGTGGCGGCCGCCCGCCGGAGCGGGCATCCGCGTCGACCACGGCCTGGCCAGCGGCCAGACCATCAGCCCCTACTACGACCCGATGATCGCCAAGATCATCGCCCACGGCGCCACGCGCGACGAGGCGCGCCGCCGCCTGCTGGGTGCGCTGCGCGCCACCCGTGTGCTGGGGCTACCGACCAACCTGGGTTTCCTGACGGCGGCAGCCGAGCATGAAGTGTTCGCCGCCGGCGCCGCCACCACGGCCTTCATCGGACAGCACTTCGGGCCCGTGCAGTTGCAGGCCGTGGCGCCCACGAGCCGCGCGGTGGCGGTCGCCGCCGCGCTGTGCTTCGACGCCAGCGCCTACCGTGGGGCCCAGGCCGGCTGGCGCAGCAACGGGCCGGCACGCTGGCCCTTGGATCTGGCCGAGGGCGAGCGCCGGCATGCCGTGCACGTGACGGTGCAGGGGTCGGGACGCCTGTACGTCGAGCTCGACGGCGGCGTGGCGCACGACATCGAACTCGGGGCTGCCGACGGCGCCGACAGGCCGCTGTCGATCGACGGTCTGCACACCCGCGTCACCGCGGTGGCTGCCCACGACAGCCTGCACCTGGCGCTGGACGGCCGCGTCGCGAGCTTCGACGACGTGACCTACGCGCCGCCACGCGGCAGCGAGCAGGCGGCCGAGTCGACCATCAGCGCGCCGATGAACGGACGCGTGCTGGCGGTGCTGGTGCAGGCGGGCGATGCGGTCAGCAAGGGCCAGCGCCTGGCGGTGCTGGAAGCCATGAAGATGGAGCACCAGCTCGTCGCGCGGCGCGACGGCGTGGTCGAGCGCGTCGCCGTGCGCGCGGGCGACCAGGTGGCCACGCGCGCCGTCATCGCCACCCTGGTCGAAACCGCCGCGCCATCCTGAACGCCCAACCAGAAGCCCAGCGTGAACACCATCGCCAACCGCAGCCCCTTCTACAACGCCGAGCACTCGGCCTTCCGCGACGCCATGCGCCGCTTCGTCGCGCGCGAGATCACGCCGAATGTCGAGGCCTGGGAGGCGCAGGCCAGTTTCCCGCTCGAGCTTTACCGCAAGGCCGCCGAGATCGGCCTGCTCGGCCTGGGCTTCCCCGAAGCCTGGGGCGGCAACGACGGCGACCTCTTCATGACCGTCATTGCGGCCCAGGAGCTGGCCCGCTGCGGCGCCGGCGGCGTGCTGGCCAGCCTGTTGTCGCACACCATCGGCTGCCCGCCGATCGTCAACGTCGGCTCCGACGAGATCAAACGCAGGGTGCTGCCGGCGGTGCTGTGCGGCGAGAAGATCAGCGCGCTGGCGATCACCGAGCCCTCGGGTGGCTCGGACGTGGCCAACCTCAAGACCACGGCGCGGCGGGACGGCGATCACTTCGTGCTCAACGGCTCCAAGACCTTCATCACCTCGGGGATGCGCGCCGACTTCTACACCGTGGCCGTGCGCACCGGCGGGCCGGGCGCCGGCGGGGTGTCGCTGCTGCTGGTGGAGAAAGGCAAACCCGGCTTCACCCAGACACGACTGGAGAAGATGGGCTGGCTGTGTTCGGACACCGCCACCCTGCACTTCGACGACTGCCGAGTCCCGGTGGCCAACCTGGTGGGCGACGAGAACCAGGGCTTCAAGGCCATCATGCTCAACTTCAACCGCGAGCGCATCTTCCTGGCAGCCGGGGCCAACGGGTTTGCCCGCGTCTGCCTGGATGAGGCCCTGGCCTGGGCGCAGCAGCGCGAGATGTTCGGCGGCCGGCTCATCGACCAGCAGGTCACGCGCCACAAGCTGGCCGACATGGCGATGCGCATCGAGGCCACGCAGGCACTGCTGGAGCTGCTGGCCTGGCGCGTCGAACAGGGCGAAGCGCCCGTCGGCGAGATCTGCCTGCTGAAGAACCAGGCCACCCAGACCATGGCCCACTGTGCCAGCGAGGCGGTGCAGATGCACGGCGGCGCGGGCTTCATCCGCGGCGTCACCGTCGAGCGCATCTACCGCGAGGTCAAGGTCAACGCCATCGGCGGCGGCGCCGAAGAGGTGATGCGCGACCTGGCAGCGCGGCAGTTGGGATTCCACTGATGAATCAGCCCGTCATCGAGGACGGCGCAACGGCCCACCTTTGCGTCGCGATGCGCAACGCGCTGCGCACCGCGCCTGCGGTGTCGCGCAGCGATCCCTTCCCCTGCGCCTGGTGGCAGCACCTGGCCGCGCAGGGCATGCTTGGCGTGGGCTTCGACCCCGATGGCCGCGAACCGCCTGCCGACTGGCCGGCCGTGGCAGCCCTGGCAGACATCATCGCGCGCGAAACGGCCCACCTGGGGCTGGCCCTGGGCTGGCTGATGAACGAGATGCTCGGCCGCTTCGTCATCGGCCCGCACGTCGGCCATGACGGCCACCGCGCCTTGCTGCGCATGATGGCCGGAGGCCGCAAGATCGTTGCACTGGCCATCTCCGAGCCCCAGGCCGGGGCCCACCCCAAGCTGCTGCGGTGTGCGGCGCGCCGGCACGACGGCCAATGGTTGCTCGACGGCGAGAAGTCCTTCGTCAGCAACGGACCGGCGGCCGATGCCTTCGTGGTGCTGGCGGTCACGGGCGAGAACGACGGGCGCAAGCGCTTCGACGCCTTCATCGTCGGCGCCGACAGTCCGGGCCTGATCCGGCGACCGACCGGGCGTGAGGCGGTGCTGCCGCCGCTGGGCCACTGCGGCTTGGTACTGGACGGCTGTCTTGTGCCCGAAGCGCGCCGTCTGGGCACCGAGGGCCGCGCCTTCGACCTGATTGCCAAACCGCTGCGTACCCTCGAGGACACCCTGCTCGGCGGCGCCATGGTGGGTGCGATGCAGGCCGAACTCGAGGTGCTCGCCCGCTGGCAACGAGGCACCAGGCCGACGCCGGACACGCTGCGGCGATTGGGCGCGCTCCGGCTGGAGCTGAAGGCGATCGATACCCTGGTTTCGCAGGCGTCGCGACAGCTCGCTCGCTCCGGCCCCGGCGAAGAGCTTGCCGATCTCAACGCCGGCCTGCGCATCCTCCTGCAGCGCTGGCAGGCCGGTTGCGAGGCCTTTGCCGCCCAGTTCGATGACCACGAAACGCGACTGCTCGACATCACGAGCGATCTTCGCACCGTGCTCGGCATTGCGCGCGGGGTCGGCGACGCACGTCATCTGAAGGCCGGCACCGGCTTGTTCAGTACCAAGGAAAGCCATGAAATCCCTGCATGACTCCCATTTCGACACTGTCGACGTGGTGTCGTCCCGCCTTGCGGATGTCGACTACATCTGCACCCGAGAGCTCGCCACCGCCGTCTACCTGGCGTTCAACCTGGAGAAGCCGATCCTTGTCGAAGGCCCGGCCGGCGTCGGCAAGACCGAACTGGCCAAGAGCATGGCCACCATCCTGGACGTGCCGCTGATCCGCTTGCAGTGCTATGAGGGCCTGGACGAGTCGAAGGCGCTGTACGAGTGGAAGTACGGCAAGCAACTGCTGTACACACAGCTGCTGAAGGACAAGCTGGCCGAGATGATGCAGGGCGCCGTCGGCCTGGCCGCGTCGATCGAGCGCCTGCACGGCCACGACGACCTGTTCTTCTCCGAGCACTTCCTGGAGCCGCGGCCGCTGTACCAGGCGCTGCACCAGGAGCGCGGCTGCGTGCTGCTGATCGACGAGGTCGACAAGTCCGACCCCGAGTTCGAGGCCTTCCTGCTGGAGGTGCTGTCGGACTTCCAGGTCTCGGTGCCCGAGCTCGGCACCATCGTGGCCAAGGTCAAGCCGCTGGTCTTCCTGACCAGCAACAACACCCGCGAGATGAGCGACGCGCTCAAGCGCCGCTGCCTGCACCTGCACATCCCCTTCCCCGTGGCCAAGGTCGAGCGCACCATCCTCGAGCGCCGCGTGCCCGGGCTGTCGCAGACGCTGAACCGCGAGCTGGTGGCCTTCGTGCAGGCCGTGCGCGCCATCGACCTGAAGAAGCAGCCCTCGGTCAGCGAGACCATCGACTGGGCCAAGACCTTGCTGCTGCTCAATGCCGAGCACCTGAGCCTGGATCTGGTGCGCGACACCCTCAACGTGTTCCTCAAGTTCGAGCAGGACATCGCGTCGGCGACCGAGCAGCTCCCGGCGCTGCTGGCCCAGGCGCGCAAGGACGCGGAGCTGCCGCTTTCGAGCCATGCAAGCCACGCTTGAAGACTTCTTCAAGGCGCTGCGCGGCAGCGACCTCGAGGTCAGCCTGAACGCGCAGATCGATGCTGCGCGTGCCACCGCGCTGGTGGGCTGGCGCGAACGCGAGTTGCTGAAGAGCGCGCTCGGCGCGACGCTGGCCAAGACCCTGCCCGACCGAGCCATCTTCGACCAGACCTTCGAGCGCTTCTTCCGCTTCGATGCCTTCGGCACACGCAAGGCGGGCCAGCCCGGCGCGGCGCCCGGTGCCGCGCCGCCGCCCGGCGAACAAGCGCAGCCCACCGCCGAAGGCGGCGGCCAGGGCAGCGGTGGCCCCGGCGGCTGCCAGGGCAGCGCCGGGCAGGCCCTGTCGCAGCTGCTGCTGGCCGGCGACTCGGCTGCGCTGTCGCGCCGCATGCAGCAGGCGGCGCGCGACGTCGGCCTGACCGACATCTGGTTCTTCACCCAGAAGGGCTACTACACGCAGAAGATCCAGCAGGCCATGGGGCTGGAACTGCTCGACCGTGAGATCACCGAGGCGCGTCGGCAGACCCAGGCGCCGCAGCGCGTGGCCGAGCTCGAACGCGCACGCAAGCATCTGTTCAACGAAGTCCGCAACTTCGTCGAACGCAAGCTGTCGATGTACGGCACGGCGCCCACGCGCGAGTTGCACGACGACTTCCTGCAGACGCAGAAGCTGTCCAACATCGACCGCCGCGACTTCGCCCGCATGCACGAGATCGTGCGCAAGATCGCGCGCCGCCTGGCCGAGCGCCATGCACGGCGCAAGCGGCGCGAACAGCGCGGCCAGCTCGACTTCCGCCGCACCATGCGTGCCAACGCGGCCTACGGCGGCGTGATGTTCGAGACCTTCTGGCGCAGCACCAAGGTCGAGCGCCCACGCGTGGTGGCCATCTGCGACGTGAGCGGCTCGGTGCGCCAGTACGCCCGCTTCCTGCTGCTGTTCCTGTACAGCCTGGACGAGCTGGTCTCCGAAGTGCAGTCCTTCGCTTTCACCAACCATCTGGTCGACGTCAGTGCCACTTTCGCCGCGCTGCCCGTCGAGCAGGCGGTCGACCGGGTGATGCACGCCGTGGGCGGAGGCGGCACCGATTATGGGCAAGTGCTGGAGGACATCGACGAACAGCTGATGCACCGCATCGACCGTCGCACTACCGTGCTGATCCTTGGCGATGCGCGCAACAACCGTGGCCAGGCGCATGCCGAGATCATGAGGACGCTGTATGGTCGCGCGCGGCGCGTGATCTGGCTGAACCCCGAGCCGGTGTCGTTCTGGGGGCTGGGCGACTCGGAGATGAAACGCTACGCGCCCTACTGCCACATCGCGCGCGAATGCAACTCGCTGCGCCACCTCGAGCGCACGCTGGACGAGTTGCTGCGCACGAACAGCGCCAGCGCCTGAAAGCGGCCAACGCCATGGTCCGCCCCACCTTGCAGTTGCACCCGGCGCGCCAGCCCGTCGAGCCCCGACCGGCGGCCACCCTGCTCTGGCTGCGCCCCGCCGCCACCGGCCCCGAGGTGCTGCTGACCCGGCGCTCGTCGACGGCCAGCTTCCTGCCTGGCGTGTTCGTGTTCCCTGGCGGCCGCATCGACGACGAGGACGCGCGCGCCCACGACCTCGTGCACGGCGGCGAGGGTGCCGCCACGGCGCAGCTGACCGCCGCGCTCGCGGCATTGCGCGAGAGTTTCGAGGAACTGGGCGTGCTGCACGCGCGGCACGCCGACGATCGCCCCTTGGCCGCGGCCGAGCTGGCCGCCATCCGCCGCGACCGGCCGCTGTACCCGCAGCTGCGCGAGCGCGGCCTCAGGCTCGCCGCCGCCGAGGTGCGCACGCTGGCGCGCTGGACCACCGACCGTGACGTCGGCCCGCGCCGCTTCAGCACCGCCTTCCTGATCGCCCGCATGCCCGAGGGCCAGACGCCCGTGGCCGACGACGCCGAGCAGTTCGAGCCGGTCTGGCTGCGTGCCGAACTCGCGCTGCAGCGCCACCAGCAAGGCAGCCTGCCGCTGATCTTCCCGACCCTGCGAACACTGCAGTGGCTGGCTCGCTTCGAAGACATCGACGCCGTGCTGCAGGCCTGCGCCGGCGGCCAGCCCTTGTGGGACTCCTGCCCTCGAGGGGCGCTCGTCGGCGGCAAGGCGCAACGCTTCATGGAGTCCGACCTGCCCTTCGGCGAGCTGGAACTGGTCTGTCCCGACGGTCAGCTCGAACACGCGCTCGACTGGCAGAGCGAGCACCCGGTACGACTGCTGCGCCACCTGTGGCGGCTGACGGCACCCAACGCCGGCGTGATGACCGGCCCGGGCACCAACAGCTACATCGTCGGCAGCGCCGCCGGCGGCTTTGCCGTCATCGACCCCGGCCCGCCCGACGACGAGCACGTGGCGCGCCTGTTCGAGGCGACCGGGGGCAACATCCGGGCCATCCTGTGCACCCACTCGCACCCCGACCATTCACCCGGCGCCAAGCCGCTGGCCGAGCTCTGCGCACGGAGCACCGGCCAGCGCCCGCCCATCCTGGGCATGGCGTCGGCACCGACCGCGCGCGCGCATTCGCTGTTCGTGCCCGACCGTGAACTCGGCGACGGCGAGCGTGTGCATCTGGACGACCCGGAGCACCCGGTGACGCTGCGCGCGATCCACACACCGGGGCACGCCGCCAACCACTTGTGCCTCGTCGTCGAAGAAGACGGCCTGCTGTTCTCGGGCGACCACGTCCTGAACGGGAGCACCACGATCATCGATCCGCCGGATGGCAGCATGGCGGACTACCTCGATTCGCTGGACGTGCTGAGCGCCGCCTGCGGCAGCGATGCCGTCCGCTTCATCCTGCCGGCCCATGGCCACGTGATGGGCGCGGCCGCCGAGACCATCGCCAGGCTGAAGGCGCACCGCCTGGCGCGCGAGGCCAAGGTCGTCGCCGCGATGCGCCAGCAGCCCGACGGCGGCCCCGACGACTGGGTGCCGCTGGCCTACGCCGACACGCCCAAGGCCCTGTGGCCGATGGCCAAGCGCTCGCTGCTGGCCCATGTCGAACGCATCCAGGCGCTGGGCCTGGCTGCCTGAACCGGAGACCCACCGTTGAGCGACAACCCTCTGCCTCGGCACGTCATCGACGCCTTCTGGCGGCGTTGGGGCAACAACGACTTCATGCGCGCGCAAGGGCTGGAGGTCCAGATCGTCGGTGTCGGCGAAGCCGTGGTGCGCCTGCCCCAGGTGATGGCGACGCAGCGCGGCGGCGGCGGCTCGGACGCCGTGCTCAACGGTGGCGTCATCGCCTACATGTTCGACGGCGCGCTGGGCTGCGCGATCGCTTCGTCCCTGCTCGCACGTCCCGAGATGCGCGGCATCGACCCGCAGCGGCTGCGCCAGTCGACCATCAATCTCGACATCAGCTACGTCGATGCCGCCGGCGGCGACCACTTCCAGGCCCGCGGCAAGGTCGTGCGCGCCAGCCGCAACATCGCCTTCGCCGAAGGCGAGTTGCTCGATGCGAAAGGTCGCACCTGCGCCACGGCCAGGGGCATCTGGCGCATCTTCTGGCCGCGCGACGGCGCACCGGCCCGATCCTGAGACTGAACCCAACGCGTGGAGACGAACCCCATGAGCAAAGACACCCTTCGCATCGGCTGCGCCTCAGGATTCTGGGGTGACACCGAATTCGCCGCGGCCCAACTGGTCGAACGCGGCGACATCGACGTGCTGGTCTTCGATTACCTGGCCGAGATCACCATGTCGCTGCTGATCCGCGCCAAGGCCAAGGACCCGGCCCAGGGCTATGCGCCCGACTTCGTCGCGACCATGAAGCCGCTGATGAAGCAGATCAAGGCGCGCGGCATCCAGGTCATCGCCAACGCCGGCGGCGTGAACCCTTCCGCCTGCCGCGACGCGCTGGTGGCCGCGGCGCAAGCCGAGGGCGTGGATCTGAAGATCGCCGCCGTGCTCGGCGACGACCTGATGCCGCAGGTCGAGGCCATGCGCGCCGCGGGCACGACGGAGATGTTCTCCGGCGCCGCCTTCCCGGCCAAGGTGATGAGCGCCAACGCCTACCTCGGCGCCTTCCCGATCGCCGCGGCGCTGGCCGCCGGCGCCGACATCGTCGTCACCGGCCGCTGCGTGGACAGCGCGGTGACCCTTGCGCCGCTGATCGCCCGCTTCGCCTGGACCGCCGACGACCTGGACAAGCTGGCGCAGGGCAGCCTGGCCGGCCACCTGATCGAGTGCGGCACGCAGGCCACCGGGGGCAACTACACCGATTGGGCCAGCGTTCCGGGCTGGGACGACATGGGCTTTCCGATCGCCGAGTGCTGCGCCGATGGCAGCTTCGTCGTCACCAAGCCGGCCGGCACCGGCGGGCTGGTCTGCCCGTCCACCGTGGGCGAGCAGATGCTCTACGAGATCGGCGACCCGCGCGCCTACATCCTGCCCGACGTGGTGTGCGACTTCACCGCCGTCACGCTGACGCAGGTGGGCCCGGACCGCGTCGAGGTCAAAGGCGCCCGCGGACGACTGCCCACTGACCAGGCCAAGGCCAGCCTGACCTATGCCGACGGCTTCCGAGCGATGAGCCTGTTCATGATCGGCGGCATCGACGCCGGCGCCAAGGCGCGACGCGTCGGCGCGGCGATGCTGGCGCGCATGCGGCGCCACTATGCTGCGCGCGGCTGGCCCGACTTCACCGAGGCGAGCGTCGAAGCCATCGGCGCCGAGGACACCTACGGCGCGCAGGCCCGCGTGTCGGCGCGCGAGGTCATGCTGAAGGTCGGCGTGCGCCACCCGCTGAAGGACGCGCTGGAGCTGTTCTCGCGCGAGGTCGCGCCGATGGCGTTGATGTCCGCACCGGCGATCACCGGCTTCACCGGCGGGCGACCCAAGGTGCAGCCGGTGGTGCGGCTGTTCTCGTGCCTGGTGCCCAAGTCGCAGTTGGGTGTCAGCATCGACATGGGCACACAAAGAGTAACCGCGCCGCAACTGACCGGCAAGCCCTTGGACCCGGCCGCGCTTCCCGCCGTCGGCGGCCCGTTGCCCGGGGCCGAGGCCTTCGCGCGCGGGGTGCGCACGGTGCCGCTGGTGCAACTGGCCTGGGGCCGCAGCGGCGACAAGGGCGACTCGGCCAACATCGGCATCATCGCGCGCCGGCCGGAGTTCCTGCCTTTCATCCGCGCGGCCCTCACCGAAGAAGCGGTGGCGCGCTGGTTCGCGCACCTCGCCAGCGGCGAGGTGCGGCGCTACGACCTGCCGGGCACGCAGGCGCTGAACTTCACGCTGCAGCAGGCCCTGGGCGGCGGCGGCATTGCATCGGTGCGCATGGACTCGCAGGGCAAGGCCTTCGCGCAGATGCTGCTCGACCACCCGGTGCCCATCCCCGCCGACCTCGCCCTGTGACCCGCCCGCAACCCGTCGCTCCCGCGCACAGACACCGAAAGGATCCGCCATGAACACCAGCATCTCGTCGAGCGGCCGCAAGACCGCCTCCTCGCAGATCCAGACGCGCGTGCGCGACATCCAGGAAGCCACGCGCGGCGTCACCGCACAGTACCCGCGCAGCTACATCCTGCAGTGCATCAAGGACGACCGCTTCCCCGAAGAACTCTGGCAGGCGCTCGGCAAGTTCGGCCTGCTCGGCCTGTCGATCCCCGAGGAGCACGGTGGCTCGGGCGGCGGCGTGCTCGAGATCACGGCACTGAACGAAGCCCTGGCCCTGGCCGGCGTGCCGACACTGTTCCTGGTCGTCACGGGCCTGGCCCGCGTGCCCATCGTGCGCAACGGCACGCGCGAGCAGATCGCCAAGTACGTGACGCCCACCTGCACCGGCGAGAAGAAGATGTGCTTCGCCATCACCGAGCCCAACGCCGGGACCAACAGCTTCGCGATGACGACGCTGGCCACGCGCAACGCCGACGGCGGCTGGACGCTGAACGGGCAGAAGGTGTTCATCTCCGGCGCGCGCGACGCCGACTACATGCTGGTCGTCGCGCGCACCACCAAGGCCGGCGAGGTCCAGCACCGCACCGAGGGCATGTCGCTGATCGTGCTCGACATGAAGACGCCGGGCATCACGCTCAAGCAGCTCAACATCCAGGTCGAGACGGCCGAGCGCCAGTACATGGTGTTCTTCGACAACGTGCAGCTGCCGGCCGACGCCGTGATCGGCGAGCCCGGCAAAGGCGCCAAGCTCATGTTCGAGGGCCTGAATTCCGAGCGCCTGCTGGCCGCGGGCGCTGCGATCGGCTTGGGCGACTACGCACTGGCCAAGGCCGTGGCCTACGCCAAGGACCGCAAGCCCTTCGGCAAGCCCATCGGCAGCTACCAGGCGCTGCAGCACCGCATGGCGCTGGCCAAGGCCGAACTCGAAGCCGCGCGGCTGATGACCTACGACGCCGCCGACCGCTTCGACAACGGCGAGGACGCCGGGGCGCACGCCAACATGGCCAAGCTGCTGGCCTCGCGCGCCGCGGTGGCCGCGGTGGAGGCGGCGCTGCAGACCCATGGCGGCTACGGCTTCGACCGCGACTACGACGTCGTCACGCTGTGGCCGATGATCCGCCTGCTGGAGATCGCGCCGATCAACAACGAGATGCTGATGAACTACATCGGCGAGCATGTGCTGGGGCTTCCGAAGTCCTATTGAGTCGGGCAGCGCGAACATGCCAGTTGCTGCCGGCCACCGCGCCGCGAAGAGTTTGGAGTCCGCATCGACGGTCGGCCCAGACACGTGCCTTGGAATCGTCGAGACCTGCCGCCGGTTCGGGATCTCGCTGCGCGCGATTCGGCACTACGAGGCCTTCGGGCTGCTCAGCCCGCGCCGCGTGGAAGGTGCGCGTGTGTACGGTAGCGCCGAGCTTCGTGCACTCACGCTGATCCTTCGCTTCAAGGCCATCGGGTTGTCGCTGGCCGAGATGCGAAGGCATCTTCGTCTCTACGGCCTGCCCTCACCCCGTGCTTGCTCCCCGTCTGCGCACACCGTTGCTGAGGGCGAACAGGCCGTGGCTGAGCTGGAGCGTCGGCGTCAATGCATTGACGCCATGCTGATGGAGCTGCGCCTGATTCGCGGCAACGTGGCGCAAAGGCTGTCCGCGCGGACCAGCGCTTCGTCCGACGGGCCTTGAGACCACAACCGAAGAACCACGATGCAACAGCAAGAATTCGTCGCCGGCGGGCACCGTCTGAGCGCCTGGACCTGGGGCCGCATCGACCGCACTCGCCCGGTCGTCGTGATGCTGCACGGCGGCCTGGATTGCACCAGCACGTGGAAGGACCTCCCGCAGGAGATCGCAGACACGACCCAGCTGCCCGTGCTGTCTTACGACCGTTGGGGTTATGGAGGCTCTGACGCGTTGACCGGCGGCCGCGAGCGCAGCTATCGCTTTGACGAGTCCGGCCCCGTGTTCGGCGACCTGCTGGGCCACTTCGGCATCGAGCGCGCGGTGCTGTTCGGCCACAGCGACGGCGGCGCCATGTCGATGCTGGCGGCCGCAGCGCACCCGCAGGCGGTGCTGGGCGTCTGTGCCTGCTCGCCCACCATCGCGCTGGATCTGCACATGGTGCGCGGCATGGAAGCCGCGCGCCACGCTTTCGAGCACGGTGGACTGCGCGAGCGCCTGATGCGCCACCACGGCGACAAGACAGATTCGATGTTCTGGGGGTGGCACGGGCCGTGGTCGACCGACGATGCGGTCCACTGGACGATGGCCGAACAGATTGCCGCGGTGCGCTGCCCGGTGGCGGCGATTTTCGGCCAGGCCGACGACTACGGTTGGCGCCCGAGTGCCAGTGCCCTGGTCAACCACGGCAAGATGCGTATGGAAGTCACGGCCCTGCCCGGCGTCGGGCATGACCCGCAGCACAAGGCGCGGGATGTGGTGCTGGCCGCACTGCAACGCATCCTGCGCGCCGCGACATCCGATTCGGGTTGACTTGACCCGTGACATCAGCACAGCCCGGCGGCGGAAGCGCCCTGTTCGACTGAAGCGGAACTGAGGCGGAACGACCTGGCCGCTCCCCGCGGTCTTGCAGCAGGGGTCACAGCCCGCGGGCGGCGCTGCGCAGCGCGCCCAGCAGTTCGTCGACGTCGGCGCGCCGGTGCGCGGCGGACAACGCGATGCGCAGCCGGGCGGTTCCGGCCGGCACGGTCGGCGGGCGGATGGCCGGCACCCACAGGCCATGTTCGTGCAGCCGCGCCATCACGGCCAGCGCTGTCGCGTTGTCGCCGATGACGAGCGGCTGAATCGCCGTGTGCGAAGGCAGCAGCGCCCACCCGGCCGCATCGACTGCCGCGTCGGCGCCGGGCGCGAGGCTGTCACGCAGTTGCGCGATGCGCGCGCGCAACTGCTGGCGGCGGCGCTCGCCCTCGTCCGTCAGCACGCAGCGCAGGCTGGCGCGCACTGCCTCGGCGAGCAGCGCCGGCGCGGCGGTGGCGTAGGTGTAGCTGCGGGCCTTCTGCAGCAGCCATTCGACCAGCACCTCAGGCCCGGCCACGAAGGCGCCGGCCACACCCAGCGCCTTGCCCAGCGTGGCCATGTAGAGCAGGCGCGGCGAGGCGGCCGCGCCGGTGATGCCGGCCGCTGCGAGCGCGCCACGGCCCTGCGGGCCGAGCACGCCGAAGCCGTGCGCGTCGTCCAGCAGCAGCAGCGCGTCGTGCCGCTCGCACAGAGCGAGCAGGCCGGGGATGTCGGTCACGTCGCCGTCCATGCTGAACACTGCGTCGCTGAGCACCAGCTTGCGGCGCGCTGGGCTGGCCGCGAGCAGCGTGTCGAGCTGCGCGAGGTCGGCATGCGCGAAGCGCTGCACCTGCGCCTTCGACAGCCGTGCGCCGTCGATCAGGCAGGCGTGGTTCAGCACGTCGGAAAACAGCGCGTCGCCCGCGCCGACCAGCGCCGGCACGATGCTCGCGTTGGTCGCGTAGCCGGCATAGAAGTACAACGCACGGGGCAGCTGCACGGCTTCGGCCAGCTCCCGTTCAAGCGCCGCGTTGGCGACGCTGTGGCCGCTGACCATCGGCGAAGCGCCGGCGCCCACGCCGTACACCTCGACGGCGGCGTGCACCGCGGCCTTCAGCGCCGGGTCGTTGGCCAGGCCGAGGTAGTCGTTGCTGCAGAACGCGAGCAGCGATTGGTCATCGACGTTCAGGCGCGCACCGGCTTCCGGCCGCACGGCGCGGCGGCGCCGGCGTAGCGCCTGCGCGTCGAGCGCGGCCAGGCGATCGTCGAACTCATCCAGCCAGCTCACCGGAAGTCCTCGGGCAGTTGCAACTCGATCGAGCGCGGGTCGGGCGCGTCCAGCCACGGCAGCACGCCGAGCAGCGGCGCGGCCAGGCGCCGCTGCAGCGTGGCGATGTTCCCGTCGCGGCACTGCATGGCCGGGTCGATGCTGTTGGCGACCCAGCCCGCCAGGCGCAGGCCGTCGGCCTGGATGGCCTCGGCGCTCAGCAGCGCGTGGTTCAGGCAGCCCAGGCGCAAGCCGACCACCAGCACGACCGGCGCGGCCATCGCGACGGCCAGGTCGGCCAGCGTCTCGGTGTCATTGATCGGCACGCGCCAGCCGCCGGCGCCTTCGACCAGCACCACTTCGGCGTACGCGAGCAGCGCGCGCTGCGCCGCCAGCAGCTCGGCTACCGTGATGCGCCGGCCGGCCCGCGCCGCCGCCAGGTGCGGCGACCAGGGCTCGGGCAGCGCCACCGGGTTGTCGAGCGCGGGCGGCACTGCGACGGTCGACGCCGCGCGCAGCGCCAGCACATCTTCGCTGATCCAGCCCTCGCCTCGGCGCACCAGCCCGGCGGCGACCGGCTTCATGCCCACCACCCGGGGGTGGTGGCGTGCCAGTGCGTGCAGCATCGCGGCGCTGACCAGCGTCTTGCCGACGCCGGTGTCGGTGCCGGTGACGAACAGCGAACGCGGCTCAGACGCCATCGACCTCACCCTGGGTTGGCACGTGACCGGCGGCTTCCTCCGCCAGCGTCGCCTCGAGTGCGGCCAGCGCGCCGGTCGCCAGGTGCTCGCCCTCGGCCTCGGAGATCACGTAGGGCGGCATCGCATACAGCGTGGTGCCGATCGGGCGCAGCAGCACTCCTTGCTCGAGCGCGTGGCGAGCATAGCGGCGCGCGAAGTCGGGCAAGCTGCTCGCCACGTCCCACGCGAAGATCATCCCCTGCCGGCGTGCATGGCGCACCCTGGGGTGCATCGACAGCGGCTCGAACAGCGCGGCAAGGCGCGCGGCGGTGACAACGTTGCTGCGCAGCGCATCGGTCTGCTCGAACAGGTCCAGCGTGGCCAGCGCGGCGCGGCAGGCCAGCGGGTTGCCGGTGTAGCTGTGCGAATGCAAGAAACCGCGCGCCACCGCATCGTCGTAGAAGGCGGCGTAGATCGCATCGGTGCTCAGCACGACCGAGAGCGGCAGCGTGCCGCCGGTCAGGCCCTTGGACAGACACAGCAGGTCGGGCCGGATGCCGGCCTGCTGGTGCGCGAACAGCGTGCCGGTGCGGCCGAAGCCGACCGCAATCTCGTCCAGCACCAGGTGCACCTGGTAACGGTCGCAGAGTTCACGGGCGCGCTGCAGGTAACGCGGGTGGTGCATGGCCATGCCGGCGGCGCATTGCACCAAAGGCTCGACGATCAGCGCGGCGGTCTGCGCGTGGTGCGCGGCCAACCAGTCGGCCAGCGCGGCCGCGGCACGCTCGGCCGCTGCGGCGGCGTCCTCGCCGTCGACGGCCGCGCGCGCATCGGGGCTCGGCACCGTCGCAGCCAGGCGCAGCAGCGGCGCGTAGGCCTCGCGGAACAAGGCGATGTCGGTCACCGCCAGCGCGCCGACGGTTTCGCCGTGATAACCGCCGGCCACGCCGACGAAACGGCATTTGGCCGGCCGGCCGGCGTTGCGCCAGTGGTGCGCGCTCATCTTCAGCGCGATCTCGACGGCCGAGGCCCCGTCGCTGGCGTAGAAGGCGTGGCCAAGGCCGGTCAATGCGGCCAGACGTTCGGACAGCCGCACCACCGGCGCGTGCGTGAAGCCGGCCAGCAGCACGTGGTCCAGCTGGTCCAGCTGTTCGACCAGCGCGGCGCGGATCGCCGGGTGGTTGTGGCCGAACAGGTTCACCCACCAGGAGCTGATGCCGTCGAGCAGGCGCCGGCCTTCGAAGTCGTGCAGCCAGACTCCCTCGGCGCGAGCGATCGGGACCAGCGGCTGCGCGGCGCCGTCGGCCGCGTGCAGCTTCATCTGCGTGCAGGGATGCCAGACCGCCGCCAGGCTGCGGCGCCGCCAGTCCTCGTTCAGGCCCGTCAGCGGGCCGACGTTTGGCGCGCCATCGGGCCCCGTGACGGAGCCGGCCAGCGCCGAACTCGGTCGCGCGGGACGCTCAGCCTTGGGGTACATCGCCTTCCAGCGTGATGCGGTGCATCACGCGGCGGTGCCCGTGATAGTCGTTGATGGGGTAGTGCTGCACGCAGCGGTTGTCCCACAACGCGAGCGAGCCTTCCTGCCAGCGAAAGCGGCAGGTGAATTCCTCCTTCTTCTGATGCTCGAAGAGGAAGGCCAGCAATGGCGCGCTCTCGGCTTCGGTCATGCCGGCAAAGCGCACCGTGTGGCCGGCGTTCATGTACAGCGCGCGCCGGCCGGTCTCGGGGTGTACACGCACCGCCGGGTGCACGGCCTCGTAGCTGCGCTGCTCGCCGCGGCCACCTTCCGCGATGCGGTCTTCACGGGTGCGCGAGGTGTCGGCCTTGTCCGAACTGTTCACGCAGCCCAGGGTCGCCAGCAGGCGCTTCATGCCGTCCGACAAGGCCTCGTAGGCCGCCACCTGGCTGGCAAACAAGGTGTCGCCGCCCTGCGGAGGCACCTCGCGCGCCAGCAGCAGGGTGGCCATCGGAGGCCGCTCGAGATAGGCTGTGTCGGTGTGCCAGACACCGCCGAAGTTGACCCTCTCGTGCGCGAGCTTCTTGACTTCGATGATCGTGGGGTAGCCCGCGATGCCACTGACGAAGGGGTACTCCACCGGCGTACCGATGGTGTGGGCAAACGCCAGGAACCGGTCCGGCGTCAGTGGCTGGTCGCGCAGGAACACGACACCGTTCTCGAGCCAGATGCGGCGCACTGCAGCGCACTGTTCGGCAGACAAGGGTTGACGCAGATCGATGCCGGAGATCTCGGCGCCGATGGCGCCGGCAAGGCGGGCCACGCGCATGGCGGCTGGATTCATCGCAGAACCTCCATGCGCTCTGCCACTGCGCGAAGAATCGCGCGCTCGAGTTTGCGCGGCTCGATCGGCTTGACGACGAAGTCGTTCATTCCGGCAGCCATCGCCTCGGCCCGCTCAGCGGCGAAGGCAACCGCGGACAAGCCGATGATCGGCAACTCGAACCGGTTGTGCTCCATACGCAGCAGCCGCGTCGCTACCAGCCCCCCCATCACGGGCATCTGCAGGTCCATCAGCACGAGATCGATGGCGCGCCCTCGTGCAGCGTGCTCCCGAACGGCCCGCAGCGCCAGCCGGCCGTCTGCCGCTTGAACCACACGCGCGCCGCGCTGCTCGAGCAGGGCCACGCAGATCATCATGTTGACGTCGTTGTCCTCCACCACAAGAACGTTCAGGTCGGCGAGTGCGGCGGCGTCGAGCCCGGCGAAGTCGGACGCCGAAGGCGGGCGCGCGGACGGTGGCAAGGGCAACTCGGCCCAGAAGACGCTTCCCTGCCCGGGCACGCTGTCCGCGCCGACGGCTCCGCCCATCAGGGCAGCCAGTTCGCGGCAGATGGACAGACCCAACCCCGTGCCGCCGAAGCGGCGTGTTGTGGATTCGTCGGCCTGGCTGAACGGCAAGAACAGCCGTTGACGGGTCGCGTCGTCAAAGCCGGGTCCGGTGTCGTGTACCGCCAGCCGCACGTTCGATCCGGCGGCCCGCCCGATGCGGATCTGCACCGAGCCTGTGGTGGTGAACTTCAGCGCATTGTTGATGAAGTTGGCCAGGATCTGGCGCACCCGCAGCGGGTCGCCCTCGACCACTGCGGGAACCCCAGGGTCGATGTGGAGGCCGAAGTCGAGTTCGCTCGCGCGCGACAGAACGCTGAACGAGCGGTGCAGCGACCGCGCCAGATGATGCAGGTCCATGGGCTTGACGTCGATGTCGAGCCGCCCCGCCTCGATCTTGGAGAGGTCGAGAATGTCGGAGACGATGGACGACAGGCCCTGGGCGCTGTCGGCCATCAGGTCGAGGTACTCGCGTCGGCGCTGCCGGCTGCCCGCACCCTGCTGCAGCAGGCGCGCCAGACCGAGCAGGGCGTTCAGCGGTGTGCGCAGTTCATGGCTCATGTTGGCAAGGAACTGGCTCTTGGCGTGACTGGCCTCCTCGGCGCGGCTGCGCGACGCCTCGAGGTGGCGCGTCAGCTGGATGCGCTCGGTGATGTCCTCGCAGATCCACAAGGTCCCCCCGTCGGCGCCGCGCTCGGGCTCCACCGCCTGGGCCAGCAGGCGCAGTGCACACGCCGTGCCGTCGGGCCGGACCATGTCGGGCAACTCCAGCTCCACCGGCTCGCCGCGGGCCAGGCTCGGGCCGACTCGGCGCCCGATGTCCGCGTAGAGCTCAGCGCTGGGCCACACCACGCGACCGGGCTGCCCGGCCAGGCGGCCCGGCACCCAGCCGAAGATGCGGTCGAAGGCCGGGTTGGTGTGAATGAAGATGCGGTTGCGGGTCAGCGCGATGCCCACCGGCACGTGCTTGAACATCAGCTCGTGCTCCAACCGCACTGGCCCGACGTCGCGACGCCGGCAGGTGATGAGCTGCAGGTAGCTCACCCCGCCGCCGGCACGCAGGACCGTGGCCCGGGCCGGCGAGCGCAGGCTGCTGCCGTCGCGCGTCCGTACGGCGATCACGTGCTCCACCACGCCGCCGGCGGCCGTGTCGGCGATGAATCGCTCCATCGCGGCGACGTCGGGCCACCATCCGCCCTCCAGGGGTGTGCGGCCGATCACCTCCTGCGGGGCGTAGGCCAGCGTATCGAAGAACACCCCATTCACGTGGACCAGGCGGCGCGAAGGCAACTCGATCAGGACCGCTGCTTCTTTCAACAGCGACGTGGTGCTGGCAAACACCCTGACCAGTTCCGGGACCGTGTCGCTCACTGGGGATGCACCGTGTCAAAACGGCGGTCGGCAAACGCTGCTACAGCCCGCCGCGCCCGGCCAGCAACTGGCGAGCGATGGTGCGGCGCTGGATCTCGGCAGTGCCGTCGGGGATGCGCATCACGCGGGCAAAGCGGTAGCCTTCCTCGATGCGCAACTCGTTGGTCAGGCCCATGGCGCCATGCACCTGGATGCTGCGGTCCATCACCCGGCCCAGCATCTCGGTGGAAAACGCCTTGACCATGCTGACCTGCGCGGTGGCCGGCTGGCCCTGATCGATGCGCCAGGCGCAGTTCTGGATCATCGACTTGGCGGCGTAGATGTCCATGGCGCTGTCGGCCAGCATGAACTGCACCGCCTGATGCTCGGCGATCGGCACGCCCGAGGTCTTGCGCACCTTGGCATATTCGATGGCCTGGTCCAGCGCCCAGCGCGCCAAGCCCAGGCAGGTGGCGGCCATGCCCATGCGGCCGGCGTTGACCCCGTCCATCGCCACCGCGAGGCCGCGGCCGACGGCACCCAGGCGGTGATCGTCGGGCACGCGGACGTTGTCCAGCACCACCACGCCGGTGTCACCGCCCAGGTGGCCGACGGTGTTGATCAGTCGCGGCACGCTGAAACCCGGCGTGTGCGTGTCGACGAAGAAGCCGGTGACGCCACCCTTGTGCTGCGCTGCGGCCTCGGGGTCGGTCAGCGCGAACACCATCGCGTGGTCGGCATATGGCGAGTTGGTGATCCACTGCTTTGTGCCATTGAGAACCCAGTGCTCGCCGTCGCGTACGGCGCGGGTCTTCATCGCAAACACGTCGGACCCGGCGTCGGGCTCGCTGAGCGCAAAGCACAGCGTCTTCTCGCCGCTGGCGATGCCGTCTCGGTAGCGCTCGAAGACGCCGGCGTCCAGGTGGCGCAGCACCGGCGACAGGCCGTTGGTGAACGGCGATGGCAGCACCACGGTCTGGACCAGCGGATGCCCCGGCCCGAAGCGGTGGTTGATGGACTCCTGCACATGGGCCATCACCTGCGCGCCCTGGCCGGCGCCGCCGAGCTTCTCGTCGCCGAACAGGTTGTAGTAGCCGAGTTCGGCCGAGCGCATGCGCACTTGGCGGCGCAGCGCCAGCGCCTCGGGCACGTAGCGGCCGTCGGCCTGGAACAGGGTCCGCTCGCTGCCCAGCACCGCGTGGTGCTTGGCTTCCAGCGGCAGCACCTCGCGTTCGATGAAACGCAGCAGGGCCTCGGCAATGGCCGTGGTGTCGGGCTCGATGTCGAAATTCATGCCGGATCTCGGGCCAGCCTGAACTTGGGCAGCGTGATGTCGTCGGTGACGGCATCGAAATGCACTGCCACCCGCTGGCCGATGCGCACCGCCTCGACATCGTCGATGACGATGTTAGTCAGCATGCGCGCACCCTCGTCGAGGTCGATCACGGCCACCACGTAGGGCGCGTCGGCCTTGAAGGCCGGGCCGGCCGGACGCCGGGCGATGGTGAAGCTGTAGATGCTGCCGGTGCCACGCGCATCCGACCATTCGAGCGCGTCGGAGTGGCAATGCGGGCACAGCGCGCGCGGATAGAAGTGGTGCCGTCCGCAATCGCGGCAGTACTTGAGGATCAGGCGCTTGTCCTTCAGCGCCGACCAGTAAGGTGCGCTTTCGGGGTCGACAACGGGCAGGGGCTTGTCGTACATGGTGGTCGTCGCTGCTCAGCGGGTGGAAAGGATGCAGGTGGCGCCGCTGGACAGCGTGCCGCCGGTGCCGTGGACGAGGGCGGTGACCGCGTCCTCGATCTGGCGCTCGCCGCACTCGCCGCGCAGCTGGCGCACGGCTTCGATCAGCAGGAAGATGCCGTACATGCCCGGGTGGGCATAGGAGAGTCCGCCGCCGTTGGTGTTCAGCGGGAACGGGCCACCCGGCGCCGTGCGCTGGCCGGCAACGAAGGCCCCGCCCTCCCCGCGCTGGCAAAAGCCCAGGGCCTCGAGCGTGAGCAGCACGGTGATGGTGAACGAGTCGTAGAGCTCGACCACGTCGATCGCATCGTGGCCGATGCCGGCCATCGCGAAGGCCTCGTGTCCGGCCACCTCGGCGGCCGTCAGGCGCGCCAGGTCGGGCATCGCGGCTATCGTCCAGTGGGTGTGCGCCTCGCCGTAGCCGCGCACGTGCACGGCCTTGCGGCCCAGCGCCTTGGCGTGCGCCGCGCTGGTCATGACGATGGCGCCGCCGCCGTCGGTGACCAGGCAGGCGTCCAGCAGGTGCAAGGGGTCCGAGATCATCGGGCTGTTCAGCACGTCGTCGATCGAAAGCGGCCCGCGGTTCGTCGCACCCGGGTTCAGCGCCGCCCACTTGCGCGTGGCCACGGCAATCTCGGCCAGGTGTTCCGAGGTGGTGCCGAACTCGTGCATGTGGCGCATCGCCGCCAGCGCGTAGCCCCCAACGGGCGTGGGCATGCCCCAGGGTGTCTCGTATTGCATGGTCAGCACGGAGGGCCGCCCAGCCAGGTTGCGGCTGGCTTCGCTGCGCTGCAGGCTGCCGTAGGTGATCAGCGCCACCTCACAGCGCCCGGCCTCGATGGCCATGGCCGCGTGTGCGACATGGGCCTCGAAAGCCGAGCCTCCGATGTTGGTGCCGTCGACGAAGCGCGGCACGATGCCCAGGTACTCGGACAGCGTGACCGTGGCCAGCTGCCCGGGCCCGGGCACCCCCCACATGCCGGCCGCGAGCAGGCCGTCGACCTCGCGCATCGGGATGCCGGCGTCGACCAGCGCGTCGCGCGCTGCCAGTGCCTGCAGTTGCAGCACCGACATCGGCGTCAGTACCTTGCCGTCCTTCAACGCGACGTCGGCGACACCGACGATCACGGCTTCGGGTTTTGCCATCGACCTCAAACTCCTCGACAATGCCATTGAGCCAAACAACCGTTAGGTCGCACGATAGGACGAACATGCAAACTCTTCAAGATCGGATTGCCCTCATCACCGGTGCCACGGCCTATATCGGCCGCGCTGCAGCGCAGGAACTGGCGCGCCGCGGCGCCCATGTCATCGTCAACGGCCGCAACGCCCACAGCGGTCAGGCCGTGGTCGAAGAGATCCAGAGCGCCGGCGGCCGCGCCGAGTTCGAAGCCGCCGATCTGACGGACCGCGAGGCGGTGCGGGCGATGGTCGGGCGCATCGTGCAGCGCCACGGCCGGCTCGACGTGCTGGTGGCCAGCGGCGCCGGCGCCAGCAGCGATTCCCTGGCCTTCAAGTTGTTCATGGAGATGGAAGAGGCCGACTTCGAGACCTACATCCGTTCGCACTGGTTGACGCGCGCGCACGCCATCCAGGCCGCGGCGGCGGCGATGCGCGCGCAGCGCCACGGCAAGATCGTGGCCATCGGCACGGATGCCGGGCGCGTGGCCACGGTGGGCGAGTCCTTCATCGGCGGCGCCACGGGCGGCATGATGCAGATGTGCCGCGTGCTGGCTCGCGAACTCGGGCGCGACGGCATCCGCATCAACGCCGTGGCGATGAGCTACATCTGGGACGCCGAACCGCGTTGGGACGGCGGCTCGCCGGCGCTGGCCGGTGCGCACGGCCAAGGGATGATCGACAACCTGAGAAAGCGCATGCTGTTTCCGGTGCACTGCGCCGACATTGCCCAGGCCGCGGCGTTTTTCGCCGGCCCGGAGTCCGATGCCATCACCGGCCAGACGCTGAGCGTCAACGGCGGGCTGAGCACACCGGGCTGACATGGCCGTCAGGCCGCGGCATGCGCGGCCTTGACGGCCGCACGGTCGATGCCGCCTGCGGCCGTCTTCGGCAGCGCTGCGACGAAGACGACGTGCTTGGGCTTCTTGTAGCGTGCGATGCGCTGGCCGACGAACTCGATCAGCGCGTCGGCCGCCAGCGTCTGGCCGGGCCGGAGCACGCACACCGCCTTGATCGCCTCGCCCCACTGCGCATCAGGCACCCCGAACACGACCGCCTCGCTCAGTGCCGGGTGCTCGCGCAGCGCACGCTCGACCTCGGCCGGGTAGACGTTCTCGCCGCCTGGCTTGATCAGTTCCTTGGCCGGCGAGCGGCCGACGTACCAGAGGTAGCCGTCGGCGTCGAAGCGGCCCATGTCGCCGGTGTGATGCCAGCCGCCGCGGAACGTGAAGGCGTTGTCGGCGTCGCAGTTCCAGTAGCCGTTGAAGACCATCGGCCCGCGCACCACGATCTCGCCCGCCATGCCTTGGGGGACGGGCCGGTCTTCGTCGTCGACGATCGCCACCGTGTGCTGCGCGACCGGAAGGCCCGCGCTGCCGGGCCGGTCGGCATAGCGGGAGGTCGATACCGAGCCCGAGGTCTCGGTCTGACCATAGGCGACCCAGAAGCTGGCATGCGGGCAATCGGCCGCGAAGCGCGCCAGCGTGTCCGGCGCATCAATGCCCGTCATGATGCGCAGGCCCCGGAGCTTGGATCCTGCGGCCGCAGCGGCGTCGAGCACCGCGCCCAACATCGGCGGGAACGAACCCATGACGCTGCCGCGCTGTTCGTCGATCAGCCCCACGATAGCCTTGGGATCGAATCGCGGTAGCAGGACCGTGGCGCCGGCGGCGACCATCAGGGCCAGCGTCATCCCGATGCCGGCGAGGTGGAACAGGGGCAGCACACCGACCTGCACGTCGGCGCCAGTCAGGTTCCACGCGTGGGCCGACTTGGTCGCCGCTGCCAGCAATCCGCGGTGCGACAGCACCGCGCCGCGTGGCCGTCCGCCGACGGCGGCGGTGTGCACGATCAACAGCCCGGCATCGTCACCGATCGCCGCCGGCGTCGGGGCAGCGCCCTCCAGATACAGACTCGCCAGCGCCGACCAATCCGCGCCGGCATCCAGGCCGGGGCCGGTGGTGTACTTGCGCACCCCTTCGAGGTCGGCACCCGCCACCAGCGGCTGCAGCTCCGGCGCGACGATCAGCACCTTGGGCGTGGTATCCGACAGCACATGGGCAACTTCCTCGGCAGACAGGCGCCAATTGATCGGCACCACGAGGGCACCCAGACGGGCTGCGGCGCCGATGACGTCGACATAGGCCTGACCGTTATGCGCCAGGATGGCAACACGATCGCCCACCGTGATCCCTTCACCCGCCAATCCGGCGGCCAGGCTCGCAACGCGCGCAGCGTACTGCGCGTGGGTGATCGACTGCCCGTCGGCGACGAAGGCCGTGCCGCTGCCATGCAGCAGGGCATTGCGTTCGATCTGGTCGTGGAGTGTGAAGGATCTGAGGGTCACGGCGCGGGATCTCCGTTGGCGGCTGACAAAGTGGTAGATGGCTCGGACGGCGCTGGCGCTGATGGCGTCGAAGGCGGCATGACCTCACGCAGGAATTCGATCAGGCTGGCGGTGAAAGCATCGTTGGCGTCGCCTGCCACCATGTGCCCGGCGCCGGGCAGCGCGACGAATCGGGCCTGCGGAAACGTCTGCTGGAACTGCTCTGCGCCCGCTGGGCTGATCACGTCGCTGCGCGCGCCGCGCACCAACATCAGCGGGCCTGCATACCGCGCCAGGGCGCGCTCGAAGAACGCCGGATCGTTGCGGTGGTTGTGGTTCTCGTCGTTCATCAGGCGTTGGTCCCAGTGCCAGGTCCAACGCCCCGCCCGATTCAGGCGCAGGTTCTTCTGCAATCCGCGCGGGTGGGCCATGACCGGGCGGCCCCGGTAGCTGGCGATGTGGCGAGCCGCATCCTGCAGCGTCGCAAAGCCATCCGGATGCGCGCGCATGAACTCGACGATGCGGTCGACACCCTTGGCCTCGACGCGCGGAGCAATGTCCACCAGGGCCAGGGCAGCGATGGGCGGTGCGTCGCTCCGCGCGGCCATCGCCATGCCGATCATGCCGCCGAGCGAGGCACCCACCAAGGCGAGCGGCGATCCCAGAGCGTGGCAGAAACGGGCCATGTCGCGCGACATCGTCTCGATGCGGTAGTCCCCGTGCACCGACCAGGCCGACTCGCCATGCCCTGGAAGGTCCAGCGCGACGGAGCGCCATCCGGCCTGCGCCATGGCGAGCGCCGTGCCGCCCCAGGCATGCCGGGTCTGGCCACCGCCATGCAGCAGCAGCACGGTGGGCGCAGCTTCGGGCCCGGCAACATCGGCAACCCACGAGCCGCCGTCGAACCCGCAGAACTCGCGACGCTCAGCCACATCCATGGAGCCGACGCATCAACGGCGCCCCTCGGTTGTACGGCCGACCTCTTGCCCGCGATTCTCGTGATTCGACGATGCACCGCGGCGGTGACACTCGATGGCTGCTCGGACCGTTCATCAGTAGACAAACAGCGACTTGCCAGGGCGGATCATGGTCAGCTCGACGTAGCGCCCCGCGTGATGCTGGCCGGCCGCAAAGCTCAAATGGAAACCATTCAGGTCCATGCTGCGGCTGTTTTGCACTGCAACGATGAACCGTTCGCGCGTCGGTTCGGGGCCTGCAAGTAGCAGCGCCTTCGCGAATGCCTTGGCCGCGACGAAGCCGGTCATCGCTGCATAGCCGATGTGATCGGCCTTCCCGGCTGCCTTCATCAGCGTTCTGAACTCTTTCGACAGAGGAGACTTCTCCAGGAACGGTGCTGGCATCGTCTGCGCTACCACGATCCCGGCGGCCTGCTTTCCAAGTTCGCGCAAGAGCTGATTGGTGTCAGCCACCGAAAGCATCAGCACTTGCGCGGCGGTGTCCAGCTTTCTGAACTCGCGCGTGAACTCAATCGTCGCCTTGCCGGCCATCATGACGAGCACGGCCTGCGGTTTGGCTCGCGCTATCGTCTGCGCCGCGGCGATGGCATCGCGCGCATCCGTCTCGATCGAAGCCGCGACCACTGGCGTCATCTGACGCTTCTTCAGCGCGGCCTCCGCGCCCGCCAGTCCATCCTCGCCGAACGCATTATTTTGGTACGCCACGGCTATCGACTTGTGGCCGATGGTCGTCAGATGCTGAACCATCTTCTCGGCTTCAACGCCATATGACGCCATGACCGTGAACAGGTATCGATTGTGTTCGCGGCGCAAACTGTCGGCACCGGTGAACGCCGCAAACAGCGGCACCCGGCGTTCGGCGATCAAGGGTAGCACCGCCCCGACGGGCGCGGTGCCCAGACTGCCGACGAGCATGAACACGCCGTCTTCGTCCAGCATCTTCACGGTGTTCGCCAATGCCCGTGGCGCCGCATAGCCATCGTCCATTTGAATCAGCTTGATGCTGCGGCCGTGAACACCTCCCCGCCGGTTGACGTCCTCCAGGCCGACCTTGAATCCTTCGCTGTAGTCCGTGCCAATGGCGCCCAGGGGCCCAGTGAGAGAAACGCTCTGTCCGATGAGCACGCTCTGCGCCGTCACGCCCGGCTCGGCGATTGCTGACTGCGCGTAAAAAAGCGCGATACCCGCGGCGATCACCGCCGCAGCATCCCGCAGAACACCAACGACCCTCGCTGAACAGCGCCATGCAGCTTTCCGCCAACCCGATGGATGGACGCGATCACCTGATCCTCGCTGCATGGGAACTCCTTGATGGATCACAAAGGGGTTAGGAACGCCGTCCGACATCCGTCTCGAAGTCCGCGCCGCCGGTATGTTGCATCCAGCTCCGGTAGTTGGGGTACAGGCGTTCGAAGGCCTGCAGCATTTCCTCTCGCGGCACATCGACATAGGCGCCACGGTCGCTGATGTACTCCATGTGGCGCCGCCCCTGGTTGTCGAACTCGTGGAAGATCGAATCGGCGCTGCCGTCGAATTCCAGCGGCTTGACGCCGGCCTTCTGGCACAGGCTCAAGTTGAAGGCCGGGGTGGCCTTGAGCCAGCGGCCGTCGATCAGCAACTCCGTGTAGCCGTGGTAGGCGAACACGTCGCTCTTCATCATCTCGCGCAGTCGCGGGCTGGTGAGGTGGTTGCGCACGTCGGCAAAGCCCAGGCGGGCCGGCACACCGAGCACGCGCGCCGCAGCGGCCAGCAAGGTCGCCTTGGGCACGCAGAAGCCGCGCCCACTCGCCACCACCTGGCTGGCCTTGAGACCCGCTTCCGACATGTCGAAGTGATACGGGTCGTAGCGGAAGCCGTCGCGCACGGCGTAGTACAGCTTGACACCAATGTCGCGTGGCGTCATCGCGGCGTCGGCATGGGCATGGGCGAACGCCTGCACCGCCGGATGGTCGCTGTCGACGAAGCGCCCGGGCGCGAGGTAGTCGGCAGTGGGAACGGCGGGTTCGTGGGCAGCGGCAGTCATGTCTGGACCTGATGAAGCTTCTTGCAGGGTTGTTGACGAGCATCGCACTGCGGGTCAACGGCGGCTACCACCCGGGGCCGTGGAAACCCTAGGGGCCTGGCGACTGTCGCAGGCAAAGATCGACTATATCATCGAACGTACGTTAGTTAGCTGTAGGATGCCGACTCTGCCATGACCGCCCCACCCGCATTCACCACCCTCCTCTCGCCGCTGCGGCTGGGCGCCCATACCGTGCGCAACCGCACCCTGATGGGTTCGATGCACACCGGCCTCGACGGTCTGGAGCGCGGTGTCGAGCGGCTCGCCGCCTTCTACGCCGAACGCGCACGCGGCGGCGCCGCGTTGATCGTGACCGGCGGCTTCGCAATGAACCTGGAGGCGCTGCTGGACGACCACGGCCCCCGGCTCATGACACCAGAACAAGCCCATGCGCTGCGGCCCATCCCGCACGCGGTGCATGCCGAAGGCGGCAAGATCCTGCTGCAGGTGCTGCATACCGGACGCTACGGCAAGACGGCGCAACTCGTCGGTGCGTCCAGCATTCCGTCGCCGATCAACCGCCGCGTGCCGCGCACCCTGAGCACCGCCGAGGTCTGGCAAACGATCGACGACTTCGTCAACTGTGCCGAACTGGCGATGCAAGCCGGCTTCGACGGCGTCGAGGTGATGGCCTCGGAAGGCTACTTGATCAACCAGTTCACCACCACGCGCTGCAACAACCGAACCGACGAGTTTGGCGGCAGCATGGCCAACCGCCACCGCCTGCCGGTGGAAATCGTGCGCCGCACCCGCCGGCGGCTGGGGCCCGAGGCCCTGATCATGTACCGCCTGTCGGCGCTCGACCTGGTCGAGGGCGGCGCACCGGCGCACGAGGTCATCGCGCTGGCTCAGGCCGTCGAGGCCGCCGGCGCCGACGTCATCAACACCGGGTTCGGATGGCACGAGGCCAAAGTCCCGACCATCGCCTACCTGGTGCCCCGCGCCGCCTTTCGATTCGCCGCGGCACGCATCAAGCGTGCCATCGGCATCCCGCTGATCGTCTCCAACCGCATCAACACCCCGGACGTGGCCGAGGAGATCCTGGCCAGCGGCGACGCCGACATGGTGTCCATGGCGCGGGCCTTCCTGGCCGACTCCGACTTCGTGCGCAAGGCGGCGGCCGGTCGCCCGGACACCATCAATACCTGCATCGCCTGCAACCAGGCTTGCCTGGACTTCATCTTCAACGGCCGGCCCACGTCCTGCCTGGTCAACCCACGCGCCGGTCGCGAGTTGGAGTTCCTTCAGATGCCGGCGCCCAAGGCCAAGCATCGCGTCGCGGTCGTCGGCGCCGGGGCGGCCGGGCTGGCCTGCGCGGTGACCGCAGCGGAGCGCGGCCATGAGGTGACGCTGTACGAGGCCACCCCGTCCATTGGTGGCCAGCTCAACCTGGCTCGCGCGGTGCCTGGCAAGGAGGAGTTCCACGAGCTGGTTCGCTACTTCGAAGCCCGCACGGAGCAAGAGGGAGTGCAACTACGCCTCGGCCAGCGGCCGGGCGCGGACGAACTGGCTGCGGCGAAGTTCGACCACATCGTCGTGGCCACCGGCGTGCGTCCGCGTTCCCCACGAATCGAAGGCCTGGACCATCCCAAGGTGATGGGCTATGCCGACCTGCTCTCGGGGCGCCGGCAGGCGGGCCGTCGCGTGGCCATCATCGGCGCGGGCGGCATCGGCTTCGACGTGGCCGAGTACCTGCTTCACGAGCTGGCGCCCCATGGTGCAGAGAACAGTGCCGACCACGGCGCCGCTGAGGGCGTCGGCGCCTTCTTCTCCGAATGGGGCGTCGACACCGCGCCCGACGCACCCGGCGGCCTGAAGCCGCCGCTGTCACCCCGGCCGCTGCGCAGCGTCACGCTGCTGCAGCGCAAGCCGGAGAAGCCCGGCCGCACGCTGGGCCTGTCGACCGGCTGGGCGCTGCGCGCCCGGCTCGAACAGCGCGGGCTGCAGACCCTGTCGGGCTGCACTTATGAACGCATCGACGACGCCGGGTTGCACCTGCGCGTCGGCGCGGAGGCCCGCGTGCTGGACGTCGACACCATCGTCATCTGCGCCGGGCAGGAGTCCGAGACCACGCTGGCCGACGCCTTGCGCAGCCAGGGGCTGGCACCCCAGGTCATCGGCGGCGCCGAGCTTGCCGCCGAACTCGATGCACTGCGTGCCATCGACCAGGGCACGCGCCTGGCCATGACCTTTTAGGCCCCGAGACCAAGAAGATGGACTTCAGCGACAACCGCGAACACGAGGCCATCCGCGAGGCGATCGGCCGCATCTGCGCCAACTTCGGCGACGACTACTGGCTGCAGCGCGACCGCGACGGCGGGTTCCCGCACGAGCTGTACGACGCCCTCGCCGCCGGAGGCTGGCTGGGCATCTGCATGCCGACGGAGTACGGCGGCAGCGGCATGGGCATCGCCGAAGCGACGGTCATGATGACCGCCATCGCTCGCTCGGGCGCCGGGCTGTCGGGGGCCTCGTCGGTGCACATGAACATCTTCGGCCTGCAGCCGGTGGTCGTGTTCGGCAGCGATGCGCAGAAACGCCGCATGTTGCCGCCGCTGATCGCCGGCAAGGAAAAGGCCTGCTTCGCCGTCACCGAGCCCAACACCGGCCTGAACACCACCAAACTCAAGACGCGCGCCGAACACCGGGGCGACCACTACGTCCTGTCGGGGCAGAAGGTCTGGATCTCGACCGCCCAGGTGGCCAACAAGATGCTGATCCTGGCCCGCACCACCGCCGCCGAGGACTGCCCGAAACCGACGCTCGGCCTGAGCCTGTTCTACACCGACCTCGACCGCCAGTTCGTCGAGGTGCGCGAGATCGACAAGATGGGTCGCAAGGCCGTCGATTCCAACCAGCTGTTCATCGACGGGCTGAAGGTGCCGGTCGAAGACCGCATCGGCGAGGAGGGACGCGGCTTCGAGTACATCCTGCACGGCATGAACCCCGAGCGCATCCTGATCGCCGGCGAGGCCGTCGGCCTGGGCCAGGCGGCGCTGGAGCGGGCTGTCAAGTACGCCAGCGAACGCATCGTCTTCGACCGCCCGATCGGCCAGAACCAGGCCATCCAGCACCCGCTGGCGCAGTCATGGATGGAACTCGAGGCGGCATGGCTGATGGCCATGCGCGGCGCCTGGAAGTACGACCATAAGCTGAACTGCGGCGCCGACGCCAATGCCGCCAAGTACATGGCCGCCGAGGCCGGCTTCAACGCTTGCCAGCGTGCCATGGCCACGCTGGGCGGCTTCGGATACGCCAAGGAGTACCAGGTCGAGCGCTACCTGCGCGAAATGCTGATCCCGCGCGTGGCCCCCATCAGCCCGCAGCTGATCCTGTGCTTCATCGCCGAGAAGGTGCTGGGCCTGCCCAAGTCATATTGATCGTTCGAAACCCGCAACCCGCACCATCGCATCGCGTCCCATGTCCGCCGTCATCGCCGATCCAGACCGCCCGCAGCAACTCGAAATGCTGCGCTCCAGCGCCCTCACCTTCGCCACCCGGGAATCACCTGCCACGCGCGCGCGCGCGCTGCGCTCCAAGGCGCCGGGCTTCGACCTGCGCTTCTGGAATGCCTTGGCAACTCAGGGCTGGACCGGGCTGCTGGTGCCCGAGTCCGCCGGCGGCTACGGACAGGGCTTTGCCGAGATGGCCGAAGTGGCCGCGGCTCTGGCCGCGCAGGCCGCACCCGAGCCCGTGACCCCGGTGCTGGTGTTCGCCGGCCGCCTGCTGCAGAGTTGCGCCGGCAGCACGACGGCGAACGCACTGCTCGCGGAGTTGGGCGATGGCCGCGCGCTGCCTGCCGTGGCCTGGCAGGAGGACGCCTCCGGCGATGCCAGCTTCGACGTTCGGGGCCGCCCCGCCGAACCGGCCGCGGTCTGTGTTCGCGAGGGCGATCAGCTCATGCTGCGCGGGGGCAAGCGTCACGTCCGGCCGGGCGCGGCCGCCACCGGCTACATCGTCAGCGCTTCATCGTCGGAGGGCATGGCGCTGGTCTGGCTGCCCGCGCAGTGCGCTGGGCTGGTCAGGAACGTGGACCGGCTCGCCGATGGCACGTTCGCCGCGCGCCTGCAGTTCGACAACGTCACCGTGCCTGCGACCCACCTGCTGGCCATCGGCCCGGCCGCAGGCGACGCGCTCGCCGCAGCCTACGACGAAACGCTGGTGCTGACCGGCGTCGAGCTGGTGTCGGTGGCCAGACGGATGCTGTCGATGACGCTGGACTACCTGCGCACGCGCAAGCAGTTCGGCAAGCCGATCGGCAGCTTCCAGGCCTTGCAGCACCGCGCGGTGGACATGCTGATCCAGCAGGAACTGAGCGGCGCCCTCGTCGCCCAGGCGCTGGCCGAACTCGACCGGGGCTGCGCCGGCAGCGAGCGGGCATTGCTCGCCGCCCGCGTCAAGGCGCGCTGCTCGGAGGCCGCGCTGACGATCGCCCGCGAGTCGATCCAGCTGCACGGGGCCATCGGCGTCACGGACGATTGCGACCTGGGTCTGTACGTGCAGCGCGCGCTGGTGCTGTCGGCCTGGCTGGGCAACGCCGGCGTGCAACGCCGCCGCTTCGCGGCCCTGAGCCGCAACGCTGCGCGGCTGCCGGGAGCCTCTGAATGAGCACCACCGACTGGAACAGCCTGGACACCGAGGACTTCCGCGCCAGGGTGCGCAGCTTCTTCGAGCGCAACTACCCCGAAGCCCTGCGTTACCCCAAACGTCGCCTGCGCTGGGCCGAGATCCGAGACTGGACGCTCAAGCTTTCGGCCCAGGGCTGGCTGGCGCCGAGCTGGCCGGTGCGCTACGGCGGCATGGGTCTGGCGCCCGACAAGCTGATCGCCTTCATCGAGGAGCAGGAGCGTCACGGGGTCGCCCGGGCGCCGGACATGGGCATTTCCATGGTCGGCCCGCTGCTCATCCAGCACGGCAGCGACGAACAACGCGCGCACTACCTGCCCCGAATCCTGTCGTGCGAGGACATCTGGTGCCAGGGCTATTCCGAGCCCAACTCGGGCTCCGACCTGGCGAGCCTGCGCACCGAGGCGGTGGAAGACGGCGACGACTTCGTCGTCAATGGCCAGAAGACCTGGACCACGCTGGCCCAGGACGCCACCCACATCTTCCTGCTCGTGCGCACCGACAAGAACGCGAAGAAGCAGGAGGGCATCAGCTTCCTGCTCGCCGACATGAAGACGCCGGGCATCACCGTGCGCCCGATCCGCAACATCGCCGGCAACGAGGACTTCTGCGAGGTCTTCTTCGACAACGTGCGCGTCCCGCGCAGCCAGCGCGTCGGCGAGCTGAACAAGGGCTGGACGATCGCCAAGGCGCTGCTCAGCTTCGAACGCATCTTCCTCGGCAGCCCCAAGCAGAGCCAGTACGCGCTGGCCCGGGTGCGCGAGGCAGCCGAACTGCTGGGCTTGTTCGACGATCCCGTGTTCATCGATCGCTACACGCAGCTGGCGCTGGACGTGGCCGATCTGGGGACGCTGTACACCCGTTTCGTCGACCAGGTCAAACGCGGCGAGACGCTGGGCCCCGACGTGTCGATGCTGAAAGTCTTCGCCACCGAGACCTATTCGCGCCTGGCCAACCTGCTGGTCGAGATCGCCGGCGCCAGCGGCGGCACGCCGGGTGACATCGAGGTCGAGGGCGGCTGCATCGATGTGCTGACCACCTTCTACAACGCCCGGCCCGCCACCATCTACGGCGGCAGCAACGAGATCCAGCGCAACATTCTCGCCACCCAAGTGCTGCAGCTGCCGGCCTGACAGGCGGCGATTCACCGCCGATTCATTGCATTCAACGAGACAGGAGTTTGGAACCATGAACCAAGGCACGATGCTGGAAGGCAAAGTGGCGGTGATCACCGGCTCGGGCCGCGGCATCGGCCGCGACATCGCGCTGCAGATGGCGGCCCAGGGCGCCAGGATCGTCATCAACGACATCGGTGCTTCGGTCAGCGGCGAAGGCAGTGACGCCAGCCCCGGCCAGCAGGTGGTGGACGAGATCAAGGCCGGCGGCGGCGAGGCGGTGCTCTCCACCGACAGCGTGTCCGACTGGAAGGCGGCCAACCGCATCATCCAGTGCGCCGCAGACAGCTTCGGCCGCATCGACATCGTCGTCAACAACGCCGGCATCCTGCGTGACAGGCTGTTCTTCAACATGTCGATCGAGGAGTGGCACGCCGTGATCGACGTCCACCTGCACGGCACGTTCTACGTCTCGCGCGCCGCGGCACCGCACTTCAAGACGCAACAGTCGGGTGCCTATGTGCACATGACATCCACCTCGGGCCTGATCGGCAATCTGGGCCAGGCCAACTACGGTGCTGCCAAGCTCGGCATCGTGGCCCTGTCGCGCTCGATCGCGGGCGACATGAAGCGCTACAACGTGCGCTCCAACTGCATCTCGCCGTTCGCATGGAGCCGCATGATCGGCTCGATCCCGACCGAGACGCCTGAGCAACAGGCGCGTGTCGAGAAACTGAAGAAACTCGACACCGCGCAGATCGCTCCGGTGGCCGCCTTTCTCGCCAGCGACGCCGCGGCCGAGGTGACGGCGCAGATCTTCGCCGTGCGCGGCAACGAGATCTTCCTGATGAGCCAGCCGCGCCCGGTGCGCGGCATGCACACTGCGGAAGGCTGGACGCCCGAGACCATTGCCGAGCGCGTGCTGCCGGCCATGAAGCAGAGCTTCTTCCCCCTGGAGACGTCGAACGTCGTCTTCTCCTGGGATCCGGTCTGAGGTCGACACGATGGCGATCGACTACGACAAGCTGATGGCCTGGCCCTTCGAGGACGTGCGCCATCGCTACACCCGGCGCGACACCATGCTGTATGCGCTCGGGCTGGGCCTGGGCGCCGACCCCACCGACGAGGGTGAACTGCGCTACGTCTACGAGAAGGATCTGGTCACGCTGCCGACGCTGCCGGTCGTGCTCGGCTACCCCGGCATGTGGCTGAAGGACCCGGCCACCGGCGTCGACGCGGTGCGCTTGGTCCATGGCGAGCAGAGCCTGACGATCCACCGCCACCCGGCGCCCGAGGGCGAAGTGATCGGCCGCACCCGGGTCACCGGCATCGTCGACAAGGGCACCGGCAAGGGCGCGCTCATCTACACCGAACGCCGCATCACCGACGCCGCCAGCGGCGAGCCGATCGCCACGCTCGGCTCCACCACCTTCTGCCGCGCCGACGGCGGCTTCGGCGGGCCAACCGGACCGACCAAGCCGGTGCACGAGTTGCCGACGCGAGCGCCGGACCACGTCGTCGATCGCAAGACCCCGGCCGGCCTGGCCCTGATCTATCGGCTGTCGGGCGACTACAACCCGCTGCACGCCGAGCCCGCCCTGGCCCGCGCCGCAGGATTCGAGCGCCCCATCCTGCACGGCCTGGCCACCTACGGTATCGCCGGCTGGGCGATCACCCAAGCGGCCGGCGCAGGCGACCCCGCGCGCATCGTCTCGATCGAGACGCGTTTCTCGTCACCGGTCTATCCCGGCGAGACGATCAGTACCGAGGTCTGGCTCGACGGCGGCGTCGTGTCGTTCCAGGCGCGTGTCGTCGAGCGCGATGTCGTCGTGCTCAACAACGGCCGCGCCGCACTGCGCTGAGTTGCGAACTTCTCTTCCACCCTGCAACAGGACCATTCCCATGAACTACTCCGACTTCCAGTTCCTCCAGTTCGACCACAAGCCCAACGGCATCCTGCTGATCACCATCAACCGCCCGGAGGTGATGAACGCCACCAACGCGCGGCTGCACTGGGAACTGACCAAGGTGTGGGGTGTGGCCAACGACGACCCGAAGACCAAGGTGGTCGTCATCACCGGCGCCGGCGACAAGGCGTTCTCGGCCGGCGGCGATCTGAACTGGGTCAACGACATGGTCGGCAACCCCGCGACCATCGGCAACGTGATGAACGAGGCCTCCGACATCGTCTACAACGTGATGGCCTGCGACAAGCCGGTGATCTCGGCGATCAACGGCGTGGCGGTCGGCGCGGGCCTGGCCGTGGCGATGATGGCTGACATCAGCATCATGGCCGAGGAAGCCAAGATCACCGATGGCCACGTCAAGCTCGGCGTGGCCGCCGGTGACCACGCCGCGATCTGCTGGCCGCTGCTGTGCGGCATGGCCAAGGCCAAGTACTACCTGATGACGGCCGAATTCGTGTCCGGCAAGGAAGCCGAGCGCATCGGCCTGGTGAGCCTGTGCGTGCCGCGCGCGCAGCTGATGGACAAGGCGATGGAAGTGGCCAACAAGCTGGCCTCGGGCAGCCAGCAGGCGATCCGCTTCACGAAGCGCTCGCTCAACGGGTGGATGAACATGGCGCGCCCGATCTTCGAGAGCTCGCTGGCCATGGAGATGCTGTGCTTCTTCGGCGACGACGCGAAGGAAGGCGTGGCCGCGGTGCGCGAGAAGCGCGCCGCGAACTTCCCGTCGGCCAAGGTCTGAGCGCAACGCACGACGGCAGCACCGCATCACGTCACAGGAGTTACGCATGGATTTCGCCCTCACCCAGGAACAACGCATGGTCTACGAGTACGGCGACCGCGTGTCGCAACGCTTCGACCACAAGTACTGGAAGGCCTACGCCGAGAAGAGCGAACCGCCGGCCGAGCTGTACCAGCAGATCACCGACGACGGTTTCCTCGGCATCATGGTGCCCGAGGCCTACGGCGGCGCCGGCCAGGGCATGACCGAGATGCTGCTGTTCATGGAGGGGCTCGCCAACAACGGCATCCCGCTGCTGAACCTGGTGGTCGGCCCCACCATGACGATGGGCCTGCTGGCCAAGCACGCCAGCGAGACCATGAAGCGCCGCCTGCTGCCGGGCGGATGCGCCGGCGACATCAAGTTCTGTTTCGCCATCACCGAGCCCAACGCCGGTTCGAACTCGATGGAGATCACCAGCATCGCGAAACCGGACGGCAAGGGTGGATTCCGCCTGACTGGCCAGAAGGTCTTCATCACGGACGCCAACCGCGCGGACTACGCGATGGTCGTCACACGAACCACGCCGCGCTCGGACGTGAAGAAGAAGACCGACGGCTTCACGATCTTCATGGTCGACATGAAGAAGAAGGGCATCAGCATGACGCTGATCCCGGTCGCCTTCCCGGTACCCGAAACGCAGTGGCAGGTGTTCTTCGACGACGTGGCGCTGACGGAGGACGACGTGCTGGGTGAGGTGGACAAGGGCTTCGGCATCCTGTTCGACACCCTCAACCCGGAGCGCATCATCCTGTCGGGCCTGTGCACCGGCATCGGCCGCTTCGCGCTGAAGAAGGCGGTGGCCTACGCCAACGAGCGCAAGCTGTTCAACAAGACCCCGATCGGCGCCTACCAGGGAGTGCAGCATCCGCTGGCGATCGCGCGCAGCGAGATCGAGATGGCCTCGCTGATGGCGCTGAAGGCAGCATGGACGTTCGACCAGGGCCAGCCCGCGGGCGAGTTCGCCAACATCGCCAAGTACGCCGGTGCCGAGGCCGGCATTCATGCCGTCGATGCCGCCATCCAGACGCACGGAGGCAACGGCTTCACGAAGGAATACGGGATCTACGACCTGTATGGCCTGGTACGGCTGCTGCGCACGGCACCGTTGAACCGCGAGATGGTGTTGAACTACATCGCCGAGCACGTGATGGGGCTGCCGCGGTCGTACTGAACCTCGATGCACGGCCGCCATGTTGCCGCCGAGCAGACCCCGCGAATGCTCACGTCACAGGAGATCACCATGTCACTCAGTCGCAGGCAGCTCCTGCACGCCCTCACCGTGGCGAGTTCGACGGCGTTGGCCTGGCGCGGGACCTCGGCCCAGGACATCTACCCGAGCAAGCCCCTGCGCTTCGTCATCCCATTCGCTGCCGGTGGACCGGCGGACATCGCCAGCCGCTTGGTCGGCACGCGGCTGCAGGAGCAGCTCGGGCAACCTGTGGTAATGGACAACCTGCCGGGTGCGGGCAGCACGCTCGGAGTGGGCCGCCTGGCCAAGATGCCCGCCGACGGCTATGCCATCGGCTTCGCCCACACCGGCTCGATGGCCATCGGGCCGCAGCTGTACAAGAACGTCGGCTACGACCCGCTGCGCGACCTGACGCCGATCGCCCGGCTGTGCAACTACGTGAACCTGCTGGTCGTCAATGCCAACAGCCCCTATCGCACGCTGGCCGACTTGCTGGCTGCGGCGAGGGCGACACCCGGCGCGTTGACCTACGGCTCGGCGGGAATCAGTTCATCCAACCACCTCTCGGGTGAGCTGCTGGCCATGAAGGCGGGCGTGTCGATGACCCATGTCCCCTACCGCGGAAGCGCCCTGGCGATGAACGAGTTGCTCGCCGGCGGGCTGCAGTTCATGTTCGACGCGCCCAACACGTCGACCCCGCTGCTGCGCGCAGGCAGGATGCGCGCCCTCGGAACGACGGGCCGCGAACGACATCCCAAGTTCCCGGATCTGCCAACCATCGCCGAAACGGTCCCCGGTTACGAGTTCAGCGGCTGGATGGGCATCATGGCGCCAGCAGGCCTGCCCAGGATGCTGCAGGCGCGACTGACCGCCGAGGTCGAGAAGGCGCTGGCTGCACCCGAAACGGGCGACCGCCTGGCAGCGCTGGGCCTGGACGTCAGCTTCGGCCACCCCGCCGAGGTCACGCGCACCATCACGACCGAACTGGTGCTGTGGGGGCCGCTGATCAGATCACTCGGTTTGCGGGTCGAGTGAGTCGTCCCTCGACGGATCGGATATGCATGAAGACCGGCGACAGAGCGGCCGGAACGCTTCCGCAGACTCGGTGCCGACTCGATGCACCGGCTCACGAACTTGCAACGGAGCAGCCATGACCCACACGCTGACACTCGCTTTCGCCGCGCTGCTGATCGCGCTGGGACCGCAGGCGGCCCGCGCCGACCCAGCTGCCGACTTCCCGAGCAGACCCATCCGCTTCATCGCACCGATCCCCCCTGGCGGCAGCACCGACGTGCTGACCCGCGACATCGCCCGCCGTCTGCAGGAGCGCTGGGGACAGCCGACGCTGGTCGAGAACAAGCCCGGGGGCGCCGGCAGCATCGGCGCCGCCGTGGTGGCGCGTGCGCCGGCCGACGGCTACACGCTGCTGCTGGTGAATGCGGGCCACGCCATCAACGGCCACGTCTACAGCAAACTGCCTTACGACCCGCTCAAGGACTTCACGCCGGTGGTCCACGCCACCAGCATCGCGATGGGCCTGTTCGTGAACCCGTCGGTACCGGCGAAGAATCTGGCCGAGTTCATGGCGCTGGCGCGCAGCAAGCCGGGCGGCTTCAGCTTCGCCACGTCCGGCAACGGCGGTGCCGGTCACCTGGGCGGTGAATCGTTCAAGGCTGCCACCGGCATCGACATGGTGCACGTGCCCTACCGCGGCAGCGCGCCGGCAATCGCCGATGTCGTCGCCGGCCAGGTGCAGGTGTCGTTCGCCGACGTCCCGCTGGCGGCACCGCACGTCAAGTCCGGTGCCCTGAGACCGCTTGCCCTCGCCGCCCCACGGCGTTCCGCCACCCTGCCCGACATGCCGACGTTCGCAGAGTCGGCGGTGGCCAACCAGGAGTTGTCGGTCTGGGTCGGATTTCTCGCCCCAGCGGGAACGCCCAAGGAGATCGTCGACAAGCTGAACCGAGAGATCGTGGCCATCATCCGCGAGCCGGCGATGACGGCGCGGCTGATCGAGCTGGGCTTCGAGATCGTCGCCAGCAGCCCCGATGCCTTCGCGCAGACCATGAAGACCGACTACGAACGTTTCGGTGTCATCGTCCGCAGCGCCAGGATCAAGGCTGATTGATTCGACGACGAACTGTGACATGCCCGCCTGCACTGGCCATCGACTTCGGCGGCGTCCATACCACGGTGGCGGCGACCGATAGCGAAAGGCCGGACATGTCCAACTCCCTCACGCCTTCGGTCAATGGCACGACCATCGCCGCGACGCTGGCGACATTCGTCGCCGACCTGACGCCGAATCAGATTCCAGCGGCCGTGCTCGAACGGGCCCGCCACCTGATCCTCGACGCGGTCGGCATCGCCCACGCCTCGACCCATTTCGACTTCGCGCACCGTTCGCTGTCGGCGATGACCGAGTTGTCGGCCGGTGCCGGCGACACGCCGGTGATCGGGCTGGTGGCGAAGCTGTCGCTGCGCGACGCGATGCTGATGAACGGCATCCTGATCCACGGCCTGGACTACGACGACACCCATGCCGCGGGCGTGATCCACGCCACCTCGAGCACCTTCCCCTGCGCCCTGGGCGCCGCAGCACGCGCCGGCCTGGACGTTGACACGCTGCTGTGCGCCTACGTCGCCGGCATGGAAGTGGGCACCCGGCTGGCGTCGGTGGCGCGCGGCGGTTTCCACCAGGTGGGTTTCCACCCGACCGGGATGATCGGCACCTTCGCCTGCGCGCTGGTGGCCGGGCGCCTGTTCGGCCTGAACGCGCAGCAACTGAGCATGGCGCAGGGCATCGCCCTGTCGATGGCCTCGGGCAGCCTGGAATTCCTCCAGGACGGCGCCTGGACCAAGCGCATGCACCCGGGCTGGGCCGCGGTCGCAGGCTTCACTGCGGCGACGCTGGCACGCCACGGGTTCAAGGGCCCGCGCGCGACCTACGAAGGCCGTTTCGGCGTCTTCAACAGTTACCTTGGTCCGCTCGCCAAAGACTGCGACCTGGGCCTGGCCACCGCCGGTCTGGGTGAGGTCTGGGAACTGGCCAAGGTCACCGTCAAGCCGCTGCCGGCCTGCCACTTCACGCATGCCTGCGCCGACGCGGCGGCGATCCTGCGCGAGCGCCACGGCCTGCACGTGGCCGACATCGCGTCGGTGCGCTCGCTCGTGCCCGCGGAGGTCGTGAAGACCGTGTGCGAGCCGGTCGCGACCAAGAAGCGTCCACAGAACAGCTACGACGCACAGTTCAGCATCCCCTACGCCGTGGCCACCGCGCTGGCCAAGGGCCGCTTCGGCCTGGCCGAGCTCGACGACGCCGCGCTGCGCGACGAACAGGTGCTGGCGCTGGCCGCCAAGGTCGAGTACGAGATCGACCCCGACTCGCCGTTCCCGACCTACTACTCGGGCGAAGTGGTCGTGACGCTGAACGACGGTCGCGAACTGCGGCATCGCGAGCACATCAACCGCGGTGCAGCCGATCGGCCGATCAGCAACGCCGATGTCGAGCGCAAGTTCTTCGAGAACATGCAACTCGTCACCTCCACCGCCCGCGCCGCACAGGTTCGCGACCTGGTGCTGGCGATCGGCCGCGACAGCGCAGCGGTCGATGTCCAGCGCGGCCTGGCCGCCCGCGGCTGAAGCCTCTTGATCGATCGCCCCATGACCACCGACCCCGAACAAGAGACCCTGATCCTCGACGCCATCGAGCGCTTCCTGAAAACCGAGGTGCGGCCGCACGTGAAGCGCCTGGAGCAGGCCGACGAGTACCCGGCCGAGATCGTCGAGCAGATGAAGAAGATGGGCCTGTTCGGCGCCATCATTCCGGCGGACTACGGCGGCCTGGGCCTGTCCACGGCCACCTACGCCGCCATCGTAGCGCGCATGGCCGCGGTGTGGATGTCGCTCTCGGGCATCATCAACTCGCACCTGATCATGGCCTCGGCCGTGATGCGCCACGGCACCGAGGCACAGAAGCGCGACCTGCTGCCCCGCTTCGCCAGCGGCGCGCTGCGCGGCGGCATCGGCCTGACCGAACCCGACGCCGGCACCGATTTGCAGGCCATCCGCACGCGCGCCGTGCGCGACGGCGACCACTACGTCATCAACGGCAGCAAGACCTGGATCACCAACAGCCTGCACGGCGGCTGCCTGGCGCTGCTCGTCAAGACCGACCCGCAGGCCGAGCCTCGGCACAAGGGCATGAGCCTGTTCATCGCCGAAAAGGGCCACGGCTTCATTGTCACGCGCAAGCTGAAGAAGCTGGGCTACCGCGGCATCGACACCTGCGAGCTGCAGTTCGACAACTACCGCGTGCCGGCTGACCGGCTGATCGGCGGCGTGGAAGGGCGCGGCCTGCAGCAGGTGCTCTCGGGGCTGGAACTCGGCCGCATCAACGTGGCCGCGCGCGGCCTGGGCGTGGCCACGGCTTCGCTGCACGATGCCGTGGCCTATGCGCAGCAGCGCAAGACCTTCGGCAAGCCGATCTGCGAACACCAGGCCATCCAGCTCAAGCTCGGCGAGATGGGCACCAAGGTCGAGGCCGCGCGGCTGCTGATCGAGGCCGCGGCGCGTGCCTACGACCGCGGCGAGCGCTGCGACATGGAAGCCGGCATGGCCAAGTACTTCGCGACCGAGGCGGCGATGGACAACGCGCTGGAGTGCATGCGCATCCACGGCGCCTATGGCTATTCGCCCGAGTTCGACGTCGAGCGCTACTACCGCGACGCGCCGCTGCTGCTGATCGGCGAAGGCACCAACGAGATGCAGCGCATGATCATCGCGCGCCAGCTCATCCAGCGGCACCCGGCTTGATGCGCCGCAGAACCCGGCATGTCTGAATGGCGCGGGGTGCTGATGCCGGTGGCCGCGATGCTCGCGGCCCAGGCGCTGCTGTCGATGGCCACCGTCACGCTGCCGGTGCTGGCGCCGGCGGCCGCCGCCGAGATCGGCGCGCCCCTGGCGTGGATCGGGCTGTTCGTGGCCATCATCTACGCCAGCAGCATGGCCTGCGGCCTGGCCAGCGGCGCCCTGGTGCGGCGCTGGGGTGCGCTGCGCCTGGCCCAGCTGTGCCTGCTCAGCGCCGGCGCCGGGGTGGCCCTGCTCAGCACCGGGCAGGTGGCTGGCGTGGCCGCCGGCGCGGTGCTGATGGGCATGGGCTACGGGCCGCTGAATCCGGCCAGTTCGCATCTGCTCAACCGCGTCTCGCCGCCGCGCCACCTGTCGAAGATCTTCTCGCTCAAGCAGACCGGCGTGCCGCTCGGCGGTGTGCTGGCCGGCGCGCTGTTGCCGCCCCTGGTGCTGTGGGGCGGATGGCGCGTGGCCGCGCTGTGCGTCGCCGGGGCCTGTGTGCTGCTGGCCGCCGCACTGCAGCCGCTGCGTGCCGGCTTCGACGTTGATCGCACGCCGGGAACGCGGGTCGGCCTGGGCAGCCTGGCGGAGCCCGCCCGCGTGGCGCTGGCCGACCGCGCCGGCCGGCCGCTGGCGCTGAGCTCGTTCTTCTTCGCCGCGCTGCAGCTGTGCCTGGGCACCTACCTCGTCGCCTACCTCACGGCGCAGCAGGGCTACGACCTGGTGCAGGCCGGGCTGACCCTGGCCGTCACCCAGGGCGCAGGCATCGCCGGGCGCCTGCTGTCAGGTGCGCTGGCCGACCGCAGCGGCCGGCCGCGCGTGGTGATGGGCGCGATGGGCTGCACAATGGGCGCCTGCGCCATCGCCTCCGCCTTTGCCGGCCACTGGCCCACGCCGCTGCTGCTGTTGCTGTATGCCGTGTTCGGCGCCAGCGCCATCGGCTGGAACGGCGTGTACTTGGCCGAGGTGGCGCGGCGCGCGCCGGTCGGTGCCGTCAGCGCGGCCACCGCGGCGGCGCTGTTCGTCACCTTCGCCGGCGTGTTGGCCGGGCCGCCGGCGTTTTCGTTCATGCTGCAGTCGGGCCTGAGCTATGGCGCGGCCTTCGTGGCCGTGGCCGCGCCGGCCCTTTTGTGCGGCCTGGTCCTGCTGCGCTCGCCGCGGCCTGCCGCAGGATGACCCGGCCGGGTGCCGGGCCGCACCGCTTTTCTTTTCCCACCCATTCGATCGGAGACCGCACATGGCATCGATGATTTCCTACCCCCGCCCCGATGGGCAAACCGTCAACGCCTACCTGGCCGAACCCGAGGGCGGCAGCGGCCCGGGCGTGGTCGTGATCCAGGAATGGTGGGGCCTGAACGATCAGATCCGCGGTGTCGCCGACCGCCTGGCTGCGGCGGGGTATGTCGCGCTGGTGCCCGACCTGTACCGCGGCAAGTCGACGGTCGAGGCCGAAGAGGCCCACCACCTGATGAGCAGCCTGCAGTTCGGCGAAGCCGCCACCCAGGATGTGCGTGGCGCGGTGCAATTCCTGAAGACGCGCTGCCCGAAGGTGGGTGTCACGGGCTTCTGCATGGGCGGCGTGCTGACCCTGATGGCGCTGGCCAACGTGCCCGAGGTCGATGCCGGCGTCGCCTGGTACGGCTTCCCCTCGCCCGAGCACCTCGACGCTGGCAAGATCCGCGTGCCGCTGATGGGGCACTGGGCGACGCAGGACGCCGCGTTCGAGATCGCCACGGTCGACGTGCTGGAAGAGAAATTCCGCGCCGCGAAGCTGGACTACACCGGCCACCGCTATCTCGCCTACCACGCCTTTGCCAACGAGACGGCAGTAGGGCGCGGCCGCATCCCCATCACCCAGTATGACGCCGCCTGGGCGCAGATGGCCTGGGACCGCACGCTGCGCTTCTTCGGCCGCCACCTCGGCTGAACCTTCGGAATCTTCATGCCACCCGAACACTTGCTCAGCGGTGTCGTCGTCGTCGACTTCACCCAGTTTCTCGCCGGCCCCTCGGTCAGCCAGGCCATGGCCGAACTCGGCGCCGAGGTCATCAAGGTCGAATCGGCGCCCACGGGCGACCCGGGCCGCTACCTGCCGCTGCAGCGCGACGGGCGCAGCGGCTACTTCGTGCAGCAGAACACCGCCAAGGAAAGTCTGTGCGTGGACCTGCGCCACGCCGACGGCAAGGCGCTGGTGAACCGCCTGCTGCAGCGCGCCGACGTGATGGTCGAGAACTTCTCGCCCGGCGTGATCGAGAAACTCGGCTTCGGCTGGGACGCGGTGCACGCGCTGAACCCGCGCCTGGTGATGGCCTCGGTGTCGGCCTTGGGGCAGGACGGGCCGCTGGCCAAGATGCCGGGCTTCGACTTCACCGGCCAGGCCTACTCAGGCGTGGCCAGCATGGCCGGCGATGCCGACGGCGCGCCGGCGCTGATCGGCGTGGCGGTCGGCGACCTGGGCACGGGCATGAGCGCGCTGGCCGCCGTGTGTGCCGCGCTGTACCACCGCGAGCGCGGCGGCCAGGGCACGCGCGTGGAGGTGTCGCTGCTCGACTTCCTGTTCCGCAGCCACGAGGCCAACGTCGAGATGCACACGCTCAGCGGCGGCAGCATCAAGCCGCACCGCAGCGGCTCGCAGTCGACCGCCTACGCGCCGGTGGGCTACTACAAGGCACGCGACGGCTACGTGAATCTGGTGATCCCGGGCCCGATGTGGCCCAAGCTGTGCGAGGCCATGGGCCATCCGGCGCTCGCGACCGACCCACGCTTCCAGACCAACGAGGACCGGGTTGCCCATCTGGCCGAGTTGGTGGCCATCATCGAGACCTGGATGGCGGGTTTCGAGAGCGTCGATGCGGTGGTCGCGCACTGCGCGGGCTTTCGGCTGCCGGCCGCGCCGGTGCTGTCGGTCGAGCAGGCCGTCAAACACCCGCAACTGGCGGGGCGGGGCACGGTGCGCACCGTGGCCGACCCCATCCTGGGCGAGGTCACCATCGCCGGCCAGCCGATCCGCGCGCACGGCTTTGCCCACCACACCGGCAAGCCTGCGCCGCTGCTGGGCGAGCACAACGCTGCGGTGCTGAAGCGCCACCTCGGGCTGGGTGACGCCGACGTGGCGCGGCTGACGCAGGCCGGCGTGCTGGCGTCGGCGCGGGTCTGAAGCGCGGCGGCGGGCGCAGGCTGCCTCAGACCTCAGCGCGCCGGCGCCGTCTGCCGCGCGCTCGGCCGCTCCAGCAGGCGTGCCGCCCACGCAGCCACGGCCGGCGGCGGCGTGATCTCCATGAGCGCAAGGAACTGCAGGAACGGCGTGTAGCACAGGTCGGCCAGCGAATAGGCATCGGCCACCAGGTACGAGCGCCCCGCGAGTTGGGTCTCGAGGATCGCCAGGTGGTCCTCGATCTCGCCCTTGGCGAGCGCCATCGCATCCTTGTTCCAGCGCGCCGGCGGCAGGAAGCGCTTGGGGAAGATGATGATGCCGGTCTGGCGTGCCATCTGCAGGTCGCACAGCTTCATGTGCATCGCCACCAGCGCGCGGCCCTGCACATCGGCCGGCACGAGTGCGGGCGCCGGGAAGCACGCCTCGAGGTAGTCGAGGATCGCGGTCGACTCGCTGAGGACGAAGCCGTCGTCCACCAGCGTCGGCACCCGCCCGTACGGGTTCAGCGCCCGGTAGGCCGGGCTGCGGTGCTCGCGCGCGGCCATGTCGACCAGCACCTTTTGGTGCGGGATGTCCTTCTCGATCAAGGCCATCGTGACGCGGCGCGCGAAGGTGGAATCGGGGTGGTGGTGGATCGTGATCACGGCATGTCTCCTCGGCTGTCACCAGGGATAGAACGGCGGCATGTCCTTCGACGGTGACGACATGAACTTCGGCTCGCGCCGCTCGCGGAACGCCGCCACGCCTTCCGTGCCGTCCTTCTGGCTGGTGTAGAAGACGCCCAGCGATTCGAGCTTGTGCACGCGGTCGCGGTCGGCCGTGCCCAGGCCGGTGTAGACCAACTGGCGCGTCAGCGCCGCCGACACCGCCGAGCGAGCGCCCATGAAGCCGCGCGCCATGCGCTCGGCCTCGGCGCGCAGTTCGGCCGCCGGCACCACGGCGCGCAGCAGCCCGCCACGAAGCGCTTCCTGCGCGTCGAACACATCGGCACGGTAGAACCACTCCAGCGCCTGCGACACGCCGACGATGCGCGGCAGCAGCCAGCTCGAGCAGGCCTCGGGCACGATGCCCACGCGCCCGAAGATGAAGCCGAAGCGCGCCTGGTCCGAGGCCAGCCGGATGTCCATCGACAGCAGCATCGTGGCACCGATGCCGACCGCCGGCCCGTTGACGGCCGCGATCACCGGCTTCCTGCACCCCATGATGGCGAGCGCCACCCGCCCGCCGGAGTCGCGCACGCCGTCGGCAGAGGCCGGCTCGTCGTGGCAGATGTCCATGTCGGCCAGCGTCGGTGTCTTGTCGTGCGCAAAGCCGAAAGGGTTGTCGCCTTCCTTGCCCAGATCCATGCCGGCGCAGAAGCCCTTGCCCTCGCCGGTGACGATGACGACGCGCACCGCATCGTCGTCGCTGGCGCGGCCGAAGGCGTCGATCAGTTCGTCGGCCATCTGCAGCGTGAAGGCATTCAGCATCTGCGGGCGGTTCAGCGTCAGCCACAGGATGCCGTTGTCGTGGTCGAGTCGGATGGTGTCGTAGTTCATGGTCGGTGCGCGCGTGGTGGGATGCAGGCGGGGCGTCGCTGCGGCATGCTAGCAAACGCGTGCACTTGAACGGCTGCGCCGCCGCGTCGCATCAGGGCGCCTCGGCGGCACTTGCGGCGAGCTCGGCCCGCCGGATCTTGCCGGTCGACGTGAGTGGGAAGTCGTCGACGATTCGCACCTGGCGCGGCACCTTGAAGTCGGCCATCAGGGGGGCTTGCAGTACGCGACGATGCCGTGCCACTTGCGTCGCAAGTGGCGGCCCTTCGTTGCGGGCCGTCGTTGCGCCGCGGCGGCCCGCCGCACCGCTGCTTGCGCAACGCCTCTGGTTGACAGCGACCCTGGTGTGCCGCATCATAAACCAAACGAACGATTGTTTTTCGGTTCCCGCGGCGGCGCTCCTGCAAGTCGCGGCGCGCGCCGAGCCTGCCGGCCCCGTTCGACGCTCGAATCACGCCACATCGTGTCCTCCCGCCCGCTGCGCACTCCCCGCTCCGACAGCCGCCTGCATGGCCTGCTGGACGTGGCCGCGAGCCTGTTCGCGCAGCGCGGCTATGCCGCGACCTCGATGCGCGACATCGCGCTGGGCGTGAAGATGCTGCCGGGCTCGGTCTACTACCACTTCGCGTCGAAGGAAGAGCTGCTGGTTGCCGTCTACGAGGCCGGTGTCGGCGAGCTCGAGGGCGCCGTGCAGGCAGCCCTGAAGCCCGGCGCCGAACCCTGGGAGCGGCTCGAAGCCGCCTGCCTGGCGCACCTGCAGACCGTGCTCAAGAGCAGCGACTACGCGCAGGTGTTGATCCGCGTGCTGCCCGAGGACGTGCCGCCGGTGGCCGAACGCCTGCGCACGCTGCGCGCCGGTTACGAGCAGGTGTTCCGCGAGCTGGTGGCCGCCCTGCCCCTGCCCGCAGGCACCGACCGGCACGCGCTGCGATTGATGTTGCTCGGCGCGCTCAACTGGGCGCGCTTCTGGTTCGATCCGCAAGGCCGCGAGACCCCGCGCGGCCTGGCACGCAAATTCGTGGGGCTCCTGAGAGAAGCACAACATGCAGCATGAACACCCGCCCAAGGTCATCGTCACCAAGATCGGCTTCGACGGCCATGACCGCGGCAGCCGCGTCATCGCCGCCTGCCTGCGCGATGCCGGCATGGAGGTCATATACACCCCGCCGTGGCAGGAGATCCCCACCGTCGTCAAGCTGGCGATGGAAGAGGACGCCGACGTCATCGGCATCTCGTCACTGGCCACCGACCACCTGATCGTGCCCCGGCTGATGGACGCGCTGCGCGCCGCCGGGCTGGCCGACATCCAGGTCATCGTCGGTGGCATCGTGCCCGCCAAGGACGAGAAGGTGCTGCTGGCGGCTGGCGTCGCCCAGGTCTTCCACCCCGGCGCCGCGCTCGACGACATCGTCACCGCCGTGCGCGCGCTGGCCGCCGCGCGCCACGCCCGCCAGGGAGCCTCCGCATGAACAAGCCCGTCCCGCAAATCGCTGCCGCCGATCTGTCGCTGGCCCAGGCCCGCTGGGAGCAGGAATTCGCCGCCGGAGCCGGGCAAGCCGAGCCGCTGCGCAACCGCTCCGGCGTCGAGATCAAGCCGCTGTACACGCCGCGCGACTGGTCGGGCGCGGCCTATGCCGACAGCCTGGGCTTCCCCGGCGAGTTCCCCTACACCCGCGGCATCTACCCCACGATGTACCGGGGGCGCAGCTGGTCGCAGCGCCAGCTCATCGGCCTGGGGGTGCCCGAGGACTACAACAGCCGCGTCAAGGAGATGCTGGCGCTGGGCGCGTCGGCGCTGTCGCTGATCCCGTGCAACTCGGTCTTCCGCGGCTACGACGCCGACGAGGTGCCGGCCGAACTGCTGGGCACCTGCGGCACGGTGATCAACCACGTCGGCGACATGGACCGCGCGCTCGACGGCGTGCCCATCGGCGACCTGTCCACGGCCATGAACGACCCCACGCCGTTCACGCTGCTGGCCTTCGAACTGGCGGTGGCCAAGCGGCGCGGCGTGCCCTGGACGCGCATCACCGGCACCTCGAACCAGAGCGACTGCATCTCGCACTTCGTCGCCAACCACATGTTCTTCCGCATCGCGCTGCAGGGTGCGCGGCGCATCGTGGTCGACCACATCGCCTTCGCCAACGAACAGGTGCCGGGCTGGAACCCGCTGTCCATCGTCGGCCAGCACATGCAGCAGGCGGGGGCCACGCCGGCAGAGGCGATGGCCTTCACGCTGTGCTCGGCCATCCAGTACGCCGAAGACTGCATCGCCGCGGGCATGGACCCCGACCGCTTCCTGCCGCGCTTCACCTTCTTCTTCGACATCTCGGTCAGCCTGTTCGAAGAGGTGGCCAAGTTCCGCGCCGGCCGCCGCGTCTGGGCCAAACTGTGCCGCGAACGCTTCGGCGCCAAGGACCCGCGCTCGTGGCGCTTCAAGTTCCACGGCCAGACCTCGGGCGTGGACCTGACGCGCCAGCAGCCGCTGAACAACATCGCCCGCGTCACCACGCAGGCCATGGCCGGCATCTTCGGCGGCCTGCAGTCGCTGCACACCGATTCCTACGATGAGGTCTTCTCCACCCCCACGACGGAGGCCGCGCGCATCGCCGTGGCGACGCAGAACATCCTGCGCGAGGAAGCCCACCTCACCGACGTCATCGACCCGCTCGGCGGCTCGTATTACGTCGAGTCGCTGACCGACGCGATGCAGCAGAAGATCGAGGCCATCATTGACCTGATCGACGCTGCGGGCGGCATGTACAAGGCGGTCGAAAAGGGCCTGGTGCAGAAGATGATCGGAGACTCGGCGCTGGCCTTCCAGAAACGCGTCGACGCCGGCGCGGAGACCGTGGTCGGAGTCAACAAGTACACCGTCGAGGAAGACGCGGCCGACTACCCCGCGCTCGACTACCCGGACCGCGCCCGCATGGACGCCTACCTGATCCGGCTCAAGGCCTTCAAGGCCGAACGCTCCGCCGCCGCGGTGTACAAGGCGCTCGCTGCGCTGGCCGCGGCCGCGCAGTCGAAGCGCGACAACGTGTTCGCGCAGGTCGTCGCCGCAGCCGAAGCCAGCGCCACGCATGGCGAGATCTGCGCCACGCTGCGCCGTGAAATGGGCTTCGGTCAGCCCTTGACGATCGTGTGATGAACGCCGAAACGAACCCGCTCAAAGCCATCCTGGCAGGCGACCGGCGCGCGGTGGCGCGCGCCATCACGGCGCTGGAAAACGACAGCGACAGCGCGCACGCCGTTCGCGCCGGGGTGGCCGCGCACGTGGGCCGCGCGCATGTTGTCGGCGTCACCGGGCCGCCGGGGGGCGGCAAGTCCACGCTGGTGTCGGGCCTGATCAGGCAGTTGCGCGTGCGCGGCCACACGGTGGCAGTGGTCGCGGTCGATCCGTCCAGCCCCTTCACCGGCGGCGCCGTGCTCGGCGACCGCATCCGCATGGGCGAGCACCAGGCCGACGAAGGGGTGTTCATCCGCTCGCTCGCCTCGCGCGGCCACCTGGGCGGGCTGGCACGCTCGGCCACCGACGTCGTCGATGTCTTCGATGCCGCCGGCTACCACACGGTGATCGTCGAAACCGTCGGCGCCGGGCAGTCCGAGGTCGAGGTCACGCGCATCGCCGACACACGCCTGGTGGTCTGCCCGCCGGGGCTGGGCGACGACATCCAGGCCATCAAGGCTGGCGTGCTGGAGATCGCCGACGCCTTCGTCGTCAGCAAGGCCGACCTGCCCGACGCGCAGCGGACCGAGAACGAATTGCTGTCGATGCTGACGCTGCGCCGCGGCCCGGCTGCCAAGCCGCCGGTTCTGCGCACCATCGCGACCACCGGCGAAGGCTTGCGCGAACTGGTCGACTGGCTGGAACAGCGCACGCAGCGCGGCAGCCGCCACGCCGCCACCGAGGACCGCGCCGCGCGCGACCTGGTCGCACGTTCGATTGCCGCCGACGGCTACGGCAGGCATCTGGGGTTCGAACTCGTGGCTGCGGCCCGCGGCACGGCCACCGTGCGCATGCGGGTCGGGCCGCAGCATCTGAACTTCAACGGCCGCTGCCACGGCGGCGCCATCTTCTCGCTGGGCGACATGGCGCTCGGCCTGGCCTGCAATTCGCACGGCACGATCGCCGCGTTGATCGACGGCAACATCAGCATCTCGACCGGCGTCGAGCCGGGCGACTGGCTGGTGGCGCATGCCACCGAGGTGTCGCGCTCGCGCAAGGTCGGCGTGTACCGTGTCGATGTGAGCCGCGCCAGCGACCAGGCGCACATCGCCTGCCTGTCGGGAACGGTCTACGTCACCGGCAAGCCGGTGCCGGTCGCAGCGCCGGGCGAGCGGCCGGGCCTCGCGCCGCTGCTGAACTGATGGCCCGTCCGCCGATCCGTCTACTCAAACGCAGCCTGGCCGTAGGCGCGCGCCCCGACGCGTGCGCGCCGGCTGCGGCGGCAGCACAGGCCAGTGCGCTGGCCTTGCTCGCACGCAGCGTTGCGATGGGGCACCGTCGCCTGGCTTTGTTGCGGCTGCTGGCCGCGGTGCGTGTGCGTGCGCTCGTCCCGGCGTCCGACTGGGCCTATTGCGGCGAGGTTGCATCGCAAGCGGCGGACGAGGCCCTGCGCGGCCTGTTTGCCGAGGCCGAGCAAGCCGTGGGCCTGGGGCACGGCAGCGCCCGAGGCGCCGATGCCGCCCCTGCACGCCCCGCCTGAAGGCGCCCACGTCCGCTGCCAAGCCCACAGTACCGACCGGAGAACTCCATGAACAAGCCCGAAATCTATGTCGTCAGCGCAACGCGGACCGCCATTGGCAGCTTTGGCGGTGCGCTGAAGGACGTGCCGCTGTCGCAACTGGCCAGCACGGCGGTACGCGAGGCCATCGCCCGCGCCGGCACCGACGCCGCCAGCATCGGCCACGTGGTGCTGGGCAACGTCATCCCCACCGAACCGCGCGACGCCTACCTGGCGCGCGTGGCCGCCATCGAGGCCGGCATTCCGAACGAGACGCCGGCATTCAACGTCAACCGGCTGTGCGGCTCGGGCCTGCAAGCCATCATTTCTGCGGCGCAAACGCTGCTGCTTGGCGACGCCGAGATCGCCATCGGAGGTGGCGCCGAGTCGATGAGCCGCGGGCCCTACCTGCTGCCTGCCGCGCGCTGGGGGGCACGCATGGGCGATGCGCCCATGACCGACTACATGCTCGGCGTGCTGCACGACCCCTTCCATGCCATCCACATGGGCATCACGGCCGAAAACGTTGCTGCCAGCGCAGGCATCACGCGCGAAATGCAGGACGCGCTGGCGGTGGCCAGTCAGCAGCGCGCGGCCCGCGCCATCGCCGAAGGCAGGTTCAAGAGCCAGATCGTCGCCGTCACCATGGCCACGCGCCAGGGCACTGTGGTCTTCGACACTGACGAGCATGTGCGCGGCAATGTGACCCTGGAGCAGTTGGCGGCCATGAAGCCGGCTTTCAAGAAGGACGGTTCGGTGACGGCCGGCAACGCCTCGGGTCTGAACGACGCCGCATCGGCCGTGGTTCTGGCCACCGGCGCCGCCGTCCAGGCGCGCGGGCTCAAGCCGCTGGCTCGGCTGGTGGCCTACGCCCACGCCGGCGTGGACCCCAAGCTGATGGGCCTGGGCCCGGTACCGGCCTCGCGCCTGGCCCTCAAACGCGCCGGCCTCGGCGTCAACGACCTCGACGTGGTCGAGTCCAACGAAGCCTTTGCCGCGCAGGCCTGCGCCGTGACGCGCGCCCTCGAACTCGACCCCGCCAAGGTCAACCCGAACGGCTCGGGCATCTCGCTCGGCCATCCGGTGGGCGCCACGGGCGCGATCATCACCACCAAGGCGCTGTACGAGTTGCAGCGCATCCAGGGGCGCTACGCGCTGGTGACGATGTGCATCGGCGGCGGGCAGGGCATCGCCGCGATCTTCGAGCGCGCCTGACGCGGCCCGCCGAGGCGCTGGCGCCTGGGCGGCCTTGGCCTACAGGAACTCGGTGCCGCCGTCGACCATCAAGGTCTGCCCGGTCATGAAGTGGCTGTCGGCCGACAGCAGGAAGGCAATGGTGCCGACCAGGTCACCGGCCTCGAGGTTGCGTTGCAGCGCCTGGCTTCCGGCAATGGCCTTGGTGACCTGCTCGTGCTTGGCGCCGAAGTAGCTCGTCGTTCCCTCGGTCAGCACCAGCGACGGCGCCACTGAATTGACGCGGATCCAGTCGCGCCCCAGTTCGCGCGCCAGGCAGCGCGTGATGCCGATGACCGCCGCCTTGGACACGCCGTAGTCGATGGCATACGCCATGCCGTGCACGGCGGCCAGCGACGAGATGTTGACGATGCTGCCGCCGCCGGCCTTGCGGATCTGCGGCACGGCTGCCTTGCACATCTGCCAGATGCCCTTCACGTTGACGTTCATCACCGCGTCCCACTGCTTCTCCTCGATCTGGTCGAAGCGGGCACCCTTGATGTCGGCGTAAAGCGCAGCGTTGTTGACCTGGCCGTCGAGCCGGCCGAACTCGGCCACGGCCACCTCGACCGAGGCCAGGCAGGACGCCATGTCGGTCACGTCCAGACGCAGCGCCACGGCGCGACCGCCTGCGCCGCAGATCGCGGCAACGGTTTCGTCGCACGGCCGCAGGTCGCCACACACCACCGCCGCGCCCTCGGCGGCGAGCCGCTCGGAAAAGCCTCTGCCCAAGCCGCGCGCGGCGCCGGTGACGATGACGACTCGTTCCTTCATTGTCATGCTGTCTCCCCTGGTGGGCTGGTGTCACCGACGGCCTGCGCCACGGTACGCTGAAAGTAGGCCAGCGCGGGTTCGTTGCGCCCGTAGGTGGCATGGGTCTGGGCCCCGGATGCAAAGCCGCGTTGCATGCCTTCGCTGGCCGGGAAGTCCTCGTCGCAGACGGTGCGGATGGTCAGATCCATGTTGCGCTGCCAGTGGCGGCGCGCGCTGTCGGAGTCGACCGGATGGGGCACGTGGAAGTCGAGGTACATGGTGCACTCGTCGACCTTGCCCGCCGTCGGGTAGACACGCCAGGTCTCGACATGGTCGACCTGCACGACGAAGACCGTGTTCGGGAACAGCACGTAGACGAGGGTGTGGTGGGCGATCAGGTCCCACTCGCTTTCGGGCAGGCCGCGCTGGCGCTCCAGGCTGCGCCGCGGCAGTACCTCGCGCAAGTGCAGGCCGAATGGTTTGAACAGACACAGGTTGGGGTGGAAGAGCGGCGCCACCGAGTCGCGATGCAGCACGCTGAAATGGTAGCTCTCGAGGAAGGTGTCGATGACCAGCTTCCAGTTCATCTGGCGCTGGATCTGGCGCGTCTCGTAGTGGTGGTAGCCGGCCAGGCCGAAGGACGCGAACTCGGCGTCGAGTTCCCCCAGGAAGCCCTGGGCATCGATCTCCAGGCCCTCCGGGCCGACGCTGGGCTGCACCCACAGCATGCCGTGGCGTTCGGCCAGCGGCAGCGGCGCCAGGCCGTAGGCGGCCTTGTCCACACCGGGGAAGTTGCGCTGGTCGGGAATGCCACGCAACTCGCCCTCCAGGCCGTAGGTCCAGCCGTGGTAGGGGCAGACGAAATTATTCTGCCGACCACAGCCTTCGGCCAGGCGTGCACCACGGTGCCGGCAGACATTGTGGAAGGCCCGCGCCCGGCCGTCCTTGCCGCGCACCACCAGGATCGGGATGCCGCTGAGGTCATCGGTGAAGTGGTCGCCCGGCTGCGGGATCTGGTTGGACAGGCCCATCAACAGCGGGTACTTGCGGAACAGCAGCGCCGACTCGCGCGCCAGGCGCTGCGGGCAGGTATAGGCCGTCACCGGGTTGAAGCTCACCGCGTCGGCCAGATCGGTGGTGCCGGCGTCGAGGTGGGCGAATGCCTGGCGCATCAGCGCCACCTGTTCGTCGCGGTTCATGGCTTCTCCCGATGCATTTGCGGGAACGCGATGTTAGTTTGCCAAACGTACGCTAGGTAGACCATCCACCAAGCGACCTGTCAGTCGACGGTGGGCCTAACGCAATCTCGCGTCGGCCGGCACTACGGCCGCGCGGCCTGCCCAGGCATAGCGGCAACGGAGGAATCATGTTCAGACTCAAATTCTCGGCGGTCGCGCTGCTCACACTGGCCTGCTTGGCCGATGTTCACGCGCAGACCGCACAGACCTACCCGGCAAAGCCGATTCGTTTCATCGTGCCCTATGCCCCTGGCGGCAGCACGAGCCAGGTGGCACGGCTGGTGGCGGACAAGATGACCGAGAGCTGGGGCCAGCAGGTGCTGGTCGACAACCGGGGCGGGGCCAACACCGTGATCGGCACCGACGCGCTGGCGAAATCAGCGCCCGACGGCTACACGATCGCGCTGCACACATCCACCCTGGCCACCTTGCAGCACCTGCTGCCCACGCTGCCGTTCGACCCGATCAAGGATTTCATGCCGGTGACGACTCTCGTCACCACCCAACTGGTGCTGGTCCTGCACCCGTCGGTGCCGGCGAACAGTGTCAAGGAGTTCATCGCCCTGGCCAAGGCCAAGCCGAACGAGCTGAACTTCGCTGCCGTCGGCACCGGCAGCTCGACCCACCTGGCGGGCGAGATGTTCAAGACTGTGGCCGGCGTGAAGATGCAGCATGTGCCTTACAAGGGCACGGCACCGGCGTTGACCGATCTGATCGGCGGCCAGATTCAGCTCAATTTCGATACGCCCATCACCTCGTTGCCGCACATCCGCGCCGGCAAGCTCAAGGCGATCGCGGTGACCGGCAAGGCGCGCCTGGCCAGCATGCCGGATGTGCCCACGTTCGCCGAAGCCGGTCTGCCCGACTACGACTTCCAGTTGTGGTTCGGGGTACTCGCGCCGGCCGGAACACCGAAGGACATTGTCGACAAGCTGGCGACCGAGATCACCAGAATCCTGGCGCTGCCCGATGTGAAGGAGAACTTGACGGCGCAGGCGATCGACCCTCAGAGCATGGGACCCGCCCAGTTCGGCGCGATGATCAAGAACGACATCGAACGCTACGGCAAGGTCATCAAGGCCGCCGGGATCAAGATCGAGTAGGCGGCGCCCCAAGTCAAACTAACACCTGTTCGGTTGTTATACTGAAAAACCGGCGCCCGGAGGCGCTCTCACAGGCAAAGGAACATCATGGATCTCGAACTGAAAAACAAGTCCGTCATCGTCACCGGCGGCGGCTCCAACATCGGCCGTGCCATCGTGCTGGCGTTCGCCGGCGAAGGCGCCCACATCACGATTGGCGATGTCGACACCGCGCAGGCCGACAAGACGGCCGAGTTCGCCACCAAGCTGGGCGCTGCATCGGTGCAGGTGATCAAGACCGACGTCACCAGCCTCGAGCAGGTGCAGGCCATGTTCAAGGCGGCGACCGACAAACACGGGCGGGTCGACGTGCTGGTCAACAACGTCGGCTGGGACAACCTGATGTTCTTCACCCAGACGACGCCCGACTTCTGGCGCAAGGTGATCGACATCAACTACGTCGGCGTGCTCAACTGCACCAAGACCGCGCTCGACCTGATGATCAAGCAGAACGGCGGCGCCATCGTCTCGATCAGCTCCGACGCCAGCCGCCAGGGCGAGCCGCGCGAAGCCGTCTATGGCGGCGTGAAGGCGGCGGTCAACAGCTTCATGAAGACGATCGCCAAGGAGAACGGCCGCTACGGCATCCGCTGCAACGTGGTCTGCCCCGGCGTGACCATCCCCGAAACCACCGACGAGGTGGGCGGCAACAGCATGTGGACCAACGCCGGAGCCATGTTCACGCCTGAGCAGATGGAGAAGGTCACCAAGAGCCTGCCGCTTCGCAAGGTCGGCCGGCCGCAGGACATCGCCAACGCCGTGGCCTTCCTGGCGTCGAGCAAGGCCGGCCACGTGACCGGGCAGGTGCTGTCGGTCTCCGGTGGCTACAGCATGATCGGCTGAGGGGCAGGCCCATGAGCTACCAGGACATCGTCTACGAGGAGCGCGACCAGATCGCCTACATCTCGATCAACCGGCCCGACGTGATGAACGCGTTCCGCGGCCAGACGGTCGAGGAGATGCTGCACGCCATGATGAAGGCGGGCTGGGACAAGAACATCGCAGCCATCGTGATCGGCGGCACCGGTGATCGCGCGTTCTGCACCGGCGGCGACCAGTCTGCGCACTCCGGCCAGTATGATGGCCGCGGGACTGCTGGCCTGCCTATCGAGGAACTGCACAGCGTGATCCGCGACGTGCCCAAGCCGGTGATCGCGCGCGTACAGGGTTATGCCATCGGCGGCGGCAACGTGATCGCCACGCTGTGCGACATGACCATCGCTTCTGACAAGGCGGTGTTCGGTCAGGTCGGCCCCAAGGTCGGCTCGGTCGATCCCGGCTGGGGCACGGCCTACCTGGCACAGGTGGTCGGCGAGAAGAAGGCGCGCGAGATCTGGTACATGTGCCGGCGCTACAGCGCACAAGAGGCACTGGCCATGGGGCTGGTCAACGTGGTCGTGCCTCACGCACAACTCGATGCCGAGGTTGCCAAGTGGGGGCGCGAGATCGTCGAGAAGAGCCCGACGGCCATCGCCATCGCCAAGCGCTCGTTCAACGCCTCGACCGAGAACATCCGCGGCATCGGTAGCCTGGGCATGCAGGCGCTCAGCCTGTACTACAACACCGACGAGTCCAAGGAGGGCGTGCGCGCCTTCCTGGAGAAGCGCAAGCCGAACTTCCGCAGGTTCGGCGCCGAAGAGGCCTGACCTCGGGGCGGTGGCACGCCGGACGGCGGGTTTCCCCGCAATCGAACGAAACCTAACTACCGTTAGATTATCGTATATGGTGCAGCCAGGCTGCGCCGCCGATGCCGCCGCAGGGCGGCGCGCCCTCCGGACCCGCCGAGCCGCCTCAACCTGATGCTGACCCTGACCAATGTTCAGATCGTCTATGACAACACGATCGAAGCCGTTCGCGAGGCGTCGCTCGCGTTGGGCCCGAAGCAGATCGTCGCCCTGCTGGGCGCCAACGGAGCCGGCAAGTCCACGACGCTGAAAGCCATCAGCGGCGTGCTCTACCCCGAAGACGGTGAGGTCAAGGGCGGCCAGATCACGTTCGAGGGCCAGCCGCTGACCGGCATGACGCCCGACCGCATCGTGCGCGCCGGCATCGTCATGGTGCCCGAGGGCCGGCGCCTGTTCGACCAGCTCACGGTCGAGGAAAACCTGCTGATGGGCGGCTACACGCGCTCGGTGGCCGAGTCCAAGCTCGGCCTGGAGCGTGTCTACGCCACGTTCCCGCGCCTGACGCCCAAGCGCGCCACGGTTTCAGGCTATCTGTCCGGCGGCGAGCAGCAGATGGTGGCCATCGGCCGCGCGCTGATGTCGGCGCCGAAGCTGCTGATGCTCGACGAACCCACGCTCGGGCTGGCGCCGCAGATCTGCGAGGAGATCTTCGCCATCGTCATCCGGCTGTGCCGGCAGGACGGGGTGAGCATCCTGCTGGTCGAGCAGAACGCGCAGATGGCGCTGTCCATCGCCGACACCGGCTACATCATGGAAAACGGCCGCGTCGTCCTCGACGGCCCAGCCGACAAGATGCTGCGCAACGAAGACGTGCGCGAGTTCTACCTCGGCTTCGGCGAGGGCGGCTCGCGCAAGAACATGCGCGAAGTGAAGCACTACAAGCGCCGCAAGCGCTGGTTGTCATGACCCACGCGCATGACCCACGAGCGGCGGAGCCACTGACGTGAACGACATCCTCCTGCAGGTCGAAGGCCTGTCCAAGCGTTTCGGCGGCGTCGAAGCCGTGGCCGGCGTCAGCTTCCACGTCCGCCGTGGCGAGATCTACTCGCTGATCGGCCCGAACGGCGCCGGCAAGACCACCACCTTCAACATGATCAGCAGCGTCGTGCGCCCGAGCGGCGGCACGGTGCACTTCGAGGGCCGCGACATTACCGGAACCCCCTCGCACCGCATGTCGGCCATCGGCATCGGCCGCACCTTCCAGAACCTGGCCGTGTTCAAGCATGCCACCGTGGTGCAGAACCTGCTGGTCGGCCGCCACTGCCACATGCGCACCAATGTCTTCGACGCGGCCTGGTTCTTCGGTCGCGCCCGCCGCGAGGAACTCGAACATCGGCGCAAGGTCGAGGAAATCATCGACTTCCTCGAGATCGAGGACATCCGCGACATGCCCGTGGGCGCCCTCTCCTACGGCATGCAGAAGCGCGTCGAACTCGGCCGCGCGCTGGCCACCGAGCCCAAGCTGCTGCTGCTCGACGAAATGGTCTCGGGCATGAATACCGAGGAAACCGAGGACATCGCGCGCTTCGTGCTCGACATCCGCGACGAACTCGGCATCACCGTGCTGATGGTCGAGCACGACATGGGCATCGTGATGGACATCTCCGACCGCATCTGCGTGCTCAATTTCGGCCGAAAGATCGGCGAAGGCACACCGGCCGAAATCTCCGCCAACCCGGCGGTGATCGCCGCTTACCTGGGCGGCGCACAGGCGGCAGCATGAGCAATCTCCAGCACACAGCCCTGCACGAAGCCCTGCACAGCGGCAACCACACGTTGCCCAAGCTGCTGCAACACTGGGCCCGCACCACGCCCGATGCGCTGGCCTTCCGCGAGAAGGACCTGGGCATCTGGAACCGCATGACCTGGCGCCACTACCACGACACCGCGCGCCGCTTCGCGCTGGGATTGCTGGCGCTGGGTTTCCGGCGCGGCGAGCGGCTGGCCATCGCCAGCGAAGACACGCCCGAATGGATGTTTGCCGACCTGGGCACGCAGGCCATCGGCGGTGTGGTGGTCGGCATCTACCCGACCAACCCGTGGCCCGAGCTGCAGTACATCGTCCACCACTCCAACAGCCGCTTCGTCGTCTGCGGCGACCAGGAGCAGGTCGACAAGGTGCTGGACGCCATCGCCAAGCACGAGGTCGGTCTGCCCGAGGTCACCAAGATCATCGCCGTGGACATGAAGGGCATGCGGCTGTACCCGCGCGAGCTGCTGATGTCGTTCGCAGAAGTCCTGGAGCTGGGTGATCAGTACGCCGCCGCCTCGGCCGAGAACGCCCGCGCCTTCGACGACGGCATTGCCGCCACGCAGCCCGACGACACCTGCATGCTGGTCTACACCTCGGGCACCACCGGGCCGCCCAAGGGCGCGATGCTGTCGCACCGCAACCTGATCGTGACCACCGACAAGCTGCGCAGCCATTTCGGGCTCGACCAGCACAACATGCAGGTGCTGTGCTACCTGCCCTTGTGCCACGTGGCCGAACGTGCCTTCTCCACCGTCATGCACATGATGACCGGCGGCGTGGTGAACTACGCCGAGTCGATCGACACCGTCGCGGTCAACCTGCGCGAAATCGCACCGACCGTCTTCCTGGGCGTGCCACGCATCTGGGAGAAGCTGCAGCAGGGCATCGTGATGCGCATGCAGGACGCCACGCGCTTCCAGCGTTGGGCTTTCGAGCGCTGCTTCGCCGCGGGCAAGGCCCTGTTCGAGCGCGCCGAGCAGCGCGACGGCCAGCGCAGTTGGGGCGACCGGCTGCAGTTCGCGCTGCTGTGGCTGCTAATGTTCCGCAACCTGCAGAAGTTCGTCGGCCTCGACCGCATGCGCTGCGGATTCTGCGGCGGCGCCAGTGTCTCTCCCGAGGTGCTGAAGTTCTTTCGCATCCTGGGCCTGCCCGTGTACCAGGTCTACGGCATGACCGAGTCCGGCGGCGTCATCTTTCACCAGCATGCCAAGGCCGAGCGGCTGGGTGCCACCGGCACGCCGATCGAAGGCCTGAACTGGAAGATCGCCGAGGACGGCGAACTGATCGTCAAGCATCCGGCCGTGTTCAAGGGCTACCTGCACGACAACAACGCCACCGCGCTGACGGTCCAGGACGGCTGGCTGCACACCGGCGACGTCGTGGCGCTGGCGCCCAACGGCGAGCTGATGATCGTCGACCGCAAGAAGGCCATCATCATCACCAGCGGCGGCAAGAACATCTCGCCCTCGGAAATCGAGAACGCGCTCAAAGACAGCATCTACGTGCGCGAAGCCATCGTGCTCGGCGACGGCCGCCACTTCCTGTCGGCGCTGGTGCAGATCGACTACGAGACCGTCGGCAAATGGGCGCAGGAACGCCGTCTGGCCTATACCACCTACCGCAGCCTGTCGCAACTGCCGGAAGTGCGCGAGCTGGTCGACGCGGAAGTGCGGCGCGTGAACCAGCAGTTCGCGCGGGTCGAGAACATCCGCAAGTTCGTGATCCTCGAGAAGGAACTCGACCACGACGACGGCGAGCTGACGGCCACGCAGAAGGTGCGCCGCAGCATCATCGGCAAGAAGTTCGCACGCGAGATCGAGCTGATCTACGGTGGAGGCACCGCCTGATGGACTACTTCATTCAGTTGCTCGTGTCGGGCATCGCGGCGGGCATGGTCTACGGCTTCATCGGCATGGGCTACGCCATGATCTACCGCGCCACCGGCGTGGTGAATTTCGCCCAGGGCGAGCTGATGATGCTGGTGGCCTACATCGCCTTCACGCTGGCGGGCACCTTCCAACTCGGCTTCTGGCCGCTGCTGTTGGCCAGCGTCGTCGCCTCGGTCGCCTTGGGGCTTCTGATCGAGGTGCTTCTGATCCGCCCGATGCTGGGCCAGCCGGTGTTCTCGACCGTGATGGTGACGATCGGCCTGGCCGTCATCATCCGCTCGGTCGTGGTGCTGATCTGGGGCGCGGATCCGATGCCGCTGTCCACCGGGCTGTCGACCGAGCCGATCCGCATCGGGCCGGCGGGCATCTATCCGGCACAGCTCCACGCACTGGGCATCATGGCAGCGGTGGTGGCCGGGCTCTGGGCCTTCTTCCGCTACTCTCGGGTGGGCATCGCAATGCGTGCCACCGCCAATTTGCAGACCACGGCGCTTCTGATGGGCATCAACGTCAAGCGCATCTTCGCGCTGTCGTGGGCGCTGTCCGCGGGCCTTGCCGCCATCGCCGGGGTCCTGGTGGGCGTCATCTACGACCTCGAGCCGGGCATGTGGCTCGTCGGCCTGCGCAGCTTCCCGGCGGTCATCCTCGGCGGCCTGGACTCGGTGTTCGGTGCGGCCCTGGGCGGCATCCTGATCGGCGTGGTCGAGAACATGTCGGAAGGCTACATCGGCCGCGGCATGAAGGAAATCGCCGGCTTCGTGCTGATCCTGATCGTCCTCATGGTCAGGCCCTACGGTCTGTTCGGCAAACCCGATATCGAGCGAGTCTGATGCGCAGCGGCAACTTCAAGGAAAACTACCGCCAGGTCCTGGCGCTGACCGACTCGGTGCCGGTCATCGTCTGGACACTGTTGCTGGTCGCAGCCCTGGCGCTGGTGCCGATGCTGCTGAGCAAGTACTACATCTCGCTGGTGCTGCTGCTGATGATCACGGCCGTCGGCGTGCTCGGCCTGAACCTGCTCACCGGCAGCACCGGGCTGATCTCGCTGGGGCACTCAGGCTTCCTGGCCGTCGGCGCCTACGCCACCGGCATCGTGGCCGGCAAGCTGGGCTGGCCGATGCCGCTGTGCCTGCTGGCCGGCGGTGTGTGCGCGGCCGCCGCCGGGCTGGTGGTCGGCGTGCCATCGCTGCGCCTGAAGGGCCTGTACCTGGCGATCACGACCATGGCCTTCGCGGTCATCATCAACCACCTGATCCTCAACGGCGGCGGTCTGACGGGCGGCTCTGAGGGACTGTCGGTGCCGCAGCCGGCCCTGTTCGGCACCACGCTCGCAGCCGAGCGCGGCTACTACTTCGTGGTCCTGGCCGTGTTGGTGGTGGCGGTGCTGGTGACGCTGAACCTGTTGCGCAGTCGCGTCGGCCGGGCCTTCATCGCGATCCGCGAGCACGACATCGCCGCCCGCGCGATGGGGGTCGACCTGGTGCGCTGGAAGCTGCTGGCGTTCATGGTCAGCGCCTTCTACACCGGCATCGCCGGGGGCCTGCTGGCCTATTACACGCGCTACCTCAACGTCGACAGCTTCAGCCTGCTGATCTCGATCGAAGCGCTGTCGATGCTGATCGTCGGCGGGCTCGGCTCGGTAGCCGGCGCCTTGCTGGGCACGGTCTTCATCTTCGGCCTGAACGAAGGCCTGGGGCTGCTGTTCAGCGCCCTCGGGTCGGGCGCGACGTCGACCTCCTTCTTCGAGATCAAAGGCATCGTCTACGGACTGGCCATCGTGCTGTTCCTGCGCTTCGAACCTGACGGCCTGATCGGCCGCTGGCGCGACATCAAGCACTACTGGACCCACTGGCCCTTCAGGTTCTGACCCGTCAACCCGCCGCCCTGCCCCACCGAGGACACCCACCATGCACCAGACCCTTCGCTGCATCCGCACCACCCTGATCAGCACTGGCCTTCTCGCCGCCGCCGCGGCATCGGCCATGGCCGCCGACCCGGGTGTGTTCGAAGATCGCATCGTCATCGGCTCGGTGCTGCCGCAGACCGGCCCGCCCAGCCTGATCGGCAAGGCCGCCGTGATCGCGTTGCGTGTCTGGGAGAAGGACGTCAACGCCCGCGGTGGCATCCACGGTCGCAAGATCGACCTGCGTGTCGAGGAAGACGCCTATGTGCCGCAGCGCTCGGTGCAGGCGGTGAAGAAGCTTATCGACGTCGACAAGGTGTTCGCCTTGCTGGGCACCTCCGGTTCGTCGCATCTGCTCGCGATGATGCCCACCATCGAGGAGAACCAGATCCCGGCGCTGAACTTCGCCGCCGTAGCCGGCGCGCACTTCACGCCGCCGCGCAAGACCGTCTTCAACATCGGCGCCACCTACTGTCAGGAGATCGACGGTGTGATGAAGCACCTGGTCACCTCGCGCAAACTGCAGGGCGCCAAGTTCGCCATCATCTACCAGGACGACGACTACGGCGCCGACGTCAAGTGCGGGTACGACGCGGCGCTCAAGGCGCTCGGCCTGAGCAGCACCATCGCTGTGGCCTACAAGCGAGGGGCCAAGGACCTGTCGGCCGAAGTCCTGGCAGTGCAACGCGCCGGGGCCACCTTCGTGCTGACAGGGGGCATCATTGCCGAGACCGCGACCATGCTCAAGGAGATCCAGAAGAACGGCATGAACGTCGTGCGGCTGGCACCGCACCCGTCGCACTTGGGCCCCGTGCTCGCGCTGGCCGGCAGCGCCGCCGAAGGACTGCTGCTGGCCGACTACGTGCCGCCCATCACCGACACCGAAATTCAGGGCATCGGCCGGCTCAATGCCCTGGCCTACAAGTACCTCAGCGGCGACGAGGTGAAGGCGATGAACCGCTACTCGCTGACGGCGATGGTCGCGGCCCAGTTGCTGGAGTCGGCGCTGCAGGCGTGCGGCCGCAACCTGACCCGTGCCTGCCTGGTGCAGAAGCTGGAACAGACCAAGAACTTCACCAGCGACGGCATCATGGCCCCGCTGACCTTCGGCCCCAACGTCCGCCAGAGCGGTACGCGGCCGATCCTGATCAAGGCCGATACCGCCACGGGCAAGTTCGAGCGTGCATCCGAGTTTCTCGACGGCAAGTGAGCCCAAGGCATCCACCCGATTCAACTGCACATACTTGCGCCCTATGAACATTTCTTCGCTGCAGACAACCCGCGCCATCGCCGCGGCCTTCGCCCTGACCCTGGTGCAGGGCGTCGCGATGGCCGAGCCCGGCGTCACGGACAGCCAGATCGTGCTCGGCTCGGTGACGCCGGTCAGCGGCCCGCCCAGCCTGCTGGGCAAGGCGCACATGGCCGCACTCAAGGTGTGGCAGGAGGACGTCAACAGCCGCGGCGGCATCAACGGGCGCAAGGTCGAGATCCGACTCGACGACGACGGCTACGTGCCTCAGCGCGCGCTGCAGGGTGTGAAACGCCTGAACGAATCGGAGAACGTCTTCGGCCTGATCGGCACCTCGGGCTCGGCGATGCTGCAGGCCATGCTGCCCTACATCAACGAGCAGAAGATCCCGACCATCAACGCGATGGCCGTTGCCGCCTCGCACTTCAACCCGCCGAACAAGACGGTGTTCATCGTCGGCCCGACCTACTGCCAGGAACTGGGCACGGCCATGATCCACCTGGTCAAGACACGCAAGCTGCAGGCGGAGAAGTTCGCCATCGCCTACCAGGACGACGAATTCGGCACCGACGTGCGTTGTGGCTACCAGAAGGCGGTCAAGGCGCTGGGCCTGAAGAGCGTCTCCGAGATTGCTTTCAAGCGCGGCACCAAGGACTTCTCGGCCGAGATGCTGAGCCTGAAGCAGGCAGGCGCCACCTTCCTGGCGTCAGGCGGCGTCGTCGCCGAGCACTCGATGCTGATGAAGGAGGCGGCTAAGAACCAGATGCCGCTGACCATTCTGGCGGTGCACTCGGCGCATCTCACGCCGGTGCAGGCCCTGGCCGGTGCCGCGGGCGACGGCTACTTCGTCGCCGACTACGTGCCGCCGCTGACCGACCTGGCCGTGCCCGGCATGGCCAAGTTCATGGGGCTGGCGCAGAAGCACCTCTCGGCCGACGAGCTCAAGATGCTGAACCGCTACTCGATCACGGCCTATGTGGGCGCCCTGCTGATGGAGGACGCCATCCGCCGCTGTGGCAAGACGCTGACGCGGGCCTGCGTTGTGGAAAAACTCGAGACGACCAAGAACTTCGGCACCGACGGTCTGGCCTCACCGATCAGCTTCTCGCCCACGGTGCGCCACTCGCCGAGCAGCGTGCTGATCCTGAAGTCGGACGCCAAAGCCTCCAAGTTCGACCGCGTATCGGAACCGCTTGCGGTCGTCGACTGAACGTGGGCGGCACGCGGGCACCTGCAGCACCGCCGCTGCGACAGTTCGACACCGTTCTCATTGCCAACCGCGGCGAGATTGCCTTGCGCGTGCTGCGCACGCTCAGGGCGATGGGGATGCGCGTGGCGGTCGCCCACCACGCGGTGGACGCCGCCAGCCCGGCGGTGCTAGCGGCCGATGCAACCGTCGAACTGCATGGCAGCACGCCGGTGGCGGCCTACCTGGACATCGCCCAGCTCGTTGCGGCCGCGATGAGCAGCGGCGCCCAGGCGGTCCACCCCGGCTATGGATTCCTGTCGGAGAACGCGGCTTTTGCACGCGCGCTCGAGGACGCCGGCATCACCTTCATCGGCCCGCGCGCCGACACCATCGAGCTGATGGGCGACAAGGTGCGCGCGCGCCGCTTCGTCGCCGAGCGTGGCTTTCCGGTGGCACCGAGCGCGATCGAGGACGACGACCCGGCGAGCTTCGTCGAGCGTGCCCGCGCGCTGGGCACACCGCTGCTCATCAAGCCCTCGGCCGGCGGCGGCGGCAAGGGCATGCGCATCGTGCGCGACCTGACGCTGCTCGAGGCCGAGATCGCCACCGCGCGGCGCGAGGGCGAGCGCTACTTCGGCGATGGCCGCCTGTTCGTCGAGCGCTACGTCGAGCGCCCGCGCCACATCGAGGTCCAGGTGCTCGGCGACGCCCACGGCCAGGTGGTCCATGTCTGGGAACGCGAGTGCTCGGTGCAGCGGCGCTTCCAGAAGATCATCGAGGAAACGCCGTCGCCGGGCCTCACGCCCGAGCAGCGGCGACAGATCTGCGAGGCCGCGGCCGGCATCGCACGCGCCTGCGGCTACCTCGGCGCCGGTACGGTCGAGTTCATCTACGGCGCCGGGGGCGAGTTCTTTTTCCTGGAGATGAACACGCGGCTGCAGGTCGAGCACCCCGTGACGGAGGCCGTGTGCGGCCTGGATCTGGTGCACGAGCAGGTGCGACTGGCGCGTGGCGAGCCCCTGGGCCTCGTGCAGACCGACATCGCGCAGCAGGGCCACGCCATCGAATGCCGGCTGTATGCCGAGGACCCGGCGCACGACTTCCGCCCTGCAACAGGCCGCATCCTGACCTGGAAGCCACCGGTCGGCCCGGGCCTGCGCGTCGATGCCGGCGTGCTCGAGGGCGGCGAGGTCACGGCCGCCTTCGACCCGATGATCGCCAAGATCGTCTGCCACGGCGCGACGCGCGCGCAGGCCATCGCGCGTTCGGTGCGCGCGCTGCAGGACACCGTGCTGCTCGGCGTCGCCACCAACGCCACGTACTTGACGCGCGTGCTGCAGCATCCCGAGTTCACAGCCGGCCAAGCCGACACCGGCATGCTGGCGCGCTGCGCGGGCGAGCTGGTCGCGACTCCGAGCGAAGACGACATCGACCTGCTGCTGGCTGCGGCCGTGCTGTCCGACCGCGAGCTGATGCTGCGCGTCCACGCCGTGCCGGCCATGCACGCTGCCATGGGCGCCTGGAGGAACTGAAGCCCCATGCATGCCCGCTACCTGATCGATGGCACCGCGCACGATGTGGTGGCCGTCCGCGGCGGCGACGGCGGCGTGCAGTTGCGCCGCGGCCAGCGCACCCTGAGCGTCAGCCGCGAGGCCCTGCCCGACGGGCGCTGCCGCATCACCATCGACGGCCGATCCCGGACCGTGCACCTGGCCGCCGGGGCCGACGCGGTGTTCGTCCATGCCGACGGCCTCGGCGCAGTCCAGGTCGAACGGCAGACGTTGTCTCGCGCCGCCGGCGACACGGCTGGCGGAGCCTCCAACCTGCTCAGTGCTCCCATGCCCGGCGTGGTCATCGCCGTCCACGTGGCCGCGGGTGAACTGGTGCATGCCGGCCAGGCGTTGATGGTCATCGAGAGCATGAAGCTCGAGACCACCCTGACCGCCCCGCGCGACGCGCGGGTAAGGGCGGTGCACCACCCGGTCGGCGCCAGTTTCGCGCTGAAGGCGGCGCTGATCACCCTCGAAGACGCCTGAACCTGCCGCCGCCGACACCGATGAAGCGCATCGAATCCCGCGTCGATACCTCGTCAGAGGCCTACCAGCGCAACCATGCCGCGATCAGCGCCATCGTCGCCGACTTCCGCGCCCGCCAGGAACGCGCCCGCCACCTCTGCCCGCCACGCGACCTGATGCGCCTGCGTTCGCAGAACAAGCTGCTGCCGCGCGAACGGCTCGACCTGCTGCTCGACCCCGGCACGCCTTTCCTCGAGTTCTCGTCACTGGCCGCCTGCGGCCAGTACGACGACGAGGTGCCGGGCGCGAACGTTATCACCGGACTGGGCGTGGTCAGCGGTCGCGAGGTGCTGATCCACTGCGACAACTCCGGCATCAAGGGCGGCGCCTGGTACACGCTGACGCCGCGCAAGCTGACGCGGCTGCTCGACATCGCGCTGGAGAACCGCCTGCCGGTGCTGCACCTGTGCGACAGCGCCGGCGCCTTCCTCGAAGAGCTGTCGGGCGTTTACATCGAAGGCGGGCGCGTCTTCCGCAACCAGTGCCTGCTGTCCAAGGCCCATGTGCCGCAGATCGCGATGGTCTTCGGCCACTGCACCGCCGGCGGCGCCTACATCCCGGCGCTGTGCGACTACAGCATCATCGTGCGCGGTGCCGGCGGCGTGTTCCTCGGCGGCCCGCCTCTCGTCAAGGCCGCCACCGGCGAGGAACACACAGCCGACGAGATCGGCGGCGCCGACCTGCACACCCAGGTCTCGGGCACGGTGGACTACGCCGCCGACAGCGAGGCCCACGCGATCGAGATCTGCCGCGATCTCGTCGCCCAGTTCAGGCCCGCCACGCGCAGCTTCGTGCCCGAGCGCGAGCCCGAGGCGCCCTACTACGACCCCGACGAAATGCACGGCATCGTCAGCCCCGACCACAAGGTGCAGTTCGACCACCGCGAGCTGATTGCACGCATGGTCGACGGCAGCCGCTTCCACGAGTACCAGCCGGCCTATGGCACGACGCTGGTCTGCGGCTACGCCTACCTCTGGGGCTACCGCATCGGCATCCTGGCCAACAACGGCGTGCTCTTCTCCGACAGCTCCAAGAAGGCGGCGCACTTCATCGCGCTGTGTAACCAGAATCGCACGCCGCTGGTGTTTCTGCAGAACACCACCGGCTACATGATCGGCCGCAGCTACGAGATGGAAGGCATCACCAAGGACGGCGCCAAGATGCTGATGGCGCAGGCCGGCAGCGAGGTGCCCAAGTTCACCGTGATCACCAGTGCGGCCTTCGGCGCGGGCTATTACGGCATGTGTGGCCGTGCCTGGGACCCGCGCTTCATCTGGGCCTGGCCCAACATCCACATGGGCGTGATGGGGCCCGAGCAGGCCGCCAACACCCTGGCCGATGTCAAGATCGCGCAGCTGCGGCGCCAGGGGCACGTCCCCGACGAGGCCGCGATGAAGGTTCTGAGGGACCGCGTGTACGAGAAGGCCGAGCGCGAATCCAACGCCTACTTCGCCACGTCGCGCCTATGGGACGACGGCTTGCTGGCGCCGACCGACACGCGCAACGCGCTGGGCATGGCGCTGTCGGCAGCGTCCCACGCGCCGATCGGCGAGCCTCACTACGGCATCTTCCGCTTCTAGCATGAACCGGCGGCTCAGGCGGCTTGCGTTTCCTGGTCCAGCCTGAACATGGCGACCACCTGATTGAGGCTGTGAGTCTGCTCGCGCAGGCTCTCGGCCGCGGCAGCAGACTGCTCCACCAAAGCAGCATTGCGTTGTACGGCCTCATCGATCTTCGCTGCGGCCTCGCTGGCTCCGTGCACACCACTGGCCTGCTGGTGCGTTGATGCGCTGATCTCGCCGAGCAGTTCAGACAGGCGCTGGCTGGACCTGACAATGGCCGACATGGCGCCCTGAGTCTCGTCGGCGACCCGCGCACCCGAAGTGACGGCCTCCACATTGGCGGCGATCAGCGCCTTGATCTCGGCTGCCGCAACGGTCGAACGCTGCGCCAGCGATCGCACCTCCGAGGCGACGACCGAGAAGCCGCGCCCCTGCTCGCCGGCGCGCGCGGCCTCGACGCTTGCGTTGAGCGCCAGAATGTTGGTCTGAAAGGCGATGCCGTCGATGACGCCGACGATGTCCGCCATCTTGCGAGACGATGCCGTGATCTCCGCCATCGTCGCTACCATCTTCTGCAGCCGCCGCCCTCCGTCTGCCGCTGCGGCGGTCGCTTGGTCCGCCACGCCGGCTGCCTCGCGCGAAGAGGCGGCATTCTGGTTGACGCTGGCCGACAGCTGCTGCAGCGTGGCTACCGTGTGCTGCAGCGACGCCGCTTGTTGTTCCGTGCGGGCCGAGAGATCCTGGTTGCCAGCAGCGATTTCGCTGGAGGCCACCAGGATAGAGCTGGATGATTCTCGAATCGACCCGATGCTGCCGCGCAGGCCGTCGCCCATCCGATCGAGAGAGGCCAGCAAGCGGCCGATCTCATCGGACCGGCTGGCCACCTGGTCGCTTTGGCGCAAGCCATCTCGACTCAGGTCTCCCGCCGCGACGCGGTCTGCCAGACGCACGGCTGCCACCAGGGGTACGCTCACCGAGCGTGTCACCAACCAGCCACAGATCACCGCCGCGATGAGCCCCACGACGCCGGTCGCGGCAATCAGCAGGCGTGCGGTACGTCCCGAATCTGCAATGCTCGCGGCCGCCTCCTGGACGTGAGCGCGTTGGCGCTCGGCGAAGCGCGTCAGCACCGACGCGCGCTGTGCCGACGGGGCTTCGATGTGCGAGGTCAGCACCTTGACGGCATCCTCAGGCTGAAACGCCAGTGCCAAGGCGATGGCCTTCGCATAGTGCGGTGCAGTCTGCTCGGCGATGAGCTGGACCGTCTCGATGTCGCCGCGGTCCTGTGGGTCGACTGCGGAGGCGGCCAACTGCTGCAGGGTACCCAGGACTTGGCCGTCAAGTGTCTTGATCAACGCCGCCTGCCGCTGCATGGCCTCGGGATCCGAGAACAGGCCGATGTTTCGGATGGCGACATCCTGCCGCTGGACCTGGCTGAGCAGCTCGGCCGCAGCATTGAACCTCGCCTGCGCCGGACCGAGAGTCTCTTCGATCAGCCGCTGCGACTGCCAGGCGTTGCCAATGCCGACGGCGCACACCGTTGCCAGCAAAGCCGCGACCAAGCCGAATCCGACTGCCAGTCGCTGCGCGACACTCATTCCTGCAACGATCTTCATGCCACCGTCTCCAGTATCGTCTTGATCGTTTCCAGCAACCTTACTTGCTGTAGGCGCCCACCGCGAAACCGTAGCCACCCTGGACTTCGATATAGGACGTCTTGGCCTCGATCTCCTTGCTGACGGGGTTGACCCAGCGGTAGTCCACCCAGCCGGGTTTGTTTGCCGTCACGTGACCCATGAGTTCCTGCACGAAGGCTTTGCCGTCGGCGTCCTTCAATTGGGCCAGCGACTTGCCAACGAGTCTTTCGTTGGCGCCATGAGCCAACACGTTGCCACTGGCGTCGAGAACGTACACATAAAGGTCGCGGTCGATGAAAGGCCCCTGCTTGTCGTTGAACACCGCAAACGCGTCCTTGCCCTTCTCCTTGAAGAGCACGACGGCCTTCCTGGCCATCTCCTTGGCCTCCTCCTTGGTGGCCCGATCGGCAGCGTTCGCAGTCAGTGACATCGCCAGCAGGGCAGTCAGTACCATGTGGCGTCGATTGAGTTGGATCATGAGAAATGCTCCTTTGATGGGGTTGCGGCGGGGCTTGGCGCGAATCGACGTCCGATCCGCGTGCCACCCGGACCATATCGACCCTGATGGCCACCTATTAACCCGATCAGGCGGGCAAACTGCCAACAGTTAGGCAATTTGATCGGGGGCCCAGCGCCTGCCGCCGTCAGTAGATGCCCATGGCCAGGCCGGCCCCAAAGGCAGCCCCCAAGGCCGCGCAACGCCCCACATCCGGCGGATCGATGCGTTTCTCCCGCAGGATGTCTTCCGGCGTCTGGGCGTGGGTGCAGACGATCAGCGCATCGGCAACGAGCCGCAACCGCCAGCCGGTGCAGATGCGCTCGATCTGGCGCGCTGCGTTACGGCCGTCGCTGCCGGCGCAGACCAGGCAGGCGTAGGGGCGGCCGTTGACGCGGTCGAGCACGGCGTAGTAGCTGCGGTCGAAAAAGTCCTTCATCAGCCCGGACATGGCGGCCAAGTTCTCGGGCGTGGCGAAGATCATGCCGTCAGCGGCCAGCACGTCTTCGGGGCCGGCCTGCGCCGCATGCAGCAGGCGGACGTCAATCGCCGGCTCGCGGCCGGCGCCGTCGGCGGCGGCGCGCGCCATCTGCAGCGTGCCGCCGGTGGTCGTGTGGTAGACGATGAGGAGCGTCTTGCGCGGTGGCGTCACCGAGGTGAACCTTTCGGGCGCCGTCAACGTGCCGAGCGGTCGGGGCACCCTTCCATGCCATGAAAACTGACAAACTCCGCGAGCGCCGCGCGCTCGGTGATGAAGGCGTTCTCCGGGGCCTGCAGGTCCTCTTGCCCGAGCGCGATGCCGCACAGCAAGATCTCGTTGTCGCCCATCGGCAGGTGCTGGCGCGCTACCTTGTGGAACCAGGCGAAAGCGGCCTGGGCGCAGGTGTGCAGGCCCTGGGCGCGCGCCGCCACCATCACGTTCTGGATGAACATGCCCACGTCCATGAAGCTGCCGGTATTCAGCCGCCGGTCCAACGTGACGAGCAGGCCCACCGGGGCGTCGAAGAAGGTGTAATTGCGCAGCATCTGGCGCTCGCGCGCGGCCTGGTCGTCGCGCGCGATGCCCAGCGTGGCGTAGAGGCCAAAACCACACCGGCGGCGGCGATCCAGGTAGGGATCGAACCAACTTGTCGGGTAGTAGGCGTATTCGGGCTGGTGTCGGTCGGGGTCTTCCTGGGCCGCCTTGACGATGTCGGCACACAGGCGCTCGCGCGCTTCGCCCGCCAGCACGTATACGCGCCAGGGCTGCACGTTGTTGCCGCTGGGGGCCCGCGCAGCCACTTCCAGGATGTGGCTCACCACCGCGGCAGGCACCGGTGTGGACAAGAACCGCCGGACCGATTTGCGGCTGCGGATGGCTTCGTCAACATGCATGGGCGAACCCTCTCTTCAGTGTGGCTGCGGTTGTCAGCCCGCCATGCCGGCGGGCGGCCAGCACTGGACGACGCCCGAGGCTTGGGCTAATCTCGAATCATGAATCCTACCAAACGGCCGTTCGATTGGGTGCCTACACCCGAGATCGTGGCGAACTCCAACCTCACTGCCTTCATCCGCAAGACCGGCGAGCCCGACCTGGCGGCGCTGTCCCGGCACGCCGACGCCGACCCGGCCTGGCTGATGCAGCAGGTGTTCGAGTTCTGCGACTTCCGCTTTTACGAGCCACCACAGCAGATGCTCGACACCTCGCGCGGCATCGAATGGGCCCGCTGGTGCGTTGGGGGCACGACCAACGTCGTGCTCAACTGCATCGACCGCCATCGCGATACGCCGGCCTGGGAGCGCCCGTTTCTGGTCTGGGAAGGCGAAGACCGACGCGCCCAGCGCAACCTGACCTACCGCGACTTCGACGCCGAGGTCTGCCGTCTGGCCGGCGCCTTGCAAGCCCTGGGCGTGCAGCGCGGCGACCGCGTCGGCCTGTACATGCCCAACCTGCCGGAGACCTTCATCGCCTTCTTCGCGGTGATGAAGGTCGGCGCCGTCGTGATGCCGCTGTTCTCGGGCTTTGGGCCGCAGCCGCTGGTGGCGCGGCTCAACGATGGCGAGGCCAAGGTGGTGCTGACCGTCGACGGCACCTGGCGGCGCGGCACCCCCGGCTCGATGAAAGCGGTGCTCGACGAAGCCCTGCAGAGCACGCCGAGCGTCGAGCACGTGCTGGTGCTGCGCCACCTCGGCGATGCATTGGCGTGCCCAATGACGCCCGACCGCGATCATGACTGGGCGGCGGCAGTTGCCAGGCAGGCCAGCGAGCTGCCTACCGCCGAGATGCAGGCCGACGATGCCGCCGTGCTGCTCTACACGTCCGGCACCACCGGCAAACCCAAGGGCTGCGTCTGGACGCATGTGAGCTTCCTGGGCTCGATGGTCACGCGCGACATACACATCTGCGCCGACTTCAAGGCCAGCGACCGCTTCTTCTTCATGAGCGACATGGGCTGGATGGTCGGCGCCATGTGCGCCTGCATCCCGAGCTACTTCGGCGGCAGCCTGCTCGTCGCCGAAGGCACACCCGACTTTCCTGACACGGGCCGATTCTGGCGCCTGCTGCAGGACCACAAGGTCACCTATCTGGGCGTGGCGCCAACGCTCATCCGCGGCCTGATGCGCTACGGCGACGCCGAGGTCGAGGGTTTCGACCTGTCGGCGCTGCGCGTCACGGTGTCCGGCGGCGAAGCCTGGACCGAAGCGCCCTGGCGCTGGTTCTTCGAGCATGTGTGCAAGAAGAAGCTGCCTTTCCTGAACATCGTCGGCGGCACCGAAGTCGGCGGCTGCAATTTCACCGGCACCGTTCACCATCCGTTGCGTCCGGGCTCCTTCGGCATGGGCGGCCTGGGGGTCGGCGTGGACATCGTCGACGACACCGGCAGGCCGGTACCGGCCGGCCAGGTCGGTGAACTGGTGCTGCGCAATCCCAACATCGGCTTCACCAAGAGCCTCTGGCGCGACGACGAGCGCTACCTCGACAGCTACTGGCGCACCCTCCCGGGCATCTGGGTGCATGGTGACTTCGCGATGCGCGACGAAGACGGGCTGGTCTACATCCTCGGACGCAGCGATGACACGATCAAGGTCTCCGGCAAACGAACCGGGCCGTCGGAAATCGAGACCCTCCTCACCGGTACCGGCAAGGTATCGGAAGCCGCCGTGATCGGCGTGCCTGACGAGCTCAAGGGCTCGGCCATCGTCTGCGTCTGCGTGCCGATGCCGGGTGTGGCCACGGACGCGGCGCTGGAACAGGAACTGTCGGCCGCCGTGGTGCACGGAATGGGCACGTCGTACCGGCCGCGCCATGTGCTGCTGGTGAGCGACCTGCCGAAGACGCGCAACATGAAGATCATGCGCCGCGTGGTGCGCTCCGTGTTCCGGGGCGACATTCCGGGCGACCTGTCGTCGCTGGTCAATCCCGAAGCGGTCGCCGAATTGCAGGCCAAGCTCGGCCGCTGAGCCCGGCCAGCAGTTGCTCGACGGCCCTGTGGCCGACACGGCGCAGATCGAAGGCGTCTCGATCGAGCATCCAGTTGGAGATGAGGCCATCGACCAGCGCGTGCAGGGCACGCGCTGCGCCCGTGGGCGCAACACCCGGCGCGAGCTGCCCCGCTCGGGACGCCAGGCGCAACAAGCCGTCGATGCGTCGTAGCGCCTGATCGCGCACCCGCAGGTGGCGTTCGCGGATGCCGTCGAGCTCGCCGACATACTCGACCTTCTGCGTCGAGATCGCCAGCACGCGCTGCAAGCGCGCATCGGTGGCGGTCTGGCGCAGGATGTCGCACAGAACCTCACGCAGCCTGCCCAATGGGTCGGCCGCATCATCCGGGCTGGACACCAGCCAATGCTGCTCGAAGGGCAGGATGGCGCGATCCATCATCGCGTTGAACAGGTCCACCTTGTCGTCGAAGTGCCAGTAGACGGCTCCCCGCGTGACCCCGGCGGTCTCGGCCACCTCCTGCAGCGATGCACCCGCCACGCCCCTGTTGTCGAACACGAGTTCCGCCGCATCGAGCAGCGAGTTGCGGGTCTCGAGAGCTTCTTCCTTGGTGCGGCGGGCCATGCTGTTCGGATCCGAGTCGGAGAGCGGTCGATCGCCGATCCTGTCGCAAGCATACATTGTCACATGTATGTTTATACTACCCATTCTGACCAGTGCCATGCGCCGCGGACAGCATGGACCGTTCCATCGGCAGCGAAGTTTCTGGCGCCAGTGTTCGTTCCCACCTGACAGCGAGGATCCCCCAGTGACGCGAAGCTCTATGGGCGCGGCAGCGTGCCAGCACCCCGACCAAGGAGTTCCATCGACGGCGGCCTCGATCGCGGTAGTCCTCGTGCTGGCGTTGGTCGCCTGCGGCGGCGAACAGAAGGCCGCCCAGGGGCCAGCCGGTGCAGCGCCTCCGCCGCCAGAAGTGGGCGTTGTCACCGTGTCGACACAGACTGCGCCGCTGACCACCGAACTGCCTGGACGGGTCGAAGCCTCCCGCGTGGCGCAGGTTCGGGCCCGGGTGACCGGCATCGTGCAACAGCGCTTGTTCCGGGAGGGCAGTGATGTGAAGGCCGGCCAGGTGCTGTTCATCATCGACCCCGCGCCATACCAGGCGGCGGTGGACAGCGCCAAAGCCGCACTGGCCAAGGCACAGGCCAACATGATGCAGGCCACCGCCCAAGCCAAGCGCTTCAAGCCCCTGCGCGAGGCCAACGCGGTCAGCGAGCAGGACTACGTGAACTCGCAGGCCGCCCAGGCCCAGGCCGAGGCAGACGTCGCGGCCGCCGGTGCGGCCCTGCGCACGGCGCAGCTCAACCTGAGCTACGCCACCGTCACGGCCCCGATTTCCGGACGCATCGGCCGCGCGCTGGTCACCGAGGGAGCGCTGGTGTCGCAAGGCGAAGCCACCCAACTGGCGCTCATTCAGCAGATCGATCCGGTGTACGTGAACTCCACGCAGGCCGTGGCCGACTTCGAACGACTGCGCGAGTCCGCCTCGGTCGCCGGCTCGGCTGCGGTGCGCATCGTGCTCGACAACGGCAGTGAGTTGCCCCAGCGCGGCCGGCTCCTGTTCTCGGACCTGAGCGTGGATCCGACATCGGCACAGGTCACGCTGCGCACCGAGGTGGCCAATCCTCAGGGGCGCCTGTTGCCCGGCATGTACGTACGAACGCGCCTGGTGCAGGGGCAGATCGTCGGAGCGATGCTGCTGCCGCAGCAGGCAGTGACACGCGGCCCTCAAGGCGATACCGTGCTCGTCGTCGGAGAGGGCGGCAAACCAGCACCCCGCCCGGTCAGGATCGGCGGCGCCTTCGGGTCGCAATGGATCGTTCTCGATGGACTGAAGCCGGGCGAGCAGGTCATCGCTGAAGGATTCCAGAAGATGCGCCCCGGCGCGCCGGTCAAGCCGGTGCCGTTCGCCGGTGGCTTGCCGAACCAGGGCCCTGCTTCGGCGGCGTCTGGTGCGACGCCCTCCTCGCCCGCCTCGGCGGCCAGCCGCTGAGGGGCCGAGCGCCATGGCCAAGTTCTTCATCGACCGTCCCATCTTCGCGTGGGTGATCGCCCTGTTCGTGCTGGTGGGCGGCGTGGTGTCCATCCTGCAACTGCCGGTGGCGCAATACCCCACCGTGGCGCCGCCTGCCATCGTCGTCACCGTGGCCTACCCCGGCGCGTCGGCAAAGACGCTCGAAAACAGCGTACTCACCGTCATCGAGCAGGAGATGAACGGTTCGCCGGGCCTGATCTACATGGAGTCGGTAGCCCAGGCCAACGGCAGCGGCACGCTGACGCTGACTTTCCAGCCCGGTACCCGACCCGAACTCGCCCAGGTGGACGTGCAGAACCGCCTGGGCCGCGCCACGCCGCGCCTGCCGCAGGCTGTGACGCAGCAGGGCGTGCGTGTGGACCAGGCGAGATCCAACTTCCTGCTGTTCACCATCCTGTCGTCGGACGACCCCAAGCTCGACCCCATCGCGCTGGGCGACTATGCCGTGCGCAACGTGCTGCCCGAGATCCAGCGAATTCCTGGCGTCGGCCAGGCACAGTTGTTCGGCACCGAGCGGGCCATGCGCGTATGGCTCGACCCGGCCAAGCTGGTCGGCTTCGGCCTGTCAACCAACGATGTGAACAATGCGATCCGCGCCCAGAACGCGCAGGTCTCCTCGGGCACCATCGGCGACCTGCCCAACCCGTCCGATCAGACCATGTTCGCGACGGTAGTGGTTGACGGCCAACTAGCGAACATCGAAGAGTTCGGCAACATCTCGCTGCGCGCCAATCCTGACGGGTCCGCCGTGCTGCTGCGCGACGTGGCACGCATCGAACTCGGCGGCCAGACTTATGCCACTGCAGCGCGCCTGAACGGCAAGCCCTCGACCGGCATCGGCGTGCAACTCTCGCCCAGCGGCAATGCGCTGGACACGGCCAAGGCCGTGCGTGCGCGCATGGATGAATTGCAACGCTACTTCCCGTCGGGTGTGAAGTACGCGATCCCGTACGACACCTCACGCTTCGTCCAGATCTCCATCTCCAAGGTGGTGGAGACGTTGCTCGAAGCAGTGGCGCTGGTGTTCCTGGTGATGTTCCTGTTCCTGCAGAGCTGGCGCTACACCATCATCCCGACCATCGTGGTGCCGGTGGCGCTGCTCGGCACCTTTGCAGCGCTGTTGTCGCTGGGCTTCTCGATCAACGTGCTGACGATGTTCGGCATGGTGCTGGTGGTGGGCATCGTCGTCGACGACGCCATCGTCGTGGTCGAGAACGTCGAGCGCATCATGAGCGAGGAAGGCCTGCCTCCGCGCGAGGCCACGCGCAAGGCGATGGGGCAGATCTCCGGGGCGATCATCGGCGTCACCGTGGTGCTGATCTCGGTGTTCGTGCCGTTGGCCTTCTTCACCGGCGCGGTGGGCAACATCTACCGCCAGTTCTCAGCAGTGATGGCGGCGTCGATCGGCTTCTCGGCCTTCATGGCGCTGTCGCTCACCCCGGCCTTGTGTGCCACGCTGCTCAAGCCGGTCGAGGCTGGGCACGCTCACGCCAAGACCGGCTTCTTCGGCTGGTTCAACCGCGGGTTCTCGCGGACGGCCAAGCGCTACGAGAGCTTTCTGGTGCGCCTGCTCGCCCGCGCGGGCCGCATGTTGATCGTCTACGCGGCCATCGTCGGCGCGGTGATCTGGCTGGTGTTGCGGCTGCCCACGTCCTTTCTGCCCAACGAGGATCAGGGCTATATCGTCGTCAACGTGCAACTGCCGCCGGGCGCAACGGCAAACCGCAGCCTGAAGGTGATGGAGCAGGTGGAGGGCTTCATGCTCAAGCAACCCGAGGTCCAGAGCATGGTCAGCGTGCTCGGCTTCAGCTTCTCCGGTCAGGGGCAGAACGCCGCGTTGGCCTTCGTCACCCTCAAGGACTGGGACCAGCGTCGGGCACCCGGACAGTCGGCCCAGGACCTGGCCAAACGCAGCTTCGGTGCGCTGATGGGTGTGAAGGACGCCTTCATCTTCCCCTTGAGCCCTCCGCCCATTCCGGAGTTGGGCAACGCCACCGGCTTCAATTTCCGGCTGCAGGACCGCGGCGGCAATGGCCGGGCGGCGCTGATTGCGGCGCGCAACCAGTTGCTGGGCATGGCCTCGCAGAGCAAGCTGCTCGCCGGCGTGCGTCCGGACGGCCTGGAGGACGCCCCTCAAGTGCGCCTGGAGATCGACCGCAAGAAGGCCAGCGCACTGGGGGTCGGTTTCGACGCCATCAACGCCGCCATCTCCACCTCGTTGGGATCAAGTTACGTCAACGACTTCGAGAGCCAAGGCCGGTTGCAGCGTGTCGTCGTGCAGGCCGATGCCCCCGAGCGCATGCAGCCCGATGACATCCTGCGCCTGAACGCCGTGAACAATCGCGGGCAGTCGGTGCCCTTGTCGGCATTTGCCAGCACAAGCTGGATCACCGGGCCGATGCAGTCGATCCGCTACAACGGCTACCCGACGATGCGCATCGCCGGCGATGCCGCGCCCGGCGTCAGCACCGGCGAGGCAATGGCCGAGATGGAGCGTCTGGCCGGGCAGCTGCCGCCCGGCTTCGCCTTCGAATGGACCGGCCAGTCGCGCGAGGAACGGCTGGCAGGAGCGACCGCGATCTACCTCTTCGGGTTCTCGCTGCTGGCCGTGTTCCTGTGCCTGGCAGCGTTGTACGAGAGCTGGTCGATCCCGTTCGCGGTGATCCTGGTGGTGCCGCTGGGGGTGCTCGGGGTCGTGTTGGGCACCGGTGCGCGAGGCTTCAGCAATGACGTGTACTTCAAGATCGGCCTGATCACCATCATCGGCCTGTCGGCGAAGAACGCGGTGCTGATCATCGAGTTCGCCAAGGACCTTCAGGCCCAGGGACGAACCGCGTTGCAGGCCGTGCTGGAGGCCGCGCACCTGCGGTTCCGCCCGATCGTGATGACATCCATGGCGTTCGTCCTGGGCGTGCTTCCGTTGGCGATCGCCAGCGGCGCGGGTTCTGCCAGCCAGCGCTCGATCGGGACCGGCGTGATGGCCGGCATGGTCAGCGCGGTGGTGCTGTCGGTGCTGTTCGTGCCGGTGTTCTTCGTGGTCGTGCGGCGATTCTTCAAGGGCAGCGAGCGGCAGCGCAAGCTGTATGCGCATGAGTTCGTTCCAGGCTTGGATGAGAGCGCCCAGCCCCCGGATTCCGCACCGCCGGTCGCGTCCGACGGCGGCTCGGCCGCACGCTGAGTGGATGAGCACGATGAAACCTTCGACACCCCTGAAGACCAGCACGGCGCTGCTGGCGGCAGCGGCGCTGGCCGGCTGCATGCAGTTGGCCCCGCGCTACGAGCGCCCTGCTGCGCCGGTGCCGGCGACATTTCCGAGCGCCACTTCTGTGCCCTCGGGCGCGACCGCCGCCGCCGACCTGGCATGGCAGGACTACTTTGCCGACCCCGCGCTGCGCGGCTTGATCGAGTTGGCGCTGAAGAACAACCGAGATCTGCGCATCGCAGTGCTCAACATCGACAGCGTGCGCGCGCAGTACGAACTGCGCCGCGCCGACCAGCTGCCGACCGTCGCCGCCGGCCTCACGGCCAACCGGCAGACGTCAGACAGCGGCAACGTGGTCGGCTCCTACACCGCCGGGCTCAGCGTGGCCGCCTACGAGCTCGACCTGTTCGGCCGTGTTCGCTCGCTGACCGACACCGCCGCCGCACAGCTGCTGTCCACCGAGGAGGCCCGCAAGGCGGTGCAGATTTCGTTGGTCGCCTCGGTCGCCAATCAATACCTGGCCCTCGCGGCCGACGACGAGCTGCTGAACCTGACCGAGCGGACGCTGTCCACGCGCGAAGACTCGCTCAGGCTCACGCAGCTGCGGTTCGACAATGGCGCAGCGTCGGAGCTGGACCTGCGGCAGGCCCAGACGCAGGTCGAGGCGGCCCGCGTCGCGCTGGCCCAGGTTCGCCGACAGCGCGAACTGGACCGCAACGCGCTGGCACTGCTGGTGGGGCAGGCCCTGCCTGAACTGCCGTCAGAGGCCGGTCGAATCGACGCGATGACTCTGGCAGACGTTCCCGCGGGCGTGCCGTCCGAGGTGCTGCTGGGTCGGCCTGACGTTCGGCAGGCCGAGCAGCAACTGATCGCTGCCAACGCCAACATTGGCGCGGCGCGCGCTGCATTCTGGCCGCGCATCACGCTGACCGCCAGTGCCGGCACGGCCAGTACCCAGCTTTCGAGCCTGTTCAAGGACGGTGCCTGGGCCTTCGCGGCACAGTTGCTGCAGCCGATCTTCGACGCCGGGCGCAACCGCGCCAACCTGGCGGTAGCCGAAGCGCAAAGGGACATTGCGGTGGCGCAGTACGAGCGAGCCATACAGGCAGCGTTTCGGGACGTCGCCGATGCGCTGGCGGGCCGGGCCACTCTGGATGACCAGTCGCGCTCGACACGGGCTCAGGCAGACGCCGAACAGGCCCGCTACAACCTCTCCGACCTGCGTTATCGCAACGGCGTGAGCAGCTCGCTCGAGTTGCTGGATGCTCAGCGTTCGCTCTTCGCAGTACAGCAGGCGGTCGTGCAGACGCAGTTGGCACTGCTGCAGAACCGTGTTGCTGTCTATCGCGCCCTGGGCGGCGGCTACGCGAGCACGGCGAGCGGCCGTTAGCGACCCGGGCGGGCTCATTGGGTGCAGGCTATTGCGATGCTTTGGCGGCTGACCTGCTGGCGCCTGTGCACCGCCCGCGAACGCACCAGGCAGGAGACGCACCCGCTGCTCGGTCGCGGCAGCCTTGCGCTGACGGTCGGCATGCTGCTGTTGGGTCACCCGTGCGCTCACGCCGAGGAGGGCCGAACCGGTCAACCCTTGCCGCATGGCGGCGTCTACCTTCAGTATGGCGTCGCAGAACACAATGTACGGGCAGTCGCCGCGGGCGTTGTGTGGCCGTGGCGGAACTGGACGCGGCACTCAGGTGGTTTTCAGTTCACAGGCTTCTGGGATGTGCATGTCCTCCAAGGGCACTCCCGCGACCAGGATGGCGGGCGACGGAGAACACTCGCCGTGGGGCTGACTCCCATGTTGCGGGCCACGTCGGCGGCAACAGGCCGGGAACATTGGTTCGTTGAGGCCGGAGTGGGACTCACCTTCAGCGACGGCTACTACGCTTCAGCGGATCGCCGCTTCAGCACGCGCTACAACTTCACCACGAGCGTCGGCGCAGGGTGGGTGTTGGGACGGTCGCATGAAGTCAGCTTGCGCATCGCGCACGCCTCCAACGCCGGGATCCGGCGGCCCAACCCCGGGGAGAACCTTCTCCAGTTGCGCTACCTCTATCGGTGGGGCGCGAGCACGGCGCGTGGACTCTGACCCGCGATCACTCCACTGATGACGGCCGGCGCAACGTGAACGTGACCACGGCCGCCAAAGACAGCGCCGCTGATGTGCCGAACGCCAGGCTCGGCGCGACGGCCCACAGGGCCCCTGCCAGCAGCGACGCGGGCAGGTACACCGTGCCGGTGACGAAGTTGTAGACGCCCATGGCCGTGGCGCGTCGTTCGGGTTCGAGGTCGGCGATGAAGGCCTTGCTCTGCGATTCTTCGATGGCATAGAACAGGCCATACACGGCGAACACGGCCACCATCTCCCAGCGGGTGTCGGCGCACATCAGCCACAGGTTGATGCACGCGTAGATCGCATAACCCAACATGACGATGCGGCTGCGGCCCACCCTGTCGCCCAACCGGCCCACCAGGGGCGCAGCCACGACGCATGCGGTGTTGAACAGCGCGTACAGCAGCACGGTCTGGGTCACGCTGAAGCCGACCGCATGTGCCTTGAGCAAGATGAACCCGAGGCTGAAGTAGGCCAGCGCGAACATCCCGGCCGGCAGCAGGAAGCGCTTGAAGCCCGGGCTGAGCTGTTGCCAGCTCTGGCGCACGCTCTCGCGTTCGTGCACCGCACCTGGCCGGTCCGGGATGCGCGTGAGCACCACCACGCTGATCACTGCGGGCACGAAGGCCACCAGGAACAGCGTGCTGTAGGTGGCCGCAGACTCGCCCAGCCAGAACAGCAGGCCGTAGGCGACCAGCGGCCCCAGCACCGCCCCCGCCTTGTCGAGCGCCTTGTGCACACCGAACGCATAGCCCCGGGTCTCTTGCGCGGCCACGCCGGACAGCCAGGCGTCACGCGGCGGCCCGCGAAAGCCCTTGCCCAGGCGCTCCACGACACGAAAGACACTCGAGCCGAGAACGGAAGACGACACCACCAGGATGAGCTTGGCCAGCGTCGAAAACGCGTAGCCGGCGATGACGAAACCCTTGCGGCGACCGCTGCGGTCCGACAACCAGCCGGCCAGCCAGTTGAGCGACGACGCCGAGAAGTCCGCCATACCTTCGATCAGCCCCAGCAGGGCGCTGGACGCGCCGGCCACGGTCGTGAAGAAGACCGCGAACACCGAGAAGATCATCTCCGAACTGACGTCGGTGAGGAAACTCACCAGTCCGAGTCTCAGCACATCAGGGTGCAGTGGCGCCCGCGGAACGGGCGCCTGTGTCGCGGTCTCGGTGTCCTGCGGTGCGGGGCTGTTCATCGGCGTTCCTTTCGCACCCCGCTGCTCACCCCTGCGCCAGCGATTTGCGAAACTGTCCCAAGGCCGCGAGGAAGAAGGACACCCCGATGGCCGCGATGGCCAGCAGCGTCGGCCAGACGATGGCGAATCCGGCCCCGCGGTACAGCACCGCTTGCGCCAGGCTCACGAAGTGCGTCGTCGGCGCCAGAAGCATTGCGTTGCGCAGCAATTCGGGGATGCTCTCGCGCGGCGTCATGCCGCCCGACAGCATCTGCAGCGGCAGCAGCACCAGGATAATGAGCAGCGCCAGTTGCGGCATCGAGCGTGCCACCGTGCCCATGAAGATGCCCATCGAGGTGGTGGCAAACAGGTGCAGCGCCACGCCCAGCATGAACAAGGCGAGCGAGCCGCCGATGGGCATCTCCAGCACGCCCTGCACCATGAAGCGCAGCGACAGCAGCGAGGCCAGCAGCACCACGCCGCCCATCGACAGCACCTTGGCCAACATGATCTCGACCGGGCGCACCGGCATGACGAGCAGGTGCTCCAGCGTGCCGTGCTCGCGCTCTCGGATCAGCGCAGCGCCGGCCAGAATGATGGACAGCATCGTGACCATGTTGATCACTTCCATCACGCCGGCGAACCATGCACTGTCTGACGTGGGATTGAAGCGCATGCGAACGGCCAGTTCCACCGGCGATGCGGCTGCGCTGCGCTCGCCGAGCACGAACTCCTGGAGCTCGAGCTGAATCATGCTCTGCACGTAGCCAGTGCCGACGAAAGACTGGCGCATCTGCGTGGCGTCCACGTTCAACTGCAGGGCTGGTCGGCGGCCGGCGAGCACGTCACGCTGGAAGCCGGGCGGAGTGTCGAGCACGAAGCTGTAGCGCCCGGTGTCCAGGCCGGTGTCCATCTCGCCCAGCGAGATGAGATCGGGCACCAGGAAGTCCGGCGGGTAGAAGGCCGAGACGATGCGCTGCGACAGCACCGTCTGGTCTTCATCGACCACCGCGATTGGCGCACGCACCAGACGGTCCGGCATGGCCGTGGCAGCGGTGTAGATGGCGCCGCTGAAGGCCCAGACCACGAACACCAGCAGCAGGCGGTCGCGCCACAGGCTGCGCAGTTCCTTGGCCGCCAGCTGCCGCACCACGTGCCAGGAAAGCGGCGGCGCCTTCATCAGCGCTCCTGCTTGCGCAGCAGCAGCACGCTCAGCGAGAGCAGCACCGGGCCAGCCAGGGCCAGCGGCACGAACAGCGCGTGCAGATCGGCGATGCCGAGGGCCTTGGAAAAGGTGCCGCGGCTGATGGTGACGAAAGGAGCGGTCGGGTAGATCTGGCCCATCACGGCCGAGAAGCCCTCGAGCGTGGAGACGGGGTTGAGGATGCCGGAGAACTGGATCGCCGGCAGCATGGTCGCCAGCGCGGTGCCGAACAGCGCGGCAAGCTGGCTGGTGGTGAAGGCCGACATCAGCAGCCCGAGCGCCGCGGCCGCGAACACATAGAGCAGCGCGGCCAGCGTGTAGGTGGCCAGGCTGCCCGTGAACGGCACGCCGAACAGCGTCACCGCCATCAGCGTCAGCAATGCGAAGTTCACCATGCCGGCGCCCACGTACGGCAGCTGCTTGCCGAGCAGGAACTCCAGCTTGGTGACCGGCGTGACGTAGAGGTTGGTGATCGAGCCCATCTCCTTCTCGCGCACCACGGCCAGCGCAGCCAGCATCGACGGGATGAAGATCAGCAGGATCGGGATCACCGCCGGCACCATCGACACGATGCTGCGCACCTCTGGGTTGTAGCGGTAGCGCACCTCCACGTTGGCCGGTGGCCGGGTGTCGACCCCCGCCGCCGCCAGGTGCTGGGCGACGTAGCCGGCATGCATGGCCTGCACATAACCCGACACGATCTCGGCTCGCATCGGCATCGCGCCGTCGATCCACACGCCCACCGTGGCGGGCCGGCCACGCGCCAGGTCGGCGCCGAAGCCGGGCGGGATCTCCAGCGCGAGCGCCAGCTCGCCGCTGCGCATGCGGCGGTCCATCTCGGCGTCGTCGGCAGGCGACGCCTGTTCGAGAAAGTACGGTGAACCCGTCAGCTCGAGCGTGTAGGCGCGGCTGGCGGCGCTGCCGTCGCGGTCGAGCACGGCGTAGCGCAGGTCCTGCACGTCCAGGCTGATGCCGTAGCCCATGATGAGCATCAGCATCACCGTGCCCAGCAGCGACATGGTCAGGCGGATCGGGTCGCGCAACAGCTCCAGCGTCTCGCGCCGTGCGCAGCTGAGCAGGCGATGGTGGCTGAACAGACGCTGGGTGTTGGCGACGGCCTTGGCGCCCGCCGTGCCATCACGGGCCGCCTCGCTGGCGGCGCTGGGGCCAATCGCGCTCGGGTCCTGTGCCTGCGCATCCCGCAGCCACGCCACGAAGCTGTCTTCCAGCGAGTCGCCGCCGCGCTGGCGAGCCAGTTCGGCGGGCGCGCCGCTGGCGAGCACGCGGCCGGCGTGCATCAGCGACACGCGGTCGCAGCGCTGCGCCTCGGTCATGAAGTGGGTCGAGACGAAGATCGTGACGCCGTCGCGCCGCGACAAGTCGATCATCAGCGCCCAGAAGTTGTCGCGCGCCACCGGGTCCACGCCCGAGGTCGGCTCGTCCAGGATCAGCAGCTCGGGCTCGTGCACCACGGCGGCAGCGAGCTGCAGGCGCTGGCGATGCCCGAGCGGCAGCGTCATGGGCAGCGCGCCGGCAGCGTCACGCAGTCCGAAACGGTCGAGCAGGCTGTCGATGCGTTCGGCGATGCGCTGCTTGCCCAGGCCGAAGAGCTGGCCCTGCAGTTCGAGGTTCTGGCGCACGGTCAGGTCGCGGTAGAGCGAGAAGCCCTGCGACATGTAGCCCACTCGCCGCCGCACCGCCATGTCGCGCGCATCCAGCGGCGCGCCGAACAGGCGCACATTGCCTTCGGTGGCCGGCAGCAGGCCGGTGAGCATCTTCATCGTCGTGGTCTTGCCGCAGCCGTTGGAGCCGAGGAAGCCGAAAATCTCGCCGCGCTCGATGCGAAAGCTCACCCGGTCCACTGCGGTGAAGTCACCGAAGCGGCAGCTCAGTTCGTGCGCCTCGATGGCGATGGCCTGCACGTTCGCGGGCCGCGGTGGCACGACCAGTTCGCCGTGCCCGTCGCGGCGCTCGGCGGGCAGCAGCGCGATGAAGGCGGCCTCCAGGCTGGTGCAGCCCGTGCGCCGGAGCATCTCGGCGGGCGTGCCGGTGGCCAGCACGCGACCTGCGTCCATGGCCACCAGGCGGTCGAAGCGCCCGGCTTCTTCCATGTAGGCGGTGGCCACGAGCACGGTCATGCCCGCATTGCGGGCGCGGATGCGGTCGATCAGGTCCCAGAACTGCCGGCGCGACAGCGGGTCGACGCCCGTCGTCGGCTCGTCGAGGATCAACAGTTGTGGGTCATGGATCAGCGCGCAGCACAGGCCGAGCTTCTGCTTCATGCCGCCGGAGAGCTTGCCCACGGGCCGGTCCGCGAACGGCAGCAGCCCCGTGCTGCCCAGCAGCTCGGCGATGCGTGCCTCGCGCTCGCGCCGGCCGTGGCCGAACAGGCGGCCGAAGTAGTCGAGGTTCTCGCGCACCGACAGCGTGGCGTAGAGGTTGCGCCCGAGACCCTGCGGGTTGTAGGCGATGCGCGGGCAGACCCGGCGGCGGTGCGCGGCACGCGACATGTCGCCACCGAGCACCGTGATACTGCCGGTCTGCAGCGTGCGGGCACCCGCCAGCAGCGCCAGCAGCGTGGACTTGCCGACGCCGTCGGGCCCGACGACGCCCGTGATGCCACCCACCGGCAGGGCGAGTTCGACATTGTCCAGCGCCAGAATGCCACCGTAACGGTGGGTCGCGCCCCGAACCTGGAGCGCCAGCACGTTGTCGCTCATTGCGCGGGCGCGGGCGCAGATGCGGCACCCTTTGGCTGCGGCACCTTCACCGCCAGATTCGATGGCCAGGGCTGGTCGCCGGTGCGCACGTAGGCCATGCCCGGCAACCCGGTCTTGACCTGCTCACGGTGCTGGCCGAGCAGCACCGGATCGACCCGCGCGCGCACCTTGAAGACCATCTTCTGACGCTCCGACTCGGTTTCCACCGTCTTCGGCGTGAACTGCGCGACGCTGGCCACGAAGTCGACCTGAGCCGGGATCACCAGGTCCGGCGCCGCGTCCAGCACCAGCCGCGCTTCAGCGCCGATGGCCACGCGCCCTGCGGCGGTCTCGGGCAGGAAGAACGACATGGTCACGTCCGAGAGATCGACCAGCGATACCACGCGCCCACCCCCGGCAAGAACCTCGCCGCCCTGGGCCAGCACGGTCTGCACACGGCCGCCGCGCGGCGCGCGCAGCACGGCGTCGGCGATCTCGACCTGGATGCGGTCCACCGCCGCCTGCGCGGTTTCGATGGCGGCCTCGGACTCGACGATCTGCGAGCGGGCGGTGAGCACCGCCGATTCGGCCTCGATGCGCTGCGACTTGGCGGCGCTCAGCGCGGCGCGGCTGGCCTGCACGCGCGCGTTGGCGGCGTCGAGCTGCTGGGGCGATATGAAGTTCTGCGACACGAGTTCCGACGTGCGGCGCAGCTCCTTCTCCGCCAGGGCGGCCTCAGCCTCACGCTGCGCGACCAGGGATGCGACGGTCGTCACGGCCTGCTCGCGCTGCCGCACCAGGGCCGTCAGCGTCGCGCGTGCGGTCCTCGCCTGGCGCTGCTGGGCCTGGGCGCCGCGCAACTGCGCCTCCAGCGATTGGGTGTCCATGCGGGCGAGCTCGTCGCCGGCGGACACGAAGTCGCCCTCTCGCACGCGCACGGCCAGCACACGCCCGCCCGTCTTGGCGGCCACGTCGATGGTCGTGGCCTCGATCCGCCCGTTGCCTCCCGCAATGCCTTCGGGCAGCCCGTCGGGCGCCGCCCAGCGCCAGGCCACGACAACGCCGATGCCGATCACGGCCGCGATCACATAGGGCAGCAGGCTTCGCCAGCGTGGCGGCAGGTTCACTGGGGTGGATCCTCGAGTTCGTGTGAACTTCAGTCTGACCGTACCGCTGGCTCGATCCTTGACCTCTGTCAACGGGTACGGCCAGCGCGTGACAGGGTGCTGCGGGCCAGGTTACCGCTCTATCGGCGGCTGACGCTGGAGATCGTCCAGAAGAACGACAGCACAGCCCGGCCTGCGCGACTGCCGACAGATCGATCCAAGTGCCAGTCATGTTACCGAAGCCGCTGTGTTCTTGAACCACACAGGGCCGTGCAAGCGCTTCAATATAATGAGTACCGCTTACTATTGTTGGGGAGAAACCAGGATGTCGAAAGGACTGCCCCAGGACAGCCTGGGCTTTCTGGTCGCAGACCTCGCACGCCGCATGCGCAGCGCCTTCGCGCTTCACCTCGAAGGCAGCGGGCTCACGCTGGCACAGGCGCGAGCTCTGCTGTACGTGGCTCGCCACGAGGGAATGCGCCAAGTCGAGTTGGCAGAGTTGCTCGAAGTTCAGCCGATCACACTGGCAAGACTCATCGATCAGTTGCAGCAGTTGGGGCTGGTCGAGCGACGGGCGGACCCGAAGGACGGACGCGCGTACCGGATCGTCCTGACCCCGGCATCAGGGCCACACCTGGTCACAATCGAGCGCGTTGCATCCGTCATCCGCAAGCAGTCGCTGCGAGGCATCGGGCAAGCAGAGGCGGCGCTCGTCACGTCCGCGTTGCACCGGATGCGCAAGAACCTGGCGGCTTCCTGAGCGGCCCCATTGCCGACGCCTTACCCATCCGGTCTCCTGCATGAGCGACTCCCAGCCCACCGAACCCTCTCCCGCACCTGCTCCTTTGCCGCGCCCGCGGATCCGGATCAAGCGGGTCATCCTGCTCCTGGTCGTCCCGCTGTGCGTGTTGCTGGCTGCCGGTCTCGTGTACCTCAGGGGCGGCCGCTACGTCGAAACCGACAACGCCTACGTGAAGGCCGACAAGGTGCCCATCAGCGCCGAGGTCTCCGGCACGATCAAGGAGGTGCTGGTCGAGGAGAACCAGCCCGTGACCGCCGGCCAGGTTCTGTTCCGAATCGATCCGGCACCCTTCAAGGTGACGGTGGCCCGGGCCGAGGCCAAGCTGGCCCAGGTGCGTACCGATCTCGCTGCAATGCGCGCGAGCTACCGTGCGAAGCAGGCCGAGATCACCGTCGCGCGCACCAAGCTGAGCTTCGCGCAGAAGGAGCAGCAACGGCAGGCCGATCTGGTGGCCCGCAACTTCGTGTCGGCGTCCCGGTTCGACGATGCCCGGCAAACCACCGACCTGGCCGGCCAGCAGATCACCGCGATGGAACAGGATCTGTCGCGGATCGCCGCCGCACTGGGCGGCGGCGTCGATGTCCCCGTCGAGCGCCATCCCAGCTACCGCGCTGCGCAGGCCGAACTGGAGCAGGCCCAACTCGACCTGGCGCGCGTGGAAGTGCGTGCCATCATGCCCGGTGTCGCGAGCAAGCCCCCCAAGCCGGGACAGTACGTCGCGGCGGGCAGCACGGCGATGGCGCTGGTGGCCAGCGGGAATCAATGGATCGAGGCGAACTTCACCGAGACCGACCTGACCCACGTCCGCGTCGGCCAGCCAGTCACGATCCACATTGACACCTATCCCAATCAGGCCTGGAAGGGTGTTGTGGACAGCCTGAGCCCGGCGACGGGCGCCGAGTTCTCGGTCATCCCGGCGCAGAACGCCACTGGCAACTGGGTCAAGATCGCGCAGCGGGTGTCGGTGCGCATCAAGATCGATCCGGGCAGCGAACTGTCCCAACTGCGAACGGGCCTGAGCACCACGGTAGAGGTGGACACCGGGCATCGCCGGCGTCTGCTGGGGATGTCGCTCTGAGGCAATGGCACCTGCCATGGCACTGCCACAAGCCCCGAATCGCGCGCTCGTCACGGTCTCCGTGATGCTGGCGACCATCATGCAGGCGTTGGACACGACGATCGCGAACGTCGCGTTGCCGCACATGCAGGGTTCGATGGGAGCGACTCAGGACCAGATCTCCTGGGTGCTCACTTCCTACATCGTGGCCGCGGCCATCTGCATGCCGCTGACGGGCTTCCTGGCGGCACGCATCGGCCGCAAGCGATTGTTCATGTGGGCGGTGGTCGGTTTCACGCTCGCGTCGATGCTGTGCGGCGCCGCACAAACCCTGACGCAGATCGTGCTGTTCCGCCTGTTGCAGGGCGTGTTCGGCGCGAGCCTGGTGCCGCTGTCGCAGGCGGTGCTCCTGGACACTTACCCGCGCGACCGGCACGGGTCGGCCATGGCGATGTGGGGCGTGGGCGTAATGGTCGGGCCCATCCTCGGGCCGTCGCTCGGTGGCTGGCTGACCGAGTACTACAACTGGCGCTGGGTCTTCTACATCAACCTGCCGTTCGGCCTGCTCGCCTGGTTCGGGCTGGCGGCGTTTGTGCATGAGACGCCGATTGATCGTGCCCGGCGCTTCGATCTGTTCGGCTTCGCGCTGCTCAGCTTGGCCATCGGGGCATTGCAGATGATGCTGGACCGGGGTGAATCGCTCGACTGGTTCAGCAACACCGAGATCATGATCGAGGCGCTGCTCGCAGGCGTGGCGCTGTACATGTTCGTGGCGCACATCTTTACCCACGAGCATCCGTTCATCGAGCCAGCCCTGTTCAGGGACCGCAACTTCAGCGTCGGGCTGGTGTGCATCTTCATCGTCGGCGTGATCCTGCTGGCGACGATGGCACTGCTGCCGCCCTTCATGCAGAACCTGATGGGCTACCCGGTCATCGACGTTGGCGTCCTGCTGGCGCCGCGTGGCATCGGCACCATGTTGGCCATGATCACGGTGGGGCGCCTGTCCGGCAAGGTCGACGCACGCTACCAGGTCGCGCTCGGCCTGCTGCTGACCAGCCTGTCGATGTGGGAGATGACGCAGTTCACGACCGACACCACGGGCCCGACCTTCATCCGCACAGGCATCGTGCAGGGCCTGGGCCTGGGTTTCATGTTCGTGCCGCTGTCGACCATCACCTTCTCGACGCTGGCGCCCCGCTTCCGCAATGAAGGCGCGGCGCTGTTCAGCCTTATGCGCAACATTGGCAGCAGCATCGGCATCTCCGTCGTCGTCACCCAACTGGCCCGCAACACGCAAGCCAACCATGCGGCGTTCTCCGAGTTCATTCAACCATTCAGCATGGCGCTGAAGCAGGCCGTCGAAGCGGGGGTCTACGACCTGTCCACACCGCAAGGCCTGGTGGCGCTCAATGCCGCGGTCACGCGGCAGGCCGCGACCCTGGCCTACCTGCAGGACTTCAGGCTGATGACGTGGGTCGCGCTGGCCGCGCTGCCCTTGATCCTGCTGCTGCGGCCGGCGTCGCCTGCCGGCATGCAGCAGACTCCTGCCGCCGCGGAGTGACATGGCCCGCTTCCACGCGCGCAGTCCCCGGACTCAGAAGGTCACACGCCGAAGGGCGCGACCTCCTGCCTCGCGCCAAGCAAAGAGTGCTGGTGTTCAGGCTTCCCAAGGAGAACATCCATGTTTCAAACCATCGTCTTGACCTATGACGGCAGCACCGAGTGCCGCGACGCGTTGGCCGACGGCATTGCCCTGGCGACCCGATTCAACGCTCGCTGTCATCTGCTGGCCGTTCTTCCACCGATGAACTCGATGGCCATTGCCTCTGGATACATACCCGAAGGCTTGCTGGACAGTGATCAGGCGCACTACAACGGCATTCTCGAAGAAGGCGTCTCACGATTGCGCCAGGCCGGCGTGCAGGCAACCGGCACGTTGAAGACCTGGGTGGATCCGAGCCAGGCCATCGGCGCCTTCGCGCAAGAGACCGGGGCGGACCTGGTGGTCATCGGACATCACCGGCGATCGACGTTGGAGCGCTGGTGGCGCGGATCGGTCGGGCACCATCTGCTGGATCATCTGCCGTGCAGCCTGCTGGTTTCGATGCATGACGATTCAGCCTAGATCCGGCAGTTACCCCGCCGCCTGCAGCCCCGGCGTCGGTTTGGGTGGCCCGATGACGGGCGCGATGCGGTCGCTGATGTAGCGCAGCAGGCAGCCCCAGCGGTCGAGGTCCCTGAACTGCTCCGCAGCAGCCTTGACGTGCTGCAATGCCTCGCCGATGTTGGCGAGCAGCTTGCGCAGCACGTCGGCCCGGCCGTGCAGCGGCGTCAGGTACAGCGTGGTCTGGTTGGCATGGCTGGCCGCCTTGCCCACCGCGGCCAGCAGCAGCGGGCGGCTGGTGATGGCCTCCAGCCTTCCCGTGGGGTGCGCCGCCCGGCAGTACCAACTCCACCAGTTGTAGACGAGCGCACAGGCCCGAGCCACCGTCTGGCAGCGGTTGATATCCCGCGTCGTGAAGCCGCCCAGCCCCCACTGGTTCTTCAGCTCGTCGAAGGCGTTCTCCGCATCGGCGCGGTCGCGGTACAGCTGCCCGATCGACTCCAGCGGGTAGGCCACGTCCGTCACCAGCACCGCGTACTCCCACAGCCGGTCGCCCTCGTGCACGCTCGGGCCCGCCAGGTCCAGTCGCAGCTGCCGGCCGTCGATGCGCCGCTCGCGCGCGATGCCGCCGCGGATGCGCTGGCGCACGATGACGACTCGGCGCTTCTTGCTCCAGCCGTGCAGTTGCAGCTGGGCCTCGACCATCTGGCAGCCTTGGCTGTCGGCCCGGCTCCAGTCCTGCCTGGCGAACTGCTGCGCCACCAGGCGCTGTACGTTCTTCGTCTGCCGCAGTCGCAGCAGGTACGGCTGCTTGCGCTCTTCCAGCGTCAGCAGGATGCCTTCGTTGCCGTAGCCGGAGTCGCCGCGCACCAGCGCCGGTCGGCGTTGGCCGAGTTCGTCCAGCAGCCGCCCCAGCGCCGCCTTGGCATGCCCACTGGTGTGCTGCTTGCCCGAGCTGACCTGCACGTCCAGCACCAGGCGCAGGTTGCTGACCAGGAAGGTATGCAGCACGTGGCTGGGCCGCATGGGCTTGCTCGGGTTGTAGCCGATCTCGGCGCCCTCCTGGCGCCCGTACAGCGGCTTGATGCTGGCGTCGATGTCCAGCACCCACGGCCGGTCCAGCGCCTCGCGCACCGAGTGCATCAGGCTCGGGCGCATCCAGGCCGCGCTGCTGGCCTCGTCGACGCGCTCCAGAGCTCGGCGCAGCGCGTCCTCGCTGACGACACGGGCCATGCCCAGCGCCTGCGCCGCCACGGCGTCGCCACGCAGCGCGGTGATGTGCGCGTAGCGCCGCTGGCCGGCCAGCAGCCCGAGCATCAGCGTGCCCAGCACGTCACGCTTGTCCGGGGCATTGCCGCTGCGGTAGGCCAACGGACACTCCGACACCCAGCGCTCGAACACGCCAGTGGCAGCCAGGAACTCGGCGAAGAACACCAACTGCCCGTGCGGCGTCGCCGCCGCACCCTCGTCCCAGCGCACGTGCATGCGCCCGCCAAGCGTGTCCACCACTTGCGCCTCGGCGGGCTCATCGCCACTGCCGCGGCGCACCGCCAGCGCCTTGCGTCTTGCTTCACCCATCGGGTGAGTGTGCCAAGACCGCCCAAGTCCCCGCCACCGCTTGAGATTCAGGTCATCGCGGCACGGCAACTGCCGGATCTAGGTTCAGCGAAGCGGGCGCTGGCGGGCAGTGACGACACCTGAAATCCGTTGAATCCAGCGCGACAGCCGTCGCACCTTGGGCCCCCGCCGGTGGCGGCCATGGTAGAGGGTGGGATCCGCACGGATACCACGTCGTGACCCACTGGACGTGCTCACGCACCACGGTTGCCCGCCCCGGCTGACCCGCAGCCCACGCGCCGGGCAAGGGTCGCAGCGGCGCGCCTCCTTTGCCTTGCACTTTGCGACAGGACGGCGCCGCCATCTCCAGGAAGCAGAAGCACCCTTCAGCGCACCTGAACCGGCGGCACCTGCGCCGCCGACGGGCCCGCCGGAACCGGCATCAGCGCACGCGCCGCGGACTCGAAATGATGGCGGATGAACGCATGCGGCTCCACCCCCGGCAGGTCCGTCACACATGCGCCCAGCGAGTGCTTGTGCAGGCACAGCATCACCATCGGCAGCACCAGCGAATACACGGTTTCGTTGACGTCCACGTCGCGGAACTCGCCTCGCTCGATGCCGCGCCGAAGCAGGTCGCCGATCAGGCGCTGGCCGGGTTCCACCACCTCGTGGACGTAGAACTCGGCGATCTCCGGGAAATGGCGCAGTTCGGACACGACGAGCATGAACACCGCCGAGGCGGGGCTGTCGAAGATCGTCCACCACCAGCGCGCCATCGAGTTGCACAGCACCTCGGCCGCAGGGCCGTCATGGCGCCCGAACTCTTCCGCGCCGACGGCGATCGCATTTCCGAGGTAGTGCGCGATCACCGCCTTCAGCAGCGCATCCTTGCCGGGGTAGTACAGGTAGAGGGTGCCTTTGGACACGCCTGCGTGGGTCGCCACATCGTCCACGCGGGCTGCGGCAAAGCCCTTGTCGACGAAAACCTCGAGTGCTGCCTCGAGCAATTGACGCGGCCGCTCGCTCTTCAGGCGCCGGCGCAGCGTGGTGCTCATCGCGAGAATGCCGACGTGCGGGTCGCGGCCCAGGAGTGCAAGGGTTTGAAGTGGGCGCCGATGGCACGCGACCAAGCCGGAACAGGCCATCCTTCGCCGTGTCGAACGTGCTGATCCTGTCCACGAATTGCCCATCGATCGCGCCACGTGTCACGCGGGCGGCCAGCGCAAAGTCCTACAGGAGCGGTGTGCACCTGCGGTCTGCCAAGACGAGCTTCTAACGCGTACGTTTTCGCGAGCATACAACGTCGCCAGATCGGGTTGTTCGCCGTCGAGGTCTGGGCCATGGCCAACGTTCCTGCTCACAACACGGGGGGCGGCGCTGCAGCGTCACCATTTACCACACCGCCGTGTCTTTCCTGACTATGGCCATGCACTCCGTTTCGCCTTCTATCACACTGCTGACAACCGGTGTCGCCGACTACACTAAAGCTCGCCGACGGCGAGATCGACTTGGTCGTCGGTTCGATCGAAGGCGTGACGGCAGATGACGAGATCGCGGTGGATCCGATCCACACCAGCAAGGCGCTCGCCCATTCGGCAAGACCATCCACTGCTTGCGAACCGGTCGGTCGCCGCGGGCGACATAGCCGCCTACGGCTGGCTCGCATTCACGCACGAGGTGAAGGGCACCGACGCACTCGCGCGATTCCTCGTGGCCCGGGGACTGCCCCCACCCAGCTACGCCATGCGCTTCACGGCGCTCGCTGCCATGCTGACGGCCATACGGCTGGGTGACGACATCGCGCTGATTTCTTCGGACTGCAAGGACGAAGCTGCCGCGCGCGGGATCGTGCCGCTGGACATCGGCGAGGAGATCTGGTCCGTTGCCGCCGGCCTTGCGTATCGGCGTTCCCTGGGCTTGCTGGTGCACGTCCGTCGTCTGATGGCGTTGGTGCGCGAATGCATGGACTCGACGACGTCCGCCGCAGACTCCGAGTCGCATTAGGCGGATGCGATTGCCGGTTCGACGCACCGGCCCTTGGGTTGTCGCCTGCAACGCCAACGCCTGGGGCGCTACGGCAGGACCCCACGGCCGCCGCGGACTCAGGGAACGGTCAAGACAGCCAACGCCTCAACGTAACCCGGCTCGCAGCTTGCTTCGCTGAAGATGCTCTCTCCTACACGACGCAGTAGACCATCGCTGAGGCCGTAGACGAGCCCATGCACCTCGACGCGCTGGCCGCGTTCCCATGCCCGTCTCACCGTTGTCGTGCGGCACACGTTGCTGACCTGTTCGATCACGTTGAGCTCGCACAGGCGTGAAGCCCGATGGCCACGATCGCCGATGTCGTCCAGTCGATCGGCGTGTTTGCGTGCGACGTCCTCCAGGTGCCGCAGCCAGTTCTCGGCCAGGCCCGTGCGGCGCTGCTCGACCACCGCCTGCACCCCACCGCAGCCGTAGTGCCCGACCACGAGCACATGCTCGACTTTCAAGACCTCGACGGCGTATTGCAGCGCGGTAAGACAATTGAGGTCGGAGTGCACCACCAGGTTGCCGACGTTGCGGTGCACGAAGACCTCGCCCGGTCGAAGCCCCAGGATCTCGTTGGCCGGAACGCGGCTGTCGGAGCAGCCAATCCACAGGTAACGCGGCGCCTGCTGCTGGGCAAGCCGCCGGAAATAGCCTGGATCCTCCGCCACGCAACGGGCCGACCAGGCGCGATTGTTCTGGAACAAGGACTCGATGCTGCACATGCGGAGGCCTTTGGTCGATGGCTGGAAGAGTCTATCTGCGAGCCCATGGTGGCTTGCTTTCAGGCATCATATCGAACAAACGTTTGGTTTTGTCATCGGGGCGGAGTGCCGAGCGGGGTGGCCTCCCCGACTCGGCCTGAAGAGTACGGAGATGAGTCTTGGTCAAAGCAGAGCCAACCGCGGGGCCCCGGGCGCAGGCCCCAGAACGCCAGTTCGTCATCATCGGCGCCGGCATGTGCGGCCTGTACCAGCTGCATAGGTTGCTGCGAATGGGCGCCGACGTCACGGTGCTGGAGCGCGGCGACGACGTCGGTGGCACGTGGTACTGGAACCGCTACCCCGGCTGCCGTTTCGACTCTGAGAGCTACACCTACGGCTACTCGTTCTCGAAGGAACTGCTGGCCGAGTGGGACTGGACCGAACACTTCTCGCCGCAGCCCGAGAACCTGCGCTATGTGAACCACGTGGTCGACAAGTTCGGTCTGCGCAAGCACGTCCAGTTCGGCTGCGACCTGAAGCGCGCCGTCTGGGACGACGAGCAGCACATCTGGACGCTCGAACTCGCCGACGGCCGCACCCTGACTTGCCGCTTCCTGCTGACCGCCATCGGGCTGCTGTCGGCACCGACGATGCCGCGCCTGGCGGGCATGGACAGCTTCCGCGGCCCTTCTTTCCACACCTACCACTGGCCCAAGGAGCCGGTGGAACTGGCCGGCAAGCGGGTGGCCGTGATCGGCACCGGAGCCACCGGCGTGCAGTTGATCGCTTCGATCGCCGACAGGGTGGGCCAACTCACCGTCTTCCAGCGCCGACCCAACTGGTGCGCACCGCTGCACAACGCCCCGATCTCCGCGGCGGAGATGGCCTCGATCCGGGCCGACTACGCCGAGATCTTCAAGAAGTGCGGCACCACGCCAGGCGGCTTCATCCACGGGCCAGACCGGCGCCGTGTGGCCGAGGTGCCGCGCGAGGAACGGCTGGCCTTCTGGGAGCGGCTCTACGCCACACCCGGCTTTGCCATCTGGCTGGGCAACTTCCGCGACGTGCTGATGGACGAGGCAGCCAACGCCGAGTTCTCGGCCTTCGTGGCAGACAGGATTCGCCAGCGCGTCAAGGACCCGGAGCTGGCCGAGAAACTGATCCCCAAGGACCACGGCTTCGGCGTGCAGCGCGTGCCAATGGAGACGGGCTACTACGAGGCTTACAACCGCGACAACGTGCGCCTGGTCAGCATCGGCGAGACGCCGATCGAGCGCATCACGCCCACCGGCATCCGCACCAGCGAGCGCGAGTACGAGTTCGACCTCATCGTCTACGCCACAGGGTTCGACGCGGTCACAGGCGCCTTCGACGCGATCGACTTCGTCGGCACCGATGGCCAGCGCCTGCGCGACTGCTGGCGCGACGGGCCGCTTACCTACCTGGGTCTGCAGGTGGCAGGCTTCCCCAACATGTTCATGCTGGCAGGTCCGCAGAGCGCGTCGCTGTCGACCAACTTCCCTCGCGGCATCGAGACCGTGGTGGACTGGGCGAGCGGGCTGTTCGAGCATGCCGCGCAACACGGCATCCACCGCATCGAGCCCACGCCCGAAGCCCAAGCGGAGTGGACCACGCATGTCGAGGACATGTACCAGGGCCTGCTGCTGCGCAAGGCCAAGTCCTGGTTCACGGGCTACAACTCCAATGTCGAAGGGCACGACAAGATCCGCTACATGATCTACAACGGCGGCGCTCCGCGCTACCGCCAGCGCCTGGCAGAGGTGGCGCGGCAGGGCTACGCGGGCTTTCGGCTGGGCTGATCGGCCATAGCTCACGCCGAGAACAGCGTAGCGACATCGAAGTCGACGCCGCAAGCGCCACTGATGGCCACGCACCGGCCGATCAGGCGCCGGTCGAGAACGGTCTCGGCAGCGGGGCACCATCTTTGGTTGAGCGATGCTGGCGATTCGCGCCGGCGCAGCGTGACGCCAGTGGTCACGATCAACTTGTCCAGCCGGCAGAGCCGATGTTCTCGACTCGGTCGCAACCGGCCGGCTTGGCCAGTGCCGTGCAAATGTCTCTAGGACGTGCACCCCCCACCGAGCGATTCTGACTCGAACCCACGCCATGGACAGACTCCAGTCGATGCGCGCCTTCGTCAAGGTGGTCGACGAACAGAGCTTCGCCGGGGCCGCCCGGGCCTTCGAGGCCGCACCGGCCGCGATCACGCGGCTCGTGGCAGACCTGGAGTCGCATCTGGGCGTTCGCCTGCTGCAGCGCTCGAGCCGGCGACTAGCCTTGACCAGCGCCGGCGAGATTTACCTGCCGCGGGCGCGCAGCATCCTGGCCGAGATCGACGAGACCGAGGCGCTGACGAGCTACTCGTCGCAGACGGCCCGAGGCCGGCTGCGCGTGCTGGTGTCGCCATCGTTCGCGCGCCACCAACTGGCCAAGCACCTGCCGCACTTCTATGCGGGCTATCCGGAGATCGCCCTCGACCTGGCCAGCGCCGTCGCGTTCGACACGCTCGACGAGGCCTTCGACGTCTCGTTGCTGATCGCCCGTAACGAGCTGTACCAGGGCGACTTCATTGCGAAGCGGCTGGCGACGACGCATGTGGTGCTGTGCGCCTCGCCGGACTATCTGGCCCGGCAGGGCACGCCGACCGTGCCGACCGAACTCGCCCGGCACCGCGCGCTCGTGTTGCAGACCTGCACGCCGTCGCGCAGCTGGCGCTTGACGAAAGTGGCGGAAGGCACGGCCTGGCACACCGACGTGGCGGCCGAAGTCAGCCCCGCCTGCGCCCTGTCGGCAGAACATGCCGACACGCCGTTCGGAGCCGCGCTGGTGGGCGTCGGCATCGCCGCGCTGCCCTCGTACATCGTCGAGGACGCCCTCACGCAAGGCACGCTGGTGCGCGTGCTCGACGCTTGGTCGCTCGGCGCTCACACCGTCTATGCCGCGATGCCGACGCGCAAGTACGTACCGGCAAAGACGCGCGCGTTCCTGGACTTCCTGGCCGCGACCTTCAAGTCGCCCGACGATCCCTGGCTGCCCGCGCCAGGCGGCGAGGGCCCGGCGCGCGGCAAGCTTGCCGGCCCGCGGCGCTGAACTCGCCGCGCAGATCAGCGGTCGACTTGCCTGCCGTCCCGGCCCGCCGCGATCTGCTGCGCGAGCTGCGCAAAGCGCGGCGAGTTGCGCAACAGCGCGTACCGGGCGGCGGCCTCGCGGTAGGCGCTCGATCTCCAGTACTCCGAGTCGGGGCGGCTCAGATCGGCGAGGCCCGACTCCTGGTAGATCTTCAGATCAGCGATCACTTCGGCGCGCGTCAACTCGTGCGCAGGCTCGACAGCGTAGGCGGTCTGGGCCAGCACGGCCTGACTTGCGCCAACGGCGAGCAACGCAGCAATCACGACATCTTTCGTATTCATCTAAGACCTTTTCAATGGATGGAAGCAATGCTTGAATACTAGGGATGCCCCTAGGTTCGCGAAACGGCACGCGGCGCAATGGACAGTTGCGCCCGGTGAAATGATCGCGCTGCAGGCGCAGACTCCTGCCCCTGCCAGGGACCGGCCGGGAGGCGTCCCGCAGCCTCCGCGCCACGAGGCCAGCGCGTCCAGTCAGCGCTCGCAGTCGTGGTCGCCGATGCGCTCGCAGAGCTTGTCGCGCGTCTGCATCAGCCCGAGCAAGGCCTGGCGGCCGCCGTCGCGCCGGATCGCCTTGTGGGCCGTTCCGGCCCCGCCAGCAGGGCGGCGCAGGCCGGTCACTTCCTCCTCCGGCAACGCCGCGCGGCGTCCGACGACGATCCGTTTTGCCCCGCCTGCAGCAACAACATCAACAGCCCGGCGTCTCCGGGGCGCTACTCTCGCCGCTTCGCTTGAGCAGTTCGCTGATCAAGGCACCGCACCCGGCACGGGCCCGGCCGCTGTGGCCATGACCAGATCGATCCAGCGCCAGCATGTGGAGTGAA
>JAHBZT010000003.1 GCA_019635315.1 Rubrivivax sp.
CTCATACGGCTTCGCATTCAACGCGCTCACCGCGTTGCTTCGCCTCGCCGTGCATCAGCACTGTCTTCGGCTTCGCGCCTTGTCATCGCATTGAATGCGAAGCCGTATCAGCCGCCGCTGGCGGCGATTGCGGCCTCCAGCGTCTTCAGCGCCGGGGACCCGGGTCCCAGGCGACCGGCCAGCGACCGGCTGAGCTCGCGTGCCTGCGCCAGGTCCTCCGGCCGCACGGTCGCGGTCAGCGGTGCCAGGCGCAGTTCGGCCTCGACGACCTGGCGCTCCCAGTGCGTGGCCGGCATGCGCTGCGCTGCCTCCGCCGCCGCACGCTGCGCCAGGTCGCGCGCCTCGTCCAGCCGGCCCTGGCGGGCCAGCACGCGCGCCAACGCGATCGTGATGCGGTCGCGCGTGGTGCGGTCGGGCGCGGTCAGCGCGTCGATGAGGGCCAGCGCCTCGCGGTAGCCGCGTTCGGCGCCGGCCAGGTCCCCGCGCGCCTCGGCCACGCGGGCCAGCAGTGACAACGAGAAGGCGATCTGCAGGTGTCCCGCTGGCAGCACGGCCTGGCGCACCGCCAGCGAGCGCCGGGCCAACGTTGCCGCCTCGTCGACACGGCCGGCGGCCAGCAGCGCGCCGGCATGCGCGCCCAGGCTCTGCGCCGTCCAGCGGTGCTGCTCGCCCATCAGCCGCAGCGTGGTCTGCAGCGCCGGTTCGGTCAGCGCCAGTGCTTCATGCACGCGACCGCGGTCGAGCAGTACGCGCGCCAGCAGTTCCTGCATGCGGGCCACCGCGGCGTGGCCGCCGGCGCCGAAGACCGCCTCCAGCTCGGCCAGCGTCTGCCGCCACAGCGCCTCGGCGCGGTCGAGGTCGCCGCGGTCGAGGTGCAGCCCGGCCAGGTTGCTCTGCGTCTGCGAACGCGTGATCGCGGCGATGCCCAGCCGCTGCTGCATCGCCAGCGCCTCTTCGTACACCGGCGCGGCCTCGTCCAGGCGGCCGGTGGCATGCAGCGTCCAGGCCAGGTTGTTGAGCAGCCAGGCGATGTCGTCGTGGTCGCCGCCATGCACCTGCCGCAGCACGGCGATGGCCTCGCGGAAGACCGGCTCGGCTTCGTCGCGCCGGCGCAGGCTGTTCAGCGACAGCGCCAGGTCGCCGAGCGCGCGGCCATGTTCGGCGGCCGGGCCGGTGCGGCGCAGCAGCGCCTCGGCCTGGCGCGTCCAGTCCAGCTGCTCCTCGAGCCGGCCGAGGTCGTGCGTGACGGTGCCCAGCAGCAGCAGCGCCAGGCCGCGGTCGGCGTCGCCGTCGGCGCCGCGCGCCTCGGTCTCGGCGCGCGCCGCCTGCGCCTGGGCCAGCGCCTCGTCGTACAGGCCCCAGCTGTGGTAGGCCGTGGCCAGCGCCAGCCGCATGCGCGTGGCCACCGCAGGGTCGGCGGCCAGCTCGCTGTCCACGCGCGCGGCCGCCTTGTCCAGCAGCTCGCGCACCGAGACCCGGCGTGCGGCGTCGCCGGTGGCGCCGGTGCCCTCGAGCAGCGACGAGGTGAAGGCCGCGGCGCGCCGCGTCGCGGCCTCGGCGGCCAGCGCACGGTCGCGCTCGTCGGCCAGGCGCAGCGTGAAGGCCGTGCTGCCGCCCACCGCCAGCAGCAGCGCCAGCGCGCTGGCCGGCATCGCGACCGGATGGCGACGCCAGAACTTCGCGCTGCGGTAGGCCAGCGTGTCCGGCCGCGCGCGCACCGGCCGGTGCGCGAGGTGGCGCGCGATGTCCTCGGCCAGCGCCTGCGCGCTGGCATAGCGGCGCTCGGGCTCCTTGCGCAGCGCCATCAGCACGATGTTGTCCAGGTCGCCGGCCAGCTCGCGCGCCAGCCGCTCGGGCGTCAGGCGGTCGCCGCGGCGCTGCAGCAGCGCCTGGCGGCGTGCGCTGTCGCCGGTGACGGCGTCGCTGGGCCGCGGCGGGTCGGTCTCGACGATCGCGCGCGCCAGCGCTGCCGGCGTGCCGGCGCTGTGCTCGAACGGGCGCTGCCCGACCAGCAGGTCGTACAGCAGCACGCCCAGCGCATAGATGTCGCTGGCCGTCGTGACCGGGCCGCCGGTCACCTGCTCGGGGCTGGCGTGGCCGGGCGTCAGCAGCCGCTCGCCGCTGCGCGTCAGGCTGCTGTCGTGCTCGATGAGGCGCGCGATGCCGAAGTCCAGCAGCCGCGGCACGCCCTCGGCGTCGACGAGGATGTTGCCGGGCTTGAGGTCGCGGTGCACGACCAGGTTGCGGTGCGCATAGTCCACCGCGGCGCAGACCTGCATGAACAGGCGCAGCCGCGCCGGCGTGTCCAGGCCGCGGCGGCGGCACCAGGCGTCGATCGGTTCGCCGTCGACGAATTCCATCACCAGCCAGGGCAGGCCGTCGGCGGTCTCGCCGCCGTCGAGCAGGCGCGCGATGTTCGGGTGCGCCAGGCGCGCCAGGATCTGCCTCTCCTGCGCCAGCCGCGCCGCGGCGCCGGGGCCGACGAGCGCCGGGTTGATCAGCTTCAGCGCCGCCGGCTGGTCGTAGCGCCCGTCGGCGCGCTCGGCGCGGTAGACGGCGCCCATGCCGCCGTCGGCGATGTGCGCGACCACGCGCCAGGCGCCGAAGCTGCGGCCGACCAGCGCCTCGCGGCCCTGCGCCAGCGCCTGCGCCGCGGCGCGGCCGATCGCCTCGTGCAGCGCGGCGTCCTGCGGCGCGGCGGTGGCATCGGCGGCGAGCAGCGCGCGCAGCTCGTCGGCCAGCGCGGCGTCGCCGGCGCAGGCCGCGGCGACGAAGGCCTCGCGCTCGGCGGCCGGCCGCGCCAGGGCCTGCGCGAACAGCGCCTGCAGCTGCTGCCAGCGGGCAGGGTCCATGCTCATCGGGCTGCGCAAGCCGGGGCGTCCATGCTGCGGCCGATGATCGCACCGGGGCGCCCTAAGATGCGGCCATGGAGCGCAGCGAGGTCACCCGGCTGCTCGTCGCCTGGCGGCGCGGCGACGAGAACGCGCTCGCGGCGCTGACACCGCTGGTCTACCGCGAACTGCACCGTCTGGCGCACAGCGCGATGCGCGGCGAGCGCCCCGGCCACACGCTGCAGACCACCGCGCTGGTGCACGAGGCCTTCCTCGCGCTGGCCGATGCCGAGGTCGACTGGGCCGACCGCGCCCACTTCTATGCCATCGCGGCGCGCCAGATGCGGCGCATCCTGGTCAACCATGGCGAGGCGCACCGCGCGGCCAAGCGCGGCGGCGGCGTGCCGCATGCCTCGCTGGACGAGGCGCTGGACGTCGTCGGCACGCCGTCGGCCGAGGTCGGCGAGCTCGACGACGCGCTGCGCCGGCTGGAGGCCTTCGACGCGCGCAAGGCGCAGATCCTCGAGCTGCACTACTTCGGCGGCCTGACCTACGACGAGATGGCGGCCGCGCTCGGCCTCTCGGCGTCGACGATAGACACCGAGCTGCGCTTCGCCAAGGCCTGGCTGCGCCAGCAGCTGGCGGACTGAAGCGAAGGCGGGCGTCGGGCCGCAGGACATGGCGGGGGCATGGCCGCGCGGCATGCGGCGCACGGCCTCCTGATCGCTGAAGCAGGAAAGCGCGCGCCATTCCCTGGCGCCGCGGTTCGCCGCCGGCCCGCACCGGGCGGCCGCGCTCCTCGGCACCGCCGCCGGCCGACACGGGACGAGGCACTCCCGGGGGTCGGCGTATCAATCGCATCCGTTGGTAAGACGGGCGCCTTTCGCGACCGCAGGCGGCGCAAGTCGCCAGACGGGCGGCCGAAAAGAACGCAAGCCCAACTCCCTGGCGGGCCGCCCCGTCCTGCTGCGTCGCCTCGTGCTGCCCTGGCCGGTCGCGCGGCCGGCCGACCGCAGCCCGATGATCGCCAGCCCCCCGCCCCGCGCGAGTGCACCAGACCGGCGCGCCCTGCCGCCCGCACCGCCGCCGCAGCCATCGCGGCCCGGCCAGCCCGTCGCCGTGACGCCCGCACCGCGCCCCGCAGCGGCGGGCGACGGCTGGCCGCGCGTCCTGCGCACGCTCGGCGTGCTGATGGCCGCCAGCGCGCTGGCTGCCTGCGGCGGCGGTGGCGGCGGCAGCGCCCCCGGCGTCGAGCCGCCGCCACCCAGCCCCCTGCCGGCACCGCCGCCGCCATCGCCGCCGCCGCCCGCGCCCGCCCCGGCGCCGCCGCCGGCCCCTTCGCCGACGCCGGCGCCGCCCCCGCCGCCGGTCGTCGAGCGGCCGGCGACGCGCAACGAGGCGGCACGCTTCCTGGCGCAGGCCACCTTCGGACCCACCGACGCGCAGATCGACCGCCTGATGGCCATCGGCTACGAGGCCTGGATCGACGAGCAGCTCGCGCTGCCGGCGACCTCGCACCGCGCCGCCTGGGAGGCGGCCGATGCCGCGCGCCGTGCCGCCAGCGGCCAGGGCGCCGGCCAGGCCGAGGTGCTGGAGTCGTTCTGGAAGCAGGCGCTGACCGGCGCCGACCAGCTGCGCCAGCGCACGGCCTACGCGCTGTCGCAGATCTTCGTGATCTCGATGGTCGACGACGCGGTCGGCAACGACCCGCGCGCGGTCGCCGCCTGGCTGGACACGCTGGGGGCCGACGGGCTGAGCACCTACCGCGCCCTGCTGCAGTCGGTCTCGCTGCACCCGATGATGGGCCGCTACCTCTCGCACCTGCGCAACCAGCGCGCCGACGCGCGCACCGGCCGCGTGCCCGACGAGAATTTCGCGCGCGAGGTGATGCAGCTGTTCAGCATCGGCCTCGTCGAGCTGAACGAGGACGGCAGCGCCCGCCTGGTCAACGGCCAGCCGGTGGAGACCTACGACGGCAGCGACATCGCCGGGCTGGCCCGCGTCTTCACCGGCTGGAGCTGGTCGTGCCCCAGCTGGCCGGACAACGGCTGCTTCTTCAACGGCAGCGCCGAGGGGCAGAGCGACCCCGACCGCGGCTTCCGGCCGATGCTGGGCTACCCGCAGTACCACAGCGCCGAGGAGAAGCGCTTCCTCGGCACCACGATCCCGGCGCAAGGCCTGCCGGACCCGCAGGCCAGCCTGCGCACGGCGCTGGACGCGATCGCCGCGCATCCCAACGTCGGGCCCTTCATCGGCCGCCAGCTGATCCAGCGCCTGGTCACCAGCAACCCGAGCCCGGACTACGTGCGGGCCGTCGCGCGCACCTTCGCGAACAACGGCCAGGGCGTGCGCGGCGACATGAAGGCGGTCGTCAAGGCGGTGCTGATGCACCCGGAGGCGCGGCGCACCAGCGACCGCAGCGGCAAGCTGCGCGAACCGGTGCTGCGCCTTTCGGCCTACCTGCGCGCCTTCCCGCATGACAGCGACAGCGGCCAGTGGCGGGTGGGCAATACCGACAACGCGGGCACCTCGCTGGGCCAGTCGCCGCTGCGCGCGCCCTCGGTCTTCAACTTCTACCGCCCGGGCTACGTGCCGCCGGGCACGCAGGCGGCCGCAGCCGGGCTGGCGGTGCCGGAGATGCAGATCGCGCACGAGACCAGCGTGGCCGGCTACGTCAACTACATGCGCGACAGCCTGCAGCAGGGCGTCGGCGTCTGGAGCACCGCGGCCGGCCGCCGCGACCTGCAGCGCGACTGGAGCCCGGAACTGGCGCTGGCCGGCGACCCGGCGGCACTGGTCGAGCGCGTCGCCGAGCGGCTGACCTACGGCGCCGCCGGCGCGGTGCTGAAGGCCGACATCGCCGACGTGGTCGGCCGCATCGCGATCCCGGCCCTCAACAGCAGCGGCAGCAACCAGGCACAGATCGACAACGCGCGCCTGAACCGCGTGCGCGCGGCGGTGCTGCTGGTGCTGGCCAGCCCCGAATTCCAAGTCCTGAAGTGAAGACCACGCAAGGGCCGACCATGACTCACCGACACCCTCTCGATCCCTCGCGCCGGCTCTTCCTGCGCCACGCCGGCACGCTGGGCGCGCTGGCCGGCAGCGGCGCACCGCTGGCGCTGTCGATGCTGGCCGCCGGCTCGGCCAGCGCGCAGGCGGCCGGCGACTACAAGGCGCTGGTCTGCGTATTCCTCTTCGGCGGCAACGACGCCCACAACATGGTGCTGGCCACCGACCCCGCCAGCTGGCAGGCCTACACGGCCACGCGCAACCAGGCGCCGGACTCGGTCGCGTTGCTGGCGCCGGGTACCGCTCCGGTACCCGGCGCGGTCGCGGCCTCGCCGGCGCGGCTGGGCGGCGTGCTGCCGATCGCGCCGATCGACGCCCAGGGCCGCAGCTTCGCGCTGCACCCGCTGATGGGCACGCTGCAGACCATGTTCGACAGCGAGCGCCGGCTGGCCATCGTGCCCAATATCGGCCCGCTCGTGATGCCGACCACGAAGGCGCAGTTCGCACAGCGCAGCCACCCCCGGCCGGCGAGCCTGTTCTCGCACAACGACCAGCAGAACACCTGGCAGTCGGGCGCGCCCGAAGGCGCCACGCGGGGCTGGGGCGGCCGCATGGGCGACCTGCTGGCGGCGCTGAATTCACGCACCGTGTTCACCGCCGTCTCGGCCTCGGGCAATGCGGTGTGGCTGGCCGGGCGCGACATCCAGCAGTACCAGATCGGCGGCAACGGCGCGATCCGCATGGGCCAGGACGCCAACGGCCGCACCTTCGGCTCGGCCGACGTGGGCGCGGCGCTGCAGCGCATCGCGTCCACCTCGCGTGGCGGCCACCTGCTGGAGGCCGACCTCGCCGCGGTCGCCGCGCGCTCGATCGACGCCGAGCTGACGCTGCGCAACGCGCTGCGCCCGGCCAGCGACGACGCCTTCGGCACCGCGCCGGCCAGCGGCGCCTACAACGCCAACAACGACCCCAAGCTGCAGTACACGAGCCCGCTGACCGGCACGCCGACCGCCAACCCGCTGGCGCAGCAGCTGCAGACGGTGGCGCGCATGATCGACGCCGGCCTCGCCGGCGCGACGGGCGTGCGCCGGCAGGTCTTCTTCGTCGGCATGGGCGGCTTCGACACGCACGACCTGCAGAACCGCAACCACGCCAACCTGATGGCGCGGCTGGCCCATGCGCTGCGCTACTTCGACACCGCGCTGGGCGCACTGAATGCGCGTTCGGCGGTGACCACCTTCACCGCCAGCGACTTCGGCCGCACCTTCACGAGCAACGGCGACGGCACCGACCACGGCTGGGGTGGCCACCACTTCGTGATGGGCGGCGCGGTGCGTGGCGGTGCCCTCTACGGCCGCTTTCCGGCGCTGGGCGTCAAGAATGCGAACGACAACAACTTCGACAGCAGCCCCGACCAGCTCCACAACGGCTCGCTGCTGCCGACGACCTCGGTCGACCAGCTCGGCGCGACGCTGGGCGCCTGGTTCGGCCTGAGCGCGGGGCAGCTGCTGGACGTCTTCCCGAACCTGGCCAACTTCGACGCGGGGGTGCGCAACCTGGGCTTCATGGCCTGACCCGCCAGGCGGTCCTCGGCTCCGCAATCGGACGGTCACAAGCAGGCAGGCGGCCATGGTGGCCGCCTGCTTCGTCCCTTGCTCCCGCCCGTGCGGGCCGGCGGGTCAGCGTGCCGGACGCCGGCTCAGCCGCAGCGCCAGCAGCGCCGTGCCGACGAGCAGCAGCGCGGCCGGCTCCGGGACCGTGCCGTCGTCGTTGTAGCGCAGGTGATCCAGGCCACCGGACGAGGCGCTGTCCAGCCCGCTGGCCAGGATGTAGGCGATGCTGGCCGACCCGAAGGACAGCGACATCGTCTCGAACTGGTTGGCGGTCAGCGACGCCGTGGTGTAGGTGCCCAGCAGGTTGTCCGCCGCGTCGAAGGCCTGCAGGAAGCCGGTATCGGCGCTGTCGTTGCTGATGAAGTCGATCCACACCGCGTCGGTCGGCGCGGCGAAGTCCACGCGCAGGGCGTGGAAGCTCGGCTCGCGGAACAGGTGCGGGAAGGTCGGCGCACTGGTGCCGAAGACCAGCCGGCCGGTCGACGCCGTGAAGGGCTCTGCCGGCTGCGACAACGAATCGACCGCGAAGATGGCCGGGCCGCCGCCGAAGCCCAGGCCCACGGCGCTGAGCGTGATGCCGGCGAAGGCATTCGACAGGTCGGTGCCCGGTGCGAAGGCGTCGGGGTCGACGACGACCGGCGCGGCATGGGCGAGCGCCATCGCGCCGCCGCAGGCGAGCGCGGCAGCGGCGGCGCGGAGTCCGGAGGCAGGGCGGAAGATCATGGTGTCGGTTCTCCTGTGAACGTGCCTCGCGCACCGCAGTCTGGGGACCCGGCGGCACGATGGCCGGCCAGCAGTGTGAGGACGCACTACACAAGCAAGAAACGCGCAGTGCAACGCAAGTGTTTGATTTTCATCGGATCGGCATCTCGCGGCAGGATCGCCTGTAAAGACTGTCGACATCTCCGCAGTTTGCCGGCGCGCCGGCGCCGGCACGCTCGCGCAAGCCTGCGCTCACCCTTCGCTTGGCGCAGGCCCGTCCACAAGGGGCGGGCCTGCGTCCAGGCTCAGCCGATGCTCTCGACCTGCCGGCTCTGCTGGTAGGCGCGGCCGAAGCGGTTGGCCAGGAAGGCCGGCAGCTCGACCTGTTCCTGGCGGATGAAGCCGCGCTGCGGCAGCCGGCCCTCGCGGAACAGGTCCACCGCGGCGCAGATGCCGGCCGCGGTCGTGATCTGGATGGCCGAGAGCGGATGCGCCTCGTCGCGGTCGGCGAAGATCTTGCGCGCGAAGACCTCCTGCACCAGCGCGCCGTCCTTGAGGCCGCTGACGGTGACGAAGACCAGCACCACGTCCTGCATCGTGGTCGGGATCGAGCGCCGCATGATCTCCTTCAGCGTCTCGGTGTCCTGGTTGAGCTGCAGTTCCTCCAGCAGCATCTTCATCAGGTCGCGGTGGCCGGGGTAGCGCACGCTCTTGTAGTCCAGCGTGCGCACGCGGCCGGCCAGGGTCTCGCACAGCGTGCCCAGGCCACCGCTGGTGTTGAAGGCCTCGTACTCGGTGCCGTCCAGGCTGAAGTGCTCCAGGCCCTCCAGCGGCAGCACCTCGATGTTGCGGCCGTCGCGGATCGCCTCGCAGGGATGGCAGTATTCGTTGATCAGCCCGTCGACGCTCCAGGTCAGGTTGTATTTCAGGCTGTTGGTCGGGAAGGCGGGCAGCGCGCCGACGCGCATCTTGACCTCGTGCAGCGTGTCGAAGCCCTTGGCCAGGTGGTGCGCGACGATGCCGATGAAGCCCGGCGCCAGCCCGCACTGCGGCATGAAGGCGGTGGCGGCGCCGTCGGCCAGCTGCTTGATCGCGCGCGTGGCCGCGACGTCCTCGGTGAGGTCGAAATAGTGGCAGCCGGCCTCGCGCGCCGCGGTGGCGGCCAGCGTCGCCAGGTGGTAGGGCAGCGCGTTGACCACCGCGTCCTGGCCGCGCAGCACGCGCAGCAGCGCCTCGGGGCTGGCGGTGTCGGCCAGCAGCGTCTTCGCGGGGTCGCCGGCCAGGCGGGCGAGGGCGGCCTCGCTGCGGTCGACGACGGTGACCTGATAGTCGCCGCAGGAGCCCAGCAGGCGGGCGATGGTCTGGCCGATGTGGCCGGCGCCGAGCAGGGTGATGCGCATGGGAATGCCTCGTCAGGTGGGGTTGCCTGACGGGCAGTCTAGGCCCGGTTGCAGACGAAAGAAACGTACGTTACGTCGAAACAGGTTCAGTTTTCGACGATTAGTATCGTCACGCTGTCGAACCGTTCGCCTTGTTGGCCGCTCGCGTGGCCTTCAGCTCGCGCGCGGCGGCCCGGCGGGCGCGCGTGGCGTCGCGCAGGTAGGCCTCCTCCGCCTCCTGGCGGATCGCGATCGCGCGCGCCAGCGCGGTGGCGTACTTCTCGTCGCTGTAGGTATTCTCGGTGCCGATGTAGACGGTGCGCCGGCGCGGCGTGTCGCCGAATCGCGGCACCAGCACCGCGAAGCTGCAGTCGCGCACGCTGGAGCCGTTGCGCTGGCGCACGATGGGCCCGCTGATGCCCGGCGGCAGCTGGCTGCGCTTGTTCTGGCTGGGGCCGCGCTGCAGCGTGGTCGGCGCCGGCAGCGTGGCGATGCGGCGCAGCAGTTCCTTGGTCGCCTTCTCCAGCGCGGCGGCGGCCCCGCTGCCGTCGTTGCTGTGGTCGGAATACAGCTTGGTGCCGCCGTAGCGCAGCTGCCAGCCGTGGGTGGCACGGTGGTCGATGCGCTGGATGCACTGCGGCACCGCGAACCTGTGCCCCGAGAAGATGGTCACGTCGCGAAATTTCATGCTCACCTCGAAGCGGGCGCCGGCCGCCGGAGCCCGTGCCCGTTTCAACGCATGACCCCCGGCCTGCGCTGACAGCGGCACTGCGACAATGGTTGCGCCGCCCCTGCCGCCGCCGCGGCCCGCCGCGGCCACCCGACGATGCTGCTGGACACCCTGGACCGCCGACTGATCGCGCTGCTGCAGGCCGACGCGCGCGCCAGCGCCGCCGACCTGGCGCGCCGACTGGGCGTCGCGCGCACGACGGTGCTGGCGCGCCTGGCCCGCCTGGAGCGCGAGCGTGTCATCGTCGGCTACACGGTGCGCCTGGGGCAGGACGAGGGCGAGCGCGGTGTCGAGGCCTTCGTCGGCATCACGACCGAGCCGAAGTCCGGCGCCCTGGTCACCCAGCGCCTGGCCGCTTTGCCCGAGCTGCGCCAGCTGTGCTCGGTCAGCGGCGAGTACGACTACATCGCGCTGCTGCGCGCCGAGTCGCCGGCCCGCCTGGACACGCTGCTGGACGAGATCGGCGCCATCGACGGCGTGCGGCGCACGACGACCTCGGTCGTGCTGGCGCGCCGCATCGACCGCGCGGCGTAGGGCGCGGGCACCGGCCCCGGGGCGCCCGGCGGCACGGCCAGGCCGTCCGCACGCGGCCGGTCCCTGCGGCGGCAGGGCGGGTGAACGGGGGTGCTGGCCCGCAGGCATGGCCCGTCGGCTGGCTCCAACGGGCGATGCCCGGCGGCGGTGCGCCGAGCACGATGCAGGCCTCGCTCGATGCCCGCCTGCCATGTCCCCGCGCCCAGCCCGCCCCGACTGCTCCGCCCGCTCCTGGCTCGCCGCCATGCTGGCCGACGCGCTGGAGGCTGCGCTGGGCGCCGGGCTGGTCGTGCTGGTCGCGATCGTGCTCGCCGCCACCGCGGTGCCGGCCGCCGCGGCCGAACAGCCGCCGCTGCTGCCGGCCCGGCTCGGCGCGACCGGCCTGCACGCGCCCGGCGCGCCCGGCGGGCCCGGCGCGGCCGGCCGGCCGGCCGCCATCGCCGCCGGCGTCGCGCCGTTCACGCCGCGGTACCCGCTGTGGACCGACGGCGCCGACAAGCGCCGCTGGATCGCGCTGCCGCCGGGCCGCGCGATCGACGGCAGCGACCCCGACGCCTGGCAGTTTCCGCCCGGCACCCGGCTGTGGAAGGAATTTGCCTACGGCGGCCGGCCGGTCGAGACGCGCCTGATCGAACGCCTGGCCGACGGCTCGTGGCGCTTCGCCGCCTATGTCTGGGACGCCGACGGCCGCGACGCCACGCTGGCACCGGCCGAAGGCGTGCTCGTCGCGGCGCCGGCGGCACCGGGGGGCCGCCATGCCGTGCCCTCGCGCGACGACTGCCTGGCCTGCCACGGCAGCGCCGCGGTGCCGGTGCTGGGCGTCGGCACGCTGCAGCTGTCGCCGGCCGGCGACGCGGACGACGCCGTCGCGCCCGGCGGGCGCCGGCGCAGCGCCGGCGAGATGGACCTGCGCGCGCTGGTGCGGCGCGGCTGGCTGCGCGGCCTGCCGCCGGCACTGCTGGACGAGCCGCCGCGGCTGGCCGCGCGCAGCCCGGTCGAGCGTACCGCGCTGGGCGTGCTGCTGGGCAACTGCGCGCACTGCCACAACGCCAGCGGCCACCGCGTGCCGCTGCGGCTGGACCTGGCACCCTCGGCCGCCGACCCGCAGGCGGCGCTGGCGCGCACGCTGCGCAGCCTGGTCGGCGCCGCCAGCCGCTGGCAGGCGACGGCCGACGGCCGGGCCCTCATCGTGGCGCCGGGCGACGCCGGCGCCAGCGTGCTGGTGCAGCGCATGGCCTCGCGCGAGCCGCGCGTGCAGATGCCGCCGCTGGGCACCGCCGCGCCCGACCACGCCGCGCTGGCGCTGCTGACGCGCTGGATCGACGACGAACTGCCGCAACTCGAGCAGCAGGCCGGCGCGGCGGCCGCAGCAGCCGCCGCCGCCGGAACGACGGCCGCCCATCCGGTGCGGCGCGAACCCTGACCGGCGCCGCGCCGCCGAACGCATCCCGACCCCCAACCCCCACCCACCCGAGGAGAGTCCCTGATGAACGCACGTCGTCCCCAGCCCCGCCGCCTTGCCTTCGCCGCCCTGCTGGCGGTGCTGGCGGCGCCCGCCCTCGCGGCCGGTCCGGCCGCCCCGAAGGCGGCGCTGACCGTCGAGCAGGCGCGTGGCCAGTACCTGGTCAACACGTCCGGCTGCATCGACTGCCACACGCCGTTCAAGCTCGGGCCCAGGGGGCCGGAGCCGGACATGAGCCGCCACCTGTCGGGCCACCCGGAAGGGATGCAGATGCCGCCGCCGCCGGCATTGCCCGAAGGGCCCTGGCTGGTCATCTCGTCGGCGACCAATACTGCCTTCGCCGGCCCCTGGGGCGTGAGCTTCACGGCCAACCTGACGCCGGACCCGGAGACCGGCCTGGGCCTGTGGAGCGCACGCGACTTCCGCCAGACCATCCGCACCGGCCGCCACCTGGGCCGCGGCCGCGAGCTGCTGCCGCCGATGCCGGTGCCGGTCTACAACCACTTCACCGATGCCGACCTGGATGCGGTCTTCGCCTACCTGCAGACGCTGCCGCCGGTGAAGAACAAGGTGCCCGAGCCGCGGCCGCCGGTGCGCGCCAGCGCCGCGGCGCCGAAGTGAGCGCCGGGCCGGGCGGACCTCAGCCGGCCAGCGCGGCGCGCATCGAGTCGATGACCGCCTTGTAGTCGCGCTGGCCGAAGATCGCGCTGCCGGCGACGAAGGTGTCGGCGCCGGCATCGGCGACACGGCGGATGTTGTCGGCCTTGATGCCGCCGTCGACCTCGAGCCGGATGTCGCGCCCGCTGGCTTCGATCAGCCGGCGCACGCGCTCGCACTTGCGCAGCGCGCTGTCGATGAACGACTGGCCGCCGAAGCCCGGGTTGACGCTCATCAGCAGCACGACGTCGACCTTGTCGATCACCCACTCCAGCACGTCCAGCGGCGCGGCCGGGTTGAAGACCAGCCCGGCGCGGCAGCCGGCGTCGCGGATCAGCTGCAGCGTGCGGTCGACGTGCGTGCTGGCGTCCGGGTGGAAGGTCACGATGTCGGCGCCGGCCTTCGCGAAGGCCTGGGCCAGCGCATCGACCGGCTGCACCATCAGGTGCACGTCCAGCGGCACCGGCGTGCCGTCGGCGCGCACGCAGTGCGGCTTGAGCGCCTGCGCGACCATCGGGCCGATGGTCAGGTTGGGCACGTAATGGTTGTCCATCACGTCGAAGTGGATCCAGTCGGCGCCGGCCGCGATGACCGCGCGCACCTCCTCGCCCAGGCGCGCGAAGTCCGCGGAGAGGATGCTGGGCGCGATGCGGTAGCTGGGTCTCATGGCGGGATTCTAGGAGTGCGTCGCAGGGGCAGGCCGGCTGCCTAGAATGGCTGCCATGGCGCGACCCGAGTTCAGCTGCAGCGTGCGCGTGCAGTACCTGCCCGAGCAGTCCGAGCCGCCCGACGGGCCGTTCGCCTTCGCCTACACGGTGACGATACGCAACAGCGGCGACATCGCGGCGCAGCTGGTGGCGCGCCACTGGGTCATCACCGACGCCGCCGGCCGCGTCGAGGAAGTGCGCGGCCTGGCCGTCGTCGGCCACCAGCCGCTGCTCAAGCCCGGCGAGCAGTTCGAGTACACGAGCTGGGTGCGCATCGCCACACCGCACGGCCAGATGCGCGGCACCTACTTCTGCATGACCGAGGACGCGCACCCCTTCGAGGCGGCGGTGCCGGCCTTCGAACTCGTCTTCCCCGGCCTGCTGCATTGAGCGGTCGATGGCCGCCTGGGACCTGACCGCGCTGCTCAACGCGGCCGACCCCAAGGCGGGACTCGCCGAACGCCACATCTGGCTGGTGCGGCTGATGGAGTGGCTGCGCCATGCGCCGCCGCCCAGGGCCGCCGAGCCCGGTGCCGCCCCCGTTACCACGCCCGCCGCCACGCCCGGCGAAGCCGGCACGACGGCGCCGACGCCGCGCCCGCTGGTCAAGCTGCGCCACCTGCTCGCGGTGCTGGAGGCCAACCCGGCGCACCGCGAGCGTGTGCAGGGGCTGATGCGCGCGTTCTGGCGCGACATCGACGGCGCCGCGCTGTTCGCCGACTTCGGCTTCTCGTCGCGGCTGGCGTTGCGCAGCGAGGTCGCGAGCCGCATCCGCCAGCGCCTGCTGCCGCGCAGCCCGGAGACCGCCGACCTGGCCGAGCTGTTCCACCTCGTCTTCGACCCGCGCGACGCGGACTGGATCGACCAGCTCGACGAGCCGCTGCTGGCGCGCATCGCGGCCCTGCTGGCGCCCGGCGCGCGCGAAGGCGCGGCCGCGCCGCCTGCCGCCGCCGGCCGCAACAGCGCCGCCCGGCCCGCGGTGCCGGCGCCGGCCTGGGACTGGCGCGGCGTGATGCTGGACGCCGTCACGATCCTCGTCAGCGCGATCCACGCCGCCGGCTTCGCGCCGCCGCTGCGCAAGCGCATGAGCCCGGCGCTGCTCGCCGACGAGCCCTTCCGCCAGCTGCCGCATGCCGCCGACGAGCTGCGCCTGGCGCTGCAGCGCGGCGACTCGGCGCAGGCGCTGGCGCAGGCGCGCTACCTGCGCGCGCTGCTCGACGCCTGCCGCCGCGCCAGCGCCAGCATCACCGAGCACCTGGAGGAGCACGGCGTCTCGGTCGACATCGTGTTCGAGATGGACCAGCTGCGCGCGCGTTGCGAACGCGTGGAGCTGCTGCTGCAGTGCGTGCTGGCGCCGGCGCCGGCCGCCGAACTGCGCCACCTGGTGGCCGAGCTGGTGCGCGTCGAAGGCCACCTGCTCGGCCTGCGCGACCTGCTCGCGCGCCACTATTCGCTGCTCGCACGCCAGGTCGCCGAGCGCAGCGCCGAGACCGGCGAGCGCTACATCACGCGCGACCGCGACGAATACCGCGACATGCTCAGGCGCGCCGCCGGCGGCGGCGCGGTGATCGCCGGCACGACCTTCGTCAAGTTCGCGATCGCGGCGGTCGGCCTGTCGGCCTTCTGGACCGGCTTCTGGTCGGGCGCCAACTATGCCGCCAGCTTCGTGCTGATCATGCTGCTGCACTGGACGGTGGCGACCAAGCAGCCGGCGATGACGGCGCCGGCGATGGCGGCGCGGCTGCAGGTGGCCGGCAGCCAGCGCAGCGACGCCGAGATCGAGGCCTTCGTCGACCGCGTCGCGGCGCTGATCCGCTCGCAGGTGGCCGGCATCGCCGGCAACCTGGCGCTGTGCGCGCCGCTGGTGCTGGCCGCGCAGGCGATCGCGACCTGGGCCTTCGGCCAGCCGCTGGTCGGTGCCGAGCAGGCGCCCTACGTGCTGGACAGCCTGACGCTGCTGGGGCCGACGGCGCTGTTCGCGGCCTTCACCGGCGTGCTGCTGTTCGCCAGCTCGCTGGCCGCGGGCTGGGCCGAGAACTGGTTCGTCTTCCACCGCCTGGACAGCGCGATCGCGCACAACCCGCGCATCGTCGAGCGGCTGGGCGCGGCGCGCGCCGCGCGCTGGGCGACCTGGTGGCGGCGCAACGTGTCCGGGCTGGCGGCCAACGTCTCGCTGGGCATGATGCTGGGGCTGGTGCCGGCGCTGCTGGCCTTCGTCGGGCTGCCGGTGGACGTGCGCCACGTCACGCTGTCGACCGGCCAGCTCGCGGCGGGGCTGGGCGGCGAGGGCTTCGCGCTGCTGCAGGCGCCCGCGTTCTGGTGGTGCGTGGCCGGCATCGCGGTGACCGCGGTGCTCAACGTGACGGTCAGCTTCTGGCTCGCGTTCAAGGTCGCGCTGCGCTCGCGCGGCGTGCGCGTGCGCGACCGCAGCCGCATCGGCCGGGCGCTGCGCCGGCGCCTGCGCCGGCGGCCGCTGAGCTTCCTGTGGCCGCCGCGCGACCTGCCCGGCGCGGCGGCGGACGGCGGCGCGCGCTGATCAGCGGCGGTCGGCGTCCGGCGGCTCGTCGTCGCTTCGTCGCTCGCCGCGCCGGCGGCCGGCGAACATCGTCCACCAGACGGCGAAGACCAGCAGCGCCAGCGCGGCCAGCGCTTCCAGGATCAGCAGCCACATCGCCGGGGCTCCTCGCGCGCCGGGCCGGTGGGCGCCCGTCTCATGGTGCCGCCACCACGCGGTTGCGGCCCTGGGCCTTGGCCTCGGCCAGCGCCGCCTCGGCACGCTCCAGCGTCGCCGCCACGGCCTCGCCGGCATGGTGCTCGGCCAGGCCGCAGGACATCGTGACCGCGACCGTGGCGCCGCCATGCAGGATGCGCAGCGCGGCGACGCGCTGCAGCAGCCGCTCCAGCCCGCCGCGTGCCAGCGCCGCGCGCGTGTCCGGCAGCATCAGCGCGAACGATGCGCCGGCCCAGCGTGCCAGCGCGTCGCTGGTGCGCACCTGGCGCTGCGCCTCCTGCGCTACCGCGCGCAGCACGGCGTCGCCGACGGCGTAGCCATGGGCTTCGTTGACCGGCTTGAAGGTGTCGATGTCCAGCATGGCCAGGCAGAAGGTCTGGCCCGAGCGGATGCAGCGCTGGTGCTCCTGGTCCATCAGCTCCTGCATGTGGCGGCGGTTGACGAGGCCGGTCAGCTCGTCGCGCGTGCTCTGCTCGCGCAGCCGCGCGAGTGCCTGCGCCAGCTCGGCGCGCTGCACACGCGCACGCCGGCGCATGTCGGCCAGGCGCGCGGCCAGCAGCGAGGCCGCCGGCATCATCGTCGCGACGAGCAGGAAGTGGCCGACCTCGATGACCACCGGATACTCGCGCGGGTTGCGCGCCGCGCAGGCGCCCATCACGGCGCCGAACAGCAGCACGGCATAGACGCTGACCCAGCGCATCTGGCGCGGCGTGGCCACGAACATGCCGAACATCAGCACCACCATCACGACCGGGAAGACCGCGCCGCGCCCGGCGCCCAGCAGCGCATAGGCGACGGCGGCGCTGGTCAGCGCGAACAGCATCTGCGGCAGCGTCAGCGAGGGCTCGCCCCAGCGCCGCGAGACGCCGCTGCGGATGAGCAGCCAGAAGATCGACATGCCGGCCAGCGTGAGCAGCGACCACCAGCGCACCGCGGCCGCCGGCGCGACGCCGGTCCAGACGAAATACTGCATCGCCAGCACCGCGGCGGCCAGCAGCACCAGTGCCAGGCCGGTCTGCACCAGGCGCAGGCGCTGCACGGGGTCGGTGGTCAGCAGGACGTCGAGCGGGCGGCTCATCGAGGGTGCGCAAGGGCTCGCGCACGGGAGCGGCAGGAAGGGGCGGCAGTCAAGAGTGCGCGAGGGTAGCACCGCGCGGTCGGGCGCCCGCGCCGGCGGGCCAAGCCGGCTACCCGCCGCCGCCCAGGTGCCCCAACGGCAGCGCCGCGCCGGCCTTGACCTCGCCCAGCGAGAAGCTGGTGTGCAGGTCCTTGACGTTGGGCAGCTTGAACAGCACCTCGCGCGACAGCCGCGAGTAGGCGTCCAGGTCGGCCGCCACCACCTGCAGCTCGAAGGTGCCGGTGCCGCTGATGTAATGGCAGGACACGACCTCGGGCAGCTCGCGGATCGCGCGCTCCAGCGCCTGCGTGGCCTCGGCGTTGTTGCGCTCGGCGTCCACGCGCACGAAGGCCAGCACCCCCAGGCCGATCTTGCGGCGGTCGATCTCGGCGCGGTAGCCGGTGATGTAGCCCTGCTGCTCCAGCCAGCGTACGCGGCGCCAGGTCGGCGCCGGCGACAGGCCGATGCGCTGCGCCAGTTCGGCATTGGTCAGCCGCGCGTCGGTCTGCAGCTCGCGCAGGATGGCCAGGTCCCAGCGGTCCAGCGCGCCGTCGGGGCGCGCGACGGCCTCGTCGGCAGGCTCGCGGGTTTTCCCCAATGTCGATCGTTTCGGCGTCGTTCTCTCTTTCACGGAAGCTCTCGCGCAAGATCCTTTCCGCAAGAATGGCATGGCGGGCATCAATAGAAAAGACATGCACGAAGCCTTTGCCTACACTGCCCGGTTGTCCGACCCGCCGTCGCGCCAGGAGCCCCGCCGATGAATGCCCCGCTGCCCGAAGCCGTCCGCAAGGCCCTCGAGACCGCCTCGCTGGACGACAAGTACACGCTGGCGGCGGGCCGCGCCTTCATGAGCGGCGTGCAGGCGCTGGTGCGGCTGCCGATGCTGCAGCGCCAGCGCGACGTGCTGGCGGGGCTGAATACCGCCGGCTTCGTCAGCGGCTACCGCGGCAGCCCGCTGGGCGGCTACGACCAGGCGCTGTGGGCGGCGAAGAAGCACCTGGCCGAGCACCATGTCGTATTCCAGCCCGGCGTCAACGAGGAACTCGGCGCCACCGCGGTGTGGGGCACGCAGCAGCTGGACCTGTATCCGCAGCAGCGCAAGTACGACGGCGTCTTCGGCATCTGGTACGGCAAGGGTCCGGGCGTGGACCGCTGCTCGGACGTCTTCAAGCACGCCAACATGGCCGGCACGGCGAAGCACGGCGGCGTGATCGCGATCGCGGGCGACGACCATGTCGCCAAGAGCAGCACCGCGCCGCACCAGAGCGACCACATCTTCAAGGCCTGCGGCCTGCCGGTCTTCTTCCCGAGCAACGTGCAGGACATCCTGGACATGGGCCTGCACGCCTTCGCGATGAGCCGCTTCGCCGGGCTGTGGAGCGGCATGAAGACGATCCAGGAGGTCGTCGAGTCCTCCTCGTCGGTGATCGTCGACCCGGCGCGCGTGAAGATCGTGCTGCCCGAGGACTTCCGCATGCCGCCCGGCGGCCTGCACATCCGCTGGCCCGACGCGCCGCTGGAGCAGGAAGCGCGGCTGATGGACTACAAGTGGTATGCCGCGCTGGCCTACGTGCGCGCGAACCGGCTCAACCACAACGTCATCGAGACCGCGAACGACCGCTTCGGGCTGATCGCCAGCGGCAAGGCCTACAACGACACGCGCCAGGCGCTGGCCGACCTGGGCCTGGACGACGACACCTGCCGCGCCCTGGGCATCCGGCTGCACAAGGTCAACGTGGTGTGGCCGCTGGAGGCCAGCATCACGCGCGAGTTCGCGACCGGCCTGCGCGAGATCCTGGTCGTCGAGGAGAAGCGCCAGATCATCGAGTACCAGCTCAAGGAAGAGCTGTACAACTGGCGCCCCGACGTGCGCCCCAACGTGCTGGGCAAGTTCGACGAGCCGGAAGGCGACAGCACCGGCGGCGAATGGAGCATGCCCAACCCGAGCGAGAACTGGCTGCTGCGCGCCAAGGCCGACCTGACGCCGGCGATCATCGCCAAGGCCATCGCGAAGCGGCTGAAGAAGCTGGGCGTGCCCGGGGACGTGGCCGCGCGCATGGACCGCCGCATCGCCGAGATCGAGGCACGCGAGCGCCAGCTCGCCGAGCTGAAGATCGACACCGGCGACCGCGCGCCGTGGTTCTGCAGCGGCTGCCCGCACAACACCAGCACGCGCGTGCCCGAGGGCAGCCGCGCCGTGGCCGGCATCGGCTGCCACTACATGGCGGTGTGGATGGACCGCAGCACGAGCACCTTCACGCAGATGGGCGGCGAGGGCGTGCCCTGGGTCGGCCAGGCGCCGTTCACCCACGAGCCGCACATCTTCGCCAACCTGGGCGACGGCACCTACTTCCACAGCGGCATCCTGGCGATCCGCCAGAGCATCGCCGCCGGCGTCAACATCACCTACAAGGTGCTCTACAACGACGCGGTCGCGATGACCGGCGGCCAGCAGGTCGGCGAGCGGCCCGAGGGCCACAGCGTCCTGCAGATCATGAAGAGCCTGGTCAGCGAGGGCGTCGCAAAGCTGACCATCGTCACCGACCAGCCCGAGAAGTACAACGGCGTGGCGCTGGAACCGGGGGTCGTCGTGCACCACCGCGACGAGCTCGACCGCATCCAGCGCGAATTCCGCGAGATCCGGGGCACGACGGTCATCCTCTACGACCAGACCTGCGCCACCGAGAAGCGCCGCCGCCGCAAGCGCGGCAAGCTGGCCACGCCCGACAAGCGCGTGGTCATCAACGAGCTGGTCTGCGAAGGCTGCGGCGACTGCAGCGTGCAGAGCAACTGCCTGAGCGTGGAGCCCGTGGAGACCGAGTTCGGGCGCAAGCGGCGCATCAACCAGAACACCTGCAACCTGGACTACTCCTGCACCAAGGGCTTCTGCCCGAGCTTCGTCACCGTCGAAGGCGGCACGCTGAAGAAACCCAAGAAGGAGAAGGTCGGCTCGCTCGCGGGACTGCCGCCGCTGCCCGAGCCGATGCTGCCGCTGGCCGAGCGCGCCTGGGGCATCGTCGTCGCCGGCGTCGGCGGCACCGGCGTCATCACCATCGGCCAGCTGCTGGGCATGGCCGCGCACCTGGAAGGCAAGGGCGTCGTCACGCAGGACGCCGGCGGCCTGGCGCAGAAGGGCGGCGCGACCTGGAGCCACATCCAGATCGCCAACCGCGCCGATGCGATCCACACCACCAAGGTCGACACCGCGCAGGCCGATCTGGTGATCGCCTGCGACGCCATCGTCGGCGCGTCCAAGTACACGCTGGCGGCGATGAAGCCCGGCCGCACCTACGTGGCGCTGAATACCCACGGCACGCCGACCGCGGCCTTCGTGCGCAATGCCGACTGGACGAGCCCGAATGCCAACTGCGAGGCCGCGCTGGCGGCCAGCGTCGGCGCGCAGAACCTGGGCGCCTTCGACGCCGAGCAGGCCGCGGTGCAGCTGCTGGGCGACAGCATCTACACGAACCCGCTGCTGCTGGGCTACGCCTGGCAGCAGGGCCGCGTGCCGCTGTCGCACGCGGCGCTGATGCGCGCGATCGAGCTCAACGGCGTGCAGGTCGACAACAACAAGGCGGCCTTCGAATGGGGCCGCCGCTGCGCGCACGACCTGGCCTCGGTGCAGGCGCAGTACAAGGCTGCGGCGGTGATCCAGTTCGTCAGGAAGCCGTCGCTCGACGAGATGGTGGCGCGCCGCGTCGAGTTCCTGACCGGCTACCAGGACGCCGCCTACGCCGCGCAGTACCAGGCCTTCGTGGCCCGCGTGCGCGAGGCCGAGGCGAAGCTCGGCGCCGGCACGGCATTGGCCGAGGCCGTCGCCCGCTACCTGTTCAAGCTGATGGCCTACAAGGACGAGTACGAGGTCGCGCGGCTGCACACCGACCCGGCGTTCACGCAGAAGATCGCCGACATGTTCGAGGGCGACTACAGGCTGGTGCACCACCTGGCGCCGCCGCTGACCGCCAGGCGCAACGACAAGGGTGAGCTGGTCAAGCAGCCCTACGGCCCGTGGATGCGCCGCGCCTTCGTGCTGCTGGCGAAGATGAAGGGCCTGCGCGGCGGCGCGCTCGACCTCTTCGGCCGCAGCGAGGAGCGGCGCACCGAGCGTGCACTGATCCAGGAATACCGCGACTGCATCGAGGAACTGCTGAAGACGCTGGACGCCGGCAACCTGGCCCTGGCCGCGGAGATCGCGCGCATTCCCGAGGAGATCCGCGGCTACGGCCATGTCAAGGAGCGGCATCTCAAGGCGGCGCGCACGAAGTGGGATGCGCTGATGCAGCGCTGGCGCGCCGGGCGGGTGAAGCAGGCCGCCTGATCGACAACCTCGGCCGGCGGCCGGCGCCGCCGCTAGGAGAGGCCATGGACGGACTCGCGAAGCGTCACCAGATCCACGGCGTGCAGCCGGTGCTGCCGGTGCCCGACCTCGCGGCGGCGCTGGACTGGTTTGCGCGCGTGCTCGGCTTTTCGACCGACTTCGTGATGGGCGAGCCGCCGGACTATGCGCGCGTGCGGCTGGGCGACCGCAGCTGGGGCGATTCGGTCTACATCCACCTGCGCCGGGCCGAGGCGCCGGTCACGCCCTGCGGCGAGATCCGCCTGCATGTGGGCCACGACCTCGACGGGCTGCATGCCCATGCCCTGACCCAGGGCGCGGAAGTCATCGAGCCGCCCACCGACCAGCCCTGGGGCCTGCGCGAGATGATGCTGCGTGCACCCGGCGGGCACGAGATCATCCTCGGCGCGGAGATCGCTCCCGCGCCGCCGGCCGCGCGGCCGCGCGCGGTGCTGGCCTGCTTCCGCCCCAAGCCGGGGCGGGCCGAGGCGCTGCTGGCGGTGGTGCGCGAACATGTGCCGACGCTGCAGCGGCTGGGGCTGGCGACGATGCGCGCCTCGCTGGTCATGCGCGCCGCCGACGGCACGCTGGTCGAGGCCTTCGAATGGGCCTCGGCCGAGGCCATCGACGCCGCGCACCGCCACCCCGAGGTGCTGGCGATGTGGCAGCGCTTCGAGGACTGCTGCGACTACACGAGCCTGGCCGAACTGGCCGAAGCGCGGCACCCGTTCGCCGAATTCGAGGTGGCGTGACGCGCTGGCGCGCGCTGCACGAGGCGACGCGCGCCGAGCGGCCGCGCGTGCCCTTCGTCGTCGCCGGCCGCGCGGTCGGCTCGGTCGCGGTCGACGAGCTGCCGGGGCTGCGGGGCCTGCACCCGGGGCTGCGCGTGGCGGCCGACCGCGTCGTGCTGACGGCGCAGGATCCCGGCGCAGCGCTGGCCACGGTCAATGCGCGGCTGCGCGACGCGGGCCGCATCCTCGCCTGGCGCGACGAGCCCTTCGCGCTGCCCGACCCGGCCGACGGCTCGCCGCTGGCCAGCATGGAGCGCGCCGCGGCGCGCTTCTGGGGCACGCTGACGCTGGGCGCGCATGGCAACGGCTATGTCGCCGACGCCGCGGGCCGGCCGGTGGCGCTGTGGATCGCGCGCCGCTCGCCGCTGAAGGCCACCGACCCGGGGCGGCTGGACAACCTGGTCGGCGGCGGCGTGCCCTGGGGCCAGTCGCCGCTCGAGACGCTGGTGCGCGAGGCCTGGGAGGAGGCCGGCCTGCAGCCGGCGGAGCTGCAGGCGGCGCGCGCCGGCAGCGTGCTGCGCCTGGCGCGCGACATCCCCGAGGGCTTCCAGCAGGAGTGGCTGCATGCCTTTGACGTCGAGCTGCCGCCCGGCCGCGTGCCGGTCAACGAGGACGGCGAGGTCGCCGGCTTCGAGCTGCTGCCGCTGGCCGACGCGCTGGCCGCGGTGGACGAGATGACGGTCGACGCCGCGCTGGTGACGCTGGACTTCGCGGCCCGCCACGGCCTCGTCGACGACGACGCGCTGCGCGCCGGCCTGCGCGCGCTGCGCCGGCACCCGGGCGCCTGAACGCGGCGGCCCGGTGGCGCCGCCCGGTGCGCGCCGGACCGGCAAGACCCCGCGCCGCCCGCGCCGGGCGCGCGGCACCGATACTGCGCGCGATGACCGCGAGCGAGCCCTACACGACCCCGGCGATCGCGCTGCACTGGCTGCTGGCGCTGGCCATCGTGGGCATGCTGGCGCTGGGCACCTGGATGACCTCGCTGCCGCTGTCGCCGTTGCGCCTGAAGCTCTACAACTGGCACAAGTGGGCCGGCGTCGTGGTGCTGGCGCTTTCCCTGCTGCGCCTGGCCTGGCGGCTGGCGCACCGGCCGCCGGCGGCGGTGGCCATGCCGGCCTGGCAGCGCTGCGCCGCGGCGGCCAGCCATGCCGCGATGTACGGGCTGTTCGTCGCCGTGCCGCTGGCCGGCTGGGCCTACAGCTCCGCCGCCGGCTTCCCGGTCGTGCTGTTCGGCGTCTGGCCGCTGCCGGACTTCGTCGCTGCCGACCGCGCGCTGGCCGAGGCCATCCGCCCGCTGCACCGCCTGCTGGCCTGGACGCTGGCGGCGCTCGCGGCGCTGCATGTCGCGGCGGCGCTGCACCACCAGTTCGTGCTGCGCGACGGCCTGCTCGCGCGCATGTGGCCGGTGCGGCGCCGGCGCTGAACCGAAGGAGCGATCGCCGATGCGCCGACGCAAGCTTCTCGTCCTCGCGCTGCTGGCCGCGGCGGCGCCGGCGGCCGCGCAGCCGGCGGCGCGGCTGCTGCCCGAAGGCAGCGAGATCGTCTTCACGACGCGCCAGATGGGGGTGCCGGTGGAGGGCCGCTTCACGCGCTTTTCGGCCGAGGTCGCGCTCGATGCGCGGCAGCCGCAGGCGGGGCGTGTCGTGCTGCTCGTCGACACCGCCAGCGCGCGCTTCGGCGCCGCCGAGCTGGACAGCGAGGTGCCGCAGCCGATCTGGCTGGCCAGCGCCGCCTTCCCGCAGGCGCGCTTCGAGTCGACGGCCATCGCTGCCGCCGGCGGCGGCCGCTTCGAGGTCGCCGGCCGGCTGACGATCAAGGGCACGACGCGCGAGCTGCGCGTGCCGGTGACGCTGGCCGTCGACGGCGCGCAGACCGTGGCTGCCGGCCGCTTCACGCTCAAGCGGCTGGACTTCAGGGTCGGCGAGGCCGAGTGGAGCGACACCTCGCTGCTCGCCGACGAGGTGCAGGTGCGTTTCCGGCTGCGCCTGGACGGCCTGCCGCTGCCGCCGTGAGGCCGCAGCCGGTGCGGCGGCTCGCGCCCTGGGTCCTCGCGCTTGCCGCGGGCGCCGCGGGTGCGCAGTCCGGGGCGCCCGCCCAGGGGCCGGCCGCCGGCGGCCTGCCGGTCTACACGCTGGACCCCACGCACACCTTCGTCAGCTTCGAGATTCGGCCGGCCGGCCTGTCGACGGCGCGCGGCCGCTTCGACCGCAAGCAGGGCCGCATCGCCTTCGACCGCGCGGCGCGGCGCGGCGAGGTCGAGATCGAGGTCGCGACGGCATCGGTCAGCACCGGCGTGCCGGCCTTCGACGCGCTGCTGCGCGGCGAGTCACTGCTGGCCAGCGAGCGCCACCCGACGGCACGCTTCGTCGGCGAACGCTTCGACTTCGAAGGCGACCGCGTCAGCGCCGTCGCCGGCACGCTGACGCTGCGCGGGCGCACGCAGCCGCTGACGCTGCGCGCGACACGCTTCGCGTGTTATGCCAACCCGCTGTTCCAGCGCGAGGTCTGCGGCGGCGACTTCGAGGCGCCACTGCGCCACCGCGACTTCGGCATCGCGGCGCCGGCCGGCGTGCCCGAGGAGGTTCGCCTCGTCGTGCAGGTGGAGGCGATCCGCCAGTGACGCCGGCGAAGCGCTCCGCCGTCCGCCGCCTGCTCGCCGCGGCCGCGCTGTGCACCGGTGCCGGCGCCGGCGCGGCCCCCGCGAGCTACGTGCTGGACCCCGAGCGCAGCTTCGTGCACTTCGAGGTCGTGCACTTCGGCACCTCGACGATCCGCGGCCGCTTCGGGCCCGCGCAGGGCAGCGTGCTGCTCGACCCCGGGGCGCGCCGTGCCGAGGCCGACGTGCGGGTGGCGACGGCCAGCGTCGACACCGGCGTGCGGCCCTTCGACGCGCGGCTGCGCCGCGACGACCTGCTGGCCAGCGAGGCGCACCCCGAGGCCTTCTTCGTCGCCCGGCAGGCGCGCTTCGACGGCGAGCGGCTGGCCGAGCTGCGCGGCGAGTTCACGATGCGCGGCGTCAGCCAGCCCCTGACGCTGCGAGCGCTGCACTTCGCCTGCCGCGCGGACGCCGCCGGCGAGGTCTGCGGCGGCGACTTCGAGGCCGAGTTGCTGCGCAGCAGCATCGGCGCCACCTTCGGGCTGCCGTTCATCGCCGACCGCGTGCGGCTGCTCGTGCAGGTCGAGGGGCGGCGGCGCTGACGCGGTGCGCCGCACACGCACAGGCGGCCCGGCGCATTCCGCGCGATTGGCGCTGCCGTGGTCAAAGCTGTCCATCGCGTCCGTGCAGCAAGCGTGGGGGAAATACCGCTTGCGGCGCCCTGGCGCGGCTCACATAGTCCTTCGCGAGTGCCGCCGGCCGGGTCACGTCTGCGGTGTCCGCAAGAAGCATCGAGTGCAGGAGACAAGCATGAGCGAAGCCAAGGTCACGCCGGATTCCGTCCCCCAGACAGCCAAGGAGTCGCGGCGCCGCTTCTTCGGCAAGGCCGCCACCGCCGCCGTCGCCGCGCCGCTGGCCGGCTTCCCGATGATCTCGGTGGCGCAGTCGCCGGTGGTGCTGAAGATGCAGGGCGCCTGGGGCCCGAACGAGATCTTCTCGGAGATGGCGCAGCAGTACGTCACGCGCGTCAACGAGATGGCCGGCGGACGCCTGCGCCTGGAGTACCTGCCCACCGGCGCGGTGGTCAAGACCTTCGAGATCATGGACGCGGTCAGCAAGGGCGTGCTCGACGCCGGCCACCATGTCTCGGGCTACTGGTACGGCAAGAGCAAGGTCGCGTCGCTGTTCGGCACCGGCCCGGTGAGCGGCGCCACGCCCGAGATCGGCCTGACCTGGATCTACCAGGGTGGCGGCCAGCAGCTGTGGGACAAGCTGGTGGCCAAGCTCAACCTCAACGTGGTCGGCTTCTTCGCCTTCCCGATGCCCTCGCAGCCGCTGGGCTGGTTCAAGAACCGCCCGCCGCGCACGGCTGCGGCGCTCAAGGGCTTCAAGTACCGCACCATCGGCCTGGCCGCCGACCTGCTGCAGGAGATGGGCATGGCGGTGGCGCAGCTGCCCGGCGGCGAGATCGTGCCGGCCATGCAGCGCGGCGTGATCGACGCCTTCGAGTTCAACAACCCGACGGCCGACATGCGCTTCGGCGCCCAGGACGTGGCCAAGTTCTACTCGATGGGCTCCTACCACCAGGCGCAGGAGTTCTTCGAGATCATCTTCAACAAGGACAAGTACAACGCGCTGGCGCCCGACCTGAAGGCGATCCTGAAGTACGCGGCCGAGGCGGCCTCGCAGGCCAACATGGCGCTGGCCCACGACCAGTATTCCAAGGACCTGCAGGAGCTCATCGTCAAGCACAAGGTGCAGGTCTCGCGCACCTCGGCCGACGTGTACAAGGGCCAGCTCGCGGCCTGGGACGTGGTCGTCGCCAAGCTCGAGAAGGAGGTGGACATGTTCAAGGAGGTCAACGACTCCTTCAAGGCCTGGTCGCGGCGCGTCGCCTTCTACCACTTCACCAACGAGGCCGACTACAAGATGGCCTTCGAGCACGTGCAGAAGATCAAGCTGCCGGTCTGAGCCTCCGCACGGCGCGCCGGTGACGGCGTGACGCCCCGGCTGCCGGGAGCCTGCGCTCCCGGCAGTTTTTGTTTGCAGGCCGGCCGCAACCCCAGAGACCGCCCCACCGCACCGCGAGCCACCCCCGATGGAATACTGGATCCGGGTCATCGACATCTTCAGCAAGGCCGTCGGCCACGCGTTCGCGTGGTGCGTGCTGGTGCTCACCGCGAGCACCTGCTTCGAGGTCTTCATGCGCTACGTGCTCAACAGCCCCACGGTCTGGGCCTTCGACATGAGCTACATGCTGTACGGCGCGCTGTTCATCATGTCCGGGGCCTACGCGCTGTCGCGCGGCTCGCACGTGCGCGGCGACTTCATCTACCGCAAGTGGACGCCGCGCACGCAGGCCAAGGTGGACCTGGTGCTGTACCTGATCTTCTTCTTCCCGGCCGTCTTCGCGATGGTCTTCACCGGCGCGCGCTACTCCTTCGAGGCCACGCGCATCCTGGAGTCCAGCGTCAACAGCCCGGCCGGCGTGCCGGTGTGGCCGCTGAAGCTGCTGATCTTCGTCGCCGGGCTGACGCTGCTGATCGCCGGCATCGCCGAGGTCATGCGCTGCCTGCTGTGCCTGCGCAACGGCCGCTGGCCGCCGCGCTCCGGTGATGTCGAGGAACTCGAGGTCGTCCTCGCGCAGCAGCACGCCACGGAGACGCAGAAGTGAGTGATCCCGTCATCGCCCTGCTGATGCTGGGCCTGTTCATCTGCGTCATCTTCCTCGGCTTCCCGATCGCCTTCACGCTGATGGCGATGGGCATCGGCTTCGGCTACTACGCCTACTACACGCCGGGCGAGGGCTTCTGGGACAACCGCATCTTCTACCTCTTCACGCAGAACACGTTCAGCGTGATGAACAACGATGTGCTGATCTCGATCCCGCTGTTCCTGTTCATGGGCTACATCATCGAGCGGGCCAACATCCTGGACCGGCTGTTCCACAGCCTGCAGGTCGGGCTGCGCTTCCTGCCCGGGTCGATGGCTGTGGCGGCGCTCGTGACCTGCGCGCTGTTCGCCACCGCCACCGGCATCGTCGGCGCGGTCGTCACGCTGATGGGCCTGATTGCGCTGCCGGCCATGCTGAAGGCCGGCTACGACCAGAAGCTGTCCAGCGGCGTCATCACCGCGGGCGGCACGCTGGGCATCCTGATCCCGCCGTCCATCCTGCTCATCGTCTACGCCGCCACCGCCAGCGTGTCGGTGGTCAAGATGTACGCGGCGGCCATCATCCCGGGCTTCGTGCTCGCCGGGCTGTACATGGTCTACGTGATCACGCGCGCGGTGATCAACCCGTCGCTGTGCCCCAAGCCCAAGGAGGTGCAGCACTACACCGTGCTCGAGAGCATCCTGCTCGTGCTCAAGGCCTTCGTGCCGCTGGCGGCGCTGATCCTGGCCGTGCTGGGCTCCATCCTGTTCGGCCTGGCCACGCCCAGCGAAGCGGCGGCGATGGGGGCCCTGGGCGGCATCGTGCTGGCCGTCGTCTACCGCGCCTTCACCTGGGACCGGCTGCGCGAGTCGGTCTACCTGACCGCGCGCACCTCGGCGATGGTGTGTTTCCTGTTCGTCGGCGCGGCGACCTTCGCGTCGGTCTTCTCGTACCTGGGCGGCGAGCACCTGGTCAAGGACGTGATGCTCGGCCTGGACCTGACGCCGCTGCAGTTCCTGCTGCTGGCGCAGCTGATCATCTTCATCCTCGGCTGGCCGCTGGAGTGGAGCGAGATCATCATCATCTTCGTGCCGATCTTCCTGCCGCTGCTGCCGGTGTTCGGCGTCGACCCGGTGCTGTTCGGCATCCTGATCGCGATCAACCTGCAGACCTCGTTCCTGACGCCGCCGATGGCGATGTCCGCCTACTACCTGAAGGGCATCGCGCCCAAGGGGCTGGAGCTGTGGACCATCTTCCGCGGCTGCTTCCCCTTCGTCGGCATGGTGCTCGTGACGCTGGCGCTGACCTACATCTATCCGGCGATGGTGACCTACCTGCCCGACCAGTTCTTCAACCAGGCCAAGGAGATCCCGATCGACCCGAACGACGAGTCGGTGGTCAACCCGGACATCTTCAAGACCAACTGAGCACCGCACCGGCCGTGAAGACGATCCAGGAGTTCACCGCGACCGAGCTGCGCGAGCACCTCGTCGCCGGCCATGCCGACGTCGAGGAGCTGTACGCGCAGTGGCTGGCCTTCGCGCAGGCCGCCGAGCCGCGCATCCACGCCTTCGCCAACCTGGACGAGCGCGTCGTGCGCCTGCAGGCGCAGCACCGCAAGGCCGAGCGCACGCGCGGCGAGCCGCCGGGGCGGCTGTTCGGTGTGCCGGTGGCGGTCAAGGACATCATCGACACGATCGACTTTCCCACCGCCTACGGCAGCCCCATCCACGAGGGCCGCTACGCGGTCGCCGACGCCACCGTCGTGCGCCGGCTGCGCGACGCCGGCGCGGTGGTCTTCGGCAAGACGGTGACGACGGAGTTCGCCACCTTCACGCCGGGCCCGACGCGCAATCCGCACAACCTCGAGCACACGCCGGGCGGCTCGTCCAGCGGCTCGGCGGCCGCGGTGGCCGCCGGCGTGGTGCCGCTGGCGCTGGGCACGCAGACCAACGGCTCGGTGCTGCGCCCGGCCTCCTACTGCGGCGTCTACGGCTACAAGCCCTCGCGCGGCATGCTGCCGCGCACGGGCGTCTTCGAGCAGTCGCCGGCGCTGGACCAGCTCGGCCTCTTCGCGCGTTCGCTCGAGGACCTGGCGCTGGCCGCCGAGATCATGTCCGGCGACGACGGCTTCGACGCCGGCGCGCTGGCGCAGCCGCCGCGACAGCTGGCCTCGGTGTGCGCCAGCGAGCCGCCGGTCGAGCCGCGGCTGTGCTTCGTGCGCACGCCCTGGTGGGACCAGGTCGAGCCCGAGGCGCGCGAGGCCTACGAGGCCTTCGTCGAGCTGATGGAAGGGATCGTCGTCGAGGCCGAACTGCCGCCGGTCGTGACCCAGGTCGTCGAGTGGCACAGCCGCGTCAACGAGGCCGAGCTGGCCTTCGCGCTGCAGCGCGAGTGGCGCCACCACCCGCAGCAGCTGAGCCCGGGGCTGCGCGAGCGCGTCGAGCAGGGCATGCGCATGCCGGTGATCGACTATCTGGTGGCGCGCGACCGCATCCCGCATGTCGCCTGCGCCTTCGACGACTATTTCGAGCGCTACGACGCCATCCTGGCGCCGGCCGCGCTGGGTGCGGCGCCGCGCGGGCTGGCCTCGACCGGCAACCCGCTGATGCAGACGGTGTGGACCTTCGGCGGCCTGCCCGCGGTCTCGCTGCCGCTGCTGACGCTGGAAGGCGGCCTGCCGCTGGGCGTGCAGGCGGTGGGCCGGCTGCACAACGACGGCCGGCTGCTGCGCACCTGCCGCTGGCTCGTCCAGCGCTTCATCGAACGGGGACAAGCATGAAGAAGAGCGAACGCCTGGCCGGCGCGCTGGGCCTGCTGTTGCTGGTGGCGTTCTTCGCGCCCTACGTGGTCAAGCTGCCGCAGCTGGACATCACGCTGATCCTGCTCGGCGGGCTGATCCTGGCCGGCTACGACTTCTACAGCTCGAAGTAGGCCCGCGCAGACAAGAAGGACCGGCCGGCCCTCAGGCGCCCGCCGGTCCTGCGATGTGAGCGGTCACTGGCGCGCGAACGACCGCCCGAACGCGAAGACCGAATTCGGCGCCGTCGTGCGCACCGGCTTGACCACCGGCTGCGGCGAGATCGCGCGGCGCACCGGCCGCGACTCCACGCTGACGCCTGCGGCGACCTGCTCGTCGACCAGGCTCTGCAGCGAGATCGTCGCCATGTGCTGCAGCATCACCGCCGACAGTTGCTGCCACAGCCCGCGCGTCAGGCCCTGACGGTCGCCTTCGCGGTCGGCGTCCTCCAGCGGCTCGTCGACCGCCGAGACGATGTCGGCGACCGAGATCTCGGCCGCGCCGCGGCCCAGCGTGTAGCCGCCGCCCGGGCCGCGCGTGCTGGTCACCAGGCCCTGGCGGCGCAGGCGGCCGAACAGCTGTTCCAGGTAGGACAGCGAAATCTGCTGGCGTTCGGCGATCGAGGCCAGGGCCACGGGGCCGGCGCTCTCGCGCAGCGCGAGGTCGATGAGGGCGTTGACGGCGAACCGGCCCTTGGTGCTCATGCGCATGGGACTCTCCTTCCTGAGGCAACGCGACTGGCGCGGGAATGTGGCCAGGTGATCGACTCTACGGACGCGGCAGCTTCGCGTAAATTCGATATTTCGAGAAAATCACTTCGAGAAAATCGCATCGTGAACTTCAAGCACCTGCACTACTTCTGGGTCGTGGCCAAGGCCGGGGGCGTCGTCAAGGCGGGTGAGCAGCTGCACACCACGCCACAGACCCTGTCGAGCCAGATCAAGCTGCTGGAAGACCGTCTTGGACGCCAGTTGTTCCGAAAAAGTGGCCGCCAGCTCGAACTGACCGACGATGGGCGGGTGGCATTGCGCTATGCGGAAGAGATCTTCACATTGGGGCAAGACCTCGAGCAGGCGATGCGCGAGCGCCGGCGCGGCGGCGGCGGACCGCGGGTGCTGGAATTCCGCGTCGGCGTCGCCGACTCGGTGCCCAAGCCGGCGGCCTACCGACTGCTCGAGCCGGCGCTGGCGATGGCGCAGCCGGTGCGCCTGCTGTGCCACGAGTGGAAATTCGCCGACCTGCTGGCCGAGCTGGCGCTGCACAAGCTGGACCTGGTGATCGCCGACGAACCGCTGTCGCGCCGGGTCGCCGTCAAGGCCTTCAACCACGCGCTGGGCACCTCGCACATGAGCTTCTTCTGCGCGCCGTCGCTGCGCCCGGCGCTCATCGGGCCCTTCCCGCAGTGCCTGAACGGCGCGCCGATGCTGATCCCCAGCGCCGCCGCCTCGGTGCGGCCGCAGTTCGAGGCCTGGCTGACGCGCCACCAGCTGCAGCCGCGCGTGGTCGGCGAATTCGACGACGGTGCGCTGATGAAGGCCTTCGGCCGCAACGGCCAGGGCGTCTTCATGTCGCCGACCGCCTTCGAGCACGAGACCGTGGCGCAGTACGGCGTCGAGATCATCGGGCGCAGCGACGAGATGACCGAGACCTTCTACGCCATCTCGGTGGAGCGCCGCATCACCCACCCCTGCGTGGTCGCGATCACGCAGCAGGCACGCGGCACGCTCGGACCGGCGGCCGCTCCGGTGTCGGCCATGGCGCCGGCGGTCGCAGCGGCCGATGCCGCGCAGCCGTCCTGAGCCCGTGTCCCGCTCCGAGCCCCTGCCGTCGACGGCACGGCCCAGGCTGCTGCTGCGCGGCGCACCGGCGCTGCTGCCGGCCGCAGGGCCACCGCGGCCGCTGGCGGCCAGCGACGCCTTGCTGCTGGCCTGGCTGGCGCTGGAGGGCCCGACGCCGCGCGGGCGGCTGGCCACGCTACTGTGGCCGGCGAGCGACGCGGCGAGCGCACGCAACGCGCTGCGCCAGCGCCTGTTCCGGCTGCGCCGCCAGGCGGGCGCCGACCTGGTCGACGGGGGCGCGCTGCTGCGCCTGGCCGCGGGCGTCGTGCACGACCTCGCCGCCGTCGACCCCGACGGCCCGCTGGAGGCCGCCGGCCTGCTGGCCGATCTCGCGCTGCCCGAGTCCCCGGCGCTCGACGACTGGCTGCGCCAGCAGCGCGCCGCGCGCCTGGCCGAGGCCCGGCGCGGCGCCGAGGCCCGCATCGCGGCGCTGGAAGCCGCCGGCGACGCGGCCGCCGCTTTGCCGCTGGCCCTGGCGCTGCTGCAGCGCGACCCGCTGTCCGAGGATGCGCACCGCCGCGTGATGCGGCTGCACTACCTGCGCGGCGACCGCGCCGCCGCGCTGCTGGCCTTCGACCACTGCGAGGCCATGCTCAAGCACGAGGTCGGCACCGCGCCGTCGCCGCAGACGCTGGCGTTGCTGCAGACCATCCAGTCCGAGTCGCTGCCGGCCGCGGCCTCGGCTGCATCGCCGGGCGCGGCCTTGCCGGCCTCGGTGCTGCGGCCACCGCGGCTGATCGGGCGCGACGCCGAACTCGCCGCGCTGCATGCCGGGCTGCAAGCCGGCACCGTGGTGCTGGTCGTCGGCGAGGCCGGGCTGGGCAAGTCGCGGTTGCTGCAGGCCGCCGGCCGCAGCGGATCCGGTGGCTCTCCCGCCACACTGTACGCCGCGGCCCGCCCCGGCGATGCGCTGGTGCCCTACGCCACGCTGGCGCGGCTGCTGCGCGCGGTCGCCGAGCGCGTGCCCGAAGCGGCCGATGCGGGGCTGCGTGCGGCACTGGCGCCGCTGTTGCCGGAGTGGACGCCGCGCGGGCCGCCGCCGGCGCTGGCGCGGCTGCCGCTGCCCCCGGTCGCGGCGCTGCTCCAGCGCGCCGCGCCGCGCCTGCCCGCGCTGCTGCTGGACGACCTGCACTTCGCCGACGACGCCACGCTGGAGCTGTTGCAGGGCCTGCTGATGGCCGGCCCCGAGCCGTCGCCCGCGCCGCCCGGTCCGGCCTGGGCGCTGGGCCTGCGCCCGCCGATGCCGGGCAGCCCGCAGCAGTCGCTGCTGGAGGGTCTGGCCCGCGCGCGGCCCTGCGTGCAGCTGTCGCTGGCGCCGCTGGCGGTCGCGCAGGTGGCGGAATTCGTCGATGCGCTGGCGCTGCCCGGCGTGCAGGGCGCGACGCTGGCGCAGGCGCTGCACCAGCGCACGGGCGGCAATCCGCTGTTCCTGCTGGAGACGCTCAAGCTGGCCTGGCGCGACGGCAGCCTGGCGCGCGCGGACGCGCTGCCGCGACCGCAGTCGCTGGAGCAACTGATCGCCGCGCAGCTGGCGCGACTGTCGGCCGGCGCGCTGCAGCTGGCGCGCGTGGCCGCCGTCGCCGGCGTCGACTTCGGCATCGAGCTGGCCGAGGCGCTGAGCGGCCGCAGCGCGCTGGAGCTCGCCGACGACTGGCGCGAGCTCGAGTCGCGCCAGGTGCTGCAGGGCGGCGCCTTCGCGCACGACCTGGTGCACGACGCGGTGCTGCAGGGCCTGCCGGAGATCATCGCGCGCCACCTGCACGGCCGCGCCGCGGCCTGGCTGCAGGCGCATGGCGGCGAGCCGGCGCGCATCGCCGCGCACTGGCTCGCCGCCGGCCAGCGTGCGCATGCGGTGCCCGCGCTGCGCGCCGCCGCCGACCAGGCGCACCGCGCGCTGCGCGAAGGCGAACGCATCGCGCTGCTGCTGCAGGCGGCCGACCTGGCCGAGGCCGGCGGCCGCGCCGACGAGGCCTTCGAGCTGGTGCGCAGCGCGATCGCCGGGCACATGAACACCATCCGCCAGACCGACGGCCTGCCGCTGCTGGACCGGCTCGATGCGCTGGCGACGACGGCGCTGCAGCGTGCGCGGGCGGCCGCCGACCGCGCCTGGTACAGCGCGGTGCTCGGCGACCTGGACGCCGCCATCGCGCAGGGCCGCGCCGCGCTGGCCCAGGCGCAGGCCCTGGACGACGGTGCGCTGCTGGCCTCGGTGCGCCAGCGCCTGGGCACGACGCTGGGCATGGCCGGCCGCTTCGGCGAGGCGCTGCCGCACCTGGACGCCGCCGCGCCCTGGTTCACCAGCCACGCCACGCCCGAGGACCGCGCCGAATTCGAAGGCAACTTCGCCGTGGTGCTGGACAACCTGGGCCGCCCGGCCGAGGCCGCGCTGCACCACCGCCGTGCGCTGGCGGCCGGCAGCCCGCCGGGCACCGCGGGCGCGGAAGGCGCTCCAGGCGACCGCAGCACCAGCGCCGGCCCGGGCGAACTGGCCGCAGTGACCGACCAGGCCGACCAGACCGACCAGGCCGACCAGACCGACCAGACCGACCAGGCGGCGCGCGCGACGCTGCTCGCCAATTTCGCGGCCAGCCGCCTGGACGCCGGCGACCTGGCGCAGGCCAGCGCACTGGCGACGCAGGCGCAGCGCATCGTCGCCGGCTTCGAGCTCGCCGGCAGCAGCGCCGGCTTCGTCGCCACGCTGCTGGCGCAGTGCGAACGCGCGGCCGGCCGCTACCGGCGGGCGCTGCAGTGGTGCGACCGCGCCGAGGCCATCCTCGCCGCACGCCATCCGGCCCGGTTGCCGGTGGCGCGCCTGCAGCGCGCGCAGGTCTGGCTGGACCTCGGCCAGCATGCCCGCGCGCTGCAGCTGCTCGACGGCGATGCGCTGGCCGCGGCGCTGGCCCTGCCGCCGCGTTATGCGGTGCGCGCCTGGCTGCTGCTGGCGCGCCTGCGGCGCCGGCTCGGCCAGGACGATGCCCAGCCGCTGGCGCAGGCCGCGGCGCTGGCACCCGCCGACGGCTGGCCCGAGCTGCGGCTGGTCGTGCGCACCGAACAGGCGCGGGCGCTGGCGGCCGCAGACCCGCAGGCCGCGCTGGCGGCGCTGGCCGCACTGCAGCAGGTGGCCGACGAGGCGGCGGCCAGCGGCCTGCACGGCGCCGAACTGGGGGCGCTGCTGCAGGCCGCGCTGGTGGCCGCCGAGGCCGCCGACCCGTCGTCCGCCGGGCTGGCGCGCCGGGCGCTGACCCTGGCCGGACGCGCCCATGCGCTGAACACCGACCGCGCCCTGCGCTGGTGGGCGCCGGCGCGCGCGCTGGCGGCGGCCGGGGCGCACGCCGAGGCCGACGCCGTGGCCGCGGCCGGGCGCGCGGCCCTGCAGCACAGCGCCGAGCACGAGCTGGACCCCGAATTCCGCGACGCCTTCCTGCAGCGCCACCCGCTGCACCGGGCGCTGCTGCACTGGCGCGACCTGCCGCGTGACGCGCCGTCGGCAGGCCCAGGCCCGCACGGCGGCCCGGCGTAACGCGGCCATAACGGGCGGCCGCCTACAACTCCGTCATCAGGGCGCCGCTGCCGGCGCCGAACGGAGTCCGATGATGTTTGCCACCTCACGCCGCCGCCTGGACTTCTCCGACACGCTGGCCGCGCTGCCGCCGGCGCGGCCGACCGAACCCGGCGACCTGCTGGAGCAGCTCGGCCGCGCGGAGCGCGCCGACATGGCGCTGCTGCGCCTGGTGCTCGGCGCGGCGGTCGCGACGCTGGCGCTGGCGCTGACGGCCAGCCTGCTCGTCTGAACGCTGCCGCGTTCAGCCGCGGCCCGGCGCGCTGGACCGCGGCGCCGGCGCGGCTGGCCGTTCGGGCCGTTCGGGCCGCTGCGGTCGTCCCGCCGTCTGGTAGTCCTGCGGCACGCGCATCAGCGCCGCGTCCGGCTCGCCGCGGCGCAGCTGCTGCAGTCGGTAGTTGACCTCGCCGCTGCGCGGGTCGAAGTCGCGCGAGCTCAGCGTCAGCATCAGGTCGGGCGCGGTCCAGACCTCGCGCACGATCTCGATCGGGCGCTCGTTGCCGACGCGCCCGGCCTCGATGGTCCAGGTCGTGCGTTCGCCATGTGCGCGCTGGCCCTCGATCTCCCGGGTGCCCAGCGGCTGCGTCACGCCCGGCCCGCGCGGGGCCAGCGCCTGCGCACGCCAGGCCACCGCGGGCGGCGGCCCGAATTCCATCGCCGGGGCCTCGCCGGGACGCAGGCGCAGCACATGGACCTCGGTCGCCGGGCCGGCGCCGGCCTCGACCGGCGCCACGACGACCGGGGTCGGCGGCGTCGGCGGGGTCGGCGGTGTCGGGGGCGTGGGCGGCGTGGGTGCCGCGGCCGGCGCCGCGCGGGCCGACGCACGCGCCCGCTCGGCCACCTCGCGCGCCCAGTCGCGCATGCGCTCGCCGTAGTCGCGCCAGGCCGCGTGATCGGCCGCCGACAGGTGCATGCCGGGACCGTCGCGGCCGACGCGGCGCGCAGTCTTGCGCTCGGGGTCCAGCACCCAGCTCTCGCCGGCGACCGGGTCGTGCAGGTAGACCAGGCTGCGCCCGCCGCGCTGCACCTCCTGGCGCGTGCGCCCTTCGCCGTCGCGGCACAGCCGCGAGACCTGCTGGCGCACGATGCGGTTGGCCGCGCCGCCGGCGGGGTCGGGCAGCCACTGCACGGTCTCGTGCACCGCGTCGGCGCAGTACGGCGCCCCCTTGACGATGCGCCGCGGCGTCATCGTGTCGGCCGCGAAGCGCAGGGTCTGCAGCTCGGTGGCGATCTCGCGCGCCGCCTCGGCCTGCGCCAGCAGCAGCGGGTCCAGCCGCGTCAGCGCCTGCGCCAGGTCCCCGGCCTGCGCCGGCAGGGCGGTGGTCAGCGTGGCGCCCAGCAGGGCGCCCGCGGTGGCGCTCAGCGTGGCGCGCCGGGTGGCCAGGGTCAGCAGCTTGCGGTTCATCGTCGGTTCTCGCCGGTTGGGGTTCGGGGGGCAGGGACAGCTCGGGGCGGCGTCGTCAGCGCAACAGCCGCACGGCCAGCACGTCGCCGGAGGCCTGCATCAGCAGCTCGGCGCGCACACGTTCGCCGGCGCGCGCCGGGTCGTAGGGCAGGCCCAGGGCGGCCAGCCGTTCGCCGGACAGCTCGGCGCTGACCAGCCAGGCCGGCGCCGCCTCGCCGCCGGCGGCCGGCCAGCGCTCGGGCGGCAGCAGCGGCACGAAGCCGGAGGCCAGCACGGTCTCCGGCACCGCCGGTGGCGCCGGCTGCTCCAGCATCAGCACCAGCGAACCGAGCAGCACGGTGGTGCAGGCCAGGCCCCAGGCGGCACCACGCGGCAGCAGCCACGGCCAGGCCCAGGGCTGCCGCAGGCCACGGCGGCGCGGTGCGGCCTGGCCGCCGCCCGCCGCTGCCGTGCCGGCTGTCGGCGTGGCCGTCGGGAAGGTCGTGGCCGATGCCGCACCGGTTGCGACATGTGCAGCAGGTGCAACCTCACCGGCGTGCACCGCCTGCGCGGCGTGGATGCGCGCCAGCAGCCCCGGCGGCGGCAGCTCGCGCTCCAGGTCGGCCGCCGCGGCCCGCAATGCCGCGGCCAGCGTCTGCCGGTGCTCGTTCATCTCAGACTCCTTCATCGGCGGCCAGCAAGGCTGCCAGCTTCAGCCGCCCGCGGTGCAGCCGAGTGCGCAAGGTATTGATCTCGACGCCGGCGATGCGCGCGGCGTCGGCGTAGGGCCGCTCCTGCAGGTCGACGAGCACCAGCGCCTCGCGCTGTGCCGCCGGCAGCCGGCGCAGCGCGGCCTGCACCTGCGCGCCGGTCTGCGCGCGCACGAGCAGCGCTTCCGGCGAGGCGCCGGCCGCGGCATCGTCGTCGGCGCCCTCGTCGTCGCCGGCGTCGGGCAGCGGCTCGTTGCGCCGCTCGGCGCGCCACAGCGCGAGCAGCGCGTGGCGGGCGACGCCGGCCAGCCAGGCGCCGAGTTCGCCGCGGGCGGCGTCGAAGCCGTGCGGGCGGGTGGCCAGCGCGACGAAGGCCTCCTGCGTGGCGTCGGCCGCCCAGGCCGGATTGCCCGACAGCGCCAGCGCATAGCGGTAGACCGGCCCGGACTCGCGCCGGTACAGCTCGTCCAGCGCCGCGCGGTCGCCGCCGGCCAGCCGCGCCAGCAGCGCGGCCGCGTCCGGCCGCGGCTCGTCGCCGGGGCGGGTCCAGGGCACGAAGGCCATCATGGTCCGGCGGGTCCGGGCCGGGGGCGCGACGGGGCGGGCATGGCGGGGCGGGCGGCAGTCCGTGGCGGGCCGGCGGCCCGTCCTGCCCTCTATTGCAGCGCAGGCGCGGAGAAGTTCCCGCCGTTTCGTCGGCGCACGCTGCAGCCTGTCCGCACCGCGTTGCGGCCAGTCGGGCGGCGCTGGAGCCGCACGCCGGCCTGCGTACAGTCCAAGGTATGCCGTCCCCTGTCCGCCTGCCATGAACGCCGAAGCCGCCCAGACCCCCGACGCCTGGTCGACGCGCTGGCAGCGCTTCGCCGCGGCCACCGTGCGCGGCTACCACCGCTATGCGAGCTGGCTGGTCAGCATCAGCTGGCGGCGCTTCATCCTGCTGTCGCTGGCGCTGCTGATCGTGGTCGCCATCGTGCACGACCTGCCGCCGTTCACCTGGACGGTCACCGAGCAGGTCGCCGATACGCGGCCGCGCGTGATCCGCGTGCCCTCGGCGCCGACGCCGCCCAAGCCGCCGGCCGCGCCGCAGTCCGACCGCGGCGACCGCGGCGGCGAGCCGCGCGTGGAGATCCAGGCCCCGCGCCCGGGCGAGGGCGTGGAGATCAGCATCGGCCGCGACGGCGTGCGCATCGGGCCGCGCATCGAGGACTCGGCGCATGCGGCCAGCGCCGCCGGCGCATCGGCCGAGCAGGCACGGCGCGCCGCCGAGGCCGCCGAATCCGCCAGCCGCGGCCTGCGCATCACGCTGCCGCCGGGCGCCAGCGAGGCCGTGCGCGAGGCGCTGGAGGAGGCGCGGCGCGAGATCGAGCAGGCCGCGCGCGAGGCCCGCCGCGAGGCCGAGGAGGCCGCGCGCGAGGCCGCGCAGGCGGTGCGCGAGGCCGACGCCGCGCGCCGCGAGGCCGAGGCGCTGGCGCGCGAGCTCAGCGGCGAGCCGCGCATGCGCACGCGCACCGTGCGCTACGGCATCGGCGACGTGATGATGCAGTTCACGCTGCTGTGGATCGTCGCCTCGGCGATCCTGAAGTTCACCTACAAGGGCCGCATGCAGGCCGAGGTGCAGGCCAAGAAGGCGTCGGCCACCGCCGAGGCCGAGTCGCTGAAGCGCCAGGTCGTGGAGGCGCGCATGGCGGCCATGCAGGCCCAGGTCGAGCCGCACTTCCTGTTCAACACGCTGGCCAGCATCGACCACCTGATCGAGACCGACCCGGCACGCGCCAGCCAGATGCAGAAGAACCTGATCGCGCTGCTGCGCGCCAGCATGCCGACCATGCGCGAGGCCACCGGCCAGGCCGGCGCCAACGGCAGCGGCGTGCGCGAGCTGGGCCGCGAGCTGGCCGTGATCCGCCCCTACCTGGAGATCCTGAAGGTGCGCATGGAGGAGCGGCTGACGACCGAGATCGCGGTGCCCGACGGGCTGCTGTCGGCCGAATTCCCGCCGATGATGATCCAGACGCTGGTCGAGAATGCGATCAAGCATGGCCTGGAGCCCAAGGCCGAGGGCGGGCACCTGCGCGTGGCGGCCGAGATCGTGCACGGCAAGCTGCAGGTCACGGTCGCCGACACCGGCCTGGGCTTCGGCCGCGCGGCGACCGCCGGCACCGGCGTCGGCCTGGCCAACATCCGCGAACGCCTGCAGTTGCTGTACGGCCCCAAGGCCGCGCTGACGGTGACCGAGAACCAGCCCAGCGGCACCGTGGTGACCGTCACCGTGCCGTACAAGACCGTGGAGGGGACGACATGAACGCGACCACGATGGACGGCGGCGCCGGCCGGCCCGAACCCGCGCCGCGCGACCGCGCGGTCTGGCCCTGGCTGCTGGGCGGCGCGCTGCTGTTCGTGCTGCTCGCGGTGGCGGCGGCGGTGGCGCTGCTGGGCGTGGGCGCCGAGCTGGTCGCGGCGCTGACCGAGGCCGGGCGCGACGGCGTGCACGTGCTGATCGACGGCGAGCCCTGGCACCTGCGGCTGGACGACCCCTGGCAGTGGCTGGCGCTGGTCGGCGGCGTCGCGCTGGCGCTGGTGCTCGTCGCCGTCGTCGTGCCGCTGGCCGTGCTGGCGGCGCTGGCCGCGACGGCGCTGGGCCTGACGCTGGCCGTCGGCGCCGTGCTGCTGGTGCTGGCCGTGGTGCTGTCGCCGCTGTGGCTGCTGGCCCTGCTGCTGTGGCTGGCGCTGAAGAGCTGAGCGGCGTCGCTTCGGCCGACGCGGCCGGCTACGATGCCGGCATGAACACCCCCGCCCCTGCCGCGCCGCGCGCGGTCCTCGCCGACGACGAACGCCTGATGCGCGAGCAGCTGCGCGCGCGCCTGGCCGAGGTCTGGCCCGAGTTGCAGATCGTCGCCGAGGCGCGCAACGGCCTCGAGGCCGTGCAGCTGGTGGACCGGCACCGGCCGGACATCGTGTTCCTCGACATCCGCATGCCGGGCCTGACCGGCGTGGAGGCGGCGCGCCAGATCGCGCAGCTGCCGCCGCGCGAGGGCGACGCGCCGGAAGGCGCGGCCGGCGACGACGACCTGCTGCCCGAGATCGTCTTCATCACCGCCTACGACGAGTATGCGGTCGAGGCCTTCGAGCAGGGCGTGGCCGACTACGTGCTCAAGCCGGCGGAACGCGAACGGCTCGCCGTCACCGTCGAGCGCATCCGCAAGCGGCTGGCCGCGCGCGCCAGCGGCAGCGACGACGCGCCGGCCGGCCCGCACCTGCAGCAGTTGCTGCACCAGCTGGCGGCGCGGCTGAATCCGGGTGGTGCACCCCAATACCTGCAGTGGATACAGGCCACGGTCGGCCAGAGCATCCAGATGATCCCGGTCGACGAGGTGCTGTTCTTCATCAGCGACGAGAAGTACACGCGCGTGCAGACGGCGCAGGTCGAGGCGCTGATCAGGAAGCCGATCAAGGAGCTGGTCGACGAGCTGGACCCGCGCCAGTTCTGGCAGATCCACCGCAGCACGCTGGTCAACGTGAAGGCCATCGCCGGCGTCACGCGCGACTTCCGCGGCCGCCAGATCGTGGCCGTCAAGGGCCACCCCGAGAAGCTCGAGGTCAGCCGCAGCTACACCGGCCTGTTCAAGGGCATGTGAGCAAGGGCATGTGAGCGCCGCGGGGCCGGCCTGCGCGCGAAGGCCTCCGGGCGATCGAGGCTGGCGGCGCGGCCGCCCGGCCGCGCGCGGGCAGGCCGTCGCGCCGTTCCCGCACAGCCGTGAGCGGACGCAACAGACGGCGCGTGGCGCGCCTGCCATGCTGCGCGCCGGCGCCGCCGCCGCCTGCCGCCTGCCGGTGCACGGCGGCGTGACTTAGCGCACGGGCCCGCGGCCCACCGCTACCCCGGCCCGCATCGCGGCCGGCCTCGGCGCGGATCGCCGCCGCTGCCGCCCGCGCCGCGGCGCGGAAGCATCTGCTCGCAACTGCCCACCAGCCGTCACCGGCACCACGGGGTGCGGCCGATACCGTGCGCAGCCAACGCGGGGCTGGCCATCACGACCGGCCACGCGGTCACCGGTTGTCACCCCTGGTCCCTCAAGCGCGGCCTTCGCCGGCCGATGGTTGCCCATGCTCAGCGCCGTCATGCACCCGATCCAGCGCGGCTTGCCCTTCACGCGCCGCGCCGCCGCCGCGCCGGCCGGCTGGCTCAAGCGCGAGGAAGCCATCATGGGCACGGCGATCAGCGTCGAGCTGTGGGCCGACGACCGCCGCGCCGGCGAGGCCGCCTGCGCCGCGGTGATGGACGAGATGCACCGCATCGACCGCGTGATGAGCCCGCACAAGCCGGCCTCGGAGCTGTCGCGCATCAACCGCGGCGCGGCCTGCGGGCCAGTGGCGCTGTCCGAGGAGATGTACCGCCTGGTCGAGCGCGCGCTCGAATTCTCGCGCCTGTCCGGCGGCGCCTTCGACATCAGCTATGCCGCCGTCGGCCGCCTGTACGACTATCGCCGCCGCGTGCGCCCGACGCCGGCCGAGCTGGCGCGCGCCCGCGACTGCGTGGGCTGGCAGATGCTGGAGCTGGACGCGAAGGCGAAGACGCTGCGCTTCGCCCGCGAGGGCATGTGCATCGACCTCGGCGGCTTCGCCAAGGGCCATGCCGTCGACAACGCGGCGGCCCTCCTGCAGCGGCGCGGCATCCGCCATGCCTACATCGCCGCCGGCGGCGACAGCCGCGTCATCGGCGACCGCCGCGGCCGGCCCTGGAGCTTGGCGATCCGCGACCCGCGCCGGCCCGGCGAGGTGGTCGCGCTGCTGCCGCTGGTCGACACCTCGGTCTCGACCAGCGGCGACTACGAGCGCTTCTTCGACGTCGAAGGCGAGGGCGGCGAACGCTGCCACCACCTGATCGACCCGGCCAGCGGGCGCTCGCCGCAGCACCTGCGCAGCGTCACCGTGCTCGCCGCCGACGGCCTGGTGAGCGAGGCGCTGAGCAAGACGCTTTTCGTGCTCGGCGTCGAGCGCGGGCTGGCGCTGCTGGCCCGCGTGCCCGGCGCCGATGCCGTGCTGGTCGACGACCAGGGCCGGCTGCACGCGTCCCCCGGCCTGCTGCCCGGCGGCGACGCCGCCGTGGCGTGACGCCGGCGTCGCCCGCTCTTCGTCCCCGCCTCGTCCCGACCGAGACCGTCCGCAGGAGACCCGCATGAAGAAGATCGTCCTGTCCCGGCCGACCCTGAGCGCGCTGGCCGCCGCCCCGCTGCTGCTGGCACTGGCCGCCTGCACCGGCGACGGCCCGGCCGACGGCGACACCGTCACCGTCAACGGCGACGTGCCGGTGGCCTACGCGAAGCGCAGCACCGCGGTCGGCCTGAACCCGACCGACGGCACCAACTTCGCCGCCGGCGGCGACCTGATGCTGCGCGAGAAGTCCTCCGCCAGCGCGGTCGAGCACAACCTGACCGCGCGCTTCACGCAGGGCAACGGCGACGTGTCCGACCCCGAGGTCAGCTACGACGGCCGGAAGATCGTCTTCTCGATGCGCTGCCCGGCCAGCAACACCGCCACGGTGGACAACGGCGCCGGCCCGGTGCCGGCCTGCACCGGGCGCTGGAACCTCTGGGAATACGACACCACCGGCGCGGCCAGCCTGGCGGCCGGCCGCTTCCGCCGCCTGACGCACAGCAGCAGCGACGACGACGTCGACCCGGTCTACCTGCCGGCCAACCGCGGAGTGATCTTCGCGTCCAACCGCCAGACCAAGTCGCGCCAGAACCAGGCCCTGGGCCGTGCCTACTTCGCGGCCGACGAGTACGAGCGCGAGCGCGTGCTCAACCTGCACACGATGGCGGCCGATGGCAGCGGCGTGGAGCAGATCTCGTTCAACATGAGCCACGAGCGCAACCCGGTGATCCGCCCGAACGGCGACATCATGTTCGCGCGCTGGGAGCATGTGGCCGACCGCAACCGCTTCGCGATCTTCCGCAGCAAGCCCGACGGCACCGACATGTTCGTGCTGTACGGCGCGCACAGCCCCGGCAACAGCTACCTGCACCCGCGCGACATGGACCCGCGCGGCGCCTTCGCCGGCCACGTGATCAGCTCGCTGATGCCGCTGTCGGGCACCCAGGAAGGCGGCTCGCTGGAGATCATCGACGCCGCGCGCTACAGCGAATACAACACGCCGGCCGACCGCGCGGTGCCGGCCCAGGGCGGCCAGCGCCAGGCCACGCAGCAGGCGCTGGTCAACGGCCGCGGCCTGAGCGAGTTCGGCCGCGCGACGACGCCCTACCCGCTGTGGGACGGCAGCGACCGCGTGCTCGTCGCCTGGCGGCCCTGCGAGGTCACGCGCAACGGCAACGTCGTCTCCTGCACGACGCTGACAGCCGAGGAGCGCGCCGCGCTGGCCGACGAGAACCGGACCATGGCCGCGCGCGCCGCCGACGCCGTGCAGGACAACGCGCCGGCGGCCTATGCGATCTACATGTTCGACCCGGCCAGGCAGACCTGGCTGATCGTCGCCGCGCCGCCGCCGGGCTTCATGTATACCGACCCGGTCGCGCTGCAGGCGCGGCCCGAGCCCAACGTCGTGCAGCCGACCACGGTGGACCCGGCGCTGGCGGCGCAGAACCTGGCGCTGATCGAGGTGCGCAGCATCTACGACACCGACGGCCTGAACCGCATGGCCGAACAGATGCTGACGGCCGCCGACCGCCCCGCCGGCTGCGACCGCGCGATCCCGCTGACCCACCCGCACGAGCCGGGCGACACGCGCGCGCAGGTCGCCGACCTGCAGCGCATGAAGAACCCGGCCGACCCGGCCTACCGCTGCGCGCCGGTGCGCTGGGTGCGCGCGATCCGCGGCGTGCCGCCGCCGGTGGGCGGCATGGGCGTGCGCCAGTCCATCGGCGAGACCGACTTCGAGCAGAACCAGATCCTGGGCTACGCGCCGATCGAGCCCGACGGCAGCTTCAAGCTGCAGGTGCCGGCCGACGTGCCGCTGGCGCTGTCGGTGGTGGACGCCGACGGCCGCGCGATCCAGACCCACACCAACTGGATCCAGGTGCGCCCCGGCGAGCGCCGCACCTGCGACGGCTGCCACAGCCCGCGCCGCGGCGCCGCGCTGAACAGCGGCCCCATCGTCAACACGCTGCCCGCCGGGCTGCAGCGCGCACTGGCCGCGCAGCACCAGAGCGGCGAGACCATGGCCTCGCTGCGCACGCGGCTGGATCCGTCGGCCCTGCAACTGGCCACCCACCCGGTCTTCACCGACGTGTGGGCCGACACCACGCAGACCGGCGTCGTCGCCCGCGAGACGCTGTCGCTGCGCTACAGCGGCAACCCCGACCCGGCCGACGACCTGGCGACGCCGGTGCCGGTGAACGGCGTCATCAACTATCCCGAGCACATCCAGCCGCTGTGGGAGCGCGCACGCGGCCCGAACGGCGCCCACACCTGCGTGGCCTGCCATGCCGACACGGCGGGCCTGGACCTGCGCGGCACGCTGGCCGGCACCGGCCGCCTGGTCAGCTACGAGGAACTGCTGGTCGGCGACCCGGTCATCGACCTGGCGACCGGCCAGCCCGTGGTGCGGCTGCGCAATGGCGTGCCGGAAGTACAGCGCGGGCCGTCGTTGGTCGACAGCAGCTCGGGCTCGGCCAATACCGCGGGCCAGGCGCGCAAGAGCCGGCTGACCGAGATCCTGTGGGGCCAGACGCTGCTCGCCGGCGCCGCCGCGCGCACCGAGTACCCGGGCCCGCAGGCCGGTGCGCCCGGCGTGCCCGACCACGCGACGCTGCTGAACAAGGCCGAGAAGCGCCTGCTCGCCGAGTGGATGGACCTCGGCGGCCAGTACTACAACGACCCGTTCAACCCGAGCGGCGGCGTGCGCATCGGCAACACGCTCTCCGAGGCGACCTTTGTCTCGCAGGTGCAGCCGGTGCTGATGGCCAACTGCGCGAGCTGCCACCAGGCCGGCGTGGGCAACCCGCGCAACCGCTTCGTGCTGACCGGCAGCGCCGAGGGCGACTTCAACGTCACGCTCAGCCTCATCAACAACACCTGCGACGCGGCGGCCAACCCGCTGCTCGCGCGGCCGTCCACGGTGCCGCATCCGGCCGGCGACCTGGCACAGACCACCGCGCTGCTGCCGGCCGGCAGCACCGGCTACACCCAGATCGCGAGCTGGATCTCGCGCGGCTGTCCCACGCCATGAAGACCACGACGAAGCGATCGCCTCTGCTGCGCAGCGCCGCCGCCGCCGCGCTGGTCACGCTCGTGGCCGCCGGCTGCGGCGGCGGCGCGCTGGACAACCCCGACAGCGTCCGCAACCCGCCGGGCGCCACGGGGCAGAAGCTGTCCTTCGTCTATTTCCAGCGCTGCATCAACCCGGTGCTGCTGCGGCCGCTGCAGGTCAACATCAACGGCCAGCTCAGCATCAACACCTGCGCCAGCGCCGGCTGCCACGACAACGCCAGCGGCACCGGGGGCGCGCTGCGCCTGCTCGGCAGCGCGGCGGCGGTGGACCTCTCGCTCGCACCCGACGCGATCCGCGAGAGCGACATGTACAAGAACTTCTACTCGTCGCTGGGCGAGAGCGTGGTCGGCCAGCCCGACGCGAGCCGCATGCTCAACAAGCCGCTGGTGCGCGGCGTGCTGCACGGCGGCGGCCTGATCTTCGAGAACCCGGACACGCCCGAGGCGAAGCTGATCCGCTACTGGATCAGCCGCCCGATGCCGGCCGGCCAGGACGAATTCAGCACCGCGGCGGCAACCATGTTCACGCCCGCGGACCCCGCCACCGGCGCCTGCAACACCGACTGACATGGAACAGGCGTCACCTCGGGCGGATCGCGCCTGGCTGAGCACGACGGTCGCGGTGCGGTGCCTGGGCGTGCGGGCATCGGCGCAGCGAAGCCGCGCGGGGGCAGCCCGCAGCGCCCAGAGTCCGGCGGTCGGCGCTGCGCGCCGACTGTCCTGCGATGCTCGAACGCTTGGCCCGCCGCCAACTCACTTCGCTCACTGCGTTCGCTCCGTTCGGACATCGGCGGCGAGTCAGTCTTGGAGGCGCGCTGCGCGCGCGGCCAAGCGTTCTGCGCTTCTCGGCGCCTCCCATGGGCGCTGCGGGCTGCCCCCACGCGGCTTCGCGACACGGCGGTGGCGTTCCACCAGGTCGCATGCCACTGTCGGTGGACTTCGCGCCAGGCGGTACCCGCTGCCGGCGATGTGTGGAGCGCCGAGCAGCGCAGCTTCGGGGTCGGCGCGCACGCAGTGCGCGCCTCGACAGCTGACTCGCCGCCGGTGTCCGAACGGAGCGAACGAAGTGAGCGAAGTGAGTTGGGCGGCGCGACCCCGAAGCGAGCAGCGCAGGGCAGTCGACGCCGAAGGCGGCGACCGCGGAACCCTGAGCCGGCAGCGGGTGCCGTCTGGCGCGACGCGCAGGCACCAGCACGCCGGGTCGACACCGGCCAGGCGTGATCGCCGGGCAGCGTCGAGGCGTGTGCACCGTCACGCCATCACCGCGGCTTCGTTGCGAAGCAGCATGTCTGGAGGGCCGCGATGAGCCGTGTCCTCCTTCGCCTGTGGCTGCTGCTGTGCTGCCTGTCCATGGCGCCGGCAGTGCAGGCTGCCGACCTGGTCGAGCGGTTGCAGGTCGCCGAGCCGTATCTCGAGCTGCACACCGGGCCCGGCCGCGGCTACCCGGTCTTCTTCGTCGTCGAGAAGGGCCAAAGCGTGGCGGTGGAGCTGCGCCGCACCGACTGGTACCGCGTGCGCGCCGAAGGGGGCCAGGTCGGCTGGGTGCAGCGCCGCCAGCTGGAGAGCACGCTCACCGCGGCCGGCCAGAACAAGACCTTCCGCGACCTGCTGCTGGACGACTACCTGGGCCGCCGGCTGGAATTCGGCGGCGCCTGGGGCCGCTTCCGCGCCGAGCCCATGCTCAAGCTGGGCATGCAGTACCGGCTGGCCGACACGCTGGGCGCCGAGCTCGCCTTCGGCCAGGTGCAGGGCGCCTTCTCGGGCACCGACTTCTGGCATGTCGGCATCGTCAGCGAACCCTGGTCGGACCGCCGGCTGTCGCCGTTCTTCGGCGTCGGCATCGGCCAGTTCCGCAACATCCCGAATGCCAGCCTGGTCGACGCCGCGCCGACCGACGCGCGGCTGGCGCACGCGATGCTGGGCCTGCGGTGGCATGTCGCGGAACGCTTCGTGCTGCGCCTGGACTGGACTCTATACACCGCATTCGTGGCCGATAACCGCAGCATCGAGTACCGCGCGGTCACCGGCGGGCTCGCGTTCTTCTTCTGAACGGGCTGCCCACCATGCACACCAAGCTCATCCTGTCCGCGCTGCTCGCCACCCTGTCGCTGCCGGCGCTCGCGCAGACCACCCCGGCCGCGGCCAGCCAGCCGATCGAGCCGCAGGTCCAGCGCCGCGAGGTCAAGCTGCCGAGCTATCCCTCGCGCGACATCGCGGTCGGCGCCTTCGTCGGCACCTACGCGACGCAGAACTTCGGCGCCGCCACCGTCAGCGGCCTGCGCATCGGCTACCACGTCACCGAGGACATCTTCGTCGACGCCACGTTCGGCCAGAGCAAGGTCAGCGACGAGGCCTTCCGCCAGGTGCTGCCGGGCGGCATCTTCGTCGACCGCACCGAGAAGCTCAGCTACTACGCCGTTTCCGCCGGCTGGAACCTGCTGCCGGGCGAGGTCTTCCTCGGCCGCAGCCGCGCCAAGGCCACGCAGGGCTACCTGGTCGCCGGCATCGGCAGCACACGCTTCGCCGGCCAGCGCCGGCAGACCGTCAACGTCGGCTTCGGCTTCCGGCTGCTGTGGAACGACCGCCTGGCGCTGCAGGCCGACGTGCGCGACCACATGTTCTCGCTGGACCTGCTGGGCAAGCGGCAGAGCACGCAGAACCTCGAGATCACCGGCGGCCTGACGCTGTTCTTCTGACCACGACGCGGGAGACCCTGACGATGCGACGTCGCTTCCTCTTGCTGCCGCTGGCGCTCGGCGCGCTGGCCACGCGGCCGGCCACCGCCGCGCTGGTGCCGCAGGCCCCGGCCCCCGACTTCCGCCTGCCGATGCCCGACGGCCGCAACCTGCGCCTGGCGGAACAGCGCGGCCAGGTCGTGCTGGTCAACTTCTGGGCCAGCTGGTGCGGACCCTGCCGGCAGGAGATGCCGCATCTCAATCGCCTGTACGACAAGTACCGCAGCGCCGGCTTCATGCTGCTGGGCGTCAACATCGACGACGACCCGAAGCATGGCGCGGCGACCGCGGCCCGCTGGGGCGTCAAATTCCCGGTGCTGCTGGACGCCACCAAGACCGTCACGCGCCAGTACGACCTGGGCAGCATGCCGGCGACCGTGCTGATCGACCGCGACGGCCGCGTGCGCTACCTGCACCGCGGCTACCGCGAGGGCGTCGAGCAGACCTACGAGCGCCAGATCCGCGAGCTGGTGAAGGAATGAGCGTGGCCCCCCCCCGAAGCGCCTTCGGCGCTCCCCCCCAGGGGGGCGCCGCTGGCGGCCCGGCCAAGCCGCTTCCGCGGCGGCCGCTTGGCTTGTGCGTGGTCTGCGCGAGCGTCGTACTTCTGGCCGGCTGCGGCGCGCTGCGCGAGCCCTGGGTCAAGCCCTGGGAGCGCGAGCGTCTGGCCGACCCCATCCTGCAGGCCTCGCGCGGGGCGATGGCCGACCGGCACCGCCAGCACATCCACAACGTGCGCGAGGGCGCGCGCGGCGCCACCGGCGTGCAGGGAGGCGGCTGTGGCTGCAACTGACCGCCTGCGGCGGCTGCTCGCACGCCTGGGCCGTGTCTGGCGCACGCTGCTGCCCGGGCTGCTGGCCACCGGCAGCGCGGTCGGCGCCACGCTGCCCGAGGACAAGGCCGAGCTCGTCTACCACCGCTACGACGGCGGCGGCGTCGTCGCCGGCGGTCCGGCGCTGCTGGTGCGCAAGAGCCTGGCCGACCGCGTCTCGGTCTCGGCGCAGTATTACGTCGACGCGGTCAGCAACGCGTCGATCGACGTCGTCACCACCGCCAGCCCGTTCAAGGAGACGCGCAACGCCGTCGACTTCGGGGCCGACTGGCTGGTGCGCGACACCCTGCTGACGCTGTCGGTGGGTCACAGCAAGGAGCCCGACTACCTGGTCGAGGCGCTGGGCCTGGACGTCGCGCACGAGGTCTTCGGCGGCATGACCACGGTCAGCGCCGGCTTCACGCGCTCGCGCGACCAGGTCGGCCAGAAGGGCACGCCGGGCTGGATCGACCAGGCCACGCACTGGCAGTACCGCGGCGGCGTGACGCAGATCCTGACACCGCGCTGGCTGGCCAGCATCAATGTCGAGATCGTCTCCGACGAGGGCTACCTCGGCAGCCCCTACCGCGCCGCGCGCGTCTTCGGCGCCGCGGTGCCCGAGCGCAACCCGCGCACGCGCACCAGCCGCGCGCTCAAGCTGCGCACGGCCGGCGACACCGGCGCGCTGGTCGCGCGCAGCGCGCTGTTCGCCGAGTACCGCTATTACTGGGACACCTGGGACATCCGCGCCCACACCACCGAGATCGGCGCCAGCAAGTACATCGGCGAGAGTTTCCTGGTCGACGCCTCGCTGCGCCTGTATGCGCAGGACAAGGCGCTGTTCTACAGCGACAACGCGCAGGCCGAGACGCGCTACGTCTCGCGCAACCGCCAGCTCTCGACCTTCGACAGCACGGCCTTCGCCGCGCGCGTCACCTATGCCTGGCCCGGCCAGCCCGCCGGCATGGCGCTGAAGCTGACCGCCGGCTACGAGCTCAAGCGCTTCCGCTTCAAGGATTTCACCGACCTGCGCAGCGGCGCGCCCTACCGCTACGACGCGCATGTGCTGCAGCTCACCGCGAGCGGCACCTTCTGACGGGAACGACGATGACCCCCCGAACTGTGCACCGACCGCCTTCGAACCTCCTGCGCCGCACGAGCCTGGCGGCGGTCACGCTGCCGCTGGCCGCCGCCGCGCTGCTGGGGTGGTCCTGCGCGCGTGCCGAGACGGTGGCCAAGGCCGGCGAGCTGCCGGTGGCCGCGGTCAACGCCGCGGCCGGGCCGGCCGCGGTCGCGGCGCCGGCCGCAACGGTCGCAACGCCCGCGCCCGCGACGCCCGTCACGCCCGCCGCGCTGGACCAGCGCGTGCAGGACCTGAAGGCCGAGGTCATGCGCCTGAACCGCGACCTGCTGGTGCTGGAGGAGGAACTGCTGTACCCCGCCGGCACCCAGGTCGCGCTGTTCGTCTCTATGGACGTCGGCAAGCTCTTCGAGCTGGAGTCGGTGCAGATCAAGCTCGGCGACAAGGTCGTCGCGACGCACCTGTACACGCCGCTGGAGGTGCAGGCGCTGCACCGCGGCGGCGTGCAGCGCGTCTTCGTCGGCAACCTGAAGACCGGCGAGCACCGGATCGACGCCTTCTTCACCGGCCGCGGCCCGCACGAGCGCGACTACAAGCGCGGCACCACGCTGAAGTTCGAGAAGGGCGGCGAGCCGAAGTACATCGAGCTGCGCATCAAGGACAGCCAGGCCAAGCTGCAGCCCGAGTTCGAGGTGAAGGTCTGGCAGTGATGAAGCTGTGCGCCGTCGTTGCCGCCCTGGGGCTGGCCGCGATCGCGGCGGCGCCGGCCTGCGCCTGGGGCGCAGGCCCCGCCGGCGGCGCCTGGCAGCCGCGCGCGCTGCAGGCGCCGCACTACGGCGACGCGCTGTTCCAGTTCTTCCAGGACCGCCACTTCGGCGCGCTGACCACGCTGATGGTCTCGCAGCACTTCGGCCGCGTCGCGCCGCACGACGACGAGTCCGAGTTGCTGCGCGGCGGCCTGCTGCTCAACTACGGCCTGCACCGCGAGGCCGGCGAGGTCTTCGCGCAGCTGATCGGGCGCAACGCGCCGCCGGCGGTGCGCGACCGCGCCTGGTTCTTCGTCGCGAAGATGCGCCACCAGCGCGAGCTGTTCGCCGAGGCGGAGGACGCGCTGGCGCGCATCGGCGGCCCGCTGCCCGGCGCGCTGGAAGGCGAGCACCAGCTGCTGCGCGCGCAGCTGCTGGTCGCGCGTGAGAACTATGCGGCGGCGGCCGCGCTGCTGGAACAGCTGCAGCAGCGCCAGGACCTGCCGGCCGCCGCGGCGATGGTCGCGCGCTTCAACCTCGGCGTCGCGCTGGTGCGCCTGGGTGACGCGGCACGCGGCGAGCAACTGCTGGCCCAGGTCGGCCAGACAGCTTCGGCCGACGAGGAAACGCGTGCGCTGCGCGACCGCGCCAATGTCGCGCTCGGCTTCGCGCTGCTGCAGGCCGGGCAGCCGCGCGAGGCGCGCGGCGCGCTGCAGCGCGTGCGGCTGCACGCCGCCAGCTCGAACAAGGCGCTGCTCGGCTATGGCTGGGCCGCTGCCGAACTGAAGGACCCGAAGCTCGCGCTGGTGCCCTGGACCGAGCTGGCGGCGCGCGAGATCGGCGACGCCGCGGTGCTGGAGGCGCGCATCGCCGTGCCCTATGCCTACGGCGAGCTGGGCGCCTATGCGACCGCGCTGCGCCACTACGAACAGGCGGTCAGCGACTTCGAGCGCGAACGCCGCGCGCTCGACGAGTCGATCGCCGCGGTGCGTGCCGGCGCGCTGCTCGACGCGCTGCTGCAGAGCAATGCGGCGGCGGGCCTCGGTGACGCGACCGGCATCGCGAGACTGCCCGATGGCGCCACGCTGCCGCATCGCGGCCACCTGCTGCCGCTGCTGGCCAGCCACGGCTTCCAGGCCGCATTCCGGAACCTGCACGACCTGCAGTTCCTGCAGCGCAACCTGGCGCACTGGCAGTCGAGCCTGTCGGCCTTCGACGACCTGCTGGCGAGCCGCCGCCGCGCCTATGCCGAGCGGCTGCCCGCGGTGCAGGCCTTTCCGCGCGCCGAGCGCATCGCCGCGCTGCGGCAGCAGCGCGACCTGCTGGCCGCCGAGCTCGCGCGCGCCGAAGCCGGGCGCGACGCGGCGGCCTTCGCGAACGAGGGCGAACAGGCGCTGCTGGAACGCGTCGCGCGCGGTCGCGAGCTGCTGGCGCGCGCCGCGGCCGCGGGCGACGGCAACCCGGCCGACCTGGCCGACGCCGCCGAGCGGCTGCGCCGCGCCGCCGGCGCGCTGACCTGGCAGCTGATGCAGGAACTGCCGGCGCGCAGCTGGGACGCGAAGAAGGCGCTGCGCGACAGCGAGCAGGCGCTGGCTGCGTCCGGCGAGCGCGAAGCCGCGCTGGCGCGCGCGCAGCAGACCGAGCCGGCGCGCCACGAGGCCTTTGCCGCGCGCATCGCCGAACTGGGCGCGCGCATCGCGGCGCTGCAGGCGCCGCTGGCACAGACCGAGCTCGCGCAGCGCGCGCTGCTGCAGGAGCAGGCGGTGGCCGAGCTGCAGGCGCAGCAGCGGCGGCTGGACATCTATACCGCGCAGGCGCGGCTGGCGATCGCGCAGATCCTGGACCGCGCGCAGCTGGCCAGCGGCGGCCCGGGTGCCGCGGAGGTGACGCGATGAGCGCGCCGCGCACGAGCGTCCTGCACGCCGCCGTGCTGGCCGCGCTGGCGGCCTTGCTCGCCGGCTGCGCCGGCCCGCGCACGCTGCCGGGCGACGACCAGCCGACGCTGGCCGCGCTGGCGCAGCGCGAGGTCGCGCTGCCCGGCGACGAGCGCGTCGCCGTGACCGAGGAACGGGCGATCGCCGCCTACCAGGCCTTCCTGGCCGCCGCGCCCGAAGCGCCGCAGCGCCCGGAGGCGATGCGCCGCCTGGGCGACCTGGCGATGGACCGCGCCGACCGCCGCAGCGCCGAGGGCGAAGGCCCGGAGCAGTCTGCCAAGGACTATGCCGAGGCCATCGCGCGCTACCAGGCGCTGCTGAAGGCCTACCCGAACGACGCGCGCGCCGACCGCGTGCTGTACCAGCTGGCGCGTGCGCAGGAGCAGGGCGGCCGGCTCGAGGACGCGCTGGCCACGCTGACGAGGCTGGTCGCCGCGCACCCGGACACCGAACATGCCGACGAGGCGCATTTCCGCCGCGGCGAGCTGCTGTTCGCCACCCGCGACTACCAGGCGGCCGAACGTGCCTACGCCACCGTGCTGGCCGGCGGCCGCACGACGCCGTTCCGCGAGCGTGCGCTGTACATGCAGGGCTGGTCGCTGTTCAAGCTCGGCCGCGTCGAGGACGCGCTGCATCCCTTCTTCGCGGTGCTGGATACGAAGCTCGGCGGGCTGCCCGAGGACCAGCGCGAGCTCACCGGGCTCGCCGAGCTGAAGGCACTGACGCGTGCCGACCGCGAGCTGGTCGAGGACACCTTCCGCGTCGCGAGCATCGGCCTGGCCAGCCTGGACGGCGCCGCTTCGGTGCCGCCCTACGTGACGGGGCCGCTGCGCGAGGGCTACCAGTTCCGCGTCTACCAGCAGCTCGGCGAGCTCTACATCCGCCAGGAGCGCGTGAAGGACGCCGCCGACACCTATGCCGCCTTCGTGCGCCGCCAGCCGCTGCATGCGCAGGCGCCGCTGCTGCAGGCGCGCGTGATCGAGATCTACGAGAAGAACGGCCTGCCCACGCTGGCGCTGCAGGCCAAGAAGGACCATGTGCTGCGTTACGGCGCGGCGAGCGAGTTCCGGCGCGCCAACCCGGCCGGCTGGGAGCGTGCGCAGCCGCTGGTGCGTGCGCACCTGGCGGACCTGGCACGCCACCACCACGCGCTGGCGCAGCAGAGCAAGGCCGGCGCCGACGTGCAGGAGGCCGTGCGCTGGTACCGCGAGCTGCTGGCCAGCTATCCGGCCGGCACCGCCAGCGCCGAGGCGGCCGGGCAGCGCTTCCTGCTCGCCGAGCTGCTGACCGAGGACCGCCGCCACGACCAGGCGGTGCTGGAGTACGAGCAGGTCGCCTACGGCGAGCCGCGCATCGCGCGCGGTGCCGACGCCGGCTATGCGGCGCTGCTGGCCTACGCGCAGATCGAGAAGGCGGCCGCCGCCGACCAGCGCGCGGCGCTGCAGCGCCAGGCCGTGGCCAGCGCGCGGCGCTTTGCCGATCGCTACGCCGGCGATGCCCGCGCCGCGAGCGTGCTGACCCATGCCGCCGAGCAGCTGTGGGCGCTGGGCGAAGGCACCGAGGCGGTGGCCGTGGCGCGCCAGGCGCTGGCGCTGCAGCCGGCGCCGGCGCTGCGCCGCGTGGCCTGGACCGTGATCGCGCACCAGGCCTTCGATGCCGGGAACTTCGGCGAGGCCGAGACCGCCTATGCCGAGGTGCTGGCGCTGGTCGGCGAACGCGATGCGGCGCGCGCCGAATTCACCGAGCGCCAGGCCGCCGCGATCTACAAGCAGGGCGAGGCCGCGCGCAGCGCCGGCCAGGCGCGTGATGCCGTCGGGCACTTCGCGCGCATCGCCGCGCTGGCGCTGCCGGCCGGCAGCGCGGTGCGCGCGACGGCGCAGTTCGACGCCGCCGCGGCGCTGATCGGGCTGAAGGACTGGAGCGCCGCCGCGACCGCGCTGGAGGCCTTCCGCCGCGAACATCCGGACCACGCGCTGCAGGCCGAGGTGCCGCAGCGCCTGGCGCTCGCCTACCTGGAGCTGGACCGCAAGGCGCTGGCCGCCGCCGAGTTCGAGCAGGTCGCCGCCGCGGCCACCGACCCGGCGCTGGCGCGTGGCGCGCTGTGGCAGGCCGCCGAGCTGTACCACGCGGTGGCCGAGCAGGCCGGGCCGGTCGCGGTGCCCGTGGCCTTGCCGCCGGCACGGGTGGCCAAGGCGGCCAGCACCGCTGCGGCACGCCGCAAGCGCCAGGCCGCGGCCGCCGCCGTGGCGCCGCAACCGGCCACGCCGCAGGCCGTCGCGATGCGCGCCTGGGACCGGTATCTGCAGCGATTCCCGCAACCGCTGGAAGCGGCGGTGGAGGCGCGCTGGAAGCAGGTCGCGCTGTCGCGCCTGGCCGGAGGCGCCGGCACCGCGCGCACCAGCGAGCTGCTGCAGGCCGTGGTGGCCGCCGACGCCGCCGGTGGCGAGGCCCGCACTGCACGCACGCGCACGCTCGCCGGCCAGGCCGCGCTGTCGCTCACCGAGCCGCAGCTCGCCGCCTACCGGCAGGTGCGGCTGGTGGAGCCGCTGGCGCGCCAGCTGAAGCTGAAGAAGGCGCGCATGGAGCTGGTGCTGCAGGCCTATGCCGCGGCCGCCGAGGTCGGCGTCGCCGAGGTCACGACGCAGGCCACCTTCCTGAGCGCCGCGCTGTACCAGGACTTCGGCCGCGCGCTGATCGACAGCGAGCGACCGAAGAAGCTGTCCAAGGCCGAGCGCGAGCAGTACGACGTGATGCTCGAGGAGCAGGCCTTCCCCTTCGAGGAGAAGGCGATCGAGCTGCACGAGGCCAATGCGCGCCGCAGCACGCAGGGCCTGTACGACGAGGGCGTGCGCCAGAGCTTCGCCGCGCTGGCCACGCTCAAGCCGGCGCGCTGGGGCAAGGCCGAGCGGCTGGACGAGCGGCTGCCGACCGAGCTGAAGCAGGTGCAGGCGGTGCTGGAGAAGGCGCCCGGCGACGCTGCGCTGCTCAACCAGCTCGGCGTGCTGCAGCGCCGCGCCGGCGACCTGGCCGCCGCGCGCGCCGCCTACGAGGCCGCCCTGCAGGCCGACGCCGGCGCCGCGGCGCCGCACCTGAACCTGGCCATCCTGCTCGACCTGTACCTGGGCGAGCCGGAGCGGGCCGCGGCGCTGTACCAGCGCACGCTGGAACTGTCGCCGGGCGACGCGCCCGTGCTGAACCGCTGGCTGGCCGAGATCCGCGCGCGCAAGCCGGTGGTCGCCGAAGCGGCCCGCACGGCGCAGGTCGTCTCGACGGCGCCCGAGGCCGCACCGGGCCGCGTGGCCACGAAGGAGTGACGCCGATGAAACGACCCCTGGTCCTCCTGGCGCTGTCCGGCGCGTCTGCCGCCGCGCTGGCGCAGGACCGCGCCGACATCGACCGCACGCAGATCATCGGCAACCGCGAGCTGCCCAAGGTGCTCTACATCGTGCCCTGGAAGAAGCCGCTGCCTGGCCAGCTGGCCGGGCGCCCGGTCGCCAGCGTGCTCGACGAGGTGCTGGCACCGATCGACCGCGACGTGCACCGCCGCGAGGTCGCGTATGCGCAGCAGGTGCAGGCGCGCGCCTCGCCGGCTACCGCACCCGCCACACCCGCCGCCACCGCGGCGAACCGCTGATCCCGACCCCCCCACCGATCCCACCCGAGAGAGCCGCCCCATGAACGCCTTCCAGACCGCCGTGAAGTTCCTGCAGGACTGCGGGCCCTTCCTCTACCCCAGCCTGACGATGATGGCGATCGGCATCGCGATCGCCATCGAGCGCTTCCTGTTCCTCAACCGCGCGCGCGCGCAGAACCGCCGCCTGTGGGACCAGCTGCTGCCGGTGCTGCAGGGCGGCCGCTTCAAGGAAGCGGCGCAGATGGCCGCCGCGTCCGACAGCGCGGTCGGCAAGATCGTCGCCAACGGCATCACGCGCATGGCCAGCGCGCGCCGCCGCGAGGACATCGAGCATGCGATGGAGGAGGGCATGATGGAGATCGTGCCGCGCCTGGAGAAGCGCACGCACTACATCGCCACCTTCGCCAACGTGATCACGCTGGTGGGCCTGCTGGGCACCATCATCGGCCTGATCAAGGGCTTCACCGCGGTGGCCTCGGTCAACCCGGCGGAGAAGGCCGAGATGCTGTCGGCGTCGATCTCGATCGCGATGAACAACACCGCGTTCGCGCTGATGGTGGCCATCCCCTTCCTGCTGATCCACTCGTTCCTGCAGGCGCGTGCCAGCGAGATCGTCGACAGCCTGGAGGCCGCGAAGATCACCTTCCTGAACCTCGCGCAGCGCCTGACCGGCGAGGCCGCGGCGGTGCGCGAGGCGCGCGCGTCATGAAACGACGTCGCCTGCGCAAGCATGCGGCCGATCTCGAGATCCTGGCCTTCATCAACCTGATCGTCGTGCTGGTGCCCTTCCTGCTGTCGACCGCGGTCTTCTCGCGGCTGGCGGTGATGGACCTGCAGCTGCCGGCGGCGAATTCAGCGATGGAGAAGATCGCGGCCAACAACCTGCAGCTCGAGATCGTCGTGCGGCGCGACGCACTGGAGGTCGGCGACCGCATCGGCGGCCTGATCCAGCGCATCGAGCGCCGCGGCGACGGTGCCGACATCCAGGCCTTGTCGTCGCTGCTGGTGCAGGTCAAGGCGCGCTTTCCGGACAAGCGCGAGGCCACGCTGCTGGCCGAGCCGTCCACGCCCTACGACGACCTGGTGCAGGTGATGGACGCCATGCGTTCCACCGTCACCGCCGACGGCGCCAAGCTGCTGCGCGCCGAGCTGTTCCCCAGCGTGTCGATCGGCGATGCGCCGCTGCGCGCCGGCGAATCGCGCAGCGCCGCGGTGCCGGGCGCCACGGCGGCGACGGCGGCCGCGCCCGCTGCAGCGCCCGCTGCAGTCCCCACCGTGGCGCGGGCGCCGACCAAGGGAGCCACCTGATGAGCCAGATGAGTGCGCTCGAGCGGCGCGCCGAACGCAAGTCGCGCAAGGGGTCCGGGGTGGACCTCAACCTGGTCGCGCTGATCGACGTCTTCACGATCCTGATCTTCTTCCTGCTGTCCACCGCGGTCGGCGTGGAGACGCTGGTCAGCCCGCGCAAGGTGCAGCTGCCGCTGGCCAATGCCGAGCAGGCGCCCAAGGAGACCGTCGTGCTGGTGATTGCCGGCGACGAGATCCTGGTCGACGGCCGGCCGGTGGCCAGCGTCGCGCAGGTCATGGCCACGGCGGACGACCTGATCCCGGCGCTGAAGGCCGAGCTCGAGGTGCTGGGCGGCCGCCAGGCCGTGCGCGAGGAAAACCGCGCCGAGCAGCAGGCGGTGACCATCCTCGCCGACAAGGAAGTGCCCTATGCGCTGCTGCGCAAGGTCATGTATTCCTGCGCGCGTGCCAATTTCGCCGACGTGTCGTTCGCGGTGCGTCGCCGCTTCGAGGCCTGAACATGAGAACGAAGGCTTTGCCTGGCGCGCGCCGGGCCGCTCCGCCGGCCCGGCCGGCCGCAGGCCTTAGGGGGCACCAATGACGGCCGCCGTGCTGGGAAGTCCGATGATGGCGCCGCCCGCCGTGCTGCGCCTGCCCGCGGTGTCGTTCCGCAGGCCGCAGCTGCCCTGGGCCAATGGCGGCGACGACGAGCGCCGCTTCAAGCGCATCCTCAAGCGCGTCGTCGGCGCCGCGCTCGTGCTCGGCCTCGTGATGCCCTTCGTGCCGCAGAAGCAGGAAGAGCGGCGCCAGGTGCAGCCGCTGCCGGCGCCGATGGCGCGGCTGCTGATGGAGCGGCCTGCCACGCCGCCGGCACCCCCGCCCAAGCCGGTCAAGCCCGAGGCCGCGACCGAGATCGCCGAAGCGAAGCCGGCGCCCAAGGAGGCCGTGCCGCCGCCCAGGCAGCCGCCGAAGCGGGCCGCGCCGGTGCCCGAGGCGCGCCAGCCCGTCGAAGGCAAGCCGCCGGGCGAGATCGCGACGGAGAACGCGCGCAAGCGCGCCAGCGGCGTCGGCCTGCTCGCGATGAAGGAGCAGCTGGCCGAGATGACCGGCGCGCCGATGGCCGTGCAGTTGCAGAAGGACATCAAGCCGGGCCCCGGCGTCGGTGCCGGCAAGGGCCCGGGCGTGGGCGCCGGCGACGAGGCCGGCGTGCCGGTGCGCTCGCTGCTGACCTCCAACGCCACCGGCGGCAGCGGCGGCATCAATGCCGCCGCCTACAGCCGCAACACCGGCGGCGGCGGGCTGGCCGGGCGCGCGACGACGATGGTCGAGGGCGTGGCCGGCGGCGGTGGTGGCGGCGGCCCGGGCGGCGGTGGCACCCGGGCCGGCAACGGCAGCGGTGGCACCGGGGCCGGTGGCACGCTGACGCGCAGCGCCAGCGGCAAGGCCAGCCGCAGCATCGAGGAGATCAAGCTCGTCTTCGAGCGCAACAAGGGTGCGATCTATGCGCTGTACAACCGCGCGCTGCGCGACGACCCGTCGCTGCAGGGCAAGGTGGTGCTGGAGCTGAAGATCGCGCCTTCCGGCGCCGTCGAGGGCCTGCGCATCGTCTCCAGCGAGCTGAAGGCCGAGGAACTGGAAAAGAAGCTGCTGGCGCGCATCCGCAGCTTCGACTTCGGCGCCAAGGACGTGGAGGTGATGGTCGTCACCTGGCCGGTGGACTTCCTGCCGAGCTGACGCGATGACGAGGCCGACGGCCGGCGCCGCTCGCGTTCAGCGCGGCGCCGGCTTCAGCCAGCTCGCGATGCACCACTGCGCGGACCAGTAGGTGGCCAGGATCCACAGGCTGGCCAGCGGCAGCGGCCCGGCAAACTTGTTGGTCGCCAGCAGCGCGTCGCTGGCGACGAACAGCGCGCCGCCCAGCGCGAGCAGCGCACTACGCGGCGAGCCGCGCCGCCACAGCACGGCGGCCTGCGCTGCCATCGCGGCCAGGCACAGCACGTAGGCCAGGACCGGCATGCGCAGCGGGCCGGGCACGCCCGGCCACAGCAGCGCCAGGATGCCGCCGGCCACCAGCGCATAGGCCGCGAAGGCCGGCCACCAGGCGGCCAGCCGCTGCACGCGCGTGAAGGCCCAGAGATACGCCAGGTGCGCGAGCAGGAAGCTCACCAGCCCGGGCAGGAAACCCTGCTGCGGCCACAGCAGCGCCACGTCGCCGGCCAGCGAGAGCACCAGGCCCGCGAGCACCCAGCGCCGCACCAGCGGCTGGTCGGCGCCGCGCGGCCAGGCGTGCACGATGATCAGCACGGTCGCCAGCGGCTTGAAGACGAAGTTCATCCAGGGCTGGCCCAGCGCCCAGGGCGCCGAGACGATGGCGAGCAAGGCGCTGACGACCAGCGCAGCGGGGAGCGCGGCACGCGCGTTCACGCGGGCTCCGCGGGGGCTGCCGCGGCGGACTTCGCGGCCAGCTGCTCGCGCAGCCGCTTCAGCCGCTCGCGCGGATCTTCCTTCGTCTTGGCCTCGTCGAGCTTCATCTCGGCGATGAACCGGCTGGGCACGCCCTGCACCGTGTCGCGCCCCTTCTTGCGCCGGCGCAGCGTGCTGACGACCAGCGTCTGCCGTGCACGCGTGATGCCCACGTACATCAGCCGCCGTTCCTCCTGCAGCCGCTCGGCCGTCATCTCCTCGTCGCCGCTGCGAAAGGGCAGCAGGCCCTCGTTGACGCCCGCCAGCAGGACATGCGGCCACTCCAGGCCCTTGGCCGCGTGCAGCGTGGACAGCGTCACCACGTCCTGCTCGGCGTCGCGTTCGGCCAGGCTGATGATGACGGCGATCGTCTGCGCGACCTGCAGCACGGTCTGGCGCTCGGTCTCGAACGTGCCCGCGTCCTGCACCACTTCGCCACCGCAGCGCCGCGCGATCCAGTCGACGAAGTCCAGCACGTTGCTCCAGCGTGCGGCGGCCAGCTTCTCGTGGTCCTCGCCGTCGTGGAGATGCTGCTCGTAGCGCAGGTCCTTCAGCCAGCCCAGCAGCAGCGCCTTGGCGTCGTCGGTGCCGCTGGTCTGGCCGGCGCGGTGCTGCAGATCGTTGACCTCGCGGCCGAAGTCGTGCAGCGCCTCGAGCGCGCGGCCCTTCAGCACGGCGGCCAGGCTGGGCGAGAACAGGGCCTCGAACAGACTGACCTTCCACTTCGCGGCAAATTCGCCCAGCGCAGCCAGCGTCTGGTGGCCGATGCCGCGCTTGGGTGTCGTCACCGCGCGCAGGAAGGCCGGGTCGTCGTCGGGGTTGACCAGCAGGCGCAGCCAGGCGCACAGGTCCTTGATCTCGGCGCGGTCGAACCAGCTCTGGCCGCCGCTGACCTTGTACGGGATCTGCGCCGCGCGCAGCTTCTGCTCGAAGGCGCGCGCCTGGTGGTTGGCGCGGTAGAGCACCGCGAAGTCGGCGAAGCGCACGCCGCCGCCGGCCGCGCGCAGCGCCTGGATGCGCGCCACCGCGCGCTCGGCCTCGTGCTCCTCGCCGTCGTTGTCGATCACGCGCACCGGCTCGCCGTCGCCGAATTCGCTCCACAGCTTCTTCTCGAACAGCTTGGGGTTGCCGGCGATCACGGCATTGGCGGCGCGCAGGATGTGGCCCGTGGAGCGGTAGTTCTGCTCCAGCGGGATCACCTTGAGCTGCGGAAAGTCCTGCGGCAGGCGCTGCAGGTTGGCAATGGTCGCGCCGCGCCAGCCGTAGATGCTCTGGTCGTCGTCGCCGACCGCGGTGAAGGGCGTGCAGGCCGCACCGTCGCCGACCAGCGCCTTGAGCAATTCGTACTGCACGGCGTTGGTGTCCTGGTATTCGTCGACCAGCACGTGGCGGAACTGCTCGCGCCACTTCGCGCGCGCCTCGTCGTCGCGGCGCAGCATCATCAGCGGCAGCCCGATCAGGTCGTCGAAGTCGACCGCCTGGTAGGCGGCCAGCCGCTCCTGGTACAGCCGCATCACGCGCGCGGCGACACGTTCGTCGTCGTCGGCCGCGGCGCGCTCGGCGGCGTCGGCGTCCAGGCCCTGGTTCTTCCACAGGCTGATCGTCCACTGCCAGCGGCGCGCCAGCGCGTTGTCGGTGCAGCCGCCGGCGTCGCGCAGCACGCCCAGCACGTCGTCGCTGTCGAGGATCGAGAAGCTCGGCTTGAGCCCGACACGCTCGCCGTCGCTGCGCAGCAGGCGCACGCCCAGCGAGTGGAAGGTGCTGATCGCCAGGTCCTTCGCCGCGCGCGGGCCGACCAGCGCCTTCGCGCGCTCGCGCATCTCGGCGGCGGCCTTGTTGGTGAAGGTGATGGCCGCGATCTGCTTCGGCTCGACGCCGGCCTGCAGCAGCCGCGCGATCTTGTGCACGATGACCCGCGTCTTGCCCGAGCCGGCGCCGGCCAGCACCAGACAAGGCCCGGCGAGGTGGTGCACGGCGGCGAGCTGGGCGGGGTTCAACGAGACGGGAGCGGCGGGCGCGGCGGCCATGGCGCGGGGCGGGGAGGGCGGCGCATGATAGCCGCGCGGGAGCGCGTGCCGCCGTACGCGCGGCTACGTTCGCCGCCACATTCGCTGCCACACGCGCGGCGCTGCCGGCAGCGCCTGCGGCGACCGTGACCTGCGCGCGCTGCCGCCGCTGCCGCGGGACCGCCGCGGCCACGCCCGCCTACGCCAGGCCCAGCAGGTTCACCGCGTGTTCGAAGGTCCGCGAGCCCGGATCCGCCAGCGTGTGCAGCACGTTCATGTGGTGGCATCCCGGCACCACCTCGGCGAGCACGCGCCCGCGCCAGGCGCGTGCGATCAGCGCCTGCTGGCGATGGAACTCCGCGCTCTCGTCGCCGCCGACCAGCGCCACCAGCCGGCCTGCGGGGGGCGGCATGCGGGCCGGGCTCAGCCGGCGCGCCGAGGAATCGTCCAGCCGCAGGTCACCGGCCAGGAAGGGTGCATGGCGCAGCGGCTCCAGGTCGTACAGCCCCGAGACCGACAGCGCCGCGCGCAGCAGCGATGGCGGCAGGTCGGACGCCACCTGGTGCCAGCGGCACTGCAGCAGCATCGTCGCCAGGTGGCCGCCCGCCGAGTGCCCGGCGACGACGATGCGCGACGGGTCGCCGCCGTAGTGCCCGGCGTTGCGCCAGACCCAGGCCAGCGCCTGGACCATCTGCAGCACGATGTGCTCGATGCGCACTGCCGGGCACAGCGCATAGTTGGGCAGCACGACCAGCGCACCGGCCTCGGTGAACGGCGGCGCGACGAAGCGCTGGTCGCGCTTGTCCAGCGCCCGCCAGTAGCCGCCGTGGATGTAGACCAGCACCGGCGCCGCCCTCTGGGTGGTGCCGCTGCGCGGCGGCAGGAACAGGTCCAGGTGTTCGCTCGCGTCGCTGCCGTAGGCCACGTCCAGTACCTGCGTGCCGGCCGCCAGCGCCGCCTCGGAGCGTTCGGCCCACTGGCGCAGGATCGCCGGGTGGTCCGGGATGCCGGCGCGTGCGTTGTACTGCGCGTCCAGCCAGGCGCCGTCGCGAAGCTGCGGCGCCGTCATGTCGCGGCCACCCCGGCGCGCGCGGCACGTTCGGCGCGGCGCGGCTTCGCGGCCTGCTCGGCGGCCGCGTCGCGCAGGGCGGCATCGATCAGCGCGTCGGCCATCCACAGCGCGATGCGCTCGACCTCGCGGTCGGAGACGCCCCAGATGTCCTTCAGCACGATGTAGGGCTCGATGCCATAGACCACGGACAGCGCGCGGTGCAGCCGGTCGCGCACCGCCGGCGGCAGCCCGGGTGCCAGCGGCGCGATCGCGTGGCCCAGGATGCGCACGCGGTGGCCGCGCCGGAACGGCTCCTCCTCCAGCAGCCCGGCGCGTTCCAGCGCCCATTGCTCCAGCGCCAGCTGCGCGGCGGCGCGCAGCTGCGGCTCGAACTCCTTGAAGCGCGGGAAGGTCTGCATGAACAGCTCGTGCACGCGCACGCGGCCGTCGGGGTTGTCGCTGGACAGCGTGCGCACCGGGCCCAGCGAGCTGTCGATGACCGCGGTGATCAGCGCGCTGCGGCTCGGGAAGTAGCGGTAGGCCGTCGCGCGCGAGACCCTGGAGCGCACAGCGACCTCGGCCACCGAGGGGATGTGACCGGCCTCGCGGATGATGTCCATCGCGGTGTCCAGCAGCAGCCGGAACGTGGCCGCCTTGATGCCGCGCTCCGGCGGCGCAGGCGGTTCGCTGAGCTTGTGCTTCAGGCGTGCCATGTCAGTGGCTCTGCGGCGTCTCGTGCGAGCCGGGTTGCGTCGGTCGCAGCGGCATGGTGGATGGCCGCTTGCGGCGCAGTGCGGACGTTTGTCGCGGTGCGCTGCATGTGCATGCCGGCATTTCCGCAGCGAAGCCGCGCGGGGGCAGCCCGCAGCGCCCAGAGTCCGGCGGTCGGCGCTTCGCGCCGACTGCCCTGCGATGCTCGAACGCTTGGCCCGCCGCCAACTCACTTCGCTCACTTCGTTCGCTGCGTTCGGACATCGGCGGCGAGTCAGTTGGGGAGGCGCGCTGCGCGCGCGGCCAAGCGTCCTGCGCTTCTCGGCGCCTCCCATGGGCGCTGCGGGCTGCCCCCACGCCGCTTCGCGACACGGCGGTGGCGTGCGAACTGGACGAAATCCGCTGTCGATGGCCTTCGCGCCAGGCGGTACCCGCTGCCGGCGCTGTGTGGAGCGCCGAGCAGCGCAGCTTCGGGGTCGGCGCGCACGCAGTGCGCGCCTCGACAACTGACTCGCCGCCGGTGTCCGAACGGAGCGAGCGCAGCGAGCGAAGTGAGTTGGGCGGCGCGACCCCGGAGCGAGCAGCGCAGGGAAGTCGACGCCGAAGGCGGCGACCGCGAAACCCTGAGCCGGCAGCGGGTACCGCCTGGCGCGATGCGCCAATGCCTGAACGCCCGGCGAACGGCTGCAATGCGCCGGAAGCGCTCTGAAGCGGACAGTGGCTCATATCGCTCGCACCCGGCCGCCGGAGGCGACTGATGGACCCTTCCGGGTGAACGCGATCCGGAGCGGGCGTGGAAGTCGTTTCATCTGGGTGCGGTCCCGGGTATGGCTTAGGGGTTACTCCGGGGCCTGCGACGGCATGGCCCGCCTTGTGGTGGGGTGTGTGCGACCCGTATGATGCGCCCATCCCGATTTGAGACGCAAGTCTCAAAGACGAGCACAAGTCTCGCGGCGACCGGTGCCCCCTGCGGGCCGACCGCACGCGGATCCCCCTGGACGGAGACGAGGTCCATGCGCCTGGCCTGTTGGAGCTGGGGCGGACGCCACCATGCCGGTGTCGTCTCGCCCTGCGGACGCGAGCTGACGCCACTGGCGCTGGCCGATGCGTCGCGCGGGGCGCTGCCGCTGATCCAGGCGCTCTCGCGCGGCGAGGGCCTGCCGCCGGCTGTCGGCCCGCGCATCCCGGTCGAGGCCGTCACGCTGCGCGCCCCGCTGCCGAGGCCGCTGCGCAGCCTGTTCTGCGCCGGGCGCAACTACCGCGAGCACGCGGCCGAGCTGGCCGACACCGTCTTCCGCGAACAGCTGCCCGAGCGCGACGCCTGGCCCATCGTCTTCACCAAGCTGCCCGAGACCGTGGTCGGACCGTACGACGACGTGCGCCTGCCCGGCCGCCAGGCCAGCGAGCAGATCGACTACGAGAGCGAGCTCGCCGTGATCATCGGCCGCGGCGGGCGCGACATCCCGCGCTCGCGCGCGCTGGAGCATGTCTTCGGCTGGACGGTGGTGAACGACGTCAGCGCGCGCGACGTGCAGGTGCGCCACCAGCAGTGGGAGCTGGGCAAGAGCTTCGACAGCTTCTGCCCGATGGGTCCGTGGATCGTCGGCATCGACGCGCTCGACGCGCGCGACACGCGCGTGCGCGGCTGGGTCAACGGCGAACTGCGCCAGGACGGCCGCACGAAGGACATGATCTTCGACATCGCGACGCTGATCGAGACCTGCTCGCGCGGTATCACGCTGCTGCCAGGCGACGTCATCGCCACCGGCACGCCCTCGGGCGTGGGCATGGGCTTCAAGCCGCCGCGCTGGCTGAAGGAAGGCGACGTGGTGCGCGTGGAGATCGACGGCATCGGCGCGATCGAGAACCGCTTCACCGCCAGCCCGGCGGCCGCGGAGGGCTGACGCGGCATGGCCATCGCCTGGGTCGACCGCATGGCCGTGGACTCGCGTGGCGAAGGCGATGCCGTGCTCTTCGTGCACGGCCTGGGCGGCAGCCTCAACGTCTGGTCGCCGCTGCTGCCGGCGCTGGCGCGCTGGCGCTGCGTGCGCGTGGATCTGCCGGGCGCCGGGCGCTCGCACCGCGCCTACGCGGTGGCCGAAGGCGCGCCGCCGCTGACGGCCGAGGTCCACGCCCAGGCACTGCAGCGGGTATGCGCGGCGCTGGGCATCGTGCGCGCGCATGTCGTCGGCCACAGCTTCGGCACGCTGATCGCGCAGCACCTGGCCGTGATGGCGCCGCAACTTGTGCGCAGCCTGGCGCTGTTCGGGGCGCTGTGGCAGCCGGCGCAGGCCATGCGCGAAGGCATGCGTGCGCGCGCCGCGGCGGCGCGCGCGGCACGGGACAGTGGCGGGCTGTTCGAGATCGCCGAGGGCATCTCCGACTTCGCGCTCTCGGCCAGCACGAAGCAGACGCAGCCGGTCACCGTGGCCTTCGTGCGCGAATGCGTCGGCGCGCAGGACCCGGAAGGGCTGGCGAAGAACTGCCTCGCGCTGGCCGAAGCCGAGGGCGCACGCACCGAGCTGATCCGCTGCCCGGTGCTGGTCGTCAACGGCGACGAGGACCAGGTCACGCCGCTGTCCGGCGCACGACAGCTCGCCGAGCGGCTGCCCGACGCGCGCGTCGAGGTCCTCTCGCGCTGCGGCCACTGGCCGATGCTCGAGCGCCCGGCCGAGTGCCAGCGCGCGCTGCGCGAGTTCCTCGAGCGCCAGCGCTGAAGTCGAAAGGACACGAGATGGCCGACGTCCACTTCACCAACGTGCGCATCTTCGATGGCGGTGGCGAGACGCCTTTCACCGGCGACGTGCTGGTGCAGGGCAACCGCATCAGCCGCGTCGTGCGCACCGGTTACGGCCAGCGCAGCCAGCCGGTGGCCGGCGCCACCGTGATCGACGGTGCCGGCGCCTTCCTGATGCCGGGCATGGTGGAGGCGCACACGCACTTCAGCTGGAACGACCAGCCCAGCCTGGATGCCATCCAGCGCATGCCGCCGGAGGAGCACATCCTGTGGTGCGCGCAGGTGGCGGAGCGCTACCTGGACATGGGCTGGACCAGCTGCGTCGGCGCGGCGGCGGCCAAGCCGCGGCTGGACGTGGTGATCCGCAATGCCATCAACGACGGCACCATCGTCGGCCCGCGGTATCTCGCGGCCAGCCAGGAGATCACGGTGCCCGGTGGCCTGGGCGACACCACGGCCCCGCACCTGCCGCAGAGCGAGTTCGCCTTCGGCGCGGTGGTCAGCGGCCCGCACGAGATGCGCCGCTGCGTGCGCATGTTCGCCAAGTACGGCGTCGACACGCTGAAGATCAATCTCTCGGGCGAGTCGATCACCGGCATGCCGTCGGAGATGAGCCAGTTCACCGAAGAGGAGATCCGCGTCTGCGTCGAGGAGGCCAAGGCCTGGGGCAAGCGCGTCGCGGCGCATGCGCGCAGCACCTGGTCGATCAAGAAGTGCGTGGAGCTCGGCATCGAGGTCATCTACCACGCCAGCTTTGCCGACGAGGAGGCGCTGGACCTGCTGGAGGCGCACAAGTTCGAGCACTTCGTCGCCCCTGGACTGGCCTGGCTGATCAACACCTGCTTCAACGCCAGCCAGTACGGCCTGACGCGCGAGGTGACCGAGAAGATGGGCTACCACCGCGAGCTGGAGGCGGCGGTGGAGAGCATGAAGGCGATGCGCAAGCGCGGCATCCGCATCCTGCCCGGCGGCGACTATGGTTTTGCCTGGACGCCGCACGGCACCAACGCGAAGGACCTGGAGTACTTCGTCAAGTACGTGGGCATGAGCCCCATGGAGGCGCTGCTGTCGGCCACCGCCTGGGGCGGGCCGATGATGAAGATGGGCAAGCAGCTGGGCTACATCCGCGAAGGCTGCCTGGCCGACATCCTGCTCGTCGACGGCGACCCGCTGGTGGACATCACGGTGCTGCAGGACAAGGCGCGCATCCTGGCGGTGATGAAGGACGGCGAATTCCATCGCGCGCCGCCGCTGCGCGGCCAGGGCGCCGGCGCGGCGCGCGCGACCGGCGGCGGCGCCTTCACGCGCTGGGCCGCTTGAGCACAAGCAGGAGCACCGCCATGGACGACATCCTGTTCACCAACGTGCGCATCCTGGACGGCAGCGGCGCGAACCCGTACAGCGGCAGCGTGCGCGTGCGCGGCCAGCGCATCGTACAGGTCGGCCGCAGCACGGCGCCGATCGCGCCCGGCGGCGCGCTGGTCGTCGACGGCGCCGGCGCGACGCTGATGCCCGGCATGTGCGAGGCGCACACGCATTTCAGCTGGAACGACGCCGCCACGCTGGCCGAGATCCAGACCATGCCGCTGGAAGAGCACGTGCTGTGGTGCGCCAAGGTCGCGAAGCGCTACCTGCAGGCTGGCTTCACCAGCTGCGTCGGCGCCGCCTGCGCGAAGCCGCGGCTGGACGTGGTGACGCGCAATGCCATCGAGTCGGGCCAGATCCCCGGCCCGCGCTATCTCGCGGCCAGCCAGGAGATCACCGTGCCCGGCGGCCTGGGCGACGAGACGCTGCCGCACCTGCCGTTCCCGGAATTCAGCTTCGGCGTCAACGTCAACGGCGCCGAGGACATGCGCCGCGTCGTGCGCATGTTCCTGAAGTACGGCGTCGACTCGATCAAGCTCAATCTCTCGGGCGACAACTTCGTGCCCGGGGCGCCGGCCGAGACGACCTGGATGACCGACGCCGAGGTCGCGGTGGCGGCGGAAGAGGTCCAGCTGCGCGGCAAGCGCATCACCGTGCACGCGCGCTCGGCGGCCAGCGTGAAGCAGGCGCTGCGCCACGGCGCCGAGGTCATCTACCACGCCAGCTTCACCGACCCCGAGACGCTGGACATGCTGGAGGCGGCGCGCGACCGCATCTTCGTGGCCCCCGGCATCGCGATCCTGTACGCGATGCTCAACGAGGCCGAGCCCTGGGGCGTCACCCGCGCCAAGGCCGCGGCGATGGGCTACGAGATCGAGTGGGACGCCGCGCTCGACTCGCTGCAGAAGATGCACAAGCGCGGCGTGCGCATCCTGCCCGGCGGCGACTACGGCTTCGCCTTCACGCCGCACTGCCAGAACGCGCGCGACCTGGAATTCTTCGTCAAGTACCTGGGCTTCACGCCGATGGAGGCCATCCGCAGCACCACGCTGTACGGCGGGCAGATCATGAAGCGGCCGCACGAGCTGGGGCTCGTGAAGGAAGGCTTCCTGGCCGACCTGCTGCTGGTGGACGGCGACCCGCTGGCCAACCTGTCCATCCTGCGCGACCCCAAGCGGCTGCTCGCGGTGATGAAGGACGGCGTCTTCGCCAAGGCGCCACCGCTGGCGCACGAGCGGCGCTGGGAGCGCGCCGCGTGAGCCGCAAGGCGCTCTGGGCCTGGCTGCTGATCGGCGGCCCGCTGGCCGTCTTCTCGGCCTGGGCGCTGGTCGACAACACGCGGCTGTACCTGGTGACGCTGCTCAACAGCCTGACGCTGGCCTCGCTGTACTTCATCGTCGCCAGCGGCTTCACGCTGGTCTTCGGGCTGATGCGCAACGTCAACCTCGCGCATGGCTCGCTGTACCTGCTGGGCGGCTACATCGGGTTCACGATCGCCGAGAAGACCGGCTGGTGGCTGCTCGCGGTGGCCGGCGGCTTTCTGGCCGCGGCGGTGGCCGGGCTGCTGATCCAGGTGCTGCTGCTGCGCCACATGCAGGGCCAGGAACTGCGCCAGACGATGGTGACGATCGGCCTGTCCATCGTCATCGCCGACATCCTGCTGTGGATCTTCACCGGCCAGGTGCACCAGATGGAAGCGCCGGAGTGGCTGCAGGGCCCCATCCGCGACATCCCGGTGATCCGCGCCTATTCGGCCTACCGGCTGAGCCTGCTGGGCTTCGGCATCGCGATCGGCGTCTTCCTGTGGTGGCTGCTCAACCGCACCAAGGTCGGCGCGATGATCCGCGCCGGCGTCGACGACCGCGCCATGCTCTCGGCCGCCGGCGTCAACGTCAACCTCGTCTTCGCGGTGACCTTCATGCTGGGCGCCGGGCTGGCCGGCTTCGGCGGCGTCATCGGCGCGGTCGAGCTGAGCATGGTGCCGGGCGAGGACACGCGGCTGCTGCTGGCGAGCCTGATCGTCGTCATCGTCGGCGGCATGGGCAGCGTCGTCGGCGCGGCCATCGGCGCGGTCATCCTGGGCCTGGCCGAGACCTACGGGCTGGCCTACGCACCCACCTACAGCGTCGTCTTCACCTTCGTGATCCTGATCCTGGTGCTCGCGTTCAGGCCCAGAGGGATCATGGGGAGGTCGACATGAACAGGCTGCGCCTGTCCATGCCGACTCCCCACGGGGTTCCGTGGGCACCCCCCTGCCCCCCGCCGAGCGGGGGGTTCTGGTCAGGGGATGGCCCGGGCCGCTGCGCGGCCCTCTGGGGCGCGGAGGTGGTGGCATGAGTGCCGCCCGCTGGCGCAGGGCGATGTCGCCGGGGGCCGCGATGCCGGCGGCGGCGCCGCGGCCGGCGCCGGCGGCACGCATGCCGCTGTCCCCGGCGGCGCCCGATCCCTACGCCGACAGCGACGCGCCGCGCTGGCTGAAATTCCTGTGGCGGCACCTGTCGGCGCGGCATGTGCTGGTGATGGCCTTCCTGCTCGCCTTCCCGTTCTTCGCCACGCCCTTCATCACCTTCCAGATCGCGGGCCAGGCGCTGGCGCTGGGGCTGATCGCGCTGTCGCTGACCTTCCTGGGCGGCTACGGCGGCATGATCTCGCTGGCCCAGCTCACCATTGGCGGCATCGCCGGCTATGCGGTGTCCATCCTCGGCACCAGCGCCACCGAGCTGAGCCTGGGCTGGCCCTGGTGGGTGGTGATCCCGTTCGCGCTCGTCATCGCCACCGCCTGCGCGGCGCTGATCGGCTGGCTGTCGGTGCGCACCGAAGGCATCTACACGATCATGATCACGCTGGCCTTCGGCGTGGCCTTCTACTACCTGGCGCTGCAGAACTACACCATCTTCAACGGCTTCCAGGGCTTCCAGAAGGTCTACCCGCCCACCGTGCTGGGCGTGGACTGGCGCTCGCCGGTGCCCTTCTACTTCCTCGCGCTGGCCTGCGCGCTGGCCGGCTACTGCTTCGTCAAGTGGCTGGTGCGTGCGCCCTTCGGCGTCGCGCTGCAGGGCATACGCGACAACCCGCGGCGCATGGAGGCCCTGGGCTTCCACGTCGTCGCGCACCGCGTCGCCGCCTATGCGGTGGCCGGGCTGATGGCGGCCGTGGGCGGCATCCTGCTGGTCTGGTACAACGGCCTGATCACGCCCAACTCGGTCAACACCGGGTGGCTGATCAACATCCTCGTCATCGCCGTGCTCGGCGGCATGCGGCACCCCATCGGCGCCTTCATCGGCGCGGTCGTCTTCGTGCTGCTTCAGACCTTCGCGATCGACCTCATCGACCGCGAGCGCTTCAACCTGCTCATCGGCGGCGTCTTCCTCGCCATCGTGCTGTTTTCCCCCGACGGCCTGCTCGGGTTGTGGGCGAAGCTGCGTTCGCGCTTCGGGCCCGACCAGGTCACCACCTCGCCCCTAAGGAGACAAGCGTGAAAGTGACCAAACGGTTCCTGGTTCGTACGATGGTCGGTGCCGCGGCGGCGCTGGCGGTGGCCGGCAGCGCCTGGGCGCAGGGCCAGCCGGTGAAGATCGGCCTGCTCGCGACGCTGGAAGGCCCGTTCGCAGCCGGCGGCGCCGACGGCATGCGCGGCGCCGAGCTGGCGGTCAAGCAGCGCGGCGGCATGGTCGCCGGGCGCAAGATCGAGATCATCAAGGCCAGCTCCAACGCCAACCCCGACGTGGCCGTCAACGCCGCGCGCAAGCTGGTGGAGCAGGACAAGGTCGACATCCTCGTCGGTCCGCTGTCCGGCGGCGAGGGCATCGCGATCAAGGACTACAGCAAGACGCAGCCGCAGACCACCTTCATCAACGGCGGCTCGGGCGCGCAGGCCACGACGCTGGTCAACCCCAGCCCCAACTTCTTCCGCTTCAACACCGAGGGCGCGCAGTGGATGGTCGGCCTGGGCAAGGCCGCCATGGACAAGGGCTACAAGCGCGTGATGGTCATCGCCGAGGACTACGCCTTCCCGTACAGCCAGGTCCAGGGTTTCATGGCCGAATACTGCCGGCTGGGCGGCAAGGTGCCGGTCAAGGCCTGGGTGCCGCTGGGCGGCAAGGACTACAGCAGCGTCATCGCGCGCATCCCGCGCGACGTCGATGCGCTGCTGGTCGTGCTGGGCGGCGCCGACGCGGTCAACTTCCTGACCCAGTACGAGAACGCCGGCGGCGACAAGCCCATGCTCGGCGGCTCCATCACCGTCAGCCAGGACGTGCTGAACTACCGCGGCAAGCGGCGCGACTCGCTGGTCGGCACGATCAGCGCCGGCCCGCTGGCCGACGCCTACGACGGCGCCGACTGGAAGGCCTTCGTCGCCGACTACCAGAAGAACTATCCGGTGTCGGCCGGCGGCTACCCCAGCCCCAGCCTGTTCGCGCTGGTCTACTACACCAACATGAAGGCCGCGCTGGACGCGCTGGACGCGGTCGGCGGCGACCTCTCCGGCGGCCAGGCCAAGTACCGCCAGGCGCTGCAGAACCTGCAGCTCAAGATGCCCACCGGCACCGTGCGCCTGGACGCCAACCGCCAGGCCATCGGCACCACCTTCGTCACCGAGGTCGTGAAGGACAGCCGCGGCGAGCTGACCACGCGCGTGCTGAGCAAGGTCGACAACGTCGAGCAGCTGCTGGGCATACCGAAGGACCAGTTCAAGATCGGCTCGCGCGACGAGCCGAACTGCCCCTGAGTCCTCGCGACCACGAGAGAGGGCGCCGGTGGCTTCCGTCACGCAGCTGAACCCGGGGCGCGGCCGCGCCGCCGCCCGCGCGCCCGTCGCGGGGGCGGGCGGCGTGGCCGCGCCGCTGGCGTCCAACGACGCGCTGGTGCTGGAGGGCGTGACACGCGCCTTCGGCGCGCTGCGCGCGGTGGACGAGGTCTCGCTGACGGTGGCCGCCGGCCAGAAGTACGCCATCCTGGGCAGCAACGGCGCCGGCAAGACGACGCTGTTCAACGCCATCACCGGCGACTTTCCGCCGACCGAAGGGCGCATCCGCTTCTTCGGCGAGGACATCACCGAGCTGCCGCCGCACGAGCGCATCCGCAAGGGCCTGCGCCGCACCTACCAGAGCTCGCTGCTGTTCCGCGAACTGACGGTGCGCGACAACCTGTTCCTCGCGGTGCGCGGCGTGGCCAGCGGCCGCTTCAGCTTCTGGCGCGCACGCGCCGGCAGCGCCAGCGTGAGCGCCACGCAGGAGCTGCTGGAGCGTGCGCGCCTGACCCACATTGCCGACGAGCTGGTCGCCAATCTCGCGCATGGCCAGCAGCGGCAGCTGGAGATCGGCATGGCGCTGGCCGGCGCGCCGCGCCTGATCCTGTTCGACGAGCCGGCGGCCGGGCTGTCGCCGGCCGAGCGGCGCGAGCTGGTCGCGCTGCTGCGCTCGCTGCCGGCGCACATGAGCTTCGTGATCATCGAGCACGACCTGGACATCGCGCTGGCGGTGGTCGAGAAGGTCACCGTGATGCACAACGGCCGCGTGCTGAAGACCGGGACGCCCGAGCAGATCCAGAACGACGCGCAGGTGCAGGCCATCTACATGGGGAGCCACCACTGATGGCCGCCTGGCGACGGCGCGACCGCGACGACGACGGCCGGGACGGCCGGGCCGGCGAGGGCGCGCCGCTGCTCGTTGCCGAGGGCCTGGACGTCTACTACGGCCGCGCCCATGCGCTGCAGGGCGTGAGCTTCACGCTGGGCCGCGGCGTGCTCGGCATCGTCGGCCGCAACGGCATGGGCAAGACCACGCTGTGCAACGCCATCACCGGGCTGGTGCCGGCCACCGGCCGCCTGCTGCTGGCCGGCGAGAGCATCCTGGGCCTGTCGCCGCACCAGATCACGCAGCGTGGCATCGCCTACGTGCCGCAGGGGCGACGCGTTTGGCCCTCGTTGAGCGTGGACGAGACGCTCAAGCTGGTCGCCCGCCACCGGCGCGAGGTGGACCGCGTCTACGCGATGTTCCCGCGCCTGGCCGAGCGCAAGGGCAACGGCGGCGCGCAGCTCTCCGGCGGCGAGCAGCAGATGCTGGCCATCGGCCGCGCGCTGCTGCTGGAGCCGCGCGTGCTGGTGATGGACGAGCCGACCGAGGGCCTGGCCCCGGTCATCGTCGAGCAGGTCGCGCAGGCGCTGCGCGAGCTGGCGGCCGACGGGCGCATCGGCGTGCTGCTGATCGAGCAGAACCTCGGTGTCGCGATCGACGTCGCCGACCGCATCGGCGTGATGGTCAACGGCCGCATCGCGCACGAGCTGCCTTCCGCCGAGCTGGCCGCCGACCGCGCGCTGCAGGAGCGGCTGCTCGGCGTGCGCGCCGGCGGCCACGACGAGGACGCCGAGGCCGAAGCCGCACCGCCGCCCGCCGAGCCGGCGACGACGCAGGTGCTGACCGTGCGGCGGGCTTACGGCGACGGCACGCCCTCGCTGGACGACCTGGCGCCGCGCGCGGTGCGCGGCTTCAACCGCTGGAATGCCGGCGGCACCGCGGCGCCGGCGGCGGACATCCCGCGCGAGCCGCCAACAGCCTCGACGGCAGCGCCGGCGCCTGCCACAGCCGCGACCCGCGCCGCCACCGTCGTCGAGTTTCCGGTCGCCGCCAGCAGCGGCCGCGCCGCCTACGTGGCCGGCACCTTCGACACCAAGGGCCGCGAGCTCTTCTTCCTGCGCCAGTGCCTGGAGAAGCTGGGCCTGCGCGTGGTGACCGTGGACCTGTCGACCAGCGGCAAGCCCAGCCCGGCCAGCGTGCACCCGCGCGAGGTGGCGCGCCACCACCCGGGCGGCGAGGCCGCGGTCTTCAGCGGCGACCGCGGCAGCGCCGTCGCCGCGATGGCCACCGCCTTCGAGCAGTTCGTGCGCACGCGGCGCGACCTCGGCGGGCTGATCTCCGCCGGCGGCTCCGGCGGCACCACGCTGGCCACGCAGGGCATGCGCGCGCTGCCGATCGGCGTGCCCAAGGTGATGGTCAGCACCATGGCCAGCGGCGATACGCGGCCCTATGTCGGCCCCAGCGACATCTGCATGATGTATTCGGTCACCGACGTGCAGGGCATCAACCGCATCAGCGAGCGCGTGCTGGCCAATGCCGCGCATGCGCTGGCCGGCATGATCGCGCACCCGCCGCAGGCCGACGCGGCGCAGGGCAAGCCGGCCATCGGCCTGAGCATGTTCGGCGTCACCACGCCCTGCGTGCAGGCGGTGACCCAGCGCCTGGGCGACGAGGTCGACTGCCTGGTCTTTCACGCCACCGGGGTCGGCGGGCAGAGCCTGGAGAAGCTGGCCGACAGCGGCCTGCTGGCCGGCGTGATCGACGTCAGCACGACCGAGATCGCCGACGAGATCGTCGGCGGCGTGCTCTCCGCCGGGCCGACGCGGCTGGACGTCTTCGCGCGCCACGCGCTGCCCTGGGTCGGCTCGGTCGGCGCGCTGGACATGGTCAATTTCGGCGCCTGGGACACGGTGCCCGAGAAATTCCGCGCGCGCCGGCTGTACCGCCATAACCCGACCGTGACGCTGATGCGCACGACCGCCGACGACTGCCGCGCCATCGGCGAGTTCATGGTGCGCAAGCTCAACGCGATGGCCGGGCCGGTGCGGCTGCTGATCCCCGAGGGCGGCGTCAGCGCGATCGACCGCCCGGGCCAGCCCTTCCACGACCCGGACGCCGACCGCGTGCTGTTCGACACCCTGGCCGCGGGCTTCCGCGCCGGCGCAGACCGCAAGCTGCTGCGCCTGCCGCATCACATCAACGACGAGGCCTTCGCCGATGCGCTGGTCGCCGCCTGGCGCGAGGTGGCGCCGCCGGCGGCACTGGCGCGCAGCGCCTGAGCGCGAGACGACAGAGGGAGACCGCATCATGCCCCGCATCGCCCGCCAGACCATCCTCGGCCGCCTGCACGCCAAGATCGCCGCCGGCACGCCCATCGTCGGCGGCGGCGCCGGCACCGGGCTGTCGGCCAAGTGCGAGGAAGCCGGCGGCATCGACCTCATCGTCATCTACAACAGCGGCCGCTACCGCATGGCCGGTCGTGGCTCGCTGGCCGGCCTGCTGGCCTACGGCAACGCCAACGAGATCGTCTGCGAGATGGCGCGCGAGGTGCTGCCGGTGGTGAAGAGGACGCCAGTGCTGGCCGGCGTCAACGGCACCGATCCGTTCATGATCCCGGACCAGTTCCTGCGCCGGCTGGTGGACCTGGGCTTCTCCGGCGTGCAGAACTTCCCCACCGTGGGCCTGATCGACGGCACCTTCCGCGCCAACCTGGAAGAGACCGGCATGGGCTACTGCCTGGAGGTCGAGCTGATCGCGCGCGCCCATGCGATGGACCTGCTGACCACGCCCTATGTCTTCAGCGAGGCCGAGGCCACCGCGATGGCCAGGGCCGGCGCCGACATCGTGGTCTGCCACCTGGGCCTGACCACCGGCGGCAGCATCGGTGCAGAGACGGCGCTGAAGCTGGCCGACTGCGTGGCGCCGATCCGCGCCTGGGCGGCGGCGGCCAAGGCGGCCAAGCCCGATGTCATCGTGCTGTGTCATGGCGGGCCGATCGCCACGCCCGACGACGCGCAATACATCCTGCGCCACTGCCCCGAGTGCCACGGCTTCTACGGCGCCAGTTCGATGGAGCGCCTGCCCACCGAGGTGGCGCTCACCGAGACCACGCGGCGCTTCGTCGCGATGACACGCTGAGGCCGGGCCGACCCCATGCGAGCCGCCCTTTCGAGCCTGCCGCCGAGGACCGCATGGCCGGTCCTGCTGGCCTGCGTCTTCGGGCTGGCCGCCTGCGCGGGCACGGCGCCGCCGGCGCAGGTCGGCACGCTGGCCGACCGCGTCATCGACGAGGTGGCGACCGCGGCCGGTTTCAATGGCGCCGTCGTGCTGATGCGCGATGGTGTCGTCGTGCACGAGCGCGCCGTCGGCCTGGCGCAGCGCAACCCCGACCGGCCGTTCACCGTCGACACGCCCAGCGACGGCGGCTCGCTGGCCAAGACGCTGACCGCGGCGCTGCTGTGGGAGCTGGTCGCCGAGGGCCGGCTGTCGCTGGACGATCCGGTGACGCGCCACCTGCCCGACTATCCGTACGCCGGGCAGACGCTGCGCGACCTGCTCACCCACCGCAACGGCCTGCCCGACTACGGCGCCTTCGAGGACGACCTGAAGGCGCGCGGCGTGCTGCACACGCCCGACCTGCTGGCGCTGACCGCGCAGCGCCAGCCGCAGCCGGTGCGTCCGCCCGGCGTGACCGTCGAGTACTCGAACCTGGGCTTCGACATCGCCGCGCTGGTCGCCGAACGCGTCACGGGCCGCAGCGTGGCCGAGCTGTGGCGCGAGCGCTATTTCGTGCCGCTGCGCCTGCAGGGCATGTTCGCGCGCCCGGCGCGCTTCGCCGACTTCCCGGTGCCGCGCACCGTGGGCTACCGGCGCGACGGCGCGGCCTGGGTGCCGCACGACAGCTACGACGGCGAAGGATTCGTCGGCGCCTCCAACGTCCACGCCAGCGCACGCGACTGGGCGCGCTGGGGCGACGCCTTCGCGCGCGGCCGCGTGATGGAGGCCGAGCGGCTGGCCGCCGGGCTGCGCGCGCCGATGCTGGCGAGCGGCCTGCCCAGCGTGCTGACGATGCTGAGCTGGTACTGCGACGAGGCGCGCCAGCGCTGCCACTACAGCGGCGATTACAACGGCTTCTATGCCCAGGTCTGGTGGGACCGCGGCCGCCGCGAGGCGCTGGCCTACGTCAGCAACAGCACGCTGCCGGCCTGGCGCCGGGCGCGCTTGACGCGCGACCTGATCGACGCGCTCGCCGGCCGCGCGCCCGCGGCCGATGCGACGCCGCCGCTGCGCGCCATCGCCCAGTCCGACCGGCCCGCGCTGGCCGGCCGCTGGCAGTCGCCCACGCTCGGTGCGCTGGAGCTCGGCGTGGCCGGCGAGCAGGTCGTCCTGCGCGTCGGCCGCGGCGAGCCCGCCTCGGTCTTCCAGGTCGCGCGCGACGTGTTCTACGTGCCGACGCTGGACCTCTGGCTGGCCTTCAGCGGCCCGCCGGACCGGCCCGCGATGCACCTTCATTCCGTCTTCCACGTGGCCGAAGCGACGCGACTGCCCGCGGCCGCCCCCACGTCCTGACCTGCCCCTCGGAGAACTCCCATGACCGGCGCTGAATTCGGCAGCTTCCTCCTCGGCCTGATCGTCGTCGCGATCGTCGTCGCCATCGTCGTCTGGCTGCTGCACTGGCTGTACCTGCGCAGCAGCAAGGAACGCGCCTTCGTGCGCACCGGCCTCGGCGGGCAGAAGGTGGTGCTGGACGGCGGCGCCTTCGTGCTGCCCATCGTGCACGACGTGATCCCGGTCAACATGAATACGCTGCGGCTGGAGGTCATGCGCGGGCGCGACAAGGCGCTGATCACCAAGGACCGCATGCGCGTGGACGTGATCGCCGAGTTCTACGTGCGCGTGGCCGCGCAGCCCGAGGCGGTGGCCGCGGCGGCGCAGACCCTGGGCCTGCGCACGATGGAGCCCGAACAGCTGAAGGAACTGGTGGAGGGCAAGTTCATCGACGCGCTGCGCACCGCGGCCGCCGAGATGACGATGGAGGAGCTGCACGAGAAGCGCGGCCACTACGTGCGCCGCGTGCGCGAGGCGGTGGCCGAGGACCTGACCAAGAACGGCCTCGAGCTGGAGGCCGCGTCGCTGACCCAGCTGGACCAGACCAGCATGGAATTCTTCAACCCCAGCAATGCCTTCGACGCCGAGGGCCTGACGCGGCTGACCGAGCAGATCGAGCGGCGCAAGAAGCAGCGCAACGACGTCGAGCAGGACACGCTGATCGCGATCCGCAACAAGAACCTGGAAGCCGAGAAGCTGAGCCTGGAGATCGACCGCGAGGCCGAGCAGGCGCGGCTGGCGCAGCAGCGCGAGGTGGAGGTGGCGCGCGCCCGCCAGCGTGCCGAGCTGGCCAGCGAGCGCGCTGCGCGCGAGAAGGACGCCGAGGGCGCGCAGATCACCGCCAAGCAGGCGATCGAGGCGGCGCGCATCCGCTCCGAGCAGAGCATCGAGCAGGAGCGCATCGCGAAGGAGCGCGCGGTGCAGGCGGCCGAGATCGAGCGCCGCCAGGCGCTGGAGCTGGCCGAGCAGCAGCGCGCGATCGCCGTCGCGCAGGAGAGCAAGGCGCAGAGCGAGGCCCAGGCCGAGGCCGAGGCCGCGCGTGCCAAGGCCGTGCAGGCCGAGGAGCAGGTCTTCACGGCGCGCGAGGTGGAGATGGCCGAGCGCCGCAAGGCGGTCGAGCTGATTGGCGCGCGCCAGGCCGCCGAGCGCGAGGCGCTGCGCCTGACCATGGCCGCCGAGGCCGAGAAGGCGGCCAGCGCCGACCGTGGCGCGGCCATCCGCGCCCAGGCCGAGGCCGATGCCGACGCCGAGCGCATCAAGGCGATGGCGCTGCGCGTGCGCGCCGAGATCGAGGCCGAGGCGCAGCGCCTGATGAACGAGGCGCACAACATGCTGACGCCGGAAGCGCGGGCCTCGGCGCTGCGCATGCGCCTGGTCGAGAAGGCCGAGGCCATCATCCGCGAGTCGGTCAAGCCGATGGAGCGCATCGAGGGCATCAAGATCCTGCATGTCGACGGGCTGGCCGGCGGCGGTGGTGGGGGTGGCGGCGGCGACATGGGTGGCGGCGGCTTCGCCGACAACGTCGTCAACTCGGCGCTGCGCTTCCGCGCGCAGGCGCCGCTGGTGGACCAGTTGCTGCGCGAGATCGGCCTGGAGGCCGGCGACATCCAGCGCCTGGCCGGTGGCAGCAGCGGCGCGCACTCGGCGCTGCCGCCCGCCCCCGGCAGCAAGCCGCCCGGCAAGCCCGGCGGCGGCGAGTGAGGGAGCCTGACGCATGGTGCGCATCTACGTCTCCAGCGTGATCGAGGCCAGCGCCGACAACGTCTGGGCGCGCATCCGCGACTTCAATGCGCTGCCGCTGTGGCACCCGGCGATCGCCGACAGCCGCATAGAGAACCAGGAGCCCAGCGACCGCGTCGGCTGCATCCGCCACTTCCACACGCGCGACGGCGGGCTGATCCGCGAGCGCCTGCTGGCGCTGAGCGACTACGACTACAGCTGCACCTACGAGATCCTGGAGAGCCCGATGGGCGTCACGAACTATGTCGCGACGCTCAAGCTCACGCCGGTGACCGACGGCACGCGCTCGTTCATCGAGTGGAGCGCCGAGTTCGAGTGCGACGAGGGTCGCGAGAACGAGCTCACGCAGCTGATCGGCCAGGGCGTGTTCCAGGCCGGGTTCGACGCGCTGAAGCGGCACTTCTCGCGGCGCTGAGATGGGTCGCGGGACGGTTTGGCTCGGTTGCGGCGCGTGGTGGGCGGTCGGCTTCGTGCCTTGCCCGTGCATGCCGGCATCGGCGCAGCGAAGCCGCGCGGGGGCAGCCCGCAGCGCCCAGAGTCCGGCGGTCGGCGCTGCGCGCCGACTGCCCTGCGATGCTCGAACGCTTGGCCCGCCGCCAACTCACTTCGCTCACTGCGTTCGCTGCGTTCGGACATCGGCGGCGAGTCAGTCTTGGAGGCGCGCTGCGCGCGCGGCCAAGCGTCCTGCGCTTCTCGGCGCCTCCCATGGGCGCTGCGGGCTGCCCCCACGCGGCTTCGCGATTCGGCGGTGGCGTGCGGAGGGATCGCGTACCAACGCCGGTGGACTTCGCGCCAGGCGGTACCCGATGCCGGCGAATAGTGAAGCGCCGAGCAGCGCAGCTTCGGGGTCGGCGCGCACGCAGTGCGCGCCTCCACAACTGACTCGCCGCCGGTGTCCGAACGGAGCGAGCGCAGCGAGCGAAGTGAGTTGGGCGGCGCGACCCCGAAGCGAGCAGCGCAGGGAACCCACCGCCGCAGGCGGTGGGCGCGGAACCCTGAGCCGGCAGCGGGTACCGCCTGGCGCGATGTGCAGGCTCCGGCATTGCGGTCAGCCGCCCACCACACGACCGACCGAAGCCAGTCACAAGTCGCCCGCGATCGCCGTGAGGCGATCCGTTGTGCACTCGCGACCCTCCATGGAACAGGGCGCCGACTTGCGGCGGCCCGGCCACTGACCATGCTGCAGAAGGTCGTCCGCTCGACCATCATCGACGCGCCGATCGAGCGCGTGTGGGCCGTCATCCGCGACTTCAACAGCCATGACCAGTGGCATGCGGTCGTCGACCAGAGCCGGATCGAGGGCGGCGAGCGCAGCGACCAGGTCGGTTGCGTCCGCAACTTCACGCTGAAGGACGGCAACCACATCCGCGAGCAGCTGCTGACGCTGGACGACCGCGAATACAAGAGCACCTACTGCATCGTCGAGGCCACGGTGCCGCTGCAGCGCTACGTGGCCACCGTGACGCTCAAGCCGGTCACGGACGGCAACCGCACCTTCTGGCATTGGGAGAGCACCTTCGCCACGCCGCCGGGCATGGAGCGGGAGCTGCGCGACATGGTGGCGCAGGGGGTCTACGAGGCCGGCTTCGAGAACCTGCGCCACCACCTGCGGCTGGGCGGCGACCTCGTCGCACCCGGCCAGCGGCGCGCCGAGCCGCTGCCGACCGCGCTGCCAGTGCCCTGCCGGCGCGTCATCGTGCGCGGCTACGGTGGCCCGGAACAACTGGTGGCCGTGGACGGCGAGGCGCCGGCGCCGCGGGCCGGCGAGGTGCGCATCCGCCAGCGCGCGATCGGCGTCAACTTCTTCGACGTCTACCTTCGCCGCGGCTGGATCCCGCCGCTGCTGGCCGCTGGCGGCGCGCCGGGCATGGAGGCCGCGGGCACGGTGCTCGACGTCGGCCCCGGCGTGGTCGGCCTGCTGCCCGGCGACCGCGTGGCCTATCTGGGCCCGCAGCCCGGCGCCTACGCCAGCGTGCGCACGGTGCCGGCCGACTGGGTGCTGCGCCTGCCGCCGGAGGTGGCCGACGAGACGGCGGCGGCCTTGCTGCTGAAGGGTCTGACCGCGCACTACCTGCTGCACGACCTGGGTCGCGTGCAGCGGGGCACGCGGCTGCTGGTGCACGCGGCCGCCGGCGGCGTGGGCTTGCTGCTGTGCGCCTGGGCGAGGCGGCTGGGCGCCACGGTGGTCGGCACGGTGTCCAGCGACGAGAAGGCGCGGCTGGCGCGCGAACATGGCTGCGAACACGTGATCGTGACGCGCGACTACCGCTTCGCCGACGCGGTGCAGCGTGCGGTCGGCGGTGCCGACGTGGTGGTCGACGGCCTGGGGGACGCGGCGCGCGAGCAGAACCTGGCGGTGCTGGCGCCGCGCGGGCACTGGATCAGCCTGGGCCAGGCCAGCGGGCCGCTGGCGCCGATCGACCCCGATGCGCTGGTCGCCAAGTCGCTGAGCTTCTCGCGGCCGGTGGTCTTCGACTATGTCGCCACGCGCGCCGAACTGCTGCAGCGCGCGCAGGCGTTGTGGGCGGCGCTGGCCGACGGCAGCATCCGCTTGCCGCCGATCGAGCGCCACACGCTGGAGTCCGCCGCCGCGGCGCACGAGCGGCTGGAGTCGCGCCGCACGAGCGGCGCGATGGTGCTGCTGGCCTGAGCCGGTGCCGAAGGAGGACGCGGCCGTGATCCACGCGATGAACCACTTCACGATCACCGCCGAGGACCGCGCGGCGACGCTCGCCTACTACTGCGGGCTGCTCGGCTTCGTCGAAGGCTGGCGGCCCGACCTGGGTTTCCCCGGCGCCTGGCTCTACGCGCCGGGCGGGCAGCAGGCGATCCTGCACGTCTACTGGGACCGGCCGATGCCGGCCACGCGCACCGGCGTCATCGACCACATGGCCTTCACGGCCAGCGACCTGAAGGCGGTGAAGGCGCGCTTCGACGCCGCCGGGCTGAAATACGAGCTGCGCCGCCAGCCCGGCCGCGACGGACAGCCGGGCACCTGGCAGCTGTTCAGCCACGACCCCAACGGCGCCAAGGTCGAGCTGGACTTCGACGCCGCCGAGACGCTCTGAGCGCCCCAGGGCCGGGCCAGCCCGGCCTGCCCGCCGTGGGGATCAGCCGAAGCGGCAGCGCGGCGCTGGCCCGGGAGCCCGCGCCGCGGCGGCCGCTACTGCTGCCCGGGCGTGCCGGCCACCGGGCGCACGACCTGGCCCAGCAGCTGGTCCTTCAGCACGCGGTCGGCCGGGTTCGGGCCCAGCCAGATGCGCATCAGCGCATTGAAGAATTCGGGCTCCCTGATCGGCTCGCCCTGCGGCTGGCCGTTGACCAGCACCACGGTGCCCTGGCCCGGCACCCAGTCCACCGTGAAATGCTCGCCGGCCGCCAGGCGCTTCTTGGCCGAGAAGATGTCGGCCATGCGCAGCGTGCCGGGGATGGACTTGCTGAAGTCTTCCTTGCTGGCGTTGTCCTGCATGCCGCGCGTGAACAGGCGGCCCAGCTCGTTGGCGTCGATGTCGCGCAGCATCACCACGTGCAGCCGCTTCGGGCCGGGCTGGCCGAGCGCGGCCTCGGTCGTCGTGGCGCGGGTGCCCAGGTACAGCGCCGCGGTATAGACCTTGACGACGAAGCGGTAGCGCACGCCGGCGCCGTTCAGCGTCAGCGTGCTGCCGGCCACCTGCACGGTGGGGGTCAGCTTGACGCCGGCCAGGTCCTGGGGCGAGGGCACGGCGATCGCCGCGGTGGCCGGGGCCTGGGCCAGCGCCGGGGCGCCTGCCAGCAGCGCCGCGGCCAGCAGGGCAGGCCGCAAGTAGGGGAGTCGGGACGGGCGGATCATGGTCTGGGCGACGGTAGCGGTGGGGCCATTGGCCGATAACCGGGCAGTCTGCCACCCCGGACGCACCTGATGACGCGGCTGCTACACTGCACGTGCGATGTTCACGGCACTTTTCGACCACCACGGCCACGCGCCCAGGACCCCGGGTCCGGCCACGGCCCTGCGTGCAGGCTCGCCAGGCCGGGGAGCCTGGCCCTGGCGTCGCTCGCAGACCAGCGCCTGACCCGTCCGGGTCGGGCCGGCAGGGGCCACGCGCTCCCGCCCCAGGCCAGCGCCGTCGCACCCCTTGGACGACGGCGACCAGCGAGCGAACCGCGCAGCCTGCTGCGCCCCACCAGGTGCCCGACGTGATCACCGAACTCGAGTTTTCCAGCCTGGCCCGCCAGGGCCACCACCGCATCCCGCTCATCGCCGAGGCCTTCGCCGACCTCGAGACACCGCTGTCGCTGTACCTGAAGCTGGCCGGCGGCAGCCCGCGCAGCTTCCTGCTGGAGAGCGTGGTCGGCGGCGAGCGCTTCGGGCGTTATTCCTTCATCGGCCTGCCGGCGCGCACGCTGCTGCGCGCCACCGGCAACGTCAGCGAGATCGTCACCGACGGCCAGGTGGTCGAGCGCCACGAGGGCAACCCGCTGGACTTCATCGCCCAGGTGCAGGCGCGCTTCAAGCCGGCGCTGCCGCCCGGGCTGCCGCGTTTCTGCGGCGGGCTGGCGGGCTACTTCGGCTACGACACCGTGCGCCTGATCGAGCCGCGGCTGGCCGGCATGCGCAAGCCCGGCGGCATCGCCGTGCCCGACATCCAGCTGCTGCAGACCGAGGAGCTGGCGGTCATCGACAACCTGTCGGGCCGCCTGTACCTGATCGTCTGGGCCGACCCGCGCACGCCGGAGGCCTATTTCCGCGCCAAGCGGCGGCTGGCCGAGCTGACCGACAAGCTGCGCTACAGCGTCAGCGCGCCGCAGGTGCGGCGCGGCCCCGGCTATGCGGTCGAGCACGACACGACGCAGGCGCAGTTCGAGGCCGCGGTGCTGCGCGCCAAGGAGTACATCGCCGCCGGCGACTGCATGCAGGTCGTGCTGGGTCACCGCGTGCGCAAGCGCTACACGGAAAGCCCGCTGTCGCTGTACCGCGCGCTGCGCAGCCTGAACCCCAGCCCCTACATGTACTACTACGACATGGGCGGCTTCCAGATCGTCGGCGCGAGCCCCGAGATCCTGGTGCGCCAGGAGCGCCGGCCCGACGGCGGCCAGACCGTGACGCTGCGGCCCATCGCCGGCACGCGCCCGCGCGGCGCCACGCCCGAGCAGGACGTCGCGCTGGAGGCCGAGCTGCTGGCCGACGCCAAGGAACGCGCCGAGCACGTGATGCTGATCGACCTGGCGCGCAACGACATCGGCCGCATCGCCGAGACCGGCAGCGTCAAGGTGACCGAAGCCTTCGGCATCGAGCGCTACAGCCACGTCATGCACATCGTCAGCAACGTCGAGGGCCGGCTGAAGCCGGGCCTGAGCGCGCTGGACGTGCTGCGCGCCAGCTTCCCGGCCGGCACGCTGAGTGGCGCGCCCAAGATCCGCGCGATGGAGATCATCGACGAGCTGGAGCCCACCGAGCGCGGCATCTACGGCGGCGCCTGCGGCTACCTCAGCTTCGCCGGCGACATGGACGTGGCGATCGCCATCCGCACCGGCATCGTCAAGGACAACGTGCTCTACGTGCAGGCCGGCGCCGGCGTGGTGGCCGACAGCGACCCGGCCGCCGAATGGCGCGAGTGCGAGGCGAAGGCGCGCGCGGTGATCCGCGCCGCGGAGCTGGTCGAGGAGGGGTTCTGACCATGCTCCTGATGATCGACCAACTTCAGGTGGGTCTCACGGCATCCCACCACGGCCCGCAAACCCGCGCCAATGCTGGAGATTCGGGCGCTTGACGGCTCACGGCGGACCGCTTCAGCCCGGCCAAAAGCGGGTATCGATGCGGGTACCGAAAACGCATGCAGATCTCCCGCCGCGACCTCTACAACCGAGTGTGGTCCACGCCCATGAGCAAGCTGGCCCGCGAGCTGGACATCTCGGATGTCGGCCTGGCCAAAGCCTGCCGCCGGCACAACATCCCTCGGCCGCCGCGCGGCTACTGGGCCAAGCTGGCGGCAGGTAAGGCGCCCCCCAAGCCAGCACTGCCCTCGGCCAAGGTCGACACGGTCGAACTGGACGCGGCACGACATCTCATCGCGGAGACGCCGAAGGTCGAGATCGACCGGGCCAGCTTCAAGGCATCGCAGTCGGCGCAGGGTGAGGCCCTCGCGGGCGTGGCTGCCGCGACCTTCGAGCGGCTGACCAACGTGAAGCCTTCGGCGGATGGCTTCGTCACCTGTGGCTCAGCGCGCGTGATTGCGTGTTCGCTCAGCAGCGCGACGGTGGAGCGAGCCTGCCGGATACTGGACGCGATCGAACGGGCCATGCCGGCTGCGGGCGCGCGCCTCGCCCACAACCAGGAAGCAAAGCGCGTCGAGGTCGATGTCGGCGGCGAGCGCCTGGGCATCAGCCTCGCCGAGAACTACACGCGGACCGAGACGGTGGAGGTCGATCCGAAGTACTCGTGGATGAAGTCGCGGACCTTCACCTATCACTTCACTGGCGAACTGCGCCTGGCAATCACAGGTGACTTCTCGGGCCGCAAGTCGTGGGCCGACGGCAAGCGATCTCGATTGGAGGAGAAGGTCGAGAGCATCGTCGGCGGCCTGGCGAGCGGTGCCCAGGCGATTGCCCAACTGCGGGCCGAGCGAGAGGAGCAGCGTCGTCGCTGGGCCGAAGCAGCGCGCGAAGCTGAGATTGCGCGAGAGCGACAGCGACGCCTCCGCAACTTTTCGGATCAGCTTCACAAGGAGGCGGCAGCCTGGCATCGGTACTGCGAGGTCAAGGCCTACGTCGAGCATCTGCAGAGCCAGATCAACGCGGGCGAGGCGCTACCCGAGCAGAGTCGAGAGTGGCTGAGGCTTGCCACGCACCTGGCGAGGCTGACCGATCCGACGAAGGCGAGGCTTGAGTCGCTGGAGACTGGCATCTCAGGCTACGACTACGACTTGCCATTCGGTCGGGTCGTCGTCTCGTAGCCCACAACGTCGGACCGGAGTTTTCCGGATCAGACATCTCGTCGGGCTGACTGCCACAGCGCTAGTCCCTGACCCTAAAACGCCTGGCCTGATCTCACGATGAAGTCGAGGAAGGACCTACATTGAACGCCCACGCCGGGCATACGGCAGACAGCCGGAATCTTGTAGCGGCGCGTGTTCACGGGTAGCTGTGGCTGGATGGCTTCGTTGCTGATCAGGTCGTGCTGATTGCAGCGGGCCGTCGCGATGATCAGCAGGTCGTTCTCCCCGACGCCGTCGGCGTGGTAGTCATCGCCGACGACGCCGATGAGATGCTTTATGCGGTTCGCCTCTTGGGTGATCGCGTTGGTGACCGGCAAGACCATGATCCCGGCCGCTCGAAACCAAGCGCCGCAGTCCGGTGACACGTGGCTCACCTCCTCCAACGCGACATAAGGGATCCGCAGGCGCGTGGCATTTACTTCGCCGGCGATGTACGCCCAGAGTGGCGGAAACGAAGCCAACGGGTAGTTGTCCCAGGCGTAGATTGCAGATGACGCATCAAGTACCTGCAACGTAGCGCTCCAGGCTGTGCAGGTCCGCTAGCTTGAGACCGTCGAGGTAGGAGCACGCCTTGGTCGCCGTGATCTTTCTGGATCCAAGCGCGGTGAGCACCGTCCTGACGAACATGTCGCCGAAGATGTGCTTCGGTTCCCGATGTCGATACATGCGGCTACCGCCAACCTCCTCGTCCTCGTACTGTCTCCCTCGAACAAATGTCCGGTATGCCGTGTAGCGTTCTTGAGGAAGGCGGCCCGAGTCCAAAAGGCGGCGCAGGATGACTTCGGCGCTGACGCCCCAGCGCTGCCGGAAGGGGGCCAACCAGAGCTCATACTGCTCTACGGCCGCCGGACGATCATCATCGCGAACCTGGGCCAGCCAAGCGTCGGGTACCAGAAGATGCCCGGCGAACGAGTTCGCCTCGCGCTCATGCCCCTGCTGCGAGTGCATGTCCGCATCGTCATCGATCGAGCTCGCGCGATGCAGTAGCAGGTGTCCGAGCTCGTGCATCAGAGTGAACGACTGCTGCGCCTCCGCGCGGGTCTTCTTCACGACGATGACTGGGCAGCTGTCGCTGTACAGACTGAACCCGAGGACCGGACTGTCCTTCGCGATCTGCCAGCGACCGGCATACCCATTGCTGCGGAACACGAGGATTCCCTTGGCTTCGACAGCGCTCCTGAAGCCGTCAAAAGTGTTGGCTTGATCGAGACCCAGCCATCGGCGCACAACCGCGGCAGCTTCAGCCGGACGCCTACCAGCGACGTCGACCGGGGCAAAGACTGGGTAGTCGTCCGGATGCACTTCCTCGCGAAGAGCTAGGTACAGCTCCCGCTGGCGCTCGACGCGCTCGATCAGCTTTCGAACATTGGGCGAGAGCTCGGGCTTCTGATTCGTCAACGTTCGGTACTGCACCGAATGAACCTGCTGTTCATCCACCGGGCCCGGATCGAGGAAGAAGAGGACGCCGCGACCGAAGTAGTCCGCCAGCTTCCGAAGCTGGGAGAACGTCAATCCGATCTCGTCCTCGAGCAGGCTAACGAGCGCCTTGCGCGGAACGCCAGCCTCATCGGCAAGTTGTTCGAGCGAAACGCCGCGCTCGTTCGCGCACCAGCGTATCCGCTCGGTGTTGATCGACTCGATGCGGTCCATGTTTGCCAGTTCGTCGCGGTACCCCAGCTTCTCGGCAGAGCCTCCGTTTGGCCAGTGCTGTCATCGTACCTGAGGGCGATCTCTGGGTAGGCAAGACGGTTCACGCGACCACCGCGGCTAGGCACTGGGCGCTGATGACGAACTGGGGGCAATGAGAGCGTCGTTTCGGGCCCAGATCTCGTCAGGGGGTTGAAGTTGGTGCCTCCGCTGGGAGCATGCAACTGAAGCGGCGAACGGCGCTGTTCCATGAGTCAATTCCCATGCCCCTCACCGACATCAAGATCCGCCAGGCCAAGCCCGCCGACAAGCCGATCAAGCTTGCCGACACCGCCGGCCTGTACCTCGAAGTCAAGCCCAGCGGCTCGAAGCTCTGGCGCTACCGCTACCGCATCGCCGGGCGCGAGAACCTGTTCGCCATCGGCGAGTACCCGCAGGTCTCGCTGGCCGATGCGCGCAAGGCGCGTGACGACGCGCGCGAGCTGATCCGCCAGGGCCGGCATCCGGCCCATGCGCGGCAGACCGAGCGCACGCGGCAGATCAACGCCAACGCGCTGACCTTCAAGGCCATCGCCGAGGAGTGGATCGAGAAGAAGCGCAGCCGCTGGGCGCCGTACTACCTGATGCAGGTGGAGCGCGGCATGAAGAAAGACATCTACCCCCGCATCGGCCGGCTGCCGATCCGATCGGTCACCGCGGCCGACGTGCTGGCCATCCTGGACCGCGCTACCAAGCGCGGCGCCGAGGTGGTGGCGCTGAACCTGCGGCAGTGGTGCTCGCAGGTGTTCCGCTATGCCGTGGCCACGCTGCGCGCCGACCACGACCCGGCCTCGGCGCTGCGCGGCGCCGTCATCCGGCCGCCGGTCAACCACAGCCGACCGATGGACCGCGACGAGATCGCCGCCTTCCTGCGCACGCTGCAGGGCTTCGGCGGCCACCGCACCACGGTGATCGCGCTGCGCCTCCTGTTGCTGACCTTCGTGCGCACAATCGAGATGCGCAAGGCCGAATGGACCGAGGTGGACCTGGCCGCCGCCGAGTGGCGCATTCCGGCCGAGAAGATGAAGATGCGCCGGCTGCACATCGTGCCGCTGTCCACGCAGGCGCTGGCGCTGCTCACCGAGCTGAAGGGCATCACCGGCGCCGGCCGATGGTTGTTCCCCAACCACCGCCGGCCGCACGACGTGATGTCGGCCACCACCGTCAACCACGCACTGATGAGCCTGGGTTTCGCGTCGGCCACCGTCACGGCGCACGACTTCCGCGCCACCGCGTCGACGCGGCTGCACGAGATGGGCCTGCGCTCCGACTTCATCGAGCTGCAGCTGGCCCACGTGGAGCGCAACCGCGTGCGCGCCGCCTACAACCACGCCGACCACTTGGCCGAACGCGCCGCGATGATGCAGACCTGGGCCGACTGGCTGGATGCCGTCGCGGCGGACAACCCCGGCGCGCGAAACGCCACGGGCTGACCGCCGCAGTCGGCCCTACGCGGCCGGCGCACCCACCGCTTCAGCGGTATCCGCCGCCGTGCTCTTCCGGCGCGGCCGGCCCAGGATGGCCCCCAGATACGCCCGAGACGCTCTGGGCCGCGAATGACCGGCCATCTTCGAGACAGCGAGGCATGCGGCCTTCACCACGCTTGACGCCTCTCTGGCGCCACCGCGCACCGGTGGCTGCTGCCCCGTGCGCACCACGTACTCGCCGATCAGCGCCTCGTGCCGCAGGCCGTGCGCCGTCACACCCAGCTTGCGCTTGGTGAAGCCGAACTTGCGCAGCACGTAGGCGAAGCGCTGCATGTTCTGCTTCAGTGACCGGTCGGGCCTGCCCAGGTGGGCCTCCGGGTCCGGGCCCGCCACCCGCTGCGCGTGTGCGATGGCCAGCTGGCGCTGCGGCGTGTCCAGCGGCAGGTAGCGCGGCCGGCCGTTCTTCGCGCCCTGGCGCACCCACAGGTAGTGGTCAGCCTGGCACTCTTCGGGCGGCAAGCCCGTGGCCTCGAATGGCACGACCAGGGCGTTCGGCCGCAGCATCACCGATTCCTTCTTGCGCAGGCCGAAGGCCTGGATCACACGCAGCGACGCGCCCACGTAGGCGTCGTAGGCGCTCACGCGCTGCAGCAGCGCGTCGATGTCCAGGCCCTGGGCCGACCAGCTCTTGTCCCGCTCGGCCACCTCGTGGCGCTGGTACTCATGCATTTCCAGGCCGTAGAAGGCCGGCCCGCGCACGAAGCCCGGTTTGCCGGTCCACAGCGCCAGGCCGCGCAGAAAGCTCAGGTAGGTCTGGATCGTGGCCGGCTTCAGCTTGTCGCTGCGCCACACCTGCACCATGGCGCGGATGTGCTTCTGCCCCAGGTTGCGCGGATCGGGCAGGGTCTTGAAGCCGGCACGGTCGTGCAGGGCCGCGTAGAAGCGGCGCAGGAAGTCGGCGCGATCCTGCCGGGTCTTGTGCGACACGGTTTTCTGCCGCGACGTGTGCTGCTGGTTGTGCTGGCGCAGCAGCACCTCCAGCACCTGCAGCGGATCGGCCTGGCCGGGGCGATGGCGCGCCAGCACGTCGGCGTCAGTCAGGCCGGCCCAGTCCCGAAGGCGCGGCGGCTGGTGAGTGGTGCGGCCCACCGGCGGTGGGCGGAGGTGGAAAGAAGGCGGATCGATGGAAAGGCGGGGCATGGTCAGCTCCGGTTGAAGGGTCGACATCGGCGCGCGTCCCTTTCCATGTCGCCATGGCACGCGCCAAGGGTGGAATCGATGCAGGCGCCGGCCCGGCGGATTCCGTCGCCGGGCGCGGCCGTGGCCTTGTGCTTGCGATGCAGCGCGCGCCACGTGCGCGCTGCACCGACCCAGGGGTTCGCCAGCGGTGGCGGCGGTGCCGCCGGCTGGCTCGGTCATCCTTAAAAATGGGAACGGGTTGATCCGGCCCGTGCGCGGGTTTTCGCGCGGCACGGGGTGGGTGATGGCGCCAGCCTCGAGGGCGGGCGGCATCGGCAGCCAGGTCGGGCCTGCTGCCCTCGATGGATCAGGTCTGCGTGCTTTCGCAGCGCCATCCACCTGCATGGGTCCGCCCCTCACCGAGAGTCCGGGGCGGTGTCAGGTGCACGAGCGGTGGCGGTGCGCGGCGGAGCCCATCAGGGCAAGCACGACCACGCGCCGGGCTTCCCACGAGGGGCGGCCGGTGCTCGAACGGAAGGCGAGACGCAGTGCGCGGCATCAGGTGCCGGCACGGCTTGGGCTCAGACTGCAGCGCGCTTCAGGAGCGCCCGGCGCGGTGGCCGGTGGGCTGCAGCGTTCAGCTCTGCGAAGGGGAACCAACGTCCGCGACCTCGGGGGTCACGGCCAGCCTGACTCAGGGCCAGGCCTCAAGGGGCAGGTAACGACTGCGACGCCTCTTCGCTCCATCGGAGCAGGCCATGAGGGAGGCCCAAGGGAGCCTGTAGTGGACGCGCGGGGCGCGTGTGGCGTCAATGGGCTTGGCGAAGGCGCCCGCCGCAATCGGCCGGAATCGAAGGCACTTACATGGGCAAGTGATGCCGGTGCAAGGCGGCTCCATTTGCGGAACACCGGCAGGGCGCGCGCCGCCCCTGGGGTTGACGACTGTGCGATTGGCCTCTGGTGGTAAACCGGGTAATCGACACGCGGGTCCTGAGCCTGGCTCGCAAGCGCTTCGGCCTCGTCGCCGTGTCACCCGAGTTCAACTGCGGTGACACCTTTGGCGGCACGCCTCTGTCCGGTGTCACTGCGGCGCCACTGGGGTGGCACTCGAATACCACTGCCGTGACAGTGACGCGCCAAAGTCCGGCTCGCCGGCGTGCACGGGGTTGAACTGTCGTCGTCGCATGGGAGGGTGACCGGATCTTCACTCGGACCAAGACCATGCGTACCTTTCACTGGGTCAGCGGCGAGCTGACCGAAGTCCAGCGATTCATCAACGTCCCGATGCGCTGGTGCGAGCAGTACCCGGCGCGCGAGCGGCGGGAGCTGTGGATCCGGTCGACAGGGGGCATCGAGGTGAAGCTCGTCGTGCACACCCGCGCCATGCCGGCCCGCCGCGGGCACCGGGTGCTGGCCGTGTTGCACCGCAGGCAGCTTGTCGGCCTGCGCAACCTGTCGACGGGCGCGCAGGTCAACTTCGTGCGCAGTGACCCTCCGCTCCTGTGGCGGCGGTGTGATGGCGTGGCGGTCACGTTGCTCATGGTCGTGGCCGTGGTGGCCGGGCTCATGGGGGCGCTCGCCGCTGGCGCCGTAGCCACTCTGGCGGCGGTGGGCTTCCCGCCGCTGTGGATCCTGGGCCGATGGCTGCTTCGATGCGGTCTATCAGTCGACGTGGAGGGCGCGTTCGAGACCGCGCAGGCACAGATGGAGGGGCGGGTGCAGCTTCGAAGGGTCAAGTGATTCAGGTCGGCCCCACCTGCGTCACCCGGGATGCCTATGCGATCACTCGCCGCGCAGAGTAGGAACTCGGAAGTGCTGTCCGAGGTGGATTTTGAACCCGCCGCGCTCGAAGCCCGGCGCGACGAGACCCGCCAACTCAAGCAGGGCATGATGCGGGTGCTGCTGACAGGGAGGATCCGCCTGACATGAAGATCTCGACGATCCTGGATCACATTGACAGCCGGCACATGGCGCTGCCGGAGTTCCAGCGTGGCTATGTGTGGAACCGCGACCAGGTGCGCGGGCTGTTCGAATCGCTGTACCGCCGGCATCCGGTAGGCGGCCTGCTGGTGTGGGCCACCGAAAGCAAGACCGCCGCGCATCGCGGTGAGGGCCCGCTGGCGCCTGGCGTCGTGAAGCTGCTGCTCGATGGGCAGCAGCGGATGACCTCGCTGTACGGCGTGATCCGCGGCAAACCGCCGCGCTTCTTCGATGGCAACGCCCAGGCTTTCACCGGCCTGCACTTTCATCTGGAGGACGAGAAGTTCGCCTTCTACCAGCCGGTGACGATGAAGGACGACGCGCGCTGGATCGACGTCACGGCGCTGATGCAGAAGGGCACGGCTGGCCTGGGCGAGTTCGTGACCCGGCTGAGCACGCAGCCCGCGCTGGCGCCCAAGGTGGGCGACTACGTGGCGCGGCTGAGCCGGCTGCTGAGCGTGAGCGACATCGAGCTGCACGTCGAGGAAGTGACCGGCGCCGACAAGTCGCTGGACGTGGTGGTGGACATCTTCAACCGCGTCAACAGCGGCGGCACGAAGCTGTCGAAGGGCGACCTGGCGCTGGCCAAGATCTGCGCCGACTGGCCCGAGGCGCGCGACAAGATGAAGGCCGAGCTGAAGCGCTGGACGGGCGCCGGCTTCCACTTCAACCTGGACTGGCTGCTTCGCTCCATCAACACCGTGCTCACCGGCGAGGCCAAGTTCCTGCACCTGCACGACAAGACGGCGGACGAGGTGCAGGCCGCGCTGAAGCGCACCACCAAGCACATCGATGCGTCGCTGAACCTGATCGGCGGCCGGCTGGGCCTGGACCACGACCAAGTGTTCTTCGGTCGCTTCGGCGTGCCGGTGATGGTGCGCTTTCTCGACAAGCACACCGGCCCGCTGAACGAGAAGGAGCGCGACAAGCTGCTGTTCTGGTTTCTGCAGGCCGGCATGTGGGGCCGGTTCTCGGGCTCGACCGAGTCGTTCATCGACCAGGATCTGGAGGCGCTCGAAGGCGAAGACGGCGGGCTCGACAAGCTGCTGGAACAGCTGCGCCTGTGGCATGGTGGGCTGCGCGTCGAGCCGGGGCACTTCACCGGCTGGAGTGTCGGCGCGCGCTTCTACCCGGTGCTGTACCTACTGACGCGCATGGGTGAGGCGCGCGACTGGGGCAGCGGGCTGCCGCTGAAGGCCAGCATGCTGGGCAAGATGAGCAAGTTGGAAGTGCACCACATCTTCCCGAAGGCGCAGCTCTACAAGCACAAGGCCAAGTTCCGCCGGCCGGAGGTGAACGCGCTGGCCAACTTCGCTTTCCAGACCAAGGACACCAACCTCAAGATCAGCGATCGGTTGCCGCAGGAGTACTTCCCCGAATTCGAGGCGAGCCACCCCGGCGCGCTGGCCTCCCAGTGGATCCCGATGGACCCGCAACTGTGGAAGATCGAGAACTTCCGCGACTTCCTGGAGGCGCGCAAGACTCTGCTCGCCGCCGAGATGAACCGGCGCATGGAAGAGCTGCTGCACGGCGACCTGCGCTGGCTGGAGGCCCGGGCAGCTGTAGCCCCCATGGCGCCCACGGTGCTGGGCGGCGTGACCAGCGACGAGGAGGAAGAGCAGCTCGAAGCCTTAAACGACTGGGTCGAAGCCCAGGGTCTGCCGCGCGGAGTGGTCAGCTTCGACTTCGCCGACCAGGAGACCGGTGAGCAGCGCGCGGTGTTCGACCTGGCGTGGCCGCAAGGCCTGCAGGAAGAGCTGAGCCAGCCCGTGGCCTTGCTGCTGCACGAAGAGGCGCCGATGGTGGCCGTGGCCAGCCAGGCGGGCTACCGGTGCTTCACTGCCGTGGCCGACTTCAAGGCCTACGTGCGGGCGGAGGTGCTGGCCGAAGCAGGTTCTTCTTGAGCTGCAGTCTGGGGCGCTGCCGGGGCCCGGGGAAGCGGTGCTGACAGCGGTTATTGACTTTTATCTCCGTTCCGATAAATTACTGTCTCTCCGATACTTGGAGATAAAGTGATCCACTTTCCCCGCGAAGCCCTGGCCCAGGAGCTTGTCGCCGCGCTGCGGGGCCAAGCCGTCTTCGGCGACGCGCACAACGGCCTGTTCCTGGCCGCGCCGCGCCGCACGGGGAAGTCCACCTTCCTGCAGGCCGACCTCAAGCCGGCACTGGAGGCGGCCGGTGCTGTGGTGGCCTACGTGGACCTGTGGGCTGACCCGCGGCGTGACCCCGGCTCGTTGATCGCCGACGCCATCGCCCGCGCACTGGCACCGCGCCTCGGCGTGGTGAGCCGCGCGGCCAAGGCGGCTGGCCTGGAAAGTGTGACGATCGCAGGCGCGCTGAAGATCGACGTCAGCAAGATCGGAAAGATCGACGGCGTGACGCTGCCCGATGCCCTTCGGGCGCTCCACGAAGCCGCCAAGGCGCCGGTGGCCCTGATCGTCGACGAGGCTCAACATGCGCTGACCAGCGAGGCTGGCGAAGCCACGATGTCGGCTTTGAAGTCTGCGCGCGACCAGCTCAACCGGCCGGGCGAGGTGAACCTGATGCTGGTGATGTCCGGCTCCGACCGCGATAAGCTGTTGCGGCTGGTCAACACCAATGGCGCGCCGTTCTACGGCTCGCAGATCTCGCGCATGCCGCCGCTGGGCCAGGACTTCATCGACCACGTGTCGCGGCTGATCACTGCGCAGCGGCCCGACCTGGCGCCGGTCGATGGCGCCACTTTGCTCCAGGCCTTCGAGAGCTTCGGCCACAGGCCGCAGTTCTTCATGGAGGCCCTGGGGCAGGCGCTCAGCCCGCTGTCGGGTCTGCAGGGTGTTCGCTTCGAGCAGGCGGTGCTGCAGGCCGCGAAGGAACGCCAGCAGGCTGACGAAGCGCAGATGGAATCCGAGTACCTGGCGCTGCGCCCTCTGGAGCAGGCGGTGTTGTGGCGCCTGCTGGAACAGGGGCCACGCTTTCGCCCCTACGACGGTGAGGCGCTGCGCTTCTACCGTGAGCGGGTGACCGGGCGCGTGACTCCGCAGATGGCGCAACGCGCGCTGGAGTCGCTGCGCGAGCGCAACCCGGCCCTGGTGTGGAAGTCGGCGCGGGGCGAGTACGCGGTCGACGACGCGGCCATGCACCGCTGGTTCGAGCAACGGATGAAAGAAGGGCGTTGGCCCCCAGTCGATCCCCAAGGCCAACTGGCTATGGACGACGAGGTTGGGGTCGAGGCAGCCGCGGTCAACGCTAAAGGCTGAGTCTGAGACGTGGTCTCCTCCGCGCGGCGTCCCCAGGAAGCCCCGTCTCAGCCGTATCGAGTCCCCATCGCTCAACGCCTGAACTTGTTCTGCCTGTGCCAACCCAGGTAGCGCGCATGCCCAGCCGAAAGCCGCACACGTGCGCCAGGCTGTACAGCCAACACCTGTGTCGTCGCAGGTGACAGCCTGGGCGAGAGCAACACTGTTCCGTCCTCGTCGATGGCGAGCAGCCCGCCGTCGAACGCGGCATCCAGGTGTGCAGCCAGCAGCAGCCCATTGAAAACGTCCAGCCGCTCGGCGTCGGACGCCTGAGCCCAAGGCAAAGCATGGCTGGCGCGCAGCAACGACGGTTCGTCGAGCCCCGAGATGGCACACCGGCCCTCCCACAACACCATCAGGCCGTCGCGGAAGAGGTCCTGACCAATGCGCTGCTTCACCGTGGCATCGCGCTCGGTTGCCGACGCGTTGGCCACCCGCTGCTGAAACTCCCGCTCCAGTTCGTTCGGCAACGCGCGTGACAGTTGCCAGGCGTGCAGCAGCGCAGTGTCCAGTGCCGCTACATCAGAGTACGCCAGCCAGCACGCAGCCGCCGGCGCAGGTGGGGACACTTCGACTTCCATGCCCGCGCGCAACTCCGCGCGCACCGTCGCCATCGACAGGCCCGCTACCAGACCCTGCGGCACCCGACCCAACCAGACCTTCAGTGGCGCGTGCGTACTGGCTGCGGTGACCCAGGCCGGCTCCTCATGCACGACGTCGAAGCCACAGTCAATCGCTGCCTTGCGCAGCTCGCCACGTTCCAGCAGCCCTAGGATCTGCAGCTGCATTTCAGGCAGCCTCCAGCTCGGTGGTGATCGTCTGCCGGCGTGCATGCAGTGAGACATCGGCCACCCAGGCATCGAGCGGCCGGAGATCCAGATCCCCTGGGCGCAGCGGGATGCTTCCAGTGCGCCCCTCGGGATCGCTCAGGCGGCAGCTTGAGCCTTGCAGCGGGGCCACCGCCCACGAACGCAAAGGCCGCCGCTGCACCGGAACGCCGGCGACAAACTGCGTGTCCAGGCCGACGATGCCCAGCCGGTACTTGGACTTCTCGTCCAGGATGTCATCCTTCCTCGACAGCGTCGCATCGAGCACAAAGGCGTCACGGACCCCTGCGGCACCGCACGTGATCAGGAAGTCAGGTGTCAGCTCCCGCTTGCCGCGGGGCACACCCCAGCCGGTGAGTGCCATCGTCGCCTGCGACACGCGCGGCTCGATCCAGACCACCACGCTGGCCGCGTCAGGGCGCACCATTTCGACTCGACCGCCCAGGAACAGCGGGCCCACCAACTCACCACGTCGCGCCCAGCCCTGGCGCTCGAAGGCGTGGAGCAGCTGCAGACCGCACCAGCGCTGGTACAGAAATGGCACGTCTGCCATCGGGATGGGCTCGGCCAGCACCTGGTTCAGCACGGTGCCCAGCATCGCCTCGGGGTTGAACAGCTCGCGGGCAACGCGCTTCAGGCGCGACCACGCAGGCTGCTGTGGGTAAGGCGAAGGTGGACGGTCGCCGGGTGAGATTCGCCGGCCGGCAGCGCTGCGTATCCCGGTTTCGCACAGGCGAAGCCCCACAAGGCGCTGCTGCACACCACCCGCCAGTCCGCGAAGCGTCTCCGCATCGTGGACCGCGTACTCGTCCTCACCTGCGCGCACCAGCAGCGCCTCCTGCAGCTGAGACTCCAATCGTGCTGCGTGCTTTAGCAATTCCTGCTGCAGGCACAGTGCGACGTGCAGTGCCCACCGTAATGCCGGCTCGTTGGGCCGCTCGGCGGGCTCGAAACGGAGCCAGCGCATGGGCACCGGGACACCGTTGTGCTGCGCGTAGTCGTAGGGTGCCCGAGATGGCGTGGCGCTCCGAGGCACGCGTACGGCGCGCAAGTCGCCGGCGGCGCCATCCGCAGTGAAGTCCACTTCCGCCAGCACCCGAGGCGCCAGTGCCACGTAAGCGTCGCTCAGCGCAAGCAGTCCTCGCAACAGGGGCCCGTGTCCACCGTTCATGCCCAGCGGCATCGACTTGGCCAGCCCGGGTTCCAGCAGGTCGGCCGACACCGCGCGCAGGTCGTCCACGACCCTTGGCAACCATGGCGGCGGGCTGATGCTCATGCCTGGAATACGTCGCGGCCGGCGGCCAAGGCCTCGGCCCAGTCGGCGATGCGCGCGGCGCAGACCGTCAGTTCGGCGCACTCGGGCTTCTGGCTCCACGCCTGCAAGCGCGAAAGCAGCTGCTCATCTCGGGGATCTCCAGCAAGCAAGCGAACGCGTGACAGCACCTCCTGCGCCAACACCAGGTCCAGCGCATGCACCGGCTTCAGCGCGTTTGCTGCCAGGGCTCGTTGCAGCGAACGCGCAGAGCGTACGGAGAAGGCGGCACCACGCGGCGCAATCAGGTCGTTGAGGTCATCGACCAGGTCAGCCAGCTCCTCGGCAATCATCAGCCCTGCTCGCTCCAGTGCCACGCGGCCACTGCTGGAGACTTCGATCAATGCTGCGCGGTCCAGCACGCGCGGCGACAGAGGCTTGACCGTATGGTCGTTGTTCAGCGTCGCGACAAATCGAAGGCTGGGGACAAGTACCACCTCGCATGGTCGGCTCGGTCGGCCTGCGATCGCACTGCCGCCCAGCACCACCTTACGGTCAGCGCTCAGTTCGGGGTCGTACTCCAGGCGCACCAGCAGATCGCTCAACCAGTGCTCGGGCTGGCTGAGGTTGAACTCCTCGAACACCACCAGGCGTGCGCGCCTGTCGCCACGATTCCAGGCCTCTTCGCTGTTGCACAAGAAGTGCGTGAACTCCGTGGCCTCAAAGCTGCCGGTGATTGGGTTCACGTAGCCCAGCAGATCTTCGCGCCCACGCCAGGTCGAGGCCACCGGAACGATCACGGTTCGCTCGCGACGGGCGTCGTCCAACAAGCGGCTGGCGATCCAGCTCTTCCCGGCGCCGGGTGCTCCGGTCAGGATGACCAGGCTCTTGGTCAGGAACGCCACGCTCAGTGCAGTGATCAGCGTGGCATCCAGGCGCTCGGCCAACACGGCGCTCGCATCGGCTTCGGGGATGACGATGGGCGCGACAACTGGCTCGGGTTCCGACACAGGCTGGGGCAGAGGCTCGGGCTCAACGGTGGCTGGTGTCTCGGCTGGCGCAGTGATGTCTTCCCCGGCCGATGCTTCGGCCACAGTGTTGGCCTCCGGCTGCGCGGTTGCCGGTGGCGCCGCGCCAGGCACTGCCTGCTCAGGCTCTAGCGGGGCTTCCTCCACCGACACCGAAGGCTCCGTCGCTGGCGCGTCGGCTGGTGGGGCGGACACCGGCTCTGGCAGCGGAGCGGGAACTGGCTCGGGCACGGGTTGCGCAGCGGGCACCGCTGCGGCCGGCGGCGCCGTCACGATCTTCAGCTTGGACAGCTTCTCGGCCATCGCCGACGGAAATGCCGGTGCCTGAACGCCCCGCTGCAAGGCTTGCGGCGCTGGCAGCTTGGCCCAGGCTTCTTCGGCCTTTCGCAACCACTGCGGCAACTGTTCGCTCGCGCGCTTCAGGTTTCTCTCGTACTCGGCTGTCCAGCCGTCGAGCTTCTGCGCGCCTACTTCCTCCAATGCCTGGGCAATGATGTCCGCCAAGGTCTTGGCGCGAAGTTGCTTCAGATAGGCCACGCCTTGCACGCTGCGCAACGTCGCCTGTCCCAGCTTCAAGCGCGGGAGCATCGCCCAGCCGTCGCGGTGCGGCTCCACCAACAGGCGGTGCGGGGTCCGGCTGTCGTCCAGCACAGCATCTTTCACTCGGTACAGGCCGTACAGAGCGTGCTCGGCGTCTCCTTGGACTATGCCCTGTTGGGCGCCGAAGCGTCCGCCGTAAAAGACGAGAATCTGGTCGTCCAACAGCCTCGGCTGCTCACGAACGGCCTGGATGACCGTGGTGTCTGGCACCACGAACCGCGGCGACACCGGCTTGAACACGTCGATGTGAAAGCAGCGGCTCACACCGGCGGCGCAGTAGTTTTCCCTGAACGTGGCATCGGCTCCGCAGTTCCACCCTTGGGGCTGCGCGCAGATCGACCCGTTCCATTGATGCCGGTGCGCGTTCATCTTCGCCGCCAGCACGTTGCCTGTATCCAGTCGCATCGTCGCGCTCCTCTCTCGCGGCCGCTACCAGCGTGCTGCAAACATCGGCCTGAGCGCATCCAGCGCGGCCGGCAATGATTCCTGGCAAGTCATGCCCAGATAGGTCGCCGCGCGTGTCGTGCCCACGTACAGGTACTTATCGAACAGCTCGGGTTGCTCGGCCGCCAGCCGGTCGATGCCGACGAAGAACACCGCCTCGAACTCCAGACCCTTGATGTGCTGGATGTCGAACACCCTCACATCGTTCTCGTTGCCCATCGTCTGGCCGTCGCGGCACGGCACAGCCTTGATGTTGTGGTCGGCCAATCGCTCGCTCAAAGCGCTGGCCAGCGGCTCTACCTCGGCCTCGCTCATCACCAACACGGCGATCGATGGCAGGCTCTTGACGAAGGCCTCGATCTCACGCACCCGGTCGGCGAGCCATGCTGCCAGGCCTCCAGTCGCGGACAAGCCCTCCACCAGAACTGGCGGCACTCCATCGTTGTCCACCCCCTCGGGCAGTTCCATGGCGCTGTCGTCACCTCCGCCCAAACGGACGATGCCCTTGGCCAACTCGTTGAGCTGAGTGCTCTGTCGGTACGAAATGTGGATGGTCTGGTCGCCGATGCCGGGGCAGGCCCATCGCACCTCGTCCAGGCTGCGGCTGCCCCAGGTGGTGAGCCGTTGGTTGAAGTCGCCGCAGGCAAAGAACGAGCGCCCGATGGGGTGTGCCAGCGCGGCCATGCAGCCCAGTTGCACCGGTGAGAAGTCGGTTGCCTCGTCCACGAGCACCTGGTGGCGCATCGCGCCGCGCAACGGGCGCAGCGCGGCCCACTCCGGCGCGTCGGCAATGCCGCGCTGCACGGCCGGCCGCTGCAGCAGCGCTGCACCGTTGCGCAACAGGGCCAACAGCACGATGTCGAGTTCGAGTGGGTGCAGGTCGGTCTTCAGGTAGTTCCCGGCCGGCGTGTACCAGCTGGCCTCGGCCTGCCGCACGCGGCGGAAGCTGCGGTAGCGGTGCGGCATCTGGTTCACGAAGCTACGAGCCGGGTTCACCAGCTTCCGTGCCAGCGATTGCTGCACCAGGCTGCGTCCTACCGCCGCCAGTTCGGCGGGCGCCAGCCCGCGCTCGCCCAGCCATTCGACAATGCGGCTTGCGCGTCGGCCCTTTTTCAGCGACTTGCCCTTGGCGCGCGTCCGCGCGTACGACCGCAGGCTTCGCTCGTAGGCCTGAACCGTTGCCTTGATCCGGCCAGCGTCGAGTTCGACCACGTCGTCTTCCTCTTCCTCATCGGCGTCCTCGTCGTCCTCGTCATCGGTCTCGGTTGCGGCATCGGCCAGGGTGTCGATGAAGCGCGCCAACTCCTCGATGAAGGCCCGATTGCGCCTCAGCTGCAGAGTCAAGGCCTCCTTGAGCTTGCCGTCGGTGAAGGCGCGCATCTCTGCGATGCGGTCCAACAGCACACGCGACGCGGCGCTCAGCGTCACCACCACCGTGCCCACGTCGTCCGGGCCGGCTCCGGCAAGAGCTTCGAGTGCCGTTGCTGCCAGCCGGGCAACGGACGGGTCCGGGTCATCGGCCAGCGCTTGCGCCGCCTGGCGCAAGCTTTCCAGCCAAGCCGTCTTCTGCCACTGGTCGAAATCGGCGTACCAGGTGGTGAGCTGCTTGTGCGCTGCGGAGGTCAGCGTGGTGGCAGCCTCCTTCAACACGAAGATGCCGCTGCTGGCGGCCGTGCGCAGGATGCCGAAGCGGTTGCGTGCCAGGTCAACCCGGTAGGCCGCCCACGTGCCGATGCGCTGTTCCGACGCTGCGATGCCTTCACGCGCGAAGGCCTCCTTCACGTAGTGGCGCAGCAGGTCGGTGGGCGTGAACATCAGCCAGCTCTGCGCATGTGGCAGGTCACTGGCTTCGTCCAGCCGGCGCACCAGGTCCTTCTCGTCCTCGTCCAGGAACTCGGCATCCAGCTTCTGGCCCAGGCGGCGGATCAACGTGGTCGTCTTGCCGGTGCCCGGCGGGCCCAGGATCAACAATCGGCTGGCCAACGACAGGCGGAAGATGCCGTCTTGGTACTCGTCCAGCACCGGGCGGTCGCGCAAGCCCATCTTCGTTATGACGCTGCGGCGCACGCCGGCGATCAGGTTCCCGGCCTGTTCTTCGGCGGCCAGCAGCGCCTCAAGCGGATCGTCTTCCAGGTCCGCCGCAGGCGGCGCCAGCAGCTCGCGCAGCGACCGCACCGTCACGGTGGCGAAGTCGTCGCCCTCAAAGATGCTGTCCCGCGAGTCCCAGGCGTCCTGCCGGAAGGGGAACAGGCGGGCCCTCTGGCGAAGCTCCACTTCCATGCCGTCGGGGCGGCGGAAAGTTGCGCCGACCGTTCGCGAGGCCAGCGCCCCCATGGGCGACCGGTAGGAGATGAGCGGCACACCGCTCAAGCTGGCGGGTGGCGAGCTGCGGCACACGTAGTAGGTGCGCAGCGCACCGCTCTCGTCGGCCACCACCACGCGGGCGATCGCGGGCTCACGGCTGAGTGCCAGATAGGCGCTGGCCTTCTCGCTATTGATGCGTTCCAGCGTCTGCAGCGCCGCGGCTTCCCGCGTCGGGTTCATGACGCCGATCGACTCGGCGCTGAGATAGGTGTCGCCTTGCAGGCCCTGGCGAGCACGCTGCTCGATGGTCTGGAACGTTTCGAGCACGTCCTCGGCCGTCACCGCGATGGGGCCTGGGGTGGCATGGGCGTCGGCCATGGGCGTTGTTCCTCCTGTCGTGTGGTTCTCGTTCAGCGCATGCCTGGCAGCTCGGACTGGGACTTCGATGGTGCGGCGCTGAATTCTCGGAAGGGCTTGTCGAAGTCCACCAGCGGGTATGCCGAACGCACCGCCACCTGGAAGTTCGGATCCTTCAGCGTCTCGTAGGTCACCGCCTTGATCGACATCACCAGGCGCATGTCGCGTACCAGCGACTCCACGTCAGGGAAGGTTCGATCGAGTTGTGCTTCGACCCAGCGCTTGATCTGGTCAGCCGTGGGTTTGCCCACCACGCCAGACTGCAACGAATCGGGCGGCTTGGCCTTCAGAGCGGGCACCAGGCTGCGCACCAGCTGTTGGCGGGAGTGCTCGATCTCCTTGCCCAGGCGCTCACGCACGCTGTTGGCGAAAGCCTGCACCTCGGCGCGCAGCGCCTCCACGGCCGCTTCAAGCCGCTTGCGGTTGGACCGCAGGCTGACGGTGCCGAAGTCCTTCAGCGCGTGCAGGTTCTGCGTCTTGCGCAACGCGTCGATCTTCTTGCGCAAGGTGACGGCGCCCTTGCCGATGGCGGCTTCGGGGTCGACCAGGCGAAAGCTCGTGGTCAGCCGCTCGCGCGTGGCCTGGTCGCTCACTGCCAGCAGCAGCTCCGGCGGCAGCTGCACGCGCTGCCGCGTGATCTGGGTGCCGAGCAATTCGAGCTCCACGAACTCCACGAAGGCGTTGAATACCATCACCTTGCGCGCCACGTCGAAGGGTTGAGGTGGATCCGCGGACAGCGCCTCCTCCATCTGTGCGATCTGCTGAAGCGTTGCCGTGCTGGCGCCAATCTCGGGTCCTGGTGTGTCCTCAGAGTCGCCGGGCCGAGCGGGTTGCAGCGCCGCCACGACATGCACCAGCTGGTCAGGTCCCATGCGCATTGCGTTCGGCGCGGTCGACCGCTCCATCGTCGCATCCACCAGCAGCGGCGGGGTTGCGAAGCACCAGCCGGCATCGTCGATGACCACGGCACCCAACCGCAGGCCAGGCTCCAACCGCACCTCAACGCCGGCACGCGCCAACTCGGCCACGGCGTCGAAGTGACCGTAGCCCAGGCGGGCCGCCTGGTCGGTGCCATCGACCACGACGCTCACCTGCACGGGTGGCGTCGAGCGGTGTGCGGCGATCAGCGCGGAGGCCACGTCGTCGCCGAAGCCCGGACAAGCCAGCAGCACGCGCCGCCGTGCAGCGCGGATGCGCTGCGCGAGCGCCGGGCCGTCGAGTTGCTCAAACAGCGGCATGCGCGGGTCGATCCCAAGCTTCCATCACCAGCCGCCGCGTGCGGTACTCCTGGTGATCGCGTTCCTCGGCGCGCCTCAGGGCGGCGAAGGTTTCGGCCGTGCAATCCGGGCCGAGCACATCGCGCGGCTCAAGCAGGTAGCGCATCTCGTCGCGCGTCAGGCCGAAGAGATCACGGGCGACGACGACATCCAGCTCGGCGGCCAGGCGCGCCCGCTCCTCGGGATCATTCGATGGTGTCAGCTCGTGCTCGGTGAGCGCCGGGTGACGCCGCAAGGTCGCAAGGAATTCCGCCATCTCGGGGCCTGCACAGGACAAGCGCGTGGAAAGTGCGGCTATTCGGGCTTCCGCCGAGTTCGGCACCACAGACCGCGGCAGTGGCAACGTAGCAATCACACCAAAGGTGATGTGAAGCGCCACCTTCTGTCTGACGATAGAGTCAACTACCAAAGAGTTCACCTGATTAGCGATGAAGTTCAGCGGGCTCATCCTATGAGCCAGTGAGGCAGGAGGATGCGCGCATCCACCAAGGAGATGCGCCTTGCCGATGAACCGAGTGCAGTTCCAGCCGGGGCTGTCGATGCGGGAGTTCCTGAGCTTGTACGGAACCGAGGAGCTCTGCGAGGCGGCGCTGATCGCCAGACGGTGGCCACGCGGCTTCGAGTGCCCGCGCTGCGGCGTTTGCGAGGCCCGCACGAGCTTTCAGCGGCAGGGGCGGCGCTACTGGCAGTGCTCCGGCTGCCAATACCAGTGCAGCGTCCTCAGCGGCACGATCTTCGAGGCCAGCAAGCTGCCCCTGACGAGCTGGTTCCTGGCGATGCAGTTGCTGACCCAGTCCAAGACCAACGTCTCGGCCCTGGAGCTCAAGCGACACCTGGGCGTGTGCTACCGCACCGCTTGGCTGGTCAAGCACAAGATCCTCGAAGGCATGCGGCTGGCCGAAACAGACCGCCAGCTCACCGCCAGGGTCGAGATCGACGATGCCTACCTTGGTGGAGAGCGCAGTGGCGGCAAGACCGGCCGAGGCTCGGAGAACAAGATTCCGTTCGTGGCGGCAGTGGAGACCACCGAGGACGGCCTGCCTCACCTGGCGTGTCTGTCGCCGCGGCCGTTCACGAACGCGGCCATAGAGGACTTTTTGGCCCGGCACACCGTGCTGCCGCTGACCCTGGTCTCCGACGGTCTGCACTGTTTCCAGGTCGCCACCAGCGTCGGCGCCGCTCACGACCGCGAGATCACCGGAGGCGGCAAGGCCAGCGTCACCAACGACAAGTTCGTGGCGGTCAACACCCTCATCGGCAACGTCAAGACCGCGCTCACCGGTACCTACCACGCCATCAAGTTCGCCAAGTACGCCTACCGCTACCTGGCCGAGGTGCAGTTTCGCTTCAACCGGCGCTACGACCTGCGTGTCATCCTCTGCAGCCTGCTCACGGCCCTGGCTCGGGCACCCAGGCGTCCGGAGCGCGGAATCAGGGTTGCTGAACTTCATCGCTAATCAGGAGAGTTCATGGCGCCCAACGTCGCGACAAGCACCAGTGGATCGCTCGGAACGAGCGCCATCGTTGGCACCGTGTGACCACACACTGTCATGGGCGGAATCAGCGCTGCCATGAGGCTTCGTTGATTCGTTCCGTTTCCGACGTCGCAAAAGCCGATTCGATACTGATGCACGCGCTCACGGATCTTGTTTGGGATCCGTTCTTCCAGAATCCGCCACTGCGGGCGAATGCTTTTCGCGACGCTGCCAAATGCCATAGGCTCCCAGGTCACGTTACGCCCGTGGCCCGATACGTAGCCCTTGGCCCGGTAGTCGTGGTGTGTGACCATGCTTCCTTGGTACAGCGGCCAGCCCCGTTCATCGGACGTGAAGAGTTCGTTGTCGTTGCCCATGTGCACTTCGGCAGCGGGGACCCAGTCAGGTAGACCAACCACCTTATCTCCCAGCCGCGGGAAGCGGCTGTACATCTTCCTCGCGATGTCGATCTCGAGTTGGTTGGAGAACTCCATCACTGCCAGTGCTTCTGGGGAGAACTCGCGCAGCAGCCCCACGGGCAACTTCAACGGCAACTCGCGGGCTGCCTGGAGACGTGATTCGGAATTGATGGCGAACGCCGCCGGGAACTCTGAGGTCGTGCCGCCGTGTCGCGCGCTGTAGAGGGCGAACTTCATGCGTGTGTCGATCGCTGGAAACCAGATTCCACGCGTGTTCTCGAATCCAAACAAGGCCTCTAGCCGAAACTCACTCAGCAGAGAAGCTCGGATCGCGGAGGCATTAGCTCCGTTGTAGAAGTTTTCAGGAACGATCTGTGCAGCAACCCCATCGGGTGCTGGGAAGGTCAGAGCCAGTTCCACGAACTGCCGGTAGACGTTGAAGTCCCCTTTGCCTAGATTGCCGGCGGCGAACATGCGGTACCGGCCGCTCTCCTTGATGAAGCGCACCGCTGCATAGAGCTCGCGTGCGTGCCGCTCCCAGTCGGCGCAAATGGTCGGCAGCGTTAGCAGTTCGGCAATACGCGCCTGCTGTTCGTCGGGCGTCATGCCCGCGATCTCGGGCTCATGCTTGGCGAAGAACTCCTTGGCGTCGGGGCTCATCGTTTCCCATGGCGGGTTGCCGAGCACCAGCGAGAAGCCGCCACGCTTGAAGACCTCAGGGAACTCCAGCGGCCAATGGAAGAAGCGGTACTGCCGGCGCAGCGCCTCGACCTCCTCGGCAATGTGCGGCGCCAGGGTGGAGGGGTCGGCCAGGAAGCGCCACACCGTGTCCGACGTCGGCGTGCGTTCTCGGCCCTGGCGCTCCACGGGGCGCTTGACGCTGAAGAACGCCGCCGTCCACAAGTCGCAAGCGCGCAGCAGCCGCCAGGTCAAGGTGCCGTCGGCCCGCGTCTGCTCGAAGAGCTGCCGCTTGGCTTCCACGTCCGCCAGGCCCTGGTCGTCCCTGCTCAATCGTGCGAGCACGGCGTCCAGCTCCTCGGGGATGCCGAGGTTCAGGCCGGCCAGTGGCAGCGTGGGCTTGGCGCGCTCGCCGGCGTTGCGGCGGCGCAAGGCGGAGCCGGCGTCACGGTCGTCCACCCATTGGCCGGCGATGCCGCTGTCGGCCAGCACATCCTTGAGCGGTGCAAAGGCCTCGTTCGGGATGCCCGCGCGCAGCACCGACAGGTCATGCACGCCCAGCAGTGCATCGCCGCAGCGCAGGTGAGCGTCCAGAAAGCCGAGGGGCCGGCCGGGCTCCACGCTTTCCAGCCACAGGGCCACCTTGCAAAGCTCCAAGGCCATCGGGTTGCGGTCGACACCGAAGACGCAGTGGCCCACCACCTGGCGCAGGGCGTGGTGTTCGTCGGCGGGGCTGGGTTGCCCGTGGCCGTTCATCTCGGCGGTGACGCGCGACAGGTGCTTCGCGATGCGCCGCGCCGCGCCGAGCAGGAAGTGGCCGCTGCCGCAGGCAGGGTCGACAACAGACAGGTTCAGCAAGGCATCGACGGCGCCTTGACCACTGGGGTGGGCCGACAAGGTCCGGTCGATCACGGGTTCAAGGGCCTCGTCCAGCAGCAACTGCACCAGGGTTTCGTGCGTGTAGTGGCTGGCGGTGGTCTTGCGCGCGTTGCCCCGGCTGGCGGCGCCACTCTGGAAGGTGAAGGTGCGGTGCTGGTCGGTGAGCTGGGGCGCCAGTTCGAGCAGGCTTTCGTAGATGCTGCCCAGCTCCTCGGGGCCCATGTCGCGCCAGTTCACCCGCACCAACGGGGAGCTTGGCGCTTCCCGCATCCACGCCAGGTGAAAGAGGGCCGCCAGGAGGTGGCGGTTCTCCAGCCGACAGGCGTCGAGCGTGGGGCACTGGTGGGCGTCGAACAGGCCTCCCAGTGCCGGCAGCGCCAACAGCGGCTGGCCTTGTGCCAGACCCTGCCACACTTGCTTCAGCCCCTGCCACAGGTCGTCGTGCCGGTCGTGCGCGCTGCGTCGCGTGGCGCGATCGCGCAGACGCCGCAGGCCGTAGCCTTCGGCGTAGAGGGCGGTGGCCTGGGCGTCGGCCCCGGGCGGATGCAGGGCGTCGCGTTCCTCGACCGTCAGCAAGAAGATCTGCCGGTACACCAGACGCAGCAGTTCGTTGAAGTAGCCCTGCGCGTCTGGTTCACCCCGCGCCAGCGCTTCGCGCAGCGCGCTGTTGGCCGGGTGACTGATGAAACCTTGGCCCAGCACGAGCAGCGCCTGCTCGACCTTGGCGCTCAGTGTCTCGCGGGCCCGTGCGCCCTCCGAACGACACGCAGCGCGCCACTGCTCCAGGGCACAGTGGCTGGCCTCGGAGGTGGCGGTGCCAAAGCGGCTGGCGTGCAGCAGCAGCCACAGCACAGAGAAGTCGGCAAAGCGCTCTTCGCTGAACAGCCGCTCCAGGTCGACCTCGACCCAGGCAGGGCGCGTGAGGCTGGCGTTGTCGCGTGCGACGCGCAGCAGCAGACCGTTCGTGCACAAGCCCCACAGTGACTCGGGCTGGCCGTTGAGGACCTCCTGCAGCAGGCCGAAGGCGCTGCGGCGACGGATGCGGTCCCCGGCGTTGTCGCCGAGCCGATCGTGTGAGGTGTCGAGTGGGCGCGGCTCATCGTGCGGCGAGATGACGACCGGCACCCGCGCGCCCACCGCGCTGAACGGCACCGGGTAGCGGCGGCCGTTCAGCTCCAGCGCCTGCGTGGCTGCCTGCAGCTGGAACGCAAAGCACTGGCGCAGCAATTCGGTGGTGAAGCGCTGCGTGACGGCCCAGGCATCGTGGCGTGGCTGTTGTCTGGCGGCGGTGAACTGGTTCCAGAGCGCCTGAGCCGAGCGCCAGGCCAGTGCAATCTCCTCGCGCAGACTGAAGCCGGCGCGGACAGCGTAGTCGGCATCGGCTTGCGCCGGCGCTTTCTGGGCGGCGACCTTGGTCAACCATTCCGCGGTGAAGAGCCCTCCCTCGATGGAGAGCGTGTCGACTTGGAGTGAGGCCTCGCGGGTGGGCATAGACGGGTCAGAGATCGAGCGGGGGCAAAAGGACGAAGGCTCCAATCACGTCCACCGGCAAGAGTGGCTTCACTTGTTGGCGAGGCCGGCCTGTGGTGCGTGCGGCAGCGCGCACGCGCTGGTGATCGGCGAGCAACGCCTGGGCGCGTTCTTCGGCGAAGGCTGCGAGCATGGGCTGCCACTGCGGCCACTGGGCGAGAGCCGAGGCCACGCGTTGCTCGCGCACGGTGTCGTCCACAGCTTCGGCCGGCGGGGCGGACAACCATTCCAGTGGGTCCGCGCCAGTCACGAGGCGCATGGCGTCTGCCCCGTCGCAAAGCGCGATGGCGGCTGCTTCCTCAACGAGCAGCATGTCCTCGGTTCCGGCGTGGCCGATCTGGTGCCGCAGGCGCAGCAGCAGCACGGTGGTGACCTTGTCCACCGCAGGGCTCACCCAGCATCCCGTGCGGCCCAACGTGGCTGCGCCGTTGGCGGCACGCGATGGGTCGAGACCTGCATCCGACAGTGTGCGTTCGAGCAAACCCTCCGCGAGCGTTCCGACGAGCGGGTGGCTGCGATGCACGAAGCGAGCGCCTTGGGGTGCGGGAATCTCGAACCCGATGCCGACGCGGCCGCGCAAGCCTTCGGCGTAGAGCCGCTCGCGCAAGTCTTCGGGCAGCGAGTCCAGGCTGGCCTGCCAGCCGCGGCGGCCGCTGCGGACGTCAACGCCACGCGTCTCCAGAGCGGCGCCCAAGCGGCGCATGGCGCGGTCGATGAAGCGCTGGACGTCAGCGCCATTGCCGAGGGCGGCCTGCATCTTGTGCCACTCCGGCAGCACGGCCTCCGGCTTGATGGTCTGCTGCGCGAAGACGGTTCGGTTGCGCTTGGCGCGTTCAGCCAGGTCCGTCCAGGCAACCTCGAACTGCTGTACCGCAGGCATGTCTTCGAAGTCGAAGAGGTCGCGTGTGCTTCCTCGGCGGTCGCTCAGCACCGCCTGCATCAGGGCCTGGGTCAGGGAGTGGTTGTCGTCGGGCAGCGGGACAGGCACACCCAACTCATCTCGGATCTTCTTCGCCTTGCGCAGGATGACCTGCAGCACGACGGCGTCGATGGGGTTGTTGCGGCCGTACATGAGCGTGGCGCGGACCACCGCACGTTCCTGGCCGAAGCGGTCAACCCGGCCTTCGCGCTGCTCATGGCGGGTGGGGTTCCACGACAAGTCGTAGTGAACGACGGCACTGAAGTGCTCCTGCAGGTTGATGCCTTCGGACAGGCAGTCGGTGGCGATCAGCAGCCGGTGCTCGGCCTCGCCCAGTTCAGCGACACGCGCCTTGCGCTCCTCGGGCGCCAACTCGCCAGTGACAACGCCGACCGTGACGCCAGGGAAGCGGGTCTTCAGATGCTGATGCAGGTAGTGTGCGGTGGCGATGTAGCGGCAAAACACCACCGGCGCGAAGCCAGGAAGCAGCTCAGACTTCAAGTGCGCGATCAGCGCGGAAAGCTTGGGGTCATTGCCGTCGCCGAGCAGTCTTTCGGCCTGCGACATCAGGTCGACTAGGGCGGGGTCGGCGTTGTCGGCCGGCAGTTCGACGTCGTCAGCTGTCAGTGCCTCTTCACTGCCGTCGAAAACACGCGCCATGAGCGCAGCCTCTTCGGCGTCATCGGTCTGCGTGGCCATGCGCGTGCGCAAGGATCGCAGCGCCGCGGCCGGGCTGCTGGCGGCGCTTCGCAGCAGCGCCAAGGTGCCCCAGAACGTGAGGCGCTGCCGCCGTTGGTCGGTGCCGGCTCGCAGCACCACTTCCGAGCAGTAGTTGATGACGGAATCGAAGAAGCGCTGCCAGGCTCCGCCCAGGCCGTAGGGTATGTCGGCCACCTCGCGCCGAGGGAAGACGCCTTCGTCGTTCCACTCCCGGATGTCCTGGCGCCGCCGCTGCACGAAGTGGGCTGCGAGCCGCTGGCGAAGCGCGTCGCGCGGCGCTCCCGAGAGCGTCGCCAGAGCCAGGAACTCTGGGTTGAGCAGGGCGAGCAGATTGTGGAAGCTGGCCTCGTCGCCGGAATGGGGCGTCGCTGTGAGGAGCAGCAGGTGACGCTGAGCGTCTCCGGCCAACAACCGCAGCAGGTCGTGCCGCTGGTGCCGGCCGGCGTCGTTGCCGACACAGGTGTGCGCCTCGTCGACGATGACGAGCTCAGGGCATCGGGTGGCGAAGTCGCCGCGCCTTTTGTCGCTCTTGATGTAGTCGAGGCTGACCACCGTGTGGGGATACACGGTGAAGATGTTGTCGGTGATGGGCAGGCCCCGCTCAAGACGCGCGGCGCTGGATGCCGTGACGGCGACGGCCTTGACGTGGAAGCGCTCATCGAGTTCCTGCACCCACTGCTCCACCAGATGAGGCGGGCACAGCACCGCAAAGCGGCTGATTTCGCCGCGGTCGAGCAGTTCGCGCGCGATCATGCCGGCTTCGATGGTCTTGCCGATGCCCACGTCGTCGGCAATCAGCAGGCGCACGACGTCCTGCTTGAGTGCCATGAGCAGCGGCACCAGCTGATACGCGCGCGGTTGGAATGCAAGGTGACCAAAGCTGCGAAACGGGCCCGCACCCCGGCGCAGCGACATCAGCAGGGCGTCACGCAACAAGAGCGCGGACTCGTGACTGGCGGCCTGCTCAGGGCGAGGTGGCGGAAAGCTAGCCGGCCCGAGGGGTTCGTGGCTGGCTTCGAGGGCCGGCGACAGCACCGTCACGTCGGCCTCGGAACCGGACAGCGGCCGAAGGCGCAAGGACGCAGCCGAGCTGCCCGGCAGGACGATCCACTCCCGGCCGCGAGCGCGCACCAGAGTGCCAGGTGGAAAGCGGTGCGACGCGTCGGAGTCCAGGACAGCGCTCATGTGGCAGGTATCAAGTCAGTTGCTGGCGAAGATCGGCCAGAGCCTGGGCCTGGGCCTCGGGGGGAGACGGCCAGGCGATGCAGGTAAGTCCCTTGGCAACAAGAGGCGCGGGGCTGACTGACTCGGGTATGAGCGCGACACGGCGTTGTCGCCACAGGGCGATGACTCGCGTGCCCTCGTGCTCGCAGTCGAGTTTGTCCGGCGCTGGCAGACCCAGCGCCGATGCGTCGAAGCCAGCCGGAGCGTCCGCGCCGTCGGGCACGGCGGCTGTCGGAAGCCCGCCCGCACGGGGCACTGAGGTCTTCACAGTCGCCAAACGCAGCAGGAGAGAGCGAGCAAGGCGATCGCGCCGGTCGATGCTCGGGTGGTCCGGCTGGTTGTAGTAGGAGAGCAGGCAGCGATAGCAGCCCGCCACGCACGAAGTGCCGGGCAAGTCCTTCAACGCTTCCAGTGCTGGCAGTGGTCCGTCCTCGATCGGTACGTCCAGATGGATGATGCGCAGCGCAGCGCGCGCCACTCGGGCCAACGCGTCCGGGTCGTGCACCAGCCGCGTGAGTACGCCCGCCCCGCCTTCGGTCGCTTCGTAGAAGAGAACGCCGTTGCGGGTCTTGCGGTCCGGCAAGGGCTCGGCCAGCAGTTCGGACTCTTCGAGCTGGAACACCGACTCAATGCCGCGCTTCAGCGCGTACTGCAGTGTCGCCACGGTGGTCGTGGAGACTTCGGGCTCTGTGAGCTGGAGCAGGAGCGCGTTCTTGCGATCGAGAACCCAAGGCACGATAGGTTGGTTGTGGGCGCGGGTTGGGTCTGGTTCGCCGTCGTCGTCCTCCGCCTTGGCCCAGGTTCCATTCAGCGGGTTGATCAGGAACCCATGCTCCGACTGGACAGCGCGTCGACGGAGCCCCTTGTTCAGCCGGCTGATCTCAGCGCCGGGCCCGTAGCGCAGGCGCGCAACAGGGCCCTGTGCATCACTGGCGACGACTTCGCGAAAGTCGGGTTGGCCACCTTCACGCCGCGCCCAGCGAAAGGTGGTCTGCAAGTCGAAGCCCTGGCGCTGGCGTTCCTCGTCGTTGACGGTGATGCGTTCGGCCGGTGACGTCCGTACGTTCTCGATGCGATAGAGGTTCCGCACGATCTCGGTGTTGTCAGTGAGATCGGTGCCGCAGGCGCGGCAGTGTGTGCGGCCCTTGTCCGAGGGGTCCGAGTCGAAGTGCGCGCCGCCGCAGGCGCGGCAGATGTAGGCCGTGTCAGTGTTCAGCTGGCCCGCGTTGACCGACTCGCCGCGGGCAGAGAGCTGGGCGGCGACCACCCGGTAGGCGCGCCCTTCGTGATAGACAAGGCTGCGCGGGCCGAACTCGGACAAGGCCAGGAAGCGCGGGCGCTGCAGGTGCGCCCCCTGGGCCCCACGCTCGCCGCTGCCGGGGATGTAGGCTGTGAGCGGCAGCCGGGGGAAGTTGTACCCCGGCAGGAAACCTTCGGTGGCGAGATAGCGATAGGTATAGAAATCGCTCGATAAGCTCTCCTTGCCGCGCTGGAGGAGGGAGAGCTGGTCCATCGCCTGTGCGTGCAGCACGCGGGCGGCACGGATCTCGCGCTCGGGCAGGCCATGCGTGTCCATGATCCGGCGAGACTGGTCTCGCTGTTTGGCTGCACTCATGAAGAGCTCGCGCCAGCGATGGAAAGCCTGGTCGAAGCGCGTTGTGGCCTTATCAACGATGTCGGAAGTCAGAGCCTCGGCGCCTGGGTACCAAGTGTCCGCAGTCGAAGTCAGGTCCGACTCCAGTAAAGCGAGCACGGCACGGATGCGCTCCGTTGCCAAGGGCGCGATCGAAGGGTCTGCGAGGGCCTGCGTCAGCGGCTGACGCATGGGCAGTCCCTTGGCTTCATCAGGTTCGATGACCTCCGCGATGGATGCCTGCAGAGGGGTATGAGTGCTTGCAAGCCATACCGCCTGAAGATGGCTTCGAACGAGGTCCTCGTTCGCCAGGTCGAGGGTCGGTGCCTTGACCTCGCCGTGCACCATGGCGCGCGGGTTGGCAAAGAAGTACTGGTCGTGCGGGCTGCGCGCGGCGCAGTAGGTCAGCACCAGTGCTGGCATGCCGCTCCGACCGGCCCGGCCGCTTCGCTGGGCATAGTTCGCCGGGGTGGGCGGCATGTTCCGGAGGTAAACCGTGTTGAGCGCGGAGATATCAACGCCGAGCTCCATGGTCGGCGAGCAATAGAGAACAGGCAGAAACCGCTGGTGCTCGCCAAGCTGGCGAAGCTCACCCTGCAGCGCGGCGAGGCGCTCCTGATCGTCCCTGCCGAAGCGGAAGCGCAGCTCGCGTGCCTCGCGGCGGTCCTTGTCCACCTGAGCCGTGTGTTCGCGGGCTTCGAAGCTGAAGTGATGGAACTCGGCGCCGATCGCACGCGCCAGGTTGTCGTAGAGGGATCGAAAGTAGGCGTTGTCCATCCCGCCACGAGCGGAGGTGCCGTCGCCCGCGTGGAACTCGACGCACGCACTCTTCAGCTGCCAGCCCAAGGAGGCGCCAAACGGCGTGGGCACCTGGATGACAAGGCCTGCGCGCGCTGCAACGGCCAGCATGTCTTGCAGCAGCCTTGAGTAATCGGCCCGCCGTAGCAGCCGGGCCTCGGTTCTGCCGCTCCACGTCGTAGGCTTCCGCAAGTCTCGGCCAATACCCGAGAGGAACCCCGCACGCAGCAGCTTGTCCTCATCAGCTGGGGTGTTGCCTCGGCGGGCGGGTGGATCGAGCATCAAGAAGCGGGACGTCCGCAGGGCCTCTTCACGACCCAGACCCCACGGGGCACGCAGCGTGTTCAGGGAGCGGCTACGAAGCGAGTCCTGGGCGACGGGGTCCAAGGCCTCGGCATCGATGGCCAGGCCTTGGCGCATGGCGTTCAGAAGAACGGTGAACGCGCTGAACCGTGCTTCGGCTGAGGTGCCTTGGAGAAGGTCAGCGGTTCCGGCGAACTTGGCGTCATTGGCGCAGAGTTCTGCGAGCCCAACGTAGTTCACTCGAATGAGGCCGAGCTGTTCCAGGTTGGGATTGGTGAAGCGCCATCCACGGCGCTGGTCGAACCAGGCCCGGTAGCCAAGCACTTGGCGCATGGCTTTCTGTGCGTTGACGAAATTGGCGCCCTCGATCTCTGGATCGACGAGCCACTCGCCTCGCATGCCCGCCTCGCCAGGGCGGTCGAACCCCAGCGCACGGAAGAGTGAGGCGCCCAGCTCGTCCGACGCCAGTCCGTCGTCGCGCCCCTTGCGAACCGCGCCCAGGAATGCGGCACGGAACAGACTGACGAAGAGGAAGTCGTTGAAGTGGCCCGCCTGCAGGGCGGCGTCCTGGCGGTTGTCGGAGAACCCCAGAATCTTTCGACGCACTACAGGCATGCCGGCAATAGGCTGCCGGTGCATCCAGCGAAGCACGGAGTGGGTCAGCAGGGTGGTCGCCGATGAGCGCCCCTCCGCAGACAACGAGGCCAAGCGGTTGTTGTCCTTGCCTTGCGCTGCGTGCAGCGCCTTGCAAGCGAGGCAGAAGCGGAACTTGCCGGGGATGAACCAAGCCGCGTGGCCCGTGCCGATTGCACCCGTTGGCTCCACCGCGATGCGCTGTGCTCGGTTCGGGCGTGCATCGGGCTTCAGGCGGGCTTGGCCGTGACGATCCTCTTCGAGCCAGGCGTCTGGGTAGTCCTCTTCCCGGTCAGCAAACTCAAGTGATCCGTCTGCGGGGTCGAGCACCACGAAGCCGGCGATCGGTCTATCGGGGTTGGCTGGTTCCCCCTCCCGGGGTGTTGCCGCCGGCATGTCGTCGATCTCACGAGGCAATAGCCTCTCGGCGCCGTCCTCCCGCGTCCGAAACACGGGGTGGTACTCCTGGCCGCAATCGCGGCAGAAGTGAACCGGATACAGGCGCTTGTCTTCATCGCCAGGCAGGTACTGCTGGCCGTTGACTGTCAAAGTCCGGCGACCGACGGCCTCCAGCGTGGCGTACGCGGTGCCAGCGCCTGAGATGAACTGGTGCAGCTTGAACGCAAAGAACCCGCGCAAGCCGGAGTTGCGGCCAGTCGCTCGATCGGACTCGGCCAGGGAGGTGGTCAACAAGAACTGGCGAAGGACCTCGGCGCAGCGGTCGAGTGGCTCGCCGCTCTCCTCATGAAGCCGCAGAGTGGCGTCGCTCAGGCGTTGAGGACGGGCGCGAACCCACTTGCTGCCTTCCCACTCGATGCCCAGGCGGGTCTCGACCCAGATGGCCAGAGGGTGGGTCTTCAGCTCCTCGTCTGTGATCGCTGGCGCAATGCCGGCCCGGATCACTGCGCCCAACTGCGCCTTGACCGTGTCGGCTGACTGGTCCTGAGCCGTGGCACGGATGAGGGTCTCGCCGATGACGTCGGTCGGCGCGACCTCGGTGCCAAACAGTGAACTGGCAACACGGGCCACTGCCTCACGGCGCGCTTCGTCACTTCCGCTGGCCATGGTTGCCGAAGTCCCGATGCAGCGCAGTCCGCGTGGAGACAGCAGCGCGCGAATGCGGCGGACGAGCAGCGCGACGTCTGCTCCCTGGCGCCCACGGTAGGTGTGCAGTTCGTCGAGGACCAGGTACTCAAGGTCGTGACAGTGGCGAATCACGTCCTGATCGACGGCGTCCTGGCGCGTCATCAGGTACTCGAGCATCATGAAGTTGGTGAGGAGGATGTCCGGCGGCTGGGCTGCGATCTCGCGCCGGCGCTCGGTGTCCTCCTGTCCCGTGAAGCGTGCGAAGGTGATGGGCTGATCGGGGGCAACCAGCTTCAGGAATTTGTCGAGCTCTTCCGCCTGGCTATTGGCCAGTGCATTCATCGGGTAGACGACGATCGCGCGAGTGCGTGGGCGCGAGTCCGCGGCCTTCGCTTGCAGGATCGCGTCGACGATCGGGACGAAGAAGCAGAGCGACTTGCCTGATCCGGTGCCGGTCGTCACCACGAAGCTGCGCTCGCGCTTGGCCAGCGTCAGTGCTTCCTGCTGATGTGTGTGCAGGCGCAGGCCCGTGGCCGGTGACTCCGGCACACGGAAGACGCGGGCTGTCGTCGGGTGAATGTCGCCGGCTGAACTCAGCTCGTCGACTGATGCGCCAGGCCGGAAGTGCGGACTGATCTGGAGCAGCGGTTCGGGCCAGAACTGGTCTCCGCTGTAGATCGCATCGACCTGGCGACGCAGATCCTCCGACTTGATCCGAGTGAACGATCGCGCGAAGGTCGCATAGTCGTCGACGATTTGGCGTCGCAGGTCAAATACGTCCATGCTCCCCTTCGCCCTGGTTGAATTGATCGTTTGTTACATCGTAGCTGACCGTCGATTGGAGTTGCACGTGCGCACGCTTGAACGCGCGTCTTGCTTACCCTGGGGTACGCTGGCGTCAACTTCGGTGCAGCGGTCCTTCGACATGGCGGCGAATCCGGGCCAGTCACAACTTCGCGGCGAGCGAACGCATTTCGTCGCTCATCTGATGCTTGTCTCGGGGCGAGTCTGGCAGCGCGGCAAGACCGCGGGTCGATGCTTGCGACCAGACCCAGAAGCTCGCCCAGGCGCTCGTCCATAATGCGCGGGTATGTCTGCGATCCGTCCGATCACCGCAGCGCGCTCCGGTTGGCGTTGGCGCAAGCCATCAGCCTGACCACCCCTATGCGCCCCCGGCGGGCGCCTTCCGTCCCCACCCAGCACGGCGCGCCGGCCTCGCCAGCGTCGCAAAAAGCGGGTATCAAAGCGGGTACCGAATCAGGATGCTCCTCGGAACATCCAATGAAATCAAAGGGTTAGAGCGCGTATGCTGCTGATGATCGACAACTACGACAGCTTCACCTTCAACCTGGTGCAGTATTTCGGCGAGCTGGGCCAGGAGGTGCGCGTCTTCCGCAACGACCAGATCACGCTGGAAGGCATCGCCGAACTGAAGCCCGCGCTCCTGGTGCTGTCGCCCGGCCCCTGCAGCCCGGCCGAGGCCGGCATCTGCGTGCCGGCGGTGCAGCACTTCGCCGGGCGCGTGCCCATCCTGGGCGTGTGCCTGGGCCACCAGAGCATCGGCGCGGCCTTCGGCGGGCGCATCGTGCGCGCGGCGCGCCAGATGCACGGCAAGACCAGCACCATCAGCCACGACGGCCGCGGCGTCTTCCACGGCCTGCCGCAGGACTTCACCGCCATCCGATACCACTCGCTGGTGATCGAGCGCGAGTCCCTGCCGGCGGTGCTGGAGGTCAGCGCGACGGCGGACGACGGCGAGATCATGGGCGTGCGTCATCGCGAGCTGGCGGTCGAGGGCGTGCAGTTCCACCCCGAGTCCATCCTCAGCGAACATGGCCACGCGATGCTGAAGAACTTTCTCGAGGGGCGGCGATGAGCGGCCTGCGCGTCGTCGACCTGCGCAGCGACACGGTCACGCGGCCGACCGCGGCGATGCGCGCCGCGATGGCCGCCGCCGAACTCGGCGACGACGTCTTCGGCGACGACCCGACGGTCAACGAACTGCAGCGTGTCGTCGCCGGGCGGCTGGGCTACGAGGCCGCGCTGTTCGTGCCCAGCGGCACGATGAGCAACCTGTGCGCGCTGCTGAGCCACTGCCAGCGCGGCGACGAGTACCTGGTCGGCCAGATGGCGCACTGCTATCGCTGGGAAGGCGGCGGCGCCGCGGTGCTGGGCAGCATCCAGCCTCAGCCGCTGGCACAGCAGCCCGACGGCACGATGGCGCTCGCCGACCTCGAGGCCAACATCAAGCCCGACGACGCGCACTTCGCGCGCACGCGGCTGCTGGCGCTGGAAGACACCTGGGGCGGGCGCGTGCTGCCGATGGACTACATCGAGGCCGCGACCGCGCTGGCGCGCCGGCATGGCCTGGCGACGCACCTGGACGGCGCACGCCTGTTCAATGCCGCGGTCGCGCAGGCCGGACCGGGCGGCGACGCCTGGGGGCAGGCGCGGCGCATCGCCGGGCACTTCGACAGCGTCTCGGTCTGCTTCAGCAAGGGCCTGGGCGCGCCGGTCGGCTCGGCGCTGTGCGGCTCGCGCGAGTTGATCGCCCGTGCCCGCCGCTGGCGCAAGATGGCCGGCGGCGGCCTGCGCCAGGCCGGTGTGCTGGCCGCGGCGGCGCTGCATGCGCTGGACCATCATGTCGAGCGGCTGGCCGAGGACCATGCGAATGCGTCGCTGCTGGCCGAGGGGCTGCAGGGCCTGCCCGGCGTGACCGTGCCCCCGGCGCAGACCAACATGGTGTTCGTCGACCTGGCGCCCGACAAGGCCGCCGGCGCGGTGGAGCGGCTGCGCGCCGCCGGCGTGCTGTGCACCGGCCTGTACCGGCTGCGCCTGGTGACGCACCTGGACGTCGGCCGCGACGACATCGTGCACGCGGTGCGCGTGCTGCGCGAAGTGCTTTAGAACCGAACCCGAGGAGCGAGCCATGCCGATCAGCAATACCGAGGCGCTGACCCGCGTCATCGAGCACCGCGAGATCTTCCACGACGAGATGCTGTCGTTGATGCGCCGCATCATGAGCGGCGAGATGTCGCCGGTGATGATCGCCGCGCTGGCGATGGGCCTGCGCGTCAAGAAGGAGACCATCGGCGAGATCGCCGCCGCGGCGCAGGTGATGCGCGAATTCGCCACGCCGGTGGTCATCAAGGACCACACGCACCTGGTGGACATCGTCGGCACCGGCGGCGACAGCTCGCACACCTTCAACATCAGCACCGCCGCGACCTTCGTCGCCGCGGCCGCTGGCGCGCGCGTGGCCAAGCATGCCGGGCGCGCGGTCAGCTCCACCAGCGGCTCGGCCGACGTGATGGAGGCGCTGGGCGCCTACATCGGCCTGAACCCCGAGCAGCTGGCGCAGTGCCTGGAGGAGACCGGCGTCTGCTACATGTTCGCGCCCAACCACCACACGGCGATGAAGCACGCTGCGCCGGTGCGCAAGGAGCTGGGCGTGCGCACCATCTTCAACATCCTGGGCCCGCTGACCAACCCGGCCGGCGCGCCGAACCAGCTGCTGGGTGTCTTCCACCCCGACCTCGTCGGCATCCAGGTGCGCGTGCTGCAGCGCCTGGGCTCCAACCACGTGATGGTGGTCTACGGCATGAACGGCATGGACGAGATCTCGCTCTCGGGCGAGACGCTGGTCGGCGAGCTGAAGGCCGGCGAGGTGCGCGAATACACCGTGCATCCCAGCGACTTCGGCCTGCCGGTCTACGACAGCCGCGTGCTGAAGGTGGCCAACAAGGAGGAGTCGGTGCAGTGCATCCAGCGTGCGCTGGCCAACGAGGACGGCCCCGTCCGCGACGTGGTGCTGCTCAATGCCGGCGCGGCGCTGTACTGCGCCGGCGTGGCGTCGTCGGTCAGCGACGGCGTGCGCCGCGCACGCGAGGCGGTGGCCTCGGGCAAGGCGCTGGCCAAGCTGAGCCAGTTCGTCAGCGTCACCAACCGCTTCCGGCCGGCGGCCTGAGCGGCGTGGGCGGCATCGGCAGCACCTGCGGCGTCTGCGGCATGGGCGACCTGGGCGGCCGCCGCTTCGCGGACGACGACCGATGCCCGCGCTGACGCCCGCAGCCGCCAGCACCGTGCGCTGGTTGCGCGAAGGCGCGCAGCAGCCGGTGCTCGCGCTGCCGAGCCAGCGCCCGCATGTGCTGGGCAGCGTGGTCGGCCTGGCGTCGCTGGCGCTGGGCGTGCTGGCGCAGCGCGAAGGGTTCCCGGCGCAGCAGCTGGTCAGCGCGCTGGCGCTGGGCGGCGTGGGGCTGGGCATGCTGCTGCACTGGGGCGTGCAGCAGGTCGACGGTGGCTGGCGCGTGGATTTCGAGCGGCGGCTCATCGAGCCACTGGGCGCCGGCGCCGGCGAGGCGGTGCAGATCGCCGGCGACGGCTGGAGCATCCAGGTCGCGCCCGGCGAGCGCCGCGGCCAGATCGCGATCGACCTGCGCCACGAGGACCGCGGGCGCGTCGTGCGGCTGGTCGACCGGCCGGCGCGGCGCTTCGCGGAGGTGAAGCGGCTGGACGCGCTGGCCGACCTGCTGGCGCGGCGACTGCAGGTGGCGCGCAGCGGGCTGACGCTGCAGTCGGCGTGAGGGCCAGGAAGGCCGGGAAGGAAGCGAAGGTGTCCGACATCCTGCAACGCATCGTCGAGGTCAAGCGCGAGGAGGTCGCCGCGCTGCGCCGCGAACGCGGCCTGGCGTCCTGGCGCGCGGACGCCGAGTCGCGGCGCGCCGGCGACCCGCCGCGCGGCTTCGCGGCGGCGCTGCGCGCGCGCGTGGCCGCCGGCGGCGCCGCCGTCATCGCCGAGATCAAGAAGGCCAGCCCCAGCAAGGGCGTGCTGCGCGAGCATTTCGTGCCGGCCGAGATCGCCGCCAGCTACCAGCGCGGCGGCGCCGCGGCGCTGAGCGTGCTGACCGACGAGCGCTTCTTCCAGGGCGCCGGCGCCTACCTGGGCCAGGCGCGCACGGCCTGCGCGCTGCCGGTGCTGCGCAAGGACTTCATCGTCGACGAGCTGCAGGTGCACCAGGCCCGCGTGCTGGGTGCGGACGCAATCCTGCTGATCGCGGCCTGCCTGGACGACGGCGCCATGGCCGACCTGGAGGCCGCGGCGCTGGCGCTGGGCATGGACGTGCTCGTCGAGGTGCACGACGCGGCCGAGCTGGAGCGTGCGCTGCGCCTGAGGACGCCGCTGGTCGGCGTCAACAACCGCAATCTGCGCAGCTTCGAGGTCTCGCTGCAGACCACGCTGGACCTGCGTGCCCAGGTGCCGGCAGACCGGCTGCTGGTCACCGAGTCGGGCATCCTGGCGCCGGCGGACGTGCGTCTGATGCGGTCGAACGGCGTGCACGCCTTCCTGGTCGGCGAGGCCTTCATGCGCGCCGAAGACCCCGGCGCGGCGCTGGCGGCGATGTTCGGATGAGTCCGCCGCCGACCCTGCCGGCCGGCACGACACCCCACCGCCAGCCCTGCCCCGGCGCGCAGACGGGCTTCGTCTTCATCTGCCCCGGTCGGCACGAGGCCAACCGAGGCTACCCCTGCGCGGCCGGCACCGGTGCCAACCTGAACCGCGTGCTCGCGGTGCTGCACCGGCGCCGGCCGGATCTCTTTCCAAGTCTCGAACGATGGAAGTATGTGGTCACTAACTCCTGGGATCGCGTCGAGTATCCGGACCTGACCGGGCGTTCCGTGCCCACGACGGCCGAGGTGCTGCAGCCCGCCAACCTGGCGCGGCTGGCGGGCGAGATCGGCGGCCTGCGGCACGTGGTGGCCTGTGGCGCCCAGGCCCACGCCGCGGTGCAGGCGCTGGCCGCCGACGGCCGCCTGCGCGGGCGGGCTGCCTTCGGCCGCCACCTGAGCCAGCGCTCGGTCAACATGATCGCGGGTGCCAGCGACACGCCCGGGCGCATCGAGCGCTGGTGCGACGACCTGCTTGCCCAGTGGGGCTGAGCCGGGGCCGCTGGCGACCCCTGCCGACCGTGCTACACTCGCGGGCTCTCCGGAGGGGTGCCCGAGTGGTTAAAGGGGGCAGACTGTAAATCTGTTGGCTTACGCCTACGCTGGTTCGAATCCAGCCTCCTCCACCAGAGACAGCTTTTCAGCGTGCGTTCGGTTGGTTGTGCCAGGCGGGAGTAGTTCAATGGCAGAACCTTAGCCTTCCAAGCTAATGACGCGGGTTCGATTCCCGTCTCCCGCTCCAAGCGCCAGGGTTTTCTTCTTCGGTTCTCTCGTTTCATCAGCATTCTCGTCACCGTCGTCGTTACGGGTCTGCCCGCCAGGGCCCTGCCGGTCAGACCCGTACCGATGCCCATGTGGCTCAGTGGTAGAGCACTCCCTTGGTAAGGGAGAGGTCACGCGTTCGATCCGCGTCATGGGCACCAGCCAACATCGGTCTTCGCAACAGACCTACGTAGACATCTCACCTCATCTCAGCCAGGAGCACACAACATGGCCAAGGGCAAGTTCGAGCGCACCAAGCCCCACGTGAACGTGGGCACGATCGGTCACGTGGACCATGGCAAGACGACGCTGACGGCGGCGATCACGACGATCCTGGCATCGAAGTTCGGTGGCGAGGCCAAGGCCTACGACCAGATCGACGCGGCGCCCGAGGAGAAGGCGCGCGGCATCACGATCAACACCGCGCACGTCGAGTACGAGACGGCCAACCGGCACTACGCGCACGTGGACTGCCCGGGCCACGCCGACTACGTCAAGAACATGATCACGGGTGCGGCGCAGATGGACGGCGCGATCCTGGTCGTCTCGGCCGCCGACGGCCCGATGCCGCAGACGCGCGAGCACATCCTGCTGGCGCGCCAGGTCGGCGTGCCCTACATCATCGTCTTCCTGAACAAGTGCGACATGGTCGACGACGCCGAACTGCTCGAGCTCGTCGAGATGGAAGTGCGCGAGCTGCTCAGCAAGTACGAATTCCCGGGCGACGACACCCCCATCGTCAAGGGCAGCGCCAAGCTGGCCATGGAAGGCGACAAGGGCGAGCTCGGCGAGCAGGCCATCATGAAACTGGCCGAGGCGCTGGACAGCTACATCCCCACGCCCGAGCGCGCGGTGGACGGCACCTTCCTGATGCCGGTGGAAGACGTCTTCAGCATCTCCGGGCGCGGCACGGTGGTCACCGGGCGCGTGGAGCGCGGCGTCATCAAGGTCGGCGAGGAAATCGAGATCGTGGGCATCCGCCCGACGGTCAAGACCACCTGCACGGGTGTGGAGATGTTCCGCAAGCTGCTGGACCAGGGGCAGGCGGGGGACAACGTGGGCATCCTGCTGCGCGGCACCAAGCGTGAAGAGGTCGAGCGCGGGCAGGTGCTGTGCAAACCCGGCAGCGTCAAGCCGCACACGCACTTCACGGCCGAGATCTACGTGCTGAGCAAGGAAGAGGGCGGGCGCCACACGCCGTTCTTCAACAACTACCGGCCGCAGTTCTACTTCCGCACGACGGACGTCACGGGCGCGGTGGAACTGCCCAAGGACAAGGAGATGGTGATGCCGGGCGACAACGTCAGCATCACCGTCAAGCTGATCGCGCCGATCGCGATGGAGGAAGGCCTGCGCTTCGCGATCCGCGAGGGCGGGCGCACCGTCGGCGCGGGCGTGGTGGCGAAGATCATCGAGTAAGTCTGCAGAAGGTCGCCGCAGGGGCATAGCTCAATTGGCAGAGCGTCGGTCTCCAAAACCGAAGGTTGGGGGTTCGATTCCCTCTGCCCCTGCCACCCGCTGAAGCGGGTGTCGCGACGACCCACCGGCCCGCGGGTGCCTCAACAGCCCGGCGGGCCTTGCTGCTGAATGGCAGCCACCGAGAACTGAGCGTCCATGTCCAACCCACCTCAAGTCGAGACCGTCTCCACCGGGGCCGACAAGGCCAAGCTGGCCGGCGCGGTGCTGCTGCTGGTGGCCTCGATCGTCGTCTTCTACACGCTGTCCGCGCAGGACCTGTGGCTGCGCGTGGTCGCGCTGCTGGCGCTGATGGCAGCCGCGGTGGGCGTCTTCTTCACCTCCGAGCCCGGCAAGCAGCTGATCGCCTTCAGCCGCGACGCGGTCAAGGAGGTCAAGAAGGTCGTCTGGCCGACGCGCAAGGAGGCGATGCAGATGACCGGCTACGTCTTCGCCTTCGTCTTCGTGATGGCGCTGTTCCTGTGGCTGACCGACAAGACGCTGTCGTGGGTGCTGTACGACCTGGTGCTGGGCTGGCGTTGACGAGGGCATGACGATGAGCGAACAACAGGCCACCCCCGAGACCGCCGCGCCGTCGCTGGCGCCGGCGAGCAACATGCGCTGGTATGTCGTGCACGCCTACTCCGGCATGGAGAAGGCGGTCGAGCGCAACCTGCGCGAACGCATCGACCGCGCCGGCATGCAGTCCAAGTTCGGCCGCATCCTGGTGCCCACCGAGGAGGTCGTCGAGCTCAAGAACGGCAAGAAGTCCGTCACCGAGCGCCGCTTCTACCCTGGCTACGTGCTGGTCGAGATGGAGATGGCCGACGACACCTGGCACCTGGTCAAGCACACCAGCAAGGTCACCGGCTTCGTCGGCGGCGCGCGCAACCGCCCGGCGCCGATCTCGGAGGCCGAGGTCGCGAAGATCGTCAACCAGATGCAGGAAGGCGTGGACAAGCCCAAGCCCAAGGTCGAGTGGACCGTGGGCGAGCTGGTGCGCGTCAAGGAAGGCCCGTTCACCGACTTCAACGGTGCCGTCGAGGAAGTCAACTACGAGAAGTCCAAGGTGCGTGTCAGCGTCACCATCTTCGGCCGCGCGACGCCGGTGGAGCTGGACTTCGCGCAGGTCGAGAAGGTCTGACGAACTTCGTTCGTCAGACCTCGCGCGAAGCCCGCAGGGCGCAGCGCAAAGTTTGACGAGGCACGCCGCCACAACCCCGGCGTGCCCTCATTCTCCAGGGTTGATCGACGAGGAGACCGCGCAAGCGGTCGCTTGAACTCGAGGAGCCATCATGGCCAAGAAGATCGTCGGCTTCATCAAGCTGCAAGTCCCGGCGGGCAAGGCGAACCCCTCGCCGCCCATCGGCCCCGCGCTGGGTCAGCGCGGCCTGAACATCATGGAGTTCTGCAAGGCGTTCAACGCCCAGACGCAGAGCTACGAACCGGGGCTCAAGCTGCCGGTGGTGATCACGGCCTATGCGGACAAGAGCTTCACCTTCGTGCTGAAGTCGCCGCCGGCGACCGTGCTGCTGAAGAAGGCCGCGAAGATCGAGAAGGGCTCGGGCAAGGCGCACCTGGAGAAGGTGGGCAAGGTCACGCGCGAGCAGCTCGAAGAGATCGCCAAGACCAAGATCAAGGACCTCACCGCCGCCGACATGGACGCCGCGGTGAAGACCATCGCGGGCTCGGCCCGCTCGATGGGCCTCATCGTCGAAGGAGTCTGAACATGGCCAAGCTCACGAAGAAGGCCAAGGCCCTGCAGGGCAAGGTCGACAGCATGAAGCTGTACCCGCTGGACCAGGCGCTTTCCATCGTCAAGGAATGCGCCACCGCCAAGTTCGACGAGTCGATCGACGTCGCGGTGCAGCTGGGCATCGACGCCAAGAAGTCCGACCAGGTCGTGCGCGGCGCCGTCGTGATGCCCTCGGGCACCGGCAAGACCAAGCGCGTGGCCGTCTTCGCGCAGGGCGCGAAGGCCGAGGAGGCCAAGGCCGCCGGCGCCGACATCGTCGGCATGGACGACCTGGCCGCCGAGATCAAGGCCGGCAAGATGGACTTCGACGTCGTCATCGCCAGCCCGGACACGATGCGCGTGGTCGGCACGCTGGGCCAGATCCTGGGCCCGCGCGGCCTGATGCCCAACCCGAAGGTGGGCACCGTGACGCCCGACGTGGCCACCGCGGTGAAGAATGCCAAGGCCGGCCAGGTGCAGTTCCGGGTCGACAAGGCGGGGATCATCCACGCCACCATCGGGCGCCGCTCGTTCGACGCCGACAAGCTGGTGGCCAACCTGCGGGCGCTGGTCGACGCGCTGAACAAGGCCAAGCCGGCCAGCAGCAAGGGTGTCTACCTGCGCAAGGTGGCGGTGTCGTCGACGATGGGTGTCGGGGTCCGCGTGGACACCGCGTCGATCGCCGCGCCGGCCGCGGCCTGAAGTGAATGACGGGTCGCGCGCGGGTCTGGCGCGCGGCCTTCGATTTTGGTGGGCTGCCGGCCGCGAGGGCGGCAGGCCATCGAAGACCGCTGGCGGGGTCCCGGGCGACCGGACCCCTTAATGAAGGACCGACCGGCCTCCAGGCCGACAGGTCCCGAGCCAGCGCAGATGGCAGTTCCCGCTGTGAAGGAAGCGTTTTGGGTTGCTCTCGAACGGGTCTTTCGAACAGTTGGCTGCTGAACCCGGTGTGCCGAGCGGGGCGCGAGCCCTGCGACGCATGTTTTGTGTGAGGAGCAGACCTTGAGTCTCAATCGCAACGAGAAGGCAGCCGTGGTCACGGACGTCGCCGCGCAGGCGGCCCGTTCGCAGACGCTGGCGCTGGCCGAGTACCGTGGCCTCACCGTGGAACACCTGAACAAGCTGCGCCGCGAGGCGCGCGAGCAGGGCGTGTACCTTCACGTGCTGAAGAACACGCTCGCGTGTCGCGCCGTCGCGGGCACGCCGTTCGAGGTGGCCCAGGGTGCCATGGTCGGCCCGCTGATCTACGGCTTTTCCGAGGATGCGGTCGCCGCGGCGAAGGTCGTGGCCGACTTCGCCAAGGGCAACGACAAGCTGGTCGTCAAGGGCGGCGCCTATGCCGGCAAGGCCCTCGACGCCGACGGCGTCAAGGCCCTGGCGGCGATCCCCAGCCGCGAGGTGCTGATCGCCCAGGTCGCGGGCCTGCTGAAGTCGCCGATCCAGCGCCTGGCTGGCGTGATCGCGGCGCTGGCCGAGAAGAAGGGCGGCGGCGCTGCCGAAGCGCCGGCCGCCTGACCGGCCGCATCCCATTCGTACTGAACCCCACGTTTCGAGGAACCCCAAATGGCATTCGACAAAGACGCTTTCCTGTCCGCGATGGACAGCATGACGGTGATGGAACTCAATGACCTGGTCAAGGCCATCGAGGAAAAGTTCGGCGTGTCCGCCGCGGCGATGGCCGCCCCGGCCGCCGGCGGTGGCGGCGCCGCCGCGCCGGCCGCCGAGGAGAAGACCGAGTTCAACGTGATGCTGCTGGAAGCCGGCGCCAACAAGGTGTCGGTGATCAAGGTGGTGCGCGAGCTGACCGGCCTGGGCCTGAAGGAGGCCAAGGACCTGGTCGACGGCGCGCCCAAGGCCGTCAAGGAAGCCATCGCCAAGGCCGACGCCGAGGCCGCGGTCAAGAAGCTGGTGGAAGCCGGCGCCAAGGCCGAGCTGAAGTAAGCCGGCTCGGGGTCCCCGGGGGCGGCGTCGCCGGCCCCGGGGGCACCTGCAAGTGCCGCGTGCGGCCCTTGCAAGTGTTTCCTGATCCGACTGCAGGGAACGGGTTTGGTCGGGCTCCGGTGCAATGCCGGGGTTGTCCGCCAGCGGCAGGTAGTGGCCTGCCACCAGACCTCAGGCGCAAGGCCTGAGTCGGCTCTCGGCCGGCGGGTGAAGACCCGCGGGCCCGGGCCAGCCAGTCGCCGACGAGCATCCGCCCTGGCCCGGCGGGCGCTCTCGACACGGAGAGTTCTATGGCGCAAGCAACCCCCTACACCTACACCGAGCGCAAGCGCATCCGCAAGAGCTTCGGCAAGCGCGCGAGCGTGCTGAACGTGCCCTACCTGCTGACGATGCAGCGCGAGAGCTACGTCGCCTTCCTGCAGAAGGACGTGCCGCCCGCCAAGCGCAAGCCCGAGGGGCTGCAGGCCGCCTTCCTGTCCGCGTTCCCGATCGTCTCGCACAACGGGTTCGTGGAGATGAAGTTCATCGAATACAACATCGCCAAGCCGCCGTTCGACGTGCGCGAGTGCCAGCAGCGGGGCCTGACCTTCGCCGCGGCCGTGCGCGCGAAGCTGCAGATGATCATCTACGACCGCGAGAGCCACCCGGCCAAGGCGGTCAAGGAGATCAAGGAGCAGGAGGTCTACATGGGCGAGGTGCCCCTGATGACCGACTATGGCTCGTTCATCGTCAACGGCACCGAGCGCGTGATCGTCAGCCAGCTGCACCGAAGCCCGGGCGTCTTCTTCGAGCACGACAAGGGCAAGACGCACAGCTCGGGCAAGCTGCTGTTCAGCGCCCGCATCATCCCCTACCGCGGCAGCTGGCTGGACTTCGAGTTCGACCCCAAGGACATCCTGTACTTCCGCGTCGACCGCCGCCGCAAGATGCCGGTCACGATCCTGCTCAAGGCGATCGGCCTGAACCCCGAGCAGATCCTGGCGCATTTCTTCCAGAACGACCACTTCCGCCTGATGGACGCGGGCGCTCAGATGGAGTTCGTGCCCGAGCGGCTGAAGGGCGAGGTTGCGCGCTTCGACCTCACCGACAAGTCCGGCAACGTGATCGTCGAGAAGGACAAGCGCATCACCGCGCGCCACGTCAAGCAGCTCGAGCAGACCGGCACCACGCACATCTCGGTGCCCGAGGACTTCCTGGTCGGGCGCATCGTCGCGCGCAACATGGTCGACCCGGACACCGGCGAGATCGTCGCCAAGGCCAATGACGAGCTTACCGAGGCGCTGCTGAAGAAGCTGCGCGCCGCCGGCATCAAGGAACTGCCCTGCCTGTACACGAACGAGCTGAACCAGGGCGCCTACATCAGCCAGACGCTGGCCAGTGACGAGACGGCCGACCAGCTGGCCGCCCGCGTGGCCATCTACCGCATGATGCGCCCCGGCGAGCCGCCGACCGAGGACGCGGTCGAGGCGCTGTTCCACCGCCTCTTCTACAGCGCCGACACCTACGACCTGAGCCGGGTCGGCCGCATGAAGTTCAACGCCCGCGTCGGACGCGACACGCCCGAGGGCGCGATGACGCTGTCCAACGAGGACATCCTGGCCGTCGTCAAGATCCTCGTCGACCTGCGCAACGGCAATGGCGACGTCGACGACATCGACCACCTGGGCAACCGGCGCGTGCGCTGCGTCGGCGAGCTGGCGGAGAACCAGTACCGCAGCGGCCTCGCGCGCATCGAGAAGGCCGTCAAGGAGCGCCTGGGCCAGGCCGAGACCGAAGCCCTGATGCCGCACGACCTGATCAACTCCAAGCCGATCAGCGCGGCGCTCAAGGAGTTCTTCGGGGCGAGCCAGCTCAGCCAGTTCATGGACCAGACCAACCCGCTGAGCGAGATCACGCACAAGCGGCGCGTCTCGGCCCTGGGCCCGGGCGGCCTGACGCGCGAGCGCGCCGGCTTCGAGGTGCGCGACGTGCACCCGACGCACTACGGCCGCGTGTGCCCGATCGAGACGCCGGAAGGCCCGAACATCGGCCTCATCAACTCGCTGGCGCTGTATGCGCAGCTCAACGAGTACGGCTTCCTCGAGACGCCGTACCGCCGCGTCGTCGACGGCAAGGTCACGAACCAGATCGACTACCTGTCGGCGATCGAGGAAGGCAAGTACGTCATCGCGCAGGCCAACGCCTCGCTGGACGAGCAGGGCCGCCTGGTCGACGAGCTGGTCAGCGCGCGCGAGAAGGGCGAGTCCATGCTGACCTCGCCCGAGCGCATCCAGTACATGGACGTCGCGCCGACGCAGATCGTCTCGGTGGCGGCCTCGCTGGTGCCCTTCCTGGAGCACGACGACGCCAACCGCGCGCTGATGGGTGCGAACATGCAGCGCCAGGCGGTGCCGGTGCTGCGCCCCGAGAAGGCCTTCGTCGGCACCGGCGTCGAGCGCGTCGCCGCGGTCGACTCGGGCACCGTCGTCACGGCGCGCCGTGGCGGCGTCGTGGACTACGTCGACACCAACCGCATCGTGATCCGCGTCAACGACGCGGAGACGGTGGCCGGCGAGGTGGGCGTCGACATCTACAACCTGATCAAGTACCAGCGTTCCAACCAGAACACCAACATCCACCAGCGCCCGATCGTCAAGCGCGGCGATCAGGTCGCCGCCGGCGACGTGGTGGCCGACGGCGCCAGCACCGACCTCGGCGAGCTGGCCCTGGGCCAGAACATGCTGGTCGCGTTCATGCCCTGGAACGGCTACAACTTCGAGGACTCGATCCTGATCAGCGAGAAGGTGGTCGCCGACGACCGCTACACCAGCATCCACATCGAGGAGCTGGTGGTGATGGCGCGCGACACCAAGCTGGGCTCCGAAGAGATCACGCGCGACATCCCGAACCTCAGCGAGCAGCAGCTCGCGCGCCTGGACGAGAGCGGCATCGTCTACATCGGCGCCGAGGTCAACCCGGGCGACGTGCTGGTCGGCAAGGTCACGCCCAAGGGCGAGACCACGCTGACGCCGGAAGAGAAGCTGCTGCGCGCGATCTTCGGCGAGAAGGCGTCCGACGTGAAGGACACCAGCCTGCGCGTCGACCAGGGCACGCAGGGCACGGTGATCGACGTGCAGGTCTTCACCCGCGAGGGCATCCAGCGCGACAAGCGTGCGCAGCAGATCATCGACGACGAACTGAAGCGCTTCCGGCTCGACCTCAACGACCAGCTGCGCATCGTCGAGGCCGACGCCTTCGACCGCATCGAGAAGCTGCTGGTCGGCAAGCCGGCCAACGGCGGCCCGCAGAAGATCGCCAAGGGCACGACGATCACGCGCGACTACCTGGCCTCGGTGGACAAGTACCACTGGTTCGACATCCGCCCGGCGGACGAGGACCTGGCCAACCAGCTGGAGAGCATCAAGAACAGCCTGGACCAGACGCGCCACAGCTTCGACCTCGCGTTCGAGGAGAAGCGCAAGAAGCTGACGCAGGGCGACGAGCTGCCGGCCGGCGTGCTGAAGATGGTCAAGGTCTACCTGGCGGTCAAGCGCCGCCTGCAGCCCGGCGACAAGATGGCCGGCCGCCACGGCAACAAGGGCGTGGTGTCCAAGATCGTCGCCGTCGAGGACATGCCCTACATGGCCGACGGCACGCCGGTGGACATCGTGCTCAACCCGCTGGGCGTGCCCAGCCGCATGAACGTCGGCCAGGTGCTGGAAGTGCACCTGGGCTGGGCGGCCAAGGGCATCGGCCAGCGCCTGGGCGAGATGCTGCAGCAGCAGGCCCGCGCCGCCGAGTTGCGCAAGTTCCTGGACGCGCTGTACAACAAAAGCGGCGGCAAGACCGAGCAGATCGACGCGCTGTCCGACGACGACGTGCTCGAGATGGCGCGCAACCTCGAGCAGGGCGTGCCCTTCGCGACGCCGGTGTTCGACGGCGCGGCCGAGGACGAGATCCGCGGCATGCTCAAGCTGGCCTTCCCCGACGAGGTCGCGGCCAAGAAGGGCCTGACCGCCACGCGCACCCAGGCCGTGCTGCACGACGGGCGCACCGGCGAGGCCTTCGAGCGCCCGGTCACCGTGGGCTACATGCACGTGCTGAAGCTGCACCACCTGGTGGACGACAAGATGCACGCGCGTTCCACCGGCCCGTACAGCCTGGTCACGCAGCAGCCGCTGGGCGGCAAGGCGCAGTTCGGCGGCCAGCGCTTCGGCGAGATGGAGGTCTGGGCCCTGGAAGCCTATGGCGCGAGCTACGTGCTGCAGGAAATGCTGACCGTCAAGTCCGACGACGTGAACGGCCGCACCAAGGTCTACGAGAACATCGTCAAGGGCGAACACGCGATCGAGGCCGGCATGCCGGAGTCGTTCAACGTGCTGGTCAAGGAAATCCGTTCGCTTGGCATCGACATCGAACTGGAAAGGAACTGACGTGCCAAAGCCGCGCCTTGCCGCGTTGCTCGGTCGGTTGCGTAGCGCTGCTACGCGGCCCTCCCTCGCGCCTGGCCTGGCACGCCTTTGATCCCGTCATTTCTCTTTCCGGTTACGCACAGATTTATTAGGAGAAGCCAATGAAAGGCTTGCTGGACCTGTTCAAGCAATTCACTCCTGATGAGCATTTCGATGCCATCAAGATCGGCCTCGCGTCGCCGGAGAAGATCCGCAGCTGGTCGTTCGGCGAGGTGAAGAAGCCCGAGACCATCAACTACCGGACCTTCAAGCCGGAACGCGACGGCCTGTTCTGCGCCAAGATCTTCGGCCCGATCAAGGACTACGAGTGCCTGTGCGGCAAGTACAAGCGCCTGAAGCACCGCGGCGTGATCTGCGAGAAGTGCGGCGTCGAGGTCACGCAGACCAAGGTGCGCCGCGAGCGCATGGGCCACATCGACCTGGCCGCGCCCTGCGCGCACATCTGGTTCCTGAAGAGCCTGCCGTCGCGCCTGGGCCTGGTGCTGGACATGACGCTGCGCGACATCGAGCGCGTGCTGTACTTCGAGGCGTATGTCGTCGTCGACCCCGGCATGACGCCGCTGAAGAAGTTCAGCATCATGTCCGAGGACGACTTCGAGGCCAAGCACGCCGAATACGGTGACGAGTTCGTCGCCATGATGGGCGCCGAGGGCATCAAGAAGCTGCTCGAGGAGATGGACCTCGACGTCGAGATCGACAAGCTCCGCAACGACATGACCGGGTCGGAGCTGAAGATCAAGAAGAACTCCAAGCGCCTGAAGGTGATGGAGGCCTTCAAGAAGAGCGGCATCAAGCCCAGCTGGATGGTCATGGAGGTGCTGCCGGTGCTGCCGCCGGACCTGCGCCCCCTGGTGCCGCTGGACGGTGGCCGCTTCGCCACGTCGGACCTGAACGACCTCTACCGCCGCGTCATCAACCGCAACAACCGCCTCGCGCGGCTGCTGGAGCTGAAGGCGCCGGAGATCATCGTGCGCAACGAGAAGCGCATGCTGCAGGAGGCGGTGGACTCGCTGCTGGACAACGGCCGCCGCGGCAAGGCGATGACGGGCGCCAACAAGCGCGCGCTGAAGTCGCTGGCCGACATGATCAAGGGCAAGAGCGGCCGCTTCCGCCAGAACCTGCTGGGCAAGCGTGTCGACTACTCGGGCCGCTCGGTCATCGTGGTCGGCCCGACGCTGAAGCTGCACCAGTGCGGCCTGCCCAAGCTGATGGCCATCGAGCTGTTCAAGCCCTTCATCTTCAGCCGCCTGGAGGCGATGGGCATCGCGACCACCATCAAGGCCGCGAAGAAGGAAGTCGAGAGCGGCACGCCGGTGGTGTGGGACATCCTGGAAGAGGTGATCAAGGAGCACCCGGTCCTGCTGAACCGCGCCCCGACGCTGCACCGTCTGGGCATCCAGGCCTTCGAGCCGGTGCTGATCGAGGGCAAGGCCATCCAGCTGCACCCGCTGGTGTGCTCGGCGTTCAACGCCGACTTCGACGGCGACCAGATGGCCGTGCACGTGCCGCTGTCGATCGAGGCGCAGATGGAAGCCCGCACGCTGATGCTGGCGTCCAACAACGTGCTGTTCCCGGCCTCGGGCGAGCCGTCCATCGTGCCCAGCCAGGACGTCGTGCTGGGCCTGTACTACGCCACCCGCGAGCGGGTGAACGGCAAGGGCGAGGGCATGGTCTTCGCCGACCTGCAGGAGCTGCAGCGGGCGCTGGACAACGGCGTCGTCGAGATCACCGCCAAGGTGGCCGTGCGCCTGACCGAGTGGGTGCGCGACGGCGAGCATTTCCGCCCCGAGACGCGCCTGGTGGAGACCACGGTCGGCCGCGCGCTGCTGTCGGAGATCCTGCCCAAGGGCCTGCCCTTCGCCAACATCAACAAGGCTCTGAAGAAGAAGGAGATCTCGCGCCTGATCAACGCGTCCTTCCGCAAGTGCGGCCTGAAGGACACGGTGATCTTCGCCGACAAGCTGCTGCAGAGCGGCTTCCGGCTGGCCACGCGCGCCGGCATCTCGATCGCCATCGACGATATGCTGGTGCCCAAGGAGAAGCACGGCCTGATCGAGCGCGCCGAGAAGGAGGTCAAGGAGATCGAGCAGCAGTACGTCTCGGGCCTGGTGACCGCCGGCGAGCGCTACAACAAGGTCGTCGACATCTGGGGCAAGACCGGCGACGAGGTCGGCAAGGTCATGATGTCGCAGCTCTCGAAGGAGAAGGTGACCGACCGCCACGGCAAGGCCGTGGACCAGGAGTCGTTCAACTCCATCTACATGATGGCCGACTCCGGCGCGCGCGGCTCGGCGGCGCAGATCCGCCAGCTGGCCGGTATGCGCGGCCTGATGGCCAAGCCCGACGGCAGCATCATCGAGACGCCCATCACGGCCAACTTCCGTGAAGGCCTGAACGTGCTGCAGTACTTCATCTCCACGCACGGCGCGCGCAAGGGCCTGGCGGACACGGCGCTGAAGACCGCGAACTCCGGCTACCTGACGCGCCGCCTGGTCGACGTGACGCAGGACCTGGTCGTCACCGAGGACGATTGCGGCACCCAGCACGGCATGAACATGCGTGCGCTGGTCGAGGGCGGTGAGGTCATCGAGAGCCTGCGCGACCGCATCCTGGGCCGCGTGACGGCCATCGAGGTGCTGCACCCCGAGACGCAGGAGGTGCTGCTGGCCGCCGGATCGATGCTGGACGAGGACGCGCTCGACGTGCTCGAGGCCGCCGGCGTCGACGAGGTCAAGGTGCGCACGCCGCTGACCTGCGACACACGCTTCGGCCTGTGCAGCAAGTGTTATGGCCGCGACCTGGGTCGCGGCGGGCTGGTCAACGTCGGCGAGGCGGTCGGCGTGATCGCCGCGCAGTCGATCGGCGAGCCGGGCACGCAGCTGACGATGCGCACCTTCCACATCGGCGGTGCGGCGTCGCGCGCGGCGGTGGCGAGCAGCGTGGAGGCGAAGTCCGACGGCATCGTCGGCTTCAACACCACGATGCGCTACGTGACCAACGGCAAGGGGGTGCTGGTGGTGATCAGCCGCTCGGGTGAGATCGTCATCAGCGACCAGCATGGCCGCGAGCGCGAGCGCCACAAGCTGCCGTATGGCGCCACGCTCAACGTCAAGCCCGACCAGGCCGTCAAGGCCGGCACCGTGCTGGCCAACTGGGACCCGCTGACGCGCCCGATCATCACCGAGTTCGCCGGCCGCGCGAAGTTCGAGAACGTCGAGGAAGGCGTCACCGTCGCCAAGCAGGTCGACGAGGTCACGGGCCTGTCGACGCTGGTCGTCATCGACCCCAAGCGCCGCGGCGCGGCCAAGGTCGTGCGCCCGCAGGTGAAGCTGCTGGACGCCTCGGGCCACGAGGTCAAGATCCCCGGCACCGACCACAGCGTGACGATCGGCTTCCCGGTCGGTGCGCTGATCCAGGTGCGCGACGGCCAGGACCTGGCGCCGGGCGAGGTGCTGGCGCGCATTCCGATGGAAGGCCAGAAGACGCGCGACATCACTGGCGGCCTGCCGCGGGTGGCCGAGCTGTTCGAGGCCCGCAGCCCCAAGGACAAGGGCACGCTGGCCGAGATCACCGGCACCATCAGCTTCGGCAAGGAGACCAAGGGCAAGGTGCGCCTGCAGATCACCGACCCCGAGGGCCATGTCTACGAGGAGCTGGTGCCCAAGGAGAAGAACATCCTGGTGCACGAGGGCCAGGTTGTGAACCGCGGCGAGCTGATCGTCGACGGCGCGGCGGACCCGCAGGACATCCTGCGCCTGCTGGGCATCGAGGAGCTGGCGCGCTACATCGTCGACGAGGTGCAGGACGTCTACCGCCTGCAGGGCGTGAAGATCAACGACAAGCACATCGAGGTGATCGTCCGCCAGATGCTGCGCCGCGTTCAGATCGTCAACCCGGGCGACAGCGGCTACATCGCTGGCGAGCAGGTCGAGCGCTCGGAGCTGCTCAACACCAACGAGAAGCTGCGCGGCGAGGACAAGATCCCGGCCACGCACGCCGACGTGCTGCTGGGCATCACCAAGGCCAGCCTGTCCACCGACAGCTTCATCAGCGCTGCCTCCTTCCAGGAGACCACGCGCGTGCTGACCGAAGCGGCGATCATGGGCAAGCGCGACGAGCTGCGCGGGCTCAAGGAGAACGTCATCGTCGGCCGCCTGATCCCCGCGGGCACCGGCATGGCCTTCCACGAGGCCCGGCGCGCCAAGGAGGCGATGGACGAGAGCGAGCGCCGCGCGATCGCGCTGCAGGAGGCCGAGGAACTGGCCGCCGTGCAGCTGGCGCAGGTGGACGCCGCCAGCGGCGCCGAGCCGACGGAATGAGCGGCCGCGGCGCCGTCCGGAAACGGGCGGCGCCGCCGGACCGGCATGGGGCGGCCGCGGGCCGCCCTTTTTCTTGCACGCGGGCCCGTCGCCGGCGCGTGCGTCAGGCGGTCCCGGGCCAGTCCGCCGGGCGCAGGATCGCCAGGCCGCGCAGGCGCGCGTGGCCGGCCAGCTTCAGCAGCGCGCGGTCCTTGCTGAGCAGCCAGCGCGCGCCGCAGGCCAGCGCGAGGTCGACGAAGACCTGGTCGTCGGGGTCGCTGGGCTGCAGCGCCGGCGCCGGCAGCCGCGGCGGGTCGGCGTGCAGCAGCGCGTGGCGGTCGAATGCGGCCAGCAGCTGGCCGGCGTCGGGCCGCCAGCGCGCCAGCGCGGGCCGGGACAGCACCTGCGCCAGCTCGGTACGCATCGCCGGGCAGGCCACCCAGTCCAGCGCGCCCGACGCCAGCGCCTCGGCCAGCGCCTGCGCGCCGGGGTCGCGGAAGAGCAGCCAGTCGAGCACCGTGTTGGTGTCCAGCACGGCAAGCGGGCGGTCGGAGGGCATGGGGCAGCGGCGGCGCGGTCGGGGCGGCAGGATGCCGGCGCGGCGCGCGGCCGGCCGGGCGGCCGGACCATCGGCTTGCCGGGCAATTCCTGTCAGCATATACTAGAGGGCTTTTCGGCAGACTTTGCCGCGCTTGATGCTGCGCGGCACCCCGGCAGGGCCGGCTGCAGTGGAGCCCGCGGCGGCAGGAAAGGCCCCGCGCTCCAGGCGAGCCGGCTGCGCGAAGACCCTCACGACTGTCGCGGGCCACCGAGAAAACCACGCGTAGCTTCAAACGGGAACAAGTTACCTATGCCCACCATCAACCAGCTCGTGCGCCACGGCCGGCAGACCGAGATCATCAAGTCCAAGTCGCCGGCCCTGCAGGGCAACCCGCAGCGCCGCGGCGTCTGCACCCGCGTCTACACCACCACGCCCAAGAAGCCGAACTCGGCGCTGCGCAAGGTGGCCAAGGTGCGCCTGACCAACCAGCAGGAGGTCATCTCCTACATCGGCGGCGAGGGCCACAACCTGCAGGAGCACAGCGTGGTGCTGGTGCGCGGCGGCCGGGTCAAGGACCTGCCCGGCGTGCGCTACCACATCGTGCGCGGCTCGCTGGACCTGCAGGGGGTCAAGGACCGCAAGCAGGCGCGTTCCAAGTACGGCGCCAAGCGCCCGAAGAAGGCCTGATGGGCCTACTGCGCGGGCCGGATCGGCGCCTGTGCTGCTCGCCGTACGGGTGTACGGCTGCGCTGCTCGGCACCGCTGCGGCCCGCTCGCTACGGCCCCTCAAGCCTTCTTCGAGAAGGCTGGCGGCCGGAGTAAGTGGCCGGTCCCGATGACCGGCCGAGGCGGCAGGATGGTCCTGCCGCCAACTGAAACCACCGAAGGAAGACTCCCATGCCACGTCGTCGCGAAGTCCCCAAGCGCGAGATCCTGCCCGACCCGAAGTTCGGCTCGGTCGACCTGTCCAAGTTCATGAACGTCATCATGGAGTCGGGCAAGAAGGCGGTCGCCGAGCGCATCATCTACGGCGCGCTGGAACAGGTCGAGAAGAAGGCCCAGAAGGATCCGCTGGAGATCTTCATGGTCGCGCTGAACAACATCAAGCCGATGGTCGAGGTGAAGTCCCGGCGCGTCGGCGGTGCGAACTACCAGGTTCCCGTGGAAGTCCGCCCCGTCCGACGCCAGGCCCTGGCCATGCGCTGGCTGAAGGAGAGCGCGCGCAAGCGCGGCGAGAAGAGCATGGCCGCGCGCCTGGCCAACGAACTGCTGGAAGCCAGCGAAGGCCGTGGCGGCGCCGTGAAGAAGCGCGACGAAGTCCACCGCATGGCCGAAGCCAACAAGGCGTTCTCGCACTTCCGCTTCTAATTCCGTCTTCCGGCCGCCTTACGGGTTAACACCAACCCGCAAGGCGGCCCCTGCATTTGGAGTCCATCATGGCCCGCAAGACCCCCATCGAGCGCTACCGCAACATCGGCATCAGCGCACACATCGATGCCGGCAAGACCACCACCACCGAGCGCATCCTGTTCTACACGGGCGTGAACCACAAGATCGGCGAGGTGCACGACGGCGCGGCCACGATGGACTGGATGGAGCAGGAACAGGAGCGCGGCATCACGATCACGTCGGCCGCGACGACCTGCTTCTGGAAGGGCATGGACATGTCCTACCCCGAGCACCGCTTCAACATCATCGACACCCCGGGGCACGTGGACTTCACGATCGAGGTCGAGCGCAGCATGCGCGTGCTCGACGGCGCGTGCATGGTCTATTGCGCGGTCGGCGGCGTGCAGCCGCAGTCCGAGACCGTCTGGCGCCAGGCCAACAAGTACAAGGTGCCGCGCCTGGCCTTCGTCAACAAGATGGACCGCACCGGCGCGAACTTCTTCAAGGTCTACGAGCAGATGAAGACCCGGCTGAAGGCCAATCCGGTGCCCATCGTGGTGCCGATCGGCGCCGAGGAGCACTTCAAGGGCGTCGTCGACCTGCTGAAGATGAAGGCCATCATCTGGGACGAGGCCAGCCAGGGCACGAAGTTCGAGTACGGCCCGATCCCGGACGAGCTGCAGGCCGACTGCGAGAAGTGGCGCGAGCAGATGGTCGAGGCCGCGGCCGAGGCCAGCGAGGAGCTGATGAACAAGTACCTCGAGACGGGCGAGCTGTCCGAGGACGAGATCAAGCTCGGCCTGCGCCAGCGCACGATCGCCACCGAGATCCAGCCCATGCTGTGCGGCACGGCGTTCAAGAACAAGGGCGTGCAGCGCATGCTGGACGCCGTCATCGAGTTCCTGCCTTCGCCGGTGGACATCCCGCCGGTGCCGGGCACCGACGACGACGACAAGGAAACCAGCCGCAAGGCCGACGACAACGAGAAGTTCGCCGCGCTGGCGTTCAAGCTGATGACCGACCCCTACGTCGGCCAGCTGACCTTCGTGCGCGTGTACTCCGGCGTGCTCAAGAGCGGCGACTCGGTCTACAACCCGATCCGAGGCAAGAAGGAGCGCATCGGCCGCATCCTGCAGATGCACGCCAACCAGCGCGAGGAGATCAAGGAGATCCTGGCCGGCGACATCGCCGCCTGCGTGGGCCTGAAGGACGTCACCACCGGTGAGACGCTGTGCGACCCCGAGGCCATCATCACGCTCGAGAAGATGGTCTTCCCGGAGCCCGTGATCAGCCAGGCCGTCGAGCCCAAGACCAAGGCCGACCAGGAGAAGATGGGCATCGCGCTGGGCCGCCTGGCCGCGGAGGACCCGAGCTTCCGCCTGCGCACCGACGAGGAGAGCGGCCAGACCATCATTTCCGGCATGGGCGAGCTGCACCTGGAGATCATCGTCGACCGCATGAAGCGCGAGTTCGGCGTCGAGGCCAACGTCGGCAAGCCGCAGGTCGCCTACCGCGAGACCATCCGCAAGCCGGTCGAGAACGTCGAGGGCAAGTTCGTTCGCCAGTCCGGCGGCAAGGGCCAGTATGGCCACGTCGTGCTGAAGATCGAGCCGCAGGAGCCGGGCAAGGGCTTCGAGTTCGTCGACGCGATCAAGGGCGGCGTCGTTCCGCGCGAATACATCCCGGCGGTGCAGAAGGGCATCGAGGAGACGCTGCCCAACGGCGTGCTGGCCGGCTACCCGGTGGTGGACGTGAAGGTCACGCTGACCTTCGGCTCGTACCACGAGGTGGACTCGTCGGAGAACGCGTTCAAGATGGCGGCGTCGATCGGCTTCAAGGACGGCTGCCGCAAGGCCAGCCCGGTGATCCTGGAGCCGATGATGGCGGTCGAGGTCGAGACGCCGGAGGACTATGCCGGCTCGGTGATGGGCGACCTGTCGTCCCGCCGCGGCATGGTGCAGGGCATGGACGACATGCCCGGCGGCGGCAAGATCATCAAGGCCGAGGTGCCGCTGTCGGAGATGTTCGGCTACAGCACCACGCTGCGCTCGATGAGCCAGGGCCGCGCGACCTACACGATGGAATTCAAGCACTACGCCGAGGCGCCCAAGAACGTCGCCGACGCGATCATCACGGCCCGCGGAAAGTAAGCCCGCGGCGGTCTTCGCCGGCGCCTCCGCCTGCTGCCAGTGGCAGACGGATAGCGGCCCCGGCGGAAACCTAAAACCAACCCACTGGCAACGCTCTTTTCGGAGTCACTGAAATGGCAAAAGGCAAGTTCGAGCGCACCAAGCCCCACGTGAACGTGGGCACGATCGGTCACGTGGACCATGGCAAGACGACGCTGACGGCGGCGATCACGACGATCCTGGCATCGAAGTTCGGCGGCGAGGCCAAGGCCTACGACCAGATCGACGCGGCGCCGGAGGAGAAGGCGCGCGGCATCACGATCAACACCGCGCACGTCGAGTACGAGACGGCCAACCGGCACTACGCGCACGTGGACTGCCCGGGCCACGCCGACTACGTCAAGAACATGATCACCGGCGCGGCGCAGATGGACGGCGCGATCCTGGTGGTCTCGGCCGCCGACGGCCCGATGCCGCAGACGCGCGAGCACATCCTGCTGGCGCGCCAGGTCGGCGTGCCCTACATCATCGTCTTCCTGAACAAGTGCGACATGGTCGACGACGCCGAACTGCTCGAGCTCGTCGAGATGGAAGTGCGCGAGCTGCTCAGCAAGTACGAATTCCCGGGCGACGACACCCCCATCGTCAAGGGCAGCGCCAAGCTGGCCATGGAAGGCGACAAGGGCGAGCTCGGCGAGCAGGCCATCATGAAACTGGCCGAGGCGCTGGACAGCTACATCCCCACGCCCGAGCGCGCGGTGGACGGCACCTTCCTGATGCCGGTGGAAGACGTCTTCAGCATCTCCGGGCGCGGCACGGTGGTCACCGGGCGCGTGGAGCGCGGCGTCATCAAGGTCGGCGAGGAAATCGAGATCGTGGGCATCCGCCCGACGGTCAAGACCACCTGCACGGGTGTGGAGATGTTCCGCAAGCTGCTGGACCAGGGGCAGGCGGGGGACAACGTGGGCATCCTGCTGCGCGGCACCAAGCGTGAAGAGGTCGAGCGCGGGCAGGTGCTGTGCAAACCCGGCAGCGTCAAGCCGCACACGCACTTCACGGCCGAGATCTACGTGCTGAGCAAGGAAGAGGGCGGGCGCCACACGCCGTTCTTCAACAACTACCGGCCGCAGTTCTACTTCCGCACGACGGACGTCACGGGCGCGGTGGAACTGCCCAAGGACAAGGAGATGGTGATGCCGGGCGACAACGTCAGCATCACCGTCAAGCTGATCGCGCCGATCGCGATGGAGGAAGGCCTGCGCTTCGCGATCCGCGAGGGCGGGCGCACCGTCGGCGCGGGCGTGGTGGCGAAGATCATCGAATAGGGCATGGTGCCCCCGGCCGCAGGCGTGCGCTGCCGCGCACGTGGCGGCCGCCCCCCGAGGGGGCTCGCGGCATCGCGGGGAGACCCCGCGATGCCGCGCCCTTCGGCCCACACCGAGCGCCCGCAGCCCTAGGGGCTGCGGGACGTCAGAGAAAGAGGACACACCATGGCCACGAAACAGAAGATCCGCATCCGCCTGAAGGCCTTCGACTACAAGCTGATCGACCAGAGCGCGCTGGAGATCGTCGACACCGCCAAGCGCACCGGCGCCATCGTCAAGGGACCGGTGCCGCTGCCCACGCGCATGCAGCGCTTCGACATCCTGCGCTCGCCGCACGTCAACAAGACCAGCCGCGACCAGTTCGAGATCCGCACGCACCAGCGCCTGATGGACATCGTCGACCCGACCGACAAGACGGTCGACGCGCTGATGAAGCTGGACCTGCCGGCCGGCGTGGACGTCGAGATCAAGCTGCAGTAAGGGCCTCGGGCCCGCCGCCCGCGGGGCTGGCGGTTGCGGGAAAGCCCGCGGCTGCTATACTCGCGGGCTTTCCTGTCTCAGGCTTGGCCTGCAGGCAGGCCAGAACCGCCCCGGCCAATCGATGCCGGGATCGTGAACAAGGCCGCGCCGCCCGCGCCGGGTTGCGCCGCTGGAGAGAACCATGAGCATGAGCGAACAGCTCGGCTTGCTGGGCCGCAAGGTGGGCATGATGCGCATCTTCACGGACGATGGCGATGCCATCCCCGTGACGGTGCTGGACGTGTCCAACAACCGCGTCACGCAGGTCAAGACCGAGGCGACCGACGGCTACAACGCGCTGCAGGTCACCTTCGGCTCGCGCAAGGCGAGCCGGGTCAACAAGCCCGAGGTCGGGCACCTGGCCAAGGCCGGCGTCGAGGCCGGCGAGGTCCTGAAGGAATTCCGCGTCAGCGCCGAGATCGCCGGACAGCATGCGCCGGGCGCCGTGCTGCCGGTGACGCTGTTCGCCGCCGGCCAGAAGGTCGACGTGCAGGGCACGTCGATCGGCAAGGGCTTCGCGGGCACCATCAAGCGCCACAACTTCGGCTCGCAGCGCGCGTCGCACGGCAACAGCCGTTCGCACAACGTGCCGGGCTCGATCTCGATGGCCCAGGACCCGGGCCGTGTCTTTCCGGGCAAGAAGATGACCGGCCACATGGGCGACGAGACCGTCACCACCCAGAACCTGGACGTCGTGCGCGTCGACGAGGCGCGTTCGCTGCTGCTCGTGCGCGGCGCGGTCCCGGGTGCGAAGAACGGCCACGTGGTCGTGCGCCCGGCCGTCAAGGTCCGCGCCGCCAAGGGCGGCGTTGTCGCCGACACCAAGAAGGGAGCGAAGTGATGCAGCTCGAGCTCCTGAACGAACAGGGCCAGGCCACGGCCAAGGTCGACGCGCCGGACACCGTGTTCGCGCGCGACTACAACGAGGCGTTGGTGCACCAGATCGTCGTCGCCTTCCAGGCCAATGCGCGCCAGGGCACGCGCGCGCAGCTGGACCGCGGCGAGGTCAAGCACTCGACCAAGAAGCCGTTCCGCCAGAAGGGCACCGGCCGCGCGCGCGCCGGCATGACCAGCTCGCCGCTGTGGCGAGGGGGCGGCCGCATCTTCCCGAACCGGCCCGACGAGAACTTCTCGCACAAGGTCAACAAGAAGATGTACCGCGCCGGCATGGCGTCCATCCTGTCGCAGCTCGCGCGCGACGGCCGCCTGGCGGTGGTCGACTCGATCAGCGTCGAGGCGCCCAAGACCAAGCTGCTGGCCGCCAAGCTCAAGGCCATGGGCCTGGACTCGGTGATGGTCATCGCCGACCAGATCGACGAGAACCTGCACCTGGCCAGCCGCAACCTGGCCAACGTGCTCGTCGTCGAGCCGCGCTACGCCGATCCGCTGTCGCTGGTCTTCTTCAAGAAGGTGCTGGTGACCAAGGGCGCGATCGAGCAGCTCAAGGAGATGTTCGCATGAGCCGCATCAACCCGACCCCCGCCGAGCGCAAGTTCGACGAAGGCCGCCTGGCGCAGGTGCTGGTCGCCCCGATCATCTCGGAGAAGGCAACGCGCATCGGCGAGAAGCGCAACCAGGTGCTGTTCAAGGTGCTGCGCGACGCGACCAAGCCCGAGATCAAGGCCGCCGTCGAGCTGCTGTTCAAGGTCGAGGTGGCCGCCGTCACGACGACCGTGCAGAAGGGCAAGGTCAAGCGCTTCGGCCGCACGATCGGCCGCCGCGACCACGTCAAGAAGGCGTACGTCGCGCTGAAGCCGGGCCAGGAGCTCAACTTCTCCGGGGAGACCGCTTAAATGGCTGTCATCAAGGTCAAGCCGACGTCGCCGGGCCGCCGTGCCGTGACGAAGGTGGTGCACAAGCACCTGCACAAGGGCGCCCCCGAGGCTTCGCTGCTCGAGCCGCAGAAGCAGAAGGCCGGCCGCAACAACCGCGGCATCATCACGATGCGCCACAAGGGCGGCGGCCACAAGCACCACTACCGCGTGGTCGACTTCCGCCGAAACAAGGACGGCATCCCGGCCAAGGTCGAGCGCATCGAGTACGACCCCAACCGCACCGCCCACATCGCGCTGCTGTGCTACGCCGACGGCGAGCGCCGCTACATCATCGCGCCGCGCGGCGTCGAGGCGGGCGCGACGCTGCTGTCGGGCTCGGAGGCGCCGATCAAGGCCGGCAACACGCTGCCGATCCGCAACATCCCGGTCGGCTCGACGATCCACTGCGTCGAGATGCTGCCGGGCAAGGGCGCGCAGATCGCGCGCTCGGCCGGCTCGTCGGTGACGCTGATGGCGCGCGAGGGCACCTACGCGCAGGTCCGCCTGCGCTCGGGCGAGGTGCGCAGGATCCACATCGACTGCCGCGCCACGATCGGCGAGGTCAGCAACGAGGAACACAACCTGCAGCAGCTGGGCAAGGCCGGCGCCACGCGCTGGCGCGGCATCCGCCCGACCGTGCGCGGCGTGGCGATGAACCCGATCGACCACCCGCACGGCGGTGGCGAGGGCCGCACCGGCGAGGCGCGCGCCCCGGTGTCGCCCTGGAACACGCTGACCAAGGGCTACCGCACGCGCAGCAACAAGCGCACGCAGACGATGATCGTCTCGCGTCGCAAGAAGTGAGGCCACGGACATGGCACGTTCACTGAAGAAGGGTCCGTTCGTGGACCACCACCTGATGGCCAAGGTCGAGAAGGCCGCCGCCATCAAGGACAAGAAGCCGATCAAGACCTGGTCGCGCCGCAGCACCATCCTGCCCGAGTTCATCGGGCTGACGGTGGCCGTGCACAACGGCAAGCAGCACGTGCCCGTCTACGTGACCGACCAGATGGTCGGCCACAAGCTCGGCGAGTTCGCCCTCACCCGCTTGTTCAAGGGTCACCCCGCGGACAAGAAGGCCAAGAAGTAAGGAGCGCACGCGATGGAAACCAAGGCAAGCGTGCGCGGCGTGCGGCTGTCGGTCGACAAGGGCCGGCTGGTCGCCGACATGATCCGCGGCAAGAAGGTGGACCAGGCGATCAACATCCTGACCTTCACGCCCAAGAAGGCGGCGCACATCGTCAAGAAGGTCGTCGAGAGCGCGGTGGCCAACGCCGAGCACAACGACGGCGCGGACATCGACGAGCTGAAGATCAAGTCCATCTACGTGGAGCAGGGCGCGGTGCTCAAGCGCTTCTCGGCCCGCGCCAAGGGCCGCGGCGCGCGCATCAGCAAGGGCACCTGCCACATCTACGTGACGGTCGGGAACTGAGGAAGAGCACATGGGACAGAAGATCCATCCGACCGGTTTCCGCCTCAGCGTCACCCGCGCCTGGCAGAGCCGCTGGTTCGCGAACCACCGCAACTTCGCCGGCATGCTGGCCGAGGACCTGCAGGTGCGCGACTACCTGCGCGGCAAGCTCAAGAACGCCGCCGTCTCGCGCATCCTGATCGAGCGCCCGGCCAAGAACGCGCGCATCACGATCTTCTCGGCGCGGCCGGGGGTCGTGATCGGCAAGAAGGGCGAGGACATCGAGAACCTGAAGGCCGAGCTGGGCCGCCGCCTGGGCGTGCCGGTCGCCGTCAACATCGAGGAGATCCGCAAGCCCGAGGTCGACGCGCAGCTGATCGCCGACAGCATCACGCAGCAGCTCGAGAAGCGCATCATGTTCCGCCGCGCGATGAAGCGCGCGATGCAGAACGCGATGCGCCTGGGCGCGCAGGGCATCAAGATCATGTCGGCCGGGCGCCTGAACGGCATCGAGATCGCGCGCACCGAGTGGTACCGCGAGGGCCGCGTGCCGCTGCACACGCTGAAGGCCGACATCGACTACGGCTTCAGCGAGGCCAAGACCACCTACGGCGTCATCGGCGTCAAGGTCTGGGTCTACCGCGGCGACCGCCTCGCCAACGGCGAGGCCCCGCAGCTGCCCAAGACCGAGGCCGACGACGAGCGCCGTTCGCGCCGCCCCGGCCCGCGCGGCCCGGGTGCCCCGGGCGGCCGCGGCCGCCCCGGCGGTGACCGTGGCCCGCGTGCCGACGCCGCGCCCGGTGCTGCTGCCGGCGCACCGGCCGCCCCCGCCGGCGACGCCCCGAAGACCCCGGCCGTCAAGCGCGTGCGCCGTGCCGCACCGCCTGCCGCGGCCGGTGGCGAGAACAAAGGAGAGTGACGATGCTGCAACCCGCACGTCGCAAGTTCCGCAAGGAGCAGAAGGGCCGCAACACCGGCATCGCCACGCGCGGTGCCAACGTGTCGTTCGGCGAATTCGGCCTCAAGGCCACCGAGCGCGGCCGCATCACGGCGCGCCAGATCGAGGCCGCCCGCCGCGCCATCAGCCGCCACATCAAGCGCGGCGGCCGCATCTTCATCCGCATCTTCCCGGACAAGCCGATCAGCCAGAAGCCGGCCGAGGTGCGCATGGGCAACGGCAAGGGCAACCCGGAATACTGGGTCGCCGAGATCCAGCCCGGCAAGGTGCTCTACGAGATCAACGGCGTGCCCGAGGCGCTGGCCCGCGAGGCCTTCACGCTGGCCGCCGCCAAGCTGCCGCTGCGCTGCACGTTCGTCGCGCGCCAGGTCGGCGCCTGAGACGGAGACCATCGATGAAAGCATCCGAACTGCGCACCAAGGACGTCGCGGCGCTGGAGAAGGAGGTCTCCGAGCTGCTGAAGGCCCACTTCGGCCTGCGCATGCAGAAGGCCACGCAGCAACTGAGCAACCACTCGCAGCTGGGCAAGACGCGGCGCGACATCGCGCGCGCGAAGACCGTGCTGGCGGAAAAGAAGAGGGCCGCGAAATGAGCGCCACCGAACAGGCCACCGCGCCGCTGAAGAATACGCGCACGCTGATCGGCCGCGTCGTCAGCGACAAGCGCGCCAAGACCGTCACCGTGCTGGTCGAGCGCCGTGCCGCGCACGAGCTGTACGGCAAGATCGTCGCGCGCTCGCGCAAGTACCACGCGCACGACGAGAACGGCGAATACAAGCTCGGCGACATGGTCGAGATCGCCGAAGGGCGGCCGATCAGCAAGACCAAGAGCTGGGTCGTCACGCGCCTGGTCGAGAAGGCCAAGCTGGTCTAAACCCCCACGCGCCACGCGAGCGGCCGGGCGCTGGACACTCCAGCCCCGGCCGTTTGAACTTGCATCCAGGAGGAGCGCCATGCTGAAAGTCGGAGACAAGCTGCCCGCCGGCAGCCTGCAGGAATACGTCGAGGTCGAGGGCAACGGCTGCTCGATCGGCCCCAACAGCTTCGACATCGAGAAGTCCACCGCCGGCAAGACGATCGCGATCTTCGCGCTGCCCGGCGCCTACACGCCGACCTGCTCGGCCAAGCACGTGCCCGGCTACGTCGAGAAGGCCGGCGAGCTGAAGGCCGCCGGCGTCGACGAGATCTGGTGCGTGTCGGTCAACGACGCCTTCGTGATGGGCGCCTGGGGCCGCGACCAGAAGACCGCCGGCAAGGTGCGCATGATGGCCGACGGCAGCGCCGAGTTCGCCAAGGCCACCGGGCTGACCCTGGACCTGACGGCGCGCGGCATGGGCCTGCGCATCACCCGCTGCTCGATGCTGGTCGTCGACGGCGTCGTGAAGACGCTCAACGTCGAGGCGCCGGGCAAGTTCGAGGTCAGCGACGCCGACACGCTGCTCAAGCAGGCCCAGGCGCTGAAGGCCTGAACGGAATGCCCAGGCGCTTGACGCGCCTGGGCAAACCCTGCGATACTGCACGGCTTCGTCGAGCGCAGGCCATGGCCATGCGCCCGACTTCCACCCCGACACGGGCCCAAGACTGACGGCACGACCGGAACCCGACGGTTCCAGGACGCGCCGCCAAGTTGGGAAGAGAAGACATCATGATCCAAATGCAATCGCGGCTCGACGTGGCCGACAACACGGGCGCGAAGTCCGTCATGTGCATCAAGGTGCTGGGCGGCTCCAAGCGCCGCTACGCCGGCATCGGTGACGTGATCAAGGTCAGCATCAAGGAAGCGGCGCCGCGCGGCCGGGTCAAGAAGGGCGAGGTCTACAACGCCGTCGTCGTGCGCACCGCCAAGGGCGTGCGCCGCCAGGACGGCTCGCTGCTGAAGTTCGACGGCAACGCCGCCGTGCTGCTCAACGCCAAGCTCGAGCCCATCGGCACCCGCATCTTCGGCCCGGTCACGCGCGAGCTGCGCAGCGAGCGCTTCATGAAGATCGTGTCGCTGGCGCCGGAAGTGCTCTGACGCGGCGCATTGCCAGGCAAGGACCGACCATGAACAAGATTCGCAAGGGCGACCAGGTCATCGTGACGACCGGCCGCGACAAGGGCAAGCGCGGCACCGTGACGCAGCGCGTCGACGACGAGCACATCGTCGTCGAGGGCGTCAACGTCGTGAAGAAGCACGTCAAGCCGAACCCGCTGAAGGGCACGACCGGCGGCGTGATCGACAAGGCCATGCCCATCCACCAGAGCAACGTCGCGATCTGGAACGCCGCCACCGGCAAGGCCGACCGCGTCGGCTTCAAGCTGCTGTCCGCCGAAGAGAAGGCCGCCCGCAAGACCAAGGACAACGCCGTCCGCGTCTACCGCTCCAGCGGCGAAGAGATCAAGGCTTAAACCATGGCCAAGAAACAAGCTGCCGCCGCCGCCCCCGGTCCGGCGAACCAGGGCCCCGCGCCCCAGGCCCGCCTGCAGGCGATCTACCGCGAGAAGATCGTGCCCGAGCTGATGGCCAAGTTCGGCTACCGGTCGGTGATGCAGGTGCCGCGCCTGCAGAAGATCACGCTGAACATGGGCGTGTCCGAGGCGGTGTCCGACAAGAAGGTCATGGACAACGCCGTCGGCGACCTGACCAAGATCGCCGGCCAGAAGCCGGTGGTGACCAAGAGCAAGAAGGCCATCGCCGGCTTCAAGATCCGCGACGGCGTGCCCATCGGCTGCATGGTCACGCTGCGCGGCGTGCGCATGTACGAGTTCCTGGACCGCTTCGTCACGGTGGCGCTGCCGCGCGTGCGCGACTTCCGCGGCATCAGCGGCCGCGCCTTCGACGGCCGCGGCAACTACAACATCGGGGTCAAGGAACAGATCATCTTCCCCGAGATCGAGTACGACAAGATCGACGCGATCCGCGGGCTGAACATCAGCATCACGACCAGCGCGAAGAACGACGACGAGTGCAAGGCCCTGCTGTCTGCATTCAAGTTCCCGTTCAAGAACTAAAGGCAAGACCCATGGCCAAAACGTCCGTCAAGCAGCGCGAAGACAAGCGCGAGAAGCTGGTCGCCAAGTACGCGAAGAAGTACGCCGAGCTCAAGGCCGTCACCGGCGACGCGAGCAAGAGCGACGAGGAGCGCTACGCCGCCCGTCTGGAGCTGCAGAAGCTGCCGCGCAACGCGAACCCGACCCGGCTGCGCAACCGCTGCGCGGTGACCGGCCGCGCGCGCGGCACCTTCCGCACCTTCGGGCTCGGCCGCAACAAGATCCGCGAGCTGGCCTTCAAGGGCGAGATTCCCGGCGTGGTCAAGGCCAGCTGGTGAGCGCGGCGAGCAGATCAGGAGAACAGTCATGAGCATGAGTGATCCCATCGCCGACATGCTGACCCGCATCCGCAACGCGCAAAGCGTGGACAAGGCGACGGTCACGATGCCCTCGTCCAAGCTGAAGGTCGCGATCGCGCAGGTGCTGCAGGACGAGGGCTACATCGACGGCTTCGCCGTCCGCGACAACGCGGGCAAGGCCGAGCTGGAGATCGCGCTGAAGTACTACGCCGGGCGCCCGGTCATCGAGCGCATCGAGCGTGTCAGCCGCCCCGGCCTTCGCATCTACAAGGGCCGCCACTCGATCCCGCAGGTCATGAACGGCCTGGGCGTGGCCATCGTCACCACGCCCAAGGGCGTGATGACGGACCGCAAGGCACGCGCCACCGGTGTCGGTGGCGAGGTGCTGTGTTTCGTCGCCTGATGCCTGGCCCCAACGGAGCGCACTGAAATGTCCCGTGTAGGAAAGATGCCGGTCGCCGTCCCGCAAGGCGTGGACGTGGCGATCACGGCCGATCAGATCACCGTCAAGGGTGCCGGCGGCACGCTCACGCGCGCGCTGAACCCGCTGGTCAAGGTCCAGAAGGAAGGCGCCGCGCTGACCTTCGTGCCCGCGAACGACAGCGCCGAGGCCAACGCGATGAGCGGCACCATGCGCGCGCTCGTCGCCAACATGGTCGGCGGCGTGGGCAAGGGCTTCGAGCGCAAGCTGACGCTGGTCGGCGTGGGCTTCCGCGCCGCCGCCCAGGGCAGCAAGCTGAACCTGCAGGTCGGCTTCTCGCATCCGGTCGTCAAGGAGATGCCTGCCGGCGTGAAGGTGGCCTGCCCGACGCAGACCGAGATCGTGATCTCCGGTGCCGACCGCCAGGCCGTCGGCCAGGTGGCCGCCGAGGTCCGCGCCTTCCGTCCGCCCGAGCCGTACAAGGGCAAGGGCATCCGCTACGCCGACGAGCGCGTGGTGATCAAAGAGACGAAGAAGAAGTAAGGAGCGCATCGATGAGCCTGACCAAGAAGGAACAGCGACTGCGCCGTGCGCGCCAGACGCGTGCGCGCATCGCCAAGCAGGAGGTCGCGCGCCTGGCGGTGCACCGCTCCAACCTGCACATCTACGCCAGCATCATCGCCGGCGACGGGCAGCGCGTGCTGGCCAGCGCCTCGACGGCGGAGAAGGAAGTGCGCGAGCAGCTCGGTGCCGCGGGCAAGGGCGGCAACGTCGCCGCGGCCACGGTGATCGGCAAGCGCATCGCCGAGAAGGCCAAGGCCGCCGGCGTCGACAAGGTGGCGTTCGACCGCTCGGGCTTCGCCTACCACGGCCGCGTGAAGGCGCTGGCCGAGGCGGCGCGCGAAGCCGGCCTGCAGTTCTGAGTGCGGCAGCTTAAGGAATCACCGAGATGGCAAAGTTCACGCCCCGCATGCAGACCGAGGGCAACGAAGACGGTCTGAAGGAAAAGATGATCGCGGTCAACCGCGTGACCAAGGTCGTCAAGGGCGGCCGCACGCTCAGCTTCGCGGCGCTGACCGTGGTCGGCGACGGCGACGGCCGCATCGGCATGGGCAAGGGCAAGGCCAAGGAAGTGCCGGTCGCGGTGCAGAAGGCCATGGAGGCCGCGCGCCGCAACATGTTCAAGGTCAGCCTGCGCAACGGCTCGATCCAGCACAAGGTCGAGGGCGAGCATGGCGCGGCGCGCGTGCTGATGGCGCCGGCCAAGCCGGGCGACGGCATCATCGCCGGCGGCCCGATGCGCGCGGTCTTCGAGGTCATGGGCGTGACCGACATCGTGGCCAAGAGCATCGGCACCAGCAACCCGTACAACATGGTCCGCGCCACGCTGGACGCGCTCAAGCGCTCCACCACGCCGGCCGAGGTGGCGGCCAAGCGCGGCAAGACGGTCGAAGAGATCTTCAACTGACGCGCCGGGCCCAGAAGGTACCCATCATGTCCGACAAGAAAACCCTGACCGTCAAGCTCGTCAAGAGCGTGGCCGGCACGCGCGAGGACCATCGCGCCACCGTCCGTGGCCTGGGCCTGCGCCGCCTGAACAGCCAGCGCACGCTCGAGGACACGCCCGCCGTGCGCGGGATGATCAACAAGGTCTCGTACCTGGTGAAGGTGCTGTGATGGATCTGAACTCGCTGAAGCCCGCCGAGGGCAGCAAGAAGGCGCGCCGCCGCGTCGGCCGCGGCATCGGCTCGGGCCTGGGCAAGACCGCGGGCCGCGGCCACAAGGGCCAGAAGAGCCGCGCCGGCGGTTTCCACAAGGTGGGCTTCGAAGGCGGCCAGATGCCGCTGCAGCGCCGCCTGCCCAAGCGCGGCTTCAAGAGCGCGCAGCTCAAGTACAACGGCGAAGTCACGCTGAAGGAACTGCAGCACCTGGGCGCCGACGAGGTCGACCTGCTCACGCTGAAGGCCGCCGGCCTGGTGCGCGAGATCGTCAAGCACGTCAAGGTCATCAAGTCCGGCGAGCTGTCGCGCAAGGTGGTGCTCAAGGGCATCGCCGCGACCGCGGGCGCCAAGGCGGCCATCGAGGCCGCCGGCGGCAGCGTGCAGGACGCGGCCTGAGCGCGGCCTGACCAAGGCATAGGCGACTACACGACGTGGCAACCTCGGCGTCCCAGCTGGCCAAGAGCGGCAAGTTCGGCGATCTGCGCAGGCGGATCGTCTTCCTGCTGCTCGCCCTGGTGGTCTACCGCATCGGCACCCACATCCCGGTGCCGGGCATCGACCCGGTGCAGATGCAGCAGCTGTTCCAGGGCCAGTCCGGCGGCATCCTGAACCTGTTCAACATGTTCAGCGGCGGTGCGCTGGAGCGCTTCAGCGTGCTCGCGCTGGGCATCATGCCGTACATCAGCGCCAGCATCATCATGCAGCTGATGACGCACGTGGTGCCCTCGCTGGAGGCGCTGAAGAAGGAAGGCGAGGCCGGCCGGCGCAAGATTACGCAGTACACGCGCTACGGCACGCTGGTGCTGGCCATCTTCCAGAGCCTGGGCATCGCGCTGGCGCTGGAGGGCTCGCAGGGTCTGGTGCTGAACCCGGGCTTCGGCTTCCGCATGACCGCGGTCGTGAGCCTGGTCGCCGGCACGATGTTCCTGATGTGGCTGGGCGAGCAGATCACCGAGCGCGGGCTGGGCAACGGCATCTCGATCCTGATCTTCGCCGGCATCGTGGCCGGGCTGCCCAGCGCCATCGGCGGCCTGTTCGAGCTGGTGCGCACCGGTGCGATGAGCATCGTGGCCTGCCTGTTCATCATCGCGCTGGTCATCTTCGTGACCTTCGCGGTGGTCTTCGTCGAGCGCGGGCAGCGCAAGATCCTCGTCAACTACGCCAAGCGCCAGGTCGGCAACAAGGTCTACGGCGGCCAGAGCTCGCACCTGCCGCTGAAGCTGAACATGTCGGGCGTGATCCCGCCGATCTTCGCCAGCAGCATCATCCTGCTGCCGGCCACCGTGGTGGGCTGGTTCGCCACCGGCGAGGGCGTGCGCTGGCTGCGCGACCTGGCGGCGGCGCTGTCGCCGGGGCAGCCGATCTACGTGCTGCTGTACGCGTCGATGATCGTCTTCTTCTGCTTCTTCTACACGGCGCTCGTGTTCAACAGCCGCGAGACCGCCGACAACCTGAAGAAGAGCGGCGCCTTCATCCCGGGCATCCGCCCGGGCGACCAGACCGCGCGCCACATCGATCGCATCCTCAGCCGCCTGACGCTGGCCGGCGCGATCTACATCACCGCGGTGTGCCTGCTGCCGGAATTCCTGGTGCTGCGCTACAACGTGCCGTTCTACTTCGGTGGCACCTCGCTGCTGATCATCGTCGTCGTCACGATGGACTTCTGGGCGCAGGTGCAGAGCTACGTGATGAGCCAGCAGTACGAGAGCCTGCTGAAGAAGGCCAACTTCAAGACCAGCTGATGATGTGCCCCCACGCTCACATTCGTTCGCTGCCCCCCGGGGGGACGCAGGCCTCCCTTCGGGCGGCCGGGCGGGAGGCCTGATGGCCAAGGACGACGTCATCCAGATGCAGGGGGAGATCCTCGAGAACCTCCCGAACGCCACCTTCCGCGTCAAGCTGGAGAACGGGCACGTGGTGCTGGGCCACATCTCGGGCAAGATGCGCATGCACTACATCCGCATCCTGCCGGGCGACAAGGTCACCGTGGAGCTCACGCCCTACGACCTGACGCGGGCACGCATCGTGTTCCGCGCCAAGTGAAGAACAGACAGACTGGGTCAAGGAGAAGACCATGAAAGTAGCCGCATCGGTCAAGAAGATGTGCCGCCACTGCAAGATCATCCGGCGCAAGGGCGTCGTGCGCGTGATCTGCACGGACCCGCGTCACAAGCAGCGCCAAGGCTGAGAGTAAGGAATCGACATGGCACGCATCGCCGGCATCAACATCCCGCCGCACAAGCACGCCGAGATCGGCCTGACCGCGATCTACGGCATCGGGCGCCCGACCGCGCAGAAGATCTGCGAGGCGGTCGGCATCCCGTACAGCAAGAAGATCAAGGACCTGACCGACAACGACCTCGAGCGCATCCGCGACGAGATCGGCAAGATCACGATCGAGGGCGACCTGCGCCGTGAACTCTCGATCAACATCAAGCGTCTGATGGACCTGGGCTGCTACCGCGGCTTCCGCCATCGCCGCGGCCTGCCGGTGCGCGGCCAGCGCACGCGCACCAACGCGCGCACCCGCAAGGGCCCGCGCAAGGGCGCGGTGGCGAACAAGAAGTAAGCCCCGCAGCGAACGAAGAGAACCCCCGACATGGCCAAGTCCCCCGTCAACACCGCCGCTCGCCGCGTCAGCAAGAAGGTCCGCAAGAACGTCGCGGACGGCATCGCGCACGTGCACGCGTCGTTCAACAACACGATCATCACGATCACCGACCGCCAGGGCGGTGCGCTCGCCTGGGCGTCCAGCGGCGGGCAGGGCTTCAAGGGCTCGCGCAAGAGCACGCCCTTCGCCGCGCAGGTGGCGGCCGAGAATGCCGGCCGCGCCGCGCAGGAGCAGGGCATCAAGAACCTGGACGTTCGCATCAAGGGCCCGGGCCCCGGCCGCGAGAGCAGCGTGCGCGCGCTGGCCTCGCTGGGCATCCGCATCAACTCGATCAGCGACGTCACGCCGATCCCGCACAACGGCTGCCGGCCGCAGAAGCGCCGCCGCATCTGACCCGTGCCTCGCCGCGCCTGCAGGTTTTGCCGCAGGCGCTACAATACGCAGTTTCCCGAGCCGGTGAGCACTTCTGGTGCGCACCGGCTGTTTTCCTGAAGGCCCCGTCGCGCTGCAAGCCAGCCGGCCAGCCTTCGTAAGCCCACCGTCTGCGTGCCCGCCGTGGCCGCAGACTCGCGCGGGCCGCGCCACCCCGGTGCGGCTGCCGCGTCAGAGAACACACCGCAAGGACTGATCCGTGGCAAGACTCCTCGGCCCCAAGGCCAAACTCTCCCGCCGTGAAGGCACCGACCTGTTCCTGAAGAGCGCGCGGCGCTCGATCACGGACAAGGCCAAGTTCGACAGCAAGCCCGGCCAGCACGGTCGCACCAGCGGCAGCCGCACGTCCGACTTCGGCATGCAGCTGCGCGAGAAGCAGAAGGTCAAGCGCATGTACGGCGTGCTGGAGCGCCAGTTCCGCCGCTACTTCGCCGAGGCCGAGCGCCGCAAGGGCAACACCGGCTCCAACCTGCTCGCGCTGCTGGAAAGCCGGCTGGACAACGTCGTCTACCGCATGGGCTTCGGCAGCACGCGCGCCGAGGCGCGCCAGCTCGTCAGCCACAAGGCGCTGACCGTGAACGGCCAGGTCGTCAACATCCCGTCGTACCAGGTCAAGGCCGGCGACGTGATCGCGCTGCGCGAGAAGGCCAAGAATCAGCTGCGCGTGCAGGACGCACTCAAGCTGGCGCAGTCGGTCGGCCTGGCCGACTGGGTGTCGGTCGACGCGACCAAGATGGAAGGCACCTTCAAGAAGGTGCCGGACCGCGACCAGCACGGCGCCGAGATCAAGGAAGCGCTGATCGTCGAGTTGTACTCGCGTTGAGAACCTGAACCAGGTGCGCGCCGCCCGTTCGCGCGGGCGGCCGCCCTTTGCGCAGGGGCCGGCTGCCGGGCGTGCCCCCCGCGTGACCACCGGCCCGGCGCGGTCCATCAGCCTTATCGGTGTAACGAGCCGAGGGTATTGACAGGAAACCACACACTCCATGCAAACCACACTTCTGAAGCCCAAGGCCATCCAGGTCGAGCCGCTCGGCGGCCATCGCGCCAAGGCGACGCTCGAGCCCTTCGAGCGTGGTTACGGCCACACCCTCGGCAACGCACTGCGGCGCGTGCTGCTGTCGTCGATGGTGGGCTATGCGCCGACCGAGGTGACCATCGCCGGCGTGCTGCACGAGTACTCGGCGATCGACGGCGTGCAGGAGGACGTCGTGCACATCATGCTCAACCTCAAGGGCGTGGTGTTCAAGCTGCACAACCGCGACGAGGTCACGCTGGTGCTGCGCCACGAAGGCGAGGGCCCGGTCACGGCCGGCCACATCCAGACGCCGCACGACGTCGAGATCATCAACCCCGAGCATGTCATCGCCCACCTCAGCCAGGGCGGCAAGCTGGACATGCAGATCAAGGTCGAGAAGGGCCGCGGCTACGTGCCGGGCAACCTGCGCCGCTACGGCGACGAGCCGACCAAGAGCATCGGCCGCATCGTGCTGGACGCCAGCTTCTCGCCGGTGCGCCGCGTCAGCTACGCGGTCGAGAATGCGCGCGTCGAGCAGCGCACCGACCTCGACAAGCTGGTGATGGAGATCGAGACCAACGGCTCGATCCCGCCCGAGGAGGCGATCCGCCAGAGCGCGCGCATCCTCGTCGAGCAGCTCGCGTTCTTCGCGCAGATCGACCCCAACCCGATCGGCGAGATGGCCATCCAGCCGCAGCGCGCGACGCCGTTCGACCCCATCCTGCTGCGCCCGGTCGACGAGCTCGAGCTGACGGTGCGCTCGGCCAACTGCCTGAAGGCCGAGAACATCTACTACATCGGCGACCTGATCCAGCGCACCGAGACCGAGCTGCTGAAGACGCCGAACCTGGGCCGCAAGAGCCTCAACGAGATCAAGGAAGTGCTCGCCTCGCGCGGGCTGACCCTGGGCGCCAAGCTGGACAACTGGCCGCCGCAGGGTCTGGACAAGCGCTGAGCGCCGAGCGGCGCGCTTTCCTGCTGCGGACGCCGATCTCGAACCTGCGCTGCTCGCCGTACGGGTGTACGGCTGCGCTGCTCGGATCGACCTCGGCGCCCTCGCGACGGAAATCGCACCACTCGGCAACGACTGTGATTCAACGGTGCCCACCGCAGTACCTGACACGGCTGCGGTCTCGATAAGGAAAGGAATGCACCATGCGCCACCGCAACGGACCCCGCAAGCTCAACCGCACGACCTCGCACCGCTTGGCGATGCTGAGGAACATGTGCAACTCGCTGATCAAGCACGAGGCCATCAAGACCACGCTGCCCAAGGCCAAGGAACTGCGCAGCGTCGTCGAGCCGCTGATCACGCTGGGCAAGGAACCCACGCTGGCGAACCGCCGGCTGGCCTTCGACCGCACGCGCGACCGCGACGTGGTCGTCAAGCTGTTCGAGGAACTGGGGCCGCGCTACAAGGCGCGCCCGGGCGGCTACACGCGCATCCTGAAGATGGGTTTCCGCGTCGGCGACAACGCGCCGATGGCCTTCGTCGAGCTGGTCGACCGGCCCGAGCCGCAGGCCGAGGCCGCGGAAGAAGCCAAGGCCGAGTGACGCGCCGTGACAAGGCGGCGAAAGCCGCGCTATAATTTCAGGCTCAGTCGCGGGGTGGAGCAGTCTGGTAGCTCGTTGGGCTCATAACCCAAAGGTCGCAAGTTCAAATCTTGCCCCCGCAACCAAGGTCAGCAGCGAGAAGGCGCCCCACGCGGGCGCCTTTTCCATTGGGGGGTCGCCCTCGGTACCACCGCCGCCGTTTTTCCCACGCTGCCGTGTCGCCGCCGCGTGACGGTGGCTGCCGCGCTCTCAGCGCGACGCCGCCGTGCCGAAGGCCCGCATCACGGCCTCGCGCGTCACCGGCCCGCCATGGCCCAGGAAGAAGGTCGTGACCGGGCGCTGCAGCAGCGCCTGGATATTCGCCAGGTTGCGCGCCCGGTCGGCGTGGAAATAGTGCTCGCCGGGGCGCGTCGCGAACAGGCGGCCGCCCAGCCAGCCGCCGAGCATCAGGTCGCCGACGAAGGCACGCCCGTCGGGCAGTTCGACGACCAGCGACCCCGGCGTGTGTCCGGGCCACTGCCGGACCGTGCCGCGCACGCCGTAGGCCGCGAGGTCCACCGGCGCGTCGCCGACGGCGACATCGGGTGCGAAGGCCTCGTAGGCCGGGTCGAGCGCAAAGCGCTTCAGGATGTGCGCGGTGAGGTTGGTCGGCTGCAGCTCGTCGTTGTGGCCGGCGGCGGCCATCGGCAGGTCGCCGGCGCCGAGCAGCAGCGCGGCCCCGCTGCGCCGGCGGATCTCCGCCGCCAGCCCGGCGTGGTCGGCATGGCCGTGCGTCAGCACCACCGCCGCGATGTCCTTCCACGCGACGCCGCGCGCGGCCAGTGCCGCCTCCAGCGCGGCGAGGTCGCCGCGGCCGCCGGCGTCGATCAGCACGACCCGTTCGCCGCGCACCAGGTGCACGTTGGACATGGCGAGCACGATCGTGTCGACGGTCGGCGACCCGGCGGTCTGTGCGCGTGCGACGCCGGCAGCGACGACGAGCGCAGCGAAGATGGCGGCTGCGGGGCGGAGCAGGGACGACATGCGGCGGGGCCTCCTCGGGTACGGCCTCATCTTGGCATGCCGCGCCGCCGGTCGCGCGGCGCCTGCGGCAGGGCAGCCGGCACCCGGCCGCCACGAGGGCTCAGGCGCCGCCGCAGGCCGCGCGGTAGCGCGGCTCGTTCTCCAGCACATGCTCGCGCAGCAGCGCGCCGGCGCGCTCGACGTCGCCCGCGGCCAGCGCGTCGACCAGCACCTGGTGGCTGGCGACCGCGTTGGCGATCGGCGAGCGGTGGCGCAGCGCCACCAGCTGCGAGCGCACGACCTCGTAGCCGGCGCACAGGTATTCGTCGCGGCAGTGCGCGAACAGCTGCCAGTGGAAGTCCATGTCGATGCGCGCCAGCGCGCGCAGGTCGCGCGCGCGCTCGGCCTTGCGCATCTCGGCCACGCAGCGCGACCACTCGCGCTGCAGGCCCGCGGCGTCGGCCGCGAAGGCCTCGCGCAGCGCGGCGGTCTCGACCATCGCGCGGTAGCTGCACAGCTGCCCCACCTGCGCCGGCGTCAGCCGGAAGACGAAGGTGCCGCGCTGCGGGTGGATCTCGACCAGCCCGTCGTTCTTCAGGCGCAGCAGCGCCTCGCGCACCGGCGTCTTGCTGACGCCGAGGCGCGCCGCGAGCTGCGCCTCCGAGACCTGCGCGCCGAGCTGCAGCTCGCCGCTGACGATGGCCTCGCGGATGCGCTCGCAGGCCAGCTCGGTCAGCAGTTGCGGGCGCTCCAGGCGCAGCGGTTCGGTCATGGCGCGGGCTTCGGTGGGCGGCGGCAGTATACGGGTTAGGCCCGATGCGGCATCTGATATCTCAGATACGATCCGCGCCGCGATGATGATGCATCCCGGCCCATCCGGCAAGCCCGCCGGCGCGCCAGCACCGGCGGTGCCGGCGGCCGCGCCGTCGGCCGCCGACGTGCGGGCTGCGGCGCGCGCTCCGCACGCCGGCCTGCAGCGGCTGGAGCGCGGCGTCGTGCGCACCAACCAGGCGCTGATCGTCGCGCTGATGGCGTCGATGGCGGTGCTGGTCTTCGCCAACGTCGTCAGCCGCTATGTCTTCAACCATTCGATCCTCTGGGTCGAGGAGCTGACGCAGATCCAGATGATCTGGGTCACCTACCTCGGTGCCGGGCTGGCGCTGCGCGAAGGCCGCCATGTCTCGGTGGACACGCTGCAGGACCTGCTGCCGCCGCCGCTGCAGCGCCTGCTGCGCACGCTGATCGCGATCGCGCTGGCGACCTTCATGCTCGTGCTGCTGGTGCTGGGCGTGCAGATCGCGCAGTTCACCTGGGCGCAGGAGACGCCGATGATGGGCCTGCCCACCGGGCTGCCCTACCTGGCGATCCCGGTCGGCGCGGCCGGCGTGCTGCTGCACCTGCTGCTGTTCTGGCGCCGCTTCGTCGAGCGGCGCTTCGAGCAGGCCGAGGACCTGGCGCCCGACGAGGAGGCGGCATGAGCGCGCAACGCCACACCCGGGTGCGCCTCCCGGCGCGCGCCGCGCAGAGGGTCGCCCGGTGAGCCTGGTGCTGTTCGGCGTCTTCGCGGTCGCGCTGCTGGTCGGCGTCCCGATCGCCTTCGCGATGGGCGGCGCCGGGCTGCTGGCGCTGGTCGTCGAAGGCCGGCTGTCGCTGCTGTCGGTGCCGCAGCGCTTCTTCGACGGCATCAACTCGTTCCCGCTGATGGCGGTGCCGTTCTTCATCCTCGCGGCCGACCTGATGACGGCCAGCGGCATCACGACCGCGCTGCTGCGCTTCTCCAACGCGCTGGTGGGTCACATCCGCGGCGGGCTCGGCCATGTCAACGTCGTGACCTCGATGATGTTCGCCGGCATCAGCGGCTCGGCGCTGGCCGACGCCGCCGGGCCCGGCGCCGTCGAGATGCGCATGATGGCCAAGGGCGGCTACGACCGCGACTATGCGGCCGCGCTGTCGGCGGCCACCGCGGTCATCGGGCCCATCATCCCGCCGTCCATCATCATGGTCATCTACGCGCTGACCGACCCGCGCGTCACGGTGGCCGGGCTGTTCCTGGCCGGCGTCGTGCCCGGGCTGCTGCTGGGCCTGGCGCTGATGGCGATGAACCACTGGATCTCGGTGCGCCGCGGCTACGGCGCGGCCGGCGCCCCGATGCGCTGGGCCGAGCGCGGCCGCGCGCTGTGGCGCGCGCTGCCGGTGCTGCTGATGCCGGCCATCATCATCGCCGGCATCCTGAGCGGCCTGTTCACGCCGACCGAGGCGTCCGCGGTGGCGGTGTTCTACGCGCTGTTCATCGGCCTGTTCGTCACGCGCACGCTCAATGCGCGGCTGATCGGCAAGGTGCTGCTGCAGAGCGGCCTGGTCAGCAGCGCCGCGCTGCTGATCGTCGCGATGGCCTCGCTGTTCGCCTGGCTGCTGACGCTGCTGCAGATCCCACAGGCCATCGCCGCCGGCATCGGCGGGCTGACCAGCGACCCGCTGCTGATCATGCTGATCGTGATGGTCTTCGTGCTCGCCTGCGGCCTGTTCATCGACACGCTGCCGGCCGTGATCATCCTGGTCCCGGTGCTGGCGCCGCTGTCCGAGCAGTTCGGCATCCACCCGCTGCACTTCGCGATGGCCGTGGTGCTGAACCTGACCGTCGGCCTGGTCACGCCGCCCGTGGGCGGCGTGCTGTTCGTGATGAGCAGCGTCGCGCGCATCCGGCTCGAGCGGCTGGCGCGCGCGGTGCTGCCGCTGCTCGCGGCGCAGCTCGTGGTGCTGCTCGCCGTCGTCCTGTGGCCCCCGCTGAGCACCACGGTGCCGGCGTGGTTCGGCTACGCCCGCTGACCCTCACCCCCCGAAGGAGACACCGATGAGACTGAGGACCGCCGCCCTGTTTGCCGCCCTTGCGCTGGCGCTGCCGCTGGCCCACGCGCAGAAGGTGCTGAAGTACGCGCACTTCCAGCCGGCCAAGGCGGACCAGCCCAAGCATGCCGCCGCGCTGGCCTTCAAGGAACATGTCGAGAAGGCCACCAACGGCTCGGTCAAGGTCGAGATCTTCCCGGCCGGCCAGTTCGGCAAGGACCAGCCGACGATGGAAGGCCTGCGCCTGGGCACGCTGGAACTGGCAGTCGCGCACGACGGCGCCATCGCCACCGTGCACAAGCCGATCGGCGTGCTGGGCATCCCGTTCCTGTACGACAACCACGAGCATGCCTGGCGCGTCTACGACTCGGCGTGGCTGAAGGGCTTCTCCGACGACATGGTGAAGAAGTCGGGCATCCGCATGCTCGGCGTCGCCGACAACGGCGTGCGCCACTTCACCAACAGCCTGCGCCCGATCCAGAGCCCGGCCGACATGAAGGGCATGAAGATCCGCATCCAGCCTTCGCCGGTGTTCAAGGCGCTGGTGGAGTCGCTGGGCGCGTCGGCCTCGGCCATCCCCTGGGCCGAGCTGCCCACCGCGCTGCAGCAAAAGGTGGTGGACGGCCAGGAGAATGGCGTCACCAACATCATCGCCGCCAGCCTGCACCAGCACCAGAAGTACGCCACGCTGGACGGCCATGTCTGGTCGGTGCACGCCTACATGGTCAACGACCGCTTCTACCAGGGCCTCAGTGCCGCCGAGCGCAAGGCGGTCGACGAGGGCGTGGCCAAGGCCAAGGACATCCACCGCCGCATGACGGCGGAGCAGGACCGCAACGCGAAGAGCATCCTCGAGGGCCTGGGCATGCAGGTCTACGTGCCGACCGCGGCGCAGGTCGGCGAGTTCCGCCGCCTGGCGCAGCCGCCGGTGCGCCAGTGGGCCGAGGCCGAGATCGGCAAGGCCTATGTCGACGACCTGTTCAAGGCGATCGAGGCCACGCGCAAGTAAGGCACGCAGGACCCCATGATGCCGGATGCCACGCCGCTGGTCGTCGCGATCGACGACGGCTACGCCGCCTACGACCAGGAGCATGCGCTGCTGGGCGCCGCGGGCGCGCGCTTCGAGCTGCGCCCGGTGCGCGGCAGCGAGGCGGCCGCCGTCGAGGCGGTGCGCGACGCGACGGTGGTGCTGGTGCGCGAGTCGCCGCTGCCGCGCGCCGCGGTGGAGGCGATGGCGCGCGGCCGCGCCATCGTGCGCTACGGCATCGGCGTCGACAACATCGACCAGCAGGCGGCGCGCGAGCGCCGCATCATGGTCGCCAACGTGCCCGACTACGGCACCGACGAGGTCGCGACGCAGACCGTCGCGCTGGCGCTGGCCGTCGTGCGCCGGCTGCGCCTGCACGACCGCGAGGTGCGCGCCGGCCGCTGGTCCACCGGCGTGCTGGCGCCCATGCACCGGCTGCGCGGGCAGACGCTGGGGCTGGTCGGCTACGGCCGCATCGCGCAGCGCTCGCACGAGATGCTGGCCGGCTTCGGCTTCGCGCGCGTGCTGGTGCACGACCCGCGCGCCACGCTGCCCGCCGGCTGCGAGCATGCGGAGCTGGACGCGCTGTGCGCCGAGTCCGACCTGATCTCGCTGCACGTGCCGCTGACGCCGCCGACGCGGCGCCTGATCGACGCGCGCCGCATCGCGCTGATGAAGGCCACCGCCATCCTCGTCAATACCGCGCGCGGCGGCCTGGTCGAGCTCGATGCGCTGCACGAAGCGCTGGCCGCGGGCCGGTTGGCCGGCGCCGGGCTGGACGTCTTCGAGACCGAGCCGCCGGACCCGCGGCACCCGATCTTCGCGCTGGACAACGTGGCCGTCAGCAACCACATCGGCTGGTACAGCGAGGAGGCCATGCGCGACCTGCAGCGCCTGGCCGCCGAGGAGGTGGTGCGCGTGCTGCGCGGCGAGCCGCCGCGCCACTGGCTCAACCCCTGGTGAGGCGGCGCGACCGGCCTGCCTACTCCACTCTCACACCGCATTTCCTTCCGACAGAACACGCCATGCAAGACCTCATCGAAGCCTTCAAGAACGTCGCCGTCGCGTCCGTCGCCGACGCCGTGGACAAGGTCTGCGGACAGCGCGGCTACATGGACAGCGTGATCAAGCCGCGCATCAACGACGCGCGCCTCTGCGGCCCGGCGGCCACCGTGCTGGAGGCCGCCACCGACGAGGTGCTGCCGCCGCAGCATGCGCTGGACCTCATCGACGAGGCGCCGGCCGGCAGCGTGATCGTCATCGCCATCGAGGGCGGGCAGTCCGAGGTGGCGGTCTGGGGCGGGCTGATGACGGCCGGCGCGGTGGCCAACGGCCACGCCGGCGCGGTGCTGGACGGCGGCGTGCGCGACCTGGTCGAGATCCGGCGCGACTACGGATTCCCGGTCTATGCACGCTCGGTCAGCCCGGGCACCACGCTGGGCCGCTACCGCACGGTGGCCTCGCAGGTGCCGGTGCGCGTGGGCGGCATCCTGGTGCACCCGGGCGACCTGATCGTCGGCGACGTCGACGGCGTCGTCGTCGTGCCGCAGGCCCGGGCGGCCGAGGTGCTGAAGCTGGCGCAGGAGATCGACGCGCGCGAGCTCGAGCAGGCCAGGCTGATCATCGCCGAGAAGTCGCTGCGCAAGGGCCTGGCGAAGTACGGTCGCATCTGAGGGCACGCGCCCCGATACTGCCGGCATGGACGACCGCGACGACGACGTTCCCGAGATCCTTGCCTTCGGCGAGGCGATGGTCGAGTTCAACCAGACCGGGCAGGAGGGCGGCCGCCTGTACCTGCAGGGCTTCGGCGGCGACACCAGCAACTTCGCGATCGCCGCCGCGCGCCAGGGCGCCCGCGTGGGCTACCTCAGCGCGCTCGGCGACGACCCCTACGGCCGCCTGCTGCGCGCGCTGTGGCAGGCCGAGGGTGTGGAACAGGCCGGCGTGCGCACCGACCCGGCGGCCTTCACCGCGATCTATTTCGTCACCCACGACGAAGGCGGCCACCACTTCCACTTCTTCCGTGCCGGCTCGGCGGCCAGCCGCTATGCGCCGGCCGACCTGCCGCGCGAGCGCATCGCGCGCGCGAAGCTGCTGCACCTGTCGGGCATCTCGCTGGCCATCAGCCACAGCGCCTGCGACGCCGGCTATGCGGCGATCGAGGCCGCGCGCGCCGCCGGCGTCGCGGTGTCCTTCGACACCAACCTGCGCCTGAAGCTGTGGTCGCTGGACCGCGCGCGCGCCGTGATGAGCGACGTGATGCGGCGCGTGGACTTGTGCCTGCCCAGCCTGGACGACATCAGCGCGATCACCGGCCTGACCGACCCCGACGCCCTCGTCGACCATTGCCTGGCGCTCGGTGCACGCGTCGTCGCGCTGAAGCTGGGCGCGCAGGGTGCGCTGGTCGCCAGCGCGAGCGAGCGCCACCGCATCGCGCCCTTCCCCTGCACGCCGGTGGACGCCACCGGTGCCGGCGACACCTTCGGCGGCGCCTTCGCGGCGCGCTGGATCGCCGGCGACTCGTTGCGCGACGCCGGCCGCTACGCCGCCGCGGCGGCCGCGCTGTCGACACAGGGTTACGGCGCGGTGGCGCCCATCCCGCGTGCCGACGAGGTGCGCGCCGCGATGCAGGCCCACGCATGAACCCGAGACAGGTCCTCGTCACCGGCGGCACCAGCGGCATCGGCGCCGGCATCGCACGCGCCTTCGCCGCCGCCGGCGACCGCGTGCTGGCCACCGGCGCCAGCGCGGCCGAGGTCGCGGCCGCCGATGCCGCCGACCCGATGGTCGAGCACCGCGTGCTCGACGTGCGCGATGCCGACGCGGTGGCTGCGCTCGTGCAGTCCTTCGCCACGCTGGACGTGGTGGTCAACTGCGCCGGCGTCATCCGCCGCGGCGCCGAGCACGACCCGGCGGTCTTCGCCGAGGTGCTGGACATCAACCTGAACGGCACGATGCGCCTCTGCGCCGCGGCGCGGCCATTGCTCGCCAAGACCCGCGGCTGCATCGTCAACACGGCGTCGATGCTCAGCTTCTTCGGCGGCGGCCTGGTGCCCGGCTACAGCGCCAGCAAGGGTGGCGTCGCGCAGCTGACCAAGAGCCTGGCCATCGCCTACGCGGTCGACGGCATCCGCGTCAATGCCATCGCGCCGGGCTGGATCGCGACACCGCTGACGCAGGCGCTGCAGGACGACCCGGCGCGCAGCGCGCCCATCCTGGCGCGCACGCCGCTCGGCCGCTGGGGCACGCCCGAGGACGTCGCGGGGCCGGTGCTCTTCCTGGCCAGCGACGCGGCCCGCTTCGTCACCGGCGCCGTGCTGCCGGTGGACGGCGGCTACCTGATCACCTGAAACGAGGACCCGCGATGATCGTGCAGCTGCCGGGCATCCAGCCCGAGATCGCCGTGCAGGCGGTGCCCGACGACGAACGCGTCTGGGTGCCGCAGGCCGAGAACGTCTGGTTCCGGCCGCTGCTGCTCAACACCGTCACCGGCAGCTGGTGCAACCTGCTGCGCGTGCGCAGGAGCGGCGTGCTGTCGCGCCACATCCACCCGAGCTGGGTCACCGGCTACGTCATCAAGGGCAGCTGGCGCTACCTGGAGCACGACTGGGTGGCGCGCGAAGGCAGCTTCGTCTACGAACCGCCGGGCGAGATCCACACGCTGGTCGTCGACGAGGCCAGCGGCGGCGCGCCCGAGATGATCACCTTCTTCAACATCGCCGGCGCGATGGTCTACGTCGACGAGCAGGGCCGCACCACCGGCTACGAGGACGTCTTCACGAAGATCGAGATGTGCCGCCGCCACTACCGCGACTGCGGGCTGGGCGCCGACTACGTCGACCCGTTCGTGCGCTAGAAGTCCGAGCGGCAGAAGACCAGCCCGGCGCCGGCGCGAGTCGCGGTGCCGGGCTTCGGCTGGCTCGCCCGGCGAGCCACCCGGATGGCATGCTCGCGGCTTCGCGACCGCCGCCGACCATGACCGAAGCCCTGACCCCCGGCCTGCTGGTGCTGCATGGCAACCGCCTCGAGGCGCTGGCCGGGACCGTCTTCGCCTGGCTGGCGCGCCACCCGCTGGCGCCGCTGGAAGAAGAGGTCGTGCTGGTACCCAGCAACGGCATGGCCGAGTGGTTCAAGGCCGAGCTGGCCGGCACGCTGGGTGTCTGCGCCGCCACGCGCGTGGAACTGCCGGCGCGTTTCCTGTGGCGCGCCTGGCGCGCGGTGCTCGGCCGCGGCGCGGTGCCGGCGCGCAGCGCGCTCGACAAGCAGCCGCTGGCCTGGTCGCTGATGGCGCTGCTGCCCGACCTGCTGCACGAGCCGGACTTCGCGCCGGTCGCCGGTTTCCTGCGGCCGGAGGGCGATGCACTGCGCCGGCTGCAGCTGGCGCGCCGGCTGGCCGACCTCTTCGACCAGTACCAGGTCTACCGGGCCGACTGGCTGGACGACTGGGCGCGTGGCGAGGACCGCCTGCGCGCCGCCGACGGCGGTGCGCGGCCGCTGCCGGCGGACCAGCGCTGGCAGCCGCGCCTGTGGCGCGCGCTGCTGGCGCGGCTGCCGGCGGAGCAGGCCGGCGCGGCGCGGCCGGCGCTGCACCGCCGCTTCCTGCAGGCGCTGGACGACTGCGCCGACGGCACGCCGTTGCCGGGCCTGCCGCGCCGGCTGCTGCTGTTCGGCAGCACGCACATCCCGCTGCAGACGCTGCAGGCACTGGCCGCGCTGTCGCGCCACGTGCAGGTGCTGCTGGCGGTGCCCAACCCCTGCCGCTTCCACTGGGCCGACCTGATCGCGGGCCGCGAGCTGCTGCGCGCCGAGCGCCGCCGCCAGCCGCTGCGCGGCGGGCGCGACCTCGCCGCCGTCGACCCGGTCGAGCTGCACGCGCACGGCCACCCGCTGCTCGCCGCCTGGGGCCGCCAGGCGCGCGACTTCGTGCGCCAGCTCGACGCCTTCGACGACGCCGAGCTGGCGCGCCGGCGCTTCGCGCTGCCGCGCCTGGACCTGTTCGACGAGACGCCGGGCGACACGCTGCTGGCGCAGGTGCAGGCCGCCGTGCGCGACCTCGTGCCGCTGGCCGAGCAGCGCGCCGCGGCGCGGCCGCCGGCCGCCGGCGACCGTTCCATCGTCTTCCACGTCGCGCACAGCGCGCAGCGCGAGGTCGAGATCCTGCACGACCAGCTGCTGCACCTGTTCGCGCAGCCGCCAGGCGGCGAGCCGCTGGCGCCGCGCGAGGTGGTCGTGATGGTGCCCGACATCGCGCGCTTCGCGCCGGCCATCCGCGCCGTCTTCGGCGCGCTGCCGCGTGGTCATGCGCGGCACATCCCCTGGGGCATCGCCGACCTCGGCGCACGCGGGCGGCACCCGCTGCTGGTGGCGCTGGAATGGCTGCTCGGGCTGCCGCAGCAGCGCGCGGGCTTCGGCGAGATCGCCGACCTGCTGCAGGTGCCGGCGCTGGCACGACGCTTCGGCATCGCCGAGGCCGACCTGCCCGCGCTGCTCGCCTGGGCCGAGGGCGCCGGCGCGCGCTGGGGGCTGTCGCAGGCGCACCGGCAGTCACTGGGCCTGCAGGCCTGCGGCGACGCCAACAGCTGGTCGTTCGCGCTCGATCGGCTGCTGATGGGTTATGCCGCCGGCGAGCTGCCGGACGACGCGCCCGATCCGGTCGTCGAGCCGCATGCCGAGGTCGGCGGCCTCGCGGCCGGGCTCGTCGGCGCGCTGGCCGAGCTGCTGCAGGCGCTGCAGCGCTGGTGGGCCGTCGCGCGCACCGCGGCGCCGGCGGCCGCCTGGGGCGAGCGCCTGCGGGCCCTGCTGGCCGCCTTCTTCGCCGCCGGCGACGACGGCGAACGCAGCCTGCTCGCGGCGCTGGACGACGCGCTGGCGCAGTGGCTGCAGGACTGCGAGGACGCCGGCCTGGCCGAGGCGCTGGACCTCGACGTCGTGCGCGAGGCCTGGCTGGACGCCGTCGACGACCCGGGGCAGCCCGGCGGCGCGCGCCGCTTCCGCGCCGGCGGCGTCACCTTCTGCACGCTGCTGCCGCTGCGTGCGGTGCCCTTCCAGGTCGTGTGCCTGCTGGGCATGAACGACGGCGACTATCCGCGCCGCGCGCCGCGCAGCGACTTCGACCTGATGGCGCTGCCCGGCCAGGCGCGGCCCGGCGACCGCTCGCGCCGCGACGACGACCGCCAGCTGATGCTGGATGCGCTGCTCGCCGCGCGCCGCGTGCTCTACGTCAGCTGGGCCGGGCGCAGCGTGCGCGACCACAGCGAGCAGCCGCCTTCGGTGCTGGTGGCGCAGCTGCGCGACCACCTGGCCGCGGTCTGGGGCGAGGACACCGTGCGGGCACGCACCACCGAGCACCCGCTGCAGCCCTTCAGCCGCCGCTATTTCGAGGCCGCATCGGCGCTGTTCACCCATGCCGACGAGTGGCGCAGCGCGCACGAGGACGCGTCGCCGCCGGCCGAAGGCGACGGCGGCGGCCGGGCGCCGGCAGCTGGCGAAGCCCCCGGGCCTGCGGCAGCGGCAGCCCCGGCAGCGGCGCCGCTGACGCTCGCGCGCCTGGCCGACTTCGTGCGCCATCCCGTCAAGGACTTCTTCCGCCACCGCCTGCAGGTGGTCTTCCCGCAGCAGGACGGCGTGGTGCCCGACGACGAGGCCTTCGCACTCGACGGTCTGCAGCGCTGGCAGTTACTGGACGACGCGCTGCAGGCGGCGCGGCGCCGCCTCGACGCGGACCCGCGGGCGGATGTCGCGGCGCTGGTCGAGCGCCGCCTGGCGCGCGAGCGCCGCGCCGGCCGGCTGCCGATGGCGGCGCCGGGCCGCCGGGTCGAGGCCGAACTGGCCGCGCGGCTGGCCCCGATGCTGGCGGCCTGGCAGCAACTGCGGCTGCAGCACCCGCAGCCGCGGGCGCGGCTGTCGGTGTGGCTGCCCCATCCCGAGGTGCCCGGGCTGGTGCTCGACGACGCGCTGGACGGCCTGCGCGAGGGCGCCGCCGCGCCGATGCTGATCGAGCTGCGGGCCAGCCGCATCGCCATCGGCGGCAAGACGCCGAGCCCGCGGCCGACGGCGTTCGTCGACCTCTGGCTGCGGGCGCTCGCCGCCGCGGCCGGCGGCGAAGCGGTCGGTGCGACGCTGGTCGGCGCCGATGCCGTGGCGACGATCGCGCCGCTGGCGCCGGACGACACGACGCAGGCGCGCACGACGCTGCTCGACCTGATGCAGGCGTGCGCCGCATCGGACCGCGGCGATGCGCCGTGGCCGACGGCGCTGCTCACCGGCCTGGCCTGGCTGGACGACGAAGGGCGCGCGCGGACCGCCTACGAAGGCAACGGTTTCACGCGGCAGCCGGGCGAGCGTCACGAGCCCTGCCTGGCGCGCCTGTTTCCGGACTTCGAGGCGCTGCACCAGGCGCCCGGTTTCGAGACCGCGACGTCGCGCCTGTATGCACCGTACCGCGCGTGGCTGCAGTCGCAGGTGACGCTGCAAGGGCTGGAGGGCGCCGCTCCCGCCGACGACGAGGCCCGCGACGGCACCGAGGAGGCCGCGTGAGCGCCGGCCCGCAGCCGCTGGACCCGCTGACGCTGCCGCTGGCCGGCAGCCGGCTGGTCGAGGCCAGTGCCGGCACCGGCAAGACCTGGACCATCGCAGCGCTGGTGCTGCGGCTGGTGCTGGGCCATGGCGAGCCGGGCGCGCGGCCGGCGCGGCCGCTGGCGCCGGCCGAGATCCTGGTCATGACCTTCACGCGCGCGGCCACGCGCGAGCTGTCGGACCGCATCCGGCGCCGCCTGGCCGAGGCCGCCGCGGTCTTCCGCGGCGAGGCGCCGCCCGGGGACGGCGACGAGTTGCTGCCGCGGCTGCTCGCGGCCTGTCCGGAAGGCGAGGCGCGCCGCCAGGCCGCCTGGCGGCTCGCCGGCGCCGCCGAGGCGATGGACGAGGCCGCGGTGACCACCATCGACGCCTGGTGCCAGCGCATGCTGCGCGAACATGCCTTCGACAGCGGCGGCGGCTTCGACGACGAGGTGCTGCCCGACGAGAGCCTGCTGCGCGACCAGGCCGTGCGCGACTGGTGGCGACAGCAGGTCTACGCGCTCGACGACGAGGCGCTGGCGCAGGTGCTGCCGGTGCTGGGCGATGTCGACGCGCTGCTGCGCCAGGTGCGGCCGCTGCTCGAGCAGACGCCGCCGGACGATGGCCGGTCGCTGGGGCAGGCCCTGGCGGACTTCGATGCGCACCGCGCCGCGGCGCTGGCGGCGCTGAAGGCAGGGTGGGTCGAGCGTGTGCAGGCGCTGCGTGTGCAGTTGCAGTCGCTGTGGGAGCGCAAGGACAGCCCGCTGGACAAGCGGGCGCTTGGCCCCGCGCATGTCGGTCGATGGCTGGATGCGTTGGCCACCTGGGCCGCCGACCCGGCGGCTGTCGAGCTGGACCTCAAGGTCGGCTGGCAGAAGCTCACGCCGCAGGGCTTCGCCTCGGCGCTGAAGCCGGGACAGGCCGTCGAGGCGCCGACGGCGCTGTCGGCCATTCCCGAACTGCAGGCCGCGCTGCAGCGCCTGCCCGACCTGCGCCGCGAACTGCTGGGCTTCGCGGCCGCGGGCATCGCCGCGCGGCTGCAGGCGCTGAAGTCGGGCGCCGGCACCTGGGGCTTCACCGACCTGCAGCAGCGCCTGGCCGATGCGCTGGACGAGCGGGCCCGCGGCGACGCCGCGCGCCGGCTGCGCGAGCGCATCGTGACGCAGTTTCCGGCCGCCCTGGTCGACGAGTTCCAGGACACCTCGCCGCTGCAGCTGGCGATCCTGGACCGCCTGTACCGCATCGCCGACGACGACCGCAGCACGACGCTGCTGCTGATCGGCGACCCCAAGCAGGCGATCTACGGCTTTCGCGGCGCCGACATCGGCAGCTACCTGCAGGCGCGCCGCGCCACCGCGGGCCGCCACCATGCGCTGGCGACCAACTACCGCTCGACCACGACGCTGGTCGCTGCGCTCAACCGCCTGTTCGAGCGCGCCGAGCAGCGCGGCGGCGAAGGCGCCTTCGGCCACGCGGACGCTTCGGGCGGCACGGACAACCCGCTGCCCTTCGTCGCGGTCGATGCGCGCGGACGCGACGAGACGCTGGTCGGCGCGGCCGGTCCGCTGCCGGCGCTGACGCTGTGCCTCGACACGCAGCCGCTGGGCCGCCCCGCGGCGCGCGAGCGCTTCGCGGCGCTGGCGGCCGAGCAAGTCGTCGCGCTGCTGAACGACGCGCAGGCGGGCTTCGCCGCGCCGGGCACCGCGTTCCGGCGCCTGCGCCCGGCCGACATCGCGCTGCTCGTGCGCACCGGCCGCGAGGCGGCCGAGCTGCGGCGCGCGCTGCGCCGGCGCGGCGTCGCGTCGGTCTACCTGTCGGACCGCGACAGCGTCTTCGCCACCGAGGAGGCGGCCGACCTGCTGCGGCTGCTGCAGGCGGTGGCCTCGCCGCGCGAGCTGCGCCGGGTGCGCGCCGCGCTGGCGACCACGCTGCTGGCGCGCACGCTGGCCGAGCTGCGTGCGCTGGCCGACGACGAAGCGCTGCTCGACGGCCACTGCGAGACGCTGCAGCAGCTGCACGCCGCCTGGCATACGCAGGGCGTGCTGGCGATGCTGCGCCGCGCGCTGCAGGCCTTCGGGCTGCCGGCGCGCTGGCTGGCCGGCCCCGACCCGGCCGCCGAGGGCGAGCGCCGCATGACCAACCTGCTGCACCTGGCCGAGCTGCTGCAGGCCGCCAGCGAGCAGGCCGAGGGCCCGGCCGCGCTGCTGCGCTGGCTGGCGCGCGCGATCGACGATGCGGCGGCGGGCCTGGTCGGCGGCGACGAGCCGGTGCTGCGGCTGGAGAGCGACGCCGAGCTGGTGCAGGTCGTCACCGTGCACAAGAGCAAGGGGCTGGAATACCCGGTCGTGCTGCTGCCCTTTGCCGCCGACTTCCGGGCCGTCGGCACAGGCGATGCGGTCGCCTTCGTGCCTGGCGACGACGGGCTGCGGCGCGCCGTGGCGGCTCCCGACCCCGACCAACGGGCGCTGGCCGAACGCGAACGCCTGCGCGAGGACCGGCGGCTGCTGTACGTGGCGCTGACGCGCGCGCGCCATGCGCTGTGGGTCGGCGTCGCGATGCTGACCGACCGCAGCCGCCTGCTGTGGCCGGACAGCGCGCTCGGCGCGCTGTTGTCCGGGCGCGGGCCGCTGGACGCCGAACGCATCGCGGCCGACGTGCAGGCCTTCGCGGCCGGGCAGCCGGCGGTCGCCGTCGTCGCACCGGTGCTCGACGGCGACCGCCCGCGGCTGACCCGGCTGCGGGCCGCGGCCGCGGCGCCGGCGCTGCTGCCGGCGCGGCCCTATGTCGCCAGCTTCGACCGCAACTGGAGCGTGACCAGCTACTCGGCGCTGGTGCGCGACCTCGGCGCGGCGGGCGGCGACGCCGACAGCCTGGCGCTGCCGCGCCTGCTGCGCGACGACGAACCCGCCGAGCCGGCCGCCGACGGTGCGCGGCCGGCCGCGGCCGCCGCGCCGTGGCACCGCTTTCCGCGCGGCGCCTTCGCCGGCAACTTCCTGCACGGCTTGCTGGAATGGCTGGCCGGCGAGGGCTCTGCGCTCGCCGGGTCGCCGGCGCTGCAGCAGGCGCTGCGCCGGCGCTGCGAGCGCCAGGGCTGGGGCCAACGTGCCGACGAGGTGGGCGACTGGCTGGCGCGTGTCGCCACGACGCCCTTGCCGCCGCTGGGCCGGCCGCTCGCGGACTTGCCCACGGCGCGGCCGGAGATGGAATTCTGGCTGCCGCTGGCGCGCCTGGACGCGGCGCGCGTGGACGCGCTGTGCCGCCAGCACCTGCTGCCCGGCCAGGCGCGGGCACCGCTGGCCGAGCGCACGCTGCACGGGCTGCTGATGGGCTTTGCCGACCTGGTGTTCGAGATCGACGGCCGCCATGGCGTGATCGACCACAAGAGCAATGCACTCGGCGAGCGCGACGCCGACTACACGCCCGAAGCGATGGCCGCGGCCGTGCTGCAGCACCGCTACGACGTGCAGGCCGCGCTGTACCTGCTGGCGCTGCAGCGCCTGCTGAAGTCGCGCCTGGGCACGCGCTACGACGCGGCGCGCCACCTGCACGGCGCGACCTTCCTGTTCCTGCGCGGCATCGCCGGGCCGGCCGCCGGCTGCCTGCACCTGGCACCGCCGCCGGCGCTACTGGACGCGCTGGAGGCCATGCTGCACGCGGTCGAGGGAGCGGCGGCATGACGCCGGCGGCCACGCTGGCACTGCTGCAGCGCTGGCGCGACGCCGGCGCGCTGCGTGCGCTGGACCTCGCCTTCGTGCGCTTCGTGCAGGGCCTGGCTCCGGACGCCCCGGCCGGCCTGCTGGTCGCCTGCGCCTTGCTGGCGCGGCTGGAAGGGCAGGGCCATGGCTGCCTGCCGCTGGACGCGGCGGCGCGCGACCCGGCGGCGGTCCTCGGCGAGGCGCTGCCCGATGACGCGGCCGCCGCGCTGGCCCTGCTGCCGGCCGACACCGAGGCAGTGGCCGGCGACTGGGCGGCGCTGCCCGCGACGCTGCTCGAGGCCGAACCCCGGGACGAGCGTGGCGTCTCGCCGCTGGTGCGCGCCGGCGCACGGCTGTACCTGCGCCGCTACTGGCGGCACGAACGGCGCATTGCGCTCGCGCTGCGCGAACGGGCACTCGCCGCAGCGCCGGCCGCTAGCGCGCCGCGGGCCATGTCCGACGGGCCCGAGGCCGATGCCGCGTCCGAGGCCCGCGCCCGGGACTGGCTCGACCGCCTGTTCCCGCCCGCCGCGGCCGCCGGCGAGCCCGACTGGCAGCGCCGGGCCTGCGAGCGCCTGCTGGACGGCCGCCTGACCGTGGTCACCGGCGGCCCGGGGACCGGCAAGACCTGGACCGCGGCGCGTGCGCTGGTGCTGCTGCAGGCGCTGCACGAGCCCGGGCCGCCGCTGCGCGTCGCGCTCGCCGCGCCCACCGGCAAGGCGGCGGCGCGGCTGCGCCAGGCCATCGCGCAGGCCCTGCTGGAGCTGCGGCCGCTGCCCGAGGCGGCCGCGGCGGTCGATCGGCTCGCGCAGCGCCTGGGCCCGGCGCGCACGCTGCATGCGCTGCTGGGCACGCGGCCGGGCACGCGGCGCTTCGTGCACGACGAGGCGAATCCGCTGGACGTGGACCTGCTGATCGTCGACGAGGCGTCGATGGTGCACCTGGAGATGATGGACGCGCTGCTCGCCGCGCTGCCGGCCCGGGCACGGCTGCTGCTGCTGGGCGACCGCGACCAGCTCGCGTCGGTGGAGGCGGGCGCGGTGCTCGGCGACCTGTGCGGCGTGCCGGCGGACGCGCCGATGGCACGCCGGGTCGTCACGCTGCGGCGCAGCCGGCGCTTCGACGGCGCGATCGGTGCGCTGGCCGCGGCCGTCAACCGCGGCGACGGCGGCGCCGCGCTCGCCGCGCTGCAGGCGCACGAAGGCGGCGCGGTGGCCATCGCCGAGGCCGGCGACGCGGCGCGCATCGCCGCGCTGGCGATCGACGGCCGCGCCGGCCCGGCAGGCACCGCCGAAGGCTGGCGGCCGCTGTTCGAACGCCTGGCCGAACGCCCCGCCGCCGGGGCGGACTTCACGGCCTGGGCGCTGACGCTGCTGCAGGACTTCGACCGCTGCCGCGTGCTGGCCGCGCTGCGCGAAGGGCCCTGGGGCGTGAGCGGCCTCAACGCCGCCGTCGAGCAGGCGCTGGCGCGCCGTGGCTGGCTGGACCCGCGCGGCGAGTGGTATGCCGGCCGGCCGGTGATGGTCACGCGCAACGACCCGTCGCTGGGCCTGTTCAACGGCGACATCGGGCTCGTGCTGCGTGCGCCGGACGGCGCGCTGAAGGCCTGCTTCGCCGACGGCGAGCGGCTGCACGCGGTGTCGGTGACGCGGCTGGCCGAGGTGCAGACCGCCTTCGCGCTGACCGTGCACAAGAGCCAGGGCTCGGAATTCGGCCATGTGCTGCTGGTGCTGCCCGACGAGGACAGCCCGGTGCTGACGCGCGAGCTGCTCTATACCGGCATCACGCGCGCGCGCCACGCGCTCAGCGTGGTCGCGCCGCGGCCGGCCTTGCTGGCGGCCGCCGCGGCGCGGCCGACGCGGCGCTTCAGCGGGCTGGCGCAGGCGCTGGCCGACCCGGGCCGCGGCGCCTGATCAGCGCGCCGCCGCCTCGCGCTCGCGCAGCCTGAAGCGCTGGATCTTGCCGGTGGCCGTCTTCGGCAGGTCGGGCACGAATTCGATCTGGCGCGGGTACTTGTACGGCGCCAGCTTGTCCTTCACGAAGGCCTTCAGCTCGTCGGCCGTGGCCTCGCCGCCGGGCACGAGCACGACGAAGGCCTTGGTCTTGGTCAGCCCGTCGGCGTCGGCGACGCCGATCACCGCCGCCTCCAGCACCGCCGGGTGCTGCACCAGCGTGGCCTCGACCTCGAAGGGGCTGACGTAGACGCCGCTGACCTTGAGCATGTCGTCGCTGCGCCCGCCGTAGGTGTAGCTGCCGTCGTCGGCGTTGCGGAGGTACTTGTCGCCGCTCTTGGTCCAGCCGCCCTGGAAGGTCTCGCGCGTCTTCGCGCGGTTGCCCCAGTACATCAGCGCCGCCGACGGGCCCTGGATGTAGAGGTCGCCGGGTTCGCCGTCGGGCACCGGGCCGCCATCGTCGCCGCGCAGCTCGATGCGGTAGCCGGGCACCGGCCAGCCGGTGCTGCCGTAGCGCACGCGGTCGGGGCGGTTGGAGATGAAGATGTGCAGCATCTCGGTGGAGCCGATGCCGTCGACGATGGGCACGCCGTAGTGCCGCTGGAAGCGCTCGCCCAGCTCGGCCGGCAGCGCCTCGCCGGCGGAGGAGGTCAGGCGCAGCGCCACGTCGCCGCGCGCCGGCAGCGCGGGGTGCGCCAGCATGCCGGCGTAGCCGGTGGGTGCGCCGTAGAACACGGTCGGCCGGCGCCCGGCCTGCGGCGCGGTGGCGCCGGTCCAGCGCCGGAAGACGGCCTCGGGCGTGGGCCGCTCGGCCATCAGCAGCACGCTGGCGCCGACCGTCAGCGGAAACGTCAGCGCATTGCCCAGCCCGTAGGCGAAGAACAGCTTGGCCGCCGAGAAGCACAGGTCGTCGGGCCGCAGGCCCAGCACCGCGCGGCCGTACAGCTCGGCGGTCCAGTAGGGGTTGGCGTGCGAGTGCACGGTGCCCTTGGGCCGGCCGGTGGAGCCGGAGGAGTAGAGCCAGAACGCCGGGTCGTCGGCCTGCGTGGCAGCCGCGCGGGACAGCGGCTGCGCTGCATCGACGAAGGCCTCGAAGTCGACCTCCAGCGGGTCCAGCGGGGCGACCGGCCGCACGACGACCACACGCTGCAGTTCGTGGTCGCTCTTGACCATCGCCGCCTTCAGTACCGGCAGCAGCGCACCCGAGACCAGCGCGAGCTGCGCGCGCGAGTGCTCCAGCATGTAGGCATAGTCGTCGGCCGTCAGCAGCGTATTCACGGCGACCGGCACGACGCCGGCAAAGAGCGCGCCCAGGAAGGCCACCGGCCACTCGCTGCCGTCGTGCATCAGCAGCAGCACGCGCTCCTCGCGCCGCACGCCGGCCGCGCGCAGCGCGGCGGCCAGCCGGCGCACGCGTTCGTCCAGCGCACCGTAGGTCAGCTGGCCGTGGTCGTCGATGAAGGCCGCGCGCTCGGGATGCGCCGCATTGGCCGCCAGCAGGTGGGCCGCGAAGTTGAAGCGTTCGGGCGGCGCCTTCACGCCGGCGGGCAGGTCCTCGGGGCTCGGGTCCATCGCGCGTCTCCTGTCGCGGCCTGCATCGGGCCCGGCTTGTGGTCGGCCGGCGAATGCAGTATTGTGCGTGCCACGATCTTAGTCCGCGGGCCGAGCATGTCAAGCACTATATTGCCTGAGGTCGATCCGGCCACCGCGCTGCCGGCCGACGACGCGGGCGAGCACAAGCACCCGTTCCTGGTCGCGCTGGGCGAACGCGTGCGGGCGCTGCGTGCGCGCCGCGGCATGACGCGCAAGGCGCTGGCGGCCGCGGCCGACGTGTCCGAGCGTCACCTGGCGAACCTGGAATACGGCGTCGGCAATGCGTCGATCCTGATCCTGCTGAACGTGGCGCAGGCGCTGCAGTGTTCGCTGGCCGAACTGCTGGGCGATGTGACGACGCGCTCGCCCGAGTGGCTGCTGATCCGCGAGCTGCTGGAGCAGCGCGACGAGGCCACGCTGCACCGCGTGCGCGTGGCGGTGGGCGAACTGCTGGGCACCGGCGGCGCCCATGGCCAGGGCGGATCGGCGCGCAGCGCACGCATCGCGCTGGTGGGGCTGCGCGGCGCGGGCAAGTCGGCGCTGGGCGCGATGCTGGCCGAGGACCTGGGCTTTCCGTTCGTCGAGCTCAGCCGCGAGATCGAGCAGTTTGCCGGCTGCAGCATCAGCGAGATCCAGGCCCTGTACGGCCAGAACGCCTACCGCCGCTACGAGCGCCGCGCGCTGGAGGAGGCGATCCAGATCCACCCCGAGGCGGTGATCGCCACGCCGGGCGGCATCGTCAGCGACGCCGCCACCTTCAACCTGCTGCTCGCGCACTGCACCACGGTGTGGCTGAAGGCCGACCCCGAGGACCACATGAAGCGCGTGCTGGCGCAGGGCGACACGCGCCCGATGGCGGCCAGCCGCGAGGCGATGCAGGACCTGAAGTCCATCCTGGCCGGGCGCGCCGCCTTCTATTCGAAGGCCGAACTGCACATCGACACCAGCGCGCAGCCGCTGGCGCAGACCTTCGCGCTGCTGCGCCTGCAGGTGCGTGAGCTGCTCGGTCTGCCGGCGAAACAGGCATGAAAATGCATGAAACGGTTGACTGGCGACGTTCAATGCATTAAAGTGCCTGTCATCCGTCGCCCGCCGACCTGCACCGAAGTGCCTGTGCGCCACGCCCCAGGCCCTGCCCGAAGGAGACCCCGATGAGCGATGCCTTCCGCGTCGACTACCAGACCGAACCCGGCCGCTACCGCCACTGGAAGCTGCGCTTCGAGGGCGCGGTGGCCACGCTGCTGGCCGACTTCGACGAGGACGGCGGCCTGCGCCCGGGCTACAAGCTCAAGCTCAACAGCTACGACCTGGGCGTGGACATCGAACTGGCCGATGCGCTGAACCGCATCCGCTTCGAGCACCCCGAGGTGCAGACCGTGGTGCTGACGAGCGCGAAGGACAAGGTCTTCTGCTCGGGCGCCAACATCTTCATGCTCGGCCTGTCCAGCCACGCCTGGAAGGTCAACTTCTGCAAGTTCACCAACGAGACGCGCAACGGCATCGAGGACAGCAGCCGCGACGGGCTGAAGTTCCTGGCCGCCGTCAACGGCGCCTGCGCCGGTGGCGGCTACGAGCTGGCGCTGGCCTGCGACGAGATCCTGCTCGTCGACGACCGCAGCAGCAGCGTCAGCCTGCCCGAGGTGCCATTGCTCGGCGTGCTGCCGGGTACCGGTGGCCTGACGCGCGTGACCGACAAGCGCCGCGTCCGCCACGACCTGGCCGACATCTTCTGCACCACCGCCGAAGGCGTGCGCGGCCAGCGCGCGAAGGACTGGCGGCTGGTTGACGAGATCGCGAAGCCGGCGCAGTTTGCCGCCAAGGTGCAGGAGCGGGCGCTGGAACTGGCCAAGGGCAGCCAGCGGCCCGGGCCCGAAGGCGTCGCGAAGGGCGCCCAGGGCGTGGCGCTGACGCCGCTGGCGCGCACCATCGACGCCGATGCGCTGCGCTACTCGCAGGTGCAGGTGCAGATCGACCGCGCGCGCCGCACCGCGACGCTGACCGTGCACGCGCCGCAGGGGCCGGTGCTCACCGACATCGCCGCCATCGAGGCCGCCGGCGCCACCTGGTACCCGCTGGCGCTGGCGCGCGAGCTGGACGACGCGATCCTGCACCTGCGCAGCAACGAGCCGGAGATCGGCCTGTGGCTGCTGAAGACCGAGGGCGACGCCGCCGCGGTGCTGGCCAGCGACGCCGTGCTGCTGGCGCAGCGCGAGCACTGGCTGGTGCGCGAGACCATCGGCTGGCTGCGCCGCGCCTTCGCGCGGCTGGACGTCTCCAGCCGCAGCCTGTTCGCGATCGTCGAGCCGGGCTCCTGCTTCGCCGGCAGCCTGCTGGAGCTGGCGCTGGCCGCCGACCGCAGCTACATGCTGGCGCTGCCCGACGAGCCGGCGCGTGCGCCGGCGCTGACTGTCGACGAGGCCAACTTCGGCCTGCTGCCCATGGTCACCGGCCAGAGCCGGCTCGAGCGCCGCTTCTACGGCGAGGTGCCGGCGCTCGATGCCGTGCGTGCGCAGCTCGGCCGGCCGCTCGCGGGCGAGCAGGCGCTGGCGCTCGGCCTGGTGACCAGCGCGCCGGACGACATCGACTGGGACGACGAGACACGCATTGCGATCGAGGAGCGTGTCGCGATGAGCCCCGACGCGCTGACCGGGCTGGAAGCCAACCTGCGCTTCAACGGGCCGGAGAACATGGTCACGCGCATCTTCGCGCGCCTGTCGGCCTGGCAGAACTGGATCTTCCAGCGACCGAATGCCGTCGGCGCCAAGGGCGCGCTGAAGGTCTACGGCACCGGCGAGAAGGCCGCATTCGACTGGCACCGGGTCTGAACGAGCGGCGGGACTGCGTCGATGGGATCGACTCCTTGGTCCGGTGGCGGCGCAATGCGGACGTCCGGTCCGTGCTTGCTTGTCTTCGCTTTGCTGCCGTTTCTTCGGACTGCAAGCGCCAGCGCATCGCGCCAGGCGGTACCCGCTGCCGGCTCAGGGTTCCGCGGTCGACGCCTTCGGCGTCGACTGCCCTGCGCTGCTCGCTTCGGGGTCGCGCCGCCCAACTCGCTTCGCTCACTGCGTTCGCTCCGTTCGGACACCGGCGGCGAGTCAGTTGTCGAGGCGCGCACTGCGTGCGCGCCGACCCCGAAGCTGCGCTGCTCGGCGCTTCACTATTCGCCGGCAGCGGGTACCGCCTGTCGCGAAGTCCACCGACAGTGGTGTTCGGACGGGTGGACTTCCACTGTCGTGTCGCGACGCCGCGTGGGGGCAGCCCGCAGCGCCCATGGGAGGCGCCGAGAAGCGCAGAACGCTTGGCCGCGCGCGCAGCGCGCGTCCCCAACTGACTCGCCGCCGATGTCCGAACGGAGCGAACGAAGTGAGCGAAGTGAGTTGGCGGCGGGCCAAGCGTTCGAGCATCGCAGGGCAGTCGGCGCGCAGCGCCGACCGCCGGACTCTGGGCGCTGCGGGCTGCCCCCACGTGGCTTCGCTGCGCCGGCGCAGGCAGGCAAAGACAACAAGACTCAAGTGTCCGCAAAGCGCGACCGGCCGCCTGCCGCGCTTCGGCCCCGATTCACGAATCACACGTTGCGCATCCGCGCGGTTGAGGAACTGACATGAGCCACATCGACTACAGCGAGAAGATCCCGAACAACGTCAACCTCAGCGAGGACCGCACGCTGCAGCGCGCGCTGGAGCAGTGGCAGCCGAACTACCTGAACTGGTGGCAGGACATGGGTCCGGAAGGCAGCCACGACTTCGACGTCTACCTGCGCACCGCGGTCAGCGTGGACCCGCAGGGCTGGGCGCAGTTCGGCTACGTCAAGATGCCCGACTACCGCTGGGGCATCTTCCTGAACCCGGCCGAGAAGGACCGCAAGATCCACTTCGGCGACCACCTCGGAGAGGACGCCTGGCAGGAAGTGCCGGGCGAACACCGGGCCAACCTGCGCCGCATCATCGTCACGCAGGGCGACACCGAACCGGCCAGCGTGGAACAGCAGCGCCACCTGGGCCTGACCTGCCCCAGCCAGTACGACCTGCGCAACCTCTTCCAGGTCAACGTCGAGGAAGGCCGCCACCTGTGGGCCATGGTCTACCTGCTGCACAAGTATTTCGGCCGCGACGGCCGTGAGGAAGGCGAGGCGCTGCTCGAGCGCCGCAGCGGCGACCAGGACAACCCGCGCATCCTGGGCGCGTTCAACGAACGCACGCCCGACTGGTTGAGCTTCTTCATGTTCACCTACTTCACCGACCGCGACGGCAAGTTCCAGCTCTGCGCGCTGGCCGAGAGCGCCTTCGACCCGCTGGCGCGCACGACGAAGTTCATGCTCACCGAGGAAGCGCACCACATGTTCGTCGGCGAGTCCGGCGTCAGCCGCGTCATCCAGCGCACCTGCCAGGTGATGAACGAGCTGAAGACCGACGACCCGGACAAGCTGCGCGCCGCCGGGGTGATCGACCTGCCGACCATCCAGCGCTACCTCAACTTCCACTTCAGCGTCACCATCGACCTCTTCGGCGCCGACCAGAGCAGCAACGCCGCCACCTTTTACAGCTCGGGCCTCAAGGGCCGCTACGAGGAAGGCAAGCGCAGCGACGACCATGTGCTCAAGGGCCAGAGCTACAAGGTGCTGGACGTGCAGGGCGGCCTGCTGGTGGAAAAGGAAGTGCCGATGCTCAATGCGCTGAACGAGGTGCTGCGCGACGACTACATCAAGGACAGCGTCGGCGGCGTCGAGCGCTGGAACAAGGTCATCGAGAAGGCCGGCATCCCGTTCCGGCTGAAGGTGCCGCACAAGGCCTTCCACCGCCAGATCGGCACGCTGGCCGGCGTGAAGGTCACGCCCGACGGCCGCCACGTCAGCGACCACGAGTGGAACGCGCATGTCGAGGAATGGCTGCCCAGCGACACCGACCGCGCCTTCGTCGCCAGCCTGATGGGCCGCGTCGTCGAGCCGGGCCAGTTTGCCAACTGGATCGCGCCGCCGGTGATGGGCATCAACCGCCAACCCGTCAACTTTGAATACGTGCGGTTCAACTGATCGGGCATCATCGAAGCACAGCCAGGGGGCCCGCGGTGGCCCCTTGTCGTTGAAGGAGACCGACCATGGACATGGCCGTCGGCGACAAGGTCATCAGGCAGCACCTGATCGACCCCGAGATCTGCATCCGCTGCAACACCTGCGAGGCGACCTGCCCGGTCGGCGCGATCACGCACGACGACCGTAACTATGTCGTCGACGCCGGCAAGTGCGACCTGTGCATGGCCTGCATCCCGCCTTGCCCCACCGGCAGCATCGACAACTGGCGCACCGTGCCGCGCGTGCGCGCCTACAGCGTGCAGGAGCAGCTGGGCTGGGACGAACTGCCGGCCGAGCTGAGCGCCGAGGAGATGGCCGCGGCGGGCGTGGCGCCCGACGAAGCCGCGGCGCTTGCCGCGGCCGAGCCGGCGGCCGCGGAACTGCCGGCCGCCGCCGACGGCAGCGCCGCGTTCAACAGCGCCGCCTACAACGCCACCGTGCCGCCCTGGTCGGCCGCGCATGCCTACACCAACCTCTACGGCCCGAAGGCGCGCGAACCCTTCGTCACCGCCACCGTGGTCGGCAACGTGCGTGTCACCGAGGTCGGGACGGAGTACGACACGCACCACGTGGTGCTGGACTTCGGCGCCATGCCCTTCCCGGTGCTGGAAGGCCAGAGCATCGGCATCCTGCCGCCCGGCACCGACGCCCAGGGCCGGCCGCACCATGCGCGCCAGTACAGCGTGGCCAGCCCGCGCAACGGCGAGCGCCCCGGCTACAACAACGTCTCGCTGACCGTCAAGCGTGTGCTGGAGGACCACCAGGGCCGGCCGGTGCGCGGGGTGGCCAGCAACTATGTCTGCGACCTCAAGGTCGGCGACAAGGTGCAGGTCATCGGACCCTTCGGCAGCAGTTTCCTGATGCCCAACCACCCGAAGAGCCACCTCGTGATGATCTGCACCGGCACCGGCAGCGCGCCGATGCGCGCGATGACGGAGTGGCGGCGGCGCCTGCGTGCCAGCGGAAGATTCGAAAGCGGCAAGCTGCTGCTCTTCTTCGGCGCGCGCACGAAGGAGGAGCTGCCCTACTTCGGCCCGCTGCAGAGCCTGCCCAAGGATTTCATCGACATCAACCTGGCCTTCAGCCGCACGCCCGGGCAGCCGCGCCGCTACGTGCAGGACCTGATGCGCGAACGCGCGGCCGACCTGGCGCCGCTGCTGGCCGATGCCCACGCGCATTTCTACGTCTGCGGCCTGAAGGCGATGGAGGAGGGCGTGGTGCTGGCGCTGGCCGAGATCGCGCGCGGTGCCGGGCTGGACTGGGACGCCATCGGCGCGGCGCTGAAGCGCGAGGGCCGGCTGCACCTGGAGACCTACTGATGGCGGCCTGGTCCACGCTGAGCCTGGTCCCACGCGGCGCCGGCGTCGTGCAGGTCACGATGGCGCGCGAGGCGGTCTTCAACGCCTTCGACGAGACCATGATCGGCGAGCTCGATGCGGCTTTCGCGCAGCTCGCGTGCGACGAGGCCGTGCGCGCCATCGTGCTGGCCGGCGCAGGCCGCCACTTCAGCGCCGGCGCCGACCTGCAGTGGATGCAGCGCGCGAGCCAGGCCGACGAAGCCTGGAACCTGGCCGACGCGCGGCGCTTCGCCGGCATGCTGGCGCGCATCGCCGCCTGCCCCAAGCCCACCGTTGCGCGCGTGCAGGGTGCGGCGCTGGGCGGTGGCGTCGGGCTCTTGTGCGCCTGCGACATCGCCATCGCGGCCGGCGATGCCAGCTTCTCGGTCAGCGAGGCGAAATTCGGCATCCTGCCTTCGGTGATCGGGCCGCACCTGGTCAATGCCGTCGGCCGCCGGCAGACGCGGCGGCTGGCGCTGACCGCCACCCGCATCGGCGCCGCCGAGGCGCTGGCCATCGGCCTCGTGCAGCAGGTGGTGCCGGCGTCGCAGCTGGACGCGGCGGTCGACGCCACGCTGGCCGAACTGCTCGCCTGCGGCCCGAATGCGCAACGCGAGATCAAGGCGCTGTTTGCGCGCCTGGTGCCCGGCGAGGTCGACGAACCGGTGCGCGAACTGACCGCGGCGACCATCGCCCGCGTGCGCGGCACGGCCGAGGCGCGCGAAGGTTTTGCCGCCTTCCTGGCCAAGCGGCCGCCGGCGTGGAACGGGACGAAGACATGACGAAGAAGCTGGGAACGGACGCGCCGGTGCTGGTGGTCGGCGCCGGCATCATGGGCGCCGGCATCGCGCAGGTCGCTGCGCTGGCCGGGCACCTGGTCTGGCTGCACGATGCGCGCGAAGGCGCGGCCGCGGCGGCGCGAGACAAGCTGGCGGCCACCTTCGACGGCCTCGTCGCCAAGGGCCGGCTGGAGGCGGCCACCGCGCAGGCGGCGCTGGCGCGCATCGTGCCGGTGGCCGCGCTGGCCGAGGCCGCGGACGCGCGCGTGGTCGTCGAGGCCATCGTCGAGGACCTGGCGGCCAAGCGCGCGCTGTTCGCGGCGCTGGAGGACCTGCTCGCCCCCGACGCAGTGCTGGCCAGCAATACCAGCTCGATCAGCATCACCGCCATCGCCGGCGGACTGAAGCACCCCGCGCGCGTGGTCGGCATGCACTTCTTCAACCCGGTGCCGCTGATGAAGCTGGTGGAGGTGGTCAGCGGCCTGCAGAGCGATCGCGAGGTCGCCGACGCCGTCTTCGAGCTCGCGCGCGCCTGGGGCAAGGTGCCGGTGCATGCGAAGAGCACGCCGGGCTTCATCGTCAACCGCATCGCGCGGCCCTACTACGCCGAGACGCTGGCGCTGCTGCAGGAGCAGGCGGCACCGCCCGCGGTGCTGGACGCCTGCCTGAAGGCCGCGGGCTTTCGCATGGGGCCCTGCGAGCTGATGGACCTGATCGGCCACGACACCAATTTCGCGGTCACGAACTCGGTCTACGAGGCCAACTTCTACGACAAGCGCTACCAGCCCAGCGGCCTGCAGCGCGAGATGGTCGCCGGCGGCCTGCTGGGCCGCAAGAGCGGGCGCGGCTTCTACGCCTACCCGGATGGCGTGCCCGCGCTGCCGGTGCCGGTGGTCGACGCGCCGACCACCGCGGGCGCCGTGACGGTGCACGGCACGGGCGCCATCGCCGACGCGCTGGAGGCCGCGGCCACCGCCGCGCTGGCGCCGCAGGGATGGGGTCCGGCGCGCGTGACCGACAGCGGCTGGTGCGGCCTGGAGGTCGACGGTGCGCGCCTCGTGCTGACCGACGGCCGGCCGGCCTGGCGCGTTGCCGCCGAGTCCGGCATCGCCGACATCGCGGTCTTCGACCGGCCCGTCGTGCTGCCCGCGGCGCCGGGCAGCGCGCTGGCGCTGGCCCTGAATGCCGGCGCGTCGCCGGCCTGGAAGGCGCAAGCCGCCGCGTGGCTGCATGCGCTGGGCTTCACGCCGCTGCCGCTGGCCGATGCGCCGGGGCTGGTCGTCGCGCGCACGCTGGCGATGCTGGTCAACGAGGCCAGCGACGCGGTGCTGCAGGGCGTGTGCAGCGAAGACGGCGCCGACAGCGCGATGAAGCTGGGCGTCAACTGGCCCGCCGGTCCCTTCGAGTGGCTGCGCGCCTGGGGCCGCGAAGGCGTCGTCGGCGTGCTGCGTGCGCTGGACGAGGAGGTCCGCGGCGAACGCTACCGCGTCAGCCCGCGGTTGCTTCGAAGCCAGGACTGAGCGCAGGAGTCCGCCGATATCGGACCGGTGTCGGCACCTCGCGGAAGCCCGTGGCGGCTCGCTGCGCGTGCTTGCCGACATCGGCGCAGCGAATCCGTGTGGGGGCAGCCCGCAGCGCCCAGTGTCCGGCAGTCGGCGCTGCGCGCCGACTGCCCTGCGATGCTCGAACGCTTGGCCCGCCGCCAACTCACTTCGCTCACTTCGTTCGCTGCGTTCGGACATCGGCGGCGAGTCAGTCTTGAAGGCGCGCTGCGCGCGCGGCAAGGAGCCCTGCGCTTCTCGGCGCCTCCCATGGGCGCCGCGGGCTGCCCCCACGCGGCTTCGCGACACGGTGGTGGCGTTCCACCAGGTCGCATGCCACCGTCGGTGGCTCTCGCGCCAGGCGGTACCCGCTGCCGGCGATGTGTGAAGCGCCGAGCAGCGCAGCTTCGGGGTCGGCGCGCACGCAGTGCGCGCCTCCACATCTGACTCGCCGCCGGTGTCCGAACGGAGCGAGCGCAGCGAGCGAAGTGAGTTGGGCGGCGCGACCCCGAAGCGAGCAGCGCAGGGCAGTCGACGCCGAAGGCGTCGACCGCGAAACCCTGAGCCGGCAGCGGGTGCCGCCTGGCGCGACGCGCAGGTGCTCGCACACCGATTGACGCGTGCCTACGGACCGAACGACCGCAAGGCGCCGAACGCCACCACTCGCGCGTCGACGCCCTGCAGCCCCGCTGCGCTCGTTGCGGCCCACGAGGTCGCGTCGAAGCGGGCCATGCGGGGAAGGCCCCGGACGCCCGGGCTTCACCCCATCGTCATCAGCGCCGCATTGCCGCCCGCCGCCGCGGTGTTGGTGCTGAGGCTCTGCTCGTGCATCAGCGCGCTGAGGTCGTACAGCGCGCCGGCGGCGATGTCGGCGCTGGACAGGCTCTCGACGCGCACCAGCGGGCCGGCGCCGGCCGCCAGCGCGGGCAGCAGCGCGCGCAGCGCGTCGCCGTCGCCTTCGAACAGCAGCGCGCTGGCGCCTTCGGCGGCCCCGGCGTCGTCGACGAGCAGCGCACGCGCGTCCGCCGGCAGCGCGGCACGCAGCGCCGTAGCGCCGTCGAAGCCGGCCTGCAGCGCGAGCCGGTTGCCGGTGGCCAGCGCGGCCGCAATCTGCACCAGCGCCCCCAGCGGCGTGGCCGCGATGCCGCGCACCGTGCCGCGCGGCAGCAGCCGGTAGCGGTTGCTCTCGCCGGTGGGGCCGGGCAAGGTCCATTCGCGGCCGAGCACGCTGGCCGCGGCGCAGGCCTCGCAGGCTGCCGCGGCGATCGTGCAGGCCGAAGCGTCGAGGCCGGGGATCGGTGGCGACGCCTTCAGCGCCGCCGCCAGCGTGCGCAGCGCCTTCAGCGACGGCGCATCGACGGCGCCCGCCGTCGCGCTGCCCGCTGCGCCCACCGTGCCCACGGTGCCCACCGTGCCCGGCACCGACAGCGCCGCCAGCGAGCGCCGTCCCGCCGCCGCGTCGCCGGACGGCTGCAGCAGCCGGTGCAGCGCCAGCGGCCCGCCGGCCTTGGGCCCGGTGCCCGAGAGCCCCATGCCGCCGAAGGGCTGCACGCCGACGACGGCGCCGATGACGTTGCGGTTGACGTACAGGTTGCCGGCGTGGATGCGCCCGGCCAGCATCGCGATGGTCTCGTCGATGCGGCTGTGCACGCCGAAGGTCAGGCCGTAGCCGCTGGCGTTGATGGCGTCGACCAGCGACGGCAGTTCGTCGCGCCGCCAGCGCACCATGTGCAGCACGGGGCCGAAGACCTCGCGCTTCAGGCGCCGCGCATCGTCGAGCTCGATCAGCGTCGGCGGCACGAAGTGGCCGTGGCCGCCGGCGCTGTCCCGCGCTGCACGCGTGACCGTCATGCCGGCGGCCCGCATCGCCTCGACATGGCGCTCGATGCCGGCGCGCGCCGCCTCGTCGATGACCGGTCCGACATCGCTGGCCAGGTGGTCGGGCGGGCCCAGCACCAGCTCCTGCATCGCCGCCTTCAGCATCGCCAGCACGCGCTCGGCGCCGTCGTCCTGCAGGCACAGCAGGCGCAGCGCCGAACAGCGCTGGCCCGCCGAGTCGAAGGCCGAGGCGATCACGTCGGCCACCACCTGCTCGGCCAGCGCCGACGAGTCGACGACCATCGCGTTGATGCCGCCGGTCTCGGCGACCAGCGGGATGGGCCGACCCTGCGGGCTGAGCCGCTGCGCCAGTGCGCCGGCGATCAGCCGCGCGACCTCGGTCGAGCCGGTGAACATCACGCCGGCGACCTGCGGCTGCGCCACCAGCGCGGCACCGACCGTCTCGCCGTCGCCCGGCAGCAGCTGCAGCGCGTCGTGCGGCACGCCGGCCTCGTGCAGCAGCGCGACCATCTGCGCCGCGATCAGCGGCGTCTGCTCGGCCGGCTTGGCCAGCACCACGTTGCCGGCGGCCAGCGCGGCGGCGACCTGGCCGCAGAAGATGGCCAGCGGGAAGTTCCACGGGCTGATGCAGGCCACCACGCCCAGCGGCCGGTGGCTGTCGTTGTCGAAGGACGCTTCGACCTGCGCGGCGTCGTAGCGCAGGAAGTCGACCGCCTCGCGCACCTCGGCCACGGCATTGGGCAGGCTCTTGCCGGCCTCGCGCACGATCAGGCCCAGCAGGCCGTGCTGGCGCTGCTCCAGCAGGTCGGCGGCACGCCGCAGCGCGGCGGCGCGCTCGGCCGGCGGCGTGGCCTGCCAGATCGGCAGCGCGGCCGCGGCGCGCACCGCGGCCTCGCCGACCAGCGCCGCCGTGGCCGGGCGCACCCAGCCGACGAGGTCGCGCGCGTCGGCCGGGTTCGTCACCGGCTGCCAGCCGGCGGCGGCCGATGGTGCCGCGCTGGCCCGCGGGTCCACCGTCGCCGCCGCGCGTTGCGGCTGCTGCGTGCTCTTCAGCAGCGCGGCGGCCAGCGACGCCAGCTGCTGCTCGTGCGCGAGGTTGAGCCCCGCCGAGTTCAGCCGCGACCACGGCCCGGCGTCGGCATACAACTGGCGCGGCAGCGGGATGCGCGGGTGCGGCGCGCCGGCCACGCCGGTCTCGTGCTCGATCGCCAGCGCCTGCTCCACCGGGTCGGCCACCAGCTCGGCCACCGGCACCGCCGGGTCGCCGATGCGGTTGACGAAGGAGGTGTTGGCGCCGTTCTCCAGCAGCCGCCGCACCAGGTAGGCCAGCAGCGTCTCGTGCGTGCCCACCGGCGCGTAGATGCGGCAGGGCCGGGCCAGCCCGCCTTCGGCCACCGGCGCCACGACCTGCTCGTACAGCGCTTCGCCCATGCCGTGCAGGCACTGGAATTCGTACTGGCCGGCGTAGTAGTTGGCGCCGGCCAGCTCGTGCAGGCTGGCCACCGTCTGCGCGTTGTGCGTGGCGAACTGCGGGTAGACGGCGTCGGGTGCGGCCAGCAGGCGGCGCGCGCAGGCCAGGTAGGCCACGTCGGTGTGCACCTTGCGCGTATAGACCGGGTAGCCGTCCAGGCCGTCCAGCTGCGCGCGCTTGATCTCGCTGTCCCAGTAGGCGCCCTTGACCAGGCGCACCATCAGGCGGTGGCCGCTGCGCCGCGCCAGGTCGACGAGCCAGTCGATCACGTAGGGGCAGCGCTTGGAGTAAGCCTGCACGACGAAGCCGATGCCGTTCCAGCCCTTCAGCCGCGGGTCGAAGGCCAGCGCCTCCAGCAGGTCCAGCGACAGCTCCAGGCGGTCGGCCTCCTCGGCGTCGATGTTGAGGCCGATGTCGTACCGGCGCGCCAGCAGCAGCAGCTGGGTCAGCCGCGGCAGCAGCTCGGCCATCACGCGATCGCGCTGGGCGCGGCTGTAGCGCGGGTGCAGCGCCGACAGCTTCACCGAGATGCCGGGCCCCTCGAAGATGCCGCGGCCATGGCTGGCGCGGCCGATCGCGTGGATGGCCTGCTCGTAGGCCGCCAGGTAGCGCGCCGCGTCGGCCTCGGTGGCGGCGGCCTCGCCCAGCATGTCGTAGCTGTAGCGGAAGCCCTTGCGTTCCCAGGCCCGGCTGTTGGCCAGCGCCTCGCCGATGGTCTGGCCGGTGACGAACTGCTCGCCCATCAGCTTCATCGCGCGGTGCACGCCCTGGCGGATCAGCGGCTCGCCGCCCTTGCCGATCAGCCTGGTGAGCGCATTGGCCAGGTTCTTCTCGCTGGCGGTGGCGGTCAGCTTGCCGGTCAGCATCAGGCCCCAGACCGCGGCATTGACGAACAGGCTGGGCGAGTGGCCCAGGTGGGCCTGCCAGTCGCCGCGGCTGATCTTGTCGCGGATCAGCGCGTCGCGCGTCGGGTTGTCCGGGATGCGCAGCAGCGCCTCGGCCAGGCACATCAGCGCCACGCCTTCCTGGCTGGAGAGGCTGAATTCCTGCACCAGCGCCTCCACGCCGCCGGCACCGGCGGCGCGGCGCGCGCGCAGGCCGTCGACGAGCCGGGTGGCGCGCTCGCGGATGCGCTCGCGCTGCGCCGGATCGGCCACGTTGGCGGCGCGCAGCAGCGCGGGCAGGCACTCGGGCTCCGGGCGGTGCCAGGCGGCGGTGATGGCGGCGCGCAGGTCGCTCTGCGGCAGCACGGCCTGGGCAAACTCCAGGAAGGGCTGCGGCGCGGCGGGCGTGGCGGTCGCGGCGACGGGCTCGTCGTTCGCCTCGCCTTCGCCGGACGCGGGTTCGACCAGGGTTGCACCGGGTTGCACCTGACCACGCTCGACCGCCTCGACCATCTGCAGCACCGCCTGCTTGATCAGCCAGTGCGGGGTGCGGCCCAGCGACTGCGCGGCCTCGCGGACACGTTCGCGCAGTGCCTCGTCCATCTTGACGCCCAGGGTGACGGCGGCCATGCTCGAGGCTCCGGCGAAGTTGGGGTGGCGCCGATTCTCGAAGGTGCAACCCGTCAGATGCAAAGGGTTAACCCGCTGATCGGCGCCCTGTTTGTCGACCCGGCTTGATCGGCGGCAAGCCCGCAGGCCTCCGCCTTGACCAGAATGCGCCGGCCCGCCGCCCCTGCGGGACGCCCTGCCATGACCGAACCCGACATCGTCTTCCGCGCCCGCGGCCTGACCAAGACCTACCGCACCGGCGAGGTCGAGGTGGTGGCGCTGCGCGACGTCGACCTGGAGATCGGCCGCGGCGAGTTCGTCGTGCTGCTCGGGCCCTCGGGCAGCGGCAAGAGCACGCTGCTCAACATCCTGGGCGGCCTGGACGTGCCGACCAGCGGCGAGGTGCGCTTCGGCGACCACCGTCTGGACGGCGCCGGCGACGCCGAGCTGACCCGCTACCGGCGCGAGCATGTCGGCTTCGTCTTTCAGTTCTACAACCTGATCCCCAGCCTGACGGTGCGCGAGAACGTCGCGCTGGTCACCGACATCGCCGAGAACCCGATGGACATCGACGAGGCCGTCGGCCTGGTCGGCCTCGCACCGCGCAAGGACCACTTCCCGGCCCAGCTCTCGGGCGGCGAGCAGCAGCGCGTGGCGATCGCACGCGCCATCGTCAAGCGGCCCGAGGTGCTGCTGTGCGACGAGCCGACCGGCGCGCTGGACTACACCACGGGCAAGCTGGTGCTGGAGGTCATCGCGCGCGTCAACCGCGAACTGGGCACCACGGCGGTGGTGATCACGCACAACGCCGCGATCGCCGGCATGGCCGACCGCGTGATCCATCTCGGCGACGGGCGCATCGTGAAGGTCGAGCGCAACGCGCACAAGATCTCGCCCGCGGAGCTGTCGTGGTGAAGCGGCGTCGAGACCGTGCGTCTTCGCCGCCGGGCTCGACCCCCCTCGGGGGGCGGGCCGGGCCGCTGGCCCGGACCTGGGGGTCGGCATGAGGGCGCTGGACCGCAAGCTGCTGCGCGACCTGCGGCTGATGTGGAGCCAGGCACTGACCATCGCGCTGGTGGTGGCCAGCGGCATCGGCGGCTTCCTGACCACGCTGTCGGCGGTGGACTCGATGGCGCTGGCGCGCGACCGCTTCTATGCCGAGGGCCGCTTCGCCGATGTCTTCGCCGGCGTCAAGCGCGCACCGCTGGCGCTGCTGCCGGCGCTGCGCGAACTGCCCGGCGTGGCCGAGGTGCAGCCCACGATCGAGCATGTCGTGCGCGCCGAGCTGGACGACAAGAGCGACCCTATCATCGCGCAGCTGATCGGCGTCGACGCGCGCGAGCCGCGGCAGATGAACCTGGTCGTCGTGCGGCGCGGGCCGGCCGGCGCGCAGCCGGTGCGCTCGCCCGGCCCGGCGCAGCCCGATGGCGCGCTGCCGGTGTGGGTGAGCGAGTCCTTCGCCGAGGCCCATGGCCTGAAGCCCGGCGCGCGGCTGTCGGCGCTGATCAACGGCAAGCGGCGGCCGCTGGTGCTGGCCGGCGTGGCGCTGTCGCCCGAGTACATCTTTGCCGGCATGTGGGGCATGCCGGACCAGCGCGGCTTCGGCGTCTTCTGGATCGACCGCGAGGCGCTGGCGGCGGCCTACGACATGACCGGCGCCTTCAACCGCGTGGCCGTCAAGCTGGCGCCGCAGGCCGACGAGCGCGCGGTCGTCGCCGCGCTGCAGCGCGTGCTGGAGCCCTATGGCGGGCGCGAGGCGCATGGCCGCAGCGACCAGGTCTCGCATTCGATGCTGGACAACGAGATCAAGGAACAGCAGGTGCTGGGCACCATGCTGCCGGCGATCTTCCTGGGCGTGGCGGCCTTCCTGCTGAACGTGGTCATCTCGCGCCTGGTGGCCACGCAGCGCGAGCAGATCGCGGCGCTGAAGGCGCTCGGCTACGCGAATGCGGCGATCGCCGCGCATTACCTGAAGCTGGTCGGCGTCATCGTCGCCATCGGCTTCGTGCTCGGACTGGGCCTGGGCAAGCTGCTGGGCATCGGCATGATGGGGCTGTATGCGGAGTTCTTCCGCTTCCCGCGCTTCGAGCATGCGCTGCCGCCGCCGCTGGTGCTGATCGCGCTGGCGCTGACCGCCGCCACCGCGGTGCTGGGCACGCTGAATGCCATCGCCGCCACCGTGCGGCTGGCGCCGGCCGAGGCCATGCGCCCGCCGGCGCCCGGCCACTACCGGCGCACGCTGCTCGAGCGCCTGGGCGTGCAGCGGCTGGCGACCTCGCTGCGCATGATCCTGCGCAACATGGAGCGCCGGCCCTGGCGCAGCCTGCTGTCGGTCACCGGCGTCGCCTTCGCGGTGGCCATCGTCGTGCTGGGCAACTTCTTCAAGGACGCGATCGGCTTCATCGTCGACTCGCAGTTCCGCGTGGCGATGCGCAACGACGTCGCGGTGTGGACGCTGGAGCCGGTGTCCGGCCGCGCGCGCGAGGAACTGCTGCGCCTGCCCGGCGTGATGTCCGCCGAGTCCACGCGCTTCGTGCCGGTGGCCCTGGTCAACGGCCACCGGCGCGAACGCAGCCAGATCCGCGGCTACGAGGCGGTGCCCGAGCTGTACCGCATCATCGACGTGGCCAACCGCGCGACGAATCCCAGCGGCACCGGCCTCGTGCTGACCGACCGCCTGGCCGACAAGCTGGGCCTGCGCGTCGGCGACCTGGTGCGCGTGGAGGTGCTGGAAGGCCGTGCGCGCACGCTGCTGCTGCCGGTGGACGCCACGGTGCGCGAGATGATGGGCCTGAATGCCTACATGAACCGCGACGCGCTGAACCACGTGCTGGGCGACGGCGACCTGGCCAGCGGCTTCGCGCTGGCGCTGGCGCCGGGCAGCGAGGCCACGCTGCTGGACGCCACGCGCGAAATGCCGCGCGTGGCCGGCGCCTTCAGCAAGGCCTCGATGCTGCGCAACATGGAAGAGGTCAGCGCACGCAACATCCGCATCATGAGCACGGTGCTGACGATGTTCGCCGCCGTCATCGCGGTCGGCGTGGTCTACAACAATGCCCGCATCGCGCTCGCGGAGCGGGCCTGGGAACTGGCCAGCCTGCGCGTGCTGGGCTTCACGCGGGCCGAGGTCTCCGGGCTGCTGCTGGGCGAGCTGGCGATCTCGATCGCCGTCGCGCTGCCGCTGGGCATGGCGCTGGGCTGGGGGCTCGTGCACGCGCTGGTCGGCGCGTTGAAGAGCGACCAGTTCTTCTTCCCGGTGGTCATCTTGCCGGCCACCTATGCCTGGGCGGCGATCTGCATCGTCGCTGCCGGCATCGGCAGCGCGCTGGTGGTGCGCCGGCGCGTCGACCGGCTGGACATGGTGGCGGCGCTGAAGACGCGCGAGTAGATCGCGCCGCACGGGACGACAACAACAAGGAGCGCATGTCGTGCAACGCAGGACGATGGTGATGGCCGCGGCGGGCGGCGCGGCGCTGGTCGCGCTGCTGGCCTGGGCCTTCGCGCCGCGGCCGCTGGAGGTCGAGGTCGCGCAGGCGGGCAGCGGGCCCTTCGAGACCGCGATCGTCGAGGACGCGCGCACGCGCCTGGCCGACCGCTACGTCGTCGCCGCACCGCTGGCCGGGCGCGTGCAGCGCCTCCTGCTGCGCGAGGGCGACGCGGTGCAGGCCGGCGACGTGGTGGCCACGCTGCTGCCCGGCGTGAGCCCGATGCTGGACGCGCGCACGGTGGCCGAGCAGCGCGCACGCGTCGGCATGGCCGAAGGCGGCGTGCAGCGCGCGACGACGCGCATCGAGGCGGCGCGTGTGGCACTGGAGCAGGCGCGCAACGAACTGCGGCGCAGCGAGCAGCTGGCGCAGCAGGGCTTCGTCTCGCCGACCAAGATCGACAACGACCGCCTCGCGGTGCTCGCGGCGCAGAAGGAACTGGACACTGCCGTCGAGGGCCAGACCATCGCGCGCCACGAGCTGACGATGGCGCGCGCCGCGCTGGGCGCCGTCAGCGGGGGCGCAGGCAGCGGCGCCAGCTTCACGCTGCGCGCGCCCATCGCCGGCCGCGTGCTGAAGCTGCACCAGGTCAGCGAAGGGCCGGTCGCGACCGGCACGCCGCTGCTGGAGATCGGCGACATCGGCAAGCTGGAGGTCGTCGCCGAGCTGCTGACCACCGACGCATTGCAGGCGCGACCGGGCAGCCCGGTGCACATCGAGCGCTGGGGTGGCCCCGGCACGCTGGAAGGGCGCGTGCGCCTGGTCGAGCCTGCGGCCTTCACGAAGATCTCGGCGCTGGGCGTGGAGGAGCAGCGCGTGCGCGTGCTGATCGAGCTGACCAGCCCGCACGAGCGCTGGGCCGCGCTGGGCGACGGCTATCGCGTGGGCGTGCGCATCGTCACGCTGGCCGAGCCGCGTGTGCTGCGCGTGCCGGTCAGCGCGGTCTTCCCGCGGCCGGGCAGCGCCGAACCCGGCGCGATGGCGGTCTTCGTCGTCGACGGCGGCCGCGCGCGGCTGCAGCCGGTGACCGTGAAGGCGCGCAACGGCAGCGAGGCCTGGGTCAGCGAGGGTCTGGCCGAGGGCGCGACCGTGGTGCTGTATCCGCCGGCGGCGCTGGCCGACGGCGCGCGCGTGAAACCGCGGCAGGTGTAGGCGGCACTCCCGGCACCGGAAAGCGGTCGACCGCGAGGTCGATGAAGGCGCGCACCTTGGGCGCGAGGTAGCGGCCGCTCGGGTAGACCGCGTGCACCGGCACCTCCGGCGGCTGCCAGAGGCGCAGCACCGGGCGCAGGCGGCCGGCGGCGACCGCGTCGGCGGCGAAGACCTGCGGCAGCAGGCCGATGCCCAGGCCGGCGAGCAACGCGTCGCGCACCGCGAGGCTGTTGTTGACACGCAGCCGCGCCGGGCCTTCGATGCGCACCGTTTCGCCGCTCGCGGCATGGCGCAGCGTCCAGCCCTGGCGCAGGCCGCCGCCGCTGAACATCACCAGCGGCCGGCCGCGCAGCGCGGCGGGCTCGGCCGGCGCGGGCTGCGCGGCCAGGTGCGCCGGGCTCGCGAAGAGGCCGTAATGCAGCGTGCCGAGCCGGCGCGCGACCAGCGTCGAGGCCGGCAGCGGCCCCACGCGCACCGCGAGGTCGAAACCCTCGTGCACCAGGTCGACGACACGTGACGTGTATTCGACCTCGGCGGTGGCGCGCGGATGGGCGGCCAGGAAGTCGGCCAGCCAGCCGTTGACCGCGAGCAGGCCGAATTCGACGCCACAGGTCAGCCGCAGCAGCCCGCGCGGCTCGCCGTGCATGTCCTGCACGGCCTGCTCGGTGTCCTCCACCGCGCCCAGGATGGCGAGCGCGCGCTCGTGCACCTCGCGCCCGGCCTCGGTCAGCGACAGCGAACGTGTCGTGCGCTCCAGCAGCTTGGCGCCCAGCGCCGTCTCCAGCTGCGCGACGACGCGGCTGGCGTGGCTCTTCTGCGTGCCCAGCCGTTCCGCCGCGCCGGTGAAGCTGCCGGCCTGCACGACCTGCACGAACAGGCGCAGCTGTTCCAGCGTCATCGTTCGTTGCCTCGAATGTGGACAGTGCGTCGCATTCTGGACTCTTTATCCCGGACCAGGCAACGCAGATGATGACCGCCGTCGTCACCCACCCTGCGGAGCCCGCGATGAGCCTGAAGGACCCCAACGTCGTCAACCCCCGTGCGCGCAAGCGTGTCGCGATCGTGATCGCCAACCCGGCGGTCTCCAGCACCACCGGCTGGCCGGTCGGCTTCTGGTGGAGCGAGCTGACCCACCCGTACCATGCCTTCGAGGGCAAGGGCTACGAGGTCGATGTCTTCAGCGCCGAAGGCGGACGCTGCGAGCCCGACGCGATGAGCGACCCCAACGACGCCAGTGGCTATTCGGCCGGCGACCTGGTCACGCAGGGCTTCATCCACACGCCGAAGCTGCGCGCGCTGGTGGAAGCCACGAAGCCGGCGTCGGAGATCGAGGTCGCGCGTTTCGACGCCATCGTCGTCGCCGGCGGGCAGGCGCCGATGTTCAACTTCGAGGGTGCGCTCGCGCTGCAGCGCAAGTTCGTCGAGTTCTACGAGGCCGGCAAGGTGGCCGCCGCGCTATGCCACGGCACCGCGATCCTGGCCTACGCGCGGCTGTCCAGCGGCGAGCTGCTGGTCAAGGGCCGGACGGTGACCGGCTTCGCGAATGCCGAGGAGGACTTCGCCGACAACGCGGTCTGGTCCTACGGCATGCTGCCGCACGGCAAGCACATCATGCCCTGGCGCATCGAGGACCGGCTGCGCGAGCTGGGCGCCAACTTCGTGCAGGGCGGCCTGTGGCGCGGCTTCGCGATCCGCGACGGCAACCTGGTCACCGGGCAGCAGAATTTCAGCGGCGAGGAGACGGCGCGGCTGGTGATCGCGGCGCTGGGCGAGTGAACCTCGACGCGGTCTCGGGTCAAGCGGGGATGGCCGCTGCCGGCACGGCCGACGACGCCGATGGCGGCCCCGTCACCGTCGTCGTCACCCGCCGCGTGCGCGCCGGCCGCGAGGCCGACTACGAGGCCTGGCTGGCGCGCCTGCAGGCCGCGGCGCGCGGCCTGCCGGGCTACCTGGGCGTGACGACGCAGCGCCCGCCGCCCGGCGGCTCGCGCGAATACGTCAGCGTGATCCGCTTCGGGTCGCTGGCGGCGCTGCAGGCCTTCGAGGCCAGCGAACTGCGCCGGCATGCGCTGGCCGAAGTGGCCGATCTCGTCGAGGCCGACGCCACCTGGCGGCGGCTGAGCGGACTCGAATTCTGGTTCACGCCGCCGCCCGGCACCGTGGTGCCCGTGCCTTCGCGCCCGCGCATGGCGCTGGTGATGACGCTCGTCGTCTTCGTGCTCGTGCTGACGATCGGCGGCGCGGTCAACGCGCTGGCCGCGCTGCTGCCCTTCGAGGTGCCGGCGCCGTTGCGACTGCTGGCGACCATCGCCCTCGAAGTCGCACTGATGACCTGGTGGCTGATGCCCTGGCTGACCCGTCGGCTGGCGCGCTGGATCTATCCCGCGCGTGCGGTGGCGGGCTGAGCGAAGCACCACGCAAGGCGAAGGACTCCTTTCGGCGCATTGTGGACGTTCATGGCGCGGCGCTGTTGGTTCGTTCTGACATTCGAGCAGCGAAGCCGCATGGGGGCAGCCCGCATCGCCCAGAGTCCGGCGGTCGGCGCTGCGCGCCGACTGCCCTGCGATGCTCGGGCCCCTGGCCCGCCGCCAACTCACTTCGCTCGCTGCGCTCGCTCCGTTCGGACATCGGCGGCGAGTCAGTCATGGAGGCGCGCTGCGCGCGCGGCCAGGAGCCCTGCGCTTCTCGGCGCCTCCCATGGGCGCTGCGGGCTGCCCCCACGCGGCTTCGCGACACGGCGGTGGCGTTCCACCAGTTCGCATGCCACAGTCGGTGGACCTCGCGCCAGGCGGTACCCGCTGCCGGCGATGTGTGAAGCGCCGAGCAGCACAGCTTCGGGGTCGGCGCGCACGCAGTGCGCGCCTCGACAACTGACTCGCCGCCGGTGTCCGAACGGAGCGAACGCAGTGAGCGAAGTGAGTTGGGCGGCGCGACCCCGGAGCGAGCAGCGCAGGGAAGTCGACGCCGAAGGCGGCGACCGCGGAACCCTGAGCCGGCAGCGGGTACCGCCTGGCGCGATGCGCAGCCACAAGCACGCCAGGCAAGCGAACGTTTGGCGAGTGTCCGCGATGCGCCGCAAGCCGCTGTCCAGCGCCCCGGGTCAGTTCACAGGTCGGGGGTCAGGCGTTGAACTTGGCAGTGACCGCGCAGCGCCTGTACCGGGCTACGCCACGGGCATCGGCAGCGGCGCCGGGACAGGTGCCGCCGTCGGTGCCGCCACCGGTGCAGGGACGACGGGCACTGCCGGCTGGACCTGCTGCCGCGCGCGCCAGGCCAGCCAGTCGACGATCTCCAGCCGGCCGTCGGCATGCTCGACCAGCGCGGTCAGGCTCTCGACCCAGTCGCCGTCGTTGCAGTAGAGCACGCCGTCGATCGTGCGCATCTCGGCGTGGTGGATGTGGCCACACACCACGCCGTGCAGTCCGCGCTGGCGTGCCTCGCGCGCGACCGCGGTCTCGAAGTCGCTGACGTAGCTGACCGCGCGCTTGACCTTGAACTTCAGGTAGCGGCTCAGGCTCCAGTACGGCAGCCCGAGCCGCGCGCGCAGCGAATTGAGGTGGCGGTTGACCTTCAGCGTGAACTCGTAGGCCGAGTCGCCGACATGGGCCAGCCACCGGGCGCACTGGATCACGCCGTCGAACAGGTCGCCGTGCGTCACCCACAGCCGTCGGCCGTCGGCCGTCTCGTGCACGGCCTCCTCGACCACGTCGACGCCGCCGAAGTTGTGCTCCACGTACTTGCGTGCGAATTCGTCGTGGTTGCCCGGCACGAAGACCACGCGCGTGCCCTTGCGCGCCTTGCGCAGCAGCTTCTGAACCACGTCGTTGTGCGCCTGCGGCCAATACCACTGCCGGCGCAGCTGCCAGCCGTCGATGATGTCGCCGACCAGGTACAGCGTCTCGCAGTCCAGGTGCTTCAGGAAGTCCAGCAGCGGCCCGGCCTGGCATCCTGGCGTACCGAGGTGGATGTCGGATATCCATGCCGTGCGCACACGCAGCGGCGCCCGGTCGATGGCGTCGCCGTCGCTGCCGCCGACCAGCGGCATCGGCGCCCGCGACGAACGGGTCGGTTCCAGATTGGGCAGGAGATCTCGCCGCATCACGGACACCGATCTTCGCGGGCCGGCGCGACGCGGCTGTGACAGTGCCGCGTCACGCCGATGACGCCAGCGGCCGCGCCTGCGATCGCTCGCCCGCAGCTGCGGGCAGTGTCGCGCCGCGTTGCTGCAGCACGCGCTGCAGGATGTCCGGCACCTCGAAGACAGCACGGTTGTCGACGGCCTGCACGCGTGCGCGCCAGGCCGGCAGGTCGGCCACGATCTGTTGGACCGCATGCGGCACCGTGCGGAAGCTGCGGTGCACGACGCCGACCCCGCGCTCGCGCACCCATTCGGTATTCCAGCGTTCCTGCGGCATCGTCCATGCGTTGCGCGTCACGATCACCGGCAGCCCCATGTGCACCGCCTCGCTCAGGCTGCCGGGGCCGGGCTTGCCGATGAAGAAGTCGGCCAGCCGCATCCAGCGCGCGACCTCGGGCGTGTAGCCGACGACGATGCGCGGCGCCGGCGCCTTCATCGCTCGCAGCTCCGCGGCCAGCGCCTCGTTGCGGCCGCACAGCAGCACCAGCGGCGTTTCCGGCAGCGCGGCGGCGATGCGCGTCATCGCGCGCGAACCGGTGCCGCCGAAGAGCACCAGCCCGGTCGGCGTGTGCTCGTCCAGCCCGACGCGGCGGCGTTCGGCTGCGCGGTCCACCTCGGGCAGGAAGTAGAAGTCCGCGCGCAGGATCATGCCGCTGGCCCGGTGCACGCGTGCCGGGTCGCAGCCGGCGGCCAGCGCCTGGCGCACGGCATGGTCGGTGCCGCAGACGATGTGCTGCGGCAGGTCGGGCTCGATCCAGAAGTGCGGCGGGTGGTCGGCCATGTCCGTCATCACGGTGACGAAGGGGACCCCGGGGCAGGCCTGCGCCAGGCTGTCGTGCAGCGCGCGGTTGAAATTGGGAATCAGCGAGACGACGAGATCCGGCTTGGTCGCCGCCCAGTGGCGCGCCAGCCGCTGCACCTGCGTGGCATGGGTCAGGCGGATCATCGCCTGCAGCAGCTTCAGTTCCTGCGCCAGGCCCAGCGTGAAGCCGCTGGCCAGCCGCTTGTTGTAGAGATCCTCGGGTTCGATGCCGGTGAGGCGGCGGAACAGCCCGGCCGGGTCCAGCACCTCGGTCAGGTTGACCTTGCGCACGCGCCAGGGCCGGCCCTGGGCCAGGATCACCTGCTCCAGTGCCAGCGCCGCGGCGCGGTGGCCGCCGCCGGCGTTGAACCACACGAGGTCGACGGTCGTCATGCCGTCATGTTGCGGATCCTTCATGACCGCCGCTTGACGTTGGTGCGACGCGACGCAGCAGCGCCTGCCCCATGCGGATGCGCTGCCCGGGCGCGAGGCCCTCCGCCGGCACGAAGCCCGGCGGCACGAAGACGATGATCGTCGAGCCATGTTCGAACCAGCCCAACTCCTCGCCGCGCCGCACGCGCAGGTTGCAGGGCATCTCGTTCGGGCCGCGCCAGCGCAGGTGCAGCCGCACGTCCAGCGCATGCAGCCGGATGCTGGCCACCAGGATGGCGGCCACCGGCACCAGAGCCAGCGGTGTGCCGTCGGCCAGGCGCAGGCGGATCGCGGCGCGCTCGTTGCGGCAGAACAGCCGTTGCACGCGTGCCAGCGCGATCGGGTTGACGTTCCAGGTGTCGCCCGACAGGTAGGTCACGTGCTCGATCGTCGCGTCGTCGGGCGCGTGGAAGCGGTGGTACATGCTGGAGGTCAGGCGCAGCGTCAGGTACTGCCCGCCCATGAACGGTGCCGCGGCATCCTGGCTGCCGAGCAGGTCCTCGATGCGGTAGGGCATGCCCTTGGCCTGCAACAGCGTGCCTTCGCCGACCGCGCCGCCGACGCCGACGATGGCGTCGCAGGGGCTGACCAGCAACCCGGGCCGCGGGTCGACGATGCGCGCACCAGGCTTGAGCTCGCGCGTGAAGCAGTCGTGCAGGCTCGCGAAGCGCTGCTGCTTCGCGTCCGACAGGTCCAGATCGGTGAACAGCCGCCACACCGCGATCGAAGCGCGCGCGAGCAGCGGATGGCGCAACCGGCTGAACCAGCCCATCGCGCGGGTCAGCGCGATGCGCGGCACGCGGTTGGTGAGCAGGAAGTTCAGGTCCTCCTGCAACAGCAGGCGGTCGCGCAGCGCGCTCCAGCGTGCGGCGGGCGTGTTGCGAGGGCGCGTCGGCGCCGTGGATTCGGTGGTTTTCATTCGCCTGTCAATGAAAGGTCATACACCTGTGGTCCTCGCGTCACGCGCCACTTCGTTTCGTCATGCCATGAGCGACGCCCTGACCCTGACTGCCCTTGCCGCTGCTGTCGCCACCGCTGCAGTGGCGCTGCCGCTGGCGCGCCGCCGGCTCGAGCTCTCGCTGGCCAAGCACCCGTCGCTGACCGGGCACTCGCGCATGGCCAAGCGCGTGGCGCGGCTGGTGCCGGGCTACGCCTACGACGAAGCCGCGTTCTTCGCCAGCGACGGCGCGCCGGCCGACGTGGTACAGCGCCGGCGCGAAGGCTTCCGGCGCCTGGCCGGGCAGCTGAATGCGCGCCACGCGAAGTCGATCGCGCTGACGCAGCAGGCCCGCGAGGGCCTGTCCGACCTGCAGTTCACCGGCGCCTACCGCGTGCCCTTCCAGTACAGCCGCTACCTGCGCGAGCACCTGGCCATCGGCGCCTTCGTGCAGCGCAGCGACGGTGTCACGCTGACCGACCTCGACGGCCGCACCTTCCTGGACCTCACGGGGTCGTACGGCGTCAACGTCTTGGGCAACGACTTCTACAAGGCCTGCATCGCCGAAGGCAGCGCACGGGCCACCGAACTCGGTCCGGTGCTCGGCAGCTACCACCCCGCGGTGGCCGACAACGTGGCGCGGCTGAAGCGCCTCTCGGGCCTGGACGAGGTGTCGTTCCACATGTCCGGCACCGAGGCCGTGATGCAGGCCGTGCGCCTGGCGCGCTACCACACGCGGCGCAAGTACCTGGTGCGCTTCTCCGGTGCCTACCACGGCTGGTGGGAGGACGTGCAGCCCGGCCCCGGCAACCCGCTGCCGCCGGGCCGCACCTACACGCTCAAGGAGATGGACGAGGCCACGCTGCGCGTGCTGCGCAAGCGGCGCGACATCGCCTGCGTGCTGGTCAACCCGCTGCAGGCGCTGCACCCCAACGCCAATGCGCCCGGGGACAGCGCGCTCGTCGACAGTGGCCGCCGCGCGCACTTCGACCGCGAGCGCTACACCGCCTGGCTGAAGCAACTGCGCGAGGTCTGCAGCGAACGCGGCATCGTGCTGATCTTCGACGAGGTCTTCGTCGGCTTCCGACTCGCGCCCGGCGGCGCGCAGGCGTATTTCGGCGTGCAGGCCGACCTGGTGACCTACGGCAAGACCCTGGGCGGCGGGCTGCCGGTGGGCGTCGTCTGCGGCCGCCGCGAACTGATGAAGCGCTTCCGCGAGGACCGGCCGGCGGACATCTGCTTCGCGCGCGGCACCTTCAATTCGCATCCGTACGTGATGGGCGCGATGCAGGTCTTCCTGGAGAAGCTGGACACGCCGGCCGTGCAGGCGCTGTACGAGAACCTCGACGCGACCTGGGATGCCCGCGCCGCGCAGCTCAACGAGCGGCTGCGCACTGCCGGGCTGCCGGTGCAGGTGGCCAACCTGAGCACCATCTGGACCGTCTTCTATACGCAGCCCGCCCGCTACAACTGGATGCTGCAGTTCTACCTGCGCGAGCAGGGCCTGGCGCTGAGCTGGGTCGGCACCGGGCGGCTGGTCTTCGGGCTGCACTGGACGCAGGCCGACTTCGATGCCGTCTGCGACCGCTTCGTCGCCGCCGCGCAGGCGATGGCCGCCGACGGCTGGTGGTGGCACGACGAGCGGCTGACGAACAAGGCCATCCGCCGGGGCCTGCTGCGCGAGATGCTGAGTCACCGCTTCTGAGCGTCGGACCGATGGACGACGGCCCGCCGGAGCGGGCCGCTGCCTGAAGTCACGACGAGCCTGCCGTCAATGCGACTGCCGGGCGTGCGGCATGGGGTCGATCAGCTCGCCGCGCAGCAGGTACAGCGGGGCGCGCCAGTACAGCATCACGTCGTGGAAGGGGTCGGTCAGGATCTTGGTCGCCCACACCAGCCCGGTCTTCACGTCGACGAGGAAGAACAGGTGCACGGTGCGGAAGATCAGCCCGCCCACACCCAGCGCCAGCCAGGCGATGCCGACGTCGTGCAGGTAGCCGGCGAAGCCGACGGCCGGCTCGATCAGCCCGAACATCGACGGCGACAGCCACAGTACGACCGGCGCCAGCGCCCAGGCGGCCATCAGCACCACCTTGCGGCGCAGGTTGTAGCCGACCTTGATGGCTTCCTTGTGCTCGTGCGTGACCTGGTTGACGTGGTCGTAGCCCTTGGGCTCGAAGAAGAAGTGGCCGGCCTGGCGCGTGGTCATCGACACGCCCCAGGCCAGCAGAGCCGCGGTGGCGGGGTCGAAGAAGAGGATCACGTACGCGGCCAGGAAGGTCAGCGCGCTGACCAGGTGCAGCGACTGGTTGATGCGGCTGTGGTGGTAGTAGCGGTGGTCGTCCCAGCGCTGCTGCCTGAGCGCTTGCAGAAACTCCGTCACAGGGGCTCCTTTCGTGAGGGTGCGTCGAACGCCCGGCGACGCCGGCGCGTGACAGGATGGTGAAGCCGGGCCGTGAACGTCGCGTGACGCGCCCATGTCCTTTTCGAGGCAGGGCGCCCTGTCATCGAACTGTTGCGCGCGCACGCCACCATGCGCGCCATGCCGATGAACGAAGGCGAGGCGATCGTGGTCGACGACTTCATGCCGGCCCGGCGCTCGCTGCGCGTCGCGGTGGTCAGCGAGACCTGGCCGCCCGAGGTCAACGGCGTCGCCGCGACGATCTCGCAGGTCGTCGAGGGCCTGCGCCGCCGCGGCCACGAGGTGCAGCTGGTGCGGCCGCGCCAGGGCGTGCTGGACACCGCGGCCGCCGAAGAGCGTTTTGCCGAGGTGCTGCTGCGCGGTCTGCCGATCCCGCGCTACCCGCAGCTGAAGATGGGCCTGCCCTCCCGGCGTGCACTGCTCAAGCTGTGGTCGACGCAGCGGCCGGATGTCGTGCACATCGTCACCGAGGGGCCGCTGGGCTGGTCGGCCTTGCAGGCGGCGCAGCACCTGAAGCTGCCGGTGGTGTCGGACTTCCGCACCAACTTCCACGCCTACAGCCAGCACTACGGCATCGCCTGGCTGCGCCACCCGATCATGGGTTACCTGCGCAGGTTCCACAACCGCACGGCCTGCACCATGGTGCCGACCGAACGGCTGCGCGCCGAGTTGCAGGCCGGCGGCTTTCGCGGCCTGCGCGTCGTTGCACGCGGCGTCGACACGAAGCTGTTCGACCCGGCACGGCGCAGCGAAGCGCTGCGCCGCAGCTGGGGCGCCGCTGCGCACACGCAGGTTGTGCTGTGTGTCGGGCGGCTGGCGCCCGAGAAGAACCTCGGGGTGCTGCTCGCGGCCTTCGACGCCATGCGCACCATCGCCGGCCATACGCGCCTGGTGCTGGTCGGCGACGGACCCGAGCGCGCCTCGCTGCAGCGCCGCTGCCCCGATGCGGTCTTCGCCGGCGTGCGCCGCGGTGCCGAGCTCGCGGCGCACTACGCCTCGGCCGACGTGTTCCTGTTCCCCAGTCAGACCGAGACCTTCGGCAACGTCGTGCCCGAGGCCATGGCCAGCGGCCTGGCCGTCGTGGGCTACGACTATGCGGCGGCGGGGCAGCTGCTGCGGCCGGGCATCGACGGGTTGCTGGCCCGCTACGGCGAGCGCGACGACTTCATCGCGGCGGCGCGGCGCCTGGCGGCGTCACCGGAATTCGCGCGTGCGCTCGGCGAGCAGGCGCGCACGATGGCCACCCGCCTGGACTGGGGGCGCATCGTCGCGGCCGTCGAGGCCGAATACCTGGCCGCGATGTGCAGCCGACTCTTGCCGTTGCGCGGCCAGATGGTGCCGCCGCGGCCCGCGACCGGCTGAGTCGCCGCCGCGCGGCGCGCCGGCCGGCACGCTGCATCCGGCCTGCGTCGCGCCCTCTGGGGCCCGGCCTGTCACGCGCCTGTCGCCTGGGCTCAGCACAGTCGCAGGGTTCGGGCGCGGCGGCCGCCGCGCCCGGTCCCACCCAACCAGGCAGGAGAAGTGCATGAAGGGCAAGTTCCATCCGAACAACGATGTGTCGCTGAACATGTCGGGCAACCGTTCGATCAACGACGTCATCGCCGAGGTCGACGCCAGCCGGCGCCGCTTCGTGCAGACCGGCGTCGGCGCCGCCACGCTGGCGTCGCTGGGCGGCGTTTCGCTCGCCGGCTTCGCGCAGGCCGTCGAAGCGGCGCCGACGCGTGGCCGCAAGGGCATGGCCGCGCCAATCAGCTTCACGCCGATCCCGCCGGCCCTGGCCGGCACTTCGACCGACAAGGTGGTCGTGCCTCCCGGCTACAAGGCCGAACTGTTCGTCGCCTGGGGCGACCCCATCATGCCCGGCGGCGTGCCCTTCAGCGGCACCGCGGTCGAGACCGCCGCGCAGCAGCGCCTGGCCTTTGGCCACCACACCGACGGCATGCACTTCTTCCCGTTCAGCGGCCGCGGCGGCAAGCCCAGCAGCGAGCGCGGACTGCTGGTCGTCAACAGCGAGTACACGCACGAGAACATCCTGTACCCGGACGGGCAGGTCGGGGCGTCGGGCTACGGCATCGCCAAGTGCCGCAAGTCGCAGGCCGCGCACGGCGTCAACGTGATGGAGGCGCGCCGCATCGGCGGGCGCTGGACGGTCGTGCGCAGCTCGCCCTACGGCCGTCGCCTCACCGGCAACAGCTTCATGCGCATCAGCGGCCCGGCCGCGGGCCACGCGCTGATGCAGACGGTGGAGTTCACGATCACCGACGGCGGCAGCGTGCCCACCGGCGCGACGACCGACGGCCGCGTGGCCTACGGCACGCTGAACAACTGCGCGCACGGCATCACGCCCTGGGGCACCTACCTGACCTGCGAGGAAAACTTCAACGGCTACTTCGGCTCCAGCACCGGTAGCGTGCCCGGCGTGGCCAGCGGCGAGACCGGCAAGCTCTACAACCGCTACGGCATCAGCGCCAACGGCTTCGGCTACCGCTGGCACACCGTGGACCCGCGCTTCGACGTGGCGATCAACCCGAACGAGCCCAACCTGTTCGGCTGGGTCGTCGAGATCGACCCGTTCAACCCCAACAGCACGCCGGTCAAGCGCACGTCGCTGGGTCGCATCAAGCACGAGAGCGTGCAGTACGTGGTCGACGACACGCAGCGCATCGCCTTCTACACCGGTGACGACGAGCGCAACGACTACATCTACAAGTTCGTCTGCAAGCGCAAGTTCAACCCGGGCAACCGTGCCGCCAACCGCGACCTGCTGGACACCGGCGTGCTGTACGTGGCGCGCTTCGACGCCGACGGCACTGGCCGCTGGCTGCCGCTGACCCCGGACAGCCTCGGTGTCGACGGCGTCGCGTTGCGCGACAGCCCGAACTTCGCCGGCGCCGACGACGCCGAGGTTCAGGCCAAGATCCTGATCAAGACGCGCATGGCCGCCGACGCGGTGGGCGCGACGATGATGGACCGGCCGGAGTGGATCGGCGCGCGGCCGCGCATCGACGGCTTCCGCGAGGTCGAGCTGTACTGCACGCTGACGAACAACAACCGCCGAGGTACCGGCACGCCCAGCGTCAACAACCCCGACGGCTCGACCACGGCGGGCAGCGCCCGCCCGCCGGTGGATGCCGCCAACCCGCGCGCCGACAACGTCCACGGCGGCGTGATCCGCTGGCGCGAGAACGGCCGCTCGGTGGCGGCGACGGCCTTCGAGTGGGACATCTTCGTCGAGTGCGGCGACACGCGCACCACGCGCCCGCCGCTGCCCACCAACGACTATCGCGGCAACATCGTCGACGACCCGGATGGCAGCGCCGACTACGGCGCGCCCGACGGCCTGTGGTTCGACGACTTCGGCCGCCTGTGGGTGCAGACGGACAGCGGCGACGGCACCGGAGCGTTCGCCAATCTGGGCATGGACCAGATGGTGTGCGTGGACCCGGAGACCAAGCTCACCCGCCGCTTCCTCACGGCGCCGAACAACGCCGAGGTCACCGGCGTGATCATGACGCCCGACGGCCGCACGATGTTCGTCGGTCTCCAGCACCCGGGTGACGACTCCACCGCCGCGGACCCCGAGCAGTTCTCGAGCTGGCCGCACAACCAGTGGGCGGTCGAGAGCGACGGCGTGACGCCGCTGCCGGCCGGCCGCCCGCGCTCGGGCATCGTCGTCATCACCAAGGACGACGGCGGGATCATCGGCACCTGAGCGCCATCGTCGGCCCCGGCGGCGCGCGCTGCCGGGGACCCCCAACTTCCAGACCGATCGGAGTCCCTTCCATGATCAAGATGCTTTCCCTGGCCGCCGCGGCGGCCGCGCTGGCGGCGATGCCGGCCCAGGCCATGCTGGTCGGCAGCGATGCCGGCTTCGTGGCCCCCACAGTCATCACCTTCGACAGCTACGAAGGCTTCGTCACCACCGGGCCCGAGGACGTGGGCACGGCGGCGATCGGCGTGCCGGTGCTGCTCAGTTCCGGGCCCTTTACCGAGATCGGCGCCTTCGAGCGCGACCTCGGCGACAACGGCCTGTGGGGCGCGCGCGGCAACCCCATCGACGGACTGGTGCCCACGCCCACCGGCAGCGGGAACTTCGTCGCCACCCTGTTTGCCGTGCCGCGCGGCGAACTCGGCTTCAGCCTGGCCGCGCCGGTGGCCGGCATCGGCGCGTACATGAACCAGTTCCAGGTCGCCGGCGTGCCCAACGGCTTCACGCTGCTGGCCTACGACCTGGACGGCAATACGCTGGAGTCGCATACGGTCTCGGTGGACACCGACGCCTTTGGCTACAACGAAGGCAGCTTCCTCGGCATCCACCGCACCGCGGCCGACATCTGGGGCTTCGGCATTGCCGGCAACAACCTGGTGCTGGACAACCTGACGATGACCGCGGTGCCGGTGCCCGAGCCGGGCACCTACGGCCTGATGGCCGCCGGCCTGGGCCTGGTCGGCTGGCTGGCGCGGCGGCGGCGCGAAGTGCGCTGAACTGCACGCCGCGACCCGCGGGAGGCGGGCGGCTCGCATGGGAAAATGAACGCATCGGCGGCGGCCTGCGGGCCGCCGCGCCTCGTTCGGCGGATGGCGACCTCCCATGAAGATCCTGCTCACCGGCGCCGCCGGCTTCATCGGCATGACGACCGCGCTGCGCCTGCTGGCGCGCGGCGACGAGGTCGTCGGCCTGGACAACCTCAACGACTACTACGACGTCCAGCTCAAGCTCGACCGCCTGGCGCGGCTGACGCCGCACGAGCGCTTCAGTTTCGTGAAGCTGGACGTGGCCGACCGGCCGGGCATGGAGACGCTGTTCGAGCGCGAGCGCTTCGACCGCGTGATCCACCTCGCCGCGCAGGCCGGCGTGCGCTACTCGCTGAAGAACCCGCATGCCTACGTCGACAGCAACGTCGTCGGCTTCATGAACATCCTGGAGGGCTGCCGCCACACGCGCGTGCAGCACCTGGTCTACGCGTCCAGCTCCAGCGTCTACGGTGGCAATACGAAGATGCCGTTCTCCGAGCACGACAGCGTCGACCACCCGGTCAGCATGTACGCGGCCACGAAGAAGGCCAACGAGCTGATGGCGCACACCTACAGCCATCTGTACGGGCTGCCGACGACCGGGCTGCGCTTCTTCACCGTCTACGGGCCCTGGGGGCGGCCGGACATGGCGCTGTTCCTGTTCACGAAGGCGATCCTGGAAGGCCGGCCCATCGACGTCTTCAACCACGGCCGCATGCAGCGCGACTTCACGTACGTGGACGACATTGTCGAGGGCGTGATCCGCGTCACCGACCGCATCGCCGCGCCCGACCCGGCCTACCGCGCCGAGGCGCCGGACCCCGGCACCAGCAACGTGCCGTATCGCGTCTTCAACATCGGCAACCACAGCCCGGTGGAACTGATGGAATTCATCGGCTGCATCGAGGAGGCGCTGGGCCGCCCGGCCGAGAAGAACCTGCTGCCGTTGCAGGACGGCGACGTGCCGGCGACCTATGCCGACGTCGACGCGCTGACCGAGTGGGTCGGCTTCGCGCCGGCCACCGACATCCGCACCGGCATCGCGCGCTTCGTGGAGTGGTACCGGGCGTACTACAAGGTCTGATACGGCTTCGCATTCGATGCGATAGCAGGGCGCGAAGCCGAAGACAGTGCTGACGCACGGCGAGGCGAAGCAACGCGGTTGGCGCGTTGAATGCGAAGCCGTGTGAGCCCGCGCCTCAGCGCCCGACCTGCTTCAGCAACTCGTGCAGGTGGCGAACCGGGATCGCGTAGGTGATCCCGGTCGGGTTGGCGAGCGCGCTTTCGCGGCTGCCGCGCACCAGCACCATGTTGACGATGGCCAGCACGCGGCCGCTGTGGGCGTCCAGCACCGGGCCGCCGCTGTTGCCCGGGTAGGCCGTGGCGTCGAGCTGGAAGACCTCGAAGTTGCCCTCGCGCAGCCGCGCGATGGCCCGCGTGTCGAGCTGCCGCGAGGTCGGCGCCGGCAGCGCCACGGTGGTGATCGACGCGACGATGCCGCGGTGGCTGACCGGCGCGAAGCCCAGCGTGCCGCCGATCGGAAAACCGATCAGCGCGATCGCCTGGCCCTCGCGGGCACTGCCCGGCTCGGCCAGCGTCAGCGCCGGCAGCGGCGCGCCGTCGATGCGCAGCAGCGCGAGGTCGTGGTTGCGGTCGCTGGCGACGACGCGCGCGCGCCGCAGCTGGCCGCCGGTGGGCGTGCGGTCGGCCAGCACGGCCAGCTGCGGGCCGCTGCCGTCGGCCGGCAGCTCCGGCGGCAGCACGTGGAAGTTGGTCGCCACCAGCTGGCCGTCGCCGACCACGAAGCCGCTGCCGCGAAAGCCGAAGCGCGGATTGGCGGTTTCGCTGTAGGTGCCGACCGGCACGATGGACGGCCGCGCCGCGGCGATGACCGCCACCAGGTCGGCCCGAGCCGCGGGGCCGCCGGCGGCCAGCGCCAGGCCGGCGGCCGCGGCCAGCAGCGTGCGGCGGTCGGCGTCCACGGGCGGCCGTCCGGCGCCGCTACAGCGTTTTCATCAGCGCCGCCACCTCGGCCTGCGCCGGGAAGCGGTCGCCCAGGCGTGCCAGGTCCTCGAGCTCGGCCCGCGCCTCGGGCTTCTGGTTGTCCTGGATGAACAGCTTGGCCAGGTTGAGCTTGAGCGACGCGTCCTGAGGGTTGCGCGCGATCGCGCGCTTCTGCGTCTCGATCGCCTTCTTGTACTGCTTCTCGGCGGCCAGCGCGCTGGCCAGCGTGTCCAGCAGCGGTGCGCGGTCGGGCAGCAGGCTGTTGGCCTTCTCGGCCATCGCCAGCGCGCCCGGCTTGCCCTGCTTGACGAGCAGCCAGGCGACGTTGTTCATCGCCAGCGCATTGCCCGGCTGCAGCGTGAGCACGCTGCGGTACGCGGCCTCGGCCTGCGCGAGCTGGCCGCGCGCCAGCGCGACGTCGCCCAGGTAGTAGCGGAACGCGGCGTCGGTGCCGTTCTCGCGCTGCCACTGCTCGGCCCAGCGGTCGGCCTCGGCGGCCTTGCCGGCCGACAGCAGCACGTTGTGCAGCTTGACCGCCGTCTCGGTCGTGCGCTGGCGCTGCAGCGCGCCGCGGTAGGCCGCCGCGGCGGCGTCCCAGCCGCGGCGGCTGGCCTCGACGTCGCCTTCCAGCGTCCAGCCGGCGGCGTCCTTCGGGTGCTTGCCCTGGATCTCGCGCGCGATCGCCAGCCCGTCCTGCGGGCGTTTCTCCATCATCGCGATCATCGCCAGCCCGCGCTGCGCGGCCAGCAGGTCGGGCTGGATCTCCAGCGCCTGGCGCAGCGCGCGGGCGGCCCCGGTGCGGTCCTTGTTGACGAGGTGCGCGTCGGCCATGCGCACGTGGTGCAGCGCGTTGGTCGGCTGCAGCGCGGCCAGGCGGCGGAAGGTCGACAGCGCCTGCTGCGCGTCGCCGGCGGCCATCAGCGCGCGGCCCAGCGCGTCGGCCACCGTCAGGTCGTTCGGCAGCGCGGCGACCGCGGCCTGCGCCGCGACCAGCGCCGGCTGCGTCTGCCCGGTGCCCAGCAGCTGGTTGATCAGCGCCAGGTGGGTGGCGGGCGTGGCCGGGTTGGCCTGCACCGCGCTGCGCGTCAGGCGCGTCACCTCCTCGGGCGGCGCGCCGGTGCGTGCGGCCAGCTCGGCCAGCGACAGCAGCGCCTGGTGGTTGCCGGGATTGGCCTGCAGCAGCGCGTCGAAGCGCTTGCGCGCCTCGTCGGGCTTGCCGGCCGCGAGGTCGATCGCCGCCAGGCTGGCCACCGCCGGGAAGTAGTTGGCCTCGCGCGCGAGCGCGGTCTCGAAGGCCTGGGTGGCGCCCGGGATGTCGTTGCGCGAGAGCAGCACGCGGCCGCGCAGCTGCGGCGCCAGCGCACGCTCCGGCAGCTTCTTGTCCAGCGCGTCGATGGCCTTCAGCGCGGCGGCGATGTCGTTGTTGCGCAGGTGGCCGGTGATCAGCGCCAGGTCGGCGCGCGGGCCGCGGTCGGCGGCGGCGATGGCCTGCAGGTCCTTCATCGCCGGCGCGCTGTTGCCGCGCGCCATCTGGGCCATCGCCACCGAGGTGCGCACGCGCGCGTCGTCCGGGGCCACCTTGGCGGCGCGCTGGAAGGCGGCGTCCGAGCGGCGCGTGTCGCCGAGCTGCAGGTAGGCCTCGCCGGCCAGCGCGAGGCTGTTGCCGTCGGGGTCGGGGCCCTCGACGACGGGCTGCAGCACCTCGATGGCCTTGTTCGGCATGCCGGTGCGCAGGTGCACCTGGGCCAGCATCTGGCGCGACAGCAGCAGGCCCGGTGCATTCTTGAGCGCGCGCGAGAGCATGGCCTCGGCCTGCAGCCAGTTGCGCTGGCGGAATTCCGCGGCGCCGGCCAGCTCCAGCGTGCGCACGTTGTCCGGCATCACCTTCAGGATGCGGTCGGCGACCTCGCGCACCTTCTTGTAGTCGCGCTCGGCGAAGGCGAACTGCGCCTCGTAGAACAGGACCTCGGGGTGGCTGGGCGCGATGCGCTGCAGCGTCGCGAACTGCGCCTTCGCGTCGTCCACCTTGCCCTGCTGCATCAGCATCGACACGACGGCGGAGCTGCCGATGAACGAGTCGGGCTTGGCCGCGAGCACCTTGCGCAGCGCGGCCATCGCCCCGGCCTCGTCCTGCTTGCCCATCCACAGCACCTCGCCCTTGAGCACGCCGGCGCGCTCGTTGTCGGGCTCGCGCGCCAGCAGCTCGTCGAGCAGGAAGAGTGCACCGTCGGCGTCGCCGTCGGCCGCGCGCAGCCGCGCCTGCAGCGTGATCGCCGGCGCGTACATCGGCTTGGCCTGCAGCCCGGCACGCAGCGCGGCGCGCGCCTTGTCGAGGTCGTTGCCCAGCACGTGCGCGGCGGCGACGGTGGTCAGCAGGTCGGCGGTGGCGTCGCTGTCGCGCAGGCGCAGGTCGCCGAACTGCGCGATGACCTTGGACTCCTCGCCGATCAGCAGCATCGCGCGCGCGAGGTCGGGCAGCACCTGCTCGTCGGGCGCCTTCAGCTCCTGCGCCTTGCGCAGCTCGACCGCGGCGGCCACCGGGTCGCCGGTCTCCAGCAGCGCGCGACCCAGCAGCGCGCGCGCCTCGGCCGACTGCGGGTTCTTCGAGATCGCGTTCTTCAGCTGGATGACGGCCGCCTTGGCGTCCTTCTTCTCCAGGTACTCCTTGCCGGAGGCGACGAGGTTGGCCTCGGACTCGCCACCGCAGCCGGGCAGCACCAGCACGGTCGTGGCGGCGAGGGCGGCGAGGGCGGCGCGGGCCACGGCGGCACGCAGCGATGGAATCATGAGCAGCCTCCCGGGCAGCAGGTCAGGGTGCGGGCTTCGCGAGCCGGGGACGATAGCGCGCCCATGGCCGGCGGTCGCGCCTCACAGCGTCTTGAGCAGTTGCGCCGCGTCGGCCTGCACGCCGGAGCGGCCGCCGTGGCGCGCGATCTTCTCGAGCTCGCTGCGCGCGAGCTCCTTGTCGCCGGCCTGGATCGCGATGCGGGCCAGGTTCAGCCGCAGGTAGAAGTCTTCCGGCGCGCGTTCGACGACCTCCTTCTGCAGCGCCAGCGCACGCGGCCACTGCTTGTCGGCCGCCAGCGCGCCGGCCAGCGTGTCCATCAGCGGCGGGCGGCCCGGCAGCAGTTCGTTGGCGCGCTCGGCCAGCGCCACCGCGCCGGGCTGCCCCTGGCGCACCAGCAGCCAGGCCAGGTTGTTCAGCGCGAGCGCGTTGTCGGGCTGGCGTTCGACGACGCGCTCCAGGCGCTGCCGGGCCTGCGCGAAGTCGCCGCGCGTGATCGCGACGCCGGCCAGGTGCTGGTCCATCGTCGGCTCGCCCGGGCGTTCGCGGTCCCATTCGGCGGCGACGCGGTCGGCCTCGGCGCGCTGGCCGGCGGCGAGCAGCGCGCCGTGCAGGCGCACCGCGAGCTCGGGGTGCGGGCGCTGCTTCAGCCCGTTGCGGTAGGTGGCGATCGCGGCCGACGGGTTCTTCAGCCGCTGCTGGATGTCGGCCTCGAACAGCCAGCCGGCGGCGGCATGCGGGCGCTGCTGCTGCATCGTGCGCGCCACCGCCAGCGCGTCGCGCGGGCGCTTGTCGGCGAGTGCGAGGTCCACGAGCCCGCGCTGCGCGGGCATCGAGTCGGGCTGCGCTTCCAGGGCGCGCCGGAACGAGGCCTCGGCGGCGCGCGGGTCGCGCATCGCCAGGTGCACGTCGGCCAGGCGCAGGTGGGTCTGGGCAGTATTCGGGCTCGCGCCGGCGAGCCGCCGGAAGGTGTTCAGCGCCTGCTGCAGGTCGCCGGACTCGAACTGCGCGCGGCCCAGCATGTCCATCACTTCCAGGCTCGCCGGCAGTGCGGCGCTGGCATCCTGGGCCACGGCCAGCGCGGCCTTGAAGTCCTTGGCGCGCAGGTGCAGGTCCACCAGCGCGAGCCGCGGCGACGCCTCGGCCGGCGTGACCTTGATCGCCTCGGCCAGCAGCGCCGCGACCTGCTCGCGCGGCGCACCGCTGCGCAGCTGCAGGTCGGCGATCGCGAGGCGCGCATTCACGTGCCGGCTGTCCGTCCGCACCATGGCCTCGAAGCGCGGGATCGCGTCCTGCGGGCGCTTGGCCGCCACGTCCAGCTGGGCCAGGCTGGCCGCGGCCGGGAAATACATCGGGTCGATCTCCAGCGCGCGCTCGAGCTCGGTGCGCGCCGCCTTGGTGTCGCCGCGGGCCTGGTGGATGCGTCCGCGCAGCAGCGCGACGAGCGCCGTGTCGGGCTGCTTCTTCGACATCGCGTCGACCGCGGCCAGCGCCGGCGCGTACTCGCCGCGCTTGAGCCGCGCGCTGATCAGCGCCATGTCGGCGAAGCTGCCCTTGTCCTTGGCGGCGACGGCCTCGAGCTCGCTGAACGCCGTGCCGGCGTCGCCGCGCGCCAGGTGCGTGAGCGCCAGCGCGGTGCGCACGCGGGCGTCGTCCGGCGCCAGCTCGGCGGCGCGCAGGAACAGCGCCTCGGCGCGCCCCGGCTCGGCCAGCTGCAGGAAGGCGTCGGCGGCGACCGAGATGGCCTCGGGGTCGGCGCCGTCGCCGCCGATCATCGGCTCCAGCACCGCCAGCGCGCGCTGCGGCTGGCCCAGCCGCAGGTAGGTCTGGCCCAGCAGCCGGCGCGCCACCGGCAGCTGCGGCGCCTGCTGCAGCGCCTTGTTCAGGTGCGTCTCGGCCAGCAGCAGCGAGCCGTTCTGGAACTCGATCGCGCCCGCCATCTGCAGCGTGCCGGCGTGGTCCGGCGCCACGCGCAGCAGCGCCTGCGCGATCTCGCGCGCACGCTGGTAGTCGCGCTGCACGAAGGCGATCTGGGCCTCGACGAAGCGCGTCTGCGGGTGCTTGGGCAGCACCTCGCGCAGCTGCTCGAGCTGCACCTTCATCGCGTCCACGTCGCGGCGCGCGATCGCCATCGAGATCAGCGCGGTGTGCGCGGGCACGTAGGCCTTTTCCAGCGCCAGCGTGCGGCGGAAGGCCTCGGCGGCCGCCTTCTCGTCGCGCTGCACGTACCACAGCAGCTCGCCCTTGAGGTGCCAGGCCTCGTGCAGCGTGTCCTCGCGCGCCAGCACCTGCTCGACCAGGGCCAGGGCCTCGCCGTAGCGGCGCGCACCGGCGAGCATGCGCGCCTGCAGCACGCGCGCCGGCCCGTGCTCGGGCACCAGCGCCAGCGCGGCGGCCACGGCCTGCTCGGTGCGTTCGCGATCGCCCTGCGCGCCCCAGGCGGCGGCCAGCGTGGCCTGCAGGTCGGCCATCGCGGCCTTGTCGCCCAGGTCGACGCTGGCGTAGTCGGTCGTCACGCGCCGGTACTGGCCGGCGAGCAGCAGCGCGCGCGCCAGCGTGGGCACCACGTCGCGGTCGGCGTGCCGCAGGTCCTGCGCCTTGCCGAGCTCGACGATCGCCCCGCCCGGGTCGCCGCTGTCCAGCAGCGCGCGGCCCAGCAGGTAGCGCGCCTGGCCCGAGTTCGGGACCTGCTGCAGCGCCGCCTTGAGCTGCACGATGGCGGCGCGCGGGTCGCGCTTGTCCAGGTAGCCCTGGGCCGAGGCGACGAGATCCTGCGGCGTGTCGACGCCGCAGCCGGCCAGCGGCGCCAGCACCAGCGTGCCCGCCAGGCACAGCAGCGCCAGCCGGCCGCGTCGGGCGCCACGCGGGGACGGCGGTCGCGGGCGGACCAGGGTCATGCGGTCGGAAGGAGGCGGACGATGGAGCATGGCGAGGGCAGCCTAACCGACTACTTGATGGCCAGACGCTTCATCAGGTCGTACAGCGTCGGCCGGCTGATGCCGAGGATCTCGGACGCGCGCACGATGTTGCCGTTCGCTCGCGCCAGCGCGGCGACGACGGCGTGGCGCTCGGCGGCCTCGCGCACGGTGCGCAGGTCCAGGTCCCCCTGCTCGGCGGTCTCGCCGGACGCGGTGGGCGGCGGTGGCAGCCCGAGGTCCTCGGCGGTGATGCGTTCGCCCTCGGCCATGATGCTGGCGCGCTTGACGGCATTCAGCAGCTCGCGCACGTTGCCGGGCCAGGGGTGCAGCTCGATGGCGCGGATCGCGTCCTCGCCGAAGGCGAGCGCGCCGCGGCGCTGCTCCTGCGCGAAGCGGCGCAGCAGCGCGTGCGCCAGCAGCACCGCGTCGCCCACGCGTGCGCGCAGCGGCGGGATCTCGATGACGATCTCGGCCAGCCGGTAGTACAGGTCCTCGCGAAAACGGCCCTCGCGGATCAGGCTCTTGAGGTCCTGGTGCGTGGCGCACACCACGCGCACGTCGACCGGGATCTCCTGGCGGCCGCCCAGGCGCTCGATCGTGCGCTCCTGCAGGAAGCGCAGCAGCTTGGCCTGCAGCGAGTGAGGCAGGTCACCGATCTCGTCGAGCATCAGCGTGCCGTTGTGCGCGGTCTCGATCTTGCCCGGCGTGGTCTTCGCGGCGCCGGTGAAGGCGCCCTTCTCGTAGCCGAAGAGCTCGCTCTCGAGCAGGTTCTCGGGGATCGCCGCGCAGTTGATCGCGACGAAGCGGCCGCCGCGCTTGGACGCCGCGTGCAGCCCCTGCGCCAGCACCTCCTTGCCGGTGCCGCTCTCGCCGAGCAGCAGCACGGTGGCGTCGGCGCCGGCGACGCGCTCGATGGTGCGCGCGATGCGCAGCATCTCGGGGTCGCGCGTGACCAGGCCGGCCATCGCGTCCGGGTGGTGCAGGGCCTGCAGGCGGCGGTTCTCGGCCTGCAGCTCGGCCAGCCGGAAGGCGCGCTCGATCGTCAGCCCCAGCACCTCGGGGTCGAAAGGCTTGGCCAGGAAGTCGTAGGCGCCCATGGCCACCGCGCGCAGCGCATGGGCCTGGTCGTTCTGCCCGGTCAGCACGATGACCTTGACGTTGGGGTCCACGTCCAGCATCTGCTCGAGCAGCTTGAAGCCCTCGGACACCGAGTCGGGGTCGGGCGGCAGCCCGAGGTCCATCGTGACGACCGCCGGCTGGTGGCGGCGCAGCGCGAGCAGCGCACTCTCGCGGTCGTGCGCGGTGACCGACTCGAAGCGGTCCAGCGACCACTTGATCTGCTTCTGCAGCGCGAGGTCGTCCTCGACGATCAGCAGCGGGTTGGCGTTGCTCATGCGCGGCCGCCGGGTTCAGGCCGCGTCGGCGCCGAGCAGGTCCGAGCCCTGCCGGGCCTCGAACAGCGGCATCAGCACACTGACCACGGTGCCCTCGCCCGGCCGGCTGGCCACGCTGATGCGGCCGCCGAGTTCGCGGATGTACTGGAAGCTCTCGTAGGTGCCGATGCCCATGCCGCTGTGCTTGGTGGTGTTGAAGGGGCGGAACAACCTGGTGGCCACGAATTCCTCGCTCATCCCGGCGCCGGTGTCGCCGACCTCGACCCGCACCTGCCCGCTGGCGCGCTGCACCGAGATCCAGACCCGACCCTCCGGCGGCGTCGCGTCGAAGGCGTTCTGCACCAGGTGGCCCAGCACCCGCTCGAGCCGGTCGTCGTGCCCGCGCGTGGCCAGGCGTTCCACCGTCTCGGCGTGCAGCACGCGGCCTTGCGACTCGGCCGTGGCCTGCAGCCTGCGCACGATGGGCGCCAGCTCGACACCGCGGCCGCCGCCCGGGGGCGTGGCCCCCTCGCGCAGCTGCAGCATCAGCCGCCGCATCTTCTCCAGCGAACTTTCGACCGTCAACAGCATGTCGCGCTGGAACTCCGGGTTGTCGTGCAGTCGTTGCGCATTCTTCATCATCAGCGAAAGCTGGGTGACGATGTTCTTCAGGTCGTGCACGACGAAGGCGCTCATGCGGTTGAAGGCCTCGAACTTGCGCGCCTCCAGCAGCGCCTCGGTGGCCTGCATCTGCGCCAGGTAGCCGGCGGCCTGGCGGCTGGCGGTCTTCAGCAGGTCGCGCACCTCCCAGTTGAGCTCCATCGCGGTGCGCGGGCGCGCCAGCAGCACGAAGCCCAGCAGGTCGTCGCCGGCCAGCAGCGGCACCACCAGCCAGGCGTTGGGCGCCGCGGTCAGCCAGCCGGGCAGCGCGAGATCGCCGTAGCGGCGCGGCGCGGCGCGGAACTCGTCGAGGTCGATGACCCAGCCCTTCTCGTGCAGGAAGGCCGCGAACGGCGAGTCGGCGGGTTCCTCGGCCGCCTCGCGCGGCATGTTCCAGCGCGCGGCCTGGGTGAAGGGGGCGTCGGGGCCGGCGCGCGTCCACAGGCTGCCGGCCGGGCACTCGACCATGTTGGCCAGGCCGCGCACGACCAGCGCGCCCACCTCCTGCGGCGAGCTGCGGGACGACAGCATCGCGGTGAAGCGCAGCCATTCCTCGCGGTAGTCGTAGCGGTAGCTGAAGAAGTGCTTGCCGACGAAGACGCGCAGCCAGGAGCGCAGCGAGCCGGAGACGATGACCGCGACCAGGAAGGCCACCCCCGCGAAGGCCAGGCTGAGCTGCAGCGCGCGCCCCCAGTCGCCGCCGAAGAAGCGCACGTAGTAGCCGATCGCCGACATGAACAGCAGGTACAGCCCGGCCAGCAGCAGCGTCGCGGAATAGAAGGCGGCGGTGCGCGAGACCTGCAGCTTCGCGATCCAGTCGGCACGCCGCTTGGCGGCGACGAACAGGAAGGGCACCGCCAGCAGGTGCACCGGCGCGCGCACTGCCTGCGCGTCGGCGTCGAAGCGGCCGAACAGCAGCGCTTCGGAGAACAGGTAGACGTCGAAGGCGAAGACGCAGGCCAGGCCCAGGCACACCGGCTTGGCGTTCCAGCGCGAGTCCTCGCCGAGGTTGCGGAACAGCTGCTCGATCAGCACCAGGCCGAGCACCGGCAGTGCGAGCGCGGTCGCCAGCACGGTGCGGCCGGGGGGCTCCTCGAGCAGGCCGGCGGCGGCGCGCATCAGCAGCAGCACCAGCGCCGTCGCGACGGTGGCGATGGCCGCGACGGTCAGCACGGTCCCCTCGCGCCGGGTATGGGCGCGCCGCGCCGGCCGCACCAGCACGAGCAGGAAGCCCAGCCACAGCGCGTAGCGCGCCAGGTCCAGCAAGGCGGCACCGAACAGCCAGCCGGTGGTGCGCGCGAAGGTGTCGAAGACCGTCGCACCGGCCCAGGCGGCGCTGGCCAGCAGCGCGCCGACGAACAGCAGCGATCCGGGCCCGCCGTCGCGGCGGAAGCGGCCCGAGGCCAGCAGGTAGACCGCGAAGCCCAGGTGCACCAGCGCGGCCAGTGCGTAACCGTAGATCGTCAGGTCGGCTGCTTGCGCGCCCATCGTGCGCCCATCGTGTCGTCGTCGGCGGCCGGGTCGCCGGCCGCGCCGCCGGCAGGGTCGGGCCGCGCCGCGGCGGAGCGGCCGACGCTCAGCGTGCGCCCTTGCCCGTGAGCACCACGCCGATGGTCTCGAACAGGACCACGAGGTCGAGGAACAGCGTGTGGTTCTTCACGTAGTACAGATCGTACTGCAGCTTCTCCTGCGAATCCTCGATCGTCGAGCCGTACTGGTAGCGCACCTGGGCCCAGCCGGTGACGCCGGGCTTGACGCTGTGGCGCACCGCGAAGAACGGGATCTCCTGCGTCAGCTGCTCGACGAAGTAGGGGCGCTCGGGACGCGGGCCGACCAGGCTCATCTCGCCCTTGAGCACGTTGAGCAGCTGCGGGAGCTCGTCGATGCGCGCCAGTCGGATCAGGTGGCCGACGCGCGTGATGCGGTCGTCGTTGGTCGTCGCCCAGCGCGGCTTGCCGTCCTTCTCGGCGTCGGTGCGCATGCTGCGGAACTTGATGACGCGGAAGACGCGGCCGTTGCGGCCGACGCGCTCCTGCGTGTAGAAGACGGGCCCGCGGCTGTCCAGCTTGATCGCGATCGCGGTCAGCAGCATCAGCGGCAGCGCCAGCACCGTCAGCAGGCTGGCGCAGACGATGTCGAAGACGCGCTTGATGAAGGTGCGTGCGGCACCCTGGTTGAAGCCGTCGCCGAAGATCAGCCAGCTCGCGTTGACGTAGTCGATGCGGATCTGGCCCAGCGTCTTCTCGAAGTGCGTGTTCAGGTCGTAGACCTTGATGCCGTGCAGCTTGCAGTCCAGCAACTGGCGCAGCGGCATGCTGCCGGCGCGGCGCTCGGTCAGCGCGACGACGATCTCGTCGACCCCCAGCTTGCGTGCGGTCTCCGGCAGCGTGCCCTCCAGCGGCAGCAGGTCGCGCTGCGGCACGGCGGGTTCCTTTTCGTTCGGACCCGCGATGTAGCCGACGACATGGGCATTCGGGTCCGCCGCCTTCAGCGTGCTGCCGACGGTCTTGGCTGCCGGCCCGGCGCCGAACACCAGGATGCGCGTGCGCGTGCGCGGCACCGCCGCCCAGTGCGCGACATACACCCGGCGCAGGATCACCGCGGCCACGCCGGCCAGCGCCGAGTACTGCACCGCGACGCGGTTGGGCAGGTCGGCCGGCAGCAGGCCGAAGATGATCCAGGTCAGCGGCAGGGCCACCACCAGCGCGATCGCCGCGCGCACGCAGGACTGCCCGAAGGAACTGCTGGTGTGTTTCTCGTACAGGCCCGAGGCGCTGTTGATCACGAACAGGCAGGCCGCCAGCGAGACGACATGCGTGCCGGCCAGCGGCATCGCGTCGTTCAGGCTGCCGGCCTCGAGCATCAGCACCGCGACGATGACGAAGAACACCATCGCCACGTCGAACAGGATGCTGGCGATCGTCGCTCGGGGTACGTAGTGGTTGAAGATTCGGATCATCGTGACTTGCGTTGCGGCGCGGCCGGGGCAGGCCGGCGCCTTCAGGCGCAGGCGGGCGTGCGGTCGTGGGACGGGCAATCCGGTGCGGACGGGAAGCGGTACGGAGTCAGCGGCTGCATCCCGGATGGTCTCCATCGCATCGGTTTCGCTGCTCGGTGCCTGCATCCGCAGCGCCTGCGGACCGCCGGGCTCCCTCGCTCCAACCCGGCCGAGCCACTGTAAGCAGGCGCTACAAACGCCCACAACCCCCGCGTTGAGGGGGGCGCGTGACATATGTCAATCATTCGCGCCCTCGTGACCCGGATCGGGTCCATGCAGACGGTGGCACGCTTGCCGGCCCGGCACGATCAGGCGCCCGCCTTCGCAGGCCGGTCCTCGTGCAGCTTGAGGGCCTTGATCGTGAGGTGTCGCGCCAGCAGCAGCGGCGGCATGCGCAGCCAGTGAGCACGCACATACAGCGCAAACAGCGCCGCTGGCGTCCAGGTGTCCGTCGCACCGGCATGCAACGGTCGCAGCGCCCGCGCCCACAGGGCGTCCATCAGCAGGGCCATCGGGGGCGGGGGCGCGGCGCGTGCGAGCTCCACGGCGACCGCCTGCGGCACCGCCACGCCGAGGATGGCGGCGGCATGCCGCAGTGCGTGATAGAGCGGCCGCTGCAGCCCGAGCTGTCGGGATCGGAGCATCAACTGCGGCCAAAACGCAGGATCGGCGGCGAATTCGTCGATCAGCAGCGCGATGTCGGAGAGATCGCGCAGGCCGTGGCTCATCTCCTCGTTATGGGTCAGGTGGGTCACGCTGTGCAGCAGCATGTCCGCAGGCGCCAGCACCTGCAGCCGCGGGTCGTCGCGCAGCGGCACCGCCGCGGCGAGCAGGCTCGCAGAGTCCGGGTGCAGCCGCGCCGTCTCCGGCAGGATGGCGTGGTGCACGTCGACCACCGTATGGCGGTGCAGGTGCTGCATCGGCGGCAGCTCGTGCATCCACTGGCGGTAATAGCGCTGGTCATAGGCCGAGTGATGGGTCGTCGCCCAGCCGTGCAGCATCAGCGCCGCCTCGACCTCGGCGATGCGCGCCTTGGGCACCAGGATGTCGACGTCCGAGAACAGCCGCCCGGCGGCGGCCGCACGGCCGGCCATCAGGTAGGCGGCGCCCTTGAGCAGGGTCACCGGCACGCCGATCGGCGCGAGCGCCGCGGCCAGGAAGCGGGCCTCGCGGCGCACCTCCTCCTGCTGCGCCAGGGCCAGCACGCGGATGTTCTGCAGGTGCTCGGCGGGGCCGGGTGGTGGCACGACTCTGGCGCGCTGTGCCAGCACGTCGATGCGCGCCAGCAGGTCCGCATGCCGTGCCTCGCGCAGCAGCCGCTCCCAGCCCGGCATGTCCAGCGTCGCGAGTACCGTCGGGTCACGCAGCGCGCGCACCAGCATGGCTTCGGTTCGGTGGGCCATGGCGACTCAGGCGCGCAGCGCCGCACTCGCGGCCAGCCGGTTGAACAGCGCGGTGGCATCCTCGAGCCGGCTGTAGCTGAACTCGAAGGCCTCGCAGCGCTCGACCAGGTCGGCCAGCGTCTCGAAGCCGCGCACGCCGTGGACGTTGTAGTTGAAGGCGTTGTCGACCAGCGCCATCAGCGCACGTCCGCGCGACAGCGGCGTCAGCGCCGTCGGCGCGCCGGCCACGTAACGCGGAAGCACGATCCACGCTGGCAGCGCACGTTCGGTGGCGCGCCGGACGGCATCCGCCGGCGGGCTGAAGTGCGCGACGCTGCCCTTGGTCGTCTCGTGCACCACCGGCCCGAAGCGGGCCTGCGGCGCGAAGGCGCGGATAGCCTCGATCGAGGCGTTCTTCAGGCTCACCGGTCGCGGCACCGGCACGAGGTCGCCGCGCGCCGGGTCGATGACTGTCAGCTCGTCCGACAGCAGCCGCCAGCCGCGCCACACCAGCCCGGCGGCGAGCGTGCTCTTGCCCGAGCCTGGCGGCGCGGGCAGGATCAGCGCGCGGCCGCCACGCTCGATCACCGCCGCGTGCAGGATCACGTAACGGTGCAGGTGGGAGTACAGGCACCAGTTCAGGCCCCACTCGAGCATGGGAAAACCCTGGTCGCCGGGCAGCGGCGTGAAGGGGGACTCGCCGTCGAACAGGAAGCGCACCTGCGGCCGCCACCAGCGCCGCAGGCCGCGCGGGCGGTCGACGCTGACATGGAAGTCGGCGAAGGTGTCCTCGCCGGGGCTGTCGTGTTCGGCGTAGTGCAGCGCGATGCCGTCGGCCACCGCATCCAGCCGCGAACGCACGGCAAAGACGGCCGGCCCGGTGCGCAGGCGCAGACCGGCGCCTTGCAGGCGCGCGCGCAGCGCCTGCGGCGCCAGGTCGGCGACCTTCAAGGATCGATGGCGACCACCAGTCCCACCTGGGCCAGCCGCTGAAGCGTCTCTTCGAGCATCAGCCGGGCATTGTCGTCGGGCGCGTCGATGCCGAGGAGGCGACGGCACAGGGTGTCGGCATCCAGTGCGTGCGGGGCGTCACGGAGCGACACCAGAACCTCGCCGGCGCCACCGTCGAGCAGGTGCGTGGTGCACGAGGCTGCGTCGTGGACGACCATCTCGTCGTTCCAGCGACGCCAGCGCATTGAATCGGCGGCGGCATAGCGCCGCAGCGACCCCGACATCCCTGCCACGCCGTCGTCAGGCGGGCATCGTCGTGCGCATCCAGGCGATCAAGCCGCCCATCGGGCTGTCGGGGACGGCGTAGTCCGGATACCACTTGATGCCGGCGGTCGGTTCGTAGTAGCCGCGGCTGACGAAGCTGGCCCAGATATTCTTGGCCGTGACTTCGCTGAGCACGTCAGTCGGCGTCAAGCCAGCGTTGGCATTCAGCACCGCAGCCACGCAGTGGCGCGCCAGGCCATCGCGGCCGCCCGTCGCATTGAGCGAAAGAACCTGCAGGAATGTCATCCCTGCGTAGCCGCCGCTGGCCCCGAAGACATCGTCGAACAGCGTCGCCTGGTTGCTGTTCATCGGCGTGAACTGATTGTTGTTGTTCGTGCTGCTGGTGGCGTTGAAGCGGGACGGCCAACGCTGGGCATGCTGCGGCTGCTTCCAGTAGTCGGGGCCGTGTCCCCCGCACGTGTACATCTGATCCATCCGGCTCATGTTGACCGACGCGTGCGACGAGGCCTGCGTGCAGGTCGTGGCCGTCACAGGTCGGCTGGTCAGCGAGAGCAGGACGGGCGCGGAGGCAAGTCCGCCGCGCAGCAACCGGCGCCGGCCGGCGCGCACCGCTTCGGGCGCGGCGACCGGCTCGGCGGCATCGTGCAGGGGGTCGGGCGTCATGGGCTGTGTGCTCGCTCGGAACCTTGGTTCGTGTGTGAGTGATTGTAGGAGCCGGGGGGCAGGCTGCCTGCCTTCCGCGCCCCCATGATCCGGGGGGAGACCTCGGGTCGTGGGGGATGTCGTGACGACTGCCTGGTGATGCAGCCCGCCGGTATACGTTCGGTCGCTCGCGACCCTGGTCGCGCCGCGCAGGAGAGGCTTGCGCTCGAACAAGAAGGTGCGCCTGGGCCCGTCTGGCAGCCCTGGCCTGGCCTCCCGGCGAGCCAATCCCAAGCGCGAGCATCGGGCCGGCCAAGTCGATGCGCTGCGGCACGGCAGCCAGCCGGTGTGCCTGGCCACTCCCTTCGTTCGCGGGGGTGCCGGACCGGGACCAGGGTCTTCGAGGCGTCGGGAAAGCTTACAGTTATGCCCAGAGTCATGCCCGCCGGGGCCGCCGGCCGCATGTAAGCTGTTGATCTACAAGAGTTTGCTTCCGCTGGCACACGCCATGCAAAGGTTGAGGCGTCGGGTGACGGCTGACAGCCTCCGAAACCCCAGGCCAATCGACTTCCCAAGGAGCGTTACAGATGAACAAGTTTTGCAAGCTGGCTGCAGCAGCAGCGCTCGCAGTGGCTGGCGCCGGCGCCCAGGCGGCGTTCGTGATCGACGACTTCAGCGCGCCGCAAGCACTGATCACTGACCTGACCACCGGCGACGGCGGTGTGTGGGCCGCCCAGACATTCAATGCATCGAGCATCATCGGCGGCTATCGTGACCTGTACATCGAGAAGACGGCCGCTGTCGCGGACGATGGCTTCCTCGGCGTGCGTGCCGGTGTCGGCGCCGGATCACTGTCCTACTCCCAGGACACGCTCCAGGGTGCGTTTGGCTTCGTGCGCTGGGACGGCGTTGCAACCGGCGGCGCCATCGACACCTCCGGGCTCGGCGGCGTGGATCTGTCGACCACGAGCGTCGCCATCAGTGTCGAAGTGCTTTCGGCGGACCTGAACTTCCCGCTGACCTTCAACGTCTGGACCGACGGCGACAACGACAGTGTGTACACGCTATCGTCACTGACGAAGCTGGCCGGCCCTGGGCCAGGCATCTTCAACTTCATGTTCACCGACTTTGTGGGTGCGGACTTCTCGCGGGTGGGCGCGCTGGAACTCGTGCTCAACAACAGTGCGATCGTCGACCTAGACATTCGAATCGACCTGATCCAGGCCGTTCCGGAGCCGGGCTCCCTTGCGCTCGTCGGAGCGGCGTTGCTTGGCCTTGGCGCCGCCCGCCGGCGGGCCAAGTCGGCCTGATCCGACGACGGATCCTCAGGGAAGTCAGGAAGGGGCGCCTCGGCGCCCCTTCTTCTTTTTGGGCCCGAAACGTGCGCTGACGGCGCTCAACGGCACCCCCCACGACTCAGGGGGGTGACTGCGCGGGCCGGCCGGAGGCGCTCGCTAACATCCCGTTGCGCTCGCGCTGCGACGTGAAATATGCGCCTGGAGCGCCGGCCTGTCGCCCGCCGGGTGCGCGCCGTGGCGAGGGGGCTGTGCCATCATTCCGGCCGGCTTCGTGCACAACCTGTCCAATGGCACACGCTGTGGCACGGTCCGCGTGTCGCCGCCGCCGCGCAGCACCCCGACCACCCCAGCCCAACGATCAGGAGTCCGCCTTGTCCGCACCGTCCTCCCGCCTCCGGACCTTCTGGAACCGCTGCCGCCTGCTGACGGCCGGCACGATCGTGACGGCGCTCGCGGCCTGTGCCACCGGACCGGCCGACGTGCCGCCGGCGCCGGCCGCCGCGGCGACGCAGGACTACACCTACGTCATCGGCGCCGGCGACAGCCTGAACATCATCGTCTGGCGCAACCCCGAACTGTCGCTGTCGGTGCCGGTGCGGCCTGACGGCAAGGTCTCCGCGCCGCTGGTCGAGGAACTGGTGGTGCAGGGCAAGACCTCGTCCGAGGTCGCCCGCGACATCGAGAAGAAGCTCTCCACCTACGTCCGCGACCCGGTCGTCACCGTCATCGTTACCAGCTTCGTCGGGCCGTTCAGCGAGCAGATCCGCGTCGTCGGCGAGGCCGCACGGCCGCAGTTCCTGCCCTTCCGCCAGAAGATGACGCTGCTGGACGTGATGATCGCGGTCGGCGGCCTGACCGACTTCGCGTCCGGCAACCGGGCGACCATCCTGCGCACGTCCGAAGGCAACAAGCAGTATGCGGTGCGCCTGAACGACCTGATCAAGCGCGGCGACGTCTCGGCCAACGTCGAGATGCGGCCGGGCGACATCCTCATCATCCCGCAGAGCTTCTTCTGACGGCGGCTGCGCACTGCGCCGCCAGCCGCGACCCGGCCTGAAGCCGCCCCGTCCAACGTCACCCGAGCCGACACCGCATGGAAGAGATCGTCAAGCAGGTCATGACCATCCTGCGCGGGATGTGGAAGTTCCGCTGGCAGGGGTTGATCGTGGCCTGGATCGTGGCCGCCGTCGGCGTCGTCGTCGTCTTCCGCATCCCGGACCAGTACGAAGCCAGCGCCCGCATTTATGTGGACACACAGTCGATTCTGAAGCCGCTGATGTCCGGCTTGGCCGTGCAGCCCAATATAGAGCAGCAGATCGCGATCCTCAGCCGTACGTTGCTCAGCAGGCCGAACATCGAGAAGCTGGTGCGTATGGCGGATCTGGATCTGAAGAGTGAGTCCAAGCGAGATCAGGAAGAGCTGATCGACAAGCTCATGGCCAGCATCGCGATACGGGACGGCACCCGTGACAACCTCTACTCCCTGGCCTTCCGAGATGCAGACCAGGAGAAGGCCAAGCGTGTGATCCAGTCTCTGGTGTCGATCTTCGTCGAATCGAGCCTCGGCTCGAGTCGAAAGGACACCGATGCCGCCAAGACCTTCCTGAACGAGCAGATCAGGGCCTTCGAGGCCAAGCTCGAGGAGGCCGAGGCGCGCATGAAGGAGTTTCAGCTGCGCAATCTTGACCGAGTCGGACCGGATGGGCGCGACACGCTAACGCGTATGGGTGAAGCGCAAGGTCTGCTAGACGGCGCGCGGCTGCAACTGCGCGAGGCCGAGCAGGCCCGCGACGCTGCCCGCAGACAGCTTGCTGAGGCGCGCGGACAGGCGCCAAGCTCGGCCTTGCCGGATCTGTTGCAGGGGTCTGGAGGCAGCGCCGGTAGCCTGCCTGTGGCTACGCCGGAGATCGATGCCCGAATCGACGCTCAGCAACGAAACCTGGACGCATTGCTGCAGCGCTATACCGACCGCCACCCGGACGTCGTGGGCACGCGCCGGCTGCTTGCGGAGTTGGAGGAGCTCAGGCGCAAGGAGGTGGCCGAGCTCCAGCGCAAGGCTGCGCAACGCGCAGCGGCCGCGCCTCCCGGTACACCTGGTGGTGCCAACGCCGATCTGGCCATCCAGGAGCTCAACCGGATGCTGGCGACGGCCGAAGTCCAGGTCGCGGCGATGAAGGCCCGAGTGGATGAGTACAGCCGGCGACACGCCGCGTTGCGGGAGTCGTTGCGAACTGCACCGCAGATCGAGGCCGAGGCGGCCCAGCTCAACCGCGACTACGAGGTCACCAAGCGCAACTACGAGGACCTGGTCGCCCGCCGCCAGTCCGCGGTCATGTCCGGCGAACTCGACGTCGCCTCAGGCGTCGCCGAATTCCGCCTCATCGACCCGCCGCGCGTGTCGCCCAAGCCGGTGGCGCCGAACCGGCTGCTGCTGCTGCCGGTGGCGCTCGTCGCGGCGTTGGCCGCCGGCCTGTTCACCGCCTTCGCGGCCGCCCAGCTGCGACCGACCTTCGACGACGCCAGCGAACTGCGTTCCAAGACCGGGCTGCCGCTGCTCGGCGTGGTCACGATGGTCATGAGCGACGTCGACCGCCGTGTCGAACGCATGGGGACGATCCGCTTCGTCACCGCCACCGGCAGCCTGGTCGGCCTGTTCATCGCCGGGTTGATTGCCATGTCCCTGATGGGCCGCTACGGAGGCTGACCGATGAGCAGCTTGATCGAACAGGCCGCCCAGCGGCTGGAACAGCTGCGGCAGGCCGGCGTCAGCCTGCCGGACCTCGAGCCGGCCGCCACCGCGGCAGGTCCCGGCGTCGCCGCGGATCTCCCGCCGACGCCGGCCGCGCCGATGCCGGCCGCCGCCGTCGCGCGGCCGGAGGCCGTCTTCACGTCCAAACGCGTCGAGATCGACCTCGACGCCGTCGCCACGGCGGGCATCGTGACACCGAACGCACCGCGCACGCACCTCGCCGACCAGTACCGCGTGCTCAAGCGGCCGCTGATCGCCAACGCCACCGGCAAGGGCGCGGCCACCGTCGCGCACGGCAACCTGATCATGGTGACCAGCGCGCTGCCCGGCGAGGGCAAGAGCTTCACGTCGATCAACCTGGCGATGAGCATCGCCGCCGAACTCGACCACACGGTGATGCTTGTCGACGCCGACGTCGCCCGGCCGTCGGTGCTGCGCGTGCTCGGCCTGCCCCCGGCGCCCGGCTTGCTGGACCTGCTGGAAGGCAAGGCCGAGATGGCCGACGTGCTGCTGCGCACCAACATCGACAAGCTGACCATCCTGCCCAGCGGGTCGCCGCACCCCAAGGCCACCGAACTGCTGGCCAGCGAGGCCATGAACCAGCTGCTGGACGACATGGCGACGCGCTATCCGGACCGCATCATCATCTTCGACTCGCCGCCGCTGCTGCTGACCACCGAGTCGCGCGTGCTCGCCACGCACATGGGCCAGGTCGTCATCGTCGTTCATGCCGGCCGCACGCTGCAGGCCAACGTGCAGCAGGCGCTGGCGGCCATCGAGGGTTGCCCGGTCAAGCTGATGGTGCTGAACAAGGCGCGCAGCGGGGCCGAGGGCAGCTACGGCTACGGCGGCTATGGTTATGGCTACGGCTATGGTTATGGGTACGGCTATGGCTACGGCAGCGGATATGGCGGCGACCGCGCCAAGGCGGCGCAAGGCGAAGGCTGACCGCTCGCCCTCATGAAGCGCTGCCCCGGTCGTTCCACCATTGCTCCGCCCCCCACGCCGACGGCGCTTGCTGCCGCGTTGGTGCTGGTCGCGTGGCCAGCGTTGGCGCAGGATGCGGGGCAGGTTACGCAGAGCCGAAGGCTTGTCGTGACGCCCACGTTCACGGCTTCAGAGACCTACACCGAGACCGATTCGGCGCGCGACCGAGGCGTCCGGGACGGCGAGTTCGGCACGCGGCTGAGTCCCGGCCTGCGCATCAGCAGCCGTTCCGGCCGCGTGCAGGGTTCGCTTGACTACAGGCTCAACGCGTCCTGGTACTCCAAGACCTCGGAGGCCAAGGCATTCGACAACGTGCTGTCTGCTTCGGCCTTGGCCGAGGCCATCGACAACCGCTTTTTCGTCGACGCTCGTGCGTCGATCAGCCAGCAAACGCTGTCGCCCTTCGGCACGCAGTCGGCCGACGACCGCACGCGCTACAACGAGAACCAGACGGAAGTGCGCACCGCCACCCTGTCGCCGTACATCGTCGGCTCGCTCGGTGAACTCGCGACCTGGCAGCTGCGCTACAACGCCAGTCTCACCGACACCCGTGGCGGCACGGTCAACGACTCGCTCACCTACGGCCCGACGCTGACGGTCTCGTCCAGCAATGCCGGCGCCTTGGTCGGGTGGGGCCTGCTCGCGAGCCAGCAGACGATCGACTTCAAGGGCGGCCGCGCCACCGAGATCGAACGCGTCAATGCGCAGCTCTTCTTCCGGCCCGACCCCGATGTCACGCTCTCGGTCAATGGCGGCCAGGAGCGCACCAACGTCGGCTCGGCCTTCAGCCGCACCTACGACAACTGGGGCGCCGGCCTGCGCTGGACGCCGACGCCGCGCACGCTGATCGCGCTGCAGGGCGACGAGCGCTACTACGGGCGCGGCCATTCGGTGCTGGTCGAGCAACGCATGCGGCGCAGCGTCGTGCGCTACACCGACAGCCGCGACGCCACCAGCGGCGCCGACCCCAACGGCGTCGGCCAGCCGGTGACGCTGTACCAGCTGCTGTTCCTGCAGTTCGCTTCCGTCCAGCCCGACCCGGTGCTGCGCGACCAGCTGGTGCGCGACTTCCTGCGCTCGATCGGCCGCGATCCCAACGAACTGGTCGCCGGCGGCCTGCTCGGCTCGGCCGTCTCGCTGCAGCAGCGGCGCGACCTGTCGTGGGCGCTGCTGGGAGTGCGCACGACGCTCAACCTGCAGGCCTACAACAGCACGACGCGCATCCTCGACGACCCCAACAACACCGGCAATACCGAGCCGGTGCGGCTGTGGGGCTACAGCGCCACCGTCTCGCACCGCCTGACGCCCCGGTCGTCGCTCAGCCTGACCGGCTCGCGCCAGATCGCGAAGAGCACGTCCACGCAAGCCGGCAACGACCTCAAGTCGCTGCTGCTGGCCTGGTCCAGCCAGGTCAGCACGCGCACCTCGGTCGGCCTGTCGGCGCGCTACTCGGTCTTCGACAGCCCCACGGACCCGTACCGCGAGGCGGCCGTTACCGCTTCCGTCAGCCTGGTCTTCTAGATCATGTACGAGGCCTTCTACGGGCTGAAGAGCAAGCCCTTCCAGCTCAACCCCGACCCGAACTTCTACTTCGCGAGCAAGCAGCACCGGCGCGCGAAGGCCTACCTGGAGTACGGCGTCTCGCGCAACGAGGGCTTCATCGTCATCACCGGCGAGATCGGCGCCGGCAAGACCATGGTGCTGCGCTCGCTGATCGAGGGCCTGCACGGCACCAGCGTGATCACCGGCCACCTGGTGACCACGCAGCTCGGCGCCGAGGACACGCTGCGCATGGTCGGCGCCGCCTTCGGCTTCCGCGTCAAGGACGTGCCCAAGAGCGAGCTGCTGATCACGCTCGAGGCCTTCCTGATCAGCCAGACCAGCAAGGGCAAGCGCTGCCTGCTGATCGTCGACGAGGCGCAGAACCTGACGCCGCGCGCGGTCGAGGAACTGCGCATGCTCAGCAACTTCCAGTTCGGCAACCAGGCCCTGCTGCAGAGTTTCCTGGTCGGCCAGCCGGAATTCCGCGAGATCCTGCAGCGGCCCGAGATGGAGCAGTTCCGCCAGCGCGTGGCGGCCACCTGCCACATCGGCCCGCTGGATGCCGACGAGACGCGGGCCTACATCGAGCACCGGCTCAAGTGCGCCGGCGCCACCGACAAGCCCAGCTTCGACCCGGGCGCCTTCGCCGGCATCCACCAGGCCAGCGGCGGCATCCCGCGCCGCATCAACGCCATCGCCGACCGGTTGCTGCTGGCCGGCTTCCTGGCCGGCCGCACCCACCTGACCGAGGCCGACGTCGCCGAAGTCGTGCACGAGTTCGAGGAAGAGAACACCGTGCCCACGCGCTCGGTGAGCGCCGGGGCGCTGTCGGCCAGCGGCGAGCCGCTGCTGCCCGGCGGCCTGGCCGGCGCGGTGCTGGACCTGGACCTGTCCGAGGTCAAGCTGGACGGCGACGAGGCCGAGGCGATGAGCAAGCAGATCGCCTCGCTGGCCGCCGACCAGAAGCTCGACCAGCTGCAGCGCCTGGAACGCAGCCTGCTGCGGCTGGAGCGCATCAACGTGCAGACCCTCAACATGCTGGCCCGCCTGGTCGAGGCCGTGAAGAAGCCCGGGAGTCGCAAGGAATGAGCCAAGGCACCGACATCGGCCTGAAGGGCCCGGTGATGTGCATCGTCGGGGCACGGCCCAACTTCATGAAGATGGCGCCCATCCTGCGCGCGCTGGCTGCGCATGCGCCGGCCATCCCGGCGCTGCTGGTGCACACCGGCCAGCATTACGACGCCAACATGAACGACCGCCTGTTCGCCGACCTGCGGCTGCCGGCGCCCGACCTCAACCTGGAGGTCGGCTCGGGCAGCCATGCGGTGCAGACGGCCGAGGTCATGAAGCGCTTCGAGCCGGCGCTGGACGAACACCAGCCGTCCTGCGTGGTCGTCGTCGGCGATGTCAATTCCACGCTGGCCTGCACGCTGGTGGCGGTGAAGAAGGGCGTGCCGGTGGTGCACGTGGAGGCCGGCCTGCGCAGCTACGACCGCCGCATGCCCGAGGAGATCAACCGCGTGCTGACCGACCAGGTCGCCGACCGCCTATACACCACCGAGCGCAGCGCCGGCGACAACCTGGCGCGCGAGGGCGTGGACGTGTCGCGCGTCGCCTTCGTCGGCAACGTGATGATCGATTCGCTGCTGGATGCGCGCGAACACGCCCGGCCGGCTGCCGACACGCTGGTCGCGCACGACCTCGACCCCGGCCTGCTGCAGCACCCCAAGGGTTACGGCGTCGTCACGATGCACCGGCCGTCCAATGTCGACGATGCCGAGACGCTGGCCCGGTTGCTGGGCGTGCTGGCCGAGGTGTCGCGCGAGCTGCCGCTGGTCTTCGCGATGCACCCGCGCACGCGCAACAACGTCCAGCGCTTCGGGCTGCAGGGGCTGGTCGACGGCGCGCGCATCGCGGTGCTGCCGCCGCAGGGCTACCTGGAGATGGTCGGTCTGATGGCCGGCGCCACCGTGGTGCTCACCGATTCCGGCGGCCTGCAGGAAGAGACCACCGCGCTCGGCGTGCCCTGCCTGACGATGCGCGAGAACACCGAGCGCCCGATCACCGTGGAGCAGGGCACCAACACCATGGTCGGCCGCGACGTGGCGGCCATCCGCCAGGGGGTGGCCGACATCCTGGCCGGCCGCGGCAAGCGCGGGCGCGTGCCCGAGCTGTGGGACGGCCACGCCGCCGAGCGTTTCGCCGCCGACCTGTATGCCTGGCTGCGCGCCGGTGCACCCTGACCCGAGCAGGACGACGAGGACGCAGCGATGCTCGCCCCCGCCATCACGAATGCGCTGACGATCGACGTCGAGGACTATTTCCAGGTCTCGGCCTTCGCGCCCTACATCCGCCGCGACGAGTGGGACCAGCGCGAGTGCCGCGTCGAGCGCAATGTCGACCGCATCCTGGCGTTGCTGGCGGAACGCGAGGTGCAGGCCACCTTCTTCACGCTGGGCTGGGTGGCCGAGCGCTACCCGCAACTGGTGCGTCGCATCGTGGCCGGCGGCCACGAACTGGCCAGTCACGGCTATGGCCACCAGCGCGCGAGCGACCTGGACGAACTCGCCTTCCGCAACGACATCGTGCGCGCGAAGGGCCTGCTGGAGGACATCGGCGGTGCGCCGGTGCTGGGCTACCGCGCCCCCAGCTTCTCGATCGGCCACGGCAACCTGTGGGCCTTCGACGTGCTGGCCGAGGCCGGCCACCGCTACAGCAGCAGCCTGTACCCGATCGCGCACGACCACTACGGCATGCCCGATGCGCCGCGCTTCGCGCACCCGCGCGCAGGCGGCCTGCTCGAAGTGCCGGTGACGACGCTGCGCCTGGCCGGCCGCAACTGGCCGTCCAGCGGCGGCGGCTATTTCCGGCTGCTGCCCTATGCCATGTCGCGCTGGATGATCCGCCGCGTCAACGCCGACGACCGTGCCAGCGCGATCTTCTACTTCCACCCCTGGGAGATCGACCCGGGGCAGCCACGCATCGAAGGCATCGACGCGAAGACGCGCTTCCGCCACTACGTCAACATCCCGCGCATGGAGTCGCGGCTGCGCACGCTGCTGGCCGATTTCCGCTGGGGGCGCATGGACCGCATCTTCCTGCCGCAGGAGCGGGCGTCGACGGCAGCGGCCGCCGCGGCCGCTGCAGCCGCTGCAGCCGCCTGAAGGACATCGCGCCGTGACGACCGTCGAGCGCCTGGACCCCCGCGACACCGCCACCGCGGCGGCGTGGGACGCCTTCGTGCTGGCCTGCCCGCAGGCGACCTTTTTCCACCGCGCCGGCTGGCAGCGCATCCTGCGCGAGGTCTTCCGCCACGACACGCACTACCTGCTGGCCAGGCATGGCGACCGCATCACCGGCGTGCTGCCGCTGGCCCACGTGAAGAGCTGGCTCTTCGGCAGCGCGCTGTCCAGCCTGCCGTTCGCGGTCTACGGCGGTGTCGCCGCCGCCGACGAGGCCAGCGCGCAGGCGCTGGAGCAGGCGGCGATGGCCCTGGCGCAGAGGCTGCGCGTGCCGCACCTGGAACTGCGCCACCGCGAGCGCCGCCACCCGGACTGGCCCGAGCAGGATCTCTACGTCACCTTCCGCAAGGCGCTGCTGCCCGACGAGGAGGCGAACATGCTCGCCATCCCGCGCAAGCAGCGCGCGATGGTGCGCAAGGGCATCAAGAACGGCCTGAGCAGCGAGATCGACCACGGCGTCGAGCGCTTCTTCGCGCTCTATGCCGACAACGTGCACCGCCACGGCACGCCGGCGCTGCCCCGGCGCTACTTCGCCGAGCTGCGGCGCGAATTCGGCGACGACTGCGAGGTGCTGACCGTTGTCGCGCCGGACGGGCGGCCGCTGTCCAGCGTGCTCAGCTTCTACTTCCGCGACGAGGTGCTGCCCTACTACGCCGGCGACGACGTCGCGGCCCGCGATCTGGCGGCCAACGACTTCAAGTACTGGGAACTGATGCGCCGCGCCGTCGGTCGCGGCCTCGCGACCTTCGACTACGGCCGCAGCAAGCAGGGCACCGGGCCCTATGCCTTCAAGAAGAACTGGGGCTTCGAGCCGACGCCGCTGCACTACGAATACCGGCTCTATACGCGCGACAGCGTGCCGCAGAACAACCCGGCCAACGCCAAGTACCGCGTGATGATCGAGACCTGGCGGCGGCTGCCGCTGTCCTTCGCCAACTGGCTGGGTCCGTTCGTCGTGCGCTCGCTGGGCTGAAGGCGCTAGCGAACCTGCCATGGCCGACCTGCTGTACCTGGTGCACCGCCTGCCTTACCCGCCCAACAAGGGCGACAAGGTGCGCTCGTACCACCTGCTGCAGCACCTGCGGCGCCACCACCGCGTGCACCTGGGCACCTTCGTCGACGACCCGGCCGACGAGGCCCACCTGCCGCAGCTGCGCCAGTGGTGCGCCAGCGTGCATGCCGTGCGCCTGCACCCGCTGCGCTCGCGCCTGGCCAGCCTGCGCGGGCTGCTGACCGGCGACTCGCTGACCGAGCATGTCTACCGCGACGCGGGCCTCGCGCGCTGGGTGAACGAGACGCTGGCGCGCGAGCGCATCGCCGCCGCGGTGGTGTTCTCGTCGGCGATGGCGCCCTACGTGATGGGGCGCGCGGACCTGCCGCTGCTGGCCGACCTGGTCGACGTCGACTCGGCCAAGTGGAGCGCCTACGCGCCGCAGCACCGCTGGCCGATGTCCTGGCTGTACCGGCGCGAGGGCCGCACGCTGCTGCAGCTGGAGCGCCGCATCGCCGCCGGCGCGCGCCGCAGCTTCTTCGCCACGGAGAAGGAGGCGGAGCTCTTCGGTGGCCTGGCTCCGGACGTGGCCGGCCGCGTGGAGGCCATGGACAACGGCGTCGATGCCGCCTATTTCGCACCCGACGACGCACGGCCCGCGCCGTTCGCGCCGGGCGAGACGCCGCTGGTCTTCACCGGCGCGATGGACTTCGGGCCCAACGTCGACGCCGTAACCTGGTTCGCGCGCGAGGTGCTGCCGGCGCTGCGTGCCGGGCGCCCAGGCTTGCGTTTCCACATCGTCGGCCGCAGTCCGGCGCCGGCGGTGCGCGCGCTGGCCGAGGACCCGGCCGCCGGCGTCGTCGTCACCGGCACGGTGCCCGACGTGCGGCCCTACCTGCAGCATGCGGCGGTGGTCGTCGCACCGCTGCGGCTGGCGCGCGGCATCCAGAACAAGGTGCTGGAGGCGATGGCGATGGCGCGGCCGGTCGTCGCTGCCACCGCCTGCGTCGAGGCGCTGGTCGCCGAGCCCGGCGGCGAGTTGCTGGCCGCCGGCGACGCGGCCGAGTACGTGCGCTGCATCGAGTTGCTGCTGCGCGTGCCGGACCGGGCCGACGCGATGGGTGTCGCCGGCCGCCAGCGCGTGCTGCGCTCCTACACCTGGGACGCCCACCTGGCGGTCATCGACCGCCACCTGGCGGCGCTGACCGGCCGCGGCGACAGCGTCGTCACCGTACCGCAGCCGCTGGCCGACGCGCCGCCCGCCACGCCGGCCGGGGCGTCGCTGCTGCGCCGCATGGGAGTTGCCTCGTGAGTGCCGTGATGACGCCGCCGGCCGCCCCGCTGCTCGGCGCCGCCTGGCGCCACGCGCTGCCGGCCCTGGTGCTGGTGCTGCTGGCGCTGCTGGGTCTGTACCACCAGACGATGGCCGCGATGGTCGGCATCTGGCTGCGCTCGGACACCTTCGCACATGCCATCCTGGTGCCGCCGATCACGCTGTGGCTGGTCTGGCGGCTGCGCCACCGCGTGGCCTCGGTCGCGCCGCGGCCGCAGCCCTGGCTGCTGGCGGCGCTGGCGATCGCCGCGCTGGGCTGGCTGGTCGGCGACCTCGCCGGCGTCAATGCGCTGACGCAGCTGATGCTGACCGCGCTGCTGGTGCTGGCGGTGCCGGCGGTGCTGGGCTGGGCGGTGGCGCGCGAACTTGCGTTCCCGCTCGCCTTCCTGTTCTTCATGGTCCCGATCGGCGAATTCATGATGCCGAAGATGATGGACTGGACGGCCGACTTCACGGTCGCCGCGCTGCAGCTCAGCGGCATCCCGGTCTATCGTGAGGGGCTGCAGTTCGTGATCCCGTCGGGCAACTGGTCGGTGGTCGAGGCCTGCAGCGGCGTGCGCTACCTGATCGCGTCGTTCATGGTCGGCACGCTGTTCGCGTACCTCAACTACCGCTCGACCCGGCGGCGGCTCGTCTTCTGCCTGGTCGCCATCGCGGTGCCCATCGTCGCCAACTGGGTGCGCGCCTACATCATCGTGATGCTGGGTCACCTGTCGGGCAACACCATCGCGGTCGGCGTGGATCATCTGGTCTACGGCTGGGTCTTCTTCGGCATCGTGATCGGCTTCATGTTCTTCATCGGCGCCAAGTGGTCGGAACCCGACGGCAACCGCAACGCGGCGCTGCCGCCGCCGGCCGCCGCGGCCGTTTCGGGACGCGCAGCGCCGATGGCGCTGCACTGGATCGTGGCAGCCGCGACAGTAGCGATCGCGGCCGCGCCGCATGCGGCGGCCTGGCAGCTCGAGCGCACCGGAGCCGCAGCGTCGGCTCCGGCACTGGCGCTGCCCGATGTGCCGCGCTGGTCGGCCGTGGACGATCCCCCGTTGCTGACGCCCGCATTCGCAGCGCCCTCGGCTGAGGTGCTTCAGGTCTACCGGCAGGATGATCGCGCGGTCACCGTTCATGTGGCCTACTACCGGCACCAGGGGTATGGCCGCAAGTTGGTCAGCTCGCAGAACCAGCTGGTGAGCTCGGAGGACAGGCGCTGGAACCGCAGCACCAGCGGCCGGCGCGGTGTCGAGGCCGGCGGGCGTGTGGTCGAGTTCGCTAGCCACGAACTGCTTGGCGGCCGCACGCCCGGTGCCACCGTGCGCCAGCGCCTGGACGTGCGCCAGGTGCTGTGGGCCGGCGGCCGCTTCACGACCAGCCCGCAGGTCGCGACCCTGCTGTCGGTGGCCGGCCGCCTGACCGGCCAGGGCGACGACGCCGCGGCGCTCACCTTCTACGTCGAGGGCGAGGATGCCGCGGCCACGCAGCGCGTGCTGGACGACTTCCTCCGCGAACATCTCGGCAGTTTCGAGGCCCGGCTGCAGGTGGCGCGCAGCGTGCGCTGAAAATTGCCGACTCACCGGCGGCCGCCGCCGGCATCATCCCTTTCGCGCGTACCGCACTACAGGATCCTGATCAAGATGAATACCGTCGCCGTCATCGGCCTGGGCTACGTCGGCCTGCCCCTGGTCGTCGAATTCGGCAAGCACCTGCGCACCATCGGCTTCGACATCGCCGAGCACAAGGTCGCCGCGTGCAAGGCCGGCACCGACCCCTCGCGCGAGCTGGACGACGCGCAGATGGCCGAGGCGAAGCACGCCCTCTACACCAGCGACCCCACGCTGCTGGGCGAGGCCGACATGATCATCGTCGCCGTGCCGACGCCGGTGGACGACGCGCACGCGCCGGACTTCCGCCCGCTGGTCGGAGCGTCCACCAGCGTCGGCCGCCACATGAAGAAGGGCGCGACCATTGTCTACGAGAGCACGGTCTACCCCGGCGCCACCGAGGAGGTCTGCATCCCGGTGCTGGAGCGGGAGTCCGGCCTGAAGTGGAAGCAGGACTTCTTCGTCGGCTACAGCCCCGAGCGCATCAACCCGGGCGACAAGGAGCACACGCTGACCAAGATCCTCAAGATCGTCAGCGGCGACACGCCCGAGACCCTGGACAAGGTGGCGAAGCTGTACGAGAAGATCATCGTCCCCGGCGTGCACCGCGCCAGCAGCATCAAGGCCGCCGAGGCCGCGAAGGTGATCGAGAACACCCAGCGCGACCTCAACATCGCGCTGATGAACGAGCTGGCCATCATCTTCGACAAGATCGGCATCGACACCAGCGAGGTCCTGGAAGCCGCCGGCACCAAGTGGAACTTCCTGAAGTTCAAGCCGGGCCTGGTCGGCGGCCACTGCATCGGCGTGGACCCGTACTACCTGACGCACAAGGCCGACATGCTGGGCTACCACCCGCAGGTCATCCTGGCCGGCCGGCGCATCAACGACGGCATGGGCAAGTTCATCGCCGAGCAGACGATCAAGCACATGATCGCCAGCGGCAGCTACGTCAAGGGCGCACGCGTCAACGTGCTGGGCCTGACGTTCAAGGAGAATTGCGGCGACCTGCGCAACAGCAAGGTCATCGACATCGTCCGCGAGCTGAAGAGCTACGGCGTCGACGTCTTCGTCAGCGACCCCTGGGCCACGGCCGAGGAGGCGATGCACGAATACGGCGTGCGCCTGGTCCCGTTCGACGAACTGCCGCGTGCCGACGCCATCGTCGCCGCGGTGGCGCACCGCGAATATGCGGCGCTGTCGCTGGAGGACATCGCGCGCAAGCTGGTCAAGGGCGGGGCCTTCATCGACGTCAAGGCGGCCTTCGACCCGAAGCTGATCGGCGGCGCCGGCTACCGCCTCTGGCGGCTCTGACCGCCACGCCCATGGCCGGCGCCGGCGACCCGCGCCCGCTGGTCGCCCATGTCGTCTACCGCTTCGCGGTCGGCGGCCTGGAGAACGGGGTCGTCAACCTGATCAACCGCATGCCGGCCGACCGCTGGCGGCATGTGGTGCTGTCGCTGACCGACGTGGACGCGGCCTTCGCGGCGCGCATCACTCGCGACGACGTGCGCTGCCTCGCGCTGGCCAAGCCGCCGGGGCAGGGCTTCCGGCAGTGGCCGCGCTGGACGCGGCTGCTGCGCGAGCTGCGCCCGGACCTCGTGCACACGCGCAACCTGGCCGCGCTGGAGATGCAGCCCGCCGCCTGGGCCGCCGGCGTGCGCGCGCGCGTGCATGGCGAGCACGGGCGCGACATCGAGGACATGCACGGCACCAGCCGCCGCCACCGCTGGATGCGCCGGCTGCACCGGCCCTTCGTGCAGCACTGGGTGGCGCTGTCGGGCGAGCTGGAGGGTTATCTGCACGACGCCGTCGGCGTGCCGGCGGCGCGCGTCACGCGCATCTGCAACGGCGTCGACGACCGGCGCTTCGCGCCGGCGCCCGACGGCGGCCGCCAGCCCATCGCCGGCAGCCCGTTCAACGACCCGCGGCTGTGGCTGCTGGGCACCGTCGGCCGCATGCAGACGGTGAAGGCGCAGCCGCTGCTGGTGCAGGCCTTCGCGCAGGCGCTGCGCGAGCGGCCGGCGCTGGCCGAACGCACCCGGCTGGTGCTGGTCGGCGACGGCCCGCTGCGCGCCGAGTGCGAGATGCGGGCCCGCGAAGCCGGCATCGCGCCGCTGGTCTGGCTGGCCGGCGAACGCAGCGATGTGCCGGATGTCATGCGGGGGCTCGATTGTTTTGCGCTGCCGTCGCTGGCCGAAGGCATCTCGAATACCATCCTCGAGGCCATGGCGAGCGGGCTGCCCGTGCTGGCCACACGCGTGGGCGGCAATGCCGAACTCCTGGCCGATGGCGAGACCGGCGAGATCGTCCCGCCGGGCGACGTGGCGGCGCTGGCTTCGGCGATCGGGCGCTGGGCGGCCGACCCGGCACGCGCCGCGGCGGCAGGGCAGGCCGGACGCCGGCGCGTGGAACGGCAGTTCAGCCTGGGCGCGATGGTGGCGGCCTACGAAGGCGTCTACCGGCGCGTGCTGGGCGGCAGGGCGATGGAGTGAGCTGACGAGTCATGTGCGGAATCACCGGCGTCTTCGACACCCGCGGCACCCGCGCGGTCGACCGTGCGGCGTTGGCGCGCATGAACGACTCGCAGCATCATCGGGGCCCCGACGAGGGCAGTCTGCATGCCGAGCCTGGCCTGGGATTTGGCCACCGGCGGTTGTCCATCATCGACGTCGCCACCGGCCAGCAGCCGCTGTTCAACGAAGACGGCAGCGTGTGCATCGTCTTCAACGGCGAGATCTACAACTTCCAGGAACTGGTGCCCGAGCTGGAAGCGCTGGGTCACCGCTTCCGCACCCGCAGCGACACCGAGGTCATTGTCCACGCCTGGGAGGCCTGGGGCGAGGCCTGCGTGAAGCGGCTGCGTGGCATGTTCGCCTTCGCGCTGTGGGACCGCAACAAGCAGACGCTGTTCATGGCGCGCGACCGTCTCGGTGTCAAGCCGCTTTTCTACGCCGTCCTCGACGACGGCTTGCTGCTCTTCGGCAGCGAGCTGAAGTCCGTGCTTGCGCACGGCGGCCTGCGGCGCGACATCGACCCGCTGGCCATCGAGGAGTACTTCGCGCTCGGCTACGTGGCCGAGCCGCGAACCATCTTCAAGCAGGCCCGCAAGCTGTCGCCCGGCCACCTGCTGACCTGGCGCCGCGGCACGGCCGAGCCCAGGCCGCGTCCTTACTGGGACATCAACTTCACGCTGGGCAACCCGATCGGCGTCGAGGATGCCTGCGAGGAGCTGCGCGCGCGGCTTCGCGAATCCGTCCGGCTGCGCCTGATCTCCGAGGTGCCGCTGGGTGCTTTCCTCTCCGGCGGCGTCGACAGCAGCGCAGTCGTGGCCACGATGGCCGGCCTGTCCGACACGCCGGTGCGCACCTGCAGCATCGCCTTCGACGATCCGCAGTTCGACGAGGCGGCCTTCGCGCACACCGTGGCCGACCGCTACCGCACCGACCACCATGTCGAGACCGTGCGCAGCGACGACTTCGATCTCGTCGACACGCTGGCGCACCTGTACGACGAGCCCTACGCCGACAGCTCGGCCATCCCCACCTACCGGGTTTGCCAGCTGGCACGTAAGCGCGTCACCGTCGCCTTGTCCGGCGACGGCGGCGACGAGAGCTTCGGTGGCTACCGCCGCTACCGCATGCACCTGATGGAGGAGCGCCTGCGCGGCGCGTTGCCGATGGGCCTGCGCAAGCCGCTGTTCGGTGCTCTGGGTAGGCTGTACCCCAAGGCCGACTGGGCGCCGCGCGTGCTGCGCGCCAAGACCACCTTCGAGGGCATGGCACGTACCTCGGTGGAGGCCTACTTCCATTCGGTCAGCATCCTGCGCGGCACGATGCGCGAGCAGCTGTTCAGCCCGGCGTTCAGGCGTGCACTGGGCGGCTACGACGCGCAGCAGGTCTTCGAGCGCCACGCCGCCGAGGCGCAGACCGACGACCCGCTGGCGCTGATCCAGTACCTGGACCTGAAGACCTATCTTGTAGGCGACATCAACACCAAGGTCGACCGCGCCAGCATGGCCCACAGCCTGGAGGTGCGCGAGCCGCTGATGGACCACCCGCTGGTCGAGTGGCTGGCCACGCTGCCGAGCAACCTGAAGATCCGCGGTCAGGAGGGCAAGTTCCTGCTGAAGAAGGCCATGGAGCCAGCGCTGCCGCGCGACATCCTGTACCGGCCCAAGATGGGCTTCTCGGTGCCGCTGGCGCGCTGGTTCCGCGGCCCGCTGCGCCACCGCGTGCGCGAGGCGGTGCTCGGCGACCGGCTGCTTTCGACCGGCTGGTTTGACGAGGGTTTCCTTCGCCAGCTCGTGGACACGCACCAGAACGGCAGCCGCGACCACAGCTCGCCGCTGTGGACACTTCTGATGTTCGAGGCCTTCTTGAGGCAGGGGACGGATCATCGCGCGATGCCCGCTGCTGCGCGTCCAACCCAGGCCGAGGCACTGGTCTGAGGTCGGGGCACCAATCGCACGATGCGCATCCTCCACGTCCTGGACCACAGCATCCCGCTGCACAGCGGCTATACGTTCCGCACGTTGGCCATCCTGCGCGAGCAGCGCCGCCGCGGCTGGGAGTCGCTGCAGCTCACGACGCCCAAGCAGGGCGCGGGCGAGGCGCGGGAGGAGGCTGTCGACGGCCTGCGCCTGCTACGCACGCCCAGCCGCCCCGGCACCGGGTTGCTGGAGCAGATGCGGCTGACCGCCGCGCGCATCGCCGAGGTCGTGCGCGACGAGCGACCGGACCTCATCCACGCCCACTCGCCGGTGCTCAATGCACTGCCCGCGCTATGGGTGCGGCTGACGCAGCGCCTGCCGGTGGTCTACGAGATGCGTGCGTCCTGGGAGGACGCCGGCGTCGATCACGGCACGGTGCGCCCGGGCAGCGCGCGCTACCGTGCCTCGCGCGCGCTGGAGAGCTTCGCACTGCACCGCGCCGACCAGGTGACGACCATCTGCGAAGGCCTGCGCGGCGACATCGTCGCGCGCGGCGTGCCGGCCGACAAGGTGACCGTGATCCCGAATGCCGTGGATGTCGCAAGCTTCCGCTTCGGCGTGCCGGCCGACCCGGCGCTGCTGTCGCGGCTGGGCCTGACCGGCTGCACGGTGATCGGCTTCGCCGGTTCGTTCTACGGCTACGAGGGCCTGCACCTGCTGGTCGATGCCGTCGGCCGGCTGCTGCCGGCGCGGCCGGACCTGCGGCTGCTGCTGGTCGGCGGGGGCCCGCAGGAGGCCGCGCTCAAGGAACAGGTGGCATCTGCCGGGCTGCAGCAGCAGGTCCTGTTCACCGGGCGTGTGCCGCACGCCGAGGTGCAACGCTACTACGAGCTGATCGACCTGCTGGCCTATCCGCGGCTGCCGATCCGCCTGACCGAACTGGTCACGCCCTTGAAGCCGCTGGAGGCCATGGCGCAGGGCCGCGTCTTCGTCGCCAGCGATGTCGGCGGCCACCGCGAGCTGGTGCGTCACGGCGAGACCGGCTACCTGTGCCCGGCCGGCGACGCCGCCGCGCTGGCCACCGCACTGTCCGACGCACTGGCGCGGCGCGACGAATGGCCGGCGCTGCGCGAGCGCGCACGCCGCTTCGTCGAGCAGGAACGCACCTGGGTCGACAGCGTCGCGCGCTACGCCGAGGTTTACCGGCATGCGCTGGCGCGCCGCGGCCGCGCGCTGCCCGCGGCCCTCGGCGCCTGAGGCGGGACAGGCAGCGCGACATGTGCGGCATCCACGGCCTGGTGCAGCTGGACGGCAGTCCGGTGCTGCCGCAATGGCTCAGCGCGATGGGCGACGTCACCGCCCACCGCGGCCCCGACGACGAGGGCCAGCACATCGACGCCGCCTGCGGCATCGCGATGCGGCGCCTGTCCATCATCGACCTCGCCGGTGGCCACCAGCCCATCTCCAACGCCGACGGCTCGCTGACCATCGTCTGCAACGGCGAGATCTACAACTACCGCGAACTGCGCGACGAACTGCGCGCCCGCGGCCATGTCTTCGCCACCGGCTCCGACAGCGAGACCCTGCTGCACGGTTATGCCGAATGGGGTGACGAGGTCGTGCAGCACCTCAACGGCATGTTCGACTTCGCGCTGTGGGACGCACGCCGGCGCCGGCTGCTGATCGGCCGCGACCGCCTGGGCGTCAAACCGCTGTACGTCATGCAGGACGGCCGCCGGCTCGCCTTCGCGACCGAGGCCAAGGCCCTGCTGAAGCTGCCGGGCGTGCGCACGGCGCTGGACCGCGAGGCGCTGGCCGAGTACCTGCACCTGGGCTATGTGCCAGCGCCGCTGAGCCTGTTCCAGGGCATCCGCAAGCTGCCGCCGGCCACGCTGCTGTCCGTGGAGCTGGGCGGTGCGCAGCCGCAGGTGCGCGAGTGGCGCTGGTGGCGGCTGCCGGCGCGGGTCGACCGGTCGGTGAGCGGGGACGAATGGGTGCAGCGCATCCGCGAAGGCATCGACCGCGCGGTGCACCTGCAGATGGTCAGCGACGTGCCCATCGGCGCCTTCCTCTCCGGCGGCGTGGACAGCAGCGCCGTCGTCGCGGCCATGGCGCGCCATAGCGCGCAGCCCCTGCGCACCTACGCGATCGGCTTCGAGGGCGGCACGGCCGAGCAGCTGTACAACGAGCTGCCCTACGCGCGCCGCGTGGCACAGCTGTTCGGCACCGAGCACCACGAGATCGTCGTGCGGCCGGACGTGGTGGGCCTGCTGCCGCGCCTGGTCTGGCACCTGGACGAGCCGATCGCCGACTCGGCCTTCATCACCACCTACCTGGTCAGCGAATTCGCGCGCCGCGACGTCAAGGTCATCCTCTCCGGCGTCGGTGGCGACGAGCTCTTCGGCGGCTACCGGCGCTACCTGGGCGGCCACTATGCGCAACGTTTCAACGCGCTGCCGGGCTGGGCGCGACGCGTGGCCAGCGCCACCGCGTCGCGGCTGCCGGCCGACCGCCATCACAAGTGGCTCAATGTCGCCCGCCTCGCCAAGGGCTTCGTCGCCAGTGCGGAGATGGCTGCCGACGAGCGCTACCGCAGCTACCTGCAGGTGCTGGCCCGGGACGGCGTGGCCGGGTTGCTGCTGGATGCGCCGCCACCGGGCGACGACCGTCTGGCCGCTGCCTTCGCCATGGCCGGCAGCGACGACGAGCTCAACCGCCTGTTCGCCGTCGACGCCGAGACCCAGCTGCCCGACGACCTGCTGCTGCTGACCGACAAGATGAGCATGGCCGTCAGCCTGGAATGCCGCGTGCCGCTGCTGGACCACGAACTGGTCGAACTGGCGGCCGCGATCCCTGGCGAGCTGAAGGTCAGGGGCGGCCGACTCAAGCACCTGATGAAGTCGGCGCTGGCGCCGACGCTGCCCGCAGACATCCTGGACCGCGCCAAGCGCGGCTTCGGCACACCGATGGGCGCCTGGCTGAAGAAGGAGCTGCTGGCCGTGGTGCGCGAACTGCTGTCGAGCACCGCCGTGCGCCGGCGCGGCCTGTTCCGCCCCGAGGCCGTGGCCGCGCTGGTGGCAGACCACGAGACCAACCGCAGCGACGGCACCGACGCGCTGCTGGCGCTGTTGAACCTGGAGGTCTGGAGCCGCGTCTACCTGGATCGGCGTGCGCCGGACGACGTGGCCGACGAGCTGCGGGCGCTCTCCGCGCCGCGGTCACGCATGCATGTCCAATCCGAGCCGGCCTAGCGACGAACGGAGATCCCGGATGACCTTTCGCTCGTCGTTGCTGTTCGCGCTGTCCCGTTGGCGCCTGCCTGCACCTGCAAAACGCACCGTGGACTACGGCGCCTACCAGGACTGGCGCCGACAGTCGCTTTCGGCGAGTTGGAGTTCATTTGCCGATGCCGCTGTCCACGGCAAGGACGTCCTGGACTTCGGCTGCGGAGACGGAGCACTCAGCCTCTTCCTCGCGGCAGAAAAGTCGCCCAGAAGCGTTGTCGGCGTGGATCTCCAGCGCGACGCGTTGGACCGCGCCAGGGAAGCGCTGGCGCGCACCAGCGTGCCACGGTCCGTTCATGTCGACTTCGTCCAGGGGACCGTCGACGGCATGCCGTTGCCCGAAGCGTCGGTGGACGTCGTGGTGGCATTCGACTGCCTCGAGCATGTGATGGCGCCGCTACCGATACTGCAGGAGTGGCACCGAGTCCTTCGACCCGGGGGCAGGTGCCTGCTTGAGTGGTTTCCGTTCAAGGGACCTTGGGGGCCGCACATGGAGTCATTGATTCCAGTGCCATGGGCCCATGTGATCTTTGGTGAGCGGGCCATGTTCCGGGCCGCCGAGCAGGTGTACGACCTTCCGGAGTTCGTTCCCCGCCATTGGGATCTCGATGCCGATGGCAGGAAGAAGCCGAACAAGTGGCGCCAATGGTCTTCCTTCAAGGAGCAGGGCTATGTCAATGAACTCGACATCCGCAGCTTCCGTTCCCTTGTCGGGCAAGCGGGCCTGGAGATCGAGCGTCTGGAAACCCGGTCGTTCGGTGGCGGAGCACCACGGCGGGTATTGGGGCGCATGTTGATGTCGCTGCCCTTGCTTGGCGAGTACTTCGTCTCATACACGGTGATTCAGTTGGTCAAGCGCTGACAGTGCTTAGCGCCGACCGTTGCGAATGAAGATCCTGTACCTCTGCCACCGCTTCCCGTTCCCGCCCAAGCGGGGCGGCAAGATCCGGCCCTTCAACATGATCCAGCACCTGCAGGCCAGCGGCCACCGGGTGACCGTGTGCTCGCTGGTGCGCAGCGAGGCCGAGGCCGCGGAGGGCGAGGGCATTGCACCGCACTGCGAGGCCTTCCACATGGGCCGCGTGCACGATCCGCTGCAGTGGGCGCGCATGATCCTGCGGCTGCCGCTGACGACCCCGTCGTCGATGGGCTACTTCTACAGCGGTGAAATCGCGGCGCGCGTGCGCGAGCTGCTGCGCACGCAGCGCTTCGACCTCATCTTCGTGCACTGCTCGTCGGTGGCCCAGTATGTCGCGCACGTCCGGGACATTCCCAAGATCCTGGACTTCGGCGACATGGACTCGCAGAAGTGGCTGGAGTACGCCAATTACAAGCCCTTTCCGCTGTCGCTGGGCTACCGGCTGGAAGGCACCAAGATGCTGTGGGCCGAGAAGCGCCTGGCGCGGCGCTTCGACCTGTGCACCGCCACCACGCGGGCGGAGTGGGAGACGCTGGAGTCCTACTGCACCGGTGCCGCCACCGACTGGTTCCCGAACGGCGTGGACGCGCAGTTCTTCAGCCCTACCGACGGCGCCTACGACCCCGACACCATCAGCTTCATCGGCCGCATGGACTACTACCCCAACCAGGAGTGCATGCAGCGCTTCTGCAAGGAGGTGTGGCCGCTGCTGCAGGCGCGCCGGTCCGGCATGAAGCTGCTGATCGTCGGCGCGGACCCGTCGCCGGCGATCCGCGCGCTGGGCACCCTGCCGGGCGTCACCGTCACCGGCAGCGTGCCCGATGTGCGGCCCTACATCCGCGGCTCCGCGCTGATGGTGGCACCGCTGGCCATCGCGCGCGGCACCCAGAACAAGATCCTGGAGGCCATGGCCATGGGCGTGCCGGTGGTGACCAGCCGCGTCGCCGCGGGCGGCGTCGACGCGGAGCCCGGCCGCCACCTGCTGGTCGCGGACGCGCCGTCGGAGCTGGCCGCCGCCATACTGGCGCTGGTCGAGCGGCCCGAGGAAAGGGCGCGCCTGGCGACATCCGGCCGTGAACGAATGCTCAGCCACCATGCGTGGCCGCGCTCCATGCAGCGCCTGGACGCGATCATCGAACGTTGCACGAGCGGCTTTGCGCAGCGCCGCGGCGGCGCCGCAGCGCGCACCCAACGGAACCCCGCATGAAGATCAGCATTTTCGGACTCGGCTATGTCGGTGCCGTCTCCCTGGCCTGCCTGGCCCGGGACGGCCACCACGTCATCGGCGTCGACATCGACCCCACCAAGCTGCGCCTGATCAGCGAAGGCAAGACCCCGGTGGTCGAAGACGGCATGGTCGACCTGATGCAGCAGGTGGCCGCCAGCGGACGCGTCAGCGTCACGACCGATGCCGAGGAAGCGGTGCTGGGCAGCGAGATCAGCCTGGTCTGCGTGGGCACACCCAGCGCTGCCAACGGCAGCCAGGACCAGGGCGCCATCCTGCGCCTGGCCGAGCAGATGGGTCGCGCGCTGCGGCGCAAGGACAGCGGCCACGTCGTCGTCTTCCGCAGCACGCTGGTGCCGGGCACCGTGGAGGACGTGCTGCGCCCCATCGTGGAGCGCGAGTCGGGCAAGCAGGACGGCCAGGACTTCCACCTGTGCTTCCAGCCCGAGTTCCTGCGCGAGGGCAGCTCGATCCGCGACTACGACAAGCCGCCGTTCACCGTGGTCGGCGCCAACGGCGAGGCGGCGTTCGAGAAGCTGCAGGCGCTGTTCGGCCACCTGCCGTGCAAGTTCCTGAGGACCTCGGTGCGCAGCGCCGAGATGATGAAGTATTGCTGCAACAACTTCCACGCGCTGAAGATCACCTTCGCCAACGAGACGGCGCGGCTGTGCGCGGCTCTGGGCGTGGACCCCTTCGAGGTCATGGATCTCGTGTGCCAGGACACGCAGCTCAACATCAGCCGCGCCTACCTGCGCCCGGGATTCGCGTTCGGGGGCAGCTGCCTGCCCAAGGACCTGCGGGCCACCACCTACCTGGCGAAGACGCGCGACGTGGAGATCCCCATGCTGGCGAGCATCCTGCCCAGCAACACCAGCCACCTGGACCTGGCCTTCGACAAGGTCGTCGCGCTGGGCCGGCGCAAGGTGGGCTTCGTCGGACTGAGCTTCAAGACCGGCACCGACGACCTGCGCGAGAGCCCGCTCGTCGCGCTGGCCGAGCGCCTCATCGGCAAGGGCTACGAACTGCGTATCTACGACCCCGAGGTGCACCTGGCGCGGCTGCTGGGCGCCAACAAGAGCTTCATCGAGCGGCACCTGCCGCATATCGGGCAGATGCTGATGCCGGAACTGGCCGACGTGGTCGCTGCCTCCGACGTGCTCGTGCTCGGCAGCAGCAGTCCGGCCGTGCTGCAGGCGCTGGAACGCGACGTGCGCCCCGAGCAGGCCTTGGTCGACTTGGTCAGCCTGCCCGCCGCGAGTCCGCTGCGCGAGCGGGCGTTGGGGTTGTGCTGGTGAACTCCGCGGCGGCTGCCAGGCCGCGCACGCGCCGATTCGGGCTGCGTGCGGCTGGCACGCTCCTGCTGCTGGCTGCGCTGGCGCTGCTGGCGCCGCACCTGGGCAGCGGCACCGAGTTGGTCCGCCTGAGGCATGCGCTGCTGCTGGGTCCCGACCTGGCCCCCGGCCAGGACTGGGCGCCGCCGGCGCTCCCGGCGGACTTCCGCGCCGAGAGCGTCGTGCCCAGCCCGTACTTCCTGCAGGTCGCCAAGACGCTGGGGCTGGACGTGTTGCCCGACGACTGGGCGCGCGCGGTGGCCATCAGCCGGCACCTGCTGGGCAGCGCAGCAGAGCTCAATGGCGGCGCGGTGCAGCACGACCTGCAGCACACGCACCGGGCCATCGTGACGCGCGGCGATGGCTACTGCGGCGACTTCGTGCGCGTCTTCAGCGCCATCGCCGGCGCCGCCGGCATGACCGTGCGGCCCTGGGCCTTCTCCTTTGACGGCTTCGGCGGCCACGGCCACATCTGGGTCGAGGTGTGGAACCGCCAGGCGAGGCGCTGGCAGCTGGTGGACGTGTTCCAGAACTATTACTTCACCGATGGCAGCGACGAGCCGCTGTCGGCGCTGGCCTTGCGCAGCGCGCTAAGCACAGGCTCGCCCATGCTGCGGCTGCACCCGCTGCACGATGGCGTGCCGCCGGGCTGGGCCGAGGAGCCCAAGGCCTGGGACTACCTGCGTCGTGGGCTGCCACAGTGGTACGCACCTTGGGGCAACAACGTTTTCGCGGTCGACCAGGCGCCCTCCACCCGCTGGTTCGCTGGCGTCGTGCGGCCGCTGGAACAACTAGGCGCCGTCGTCACCGGGGTGCAGCCGCCGATCCGCGTGCTGGCCGATGAGGCCAACCGCAGCGAGCGCGTGGCGCTGCAAGGCGTGCGCCAGCGGTTGCTGGCCGCGGCCGCGCTGGGCGCGGTCGGCGCCGCGCTGTGGGTGTCGTGGCTGCTGTTGCGCCTGCGCGGCCGCCGTGCTCAGCAGCGCCATGGGTCGCCCGGCGGCGATGGCAGCGGCTGGCCGCGCATCGCTCTCGTGGGGCCGCTGCCGCCGCCTTCCGGTGGCATGGCCAACCAGTGTGAACAGCTGCTGCAGTTGCTGCGCGCGGAGGGCGCCCCGGTGAACTTCGTGCGCACCAACGCACCGGCTTGGCCGACCTGGGTCGAGCGAGTGCCCTTGTTGCGCGCCGCCTGGCGACTGCCGCCCTACCTGTGGCGGCTGTGGCGCGGGCTGGCGCAGGTGGACGTGGCCCATGTGTTCGCCAACTCGGGATGGGCCTGGCACCTGTTGGCAATGCCGGCGCTGCGTATCGCGCGCTGGCACGGCGTGCCGGCCGTCGTCAACTACCGGGGCGGCCTGGCCGGCGACTTCCTGGCGCGTGCGCCGGCGCACGTGTGGCGCGACCTCGCTGCGGCGAGCATCGTCACACCCTCGGCCTTCCTGCAACGTGTATTCCGGAGGTACGACCTGACGGCGCAAATCGTGCCCAACGTCGTCGATCTCTCGCGCTTTCAGCCGCGGCCCTGGCAAGCGCCCGGTACTGCGCCGCACCTGGTGGTGGCGCGGCACCTGGAGAAGATCTACGACATTCCGACGGCGCTGCGCGCCTATGCCCTACTGCGTGCGCGCTGGCCGCAGGCGCGGCTGACCATAGCCGGCAGTGGCCCCGAGCTGGCGGCGCTGCAGGCGCTGGCCGCCGAGCTAGGGGTGGCCGACGGCGTGGCCTTCGTCGGGCGCATCGACAACGCCGACATGCCGGCGCTGTACGCGCAGGCCGATCTGACACTCAACCCAACGACCGCTGACAACATGCCGATCTCCATCCTGGAGTCGCTCGCCAGCGGCGTGCCGGTTGTCAGCACCGACGCCGGCGGCATTCCGGACCTGGTGTGCGATGGCGAAACGGCAATGCTGGTGCCTGTTGGCAATGCGCCGGCGCTGGCAGCCGCCGCGCGTGCCGTGCTCGCGGACCCGGTGCTGGCGCAACGTCTCCGCGCGAACGGTCTGGCCGAAGTGGCGCAGTACGCCTGGCCGCAGGTGAGAGAGCGGTGGCGGCAGGTGTACTGGTCGGCCTGCCGGGCCGCGCCCGCATTGCAAAGCACCACACAAACAGGGGCCGCGCAGTGAGCGCACTGGCCGAACGCTTGCTGCAGAAGTACTACGCCGATAGCGTGCACCCGTACCGCGTCTTCGAACAGCGCGTGGACGCAGCTGTCGAGGCTGGTGCACACACGCTGCTGGACGCCGGTTGCGGCCGGAGCGTGCCGGTGCTGCGCAAGTATCTGGGCCGGGTCGACCGGCTGGTGGGCGTCGAACTGGTCGACTTCGCGGACGTGCCCGCGGGCATCGAGACCTACAACGCGGACCTGGCCCACCTGCCGCTGGCAGACGCCAGCGTCGACGTCATCATGTCGCGCAGCGTGTTCGAGCACCTGACCGACCCCGAGCCGGTGTATCGCGAGTTTGCGCGAGTTCTGCGGCCCGGTGGACGGGCCATCGTGCTGACAGCCAACATGTGGGACTACGGCACGCTGTGCGCAAGGCTGATCCCCAACCGTTTCCACGCACGCATCGTCAAGAAGGTCGAGGGGCGCGAGGAAGAAGACACCTTCCCCACCGCCTACAGGACCAACACGCGGCGTGATGTGGATCGCCTGGCAGCAGCTGCCGGCCTGCAGGTGCAGGCCTACGAGTACTTGAGCCAGTACCCGAACTACCTGATGTTCAACGGCGGGCTCTTCCTGCTGGGTACCGCCTTTGAGAAGCTCATCAGTCGCTACGACGCCTTGCGCGTGCTGCGTGGCTGGATACTCGTGACACTCGTGAAGACGACCCCGGGCCCGGACCGCAGTGCCGGAGAGTAGCGCGTGGCCTCGCTGTATGCATCGCTCACGAGCGGCCTGATCTTCCCGCTGCAGGAGTGGCTGAAGGGCCATCGCTCCGTCGCGTTGCGCCGCGAGCTGGAGCGCAGCCAGTGGTGGTCCGGCGACCAACTGCAGGCGCACCGAGTCGCCCGGCTGCGCGACTTCCTAGTCCGCATCGGCGCCGAGGTGCCCTACTACCGCGACTTGTTTGCCCGCCTGCGCTTCGACCCGCGCAGCGTGGACTCGCTCGCTTCGCTGCAGGCGCTGCCGCTGCTGGACAAGGCCACCATCCGCGCCCATGGCGAGGCGCTGAAGTCGGGCACCGCAGGGCCGCTGACGCGCTACAACACCGGCGGTTCGTCCGGCGAGCCGCTGATCTTCTACATGGACCGCCAGCGCAAGAGCCACGACGTGGCGGCCAAGTGGCGCGCCACGCGCTGGTGGGGCGTGGACATCGGCGACCGCGAACTGGTGGTCTGGGGCAGCCCGGTCGAGCTGGGTGCGCAGGACCGCCTGCGCCGGTGGCGCGACGCGCTGATGCGCAGCCACCTGCTGCCCGCCTTCGAGATGTCCGCCGCCAACCTGGACCGCTTCGTCGTCACGATCCGGCGCGAGCGCCCGGCCATGCTGTTTGGATACCCGTCGAGCCTGTCGCTGATCGCTCAGCATGCGCGGCGCCTGGGCCAGCGCATGGACGACCTGGGCATCCGCGTGGCCTTCGTCACCTCCGAGCGGCTCTACGACGAGCAGCGGCAGCTCATCGCCGAGGTCTTCGGCTGCCCAGTGGCCAACGGCTACGGTGCCCGCGACGCCGGCTTCATCGCGCACGAGTGCCCGGCAGGCGGGCTGCACATCAGTGCCGAGGACATCGTCGTCGAGACGGTGCGGCCCGATGGCCGGCCCGCCGCGCCGGGCGAGGCCGGCGAGATCGTGGTCACGCACCTGTGCACGCCGGGTTTTCCGTTCGTGCGCTACCGCACCGGCGACGTCGGCGTGCTGGACGACGGGCGCTGCACCTGCGGCCGCGGCCTGCCGCTGCTGCGCGAACTGCAGGGCCGCACGACCGACTTCGTGGTGGCCGCCGACGGCACGGTGATGCATGGGCTGGCGCTGATCTACATCCTGCGCGACCTGCCCGGAGTGGAGCGGTTCAAGGTCACGCAGCAGACGCGCCAGCTGACGCGCGTGGAACTGGTGCCCTCGGCCACCTTCGACCGCGCACTGGTGCCGCGCATCGTCGAAGGCTTCCGGCGCCGCCTGGGCGCAGAGGTCGAGGTGCGCGTCGACCTGGTGGTCGACATTGCCGCGGAGCGGTCTGGCAAGTACCGCTACATCGTCAGCCACGCGCTGCACGCCGGCTGAGGCAGGGGCCAGCGATGCGTGACCTTGCACTCTCCGCCGTCGTCGCCGTGCTGCTGCTGGTCGCGTTGAAGCATCCCGTGGTGGGGGCCTACCTGTATACCTGGGTCAGCCTGATGAACCCGCACAAGCTGACCTTCGGCTTTGCGTTCAACGTCCCGTTCGCGCAGATCGCGGCGATCACTACGCTGGGCATGCTGCTGCTGACCCGTAAGCGCCAGCCCCTGCCCCTGACCGGCATCGTGGTCGTGCAGCTGCTCCTTCTGGCCTGGATGTCGGTGACCAGTTTCAGTGCCTTCGCCCCCTCCGACAGCGTCTTCGAGCGCTGGGTGTTCGTGTTCAAGATCCACGTCATGCTGTTCGCGACGTGGATGCTGGTGACCGACGCAAAGCAGCTGCGCGTGCTGATCTGGGTGGTCACGCTGTCGGTGTGCTTCTTCGGCATCAAGGGCGGTGTCTGGACGGTGCTGACTGGCGGAGGCGGGCGCGTCTGGGGCCCACCTGGCGGCATGCTGCAAGGTAACAACGAACTGGCGGTCGGGCTGGTGATCCTGATGCCGATGCTGTACTACCTGCGCGAGACCACGCCCCACCGCTGGGTGAGGCACCTGCTGCTGTTCTTCATGGTCACCTGCGCCTTCTCCATCCTCGGCAGCCAGTCCCGCGGCGCCCTGCTGGCACTGGCGTCGATGGCCTTCTTCCTGGGGCTGAAGGGCAAGCAACCGGTGCGCACCAGCGTGCTGCTGGTGGTACTCGTCGTGGGCGCCATTGCGTTCATGCCGGAGAACTGGTCCAGCCGCATGGGAACGATCCGCACCTACCAGGAAGACACCTCGGCGATGTCGCGCATCTGGACGTGGATCACGCTTTGGAACGCGGCAGTCGACCACCCGCTCACGGGCGTGGGCTTCATGGCGGACAACCAGGCCGTGTTCCAGCGCTATGCGCCGCTGGACGGGCAGTGGCACATCTTCGCCGGCGCTGTCTACGTGGCGCACAGCATCTACTTCCAGATCCTCGGCGAACATGGCTTCGTCGGGCTCGGCCTGTTCCTGCTGTTGTGGCTGACCACCTGGGTGTCGGCCAACCGCGTGTCGCGACGGGCGCGAGAACACGCCGAGTTCGCCAGCTGGATGCCGCTTCTGATGCGCATGGTGCAGGTCAGCCTGGTGGGCTACTGCGCCGGGGGCGCCTTTCTCAGCCTGGGTTATCTGGACCTCCCTTACTACATCATGGGTTTCGTCGTGCTCTGCCAGGCCCTGCTGCGACGCCAGGCGGCGGCGGCGACGCCGGCCGCCGCGGTGCTGCCGCAGCGCAGCGGCCCCGCCTACGCCCAGGCAGTCCCGCGGGTGCCCGGCCGATGAGTGTCGGGCAGGCCTTGCTGGCCACGGCCGCCGGCCCCATCGCCACCCTCGGCGGCCTGGCCGAGCGTGCCACGCGGCCGCGGCTTTCGGTGCTGATCTACCACCGCGTGCTGCGCCAAGCGGACCCGTTGTTCCCCGACGAGGTGGACGCCGCGCGCTTCGACATGCACCTGCGCCTGCTGCGCCGCCACTTCCACGTGCTGCCGCTGGGGCGGGCGCTGTCGCTGCTGAACGATGGGGCATTGCCCGCCGGCGCGGTGGCGATCACCTTCGACGACGGCTATGCCGACAACGCCGAGGTCGCGCTGCCCATTCTGCAGCGCCATGGGCTGGCGGCGACCTTCTTCGTCGCGACGGGCTTTCTCGACGGCGGTCGCATGTTCAACGACAGCGTCATCGAGTGCCTGCGCCATACGCGGCTGCAACAGGTGGATCTGGCCGAATTCGGGCTGGGACGGCTGCCGCTGACCACGGCGGCCGAGCGCCGCGCCGCTATCGACGCGCTGCTGCCGCGCGTGAAATACCTGGGGCTGGCCGAGCGCGAGCACTTCCTGGACCAGCTGCACGCACTGACCGGCCGGCCGGCCCTGCCCGGCGACCTGATGATGCGTTCGAGGCAGGTGGTGGAACTGCACCGCGCCGGCATGGAGATCGGCGGGCACACGGTGCACCACCCCATCCTGCGCCTGCTGCCCGAGGCGGATGCCGAACGAGAGATCCGCGCCGGCCGCGAACGCCTGCAGGCACTGACTGACGCGCCGGTGCAGGTCTTCGCCTACCCGAACGGGCAGCCGGGCAAGGACTACGGCGAGCGCGAGGTCGCGATCGTTCGCCGGCTGGGCTTCCTGGGCGCCGTGAGCACACGGCGCGGTACCGTCACCACGGCTTCGGACCGCCACCAACTGCCGCGCTTCACGCCCTGGGACCGTGCGCCGGGGCGCTGGCTGGCGCGCCTGGTGGTGACCAGGCTGCAAGGCGGGTCCACCGACGAGCCTGGTGTTGTGCAAGATTGATCACTTGAGCGCAGACGCGAGTGATGCTGGTCGCTGGCGCGTTCATGCACTCGGCCGCGACCTCGGAGAGCACGCCGCCGCCTGGGACGCGTTGAACGCCCGCCTGTTTGGCGGTCATCCGATGCTGGACAGCCGCTTCGTCGAGGGCCTGCTGCGGCGCTTCGGCGACGGCCGCCAGCACCTGTGCGTGCTCGAGGCGCGCGAGGGCGTGCGCGGTATGTGCATCCTCCAGCGCGGAGGGCTGAGCCTGTGGAACAGCTTCGTTCCGTCGCAGGCGCAGGTAGGGCCAACGCTGCTTCGCTCGTCTGGACAATTGCCCGGACTGTTCGGCGCGCTGCCCGGCCCGGTCAACGCCATCGAACTGCTTTGCCACGATCCGCGCTATGGCGACCTGCACATGCCGGGGCCGTCGCCCATGTCGTGCATGCGGCACGCCGTGACAATGAGCATTGCGCTCGAGGGTGGCTTCGACGCGTACTGGGCCGCGCGTTCGAAGAAGCTCCGCGACAACCTTCGCCGCTATCAGCGGCGGGCCGAGTCCGACGGCGCGGTGCCGCAGGCGCGCTGGATCGTCGATGCTTCCGCCATGGCGCAAGCCGTGGAGCGCTATGCCGCCCTCGAGGGCCGGGGTTGGAAGGGGGCTCAGGGCACCGCCTTGGGCTCCGACCCGGCGCAGCTGGCCTTCTATCGCGATTTGCTCGTCGAAGCTGCCGGCTCCGGCGCGGCGGCCGCCGTCGAGCTCTGGGTCGGGGGCCACCTGGCGGCTTCGCGACTGCTTCTGACCGGTGGTGGCATCGTTGTCGCACTGAAGACCACGCACGACGAGAACCTGCGTGAGTGGGCGCCGGGCCGCCTGCTGCTGCGCGACATGATCCAGGGAGCCTTCGAGCGCTGGCCGGGGCACTCGCTGGAGTTCTATACGAACGCCAGCCCGGACCAGCTCTCCTGGGCCGACGCCCAGCGCAGCATCGTGCATGTCAGTGTCTACTCGGACCGTTGGCGCGCCGGGTTGGCCAGCCTGCGCCGAACGTGGCGCGAGCGCGGCGGGAATCAAGCTGCGGCACACGCCGAGGGCGCCGACGCCGACAACGTGGACCGCGTGGAGTGGGTTGGTGCCGAAGCCCACCTGCCGCAACCGGCCGCGCAGCTGCTGGCGCAGGCGGAGCTGGAGCACTTTCAGTTCGGGCGCGAGTGGTACGCGCTGTTCGCCCGGACCGTGGCGGCGGGCTCGGACCAGGCCGTGCTGGCTGTCGCCAGCCGGGCCAGCCTGCCTGTGGCCGTGCTGCCGCTCAACCTGTCGCCCGCTCTCGCGCGGCTGGGCGGCAACGTCGGTGGCCTGGCCAACTATTACAGCGCCCGCTACGGCCCGGCGCTGGCGGCAGACACCATCGGCGTCGATCTCCTGCCGGCACTCGACCAGATGCGCGCAAGAACTGGTGCCGCGCCCGAACTGCATTTCGCACCCATGGCGCCGGAGTCGCGCGGCTACCATGTCCTGCGCTCCGGTCTCGCCGCCGCCGGCTACGCCGTCCACGACTACTTCGCCCACGGCAACTGGTACCTGCCGGTCAGGGGCACCTGGTCGGACTACCTGGCCAGCCGCCCGGGTGCGCTGCGCAGCACCATCGCGCGCATGTCGCGGCGCATCGCCGCGCAGGGCGGGCGCATCGAGATCGTCACCGCGGCCGACGAGGTGCCGCGCGCGGCCGCCGCCTACGAGCGCGTGTATGCGCGCAGCTGGAAGAGGGCCGAGCCGGTGCCGGCCTTCATGCGCGAGCTGATGGCCTGGACCGCCGGCCGCGGCTGGCTGCGCCTGGGCCTGGTCTGGGTGGGCGAGGTGCCGGTGGCTGCCCAGGTGTGGATCGTGGCCCACGGCCGCGCCGCCATCTACAAGCTGGCCTACGACGAAGCCTGGGGCCACCTGGCGCCGGGCACCGTGCTGTCGGCGCAGCTGATGGAGCACGCAATGGACGTGGACCGCGTGCACGAGGTCGACTACCTGGTCGGTGACGACCCGTACAAGCGCGACTGGATGACCCACCGCCGCGAACGCCGCGGCCTGGTGGCCTACGACCTGTCCACCTGGCGCGGCCGCTGGCTGGCCGCCCGGGCTACCGCCACCGGCTGGTTGCGGGCACGCTGGCCCGTGGCACGCGGGACCGAACGTGGCCTGCGGGATGCCGGTGCCGTGCGGTGACGGAGCGGGCCAGGCTCAGGCGCGCGGTCGCCAGCCCAGCAGGGCGGCCGCAGCCACTGCAGGCGGCCGCAGCCAGCCCGGCTTCATGCGCCACGCGCGCATCAGCGAGCGCAGGGCAACGCGGCGGCTGCGGTGCTGCAGGTGGTGCAATGCGAATTGCAGGTGGTAGCGGGCAAGGCGTTCACGGAAAATCTGCCCCGGCACGGCGCGCCCGTCGGCGCTGGCCAGGCCCCAGCGCGCTGCGGCATCCTCGAGCAGTCGGGTGCGGTAGTCCACCGGCCGCAGCACCCTGTTGCCCTGGTGCGGGTGCTGCCGGTACAGCGTGGAGACTCGGTCGAGCTTGACGAACGGGACCTCGCGCGAGAGCTTGAGCCACAGGTCCCAGTCCTCGGAGTACGGCAGCGCGACGTCGAAGCCGCCGCTGCGCTCGAAGGCCTCGCGCCGGATCATCGCGGTGCTCGTCAGCGCCCAGCAGTCCAGCAAAAACTGGTGGTAGATCCAGCCGGAAAACTCCGGGTCGTGGCGCGGCGTACCGTCGTCTGCGGGCGCCAGCGTCTGCGCGGGCGGAAACGCCCCGTCTTCCGACAGCCAGAGCGCAAACGAGGTGAAGACGACACCGGCCTCGGGGCAGGCTTCGAAGGCCTCGATCTGGCGACGCAGCTTCCACGGGAACCAGACGTCGTCGTGGTCCAGAAAGCAGACGAACTGCCCGCGGCTGGCCTGGAAGCCCTGGTTGCGCGCCACGCACACGCCCTGGTTGCGCTGGCGCAGCAGCGTGACCGGCGCACCGTAGCCGGCCACGATCTCGGGTGTGCGGTCGCTGGAGCCGTCGTCGACGACGATCACCTCCAGCGGCCGGTGGGTCTGCGCCATCACCGAATCCAACGTCTGCGCGATCCAGCGTTCGCAGTTGTAGGTGGGGATCACCACGCTGACCAGCGGGCCTCCAGGCGCTCCGGGCGTGCCCGGGGTGCCCGGCACCTGCGTCTCGTGCGGGCCCATCACGAGTCCATCGTCCAGCGCGGCGCGTGAACGCGCAGCCACTGCTCCAGCATCATCAGGATCCACACCATCTCGCCGTAGTAGCCGGGGTGGGCGGGCAGCAGCTCTTCCAGCAGCGTGCGCACGTAGGCCGGCCGCACGACGCCGCGGGTGGCGAAGGAACGCACCGAGTCCTCGGCCAGCGCGCGCAGGCCCGGGTCGCGCAGCGCCCACACGCCGAACGGCAGGCCGAAGCCCTTCTTCTGCTTGGCGATGATCTCGGCAGGCAGGAAGTCGCGCAGCGCTTCCTTGAAGAACCAGCGCAGGCGCGAGCGCCTGAGCTTGTACGAAGGCGGCAGGCGCAGCGACAGCGCCAGCAGCCGTTCGTCCAGCAACGGAAAGCCCACGTCCACGCCGGCCAGCCGGCAGGCGCCGCGCACCTTGGGCAGGTCGGACTCCGCCAGCGTATAGCGCCAGTCGAAGGCCAGCATGCGGTCGACGTCGTTGTCCGCCTCGGCCCGGGCCCACACCTCGCGCTGCAGCTGCTCCGGCAGCTGCGGCTGCACGGCAGCCCTGAAGCCTGGGGTGAGCACGGTGTCCAGCCCCTGGCGCAGCAGCAGGTTGTACAGCTGCAGCCGGTCGGGCAGCGGGACCTGCGCGTCGCGCACGTAGTTGCCGCCTCGGCGCAGCAGGCGAACATGCTCCGCGCCGGGCAGGCGCAGCAGGGGTTCGATCAGTCCGCGGCGCAGGGCGGCCGGCACGCGCGCGTAGTGGCCGTAGAGCTGCTGGGTGGCGTAGCGTGCGTTGCCGCCGAAGAGCTCGTCACCGCCGTCGCCGGCCAGCAGGCGCTGCACGCCGTCTGCCCGCGCCTGGGCTGCGCAGCACCAGGCCGGCAGCGCGGAGGAGTTGCCGAAGGGCTGGTCGAAGGCCGCCGCCACCTGCGCGATGCCCTGCACCAGATCCTGCGGCGTCACGTAGTACTCGTGGTGCTGGGCGCCGAAGTGCCGGGCCGCGATGCGCGCGAAGGCCATCTCGTCGTAGCCCTCGGCGTCGAAGCCGATCGAATAGGTGTGCACGCTGCCGGCGACCTGCTGGATGAGCCCGGTCACCGTGGAACTGTCGGTGCCGCCGCTGAGGAAGCATGCCGGCGTGCCCGTGCGCAGCTGCGCCTGCACCGCAGCACGCAGGGCCTCGCGAAATTCGTCGCGCAGGGCGCCGAAGTCCGGGCGCGGGTCGGGGCGGAACTGCGGCTGCCAGTACGGTGCCACCGTCACCTGGCTGCCTTCGGCCACCACGCAGTGCCCGGGCGGCACGCGGTGCACGTCGCGGAAGATGGTGCGCGGCGAAGGGATGGCGTGGAAGAACAGGTAGTCGAAGACCGCCTGCGGGTCGATCTCGGTCGCGCCCAGCGCGTTGGCGCTTTCCGCATGGCGCAGGCGCCCGCCCTCGACCCGCCAGCACAGGGTCTGGGCGGCGAAGCGGTCGACCGCCAGCGCGACGCGCCCGTCGGGCAGCGTGGCCGCCAGCGCAAAGTCGCCCTGGGTGGCGGCGGCGGCTTCGGCCGGGCCCAGCCGGGCGGCTGCCGCGGCCCAGTCGGCCTGGCCGGTGGGTAGGCGAGGCGAGCCCAGGCTCAGTGCAGGAGTGGTCTCTGTCATCGTTTTCGCGGGGGCCGCGGGGGGCGGGTCTCGGCAAACGCGCAGTGTCGCCGCAAGCGCCGCAGCGGGCGGTGCCGTGGCCGTGCCGGAGCCGTGCATATCTCTTCGTTTGGCCTTGTGCGTGGTGGCTCAGGCACTGCCTGGGCGGCGCAGGGCGCGCCGCATCAGCGCCGCCAGCTCGTCCCACAGGCGATGGCGCATCAGGCGCAGGCCGAGCAGCCAGGACAGCGCGGCATAGGACCCGCCGGCCAGCGCCCACTTCACGAAGTTGGCCTCCGAAGGCGGAAGCCGCCAGGCCGCCAGGGCCAGCGGGCCCACGGTGAGCAGCGTCAGCAACAGGCTGGGCAGGCAGGCGCGGGCCAGCGCCCCGACCCGGATGTCGAGCACGCGCAGGTGCCGCGTGGCCAGCAGCGCGTTGCACGCGGCCGCAGCCACCAGGCCCCAGCACGCCCCGGCCAGGCCGAAGGGCACCACCGCGGCCAGGCCCAGCACCTTCAGCCCGAAGAACTGGAGCTGCATCACGCTGGCCTGGCGGGCGCGGCCGTCGGCCAGCAGTGCCTCGCGCGCCAGCAGGAACAGCAGGTCGATGGCACCGGCCAGGCACAGCAGCTGCGCCAGCGGCACCGCGGCCAGCCACTGCGGCCCATAGACGATGCGGATGGCCGCGAGGGCCATCACGGCGATGCAGCCCAGGAAGGGCCAGCCCAGCGCGGTGAGCAGCGACACGCTCAGCGTGTAGGCCGGGGCCAGCGCGCCCTTCTGCCGGCCCTGCTGCGCGAAATAGGGCAGGCAGACCTGCATCAGCGGGTTCATCGTCAGGCGATTGAACATCTCCAGCAGCCCGTTGGCCCGGCTGAACAGACCCACATCGGCCGCGCCCTGTGCGCGGCCGATGATCAGCTCGGGAGCCCCCCGGCCCAGCGTACTCAGGAGGTACATCGCGCTGGTGAACTTGCCGAAGTGGAAGGCCTCGCCAATGCCGCGCAGTGCCGGCCAGCGGGGCAGGCTGGAAGGGCGGAACCAAAGCGTCGCGGAGACGACCACGACGATGCTGGCCAGCGAACTCCAGGCCAGGCTCATGTAGCCGAAGCCCTGGAACGCAAGCGTCACCGCCACCACGAAGCCGGTGACGTTGGACAGGGCGTTGCAGATGACGATGGGGCGGTAGTTCAGCTCGCGCCGGAACCAGGCCATCGTGATGGCCCCGAACGGCACTATCAGGAACGTGATCGCCTGCACAAGCATGACGTGGCCGACACCCGGCTCGCCGTAGAAGCGCGCTGCCAGCGGCGACAGCGTGGCCAGCGACGCCGCCATCGACCACGAGACGATGATGTTCAGTGCGAAGGCGGCACGGATCTTGTCCGTCGTGAGGTCCCGTGCCTGTATCAGGTACTCCGCGACACCGAAGTCGCGGAAGGTGCTTGCGAGCGCGGCGAATACGGCTGCGATGGCGAAAACGCCCACCTCCGCCGGCGTCAGCAGACGGGAAATGATCACGGTGCTCGCCAGCTGCAGGACGACGGCGAGGTAGTTGTCGGCCGCCGACAGCAGCAGCGACTGACGGACGCGTGTCACTTCACTGTGGCATTCGTCGCCTGCCGATTCACCGCGGGCCGTGCGGCGCTGCCCCGGCGCGACAAGGCGGCCTTCGCGGCGCTCAGTTCGGGATGGTCGGGAAGAATCGCCAGGCCTTCGTCGAGCACCTGGATGGCTGCGTCGCGCTTGCCCAGGCGTGCCTGCAGTGCAGCCAGGCGCGTGTAGGCGGGCCAGTAGTCGGGCTTGGCACGGCGCGACAGTTCGAAGGATTCCATCGCCTGCACCGGCAGCCCGAGCTTCTCGTAGTAGTCGCCATTGCGCAGCAGCAACTCAGGCGCGAGCACGAAGTCCGCAGGGGAGTTGCGCAGGACATAGTTGACGTCGTCGATCGCACGGTGCAGCAGGTGTTCTCGCGCGGCCCGGCCTACACCCGGCGCTTCCGCGCGGCTCGCGTTGATCAGCGCCCAGCAATAGTGGTGCACGGCCCAGAAACCCGGGCCCATGCGCGCAATCCATGGCTGCTGGCTCGGCAGTGGTCCGCTGGGGAAGCCGCCTTCCGCGAAGGATTGCGTGACCGGGCAGTACTCCGGCAGGCGGGCGAGTTCGCCGGGGCCGACGTTAGGCGGCATCTGTGCTTGCGCAGGGCCTGCTGCCATCGCGAGCCAAATCGGCAGGATGAAGTTCAGCAGTCGAAGCATCGGCAAGGGAGACAGCGTCGCAGTCTTCGGTCCAACATGTCGGTCAACCTCCGACTTTTTGGCCCGGGAAATGTAACCCACGGTCAAGTGCGCCATGAGAGCCAACGCGGCACTCTGGCCCGGCGAGCGTGAACGACGACCGCGCTGTCTCCGGGATCTGCGATGTAGCGCCCACTCCCCGGGGTTCGCCGTGCGGTGCAAGTCGCGTCAACGGCTTGAAGTCGCTTCAGGTGCCTTGCGCTCGAGGACGACATACCTGCCCAAGGTGAACTGTGGGCTGAAGTTCTGTCGCAGGTAATCGTCGAGCAGGCTGACCCCGGAGGGGATGGAACTGTCGTTCGGTTCCGAAGGCGCAGGCATCGTAGCGATCACGGCAATACGCACACGCTGCGCGTCGAGCCTGCGAACGATCTCGGACTGCACGGCCGCCGTCGTCACGATGCCCGGGTGCATCTCGTTCCATGGCACCGGTATGGGGCGTTGAAGAAGAAAGTACATCAGTGCGTCGTTGACGAAGATCAAGTCGTGACGGTTGTTCCCGACGAACACCGGGTCGCCTCTGGAGGTGGCCTCGCGTACGCGCCGTGCCACTTCAAGTGCTTCGGCATCGACTGACATGCAACGAGCGGACTTGGGTTTGGCCAGGCAATGCGTGATGTGCCCGAGGTTGAGCGCCGGCAGGGCTGTCGCCGCGGTGGCAGTGACGACCAGCAGGCCGGCAGCCGCCGCGAGCGGAGCAGCTGAGCGCAGGGCCGCCGTCGTCGATGCGGCCAGCCCCGGCGAAAGCGTGGCCATGGTAGCCAGCACCAACACTGCACTTGGCGCAACGTGCGACAGGTCCAGCCGGCTGAAGGCCTGCTGGGTAAAGAGTGCGGTGGTGGTCCACGCTACCGTGGCGAACGTGGCCGTGGCCGGAGGCCGCGAACGCCATGTCGCCACGAGCATCGGCAGCAAGGCGAGCAGAGCCAACGGAACGGACCACGCCATCAGCCAGTCGCGCCATCCTGCTGCAAACCCGCCGATCAGCGGAGGTACCGGCAGCGCGCGGTTTGCCCGCATGACCGTGGCCGGAACGACGACGGCCTGTTCCCAGAACGCCGACCACCCGACTGTCAGGGCTAAGGCCAACAAGATGCCGCCGGCGACGACGGCAAGTGCAACCAAGTATGCGGTCAACGCTCGCAATGGCGCGGCTGAGTCGCAGTGTCGGCGGTGCCTTAGCCACAGAGCCGCAAGGGCGAGCGCGGCCGCAACCCCCAGGTAGGCTGCAAAGTCGTGCCGGAAGGCGACCAGGGCGCCGCCAATGGCCCCAGCCAGCAAGGCACCCGACACGGCGGGCCGCGCAATTGCGCCAGCAAGCAGTGCCAAGGAAAGTACGGCCAGCGCCAGTCCGGTGCCTGCGGCGTACGCCGGGTAGATGCCCGCGCAGTACCAGACCGCGGCCATTGCCAGCGCAAGCATGGCCACAGGCCGCGAAGCCACACGAAACAGCCACATGGCCAGGGCACCCACCAGCACGAGACCCCATAGCGCATGAACGGCGCGCGTCACGGCCACGCTAGGCTCGAACGCGGCATAGGCCAGCGCCAACAGCCCGGCCGATCCTGGCGGATAGGCCGCCCAAAAGTCGCGGTGCGGCAATTCGCCTTGCAGCAAGCGCCAGGCGTTCGTCATGGCGAACCCTTGGTCGTAGAAGCCGACGCGTGCAGCGATGGCGTCGCCAACGACCAACGCGGCGCAGGCGATGATGGTGAGCCATCCTGCAACGCCCGGCGACTTCAGCACAGTGGTCGACACGACGTGCCCCTGCCCAGCCGTGACGGCTCAAGTGCGTGCCACGAGCGCGACCCCCAATGCGATCATGACCACACCGGCGACGCGAGTGGCGGTCACGGACTCGCCGAGCACATACCCCACCCCAACGGTGATCACAAACCCGAGGCCGACCAGCGGGTAGGCTTTGCTCACGTCCCAACGGGAGAGCACGGAAAGCCAGAACAGCACGCTGACCACGTAGAGACTCAAGCCCATCAGCACGCCGGGCTGCATGAGCACGGCGACCATGTGCGCGAGCCAGCCACCGGCGTCGCCGGCCGCACGGCCGCGTGCCGCCGCAGCCGTCATGCCGGCCTTGAGCGCGAACTGCGCTGCCACCGACAGCAGTACGCTCAGGAGAGCCATCGCGAATGTGACCACGGTCACCCGCCCCAGTGACCCCAATGGGCCAGCACCGACAGCGCGACCATCGCGGTGAAGACGATCCGGCTGCCGCGGTCGCGCAGAGTAAACACGATCGGGTCGTCATGCATCTCGCCCCGCGCGGTCTTGATCCACAGTCGACCTACCCAGTAGAGAAGCGCAAGGGCCACCAGCCAGAGCATCTCGCTCATCCGGTGCAGGTTCTGGGCATCGGCGGAGCCCACGTAGAGGCAGAAGACCACCACGGCGCTGATGCCCAGCCCTACGCCCATGGGCCACAGGATCACGAGATCTTCCACACCGTAGTCCCGGCCGCGCGAACCCGGCTTTCCCAGGCCGCGCAGCGTGACCAGCTCTGCGCAGCGTTTGACCAGGGCCAGGCTGCCGAATAGCAGCACTGCAAAGGCCAGCAGCCAGGGGCTGACCGCCACGCCTATGGCAACCGACCCTGCGAGTACTCGCCACGTATAGAGGGATGCCAGGCAAAGCACGTCGATCAGCACGTACTGCTTCAGTGCCCAGCTGTACGCAGTCGTCAGCACTACATAGGCGATGAGCATGCCCAGGAATGCCGGCGAGACGGCGGCCGCCAGTGCTAGGCCGCCCGCCAGCAGCACGGCTGCCACGGCAATTCCATCGACCAGCGGCAATGCACCGCTGGCGAACGGCCGGTGCCGCTTGCGCGGGTGCGCTCGATCGCTGTCGAGATCCCAGAGGTCGTTGGCAAGGTAGGTCGCAGACGCAGCCATGCAGAATGCGACGAATGCGAGCAGTGCGGAGGAGAGTTTGGCCAGGTCTACGAACTGGAAGGACACGAAGAGCGGCACGAACACCAGCAGGTTCTTCACGAACTGATGAACTCGCAGGGCCCGAAGCCACACGCCAAGCCCGACGGCCAAACCGTCAAATTGCCGTTCAACGGGCGCAGCGACCTGGCGCAGCAGCCGTGCAGGCAACGCGACGGGAATGGCGCCCGTGGCCGCCTTCCAGATCGGCAGGTCTGCTGCGCTGTCGCCAGCGTAGACGAAGCTGGGACCGACCTTTGCCAGGATCGCCTCCAGCTTGGCGCCAGCCTTGAGGTTGCGCTGCCCATCGGACGCGATGACTTCGTCGAAGCAGCCCAGGTGATCGGCGACGCGTTGCGCTACCTTGTGGTCGGCGGCGGTAGCCAGTATCACCCGACGACCGGCGGCACGCTCGGCGCGGAGATAGCCGACAAGGTCGGCTCGCCATGGAAGTGTGTCCATCGGCAAGTCGATGCGACTTGCGATCTCGTTCTTGAGCCGGGCTCGGCCACTGAGCACCCAGTGAGGTAGCCGCAACGCGTGCCAGGGCTCACGGCGCAGCAGACGAAGCGCGCCCTCGACCAGGGTGTCACTCGCAACCAAGGTGCCGTCGAGATCCACCACAAGCGGTGGGCTCCCTGCGTCCTGGCCAGGCGCAACGTGTTGCGCCACCGATGAGTCCTTCATGACGGACAAGTGAGCCTCAACAGCGTGCGTGGTCGTGCGTGGACGGAGCCGTCAGGTCGGTGAAGCAGTCGGAGTGAGATGGTGGAATGGCGTACCACTGGGGAGCAACTGCCGAGTCGAACACGCTGCGACCGACCACCAAGCCACAAACGCACTTCCAGCTGCCTCCTGGCAACCCCGGTGGCCAGCGAAAGCGAGGGTGCAATGGTCGGATTGCAGCAACCGCGAGCTGGATAGAGACGCCTTCAACAGACATGCCAGCCGCTTCTAGCAGCTGGTTCGTCTTGGCTGGAAACCATATCGAATTTAACCCGAAGCTGATGCTCGGCCAGGCGGGACCACCTGCGATCGTGGCGCTCGCCACGAAAGAATCGTTGAATCCCGCACTGCTGGAGAGACCAATCGTCTGTCTTCGGTCGGTATACCCGGCGACGAGGCGACCGGTCGCGCCCGTGCTCGTGCACACGGTGCACTTCAGCGCAGCGCCAGTGACTTCGCTAAGGCAGTACCCGGGCCGACCCCGGCGCGACCTAGACGCCGCCCGGACGAATGGCCTGCACGGCGCTGGTGACGGACTCGCCGAACCACAGGAATGCACCCAGCGCGGTCGACCAACGCAGCCGGGAGTAGTCGAAGTCGGCGCCTATAAGGCTGTTACCGCCCAGCGCTTCCGCCGTGACCTGCCATCGGCCGGCGAGCAGCGCGCCCGTCTGGTCGTCGGCCGCCGGCGGGCTCAGTTTCCACAGCAGGTTGGAGCCGGCGACCCGGTTGACGGCATAGAACGCGCCGTTGACCGGGCAGCGCGACCAGCTGACGGTCCACGAACTCCCGTTCTTCGTGGGCCAACTCGTCGCATCGACCGTGAGCTGGGTCCAGTTCCAGGCTGCGCCGGCCTTGACGGCGCTGATCGGTGCCGCCCAGAACGTCATCGGAACGGGGCCACTGGGTTCGTGCCGCACCATCACGAACAGGTCGCCGATGATGAAGTTGGTGCTATCGATGCGCACCACCACGGCGGTACTGGCGTTGCGCCGCACCCAGGTCATGTTTGACAGGTCGAGGTAATCCAGCGCACCAGAGGTGCTCGTGCTGACGAAGTTGTGCCCGATGACCACCCGATGCGCCGCGCTGTAGCCGATGCCGGTCACGTCGCTGCCGTGGCTGGGGCGCAGGTTTGCAGTGCGGCTGAACAGTCCGGTGTCGGCATCCCAGACCCAGGACCCGCGAAGTCCGGTACCGCTGCAGTTGCCGGTCGGCTGCCAGGCGACGACTATCTTTCCACGCGCATTGCCGGCATCCGCCGGCGGTATGTAGACGAAGGAGTTGCGCGTGTGCGAGCCCATGGGTGGGTTGTATCCGGGCTGCCTGAATGCCTCGGGCCAGTCCGAAGAGTCGCCCGTCCAGTCGCCCCATGTGGCATCGAACTGCCGGGCTGGCGGGTAGACCCCAGGCTGCCAGAGACTGGCGTTGACGACGGGCGTAGGCAGCGGTTTGGTAATCAGCTTCCAGACCCGTTCGGCCACGTCGAAGCCGACCCAGCAGCAGGCCTCGAGGTTCGTGCTGTGCCCCGGAGCGCCGTAGGTCATCAAGGTGCCGGCGTTGCCGATGCCCTCGGCGAAGACCGCGCCGCTGAAGGCGCTCAGGGCACCCGCGCCCCAGCCGACGGAGGTTTCCCAGGGCGCCTGGTTCGGGTAGTTCGGGTTGAGCGTCGGATCAAGCCGTGGGTTGATGTCCGCGCGGGTGTTCCTGCTGATGGACTCGATCAGCCCGCCCTGCGGGGGTGCGGGCGGCGGGCTGGGGGCTGGTGCGGGCGGAGGCGGAGGCGGAGGCGGTGGTGGAGGCGGTGGCGGTGGCGGTGGCGGTGGCGGCGCAGGCGCAGGCGCAGGCGGTGCCGGTGCCGGTGCAGGCGGTGCTGGCGCAGGGGAGGGCGGTGCCGGTGCCGGTGCAGGCGGTGCCGGTGCAGGCGGCGGTGGTGCAGGCGCTGGCGGCGGGGCCGGGGTCACGGGATTCGAGTCGACGCCAGAGGGCCCGGAACCGCCCCCGCACGCTGCGGCAATCGGCGCAATGCCGAGCGCAGCCGCTCGCCGCAGCAGCACTCGACGACCAAGGTCCGCAAAATCGTCTGGTTGCATATTCGATCTGGAAGTCAGGTCTGAGCCGACCGCGCCAGGTGCGCAGTCGCAGCGAATCGTTCGGGGGGTCGCGCAGGGGCACGCGCCCGCTACACCGTTGTCGGCGCGCGTGCGGTGGCGCTGAACGAGCAGCCTGGGTGCGGGGCGTGAGTTGTGAAACCAGGCGTGACGCCAGGCGCGTCAACCGGAATCACGGGCACCGGCTGCCCATGGCCGGCGCGTGGCGCACTCGGTTTCAACTTCGGCGCATGGCCTGCTATTTGCGTCGTTAAGCTCGTTGGTCTGGGTGCCGAAGAACGTCGCACAGGGCCGGGCACTCGCCGGCCCGGGGCATGCCGCCAGTTCACCTGGCCAGCCAGCTGCCCATGTCATCGATCGCTTGTTTCCGGACGTCCTGATGAACGAACGTGCACCCAACGACCCGCGGCGCCGCGCCCTGCTGGGCGGGTTTGCGGCCACGCTGAGCGGCAGCGCACTGCTGGCAGGCTGCGGCGGTGGAGGTTCGGGAGCATCCAGTGCTGTCGATGCCCCGCCTCCGGCACCGGCCCCGGCGCCGCCCCCTCCTGCACCGGCACCTCCGGCACCGCCTCCATCGCCAGCGCCACCTTCGCCGCCGCCTGCACCGGCACCGGCCCCACCTCCTCCTGCTCCTTCTCCGCCGGCGCCACCAGCGCCAGCCCCTGCACCTTCTGCAGCCTACCGCAATGGGCAGACCTACCTGTTTCAGCCTGTGCCGACCGCCATGGCGTCGACGCTGGGCGGGTCGGCCTATTCGTATGAGCGCTGGGGCCCCACCAACAAGTGGGTGGATTTCCAGAGTGGCTGGGCGTGGGATAACGTCGGCGGCGACTACGTGGACGGCAACCTGGTTCGCCAGGGTCCTGCGCCCTGGGCCAGGGTCAACCTCACGGCGGTCAGCGGCTCCACGGCGGTGCACGAATACACCGGCATCGACATCACCGCGCTACTGCGGCAATGTCAGGTCCATGGCCGGTGGGCGGCGTTCCTGCTGCGCATGGCGCCGGGAAGCACGCAGCCGCGGTTGATCGCCGGGCCGCTGACGCCGGGCGGCCATGCGCCGCCGCTCATAGACGTGATCTACGGCGACGGCACGACCGCAGTGCTGAACTGCCGCATCGTGGCGCGCAGCACCGGCAGCAGTTCTTCGCCGATTACAACTGATCAGGCAGCGGGAGGCGGTCTGAACCTGCCGCTTTTCATGGAGTTCGAGCGCCCAGGCAAGCCAGTGGCCAGCGCTTCATTGCGATTCACGGTGGTGAACCACAGCAGCGGCAGTGGCCCGGGCACCGCAGAGCTCATGTTGCTGGATCCGCCGGTCAATGCCGAGCCGGTGTCCGGCTTGGCGGGACTGGCCTCACGCGCTGGGCCGCTCGACGCAGGCATCACGACCATGGCCGGCGTGATTGGCGCCCACAGGTACGTCGACGGCGAGTCCTTGGGGACCTTCGTATCGTCACAGGCGTGGAACTACAACGCAGAGAGTGCCTACGATCCCGCCATCTACGGCACAGGCCCGCAGGATCTGAACAAGCTGCCGCATGTCGATCTGGGCAAGTTCATTCGGGCCAATCAGGATTCGGACCTGTGGAGTCTTGTGCAGAGTGACTACCGGGCCGAAGGCTTTGTGCCCTTGGCTCCGGGCTTGGGGGCCCTGCGCGTCGAGATGCCCGACACGAACGTGAGCACGGGCGATGAACAGCGCAATGGTGGCACTACCGCTGCAGCACGCAAGATCATGTTGCCACCGCAGGACTACGGTGTGCTGGACCGGATCTTCGTCCGCTACTACGTGCGCTTCGGCGGCCCCTACAACCCCGGGCGTGGTGACCGCAAGGAGGTGCGCCGCTTCGGCAATCCGGAATGGACGGCGATGGCTGGGAAGTGGGGCATTACGCCATCACACTCGACCACCTACGGCGGAGTCAGCGGCTCAGCAGGCGGCGGTCGCGGCTGGACCCTGCGCCACAAGTGGGCGGACTGTGAAGTCCAGATGGGTGGGCCCAGCGAAGGCGGCATCACGTCGGGCTGGCACCTGTGGGATTTCCTGAGCAACAACCCTGCGGGCTACCGATACGGCGCCGAGTCCGACGCGGTGCAGCGAGAGGCCTGGGGGCGTGGCGGAGGCCTGGGCGGCGTGATCTACGCCAACCGCTGGTATTGCATCGAGCAGGAGGTCAAGCTCAACAGTGTCAGCCAGCCGTCGCCAGCCGGTGACGGTACGTTCTGGACGCCGGACGGCGAGTTGCGCGTGTGGGTCGATGGACGCCTTGCCTACGAGCGCAACGGCATGGTCTTTCGAAGCCTTCCCCTGTTTAGCCCGGCAGTGAACGCTGGCTTTCTTCGCCCGATCCGGGAACTTGGAGTGAAGGATCTCTGGTTCAACTGGTTCCACGGCGGCCTGAACAACAGCACTTACAAGCGCGTGATGTTCGTGACCGGCCTGGTCTGGGCGCGCGAGCGCATCGGGGCCATGCGGCTGGCTTGAACATGTGTCGCCGGGCCGGTTGGCCCGGCGCCGTGCTCAGCGCACCAGCGGCCCGATGTAGCTGCGCGCCAGCACCACGCCGTCGATGAACAGGTGCATGTCGCGCGGCGCGGTGCGCGTGCCGCCGTGGAAGACGTTCATCCACAGCTGCTCGATGCGGATGTGCGGCTGGTCCCGGATCCGCAATCCGTCCATCGAGAGTGCCTCCCGGCCGTCCACCCACACCTGCAGCAGGCCGTCCTGCTGCCCGGGCGTATTGAGCCGCAGGTGCTGCTCGATGCAGACCCAGCGGTCGGCCTCCAGCAGGCCGGCAAAGCCGCTGCCGGCCCAGGGCACGGGCTCGCCATAGGCGCCCGAACGCGAGTGATAGGCGTAGCTGCCCAGCATCGTGCGTCCGGCGACAGGGTGCCCGGGCGGCCCCGGCAGCCCGAAGTGGCCGCGCATGGACCAGCCGACGCTGCCGTCCCAGGGCCGGCCGCCCCAGCCGGCCTTGCCGTAGGTGCCGGCCAGGCCGGGGAGCTTGCCGCCGTCGCTGGCGTTGGCCCAGCTCGCGGTCAGGCGCAGGCAGTAGCGGAAGTAGAGCTCCTCGGGTTCGCTGCCGTGGTGTTCGCGCAGCGGGTAGCGCAGGTCCAGGCCGACGGCGCCGCCGCGCGGGATGGTGACCCTGAGCGCGCTGCCTGCCAGGGGTACGAAGCCATGCTCCTCGTCCTGCGCGACGACGCGCCAGGGCGCGTCCATGCCGCGCTTCCAGCGTGGGCTGATCGCGCCGTTGTCGAAGCCATCGGCGAACAGCACGTCCGGGTGCTGCCCGATGCCGCGGTCGCCCGGGAAGTCGCGGGCGATGCCGTCGTTGCGCGCCGAGGTCACGTCGCGCATCGGCACGCTCAGGCGCTGCACGGCGATCTCCGTCGCGGCGCGCGGGCTTTCCGGCGTGCGCACCAGCACCAGTTCGGCGGACACCGGCGCTTCGGCATGCGCCGCGCGCGCTGCGGCAAGGGGAAAGCGCAGCGCGATGCTGGCGTGGCCCAACAGCCGCATGTGCGGCTGCTGCCCCAGGCCCAGGTAAGTGGCGCAGTCCAGCGACACATCGGCGTCCGGCTCCACGAAGCGCTGCCGGCCGTCGCGCCAGCGCAGTAGCAACTGCGGCCGCAGGCTCGTGTCCTCTTCCTCGCGGGCATGGAACTTGGCATGGCTGCCGGCCGTCCTTTGCAGCAGCAGGCCGTCGTTGGGCCAGCGACCTTCCCACCAGCCCTGCACGAGGGCACTGACGTCGATGCGGCGCACGCGCTGCGCGTCGCCGGTCTCGATGCGGTGGGTGGCGAACGGGCGGTGCCCGTCCACGCGCTCGTCGGCGTCGCGCCACTGCGGGCGACCGCCAGGCCAGCGCACGCTCAGCGCGACGTCGACGAATTTGCAGGACAGTCCGTCGGCTCGGTCCGAATATTCGAAGTCCCCGGCCGTTCGAGAGGCGGAGTGTTCCGACGCTGCCCATGCGCCGGTCGCCGTGGCGCTGCAGACGAGCAGGGTGACGGCCAATACGAAGCCATATGCCGAGCCGCACGTCGCGGCCCGGGCGGCCGGCGGAACGGCACTCCCATCGCACCGGGTGTGCACTGAACACCCCGTCATGCGCGCCTCAGACCGCAGACGACTTGAAGCCGTTCCCACGAACGCTCTACTTCCACCGACGAGCTCATCGACCGGCCGCCTGCTGCCGCAACGGTGCCTTCCCGGTTGCCTCGGCGTCCACGCGTGTTGACAGGTCGAGGCGAAGTGCGCGGACGCGCCACCGCCTGGCCTCGGCGATCAATCGCTCTCGCGCGGCGCGCTAATGGCTGCATGCCCGCCAACCTGGCCCCGGACCGGGTTGCCCGTGGACTGCCCGCGTGGCGTCGCCGTGCCAGGTCGAGCGATGACTCCGCGGCGCATGGCCGCAAGACGCTTCAGCCAGGACCAGCGGAAGCAGGTCACGTGGTAGAGCATGCGCTGCTGATCGGTCAGCTTCGTGTGCCACTCCATGACGCGACCATAGTACTCAATTCGTTCGATGCCGCTGTGCGGCTGGAAGAAGTGGACCAGCTCGGTCTCGCGCAGCAGCGACGCAGGTGACAGCGACTTGGCGACCGACTCGTCGTACGCTGTCTTGAGAACGACCCAGGTGCCGCCGCGCTGGAGGCCCAGGTTCATGGCGACGGTGCGGCCGTCGAACAGATACTCGGTAAGCAGGGCTTCGCCTCGCCCGGCTGCGCATTCGAACACCTCGGTGTAGAAGCGGCCCTGTGCATTGCCGGCCCGAATAGCCGTGCCCTGTTCGGCCTTCCAGCCCCTGCCTTCGAGTTCACCGAAGCGGATGAGCGCTGGCGCCATGTCGCCTTGTTCGCGCCAGATGCGCATCTCGGCTGCCGTGCCCTCGGCGGCCAGCTTGTTGCGCTGCTTGCGCAAGTTCTGACGCAGGTTCTTGCCTCGCGCCGCCCAGTAGTCGTCGAAGGTGCCGGACACCTCGAGCCAGGCGGTCGGGACATAGTCGTCGTGGCGGGTGGACGGTCCGTCCACTTCACGCTGTGATTGGACCGGATCCACTTGCGTCATCGACAGCTCCAGACACAGGCCACCGAGCACTCGGCTGGCGAGCACCTGCTTCGCCAGGTGGTCTGGTGACAGGCCATGCTCCGCAACCCAGGCGCCCAGTGGCAGCTGCGATGGCTGGAAGGTGCTCCAACGGAAGCGACCACGCGGCGCCAGCAGCATCATCGCCCGCTCGCGCCCCGCGCCGCGGCCGCAAAGCAGCACCTCGTTGCCGGAACCGAACGCGTCGAGCGCCGCGCAGACCACGTCGACCGCCATGAACGGCATGTTCAGTCCCGACTGGTTCAGTCGGTCCCAAGCGGCACGAAGGCTGGGATCGGTGCGGAGTGTGCGTGCGCCGTATTGGCGCCAGTCAAGGGTGGCGGTCATCCGTCGATCGCTTCGCAGTAGAGGTCCCGCACGGCGTTGCGGCAAGTATGACGTTGATGCGCCCGGCGACTTCCCGTAGGTCTTCGGCGCCCAGGTCCTGGTGACAGAGGACCTGGAGGATTGTCCTGCTCCAGGTGCTGCCGTGATCCTCCGCCATCGCCGGCGTCCCGGGCCAGCGCCGGTCCCACCGGAATACCGGGAGGCGCTCCTCGCGCAGCCGCGTATAGACGGCGTCGGCCCTGGATTCGCCGTCGACGCACAGGGGCAGGACGTAGGGCACGCTGTCGGACGGGAGGCGGGTCAGCAGAGGACGGGCGCCGCTGGCCGACGAGAGCAGCTCCGACAGCAGAGCGTAGTTGGCACGGCGGCTGTCTACGATGCGTCGAGTGGGCAGCGTTGCGTGGAGCACCCGGGTGGCACCGGTCGGTGCCATCCGGATGCGCCCCATATCACACTCGCGGTGCATCGTCGCGCTGTCGACACAAGGGCTTGCTGTCGCGCTCTCGGGCGTCGGCACGGGGGTCCTGGTGCGCCAGGTGCGCAATGACCGCAGCAACTGGGAAAGACCGGCCAGACGCGAGTGGCGTGAGGCCAGATCCAGCACGTCCCAGACCGCCTTGACCTGTGCACGCACCCCCTGCGCCTGCAGCCCCAGCGGCGCGATCTCGTGCAGCGCACTGGCGAGCAGCCCGCCCTCCGGCACGGGAAAGAACTTGGACAGGCTCGCGGTGGCGTAGTCGCCCCAGTGGCCGACCGGGCGCTCGCCGGCCATGCCGAAGTAGCAGTGCGCGCAGTCCTCGACGAGCAGGATGCCGCGGCTGCGACACCAGGCCTGGACTGCGGCCAGGCTGCGCGCCAGGCCGAAGAAGTGCGCGACGAACATCGCGCCGGCGGCCGCCGCGCTGCCGGCGTCGATGCGCTCCAGCGCGGGCAGGCCGTCGGCGTCCAGCGGGTAGTACAGCGGCTGCAGGCCGGCCTCGACGACCGGGGCGATCATCGTGGGGCAGTGGTAGGTGGGCACCAGCACGCCGCGGCCGGCGGGCAGGCGCATCTGCAGCAGCGCCGCATGCAGCGCTGCGCGCCCGCTGGTGGTGTAGCGGCGATGGGGCAGCTGCCCGACGTGCGGCAGGTCGCTGCCGGCGAGCGGCCAGAAGTTGTCCCAGCCCAGCACCGGCCCTTTGGGCAGGGGCATGGTCTCCGCTTCGGCGGCGGCGGTGTTCATCGTGCCGTCGGCGCGGCCGCGGAGGTCTGCGCCAGCCAGGCGATGCTGGCCTGCTCGAAACGTGTCCGCGGTTCGGGCTGCGACAGCGTATGGTCGGCCTCCGGCAGGTCCAGGCGGTGCACATGCGGCGCAGCCAGCCAGCCCGCCCAGTCCGGATTGACTTCCGCCAGTTCCAGGAATTCCTTGGCCGTGTAGTCGTTGCCGCTGAGCGCCAGCAGCACAGGACGCGGTTGCTGCCGCAGCGCGGCGACCATCAGTTCGGGGTAGGGCGTGGTGGCCGCGGGACTTGCCGTGCTCGGCGTCCGGCGGCCGAATGCCGCTGCGAGGTGCCCGATCAGCTCGCGCGCCGCCTGCAGCGCGATCTGGCCGCGCAGCAGGCGGCTCCAGAAGCTGCGGTCGGCCAGCCGCTGCAGGTAGTAGTGCCTGACGTAGGTGCGCGAAAGCGTCTGCTCGCTGCGCACCCAGGGGTTCAGCAGCACCAGGCCACGGACGCGTTCGTCGCGCTGTCTCTGCAGGTACAGCAGGGCGGCGGACGCGCCGTCGCACAGGCCGCCCAGCACGACGCCGCCCAGGCCCGCGCAGCGCTCCATCAGGCAGTCCACGGCGGCGCCGATGTCGGCGTCCAGCGCCTGGAAGCCGCGCTGCGCGCCGGTGCTGTCGCCCATGCCGCGCACGTCGAAGCGCAGCACGGCATGGCCCGCTTCCGCGAGTGCGCGCGACCAATGCACGAACTGCCGGTGGCTGCCGGCGCGGTACTGCGGTCCGCCGACGACGATGACGACGCCGCAGCCGGAGGGCTGGGCAATGGCCGGCCGGCTCAGGATGCCCAGCAGATGCTCGCCTTCGCAGGCGAAGACGACGGCCTCCTCCTGGCAGCCGGTAGGGTTCAAGACAGCGCTCCGGCGCCGGCGGCGGCCACGGGTGCCGGCTGTGCATCGCCGGCATCGACCGCGGCGCGCTCCATCGCCTGCACGGTGGCCGCGACGAGCGCCGGCGCATCCTCGATCTCGACCGTCTGCCAGAAGCCCGGACCGGCGACGGCGCGGGCATCGGTGCGCCAGCCCGCCTGCTGCCAGCGCGGCAATTGCGCCTGGGCGGCGGGGGAGATCTCGCCGCCGTCGCCCGATGTCTCCAGCCAGACGAGCTGGCGGCCATCGCCGGCGATGCCGGAGGGCTTCAGTGCGGCCTGCTCGAAGGCGTTCACCAGTGCGGGCGTCAGCAGGTAGCCCGCCACCTCCACGGCGGCGCCGGCGGCGAGATCGGCGCGCGCGCGGTCGATGACCGCCTTGCCGTCGCCTTGCTGCCAGTGGGCGGCGGCTTTCAGGCGCAGCATCTGTTGCACCACGCTGCGCCCCTGCAATAGCGGCTGCCACAGCAGCAGGTTGGCCGGCCCGGCCAGCTGCGTCAGCGCATCGCCTGCGAGCAGCGCGCCGGCACGGTGCGCCCACAGCCACAGCGGCACGGGCGCGTCACTGTTATGCCGCGTTCGAAGCCAGGCCGCGGCCGAGCCGATGTCTTCGGTCCAGTCCGCCCAGGACGCGTCGCCCAGGTCGCCGGCGGAGTCGCCGCAGCCGAACAGGTCGACCTGCAGCACGGCAAACCCGACAGCGGCCAGCGCGCGCGAGGTCTGGGCCACCATGCGGCGCGACTTGTTCATCTCCTCGGCGAAGGCCGGCAGGTGCAGCACCAGGCCCCTGGGCGAGCCCGCCGGAGCGTGATGGATATACAGCCGCTGGCCGCCGTGCGCGGGAACGAAGAAGACCTCGAACGGTGGGGCGTGCATCGGCCGGTTGGGCGCGGCGATTCAGTCGGCCAGCTTGGACTCGACGAGCGCGACCAGCGTGCCCACGGTGGCGAAGGTCTGGCCGTCGACCTCGTCGTCGCCGATGCCGATGCCGAAGCGCTCTTCCAGCGTCGTGATCAGCGACACGACGGCCATCGAGTCGAGCTCCGGGATGGCGCCGAGCAGCGGTGTGCCGTGGTCGAAGGCCAGGCCGCGGCCGCCCAGACTCAGCACCTCGTCGAGGACCCGGTTTACGTTCGTCAGCACGTCCATGGGAGTTAGCGGGTCGGCGTTCGGCCATTGCGTCGCGAAGCCCGGAATTCTAGGTGCCGGCCCGGCGCGGGAGTGGCTTGGCGGCGGTGCAGGCAGGGCCGGGCCGGAAGCCCGTCACGAATCGCGACGGGAGTCGCTGGCCGGCCGCCCGCGGTGCCTGTCCACTCCTTCACGGCGCCCAGCGGCGGGCGCGCAGGGTGCTCCGGTAAAGTGCGGCGTCAAGCCAAGTGGCGCAGCGGCGCCGAGCCCTCCTACAGCACGATGACCGAAGCCTGCCTGCTGCACGAACTGGTCGCCGTTGGGGCGGCGCGCGACCCGGCCGCGCCGGCGCTCACCGTGGCCGGCGAACACCTCTCCTACGACACCCTGGCGCAACAGGTGCACGCTTGTGCCTACGGCCTGATGGCACTGGGCGTTGGCCGCGCCGACCGGGTCGGCATCTACCTGGACAAGCGGGTGGAGACCGTGGTGGCCAGCTTCGGCGCGGCCGCGGCGGGCGCCGTTTTCGTGCCTGTCAACCCGCTGCTCAAGGCCGAGCAAGTGGCTTTCATTGCGCGCGACTGTGGCGTCAAGGTGTTGGTCACGTCGGCAGAGCGGCTGGCCGTGCTGGCGCCGGTGCTGGCCGACTGCCCGGCGCTGTGCCATGTCGTGCTCGTCGGCGCGGCTGGCGATGGCACCGACGCCAGCGGCGTACCGGTGCTGGGTTGGCAGGCCATGCTGTCGGCCCCGGCGCGCCCCGGCCACCGCGTCATCGACACCGACATGGTGTCCATCCTCTACACCAGCGGCAGCACCGGCCGCCCCAAGGGCGTGGTGCTGAGCCACCGCAACATGGTCGCCGGCGCGAAGAGCGTGGCCAGCTACCTGGGCAACGGCCCGCACGACACGCTGCTGGCCGCGCTGCCGCTGTCCTTCGACGCCGGCTTTAGCCAGCTCACGACCGCCTTCCACAGCGGCGCGCGCGTGGTGCTGCTGAACTACCTGCTGCCGCGCGACGTGCTCAAGGCGCTGGAGCGCGAGCGCGTGACCGGGCTCACCGCGGTGCCGCCGCTGTATATCCAGCTTGCGGCGCTGGACTGGCCGGCGGCCGTGGGCGAGCACCTGCGCTACTTCGCCAACACCGGCGGGCGCATGCCGCGCGAGACGCTGCAGGCGCTGCGTGCGCGTGTGCCGAAAGCCAAGCCGTTCCTGATGTACGGGCTGACCGAGGCCTTCCGCAGCACCTACCTGCCGCCGGAGGAGGTGGACCGCCGGCCGGACAGCATCGGCAAGGCCATCCCCAACGCCGAGATCCTGGTGCTGCGCGAGGACGGCACCGAGTGCGGCCCCGACGAACCCGGCGAGCTGGTGCACCGCGGCGCGCTGGTCGGCATGGGCTACTGGGGCGACCCCGAGAAGACGGCCGAGCGCTACAAGCCGCTGCCGGCGGGCGTGGGCGGGCGCGAGTCCGGGCTGCAGATCCCCGAGCTGGCGGTCTTCAGCGGCGACACCGTGCGCCGCGACGCCGAGGGCTTCCTGTATTTCATTGGCCGCCGCGACGAGATGATGAAGACCAGCGGCTACCGCGTCAGCCCGACCGAGGTCGAGGAAATCCTGTACGCGACGAAGCTGGTCGGCGAATGCGTGGCCTTCGGCGTGGACCACCCCACGCTGGGCCAGGCCATCCAGGTCATTGCCAGTGCGCCGGACGGCAGCGCGGCCGTGGACCTGCCGGCGCTGCTGGCGCAGTGCCGCGTGCACATGCCGGCCTACATGGTGCCGGCGGGCATCCACGGCATGGCCGGCCCGCTGCCGCGCAACCCCAATGGCAAGATCGACCGCAAGCTGCTGGCCACGCAGTGGCACGAGCGGCGTACGGACGAGGCATCGACGGTGGTGTAATCCTGCTGCCGGCGTGGCCCGGCGCTGGACTGCCACCATGGACTTTCGTCTACCCATCGAAGAAGCAGAGCTCGCCGCGCTGTGCGGACGGTACGGCGTGCGTCGCCTGTCGCTTTTCGGCTCTCGTGCACGCGGCAGCGCACGTCCTGACAGCGACGTGGACCTGTTGGTGGAGTTCGAGCCCGGCGCAAGGGCCACGCTGCTCGATCTGGCGTCGTTCGAGGCCGAACTGTCGGCGCGCATCGGCGGCCTGAAGGTCGATGCAAGGACCGCACCGGAACTGTCGCGTCACTTCCGCGACGCGGTGCTGCGCGAGGCCCAGACCCAGTATGTCGCCGGCTGACCGCATACGCCTGCGGCATCTTGTAGACGCCGCCGACGCGGCGGCAGAGTTCATTCGTGGTCGGTCGCGCACCGACCTGGACACTGACCGCATGCTGCTGTTCGCGCTCGTCCGGGCCGTCGAGGTGCTCGGCGAGGCGGCGGCCAAGGTGTCCGACGAAGGCCGCAGTCGGCTCGACCTGCCCTGGGGCGCCATCGTCGGCATGCGCAACCGGCTGGTACACGCCTACTTCGACATCGACCGCGACGTGCTGTGGGCGACCGTGCAGGATTCGCTGCCGAAGCTGCGCGCGATCGTGGCTGCGGCGCTCGAAGCGCATCCGGGTGAGTGACACTCGACAGTTGATCCGAACATGACCTCCCGCGCACTGGGTGACGCGGGCTGCGCGACCGAGCCATGATCAACAAGCAAGCCCCGGTTCATGCCCCGATGTCGCAATGGTCGACGCACGACGGTCAACTCGTGGTCGGCAGCCTGCCGCTCACGACCCTGGCCGCCCGCGTCGGCAGCACCCCCTTCTACGCCGTCGACCGCGGCCTGCTGAAGGCCCGCGTGGGCGAACTGCGCGCCGCGCTGCCGCCGCAGGTCAAGCTGCACTATGCGATGAAGGCCAACCCGATGCCGGCGCTGGTGCAGTTCATGGCCGGGCTGGTGGAGGGCATCGACGTGGCCTCGGCCGGCGAGCTGAAGGTGGCGCTGGATGCCGGCGCCGACCCGGCGGAGATCAGCTTCGCCGGGCCGGGCAAGCGCGACCCGGAGCTGCTGCAGGCCGTGGCCGCCGGCGTGCTGGTCAACGTGGAGTCGGCGCGCGAACTGCCGGTGCTGGCGCGCGCGTCGCAGCAGCTCGGGCTGCCGGCGCGCGTGGCGGTCCGCGTCAACCCGGACTTCGAGCTCAAGGGCTCGGGCATGAAGATGGGCGGCGGGCCCAAGCAGTTCGGCGTCGACGTCGACGTGGTGCCCGAACTGCTGGCCTTCGCGGCGCGCGAGGGGCTGGCCTTCGAGGGCTTCCACCTCTTCGCCGGCTCGCAGAACCTGAAGGCCGAATCGATCTGCGAGGCGCAGGCCAAGAGCTACGAGCTGGCACTGCGCCTGGCCGAAGGCGCGCCGGCGCCGGTGAAGTTTCTCAACCTGGGCGGCGGCTTCGGCATCCCGTACTTCCCGGGTGAGCAGCGGCTGGACCTGGCCCCGATCGGCGCCAACCTGGCCGCCCTCGTCGAGCGCGCGGCGCGCGAGATGCCGGCCGCGCACATCGTCATCGAGCTCGGGCGCTACCTGGTCGGCGAGGCGGGTGTCTACGTCACGCGCATCGTCGATCGCAAGGTCTCGCGCGGGCAGGTCTTCCTGGTCTGCGACGGCGGGCTCAACCACCACCTCAGCGCGTCGGGCAACTTCGGGCAGGTGGTGCGCAAGAACTACCCGGCGGCCATCGGCAACCGCATGGGCGCGCCCGATACCGAGGTGGCTTCCGCGGTGGGCCCGCTGTGCACGCCGCTGGACCTGCTGGCCGACCGCATGGAGCTGCCGGTGGCGCAGGTCGGCGACCTCGTCGTGATCTTCCAGTCCGGCGCCTATGGCGCGAGTGCCAGTCCGCAGGCCTTCCTGGGCCACCCGCACGTGACCGAGGTGCTGGTGTAGGGGCGGCAAGGCTGCTGCACGCAGGAATCACCCCGTGCCGCAGCAGGGCCGGGCGGCGGGCAGCGGCCGGCCTAGAATCCGCGATTCGCCCGGTCGGCCCGCCGCCGGGCAGCCGGGCCCTGGCGCCAGCGACCGCCCCCCGCAGGCGGCGCGCCCGACCCGCTTCCCAAGACAACCAGGACCACCGACCGTGTTCATCTCCCAAGCCTTCGCCCAGACCGCCCCCGCCGCAGCCCCCGGCGGCACCGAGTCGTCGCTGCTGACGCTGCTGCCGCTGGTGCTGATGTTCGTGGTGCTGTACTTCATCATGATCCGGCCGCAGATGAAGAAGCAGAAGGAGCACAAGGCGATGGTCGACGCGCTGGCCAAGGGCGACGAGGTCGTGATCGCCGGCGGCGTGCTCGGCCGCGTCACCAAGCTCGGCGACACCTACCTGGGCGTGGAGGTGGCCGACAACGTGGAGCTGCAGGTGCAGCGCGTGTCGGTGATCCAGGTCCTGCCCAAGGGCACCTTCAAGTGATGCCGCGCGCCGCGCGCCGGCGCGCGGCCGCGCGCGGCGCCCACGCCGGCCCGCCGCCGTGCGCACGGCGCGCGCGTCCCGCCCGCCGGCGGCCCGACGAGTCCCAGGAACCCGCCCCATGAACCGCTACCCCTGGTGGAAGTACGCGATCCTCGCCATTGCGCTGGTGGTCGGCCTGCTCTACACGCTGCCCAACTTCTACGGCGAGGCGCCTGCGGTGCAGGTCTCCAGCGGCAAGGCCACGGTGCGCGTGGACGAGGCGGTGGCCGAGCGCGTGCAGCAGGCGCTGCAGCAGGCCGGGCTGCAGCCCGACTTCGTGCAGTTCGAAGGCAGTTCTGTGCGCGCGCGCTTCGCCGACACCGACACGCAGATCCGCGCCAAGGACGTCATCAGCCAGGCGCTGAACCCCGACCCCGCGGACCCGCGCTACATCGTGGCGCTGAACCTGGTGTCGCGCTCGCCGGCCTGGCTGGCCGGCATCCGGGCACTGCCCATGTACCTGGGCCTGGACCTGCGCGGCGGCGTGCACTTCCTGATGCAGGTCGACATGAAGAGCGCGCTGACCAAGCGCGCCGAGGCGCTGACCGGCGACGCGCGCACGCTGCTGCGCGAGAAGAACGTGCGCCACGGCGGCGTCACGCGCGACGGCAACACGATCGAGGTGCGCTTCCGCGAGGCCGCGGTCGCGCAGCAGGGCCTGCAGGTGCTGGGCGACGCGATCGCCGACATGCAGTGGGAACTGCAGGGCGAGGGCAGCGAGCTGCGCCTGGTCGGCGAGTTCCGGCCCCAGGCCGCGCGCCAGATCCAGGACCAGGCGCTGCGCCAGAACATCACGACGCTGGCCAACCGCGTCAACGAGCTGGGCGTGGCCGAGCCGGTGATCCAGCAGCAGGGCCTGGACCGCGTGGTCGTGCAGCTGCCCGGCGTGCAGGACACCGCGAAGGCCAAGGACATCATCGGCCGCACCGCGACGCTGGAGATCCGCCTCGTCAACGAGAGCGCCGAGGCGCGCGAGGCCGAACGCGGCAGCGCGCCGGTGCCCTTCGGCAGCGAGCGTTTCCTGGAGCGCGACGGCCGGCCCATCATCGTGCTGCGCCAGGTCGTGCTGACCGGCGAGAACCTGACCGACGCGCAGCCCGGCTTCGACCCGCAGACGCAGGAGCCGGTGGTCAACCTGACGCTGGACGCCAAGGGCGCGCGCGTCTTCCGCGACGTCACGCGCGAGAACGTCGGCCGCCGCATGGCCATCATCCTGTTCGAGAAGGGCAAGGGCGAGGTCGTCACGGCGCCGGTGATCCGCAGCGAGATCGGCGGCGGGCGCGTGCAGATCAGCGGCCGCATGACGACGCAGGAGGCCAACGACCAGGCGCTGCTGCTGCGCGCCGGCTCGCTGGCCGCGCCGATGGAGATCATCGAGGAGCGCACGATCGGTCCCAGCCTGGGCGCCGACAACATCGCCAAGGGCTTCGACAGCGTGATCTACGGCTTCATCGCGATCGCCGTGTTCATGTGCGCCTACTACCTGCTGTTCGGCGTCTTCAGCACGGTGGCGCTGGCCTTCAACCTGCTGCTGCTGGTGGCCGTGCTGTCGATGCTGCAGGCCACGCTGACGCTGCCCGGCATGGCGGCGATCGCGCTGACGCTGGGCATGGCGATCGACGCCAACGTGCTGATCAACGAGCGCGTGCGCGAGGAACTGCGCGCCGGCCTGCCGCCGCAGCAGGCCATCAATATCGGCTACGAACGCGCCTGGGGCACCATCCTGGACAGCAACGTGACGACGCTGATCGCCGGCCTGGCGCTGCTGGCCTTCGGCAGCGGGCCGGTGCGCGGCTTCGCGGTCGTGCACTGCCTGGGCATCCTGACCAGCATGTTCTCGGCCGTTGTCTTCTCGCGCGGCCTCGTGAACCTGTGGTACGGGCGCCAGAAGCGGCTGAAGAGCGTGTCGATCGGGCAGGTCTGGCGGCCGGATGCCGCCGCGGCCAAGCCGCCGGTCAAGGGCTGAGGCGGGAGGCGCCCCATGGAGTTTTTCCGCATCCACCGAGACATCCCGTTCATGCGCCACGTGCTGGCGCTGAATGCGGTGTCCATCCTGGCCTTCGTGCTGGCGGTGTACTTCCTGGCCACGCGCGGGCTGCACCTGTCGATCGAGTTCACCGGCGGCACGCTGGTGGAAGTGCAGTATGCGCAGACCGCGGATCTGGAGCGCACGCGGGCCAGCGTCGAGGGCCTGAACCTGGGCGAGGTGCAGGTGCAGAATTTCGGCACCTCGCGCGACGTGCTGATCCGCGTGCCGGTGCGCGGCGAACGCGAGCAGGGCGCGCTGTCGGCCAGCGTCTTCGAGGCGCTGTGCCGCGCCGAGCAGGGCACGGTGTCGACCAAGGAGTACACCACGCCGCAGGGCGAGCAGGTCAGCCGGCCGGCGTGCACCAACGCCGCCGGCAGCGAGCCGCTGACGCTGACGCGCACCGAGTTCGTCGGCCCGTCGGTCGGCGAGGAGCTCTACACCAACGGTGCGCTGGCCCTGGCCGTGACCATCCTGGGCATCATGGCCTACTTGGCGATGCGCTTCGAGTGGAAGTTCTCGATCGCCGGCATCGTGGCCAACCTGCACGACGTGATCATCATCCTGGGCTTCTTCGCCTTCTTCCAGTGGGAGTTCTCGCTGGCCGTGCTGGCCGCCGTGCTCGCCGTGCTGGGCTACTCGGTCAACGAGTCGGTGGTCATCTTCGACCGCATCCGCGAGACCTTCCGCAAGTACCGCAAGTTCACGACGCCGGAGGCGATCGACCACGCGATCACGCGCACGATCAGCCGCACCGTCATCACCCACGGCAGCACGCAGCTGATGGTGGTGTCGATGCTGCTGTTCGGCGGCCCGACGCTGGAGTACTTCGCGATCGCGCTGACCATCGGCATCCTGTTCGGCATCTATTCGTCGATCTTCGTCGCCGCCGGCATCGCGATGTGGCTGGGTGTCAAGCGCGAGGACCTGATCAAACAGGGGGTCAAGGAAGGCGACCCGAACGATCCGAATGCCGGGGCGGTGGTGTAGAGTGAAATCGCCGCCGCCAGCTGCCCGCCGCCACCGCACCTGACATGTCCACCAGCGCCTCGCCAGAATCCATAGCCGGGCAGGCGCGGCGGCTGTATACGGAAGAGCTCGTCAAGGGGCTCGTGCCGCTGGTCCAGGCCTGCATGGACGGCGCGCGCAACCTGCTGGACAAGCCCAGCGAGCATGGCGCCTTCCTGCGCCGGCGCGACCTGATGCAGGGCCTGAAGGACCACGCCCAGGCCTGGCACCGCGGCATGGTCGGCGGGCTGCGCCAGGTGCTGTACCACGGCGCCTCGGCCACGCGCTCGGCCGACCTGCCGCCGCCGGGCTCGCGCGACGCGCTGACGCTGGTCAGCGACGACACGATCGAGCTCGAGATCGTCACCTCGCGGCTGGCGCTGGCCATCATGGACCGCGCGTCCTGGGAATTCTCCGACCTGCGCTCGCGCGTCGCGCACCTGGAAGGGCGCACCGAGCTGGACGCCCACGACATGCTGCGCGCCCATGTGCTGGCGCGCATCGCCTTCGACGCCTGGCGCGCCGCCGGGCTCACGCTGGAGGGCTGGCGCGAGATCCAGCCGGTGCTGCACGAGGAGTTCGCGCACCTCGTGGAGGAGGCCTACCACGAGACCAACCGCTGGCTGGTCGAGCACCGCGTGCTGCCCGAGGTGGACCTGCGCCCGTTCATCCGGCGCGCGCGCACGCACCCGAATGCGCCGCTGGGCTGGCAGGCCGGCGGCGGCGCCACCGGGTTCGGCGGCGATGCGCGCCCGTCCGGCCCCGGCTACCGCAATTCCGGCTTCCCGGCCGACGGCGGCGGCTGGACCAGCGGCCGCGGCGGCGCTTCCGGCGGCGGCGGTATGGGCGGCGTCGGCGACGAGACGCGGCTGATGACGCGCACCGCCCCGCTGGCGCGCAGCCGCGAGCACGCCGAGGCGGTGCTCGGCCGGCTGAACCGGCTGATCGGCCGCCACGTGCCGGAGTTCGCGGTCTCCACGCGCTCGGGCGGCCTGCCGGCGACGCGCCCGGCGCGGGCGCTGTCGCCCGGGCTGGCGCGCGCGATCGACACCGCGCAGCAGGGCATACGCCAGCGCCTGGCGCCCACCACCAAGGCCGGCGCGCCGCTGGTCACCACGCCGGTGATGCTGGAGGAACTGCACCAGCGCAAGCAGGTGCTCAAGCAGGCCGCGGCCACGCCGGAGGAGCGGGCGACGATCGAGATCGTCGCGCTGCTGTTCCAGAGCATCCTCACCGAGGACCGCATCCCGGCCAGCATCCGCGTCTGGTTTGCGCGGCTGCAGATGCCGGTGCTGCGCGTGGCGGTGTCCGAGCCCGACTTCTTCGCCACCATCGACCACCCGGCGCGGCGCCTGATCGACCGCATGGGCGCCTGCGTGATGGGCTTCGACAGCGGCGGCGCCAGCGGCGTCGGCGAATCGCTGGAGAAGGAGATCAAGCGCATCGTGCAGGTCGTCGAGGCCTACCCGGACACCGGGCGGCGCGTCTTCCAGACCGTGCTGATCGAGTTCGAGCGCTTCCTGGAGCACTACTTCAAGAACGAGAACGAGGCGACGAAGAAGGGCGTCTCGCTGGCCCAGCAGGTGGAGCAGCGCGAGACGCTGGCCATCCAGTACACGATCGAGCTGCGCCGCATGCTCAACGAGGTGCCGGTGCAGGAGGGCGTGCGCCAGTTCCTGTTCCATGTCTGGGCCGACGTGCTGGCGACCACCGCGGTGCGCCACGGCCCGCAGGGCGAGGCGACGAAGAAGATGAAGCGCGCCGCCGCCGACCTGATCTGGAGCGCCAGCGCCAAGGTCACGCGCGAGGAGCGCGCCGAGGTCATCCAGCGCCTGCCGATGCTGCTGAAGAGCCTGCGCGAGGGCATGGCCGCCGCCGGCATGGACGCCGCGAAGCAGGACGAGCACATCCAGCAGCTCAACAACTCGCTGGCCGCCGCCTTCACGGCCAAGGCCGCGGTGATCCCGGACGACCGCCTGCGCGAGCTGATGGAGCGCCTGGAGACGCTGGAGGAGCTGCTGCCCGACGCCACCGACGTCGAGATCGACGAGAGCATGGTGCTGGACCTCTCCGGCCACCAGAGCAGCGAGCTCGAGGTCGTGCTCGACGGCGGCTCGATGCCGACGCCGGCGATGGTGGCCTGGGCGCGCGAGCTGCAGGTCGGCAGCTGGTACATGCTGGACCGCGGCGGCCGCTCCGAGGCGGTGCAGCTGGCCTGGCACGGCCTGCGCAAGCAGCTGAGCCTGTTCGTCACGCCGCAGGGCCGCTGCGTGCTGTTCCAGCAGCACCGGCTGGCCAGTTACCTGCAGGCCGGCCTGATGCTGCCGGCGCAGGACGAGGCGCTGACCGTGCGCGCCACGCGCAGCGCGCTGGCCAAGCTGGACGTGGACGCCTCGCGGCTGCTGCAGTAGCGCGGCGGGCCGCTTGCCGGGCGATGCCCGGCAAGGTCAGTGGATCACCCGGTCTTCGGCGTCGACGAACAGCTCGTCGAGGATCAGCGCGTCCGGTTCCTCGCCCAGGCTCCAGAAGACCATCAGCACGATGATCTTCAGGTCGTCGAGGTCGATCGGCCCGTTGCCCACCGCCAGCGCGCGGTCGATGACCATCTCGCGCATCGGCGCCGGCAGCACGCCGGCGGACTCGAGGAAGGTGATGAAGCCCAGCGACGCCTCGTCCAGCACCTCGCGCTCGGCATCGGTATAGATGCGCATGCTGCCGGGCACCGGCGCGCCGGCGACCGCCTCGGCGCTGGTGGCCAGGCCGTCCAGCCAGCGCAGCGCGTCCTGGATCTCGTCGTTGTCGAAGCCCACCGCCGAGAGTTTGCGCGAGAGCTGCTTGGGGTCCGGACAGGCGTCGGGACGCCAGTAGTTCTCGTAGAGATAGACGAGCACTTCGAACATCGGCCCACTATACCCCACCCCCGCTGGCCGCCGGCGGCGGAAAAGCGGCGGCCCGGCCATCGGAAGTGAGCGTGTGCTCGCTGTCGTGAAATCTCAGCCGTGGCCGCGACGCTGATACAGCCCACCCGGCAAGCGGGCGACGCGGCCATCGAGTTCCAGGTCCAGCAGCCGGGCCGACAGCCGGTCCACGGTCTCGCCGGTGCGCGCCAGCAGCGCGTCCAGCGTCACCGGGTCGTGGCCCATCGCGTCGAGCAGCGGGTCCTCCGGTTCGGACGTCGCGGCCGGCGCCGGCGCCAGCGGCAGGCTGCCCTGCGGCGAATCGGGAGCGGCCGGGCGCATCGGCGCCCCGCGCAGTTCCTCGGCCACGTCCTCGGCCGTCTCGACCAGCTTGGCGCCCTGCTTGAGCAGCGCGTGGCAGCCGCGCGACTGCGGCGAGTGGATCGAGCCAGGGATCGCGAACACCTCGCGCCCGGCCTCGGCGGCCAGCCGCGCAGTGATCAGCGAGCCCGAGCGCACGGCGGCCTCCACCACCAGCGTGCCCGCCGCCAGGCCGGCGATGATGCGGTTGCGCTGCGGGAAGTTCTCCTCCAGCGCGGGCACGCCGGGCGCGAATTCGCTGACGATGGCGCCCTGGTGCACGATGCGGTGGGCCAGTCCGCGGTGCGACGACGGGTAGACGCGGTCCGGCCCGGTGCCGACCACCGCCACCGTGCCGGCGCCGCCCGGCCCGGCCTGCAGGGCGCCTTCGTGCGCCGCGGCGTCGATGCCATGGGCCAGCCCGGAGACGATGGTCCAGCCGCGCGCCGCCAGCGCAGCGGCGAAGGCGCGTGCGTTGTCGGCCCCCTGGGCCGTCGGGTGGCGGCTGCCGACGATGGCCAGCAGGGGCCCGGCCAGCCGCGCCGCGTCGCCCTGTACGTACAGCAGCAGCGGCGGGTCGGCGGTCTGCAGCAGCGCTGGGGGGTAGCCGGGGTCGGCGATGGTCAGCACCTGCCGCTGTTCGCCCCCGGCCAGCCAGGCACGCGCGGCGGCCAGCCGCTCGGCGTGGTGCTCGGGCTCCTTCGTAAGCGCCTCGGCGGCCTTGGCGCCGGCAATCTCGCGCAGTGTGGCCGCGCGCATGGCGAAGACCGCAGGCGCCGACCCGCAGGCCGCCAGCAAGCGCCGCGCCGGCCCGCGGCCGACCGAGCCGAGCAGGCGGAACCAGGCCTCGAACTCCTCGCCCGCGATGTCGTCGGCATGCATGGGCGGCAAGCGTAAACGACCGCGGCCGCTCGTCGCGGCCGCTGGTCGTGGGGGGCGCCGCGGGCCTAAGGCTGCGTGAAGCGGTCGCCGGCGCGCACGGGATCCTGCACGTTGAGGATCAGCGCATAGGACACGCGGTCGAAGACGCGGAAGACGAACAGCAGGCCATGGCGCTCGTCGGGCAGCTTCATCGCCACGCGCTGCCCCGGCGTGGTGGTGTCGGTGGCCGACAGGCCGGCCCGCCACAGCGCCAGCACGTGGCCGCGCTCCAGCCCATCGCGCGCGCCCTTGTTCAGCGACACGACCTGGTTCTGGCCGGCACGCAGGCCCTCGCCGTAGATGCCGACGACGCGGCCGTCGATGGCCTGCGCCGGCGGCCGCGGCACGTAGGCCACCAGTTCCTGCTGCGGCACCGGCGACAGGCGGTCGCCGACGCCGGCCTCCAGCCGCGTGCTGGTGATGCGGAAGCTGGCCGGCACGACGACGCCCTTGCCCTTCTCGTTGGCCAGGATCTCGCCGGGGCGCGTGTATTCGGCGGTGCCGACGTAGCGGCCCTCGTAGCCCAGCACCTCGCCGGTGATCGGGTCGGCCAGCGGCCGCAGCTCGCGGAAGAGCCGGAAGTCGCGCGCGCCGCCCAGGTCGCCGCGCACGTAGGCCGTCTCGCCGCGCGAGACGAGCACGCGGCCTTCCTGCGTGGCGACGATGCGCGGCGCGGTGTCCAGCTCGTTGGTGTTGAAGACCACCGCCTCGTTGAGGAAGGGGCCGATCAGGTGCAGCGGGATGGCTGCGATGGCGCCGTTCTCCAGCACTTCGCTGCGCACGCGCGGCGACAGCTTGACGGTATTGGTCGGCACGCCGTCGCCCGGCTGCGCCACGCGCAGCATCGCGCGGCCGTCGCGCTTCTCGAGCACCAGCACCTGGCCGGGGTAGATCAGGTGCGGGTTGCGGATCTGGTCGAGGTTCATGCCCCACAGCTCGGGCCAGCGCCAGGGCGTCTTCAGGAACAGCGAGGAGATGTCCCACAGCGTGTCGCCGCGCTGCACCACGTGCTGGTCGGGCGCGTTGGGCGCCAGGTCCTCCAGCGGCACGCCGGCCTGCGCCACGCGCTGTGCGGTGTCGCGCCACTCGGGCAGCACCGGCAGCCGGCCGGCCTGCGCCAGCGCCGGCTGCGCCGCGGCCAGGCCCAGCAGCAGGGACGACAGCGCCGCCAGCGTGAACGTCTTGGTGGACCGTCGGTTCCGCTGGGCGGTGCGCTGGCGTGGCTTCATGGGGCTGGGGTCTCCGGACGGCAAACGCAGGCTGTGCGAGAAAATGCGGCGGGCGCGGTGCCCTGTCGTCGTTGTTTTTCGGCAGGGCGCCCCGACCCTTGAGCCCCTGCCGTCGCCGAGGCGGTGCCCGGGCCGCGACAATGCTCAATCGCTTTCGAGGATTCTGCCGCTAAACCCTTGATGTGGCAACGAAACCGCCATGCGGTCGATGACCGCGTGGTGGCCTTCACGCAGGTGCACGTTGCGCCTCGTCCACAGCTGTTTCGGCCTGTTTCGCCCGCTGCCTGCCGACCGTCCTGCCGCCCGTTCCCATGGCCCGCCTGAACATCCTGCGCTACCCCGACCCGAGGCTGCACACCGTCGCGCGCGAAGTGCGCGAGGTCGACGAGCGCATCCGCCGCCTCGTCGACGACATGCTCGAGACCATGTACGACGCCGAGGGCGTGGGCCTGGCGGCCACGCAGGTCGACGTGCACGAGCGCGTGATCGTGATGGACACCAGCGACAGCCGCGACCGCCCGCTGGTGCTGATCAACCCGCGCATCGTCGAGGCCAGCACCGAGATGGCGGTCAACGAGGAAGGCTGCCTGTCGGTGCCGCAGATCTACGACCGCGTCGAGCGCCACGCCCGCGTCACCGTGCAGGCCCTGGACCGCGCCGGCGAGCCCTACGAGCTGCAGGCCGAGGGCCTGACCTCGGTCTGCGTGCAGCACGAGATGGACCACCTGCTGGGCAAGGTCTTCGTCGAATACCTGAGCCCGCTCAAGCGCGACCGCATCCGCACCAAGATGCTCAAGCGCACGCGCGACGAGCTGCAGCGCATGCGCTGAGCGGCGGCACGCGAGACCGCCCCGATGCGCCTGGCCTTCGCCGGCACCCCCGAGTTCGCGCGCGCCGCGCTGGCCGCGCTGCACGACGCCGGGCACGAGGTCGTGCTGGTGCTGACGCAGCCCGACCGCCCGGCCGGCCGCGGGCTGAAGCTGCAGCCCTCGCCGGTCAAGCAGTACGCGCTGCAGCAGGGCCTGGCGCTGGCGCAGCCGCGCAGCCTGCGCCTGGACGGCAAGTGGCCCGAGGACGCCGCCGCGGCGCGTTCGGCGCTGCAGCAGGCGGCGCCGGAGGCGATGGTGGTCGCCGCCTACGGGCTGATCCTGCCGGCCTGGGTGCTGGCGCTGCCGCCGCGCGGCTGCCTGAACATCCACGCGTCGCTGCTGCCGCGCTGGCGGGGCGCGGCGCCGATCCAGCGCGCGATCGAGGCCGGCGACGCCGCCACCGGCATCACGATCATGCAGATGGACGAGGGCCTGGACACCGGCGACATGCTGCTCGCCGAGGCGGTGGAGATCGGCCCCGACGACACCGCGGCGACGCTGCACGACCGGCTGGCGGCGCTGGGCGCGCGCCTCGTCGTGCAGGCGCTGGCGCGGCTGGACGACTTGCCGCGGCGACCGCAGCCGGCCGCTGGCGTGACCTATGCGCACAAGATCGACAAGGCGGAGGGCCAGGCCGACTGGTCGCAGCAGGCGGCGCTGATCGAACGCCGCCTGCGCGCCTTCGACCCGTTCCCGGGGCTGCAGGCCGAGATCGCGGGCGAACCGGTGAAGCTCTGGCGCGGGCGTGTCGTCGCCGTGCAGGGCACGCCCGGCGAGCGGCTGGCCGGCGATGCGTCGCGGCTGGTCGTGGCCTGCGGCGACGGTGCGCTGGAGCTGCTGGAGCTGCAGCGGCCCGGCGGCCGGCGCCTGTCGGCGCGCGAATTCCTGCAGCGCACGAAGCCCTGATCCCGCGCTGCGCGGCCTCAAGCGTCGCGGCGGGCCGGCCGATAACCCGGGACCGACCGCTCGCCGACCGCCGCCCATGCGCCGCTTCGCCCTCGCCCTGCTCGCCGCCACGCCGCTGCTGCTGACCGGCTGCGACCTGCTGGGCATCGAGTCCGCCAGCGCCGTCGCCGAGCGCCGCGAAGCCGAAGGGCGCGCCATCGGCGCCGGCTGCCGTCATGCCGCGCGTTCGGTCGAGCAGTGCTTCGCGCTCAACCGCCGCGCCGACAAGGCCGCCGTCTTCGCCGGCTGGCGCGAGATGGAGGACTACATGCGCGAGAACAACATCCCGGCCGCCCCGGCGCCCGAGGACACCGCGGTCGCCGCGGCGCCGGTGCCGCCGGCCGCCGAGGCCGCGGCGGCGGACAAGCCCGCACCCGCCAGGCCCTGAGCCCGCGCATGCGATCCCGGAACGGATCGCAGGGCTGGCGAACGACGAACGGCGATCTCACGCCGCGAGGCTGGGTCCGTCCGGCGCCCCGACCCCCGGCGCCTGCCGCCACCGACGCCGCGCGCCGCCCGGGCGTCACTCCGTCGCCGGCATCTGCAGTCTGTCGCGCCGCGCTGGCCGCGCCGGCCCGGCTTTGGCACAGTCCGGCCCGAACCCCAACGACGGAGCCGACCCGATGACCCTCGCCGCCCTGACCACGACGTCGACCTGCCTGCGCGCGCTGCTGGCCGCGCCGCTGCTCGCGCTCGGCGCGGCGATCGCGCTCGCCGCGCTGCCGCAGGCCGCGCTGGCGCGCACCGTGGGCTCCGGCACCGTCGCGACCGAGTCGCGCAGCGTCGGCGAATTCCAGGCCATCGCGCAGCAGGGCGGCATCGACATCACGGTGCGCCAGGGGGCGGCGACCGCGGTGCAGGTCAGCGCCGACGACAACCTGCTGCCGCTGCTGGAGACGCTGGTCGAGGACGGCCGCAACGGCCCGACGCTGGTCGTGCGCTTCAAGCGCGGCGAGCGCATCACCACGCGCAGCAAGGTCGCGGTCGAGATCGTGACGCCGAAGCTGGTGGCGTTGGCCTCGGCCGGCTCCGGCGACCTGCGCATCGAGGACTTCCGCACGCCGTCGCTGAAGCTGTCCATCGCCGGTTCCAGCGACGCGCGGCTGAACGGGCTGCAGACCGACGAGCTGGCGATCAGCATCTCGGGCAGCGGCGACGTGCGCGGCAGTGGCCAGGCCGGCAAGCTGACGATCGGCATCGCCGGCAGCGGCGACGTCAAGCTGCCCGAGCTGCGCGCCGACGACGTGCAGATCAAGATCGCCGGCAGCGGCGACGCCGAGGTCCAGGCGACCAAGACGCTGAAGGTTAGCATCGCCGGCAGCGGCGACGTGGTCTACAGCGGCGACGCGTCGATGAGCACCTCGGTCGCCGGCAGCGGTTCGGTGCGCAAGCGCTGAGCCGCCTGCGCGGCGGACACGTCGCGGTCAAGCGGCGCAGGCGCGGCGGTTCCGCACGCCAAGACCCCCGGCTCACGCCGTGTCCGGACACCTGGGACAATCCCTAGGTGTCCATCGCCTTGCCCCTGCCGCCGATCTGGCGCCACCCCGAATTCCTGCGCGGCTCGCGCGAGATGCTGGGCACCGCGATCGGCATCGCGGCCTGGGGCCTGGTGGCCGGGGTCGCGATGGGCAAGAGCGGTTTCGCGCCCTGGCTGATGGTGCTGATGTCGCTGCTGGTCTTTGCCGGCAGCGCGCAGCTGGCGGTGCTGCCGCTGATGACCGCCGGCGCGCCGCTGTGGGTGATCTGGGCCACCGCGGCCTGCGTCAACCTGCGCTTCGTGATCTTCAGCGCCCAGTGGCGGCCGTATTTCGGCCACCTGCCGCTGCCGCTGCGCGTGCGCCTGGCCTATTTCACGGCCGACCTGAATTACGTGCTGTTCATGCGCCGCTTCCCGCAGCCCAGGCCGGCGCCCGAGCAGCTGCCGTATTTCTGGGGCGGCGTGACGACCAACTGGGTGGCCTGGCAGGTGCCGTCGATCGCCGGCATCTTTCTCGCGAATGCGGTGCCGGTGCACTGGGGATTCGGCTTCGCCGGCACGCTGGCGCTGCTGGGGCTGACGCTGTCGCTGGTGGCGGGCAAGGCCACGGCGGTCGCCGGCCTGGTGGCCGGCTGCGCCGCGGTGGCGGCCTATGCGCTGCCGCTGAAGCTGAACATCGTCGTCGCGATCGCCGCTGCGGTGGCGATCGGCCTGCTGATCGACCATACCGTTCCGCGGCGCGCCGAGCCGGCGGACGACGCCACGTGATGCCAAGGAATTACGCGCCATGCTGACCGCCTGGGAAGCCGTGCTCGCGATCGTCGGCCTGACCGTGCTGACGGTGCTGACGCGCGGCTTCTTCTTCCTGACCGAGCGCGAGATCCCGATTCCCGCCTGGCTGATGCAGGGCCTGCGCTACGCGCCGCTGGCCGCGCTGGCGGCGGTGGTGGTGCCCGAGGTCGTGATGACGCAGGGTGCGCTGATCACGACCTGGCAGGACGCCCGGCTCTATGCCGTGGCCGCCGGCGCGGCCTGGTTTTTCTGGCGCCGCACCATCCTGGGCACCATCGTCACCGGCATGTCCGTGCTGCTGCCGCTGAAGCTGGGGCTGGGCTGGTAGCCGCCTAGAATCGCGCGCTACCCCCCACCCCACCTCCCGGAGCCTGCCCGATGACCGCCGTGATCCGTCTCGCCGACCTGGCCGCACAGGGTGCGCTGAAGGGCAAGCGTGTCTTCATCCGCGCCGACCTCAACGTGCCGCAGGACGAGCAGGGCCGCATCACCGAGGACACGCGCATCCGCGCCAGCGTGCCGGCCATCCGCATGGCGCTGGATGCCGGCGCGGCGGTGATGGTGACCAGCCACCTCGGCCGCCCGACCGAAGGCCAGTGGCGCGCCGAGGACAGCCTGGCCCCGGTGGCCGAGCGCCTGAGCCAGCTGCTCGCCGAGCCCTACACCGAGGTGCCGCTGGTGCGCGACTGGGTCGACGGCGTGGACGTCAAGCCCGGCCAGGTGGTGATGCTGGAGAACTGCCGGCTCAACAAGGGCGAGAAGAAGAACGACGAGACGCTGGCGCGCAAGATGGCCGCGCTGTGCGATGTCTTCGTGCACGACGCCTTCGGCACCGCGCACCGCGCCGAGGCCAGCACCTACGGCATCGCGCAGTTTGCGCCGGTGGCCTGCGCCGGCCCGCTGCTCAGCGCCGAGATCGACGCCATCACCAAGGCGCTGGCGGCGCCGCGGCGGCCGCTGGTGGCCATCGTCGCCGGCAGCAAGGTCAGCACCAAGCTGAGCATCCTGCAGAGCCTGGCGCAGAAGGTCGACGGCCTCGTCGTCGGCGGCGGCATCGCCAACACCTTCATGCTGGCCGCCGGGCTGCGCATCGGCAAGAGCCTGGCCGAGCCCGACCTGGTCGGCGAGGCGCATGCGGTGATCGCGGCGATGAAGGCGCGCGGTGCCGAGGTGCCGATCCCGGTGGACGTGGTCGTCGCGAAGGAGTTCAAGTCCGACGCTGCGGCCACCGCGAAGCCGGCCGACGAGGTGGCCGACGACGAGATGATCCTGGACATCGGCCCGCAGACCGCCGCGCTGCTGGCCCGGCGGCTGCACGATGCCGGCACCATCGTCTGGAACGGGCCGGTGGGCGTGTTCGAGTTCGACGCCTTCAGCCACGGCACCGAGGCGATCGCGCGCGCGATCGCCGGCAGCGACGCCTTCAGCATCGCCGGCGGCGGCGACACGCTGGCGGCGATCGCCAAGTACGGCATCGAGCACGACATCGGCTACATCACCACCGGCGGCGGGGCCTTCCTCGAGGTGCTGGAGGGGAAGACGCTGCCGGCCTTCGAGATCCTGAGCCGGCGCGCTGCACAAAACTGAGATCCGCGCCGCGGCACTTATCGCCGCGCGGCCAGCGCAGTAACCTCGACGCCCGACCCGCCCGCAGTCCGGGCGGGCCACAACGAGGAGACGACCGTGGCCGACCACCTTTCCGCCGCCGAGCAGGCACTGCGCGACGCCGCGCTGGAGTACCACCGCAGCCCGACGCGGGGCAAGGTCGCGGTGACGCCGACCAAGCCGCTGTCCAACCAGCGCGACCTCAGCCTGGCCTATTCACCTGGCGTCGCCTACCCCTGCCTGGCGATCGAGCGCGAACCGGCGCTGGCCGCCGACTTCACCAGCCGCGCCAACCTGGTCGGCGTGGTGACCAACGGCACCGCGGTGCTGGGGCTGGGCGACATCGGCCCGCTGGCCGCCAAGCCGGTGATGGAAGGCAAGGGCTGCCTGTTCAAGAAGTTCGCCGGCATCGACGTCTTCGACATCGAGCTGGCCGAGCGCGACCCGGACAAGCTGGTCGACATCGTCGCGGCGCTGGAGCCCACGCTGGGCGGCGTCAACCTGGAGGACATCAAGGCGCCCGAGTGCTTCTACATCGAGAGGAAGCTGCGCGAGCGCATGAACATCCCGGTCTTCCACGACGACCAGCATGGCACCGCGATCATCAGCGCCGCCGCGCTGATCAACGGCCTGGAGCTGGTGGGCAAGCGCATCGCGGACGTCAAGGTGGTCGCCAGCGGTGCCGGCGCCGCGGCCATCGCCTGCCTGGACGTGATGGTGGGGCTGGGCGTGAAGCGCGAGCACATCTTCGCCGTCGACAGTAAGGGCGTCATCCGCGAGGGCCGCGAGGACTTCGCCAAGCTCGACGAGAGCAAGCAGCGCTACTGCCAGCGCACCGAGGCGCGCAGTCTGGCCGACGCGGTGCGCGGCGCCGACGTCTTCCTGGGCTGCTCCGCACCCGGCGTGCTGACGCCGCAGATGGTGCAGACGATGGCCGACAAGCCCATCATCCTGGCGCTGGCCAACCCCGAGCCCGAGATCCGGCCCGAGCTGGCCAAGGCGGCGCGGCCGGACTGCATCATCGCCACCGGGCGCAGCGACTACCCGAACCAGGTCAACAACGTCCTGTGCTTCCCGTACATCTTCCGCGGCGCGCTGGACTGCGGCGCGAGCAAGATCACCGAGGCGATGAAGCTGGCCTGCGTGCACGAGATCGCGGCGCTGGCCAAGGCCGAGGCCAGCGACGAGGTGGCCGCCGCCTACCAGGGCAAGGAGCTGAAGTTCGGCCCCGACTACATCATCCCGACGCCGTTCGACGCGCGGCTGATCCTGCGCATCGCGCCGGCGGTCGCGAAGGCGGCCGCGGAGTCCGGCGTCGCGACGCGGCCGATCGCCGACCTGGACGCCTACCGCCAGAGCCTGACGCGCTTCGTCTACCAGACCGGCATGGTGATGCGCCCGGTCTTCGCCGCCGCGAAGGCGCGCCATGCGGCGCAGCCGGCGCGCGTGGTCTATGCCGAGGGCGAGGACGAACGCGTGCTGCGTGCGCTGCAGGTCGTGCTGGACGAACGCCTGGCGCAGCCGGTGCTGGTCGGCCGGCCGGAGGTGGTGAAGATGCGCATCGAGCGCGCCGGGCTGCGCCTGCAGCCGGGGCGCGACTTCGAACTCGTCGACCCCGAGAACGACCCGCGCTTCCGCAGCTACTGGGAGCTGTACCGCGGCCTGATGGCGCGCGAGGGCGTCACCGCCGAGGCCGCGAAGGCCGCGGTGCGGCGCAGCAACACGCTGATCGGCTGCCTGATGCTGCGCCGGGGCGAGGCCGACGCGCTGGTCTGCGGGCTGGTCGGCCGCTACGACGCGCACCTGGAGCACATCCGCCAGGTCGTCGGCCAGCGCGCCGACGCGCACGTGATGGCGGCGATGAACGCCATCATGCTCCAGCAGCACACGCTGTTCATCACCGACACCTTCGTCAACGAGGAGCCGGGCGCCGAGGAGCTGGCCGAGATCGCGCTGATGGCCGCCGCCGAGCTGCGCCGCTTCGGCCTGCCGCCCAAGGTGGCCTTCCTGTCGCACGGCATCTTCGGCAGCAGCCCGCGCGCCAGCGCGCGCCGCATGCGCGCCGCGCGCGACCTGTTCGTGCAGCGCGCGCCGGACATCGAGTGCGACGGCGAGATGCACGGCGACGCCGCGCTGTCGGAGACCATCCGCCGCGGCTACCTGCCGGACACGACGCTGAACGGTTCCGCCAACCTGCTGGTGCTGCCCAACCTGGACGCCGCCAACATCCTGTTCAACGTGCTGAAGGTGACCGGCGGCCATGGCGTCACCGTGGGCCCGATGCTGCTCGGCGCGGCGAAGCCGGCGCATATCCTGACGCCCTCGGCCACCGTGCGGCGGGTGGTCAACATGACGGCGCTGGCGGTGGCGGAGGTGGGTGCCGAGTCTGCCGGCGCCGGCTGAGCCGGCAGCGCCGGCCCAGCCCGGCCCGGCCCCGGCGCGGTCGTGCCAGCAGGCAGCGCCGCGTCGGCCCGTGTGACGCGCCGGGCGCCGCGCCGTGGCCCGGCGGCGCCCGCTGCCGATGAAACCGTGCCGAAACCCGCGCACACGGGCGACGCCGATAATCCGCCTCGCCAGCCGCTGACGGAGACTCCATGACCCGCGCCACCAAGATCGTCGCCACGCTCGGCCCTGCTTCCAGCGATCCCGCGGTGCTGGAGCGGCTGCTGGTGGCCGGGGTGGACGTGGTGCGGCTCAACTTCAGCCATGGCCTGGCGCAGGACCACATCGAGCGCGCGGCGCTGGTGCGCGAGGTCGCCGACCGCGTCGGCAAGCCGGTCGCGCTGATGGCCGACCTGCAGGGGCCCAAGGTGCGCGTGGGCAAGTTTGCCGGCACCGGCAAGGTGATGCTGGCCGCCGGCGCGCGCTTCGTGCTCGACGCCGCGCGCAGCGAACCCGGCGACGAGAACGCCGTCGGCCTGGACTACAAGGAACTGCCGCGCGACGTGCGCCCCGGCGACACGCTGCTGCTCAACGACGGCCTGATCAAGCTGACGGTGGACGAGGTCCGCGGCGAGCAGGTCGTCACGCGCGTCGTGCTCGGTGGCGAGCTGTCCAACAACAAGGGCATCAACAAGGCCGGCGGCGGGCTCACCGCGCCGGCGCTCACCGCCAAGGACATGGAGGACATCCGCACCGCGATGGCCTTCCAGTGCGAATACCTGGCGGTCAGCTTCCCGAAGAGCGCCACCGACATGGAGATGGCGCGCCAGCTCGCCAACGTCGCCGGCGAGGCCACGCGCCACAAGGCGCTGATGATCGCGAAGATCGAGCGCAGCGAGGCGATCCCGCAGCTCGAGGCCATCCTGCGCGCCAGCGACGGCATCATGGTCGCGCGCGGCGACCTCGCGGTGGAGGTCGGCAACGCCGCGGTGCCGGCGCTGCAGAAGCGCATGATCCGCATGGCGCGCGAGATGGACAAGGTGGCCATCACCGCGACGCAGATGATGGAGAGCATGATCCTCGCCCCGGTGCCCACGCGCGCCGAGGTCAGCGACGTCGCCAACGCGGTGCTCGACGGCACCGACGCCGTGATGCTGAGCGCCGAGACGGCCGCCGGCCGCTACCCGGTGGAGACGGTCGAGCACATGCACCTGATCGCGCTGGAGGCCGAGCGTGCGGAGGAAGTGCAGTTGGAGACCGACTTCACGAACAAGAAGTTCGGCCGCATCGACCAGAGCATCGCGATGGGTGCGCTGTTCACCGCCCACCACCTGGGCTGCAAGGCCATCATCGCGCTCACCGAGAGCGGCAGCACCGCGCTGTGGATGAGCCGGCACAACATCAAGGTGCCGATCTACGGGCTCACCTCGCAGGTCGCGTCGCAGCGCCGCATGGCGCTGTACCGCAACGTGCGACCGCTGCTGATGCCCAAGCTGAGCGACCGCGACGAGGCGCTGGCCAAGGCCGAGTCGCTGCTGGTGGAGCGCGGCGTGCTGCGCCCGGGCGACACCTACGCCATCACCTGCGGCGAGCCCATGGGCTACCCGGGCGGCACCAACATGCTCAAGGTCTGCCAGGTGCGGTGACCGGCCTGGCCGGCGCCGGCGGTCAGCTGCCCGGTGCTCGCTGCACGCTCGCCCACATCGCCGCCGCGGCGCCCTGCAGGTTCAGCGGCCGCAGCTGCAGCGCCGGCCGCTCGGCGGCGATGACGCGCAGCAGCTCGTCGGCGAAGCCGTGGCCGAGGTCGGCGATGCCGGCGAAGTCCAGGTCCGCGCTCTCGAACTGCGCCAGCCGCGCGGCGACCCGGCGCGCCTCGGCACGGCTGGCCAGCACGCCGTCCGGCCCCGCCAGCAGGGCCAGCGGCAGCTCGGTGCGGTCGAACGAGGGCGTGGCGCCGTCGGCGCTGTGCTCGCGCAGCACCTGCTCCAGCGTGCGCGGCGTGTCCAGCGCCACCGCCCAGTAGACCGAGGTGCCGGTGGGCGCCGCGGTGCGCGTGGCATGCCACTGGCGCGGCTGCCATCCGCGACGCTGGAAGGCGGCGGCGTTGGCATGCAGGTCGAAGACATCGGCCAGCCGCGCCGTGAAGAACAGGCCATGGCCGCGGTGGCGCGCCGGGTCGCTGGTCAGCTTGCCCTTGCCCAGCTCGAACAGCGCGAGCGCCGGGTCGTCGAGCCCGAAGCTGTCGCGGATGCGATCGAACAACCCGACGCCGTCGTCGGACACCAGCAGCTGCAGCTGCAGCGGCGTCTGGCGCATCGACACCGTGACGCTGCGGCCGCCGCTGTGGTCCACCGCGTTGTTCAGCAGTTCGGTGAAGGCATGCTGCGCCATGCGGCGCACCGGCGCCGGCAGCGCGAAGAACGGTGCGAAGTCGCGCCGCCAGGGTTCGTCTTCCTGCAGGCCGGCGAGTTCGTAGCGCTGCACGACCTGGCGCAGCGGCCCCGGCTGCCAGCGCGGGCGGCGCGGCGTGCCGGCGTTGAGCAGCCACTGCGCGTCGGCCAGACGCCGCAGCAGCACGCTGGCCTGGCGGCGGCTGACGCCCAGGCGCTGCATCAGGTGCTGCGGCAGCTGCGCGTCCTGCGCCAGCGCGGCGGCGGTGATCCAGGGCGTCAGTTCGGCGAGGGCGTGGCGGGGCATGGCAGGGCGGCGGTCGGGCAGGCGTCCAGTGTCGGCGCCGCCGGGCGCCGCCGGAGCGAGAAAAGCGGCACGCGGCGCCCCCAGTTCGGCGGCGGTGGAAGCCTGCCGGCGGCCGCGGGCACGGGCCGCGGCGCAGGGGCGCGGCCTAGAATCGGCGGCAGTTACACGCCGGTTTCGTCGACCGGCGCCGCCGCGCGAAGCGCCCCCGATTCCCCACTGCCTTGCGGAGACCGCCATGCCCCTCGTCTCGATGCGTCAGCTGCTGGACCATGCCGCCGACAACGGCTACGGCATCCCGGCCTTCAACGTCAACAACCTGGAGCAGGTGCAGGCGGTGATGACCGCCGCCGCCGAGGTCGGCGCCCCGGTCATCCTGCAGGCCAGTGCCGGCGCGCGCAAGTACGCCGGCGAGCCCTTCATCAAGCACCTGATCCTGGCCGCCATCGAGCAGTGGCCGCAGATCCCGCTGGTCATGCACCAGGACCATGGCCAGAGCCCGGACGTCTGCAAGGGCGCCATCGACCTGGGCTTCAGCTCGGTGATGATGGACGGCAGCCTGATGGCCGACGGCAAGAGCATCGCGAGCTACGACTACAACGTCGACGTCACCAGGCAGGTCGTCGACATGGCGCACAAGCTCGGTGTCACGGTCGAGGGCGAGCTGGGCTGCCTGGGCAGCCTGGAGACGATGAAGGGCGACAAGGAGGACGGCCACGGCGCCGAGGGCACGATGACCCGCGAGCAGCTGCTGACCGACCCCGAGCAGGCGGCCGACTTCGTCAAGCGCACGCAGCTCGACGCGCTGGCCATCGCCATCGGCACCAGCCATGGCGCCTACAAGTTCAGCCGCAAGCCCACCGGCGACATCCTGGCCATCGACCGCATCAAGGAGATCAACCGCCGCATCCCGAATACGCACCTGGTGATGCACGGCAGCTCCAGCGTGCCGCAGGACCTGCTGGAGCAGATCCGCCAGTACGGCGGCAACATGAAGGAGACCTACGGCGTGCCGGTCTCCGAGATCCAGGAGGCCATCAAGTACGGCGTGCGCAAGATCAACATCGACACCGACATCCGCCTGGCGATGACCGGCGCGGTGCGCAAGTTCCTGGCCGAGCACCCGGACAAGTTCGACGCCCGCGAATGGCTCAAGCCGGCGCGCGAGGCGGCCTACCGCATCTGCAAGCAGCGCTACCTGGAATTCGGCTGCGAGGGCCAGGCCGGCAAGATCAAGCCGCTGCCGCTGGCCGCGGTGGCGCAGCAGTACGCGAGCGGCGCGCTGGCGCAGACGGTGCAGTGAGCATGCGCGGCTGAGAACAGGAACGGGCGCCGCGGCGCCCGTTTTTCATGCTGCGGTGCGGCTCGCGTCAGCCCAGCAGCGCCTTCGTCGCCGCGTCCAGGGCGTGGTTCTGCGGCCCGCGCTGGGCGATCTTCAGCGCGCCCAGCCGGTTGCCCAGTTCGGCGCAGCGCACGAGGTCCCAGCCGCGTTCCAGACCGTACAGCAATGCGGCACGGAAGGCGTCGCCGCAGCCCGTGGGGTCCTCGACGCGCGCGGCCTTCACGCCCGGCACGTGGGTGCGCTCGCCGTGGCACCACAGCGCGCAGCCCTGGTCGGCGAGCGTGACGACGATGCCGGCGATGTTGTCGCGCCTGGACATCTCGGCCAGCGTCTGGCCGGTGCGTTCCTCGAGCATCTTGGCCTCGTAGTCGTTCAGCGCCGCCCAGCGCGCCATGCCCAGCAGCGCGCGGTGCTGCGCGCCGTCGAACTGCGGCAGCTGCTGGCCGGGGTCGAAGATGAAGGGGATGCCTTCGCGGTGCATCTGCTCGGCGTGCTCCCACATCGCCTGCGCACCGTCGGGGGCGACGATGCCCAGCGCCAGGTCGCCGCGCTGGCCGCGCGCGGGCACCGCGATCCTGTGCGCATGCGCCATCGCGCCGGGGTGGAAGGCGGTGATCTGGTTGTTGTCGGTGTCGGTCGTGATGTGGCACTGCGCGGTGTGCAGCTCGCCGTCGCGCCAGATCAGCGAGGTGTCGGCGCCCCAGGACTCGATGCGCCGCAGGTACTCGCCGCCGTCCACGCCCAGCGCGGCCATCACCACCGGCGTGCCGCCCAGCAGCTGCAGGTTGTAGGCGATGTTGCCGGCGCAGCCGCCCCATTCGCGGCGCAGCGTCGGCACCAGGAAGCTGACATTCAGGATGTGCACCTGGTCGGGCAGGATCTGGTCGGCGAAGCGGCCGTGGAAGTTGGTGATCGTGTCGAAGGCGAGCGATCCGCAGATCAGGGCCGGCATGGCGTCTCCAGGTCAGTTCGGTTTCAGGGGTAGAAGAGTTCGACGGTATAGCCGGCGACCGGGCCGTTGCCGGTGCGCAGCGTGCCGGCCAGCGTGGTCTCGGCGCCGGCGGCCAGGGTCTCGCCGGCGGCGCCCAGCTCGCCGGCACGCAGCACCTTGCGCGCGATCAGCCGGCCCTGGCGGTCGGTCAGCGCCAGGTCCAGCGCCGGCAGCGCCAGCGGGATGCCGCTGCGGTTGCGCAGCACCACGCTCAGGCGGTAGAGGTCGCTGTTCTCCACGCGGACGAGGCCGCTGCTCTCCACCGCCAGGCTGTCGATCGCGCGCGCCGCGCCGACGCGGCAGTCCAGCCAGGCGCAGCCCTGCTCGAGCAGCGGGCGCAGCTGCGGGTAGCGCGCGGCGGCGAGGTCGCGGTATTCGTGCAGCACCTGGCCGGCCAGGCCGCCGAGGCCCAGCAGCACGCCCAGCCCCAGCAGCGCCCGCACCCAGGGCCGGCGCCAGCGTTCGGCACGCTCGGCGCGGCGCAGGAATTCGGGCTTGGCCGCGGCCGCGACCGCGTCAGGCGCCGGCGTGGCCGCAGCCGCGATGTCGGTGCCGCTGGTGCCGTCGGTGTCTGCGATGTCGGCGGCTGCACCAGGCGGCAGCACGATGCTGTCCGCCGACGGCTCGACGGATGCCGGGTGCTGCGCCGGTGTCCCGGCCTGTTCCGGCGTGGGCGCAGCGGCTTCGCCATGCGCAGGCGCCGCCGGGCCGAGGTCGAAGGCCGGCTCGCGGCGGTCGTCGTCGCCGGCCGCAGCGGGCAGTGCCAGGTCGAAGTCCGTCGCCGACCGGTCGTCGTCGCCGGCGCCGGCGGCTTGCAGGGCGCCGAAGTCGGCGACCGGAGGCGACCCCTCGTCGGCCTCCGGCTCGGCCGGTGGCGCCGCGGCGTGGTCCGGCGCGGCCGGCGTCTCGGCGAACGCTGGCGCAGCGAAAGCAGACGCCGCAGCCGGGGCCGGCGGCTGCGCTGGCGACTGTGCCGGCGGCGGTGCCGACCAAGGTGCGGGCCCGGGTACGGGTGCGGGTGCGGGCGAGGGCGCCGCCGGCTCGGGCAGCGCGGGCGGCGGCGGTGCGGCGGGCGCCGGCGTTTTGCGCACCGCCGCGGCGTCGAGGTCGACCAGGCTCTGCGTCGCGTTGAAGACCTCCGAGCAGCGGCCGCAGCGCACCCAGCCTTCGGACACGCGCAGCTGGTCCGGCACGACGCGGAAGACGGTGCCGCATGCGGGGCAGCGCGTCGCGAGTCCGGTCGCCATGCCTGCCGCCTTCAGCCTGCGGCCGCCGGCCGCTGCGCGGCCTGCTGACCGACCATCAGCACCCAGCCGTCCTCGTGGTCGACCGCCTGCAGCGCCAGCAGCGGCGCGTAGGCCGCGGCCACCTCGTCGGCCTGGCGGTCCAGGATGCCGGCCAGCACCAGCCAGCCGCCCGGCGCGACCTGCGCGGCGAGCAGCGGCGCCAGCAGCTTCAGCGGCGTGGCCAGGATGTTGGCCAGCACCACGCCATAGGGCCCGCGCACCGCGTCGGGCAGCCCGGCCGCGAGCGCGACGCCGTTGCGCGCCGCGTTGTCCTTCGTCGCCTGCACCGCCGCCGGGTCGATGTCCACCGCGTCCACCGCCTCCGCGCCGTGCAGTGCCGCGGCGATGGCCAGGATGCCCGAGCCGCAGCCATAGTCCAGCACACGCGCCGTGGCCAGTTCGCCGGCCGGTCGCGTGGCCAGCCAGCGCAGGCACATGCGCGTCGTCGGGTGGGTGCCGGTGCCGAAGGCCAGGCCGGGGTCCAGGCGGATCACCCGGCGCGCCGCGGGCGGCGGGTCGTGCCAGCTCGGCACGATCCAGAACGCGGGCGTGATCGCCACCGGCGCGAACTGCGACTGCGTCAGGCGCACCCAGTCCTCGTCGGGCACCGCCTGCAGCGCCTGCACGTGCAGCCCGGCGGTCCAGTCCTGGGCCAGCAGCAGCGTGGCGGCGCGCTCGGCGGCTGCGGCGTCGTCGAACAGCGCCTTCAGCGTCGAGCGTTCCCAGCCCGGCGCCGGCGCCGGCAGGCCGGGCTCGCCGAACAGCGCACGCTCGGCGTCGGTATCGGCGTCGGCGTCCTCCACCGAGACCGCCAGCGCACCCAGCTCGTCGGCCAGCGCGTCGGACACCGGCTCGACCAGGTCAGCCGGGGCGCGCAGCACCAGTTCGTGCATCGGCCGTCAGGCTCCGGAACACGGCATGGGCCAGGCCGTCGCCGCGGATCCGGCGCTGCCGGTCCGCCGGCGAAGCCCGCTCGGGGGCTGAGCCCGGACACGTCCGGTCCCTGCGGACTGGGCGTGCGTGGCGAACGGTGCGAGCCCTGCGCGCACGCGGCCTGCAAGGCAGCGACCGGAGGGAGCGCGGGGGCTCATCGCCGGTGCTGGCCCAGCCAGCCTTCCAGGTAGTGGATGCTGGTGCCGCCCTCGACGAACTTGGCGTCGACCATCAGCTCGCGGTGCAGCGCGATGTTGGTCTGGATGCCCTCGACCAGCGTCTCGGAGAGCGCGGTGCGCATGCGCGCCAGCGCCTGCTCGCGCGTGTCGCCGTGCACGATGATCTTGCCGATCATCGAGTCGTAGTTGGGCGGCACAAAATAGTTCGTGTAGGCATGCGAGTCCACGCGCACGCCGGGCCCGCCGGGCGCATGCCACAGCGTGATGCGGCCGGGCGACGGGGTGAACTTGTACGGGTCCTCGGCATTGATGCGGCACTCGATCGCGTGGCCGCGCAGCTGGATGCCGCGCTGGCTGAACGGCAGCTTCTCGCCGGCGGCGATGCGGATCTGCATCTGCACGATGTCGATGCCGGTCACCAGCTCGGTCACCGGGTGCTCGACCTGAACGCGCGTGTTCATCTCGATGAAATAGAACTCGCCGTCCTCGTACAGGAACTCGAAGGTGCCTGCGCCGCGGTAGCCGATCTTGCGGCAGGCCGCCGCGCAGCGGTCGCCGACGCGCTCGATGATGCGGCGCGGGATGCCCGGCGCCGGCGCTTCCTCGATGATCTTCTGGTGCCGGCGCTGCATGCTGCAGTCGCGTTCGCCCAGCCAGACCGCATTCTTGTGCTGGTCGGCCAGCACCTGGATCTCCACGTGGCGCGGGTTCTCGAGGAACTTCTCCATGTAGACCGACGGGTTGCCGAAGGCCGCGCCGGCCTCGGTGCGCGTCATCTGCACGGCGTTGAGCAGCGCGGCCTCGGTGTGCACGACGCGCATGCCGCGGCCGCCGCCGCCGCCGGCGGCCTTGATGATCACCGGGTAGCCGACGGCACGCGCCTGGCGGATGATCTCCTTCGGGTCGTCGGGCAGCGCGCCTTCGCTGCCGGGCACGCAGGGCACGCCGCTGGCGCGCATCGCGGCCTTGGCCGAGACCTTGTCGCCCATGATGCGGATGCTCTCGGGCGTCGGGCCGATGAAGGTGAAGCCGCTCTTCTCCACGCGCTCGGCGAAGTCGGCGTTCTCGCTGAGGAAGCCGTAGCCGGGGTGGATGGCCTCGGCGTCGGTCACCTCGGCCGTGCTGATGATCGCCGGCATGTTGAGGTAGCTCTGCGCGCTGGGCGCCGGGCCGATGCAGACCGCCTCGTCGGCGAGCTTGACGTACTTGGCCTCGCGGTCGGCCTCGGAGTAGACGACGACCGACTTGATGCCCAGCTCGCGGCAGGCGCGCTGGATGCGGAGGGCGATCTCGCCCCGGTTCGCGATGAGGATCTTCTTGAACACGAAACGCCGCCCGCCCTATTCGACGATGAACAAGGGCTGACCGAACTCGACCGCCTGCCCGTTCTCGCACAGGATGCGCGTGACGCGGCCGCCGACGTCGGCCTCGATCTCGTTCATGATCTTCATCGCCTCGATGATGCACACCGGCTGGCCTTCCTTGACCGTCTGGCCGACCTCGACGAAGGGCTTGCCGCCGGGGCTGGACGAGCGGTAGAAGGTGCCGACCATCGGCGACTTGATGGTCTTGCCGGCCGGCTCGGCCGCGGCGGCGGGCGCGGCCTCGGCCGCAGGGGCTGCGGCCGCCGCGGCGGCCGCCGCCACCGGTGCGGCCACGGGCACGGCCAGCGGCAGCGGCGCCGCGACGGCCGCGGCGGCGACCCCGGCCTTGACGATGCGCACCTTGCCCTCGGCTTCGGTGATCTCGAGCTCGGAGATGTTCGACTCCGACACCAGGTCGATCAGCGTCTTGAGTTTTCTCAGGTCCATGTGCGGGGGTTCCCTCTGGTCTTGTCGGCCGCGTCGGGCCGGCCATGGCGGCCGCGCCGGCGGCTGGGTCAGGCGCTGCCGGTGGTGCGCAGGGCCAGCGCGTGCTGCAGCGCGAGCCGGTAGCCGTTGGCGCCCAGTCCGCAGATCACGCCGACCGCGATGTCCGACAGGTACGAATGGCGCCGGAACGGCTCGCGCGCGTGCACGTTGGACAGGTGCACCTCGATGAAGGGCAGCGCCACGCCGGCCAGCGCGTCTCGCAGTGCGACGCTGGTGTGCGTCAGCCCGCCCGGGTTGATGACGATGAAGTCGGTGCCGTCGTCGCGCGCGGCCTGGATGCGGTCGATCAGGTCGCCTTCGTGGTTGCTTTGAAAAGTACGCAGGATCGCACCGGCTTCTGTCGCCATCTTCGTCAGATCGGCGTCGATCTCGTCCAGCGTCGTCCGCCCATAGACCGCCGGCTCGCGACTGCCGAGCAGGTTCAGGTTGGGTCCGTGGATGACGAGCAGGCTCATGAAGAAGGGCGGCAGGGGCCGGGCAGGCGGCGACTGTACGCGATTCTGAATGTAAATGACAGCGGAACAGCGCGATTTCGCCGCCGTTCAATGCAGATCGGCGTGAACGGTGGTCTGTGCGGCGCTACAGCAGCGCCAGCCAGGTTTCCAGTTCGGCGGCCGTCGTCTCGCCGAGCTTGCGCTGCACGATGCGCCCGTCGCGGCCGAGCAGCACGGTGAAGGGCAGCGCGCCCTTCTCGTTGCCCAGCCGCCGGCTGAGGTCGCTGCCTTCGAACCCGGCCAGTGCGATCGGGTAGGCCACCGGCGTGCGGCGCAGGAATTCTCGCACGGGCGTCGGGCTGTCGACCGCGATGCCGACGACTTCGCCGCCGCGGGCTGCCAGCGCCGGCCGGAAGCGGTCGATCTCCGGCATCTCCTTGACGCAGGGCGGGCACCAGGTGGCCCAGAAGTTCACCAGCAGCGGCCGTCCGCGCAGCGAGGCCATCGCGAGCTCGCCGCCGCCCGGCTGTGCGAATCGCATCGACCACAGGCCGCCGGTGGCGTCGTCGAAGCGCCTCTCGGCGACCAGCCGCCAGCCCAGCCCGGCGCCGACGGCCAGGGCGCCGGCGGCGCCGAGTAGCCAGACGCGGCGCGACGAGCGGCCGGGCGCGACGCTCACGGCAGCACCTTTCGCGCTGCGGCCGGCGCGGCGACGCGCAACGGTGTCCAGGGTGCGACCGGCCGGCTCATGCGGGCTCCTGCGCCATCAGCCGCTGCAGCGCCGCCAGGTCGCCGCGCCAGCTGCGGCCGCGTGCATCGGGCTTCAGCGCGCCGCGCTGCTCGTCCAGGTCGTGCAGCGACAGGTGCACGGTCACCGCCTCGCCCAGGGTGCGGCTGAAGCTGGCCACCGTCAGCACGCTGGCCGGCTCGCCGCCGCCGGCGCGCGCGGCGGACGCGGTGTCGTAGTCCACGCCCTCGTTGATGAGCGCGATCTCCGGCGCCTTGGGGTCGTCGCAGTAGAGGTCGATGTGCAGCGCCGACTGGCGCGTCGCCGTGCCGCGCCAGGCCGCGCCGGCCAGGTGCGGGCGGAACTCGGCCAGGCGCTGCATCCACTGCAGCGCGACCTCGCGCAGCGCGCGCAGCTCGGCCGGCTGGGTGTCGGCGCAGAAGATCGCCAGGTGCTCGCGCACGGCGTCCTCGACCTGTTCGTTGCTCGGCAGCTCGGGCCGGCCGCCGAGGTCGCGCGCGGCGCGCCGCTTGGCGGCCGCATATTCCAGGCCCTGCTCGACGACCAGCGCCGCCGCGGCGGCAGCGATCTCCAGGGTACGGCTCATGTCGTGATTGTCGGGCCTGGCACCGGCGGCCTGCTCGGCAAGGCCCTTCACGCCTGCGTTCAGGGCGGCAGCTCGACGTCGCCCATGCGCGCGACGATGGTCGCGGCGCGGTCCAGCACGTAGGCCGAGGCGGGGCGCTTCTCGAAGCGCTTGGGCGCCGGCAGCATCACCGCCAGCCGCGCCGCCTGCTGGGCGCCGAGCTGCGCCGCGTCGACGCGGAAATAGTGGCGTGCCGCGGCCTGGGCGCCGAACAGGCCCTCGCCCCACTCGACATGGTTGAGGTAGATCTCCAAGATGCGGCCCTTGTCCAGGAACAGCTCCAGCCACAGCGTCAGCACCGCCTCCTGGGCCTTGCGCAGCACCGTGCGCTCGCCCGAGAGCAGCAGGTTCTTGGCCAGCTGCTGCGTGATCGTCGAGCCGCCGACCAGGCGCGCGCTGACCGGCCGCGGCGGCTGCCCCGGGCGCTGCGCGGCGCGCCGCTCGGCGCGCTCGACCGCACGCTGGTTGCGCTCCCAGGCCTTCTCCACGGCCTCCCACTCGATGCCGCGGTGGCTGGTGAAACCGGCGTCCTCGCTGGCGATGACCGCACGCTCGAGCTGGCGCGAGATCTTCGCGCGCGGCTGCCACTGCTGGCTCCACAGGATGCGGCCCTGCGTGGTCAGCAGCCGCCAGGCTTCGCTGCGCTGGAAGCTGGTCGATGCCGGGTCCACCACCGCCATCAACGCGATGCGCGCGGCGAACACCCCCTGCAGCGCGAGCAGGCTCAGCAGCAGCAGCGCCGCGATGCGCAGCGCCTGGCGCGCCGCCGGCTTCACGGCCCGCCGGCCGCCGCGGCCCGCAGCTGCGCGCGCAGCGCGTCCAGCACCGGCGCGGTCTGCGGGCGCACGCCGCGCCAGAGCCAGAACGATTCCGCCGCCTGCTCGACCAGCATGCCCAGGCCGTCGCGCGCCGCCGCGCCGTGCTCGCGCGCCCAGGCCAGGAAGGGCTCGGCGGCCGGCCCGTACATCAGGTCCACGGCCAGCGTGCCGCGCCGCAGCGCGCGCGCCGGTACCGGCGACGCGGCGCCGGCCAGGCTGGAACTGCTGGCGTTGACGACCAGGTCGAAGGCCTCGCCGGGCGCGTCCAGCGGCGCGGTGGTCAGCGCCACGCCATGCTCGGCGGCCCAGCCGGCGTGGCGCTGCGCCAGCGCCGCGGCCTTGTCGGCGCTGCGGTTGGCGAGCACGACGGCGCGCGGTCGCGCCTCGATCAGCGGCCCCAGCACGCCGGCCGCCGCGCCACCGGCGCCGACCAGCAGCAGCCGCGTGCCGGCGAGGCCGAAGCCCTGGTGCTCCTGCAGGTCGCGCACGAGGCCGATGCCGTCGGTGTTGTCGGCCAGCCAGCCGGCACGCGCCGCGCCGCTGTCGAAGCGCAGCGTATTCGCGGCGCCGGCCAGCTGCGCGCGCGGCGTCGGCCGGCCCGCAACCTGCAGCGCCTCGAACTTGAACGGCACCGTGACGTTGCAGCCGCGCGCGTCGCCGGCGGCGGCGAAGGCCTGCACGGCGGTGGCGAAGGCCGAGGGCCCGCCCGCCTCGTCCAGCGGCACCAGCACGCGTTCGTAGACCAGATGCTGGCCGGTCTGCGCCGCGAAGGCGGCGTGGATGAAGGGGCTGCGGCTGTGCGCGACCGGGTGGCCGAGCACCGCGTAGCGGTCGGGGCGGCCGGCGGCCGGCGCGTTCATCGCGAGCTCAGGCTGGTCTCCAGCCCGTCGTCGCGCGTGAAGCGGAAGCGCGAGGTGACGACGATCTGGTCGGCCTGCGCCCGCATCGCGGCGCTGAAGGGGCCGAAGGGCGCCGCGGCATGCACGATGGCCACCGCCTGCAGGTCCAGCCGCGGCGTGCCCGAGGCGCGCACGATCTCGGCCTCGACGACACGCCCGGCGGCGTCCACCGTCACGTTCATCGTCAGTTCGCCGTACAGCTTGCGGCCCTGGTATTCGGGGAAGTTGCGCGTGCCGCGGTCCTCGATGCGCCGGCGCAGCGCGTCGTAGTACAGCGCATAGACCTCCTCGCGCGTGGCCGGGCTGATGTAGCGCTTCTTCGGGCGCGCATTCTCGTCGTTGATGCGCTTCTCGATCTCGGCCAGCATGCGCAGCAGCTGGCGCCGGCGCTCGTCCTGCGCGCGTTCCTCGGGCGTGCCCTGGTCGCGCCGCGGGTCGGGCGGCGGCAGGGTGGCGATCTCGCGCCGGATCTGCGCCAGCAGCTGCTGCTGCTCGTCCTGCAGCTGCTCGATGCGCCGGCGCGCGTCGTCGGCGCTGTCGCCGAGCTCCACGGTGGCCGCCACCGGCAGCGGGCTGGTGGCGCGGCCGCGCTCGGCCTCGCCGCCGCCGGCCAGGCTGGCCTGGGCGATGGCCTGGGCCTGCGCCGGCGCCTCGCTGCTCTTCGCATTGACGAGGATCACCTCCAGCGGCGTGTCGCGGAAGGCACGCTCCAGCGCCTGCGGGTCGACGAAGCGCACCGTCAGCAGGCCGGCGTGCACGGCCGCCGAAGCGAGCAGCGCCCAGTGCAGCGTCGACAGCGCGCGCCAGTTCATCGTGTCGCAGGATCCTCGCCGGTCGCGGCAGGTTCCGCGGCCGCGCCCTCGGTCGGCGCTTCGGCCGGCTCGCCGGGCTCGCCACTGTCGTCCCCGACCTCGATCGCCAGCGCCAGCGGCGCCGCGGCGGCTTCCGCCTCCTCGGCGTCGGCCTCGGCGTCGTCGCTGACCGCGGCCACGGCATCCAGCCGCGACAGCAGCGTGGCGTGCAGGTCCAGCGTCAGCAGGTCGATGCCGGCGACGCGGGCGCGCACGCGGGTGCCGCGCACGAAGCCCTCGGTGCCGGGCACGCGGAAGACCAGCGGCAGCGCATCGGCGCGCACCAGTCCTTCCTTCATCACGGTCGCTTCGAGCTCGGCCACGGCGTTCTGTTCGATCCAGCGCAGCGTCCAGTAGCGCTCGATGCCCTGCTGGAAGGCGTTGTAGGCACTGTACGCCGCGTCGAAGGCCGAGATCACCGAGAAAAGCGCCGCATCCCGGGGCTTGAACGGCGCCGCCAGGGCCGCGGTGCGGCCGTGGCGCGCGGCGGCGATGATCTGCCACTGGTTGACCAGGTCCACGTAGCGGCGCAGCGGCGAGGTCGCCCAGGCGTATTGCGCCACCCCCATGCCGGCATGCGGCAGCGGCTTGGCCCCCATGCGCACCTTGATGCCCGGCAGCAGGCTGGCCTGGCTGCGGTAGATGGCCGGCACGCCCAGCTGCGCCAGCCAGCCGCCCCAGGTGCTGTTGGCCAGGATCATCGCCTCGGCGACGATCAGGTCCAGCGGCGCCCCGCGCTTGCGCGTCGTGATCTGCACCGGCTCGTCGCCGGCCGGCGGCGCATCGGCGTCCTCGCGGTCCAGGCGGAAGCTGTAGTCGGGCCGCGTGAAGGTCTCCGGCTTGCCGCGCACCTGCTCGCGGCGGATCTTCAGCACCTGCGCCAGCTTCCAGCCGAAGGCCAGCTCGGCGGCGAAGGGGTAGTCGGCCGCGGCCTGGCCGTCCAGGCTGGCCACGGTGATGACCTCGTCGAGCTGGTCGTGGCGCAGGTTGGCGGCGATGCGCACCCGTTCCAGCTTCGTCTCGCTGCCGCGGATGTCCAGCGTGGCCTCGTCGACCTGCACGTACAGGCTGACCGCCGGACAGTCGCGGCCTTCGCTCAGCGTGTAGGCCTGCACGACGTCGTCGGGCAGCATCGTGATCTTCCAGCCCGGCATGTAGACCGTGGACAGCCGAGCGCGCGCCACCTGGTCCAGGGGCGCGTCGGGCTGCAGCGCCAGCCCCGGCGCCGCGATGTGGATGCCGAAGGTGACGGTGCCGCTGCCCAGGCCCTGCACCGACAGCGCGTCGTCGATCTCGGTGGTCGCCGAGTCGTCGATGCTGAAGGCCGGCTGCGGCGCCAGCGGCAGCTCTTCCGCGATCGCCGGCACCGGCAGCGACGGGAAGCCCGTGCCCTGCGGAAACTGCTCGAACAGGAAGCGCCGCCAGTGAAACTGGTAGGGGCTGGCGATCGCGCCCGCTTCGCGCAGCAGGTCCAGCGGCGAGCGCTGCGTGCGCTTCGCGGCCTCGATCACGGCCTTGGTCTCGGCCGCATTCTTGTCGGGCCTGAACAGGATGCGGTAGAGCTGCTCGCGCACCGGGTCCGGGCAGCGGCCCGCGGCCAGTTCGCCGGCCCAGGCGTCGATCTGCGCGGCGAGCTGCTTCTTGCGCTCGATGCCCAGCAGCGCGGCCTTCACCGTCTCTTCCGGCGCCTTGCGGTACAGGCCCTTGCCGAGGCGGCGGAAATAGTGCGGCGCCTCGTGCAGGCGCAGCAGCGCGGCGGCCTGCTGTTCGGGGCCGGCATCGGCGCTGAAATATTCGCGCGCGAGGTCGGCGAAGCCGAAGTCCGCGTCGGGCGCAAACTCCCAGGCCAGGTCGAGGTCGATCTCCGCGGCCAGTGCCTGCGCGCGCGTCAGCAGCTCGGCCGGCGCCGGCTGCTCGAAGCGCAGCATCAGGTTGGCGGCCTTGACCTTGACGCGCTTGCCGCTGTCGAGCTCGACCTGCAGCGAGCTGCCGGCATCGGAGAGGACGCGGCCGGCGTGGAAGCGGCCGGCGTCGTCGAAGAGGGCATACATCGGGCGGATTGTCGCCGCTGGGCGCGGCTGGGGCCTTTGTGTTTGCCTGCCGGCGGGCTCGTTGTCCTCCGGTCGGTTGCTCGGCGTGCCGGTTTGCCTTGCCCTGCGGGCTGCGTTGCTGCGTGCAGGCAGTTCCGCCCCCTGGGCGGGTTACTTTCATTTGCTGGCCCAAATGAAAGTAACCAAAGCAAAGGGCCTTGGAACGCAAAACCATTCAACCCGTTCTTCGCGCTTGGGCCCCTCTCTCCACCGCCAACGGATCCGGCTATCGAACTGAGGCGCGCCTGAACCAGGCACTGCCCTTGCGCGCGCGAAGCCATGCGGTCAGCGCGCGCCGAAGCAGGCGTTCCAGCAGCGGCGCGGCCCATGCCGCAAAGCGGACCGCGAGCCAGGGCAGTGCGGGCTGCAGGCGAACAAGGCGCGCGATGACCGGTGGCGTATCCGCTGGCGAGAGGGGCCCAAGCGCGAAGAACGGGTTGAGAGGTTTTGCATTCCAGGCCCTCTTCTTTGGTGACTTTCTTCTGGGCCAGCAGAAGAAAGTTACCCGCCCGGAGGGCGGAACCTCCCGGCAGGCACATCTCTCGCCCGCAGGGCAAAGAGGCGCCGGCAGGCCAAGCTGCCGCCCGCAGGGCAACAGCCGAAGCCAGGCGGCAGGGCCCGAAGCGCCCAGCCCGACGGCTCAGACCGTCATGCCGCCAGACACCTCGATCACGGCGCCATTGACATAGCTCGCGTCGTCACTCGCCAGGAAGGCGTAGACCGCCGCGATCTCCTCCGGCCGCCCCAGGCGCTTCAGCGGCACCTGCTCGCGCATGTGGTCCAGCACCTTGTCCGGGATCGTCTGCAGGATCGGCGTCTCGATGAAGCCCGGCGCGACCGCATTGACGCGCACGCCCTTGGGGCCCAGCTCGCGCGCCCAGGTCTTGGTGAAGCCGATGACCCCGAACTTGCTCGCTGCATAGTTGGTCTGGCCGTAGTTGCCGTAGATCCCGACCACGCTGCTGGCATTCAGGATCACGCCGCTGCCGCGTTCCAGCATCAGCGGCGCCACCGCCTGCGCGCAGTGGAAGACGCCGCGCAGGTTGACGTCGATCACGGCGTCGAACTGCTCGAGGGTCATCTTCACCAGGCGCGCGTCCTTCGTGATGCCGGCGTTGTTGACCAGCACGTCGATGCGGCCGAAGCGCGCCACGACCTCGGCCACCATCGCGTCGACCGCCGCGCGGTCGGTCACGTCGACGGCCAGCGCCAGCGCGGCGCCCGGCACGTCCTGCACGCGGCGGTCGCAGGCCACGACGGTGGCGCCCTCGGCGGCCAGCTTCGCGACGGTGGCGGCGCCTATGCCCTGCGCGGCGCCGGTGACGATGCAGATGCGGTCCTTCAGTCTCATGGTCTCGGGGTCAATGAAAGGAAATCGATGATCAGCGGCAGGTGGTCGTCGAAGTCCGACAGCGCGTGGTCGCCGCCTTCCAGCAGGTGCAGCCGCACGCCCGGGTAGCGGGCGACCATCTCGCGCCAGTCCAGGACCTCGTCGCCCTTTGCGGCGACGAGCAGGTAGCGCTGCGGCTGCTTGATCGGCCCGGCCTGCAGCGCCTGCAGCTCGTCGACGTATTCGGCGCGGAAGAAGAAGCGTTCCTCGGGCGTGTGGAAGGCGGTCTGCTCGCCGATGTAGGCGGCGAGGTCGCGCGCCGGGTCGACCGCGGGATTGAGCAGCACCGCCGGGCAGCCCAGGCGCTCGGCGACCCAGGTCGCATAGAAGCCGCCGAGCGAACTGCCCAGCACGGCCATGCGGTCGTGCGGCCAGCCGGCCACGCCTTGCATCACCAGCGCCATCGCCTCGCGCGGCGAGGGCGGCAGTTGCGGGCACCACCAGTGCACGCCAGGGCGATGCGCCTGCAGCCAGGCGTGCAGTCGCTGCGCCTTGAACGACCTGGGCGACGAGCGGAAGCCGTGCAGGTAGAGCAGGTGGGTGGGAGGCTGCCGCGGGCGGTCGGCGGTCGATGGGGCGGCGGGCGGCATGCGGCAGTCTGCAGTCTAGCGGCTGGGCGGGCGGTGGCTGTCGTTCGTCGCACCGTGACCGCCGTTCATGCCCATGAGGCGGCACTTCGTCGCACGGAGGCCGGAACCTCGGGCCAGCCCTCTGCACGGCGGCGCGGAAGTTTGCAGAATCCGGCACCTTTGCCGGTGCCCTGGCTGCCGGCAGGCCGATGCCACGGCCTGTCCGGGCCGCCGCCGGCTTCCGTCACCACCCGACGCCGTCGCGCTGCGCGCCCACCCCGACCATGCCCTTGCCGCCCCGATTCGACCTCTCCCCCTTCGCCGCCGCGACGCTGGCGCTGGTCACGCTCGCCGGCTGCGCGACCAGCGCCGGCCCTGGCGCCGCGGCGCCGGCCGTCGCCGCCGCCGCCCCCGCGGCGGCGGCCGCCTCGGCGCCGGCGGCCGCCACGGCACCCGCTGGAGCGCGGCCGCAGGCCGGCAGCACCGCAGCGCGCCCGCCCGGCACGCCGCCGCCGTTTGCCGAGGTCGTCAAGGACGCCACGCGCAGCGACGGCTTCATCCCCGTCTGGCGCAAGGACGACAAGGTCTGGTTCGAGCTGTCGCCGCAGCACCTGGGGCGGCCGATGCTGGTGTCGGTCAATATCGCGCAGTCGGTCGGCGAGCGCGGCCTGTACGGCAGCCAGATGGGCCCGCGCTGGCTGGCCGAGTGGCGGCGCATCGGCAACCAGATGCAGCTCGTCGCGCGCCAGACGGGTTTCCGCGCCGAGCGCGACCCCGCTGCCGCGCGCGCCGTGCAGCAGGCCTTCAGCGACAGCCTGATCGGCAGCGCGGCGGTGGCCAGCGCCGAGCACCCGGAGCGCAAGTCGGTGCTGGTCGACGCGAGCTTCCTGCTCGGCGACCTGTCGGCCTACAGCACGCGGCTGGAGGCCGCCTACCGGCTGCCCTTCGCGCCGGATCGCGCCAACTCGTATTTCGAGCGCGTGCGCAGCGAACCCCAGCTGACCACGCTCAACGCCACCGTGCACTATGCGGTGCCGCGACTGCCGGCGCCGCCGCAGGCGATGCCCGGCGGCCCGCCGCCGCCGCCGCGGCCGACGCCGCCCACCACCACCGGCGACCCGCGCAGCCTGTTCGTCGGCACCGTCGTCAACTTCCGCGCGCTGCCCGAGCAGCCGATGCGCGCGCGCCAGGCCGACCCCCGGGTGGGCTATTTCACCGACAGCTTCAGCGACCTGTCCGACGACCTGCGGCCCAACACGCGCGTGCACCACATCAAGCGCTGGCGGCTGGAGAAGCAGGACCCGGCGGCCGCGCTGTCGCCGCCGGTGCAGCCGATCACGTTCTGGCTGGACCGCAACATCCCGGCGCGCTACCGCGACACCATCCGCGAAGGCATCCTGGAGTGGAACAAGGCCTTCGAGCGCATCGGCTTCAAGGACGCCATCGTCGTCAAGCAGCAGCCCGACGATGCCGACTTCGACACGCTGGACGCGCGCCACGCCTCGGTGCGCTGGTTCGTCGGCGCCGACGTCGGCTTCGCGATCGGCCCCAGCCACAGCGACCCGCGCACCGGCGAGATCCTGGATGCCGACATCGGCATGAGCGACGTCTTCGGCCGCGGCGCGCGCCGCCTGGCGGCCAACGACGTGCCCGGCCTGGCGCGCGGCACCGGCTTCCTGCAGGGGCGGCCCGACTGGATGGCCGCACACCCGGCGCACCACGGCCCGCACGACGCGCACGAGGCCTGCACCTATGCGCTGGAGGCCGCCGGCGAGATGCACTTCGCGCTCGACCTGCTGGAGGCGCGCGGCGAGCTCGCGCCCGACAGCCCCGAGGCCGAGGAATTCGTGCGCGCCTACATCAAGGACGTGATGGCGCACGAGGTCGGTCATGTGCTGGGCCTGCGCCACAACTTCAAGTCGTCGACGACGGTGACGCGCCAGCAGCTGCGCGACGCCGCCTTCGGCAGCAGCAACGGCATCACCAACTCGGTGATGGACTACACGCCGTTCAACCTGCCGCTGGAAGGCGAGCCGCGCGGCGAGATCCACATGCGCACGCTGGGCGCCTACGACCACTTCGCGATCGAATACGGCTACAGCACGCTGCCGGCCGAACGCGAGGCGGACGCACTGCAGCGCATCGCCGGCCGTGCCGCCAGCGACCCGCGGCTGGCCTTCGGCGACGATGCCGACAACCGGCTGGGCATGGACCCGCGCGTCAACATCTTCGACCTCGGCGACGACCCGCTGGCCTGGGTCGAGAAGCGCTTCGCGCTGTCGCGCGAGCTGATGCAGCGCCTGCAGGCGCGAGGCGCGCGGCCGGGTGACGAACCCGACCGGCTGCGCCGCAGCCTGGCCGAGAGCTTCCGCCAGCTCGCGCGCATGCCCGGCATCGCGGCCAAGTATGTCGGCGGCATGCAGGTCGAGCGCCATCCCGCCGGCACGACCGACCGTCCGGTCTACCGCCCGGTCGACCCGGCCGAGCAGCGGCGCGCGCTCGAGCTGCTGGGCCGCGGCCTGTTCAGCGTCGACAGCTTCCGCGTCGCGCCGGAATTCCTGGCCCGCGTCGGCACCGACTTCGTCGACTGGAACCGCCAGGGCGCGCCCGACGTGCCGGGCACCGTGCTGGGCCTGCAGCGCCAGGCACTGGACGGCCTGCTGGACCCGGGCGTCGCGCAGCGCCTGCTGGACCTGCCGAACTTCCTGCCGGCCGCCGAGCGCCGCGACGTGCTGTCGCTGGACGAGCTGTACGGCACGCTGCGTTCGCTGGTCTGGCGCGAGCTGCGCCCGGGCGCGCGCGCGATCGACCCGATGCGCCGCAGCCTGCAGCGCGAGCACCTGCGCCGCCTGCAGGCCACGCTGACGCGCCCCCAGCCGGCGCTGCCGGCCGATGCGCTGAGCCTGCAGCGGCGCCACGCGAATGCGCTGCAGGCCGAACTGCGCACGGCGCTCGCGCGCGGCGGCTGGAGCGCGGTCGACCGCGCCCACCTGGAGGATGCGCAGGCGCTGCTGACCGAGGCGCTGCGCGCGACGATGCAGCGGCTCTGACCCGGAGGTCCGCGGCAGGCAGCACCTGCCGCGACCGGCTTCCAACGCGCCGCGCCGGCGCGGGCCGTCAGCCGTGCCGCGGCGGCGTGGACAGCGCGGCGAGCAGCTTGTCGTGCACGCCGCCGAAGCCGCCGTTGCTCATGCACAGCACCTGGTCGCCGGGCTGCGCCGCGGCGGCGATGCGCGCGACCAGCGCATCGACGCTGCCCTCGACCTGCATGCGGTCGGCCAGCGGCGCCAGTGCCTCGGCCACGCTCCAGCCGTAGTCGCCCTGCAGCGCGAACGCGAGATCGGCGTCCTCCAGCGCCCAGGGCAGCTGGGCCTTCATCGTGCCCAGCTTCATCGTATTGCTGCGCGGCTCGAAGACGGCCAGGATGCGCGTGCCGGCGCCGACCTTGCGGCGCAGGCCCTCGATGGTGCTGCGCATCGCCGTCGGGTGGTGCGCGAAGTCGTCGTAGACGGCCACGCCGGCCGCCGTGCCGCGCAGCTCCAGGCGCCGGCGCACGTTCTTGAAGCCGGCCAGCGCGGCGGCCGCCGCCTCCGGCGCCACGCCCACATGCTCGGCCGCGGCGATGGCGGCCAGCGCATTCATCTGGTTGTGCTCGCCCAGCAGGTCCCACTCGACGCGGCCCAGCTTCAGGCTGCCGCGCAGCACGTCGAAGGCCTGCGGCTCGCCGCGCGCGCACAGGCCGCCGGGTTCCTCGCGCTTGGTGCCGAAGCGCTGCACCTCGCTCCAGCAGCCGCGCGCCAGCACGCGCGCCAGCGCCTCGTCGCGCGCATTCACGACCAGCCGGCCGGTCGACGGCACGGTGCGCACGAGGTGGTGGAACTGTGTCTCGATGGCCGCCAGGTCCGGGAAGATGTCGGCGTGGTCCAGCTCCAGGTTGTTGAGGATCGCGGTGCGCGGCCGGTAGTGCACGAACTTGCTGCGCTTGTCGAAGAGCGCGGTGTCGTATTCGTCGGCCTCGATGACGAAGCAGTTGCCGCCGCCCAGCCGCGCCGAGACGCCGAAGTTCAGCGGCACGCCGCCGACCAGGAAGCCGGGCTTGGCATCGGCCGGCGCGGCCTGGTCCAGGATCCAGGCCAGCATCGCCGTCGTCGTCGTCTTGCCGTGCGTGCCGGCCACGGCCAGCACGTGGCGGCCCTGCAGCACGTTCTCGGCCAGCCACTGCGGGCCGCTGGTGTAGCGCACGCCGGCGTCGAGAATGGCCTCCATCAGCGGCATGCCGCGCTTGACGACGTTGCCGACCACGAAGACGTCGGGCGAGAGCTTCAGCTGGTCGGCGTCCCAGCCCTCGATCAGCTCGATGCCCAGCGCGCGCAGCTGCTCGCTCATCGGCGGGTAGACGCCGGCGTCGCAGCCGGTGACGCGGTGCCCGGCCTCGCGCGCCAGCGCGGCCAGGCTGCCCATGAAGGTCCCGCAGATGCCGAGGATATGGAGGTGCATGCGGGGCATTCTAGGAGCCGGCTCTGCTAGGGTTGCACGATGAACGCAGGGGGATTTGCCGGCATTCCGTGGATCGCGTCCAGCCCCTGGGCCTACCCGGCGCTGGAGGTCGTGCACATCGTGGGCATCGCGCTGCTGCTGGGCAACCTGGTGGCCTTCGAGCTGCGTGTCTGGGGCGCCGCACCGGAGCTGCCGATCAGGCCGCTGGCGCGGCTGGCGCTGACGCTGGCGCTGGCCGGCTTCGGGCTCGTCGTGCTGTCCGGCGTGCTGATGTTCGCCGCCGGGCCGGAGGAACTGCTGGCCAGCACGGTCTTCGTCGCCAAGATGGGCCTGGTGATGCTGGCCGGGCTGAATGCCGCCTGGTTCCACGCGCGCGGCGGGCTCGCCCGCATCGACGCCACGGCGCGCGCGCAGACCGTGCTGTCGCTGGGGCTATGGCTGGTCGTCGTTATCCTCGGCCGCTGGATTGGCTACTCGTAGGACCGTCGCCATGCACCGTCGCCACCTCATCGCCGCCGCGCCGGCGCTGCTGCTGCTGCGTCCGGCTGTCGCCCACCACGGCTGGAGCAGCTTCGACCAGGGCCGCCCGATCTATCTCGAAGGCCGCGCCACGCGCGTCGCCTGGCGCAACCCGCATGCCGAGATGGAACTCGAGGTGCCGGAGAACCTGGCCGTGCCGGCCGACCTGGCCGGCCGCGCGGTGCCGGCGCAGAGCGCGCCGGTCGACGGCGCCGCGCTGCTGAAGGCCGCCGTGGTGCCCACGCGCAAGGACCGCCGCTGGCAGATCGAGCTGGCGCCGCTGTTCCGCATGAATGCCTGGAAGGTGCCCGAGATCAAGGTCGGCGATGCGGTCGCGATGGTCGGTTTCACCTTCACCGGCGAGCGCGGCGATCCGATCCTGCGCGTCGAATACCTGTTCCTGGGCGGCCAGACCTACGGGCTGCGCTCGTCGCCGGCCTGAGCGGTCGGCCCCGGGCCTTCACCGCCACCACCACAGCAGCAGCACCAGCGCGGCACCGGCCAGCCAGGCCGCCCAGCGGGGCAGCGCGCCGGTCGCGTCGCGCAGCAGCGCCAGCCACTGCGTGATCTCGACCGGGTCGCGCTCGGGCGGCAGTGCGCGGCCGCTGCGGGCGTCGGCCTCGGCCTGCATCTCGGCGGCACGCTGGCGCTGGCGTTCCAGTCCGGTGCTCTGCGCCTGCAGCCGCCGCCGCACGACCTCGGGCGCCGGGCGCTCGGCATGGGCCCGGAGCGCGGGTTCCAGCGCGGCCACCGCGCGGTGCGCCTCGGCCAGGCCGGGCGCGGTCAGCGTCGCTTCGCAGCTGGTGCAGCGCCAGCCGGCGTTCGGCGGCTGCGCGGCGCCACAGGCCGCGCACTGCAGCGCGCCCTGGCGCGCGGCGGTGGCGTGCACGGCATGCGCGGTGGTCGCGCCCTCGGGGTCCAGCGCACGCGCCAGCCGCGCCACGTCCACCACCGAAGGCACCGAGCCGCACCAGCCGCAGACCTTGTCGCGCTCGCCGATGTCACCGCCGCAGTTGACGCAGTGCAGCGCGCCGCCCTGCGCCAGCGCCCGCGCGCGGTCGGCCGAGGACATGGGCCGCAGCAGGCCCTTCTCGGACAGGAACTGCGCGAAGGTCTGGAAGGCGCCATGGCGCTGCGCACATTCCAACTGCAGCGAGCGCCCGAAGCGGGTGCGGTTGTGGACCTGGCGCAGCGCGCCGCGGCAGCGCGGGCAGTGCGCGCCGTCGGCCAGCGGCTGGTGCGGCAGCGCATGGCCGCGCGCCTGCGCCTCGGCCATCGCGCCGACCAGCGCCAGCAGCCCGGGGCCCGACAGCCGCGCCGACTCGACGAGGTCGAACCAGACCAGGTGGCAGGGCGCGCAGAGGTCGATCTCGACGCGCTGCCCGTAATGCCCGGGCAGTTCCAGCACCTGCATGGCCTGGCCGCAGTTGCCGCAGGCCAGCGGCGCGGCGGCGGCCATCGTGTGCCCGGGGGTCAGGCGCGCAGCGCGGCCGCCGCGGCGTCCACCGTGGCCGCGATGTCGTCGGCGCCATGCGCGGCGCTGACGAAGCCGGCCTCGTACAGCGCCGGCGCGAGATAGACGCCGCGCTCCAGCATGCCGTGGAAGAAGCGGTTGAAGCGGTCCTTGTCGGTGGCCATCACCGCCGGATAGTCCTGCGGCAGCTCGCGCGCGAAGAAGAAGCCGAACATGCCGCCTTCGCTGTCGCCGACCAGCGGCACGCCCGCCTCGCGCGCCGCGGCGGCGAGGCCGGCGACCAGGCTGCGCGTGCGGTCGGCGAGCGCGTCGAAGAAGCCGGGCCGGGCGATCTCCTTCAGCGTCGCCAGCCCGCAGGCCGTGGCCACCGGGTTGCCCGACAGCGTGCCGGCCTGGTAGACCGGACCCAGCGGCGCGAGCTGGCTCATCACGTCGCGGCTGCCGCCGAAGGCGGCCAGCGGCATGCCGCCGCCGATGACCTTGCCGAAGACGCTCATGTCGGGCCGGAAGCCGGGGATCAATCTCGCATACACGCTCTGCGCACCGCCGAGCGCGACGCGGAATCCCGTCATGACCTCGTCGAAGACCAGCAGCGCGCCATGCCGCGTGCACAGCTCGCGCAGCCGCGTCATGAACGGCACGGAAGCGCGCACGAAATTCATGTTGCCGGCGATCGGCTCGATCATCACGCAGGCGATCTCGCGGCCGTGCTCGGCGAAGGCGGCCTCGAGCTGCGCGACGTCGTTGTAGGGCAGCACCGTCGTGTGCTGCACGACCTCGGGCGGCACGCCGGCGCTGGTCGGGTGGCCGAAGGTGGCCAGGCCCGAGCCGGCCTTGACCAGCAATGCATCGGCATGGCCGTGGTAGCAGCCCTCGAACTTGACGATGCGGCTGCGCCCGGTGGCGCCGCGCGCCAGCCGGATCGCGCTCATGCCGGCCTCGGTGCCGCTGCTGACCAGGCGCACCTGCTCGACCGACGGCACCTGGGCGATGATGGCCTCGGCCAGCTCGACCTCGCGCTCGGTCGGCGCGCCGAAGCTGAAGCCGTCGGCGGCCGCCTGCTGCACCGCCTCCAGCACCGCGGGGTGCCCGTGGCCCAGGATCATCGGGCCCCAGGAGCCGATGTAGTCGATGTAGCGGCGGCCGTCGGCATCCCAGAAATAGGCACCCTGGGCGCGCGTGACGAAGCGTGGCGTGCCGCCGACGGCGCGGAAGGCGCGCACGGGCGAATTGACGCCGCCGGGGATCACGCGCTGCGCGCGTTCGAAGAGCTCGGCGTTGCGGTCGGTAGCGGGCATGTTCATTCCGTCAGGGGGCGTGGCGGCCCGCGGGCCGTCCCGGGGCGGCGCCGAGGCTGGGGGCGTGCTCAGTGCACGCGGCGGGGGACCGCCTTGGTCTTGGGGTCCTCGGGTTCGGGCTCGGGGCCGCCCTCGTCGCCGGGGCCTTCCTCGCCTTCCTCGGGCGGCGGCAGCGCCCAGAAGAAGCGGTCCGGCACCACGCCGCCCATGCCGGGGCGGAAACCGGCGTCCAGGCTCTGGTCCAGGAAGGCCAGCGCCTCGGCCACCGCGGCCTGCAGCTCGCTGCCGGAGGCCAGCAGTGCCGCCAGCGCGGCGGCCAACGTGTCGCCGGCGCCCACGAAGCCGGTGTCGAAGCGCTCGAACTTCTCGCCGCTGATGGCGCCCTGCGGCGAGGCCAGCACGTTGTCGATGAACTGCTGCGTGCCCTTGGCCGGCAGCATGATGCCGGTGACCAGCACGTAGCGCGTGCCGTGTTCGCCGGCCGCGACGGCGAGCTCGCGCGCCGACGGCGGGCGCTCGTTGTCCCAGTCGGGCAGCAGGAAGTCCTGCAGCGTCTTGTGGCTGCCCACCAGCACCTCGGTGGCGGGCAGGATGAGCTCGCGGAAGGCGTCCAGGTAGGGCTGCTGCGCGTCCTCCTCCAGCCAGCTCAGGTTGGGCAGGTAGCTCACCAGCGGGATCTCGGTGTAGTCCGACAGCACCTCGGCGACCGCGCTGACGTTGTCGGCGCTGCCCAGGAAGCCGACCTTCCAGCCGGCGATCGTGACGTCCTCGAGCACGGTGCGCGCCTGCTCGGCCACCGCATCGGCCTCGATCTCGTGCTGGTCGAAGACGTCGGCGGTGTCGCGCATCACGATCGCGGTCACCACCGGCAGCGCATGCGCGCCCATCGCCGCGACGGTGGCCACGTCGCCAGCCAGGCCGCCGGCGCCGCTGGGGTCGCTGGCGTTGAAGCACATCACGCAGGCCGGCGCCGGCGGCTCGGCGCCGGGGTCGTCGGTGCCTGCGGCAGGGGTGGGTTCGGGGTTCATCGCTTCGGGCGCTCAGGTGGGGGTGCACGGCCCCTGTCGGGCCGCCGCCGAACCTCTAGCGGAATGTGAGGAACGGTTTGTAGGTCCTCACAAATCCTCGCTTTTCCGCGGATCGGCGTGGCTACAATCCGCGACCATTGTAGTGACGTGACAGTCTTGACGTGAGTGAACCGCGTACCTGGATGTGCCTGATCTGCGGCTGGATCTACGACGAGTCCGTCGGTGATCCGGAACACGGCATCCCGCCGGGCACGGCCTGGGCCGACGTGTCGATCAACTGGACATGCCCGGAATGCGGTGCGCGCAAGGAAGACTTCGAGATGGTCCAGATCTGAACCTTCGGATCTGACCGCCGGCCGGCGCCGCGCACCGGGCGGCGATTCACTGCAGGAGAACGGCCCTTGGACACTCCGGGTCCCGAAGAGACGAGCCCCCCGGCCGGCGCCAGGGTGCTGGTCATCGACGACAGCAACACGATCCGCCGCAGCGCCGAGATCTTCCTGCGCCAGGGTGGCCACGAGGTCGTGCTGGCCGAGGACGGCTTCGACGCGCTGGCCAAGGTCAACGACCACGACCCCGAGCTGATCTTCTGCGACATCCTGATGCCGCGGCTGGACGGCTACCAGACCTGCGCGATCATCAAGCGCAACCCCCGCTTCGCCCACGTGCCGGTGATCATGCTGTCCAGCAAGGACGGCCTGTTCGACAAGGCGCGCGGCCGCATGGTCGGCTCCGAGGAATACCTGACCAAGCCGTTCACCAAGGAACAGCTGCTCAAGGCCGTGGAGTCGTTCCGCCGCCCGGCCGCCTGACGCCTCAAGCCCGGCCCCCCGGCGCCCGATACCGCGCAAGGACCTCCGCAACATGGCCATCCAGAAGATCCTGGTCGTCGACGACTCGAAGACCGAACTGCACCACTTGTCCGACCTGCTCGGCAAGCGCGGCTATGCCGTGCGCACGGCCGAGAACGGCGAGGAGGCGATGCGCCGCCTGGCCGAGGACAAGCCCGACCTGATCCTGATGGACGTCGTGATGCCGGGCCAGAACGGCTTCCAGCTCACGCGCGCCATCACGCGCGACCCGCGCTGGTCCGACGTGCCGGTGATCATGTGCACGAGCAAGAACCAGGAGACCGACAAGGTCTGGGGCATGCGCCAGGGCGCGCGCGACTACATCGTCAAGCCGGTCAACGCCGAAGAGCTGATCGCCAAGATCAAGGCCTTCGACTGACGGCCGGCCGGGTCCGCGAACTCCTCCGTCCATGGCCAACCGCGAAGCGCTGCGTGAACTGCAAGGCCGGTTGGCCCAGCGGCTGCAGCTGGCGCGCACCGAGGCGCGCACCGCGTCGTGGCTGGCGCTGGAATGCGCCGGCCACGGCTTCCTGGTGCCGCTGCCCACCGCCGGGGAGATCTTCCCCGTCGTGCCGCTGCAGCCGGTGCCGCACACCCGGGGCTGGTTCCTGGGCGTGGCCAACCTGCGCGGGGGCCTGCACGGCGTCGTCGACCTCGCGGCCTTCCTCGGGCTGCGCCTGCCGCTGCCCGCGGAAGGCGTGCGCGAGCAGGCGCGGCTGCTGGCCTTCAATGCCGCGCTCGGCTCGCACAGCGCCGTGCTGGTCGACCGCCTGGCCGGCCTGCGCAATGGCGAGCAGCTGAGCGCCGAGCCCGACGACGGCGTCGCCCGGCCGCCCTTCGCCGCGCACCGCTGGCGCGACGCCGACGGCCGCGTCTGGCAGGAGATCGACCTGGCGGCGCTGGCGCGCCACGAGCAGTTCCTGGGCATCGCGGCCTGACCGGCGCGCGGCGCGGCACTCCGCATCACGGGATCAACGGGATCGAGAAGAGGACGACATGAGCTTCCTGGACAGGTTCAAGGGTGCGGGGCGCACCAAGACCGAGGCCGCACCGGCGGCCAGCTTCGACGACCTCGATCTGCCGGACAACCCGATGGAGGCCACGGTGCGCCTGGGCGGCGGCGCCTTCCCCGCGACCTCGGCACCGCGCGACGCCGGCGCCGCGGCCGGGACGGCGGCCGACTCGTCCATCATCTCCGAGGCCGCGCCGTCCGAGATGGCGCCCGAATTCGCCGAGACGCGGCTGCCCGGCACCACCGCCGAGGCGCCGTCCTTCACCAGCGGCCTGCCGGTCATCGGCGCCTGGCCGCTGGCACGCCAGCAGCGTGCGCTGACCTGGACTTTCGGCCTGGGCCTGCTGCTGCTGCTGGTCGCCGTGGTCGGCGCGCTGCTGGCCGGCAACCGCAACGCGACGCAGGTCGCGGCGGTCGGCCAGGCCACGACGCAGTCGCAGCGCCTCGCGAAGTCGGTCTCGCAGGCGCTGGTCGGCAGCGCCGCCGCCTTCCCCGAGGTGCGCGAGTCGGCCGGCATCCTGGTCGCCAACGTGACCAGCCTGCAGACCGGCGAGGGCAGCGTGCCCGCGGCCCCGGCGGCGCTGCAGGAGACCATCGCCGCGCTGCTGCCGCAGGTGCAGCGCGCCGAGCGCAATGCCGCGATCGTGCTGACGCAGCAGCAGACCCTGACCCAGGTCGGCGCGGCGCTGCGCGCGATCAACCGCCAGAGCGCGGACCTGCTGGAGCTGGCCGAGACCGTCAGCTCGCTGAAGCTGCAGCGCGGCGCCTCGGCCGCCGAGCTGTCGGCGGTCGGCCAGTTGGTGATGCTGACGCAGCGCATCGGCAAGAGCGCCAACGAATTCCTGACCACCGAGGGCGTGTCGGCCGAGGCCGTCTTCCTGCTCGGCAAGGACCTCAACAGCTTCCGCGAGATCGCCGAGGGCGTGCTCGCCGGCAATGCCGAACTGCGGCTGCCCGGCACGCGCGACCCCGAGACGCGCGAGCGGCTGGAGCAGCTGATCAAGCAGTACGAGCAGACGCGCACCGAGGCGAGCGCGATCCTGTCCAACCTGCAGGGCCTGGTCGCCGCGCGCGAGGCGCAGGCGGCCATCGTCGCCGACTCCGAGCCGCTGCGCCGCGCGCTCGACGGCCTGCAGGAAGGCCTGGCCGGCCAGGGCGCCTTCGCCGGCTGGCCGCTGGCCGCCGCGGTGCTGTCGCTGCTGCTGCTGGCCGGCGGCGGCTTCGGGCTGCTGCGCGTCTTCGTCGCCGACCAGACCAGTCGCTCGCAGGTCGCGGAGGCGCAGCGCCTGGAGGCCGAGCGCCAGGAGCAGGAGGCCAAGCGGGTCAACGACGCCAACCAGGCGGCCATCCTGCGGCTGATGAACGAGCTGCAGACGGTGGCCGAGGGCGACCTCACGCAGCAGGCCACGGTGACCGAGGACATCACCGGCGCCATCGCCGACTCGGTGAACTACACCGTCGAGGAACTGCGCATGCTGGTCGCGCAGGTGCAGAGCACGGTCTCGCGCGTGACCGACACCACCTCGCAGGTCGAGCAGACCTCGACCGAGCTGCTCGCCGCGTCGACCGAGCAGCTGCGCGAGATCCGCGAGACCGGCGAGTCGGTGCTGCAGATGGCCGGCCGCATCAACGACGTCAGCTCGCAGGCGCAGCAGACGGCGCAGGTCGCGCAGCAGTCGCTGCGCGCGGCCGAGGCCGGCCTGTCGGCGGTGCAGGACACGATCGGCGGCATGAACACCATCCGCGACCAGATCCAGGAGACCTCCAAGCGCATCAAGCGCCTGGGCGAGAGTTCGCAGGAGATCGGCGAGATCACCGAGCTGATCAGCGACATCACCGAGCAGACCAACGTGCTGGCGCTGAATGCCGCCATCCAGGCCGCCAGCGCCGGCGAGGCGGGCCGCGGCTTCTCGGTCGTGGCCGAGGAAGTGCAGCGGCTGGCCGAACGCTCGGGCGACGCGACGCGGCAGATCGCGGCCATCGTGCGCACCATCCAGACCGACACCCAGGACGCCGTCGCGGCCATGGAGCGCAGCACGCAGGGCGTGGTCGAGGGCGCGAAGCTGTCCGACGCGGCCGGTGCCGCGCTGGCCGACATCGACCGCGTCACGCGCGAGCTGTCGGAACTGATCGCGCGCATCTCGGCCGAGGCCTCGCGCGAGGCCGAGTCGGCCAACGTCGTGGCCGAGAACATCCAGCACATCTTCGCGGTGACCGAGCAGACCTCGGACGGCACGCGCTCGACGGCGCAGATGGTGCGCGAGCTGTCGCGCACCGCCGAGGAACTGAAGGCCTCGGTGGCGCGGTTCAAGATCGGTTGAACATGCGGCCCCCACGCTCCCTCCCGGTCGCTGCCCCCCAAGGGGGCTCTTGCAGCGGCCCGGCGAAGCCGGATCCGCGCAAGGACCTGGGCTCTGGCCGGCGGCGTGCTGCACGGCTGTGCCGCGCTGCGGATCACTGAGGACCAGGCCACGACATGGTTGCCAACGATAGCGCCGGCCGCGAGCCCGTGCCCTCCGACGACCTCAGCGCGCTGGCCTGGGTGGTCGGCGAGCTGCGCCGCTCGCTGGAGACCGCGCACAAGGCGCTGCGCCGCTACCTGAAGGAGGCCGAGGCGGTGGCGGGCAGCGACGTCGACGCGGTCGACCCGTCGGTGCTGCGCAGCGCGCGCAGCCAGCTGCACCAGGGCGTGGGCGCGCTCGAGCTCGTCGGCCTGCCGGCGATGGCCGACGTGCTGCGCGGTTCCGAGGCCGCGGTGCAGCGCATGGTCGCGCGCCCGGCGATGGTCGACGCCGCGGCGGTGGAGACCATCGAGCGCGTGTCCTTCGCACTGCTGGACTTCCTCGGCCGCCAGCTGGCCGGCAAGCCGGTCTCGCCGGTGATGCTGTTCCCGCAGTACCGCGCGGTGCAGCAGCTCGCCGGCGCCGACCGCGTGCACCCGGCCGACCTGTGGAAGATCGACTGGCAGTGGCTGGAGCTGCCGCCCGACGTCTCGGCGCAGCCGCGCGCGGCCGACGACGCGGCACGCGGCGCGATGGAGACGCTGGTGCTGGCGCTGATGCGCGAGCCCGGCGCCGGGCCGCTGGCGCGCATGAGCGACCTCTGCGCCGACCTCGGCGCCGGCGCGCGCGCGCTCGCCGGCGGCACCCAGCTGGCCACCTTCTGGCAGCTCGCGGCCGCGGTCTTCGAGGCCCAGGCCGGCGGCCTGCTGACGCCCGACGTCTATACGAAGCGCATCGCGTCGCGCCTGCTCGCGCTGCTGCGGGCCGGGGCGCGCGCCGCCGGCGCGGACGCCGGTGCGGGCGGCCAGGTCGAGCTCTCCGACCGCCTGGCGCAGGACCTGCTGTTCTTCTGCAGCCATGCGCGCGCGCCGAGCGCCGAGCGGCCGTCGCCGCGGCTGGCCGCGGTGCGCCGCACCTGGCGGCTGGACCAGCGCCCGACCGCCGACTACGAAACGCCGCGGCTGGGCCGCGTCGACCCGGCGCTGGTCGTGCTGGCCCGGAAGCGCGTCGCCGCGGCCAAGGACTCGTGGTCGGCGGTCGCCGGCGGCGAGCTGCACCGGCTGACCGGCCTGGGCGAGCAGTTCGCGCTGGTCGGCGAATCGCTGAGCCGGCTGTTCCCGGGTGGCGAGCAGCTCGCGCAGGCGATGCAGACGACGATCGCGCAGACGGTGGCCGCCGGCGCGGCGCCGCCGGCGCCGCTGGCGATGGAGGTCGCGACCTCCATGCTGTACCTGGACGCCTCGCTGGAGGACGGCGACCTCGACCATCCGCAGCTCGCGGAACGCGTGCAGCGCCTGGCGCGGCGCATCGACGAGCTGCGCATCGGCGCCGAGCCGCAGCCGCTGGAATCCTGGATGGAGGAGCTGTACCGCCGCGTCAGCGACCGCCAGACCATGGGCAGCGTGGTGCAGGAGCTGCGCGGGACGCTGTCGGAGATCGAGAAGCACATCGACCAGTATTTCCGCAACCCGGCGGACCGCTCGGTGCTGATCCCGGTGCCGGCCGAGCTGTCGGCGATGCGCGGCGTGCTCTCGGTGCTGGGGCTGGACCAGGCCTCGGCCGCGGCGCTGCACATGCGCGACGCGGTCGACGAACTGGCGCAGACCGAGGCCGACCCGCAGCGCGCCGCGCAGTCCGGCAGCTTCGACCGTCTGGCCGACAACCTGGGCGCGCTGAGTTTCCTGATCGACATGCTCAGCGTGCAGCCGCAGCTGGCCAAGTCGCTGTTCCGCTTCGACCCCGCCACCGGCGTGCTCAGCGCGGTGATGGGGCAGAGCGAGCGCAGCTCGGCCTTCGCCGAGCTCGACGGCGGCGCGCCGGCGGTGGCCCCCGCCGCCGAGCCGACGCTGGCCGAGCAGGTGCGGGCGCTGGCCGACGACGCCGTCGGCGCCGCCGCCTCCGACGCCGATCTGGCCGCGCGCATCGACCGCCTGCAGCAGCAGGCCGTGGCCGCCGACCAGCGCGAGCTGGCGCGCATGCTGGCCGGCGCGAAGTCGGCGCTGGCGGGGCCCGGCGGGCGTGCCGCGGTGAGCCCGCAGCTCGCCGCCGCCGCCGCCGCGCTGGCGCCGCCGGCGCCCGAGCCGGCGCCGGCGAGTGCGCCGGTGCCGCCGGCGCGGCCGCCCGAGACCGTCGCCCCCGGGGGCACCGGCCTCGAGGACGACGCCGAGATGCGCGAGATCTTCATCGAGGAGGCGCGCGAGGTCGTCGCCGACGCCGGCGCCGCGCTCGAGCGGCTGGCCGACGCGCCGGAGAGTGCCGCGGACATGACCGCGGTGCGGCGCGCCTTCCACACGCTGAAGGGCAGTTCGCGCATGGTCGGGCTGCGCGACTTCGGCGAGGCCGCCTGGGCCTGCGAGCAGCTGTACAACGCGCGCCTCGCATCGGCGCCGCGCATGGACCAGCCGTTGCGCCAGTTCACCGCCGAGGCGCTGGACTACCTGGCCGGCTGGACCGAGGCCATCGCCGCCGGTCGCGACGACGGTCACCGCACGCCGGCCGTGGCGCGCGCCGCCGATGCACTGCGGCTGGAAGGCCGCCGCCTCGGCATCGAGCCGCCGACTGCGCCGGCCGTGGTCGCCGAGCCGGTGCCTGCAGACACCGCGACCGCACGGCCGCTGCCTGAGCCGGCCGTCGCCGCGGCGCCCGAAGCGGCCCCCGAGGCCGTTCCCGCGGCGACCGCGGCCGAACCGCCCGCCCTGCCGGTCCTGCCGGAAGCCGGGGCGCTGCCTGGCGAGGCCGTCGAAGCCGCTGAAGCCGTCGAAGCCGAAGAGGGGGCACCGGCTGCAGAGGCTGCGGAGGACGTCCACGCGGTCGAGCCGGCGGAAGCGGTCGAGGGGGCCGTGCCGAGCGCGGCGATCGACGCGGTCGAAGCCGTCGAAGCGATCGAAGCGTTCGAGCCGGCAGACGCTGGCGAAGCGGCCGAACCGGCCGAACCGGCCGAAGCGGCCGACGCCGCGGCCCTGTCCGCCGATACCGAGTCGCCGGCGACCGAATTCCTGACCGAGCCGCTGCCGCTGCCGGAGACGGTGGAGACCATCGAGCCGGCCGAGGCGACCGAGATCCCGGCCGACGAGTTTGCCGCTGCGCTGGCCCAGGCCGAGGCCGAACTGCCGGTGCTGGACTTCGAGTTCGACCTCGCCGCCGGGGAGGCGCCCGGCGCGCCGGCGCCGGCGTCGCCGCTGACGGCGCGCGTGCCCGACCTGCCGAGCGCCGCCGATCTGGACCTCGGGCTGCCGACACCGGCGACGCCGGCGGCGCCGGAGCCGCCGGCCGAGCCCGAGTTCGAGCTCGACTTCGGCACGCTGGCCGACGAGCTGGCGCCGGCGGCCGGGCCGCTCGCACCGCCGCAGATCATCGAACCGGTGGCCGAGGCCACCGCGGCGCCGGACGAAGGCGGGGTCGGCGAACCGCCGCTGGACACGGTGCTGGAGCTGCCGCTGGACGCGCCGCAGCCCGAGCGACTGCCGTCCGGGCCCGAGGTCGAGGCCCTGGAGCTGGACCTCGACGCGCTCGAGGAGGTCTTCGCCACGCGCACGCGGCCGGCGCCGGGCGACGTGCCGCCGCGCCCGCCGCTGCACGCGCTGCCCGAGCTGGGGCAGGCGCTGGACGACTTCGGCGACTTCAAGGCGGAGGCGCCGCCGGCCGCCGGGGCGGGGCAGACGTTCGAGCAGACGCCCGAGCCGGCGGGTGAACAGGTCGCCGAGCCGGTGGCCGAAGCGGCCGCCGAGCCCGACTTCGGGGCCCTGGCCGACGGCGCGGCCACCGCCGAGACCGGGACCACGCCCGAGGCCGAGGCACCGTTGGCCGACGACCAGCTGGTCCAGGACACCACTGCGGCGCCGCTCGAGCTGCCCGTGCCGCCGCCGCTCGCCCCCGAGAGCGTGCCGATGCCGCTGGTGGACACCGCGCCGTCGCAGCTCGACGAGGTCGAGGCCGAGCAGGTCAAGGTCATCGGCCCGCTGCGCATCGGCATCCCGCTGTTCAACATCTTCCTCAACGAGGCCGACGAACTGTCGCGCCGCCTGGGCACCGAGCTGGCCGAGTGGGCGCACGAGCACGACCGCCACCCGGCGCCCGACAGCGCGGTGGCGCTGGCGCATTCGCTGGCCGGCAACTCGGCGACCGTCGGCTATGCCGAGCTGTCGGCGCTGGCGCGCGCGCTGGAGCATGCGCTGGCGCGCTCGCGCGAGGCCGGTCCGGGCAGTGCCGACGAGGCGGCGCTGTTCGTCGACGCGGCCGAGGAGATCCGGCGTCTGCTGCACCAGTTTGCCGCCGGCTTCCTGCGCCCGGTGGCGCCGGCGCTGCTGGAGCGCCTGGCCGAGCACGAGCGCCAGCCCTTCGCGCCGCGCGAGCTGCCGCCCGAGGAGGCGGCGGCCGAGGCGCAGCCCACGGTACCGGCGGCGCTGCCGCCCGAAGTCTCGGCGGTGCGCGTCACCGGCTTCACGCCGCTGACCGAGCCGGGCGAACTGGTCAGCGCGCCGCGCGACGCCTTCGACGACGACGAGGACATCGACGCCGTCGACGCGGTCGATGGCGACCTGTTCCCGATCTTCGAGGAAGAGGCCGAGGAATTGCTGCCGCAGCTGCAGTCGCGCCTGCGCGACTGGCTGCAGCGGCCGGGCGAACGCGCCGCGGCCTCGGCCTGCATGCGCACGCTGCACACCTTCAAGGGCGGCGCGCGGCTGGCCGGCGCGATGCGCCTGGGCGAGATGGCGCACCGGCTGGAGACCGCGGTCGAGCACCTGGCGGCGCGCGACGAGGTGCTGGCTGGCGATGTCGAGCCGCTGCTGCACCGCGCCGACGCGATGGCCGCGGCCTTCGAGACGCTGCGCCGTGGTGGGGTGGCGGCGGCGCCGGCCGCCCCGGCCGCCCCGTCCGCACTCGCCGCGACGCCGGCGGAGCCGACCGCAGCGGCCGAAGCGGTGCCGCCGGGCGCGCCGGCCGCGCCGCCCGAGGCCGCGGCAGCCGCGGCGCCCATGCCGGCCGCCCAGGCCGCGCCCGAGTCCGCACCGGCGAGCCCGACCGAATCCACGACCGAGCCTGCAACGGCGCCGGAACCCGCAGCCGCCGCAACGCCGGCCGAGCCCGAGGAACTGCCGCTCGGCGCCGAGGCCGCGGCCCCTGCGGCGGCGCCGGCGGCCGCGCCGGTGGCGATCGACTGGAGCCGCTTCGCCACCGTGGCCGACGAGGCGCCGGCGGCCGAGCCCGGCGAGCGCCCGGCCGCCGGCACGGCCGCCGTGCGCGTGCGCGCGTCGCTGCTGGACCGCATGGTCAACCAGGCCGGCGAGGTGAGCATCACGCGCGCGCGCATCGACGCCGACGTGCGCCAGCTGCAGGCCGCGCTCGGCGACCTGACGGACAGCCTGGAGCGCATGCGCCGCCAGCTGCGCGACATCGAGCTGCAGGCCGAGACGCAGATCGCGTCGCGCCTGGAAGCCGCGAAGGCCGAGGGCCAGGGCTTCGACCCGCTGGAGATGGACCGCTTCACGCGTTTCCAGGAGCTGACGCGCTTCATGGCCGAGTCGGTCAACGACGTCGCCACGCTGCAGCGCGGGCTGCAGCGCACGCTGCAGTCGGCCGAGGATTCGCTGGCCGCGCAGGCGCGGCTGACGCGCGAGCTGCAGGACGACCTGCTGCGCACGCGCATGGTCGAGTTCGAGAGCCTCGCGGACCGCCTGTACCGCACTGTGCGCCAGGCCGCCAAGGACACCGGCAAGGCGGTGCGGCTGGACATCGAGGGCGGTGCGATCGAGATGGACCGCGGCGTGCTCGAGCGCATGGCCGCGCCTTTCGAGCACCTGCTGCGCAACAGCGTCGCGCACGGCATCGAGGCGCCTTCGCAGCGCGCGGCCACCGGCAAGGACGCCACCGGCCGCATCGCGGTCACGGTCGCGCAGTCGGGCAACGAGGTCGCGGTCGAATTCGCCGACGACGGCGGCGGCCTGGACCTCGAGCGCATCCGCCGGCGCGGCGTCGAGCGCGGCCTGATCGCCGCCGACCACGCCGCCGGTGACGAGGATCTGGCGCAGCTGATCTTCATGCCCGGCTTCAGCACCGCCGAGGCGGTCACCGAACTGGCCGGCCGCGGCGTCGGCCTGGACGTCGTGAAGGCCGAGGTCAACGCGATGGGCGGCCGCATCGAGACCGCCAGCGCGCCGGGGCAGGGCACGCGCTTTCGCCTGCTGCTGCCGCTGACCACCGCGGTGACGCAGGTCGTGATGCTGCGCGGCGGCGACGCCACGGTGGCGGTGCCGTCGACCCTGATCGAGGTCGTGCGCCGCGTGCCCAGCGCGGAGGTCGCGGCCGCCTACGACAGCGGCGTGCTGAACTACAACGGCGAGGCGCTGCCCTTCTTCTGGCTGCCGGCGCTGCTGCAGGCCGGCGGGCGCGGCGAGCTGCCCGGGCGCACTCAGACCATCGTGATCGTGCGCAGCGCGTCGCAGCGCGTCGCGCTGCACATCGACGAGGTGGTCGGCAACCAGGAAGTGGTGGTCAAGAACGTCGGCCCGCAGCTGGCGCGGCTGCCCGGCCTGGCCGGGCTGACGCTGCTGCCCTCGGGCGCGGTGGCGCTGATCTACAACCCGGTCGCGCTGGCCGCGGTCTACGCCGGCGCCGCGCGCGACGCGATGCGCGGCGGTGCGCAGCCGCAGGCCGCCGTCGTGCAGGCGGCGCAGGCCGCGGCGGCCGCCGCGCCGTCGCGCGCGCCGCTGGTGCTGGTCGTCGACGACTCGCTGACCGTGCGCCGCGTCACCCAGCGCCTGCTGGTGCGCGAGGGCTACCGCGTCACGCTGGCCAAGGACGGCCTGGAGGCGCTGGAGAAGCTGGCCGACGAGCGCCCGGTGGTGCTGCTGTCGGACATCGAGATGCCGCGCATGGACGGCTTCGACCTGCTGCGCAACGTGCGCGCCGATGCGCGCCTGGCCGGGCTGCCGGTGGTGATGATCACCTCGCGCATCGCGCAGAAGCACCGCGACTATGCCGCCGAGCTGGGCGCCGACCACTACCTGGGCAAGCCGTACTCGGAAGAGGAACTGCTCTCGCTGGTGGCGCGCTACGCCGGCGCGGACATCCCGACATGAGCGGGACCGCCCGATGACCACCGTCGTCGACCACCTGGCCGAGCTGACCGCGTTCCGCGACCGCGATGCGCTGGACGCGACGCTGGTCGGCGCGCTGAAGGACCTGCTGCAGCCGCTGGCGGTGGCGATCTACCGGCGCGTCGGCGAACCCGGCGGCGAACGCTGGCTGACGCGCGCGCGCCTCGGGCCGGGCGACCTGACGCCGCATGCCGACCCGCTGTTCGCCGACCTCGAGTCGCTGCCGGCGCTGGACGCGCACCCGCAGCGCGCGGCCTGCCTGCTGGAGCAGCGCACGCTGGTCGGCGAGCCGGCGCCGGAGGGCGCGCAGGCCGGCACCGTGCTGGCCTGCTTCCCGCTCGGCGGCGAGGGCGACAGCGCCGGCGTGCTCGAACTGGTGGCGGCGCGCCCGCTGGGCGAGGAGCAGCGCCGGCTGGTGGCCAGCATCCTGCGCATCTACCGCAACTTCCAGGGCCTGCTCGACTACAGCGAGCGCGACACGCTGACCGGGCTGCTGAACCGCAAGACCTTCGACGAGAGCTTCCTGCGCGTCGCGCTCGGCGCGCAGCCGGATGCCGCGGCGGTGCCGGTCGAGCAGCGCCGCCCGGGGGTCTCGGGCGCGCCCTGGCTGGGCGTCGTCGACATCGACCACTTCAAGCGTGTCAACGACACCCACGGCCACCTGATCGGCGACGAGGTGCTGCTGCTGCTGTCGCGCCTGATGCGCAGCAGCTTCCGCCACCATGACCGGCTGTACCGCTTCGGCGGCGAGGAATTCGTCGTGCTGATGCGCTGCGGCAGCGCCGACGACGCCGCGGCGGCCTTCGAGCGGCTGCGCCACAACGTCGAGAGCTACGCCTTCCCGCGCGTGGGCCGCATCACGGTCAGCATCGGCTTCACGCAGGTGCGCGCGGGCGATACGCCCACCGCCGCCTTCGAGCGCGCCGACCAGGCCGTCTACCACGTCAAGCAGAACGGCCGCAACCAGGTGGCCGACCACGCGGCGCTGGTGGCCCGCGGCGCGCTCGCCGACGCGGCGCGCGAGAGCGACGTCGAGCTTTTCTAGCCGGCGCGCCGGCGCCGGGCTACCCGGTCCCGTATCTACGGGAAAACCCTGGCGCCGAGTCAGTTAAACAAACGTTTGATTCATGCGGCTAGACTGCGCGCATGAATCCGGGTCAACCCCAGTCTCGCGCCGCCGCGGCGGGCGACAAGCCGCACGAGGACGCCCGCCAGCGCCTGCTGGCGGCCGGGCTGCAGCTGTTCGCGCAGCAGGGCTTCGCGAAGACCTCCACGCGCGAGCTGGCCGAGGCGGCCAGCGTCAACGTCGCGGCCATCAGCTACTACTTCGGCGACAAGGCCGGCCTGTACCGCGCCGTCTTCTTCGAGCCGATGGGCGGCGATGCCAGTGCCGACGTCGCCGCGATCACCGCGCCCGGCCAGACGCTCGAAGGCGCGCTGCGCGCCTTCTACGCCGGCTTCCTGCAGCCCCTGCTGGAAGGCGAGAAGGTCGCGCTGTGCATGAAGCTGCATTTCCGCGAATTCCTGGAGCCGACCGGGCTGTGGGACGACCACCTCGCGCACGGCATCCGCCCGGTGCACGAGGCGATGCTGCAGGTGCTGCAGCGCCACCTGGGCCTGGACGCGCCCGACGACGAGCTGCAGCGGCTGGTCATTTCGCTGGCGGCGCTGGGCGTGCACCTGCACATCGCGCGCGACGTCAACGACCGGCTCGCGCCCGGGCTGTTCGACGGCCCGGCGGCCATCGAGACCTGGGCCGAGCGGATGGTGCTGTTCGGCCTGGCGATGGTGCAGGCCGAGGCCCGGCGGCGCGGCATCGACCTCGCACTCACCTCCGACCCCTGCTCCCGATCATGAACACCTCCTCGACGGCCGCCGCGCTCGCGGCGGCGCTGCTCGCCGGCTGCGCCGCGATGCCCGACGGCGCGCCACCCGGCCCGGCCGCCGTGCGCGCCCAGGCCGCCGTTGCGCCGGCCTGGCTGGCTCCGGCGCCGGCCGCCGGCGATGCCGCAGCGCTGGCCGGCTGGTGGCAGCACTTCGACGAACCGGCGCTGCCGGCGCTGGTCGCGGCCGCACAGGCCGCGAGCCCGACGCTGGCGGTGGCCGCGGCGCGCATCGAGCGCGCCCGCGCGGCGCAGGTGGCCGCCGGCGCGGCGCTGCTGCCGGCGGTGTCCGCCTTCGGCCGCGCCAGCCAGGGCCGCGAACTGCCGCGCCAGCCGGTGGCGGCCAGCGCCGCGCTCGGCGTACAGGCCGGCTGGGAGCTGGACCTCTTCGGCGCCGCCGCCGCCGGCCGCGACGCCGCGCAGGCGCGGCTGCAGTCGGCGCAGGCCGGCTGGCACGACGCGCGGCTGGCCGTCGCCGCCGAGACGGCGGTCGCGCTGACCGCGCTGCGCGCCTGCGAGGCCCAGCTGCAGAACCGGCGCGCCGACGCCGCGTCGCGCGAGCAGACCGCACGGCTGACGGTGCAGTCGGCCGAGTCCGGCTTCAGCGCCCTGGCCGACGCCGCGCTGGCACGCGCCGGCGCCGCCCAGGCGCGCAGCCAGGCGCTGGCCCAGGCCGCGGCCTGCGACATGCTGGTCAAGGGCCTGGTCGAGCTGACCGCGCTGCCGGAGCCCGAGCTGCGGCGCACGCTGGCCGCCGCGACCGCCCGCGTGCCGCGCCCGGCCACGCTGCCGCCGCCCGCGCTGCCGGCGGCGTTGCTGGCGCAGCGGCCGGACCTCGTGGAAGCCGAGCGGGCGGTGATCGCCGCCGCCGGCGATCGCGCCGCCGCCGCGGCCGACGAGCGGCCGCGCATCAGCCTGGCCGGCAGCCTGGCCGGCCTGAGCCTGCGCAGCGGCGGCGAGACCCGGTCCGGCGCGACCTGGACGCTGGGCCCGCTGGTCATCGACTTCCCGCTCTTCGACGGTGGCCGCCGTGCCGCGGCCAGCGCCGCCGCACGCGCCGGCTACGACGAGGCGGTCGCGCTGTACCAGGCGCGCGTGCGCCGCGCGGTGCGCGAGGTCGAGACGGCGCTGGTCGCGCTGGCGGCCAGCGCCGAGCGCGAGGCCGACGCGCAGCAGGCGGTGCAGGACTTCGAGGCCGTCGTGCGTGCCGCCGAGGCGCGCCAGCGCGGCGGCCTGGGCAGCCTGTTCGACCTGGAGAACGCCCGCCTGTCGGCGCTGGCGGCGCAGTCGGCGCTGACCGAGCTGCAGCGCGAACGCGCGGTGGCCTGGACCGACCTCGTGCGCGCGCTGGGCGGCGGCTGGAGCGAGCCGCAGCTGGCGCTGGCCGGCGCACGCTGAGGCCCAAGGCCGCACCCCCCACCGATCCGCAGGACCCCCACCGACCCCCGACGACACCGGACGCCCGGCATCCGCCGCCCGCGTCCCGACCGACGACATCCCCTCCCCGGAGCACCTTGCCCATGAACGCCCGCAACCTCCCGACCTGGACCTGGGCCGCCGCCGTGCTGCTGCTGGCCGGCGGCGCCGCGACGGCGCTGGTCGTGCGCGCCGCCGACGGCCGCGCTGCCGAAGCGGCGGCCCCCGCTCCCGCGAAGCCGGCGCTCAGCGTCGCCGTCGCGACGCCCGAGCGCGTCGCGCTGCCGACCACCGTGGCCGCCACCGGCAACGTCGCCGCCTGGCAGGAGGCGGTGATCGGCTCCGAGGCCAACGGCTGGCGCCTGGCCGAGGTGCGCGTCAACGTCGGCGACCGCGTGCGCCGCGGCCAGGTGCTGGCCACCTTCGCCGCCGCGCTGCCGCAGGCCGACCTGGCGGCGGTCCGTGCGCAGGTCGCCGAGGCCGAGGCGCTGCTCGCCGACGCGCGCGCCAATGCCGAGCGGGCGCGCGGCCTGGCGGCCAGCGGCGCGCTGTCGGCGCAGCAGATCAACCAGTACCTGACGGCCGAGAGCACGGCGGCGGCGCGCCTGGAGGCGCTGCGCGCCGCCGCGAAGGTGCAGGAGCTGCGCCTGGCGCAGGCCCAGGTGCTGGCGCCCGACGACGGCGTGATCTCGTCGCGCAGCGCGACGGTGGGCGCGGTGGTCGGCGCCGGCCAGGAGCTGTTCCGGCTGATCCGCGGCGGCCGCCTGGAGTGGCGCGCCGAGGTCGCGGCCGACGACCTGGCGAAGCTGGCGCCGGGCCAGCGCGTGCGTGTGCAGCCGGCCGGCGGCGCCGCGGTCGAGGGCCGCGTGCGCATGGTCGGCCCGACCGTCGACCCGGCCACGCGCAACGGCCTCGTCTACGTGGACCTGCCGCGCCCGGGCGCCGCGCGTGCCGGCATGTTCGCGCGCGGCGACTTCGAGCTCGGCAGCACGCCGGCGCTGACGCTGCCGGCCGGCGCCGTGCTGTTGCGCGACGGCTTCGCCTGGGTCTTCAAGGTCGGCGCCGACGGCCGCGTCGAGCAGGCCAAGGTGACGGTCGGCCGCCGCAGCGGCGAGCGCGTCGAGATCACCGGCGGGCTGGACGCCGCGGCGCGCATCGTCGCCAGCGGCGGCAGCTTCCTCGCCGACGGCGACCTGGTGCGCGTCGTCGAGGCGCCGGTGCAGCGCGCCGCCGCCGGCGTGCCGGCGACCGGCCTCACGCGCTGACACCCGCTGCGACGGAGATTCCCCGATGAACGTCTCGGCCTGGGCCATCCGCAACCCGATCCCGGCGGTGATGCTGTTCGTGATGCTCACGCTCGCGGGCCTGATGGGCTTCCGCGAGATGAAGGTGCAGCAGTTTCCGGACATCGACCTGCCCACCGTCACCGTCAGCGCCAGCCTGCCCGGCGCCAGCCCGGCGCAGCTGGAGACCGAGGTCGCGCGCAAGATCGAGAACTCGGTCGCCACGCTGACCGGCGTCAAGCACATCTACACCAAGGTGCAGGACGGGACGGCGACGATCACCGTCGAGTTCCGCCTCGAGAAGCCCACCCAGGAGGCGGTGGACGACGTGCGCGACGCGGTGCAGCGCGTCCGCTCGGACCTGCCCGGCGACCTGCGCGAGCCGGTGGTCGCGCGCATGAACCTGGCCGGCTCGCCGATCCTGACCTACACGGTGGCGTCGCCGCGCATGGACGACGAGGCGCTGTCCTGGTTCGTCGACAACGAGGTCACGAAGGCCGTGCTCAGCGTGCCCGGCGTCGGCGCGGTGTCGCGCGTGGGCGGCGTCGCGCGCGAGGTGCGCGTCGAGCTGGACCCGGCGCGCCTGCTGGCGCTGAACGCCACCGCCGCCGACGTCTCGCGCCAGCTGCGCCAGATCCAGCAGGAGGCCAGCGGCGGCCGTGCCGACGTCGGCGGCGTCGAGCAGAGCGTGCGCACCATCGCCACCGTGGCCAGCGCCGAGGAGCTGGCGCGCCTGCCGATCACGCTGGCCGACGGCCGCCAGGTGCGGCTGGACCAGATCGCGCGCGTGGCCGACACGGTGGCCGAGCCGCGCAGCGCCGCGCTGCTGAACGGCAAGCCGGTCGTCGGCTTCGAGATCGTGCGCTCGCTGGGCGCCGGCGAGGTCGAGGTGCACCAGGCCGTGCTCGGCGCGCTGGACAAGCTGCGCGCCGCGCACCCGGACGTCGAGATCGTCGAGGCCTTCAATTTCGTCGACCCGGTGCAGGAGAACTACCAGGGCTCGATGCACCTGCTGTACGAGGGCGCCATCCTGGCCATCATCGTGGTCTGGTTCTTCCTGCGCGACTGGCGCGCCACGCTGGTGGCGGCGACCGCGCTGCCGCTGTCCATCATCCCCGCCTTCGCGGTGATGCACTATGTCTTCGGCTTCACGATCAACGTCGTGACGCTGCTGGCGATGTCGCTGGTGGTGGGCATCCTGGTCGACGACGCGATCGTCGAGATCGAGAACATCATGCGCCACCTGCGCATGGGCAAGAAGCCGCTGGACGCGGCGCGCGAGGCCGCCGACGAGATCGGGCTGGCGGTCATCGCGACCACCTTCACGCTGATCGCGGTCTTCCTGCCGACCGCCTTCATGAGCGGCGTGCCGGGCAAGTTCTTCGTGCAGTTCGGCTGGACGGCGGCGATCGCGGTCTTCTTCAGCCTCGTCGTCGCGCGGCTGCTGACGCCGATGATGGCGGCCTACCTGCTGAAGCCGCCCAAGCAGATGCACGACCAGCCGCGCTGGCTGCAGGTCTACGGCCGCTGGGCGGCCTGGTGCCTGAAGCACCGCATCGTGACGACGCTGGCGGCGCTGGTCTTCTTCGTCGGATCGTTCGGGCTGGCCGGGCTGCTGCCCACCGGCTTCATCCCGCCCGACGACCTGAACCAGACCCAGGTGCAGATCACCGCCCCGCCCGGCAGCAGCCTGCGCCAGACGCTGGCGCTGGCCGAGCAGGCGCGCGAGGTGGTGCAGCGCCACCCGCAGGTCAAGCTGGTTTACACCGCGGTCGGCGGCGGCAGCACCGGCGCCGACCCCTTCGCGCCCGGCGGCGCGGGCGAGGTCACCAAGGCCACGCTGACGATCAACATGACGCCGCGCAGCGATCGCGGCGGCGTCTCCAAGCAGGACATCGAGGCCGAGCTGCGCGACGCGCTGGCCGTGCTGCCCGGCGCGCGCGTGAAGGTCGGCTTCGGCGGCAGCTCGGAGAAGTACATCCTGGTGCTCGCCGGCGAGGACGGCCGCGTGCTGACCGAGCACGCGCGACAGGTCGAGCGCGAGCTGCGCAGCATCCCCGGCATCGGCAACGTCACCAGCAGTTCCAGCCTGGTGCGGCCGGAGCTGGTCGTGCGCCCGGACTTCGCACGCGCGGCCGACCTGGGCGTCACGTCGGCGGCGATCGCCGACACGCTGCGCATCGCGACCGCCGGCGACTACGACCAGGCGCTGGCCAAGATGAACCTGGCGCAGCGCCAGGTGCCCATCGTCGTGCGCCTGCCGGCCGAGGCGCGCACCGACCTCGAGCTGCTGCGCCGACTGCCGGTGCCCGGCGCGCGCGGCCCGGTGCCGCTGGGCAACGTGGCCACCATCAGCGTCGAGAGCGGCCCGGCGCAGATCGACCGCTACGACCGCCTGCGCAACGTCAACATCGAGGTCGAGCTCAACCAGCAGCCGCTGGGCGAGGTGGAGGCGCGCGCGCTGGCGCTGCCCAGCCTGACGAACCTGCCACCCGGCGTGATCCAGACCACGGTGGGCGACGCCGAGGCGATGAACGAGCTGTTCGAGAGCTTCGGCCTGGCCATGCTGACCGGCGTGCTGTGCATCTACATCGTGCTGGTGCTGCTGTTCAAGGACTTCGTGCAGCCGGTGACCATCCTGGGCGCGCTGGTGCTGTCGATCCCGGGCGCCTTCCTGGCGCTGTTCGTCACGCAGAGCGCGCTGTCGATGCCGAGCATGATCGGGCTCATCATGCTGATGGGCATCGCGACCAAGAACTCCATCCTGCTCGTCGACTACATCGTGATCGCGCGCCGCGACCACGGCCTGCCGCGCTGGGAGGCGGTGCTGGACGCCGCGAGCAAGCGCGCGCGGCCGATCGTGATGACGACGATCGCGATGGGCGCGGGCATGATGCCGATCGCGCTGGGCATCGGCGTGGACCCCAGCTTCCGCAGCCCGATGGCCATCGTCGTGATCGGCGGGCTGATCACGAGCACCTTCCTGAGCCTGCTCGTGATCCCGGTGCTGTACACCTATGTCGACGACGGCATCGGGCTGCTGCGGCGGTTGCGCCGGCGGCTGGCCCGGCGCGGCGAAGCGTCGGGTCCGGCCGGCCCCGCGGCACCGCCGGTGCTGCCGACCGGCGCGGCCGACTGAGCGTTGCAGCGGCGGAACCTGCGGCGCGCGGCACGGTCGCAACACGCTCGACGAGAACCCGGACCCCGCGATGACGATGACGCTTCTCACTCGCCGCCGCTGCCTGCAGGCCCTGGGCGCCGCAGCCTTCGTCGCGGCCGCGCCGGCGCTGCGCGCGCAGGACGCCGACGGCCGCTTCACGACGCTGGACTTCGACTGGGCCGACGTCGCGCGCCAGCGCCCGGTGCCGGTGCGGCTGTACCTGCCGGAGCAGGCGCGGCCGGCGCAGCGCGCGCCGCTGGTCGTGTTCTCGCACGGCATCGGCGGCTCGCGCCGCGGCTACACCTGGTTCGGGCGTCACCTGGCGGCCAGCGGCGTGGCCAGCCTGCACCTGCAGCATGTGGGCAGCGACCGCCAGGTCTGGAGCGGCAGCCCGTTCGGCATCCTCGGCCGCCTGCAGGACGCGGCCACCGACCGCGAGGCCGTGGCGCGTGCCGAGGACCTGCGCTTCGCGCTGGACCAGCTGCTGGCCAGCGGCGTGGCCGGGCGGCTGGACGCGCGGCGCATCGCCGCCGCCGGCCACAGCTACGGCGCCAACACCACGCTGCTGGCCGCCGGGGCGCGCGTGGAGCGCGACGGCCAGGTCGTGCCGCTGCGCGACGAGCGCGTGCGCGCCGCGATCGCGATCTCGGCGCCACCCTTCTACGGCGAAGCCGACCCGGCGCGCATCCTGGCCGGGGTCACGGTGCCCAGCCTGCACGTCACGGCGACCGAGGACGTGATCCGCATCCCCGGCTACTTCAGCGGGGTCGAGGACCGCCTGGCCGTGTTCGAGGCGATCGGCAGCCCGCGCAAGTGGCTGGCCGTCTACGAAGGCGGCTCGCACAGCATGTTCACCGACCGCGCCGGCACCGGCGGCGTGACGCTCAACCCGCAGGTCAAGGCGGCGACGCAGGCGCTGGCCGTCGCCTTCCTGCGCGGCGTCTTCGAGGGCGACGACAGCGAACTGCGCCGCTGGCCCGAGCGCCATACCGAGATCCTGGCGCGCTTCACCGCGCGCGCGGCCTGACGTCCCGGCACCCGCCGTGCCGGCGGTGCCGGGCCGCCGGGCCGTTCAGAACTTCATGCTCCAGCCCAGGCTGAGCGAGTACTGCCGCATGCCGATCGTCTCGGTGCCCGCGAACATCGACGCGCCGGTCACCGTCTGGCGCGGCGCGACCATCGCGGCGCCGCTGATCTCGCCGCTCGCGCCCAGCGCATAGGTGAAGCCCAGGGTGTAGTGGTCGGTCATCACGCCCGGGGCCAGGATGTTGAAGGTCACGTCGCTGGCGCGGATCGGGTTGTCACCGCGGTTGTAGCCGGCGCGCACGACGAGCGCAGGGCTGGCCTGCCAGGCCAGGCCGATCTTGAAGACGCCGATGTCGCGCCAGCCGAAACCGGGACCGCCGTCCTCGCCCAGCTGCACCTGCACCATGCTCGGGTTGCTGACCGAGCGCACGTCGCTGTAGTTGATGCGCTGGTAGTCGGCGGCCAGCGTCCAGCCCGGTGCCGGCGTGAACGCGACGCCGACGTTCCAGTTCGACGGGATGTCGAAGTCGCCCTGCCCGGCGAACAGGCCGGCGTACTTCTTGAAGCGGCTCATGTCGACCTTCGACGAGTAGGCGGCACCCAGCGAGAAGGCGTCCGACAGGCGGCCGAGGTAGCCGATGCGCAGGCCCGCACCCGACGCGTCGTCGTAGCCGTTGTTGGTCACGCTGCCGGGCGCGCGGCTGGCCATCGGCGTGTCGAAGGCCTGCAGGCCCTCGGCCTTGAAGCGCTGGTAACCCAGCAGCAGCGACGCGCCCAGCGCATGCCGGCCGGCGAGCTTGAACGCGACCGTGGGGGCGACCACCAGCTGCATCAGGTCGACGCCGAGCTTGCCGCCGCCGCACATCGCGTTGGCGGGCCCGCCGCCGCAGTCGAAGCTGCCCTGCGGGTAGGTGGTGTTCATGCCGCCGTTGCCGTAGACGGTGAGGCCGACCGCCCAGGTGTCGCCGAGGGCGCGGTTGTAGCCGAGCTCGGGCACCCAGAAGGTCTCCTTCTCGCTCGTGACCTTGCCGCTCAGCGGGCCGGCGCCGGTGCGTTCGGCGTCGCGGCGCGGACTGAACCACTCGAGGCCCAGGTCCAGCCGCGAGCCGGCGAAGGCCATCTTGGCGGGGTTGGTGGCACCGCCCAGCGCGTCGTCGGCGGTGGCGGTCGACACGCCGCCCATGCCCTTGGCCTTGATGCCGTAGCCATGGGGAAAGTAGCCGTTGGTGGCCAGCGCGGGCAGGGCGCAGCCCAGCGCGGCGGCGAGCGCGGCGCCGCGCGCCGTGGTGCGCAGCGAGGTCTTGCAGGTCTTCATGAGGTCGTCTCCGGAATCGTGGTGGTCGAAGCAGCGAGTAGTGAAGGGCCCCCGCTGCGCACAGCGGGGTACGGGCGGTACTGCAGGGAAACGGAAAGCGGCGGACAAGGCGGGGCGGCGGACGGCGGGTCGGTCACCAGCGGGCATGCAGGCGGCCCTTCTCGACCCGGGTCGGCCACTCGCGCAGCGGGCTCGTGCCCTTGGCGATGCATTCGCCGCTGCGGATGTCGAACTGCCACTCGTGCTTGGGGCAGGTCAGCGTCGTGCCCTGCAGCGCGAGGTGCGGGATGTTGGTCGTCTGGTGCGGGCAGCGGCTGTCGTAGACGCGCCAGCCCTTCGCGTGGCGGTAGACGAAGAGGCCGCGGCCGTCGCACTCGACGCGCTGCACGTCGCCGACCTTGACGCCCCTGGTCGCCATCAGGTCGTGCCAGCTGCCCTCGGCGCCGAGCGCGGCCGGCTGGAACTCCGGCAGGTCCATCGCCAGGATGATGTCGACCGCCCACACGATCTTGGCCAGGCCGAGCGCCGGGAAGGCCATCAGCAGCGCGTCCAGCACCTCCATCGGCGTGACGCCGTCGCGCAGCGCGCGGCCCAGGTACTGGCGGAAGCCGCGTTCGGTCTGCGCGTGCACCTTGGTGATGAGGGAGATCAGGTCGCGCGTCTTCGGGTCCAGGTGCGTGCCGCAGGCCTTCAGGAAGGCGAAGTAGTGGCCGACCGCGTCGGGGCGGGCCTTGGCGAGGTAGTTCAGCGCGTCGCTCATGGGGTCGGGCTCCGGGTGTCGGCGGGGGCGTCGGCGCGCGCCTCGCCGTTGGGCAGGTGGGATCCGCACTCGAAGAAGACGCGGCGCGTGCAGCCGCGGCACAGCTCGCTGTCGAGACGGGCATAGGCCAGGCGGATCGCCTCGCCCTTGTGCGCCACGAGGTGGTCGGCGCCGATGACGCGGATCGCGCCGCTGCGTCGCAGCTGGTGCTCTACGGCGGGCTGCGTGCCCACGAGCACGAGGCCGCCGCCGAGCGCGCGGCGGCGCTGCGCCTCCTCGGCGAGCAGCTCGGCGCCGGCGAGGTCGACCACGTTGATGCCCTGCGCGAACAGCATCACCCAGCGCCGTCGCGGGTCCGCGGCATCGATGGCGCGCAGGCGGCCGCGCACATGCTCGACGGCGCCGAAGTAGATCGAGCCGCGCAGGCGCAGCATCGCCATCTGCGGGCAGGGCGGCGCATCGGGGCCGGCGGCGACCATCTTGCGCCGCGGGTTGCCGGCCTCGGCCGGCGGCGGCGCCCGTTCCTCGACGACCGGCTGCGACGTGCGGTACAGGTGCAGCAGCAGCGAGACGACGATGCCGGCGAACAGGCCCTTCTCCAGGTCGACCAGCACGCCGACCCAGGTGACGAGCAGCACCACGCGTTCGCGCGGGTGGTGGCGCACGATGTCGCCGATGTGGTGCCAGTCGATCAGCCCCCAGGCGACGATGAACAGGATGCCCGCCATCGCCGCCACCGGCAGGTAGGCGGCCAGCGGCGCCGCCAGCACCGCGATGGCCAGCAGGAAGGGCGCCGACAGCGCGGCCGCCAGCGGCGTGCGTGCGCCGCCGGCATAGTTGATGCCGCTGCGGTTGAACGAGCCGCTGGACGGGTAGGCCGACGCGAAGCTGCCGGCGATGTTGGACAGGCCCTGCCCGATGAACTCCTGGTCGTTGTCCAGGTGCTGGCGCGAACGCGACGCGATCGAGCGCGCGATCGCGACCGCCTCGGTCAGCCCGAGCAGCGCCACGACGGCGGCCGGGAACAGCAGCGACTGCAGCGTCGGGAACGAGAGGTCGGGCAGCGACAGCGGCGGCAGCGCGCCGGGCAGGGCGCCGACCGTCTCGATGCCGGTGCGCGCCGCGCCGAGCAGTCGGTCGAGCAGCACGGCGACGACGCTGCCGGCCAGCATCGCGAAGATCATGTACGGCCAGCGCGGCAGGAAGCGCCGGGCCAGCAGCCCGGCCGCGACGGTCGCGACGCCCACCAGCGCCACCCACGGCTGCACCTCGCCCGGATGCTCGGCGGCATACAGCAGCGTCTCGTGGAACGAGGCGCCGCGCGGCACCGGCAGGCCGAAGAAATTCTTGACCTGGCTGGCGAAGATCAGGAAGGCCGCACCGGCGGTGAAGCCGACGACGACCGTGTGCGAGATGAAGTTGACCACCGCGCCCAGGCGCGCCAGGCCCATCGCGAACTGCATCAGGCCGGTCATCAGGCTGAGCGTCAGCACCATCGCGATGTAGGGCTCGCTGCCCGGCTCCGCGAGCGGGCTGAGGGTGGCGAATACCAGCACCGAGATCGCCGTCGTCGGCCCGGACACCAGGTGCCAGCTCGACCCCCACAGCGCCGCGACGACGGCCGGCACCATCGCGGCGTACAGGCCGTACTGCGGCGGCAGCCCGGCGATCGTCGCGAAGGCCATGGCCTGCGGCAGCACGATCAGCGCGCCGGTCAGCGCGGCGGTCGAGTCGTGGCGCAGGTTGTCGCGCGTGACCATCGGCCACCAGGCGACGAACGGCAGCCAGCGGCTGGCGCGCACCCGGCGGCTCATGCACGGCCCTCGCTGCGTGCCGGGGTGGCCGGGCCGGTCACGCCACCGCCTGGTAGTACAGGTTCTGCGGGTGCCGCGCCTGCGCGAAGAAGAACCAGCGCTCGGCAAGCAGCCCGAGATACTGCACGCCGAAGGCGGCGAGCAGCGTCGCGCCCGAGGCCTCGGCGGGCTGGCCGCGGCCCAGCGCGAGCAGCGCCAGCGGCACTGCGAAGGCCAGCAGCAGGAAGGCCGGCTTGACCGTGCGCAGCCAGCCCGGCGAGGCGCCGTGGAAGAACTCGCGCGTATTGAACGAGCCGCCCATGAAGCCCATCGACCGCTGCACGACGACCGGGTGCTTGACGCCGATCGCCGACTGGAGGGTGGAGCGCGGCTTCAGGCGTGCATTGCGCAGCAGCGACGCCGCGCGCCCGAGCGCGGCGAGCAGGGTCAGCACGATCGCCCAGCCGGCGAGGAAGGCCACGCGCTGCGGCTCGAGCAGCGCCGCCATGCCGGCGGCCAGCGTGAAGCCCGAGGCGCCGCCCATCAGCGTGTAGTTCAGCGGCGTCAGCGGCGTGTGCCACTCGGCGAGGAAGCGGATCGCCGCGTAGATCATGCCGGTGCAGACGAAGAGCGCGAAGGCGAGCAGGGTGCCCACGATCGCGACCACCAGCGCGAGGTCGATGGCCACGCCGCGCGCCGAGCTCATCAGCACCGGGTTCCAGCCGCTGGCGAAGAGCAGCCCATAGAGCGCCACCGCGCCCATGAAGGCCGGCAGCACGATGACCTCGCGCGACAGCCACGAGGTGCGCCACATCGCCGCCGAGCGCCAGGCGCGCTCCGGCCGGCCGAGGTGGAAGAACGAGGCCAGCAGGCCCGCCGCCAGCAGCGCGAGCGCCACCGCGCTGCCGGCGACGAACAGCGCGCTGCCTGCGGCCGGCGGCAGCAGGCCGGCCAGCGCGTAGATCTGCAGCGTGGCCAGCGCGAGGAACAGGCCCTGGCCGGCGCCGATCAGCGTGGTGAGCAGGATGACGGAGGCGGCGGGCTTCATCGGGATCGGGTGGGCGGCAGGCAGGCAGGCGGGCGGGCGTCCGGCGCGGCGCGGGCGCTAGATGCTCGCGTCCTCCAGCGTCGAGGCATCGGGCGCCGGACGCGGCGGGTGGCCTTCGACGGTGAGCGGGTTGTCGGCACGCACCAGCTCGTCGGCGTGGATGCGCAGGCGCGTCTTGCGACGCGGCAGGTAGTGGTTGGCCGGGTGCGTGCCCCACTCGGGCATCAGCGTGTAGCCGCCCTCCTCGCGGATCGCGCGCGAGACCTCGGACTGCGGGTCGTGGATGTCGCCGAACAGGCGCGCCGAGGTCGGGCAGGCCTTCACGCAGGCCGGCTTGCGGTCGATCTCGGGCAGCGCGGTGTCGTAGATGCGGTCCACGCACAGCGTGCACTTCTTCATCACCTTCTGGTTCGCGTCGATCTCGCGCGCGCCGTACGGGCAGGCCCAGCTGCAGTATTTGCAGCCGATGCACTTGTCGACGTCGACGAGCACGATGCCGTCCTCCTCGCGCTTGTAGGAGGCGCCGGTCGGGCACACCGGCACGCAGGGCGGGTCCTCGCAGTGCAGGCAGCTCTTCGGGAAGTGCACCGTCTCGGTATTCGGGAACTCGCCGACCTCGAAGGTCTGCACGCGGTTGAAGAAGGTGCCGCTGGGGTCGGCGCCGAAGGGGTTCTGGTCGCTCATCGGCCCCGCGGCGCCGCTGGCATTCCACTCCTTGCAGCTCGTCACGCAGGCGTGGCAGCCCACGCAGACGTTGAGGTCGATGACGAGCGCGAGCTGCTTGCGGCTCATCGGCTGCGCCCCTTGAGCGTGGCCAGCAGCGACTGCAGCGAGACGACCTCGCGCGGCCGCGCCGGCATGCCCGGATAGGCCCGCATCGGCTCGAACTGCGGCGCGCTGCGCTCGGGTTCCCCGGACTCGGCCTTGACGACGCGCACGCGCACGTCGTACCAGGCGGCCTGGCCGGTGATCGGGTCGCTGTTGGAGATGCGCTCGTCGCTGCCGCGCACCGGCAGTTCCTCGCTGATCAGGTGGTTGAGCAGGAAGCCGTCGCGCGACTCGTTGGCGTCGGGCTCGAGGTTCCAGGCCCCGGGCGCCTTGCCGATGGCATTCCAGGTCCACACCGTGCCCGGCTCGACGGCCTGCGACAGCGCCGCCTTGCAGCGCACGCGGCCCCAGGGCGACTCCACCCACACCCAGTCGCCGTCGGCGATGCCGGCGGCGCGCGCGGTCTGCGCATTGACGTGCAGCAGGTTGTAGGTGTGGATCTGGCGCAGCCAGGCGTTCTGCGAGTCCCACGAGTGGTACATCGCCATCGGCCGCTGCGTCACCGCGGCCAGCGGGTATTTGTGGCGGTCGGTGACATGGGCCTCGAGCGGCTCGTAGAAGAAGGGCAGCGGGTCGAAGTAGGTCTCGATGCGCTTCTTGAGGTGCGCCGGCGGCTTGCGCGTCAGGCCCTTGCCCTGCGCCGCCGTGCGGAAGCGCTGCAGCACCTCGGAGTACAGGTGGATCAGGATGGGCTCGGCATAGCGCGTGATGCGGTGGGACCGGCTCCACTCCAGGTAGCCCTGGTTCCAGTTGCGCATGTAGTGGTAGCTGCGCGGCAGCTCGTGGTGGAACACGCAGTCGTGCTGCGCATACATCTCCCACTGCTTGGGGTTGGGCTCGCCGACCAGGAATTTCTCGCCGCCCTTGCCGCGCCAGCCGGCCAGGAAGCCGATGCCGCTGCCGGGCTCGGTCTCCCAGTTGACGATGAAGTCGGGGTAGTCGCGGTACTTGCGCTGGCCGTCCCGGGTCACGAAGGTCGGCAGCCTGAGCCGCGTGCCGAGCTCGATCAGCACCTCCTGGAAGGGCTTGCAGTCGCCGGTGGGCGGCACGACCGGGATGCGCACCGCGTCGACCGGGCCGGTGAACTCGGAGATCGGCCGGTCGAGCATGGACATCACGTCGTGCCGCTCGAGGTAGGTCGTGTCCGGCAGGATCAGGTCGGCGAAGGCCGTCATCTCCGAGTGGAAGGCGTCGGCGACGACGAGGAAGGGGATCTTGTACCCGCCGTCCTCGTCCTTGTCGTTGAGCATCTTCCTTACCTCGGCCGTGTTCATCGTGGAGTTCCACGACATGTTGGCCATGAAGATGAGCAGCGTGTCGATGCGGTAGGGGTCGCCGCGCCAGGCATTGGTGATGACGTTGTGCATCAGCCCGTGCACCGACAGCGGGTATTCCCACGAGAAGGCCTTGTCGATGCGCACCGGCGAGCCGTCGTCGTTGACGAACAGGTCGTCGGGGTCGCTCGGCCAGCCCAGCGGCGTGCCGTCCAGCGGGGTGTCGGGCTTGACCGCGCGCGGGTCGTTGGGCGTGCGCGCGCAGGGCGGGATCGGCCGCGGGAACGGCGCCTTGTGGCGGAATCCGCCGGGGCGGTCGATGGTGCCCAGCAGCGACATCAGCACAGCCAGCGCGCGTATGGTCTGGAAGCCGTTGCTGTGCGCGGCCAGCCCGCGCATCGCGTGGAAGGCGACCGGGTTGCCGGTGACGGTGTCGTGCTCGCGGCCCCAGGCGTCGGTCCAGGCGATCGGCAGCTCGATCGTCTGGTCGCGCGCGGTGATGCCCATCTCGTGCGCCAGGCGGCGGATCGTGTCGGCCGGGATGCCGGTGATGCCCTCGGCCCACTCGGGCGTGTAGTCCTGCACCCGCTCCTGCAGCAGCTGGAACGCGGGCTTGACCGGCGTGCCGTCGGCGAGCGTGAACTCGCCGAGCAGGAACGGGTCGGCGCCCGGCGCATGGCTGAGCACCGGCCTGTTGGTGTGCCGGTCCCACCACAGCTTGTTCTGCGGGTCGTAGCAGGCCTCCTCCTGCGGCACCTCGGTGCGCACGAACATGCCGTACTCGTCGTGCGCGGCATCCAGGTTCACGAGCTCGCCGCCATTCGTGTACTGGACGACGAAGTCGCGGTCGTACAGGCCCTTGGCGAGGATCTCGTGGATGACCGCCAGCAGGAAGGCGCCGTCGGTGCCGGGGCGGATCGGCACCCATTCGTCGGCGATCGCCGAATAGCCGCTGCGCACCGGGTTGATCGAGACGAAGCGCCCGCCGTCGCGCTTGAACTTGCTGATCGCGATCTTCAGCGGGTTGCTGTGGTGGTCCTCGGCCGTGCCGATCATCACGAACAGCTTGGCGCGGTCGAGGTCGGGGCCGCCGAATTCCCAGAACGAGCCGCCTATCGTGTAGATCATGCCGGCGGCCATGTTGACCGAGCAGAAGCCGCCATGCGCCGCATAGTTGGGCGTGCCGAACTGGCGTGCGAAGAGGCCCGTGAGCGCCTGCATCTGGTCGCGCCCGGTGAAGAGGGCGAACCGCTTCGGGTCGGTGGCGCGGATCTTCGCCAGCCGCTCGGCCAGCGTCGCGAAGGCCTCCTCCCACTCGATCTCGACGAAGTCGCCGGCGCCGCGCTCGGCGCCTTCGCGCCGCTTCAGCGGCCGCGTCAGCCGGGCGGGCGAATACTGCTTCATGATCCCCGAGCTGCCCTTGGCGCAGATGACGCCCTGGTTCAGCGGATGGTCGGGGTTGCCGTCGATGTAGCGGACCTGGCCGTCGCGCAGGTGCACCCGGATGCCGCAGCGGCAGGCGCACATGTAGCAGGTGGTCTTGCGTACCTCGTGTGCGGCGCCGGCGTGCGGATCGGCAAGGGGGTCGTGCAGCGGCGGTCGGGGCATGTTCGGGGCGGGTTGCGTCGGCCGGGACGGCTCTTCCCGGGCGGCGCGACATCGTCCCGCGCGCCCGACGCCGGCGTCGTCGCGCGATTGAACCCGACGCCGGCAGCGAGTGTCTATGCCCGTGTGGGGTAGTGCGACCTGCCCGTCCGGGTTATGGGCAGGGCCGCCGGGGGGTGGCAGTCCGGCTAGGATGGGCCATGACGCACGCCGAGCGAGCACGCCCGTGAGTGCCGACCGCGACAGCGCCGGCCCGCCCGCACCGCCATGGGTCGACGTGGCCGGGCTCCAGGCGGCCATCGCGCGCTTCGCGCGCGAGCGCGACTGGGAGCCGTTCCACTCGCCGAAGAACCTGGCCATGGCGCTGACCGGCGAGGTGGGCGAACTGGTCGAGATCTTCCAGTGGCTCAGCGAGGACGCGTCGCGGGCGGTGGCGCGCGAGCCGGGCAGCGCGCGCCGCGTCCGCGACGAACTGGCCGACGTGCTGATCTACCTGGTGCGGCTGGCCGCCGTGCTCGAGGTCGACCTGGACGAGGCGGTGCGCAGCAAGCTCGCCGCCAATGCGCAGCGCTACCCGGTCGAGCGCGCGCGTGGCCACGCGCGCAAGTCGGACCTGCCCTAGACCCCGGCGCGCCGGCGATCGGCCGCGCCGGCCGGGCAGGCGCCCGCGGTCACACCTGGCGCCAGGGCAGGCCGTGCTTGCGCCACCCGCCGAGGGTGCCGCGGTGGTGTTCGGCGTCGAGCTCGCCCTCGAAGCCCTCGAGCACGTTCGCGACGCTGGTGAAGCCGTGCTTCTCGAGCTCGAGCCCCGCGTCCACCGAGCGCTTGCCGCTGCGGCAGATCAGGATGATCGGCCGGTCCTTGCGCCCGGCCATGCGCAGCACTTGGTCGGCGAAGTGCGGGTTGACCTCGAAGTCCGGCGCCGTATTCCACTCGATGTTGATCGCGTCGGTGGGGTGGCCGACGTAGAAGAACTCGATCTCGGTGCGGCAGTCGATCAGCAGGGTGTTGGGACTCTCCTGGATGACCCGGTAGGCTTCGAGAGGGGGCAGGTGTTCCATGGCGCGCTCCGTGAGCACGCATTGTCGCGCGCCGCAGCCGGCGCGCTCAGAACATCGGCGCATTTGCTTATGCGCCGCAGCTGCAGTGTGGCGGCCCGCGCCCGCTACGGCTTCTTCGGCGTCTGGTACGCGGCTTCCTTCTGGAACGGCTTCCAGACCGTCTCGAAGCCGACGAATCCCTTCGCGTTCGGCGCCATCTGGCGCGTGGTCACGAAGCGCGCGACGCCGTCGGGCACCTTGGCGGGGGGCGGCTTGTGGTCGTTGCTCATGAAGTCACCTCTCTTGCCATGAATGCGGCACCGCGGGTGCCGTCTGCGATGTCGGGGGGTCGTCCGATCCCATGCGGCGGCACCGTTCAGACGGACCTCAGGCGCGAGGGGTCGACGGCGGCGCCGGCATGGACCGCACCGCCTGCCCGGATCTCCTCGCCGGTGGCGTCGCGCACCGACAGCACCTCGAGCTTGAAGACGACGACCCGGCCGGAGAGCGGGTTGTTGCCGTCGACCGTGAGGGTCTCGTCGTCCAGGTGGGTCACGAGGAAGCTGCGCGTCTGGCCGCGGTCGTTCTCCATCAGGATGGAGGTGCCGACCTGCCGGTATTCCTCGGGCACGTTCTCGATGTCGTCGGTGAAGACCAGCGACTCGTCCCGCGGCCCGAAGATCTGCTGGCCGTCGATCTCCACCTCGATGACCTCGCCGGCGGTCCGGCCCTCGAGCTCGGCATGGACCGAGGGCGCCAGGATCTCGTTGTGGCCGTGCACATAGCCCAGCGGGAACTCGACCCGCGTCAGCACATGGCCCGACTTCCGGTCGGTCACCTGGTAGGTCAGCTCGACGAACTTGCCGGGACGGATGGCGTCGTTCATGGCCATGTCACCCGGCCGGGCCGACCCCGCCGAGCGGGCCCCGGCGGGGCGGCGGTCGCAGCGGGCACGCGGGCTGCATGTCGGTTCCTGGCGGGCATTCAGAAGATCGAGGCACCGAAGATCCTGACCTGGCCGTCCTCGTAGCCGAGCACCAGCCGGCCCAGCCACTCGCCCGGCTTCCTGGTGCTGCGCTGGCGGAAGAGCACGCTCACGTGCTCGCCCCGGCGGATGATGCCCAGCGGGTCGATCTCCTCGGACAGGCTCCTCGCCAGCTCGCTGTTCGCGAACTGGTGGCCAGCGGCCACCTGGTCCATCGCGCGCGCGAACGAACTGGAGAAGTTGCGCGCGAAGTCGCCGTACTTGCCCTCGTTCGACGACTTGACGAGGTCGCGCCACAGGGGCCTGGCCAGGGCCAGGATCTCGTCATCGGCCTTGTCGACGATGTTCACGCGCGTGCCCGGGGTCCGCTGGCTACTGGTCGGCCACCAGGTGATAGCAGGGCGCCTTCTCCATCGTGTACTCGCCCGTCTTCGGGTCGCGGCGCGACACCGTCAGCACGTGCCAGTTCTCGTCGTCCACCTTCATCGCGTCGCCGCGGTAGTAGTAGCCCGGCCAGCGCGTCTCCTTGCGGAACAGCGTGTGCTGCGTCACGCACTCGGCGGCACGGTGGCGGTGCTTCAGTTCCCAGGCGCGCAGCAACTCGTGCAGGTCCTTGGCGGCCAGATGCTCCAGGTCCTCCTCCATGATCGCCAGCTTCTTGAGGCCGATGTTCAGCAGCTTCTCGTTGGTCATGTAGTTGACCGTCACGCCGCCGCAGTATTCGTCCATCAGCTTCTGCAGGCGGTCCAGGCCCTGCTTCGGGTTGATGTAGTGGGGGTTGACGTCGCCCGCGACGATCTCGTTGCGGTAGATCCGGTAGTGCTCCAGCGGCTTGTAGATCTCCGCCTTGCGGCGCCTGATCTGTTCTTCGCTGACCACGATGCCCTCGGCCTTGCCGTCGTCGATGTACCTGCAGGCCGCCTTCGCCGCTAGCCGGCCCTCGGTGAACGAGCCCGACGAGAAGGCGTGCGGCGTGCCGCCGACCGCGTCGCCGGCGCCGAACAGGCCCTCGATCGTCGTCATGCGGTTGTAGCCCCAGAAGTACTCCGGCGGCGAGACGTCCTCCGGCCCGGAGCACCAGGCGCCGGAGCCGGTCGCGTGCGAGCCCATCACGTAGGGCTCGGAGGTGGTCAGCTCGGGGTTCTCGTTCTTCGGGTCGACGTCGGTCGCGGCCCACAGGACGGCCTGGCCGACGGTCATGCCGAGGAAGTTCTCCCAGCCGACCTCCTCCAGGTGCGGGTCCTGGAAGGCGCGCATCGTGACCATGTGGATGGGGCCGCGGCCGGCGTTCACCTCGCTGATCAGCGCGTGGTTGCGCAGGCAGGTCGGGATCGGCCGGTGCGTCAGGTGCGAGGCCTCGGGGTCCAGGTACTCCTTGCCCACCATCTTCTGCAGCTCGGGGAACCACTTGGACTCGTACTCCTCGCCCAGGCCGTTCTGCGTGTAGGTCTTCAGGTGCAGGAAGTAGGCGCCGACCGGCCCGTAGCCGTCCTTGAACCGCGCCAGCACGATGCGGTTCTCCATCTGCGTCATCTTCGCGCCGGCATTGATCAGCAGGCCGTAGGCCGACGCCGACGACCAGGGCGCGTACCAGGTGCGGCCCGAGCCCTCGCCCACCGAGCGCGGCTTGAAGATGTTCGACGCGCCGCCGGCGCTGCAGATCACGGCCTTGGCCCTGAAGACATGGTAGTTGCCGGTGCGCACGTTGAAGCCGACGGCGCCGGCGACGCGGTTCTCGCGGCTGTCGTCCATCAGCAGGTGGGTGACGCAGATGCGGTTGAAGACCTTGTCGGCCGACTTCTTGGCCGCCTCGGCCACGATGGGCTTGTAGGACTCGCCGTGGATCATGATCTGCCAGCGACCCTCGCGCAGGTAGCGCCCGGTCTTCGGGTCCTTCATGATCGGCAGGCCCCACTCCTCGAACTGGTGCACGGTCGAGTCGACGTGGCGGGCCATGTCGAACAGCAGGTCCTCGCGCACCATGCCCATCAGGTCGATGCGCGCGTAGCGCACGTGGTCCTCGGGCTGGTTCTCGCCCCAGCGCGTGCCCATGTAGCAGTTGATCGCGTACAGGCCCTGGGCGACGGCGCCCGAACGGTCGATGTTCGCCTTCTCGGCGATCACGATCTTCTTGTCCTGGCCCCAGAACCGCGCTTCCCAGGCGGCGCCCGTGCCGCCGAGACCCGCACCGACGACGAGGATGTCGATGCCGTCTTCGATGATCGTGTCGTAGGCCATCAGTAGCTGACCCCCATCTTGAGCTTGAGGCCGGCGTCCTTCAGCGTGCGCAGGCCGCCGTCGTCCAGCCGGAGGTACCTGGGCTCGTTGTAGAGCAGTTCGCCGGCGCGCATGTCCTTGCTCGGCGCGGGCACCTCCGCGAGCTTGGGGATCGCCTGCCCCCAGGGCTTGGTGGTGATGGGCGAGAGGAAGTTCTTCTCGGTGCCGTTGCGGAACTTGATGCGCCAGGCGATCGTGCCCCGCTGCTCGTCGCGGTCGACGCGCACGCTGTGGCCCAGCGGCGCGAAGTCGGCATAGCCGCGCACGTCGATCGCATGCTGCGGGCAGGCCTTCACGCAGGAGTAGCACTCCCAGCACATGTTCGGCTCGATGTTGTACGCACGCCGGTAGGTCTTGTCGATGTGCATGATGTCCGACGGGCAGATGTCGACGCAGTGTCCGCATCCGTCGCACCGCGTCATGTAGACGAAGGTGGGCATGGGCTGGCTCCTTGTGGTGTTCCGCTCGCGACCCTCGAGGGGCCCGTCAGTAGTGGTCAGTAGTGGCGCGGCGCTTCGCGCTTGATGCCGAGCCCCATGTCCATCGGGGCATCCTTCAGCAGTTCCATCGAGTGCCGCGCCCGCTGCGCGGGATCGTCGCGGGTCTGCAGGGGCAGGTTGAGGTTCGTCCCGTTGGCCTTGGCGATGCGCTTCTCCAGCGCTGCCGCGGGCTTGAAGAACATGTGCGCGAACTTGGACCAGTAGACGCCGCCGAACAGCACCGTGGTGGCCAGCAGGTACAGGCCGAAGACGATGCCGGCGCCCGCGGCGCCCAGCGCCAGCAGCAGCGCCCAGAGCAGGCCGAGCGTGACGCTCGCCAGCAGCGACAGGATGAAGAGGTCGGCGCGCATCACGCGCCAGGGCGAGCCGCCCTCGGCGGCGACGTCGACGCGGATGAAGAACCAGAACCAGTAGCCCCCGGCCAGGACCATCAGCCCGCCCAGCCACCACAGCTGCACCACGAGTGCCGGCGCCGGCGTCGCGGCTGTCGGGTAGCCGAAGACCAGGACCGCGGTGGCGAGCAGGTACAGCACGAAGCCGTACATCGTCAGCAGGTGGGCGATGCGGCGCCGCGGGTTGCAGAACTCGCCCGACGCGAGCACGTCGACGACCACGGTCTTGACCGCGATCGAGGCCATGTCGACCGGTGCGCCCTGGCCCCGCGTCCTGCGCCAGTTGGCGAAGAAGTAGGCCGCGCTCCCCTTGTGGACGATGTCCAGCAGGGTGCCGGCGATCACGGCCAGCGCCATCAGCACGACATAGGTCTGCATCGCCCCCGCGGGCCAGGCCGCGGGCATTTGCGCGAAGGGGTTGGTGGTGAACATCGTCGGCGGTCTCCTTGGTCACGACGGACGGGGGCTGCCCAGCTCCCGCACTTCGAAGCTCATCGAGGCCAGGTCGGCCATCACCCAGGTGCAGGGCGAGGCGAGCCCGGCCACCGTGCCCGGGTTGACGAGCCAGCTCTGGCCGCCCTTGACGTCGGGCACCCGGCGCACCTCGGCGCGGTGCGAGTGGCCGCAGCACACCAGGTCCCAGTCACCGGTGCAGGCCATCGCGTAGCCGTGGTGGTCGTAGTGGACGACGAAGATGCGCCGACCCGCCAGCTCGAGCTGCGCCTCGCCGCCGTGGTAGTGCAGTTCGCCCATCGTGCCGCCCGCTCGGGCGTCGCGGCTCTTGCGCATCTGCCAGTGCAGCGCCTGCGTGTCGCCGACGTTGTTGCCGTGGATCAGGTGCACCGGCAGGCCGTGGGCGAGCCCGGCCAGGATGGTCTGCGCGCCGATCAGGTCGCCGCAGTGGATGACCGCCTGCGCGCCCAGCGCGCGGGCCTCGCCGATGGCCTGCGCGAGCACGTCGGCGCGGTCGTGGCTGTCGGACACGATGCAGACCTTCATGCGCTCAGCCCGCGCCCGCCGCGATGCCGGCCGGCCGCGACGCGAGCCCGCCGTAGTACTCGCGCAGCACGTCCAGCACCTCGGGCCGGCTGAACTCGGCCGGCACCGGCTGGCCCGCGGACAGCCAGCGGCGCAGCTGCGTGCCGCTGACCTGCAGCCGCTCGGCGTCGCCATGCGGGCAGGTGCGGCCCGAGGCCATGCCGCCGCAGCGGTAGCACCAGAAGGACACGTCGATGCGCAGCGGCTGCGTCTGGAGCGCGTCGCCGGGGATCTCGTCGAAGATGCGGTGCGCGTCGAAGGGTCCGTAGTAGCTGCCGACGCCGGCGTGGTCGCGGCCGACGATCAGGTGCGAGCAGCCGTAGTTCTGCCGGAACAGCGCGTGCAGCAGCGCCTCGCGCGGGCCGGCGTAGCGCATGTCCAGCGGGTAGCCGGCCTGCACGATGGTCGACGGCACGAAGTAGTGCTTCGCCAGCGCCCCGATCGCGCGCGTGCGCACGTCGGCCGGGATGTCCCCGGGCTTCAGCGCGCCCAGCAGCGAGTGCACCAGCACGCCGTCGCAGACCTCGATCGCGACCTTCGCCAGGTACTCGTGCGAACGGTGCATCGGGTTGCGCGTCTGGAAGGCCGCGACGCGCGACCAGCCGCGCGAGCGGAACAGCCTGCGCGTCTGCTCGGGCGTCATGTACAGGTCGCCGTACTTCTCGGGGAAGCCGCCCTGCGACAGCACCTTCACCGGCCCGGCGAGGTTGACCGGCGGCTGCTCCATCACCATCCTGACGCCCGGATGGGCCGGGTCGGTGGTGCGGAAGACCATCGCGCACTCGTGCGCCTTGTCGATCCCGTACTTCTCGGTGACCCGCATCGTCGCCAGGATCGAGTCGTCGTCGGGGTCGACGAGCGCGATCTCGCGGCCGGTGGGGAGGCTGCCGGCGCTGGCCTCGTCGGCCGACAGCGTGATCGGGATCGGCCAGAACAGGCCGCTGGTCATGCGCATGCCGTCGCACACGCCCTGCCAGTCGGCATGCGTCATGAAGCCGTCCAGCGGCGTGAAGCCGCCGATGCCCATCATCAGGAGGTCGCCGCGCTCGCGCGAACTGACGCGCAGCCGCGGCAGCGACCGCGCACGCGCCAGTTCCTCGTCCCGCGCCGCGCCCTCCAGCAGCAGCGGCTTCAGGGCATCGGCGCCGTGAGGGCGGACGAGCGCACTCACGGGCGCGAGGCGCGCGGCGGCTGCCGGCAGGGATCGTTGCGCATGGCTCGCGTCATCGGCTCGGGAAGCGGCAGGACGCGCCTGCCGGGATGCCGGCATCGACAGCCCGACACGGGACCCATGCTAAGCATCCGGGGCGAAAAGAAAAATCAGACAATACCGATCAAGGTGAAGCACAAATCCGATCATGTCGACCTGCTCGCGCCGGGCGGCCCGGCGGGCCTGCTGCCGGCGCGGCTGCGCCTGAACCTGCGCCAGCTCGAGGTCTTCGTCGCCACCGCGCGCGCCGGGTCGACTCGCTCGGCCGCCGAGCGCATCGCCCGCTCGCAGTCCGCCGCCAGCGCAGCGATCGCCGAGCTCGAAGCCACGCTCGGCATCAGCCTGTTCGACCGCGTGCGGCGGCGCCTGCTGCTGAACGAGAACGGGCGCGCGCTGCTGCCCAAGGCGGCCTCGCTGCTCGACCAGGCGGCCGAGCTCGAGCACCTGTTCACCGGGGCCCATGCCGCGCCGCTGCGCGTCGCGGCCAGCCTGACCATCGGCGAGGTGCTGCTGCCGGATATCGTGGCGCGCTGGAAGCGCGCTCACCCCAACAGCCCGGTCCACGTCGTGGTCGCCAACTCGAGCGAGGTCGTCCGGTCCGTCGCCGCCTTCGACGTCGACATCGGCTTCATCGAGGGCCCGCAGGCCCACCCCGACCTGGCGGTGCGGCCCTGGCTGACCGACGACATGGTCGTCGTGGCGGCACCCGGGCATGCGTTGGCCGCGGGCCGGCGCGCCAGCTTCGAGCAGCTGCGCGCCGAGCGCTGGGCGGTGCGCGAGCCGGGCTCGGGCACGCGCGAGGCCAGCGACCGCTGGCTGCTCGACCACCTGGGCTCGATCGAGATCGGCTTCGAGATCGGCAGCATCGAGGCGCTGAAGCGACTGGTCGCCACCGGCGCGGCGATCGGCTGCCTGTCGCGCCATGCAGTCGCCACGGCGCTGGCCGACGGCAGCCTGGTCGAGCTGCGCACCGGCCTGCCGCCGCTGCGGCGGCGGCTGGCCATCGTCGTGCACAAGGACAAGCAGCTCGGCCGCGGCGCCGAGGACTTCGTGCAGCACTGCGTGTCGGCCGAAGAGCGGCGCCTGCGGCCGGCCCGGGCCCGGCCGCGCTAGTCCGCGGGCGCGCGGCCGCTCCTCGACCCAGGCCAGGCCGCCGGGCTTGGCCGCGGCGATCGCCGGCTGCCGCGTCGGCTTGGCGCCGACCGCGTCGAAGACGACGTCGAAGCGCGACTCGGCGACCGGCGACGCGCGCAGGTCGATCACCGTCGCGCCGGCGTGGCGGGTCACCGCGTCGCGGCGCAACGGGTGCAGCTCGACCAGCGTGACCTGCACGGCGCCGCGGTGGCGCGGCAGCAGGGCCGCCAGCCTGCCGCTGGCGCCGCCGCCGATGACGCGCATGCCGCACCCGTGCATCGGCCGTGCGAGCGCGCGCAATGACAGGCCGATCGCGTGCCAGGCGGTCGCCGCCGGTGCCGCCGCCGCACGTGGTGAAATAGGGGTCAGGGTAAAGCCCCGATGTCCGCCCGTCCCCGAGGATCCCAAGCCATGGACCGCCCCGTGCCGATGCCGGGGGACGGCGTTGCCATCGCCTGCGGGTCCGTCGGGGCGGGCGCGGGCCCTGCCCCGCGGCGGCACCTTCCGGCCGGCGCGCTTCCGGCCCGTGCGCTTCGGGCCGGCGGCCGCCGGAGCCGATGGCTGCGCGCCGCCCAGGGTGCGCCGGGCGAGGCCGGGTGGCGCGCCGCCCGCCGATGCGGTCCAATGGAGCGCGGTGCGCCGACGGTCCGTCGGGGTCCGCGCTGCTGCTGAACGCCCGATGCCCACCCTCGCCCCGACCGCCGATCCGCCGCTGCAGGCCGCCCGCAGCACGCCGGAGATCGGCCTGCTGGCCGAGATCACCGCCGATCTGGGCGCCGGCCACGACGTCGAGGCGCTGCTGCAGCGCTTCCTGCTGCCCATCGTCGTGCTGGCCGGCGCGCAGGCCGGCGCGGTGCGCGTCTTCTGCGACGACGCGCGGCGCCTGCGCCTGATCGGCCAGATCGGGCTGCCGCCCGAGGTCGCGGAGTCCGAGCGGTCGGTGGACCGCCACTGCGGCGTGTGCGGCATCGCGGCGGACGAGCAGCGCCTGGCCTGGGCCGGCGGCCAAGTCGACTGCGGGCTGCGCGCCGCGGCCGCGCTGGACGGCTGCGCGCAGGTGCTGGCGGTGCCCTTGACGCACCGCGGCCGGCTGCTCGGCCTGTACAACCTGTTCTTCGAGGCGACGACGCCGCCCGAGGCCGGCGTGCAGTCGGTGCTGCGCGCGGTCGGCGACCTGCTGGGCCTGGCGCTCGACCACCTGCGGCTGGAGCGCGAGAACCTGCGCGCCAGCGTGCTCGCCGAACGGCAGGCGATGGCCGCCGAGGTGCACGACTCGGTCGCGCAGACACTCACCTTCGTCAAGATGCGGCTGCCGCTGCTGCAGCAGGCGATCGAGGACAGCGACGCCTACCAGGCCCTGCAGTACGTGGGCGACGTGCGCGGCGCGGTCGCGCAGGCGCATGGCAGCCTGCGCGAGATCCTCACCCACTACCGCGCGCCGGTCGACCCGCAGGGCCTGCTGCACGCGCTCGCCGACTGCGCGCGCGAGTTTCCGCAGCGCACCGGCGTGCCGCTGGAGTTCGACAACCGCGCCGGCATGCTCGCGCTCAGCGCCGAGCAGGAGGCGCAGGCCTTCCATGTCGTGCGCGAGGCGCTGGCCAATGTCGCGCAGCACGCGCACGCCCGCCATGCCTGGCTGTCGGTGCAGGCGCGCGACGACGTCGTCGAGATCGTCGTCGAGGACGACGGCAACGGCCCCGGCGCCGGCCCTGCCACCACCCATGGCCCGGCCGCGCACCATGGCCTGACGATCATGGGCGAGCGCGCCCGCCGCCTCGGCGGTTGCCTGGAGGTCGCGGCCCGCGACGGCGGCGGCACGCGCGTGCGGCTCGCCTTCCCGCGCGCCGGCGCGCAGCCGCAGGGGGCACCGTGACGACGCCGCTGCGCATCGTGCTCGTCGACGACCATGCGCTGTGCCGCAGCGGTCTGACCGACCTGCTGACCCACCGCGGCAAGATGCAGGTGCTGGCCGCCACCGCCAGCGCCGACGAGGTGCTGCCGGTGCTGCGCGACCAGAAGCCCGACCTGCTGGTGCTGGACCTGCGCATGCCGGGCACCGACGGCCTGACGCTGCTGCGCCGGCTGCGCGCCGAGGGCATCGACACGCCGGCGCTGGTGCTGACGATGAGCGACTCCGAGCACGACCTCGCCGCGGCGCTGCGCGCCGGCGTGCGCGGCTACCTGCTCAAGGACATGGAGCCCGAGGAGGTGATCGCCGCGATCGGGCGCGCCGCGCGCGGCGAGCTGACGGTGGCGCCGGCGATGACGCTCAAGCTCGCGCAGATGCTGCAGCAGCCGGACGGCAAGCCGACCGACCGCGCCGGGCTGCTGGCCTCGCTGACCGATCGCGAGCGCGAGATCCTGGACCACCTGGCGCGCGGCTACAGCAACAAGGCGATCGCGCGCGCGCTCGACATCAGCCACGACACGGTCAAGCTGCACGTGCGCCACATCCTGGCCAAGCTCAACCTGAGCTCGCGTGTCGAGGCGGCCGTGCTCGCGGTGGAATCGCGCGCCGCCGGCGAACGGCTGTCCGACCCCGGCGACGGCCCGCGCGGGTCTAGCCGCTGACGGCGCCGGGCACGCCTGGCGCGGCCGGCACCGGCGGCGTCGCGCCGGCCAGGCCCTCGCCGGCCGCTGCCGCAGCCCCCGCCGTCTCGAACCACGCCAGCCGGTCGTGCAGCCGCACGACCTCGCCGACGATGGTCAGGCAGGGTGACTGCAGGCCGGCGGCCGCCACGCGTGCCGGCAGGTCGGCCAGCGTGCCGGCGACCACGCGCTGCTCGGGCAGCGTGCCCTGCTGCACGACGGCGGCCGGCATGTCCGCGCGCTGGCCATGCCGCACCAGCTGCGCGCAGATGTCGGCCAGCGCGCCCAGGCCCATGTAGATGACCACCGTCTGCCGCTCGCGCACCAGCGCCGGCCAGTCGAGGTCGGCACTGCCGTCCTTCAGGTGGCCGGTCACGAACAGGCAGGACTGCGCGTGGTCGCGGTGCGTCAGCGGGATGCCGGCATAACTCGACACGCCGCAGGCCGCGGTGATGCCCGGCACGACCTCGAACGCGATGCCGGCCGCCGCCAGCGCCTCGATCTCCTCGCCGCCGCGGCCGAAGATGAAGGGGTCGCCGCCCTTCAGCCGCACGACCTGCCGGCCCTCGCGCGCCAGCTGCACCAGCAGCGCGTTGATCTCGCGCTGCGGCATGCTGTGCTGGCTGCTGCGCTTGCCGGCATACAGGCGCTCGGCCTGCGGCGCGACGAAGTCCAGCACCTCCGGCGCGACGAGGTTGTCGTAGACCACGGCGTCGGCGGCGCCGAGCAGGCGCACGGCACGCAGCGTCAGCAGCTCGGGGTCGCCGGGGCCGGCGCCGACGAGCGCGACACGCCCGCGCGGTGGCGCCGCAGGGCGCGGCAGGCGCAGGATCCAGTCCGGCAGATCGATCATCGAATTCATGCGCAGGCTCCTGGCGTGTGGGTCAGCCGCCGCAGCGCGAGCAGCCGCCGCTGCCGCATCCGCCGGCCGCCGGCCGCTGCGCGGCGGCGTCCGCTGCCCGCTCCGGCGCGGCATCCGGCGCGGCGTCCGGCGGGACGAAGATGAAGCGCCGCTGGCCCGGCTCGAGCTCGACCCAGTCGAGCGTCGTGCCCTGCAGCAGCGGCCGGCTGGTCGCCGCGACGACCACGGTCAGGCCGTCGAATTCGATCGGCGCGTCGTCCTCGTGGGTGTCGTCGAAACCCATGCCGTACTCGATCGAGCCGTCGTCCGCCCGGCGCGCGGCCACGCGCAGCGCCATGCCCACGGCGCGGCCCTGCAGCGCCGCGGTGCGGATCTGTTCGACGGCCGCCTCGGTCACCTTCAGCATCGCTGGCTCCCCGTTCAATGTTCACCCTTGGTGCGCAGCAGCCCGGCCAGCCGGTTGCCCTGCTTCTGCGGCCCGCCGACCGGAAACAGCTCGTGCAGGTAATGGTTGTTGCCGCGCCCGGGGCCCCAGTGCTGCGCGAAGTGGCGGATCATCACGCGCACCTGCGGCTGCACGCCATGTTCCTGCCAGTACTCGCGCAGGAAGCGGATGACCTGCCAGTGTTCGTCGGTCAGCGCCAGGCCCTCGCGCCGCGCCAGCACGCGCGCGAAGTCCTCCGACCAGTCGCCCAGGTCGAGCAGGTAGCCCTCGGCGTCGACCTTCACCGGTCGGCCGCGGACCTCCAGCACCCGCGGCGTCAGCACGCTCGTCGTCATGCTCATGTCCTGTCGGCCCCCTTCATGCCGCCAGCGCCAGCGACCCGGGCTGGCCGCTCGTGCCGACCGCCCCGCGGCGCTGGCGGCAGGTGCGCACGAAGTCGACGAAGCGTGGCGCCCAGTCGCTGCCGGCGCCCGTGCGCAGGTGGCCGTACGACGCGACGAGGTTGCCGACGACGAGGCCGTCGTGGGCGCCGTCGATGCCCTGGCCGCGGCGCACGCGCAAGCCGAAGACCGCGTCGCCGGGCAGGTTCTCGAGGCTGGAGTGGTGGAACTCGTGCCCGCGCAGGACACCGTCGGCCGACGGCGCCCAGGGGTGCGCGGCGGTGGCCTGCAACTGCACGTAGCCGCGGCCGACCGGCCGCGCGTGCATCACGACGTCGCCCGGAATCGCGCCCACCATCTCGGCGCGGCGCTCGCCCCAGCGCATCGAGCGCGCCAGGTACATCAGGCCGCCGCACTCGGCATAGGCGGGCAGGCCGGCGGCGAGCGCGTCGCGCAGTGCGCGCCGCATCGCGACGTTGGCCTCGAGCTCGGCCATGAACATTTCGGGAAAGCCGCCGCCGATGAACAGGCCGTCGGCCGGCGGCAGCGCGGTGTCGCGCAGGGTGTCGAAGGGCACCAGCTGCGCACCCGCCGCCTCCAGCGCCTGCAGGTCGTCGGGGTAGTAGAAGCCGAAGGCGCGGTCGCGCGCGATCGCAATGCGCAGGCCGGCGCGCGGCGCCGGCTGCGCGGTCGTTCTCGCGGCTGTCTTCGCGGCCGTCCACGCCGGTGCCGCCGCCGCCGCGCGCACGCGGTCGAGGTCGACACCTGCGGCGACGAGGGCCGCGATCTGGGCCACGCGCGCCGCGGCGCCGTCGAGCTCGGCGTCCGGCGTGAGCCCGAGGTGCCGCTCCGGCAGGGCCAGGCGCTCGTCGCGGGCCACGGCACCGAGGACCGGCACGTCGGTGTAGGCCTCCAGCGAGGCACGCAGCTTGCCCTCGTGGCGCGTGCCGCCGACCTGGTTGAGGATCACGCCGGCGAGGGGCACGCCGCGGTCGAAGGCCTGGAAGCCGAGCACCAGCGGCGCGATGCCGCGCGTCATGCCGCGCGTATCGAGGACCAGCACGACCGGGGCGCCCAGCTGGCGGGCCAGGGCCGCATTGCTGTCGCTGCCGTCCAGCGCCATGCCGTCGTGCAGGCCCTTGTTGCCCTCGATCAGCGCGAGGTCGGCGCCGGCGCTCTCGCGGTCCAGCGCGGCCGCGATCGCCGCCGCGTCCATCAGGTAGGGGTCGAGGTTGACGCAGGCGCGGCCGGCGGCGCGCGTCAGCCACATCGGGTCGATATAGTCCGGGCCCTTCTTGAACGGCTGCACGACGCTGCCGCGCTCGCGCAGCGCCGCCGCGAGGCCGATGGCGACCGTGGTCTTGCCCGACGACTTGTGCGCCGCCGAGACGAACAGCCGCGGCAGCGCGCTCACGGTGCAGCCCCCTCGGCAGGCTGGCCGGCGGCCGGGAAGTCGTCGGCGGGCATGAAGTCGAGCACGCGCACGCCCACCGTCGTCAGCAGGAAGGCGGCACCGAGCCCGCCCAGGCCGAGCAACCACTCGGGCAGCCGCGGCACGTAGCGCTCGATCGCACCGTCGCCGAAGCTGCTGCTGACCGCATGCCCGGGCAGGATCTCCAGCGGGAAGGCCTGGCCGCCGATGATGAAGACGAACAGCCACGCGAAGGCGCCCAGCACGACCAGCGCCGCGGCGGCGAGCAGGTCGCGGCGGCCCGGCAGCGGGCGGAAGACCAGCACCAGCGGCAGCACCGAGCCCAGCAGCACGTAGCCGCCCCAGAACAGCCACGGGAAGATGCCGGCGCCGTCGCCGCGGCCGAGCAGCAGGAAGGCCGCGAAGTCGACCTGGTGCGCGTAGTACAGGTTGGTCAGGTGGTAGACCGCCACCAGGTACAGCGCCGCGGCGACGAAGACGCCGAGCAGCCGCGCCATGCGGCGCTGGATGTCGGCCGGCAGCGCCTGCCGGTTCCAGGCATACATGGTCGCCTGCACGACGAGGAAGACGGCCAGCCCCCAGCCGAACGAGAGCACGATGAACAGCGGCGCCAGCAGCGCCGACTGGTAGGCCTGGCGCGCGACCAGGAAGCCGAAGATCGAGCCGGTGCCGGTGGTCAGCACGAAGCGCCAGACCAGCGCCGCGATGCCGGCCGGCCGCGACCAGCGGTTCATGCGGCGCTCGAACATCGTCCACAGGTACAGCGCGACGATGGCCACCATGCCCGAATACAGGAAGACGTTCCAGGCGAAGACCGACTTGAAGTTGTAGTGCGTCGCCGCGACGATGATGCGGTCCGGCCGGCCCAGGTCCAGCATCAGCACCATCAGGCCGCCGGCCAGCAGCGCCAGGCACAGCAGCCCGGACAGCGGCGCGCGCCGCTTGTAGACGGTCTGGCCGAAGACCGAGCCGACCGAGGCCACGTTGAGCACGCCCGACGCGGCGACGATCATGAAGATCGCGAACACATGCGGCAGCCCCCACACGACCTGGTTGGTCATGCCGGTGACGACGTGGCCGTGCACGTCCATGTAGTGCGCCGCGCCCAGTCCGACCGCGGTGACCAGGGCGCCGGCCAGCACCAGCAGCCAGAAGTCGCGCGCTTCGCGCGGTGCGCGCGCCAGCGCCGTCATGCGCCCAGCCCCTGGTAGCGCACGCCGGTGTCCAGCCGCAGGTCGGCACGCAACTGCACGCTGGCGACCTCACGCAGGCGCTGCGAGATCTCGCTCGCCGGGTCGTTGAGGTCGCCGAAGACGATGGCGCCATGGCCGGCCTTCGTGCAGGCCTCGGCGCAGGCCGTGGTCTTGCCGCCGGCGTCGATGCGGTGCACGCACAGCGTGCAGCTCTCGACGCAGCCCTTGCCGCGCGGCACGTCGGGCTTCTGGTCGGTCAGCGGCTCGTGCACGAAGGAGCGCGCCTTGTACGGGCAGGCCATCATGCAGTAGCGGCAGCCGATGCAGGTGTGGCGGTCGACGAGCACGATGCCGTCGGCGCGCTTGAACGAGGCGCCGGTCGGGCACACGTCCACGCAGGGCGGCGACGCGCAGTGCTGGCACATCATCGGCGCCGAGCTGGTGCGGCCGGTGCGGAGCTCCTTGATCTCGATCTTGCGGATCCACTGCGCCGAGGTCGGCGTCGGCCGCGGGTCGAGCCCGTTCTCGGTGTTGCAGGCGTCGACGCAGTCTGTGCAGCCGCTGGCGCACTTGGTGGTGTCGATCAGCAGGCCCCAGCGCACCTTGGGGTTGGCGCCGGCGGTGGGGCCGGCCGCCGCACCGGTGGCGGCCTGGGCGACCTCGATCAAGCGGATGCCCGGCGCGACCATCACGCCGGCCAGCCCGGCCGCGGCGACGCCCAGGAAGCCGCGGCGCGAGGAGCCGGCCGCGCCGGCGTCGGCACCTGGGCGGTCCGCGCGTTCGTTCACGGCTTGACCCCTGGCAGGTCGGCGGGCGCGATCGTCGCGGCGCCGTTGAGCTGCCTCGCCTGCGCGGCGAGCCGCATCGCCGCACCGGCCTGCGGCCCGGCGGGCACGATGGGATGGAAGGCGGTGGGCCCGGGTTTCGTGGCGTGGCACTCGAAGCAGTCGATGCGCACCGCGGTATAGCTGTGGCAGCTGATGCAGAAGTTGGTCTCGGCCGCGGTGACGCTGTTCGTGGCCGGGCTGGCGTGGCAGGCGATGCAGGCCTTCAGGCTGGCCTTGGCGCCGCGGATGCCGCCGTGCACCGTTTCGTCGCGCTGGTGCTCGAGCATGCGCGGATGCTCGCGGCGCATCGTCGCCGGGTCGGCGATGCACTGCGTGCCGGCCTTGGCCGGCTCGATCACCGGCTTGGGCGTGCGGCCGCTTTGGGCCCATGCGGCCTGCAAGCCGAAGACGACGGGAAGGAGCACCACGCCGGCCCACAGGCGCCCGCGCGGCCAGGCGGCCGCCGCGGATCCGGCTTTGCCGGTCCGCTGGTGGCGCCGCCCTGGGGGGGAGGCGCCGAAGGCGCTGCGGGGGGGGACGATCACTCCCCGAGCCCCATCTGGATGTAGCCGGTCGGGCACACGTCGTGGCAGATGTGGCAGCCGATGCACTTGGTGTAGTCGGTGTCGACGTAGCGGCCGGTCGTCGACTGCGACTTCTTGACCTTGAAGACCGCCGTCTGCGGGCAGTAGACGACGCAGTTGTCGCACTCGAAGCACAGGCCGCAGCTCATGCAGCGCTTGGCCTCGGCGATCGCCTCCTTCTCGGTCAGCGGCAGCACGCGCTCCTCGAAGTTGTTCAGCGCCTGCTCGGCCGAGAGCGTGACCACCTTGCGCTTGTGGCGCGCCGTGTACTGGAAGTGGCCGAGGAACAGGTCCTCGTGCGGGATCACGTAGCGGTCGGAGCGGTTGTCGAAGTTGTGGACCGCGACATTCAGGCTGTCGGTGCCGCGGATCGGTTCGTGCACCTCGCTGACCGCCAGGCCCTTCTCGACCAGCTTGCGCTGGATGTCCCAGGTGTGCACGTCGATCTTGGGCCGCTTGTCCAGCGGCTCGCCGGCCAGGAAGCGGGCGATGCCGTCGGCGGCGATCGCGCCATGGCCGATCGCCGTGGTCAGCAGGTGCGGGCGCACGACGTCGCCGCCGACGAACAGGCCCGGCTGGTCCTTGACCTGGTAGTTCTTGTCGGCGGTGATGCCGCCCTTGCCGTTGTTCAGCATCTCCAGGCCGCTGAAGTCCACGGCCTGGCCGATCGCCGAGACGATGAGGTCGGCCGGGATGTCCTCCTCGGTGCCCTCGATCTGCTTGATCTCCAGCCGGCCGCCCTTGACCGTCGCCTCGCAGCGCACGACCCGCAGCGCGACGGCGCGCCCGCCCGCGTCGCGCACCACCGCCACCGGCGCCAGGCCGCCGCGGATCGCGATGCCCTCGGCCAGCGCATGCTCGACCTCGTGGCGGCTGGCCTGCATCTTGTCGACGGCGAAGATCGAGGTCAGCGTGACCTCGGCACCCTGGCGCGCCGAGACCGAGGCGACGTCGTGCGCGACATGGCCGGCGATCGCCATTTCCGGGCGCTCGCTCTCGCGCACGGTCTCGATGTGGCCCAGGCGTCGCGCGACGGTGGCGACGTCGATCGAGGTGTCGCCGCCGCCGACGACGACGACACGCTGGCCGACATGGCGCAGGCGGCCGTCGTTGAAGGCCTTCAGGAAGGCGGTCGCGGTGACGCAGTTCGGCGCATCGGCGCCTTCCACTGGCAGCGGGCGGCCGCTCTGCGCGCCCAGGCCCAGGAAGACGGCGTCGAACTCGGCCTTGATCTGGTCGAGCGTGATGTCGGTGCCGATGCGCGTATTCATGCGCGCCTGCACGCCCAGGTCCAGGATGCGCTGGATCTCGGCGTCGAGCACGGTGCGCGGCGTGCGGAAGCCGGGGATGCCGTAGCGCATCATGCCGCCCAGTTCGGCGCGCTCGTCGAAGATGGTCACCGCATGGCCCTGGCGCGCCAGCTGGTAGGCCGCCGACAGGCCGGCCGGGCCGCCGCCGATCACCGCGACCGTCTTGCCGCTCGGCTTCTCGGGCTTCGGGAACTGCAGGCCGTTGGCGATGGCGTATTCGCCCAGGAAGTGCTCGACCGAGTTGATGCCGACGAAGTCCTCGACCTCGTTGCGGTTGCAGCCCGACTCGCAGGGCGCCGGGCACACGCGACCCATCACGCTGGGCAGCGGGTTGGCCTCGGTCAGGCGCCGCCAGGCATATTCCTGCCAGGGCATGCCGGCGGGCGGCTTCTCTATGCCGCGCACGATGTTGAGGTAGCCGCGGATGTCCTCGCCCGACGGGCACGAGCCCTGGCAGGGCGGCGTGCTCTGGATGTAGGTCGGGCACTTGTGCGAGTGGTCGGCGTCGAAGATCTCTTCCTGCCAGCGCAGCGGCTTGTGGTCGCCGTCCTTGTAGCGGCGGAACGTCAGCGGCTTGACCTCGGTGGACTCGGGCAGGGCGGACATCGCGGGTCTCCTGGAAATCGAATTCGGTGCGGCGCGGGTCAGTGCGTGTCGCCCAGCCGGATCGCCTTGCTGACGAGCTGGTGCACGCCGCCGACCATGCTCATGTCGAAGCCGTAGTAGGGCAGCACCTTGGTGAACTGTGCCTTGCAGATGGCGCAGATGGTGGCCATGAAGTTGACGCCGTGCCGGTCGACGACCTGCTGCAGCGCCTCCATGCGCGGCAGCGCGCCCTTGACGCGAAGCTCGAGCAGGTCGTCGGTCAGCAGGCCGCCGCCGCCGCCGCAGCAGAAGGTGGCTTCGCCGATGGTGCCCGGCGCCATGTCGTGGAAGTTGTTGGCGACCGCCTGGATGATCTGGCGCGGGATCAGGAACTGGCCGCCGGGCATGTCGCCCATGCGCGAGGCGCGCGCGACGTTGCACGAGTCGTGGAACGTGATCACGCGGTCGTCGTTCTTCTCCTTGTCGAACTTCAGCGCGCCACGCTGGATCAGGTCCCAGGTCAGCTCGCAGATGTGCATCGGCTGCCTGTAGCGGCCGTCGAGCTGGCTCTGCAGCTGGATCGCGAACGGGTCCTTGCCGCCGGCCCCGATGCCGACCAGCGTGTTCCAGAAGCTGTAGGCCACGCGCCAGGCATGGCCGCACTCGCCGACGACGATGCGCTTGACGCCGAGTTCCAGTGCCGCTTCGCGGATGCGCAGCGCGATCTTGCGCAGCTGCTCGTAGTTGCCGATGAACATGCCGAAGTTGCCGGCCTCCGACGCCATCGACGACAGCGTCCAGCTGATGCCCGCGGCATGGAAGACCTTGCCGTAGCCGATCAGGCTCTCGACATGCGGCTCGGCGAAGAAGTCGGCCGACGGCGTGACCAGCAGCACCTCGGCGCCCTTGGCGTCCATCGGGTAGCGCACGGCCACGCCGGTGTCGTCCTTGACGTCCTCTTCCAGGCCCTCGAGCGTGTTCTCCAGCGCCGGCCCCGGCAGGCCCAGGTTGTTGCCGATGCGGTGGACCTTGCCGATGATCTCGTTGCTGTATTTCTGCCCCAGGCCCACCGAGTCCATGATCTCGCGCGCGGCCATCGTGACCTCGGCGGTGTCGATGCCGTAGGGGCAGAAGACGCTGCAGCGCCGGCACTCGGAGCACTGGTGGAAATAGCTGTACCACTCGTCGAGCACCTCGCGCGTCAGGTCGACGGCGCCGACCAGCTTCGGGAAGTGCTTGCCCGCGAAGGTGAAGTAGCGCCGGTAGACCTTGCGCATCAGGTCCTGGCGCGCCACCGGCATGTTCTTGGGGTCGCCGGTGCCCAGGAAATAGTGGCATTTGTCGGAGCAGGCGCCGCAGTGCACGCAGGCGTCCATGTAGACCTGCAGCGAGCGGTACTTGCCCAGCAGCTCGCCCATCTTGGCGATCGCGCGCTGCTCCCAGCCCTCGGCCAGTTCGCCCGGGAAACCGAGGTTGCCCTGGATCTGCGGCGACGCGACGAAGGGCCTGGTGCTCGCCATCGCGCCCTCGGCCACCAGCGGGATCACCGGGTAGGGCTTGAGCGCGGGCGTCTCGAACTTGGCGGCGGCCACGGCGGGGTCCTACTTGTCCAGCGCCGCGGCCCAGGACGCGACATGGCGCGCCTCGCGCGGGTTGTCGACCTGCATGCGGGTCGGGCTGAAGAACAGGCCCGGCGCGTGCAGCAGCTTGCTGATCGGGAAGACGATCATCAGCACGGCGACCAGCGTCAGGTGCAGCAGCAGCAGCGGGTCGGCCGGCAGCGGCTGGATGTCCAGGCGCATCAGCCCCAGCATGAAGGCCTTCAGCGCGACGATGTCGGTCGGCGCGACGAAGCGCATGCCCAGGCCCGACAGGCCGATCGCGACCAGCAGCGCCAGGTGCAGGTGGTCCGACGGCGTCGAGATGTAGCGCACGCGGTCGACCAGGAAGCGCCGTGCCCACAGCCCCGCGAGCCCGGCGACCATCGCGAAGCCGGCATAGAGGCCGAAGGGCTGCACCCACACGATGGGCTCCCACACCGGCTGCTGGAAGTAGCGAAAGTGGCGAAGGATCACGAGCAGCAGCGCGGCATGGAACAGCCAGCCGAAGCCCCAGGTCCACTTGCTGGACTTGAACAGGCTCTCGAAGAAGACCACCTCGCGCAGCATGCGCAGCGCCACGCCGCCGCGGGTGGTCGGTGCCGGCGTGGTCGGGATCTTCAGCGGCGCGGGGATGGCGGCGTAGCGCCGGATCTTCAGCGCCAGCCCGACGACGAACAGCGCCGTCGCGGCATAGAACAGCGCGGCGTAGATCAGGGAAAGTGCCGACATGGCCCCGGTCCCGCTGGCAGCGGCACTTCCCGCGGCGTCAGACGCAGCCGGTGGGCTTGGGCAGGCCGGCGATCTTGCACGCCTGCTTGGCCGGGCCGTAGGGGAACAGCTCGTAGAGGTACTTGCTGTTGCCCTTCTCCTCGCCGAGCTGCTTGCCGATGGCCTTGGTCAGCACGCGCACCGCGGGCGCGATCTGGTACTCGTCGTAGTACTGGCGCAGGAAGTTGACGACCTCCCAGTGGTTGGGCGTCATCTCGACGTTCTCCTGCTGGGCGATGACGTTGGCGATGTCCTCGTTCCAGTCGGACAGGTTGACCAGGTAGCCTTCCTCGTCGGTCTCGTAGGTCTGGCCGTTGACTTCGATGGGCATGTCGTTCTCCTCGTGCGTCGGGTGGGGTGGGCGGGCTCGCGCGGTTCAGAGCCAGGACTGGTTCGTGGAATGCTCGGCGACGAGGTCGACGAAGCCGGCGTAGTCCACGGTGGACACGCCGTCGATCAGGCGCGCGGCGACGCCGCGGGCCTCGAGGTCGGGCTGCAGCGCGAAGACCTTCAGGCGCTTCGTCGCCGCGGCGAGGCCGCAACCGGCGGCCAGGCCGGCGGTGGCGGCGTAGACGCCGTCCTCGGTCAGCAGCAGCGTCTGGCCGTCCTTGGCCAGGCGCAGGCAGCTCGCCAGGCTGCTGGTCTGCGCGGGCGACTTGTTGACGATGTGCAGCATAGGATGGTGCCTCGAGGGGCCTCGTTCAGAACGACAGGACCACGTCCTGCCCGGCCATCAGGTCGGCCATCTCGGCGCTGGACAGCACCGTGACGTCGACCAGCAGGTCGTCCTCGGTCAGGCCGCGCGCGGCCATCGACTCGCGCTCGACATACAGCTTCTCGATGTCGTAGCCCTCCAGCGCGCGGTAGGTCTTGCTGTGGTTCTTGATGCCTATGCCCTTGGTGTCCTGGCCCTTGACGAGCTCGTAGACGCCGTCGTCCAGGAAGACCAGGCTGACGTCCTGGTCGAAGGTGGCGGTGATCAGCACGACCTCCAGGCTTTCCAGCGCGTAGATCGTGCCGTAGGGTGCCTTGCGGTTGACGAACATGAACTTCTTCATCGAGGGTTCACTCCGTCAGTCGCCGAAGGTGACCGTGCGGTCGCTCTTGATGCCGCCGTCCACCAGCTGACCGAGGCCGCTGATGCGGAAGCCCGGCGCCAGCACCTCGTCCTTGATGCCGCGGCGCAGCGCCGCGGCGACGCAGACCACGAGGTCCACGCCATGCTGCTCCTTCAGCGCCGACCAGCGGTTGACGATGTGGCGGTCGTCCTGCGGCGGCTCGGTCAGCCGCGTCGCGTTGTAGACGCCGTCGTGGTAGAAGAAGACGCGCATCACCTCGTGGCCGCGTGCGATCGCCGCCGCCGCGAACTGGTAGGCGGTGTCGCTGGCCTGGTGCGTATACGGCCCTTCGCTGAGCATCAGCGTGAACTTCATCGTGCGCCGTGCCGGGTCAGAAGCGGATGTGCGTCGACGCATTCAGGTTGGCGCGCGAGCCGCGCCAGTCGTCGATCAGGTACTTCGTGAACGGCAGGTCGCACTTTTCGAAGAAGCGCGGCCAGCCGATGCGCTCGACCCAGTCCGACAGGCGCTCCCAGGAGCGCGCGTCGTGCTTGTAGGTGTAGAGGATCTTCTTGACGATGGCGCTGACCTCGGGCCAGCGCGGCGGGTTGTTCGGCAGCCCGCTGGCGACCATCTTCATGAAGGTGGGCTTGCCGCGCGCGTTGGAATTCTTGCCGCCGACCCAGATCGCCAGCTTGCTGTGCTCGGGGTCGTTGATCTGCATCGGCGGGCACGGCGGGTAGCAGGCGCCGCAGCAGATGCACTTCTTCTCGTCGACCTCCAGGCTGGGCTTGCCGTTGACCAGCGCCGGCCGGATGGCGGCCACCGGGCAGCGCGCGACCACGGCCGGGCGCTCGCAGACGTTGGCCACCAGGTCGTGGTTGATCTTCGGCGGCTTGGTGTGCTGCACGATGATCGCGATGTCGGCCTGGCCGCCGCAGTTGATCTCGCAGCAGCTGGTGGACAGGTGCACGCGGTTGGGCATCTCCTCCTTGATGAACTCCTCGTGGAGCTCGTCCATCAGCGCCTTCACGGCGCCGGAGGCGTCGGTGCCCGGGATGTCGCAGTGCAGCCAGCCCTGGGTGTGCGCGATCATCGACACCGAGTTGCCGGTGCCGCCGACCGGGAAGCCGCTCTCCTGCAGCGCGCTGACCAGCGGCGCGACCTTGTTCGGGTCGCTGACCATGAACTCGATGTTGCTGCGGATCGTGAAGCGCACATGGCCGTCGGCATAGGTGTCGGCGATGTCGCACAGCTTGCGGATCGTGTAGACGTCCATCTGGCGCTGCGTGCCGGCACGCACCGTCCACACCTCGTCGCCGCTGTGCGAGACATGGTGCAGCACGCCCGGGCGCGGCCGGTCGTGGTACTTCCAGTTGCCGTAGTTCTTCAGCAACGTGGGGTGCATGTACTGCTTGTTGTCGGGAGCGCCGCTCTCGATCGGGGTGCGATGGGCCATGGTGGACTTCCGCGAAGGGTTCTCGAAGGGGAGGGCGGCCGCTGCGCGACGGGCCACCCGCCCCGGGACGATCAGGCCGCGGCCTGCTTCCTGGCGTTGATCTTCGCCACTTCCTCGTCCCAGCCGTCGGTGCGCACGTAGGGGTTGGTGCGCGGGCTGGAGACCATGTTCGGGTCGATGTCGACGCCGATGCCCTCGAGGAAGTTGACCAGCCCGATGCGCTCGATCATCTCGCCGGTGCGCTCGTGCTCGAGCGCGTTCTCGGCGAAGAAGTCGATCACGCGCTGCGCCAGGTCGACCAGGTTGTCGTAGTCCTCGGGCTGCTTCAGCGGCATGAAGGGCACGACGACGGTGCCCATCAGGTCGCCGATCTTCAGCGTGCGCTTGCCGCCGATCAGGATGGTCGCGCCGGTGTCGGTGCCATGCGCCAGCGCGCCCGTCATCACGTTGATGCAGTGCATGCAGCGCACGCAGTCGCTGTTGTCGATCTCCAGCGCATGCGTGTCGCTGACCTGCACGGTGGAGATCTTGTCGCCCTGGCGCAGGTCCTTGACTTCCTTGAGCTGTATGGCCTTGGTCGGGCAGCGCACGACGACGTCGTTGACCAGCTCGTTCATGCCGTGCTTGTCGAACCACTTGCGTGCCAGCGCCTCGTCGGTGCGCATGTTGTCGCGCCAGGTGCCGATGACGGCCATGTCGGCGCGCTGGATCGAGTTCATGCAGTCGTTCGGGCAGCCGCTGAACTTGAACTTGAACTTGTAGGGCAGCGCCGGGCGGTGGATGTCGTCGGTGAAGGTGTTGATGACCTTGCGGTGCGCGAAGCCCTCGTCGTAGCAGCTCTGCTCGCAGCGCGCGGCGCCGACGCAGCTCATGCTGGTGCGCACCGCCGGGCCGGCGCCGCCGAGGTCGAAGCCCAGCTCGTTGAGCTCGTCGAAGGCGGCCTGCACGTTGGAGGTGGTCGCGCCCTGGAACATGATGTCGCCCGACTGCCCGTGGAAGGCGATCAGGCCGGTGCCGTGCTTCTCCCAGATGTCGCACATCTTGCGCAGCACCTCGGTGTTGTAGTGCATGCCCGGCGGCGGCTGCACGCGCAGCGTGTGCAGCTCGGCGGCGTCGGGGAAGACCGGTTCGCCCTTCTCGTTCTTCAGCTCGGTGAAGCGCGGGATCACGCCGCCGCCGTAGCCGAACACACCGACCGTGCCGCCCTTCCAGTAGCCCTTCTTGGTGCGGTAGGAGGTCTCCAGCGTGCCGAGCAGGTCGACGACGTAGTCCTTGTCCTTGGCCAGGCGCTTGAGCCCGGTGACGAAACTGGGCCAGGGGCCGGTCTCGAGCTCGTCGAGCATCGGCGTGTCGTGCATCTTCTTGGCCATGGGCTTGTCTCCTTGGGCGGCCGGCGGGCCGGAGGGCTGGGATCGCAGGTTGCCGGGCCGGCACGCGCCCGGGCGCTTCGGCGAGCGCCTGCTCGGTTCGGGCGTAGCCGGATGCTAGGCGCGCTCCCCCGCACCGCGCCATCACCCGCGTCGGGTAGGAACGATAGACCGGATGGGGCGCCCGACCACTACCCGGATGGGTTATGCGCCGATCCCCCGTGCCGGGTATGGACGGGCGGGGTGGGGGCCGCGCTCAATCGCGGTCTGCGGCCCTGCGGCCGCCGTGTTGCCATGACCCGAGTCGTTTCACTCACCAAGCTGCGCGTGCCGCTGGGCGGACAGGAGATCGAGCTGCAGCAGCTGGACCACGAGGCCGGCGGCATGAGCCTGCTGCGCACGCGCATCCGCGAGAAGAGCCGCTTCACGGTGTTCGACATCGACCCGCTGACGGCGCGCGCCTGGGGCGAGGCGCTGCTCGCGTGGGCGCGCACCCAGCCCGGCGGGGACGGGGCGTGAACGACGCCGGGCCCGCGCCCGCGACCATGGTCGACGCGGTCTTCGCGCTCGAAGGGCGCAGCCTGCCGCGCGACCACCGCCTCGCGCTGGCCGAGGCGCTGGACGGCGTCGCGCCCTGGCTGCGCGAGCTCCCGTCGGCGGGGCTGCACCCGGTCAATCTCGTCGCCGGCGGCGGCGACCCGGCGCTGCTGTCGCACCGTGCCCGGCTGATCCTGCGCGTGCCGCGCGACCGCGTGGCGGCACTGCAGGCGCTGCCCGGCCGCACGCTGGACGTCGGCGGCCACCGCGTGACCCTGGGCGCGCTGCATGTGCGGGAACTGCTGCCGCACAACACGCTGTTCGCCCATTTCGTGGCCGCCGACGGGGCCGCCGGTGGCGGCGCCGACGAGGCCGCCTTCCTGGACGCCGTCGACGCCGAGCTCGGGGCGCTCGGCGCCGCCTGCCGCCGCGTCAGCGGCCGACGTCAGCACATCCGCAGCGGCGGCGACGAGCCGCTGGTGGGCTTCAGCCTGATGCTGCACGGTCTGGCGGCGGCCGATTCGCTGCGCGTGCTGGAGGCCGGCGTCGGCCACCACCGGCGCCTGGGCTGTGGCCTGTTCGTGCCGCACCGATCGGCGGCAGCGGTCGGTGCGGGCTGAAGGCGCGGCGGCACTTCGCCATCGATTGTCAGGAGACGAGGCACATGGGTTACGTGGTCGACGGGAACGAGCTGGACACCGACGAGCAGGGCTACCTGCTGGAGCCCGACTACGGCGACGAGGTGGTGCGCGTGATCGCCGCCGCCGAGGGCCTGACGCTGACCGACGATCACTGGAAGGTGATTGCCTACCTGCGCGACGAATACCGCGAGCACGGGCACACGCCCAACTTCCGCAACATGCTCAAGGGCGTGGCCGAGATCCTCCCGGGCTGCGACAGCAAGGCGCTGTACGACCTGTTTCCGATGGGGCCGGCCAAGCAGGGCGCCAAGGTCGCGGGGCTGCCGCAACCGCTGGGCAAGGGCGGCTACTGATGGCCGGCCGCCGCAGCGCCGGCGACGGCGCCGCGCCGCGGCGCACCCCCCTCGTGCGGCCGATGCCGGGAGGACCGACCCCGTGGCGATGCGGCTGAAGACGCACTGGTTCAAGCCGGAGCAGCCCAAGTCGGCCGGGCAGACGGCGAGCGCGATCGCCTTCATCGTCTGGCGCGTCGCGCGCAACATGCTCGACCGCATGCGCAAGGCGGGCTTCGACATCGACGTCGGGCCGCCGTACTTCGCCTTCCTGCGCGAGGTGCTGGCCTTCCTGGTCGTGATCGCCGACCGCATCGCCTATGCGCGGCAGGCCGGCGAGCAGCGGGCCGCCTTCACGACGGCGCTGGTGCTGCGCATGGCCGACTTCCTCGAGGAGAACGAAGGCGACCTGCTCGGACCGGTACCTCCAGGGCAGCCGGGCTACCGCGAGCGCTTCATCGACCTGTTCAACGAGCTGACCGCGCACTACGCCGAATTCGACTACGGCGACGACGGCCCCGACTTCGCCTTCCGGCGCTACTTCGGCAGCCGCATCGAACCGCTGCTGCCGGAGAAGGACCGGCGCTGGGTGCTCGATCAGGTGATGGACATCGAGGTGCCCGAGGCGGTCGCGCTCGTCGAACGTGGCATGGCGGGCGTCTTCTCGACCGAGAAACGCCAGCGGCGAGACTCGTCGCTGAGTGCAGACTGAGATGGAAGACGTGGTGTCGTTGACCGGTTGCGGCGCATTGCAGCCGTTCGCCGGGCGTTCAGGCATTGGCGCATCGCGCCAGGCGGTACCCGCTGCCGGCTCAGGGTTCCGCGGTCGCCGCCTGCGGCGGCGACTTCCCTGCGCTGCTCGCTTCGGGGTCGCGCCGCCCAACTCACTTCGCTCGCTGCGCTCGCTCCGTTCGGACACCGGCGGCGAGTCAGTTGTCGAGGCGCGCACTGCGTGCGCGCCGACCCCGAAGCTGCGCTGCTCGGCGCTTCACTATTCGCCGGCAGCGGGTACCGCCTGGCGCGAGGTCCACCGAAAGTGGCATGCAACCTGGTGGAACGCCACCGCCGTGTCGCGAAGCCGCGTGGGGGCAGCCCGCAGCGCCCATGGGAGGCGCCGAGAAGCGCAGGGCTCCTGGCCGCGCGCGCAGCGCGCCTCGACCACTGACTCGCCGCCGGTGTCCGAACGGAGCGAGCGCAGCGAGCGAAGTGAGTTGGGCGGCGGGCCAGGAGCCCGAGCATCGCAGGGCAGTCGGCGCGCAGCGCCGACCGCCGGACTCTGGGCGCTGCGGGCTGCCCCCACGCGGCTTCGCTGCGCCAATGCCGGCATGCACATGCAGCGCACTGCGACAAACGTCCGCACTGCGCCGAGAGCGGCCCACCGCCGTCCCGGGCGTTCTCGCGCGTCGAACGTCCCGCTGCGCAGCAAGGTAACACTGAGATGGCCATGACCATCGCCGAGCCGCTGCAGGCCCGGGGCCGCATCGCAGGCAACCCCTTCGACCTCGGCGATGCCGCGGCCTACGGCCGCTGGCGTGCGCACAAGCTGGCGACCGCCCCGCGCCGCCTGGACGAGCTGATCGTCGACGTCGCCGATCCGTTCGCACTGGCGCCGCAGGAGCGCGACGCGCTGCTCGATCGCTGCGCGCGCGCCAACATGGCCATCTACCGCGGGCCGGCCGACGCCGCCGACGCGTCGCTGCCGCGGGCCCTGGGCCGCCAGCTCGGCCTGGTGCGGCTGGACGCCAACTGGCTGGCCGAGGAAGACGGCATCTCGCACATCGCGGTCAGCGAGCGCCGGGACGGGGACGGCGGCCGCGGCGGCTTCATCCCCTACACCGACCGCGCGATCCGCTGGCACACCGACGGCTACTACCACCCCGACGCGCGGCGCATCCACGGCATGATCCTGCATTGCGTGCGGCCGGCGGCCGAGGGTGGCGTCAATGCGCTGCTCGACCACGAGCTCGCCTACATCGCGCTGCGCGACGCCGACCCCGGGCATGTCGCGGCGCTGATGGCGGGCGACGCGATGACGATCCCGGCACGCGAGGGCGAAGGCGGCGTGGCGCGCGCGGCGCAGTCGGGGCCGGTCTTCTCGGTCGACACGTCCGGTGCCCTGCACATGCGCTACACCGCGCGCACGCGCAGCATCGAGTGGAAGGACGACGCCGCCACGCGTGCCGCGGTCGCCTGCCTGGAGGCCTTCCTGGCCGCTGCCGATGCGCCGGTGTGGCGGCTGCGGCTCGAGGCCGGCATGGGCATCGTCGCGAACAACGTGCTGCACGAGCGCACGGCCTTCGCCGACGACCCGCTGCGGCCGCGCCTGCTGTACCGGGCGCGCTACCTCGATCGCGTCGCGCGACCCCACGCGCCCGGAGGCGAGCCATGGCGCAATGGCTGACGGTCTGGCGTGCGGCGCAACTGGTCGGCGTCTCGCGCGGCGCGCTGCAGCAGCGCATCCGCGACGGCGAGCTGCAGCTCGCCGACGACGGCCGTGTGCCCACGGACGCGCTGCTGAAACTCTATCCGCAGGCGCGCATCGAGGAAACCGGCATGCTCGAGCGCGTCGCGCGCATCAAGGACGAGTCCTTCGGTCGCCGCGTGCGCGAGCGGTTGCTGCCCAGCCAGGAGGTGCTGGCGCAGCGCCTGTTCGCGCAGACGCAGGAACTGGCCGACCTGCGGCGCCACCTGGAGCGCTACCACGGCCTGGTCATGGAGCTGCGCGAGCGCATCCACGAGGGCGCGCGCGAGGCGGATGATCCGCGCTGGCGCGATCTGCGCCAGGCCGCCGACCGCGGCCTGGCGCGTGTACTGGCCACCGAAACGGTCGACATGCTCGATGTGATGGACGACATGCTCAAGGTGATGTCGGCGCAGGTCACGCTGCGCCCCAGCGGCCACGAATTCACCGTCGAGGGCCGCGACACGCTGCTGCAGGCCGGGCTGCGCGCCGGCCTCAAGCTCAACTACGGCTGCGGCAACGGCAGCTGCGGCATGTGCAAGGTGCGCGTCATCTCGGGCGAGGTCGCGCGCGTGCAGCACTGCGACTACCCGCTGTCGGAGGCCGAGCGCGCGCAGGGTTATGCGCTGATGTGCGCCAACACCGCCGCCAGCAGCGAGGTCGTGATCGAGACGCTGGAGGCCCGCGGGCCGCAGGACATCGCGCCGCAGCAGATCACGACGACGGTGCGCGCGGTCACCGAGCTGGCGCCCGACACCCGGCTGCTGCACCTGCAGACGCCGCGCAGCAACCGGCTGCGCTTCCTGGCCGGGCAGTCGGTCACGCTGGGCCTGCCCGGCGGCGGCGGCGACGACCTGCACGCAACCTGCCCGGTGGCCAGCTGCCCCTGCGACGACCGCAACCTGCACTTCTACGTCGCCCGCGACGAGGACGACGCCTTCGCGCAGCGCTTGTTCGGCGGCGCCGTGCAGCCCGGCCAGGCGGTGACGGTCTGGGGCCCGCTGGGCGAGTTCGTGCTCGCCGACAGCCCGCGTCCGCTGGTCTTCGCCGCCTGCGACATCGGCTTCGCGCCAGTCAAGAGTCTGATCGAGCATGCGCTGGCGCTGGACGCCGCGCCGTCGATCGCGCTGTTCTGGCTGGCCACGAGGGTGGACGGCCACTTCATGGCCAACCAGTGCCGCGCCTGGTCGGAGGCACTGGACAACTTCGAGGCCACGCTGCTTCGCCACGACGACGCCGGCGCCGGTGCACGCGAGGTGGCGCGCGCCGTGCGCGCCGACCTCTTCGACATCGACTGCGACTTCTACCTCGCCGGCCCCGAGGCCTTCGTGCGCGAGCTGGACGCGCAGCTCGACGCCGCCGGCGTGCCGCGCGGGCAGCGCATCGCGGAGGTGCTGTGAGCGGGCCGGCCGCCGGCGCGCGCCTGGACGACTGCAGCGGCGGCGAGCCGTTCGCGCTGCGCGTGATCGGCCGCAGCATGGCGCCCGAATTCGACGACGGCGACATCGTCATCGTGGAGCCGGACGGCCTGGCGCGCGACGGCTCCTTCGTGCTCGCGCTGCACGACGGCGAGTGGATCTTCCGCCAGCTGCGCGGCGACGGGCAGCGCTGGTGGCTGCACGCACTGGACGCCGCCTGGCCGGACCTGCCGCTGCCCGACCTGGCGGCGGTGCGCGGCGTGGTCATCCAGAAGGCACGCCCCGGGCGGCGGCGCGCCTCGAAGCGCTACGTCTGAAGTCACTTCCCCGGGAGCGCCGCTCATGCCCTACTACGTCTACCGCGTCGGGACCCTCGGCGTGCTGGGCAAGCTGGCCGAATTCGCGTCGTTCCGCGAGGCCTCGGCCTTCGCGAAGGCCGCGCGCGCCGGCGCGGACGCCGGCGTGCCGGGGCGGGTGCGGGTGATGTTCGCCGACAACGAACTCGCCGCCGAGGACCTGCTGAGTCAGGTGCGCGAGGCGCCGCCGCACATCGCCGAGGACGACTAGCGCGCGGCAGCGGCGATGGCGGCGCAGGACGACACGACACCGGGCGCGGCCTGCTGCGGCGGACCCGCGGCCTGCGTCTTCACCAAGGCCGTGCTGGCGCGCGCGGCGGGTTGCGAGTGTGCGCGCCGCGAGGCGCTGGGCGAGCGCGAGCTCGTGAGCTGCGCGTCGCCGGTGGCGCACACCAACTGCCGCACGCTGGCCGCACTGCTGCGCGAGCGGGCGACCTTCGCGCTGCGGCTGCCGCCGCATGGTGCGCCGCTGGTGCACGCGAAGGCGCTGCAGCTGCAGTGCGGCGGCCTGCGCGCCCTGCAGGCCGCGCTGCAGCCCGACGCCGGGGACGTGCCCGACGTGCACCGCCTCGTCGGCCTGGCGCACGAGCGCTGGGGCAGCCTGCTCGACGCGCCCTGGGGCGAGATCGTGCCGGCGCTGGCGGCCTGGCAGCCCAGGCGCCGGCACCGGCCTTGCGGGCCATGACGCACCCCGCCGGCGTGGCGGCGCTGGTGGCGGCGGTGCAGACCAACTGCCACATCGCCGACGCGCACCACGCGGCCGACCTGTCGCTGTGCACCTTCCTGCTGCAGATGCGCGAACTCTACCGCTGGGAGCAGGGCCTGCCGCTGGGCGCGCCGCTGCCGCGCGAGGCGGTCGGTGCCTGGCTGGCCGGGCGCGAGCACGCGTGGGCCGCGCTCGAAGGCCGCGGCTTCGTCGCGCTGCCGTCACCGGGCGGCGAAGGCGAGGTCGATGCCTTCGACGCCGAGGCGCTGGCGCCGCAGCTGGCCCGCCTCGGGCTGGCCTACGGCGCCGCCCTGGCCGGCCGCGACCGGCCGGGCTTCTTCCTGGCCGAGCTGCTGCAGCGCGACGAGCACGCCGACGGCGTGACGGTGCAGGTGTGCGGCCGCGAGCTGGCGCGTGGCCTGTTCGCGCCGCCGGCGGCCCTGGTCGGGCGCACGATCGTGCTGCGGCGCGAGTCGTTCGCGCGCTGGATGTGGGAGAAGTTCGAGGCCTTCGGGCTGCGGCGCGCGGAGGGCGCCTTCAAGGCCGTGGTCGACGCCTACGGGCTGGAGGCAGACTTCCACGCCGGGCTGCCGCGCCTGCTCGACGAGCAGGGCCCGACGCTGGTGCTGCACGAGCTCGGCGAATGGCGCGTGGCGCAGCGCCTGGAGCCGGGATGGGCCGCGATGCGGCTGGCGCTGGCCGACCGCCGCACCGACCTGCAGGTGCGCGCGGTGCGCGACCTGGTCGCCGACCTCGAGACGACGCTGCCGACCCTGCTGGACCGGCAGGACGCGCTGGCGCTGCACTTCTGGTTCGCGACCTTCGACGGCCTGCGGGCGGCGCTCTGTCCGGCGCTGGCCCCGGCCTACGCGCAGTGGCAGCGCAGCGGGCGCGACGACGTGCTGCGCGAGGCGGTTGCGCGCGGACGCATCCACTTCGAGCAACTGGCCCGGGACCTGCTCGCGCTGCACGCGCAGCACGGCGACGAGGCGAGCGTGGCGATCGCGGCGCGGCTCGCGGACCCGCGCGCCGTGTGCCCGGGCTGAGCGTCCGGGCTGAGCGTCCGGGTCGGGCGTCCGGCCCGAGCGTCCGGCCCGGGCGTCCGACTGCCGCGCGGGCTCAGTCGCGCTCGGCGCGCCAGGTGATGTACTTCAGCGTCGCCGCCGAGCCGGCCAGGATGCCGGCCAGCGCGATGAACGAGCCGATCGCCAGCGTCGAGACGCCGGTCAGGCCCTGGCCGACCGTGCAGCCCATCGCGGTGACGCCGCCGAAGCCCATCAGCACGGCGCCCACCAGCTGGTTGCGCAGGTCGTCGAAGGACGCAAAGCCCTCCCAGCGGAAGCTGCGCGAGAACAGCGCCCAGGCGAGCGACCCCGCGATCACGCCGAGCGCGGTCGCGATGCCGAAGGTCACGCGCAGCGACTTGTCGGTCCACAGCATCAGCAGCTCCAGCGAGAACGCCGTCGGCGCGACGAAGCTCAAGGACTCGAGCGTGCGCGTGTTGGTCGCGAAATAGCCGTCCTCCAGCGTCTCCGGGTTCTCGCCGAAGCCCAGGTGGCCGGTCAGGTACCAGCCGGCGACGACGACGGCGCCGATCACGAGCCCGGCCGTCCACTGCGTCGCGTTGCCGCGGAAGCGCCGGTCCTTGAAGGCGAAGAGCAGCAGCGCGAGCCCGATCACCCAGGTCGTGATCATCAGCGCCGTGCCGGCCGGCAGGCCGGTCGCCTGGCCGACGACCGACGCCAGGCTCTGGTTGGTCAGCCCCAGCGCCGCGAGGTCGATCGCCACCGGGTCCAGCCAGCTCGCGCGCCACTGCCCGAACAGCCCCTTGAGCGTCATGTAGGCCGAGATGGCCAGGAAGGTCAGCACGACCAGCGAGCGCACGCTGCCGCCGCCCACGCGCAGCAGGTTCTTGTTCGCGCAGCCGCCGGCCAGCGACATGCCGACGCCGAACAGCACGCCGCCGAGCAGCAGCGACAGCCAGCTGAGCGTCGGCCGCTGGTAGATGCTCTTGGGCAGGTCGACGAGCCCGGCGTGGAGCAGCAGGTTGCTGCCGATGACGGCCACCGCGATCGCCAGCAGCCACATGCGCATGCGGCCCCAGTGGCCCATGTTGACCACGTCGGACACCGCCCCCATGGTGCAGAAGTTGGCGCGGCTGGCCACCACGCCGAAGACGAAGGCCAGCGCGAAGCCCCCCCACACCACGATGCTCGACGGATCGACTGCTGCCTCGGTGCTCATCGCTCCTCTCCTGTGCCTGGCCGCGCCCTCGCGGACCGCGGACGGTGTCGGCGTTCGCGCGCCGCGCGCGGGTCCCTCAGATGTACAGGCAGACGTCGGACTCGCCGGCAAACTTCATGAAGGTCGCAGCGCCGCCGTACTCGATGCCGTCGATGAAGTCGCCCTTGCTGAAGTCGAACAGGTCCACCGTCATCTGGCAGGCAATGAACTTGACCTCGGCCTCCAGGCACAGCGAACGCAGTTCCTCGAGCGAGGCGACACCCTTGGACTTCATCTTGTTCTTCATCATCATCGTCGCCATCGCCTCCATGCCGGGCAGCATCTGCACGACCACCGGCATCGGCACCGGCATCGGCATCGCCGGGTTGGCGAGCGGGCTGATCCTGACGTGGTCGAGCTCCTTGCGCAGCAGCTGCAACCCGTAGAAGGTGAAGAAGATCTGCACGTCCCAGCCCAGCGAGGCGGCGGTGGACGACAGGATCAGCGGCGGGTAGGCCCAGTCGAGCGTGCCCTTGGTGGCGATGATCGCCATTTTCTTGCTAGCCATCGAAGCTCCGGATCAGATGGGGAAGGGCGGCCGCGGGCGCGCACCGGCCCGCCGCGGCGAAGCGCGCGGCGCGGGCGCCGGCACCCCGCTGCGGGCGCTCAGGCCTTGCGCAGGAAGAAGACGTACTTGCCGCCTTCCTCGCCCGAGGACAGCAGCGCATGGCCGGTCTGCTCGGCGAAGGCGGCCATGTCGCACACCGAGCCGGGGTCGGTGGCGACGACGCGCAGCACCTGCCCGGTGCTCATGTCGGTGAGCGCCTTCTTGGTCTTGACGATGGGCAGCGGGCAGGCGAGGCCCGAGGCGTCGAATTCCTTGTCGAAGTTCATGCGTCTGTCTCCTGACCTCGGTGTGCTCGCCGGAGCGGGCGCCTCGCCGGTGCGTCCATGCCGACACGGCGCCGGTACAGCGACGCCACGATGCCCCGATTACGGGCGATCGGCGCCCCACCGTCTATTACCGGGATGGGGGAGGGGTTATAACCCACTTGGGTATCTGGGGAAAGCGCTGATCCGGCGCCCGGGCAGGGGCGCATCGCCGTCCGGCGCGGGCCGGGGGGCCGCCGGCCGTCGCGGCGGCCCGCCCTCATGGCGCCGCCGTGCCGTCGCCCAGTACGGGCTGGAGCAGCGGCCACAGCCGCTGCCAGGTGCACTCCAGGTCGTCGTGGAACAGCAGGTGCCCGGCGCCGGGCACGTCGACGAAGCGGGCACCGCTGGCACCCGACCAGCGCAGGAACCAGCGCGAGCCCCAGGCCGGGATGGCCGGATCGCGGCTGCCCGACAGCACGACCAGTGGCGCCACCGGGCCCGCCGGTCGCGGGGGGTCGTGGGCGAACAGGCTGGCCACCAGGCGTGGCGACAGTGTCCACGCGGCCTCGGGGTCGCGCCCGGCGGCCAGGTAGGCCCGCAGCGCGGGTTGCCGGCTCAGTCGCGGCAGGCCGTGCACCAGCTCGTGCAGCGGATAGGGCCGCCGGCGCCAGCGCGCGATCGCCCAGGCGCGCAGGCGCATCGAGGCGAGCCGGCCCGGGATCAGGAAGTTGTGCGCGATCGCCAGGTCGGGCCGCTGTCCCGCCAGCACCGCGAAGCCGCAGATCAGGCCGCCGAGGCTGGAGCCCATCAGCACGACCGGCAGGCCGAACTGCTCGCGGGCATGTGCCAGCAGCTGTGCGGTGAGGGCCAGCGCCTGCCCGATGCTGCCGTCGCCGCGTGCGCCGTCCGACCAGCCATGGCCGGGGCGGTCGACGCCCAGCATGTGCAACCCGCTCGCCGCCAGCCGCTGCCCGAGCCCGCAGTAGAAGCGCGCATACGAGCCGCTTCCGGGGTGGAAGACGACGACGGCCCGCGGCCGCGCGGCGCGGTGGAAGTCCAGGTGCAGGCGGCGGCCTTCGAAGTCGTGCCAGAGGTCCTCGACAGCGCCGTCGTCGTGGCCGAACGCCTGCAGGACGGCCGCCAGTTCGGGCGAGGTCGGCGTGCGCGCGGGATCGGGCGGTGACCTGTCCATGGTCCGCGCAGCCTACGCCTGGGATGACGTCGCGCCACGGCCCCGCAAGTCGATCCGGCAGGCCCGACCGGCGCGTCACGACGGCCGCGGCCCCCACCCGGCCGCAGCGGCGGCGGGCCGCGGGACGTCGGATTCGGGAGGCGCCGCCGCCAGCCGGCTCAGCCGGCCGCCACGCGGCGACGGCGAGCCACCGCCCCCAGCGCCGTGGCGCCGGACAGCCACAGCAGCCAGGTCGCCGGCTCTGGCACGGGCTGCGCGGCGACCTGGATGAACAGGTTGTCCGACGAGGCCACGACCGAGCGTGCGAAAGTGATCGTCAGCGTCGAGATCGTGCCGGCGAACGCTATCGTGCCGTTGGCATCGTTGGGCGTGGGGCCGTCGAGTCCGGCGCCGGTGACCGTGTTGCCGGCGACCACGAGGCTTTCCTGCCCGGAGACCTTGGTCGGCGTCGCGTCGAACACCAGCTCCGAGGCCATCGAGGCCAGGTGCAGGCGCAGCCCCTTTACCGGCGCGCTGAAGCTCAGCACGAACTGTTCGTAGCAGCAGAAGGGCGAGGGTGTGATCAGGCTGACCGCCTGGTCCAGCGAGACCGGTGCCGCGAAGTGTGGCGCCGAGAACAGGGAGGCCACGAAGCCGCCCTCATACAGCGCATCGACCCCATTGCCCGCCAGCGTGACCGTGGCGCCGCCCAGCGTGCCGGTGGTCGCCGACGACCATTGCACGAGCTCGACGGCATGGACAGGGGCCGCGATGGCCAGCGCCGCCAGGGCAGCGGCCACGGGTCGCAGATGCATGATGCCTCCTCCGGCTGGGAACCAACTCGCCGCCAGGTCAACGCCGTCGGCAGCGCGATCCACTCTTTCGATCGATTCTCTGGAGCGCCCGAAGGGCCGTCAATCGAGCCCCCCGCATCCCGGGGGTGTCGCCGGTCTGCGCCGGCTGCGCGCTACCGCGCCGCCTTCACGACCGCGTAGCGCTGCAGCGTCTTCTCGCGCGCCTCGGCGTGGTCGACGACCGGGTGCGGGTAGTCGCGCCCCAGTTCCACGCCGGCGGCCGCCAGGTCCACCGGGCGCGCGAGCCAGGGGGCGTGGATCAGCGCGTCGGGCAGCCGGGCCAGCTGCGGCAGGTAGCGGCGGATGAAGCGGCCCTCGGGGTCGAACTTCTGGCTCTGGCTGACCGGGTTGAAGATGCGGAAATACGGCTGCGCGTCGCAGCCGCTGGAGGCCGCCCACTGCCAGCCGCCGTTGTTGGCGGCGAGGTCGAAGTCGTTGAGGTGCAGCGCGAAGTAGGCCTCGCCGCGCCGCCAGTCGATGCCGAGGTCCTTGGTCAGGAAGCTCGCCACCACCATGCGCAGCCGGTTGTGCATGTAGCCGCTGCGGTTGATCTGCGCCATCGCGGCGTCGACCAGCGGGTAGCCGGTGCGGCCCTCGCACCAGGCGGCGAACAGCTCGTCCGCGTGCTTGCCGTGCTCCCAGCGGATGCGGTCGTATTCGGGCTTGAACGCCTGGCCGACGACACGCGGGTGGTGGTGCAGGATCTGGTGGTAGAAGTCGCGCCAGATCAGCTCGGACAGCCAGACCTCGGCGCCGCGGCTGCCTGTGGCCGCGCGCCGGTGCGCCTCGCGCGCCAGGCGGCGGACGCTGACGGTGCCGAAGCGCAGGTGCGTGCTCAGGTAGCTCGGCCCCTTGACGGCGGGGAAGTCGCGCGCCTCGTGGTAGCGGTCGATGCGGCCCAGGAAGTCGTCCAGCAGTTCCTGCGCGCCGGCCGGACCGCTGGGCAGCGGCAGCTCGTGCAGGTTGGTGGGCGCGAAGCCGATCGCCTCCAGCGCCGGCACGCCCGGCTGGCCGGCGGGCCGCGGCGCCAGCGCCGAGGCGTACCGGGCCACCGGGTAGGCGCGCAGGTAGAAGGGGTCCAGCTTCTTCAGCCAGGCATTCCTGTACGGCGTGAAGACGGAGAACGGGCTGCCACCCAGCGTGCGCACCTCGTCGCGCTCGAAGATCACGTGGTCCTTGGACAGGTGCAGCGCGCAGCCGATCTCCGCCAGGCGGCCGCGCACGCGGGCGTCGCGCTCCACCGCCGCCGGGTCGTCGTCGTGGTTGGCATAGACCGCCTGCACGCCCAGGGCCGTGGCCAGCGCCGGGATCTCGTCGACCGCGAAGCCGTGGCGCACGATCAGCCCGGCGCCGTCGGTGCCGTGGCTGGCGGCCAGCGCGCGCAGCTCGGCGTCGACGCCGACCAGGCTGTCGCGGATGAACTCGACGCGGCGGTCGGCCTTGCCGGCGCCGGGCGCGCCGCCCGGCAGCCCCGGCAGCGCATCCAGGATCGCGCGGTCGAAGACGAAGGCGCACCAGACATGGCGCGCGCCGCGCAGCGCGTGGTACAGCGCCGCATGGTCGTCGACGCGCAGGTCGCGGCGCAGCCAGACCAGGGCGCGGTCGAGCACCGGGCCGGGGGGTTGAGCGGGGGTTTTGTGCACCTGCGGGAGTGTGCGCCGGGAATAGAATCCCGCGCATGGCCTCCGGCTCCCGCATCGACCTGACGAACCAGTTTCTGATCGCCATGCCGGGCATGGCCGACGAGACCTTCGCCGGCTCGGTGGTCTACCTGTGCGAGCACACCGAGAAGGGCGCGCTGGGCCTGGTCATCAACAAGCCGATCGACATCAAGCTCAAGAACCTGTTCGAGAAGGTCGAGCTGAGCCTGGACCGCAAGGAACTGGCCGAGCAGCCGGTCTTCTTCGGCGGCCCGGTGCAGACCGAGCGCGGCTTCGTGCTGCACGAGAAGCTGGGCGACGATGCCGGCTACAACAGCACGCTGTCCATCCCCGGCGGGCTGGCGATGACGACCAGCAAGGACGTGCTGGAGGCGCTGGCCGACGGCGCCGGCCCGCGCAAGGTGCTGATCACGCTGGGCTACAGCGGCTGGCAGGCCGGGCAGCTGGAGGACGAGCTCGGCCGCAACGGCTGGCTGACGGTGGATGCCGACCCGGCGGTGATCTTCGACACGCCGATCGAGCAGCGCTACGACCGCGCGCTGTCGCTGCTGGGTTTCGACCCGCGCATGCTGTCGCAGGAAGCGGGGCACGCGTGACGGTGGCGGCGGTGGTGGCGGCAATGACCCCGGCGCGCCGTTTTCTGGCCTTCGACTTCGGCACCCGGCGCACCGGCGTCGCCAGCGGCAACCGGCTGCTGGCGCAGGCCACGCCGCTGAAGACCGTGGTCGCCGAGGGCGACGCGCGCTTCGAGGCCATCGCCGCGCTGGTGCGCGAATGGCAGCCGGACGCGCTGGTCGTCGGCGTGCCGCGCCACCCCGACGGCGCCGATCACGAGATGACGCGCCGCGCGCGCCGCTTCGCGCGCCAGCTGCATGGCCGCTTCGGGCTGCCGGTGCACGAGGTCGACGAGCGATACAGCACCACCGAGGCGCTGGCCGGCGGGGCGCGCGACGCCGATGCCGCCGCGGCCGCGATCCTGCTCGAGCAGTTCCTGCGGAGCCTCGGGCGATGATGCTGGAGCTCGATGCCGAGGCGCTGTACGCCGAGCTGCGCACCGGCGTGCGCAGCCTGCTCAGGCCCGGCGGCGTGCTGGTCGGCATCTGGTCCGGCGGCGCCTGGCTGGCCGAGCGGCTGCAGCAGGACCTGGGCCTGGCGGGCAAGCCCGGGGTGATCTCCAGCACGCTGCACCGCGACGACTTCGGCTCGCGCGGCCTGGCCGCGGGTGCCGATGCGACCCACCTGCCGTTTGCCGTCGACGGCGCGCACATCGTGCTCGTCGACGACGTGCTCTACACCGGGCGCACGATCCGCGCCGTGATCAACGAGCTGTACGACTTCGGCCGTCCGGCCAGCGTGCAGCTCGCGGTGCTGGTCGACCGCGGCGGGCGCGAGCTGCCGATCGCCGCCGCCTACGCCGCGGCGCGCATCGCGCTGCCGGCCAACCGCCGGCTGTCGCTGGCGCGCGACCCGGCCGGCCTGTTCACCTTCGCCGTCGAGCAGGTATGAAGCCGCAGGTGCCGCGATTCGCTGCTTCGCTGCCCCGCGGGGGGGCCGTGGCCCTGCCGCGGGCGGCCCGGCGGAGGGCCGGCTAGTGCTGTCGCGCCGCAATCCCCAGCTCAACAGGCACGGCGAGCTGATCCACCTGCTGTCCATCGAGGGCCTGCCGCGCGCGGTGCTGACGCAGATCCTGGACACCGCCGGCACCTTCCTCAGCGTCAACGACCGCGACGTCAAGAAGGTGCCGCTGCTGCGCGGCAAGAGCGTCTTCAACCTGTTCTTCGAGAATTCCACGCGCACGCGCACCACGTTCGAGATCGCGGCCAAGCGGCTGTCGGCCGACGTCATCAACCTGGACATCGCGCGCAGCAGCACGGCCAAGGGCGAGAGCCTGCTCGACACCATCGCCAACCTGTCGGCGATGCACGCCGACATGTTCATCGTGCGCCATGCCGAGAGCGGCGCGCCCTACCTGATCGCGCAGCACGTGGCGCCGCACGTGCACGTGGTCAACGCCGGCGACGGGCGCCACGCCCACCCCACGCAGGGGCTGCTGGACATGTACACGATCCGCCACTACAAGCGCGATTTCACGCAGCTGACGGTGGCCATCGTCGGCGACATCGTGCACTCGCGGGTGGCGCGCAGCGACATCCACGCGCTGGCCACGCTGGGCGTGCCGGAGATCCGCGCCGTCGGGCCCAAGACCCTGGTGCCCGGCGACCTGGCGGCGATGGGCGTGCGCGTGTGCCACGACATGCGCGAGGGCATCCGCGACGCCGACGTGATCATCATGCTGCGGCTGCAGAACGAGCGCATGAGCGGCGCGCTGCTGCCTTCGGCCGGCGAATTCTTCAAGAGCTTCGGGCTCACGCCCGAGAAACTGGCGCTGGCCAGGCCCGACGCCATCGTGATGCACCCGGGGCCGATCAACCGCGGCGTCGAGATCGACTCCGCGGTGGCCGACGGCAGCCACAGCGTGATCCTGCCGCAGGTGACCTTCGGCATCGCGGTGCGCATGGCGGTGATGAGCACGATCGCCGGCAATCAAGCATGAAGATCCTGATCCGCCAGGGCCGCGTGATCGACCCCGCGTCGGGACGCGACGAGGCCGCCGACGTCGCGATCGCGTCCGGCCGCATCGTCGCCATCGGCCGCGCGCCGGACTTCGACGCCGAGCGTGTCATCGACGCGCGCGGCCTGGTCGTCATGCCCGGCCTGGTCGACCTCGCGGCGCGGCTGCGCGAGCCGGGCCAGGAACACGAGGGCATGCTGGAGAGCGAACTCGCGGCCGCGGCCGCCGGCGGCGTGACCAGCCTGGTCTGTCCGCCGGACACCGACCCGGTGCTCGACGAGCCGGGCCTGGTGGAGATGCTGAAGTTCCGCGCCCGCAAGCTCAGCCGCTGCCGGCTGTTCCCGCTCGGCGCGCTGACGCGCGGGCTGCAGGGCACGACGCTGACCGAGATGGCCGAACTGACCGAGGCCGGCTGCGTGGGCTTCTCGCAGGCCGAGGTGCCGGTGCGCGACACCCAGGTGCTGCTGCGTGCGCTGCAGTATGCGGCGACCTACGGCTACACCGTCTGGCTGCGCCCGCAGGACGCCTGGCTGGGCGGCGGCGTGGCCGCCAGCGGCGCGGTCGCGACGCGGCTGGGCCTGTCGGGCGTGCCGGTGCAGGCCGAGACGGTGGCGCTGGCGACCCTGTTCGAGCTGGTGCGCGCGACGCGCGCGCGTGTGCACCTGTGCCGGCTGTCCAGTGCCGCCGGCGTCGCGATGCTGCGTGCCGCCAAGGCCGAGGGCCTGCCGGTGAGCGCCGACGTCAGCGTCAACAGCCTGCACCTGACCGACGTCGACATCGGCTTCTTCAACCCCGACATGCGCCTGGTGCCGCCGCTGCGCCAGGGCGCCGACCGCGACGCGCTGCGCCGCGCGCTGGCCGACGGCACGATCGACGCGCTGGTCTCCGACCACGACCCGGTCGCCGACGACATGAAGCAGCTGCCCTTCGGCGAGGCCGAGCCCGGTGCCACCGGGCTCGAGCTGCTGCTGAGCCTGGCGCTGCGCTGGGGCGCCGACAGCGCCTTGCCGCTGCCGGCGACGCTGGCCCGCGTGACGCTGCATCCGGTGCAGGTGCTGGGCGAGGCGATCGGCTCGCTGGCCAGCAGCGCCGGCCGGCTGGTCGAAGGGGGCGTGGCCGACGTCTGCGTCTTCGACCCGGCGGCCGAATGGTCGGTGGCGCCCGAGCGGCTGCTCAGCCAGGGCAAGCACACGCCGTTCTCGTTCGCGTCCACCGGCATGGCGCTGCCCGGCCGCGTGCGCGCGACGCTGGTCGCCGGCACGATCGCCTACGAGGCACCGGCCGACGCCGCGTCGTGATGCGGCGCCGGCGCGCCGGGAGGCACTGATGCGGCGCCTGCGCGCCAGGAAAAGTTGATGCGGCGCCTGCGCGCCGCGTTCAGGCTCGCACGTGCCGTGCTGCACGGCGTGCACGGGCTGCTGATCGTGCTGCTGCTGTTCCCGGCACTGGACCAGCGCGCGCGCGAGCGACGCATCGCCTGGTGGTCGGCGAAGATGTTCCGCATGCTGGGCATGCGGCTCGAGGTGCAGGGCCGCTTCCGGCCGGGCGCCAAGCTGATCGTCGCCAACCATGTCTCGTGGCTGGACATCATGGCCGTGCACGCGGTGTGCCCCGAGGCGCGCTTCGTCTCCAAGGCCGAGGTGCGGCACTGGCCGCTGGTGGCGCGGCTGGTCGACTCGGCGCGCACGCTGTACCTGGAGCGCGGCCGCGCGCGCGACGCGCTGCGTGTCGTGCACCAGATGGCCGAGGCGCTGCAGCAGGGCGACACGGTGGCCGTCTTCCCCGAGGGCACGGTGGGCGACGGCCAGGTGCTGCTGCCCTTCCACGCCAACCTGCTGCAGGCGGCGATCTCGACGCAGACCCCGGTGCAGCCGGTGGCGCTGCGTTATGCCGACGCGGCGCATGCGGTCAGCCCGGCGGTGCTGTTCACCGGCGAGATCACGCTCAAGCAGAGCCTGTGGTGGCTGGCCTGCGGCGAGGGCCTGGTCGTGCAGGTGCAGGTGCTGGACGCGCAGGGCAGCCGGCATGCCGACCGGCGTGCGCTGGCGGCGCATGTGCAGGCGCTCGTCGCCGCGGCGCTGGACGGGCCGGCCCCCGCCGCCGCGGCCCGGGCCGCCGTGTAGAGTCGGCGCGATGAACGGCCAGACGCTGTCCATCCGCCGCATCGGCATCGACACCTGGCGCGAGAACGTCGCCTACCTGCACCGCGACTGCCCGGTGGTGCGCGCGGCAGGCTTCCAGGCCCTGTCCAAGGTGGCGGTGCAGGCCAACGGCGCCACCATCCTGGCGGTGCTCAACGTCGTCGACGACGACCGCATCGTGCAGGCCTGCGAGCTGGGGCTGTCGGAGGACGCCTTCGCGCGCCTGGGCATCGCCGAGGGCCACCCGGCGCAGATCGACCATGCCGAGCCGCCGGACTCGATCGCCGCGCTGCACCGCAAGATCGACGGCGAACGCCTGTCGCGCCAGGACCTGCTGGCCATCATGCGCGACGTCGCCGCGGCGCGCTACACCAAGGTCGAGCTCGCGGCCTTCGTCGTCGCGACGCACCAGAACGAGCTCGACCGCGACGAGGTGCTGCACCTGACCGAGGCGATGATCGCCGTCGGCGAGCGCATCGACTGGCGCCACGAGCGCGGCGGCGGCCCGGTCGTCGACAAGCACTGCATCGGTGGCATCCCGGGCAACCGCACCTCGATGATCGTGGTGCCCATCGTCACCGCGCACGGCATGTGCTGCCCGAAGACCAGTTCGCGCGCGATCACCTCGCCGGCCGGCACCGCCGACACGATGGAGGTGCTGGCCGACGTGGAACTGCCGCTGGCGCGCCTGAAGCAGATCGTGCGCGACACCGGCGGCTGCCTGGCCTGGGGCGGCACCGCGGCGCTGTCGCCGGCCGACGACATCCTGATCTCGGTCGAGCGCCCGCTGGCCATCGACTCGCCGGGGCAGATGGTGGCCTCGATCCTGAGCAAGAAGGTCGCCGCCGGCTCCACGCACCTGGTGCTGGACATCCCGGTCGGCCCCAGCGCCAAGGTGCGCAGCCTGCCCGAGGCGCAGCGCCTGAAGCGGCTGTTCGAGTATGTCGCCGCACGCCTGGGCCTGCAGCTCGACGCGGTGATCACCGACGGCCGCCAGCCCATCGGCCGCGGCATCGGCCCGGTGCTGGAGGCGCGCGACGTGATGCAGGTGCTGGCGGGCGACCCGAGGGCGCCGCAGGACCTGCGCCAGAAGGCGCTGCGCCTGGCCGGCCGCGTGATCGAGTTCGACCCCGACGTGCGCGGCGGCGACGGCTGGCGCATCGCGCGCGACATCCTGGAGTCCGGGCGCGCGCTGGCGCAGATGAACCGCATCATCGACGCCCAGGGCCGGCGCGCGCAGGCCGTCGCGCCCGGCGCGCTGACGCTCGAGGTGCCGGCGCCGGCCGGCGGCACGGTGGTCGGCATCGACAACCTGCGCCTGGCGCGCATCGCGCGGCTGACCGGCGCGCCGCAGGTGCCCGGGGCCGGCGTGCTGCTGCACCATGCGCTGGGCGATGCGGTGCGCCAGGGCGAGCCGCTCTACACGCTGCATGCGCAGCACGCCGCCGACCTGGAATTCGCGCGCCGCATGGCCGGCGCCGACAGCGGCTTCGAGATCGGCGCGGCGGAGCGGCTGCCGCGCGACATCGTGCCCGGCGCGGCGGGGCTGGCATGAGGGCCGGCGGCTGCTGGACGGCGCCCGCATCGGCGCACCTGGCGCGCATCGCGCGGGGGACGGGTCGGTGAGCCTGGTCCTCGCCTTCGACGACGACGCCGCGCAGGCCGCCGCGCTGGCCGCTGCGCTGGGCTGGCCGGCGGCCCGCATCGACCGCCATGTCTTCCCCGACGGCGAGACGCGGCTGCGCCTGCCGCCGCGGCTGCCGCCGCGCGTGGTGCTGCTGCGCGGCCTGCAGCGGCCCAACGAGCGCCTGGCCGAACTGCTGCTGGCGGCCGCCGGCACGCGCGAGCTGGGCGCCGAGCGCCTGACGCTGGTCGCCCCCTACCTGGGCTACATGCGCCAGGACATGGCCTTCGTGCCGGGCGAGGTCGTCAGCCAGCGCCACCTCGGGCACCTGCTGGCGGCGGCCTTCGACGAGGTGGTCACCGTCGACCCGCACCTGCACCGCGTCGCCACGCTGGACGAGGTGCTGCCGGGCCGCCGCGGCATCGCGCTCAGCGCGGCGCCGCTGCTCGGCGCCTGGATCGCCGCGCAGCGCCCCGGTGCCCTGCTCGTCGGCCCCGACGAGGAGGCGGCACAGTGGGTGCGCGCCGCCGCCGAGCCGCTGGGCCTGGACCACGCGGTGTGCGTCAAGCAGCGCCACGGTGACCGCGAGGTCGAGGTCGCGCTGCCGGCGGTGGACGTGCGCGGCCGCCGGGTCGTGCTGCTCGACGACGTCGCCAGCACCGGCCGCACGCTGGTGCAGGCGGCGCGCGGCGTGCTCGCCGGCGGCGCCGCCGGCGTGGACGTGGCGGTGACGCATGCGCTGTTCGTCGGCGACGCGCTGGCGCAGGTGCAGGCCGCCGGCGTCGGCGCGGTGTGGAGCAGCGACTGCGTGCCGCACCCGAGCAACGTGGTCAGCATCGTGCCACTGCTGGCCCGGGCGCTGGCGGCCTGAGGCGCGCCCGACGCGCACACTGCTGCCGAGCGGGGTTTTTCCTTCCCATCGCCGGGGGTGGTGGCCCTACATTGCGCCCATGCCGGGCTCCCCGTCCCGCGTGCCCTTGCCGGAGGTGGTCGACCTGATCGCCATCGGCCAGCCTTTGCCGTTCAAGGTGCTGGACGCGGTGGGCCGGCTGCTGCTGAATGCCGGCCATGTCGTGCAGGACGAGCGCCAGCTGGTGCTGCTGCTGGACCGCGGCGCCTGCGTCGAGCAGGCGGACGCCGAGGCCGTGCGGGCCGAGCGCGCGCAGGTCGCCGGCGTGGCGACCGCGCTGCCCACGGCCACGCGCACGCTGAGCTGGTTCGACCACTGGGAGCGCCGGCTGTGGACGCTGGACGGGCTGCTCAAGGCCCTGGGGCGCGACGCCGGACTGGCGCCGCAGATCGAGGCCTTCGCCGACGAGCAGATCGCGCTCGTCGGCCGCTATCCGGACGCCGCGCTGTTCCTGTGCACGCGGCAGGACGACCGCCGCTTCGCGCTCTATCCGCTGACCCACGCGCTGCACTGCGCGACCGTGGCACTGCTGACCGCGCGCCAGCTCGGATGGCCGGCCGAGCGCCAGCGCACCGTGGTGCGCGCTGCGCTGACGATGAACGCCTCGGTGGCCGAGCTGCAGGCGCGCATGGCCGAGCAGTCCGACCCGCCGACGAAGCGGCAGATCGAGCAGATCCGCGGCCACCCCGAGGCCTCGGTGGCGCTGCTGCGCGCCAGCGGGGTCGCCGAGGACGACTGGCTCACGGCGGTCGCCGACCACCACGAGCGCGTGGACGGCAGCGGCTACCCGCGCGGCACGCGCGAGGTCGGCGAGACGGCGCGCGTGCTGCGCGCGGCCGACCAGTTCAGCGCCAAGCTCAGCCCGCGCGCGCTGCGCAGCGCGGTGCTGCCGCAGCTGGCGGCGCGCCAGCTCTTCCAGGAGGACGCCGGCGGCCCGGTCGCGACGGCGCTGATCAAGGCCTTGGGCATCTACCCGCCGGGCGACTTCGTGCGCCTGAAGAATGGCGAGGCCGGGGTCGTCGTGCAGCGTGCCGCCGCGGGCACGGCCTCGGTCGTCGCGGTGCTGGCCGCGGCCAACGGCAAGCCGGTCGGCGGTGCGTCGCGGCGCGACACCGCGCAGCCGGACTTCGGCATCGCCGGACCCTGGACCGAACGTGCAGGCCAGCCGCGGCTGCTGCCCGAGGTCGTCTTCGGGCTGCTCGAGCCCTGAGGACCGGCGCGGCCGCGCCTTCAGCCGCGGCCCTGCGCCGCCACCGCCGCCGCGGCGCGTGCCGCCGCCTCGGGGTCGCCCAGGTACTGGCTGCGGATCGGCCTGAGGTCGGCGTCGAGTTCGTAGACCAGCGGGATGCCGTTGGGGATGTTGACGCCGACGATGTCGTGGTCGGAGATGCCGTCGAGCATCTTGACCAGCGCGCGCATGCTGTTGCCGTGGGCGGCGATGACGATGCGCTGGCCGCTGCGGATGGCCGGCGCCAGGCGCTCGTGCCAGCACGGCAGCACGCGCGCGACGGTGTCCTTCAGGCACTCGGTCAGCGGCATCTGGTCGGCCGTCAGCGCGGCGTAGCGGCGGTCGGCGCGCTCCCAGCGCGGGTCGTCCTCGGCCAGCGGCGGCGGCGGCACGTCGTAGCTGCGGCGCCAGACCAGCACCTGCTCGTCGCCGTACTGGCGCGCCATGTCGGCCTTGTTCAGGCCCTGCAGCGCGCCGTAGTGGCGCTCGTTGAGCCGCCAGTCGTTGACCACCGGCAGCCAGGTGCGGTCCATCTCGTCCAGGCAGTGCCACAGCGTCCAGATCGCGCGCTTGAGCACCGAGGTGTAGGCGACGTCGAACTCGAAGCCGGCCTCGCGCAGCAGGCGGCCGGCCTCGCGCGCCTGCGCCACGCCGGTGGCGGTCAGCGGCACGTCGGTCCAGCCGGTGAAGCGGTTCTCCAGGTTCCAGGTCGACTCACCGTGGCGGATCAGGACGAGCTTGTGCATGGCCCGGATTCTATAATTCGCGGTTTTTGCGCAACGCGCGGGCGCCAGGTGCCGGCTTGCGTGCACCACGGCGTTGCAGCCGCGGTACGGACACCGAGACAGAGTAAAGAGGCAGCGCGTGGACTTCTTCGTCGAGAACTGGATCCTGATCCTCGTCGCCTTCGTGTCCGGCGCGATGCTGGTGTGGCCGATGGTGCGCGGCGGCGGGGGCGGCGGCGCCGTCGGCGTGGCCGAGGCGGTGCGCCTGATCAACCGCGAGAAGGGCACCCTGGTCGACGTCGGCGAGCCGAACGAATATGCCGCGCTGCACGCCGCCGGCGCGCGCAACGTGCCCTTCGGCCAGGTCGAGGGCAGCAAGGACCTGCCCACCAACAAGGCGCTGCCGCTGATCGTGATGTGCCCCAGCGGCGCGCGCGCCGGGCGCGCCGCGGCGCTGCTGCGCCGTGCCGGCTACGAGAAGGCGGTGTCGCTGGCCGGCGGCACGAATGCCTGGCGCGACGCCGGGCTGCCGGTGGAGAAGGGCGCGGGCGAGAAGGCGGGCAAGGCCGAGAAGACCGAGAAGGCCGAGAAGGCGGACAAGCCCGAGAAGGCCGGCAAGCCCGTGAAGGGTTGATCGCCGCGCGCGCTGCAGGGCGCGCCGCGGCTGCGCAGAATCCGCCCTGTCCGTCACCCTGCCCGCGAGAGAACCGATGACCCCGGTCCGCATGTACACCAGCGAATACTGCCCCTACTGCCTGCGCGCCAAGGCGCTGCTGCAGCAGCGCGGCGTGACCGACATCGAGGAGATCCGCATCGACCTCGACCCCGCCGAGCGCGGCCGCATGGTGGAACTGACCGGGCGCCGCACGGTGCCGCAGATCTTCATCGGCGACACGCATGTCGGCGGCTGCGACGACCTCGTCGCGCTGGACCAGCGCGGCGGCCTGCTGCCGCTGCTCGGCGCGCGCTGAAGCGCGCCTGCCGCCCCGCGACCGCCGCCCGCGGGCCCCCCGCGCTCGCGGGACCGACCGTCACGAACGCTGGCAGATAATGCCCGGCTGCCGCCCGCTGCCACCCGGCGCCGGGCACCGACCCCCACCGGAAATCCACCATGGCCGACGAGACCCCCGTTTTCCAGATCCAGCGCATGTACCTGAAGGACCTCTCGCTGGAGCAGCCCAATTCGCCGCAGATCCTGCTCGAGCAGGCGCAGCCGCAGGTGGACATCAACCTCGGCATGGCGGCGGCGCAGGTCGTCGACGGCATCTACGAGGTCACCGTCACCGCCACCGTGACGACCAAGGTCAAGGACAAGGTGCTGTTCCTGGTGGAGGCCAAGCAGGCCGGCATCTTCGAGATCCGCAACCTGCCCGACGACCAGAAGCAGGGCATCATCAGCATCGTCTGCCCGCAGATGATCTACCCCTACCTGCGCGCCATCGTCAGCGACGTCTGCACGCGCGCCGGCTTCCCGCCCATCCTGCTGACCGAGGTCAACTTCCAGGCCATGTTCGAGGCCCAGCAGGCGCAGGCCGCGGCCCAGCAGGGCAACGGCGGCTCGCGCATCATCACCGGCGCCAACTGAGCCGCCGACCGGGGCAGCACCCGCTGCCGTCGCCGCGATGAGGATCACGATGCTCGGCGCCGGTGCCTGGGGCACCGCGCTGGCCATCGCCGCGGCGGCGCGCCACGAGGTGCTGCTGTGGGCGCGCGACCCGGCGCAGGCCGCCGCGATGGCGGCGGCGCGGTGCAACGAGCGCTACCTGCCCGAGGTCGCGCTGCCGCCCACGCTGCGCGTCACCGCCGACCATGCGGCGGCGCTGGCCCATGCCGGCACGGCGGGCCTGACCGTCGTCGCGACGCCGATGTCCGGCCTGCGCGGCCAGCTCGCGTCGCTGGACGACGCGCGGCCCGCGCTGTGGCTGAGCAAGGGCCTGGAGGCCGGTAGCGGCGCGCTCGGCCACGAGATCGCGCACGCGCTGCGGCCGCGCTGGGCCTGCGGCGTGCTCTCCGGTCCCAGCTTCGCGCTCGAGGTCGCGCGCGGCCAGCCCACGGCGCTGGTCGCCGCGAGCAGCGACGCGGCGCTCGCCGCCGCCGCGGTCGAGGCCTTCCACGGCGACGCGCTTCGCATCTACACCTCCGACGACGTGGTCGGCGTCGAGGTCGGCGGCGCGGTCAAGAACGTGCTCGCGATCGCCACCGGCATCCTCGACGGCCTGCCCGGCGGCGGCCTCAACGCGCGCGCCGCGCTGATCACGCGCGGGCTGGCCGAGATCACGCGGCTGGGCGTGGCGATGGGCGCGCGCGCCGAGACCTTCATGGGGCTGTCCGGCCTCGGCGACCTGGTGCTCACCGCCACCGGCGACCTGTCGCGCAACCGCCGCGTCGGCCTGCTGCTCGCGGCCGGGCAGCGGCTGCCCGAGGTGCTGGCCTCGCTGGGCCATGTCGCCGAAGGCGTGGCCAGCGCGCCGACGGTGCTGGCGCGCGCGCGTGCGCTGCGCGTGGAGATGCCGATCACCGAGGCCGTCGTCGAGGTGCTCGACGGGCGCCTGGCGCCCGCCGATGCGCTGGCGCGGCTGATGGCGCGCAGCGCGCGGCCCGAGCACCCGGTGCGCTGAGCCGCGGGGCCGCGGCGCCGCGTGGGCACCTTGGGTTCTTTCACATCTCGTCAGGCCGCGCCGTCGAAGCCGTTGCGGCGCCAGGCCTCGAAGACCGCCACCGCGACGGCGTTGCTCAGATTCAGGCTGCGCTGGCCGGGCCGCATCGGCAGGCGCAGGCGCTGCGCCGGCGCGAAGCCGTCCAGCACCGCGTCCGGCAGGCCTGCGGTCTCGCGGCCGAAGACGAGCCAGTCGCCGGCGCGCCAGTCGACCTCGTCGAAGCGGCGCGTGGCCCGCGTCGTGAAGGCGAAGCAGCGCGCCGGGTCGGGTGCCTCGGCCTGCAGCAGCGCCGGCCAGGAGGCGTGGCGGCGCAGCGTCGCGAATTCGTGGTAGTCCAGCCCGGCGCGCCGCAGCAGCCGGTCCTCCATCGAGAAGCCCAGCGGCTCGACCAGGTGCAGCGTGCAGCCGGTGTTGGCGGCCAGGCGGATCACGTTGCCGGTATTCGGCGGGATCTCGGGCGCGACGAGCACGACGTGGAACATCGTCAGTCGTCCGGCGTGCGCGCCAGCACCCAGGCCGTGACCGACGCGGCGCCGGCGCGCAGCAGCACGCGTGCGGCCTCGTGCAGCGTGGCGCCGGTGGTCATCACGTCGTCGACGAGGGCCAGGTGGCGGCCGGCGATCGCGGCGCGCCGCAGCGGGTCCACCATGAAGGCGCCGCGCAGGTTGCGCCGGCGCTGCTCGCGCGTCAGCTGCGCCTGGTGCGCGCCGTCCAGCGGGCGCTGCAGCAGCGCCGGGTCCGCCGGCAGCGCGAGGCCGCGCGCGAGCTCGCGTGCCAGCTCCCAGGCCTGGTTGTAGCCGCGCTCGGCCAGGCGCGCCGGCGCCAGCGGCACCGGCAGCAGCAGGTCCGGACGCGCCGCGCCGGCGGCGGCCAGCGCCTGCAGCAAGGGCCCGGCCAGCGGGCGCGCCAGCTCGGGCCGCGCGTTGAACTTGAAGTCGGCGATCAGGCGATCCCAGGGGAAGCCGTAGTCGAAGGCGCAGACGGTGGCCGCCAGCGGCGGCGGCTCGTGCAGGCAGGCGCCGCAGGCCGGCGCCGCGACGCCCAGCCCGATGGCGCAGCGCACGCAGCGCGGGCGCGGCGCGGCAAAGCGCGCCAGGCAGTCGGCGCACAGCGCGACGCCGGTCCAGCGCCGGCAGACCTCGCAGGGGCGCAGCGCGCGGCCGCCGGGTGCGGCCGACTGGGCGGCCGGCAGGGCTTCCGGTGAAGGCAGGGGCGCGGCAGCGGGTGGCATCGGGTCAATATACTGGCCGCGCCATGGCCGTCCGCAGCGCTCAACGCCCGCTTGCCGCGCGGGCGCTGCAGCAGGTCGTGCAGCGCCTGCAGCGTGCGGCCGCGCCGCCCTGGCTGCACGGCGAGGTCGCGCGCCGCATGGCCGAGCGGCTGCCGCTCATCCGCCTGCAACCGCGCCGCATCGTCGACTGGGACGCGTTCGTCGGCGCCGGCCGGCGGCCCCTCGAGGCCGCCTATCCGCGGGCGCGGATCGTCGCGGTGGAAGGCGACGCGCACCGGCGCGACGCCACCGCGGCCGCGCTGGCCGCGCCCTGGTGGTCGCCGCGGCGCTGGGGCGCGGGTGCCGGCGAGGCCGTGCTGGCGTCCGAACTGCCGGCTGCTGCCTGCGAGCTGCTGTGGGCCAACATGTCGCTGCACTTCGCGCCCGACCCGCAGGCGGTGATGCGCCAGTGGCAGCGCGCGATCGCGACCGACGGCTTCCTGATGTTCTCGACGCTGGGCCCGGGCAGCCTGCCCGAGCTGCGCGCCCTGTATGCGGCGCAGGGCTGGGGCGTGCCGCATGCGCCCTTCGTCGACATGCACGACCTCGGCGACATGCTGCTGGAGGCCGGCTTCGCCGACCCCGTGATGGACCAGGAGATCGTGACGCTGACCTGGGCCGACGGCGCGGCCGCGCTGGCCGAGCTGCGCACGCTGGGCGGCAATGCCGATCCGCAGCGCTGCGCCGGCCTGCGCACGCCGCGCTGGCGGCGGCGGCTCGAGCAGGCGCTGCGGGACGCCGCCGCCGGCCCCGACGGCCGCGTGCGCCTGAGCTTCGAGATCGTCTACGGCCATGCCTTCCGGCCGCTGGCGCGGCCGCGTGTCGAAGCCGAGACGAGGCTGCCGCTGGACGAGCTTCGTGCGATGGTCCGCACCCGCAGCAGGGACCCGGGCCGCGACCCGAATGCCCCCTGAGCCTGCGCTAGAATCCGCCCCGTTTCGTGGCTTGCGCAGACACCGGGGACCGTATGGTGACCCACCACCGTCCCGTCATTGCCGCCCGACCCCAGACGCGACATCGAGCCGACCCCGGATGACTGCCACGATTGCCTCCAGCCCCTGGCCCCTGCGGCCCGGCAGCGCGTCCGCGCTGCCCTGGCTGTTCGGGCGCGAGGTGGTGCTGGGCAGCGGGCCGGGCGCGACGCGTGCGCTGCAGTGGCTGCTCAAGCGCAACTGCTCGATCTCGCCGCGCCAGCTGGGCGTGGTGTACCTGACGCTGTGCCTGGTCTCGCTGGCCATCGGCGGCTTCTTCCTGCTTCAGGGCGCACCGCTGGTGCTGGCCTTCGCCGGGCTGGAGCTGGCGGCCGTGGGGCTGGCGCTGCTGGTCTTCGCGCGCCATGCCGGCGACCGCGAGGTGCTCACGCTCAGCGGCCGCTCGCTGCAGGTCGAGCAGCACTGGGGCCACCGCGTGCGCCGCGCCGACTTCGCGGCCGAGTGGGCGACCGTGGAGCCCTCGGCCGGCCAGGGCTCGCTGGTCAAGATCAGCGGCCGCGGCCAGACCGTGCGTGTCGGCCGCCACCTGCGCCCGGAACTGCGCGCCGCGTTCGCGCGCGAACTGCGCCAGGCGCTGCGCCGGCCGCGCCCGGACGCCGCCGTCCCCGAACCCGATACCGATCACCCGAGCTGACGACGACGATGAAGACGATGCATACGCTGCGCCAGGCCTTCTCCCGCCTTGCCCTGGCCACCGGCGCCTGGGCCGCCACCGGCCTGGCGCTGGCGCAGGTGAACGACCTGCCGGGGGGGCCGGCGGTCAACCAGCTCAACCTGCACCCGCCGGTGACCCGCATCGCCGAGGAGCAGCACTGGCTGCACTGGTTCATGCTGATCGTCTGCCTGGTGATCTTCGTCGGCGTGTTCGGGGTCATGTTCTATTCGATCCTCAAGCACCGCAAGTCGGTCGGCCACAAGCCGGCCAACTTCCACGAGAGCGTGGCCGTGGAGATCGCCTGGACCGTGGTGCCTTTCATCATCGTCATCGCGATGGGCGCGATGGCCACGCGCACCGTCGTCGCGATGAAGGACACGACCAACGCCGACCTCACGATCAAGGCCACCGGCTACCAGTGGAAGTGGGGCTACGACTACCTCAAGGGCGAGGGCGAGGGCATCGCCTTCCTGTCCACGCTGGACGTCAGCCACCGCGTGATGTCCGACAGCGGCCGCCCCGAGGGCGACAACTATCTGCTCAAGGTGGACAACCCGCTCGTCGTGCCGGTGGACCGCAAGATCCGCATCGTCACCACCGCCAACGACGTGATCCACGCCTGGATGGTGCCCTCGCTGGGCGTCAAGCAGGACGCCATCCCGGGCTTCGTGCGCGACACCTGGTTCCGCGCCGAGAAGACCGGCGACTTCTACGGCCAGTGCGCCGAGCTGTGCGGCAAGGAGCACGCCTACATGCCGATCCATGTCAAGGTGGTCACGCAGGCCGAGTACGCGGCCTGGGTCGACACCAAGACCAAGGAGATGCAGGCCGCCGCCGACGACCCGAGCAAGGTCTGGACGCTGGCCGACCTGGTGGCGCGCGGCGAGAAGGTCTACGCCGCCAACTGCGCCGCCTGCCACCGCGCCGACGGCAAGGGCGCCGGCCCGATCAAGGCGCTGGACGGCAGCGCCATCGTCACCGGCGACCCGGCGGCGCAGATCGCGATCCTGCTCAACGGCGCCGCCAACGGCGCGATGCCGGCCTGGCGCCAGCTCTCGGACACCGAGATCGCCGCCGTCGTCACCTACACGAAGAATTCCTGGAGCAACCAGACCGGCAAGCTCGTGCAGCCCGCCGAGATCCTGGCGGCCCGCAAGTGATCGTTCCCGGCATCCTCCAAGTCATCGCCTCTCCAAGGACACGCCCATGAGTGCAGTGCTCGACCACCCCGGTCACGGTCACGCCGACGACCACGCCCACGGCCACCCGCATGGCTGGCGGCGCTGGCTGTTCGCGACCAACCACAAGGACATCGGCACGATGTACCTGCTGTTCAGCTTCGCGATGCTGATGGTGGGCGGCGTGCTCGCTTTGGGCATCCGCGCCGAGCTGTTCCAGCCGGGCCTGCAGTACGTGAACCCGGAGCTGTTCAACCAGCTCACCACGATGCACGGGCTGATCATGGTCTTCGGCGCCATCATGCCGGCCTTCGTGGGTTTCGCGAACTGGATGATCCCGATGCAGATCGGCGCCGCGGACATGGCCTTCGCGCGCATGAACAACCTCAGCTTCTGGCTGCTGATCCCGGCCGCGCTGATGCTGGTGGGTTCGTTCTTCATGCCCGGCGGCGCACCGGCCGCGGGCTGGACGCTCTACGCCCCGCTGACGCTGCAGATGGGCCCCAGCATGGACGCCGGCATCTTCGCGATGCACATCATGGGCGCCAGCTCGATCATGGGCTCGATCAACATCATCGTGACCATCCTGAACATGCGCGCACCCGGCATGACGCTGATGAAGATGCCGCTGTTCTGCTGGACCTGGCTGATCACCGCCTACCTGCTGATCGCGGTGATGCCGGTGCTGGCCGGCGCGATCACGATGACGCTGACCGACCGCCACTTCGGCACCGCCTTCTTCAACCCCGCGGGCGGCGGCGACCCGGTGATGTACCAGCACATCTTCTGGTTCTTCGGGCACCCCGAGGTCTACATCATGATCCTGCCGGCCTTCGGCATCGTGTCGGCCATCATCCCGGCCTTCGCGCGCAAGCGGCTGTTCGGCTACACCTCGATGGTGTATGCGACGGCCTCGATCGCGATCCTGTCGTTCATCGTCTGGGCGCACCACATGTACACCACCGGCATGCCGGTGACGGGGCAGCTGTTCTTCATGTACGCGACGATGCTGATCGCGGTGCCCACCGGCGTGAAGATCTTCAACTGGATCGCCACCATGTGGCGCGGCTCGATGACCTTCGAGACGCCGATGCTGTGGGCGGTGGGCTTCCTATTCGTCTTCACGATGGGCGGCTTCACCGGGCTCATCCTGGCGATGGCGCCGATCGACATCCAGCTGCAGGACACCTACTACGTGGTGGCGCACTTCCACTACGTGCTGGTCGCCGGCTCGCTGTTCGCGCTGTTCGCCGGCGTCTACTACTGGGGCCCGAAGTGGACCGGCGTGATGTACTCCGAGACGCGCGGCAAGATCCATTTCTGGGGCTCGCTGATCTTCTTCAACATCACCTTCTTCCCGATGCACTTCCTGGGCCTGGCGGGCATGCCGCGCCGCTATGCCGACTACCCGATGCAGTTCGCTGACTTCAACGCGATCGCCTCGGTGGGCGCCTTCGGCTTCGGGCTGATGCAGGTCTACTTCTTCGTCTTCGTCGTGCTGCCGTTGATGCGCGGCCAGGGCGAGAAGGCGCCGCAGAAGCCCTGGGAAGCCGCCGAGGGCCTGGAGTGGGAGATTCCGTCGCCGGCGCCCTGGCACACCTTCGAGACGCCGCCCAAGCTGGACGCCACCGCCACCCGCGTGGTGGGCTGAGCGCCGGCGGCACACGGACGGCGAGGTGATGGCCCTGAGCCCGCAGCAACGCAAGGCAAACCTGAGGCTGGCGCTGATCCTGGCGTCGGTGGCGGTGGCCTTCGCGCTGGGCTTCGTCGCCAAGATCGCCTGGTTCGGAGGCTGACGCGATGACGCAGACTGCCGCCACGCGCAGCGACAACCGGCGCCTGATGACGCGGCTGCTGGTCATCGTGGCGCTGATGTTCGGATTCGGCTGGTCGCTGATCCCGATGTACCGCGCGATCTGCGAGGCGCTGGGCATCAACGTGCTCAGCGTGGCCGAGCTGCGCGTGGCCAGCGGCAGCTGGCTGCCCACGCGGCGGGCCGCCCAGGCCGCCAACACGCAGGTCGACACCAGCCGGCTCGTGACCATCGAGTTCGACGCCAACGCGCGCGGCCCCTGGGACTTCAAGCCGGCGCAGCGCTCGCTGCAGGTGCACCCGGGCGAGATGGCCACCGTGATGTACGAGTTCCGCAACGTGCAGAACCGCACGATGGCGGCGCAGGCCATCCCCAGCTACGCGCCGATGCAGGCCAGCTCGCACTTCAACAAGCTGGAGTGCTTCTGCTTCAACGAGTACACGCTGGCGCCGGGCGAAAGCCGGCAGTGGCCGGTCGTCTTCGTCGTCGACCCCAAGCTGCCCAAGGACGTCACGACGATCACGCTGAGCTACACCTTCTTCGAGGTCGGCGGCAAGGTGCCCCCCGCGCCGGCCGGCACGGTCGGCGCGGCCGGGTCGCTGTCGCCGGCCGGCACCGTCGGCGCGGCCGGGTCGCTCTCACCGGCCGGGGCACTGGGCCGCAGCGCTGCGGCCGTCGTCCCCGCCGCCCCGGGGGCGCCGACATGAGCGAGCTGCGCGACGCGACGAAGCGCCCGCTGTCGCCCTGGCAGACGCTGCGCGCCGTCGCCTGGTCGTTCTTCGGCGTGCGCCGCTCGGCCGACTATGCCGACGACGTCGCGAAGCTGAACCCGGTGCACGTGGTCATCGCCGGGCTGGTCGGTGCGGCGCTGTTCGTGGTCGCGCTGGTGCTGCTGGTGCGCTGGGTGATCGCCAGCGGCGTCGCGGGCTGAACAAGACAACGATCGACTGACAGAGTTTTTTCGGGATCCGAGGAGAACACACGAGATGGCTGCGACCACCCCCGCGGGACAGACCCCGTACTACTTCGTGCCGGCACCGTCGCGCCACCCGGTGCTGGTGGCCTTCGGCCTGTTCCTGGTCATCTTCGGTGCCGGGCAGTGGGTCAACGGCGCCGGCTGGGCGGCCTGGGTGCTGCTGGCCGGCGTCGTGATCTGGCTGTCGGTGCTGTACCAGTGGTTCCGCGACGCGATCGCCGAGAGCGAGGGCGGCCTGTACAGCGACCGCATCGACGTCTCGTACCGCTGGAGCATGAGCTGGTTCATCTTCAGCGAGGTGATGTTCTTCGCCGCCTTCTTCGGCGCGCTGTACTGGGCGCGCGTGCACGCGCTGCCGATGCTGGGCAACCTGGACCACCAGCTGCTGTGGCCCGACTTCAAGGCGATCTGGCCCAGCGCCGGCGGCGGCGCCACCGCCTCGCCGGCCGGCACGGTGGAGCCGTTCTCGATCATCGGCCCCTGGCCGCTGCCGACCATCAACACCGCGCTGCTGCTGACCTCGGGTGTCACGCTGACGATCGCGCACCACGCGCTGATCGCCAACCAGCGCAGCAAGACGATCTTCTGGATGTGGGTGACCGTCGCGCTGGGCGCCACCTTCCTGGCCGTGCAGGGCTACGAGTACATGCACGCTTACCGCGACCTGAACCTCAAGCTCAGCAGCGGCATCTTCGGCAGCACCTTCTTCATGCTGACCGGCTTCCACGGCTTCCACGTGTTCGTCGGCATGCTGATGCTGCTGTTCATCACGCTGCGGCTGATGAAGGGCCACTTCACGCCCAAGCGCCACTTCGGCTTCGAAGGCGCGGCCTGGTACTGGCATTTCGTCGACGTGGTCTGGCTGGGCCTGTACTTCCTCGTGTACTGGCTGTAGGGCACGCGACCCCGGCGAAGCGAGGGCGCCGCTGCGTGCGGCGCCTTCGTCTTTTCAGCCCGTCGGCAGCCCGCTCGGCCGCACCCAGCCCATGAACCAGGACAGCAGGATCAGCGCGAACAGCGCCACCGACAGCGCCACGCGCAGCGCCAGCGCGCGTGCCATGTGCTTGCTGCGCGCGGCCTCGTCGTCGCCGTCCTTGCGCAGCATGAAGACGCCGGCACCGGCCAGCGCGCCGAGCACGGCGATCAACAGCAGCACCATCACGGTCTTCATCGCGCCGCATTATCCGCGCCGGGGGCGGCGAACATGAGGGCAGGGGCGGCGGCGCCCCCGGCCGGCGCCACGGCGGCGGGCTGGCGGCGCTGGATCGTGCTTGGTGCCGCCGTCGCCGCCTGCGCGCTGACCGCGCGGCTGGGTGTCTGGCAACTCGACCGCGCGGCGCAGAAGACGGCGCTGCAGGCGGCCCAGGAGCGCCAGCGTGCGCTGCCGCCGCTGCCCGCGACCGAACTGGCGACCACCGCCGAGGCGGCCAGCGCGCAGCACCACCGCGCCGTGGTGCTCGAGGGCCGCTGGGATGCCGCGCGCACCGTCTACCTGGAGAACCGGCAGATGGGTGGCCGTCCCGGCTTCCATGCGCTGACGCCGCTCGTGCTGGCCGACGGCAGCGCGGTCGTCGTGCAGCGCGGCTGGCTGCCGCGCGACCAGGCCGACCGCACGCGCATCGTCGCCGCGCCGCCGCCGCCGGGGCCGGTGCGGGTGCAGGGCCGCATCGCCCCCGCGCCGGCCCGGTTGTACGAGTTCGACGGCGCGGCCGGTGGCCCCATCCGGCAGAATCTCGACCTCGCGGACTTCGCGCGCGAGACCGGTCTCGCGCTGCGGCCGCTGACAGTGGTGATGACCGCCGACCCGGCACCGCCCGACGGCCTGCTGCGCGACTGGCCGGTCCCGGCGGCCGACGTGCACAAGCACTACGGCTACGCCTTCCAGTGGTTCTCGCTCTCGGCGCTCGTCGCCGGCCTGTATGTCTGGTTCCAACTCCTCCGCCCGCGCCGACGCCCTGCCTGAGCCCCAGCCGCTGGCGATGACGGTGCACAGCGTCGACGCGCCGACGCTGGCCGACGAGGACGCCCGCGGCCGCACGCGCCGCGGCCGCGTGCGCATGCTGCTGGTGCTGCTGGCCTGCGCGGCACCGGTCATCGCGTCCTACTTCACCTACTTCGTGATCCGGCCCAGCGGCAGCTCCACCGCCTACGGCACGCTGATCCTGCCCACGAAGTCGCTGCCCGACCTGGCGCTGGCCGACCTCGACGGCCGCCCGGTCGCGGCGCGCTCGCTGCGCGGGCAGTGGCTGCTGGTCGCCGTCGGGCCGGCGGCCTGCGACGCCGCCTGCGAGCAGCGCCTGTTCATGCAGCGCCAGCTGCGCGAGATGCTGGGCCGCGAGCGCGACCGCCTGGACAAGGTCTGGCTGATCACCGACGGCGCGTCGCTGGCCGAGCCGCTGCGCGCCGCGCTGACGGCCACGCCGGCGGTGACGCTGCTGCGCGCCGACGCCGCGGCGGTGGCGGCCTGGCTGGCGCCGGAGCCCGGCCGCACGCTGGAGCAGCACCTGTACATCGTCGACCCGATGGGCGAGTGGATGATGCGCGTGCCGGCCGAGCCCGAGCCTTCGCGCGTGAAGCGCGACCTCGACCGGCTGCTGCGCGCCTCGTCGTCCTGGGACCGCGCGGGGCGCTGAGCGCGATGGACGCCGACACCCAGCCGCTGGTCGACCTGGCGCCGCTCGTCGGCCTGCTGGCGCTGGCCGCCGTGATCGCGCTGCTGCCGCTGTCGTGGTGGTGGGTGCGCCAGCGCGGCGCCGACACGCGGGCGCGGCTGGCCGCGCTGACCGCGCTGACGATGTTCCTGACCTTCGACCTGATCGTCTTCGGCTCCTTCACGCGGCTCACCGACTCCGGCCTGGGCTGCCCGGACTGGCCGGGCTGCTACGGCCAGATCAGCCCCTTTGCCGCGCGCGCGGAGATCCGCGCCGCCGAGGCCGCGATGCCGACCGGCCCGGTGACCTGGTCCAAGGCCTGGATCGAGATGATCCACCGCTACCTGGCGATGACGGTCGGCGTGCTGATCGTCGTGATGACCGTGGTGGCCTGGGCACGCCGGCGCACGCTGCCCTTCTCGCCGTGGTGGCCGACCGCGACGCTGGTCTGGGTCATCGTGCAGGGCCTGTTCGGCAAGTACACGGTGACGCTGAAGCTGTACCCGGCCATCGTCACGCTGCACCTGCTGGGCGGGCTGCTGCTGCTGGCGCTGCTGGCACTGCAGCACGAGGCCTTCCGCAACCGGGCGCTGGCGTTGCCGGCGGCGCTGCGCCGCGGCACGCTGGTGGTGCTGGCGCTGCTGGTGGCGCAGATCGCGCTCGGCGGCTGGGTCAGCACCAACTATGCGGTGCTGGCCTGCACCGGCTTTCCGCAGTGCAACGGCCAGTGGTGGCCGGCGATGGACACGGCCGGCTTCGCGGTCGTCCGCCCGCTGGGCCAGACCGCGGACGGCAGCATGCTCAATTTCGAGGCGCTGGTCGCCATCCACATGGCGCACCGCATCGGCGCGCTGGTCGCCACCGCGGCGATCGCCTGGCTGGCCTGGCGGCTGTGGCGCAGCGACGGCGCGGTGCTGCGCCGCTTCGGCGCCGGGCTGGCGCTGCTGGCGGCGCTGCAGGTGGCGAGCGGGCTGTCCAACGTCGTGCTCGGCTGGCCGCTGGCGGCGGCGCTGGCCCATGCCGCCGGCGCCGCGGCGCTGGTCCTGCTGCTGGTGATGCTGATCGCGCGCGGCGGCCTGATGCGGCTGCAGCCGGGCACGGGCGCGGCGGCTGCTGCAGCGCCGGTCGTGCGTGGGGGCGCCGCCTAGAATCATGGCCCCCGAGCTTCCCCCCGCCATGGCCCAGACCCTCGCCGCCGCCCGGCCCGCGACTTCGCGCTGGGCGCAGTTCTACGCGCTGACCAAGCCGCGGGTGGTGCAGCTGATCGTCTTCTGCGCGCTGATCGGCATGCTGCTGGCGCAGCCGGGCTGGCCGGACTGGACGCTGGTGCTGGCCGGCACGGCGGGCATCTGGCTGGTCGCCGGCGCCGCCGCGGCCTTCAACTGCATCGTCGAGCAGCACATCGACCGCCGCATGCAGCGCACGGCCTGGCGGCCGACGGCCAAGGGCGAACTCGGCGACCTGCACACGCTGGCCTTCGCGGCCGCGCTGTGCGGCGCCGGCTGCGCGATCCTTTGGTGGGCCGTCAATCCGCTCACGATGTGGCTGACGCTGGCCACCTTCGTCGGCTACGCGGTCGTCTACACCGTCGTGCTGAAGCCGCTGACGCCGCAGAACATCGTCATCGGCGGCGCATCGGGCGCGATGCCGCCGGTGCTGGGCTGGGCCGCGATGACCGGCGAGGTGGGCGTGCCGGCGCTGCTGCTGGCGCTGATCATCTTCCTGTGGACGCCGCCGCATTTCTGGGCGCTGGCGCTGTACCGCGCCGAGGACTACCGCCGCGCCGGCCTGCCGATGCTGCCGGTCACGCATGGCCGCGAATTCACGCAGCTGCAGGTGCTGCTCTACACCATCGTGCTGTTCGCGGCGACGCTGCTGCCCTTCGTGCTGGGCATGAGCGGCTGGATCTACCTGCTGGCCGCCGCGGTTCTGGGGGGCGCCTTCGTGCTCCACGCCTGGCAGCTGTGGCGCGAGTACAGCGACGCGCTGGCGCGGCGCACCTTCCGCTTCTCGATCTGGCACCTGTCGCTGCTGTTCGCGGCGCTGCTGGTCGACCACTACCTGGGGCCATGGCTGTTCGGCGCGCGTTTCTGACCATCGCCCTGGCCACGGCGGCGGCATTGGCGGCTGCACTGACGGCCGGCTGCGACCGCGCCGGCGCGCCGCAGTTCAAGGCCATCGACATCACCGGCGCCGACTATGCGCAGGGCTTCGACCTGCCCGACGCGCAGGGCCAGCGGCGCACGCTGGCCGACTTCCGCGGCAAGGTCACGGTGGTCTTCTTCGGCTTCACGCACTGCCCCGACGTCTGCCCGACGACCATGCTGGAGCTGGCCGAGGTGCGCAAGGCGCTTGGCGCCGACGGCGCGCGCGTGGCCGGTGTCTTCATCACCGTCGACCCCGAGCGCGACACGCCCGAGGTGCTGGGGCCCTACGTGAGCGCCTTCGCGCCCGACTTCGTCGCGCTGCGCGGCACGCCGGACGAGACGCGCGCGCTGGCCAAGGCCTTCAAGGTCTTCTACAACAAGGTGCCGGGCAAGACCGCGGACAGCTACTCGATCGACCACACGGCCGGCGCCTACGTCTTCGACGCCCAGGGCCGGGTGCGCCTGTTCACGCGCTACGGCACCGGCGCCGAGGCGCTGAAGCACGACCTGGCGCTGCTGCTGGCGGGAGCCTAGCGGGCTGGTTCGCTACCTGGCGCCGCGGCGCACAGCCAAGCCGTCGCCGTCGCCCGGCTCCGCCGGGCGACCAGAGAAGCCCCCTGGGGCCCGAAGGGACCGCTGCACGGTCCGTGGGGCAGCGACCGGGAGGGAGCGTGGGGGCCCTAGACCTCCAGGGCCTTGCGCATCTTCTTCAGCGCCGCGACCTCGATCTGGCGGATGCGCTCGGCGCTGACGCCGTACTCGGCCGCCAGTTCGTGCAGCGTCATGCCGCCGCTGGCGTCGTCGTTGACCTTCAGCCAGCGCTCCTCGACGATGCGGCGGCTGCGCGCGTCCAGCACCTCCAGCGCGTGGTGGATGCCGTCGCCGGCCAGCCAGTCGCGGTGGCGCGATTCCAGCGCTCGCGTTGGCTCGTGGCGGTCGTCGGCCAGGTAGGCGATCGGGGCGTAGCTTTCCTCGCCGTCGTCGGCCTGCGGTTCCAGCGCGACGTCGCCGCCGGCGAGCCGCGTCTCCATCTCGACGACCTCGTCGGGCTTGACGTTGAGCTCGCGCGCCACGGTGGCCACTTCGGCCGGGGTCAGCGTGCTGCGGTAGGTCTCGCCGTCGGCGTCGGCCTTCAGGCCCTGCTTCATCGAGCGCAGGTTGAAGAACAGCTTGCGCTGCGCCTTGGTCGTCGCGACCTTGACCATGCGCCAGTTCTTCAGGATGTATTCGTGGATCTCGGCCTTGATCCAGTGCAGCGCGTAGCTCACCAGGCGCACGCCCTGCTCGGGGTCGAAGCGCTTGACGGCCTTCATCAGGCCGACGTTGCCTTCCTGGATCAGGTCGCCCTGCGGCAGCCCGTACCCCAGGTACTGGCGCGAGACGCTGACCACCAGCCGCAGGTGCGACAGCACCAGTTGCCCGGCGGCCTGCAGGTCGCCGTGGTCGCGCAGGCGGCGCCCGAGCTCGACCTCCTCGGTCTGCGTCAGCATCGGCAGCCGGTTGACGGCCGAGATGTAGGCGTCCAGGTTGCCGAGCGACGGCACCAGGGCCCAGGGGTCGCGCACGGAAAGGGCGGTCGTTGCGTTCATGCGGTCTGAGATAGCCTCGTATGGCGTCTGGTTCCGAACATATTAGCACTCTCGACCGGCGAGTGCTGATGCATTCGTCGCGCCGCGCCTGCCGGTGTCGGTGGTCCTGCTAAGTCGAAATTATCCGAAAAGTATGCACACACTGACATCGCGTCATGTTCGCTACTTGCGCAGCAGTTCCTTCAGCTGGTCGGCCAGGTCCTGCTTCGCGCGCTCCTCGAGGGCGCGACCCTTGTCGCGCAACGCCTGGCGGGCGCGGTCCTCGACGAGGGCGCCGAGGTCGACGCGGTAGCGCACGGCGTCGAGGGGGCCGCTCAGGTGCAGCGGCAGCGTCAGGCCGCGCAGCGCCTGCAGCTCGGCACCGCCCTGGCCCTGCAGCGTCTCGACGACGCTGGCGCGCAGCCGGTAGTCCAGCCGCCCGGCGCCGAGGTCCAGCGTGCCGGCGCCAACCAGGCGCAGCAGCGGCAGCTGGGCCGCGAGGTCCTCGTTGCGCAGCACGCCGCCGGCGACGGAGAAGCTGCCGCTGAGCGCGCTGAAGTCGGTGCTCTCGGCGGCCGAGCCGGTGCCGGTGTGCTCGGCGACGCGCCCGCCGACGACGGCGCCGACCTGGCGCAGCACCTGCGCGACGTTGACGCCGCGCACCAGCCCGTCCTTCAGCGCGACGCGGCCGCTGCCGGCCAGCGAGCGCTTCAGCGCATCGGCGCCGGCGCCGCGCGCGGTCAGATCCAGCTCCACGTCGCCGCGGCCTTCGACGGCGGCGCGGCCCAGCGCAGCCTTCAGCAGCGGGCCGGCGGCCACGCCGTTCAGCCGCTGGTGCAGCGCCAGGCGCGGCACCGCCTCCGCCGTCAGTGACAGCCGGCCGGCGAGCCGCCCCTCGTACAGCGCGGCGGTCATCGGGTCCAGGACCAGACGGCCGTCGTGCGCGCGCCAGCGCAGCTGCAGGTCGGCGGCCTGCAGCCCGGCGACCTGCAGCTGCCGCACGGCCAGCTGACCGGCCGCATCCAGTTCGCGCAGCGCGGACAGGTCGGGCAGGCCGGCCGCCGTGCCGCCGGCGGCGCCCGGCGCCGCGCTGGCCGGCCGGTAGCGATCCAGGTCGAGCCGGTCCAGCGTCAGCGCCAGCTCGAAGGCCGGCGACGCGGCGCCGTGCAGGCGCCCTTGCGCCTCGAAGCCGCTGTCGTCGAGGCGGCCGGCCAGCCGCAGCGCACCGGTCCGGGTGTCCAGCGCCAGGCCGGCGTCCCCGCGCGCCTGCAGTGCCAGCGGGCCACCGCGTGGATGCGGCAGCGACAGATCCAGCGCCAGGTCGGACAGCGCCAGCGTGCCCGCCGCCAGGTCCAGCGCCAGCGGCGTGGCCAGCGATCCGCGCACCGCCACGCCGCCGAGCTGGCCGTCGACCGTGGCCGAGAGCTTCGGCGACGTGACCCGTGCGGCGGCCAGTCCGCGGCCCGCGTCGGGCTGCGCCAGCAGGCTGCCGGCCAGCGTCAGCGTGGCATCGACCTGCGGCTGCCTGGCGCGCAGCCGCGCCTGCAGGCGCAGCGTGGCGGGCTGGCCGGCGGCCAGCGGGCCGGTCTGCAGATCCAGCGCCTCCGGCGCCCAGCGGCGGCCGGCGCGGCGGTCGTCGAAGACCAGTGTCGCGTCGCGCAGCTGCAGGCCGGCCAGCGCCAGCGTGAACGGCGCGCCGCCCGCTGCCGGCGGCACGGCGCCGGCGCCTTCCGCGGGCGGCGCCAGCAGGTCGTCGACGCTGGTGCTGCCGTCGGCGCGGCGCGTCACGGTCGCGCGCAGGCCCTGCAGGACGACGCGGTCGACGACCACCTGCCGGCGCAGCAGCGGCAGCAGTTCGACCGCGAGTTCCAGCGCGTCGACCTCGGCGAAGACCTCGCCACTGCCTCGCTCGGACAGCGACATCGCGCCGCCGGCGACGGCCAGGCGCGGCCACAGCCGCAGCGTCAGGCCACCGGCCACGCGCAGCTGGCGGTCGTGCGTGCGCTGCAGCTGCTCGCCGAGCAGCCGCGCCAGGTCGTCGCCGTCGAAACGCGCGACCAGCACCGCCGCGCCCGCCAGCAGCAGGCCCGCCGCCGCGGCCAGCGTCAGCAGGGCGATGCGCAGCGGCCGCTTCATGGGGGCAGCGCGACGGCGCGCACGGGCCTCACAGCCCCCAGCGTGTCTCCACGCCGAGCAGCACCTCGTCGACGACGGCCAGGAAGCGCGCCACGTCCAGCGGCTTGGTCACGTAGTGCAGCGCGCCCAGGGTCAGCGCCTTCTGCATGTGGCCGGGCGTGGCGTCGGCCGAGACGACGACGACCGGGATGTCGGCCAGCTCGAGGTCGTCCTTCAGGTGGCGCAGCAGCTCGATGCCGCTGATGTCGGGCAGCTGCATGTCCAGCAGGATCAGGTCCGGGCGCTGGCGGCGCACCGCGGCCAGCCCGTCCAGCCCCAGCGTGGAGACCTGCAGCACGACCTGCGAGCGCTGCGCGAGCACGCCGCGCATCACCTCGACATTGGTCGGGTTGTCCTCGATGTAGTGCACCAGGCGCTGCTGGTACGGCGCCGGCGAGCTCTCGGTGAAGACCGCCGGCCGCGTGACCTCGCCCACGGCGGCCGGCAGCCGCACCGTGAAGACCGAGCCTTCGCCGGCGGTGCTGGCGACCTCCAGCGTGCCGCCCATCAGCTCGGTCAGCCGGCGGCTGATGACCAGCCCGATGCCGGTGCCCTCGATGCCGCTGCCCTCGCGGCCGAGCCGGTTGTAGGGCTGGAACAGCGCGCCGAGCTGCTCGCGCGTCATGCCCAGGCCGGTGTCGCGCACCGAGATCGCCACGCCGCCGTCGGCGGCCGGCGCGGTGGCCAGCCGCACGGTGCCGCCGCTGCGGTTGTACTTGACGGCGTTGCTCAGCAGGTTGGTCAGCACCTGCTTCAGGCGCGTGGGGTCGGCCAGCACCGCCGGCACCGCCGGGTCGCACTGCACGACGAGGGACACGCCGCGCTCGGCCGCCGGCCCGGCGATCAGCGACTGGCAGGCGGCGACCAGCGGCACCAGCTCCACCGCCTCGGGCTTGAGCTGCACGGCGCCGGACTCGATGCGCGCCAGGTCCAGCGTCTCGTTGATCAGCTCCAGCAGGTGCCAGCCGGCGCGCTGGATCTGCTGTGTCCAGTCGCGCTGGTGCGGCACCAGCGCCGGCTCGCGGTCCAGGCCCAGCAGCTGCGCGAAGCCGATCATCGCGTTCAGCGGCGTGCGCAGCTCGTGGCTCATGCGCGAGACGAATTCGCTCTTCGCGCGGCTCGCGGCCTCGGCCTGCTGCAGCGCGCGCTCCGAGGCCTCCAGCCGCAGGTGCTCGGTGATGTCCTCGACGAGCGCGATCATGTGCGTGACGCGGCCCTCGGCGCCGCGCATCGCGTTGGCGACCACGCGCACGTCCAGCGGGCTGCCGTCGCGGCGCAGCAGCCGCATCTGCAGCCGCGCGAGGTCGATGCCCCCGGTGAGCAGCGCGCGGTGGTCGCGCAGCACGAGCTCGCGGTCCTCGGGGTGGGTCATGTCGACGATGCGGCGGCCATGCAGCGCGCCATCGGGCTCGTCCAGCATCGCGGCCAGGCCGCGGTTGGCCTGCACCAGCGTGCCCAGCGGGTCGATGAAGGCCACGCCGACCGGCACGTTGTCGACGATGCTGCGCAGCCGCTCCTCGCTGCGCGCCAGCGCGGCCTGGATCTGCTCGCGCTCGGCGATCTCGCGCCGCAGGTCGGCGGTGCCGGCCTGCACCGCCAGTTCGGTGCGGCGCGTCGCGCCGGTCACCGTCAGTAGCAGGGCGCCCAGCATCGCCGCCGCCGACAGGCCGGCCAGCGACAGCAGCCAGGCCGCCTCGCGCGCCTCGCCGGGCATCGCGGCCGGGTCGCCGGCGATGCGCAGCTCGACGCGCCGCCCGCCCAGCTCGAAGGTGCGCTCGGTGTGCAGCAGGCCGGCGGCCGCGTTGGCGGTGCGCCCTGGCGCCTCGCAGCCGGGCGGGCCGGCCAGCCGCGGGCGCGCGCTGTCGGGCGCGAGGTCGACCACGCACCAGCGCAGGTAGGGCAGCGTGGCCGGTGCCAGGTCCGCCCAGGCGCGCTCGATGCGCACGGTGACGAAGACGACGCCGGCGAAGCGCTCGCGCCGCGCCTGCACGTCGTCGGCGACGGCGCCGCGGTACAGCGCGCGGTAGATCACGAGGCCGGTCTCGTCCTCGTCGGTCTGGGTCAGCTGGAAGCCCGCGGTGGCGGCGGGTGCGCCGCTGTCGCGCGCCGCCAGGATGGCCGCGCGCGCGGCCGGGATCGACAGCGCGTTGACGCCCAGCGCCGACGCGTTGCCGGCACGCGGCTCGATGTGGCGGATCGCGACCACCTCGCCGTCGCCGCGGCGGGCGCTGCCGTCGTCGCGGTCGAAGACGCGGAACGCGGCATCGGCGTCGTCGCCGCCGGCGCGCGCGGCGGCCACGAACGCGTCGATGTCGGGTTCGGCGACGCGCACGCTGTAGCCCGCGGCCTGCAGGTGCGAGGGCGCGGCCAGCCAGGCCGCCGAGGCGTTGCGCAGCGCGCGCGCGTCCAGCGTGCCGTCGCGCGCCAGCGCCGCGCCATGCAGCGCCTGCAGCGCGTGCAGCGGCGTGCGCAGCCGTTCGTGGGCCTCGGACACCAGCCGGTCGGCGTCGCGCTCGAAGGTCGCCTGCACACGCTGGCGGTCCAGCCGGCCCAGTTCGACCATCGCCGCCGCCAGCAGCGCCAGCGCCAGCAGCAAGGGCAGGCCCAGCGTGCGCCGGCGCGGCCGCCAGTCCTCGCGCGGGCGGCCGATCTGCGTCAGCACCAGCGGCGCGCCGATCAGCACGCCCAGCGTGTCGCCGATCCACCAGGTCAGCCAGTTGGCGAGCGCGCTCTCGCGCAGCACCGCACCGGTGGACAGCAGCGCCGCGGTCGCGATGCTGGGACTCACCGTGCACGCCAGCCCGGCGCCCAGCAGGCCCGACAGCAGGATGTCGCGCGGCGCATTCAGCACCACCGGCTGGCCGACGAAGCGGCGCACCAGCAGCGCGCCCAGGGCGGCCTGCAGCATCGCGCCCAGGCCGATCAGCAGCGGCAGCCACAGCAGCGCGGTGCCGGCCTGACCGCGCAGCGCGCCGAGCGCGGCATTCACCGCGAAGGCCCCCAGCCAGACGCCCGGCAGCGCGGCGCGGCCCCAGGTCAGCGTGGCCGCCAGCGCGATGCCGGCCGACGGATACAGCGGCGACGCATAACCGGGCGGTCCGGCCAGCATCAGCGCGAACCAGCCGACCAGCGCATAGCCGGCCGCGGTGCCGAGCGCGACGACCAGCGGCGACGGCGGCAGGCCGGGGGTGCGGGGCGTCATGGCCCGCACTGTAAGCCGGCCGTCAACGCCGCCGGCTGACTGCGCGCAAGGTCACCCTACACGTTGAACAGGAAGTTCATCACGTCGCCGTCGCGGACCACGTACTCCTTGCCTTCGGCGCGCATGCGCCCGGCGTCCTTCGCACCCTGCTCGCCGCCATGGGCGATGTAGTCGTCGAAGGCGATGGTCTGCGCGCGGATGAAGCCGCGCTCGAAGTCGGTGTGGATCACGCCGGCGGCCTGCGGCGCGGTGTCGCCGACATGGATGGTCCAGGCCCGCACCTCCTTGGGCCCGGCGGTGAAGTAGGTCTGCAGGCCCAGCAGCTTGAAGGCGGCGCGGATCAGCCGGTTCAGGCCCGGCTCGTCCTGGCCCATCTCGGCCAGGAACATCGCCCGGTCCTCGTCGGCCATGTCGGCCAGTTCGGCCTCGGTCTTGGCGCAGATCGCCACCACCGGGGCGTTCTGCTTCGCCGCGAATTCGCGCAGGCGGTCCAGGTAGGGGTTGTGCTCGAAGCCGTCCTCGGCCACGTTGCCGACGAACATCGCCGGCTTGGCGGTGATCAGGCACAGCGGCCGCAGCACCGCCAGCTCCTCCTTGCTGAAGGCTATCGAGCGCACCGGCTTCGCCTCGTTGAGCGCCGCCTCGCACTTCCTCAGCACGTCCACCAGGCGCTGCGCCTCCTTGTCGCCGCCGGCCTTGGCGACCTTCGTGTAGCGCGCCAGGCTCTTCTCCACGGTGGCCAGGTCGGCCAGGCACAGCTCGGTCTGGATGACCTCGATGTCGGCCACCGGGTCCACGCGCCCGGCGACATGGATCACGTTGGGGTCGTCGAAGCAGCGCACGACGTTGACGATGGCGTCGGTCTCGCGGATGTGGCTCAGGAACTGGTTGCCCAGGCCCTCGCCCTTGCTGGCGCCGGCCACCAGACCGGCGATGTCGACGAACTCGACGATCGCCGGCACGATCTTCTCGGGCTTCACGAGGGCCGCCAGCTGCGCCAGCCGCGGGTCGGGCAGCTCGACGATGCCGACGTTGGGCTCGATGGTGCAGAACGGATAGTTCTCGGCCGCGATGCCGGCCTTGGTCAGCGCGTTGAAGAGGGTGGACTTGCCGACGTTGGGCAGGCCCACGATGCCGCACTTCAGGCTCATGGGGGGCTTTCAGGGTGGGGGAGGCACCAACGCGGGTGCGAAGCCGGCGATTTTCCTACACTGGGCCGCCCGAACGCCCGGAGAACGCCATGGCCGACGACCGCCTGATCCTTGCCCCGAGCAGCCGCGACCTCGGCGGCGGCTTCACGGTGCGCCGCGTGCTGCCTGCCGCCGCACGCCAGGCGGTGGGCCCGTTCCTCTTCTTCGACCACTTCGGCCCCATCGAGGCCGGGCCCGAGGACAACCACGACGTGCGCCCGCACCCGCACATCGGCCTGGCCACCGTGACCTACCTGTTCGAGGGCGCGATGATGCACCGCGACTCCACCGGCGTCGTGCAGCGCATCGAGCCGGGCGCGGTCAACTGGATGACCGCCGGCCGCGGCATCGTGCACAGCGAGCGCACGCCCGAGGACCTGCGCGGCAAGCCGCGGCGCAGCCACGGCCTGCAGCTGTGGGTGGCGCTGCCCGAGGCCGACGAAGGCATCGCGCCCGCCTTCCAGCATGTGCCGGCCGCCGACATCCCGGCGCTGGAGGTCGGCGGCGCGCGGCTGCGCGTGCTGGTCGGCAGCGCCTTCGGCGCCACCAGCCCGGTCGCCGTGCGTTCGCCGACGCTGTACCTGGACATCGCGCTGAGTGCCGGCGACGCCTTGCCGCTGCCGCCGGCCGACGAGCGTGCGCTCTATGTCGTCGAGGGCTCGGCGACGCTGGACGGCCAGCCCCTGGCGCCCGAGCGCATGGTCGTGCTGCAGCCCGGCGAGGAACCGCTGCTCGCCGCCGAGGGCGAGGCGCGTGTCGTGCTGGTCGGCGGCGCGCCGCTGGGCCACCGCCACCTGTGGTGGAACTTCGTCTCCAGCCGCAAGGAACGCCTGGTGCAGGCCGCCGACGACTGGGCCGCCGGGCGCTTCCCGGCGGTGCCGGGCGAGACCGAATTCATCCCGCTGCCGGAGCGCCGGCCGACGGCCTGAGAGTGTGAGAGGCACTCCCCCATGGCCGCTCGTCCCCGCCTGACGGCCCATCGCGGCGTTGCAAATGCTCGCCGTAGCACGAGCTACGGCTGCGCTTTGCGCCTTGCGCTGGTCCGCCAGCCGGGTCCGCTCGGCCACGCGGGAATGCCTCTCACACTCTGGGCGGGCTTCAGAATGCGTAGAGCGCCGTCACCCGCTGGCCGGCGCGCAGCGTGCGGCCGAAGCCTTCCACGACGACGGCATTCATGCCGAAGGTCAGGCCGCCGTTCATGCGCGCGTCGGCGCGGAAGGTCGCCAGCGTGTCGCGCACGGCGTGGCCGGTGGCGGCCGTGGCCGGGTCGACGTCGGGGATGCTGCAGCGCACGCAGGGCTTGACCAGGCGCAGCCTCACCGGGCCGTCGCCGGTGGCGATCTCGATCTCGCCCAGGTGGTCCTCGTCCCAGGGCGCCAGGCCGCCGAGCACCAGGTTGGGCCGGAAGCGCGGCATCGTCACCGGCGCCGCGCCGGTGGCGGCCAGGCGCTCGTTGAGGTCGGCCAGCGACGCGCTGCCGGCCACCAGCAGCGGAAAGCCGTCGGCGAAGGCCGTCTCGGCGGCGATGTCGCCGGTCCAGCGCGCCTCGGCCAGGCGGCGTTCCTCGGGGTCGATGCGGGCGACACGGACCTTGGTGCCGAGGAAGTCGCTGAACCACTGCGCGGCCAGCGCGCCCATGTCGTAGGCCTTCACCTCGTCGTCCCAGACGCGCACGCGCACGGGCTGCTCGACCGCCTCGACGCTCAGGTGCAGCGCCAGCATGCCGGGCGCGCGCAGCACCACCGCGTCCGCGCGCAGTGCGGGCTGCACCAGCGCCAGGCGCGGCAGCTCGCGCTGCGTGAGCATGTCGCCGTGCTCGTCGACGACCATCCAGTCGCGGTCCAGGTCCAGCCCGGTCGGGCCCAGCAGCGCTTCGGCGACGGCGATGCCGGCGCAGGACTTGACGGGGTGGACGTAGAGGGCGTCCAGGGTGCAGGCGAGGTCGCTCACGGGCGGTGTCGGGCCGCGCGGGCGCGGCGTTGGCAGGGACGGGGGCACCGCGCGGCAGGGCCTTCGCGGACGCTGCCGATTGTGCCGCGGGGCGCTGCCTACAATGCCCGCATGGCGCCCGCGGGACCCTTCGACGTGCTCGTCCGCGGCAGCGGTGCCGTGGGCCTGGCCGCGGCGCTGGCGCTGTCGCGCCAGGGGCTGGCCGTGGCGCTGGCCGGCCCGGACCAGCCGCCGGGCGGCGACGACGTGCGCGCCTATGCGCTGAATGCCGCGTCGGTGGCGCTGCTGCGCCAGCTCAAGGTCTGGGATGCGATCCCGGCCGACGCGCGCACCGCGGTGCACGAGATGCGCGTCGAGGGCGACGCCCCCGGTGCCGCGCTCGCCTTCTCGGCCTGGTCGCAGGGGCTGGCCGAACTGGCCTTCATCGTCGACGCCGCCGAACTGGAGCGTGCACTGCGCGCCGCGGTGCGCTTCGCGCCGCATGTCGCCTGGCTGGCGCCGGGTGCTGAACCGGCGGCCGCCTTGCAGGTGCTGGCCGAGGGCCGCGATTCCGCCAGCCGCGAGCGCCTGGGCGTGCGCATGCCACGCCAGGCCTACGGGCAGCGCGGCCTCGCGGCGCGGCTGGTGTCCGACCGGCCGCATGGCGGCCTGGCGCGCCAGTGGTTCCGCAGCCCGGACGTGCTGGCGCTGCTGCCGCTGGACCGCCCGGCCTTCGAGGGCCGGCCGGGGCATGGGCTGGGCCTGGTGTGGTCGGTGCCGGACGAACGCGCCGACGCGCTGATGGCGCTGTCCGACGACGACTTCGTGGCCGAGCTGATGGCGGCCAGTGGCGGGGCCGCCGGCACGCTGCGGCTGGCCAGCGCGCGCGCCCAGTGGCCGCTGCTGCTGGCACAGGCCGATCCGGTCTGCGGTGCCGGCTGGGTGCTGGTCGGCGACGCCGCCCACCTGGTGCATCCGCTGGCCGGGCAGGGGCTCAACCTGGGCTTCGGCGACGTCGAGGCGCTGGCGCGCGTGATCGCCGCGCGCGAGCCCTGGCGGCCGCTGGGCGACCTGCGGCTGCTGCAGCGCTATGCACGCGAGCGCGCCGCCCCGGTGGCCGCGATGGCGCGCCTGACCGACGGCCTGTTGCAGCTGTTCGCAAGCCCGCTGCCCTGGGTGCGCGAACTGCGCAACCGCGGGCTCACCCTGGTGGACCACCTGCCGCCGGTCAAGCGGCTGCTGACCGGCCGCGCCGCCGGTGGCTGAAGGCCTTCACGACGGAATCACGATGACCTTGACGACCCCGCGTGCGCTGCTCTGGGCGCTGCTGCTGATCGCCGCCGGCGCCGCCGCCGCGCTGGCGCTGAACCGCGCCTGGCGCGCCCTGCCGGCCGACGCTGCGTCGGCGGTCGCGGCGGCAGCCGCGGCCTCGGTGCCGGTCAGCGGCGACCCCAGGGCCGATGCCGTCGCGCGTGTGCTGGTCGAACGCATCCCGCGCCTGCCGCCGATCGACGAGGTGCAGCCGAGCCCGGTGCCCGGCTGGTGGCAGGTGCGCTTCGGCGGCACCGAGATCCTGTATGCCGACGACGGTGCCGAGCACATCCTGGTCGGCGGCACGCTGATCGAGACGAAGACACGCAGCGACCTCACCGAGGCCGCGCTGTCCAAGGCGCTGGCCGTGGCCTGGGACCAGCTGCCGCTGCAGGACGCCATCGTCTTCCGCCAGGGCAGCGGCGAGCGCGTGATGGCCGTCTTCGTGGACCCCAACTGCGGCTACTGCAAGCGCTTCGAGCGCGACCTGACGGGGATCCGCGACGTCACGATCTATGCCTTCCTGATCCCCATCCTGGGCCCGGACTCGGAAGCCAAGTCGCGCGACATCTGGTGCGCGAAGGACCGCGGCGCGGCCTGGCGCGGCTGGATGCTGGACGGCGTCGTGCCGCCGCGCGCGATGGGCGCGTGCGATACCGCGGCCATCGAGCGCAACCTGGCCTTCTCGCGCAGCCACCGCATCAACGGCACGCCGGCGGTCTTCTTCGCCGACGGCACGCGCAAGCCGGGCGCGCTGCCGCCGGCGGAGGTCGAGCGCCTGCTGGCTGCCGCCGGCGCGCCGCCGCGCAAGTAGGCGCGCGAGCAAGCGCGCGGGTCGGCGCGCGAGCCGGGGGACAGGTCGGTCGGCGCGTGCCTCGCCGGCCGGCGCCCGCCAGCAACCCCGGGCCCGCGCGGTGCCGGCACGCCGCCCACAATGCGGGCATGAACGCCGAACCGTCTTCCACGCCGGCGCCCGGCCGCGCCGCCGGCCGGCCGGCCGCACCGCCGCCGGCCCCGCCGGGCCGCCTGCCGGGGCCGCTCGGCCAGGCGCTCGGGCTGGCCGGGCTGCTGCCCTTCGTCGCCGGCGCGGTGGGCCTGTGGCTGGTCGACGGGGCCGCGCGCGCCGTCGTCGCACAGGCGCTGGTCGGCTACGGCGCGCTGATCGTCAGCTTCCTCGGCGGCATCCACTGGGGGCTGGCCGCGCGCGCGGGCGCGGCGCCGCCGCCGCTGCTGCTGGCCTGGGGCGTGCTGCCGTCGTTGATCGCCTGGCCGGCGCTGCTGCTGCCGGCACAGGCCGCGCTGGTGCTGCTGGCGGCGGCCCTGCTGCTGTGCCTGCTCGTCGACCGCCGCCTGTACCCGGCCCATGGCGCGGCGGCGCTGCTGCCGCTGCGGCTGCGGCTGACGCTGGTGGCTGCGCTGGCCTGCGTCGTCGGCGCGCTGGCCTGAAGCCCGCGGGAGCGCCACCGGGCATGGGCAGCTTCGCCGCCCGCCCGCCGGCGGCCGCCGCGCCGGGGCGCCTGGTCGCCGGGCTGGCGCTGGTCGCGGGCGTGACGGCGCTGCACCTGTGGCTGGCGGAGGGCGTCTTCGAGTCGCGGCTGGCCGACGGCGCGGCCGAGCCGGCGCTGCGCCGCATCCAGGTCGCCTTCGTGCGCGAGCTGCAACCGGCCGCGCCACCGCCGCCCCCGCCTGCACCGGTGCTGCGCCGGCTGCCGGCCGCTGCCGCGGCGCTGCCGGCGGCGCCGGCGGCGTCGGCCCCCGTCCTGGAGCCGGCGCCGCCGCTGGCCGAGGAGGCGGTCGCGGCGCTGCCCGCGGAGCTGCCGGCGCTCGCGACGCCGCTGCCGGCGCCGCCGCCCGAGCCCGCGGCTGCCGCGGCATCGGCGCCCGACGCGACGACCTTCGAGTGGCCGCCGTCGACCCGCCTGAGCTACACGCTCACCGGCCACTACCGCGGTCCGGTCGAGGGCCAGGCCAGCGTCGAGTGGCTGCTGAGCGGCAGCCGCTACCAGGTGCACGTGGAGGTGTCGATCGGCCCCTCGTTCGCGCCGCTGATGAGCCGGCGCATCAGCAGCGAGGGCGAGATCACGCCCGCGGGCCTGTCGCCTTGGCTGTACGACGAGACGACGCGCGTCGCGCTGCGCGACCCGGTGCGGCGCCTCATCCGCCTCGACGCCGGGGAGGTGCGGCTGCCCGGCGGCCAGGTGCTGCCACGGCCGGACGGCGTGCAGGACAGCGCCAGCCAGTTCGTGCAGATGACCTGGCTGTTCACGACGCAGCCGCAGCGGCTGCAGCCCGGGCAGACGGTCGAGTTTCCGCTGGCGCTGCCGCGCCGCGTCGAGACCTGGTCGTACGACGTGATCGCGCACGAGCGGCTCTTCACGCCGGCCGGCGAGGTGGACGCGGTGCACGTACGGCCGCGGCGCGAGGCCGGCCGCGGCGGCGACCTCGTGGCCGAGATGTGGGTCGCGCCGACGCTGCAGTACCTGCCGGTGCGCATCGTGATCCGGCAGGACGCGGAGAATTTCGTCGACCTGACCATCGACCGCCTGCCGCTGCAGGCCGCGCAGCCGCCGCGCTGAGGCGGGTCCGCGGCGTCAGACGTCGCCGAATTTCGCGGCGAAGGCCTCGGCGGCGCTGCGGCCGCGGAAATTGGCGATCAGTTGCGCGCCGCTGACCAGCAGCGGCCGCAGGTCGTCGGCCGAGCGCGCCTTCTCGATGCGGATCGCCAGCGTCTCGGCGGCCGGGCCGAGCAGGTCGTTGAGCGCTCGCACCGCGGCGCGGCGGCGTTCCTCGAAGGCGGGGCCGGCCGCTGCCACGGCGGGGGCCGCCGCCACCGGCGCGCCGGCCGGGCGCGCCACCGCGCCCGGTGCCGCCGCCGGGGCGGCTGCCGGGCGCGCGGGCTCGCGCGCGGCCGTGGTGCCGGCGACCTCGATGAAGCCCTGCTCGAGCAGCGCCGCCAGCGTCTCCGCCGGCTGCATCACCAGGGTGTTCAGGTCGGCGTCGCTGCGCTTGCCGTCGACGAGGATCAGCGCGCTGCGCAGCCGCGGCGGCAGCCGGTGCTCGCGCGTCTCGATCTCGCGTTGGCCTTTGCTCGACTTGCGGTAGATGATGGGCATCGGGGCGCCTGTCCGGAGTCGCGGCGGGGTCGCGGGCGGTGCGAGGGCGCCGGGGGCACGGCCGACCGCTGCCGCTGCTCCGGGGTGCCACACCCCTTGAATGAGGGGGGCAGCTTAACGCGGCGTCAAGGCCGCCGCATGCGCAAAAGTCCCGTGAAGACCCGCCTTATAGTGCCGCGTCTCCACCCGCCAAGGCGCCCGGCCGGACGGCCGGCCACCGCCTCCCACGCCATGAGCGAAGCCCTGATCCTGACCGAACTGCGCGGCGAAGGCGCACGCCGCACCGCGCTGATCACGCTGAACCGGCCCAAGCAGCTCAACGCGCTGAACGACGCGCTGATGGACCAGCTGGGCGCCGCGCTGCTGGCCTTCGACGCCGACGACGGCGTCGGCTGCATCGTCGTCACCGGCAGCGAGCGCGCCTTCGCGGCCGGCGCCGACATCGCGGCGATGGCCAGGAAGACCTATGCCGACGCGCTGCGCGAGGACTTCATCACGCGCAACTGGGAGACCATCCGCCGCGTGAAGAAGCCGGTGATCGCCGCGGTGGCCGGCTTCGCGCTGGGCGGCGGCTGCGAGCTGGCGATGATGTGCGACTTCATCATCGCCGCCGACAACGCGAAATTCGGCCAGCCCGAGATCAAGATCGGCATCATCCCCGGCGCCGGTGGCACCCAGCGCCTGCCGCGCGCGGTGGGCAAGAGCAAGGCCATGGACCTGGTGCTCACGGCGCGCATGATGGACGCCGCCGAGGCCGAGCGCGCCGGGCTGGTCTCGCGCGTGGTGCCGGCCGAGCGCCTGCTGGACGAGGCGCTGGCCGCCGCCGAGGCGATCAACGCGCTGTCCGGGCCCAGCGTCGTCCTGGCCAAGGAATGCGTCAACCGCGCCTTCGAGGGCACGCTGTCCGACGGCGTGATGTTCGAGCGGCGCGTCTTCCACTCGCTGTTCGCCACCGCCGACCAGAAGGAAGGCATGGACGCCTTCCTGGCCAAGCGGCCGCCGCAGTTCGGCCATTCCTGAGCGGCCCCGGGGCCCGCGATGCGCGCTGCGAGCGGCCGCAGGCCGCGGCGGCGCCGGCCCGGCTACGGCACCACCCAGCGCGCGCCGTCGGCGTCGAAGCGAGCGCGCCGGTGGCCGAGGGCATGCAGCTCCAGCCAGTCGACGGCCAGCACCTCGGCCGTGAGCACCGCGAAGTGCTCGCGGCTGCCGCGCTCGGGTGCCGGCGGCCCCGCGGCAGGGGCCAGCGCGCTGCCCGGCGGCAGCGGCGACAGGTAGTCCTGCGCCGCCGGCGTCATCTTCAGCTGCGCCCAGCGCGACGACACCGTGAGGCCGCTCGTGTGCAGCGCCAGCCGCACGCGCAGCCGCAGCTGCCAGGCGAGCTGCGGCGACCAGACGACCAGCGTGCCCAGCGGGCGCCCGTCGAGCTGCTGCGCCTTCGGGCTGCGCGGATCGGTATAGATCAGCAGCGTCCGCGCGGCCTCGTCCAGGTCGCGCAGCACCACCGTGCGGGCGTCGGCGCCCTCGCCGTCGGCGGTGGCCAGCACGGCCAGCCTCCAGGCGTGCGCCCTGTCGCGCACGGCCTGCGCGAGTTCGCGCCAGACGGCGGCCTCGATGTCCGCCAGCGCGGCCAGCCGGGAGGCGTCGACCATCGCCGCGGCCGCCACGGCATTCAGCCGGCGCCCTGCGGGCCGGCCGGCGCGCCGCCTTCGCGGCGCAGCGCCGGTGCACCTTCGCCTTCCCGGCGCAGCGCCGGGAAGAGGATCACGTCGCGGATGCTGGGGCTGTCGGTCAGCAGCATCACCAAGCGGTCGATGCCGATGCCGCAGCCGCCGGCCGGCGGCATGCCGACCTCGAGCGCGCGCACGAAGTCGGCGTCGTAGTACATCGCCTCCTCGTCGCCCGCTTCCTTGTTGGCGGCCTGGGCGGCGAAGCGCGCGGCCTGGTCCTCGGCGTCGTTGAGCTCGGAGAAGCCGTTGGCGATCTCGCGCCCGGTGATGAAGAGCTCGAAGCGTTCGGTGACCGTGGGATCGCTGTCGGAGGCACGCGCCAGCGGCGAGACCTCCACCGGGTAGTCGACGATGTAGGTCGGCTGCCAGAGGTGATGCTCCACCGCCGCCTCGAACAGGCCGAACTGCAGCTCGGCCAGCGTCCAGTGCGCCGGCGGTTCCTCGCCCAGCGCCTTCAGCCGCGCGTGCAGCACCTGCGCGTCGCGCGACTCGGCGTCGCTCAGCCCCGCGTGCACGACCAGCGACTCGCGCACCGACAGCCGCGCGAACGGCTGCTCGAGGTCGACCTCGCGCCCGCCATAGGACAGCCGCGCCGAGCCGGTGGCCTGGCGCGCGGCATGGCGCAGCACCTGCTCGGTGAAGTCCATCAGCTCGCGGTGCGTCCAGTACGCGGCGTAGAACTCCATCATCGTGAACTCGGGGTTGTGGCGGACGCTGATCCCCTCGTTGCGGAAATTGCGGTTGATCTCGAAGACGCGCTCGAAGCCGCCGACCAGCAGCCGCTTGAGGTACAGCTCCGGCGCGATGCGCAGGAACATCGCCTGGTCCAGCGCGTTGTGGTGGGTGACGAAGGGCCGCGCATTGGCACCGCCCGGGATGGGGTGCAGCATCGGCGTCTCGACCTCCAGGAAGCCGTGCTCGACCATGAAGCCGCGGATCGACGCCACCGCCTTGCTGCGCGCGACGAAGCGCGCGCGCGCCGCCTCGTCGGTGATCAGGTCGACGTAGCGCTGGCGGTACTTCTGCTCCTGGTCGGTCATGCCGTGGAACTTGTCCGGCAGCGGGCGCAGGTTCTTGACCAGCAGCCGGATCGTCGTCGCCTTGATCGACAGCTCGCCGGTCCTGGTGCGGAACAGCGTGCCTTCGCAGCCGACGATGTCGCCCAGGTCCCAGTGCTTGAACTCGGCCAGCCGCTCCGCGCCGACCGCGTCCTGCGTCACGTAGAGCTGGATGCGCCCGTGCGTGGGGCCGAACGAGCCGTCCTGCACGGTGGCGAAGCAGGCCTTGCCCATCACGCGCTTGAGCATCATGCGGCCGGCCACGGCGACCTTGACGCCCTGCGGCTCCAGTTCCTCGTTGGGCACGGCGCCGAAGCGCTGGTGCAGCTCGGCGGCGTGGTGGCTGGGCCGGAAGTCGTTCGGGAAGGCCGGGCCATGCGTCGCGGCGCGGGCACGGATCGCACGCAGCTTCTCGCGGCGTTCGGCGATCAGGGTGTTGTCGTCGGCGGGGGCCACGACGGCTTCGGGGCTGGGGCGGTTCATGCGCTGGGCTTCGGCGCGGCGGTCCCGCCAGAACCGGTGTCGCCCCGGGTGTCGGCCACGCGCTGTCGGTGACAATCGTTGGATTCTAGGGTCGGCTCGCCCCGCGCCTGGCGTCGTCGGCCGGCCCCCGGCCTTCTTGACGGCATGAACAACGAAGCGCAGTGGAAGCCGACGAAGTACGTCGTGCGTGGCGGCCGGCTGCGCGCCAGCCGTGACACGGCACACCTGGGTGTCGGCTCGCGCCTCGTGGCCGACGCCGTGGCGGCACGCTACGACGACCTGTTGCCGCTGCACGCACGCGGCCGCCTGCTGGACCTGGGCTGTGGGCATGTGCCGCTGTATGCGGCCTACCGTCCGCATGTCGGCAGCGTGACCTGTGTCGACTGGGCGCAGTCGCTGCACGCCAACCCGTTCCTCGACCACCTGGTCGACCTCAACGGCGCGCTGCCGTTCGCCGAGGGGTCCTACGACACGGTGGTCCTGTCCGACGTGCTGGAGCACCTGCCCGAACCGCAGCCGCTGCTGCGCGAGATCGCCCGCGTGCTCGTGCCGGGCGGCCGGCTGCTGATGAACCTGCCGTTCCTCTACCGCATCCACGAGGCGCCGCACGACTATGCGCGCTACACCGCGTTCGCGCTGCGCCGCTACCTGGAGGCGGCTGGCCTGCAGGTGCTGGAGCTGCAACCGGTCGGTGGGTCGCTGGCCGTGTTCGCCGACCTGCTGGGCAAGCACCTGGAGCAGGCCGGTGCGCCGGGTCGCTGGCTCGCCGCGGCACTGGCCGGTGCGGCCACGGCGATGCTGCGCCGCGGCCCGCTGGCGCGCGCCGACCGGGCGAGTGCGGAAGCTTTTCCGCTGGGCTACTTCGTGGTGGCCGAGCGGCCGCAGCGGTTCGCGGGGCCGCCCTGATGCGGCTGGCCGACATCGCCCGGCTGCTGCAGCACCCGACGCTGCGCGGCACCGTCGCCGTGCAGTCACTGGGCTCGGTCGCAACGCTGGCCACGACCTTCCTGATCGCCTGGACGCTGGGCCCGCTGGCCCAGGGCCACTACGCCTGGCTGCGCGCCAGCGCCGACCTGCTGCTGGCGCTGGCGCTGCTGGGCCTGCCCCAGGGCATCGTGCACCTGTTGGGCCGCCACCGGACCCGGCCCGAGGCCGCCTGGCGCATCGTAATGCGCTGCGTGGCGCCGCTGGCGGCCTCCGGGCTCGCCCTGGCCGTGGCCATCGATGCCGGGTGGCTGGCGCTGCCCTGGCAGGGACCGGGTGGTCCGCCGGTGACAGCGTGGCTGTTTGCAGTCGGCGTGCTGGGCTGGGTGCTGCATGCGCTGCAGCGTGCATTCCTGCTGTGCCTGTCGTCGACGGCCACCTTTTCCTGGCTGACCACCGCACCGGCCCTGATCCTGCTGGCTGCCGTCGCGCTGCAGGCCCGTGCGGGTTCGTCGGCGTGGGAGTGGGCGCTGGCCGCCTCCGGCCTCGCCAGCGCAGGCCTGGGGGCCGTGCTGCTGGGTCGCGCGGCGCGTCAGCCGGCATGGCGCCAGGGCGAGGCCGCCTCGGGCACCGAACTGCTGCGCGCCAGCGGGCATGCCTTCTGGCATGTCGTCGCGATGTCGCTGCAAGGCTGGATCGCGCTGATGCTGCTGCAGATGCTGGGTGGCGGCGCACGCGAACTCGGCTGGTTCACGCTGGCGCTGCAGGTGCAGCTGCTGTGGGTGCTGCCGGCCGCCTATGTGGTGCCGCTGATCCACGCGCGGGTCAGCGCCGCCGGCGGTGACGGCACGCGGGCGCCGGCGCTAGGGCGGCCGCTGGCCGCGGCCGCCGTCGTCGCCTCACTGGCCGCGGCAGTCGTCGCGGCCATACTGCCCTGGGTCATGCCGGCAACGCTGGGCGAGCGCTACGAGGGGGCGGTGGCGGCCAGCGTGTGCATGGCGCTGGGCGGTCCGGCTGCGATGCTGGGTCGGCTGGGCGGCGCGCTGCTGCTGGGCGCCGGGCGCCTGGTGGCGGCGAGCGCACTGCATGCGCTGCGCCTGGGCCTGCTGCTTGCCGGTGTCGCGTTGTGGGCGCTGTGGACGGCCAGGGCACCCGGCGGTGGCCTCGCCTCGATGGTCACCGCCGTGGCGCTGGCCTGGACGGTGGCCGAGGCCGTGGCGGCCGCGGTGACTTTCGCGCTGCGGCCGGAATTGACGGGCCGCGGCGGCGTTGCCGCGGCGACCGCGGCGCCGTGATGCGTGTACGCTGTCGCAGACCGGCGGGCCAGACGCTGTCCGCGGTCTGCGCCATGCTTCCGAACCCATCCGTACTGGCACCTTCGTCGATCCGCGCGTGCGCGCAGGGCCTGCACCGGGCCGGCATGCACGGCGCCGCCCCGGCATGACCCGACTCGCCGACTGGCTGAGCACGCTGCCGCTGATCGGTCCGCTGGGCCGGCGGCTGCGTCGCACGCTGCGGCGCGGCGGTGCGGCACAGGAGGCCTTCCCGGGCACCGCCGCCTACTGGCAGGCGCGCTATGCCGCCGGCGGTGATTCCGGCGCCGGCTCCTACGGCCGCTTCGCCAAATTCAAGGCGCGCGTGCTCAACGGGCTGTTCGACGAGCTGCAGTTGCGTACGGTCATCGAATTCGGCAGCGGTGACGGCAACCAGCTCATGCTGCTGCAGGTGGCGGACTACACCGGCGTCGACATCAGTGCCGAGGCCGTGGCGCGCTGCCGGGAGCGTTTCGCCGGCCGGCCGGGCCGCCGCTTCATGACGCTGCAGGACTTCGACGCCGCGGATCCGCCGCCGCGCGCCGAGTGCACGCTGTCGCTCGATGTCGTCTACCACCTGGTCGAGGACACCACCTACGACGCCTACATGCGGCGGCTGTTCGACGCCGCGACGCGTGTCGTCGTCGTCTACTCGAGCAACCACGACGAGGCCGTGCAGGCCGACGGCGCGCACATCCGCCACCGCATGTTCACGCGCTGGGTGGACGCGCATGCCGCCGGCTGGCAGCTGCTGCGGCATGTGCCCAACGAGCACCCGTTCCGCGGCGACTACCGTACCGGCTCGTTCGCGGACTTCTTCGTCTTCGTGCGCACCGGCGCCGCGGGCTGAAGAGATGCGCGTGCTGCTGCTGGCCGCCGGCAATGTGGTGCACACCCGGCGCTGGGCGCATGGCCTGGCCGGTGCCGGCGTGGAGGTCGTCTGCGTGTCGCAGCACGGCTTCGGCGACGAGCCCTGGAGCGCGGAGGTGGAGTGCGTCGAGCTGCCGCACCGCAGCGCGTCGGGCTACGTACTCAACGCCGCCGCCGTGCGTCGCACCTTCGCGGCGCGGCGGTGCGACCTGCTCAATGCCCACTACGCGACCGGCTACGGCACGCTGGCCACGCTGTCGGGCGTGCGGCCGCGGCTGTTGTCGGTGTGGGGCAGCGACGTCTACGACTTCCCGCAGATCTCGCCGCTGCACCGCGCGGGGCTGCGCCAGGTGCTCGGCAGTGCCGACGGCATCGCCTCGACCAGCCACGTGATGGCGCGGCAGGTGCAGGCGGTGATGGGCCCGCACTGGCACGGCAAGGTGGCCGTGACGCCGTTCGGTGTCGACGCGGCGCGGTTCGCGCCCGCCGCCGCGCGGCCGGGGGCGGGTACCACCCGGCCGCTGGTGATCGGCACCGTGAAAAAGCTGGAGCCGAAGTACGGCATCGACACCCTGATCCGCGCCTTCGCGTTGCTGGCGGGTGATGGGTCACTGCGCAGCGCCTTGCCCGCCGGCCTGCGCCTGCGCCTGGTCGGCGAAGGCGTACAGCGCGCCGAACTGCAGGCCCTGGCCGGCTCGCTCGGCGTCGCCGACCAGGTCGAGCTTGCCGGTGCCGTGCCGCATGACCAGGTGCCGCTGCAGCTGCGCACGCTTGACATCTACGCCGCCGCGAGCCGGCTGGACAGCGAGAGCTTCGGCGTCGCCGTGATCGAGGCCTCGGCCTGCGGGCTGCCGGTCGTCGTGACGCGGGTCGGCGGGCTGCCCGAGGTCGTGCGCGAAGGCGAGACCGGTCTCGTGGTGCCGCGCGAGGATCCCGCGGCGCTGGCGCAGGCGCTGCGCCGGCTGACCGTGGATGCCGGGCTGCGCGAGCGGCTCGGCCGCCAGGGGCGCGAGCATGTGCTGCGCCACTACGAGTGGGGCGACTCGGTGCGTCGGATGGTGGAGGTCTACCGCCGGCTGCTCGCCGGCGAGCCGCTGCAGGCGCCGGCGCTGGGGGAGCGGGCATGACCCGCCTGGCCACCATCATCGCCCCCTGCCGCAACGAGCGCGCGCACATCGACGCCTTCTGCGACGCCGCGCTCGCGCAGCGCCTGCCGGACGGCTGGGCGCTGGAGGTGCTGGTCGCCGACGGGCGCAGCGACGACGGCACGCGCGAGCGGCTGGCCGAGCGCGCGGCGGGCGATGCGCGGCTGCTGCTCGTCGACAACCCCGGGCGCATCGTCTCCAGCGGGCTCAACGCCTGCATCGCACGCGCGCGCGGCGAGGTGATCGTGCGCTGGGACCTGCATACGCGCTACGCCGACGACTACGTGGCCGAGTGCCTGGCCGCGCTGGCGCGCAGCGGCGCGGTCAACGTCGGCGGCCCCTGGGTCGCGCGGGGCGAGGGCGCCGGCGGGCGCGCCATCGCCGCCGCCTTTCAGTGCCGCTGGGTGGTGGGCGGCGCGCGTTCGCGCGACACCGCGTACGAAGGCGAGGTCGACACCGTCTACCTGGGGTGCTGGCCGCGCGCGGTGCTGGAACGCCATGGCGGCTTCGACGAACAGCTGGTGCGCAACCAGGACGACGAGCACAACCTGCGACTGCGCCGTGCCGGCGCGCGCATCTGGCAGAGCCCGCGCATCCGTTCCTGGTACCGGCCGCGCGACTCGCTGGCCAGGCTGTTCGCACAACAGCGCCAGTACGGCTACTGGCGGCCCTTCGTCGTGCGCAAGCATGGCCAGCCGGGCTCGTGGCGGCAGCTGGCGCCGGCCACGCTCGTGGCGGCGCTGGCGCTGGGCCTGCTGCTGATGCCGTGGTCGTCGTGGCCGTTCGGCGCCCTGGCGGCGGCCTATGGGCTGTACCTGGTGGCGGCCAGCGCCGCCGCGGCCCCTGCGGCCGGCGGCCTGGACGCGGTGCTGCGCCTGCCGGCGGCCATCGCAGCCTACCACCTGGGCTACGGGCTCGGGACCTGGCAGGGGCTGTGGGCGCTGGCGCTGCGGCGCGCGCCAACGGCAGCACAGCAGGAGCTGACGCGGTGACCGAGGTGCCGGGACCGCCGGCTGCCCCGCCAGCCGCGCCTGCGCCGGCGGCGGGCAGCACCGCGGCCTTCGCCCGCCACGAGACCGACGCCGTGCGCGAACGCTACGCGCGCCGCGCCGCTGCGGTCGCGGCCGACCGCTACAGCCTGCTCGCCAGCCCGGCCGCGCTGCGCGAGCAGCAGCAGCGCCTGCGCGCGATGGCCGCACTGTGGCGCGCGCATGGCTGGGCAACGCTGCACGACAAGGCGCTGTGCGAGGTCGGCTGCGGCGCCGGCGGCAACCTGGCCGACCTGCTGCGCCTGGGCGCCGCGCCCGCACGGCTGAGCGGGCTGGAACTGCTGCCCGAGCGCGCGGCCGCGGCGCGCGCCGCGCTGCCGGCCGCCGTGCGCGTGGTGGAGGGCGACGCGCTGCAGGCCGACATGACGCCCGGCAGCCAGCAGGCGGTGCTGGCCTTCACGGTGTTCAGTTCGCTGCTGGACGACGCGTTCCAGCAGCGCCTGGCGGCCGCGATGTGGCGCTGGACGGCGCCCGGCGGCGGCGTACTGGTCTACGACTTCACGGTCGACAACCCGCGCAACCGCGACGTGCGCGGCGTGCCGCTGGCGCGCTGGCGTGCGCTGTTCCCGCAGGGCCGCGTGCAGGCGCGGCGGCTGACGTTGGCGCCGCCGATCGCGCGTGCGCTCGAGCATCGCGCCCCCGCGCTGCTGCCGTTGCTGGAGGCGCTGCCGCCGCTGCGCACCCACCTGCTGGCCTGGATCACCAAACCGACATGAGCGACGCTTCACCCCCGTTCCTGCCCTTCGCGCTGCCCGAGATCGGCGACGACGAGATCGCCGAGGTCGTCGATACGCTCAGGAGCGGCTGGGTCACGACGGGCCCCAAGGCACGCCGCTTCGAGGCCGACTTTGCCGCGTTCCTGGGCGACCCCGGCCTGCACTGCGTGGCCGTCAACTCCGCCACCGCCGGGCTGCACCTGGCGCTGGAGGCGCTGGGCATCGCCCCCGGCGACGAGGTGATCACGACCACGCACACCTTCACCGCCACCGCCGAGGTCGTGCGCTACCTGGGTGCCGACGTGAAGCTGGTGGACGTAGACCCGGCCACGCTGAATATCGACCCGGCGGCGGTGGAAGCGGCGATCACGCCGCGAACGAAGGCGCTGATCCCCGTGCACTACGCCGGGCTGGCGGCGGACATGCCGGCGCTCCTGGCCGTCGCGCGGCGCCACGGCCTGAAGGTGGTGGAGGACGCCGCGCATGCGCTGCCCACCACCTGCGGCGGCGCATTGGTGGGCACGCTGGCCAGCGACGCCACCGTCTTCAGCTTCTACGCCAACAAGACCATCACCACCGGCGAAGGCGGCATGCTGGTCACGCGCGACGCCGCACTGGCCAAGCGCGCGCAGGTGATGCGGCTGCACGGCATGAACCGCGACGCCTTCGACCGCTTCACGGCCAAGGTGCCGAGCTGGTACTACGAGATCGTCGCGCCGGGCTTCAAGTACAACCTGACCGACATCGCCGCCGCGCTGGGCCTGCACCAGCTGAAGAAGGCGCACGCCTTCCGCGAGCGCCGCGCCGCGATCGCCGCGCGCTACGACGCGGCCTTCGCCGACCTTCCGGTGCTGCGGCCGCCCCAGCCCCGGGCTGGCGACCTGCACGCCTGGCACCTGTACGTGCTGCGCCTGGCCGACGGTGCGCCGTGCACGCGCGACGAACTGGTCGAGCGCCTGTTTGCCGCCGGCATCGGCTGCAGCGTGCACTACATCCCGCTGCACCTGCACCCCTACTGGCGTGAGCGTTATGTGCTGACGCCGGCGATGTTCCCGCACAGCCAGCGCGCCTACGAGCGCATGCTGAGCCTGCCGATCTATACGCGCATGGACGACGCCGACGTGGAACGCGTCGCCGCCGCCGTGCGCACCGCGCTGGGCTGAGCCGCGCACGACGGGACCGGCGTGCATGCTCAAACGCTTGTTCGACCTCACCGGCGCGCTGCTGGCGCTGGCGCTGCTGTGGCCGCTGCTGCTGGCGATCGCGCTCGCGGTGCGGCTGGACTCGCCGGGGCCGGCGCTGTTCCGCCAGGAACGCGTGGGCCGGCACGGGCGGCCATTCCGCATCCACAAGTTCCGCACGATGGCGGCCGACGCACCGGCGCGCGGCCTGCCACTGACCGTGGGCGCGGACCCGCGCATCACGCGCGTGGGCGCCTGGCTGCGGCGCACGCGGCTGGACGAGCTGCCGCAGTTTCTCGACATCCTGCGCGGCGACATGAGCCTGGTCGGCCCGCGCCCCGAGGTGCCGCGCTACGTGGCGCTGTACCCGCCCGCGCTGCGCGATCGCGTGCTGGCGGTGCGCCCGGGGCTGACCGACCCCGCCTCGCTCCAGTTCATCGACGAGGCGGCGCTGCTGGCCGCGGCGGCGGACCCCGAGCGCGAGTACGTGGACGTGATCCTGCCGCGCAAGCTGGCGCTGGCAGCCGACTATGCCGAGCGGGCCACGCTGACCGGCGACCTGTGCGTGCTGTGGCGCACGCTGCGCCGGCTGGCGGGGCGCTGACCAGCACGAGAATGCGCCCCCGATGAGTGCCGCGCCCCTCACGTGGTGGCATCGCCTGGACCGCGCGCTGGCGCGTTTGCGCCCCTGGCGCGAGCCGCTGTCGCTGCTGGTCGACGCGCTGGTGGTGGCCGCCTGCTGGAACATCACCTACCTGTTCCGCCTGGGCTTCGAGCGCTGGATCAGCGCGCGCGCCGACTACGACCCCTGGGTGATGCTGGGCGTGATCGGCGCCTACCTGCTGGCCAGCGTGCTGATGAAGGTGCCGCAGAGCATGTGGCGCTTCAGCGGCTTCGGCGAGGTGCAGCGCCTGCTGCTGGCCTGCGTGCTGGCCGGCAGCGTGTCGGCCGCGGTCGTGATGGGCCTGGGCCTGGTCAAGGTCCCGCGCGCGGTGCTGGCGCTGCACCCGGTGGTCACGCTGATGGGGCTGGCGGTGGTGCGCATCCTGTACCGCATGACCTACGAGCATGCGCGTTCGCGCATCGCCGGCGCCGGCGGCGAGGTGCGGCGCGCGCTGGTGCTGGGCGCCGGCGAGGCGGCGCGGCTCCTGCTGGCCGGGCTGCAGGGCCAGGGCTGGAATGTGCTGGGACTGCTGGACGACGACCCGGCCAAGCAGCGCGCGCGCATCGCCGGCGTGCCGGTGCTGGGGCCGCTGGACGCGCTGACGCGCGAAGGCGGCATCGACGCCGCGCTGTGCGCGAGCGTCACCCACGTCATCGTCGCGATGCCCGCGGCCAGCGCGGCGCAGCGCAAGCGGGCGCTGGCCATCGCGGCCGGCTTCGGCCGTCCGGTGCTGACGGTGCCCAGCGCGGCGGAACTGCGCGAGGGCCGCGGCCGCGTCGAGCGGCTGCGCGACATCGAGCCCGAGGACCTGCTGGGCCGCGAGCCGGTGCTGCTGGACGAGGCCGGCGTCGGCCCCGTGGTGCAGGGGCGCACCGTGCTCGTCACCGGCGCCGGCGGCAGCATCGGCAGCGAACTGTGCCGCCAGCTGGCGCGGCTGGCACCGGCGCGCCTGGTGCTGGTGGAGCTGAGCGAGTTCAACCTCTACACGATCGAGCAGGAACTGGCGGCCACGCACCCGGCACTGCCGCTGGTACCGCTGATCGGCGACGTCAAGGACCTGGCGCAGATGCGCGCGATCTTCGCGCAGTGGCGGCCGCAGCTGGTGTTCCATGCCGCGGCCTACAAGCATGTGCCGCTGATGGAGAACCACAACGCCGCCGCCGCACTGCGCAACAACACGCTGGGCACCTACCACGCCGCGCTGGCGGCGGCCGAGGCGGGCGCGGAGCGCTTCGTGCTGATCAGCACCGACAAGGCGGTCAACCCGACCAACGTGATGGGCGCCACCAAGCGCGCGGCCGAGATGGTCATCAGCCAGATGGCGACCCGGCACCCTGGCACGCGCTTCATGGCGGTGCGCTTCGGCAACGTGCTGGGCAGCAGCGGCAGCGTGATCCCGAAGTTCAAGGAGCAGATCGCCGCCGGCGGCCCGGTGACGGTGACGCACCCGGAGATCATCCGCTACTTCATGACCATCCCCGAGGCCGTGCGCCTGGTGCTGCAGGCCGCCGCGATCGGCGAGAGCGGCCAGGTGCTGGTGCTGGACATGGGCGAGCCGGTGAAGATCGTCGACCTGGCGAAGGAACTGATCCGGCTGGCCGGGCACGCGCCCGAGGAGATCGGGATCGAGTTCACGGGGCTCAGGCCGGGGGAGAAGCTGTACGAGGAGTTGCTGGCGGACAGCGAGGAGACGGTGGCGACGGGGGTGGCGCGGGTGAGGGTGGCCAGGCTGGGCGCCGCCAGCGCAGGTGCCGAGGCCTTGCTGGCGTACCTGGCCACCGCCGCCGTGCAGGCGGGCACGCTGGACGACGCGGCCGCGCGCGAGCGGCTTCAGGCGTTCGTGGCCGAATACGCCCCGCCGGCCGTCCGGTCGACGCGACCGGGCACGCCAGTCGCGACTGCGCCCGGACGGTAGGCCGGCCCGGTGTTGCGCACGCGGCGATAAAGCTGGTTCATTAACGTTGCTATTGATCGCTCGGCGATCCAAATGCGACCATGTTGTCGCTTGTCCTCCAGACGGCCGTCTAGCGCCGGCTGGCCGCCTCGCCAGCCGTCGTGCTGCTGGGTCCGCGCCAGGTCGGCAAGACGACGCTGGCGCTCTCGGTAGCTCCGCGGCCATCGGCGAGAGCGGGCAGGTGCTGATGCTGGACATGGGCGGGCCGGTGAAGCTCGTCGAACGACGAATTGGCTGATCCGGCTGACGGGCCATGCGCGCCGGAGGGCAGAGGGATCGAGATCACGGGGCTCAGGCCGAGGGAGAAGCTGCACGAGGGTTTGGTGGCGGACGGCGAGGAGACGGTGGCAACGGGGGTGGCGCGGTTGAGGGTGTCGAGGCTGGGCGCCGGCAGACCATGTGCCGAGGAGTCGCTGGCCCAGAACGGCAGGCTTCCCCAAGGCCCCGGGGGGTCAACCCGGGCTTGCATGGGAGCCGTGAGGCGATGCGCGGACATCTCCAATGGATGTCCGCTACCGCAACGGTTGGGGCGGCCCGATCCACCGCCAGCGATGACAGCCGTCTAGCGCCAGCCCTCGAACTCCCCCGTGACCTCATGTCCCGTACCGATGCTGCTGTCCGTACACTCGGTACGAAGTCTGCTCGGTGGGTGCAAGGGGGCGGGAGATCGCGACCTGCGGGTGTGGATCGGGGCCGCAGCCCACGACCATGTCGACATCACGGTGCCACGCGCTGCTGGCGAAAGGGGCAAGGGAATGGCATTCTCGAACAGCAGACGAACCTCGGCCGTCGCGCTCGGTTCATTGCTCGGCGCCACGCTGAGCCTGCCCCGCCATGCTGCTTCACAAGGCCCGGGAAGTCCTCGCTCGCTCGAGGGGGCGTGGGCGGCATTGGCAGCGCAAGCCTACGGTACGAGCATCGTGTCGCATGGCGCCGATCCCAGCGGTGCCACCCCCAGCGACGCGGCCCTGGATGCGGCTGTGGCTGCAGCGCCGAGCAGTTCGGGTGGCTACGGTGGGTTGGTCTACATCCCGCCCGGCAGGTATCTCTTCAAACTGCCGCACGTGATCAGCCGGCAGCGCGTACACGTCGTCGGTGCCGGTCAGTGGGCGACGACACTCGTCTATCGACCTTCCGATGACCACACGGCGTTCCTGACCTACTCCGCCGGCGCATCCATCTCCAACGAATGTTCGCTGCGAGACTTGACCGTCTTCTCGGACGACGCGACCCATACCAAGACGGCGATCAGAGCGGTGGACACGTCGGCTCTTTCGGTTCGAAACGTACGTGTCACGGGCACGGTCAGGTCGCTGCGGTCGCTCTGTTGGGGTGGTGGTCGTTCCGGCTCGATCGCGCTGCACATGCTGGGACGCGAGGCGACCGACATATCGAACTTCTACGCATACGCCGATCGCCCGATCCTTCTGGACCGAAACCCGAACATGAGCGGGCGGCAGGCCATCGATTGCGACCATGCACACTTCTGCAACCTCTATCTCTATGCCACGCAACACCCGTGCATCGAAGCCGTATCCGGCCTAAACCTCACCAACGCGACCTTCGATGGCTACCAGGCATGGGTAGGCGGTACCCACGGCTTCTATTGGGCCGACTCAGCCAGCACGTCGGTGAGCGTTAACCTGCGCTTTGCGAATGTGCGCTTGGAGCAAGGTGTGGATCGCGGCGCATACTCGTTTTACATCGCCCGCTCGGCAAACATGGCTATGCTGAGTTTCCTGAACATTCGAAACGACCCGGGGCGTCGCGGTTGGTTCTTGCGCAACTGCAGCGATGTCCGGCTCGAAAGCACGGTGCACGAAGGCCCGACGCTGGCGCTCGACGTTGACGCCAGCGTGCGTCGACTCTCGGGCACCAATACCTTCTGGCAAGCAGGCACGACCGCCAGCCTGGGCGGGCAGAAGATGGTGTGGTCGACGCCAAAGTCCTTCAGCACAGCGGCACTGCCGCCGAACTTCGTCCTCGACGAGGCTGCCGGGCCTCAACTGAACGCAGAGACGGAAGCGCACCAGACCGGTCCGCAGCTGACCGTACCAGTGGACGGCACGATCGAGCTCGGAGTTTCCGGCACCGTCGGCTTTCTCACCATCGACACCCACGAGAACGTGGGCGCCATCTTTCACCTGAACGGCACCGCCAACACGGTGAGTCGGGGTCTCGAGTCGGCAGCGGGACTCTTCTCGACCACCAAGGACACCCCGAATTCGGTGAACATCTACTTCGAAGCGGGTCGATATCTGCTGCAGAACAAGAGAGGATCAAGTCTTCGATTGCGGATCGGCCGCCCGGGTGGGTCGTTCACCCCTCTTTAGGGTCCATGACCTCCCTCGTGGGGCTCGCCGCAGCGCCCATCCGCCGTGCAGGCGGTGACCAGGACTTGGTCCTCTTGCCGTGGCAGGTCGCGCGTGCGACGACGACACCCATCGCTGACTTCGTTGCAGGCAACCGCTGCGCGGCTGACAGACGGACAGGAGCGCATTGACTCGGCCGCATTGGCTGAACGTCCGGCTCGAGCGCCACACCGGGTCGCGTGCGTGCTCTGCATGTGCGGCTGGCCAGTCGCGGTCCACGGGGCTTGGCGATGGACCGACTGCGAACCAGGCCTGCCGAGGGGCAGGCGCATCGCCATCAGATCGACGACGGGCGCGTCTGCAGGGTCAGTCCATCGAGTGCCGGTCCGTACACCTGAAAGGTCAAGTCCTCAGTTGCCGCCACGAAGTGCGGGTTCACCGCGAGTACGAGCGTGATGCCCGACTCGCCGACCTCATGCACCTCGATCTCGCTGATCGGGGCATCCGGGGAGCGGGCCCACCATGACTCCATGGTCGGCTGGATGCCGTCGCTGCCAATGGTCATCCGCTCACCCAGGCGGCTGCTGATCACGCCGCTGCCAGTCACGTCGACCAGCACCAAGCCCAGCGGCAGGGTGCCGCTGAAGCCGGGAGGCAGCCACACTCGCAGCGTTGCAAGTTCGACGCGCGCGTCGGTCTGAAAGCCCTGGACGAGAACGCGGGAGCGACGGTCGAGTTCGAGCCTGCCCCCGGGAGGGATCCAGATGTCTGGCTGCAGCGTGTTGGACAGTGCGTCCATGAACCACGCTTCGGGGCGGTTGTCCGCTGCGGAGCCGTAGATCTCCAGCAGCAGCGAAGGGTCGAAGAAGCCCTCGGTCGGGCTGGCGCGCTGTTTGCCCTGCAGAAGAATCGTTGGGTCTGCTTCGATGTCGCGCACGTTCGCCACGGCGCCGTTCGGCAGCAGGTAGTGAACCTTCAGGTCGGGGTCGTACATCTCCCAGCGGCCGTTGACCTTGACCTCTGGGACGACATGGCCCTCCAGGACCATTACTCGCGACTCGTAGCCTAGCGACAACCATAGGAAGTGCAACACACTGGCCACGTCGTCGCACAGGCCTGCGCCTATCGAGCGAAGGTACACGAGTGGATGGTGGAGCATGCGTCCGCCACTTATCGCGTAGTCGTGCCGGTGGCGCAGGCTGACATACCGCCATGCACGCGCGTGAAGCGGCTCGTCGGCGCGCTCGGCCGGGACGCTCAACAGATCCAGAAGCAGCGAGCCCGGGCCACCCAGCCGCGCGCCATTGAAGGACAAGCGAACCGCACGCGCCTCGGCAGCCTGGTTCACGACCGAGGCGGTCTTGCTCGGTCCGGCGAAGGGGACGCGGGTAGCCAGATACTGCTCGCGTGCGCCCGTTCGGTTGACCGTGGTCGCCACGAAGCTGCCGGCGTCGGCGTCCGCGGTTCGCACGGCGAGCAGGCTAGTCATGTTGGTGACGATCAAGTCGATCGCCAGCGTCGACGCCGATCCTTGCCAGGGTTCGCCCAGGAGCGCCGGATCGGCCAGTTGCGGATACTCGCGCAACGCGACCGCCTTGCTCATCAAGGCGACGAGATCGCCGAGCACCTGCACGCGAACGGACTCCAGGGCCGTCGCGACCGGATCGGCTGCGTGTCCTGGCCCCGAGCCGGCGATCCGACGCACCTCGGCCTCGACGCTGGGGGCCCAGACCGCCGCGGCCAGCTCGCATGCCTGGGCGAGAAGATCGCGGTGCTGCCGCACCTTGGTCGGCCACCATTCGTGCCCTGCCGTTGGTCGAAATCCGATGTCACGCAGCGCATCGATGTACGAGCCGACTGCGCGCTGCAGCATCGCATTGCGCTGGGCAGGCAGCGATGCCAGTTGGTCATACGTGGGCGGGACGCTCGCACTCGTGACGCTGATACACGCATTGCCGACCATGCGTGCGATCTCGACACGCGATGCTGCATCGGGCAAGCCGGCGAGCGCAAACTGGTCCTGCAGTGTCGACAGCGGCGTCACCACGACGCTCGCCGACTCGCCCTCCAGCCTCGCGGACCGGATGACGGCCCGCCCTTGCCCTGCGCTCGAGTCCAGCGCTTCGACGCGCACACCGCGACGGACATTCGGAAACTGAAAGTGTCCGGCGGGGTCGCTCGGGGTCGAGCGTTGAAGTTCATGCCCGTCCTCGTCGTACTCGATCATCACGACATCGACGACGACGGGGTACAGCGTGCCCGACAAAGGCCGCTCGGCGGGTGCCGAGGGGCCGGTGCCACCCCCACCGCCACATCCTGCCAGGGCCGCAAGTACGACCCCCGGCAACAGAAGACGGAGCGGCCGGCGCCTGTGGAGACCGTGCAACCACTCGATCATTGCAGCCAGATCGTTCACAACAGCTTACTCGGACTCAAATTCTACGGATCGCCTGCCGCTGCCCCATGCAATCAGAGGGCATTTCACCGCACATTTGTCGCCAGATGTTTCGGATTGCGCCGGTCCGCTCGACCTCTCAGTCTGCGCGCCAGACCCGTCGGCGCACGAAGTCCGCATAACTGACGATGATGCGAACGACCTTGTCCGAGACGTTGTCCGCGGCGTAGTCCCGTACCAGGCGCAGCAGTCGCGCCTGTGCGCGCGGCTGCTCGGCAAGGATGTCCAGGCCCTGCAGGACGCGCGGCAGGCTCAGGCCGACCAGCATCACCGCCGCCTCCTCGAAGCCCTCCGGGCGTTCATGGACCTCCCTCAGGTTGAGCGCAGGGAAGTTGAGGATGCTGGACTCCTCGGTGATCGTGCCGCTGTCCGACAACACGGCACGCGCGCTCGTCTGGAGCTTGATGTAGTCCAGGAAGCCGAAGGGCTTGTGAAACTGCACGAGGGGGTGCGCCGGCAGGGCCAGGTCCGCGATGCGCTTGCGCGTGCGCGGGTGCGTCGACACGACGACCGGCTCGCCGTAACGCCCGGCGACACCATTGAGGATGTCGAACAGACGCGCGAGGTTCCTCGGTGAGTCCACGTTCTCCTCACGGTGCGCGCTGACAACGATGTACTTCAGCGGCTCGAGGCCCAGGCCTGCAAGAACGGTCGAAGCCTCGATCCGCGTCTGGTGGCGTGCCAGGACCTCACGCATCGGGCTGCCCGTGCAGATCACCTGGTCTGGCGGCAGGCCTTCCCGCAGAAGGTACTCGCGTGCGATCTCGCTGTAAGTCAGGTTGATGTCCGCGATGTGGTCGACGATCCTGCGGTTGATCTCCTCGGGAACGCGGAAGTCAAAACAGCGGTTGCCGGCCTCCATGTGGAAGATCGGCACCTTGCGGCGCTTGGCCGCGATTGCCGCCAAGGCGCTGTTCGTGTCGCCCAGGATGAGCAGCGCCTCGGGCTGGACCTGCTCGAGCACGCGATCGGCGGCGATGATGACCTGCCCTATGGTCTGCGCCGCATTGGCACCTGCTGCCTCCAGGAAGTGGTCCGGCCGGCGCAGGCCGAGGTCTCTGAAGAAGACCTCGTTGAGCTCGTAGTCGTAGTTCTGACCGGTGTGCACGAGGGTGTGCTCGCAGTACCGGTCCAGCTTGGCGATCACGCAGGACAGCCGGATGATCTCCGGCCGCGTGCCGACGATGGTCATCACCTTAAGCATCGATGGCCTCGCGCACCAGTTCGAGCCGCATCAGGACGCGCTTGACGCCCTCGACGTCCAGGCGCGTCGTGTTGTGCGACGTGTAGTCGTCCAGTTGCGAGATGAGTGTCTCGCCCTGCACGAAGTATTTGTCGTAGTTCAGGTCGCGCGAATCCGCGGGGATCCGGAAGTAACCACCGAGATCCTCTGCCCGGGCCATCTCCTCGCGCGATACCAGAGACTCGTAGAGCTTCTCCCCGTGACGAGTGCCGATGATGCGTATCTCGCTGTCGCGGCGCAACATTTCCCTCAGCGCCTGCGCCAGGTCGCCCACCGTCGAGGCGGGGGCCTTCTGGACGAAGATGTCGCCGGGACGTGCGTGCTCGAAGGCATACAGGACCAGGTCCACGGACTCGTCGAGCGACATCAGGAACCGCGTCATCGCCGGATCGGTCAGGGTCAGCGGCTTGCCCTCCAGCAGCTGTTGCACGAACAACGGAATGACGGATCCTCGCGAGGCCATGACGTTGCCGTACCGGGTGGCGCAGAGCACGGTGCGCTCCGGATCGCACTGGCGCGACTTGGCGACCATGACCTTTTCCATCATCGCCTTGGACAAGCCCATGGCGTTGATCGGGTACACCGCCTTGTCGGTGCTGAGCACCACGCAGCGGCGCACCGAGTGCTCGATCGCCGCGCGCATGACGTTCTCGGCGCCGACGACGTTGGTGCGCACGGCCTCCATGGGGTAGAACTCGCAGGACGGGACCTGCTTGAGCGCCGCGGCATGGAAGATGTAGTCGACGCCGCGCACGGCGTCGTGGACGCTGTCGTAGTTGCGAACGTCGCCGATGTAGAACTTCACCCGGTCGTTGCGCAGCCGCAGGCGCATGTCTTCCTGCTTCTTTTCGTCGCGGCTGAACACGCGGATCTCCGCGAAGTCCCTGAGCAGCAGGCGCTCCAGCACGGCATTTCCGAACGAGCCGGTTCCGCCGGTGATGAGCAGGGTCTTGTCCTTGAACATGTTTGTGGTCCTCGTTGGGCCTGTCGCCTCAGCGGAATCGCTGCATCCTGTCCACAAGCTCGGGCCAGACTGGCGCGCGGTAGCCCGTGGCCTCGGTGAAGCGTGTCGAGTCCAGCGACCGGTCGATCACCACGCGGTCGTCCGGAACGATCGAGATGTCCTTCGCGTAGGCCCGGGCGACCAGTTGCAGCAGGTCATGCTTGCTGATCGGCGTCGAGGACAGGTGGTACAGGCCGTGCAGGTCTGGCCGTGGCAGTACATGGTCGCGAATGACGGTCGCCAACTCGACGGTGGGCACCCCGGAGAACACGGCACGCGTGAAGCCACGCACCGTGCCCTGTTGCGAAAGGAACCAGCCGATCAGGCCGTGTGCCGTGGACAGCTCGTGTCCGATGATCGAAGTGCGCAGCGTGAGCGCGTGTGGACCGCTTACCTCACCCAGCAACTTGCTGCGACCGTACAGGTCCTGCGCATCGGGCAGGTCCGTCTCGCGGTAGGCGCCGCGACTGCCGCTGAAGACGCAGTCCGTGCTGACATGAACCAGGCGGGCACCGAGCAGCTCGCACAGCCGCGCCAGCCGATGGGGTAGCAGCGCGTTGATCGGCAGGGCAGCCAGCGGGTCGTCGGCGTCCGCGAGCTGCTTGACCAGGCCGATGCAGTTCACCACCACGTCGGGTCTGACGCGACCTAGCAGCGCCACGAGGTGATCGGCCTGCTCGACATCCACGCCGGTGAGTACGCGCCCTCGCAGTGCGGCGTCAAAGTGAGGCAGGCAGCCCCCCGACCGGGCCGAGCCGTGGACCTGCAACGCCGGATCGGCAGCGAGCACCCGGAAGACGGCGTTGCCCAGCATGCCGCTGACGCCCAGGACCAGGATCTTCTTCGTCATCGTCAAATCATGCTCCTCGCACTCCGTTGGCCCGTGCAGGTGTCGCGGCCAGAACGAAGCTGTCCCGGCGTATTGACCGGATCAGCAGCAGGCGACGGGCTGGCGACACCGGCTCGTCTTCCCCCTGGACCACGCCGAGCACCTCGTAGCCCAGTTCGCTGAACATCCGGCGCCATCCGGCGTGATCCCGGAAACGCACGCCCACGCCGAAGGTGTTGGCACGAAGCGAGGGCACGAAGCGGCTGACCGCGGCCGCCAGCGACGAGAGGATTCTGCTGCGGGTGATCGCGAAGATCAGGCGTCCAGCGACGCCGGGCACGTACGACTCGTAGATGTACTCGTTGACGAACAGCAGTCTGGCGCGTTCGCGCCAGCAGGTCAGCGCCCGGGCCTGCAGCGATCTTGTGGTGGCCTCGTCGTGCCCGACCAGGTGGTGCAGCACAAGGTTGAAGCACACCACATCCTCGTCGCCCTGCACCTGCGGTTGGAGGGCGTCCCCCACGATGGCGTCCACGCCCTTGGCAAGGCAGGTCTGCACGGAGGTGGGATCCGTGTCCAGCACGCGGACATGAACGCCGCTGGCCGCCTGCACTCCTTGGGCAAAGAAGCCGCAGCCTCCGCCGATGTCCACGACGGCTCTGGGCGCAGGCAGCCGGGGCAGCACCAGCGCCGCGAAGTGCCGGACCTGCGCATCGACGAAATGGTCGTGGTAGAACGCCTCCACCTGGGCGCGCGAGAGCGTCTTCTGGTCCTGCATGCTCTTGCTCTGTCAGGCGGCGATCGCCCTTGCCCGCAACTGCACCAGCGCGCTCAGGCGCTGATGCAGCCGCTGCGCAAGCAGCGCCGGCTGGAAGTGCAGATCGTAGTAGGCGCGCCCTGCGCGGCCCATCGCGTCCAGTTCCTGCGGGTCGAGCCGGCTCAGCTTCAGCACGGCATCGGCGAGCGCTGGGGCGTCCTGCGCCGGGCAGGCAATGCCTGCGCCAGCCTCGGTCACGATGCGTGCGCCCTCGCCGTCGAGACTGGCGACGATGGGCCTGCCGGCGGCGAGATAGGCCTGGATCTTGCTGGGAACGGTCTGGCTCATGATCGGGCTGCGCACCAGGCTCACCAGCAGCGCGGAAGCCTGCGCCAGGATGCCAGGCATCTGTTCGGGCGCGAAGCGGCCTGGCAGCAGCAGGTTGTCGAGTCCCTTGTCGCGCACCTGCTCCTGAAGCCAGCCCGACCGCGCGCCGCTGCCCACCAGTACGATGCGGATGCCGGCATGCGGGCGCAGCAACTGTGCCGCGTGAACGATTGTCTCCAAGGCCTGCACGGTGCCCAGGTTGCCCGCGAAGACCAGGTTGAAACCCGGTGGAAGCCGCAGGGCCGGCGCCTCGTCGGGCGGCGGCAGATCGAAAGCCCGCTCCCCGGGATTCGGGTGCACCTCGACCGGCGTGCCCGAGGCCATGGCCTGCACGCTGTCGAGGAAGGCGGGGCTCTGCACGAGCAGCAGATCGTTGCGCCGGTAGATCCAGCGTACCAGGGAGGCCACGATCGACAGCGCCCGTCGGCTGCGCACGTACCCCGTGGCTTCCAGGCTCTGGGGCCACAGATCCTGCACCCAGGTCACCAGGCGCGCGCGGTGGGTGGCACGCAGCAGCACACCGACGATGGCCTGCAGGATGGGCGAGGTGCCGTAGACGAACACCACATCGATTCGGCGGCCGCGCAAGAGCCACGGGCCCAGCAGGCAGCCCGCGGCAATGAAGGACAGATAGTTCTGGACGAGCCGGCGCGCACCGCCGGCCCCGCGCGGAGCCAGCGGCACGCGATGGATGGTGTAGCCGGCCGGATGCCGCTCCCTGCCCCAGGCCAGCGCCTTGTAGCCGGGGAAGGTCACGCCTTCGGGGTAGTTGGGCTGCCCGGTGAGCACGCTGACATCGCAGCCGGCGTCACGCAGCGACTCCACCACCTCGTTGATGCGGAAGGACTCGGGCCAGTAGTGCTGGCTCAGCACGAGCACGCGCAGCGGCTCGCTCATGAGCGCGCTCCCGGGCCCGTGGCAGCCCGCGCCCAGCGGCAGCGGATCCCGGACGGGAACAGCGAGCTCACGCCGTCCTCCCGGTGATCGACAGCAGCAAGTCGTGCGTCGTGCGCGCGATGCCGGTCCACGCATACGCCTCGCGGGCCAGCGAGCGAGCGTTCTCGCCGCGACGCCTGCGCAGGGGCTCGTCGGACAGCAGTTCGTCCAGCGAACGCGCCGTGCTGTCGACGTCGCCCAGTGGCACCGTCCATCCCGCCTCCCGGTCGTTCACGCCCTGCACGTTGCACTGCGGCGTCACGACCACGGGCAGGCCATACTGCATCGCCTCCAGGACAGCCATAGGCACGCCCTCGCTGGCGCTGGTGAGCACAAACCCGCAAGCGCCGTCGAGCAGCAGGTGCTTGCGCAGCCCCGAGACAGGCGGCATGACACGCAGCCGCCCAGGGTCGAATCCCGCGCACAAGCGGTGGAACTCGGCCGCATAGTCCGGATCGACTGGACCAGCGACCACCAGCATCACCTCGGGGTGCCGCGCGGCAACTCGCCCGAAAGCGGCCAGTGTCTGGGCCAGCCCCTTCTTCACGCTGATGCGCCCGAGGAACAGCAGGTAACGACCGGCAGGCAGGTCCGCATGCGCAGAACGCCGGGCCTGCGCATCCGGCAGATCAGGAATCTCAGGCGCGCCGTTGGGAATGACGGCGACGCGGCCGCCATGGCCGAGGGCTCGCACAGACTCACGTTCGGCGTCCGACAGCGCCACCACGCAAGTGGCCTGCCGCAGGATGCGGCGTCCCTGGAGCGCGAGGCCCAGCTGCTTCTTCCAGCGCTTGTGATTAAGCGCCCAGCTGTCCAGCAGGCCGCGCGGATACACCACGTGGGGCTTGCCCGCGCGCGCGCACAGCCTTGCCGTGATGGCGCCTGAGTAGTCCCACAGCGTGCTGGAGCTCAACACCACGTCTGCCCAGGTGACGGATTCGTCCACGAAGGTCCGCATGCGAGGGGCATAGGCGTAGGCGCCCGGCCAGGTGCTGCAATAGACGACGGGCAGATCCTGGTAGCTGGTCCAGGCATCCGTCGGGACGCGCAGCCGGGACGGCCCGTTGCGGTCGGTGCTGACCACGCGTACCTCCACATCCGGCAGCCGTGCGAGGCCGGCGCTGAGGTTGAAGGTACTGTACGGCACGCCACCATGCGACTCCGCTGGCAGGAAGCCGGCCGAGACCACCAGCACACGAAGCGGTGTCACGGTCGCAGCCCCTCGTAGATGCCCAGGTAGCGGACGGCCGCTGCCTCGATGGTCAGTCCGGCGACATCCTGCTTCGCGCGTGCTGCGCGAATGGCGGCTGCAGCTCGGTCTTGGGCCGCCTCGACGATGCACTCGGCCAGTGCAACGGCGTCGTGGGGCGCGGCGAAGAGCGCGGCGCCGGCATCGAGCACCTCGCGGTGCGCCGCGATGTCGGACAGGATCAACGGACAGCCCGCTGCGGCGGCCTCGATGACGACGTTGGGGTGTCCCTCGTACAGGCTGGCCGACACGAAGGCATCGGCATGCTCCATCCACCAGCCGACCGACGGGCTGACGCCGCCCAGGTGAATGCGCCCGGGCACCGGGCCTGCCGCGATCCGCGCCGCGATGGCGTCACGCAGCGGTCCCTCGCCCAGTATGAGTGCGTGGTGCCCGGGCAGCCGCACCAGGGCGCGCGCCAGCGCGTCCACGAGCGTGGAGACGTTCTTCTGCTCGCTCAACCTGCCGACCGCCAGCAGCAGCGGGTGCCCGGATGTGCCGAACATGTCCGTGGGCGGTGTGCGGTCCGCCGGCGACACGCCATTGCGCACCAGGTGCATCGGCACGGACGCACCGACTTCACGCCAGTAGTCGATGCCGCCCTGGGAGTTCGCCACGATGGCGCGGGCCCGGCGGCCGATGCGCACGCGCAGCCGGTTCTTCCAGTCGTCGGCATACAGTTCCGCCGAGCAGCGCTCGCTGAGGACATGCGGAACGCCGGCCCAGTGGGCGGCGAGCCCGCCAAGCACGTCCATCTGAAGGATCCAGGTCTGCACCACGTCGGGTCGCCAGCGGCGGATGAGGCTCGTCAGGTCCAGCAGCAGGCGCGGGTCGTGGTGAGCCCGCCGGCGCAGGGGCAACAGGTCGACGGCGCCCCGTTGCAGCAGCGACAGGTTGGGCCCACCCGCACCATAGGCGACCGCGACCTGCGCACCCGCCGCCGCCAGCGCGGGCGCCAGCAGGGCGAGCTGCCGTTCCGCGCCGCCGGCGGACATCGAGGGGATGACATGGAGCACGCGCACCATCAGCCTCGCTGAGTGCTCATGGGTCTGGGGCGCACGCGTCGCGCGGGCCATGCCGCACCCGATCCCGCGCGCACCCACGAGTCCAGGGCCAGCAATGCAAGGAGCGGCAGCAACTGATAGACGGCCCGCACGATCAGCGAGAAGGTCGTGTCACGGAAAGACTGGTACGCCAGAACCACCAACCACGTGTAGACGAACACGCGGCGCACCGAGACCCGCCCTTCGATCAGTCGGTTGGCCAGCCACGCGAAGATCGAGCCGAGCAGCGCGCCACGGACAAGCGCGTCCGGCAGGCCGGTGCCGGCCGCCGCCTCGGAGAGCAATCCAAATGCGTATCCGCCGCCGGCGTCGTAGTAGTCGAAGTAGAAGGTTTCGACATACCACCGGGCCGGATCGAGCTTCTCGCCTCCAAGCAGCTGGGAGGGAATCAGCCTCAGGAGGTCAACGAAGTAGAAGAGAAGGCGGACTTCGTCGGCAAACCCGCTGTCGAAGCGGTCCTTCAAGTCCACCGTGTTGACGAAGAGCGCCGTGAACTCGCCGCTCTGCACCAGTCGGAGCATGTCGGCGTCGGGATCGTTGTCGCGCAAGAGTCCGGCGATCATGAAGAGGACCAGCGCAGGGCCCGCAGCCGCCAAGACGCGACTGACGGTGAAGCCCTTCACGTACACCGATGCGGCCACGAGGTAAGCGAAGAACGCCAGGAAGGCCGCGGTACGGCTTCCCCCGGCCAGCGAGGCGTAGACGAGGAACACCGCGAGGGCCAGGGCGACCCTCAGGTGTTTTGCAGGGCTCGCCGCGACCGCATAGACCACGGCTGCGACCAGCGCGGAGAAGGTGATCTGCTGTGCAACGCCGAACAACTGTTGCACGACCAGAGGTGCATCGCGCAGCGCGGCGTAGCTGCTGATGTAGTCCTCTCCGGGATCGCCACCGAGCAGGCGCATCAGCAGCGGCTGGCCGAGCACCAGCGCCAAGGCCAGGTAGATGAGGCGGCGGTGAGGCCCGCGCGCCTCGTCGCCCAGGTGCGTGGGCGCTTGTCCGTAGCGGCGCACGGCCAAGTAGGAGACGCCAAACGCCGCCATGAAGCCGGCATACATCCACTGCACGTACTCGACAAGTTCGACGTCGTAGCCGGACCAGAGCCTGGAATCGACGATCTCGCCGTAGCCGAGATGGGCGAGGAGAAACCCGATGCCCGGAACCGTCGCGTAGACAACGACGATCAGTATGAAGGCCTGACCAAGGTCGAGGAACTGTCCGCGCGGTCCCCGGCGCTTCTGCAGTTGCCACAGCAGGTAGCCTCCCAGCAGCGGCATGAGCAGGGGGAACAGGTAAATCACCGACGGCCCCTCTGCTCAGTGGCCAGTGGCTGTCCGCAGCCATGACCGGTACATCAGGACGTTCCAGAGGTATGGACTGCGGTCGAAGCGGCCGGACTGGTGCTCGTCCCACAACAGGCCGACCTTGCGGGCGTCCAACAGATCGTCGGCGTGTGGTGACGACGGGCGCAGCAGCTCGTCGGCCCAGGCCCGCAGCGGCCCGCTCAGCCAGGCGCCCAGCGGCACCGAAAACCCGGTCTTGGGCCGTTCGATCAACGCGGGCGGCACGTGCCGGTAGAGAACCTGGCGCAGCGCCCACTTGCGCACGCCATCCCTCACCAGTGCCCTCGGTGGCAGGGCAAAGGCGAACTCCACGACGCGATGGTCGAGCATCGGGGCGCGCGTCTCCAGGCTCGCACTCATCGCGGCGCGGTCCACCTTCACCAGCAGATCGTCCGGCAGGTACTGGTGCAGGTCCCAGCGCCGCATCGCCTGCTCGGCGGGCAGGTCGTCGGCCCAGTGCTCCATCCTGAAGCCGCGGTCTGCGGCCCGAACCAGGCCGTCTTCAGGCTGCCACTGCGACATCAACCGCACATACGTCTCGCCCAGGCTGCGGCACCGCAGCAGCCTGGCGAGCCTGTGGACGCGACGCCCGTTGACGCTCTGCCTGCGATTTGCCGGCAGAGGAGCCAGCAACCGGTCCCAGGTTCGTGCCGACGGGGCTTCGAGCAGCGCTGCAGCGGTGTGGCGCACGGCCATCGGAAGGCGGCTGATGCGCGACCACAGCGCCGCCGTCAGCCCGTAGCGCGGATAGCCGGCGAACAGTTCGTCGCCCCCGTCTCCCGACAGCGCCACGGTGACATGGCGGCGGGTGAGATGCGACACCAGCGTGGTCGGGATCTGCGAGGCGTCGGCGAAAGGCTCGTCGTAGATCGTGGGCAGCCGCGGAATCAGCGTCTCGGCGTCGCGGGCCGTGACGTAGAGCTCGGTGTGCTCGGTGCCCAGGTGCCGCGCGACCTCTTGCGCGTACGGGGCCTCGTCGAACGCGGGGTCGTCGAAGCCGATCGTGTAGGTGCGCACGCGGCGCGTGCTCTGCGCCTGCATGAGCGCGACGACGGTGCTGGAGTCCACGCCGCCTGAGAGGAAGGCGCCCAGCGGCACGTCCGACACCATCTGCACCCGTACCGCCTCGGCAAGCCGCTGCTCGAGCAGGTCCACCAGCGCGCGGTCGTCGGCCGACGCCACCTCCGTGTCGGCGACCGTCTCGTTCGCGTCATCGAGCGACCAGTACGCCAGCGGCTGGGTGGATTCGTGGCCGCCGGCGGTGATGCGCAGCCAGTGTCCGGGGGGAAGTTTGTGCACCCCGCTGTAGATGGTCCGCGGTCCCGGCACGTAGCCGAAGCGCATGAACTCCGAGAGCGACTCCGGGTCGACACGCAGGTCGTCGCCGGCGGCGGCACGCAAGGCCTTCAGTTCGGAGCCGAAGAGGAGCCGGGCGCCGATCCTCGCGTAGTAGAGCGGTTTCTCGCCCAGCCTGTCGCGCGCCAGCGTGAGCGTACGGTCCTGCCGGTCCCACAGCGCGATGGCGAACATGCCGACCAGCCTGCGCAGCGTCGCTTCGACGCCCCAGGCCTCGACGGCGGCCAGCAGCACCTCGGTGTCGGAGTGGCCGCGCCAGCGCGGGCTGGCGCCGCTGCGCTCGAGTTCGTTTCGCAAGGCCTCGAAGTTGTAGATCTCGCCATTGAAGACGACCACGTAGCGCCCGCTGGCGCTGTGCATCGGCTGGTGCCCCTGCGGCGAGAGGTCGATGATGCTCAGCCGCCGATGGCCCAGAGCGATGCCGGCATCGGCATCGATCCACCGGCCACTGTCGTCAGGGCCGCGGTGCACGATGGGCTCGAGCATGCAGTCGACGTCCAAAGCCGGAATGGCAACGGGCGTGGCGAGAATTCCTGCGATTCCGCACATGGCGTCAGTCGGGTCTTGAGGTGCCGTGCGGCACCATGCCGCCCCGGCCCACCACCAGGGTGCTGGCCAGGCTGAAGGCCTGCGCGGCGAGATAGGCCGCGGCCGCGCCGTGCACGCCGTAGGCCGGTAGCCAGGCGGCGGCTAGCGCCAGGTACAGCAAGTCGCGCGGACCGATGATGAGCAGCAGCGAGCGCCACATGCGCCCCGACGACTGCACGAGCTGGTAGGCCGACAGGGCCAGCACCTCGGGCACGACGGAGGCGAGCAGGATCAGCAGCACGGCCTGGCCGGCCGCGAACTGCGACCCGTAGCTCGACATGATCGGTGCGGCCAGCAAGGCCGCCGCGCCGGCGACCACGAGGCACAGCAACGCGCTCGCCGCCATGTTGGCCCAGAAGACCTGGCGGTATTCATGCACCCTGCGCTGCCCCCTCAGCCGGCTCAGGACCGAGAAGCTCACGCTGTTGAGCATGATGGGCAACTGGACAACCACGAGCCGGATCTGCGTGGCCGCCATGAACAGCCCCGCAAGCTGCAGTCCACCGGGTTCCCGCGCCACCAGGGCCGTCACCAGCCAGTGGCAGGGCAGCGTGACCAGGCTCGCCAGGCCGGCCGGCAGCGTGAAACGCAGCAGCGCGCGCCACTGCGCCTTGCCGACCTGCCCGGCCGCGGGGATCCGGTGCTCGCGCCGCACGGCACCCAGCGCGTTCGCGTACAGGGCCAGCCGGCAGGCCATGGACAGCACGAAGCCCACCACCGCGCCGTCCAGGCCGTAGAGCCACGCGCCCAGCCCGGTCAGCAGGAGGTGGGCGAGTCCCGACAGCACGCCGACACGGCTGACGTGGCGAAAGGCGCCGAAACCCTCCAGCGCGCCGTTCATGTAGACGGCGAGCGTCTGGCAGGCCACGGCCACGCCGGCCCAGGCCAGGTGCGGTGCCAGTTGCGGCTGTCCCAGCAGGTGCGTCGCCAGCGGCCCCGAGCCCAGCGCCAGGCCGGCCGCCATCAGGCCGGCCATGGCCAGGGTCAGCTGCCCGCACATGCGGAGCACCCCCGCCACCTGGCCAGGATCCGAGTGCAGATGCTCGCCGACGAACTTGGTCGCCGTCAGCGAGGTCCCTGCCTGTGCCAGGCCGGCGGCCGACATCACGGTGGTCGCCATCACGGCATAGGCTCCGAAGGACTCCAGCCCGACCAGCCGTGCCACGACCACGGTCGACAGGAGCACCGACCCCTGGAGGCCGATCGTGTTCAGCGCCTTCCAGACCAAGCTGCCCAGCAGCTCGGACTGGAAGACCCGAGCGAGCCGGTGCGCGCCCTGCTTCACGGCCGCCTTTCGGCTGTCCGTCGATTCGCGTCGGCACGCATCAGGGCCGCCGGTCCGTGCGCAGCAGCACCCAGCCGGCCAGCAGCAGCGCGGTCACGATGGTCGCGGCAACGGCGATCAGCGCGCGCGGCGGGCGGCTCTTGCGCTCCGGCGGCGTGGCGGCGTCGACGACCTGGATCTGCGCACCTTCGCGACTCTCGTCGACGCGTGCCACCTCGAACTGCCTGGCGTAAACCTCGAACAGGGCCTCCTGGTACTTGAACTCGCGGTAGCGGCTGACATAGTCCGGTCCGCCGGTCTCCGAGGGCGGCTGCTCGACACGCGCCAGCTGTTGCCGCAGGGCAGTGAGCGTGGCCAGCTGCTGCCGGACCTCGGGCGCGTTCTCCGTCAGCCGGTCGCGCAGCGCCTGCAGCCGGACCTCGGCGGCTGTGATCTCGGCCTTCAATCGTGCGAAGCTCTCTGCGGCAGCCCTCGGTTCGGCCCGCAGTGCGCCGGCATTGAAGCCGCTGGACTGCAGCGCAGTCTGCGCGGCGATCAGCCGCGCATGCGTCATCTGGAGCTGTTGTTCGAAGAACGCGCGGCGCTGCTGCGCCTCGCCAACGGCCAGGGAGGCGGTCAGGCGACGCAGTTCCTCGACATAGCGATTGGCAATCTCCGCCGCCCTTTGGGGGCTGCGGTCGTCCACTTCCACCGAGATCAGCCCGTCCCTGCGGCCCAGCGTGACACGTGTGTTCTTCGTCAGGCGCTTGCGGGCATCGGTGCGATAGTCCTCGTCGTAAACGGTGACCAGATCGAACTGATCGATGAGCCTGTCGCTGATGGTCACGCTCTGCACCAGCGACGCATACAGTTCGCCGAGGTTGCGCCCTGCGCCTGCGCCGGCCAGGCTGGCGAGTTGGCCCAGCGAGGCCAGTGCCGCCGCCGCCGTGCTCTGCGCCTGCTGCGGTGGCATGAAGGTGACCTTGGCGGTGAAGGTCGGCGGAATCAGGAATGCCACGCCGAGCGCCACCACGCCGGCCGCCAGCGGCGCCGCCACCAGCAGACCGAGGTTCTCCCGGAGCACCTGCCAGGTTTCGGCCAGCGTGCGTCCCTGCGCGTAGTCGTCCGCTTCGGCGGCCATCGGCGAAGCTTGGGATTGGTCCATTCCGGAAGCCTCGCGATCAGTTCAGCGCGGACCGGATGCCCGCCGAGCCCACGCCCAGCTGGAACAGCAGCAGCGTGAAGTCGCGTGCGGTTTGCAGGAATGTCGAGCGGTCGAGTTCCTCCGGTACGAAGATGGTGTCGCCCGGCTCCGTCGGCACGTTCGCGATGCGGTTGCTGCGCCAGAAGCCGCCGGCGCTCTGGCGGCTGCTGATGACATGGCCGTTCGCCCGGACCACGAAGACACTGCCCTCGTCCGCACCCTTGGTCGGCCCGCCTGCAAGGCGCAGGTAGTCGCCGAGCGCGCGCCCCGGGGAGTAAAGGTAGTTGCCGGCATTGAAGACGCTGCCGAAGACGCCGACCGAGGTCGGCTGTGCCGGCACGTAGATGCGATCCTGGTCTTCCACCAACAGGTCCGGCAGCGTGGTCGAATCGGGTGTCATCTGCAGCACGACGCGGCCGCTGGGCTTCAGTGCACGCAGCCGCTCGACCAGCCGACCGATGGCCGCCGACTGGGCGGCCTGGTTAGCGGCGTCGTCGGCAGTGCTGACCCGCTTGCTTGCAGAGCTGCGGATGAAGTCCGTCTCGAGGTCGCGCAACGCGCGGTCGTAGTTCTCGATCTGTGCCAGGCGCACGCTCTCGCGCGTGAACTGCACGCCATACAGGTACGCCGACTGCGTCAGCCCGCCCGCGGCACGCAACGCATCCGCCAGCGTGCTGCCTGGCGGAAGCACGTACTCGCCGGGCGCACCGACCTCGCCTTCCACCTTGACGCGCCGGTTCTGCCGCTCGACCGACAGCGCGGAGTCGACGGCGCTGAAGACCCGCACCATGTCGCCGTTGGCCAGTTGCATCGACTCGTTCTCCGGCAGCGGAAGCTGAGTGATGCGATTCGCGTTGCGGGCCTCCAGCCGCTCCAGGGCGACCCTGGAGCGGTCCGCGACGGGACTGAACCCGCCGGCCATCGCGAGCAGGTCACGGAGGGTTTCGCTGGGACGAAGTTCGAAGACCGCTTGCTTGTTGACGCTGCCACGAACGGCAACCTGAGGCCCGACCGCCGCGACGTGCACGACGTCATCCGGCTGAACCACATGGTCTCCGGTCCTATCGCCACGCAGCAACAGGTCATAAAGATCCAGAGTGGCCACGGTTCGCCCGCCGCGGCGGAGTTCGATGCTCCGGAAACTGCCCTCCGCGGCTGGACCGCCGGCGCGAATCACCGCGTTCATCACCGTCGACAGGCCGCTGACGACGTAGGCGCCGGGCCGCTGGACGAAGCCGGTCACGAAGACGCGTACCCCGCGCAGGCGGCCCAGCGAGGCACTCAGCTCGAAGTTCCGGAAGGTCTGGGAGACCCGCCGCGACAGCGTGGGCTGCAGTTCGTCGTAGCGAAGGCCCGCCACCAGAACCGGGCCGACGCGCGGGATCGTGACGCGCCCGCTGCGGTCGACCGTCAGGCGCAGGTCGGCGTCTACCGAGCCCCAGATGTTGACCAGGATCTCGTCACCCGACTGGATGATGTAGTCGGCCGGTACCCCCGGGCCATGGTCCGCCGTGCCGGTGACCAGTTCTTGCACGAGGTCGCTACCGTACCGCGTGAGTTCGACGAAAGTCTCGAACTCGCTCGGCCGGGCAGGTGGTGCGGGGGGCAGCCTGGTCGCTCCGGGCCGCGGCGCCGCTTCCAGGGATGGGATGGCCTGGACGCTATCGACGTCGCCCTGGCGGAGCCGTATCGGCGCTCCGGGCAGCCCGGCGGTCGAATCGGCCATGCCGGTCGGGCCGGGCGAGGGCGCGGGCGTCCCTGAGGGCGACTGGGCTTGCGCGGTGCCTCCGGCGAGTGCGACGAGGACCACGGTCGCGGCTGCCAGAGCCCTGAAGGCAACGAAACGTCGCTCGAGCGGCGCGCCGTCGTGCTTGCAGTGGAGCATCTGAAGTCGTCTCGGGAGAAGCCCGAGACCTGGAGAAAAGGCGGGCGCGATTTTATGCGGCGTTCGTCTGGGGCCCTCGTGGGGTGCGTGAAGCAGGGCGGGCCGCGGGTGGCGCAGGCCTACAATTCGCGCCGTGTTCACGCTGTTTGTCGCCTTCTTCGCGTCGCTCATGCTGACGCTTCTGGTCGTGCGCCTGTCCAAGGTCCACGGCCACCTGTCGCTCGACCACGACACCTCCGGCCCGCAGAAATTCCACGCCCGCCCGGTGCCACGCATCGGCGGCCTGGGCATCTACATCGGCCTGCTCGTCGCCGCCGGCACGATGGTCTTCACGTCCCCCGACCCCGCCGGCCGCTGGGCCTTCGCGCTGCTGGCCTGCGGCCTGCCGGCCTTCGCGGCCGGGCTGATCGAAGATGTCACCAAACGTGTCAGCCCGGGCAAGCGCCTGGCGGCCACGGCCTTCTCGGCGCTGCTGGCGGTGTGGGTGCTGGGCGCGGCGATCACACGCACCGACATCCCGGGGCTCGAGTGGGTGGTCGGCTTCGCGCTCGGCTCGACGCTGCTGACGGTGTTCGCGGTCGCCGGCATCGCCAATTCGGTGAACATCATCGACGGCTTCAACGGGCTGGCGTCGATGTGCGTGGTGATCATGCTCACGGCGCTGGCCTACGTGGCCTTCCAGGTGGAGGACCACTTCGTCGCCACGCTGGCGCTGGCCGGCATCGGCGCCGTGCTGGGCTTCTTCATCTGGAACTTCCCGGCCGGCCTGATCTTCCTGGGCGACGGCGGCGCCTATTTCCTGGGCTTCTACGTCGCCGAGCTGTCGATCCTGCTGCTGGCGCGCAACGGCACGGTGTCGCCGATCTTCCCGCTGCTGGTGTGCATCTATCCGGTCTTCGAGACGCTGTTCTCCATCTACCGGCGCCGCTTCATCCGCGCCGTGCCGCCCAGCATGCCGGACGGCATCCACCTGCACTCGCTGATCTACCGCCGCGTCATGCGCTGGGCGGTCGGCGACGCGCGCAGCGTGAAGGCGCTGACGCGGCGCAACTCGATGACCTCGCCCTACCTGTGGCTGCTGTGCATGTTCTCGGTCGTGCCGGCGGTGCTGTTCTGGGACAACACGCCGGTGCTGATGCTGTTCCTGCTGCTGTTCGTGGTCACCTACGTGGGCCTGTACTGGCGCATCGTGCGCTTCAAGTCCCCGCGCTGGATGCGTGCGCTGGCCACCCGGCCACGGCCTTTGGAGGACGAGGGGATAATCCGGCGTTCATGACCGAAACGCCCACCCCCGCCGCCGAAGCGGCAACGCCCGAGGCCGCCGCTGCGGCGCCCTTGTTCAACACCCTCCCGCTCGACCCCACGCTGCTGCGCGCCGTGGCCGATTCCGGCTACGCATCGATGACGCCGATCCAGGCCAAGGCCATCCCGGTGGTGCTGGCCGGCCGCGACGTGATGGGCGCCGCCCAGACCGGCACCGGCAAGACGGCCGCGTTCACGCTGCCGCTGCTGCAGAAGATGATGCGGCACGCCAATGCCAGCATGTCGCCGGCGCGCCACCCGGTGCGCGCGCTGGTGCTGGCGCCCACGCGCGAGCTGGCGCTGCAGGTGGCCGACAACGTCAAGAAGTACGCCCAGCACTCGCAGTTGCGCGCCGCGGTGGTCTTCGGCGGCGTCGACATGAAGCCGCAGACCGAGGAACTGCGCCGCGGCGTCGAGGTGCTGATCGCCACCCCGGGCCGCCTGCTCGACCACATCGAGGCCAAGACCGCGGTGCTGAACCAGGTCGAGTACGTGGTGCTCGACGAGGCCGACCGCATGCTGGACATCGGGTTCCTGCCGGACCTGCAGCGCATCCTGGCCTACCTGCCGAAGTCGCGGCAGACGCTGCTGTTCAGTGCCACCTTCAGCCCCGAGATCAAGAAGCTGGCCGCCAGCTACCTGCAGGACCCGGTGCTGGTGGAGGTGGCGCGCCCGAACGCCACCGCCTCCACCGTGGAGCAGCGCTTCTACAGCACCACGGCCGACGACAAGCGCGCCGTCGTGCGCCAGTTGCTGCGCCAGCGCCAGCTCGCGCAGGCCATCGTCTTCGTCAATTCCAAGCTCGGCGCGGCGCGTCTGGCGCGTGCCTTCGAGCGCGACGGCCTCAAGACGCAGGCGCTGCACGGCGACAAGAGCCAGGACGAGCGGCTGAAGGCGCTGGCCGCCTTCAAGGCCGGCGAGGTGGACCTGCTGGTGGCCACCGACGTGGCCGCGCGCGGGCTGGACATCAGCGACCTGCCGGCGGTCTTCAACTTCGACGTGCCTTTCCACGCCGAGGACTACGTGCACCGCATCGGCCGCACCGGCCGTGCCGGCGCCTCGGGCCTGGCGGTGACGCTGGTCACGCGCGAGGACCAGCGCGCCATCGGCGAGATCGAGAAGCTGATCAAGAAGAAGGTCGAGCTGGAGCCGATCGAGCTCGACGAAGACCGCCCGCGCCGGCGCGACGAGCCCAGCGACCGTGTCGCGCGGGGTGAGCACCGCGCGGCCCGGCGCCCGCGCGACGACGAGTTCGTGCGCCTGGCCCAGGGCAATACGCCGGTGCGGCCGGGCCGCCTGGTGCCGACCGACCCGATCTTCGACAAGCCTTACGAGCCGCCGCCCGCAGGCCGCCCGCAGGCCGCGGCCGTACCCGCGCCCGCGCCCGCGCCGACAGCGGCGGCGGCAGAGGCGCCGGTGCGCGGCCTGTCGCCCAACATCAAGCCGAAGAAGAAGGTCGCGTCGCTGCTCGGCGGCTGACGTGGCCCGGCGCGCGACGTCACGCCAGCAGCGCGAAGACGGCCGGCAGCCGGTCCGGCAGCGCCAGCGGGCGCGCGCGCCAGTCGGCCACCGGCGCGCTGCGCGTGAAGCCGCCCGGCAGCGTCAGCCCGCAGCTCACCGACAGCCGCGTCGCCGGCGCCAGCGTGGCCAGCAGCGTGTCCAGCAGCGCCGCGTTGCGGTAGGGCGTCTCGATGAACAGCTGCGTCTGCGCCGCGCGGCGCGACAGCGCCTCCAGTTCGCGCACACGCGCCGCGCGCGCCGCCGCGTCCTGCGGCAGGTAGCCGACGAAGGCGAAGCACTGCCCGTTCAGGCCGCTGGCCGCCAGCGCCAGCAGCAGCGAACTGGCGCCGGCCAGCGGCAGCACGCTCACGCCGGCGGCGTGGGCGGCGGCGACCAGTGCATTGCCGGGGTCGGCCACCGCGGGCAGGCCGGCCTCCGAGATCAGGCCCAGGTCGTGGCCCTGCAGGGCCGGCTCCAGCAGCGCCGTCCATTCGGCTGCCGGCACCGGTTCGCGGCTCCCCTTGCGCGGGCGCGGCAGCTCGCGGATCCGAATGGCCTGCAGCGGCGCCGCCAGCGGGTGCAGGGCGGCCACGCGCTTGAGGAAGGCGCGCGCGCTGCGGGCGTCTTCGGCCACCCAGTGCTGCAGCGCGGCCGCCGCGCGCAGCACGCCGTCGGGCAGCACCTCGGGCAGCGGCACGGCGTCGGCGCCCAGGTCCAGCGGGCTGGGCACCAGCAGCAGGCGGCCTCGGGCCGGTGCGGCGGCGGGGCTCACGCGCCGGGCCCGTCCAGCGGGTCCAGCCCCGCTTCGCGCAGCAGCGCGCAGGTGCGGATCAGCGGCAGGCCCACCAGCGCCGTCGGGTCGTCGCTCGTGATGTGCTCCAGCAGCGCGATGCCCAGCGTCTCGCTCTTCGCGCTGCCGGCGCAGTCGTAGGGCTGCTCGGCGCGCAGGTAGCGTTCGATCTCGGCGTCGGCAAGGGTGCGGAACTGCACCGTCACCGGCGCCAGCAGCGTGCGCGCGAAGCCCCGGTCGCCACGCACCACCGCCACCGCGGTCTGGAAGACAGCGCAGCGGCCGCTGAGGCTTCGAAGCTGCTCCACGGCCCGCTCGTGCGTGCCGGGCTTGCCCATCGGGCGGCCGTCCAGGTCGGCGACCTGGTCGGAGCCGATGACCACCGCATCGGGGCGCGTCGCCGCCACCGCCTGCGCCTTGGCCAGCGCCAGGCGCCGGGCCAGCGCGGACGGCGCCTCGCCGGGCGTCGGCGTCTCGTCGACCTGCGGCGACACCACCTCGAAGGGCAGACGCAGTCGTTCGAGCAGTTCACGCCGGTAGCGCGAGGTGGAGGCCAGGACGAGCGGCGGGCGTGGCATGGCCCGGATTGTCGCGCGGGCGTTCGACGGGGCCGCGCGCGGGCGCTCGCTACACTGCGCCGCATGTGGACGCTGTACGGATCGCGCGGCTCCGGATCGGCCGCGGTGGAGATGGCCTTGCAGCGCTGCGGGGTGCCCTGGCGCGAGGTGCGTGCGTCGACCTGGGAGCCCGATTCGGCGCAGGACGAACTGCGCCGCGCCAACCCGCTGGGCCAGATCCCGACGCTGGTGCTCGACGACGGCAGCGTGCTGACCGAAAGCGCCGCGATCCTGATCCATCTCGGCCTGACGCAGCCGCAGGCCGGGCTGCTGCCGGCCGAGGCGGCGCCGCGGGCGCAGGCGATGCGCGCGCTCGTCTTCATCGCCGCCAACTGCTATGCGGCGATCGGCGTCATCGACTACCCGGAGCGCTGGCTCGACGGCGGCGGCGCGCCGGCGCAGGAGCGCCTGCGCGCCGGGGCGCGGCGGCGGCTGCACGAATACTGGACGACCTTCGCCGACCAGTTCGGCGGTCTGCTGCAGCCGGACCGGCCGGGCGCCGCGGAGATGCTGGCGGCCGTGGTCTCGCGCTGGTCCGGTGCCCGCGCGCACCTGGCGGCGGAGCGGCCGGTGGTGCACGAAGCGCTCGCCGCAGTGGAACGGCACCCGGACCTGGCGCCGGTCTTCGAGCGCCACTGGCCCCGCGGACCAGCAGCGGCCGGAGGCTGAGCGATGGCCGCCGACCGCCCCTCGCGCAGCGCCGCCCCGCCCGACCCGCGGGCGCTGGACCTGCCTGCACTCGCGCGCACCGGCGCCACGCTGCAGGGCACGCTGCCGCTGGCCCAGATGCCGCGCTTGGCCGGCAGCGTGCTGGCCGCCGCCGACGCCGAACTGGCGCCGGCCGTCTGGACGGCCGCGGCGCTGCTGCGCCCGGTGACCGGCGGCGCGCCGGAGCTCTGGCTGCACCTGCAGGCGCGTGCCGACGTGCGCCTGGAGTGCCAGCGCTGCCTGCAGCCGATGGACCAGACGCTGGAGGTCGACCGCCGCTTCCGCTTCGTGCGCGGCGAGGACGAGGCGGCGCGGCTGGACGAGGAGAGCGAGGACGACGTGCTGGCGCTGCCCGGGCGGCTGGACCTGCTCGAGTTGCTGGAGGACGAGCTGATCCTGGCGCTGCCGCTGGTGCCGCGCCACGAGACCTGCCCGCAGCCGCTGCCCGCGCCGACGACCGCCGCCCCGGCCGCGCCGGAGGCCGGCGACGAGCGGCCGCATCCCTTCGCGGCGCTCGCCGCGCTGAAGCGCGGCGGCGGGTCCGGCCGCTCCTGACGATGCCGGGCTGCTATACTGGCGGGCTTTGCGAGAGCTGCGCCGCGGCTGTTCGCCGGGCGCCCGCAGGCCGGGTGCGCCGTGCGGCAGCGCCACGACGGCGGCGCAGCGCGGCGCAAGATCGCCACCCCCAGCGGCGTCGGCCGGCGGAGGTCGTGCGGTGCCCGGGCAGCGTCCCGGCACGCCCGCCCCGCAAGACCAGCCCGATAGCGCCCCCGAAGCCGACACCCGGGGGGCGCCAGCCGACACCAGGAGATTCCCATGGCCGTCCAGCAGAACAAGAAGTCGCCGTCCAAGCGCGGCATGCACCGCTCGCACAACGCCGTCGCCGCGCCCGGCACGGCGGTCGAGCCGACCACCGGCGAGGTGCACCTGCGCCACCACATCAGCCCGACCGGGTTCTATCGCGGCCGCAAGGTCGTGAAGACCAAGGCCGACGCCTGAGCCGGCCCGCGCCCGGACCGGCGCGCAGGCCGCATGCGCTGGCGGTGAGCCGCCAGCGCGCCGCCGACGCCTGCCCCCGGTCGCCGGCTCCGGCGCGCGCCCGATCGAACCCGTCGTGAACATGCACGCCACGGCCGGCCCAGGCGACATGCCCGCGGCGCCGCCGCCGCTGGCCACCGTGCGCCTCGCCGTCGACTGCATGGGCGGCGACCACGGCCCGGCCGTCACGCTGCCGGCCTGCCGCGCTTTCCTCGACAAGCACCCGCAGGCCGAGCTGCTGCTCGTCGGCACCGCCGACGCGCTGGCGCCGGTGCGCGGCTGGCCGCGCTGCACGGTGGTCGCCGCCAGCGAGGTCGTCACGATGGACGACCCGGTGGAGGTCGCGCTGCGCAAGAAGCGCGACTCGTCGATGCGCGTGGCGATCACGCAGCTCAAGGGCGTGCAAGGTGCCGCCCCGGCCGCCGATGCCTGTGTGTCCGCCGGCAACACCGGCGCGCTGATGGCGGTCGCGCGCTATGTGCTCAAGACGGTGGAGGGCATCGACCGCCCGGCCATCGCCACCGTGATGCCCAACCGGCGCGATGCCTACACCACGGTGCTGGACCTGGGGGCCAACGTCGACTGCACGCCCGAGCACCTGCTGCAGTTCGCGGTGATGGGCAGTGCGCTCGTGACCGCGGTCGAGGGGCGCGCCGAGCCCACGGTGGGCCTGCTCAACATCGGCGAGGAAGCGATCAAGGGCAGCGAGACCATCAAGCGCGCCGCCGAGCTGCTGCGCGCCGCCGACGCCGCCGGGCAGCTCAACTTCCACGGCAACGTCGAGGGCAACGACATCTTCAAGGGCACGGTGGACGTTGTTGTCTGCGACGGCTTCGTCGGCAACGTGCTGCTCAAGACCAGCGAAGGGCTGGCCTCGATGCTCACCGACTTCATCAAGCAGGAATTCACGCGCGGCCCCTTGAGCAAGCTGGCCGCGCTGGCCGCGCTGCCGGTGCTGCGCCGCTTCAAGCAGCGCGTGGACCCGCGGCGCTACAACGGCGCCGCGCTGCTGGGCCTGCGCGGGCTGGTCTTCAAGAGCCACGGCTCGGCCGACGCCTACGCCTTCGAGCAGGCGCTGGCGCGGGCGTATGATGCCGCGCGCAACCGGCTGCTGGCCCGCGTGCACGACCGCATCGGCCCTGCGCTGCAGGCCCTGCCGGGCGCGCAGCCGGCGGCCGCGCCCGCGCCGGCCGGCGCGTCGACCACTGCGGCATGAAACCCAACGCCCCGCGCTATTCCCGCATCACCGGCACCGGCAGCTGGCTGCCGCCGCGCCGGCTGACGAACCACGACATGGCCGCGATGCTGGCCGCGCGCGGCGTGGAGACCAGCGACGAGTGGATCGTCGAGCGCACCGGCATCCGCGCCCGCCACTTCGCCGATGACGGCGTCAATGCCAGCGACCTGGCGCTGCACGCCGCGCGCCACGCGCTGGAAGCCGCCGGCCGCCGCGCCGAGGACGTGGACCTGATCATCGTCGCCACGTCGACGCCGGACATGGTGTTCCCGTCCACCGCGTGCATCCTGCAGGCCAAGCTGGGCGCGTCGGGCTGCCCGGCCTTCGACGTGCAGGCGGTGTGCTCGGGCTTCGTCTACGGCCTGACCATCGCCGACGCGATGATCCGCGCCGGCAGCGCGAGCTGCGCGCTGGTCATCGGTGCCGAGGTCTTCTCGCGCATCCTCGACTTCGACGACCGCACGACCTGCGTGCTGTTCGGCGACGGTGCCGGCGCGGTGGTGCTGGAGGCCAGCGAAGAGCCCGGCATCCTGGCCAGCGACCTGCACGCCGACGGCCGCCATGTCGGCATCCTGTGCACGCCGGGCACGGTGTCGGGCGGCCAGGTGCTGGGCGACCCGCTGCTCAAGATGGACGGGCAGGCGGTCTTCAAGCTGGCCATCGGCGTGCTCGAGCAGAGCGCACGCGCGGTGCTCGAGAAGGCCGGCCGCAGCGAGGCCGACCTGGACTGGCTGATCCCGCACCAGGCCAACATCCGCATCATGCAGGGCACGGCCAAGAAGCTGAAGCTGCCGCTGGACAAGCTGATCGTCACCGTGCACGAGCATGGCAACACCTCGGCCGCCTCGGTGCCGCTGGCGCTGGACGCCGCGGTCAAGAGCGGCCGCGTGAAGCGCGGCGACACCGTGATGCTGGAGGGCGTCGGCGGCGGCTTCACCTGGGGCGCGGTGCTGCTCGACTTCTGACCGGCGATCCGGCACCTCTCACAGTCACCACCACGATGACGGCATTTGCATTCGTCTTCCCGGGCCAGGGCTCGCAGTCGGTCGGCATGCTCGACGCCTGGGGCGATCACCCGGCCGTGAAGCGCACGCTGGACGAGGCCTCGGCCGCGCTCGGCGAGGACCTCGGCCGGCTGATCCACGAAGGCCCGAAGGAAGCGCTGGAGCTGACCACCAACACGCAGCCGGTGATGCTGACCGCGGCCATCGCCTGCTACAACGCCTGGCGAGCCGAGGGCGGCGCGGAGCCGGCGGCGGTGGCCGGTCACTCGCTGGGTGAATACAGCGCGTTGGTCGCTGCCGGCGCGCTGACGCTGGCTGATGCGCTGCCGCTGGTGCGCTTCCGCGCCCAGGCCATGCAGCAGGCGGTGCCGGTGGGCACCGGCGCGATGGCGGCCATCCTGGGCCTGGACGCCGCGCAGGTGGCGGCCGGCTGCGCCGAGGTCGCGGCGGCCAGCGGCGAAGTCGTCTCGCCGGCCAATTTCAACGACCCGAAGCAGACCGTCATCGCCGGCAGCAAGGCCGGCGTCGATGCCGCCTGCGGGAAGCTCAAGGCGATGGGCGCCAAGCGGGCGCTGCTGCTGCCGGTCTCCGCACCGTTCCACTGCGCGCTGATGAAGCCGGCCGCCGACGCGCTGCGCGAGCGGCTGGCCACGGTGGCGATCGCGCCGCCGCGCATCCCGGTGGTCAACAACGTGGACGTCGCCGCGCCCACCGAGCCCGATGCGATCCGCGACGCGCTGTACCGCCAGGCCTTCGGCGCGGTGCGCTGGGTCGAGGTCGTCGCGGCGCTGAAGGCACGCGGGCTGACCCATGTGCTCGAGTGCGGCCCGGGCAAGGTGCTGGCCGGGCTGGTCAAGCGCTGCGATGCCGAACTGACGACGATGACCGTGCTCGACCCGGCCAGCCTGGCCGACGCGAAGGGGCTGCTGTCGTGAGCACGCCCGAAGCCCCGAGCCCGCGCGTGGCCCTCGTCACCGGCGCCTCGCGCGGCATCGGCCGCGCGATCGCGATCGCGCTGGCGGCCGACGGCTGCCGCGTCATCGGCACCGCCACCAGCGAGGCCGGCGCCGCCGGCATCGGCGAGGCGCTGGCCGCCTTCCCGGGCAGCCGCGGCATCGTGCTGAACGTCACCGACGGCGCTGCGCTGGACACCGCGATCGATGGCATCGTCAAGGCCGAGGGCGGCCTGCACGTGCTCGTCAACAACGCCGGCATCACGCGCGACACCCTGTCGATGCGCATGAAGGACGAGGACTGGGACGCGGTGCTGGACACCAACCTCAAGGCCGTCTTCCGCGCCTGCCGCGCTGCGACGCGGCCGATGATGAAGCAGCGCTGGGGCCGCATCGTCAACATCACCAGCGTGGTCGGCGCCAGCGGCAATGCCGGCCAGGCCAACTATGCGGCGGCCAAGGCCGGCGTGGCCGGGCTGACGCGCGCGCTGGCGCGCGAGCTCGGCGCGCGCGGCATCACCGTCAACTGCGTCGCGCCCGGCTTCATCGCCACCGACATGACCGAGGTGCTGCCCGAGGCCACGAAGAGCGCGCTGCTGGCGCAGATCCCGGCCGGCCGCCTGGGCAGCGTCGACGAGGTGGCCCATGCGGTGCGCTTCCTGGCCTCGCCGCTGGCCGGCTACGTGACGGGCACCGAACTGCACGTCAACGGCGGCATGTACATGGTCTGAGCGGTCGCTCCTGCGCCTGCCGAAGCCCCCGCCGCCGCCCCCCGTTTCCCACCCGAACCCCGCCGGTAGAATCGCGGGCTGTTTTTTCCGACCCCACTGCCCCGGAGGAGTCATGAGCGATATCGAAGCGCGAGTCAAGAAGATCATTGCCGAGCAGCTCGGCGTGCCCGAGTCCGACGTCAGCAACGAAAAGGCCTTCGTCGCCGACCTCGGCGCCGACTCGCTGGACACGGTGGAACTCGTGATGGCGCTGGAGGACGAGTTCGGGATCGAGATCCCGGACGAGGAAGCCGAGAAGATCACGACGGTGCAGCTGGCGATCGACTACGCGGTCGCGCACCAGAAGAGCTGACCCGCGCGATGACCCGTCGTCGCGTCGTCGTCACCGGCCTCGGGCTCGTGTGCCCGGTGGGCAATTCGGTGGCCGAAGGCTGGCAGCGGCTGGTGGCCGGCACCAGCGGCATCGCCGCGATCACGAAGTTCGACGCGTCGGCGTTCTCCTGCCGCTTCGCGGGCGAGGTCAAGGGCTTCAACGTCGAGGACTGGATCCCGGCGAAGGAAGCCCGCCACATGGACACCTTCATCCACTACGGGATGGCGGCGTCCGTGCAGGCGGTGCAGGACGCCGGGCTGCCGCATGGCGAGGCGCTGACCGAAGCGCAGGCCGAGCGCATCGGCTGCCTGGTCGGCAGCGGCATCGGCGGGCTGCCGATGATCGAGGCCACCGACGGCGACTACCGCGAGCGCGGCCCGCGCCGCATCTCGCCGTTCTTCGTGCCGGCGTCGATCATCAACATGATCTCCGGCCATGTCTCGATCCGCTACGGCTTCACCGGGCCGAACCTGGCCATCGTCACCGCGTGCACGACCGGGCTGCACTGCATCGGCGAGGCCGGCCGGCTGATCGAGTACGGCGACGCCGACGTGATGATCGCCGGCGGCGCCGAGAGCACCGTCAGCCCGCTGGGCATCGGCGGCTTCGCGGCGGCGCGCGCGCTGTCCACGCGCAACGACGACCCCGCCACCGCCAGCCGGCCCTGGGACAAGGACCGCGACGGCTTCGTGCTCGGCGAGGGCGCCGGCGTGCTGGTGCTCGAGGAGTACGAGCACGCGAAGACGCGCGGCGCGAAGATCTATGCCGAGCTGGCCGGCTTCGGCATGGGCGCCGACGCCTTCCACATGACCGCGCCCAACGTCGACGGCCCCAAGCGCAGCATGCTGGCCGCGCTGCGCAACGCCGGCGTCAACCCCGACCAGGTGCAGTACCTCAACGCCCACGGCACCAGCACGCCGCTGGGCGACGTCAACGAGACGAATGCGATCAAGAAGGCCTTCGGCGACCACGCCAGGCGCCTGGTCGTCAACTCGACCAAGTCGATGACCGGCCACCTGCTGGGTGGCGCCGGCGGCATCGAGTCGGTCTTCAGCGTGCTGGCCGTGCACCACCAGGTCTCGCCGCCGACGATCAACATCTTCGACCAGGACCCGGAGTGCGACCTGGACTACTGCGCCAACGAGGCGCGGCCGATGAAGATCGACGTCGCGGTGAAGAACAACTTCGGTTTCGGCGGCACCAACGGCACGCTGGTCTTCCGGCGCGTCTGACGTGCGCCAGCCGCCGCCCGTCAGCGTGCGCTGCAGCGGCGGCCGGCCGTGGCGGGCGCTGAACCTGGGCCTGCCTGCGCTGGCCGCCGCCGCGTTGGCGGCCTGGGTCGCCGGCCACGCCGGCGCCGCGGCGGCATCGGCGGTGCTGTCCGCGGTGGCGGCCGCGTCCGCCGCCGCCTTCGCGGCCACCCGCTGGCTGCCGGCGCCCGCCGACCTGGTCTGGGACGGCCAGGCCTGGTCGGCCGACGGCACGCCCGGCACGCTGGACATCGCCATCGACGCCGGCCCCTGGATGCTGCTGCGCCTGCGCCCGACCGCGGGCGGCCGCAGGCGCTGGCTGCCGCTGTCCGCGGCCGAGGCGGGGCCGGCCTGGCATGCGCTGCGCGTGGCCGCCTTCGCGACCGCCGGGCGCGCGGGCGACGGCCTCGTCGCCGCGGCCACCGGCGCCGCGCCGCCGGGCCGCTGAAGCGGCCGGCACCAGGGACCCGCCCCGCCCATGGCCGACGCCGATGCCGATGCCCTGCTCGTCGAGCGCGTCAAGCGCGGTGACCAGCGGGCCTTCGAGATGCTGGTCGTCAAGTACCAGCGCCGCATCGAGCGGCTGATCGGCCGCATGGTGCGCGACGTCGACCTGGTGCAGGACATCGCCCAGGAGACCTTTATCCGCGCCTACCGGGCGCTGCCCAACTTCCGTGGCGACAGCGCCTTCTACACCTGGCTGTACCGGATCGCCGTCAATACGGCCAAGAAGGCGCTGCTGGACCTCAAGCGCGACCCCCTGGTCTCGGAAAACCACCTCACCTCCGGTGAGGATGGCGATGAAACTTCACGGGTGGAGAACGAACTAACCGACGGCGAGACGCCCGAAGCCCTGCTGGCCAGCCGCGAGATTGCCGCGGCCGTGAACTCCGCGATCGAAGCGCTGTCAGAGGATCTTCGCCAGGCGATCACGCTGCGCGAGATCGAAGGCCTGAGTTACGAAGAGATCGCCGAAGTCATGAACTGCCCGATCGGCACCGTCCGCTCCCGCATCTTTCGTGCCCGCGAGGCGATCGCCGCACGGCTGCGACCGCTGCTCGACACGCGCCAGGGCGAACGCTGGTAGACCACCCGCCGACGCCGCCCGATCCCCGACCGATCAAGAAGCCGCCCACCTTCCGTGCCTGCCATGAATGCCCAGCCCCGACGCCCCGACGACGCCCTGTCCCCCGAAGTGCGCGACGACGACCCGCGGCGCTGGCTGTCCGCGCTGGCCGACGGCGACGCCGATGCCGTGCAGTCCGGCTGCGAGCTGTGGCGCCGCGACGACGAGGCGCGCCGCACCTGGCACGCCTACCACCTGATCGGCGATGTGCTGCGTTCCGACGAACTGGCCGGCGACCCCGGCCGCGACGCGGCGTTTCTGGCACGCCTGCGCGAGCGCCTGGCCGCTGAGCCGGTGCCGCTGGCGCCGGCACCGGCGGTGACCCGGGCGGGTGCGGCCCTGCGTTCGCGCTGGCTGCTGCCGGTGGCTGCGGCGGCCGGCTTCGTGGTCGTCGCTGGCGTGCTGGTCGTCACCCAGCTCGCCGGCCCTGGCGGTGCGCCCGGCACGCCGGTGATGGCCGGCGGCAGTCCGGCGCCGGGCGTGGTGCTGGTCGGTGGCAACGCCGCGGCGCCGTCCGCCGGGCCTCAGGTGCGCGGCGTGCTGATCCGCGACGCGCGGCTGGACGAGATGCTGCGCGCCCACCAGGCCGCGCGCGGCGGCATGCCGGTCGCGGTGCCCGGCGGGGCGCTGCGCCAGGTGGAGGTGGTGGCACCGGCAGGTGCGGCGCGGTGACGGCGGCAGCGCTGCCGCCGTACGCGGCCGGGGTGCCGCGCGTGCCGGGCTGGGCGCGCCGGCTGGCCTGTCTGGCCGCGGCCGGCATGCTCGGTGCGCTGGGCGCGCTGCAGCCGGCGCGGGCGCAGACCGTGCCCGAGGGGCTGGCCTCCGAGGGCGAGGCACGGGCCTGGCTGTGGCGCATCCACCAGGCACAGCGCCTGGGCAACTTCCAGGGCACGCTGGTCTTCAGCGCCGACGGCGCGATCGCCACCTCGCGCGTGCTGCATTACGTGGTCGGCGGCCAGGTCGTCGAGCAGGTCGAGTCGATGGACGGCCGCCACCAGCGCATCGTGCGCCACAACGACCTCGTGCACACGCTGCTGCCGGGCAAGCGCACCGCGATCGTAGAGAAGCGCGAGACGCTGGCGGCCTGGTCGGCGACGCCGCAGATGGTCGACCCGCAGGCGCTGGAGCAGTATGCGCTGCACCGCGAGGGCCTGGCGCGCGTGGCCGGGCGCGACGCGGTCGTGCTGCGCATGGACCCGCGCGACGCGCTGCGTTATGCGCAGCGCCTGTGGGCCGACCTGGCCAGCGGCCTGATGCTGCGCGCCGACATGCTGGACGCGGGACCGGACCGCGCGTTGCTGGAGTCGACCTCGTTCACCGAGGTCGAGATCGGCGTGCGGCCGCAGCCCGACACGGTGCTGCGGCAGCTCAAGCAGCTGGCCGACTGGCGCGTCGTGCGCCCGCAGCAGCAGCGCACCAAGCTGGACGACGAAGGCTGGGCGCTGGCGCGGCCGGTGCCGGGCTTCCGTCTCGCCGGCTGCGTGCGCCGCGGCATGGAGAATGCCGGCGAGGCCGGCGCCTCGGTGCTGCAGGCGGTCTTCACCGACGGCCTGACCCATGTCTCGCTGTTCGTGGAACCCTTCGACGCGCAGCGCCACCGCCGCGAGATGCACGCCCGCCAGGGCGCCACGAGCACCGTGATGCAGCGCAACGGCGAGCACTGGATCACCGCCGTCGGCAACGTGCCCGCGACGACGCTGCAGCAGTTTGCCGCGTCGCTGGAACGACGGCGCTGATGCACGGCCACCCTGCCGCGTCGGGCGCGCTGCCGCCGCAGCGGCCGCACCCGGCACGGAACTGTCCCGAATCCTGTCAGTCTGACGGCCCGCCATGAAGAACCCGACCCCGAAGCTCGAACCGACCTCGACCCTGGTGCGCCTGCGCGAAGCCGCCGGCCGCCGCACTGTGCTGTTCGCCGGCGCCGTGCTCGCCGCGGCCGCGCTGGCGCCGCTGCCAGCCCCGGCGCAGACTGCGCCCACCGTGCAGCTGCCGGACTTCGCCGAGCTGGCCGAGCGTGTCGGTCCTTCGGTGGTCAACATCCGCACCACCGAACGCGTGGGCGGCGGCAACGCGGGCGGCGCCGGCCCGCAGATCGACCCCAACATCGAGGAATTCTTCCGCCGCTTCGGCATCCCGCTGCCCGGCCGGCCGGGTCCGCGCGGCCCGGGCGGCCCGGGCGGCGACGACGAGCAGCGCCAGCGCGGCGTCGGCTCGGGCTTCATCCTCAGCGCCGACGGCTACATCATGACCAACGCGCATGTCGTGGCCGGTGCCGACGAGGTCATCGTGACCACCACCGACAAGCGCGAGCTGAAGGCGCGCATCGTCGGCAGCGACCACCGCACCGACGTCGCGGTGGTCAAGGTCGACGCGACCGGGCTGCCGCCGGTGAGGATCGGCGACGTGAACCGGCTGCGCGTCGGCGAGTGGGTGATGGCCATCGGCTCGCCCTTCGGGCTCGACAACACCGTCACCGCCGGCATCGTCAGCGCCAAGCAGCGCGACACCGGCGACTACCTGCCTTTCATCCAGACCGACGTCGCGATCAACCCCGGCAACTCCGGCGGCCCGCTGCTGAACCTGCGCGGCGAGGTCGTCGGCATCAACTCGCAGATCTACAGCCGCAGCGGCGGCTTCATGGGCATCAGCTTCGCGATCCCGATCGACGAGGCGATGAACGTCGCCGACCAGCTGCGCACCACCGGGCGCGTGGTGCGCGGGCGCATCGGCGTGACGATCGCGCAGGTCACGCGCGAGGTCGCCGAATCGATCGGCCTCGGTGCGCCGCGCGGCGCGCTGGTGCAGGGCGTGGAGAAGGACGGCCCCGCCGACAAGGCCGGGGTCGAGGCCGGCGACATCATCCTGCGCGTCGACGGCAAGCCGGTCGAGCGTTCGGGCGACCTGCCGCGCATCGTCGGCGGCACCAAGCCGGGCGCCAAGTCCTCGCTGCAGGTCTTCCGCCGCGGCGAGACGCGCGACCTGTCGGTCACGGTGGCCGAGTTCGAACCCGACCCGCAACCGCGCCGCGCCGCGGCCTCGCCGGGCAGCGGCCCGCAGGCCGGCACGCGCAGCGCGCTGGGTCTCACGGTGTCCGACCTGCCCGAGGCGATCAAGCGCGACCTGCGCGTGCGCGGCGGCGTGCGCGTCGACGCGGTCGACGGCGCCGCGGCGCGCGCCGGTCTGCGCGAAGGCGACGTCATCCTCTCGATCGACAACACCGAGATCGCCGACAGCCGGCAGTTCGCCGCCGTCGCCGCGAAGGTGGAGAAGGCGCGTGCCGTCAGCGTGCTGGTGCGCCGCGGCGAGTGGACCAACTACCTGGTGATCCGGCCCAACCGCTGAAGCCCGGCGCCGAAGCGTGCCGGCACGGACGCCGCGGCGTCTGGCGGCGCCTGGCGGCCGGTGTCGCCCCGCCGGCCGGCCGCCGTCCGGACCCGGCGCCAAGTTGACTTTGGCGCCGGGTCTTTCCGCATCATGGAAGCGCGGGCGACGGGCCAGACCGCCACCGACGGGGGCCCGGCGGCCGGATAAGTTAGTGGTTTCTCACTTCAATCCCCGTCGGATCGGGATTAGCGCCCATGGGGTCTAGAATTCGACCCGCATCGGCGCTGTTTAGACCGCCGGACGGGGCACAGCAGAAGCCGTGCCAGCCGCTTCCGGAGGCGGCGCCAACCTGTTGAGAATCTGTGGACAACTTTTGCCTGTTGGAGACCCGCAACGAGCGGAAATCAAGCAATGGCGCGGGTTCCGGCGCGATCCTTTGATCTACAATGAACGCCCAACAAGCAGTTGCCAAACGTTCTGTTGGAAGGCGCGTCACCCACTTGGACGCGCCTTTTTTTTACCTCCGGCGCCGCCCTGCACGGGCCCCCGCATCGCGTCGCGATGCGGGCATGCGCTGAAGCGGCCGAGCCGCTGCCCATCGATGCTGCGAGCGCGCTGATCGCGCGCCGTTCGACGCTGTGAATCACATCCGCAACTTTTCCATCATCGCCCACATCGACCACGGCAAGAGCACGCTGGCGGACCGGCTCATCCAGCGCTGCGGCGGCCTCAGCGACCGCGAGATGGAAGCGCAGGTGCTCGACTCGATGGACATCGAGCGCGAGCGCGGCATCACGATCAAGGCGCAGACCGCGTCGCTGAGCTACACGGCGCGCGACGGCCAGGTCTACCACCTGAACCTGATCGACACGCCGGGGCACGTGGACTTCAGCTACGAGGTCAGCCGCTCGCTCAGCGCCTGCGAGGGTGCGCTGCTCGTCGTCGACGCCAGCCAGGGCGTGGAGGCGCAGACGGTGGCCAACTGCTACACCGCGCTGGACCTCGGCGTCGAGGTCGTGCCGGTGCTCAACAAGATGGACCTGCCGCAGGCCGACCCGGAGAACGCCAAGGCGGAGATCGAGGACGTCATCGGCATCGACGCCACCGATGCCATCCCGTGCAGCGCGAAGACCGGCCTGGGCATCGACGAGATCCTGGAGGCGGTGATCCACCGCATGCCGCCGCCGCGCGGCAACCCGGACGGCCCGCCGCGCGCGATGATCATCGACAGCTGGTTCGACAACTATGTCGGCGTCGTGATGCTGGTGCGCGTGGTCGACGGCGAGCTGAAGAAGGGCGACCGCATCCGGCTGATGGCCACCAACGCGGTCTACCCGCTGGAGCAGCTGGGCGTCTTCACGCCCAAGTCCGAGCCGCGCGAGCGGCTGGCCGCCGGCGAGGTGGGCTTCCTGATCGCCGGCATCAAGGAACTGCAGGCGGCCAAGGTCGGCGACACGGTGACGCTGGAGAAGAAGCTGCCCAACAACGCCGGCCCGGCGAGCGAGCCGCTGCCCGGTTTCAAGGAGATCCAGCCGCAGGTCTTCGCCGGGCTGTACCCGACCGAGGCCAGCGAGTACGACCAGCTGCGCGACGCGCTGGAGAAGCTCAAGCTCAACGACAGCAGCCTGCGCTACGAGCCCGAGGTCAGCCAGGCGCTGGGCTTCGGCTTCCGCTGCGGCTTCCTGGGCCTGCTGCACATGGAGATCGTGCAGGAGCGGCTGGAGCGCGAATTCGACCAGGACCTGGTGACCACCGCGCCCAGCGTGGTCTACGAGGTCGAGCTGAACGACGGCACGGTGCTGAAGGTCGAGAACCCCAGCAAGATGCCCGACCAGGGCCGCATCCGCGAGATCCGCGAGCCCATCGTCACCGTCCACCTGTACATGCCGCAGGACGCCGTGGGCCCGGTGATGACGCTGGCCAACCAGAAGCGCGGCATCCAGCTCAACATGGCCTACCACGGCAAGCAGGTCATGCTGACCTACGAGCTGCCGCTGGCCGAGATCGTGCTGGACTTCTTCGACAAGCTGAAGTCCGTCAGCCGCGGCTACGCCAGCATGGACTACGAGTTCAAGGAGTACCGCGCGGCCGACGTCGTCAAGGTCGACATGCTGATCAACGGCGACCGCGTCGACCCGCTGGCGATGATCGTGCACCGGGCGCAGAGCCAGTTCCGCGGCCGCGCCGTGGTGGCCAAGATGCGCACGCTGATCCCGCGCCAGATGTACGACGTGGCGATCCAGGCCACCATCGGCGCCCACATCATCGCGCGCGAGGACGTCAAGGCGCTGCGCAAGAACGTGCTGGCAAAATGCTACGGCGGCGACATCACCCGCAAGCGCAAGCTGCTCGAAAAACAGAAGGCCGGCAAGAAGCGGATGAAGCAGATCGGCTCCGTCGAGGTGCCCCAGGAGGCCTTCCTCGCAATCCTGCAGGTGGAAGACTGACACTCCGATGGCACAGATGATGGGTTCGCTGACCGCCGCGCTGTACGGGCTGCTGGTGGTCTACCTCGGCGGCTGGTTCCTGGGCTTCTGGACCGGCAACTTCTCGCTGCTGCTGTTCATGCTGACGGTGGCCACGATGCTGTACTGGCTGGCCGAGCGCTTCCACTTCCGGCCCGAGCGCGAGGCCGCCGCGGTGGCACTGCAGCAGCGCGACGCCGAGCGGCGGCGCCAGCTGGCGGCCGCCGGCATCGAGAAGGTCGACGGCGACGTCGACGAGGCCGTCGCGAAGCTGCGCGCCCAGCCCTGGTGGCTGGACTGGACGGCCGGGCTGTTCCCGGTGATCGCCATCGTCTTCCTGCTGCGCAGCTTCCTGTTCGAGCCGTTCAAGATCCCGTCGGGCTCGATGGTGCCGACGCTGCTGGTCGGCGACCTGATCCTCGTGAACAAGTTTCACTACGGCGTGCGGCTGCCGGTCATCAACAAGAAGATCCTGGACAACAACCCGGTGCAGCGCGGCGACGTGATGGTCTTCCGCTACCCGGTGGACCCGCGGCTGGACTACATCAAGCGTGTCGTCGGCCTGCCCGGCGACGAGGTCGCCTACCTGAACCAGAAGCTCACGATCAACGGCGAGCCGGTGCCCACCGTGGCGCTGGGCGAGCACTACGACGACGACAGCCTGAGCTACAGCCCGATGTTCAGCGAGAAGCTCGGCGACGTGGAGCACCGCATCCGCGTCGACCCGCGTCGCAGCGCGTGGTACGGTCCCGACCCCAAGCGCTTCCCGTTGGCCGAGAACTGCCGCTACAGCCCCGAGGGCATGGTCTGCAAGGTGCCGCCCGGGCACTATTTCCTGATGGGCGACAACCGTGACAATTCGCAGGATTCCCGATTCTGGGGATTCGTGCCGGACGAGAACATCGTCGGCAAGGCATTCTTCGTCTGGATGAATTTCGGCAACCTGGGACGCATCGGCGCGTTCCACTGACCGGCTTCAGGAGCCCGCCTGCCCATGACGCCCGCGACGAACCGCCCCAGCCGCGCCGCCCGGCGCGGCCCTGTGCACGCCCGCGCCGCCAGGCGCGGCCCTGCGCCCGCCCGCGCCGCCCAGCGCGGCATGACGCTCTTCGGCCTGATGTTCTGGGCCCTGCTGATCGGCTTCTTCGGCTACGTGCTGGTGCGCACGCTGCCCACCGTCAACGAGTACCTGACGATCCAGCGCACCGTCGAGCAGATCGCGAAGAGCCAGCCGTCCACGGTGGCCGAGGCGCGCAGCGCCTTCGACAAGCAGAAGGACCTCGAGTATTCGATCAGCGCGATCTCGGGCAAGGACCTGATGATCACGAAGGAGAACGACCAGGTCGTCATCGGCTATGCCTACGACAAGGAAGTGCCGCTGTGGGGCCCGGTCTACATCCTGATCAAGTACGAGGGCCGCTCGAAGTAGGGGCGTGATGGCGCCGCACCCGGAGACGTCGCTGGCCGCGCTGCAGCAGCGCCTGGGCCACCGCTTCCGCGACCAGCGGCTGCTGCAGCGTGCGCTGACGCACCGCAGTTTCGGGGCCGACCACAACGAGCGGCTCGAATTCCTGGGCGACGCGGTGCTCAGCCTGGCCGTCTCGACGCTGCTGTTCGAGCGCTTCGCCGACAGCGCCGAGGGCGACCTGACCCGCGTGCGTGCCCACCTGGTGCGCGAGGACAGCCTGCACCGGCTGGCGCTGGCGCTGGGCCTGCCCGAGGTGATGCGCCTGTCCGAGGGCGAACTGCGCGGCGGCGGCGCGCTGCGGCCGTCCATCCTGGCCGACGCGCTGGAGGCGGTCATCGGCGCCGTGCACGTGGAGGCCGGCTTCGACGCCGCGATGGCCGTCGTGCGGCGCCTGTTCGGCGAGATCATCCAGGCCACCGAGGCCGACAGCTGGAGCAAGGACGCCAAGACCGAGCTGCAGGAGTGGCTGCAGGCGCGCAAGCTGCCGGTGCCGGCCTACCGCATCCTGGCCACGCGCGGCCAGGCCCATGCGCAGACCTTCGAGGTCGAGTGCGCGGTTGCGCCGCTGGGCCTGGCGGCGCAGGGCGAGGGCCGTTCGCGCCGCGCCGCCGAGCAGGAGGCCGCGGCCGCGATGCTGGAGTTGCTGCGCGCCAGCGACCGCCCGGGCGGTCCGCTCCGATCGTGAGCGACGAGCCGCCTTCGGCGCCCGCACCGTCGCAGCGCTGCGGCCTGGTCGCCATCGTCGGCCGGCCCAACGTCGGCAAGAGCACGCTGCTCAATGCGCTGGTCGGGCAGAAGATCAGCATCACCTCCGACAAGGCGCAGACCACGCGCCACCGCATCACCGGCATCCGCACGGTGGGCGCGGCGCAGTTCGTCTTCGTCGACACGCCGGGCTTCCAGACCCGCCACACCGCGGCGCTCAACCGCACGCTCAACCGCACCGTGCAGGCCGCGCTGGCCGACGTGGACGTGGTGCTGTTCGTCGTCGAGGCCGGGCGCTTCGGGCTGCCCGACGCCAAGGTGCTGGGCCTGCTGCAGGACCCGGGGCTGAAGGACAAGCCGGTGCTGCTGGTGGCCAACAAGCTGGACGCGATGGCGCGCCGCACCGACGTGCTGCCCTGGCTGCGCGGCATGCAGGAGCGCCACGCCTTCGCCGAATACGTGCCGATGTCGGCGAAGAAGCCGGCCGACGTCGAGCGCCTGTTCGCCATCGTCGAGCGCTACCTGCCCGAGCAGCCCTGGCTGTACGACGAGGACGCGCTGACCGACCGCAGCGAGCGCTTCATCGCCGGCGAGATCGTGCGCGAGAAGCTCTTCCGGCTGACCGGCGACGAGCTGCCCTACACCTCCACCGTCGTGATCGACAAGTTCGAGGAGGAACCGGAGACCGCCACCGGCCCGCGCCGCGTGCGCATCACCGCCACCATCGTCGTCGAGCGCGACCAGCACAAGGGCATGGTCATCGGCGAGGGCGGCGAACGCCTCAAGCGCATCGGCAGCGAGGCGCGCCAGGACCTGGAACGGCTGTGGGACGCGCGTGTCTTCCTCGAGCTCTGGGTGCGCGTGCGCTCCGGCTGGGCCGACGACGAGCGCCACCTGCGCAGCTATGGCTACGAGTGAGGCGGCGGCCGCCGGCGCGCCACGCGCGCGCCGCGGCACGCCCGCCGCGCCGCTGCTGGCCTACGTGCTGCACCGCTGGGACTGGAGCGAGACCAGCCTGATCGTCGAGCTGTTCACGCGCGAGCAGGGCCGTCTCGTCGTCGCGGCCAAGGGCGCGAAGCGGCCGACCTCGCAGCTGCGGCCGGTGCTGCTGCCCTTCCAGCCGCTGCACGCGGCGCTGGGCAAGGCACCGGCCGACGAGGCGGCCGAGGTCTTCAACCTGCGCGGCGCCGAGTGGGTCGGCGGTGCGCCGCTGCTGCCGGCCGCCGCGCTGCTCGCCGGCTGGTACCTCAACGAGCTGCTGATGAAGCTGCTGGCGCGCCAGGACCCGCACCCGGCGCTGTTCGACGCCTATGCCGATGCGCTGGCCGCGCTGGCGCAGGCCATGGCCGGCGATGCCGGTGCCGAGGCGGCGGCGCTGCGTGCCTTCGAGCTGCAGCTGCTGCGCGAGACCGGCTCGCTGCCCGACCTGGGCCACGAGACGCTGACGCTGGCGCCGCTGCGCGACGACGCGCGCTATGCGCTGCGCGCGGAGGCCGGCCTCGCGCCGGCGCGGCGCGACGGCATCGCCGGCGCCGCCTGGCGGGCGATCGAGGCCGCGCTGGTGCATGGCAGCGGCGACGCGCTGCGCGCCGCCTGCACGTTGGCGCCGGCCGAGCTGCCCGCGCTGCGCAGCATGCTGCGCGAGTGCCTTCACTATCATCTCGGCCACGACCAGTTGCGCACGCGCCGGGTCTGGCAGGGCGTGCAGCGCCTGGCCGCCGGCGCGCCCGAGGTGCCCGCGAAATGAACCCGCTCGTCGCTCCCGAAGCCCGCGCCGGCCACGCCGCGGGCACCGCGCTGTCGGTCAACGTCAACAAGGTCGCGCTGCTGCGCAATACGCGCCACCTGGGCATTCCGAGCGTGGTCCGGGCCGCGACGCTGTGCCTGGAGGCCGGGGCCGACGGCATCACCGTGCACCCGCGGCCGGACGAGCGCCACATCCGCGCCCACGACGTGCACGAGCTCGCCGCGCTGCTGAAGGACTGGCCCGAGGCCGAATATAACATCGAGGGCAACCCCTTCCACAACCTGATGGGTTTCATCCGCGCGGTGCGGCCGCAGCAGGCGACCTTCGTGCCCGACAGCGAGGGCCAGTTCACCAGCGACCATGGCTGGGACCTGCTGGGCGCCGGCCGCGCCGACGCCGAACGGCTGCGCCCGCTGATAGCCGAGTGCTATGCGCTCGGCGTGCGCGTGAGCCTGTTCATGGACCCGCTGCCCGACGCGATGGCCGCGGCACGTGCGCTGGGTGCCGACCGCGTGGAGCTGTATACCGAGCCGTATGCCGCGGCGCATGGCAAGCCGGAGCAGGCGGCGCAGCTGGAGCGCTTCGCCGCCGCCGCGCGTGCGGCGCAGGCTGCCGGCCTGGGCGTCAATGCCGGCCACGACCTCAACCGCGACAACCTCGCCGACTTCCTGCGCGCGGTACCCGGCGTGCTGGAGGTGTCGATCGGCCATGCACTGGTCGCCGACGCGCTGGAGCTGGGCCTGCCGGCCACGGTGCGCGACTACCGGCGCTGCATCCGCGAAGGCCAGGCGGCCGCGCGATGATCGTCGGCATCGGCACCGACCTGTGCGACCTGCGCCGCATCACGGCGACCTGGGAGCGCCGCGGCGAGCGCTTCGCCGAGCGCATCCTGGGCCCGGGCGAACTGCAGGTCTTCCACGCCCGGCTGGCGCGCGCGCCGGCGCGCGGCGTGCGCTTCCTGGCCACGCGCTTCTCGGCCAAGGAGGCCTTCTCGAAGGCCATCGGCCTGGGCATCCGCATGCCGATGACCTGGCGCGCCTGCGAGATCCTCAACGAACCCGGCGGCAAGCCGGTGATCCGCCTGTCCGGCGAACTGGCCGGCTGGTTTGCCGCGCGCGGCTGGGTCGCCCATGTCAGCGTCACCGACGAGACCGACTATGCCGCCGCCTATGTCGTCGTCGAGACGGCGCCTGAACGAAAGCAGCCATGACCGCCGACCACGCCGCCGTCCTGATCGACATCGCCGGCACCACGCTCGCCGCCGCCGACCGCCGCCGCCTGCGCCACCCGCTGGTCGGCGGGCTGACGCTGTTCGCGCGCAACTTCAGCGACCGCCGCCAGCTCACCGCGCTGGTGGCCGAGCTCAAGTCGCTGCGCGCGGACCTGCTGGTCTGCGTGGACCACGAGGGCGGCCGCGTGCAGCGTTTCCGCAGCGACGGCTTCACCGCGCTGCCGGCGATGCGCGTGCTGGGCGAGGCCTGGATGCACGACGCGCTAACCGCCACCGACGCCGCCAGCGCCCTGGGCTACGTGCTTGCCGCCGAGCTGCGCGCCTGCGGCGTGGACCTCAGCTTCGCCCCGGTGCTGGACCTGGACCACGGCGGCAGCGCGGTGATCGGCGAGCGTGCCTTCCACCGCGACGCGCGCGTCGCCGCGCTGCTGGCCAAGAGCGTCGCGCACGGCATGCTGCGCGCCGGCATGGCGCATTGCGGCAAGCACTTCCCCGGCCATGGCTTCGTGAAGGCCGACAGCCATGTCGCGGTGCCGGTCGACCGGCGCAGCCTGAAGGCCGTGCTGGCCGACGACGCGAAGCCCTACGAATGGCTGTCGGCCACGCTGACCGCGGTGATGCCGGCGCACGTGATCTACCCGAAGGTGGACCACCGGCCGGCCGGCTTCTCCGAGCGCTGGCTGAAGGACATCCTGCGCGGCCAGTTCGGCTTCACCGGCGCCATCTTCAGCGACGACCTCAGCATGGAAGGTGCGCGCCACCTCGGCGATGCGGCCGGCGGCGGGGTGCACGGCACGCTGAGCTTCGCCGAGGCCGCGGCCGAGGCGCTGAACGCCGGCTGCGACCTGGTGCTGCTGTGCAACCAGTCGCTGGTGGACGGCGGTGCGCCGGTCGACGCGATGCTGGACGAACTCGCGCGCCTGGCCGCCGAAGGCCGCTGGCATCCGGACCCGGACAGCGAGGCACGCCGCCTGGCGCTGCTGCCGCAGCAGCCGCCGCTGGCCTGGGACGAGCTGATGCACGACCCGGTCTACCAGCGCGCGCTGGAGCGGCTGCCTTAGCGAGGACGGTCCCGCAGCGTCGTGCCGGCGCGACCATAGGGGTCGCCGCCTGCCACTTCACCCTTTAGGGGGCCCTCGGCAACGGTCCCTTTCGGGGCTGGCTGCGCCGAGGTGCGGTCACTAATCTGGACCTCCCATCCAGTTCGTTCTTCGTCACGGGAGGTCGTCATGATCAGTCGTCGCAACATGTTCATCGGACTCACGGCAGGCGCCGTCGCAAGCGCAGCCTCAGGTCGCGGCATCGCGCAGGACGCAAGCCGTGCTGCCGGCGGGGCGTCGCCTTATCGATCCGCACGCCACATCCTGGCGCAGGCCCTGCCGCGCATCGACCACGGGGCGCGCGCGGCCTCCGACGTCGCCGCTGCGGTGCACGACAACTTTCCGCAGATCGTCGAACAGAACTTCGCCCGCCTGGGCAGGGCCCCGTTCGAGCGCATGTTCGTCGAGCTGTCGGACCTGGAGTTCCAGGGCTTGGCCGGTCTCTACATGCGGGCTTGCATGCAGCAGGCGCGGGCCCCACGCCTGCTCGACCTGTTCGCGGAGCGGCTCGATGCCGGCAAGCTGGCCCGGCTGGCGCCCCACTTCGGCTCCGAGCCCTTGTGGGCGGCGTTGCGGCGCACATCGCCCGAGAAGGCGCAGGACTTTGCGCAAGCCCTTTCCGTGCCCGAGGCAAGCGCGCGTATCGTCGGACCGGCAGTGCCGCCGGCGGCGCTCGCCGGTCCGACGATCGACTACACGATCTACGAAATCTACCTTTCGTACCGGACCGCTCCGATCGGAGCGCTAAGCGTCAAGGCTGCGCTCTATGAGACCGCCATGTTCACCGGCCGCTACCTCGTTGCCGCATGGGGCATTGGCTACGCCGTCGGTACGGCGCTTGCGTCCGTTACAGAGACCTACGCGCCAGGCCTGTGGAACAGCATCGGCGGCACGGTGCAAACGGTGGTCCAATCCCTGTCGTCAGCTTTTGACTGGGTTGGCCAGGCCGCTTGGCAAGTTCAAGGGGCTGCGACATATGGGCTGACCAGCTTCGAGTCGATGATGATGGAGAGCACGGGAGGCGACTACGCGGTCGTGTACGCTTGGTATCAGATCCGTAGCGGTGGTACCGAGAAGTGCGGCTCGAACCAGTGGTGCCCGCCGTGGGATCCACACGTCGCACCGGTCAACAGATGATCCCGTCACAAGACCGCCGATTGGGAGTCCGCGACATGAGGCGTTCCGGTGTTCTGCAGTCCGTCCGCGCCGGCGCCTGGCTCGGCCAGGTCCTCGCTGCGATGCTCATCATCTTCGTGCCGGCCTGGCGTGGGCCCGGCCTGCTGGGCGTGATGGTCGCCGCGATGGCCCTCTCGCTGTACCTGGAGTCGAGCCGGTACGGCGCCGGCGTCTACAGGATGACGTTGCGGCAGATCTACGAGCGCATCGCCTCGGGGAAGATCCGCAGCCACCCCTGGGATGCGCTGCCGCTGATGCTGTCCATCATCGCCTGCGTCATGTACGCCTTCGAACTGCCCTGAGGGCCGTGGCGCGGCGGCGCGTTCACGCCGCGCGACCCTCGCCTCGCGAGGCGGCCCGCGCATGGCGCGGGCCGTCCTTGGTCACGGTGCGGCCGTCTGCTCGAACGGCAGCTTCAGCTGCGACAGGTCCTTCCGGGTCTCGACCAGCACCAGCGGGCCTTCGTCGATGACCACCGGCGGCCGCGGCTCGCGCGGCACGCGCACTGGCGCCGGCTCGGCCGCCATCGCGGCCTGCACGGCGCGGATCTTGTCGGCGTCGGACTGCACCCACTCCAGGCCGGCGCCGGCGGCCAGCGCGCTGAGCTCGCCGGTCGGCAGCTCGTAGCGCTCGATGCGGATCGGTTCGGCGGCCTTCGGCGGTTGCGGAGCCTGGGGGGGGTGCGGCAGCTCGATCGCTCGCGCCGGCGCGCTCTCCGCGGCGGCCGGCGCCGGCTGGTCCGCGACCGCGCCGGCGGTCGGCGCCTCGGCGGCCTCGGGGGCTTCGGGAGCTTCGGCACCCGCGGTCGGGGCGGCAGCGCCGTCGACAGGCACGGCGGCTTCGTCGCGCGCGCGGTCGCGCCCGCGTCCGCGGCGGCGGCCACGGTCGCGCTCGCCGCTCTCGGCCGGTGCTTCGGCCGCGTCGCCTTCCTGCGCGATGGCCTCGCCGGACGCCGCACGGGTCTCGGCGGTCTCTTCGCTGCGCGGTGCCCCTTCCTCGGCGCGACCTTCGCCGCGGTCGCGGCCACCGCGCCGACGGCGGCGGCGGCTGCCTTCGCGGGCCTCGCCCTCGGCCGCCGGCAGATCGGCGCCCGGCACGGTGTCGACGAAGGCGAGCGGGCTCACGGCCTCGTCGCTGGCGGGCGTCACTTCGGGGGCGGCGGCCGTTTCGGCGCGCGGGCGACGCTCCTCGCGACGCTCGCCGCGGCCCTCGCGGCCTTCGCGGGCCTCACGGCCTTCGCGACCTTCGCGACCTTCGCGACCTTCGCGCGGCGCGCGTTCGCCGCCGGCTTCCGGGGCCGCCTCGGCGCGTCCGCCGCGGCGGCCTTCGCGCTGTTCGCGGCCTTCGCGGCCTTCACGGCCATCGCGCCCGTCGCGGCCACCGCGACCACCGCGCTCGCCGCGGCCGCCACGTTCGCCGCGCTCGCCACCGCGCTCGCCGCGCCGCGCCTCGCGCTTGTCGGGGGTGGCCACCGTCGGCGCGACGGCCACCGGTGCCGCCGCCGGCGCGGCGGCCGGCGCGGCCGCCGGCTCGCTGCCGAACAGCTTGCGGATCCAGCCGAAGAAGCCGCTGCCGGCCGGGGCGGCCGCCGGCGCAGGCACCGGGGCCGCGGCCACCGGCGCCTGCGGGGCCGGCGTCACCGGCACCACGACGGGCGCCGGCACCGGCGCCGGCGGCGCCGGCTGGTCGGGCAGCACGCCCTTGATCACCGGTTCCTGCTTGGGCTTGGCGCGCTCCTTCGCGTCGCGGCGCCGCGTGATGCCGACCTCGTCGTCCGGCTCCTCGATCATCGTGTAGCTGGCCTGCAGCCCTTCCAGGCGCGGGTCGTCGTGGCGCAGCCGCTCGAGCTTGTAGTTCGGCGTCTCCAGGTGCTTGTTGGGCACCAGGATGACGGTCACGCGCTGCTTGAGCTCGATCTTGGTGATCTCGGTGCGCTTCTCGTTGAGCAGGAAGCTGGTCACCTCCACCGGCACCTGCACGTGCACGGCGGCGGTGTTCTCCTTCATCGCCTCCTCCTGCACCATGCGCAGGATCTGCAGCGCGCTGCTCTCGGTGTCGCGGATGTGGCCGGTGCCGTTGCAGCGCGGGCAGGTGATGTGGCTGCCCTCGCTGAGCGCCGGGCGCAGGCGCTGGCGGCTGAGCTCCAGCAGGCCGAACTTGCTGATGGACGAGAACTGCACGCGGGCGCGGTCGTAGCGCAGCGCGTCGCGCAGCCGCTGCTCGACCTCGCGGCGGTTCTTGCTCTCCTCCATGTCGATGAAGTCGACGACGATCAGCCCGCCCAGGTCGCGCAGCCGCATCTGGCGCGCGATCTCGTCGGCCGCCTCCAGGTTGGTGCGGGTGGCGGTCTCCTCGATGTCGCCGCCGCGCGTCGCGCGCGCGCTGTTGACGTCCACCGCGACCAGCGCCTCGGTGTGGTCGATCACGATCGCGCCGCCGCTGGGCAGGTTGACGGTGCGGCTGAAGGCCGTCTCGATCTGGTGCTCGATCTGGAAGCGGCTGAACAGCGGCGCGTCGTCGCGATAGCGCTTCACGCGCGCCGCGGTCTCCGGCATCACGTGGTTCATGAACTGCTGGGCCTGATCGAAGATGTCGTCGGTGTCGATCAGGATCTCGCCGATGTCCGGCTGGAAATAGTCGCGGATGGCGCGGATGACGAGGCTGCTCTCCTGGTAGATCAGGAAGGCGCCCTTGCCGGCCTTGGACGCGCCGTCGATGGCGTCCCACAGCTTGAGCAGGTAGTTCAGGTCCCACTGCAGCTCGGCCGCGCTGCGGCCGATGCCGGCGGTGCGCGCGATCAGGCTCATGCCCTTGGGGTACTCGAGCTGGTCGAGGTTCTCCTTGAGCTCCTCGCGCTGTTCGCCCTCGATGCGCCGGCTGACGCCGCCGCCGCGCGGGTTGTTGGGCATCAGCACCAGGTAGCGGCCGGCCAGGCTGACGAAGGTGGTCAGCGCCGCGCCCTTGTTGCCGCGCTCCTCCTTCTCGACCTGCACGAGCAGGCTGTCGCCTTCCTTGACCGCGTCCTGGATGCGCGCGTCGCGCGCGCTGACGCCTTCGCGGAAGTAGTTCTTGCTGATTTCCTTGAACGGCAGGAAGCCGTGGCGGTCCTCGCCGTAGTCGACGAAGCAGGCCTCCAGGCTGGGTTCCACGCGGGTGATGACCGCCTTGTAGATGTTGCCCTTGCGCTGCTCGCGCCCTTCCAGTTCGGTCTCGAAGTCGAGCAGCTTCTGGCCGTCGACGATCGCCAGCCGCCGCTCCTCGGGCTGCGTGGCGTTGATCAGCATTCGTTTCATGTGCACTCCAGGCCGCCCCGCGCGCGGGGCGGACGCATCGCGACCCGGTGCCCGCCGCGAAGCGGGCACGGGGCCATCACCCGATGCACGAGTCAGCGCGGTCGAACCGTGGTCGCGAGTGCCCTGGACTGCCGTCGACCGCGCGCCGCGAGCGGCGCACAGGGGTCAGCGTGGCAGCGTTGGCGCGTGCGTCGCGGCCCGCGCCGCAGCGGCCGCGCCGGCCGGGTCCCCACGCCGCGGTGAGCGCGGCGACGGCCCCGGCGACGCGGCCGCGGCGGCTTGGGGCCGCGGGCGTGACGCCGGGAGCAGGGGGAGCGGGCGGGGCATGGCTGTGGCGGTGGGCCTGACGCGGGCACGAGACCGCGGTCGTGTCTCGTGCCGTGGATTCACGGGCTGCCCTGCGGCATGGCAGGGCCGGTTCATGTTCTGCGTTGTCTCTTCCGCCTGCGCCGTGCGGCCGCCGGTGACGCTGTGGCGCCCGGCCTGCCACGCCCGCGCGGGCGTTGCATCACCTCTTGTGGCGCACGCTGAAAGCGCAAGGCTCAGGCGCGCACCGGTTCCATCGTCGCACCGGGCATGCCCGGGTAAACTCCGATAAATCAAGCACTTACGGCGCAAACGTGGAGCCGCGGATTATAGGGGGCAAAGTCGGCGGCAGCGCGGGGGAAGTCCGGCACGTCACGGTCGACGCCGAATCGGCCGGCCAGCGCCTGGACAACTACCTGCTGCGCCTGCTCAAGGGCGTGCCCAAGACGCATGTCTACCGCGTCATCCGCAGCGGCGAGGTGCGCGTCAACAAGGGCCGCGCCGGTGCCGATACACGCGTGGCCGAGGGCGACGAGGTGCGCCTGCCGCCACTGCGCCTGCCCGACCGCACGGCGGCGCCGCCCGCGCCGGCGCGCGAGTTTCCGCTGCTGTTCGAGGACGAGCACCTGCTGGCGATCGACAAGCCGGCCGGCGTGGCGGTGCACGGCGGCAGCGGCGTCAGCTCCGGCGTCATCGAGCAGCTGCGCCGCGCACGGCCGCAGGCGAGGTTTCTCGAACTCGTGCACCGGCTGGACAAGGAGACCTCGGGCATCCTGCTGCTGGCCAAGAAGCGCAGCGCGCTCGTCGCGCTGCAGGACCAGTTTCGCGCCCGCGGCACGCACAAGGTCTACGCGGCGCTGGTCTGGGGCGCCTGGCCGAGGTCGCTCAAGGTCATCGACCTGGCGCTGGTGAAGACCACCGACGCGGCCGGCGAGCGCCACGTGCGCGTCGCGCCGCCCGCGGCCGAGGACGCGCGGCGCTCGATCAGCCTGGTTCGCGTCGTGCGCACGCTGGACGGCACGACGCTGCTGGACGTGACGATCAAGACCGGCCGCACGCACCAGATCCGCGTGCACCTGGCGGCCAGCGGGCATGCCATCGTCGGCGACCCGAAATACGGCGACTTCGCGCGCAACAAGGCCTTCGCGAAGGCCAGCGGCTTCGCGCGCATGTTCCTGCACGCGCGCGAGCTCGCCTTCGACCACCCGGCCGACGGCCGGCGCATCACCCTGACGAGCCCGCTGCCGGCGGACTGCGCGACACTTCTCGCCTGATGAACGCGACCCGCCCGAACCGACGCTTCGACCTCATCGTCTTCGACTGGGACGGCACGCTGTACGACAGCACCGGCCTCATCGTGCAGTGCATCCAGGCCGCCTGCCGCGACGTCGGCGCGGCGGTGCCCAGCGACGAGCAGGCCGCCTACGTGATCGGCCTCGGGCTGCAGGACGCGCTGCGCCACGCCGCGCCCGACATCCCGCGCGAGCGCTACCCGGAGCTGGCGCAGCGCTACCGCCACCACTACTTCGCGCAGCAGGACGCGCTGGTGCTGTTCCCGGGCGTCATCGAGATGCTGGCGGCGCTGAAGCAGCGCAGCCACCTGCTGGCGGTGGCCACCGGCAAGGCGCGGCGCGGGCTGGACCTGGCGCTGGCGAATGCGCAGCTGCACGGCGTCTTCGACGCCACGCGCACCGCCGACGAGACGGCCAGCAAGCCGCACCCGCTGATGCTGCACGAGCTGATGGCCGAGCTGGACGTGACGCCCGATCGCACGCTGATGATCGGCGACACCACGCACGACCTGCTGCTGGCGCGCAATGCCGGCACGCCGCGCGTGGCGGTCAGCTACGGCGCGCACGAGCCGGCGGCCTTCGACGAACACGAGCCGCTGTTCGTCGCGCACTCGACGCGCGAGCTGCACGACTGGCTGCTCGCCCAGGCCTGACGCCGCCCGCCCCACGATGTCCGACCTGCCGCCGCCGAGCTGGGCGCGCGACCCGGTGCCCGGGCGCGAACGCCTGTGCAGCTCGGCCGAACTCGCCGAGCGCGGCCGCGCCTGGGTCTGGGACGTGCTCGAGTACGGCCGCCCGGCGCGCGCCTTCGCGCTGCGCTTCGACGGCACCGTGCGCGCCTACCTGAACCGCTGCGCCCATGTGCCGGCCGAGATGGACTGGCAGCCCGGCGAGTTCCTGGACAGCGACCGCCGCTGGATCCTGTGCTCCATCCACGGCGCCGCCTACGAGCCGGCCGACGGCCGCTGCGTCGGCGGCCCCTGCGGACGCGGGCGCCTGCAGGCGATCGCCGTCGACGAGAGCGACGGCGAGGTGTATTGGTATCCTTCCCGCGACATCCGGCCGGTGCCCTTCGACGAGCCCGCCGCCACGCCACCCCCATGAACCCCGACAACGATCGCCCGACCGAAGGCGCCGGCACGCCCGCGCCAGCGCCGCCGTTCTTCGGCGAGGACTTCCGCGGCGCCGCGGCGGGCAGCGCCGCTGCGCCGGCGCCTATGCCGCCCCTGGGGCCGGCCGCGGCCGCGCGCGGCAGCGGCCTCGAGGAACGCCTCGAACGCCTGGGCCGCGAACTGCTGCGCCAGCAGCGGGCCGACCGCCGCTGGCGCCTAATCTTCCGCCTCGCCTGGCTGGGGCTGGCGCTGGCCATCGCGTGGGCGCTGTTCTCCGACCGCGTGGTGCCGGGGCCGCCGAGCACGCCGCACACGGCGCTCGTCGAGGTGCGCGGCACGATCGACGCCGAGGGCGAGGCGAGCGCCGAACGCCTGGTCTCGGCGCTGCGCAGCGCCTTCGAGGACCCGGGCGCGCAGGCCGTCGTGCTGCGCATCAACTCCCCCGGCGGCAGCCCGGTGCAGAGCGGCATCGTCAACGACGAGATCCGGCGCCTGAAGGCCCTGCACGGCAAGAAGGTCTATGCCGTGGTCGAGGAGATCTGCGCCTCCGGCGCCTACTACATCGCGGTCGCGGCCGACGAGATCTACGTCGACAAGGCCAGCCTGGTCGGCAGCATCGGCGTGCTGATGGACGGCTTCGGCTTCGTCGAGGCGATGAAGAAGCTCGGCATCGAGCGCCGGCTGCTGACCGCCGGCGAGCACAAGGGCATGCTGGACCCGTTCAGCCCCCAGGACGCCAAGCAGACGGCGCTGGCGCAGGCGATGATCGACCAGGTGCACCAGCAGTTCATCACCACCGTTCGCGAAGGCCGCGGCGAGCGGCTGAAGGAGACGCCGGAAACCTTCTCCGGCCTGTTCTGGAACGGCGAGCAGGCGGTGCAGCTGGGCCTGGCCGACGCGATGGGCAACCTGGACCATGTCGCGCGCGAAGTGATCAAGGCCGAGGACATCGTCGACTACACGCCGCGCGAGAACGTCGCCGAGCGGCTGGCCAAGCGCTTCGGCGCCGGCGTCGGCGCGGGCGCGGTGAAGGCGCTGCGCGAGCTGGCGCCGATGCGCTGAGCGGCATGGCCACCGAAGAGGACCGGCCGCTGCCGGCCGGCGAGCGCTGGGCGGTCGCGCTGCAGCACCTGCTGCCCAAGCAGGCGCTGACGGCACTGGCCGGCGCGGTGGCCGGCGCGCGCGGCGGCGCGGCGACGACGGCACTGATCCGCTGGTTCATCGCTCGCTACGGCGTCGACATGGCCGAGGCCGCGCAGCCCGACCCCGCGCGTTATGCGACCTTCAACGACTTCTTCACGCGTGCGCTGAGGCCCGGCCTGCGGCTGCCGGCCAGCGACGATGCCGCCGTGCTGCTGAGCCCGGTGGACGGTGCGATCAGCCAGCTCGGCGCCATCGCCGGCGATCGCATCTTCCAGGCCAAGGGCCACGACTACACGACGACGGCGCTGCTCGGCGGCGACGCCGCGCTGGCGGCGCACTTCCACGGCGGCCACTTCGCGACGCTGTACCTGAGCCCGAAGGACTATCACCGCATCCACATGCCCTGCGCCGGCCGGCTGCTGCGCATGGTGCACGTGCCGGGCGCGCTGTATTCGGTCAACCCGGCCACCGCGCGCGGCGTGCCCGGTCTGTTCGCGCGCAACGAGCGGGTGGTCTGCGTCTTCGACGGGGTCGACGGCCAGCCCGGCCCCTGGGTGCTGGTGCTGGTCGGCGCGACCATCGTCGGCAGCATGGCCACCGTGTGGCACGGCGTCGTCAACCCGCCGCGGCCGGGCCGCGTGCGCGAGTGGACCTATGCCGAGCGCGAGGTCGTGCTCGCGCGCGGCGCGGAAATGGGCCGCTTCCTGCTCGGCTCCACCGTCGTGCTGCTGTTTCCGCGCGGGCCGCTCGCCTTCAACGCCGACTGGGCGCCGGGCCGCGCCATCCGCGTCGGCGAGACGATGGCGCGCCGCGCGTGAGCGCCGCCGCGACACGGCACGCGCGGCTGGCGCGCGTGCTGCTGTGGGTGGTGCCGGCGCTGTGGTCGTCCAACTACATCATCGCGCGCGCAGCCGACGGCGTGATCGCGCCGCATGCGCTGGCCTTCGGCCGCTGGCTGCTGGCCGCCGCGCTGCTGGCGCCCTTCGTCTGGCGCGGCCTGCTGCGCCGCGACGGGCAGGGCCGCCTGGTCTGGCGCCACGAGTGGAGGCAGCTGCTGGTGCTGGGCGCCCTGGGCATGTGGATCTGCGGCGCCTGGGTCTACCTGGGCGCGCGCAGCACGGGGGCGACCAATATCGCGCTGATCTATGCCGCGACACCGGTGACCATCGTCGTCTGCAGCGCCTGGCTGCTGCACGAGCGCATGGGCCCGGCCCAGGTCGCCGGTGCCGTGCTGGCCCTGCTGGGCGTGCTGTTCGTCGTCGCGAAGGGCGACCCCGGCAACCTGCTGGCGGTGCGCTTCACCGCCGGCGACGGCTGGATCGTCGCCTGCGCGGTGGCCTGGACCGCCTATTCGGTGCTGCTCAAGCACTGGCCGTCGGTGCTGGGGCCGGGCGAGCGGCTGGTGGCCATCATCGCCGGCGGGCTGCTGGTGCTGGCGCCGTTCACGCTGGCCGAGGCGCTGTGGTTCCCCGGCACGGACGCCGCGCCCTGGGGCATGCAGGCACTGGCCCTGGTCGTGGCCGCCGCGGTGCTGCCGGGCGTGCTGAGCTACGGCGCGTACTCGTTCCTGCAGCGCGAACTGGGCGCCTCGCGCACCGCGCTGATGCTGTACCTGTCGCCGGTCTACGCCGCGGCGCTGGCCTGGGCCCTGCTCGGCGAACGCCCGGCCTGGTACCACCTGGCCGGCGCGGCGCTGATCCTGCCCAGCATCTGGCTGGCGACGCGGCGCTGAGGACTTGTCTGCCCCGACGTGGCGCTGCGCTGTGCGCGTATAGGGCGGTGTTGGGCTGGGGCGGTGGACGGTCGACTTCGTATGCCCGGTGGCGGCGCAGTGCGGACGTTTGTCGCGGTGCGCTGTATGTGCATGCCGGCATTGGCGCAGCGAAGCCGCGTGGGGGCAGCCCGCAGCGCCCAGAGTCCGGCGGTCGGCGCTGCGCGCCGACTTCCCTGCGATGCTCGGTCTCCTGGCCCGCCGCCCAACTCACTTCGCTCACTTCGTTCGCTCCGTTCGGACATCGGCGGCGAGTCAGTCTTGGAGGCGCGCTGCGCGCGCGGCCAAGCGTTCTGCGCTTCTCGGCGCCTCCCATGGGCGCTGCGGGCTGCCCCCACGCGGCTTCGCGACACGGTGGTGGCGTGCGATCTGGTCGAACGCCACTGTCGGTGGACTTCGCGCCAGGCGGTACCCGCTGCCGGCGATGTGTGGAGCGCCGAGCAGCGCAGCTTCGGGGTCGGCGCGCACGCAGTGCGCGCCTCGACAACTGACTCGCCGCCGGTGTCCGAACGGAGCGAGCGTAGCGAGCGAAGTGAGTTGGGCGGCGCGACCCCGAAGCGAGCAGCGCAGGGAAGTCGACGCCGAAGGCGGCGACCGCGGAACCCTGAACCGGCAGCGGGTACCACCTGGCGCGATGCGCAGCCACAAGCACGCGAGGCAAGCGGACGAATGGCGAGTGTCCGCAACGCGCCGAAACCGGTCCCCAGCGACCGGCGTCGCGCCTCAGAGCGGCGGGATGCGCAGCACCTGCCCCGGATAGATCTTGTCCGGGTGCTTGAGCATCGGCTTGTTGGCCTCGAAGATGACCGGGTACTTGTTGGCGTCGCCGTAGAACTTCTTGGCGATCTTCGACAGGTTGTCGCCGCTGACCACCGTGTGCCACTGGGCCTCGGGCGCCGGCGGCGTGGCGACGGTCAGCAGGTCGTTGACGGCCTTGACGCCGTCGACGTTGCCGCAGCACAGCACGACCTTCTCCTTGGTCGCCTGGTCGGCCGCGACGCCGGCGACCGTGACGGTGGCGCTCGGAGCGTCGAACTGCACGTCGAGCGCGTCGACCTTCAGGCCCTGGGCGCCGATGTAGGTGGCGATGGCCTGGCCGGCGGTGCGGCTCAGGTCGGCCACCTTCTCCGGCGTCGGCGCCGCGGCGACGGCCTCGACCTCCTTCTTGCCGAACAGCTTCTCGCCGGCGCTCTGGATGAACGACATCAGTCCCATGGTTGGCTCCTCTTCGGTGCAGGGTGGCTGGACCGGACCATCATAGGCCCATCGCACGGCCTGGAGGCACCGTAACGACGTGGCCGCTCAGGCGGCCAGCAGCCCGCGTGCCTCGATGAAGCGCACCACCTCGTCCAGGCCCTGCTTCGTGCGCAGGTTGCTCATCACGTAGGGCCGGTTCGGCCGCATGCGTCGCGTGTCGGCCTCCATCACCGCCAGGTCGGCACCGACATGCGGCGCGAGGTCCGTCTTGTTGATCACGAAGAGGTCGCTCTTCGTGATGCCGGGGCCGCCCTTGCGCGGGATCTTCTCGCCGGCGGCCACGTCGATGACGTAGATCGTCAGGTCGCTGAGCTCGGGGCTGAAGGTTGCCGCCAGGTTGTCGCCGCCGCTCTCGATGAAGACGATGTCGGCGTCGGGGAACTTCTGCAGCATGCGGTCCACCGCCTCGAGGTTGATCGAGGCGTCCTCGCGGATGGCCGTATGCGGGCAGCCACCGGTTTCCACGCCCATGATGCGCTCGGCCGGCAGCGCGCCGGCCACCGTCAGCAGGCGCTGGTCTTCCTTGGTGTAGATGTCGTTGGTGACGACGACGAGGTCCCAGCGCTCGCGCATCGCCTTGCACAGCATCTCCACCAGCGTCGTCTTGCCCGACCCCACCGGCCCGCCGACGCCCACGCGCAGCGGCGGCAGTTTCTTGGTTCGTCCGGGGATGCGGTGCAGGGCGTTGCTCATGATCGGAACAGTCGCGAATACTGGGTTTCGTGGCGGGCCGACAGCAGCGCCAGCCCGGGCAGGAAGGACTGGCGCTCGTCGTCGGGCAGCGCGAGTGCGGACTCGACGGCCGGCGGGATGGCGTGCGCCAGCCGCGCCAGCATGCGCTGCGCCGCCGCCTGGCCCAGCGGCACCGCCTTGACCGCGGCGGCGACCTGGTTCTCGGCCCAGCTCCACGCGCAGGCCAGCAACGCGTCGCGGCGCGTCGCGCCGGCCAGCACGGCGGCCAGCGCAAAGGCGACGGGCCAGCCCGGCGGCAGTGCAGCCAGGCGCTCGATGCGCGGGTCGGCGGCCTGCTCGCCCTGGCGCAGCCACTGCAGCAGCGAGCGGGCGGTCTGCTCGGTCTGCAGCCGCAGCTCCTGCGTCTCGCGCGTGCGGGCATACCAGTCGGCGAGCGCGGCCAGGCGCGCCCCGTCGTCATCGCTCCAGGCGTCGAAGGCCTGCGCCGCCAGCGGCCACTCGCAGCGCGCCTGCCCCAGCAGCAGCTGGTCCAGCAGCCAGTCGCCGGCGCTGGCTTCGTCGTGCACCAGGCCGGCATCGACCGCGGCCTCCAACCCTTCGGAATAGCTGAAGCCGCCCACCGGCAGTGCCGGCGAGGCCAGCCACATCAGGCGCAGCAGCGTGGCGCCGGCGTGCATTCAGTGATCGTGCGTGTGGTCGTGCGCGCCATGGCCGTGCCCGTGACCATGATCGTGCGCATGAGCAGGGCCGTGGTCGTGCGCATGGTCATGCCCATGCCCATGCGCCCCATGCCCGCCGCCGGCCTGGTAGGCCCCGGCCTCGGGCTCGAAGGGCTGCTGCTCCTCGCTCACGATCAGATGCATCTGGCGCAGCATGTCGGCCAGCACATGGTCGGGTTCCAGCAGCAGCGCGTCGGCACGCACCTCCAGCTGCACGTGGCGGTTGCCCAGGTGGTAGGCGGCGCGCGGCAGGTCGCGCGCTGTGCCGTGCTGCGCGCAGGCACGCACCACCAGCACCGGCTGCGGCGCGGCGATCACGCGCACCAGCGAGCCGTCCTCGGCCACCAGCACGTCGCCGCCGCGCACCACGGTGCCGCGCGGCAGGAAGACGCCGAGCCGGCGCCCGCTGCTGTCCGCGGCCTCGAAGCGGCTCTTGCAGCGGGTGTCCCAGTCCAGCTCGACGGTGGGTGCGCGCCGCAGCAGCACCGGCGCCAGGCCGCGGCCGCCGGGGATCAGCTTGCCGATATGCAGCATGGGTTCAGAAGAGGAAGTAGCGCTGCGCCATCGGCAGCAGCGTGGCCGGGTCGCAGACCAGCAGCTCGCCGTCGGCGCGCACCGCATAGGTCTGCGGGTCGATCTCCATCGTCGGTGTCAGCGCGTTGTGCACCATGTCGGCCTTCTTCACGCTGCGGCAGCCCTGCACGCCGGCCAGGCGTTTCCTCAGGCCCAGTTCGCGGCCGATCTCGCCGCGCAGCGCGGCCTGGCTGACGAAGGTCAGGCTGGTCGCATGCAGCGCGCCGCCGAAGCTGCCGAACATCGGCCGGTAATGCGTGGGCTGCGGCGTCGGGATGCTGGCGTTGGGGTCGCCCATCAGCGCCGCGGCGATGAAGCCGCCCTTGAGCACCAGGCTGGGCTTGACGCCGAAGAAGGCCGGCCGCCACAGCACCAGGTCGGCCCATTTGCCCGGCTCGACGCTGCCGACCTCGTGCGCGATGCCATGCGCCAGCGCCGGGTTGATCGTGTACTTGGCGATGTAGCGCTTGACGCGGAAGTTGTCGTTTTTCGCGCCGTCGCCGGGCAGTGCGCCGCGCTGCGCCTTCATCTTGTGCGCCGTCTGCCAGGTGCGGATGACCACCTCGCCGACACGGCCCATGGCCTGGCTGTCGCTGCTCATCATGCTGATGGCGCCCAGGTCGTGCAGGATGTCCTCGGCGGCGATGGTCTCGCGCCGGATGCGGCTCTCGGCGAAGGCCAGGTCCTCGGCAATCGACGCATCGAGGTGGTGGCACACCATCAGCATGTCCAGGTGCTCGTCGATGGTGTTGACGGTATAGGGCCGCGTCGGGTTCGTGCTGCTGGGCAGCACGTTGGCCTCGCCGACCACCTTCAGGATGTCGGGCGCGTGGCCGCCGCCGGCGCCTTCGGTGTGGAAGGTGTGGATGGTGCGGCCCTTGAACGCCGCGATGGTGTCCTCGACGAAACCGCTCTCGTTGAGCGTGTCGGTGTGGATGGCGACCTGCACGTCGGTGACCTCGGCCATCGTCAGGCAGTTGTCGATGGCCGCCGGCGTGGTGCCCCAGTCCTCGTGCAGCTTCAGCGCGACCGCGCCGGCCGCCACCTGCTGGCTCAGCGCCTCGGGCCGGCTGGTGTTGCCCTTGCCGAAGAAGCCGAGGTTCATCGGGAAGGCCTCGGCGGCCTGCAGCATGCGATGGATATTCTCCGGCCCCGGCGTGCAGGTCGTCGCGAAGGTGCCGGTGGCCGGGCCGGTGCCGCCGCCGAGCATGGTCGTCACGCCCGACATCAGCGCTTCCTCGATCTGCTGCGGGCAGATCCAGTGGATGTGGCTGTCGATGCCGCCGGCGGTGACGATCATGCCCTCGCCGGCAATGATCTCGGTGCCCGGGCCGATGACGATGTCCACGCCCGGCTGCACGTCCGGGTTGCCGGCCTTGCCGATGGCCGCGATGCGCGTACCCTTGATCGCGATGTCGGCCTTGACGATGCCCCAGTGGTCGACGATCAGCGCGTTGGTGATCACGCAGTCGGCGGCCTCGTGGTGGCCGGGGCCGTTGACGGTCTGGCTCTGGCCCATGCCGTCGCGGATGGTCTTGCCGCCGCCGAACTTCACCTCCTCGCCATAGCCGCCGGCACGCAGCGTGTAGTCCTGCTCGACCTCGATCACGAGGCCCGTATCGGCCAGGCGCACGCGGTCGCCGACCGTGGGGCCGTACATCTCCGCGTAGGCGCGGCGTCCCAGGGTGGCCATGTCAGCTTCTCCAACGCGCTACGCGCGAACTTCGACCCATGAAGCGCATTCGATCGGCGGATGGTGGCTTGCGCCGCACCGCGGACCTCGGCTTCGCGCTGTTCGCGCGTGCCTGCATAGGCACAGCGAAGCCGCGTGGGCGCAGCCCGCATCGCCCAGAGTCCGGCGGTCGGCGCTGCGCGCCGACTGCCCTGCGATGCTCGAACGCTTGGCCCGCCGCCAACTCACTTCGCTCACTTCGTTCGCTGCGTTAGGACATCGGCGGCGAGTCAGTCTTGGAGGCGCGCTGCGCGCGCGGCCAAGCGTCCTGCGCTTCTCGGCGCCTCCCATGGGCGCTGCGGGCTGCCCCCACGCGGCTTCGCGACACGGCGGTGGCATGCGAACTGGTCGAATGCCGCTGTCGGTGGACATCGCGCCAGGCGGTACCCGCTGCCGGCGCTGTGTGGAGCGCCGAGCAGCGCAGCTTCGGGGTCGGCGCGCACGCAGTGCGCGCCTCGACAACTGACTCGCCGCCGGTGTCCGAACGGAGCGAGCGCAGCGAGCGAAGTGAGTTGGGCGGCGCGACCCCGGAGCGAGCAGCGCAGGGAAGTCGCCGCCGCAGGCGGCGACCGCGGAAGTCAGCGCCGGCAGCGGGTACCGCCTGGCGCGACGCGCAGACCAGGGCAGGCCAATCGGCGCATGCCGCCGCTGCATTCCAACCACGCGCGAGTGTCCGCAAGGTGCCGCACGCGGTAGGCAATGGTCCCTGCTTCATCCGACAGTTGCCCGGTTCCCCGCGCAGGTCACAAGGGCCCATTGATCAAGCCACGGAAGCCCCACACCTGCACCGCGCCGTCGGTCGCGACGTAGGGCACCAGTTCCACCGTGCGTTCCTGGCCGGGTTCGAAGCGCACTGCGGTGCCGCTGGGGATGTTCAGCCGGTGGCCCTTGGCCGCCTGGCGGTCGAACAGCAGCGCGGCGTTGGTCTCGGCGAAGTGGTAGTGCGAGCCGACCTGGATCGGCCGGTCGCCGCTGTTGGCCACCACCAGCGTGCGCGTCGCGCGGCCAGGGTTGAGCGTGTGCGAGGCGCTGTCGTCGACCAGCAGTTCGCCGGGGATCGTCATCGCGGTCTCACTTGCGCCGGCCCAGCCACAGCGCGGCGGCGATCACCAGGCCCAGCGCGACGAAGCCCCAGGCGTCCGTGGCGTGCCAGTGCGGGCCCTCGGGGCCATGCCCCTCGTGCGCGGCAGCCAGTGCCGGCGCGAGGATGGCGAGGCCGATCCAGCGGCGTTTCATGGGTGCGCTCCTCGTCGCTTCATGCAATGGGTTGGTGCACGGTCACCAGTTTGGTGCCGTCGGGGAAGGTGGCCTCGACCTGGATCTCGGGGATCATCTCCGGCACGCCTTCCATCACGTCGTCGCGCGCCAGCACGGTCTTGCCCTCGCTCATCAGCTGCGCCACGGTCTTGCCGTCGCGCGCGCCTTCCAGGATCGCCGCGCTGATCAGCGCCACGGCCTCCGGGTGGTTGAGCTTCAGCCCGCGTGCCCGGCGGCGCTCGGCCAGCAGCGCGGCGGTGAACAGCAGCAGCTTGTCCTTCTCGCGGGGCGTCAGGTCCATGGTCGGGGGACAGAGCAGGATCGGTGCCCGGATGCTAATGCCGCCGTCCGGGCACCGCCCCGGGGCATGGCCCGCCACGTGCATGCGGGTCGACGGATGGACGTCGCCGCCCACGGTCCCGACCCGCCCGTCCCGCGCGCCGAGCCGCAGCAGCGCGTCGTCAAGGTGCGCCGTGACTACAACGCCTGGGTCGCCAGCGAGACGCTGGAAGACTACGCGCTGCGCTTCACGCCGCGCTCGTTCCGCAAGTGGAGCGTCTGGCGCGTCGCGCACACCGCCTTCGCCGGCGCGGCGGCCTTCCTGGTGCTGGAGGCGCTGGGCGCGACGCTGCTGCTGCAGTTCGGCTTCGTCAATGCGGCCTGGGCCATCGTCGCCACCGGGCTGATCATCTTCGCCGCTGGGCTGCCGATCAGCGTCTACGCCGCGCGCCACGGGCTGGACATGGACCTGCTGACGCGCGGCGCCGGCTTCGGCTACATCGGCAGCACCGTCACCAGCCTGATCTACGCCAGCTTCACCTTCATCTTCTTCGCGCTCGAGGCGGCCATCATGGCCTACGCGCTGGAGCTGGCCTTCGACATCCCGCCGGCCTGGGGCTACCTGGTCTGCGCGCTCGTCGTCGTGCCGCTGGTCACGCACGGCGTCACCGCGATCAGCCGGCTGCAGGCCTGGACGCTGCCGCTGTGGGGGGTGCTGACGGTGCTGCCCTTCGTCGTCGTCTTCCAGGCCCACCCGACGCTGGCCGCCGAGCTGGCCGCCTTCGGCGGCGTCGACGCCGAAGGGCGCAGCCTGCCCGCGCGCGGTTTCGAGCCGCTGGCCTTCGGCGCCGCGCTAACCGTCGGCATTGCGCTCATCACGCAGATGGGCGAGCAGGTCGACTACCTGCGCTTCATGCCCGAGCGCACGCGCGCCAACCGTGGCCGCTGGTGGGCTGCGGTGCTGCTGGGCGGCCCCGGGTGGGTGCTGCCCGGGGTGCTGAAGATGTTCGGCGGCATGCTGCTGGCGCTGCTGGCGCTGAAGATGGCGGTGCCGGCCGAGCGCGCGGTCGACCCCAACCAGATGTACCTGGCGGCCTACGAGCTGGTCTTCAGCCACTACGGATGGGCCGTGGCGGCGACCGCGCTGCTGGTCGTCGTTTCGCAGCTCAAGATCAACGTCACCAATGCCTATGCCGGCAGCCTGGCCTGGAGCAACTTCTTCGCGCGCGTCACGCACAGCCACCCGGGGCGCGTGGTCTGGGTCGTCTTCAACATCCTGATCGCGCTGATGCTGATGGAGCTGGAGGTCTTCCAGGCCATCGCCGGCGTGCTGGGGCTGTACAGCAACATCGCCATCGGCTGGATCAGCGCGGTGGTCGCCGACCTCGTCGTCAACAAGCCGCTGGGGCTGAGCCCGACGGGCATCGAATTCCGCCGCGCGCGGCTGTTCGACATCAACCCGGTCGGCGTCGGCGCGATGCTTCTGGCCTCGGGCCTGGGCATCGCGGCGCACCTGGGCGCCTTCGGCGCCGCGGCCGAGGCCTTCTCGGCGGTCATCGCGATGGCGGTGGCCTTCGTCGCCGCGCCGCTGATCGCCTGGGCCACGAAGGGGCGCTACTACCTGGTGCCCGAGGTGACCGAGCCGCCCGAGCTGCAAGCGTGCGGCGCCGCCGACGGCGCCGCCTACCTGGGCGCGCGGCTGCAGCGCCGCTGCACGATCTGCGAGCGCGACTACGAACCCGAGGACATGACCGGCTGCCCAGCCTACGGCGGCCCGATCTGCTCGCTGTGCTGCGCGCTGGACGCCCGCTGCCACGATCTGTGCAAGCCGCCCGATGCACGCGCGTCGTGGCAGCTGGCGGCGCTGCTGCAGCGCTGGACGCCGCGCCGCTGGTGGCCGCAGCTGGACACCGGGCTGGCGCGCTGGCTGGGGCTGATGGCACTCGTGGCGCCGGGGCTGGCCGGTCTGCTGGCGCTGCTCTACCAGGCCGAGCTGCGCCAGCTCGGCGACGCCGCGCCGGCACTGGCGCCGGCTCTGCGCGCCGCCTTCGTCAAGACCTGGTGCGCGCTGCTGCTGCTGGCCGCGCTGATCGCCTGGTGGCTGGTGCTGGCGCAGACCAGCCGCCGCGTCGCGCAGGAGGAGAGCAACCGCCAGACCGAAGCGCTGGTGCGCGAGATCGAGTCGCACCGCCGCACCGACGCCGAGCTGCAGCGCGCCCGGCTCGCCGCCGAGGCGGCGCGCGCCGCGGCCGACGCCGCCAACCAGGCCAAGACGCGCTACGTCTCGGCGATCAGCCACGAGCTGCGCACGCCGCTGAACAGCATCCTGGGCTATGCGCAGCTGCTCGACGAGGATCCGGCGACGCCGCCGCACCGCCGCGCCGCGGTCGGTGTCATCCGCCGCGGCGGCGAGCACCTGCTGGGCGTCATCGAGGGCACGCTGGACATCGCGCGCATCGAGGCCGGCCGCCTGGCGCTGGAGCCGCGGCCGGTGCGCCTGCGCGAGCTGCTGGCGCAGACGGCGCAGATGTTCGAGCTGCAGGCCGCCGCCAAGGGCCTGCGCTTCGTCGCCGAGTTGGCCGATGTGCCGGCGCTGGTGCGCGCCGACGAACGGCGGCTGACGCAGATCCTGATCAACGTGCTGGGCAATGCGGTCAAGTTCACCGCCCGCGGCGAGGTGCGCTTCAGCGCGCGCTGGGCGCGCGAGACGGCCTGGTTCGAGATCGCCGACAGCGGCCCGGGCATCGCGCCGGAGGAACTGGAGCGCGTCTTCGAGCCCTTCTCGCGCGGCGCCGCCGCGGCCGGCGCACCGGGCGGCACCGGCCTCGGCCTGACCATCGCGCGCATGCTGACCGCGCTGATGGGCGGCGAGATGACGGTGACCAGCCGCACCGCGGCGCAGGCCGCCGCGGACGGCGGCGGCCCGGGCACCACCTTCCGTATCAAGCTCTTCCTGCCCGAGCTGGATGCCGCGCTGGCGCCCGCGACACCGCCGGCGCGCGGCGGTTATGCCGGGGAGCGCCGGCGCGTGCTGGTCGTCGACAACGAGGAGGTCGACCGCGGGCTGCTCGCCGACCGCCTGCAGGCGCTGGGCTTCGAGGTGCTGCAGGCGGCCAGCGGCCATGCCGCGCTGGCGCTGCTGCACGAGATGACGGTCGACGCCATCCTGCTGGACCTGGCGATGCCCGGCATCGACGGCTGGACCACGCTGCGACTGATGCGCGAACAGCAACTGAGCACGGGGCCGGTGGCCATCGTCTCGGCGAATGCCTTCGACAAGGGGCTGGACAACGGCCTGGGCATCACGGCGGCCGACTTCGTGACCAAGCCGGTGCGCTTCGACGAACTGCTGGACTGGCTGGGCCGCCGGCTGGCGCTGCGCTGGCTGCCGGCCGCGGCGCGCAGCGCGCCGGCCCTGCCGGCGGCGACGGCGGCGGCGCTGCCCGGCTGTGCGCCGCCGCGCGAGCGCCTGCAGGCGCTGCGCGAGATGGTGGCGCTGGGCTATCCGCGCGGCGTGCAACGGCTGCTCGACGAGATCGAGACCGAGCACCCGGCCTGCCGTCCCTGGCTGGCGCCGCTGCGCGAACACGCGGCGTCCTTCCGCTTCGAGCGCCTGAACCTGCTGATCGACGATGCCCTGGCCGACCGTTCACCCGCCTGAAGCCGCTGCCGACGAGCGCCCGGCGGTGCCCGCGCGCCACGCCGGCGTCGTGCTGATCGTCGACGACATGCCGGACAACCTCGCGATGCTGCACGACGCGCTGGACGCCGCCGGCTACGTGGTGCTGGTGGCCACCGACGGCGCCAGCGCGCTGCAGCGGGCCGCGCAGGCCGACCCCGACCTGGTGCTGCTGGACGCGGTGATGCCCGGGCTGGACGGCTTCGAGGTCGCGCGCCGGCTCAAGGCGGGACCGGAGACGGCGCACGTGCCCATCGTCTTCATGACCGGGCTCACCGATACCGAGCATGTGCTGGCCGCCTTCGCCGCCGGCGGCACCGACTACGTGACCAAGCCGATCCGCCCGCCCGAGGTGCTGGCACGCATCGCCGCGCACATGCTGCAGGCGCGCCAGGCGCGCCAGGCGCGCAATGCCCTGGACGCGCACGGCCATGCCACGCTGGCGCTGCGGCTGCAGGACGACGCGGCGCGCGTCGTCTGGCAGACGCCGCTGGCACGGCGCTGGCTGCTCGGCTACTTCGACGACGGCGACCCCGGCGGCGCACGGGCACCCGCCGCGCTGGCGGCCTGGCTGGCGGACGCCGCACTGGGGCGCGAGGTGCGGCCGCTGACGCTGGCGCGCGGCGCCGGCCGGCTGGTCGTCACGCTGCAGGGCCGTACGGTCGACGACGACTGGCTGCTCGTGCTGCGCGAGGTCGACGACGCCGCCGCCGTGGAAGCCACGATGCAGGCGCTGAAGCTGACGCTGCGCGAGAGCGAGGTGCTCTACTGGGTGGTCAAGGGCAAGACCAACCGCGACATCGGCGACATCCTGGGCAGCAGCCCGGCCACCGTCAAGAAGCACCTGGAGCGCATCTACGAGAAGCTGGGCGTGGAAACGCGCACCGCCGCCGCATCGGTGGCGATGCAGCGGGTGCGCGCGTTGAACCCGGGCTGAGCCCGGGCCGAACCCGGCGCCGCGACGGGGCGCGGCGGCCGGGCGGCAACCCTTCAGCGGATCACTTCTCGCCGCCGGCCTTGGCGCCGGCCTTGGTGGCCGCGGCGGCTTCCTTCTTGACCTCGGCGCGGGCCGTGGTGCTCTTCGGCGCGTCCGGGCGCTTGCAGGCGCCGGCGTCGGCCTTCTGCTCGGCGCTGCACTCGCCGCTGTCGGTCTGCCCCGACTTGTTGGCGGCGGCAGCCTGCTGCTGCAGCGCCTTGCGGTCGGCGGTGCCGGGGGCCGGCTTGCCGGCCTTGGTGACGCCTTCGTCGGCCTTCTGCGGCGCGGACATCTCGCCGCCGGCAGGCTGGGCAGGCGGGGCCTTCTGCGCCTGGGCGGCCAGGGTGGCCAGCAGGGTCAGGGCGGCGGCGGTCAGGAGAGAGCGAGCGGTCTTCATGTCTGTTCCTCGAAACGGGACGTTGGTCTTCGGACCTTGCCCGGCGCGATGACTCGTCGCCGATCAGTCCTTCATACCCCACAGGGCAACGTTATTTGACGCCCGCCGCGACTTTTTGCGTTTGCGCTGGCTCAACCCGGCCGCGTCAACCCGGTCGCGCGCTGGCGCGTTACCGGCGTCCGCGTACGCCGGTCGGCGTATTGGCCGGCCCGGTGCGGCTGCCCAGACTCGGTCCCTGTCGATTCCCCGGTCCCACACCCCCACCGACCCGCCAGGAGGCCCGTCCATGCACCCCACCCGCCGCCAGTTCCACCTCACCCTGGGCGCCGCCGCGCTCGCCGCATCGTCCCTGGGCCTGGGCAGCGCCCATGCCCAGGGCGCCGGGCCGATCAAGGTCGGCGTGCTGCACTCGCTGTCGGGCACGATGGCGATCAGCGAGACGGTGCTCAAGGACACCGTGCTGATGGCCATCGAGGAGATCAACGCCAAGGGCGGCGTGATGGGCCGCAAGCTCGAGCCGGTGGTCGTCGACCCGGCCAGCAACTGGCCGCTGTTCGCCGAGCGCGCCAAGCAGCTGATCACGCAGGACAAGGTGGCGGTGGTCTTCGGCTGCTGGACCAGCGTGTCGCGCAAGAGCGTGCTGCCGGTGTTCGAGGAGACCAACTCGCTGCTGTTCTACCCGGTGCAGTACGAGGGCGAGGAACTCAGCAAGAACGTCTTCTATACCGGCGCGGCGCCCAACCAGCAGGCCATCCCGGCGGTCGAGTACCTGATGAGCAAGGACGGCGGCGGCGCGAAGCGCTTCGTGCTGCTGGGCACCGACTACGTCTATCCGCGCACGACGAACAAGATCCTGCGCGCCTTCCTCAACAGCAAGGGCATCGGCGACGCCGACATCCTGGAGGAGTACACGCCCTTCGGCCACGCCGACTACCAGAGCATCATCGCCAAGATCAAGCGCTTCGCCAGCGAAGGCAAGAAGACGGCGGTCGTCAGCACCATCAACGGCGACAGCAACGTGCCGTTCTACAAGGAGCTGGGCAACCAGGGCCTGAAGGCCACCGACGTGCCGGTGGTCGCCTTCTCGGTCGGCGAGGAGGAACTGCGCGGCGTCGACACCAAGCCGCTGGTCGGCCACCTGGCGGCCTGGAACTACTTCATGAGCCTGAAGAACCCGTCCAACGACGAGTTCACGAAGAAGTGGGCGGCCTACGCGAAGGCGAAGAACATCCCCGGCCACAAGGACCGGCCGCTGACCAACGACCCGATGGAGGCCACCTACATCGGCATCCACATGTGGAAGCAGGCGGTCGAGAAGGCGAAGTCGACCGACACCGACAAGGTCATCGCCGCGATGGCCGGCCAGACCTTCAAGGCGCCGTCGGGCATCGTGTCCAGGATGGACGAGAAGAACCACCACCTGCACAAGAGCGTCTTCATCGGCGAGGTCAAGGCCGACGGCCAGTTCAACGTGGTCTGGAAGACGCCGGGCCCGGTGCGCGCCCAGCCCTGGAGCCCGTTCATCCCCGAGAACAAGGGCAAGAAGGACGAGCCCGTCGTCACGGCGAAGAAGTGACGCGGCCGGTCCCGAGCCTCGTTCCCGCTGCCGAAGGCAAGACGCCCCGATGCGCTGGCCGATGCGCTGGCTTGTGATCCTGGCCTGGCTGCTGTGCTGCAGCCAGGCCCGGGCGCTGACGCCCGAGCAGGCGGGGCGCATCGCCGACGGCGACAGCGAGTCGCGCATCGCGGCGCTGAACGAGGCCGCGGCCAGCGGCGACGCCGCCCTCGGCCCCTTCATCGACGCGCTGCTGGACGGCAGCGTGCGGGTGGCCGGCGGGCGCGCCTACGTCGTGGCCGGCGAGTCTGCCGTCGAGGCCGTGGAGGCTGGAACGGGCCGCGCCGTGCCGCTGCCCGAGGGCGCCGAGGAGCCGCTGGTCAACAACCGCATGCGGCGCGAGCTGCAGGCCGCGCGCGCCGCGCTGTCGCTGTTCGCGCCCGAGCGCGCGGCCCGCGCGGCCGCCATCGCGGCGCTGAAGGACGAGATCGACGAGTCGCGGCTGCCGCTGCTGGAGAAGGCCGCCGCCGCCGAGACCGATGCGGCGCTGCGCGGGCAGCTGGCGCTGCTGAAGGCCGGCGTGCTGATCGGCGCCGACGACCGCAACCGCCGGCTGGAGGCGGCCACGCTGCTGGGCGCCAGCGGCGAACCCGCGGTGCGCTCGCTGCTGCTGGAGCGCCAGCGCAGCGAGGCCGACGCCGACGTGAAGGCCGCGATCGCCGAATCGCTGAAGCGCGTCGAGTCGCGCCTGGCCTGGGGCGAACGCCTGGGCGTGCTGTTCACCGGCGCGTCGCTGGGTTCGATCCTGCTGCTGGTGGCGCTGGGCCTGGCCATCACCTACGGGCTGATGGGCGTCATCAACATGGCGCATGGCGAGCTGATGATGATCGGCGCCTACGCCACCTGGCTGGTGCAGAACCTGTTCCGCCAGCACCTGCCGGGCTGGTTCGACTGGTACGTGCTGGCCGCGATTCCCGCCGCCTTCCTGGTCTCCGCCGGCGTCGGCGCGCTGCTCGAGCGCAGCGTCATCCGCTGGCTCTACGGCCGGCCGCTGGAGACGCTGCTCGCCACCTGGGGCATCAGCCTGGTGCTGATGCAGGCCGTGCGCTCGACCTTCGGCGCGCAGAACGTGGCCGTCGAGAACCCGTCGTGGCTCTCGGGCGGCGTGCAGGTGCTGCCCAACCTGGTGCTGCCCTACAACCGCATCGGCATCCTCGTCTTCGCGGCGCTGGTGCTGGTGGGCATGGCGCTGCTGATCGGCCGCACGCGGCTGGGGCTGTTCGTGCGCGGCGTGACGCAGAACCGCGCGATGGCCTCGTGCATGGGCGTGCCGACCGCGCGCGTGGACACCTACGCCTTCGCGCTGGGTGCCGGCATCGCCGGCCTGGCCGGCTGCGCGCTGGCGCAGGTGGGCAACGTGGGGCCGGACCTCGGGCAGAGCTACATCGTCGACTCGTTCATGGTCGTCGTGCTCGGCGGCGTCGGCCAGCTCGCCGGCACCGTCTACGCGGCGCTGGGCCTGGGCGTGCTGAACAAGCTGCTGGAAGGCTGGGCCGGCGCGGTGCTGGCCAAGATCATGGTGCTGGTCTTCATCGTCGTCTTCATCCAGAAGCGGCCGCAGGGCCTGTTCGCGCTGAAGGGGCGCAGTGCCGAGGCATGACACGCGCATGGACACGCGGCTGCTGAGCCCGGCCGGCTGGACGGCGGTCCTCGCGGCGCTGTTCGTCGCCGCCGTCGTGGTGCCGGTGCTGGCGCTGGCCGTGCCGCCGGGCAGCGCGCTGCACCTGCCGGAGTTCTACGTCAGCCTGACCGGCAAGATCCTGTGCTACGCGATCTGCGCGCTGGCGATGGACCTGATCTGGGGTCATGCCGGCATCCTGAGCCTGGGCCACGGCCTGTTCTTCGCGCTCGGCGGCTATGCGCTGGGCATGTACCTGATGCGCCAGATCGGCCGCGACGGCCAGTACCGCATGGACATGCCGGACTTCATGGTCTTCCTGGACTGGAAGGCGTTTCCCTGGCACTGGGCGCTGTCGGACAGCTTCGTCGCGCAGGCGCTGCTGGTGCTGCTGGTGCCGGGGTTGCTGGCCTTCGTCTTCGGCTGGTTCGCCTTCCGCTCGCGCATCAAGGGCGTGTACTTCAGCATCATCACGCAGGCGCTGACCTACGCGGCGATGCTGCTCTTCTTCCGCAACGAGACCGGCTTCGGCGGCAACAACGGCTTCACCGACTTCAAGCGCATCCTCGGCGTGCCGATCGCGACGCCGCAGATGCGCGTCGTGCTGTGCGTGCTGACGGCGCTGGTGCTGATCGGCTTTTTCGTGATGAGCCGCTGGATCGTCGCCAGCCGCTTCGGCCGCGTGCTGATGGCCATCCGCGACGCCGAGACCCGCGTCATGTTCAGCGGCTACAACCCGGTGCACTACAAGCTGGCGATCTGGACGCTGTCGGCCGTGATGTGCGCGGTGGCCGGCGCGCTGTACGTGCCGCAGGTCGGCATCATCAACCCCAGCGAGATGAGCCCGGCGGCGTCGATCGAGATGGCGATCTGGGCCGCCGTCGGCGGCCGCGGCACGCTGGTCGGGCCCATCGTCGGCGCGGTCTTCGTCAACGGCGCCAAGAGCTGGTTCACCGTGACGTTTCCGGAGTACTGGCTGTACTTCCTCGGCACGCTGTTCATCGCGGTGACGCTGTTCCTGCCGCAGGGCCTGATGGGGCTGGCCCGCACCCTGGGGCAGCGCGTGCGCCGGCGGGACGGTCCGCGATGACACCGGACCTGATGGAAGCCGGCGCGAAGCGCCGCGCCGAGCACCGCGAACGCGCCGAGCGAGGCAGTTCCGGCGACCGCGGCGCCGCCTGGGGCCGGCCGGTCGGGCGCGAACCCGACTTCGCGCATGGCGTGGCGCTGTACCTGGACGACGTGACGGTCAGCTTCGACGGCTTCAAGGCGCTGAACCGGCTCAGCCTGAGCATCGACGTCGGCGAGCTGCGCTGCATCATCGGCCCCAACGGCGCCGGCAAGACGACGATGATGGACTGCATCACCGGCAAGACGCGGCCGGACGCCGGCCGCATCAGCTTCGGCAGCACGATCGACCTGCTGCGCCTGAACGAGCCGGCGATCGCGCAGATCGGCATCGGCCGCAAGTTCCAGAAGCCCACGGTCTACGAGCGGCTGACGGTGTTCGAGAACCTGGAGCTGTCGCTGGCCGCCGACCGCCGGGTGCGCGCCGCGTTGCGCGCGCGGCTGTCCGGCGCCGAACGCGACCGCATCGCCGAGGTGATGGCGCTGATCCACCTGCAGGACGAGGCGGCGTGCAGCGCCGGGCTGCTGAGCCACGGCCAGAAGCAGTGGCTGGAGATCGGCATGCTGCTGATGCAGGACCCGAAGCTGCTGCTGCTGGACGAGCCGGTCGCCGGCATGACCGACGAGGAGACCGAGCGCACCGCCGAGCTGTTCCTCTCGCTGGCCGGGCGGCATTCGCTGGTCGTCGTCGAGCACGACATGCACTTCGTCGAGCAGCTCACGCAGGGCCGGCGCAAGGTGACGGTGCTGCACGAGGGCAGCGTGCTCGCCGAGGGCCTGCTGTCGCAGGTGCAGGCCGACGAGCGCGTGGTGGAGGTCTACCTTGGCCGCTGAAGCCGCCGCCGCGGGCGCAGCGGGCGCGCCCGTGCTGCAGGTCGAGGGCCTGAACCAGGCCTACGGCGGCAGCCACATCCTGCGCGACCTGGCCTTCGAGGCGCGCGCCGGCGAGGTGACGGTGGTGCTGGGCCGCAACGGCGTCGGCAAGACCACGCTGCTGAAGACGCTGATGGGACTGGTGCCGGCGAAGAGCGGGCGCGTGCGGCTGCAGGGCCAGGACATCACGCCGCTGCCGCCCTACGAGCGCGTGCGCCGCGGCATCGGCTACGTGCCGCAGGGGCGCGAGATCTTCGGCCGCCTGACGGTGCAGGACAACCTGCGCATGGGGCTGGCGGTCAAGCCCGGCGGCACGCCCATCCCGGCCGAGCTGTTCGAGCTGTTTCCGGTGCTGCGGCAGATGATCGGCCGCCGCGGCGGCGACCTCTCCGGCGGCCAGCAGCAGCAGCTGGCGATCGCGCGTGCGCTCGCCGCCGGCCCGAAGCTGCTGATCCTGGACGAGCCGACCGAGGGCATCCAGCCCAGCATCATCAAGGACATCGGCCGCGTCATCCGCATGCTGGCCGACCGCGGCACGATGGCCGTCCTGCTGGTCGAGCAGTACTACGACTTCGCCGCCGGGCTGGCCGACCAGTACCTGGTGATGGAGCGCGGCGCCATCGTGCAGCGCGGGCGCGGCGCCGACATGCAAGCCGACGGCGTGCGCCAGCGCATGGCGATCTGAGGCGACGGCGCCGAGCGCGCCGGGCCCGATCCGCCGATAATCCTTCCGTGAAGCGGGCCAGACCGCCGCTGGTGCGAGCGTGGAAACACGGCACTGGAGGAAGGTCCGGACTGCACAGGGCGGCGTAGCAGCTAACGGCTGTCCGGCGCGAGCCGAGGATCAGAGCAACAGAGACGAGTCAGGCCGGGGTTCCCGCAACGGGTGCTCTGCGAGGCGCCGGCGTCAGCCGGCGAGAGGGCAGCGCAAGCTGCCCGAAGGCGGCGCGAGCCGCCTCCGAGCAGCCACCCAGACCGGGGCTGCGCCCCGGTCTGGGTGAAACGGGCAATCTCTACGCGCAGCAACACCAAGTAGGCCGGCGATGATGCGGCCCGCGGAGCCGGCGGGTAGGTGGCACCGAGCCGGGTGGGCGACCCCCGGCCCAGAGGAATGGCGGTCACGGCCGCGCGTCGCCAGGCGCGTGGCCGCACAGAATCCGGCCTATCGGCCCGCTTCACACAATGTCCGGCGCGTCGCTCAGGCGGCGCCGCCACGCCGCTTCAGGCCGGCACGACGAGCGCGTGCCGGGCCTGCCAGGCCAGGCCGCTGCCGGCGGCCCCCGGCCGCAGCGCCATCGCCAGCCCCGGGCGGTCCTCGTCCGGGACGCGGCGCCACAGGAAGTCGCGCTCGTTGCCGGGGTCGCCGGCCAGGAACAGCTGCGAGGTCAGCTCGCCGAAGCTGGCGTGGCGCAGCTTGACGTGGATGTGCGGCGTGCGCCCGGGGTAGGGCACCGGCTTGATGGTGCGGAAGCGGAATTCGCCGCGCGGCCCGCTGGTCGCGGCGCCGAAACCCTGGAAGCCGGGGTCGAAGCGGCCGGCCTCGGCGCTCACGCGCGGGTGGCGGTAGACGGCCATCGCGTCGCACTGCCAGATCTCGACGTCGGCGCCGTCGACCAGGCGGCCCGCGGTGTCGACCACCGCGCCCTCCAGCCCCAGGTGCTCGCCCTGCGCGACGAGCACGCGGCCTTCGCGCTCCACGCGCGTGAGGTCGGCGTCCCAGTCGGTCCAGCGCTCGCGCCAGGCGCGCGCCGGATAGAACGGGCCGTCGGTCATCGGGGTCAGGATGCGGCGCGAGGACGCGAGCGCCGGCAACGGCAGGGCGGCGGCCAGCGTGCTGGCGACGAGCAGGGTGCGGCGGGAGCGTTGCATCGTTGCAGTGGAGCACACCCGGTGTGCCACCACTAGACTCGCGGGCTTCGCCCGACGCCTGAATGAACCCCGACGCCGCCCAACTCTGGCGCGCCCCGCGCTGGCAGCTCGCGCTGCTGCTCGCCTGCCTGGGCATGCTGGGGCCGTTCTCGATCGACACCTACCTGCCGGCCTTCGACGGCATCGCGCGCAGCGTCGGCGCCACGCCGGTGCAGATGCAGCAGACGCTGTCGAGCTACCTGCTGGGCTTCGCGGTGATGAACCTGTTCCACGGCGCGCTGGCCGACAGCTTCGGCCGCCGGCCGGTCGTGCTGACCGGCATCGCGGCCTTCACGCTGGCCTCGGTGGGCTGCGCGCTGGCCGACACCATCGGCCAGCTGGTCTTCTGGCGCGCGGTGCAGGGCATGTGCGCCGGCGTGGGCATGGTGGTCAGCCGCGCGATCATCCGCGACATGTTCCCGCCGGCCGACGCGCAGCGGGTGATGTCGCAGGTGACGATCTATTTCGGCGTCGCGCCGGCGGTGGCGCCGATGATCGGCGGCTGGCTCTTCGTGCAGGGCGACTGGCACGTCATCTTCTGGTTCCTGGCCGCGCTGGGCGCCGCGCTGTGGCTGGCCAACTGGCGGCTGCTGCCGGAGACGCTGCACGCCACGCAGCGCCAGAGCTTCCACCCCATGCACCTGCTGCGCGGCTACTGGAGCATGGCGCGCAGCGCGCGCTTCATGACCCTGGTGCTGGCCAGCGGCATCCCGTTCAACGGCATGTTCATGTACGTGCTGGCGGCGCCGGTCTTCCTGGGCCGCCACCTGGCGCTGGGGCCGACCGAATTCTGGTGGTTCTTCGTGCTCACCATCGCCGGCATCATGGGCGGCGCCTGGCTCTCGGGCCGGCTGGCCGGGCGCATCAAGCCGCGCCACCAGATCCGCCACGGCTTCCTGATCATGGTGCTGGTCTCGCTGTTCAACATGCTGGCGAATGCCTGGTTCGAGCCGCACTGGGCCTGGGCGATGCTGCCGATCGCGATCTTCGCCTTCGGCTGGGCGCTGATGGTGCCGGTCGTCACGCTGCTCGTGCTGGACCTGCACCCCGACCGCCGCGGCATGGCCAGCTCGGTGCAGGCCTGCATCGGCAGCCTGGCCAATGCCGCGGTCGCCGGTGCGCTGGTGCCCCTGGTGATGCACTCGCCGCTGGCGCTGGCGGTCACGTCCGCGGTGCTGATGGGCGTCGGCCTCGCGGCCTGGGTCTGGGTCAAGCCGCGACTGGCCACCGACTGAACGCCGCCAGGGCCGGGCCGAGCCCGGCCGGCCCTTCGTCGGGGCCGGGCCGCGCGCGTACGAGCGCACCTTGCGCTCAAGTCGACCGCCCGCGGGCCGATAGGGACGTGGAGCACGAGAGACATGCGCCGCGCCGTCCGAACCATCCTGCTGTGCGCCCTGCTGGGCGCGCTGCCGCATGGCCAGGCGCGGGCGGCCGACGCCGCCGCCGGACCGGTGGGCGAGCCCGCCGACCCGCTGGAGCAGCTGCGCCAGCGCCTGGCCGAGCGGCTGAACAATGCCCGCACGGTGACGCGCGGCAGCCCCTACGACCTGCAGGTCGTCGGGCGTTCGCCGGTCGCCGCGGCGGCGCCCGCGGCCGCCGCCCCGCGGCCGGCACCGGCCAGGCCACCGGCGCGCAGCGCCGACCCCGACGCCTGGGCTTACGCCGGCGCCACCGGCCCGCAGGCCTGGGCCAGCTTGAGCCCGGAATACGCGCAGTGCGCGAAGGGCCAGCGCCAGAGCCCGATCGACCTGCAGGGTGGCTTCGCGGTCGACCTGGCGCCGGTGGGCTTCGACTACCGCGCCAGCGCCTTCACGGTGGCCGATACCGGCCGCTTCGTGCGGGTCGCGGTCGCGCCGGGCAACCACATCGAGCTGGGCGGCCGCCGCTACGAGCTGCAGGGCTTCACCTTCCACCGCCCGGGCGAGGGCCGCATCGACGGCCGCGCATTCGCGATGTCGCTGCACCTGCTGCACCGCGACGCCGAGGGCCGGCTGGCGGTGGTCGCGCTGCTGCTGGACCGCGGCCCGGCGCAGCCGGCGGTGCAGCAGGTGCTGAACCACCTGCCGCTGGAGCGCGGCAGCGAGCAGGCCGCGCGCGTCACGCTGGACCTGGCGGCGCTGCTGCCGGCCGACCGGCGCTACTACACCTACATGGGCTCGCTGAGCACGCCGCCCTGCACCGAGGGCGTGCAGTGGGTCGTGATGCGCCAGCCGGTGACGCTGTCGCCGGAGCAGCTGGAGATCTTCGCGCGGCTGTATCCGCAGAATGCGCGCCCGCTGCAGGCCGCGCACGAGCGGCGCATCCTGCAGTCGAACTGACCTTCGTCAGTGGCGGCGCGCTGCCCGGCGCGCCGGCGCCGGGTTTTCGAGGCAACATCCGCGCACGATGTCGCGGCCTGCCGCCACTGCTGTCGAAGTACCGGGCGCGCCGCGGCGAGGCGGGCGCGCGGGCGTCGTGCTGCGCCGGCTGCTGTCCGGCGGCCTGCGCGCGCTGCGGCTGCTGGCCTGGCTGGCCCCGGCGATCGCGGCCGGGACGCCGCTGCCGGGGCCCGGCGAGGCTGCGGCCGCGGGGTGCCCGCGGTTTCCCTTCGACTACCAGGTCGACCTCGACCGGCTGACCGAACTGGCCCATGTGCCGCCGCCGGAGTTGATCGCCGGCATCGAGCGGCTGGGCATCTCGGTGCTGCGGGTGCCCGGCGCGACGCCCGGGCGCCCGCCCAACCCGTTGCTCGCCACGTTGCCGGCGGCCGAGCCGGCGCTGCTGGCGCGCGCCGAGTTCCAGGACTCGTACGAGGGCCGGGCCATCGTTCGCGGCGACCCCTGCTGCGGCCTGGCGCGCGACACCGTCCTGATCCGCGAGACGGCGACGGCCTACACGCTGCTGCACGAGGTCGTGCACCTGCTGCTGTCGTATGCCGACGGCGCCGCGCCGCGCCCCGACGTGGAGCTGCGCTTCAAGCTCGCCTTCCACCGCCTGACGCTGTACCAGCGCCGCCTCTACGACGATCCGTGGCGGCTGCTGGACGCGCGCTGGCGCCGCGACATCGTGGCTGCGCAGCAGGAGGTCGCGCAGCTGCTGTACGACCGCATACGCATCGGCCAGGGCCAGGAGGCGGTCGTCGAGCACCTGCTGGGGCGCTGCATCGACGAGCGCAGTCCCTACCGCGACGACGCGCGCCGCGAGCAGGGACGGCGCTACGCCGTGGCGATGATCGACAACGCCGTCGACGTCTTCAACGCCCTGGAGGCCTCGGTCGCCTTCTGCGACGCGGCCGTGCGCGACCTGCACGCCGAGGCGGTGCACGACGCGGCGCTGGGCCGCGCCGAGGCCGAGGCCTTTGCGGCCACAGCGCAGGCGCTGCGCCAGGCGATGGCCGCCACGCGCACCGAGATCGAGGCGCTCAAGCGCTTCTACGGCGCCGTGCCCTGATACGGCTTCGCATTCAACGCGCTCACCGCGTTGCTTTGCCTCGCCGTGCTTCAGCACTGTCTTCGGCTTCGCGCCTTGTTGTCGCATCGAATGCGAAGCCGTATGAGCCGCCCCGGCGCTCAGCGGCGGGCGGTGGCGGCCAGCAGCAGCGGCCACAGCCACAGGCTCGCAAACCAGGTCACGACGCGGCCGAGGGACAGCGGGCGCGTCTCGTGGCGCGCCACCTTCGCGAACAGCACGCCGGCGCCGACCACCACGTGCAGCAGCAGCAGGCCGTAGATGGTGACGCGCAGGCCGTAGCTGTCGCCGAAGGCGTCGCCCAGCACGCGCCCGGCCAGCGCCGCGGCGAAGACCGACAGCAGCAGCGCGATGCCGACACCGCCGATGGCATGGCGCATCTTCCACAGCGGGTCGTTGTCGTGGAAGTTCGTCTTCATGGCCGGCGAGTGTAGGCGCCGGCGCGGCCGCGTCGCCGACCCGGGCATGGCGCGCCGCTAGACTGCCGGTCTTCCGTCCCGTCCGCCGACCCCGAGGAGACCCATGTCCGCCACCGTCAGTGAAAGCGCCCTGCTCGAGGCGCTGAAGGCCGTCGTCGACCCCGAGACCGGCCGCGACCTCGTCGGCAGCCGCCAGCTGAAGAACCTGCGCATCGACGGCGGCGAGGTCAGCTTCGACGTCGAGCTGGGCTACCCGGCGAAGAGCCTGGTGCCGGCGCTGCGCAAGGCGCTGGTCGCCGCGGCGCGCCAGGTGCCGGGGGTCGAGAACGTGAGCGCGAATGTCGGCTGGAAGGTGATCGCGCATGCCGTGCAGCGCGGCGTGCAGCTGCTGCCGGGCGTCAAGAACATCGTCGCCGTCGCGTCGGGCAAGGGCGGGGTCGGCAAGAGCACGACCACCGTCAACCTGGCGCTGGCGCTGGCCGCCGAGGGCGCGCGCGTGGGCATCCTGGACGCCGACATCTACGGCCCCAGCCAGCCGATGATGATGGGCATCGAAGGGCGCCCGGAGAGCGAGGACGGCAAGACCATGCAGCCGCTGGAGAACCACGGCGTGCAGGTGATGTCCATCGGCTTCATGATCGAGCCCGACCAGGCCATGGTCTGGCGCGGCCCGATGGCCACGCAGGCGCTGGACCAGCTGCTGCGCCAGACCAACTGGCGCGACCTGGACTACCTGCTGGTCGACATGCCGCCGGGCACCGGCGACATCCAGCTCACGCTGACGCAGCGCGTGCCGGTGACCGGCGCGGTGATCGTCACGACGCCGCAGGACATCGCGCTGCTGGACGCGAAGAAGGGCCTGACCATGTTCGAGAAGGTCGGCGTGCCCATCCTCGGCATCGTCGAGAACATGGCCGTCTACTGCTGCCCGAACTGCGGCCACACCGAGCACATCTTCGGCGCCGACGGCGGCAAGCGCATGGCCGCGCAGTACGGCACCGAACTGCTGGGCGCGCTGCCGCTGACGATGGCCATCCGCGAGCAGGCCGACGGCGGCCGCCCGACCGTGGTCGCCGACCCCGACGGCGAGGTCGCCGCCATCTACAAGGCGGTGGCGCGCCGCGTCGCGGCCAAGATCGCGGCGCAGGCCAAGGACTTCTCGGCGAAGTTTCCGACCATCACGGTCTCCAAGGCCACCTGAACGCGGAGGCCGGCGGCGCGGCGCCGCCGACCCTTCGCCGGCGGCCGCCATGTCGTCGAATAGTTGCTATTGACAACCTGTGCTGCGGCACCTAGACTGGGCGCATGGTTGCGAATGACAACTTGATCGGCGCCTCCTCCTGCTGCCCCCCCGCGGCGGATGCCGCCGCGGCCGGCGAGCTGATGCGCGAGGTCGCGCGCCTGTATACGCGCGCCCAGCGCACGGTGGCCGAGTGCTGCCAGACCAGCAGCACGCAGTGCCAGCTGCTGGTCGAGCTGGGCCGCGCCGGCCCGATGCCGCTGGCCGAGATCGGCCAGCGCCTGAGCCTGGAGAAGAGCTGGGTCTCGCGCGCCGTCGACGGCCTCGTCGAGCGCGGCTGGGCGACCAAGGAACCGAATCCGGCCGACGCGCGCAGCTGGCTCGTCACGCTCAGCGACCCGGGCCGCCAGCGCGTGCAGGAACTGAATATCACGCTCGACAACCACGCCGCGCGCGTGCTGCAGGCGCTGCCGGCGGCCGAGCGCCCGCGCGTCGAGCACGCACTGCGCCTGCTGCTGCAGGCGCTGCGCGAGCACATCGACATCGCCGCCTGCTGTCCCGTGCCGACGCCTTCGGCATCCCCCGCGAACCACGCTGCTTGTCAGGACCCCTCGTCATGCCGCTGACCCCGAACTTCACGCTGCGCGCCGCCACGGCCGCCGACTGGCCCGCCGTGCAGGCGTTGCTGCAGGCGCACGGGCTGCCGACCGCCGGTGCGCGCGAGCACCTGCCCACCTTCCTGCTCGCCGTCGCCGGCGGCGAGGTCGTCGGCTGTGCCGGCGCCGAACTGCATGGCGACCAGGCGCTGCTGCGCTCGGTCGCCGTCGCGCCGGGCCTGCAGGGCCAGGGCATCGGCCAGGCGCTGCTGCAGCGCCTGCTGCTGGAGGCGAACCGGCGCCGGGTCCGGCGCATCGCGCTGCTGACGACGACCGCCGCCGACTGGTTCGTTCGCTTCGGCTTCGAGCGCGTCAGCGACCACGACGCGCCCGCGCTGCGCGAGGCGCTGGCCGCCTCGGCCGAACTGCAGGGCGCCTGCCCGGCATCGGCGATGCTGATGGCGCTGTCGCTGACCGATCCGGCGCAGGCCGCGTCATCGAAGCGTGAAGACCTGCCGGTGGCGGTGATCGGCGCCGGCCCGATGGGCCTGGCCGCGGCGGCGCGGCTGATCGAGCGCGGACTCACGCCGCTGGTGCTGGAAGCCGGCGCGCGCGTCGGCGCCCACCTGCTGGACTACGGCCATGTGCGGCTGTTCTCGCCCTGGCGCTACGACGTCGACGCCGCGATGGCCGCGCAGCTCGCGGCCAGTGGCTGGACCGCACCGCCGGCCGACGAGCTGCCGCTGGCTCGCGAGGTCGTCGAACAGGTGCTGGAGCCCTATGCCGCGCTGCCGGCGGTGCAGCGTGCGCTGCACCTGAAGACGCGCGTCACCGCGATCAGCCGCGAGGGCTTCGACAAGGTCAAGAGCACCGGGCGCGACGCGGCGCCCTTCGTGATCCGCGCGCTGCGCGACGGCCGGCCGGTGAGCTTCCGCGCCCGCGCGGTGATCGACGCCAGCGGCACCTGGGCCACGCCCAACCCGCTGGGCGCCGACGGCCTGCCGGCGATCGGCGAGCGTGAACATGCCGATGCGATCTTCTACGGCATCCCGGACGTGCTGGGCCGCGACCGCGACCTCTACGCCGGCCGGCGCACGCTGGTCGTCGGCGCCGGCCACTCGGCGGCCAATGCGCTGCTGGCGCTGGCCGAACTGGCCCAGCAGGCGCCGGGCACGAAGCTGAGCTGGGCAGTGCGCTCGCCGGCGCTGGCGCGTGTCTTCGGCGGCGGCGCCGCCGATGCCCTGCCGGCCCGCGGCCAGCTCGGCAGCGCGCTGAAGGCGCTGCGCGACAGCGGGCGCCTGGACTTCGTGCCCGGCCTGCGCATCGCCGGGATCGGGCGCGAGAACGGAACGCTCACCGTGCGCGGCCACGACGCGCAGGGCCGGCCGCTGCAGCTCGACGGCATCGACCGCATCGTCTGTGCCACCGGCCAGCGCCCGGACCTGGCGATGGTCGGCGAGCTGCGGCTCAGGCTCGACCCCTGGCTCGAGTCGACCGAGGCGCTGGGCCCGCTGATCGACCCCAACCTGCACAGCTGCGGCACCGTACGCCCGCATGGCCACCGCGAGCTGGCGCATCCGGAGCCCGGCTTCTACACGCTGGGCGTCAAGAGCTACGGCCGCGCGCCGACCTTCCTGATGGCCACCGGCTTCGAGCAGGCGCGCTCGGTCGCCGCGGCGATCGCCGGCGACCTGGCGGCGGCCGACCGTGTCGAGCTGGACCTGCCGGAGACCGGCGTGTGCAGCGTCGGCGGCGGCGATGCCGACGCGACGGCGGCAGGCAGCGCCTGCTGCGGCGCGCCGCCGCCGGGTGCTGCCAGGGGCGACGTCGCGGCCGCCGCACCGGCGGCGCAACCGGCTGCAGCGGCGGCGCCCGCCACGGTCGCACCGGCGGCCCGTCCGGCGGCCACGCTGGCCAGGATCCCGGTCCGCGCCGCCGGCAGCTGCTGCGGCTGAGTCGCCGGCGCCGGGCCCGCACGTCAGCGCCGTGGCGCCTGCAGCTGCCGCAGTTCGTCCAGCGTATTCGCGTTGAAGAAGGCCGCCGTATCGTCGAAGCGCACTTCGGCGACACGGTGCAGCGACGTCCAGCGGTCGACCTTGCGCCCGCCCTCGGCGACGAAGGCCTGCAGGCTGTCGACCAGCGAACGGCGCAGCAGGCAGAACACCGGCTGCTTGCGCCAGTGCAGGCCGCCGGCGGCCGGGTCGGCGGCCGGATCGGTGGCCGCGTCCGGCGCCGGCTCGGGCGCGACGGCCATCGCGAGGTCGGCCTGCGCGGCGGCGAGGCCGGCGGCCAGCCGCGCGACGAGATCGATCGGGAAGTCCGGCGTGTCGCAGGGCACGCTGACCAGCCAGGGCGTCGTGCAGTGGCGCAGCCCGGCCAGCCACCCGGCCAGCGGGCCGGCATAGCCGGGCACGTCGTCGGGGCACACCGGCGCGCCGAAACCGGCATAGACGTCGAGGTGCCGGTTGGCATTGACCATCACCGTGCCGACCTGCGGCGCCAGCCGGCGCAGCGCATGCAGGGCCAGCGGCACGCCCTGGTGCAGCTGCAGGCCCTTGTCGACGCCGCCCATGCGGCTGCCGCGGCCGCCGGCCAGCACCAGGCCGGTGATCTGCTCGCGTGTCGGGGCCTCGGTCATGGCCGGCATTGTGGGTCACACTGCGGGCGTGAATGCCTCGCCACCGCTGCCGTCGAAGCCGCCGCCGTTGCCGCTGCTCAGCGCCGCCCGCGTGCCGTTGACACGCGCCGTCCGCATCCGCGACGCCGCTGGCGAGCGGCGCGAGATCCAGATTCCGGTCGAGCGGGCGCTGACGCTGTACGTGCAGTCGCGCGAACTGCTGACGCTGATGACGCTGGGCCAGCAGCCCGAACTGCTGGTGCTGGGCTACCTGCTGAACCAGGGCCTCGTCGGCGGCGTGCACGAGGTCGCGTCGGTGCAGGTGGACTGGGAGGTCGCCGCGGCCGCGGTCACGCTGCGCGACCGCGACGGCCCCGCCGACGCCGCCTGGCGCAGGCGCATCGCGCGCCGCACCGTGACCACCGGCTGCGGGCAGGGCACCGTCTTCGGCGACCTGGTCGAGGACGCCGCGGCGCTGCCGCCGGCGCCGGCCGGCGCCGGCGTCGTCGATGCCGACGCGCTGGCGGCGATGCTCGAGACCATGCGCACGCGGCCCTGCGTCTACCGCGAGGCCGGCTCGGTGCACGGCACCGCGCTGTGGCGCGGCGGCGAACTGCTGGTCCACGTCGAGGACGTCGGTCGCCACAACGCGGTCGACACCGTCGCCGGCTGGGCGGCGATGCAGGGCCTGGACCTGCGCGCGGTGCCCGACGCGCTGCTCTACACCACCGGCCGCCTGACCAGCGAGATGGTGCTGAAGGCCGCGCGTCTGGGCGTGGCGGTGGTCGTCTCGCGCAACGGCGTCACTGCGATGGGCTTCGAGCTCGCCGAGCGGCTGGGCATCACGCTGGTGGGCCGCGCGTCGGGCCGGCGCTGGCTGGTCTACACGGCGCCGCGGCGCATCGGGCCGGCGCGCGCCTGAACGCGGCGGGTCGGGCGCCGCCCGGCCCCGGGGGCGCTCAGACCAGGCCGTCGAACAGCCACACCGCGACCGGCTCGCCGGCGGCGACGCTGCCGCGCTCGTGCTCCAGCACGATCAACGCATCGGCCTGGCTCATGCTGCGCAGGATGCCGGCGCCCTGCTGCGCGAAGGGCCGCACGCACCAGCCGCCTGCGGCGTCGCGCTCGAGCAGGCCGCGCTGGAATTCGGTGCGTCCGGGGCGCTTGCGGATCGCCTCGGCGGCCGGCACCGTCAGCAGCGGCAGCGGCGACGCCTGCGCGCCGGCCAGCACGAGCAGCGGCTCGCGCACCAGCGCGAGGAAGGTCACCAGCGCGGCCACCGGGTTGCCGGGCAGCGCGAACAGCCACGAACGGCCGCCATCCGGCCGCCGCAGCGGGCCGAAGGCGAAGGGCCGCCCGGGCCGCATCGCGACCTTCCAGAAAGCGATCTCGCCGTGGCGTGCGAGCACGTCGCGGGTGTGGTCGGCGTCGCCCATGCTGACGCCGCCGCTGGTGACGACGGCATCGGCCTCGCGCAGCGCGCGCGCGAGCAGCGCATCCAGCGCCTGCGGGTCGTCGCGTGCGAGGCCCAGGTCCAGCACCTCCAGCCCCAGGCGCTGCATCGTCGCCGCCAGTGTCGTGCGGTTGCTGTCGTAGACGCCGCCGGCGGGCAGCGGCTGACCGGGCTCGACGATCTCGTCGCCGGTGGAGAACAGCCCCACGCGCAGCCGGCGGCGCAGCGGCAGCGTGGTCCGCCCCAGCGAGGCCGCCAGGCCCAGGTCGGCCGGCCGCAGCACGCGCCCGGCGCCGAGCGCCGGCTGACCCTGCGCGAGGTCCTCGCCGCGCCGGCGCCGGTGCTCGCCGCGGCGCACGGCGCCCGGCGGCACGACGACCTCGCCCGCATCGCCGGCGGCGCCCAGTTCCAGCGGCAGCACGGTATCGGCGCCTGCCGGCATCACGGCGCCGGTCATGATGCGCACCGCCTCGCCGGCGCCGAGGCGCCCGCCGAAGGCCGCGCCGGCCAGCGCCTGGCCGACGACACGCAGCATCAGCGACTCGCCCGCGCGCAGCGCCGCGCCGTCGAAGGCCCAGCCGTCCATCGCCGAGTTGTCGTGCGCCGGCACGTCGATCGGCGACACGAGGTCGGCGGCGAGCACGCGGCCGGCGGCCTGCGCCAGCGGCAGCGTCTCGGCGGCCAGCGGCAGCGGCTGCAGCGCGGCCCGCATCGCGGCACGCGCCTGCGCCACGGACAGGCTGCGCTCGCCGGCGGCGAGCGGGGAGGGTCCGGGTGGGGTGTCGTTCATCGGAATCGGCACGGGGACGCTACGCGGCCGGTCAGGCGCCGGCCTCGGGCGGGATCTCGGTGCGCAGCAGCACCGTGAAGCAGGCGCCGCGTTCGCCGTCGTCGCGGGCGCCGGCGCGGATGTCGCCGCCGTAGCGCTCGACGATGCCGCGGCTGATCCACAGGCCCAGGCCGGTGCCGTCCTTCTTGCTCGTCGCGAAGGGCTGGAACAGCCGTTCCAGCAGTTCGGGCGCCAGGCCGGGGCCGGTGTCGCGCACCTCGATCGCGACCTCGCCGCCGGCCTGCCGCGTGACCAGCGTCAGCACGCCGCCGTCGGGCATCGCGTGGATCGCGTTGACCATCAGGTTGACCAGCACCTGCTGCAGTTCCTGGCGGTTGATCTGCACCGGCGCGGTGGCCGCCAGCGCCTGGCGCACCTGGATGCCGCTGCGCGCCAGCAGGTGCTGCACCAGCACCAGGCTCTCGCGCAGCAGCGTCGCCGGGTCGACGCTGTCCACGTAGCCGGCATATTCGCCCGGCCGCGCAAACTGCAGCAGCTGCGTGACGACCAGCCGCATGCGCTCGACCTGCTCGTCAAGCAGCTTCATCTCCGGCGCGATGCGCGCCAGCGCCTGCGGCGGCAGCAGCTCGCGCAGCAGGTCCAGGTTGCCCTGGATCACCGCGATCGGGTTGTTGACCTCGTGCGCGATGCTGGCCGTGAGCTGGCCCACGGTGGCCATCTTCTCGCTGTGCACGAGCTGGCGCTGCGCCTGCTCGAGCGCGCGCGTGCGCTCGGCGACCTTGGCGTCGAGCTCGGCGTTCCAGCGCTCGAGCTCGCGCGTGTGCGCGGCGATGCGGTCCAGCAGCTCGTCCAGGTGCGCCGCCAGGCGCCCGATCTCGTCGCCGCTGGCCAGGGCGCCGACGCGCGCGTCGCGCTCGCCGGCGTCCACGCGCTGCATCGTCGCCTCCATGCGCTCCAGCGGGTGGAAGATGCTGCGCGCCCAGCGCAGCGAGACGCCGGCGGCCAGCATCATCGCGCCGAAGAACAGCACGCCGATGGCGCCCAGCATGCCCCAGCGCAGCAGCGTGAACGGGCGCTCCAGGTAGCCCACGTAGAGCATGCCGATGCGGCGGCCGGCGCTGTCGGCCAGCGGCAGGTAGCCCGAGACATACCAGTCGCTGACGACGAAGGCGCGGTCCAGCCAGGTCTCGCCGCGGCCCAGCACCGCCTCGCGCACGCTGCGCGAGACGCGGGTGCCGATCGCGCGCTCGTCCTTCTCGCCGCCGAACAGGCGCACGTTGGTCGAGATGCGCACGTCGTCCAGGAACAGCGTCGCCGTGCCGCGGCTGCCGAAGGGCAGCGAGCCCTCGGGGTAGACGATGGCGTTGACGTGGTCGATGAAGGCCAGGTTGCGGTTGAGCAGCAGGCCGGCCTGCACGTGGCCGAGCAGCGTGCCGTCGCGGCCGCGCACCGCGCGCGTGGACAGCAGCACCAGCGCGCGGTCCTCGACCTCGCGCGTCGTCGCCACCGCGTTGCGCGTGGGCAGCAGCGGCACCGCGACGCGCGGCGCCCCCGAGGGGTGCACGCGCTGCAGCTGGGCCAGGCTCAGCACCTCGACGCTGGTGTGCTCGCCGGCGTCGATCGCCAGGAAGGCCGGCGACGAGCGGTCGGCGCCGTCGGCCGGCCCGTCCTGCGTCGCGCGCAGGCGGCCCGCGGCGTCGCGCAGGTTGACGAAGTCCAGCTTCTCGCGCCGGCGCAGCTGCTCCAGCAGCCCCGCGATGTCCTGCGGCGGCGCGGCCAGCGCGTCGTGCAGCGCGCGCGAGCCGGCGATCGCGCCGGCACTGGCGCCGACCTCGGCCAGCGTGCGCTCGAAGTAGCCCTGCGCGACCGCGAGGTCGGCGCGGATCTTGGTGATCAGCACGCGGTCGAAGGCCGCGCTGCTCCACCACAGCAGGATGGCGCCCAGCAGCGGCAGCACGCCGGCCAGCGGCAGCAGCACCATGACCAGCAGCTTGTTGCGGATCGACAGGCGCGCGAACAGCCCCGGCACCGCCGCCGCCGGGCGCGCGCCGCGGCCGCCCGCGGCCGCGGGCGGCGACGCCGCCGGCAGCGCGCGCGCGGTCACCGGACGGCCCTCCGCGCTGCGCGCGCCGCGACGAGCGCTCGGGAGCGGCCCGGCGCGCTCATGCCCCGCCGCCCCCTTCGGCCCACTCGGCGCAGCGCCGCTCCAGCGTGCGCCGCGAGATGCCGAGCAGGCGCGCCGCGCGCGTCTTGTCGCCGCCGACCGACTCGAGCACGGCCTGGATGTGGCGCTTCTCCAGCGTCGCCAGGTCCACCGGCGCCTGCGCGGGCGCCGGCGCGGGGCCGCCGGCCGCTGGCCGGCGCCGGCTCGGGTGCAGCGCCGACAGGTTCAGCGCGCCGACGATCAGCGAGCGCTCGATCAGGTTGCGCAGCTCTCGCACGTTGCCCGGCCAGTCGTACTGCTGCAGCTGCTGCAGCTCGTCGGCGCTGACCTCGATCGGCGGCACGCCCATGCGCCGCGCCAGCGTGACGACGAAGTGCGCGACGAGGTCGGGGATGTCCTCCTTGTGCGCGCGCAGCGGCGGCACGCCGATCTCCACCACCTGCAGCCGCCAGTACAGCTCGGCGCGGAAGCGGCCGGCCTCGACCTCGTCGCGCAGGTTGCGGCTGCTCGCGGCGATCACGCGCACGTCGATCGGGATCTCCTGGCGGCTGCCCACCGGGCGGATGCGGCGCTCCTCCAGCACGCGCAGCAGCGTGCCCTGCAGCGCCAGCGGCAGCTCCGAGACCTGGTCCAGGAACAGCGTGCCGCCCTGGGCGCAGACCAGCAGCCCGTCCTGGCCCGGGGCGCCGAACAGCTCGGCCTCGAAGTGCTCGGCCTGCACGGCGGCGCAGTCCAGCGCGACAAAGGGCCCCTCGCGGTGGTGGCCCATGCGGTGCAGCGCCAGCGCCGCGAGTTCCTTGCCGGTGCCCGACTCGCCGCTGAGCAGCACCGTGCTGTCGACCGCGGCGATGCGCTGCAGCGCCGCCTGCAGCCCCTTGACGACGATGCTGCGGCCGACCAGGCCGTCGGCCGGCGGCGTGCGTTCGCTGAGCGCGCGCCGCAGCAGCCAGTTCTCGCGCCGCAGCCGCGCCCGCTCCAGGCCGCGGCGGAAGGCGTTGAGCACCTGGGTCAGCCGGAAGGGCTTGAGCAGGAAGTCGCCGGCGCCGGCGCGCAGCGCCTCGATCGCGGTGTCGAGGTCGGCGAAGGCGGTGATCAGCACCACCTCGGCGGCATGGCCGCGCTGGCGCAGTTCCTTGAGCAGCTGGATGCCGCTCTTGCCGGGCAGCGCGATGTCCAGGATCAGCAGGTCGAAGCGGTGGCGCGCGAGCAGTTCCTCGGCCTCCTCGGCCGAGCCGGCGCCCAGCACCTGGCCGGCGCGCGGCGCCAGCGTCTTGAGCAGGAAGTTGCGCATGCCTGGCTCGTCGTCGACCACCAGCACGGCGGCATTCGGCCAGCGCTCGGCCGCCGCCGCGGCGGCCGGGCCGGGGGGTGCCTGCGCGGGCTGCGCGACGCGGGTCGTGGTGTCCATGGCAGGGCCGATGCTATGCCCGCGGCGCGCGGCCTGCCGCTGCGACAACTTGTCGCGTTTGCTGCGCCGCAACCTTGGGACGCCCCGGATTGCCGCCCCCGGTCTGTCGCAGGATAACCACAGGGCGTGCGGCGTGACCGCCACAACCCAGCGACCGGGTGCGCCCGGTGCCAGGAGAGTTCGACACCATGGACATGAACCGGAGGAAGTTCCTCCAGGTCAGCGGCGCGGGGCTGGTCGGTTCCAGCCTCGTCGCGCTGGGCTTCTCGCCGACCGCGGCGCTGGCCCAGACGCGGCAGTTCAAGCTGGCCCGGACGACCGAAACCCGCAGCACCTGCCCGTACTGCTCGGTGAGCTGCGGCCTCGTGATCTACACGCTCGGTGACAAGGCGAAGAACGTCAAGCCGACGATCGTGCACATCGAAGGCGACCCCGACCACCCGGTCAACCGCGGCACGCTGTGCCCCAAGGGCGCCGGCGTGATGGACATGATCCAGTCGCCCAACCGCGTGCTGCACCCGCAGGTGCGCGAGCCCGGCAGCAAGGACTGGAAGCGCATCTCCTGGGACGAGGCGCTGACGCGCGTGGCCAAGCACATGAAGGCCGACCGCGACGCCAACCTGATCAAGACCAATGCCGCCGGCGTCACGGTCAACCGATGGAACAGCACCGCGCTGCTGGTGTCCAGCGCCGCGTCGAACGAATCCGGCTACCTGACGGTGAAGGTCGCCCGCGGCCTGGGGATGGTCGCCCTCGATACGCAAGCACGTATCTGACACGCGCCGACGGTGTCCAGTCTGGGCCCGACTTTCGGTCGCGGAGCGATGACCAACAGCTGGAACGACATCCGGAATACCGATCTCGTTCTGATCATGGGCGGCAATGCCGCCGAGGCCCACCCCTGCGGGTTCAAGTGGGTCACCGAGGCGATGCAGCACCGCAAGGCCAAGCTCGTCGTCGTCGACCCGCGCTTCACGCGCAGCGCCGCGGTGGCGGACGTCTATGCGCCGATCCGCGTGGGCACCGACATCGCCTTCCTGGGCGGCGTCATCAACTACCTGCTCAGCAACGACAAGATCCACCTCGACTACGCCAAGTTCAACACCGACATCAGCTTCCTGACCAAGCCGGACTTCAAATTCGAGAACGGCCTGTTCAGCGGCTACGACGAGGCCAAGCGCAGCTACAACAAGGCGAGCTGGGGCTACCAGCTCGGCGACGACGGCTACGTCAAGGTCGACGAGACGCTGCAGGACCCGCTGTGCGTCTACCAGCGGCTGAAGGCGCACTACAGCCGCTACACGCCGGAGATGGTCAGCCGCATCTGCGGCACGCCGCAGGACAAGTTCCTGCAGGTCTGCCAGTTGCTGGGCGAGATGTCCGCGCCCGACAAGGTCAGCACGATCCTGTACGCGCTCGGCTGGACGCAGCACTCGGTGGGCAGCCAGAACATCCGCACGATGGCCATGATCCAGCTGCTGCTGGGCAACATGGGCCGGCCGGGCGGCGGCGTCAACGCGCTGCGCGGGCACGCCAACGTGCAGGGCATCACCGACATGAACGCCTACTCGGAGGTGCTGTCGGGCTACATGCTGGCGCCCACCGACGCGGACACCAACCGCACCGAGTACCTGGCGCGCCGCACGCCCAAGCCGCTGCGGCCCAACCAGATGGCGTTCACGCAGAACTTCCCGAAGTGGCACACCAGCCTGATGAAGGCCTACTACGGGAACGCGGCGACCGCCGAGAACGACTTCGCCTACGACTGGATCCCGAAGCGTGAAGGGGGCTACGACATCCTGCACATCTTCGAGATGATGCACCAGGGCAAGGTCAACGGCTTCCTGGTCCAGGGCTTCAACCCGCTGGCCGCGGTGCCCAACAAGCAGAAGCTGTCGGCGGCGCTGTCCAAGCTGAAGTACCTGGTGGTGATGGACCCGCTGGAGACCGAGACCAGCGAGTTCTGGAAGAACTACGGGCCGTTGAACGACGTCAAGCCCGAGGAGATCCAGACCGAGGTCTTCCGCTTCCCGTCCAGCTGCTTCGCCGAGGAGACCGGCAGCTTCACCAATTCCAGCCGCGTCATCAGCTGGAAGGAGGCGGCGCTGCCGCCGCCGGGCGAGGCCAAGGTCGACTCCGAGATCGTCGCGCGGCTGTTCATGAAGATCCGCGAGCTCTACGCCAAGGAGGGCGGCACGCTGCCCGAGCCGGTGGCGGCGCTGACCTGGCCGTACATCAACGCCAACGCGCCGACGGCGGCCGAGCTGCTGCGCGAGATCAACGGTCGCGCGCTGCAGGACGTGCTGGCTCCCGCGGACCCGAAGAACCCGAACGCACCCCGCGCGGTGCTGGTGAAGGCGGGCGACCAGATGCCCAACTTCGCGCTGCTGCAGGCCGACGGCTCCACCGCCTGCGGCAACTGGATCTACGCCGGGTGCTGGCAGCAGTCGGGCAACATGACCGCGCGCCGCGACACCGCCGACCCGACAGGGCTCGGCGTGTACGGGGGCTGGGGCTGGTCGTGGCCGGCCAACCGGCGCATCCTCTACAACCGCGCCAGCGCCGACAAGGACGGCAAGCCCTGGGATCCGTCGCGCCGCTACCTGGCCTGGACCGGCAGCGCCTGGGCCGGCGCCGACGTGCCCGACATGCGGCCCAACGCGGCGCCCGAGGAGGGCGTGGGGTCCTTCATCATGAACCCCGAGGGCGTGGCGCGCCTGCACGCGATCGGCATGGCCGAGGGCCCCTTCCCCGAGCACTACGAGCCCTTCGAGACCCCGCTGGGCGTCAACCTGATGTGCCCGGACAACCCGAAGGCGGTGTCCAACCCCGCGGCACGGGTCTTCAAGGGCGACCTCGAGGCCTTCGGCAAGAAGGAGGAGTTCCCGTACGCCGCGACGACCTACCGGCTGACCGAGCACCACCACTTCTGGACCAAGCACGCGCGCAGCAATGCCGTCACGCAGCCGGCGGCCTTCGTCGAGATCGGCGAGGACCTGGCCAGGGAGAAAGGCATCAAGCAGGGCGACCGCGTGCGCGTGAAGTCCAACCGGGGCGAGGTCGTCGCCGCCTGCGTGGTGACCAAGCGCATGCGTGCGCTGCAGGTCGACGGCAAGCCGGTGCACACCGTGGGCATACCGATCCACTGGGGGTTCAAGGGGGTGACCCAGAACGGCTACCTGGCCAATTCGCTGACGCCTTTCGTCGGCGACGCCAATTCGCAGACGCCGGAGTTCAAGGCGTTCCTCGTCAACCTCGAGAAGGCCTGAGGAGGGGAACACCATGGCCATGCAATCCCTGGACGTGGTGGCCCGCTCGGCCACCACCACCCCGCCGCCGCAGGTGCGCACCAACGCGCCGCAGGTCGCCAAGCTCATCGACGAGTCCAAGTGCATAGGCTGCAAGGCCTGCCAGGTCGCGTGCATGAACTGGAACGACCTGCGCGACGAGGTCGGCACCAACGTCGGCGTCTACGACAACCCCACGGACCTCACGCCGACCAGCTGGACGGTGATGCGCTTCTTCGAGGTCGAGCCCCAGCAGGGCAACCTCGAGTGGTTGATCCGCAAGGACGGCTGCATGCACTGCGAGGACCCGGGCTGCCTGAAGGCCTGCCCGTCGCCCGGCGCCATCGTCAAGTACTCCAACGGCATCGTCGACTTCATCAGCGAGCACTGCATCGGCTGCGGCTACTGCGTCAAGGGCTGCCCCTTCGACGTCCCGCGCATCAGCCAGGTCGACAACAAGGCGTACAAGTGCACCTTGTGCTCCGACCGCGTCAACGTGGGGCTGGAGCCCGCCTGCGTGAAGACCTGCCCGACCGGCGCCATCTCGTTCGGCACCAAGGACGAGATGGTGAGCTACGGCGAGAAGCGCGCCGGCGAGCTGAAGGAGCGCGGCTTCCAGAATGCCGGGCTCTACAACCCGGCCGGCGTCGGCGGCACGCACGTGATGTACGTGCTCAAGCACGCCGACCAGCCGCAGCTCGAGGGCCTGCCGGCCGACGCCAGCATCAGCCCGCTGGTGTCGCTGTGGAAGGGGGTGGCCAAGCCGCTGGCGGTGGCGGGCATGATCGGTGCCATCTTCGCCGGCTTCTTCCACTACATGAAGGTCGGTCCGGTCGAGGACAAGGCCGAGAAGGAGGACGCCTGATGAGCCAGCGCCTGCTGCGCCGTTACGAGGACGGCGAGCGCATGAACCACTGGTTCATCGCGCTGATGTTCGTGCTGGCCGGGCTCTCGGGCCTGGCCTTCTTCCACCCCAGCCTGTTCTTCCTGTCGCACCTGTTCGGCGGCGGATCGTGGGCGCGCATCCTGCATCCCTTCCTGGGGCTGCTGATGGTGCTGGCCTTCCTGATCCTGTTCGCCAGGCTCTGGCGCGACAACCTGGTGACGGCGGCCGACCGCGAGTGGAAGAAGCACGCCGGCCGCATGCTGCGCGGCGACAAGGCCGGCATGCCGCCGGCCGGCAAGTACAACTACGCGCAGAAGATGGTGTTCTGGGCCATGGCGGTGAGCCTGCTCGTGCTGCTGGTCACCGGCATCATGTTCTGGCGGCCGTGGTTCGCGCCCTACTTCAGCATCGGCATGATGCGCGTGGCGGTGCTGCTGCACTCGGTGGCGGCGGTCGTGCTGGTGGCCGCGACCATCATGCACGTCTATGCCGCGATCTGGGTCAAGGGCACGGTGCGCGCGATGTCGCGCGGCACCGTCACCGAGTCCTGGGCCCGGGCCAACCACCCGCTGTGGCACCAGGAGGTCACCAAGGGCCGCTGAGGCGCCGCGCCACCCGCTCGACGACGGGCGCCCACCGCGGCGCCCGTCGTGCTTGAATCGCCCCCGAAAGGATCCCGACCTCATGTCTGCCAGCGCCACCGTGCGCGTGATGTCGCCCGAGGAGATCGCCGCCCGCGCCGGCGGCGAGACCCCGTTCCTGCGCCTGCCCGAGCGCGGCACCGTCTTCGCCGAGCGTGCGATGCGCCTGCGCCAGCTCGCACGCGGCCACGCGATGGCCGACTACCTGGACTTCGTCGCCGACCTCGCGCAGGCGCAGCAGCGTCTGCTCGACGGCCTCGCCGCTGCAGCCGGGCCGGCCGCGCCGGCGCTGCCCGATGCCGACGCGCTGGACCGCGCCGCCCGCGCCGGGCTGCCGCCGCTGCCGGCCGCCGACGGGCCCGACGCGGCCTGGCGCGGCCTGCTGCGCGCGCTGCTCGCCGACCTGCAGCGCAGCGCCCCGGCGGCCACCCAGGCCGTGCTGCAGCGCCTGGCCGGCGCCGACGACGCCTTCCTGGACCGCCAGGCCGACGCGCTGCTCGGCGGCCATGCCGACGGCCCGGACCTGGCCGCGGCGCCGCTGGTCGGCGCCGCGCTGCAGGTGCTGTGGACCCACCAGGTCTGCGCCGTGCAGGCCGGGACCGCGGCGCACCAGCCGTCGCGCGGCGCGCCCTTCGGCCGCACCGACGACGAACGGGCCTGCCCCTGCTGCGGCAGTCGCCCGACGGCCAGCATCACGCGCTCCGCCGGCGAGTCGCTGGGCCAGCGCTACCTGCACTGCTCGCTGTGCAGCACGCAGTGGCACCTGGTGCGCATCAAGTGCAGCCATTGCGGTTCGGACAAGCACCTGGCCTACCAGTCGCTGGAGGCCGCCGACGCCGAGCCCGCCGAGGGCGCCGGCAGCCGCGCCGCGCAGGCCGCGGTGCAGGCCGAGACCTGCGACGACTGCGGCCACTACCTGAAGATCGTGCACAGCGACCGCGACCCCTTCGTCGATCCGGTCGCCGACGACCTGGCCAGCCTGACGCTGGACCTGCTGGTGGCCGAGACCGGCCAGCGCCGCCATGGCGTCAACCTGATGCTGCTGTTCGGCGAGGGCGCGGCCGAGCCGCCGCCCGACACCGGCCCGGGCGGGTGATGGCCCGGCCGCACGAATCCGTCGTCGACGGTTCACCGGCCCGGACCAGCGCCCAGCCCCAGGACCTGCCCGCCGTCGACCGCCTGCTGCGCAGCGCCGCAGGCCAGGCGCTGCTCGCCGAGCATGGCCACACGCTGGTCGCGGGGCAGGCGCGCGCCTTGCTCGACGAGTGCCGCGCGCAGGCCCGCGCCGGCACGCTGGACACCGCCGACGCCGCGCTGCCGGCGCTGGCCGAGGCGCTGGCCGCACGCATCGCGGCGCGGCTGGCGCCGCGCATGCGGCGCGTGCTCAACCTGACCGGCACGGTGATCCACACCAACCTCGGCCGCGCGCTGCTGGCCGACGACGCGCTGGCCCAGGTGATGGCCACGATGGCCGGCCCCAACAACCTGGAATACGACCTCGAGGCCGGCGGCCGCGGCGACCGCGACAGCCTGGTCGAGGAACTGCTGTGCACGCTGACCGGCGCCGAGGCGGCGACGGTGGTCAACAACAACGCCGCCGCGGTGCTGCTGACGATCGCGGCGCTGGCCCATGCGCGGGAGGGCCGCCGCGAGGTCGTCGTCTCGCGCGGCGAACTGGTCGAGATCGGCGGCGCCTTCCGCATGCCCGACGTGATGGCCGCCGCCGGCGCCACGCTGGTCGAGGTCGGCACCACCAACCGCACGCATGCCCGCGACTACGAGCGCGCGATCGGCGAGCGCACCGCGCTGCTGATGAAGGTACACACCAGCAACTATGCGGTGCAGGGCTTCACCGCCGCGGTCGACGAGGCCGAGCTCGCGCGCATCGCCCATGCCCACGGCCTGCCGGTGGCCACCGACCTGGGCAGCGGCGCGCTCGTCGACATGGTGGCCTGGGGCCTGCCGGCGGAGCCGACGCCGCAGTCCAAGCTGGCCGCCGGCTGCGACGTCGTCACCTTCAGCGGCGACAAGCTGCTCGGCGGCCCGCAGGCCGGGCTGATCGTCGGCCGCCGGGACGCGATCGAGAAGATCCGCCGGTTTCCGATGAAGCGTGCGCTGCGCATGAGCAAGCTGCCGCTGGCGGCGCTGGAGGCGACGCTGCGCCTGTACCTGCGGCCCGAGCGGCTGGCGCGCGACCTGCCGACACTGCGCCTGCTGACGCGCGCGCCGGCGCACATCCGTGCCCAGGCGCAGGCGCTGCAGCCGGCGCTGGCGGCGGCCGTGGCGCCGCGCTACGCGGTCGCGGTCGTCGACACGCTGGGCCAGATCGGCTCCGGCTCGCTGCCGGTGGAGCGGCTGCCGTCGGCCGCGCTGGCCATCGCGCCGGTCGCGAAGAAGGGCGCCGGGCGCGCGCTGGACGCACTGGCCGCGGCGCTGCGTGCGCTGCCGCTGCCGGTGGTCGGCCGCATCGCCGACGACCGGCTGCTGCTGGACCTGCGCTGCCTGGAGCGCAGCGAGGAACTCGCGGCCCAGCTGCCGGCGCTGCAGGAGCGGCTGGCATGATCGTCGGCACCGCCGGCCACATCGACCACGGCAAGAGCACGCTGGTGCGTGCGCTGACCGGCGTCGACACCGACCGCCTGCCCGAGGAGAAGCAGCGCGGCATCAGCATCGAGCTCGGCTACGCCTTCATGGACCTGCCGGACGCGGGCGGGCGCATCGCCTTCGTCGACGTGCCGGGCCACGAGCGGCTCGTGCACACGATGATCGCCGGCGCCACCGGCATGAACGCGGCGCTGCTGCTGGTGGCCGCCGACGACGGCCCGATGCCGCAGACGCGCGAGCACCTGGCGGTGCTGTCGCTGCTGGGCGTGGCGCGCGGCGCCGTCGTCGTGACCAAGGCCGACCGCGCCGACGCCGCGCACGTGCAGGCGGTGGTGGCCGAGGCGCAGGCGCTGCTGGCCGGCAGCGCGCTGGCCGGCGCGCCGGTGTTCGTCGTGTCGGCGACCAGCGGCCAGGGGCTGGACGCGCTGCGCGCGTGGCTGGGCGAGCAGGCCCGCCACGAGGCCGTCGCGCCCGCTGGCGGTGCCGCCTTCCGGGTCGCCGTCGACCGCGCCTTCACGCTGGCCGGCGTGGGCACCGTCGTCACCGGCACCGTGCATGCCGGCCACGTGGCCGCCGGCGACGAACTGCGCCTGGTGCCCGGCGATGCGACGGTGCGCGTGCGCAGCCTGCATGCGCAGAACCAGGCCGTCGCGCAAGCCCGGGCCGGGCAGCGCTGTGCGCTGGCGCTGGCCGGCGTCGCGAAGGAAGAAGTCGAGCGCGGGCAGTGGCTGGTCGCGCCGGCCGCGGCGCTGGCCACCGACCGCCTGGACGCGACGCTGACGCTGTGGCACGGCGAGGCGAAGGCGCTGCGCAGCGGCACGCCGGTGACCGTGCACCTGGGCGCCGACGCGGTGCCCGGCACGGTGGCGGTGCTCGACCGCGAGCTGCTGGCGCCGGGCGAGACGGCGCGCGTGCAGCTGGTGCTGCGCCGTCGCATCGGTGCCTGGCATGACGACCGCGTCGTGCTGCGCGATGCCTCGGCCACGCGCACCGTGGCCGGCGGCCACGTGCTCGACCCCTGCGCGCCGGTGCGCTACCGGCGCACGCCGCAGCGCCTGGCCGAACTCGATGCGCTGGCACTGGCGGCGCCGGACGAACGCATCGCCGCACTGGTGGCCGCCGCGCCGCAGGGCGTGGACCTGCAACGCCTGGCCGCGGCCCAGGGCCGCGCGGTCGCGCCGGTGGCCGGTGCCCTGACGGGCGGCGGCTGGGCCCTGGGCGCGGCGCAGACGGTGCAGGCGCGCAGCGCCGTGCTGGCCGCGCTGGCGGCCTTCCACGCCGCGCACCCGGACGAACTGGGACCCGACGCCGCGCGGCTGCGCCGCCTGGCGCTGCCGCGCCTGCCCGACGCGCTGTACCGCGCGCTGCTCGCCGCGCTGATCGCCGACGGGGCGGTGGCGCTGCGCGGCGCCTTCGTGCACCTGCCGGCGCATGGCGTGCGCCTGTCGGCGAGCGAGGAGCGCATCGCGCAGAAGGCGGCGCCCAAGCTGGCCGCGGCCGGCTTCGAGGGCGCCTGGGCGCGCGACTTGGCGCGCGACTGCGGCGAGAGCGAACCGCTGATGCGCACGACGCTGTCGCGCCTGGCACAGCGCGGCGAGCTGCACCAGGTGGTGAAAGACCTCTTCTACCCGCCGGCGACGATGGCGACACTGGCCGGCATCGTGCGCCGTGTCGCCGCCGGCCGCGGCGGCGAGGTCACCGCGGCGGCGTTCCGCGACGCCACCGCGCTGGGCCGCAAGCGCGCGATACAGATCCTGGAGCACTTCGACCGCATCGGCCTGCTGCGCCGGGTCGGCGACGTGCACCGGCTGCGCAGCGACAGCACGCTGTTCCTGGACGAGCGGGAGGCGGCGTGAGGGGCTGCGCGGACGGGTTTTCGGAGGGGAAACGATCCTGGTGGGTCGGCCGGGCTTCAAACCCGGTGGGTGGCGCCATGCGTCGCCGGGTGGGTTCGACTCCCATTCCCCTCCGCCATCGGGCAGTTGCTCGCCGACCTTCGCAACGCATCCCGGGCTCGCGATGGCCGAACATGGCGTCATCGGTCGTCGCAGGCCCTCCACCGGCGCGCGAACGCGCCTGCGCGCGGCGGAGTGACGTGACGCGTGGGCTTCGTCGGACCGCTTTTGGCGCGTTGCGATCGTTCGTTAGGCGGGTGCTCGGTCACGAATTGGAGCCACAAGTTCGGACTTCGGACGCCAGCGCGTCGCGCCAGGCGGCACCCGCTGCCGGCTCAGGGTTCCGCGGTCGCCGCCTGCGGCGGCGACTGCCCTGCGCTGCTCGCTTCGGGGTCGCGCCGCCCAACTCACTTCGCTCACTGCGCTCGCTCCGTTCGGACACCGGCGGCGAGTCAGTTGTGGAGGCGCGCGCTGCGTGCGCGCCGACCCCGAAGCTGCGCTGCTCGGCGCTTCACGATTCGCCGGCAGCGGGTACCGCCTGGCGCGAGTCCCACCGACGGTGGTGTTCGAACAAGTGGAACGCCACAGTCGCGTCGCGAAGCCGCGTGGGGGCAGCCCGCAGCGCCCATGGGAGGCGCCGAGAAGCGCAGGGCTCCTGGCCGCGCGCGCAGCGCGCCTCCAAGACTGACTCGCCGCCGATGTCCGAACGGAGCGAGCGCAGCGAGCGAAGTGAGTTGGCGGCGGGCCAGGAGCCCGAGCATCGCAGGGCAGTCGGCGCGCAGCGCCGACCGCCGGACTCTGGGCGCTGCGGGCTGCCCCCGCGCGGCTTCGCTGCGCAAACTCGAGCATGCATGAGTAGCGCGTCGCAACGAACGGCTGCATTGCGCCGCGAACCGCCACTCGCTGCCGGAAGCCCCCTCGCAACAGCTCAACCGCGCACCCCGCGCTGGAGCGACTGAATTGCAGATCGCGAACTGCGAATTTCCCGACGACCTCTGGTACCACGTCGAACACCAGGTGTGGGCGCGGCCGCAGGCCGACGGCTCGGTGGTCGTGGGCATCACGGCGCTGGGCCTGAAGCTGGCCGGCGACCTGTACATGTGCCGGCCCAAGGGCGTTGGCTCGCTGGTCGAGCAGGGGCGCGGCGTCGCGGTGGTCGAGCTGGCCAAGGCCATCGTCTCGGTCAAGTCGCCGGTCGCTGGCACGGTGCTCGAGGTCAATGCGCGGCTGGCCGGCGACCCGCAGCTCGTGCAGCGCGACCCCTACGGCGACGGCTGGCTGGTGCGCATCGCGCCGCGCGACTGGGCCGGCGACGCGGCGGCCCTGGTGCACGGCGACGCGGTCGCGCCGGCGATGCGGCACCACGCCTGGCTGCACCAGCTGGAGTGAAGCGATGACCGCCCCTGCCGCGCCCGGCTTCGTGCCGCATGCCGCCGACGGCGTCGCGATCCTGCTGTGGGCCTGCGACCCCGAGCGGCCCGCGCTGCTCGCCACGCCCTTCGTGCACGCCGCGGCCGCGGCGGCGCTGGAGCTGCCGGTGGAGGTCTACTTCACCGCCCGCAGCGTCCACCTGCTGGTGCCCGGCGTCGCGGCCGGGCTGCGGGCCTCCGTGCACTTCGAGCGCACCATCCTCGACACCATGCAAGAGGCGGTTGCGCAGGGTGCGCGCTTGTTCGCCTGCACCGACGCGCTGCACGCCCAGGGCCTGGGCGGGCAGGCGCTGATCCCCGAGTGCAGCGGCCACGGCGGCGCGGTGCAGTTCATGGCCCGCGCCGGCGACCTGCGCTGGCGCGCGCTGGTCTTCTGAGCGGAGCGCCTGCCGCCATGCCCCGCAACGACGCGCTGCTGCAGGGCCTGCTGTCGCGCCGCTCGCTGGGCGGCAAGCACCTGGTCGAGCCCGGGCCGGACGACGCCCAGCTGCAGCTGCTGGCGCAGGCCGCGCTGCGCGCGCCCGATCATGCGCTGCTGACCCCGTACCGGCTGCGCGTGGTGCGCGGCGCGGCGCGCGAGGCGATGGCGCGGCTTTTCGAGCGCGCCGCGCTGGATGCCGGCAAGGACGCCGCCGGCGCCGCGCTGGATGCCGAGCGCGCGCGCGCCGCGCCGGTGACCGTCGTGCTGGTCGCGCGCATCGACCAGGGCCACCCGCTGGTGCCGGCGCACGAGCAGTGGATCGCCGTCGGCGCCGCGCTGGCCAACCTGCTCAATGCCGCGCATGCACTGGGCTTCGCCGGCAAGATGCTCAGCGGCGCCAAGGTGCGCCACCCGGCGCTGGTGCAGGCCTTCTGCGCGCCCGGCGAGACGCTGGTCGGCTGGGTCGCGCTGGGCACCGACGCGCGCGCGGCCAGCGGCCACGGCACGCGCGCCGCCGGCGAACGCGGCACGCGGGCCACCGCCGCCGAGCTGCTGGCGGACTGGACCGGCGCCTGAGCATGCACGGCAGCGCCGGCCCGGCGTGAATACCTTCGCCGACAGCCTGGCGGCGGCCGCGGACCTGATCGCCGGCGCCGACCCGGCGCTGTGGTCCATCGTGCGGCTGTCGCTGCAGGTCAGCGGGCTGGCCTGCCTGTTCGGCGCGCTGCTCGGGCTGTCGCTGGGCGCCTTGCTCGCGCTGGTGGCCTTTCCCGGCCGCGGCGTGCTGGTGTGGCTGGTCAACACGCTGCTCGCGCTGCCGTCGGTCGTCGTCGGGCTGACGGTCTACCTGCTGCTCAGCCGCGCCGGGCCGCTGGGCGACTGGGGGCTGCTGTTCACGCCCACCGCGATGGTCGTCGCGCAGAGCCTGCTCGTGCTGCCGATGATCGCGGCACTGGGCCGCCGGCTGCTGCTGGCGGGGCTGGAGCAGGGTGGCGAGCAGCTGCGGTCGCTGGGCGCCGGTCGCGGCACGACGGCGCTGCTGCTGCTGTGGCACGACCGCCGCGGCGTGGCCACCGTGCTGCTCGCGGCCTTCGGCCGCGCCATCGCCGAGGTCGGTGCGGTGATGATCGTCGGCGGCAACATCGACGGCGTCACGCGCGTGATGACGACCGCGATCGCGCTCGAGACGAGCAAGGGCGACCTGCCGCTGGCCCTGGGCCTGGGGCTGGTGCTGCTGGCGGTGATCGGCAGCCTCAACGGCCTCGCGGCGCTGGTGCAGTGGCGGCCGCCGCGCCTTGCCGCGCCGGCGCAGGCGACACCGTCGCCGCAGGGCAAGGCCGCCGGGCCGGTGGCCGGGTCGGTCGGCAGCCCGGCAGCGACGCCGCGCGGCCGGCCCGCGGTGCCGGGCGCGCCGATCGTGCGCCTCGCCGCGGCCGGCGTGCGCTTCGGCGCGCTGGCCGCGCTGCGCGAGGTGGACTTCACGCTGCACCGCGGCGAATGCGTCGCGCTGGTCGGCGCCAACGGCTCGGGCAAGACGACGCTGCTGCGCCTGCTGCACGGCCTGCAGGCACCGGCCTCGGGCCGCTGCGAGCGGCTGCCGCTGCAGCCCGAGGGCCGCGCGGCCGTGGTCGCCATGCTGTTCCAGCGCCCGTTCCTGCTCGACGCCTCGGTGCTGCGCAATGCCGCGCTCGGGCTGCGGCTGCGCGGCGTGCCGCGCGGCGAGCGGCTGGCGCGCGCGCACGAGGCGCTGCGCCGCGTCGGTCTCGAGGCCCTGGCGGAGCGCCCGGCGCGCACGCTGTCCGGCGGCCAGCAGCAGCGGCTGGCGCTGGCGCGCGCCTGGGCGCTGCGGCCGGACCTGCTGCTGCTGGACGAGCCCACGGCCAGCCTGGACCCGACGGCCAAGCGCGAGATCGAGGCGCTGATCGAGCAGATCGGCGCCGACACGACGGTCGTGCTGAGCACGCACAACCTCGGCCAGGCCAAGCGCCTGGCGCAGCGCGTGGCGTACCTGGAAGGCGGCCGCTTGCTGGTGGACCTGCCGACGGTGCGCTTCTTCACCGAGGCGCTGCCGCCCGAGGCGACGCTGTTCCTGCGCGGCGAGATGCCCTGGCCCTGAGCGGGCCCGGTCTCGCGGCGTGGAGTCGCCGCTCGCCCCGGGGCCCGGCTCAGTCGTTGGCGTTGGGCACGAACAGCGGCTCGCCGCCGATGCGGTAGCTGCGGATCGCCGCCTGCCCGGCCGGCGCCACCAGCCAGTCGGCGAAGGCCTGCGCCAGCGCGGCCTTGACATGGGGGTGGCGCGCCGGATCGACAACGATGACGCCGTACTGGTTGAACAGCCGGCGGTCGCCCTGCACCAGCAGGTCCAGTTCACCGCGGTTGCGGAAGGCGAGCCAGGTGCCGCGGTCGGCCAGCACGTAGGCGTTGCTCGCGCTGGCCATGTTCAGTGCCGGGCCCATGCCGCAGCCGCACTCGCGGTAGCCGGCCGGCTTCGCTGCGGCGGGGCCGATGCCGGCCGCGCGCCAGAAGCGCAGTTCGGCGGCATGCGTGCCGCTGCGGTCGCCGCGGCTGATGAACGGCGCGGACGCCGCCGCCAGCCGGGACAGCGCCGCGGCGATGTCCTGGCCGCGCACGCCGGCGGGGTCGTTCTTCGGGCCGATCAGCACGAAGTCGTTGTACATCACGGGCCGGCGCTGCAGCCCGAAGCCTTCGGCGACGAAACGCTGCTCGGCCGCCTGGTCGTGCACCAGCACGACGTCGGCGTCGCCGCGCCGCGCCAGGTCCAGCGCCTGGCCGGTGCCCAGCGCGACCACGCGCACCGCGATGCCGGTGGCCAGCGTGAACTGCGGCAGCAGGTGGCCGAACAGCCCCGACTGCTCGGTCGACGTCGTCGAGGCGACGACGATGAAACGCCCGTCCGGCGCCTGGCCGCCGCTGCCGTCCTGCGCCAGCGCCGGCGTCACGGCCAGGGCGCAGGCCAGCGCCCACCCGCCCCTCAGCAGTCCTGCCAACCGTTTCAACGCCGACCCTCCTGGAACCGGCCACCGGGTGCCGCGAGCGGACATCCTAGCCGGCGCTCCGGTGCCCGTGCGGCCTGCTCGACGGCGACACCGACTTGACAAACGACTTTCAGACCCCGGGGCAAGTCCTTAATGCGGAAGAAGAATTTCCCGCCACTCACTGCAACTTGACGGTGTAAGTCATTGATTCGATTGATTTTTCGCGCGATCGACGTTGACCCGCGACAGGTCGTGCGCTACAGTGCAGTTTAGTGTCGCTGAGTGGGGTTTTGTGTCTTCATTGGTATTCCGCGGTGGTCCGGTGCTCCTGCTCGACGGCAAGGGGCGCGTCACCGTGCCCGCGCGCTGGCGCGAGCTGCTGGAAACCGACGGCCCGGCGCCGCTGATGGTGGCCAAGAACCCCGACCGCTGCCTGTCGCTGTTTCCGATGCCGGTGTGGGACCGCTTCGAGGCGCTGCTGCTGTCGCTGGGTGCCGAGCACGACGCCTGGCGGCGCATCTTCGTCGGCAGCGCGACCGAGCTCGAGATCGACAGCGCGTCGCGCGTGCTGATCCCGCCCGAGCTGCGCACCTGGGCCGGCCTGGAGCGCGACGTCAAGTTCATGGGTCTGGGCGCCCACTTCGAACTGTGGGACGCCACGCGCTACGAGGCGCGCGAGGCCGAGGCGATCGCCAAGGGCCGGCCCGAGGTGCTGCGCAACCTGGTCATCCGGTGAACGCCGACAGCGCATGGACCCACACCACCGTGCTGCTGACCGAGGCCGTGCAGGCCCTGGTCACGCAGCCGGCGGGCACCTACGTCGACGGCACCTTCGGCCGCGGCGGGCATGCCCGCGCGCTGCTCGCGCTGCTGGCGCCGGCCGGCCGGCTGGTCGCCTTCGACAAGGACCCCGAGGCGGTGGCCGCCGCGGCAGCGATCGCCGATGCGCGCTTCACCATCGTGCATGCCGGCTTCGACGCGATGGCGGCCGAGCTGGCGGCACGCGACATCACGCAGGTGGACGGCGTGCTGCTGGACCTGGGCGTCAGCTCGCCGCAGATCGACGACCCGCAGCGCGGGTTCAGCTTCCGCCATGACGCGCCGCTGGACATGCGCATGGACACGACCCGCGGCGAGACCGCGGCCGACTTCCTGGCCCGCGCGGAGCTGCGCGAACTCGTCGAGGTGATCCGTGACTATGGCGAAGAACGGTTTGCTGTTCCGATTGCAAAGGCGCTTGTGGCTCGCCGCGAAGGCGGGGCGCCCGTTCGACGCACCGGAGAGCTTTCCGCACTCGTGGCTCGCGCCGTCAAGACCCGCGAGCCGGGCCAGGACCCTGCAACGCGCACATTTCAGGCTCTTCGGATTTTCGTCAACCAGGAGCTTGAAGCGCTCGAACAGGGGCTGAAGGCGGCGCTGGCGCTGCTGGCCCCGGGCGGCCGGCTGGTCGTCATCAGCTTCCATTCGCTGGAGGACCGCATCGTCAAGACCTTCATCGCGCGCGAGAGCCGCGACGAGGTCGACCGCCGCGCGCCGTTCGCGCCGCCGCGTGCGCTGCGCCTGCGTGCGCTGGCGCGCGTCAAGCCCTCGGCCGCCGAGGTGGCGGCCAACCCGCGCGCGCGCTCGGCGGTGATGCGGGTCGCCGAACGCACGGGAGCGCCGGCATGAGCGCGTGCCGTCGCCAGCGGGGTCTCGCGTGACCCGCCTGAACATCGTGCTGCTGCTCGCGCTGCTGGCCAGCGCGCTGGTGCTGGTCAAGACCTCGTACGAGTCGCGCCGCGCCTTCGCGGCGCTGGACCGCGCACGCGCCGAGCAGCGCCAGCTCGACGCCGAATTCAAGCGCCTGGACGCCGAGCGCCAGGCGCAGGCCACGCATGGCCGCGTCGAGCGCGTCGCGCGCGAGCGGCTGCGCATGCGCACCGCCACGCCGGCGGTCACCGCCTACGTGCAGGACCCGGCGCCCGCCGCCGCCGCCGGGGGCGCGCGATGAGCCGCAGCGCCAGCCGCGTCGCCGCCGCCGGCGTGCGCAAGGTCAACTTCGCGACCAGCCCGCTGCTCGCCAGCCCGACGCCGCCGTGGCGCTCGCGCATCGTCGTGCTCTGCGTCGCGCTGGGCTTCCTGGCGCTGCTCGGGCGCGCGGTCTACGTGCAGCTGGTGGCGACCGACTTCTACCAGGCCCAGGGCGAGAAGCGCTTCGTGCACCGGCAGACGCTGCCGGCCAGCCGCGGCCGCATCCTGGACCGCCACGGCCAGGTGCTGGCGACCAGCGTCGCGATGCCCTCGGTGCAGGTCGAGACGCGCGCCTTCGCCGCAGACCGCGCGCAGCGCCGCCAGCTCGCGCAGCTGCTGGGCCTGAAGGCGGCCGAGCTGGACGAACGGCTCGAAGGCGCCACCGGCACCGTGACGCTGCGCCGCCATGTCGACGAGGACACCTGGCAGCGCGTGAAGGCGCTCGGGCTCAAGGGCGTGCAGGAGGTGCGCGAATACCAGCGCCGCTACCCGGAGGGCGAGGCGGCGGCGCATGTCGTCGGCTTCACCAACATCGACGGCCAGGGCCTGGAGGGCATCGAGCTCGGCTTCCAGGAGGCGCTGCAGGGCCGGCGCGGCCAGCGCACGATGGTGCGCGACCGCCTGGGCCGGCCGGTGGAGGACATCGGCGACCAGGCCGACCCGGTGCACGGCCGCGACGTCGTGCTGGCGCTGGACTCCAAGGTGCAGTTCTTCGCCTGGCAGCGCCTGCGCGACACCGTGCGCGCGCATGGCGCCCGCGCCGGCAGCGCGGTGGTGCTGGACGCGCGCACCGGTGAGGTGCTGGCGCTGGCCAACTACCCGAGCTACGACCCGGCGAACCGGCGCAACCTCGGCGGTGCGCAGCTGCGCAACCGCGCGCTGACCGACATCTTCGAGCCCGGCTCGACGATGAAACCCTTCGTCGCCGCGCTGGCGCTGGAGACCGGGCGCGTGCGCGCGAGCACGCCGGTGCAGACCGCGCCCGGCCGCATCACGGTCACCGGCTCGACGATCAGCGACGCCCACCCGCATGGCGTGCTGACGGTGGCCGAGGTGGTGCAGAAGTCCAGCAACGTCGGCACCGTGAAGCTGGCGCTGGCGATGCCGGCGCGCGAGCTGTGGGAGCTGTATACCGAGATCGGCCTCGGCCAGAAGCCGCGCATCGACTTTCCCGGCGCGGTCACCGGCCGGCTGCGCCCGTACAAGACCTGGCGGCCGATCGAGCACGCGACGATGAGCTACGGCTACGGCCTGTCGGCCAGCCTGTTCCAGCTCGCGCGCGCCTACACGGTGTTCGCGCGCGACGGCGAGCTGATCCCGGCGACCATGCTGCGCAACGACGCCCCCGCCACCGGCCAGCGCGTGCTGTCGCCCGAGACCGCGCGCCAGGTGCGCGAGATGCTGCGCCTGGCCGCCGGGCCCGGCGGCACCGCGCCCAAGGCGCAGGCCATCGGCTACTCGGTGGGCGGCAAGACCGGCACCGCGCGCAAGCTGGAAGGCCGGACCTACACCAACAAGTACCGCGCCTGGTTCGTCGGCCTGGCGCCGGCGGCCGACCCGCGCATCGTCGTCGCGGTGATGGTCGACGAACCGACCCGCGGCGGCTTCTACGGCGGCGAGGTCGCGGCGCCGGTCTTCAGCCAGATCGTGCAGCAGACGCTGCGCCTGATGGGCGTGCCGCCGGACATCGACGTGCAGCCGCAGATCAGCGCCGACCCGTCGGCCGCGGTGCAGGAGAGCATCTGATGACGGCCCGGCTCGCCACCGCCCAGGCCGCCGCCGACTGGCTGCGCGCGCGCGTCGCCGGCACGCTGGCCAGCGACAGCCGCGCGCTGCGCGCCGGCGACGGCTTCGTCGCCTGGCCGGGCCGCCAGCACGACGCGCGGCGCTTCGTGCCGCAGGCGCTGGCCGCCGGTGCCGCGGCCTGCCTGGTCGAGGCCGAGGGCCTGCCGGCGCTGGCGCTGGCCGATGACGAACGCATCGCCGCGCTGCCGGGGCTGAAGGCCGCGGCCGGCGTCGTGGCCGACCGCTTCTTCGGCCAGCCGTCGCGGGCGCTGCAGGTCGTCGCCAGCACCGGCACCAACGGCAAGACCAGCACCACCTGGTGGACGGCGCAGGCGCTGGCCGCGCTGGGCCGGCGCTGCGGCGTCATCGGCACGCTGGGCATCGGCGAACCGCCGGCCGGCGGCGGCGATGCGCTGCTCGCCGACAGCGGCCTGACGACCCCCGACGCCTTGGCCCTGCACGGCGCGCTGCGCGGCTTCGCCGACCGCGGCCTGCAGGCCTGCGCGGTCGAGGCCTCGTCGATCGGCCTCGCCGAACACCGGCTGGAGGGCCTGGCGATCAGCGTCGCGCTGTTCACCAACCTGACGCGCGACCACCTCGACTACCACGGCGACATGGCGGCCTACGGCGCGGCCAAGCGCCGGCTTTTCGACTGGCCGGGGCTGCGCGCCGCGGTGATCAACGTCGACGACGAGTTCGGTGCCGCGCTGGCCGACGAACTGCGCGCTGGTGCACTCGAGCTGTGGACGGTGTCGCTGGACGGCGACGCCCGCCTGCGCCTGCGCGCACTGCGCGAGACGGCGGCCGGCATGGCCTTCGAGATCGTCGAGGCCGGTGGCGCGAGTGCCGCGGCGCAGGTGCGGGTCGTCGGCCGCTTCAATGCCGGCAACCTGCTGCTGGTGGCCGGCGCGCTGCGCGCGCTGGGCGTGCCGCTGGCCGACGCGGCGGCCGCGCTCGGCGCCGCGACGCCGGTGCCGGGCCGGCTGCAACCGCTGGCCGGGCACGACGTCGAAGTGATCGTGGACTATGCGCACACGCCGGACGCGCTGCAGCAGGTGCTGGCCGCGCTGCGCCCGCGTGCGCAGGCGCGCGGCGGCCGGCTGTGGTGCGTCTTCGGCTGCGGCGGCGACCGCGACGCGAGCAAGCGCCCGCTGATGGGCGCCATCGCCGCGCGCCATGCCGACCGCGTCGTGATCACCAGCGACAACCCGCGCAGCGAGGCGCCGGGCGTCATCGTCGCGCAGATCCTGGCCGGCGTGACCGGGCACGACGAGGTCGACGTCATCGTCGACCGCCGCGAGGCGATCGCCTTCGCGGTGGCCAATGCCGCCGCCGGCGACCTGGTGCTGCTGGCCGGCAAGGGCCACGAGCCCTACCAGGAGGTCGCCGGCGTCAGGCGCCCGTTCTCCGACCTCGCCGAGGCGCGTGCCGCATTGGCGCTGCGCGACCGGCACGACGCACCGCGGCAGGGGGGCCGCGCATGATGATGACGCTGGCCCAGGCGCATGTGCTGCTGCCCGGCAGCACGCTGGTCGGCGACGGCGCGATCGGCATTTCCTGTGTCGGCTCCGACAGCCGCCAGGTCGCGCCGGGCGAGCTGTTCGTCGCGCTGCGCGGCGAGCGTTTCGACGGCCACGACTTCCTGGCCGGCGCGCGCGCCGCCGGCGCCGTGGCCGTGCTGGCCGAGCATGGGCTGTCGGACGCGATGCCCGGGTTGCTGGTGCGCGACACGCTGCAGGCGCTGCAACAGCTGGCGGCGGCCTGGCGCGCGCGGCTGCAGCTGGCGCTGATCGCGGTCACCGGCAGCAACGGCAAGACCACGGTGACGCAGATGTGCGCCGGGATGCTGCGCGCCTGGCTGGGCGAGCAGGCGCTGGCCACCGCGGGCAACCTCAACAACCACATCGGCGTGCCGCTGACGCTGCTGCGCCTGCGCCAGGACGGCCAGACCTGGCACCGCGCCGCGGTGCTGGAACTGGGCATGAACCACCCGGGCGAGATCGCGCTGCTGGCGCGCCTGGCCGCGCCGACCGTCGCACTGGTCAACAACGCGCAGCGCGAGCACCAGGAATTCATGAGCAGCGTCGAGGCGGTGGCGCGCGAGAACGGACAGGTCATCCAGGCGCTGGGCGCCGGCGGCACGGTCGTGATCCCGGCCGACGACGCCTTCACGCCGCTGTGGCGCGAGCTGGCCGGCGCGCGCCGCGTGCTCAGCTTCGGTGTGCCGGGGGCCGACGTGCACGCCGACGCCCGCTGGCACGGCGACCACTGGACGCTCACGCTGCACACGCCGGCCGGCAGCGCGGCGACGACGCTGGCGCAGCCGGGCGTGCACAACCTGCGCAACGCGCAGGCCGCGGCGGCCGCCGCGCTGGCCGCCGGCGCGCCGCTGCCCGCGGTCGCCGAAGGCCTGGCGGCCTTCCGCCCGGTGGCCGGCCGTTCGGCGACGCTGGCGCTGGCTCTGGGCGGCCGCGCGGTGACGCTGGTCGACGACAGCTACAACGCCAACCCCGACTCGGTGCTCGCGGCCATCGAGGTGCTGGCCGCGCTGCCCGCGCCACGCTGGCTGGTGCTGGGCGACATGGGCGAGGTCGGTGTCGCCGGCGCGCAGTACCACGCCGAGGTCGGCGCGCGGGCACGCGAGCGCGGCATCGAGCACTTCTGGGCCGCCGGTGCGCTGATGGCGCATGCCGGCGCCGACCGCCACTTCGCGGACACCGCATCGCTGGTCGCGGCGCTGGCGCAGGCGCCGCAGGCGGCATCCATCCTGGTCAAGGGCTCGCGCTTCATGGGCATGGAGCGTGTCGTGCAGGCGCTGTGCGCGACCGCAGGCACCGCGGGCGGGGAGGGTGGCGATGCTGCTTAGCCTGAGCCAGTGGCTGGCCGCGATGTACCCGGACGAACTGGGCTGGCTGCGCGTCGTCCAGTACCTCACCTTCCGCGCCGTGCTCGCCGCGATGACCGCGCTCTTGATCGGGCTGGCCTTCGGGCCCTGGGTCATCCGCTGGCTGACCTCGATGAAGATCGGCCAGCCGATCCGCGAATACGGCGTGCAGGCCCACCTGGGCAAGCGCGGCACGCCGACCATGGGCGGCGTGCTGGTGCTGATCGGCATCGGCGTCAGCACCCTGCTGTGGTTCGACTGGAGCAACCGCTTCGTCTGGGCGGTCATGCTGGTCACCTTCGGCTTCGGCGCCATCGGCTGGATCGACGACTGGCGCAAGGTCGTGCGCAAGGACCCGGAGGGCATGCGCAGCCGCGAGAAGTTCTTCTGGCAGAGCCTGATCGGCCTCGTCGCCGCGACCTACCTGGCCTTCAGCGTGGCCGAGACGAGCAACATCCGGGTGCTCGAGCTCTTCCTGCGCTGGATGGACAGCGGCTTCTCGACCGAACTGCCGCCGCGCGCCGACCTGATGGTGCCCTTCTTCAAGACCATCAGCTACCCGCTGGGCGTGTGGGGCTTCATCATCCTGGCCTGGTTCGTGATCGTCGGCGCCAGCAACGCGGTCAACTTCACCGACGGGCTGGACGGGCTGGCGATCATGCCGGTCGTGATGGTCGGCAGCGCCCTGGGCGTCTTCGCCTACGTCACCGGCAACGCGGTCTTCTCGCGCTACCTGCTGTTCCCGCACATCCCGGGCTCGGGCGAGTTGCTCGTCTTCTGCGCCGCGCTGGCCGGTGCGGGCCTGGCCTTCCTGTGGTTCAACGCCAACCCGGCGCAGGTCTTCATGGGCGACGTCGGCGCGCTGGCGCTGGGTGGCGCGCTGGGCACCATCGCGGTCATCACGCGGCAGGAGATCGTGCTCGGCATCATGGGCGGCATCTTCGTCGCCGAGGCGCTGTCGGTGATGCTGCAGGTGAGCTGGTTCAAGTGGACCAGGCGGCGCTACGGCGAGGGCCGGCGCCTGTTCCTGATGGCGCCGCTGCACCACCACTTCGAGAAGAAGGGCTGGACCGAGACGCAGGTCGTCGTGCGCTTCTGGATCGTCACGATGCTGCTGTGCCTGGTCGGGCTCGCGAGCCTGAAGCTGCGGTGATGACGAACGACAGCGCCGCCTCCACCGTGCTCGTGCTGGGCCTGGGCGCCAGCGGCCTGGCGATGGCGCGCTGGTGCGCGCGCCAGGGCTGGGCGGTGCGCGTGTGGGACTCGCGCGCCGGCACCGGGACGCCGCCGCCGCAGGCCGCGGCGCTGGCCGCCGAGCTGCCGCAGGTGCAGCTGGCCGGCGGCGAACTCGGCGCGGCGCAGCTCGAGGGCGTGCAGCGCGTGCTGAAGAGCCCGGGACTCGCGCCGACCGACGCCCGCATCGCACCGCTGCTGCAGGCCGCGGCGGAGGCCGGCGTGCCGGTGCACGGCGAGCTGGACCTCTTCGTGCAGGCGCTGGCCGCGCTGCGCGAGGCGCGCGGCTACGCGCCGCAGATCCTGGCCGTCACCGGCACCAACGGCAAGACGACGACGACCGCGATGTGCGGCCTGCTCGTCGAGCGCGCCGGGCGCAGCGTGGTCGTGGCCGGCAACATCGGCCCGACGATGCTGGACACGCTGGCGGCGCGGCTGGACGCCGGCGAGCTGCCGCAGGTCTGGGTGCTGGAGCTGTCGAGCTACCAGCTCGCCGGCGGCGGCGCGCCGGGCAGCGAGGGCGTGCGCGGCTTCGAGCCCGCGGCCGCCGCGGTGCTCAACCTGACGCAGGACCACCTGGACTGGCACGGCTCGATGGCCGCCTATGCGGCCGCCAAGGCGCGCATCTTCGGCACGCAGGCGGTGCTGGTGATCAACCGCGACGACGCGGCCGTGGAGACGCTGGTGCCGGCGCCGCAGGTCGTGAAGGCCGCCGGCAAGGCGCGTGCGAAGACCGTCGAGCGTGAGGTCGTGCGCTTCGGCCTGAGCGCACCGCAGCGCCCGGGCGACTTCGGGCTCGTCGTCGAGAACGGCATGGCCTGGCTGGTGCGTGCGCTGCCGGCCGACGAGACGCTGAAGAAGGGCGAACGCGCCGACGACGAGGCCGAGTTGCACCTGCAGCGCCTGATGCCCGCCGACGCGCTGCGCGTGCGCGGCCGCCACAACGCCGCCAATGCGCTGGCCGCGCTGGCACTGGCCACCGCCATCGGCTGCCCGCTGGCGCCCATGCTGCACGGCCTGCGCGAATATGCCGGCGAGCCGCACCGCGTGCAGTGGGTGGCCACGGTCGGCGAGGTCGACGCCTACGACGACAGCAAGGGCACCAATGTCGGCGCCACGGTCGCGGCGATCGAGGGCCTGGGTTCCGACAAGGCGCCGGCGAAGCTGCTGCTTATCCTGGGCGGCGACGGCAAGGGCCAGGACTTCGCGCCGCTGGCCGCGCCGCTGGCGCGCCATGCACGCGCGGTGGCGACCATCGGCCGCGATGCGCCGCTGCTCGAGGCCGCCGTCGCCGAGGCGCTGGCCGCGGCTGGCGTGCCGCTGCAGCGCCACGCCACGCTGCCGGCCGCCGTCGACTGGTGCTTCGCGCAGGCGCGCCCCGGCGACGCCGTGCTGCTGAGCCCGGCCTGCGCCAGCTGGGACATGTTCGGCGGTTATGCCGAGCGCGCCGCGGTCTTCGTGCAGGCGGTGCAGGCGCTGGCCGCGCAGCGCGGGGAGCTGGCATGAACGCCGCCGCGATCAAGCGGCTGTGGCCCTTCGGCCGCACGGACGAGCGCGCCGGCGCCGGCGTGCTGCCGGTGCGCGACCAGGTGGACGTCGTCGGCGCGCGCCCGGTGCGCCTGATGGGTTTCGACCAGCCGCTGGTCGCGGTGGTCGGCGTGCTGCTGGCGCTGGGCCTGGTGATGGTCTATTCGGCCTCGGTCGCGCTGCCGGACAACCCGAAATTCGCCGCCTATTCGCAGACCTTCTTCCTGCAGCGCCACCTGCTGGCGATGCTGATCGGCCTCGTCGCGGCGCTGGTCACGCTGCAGATCCCGATCGCCTGGTGGGAGAAGAACGCGCCCTGGATCTTCGTGCTGGCGCTGGTGCTGCTGGTGCTGGTGCTGCTGCCCTTCATCGGCAAGGTCGTCAACCAGTCGCGGCGCTGGATCCCGCTCGGGGTGATGAATTTCCAGCCCTCCGAGCTGGCCAAGCTGGCGGTGCTGCTGTATGCGGCCAACTACATGGTGCGCCGCATGGACGCGCGCGAGAACTTCTTCCGCGCCGTCACGCCCATGGTCATCGCGGTCACCGTGGTCGGCGCGCTGCTGCTGCGCCAGCCCGACATGGGCGCCTTCATCGTCATCGCGACCATCGCGATGGGCATCCTGTTCCTGGGCGGCGTCAACGCGCGCATGTTCCTGCTGATCGCGCTGGTCATCGTGGCCACCTTCGCGCTGATCATCTATTTCGACGACCTGCGCCGCGAACGCATCCTGGCCTACCTGGACCCCTGGAACCCGAAGTACGCCCAGGGCAAGGGCTACCAGCTCACGCATTCGCTGATCGCGCTGGGCCGCGGCGAATTCTTCGGCCAGGGCCTGGGCGCCAGCGTCGAGAAGCTTCACTACCTGCCCGAGGCGCACACCGACTTCCTGCTCGCGGTGATCGGCGAGGAACTCGGCTTCCTCGGCGTGGCCACGGTCATCGTGCTCTTCTTCTGGCTGACGCGGCGGCTGTTCGCGATCGGCCGCCAGGCGATCGCGCTGGACCGCGTCTTCGCGGGGCTGATGTGCCAGGGCGTGGGCCTGTGGATGGGCTTCCAGGCCTTCATCAACATGGGCGTCAACCTGGGTCTGCTGCCGACCAAGGGCCTGACGCTGCCGCTGATGAGCTATGGCGGCTCGGCGCTGCTGATGAACCTGGTCGCGATCGCGCTGGTGGTGCGTGTCGACGTGGAGAACCGGACCTTGATGCGCGGAGGCCGCGCATGAGCCACCTGGTGGTCATGGCCGCAGGCACGGGCGGGCACATCATGCCCGGGCTGGCGGTGGCCGCCGAGATGCGCCGTCGCGGCTGGAGCGTCAGCTGGCTGGGCACCACACACGGCATGGAGAACCGCCTCGTGCCGCCGGCGCAGATCCCGCTGGACACCATCGGCTTCAGCGGCCTGCGCGGCAAGGGCGCGCTGCATGCGCTGACCGGCGGCCTGCGGCTGATGAAGGCCTTCTGGGACTGCCTGGGCATCCTGCGCCGCCGCGGCGGCGACGTGGTGCTGGGCATGGGCGGCTATGTCTGCTTCCCCGGCGGGCTGATGGCCAGCCTGCTCAACAAGCCGCTGGTGCTGGTGAATGCCGACGCCGCGCTGCTGCTGTCCAACAAGAGCCTGCTGCCGGTCGCCGACCGCGTGCTGTTCGGCTTTGCCGGCGACGCGGCGGCGAAGGTGAAGAATGCCGTCGTCACCGGCAACCCGGTGCGCGAGGAGATTGCCGCGTTGCCGGCGCCGGCCGCGCGCTACGCCGGCCGCAGCGGGCCGCTGCAACTGCTGGTGGTGGGCGGCAGCCTGGGTGCGAAGGTGCTCAACGAGACGCTGCCGGCCGCGCTGGCGCTGCTGCCGGCGGATGCCCGGCCGCGGGTCGTGCACCAGGCCGGCGCCGCGCACGCCGACGCCTTGCGCGCGGCCTACGCCCAGGCCGGCGTCGCGGCCGAGGTGCTGCCCTTCGTCGACGACATGGCGGCGCGGCTGGCGGCCTGCGACCTGATGGTCTGCCGCGCCGGCGCCATCACGGTCAGCGAACTCTGCGCCGCCGGCGTGCCGGCGGTGCTGGTGCCGCTGATCGTCAGCACCACCGCGCACCAGCGCGACAACGCGGCGTGGATGGCGGCGCAGGGTGCGGCGATCCACCTGCCGCAGGCCGAGCTGTCGGCCGCGAAGCTGGCCGAGCTGCTGCGCACGCTAGACCGCGCCACGCTGCTGGCGATGGCCGACAAGGCGCGTGCGCTGGCACAGCCGCAGGCCGCGGCGCGCGTGGCCGACGAGATCGAGAAGCTGGCGAGGCGCGCCGCATGAAGCACGCCGTGCAGCACCTGCACCTCGTCGCGTCCCGGCACGTGCCGACGAAGGACCGTGCCCGGCGCGGAGGCGGCGTATGAAGCACGCGGTGCAGCACCTGCACTTCGTCGGCGTCGGCGGCTCCGGCATGAGCCCGCTGGCCGAGATCTTCCAGCGCCTGGGCTATCGCGTCAGCGGCTCGGACCTGGCGGCCAGCGCGGTCACCGAGCGGCTGGCCGCGCTGGGCGCGCAGGTCTTTATCGGCCACGACGCCGCGCATGTCGCGGGTGCGCAGGCGGTGGTCACGTCGACCGCGGTAAGGGCCGACAACCCCGAGGTGCTGGCCGCGCGCGCCGCGCGTGTGCCCGTGGTGCCGCGCGCGGTGCTGCTGGCCGAGCTGATGCGGCGCCGCGACGGCATCGCGATCGCCGGCACGCATGGCAAGACGACGACGACTTCGCTGGTCGCCAGCGTGCTGCTGGAGGCCGGCGCGGACCCGAGCTTCGTCATCGGCGGCGAACTCAAGGCGCTCGGTGCCAACGCCCGGCTCGGCCAGAGCGAGTACATCGTCGTCGAGGCCGACGAGAGCGACGCCTCGTTCCTGGTGCTGAGCCCGGTCATCGCCGTCGTCACCAACATCGACGCCGACCACATGGAGACCTACGGCCACGACATCGCGCGGCTGCACGGCGCCTTCTCCGACTTCCTGCACCGGCTGCCGTTCTACGGCCGCGCCATGCTGTGCAGCGACGATGCCGGCGTGCGCGCGGTGCTGCCGCGCGTCGAACGGCCGGTCACGACCTACGGGCTGGGCGAGGGCGCCGACCTGCGTGCCTTCGACGTGCAGGCGCTGCCCGGAGGGCGCATGCGCTTCGTTGCGCGCCAGGCCGGCCACACGGACCTGCCGGTGGAGCTGGCGCTGGCCGGCGAGCACAACGTGCGCAATGCGCTGGCTGCGATCGCCGTCGCGCGCGAGCTTCGGCTGCCCGACGCCGCCGCGCAGCGTGCGCTGGCCGCGTTCCAGGGCGTGGGCCGGCGCTTCCAGCGCTGGGGCGAGATCGCCACCGCGGACGGCGGCCGCGCCACCGTCATCGACGACTATGGCCACCACCCGGTGGAGCTGGCCGCGGTGCTGGCGGCCGCGCGCGGCGCCTTCCCGGGCCGGCGGCTGGTGCTGGTCTTCCAGCCGCACCGCTATACACGCACGCGCGACTGCCTGGCCGACTTCGCGGCCGTCGTCGCACGCTTCGACGCGGTGCTGCTGACCGAGGTCTACGCCGCCGGCGAGGCGCCGATCGAAGGCGCCGACGGCGCCGCGCTGGCGCGCGCGGTGCAGCAGGCCGGCCGCGCCGACGTGCAGTTTCTCGCCGCGCTCGCCGACCTGGCGCCGGCCGTGCGCGCCGCGGCGCGTGGTGGCGACGTGCTGCTGGTGATGGGCGCCGGCTCGATCGCGGCGCTGCCGCCGGCGCTGCTGCAAGGCGCCGGGCGAGCCACTGCGGAGGTCAGGGCATGAATGTCGACGTGAAGAGCCTGGGCCGCGTCGCCGTGCTGATGGGCGGCACGAGTGCGGAACGCGAGGTCTCGCTGATGTCCGGCCGCGGCGTGCTGGCCGCGCTGCAGTCGCAGGGCGTGGACGCGATGGCCTTCGACCCGGCCGAGCGCGCGCTGTGGGAGCTGGAGGCCGAGCGCTTCGACCGCGTCTTCATCGCGCTGCACGGCCGCCACGGCGAGGACGGCACCGTGCAGGGCGCGCTGGAGCTGATGGGCATCCCCTACACCGGCTCGGGCGTGATGGCCAGCAGCATCGCGATGGACAAGGTGATGACCAAGCGCGTGTGGGTGGCCGAAGGCCTGCCGACGCCGCGCTGGGTGTGGCTGGCGCCGGGCCACCAGGGCCGCGAGGACGTGGTCGCGGTGCCCGACCGCATCGGGCTGCCGCTGATCGTCAAGCCGCCGCGCGAGGGCAGCTCGATCGGCATCACCAAGGTCGCCGGCTACAGCCAGATGGACGCCGCCGTGAAGCTGGCCGCGCAGTACGACGCCGACGTGCTGTGCGAGGAATTCATCGAGGGCATCGAGCTGACCTGCCCGGTGCTGGGCGCCGGCGACGCGGCGCAGGCGCTGCCGGTGGTGCGCATCGACGCGCCCGAGGGCAACTACGACTACGAGCACAAGTATTTCAGCGACGACACCGGCTACCGCTGCCCCAGCGGCCTGGCACCCGAGGAAGAAGCCGAGGTGCAGCGCCTGACCGTGGCCGCCTACCGCGCGCTGGGCTGCCGCGGCTGGGGGCGCGCCGACCTGATGCTGCGGGAAAGCGATCGCGCGGTCTTCCTGCTCGAGATGAATACCAGCCCCGGCATGACCGGCCACTCGCTGGTGCCGATGTCGGCGCGCGCCGCCGGCATCAGCTACGAGCAGCTGTGCCTGCGCCTGCTGTGCGACGCGGCGCTGGACGCACAGCGCGGCTGAAGGAACCGAGACCCGCCATGGCCCGCACGCTGACCCGCTCCCGCACGGCCGCCGCCCCGGCGGCTGCCGTGCTGCCGGGCGACGTGCGGCTGATGAATGCCGTGGCGAGCACCGTCTTCGTCGGCGTCGGCCTCGGCCTGCTGGCCGCCGGCGTGCTGTGGCTGACGCGTTCGCCGCTGTTTCCGATCCGCGCCATCGAGCTCGGCGGCGACCTGGCGCGCAACAGCGTGCCGACGATACGCGCCAACGCGACGCCGCTGCTGGCCGGCAACTTCTACGGCATCGACCTGCAGCAGGGCCGCGCCGCTTTCGAGGCCGTGCCCTGGGTGCGCCGCGCCGTCGTGCGCCGCGTCTGGCCGGACCGCCTGGCGGTGGACCTGGAGGAACACCGCCCGGCCGCGCTGTGGGAGGGGGCGGCCGGCGCCGTCGACGACGCCGAGGGCAGCACCGCCGGGCTGCTGGGCGACCGCCTGGTCAACACCTACGGCGAGGTGTTCGCCGCCAACCTGGGCGAGGTGGAGGACGAGGCGCTGCCGCGGCTGGCCGGGCCGGAGGGCAGCGCGGCGCAGATGCTGGCGCTGCTGCAGCGCCTGCGCCCGCTGTTCGCCGGGCTGGACCTGGTGGTGGACCGCGTGCGGCTCAGCGGCCGCGGCTCCTGGCGCGTGGAGCTGGACAGCGGCGCCGTCGTCGAGCTGGGCCGCGGCAGCGAGGACGAGCTGGTCGCGCGATGCGAGCGCTTCGTGCGCACGCTGGACCAGGTCACCGCGCGCTGGAACGCGCCGCTGCAGTACGCCGACCTGCGCCACGCCGACGGCTACGCGGTGCGCCTGCGCGGCGTCGGCACCGGTGCCGCCGCCGGCACGAACACGAATGCACCGACCCGCGGCCGTGCGAACCCCGCCGCGCGGGCGAACTGAGGGAACCCGAGGAAGCGCCACATGGCCAAGGACTACAAGGACATGGTGTTCGGCCTGGACATCGGCACCGCGAAGGTGATGGTCGTCGCGGCCGAGGTGCTGCCGGGCGGCGAGCTGCGGCTGGCCGGCCTGGGCGTGGCACCGACGCACGGCCTGAAGCGCGGCGTCGTCGTCAACATCGACGCCACCGTGCAGAGCATCCAGCAGGCGCTGAAGGAGGCCGAGATGATGGCCGCCTGCAAGATCGACCGCGTCTACACCGGCATCACCGGCAGCCACATCCGCGGCCTCAACAGCACCGGCATGGTCATCGTGCGCGATAACCGCGAGGTCACGCCGGTGGACGTCAACCGCGTCGTCGAGACCGCCAAGGCCATCAACATCCCGAACGACCAGCGGCTGCTGCTGGTGGAGCCGCAGGAATTCGTGATCGACGGTCACGAGGTCAAGGAGCCGATCGGCATGAGCGGCAGCCGGCTCGAGGTGAAGGTGCACATCGTCACCGGCGCGCAGAGCGCGGCCGAGAACATCGTCAAGTGCGTGCGCCGCTGCGGGCTGGAGGTGGAGCGCCTGGTGCTGAACCCGAGCGCCAGCGCCGCCGCGGTGCTGACCGACGACGAGAAGCAGCTCGGCGTGGCGGTGGTGGACATCGGCGCCGGCACCACCGACGTGCAGGTCTACACCGACGGCAGCGTGCGCCACACCGCGGTGATCCCGATCGCGGGCGACCTGATCACCAGCGACATCGCGATGGCGCTGCGCACCCCGACCAAGGACGCCGAGGAGATCAAGCTCGAGCATGGCGTGGCCAAGCAGCTGCTGGCCGACCCGGCCGAGCAGGTGGAGGTGCCCGGCCTGGGCGACCGCCCGCCGCGCATGCTCAGCCGCCAGGCGCTGGCCGGCGTGATCGAGCCGCGCGTGGAGGAGATCTTCAGCCTGGTGCACCAGGTCATCCGCGACTGCGGCTACGAGGAGCTGCTGTCCAGCGGCATCGTCATCACCGGCGGCAGCGCGGTGATGCCGGGCATGGTGGAGCTCGGCGAGGACATCTTCCTCAAGCCCGTGCGCAAGGGCCTGCCGACCTACGGCGGGCCGCTGTTCGACATGGTCGCCAACCCGCGCAGCGCCACCGTGATGGGCCTGCTGGAGGAAGCGCGGCTGGCCCACGCGCGCGGGCACAAGGCGGCGGCGCAGGCCGGTTCGGTGAAGAACCTGGTCAGCCGCGCGAAGGACTGGTTCCTCGGCAACTTCTAGGGAGGCTCATGAAGAACGACGACAAGGTTTTCATCGAAGAGGGCGCGCGAGGGACCTGCGCAGCGCCCCGGATTTCGGCAACCACTGGCAACTGCAACTGAACTGTCCAAGGAGGCTCACATGCCCATCGAGATGATCGACGAATTCGACGAAGCGACCCAGATCAAGGTGATCGGTGTCGGCGGCGGCGGCGGCAACGCCGTCGAGCACATGATCGCGCAGGGGGTCCAGGGCGTGGAGTTCATCTGCGCCAACACCGACGCGCAGGCGCTCAACCGCAGCAACGCCGGCACGCTGGTGCAGCTGGGCAAGACCGGCCTGGGCGCGGGCAGCAAGCCCGAGATGGGCCGCGCCGCCGCCGAGGAGGCGGTGGAGCGCATCAAGGACAGCATCGCCGGCGCGCACATGCTGTTCATCACCGCCGGCATGGGCGGCGGCACCGGCACCGGCGCGGCGCCGGTGATCGCGCGCGTGGCCAAGGAGATGGGCATCCTGACCGTGGGCGTGGTCACCAAGCCCTTCGAGTTCGAGGGGCGCAAGCGCGGCAAGCAGGCCGAGGACGGCGTGGCCGAGCTGGAGGCCAACGTCGACAGCCTCATCGTGGTGCTCAACGAGAAGCTGCTGGAGGTGATGGGCGACGACGTCACGCAGGAGCAGGCCTTCGCGCACGCCAACGACGTGCTGAAGAATGCCGTGGGCGGCATCAGCGACATCATCCACATCCCGGGCCTCGTCAACGTCGACTTCGAGGACGTCAAGACGGTGATGAGCGAGCCGGGCAAGGCGATGATGGGCACCGCCACCGCCAGCGGCCCGGACCGCGCGACCAAGGCCGCCGACCTGGCGGTGGCCTGCCCGCTGCTGGAGGGCATAGACCTCAGCGGCGCGCGTGGCGTGCTGGTGCTGATCGCGGCGAGCAAGCAGACCTTCAAGCTGGCCGAGAGCCGCAATGCGATGAATACCATCCGTCGCTACGCGGCCGACGACGCGCACGTGATCTACGGCACCGCCTACGACGAGAGCCTGGGCGACCAGCTGCGCGTGACCGTCATCGCCACGGGTCTGTCCAGCGTGCGGCGCAGCGCCGGCCGCCCGGACGTGGCGCCGCTGAAGGTGGTGGCGCAGCCGGCGATGCACGGGCTGCGCACCGGCACCGACAACATCCCGGTGCTCAACACCGTGGCGCAGCCGGCCACCGCGATGGCCACCGGCCAGGGCCTGACGCACACCGCGCCGGCGCCGGCGCACGACTACACCGGGCGCGACATCCCCAGCGTGTGGCGCAGCGGGCGCGGGCAGGCGGCGGCGAAGGTCGATGCGCTGGTGAACAACGGGATGGACGAGATCGAGATTCCGGCGTTCTTGCGGAAGCAGGCGGATTGAGGGTTGTCTGACTCAGTGCGGAGGCGTACGCCGCCGCAGGTCCGTGGGAGGGCGGCTTCGGCCGCCCTTCGCCTCGTTGTTGCGCCGATGGGCCACCGGCCAGTAGCGGCTGGACAGGCTGGTCGGTCCGGAGGCTGCTTCGGATGGCACGCGCCAAATCGGCCGGCACGCGGGCTCGGTCCGCAATCGGCCAGGAGCAGCCTGTGGCAACTTTGGGAAGCGGTCGTTGCGGCGAGACGACGTGTCTGGAGAGCGTTATGGCGCCCAACACGGGCTCACAGTTCGGTCACTCTCATCGAAAGGCGAAAATCGGAGGCTGCTTGAGCTCCAACACGCATGTCTCCTCCTCGCGTCTTCTTCAGCTATAGCCACGACAGCCGCGAACACCGCGAAGCGGTCCTGCGATTGGCCGAGAGGATGCGCGTCCATGATGGGATCGAAGCCAGACTCGACCAGTACGTCGAGGGGTCGCCAATCGAAGGCTGGTTGCGCTGGATGCTCAACGAGATCGATCGTGCCGATCACGTGCTGGTCGTATGCACACCGACGTACTACCGCCGATTCCGCGGCCACGAGGAGCCAGGACAGGGTAAAGGAGCGGACTGGGAAGGGGCGATCATCATGCAGGAACGGTATGACCGCCGCAGCATGGGTACGAAGTTCGTGCCTGTGCTTTTCGATCCTGCGCACGAGACGTTCGTTCCAGAGCCCCTTCAAAGTGTTACCCGCTACACGCTCACATCGTCAGATGCGTACCGCAGGCTATGCCTGTTTCTGCGTGGCGAAGCTGGTGTTGAACCTAGCCCTGTGGCGGACGTGCCGCGAGCAGCTCGCGCCAGGGCCAGACCGATCGAGTTCGACGATGAGAGGGCCGACCGTGATTCCCTTGACGACCAAGGCAAGCCTGCTTCGAGGCCGCGCGCGGTCTGGGGTCGTGAGGCACTACTGGCCAAGCTGATCCCGTCGCTGAAGGACTCTGGGCGGCTTGTACTGTTCGGCATGCGCGGCATAGGCAAGTCGCGTGTCATCGAGACCATTGCGCGGAACGAACCCTGGGCAAACTGGGGCGCACCTCTACATGTGTTTGCGGGAGCGACGCGTCACCATGCCGACGTGTTCAGGACTGTCGCCCAGTCGCTAGGGGTGTTGGACGAGAACCCACGGGCGCCAGCGGGATCGGTCGATGAGATGGTCGCTGACCTGTCGAAGCGTATTGGCAGTCTTCGGCCAACTTTGATCTGGGTTGACCACGCGCACTGCTGGTTCGACCGCGGTCAGTGGGCCAGCCCTGACCTACGAAGACTCATCACGGCACTTGAACGTGTCACCGCCGGGAAGTGGAACTGGGTCTTTGAGTTCCGTGAGCATCCACCGGAGGAATGGCGGCAAGCAGCATTCGAGGTTCCTGGCCTCGACAAGGAGGCACTCGCCAAGTGGTTCGAAGCCGCGGCTCCCGAAGGGCAGAAGCAGGATTGGGCCTTGGCCGGCGATCGACTCAGAGGGATGTACCAATGGCTTGGCGGAGGTCATGGCCAGCAAGCCCATCCGCTAGCAACCAGCCTGTTGATAGAAGTTGCGCTTGGCACGCATTCAACACCGCTCCAAGTTCGTCAGAGACTCATTTCGGAACCGGCGCGGCAAATTGAGAACCTGCTGTCTGACCTCTTCGAAAATGTCTTGTCCGAAGCTGAGCGGCAGCTATTGCTCGCGCTAGGCCTGTATCGCGATTGGGTCCCGCACGACCATCTTGCAGCGCTGGAGGCCGCGCTCGCTGCACGGGGTGCCTGGTTCGGCCTAGAACGAAGGTGCCTGTTGCCCAGCGATGAGCATCAAGAGCGATTCTTTCTTCATGGCTTCGTATCCGGCTGGCTCAGACAGAGGCTCGGATATCCAGCGGACGACAGCGATAGAACCAGTACGGCCCGCGGACCCGCCGCAGGCCACAGAGCACGAGAGCTTCATCGCTTGATCGCAGACTGCTGGCTTCGACAGCTGGAGCAAGCACATCATCGATCGATCCTGAACACAGAACGTGCGGTGGAAGCATTCCATCACCTCATCGCAGGCGATCAGCCTAATCGTCTGCATGAGATTGCGCCCAGCTTGATTGCTGGCCGCGAGGACGGCGCCCTTGAGCGGTTGTGGTTACTGTGCGAATCCCTGCATGCGAGTCGACGACCCCGCCAAGAGCTTGAGGTCGTTCTGAGGGTGATTCTCGAACTTGATCCGCGCTCTCATAAGGCTCTGCGCTTCTTGGGGGAGACGCTGCAGCGAGTCCGAGGCCCGGGCGATGCGGAAGCCATTGAGTGCTTTCGACGGGCATTTGAGCTCCGCTCCGATTTCCCGCCATACCTCTGCAACCTTGGGGTGGCACTGAAGGCAATCGGAGTGGCGGGTGCCCGCGAGTTCCTTGGGATCGTCGATGCGGCCAAGCGCGAGTGCCCAGCGGCGGTGAATGACCAAGTCGTCGCGGTCGAGGCGCAGTGCCTAACGGCTTTGTCTCCAGACTCTGAAGAACCTTCACGACGCCGTCGAGCTCGCATTGATGCCGGTAGTCATCACGAAGCAATTTACACCGACGAGGCCGAGTGGCAATTGAGACGACGCCCACCTGACGCCGCTGAAGCGCTTCGTATTCTTGACATCGCCATTGATCGTGGTTGTCACGGTGAGTTTGCTGCCGTGACAAGAGCGAAGACGTTGGAGATTCTGGGGCGTAATGAAGAGGCCCAACGCATACGTGCTGAGCTGATTCGCAAAGGAGCGCGAAACGCTGCCGTCTATCACGGTGAAGCGCTGTCGCTTCTACGTCGGCGGCGTCCCGATCCCGTCCGCGCTCTGGAATTCCTGGATATGGTCGATCGGCTGCAATGCGCAGATGAGTACACAACCTCTATACGCGCGAATGCACTGGAGCTCGCCGGCCGTGGGGATGAAGCATCACAGCTTCGCATGCAGCAGATCGAGTCCGGAAGTTATAGCGAGGTCTTTTACACGGACGAGGCGGACTGGCAGCTCACAAAGAAGTCACCTGATGTAGAGGAGGCGATGCGTATCCTGGCTCTTGCAGAGGCGCGTGGTTGCGCGACCGATTACACGGTATCTGTTCAGGCGAAGGCGCTCCAAGCGGCTGGACGTACTGAGGAGGCATCCGCATTGCGGCAGCAGCAGATCGCCGCGGGCAGCACTAACGCCGTCTTCTTTGTCGCCGAAGCACATTGGCAGCTTCACAAGCATGATGCGGAGGCGGCAATCAGGATCCTCGACCTCGCGTCGCAGCGTGGTTGCTCCGATGAGCACGCCGCATCCGTTCGTGCTTCCGCGTTGGAAGCGTTGGGGCGACACAGAGAGGCTTCTGAACTCCGAACAACCTTGATATCCAGTGGGTCGCGGAGTGCAGCGATCTACAATGCGGAAGCCGACTGGCTGTTATCCCAGGAGCCACCGCGGATTGACGAGGCTCTTAAACTACTGGCCGTGCCGTTGCGCGACGGATTCGCCGATCAGTTCACGACTTGGGTCGAGGCGAAGGCGCGGCGCCTCCTGTCCGATCGTATGGGGACCGATAGTCCTAGGTGACGGCTCTCGGTCGCGTGCAATGGCGCCCTGCAGTCAGATGTCCGGTTTGCGGCGAGTGGAGCAAATGACTTCTCCGGGTCGAGAGCGTGCGTTCAGCGCGGCCAGCAGCGGTCACCCGGCGATCAGGTCGCAGCGCGACCGATCTCGGCCAGCGCTTCGGCCAACCTGAGCAGGTCGGCCTCGTCGTTGCACACGTGCGGCGATACCCGCACCGCCGAGCCGCGCACGGACACATGGATGTACCTCGCGGCCAGCGCCTGGCGCACCGCTTCCGGTGCCAGGCCCGACGGCAGGGCGATGCCGAACAGGTTGGCCGCGCGCAGGTCCTCGTCGGCCACGCCGAAGCCGTCGGCGCGCAGCCGTTCCACCGCCGGGCGCGCGATCCGCCGCAGGTAGTGCTCGATCCGCGCGGGCTGCCAGTCGACGAGCAGGCGGCAAGCGGCCTCGAGCATGCCGATCAGGACGGGGTTGCTGCGCGTGCTCGTGTCGTAGCGGCGCATGCCCGGGGCATAGTCGTCCTGGTAGTCCACCAGCCGGGCGAAGTCCTCGCTGCCGCGGCGCATCAGCCAGCTCTCGTCGGTGGGACGGCCCTCGGCGAAGCGCTCACCGAACACGGCAAAGCCCAGGCCGTAGTTGGCGAGCATCGACTTGTAGCCGTGCACCACCAGAGCGTCGGGCTGCAGTTCGCCCACGTCGAGCGGCATCACCCCGGCCACCTGGGTGGCATCGACGACGAAGGCCGCGCCCACGGCACGGGCGCGACGAGCCAGGCGATCGAGGTCGAAGCGGGTGCCGTCGGTCCAGTGCACCGGCTCCACCGCCACGAGCACCGTGTCGCGATCGATCGCCGCCTCCAGGGCGTCATGCCACGCCGAGCAGCGGCGCCGCCAGCTGGCGGGCTCGTGCGCATCGCCCGGTGGTGCCGCCACGGGCCGCATGGCCACGCCCTGCTCGCGCCATCGCCGCCAGGGATAGACGTTGCTCGGGAACTGGTCGCCGAGCATCACGACGTTCTGACCGGCGCGCGGCGACAGGTTGGCGGCGACCACCGCCATGCCAGCGGCCACCGTGGGCACCAGGGCCACCTGCTCCGGGTCGGCCCGGACCAGCGCGGCGCACAGACCCCGCACACGCTCTGCGGGTGCGAAGAAGTCGGCCGGCGCGAGGCCGGCCGGCAGCGCGCGCAGGTCCACCGCCCGGTGTCCGGCCTCGAGCACGGCGCGGGGCATCGCGCCCATGTAGGCGTTGTTCAGCCACGTCTCGCCCTCGGGCAGGGCGAACAGTGGTTTCTGGCATTCGAGGGGCGGGGGTTGCAGCATGTCAGGATTCCACCAGGCCGGGACCGGAGACTCTAGCCCGCCAGGCCTGCACGGATCGCAGCGGGAGTGCCTGCCCGAGCCACCGGACATCGATGCGCCGGCGGGCAGCGGCTGCAGTCTCCTGGTCTGAACATGCGAGCACGGACCAAGGCGGCCGCGGCCGTGCGAGCGGCCGCGTTGCCGGGGAAGGGCGGCTGCGGCCGCCCTCGGGCTGCAGGACCGGCGGGTCTCCAGCGCGCCCGCGCATCCGGGGTCGTCTTCCCGTCCCGGGCGCCGCCCTGCGGGGTTGCCCAAGCCTGCCGCCTACATCGGCCGGAACAGGTGCCCGAAGGCGCGGCTCACCTTCAGCGGCCGCTGCAGGCCGCGCAGGGCCAGGCTGTAGTGCCCGTTCTCGTCGCGCGTGGCGCTCAGGATGGCGTTCGCATTGACCATCACGCTGCGGTGCACCTGCATGAAGTCGGTCGAGTCGATGCGCGCCATCAGTTCGCGCAGGCTCATGCGCACCAGGGCCTCGCCGCTCGGCGTGACGACGTTGACGTACTTCTCGGTCGCCTCGAAGCAGACCACGTCGGCCACCGGGATCATGCGCACCAGGTTGCCCACGCCGGCGCGGATGACCTTGATGCGCTCGGCCGGCACTGCCGGCGTCGCGGCGATGGACTGCACGCGCTCGATCAGCGCCGCCCGCTCGCCGGCCCCTGGCGGCGCCGCGCGCGTTGCGAGCCGGGCCTTCAGCCGCGCGACGGTCTGCTGCAGCCGCTCGGCGGTGGCGGGCTTGAGCACGTAGTCCACCGCCGCGCGCTCGAAGGCCGCGACGGCAAACGCGTCGAAGGCGGTCACGAAGACGAAGAGCGGCTCGGCCCGGTCGTCGGGCCAGTCGTCGGCGACGGCCTCGGCCACCTCGAGCCCGTTGCGCCCGGGCATCTGGATGTCGAGGAAGACCACGTCGGGCGCCTCGGCCAGCGCCAGCTCGGTGGCACGCAGCCCGTCCTCGGCGATGCCGGCGATCTGCAGTTCCGGCCAGGCCTGCTCCAGCAGGCGGGCCAGCGTGCGCGCGAGCACCGGTTCGTCCTCGGCGATGACGGCGGTGGGGTGTGGATTCGGAGGCATGGGGCTCCTTGGCTGGCGGTCCTTGTCCCGAACCTCGTCAGGCGGGCAGGAACACGATGGCGCTCACGCCGGCAGGCTCGCGGCGTTCGAGGGTGAGTCGCGCGGCGGAGCCGTAGACCGCCTGCAGGCGATCGTGCACGTGCCGCAGCCCGTAGCTGGACGGCGCGGCCTGGGTCAACGGCTCTTCGAACCGGTCCGCGGTGTCCCGCAGCGGCAGGCCCAGGCCGTTGTCCTCGACGCGGATCTCGATGCCCGCGTCGGCTGCCCGCGCCACGACCTCGATGTGACCCGGACCCACCTTGGGTTCCAACCCGTGCTTGATCGCGTTCTCCACCAGCGGCTGCAGCAGCATGGGCGGCAGCGTGGTGCCCTCGAGTGCCGCCGGAAGGTCGAGCCGCCAGGTCAGGCGCGGCCCCATGCGCAAGGACATGATCTCGAGATAGGCCCGCAACTGGGCGAATTCGCGGCCCAGCGCCACCGACTCGGTCTGCGATGCCGCGAGCGTGCCGCGCAGGTAGGCGATGAGCCCGTCGATCATCGCCTCGGCGCGGTCCGCGTCCTCGCGAAGCAGCGCGCGCAGGTTGGCCAGCGTGTTGAACAGCATGTGCGGCTCGAGCTGCGCGCGCAGCAGGCGCAACTGCGCCTCCAGCGCCAGGCGCTGCGCTTCGGCACGGGCCGCGGCCTCCCTCGCCAGTTGCTCGCCGACGGCGAAGTGGCGCAGACCCAGGCCGCCCACCAGCACCGTGAGCAGCAGCGGGCCGATGCTGACGTCGTGGTAACCCACCAGGCGCAGCGGTTCACCCAGCAGCAGGAACGCGACCTGGTGGCCGAGCAGGTAACCGGTGGGGATCGCGATCGCGCCGGTCAGCAGCCAGCGGGTGCCCGTGGTGAGGCGTTCGAGCAGGCGTTGCCGCCGCAGCAGCACCACGCAGGCCACCATCGTCAGGCCCACGCATTCGGAGAAGACGAGCAGCCGGGGATAGGTGTCCAGCTCCGGCACCAGGACGAACAGCAAGGCCGCCGCCACGGCCCACACCACGGCAGAGGCGGCTATCAGCTGCAGCGCACCCTTAGGCGTGCCCGGCCACGGCGCTGCACGAGGTGTCGATGAGAGATACATCGGAAGCGGCGGTGTCGCGGGTCGCGGGGCGATCGGTCGACGGAATGTAGGGTGGCTTCCGGCCCCTGCCAAGCAGCCGGCACCCGTCCGCTACAGGGACGGACCCAGCGCCATCACGGCCCCGACGCCGATCCCGTAGGGCATGTGCGAGACGGTGCTGGCCAGCAGGGCATGGGTCCCGCGCGGCCCGCGCCGGCCGAACCAACCCCAGCCGAAGGCCGGCAGCAGCAGCAACCACGGCAGCAGCGACGTGGCCGCACCGAATGCGACGCCGCCCCACAGGCGATGCGCAGGCAGCGTCCAGCCCGTGGCGTGCAGCAAGACGGCGTAGGCGAGTGCCACCCCGCCACCACCGATGAACAGGTGGAAGGCCCAGCCAGCCGGCACCTCGCCGCGTCGTTCCGGGGAACGGGAGATGTCCGCATGCGACCACTGGCCGCGCAGCAGGCCCAGCGCCCAGCGGCCGACCAGCGCGACGTTGACGCCGCTGGTCAGGCCTGCCCGCGCGGCGAGCGTTTCGGTGATGTCCATCAGGATGGCGCCGACGATGCCGCCGGCATAGGCCAGCACGAATTGGTGCACGGGCAGGTTCCTTCTCTTGGAGGCAGGGCGCAGGATCGAATGGCCGGCGCAACGCGGCAGCCGCCTGGTGGCCGCTGCCGGACGGGTGCCGCCCGTGATCCGGCTCAGGGCTGGGTGCAGGCGGTGCCGCACGGGCACTGCGCGCCACAGCGGCATTGCGGGCCGCAGACGCACTGCGCGCTGCAGGGGCCGGCGGTCTGCGCTGCGACTTGCTGGCAGCCACAGGTACAGCCGGTGCCGGGGCAGGTCGTGCAGTTGCAGGAGTCTTGCTGGGTCGCATTCATGATGAAGTTCCTTCGGGTTGAATCGACGGCGGGATGTCGTCGATGGCGGCACTTTCGGCGGCCAGCCAGCGAACGGACAGCGCCATGAGACGAACGGTCGGCCTGCGTGCGGGAGCGGTCCGCCCCATCGACCGAGTGGTCGCGCGATGGCCGAGATCCGGGCCAGCGGAGCCGGGGCTGCCTTGGCCGGCAACGGCAGCCGCCGTTCGGTGGCGGTTTCGAACCCTTGCCGGACCGCATTCGACGCTCGGGCGCAAGGGCCTGTCGCCGTCGGCCGGCAGCGGCGACACTGCGTTGCAGCGAACACATCCGGTGTTCGTAAAGATCTGGAGCACCGACATGGACGAAGCGTATGAACGGGAACTGGACCAGGCCGACCGGGCGCTGCGGCAGAAGGACTTCGAGACGGCCTTCCACCACCTGGAGCGGGCGCATGTGCTGGCCCAGCGCATGACCGGTCGGCACACCTTTGTCCACTGGCGCATGCTCGTGGCCGGGCTGCTGCGCGGCGACCTGCGCGAAGCCGTCGGCCAGGTGCCGCGCATCGTCGCCTCGATCCTCTTCTCCCGCTTGTGGGTGCCGCGCGGCAACACCGGCCGGGCGCGCGTCAGTGCCTTCAAGCCGATGCCGGTGCCCGACGATCTGCGTCACCTCGTGTCCTGAACCAGGGAGACCCGCCATGAAGGCCGTCGTTCGCACGCGGTACGGGGACTCCGACGTTCTCCGGATGACGACGCTGGCGCAACCGGTGCCGCGGCGCAACGAGGTGCTGGTCCGCGTGATGGCCGCCGGACTCGACTACGGCCAGTGGCATCTCATGGCCGGCAAGCCGTACGCCATGCGGCTGGCGACAGGACTGCGCAAGCCCAGGCAGCCCGTGCTCGGCATGGACCTCAGCGGCGTCGTGGAGGCCGTCGGTGCCGAGGTGACCCGCTTCAAGGTGGGCGACGCGGTATTCGGCGCCTCGTCGCGGACCTACGCCGATTTCGCGTCCGTGCGCGAGGACGAACTCTGCCTCAAGCCCGCGCGCCTGAGTTTCGAGCAGGCCGCGGCAGCGGCCATCTCGGGCGTGACCGCGCTCGTCGGCCTGCGCGACGTGGCGAAGGTGCAGCCCGGCCAGTCGGTGTGCGTGATCGGCGCGGGGGGTGGCGTCGGCTCGTTCGCGATCCAGCTCGCACGGCACTTCGGCGCCGAGGTCGCTGCGGTGTGCAGCACGTCGAAGGTCGAATTCGTGCGCGCGCTTGGCGCCACCTCGGTCATCGACTATACGAAGCAGCCACTTCCCACCGATGGCCGCTTCGACGTCATCCTCGATCTCGCGGGCCATCGGCCCTTGGGCATGCTGCGCGGAGCGCTTGCGCCGCGGGGCACGCTGGTGCTGGTCGGCGGCGAGGCCGGGGACCGCATCACCGGCGGCATGGGGCGAATGCTGCGCGCGCTGCTGTGGTCGGTATTCCTCGAGCAGCGGCTGTGCATGCTGGTGAGCTTCGTGAAGCCCGAACCGCTGCAGGCGCTGGCCGACATCCTCGCGCTGCCGGGCGTGACGCCGGCGGTCGACCGTGTCCTCCCGCTGGAGCAGGTCGCGGACGGGATGCGCGCGCTGGTGTCGGGCCGGGTCCGCGGCAAGCTCGTCCTGCGCGTCGCTGCGTGAGGGCCGTGGCGTCGGTCGCCCCGGGCAGGCGCGCCGGCGCGCCCATCCCGGCCGACGCGCGCGCCGCCCTCAGCGCCACTGCTGGTCGAAGAACCCGGCGACGTCTTCGTCCAGCATGGCCAGGAAGGCGACACGGTCGAAGCCTGGCGGATTGCCCGCAGCGTCGCCTGCCGCGGACGGCAGCGGGAATGTCGGTTGCGCCATGAACGCGAAGTGCCCTGCGCCGGCCGCGGTGCTGGTCCGGGCCCGGGACAGGTGGGCCACGACATGGCCGCCGTGGTACCGGCCATTGAGCACGCTGTCGTGCTCGGCCACGACGACGAGCACGGGAACCGTGATGGCCGCGAGGCTCTCGGGCGTGAAGACCACCGCCATCGGCGCCAGCGCCACCACGGCGCGGATGCGCGGGTCGGGCACCGAGACCGGCCCCGCTGCCGGCGCGCCGGCAGCGTCGGCCGGTGCCGGCTGCGCCGCGGCCGCCTCGGTGACCGCCGGGCCTCGGGCCAGGGCACAGTACACCGGGTCGTCCTGCACCATGCGGCAATGCTGCGCCGAGCGCCCGGGATCCGCCTGCGCGCCGGCCAGGGCCAGCACGCTGTAGCCGCCGGCGGAGTGGCCCACGGCACCGATGCGCCCGGCCGGGATGCGCGGGCCCCATTCGGGGTGCGCCAGCACCACATCCAGCACCCGGCTGAGCTGCAGCGGCCGTTCGCTGAAGTAGCGGCCCGAGCGGATCAGCGAGCGGTCCTGCCAGTTGTCGCCCGCGTGGCGCACAGCGGCCACCAGATAGCCATTGCGGGCCAGCCGCGTGCCGATCGTGTGGTGGTTGAGTTCGGTGCCGCCGGTGCCATGCGACAGGAGGATCAGGCCCTTGAGCCCGGCATCGGAGGCCGGGGCACCCGGGGCGACCACTGGCAGCCAGGGCCCCATGGGGACAGCGCGGCCCGCGACGGCCGTGGGATACAACAAGGCCACGGTCGCGGGGTGGTCGCCGGTGATCGTGAGCGTGCGATAGCCTGCGTGCTGCGCCTGAGCGGTCCCGGCCAGCGGGAGCCATGCGGCGGCAACGAGCAGGGCCGGTTGCAGGAGGGTGCGAAAGAGGTTCATGGTTGGCTTTCGTGGGCCGCGCGGTCGGCGGCAGGCAGGGACCGTGGGGCTGGCGTCGGAATGCTTCCAACGCGCAGCGACGAAGCGGCAGAGGGCGGCGCGGGTCGAAGCCCGGTGGGCATCTGACCCGGAGTTCCCTTGGTGGATCACCCGCGCGGCCAGCAGCAGCGCGAGCGCCATGCCGCTGCCGACCGCCCGGCGCACCCAGAACAGAAGGTCACCCTGCAGCGGGGTAGGGATGGGGTAGCGCAGCGTCATCCAGACGCCCGTGGCCGCGGCCACCAGGCCGCCGAGGACCAGCGCGCGGCCGGCGCGGCGGTGCCAGCGCGGCCAGGCGCGTTGCAGGCCGCCTCCGAACTGGAAGGCCCCGAGCACGCTGACCAGTCTGCCGGCGACGACATGAACCGGCACGGGCAGCGGGTCCTGGACGAAGCGGCTGTCCATGGGCGCCACATCGCCCTCGGCGATGCCGGCGATCCGCAGCGCCCCGCCGAGCAGCGGCACCACGCTCGGCGCGACGAGCCCATGGGCGACGCGAAGCCTCACGGCCTCTTCTCGACGAGCAGGCCCACCGCCCGGCGCGCCAGCGGCGCGACGACCAGCACCACCGGGAAGGCCACCAGCCAGGCGGTCAGCCAGGCACCGGCCCACAGCCCGGCATAGCCTTCGACGAAGCCGACGGCGCGGTAGGTCGAGATGCCGGACACCAGCAGGGACATCAGGCCCGACAGGATCAGCCCGAAGAGTGCGGGCGCAGCTTGGCTGGGAAACATGGCGGTTCTCCTCGAAGGTGCTGCATTCAGGCGGGAACCAGCACGCGCTCCAGGCTGCGCGCGAAGTGCCGGCCGAACATGCGCGCGGTCTTGACGTCGCCGGGAACGAAGGCGTCCGCCGGCGCGGCGTGCCCGGCCTGGGCCATCAGCCCCGACCACGAGCCCAGCCGGTTGGCTGCCTCGTCGTAGGGCACGCCGGCATGCTGCTCGGGCAGGATGGGGTTGCCCACCCACAGCATGCCGTGCTGCATGCTGAAGACGAACATCGACAGCAGGGTCGACTGCTTGTCGCCCGAGGGCAGCGACGACACGGTGAAGCCGGCGGCGAGCTTGCCCTCGAGCTGCTGCGTGCGCCACAGGCGGCCTGTCGAGTCCATGAAGCTCTTGAACGGCCCGCTGACGCCGCCCAGGTACGTCGGCGAGCCGAAGACGAAGCCGTCGTAGCCGACGAGATCCTCCGGCGTGCGCGCGATGTCCTCGGCCCGGACGAGGTGGGCCTCGACGCCGTCGACCTCCGACGCGCCGGCATGGACCTGGCGAGCAATGAATTCGGTGTGCCCGTGGGCGCTGTGATAGACGATGGCCAGCTGGCTCATGAGTCGGTCTCCTGGGGGTGGTGCGGTTTGGACAGGGGTCGGGGAGGGGGCGGCCAAGGCGGATCACGCGGCCAGACTCGCCAGGCCCGCCGCCGCGGCATACAGGCCGGCGCCGAAGACCAGGTGGTTGGCCAGGTTGCGCAGGCCGTTCTTCAGCGGCGTGGGTGTCTTCAGGGCCAGGAAGCCGGCGCCCATGGCCGGCTGCATGACGAACCAGGGCGCCGCCACCGTGGCAGCCCCGAACAGCAGAGCCGGCAGGGCGGTCGGCTGCGCCAGCCACGCGGGACCCTGCACGCCGACCAGCAACAGCGCGAAGGCGATGCCGATCAGGTAGTGGGTCGCCCAGCCCAGCGCGAGTTCGAACCGCACGGGTGCGGCCTTGGCGATCGCCGCATGGGCAAACGCCCCGCGGCCGAAGTGCCCGACCCAGCGGCCCACCATCGCGAACCCGGTGCCGGGCACGCCCAGGCGCGACAGCAGCCAGAGCCACAGGTCCATCAATGCCGTGGCGCCGATGCCGACGAGAACGACGTGAGCGATGAGGGTGGGGGCGTTCATGGAGATCTCCTCGAAGGGCGCTTGGGACGCTTGACTTGCCGATGCAGTGACGGCATCGTAGAAGTTGAAGTCAACTTCAAGTCAAGCGATTTCGATGGACATCTCGGAAGTGGCCCGGAAATCGGGCGTGGCCGCCTCGGCGCTGCGCTTCTACGAGCGCAAGGGGCTCATCCGTTCGCTGGCGTCGGAAGGCACGCGGCGCAAGTTCGCGCCTGCGGTGCTGGACCAGCTGGCGCTGATCGCCCTGGCGCAGGCGGCCGGCTTCTCGCTGGACGAGATCCGCGTCATGTTCACGCCCGGCGGCGAGCCCAACATCGACCGCGCGATGCTGTCGGCGAAGGCCGACGAGCTCGAGCGCATGGTCAAGCGCCTGAAGGCGATGATCGAAGGATTGCGGCACGCTGCCGCCTGCCCCGCACCGAGCCACGCGGCCTGCCCGTCGTTCCAGCGCCTGTTGAAGGCAGCGGCCGCCGGCGCCCTGGAAAGCCGGCAGCGGCGGCTCGCGCCCCGGCGAGGCGCATGATGTGGTCCGTGGTCCAGGCGTCCCGCGTGCCGTACGGCGCCGGCGCCCCGGCCGAAGCACGAGACCGGAGGACCCCTTGATCGCCCAGATCCTCTCGCGTACCCCGGCCTGGGTCTACGCGCTGTTCGCCGTGCTGCTCGCCTTCGGGCTGATGCAGACGCGCACACGCACCGTGCGCGTGGTCCCGGCGCTGCTGCTGCCCGCTGGCATGGTGGCCCTGTCGCTGGCCGGCATCCAGACCAGCTTCGGCCTGGCGCTCGTGCCGGTGGCCACCTGGGCCGTGGCGCTGGCGGCCGCCACGCTGGTCGGGCAAACGCTGCTTCGCGACGAACGCGTGCGCTACGACGCGACGGCGAAGACCTTCCACGTCCCGGGAAGCTGGATGCCGCTGGCCGTGATCATGGCCATCTTCTTCGCGAAGTACGTCTACGCCGTGATGAGTGCGCTGAACGCCGCGGCCGTCTCCACGACCGCATTCGTCGTGGGTCTCGCGGCCTTGTATGGCGTGCTCAGCGGCTATTTCGCTGCACGGGCCGTCAACCTGATCCGGTTGTTGCGGGAAGCCTGAAGTTCCACCGGCGGTCGGCGGCGACGCGACGCCGCCGCAGGCTCTTGCGCATGCCCGCGTGATGCCGCGCCTCGACGCGGGCGGCCACGACGATGCCGCCCCATCGCGGCACCAGGACGGGCCAAGGTCGGCCCATGCGCGGCCTGTTCAGACCCGGCGCACCATCAGCAGCTGGTGCAGCGGCTGCACGCGCAGCCCCGCGCGGCGCAGCGCCTCGCCGCCGAGGTCGGCGCGCTGCAGCGGCGGCACGCGGACCGTGCCGGCAGCGGCAAGCGCCTGCAGCGCCCGCACCAGGGCTTCGGCATCGTCCTGCGCCGCGTGCCGATCGACCAGGCTGTGCACCACGGTGCGGCCCTGGGCGTCGGTGCCGAAGACCAGTTGCGCCGTGCCACGCCGCCAGGCCCGCAGCCCGGCGGTCGCGCGCAGGCTGGCGGGCGTGACCTGCAGCGGCAGGTCGCCGATCGAGGCCGCGGCCTCGTCCAGCCAGGCGAGGGCCGACGCGAGGTCGACCTCCAGTTCCGCGACGTCCGGCGGTGGCGCGCCGGGTGTGCCGTGGCCCTCGTAGCCGTGCAGCTCGTGCACGACCTCGAAGCCGTGACGCCGGTACAGGCGCCGTGCCCGTTCGTTCTGCGCGAAGACCTCGAGCTCGACCTCGGGCATGCCCAGCGCGCGGGCACGCGCGACGAAGTCGTCCAGCAGCGCCGGCGCGGCGCCGGTGCCGCGCGCTGCCGGCAGCGCGCCCATGGTCGCCAGCCGCCAGCGGCCCGCACGCGGTGCGACCAGCGCGAAGGCCGCCACCTCGCCGTCGTGCACCGCGGCCCGGCTGAGCGCCAGCTCCGCGCCCTGGCGGGCCAGGAAGTGCGGCCACTGCGCCAGCGGCAGCTCGAAGGGGCCGATCAGGTAGTCGGCGAAGGCCTGCTGGAAGGCCTGGTGCAGCTGCGCGGCGGGCAGCTGCGTGGCCGGGACGAGCGCGACCGATGGAGCGTCGGTGGACATCGGGCCATTGTGACCGCGCACCGGCCGCACGCTGACGCCGCCGCTGCGCGACGCCCCGCCTGGCGCGGCGCGTCAATGCGCTGGCGCCCGCGGTCAGCGACAGTGCGCGCGGTGTCTGCCACAGTGCGCTGCGCGCCGACGCACCGGCGCACCCGGAGCCGCCATGAACCTCTCGACCCCCGCTTCCTTCGATCGCGCACTGGCCGCCGTCCTGCCGGCCGAAACCAAGGCGACCCCGGCGCCGCCGACCCGCTTCCTGGCGCAGGGCGAAGGTCGCATCGCCTACGACGACAGCGGCGGCCCGGGCCCGCTGGTGCTGGCGATCCCGGGCATGGGCGACCTGCGATAGCAGTACCGCGCGCTGCGGCTGCCGCTGCAGCAGGCCGGCTGGCGCGTCGTGACGATGGACGTGCGCGGCCATGGCGAGACCTCTGCTCGCTGGACCGAGTATTCGGCGCGCGCCGTCGGCCGCGATGCGCTGGCGCTGGTCGAACATCTCGGCGCCGGCCCGGCCGTGATCCTGGGCAACTCCTTCGCCGCCGGGTCGGCGCTGTGGGCGGCCCACGAGGCACCGCAGCATGTGCGCGGCGTCGTGCTGCTGGGTCCCATCGTGCGCGACGCCCCGCCATCGTGGCTGACGAAGGCGGTGGTGGCGGCCGGTTTTGCCGGGCCCTGGCGCGTCGCCTTCTGGCTGACCTACTGGAACAGCCTGTTCACGCGCCGCAAGCCGGCCGACCATGCGCAGGCGCGCGCGGCGCTGGCGGCCAACCTGCGCGAGCCGGGGCGCATGGACGCGCTGCGCACGATGGTGGGCCTGTCCAAGGCGGACACCGAGGCGCTGGTGGCGCGCAGCAACGTGCCGGCGCTGCTGGTGATGGGCAGCCGCGATCCGGACTTCGCCGACGCCAAGGCCGAGGCGCGCTGGCTGGGCCGGGCGCTGGGCAGCGAGCCGCTGATCGTCGACGGCGCCGGGCACTATCCGCACCTGGAGACACCCGAGCAGGTGCTGCCGGCGCTGCTGGACTTCCTGGCCCGCGTGGGCCGGTCCCGCGACGCCGGGCCTGGGCGATGAAGGGGCTTGCCGCGCGCTCAGCGCTGGGCGGCGCGCAACGCCGCCGGCGTGGTGCCGGTCCAGCGCCTGAAGGCGCGGTGGAACGGGCTCGGCTCGGCATAACCCAGCAGGAAGGCGACCTCGCCGAGCGCCAGCCGGCGGTCGGCGACGTAACGCAGCGCCAGCTCGCGCCGCACCTCGTCCACCAGCTCGGCGAAGCGTGTGCCCTCGGCATCCAGCCGGCGCTGCAGGCTGCGCGTGCTCAGGTGCAGCGCGCCGGCCACGCGGGCCAGCGTCAGCGGCCCGTTGGCCATCTCCGCGGCCAGGGCCTGCCGCACCCGGGCGGCGACCGTGTCGCCAGCCGGCGCCCGCGCGGCGAGCAGCTGCTCGGCATGGGCGGTGACGATGCGCGCCAGCCCCGGGTCGGCTGCCGGCACCGCGCGCTGCAGGTCCGCGGCGCGCACCGTGACGCAGGACACCGGGCGGTCGAAAAGCGGCACGACGCCGAAGACCGCCGCGTAGGCGGCCGTGGCGTCCGCGACCCCGTCCGGCGCGGCATGCGCCCACTCGACCGCCAGCAGCCGCAGCGGTGCGCCGGAGATCTGCCTGGCGACCACCACCAGCGCCGCCAGCGTGAACTCCGACGCCTGGCGGCAGGGCCGCAGGCCGCCGCCCTCGAAGCGGTGCTCGACGCGCACGCGGTCGCCGTCCTCGACGAGCGCGAAGCTCGCCAGGTCGTGCACCAGGCGGTTGTAGCGCGCGAGGCGCTGCAGCGCGCTGCGCAGGTCGGGGGCGGTGCGCACCGCATAGTCCAGCACGTCGAAGGCCCCCGGGCGCACCGTGGCCGCCGCGTGCAGGCCGAACAGCGGGTCGCCGCTCAGCGCCGCGGCGCGGTTCCACAGCGCCTCCTCCACCGGCAGCGGCATGCGCGCTTCGGGGTCATCCAGCCAGGCCGGGTCGAAGCCGGCCTCGGCCATCAGGCGCTGCAACTCGACCCCGCGCGCCGACGCCACGTCGATGACCAGCGCACCGATGCGCGCCGACACCTGCGGGACACCTGCACGCGGGCTCATCGTCGGTGGCGGTGTGGCGCCGCGTTGTCCATGGCCGTCATGATCGCATCGCCGGGCACGCAACGAGGACCCACGCCATGAACCTGAACCAGGTCACGCTGCCAGCTCGCGACCTGCAGCGCTCGGTGGACTTCTACCGCCGCATGGGCTTCAGGCAGATCGTCGCCGCGCCCGGCTATGCGCGCTTCGAGTGCCCCGCCGGCGACGCGACCTTCTCGCTGCACCACGTGGACGACCAGGCGCCCGACGCCCAGGTCGTGGTCTATTTCGAGACCGAGGAGCTCGACGCCCTGGTGCAGCGCCTGCAGGCCGAGGGTTTCGAATTCACGCAGCCGCCGCGCGACGAACGCTGGCTGTGGCGCGAGGCGCGGCTGAAGGACCCGGCCGGCAACGAGCTGTGCCTGTACCGGGCCGGGCCGAACCGCCGGCATCCGCCTTGGCGGCTGCCGGCGTGAGCCGCCGACGGCTGCGCGCCGCCGGGTCGGCGGCCGTCGACGCGGTCGACGCTGGCCCGGCACCGCGCCGCCGCTGGCGCTTCAGGCCGCGCGCAGCGCCGCCCGCGCCGCCGCCAGCACCTCGCGGCTCAGCCCGTCGACCAGGCTGGCCGCCGCGCGGGCATGCTGCCAGTGCAGCGGCACGTCCAGCGGCGTGCCGGGGACCAGCTCGACCAGCGAACCGTCGGCCAGCCGCGGCGCGATCAGCGCCTGCGGGTGCAGGCCCCAGCCCATGCCGGCGACGGCGGCGGCCACGAAGGCCTGCGGCGACGGCAGCGTGTGGCGCGGCAGCTCGACGTGGCGATGGCACAGCCGCCGCGCCCAGCGCAGCTGCAGTTCGTCCTTGGCGTTGAAGACCAGGCTGGGTGCCCTGGCCAGGCTGCCGGCGCCCACGCCCGCGGCAAAGTGGCGCCGCACGAAGTCCGGGCTGGCGGCGGCCCGGTAGCGCATCGCACCCAGCGGCCGGCTGTTGCAGCCCGGCGCCGGGCGCGCGCTGGCGGTCACGGCGGCCAGCACGGCGCCGCTGCGCAGCCAGTCGGCGGTGTGGTCCTCGTCGTCGACCGCCACCTCCATCAGCACCGGGTGCGCGGCGGCGAAGGTCGCGAGCGCCGGCGCGGCCCAGGTCGCCAGGCTGTCGGCATTGACCGCCACCGGCAGCGCGACACGCGCCGGGCCCTGCGGCGCCAGCGCCGGCAGCGCACCCTGCAGTTCCTGCTCCAGCAGCCGCACGCGGTCGACATGCTGGCACAGCCGGCGGCCGGTCTCGGTAGGCCGGCAGGGCTGCTCGCGCACGACCAGTGCGCAGCCGACGCGCTCCTCCAGCAGCCGGATGCGCTGCGACACGGCCGACGGCGTCACGTGCAGCGCCCGCGCGGCGCGCTCGAAGCTGCCTTCGCGGACGACGGCGGACAGGGCGGCGAGCGCGGCATAGTCGAGCATTAGCGCAGCTTCATCGGCATCAGGAGATTCAGTTTGTCTTGATCGTGGCAGGCTGGCAAGCTGCGCCCATGTCCACCGTGTCGACCATGTCCGCCACCGCTGCGCTCGCCGCCGCGCTTTTCGTGCAGGGGCTGGCGCTGAGCCTGGGGCTCATCGTGGCCATCGGCGCGCAGAACGCCTTCGTGCTGCGCCAGGGCCTGCGCCGCGAGCATGTCGGTAGCGTGGTGCTGTTCTGCGCGGTGGCCGACGCGGTGCTGATCGCCGCTGGGGTGCTGGGCATGGCGCGCGCGCTGGGCGCCAGTCCCGGGCTGGCGCGTGCGCTGGCGCTGGCCGGCGCGGCCTTCCTGGCGGCGTACGGCGTCCAGGCGCTGCGCCGCGCGCGCCAGCCGCGGCGGCTCGAGGCCACCGCCGGCGGCGCCGGCCCGGGCCGCGCGGCGGTGCTGGCGCAGGCGGCGGCCTTCACGCTGCTCAACCCGCATGTCTACCTGGACACCGTGCTGCTGGTGGGCAGCATCGGCGCCGCGCAGCCGGCGGCGCTGCAGGGCTGGTTCATCGCCGGCGCCGGCAGCGCCAGCCTGCTGTGGTTCGGGCTGCTCGGCTTCGGGGCGCGCCGGCTGGCGCCCTGGTTCGCGCGGCCGGTGGCCTGGCAACGGCTGGACGCGCTGATCGCGGTCACGATGTTCGTGCTCGCCGCGCTGCTGGTGCGACACGCGCTGGCCGCGGGCTGAGGGAGTGCCGCGCACGCCGCGGTGCGTGCAATGTGCTGGATGACGCGCCGCGCGCGCCGCTGCGGGCGCCGGAGTGCGAATTCGGCCCGGTGCCGCGCGGCCCGGGCGCTCGGGGCGGCGTGGACAATGCCGGGCATGCGCTACCTCCACGCCGTCGGGCTGCCGCGCCACCGCGGTTGCCTGGGGCCTGTCTGCACGACAGGCCCGCGGCGTGCGCCCTCGCCGCATGCACGCTGACCGCGGCCTGCGGCCGCCGATGGCGGGGCAGGCTTGACTTCCGAGGCGCCGCAGCCCGCGGCAGCGCCGTCGCCCGGCCGGCGGCCGGCGCCGCCGTCGCGGCGCGGCCGCCCCGGGCCGGCACCGGGCAAGCAGCGTGGCGAACGACGCGCGCTGACCGTTGCGCTGCTGCTGTCGCTGCTGATCCACGCGCTGCTGGCGAGCCTGAGCCTCGGCGGCGGGGGCTTCGGCCTGCCCGGCCTGCAACTGCCCTGGCGCGAGCGACGGGCGGAGGTGCCGGACCTGCGCGTGCTGCTCCTGCCGCCGCCCGCACGACCGCCCGCGCCCGCCGCGCCACCTGCCCCGCCGGCTGCCCTGGTGCCGACGCCCGCGCCGGCGCCCGTGCCGGTGCCTGCCCGCGTGCCCGCCGCAGTGCCCGCGCCGCCGCCCGAGACACCGCGGGACCCGGCACCCGCGCCACCTCCTCCGCCGGCACCTGCACCTGCACCTGCACCAGCACCCGAACCAGCACCCGAGCCAGCACCCGAGCCAGCACCCGAGCCAGCGCCCGAGCCGAGGCTTGAAGCTGTGTTGGCGCCGACGCCGGCACCGCGCGTGGCAAGCGGGCCGCTGCCGCTGCCGCCGGCGCCCGTGCCCGAGCCGCCGCTGATCGCACTCGATGCCATCGACGATCCGGCGTGGCTGCTGCCGCCACTGCCGGAGGAGGAGCCGTCCGTGGTCGCGGCGGCCCCGGCAGCTTCGGCGCCGCAGCCGCCGACGCCGCTGCCGGCGCCGGAGGTCCCGTCGGCGGAGGAACTGCAACGGCGGGCCATGGAGGCCGAGCGCATCGAGGCCGAGCGACTCGAGGCCGAACGCGTCGTGACCGAGCGACGGGAAGCGGCACGGCGCGAAGAGGAAAGGCAAGAAGCGGAACGGCGAGAAGCGGAACGGCAGGCGATCGCCCGCGAGCAGGCGGCGCGCGCCGAGGCGGAGCGACAGGAGGCCGAGCGACGGGAAGCCGAGCGTCAGGCTGCGGCGCGACTCGAGGCCGAACGGCTCGAGGCCGCACGCAGGGAGGCCGAGCGCCAGGAAGCCGCGCGACGGGAGGCACTGCGCCAGGAGGCGCAGCGTCAGGAAGCAGCACGGGCCGAGGTGGCTCGACAGGAGGCCGAACGCCAGGAGACCGAACGGCAGGAAGCCCTTCGTCGCGAGGCCGAGCGCCTCCAGGCCGAGCGGGAGGAAACCGCGCGCCAGGAGGCGGCCAGGGAAGAGTCCCTGCGACAGGAGGCGCTGCGGCAGGAGGCCCTGCGGCAGGAGGCGCTGCGACAGGAGGCGCTGCGACAGGAGGCGCTGCGACAGGAGGCGCTGCGACAGGAGGCGCTGCGACAGGAGGCGCTGAGGCAGGAGGCGCTGAGGCAGGAGGCGCTGAGGCAGGAGGCGCTGAGGCAGGAGGCGCTGAGGCAGGAGGCGCTGCGGCAAGATGCGCTGCGGCAAGAGGCGCTGAGGCAGGAGGCGCTGAGGCAGGAGGCGCTGAGGCAGGAGGCGCTGCGACAGGAGGCGCTGCGACAGGAGGCGCTGAGGCTAGAGGCGCTGAGGCAAGAGGCGCTGAGGCAAGAGGCGCAGCGACAAGAGGCCCTGCGGCAAGAGGCCCTGCGGCAAGAGGCGTTGCGGCAGGAGGCCATGCGCCAGGAAGCCGCGCGCCAGCTCGCCGCGCGCGAGGAAGCCGCGCGGCGCCAGGCCGCGCTGGACGACGAGGCCCGGCGCGAGGCGGCACGGCGCGCGATGGGCCGCCAGCTCGACGAGGAACGGGCGCAGCGCGAGGCGGCCGAGCGCGCCGCGGCGGCCGCCTCGGCGCCGGCCGCCGCGCAAGCCGACCCGCGGCCGTCGTCGTGGAGCAGCCTGCGCCGCGGCCGCCTGTTCGGCCTCAGCGACCCCAACGTCGAGCTGGTGCTGTATGCCGAGGCCTGGGCACGCAAGATCCAGCTCAACCAGACCTTCGAGATGGTGCGCCAGGCGGCGGCGCGGCCGCACACGCGGCCGGTCGTCACGGTGGCGGTGCGGCGCGACGGCTCGGTGGAGTCGGTCGCCTTCGTCGTCTCCAGCGGGCTGCCGGAACTGGACGAGGCGGTGCGCCGCGTCGTACTGAGCCAGGCGCCGTACCCGGCCTTTCCGCCGGCGCTGGCGCTGCAATACGACGTGATCGAGATCCGCCGCACCTGGTCGTTCGACATGGCGGTGCGGCTGTACTGAGTCGCCCGCGCCGCGCCGGCCGCGGCGCCCGGGCCGCGTGCAGGTCGCGTGCCGGCCACTTTCTGGCCGCGCCCAGGCCGCGCTCAGGCCCCGTCCGCCGCCAGCGTCACCAGGTCGGTGTGCGCGAAGCCCTTCGTGTAGTCGAGCACCGAGATGACCTCCGGCACGACGCGGAACAGCGCCACGTCGTCGGGACCGGGCATCGTCAGCGCGGTGGTCGGGGGCGGGGCATCGGGGTACTTCAGCGGCAGCAGGCGCAGCACCTTCAACGCCTCGTCGCGGTCGGTCACGCGCCGCGCGCGCGCGGCCATCGACAGGCCGGTGATGGCCATGATGTCCGCCGTGTCGTGGTCGATCGTGATCGACACCCGGTCGTCGGCAGCCAGGTTCCTAGCCTTCTGGCTGTTCCGGCCGCAGAGGAACCACAGCGTCAGGCCCTCGTTCGCGTAGCCCACCGTCGTCGCCTGCGGCCAGCCGTCGGGCCGCAGCGTCGCGATGGTCATGATCCGGTGGCTGTCCAGCAGGTCGAGGATCTTCTGCCTCATCGACGTGTCCATGGGCACCTCCTCGCGCCGCGGCCTGCGGCGCACGACGAAGGCATTCTGGCGCGGCGGGGGCGCGGTGGCGTTGAGGGCCCTCAACCGGTCCGCCGACCCGCAGGCTGCGTGCCGTCCTGGTCTCGCGGCCCGCGCTCGCGCCGGCAGGCGCTCGCGCTTCACGAGGCACGGGACCGTCCGCAGGGACGGTGCCGTGTCCACGCTCAGCCGCCGCTCAGCGCCAGCACGATGGCCACCTCGTCGTCGGGCCGCAGCGCATGCGCCAGGTCGCGCACGCCCAGGCCGCTGACGAAGATGCGCATGTTCGGCCGCAGCCGGCCGAGCTCGTCGACGACGCGAAAGCGCAGCCCGGGGTAGCGGCGCTCGAGGTCGTCGAACAGCGCGGCCAGCGTGGCGCCCTCGGCCTGCACCGGCGAGCCGCGCGTGTACGAGTGCAGCGCACCCGGTACCAGGACCTTCATCGCGCCAGTGTCCTCGCGACCCGCGCCGCCTCAGCCCAGCGCCGCCACCTCGACGGCATAGATCTCCGGCAGGTGGCGCGCCAGGCAGCGCCAGCGTGCGCCCTCGTCGTCGCCGATCCACAGCTCGCCGCCGGTATTGCCCAGGTACAGCGCCGGCTTCGCCTGCGCATCGACCGTCATCGCCTGGCGCTTGACGGTCCACCAGGCCTGGCCCTCGGGCAGGCCCTGGTCCAGCCGCTGCCAGCTGCGGCCGGCGTTGCGCGTCACGTAGGCGGCGGGGCGGCCGCCGGGGCTGGTGCGCGGCCAGACCGTCTGACCGTCCATCGGGAAGACCCAGGCGGTATCGGCGTCGCGCGGGTGCACGACGATGGGAAATCCGATGTCGCCGGTGCGCTTGGGCATCCGGAGCCCGATGCGCTGCCAGGGCCCGGCGCCGGCATCGCCCCACCCGTCGAGCCGGTAGATGCCGCAGTGGTTCTGCTGGTACAGGCGGTCCGGCCGCGACGGGCACTGGCGCACGCAGTGCGGGTCGTGAAAGGTCACGGTGCCGGGGTCGAAGCCCTCGACGACCTGCAGGCCCTGGATCAGCGTGGACCAGCTCTGCCCGCCGTCGCGCGACTCGTGCACGCCGCCGCCGGACATCGCGAACAGCAGGTGCTCGGGGTCGCGCGCATCGACGACGATGGAGTGCAGCTTGGGGCCGTCGGGCGTGCCGTCCTGCACCGTGCCCATCCACTCGCGGAAGCGCGCGTCGTCGTTGACGCTGGCCAGCGGCGCCCAGGTGTCGCCGCCGTCGTCGCTGCGGAACAGGCCCTGCGGCGAGGTGCCGGCATACCAGCGGCCGGGCTGGCGGGCATGGCCCGGCGTCAGCCAGAAGGTGTGATCGACCGCGCGGCCGGGCAGGCCACCTTCGGCGGGCTTCGCGAAGGCCGGCGGCTGCTTCGCTTCCTTCCAGGTGCGGCCCAGGTTGGTCGAGCGGAAGACCGTCGGCCCCAGGTGGCCGGTCTTCACCGCGGCCAGCAGCGTGCGGCCGTCGCGCGGGTCCAGCACCAGGTGGCTGACGACATGGCCCAGGAAGTGCGGGCCGTCGACGGTCCAGGCCTTGCGCCGGCCGTCGCCATGCAGCAGCCAGGCGCCCTTGCGCGTGGCGACGAGCAGCACCAGGCGCGTCGTGGCGGCCGACCGGGCAGGGCGGGCAGGGCGGGTCCGGGGCTGGGCGGTCATGAGGTTTCCTCGATGCATGGAAGGCGCCGGCGGCGGGCGCAGGCGGCGTGGCACGGCCGTCGGCCGCGGCGGCGGGCCACGAGGCCGCCGCCGCGTACGACGCCTGAGTACGACGGTTGAGCGTGCTCAATTTCGACCGCGCCCGGATGCGGGGAAACCAGCAGCGGGCTGCCCGCGGCGTCGGCCGGCCGTTCTGCCTATGGCCCCGATTGGCCCAATTGCTTTGAACCGTCAAGCGCCGCGGCCTAGACTGGACCGACTGTCCCCGCCTCGCAGACCACCAAGGAGAAGACGATGAACGACCGAGCCCAATGTCCCTTCCACGCCGGCGCGCGCACGACGCAAGGTGCGCAGTCCAATGCCGACTGGTGGCCCCAGCAGCTCAACCTGGCCATCCTGCACCAGCACCAGCCGGTGTCGAATCCGATGGACCCGGATTTCGACTATGCCGAAGCCTTCGGGAAGCTGGACTACGCGGCGCTGAAGAAGGACCTGGCGGCGCTGATGACCGACTCGCAGGACTGGTGGCCGGCCGACTGGGGCCACTACGGCGGCCTGTTCATCCGCATGGCCTGGCACAGCGCCGGCACCTACCGCACGGCCGACGGCCGCGGCGGTGCCGGCACCGGCAACCAGCGCTTCGCGCCCGTCAACAGCTGGCCCGACAACGGCAACCTGGACAAGGCGCGCCGCCTGCTGTGGCCGGTCAAGCAGAAGTACGGCAACGCCATCTCGTGGGCCGACCTGTTCATCCTGGCCGGCAACGTGGCGATGGAGACCATGGGCTTCAGGACCTTCGGCTTCGGCGGCGGCCGCGAGGACATCTGGGCGCCGGAAGAGGACATCTACTGGGGCGCCGAGAAGGAATGGCTGGCCACCAGCGACAAGCCGAACAGCCGCTACAGCGACCCCCGGGGCCAGCGCCAGCTCGAGAACCCGCTGGCCGCGGTGCAGATGGGCCTCATCTACGTCAACCCGGAAGGCCCGGACGGCCACCCCGACCCGGTGGCCAGCGGGCGCGACGTGCGCGAGACCTTCGCCCGCATGGCGATGAACGACTACGAGACCGTGGCGCTGGTGGCCGGCGGCCACACGTTCGGCAAGGCGCATGGCGCCGGCGACCCCAAGCTGGTCGGCCCCGAGCCCGAGGCCGCGCCGATGGAAGCGATGGGCTTCGGCTGGATCAACCGGCATGGCAGCGGCAAGGGCGCCGACACCACCACCAGCGGCATCGAGGGCGCCTGGAAGCCCAACCCGACGACCTGGGACATGGGCTACTTCAAGGTGCTGTTCAAGTACGACTGGGAACTGGTCAAGAGCCCGGCCGGTGCCCACCAGTGGCGGGCCAAGGACGTGGCCGAGGAGGACATGATCCCCGACGCGCACCGGCCCGGCGTCAGGCACGCGCCGATGATGACCACCGCCGACCTGTCGCTGAAGTTCGACCCGGCCTACGAGAAGATCGCGCGCCATTTCCTGGCCCACCCGGAGGAGTTTGCCGACGCCTATGCGCGTGCCTGGTTCAAGCTGACCCACCGCGACATGGGCCCGAAGAGCCGCTACCTGGGCCCCGAGGTGCCGGCCGAGGACCTGATCTGGCAGGACCCGCTGCCCGCGGTCGACCATGCGCTGATCGACGACCAGGACGCCGCGCGGCTGAAGGCCGAGGTGCTGGCCAGCGGCCTGACGGTGGCCGAGCTGGTGACCACGGCCTGGGCCTCGGCCAGCACCTTCCGCGGCAGCGACAAGCGCGGCGGTGCCAACGGCGCGCGCATCCGGCTGGCGCCGCAGAAGGACTGGGCCGTCAACCAGCCGGCGCGGCTGGCCCGCGTGCTGGAGGTGCTGGGCGGCATCCAGGCCCGCTTCAACGCCGGTGCCGGCGGCGGCAGGAAGGTGTCGCTGGCCGACCTGATCGTGCTCGCCGGCAACGCCGGCGTCGAAGCCGCCGCCCGCGCCGCGGGGCACGACATCGCCGTGCCGTTCCGCCCGGGCCGCACCGACGCGAGCGCGGAGCAGACCGACGTGGAATCCTTCGCGGTGCTGGAGCCGCAGGCCGACGGCTTCCGCAACTGGCGCCGCAAGGCCTACAGCGTGTCGCCGGAGGAGATGCTGGTCGACCGCGCGCAGCTGCTCACGCTGTCGGCGCCGGAGATGACGGTGCTGGTCGGCGGCCTGCGTGTGCTGGGCGCCAATGTCGGCGGCTCGAAGGACGGCGTCCTGACGCAGCGGCCGGGCCAGTTGACGAACGACTTCTTCGTCCACCTGGTCGACATGGGCACGGTGTGGACACCCACCGGCGACAACGCCTACGAGGGCCGCGACCGCAGGACCGGCGCGCCGAAGTGGACGGCCACGCGCGTGGACCTGGCCTTCGGCTCCAACTCGCAGCTGCGCGCGCTGGCCGAGGTCTATGCCCAGCGCGACAACGGCGGCAAGTTCGTGCGCGACTTCGTCGCTGCGTGGACCAAGGTGATGGAGCTGGACCGCTTCGACCTCCATCGCTGAGGTGCCCTGGGGGCCGGCGCGGGCCGGCCCCGGGTTCGCCCAGGGCGGGTGGGCGGCGCGCGGATGCGGTGGGGGCGGCGGGACCGGAAGATGTCTGATAACCTGTGGTCGTCCGTCACGCCCGCCGCTGCCATGAGCCTGCCCCACCCGTCCCCGTCCAGCGCCGAGATGCCGCGGCGGAGGTCGCGCTCGCTGGCGCTCGAACTGGTCGACGCGCTGGGGGCGCGCATCCGCGACGAGCGCTACCCGGCCGGCGCGCGGCTGCCCACCGAAGCCGAGATCGTGGCCGAGTTCGGCGTCAGCCGCACCGTCGTGCGCGAGGCGCTGTCCAAGCTGCAGGCCTCGGGCCTGGTGCAGACGCGGCACGGCATCGGCACCTTCGTCGTCGGGCTCGGCGACGCGGCGCCGTTCCGCGTTGCGCCCGAGCAGCTGGCGACGCTGCAGGACGTCATCGCGGTGCTGGAACTGCGCATCGCCGTCGAGACCGAGGCCGCCGCACTGGCCGCGCAGCGGCGCGACGCGGCCCAGCTGGCGCGCATGCGCGAGGCGCTGGATGCCTTCGCGGTGGCGGTGGAGGAGGGGCGCGACGCGATCGGCCCGGACTTCCAGTTTCACCAGGAGATCGCGCGCGCCACCGGCAACGCGCGTTTCGTCGACCTGATGTCGGCGCTGGGCACCGGCGCCATCCCGCGCGCGCGGCTGCGCGGCGCGGTCGAGCGCAGCGAGGAGCAGAAGGCCTACCTGAAGCGCGTCAACGTCGAGCACGAGAGCATCCTCGACGCCATCGCCGCCGGCGATGCCGAGGCGGCGCGGGCGGCCATGCGCACGCACCTCGCGAACAGCCGCGAGCGCCGGCGCCGCGCGGCCGCCGCGGTGCGCAGCTAAGGGTTTGTACCGAAGGTTCGAGCATGGTGCGCTGGCCGGTCTAGTTGTATGATGACATACAACAAACGCCGATCCGGCACTTTCCCACCGGCAGGCCGGGCCCGGCGCCCGGCCTGCCTCAACACCCGATGGAGACCCCGATGCGCCGACGCCTGCTGACCCTCGCCGCCACGCTGGCCACCACCCTCGCGTTCGCGCCCGGCGCCCTCGCCTGGCCCGACAAGCCGGTGTCGCTGGTCGTGCCCTTCCCGCCCGGCGGCTCGACCGACCTGATCGCGCGCACGCTGCAGCCCAAGCTGCAGGAGCGCCTGGGCGGCACCTGGGTGGTCGAGAACAAGGCCGGCGCCACCGGCACCATCGGCGCCGGCGGCGTGGCCCGTGCGCCGGCCGACGGCCACACCTTCTTGGTCGCGTCGCTGGGCCCCTTCGTGATCGCGCCGCACCTGATCAAGACCAACTACGACGCGCTGAAGGACCTCGACCCGGTCACCGTCGTCGTGCAGGCGCCCAACGTGCTGGTGGTGCCGGCCGCCAGCCCGCACAAGACGCTGGCCGACGTGCTGGCCTTCGTCAAGGCCAATCCGGGCAAGATGACCTTCGCGTCGTCGGGCAACGGCAGCAGCGACCACCTGACCGCCGAGCTCTTCTGGCAGCAGACCAGCACCAGCGGCATCCACGTGCCCTACAAGGGCGGCGGCCCGGTGATGCAGGATCTGCTGGGCGCACAGGTCGACAGCTCGTTCATGAACATCAACACCGCGATGCCGCAGATCCAGGCCGGCAAGCTGCGCGCGCTGGCCATCACCAGCGCCACGCGCTCGCCGCTGCTGCCGCAGGTGCCGACGCTGCAGGAAAGCGGCATCGCCGGCGCCAACGTCTATTCGTGGCAGGCGGTGGCCGCGCCGCGCGGGCTGCCGGCCGACATCAAGGGCAAGGTGCATGGCGCGATCGTCGCGGCCGTCAACGACCCGGCCATCAAGCCCAGGCTGCTGGAGCTGGGCTTCGAGATCGTCGTCAACACGCCCGAGCAGTTCGCCGCCTTCCAGGCCGCCGAGTTCACGCGCTGGCAGCAGCTCATCTCCAGCCGCGGCATCAAGGCGGACTGACGCAGCCGCGCTGCCGCAGCGAGGAAACTTCATGGCCCTGTCGTCCGCCCCGCGCGTCGTGAAGCTGGAGGTCATTCCGGTGGCCGGGCGCGACGGCATGCTGCTGAATCTCTCCGGCGCGCATGCCCCGTACTTCACGCGCAACCTCGTCATCGCCACCGACAGCGCCGGCCACACCGGGCTGGGCGAGGTGCCGGGCGGCGAGGCCATCCGCCAGACGCTGGAGGACGCGCGGCCGCTGGTCGAGGGCCGCGGCCTGGGCGAACTGCAGGCCGTGCTGCAGGCGATGCGCGAGCGCTTCGGCGACCGCGACGCCGGCGGCCGCGGGCTGCAGACCTTCGACCTGCGCACCTCCATCCACGCCATCACCGCCGTCGAGAGCGCGCTGCTGGACCTGATGGGCCAGCACCTGGGCGTGCCGGTGGCGGCGCTGCTGGGCGAAGGCCAGCAGCGCAGGTCGGTCGAGATGCTGGGCTATCTGTTCTTCGTCGGCGACCGCACGAAGACCGGGCTGCCGTACCGGTCGCCGGCCGACGAAGGCGAGGACGCCGACGACTGGTGCCGCCTGCGCCACGAACCAGCACTCACGCCCGAGGCCATCGTGCGCCTGGCCGAGGCCGCCCGCGCGCGCTACGGCTTCAACGACTTCAAGCTCAAGGGCGGCGTGCTGGTCGGCGACGCCGAGGTCGACGCGGTGACGGCGCTGCACGAGCGCTTCTCCGACGCCCGCGTGACGCTGGACCCCAACGGCGGCTGGTGGCTGAAGGATGCGATCCGCCTGGGCCAGCGCATGCGCGGCGTGGTTGCGTATGCGGAAGACCCCTGCGGTGCCGAGCAGGGCTTCAGCGGCCGCGAGGTGATGGCCGAATTCCGCCGCGCCACCGGCTTGCCGACGGCCACCAACATGGTCGCCACCGACTGGCGCCAGCTGATGCATGCGCTCAGCGTGCAGGCCGTCGACATCCCGCTGGCCGACCCGCATTTCTGGACCCTGGCCGGCAGCGTGCGCGTGGCCCAGACCTGCCGCGACTGGGGCCTGACCTGGGGCTCGCACAGCAACAACCACTTCGACGTCTCGCTGGCCATGTTCACCCATGTCGGCGCCGCGGCGCCGGGCCGCGTGACGGCGATCGACACGCACTGGATCTGGCAGGACGGCCAGCGGCTGACCAAGGAACCGCTGGTGATCCGCGACGGCCATGTGCAGGTGCCGGACAGGCCCGGCCTCGGGATCGAGATCGACCGCGCCGAAGTCGCCAAGGCCCATGCGCTGTACCAGCAGCATGGCCTGGGCGCGCGCGACGACGCGCTGGCGATGCAGGCCCTGATCCCGGGCTGGCGCTTCGACCCCAAGCGGCCCTGCCTGGTGCGATGAGAAGCCTTGAACGAATCGCCCACGCCCGCTCGACGCGCCCTGACGACCGCGCTCGTCGTTGCAGATGCGCGCCATATCCCTCGATATGGCTGCGCTCTGCGCCTCGATCGCGGCCGCCCTGGCGCGCCGCTCGAGCGCGGCCGAACCATTCACGGCTTCTGAGCCGCACGGAGCGCACCGCACCATGACCGTCACCCCCGTCGTCATCCGCATGCACGCGGACGACAACGTCGCCATCGTCGCCGACGACGGCGGCCTGCCTGCAGGCACGGCGCTGCCCGGCGGACCGGTGCTGCGCGAGAAGCTGCCGCAGGCGCACAAGGTGGCGCTGTTCGACATTGCGGCCGGCGCGCCGGTCGTGCGCTATGGCGTCGTCATCGGCCATGCGCTGGACCACATCGCCGCCGGCCGCTGGGTCCACGAGCGGCTGCTGGCGATGCCGCCGGCGCGCACGCTGGACGACCTGCCGATGGCCACCATCGGCGCGCAGGCCGCGCCGCTGCCGCCGCTGGACGGTTACAGCTTCCAGGGCTACCGCAACGCCGACGGCAGCGTCGGCACGCGCAACCTGCTGGCGATCACGCAGACCGTGCAGTGTGTGGCCGGCGTGGTCGAGGTGGCGCTGGAGCGCATCCGCCGCGAGCTGCTGCCGAAGTATCCGAACGTGGACGGCGTCGTCGCGCTGGAGCATGGCTACGGTTGCGGTGTGGCCATCGACGCACCGGGCGCCGAGATCCCCATCCGCACGCTGCGCCACCTGAGCCGCAACCCGAATTTCGGCGGCGAGGTCATGGTCGTCAGCTTGGGCTGCGAGAAGCTGCAGCCCGAGCGGCTGCTGCCGCCGGGCAGCATTCCGATCGCGGGCGGGGCGGCCGGCGGCGAGGCCGACGCCCTCGACGTCGTGCGCCTGCAGGACGAGGCCCATGTCGGCTTCGGCGCGATGGTCGACGCCATCCTGCGCCAGGCCGAGACGCATCTGCAGCGCCTGGACGCGCGCCGCCGCGAGACCGTGCCGGCGAGCGAGCTGGTGGTCGGCGTGCAGTGCGGCGGCAGCGACGCCTTCAGCGGCGTGACCGCCAACCCCGCGGTCGGCTTCTGCACCGACCTGCTGGTGCGCGCTGGCGCCCGCGTGCTGTTCAGCGAGACCACCGAGGTGCGCGACGGCATTGCCCAGCTGACGGCGCGCGCCGCCACGCCGGAAGTCGCGCAGGCGCTGCGGCGCGAGATGGCCTGGTACGACGACTACCTCAGGCGCGGCGGCGTCGACCGCAGCGCCAACACGACGCCGGGCAACAAGGCCGGCGGGCTGTCCAACATCGTCGAGAAGGCGATGGGCTCGATCGTCAAGAGCGGCAGCGCGCCCATCAGCCATGTCCTGGCCCCCGGCGAGCGGCTCGACCCCCGCGGCCCGCGCGGCCTGGTCTATGCCGCCACGCCGGCCAGCGACTTCATCTGCGGCACGCTGCAGACGGCCGCCGGCATGAACCTGCATGTCTTCACCACCGGCCGCGGCACGCCCTACGGGCTGGCGGCGGTGCCGGTCGTCAAGGTCGCCACGCGCAGCGCCTTGGCGCGGCGCTGGCACGACCTGATGGACCTGGACGCCGGCCCCATCGCCGAGGGCCGGGCCACGGTCGAGGACGTCGGCTGGCAGCTGTTCCGCCTGCTGCTGGACACCGCCAGCGGCCGCCGCACCTGGGCCGAGCACTGGCGGCTGCACAACGCGCTGACCCTGTTCAACCCCGCGCCCGTCACCTGACGGCCGCGGCCACCGAGAGACCCCGATGAGAGACAACCGCCTGCGCCAGCTCTGGCGCGACGACCGCGCCGCCGTCAACGGCTGGCTGGCCATCCCCAGCAGCTTCGCCGCGGAGACCATGGCCCACCAGGGCTGGGACACGCTGACCATCGACCTGCAGCATGGCGTCGTCGACTACCAGGCCATGGTCGGCATGCTGCAGGCCATCTCGACCACGCCCACGGTGCCGCTGGTGCGCGTGCCCTGGCTGGAACCCGGCATCCTGATGAAGACGCTGGACGCCGGCGCCTACGGCGTGATCTGCCCGATGGTCAACACGCGCGACGACTGCGCCAAGCTGGTGGCCTGGACCACCTACGCGCCCAAGGGCACGCGCAGCTTCGGCCCGGTGCGCGCGCTGCTGTACGGCGGCGCCGACTACCCGCAGCAGGCCGATGCGACCCTCGTGCGCTTCGCGATGATCGAGACCGCGCAGGCGCTGGACAACGTCGACGCCATCCTGTCGGTCGAGGGCCTGGACGCGGTCTACATCGGCCCGTCGGACCTGTCACTGGCGCTGGGCTGCAAGCCGGCCTTCGACGAGGTCGAGCCCAAGGTCGCCGAGGCCATCGACCACATCCTGGCGCGCGCGCAGGCGCATGGCGTGCAGGCCGGCATCCACAACGGCGCGCCCGACGCGGCGCTGGCGCGCATCGCCCGGGGCTTCCGCTTCGTCACCGTGGGATCGGACGCGCGGCTGCTGGCAGCCGGCTCGCAGCAGATCCTCGGCCGCATGCGCGGCGCCTGACGCGGAGCACGCAGCGATGCAACTCGGATTCATCGGCCTGGGCATCATGGGCGCGCCGATGTGCGGCCACCTGATCGCCGCCGGCCACACGCTGTTCGTGCACACGCGCAGCCGCGTGCCGCAGGCTCTCGCGGAGGCCGGCGCGGTGGCCTGCGCCGACGCGCGCGAGGTCGCCACGCGCGCCGACATCGTCTTCCTGATGCTGCCCGACACGCCCGACGTCGAGGCCGTGCTGTTCGGCGAGCGCGGCGTCGCGTCGGGTCTGGCGCCGGGCAAGACCGTGGTCGACATGAGCAGCATCTCGCCGCTGGCGACCAAGGACTTCGCCGCGCGCATCGCCGCGCTGGGCGGCGACTATGTCGACGCGCCGGTCTCCGGCGGCGAGGTCGGTGCCAAGGCCGCCAGCCTGACCATCATGGTCGGCGCCGGCGACGCCGCCTTCGCGCGCGTGCAGCCGCTGCTGCAGGCCATGGGCCGGAACATCACCCATGTCGGCGGCGTCGGCGACGGGCAGACGACCAAGGTCGCCAACCAGATCATCGTCGCGCTGAACATCGCCGCGGTGGCCGAGGCGCTGGTCTTCGCCAGCAAGGCCGGCGCCGACCCGGCCAAGGTGCGCCAGGCGCTGATGGGCGGCTTCGCGTCCAGCCGCATCCTCGAGGTGCATGGAGAACGCATGATCCGGCGCACCTTCGACCCTGGCTTTCGCATCGCGCTGCACCAGAAGGACCTGAACCTGGCGCTGCAGGGCGCGCGCACGCTGGGCGTGGCGCTGCCGGGCACGGCGCAGGTGGCGCAGCTGATGCAGGCCTGCGCGGCGCAGGGCGGCGCCGGCGAGGACCACTCGGCGCTCGTCAAGGCGCTGGAGCTGCTGGCGCAGCACGCGGTCGCGGCAGGCTGATACGGCTTCGCATTCAACGCGCCAACCGCGTTGCTTCGCCTCGCCGTGCGTCAGCACTGTCTTCGGCTTCGCGCCTTGTTATCGCATTGAATGCGAAGCCGTATGGGGCGGGCCGGCAGCGGCCGGCCCGGCGCCACGGCGCGGCGCCGCGCTATCCTGCGCGCGAAGTCCGGTCCGCCGGGACGCTCCCTGCCCGAGCCTTGCCCCTTACCGCTGTCGTCGCACGCGCCCTGTCGCGCCGGGCCCGGACCGGTGCCGGTGCGCTCGCGGCCGCGCTGGCGGTGGCGCTCGCCGGCTGCGGGCAGCTGCCGCCGCTCGGCGAGCGGGTCGAGTCGAGCGCCTACACCGACACCGCCGGCACGCGCCTGGGCCGCGCGGTGGCCGCGCAGGCGGCCGCGCACCCGGGCCGCAGCGGCGTGCTGCCGCTGCCCGAGGGCCGCCAGGCCTTCGCGGTGCGCATGCGGCTGGCCGAGGCCGCCGAACGCAGCCTGGACCTGCAGTACTACATCTGGCGCACCGACCTCACCGGCACACTGCTGCTGGACGCGCTGCGCCGCGCCGCCGACCGCGGCGTGCGCGTGCGGCTGCTGCTGGACGACAACAACACCGCCGGCCTGGACCCCTGGCTGGCCGCGCTGGACAGCCACCCGCACATCGAGGTGCGCCTGTTCAACCCCTTCGTGCAGCGCGGCTGGCGCTGGCTGGGCTACCTGGGCGACTTCGCGCGGCTCAACCGGCGCATGCACAACAAGTCCTTCACCGCCGACAACCAGGTCACGGTGGTCGGCGGGCGCAACATCGGCGACGAATATTTCGGCGCCGGGCAGGACCTGTCGTTCATCGACCTCGACGCGCTGGCCGTCGGCGAGGTGGTGTCGCGCGTCTCGGCCGACTTCGACCGCTACTGGGCCAGCGCATCGGCCTACCCGGCCGCGGCGCTGCTGCCGGCGGCCGGTGCGCAGGCGCTGGCGCCGCTCGCCGAGCAGGCGATGCGCAGCGAACGCGTGGCCGCCGCGGCGCCCTTCCTGGAGGCGCTGCGCCGGCGCGACCAGGTGCAGCGCCTGCAGGACGGCGCGCTGCCGCTGGAATGGACGACCGTGCGCCTGGTCAGCGACGACCCGGCCAAGGCGCTGGACGGCGGAGCGCCGCAGGACCAGGGCTCCGTCGCGCAACGGCTCGCCGAAGCGATGGGCGAGGCGCGGCGCGAGCTGCTGCTGGTGTCGCCCTATTTCGTGCCCACCGATGCCGGCACCGCGGCGCTGGCCGGCCTGGCGCGGCGCGGCGTGTCGGTCGGCGTGCTCACCAACTCGCTGGCCGCGACCGACGTGCCGGCCGTGCACGCCGGCTATGCCAAGCACCGGCGCGAACTGCTCGCCGCCGGCGTGCGGCTGCTCGAACTGAAGCCGGAACCCGAGGACACCGGCCCGCGGGCCCCCGGCGACCGCGGCCTGCCCGGCAGTTCGGGCGCCAGCCTGCACGCCAAGACCTTCGCGATCGACCGCGAGCGCATCTTCATCGGCTCCTTCAACCTCGACCCGCGCTCCGCGTCGCTGAATACCGAGTCCGGCTTCGTGATCGACAGCCCGCGGCTGGCGTCGCTGCTGGCCGAGGTCTTCGACGCCGCGCCGGCACGCGCCTATGCGCTGCGCCTGGGCGCCGACGGCGACCCCGAGTGGGTCGAGGCCGCGGCCGACGGCCCGCCGCGCGTCCACGCCAGCGAACCGCGCAGTGCGCTGTGGCGGCGTGCGCTGGTGCGGCTGCTGTCCTGGCTGCCGATCGAGTGGCTGCTGTGAGCGCAGCCGGCGGCGCCGGCTGCCGATACGCTTGGATACCCGCACAGGCTTCGCCCGGCGCGGCCGTTGCGCCTACGATGCGCGCCCGATGAACCCGCCGCCCACCTCCTTCGCCCGCCGGCGCGAACTCGCCTGGCTGCTGTGCGCCGCGGCGGCCGGCATCGCCGGCTGCGCCTCGGTGGCCACCCCGTCCGCGCCGCCGCCGGGCAGCCCGCCCCCGGCGCCGGCCGATGCGCCGCCGGCCGCCGCCACGCCGCTGGCCATCGAGCGCCGCTGGCTGCAGCAGTGGTTCGACGGCACGCCGGTGCGCATCGAGCAGGACGCCGACGGCGCGCTGACGGTGGCCGTGCCGCGCGAGTTCTGCTTCGACGCCGGCCGCAGCGCGGTCAAGCCGGCGCTGGCCGCGGTGCTGGACAAGGTCGCCGAGAGCCTGCGCCGCGTCGCGCAGGCCAAGCTGGTGCTGGTCGCCGCGCCGCCCGACGGCGACGCGGCGTCGCCGCTGGCGCTGCAGCGCGCCGCCGCGGTGCGCCGGCACCTGATGACGCGCGGCGTGCTGGCGTCGCGCATCGCGGCGCCGGCGGCGGCCGAAGGCGCGGCGGTGCGGCTGCGCGTGGACCTGCCGGGGGGCTGAGCGTGCGAGAGGCGCTCCCATGCGCCCGCGCATGGGATGACCTCTCGCACGCCGAGCCGCGGCCGGGCTTTGAGGTTGTCCGACAAGAAACGTTACGCAGCGCGACCGGCGCGAAAGGACGCCGGCGCCTGCCGTCGCGACCATGGAGGCTCCTGTCACCCCCCACGAGGAGCCCCTCATGAAGACCTGGATCAAGCGCACGCTGATCGTCGGCACCGTCGGTGCCGTGCTGCTCGGCGGCTTCGCCGCCTTCGCGCACCGCGCGCACCATGGCTGGCGCACGATGGACGCGGCCCAGCTGACCCAGGCCAAGACCCGCGTCGTCGAGCGCGTCGCGTCGCGCATGGACCTCGACGCGGCGCAGAAGGCGCGCCTGGCCGTGCTCGGCGACCGGCTGCTCGAGCAGCGCGCCGTGCTGCTGGCCGGCGGCGACCCGCGCGCCGCGGTGCAGGGCCTGGTGGCCGGCGCCAGCTTCGACCGCGCCGCCGCCGAGGCGCTGCTGATCGCGAAGACCGATGCGCTGCGCCAGGGCGCGCCGGCGGTAATCAATGCCTTCGGCGACTTCTACGACGGCCTGCGGCCGGAGCAGCAGCAGCAACTGCGCGAACGCCTGGCGCGCGGGCGCGAACACCAGCGCAGCGGCCGCGACGACTGAACGTCGTTGCTACAGTCGGCGCACCCGCGACGCGCCGCCGGCGCGCGCCGGCGGCGCCCCTGCACACCCCGAGCGCACCATGCCCACCGTGCTGTTGATCGACGACGACGAGCAGCTCGGGCCGCCGCTGGCGGCCTACCTGCAGCGCTTCGACTTCAGGCTCGAATGCGCGACCACGCCGTCGGCGGGGCTGGCGCGCCTGGCCGCAGGCGGAGGCGGCGCCGGGGGCGGCATCGACGCCGTGATCCTGGACGTGATGCTGCCGGAGATGGACGGCTTCGAGGTCTGCCGCCGCGTCCGCGCCACCAGCAGCGTGCCGGTGCTGATGCTGACCGCGCGCGGCGAGCTCAGCGACCGCGTCGTCGGGCTGGAGCTGGGCGCCGACGACTACCTGCCCAAGCCCTTCGAGCCGCGCGAGCTGGCGGCGCGGCTGCAGACCATCCTGCGCCGCGCGCGCGCTGCGCCGGGCGACGGCGTGCTGCGCTTCCCGGGGCTGGAGGTGGACCCGGTGCGGCGCGAGGCGCGCCACGTCGCGGAAGGCGGCGGCGCCGCGGTCGCGCTGCCGCTGACCGGCACCGAGTTCGAGCTGCTGCTGCTGCTGGCGCGCGAGCCGCAGAAGGTCTTCAGCCGCGACGAGATCCTCAACCGCCTGCGCGGCCAGGACGCCGAACTGTTCTCGCGCGCGGTGGACATCCTGGTCAGCCGGCTGCGCCGCAAGCTGGAGCCGCTGGACTGCATCCGCACGCTGCGCAACGCCGGCTATGCCTTCGCGCTGCCGCGGCTGCCGTGAGCGCCACGCGATGAGCCGCGACGGCTGGCTGCAGCGCTGGCGGCGCTCGCTGCGCTGGCGGCTCGTCACGCTGTTCCTGCTGCTCGCCGCGGCCACCGCGGTGGTCTTCCTGGTCGGCATGCAGCGTGTGCTGCAGGGCGGCTGGCAGGCCTATGCGCAGCCGCTGCTGGCCGACTATGCCGACCGCCTGGCGGCGGAGATCGGCAGCCCGCCGGACCTGGCACGCGCGCAGGCCATCGTCGCGCGGCTGCCGGTCAGCGTGCGCATCGACGGCCCGCTGCTGCAGTGGGATTCGCGGCCGCCGCGGCGCTGGAGCGACCACTTCGACCGTTTCGACCGCTACGACGAGGACGAGCACGACGGCGAGCGTTTCGGCCTCGTGCGCCGCACCGCCGACGGCCACGTGATCCGCTTCGGCCTCGCGCCGCCGCCGCCCGGCGCGCGCCCGCGCTGGGCCGGCTGGCTGACACTGGCGGCGTTGCTGGCGCTGACCGCGCTGGCCTATGCCTACGTGCGGCGTATGTTCGCGCCGCTGGCCGACATCGCCGCCGGCGCCGAACGCTACGGCCGCGGCGAATTCGCGCCGGCCATCCCGGTGCGGCGCGACGACGAGCTCGGCCAGCTCGCCGGCCGCATCAACCGCATGGCCGAGGGCCTGCACGGCATGCTGGAGGCCAAGCGCGCGCTGCTGCTGGCGATCAGCCACGAGCTGCGCAGCCCGCTGACGCGCGCCCGCGTCAACGCCGAGCTGCTGCCCGAGGGCCCGCAGCAGGCGGCGCTGGTGCGCGACCTGGCGCTGATGCGCGACCTGGTGGCCGACCTGCTGGAGAGCGAGCGCCTGCAGGCCGGCCACGCCGCGCTGCACGCCGAGCCGACCGACCTGGCGGCGCTGGTGCGCGAGCTCGCCGCCACCCACTTTGCCGGCCAGTCGCTGACGCTGGACCTGGCACCGGACCTCGCGCCGAAGGCGGTGGACCCGGCGCGCCTGCGCCTGCTGCTGCGCAACCTGGTCGACAACGCGCTACGCCACGGCGCCGGCGCCGCCGAGCCGCCGCGCATCACACTGTGTGCCGACGGCCCGGGCCAGGTGCGCCTGAGCGTGCGCGACCACGGCCCCGGCATCGCACCCGAACACCTGGCGCAGCTGGGCGAGGCCTTCTGGCGCCCGGACAGCGCACGCACGCGCGCCGCCGGCGGTGTCGGCCTGGGCCTGCACCTGTGCCGGCTGGTCGCGCAGGCGCATGGCGGCACGCTGGAGCTGCACAACGCGTCGCCGGGCCTGGAGGCCGTCGTGCGGCTGTGAAGCCGCTGCCCCGGGCGCCGGCGCGATGCGGCAAGATCGCCGCTTCGTCATCACGGGGAGAGCCGATGTCCGGCGGCGACTGGAAGGAGATGTTCAACGCGGCCTGCGAGGGCGACCTGGCGCTGGTGCAGTACCACGTCAAGGCCGGCGTCGACGTGAACTATGCGCACCCGGAATTCCTGTCCACGCCGCTGGTGGCCAGCATCATCGCCGGCCAGCGCGAGGTGGCGCTTTACCTGCTGGAGCAGGGCGCCAACCCGCGGCTGGGCTCGGAATTCGACGGCCTGACGCCGATGCAGGCCGCGCTGAAGCATGGGCAGACCGAGGTCGCCGCGCGGCTGGCCGCGATGGGCGTTCCGCGCGCGCCTTGACGCGCCGGCCAAGCCCCCGCGCCGGCAAGCCCACCGCATGCGCGGCGACACTCGGCCCATGGCGACGAAACCGACACCCATGATCGCGCTGCACGGCGTGGCCATGCACTACACGCTGGGCGCCGCGAGCATCGACGTGCTGCGCGACGTGGACCTCGAGATCCCGGCCGGCCAGCGCGTGGCGGTGGCCGGCCCGTCCGGCTCCGGCAAGAGCTCGCTGCTGCTGTTGCTGGCCGGGCTGGAGCGCCCCGTCGCCGGCCGCGTGGTGGTCGACGGCACCGACCTCGCGACGCTGGATCGCGACGCACTGGCCGACCTGCGGCGCGACCGCATCGGCATCGTCTTCCAGTCCTTCCACCTGCTGCCCAGCCTGAGCGCGCTGGACAACGTGGCGCTGCCGCTGCAGATTGCCGGCGCGCGCGACGCGCTGCCGCGTGCGCGCGCGCTGCTGCAGCGGGTCGGCCTGGGTCAGCGGCTGGACCACTACCCGAGCCAGCTCTCCGGCGGCGAGCAGCAGCGCGTGGCGATTGCGCGCGCGCTGGTGCACCGCCCGCGCGTGCTGCTGGCCGACGAGCCGACCGGCAACCTGGACGACCACACCGGCGCGCTGGTGCGCGACCTGCTGTTCGAGCTGCACGCCGACAGCGGCTCGACGATGGTGCTGGTCACGCACGACCTGGACTTCGCGGCGCGCTGCGACCGCGTGCTGCACCTGCACGACGGACGCCTGCACGAGCGGGTGCCGGCGGCGCCCGCGCCGGCCATGCCCGCTTCCGGCCCGGCCCATGCGCTTCCTGCTTGACCTCGCCTGGCGCGACCTGCGCGCCGGCGGCCGGCCGCTGGTCGTCTTCGCGGCCTGCCTGCTGCTGGGCGTGGCGCTGGTCGCCGCCGGCGGCGGGCTGTACCGCCAGGTCGCCGGCTCGCTGCAGAACGACATGCGGGCACTGTTCGGCGGCGACGTCGAGGTGCGCAGCACGAAGCCGCTGGACGAGGCCACGCTGGCCTGGATGCGCGAGCGCGGCAGCGTCTCGCTGATGGTGCAGCTGCGCACCATGCTGCGCGGCGCGGACGGTCGCGCGCAGCTGGTCGAACTGCAGAGCGTGGACGACGCCTACCCGCTGGTCGGCACGCTGGCGCTGGACCCGCCGCAGCCGCTGGCCGCGCTGCTGGCGCAGCGCGACGGCGCCTGGGGCATCGCGCTCGACGCCGTGCTGGCGCGGCGCATGGGCCTGGCACCCGGCGACCGTGTCGAGGTCGGCGACGCGACGCTGGTCGTGCGCGCGACGATCCTGCACCAGCCCGACCGCAGCCTGCGCGCCGACTGGGCCGGCGCGCCGGTGCTGGTGGCCGACGGGGCACTGGCCGCCACCGGGCTGGTGCAGCCGCTGAGCCGCGTCGACTACCGCTGGCGCGTGCGCACCGGGATGGCCCCGATGGCCTGGCGCCGGGCCTTCGCGGCCGCCTTCCCGAACGGTGACGCCGAGCTGCGCACCGTCGACGCGCGCAGCGACCGCGTCGCCGAGATGCTGGGCCAGATCGGCTCGGGGCTGCTGCTGGTCGGTTTCTCGGCGCTGTTCATCGGCGGCCTGGGTGTCTTCAACAGCGTGCAGGCCTGGCTGAATGGCAGGCTGGGCACGCTGGCGACGCTGCGTGCGCTGGGGCTGCGCGACGCGCGGCTGGCGGCGCTGGTGCTGCTGCAGGTGCTGATGCTGGCGCTGGCGGCCAGCGTCGCCGGCGCGCTGGCCGGCGTCGCGCTCGCGCTCGGCGGCGTGCAGCTGGCGGCCGCGCGGCTGCCGCTCGCGCTGGCGCCGTCGGCACTGGTCGCGCCGGCGATCGTCGCGGTGCTGTTCGGCGTGCTGACCGCGCTCGCCTTCGCGCTGCCGGCCCTTGGCCGCGCGCTGACGGTGAGCCCGGCGGCGCTGTTCCGCGGCATCGACGGCCAGGCGCTGCGCACGCCGCGCGTGGCCTGGGGGCTGACCGCGCTGGCCGGCGCACTGGTCGTCGGCGGCCTGCTGCTGGCGCTGCCCGACGCGCGCTTCGGCCTCGCCTTCGCCGCCGTCGCGCTGGCGCTGCTGGTGCTGCTGGAAGGCGTGCTGCGGCTGCTGCGCCTGGCCGCGGCGCGGCTGCTCGCGCTGCCGCGCTGGCAGCCGGGCTTCGAGCTGCGCGTGGCGCTGTCGGCGCTGCAGCGGCCGGGCTCGCCGCTGCGCGCGTCGCTGCTGTCGCTGGGCTCGGCGCTGACGCTGCTGGTGGCCTGCACGCTGGTCGTCGCGACGCTGCTGCGCACGGTCAACGAGACGGTGCCGCAGCAGGCGCCGGCGCTCGTCTTCTACGACGTGCAGAACGAGCAGCGCGAGCTGCTCGCGCAGGCGCTGGCCGAAGCCCCCAGCCTGCAGCGCCTGCAGACCGCGCCGCTGGTGCAGGGCCGGCTGGTCGCCGTCAACGGCGAGGACCTGCGCGACAGCGCCGACCCGCGCCGGCGCGACGAGGCGCGCGACGAGCACAAGCTCAGTCACCGCGAAGGCAACGTCGACGACGTGATCGTCACGCGCGGCGCCTGGTGGCCGGCCGGGCACCGCGGCGCGCCGCTGGTCGCGATGGAGGACCGCGAGGCCGACCAGATCGGGCTGCAGGTCGGCGACCGCCTGCGCTTCGAGATCCTGGGCCAGCCGGTGGAAGCCGAGCTGGCGGCCATCTATGCGCAGCGCCGCATGCAGTCGCGGCTGTGGTTGGAGGCCATCTTCAGCGACGGCGTGCTGGACCCCTTCGTGACGCGCCATGTCGGCGCGGCCTGGCTGTCCGCCGACGATGCCATCGCCGTGCAGGACCGGCTGGCGGCGCTGGCGCCCAATATCGCCAGCGTGCGCACGCAGGCGCTGCTGGACGCCACGCGGGGCCTGATGGCGCGCGCCAGCGCCGGGCTGGCGGTCATCGCGCTGGCCTGCCTGGCCGCCAGCCTGCTGGTGCTGGCCAGCGTGGTGGCGGCGAGCCGCGCGCGCCAGGTCTACGAGGCCAGCGTGATGCACGCGCTGGGCGCGCGGATGTCCAGCCTGCGCCGCGTGCTGCGCTGGGAATACCTGCTGCTGGCGCTGGTGACGGCGCTGTTCGCGGTGCTGCTGGGTAGCGTGCTCGCCGCGGCGCTGCTGCGCTGGCGGCTGGAGCTGGACGCGAGCGGGCTGTACTGGACCGGCACAGTGACCGCGCTGGGCGTCAGCCTGGTCAGCCTGGGCGTGGGCGCGCAGGTGCTGCTGGCGCAGCTGAAGCTGTCGCCGGCGCGGCTGCTGCGCGGCGCCGGCTGACGGGCAGCGGGGCGTGGCGCGACGACGGGTCGCGCGTTATGGTCGGACCTTCCAACGCAGGAGACCGCACCGATGAAGACCCGCGCCGCCGTGGCCTGGAAGGCCGGCTCGCCGCTGACGATCGAGACCGTGGACCTGCAAGGCCCGCGCGCCGGCGAGGTGCTGGTCGAGGTCAAGGCCACCGGCATCTGCCACACCGACTGGTACACGCTCTCCGGAGCCGACGCCGAGGGCCTGTTCCCCGCCATCCTGGGCCACGAAGGCGCCGGCGTGGTGCTGGAGGTCGGCGCCGGCGTGACCAGCCTCGCGCCCGGCGACCACGTGATCCCGCTCTACACGCCCGAGTGCCGGCAGTGCAAGTTCTGCCTGTCGCGCAAGACCAACCTGTGCCAGAAGATCCGCGCCACGCAAGGCAAGGGCCTGATGCCGGACGGCACGTCGCGCTTCAGCCTGGACGGCAAGCCGCTGCTGCACTACATGGGCACCAGCACGTTCGCCAACCACATCGTGGTGCCGGAGATTGCGCTGGCGAAGATCCGCGAGGACGCGCCGTTCGACGTCGTCTGCTACATCGGCTGCGGCGTGACCACCGGCGTGGGCGCGGTGATCTTCACCGCCGGCGTCGAGGCCGGGGCCAACGTGGTCGTCTTCGGCCTCGGCGGCATCGGCCTGAACGTGATCCAGGGCGCGAAGCTGGTCGGCGCGGACAAGATCGTCGGCATCGACATCAACCCGGCGCGCGAGGCGATGGCGCGCCGCTTCGGCATGACGCACTTCATCAACCCGAAGGGAGTGCCCAACGTCGTCGATGCCATCGTGCAACTCACCGACGGCGGCGCCGACTACAGCTTCGAGTGCATCGGCAACACGACGACGATGCGCCAGGCGCTGGAGTGCTGCCACAAGGGCTGGGGGCGCAGCATCATCATCGGCGTGGCCGAGGCCGGCGCCGAGATCTCGACGCGCCCGTTCCAGCTCGTCACCGGCCGCAAGTGGGAAGGCTCGGCCTTCGGCGGCGCACGCGGCCGCACCGACGTGCCGAAGATCGTCGACTGGTACATGAACGGCCGCATCCGCATCGACGAGCTGATCACGCACCGGCTGAAGCTGGAGCAGATCAACGAGGGCTTCGAGCTGATGAAGCGCGGCGAGTCGATCCGTTCGGTGGTGGTGTACTGAGGTGAGTCCCGGTCTGCGCAAGACCGATTGCGGCGTGCTGCGGACGTTCGTGTCATCGGCGATCGTCCGGCTTGCTGGTGCCAGCGCATCGCGCCAGGCGGTACCCGCTGCCGGCGCTGACTTCCGCGGTGGCCGCCTGCGGCGGCGACTTCCCTGCGCTGCTCGCTCCGGGGTCGCGCCGCCCAACTCGCTCCGCTCACTTCGTTCGCTGCGCTCGGACACCGGCGGCGAGTCAGTTGTGGAGGCGCGCACTGCGTGCGCGCCGACCCCGAAGCTGCGCTGCTCGGCGCTCCACACAGCGCCGGCAGCGGGTACCGCCTGGCGCGAAGTCCACCGACAGTGGTACGCGATCCCTCCGCACGCCACCGCCGTGTCGCGAAGCCGCGTGGGGGCAGCCCGCAGCGCCCATGGGAGGCGCCGAGAAGCGCAGGGCTCCTGGCCGAGCGCGCAGCGCGCCTCCAAGACTGACTCGCCGCCGGTGTCCGAACGGAGCGAACGAAGTGAGCGAAGTGAGTTGGGCGGCGGGCCAGGAGCCCGAGCATCGCAGGGGAGTCGGCGCGCAGCGCCGACCGCCGGACTCTGGGCGCTGCGGGCTGCCCTCACGCGGCTTCGCTGCGCCGATGCGAGCAGTCACGAAGAACGCAACGCCAGCGGCCGCAGCGCCAGTGGCCGCAGCGCGCCAGCCGCCCCGATCGCCTGCCGGGACCGGGACCTGAACCGTAGGCCGCGCGATGCGCGACGGAGTCGCTGACATGCCGGCCAGCATCGAGACCCTGTCGGAACATGCCTGCTTCGGCGGCATGCAGCGCTTCCATCGTCATGCCTCGCAGGCTATCGGGCTGCCGATGCGCTTCGCGGTCTACGAGCCGCCGTCACCCAGCGGCGCCGCGCTCGTCTTCCTGGCCGGGCTGACCTGCACCGAGGAGACCTTCACCATCAAGGCCGGCGCGCAGCGCGTGGCGGCCGAACTCGGCCTGACGCTGCTGGTGCCCGACACCAGCCCGCGCGCCACCGGCATCGCCGGCGAGGACGCCGAGTGGGATTTCGGCAGCGGCGCCGGCTTCTATCTGGACGCGACGCAGGCGCCGTGGAACCGCCACTTTCGCGTGGAGAGCTGGATCGTCGGCGAGTGGCTGCCGATGCTGATGGCCGCGCTCGGGCTCGATGCCACGCGCATCGCCATGGCCGGACATTCGATGGGCGGCCATGGTGCGCTGACGCTGGCCCTGCGCCACCCGGGCCGCTTCCGCAGCGTCTCGGCCTTCGCGCCGATCGCGGCGCCGCGGCTCGTGCCCTGGGGGCACAAGGCCTTCGGACGTTATCTCGGCGACGACCGCGCCAACTGGGAATCACACGATGCCAGCGCGCTGATGGCCACGCGGCGCTGCCCGTACCCGGACGGCATCCTCGTCGACCAGGGCCTGGCCGACCAGTTCCTGGCCACGCAGCTGATGCCCGAGCAGTTCGAGCAGGCCTGCGCCGCCGCCGGCCAGCCGCTGACGCTGCGCCGCCACGCCGGCTACGACCACGGCTACTGGTTCATCCAGAGCTTCGTCGAGGACCACCTGCGCTGGCACGCCGAGCGCGTGGCCGGCTGACTCAGCCTGCGCGGCCGGCGCGCCGCCGCTGCCACGCGGCCCAGGTCGCGAAGCCGGCCAGCGTCATCGCCAGCGAGCCGGCGACATGGGCGGCGACCGTCGCGCCGGCCCAGCCCCAGCGCTGCTGCTGCAGCAGCGCGACGACCTCGACCGAGAAGCCGCTGAACGTGGTCAGCCCGCCCAGCGCGCCGGTGATCAGGAACAGCCGCCAGGTCGCCGGCAGCCCCGGGCGCGCGGCCAGCCAGGCCACCGCCAGCCCGACCGAATAGCCGCCCAGCAGGTTGGCCACCAGCGTGCCCAGCGGCAGCAGCGGGAACAGCGCATCCAGCGACAGGCCGAGCGCCCAGCGCAGCAGGGCACCCAGCGCGGCGCCGGCGGCCACCGCAAGCATCGACGGCATCATGGCAAAGACTCTAGACCAGCAGGCACCGGCGCTGCCGACCACAATCGCGCCGTCTCCCGCCACCGGTCCTGCCGCATGAACGAGCTCAGCGCCTTCCCCATCACCCGCAAGTGGCCGCCGCGGCACCCCGACCGCCTGCAGCTGTATTCGCTGACCACGCCCAACGGTGTCAAGGTCCCGATCATGCTGGAGGAGACCGGGCTGCCCTACGACGCGCACCGCGTCGCCTTCGACAGCAACGACCAGTTCTCGGCCGAATTCCTGTCGCTGAACCCGAACAACAAGATCCCGGCCATCCTGGACCCGCAGGGCCCGGGCGGGCGCCCGCTGGCGCTGTTCGAGTCCGGCGCCATCCTGTGGTACCTGGCGGAGAAGACCGGCCAGTGCCTGCCCGCCGACCCGGCGGCGCGCTACGAGACTCTGCAGTGGCTGATGTGGCAGATGGGCGGCCTCGGGCCGATGTTCGGCCAGGTCGGTTTCTTCCACAAGTTTGCCGGCCGCGACTACGAGGACAAGCGCCCGCGCGACCGCTACGTGGCCGAGGCGCGGCGCCTGCTCGGCGTGCTCGACGGCCGCCTGGCCGGCCGCGCGTGGATCATGGGCGACGACTACACGGTGGCCGACATCGCGGTCTTCCCGTGGGTCAACAACCTGCTCGCCAACTACGGCGCCGGTGAGCTGGTGGGCTTCGCGGACTTCGCCGAGGTCGACCGCGTGCTGCAGGCCTTCCTGGCGCGGCCGGCGGTGCAGCGCGGGCTGCAGATTCCGGCCAGGCCGCAGGTCTGACGGGAGGACGATGCGCGACCGACGCGCGGCGCGGCTCAGCCGCGCCGCCAGTCGTCGGTGGCGGTCAGACCAGACGGACCACGGACCAGCTCGGCGCGCGCCGCGCCATCGCCCAGCAACTGCGCGCGCCACCACAGCGTGCTCGCCGTCTCGATCAGCGCGCGGTGGCGCGCTGCCTGCTCGCGCGCCGCCGCGTCGCGGCGACGCTCGCGCCAGCGGCCGCCGCCGGGTTCGGTGCCGGCGAAGCTGGCGTGGTCGGCGCCGTCCAGCCACAGCTCGGCCTTGTCGCCGGCGGGCAGCGCGTCGTAGACCGCGCGGCGCCGGCGGCCATCGGCGCTGCGGTCCTCGCCGGCGTTGAAGGCGCTCAGGCCCAGCGGGTCGGTGTCGCCGCTGCCCGTGAGGCACAGCACCGGCCGCGTGATCGCGGCGAAGGCGTCGCCGGGGTCGTTGCGCTGGCCGGGCGAGGGGCTGAAGGCGGCGAAGGCGCGCGGGCGCTCGTCCACGAGCAGCGGCCGTCCGCCCGGCGGCAGCCGCTGCCCGGCGACGGCCAGCGTGGTGTGCGCACCGAACGAGTGCCCGGCCACGCCGACCGCATCGGTGCGCAGCCGCTGCAGCAGCTCGTCGCCGCGCTGGCGGCGGCGCGCCAGTTCGTCGAGCACGAAGGCCACGTCGGCGGCCCGCGCCCGCAGCTGCGCGCCGTCGGCGGCGGCGACCAGCGCGCGCAGGCCCTGGCGCGCGACGGCGCTGTCGCTGCCCGGGTGCTGCAGGTGCAGCGTCGCGATGCCGGCGCGCGCCCAGGCCTGCGCCCACCAGGTGCCGGCATCGAGATCGCCGCCCAGGCCATGCGAGAACAGCACCAGCGGCACCGCGGCGTCGCCGGGCGGCAGGCGCAGGCGCAGCGGCAGCGGGCGCCGGCGTGCCGCGTCGGTCCACTCGAGTGCATGCACGCCGTCGCCGGCCGCTGGCGGGTCCGGTGCGGCAAGGCGGTCGCGCAGCCGCTGCGCGCGCGCCGGCCAGGGCAGGGCCAGGATCGCGGCGGCGCCGCTTGCCTGCAGCAGCAGGCGGCGCCGGGTCGGACCGGGTGCGGGGTGGTGCATGGAGTGCGGGTCCCGTGATGGCGATGGCGCAGCTTGGCACGGCCCGCCCGCCGGCCCTGCGCGGTCTTCGTTGCCCGCGTGCAAACTTTCGTGTCCGTCGGCGACCGCCGGTGTGCGGCGGGCCGGCGGCGACCGCCGTAGCATCGGCGCATCGCCACCTGCACGACAGGAGTCCGACATGTCGCTCGCCACGCTGCTGGGCACCGAATGGCCGCTGGTCCAGGCGCCGATGGCCGGCGTGCAGGGCAGTGCGCTGGCCATCGCCGCCTGCCGCGCCGGCGCGCTGGGGTCGCTGCCGGCCGCGATGCTGTCGCCGCAGGCGCTGCGCGACGAGCTGGCCGCGATCCGCGCGGCGACCGAGCGGCCGTTCAACCTCAACTTCTTCTGCCACCGGCTGCCCGCGACCGACGCGGCGGCCGAGGCCCGCTGGCGCGCGGCGCTCGCGCCCTATCACCGCGAATACGGCATCGACCCGCAGGCCATCCCGGCCGGTCCCGGGCGACGGCCGTTCGACGAGGAGACCGCAGCCATCGTCGAGACCGTGCGGCCGCGGGTCGTCAGCTTCCATTTCGGGCTGCCGCCGCCGGCGCTGCTGCAGCGCGTGAAGGCACTCGGTGCGCTCGTCATGTCGTCGGCGACCACGGTGGCCGAGGCGCGCTGGCTGGCCGCGCAGGGCGCCGACATCGTGATCGCGCAAGGGCTGGAGGCGGGCGGTCACCGCGGCCATTTCCTGGCCGAGGACCTGAGCGGGCAGTGCGGCCTGTTCGCGCTGCTGCCGCAGGTCGTGCGCGCGCTGGACCGGCCGGTGCTGGCGGCCGGCGGCATCGCCGATGCGCGCGGCGTGGCCGCCGCGATGGCGCTGGGCGCGGCCGGTGTGCAGGTCGGCACCGCCTTCCTGTGCGCCGCCGAGGCGACGACGGGGCCCTTGCACCGGCGCGCGCTGCTGGCTGCCGATGCGCCGCCGACCGCGCTGACCAACCTGTTCACCGGGCGCCCGGCGCGCGGCCTCGTCAACCGGCTGATGCGCGAACTGGGGCCGCTGAGCGCGCTGCCGCCGGCCTTCCCGCTGGCCACCGCGGCGCTGGCACCGCTGCGCGCCGCGGCCGAGGCCGCCGGCCGCACCGACTTCTCGCCGCTGTGGTGCGGCGACAACCGCAGCGGCTGCCGCGAGGCGCCGGCCGCGGAGATCGTGCACGAGCTGGCGCGCGGCTTCCCGGCGCGCGGCTGACACCGGTTCCGGGCCGGCGCCCGGGCCGTCGTCGGCGTGCCTGCGCCCGCGCTACGCTGCCTGCGCGGATGCCGCGAGCAGCACGCACAGCCCTTCGATCGGCCGCTCCTGGTCCTCGCGCAGCGTGCCGCTGCGCTGCGCCTGCCAGTGCAGGCCATGGGCCGCGGCCAGGTCGCGCAGGTAGGCCTCGCCATGCGCATAGCGCAGGCTGTTGCGCAGGACAGGGCGCGGCTCCGGCGTGGCTTCCACCGAAAAGGCGAACAGCCCGCCGGGCTCCAGCACGCGCCGCACGCCGGCGAAGACCGCGTCCAGCGGCCCGAGGTAGACGAAGACATCGGCGGCGACGACGAGCTGGTAGCGCTGCGCCGTGGCCTGCAGGTGTGCGGTGATGTCGCCGTGCACGAGTTCGCGGTACAGCCCGAGCGCACGCGCCTTGGCCAGCATGGCCGCCGACAGGTCCACGCCGTCCAGCGCCTGCGCCAGCGGCGCCTGCAGCGGCGCGACGAGCCCGGTGCCACAGCCCAGGTCCAGCGCGGCGGCGAAGGGTCTTCCGCCCGCGCGGCCGGCGGCGGCGGCGGTGACCATCTCCGCCAGCACCTGCGGCGTGCGGTAGTGCAGGCGCTGCTGCAGGTGCTCGTCGAAGTCGTCGGCATAGGCGTCGAACAGGCGCTCGACATAACTCGCCGGCGGCTGCGGCGGGGCCTCGTCGCCCCGCACGGCGGCCAGGAACCAGCGGTGCAGTTCGGGCTCGGCGCCCTGGGCCAATGCCTGCTCGAAGGCCCAGGCCGCGTCCTCGCGCCGGCCGAGTTCCTTCAGCAGCTGGCCGTACAGGCTCCAGCCCTCGGCCAGCGCCGGCGCCAGCGTCACCGCATGCCGGTACGACTCCACCGCGTCACGCGCGCGGCCCAGGCAGTGCAGTGTGCGGCCATGCTGCAGCCAGGCCTCGGCGTCGCCGGGATGGCGCGACAGCAGCTCGTCGGCCACCTGCAGTGCCTCGTCGTAGCGGCGCAGGTTGCCCAGCGCCAGCAGGCGGTGCATCGCCACCGTGTCCGGCGCGGCGCCCGAGGCGACCGCGCGCTCGAACGAGGCCAGCGCATCGGCATGGCGCGCCAGCGCCGCGAGCGCGACGCCACGGTGACCCCAGGCATCGGCCAGGCCTGGGTCGGCGGCCACGGCAGCGTCCAGCGCCTGCAGCGCGGCCTCGGCGCGGCCCTGGTGCAGGCGCGCCACGCCCAGGTTCATCAGCGTCGACGGCCGGCCGGGCATCAGGGCCAGCGACTGCTCGAAGGCCGCCTCGGCGTCGGCGTCGCGGCCGGCCTGCAGCGCCTGCAGGCCGGCCAGGAAGGCGGCCCGGGCGCGCTCGAATCGTTCGTCGGGAGTTGCGGTCATCGGGGCTCGCCCTCGTCGGTCCAGTGCACCAGCATGCGCTCGCGCAGCAGCGCCGCGGCCTGCTCGAGCAGCACGCCGCGCGGGCGCTGCGCCGAGGTGGCCAGAGACACCTGCGCCGTCAGCGGCCGCCGGCGGCCGCCGATCACCACCGGCCGCGCCTGGTGCACGGGGTCGCGGCCGATCAGCGCGGTGAGCGACAGCAGCGCATGCAGCGGCGCGCTGGCCGGCGAGCGCTCGACCAGCTCCAGCATGGCCGGCACGCTCTCGATCTCGGCCGCGATGCGCGGCTTCAGCCCGGCGGTGGCGAGCGCCGTCTCCAGCAGCATGCGCAGCGAATGCGGGCGGCTGGGGATCACCAGGTCCAGCGTCGTCAGTTCGGCCAGCGTGACCGGCGGCCCGATCGGCGGCGCGCGGCGGCCGGGACGCGGGCCGACCAGGTGCAGGAACTCGTGCGCGACCGGCTGCAGCTCGATCGCCGGGTCCGGCGGCGCCTGGTAGACGACCGCCAGGTCCACGCGTCCCAGCGCCAGCCACTCCAGGACATAGGCCGACAGGCCCTCGACGACGGTCAGCGTGGCCTTGGGGAAGCGCTCGCGGAAACCCTCGACCAGCGGCGCCGTGACCAGGCGCGACACGCTGGGCGGCAGCCCCAGCGCGACATGGCCGACCGGGGCGCCGCGGTGGTCCTCCAGGTCCTGCTGCGCGCGCTCGACCTGCTGCAGGATGCCGCGGCCATGGGCCAGCAGGCGCTGGCCGGCCTCGGTCAGCGTGACGCCGCGGCCGGTGCGCGCGAACAGGTTCTGGCGCAGCTCGATCTCCAGCGCGCGCACCTGGCGCGACAGCGCCGGCTGCGCCACCTGCAGCACGCGCGCGGCACGCGTGAAGCTGCCGAGCTCGGCCACGTGCACGAAGGTCGCCAGCTGGCGCAGGTCCATGCCCGGATTCTGGCACCAGCCATGCCGATCCGTTCTAGCTGCTAGACCGACTTGAGCGTTGATGCATGAGCGTGCCGGTCGCAGAATCCCCGGATGTCGTCCGAGGAGTCCGTCATCCACCGCCTGCGCGGGCTGTCGTCGATGGCCACGAGGGCCCTGCTGGCCGAGCTGGCGCTCGAAGGGGCGCTGGCCAGCGGCGTGACGGTGGACTTCGAGTCGATCGGCGGCGTCGATGCCGCGAAGCGCATCGCCGCCGGCGAAGCCTTCGACCTGGTCGTGCTGGCCGACGACGCCATCCGCCGCCTGGCCGACGCCGGCGCCGTGGTGCCCACGCTGTGCGTGCAGCTGGTGCGCTCGGCGATGGCGGTGGCGGTGCTGGAAGGCGAGCCGCGGCCTAACCTGACGAGCGAGGCCGCGCTGCGCCAGGCGGTCGCCGCCGCGCGCGCCATCGGCTACTCCACCGGCCCCAGCGGCAACCACTTGCTGGCGCTGCTGGACCGCTGGGGCCTGCGCGCCGCGCTGGGCGAGCGCCTGGTGCAGGCGCCGCCCGGCGTGCCGGTGGCCACGCTGGTGCGCCGCGGCGAGGTCGAGCTGGGCTTCCAGCAATTGAGCGAACTGACCGGCGTCGAAGGCGTCGAGGTGGCGGGCGAGCTGCCGCCGGGCGCCGATTTCGTCACCACCTTCACCGGCGCGGCCTGCAGCGTCTCGGCCAGGCGCTCGGCGGTGGCCGACTGGCTGCAGTGGGCGGCGTCGCCGGCCGCCGCCGAGATCAAGCACCGCCACGGCATGGCGCCGGCCTGACCTGGCGAGGAGAGCGTTTCGTGATCATCGACATCCACGGCCACTACACGACCGCACCGAAGGCGCTGGAGACCTGGCGCAACGCGCAGATTGCCGGCATCGCCGACCCGACGGTGATGCCGCGGGCCGCCGACCTGAAGATCAGCGACGACGAGATCCGGGAGACGATCGCCACCAACCAGCTCGCGAAGATGAAGGAGCGGGGCTCGGACCTCACGATCTTCAGCCCGCGCGCGAGCTTCATGGCGCACCACATCGGCGACTTCGCGGTCAGCAGCACCTGGGCGGCGATCTGCAACGAGCTCTGCTTTCGCGTCAGCCGGCTCTTCCCGGACCACTTCGTGCCGGCGGCGATGCTGCCGCAGAGCCCGGGCGTGGACCCGGCGACCTGCATCCCCGAGCTGGTCAAGTGCGTCGAGCAGTACGGCAACGTCGCGATCAACCTGAACCCGGACCCGTCCGGCGGCCACTGGACGAGCCCGCCGCTGACCGACCGCCACTGGTACCCGATCTACGAGAAGATGGTCGAGTACGACATCCCGGCGATGGTGCATGTCAGCACCAGCTGCAACGCCTGCTTCCACACCACCGGCGCGCACTACATCAATGCCGATACCACGGCGGTGATGCAGCTGATCCAGGGCGACCTGTTCCGCGACTTTCCGACGCTGAAGTTCGTCATTCCCCACGGCGGCGGCGCCGCGCCCTACCACTGGGGCCGCTACCGCGGGCTGGCGCAGGAGCTGAAGAAGCCGCTGCTGGCGGACCACCTGCTCAACAACGTCTTCTTCGACACCTGCGTGTACCACCAGCCGGGCATCGATCTGCTGACGAAGGTGATCCCGGTCAAGAACATTCTCTTCGCCAGCGAGATGATCGGCGCCGTTCGCGGGGTGGATCCGGAGACCGGCTTCAACTACGACGACACCAGGCGCTACATCGAGGCCAGCACGCAGCTGACGCCGGAGCAGAAGGCGATGATCTACGAAGGCAACGCGCGCCGCGTCTACCCGCGCCTGGATGCGATGCTCAAGGCCAAGGGACTCTGACCATGTACGAACTCGGCGTCGTCTACCGCAACATCGAGCGCACCCCGGCGCACCTGGCCGACCAGCTGGCGCATTTCGGCAGCGCCACCGTGCACGAGGCCATGGGCCGCGTCGGCCTGATGCAGCCCTGCATGCGGCCCATCTATGCCGGCGCCCAGGTCGGCGGCACCGCGGTGACCGTGCTGCTGCACCCGGGCGACAACTGGATGATGCATGTCGTGGCCGAGCAGATCCGGCCCGGCGACATCGTCGTCGCGGCGATCAGCGCCCCCTGCACCGACGGCTATTTCGGCGACCTGCTGGCCACCAGCTTCCAGGCCCGCGGCGCGCGCGCGCTGGTCATCGACGCCGGCGTGCGCGACGTGAAGACGCTGACCGAGATGCGCTTCCCGGTCTGGAGCCGCGCGATCAGCGCCAAGGGCACGATCAAGGCGACGCTGGGCTCGGTCAATATCCCGGTCGTCTGCGCCGGCGCGCTGGTGCACCCGGGCGACGTGATCGTCGCCGACGACGACGGCGTGGTCTGCGTGCCGCGCGCGCTGGCCACCGCCACGCTGGAGGCGGCGACGAAGCGCGAGGCCAACGAAGGCGAGAAGCGTGCCAAGCTGGCCGCCGGCGTGCTGGGCCTGGACATGTACAACATGCGCGAGCCGCTGGCCAAGACCGGGCTGCGCTACATCGACTGACCATGCCCGCACCGCGCATCGCCCTCATCGGCTACGGCGAGGTCGGCCGCATCCTGGCCGAGGACCTGCGCGCGCAGGACCTCGCGGTGACGGCTTTCGACCTCAAGCTGTCCGGTGCCGCGGGCGATGCAATGCGCGCCCATGCGCGGCAGCGCGGCGTGCTGCTCGCCGCTTCGCACGCCGAGGCCGTGCTCGGCGCCGGGCTCGTGATCTCGGCCGTCACCGCGTCGCAGGCGGTGCCGGTGGCGGCGACCTGCGCGTCGGCGCTGGAGCGCGGCGCTTTCTTCCTGGACTTCAACAGCGCATCGCCGGGGGCCAAGGTCCATGCCGCGGGCATCGTCGATGCGGCGGGCGGGCGCTATGTCGAAGGCGCGGTGATGACCAGCCTGCCGCCGTACCGCATCAAGGTGCCGCTGCTGCTGGGCGGGCCGCATGCGGCGGCCATCGCGCCGCTGCTGGCCGAGCTGGGCTTCGCCGCGAGGCTGCACGATGCGCGGCTGGGCGTGGCCAGCGCCACCAAGATGTGCCGCAGCGTGATGATCAAGGGCCTGGAGGCGATGGTCATCGAGAGCTTCACGACGGCACGCCACTACGGTGTCGAGGACGCCGTCGTCGCCAGCCTGCAGGAGACCTTTCCCGGCATCGACTGGGAGAAGCAGGCGGCCTACTTCTTCCAGCGTGTGATCGAGCATGGCCGCCGCCGCAGCGAGGAGGTGCGCGAGGTCGCCGTCACCGTGCAGGAGGCCGGCCTGCAGCCGCACAGCGCCGCCGGCACCGCGGAGCGCCAGGCCTGGGTCGCCGACCTGGCCGACGCCGGGCTCTTCGGCACCCGCGGCGAGCCGGGCTTCCCACGCAGCGCCGACTGGCGCATCGAGGCCGACCGCATCCTGGCCCATCTGCATCCGAAGGACGCCGCATGAGCAAGCCGACCACGGGCGGCTTCGAGAAGACCGCCGGCTGGCTGGACTGGTACGAAGGTCCGAGCAAGCCGCGCTTCGTGCTGCCGCCGGGCAGCGTGGACGCGCACTGCCATGTCTTCGGCCCCGGCGCGCAGTTTCCCTATGCGCCCGAGCGCAAGTACACGCCCTGCGACGCCAGCAAGGCGCAGCTGTTTGCGCTGCGCGACCACCTGGGCTTCGCGCGCAACGTCATCGTGCAGGCCACCTGCCACGGCGCAGACAACCGCGCGCTGGTCGACGCCTGCCTCGCCAGCGGCGGCCGCGCGCGCGGCGTGGCGACGGTGCGGCGCGGCGTGAGCGACGCCGAGCTCGAGCAGATGCATGCCGCCGGCGTGCGCGGCGTGCGCTTCAACTTCGTCAAGCGCCTGGTCGACTTCACGCCCAAGGACGAGCTGATGGAGATCGCCGCGCGCATCCGGCCGCTGGGCTGGCACGTGGTGATCTATTTCGAGGCCCAGGACCTGCCGGAGCTGTGGGACTTCTTCACCGCGCTGCCCACCACCGTGGTGGTCGACCACATGGGGCGGCCGGACGTCACGAAACCGGTCGACGGCCCGGAATTCGCGCTGTTCCTGAAGTTCATGCACGAGCACGGCAACGTGTGGAGCAAGGTCAGTTGCCCGGAGCGGCTGTCGGTCAGCGGCCCGAGGGCGCTGGCGGGCGAACAGGCCGCCGATCGTCCTCCGTATGGCGACGTCGTGCCCTTCGCGCGCCGCGTCGTCGAGACCTTTCCCGACCGCGTGCTGTGGGGCACCGACTGGCCGCACCCCAACCTGAAGGACCACATGCCCGACGACGGCCTGCTGGTGGACTTCATCCCGCACATCGCGACGACGCCCGAGCTTCAGCGCCGGCTGCTCGTCGACAACCCGATGCGCCTGTACTGGCCCGAGGAGGCCTGACCGATGGCACTCGACAAACCCTATCTGGACATCCCCGGCACGACGATCTTCGACGCCGAGCAGAGCCGCAAGGGCTACTGGCTCAACCAGTTCTGCATGAGCCTGATGAAGGCCGAGAACCGCGCGCGCTTCAAGGCCGACGAACGCGCCTACCTGGACGAGTGGCCGATGAGCGAGGAGCAGAAGCAGGCCGTGATGGCACGCGACCTGAACTGGTGCATGCGCACCGGCGGCAACATCTATTTCCTGGCCAAGATCGGCGCCACCGACGGCAAGAGCTTCCAGCAGATGGCCGGCAGCATGACCGGCATGAGCGAGGCCGAGTACCGCGACATGATGATCCAGGGCGGCCGCTCGATCGAGGGCAACCGCTACCTCGGCGAGGACGGCGACGCGCAGCCGCACCGGCAGCCCCAGGGCGCGGCTGGCGGCGCCGCAGGACAGGACGGCGCGGCCGGCCGCGCCGCTGGGCGCGACGGCGCGGCCGGCCGCACCGCGAAGGAAAGCTGACATGGCCCGCATCACCGCCTCCGTCTACACCAGCCACGTGCCGGCGATCGGCGCTGCGCTGGACCTCGGCAAGGACCAGGAGCCGTACTGGCAGAAGGTCTTCGCCGGCTACGCGTTCTCCAAGACCTGGCTCGAGCAGAGCAAGCCCGACGTCGTCTTCCTCGTCTACAACGACCACGCCAACGCCTTCAGCCTGGACATCATCCCGACCTTCGCGATCGGCACCGCGGCCGAATTCGCGATCGCCGACGAGGGCTGGGGCCCGCGCCCGGTGCCGAAGGTCATCGGCCACCCGGAACTGGCCAGCCACATCGCGCACAGCGTGATCCAGGACGAGTTCGACCTGACCATCGTCAACAAGATGGACGTCGACCACGGCCTGACGGTGCCGCTGTCGCTGATGTGCGGCCGTCGCGACCCGGCCAAGGACGCGTGGCCGTTCAAGGTGATCCCGTTCGCCGTCAATGTCGTGCAGTACCCGGTGCCCAGCGGCCGGCGCTGCTTCAACCTGGGGCGCGCGATCCGCAAGGCGGTCGAGAGCTTCGACGAGGACCTGAACGTGCAGATCTGGGGCACCGGCGGCATGAGCCACCAGCTGCAGGGTCCGCGCGCCGGGCTGATCAACGCCGAGTGGGACAACCGCTTCCTGGACCGGCTTATCGAAAGCCCGGAGGAACTGGCCCAGGTGCCGCACATCGAATACGTGCGCGAGGCCGGCAGCGAGGGCATCGAACTGGTGATGTGGCTGATCGCGCGCGGCGCGATGAGTGACCGCCCGCCGCGCGTGCGCCACCGCTTCTTCCATGTGCCGGCGTCGAATACCGCCGTGGGCCACCTGATTCTCGAGAACACATGAGCAACACCATCAAGGTCGCGCTGGCCGGCGCCGGCGCCTTCGGCCAGAAGCACCTGGACGCGATCCGCCTGATCGCCGGCGTCGAGGTGGTCTCGCTCGTGGGCCGCGAGCTCGACAAGACGCGCGAGGCGGCCGCCAAGTACGGGGTGGCGCACGTCACGACCGATCTCGCCGAGAGCCTGGCGCTGCCCGGGCTGGACGCGGTGATCCTGGCGACGCCGACGCAGATGCACGCCGCGCAGGCCGTGCAGTGCCTGCAGGCCGGCAAGCACGTGCAGGTGGAGATCCCGCTCGCCGACAGCCTGCGCGACGCCTACCGCGTGGTCGACCTGCAGGCGAAGACCGGGCTGGTCGCGATGTGCGGCCACACGCGCCGCTTCAACCCCAGCCACCAGTGGGTGCGCCGGCGCATCACTTCCGGCGAATTCGCGATCCAGCAGATGGACGTGCAGACCTACTTCTTCCGGCGCACGAACATGAATGCGCTCGGCCAGCCGCGCAGCTGGACCGACCACCTGCTGTGGCACCACGCGGCGCACACGGTGGACCTGTTCGCCTACCAGGCGGGCAGCCCCGTCGTGAAGGCCAACGCCGTGCAGGGGCCGATCCACCCGCAGCTCGGCATCGCGATGGACATGAGCATCCAGATGCGCGCCGCCAACGGCGCGATCTGCACGCTGAGCCTGTCGTTCAACAACGACGGGCCGCTGGGCACCTTCTTCCGCTACATCGGCACCACCGGGACCTACATCGCGCGCTACGACGACCTCTTCGACGGCAAGGAACAGAAGATCGACGTCAGCGGCGTGGCGGTGTCGATGAACGGCATCGAGCTGCAGGACCGCGAATTCTTCGCCGCCATCCGCGAGGGCCGCGAACCCAATGCCAGCGTCGCGCAGGTGCTGCCCTGCTACGAGGTGCTGCACGACCTGGACCGCCAGCTGCAGGCCGGCTGATCCCGCCATTCCCGAGACCACGCTTCACCCACCGCCGCCATCGGCAACCACAGGAGACACAAGCATGAACGTCACCCGCCGCACCACCCTGGGGGCGCTGGCCGCCGGCTCGCTGGCCGGCATGGGCCTGCCTGCGCGCGCGCAGGCCGCGAACACGCTGCGCTTCCACCAGATGCTGCCGCCGCAGGCCACGATCCCGGCCAAGGCCATCGTGCCCTGGGCGCAGAAGGTCGAGCGCGAGAGCGGCGGCCGCATCCGCGTGCAGCACTTCCCGACCATGCAGCTCGGCGGTCGCCCGCCGGAGCTGTTCGACCAGGCCAAGGACGGCGTCGTCGACTTGATCTGGACCGTGCTCGGCTACACGCCGGGACGCTTCCCGAAGAGCGAGGTGTTCGAGCTGCCGTTCTCGACCGGCAACGCCGAGGCGGGCTCCAGGGCGTTCCAGGAGTACGTCGAGACGCACGCGATGGACGAGTTCAAGGACGTCAAGCTGATCTGCGTGCACATCCACGGCCCGGGCCTGTTCCACAGCAAGGACCCGGTGACCAGGCTCGAGGACCTCAAGGGCATGAAGGTGCGCGGCGGCTCGCGCGTCATCAACATCATGCTCGAGCAGCTCGGCGCCACGCCGGTGGGCATGCCGGTGCCGGCGGTCGGCGAGGCGCTGTCCAAGGGCGTGATCACCGCCACCACCATCCCCTGGGAGGTGGTGCCGGCGCTGCGCGTGCAGCAGATCGTCAAGAACCACACCGGCTTCACCGGCGAGAAGGGCCTGTACACGCAGACCTTCGCGGTGGCGATGAACAAGGCCAAGTACGACGCGCTGCCGGCCGACCTGAAGAAGGTCATCGACGACAACAGCGGCCAGGTCGCGGCGTCGCTGTTCGGCCGTGCGATGGACGAGGGCGACAAGGCCGGGCTCGCGCTGGCGCAGCAGGGCGGCAACAAGGTCATCACGCTGGACGCCGCCGAGACGGCGCGCTGGCAGCGTGCGGCTTCCGGCGTGCGTGCCGTGTGGTACCAGGAGGTCGCGGGCAAGGGCATCGACGGCCAGAAGATGGCGGCCGAGGCCGAGCGCCTGATCGCGAAGTACTCGAAGAAGTAAGCTGCCGGGCGCAGCGATCCCGAGGGGGCGGCGTGCCGGCCGGGCCGGCGCCGCCCCTCGCGCTTCGAGCAGGCCCCGTCGAGGGGTGGGCAGTCCGCATGACGACGAGACGACCGTGAGCAGTTTCATCTACGGGCTGAGCCGCTGGCTGGCCTGGTTCGGCGGCTTCGTGCTGGCCGCGCTGGCGCTGCTGAGCGTGGTCAGCATCGTCGGCCGCGCGCTCAGCGGCTACGGGTTGGGCCCGGTGCCTGGCGACTTCGAGCTCGTCGAGGCGGGCGCCGGCCTGGTGGTCTTCTCCTTCCTGCCCTGGTGCCACCTGCGTTATGCGCATGCCACGGTGGACCTGCTGTGGAACAGCTATCCGCGCTGGCTGCAGCACACGATGACGGTGCTGGTCGACGCGCTGATGCTTGCCGTGTGGCTGCTGCTGGTCTGGCGCATGGGTGTGGCGACACTGGACTACCACGGCTACGGCGAGGTCAGCTTCATCCTGCAGATGCCCGTGTGGTGGGGCTACGCGGCGTCGATGGTGCCGGCGGTCATCGGCTGCGTGGTCTATGCGTGGCGGCTCGTCGAGAGCCTGGGCCTCGTCGCGCCGCCCAAGGGTGCCGCGACGGCGGCGGGGGCGATGCACTGATGGAGCCGCTGACGATTGCCGCCTGGTCGTTCCCGGCCTTGCTGGTGCTGATCCTGCTGCGCGTGCCCATCGGCCTGGCGATGCTGGTGCTGGGCCTGGTCGGGTCGTGGCAGGTCTACGGCAGCGCTGCGCCGCTGCTCAACCAGATGAAGACGCTGGCCTACAGCACCTTCTCGTCGCACTCGCTGTCCATCATCCCGCTGTTCCTGCTGATGGGGCAGTTTGCCGGGCTGGGCGGCATGTCGCAGTCGCTGTTCAAGGCGGCCGAGGTCTTCCTGGGCCACCGCAAGGGCGGTGTCGCGATGGCCGCGGTGGGGGCCTGTGCCGGCTTCGGCGCGATCTGCGGCTCGTCGCTGGCCACGGCGGCCACCATGGGTCAGGTCGCGCTGCCCGAACTGCGCCGCGCCGGCTATGCCGGCAGCCTGGCCACCGGCGCGCTGGCCGCCGGCGGCACGCTGGGCATCCTGATCCCGCCGTCCATCGTGCTGGTCATCTATGCCATCCTGGCCGAGCAGAATATCGCCAAGATGTTCGCTGCCGCCTTCGTGCCCGGCATCCTGGCGGCGCTGGGCTACGTGCTGGTGATCGCGATCGTCGTTCGCGTCAATCCTTCACTGGCCCGGCAGCTGCCGCCGGTGCCCATGGCCGAGCGCATGCGCGCGCTGGCTGCCATCTGGCCGGTGGTGATCATCTTCGTCGCCGTCATCGGCGGCATCTATACCGGCGTCTTCACGCCCACCGAGGGCGCTGCGGTCGGCGCCGTCAGCACGGGTGTGCTGGCCTGGGCCAAGCGCGGGTTGAGCTGGCGCAAGACGCTGGGCGCCTTCGAGGCCACCGCGGCCAGCACCGGCATGGTCTTCATGATCGTGCTCGGCGCCGCGGCCTTCAACAGCTTCCTGGCGCTGTCGATGCTGCCGCAGGAACTGGCGGCCTGGGTCGGCAGCCTGGGCCTCAGCCCCTGGATGGTGCTGGCGGCGATCCTGGTCTTCTATCTGGTCTTCGGCTGCGTGATGGACTCGCTGTCGATGATCCTGCTGACCATTCCCATCTTCTTTCCGATGATCAGCGGCCTGGACTTCGGCCTCACGCCCGAGGAGACCGCGATCTGGTTCGGCATCCTGGTGCTGGTGGTGGTCGAGGTCGGCCTGATCACGCCGCCCGTGGGCATGAACCTGTTCGTGATCCAGTCGATGGCCAAAGATATCCCGATCAGCGCCACCTACCGTGGCGTGATGCCCTTCGTGGCCAGCGATCTGGCGCGCGTCGTGATCCTGGTGCTGTTCCCGACCATCACGCTGTTCGTGCTGCGGCTGTAGGACGCGGCCTACGGGCCGCGACACAGCGGCTTGCACACCGACACGCAAGTTCGGAAACCCGCGCGCAGCGCCGCGGGTCCATCCCCCGTCACCCCAGACGAGGAGATGAGACCATGGAGCGCAACGACCGTCCGCAGCAGGCCCCGCAGGCCGACAACCAGTGGCACCCGCCGCGGTCGCGCGCCAAGCCCGCCGTGCTGGTGGGCGGCGCGCTGGCCCTGGCCGCGGCCGCGGCGCTGGCGACCGCGGTGGTGCTGAAGAACCCCGGCAGCGACGAACCGGTGGCCGCCGCGAAGGCGCCGGCCGCGAAGACCGCGCCGGCCCAGCGCGCCGCCGCGCCGGTCTGCAGCGACTGCGGCGTCGTGCAGGCGGTCACCACGGTGCAACGCAAGGGCGAGGGCACCGGCCTGGGTGCCGTCGCCGGCGGCGTGATCGGCGGCGTGATCGGCAACCAGATGGGCGGCGGCAGCGGCAAGGACGCGATGACGGTGATCGGTGCCGTCGGCGGCGGCATGGCCGGCCACGAGATCGAGAAGCGCCAGCGCGCGACGACCGAATACCGCATCGAGGTGCGCATGAACGATGGCAGCCTGCGCACGCTGACGCAGGCGCAGCCGCTCGCGGTCGGCCAGAGCGTGCGCGTGGTGGGCGGGCAGGCGGTCGCCATCGGCGCGGTGGCCGGCGCGGCGCGCGGCTGAGCCTGGTCGCGGCCGCGCCGCTGTCGCCTGGCGGCGCGACGCGGCGGCCCGGTCACGGTCGCCGGGTCACGGCGGCCCGGTCACGGCTGGTCGGTGATGGGCACAATGGGCGCGCGCCTGCCGTCCGGGCGCGACCCCGGAGTCCTTCAGCGCCCATGACGCCATCGCACCGCCCCCTCGGCCCCTTCCAGGTCCACCCCGTGGGCCTGGGCTGCATGAACCTCAGCCACGCCTACGGCGCGCCGCCGCCGGCGGACGTGGCCGAGCGGCTGCTGCTGACCGCGCTGGATCTCGGCGCCAACCTGGTCGACACCGCGGCGCTGTACGGCTTCGGCGCCAACGAGACGCTGGTTGGGCGCGTGCTCAAGGCGCAGCGCAGCCGCATCGTGCTGTGCACCAAGGGCGGCATGGCGGGCGAGCCGGTGGGCGATGGAGGCGCGCTGCAGCGTGTCATCGACGGCCGTCCGGCGACCCTGCGCCGCCATTGCGAGGACAGCCTTCGGCGCCTGGGCACCGACGTGATCGACCTGTACTACCTGCACCGCTGGGACAAGGCGGTGCCGGTAGAGGACTCGGTGGGCGAGCTGGCGCGCCTGGTCGAACGCGGCCATGTGCGCACGATCGGCCTGTCGGAGGTATCAGCCGCCACGCTGCGCCGCGCCCACGCGGTGCACCCGATCACCGCGGTGCAGAGCGAATACTCGCTGTGGTCGCGCAACCCGGAACTCGGCGTGCTCGCGGCCTGCCGCGAGATCGGTGCCGCCTTCGTGGCCTTCAGCCCGACGGCGCGCGGCCTCTTCACCGGCACGCCGCCCGACCCGGCGGCCTTCGCGCCCAAGGACATCCGGCGTGCGATGCCGCGCTTCGAGCCGGCCAACTGGGCGGCCAACCTGAAGCTGCGTGACGCCGTCGCGACGGTCGCCGACGAGGCCGGGGTGCCCGGCCTCACGCTGGCGCAGCTGGCGCTGGCCTGGGTGCTGGCGCGCGGCGAGCATGTGATCGCGCTGCCCGGCACGACACAGGAAGCGCATCTGCGCGAAAACCTGGGCGCCGCCGCGCTGATCCTGGCGCCGGAGATCATCTCGAAGCTGGACGCGATCTGCACCCCGCGAGCGGTGGCGGGTGCGCGCTACAACGCGCAGAACGCGAGCGAGGTCGATACCGAGGAATTCTGACGGCGGCATGGCCGCGCCGCACGGCGGTTGCCCACCGCCCGCGACAATCGGCGCATGTCCGTCCCGCGCCGCCACCTGATCACCGCCACCGCGGCGCTGCTGTCCACTGCGCTGCTTCCGCGCCTGGCGACTGCGCAAGGTCGCTTCCCCGAGCGCCCCATCACGCTGCTGGTGCCCTTCGGCCCCGGCGGCATCGCCGACATCACCGCGCGCGCGGTGGCCGAGCAGATGGCACGCACGCTGGGCCAGCCGGTGGTGGTCGAGAACCGGCCCAGCGCCGGCAGCATCGTCGCCAGCCAGGCGGTGGCCACGGCGCGGCCCGACGGCCACACGCTGCTGCTGCTGAGCAACGGCAACGCGGTCAGCGTGGGCCTGTTCCGGCGGCTGCCCTACGACACGCTGAAGGACTTCGCGCCGGTCAGCCTGCTCGGCAGCTTCGACCTCGGGCTCTTCGTGCCGGCGAATTCGCCCTTCGCGACGCTGGCCGAGTTGCTGGCCCACGCGAAGGCGAATCCCGGCCGGCTCAACGTCGGCACCATCGCGGTCGGCAGCACGCAGCATCTGGCGGCCAAGCTCTTCGAGACGGTCGCCGGCGTGCAGGTGCTGGTCGTGCCCTACAAGGGCAGCCCGGCGGTGCAGGCGGCGCTGCGCACCGGCGAGATCGACCTCGCGTTCGAGATCGTCGGGCCGATGCTGCCGCAGGTGCTCTCGGGCGCCGTGCGCGCGCTGGCGGTGACGTCCGGCCAGCGCAACCGGGCACTGCCGGCGGTGCCCACGGTGCAGCAGGCCGGCGTCGCCGGTTACGACGTCGCGTCGTGGAATGCGCTGGCCGCGCCGGCCGGCACGCCGCCGGCCGTCGTCGAGGCGCTGAACCGCGCTGCGCGCGAGGCGCTGGCGTCGCCGGCGGTGCAGGAGCGGCTGGGCCGGCTGGGCATGCGGCTTTCGGCCAGTTCACCGGCCGAGCTGCAGGCGCTGCTGGCCAGCGAGATCACGCGCTGGGGCGCGGTGATCCGCGCCGCCGGCATCGAACCGGAGTGAGCAGACGCTCACCGGCCGCCGCGGCCGCGCCGCCGCGCTAGCATCCGGCCCCTTGAACCCGGCCGGCCTGTCCCCACAGTGCCCAGCCATGTGAGTTCTCCCGCCGTAGCCGCGGCCTGCCGACGATGAGCACCGACACCATGGAATCCCCCGCGCAGAAGCACACCCATGCCTTCCAGGCCGAGGTCAAGCAGATCCTGCACCTGGTCACGCACTCGCTGTACAGCAACAAGGAGATCTTCCTGCGCGAGCTGGTCAGCAACGCCAGCGACGCCTGCGACAAGCTGCGCTTCGAGGCGCTGGACAACGCCGCGCTGTTCGAGGACGCGCCCAACCTGGAAGTGCGCGTCAGCTACGACAAGGACGCGCGCACGCTGACGATCAGCGACAACGGCATCGGCATGAGCGCCGACGAGGCGGTGCAGCACCTGGGCACCATCGCCAAGAGCGGCACGCGCGAATTCATGGCCGCGCTGGAAGGCGACAAGAAGAAGGACGCCAACCTGATCGGCCAGTTCGGCGTCGGCTTCTACAGCGGCTTCATCGTCGCCGACCGCATCACGGTGGAGAGCCGGCGCGCCGGGCTGCCGGCCGGGCAGGGCGTGCGCTGGTCCAGCGAGGGCACCGGCGAATTCGAGGTCGAGACCATCGAGCGCGCGCAGCGCGGCACCGACGTCATCCTGCACCTGCGCGAGGGCGAGGACGAGTGGCTGGCGCCGTGGAAGCTGCGCAGCATCATCGGCAAGTACAGCGACCACATCAGCCTGCCCATCCTGATGCGCAAGCAGCAGTGGGACGAGGAGAAGAAGGAGCAGGTGCTCACCGACGAGTGGGAGACCGTCAACAAGGCCGCCGCGCTGTGGACGCGGCCCAAGAGCGAGGTCACCGACGCGCAGTACCAGGAGTTCTACAAGCAGCTCAGCTATGACAGCGAGCCGCCGCTGGCCTACACGCACAACCGCGTCGAGGGCCGCACCGAATACACGCAGCTGCTGTACGTGCCGGCCAAGGCGCCGTTCGACCTGTGGAACCGCGACAAGCGCGGCGGCGTCAAGCTCTACGTCAAGCGCGTCTTCATCATGGACGACGCCGAGGCGCTGATGCCGGTCTACCTGCGCTTCGTCAAGGGCGTCATCGACTCGGCCGACCTGCCGCTGAACGTCAGCCGCGAGCTGCTGCAGGAGAGCCGCGACGTCAAGGCCATCCGCGAAGGCAGCACGAAGAAGGTGCTCTCCATGCTGGAGGACGTGGCCGAGAACGACAAGGACAAGTACGCCGCGTTCTGGAAGGAATTCGGCGCGGTGCTGAAGGAGGGCCTGGGCGAGGACTTCCAGAACCAGGAGCGGCTCGCCAAGCTGCTGCGCTTCGCCAGCACCCACGCCGACGAAGGCGTGTCGTTCGCGGACTATGTCGGGCGCATGAAGGAAGGCCAGGAGGCCATCTACTACATCACCGCCGATACGCTGGCCGCGGCCAAGGGCAGCCCGCAGCTGGAGGTCTTCCGCAAGAAGGGCATCGAGGTGCTGCTGCTGACCGATCGCGTCGACGAGTGGATGCTCAGCCACCTCTACGAATTCGACGGCAAGCCGCTGACCAGCGTCGCCAAGGGCGCGGTGGACCTCGGCAAGCTGCAGGACGAGGAAGAGAAGAAGGCCGCCGAGGCCGCCGCCGAGGCCTTCAAGCCGACGCTGGAGAAGCTCAAGGCGGCGCTGAAGGATCGTGCCAAGGACGTGCGCACGACGACGCGGCTGGTCGACTCGCCGGCCTGCATCGTGGTCGACGAGGGCGACATGAGCGCGCACCTGGCGCGGCTGCTCAAGCAGGCCGGGCAGGGCGCGCCGCGTTCGATGCCGATCCTGGAGGTCAATGCCGGGCATGCGCTGGTCAAGCGGCTCGAGACGGGCGAGCACTTCGACGACCTGGCGCACATCCTGTTCGACCAGGCGCTGCTGGCCGAGGGCGGGCAGCTCGAGGACCCGGCCGCCTACGTGCGGCGCGTCAATGCGCTGCTCGCCGGCTGAGAGCGCGGATGCGGGCGACGGCCGGCGGCGTCAGCCGCCCATCGCCTCGAGCTGCTCGCGCATCTGCGTCGTCTGCTGGCTCCAGTAGGCGGCGCTGCCGAAGAACGGGAAGTTGAGCGGGAAGGTCGGGTCGGCCCAGCGCTCGGCCAGCCAGGCGCTGTGGCGCAGCATGCGCAGCGTGCGCAGCGGCTCGATCAGCCGGCGTTCGCGGTCGTCGAAGTCGGCGAAGTCCTCGTAGCCGGCAAGCAGCGTGTCGAGCTGGCGCGCCATCGTCGTCGCGTCGCCGCTGACCAGCATCCACAGGTCCTGCACCGCCGGGCCCTGCATCGCGTCGTCGAGGTCGACGACGTTCGGCGCGCCTTCGCGCCAGAGGACATTGCCGGGGTGGCAGTCGCCATGCAGCCGCAGCGTGGCCAGCGGCGCGTCGGCCGGGAAGCCGTCGAAGGCGGCGACCACGGCGGCCAGCGCGTCGGTGGTCACCGCGCGCCAGGCGGGCAGTTCCTGCGGTGTGACGAAGCCGCCTTCGAGCAGCAGCGCCATCGCGCGCCGGCCGTCGGCGCGCGGGTCCAGGCGATGGCGGTGCTCAAAAGGTTGACGGCGTCCGACGGCATGCAGCCGGCCGATGAAGCGGCCGAGCTGGCGCAGCGTCGCCGGGTCCTCCAGTTCGGGCTCGCGCCCGGCGCAGCGCGCGGCGACCGCGAAGCGGTGGCCGGCCAGCGTGGCCAGCGTCGGCGGATCGCCCTGCAGGACGAGCCCTGGCGTGTCACCGGCTTCGGACAGCGCCAGGGGCGGCACGACCGGGATCTCGGCCGCGGCCAGCTCCAGCGCGAAGGCGTGCTCCTCGAGGATCTGCGCGTCGCTCCAGCGCCCGGGGCGGTAGAACTTGGCCACCACCGCGCGGCCGTCCTCCAGGAAGACCTGGAAGACGCGGTTCTCGTAGGAATTCAGCTGCAGGATGCGGCCGTCGCCACGCAGGCCCACGGCTTCCAGCGAGTCGAGGACCTGCTGCGGGGTGAGGTCGGCGAATACCACCGCGGCATCATCGCACGCGCGGCGCGGTCGCCAGGCGCGTGGCAGCCGCGCTTCAGTGGCGCAGCGGCGAGACCGGCGTGTCGATGACGACGCCGCCGACGTCCTCCGGCGCCTGCGGCACCTCGCGCACCGTCACGCCGGCGCGCAGCGCGCCGAAGCTGCTGGCGGTGGCGAAGTCGGCGCGGTTGTCCATGCCGAAGAACGAGTCCTGGAAGAAGCCCGAGTCCTGCCACAGCGCAGTGCGCGCGCGGCGGCGGCCGGCATTGGCCGTGGCGACCGTTTCGCCGGGCTGCACCGTGGTCGGCGCCGGCTGCGGACCGCGCGCGACCGAGCCGCTCTGCGGCACCAGCAGCTGCAGCTCGGGGATGGACGGCAGGTGGTCGACCGGGCAGCGCAGGTAGCGCACGCGGCAGGCCGCCAGCACCGACTGCTTGATCTGCAGCGTGCGCCGCGAGTTGCCGCGGTCGTTCTCCAGGTCGATGGCGGCCAGCACGCGACCGTTGGCGCTGCAGATCGCGAAGGTGACGTGGATGCCGCCGAGCAACTCGTACCAGAAGCGCACCTCGTTCGGGTCGGTGGGCTGGCAGAAGCGCACCAGCGGCAGCTTGGACAGCACGATGTGGTGCGGCAGCGCCTCGCGCAGCTGGCGATAGACGCGGCGCTCGTCGGTGCTGAAGACCGGGCGCGCGGTCAGCGTCCATTCGGTGGGCAGCGGCTTGGGGCGCGGCGCGCGGCCGCGCAGCCACCACAGCAGCGCCGCGCCGGCCAGCAGCGCCAGCGACAGGGAAGCCAGGATCCAGGGGAGGTTTTGCTGCATGAACGGCCCGTGCTGCGTGCCGCCGCCATACAGCGAGGTGGAGCTCACGCCTGAGGTCGGCGCGGATGTTACCGCCTGTTCATGCCGCTGCCTTCCCCGCGAACACGGGCCGGGCGCCGGTCGTCCATGCCTGGACTCAGGCTCCGATTCGGTCCAGCCGGAGTACCTGCAGCTTCATGCGGTAGTCGAAGTCCGCGGCGTGGTGGCCCAGCAGTTCCTCGAGCTGCGAGCCCAGCGTGTCGGCCGGCAGCGTGAGCTCGGCGACGGCCTCGCCGCCGTCGAACCGGAGTGCCGCGCCGGCACGCCGCACGATGGCGAGCATGGGGCCGTTGTCGCGCGCGACATGCACGTGCAGCACGCGCACGCCGCGGTTGCGTGCATGCATCACCGCGTGCTCGAACAGCCGCGCGCCGATGCCGCGCCCGCGCTGGCGCGGCAGCACCGAGACGCCGAATTCGGCGACCTGCCCGGACGCCGTCGCCGCGCCGTCGCCGGGTGCCTTGGCGTCGGCGCGCGCCAGGTGCGCCATCGCGACCAGCGCCAGGCGGCGGTCGAAGACCCCGAACAGTTCGTCGCGTTCGAAGTCCAGCGACTCGACATAGCGCGCGATCTGCTCGTCGCTGGCCAGGTGGCCGAAACGCAGCAGGCGGTCGCGTTCGTCGAGCTTCAGCAGGTGGGTGAGCACCCGCTCACGATGCCGCTCGGACAACGTCCGGATGGGCACCCAGCGCCACGGGCCGGCCGGTGGCGTGTCGAGCGGCAGGGCCGCTTCGAGCAGGTCGGTTTGTTGGCTCATGGGGGGCTCCTGGAAAGTCGTCGGGCTATCCTAGCCGATTGGATTAGGGTTAACCCTCTGTTTCGACGGAAGCCCTGCCGGCGAGCGCGCCAGGGCTTGCTTCCCAGAGCAGATCCATCCGGGCTATACTTCAAGGCTTTTCCCGGCTTCGGCCGCGGGAGAGAAGAAAGCTCCGAGGCCGCGGGCGGGTTGTCCGCGGCCACTGCAGCGAACAGGCTTCGTGCCCGAGACCCGAGAGGCCGCCCACGACAAGCGGCGCCGAAGGCTCCGGGGCCGGGCCGGCGCGGCAGACCCGGGGTTCCGCAACCGCGCCGTCCGCACCACCATCGGCGGCGCATTCCCGAAAGTCCCTCATGAAGACCTTCAGCGCCAAGCCGGCCGAAGTGAAGCACGAGTGGTACGTGATTGACGCCACCGACAAGGTGCTCGGACGTGTTGCCAGCGAAGTGGCACTCCGTTTGCGCGGCAAGCACAAGGCCATCTACACGCCTCACGTCGACACCGGCGACTTCATCGTCATCGTCAACGCCGACAAGATCCGCGTCACCGGGGCCAAGGCCACCGACAAGATCTACTACCGGCACTCGGGCTACCCGGGTGGCATCACGGCCACGTCCTTCAAGGACATGCAGGCCAGGCACCCCGGCCGCGCCATCGAGAAGGCCGTCAAGGGCATGCTGCCCAAGGGCCCGCTCGGCTACGCGATGATCAAGAAGCTGAAGGTGTATGCCGGTGCCTCGCACCCGCACACCGCGCAGCAGCCCAAGCCGCTGGAGATCTGAGGACGCCATGATCGGAACCTGGAACTACGGCACCGGCCGTCGCAAGAGCAGCGTCGCGCGCGTCTTCCTGAAGAAGGGCAGCGGGCAGATCGTCATCAACGGCAAGCCCATCGACGCCTACTTCGGTCGCCAGACCTCGATCATGATCGTCCGGCAGCCGCTGCTGCTGACGGCCAACGAGGCGGCCTTCGACATCAAGATCAACGTGCACGGCGGCGGCGAGAGCGGCCAGGCCGGCGCGGTGCGCCACGGCATCACGCGCGCGCTGATCGACTACGACGCGGCGCTGAAGGGCGAACTCAGCCGCGCCGGCTTCGTGACGCGCGACGCGCGCGAGGTCGAGCGCAAGAAGGTCGGCCTGCACGGCGCCCGCCGTCGCAAGCAGTTCAGCAAGCGATGAGCTGGCGCGCGCAGGGTCCGGCGGCTGGTCCGCTGGACCGTGCGCGGCCGACGCAGGGGGCGCGCATGGCATCCATGTCGCGCCCTTCGTGCTTCTGAAGCGGCCAGGACGAGGCGACCGCCATGCGCTGGAAGCTGCTGCGCCGACGCCTCTCGGTCAGCGCGCCGCGCGTCATCGTGCGCAGCCACCTGCCGTGGCCCTTGCGCTGGGCGGTGCTGGCGCTGGTGCTGGGCTTCTGCGCCGCGCTGGCGATCGCGGCCTTCGACTTCGGCCAGCGCCTGGCCGGCCTGGACAGCGGCATGCACGAGGAGGTGGCGCGGCTGCGCGCCGAGGTCAAGCAGCTGCGCGAGGACTACCAGGGCGCGCGGGCCATCGCCGACACCGCGGAGGTCGTGCTGCGCACCGAGCGCGCGGCGCAGGAGCGGCTGGCCGAGCAGCTGCGCCGGGCCGAGGCGGAGAAGCACGCGCTGCAGGACGACCTCGCCTTCTTCGAGCGGCTGCTGCCGGCCAGCGGCGAAGGCGTGCAGATCCGCGGCCTGCAGCTCACGCACCCGATGCCGGGGCTGGTCCGCTACCAGCTGCTGGTCGTGCAGCTCGGACGCGAGCTGCCGCCGTTCGACGGCCGCTGGCAGCTGCAGCTCGGCGGCACGCTGGACGGCCGGCCGTGGAGCGCGTCCCTGCCCGACGGCCCGCAGCCGCTGGCGTTGCGACAGCACCTGCGCGTCGAGGGCACGCTGGCCGTGCCGGCGCAGGCCGTGATAAAAACGGTGCGGGCGACATTGGTCGACGCCAGTGGCGTCACGCGGGCCACACAGACGCTGAAGCTGTGACTGCCGCGATCGCGCCCGTGCCGGGAGGGCCACCCGCAACCCTGGGAGTGCGCCCGTGAACTGGATGGGAAAGAAGAGCCTGCCGCCGATCCGCAGCCTGGTCGGCGAGGGCACCGCCGTGCGCGGCGACCTGTGCTTTCAGGAAGGCCTGCGCATCGACGGCGAGGTGCACGGCGACATCCTCGCCGAGGGCGATCGCCGCAGCGTCGTCGTCGTCAGCGAGAAAGCCCGAGTCACCGGCAAGGTGAAGGCCGCGCATGTGATCATCAACGGCGAGGTACGGGGCCCGGTGTTCTCGGACGAGTTGCTGGAACTGCAGCCGCGCGCCCGGGTCCACGGCGACGTGACCTACCGGACGCTGGAGATGCACCCCGGCGCCCTGGTCGACGGTACCCTGAAGCCGGCCGGCGCGGCCCCGGTGCAGCCTGCCAACCCGGCCGCCAACCCGGCGCTGAAGCTGGCGGCCTCCAACGATGCCTGAGCGCCGACGTACGACAATGTGCTGACCGCGAACTTCGCGCCCACCCCGAGGACCCCGAGATGAACGCCCTGGCCGAACCGACCACCCCCGCCACCGACGAGATGCCGGCGCCGCTGATCTTCACCGACAGCGCAGCCGACAAGGTCAAGCAGCTGGTCGACGAGGAAGGCAACCCCGACCTGAAGCTGCGTGTCTTCGTGCAGGGCGGCGGCTGCTCGGGCTTCCAGTACGGCTTCACCTTCGACGAGGTCGTCAACGAGGACGACACGCAGATGGCGAAGAACGGCGTCACGCTGCTGATCGACGCGATGAGCCTGCAGTACCTGGTCGGCGCCGAGATCGACTACAAGGAAGACCTGCAGGGCGCGCAGTTCGTGATCAAGAACCCGAACGCCACCACCACCTGCGGCTGCGGGTCGTCGTTCTCCGCCTGACCCCCGGTTGGCGCGACGGCAACGGCCCGCTTCGGCGGGCCGTGGGCATTGGCGCCCGCTACGGCGGGCCGTCGGCATTGGCGTCCCGCCGCGACGGGACGCGGGCATCCTGCTCAGGCCTCGCGCGGCCCGGCCGGGTACAGCGCGCCCAGCACACGCGGCCCGCGCGCGCCGGTGACGGCGGGCAGGTTGCCCGGCCGGCGCTGCAGAAAACGCTGCGCCAGCCAGGCGAAGGCCAGGGCCTCGACCTGGTCCGGCGGCACACCGGCCACGGCGGTCGAGTCGACGGCCACGCCGGGCAGCAGCGCGGCCAGCCGGCGCATCAGGTGCCCGTTGTGCGCGCCGCCACCGCAGACCAGCAGCCGCGCCGTCGCCGGGGCGTGGCGCTGCAGCGCGTCGGCGGCGGCGCGCGCGCTCAGCTCGGCCAGCGTCGCCATCACGTCCTGCGCCGGCAGGCTGTGCGCGGCCGGCGCGCGCAGCAGCCAGGCCTCGTCGAACAGGTCGCGGCCGGTGCTCTTGGGCGGCGCACGGCCGAAGAAGGGGTCGGCCAGCCAGTCCGCCAGCAGGGCCTGGTCGACGCGACCGCCGGCCGCCCACGTGCCGCCGGCGTCGTAGGCCTGGCCACGTTCGCGCCGGCACCACAGGTCCATCAGCACGTTGCCGGGGCCGCAGTCGAAGCCGCTGACGCGGCCATCGGCGGCCAGCAGCGTCAGGTTGGCGATGCCGCCCAGGTTGAGCACGGCGCTCGCGCGGCCGGCCTCGGCAAAGCGTGCGGCATGAAAGGCCGGCACCAGCGGCGCGCCTTCGCCCCCGGCGGCGAGGTCGCGGCTGCGGAAGTCGCAGACCACGTCGATGCCGCAGCGTTCGGCCAGCAGCGCGCCGTCCAGCAGCTGCACCGTATAGCCGGTGGCGTCGAATTCGCGCGGGCGGTGGCGCACGGTCTGGCCATGGGCGCCGATCGCGGTCACGGCGCCGGCCGGTGTGCCGCTGTGGGCGAGCAGGCCGGCGACGGCATCGGCATAGAGTGCGGCGACACCATGGGCGGCCAGCGCGGCGCGGTGGATCTCGTCGGGGCAGCTGCGGTTGAGCGCCAGCAGTTCGGCGCCCAGCACGGCCGGCATGGCCCGGTGGACATGGGCGAGCACCCGGACCGGCGCCGGCTCGCCGCCCTCGGGCAGGTCGGCCAGCACGCCGTCGACGCCGTCGAGCGAGGTGCCCGACATCAGCCCGATGTACAGCGCCACGGCTTTGCTCAGGCGGCCGGAGGCCAGCCCTTCGGGCGGCTCACTCGGAGTAGCTGCGCTGGCTGACCAGCGAGTCGGCGACTTCCAGCTTGACCTGCAGGCGCTGCGCGACCTCGGCGAAGCGCTCGCGCGCCGCGGCCGACAGCTCGACCGTCTCGGAGGTCTTCGCGATGCGCAGCGGATCCTGGTGCTGGCCGTTGATGCGGAACTCGAAGTGCAGGTGCGGGCCGGTCGTCCAGCCGGTCATGCCGACGGCGCCGATGCGCTGGCCCTGCTCGACGCGCTGCCCCTTGCGCACGTCGATCTTGCTCAGGTGCGCGTACAGCGTGGTGCGGCCGCTGCCGTGGCGGATCTCGATCGTGTTGCCGTAGCCGTTCTGGCGGCCGGCGAATTCGACGACCCCGTCGCCCACCGTGCGCACCGGCGTGCCGACCGGCGCGCCGTAGTCGACGCCGCGGTGCGCGCGCCAGCGCTGCTGCAGCGGGTGTCGGCGCATGCCGAAGCCGCTGGTCACGCGCGAGAATTCCATCGGGCTGGCCAGGAAGACGCGGCGCCGGCTGCTGCCGTCCAGCCCGTAGTAGCCGCCGCGCGACTCGCCGGCCGCCTGGAAGTACAGCGCGTGGTAGGCGCGGCCGGCGTTGACGAATTCGGCGGCCAGCACGCGCCCGGCGCCCTCGTTCCAGGACACCGGCTCGCCGTCGGCATACAGCGACTCGTAGACGACGCTGAAGGTGTCGCCGCGGCGCAGCTCGCGGTGGAAGTCGATGTCCACCGAGAAGATGTCGGCCAGCTGCATGGCCACCGAGTCGGGCACGCCGGTGGCGTCGGTGGCGGCGAACAGCGAGCTCTCGATCGTGCCGCTGGCCAGCCGCGCCTGCGCGGTGAAGGGCACGGTCTCCAGGCGCGACAGCCAGCGGCCGTCGAAGCGCGAGATCGTCAGCCGCGTGAAGTGGGTGCGCGACTGGTCGGCGACTTCCGACGGGTAGCGCGCGATCAGTTCCTGCAGCGCGCCCGCGGCGTCGGTGCGCGCCTGCACCATCTTGCCGCCGCGGCCGGTGAGCAGCCGGCGCGCGGTGGCGTCGCTGCGCACGAAGGCCTGCGCCTCGGCGTCGACGATGCCCAGGCGGCCGAACAGCGACTGCACGGTCTCGGTGCCGCGCGTGACGTCGCTGCGCACCAGGCGCAGGTCCTGCGCGGCCAGTGCTTCCAACTGCGCCGACAGGTCCACCGGCTGCAGCGACTCCACGACCAGCCGCTGCGCCGGCGGCACGGCGGCCGGCACCAGCGGGGCCACCGCGACGGCGGTCAGCGTGAACCCGGCCAGCAGCGCCAGCGTCGTGCCGGCGACGCCGCGCCGGTGACGGTGCGCGAGGTCCTGCAGTCGCTGCAGGTGCTGGGGGTCGATGATCGCCAAGGTTGCGGTCGCTGTGCTGCGCCGGTCCGGCGGCTTGATGCCGTCGGTTCGGCTCGGTTCTCGGTCGGTGGAGGGCGGCTCGGCGGGGCCGGGCCGTCCTCTAGAATCCGGGGCGTCGAGCGCGGCCTGCGCTGCTGTCAACCCCCCGAACGGTAGGTGCCCCGAGTATATCGGCCGCTGCGCCTGCCAAATTCACGAACAAACCCCGAAGTAACAAGCACATGTCCGTGCCTGCCGCCGCCCCTGCCGCCGCCGCGGCCGCCGTTCACCCGGTGACCGATCGTGTCCGCGAGGCGCTGGCGGTCTCGCTGCGCGGCTGCCAGGAACTGCTGCCCGAGGCCGACTGGGTGAAGAAGCTCGCGCGCGCCGAGGCCACCGGCCGGCCGCTGCGCATCAAGCTGGGTCTGGACCCGACCGCCCCGGACATCCACATCGGCCACACGGTGGTGCTCAACAAGATGCGCCAGCTGCAGGATCTCGGCCACACCGTGATCTTTCTCATAGGCGACTTCACGTCGATGATCGGCGACCCCTCGGGCCGCAATGCGACGCGCCCGCCGCTGACACGGGAGCAGATCGAGGCCAACGCGCAGACCTACTACCGCCAGGCCAGCCTGGTGCTCGACCCGGCGAAGACCGAGATTCGTTACAACAGCGAGTGGAGCGACCCGCTGGGCGCACGCGGCATGATCGAGCTGGCCGCCAGGTATACGCTGGCGCGCATGCTCGAGCGCGACGACTTTACGAAGCGTTTCCGTGCCGGCAGCCCGATCGGCATCCACGAGCTGCTGTACCCGCTGATGCAGGGCTACGACTCGGTGGCGCTGAAGTCCGACCTCGAACTCGGCGGCACCGACCAGAAGTTCAACCTGCTGGTCGGCCGCGCGCTGCAGCAGGAATACGGCCAGGAGCCGCAGTGCATCCTGACGATGCCGCTGCTGGAGGGCATCGACGGCGTCGAGAAGATGTCCAAGAGCAAGGGCAACTACATCGGCATCACCGAGGACGCCAACACGATGTTTGCCAAGGTGCTGTCGATCAGCGACGAGCTGATGTGGCGCTGGTACCCGCTGCTGTCGTTCCGCCCCGCGGCCGAGGTCGAGCGGCTGCAGGCCGAGGTGGCCGCCGGCCGCAACCCGAAGGACGCCAAGGTGCTGCTGGCGCGCGAGATCACGGCGCGCTTCCACGGCGCGGCCGCGGCCGACGCCGCCGAGGCCGACTTCCGGCACCGCGCCGCCGGCGGCGTGCCCGACGAGATTCCCGAGGTGTCGCTCACCGGCGCGCCGCTGGCCATCGGGGCGCTGCTCAAGCAGGCGGGCCTGGTGCCCTCCACCAGCGAGGCGCTGCGCCTGGTGGAGCAGGGCGGCGTGCGCATCGACGGCGCCGTCGTCAGCGACAAGGGCCTGAAGGTGGCGGCCGGCCGCTGCGTCGTGCAGGTCGGCAAGCGCAAGTTCGCGCGCGTGCTGCTGACGGCCTGACCGCTGCGCGCGCGCGGCCATGCAGGTCAGCGGCTACCTGAAGCTGTCGGTCGCGGTGGCGCTGGCCACCATCGCGCTGAAGACCGCGGCGTGGTGGGTCAGCGGCAGCGTCGGCCTGCTGTCCGACGCGCTGGAGTCGCTGGTCAACCTGGCCGGCGCGACCTTCGCGCTGGCGATGGTCACGATCGCCGCCCGCCCGCCCGACGACGACCACCCCTACGGCCACCACAAGGCCGAATATTTCTCCAGCGGCTTCGAGGGCGTGCTGATCGGCGCCGCCGCGCTGGCCATCGTCTGGACCGCGGTGCAGCGGCTGCTGAACCCGCAGCCGCTGGAGGCGCTGGGGCTGGGGCTGGCGCTGTCGGTGCTGGCCTCGGTGCTCAACGGCGCGCTCGCCTGGTCGATGCTGAGGAAGGCGCGCGAGGTACACTCGGTGGCGCTGGAGGGCGACGCGCGCCACCTGATGACCGATGTCTGGACTACCGCCGGCGTCGTGCTCGGGCTGGGTGCGGTGGCGGCCACCGGCTGGACCTGGCTGGATCCGCTGCTGGCCATCGCCGTGGCGGCCAACATCCTGCGCGAGGGCCTGCGCCTGGTGCGTCGCAGCGTCGGCGGGCTGATGGACGAGGCGCTGGACGCACGCTCGCAGGCCGCCATCCAGCAGGTGCTGGACGGCTTCGCGCACCCGGCGATCCGCTTCGACCACCTGACGACGCGACGCGCCGGCCAGCGCCGCTTCGCCGACCTGCACATGCACATGCCGGCCGGCTGGACGCTGCGCCGCGCCGCCGCGCTGCGCGGCGAGGTCGAGCAGGCGCTGATGAGCGCGGTGCCCGGGCTGCGCGCGACGATCCAGCTGCTGCCGATGGACGTCGAGGCGCATCTCGACGACCCCAGGGACCCGACCTAGATGCTGGCGCTGCTGCAGCGGGTGCGCGAGGCGCGCGTCGAGGTCGCCGGCGAGACGGTCGGCGCGATCGGCCCCGGCCTGCTGGTCTTCGTCTGCGCCGAGCCGGCCGACACGCCGGCGCAGGCCGCGAAGCTGGTCGACAAGCTGCTGAAGCTGCGCATCTTTGCCGACGAGGCCGGCAGGATGAACCGCAGCGTGCAGGACGTGGCCGGCGGGCTGCTGCTGGTCAGCCAGTTCACGCTGGCCGCCGATACCGCGGGCGGCAACCGGCCCGGCTTCTCGGCCGCGGCGCCGCCGGCGCTGGGCCGTGCGCTCTACGACGAGGTGCTGCGCGTGGCGCGCGCGCGGCATGCCCCGGTGGCCGCCGGCGTCTTCGGCGCCGACATGCAGGTGCACCTGGTCAACGACGGGCCGGTGACGATCCCGCTGAGCCTGCGCTGAGCACCTGGGCCAGGCGCTGGCCGGGCCGCAGGCCCAGCGCCGCGGCCGCCTCGTTGGCGAAGGACAGCATTCCGTCGGCCAGCGTCGATGCCGCCTCGCCGATGCGCGCGCTGTCGTGCGCCACCGTGCAGGCGGCGATGCCGGCGGCCTGCAGCAGCGCCAGCGCTGCGATGCCGGCGCCGTCCTTGCCGACGCCGGCATCGTTGAACACCGCGAGCAGCGGCCGCGCCTGCATCGCATAGCGCCCGGCGCTGGTGCCGCCGTGCGAGCCGGTCACCAGCACGGCGCCGGGCGGGTGCTGCAGCGCCTCGGTGACGCTGTCGACGACCCGCAGCGTGGCGCCGCGGAAGGCGCCGCCCAAGACAAAGGGGCTGCCCGCGGCAGCCCCTGGTTGCGGCATCGCGCGCGTCCTCAGTCCGCCTTGCAAGCCGCGACCTCGCAGCGCTCGGTCTCGGACTGCAGCGCAAGGCGATGCGCAGGCATCGCCCTGCGTCCTCAGTCCGCGTACTGGCCGGCGGCCTTGATCGCGGCACCCCACTTGTTGATCTCGTCGGCGACGAACTTCTTGTGGCCTTCCGGCGTCAGGCGGTTGTCGGTGACGATCACGGCGCCCAGCGCTTCCTGGCGCTTGACGAACTCGGGGTCCTTCAGCGCCTCGCGCAGCGCGGCGTTGAGCTTGTCCAGCACCGGCTTGGGCGTGCCCTTGGGCGCATAGACGCCGTGCCAGATCGACACGTTGAAGCCCTTCAGGCCCTGGCTGTCCAGCGTCGGCAGGTTCTTCAGCGCCGGCGTCGTCAGCGGCTGCATGGTCGAGACCGCGTAGGCCTTGACCTTGCCGGCCTCGATCTGCGAGGTCGTGTTGGTGGTCTGGTCGCACATGATGTCGACCTGGCCGCCCAGGATGTCGGTCATCGCGGGAGCCGTGCCCTTGTACGGCACGGTGGTCATCTCGACCTGCAGTGCCTGCTGGAACAGCAGCCCGCACAGGTGCGAGGCGGCGCCCAGGCCGGCGTTGGCCAGGTTGACCTTGCCCTTGTTGTCGTTGATCCACTTGCGCAGCTCGGCGAAGTTGTTCGCCGGCAGGTTGGGGCGGCCGATCAGCGTCATCGGCACGTCGTTGACCATGCCGACGAACTCGAAGTCGTCGAGCACGCTGAACGGCAGCTTGCGGTACAGCCCCGGGCTGGTGGACATGCCGATGTGGTACAGCAGCAGCGTGTGGCCGTCCGGCGTGGCCTTCGCGACGCGGGCCGCACCCAGCGTGCCGCCGGCGCCGCCGACGTTCTCGACGACGATGGTGGCGTTGCCCAGCGGCTTGCGCACCGCCTCGGCGAAGTCGCGCGCGACCTTGTCGGTGGGGCCGCCGGCCGCGAACGGCACGACGATGGTGATCGGCTTGTCCGGGAAGGCGGACGCGGCGCCGGCGACGGCGACGGCGGCCACGGCGAGCAGGGTCTTCTTGATCACGTGCAGTCTCCTTGAGGTCGGTGCGACGGGCGGATGCTAGCGGCGCCGGCCCCGGCGCGCGACGCGGGAACTACGTAGCGACGGCCCGGAAGGGGGCTTTCGTATCGTGCGCCGGCGGCGCTCAGCGGTGGCTGCGCGCTCGCGCTGGCAGGCGCTCGCCGCGCCGCTGGCGGCGGTCCGTGCGCAGGCACGGCCCGCCGTCCCGCTCAGCCAACGCTTCGCCTGCGGCTCAGCCATGCAGGCCGCGCTCGCGCAGGCATGCGCTCGCTCTTCGCGAGGCGCGGGACCGTCCGCAGGGACGGTCGCAGCGTCCACGCTCAGCGATGGCTGCGCGCGTCCTCGATCACCTTGCCGTCGTTGGGCAGGCTGCCCGGGGCCAGCAGCTCGATGTCGCTGCGCAGCTTGGTCAGGTCGCGAACGGTGGCGGCCAGTGCGTCGGCGAGCCCGGCCTGGCCCTCGGCGCCGCCGGCGCATTCCACCTTCAGTGTCATCAGGTCGGCGGCCATCTCGCCGCTGACGACCAGCCGCGCCTTCAGCACCTGCGGGTGGCGGCGCAGCACCTCGGCGACCTGGCTGGGGTGCACGAACATGCCGCGTACCTTGGCCGTCTGGTCGGCGCGGCCCAGCCAGCCGCGGATGCGCGTGTTGGTGCGCCCGGTCGGGCAGCGCCCGGGCAGCACCGCCGACAGGTCGCCAGTGCCGAAACGCAGCAGCGGGTAGTCGGGCGACAGCGTCGTGATGACGACCTCGCCGACCTCGCCGTCGGGCACCGGGTCGCCGGTGCCCGGGCGCACTATCTCCAGGATCACGCCTTCGTCGAGCACCAGGCCTTCGCGCGCCGCCGTCTCGTAGGCGATGGTGCCCACATCCGCGGTGGCATAGGCCTGGTAGCCGGTCACGCCGCGTTCCTGCAGCCAGTCGCGCAGGCTGCCCGGGAAGGCCTCGCCGCTGAGCAGCGCCTTCTTCAGGTGCGGCAGCGCGACGCCGGTCTCGGCCGCCTTCTCCAGCAGGATGCGCAGGAAGCTGGGCGTGCCGGCGTAGGCATCGGCGCGCAGCTCGGCCATCGCCTGCAGCTGCAGCTCGGTGTTGCCGACGCCACCCGGGAAGACGGTGCAGCCCAGCGCGCGCGCGCCGGCATCCATCATCCAGGCGCCGGGCGTCAGGTGGTAGCTGAAGCTGTTGTGCACGAGGTCGCCGGCGCGCAAGCCCGCGGCGAACAGCGCGCGTGCGGTGCGCCAGTAGTCGCGGCCCTCGCCCTCGGGCTCGTAGATCGGGCCCGGCGACTGGTAGACGCGGCCGGCCGGCCGGCCGGCGCGCGCCGCCATCGCCCGCCAGCCCAGCGCCGAGAAGCCGCCGAAGGGGTCCCAGCCGTCACCGGCCGCGGCGCGCGTGGCCTGCTGGCGCTGCAGCAGTTCGCCCTTGCGCACGACCGGCAGCCGGGCCAGTGCGGCGCGGCTGGTCACCGCACCGGCGTCGACGTCGCGCAGGATCTCGGCCAGCGCCGGCACCGCCTGCGCGGCGCGCACCTGCGCCGGCAGCGCCGCCATCAGCGCGGCCTCGCGCGCGGCCGGGTCGCGCGTTTCCAGGGGGTCGTAGTGCTCGGCGCTCATGTCGCCTGTCTCCGTCGACGGCGCGCCCAGGGCGCGGCCGGGTTGCATCTCATTCCTCGCGGTCCCAGCGCGCGAGCCGCTTCTTCACCTCGTCGAGGAGCTTGCGCAGGTCGGGGCTGGCGCGCAGCACCTGGGTGTCCCATTCCGGCGTCAGCATCAGCCGCCGCGCGACGCGCGCGCGGATCGCGCCGTCCTCCGCGGCGAGTTCGACGACCCGCTTGCCGCGCAGTTCGAAGCCCGGCCCGCGTTCGGCCAGGCCCAGGTCGCGCAGCGAGCGCTTCAGCGTCACCAGCGCGGCCGCGGCGTCGAAGGGCGGCGGCGCGAAGCCGCCGAAGTCGCCGGCATCGTCCGTGCTCACGACAACCACCGCTTGCGCCGCTTGTAGCTCTTCACGTCGCGGAAGCTCTTGCGGTCGCCGCCGCCCATGCCCAGGTAGAACTCCTTGACGTCCTCGTTCTCGCGCAGCGCCTTGGCCTCGCCGTCCATCACGATGCGGCCGTTCTCCAGGATGTAGCCGTAGTCGGCGTAGCGCAGCGCCATGTTGGTGTTCTGCTCGGCGAGCAGGAAGGTCGTCCTCTCCTTGGTGTTGAGGTCCTTCACGATCTCGAACACCTCCTCGACGATCTGCGGCGCCAGGCCCATGCTGGGCTCGTCGAGCAGCACCATCTTCGGGTTGGCCATCAGCGCGCGGCCGATCGCGCACATCTGCTGCTCGCCGCCGCTGGTGTAGGCGGCCTGGCTGGTGCGGCGCTGCTTCAGGCGCGGGAAGTAGGCATAGACCTTCTCCAGCGTCGCGGCCACCGCGGCCTTGCCGTCCTTGCGCGTATAGGCGCCGGTGAGCAGGTTCTCCTCGATCGTCAGGTGCGCGAAGCAGTGCCGACCCTCCATGACCTGGATCACGCCGCGGTCCACCATCTCGGCGGTCGACAGCTTCTCGATGCGCTCGCCGCGCAGCTCGATCGAGCCCTTGGTCACCTCGCCGCGCTCGCCGGCCAGCAGGTTGCTGACCGCGCGCAGCGTGGTCGTCTTGCCGGCGCCGTTGCCGCCCAGCAGCGCGACCACGCCGCCTTCCGGCACCTGCAGGCTGACGCCCTTGAGCACCAGGATCACGTGGTTGTAGATGACCTCGATGCCGTTGACGTTGAGCAGGATGTTCGACATGAGTGACCTGACCTCTGAACTCGCCACAGCGCCGCGCGCGGCGCTGTGGCGAGGGCCCCGCGAGGGGCCCGCCCCCGCGTGGCGGGGGTCGGGGGTGCCCAAAACCCCTCCCTCACGGAGGGAGGGGAAGGGGTGGGAGCGGTGAATGCCCTCCGCTCAGCGGAGGGCGCCCGCCGCATGGCCAGTCCCTTCAGGACTGGCAATCGGCGGGCGTCCTCCGCTGCAGCTTCTTCTCCGCCGCATACTTGTCCGCGGCCGACCGGATCATCGACTTGATGATGGTCTCGTCGGACTGATACCAGTCGGAGGTGAAGTTCCACTTCGCGCCGTCCCAGGTGTGCACGCGGGCCCAGGTCGCGCCGCGGTGGTCGGCGCAGCTGGTGCTGATCGGCCGCATCACGCCGGCGAAGCCCAGGTCGTCGAGCTTCTTCTGGTCCAGCGCCAGGTTCTCCAGGCCCCAGCGCGTCTGCTCGCCGGTCATCACCTTGCCCTTGCCGAAGCGTTCCTGCGCGCGACGAACGCCTTCCACGCCCAGCATCGCGCTCATCAGGCCGCGCATGTACAGCACCTGGCCGACCTCGTCGCGCGGGCCCGTGCCCTGGCCCTTGTCGTGCACCATCGCCAGGATGTCCTTGACGACCTTGGCGTTGGGCTCGGCGCCATGCTGCAGCGCCAGCGCGTTGTAGCCCTTGGCGCCGTCGCCCACGTCCTTGACGTCGGGCTCGGCGCCGGCCCACCACACGCCGTACATCTTGTCGCGCGGGTAGCCGGTGGCCTGCGCCTCCTTCAGCGCGGTGGAGTTCATCACGCCCCAGCCCCACAGGAAGACGTAGTCGGGGCGCTGCTGGCGGATCTGCAGCCAGGTCGCCTTCTGCTCGACGCCGGGGTGCGTCACCGGCAGCAGCATCAGCTCGAAGCCATGCAGCTTCTGGCGCTCCTGCATCAGCGGGATCGGCTCCTTGCCGTAGGGGCTGTCGTGGTAGACGAGGGCGATCTTCTTGCCCTTGAGCTTGTCCCAGCCGCCGTCCTTCTTGGCCACGTGCTGCAGCAGGATGTCGGCCGCGTCCCAGTAGGTGCCGGCGAGCGGGAAGTTCCACTTGAAGACCATGCCGTCCGTGCTCTCGCTGCGGCCGTAGCCGGCAGTGATGAGCGGGATCTTGTCGATCGGCGCCTTCTCGGTCAGCGCGAAGGTGATGCCGGTGGACAGCGGCTGGAACAGCGTCGCGCCGCCGTTCTTGCCCTTCAGGCGCTCGTAGCACTCGACGCCGCGGTCGGTGGCGTAGCCGGTCTCGCATTCCTCCCAGCTGACCTTCACGCCGTTGATGCCGCCGCGCGCATTGACGAGCTTCAGATAGTCGACATAACCGTTGGCGAAGGGCACGCCGTTGGGCGCGTAGGCACCGGTGCGGTAGACCAGGGCCGGGAAGAACTGCTCCTTGGCCTGGGCGTAGGCCGCGCCGATGCCGGCCGCGACGAGCGCGCCGGCCAGTGCGAGAGTCCGAAACTTCATGTCTGCCTCCAGAGGGTGGGAAAGCGCACGCGGGCGTGCATGGGTGAGGATCGCCAGGTCTTGGAGCCTGCTCGGGTGTCGAAGGTCATCGGGGTTTGCCCTCGATTCGATGAATCAGTGCGGGAAGGGCCACAGCCGCAGCTTCTCCTTGCCGATCGACCACAGCCGGGCCAGGCCATGCGGCTCGACGATCAGGAAGAAGACGATGAGGCTGCCGAAGATCATCAGCTCGGTGTGCGCGACCGCGGCGGTGCTGATCGTCACGCCGACCAGCGAACCCAGCACCGGCAGCGCCTGGTTCAGGAAGATCGGCAGGATCACGATGAATGCGGCGCCGAAGAAACTGCCCATGATCGAGCCCAGCCCGCCGATGATGATCATGAACAGCAGCTGGAACGAGCGGTCGATCGAGAAGGCCGCCGGCTCCCAGGCCCCCAGGTGCACGAAGCCCCACAGCGCGCCGGCGACGCCGACGATGAAGCTGCTCACCGCGAAGGCCGTGAGCTTGGCGTAGACCGGGCGGATGCCGATGACGGCCGCGGCGACGTCCATGTCGCGGATCGCCATCCACTCGCGGCCGATGTGGCTGCGCACCAGGTTCTTCGCCAGCCAGGCGAAGACGATCACGAAGCCCAGGCAGAAGAGGTATTTCTCCACCGGGGTGTCGATGCTCCAGCCCAGCAGGCTGAGGTTGGACACCGAGACGCTGCCCGAGGGCGTGTAGTTGGTGAACCACTTGATGCGCAGGAAGGCCCAGTCCCAGAAGAACTGCGCCGCCAGCGTCGCCACCGCGAGGTACAGGCCCTTGATGCGCAGCGACGGGATGCCGAACAGCACGCCGATCACGGTGGCGCAGACGCCGCCCAGCAGGATCGCCAGCACCATCGGGATGCCGTCGACGCGGATCAGGAAGTTGTAGGCCGCATAGGCGCCCACCGCCATGAAGGCGCCGGTGCCCAGGCTGATCTGCCCGCAGTAGCCGACCAGGATGTTCAGCCCCAGCGCCGCCAGCGACAGGATCAGGAAGGGGATCAGGATGGCGCGGAACAGGTAGTCGTCCTGCACCAGCAGCGGGATGCCGATGGCGGCGAAGGCGACCACGAGGCCGATCGCGACGCGGTCCTGCAGGATCGGGAAGACCTGCTGGTCGGCGCGGTAGCTGGTCTTGAACTGGCCGTTCTCTCTGTACAGCATGGTCGATGGTCGTTTAGTTCCGGCCCGCTTCGCTTGACTTGCTTCGCAAGTCAGCCTTCACTGAAGAATCATCGATCGCGTTCATACGCGATCGATGATCTTCTCGCCAAAGAGACCCTGCGGCCGCACCAGCAGCACGAAGAGCACCAGCACGTAGCCGAACCAGATCTCGATGCCGCCGCCGATCTGGCTGCCGATGTAGACCTCGGACAGCTTCTCGCCGACGCCGATGATCAGGCCGCCGATGATGGCGCCCGGCACGCTGGTCAGCCCGCCCAGGATGACCACCGGCAGCGCCTTCAGCGCGACCAGCGACAGCGAGAACTGCACGCCCAGCTTGCTGCCCCAGATCACGCCGGCGACCAGCGCCACGAAGCCGGCCACGCTCCAGACGATGACCCAGATGCGGTTCAGCGGGATGCCGATGCTCTGCGCCGCCTGGTGGTCGTCGGCCACCGCGCGCAGCGCACGGCCGGTGGCGGTGTACTGGAAGAACATCGACAGCCCGATCACCAGTGCCGCCGCGATGACCGCCGCGTAGAGGTCTTCCTTGTTGACCAGCAGGCCGCCCTCGAAGGTGCTCTCGAACAGGAAGATCGGGTCCTTCGGCAGGCCGACGTCGATCTTGTAGATGTCGCTGCCGAACAGCGTCTGCCCGAAGCCGTCCAGGAAGTAGGTGATGCCCAGCGTGGCCATCAGCAGCGTGATGCCCTCCTGGTTGACCAGCTTGCCCAGCACCAGCTTCTCCACCAGCCAGGCCACGACGACCATCAGCGCCATCGCGGCGGCGAAGGCCAGCACGTTGGCCAGCAGCTTGCTGTCGAAGCCCAGGCCCTTGGGGATCCACTCGGCGAAGCGCGCCATCGCCAGCGCCGCGAACAGCACCATCGCGCCCTGCGCGAAGTTGAAGACGCCGCTGGCCTTGAAGATCAGCACGAAGCCGAGCGCCACCAGCGAATACAGCATGCCCGTCATCAGGCCGCCGAACAGGGTCTCGAGGAAGGGTCCCATCGTGTCGCTTCGGGTTCAGTGGCTGGTGCCCAGGTAGGCGCTGATGACCTCGGGGTTGCGCCGCACCTCGTCGGGCGTGCCGTCGCCGATCTTCTTGCCGTAGTCCAGCACCACGACGCGGTCGCTGATGTCCATCACCACGCCCATGTCGTGCTCGATCAGCACGATCGTCGTGCCGTACTCGTCGTTGACGTCCAGGATGAAGCGGCTCATGTCCTGCTTCTCCTCGACGTTCATGCCGGCCATCGGCTCGTCCAGCAGCAGCACCTGCGGCTCCATCGCCAGCGCGCGGCCCAGGTCCACGCGCTTCTGCAGGCCGTAGGGCAGGCGGCCGACCGGCGTCTTGCGGTAGGCCTGGATCTCCAGGAAGTCGATGATCCGCTCGACGAATTCGCGGTGCGCCGTCTCCTCGCGCTCCGCCGCGCCCCAGCGGATGGCCTGCTGGAAGATGTTCGTCTTCATCTTCAGGTTGCGGCCGGACATGATGTTGTCCAGCACGCTCATGCCCTTGAACAGCGCCAGGTTCTGGAAGGTGCGCGCGATGCCCATCTCGGCGACCTGGCGGCTGTTCATGTGGCTGAAGGTCTTGCCGCGGAAGCTGATCTGCCCTTCCTGCGGCTGGTAGACGCCGTTGATGCAGTTGAGCATGCTGCTCTTGCCGGCGCCGTTGGGGCCGATGATGGCGCGCACCTCGTGCTCGCGCACGTCGAAGCTGATGTCGGTCAGCGCCTTCACGCCGCCGAAGCGCAGGCTGATGTTGCGGGCCTCGAGGATGACCTCGCCGATGCGCCTGCGGCGCGACGCCTCGTCGCCGGCCTCGGCGGCCGGCGCGGCCACGGGTTCGGCGACCGCATTCATGCCGCCCTCCGCAGCGCCGGGAACAGCTTGGCGTCGACGATCTTCAGCGTGGCGCTGACGCTGCCGCTGCGGCCGTCCTCGAACTTGACCGCGGTCTCGATGAACTGCTCGGACTTGCCGCCGTACAGCGCGTCGACCAGCACCTGGTACTTGTCGCCGATGTAGCCGCGGCGCACCTTGCGCGTGCGCGTCAGCTCGCCGTCGTCGGCGTCCAGTTCCTTGTGCAGCACGAGGAAGCGGCTGATCTGGCTGCCGGCCAGCTTCTCGTCGGCCGCGAGGTCGGCATTGACCTTCTCGACGCAGTCCTTCACCAGCGCCAGCACCTCGGGCTTGCCGGCGAGGTCCGTGTAGCCGGCATAGGGCAGGTTGCGCCGCTCGGCCCAGTTGCCCACGGCCTCGAAGTCGATGTTGACGAAGGCGCAGACCTTCTCGCGCTTGTCGCCGAAGGCCACCGCCTCCTTGATGAACGGGAAGAACTTGAGCTTGTTCTCGACGTACTTGGGCGCGAACATCGCGCCGTCGCTGGGGCCGCCCATCAGGCGGCCGACGTCCTTGGCGCGGTCGATGATCTTCAGGTGCCCGCCGGCGTCCAGGAAGCCGGCGTCGCCGGTGCGGTACCAGCCATCGGCGGTCAGCACCTCGGCCGTGGCCTCGGGGTTCTTGTAGTAGGCCTTCAGCAGGCCCGGGCTCTTGACCAGGATCTCGCCGCTGTCGGTGACGCGGATCTCCACGCCCTCGATCGGCACGCCCACCGTGTCGGCCTTGACCTCGTGGTCGGGCTGCAGGCACACGAAGACCGCGGTCTCGGTGCTGCCGTAGAGCTGCTTCAGGTTGATGCCGATGGCGCGGTAGAAGGTGAACAGGTCCGGGCCGATCGCCTCGCCTGCCGTGTAGGCCACGCGCACGCGGCTCAGGCCCAGCGTGTTGCGCAGCGGGCCGTAGACGAAGAGGTTGCCCAGCGCGTACTTGGCCTTGTCCAGCGCGCCGACCGGCTGGCCGTCCATGATGGCCGGGCCGACGCGGCGCGCCAGGTCCATCGCGCGGTGGAACATCCAGCGCTTCAGCGCCCCGGCGTCCTCCATGCGGATCATCACGCTGGTCAGCAGGCCCTCGAAGACCCGCGGCGGCGCGAAGTAGTAGGTGGGTCCGATCTCCTTCAGGTCGATCATCACCGTGGCCGCGCTCTCCGGGCAGTTGACCACGTAGCCGCAGGCCAGCCACTGCGCGTAGCTGAAGATGTTCTGACCGATCCAGGCCGGCGGCAGGTAGGCCAGCACCTCGTCGGCTGGCCCCAGCTTGTCGAAGCGCGCGCCGGCGCTGGCGCGGTCCAGCAGCGTGAAGTGCGTGTGCACGACGCCCTTGGGGTTGCCGGTGGTGCCGCTGGTGAAGAACATCGCGGCCACGTCCTGCGGGTCGGCCTTCGCGACCTCGGCGTCGAAGAAGCCGGCGTGCGCGGCGTCGAAGGCGCGGCCGGCCTCCAGCAGCGCGTCCAGCGATGCCAGGCCCGGTTCGCTGTAGTTGCGCAGGCCGCGGCCGTCGTCGTACCAGATGCGCGCCAGCTGCGGGCAGGTCTCGCGCAGCTCGAGCATCTTGTCGACCTGCTCCTGGTCCTCGACGACGACGAAGCGGACCTCGGCGTTGTTGATCGGAAACTGGTATTCGGTGGCCACCGCGTCCTGGTACAGCGGCACCGGCACCGCGCCCAGCGACTGCGCGGCCAGCATCGCGGCATACAGGCGCGGGCGGTTTTCGCCGACCACGACCAGGTGCTCGCCGCGCTGCAGCCCGGCCTCGGCCAGGCCGCAGGCCATGTGCCGCACCATCTGCGCCAGGTCGGCCCAGGTGGTGGTCTGCCAGATGCCGTAGACCTTCTCGCGCAGCGCGGCGGCCTGCGGGCGCTGCTTCGCGTGGTCCAGCATCAGCCGGGGAAACGTCGTCTGCACTGCTCGTCTCCTGCTGTGCACTGCGGCCGGCGACGGCGCTGCAGGGGCAGCGCAGGCGGTGCCGGCTCTGACTGCGCATTGTGGGCGGGACTTTGACGTCAGGTTGTCGTTGCGACGACAATCCAAGGGTTCGCACTGACAGGATTTATCCGGACCGCTCCGAGAGCCTCCACGATGCGCGCGCAGGCCTTTCCGTCAGCTTCGTATGCCACCGCGGTGCAGCCCTCGCGATCGCGCGCCGCCGCGCCGGAGGACCTGCGCAGCATCCCCTGGCTGGCGCGGCTGGACGACGAGGAGCGTGCACGCGTGCTGGCCGACCTGCGCGTCGTGCAGGTCGAGACGGGCGAACTGGTGTGCCGCGTCGGGCGCCCGGTCAGCTGGTGGTTCGGCGTCGTCGACGGGCTGCTGAAGATGAGCAACGACAGCGCCGTGGGCATGCCCATCACCTTCACCGGCGTGCCGCCGGGCGGCTGGTTCGGCGAGGGCACGGTGCTGAAGATGGAGAGCTACCGCTACAACATCCAGGCCCTGCGCCGCAGCCTGGTGGCGGGCATCCCGGCTCAGACCTTCCACTGGCTGCTGGACCGCAGCATCGGCTTCAACCGCTTCGTGATGATGCAGCTCAACGAGCGGCTGGGCCAGTTCATCGCCGCGCGCGAGATCGACCGCCTGACCCACCCCGACGCGCGCGTGGCGCGCAGCCTGGCGGCGCTGTTCCACCCGCTGCTGTACCCGGGCGTGGGCGAGCTGCTGCGCATCACGCAGCAGGAACTGGGCTACCTGGTCGGCCTGAGCCGGCAGCGCGTGAACGAGGCGCTGCGGGCGCTGCAGGCCGCGGGGGTGATCGAGGTCACCTATGGCGGGGTGCGGGTGCTGGACCTGGAGAGGCTGCGGCGCTACGGCAGCTGAACCCGGCCTGCGACCGGTGCGCGGCGCCTGCCGCCGCGCCGGCTGGTATGGTCCGGCCATGCACCGCGAAGCGACCGGCTGCCGGCACCCGGTGGCATGACCGCCCCCGACTGGATCGTCATCACGCTGTACCTGGCCGCCACGCTGGGCCTGTCGGCCTGGCTGGCGCGGCGGCAGCGCACGCCGGAGGACTATTACGTCGGCGGGCGCACGCTGCCCTGGTGGGCACTGGCGGTGTCGATCCTGGCCACGCAGTCCTCGGCCAATTCCTTCCTCGGCATCCCGGCCTACGTCGCGCTGGTGCCCGGTGGCGGCATGACCTGGCTGCAGTACGAGCTGGCGCTGCCGCTGGCCATGCTGGTCGTGATGCTGGTGCTGGCGCCGGTGCTGCGCGGGCTGGCGCTGGTCTCGGTCTACGAATACCTGGAGCGCCGCTTCGACCGCGCCACGCGGCTGGTGCTGTCGGCGGTCTTCCTGCTCTCGCGCGGGCTGGCCACCGGGGTGGCGGTGTATGCGGCGGCGGTGGTCGTGCAGGTCTGCACCGGGCTGCCGCTGGGCTGGTGCATCGTCGGTGTCGGCGGGCTGACGGTGGTCTACGACACCATGGGCGGCATGCGCGCGGTGGTCTGGACCGACGTCGTGCAGATGGCGGTGCTGCTGGCCGGCATCGTGGTCTGCGCGGCCTTCGCGTGGCAGCTGGCCGGCGGCGGCGCGGGCATCGTCGCCGCGCTGGACCCGTCTCGGCTGGCCGCGGTGGAGTGGGGCCATGGCCTGGGCGACGGCGCGCGTGCGCCGCTGTGGGGCTTCGTGCTCGGCGGCCTCGTGCTCTACATCGCCTACTACGGCGTCGACCAGAGCCAGGTCCAGCGCCAGCTCTCGGCCAGCGACGTGAAGGGCGCGCAGCGCGCGCTGCTGCTCAACGGCCTGGCGCGCTTTCCGCTCACGCTGGCCTACTGCGCGCTGGGGCTGGCGGTCGGCGCCGTCTTCGTCGGCCACGAGGCGCTGCGCACCGCGGTGCCGGAGAACCGGCTCGACTACCTGATGCCGCGCTTCATCGAGCTCTACCTGCCGGTGGGCGTGCGCGGGCTGCTGGTGGCGGCCATCCTGGCCGCCGCGATGTCCAGCCTGGACTCGGCGCTCAACAGCCTGTCGGCGGCGACGCTGCGCGACTTCGTCGAGCCGCATGTCGCCGACCGCCACCGCCTGCTGGCGTCGCGGCTGGTGACCGTGGGCTGGGGCCTGGCCATCGTCGGCTTCGGCTTCGTCGTCGGCGACCTCGCCAGCAGCGTGGTCGAGGGCATCAACCGCATCGGCGCGCTGTTCTACGGCCCGCTGCTGGCGGCTTTCGGCTGCGGCATCCTGGACCGCCGCGCGCGCGGGCCCGGCGTGCTGGCCGGCGTGGTCGCCGGGCTCGCGCTGAACCTGGTGCTGGCCTACGGCCTGGGGCCGCAGCTGTTCTGGATGTGGTGGAACATCTCCGGCCTGGTCGCCGCCGTCGTCGTGACCTGGCTCGTCAGCAGGCTGCTGCCGCCGCCCGCGCCGGCGCAGTTGCAGGGCACGACGCTGTCGTGGCCGGCGCTGGCGCGGTCGTTCGCCGCCGGGCGCCGCGTCTACCTCGGGCTGCTCGGCTACGGCATCGCGATGGCCGCGGTGGCGGTATGGCTGGGCGTGCGCTGAACCTCCGGCGCGCGGCATGATCGCAACGAAGTCCGACCGACGACGAAGAGCAAGGAAGCCCCCGATGTCCCTCCGCCAGTTCATCGCCTCGCGCAGCCTGGTGCGCACGCTCAGCGCGCTGAAGAACAACATCGTCTACAGCTGGACCGAGGCCTCGCGCATGCTGGGGCTGGACGAGGACCTGTACGAGCACCCGCTGCACCGCGAACTGGACCAGCCGGTGCGCGTGCTGCTGATCGGCGCCGGCCACCGCGGCAGCATCTATGCCGACTACGCCATCAAGAGCCCGCGCGAGATGAAGATCGTCGGCGTCGCCGACCCCAACCCGCGCCGGCTGGAGCGCATCGCCGAGATGCACGCGGTGCCGATGGCGCACTGCTTCCACGACGCCGGCGCCGCACTGTCGGTGCCGAAGTTCGCCGACGCGGTGATCGTCGCCACGCCGGACAAGCAGCACACGATCCCGGCGCTGCGCGCGCTGGAGAAGGGCTACGACCTGCTGCTCGAGAAGCCCATCGCGCCGACCGAGGCCGAGTGCCGCCAGATCCTGGCCGCCGCGCAGGCCAGCGGCTGCATCGTCGGCGTGTGCCACGTGCTGCGCTACACGCCCTACTTCCGCGAGCTGAAGGCGCTGCTGGACAGCGGCATCATCGGCCAGATCGTCAGCGTGCAGCACCTGGAGCCCATCGAGCACACGCACATGACGCACAGCTACGTGCGCGGCAACTGGCGCAACAGCACGACGGCCACGCCCATCATCCTGGCCAAGAGCTGCCACGACACCGACATCATCCGCTGGCTGGTCGGCTCGCACGCCGACGAGGTGCACTGCTTCGGCAACCTGAAGTGGTTCAAGGAGGCCAATGCGCCGGCCGGCAGCACCGAGCGCTGCACCGACGGCTGCGCGGTCGAGCGCGACTGCCCCTATTCGGCGCTGCAGATCTACTGGCGCGACCGCAAGCGCCTGTATGTCTTCGACCTGCCGCCCGACGAGAGCCAGTGGAGCGACCTCATCCTGCAGGGCCTGAAGACCACCGACTACGGGCGCTGCGTCTACCGCATGGACAACGACCAGCCGGACCACCTGACGGTCAACATCCTGTTCGGCAACGGCGTCACCGCCGGCTTCAGCATGGAGGCCTTCGTCAGCTACGAGGGCCGGCGCACCCGCATCATGGGCAGCATGGGCGACATCGTCGGCAACATGGAGAGCTTCACGCTGACCACCTTCAAGGACGGCAAGCGCCGCAGCTGGAGCCTGAAGACCGACGCCCATGGCGGCGGCGACCACCGCATGGTCAAGGACTGGGTGCAGGCCGTGGGCCAGCGCAACCCGGCGCTGCTGTCGAGCCCGATCGAGGAGTCGGTCGAAAGCCACCTGATCGCCTTCGCGGCCGAGAAGAGCCGGCTGCAGCGCACGATCGAGAAGGTGCGGCTGGACCCGGCGCCGGCCGACGAGGCGATGGCGGCGGACTGATCAGCGCCGGCCGGCCGCGGCGGCACGCCGGTGCGGCCCGGCGCGCCCGGCCAGCGCGAGCAGTCCGCAGAGCGACAGCGCGACGGTGGCCGGTTCCGGGATCGTCGTGACCACCAGCAGCGGCGTCTTCGGGTCGCCGCCCGGGAGGTCCGGTCCGGTGAAACCGAAAGGCTGCTGCGGGAAGGCCGGCGGCTCGGCGCTGGGCACCAGACCGCCGAGCACGACCGGGCCGCCGGCGAACGCCGACAGGTAGGCCAGCGCCGCCGGCCCGAGGGTGATCTCGACGAAACTGTCGTCGGCGGCCGGCGTCAGCACGATGCCGCCCAGCGTCAGCGCGCCGTCGCCGAGCACCGCGTACAGCGTCGCGGCCGCCATCACCAGCGGGTCGGACGGCGAGTCGAAGTCCGCCGGCCCGGCGCCAGCGGCCAGCGCCGCCGCCAGGCCCACGGCCGCCGGCATGTCGGTGGTCTCCTTCAGCACGTAGAGCTCGAACGCGTCGGCGGTCTCCAGCGTGCCGGTCCACAGCACCAGCTTGGCGGCGACGATGGGCGCGGCGGCCGGCGACAGGTCGAAGACGAAATAGTTCTTGCGGAACATCGGCGCCAGCGGCGCGAACAGCGCCCCGGTGCCGTAGTGAAGCTCGAAACCGGCGGAGTAGTTGTACGTGGCGGCCGAAACGACGGTGCCGTCGCCCTTGGCCGACCCGCCGGCCTCGGTGACGAAGCCGGCGTCGGTCGCGGGCAGCGCCAGTTCGGCCGCCGCTGCCGGGGTGGCGGCGACCGAGGCCAGCACGGCCAGCACGACGGCCCCCTGCACGAATGCGTTGCGGCAAGCGGTGGCGACCTGCATGGCATCCTCCGGCAGCAGCCCGGACGAAGGCGCAAGCTGCGCGCCGTGGTCTGCGCTGTCAATGCCCCGTCCGCGGGGGGAAGGCGCCGGCGGCCCGCAGCGACCCGGCCTGCGGCCGCACCCGTCGCCACGCCCTGGGGTCATGCCGCAGGCCCCTACACTGCGCGGGTCCCTGTTGCCGCCGCCGCGCCGGCCCACTGCCGTGACCTCATCCACCGCCGCCACCCCGTCCGTCGTGCGCCTGTCCGCGCTGTTGCTCGCCGCCTGGCTGTGGGCCGCTTCGGCCATCGCCCAACCGGCCCTGCCCGCCGGCGTCGAGCGCGTCACCAGCGTCGAGGGCATCACCGAATACCGGCTGGCCAACGGCCTGCAGCTGCTGCTGGTGCCCGACGACAGCAAGCCGACGACCACCGTCAACCTGACCTTTCGCGTCGGCAGCCGGCACGAGAACTACGGCGAGACCGGCATGGCGCACCTGCTGGAGCACCTGATCTTCAAGGGCACGCCGACGACCAAGGACGTCTGGGCCGAGTTCACCAAGCGCGGCCTGCGCGCCAACGGCACCACCAGCTACGACCGCACCAACTATTTCGCCAGCTTCTCGGCCAGCGACGACAACCTGCGCTGGTACCTGTCGTGGCAGGCCGACGCGATGGTCAACAGCTTCATCGCGAGGAGCGACCTCGACACCGAGATGACGGTGGTGCGCAACGAGTTCGAGTCCGGCGAGAACAACCCCGGCCGCGTGCTGCTGCAGAAGACGCTGGCCACGCAGTACCAGTGGCACAACTACGGCAAGAGCGTGATCGGCGCGCGCAGCGACATCGAGAATGTCGACATCCCGCGTCTGCAGGCCTTCTACCGCCAGTACTACCAGCCGGACAACGCGACGCTGATCGTCTCCGGCCGCCTGGACGAGGCCAGGGTCCTGTCCTGGGTGGCGCAGTATTTCGGCGCGATCCCGAAACCGCAGCGCGCACTGCCGGTGCAGTACACGCTGGACCCGCCGCAGCAGGGCGAGCGCAGCGTCACGGTGCGCCGGGTCGGCGGCGCGCCGCTCATCTACATCAGCTACCACGTGCCGCCGGCCGCGCACCCGGACTATGCGGCGGTGCACATGCTCTCGCTGGTGCTGGGCGACACGCCGGGCGGGCGCCTGCACAAGCGTCTGGTGGAGCAGCAGCTCGCGGCGCAGACCTTTGCCGCCGCCTGGGGCCTGGCCGACCCCGGGCCGCTGTTCGTCGGCGCCGCGCTGGCGCCGGGGCAGGACATTGCCAAGGCCCGTGCCGCGATGGTCGAGGTGCTCGACGGCCTGGCCGCCACGCCGGTGACGGCCGAGGAGCTGGAGCGCGCCCGCGTGGCCTGGCTCAACGGCTGGGACCTCGGCTTCACCGACCCCGAGCGCATCGGCGTGCAGCTCTCCGAGGCCATCGCGCAGGGCGACTGGCGGCTGTACTTCCTGCAGCGCGACCGCGTGCGCGCCGTCACGCTGGCCGACGTCAACCGCGTCGCCGCGGCCTGGATCCGGCGCGACAACCGCACCGTCGGCATCTACGAACCGACCGCGCAGCCCGAGCGCGCGCCGCAGGGCGAGCGCGTGGACGTCGCGGCGATGGTGCGCGACTACCGTGGCGACCCGGCGGTGGCCGCCGCCGAGAGCTTCGACGCCACGCCGGCCAACCTGGACCGGCGCACGCAGGCGGCCACCATCGGCGGTCTGCAAGTGGCGCTGCTGCCCAAGGGCACGCGCGGCCGCGTCGTGCAGGCGCGGCTGCGCCTGCAACTGGGCGACGAGAAGAGCTGGATCGGTCAGCGCTATGCCGCCAGCCTGGCTGCGCAGCTGCTGGACAAGGGCGGCGCCGGCCTGACGCGCCAGCAGGTCGCCGATGCCTTCGACCGCCTGCAGGCGCAGGTGAGCTTCGGCCAGAGCGGGCAGACGCTCAGCGTCAACATCACGACCAAGCGCGAGCGCCTGCCCGAGGTGATCGAGCTCGTCGCGAAGCTGCTGCGCGAGCCGGCCTTCCCGGCGCCGGCGCTGGAGGAGGCGCGCCGCCAGTGGCTGGCCGCCATCGAGCGCCAGCGCAAGGAACCCGAGGCGGTGATCGCCAACCGCATCGCACGCCACGGCAACCCCTACCCGCCCGGCGACCTGCGCCATGCCGCCAGCTTCGAGGAGATGGAGCAGGACGTGCGCGCCGTCACGGTGGAGCAGCTGCGCGCCTTCCACCGCCGCTTCGTCAGCGCGGCCAAGGGCGAGTTCGCGGCCGTCGGCGACCTCGACCCGGCGGCGGTGCGCAGCGCGCTGCAGGCCGGCTTCGCCGGCTGGCGCACGCCGGCCGAAGGCGCGCTGCCGTTCCGTCGCGTGCCGCAGCCGCTGGTGGCCGTCGCGCCGTCGCGCTTCGTCGAGCTGACGCCGGACAAGGCCAATGCCAACCTGATGGGGCGCCTGTCGCTGCCGATCAGCGACCGCCACCCCGACCATGCCGCGCTGGTGCTGGCCAACTACATGTTCGGCCTCGGCGGCAATTCGCGGCTGTGGCTGCGCATCCGCGAGCGCGAGGGCCTGTCCTACGACGTGCGCTCGGTGCTGGACTGGGCTTCGCTGGACGACAACACGGCCTGGACCGTGACCGCGATCTTCGCGCCGCAGAACCAGCCGCGGGTGGAGGGTGCGCTGCAGGAGGAGCTGGCGCGCGCGCTGAAGGACGGCTTCACGCAGCAGGAGCTGGACGAGGGCAAGGCCGGGCTGCTCAACTTCCGCCGCCTGGCACGCGCGCAGGACCCGGTGGTGGCCAACCAGCTGGCGAACAACCTGTACCTGGACCGCCGCTACGCCTTCCAGCAGCAGGTCGACGACGCGATCGCGAAGCTGACGCTGGAGCAGCTCAATGCCGCCTGGCGGCGCTGGATCGACCCGGCGAAGCTGGTGCTTGCCTGGGGGGGCGACTTCAAGAACGCGCAGTGATAGAACGCTGGCCTGACGCCGCCTGAAGAAGCAAGCGCATGGCCACCGACGACCCCCGCGAACGCGCCGAGCAGCGCACGCTGCTGATGCCGCGGCGCGACCAGGGCAGCGAACTGCCGCGCGGCACCCGGCTGCAGGAATTCGTCGTCGAGCGTGTGCTGGGCGTCGGCGGCTACAGCATCGTCTACCTGGCGCGCGACACGCGGCTGGACCGCCGCGTCGCGCTGAAGGAATACCTGCCGGCGACGCTGGCGATGCGCGCGCCCGACGGCACCGTGGTGCCGCGCCTGCCGCGCTTCCAGGACTTCTACGACAAGGGCCTGGCCAGCTTCCTGAACGAGGCGCGGCTGCTCGGCGCCTTCGACCACCCGGCGCTGCTGAAGGTGTTCCGCTTCTGGCAGGAGCGCGGCACCGCCTACATGGTGATGCCGTACTACGAGGGCGTCACGCTCAAGCGCTGGCTCGCCGACCTGGGCGCCCCGCCCAGCGAACGCTGGCTGCGCCAGCTGGCCGAACCGCTGGCGCGCGCGCTGGCGGTGCTGCACGCCGAGCGCTGCTACCACCGCGACGTGGCGCCGGACAACATCCTGCTGCTCTACGACCGCGGCGCCGCGCCCTCGTACCTGGAACAGGCGCCGCGGCCGCTGCTGCTGGACTTCGGCGCCGCGCGCCGTGTGATCGGCGACGCGACGCAGAACCTGACCGCGATCCTGAAGAGCGGCTATTCGCCGGTGGAGCAGTACGAGGGCGAGACCTCGGCGCGCCAGGGCCCGTGGACGGACGTCTATGCGCTGGCCGCCGTGCTCTACACCGCGGTGACCGGGCACTCGCCGGGTTCGTCGGTCTCGCGCGTGGTGCGCGACGAACTGGTGCCGGCGGTCGTCGCCGGCAAGGGGCGCTACAGCGAGAGCTTCCTGGCCGCCATCGACGCCGGGCTGGCGGTGCGGCCGGAACGGCGGCCGCAGAGCATGCAGGCGCTGATCGAGCTGTTCGACCGCCCGGCGGCGCCGGCGGCCCCGGCGCCGCGGCCGTCGGCGGCGCCGGTGGCCGCGCAGGCCGGTGGCGCCGGCGAAGGCTGGCGCCGGCTGGCGATCGCGCTCGCGGCCGTGGCCGGGCTCAGCGCGATCGCCTGGCTGGCCTGGGCGCTGCTGCGCTGAGGCGCTGCGCCGCGGCCGCGGCGGTGGCGCCGCGGCGCAGTGCCGCGAGTGGCGTGAAACGCATCGCCAGCGCACGTTCGCGCAGCCAGCGGTGGCCGGCGTCGTGCGCCTGGCGCCAGGTCCAGTGCATGGCCACCGTGAACGGCGGCAGCCCGAGGTCGGGCTCCACCACCTGCAGCCCGTGCAGCGCGGCGAAGCGCAGGGCCGGGCGCAGCGGCATGATGGCCGCCAGGTCGGTCGTGGCCAGGATGGCCGCCGCCACCGTGAAGTGCGGCAGCGTGAGCCGGATGCGCGGCTCCAGCCCCAGCAGGTGCAGCGCACGCGCCGGCTCGGCGTGGCTGGCGACGAGCACGAAGTCCAGCCGCTCGAGCGTCGGGCGCGCCGTGCGTTCCTTCAGCGCGCCGGCCAGCGGGTGGCCGCGGCGCAGCAGCACGACATAGTGCTCCTGCAGCAGCGGCGCGCTCTCGGTGCCGGCCAGCGCCGGCAGGTAGCCGAAGGCGAGGTCCAGCCGGCCCTGCTCCAGCGCCGGCGCGATCGCCTCCGGCGGCAGCTGCTGCGCCTCCACGCGCACGCCGGGCGCCACGCGGCCCAGGTCGGCCATCAGCAGCGGCAGGAATTCGTCGGCGCCGATGTCGCTCATGTGCACGACGAAGCGGCGCTGCGAGCGCGCGGCGTCGAAGCGGTCGGCCTCGGCCAGCGCGGCGTCGAGCAGCTGCAGCGCGGCCTCCACCTGCACGGCCAGCCGCTCGGCGCGCGGCGTGGGGCGCACGCCGCCGCCGGCGCGCGTGAACAGCGGGTCGTGCAGCGCCAGGCGCAGCCGCGCCAGCGCATGGCTGACCGCCGGCTGCGACAGGTTCAGCCGCTCGGCGGCGCGGCTGACGCTGCGCGTGGCCTGCACCGCCGCGAAGACGTGCAGCAGGTTCAGGTCGAGGTCGCCGACATGCATGGCATGAATGGTACTCATCCATGCCATGGCATGGACGAATGGCGCGGCGCTGCCTACAGTCCGCCGGTTGCCCTGCCGCCGCCGGCGCCGGCCCCGACGACCCGCCCCGCATGGAAGTCCAGTTCACCGACCAGATCGAGCAGCTGAAGCTGGGCCAAGGCGCGACCTTCCACGGCGAGGGCATCCTGGCCATCACGAAGGCGCTGCTGCAGTCCGGCGTGGCCTATGTCGGCGGCTACCAGGGCGCACCGGTGTCGCACCTGCTGGACGTGATGGTGCAGGCGCGGCCGTACCTGGACACGCTGGGCGTGCACGTGGAGGCGTGCAGCAACGAGGCCAGCGCGGCGGCGATGCTGGGGGCCAGCATCCACTATCCGCTGCGCGGCGCGGTGACCTGGAAGAGTATCGTCGGCACCAACGTCGCGGCCGATGCCCTGAGCAACCTGGCGTCGCCCGGCGTGGTGGGCGGCGCGCTGATCGTCGTCGGCGAGGACTATGGCGAGGGCGCGAGCGTGATCCAGGAGCGCACCCATGCCTACGCGCTGAAGAGCACGCTGGCGCTGTTCGACCCGCGGCCGGAGCTGACCAACCTGGTGCGCTGCGTCGAGCATGCCTTCGCGCTGTCGGAGGCCAGCAACATGCCGGCGATGCTGGAACTGCGCATCCGTGCCTGCCACGTGCGCGGCAGCTTCGTCGCGAAGGACAACGTGGCGCCGAAGCAAGGCACGCATGCGCTGATCGACGAGCCGGCGGCCTTCGACTACATGCGGCTGGCGCACCCGCCGGTGACCTTCCGCCACGAGAAGCTCAAGCTCGAGCAGCGCATCCCGGCGGCGCAGCGCTATATCGAGCAGCACGGGCTGAACGAGCATTTCGACGGCGCGCACGCCGAGGTCGGGCTCGTCGTGCAGGGGGGGCTCTACAACACCCTGGTGCGTGCGCTGCAGCTGATGGGCCTGGCCGACGGCGCCGGTGCCGCGGCGCTGCCCATCCTGGTGCTCAACGTGACCTGCCCGCTGGCGCCGGGCGAGATCGGCCGCTTCTGCGCCGGCCGCCGCGCCGTGCTGGTGCTCGAGGAGGGCAGCCCCGAGTACATCGAGAAGGACCTGGTGCAGATGCTGCGCCGCCAGGACCTGCAGACGCCGGTGCACGGCAAGGACCTGCTGCCCGGCGCCGGCGAATACAGCGCGGAGATGATGGTGCAGGGGCTGCTGGCCTTCGTCGAGCGCCACCTGCCGCAGGTCGACCTCGGGCCGGGGCGCGCCTGGCTGGCCGGCATTGCCGCGCGCCGCGCCGACGCCGCGGCGCTGCTCGGTGCGCTGCCGCCGCGGCCGCCCGGCTTCTGCGTCGGCTGCCCCGAGCGGCCGGTCTTCAGCGCGCTGAAGCTGGCGCAGCAGCAGGTGGGGCCGGTGCACGTGGCGGCGGACATCGGCTGCCATGCCTTCGCGACCTTCGAGCCCTTCAGCTCCGGCCACAGCATCCTGGGCTACGGCATGAGCCTGGCCAGCCGCGCGGGGGTGAGCCCGATGCTGCAGCGGCGCACGCTGGCGGTGATGGGTGACGGCGGCTTCTGGCACAACGGCCTGCTGACCGGCGTGCAGGCGGCGCTGTTCAACGGCGACGACGCGGTGCTGCTGATCATGAAGAACGGCTACACCAGCGCCACCGGCACCCAGGACATCCTGAATACGCCCGACGACGAGGCCAAGGCCGAGGCCGAGCGCCAGGCGCGCGTGCACCAGAGCCTGGCGCACAAGAACCAGGCCATCGAGGACACGCTCAAGGGCATGGGCGTGCAGTGGCTGCGCGTGGTGCACAGCTACGAGGTCGATGCGATGCGGCGCACGCTGCAGGAGGCCTTCACGACGCCCTTCGCGGGGCTGAAGGTCATCGTCGCCGAGGGCGAATGCCAGCTCGAGCGCCAGCGCCGCGTCAAGCCCTGGATCGCCTCGCTGCTGGCGCGCGGCGAGAGGGTGGAGCGCGTGAAGTACGGCGTCGACGAGGACGTCTGCACCGGCGACCACGCCTGCATCCGCCTGTCCGGCTGCCCGACGCTGACGCTGAAGGACAACCCCGACCCGCTGCGCGTCGACCCGGTGGCCACCGTGATCGACGGCTGCGTCGGCTGCGGGCTGTGCGGCAGCAACGCGCATGCAGCGACGCTGTGCCCCAGCTTCTACCGCGCCGAGATCGTGCGCCACCCGAAGTGGCACGAGCGGCTGCTGGCGCGCTGGCGCGCCGCGGCCACCGGCTGGCTGCGGCCGGCGTGACCTTGCGTTCTTTCCACGACAACGAAGGAGACAGCCCGATGAACCCGATCAAGCGACGCTCGATGCTGGCGCTGGCCGCGGCGGCGACCGCGGTGGCGACGATGGCGGCCGGCCCCGCCGTGGCGCAGGACTGGCCGACCAAGCCGGTGCGGCTGGTCGTCAACTTCCCGCCCGGCGGCGCCGCCGACGTGATCGGCCGCTCGGTCGCGCAGAGCCTGGGCGAGGCGCTGGGCCAGCAGGTCGTGGTCGAGAACCGGCCCGGCGCCAACGGCAACCTGGGCGCCGACGCGGTGGCCAAGTCGCCGGCCGACGGCTACACGCTGCTGCTGTCCAGCGGCGGCGCGATGACGGTCAACCCGTTCCTCTACACCAGCATGCCCTTCGACCCGCAGCGCGACCTGGTGCCGGTGGCCAGCGCGGCGCGCGTGCTGGTCTACCTGATGGTGCATCCCTCGGTGCCGGTCGCCAACGTCGCCGAATTCGTCGCCCACGTGAAGGCCAACCCGGGCCGCCTGTCCTACGGCTCGGCCGGCAACGGCAGCAGTCCGCACCTGGCCGGCGAGATGATGAAGAAGGCCTTCGGGCTGTTTGCCGTGCACGTGCCCTACCGCGGCGCGGCGCCGGCGCTGACCGACCTGCTGGGCAACCAGGTGCAGTTCATGTTCGACCCCGGCCCGGGCCTGCGCCATGCGCGCGAGGGGCGGCTGAAGATGCTGGCGGTGGGCAGCAGCCAGCGCGCCAGCGGCTTCCCGGACGTGCCGACGCTGGCCGAGAGCGGCGCCCCCGGCTTCGACGCCGATACGGTCTTCGGCTTCTACGCGCCGGGCGGCACGCCACCGGCGCTGGTCGACCGCATGCACACCGAACTCAACAAGGCGCTGCAGACGCCGCGCGTGCAGGACGCGATGCGCACGCTGGGCGCCGAGCCCATGGTCGGCACGCGGGCCGCCTTCATCGCGCGCCAGGAGGCCGACCGCGCGCGCTTCGGCGCCTTCATCCGCGAGAACGGCATCAAGGCGGACTGAAGCATGCGTCCATCCGGGCCGCCGGTCACCGTGCTCGTCTGCGCCCTCGGCGGCGAAGGCGGCGGCGTGCTCGCCGAATGGCTGTACGGCGCCGCGGTGCGCGCCGGCCATGCGGCCCAGAGCACCTCGATCCCCGGCGTGGCGCAGCGCACCGGCGCGACCACCTACTACGTCGAGGTCGCGCCGGCGCCGCTGGCCGCAGGTGCGCCGCGGCCGGTCTTCGGTCTCGCGCCGGTGCCCGGCGGGGTGGACCTGCTGGTGTCGTCGGAACTGCTGGAGACGGCGCGCCAGGTCGCGGCCGGCATGGCGAGCCGCGAACGCACGCAGATCCTCAGCTCCACCGCACGGGCGCTGACGGTGGCCGAGAAGATGGCGCTGACCGACGGCCGCGCCGACGCCGCGAAGCTGGTCGGCGCCTTGCAGCGGCACGCCGCCCAGGTCGACCTGCTGGACTTCGGCACGCTGGCGCGCGAGTCCGGTACCGCGATCAGCGCGGTGCTGCTGGGCGCCATCGCGGCCAGCGGCGTGCTGCCGCTGCCGCGCGCGGCCTACGAGGAGCAGATTCGCGCCAGCGGCAAGGGCGTGGCGGCCAGTCTGCGCGGCTTCGCGCTGGCCTTCGACACGCTGCGGCAGCGCCAGGACCAGCAGGCCGCGGCCGTGGCGCTGGTGCAGGACATGCTGCCGGCCGCAGCGCCGGCCGCGTCGCCCGACCTGCGTGCACTGGCGCGCCAGCGCCTGCGCGACTACCAGGACGAGGCCTACGCGCGCCTGTACGACGAACGCCTGGCGCGGCTGGAGGCGGCCGAGCGCGCTGCCGACCCGGCGGCGGCGCGGGGCGGCGCCATCGTGCAGGAGGCGACGCGATGGCTCGCGCTGTGGATGGCCTTCGACGACATCGTGCGCGTCGCGGCGCTGAAGCTGGCGGCCTCGCGCCTGGCGCGCGTGCGGCGCGAGGTCGGCGCGCGGGACGACGAGATCGTGCGCGTGTACGACCACTTCAAGCCCGGCGTGCCCGAATTCGCCGCGCTGTTGCCGGCCCCGCTGGCCTCGCGGCTGCTGGCCTGGGACCGCCGGCGCATCGCCGCCGGCCGCGAGCCCTGGGCGCTGCCGCTGAAGGTCGGCGCGCACGGTGTCTTCGGCGCGCTGGCGCTGCGCTTCGTCGCTGCGCTCAAGGGCCAGCGCCGGCGCGGCAGCCGCTTCGCGCTGGAGCAGTCGCTGATCGAGCGCTGGCTCGCCGCCGTCGAACGCGGCACGCGCGAGCACTGGGCGCTGGGTCACGAACTGGCGCAGTGCGGCCGCCTGGTCAAGGGCTACGGCAGCACCAACGAGCGCGGCAAGGACAACCTGCTGCACATCGTCGACCATCTCGCGGCCGGCCCGCAGCCGGCCGCCGAGCGCGCCGCCGCGGTGCGCGCCGCACGCGAGGCGGCGCTGGCCGACGACGCCGGGCGCGCGCTGGACGCCACGCTGGTGGCCTTCGGCGCGCCCAAGCGGCCGCCACGCGAGCAGGTGGTGCGCTGGTTCAGGCGCCGGCCGGAGGCGGCCGCGCCGGTGCGCTGATGGCGCTCGAGTCGATCCGGCTCGGCCGGGCGACTTGAAGTCCCTCGGGGGGCGGGCCGGGCGCAGCGCGGCCCGGGGGCCGCTCAGCTGCCGCGGTAGGGCGCCGACAGCTGGTGCAGGTGCTCGCGCGAGGCCGGCTCCAGGTAGGGCTCCAGCAGGCTCAGCACATGCCAGGCGCCGCGCGCCAGCGAATTGGCGGAGGCTTCGGGTTCCAGCGCGCGGCGCGGTTCGCGCACGTACTCGTAGCTCAGCCAGTAGGTCAGCACGACCACCATCGCCGTCGACGCCGGCTGCGCCTGCTCACCGCTGATGCGCAGCACGCCACCGCGCGCCAGCCCGTCCAGCAGCGCGCGCACCGCGCGGCCCTTGTGCTGCAGCACGAACTGGAAGTGCGTCTCCAGGCGCCGGTTCTTGCTGAGCAGGTCGTTGAGGTCGCGGTACAGGAAGCGGTAGCGCCAGATCAGCTCGAACAGCATGTGGAAGAACAGCCACGCATCCTCGACGTTCTCGACCCCGTCGGCGGCGCGCAGCAGTTCGTCCAGCGCGGCCTCGTAGCGGTCGTACAGCGCATTGATCAGCTCGTCCTTGGCCGGGTAGTGGTAGTACAGGTTGCCCGGGCTGATGCCCAGCTCGGCGCTGATCAGCGTGGTGCTGACGTTGGGCTCGCCGAAGCGGTTGAAGAGGTCCAGCGTGACCTCGAGGATGCGCTCGGCCGTGCGGCGCGGCTTCTTGGGGGTCGCCATGGCCCATTCTGGCATCGCGCCGCGTTCCCCTGCGCCGCTTCGGGCGCCTGCCTACAATCCCGCGCTCCATGGCCGCCCCCCCCGCCGTCGCTTCCGCCGTCACTTCCGCCGCCCCCGACCTGCCCGCCGTGCGCTTCGAGCAGGTCGGCAAGGTTTTCCAGACCGCGCGCGGACCGCTGCAGGCGCTGGCCGACGTCAGCTTCGACATCCGCCCGGGCGAATTCTTCGGCCTGCTGGGCCCCAACGGCGCCGGCAAGACGACGCTGATCTCCATCCTGGCCGGGCTGGCGCGCGCCAGCCGCGGCCGCGTGCAGGTGCTGGGCCACGACGTCGTTGCCGACTATGCGGCGGCGCGCAAGGCGCTGGGCATCGTGCCGCAGGAGCTGGTCTTCGACCCGTTCTTCAGCGTGCGCGAGACGCTGCGCATCCAGAGCGGCTATTTCGGTGTCAAGCACAACGAGGCCTGGATCACCGAACTGCTGGAGAACCTGGGCCTCGCGGACAAGGCCGGCGCCAACATGCGCCAGCTCTCCGGCGGCATGAAGCGCCGCGTGCTGGTGGCGCAGGCGCTGGTGCACCGGCCGCCGGTGATCGTGCTCGACGAGCCGACCGCCGGCGTGGACGTGGAACTGCGGCAGACGCTGTGGCAGTTCGTCTCGCGCCTGAACCGCGAGGGCCACACGGTGCTGCTGACCACACACTACCTGGAGGAGGCCGAGGCGCTGTGCCATCGCATCGGCATGCTCAAGCAGGGCCGGCTGGTGGCGCTGGACCGCACCAGCGCACTGCTGGCCGGCACCGCGAGCACGATGCTGCGCTTCAAGACCGACGACGCGCTGCCCGACGCGGTGGCCGCGCATGCGCGCGTGACCGGGCGCATCGTGCAGGTCACGGCGCACGACGCGGCCGAGGTGGAGGCGGTGCTGGCCACGCTGCGGGGCGCCGGCGTGCGCATCGAGGACCTGGAGATCGGCCGCGCCGACCTGGAGGACGTCTTCCTGGAGATCATGTCGGGCAAGCACCCGCCGCGCATGGAGGCGGTGGCGTGAGGCGCGGGACGAATTCGGTCGCGTGCGGCGCGGCGCCGACACTCGGTTGGTGTACCAGCATCAGCGAGGTCAGCGCCTGCGCGTCGCGCCAGGCGGTACCCGCTGCCGGCTCAGGGTTCCGCGGTCGCCGCCTGCGGCGGCGACTGCCCTGCGCTGCTCGCTTCGGGGTCGCGCCGCCCAACTCACTTCGCTCGCTGCGCTCGCTCCGTTCGGACACCGGCGGCGAGTCAGTTGTGGAGGCGCGCACTGCGTGCGCGCCGACCCCGAAGCTGCGCTGCTCGGCGCTCCACACATCGCCGGCCGCGGGTACCGCCTGGCGCGAAGTCCACCGACAGCGGCATGCGAAGTGTTGGCACGCCACCGCCGTATCGCGAAGCCGCGTGGGGGCAGCCCGCGGCGCCCATGGGAGGCGCCGAGAAGCGCAGGACGCTTGGCCGCGCGCGCAGCGCGCCTCCAAGACTGACTCGCCGCCGATGTCCGAACGGAGCGAACGCAGTGAGCGAAGTGAGTTGGCGGCGGGCCAGGCGTTCGAGCATCGCAGGGCAGTCGGCGCACAGCGCCGACCGCCGGACTCTGGTCGCTGCGGGCTGCCCCCATGCGGCTTCGCCGCGCCGATGCCAGCACGAGCGAACAGCGTCGCTCGAGCAGCGACCGCAACGTGCTGGAACAGGCCGTCGGGCGCCGCAGGCGGCCTGCCGAACGCCGGTCCGCAGGCTTCCGCCGGCGCGCCACGGACCGCTGCTGATGCACGGGAGGACGCATGAGTCTCGCCGGCGCCGGCACGCTGTTCCGCAAGGAGATCCTGCGCTTCTGGAAGGTCGCCTTCCAGACCGTCGCGGCACCCGTGCTGACGGCGGTGCTGTACCTGCTGATCTTCGGCCACGTGCTGAAGGACCGCGTCGAGGTCTTCCCCGGCGTCGGCTACCTCAGCTTCCTGGTGCCCGGGCTGGTGATGATGAGCGTGCTGCAGAACGCCTTCGCCAACAGCTCCAGCAGCCTGATCCAGAGCAAGATCACCGGCAACCTGGTCTTCCTGCTCGTCACGCCGCTGTCGCACCGCGCCTGGTTTGCCGCCTATGTCGGCGCGTCGATGGTGCGCGGGCTGGTCGTCGGCCTGGGCGTGCTGCTGGTCACCGTGTGGTTCGCACCGCTGGCGCTGAAGGAGCCCTGGTGGATCCTCGTCTTCGCCGCGCTGGGGGCGGGGCTGATGGGCTCGCTGGGCCTGATCGCCGGGCTGTGGGCCGACAAGTTCGACCAGATGGCGATGTTCCAGAATTTCATCGTCATGCCGCTGACCATGCTGTCGGGCGTGTTCTATTCGGTGCAGTCGCTGCCGCCGCTGTGGAACCAGGTCAGCCACCTGAACCCCTTCTTCTTCATGATCGACGGCTTCCGGCGCGGCTTCTTCGGCGTCAGCGACACCTCGCCCTGGATCAGCCTGGCCATCGTCGGCACCGCCTTCGTGGTCGTCGCGGCGATCACGCTGCGGCTGCTGGCCAGCGGCTACAAGCTGCGGAGCTGACCAGCTCTGCGACAATCCCATCGCCATGGCCGATCCCACCCCCGACGAAGTCCGCGCGTACATCGCCGCCGGGCTGCCCTGCGAGCACCTGGAAGTCGAAGGCGACGGCCGCCACTTCTTCGCCACCATCGTCTCGGCGGCCTTCGAGGGCCTGCCGCGCGTGCGCCGGCACCAGCGCGTCTATTCGGCGCTGGGCGATAGAATGCGCGAGCAGATCCACGCCCTGTCGATGAAGACGCTGACCCCCGCCGAGTATTCGGCGCAGGCCCACCACCACTGAACACCCCTGCGGTGCGCCGCGGGGATGCCGCGTCGCGCCGACCAGGTCGTCGGTGCCTGCAGCGGGTCCTCCCCGGCGTGTCGTTCCCCAGACGATGATCACGCTCGCACTGTCCAAGGGCCGCATCTTCGACGACTCGCTGCCGCTGCTGCGCGCCGCCGGCGTCGAGGTGCTGGACGACCCCGAGAAGAGCCGCAAGCTGATCCTGGCCACCTCGCGGCCGGACCTGCGCGTGGTGATGGTGCGTGCCTCCGACGTGCCGACCTACGTGCAGCATGGCGGCGCCGACCTCGGCGTGGCCGGGCTGGACGTGCTGCTGGAACATGCCGCCGCCGAGGGCGGCGACGGCCTGTACCGCCCGCTGGACCTGCGCATCGCGCGCTGCCGCATGAGCGTGGCCGCGCGCGAGGACTTCGACTATGCGGCCGCGGTGCGCCAGGGCGCGCGCATCCGCGTCGCGACCAAGTACACGCACTGCGCGCGCCAGCACTTCGCGGCCAAGGGCGTGCACGTGGACCTGATCAAGCTCTACGGCTCGATGGAGCTGGCGCCGCTGACCGGGCTGGCGGATGCCATCGTCGACCTCGTCTCCACCGGCAGCACGCTCAAGGCCAACCAGCTGCTGGAGGTCGAGCGCATCATGGACATCTCGGCGCGGCTGGTCGTCAACCCGGCGGCGCTGAAGCTGAACCGCGAGGCGATGCGCGGGCTGATCGATGCCTTCGAGGCGGCCGTGGGCGGGAGCGGCGCATGAAGCTGGCCCTGCGCAGGCTGGACACCACGCAGGCCGACTTCGATGCGCAGCTGGCGCGGCTGCAGCACTGGTCGGCCGAGACCGACGCGGCGATCGAGCAGCGCGTGGCGGACATCGTCGCCGACGTGCGCGCGCGCGGCGACGCCGCGGTGCTGGACTACACCGCGCGCTTCGACGGGGTGCAGGCTGACAGCGTGGCCGCGCTGGAGATCGGCATCGCCGAGCTGCAGGCCGCGCTGGCCGCCATCACGCCGGCGCAGCGCGGCGCGCTCGAGGCCGCCGCCGAGCGCGTGCGCCGCTACCACCTGCGCCAGATGGAGGCCAGCGCACGCGGCTTCGCCTACCGCGACGAGGACGGCACGCTGCTCGGCCAGAAGGTCACGCCGCTGGACCGCGTGGGCATCTACGTGCCCGGCGGCAAGGCCGCCTATCCGTCGAGCGTGCTGATGAATGCCGTGCCGGCCGCAGTGGCCGGCGTCGGCGAGATCGTGATGGTGGTGCCGACGCCGCGCGGGGAGCGCAACGACCTGGTGCTGGCCGCCGCTGCGGTGGCCGGCGTGCACCGCGTCTTCACGATCGGCGGCGCGCAGGCCGTCGCCGCGCTGGCCTGGGGCACGGCGACGGTGCCGCGCGTGGACAAGATCACCGGTCCCGGCAACGCCTATGTCGCCAGCGCCAAGCGGCGCGTCTTCGGGCAGGTCGGCATCGACATGATCGCGGGCCCGAGCGAGATCCTGGTGCTGGCCGACGGCAGCACGCCTGCGGACTGGGTGGCGATGGACCTCTTCAGCCAGGCCGAGCACGACGAGCTGGCGCAGAGCATCCTGCTGTCGCCCGACGCCGCCTACCTGGACGCCGTGCAGGCCGCGATGGAGCGGCTGCTGCCCGGGATGCCGCGCCGCGACGTGATCCGCTCCAGCCTGGAGGGCCGCGGCGCGCTGGTGCTCACGCGCAGCATGGACGAGGCCTGCGCGATCAGCAACCGCATCGCGCCCGAGCACCTGGAGGTGAGCAGCCGCGATCCGCAGCGCTGGGAGCCGCTGCTCAGGCACGCCGGCGCGATCTTCCTCGGCGCCTACACCAGCGAGAGCCTGGGCGACTACTGCGCCGGACCCAACCACGTGTTGCCGACCAGCGGCACCGCGCGCTTCAGCTCGCCGCTGGGCGTCTACGACTTCGTCAAGCGCAGCAGCCTGATCGAGGTCAGCGAGGCCGGTGCCGCGAAGCTGGGCGCCATCGCCGCCGAGCTGGCGTACGGCGAGGGCCTGCAGGCCCATGCACGCGCCGCCGAGATGCGGCTGCCGGCGGTGCAGGCTGCCGCTGCGCCGGCGCCGAACGCTGCCGACGCCTTCTCGGTGCGGCCGGTGACCACCGACAACGTCGACGACCTGATCGAACTGGAGGTTGCGCCCGAGCAGCGCCGGCTCGTCGGCTCGGCGACGAAATCGATAGCGCAGGCCGCGTACGAGCCGGCGTCGCGCGTGCTGGCGCTGTACCTGGGCGAGCAGCCGGTGGGCCTGCTGCTGCTGTACGACGCACGGCGCGACGACGAGCGGCCGGCCAACCAGCTGTATGTCTGGCGCATCCTCGTCGACGCACGCTTCCAGCGCCGCGGCATCGGCCGCCAGGCGATGACATGGGTGCTGCAGGAGGCGCGCCGCCTGGGCTTCGCAACCGTGGGCCTGTCCCACCAGCCGCTGGAAGGCCATGCCGGGCCGTTCTACGAGAAGCTGGGCTTCGTCTACACCGGCGTGGTGGACGAGGGCGAGATCAAGATGGTCCACCGGCTGGAAGGGATCTGAGCATGCACCCGATCCCGCTGGCCGAGCGCATGGCGCACACGATCCGCCAGGACGTGCAGTCCATGCACGCCTATGCCATCCAGCCCAGCGCCGGGCTCGTGAAGCTGGACGCGATGGAGAACCCGTTCCCGCTGCCGCCGGCGCTGCAGCAGGCACTGGGCGAGCGGCTGGGGCGCGTGGCGATCAACCGCTACCCGGTGCAGAGCACGGCCGACGTGATCGCCGCGCTGTCGCGCTTCGTGCAGCTGCCCGAAGGCTGCGCGATGATGCTGGGCAACGGGTCCGACGAACTCATCGACCTGCTGTCGGTGGCCTGCGACCGCCCCGGCGCCACGGTGCTGGCGCCGCTGCCCGGTTTCGTGATGTACGAGATGTCGGCGAAGCTGCGCGGCCTGGCCTTCGTCGGCGTGCCGCTGACGGCGGACTTCGAGCTCGACGAGGCTAGGATGCTGGCCGCCATCGAGCAGCACCGCCCGGCGCTGACCTACATCGCCTACCCGAACAACCCGACCGCCAACCTGTGGGACGACGCGGTCGTCGATCGCATCGTGCAGGCCGTGGGCCGCCAGCATGGCCTGGTGGTCATCGACGAGGCCTACCAGCCGTTCGCGTCGCGCAGCTGGCTGCCGCGTCTGGGCGCCCCGGGCACCGAGCATGTGCTGGTGATGCGCACGCTGTCCAAGTTCGGCCTCGCCGGCGTGCGCCTGGGCTACCTGTGCGGCGCCGCGGCGCTGGTGGCCGAGGTCGACAAGGTGCGCCCGCCGTACAACGTGAGCGTGCTGAATGCCGAGGCGACGCTGTTCGCGCTGGAGCATGCCGACGAATATGCGCGCCAGGCGGCGGTGATCCGCGCCGAGCGCGAACGGCTGCAGGCCGCGCTGCGTGCACTGCCCGGCGTGACGCCGTTTCCCAGCGAGGCCAACATGATCCTCGTGCGCGTGCCCGACTCGGCGCGCGCCTTCGCCGGCATGAAGCAGCGCGGCGTGCTCGTCAAGCACATCGCCGGCCTGCACCCGCTGCTGGCCCGTTGCCTGCGCCTGACCGTGGGCACGCCCGAGCAGAACGACCTGATGATCGAGGCCCTGAGCCACAGCCTATGAGTGCACGCACCGCCGACCTCCGCCGCGACACCAAGGAGACGCAAATCCGGGTCGCGCTGAACCTGGACGGCAGCGGCCAGGCCCAGCTCGCCACCGGCATCGGCTTCTTCGACCACATGCTGGACCAGATCGCGCGCCACGGCCTGATCGACCTCACCGTGGAAGCGAAGGGCGACCTGCACATCGACGGCCACCACACGGTGGAGGACGTCGGCATCACGCTGGGCCAGGCGGTGGCGCAGGCGGTGGGCGACAAGCGCGGTATCACGCGCTACGGCCACGCCTACGTGCCGCTGGACGAGGCGCTGTCGCGCGTGGTGGTGGACTTCTCCGGCCGCCCCGGGCTGCACATGGACGTGCCGTTCAAGGCCGGCATGATCGGCGGCTTCGACACGCAGCTGGCGTACGAGTTCTTCCAGGGCTTCGCGAACCACGCGCTGGTCACGCTGCACATCGACAACCTGAAGGGCGAGAACGCGCACCACCAGTGCGAGACCGTCTTCAAGGCCTTCGCGCGTGCGCTGCGCATGGCGCTGGCGCCCGACCCGCGCGCGGCGGGCACGATCCCGTCCACGAAGGGCACGCTGTAGGACCACCGCCATGGCGCGCACCGTCGCCGTCGTCGACTACGGCATGGGCAACCTGCGCTCGGTGTCGCAGGCGGTGATGCATGTCGCCGCCGGCAGCGGCCTCGACGTGGTCGTCACCTCGCGCCCGGCCGAGGTGCTGGCGGCCGAACGCGTGGTGCTGCCCGGGCAGGGCGCGATGCGCGACTGCATGCGCGAGCTGCAGGACTCCGGGCTGAAGGACGCCGTGCTGCACGCCGCGGCCAACAAGCCGCTGTTCGGCGTCTGCGTCGGCATGCAGATGCTGCTGGATCACAGCGAGGAGCAGGACACGCCGGGCCTGGGCCTGCTGCCCGGCCGTGTGATCCGCTTTCGCCTGGAGGGCCGGCGCCAGCCCGACGGCAGCCGCTACAAGGTGCCGCAGATGGGCTGGAACCGCGTGCAGCAGGTCGGCCACCCGGCGCCGCATGCGCTGTGGGACGGCATCCCCGACGGCGCGTGGTTCTATTTCGTGCACAGCTTCCATGCCGCGCCGTCGGACCCGCGCGACACCGCGGGTGTCACAGAGTACGGCGATCGCTTTACCTCGGCGGTGGCGCGGGATAACATTTTTGCCACGCAGTTCCACCCCGAGAAGAGCGCCGACGCCGGCCTCGCGCTGTACCGCAACTTCCTGCGCTGGAAGCCCTAGCCTGCCACCGCCGCCACGCCACGTCCTCCACGCGACGCGTCGCCCCGCTGCCCAGGCCCGCCGAACCCATCCGCCTTCACGCCGCCCCGGTCCCGACCACCGCCGCGCGCATTCGCCTCTTCCCCTTCCCCCCACCGCTCAGCCCGAGCCATGCTGCTGATCCCGGCCATCGACCTCAAGGACGGCAAGTGCGTCCGCCTGCAACAGGGCGACATGAACGCCTCCACCACCTTCGGCGACGACCCGGCCGCGATGGCCCGGCGCTGGCTGGACGCCGGCGCACGCCGTCTGCACCTGGTGGACCTGAACGGCGCCTTCGCCGGCCGGCCGGTCAACGAGGGCGCGGTCAAGGCCATCCTGCGCGAGGTCGGCGACGAGATCCCGGTGCAGCTCGGCGGTGGCATCCGCGACCTCGACACCATCGAGCGCTTCCTCGACGACGGGCTCTCCTACGTGATCATCGGCACCGCGGCGGTCAAGAGCCCGGGCTTCCTGAAGGACGCCTGCAGCGCCTTCGGCGGCCACATCATCGTCGGCCTGGACGCCAAGGACGGCAAGGTCGCCACCGACGGCTGGAGCAAGCTCACCGGCCACGAGGTGATCGACCTGGCGAAGAAGTTCGAGGACTACGGCGTCGAGGGCGTGATCTACACGGACATCGGCCGCGACGGCATGCTCACCGGCATCAACGTCGAGGCGACGGTTAAGCTGGCGCAGGCGCTGAGCATCCCCGTCATCGCCTCGGGCGGGCTGGCGGGCATCGCCGACATCGAACGGCTGTGCGCGGTGGAGAGCGAGGGCGTCGAAGGCGTGATCTGCGGCCGCAGCATCTATACCGGCGCGCTGGACTTCGCGGCCGCGCAGGCGCGCGCCGACGAGCTGGCGGCATGAAGCCCGCACGCTCGCTTCGCTCGCTGCCCCCCGAGGGGGCGCCGGCCGGCTTGGGGCGGCCTGGTGCCGGCCGGGCCCTCTGATGCTGGCCAAGCGCATCATCCCCTGCCTGGACGTCACGGGCGGGCGCGTCGTCAAGGGCGTCAACTTCGTCGAGCTGCGCGACGCCGGCGACCCGGTCGAGATCGCGGCCCGCTACAACGAGCAGGGCGCCGACGAGATCACCTTCCTCGACATCACCGCCACCAGCGACGGCCGCGACCTGATGCTGCACATCGTCGAGGCGGTGGCCTCGCAGGTGTTCATCCCGCTGACCGTGGGCGGCGGCGTGCGCACGGTGGACGACGTGCGCCGGCTGCTCAATGCCGGCGCCGACAAGGTCAGCTTCAACTCGGCCGCGGTCGCCAACCCGCAGGTCATCCGCGACGCCTCGGAGAAATACGGCGCGCAGTGCATCGTGGTCGCGATCGACGCCAAGCGGCGTGCCGACGGTGCGCCCGGCTGGGACGTCTACACGCACGGCGGGCGCCGCAATACCGGGCTCGACGCCGTGGACTGGGCGCGCCGCATGGCCGAGGCCGGCGCCGGCGAGATCCTGCTGACCAGCATGGACCGCGACGGCACCAGGAGCGGCTTCGACCTCGAGCTCACGCGCGCCGTCAGCGACGCCGTGCCGGTGCCGGTGATCGCCTCCGGCGGCGTCGGCGCGCTGGAACACCTGTCCGAGGGCATCCGCCTCGGCGGCGCCGACGCGGTGCTGGCCGCCAGCATCTTTCACTATGGCGAATTCACCGTGGGGCAGGCCAAGGCGCTGCTGGCGCGCGATGGCATCCCGGTCCGGCTCTAGGACGGCATCGGCGCGACCTTCGGGACGCGGTCCTGCACGGCCGCCCGGCGAGGTGCGCCTGATCGGCGGCCAGTGGCGGCGCAGCAAGCTGCCGGTGCCCGACCGCCCCGGGCTGCGGCCCACGCCCGACCGCGTGCGCGAGACGCTGTTCAACTGGCTGGGCCAGGACCTGGGCGGCTGGCGCGTGCTGGACGCGTTCGCCGGCAGCGGCGCGCTGGGCTTCGAGGCGGCCTCGCGCGGCGCCGCCGAGGTGCGGCTGCTGGAGCGTGACGCCGCGCTGGTGGCGGTGCTGAAGGCGCAGCAGCAGCGCCTGGGCGCGACGCAGGTGCAGGTCGAGCGCGCCGACGCGATGGCCTGGCTGGCGGCCTCGGCGCCGGCCCGCTTCGAGCTCGTGCTGCTGGACCCGCCCTTCGACACCACGCTGGCCGCGCCGGCCGCGGCGCTGGCGGCGCGGCTGGTGGTGCCCGGTGGCTTCGTCTATGTCGAGTCGGCCGCGCCGCTGGCCGAACCGCCACCGGGCCTGCTGCCCCACCGGCAGCTGCGCGCCGGCGCGGTGCATGCGCAGCTGTTCGTGGCCGCCGGTGGTGATGGTCACGGCGGCTGAGCGCCCGCGCGGCGCCGGGCCCTGCGTCGGCGCACGCCGCTACACTGCGCCCGTGCCCGCATGTCGCCCGTCAGACTGGAGGACCCGGCCGTGACCGCCACTGCACCGCTGACCGCCGTCTACCCCGGCACCTTCGACCCCATGACGCTGGGCCACGAGGACCTGATGCGGCGCGCCTCGCGCCTGTTCGACCGCCTGATCCTGGCCGTCGCGGTGGGGCATCACAAGCGCACGATGTTCACGATCGCCGAGCGGCTGGAGATCGCGCGCGAGATCGCCGCGCCCTACCCGAACGTCGAGGTCACGGCCTTTCGCGGCCTGCTGCGCGACTTCGTCGTCGGCGCCGGCGGCAAGGTGGTGGTGCGCGGGCTGCGCGCGGTCAGCGACTTCGAGTACGAATTCCAGATGGCCGGCATGAACCGCCAACTGATGCCCGACGTGGAGACGGTCTTCATGACGCCGTCGGACCAGTACCAGTTCGTCAGCGGCACCTTCGTGCGCGAGATTGCCAGCCTCGGCGGTGATGTCTCCAAGTTCGTGGCACCCTCGGTGCTGTCGCGGCTGAAGGACCGCATCTCGCACCAGGAGAACTGAGCACCGTGGCGCTGTGGATCACCGACGAGTGCATCAACTGCGATGTCTGCGAGCCCGAGTGCCCGAACCAGGCGATCGCCATGGGCGCGGAGATCTACGAGATCGACCCGCAGCGCTGCACCGAGTGCGTCGGCCACTTCGACGAGCCGCAGTGCGTGGCACTGTGCCCGGTGAGCTGCATCCCGGTCAATCCTTCGTTCGTCGAGACCCGGGAGCAGCTGCTCGCCAAGTTCCATCGTCTGCATCCGGCCGGCGCTTCGACGCCGCCCGGTGCTTCGGCGGGTGCTTCGCCCGTGCCGACTTCGCTGCACGATCCGGCGGCGGCCTGAGCGCGGCCGTCGCCGCCGCCGGCAGCGGCACCGCCTGCGCATGGCGCGCCAGGCGCTCGGCGCGCAGGTCCTCCGCCAGCCGCTGGCCGCGCAGCGCGACCAGCGTCGCGTGCCGGCGCTGTTCGTCGCTGCGCGGGTCGGCGACGTCGATCTCGCGGCCATCGGCGCAGGGGCGGTCGGCGTAGGCCCCGGCGCCGCAGCGCCAGACGGTCTGCGCCGTCGCGGGCAGGGTCAGGCAGGCCAGCAGCAGCAGGGTCGGCAGCTTCATCACGGCTCTCCGGTGGGCGGTGGGGCGGCGGGGTTCTCGGCCGGCGGCCGGCGCGGCGGCTTGGGCCGCGGCGGCTGGGCGTGGATGGCGGCCAGCGCGCGGTCCATCGCGCCGGCGACTAGCAGGTCGCTGGCGCCCAGCGACTGCTCGATGGCCTTGCCGATCGCCTCGCGGTGGTCGGGCGAGGGCTTCTTCAGCACGTAGTTGACGACCTCGGCCTTCACCCCCGGGTGGCCGATGCCCAGGCGCAGGCGCCAGAAGTCCAGCGTGCCCAGCATCGCATGGATGTCCTTCAGGCCGTTGTGCCCGGCGGCGCTGCCGCCGAACTTCAGCTTGGCCTGGCCGGGCTGCAGGTCCAGCTCGTCGTGGACGACGAGGATCTGCTCGGGCGCGATCTTGTAGAAGCGCGCCAGCCCCGCCACCGAGACGCCGGAGCGGTTCATGAAGGTCATCGGCTCCAGCAGCCACACGGGGCCCTGCGCCAGGTTCACGCGCGCGGCCAGCGCCTGGTAGGCGCGCTCGGGCTGCAGCCGCGCGCCCAGCTTGGCGGCCAGCGCCTCCAGCCACCAGAACCCGGCGTTGTGGCGCGTGGCCTCGTATTCAGGGCCCGGGTTCCCCAGGCCGACGAAGAGTCGGATCATGGGGCGGCATTATCGGCAGCGCCCGCGGCGCGAGACCCCGCCGGCCGGGGGTGGCGCCCTTCGTCGGGTGTCCGGCCCGCCGGCCGGGGGTGTCGGCAGGCTTGACATCCACGCCGGACCGCTCGCCGGCCCGTCATGCAAGTCCGCGCCGGCACGCCGCATTCCGGCGGCGGCTCGTTTCTTGCGTCCGGTACCGCCGGAGTCATCACAACGCAGTCAGGGAGTCCTTCATGTCGTTCAAGTCCGTCACCGCCGCCGCCAGCCTGCTGGCTGCGCTGGCCGCCGCGCCGGCCCAGGCCGGCGTCATCTTCTCGGACAACTTCGATGCCGACAGTGCGGCGTCGGTGCTCAACTTCAACGGCCTGATCAACTGGACCGTCAGCGGCGGCACCATCGACTACATCCGCAGCGGCGGCTTCGGCATCAGCTGCGTCGGCGGCACCGGCGGCTGCCTGGACATGGACGGCAGCGCCGGCAATGCCGGGCGCATCACCACCCGGCAGGTCTTCGACTTCGACGACGGCGTTGAGTACACCTTCGAGATGATGCTGTCGGGCAACCAGCGCGGTGGCGCCAGCGACACGGTGACCTACGGCCTCATCAGCGTGGACACCGGCTTCGAGTCCACGCTGAGCGCCGGCCCGCTCGCCCCGAACGCCCCGTTCGCCACCTTCGGCGGCAGCCTGCTGGGTCAGAACTTCGCCGGCAATTGGCGCTTCTTCATCGAGGGCGCAGGCGGCGACAACATCGGCGCCATCCTGGACAACGTCGTGCTGCGCGACAACCGCACGGCCAACGTGCCCGAGCCGGCGACGCTGCTGCTGTCCGGCCTGGCACTGCTGGCAGCCGGGGCCGTGCGCCGGCGCGGCCGCTGAGCGATTGACGGGCCGCAGCGGCAGCTGCGGCCGCCCACCAAGACAAACGGCCGGCCCGGGGTGACCCGGCCGGCCGTCGTGCTTGGTGCGTGCCCGTGACGGGCACGCCGCCGGTCACTTCTTGTTCTGCTTCTCGTCCTTCTTCGGCTTGGCGGCCTTGCCCTTCTCGGGCTTGGCCACCACCGGCGCGGCGACGACCTCTTCCTCGGCCTTGGGCACCGTGACCGAGACGATGACCGGGTTCAGCGTGCCGTGCTTGACGGCCTTGATGCCCGGCGGCAGCTTCAGGTCGCTGGCGTGCAGGCTCTGGCCCTTGACCAGGCCGGACAGGTCGATGGTCACGAACTCGGGCAGCTGCGAGGCCAGGCACTCGATCTCGAGCTCGGTCATCACGTGGCCGACCAGGCACTTGTCGGTCTTCACCGCCGGGCTGTTCTCCTCGCCCTCGAAGTGCAGCGGCACCTTCTTGCGCAGCCGCGTGGTCTCGTCCACGCGCTGGAAGTCCACGTGCATCACGATGGGCTTGAAGGCGTGCATCTGGAAGTCGCGCAGCAGCACCTTCTGCGTCTGGCCGGCCAGGTCCATCTCGAGGATGGACGAGTGGAACGCTTCCTTCTTCAGCGCGAAGAACAGCGCGTTGTGATCGAGCTCGATCATCTGGGGCGTGCCGGCACCGTAGACGATGCCTGGCACCTTGCTGGCGTTGCGCAGGCGGCGGCTCGCTCCGGTCCCCTGCAGCGTACGCTCGTAGGCGGTGAATTTCATGAACACTCCAACAGTGGATGAGCCCCGCGACCAGGGCTCTAGAAGTTGCTGTTCTGGTCTGCGAACAGCGAGGTCACCGACTCCCCGTCGCTGATGCGGCGGATCGTCTCGGCGAACAGGAAGGCCACGCTGAGCTGGCGGATCTTGGGGCAGGCCTTGGCCGCCGCGCCCAGCGGGATGGTGTTGGTGATGACGACCTCGTCGATCTGGCTGGCCGCGATGCGGTCCACCGCGGGGCCGCTGAAGACCGGGTGCGTGCAGTAGGCGTAGACGCTCTTGGCACCGCGCTCCTTGAGCACCTCGGCCGCCTTCACGAGCGTGCCGGCGGTGTCGATCATGTCGTCCATGATCACGCAGTTGCGGCCCTCGATCTCGCCGATCACGTGCATGACCTCGGAGACGTTGGCCGCCGGGCGCCGCTTGTCGATGATCGCCAGGTCGCAGCCCAGCTGCTTGGCCAGCGCGCGCGCGCGCACGACGCCGCCGACGTCCGGCGAGATGACCACGAGGTTGGCGTACTTGCGGCTCTTCAGGTCCGACAGCAGCACCGGGCTGGCGTAGATGTTGTCGACCGGGATGTCGAAGAAGCCCTGGATCTGGTCGGCGTGCAGGTCCATCGTCAGCACGCGCTCCACGCCCACCGTCTCCAGCAGGTTGGCGACGACCTTGGCGCTGATCGGCACCCGCGTGCTGCGCGGCCGGCGGTCCTGGCGCGCATAGCCGAAGTAGGGGATCACGGCGGTGATGCGGCGCGCGCTGGCGCGCTTGAGCGCATCGACCATGATCAGCAGTTCCATCAGGTTCTCGTTCGTCGGGCTGCAGGTCGGCTGCACGACGAAGACGTCCCGGGCGCGGACGTTCTGGCGGATCTCGACGGTCACCTCGCCGTCGGAGAAGCGGCCCACCTGCGCCTGGCCGAGCTCGACGCCCAGGTGCGACGCGATCTCCTGGGCCAGCACCGGGTTCGCATTGCCGGTGAACAGCACGGTATTGAACAGCACGGGTGGGGGTCTTTCGCCAGCGGCCCGGCCGGGGTGTGAGGTCCCGGCGTCAGAGAAAGGTTTGGCAGGGGAGGAAGGATTCGAACCCTCGAATGTCGGAATCAAAATCCGATGCCTTAACCAACTTGGCGACTCCCCTACACAGGCCACGGTTCGCACCGCCGCCCGAAAACCGCTTCAGCCCGAAGACCAGTCCACCAGGGGATGCCGGTCCAGGCTGCGGCACATCCGCCCCACCCAGCCCGCCGGAAGCTCTTCCGCCGGGAAGGTCGCCATGGGTGACGCCTCCATGCCCACTCTCGAGAAGACCGCGCTGCCGGAGCCCGTCATGCGGCTGTTGCCGAACCGTTTCCGCAGCCACGCGGCCGCCTGCGCGACCTCGGGGCATGCGGCCTCGGCCACCGGCTGCAGGTCGTTGGCGCCGAAAGCTTCGCCAGCACCCTGCCACCACGCGGCCGGGGCGGTCACGGCCTGCCCGCAACCAGCCTCCTCAAGAGAGCCTGCGAGTATAACAGGCTTGCTGTCGCGCCTGAGCATCGGGTGGCTGAAGATGTCGCGCGTGGCCACCGCCGGCGGCGGCTTGACGACGGCGAACTGCATCGCCGGCAGGGCCAGCGGCGTCAGCCGCTCGCCGATGCCCTCGACGAAGGCGTGCTGCCCACCGACGAAGAAGGGCACGTCGGCCCCCAGCGCGAGGCCGATCGCGGCCAGCCGCTGGCGCGGCCAGTGCAGCCCCCACAGCCGGTTCAGCGCCAGCAGCGTGCTCGCCGCGTCCGAGCTGCCGCCGCCCAGGCCGGCGCCCCAGGGCAGCTGCTTGTCGACCGAGATGTCGGCGCCCAGCGCCGTGCCGCTGGCCTGCTGCAGCGCGCGTGCGGCGCGCAGGCACAGGTCGTCGGCGGGCAGTGCCGGGCCGAGGTCGTGGCGCTGCAGCCGGCCGTCGTCGCGGCGCTCGAAGTGCAGGCGGTCGGCCCAGTCGATCAGCACGAAGGCCGACTGCAGCAGGTGGTAGCCGTCGCTGCGGCGGCCGATCACGTGCAGGAACAGGTTCAGCTTGGCCGGCGCCGGCACGTCGTACAGCGCGCGCAGGCTCACTGGACTGCCCTCTGCGCTGCGCGCTCCGGGACGAGCGCTTGGGAGCGGCCCGGCGCGCTCATCGCGCCGCCTCCTCCAGGCGCACGCGCAGCCACACCGCCGGCGGCGCGGCGCGCCGCGCCTCGACGACGCCGTCGGCGCGGCGTGCGGTCGCGACCTGCCAGCCGAGCTGCTCGAAACCCTCGGCCGTGGTGGCGTGCGCGGCGCCCGGCCACGGGCGGCCGGCCAGCCAGTCGGGCAGCGCCGCCAGCGGCAGCGGCTCGCCGAGCGCGGCGCGCGACAGTTCGTCCAGCGTCGCGAAGCGGCGTTCGCCGCGGCCGTCGTCCAGCACCGCGCTGCCCGGCGACCAGCGGGCCTCGGCCATGCGGTTGCCCAGCGGCGTGGACAGCCGCAGTTCGCCTTCGCGGCCGTCGCCGCGCAGCTCGAAGCCGGCCGACAGCGACTGCGCGGCCTGGGCCTCGCCGGCATCGACGCGCAGGCTCAGCCGCCCGACCGTCCAGTCGGCGCTCTCGCGCGGCGGCGTCGCGCAGCCGGCCAGCAGGGCGCCGACCGCGAGGGCAGCAAGCAGGCCGCGCATCGCGCGCGTCAGAGGCTCACGCGCAGCCGCGCCAGCGTCTCGCGCAGCACCTCGTTGGCGGCGTCGCGGCCCTGGGCCTCGCGCCAGATGCGGCGCGCCTCGTCGCGCCGGCCCAGCGACCACAGCACCTCGCCGAGATGGGCCCCGATCTCGGTGTCCGGGCGTGCCGACCAGGCGCGCTGCAGGTGGGCCAGCGCGGCCTCGCGGTTGCCCATCTTGAATTCGACCCAGCCCAGGCTGTCGGTGATGAAGGGGTCGCCGGGCGCGAGTTCCAGCGCGCGCTCGATCAGCTGCCGTGCCTCGGGCAGGCGCAGGCCGCGGTCGGCCAGCGAGTAGCCGAGCGCATTGTGGGCATGCGCGTTGTCCGGCTGCATCTCGATCACGCGGCGCAGCAGGCGCTCCATCTCGTCCAGGCGATCGCCCTTCTCGGCCATCATCGCCTGTTCGTACAGCAGGTCGGTGTCCTCGGGGAAGCGGGCGACGGCGCCGGCCAGCACCTGGTAGGCGTCGCCCCAGCGCTTGACCTCGCGCAGCACGCCGGCCTCGGCAACCAGCTTGGCGCGCACGTCCTCGTCGCTGCGTTCGGGGGTGGCGCGGATCAGCTCGCGCGCCTGCGACACGCGGCCCTGGCGCGCGAGCATGCTGGCGCGGCGCGTCTGCACCTCCAGGGCACGCTGCGGGTCGGCGATGCGCGCCAGCCAGCCCTCCGCGGCCGCGAAGTCGCCGCGCTGCTCGGCGGACTGCGCCAGCATCAGCCAGGCCTGCACCAGCCCCTGGTCCGGGCGCGCGGCCGGGTCCTCTTCGAGATCGCCCTGCGCGCCCGGCGCGGTCGCGGCGCGCGCCGCGTCGGCCGCGGCGCCGCCGGGGGTCGCCGCGGCCGACCCGGTCGCCGCGCCCGCGGCCTGCACGAGCTCGATGTAGCGCAGCAGCGCCGCCTCGCCTTCGCGCGGGTGCTTCAGCTCCAGGTGCAGCGCGCCCAGCGACAGCCAGGGCCCCGGCTCGTCGGGTTGCGCGCGGGTCGCCAGCTCGAGCTGCGCCACCGCGTCGGCATAACGCTGCGCGGAGGTCAGCAGCCGCACGTAGGCCAGGCGCAGCGCGGGTTCCGGCCGCTCCTGGCGCAGGTAGGCGAGCACCAGCTCCTCGGCCGCCGGGCGTTCGCGCATCAGCTCCATCGCCAGCAGCGCCGGGCCGGGGGACGCGGGTTCCAGGGCCTGGGCCTCGCGCGCGAGGGCCAGCGCACGCTCGGGTTCCTTGGCCTGCAGCCAGGCGCGGCCGGTCGCCACGCGCACCGGCACGCGCGTCTCGGCGACGTCGCGGTACGGGGCGAGCGACGTCTCCAGCATGCGCGCCACCAGCGCCGGGTCGTTGGCGCGCTGCAGGAAACGCGGCAGCGCGGCGATCAGCCCCGGCCGCTCGGCCGCCGGCGAGTTCTCCAGCAGCACGCGCAGCGGTTCTTCGAGCTGGTCGGCGCGGTTGGTGGCCAGCAGGATCTGCAGCTGCAGCCGCAGCGGCTCGGCCGACGCCGGCTGCGCCAGCCGCCAGGCGCGCGTGGCGGTCAGTGCCTGCTCGCCGGCACGCGCCTGGAGCGCGATGTCGGTGGCGCGGCGGAACAGCGTCTCGTCGCGCGTGCGCCGCGCGGCGTCCAGGATCCATTCGAACGCGGTGCCGACATCGCCTTGCGCCAGGGCCATCTCGCCGACCAGCAGCTGGTACAGCAGCCGGTCGTCCAGCGCCGAAGGCGGGGGCGGCGTCTCGGGCGCCGCGGCCACGGCCTGCTGGGCGCGGGCGTCGGCAGCGAGCAGGGCGCCGAATGCGCAGGAAGTGGCCGCCAGGCAGGCAGCGAGGGCAGGGCGCCAGCGCGGGCGTTGCGGCATCGGCAATCTCGGGAAGGACGGGGAGGACGGGGAGGACGGCGGTGGCACCGGGCGGCCGGGGCCGCAGGTGGCGCGGGGCGCATCGGGTTGGCACGGCAGTGTGCACCAGCCCCGCGCCGGCCGTTCGAGCTCATTCTCACATAATGGTTTCATGCCCGAACTGCCCGAGGTGGAGGTCACGCGGCGCGGCATCGCGGGGCCGCTGGCCGGGGCGCAGGTCGTCGCGGCGCGGCTGGGCAAGCCGCTGCGCTGGCCGCTGGGCTGCGCGCCGGCGACGCTGTCCGGCGCGACGGTCGGCGGCGCCGAGCGCCGCGGCAAATACCTCTGGTTGCCGCTGGCGCGCGAAGCACGGCCCGCGGGCGGGCTGCTGCTGCACCTGGGCATGTCGGGGTCGCTGGCCTGGCTGCCGGGGGGCGCTGCCAGCGAGCCGGGGCCGCACGACCACTTCGACCTCGTCACCGACCGCGGCACGCTGCGGCTGCACGACCCGCGCCGTTTCGGCGCCGTGCTGTGGTCGCCAGCGCTGGACGCGGCGCCGGCGGCGCCATTGCTGGCCCGTCTGGGCGCCGAGCCCTTCGATCCGGCGCTGACGCCCGCGCGCTTCCATGCCGCGCTGCAGCGCCGGCGCGCGCCGATCAAGGCGGTGCTGCTGGACGGCAGCGTGGTCGTCGGTGCCGGCAACATCTACGCCTGCGAGGCGCTGTTCGCTGCCGCCATCCACCCCGCGCTGCGCGCGGACCGCATCAGCCGGCCGCGCGCCGCGCGCCTGCTGCAGGCCTTGCGCGACACGCTGGCGCGCGCGCTGGCGCTCGGCGGCTCGACGCTGCGCGACTTCAGCGACGTGCACGGCGGCGCCGGTGCCTTCCAGTCGCAGGCCGCCGTCTACGGCCGCGCCGGCCGGCCCTGCCCGCGCTGCGGTGCGCCGCTCGCCCGTCGCGTGATGGCGCAGCGCTCGACCTACTTCTGCGCCGCCTGCCAGCGGCGCTAGGCGTGCGCGCCGCCGGCGCCGCGCAGCGGGTGCGCAGGCGACGGCCCGGTCCGCGGCGTCGCGAAGCCGCCTCGCGCCGTGAATTCCGACCACCCGCGCCCCCGCGAACAGGGGGTGGCGGCGGGGCCCTGCGCTAGCATGCCCCGGTCGCGATCGTCGGCGCTGCCAGGGGCTTCGCCGCTGCCGTCCATGTCCAGCTCCATCGCCCGCAGTCTCGACGTGCTCGCCGCCTGGCGCGCCGATCTCGACCGCCATGTCGCGCAGCTCGGCCGCGCGCTGGCCGAGCAGGAACTGCTGGACGACGCCGACGCCACGCTGCTGGCCGCGCTGCGCGAGCGGCTGGCCTCGGACAAGCTGGTGCTCGCCTTCGTGGCCGAGTTCTCGCGCGGCAAGTCCGAACTGATCAACGCCATCTTCTTCGCCGAGGCCGGCCGCCGCGTGCTGCCGGCCACGCCCGGGCGCACGACGATGTCGCCGGTGGAGCTGGCCTACGACCCGGCGCAGCCGGTGCGGCTGTCGCTGCTGCCGATCGAGACCCGGCTGCGCGGCCTGGCGCTGGCCGACCTGCGCACACGCGACGAGCACTGGCACCACGTGCCGCTGGACCCGCACGACCCGCAGACGCTGTCGCAGGCGCTGGCGGCGGTGACGCGCACGCAGCGCGTCAGCGTCGAGCAGGCCGCCGCGCTGGGCTTCTGGAACGAAGCGCAGCCCGAGGACAACCCGCCGCAGGACCGCGACGGCAGCGTCGAGGTCCCGGCCTGGCGCCACGCGCTGATCAACTATCCGCACCCGATGCTCGAGCGCGGGCTGGTCGTGATCGACACGCCGGGGCTCAATGCCATCGGCGCCGAGCCCGAGCTGACGCTGGGGCTGCTGCCGTCGGCGCATGCCGTCGTCTTCGTGCTCGGCGCCGACACCGGCGTCACCAAGTCCGACCTCGCGATCTGGCGCGACCACCTCGGGCCGGCCGGGCTCGAGCGTTTCGTCGTGCTCAACAAGATCGACACGCTGGCCGACCCGCTGGCCTCGCGCGCCGAGGTGCTGGCGCAGATCGAGCAGCAGCGCCGCGACGCGGCCGCGCAGTTGCAGGTGCCGCTCAAGCGCGTCTTCGCGCTCTCGGCGCGCGACGCGCTGGCCGCGCGCGTGGAGCGCGACCACGAGGCGCTGGCCGTGAGCCGGCTGCCGCCGCTGGAGGCGGCGCTGGTCAGCGAGCTGCTGCCGCGCCGGCGCGACCTGCTGGTCGGCGGCGCGGTCGGCGTCGTCGAGCAGTTGCGCCGCACCGCCGGCTCGCGCCTGGCCGACCGCCGTCGCCAGCTCGCCGAGCAGCTGCTGGAACTGCGCGGCCTGCGCGGCAAGAGCGGCGCCAAGCTGCGCATGATGGTCGAGCGTGTCGACGCCGACATCGCCGACTTCGAGCGCTGCACCGCGCGCCTGGCCGCGCTGCGCGCGGTGCAGGCCAAGCTGCTGCGCGCGCTGCTGGCGCTGCTGTCCAGCGACGCATTGCGCGCCGAGGTGGCCGCGATGCAGGCGGCGATGCAGAGCCGGCCCTTCAACCTGGGCGGACGCGCCGCCTTCGACACGCTGACCGCGCGGCTGCGCGCCGCGCTGGGCAGGGCCGGCGTGCAGTCCGAGGAACTGCGCCAGATGCTGGAGGGCAGCTTCCGCCAGCTCAATACCGACTTCGGCTTCGCCTTCGCGCTCGCGCCGGTGCCCAGCCTGGCGCCCTTCGAGGCCGAGCTGGACCTCATCGAGCAGAGCTACCGCCGCTATTTCGGGCTCGGCCAGGCCTGGCGCATGGCCGCACCCGGCTTCGCCGAGCAGTTCCGGCGCATGCTGCTGTCCAAGCTGCGCGTGGTCTTCGAGAATGCCGCCGGCGAGATCGAGCTGTGGAGCAAGGCCGCGTCCAGCCAGGTCGAGGTGCAGCTGCGCGAACGCCGGCGCGGCTTCACGCGCCGGCGCGACGCGCTCGCGCGCGTGCAGGACGCCACCGGCGACCTGGAGGCGCGCATCGCCGAGGTGCAGGCCCAGGACGAGCATCTCGCCGCGCTGCAGCAGCGCCTGGCCGCGCTGGCCGAGGACGCGCTGGCCAGCGCGCGCAGCCTGACCGTCGACGCCACGACGCCCGAGCTGCCGCTGCGGCGCGACGCCGCTTGACCGCGCGCCGCCCCCCGCCGGCGGCCGCTGCGGCCGCGACGCCGCTGCCCGCCGATTTCGCGGCCCGCATCGTGCGCTGGCAGCGAAGCCACGGCCGCCACGACCTGCCCTGGCAGCGCACGCGCGACCCCTACCGCGTCTGGCTGTCGGAGGTGATGCTGCAGCAGACGCAGGTGGCGACCGTGCTCGGCTACTACACGCGCTTCGTCGAGCGCTTCCCCGACGTGCAGGCGCTGGCCGCCGCGCCGCTGGACGAGGTGCTGGCGCTGTGGAGCGGCCTGGGCTACTACAGCCGCGCGCGCAACCTGCACCGCTGCGCGCAGGCCGTCGTCGCCGAGCATGGCGGCACCTTCCCGCGCCGTGCCGAGCAGCTCGCCGCGCTGCCGGGCATCGGCCGCAGCACGGCGGCGGCGATCGCGGCTTTCTGTTTCGGCGAGCGCGCGGCCATCCTGGACGGCAACGTCAAGCGCGTGCTGACGCGTGCGCTCGGTTTCGACGGCGACCTCGCGCAGGCGGCGCAGGAACGGCACCTGTGGACGCTGGCGCAGGCGCTGCTGCCGGCGCGCGGCGTCGCGGCCTACACGCAGGGCCTGATGGACCTCGGCGCCACGGTCTGCACGCTGCGCCGGCCGGCCTGCACGGCCTGCCCGCTGCAAGCCGACTGCATCGCGCGGCGCGAAGGCGCGCCGGGGCGCTACCCGGTCAAGACGCGCAAGCTGCGCCGCGGGCAGCGGGCCCATGCGCTGCTGTGGCTGCAGCACCGCGGCCGCTGGTGGCTGGTGCAGCGGCCGGACCGCGGCGTGTGGGCCGGGCTCTGGAGCCTGCCGGAGTTCGCCAGCGCCGAGGATCTCGAACGCGTCGTGGCCGGCTGGCCGGGCGCAGGACGATGGCTGCCGCCGCTGCAGCATGCCCTGACCCACTTCGACTGGACGCTGACGCCGCTGGTCTGGCGCTGGCCGGCGCGCGGGCCGGTCCCCGCGCCGCCGGGTGATGGCGGCGGGCGCTGGTTCACGCCCGCCGAGGCGCTGGCGGCCGGACTGCCGGCGCCGCTGCGCCGGCTGTTCGCGGCGGCCTGACGCCGGCGCGTCCGCGCAACGGCGCGGCAGGCCTGGCGCCGGGCCTGTTGCCGCGCCTGTAGCCGCGCCTGTTGCCGGGCCCGTTCCCGGGCCTGGCCCCTACACTGGCGCGCTCGCGATGAGCACGCCTGCCGCCCCGCCCGCCCTGCCGGACCGCTTGCGCTTCGGCCGCTTCGAGTTGCGCCCGCAGGAACAGCGCCTGCTCGCCGACGGCGAGCCGGTCGCGCTGGGCGGCCGTGCCTTCGACCTGCTCCTCGCGCTGGCGCGGCGGCCGGGCGAGCTGCTGACGCGCAACGAGCTGATCGAGCAGGTGTGGCCCGGCCGCGTGGTCGAGGAGAACAACCTCAGCGTGCAGGTCAACGCGCTGCGCAAGGTGCTGGGCGGCGAGTGGCTGGCCACCGTGCCGGGACGCGGCTACCGCTTCGTCGCGCCCGTCGTGCCGGTCGCGCCGGCATCGTCGCCGGCGCCGGCGGACGAACTGTCGCCGCTGCCGCAGACGCACCTGCCCACGCTGCAGCCGCTGCTCGTCGGTCGCAGCGACGACCTCGCGGCGCTGGGCACGCTGGTCGACCAGCACCGGCTGGTCACCATCGTCGGTGCCGGCGGCATGGGCAAGACGCGGCTCGCGCAGGCGCTGCTGCAGATGCGCGTGGCGGCCTACCCGCAGGGCGTGTGCTGGATCGAGCTGGGCAGCGTCGACGCCGCGGCGGGCCTGCCCGCCGCCGTGGCCGCGGCGCTGGGCCTGCCGGGGGCACCGGGCCATGCGCTCGCGCCGCTGGCGCGGGCCGTGGCCCCGCTGCAGATGCTGCTGGCCCTGGACAACGCCGAGCACCTGCTCGACGCCGTGGCCGCGCTGGCCCAGGCGCTGCTGGACGCGGCGCCCGGCCTGCGCCTGGTGGTCACCAGCCAGGCACCGCTGCGCCTGGCGGCCGAGCGCGTGCTGCGCCTGGGCCCGCTGGCCCTGCCGCAGGGCCCGCTGCCGGCGCGGCAGGCGCAGGCCTTCGGCGCGGTGGCGCTGTTCTGCGAACGCGCGGCGGCCGCCGACCACCGCTTCGTGCTGAAGGACGCCGACGTGCCGGCCGTGATCGAGCTGTGCCGCAGCCTGGACGGCGTCGCGCTGGGCATCGAGCTGGCGGCGGCACGTGCGCCGTCGCTGGGCATCGCGGGCCTGCAGGCCTCGCTGGCCGACCGCCTGCGCGTGCTGAGCAGCAACCGCGACCGCCGCGCGCCGGCGCGCCAGCAGAGCCTGCGCGCCGCGCTGGAGTGGAGCGCCGCGCTGCTGGCCCCGGCCGAACAGCAGCTGTTCCGCCGCATGGCGGTGCTGGCCGGCGGCGGCACGCTGGCGCTGGTGCAGCAGGTGGGCACGGCCGACGCCGGTGCGGCGGTGGGCGATCCCTGGGAGGTCGTCGATGCGCTCGACCAGCTGGTCCAGCGTTCGCTCGTCGAGCTGCTCAACGACGACGAGAGCGGCCCGCCGCGCTACCGCCTGCTCGAGTCGCCGCGTGCGCTGGCGCTGGAGCAGCTGCGCGCCAGCGGCGAGGAGCCGGCGGTGCGGCTGCGCCATGCCCACGGCGTGCTGGCCGAGTTCGACCGCGCCCAGGCCGACCTGCAGGCAGGCCGGCTCGGCCTGCTGGCGTGGCGCCGCCGCCGCCTGGCGGAGCTGCCGAATGCCCGCGAGGCGATCGCGCAGGCGCGGCAGCAGGGCCTGGCGGCGCTGGAGCTGGCGCTGGCCAGCGAGGTGCTGACCGTGGCGCCGCACGACGAGCGGCTGCAGCTCGTCGATCGCTGCGAGCAGCTGATCGCCGGCCAGGCGCCGGCTGCAGCGCTGGACAGCGACCGCGTCTACCGCGCCTGGCGCGCGATCAGCACCGCGCTGGCCAACCTGCAGCCGGCGCGCAGCCTGGCCGCGGCGCGCGAGGCCCTGGTGCTGGCGCGCCGGCTGGACGAGGGCGCGGCCGAGCGCCGGCGCCTGTACGACACGCTGTGCACCGTCGCCCACATGCTCACCGACGAGGACAAGGGCACGCAGGCCGAGCCGCTGCTGCGCGAGGCGCTGGCGCTGGCTTCGCCGGACTGGCCGCCGGTGACGCAGCGCGTGGCGCTGCGCGCGCAGGCCAGCCTGGCCACCGTGCGGGGCGCCGCGCGCGAGGCGCTGGCGCTGTACCGCCGCCTGCTGGCGCTGGACCGCGTGGCCGGCGAGTCCGGCCTGACGACGCTGGTCAACGTCGCCAATGCGGAACTCGCCAGCGGTGACGCGGCCGCCGCGGTCGCCACCGGCCTGCGCCTGGTCGAGCAGCTGCGCGACCCGCGCAGCGCGTCGCTGCTGGTGCACGCGCGCATCAACCTGGCGGCGGCGCTCCTGGCGCTCGACGACACCACGGCCGCGCGCGAGGTGGTGCGGCAGATGCTGGCGGCGGCGCCGCGCCCGCGCATCCCCGCCTGGTGCGTCGATGTCTTCGCGCTGCTCGCGGCGCTGGAAGGCCGGCACGAGGCGGCGGCGCAGCTGGCCGGCGCCGCCGATGCGCGCTACGAGGCGGCGGCCGACCGACGCCAGTTCAACGAGGAGCGCGCGCACGAGCGCACGCTGTCGCTGCTGGGTGCGGCCTGCGACGCGACGGCGCTCGCGGCGCTGCGCGAACAGGGGTGCACGCTGGCCGACGCCGAGCTGGCCGTCCTGGCGCTGGCCGCCGCCTGACACGCGGCGCGGCGCGGGACTCGGCGCGCGGCGCCGGCGGCTCGATCAGCCGACGACGACCTTCTTGTCGCGCAGGAAGCCGTCGACCAGCGACAGGCGGATCACCGGGTCGTCCAGCTCCATCAGCTTCTGCTTGGCGGCCAGCGACACCGGCAGCAGCTCGCACCAGCGGTTGGCCACCCAGCCGGCATCGTCCAGCCGGTAGGGCTCGGCGAACGGACGCTTGTCCTGCTGCTGCAGCTTGCGGATGGCCTCGGCCAGCGCCTGCACGGTGGCCAGCATCGCCGGGCCGGGCAGGCGCGGCGGGTCGTCGGGCACGCGCTCGGCCGGCGCCTCCCACAGCCCGCTGGGGCGCTGCGTCGCCGGCCCGGTCAGGCGGAAGCGGCTGCCGCCGATGCAGCGCAGGCGCAGGATGCCGGCCTGCTCGGCGTCGACCTCGTCGATGTGCGCGAGCACGCCGACCTGCTCGAGCTCGACCTTCGTGCTGCGCCCGGCCTCGCTGCCCTGGCGCAGGCAGATCACGCCGAAGGGCTGCTGCGTGCGCAGGCATTCGCTGACCAGGTCCAGGTAGCGGGCCTCGAAGACCTTCAGCCCGAGCAGCGCGCCGGGAAACAGCACGGTCTGCAGCGGAAACAGCGGCAGCGGGCTCGGCAGTCCGCCCGCGTCCGGGGCCGGTGCTTCACTCACGCGTCATCCCGGGCTCACTCGCGCGCGTCCAGCTCGCGGTGGCGCACCAGCGTCGCCCAGCGGTCGTCGAAGCGCGGCGCCAGCCACTGCACGCCGTAGACCGAGCGATGCTGGCCGCCGGTGCAGCCCAGCGCCACCGTCAGGTAGCTGCGCTGGTCGTCCTCGAAGTTGGGCAGCCAGCGTTCCAGGAAGCCCTGGATCTGCGCCAGCATCTCGCCGACCTCCGGCTGCTGCGCCAGGTACTCGGCCACCGGCGCGTCGCGCCCGGTCAGCGGCCGCAGCTCGCGGATGTAGAAGGGGTTGGGCAGCACGCGCAGGTCGAATACGAAGTCGGCGTCCAGCGGCACGCCATGCTTGAACGCGAAGCTCTCGAAGACCAGCGTCAGCGACGCTTCGCGCGCGCCGACGAGCTGGCGCACCCAGTTGCGCAGCAGCGCCGGGCGCAGCTGGCTGGTGTCGATGACGGTGGAGACCTCGCGCAGCCCGGCCAGCAGCTCGCGTTCGAGCTCGATGGCCTCGATCAGCGCGCGCGAGCCGTCGCCCCCGGCGTGCACCGCGGTCAGCGGGTGCGGCCGGCGCGTCTCCGAGAAGCGGCGCACCAGCGCGTCGGTCGTCGCGTCCAGGAACAGTGGGCGGATGCGCACGCCCTCGCCGCGCAGCTGCTCGATCAGCGGCACCAGCGCCGGCAGCGACGACGCGGTGCGCACGTCCACCGCCACCGCCACGCGGCGCGAGAAACGCTCGTGCTCCAGGCGGATGAAGTCGCGCAGCAGCTCCGGCGGCAGGTTGTCGACGCAGAAGTAGCCGGCGTCCTCCAGCGCGTGCAGCGCGACCGACTTGCCGGAACCCGAGATGCCGGTGACGAGGATGACCTCGTCGCGTTCGCCGCGCTCGCCACGCGCCTCGGCGCCGTCGCCGTCGCCGTCGCCGGTCAGCGCAGTGGGCATCGCCGTCAGCTCGCTCACCGTACCGGCCCCATCGTCAACGCACGCCGGCACCACCGAGCAGCGCCTGCGCATGCGCGGTGCCCGACAGCCGCTCGCCGCCGAGCATGCGCGCGACCTCGGCCACGCGCGCCTCGCCGTCCACCGGCCGCACCTCCGACAGCGTCTGCCGGCCCTGCAGCGACTTGCTGACGACGAAGTGGCGGTCGGCGCAGGCGGCGACCTGCGCCAGGTGCGTGACCGCCAGCACCTGGCTGCTGGCGCCGAGCTGCTTCATCAGCCGGCCCACCGCGTCGGCGACCGTGCCGCCGACGCCGGCGTCGATTTCGTCGAAGATCAGCGTCGGCGGCGCGGCGTCGCCTGGCGTCCCACCCGCCTGCGCGGTGGTGACGGCGATCGCCAGCGCCAGCCGCGACAGTTCGCCGCCCGAGGCCACCTTGGCCAGCGCGCGTGGCGTGCTGCCGGCATGGCCGGCCACGCGCAGCTCCACCGTCTCCAGCCCGAAGGCCTGCGGCTCGTCCTGCGCCAGCAGCGCGACCTCGAAGCGGCCGCCGGCCATGCCCAGCTGCTGCATCGCCTGCGTGACCGCGGCGGCCAGCTTGGGCGCCGCCTTGCGGCGCAGTTTCGAGATGCGTTCGGCCTCGGCGCGCCAGGCGCGTTCGGCGGCCTGTGCCGCACGCTCCAGGCCGTCGAGGTCGGCCGCGGCGTCGAGCTGGCGCAGTTCCTCGCGCCAGCCGGCCAGCAGCGCCGGCAGCTCGGCCGGCGCGCGGCGGTAGCGGCGCGCCAGCGAGATCCACGCCGCCAGCCGCGCGTCCAGCTCGGCCAGGCGCTCGGGGTCGGGCTCGCTGCGGCCCAGGTAGGCATTCAGCGTGTGCGCCGCGTCTTCGAGCTGCGCCTGCGCGCCGCGCAGCACCTCGGCGACGGCGCCGAGCTCGGCATCGAAACGCTGCACCTCGTCGAGCGCGTCGATCGCGCGCGCGAGCAGCGTCTCGGCGCTGGCATCGTCGTCGGCGATCGCGGACAGCGCGGCCCGCGCGCCGTCCAGCAGGGCCTGGCCGTGCGACAGGCGCTGGTGTTCGGCGTTGAGCGCCTCCCACTCGTCGCCGCCCGGCGCCAGCCGGTCGAGCTCGCCGACTTGCCAGGCCAGGCGCTCGCGTTCGCGCTCCAGCGTGTCGCGGCGCGCGCGCGCCTCGTCCAGCGCCGCGCGTGCCGTGCGCCAGGCCACCCAGGCGGCCTGCAGCGCCGCGGTGTCGGCGCCGGCCTGCGCGTCCAGCAGCGCGCGCACGGCAGCCGGGCGCGTCAGGCTCTGCCAGGCATGCTGGCCGTGGATGTCCACCAGGTGGTCGGCCGCCTCGCGCAGCTGCGCGACGGTGGCCGGGCTGCCGTTGATCCAGGCGCGGCTGCGGCCCTGGGCGTCGACGCTGCGGCGCAGCAGCAGCGTGTCGTCGGCGGCGAAGCCGGCCTCGTCCAGCCACGGCCGCAGTGAGGCCGGCGCATCGAACTCGGCCGCCACCTCGGCACGCGCCGCGCCCTCGCGCACGATGGCGGCGTCGGCGCGTGCGCCCAGCGCGAGCTGCAGCGCGTCGACGAGGATGGACTTGCCGGCGCCGGTCTCGCCGGTGAGCACCGTGAAGCCGGGGCCCAGCTCCACCTCCAGCGCCGCGACGATGACCACGTCGCGCAGGCTCAGGCGGCGCAGCATCAGCCGACCCCTTCGTACCAGCGCAGCTTGCGCCGCAGCGTGGCGTAGTAGCTCCAGCCGCGCGGGTGCAGGAAGCGCACCTTGAAGGCCGAGCGCCGCACCCGCACCTGGTCGCCGTGCATCAGGCTGGCGACGTTGTGCATGTCGAAGTTGGCCGACACGTCCTTGCCGGCGACGATGCCGATGTGCACCTCGCCGGCATCGGGCAGCACGATGGGCCGGTTGGACAGCGTGTGGCTCGCGATCGGCAGCAGCACCCAGCCGGCGATGCCCGGGTGCAGGATGGGCCCGCCGGCCGACAGCGCATAGGCCGTGCTGCCGGTGGGCGTGGCGACGATGAGGCCGTCGGCGCGGATGTTGGCGACGAAGTCGCCGTCGACGTCCACGCGCACCTCCAGCATGCTGGCGCTGGCGCCGCGGCTGACGACGACGTCGTTCAGCGACAGCCCGTCGAAGATGCGCTGGCCGTCGCGCCAGACATCGCCTTCCAGCATCGAGCGATGCTCTTCCTCGTAGTCGCCAGCGACGATGGGCGCCAGCGCCTCGCGGTACTGGCCGACCGGGATGTCGGTGATGAAGCCCAGCCGGCCCTGGTTGATGCCGACCAGCGGCAGGTGACAGCGCGCCAGTTCGCGCGCGATGCCCAGCATGGTGCCGTCGCCACCGACGACGACGGCGAAATCACAGCGCTGGCCGGCCTGTGCCGGCGTCACGGTGTCGAAGCCGGCGACGCCAGTGGCCTCGGCCGTCTCGCGGTCGAACGAAACCTCGATGCCGAGGTCGACGAGGAAATGCGCCAGCTCCTCGAGCACCGGCCGGATGCCGCGCGCCTGGTACTTGCCCACGATCGCGGCATGACGGAAGGCAGACGGCATGCGGCAGATTACACCATAGGGGTTCGTGCGAAGCGGGTCCGGCCGACCCCCTGCGGGCAGGGTCCTTTCCTACAATCGGCGCCATGCTCGACGACCGCGCCCGCACGCTGCTGAAGACGCTGGTGGAGCGCTACATCGCCGAGGGCACGCCGGTGGGTTCGCGCACGCTGGCGCGCGCCAGCGGGCTGGACCTCTCGCCGGCGACCATCCGCAACGTGATGGCCGACCTGGAGGAGCTGGGCCTGATCGCCAGCCCGCACACCAGCGCCGGCCGCGTGCCCACCGCGCGCGGCTACCGCCTCTTCGTCGACACCATGCTGACCGCGCGGCCGCTGGACCTGCAGCATCCGCCGCCGGAGGTGGCCGCGGCGCGCGAGCAACTGCACCCCGACCAGCCGCAGCGCGTGATCACGCAGGCCGCGTCGCTGCTGTCCAGCCTCAGCCACTTCGTCGGCGTCGTCACCGCGCCGCGCAAGGCCAGCGTCTTCCGCCACATCGAATTCCTGCGCCTGGGCGAGCGGCGCGTGCTGGTCATCATCGTCGCGCCCGACGGCGACGTGCAGAACCGCGTGATCTTCACCGCGCGCGACTACACGCAGGGCGAGCTGGTGGAGGCCACGAACTACCTGAATGCGCACTACGGCGGCCTCACCATCGAGGAGGTGCGCGAGCGGCTCAAGCTGGAGATCGACGCGCTGCGCGTGGAGATCGCGGCGCTGATGCAGGCCGCGGTGCAGGCCGGCAGCGAGGCGCTGGCCGAGAGCAGCGAGAAGGTCGTCGTCAGCGGCGAGCGCAACCTGCTCGCGGTGCAGGACTTCGGCAGCGACATGGGCAGCCTGCGCCGGCTGTTCGACATGTTCGAGCAGAAGGCCGAGCTGATGCGGCTGCTGGACGTCTCCAGCCGCGCCGAGGGCGTGCGCATCTTCATCGGCGGCGAGAGCCAGGTCGTGCCCTTCGAGGCGCTGTCGGTGGTCAGCGCGCCCTACGAGGTCGACGGCCGCGTCGTCGGCACGCTGGGCGTCATCGGCCCCACGCGCATGCCCTACGACCGCATGATCCAGATCGTCGACATCACGGCGCGGCTGGTCGGCAACGCGCTGTCGGCCAAGCCCTGAGCGCGTGCGCGGCCGGCGCGGCCGCCGCGGCCGGCGGCTCGCGGGCTCAGCCTGCAGCCTTCGGCAAGCCCACGGTCTGCGACAGCAGCACCTGGTGCTCGTGCGGCAGGCCCAGCGCGTCGGCGATCGCGCCGCGGTCGATCCAGGCGCGCAGCACGGTCGCCAGGCCGGCGCTGGCGCAGTACAGGTAGACGTTCTGCGCGATCGCACCGGCGGCCACCGAGGCGAAGCTCTCGCGCTGCGCCCCCGGCACCAGGCCCATGCGGCCGTGGTCGGCGACGAAGACCAGGTCCAGCGGCGCATCGTCGACGAAGTCCTGGTAGCCGGTGACGCCGCGCAGATCCGCCGGCGCCACCAGGCGCAGCGCATGCGCGGCGGCGTCGTACAGGTAGGCGCCTTCGGGCAGCGCGACATAGAGGTCGATCTCCTGCGCGCCCAGCGCCGACGGCGCGGTGCGCCCGCCGCCTTCGCGGTTGATGCCCCAGGCCGCCCACAGCAGCGCCGAGAGCTGCGCCGCCGGCAGCGCGTCGGGCGCGAATTCGCGCGCCGAGGCGCGCGCGGCCAGCGCGGCCATCAGCGGCAGGCCGCCGGCGCGTGGCGGCGGCGGCAGGGTGATGGTCGGCGCGCCCTCGCCGAGCGCGGGGCGCGGACGCAGGCGGCCCATCGCGCCCAGCGCCAGCTTGGTCAGCAGGTTCATCGTGTCCCCCGGGGTTGCGCGGCCGGCCTGGCCGCGCAACCCGTCCGCGCCCAAGCCACCGCTGGCCATCCTGCGCCCGGCCCGCGCCTCCTAGAATGACGTCGCTCAAGGGGCCGTTAGCTCAGCTGGTCAGAGCAGAGGACTCATAATCCTTTGGTCGTTGGTTCAAGTCCAACACGGCCTACCAAAGCCCGCCGGCCGCCACACGACGCCGCGCGTGTCCCGTCGCCCGGCCCGGCACGACGTCCGGCCCGCCGCCGCCCTGCGGTCCGACGACGCCCGACGCTTCAGCCGTGCAGCCGCGACGTGCGCGGCACCGACGCGAGCAGGAAGTCCATCTGGTCGGCCACGATGCGGCGGCCGCGCAGGATCATGTCCTCGTGCAGGCTGGGCACGTAGGGCAGGTACAGCAGCGCCATGTGCGCTTCCTCGGGCAGCCGGTTGCCCTTGCGGCCATTGCAGGCGCGGCAGGCGGTGATGCAGTTCATCCAGCCGTCGGCGCCGCCGCGCGACACCGGCACGATGTGCTCGCGCGTCAGTTCGTCGAAGCGGAAGCGGCCGCCGCAGTAGGCGCACACATGCCGGTCGCGCACGAAGAGCTTGGGGTTGGACAGCGCAGGCACCGTGCGCCAGGCGCGGCTGGGAACGGCGCCGCGCACCGCGACGATGGGATGCACCTCGATGCGCGACTGCCGCCCGGTGGCGCGCTGGATGCCGCCGCGCAGCACCTGCGTGCTGCTGCCCAGCGTCCAGGCGACGGCGTCGCTGGCGTACAGCACGGCCGCCTCCCGCGGGCTGATCCACGCCTGCGGGCGGCCCGACACGTCGAGCTGCAGAACGTCCATCCGCATAGCGTAGCCGATTCGTGTGACGGCCTTCAATAGCGGGCCATCGGGGGTCTGCCAGGCGGGTTAACCCTTGGTTCGATGCCTTCGATGCTGCGGCGCAGCACGGTCTCTAGAAGACCGGCCCTAGAAAAAGTCGCCCCTTGTCACATGCGGCCGGCCAGCGCGCCGGCAGAATAGAACGAACGTTCGTTTCTGCGCCCGACCTGCAACCACCGCCTCCCGACCGGCCTTGAGCACCCCCGCCGACACCGCCGCCCGCCCGGCCGCCCGCGCCCTCCACAAGGGCCAGCAGACGCGCGCCACGATCCTCGACGCCGCGCTGGCGCTGGCCTCGCACATGGGGCTGGAGGGGCTGTCGATCGGCGCGCTGGCCGAGGTCACGCAGATGAGCAAGAGCGGCGTCTTCGCGCACTTCGGCTCGCGCGAGGAACTGCAGATCTCGGTCATCCGCGAGTACCACGCACGCTTCGAGGAAGAGGTCTTCTTCCCCGCGATGCACGAGCCGCGCGGGCTGCCGCGCCTGGAGGCGCTGTTCGAGCGCTGGGTGCGCCGCGTCAGCGTGGAGATCGACTCCGGCTGCATCTACATCAGCGGCGCGGTGGAGTTCGACGACCGCCCGGGCCCCGTGCGCGACGCGCTGGCCGGCATGGTGCAGGCCTGGCATGCGGCGCTGTCGCGCGCGATCGCGATCGCCGTCGACGAAGGGCACCTGCGCGCCGATGCCGACCGCGACCAGCTGCTGTTCGAGATCCACGGCCTGATCCTCGCGCTGCACCACGACGCGCGCTTCCTGCGCATTCCCGGCGCGCCCGACCGCGCGCGCGCCGGGCTGCGCCGTTTGCTGGACCACTACCGGCTGCCCGCCGCCGCGCCCGCGCAGGCCGCGGCCAGGCGGCGCTGAGCCCCGACCCGACGCTTTCGACCCAGCCCGCTTCCAGGAGAACCGCGATGCCCCAGTACACCCCGCCGCTGCGCGACATGCAGTTCGTGCTGCACGAGCTGCTCGACGTGACCGCCGAATACAAGCGCCTGCCGCCGCATGCCGACGTGGACGTCGACACGATCAACGCGGTGCTCGAGGAAGGCGGCAAGTTTGCCGCCGAGGTCATCGCGCCGCTGAATGCCCCTGGCGACGCCGAAGGCTGCCGCTACGACCGCGAGACCCACGCCGTCACCACGCCGGCCGGCTTCAAGGAGGCCTACGCCAAGTATGTCGAAGGCGGATGGCCGGCGCTGTCGGCCGACAAGGCCTACGGCGGCCAGGGCCTGCCGCATGTGCTGAACCAGAGCTTCTACGAGATGCTCAACAGCGCCAACCAGGCCTGGACCATGTACCCGGGCCTGAGCCATGGCGCCTACGAATGCCTGCTCGCGCATGGCACCGAGGCGCAGAAGCAGCTGTACCTGCCGAAGCTGGTCAGCGGCGTGTGGACCGGCACGATGTGCCTGACCGAGCCGCACTGCGGCACCGACCTCGGCCTGCTGCGCACCAAGGCCGAGCCGCAGCCCGACGGCAGCTACAGGCTGAGCGGCCAGAAGATCTTCATCAGCGCCGGCGAGCACGACATGGCCGAGAACATCGTGCACCTGGTGCTGGCGCGGCTGCCGGACGCACCGGCCGGCAGCAAGGGCATCAGCCTGTTCGTGGTGCCCAAGTTCAAGGTGAATGCCGACGGCAGCCTGGGCGGGCGCAACGGCATCCGCGCGGCCGGCATCGAGCACAAGATGGGCATCCATGGCAATGCCACCTGCCAGATCGTGCTCGACGGCGCCGTCGGCGAACTCGTCGGCGAGCCGAACAAGGGCCTGCCGGCGATGTTCGTGATGATGAACGCGGCGCGCATCGGCGTCGGCATGCAGGGCCTGGGCCTGACCGAGGTGGCCTACCAGAATGCCGTGGCCTACGCGAAGGACCGCATCCAGATGCGCAGCCTGTCGGGCCCCAAGGCACCGGATCAGCCGGCCGACCCCATCATCGTGCACCCCGACGTGCGCAAGATGCTGCTGACCGCGCGCGCCTATGCCGAGGGCGGCCGCGCACTGGCGATGTGGACCACGCTGCAGATCGACAAGGAACTGTCCACCGACGACGAGGACGAGCGCCGGGAGTGCGCCGACCTGGTGGCGCTGATCACACCCATCGTCAAGGCCTTCCTGACCGACAACGCCTGGATCGCCACCAGCCACTGCCTGCAGGTCTACGGCGGCCACGGCTATATCCGCGAATGGGGCATGGAGCAGTTCGTGCGCGACTCGCGCATCAACATGATCTACGAGGGCACCAACACCATCCAGAGCCTGGACCTGCTGGGGCGCAAGATCCTGGGCGACAACGGCAAGAAGCTCAAGGCCTTCGGCCGCCTGATCCGCGACTTCGTCGAGGAGCATGGCACCGACGAGGCGATGCAGGAATTCGTCAACCCGCTCGCCGACTTGGGCGAGAAGGTGACCAAGCTGACCACCGAGCTGGGCATGAAGGCCTTCGGCAATGCCGACGAGGTGGGTGCCGCGGCGGTGGACTACCTGCGCATCGTCGGCCACCTGGTCTTCGCCTACTTCTGGGCGCGCATGGCGCAGATCGCGCTGGCCAGGCAGGACAGCGGCGACCCGTTCTATACGGCCAAGCTGCACACGGCGCGCTTCTACTTCGCCAAGCTGCTGCCGGAGACGGCGGGGCTGATCCGCAGCGCACGCAGCGGCGCGGCGCCGCTGCTGGCGATGGACGAGGCGCTGTTCTGAAACACCGCAAACCGCAACGACCCGAGGAGACGACGATGAAGCGATTGCTGACCGGCCTGCTGCTCGCCAGCGCGGCTTCGCTGGCGCTGGCCCAGGCCACGCCGGTGGGCGTGTGGAAGACCATCGACGACAAGACCAAGACCGAGAAGTCCATCGTGCGCATCAGCGAGAGCGGCGGCGTGCTCAGCGGCCGCATCGAGCGGCTGCTGGCGCCCGACGCCAAGCCCGACGGGGTCTGCGACAAGTGCGGCGACGACCGCAAGGACCAGAAGGTCGTCGGCCTGGAGATCATCCGCGGCGCGAAGAAGGCCGAGGGCGAGAACCTCTGGGAGGGCGGCACGATCCTGGATCCCAACGACGGCAAGGTCTACCGCCTGCGTCTGAAGCCCGAGGACGACGGCAAGCGCCTGGAAGTGCGCGGCTATGTCGGGCCCTTCTTCCGCAACCAGCACTGGATCCGCGTCGAGTGACGCGAGGAGAAAGCGAAGTGAACCGATTCCAAGTCCGCAAGGTCGCCGTGCTCGGCGCCGGCGTGATGGGCGCGCAGATCACGGCCCACCTCGTCAACTGCCGCGTGCCCGTCGTGCTCTTCGATCTTCCGGCGAAGGAAGGTCCGAAGAACGGCATCGTCACGAAGGCCATCGACAACCTGAAGAAGCTCAAGCCGGCGCCGCTGGGCGTGGCCGACGACGCGGTGCACATCCAGGCCGCCAACTACGAGGAGCACCTGGACCTGCTCGCCGGCTGCGACCTCGTCATCGAGGCCATCGCCGAGCGCATGGACTGGAAGCTGGACCTCTACACGAAGATCGCGCCGGCGCTGGCACCGCATGCGCTGGTGGCCAGCAATACCTCGGGCCTGAGCATCACGAAGCTGTCGGAGGCGCTGCCGGAGGAACTGCGTGCGCGCTTCTGCGGCATCCACTTCTTCAACCCGCCGCGCTACATGGCGCTGGTGGAGCTGATCCCGACGCCGGGCACGCTGCCCGGGGTGCTGGACCAGCTGGAGACCTTCGTCACCAGCACGCTGGGCAAGAGCGTGGTGCGCGCGAAGGACAGCCCCAACTTCATCGCCAACCGCGTCGGCATCGCCGGCATGCTGGCGACGATGAAGGAGGCCGAGACCTACGGCCTGAGCTACGACGTCGTCGACGACCTCACCGGCAAGAAGCTGGGCCGCGCCAGCAGCGGCACCTTCCGCACCGCCGACGTGGTGGGCCTGGACACGATGGCGCATGTCATCAGGACGCTGCAGGACAACCTGGCCGACGACCCGTTCTTCCCGGCCTACGCCACGCCGCCGGTGCTGAAGGCGCTGCTCGACAAGGGCGCGCTCGGCCAGAAGACCGGGGCCGGCTTCTACAGGAAGGTGGGCAAGGACATCCTGCGCCTGGACCCCGCCAAGCAGGACTACGTGCCGGCCGGCGGCAAGGCCGACGCCATCGTCGACCGCATGCTGAAGAAGCCCGCGGCCGAAAGGCTGAAGCTGCTGCGCGAGAGTTCCAACCCGCAGGCGCAATTCCTGTGGGCCATCCAGCGCGACGCCTTCCACTATGCGGCCGTGCACCTGGAGGCGATCGCCGATACCGCGCGCGACGTGGACTTTGCGATGCGCTGGGGCTTCGGCAGCAAGCAGGGCCCGTTCGAGCTCTGGCAGGAAGCCGGCTGGCAGCAGGTGGCCGGCTGGGTGAAGGAAGACATCGACGCCGGCAAGGCGCTGAGCCGGGCGCCGCTGCCCGACTGGGTCTTCGACGGCCGCACGGGCGTGCACACGCCCGAAGGCTCGTGGAGCCCGTCGCGCAAGGCCTACGTGCCGCAGCGCGAGCTGCCGGTCTATGCGCGCCAGCACTTCCGCGAGGACGTGCTCGGCGCCGGTGCCGCCGACCCGCTGAAGAGCGGCACCGAGGTCTTCCGCAACGACGACATCCGCGTCTGGACGCCCGACGGCGAGGTGCTGGTCGCCAGCATCACCTGCAAGCTGCACCTCATCAGCCCGGCGGTCGTCGAAGGCCTGTACAAGGCGGTGGAACTGGCCGAGCAGTCGTATGCCGGCCTGGTGCTGTGGTCGCCCGACGATGTCTTCTCGGCCGGCGCCAACCTGGAAGCGCTGATGCCGGTCTTCATGAAGCACGGCAGCAAGGGCATCAAGCCCGAGGTCAGGAAGCTGCAGGACGCCATGCTGCGCCTGCGTTATGCGCAGGTGCCGGTGGTTGCTGCGCTGCGCGGCATCGCGCTGGGCGGCGGCAACGAGATTGCGATCCACTGTGCGAAGCGCGTCGCGGCGATGGAGAGCTACATGGGCTTCGTCGAGGTCGGCGTGGGCCTGGTGCCGGCCGGCGGCGGCCTGGCCTACGTGGCGCGCCGCGGTGCCGAGATGGCCGCGGCGGCGAACCAGACCGGCGCCAATGCCGACCTGCTGAAATTCCTGTCCGAGGGATTCACCAGCGCCGCGATGGCCAAGGTGGGCACCAGCGCGCTGGAGAACCGCAAGCTCGGCTACCTGATCGACGGCGACGTGGTCGTGCCGCACAAGGACGAACTGCTGTTCGTCGCCAGCCAGCAGGTCAAGGCCATGGCGGCCAGCGGATACCGCCCGCCGCTGAAGACGCTGTTCCCGGTGGCCGGCCGCAATGCCATCGCCACCATCCAGGGCCAGCTCGCCAACATGCGCGACGGCGGCTTCATCAGCGCGCACGATCACCACCTGGCGAAGCTGATCGCCGAGGTGATCTGCGGCGGTGACGTCGACGCCGGCAGTCTGGTCAGCGAGGAATACCTGCACGCGATGGAGCGCGACCGCTTCTGCGCGCTGCTGGACCACCCCAAGACCCAGGAACGCATCATGGGCATGCTGCAGACCGGCAAGCCTGTGAGAAATTGACCCACCCCCGAAGCGCCTTCGGCGCCTCCCCCTCGAGGGGGCGCCGCCAGCGGCCCGGCAGAGCCGGATCCGCGGCGACCGCTTGGTAATGCAATTGGAGAACCACACATGAGCAACCGGCAAGTGCAGGACGCCTACATCGTCGCCGCCACGCGCACCCCGATCGGCAAGAGCGGTCGCGGCTACTTCCGCAACACGCGGCCCGACGACCTGCTGGTCGCCGCGGTGAAGAGCGCGCTGGCCCAGGTGCCGAACCTGGACCCCAAGGCGATCGAGGACGCCATCATCGGCTGCAGCTTCCCCGAGGCCGAGCAGGGCATGAACATGGCGCGCGTGGCCATGGTGCTGGCGGGGCTGCCGAACACCGTGGGCGGGGTCACGGTCAACCGCTTCTGCGCCAGCGGCCTGACCGCGCTGGCGATGGCGGCCGACCGCATCCGCGTCGGCGAGGCCGACGTGATGATCGCCGGCGGCGCGGAGAGCATGAGCCTGGTGCCGATGGGCGGCAACAAGCCCAGCTTCAACCCCGAGATCTTCGCGAAGGACGAGAACGTCGGCATCGCCTACGGCATGGGCCTGACGGCCGAGAAGGTGGCGGCGCAGTGGAAGGTCTCGCGCGAGGCGCAGGACGCCTTCGCGCTGCAGTCGCACCAGCGTGCGCTGGCGGCGATGAAGGCCGGCGAGTTTGCCGACGAGATGACGCCGGTCACCGTGGTCGAACGCTTCCCGAACCTTCAGACGGGCGAGACCGGCACGCGCACGCGCACGGTCGAGCTCGACGAAGGCGCGCGGCCCGACACCAGCCTGGAAGGGCTGGCGAAGCTGAAGCCGGTCTTCGCCGCCAAGGGCAGCGTGACCGCCGGCAACAGCAGCCAGACCAGCGACGGCGCCGGCGCGCTGATCGTCGCCAGCGAGCGCGCGGTCAAGCAGTTCGACCTCAAGCCGCTGGCCGTCTTCCGCAGCTTCGCGATCCGTGGCGTGCCGCCGGAGATCATGGGCATCGGCCCCATCGAGGCGATCCCCGTGGCACTGAAGCATGCCGGCCTGAAGCTGGACGACCTGGGCTGGATCGAGCTCAACGAGGCCTTCGCCGCGCAGGCGCTGGCAGTGATCAACACGGTCGGCCTGGACCCGGCCAAGGTCAACCCGATGGGCGGCGCGATCGCGCTGGGCCACCCGCTGGGCGCCACCGGCGCCATCCGCGCCGCGACCGTGGTGCATGCGCTGCGCCGCAAGCAGCTCAAGTACGGCATGGTGACGATGTGCGTCGGCATGGGCCAGGGCGCCGCCGGCATCATCGAAAGGGTATGACCCCCAGGCTTGTCGCTTCGCGCCTTCGCCATCCCCCGAGGGGGCTTCGGCAGCGGACCGGCGAAGCCGGATCCGCGCCGATCCTTGGCTTGGGTCCGCAGCCTGCAGCCGCCACGGCGCGAATGTCCACCGACCCAGGAGCCCAGACATGCAGCATGTGAAGACCGGTGTGAACAACGGCGTCGCGACGATCGAGATCGCGCGCCCCGAGAAGAAGAATGCGCTGACGCAGGCGATGTATCAGGCGATGGCGGACGCCATCAACGCGGCGCGCGAGGACGCCGCGGTGCGCGCCGTGCTGATCACCGGGCAGCCCGGTGTCTTCACCAGCGGCAACGACATCGAGGACTTCATGCAGCGCCCGCCGGGGCAGGGCAGCGACGGGCTCGATTCGCCGGTCTTCCGCTTCATGCGTGCGCTGCTGGAGTGCGACAAGCCGGTCGTCGCCGCGGTCACCGGCGCGGCCATCGGCATCGGCACCACGATGCTGCTGCACTGCGACTTCGTCTATGTCTCCGACGAAGCGCGCCTCGCGATGCCCTTCGTCGGACTGGGCCTGGTGCCGGAATACGCCAGCAGCCTGCTGGTGCCCCAGCTGATGGGTCAGCGCCGCGCGGCCGAGAAGCTGCTGCTGGCCGAGCCCTTCGGACCCGAGCAGGCGGTGGAGTGCGGCCTCGCGAATGCCGTGCTGCCGGCGGCCGAGGTGGTCAACCATGCGCGCCGTGTCGCCGAGCGTTTCAATGCGCTGCCGCCGGGCGCCGTGCGCGAGGCCAAGGCGCTGATGCGCGGACCGCAGCGCGAGCAGGTGCTGGCCACCATCCAGACCGAAGGCGCGATCTTCGCGCGCCGGCTGCGCAGCCCGGAGGCGATGGAAGCCTTCCAGGCCTTCTTCCAGAAGCGCAAGCCGGACTTCTCGAAGTTCTCCTGATTCCCGTCGCCGCATGTCGCTGACGCTGAAGCTGGTGCTGACCCCCGTGCTGGTGGCGCAGGCAGTGGCCACGCGCGCGCGGCTGCCGCGGCTGCCGGAAGCCGAAGGGCCGCGCGAAGGCGAGGCCGGCGACGCCGCGGCGGCGAGGCAGGCGCTGCGCCTGCTGGTGGCCGGCGACTCGTCGGCGGCCGGCGTCGGCGTCGCGCATCAGCGCCAGGCGCTGGCGCCGCAGCTGGGCGAACGGGTCGCCGAGCACCTGGGCACGCGCGTGCGCTGGCGGCTGCATGCGCAGAGCGGCCTCACCAGCGCGCAGACGCTGGCGCTGCTGCAGCAGGCCGCGCCGCTGGCGCCGGCCGAGATCGCGGTCGTCGTCACCGGCGTCAACGACCTGATCGACCAGGTGCCCTCGCGCCGCGCCGTCGCGCACCGCGAGGCGCTGGCCAACTGGCTGCGCAATGCGCAGGGCGTGCAGCATGTCGTCTTCGCGCCGCTGCCGCCGGTGCACCACTTCCCGGGCCTGCCGCAGCCGCTGCGCTGGGTGGCCGGCAGCGACGCACGCCGCCACAACGACGCGCTGCGCGACTGGGCGGCTGGCCGCAGCGACGTCTCGGTGCCCGAGATGGACGCGCCGCTGAATCCGGGCACCATGGCCCGCGACGGCTTCCACCCTGGCGAGCCGGTCTACCGCTATTGCGCCTCGGCCATCGCCGAACACATCGCCACCGCCGTGTGGCCCACGCTGCCCAAGGAGACCCGTCGATGAGCCACCGCACCCTGCAGGGCAAGACCCTGGTCGTCACCGGCGCCAGCCGCGGCATCGGCCTGGCGATCGCCAAGCGCGCCGCGGCCGACGGCGCCAACATCGTCATCCTGGCCAAGACCACCGAGCCCAATCCCAAGCTGCCCGGCACGCTGTACAGCGCGGCCGAGGAGATCGTCGCCGCCGGCGGCCAGGCGCTGCCGGTGCCCACCGACATCCGCGACGAAAATGCCGTCGCCGCCGCGGTGGCCGCGGCGGTGGAGCGTTTCGGCGGCATCGACATCCTGGTCAACAACGCCAGTGCGATCAGCCTGACGCCGACCCCGGCCACGCCGATGAAGCGCTTCGACCTGATGTTCGGCGTCAACGTGCGCGGCACCTACTGCTGCACCCAGGCCTGCCTGCCGCACCTGATCGAGAGCGCCAAGGCCGGCCGCAACCCGCATGTGCTGAACATGAGCCCGCCGCTGTCGATGCGCGAGCACTGGTTCCGCCCGCACGTGGCCTACACGATGGCCAAGTACGGCATGAGCGAATGCACGCTGGGCCATGCCGGCGAGTTCCGCCCGCACGGCATTGCCGTCAACAGCCTGTGGCCGCGCACCGCGATCGCCACCGCGGCGCTGCAGATGATTCCCGGCGTGGACACGAACCTGTGCCGCAAGCCCGAGATCCTGGCCGTCGCCGCCTGGTGGATCCTGACCAGCGACGCCAAGAGCACCACCGGGCGCTTCTTCATCGACGACGAACTGCTCGCCAGCCACGGCATCAACGACCTGGACCGCTATGCGGTGGTGCCGGGCACGAAGAACTTCATTCCGGACTTCTTCGTTGACTGAGCTGCAGCTGCGGCTTCCGTTGTCGCTAGCGAGCTTGCCGGTCGCGTGAGTACGGCGCGTCGCGGCAGGCGGCACCCGCCAGCCGCGAGGCACCGACAGAGCACCACCCGCACGCCTCCGCTGGTTCGGCCAGGTCGGGTCCGGGCAGGCCGCGGCGCGATGGGAGGCGCCGAGAAGCGCAGGGCTCCTGGCCGCGCGCGCAGCGCGCCTCGTAGACTGACTCGGCGCCGATGTCCGAGCGCAGCGAACGAAGTGAGCGCAGCGAGTTGGCGCCGGGCCAGGAGACCGAGCATCGCAGGGGAGTCGGCCCTCGGGGCCGACCGCCGGACTCTCGCGCCGCGGGCTGCCCGGGCCCGGCCTGGCTCGCGCCAACGCCCGGCAGTCCAATGCGCAACAGGCCGATGCGCAACAGGCCAAAGGGTTACTTCGGCAACGCCCTCGGCCGCCCCTGGTCGTCGATCGCCACGTAGGTCAGGTCCGCCTCGGTCACCTTCACCACCTGCAGATCGGCCGGGTTGCGCTCGGCATAGACCTGCACGTGCACGCTGACGGACGTGTTGCCGATGCGCGTGACACGCGCATAGAAGCTCAGCAGGTCGCCCACCGACACCGGCTGCTTGAACAGGAACTGGTTGACCGCCACGGTGGCCAGCCGCCCCTTGGCGATGCGCGCCGGCAGCACGGCGCCGGCCAGGTCCACCTGAGCCATGATCCAGCCGCCGAAGATGTCGCCGTTGGCATTGGCATCCGCCGGCAGCGGCATCACGCGCAGCACCAGTTCGCTGCCGTCGGCCAGCTGCGGCGGGGCCATCATCGGGGCGGCGGGGGCAGCGGGCGGGGTCGGGGCGGCATCCATCACGGCATCCTGTTGTGGCGCGCGCGGCGACAATCGCCGGCATCCGCGCTGCCGCCACTGTAGCGGCGCCGCACCCCGACGACACCGACCTCGATGCGCAAACCCGCCACGGCCCCGCCGGTCCCGGCCGAGAGCGACGCCTTCGCCCGCACGGCCCCGCCGCGCTCGGACTGGGGCACGCTGGCCAAGCTGCTGCCCTACTTGTGGACCTACCGCTGGCGCGTCGGCGCGGCGCTGGTCTTCATGCTGGCGGCCAAGGGCGCCAACGTCAGCGTGCCGCTGCTGCTGAAGGAACTGGTCGACGCGCTGGCCTTCAAGCCCGGCGATGTGGCCGCGGTGCTGGTGGTGCCGGCCGGGCTGCTGGTCGCCTACGGCCTGCTGCGCCTGTCCACCACGGTCTTCACCGAACTGCGCGAACTGATCTTCGCCAAGGCCACCGAGGGCACGGCGCGCAGCATCAGCCTGCAGGTCTTCCGCCACCTGCACGCGCTGAGCCTGCGCTTTCACCTGGAACGCCAGACCGGCGGCATGACGCGCGACATCGAGCGCGGCACGCGCGCCGTGCACTCGCTGATCAGCTATTCGCTCTACAGCATCTTCCCGACACTGGTCGAGGTCGGCATGGTGCTCACGCTGCTGGCGGTCAAGTTCGACGCCGCCTTCGCGTGGATCACCGTCGCTGCGCTCGTGGCTTACATCATCTTCACCGTCACGGTGACCGAGTGGCGCACCAAGTTCCGGCGCCAGATGAACGAGATCGACTCGACGGCGCACACGCGCGCCATCGACTCGCTGCTGAACTACGAGACGGTCAAGTATTTCAACAACGAGGAGTTCGAGGCCCGGCGCTACGACGAGAACCTGGAGCGCCTGCGCCGCGCCGCGCTGAAGAGCCAGAGCACGCTGAGCCTGCTCAACACCGGCCAGCAACTGATCATCGCCGCCGCGCTGGTGGCCATGCTGTGGCGCGCCACCGAGGGCGTGGTCGACGGCCGGCTGACGCTGGGTGACCTGGTGATGATCAACGCCTTCATGATCCAGCTCTACATCCCGCTCAACTTCCTGGGCGTGATGTACCGCGAGATCAAGCAGGCGCTGACCGACCTGGACAAGATGTTCGGGCTGATGGAGCGCCACCGCGAGGTGGACGACGCGCCGGGTGCGCCGACGCTGCAGGTGCGCGCGGGCCACGTGCGCTTCGACCACGTGAGCTTCGCCTACGATCCGGCGCGTCCCATCCTGCACGACCTGAGCTTCGAGATCCCGCCCGGCAGGACCGTCGCGGTGGTCGGCCCCTCGGGCGCCGGCAAGAGCACGCTGGCGCGGCTGCTGTTCCGCTTCTACGACGTCAGCGGCGGTGCGATCATGATCGACGGCCAGGACATCCGCCAGGTCACGCAGGCCAGCCTGCGCGCGGCCATCGGCATCGTGCCGCAGGACACCGTGCTGTTCAACGACACGGTCGAATACAACATCGCCTACGGCCGCCCCGGCGCCACGCGCGAGCAGGTCGAGGCCGCGGCGAAGGCGGCGCACATCCACGACTTCATCGCCGCCACGCCCAGGGGCTACGACACCATGGTCGGCGAGCGCGGCCTGAAGCTCTCCGGCGGCGAAAAGCAGCGCGTGGCGATCGCGCGCACGCTGCTGAAGAACCCGGCGATCCTGATCTTCGACGAGGCGACCTCGGCGCTGGACAGCGCCAACGAGCGCGCGATCCAGGCCGAGCTGAAGAGTGTCTCGCAGGGCAAGACCGCGCTTGTCATCGCGCACCGGCTGAGCACGGTCGTCGACGCGCACGAGATCATCGTGCTGGAGGCCGGCCGCATGGTCGAGCGCGGCGCGCATGCCGAGCTGCTGGCGCGCGGCGGCGCCTATGCGCGCATGTGGAGGCTGCAGCAGAGCGGGGGCGACGCCTCCTAGCCACCGGGCGAGCGGCGTGCGTCGCTGACGATCGCCCCGTCCACCAGCTCGACGATGCGGTCGCAGCGCTCGGCCAGCCGCGGGTCGTGCGTGACGACCAGGAAGGCGGTGCCGCGCTCGGCGTGCATGCGGCGCATCAGCGCGAAGACCTCGTCGGAGCTCGCGCGGTCCAGGTTGCCGGTCGGCTCGTCGGCCAGCACCAGCGGCGGCTCGCCGACCAGTGCGCGCGCGATCGCCACGCGCTGCTGCATGCCGCCGGACAGTTCACCCGGCCGCTTGTGCAGCGCCTCGGCCAGGCCCACCGCGGCCAGCATGCCGGTGGCGCGCGCCTGGGCGGCAGCGTCGACATGGCCGTGGCGCATCAGCGCCGGCAGCGTCACGTTCTCGAGCGCGCTGAAGGCCGGCAGCAGGTGGTGGAACTGGAAGACGAAGCCCAGCGCCTCGCGCCGACGCAGCGTCAGCGCCTGTTCGTCCAGCGTCGTCGTCTCGTCGCCAAGCAGCCGGTAGCTGCCCCCGGTCGGGCGCTCCAGCAGGCCCAGGATGTTCAGCAGCGTGCTCTTGCCCGAGCCCGAGGGCCCGATCAGCGCCGCGAATTCGCCGCGCGCGATCGTCAGGTCCAGGCCATGCAGCACCTCGGCCTCGTTGGGCCGGCCGACGTTGTACGACTTGCGCAGCCCGCGCAGCGCGACCAGCTCGCCGTTCGCCTTCACGCCGGCGCGCTCACAGCCGGATCGCCTGCGCCGGGTCCAGCGCGGCGGCGCGGTGCGCCGGCGCCACCGCGGCCAGCACGCCGGCGATCGTGGCGCCCAGCGCGACCTGCAGCGCCAGCGCCGGCGGCAGCCCGATGCTGAACAGCGGCAGCCCGTCGCTGCCGCGCGCGAAGCGCGTGAAGCCGGCGATCAGCGCCACCGCCAGCGCCACGCCGAGCAGCGAGCCGAGCGCGCCGACCACCGCGCCCTGCAGCAGGAAGACGCGCTGCACCTGCGCGCGCGTGGCGCCCATCGCGCGCAGGATGCCGATCTCGCGCTGCTTCTGCACCACCGAGACGACCAGCACGCTGGCGATGCCCAGCACGACGACGGTCGCCACCACGACGCGGATGATGGTCGTGCTGATGGTCTGCGCATTCAGCGCCGAGACCAGCTGCGCATTGGCCTGCTGCCAGCCCTCGACCTCGTAGGGCAGCTGCGCCGCCAGCGCGGCGGCCAGCGTGCCGGCGGCCCACACGTCGTGCAGCCGCAGGTCCAGGCTGGTCGCGCCGCCGGGCAGACCGACCAGGCTCTGCGCGCTGCGCAGCGGCACGTAGACGGTGCGCCGGTTCAGTTCGCGCACGCCGAGGTCGACGAGCGCGGTCACGCGCGTGATCTCGCTGACATTGCCGGTGACGATGGTGAAGCGGTCGCCGACCGCCAGCCCCAGGTCGGCGGCCAGGTCGCGGCCGACCATGGCCTCGCCCGGCCCCAGCCGCGCGCTGCCCGCGACGACCTTGCTCTTCAGCTGCACGATGCGGTCGTAGCGCTCGAGCTCGACGCCGACCAGCGCGATGGCCTGCGTCGCCTCGCCGCGCAGCCCCAGGCCGGCGGCCGAGACCATCGGCGAGACGGCGGCCACCTCGGGACGCGCCTGCAGCTCGGCCATCAGCGCCGGCCAGTCGGCGATCGAGCGCGGGCGCTGCTCGCGCGGCTGCGTGCGCGCCAGGCGCTGCTCGCCGGCGGCCGCGGCACGTGCCGGGCGCACCGTGTCGTCGGCGGCGCGCACCGTCACGTGAGCCTGCGCGCCCAGCGTCTTTTCCAGCGTATTGGCCTGCAGGCCGCTGATCAACGCCGAGATGTAGGCCACCACCGCGACGCCGGCGGCGACGCCGACGACGATCAGCAGCGACTGCATGCGCCCCTCGAGCAGGAAGCGCAGCGCCACGCGGGTCTCGAAGCCGAGCGCGCGGACCATGCTGCCGTCAGCGCCCCATCGCGTTGCTCATCGCCGAGCCGACCTCGCCGGCGCCGCCGCGTCCCGCCGTGCCCGCCGCCGTGGACGGGTCCCAGGCGGCGGCACGCACGCGCGCGCCGGGCGCCGGTACCGGGCCGACCAGCACCTGCTCGCCGTCGGCGACGCCTTCCAGCACCTCGACCGCGGACAGCGTGCGCAGCCCCAGCTGCACCGGCCGCGCCTGCACGCGGCCGTCGTGCACGACCCAGACCTCGTCGCGACCGCCGCCGTCGGCCGCGGCGCCGCCGCGCAGCGCGGCCAGCGGCAGCACGCGCGCACGTGCGCGCTCGGCGGTGGTCACCTCCAGCGACAGCGTCATGTCCTCGCGCAGGAAGGCGGGCGCGTCGGCCAGCGAAAAGCGCAGTTCGATCGAACCGCGCTGCGCATCCACGCGCGGCGCGATGCGCGCCAGCGTGGCCGCGAAGCGCTGCTGCGGAAAGGCGTCGGCGACCACGGCCGCCACCTGCCCGACCCGCAGTTCCTCCAGGAAACGCTCGTCGACCTGCGACACCAGCTCCAGCGGACCGGCCAGCGCCAGCGCCAGCAGCGCGCGCCCCGGCTGCACGATCTGACCGGGCTCGACGGCGCGCAGCAGCACGCGGGCATCGGCCGGCGCGCGCACCGTGGCCTGCGCCAGGCGCACACGCGCGGCGTCGGCGGCGGCCGCGGCCAGCGCCTGCGCCGCACGCGCCTGCACGATGTCGCTGCCGCCGGCGTCCAGGCCCTGGCGCTGCGCCAGGGCCGCGGCGCGCTGCGCGCGCGCCACGGCGGCGGCGCGCTCGGCTTCGTCCAGCCGCGCCTGGCCGACGAAGCCCTGCGCGAGCAGTTCGCGCGTGCGCCGCACCTCGGCCTCGGCGGCGCGCAACTGGGCCTCGGCCTGCGCGACCGCGGCCGCCGCGGCGTCCAGGCCGCCGGCCTGCAGGCCGGCCAGCCGCGCCGCGGCCTGGCGCACGCCGGCCTCGGCCTGCGCCAGCGCGGCGCGCCATTCCTCGTCCTCCAGCCGCACGAGCGGCTGGCCGGCCACCACGGCATCGCCCTCGCGCACCAGCACCGCGGCCACGCGGCCGGTGACGGTGGCGCCGACCTCCACGCGCGACAGCGTCGCGACGCGGCCGCTGAACTGCAGCGTGCGCACCAGCGGCGCGGCCTGCACCGTCACCGCCGGCGCCGGCGGCGGGCGGCCGAAACCGAACCACAGCGCCACGGCCAGCACGGCGGCCGCGAGCAGTGCGAGGACGAGGTTCCTGCGCGACATGTCGGCATTGTCGCCGCCGGCCTGGCGGCCTGCCGACGCAGGGCGCCGCGTAGACTCCGGCGCCGTGGAGACCAAGTGGCTCGAGGACTTCGTGAGCCTCGCCGAGACGCGCAGCTTCAGCCGCTCGGCGCAACTGCGCCATGTCACGCAGCCGGCCTTCAGCCGCCGCATCCAGGCGCTGGAGGCCTGGGCCGGCACCGACCTCGTCGACCGCTCGTCCTACCCGACGCGGCTCACGCCCGCCGGCGAGACGCTGCACGCGCAGGCGCTGGAGATCCTGGACGCGCTGCAGGCCGCGCGTGCGCTGATGCGCAGCCACGAGAGCGCGGCGCACGACGTGGTGGACTTCGCCGTGCCGCACACGCTGGCCTTCACCTTCTTCCCGCACTGGTGGATGGGCGTGCAGGACGACCTGCGCGGCCGCGGCGGCACGCTGAAGGCGCGGCTGACGGCGCTGAACGTGCACGACGCGGTGCTGCGCCTGACCGAAGGCGGCTGCGACCTGCTGATCGCCTACCACCACCCGTCGCAGCCGCTGCAGCTGGCGGCCGAGCGCTACGAGATGCTGCCGCTGACGTACGAGACGCTGGCGCCCTATGCGAAGGCCGGCGCCGACGGCCAGCCGCTGTTCCGCCTGCCCGCGGCGCCGGGCACGCGCGTGCCTTTCCTCGGCTTCGCGTCGGGCGCCTACATGGCGCGGCTGGTCGACGTGCTCGTGCAGCAGGCGGCCATCGCGCCGGCGCTGGACACCATCTACGAGACCGACATGGCCGAGGGCCTGAAGGCGATGGCGCTCGAAGGCCACGGCCTGGCCTTCCTGCCGCACAGTTCGGTGCGCAAGGAACTGAAGTCGCGCCGTCTGGTCGCCGCCGCGCCGCCGGGTGAATTCACGCTGACGATGGAGGTGCGGCTGTACCGCGAGCGCCCGGCGCATGCGCGCCACGCCAAGCCCGGCGTGCAGGCGCTGTGGGACTTCCTGGCCGGCCAGGCGGCCGCCGCGGCCGCCGCTACAGCACCAGCAGCGCGCGGAAGTCGTTGACGTTGGTGTGGGTCGGCCCGCTGACCACCAGGTCGCCGAGCGTGTCGAAGAAGCCGAAGCTGTCGTGGCGGTCCAGCGCCTCGCGCGGCTTCAGCCCGGCGGCGGCGGCGCGCGCCAGCGTGTCCGGGCCGGCCAGCGCGCCGGCGTTGTGCTCGATACCGTCGATGCCGTCGGTATCGGCGGCCAGCACGTGCACGCCGGCTTCGCCGGCGAGGGCGATCGCGCAGCCGAGCGCGAACTCGCCGGCGCGCCCGCCGCGGCCGCCCTGGGGAGTGTCCGCGCGCACCGTCACCGTGGTCTCGCCGCCGGAGAGGATGACGCAGGGCTTCGCGAACGGCGTGCCATGGCGCGCCACCGAGCGCGCCAGCGCGGCGTGGACCTTGGCCACCTCGCGGCTCTCGCCCTCGACGTCGTCGCCCAGCACATGGGCCGCGAGGCCCGCATTGCGCGCCAGCGCCGCGGCCGCCTCCAGGCTCATGCGCGGCGTCGCGACCACGTGCACCTCGTGGCCGGCGAAGGCGGTGTCGCCGGGCTTGGGCGTCTCGAAGGCGCCGCTCTCGAGCCCGGCCAGCGCCGCCGGCGGCAACTCGATGCCGTGGCGGCGGCAGATCGCCAGCGCCTCGGCGCAGGTGCTGGCGTCGGGCACCGTGGGGCCGCTGGCGATGACGGCCGGATCGTCGCCCGGCACGTCGCTGATCAGCAGCGTGACCACCTTCGCCGGCGCGCACAGCGCGGCCAGCCGGCCGCCCTTGACGGCCGAGAGGTGCTTGCGCACGCAGTTCATCTCGTCGATCGCGGCGCCGCTGGCCAGCAGCGCGCGGTTGACCGCCTGCTCGTCGGCCAGCGTCAGCCCGGGCGCCGGCGCGGCCAGCAGCGCCGAGCCGCCGCCGGAGATCAGGCACAGCACGAGGTCGTGTTCGGTCAGGCCCCGGGCCAGCGCCATCAGCCGCGCCGTGGCGCGCGCGCCGGCCTCGTCGGGTACCGGGTGCGCGGCTTCCACGACCTCGATGCGGCCGGGCCTTGCCGCACAGTCCGGCGGCACATGGCCGTAGCGCGTGATGACCAGGCCCGCGAGCGGCGCGTCGGCCGGCCACAGCGTGTCCAGCGCCGCGGCCATCGCGCCGCCGGCCTTGCCGGCCCCCAGCACCAGCGTGCGGCCGCGGCGCGGATCGGGCGGCGGTGGCAGGAAGGGCACCAGGCCATGGGCCGGCTGCGCGCGCTGCACGGCGGCGTCGAACAGCGCGCGCAGGAAGGCGCGCGGGTCCTGGCGCGGGTCGGGTGTCGTCATGGCGCGCGGGATGGCGAACCCGGCGCCGGGTGCGTCGGGTCGACCCAGGGCACGTTCTCCGGCGGCTCGGCCGGCTCGATGTCCAGGTTGACCGCGACCGCCTCGCCGTCGCTGCGCACCAGCACGCATTCCAGCACCTCGGTGCGGCTGGCGTTGATCTCCTGGTGCGGCACCCAGGGCGGCACGTAGATGAAGTCGCCGGGGCCGGCCTCGGCGGTGAATTCCAGCCGCTCGCCCCAGCGCATGCGCGCGCGGCCCTTGACGACGTAGATCACGCTTTCCAGCGGGCCATGGTGGTGGGCGCCGGTCTTCGCGTCGGGGTGGATGTGCACGGTGCCGGCCCACAGCTTGCTGGCGCCGACGCGCGCGAAGTTGATCGCCGCCTTGCGGTCCATGCCCGGCGTCTGCGCCGTGTTGGGGTCGAGCCGGTCGCCGGGCACGACGCGCACGCCGTCGTGCTTCCAGCGCGGGAGGGCAGGGTCGCTCATCGCAGTCCTCGTCGGGGGCAGGGGGCCATTGTGGGCCGGCCGGCGCGTGCCGGCCCGCACACGGCGTTCAGGCGCGCATCGCCGCCAGCACCGCCTGCGCGCCGGCGGCCAGCAGCTGCGCATCGGCCACCGCCGTCACGAAGCGAAAGCCCATCGCCGCACGCGCGCGGGCGCCGGCGGCGCTGCCGTTGTGGATGCCGGCGACCACGTTGTGCGCCTGCGCGCGCGCCAGGATGTGCGCGATGGCCTCGGCGACCTTGGGCTCGACGCTGTCGAAGGCCGGCTTGCAGCCCAGCGCCAGCGAGAGGTCCGAAGGGCCGATGTAGATGGCGTCCAGCCCTTCCACCGACAGGATGGCGTCCAGGTGGTCCAGCGCCTGCGCGGTCTCGATCATCGCGAAGCGCACGATCGCGGCGTCGGCCGCCGTCGCATAGTCGTCGCCGTGGACCAGCTTCGCGCGCAGCGGGCCGTAGCTGCGCGTGCCGCGCGGCGCATAGGTGGTCCAGGCGACGAAGCGCTGCGCCTCCTCGCGCGTATTGACCATCGGGCAGATCACGCCCAGCGCACCGGCGTCCAGCACGCGCATCAGCACGCCCGCCTCCAGCCAGGGCACGCGCACCACCGGCACGGTCGGCGTCGCGGCGATGGCCTGCAGCAGCGGCAGCATCGTGTGCGTATCGGCCAGGCCGTGCTGCAGGTCCACGGTCAGTGCGTCGAAGCCCTGGTGCGCCATCAGCTCGGCGGCGAAGCCGTCGCGCAGCGACAGCCAGGCATTGACCGCGGGGCGGTCCTGTTGCCACAAGGTGCGCAGGCGGTTGTCCTTCATCGCGGTTTCTCCGGCAGGCGGGCGACCATCGTATAACCGCCCCGGCAAGTCCCTTCACGCGGCAACAGCAAGGACCACCGCCCATGGACCAAGGCCCCGTCTTCGACTTCGTGCCCGGCCGGCGCCTGCCCGACCCCTGCTTCGAGATCCTGCACGAGCGCGGCCTGGCGCTGCGCCTGCTGTCCGGCACGCTGGAGCAGCTGGCCAGCGGCTTCAGCTGGGCCGAGGGGCCGGTGTGGTTCGGCGACGGCCGCTGCCTGCTGTTCTCCGACATCCCGAACGACCGCATCCTGCGCTGGGACGACACCAGCGGCATGCTGTCCGAATTCCGCAAGCCCGCCGGCCACGCCAACGGCCTGGCGCGAGACCGCCAGGGCCGTCTGCTGGCCTGCGAGCATGGCACGCGGCGCGTGTCGCGCACCGAATACGACGGGCGCATCACCGTGCTGGCGGATCGCTACCAGGGCGCGCGGCTGAATTCACCGAACGACATCGCCTGCGCGCGCGACGGCAGCATCTGGTTCACCGACCCGCCGTTCGGCATCCAGGGCTGGTGGGAGGGCGAACCCGCCGCGCAGGAACTGCCGCAAGGCGTCTACCGCATCGACCCGCTGAGTGGCGAGCTGGCGATGGTGCTGGACGACCTCGAGGGCCCCAACGGCCTGGCCTTCAGCCCCGACGAGACCGTGCTCTACGTCGTCGAGAGCCGCGCGAAGCCGCACCGCCTGATCTGGACCTACGACGTGGCCGGCGACCGGCTGCACAACAAGCGCCTGTTCACCAGCGCGCTCGGGCCCGGCGCCTTCGACGGCATCGCGGTCGACCGCCAGGGTCATGTCTGGTGCGGCTTCGGCAGCGACGGCTCGCCCGGCGCCGACGCCGCGGCGCTGGACGGCGTGCGCGTCTACGACGCGGCCGGCACCGCGCTGGCGCACATCCACCTGCCCGAGCGCTGCGCCAACCTGTGCTTCGGCGGGCCGCTGAACAACCGGCTGTTCATGGCCGCCAGCCATTCGCTGTATGCGCTGCACGTGCACGCCCGCGGCGCGATCGCCTGAAGGAGTGCACGATGGCCCGCCTGCCCTATGCCGACCTGACACGGCTCGACGACCCGGCGGCGCAAGCGCTGGTCGAGCGCATCGTCGCCGAACGCGGCAGCGTGCTGCACCTGTACCAGATGCTGCTGCACAGCCCGCCGCTGGCCGAGGGCTGGCTGGCCTACCTGACGGCGGTGCGCCAGCGCCTGGCGCTGCCCGGTGCGCTGCGCGAGCTGATCATCATGCGCGTGGCCCATCTCAACGGTGCGCCCTACGAGGCGGCGCAGCACGCGCCGATCGCGCTGCAGGAGGGGCTGACGCAGGCGCAGCTGGACGCGCTGGCGATCGTCGACCCACCCGCGGCCGGGTCGGACCTGCTGGACGAGACCCAGCGCGCGCTGGTCGCGCTGACCGACGCGATGACGCGCCGGATCCACTTCGACGCGGCGGTGGTGCAGCGCGTGCGCGAGCTGCTCGGCGAGCGCATGACCGTCGAGGCGGTCGCGACCTGCGCCGCCTACAACATGGTCTCGCGCTTCCTGGAGGCGCTGCAGATCGACATCCGGGACCCGCGCTGAGCGGGTGCGGTCAGGGCTCGATCGCCGCGCCCAGCAGCGGCTCGCCGCCACCCACCGTGCCCAGGAAGACCGCGCGGCCGGTCGCGAGGTCGATGCGGTGCCAGCGCGTGGCCTTCGCGCCGCGCGCATGCACGCCGGCATAGGCGGCGTTGCCGACGTCCGAGATGTCGAAGACGGCATGGTCGAAGGGACCGGTGCCCAGCGCGCCGACCGTGTACAGCCGGCCGGTATTCGGCGACACCGCCGGTGTCACGCCCTCCTTCGTGCCCTGGTGCACCAGCGTGCCGGCAGCACCGTCGAGCGCATAGTTGGTCGTGATCCTGTCGTTGCGCTGGTTGTAGGTGTAGGCCGCGGCGACGATGCGCGGCGCCTGGCCGGCGGCGCTGTCGGCGGCGTCGTAGGCCAGCGCGCCGTCGGGCTGCACGCCGGGGGCGGCCGGGTCGGCATCGACCAGCGCGCCGGTGTCCGGATGCAGGCGCAGGTTGCTGCCGTCGTCGGCGACGACGCGGATGCGGTCGACCGTCGGGTTGAAGTCCAAGCCCCACTCGCGGCCGCCGGCCGGCAACGCGACGCCCGTGCCCACCGGCGCGGCCTGCGCCGAGGCGACGTCGATCCGGTAGAGCTGCCCGCTGGCGCCCAGCGCATAGAGCTGGCCGCGCGCGACGCGGAAGTCTATGCCCACGAGGCGCTCGCCGGCGCGCAGCCCGGCGAGCGGGCGGCGGTCGCGAACCTGCTGCGGCTGGCCGGCGTTGAAGCGCAGCAGGTGGTGCGAGGCGCTGACCGCGACGATCTGCTCCTGGGCCGGCGGGCCGGCAGGTTCGGGCATCGGGCTGCTGGCGCAGGCGGCGAGCAGCGCGGCGGCCAGCGCCGGTGCGGCGGCGACGGACAGCGGACGGCAGGGCAGGGGGGCAGCGGGCATGGACAGCTCGGGATTGGTGACGGCAACCCACTAGGTCGGCCGCCAGGCCGGCCGCTTGAACCGAAGGGCGTGGCATCTGCACGGGCACGCAGGCGCATGGGCCGGCAGCGGCCCGATGCGAGAATGCCCGCCGTGACCCAAGCCGCTCCTGCCTCCACCGGCGCCGTCGACCCGGCGGCGGCCACGCTGACGCTGACGCGTCCCGACGACTGGCACCTGCACCTGCGCGACGCCGCCGCGATGGCCTCGGTGCTGCCGTTCACCGCGCGCCAGTTCGGCCGCGCCATCGTGATGCCCAACCTGCGCCCGCCGGTCACCACCACGGCGCAGGCGCTGGCCTACCGCGAGCGCATCGTCGCCGCCTTGCCGAAGCAGGGCCCGGGCAGCGGCTTCCAGCCGCTGATGACGCTGTACCTGACCGACCACACGGCGCCCGACGAGATCCGCCGCGCGAAGGCGGCCGGCATCGTGGCGCTGAAGCTGTACCCGGCCGGCGCCACGACCAACAGCGACGCCGGCGTCACCGACATCCGCCGCACCTATCCGACGCTGGAGGCCATGCAGCGCGAGGGCCTGCTGCTGCTGGTGCACGGCGAGGTCACCGACCCCGAGGTCGACGTCTTCGACCGAGAGGCGGTTTTCATCGAGCGCGTGATGCAGCCGCTGCGCCGGGACTTCCCGGCGCTGAAGGTCGTCTTCGAGCACATCACCACCGCCGAGGCGGCCGACTACGTGGCGGCCAGCGACCGGCACACCGCGGCGACGATCACCGCGCACCACCTGCTGTACAACCGCAACGCGCTGTTCACCGGCGGCCTGCGCCCGCACTGGTACTGCCTGCCGGTGCTCAAGCGCGAGCGCCACCGCCAGGCGCTCGTGCGCGTGGCCACCTCGGGCAGTCCGAAATTCTTCCTCGGCACCGACAGCGCGCCGCACGCTGCCGCCATGAAGGAGCAGAGCGTGTGCGGCGCCGGCTGCTTCACCGCGCCGGCGGCGCTGGAGCTGTATGCCGAGGCCTTCGAGGCCGCCGACGCGCTGCACCGGCTGGAGGCCTTCGCCGCCTTCCACGGTGCGGACTTCTACGGCCTGCCGCGCAACGCCGGCCGCGTGACGCTGAAGCGCGAACCCTGGACGCTGGCCGCCGAACTGCCCTTCGGCGACGCGACGATCAAGCCGCTGCGCGCCGGCGAGACCCTCAACTGGAAGCTGGTGGACGCATGACGCAGGAACGGGTGATGCTGCTGATCGACGCGGACAACGTGTCGCTGGACATCATCGAGCAGGCGGTGCAGCTGGTGCACAAGCAGCATGGCGCGCTGCACGTGCGGCGCGCCTACTGCACGGCCGAGAGCGCGGTCAAGCACCAGGCGGCCTTCAAGCGCCTGTCCATCAAGCCCATGGTCAACCTGTCGGCGGGCAAGAACAGCACCGACATCGCGCTGGCCGTCGACGCGATCGACCTCGTGCTCGCCGAGCGGCCGGACGTGGTGGTGATCGCCTCGTCGGACTCCGACTTCGCGCCGCTGGTGCAGCGCCTGCGCGAGAAGGGCTGCGCGGTGCGCGGCATCGGCCAGCATGGCAAGACCGGCGACGAGACGCAGGACGCCTACGACGACTACACGGTGCTGGAGCACCGAAAGGCGGCTGCGTCCGCGGCGCCGGTGGCCAGGAAGGCCCCGGCGCGCCGCGCGGCCGCGGCGAAGAACGCGGCGGAAGGCGCGCCCGCGGCGGCGAAGAAGGTGCCGGCGGCGAAGAAGACGGCGGCGAAGAAGGCGGCCGCCAAGACCGCTGGCGCGCCGGCGGCCAAGGCGCCGCGCAAGGCCGCCGCCAAGACCGCCGCCAAGGCCCCGGCGTCGGCATCGGCCCGTGCCGATGAGGACGCCGATGATCGGAACGGCGCCGCGGCCGAGGCCCCGGGCCCCGTGGCACCGCCGCCCGCCGCGCCGCCGGCCGCCCGGTCGCCGGCGCGCGGCGCGACCACCGCCGACGCCGTGCTCGCGAGCCTGCCCGAGCTGGCCGCCGGCCAGACGCTGGCGCTGAATACCGCCGTGCAGCGCCTGCGCGAGGCCGGGCTGCTGAGCCGCAGCGCGTCGTCGCTGAAGCTGTTCTCGCAGCTCGGCGAGCGCTTCGAACTGCTCCCGCCCGGCAAGCCGTCGCAGGTGCGCTTGCGTCACTGACGGCCCCGGCGCGGCCCGCCAAGGCCCCACGGCGGCCGGGTCTGCTTGAAAGACACGCGCCGGCCCTAATATCTCGCCCCGTCGGCAATCCACCCTTCCCCGCGCCGTGCGGGGCATCCAGGCTGCACCATGAAGAGAATCCTGCTGTTCGTCGTCACCAACCTCGCGGTGATCGTCGTGCTCGGCATCGCGGCCAGCCTGCTGGGCGTCAACCGCTTCCTCACCGCGGAAGGGTTGAACCTGGGCATGCTGCTGGGCTTCGCGGCGCTGATCGGCTTCGGCGGTGCCTTCATCTCGCTGCTGATCAGCAAGCCGGTGGCCAAGTGGAGCACCAAGGCGCAGGTCATCAACCAGTCCACCGACCCGACGCACCGCTGGATCGTCGGCACGGTGGAGCGCTTCTCGCAGAAGGCCGGCATCAACATGCCGGAGGTCGCCATCTACGAAGGCGAGCCGAATGCCTTCGCGACCGGCGCGTTCAAGAACTCGGCGCTGGTGGCGGTGTCCACCGGGCTGCTGCACAGCATGAGCCGCGACGAGGTGGAGGCGGTGATCGGCCACGAGGTCGCGCACGTGGCCAATGGCGACATGGTCACGATGACGCTGATCCAGGGCGTGATGAATACCTTCGTGGTCTTCATCTCGCGCGTGGTCGGCTACTTCGTGGACCGCGTGATCCTGAAGAACGATCGCGGTGTGGGCATCGGCTACTACGTGACGACCATCGTGATGGACATCGTGCTGGGCGTGCTGGCGGCCATCGTCGTGGCCTGGTTCTCGCGCCAGCGTGAATACCGCGCCGACGCCGGCGCTGCGCAGCTGATGGGGCGCAAGCAGCCGATGATCAACGCGCTGGCCCGCCTGGGCGGCCTGGACCCGGGCGAACTGCCCAAGACGGTGGCCAACATGGGCATCAGCAGCCGGCCCAGCGGCATGATGGCGCTGCTGTCCAGCCACCCGCCGATCGAGGACCGCATCCGCGCATTGCAGGAGGCGAAGTAGGCGCCGCGATGGCGATCACGAGCAAGGGGCCCGCGGGCCCCTTGTTCTTTGTGGTGCCTCGGTGCCTCGGCTGCGCCATGCGCCAGGTTCGTGCCGGCGTGTGCGCTGCGCTCCAAACGCGTGCCGGTATGGGCGCGGCGAAGCCGCGCGGGGGCAACCCGCAGCGCCCAGAGTCCGGCGGTCGGCGCTGCGCGCCGACTGCCCTGCGATGCTCGGGCTCCTGGCCCGCCGCCAACTCACTTCGCTCGCTGCGCTCGCTCCGTTCGGACATCGGCGGCGAGTCAGTCTTGGAGGCGCGCTGCGCGCGCGGCCAGGAGCCCTGCGCTTCTCGGCGCCTCCCATGGGCGCTGCGGGCTGCCCCCACGCGGCTTCGCGACACGGCGTTGGCGTGCGGAGGGATCGCGTACCACCGTCGGTGGACTTCGCGCCAGGCGGTACCCGCTGCCGGCGCTGTGTGGAGCGCCGAGCAGCGCAGCTTCGGGGTCGGCGCGCACGCAGTGCGCGCATCGACAACTGACTCGCCGCCGGTGTCCGAACGGAGCGAGCGCAGCGAGCGAAGTGAGTTGGGCGGCGCGACCCCGGAGCGAGCAGCGCAGGGAAGTCGCCGCCGCAGGCGGCGACCGCGGAAGTCAGCGCCGGCAGCGGGTACCGCCTGGCGTGACGCGCTGCCGCTGGCGTACACGCGCCAGCGAACGTCCGCTAAGCGCCGCAAGCAGCCCACAGCTGCCGACAGCTACTGACCTCCGGCTCAGGCCGCCGGCTTCTTCTCGCGCGGTACGCGGCCCATCAGGTAGAACTCGTCGTTCGGCCGCATCCCGCTGACGTTGGCCATGCGGTTGGACAGGCCGAAGAAGGCGGTGATCGCGGCGATGTCCCAGATGTCCTCGTCGTCGAAGCCGTGCTCGCGCAGCGCGGCGAAGTCGGCCTCGTCGACCTCGTGGCTGCGCTCGCAGACCTTGGTCGCAAAGGCCAGCATCGCACTCTGGCGCGGCGGGATCTCGGCCTTGCGCCAGTTGACGGCCACCTGGTCGGCGACCAGCGGCTTCTTCTCGTACACGCGCAGGATCGCGCCATGCGCGACCACGCAGTACAGGCAGTGGTTGATGGCCGAGGTGGCGACGATGATCATCTCGCGCTCGCCCTTGCTCAGGCTGCCGGTCTCCTTGAGTAGCAGCGCGTCGTGGTAGGCCATGAAGGCGCGCCACTCGGCAGGGCGGTGGGCGAGCGCGAGGAAGACGTTGGGCACGAAGCCGGCCTTGGCCTGCACTTCCAGGATGCGCGTGCGCATGTCCTCGGGCAGGTCGGCCAGCTCGGGCACCGGCCAGCGCGAGATCGGGGCGGGGGTGGTCGTCATCCGTTCGTCTCCTTCAGGTCCTGAACTGCATCGCGTGCAGCCGTGCATACAGGCCGCCGGCGGCCAGCAGCTCGGCGTGGGTGCCCTGCTCGGCCAGGCGCCCGCCCTCCAGCGCGACGACGCGGTCGGCGCGCTCGATGGTCGACAGCCGGTGCGCGACGACCAGCGTCGTGCGCCCGACCATCAGCCGGTCCAGCGCGTCCTGCACCGCGCGCTCGCTCTCCGAGTCCAGCGCCGAGGTCGCCTCGTCGAGGATCAGCACCGGCGCGTCCTTGGCCACCGCGCGCGCGATCGCCAGGCGCTGGCGCTGCCCGCCGCTGAGCTGGCTGCCGTTGTGGCCGATGGGCGTGTCCAGCCCCTGCGGCAGGCCGAGCACGAAGTCCAGCAGGTTGGCCGCCGCCAGTGCGTCGCGCACCTGCTGCTCGCTCATCTCGCCGCCCAGCGCGACATTGGCCGCCACCGTGTCGTTGAACAGCACGACGTCCTGGCTGACCAGCGCGAACTGCCGGCGCAGCGCCACCGGGTCCCAGTCCGCGAGTGCGACGCCGTCCAGCGTGATGCGACCCGCCGACGGCTCGATGAAGCGCGGCAGCAGGTGCACCAGCGTGCTCTTGCCCGCGCCCGAGGGGCCGACCAGCGCGACGGTCTCGCCGGCGTGCACCTCCAGCGTCAGGTCCTCCAGCGCCGGCGCCGTGTCCTCGCGGTAGCGCAGCGTCACCTGCTCGAAGCGGATCTCGCCGCGGGCGCGCGGCACGGCCTCGGTGCCGCCGCGTTCGGGCGGGCTGGTCTCGATCAGGTCCAGGCCGCGCTCGACGGCGGCCAGGCCGCGTGTCAGCGGCGCCATCACGTCGGACAGGTGCTTGATCGGCGCCACCAGCATCAGCATCGCGCTGACGAAGGCGACGAAGTTGCCGACCGAGGCGCCGCTGCCCTGCGCCTGCCACAGCGCCAGCACGATCACCGCCGACAGCGCGCAGGCCGCCAGCATCTGCGTGGCCGGCGTCATCGTCGCGCCGGCGACCACCGCCTTGAGCATCAGCCGGCGCACGCGGTCGGCGCGCGCGACGAAGCGCGCCGCCTGGCGCGCGGCGGCGCCGTGCAGGCGCACGATGCGCCAGGCCAGCACGTTCTCCTCGACGACGTAGGCCAGCTCGTCGGTCGCCTTCTGGCCCTCCACCGTCAGCCGGTGCAGCCGCTTGCCGAGCGCGCGCATGACCAGCGCGACGGCCGGGAACAGCACCGCGACGAACAGCGTCAGCTGCCAGTTCAGCCACAGCAGGTAGCCCAGCAGCGCCGCCAGCGTGAGCGAGTCGCGCACCAGCGTCAGCAGCGTGCCCACCAGCAGCGTGACGCCGCCCTGCGCCTCGTAGACCAGCGTGTTGGTCAGGCTGCTGGCGGTGTGGCGGCCGTAGACCACGGGCTCGGCGACGAGCAAGCGCTCGAACATCGCGCTGCGCAGCCTGAGCACCGCGCGGTGCGCCGTCCAGGCCAGGCCATACTGGGCCACGAAGCCGGCCGCGCTGCGCAGCGCGAACAAGCCGATGATGACCAGCGGCACCCACCACAGCGGCAGCTCGCGCTGCGCGAAGCCGCGGTCCAGCAGCTGGCCCAGCAGCGCCGGGATCAGCGGCTCGGTCAGCGCCATCGTCACCGCGCCGGCGGCGGCACCGAACAGTCCGATACGACTGTCACGCAGGTACGGAAACAGCCGGGCAAAACGCTGCAGCAACGAAGGCATCGGGGGAGCAGTGGGCGCCGGCCCGCGGGCCGCCGCGGGCGCAGGAGGCCGGCCGATTATCACGGCGCCCAGGGAACCGAAGGGCCCTGCCTACAATCGATGCCTGCGATGGCACAAGAACACCTGCCCGACGACGGGCCCCTGGCGCCGCCGCGCGGCGACTCCCGCACCTGGATCCGCCGCCCCTGGTCCCGCCGCGCCTTCGTGCGCGGTTGCGGCGCTGCCCTCGGCATGGCGGCCGCCGGGCCCGCGCTGGCGCAGTTCCGCGTCGAGATCACCGGCATCGGCGCCACCCAGGTGCCGGTCTCGGTGGCCTCGTTCCGCGGCGAGGCCGAGGCCGGCCTGGCGGTCGCCGACGTGGTGCGCGCCAACCTGCAGCGCAGCGGCGTCTTCCGCATCGTGCCCACCGACGCCGTGCTCGACGAGCGCAGCATGGTGGCGCCGGTGGACTGGCGTTCGCGCGGGGTCGACGCTCTGGTCGCCGGCTCGGTGGCGCGGCTGGCCGACGGCCGCCTGGACGTGCGCTTCCGGCTCTGGGACGTGGTGCGCGACGAGCAGTTGCTGGGCCAGAGCAAGGTCGTCGTGCCGGCCGACCTGCGGCTGGCCGCGCACCGCGTCAGCGACGACATCCACGAGGCACTGACCGGCGAGCGCGGCGTCAACGCCACGCGCATCGCATACGTCGTGCGCAGCGGCGCGCGCTACACGCTGCATGTCGCCGACGCCGACGGCGAAGGCGGCCAGATCGCCGTCACCAGCCCGCAGCCCCTCATCAGCCCGGCCTGGTCGCCCGACGGCAAGCGGCTGGCCTATGTCTCGTTCGAGACCGGCAAGGCCGCGGTCTGGGTGCAGGAACTCGCCGGCGGCGAGCGCCGCATGGTCGCCAACTTCCGCGGCTCCAACAGCGCGCCGGCCTGGTCGCCCGACGGCCAGCGGCTGGCGGTGGCGCTGTCGCAGGGCGGCTCGACGCAGCTGTTCACGATGCCCGCCGGCGGCGGCACGCCGCAGCTGCTCAGCAGCAGCGGCAGCATCGACACCGAGCCGGTGTATTCGCCCGACGGTCGCCAGGTCTATTTCGTCAGCGACCGCGGCGGCAGCCCGCAGATCTACCGCATCGCGGCCAGCGGCGGGCCGGTCGAGCGCGTCACCTTCGAGGGCAACTACAACATCAGCCCGGCGATCAGCCCCGACGGCCGCCTGCTGGCCTGCATCACGCGCGTCGGCCAGGCCTTCCGCGTGACGACGCAGGAACTGGCCGGCGGCGCGCGCATGGAGCTGACCGACACGCGCGACGACGAGAGCCCCAGCTTCGCGCCGAACGGGCGCCTGATCGTGTATGCGACACGCCATGCCGGCACCGACGTGTTGATGACCACCACGCTGGATGGCAAGATCAAGACGCGTCTGCTGAGCACCGGCGCCGACATGCGCGAACCGGCCTGGGGCCCGTTCGGCCGCTGATGTCCCGCCGCCCGCTGCGCACATCGTCGTCCCGGCATGCTGTCGGGCTCCGCCTTCCAACCCCCGCCGCCGACCTGCCCGCCAGGCCGGTACCGCCGCCCCGTCGGACCCACAGGAGAACTCCCATGACCCCACGACTGCGCTCTCCACTGCTGCCCGCGGCCCTGGCCGCCATCGCCTTCACGCTGGCCGGCTGCGAGACTGCCGTGCCGCTGAACGAGCAGGCCGCCGCGCCGGTGGAGTCGCGCACGCTGGCCACCGCGCGCGACGGTGCCGCCACCCCGGCTGCCGGCGCCACGGCCAGCGGCACGGCGGCGCAGTCGCAGGTCGCCACGGTCGATCTCGCGCGCCAGGGCGGTGCCGGCGCAGCCGGCGCCGGCGGCGCCGCGCTGCTGGCCGCGCCGAGCCAGCGCATCGTCTACTTCGATTTCGACAGCTTCGCGATCCGCGACGAGTTCCAGGCCCTGATCGAGGGCCACGCCCGCGTGCTGGCGGCCAACCGCGGCAAGCGCATGGTCGTCGAGGGCCACACCGACGAGCGCGGCGGCCGCGAGTACAACCTCGCGCTCGGCCAGAAGCGCGCCGAGGCCGTCGTGCGCGCGATGGCGCTGCTCGGCGCCAGCGAGCAGCAGCTGGAGGCGGTGAGCTTCGGCGAGGAGCGCCCGGCCGTGCAGGGCAGCGACGAGTCGGCGTGGTCGCGCAACCGCCGCGCCGAGCTGAAGGACCGCTGAGATGGGCCCGCTGCGCCGTGCCGCGCCCTGGCTGCTGGCGGGGGCCGCCGCGCTGGCGCTGCCGGCGCACGCGCTGTTCGACGACGAGGAGGCGCGCAAGGCCATCGTCGACCTGCGCGGCCGCGTCGACGCCAACGACCAGGCGGCCAAGGCGCGCGCGGCCGAGCTCGCGGCGGTCAACGCGCAGCTGCTGGAGCAGCTGACGGCTCTGCGCCGCAGCCTGCTGGAGCTGAACAACCAGCTTGAGGCCGTGCGCGGCGAGCTCGCCAGGCTGCGCGGCGACGACGAGCAGATCGCGCGCCAGCTCGCCGAGGTGCAGCGCGCGCAGCGCGACGCCGGCCAGGCGCTGGACGAGCGGCTGCGCAAGCTGGAGCCGGTGAAGGTCAGCGTCGACGGCACCGAGTTCAGCGTCGACCCGGCCGAGAAGGCGGCCTACGACGAGGCCATCGCGACGATCCGCGGCGGCGAGTTCGACAAGGCCGTCGCCGCGCTGGCCGCCTTCCAGCGCCGTTTTCCGGGCAGCCCGTATGGCGACTCGGTGCGCTTCTGGCATGGCAACGCGCTGTACGGCAAGCGCGACCACAAGGGGGCGATCGAGGCCTTCCGCGCCTTCGTCGCCGCCGCGCCGCAGCACCCGCGCGCGCCCGAGGCGCTGCTGGCGCTGGCCAACAGCCAGGCCGAGATGAAGGATGCGCGCGCCGCGCGCGCGACGCTGGACGAACTGCTGAAGACCTACCCGCAGTCGGAGGCGGCCCAGGCCGGCCGGCAGCGGCTGGCCGCGCTGCCCGCGACCCCGGCGCGCCGCTGAGCCGGGCCTGCGCCGCCCGGCGCAGCCGGCGGCGCCGGCCCGCGGCGCCGGGCGGGGCGGTGGGCCGCGCTCCCTAGAATCCCGGCCATGCTGCAGGAATCCGATCTGCCCGGGCTCGTGGCCCAGGTGCTGTGGGCGGCGTTCGCGCTCGCCGTCGTCTTCGGGGCGATCGCGCAGCGCACGCACTTCTGCACCATGGGCGCGGTCGCCGACATCGTCAACATGGGCGACTGGACGCGCATGCGCATGTGGCTGCTGGCCATCGGCGTGGCGATGATCGGCTTCAACACCATGGTCGGCCTGGGCTGGGTCGAGGCCCGCCACAGCGTCTATGCCGGGCCGCGGCTGATCTGGCTGTCCAATGCGCTCGGCGGGCTGCTGTTCGGCTTCGGCATGGTGCTGGCGTCGGGCTGCGGCAGCAAGACGCTGGTGCGCATCGGCGGCGGCAGCCTGAAGTCGCTGGTCGTCTTCTGCGTGCTCGCGATCGCCAGCTACGCGACGCTGCGCGGCCTGTTCGCCGTGTGGCGCGTGTCCAGCGTCGACCGCGTCGCCCTCGAGCTGGCGGCCGGCCAGGACCTGCCGTCGCTGCTGGCACAGGCCGGGCTGGGCAGCAAGCCGGCGCTGGCGCTGGCGCTGGGCCTGCTGCTCGGCGGCGCGCTCGTCGCCTTCGTGCTGGCGCGGCCCGAGGGCCGCAGCGCCGAGGTCTGGCTGTCGGGGCTGGGCATCGGCGCGGTCGTCGTCGGCGTGTGGTGGGTGAGCGGCCGCCTGGGCCACCTGGCGGAACATCCGACGACGCTGGAGGAGGTCTTCCTCGCGACCAATTCGCAGCACATGGAGTCGCTGACCTTCGTCGCGCCGATCGCCTACACGGTGGACTGGCTGATCCTGTTCAGCGACACGAGCAAGGTGCTGACGGTGGGCGTGGTGACGACGCTGGGCGTGATCGCCGGCTCGGCCGCGGTGGCGCTGGCCACGCGCAGCTTCCGCTGGGAGGGCTTCGGCGGCACCGAGGACACCGCGAACCACCTCGTCGGCGCCGTGCTGATGGGCGTGGGCGGCGTCACCGCGATGGGCTGCACGGTCGGCCAGGGGCTGTCGGGGCTGTCGACGCTGGCGCTCGGCAGCTTCGTCGCGATGGCCGGCATCGTCGCCGGCGCCGTGCTGGCATTGCGCTACCAGATGTGGCGGCTGGAGAGGCAGGTGTGAACGCGCCATCGGCCCGGGCCGCGCAGGCCGGCGACGCCGACCTCGAGCGCCGCTTCGGCGGCCTGCGCCGCCTGTACGGCGACGCCGGCTATGCGCGGCTGCGCACGGGACGCGCCGCGGTGGTCGGCCTCGGTGGCGTCGGCTCCTGGGCGGCCGAGGCGCTGGCGCGCAGCGGGCTGGCGCGGCTGGTGCTGGTCGACCTGGACCATGTCGCGGAGTCCAACGTGCACCGCCAGGTGCAGGCGCTGGGCCGCACGCTGGGCCAGGCCAAGGCGCAGGCGCTGGCCGAACGCTTCGCCGACATTCACCCCGGCTGCGAACTGCTCGCGGTGGAGGATTTCGCCGGCCCCGACAACTGGCCGGCGCTGCTGCCGGCGCCGGTGGACGTGGTCGTCGACGCCTGCGACCAGGTGCGCGCGAAGGCGGCGATCGCGGCCTGGGCCCTGCGCGAGGGCGTGCCGCTGGTCTGCGTCGGCGCGGCCGGCGGCAAGCGCCGCGCCGAGCGGGTCGAGATCGCCGACCTGGCGGCCACGACCCACGACCCGCTGCTGGCCAGCCTGCGCCAGCGCCTGCGCCGGGACGGCGTGGCGCCGCGCCACGGTGTCATCGGCCTGCCCTGCGTCTTCTCGCGCGAGAACGTCGCTGCGCCCGCGGGCGCCGACTGCGGCGTCGACGGCACGCTGAACTGCGCCGGCTACGGCTCCAGCGTCACCGTCACCGCCACCTTCGGCATGGTCGCCGCCGGCGAGGCGCTGGCCGCGCTGCTGGCCTTGCCGGCGCTGGCGGGTGCGCGCGAAGGCCCGCTATAATCACGGGCTCTGCCAACGGGTAGACCGGGTCGTTAGCTCAGTCGGTAGAGCAGCGGACTTTTAATCCGTTGGTCGCAGGTTCGAATCCTGCACGACCCACCACGTGCAGGACCGGGCACCTCTCCCGGACACTCTCTCGGGGCTCTTAGCTCAGTTGGTAGAGCAGCGGACTCTTAATCCGTTGGTCGTAGGTTCGAATCCTACAGGGCCCACCAACACCGGACGGCCTGGCAGCCCTGCCAGGCCGTCCTGCTTTCTGCAGGGCGGCCCGCGGCGGCGCCGCGGCCGACAATGGAGGCTGCCCGCGCCCGACCGCCGCCCGATGACCGCCGCCCGCCCGCACCACGGCCCCCATGGCCACCACGGCCACCGCCGCGAGACCTCGGCCGACCGCATCGGCCCGCACGCGCTGCGTGCACGGCCCGACGAGACCGCTGGCCAGGTGCGCGAGCGGCTGCGCCGCCATGCCGACCATGCGCGCGAGCACTGGGACCTGCTGTGCGTCGTCGACGACCACGGCCGGCTGCTCGGCACGCTGCGCCCGCAGGTGCTGGCCGCGCTGCACGACGATGCGCCGCTGGGCCGCCACATGCGCGCCGATGCGCCGCGCGTGCCCGCCGGCCTGGACCAGGAGGCGATGGCCACACTGGCCATCGAGCAGGGCGCCGGTGCGCTGCCGGTCGTCGACGAGCAGGACCGCCTGCTCGGCGTCGTCGGCCCGCATGCCCTGATGGACGTGCTGCGGCGCGAACACGTGGAGGACCTGCACCGGCTGGCCGGCATCACGCGCGAGACCGAGCAGGCGCGCGAGGCGCTGGAGGCACCGCCGCTGCGCCGCGCGCGCCACCGCCTGCCCTGGCTGCTGGTCGGCCTGGCCGGCAGCGCGGTGGCCACCTTCGTCGTCGCGCGTTTCGAGGACGCGCTCGCGGCCAAGCCGGCGATCGCCTTCTTCGTGCCCGGGCTGGTCTACCTGGCCGATGCGATCGGCACGCAGAGCGAGGCGATCGCGGTGCGCGGCCTCTCGCTCAGCCGCGCCGGGCTGCCGCGCTTGGCCGCCGGTGAACTGCGCACCGGGCTGCTGATCGGCCTGGTGCTGGCGCTGCTGGCCTTTCCGCTGGTCTGGGCCGTCTTCGGCGAGGCCCGCCTGGCGGCCGCGGTGGCCGCCGCGCTGGGGGCGGCCAGCATGGTGGCTTCGGTGCTGGGGCTGGCGCTGCCCTGGCTGCTCAGCCGCTTCGGCGTCGATCCGGCCTATGGCAGCGGGCCGCTGGCGACCATCGTGCAGGACGTGCTGAGCCTGCTGATCTATTTCGGCTTCGTCTCGGCGGTGGTGCTGTAGCGGCGCGGCGCGCTGCGCCTCGGCGGCCGCGGGTCTTGCCGCAGGTCAAGGCGGCCGGCCATGCCGCCGGCTATCGTGCCGCGTCACCTTGGATCGCGGTGAGGGCTGGGCCTTGCACCGCGGCAGCGCACGCGATGGACACGATGCCCGACTTTCTCGACCTCGTCCGGCGCAGCGGCCTGCGCCCGCTGCAACTGGGCGGCCGCTCGCTGCTGCCCATCGTGCAGGGCGGCATGGGCGTCGGCGTCTCGGCGCACCGGCTGGCCGGCAGCGTGGCGGCGATGGGCGCGGTGGGCACGATCTCGTCGGTGGACCTGCGCCGCCACCACCCGGACCTGATGGAGGCCACGCGCGACTGCCGCGTCGGCGACGAGGCCAAGGCGCGCATCAACGCCGCCAACCTCGAGGCGCTGCGGCGCGAGATCGCGGCCGCGCAGGCGCTGGCCAGGGGCCGCGGGCTGCTGGCCGTCAACGTGATGCGCGCGGTGCAGGCGTACGCGCCCTCGGTGAGCTGCGCGCTGGAGGCCGGCATCGACGCCGTCGTCGTCGGCGCCGGCCTGCCGCTGGACCTGCCGGAGCTGGCGCGCGAGCACCCGGAGGCGGCGCTGGTGCCCATCCTGTCGGACGCGCGTGGCGTGCAGCTCGTCGTGCGCAAGTGGGAACGCCGCCAGCGCGTGCCCGACGCCATCGTCATCGAGCACCCGCGCTGGGCCGGCGGCCACCTCGGCGCCGCGAAGGTCGCCGACCTGCAGGACGAGCGCTTCGACTTCGCGAATGTCGTGCCGCAGGTGCTGGCCTTCCTGCGCAGCGCCGGGCTGGAGCGCGAGGTGCCGCTGATCGCCGCCGGCGGCATCCGCCGCTTCGAGGACATCGTGCGCGTGCAGTCGATGGGCGCGGCGGCGGTGCAGCTCGGCACCCCTTTCGTCGCTACCGAGGAGTGCGACGCCGACCCGGCCTTCAAGCGTGTGCTCGCCGAGGCGCGCGACGAGGACCTGGTCGAGTTCACCAGCGTCGCCGGGCTGCCGGCGCGCGCGGTGCGCACGCAGTGGCTCGCCAACTACCTGGCGGCCGAGCCCCGGCTCGCCGCGGCGACGCACAGGAAGCCGCGCTGCACGCTGGCCTTCGACTGCCTGGCGCAGTGCGGGCTGCGCGACGGCCTCGCCGGCTGGGGCCAGTTCTGCATCGACACCCAGCTCGCGGCCGCGCTGCGCGGCGACGTGAAGAAGGGCCTGTTCTTCCGCGGCGTCGGTGCGCTGCCCTTCGGCACGCGCATCGCCAGCGTGCGCGAGCTGATCGAGCGGCTGCTGACGCCGGCGGCGGCGCTGCCGGCCTGACCCGCGCTCAGCCGCCAGGGCCGTCCGCGGCCCCGGCGTGCCGGTCCAGCAGCGCCAGCAGCCGCGCCACGACCAGCGGCTTGGTCAGGTAGTCGTCGAAGCCCGCGGCCTCGCCGCGCGCGATGTCCGCCGGCATCGCATTGGCGCTGACCGCGACCACCGGCGTGCCGCGCAGCTGCGCGTCCTCGCGCAGCGCACGCAGCACGGCAAAGCCGTCCATCTCGGGCAGGTGGATGTCCAGCAGCACGAGGTCCGGGCGCAGCGTGCGCGCCAGTGTCAGCCCGGCGGCCGGCGTCTCGGCCGCGCACAACCGCCAGCGCGGCCGCATCGCGACGATGTCCTCCACCAGCCGCAGGTTGGACGGGTTGTCCTCGATGTAGAGCACGCAGCGGTCGGAGCCCATCGCCGGCGCGCCGCCGGGCGCGGCCTCGTCGCCGTCGCCGTTCGCGGCGGCCGGCGCCGCCGGCTTCGCGCGCGGCAGGCGGAACCAGAAGACGCTGCCCTGGCCGGGCGCGCTGGTCACGCCGATCGTGCCGTGCATCAGCTCGACGAGGCGCTGCGAGATCGCGAGCCCGATGCCTGTGCCCTCGATGCCGGCGGCCGCCGCGTCCAGGCGCTCGAAGGGGCGGAACAGGCGCGCCTGCTGCGCGGCGTCCAGCCCCGGCCCCTGGTCGGCGATCGCGATGCGCCAGGCCTCGCCGTCGGCCTGCAGCGTCAGCTGCACGCGGCCGCCTTCGCGGTTGTACTTGACGGCATTGCCCAGCAGGTTCAGCAGCACCTGCTTGAGCCGCGTGCGGTCGGCGCGCACGGTGGCCCCGGCGGCAGCCGCCGCGTCCGGCAGCTCCACGACCACTTGGCGCGCCGCGGCCAGCGGCTGCACCAGCGTGCCGCAGTCGGCGAGCAGCGGTGCCAGCGGCACCGGCTCCAGGCTGACCTCCATCTGCCCGGCCTCGATGCGCGAGAGGTCCAGCACCTCGTTGATCAGCGTCAGCAGGTGGCGTCCGGCGGCCAGGATCTCGCGTACGCGGCCGGCGGCGCGCGCGTCGCCGGCGGACTCCAGTTCCAGCAGCTGGCCGAAGCCCAGGATGGCATTCAGCGGCGTGCGCAGTTCGTGGCTCATGCGCGAGAGGAATTCGCTCTTCGCGCGGTTGGCCGCCTCGGCCTCGTCGCGCGCGGCGCGCAGTGCGGCGGTGCGTTCCTCGACACGCTGCTCGAGCTCGCCGGCGAGCTGCTGCAGTGCGCGTTCGGCCTGCCGGCGCTCGGTGATGTCGCGCACCACGACCTGGGTGCTCAGGCCCGGCTCGTCGGCATAGGGCGCCGCGGTGACCTCGACGTCGACCACGCTGCCGTCCAGCCGCAGGTAGCGCTCGGCCAGCGGCGGCACCGCGACACGGTCGCCCAGCAGGCGCTGCCGGCGCTCGTTGACGGCCGCATGGTCGTCGGGGTGGATGCGCTCGAGCACCGGGCGGCCGAGCAGCTGCGCCGCGTCGTCGGCGCCGAACAGCTTCAGCGCCGCCGGGTTCAGGTACATGAAGCGGCCGGATCGCGTGACGAAGATGGCGTCCGGCGCGCTGTCCAGCAGCATGCGGTAGCGGCGCTCGCTGCGCTCCAGCGCCAGCTGGCGCCGCGCCGACTGCCACAGCAGCAGCGCGATGACGACGCCGAACAGCAATGCCGCCGCGGTCAGCGCCTGCAGCACCAGGCGCTCGCGGCCGCTGCGCGTGGCCAGCGGCGCCAGCGCGTTGGCCTCGGACAGGCCGACCACCGCCACCAGGCCGGTCGCCGGCAGGCGCCGCCAGCCGTAGATGCGCTCGATGCCGTCGGCCTCGCCGGGCACGCGGAACAGGCCGCGTTCCGCGTCGCGGTCGAGCAGGAAGGGGCGCTCGGCCGGCAGCCGGCGGCCCATCGCGCGCTCGAGGTCGCGGCTGCGCGCGAGGAAGCTGCCGTCGCGGTCCACGAGGGCGACGACGTCGTGCTCGGACAGCGCCAGCCGGGCCAGCCGCGCAGCGATGAAGTCCGACGGGATGGAGACGTTCATCGTCCCGGCGAAGCGCCCGTCGCGCAGCAGCGGGCGGTTGACGATGAAGGTCCAGCGCCCGCCGGCCAGCCGCGAGCGCACCGCGGCGCCGACATGCAGCCGGTCGGCGCCGTCGAGATGCACGCGGAAGTGCTCGCGGTCGGCGACGTTGACCTTTTCGCCGCTGCCCAGGTTGTTGTACAGCGTCTGTCCGTCGGCGCCGACCACGGTGACGTGGCTCGCCGCACCCGGCGGCAGCGCGGCGACCACCGCGCGCGCGCGCTCGTCGAAGTCCTGCGGCGTGCCGTCCACCCAGGCCCGGCGCAGTTGCTGCAGCGCGACGTCGATGCCGGCGAGCAGCATGTCCATCTGACCGGACATCGCGTCGGCCAGCTGCATCGCGCGCTGCTCGGTGCGCGCCACCATCTGGCGCTGTGCGTCCTGCTGCGAACGCAGCGACAGCCACCAGGTCAGCCCGGTACCGGCCAGCGTGAGCACCGCGACCAGCACCGCCAGCAGGCGCGCCCGCAGCGCCGTGCCGCCCTGGGTCGGTGCGAGCACGGCCTTCACGCGGCACCCCGGCGCTGGCAGCGGCCAGGGCCGCGCCCGGCGGCCGCGGGGGCAGCCGCCGGTTCTGGCGCGGCGTCGCCTGCGTCACTCATCGCTGGCCGTGGGGGGGCGGGTGCTGGGTTCCGGTCATGGCCGCGATCGGCCCTCGGCTGCGACGGCAGCCTGCCGGATTGTCCCGAGCCGCCTGCGATGCGGCTTGCTGCAGGTCAAGCCCGGGGTGCGCCGAAGCTCGCGTGCAGGTTGCCGAAGCGCCCGTCGAAGGACTCGGCCCCTTCCTCGACCTGCAGCGTCAGCCCGAGCGGGCGCGCCGCCAGCAACGGCGCGAGCTGCGCGCGCGCGGCGGCGACCAGCGCCTCGCCGATGCGCTGCCTGAGCGCCTCGGGGCGTCCGCGCGCCATGCGCAGGTGGAACCAGGCGAAGGCGTGGTCGCCGCTGCCGTCGGCCACCGCATGGTGCGCCGCCGGGTAGGCCAGCACGCGCGTGCCGCCGACCGGGAACACCGGCCGGCCCTCGTCGTCGCGCTGCGCGAGCATGGTGTCCGCGAGGCGCCGGCACAGCGCCGTCATGTCGCACTCGGCGTCGAGCTGCGGCGTATACAGGATCACCAGGTGCGGCATGGCGTGCGGCGCGCGGCGCTCACTTCAGGATGTCGCCCAGGCACAGGTACTTGATCTCGACATAGTCGTCCATGCCCTGGTGCGCGCCCTCGCGGCCCAAGCCGCTGTGCTTGACGCCGCCGAAGGGCACCTCGGCGGTGGAGATGATGCCGGTGTTGATGCCGACCATGCCGTATTCCAGCGCCTCGCCGACGCGGAAGATGCGGCCGATGTCGCGGCTGTAGAAATAGCTGGCGAGGCCGAATTCGGTGGCGTTGGCGAGCGCGATCGCCTCGGCCTCGGTCTCGAAGCGGAAGACCGGCGCCACCGGGCCGAAGGTCTCCTCCTTGGCGCACAGCATCTCCGGCGTCGCGCCGGCGATCACGGTCGGCGCGAAGAAGCGCTGGCCCAGCTCGCCCAGCGTCTGCCCGCCGGTGAGCACGCGCCCGCCCTTGGCCACCGCGTCGGCGACATGCGACGAGACCTTGGCCACCGCGTCGTCGTCGATCAGCGGGCCCTGCGCGACGCCGGGCTCGAAGCCGCTGCCGACCTTGATGGACTTCGCCTTCTCGGCCAGCTTCTCGACGAAGGCGTCGTAGACGCCGGCCTGGGCATAGAGCCGGTTCGCGCACACGCAGGTCTGGCCGGCGTTGCGGTACTTGCTGGCCAGCGCGCCGTCGACCGCGCTGTCGAGGTCGGCGTCGTCGAAGACGATGAAGGGCGCGTTGCCGCCGAGCTCCAGGCTCAGCTTCTTGACCGTCGGCGCGCATTGCGCGGCCAGGATGCGACCGACCTCGGTGCTGCCGGTGAACGACAGGTGGCGCACGACGTCGCTGGTGCACAGCACCTTGCCGATCGCCACGCTGTGCGCGCTGTCGGCCGGCAGCACGTTCAGCACGCCGCTGGGCATGCCGGCGCGCTGCGCCAGCTCGGCCAGCGCCAGCGCCGACAGCGGCGTCTGCTCGGCCGGCTTGATGACCACCGGGCAGCCGGCGGCCAGCGCCGGCGCCACCTTGCGCGTGATCATCGCGATCGGAAAATTCCACGGCGTGATGGCCGCGCAGACGCCGATCGGCTGCTTGAGCACCAGGTAGCGCTTGTTGGCGTCGGTGGTCGGGATCGTCTCGCCGTAGACGCGCTTGCCTTCCTCGGCGAACCACTCGACGAAGCTGGCGCCGTAGATGACCTCGCCGCGCGCCTCGGCGAGCGGCTTGCCCTGCTCGGCGGTCATGATGCGCGCCAGGTCGTCGGCATGCTGCACGATGAGGCCGAACCACTTCATCATGATCGCGTGGCGCTCCTTGGCCGTCTTCGCGCGCCACAGCGGCCAGGCGCGCTCGGCGGCGGCGATCGCGGCCGCCGCCTCCACCGGCCCCAGGTTGGCCACGCGCGCCAGTTCGGCGCCGGTGGCGGGGTCGGTGACGGCGAAGCGCGCCTGCGCATCGTTGGCGGCCAGCCACTCGCCGGCGATCAGGCCTTCGGTCTTCAGCAGCGTGGGGTCGGCCAGCAGGGCCAGCGGGGAAGTCTTGGTGTCCATCGGCGGATCTCCTTCGAAGCGGACTGTAGCGGGCCGGCGTGGCCTGCGGCGGCGGTCACGGCTACAATCTGGTTTATTCAACCAGAGTTGCCGGTCGTCATGGAAACCGTCGGGCTGTTCGAGGCCAAGACCCACCTGTCCGAGCTCGTCGCCCGCGCCGAGCAGGGCGAGGAGGTCATCATCACGCGCCACAACAAGCCGGTGGCCAAGCTGGTGCCGGTCGGCGACCAGGCGCGCGACCGCGACGTGCAGCGCCAGCATGCGCTGGCCGCCCTGCAGCGCTTCGAGCCGATCGCGGTGCCCGGCGCGACGGTGCAGGAACTGATCCGCCAGGGCCGCCGGTGAAGCCGGCCGAGCGGGCCCCCGACAGCGTGGTGCTCGACGCCTCGTTCGTGCTGCGCTACGTGCTGCATACCGGCGCGCCGCGCCCGTCGCCGGCCGGCCTGCAGGCGCTGGCCGGCTGTGAGCTGATCGTGCCGCCGCTGTGGAATGCCGAGGTCGCGAATGCGCTGGTGCAGGCCGAGCGCCGCGGCGCCGCGGCTCCCGAGCGCATCGGCCAGGCGCTGGCGGCCATCCTGGCGCTGGCCCCGGCGGTCGACGCGCAGGCCATCGACGTGCCGCGCAACCTGGAGTGCGCGCGCGCCTACGGCCTGTCGGCCTACGACAGCCTGTACGTGGAACTGGCACTGCGCCGCCGCGCGGCGCTGGCCACCTTCGATGCCGAGATGATCGCCGCCGCGCCGCGTGCCGGCCTGCGCCTGTATCCCGATCCCGAGACCCTCTTTGCCAGCCCGGTGACCCCATGAAAGCCTCCGAGATCCGCTCCACCTTCCTGAAATTCTTCGAATCGAAGGGCCACGCCGTGGTCGCCAGCAGCCCGGTGGTGCCGGGCGACGACCCGACGCTGCTGTTCACCAACGCCGGGATGAACCAGTTCAAGGACGTCTTCCTGGGCTTCGACAAGCGGCCCTACAGCCGCGCCGCGACCAGCCAGAAGTGCATCCGCGCCGGCGGCAAGCACAACGACCTGGAGAACGTGGGCTACACCGCGCGCCACCACACCTTCTTCGAGATGCTGGGCAACTTCAGCTTCGGCGACTACTTCAAGAAGGATGCGCTGCAGTACGCGTGGGAACTGCTGACCGTGCACTTCAAGCTGCCGGCCGACAAGCTCTGGGCCACCGTGTATGCCGAGGACGACGAGGCCTACGAGATCTGGAAGAACGTGATCGGGCTGCCGGCCGAGCGCATCGTGCGCATCGGCGACAACAAGGGCGGCCGCTACATGAGCGACAACTTCTGGATGATGGGCGACACCGGCCCCTGCGGGCCGTGCAGCGAGATCTTCTACGACCACGGCCCCGAGGTCGCCGGCGGCCCGCCGGGCAGCCCCGAGCAGGACGGCGACCGCTACATCGAGATCTGGAACAACGTCTTCATGCAGTTCAACCGCACCGAAGACGGCCAGATGCACCTGCTGCCCAAGCCCAGCGTGGACACCGGCATGGGCCTGGAGCGGCTGGCCGCGGTGCTGCAGCACGTGCACAGCAACTACGAGATCGACCTCTTCGTGCGCCTGCTGGCCGCGGCGAAGAACGCGGTGGAATACGCCGGCGGCCGCGACGTCGACCCGGACTCGCCGTCGCTGAAGGTGATCGCCGACCATATCCGCGCCTGCGCGTTCACGGTCACCGACGGCGTGATCCCGGGCAACGAGGGCCGCGGCTACGTGCTCAGGCGCATCACGCGGCGCGCCATCCGCCACGGCTACAAGCTGGGCGCGCGCAAGCCCTTCTTCCACACCCTGGTGATGCCGCTGGTGGCCGAGATGGGCGAGGCCTATCCCGAGCTGGCGCGCGAGAGTGCACGCGTCGTCGACGTGCTGCGGCAGGAGGAGGAGCGCTTCTTCCAGACCATCGCCAACGGCATGGAGATCCTGGAAGGCGCGCTGGCCGGTGGCACGAAGACGATCGCCGGCGACCTGGCCTTCAAGCTGCACGACACCTTCGGCTTCCCGCTGGACCTGACCGCCGATGTCTGCCGCGAGCGCGGTGTGGCCGTCGACGAGGCCGGCTTCCACGCCGCGATGGCGCGCCAGCGCGAGCAGGCGCGCGCCGCGGCCAAGTTCAAGATGGCCGCCGGGCTGGAATACCACGGCGCCGACACCGCCTTCCACGGCTACGAGCACCTGGTCTGCGAGCACAGCGTCGTGACTGCGATCTATGCCGACGGCACGCCGGTGGCCAGGGCCCGGGCCGGCGACGACGTCGTGATCGTGCTCGACCACACGCCCTTCTACGCCGAGAGCGGCGGCCAGGTCGGCGACGCCGGCGAGCTGCGCAACCAGCGGGTGCGCGTGCTGGTCGAGGACACGGTCAAGATCCAGGCCGCGGTGCATGGCCACCAGGGCCGCGTGCTGGAAGGCGAGGTCGAGGTCGGCGACCGCATCACCGCGCGCGTGGACGCCGAGCGGCGCGCGAAGACCATGCGCAACCACAGCGTCACCCACCTGATGCACAAGGCGCTGCGCGAGGTGCTGGGCGCCCATGTGCAGCAGAAGGGCAGCCTGGTCAATGCCGAGCGCACGCGCTTCGACTTCAGCCACAACGCGCCGATGAGCGACGCGCAGATCGCACAGGTCGAGGCGCTGGTGAATGCCGAGATCCTGGCCAATGCGGCCACGCAGGCGCGCGTGCTGCCGCTGGACGAGGCGCAGAAGCTCGGCGCGATGATGCTGTTCGGCGAGAAGTACGGCGACACCGTGCGCGTGCTGGACATCGGCAGCAGCCGCGAGCTGTGCGGCGGCACGCATGTGGCGAGGACCGGCGACATCGGCGTCTTCAAGATCGTCGCCGAGGGCGGCATCGCGGCCGGCATCCGCCGCGTCGAGGCGGTCACCGGCGACAACGCGCTGGCCTACCTGCAGCAGCTGGAAGGTCAGCTGGCCCGCGTGGCCGCGGCGCTGAAGGTCACGCCGGCCGAGGTCGGCGAGCGCGTCGGCGCGCTGTTGGAAGGCACGCGCGCGCTGGAGAAGGAGCTCGTGGCGCTGAAGGGCAAGCTCGCCAGCGCGCAGGGCGACGAGCTGCTGGCGCAGGCGGTGGACGTCAAGGGCCTGAAGGTGCTGGCCGCGATGCTGCCCGGCGCCGACGCGAAGGCGCTGCGCGAGACCATGGACAAGCTCAAGGACAAGCTCAAGAGCGCGGCCATCGTGCTGGCGGCGGTGGAGGGTGGCAAGGTGCAGTTGGCCGCCGGTGTCACCGCCGACCGCATCGCCAAGGTCAAGGCCGGCGAGCTGGTCAATTTCGTCGCCCAGCAGGTCGGCGGCAAGGGCGGCGGCAAGCCCGACCTCGCGATGGCCGGCGGCAGTGACGCCGCCGCGCTGCCGCAGGCGCTGGCCAGCGTGCAGGGCTGGGTGGCCGAACGCGTGTAGCGTGCCGCCGCCAGCGGCGGGCAACGAGGAGGAGCAGCGCATGCCGATCACCCTGCGCCGCGCGCGCGTCGAGGACGCCGAGGCCTTCGCGGCGCACATGGGCCACCCGCTGGTGCAGCCCATGCTGTTGCGCCTGCCCTATACCGACGCCGCGGTCTGGCGCACGCGCCTGGGCGAGACGCTGAATGCGTCCAGCGACCAGTTGCTGCTGGTGGCCGAGATCGACGGCGTCTTCGCCGGCCACGGCGGCCTCGCTCCCGCCGGCACGCAGCTGCGCCGCCGCCACGTGATGGGCCTGGGCATGGCGGTGGCACCCGAGCACTGGCGGCGCGGCGTCGGCAACGCGCTGATGCTCGGCCTGCTGGACTGGGCCGACCGCTGGGCCGGCGTGCTGCGCATCGAGCTGCAGGTCTTCACCGACAACGCGCCGGCGATCGCGCTGTACAGGCGCCACGGCTTCGAGATCGAGGGCACGCACCGCGCCTATGCGCTGCGCGACGGCGTCTATGCCGACGTGCACGCGATGGCGCGCCTGAACCCGCAGCCGCCGCGGCCGGCCTGAGACCGGAGCGCGCGGCGGACCGGCCGGCGGGGCGCGAGACCACGACACCGGCGCGGCGCCGCAACGGGCGCGCCGGGGTGGACAATCGGCGCTCCGCCCGCCCCTGCCCCTGCCGATGCGACCGCTGCGCCTGCCCACCGACGCCGACCTCGACGACTTCGAACGCGTCTGCGGACGCCTGGCCGGCTTCGACGCCCGGCTGACCTTCGAGTGGGTGGACGGCTGGCTGACCGGCCTGGCCGCCGCCCCCGAGAGCGCGCAGCCCGCGGACTGGCTGGCCCGGCTGACCGAGGACGCCTTCGAACGCGCCTTCGCCGACCCCGAGGACCATGCCGAGGGGCTGCGCGTGCTGGAGGACCGGCTGGCGCGGCTGCGCGAGCAGCTCGACCCCGAGCGCCTGGACGATCAGCCGGACGCGCTGTGGCTGTCGCCGCTGCTCGCCGAGTGGACGGACGAGGATCGGGCGGCCATCGTCGCCACCGGCGAGGTGCCGGCCGAGGAGGCGGCACGGCTGCAGACCGGCGCGCTGTGGGCCGAGGGCTTCGGCGAGGGCTTCACGCTCGCGCTGGCGGGCTGGGAGGGCGCAGACGGCGTGGCCGACGACGAGGAGGCCACCGCGGCGCTGCGCGAACTGATCGACCACCTCGGCGTGCTGAAGCTGGCGCCGACCGAGGAAGCGTACGGCCGGCACCTGGCGCGCTACTACCCGGACCAGGACCCGCCGGACCGTGACGCGCTGCTGGACGCCGCGTGCTTCGCGGTGCAGGACATCCGGCTTTGGTTCGTCGACCACTCGCCCAAGCCCGAGACGCGGCGCGTCGCGCCCACGCCCGGTCGCAACGACCCCTGCCCCTGCGGCAGCGGACGCAAGTACAAGAAGTGCCACGGCGCCCTGGCGTGAGCCGCGGCGTCGAGGCGGCCTGATAGAGTCCCGCGCCATGTCGCAAGCGCTCGCCCTGCAGGGCAGACATCTCGTGCTCGGCCTCAGCGGCGGCGTGGCCTGCTACAAGGCGGCCGAGCTGGTGCGCGAGCTGGGCCGGGCCGGCGCCACGGTGCAGGTCGTGATGACCGAGGCGGCGCAGCAGTTCATCACGCCGGTCACGATGCAGGCGCTGTCCGGCCGCCGCGTCGTCACCGACCAGTGGGACGCCGGCGTGGCCAACAACATGGCCCACATCGAGCTCTCGCGCGAGGCCGACGCCATCGTCGTCGCCCCGGCCAGCGCCGACTTCATCGCCCAGCTCGCGCAGGGCCGCGCCGGCGAACTGCTGCCGCTGCTGTGCCTGGCGCGGCCGCTCGAGCGCTGCCCGCTGCTGCTGGCGCCGGCGATGAACCGCGAGATGTGGGCGCACCCGGCGACGCAGCGCAACGTCGCGCAGGCGGTGGCCGACGGCGCCGTGCTGCTGGGCCCGGGCAGCGGCGACCAGGCCTGCGGCGAGGTCGGCGACGGCCGCATGCTCGAGCCCGCCGATCTGTGCGAGGACATCGTCGCCTTCTTCCAGCCCAAGCGGCTGGCCGGGCGCTCGGTGCTCGTCACCGCCGGCCCCACCTTCGAGGCCATGGACCCGGTGCGCGGCATCACCAACCACAGCAGCGGCAAGATGGGCTTCGCGATCGCGCGCGCCGCGGCCGAGGCCGGTGCGCGCGTGACTCTGGTTGCCGGCCCGGTGCACCTGCCCACGCCGCGCGGGGTGGCGCGCATCGACGTCACCAGCGCGCGCGACATGCTGGCCGCGGTGCTGCCGCAGGCCCCGCGCCACGAGGTCTTCGTCGCCACCGCGGCGGTCGCCGACTGGCGGCCTGCCGACGTGGCCGAGCACAAGATGAAGAAGGACGGCAGCGGCCGCCCGCCGCGCATCGAATTCGCCGAGAACCCCGACATCCTGGCCACGGTGGCCAGGCTGCCGGCAGGCCAGCGCCCGTTCTGCGTCGGCTTCGCCGCCGAGAGCCGCGACATGGTGCAGCACGCGCGCGAGAAGCTGGCGCGCAAGGGCGTGCCGATGATCGTGGCCAACCTCGGTCCGGCGACCTTCGGCCGCGACGACAACGAATGCGTGATCGTCGAGTCCGGCGGCGACACCACGCTGCCGCGCGCCGACAAGCTGACGCTGGCGCGTGCGCTGGTCGCCCACATCGCCGACCGGCTGAACGCCGCATGAGCACCGTCGACGTCCGCATCCTCGACCCGCGCATGGCCGGCCAGTTGCCGGCGTACGCCACGCCGGGCAGCGCCGGCTTGGACCTGCGCGCCTGCCTGGACGCGCCGCTGGTGCTGGCGCCCGGCGACGCGGCGCTGATCCCCACCGGGCTGGCCATCCACCTCGGCGACCCGGGGCTCGCCGCGATGCTGCTGCCGCGCTCGGGGCTGGGCCACAAGCACGGCATCGTGCTGGGCAACCTGGTCGGGCTGATCGACAGCGACTACCAGGGCCCGCTGATGGTGAGTTGCTGGAACCGCGGCCGCGAGCCGTTCACGGTGCAGCCGCTGGAGCGCATCGCGCAGATGGTCATCGTGCCGGTGGTGCAGGCGGCCTTCCGCGTCGTCGACAGCTTCGACAGCTCGGCGCGCGGCGAGGGCGGCTTCGGCTCGACCGGCAGGGGCTGACGCCCCGGCGGCCTCCAGGTGAACCGGCCTGGCCGGTTCATCCGATCCCCGCGGGGGCGGGCTGGGCGCAGCCCGGCCCTGGGGCGCTCAGTGCAGCGGCGTGGCCGGGCCCGGTGCGGAGCCGCTGCCCAGCACCGTCACCGGCGAGCTGCCGACGGTGCGCGCCTCGATCTCCTCGTCGCTGGCCTCGCGCACCGCGCGCACCTTCATCCTCAGGCGCAGCGCCATGCCGGCGAGCGGGTGGTTGGCATCCAGCACCACGTGCGAGGGATAGATCTCGGTGACGAGGTAGATCGCATCGGCCGGCATGTCCGGCGTCTTCGCGCCCGGCGGCAGGCCCTCGAAGGCCATGCCGGTCTCCAGCTGCTCGGGAAACAGCGCGCGGTCCTCGAAGCACACCAGCTCGGGCCGGTAGTCGCCGAAGGCGTGCTCGGGTTCCAGGTGCAGGCTCAGCTCGTCGCCGGCCTCGTGGCCGGCCAGCGCTTCCTCGACCTTGGCCAGCAGGTCGTCGCCGCCGTAGAAAAACTCCACCGGCTGCGCCAGTTCGTCGATCGGGCGGTCCTGGCCGTCGGTGAGGACCCAGGTCAGGCTGACCACGCAGGGGGCGGCGATGTGCATGCGGGGATGATCGCACAGCGCGCCGAGCACGCCGCCGTGCGGGCCCCGTGGCGCGCATCGTCCAGAATCGCGTGATGGACGTGGACGCCCCGCTGGCGCTGCTCGGCGGCCTGTCGCCGGCAGCCTTCATGCGCCGCCACTGGCAGCGCCGGTCGCTGCTGGTGCGCCAGGCCTGGCCCGGCGTGGCGCCGCCGCTGCCGCGTGCGGCCCTGATGGCACTGGCGGCACGCGAGGACGTCGAGTCGCGCCTCGTGCAGCGCGAAGGCGAGGGCTGGCGGGTGCGCCGCGGGCCGCTGCCGCGCCGTGCGCTGCCGCCGCTGGCGAGCCCGGGCTGGACGCTGCTGGTGCAGGGCCTGGACCTGCACGTGCCGGCGGCGCACGCGATGCTGTCGCGCTTCCGCTTCGTGCCCGATGCGCGGCTGGACGACCTGATGGTGTCCTGGGCCAGCCCCGGCGGCGGCGTCGGCCCGCACCTGGACAGCTACGACGTTTTCCTGCTGCAGGTCAGCGGGCGGCGGCGCTGGCGCATCGGCCCCACGCGCAGCGCGGCCGACGAGCGCCTGATCGAGGGTGCGCCGCTGAAGCTGCTGGCCGACTTCCGGCCCACGCAGTCGTGGCTGCTCGAGCCGGGCGACCTGCTGTACCTGCCGCCGCGCTGGGGCCACGACGGGGTCGCCGAGGGCGGCGACTGCATGACCTGCTCGATCGGTTTCCGCGCGCCGGCGGCCGACGAACTGGCGTCCGACCTGCTGCAGCGGCTGGCCGACGAAGCCGCCGACGACGCGCGCGACGCCGCTCGGGCCGCGCTGTACCGCGACGCCGGGCAGCCGGCGGTCGCGCAGCCGGCGGCCATCCCGGCCGGGCTGCTGGACTTCGCGCGCCGCGCGCTGGAGCGCCGGCTGGCCGACCCGCGCGCGCTGCCGCGGGTGCTGGGCGAGTCGCTCAGCGAGCCCAAGCCCGATGTCTGGTTCGAGCAGCGCGAGCCTGCGGCCTGGCCGGCCGGCTGCGGCGCCGTGCTGGACCGCCGCACGCGCATGCTGCACGATGCGCAGCATGTCTTCGTCAACGGCCAGGCCTTCCGCGCCGGCGGGCGCGACGCACGGCTGATGCGCGAACTGGCCGACCGCCGCCGGCTCGCCGCGCGCTCGCTGCAGGCCCTGAGCGACGCTGCGCGCGCGCTGATCGACGACTGGCGTGCCGCCGGCTGGCTGCACGCCGCCCCCGACGAGGACCCCGCATGAACGATCCGACCCCGCCCGCCGGCCCTGCCGACCCCGGCACCCCGCCGGTGATCGACTCGCGCGCCGGCTTCCTGGCCGCGCTGCACTGGGGGCTGCAGACCGCGGTCGCGCGCGGCGCACGCAGCATCCTGTGGTCCGACCCCGGCTTCGGCGACTGGCCGCTGGACGACGCGGCCTGGCTGGCGCCGCTGCCGGCCTGGCTGCGCCGCCCGAAGCGCCGGCTGACGCTGCTGGCCGCCGACTATGCCGAGGTGCCGCGCCGGCACCCGCGCTTCAACGGCTGGCGGCGCGACTGGGCCCATGCCATCGACTGCTGGCAGCCCACGCCCGACCTCGCCGGCGAGGTGCCGGCGCTGCTGCTGGACGACACCGGCGTCAGCGTGCACCTGATCGATGCGCTGCACTGGCGCGGCCGCGCCGCGCTCGACGAGCAGACCGCCGCCCTGTGGCGAGAGCGTGTTGATGCGCTGCTGCAACGCAGCGAGCCGGCTTTTCCGGTCAGCACGCTGGGACTCTAGGGAAATCCCGCGGATTGTCTAGAATGCGCGGTTGGGTGGAAGGCCGCGGTCGGCAATGCCGCGGCGCTCCGCTCGCTGCACCAGCCCGGGGCGCTCCAGCGCCCGGGAGCATGGCGCAGATTCGAAAGAAATCCAGTCCGTCGCATTCCTGACAACCACCGAGGATCACCCCGAAATGAACAAGTCGCTCGTTCTTGCAACCCTGCTGGCCGCTGTCGCGCTGGCGGCCTGCGGCAAGAAGGAAGAAGCTCCCGCTCCGGCACCGGCGCCTGCCGCCGCTCCGGCGCCGGCCCCGGCTCCCGTGGCTGATGCCGCTGCCAGCGCCGCTTCCGCGGTTGCCGGCGCGACCGACGCCGCTGCCAGCGCCGCCAGCGCGGCCGTCGGCGCGGCGACCGACGCCGCTGCCGCTGCCGCCAGCGCCGTCGGCGCGGCGGCCGAAGCCGCCAAGCAGGCTGCCGAAGCCGCCAAGAAGTAAGCCCGGCTCGCCGCGCCGCAAGCCGGCGCGCACCACGACAAAGCCGCCCATCGGGCGGCTTTGTTCATGGCGTGTCGAGCCGTGCGAGGCGCGCGAGGCGCCCCGGCGCGCGGCCGGTCACTTCAGCTCGTTGACCAGCAGCGCGACGATGCGCTGCCCGTTCTCGCCGACGTCGGGCTCGCCGCTGGAGGTCAGGACCGACACCGTGGACTTGCCTTCGCCGCCCTTGACCGCGATGCGGTAGCGCACCGGCGCCGACGGGTCCGGCGCGCTGCTGAACAGGCGCGCGAAGAAGCCCGGGCCGTCGCGGCCGGCATAGCGCGGGTCCACGTAGCGCACGTAGAACAGGCCGGCGGCGCGGTCGCGGTCCTCGACCGTGAAGCCGCCGCGGTCCAGCGCCAGGCTGACGCGGCGCCAGGCGCGGTCGAAGGGGTCGTCGACCTCCAGCGCCGCCATGCCGGCGCCCGGGAGCACGCGCGCCTTGGCCGGCACCTCGGGCGCGGCAGCGACCGTGGTCCGTGCCGTCTCCTCGGCCACGCCGCCCAGCGCGACCATCAGCCGCGCCAGCATCTCGGCCTCCAGCGAGGGGTCCGACGGGCGCGCGCGCCAGGTCGTGCTCTCGCGGCGTTCGTCGGCATAGGCCTCCTCGATGCCGCGGTGACTGATGTGGATCTCGGTGCCCGCGGGACCGCGCTCGATGCGCGTGCGGTACTGGTCGCGCTCGCCGGTGTCGTACAGGCGGTTGAGCAGGCCGCCGATGACGTTGCGCACCACGTCGGCCGGCAGCTTGGCGCGGTTCTCGTTCCAGGACGTCTCCATGACGCCGGCGTCGCGGTTCTCGACCGCCAGCTCGAAGCCGGCCGATTCCCAGAAGGCCCGCACCTGCGGCCACAGCTGGTCGGGGCTGCGGCCGACGACCAGCCAGCGCTGGTTGCCCTGGCGCTCGACACGGATGTCGCCGCGCTGCGTGGGCACCACGCCGGGCGCGGCGGCGGTGACGGTGGTGGTGGGCAGGTTGGCCGCCGCCGCGGCGCTGACCACGCCGCCCTGCGGCTGGTAGCGCGTGTCGCGCGCGAGCTGGCTGAGGTCCGGCGGCACCTCCAGCGGCTGGTTGGGCTTGGCGGCGGCACGGTAGTCGACCATGCCACGCGGGCCGCTGTCGATGGTGCAGCCGGCGAGCAGGGCGGCGGCCGCGGCCACCGCGAGCAGCGCGGCGCGACCGGGACGCACGACGCTGAGGCGGCACGCGGTCGGGGAGGGGCGGGGAAGCAGGATCACGTTTCGGGGTCTCCATGCCGGGCCGCCTGGCGGCCCTGCCGGTTGTCGTGGGCCGGTCGCGCGGCGGCGTCCGGCGGATCGCGTGGGGTCAGGCCGGCAGGCCGGCCTCGGCCATCGCCTGCCGCACCGCGGCCTGGCCGGCCTCGGTCAGCGGCACGATGGGCAGCCGCACGGCCGGCGTGCACAGGCCGAGCCGGCTCATCGCCCATTTCGTGGGCGCCGGGCTCGGCTCGCAGAACAGCGCCTTGTGCAGCGGCAGCAGCTTCATCTGCAGCGCCGCGGCGCGCCGCGCGTCGCCCTCGAGCGCCGCCACGCACAGCTCGTGCATCGCCTTCGGGGCCACGTTGGCGGTGACGCTGACGTTGCCGTGGCCGCCCAGCAGCATCAGCGCGACCGCGGTGCCGTCGTCGCCGGAGTAGATGGCGAAGCCCTTGGGCGCGTTGCGGATCAGCCAGCAGGCGCGCTCGATGTTGCCGGTGGCTTCCTTGATGCCGATCACGCCGGGCAGCTGCGCCAGGCGCAGCGCGGTCTCCGGCAGCATGTCGGCCACCGTGCGGCCGGGCACGTTGTACAGCACCAGCGGCAGGTCCACCGCCTCGGCGATGGTGCGGAAGTGGCGGTAGATGCCCTCCTGCGAGGGCTTGTTGTAGTACGGCACCACCGAGAGCTGGCAGTCGGCGCCGACCTTCTTCGCGAATTCGGCCAGTTCCACCGCCTCGGCCGTGCTGTTGGCGCCGGTGCCGGCCATCACGGGCACGCGGCCGCGTGCATGTTCCACCGCGACGCGGATGACCTCGCGGTTCTCGTCCATCGACACCGTCGGCGACTCGCCGGTGGTGCCGACGACGCCGATGCAGTCCGTGCCCTGCTCGACATGCCAGTCGATCAGGCGGCGCAGTGCGTCGTAGTCGACGCGGCCGTCCTCGTGCATCGGCGTGACCAGGGCGACGATGCTGCCAGTGATGGGGTTCATGCGCGTGCTTGTCTCCAGCGGGACATCGGGCCCGGCGCGCGGGCCATGGGCACGGCACGCGCGGGCGAATCGGCGATTTTAGCCGGCGGCCCCGCCCAGCCCGTAGCGTGCCGGCGCGGCCGCCGCCGCGTCGTCGGCCTTCGCGGGCGGCTCGGCCACCGCGGCGATGCGCTGCACGAAACGTGCGCCGCGTTCGCCGGCGGCGGGCTCGAAGCCGTCCTCGAAGGCCACGATGCGCAGACCCGCGCAGGCCTGCAGCAGTTCCCCGGGCCGGAGCAGGAACTCCGGCCGCGACGGGCGGCCGATCAGGTGCTGGCCGAGCGCGAAGGTCTCGCAGACGATGACGCCGCCTTCGGCCAGCGATTCGCGCAGCCGCGGCCACAGCGGCCGCCACAGGTAGTTGGTGACGACGACGGCATCGAAGCGCCGCCCGGCCAGCGGCCAGGGCGCGCCCTCGAGGTCGGCGACGACGATCTCGGCCAGCTCGCGCAAGGGCGCCACCGCGGCCTCGTCGCGGTCGACACCGGTGACGGCGAAACCCTGCGCGGCCAGCCAGCGCACATGGCGCCCGCTGCCGCAGGCCAGGTCCAGCACCCTGCCGCCGGGGCGGACCAGCGGCGCGAAGCGCATCACCCAGGGCGAGGGCGGCAGGCCCGCGTGCGGCGATTGCGGTGCTAGAAGCACGACCACACCCAGTCCGCCAGGTCGCGTGCGAAGTGCGGGTTCAGGTAGGCCGAAAACACCGCGGCCAGCGCCAGCGCGGCACCCAGCCAGGCAGCGGCCCGCCACCAGCGCGCGGCCTTCGGTGGGCCCGGTGTCGCGGCCATGGCGTCAGGCCGGCTGCGCCGCCGGCCGCGCGATCGGCGACTCGCGCACCGGCAGGTTGATCAGCGCCGCGAAGACACCCAGCGCCACCGCGATCCACCACACCACGTCGTAGCTGCCGGTGGCGTCGTAGAGCACGCCGCCCAGCCACACGCCCAGGAAGGAGCCGACCTGGTGGCTGAGGAAGACGAAGCCGCCGAGCATGCCCATGAACTGCACGCCGAAGATCTGCGCCACGATGGCGTTGGTGGGTGGCACGGTGGACAGCCACAGCAGCCCCATCACCGAGGCGAAGACGTAGACGCTCCACGGCGTCAGCGGCGCGGCCAGGAACAGCACGATGGCGACCGCCCGCAGCAGGTAGATGGCGGCCAGGATGTGGCGCTTGGCCAGGCGCTGTCCCAGGCTGCCCGCGGCGTAGGTGCCGAAGACGTTGAACAGGCCGATCAGCGCCAGTGCGGTGGTGGCGACACCGGGCGACAGGCCGTTGTCCTTCAGGTAGCTCGGCAGGTGCACGCCGATGAAGACGACCTGGAAGCCGCAGACGAAATAGCCCGCCATCAGCAGCCGGAAGCTGGGGTAGGCGAAGGCCTCCTTCAGCGCGGCGCCCACGCTCTGCTTGTGCAGGCCGGCCGCCGGCGCGACCTTGGGTTCCTTCAGCCCGACGGCCAGCGGCGCGATGGCCAGCGCCAGGCAGCCCAGCACGAACAGCGCGTTCTGCCAGCCCCAGGTGCCGATCAGCCAGTTCTCCACCGGCACCATCAGGAACTGGCCGAAGGAGCCGGCCGCGGCCGCCACGCCCATCGCCCACGAACGCCTGGCCGGGTCGACCTGGCGTGCGATGACGCCGTAGATCACCGCGTAGGTGGTGCCGGCCTGCGCCATGCCCAGCAGCACACCGGCGCTGCCGGTGAAGGCCAGGCCCGAGGTCGCCATCGCCATCAGCACCAGGCCCAGCGCATACAGCACGGCGCCGGCCACCAGCACGCGGAAGGCGCCGTACTTGTCGGCCAGCATGCCGGCCAGCGGGCCGGCCAGGCCCCAGGCCAGGTTCTGGATCGCCAGCGCGAAGGCGAAGGTCTCGCGCGTCCAGCCGCGGTCCATGGTGATCGGCTGCAGCCACAGCCCGAAGCCGTGGCGGATGCCCATGCTGAGCGTGACGATCGCGGCGCCGCACAGCAGCACCTGCATCATCGACAGCCGGGGGGCGGTGGAAGCGGGATTCATTCGGGGATTTTCTCGGAAATCGCGAACAGTCGTCGGCGAGGGCCTCGCTACAGTGGCGCCACCTCGGCCAGCGGCTCCCCAGCATGAAAGTCCTCGTCCTCGGCAGCGGCGTGATCGGCGTCAGCTGCGCCTATTTTCTGGCGCGCGCCGGCCACGAGGTGGAGGTGGTCGACCGCCAGGAAGGCCCGGCGCTGGAGACCAGCTTCGCCAACGCCGGCGAGGTGAGCCCGGGCTACAGCGCGCCCTGGGCCGGGCCCGGCGTGCCGGTGAAGGCCATCAAGTGGATGCTGATGCAGCACAGCCCGTTGGTCATCTGGCCGCTGCTGGACCCGGCGATGTGGCGCTGGGGCGCGATGATGCTGGCCAACTGCACGGCGAGGGCCTATGCGCTGAACAAGAGCCGCATGGTGCCGATCGCCGAATACAGCCGCGACGTGCTGAAGGCGCTGCGTGCCGAGACCGGCATCGCGTACGACGAACGCGCGCAGGGCACGCTGCAGCTGTTCCGCACGCAGAAACAGCTCGACGGCATCGCCGGCGACGTGGCGGTGCTGAAGCAGTACGGCGTGCCCTTCGAGGTGCTGGACCGCGAGGGCTTCACCCGCGTGGAGCCCGCGCTGAAGCTGACGCAGCAGAAGTTCGTCGGCGCGCTGCGCCTGCCGGGCGACGAGACCGGGGACTGCTTCCTGTTCACCAACCGCCTGGCCGAGATGGCCAAGGCGCTGGGCGTGCGCTTCCGCTTCGGCACCAGCATCGAGCGCCTGGTGGCCGAAGGCGGCGAGCTGAAGGCCGTGCACACCAGCGCCGGCGAACTGACGGCCGACCAGGTGGTGCTGGCGCTGGGCAGCCACAGCCCGACGCTGCTGAAGCCGCTGGGCATCCGCATTCCCGTCTACCCGGTCAAGGGCTACTCGATCACGGTGCCGATCAGCGATGCGCAGTACGCACCCGAGAGCACGATCATGGACGAGACGCACAAGGTGGCGGTGACGCGCCTGGGCGACCGCATCCGCGTCGGCGGCACCGCCGAGCTGGCCGGCTACAGCCTGAACCTGCGCGAGGCGCGCCGCGGCACGCTGGAGCATGTGGTCACCGACCTGTTCCCCAGGGGCGGCGATATCAAGCAGGCCAGCTTCTGGTGCGGCCTGCGCCCGATGACGCCGGACGGCACGCCCATCGTCGGGACGACGCCGGTCAAGCGGCTGCTGCTGGCCACCGGGCACGGCACGCTGGGCTGGACCATGGCCTGCGGCACCGGACGGGTCATCGCGGACCTGGTCAGCGGCAGGCAGCCGGAGATCGACATCGGCGGGTTGGGGATGGCGCGCTACGGCCGCTGACGCCGCGAAGCCGTAGCAAGGGCGCATCAGAAAGCACGAAGCCCGCCGAGGCGGGCTTGCCGGGGTCGTGGCGCTACGCGAGCGCCGCTTACCGAGGCTGGCGGCGCCGGCGCGCCGCAGCCGCGGCCAGCAGACCGAGGGCGACGAGCGACAGCGCGGCCGGCTCCGGCACGTCGGTGCGGCGCTTGCCGTAGAGCGTGGCGTGCGAGAGGGCCTGGCTGCCCGTGATGCTCCAGGTGCCCGAGGTGGTGTTGTCCACGAGCAGGAACGCCGCCCAGTCGGGGTCGTACTGGCCCTGGCCGGACTTGAACGCGATCACGATGTCGGTATAGGTCGCATAGACCGACGCCGCGATGTTGAACGAGCCCGACAGACCGCTGGTCAGGCTCGGGGAGCCGGTCAGCACGCCGTCCAGCAGGTCGCCGCCGCCGTCGGACTTGTCCAGCGTGATGTAGCCCAGCTGGTTGATGTCGTCGCCGTTGCCGCTGAGGTTGCCGACTCCCTTGGCCAGGCACTTGACCACGGTGACGGCGGTGACGCTGAACGTGCGACCGACCGGGTTGCCGACGCAGTCGGGGTCGTTGGAGGTGATGGTGTTGGCCTGCACAGCCGTCGCGCCCAGCGTCAGCGCAAGGGCGATGCCGGCACCCGCCGTCAGGCGGCGCAGCGGCGCGAGGGCGGAGGCGATCGTTTGGGTCATGGCTTTCGAATCGTAGTCTCTGGCGAGCATTCCGGGCCGGCGATGCACGCCCGGATATCGCGAATACCAGCCTTGATGCAGGATGCGTGCCAATCCTGGCAAGTGCTTGTCGCGGAAGGCTGTAGCTGGTTCAGCCACTACACGAGCACCGCCGCGTGTAAGTTTCTCCGACGGACGCGCGATTGGGTCACGGCGGCGCGAATCCCGAGTTCGCCGAGCGGCGGCCTGCGCCGTAGCATTCCGATCGATGACGCCGACCAGCACCGAGCCCGATCCCAGCCTCCTTGACCGGCCGCCACCCCGGCCACGGCTGGCCAGCCGGCTGTGCGGTGCCGCGCTGATGCTGATGGCCTTGCTGCCGACGGCCGGCTGCGGCGGCCCGGACGAAGACCGGCTGCTGGCGTCGCTGCAGCAGCGCCTGGAACGCCAGGATCTCGACGGCGCGGTGATCGAGGCCAAGAACCTCGTGCAGGCCGCGCCGGAGTCGGCGCGTGCACGTTACTGGCTGGGCCGCGTGCTGCTGGACAGCGGCGACGTGGCCGGTGCGGAGACCGAACTCGGGCGCGCGGAGCGCCTGGGGCATGCCCCGGCGGAACTGGTGCCTGTGCTGGCCCGGCTGATGAACGCGCAGGGCCGCACGCGCGAGGTGATCGCGCGCTTTGGCGAAACGTCGCTGGAAGACGCCGGCGCCGCTGCGCTGCTCGCCGTCGAGCTGTCGCGCGCGCACCGCGCGCAAGGCGATGCCGAGCGCGCGGGCGCCGTCATCGCGGCTGCGCTGCAGCGTGCACCCGAGCACCTGCCGGCGCGCGTGCAGCGCGCGCGCCTGGCCGTGGCCCGCGGCGATGTGGACAGCGTGCGCGAAGAAGTCCAGGCGCTGCTGTCGCGCCACGGTGGCGACAGCGCGGTGCACCTGTTGCACGGCGAGTGGCTCGCCGCGGGTGGCGACCACGCGGCCGCGGTGGCTGCGCACCGCCGTGCCGTCGAGTTGCGGCCGTACTGGTCCGACGCGCACGCCGCGCTGGTGCAGGCGCTGCTGCGTGCCGGCGAGCTGTCACCAGCGGCCGAGGCCGCCGCGGCGATGCGCAAGCAACTGCCGGCCGACGGCTCGGCCGTCTACCTGCAGGCGCTGGTCGCCTTCCTGCAGAACGACCTGCCGGCAGCCCGGGGCCATCTGCAGCTGCTGTCGCGCAAGGATGCCGAGGACGGTGCCCTGCTCCTGCTGGCCGGCAGCATCGAGGCCCGACTGGGTGCGCTGGTGCAGGCCGAGTCGCTGCTGACCAACGCCGCGGCGCGGCTGCCGGCGTCGACGCGACCGCGGCTCGAGCTGGCCGCCGTCTACCTGCGCCAGGACCGGCCGGAGCGGGCGCTCGACGCGCTGGCGCGCCTGTTCCGCGACGACACCGCGGATGCCGAGGCCTGGCGCCTGGCCGGGCAGGCCCATGTGCGCCTGGGTGATTTCGCGCGCGCCGATGAGGCGTTTGCGCGCGCGCGTTCGATCAGCCCCCGCGACCCTGCCGTCCTCGTCGACACCGCGCTGTCACGGCTGGCGCGCGGCGACCTGGACGCCGGCATGGGGCAGTTGCAGTCCGCCGCGCAGGCCGATCCGCAGGGCATCGCCGCCGAGCTCGCGCTGGTGGCTGCCCACCTGCGGCAGCGCCGCGTCGCGCCGGCCCTGGCCGTCGTGGACGCGATCGAGCGCAAGCAGCCGCGTTCGGCACTGGCCGACTACCTGCGAGGCCGCATCCACCTGCGCAGCGGCGACACGAGCAAGGCACGCGCCTCGTTCGAGCGCGCGCTGCTGAAGGAACCGACCAACCACCAGGTCGTGCAGAACCTGGCGGCGCTGGACCGGGCCGACGGGCGCAGCGACCTCGCGCGGGCCCGCTTCGACGCGCTGCTGAAGGCCGACCCGCGCGCGACACCGGCCATGCTGGCGCTGGCAGGGCTCGCGTTGCAGGACGGCGCGCCATCCGCGCAGGTGACGGCCTGGCTGGACCGCGCGGTGCAGGTCGACCCGGCGGATTCGCGGGCCTGGCGGGCCGCGGTCGCGCTGCAGCGCAGTGCCGGCGACACCGTCGGCGCGCTGACGCGTGCGCGCGCGGCGGTCGCCGCGGTGCCCAACGACATCGACGTGCAGGCGACGCTGGCCGACGTGCTGCTGGCCGAAGGCGACGTGCAGCAGGCCATCAACGCGCTCAACCGCGCTGTCGAGCTGCAGCCGGACGCGGTCGGCGCGCACCTGCGTCTGGCCGGCGCCCATGTCGCGGCCGGCAACCTGGCGCGCGCCGCGCAGCATGCCGAGCGTGCGTTGCGTCTGACGCCCGATGCGGCCCCGGCGGCCCGGGTGGCGATCGGCCTCGCGCTGCTGCAGGAACGGCCGGCCAGCGCGCTGGACATCGCCCGCGCCGTGCAGGCCCGCCGGCCGGCCTTGGGTTGGCAGCTCGTCGGCGAGGTGCACGCGCATCGCGAGGACTGGGACGATGCGGCGGCCGCCTTCAGGCGTGCGCTCGCGCTGGAGCCCGCCACCGAGCCGGCACTGCAGTTGCTCGTCGCGCTGCAGCGCGACGGCCGCAAGGCCGAGGCCGCGGCCCATGTGCGGGCCTGGCTCGAGTCGCATCCCGACGACGCCACCTTCCTGGGGCAGCTCGGTGAACAGGCGTTGCTGGCCGGCGATACCGCGCAGGCCGTCGTGCACTACCGGCGTGCCGTCGCGCTGCGGGGCGACGACGCGCTGCTGCTGAACAACCTGGCGATGGCGCTGCTGCAGCGCAAGGATCCGGAGGCCCTGGCGGTGGCGATGCGTGCGCAGCGCTTCGCGCCCGGCGCGGCTTCGGTGCTGGACACGCTGGCGCAGGCGCATGCGGCGTCTCGCCAGTGGCCCAAGGCCATCGAGTGGCAGTCGCGGGCCGTGGCCCTGGAGCCGCGCAACGGCGAGCTCCGGCTGCGCCTGGCGCGTTGGTTTCTGGAGGCCGGCAACAAGCCCAAGGCGCGCGAGGAACTTCAGCGCGTCGAGCGCTTGGGCGACCCCTGGGCGCAGTCGCCGGAACTGCGTGCGTTGCAGCAGCGCGCGTCGTGACCGTGCCCGGGCGCGGCGTGTGCGGAACCTAGAATCCGCCCATGCCCAGCACCAAGCAAGGAACCTACGCCGAAGCCTCGATCCGCGTCCTCAAGGGCCTGGAGCCCGTCAAGCAGCGGCCGGGCATGTATACGCGTACCGACAACCCGCTGCACGTGGTGCAGGAGGTCATCGACAACGCGGCCGACGAGGCGCTGGCGGGCTTCGGCAAGCGCATCGCGGTCACGCTGCATGCCGACGGCAGCGTCGGCGTCGACGACGACGGGCGCGGCATCCCCTTCGGCCTGCACCCGGAAGAGCAGGTGCCGGTGCTGGAGATCGTCTACACGCGGCTGCACGCCGGCGGCAAGTTCGACAAGGGCGCCAGCGGCGCCTACAGCTTCAGCGGCGGCCTGCACGGCGTGGGCGTCAGCGTGACCAATGCGCTCGCGAAGCGTCTGCAGGTGACGGTGTGGCGCGAAGGCCAGGTGGCCGAGATCGCCTTCGCCGCCGGCGACGTGGCCGAGCCGCTGGCCGTGCGCAAGGCGGGCTCGGGCGACCGCCGCCACGGCACGCGCGTGCGCGTGTGGCCCGACCCCAGGTATTTCGAGAGCGCCGAGCTGCCGCGCCACGACCTCGTGCACCTGCTGCGCAGCAAGGCCGTGCTGATGCCGGGCGTGACGGTGTCGCTGACCGTGGAGAAGGCGGGCAGCAGGGAGGCCGAGACGCAGCAGTGGGTCTACCAGGGCGGCCTGCGCGACTACCTGCTGCAGGCGCTGCCGGCCGACCCCGTGATCCCGCTGTTCGAGGGCGAGCAGTTTGCCGGCGAGGGCGAGACCGAGAATTTCGCCGAAGGCGAGGGCGCGGCCTGGTGCGTGGCCTTCACCGACGAGGGTGCGCTCCTGCGCGAGAGCTACGTCAACCTGATCCCCACGGTGGCCGGCGGCACGCACGAGAGCGGGCTGAAGGACGGGCTGTTCGCCGCCGTGAAGGGCTTCATCGAGTTGCACGCGCTGCTGCCCAAGGGCGTGAAGCTGATGCCCGAGGACGTCTTCGGCCGCGCCAGCTTCGTGCTCAGCGCCAAGGTGCTGGACCCGCAGTTCCAGGGCCAGATCAAGGAGCGGCTGAACAGCCGCGACGCGCTGCGCCTGGTCTCCAACTACGTGCGCCCGGCGCTGGAGCTGTGGCTCAACCAGCATGTCGAGTGGGGCCGCAAGCTGGCCGACCTGGTCATCCGCCAGGCGCAGACGCGCCAGCGCGCGGCGCAGAAGGTCGAGAAGAAGAAGGGCAGCGGTGTGGCCGTGCTGCCGGGCAAGCTGACCGACTGCGAGAGCCGCGACCTGGCGTTCAACGAGGTCTTCCTGGTCGAGGGCGACAGCGCCGGCGGCAGCGCCAAGATGGGCCGCGACAAGGAGACGCAGGCCGTGCTGCCGCTGCGCGGCAAGGTGCTCAACACCTGGGAAGTGGAGCGCGACCGGCTGTTCGCCAACAACGAGATCCACGACATCGCGGTGGCGCTGGGCGTCGATCCGCATGGGCCGGCCGACGAGCCGGACCTGAGCGGGCTGCGCTACGGCAAGGTCTGCATCCTGAGCGATGCCGATGTCGACGGCTCGCACATCCAGGTGCTGCTGCTGACGCTGTTCTTCCGCCACTTTCCGAAGCTGATCGAACGCGGCCATGTCTACGTGGCGCGGCCGCCGCTGTTCCGCATCGACGCGCCGGCGCGTGGCAAGCGCCCGCCGGCCAAGATCTATGCGCTGGACGACGGCGAGCTGGAAGCCGCGCTGGACAAGCTGCGCAAGGAGGGCGCGAAGGAAGGCAGCTGGAGCATCGGCCGCTTCAAGGGCCTGGGCGAGATGAACGCCGAGCAGCTGTGGGAGACGACGCTGAACCCCGAGACACGACGCCTGCTGCCGGTGTCCTGGGCCGGCGCGGGCTTCGAGGCCGCGGCCGGGGTCTTCATGCGGCTGATGGGCAAGGGCGAGGCCGCCGCACGGCGCGAGCTGATGGAACTGCACGGCGACGCGGTCGAAGTGGATGTCTGAGCGCAGGCGCATGTCGCTGCCGGCCGCCTGCGGCGCTTTGCGGAACTTCGTTCGGGAGGTGCTTGCTGGCGAATTGCAGCCACTTTTTCGGACTTCAGGCGCCAGCGCATCGCGCCAGGCGGTACCCGCTCCCGGCTCAGGGTTCCGCGGTCGCCGCCTGCGGCGGTGGCTACCCTGCGCTGCTCGCTCCGGGGTCGCGC
>JAHBZT010000004.1 GCA_019635315.1 Rubrivivax sp.
ACGCGGCTTCGCTGCGCCAGTGTCGGCAAAGCGCCGCAAGCGGCCATCGACCTGCCAGCGCCCCAACCCGCATGGCGGGCCACGCAGCACGCGCGGGAGTCCCTGAGATGGCGGCGGCATCCACATCCTCCGGCCGCACGCCGCGCGCCCGCCGTGCGCGGCGCGGCGACAGTGCGGAGAAGGTGGTCTGGGAGGTGGTCGACGGCGACGGCAGCAGCCTGCAGGCGGCGGCCGAACGCTGCCGCAAGCTGGTGCGCCGGCGCGCGCTGCTGGCCGCCGGCGTGGCGATGGTGCCGGTGCCGGGGCTGGATTGGTTGACCGACGTCAGCGTGCTCGTCTCGCTGCTGCCGAAGATCAATGCCGAATTCGGGCTCACGCCGCAGCAGATCGAGCGCCTGGCACCGGACCGCCGCATCGTCGTCTACAAGGCGATCAGCGCCGCGGGCGGGCTGCTGGTCGGGCGCGTCGTCACGCAGGACCTGGTGCTGCGGCTGATCAAGCTGGTTGGCGTGCGGCTGACCACGCAGCAGGCCGCCAAGTTCGTGCCGCTGGCCGGGCAGGCGGTGTCGGCGGCGCTGACGTATTCGGCGCTGCGCTTCGTCTGCGAACAGCATATCCGCCAGTGCCTGGCAGTGGCGCACCAACTGCAGCAGTTGCCGGCCCCGGGGCATTGAGCCCGGGCTGCATTCACGGCGTGGCGCCGACCCCCGTCGCTACAATCCGGGCTTCGTCGGGGTGTAGCGCAGCCTGGTAGCGCAACTGCTTTGGGAGCAGTGGGTCGGACGTTCGAATCGTCTCACCCCGACCAGTCCGCCGGCGCACGCCGGCTTCGGGTTCGGGCCGCGCCGTCGCTGCCGGACCTGCCGCCAGACGACCAGGCTTCAGGCCGCGCCGCGCACCGGTGTCGTCGCCGCCGCGACCCGGCGCGAGAACTGCGCGTCGTGCGGCTCGATCATCCCCTTGTCCAGCGCCGGCCGGCGCAGCGGTGCCACGCTGTCGTCGATCTCGCCGGCGAGCTTCTGCGCCAGCCCGTGCGCGGTGGCGACCAGCCAGGAGCCGGTGTCGCGGTCCTCGTGCGTGTCCTGGTCCAGGAAGTGGTCGGCGGCGCGCGCCGCGGCGTGCAGCTGGTGCGTGCGCACGCGCAGCGCCGACACGGTCTGGCGCAGCACCGTCGCGTCGGCAGGGCTGTCGCGCAGCGCGCGCGCGAAGCCGTCGATGTCGGTGGCCAGCTCCTCGGCCAGCTGCAGTGCACAGGACATCAGCCACGAGCCGGTGTTGCGGTCCTCGGTGCTGTCCTGCGCGTTGTAGTGGTCCGCGGCGCGCGTGGTGGCGCGCAGCTGGTGCGCGCGCGCGCCCAGCAGGCGCAGTGTCTGGTGCGGGTCGTCGCCGAGGCTGACGACGGCGCGCGGAACGGGGCGGGGGTCGGACATGGCGGGTCTCCGCGGGGTCGGGTCTGCCGCGCCGGGGCGGCCGGCACGGCCCAAGGCCCGATTCTGCCCAGCTTCGGCCGCTGCCGGGCGTGAAGCGCGACCGCCGCGTCCCCCTCAGTCCGGCGTCCAGGCGGCCCGCAGCCGTGCCGCGAGGTCGAAGGCCGGCAGCGGCTCGCGCGCGGCGTCGGCCGCGCCGGCGGCCACCGGCGCGACCTGCTCGAACAGCGGCAGCAGCTCGTCGGGCAGAAAGCGCGAGCGCAGCGTGTAGAGGTGGCGGTCGCCCCAGGCGCGCTGCTGCGTGACGTGCAGGCGCTGCGGCACCCACAGCGTCAGCGCGTCCTTCGCGCGCGTCATCGCCACGTAGAGCAGCCGGCGCTCCTCGTCGATCTCCTCGGCGCGGCCGGTGGCCATGTCGGCCGGCAGGCAGCCGTCGACGACGTTGAGCACGTGCACCGCGCTCCACTCCTGGCCCTTGGCCGAGTGGATGGTCGACAGCACCAGCCAGTCCTCGTCGCGCAGCGGCGGGCCGGCCTCGTCGCTGCTCGCCGCCGGCGGGTCCAGCGTCAGCTCGGTGACGAAGCGCTCGCGGCTGGCGTGCCCGGCGGCCATCGCGGCCAGGCGGCGCAGGTCGGCCAGCCGCGTCGCCGCGTCGTCGTGCTGGCGCTGCAGCTGCGGCGCCAGCCAGGCGATGACCTCGTCCAGCTCGGCGGGCCAGCACGGCGCCTCGCGCAGCCGCTGCAGCAGCGCCAGCAGCGCCGGCCAGGCCTCGGCGGCGGCGCGCGGCGGCCGGAACGCCGCCAGCGGCCCCGGGTGCTCGAGCAGCCGCCGCAGCGACGCCGGCCCCAGCCCCGGCACCAGCCGCGCGCAGCGCAGCGCCGCGAGCTGCGAGCGCGGGTTGTCGGCCCAGCGCAGCACCGCCAGCAGGTCCTTGACATGCGCGGACTCGAAGAAGCGCAGCCCGCCGTACTTGACGAAGGGGATGCCGCGGCGCAGCAGCTCCAGCTCCAGCGCGGCGCTGTGCGTCGCGGTGCGGAACAGCACGGCCTGGCGCCGCAGCGCCACGCCCTGTTCGCGCTCGGCCAGCACCGCGTCGGCGACGGCGCGGGCCTGCGCGGCCTCGTCGGCCACGTCGACCAGCCGCGGCCGCGCGCCGCCGCCGCGTTCGGCGCGCAGCGTCTTCGCGAAGCGCTGCCCGGCCTGCGCGATCACCGCGTCGGCGGCGGCCAGGATGCCCGCCGTGCTGCGGTAGTTGCGCTCCAGCGCCAGCACGCGCGCCGGCGGCGCGAAGCGGCCCGGCAGCGCGAACAGGCCGGCCAGGTCGGCGCCGCGGAAGCCGTAGATCGCCTGCGCGTCGTCGCCGACCGCGGTCAGGCCACGGCCGCCCGGTCGCAGCGCGAGCAGGATCTCGTGCTGCAGCCGGTTCAGGTCCTGCACCTCGTCGACCAGCACGTGGTCGTAGCGTGCCGCGATGTGCTTGGCCAGGCCGGGGTCCTGCATCAGGTGCCACCAGGCGAGCAGCAGGTCGTCGAAGTCCAGCGAGTGCTGCGCCCGCTTGGCCTCGCCCCAGGCCGCGAACAGCCACACCAGCGCCGCCTCGTGCTCGGCGCACCAGGGGTAGTGCTCGCGCAGCACCTCGGCCAGCGGCGCGCGCGCATTGACGCAGCGCGAGTGGATCGCCAGGCAGGTGGCGGCGAGCGGGAAGCGCCGGCGTCCCGTCGCCGTGCTGCCCGTATCGCCCTCGTCGTGCGCCAGGCCCAGGCGCTGGCGCGCCAGCGCCAGCAGGTCCTGCGCATCGCCGCGGTCCAGCACCGTGAAGCCGGGGTCCAGGCCCAGGCTCGCGGCGTCGTCGCGCAGCAGCCGCGCGGCCACGGAGTGGAAGGTGCCGCACCAGGGCAGCACCGGCGGCGGCACGCCGGCGCCCAGGCCCAGCGCCTCGTGCAGCAGGCGGCCGGCACGCCGGCTCATCTCCAGCGCGGCGCGGCGCGAGAAGCTCAGCAGCAGCACGCGCTGCGGGTCGGCGCCGCGCTGCACCAGCGTGGCCAGGCGCGCCGCCAGCGTCGTCGTCTTGCCGGTGCCGGCGCCGGCGACGACGACCAGCGGCGCGTCGCCATGCTCGGCGGCGGCGCGCTGTTCCGGGTTCAGGGTGGCCAGCATCGGGAACGCTTCGGGGTCGGTGTCGCCGAACTGTATGCCTGTCCAGGCGAGGCGGCTGCGAGAGCCGCTTGAGCGGGCTCAACGCCAGGGCCGCGAAGCCGGCGCACGATGCCCTGGCCATGGGTGTCATCGTGCCGCCGCCATCCCTCGCCCAGCGCTGCGACGACATCGTGCTGGCGGCCGACGGCCGTCGCGCCGACTGGCTGCCCTCGACGCAGCCGCTGGGCGCGGTGGTCTTCGTGCACGGCCGCGGCAGCGGTCGCGGCAGCCCGCGCAACCAGCAGGTCGCGCGCGTCTTCGCCGCGCAGCGCCTGGCCTGCCTGCTGCCCGACCTGCTGAGCGCGGCGGAGTCGGCCGACCCCTTTCTCGGCGGCGACCTCGAGTTGCTGTGCGACCGCGTCGTGCAGGCGATGGCCTGGGTCGCCGGCCAGCCCGGCCTGGCCGGCAGGCCGGCCGGCCTCTTCGGCGCCAGCCTGGGTGCCGCGGTCGCGCTGCGCGTGGCGGCGCGGGATCCGCTGGCCGTGGCCGCGGTCGTCTCGCGCGGCGGCCGGCCGGACCTCATCGAGCCCGAGCTGCCGCGCGTGCAGGCGCCCACGCTGCTGATCGTCGGCGGCCGCGACACCGAGGTGCTGGCGCTGAACCGGCGCGCGCTGCGGCTGCTCGGCTGCCGCAAGCGGCTGGAGGTGGTGCCGCATGCCACGCACCTGTTCGCCGAGCCGGGCACGCTGGACGCGGCCGCCGACCTCGCGGCGGCGTGGTTCCGCGAGCACCTGGCCGACGCGGGGCGGCGCGCGTGAGGCCCGTCGCCGGCGTGACCTTGCCCTTCAGCGACCGCGCGCAGGCCGGCCGCCTGCTCGCGCAGCAGGTGGCGGCGCTGGGCCTGCGGCCGCCGCTGGTCGTGCTGGCGCTGCCACGCGGCGGCGTGCCGGTGGCGGCCGAGGTCGCGCGCGCGCTGCAGGCGCCGCTGGACCTGCTGCTGGTGCGCAAGATCGGCGCGCCCTGGAACCCCGAGCTGGCGGTCGCGGCGGTCGTCGACGGCGAGCCGCCGCAGACCGTGATCGACGAGGAGACGCTGGCCGCCAGCGGTGCCGGGCACGACCATGTGCAGCGCGAGCTGCCCGCGGCGCTGCGCGAGATTGCGCGCCGCCGCCATCTGTACATGCACGACCGCGCGCCGCGGTCGCTGCAGGGGGTCACCGCGGTCGTCGTCGACGACGGCATCGCCACCGGCACCACGGCACGCGCGGCGCTGCGCGGCGTGCGCCTGCACGGTGCCTCGCACGTGGTGCTGGCGGTGCCGGTCGCACCGGCTGGCACGCTGGCCGAGCTGGCCGCGGAGGTCGACGACGTGGTCTGCCTGGCGCAGCCGTCGCCGTTCGGCGCCGTCGGCCGCTTCTACCGGGACTTTCACGCCGTCGAGGACGACGAGGTGCTGGCGGCGATGGCCGCCGCGCGCGATGGCGGTGCCCCAGCATCCGATGGAGCGAACGATGCCTGAACCCGATCGGAGCCGCGCCGCCGGCCCCTGTGCGCTGCCGGCGCGCGCGGACCCGGCGCTGGCCGACTGTGTCGCGCTGGTGCTGGCCGGCGGCGGCGGCACGCGGCTGCGCCCCCTGACCGAGGGTTGCGCCAAGCCGGCCGTGCCCTTCGGCGGCACGCTGCGCATCGTCGACTTCGCGCTCGCCAACAGCCTCAACTCCGGCCTGCCTGCGGTGGGCGTGCTGCTGCAGTGCGAGGCAGCGTCGGTGCAGCGTCACATTCAGTCGGCCTGGGCCGGTGCGCCGATCACGCTGCTGCCGCCGCCGCCCGGCAGCCCCGGTTATGCCGGCACGGCCGACGCGGTGCGCCAGCAGCTGCCCTGGCTGCGCGCGCGCGGTGCACGCCGCGTCGTGGTGCTGGCCGGTGACCACGTGGTGCGCATGGACCTCGCGCGGCTGCTCGCCGAGCACCAGGCGCGTGGTGCCGAGGTCAGCGTGGCCACCCTCGCGGTGCCGCTGGCCCAGGCGCGCGAATTCGGCGTGCTGCGCACGGCACCCGGCGGCCACGTCACCGGCTTCACCGAGAAGCCGCGCCAGCCCGAGCCGCTGCCCGGCCGCAGCGACGTCGCGCTGGCCAGCATGGGCATCTATGTCTTCGAGTTCGGGCTGCTGGCGCAGGAGCTCGAGCGCGACGCCGCGGACCCGCGGTCGGCGCACGACTTCGGGCGCGACCTGCTGCCGGCGCTGGTCGGCCGCGCGCGCATGTTCGCGCACGACTTCGCCCGCAGCGCCGTGGCCGCAGCCGAGGACGCCCGCGAGGGCGCGGCCGCGCCCTACTGGCGCGACGTCGGCACGCTGGACGCCTACTGGGCGGCGCACCAGGACCTGCTCGGGCCGCGGCCGGGCATCGACCTCGCCGACCCGGCGTGGCCGCTGCAGCCCGACGCGTCGGCACGGCCGCTGCGCTGCGTGGCCTGGCACGGCGTCAGCGAGTCGCTGCTCGGCGCCGAGTGCCGCATCGGCAACGCCGAGGTGCGGCGCTCGGTGCTGGGCCCGGGCGTGCAGGTCGGCGACGGCAGCGTGATCGAGCAGTCGGTGCTGCTGCCCGGGGCCGTGGTCGGCCGCGGGGTGGTGCTGCGGCGCGCGATCGTGGACGCCGGCTGCGTGCTGCCGGACCGGCTGCGCATCGGCGAGAACGAGGCCGAGGACCGCGCCCGCTTCGAGCTCAGCGCCGGCGGCGTGGCCGTCGTCACGCAGGCCATGCTGGACGCCGAGCGGCCGCTGCCGCGAACCGTCGCCGGCGTCGCGCCGGCCGGGCTGGCGCGCGTTCAGCCGGGCGGGGCTGCGCGCTCGGGCGGCGGGTCGCTGGTCAGGCCGCTGGCCATGCCGTAGCGGATCAGCGCCGCGGTGGTCGGCAGCTGCAGCTTGTCCTGGATGCGCCGCTTGTGCGTGCTGACCGTCTTGATCGACAGGTGCAGCTCGTCGGCGATCTCGGTCAGGCGGCGGCCGGCGACGATGCGCGTCAGCACCTGCAGCTCGCGGTCGCTGAGCTGGGTGTGCGGCGGCGCGGCGGTGCTGCCGCCGAGCTGCATCACGACCCGTTCGGCCAGCCCGGTGGGCACGTAGGCGCCGCCGGCGAGCAGCTTGCGCACGGCGCCGACGAGGTCCGCGGCGGCGCTGTCCTTGGTCAGGTAGCCCTGGGCGCCGGCGCGGTAGGCGCGCAGCGCGTACTGTTCCTCGGCATGCATGCTCAGCACCAGCACCGGCAGCCGCGGCTGGTCGTCGTGGATGCGGCGGATCAGGTCCAGGCCGCCGAGCCCGGGCATCGAGAGGTCCACGATCGCCAGCGCGAAGCGCTCGCGCCGCAGCAGCTCCAGCGCCTGGAAGCCGCCGCTGGCCTCGGTGACCTGCCAGCGTTCGCCGGCCGATTCGAGCACGCGCTTGAGGCCCTCGCGCACGATGGCGTGGTCGTCGACGATCAGCAACTGGCGAGGCATCGCGCTTCCTTCGCCGCGGCGTCAGGCCAGGGTGCCGGGTGACGTGTCGGCCGCCGGGTCGCCGTCCAGCGGCAGCCACACGCGCACGCGGCCGCCGCCGCCGGGCCGGTTGTCGATCTCCACGCGCCCGCCGAGCAGCCTGGCGCGCTCGCGCATGCCCAGCAGGCCGTAGGACCCGGGGCGCGCGCGCGCCGGCAGCTGGAAGCCGATGCCGTCGTCCTGCACCGTGAGCTGCAGCTCGCCGTCGCGGCAGCGCAGCGCGACCTGCACGTGGCGCGCCTTCGCGTGGCGCGCGGCGTTGGTCAGCGCCTCCTGCACCATGCGGTAGACGGCGATGGCCAGCCGCTCCCCCGGTTCGGGCTGCAGCTCGTCGATCTCGACCTGCACCTGCATGCCCAGCCGGCGCGTGGCCTCCTCGGCCAGCCACTCGACCGCCGCCGCCAGCCCCAGGTCGTCCAGCATCAGCGGGCGCAGGTCGGCCGCGATGCGGCGCAGCGACGCCACCGTGTCGTCCAGCATCGCCAGCATGCCCTGCAGGCGCGGGTCGTCGATCGACATGCCGGCGGAGCCGGCGCAGCCGGCAAGGCCCAGCTTGAGCGCCGACAGGCGCTGGCCGAGTTCGTCGTGCAACTCGCGTGCGATGCGCCGGCGTTCCTGCTCGCGCGCGTCGACGACGCTGGCCGACAGGCCGCGCAGCGCCTGCCGCGAGCGCTGCAGCTCGGCGGCCTCGCGCCGGCGCTGCGTGACGTCGGCGACCACCATCTGTACCGTCGTGCGGCCGTGGTCCGGCAGCGCGGCGACCGCGATCTCCAGCTCGCGTTCGTCGCCGGGGCCGGCGGGCGCGGTACCGGCGGGCGGCGCGATCCTGGCCGGCAGCGGCGGCAGCCCGGTCTCGCCGGCCAGCGCACGCGCGACCTGCTCGCGCAGGGCCTCGCGCGCCTGCGGCGCCAGCAACTCGTAGACCTGGTGGCCGACCAGCGCGTGGCCCGAGTCGCGGCCCAGCAACCGGCCGGCGGCGCGGTTGGCGAAGACGATGCGGTCGCCGTCGGCGACCCAGATCGCGATCGGCGCCAGCTCGAGGATGGCGTCCAGCCGCAGCTGCAGGCGTTCGACCTGGTCGCGCAGCTGCTGCTCCTCGCCCAGGTCGCGCACCAGCGCCGCCAGCAACCGCTGCACGCCGCTGCCGACGGCCATGTCCACCGGCGACAGCGAGATCTCGACCGGGAAGGCGTTGCCGTCGGCGCGCAGCGCGCGCAGTCGCCGCGGCCGGTTGCGGTGCGCGTCCTGCGGCGCGGCCGCGAAGCGGTCGACCAGCTCGGCGTGGCGTTGCCGGCTCTCGGCAGGCAGGAAGCGCTCCAGCGGCTGACCCAGCGCCTGCGCGGCGCTGCAGCCGAACATGCGCTCAGCGGCCGGGTTGAAGGCCACGATGCGATGGTCCGCGTCGATGACGACGATGCCCTCGTGCGCCGCCTGCAGCAGCGGCGCCACGGCCGCCGACCCGCCCGCCGCCGGCGCGGCGCCGGCGGACGCCTGGCCGCCGGCCGGCGGGGGCCTGGCCGCGATCCCTGGGCTGCCGTTCGCGTCGTTCATCGCCTTGTCATGCTAAGCGGCGCGTCGCGGCGCGTGCGGCCACGCGGTGGCGGCGGTTTGCGCCGGATCAAGGCGCGACGGGACGCGGCACGTTCGGACAGTTCCTACACCGGCACGGAAGACTCCGAATCCACGCTGCGGTGTCGTCCGATGTCCGGTTCGCGCGGCACGCCGATTGCCGGTGCATGGCCGTGGGCGCAATCTGGTGGACAGGCTGTGGACAGCTTCGTCCGCGCCGGTCGTCACGGAGAGAGCCTTGGACCTTTCGCCCACACCGCTGCTGGCGCGCCTGGAGGCGGCGCCGGCCTGGAGCGTTGACCGTCACCGCGCGATGCCGCCCGCCGGCGCCACGCTGGGCGACGTCGTGCGTGCACTCGGTTTCGAGCCCGAGGGCGAGGCGGCCGGGCCCGCCTTCCCGGGCCTGGGCACGCAGCGCCTGCGTGCCGGCGCCACGCTGTCGCGCGAGGGCGACCCCGCCGATGCGCTGTTCGTCGTGCGCTACGGCAGCTTCAAGTGCCAGCGCGTCTCCGAGGACGGCTACGAGCAGGTGCTGGCCTTCGCCGGACCGGGTGACGTGCTCGGCTTCGAGGCCCTGCACGTGGGGCGGCACACGACGGGCGCGGTCGCGCTGGAGGATGTCGGCGTCTTCGTGCTGCCGTGGGCCATGCTGCGCGAGGGGCGGCGCCAGTCGCCGGCGCTGGACCACGCGCTGCAGGTCGCGCTGAGCCGGCAGCTCGCGCGTGCGGCCGAGATGGCGCAGATGATGGCCGCCGTGGCGGCGGAGGTGCGGCTCGCGCGCTTCGTGCAGTGGGTCTCGGCACGCGCCGCCGAGCGCGGGCTGTCGGCGACGCGGCTGCGCCTGAGCATGGGGCGGCGCGACATCGCCAGCCTGCTGGGCGTCGCGCACGAGACGGTCAGCCGCGCCTTCACGACGCTGGCCGACTGGGGCCTTCTGCACGTGAACAACCGCGACATCGAGATCCTCGACGCCGAGGCGCTGCGCGCCGCCACGCGCGTGACGCGCGGCCTGCCCGACGAACCGGCGGGCGCGCGGCGGTTGGCCCGCACACGCCTGGCGGCCTGAAGGCGGCGGCGGACCGGCGTCGGCGCGGTGTCGCTGCGCCCAGGGGGCGTCGCGCGGGGCGTGCGGGGCGCGACCGGCTTTCAGCGGCTGGCGGCGGCCCTCAGTGGCCGTCGTCAGTGGCCGTCGTCAGTGGCCGTCGTCAGTGGCCGTCGACGGCCGAACGCTCGGCCTGCACCTCGTCGGCCTCGATCGCCTGTTCGGCGCGCAGCCAGTCGTCCATCGCCTGGCCATCGCCGCCGCCGCGCTGCTCGTAGAAGGCGTAGGCGAGCTGGCGCACGCGCTCGTCGCGCGGCAGGTCGTGGCCGTCGGGCTGCGGGGCCCGGGATTCCGGCTGCGCCGTGCGACGGCGCGGCTTGGCGGCCGCTGCGGCGGACGGGCGGGCCTTGGACGCGGGGGTCGTGCGGGCGGTGCTGGGCATGGCGGTTTCCTTGCAGGGCAGGGTGCGGCGGCAGGGCCTGCGGCGGCCGGCCGATGTCGGCGGCGCGGTCGCGCAGGTCAGGACCCGCAGCCTAAGCGCCATCGCGAGCGGGCCGTTGAGCGAGGTCAAGCCCGGCGGCGCTCAGCCGCCATCGCGGGGCGCGGCCCCGTCCTGCAGGAAGCGGCGATTGCGTTCGCGCAGCGCCGCCGCGGCGTCGTCGTACAGGAAGGGCAGGAAGGCGAAGCGACGGCCGCGCGTGACCGGCGTGACCGCGTGCAGCAGCGAGCAGCCGAAGACCACGCCGGCGCCGGGCGCGGGCTTGTAGGTGCGCGAGCCGAATTCCGGGAAGGCGATGCCGCCGCCGTCGAAGTCGTCGTTCAGGTTGACCGACAGCGCGAAGCGGCGGTGCGCCGTGCCGCGCGTCGTGTTGTCGCGGTGCGCGCGGAAGTGGCCGCCGTCGCGGCTGTCGTAGCAGGCGACGAGGTAGCGTTCCATGCGCGTGACCTCGAAGTTGCTCGCCTGGCGGATGGCGCTGGCGACGCGGCGGATGACACGCTGCCGGATCTGCAGCTGCAGCGCCTCGTCCTCGATCAGGTGGTCCGAGCGCACCTTGTGGCGCGGGTCGTGCACGCCCACCGTGCGCCCGCCCACGTCGCGCATGAAGCCCGAGACCTGGCCGCCGTGGCGTTCGTAGGCCTGCAGCAGCGTGGCGCAGAAGTCCGGCTCGAAGATGTCCGGGATCAGGATCACCGGGGCATGCATCTCGAAGCCGGCGAAGCGGTCCACCGGCGGCAGCGCGCGCAGCAGGGCGACGACCTGGACGATGTCGGCGCCGTCGCGGGCGAAGGGCAGCACGGCGCGCACGCGCAGGTTGGGGTTGAGGATCACCCAGGCGGCGCGGAAGGCTTCGCCGTCCTGCGCGGACGGCTCGGCGGGCAGGGCGCCGTAGAGCCGGCTGACCCGGCCGTCGAAGTCCCAGAAGTGCCGGATGCCTGGCAGCGACATCGCGACGCGCGCCGCGGCCTCGTCCTGGGGATCCACGCTGACGCCGAAGAAGGCGATCCGGTCGTCGTCGAACAGCGCGCGGTGGTCGTGCGCGACGGCCAGCCGGCGCGCGGCCTCGGCATGGGCGGCGGACCCGAACAGGCACAGCACCAGGTAGCGCCCGGCAGAGGTGTCGAAGGCGTAGTCGGCGTTGCCGGTGCTGCGCTGTCGAAACCAGGGCGCCGGGTCGCCGACACGCACAAGCCGGTACTGCGGTTCGCTCATCGCCTGGGCCTCGGTCGATGCAGCCTGGTGCGGTGGCCTGCCCGGAGGGACTCGAACCCCCGACCTGCTGCTTAGAAGGCAGCTGCTCTATCCAGTTGAGCTACGGGCAGGCGGTGTGCCGGCATTCTAGGAGCCGCCCGCCGCCCGCGACGCGCCGGCGGCGTCAGCGCCGCTCGTACTGCTGGCTGCCGAACAGCACCTCGCGCGCGCGGTCGTCGACCAGCGGCTTGCGCTGCGCTGCGAGCACTTCGACACCGCGCTGCACGGCCGGGCGGGCGCCGATCTCGTCGAACCAGCCCTTCAGGTGCGGGTAGTCGTTCCAGTCGATGCCCTGGTTCTTCCAGCTGCGCAGCCAGGGGAAGGTGGCGATGTCGGCGATCGAATACTCGGGTCCGCCGATGTACTTCGACTTCGCCAGGCGCCGGTTGAGCACGCCGTACAGCCGCCTGGCCTCGTTCGTGTAGCGGTCGATGGCGTAGGGGATCTTCTCCGGCGCGTAGATGCGGAAGTGGTGCGCCTGGCCCAGCATCGGGCCGACGCCGCCCATCTGGAACATCAGCCACTGCAGCACCTCGTACTTGCCGCGCGTGCTGGCGGGCAGCAAGCGGCCGGTCTTGCCGGCCAGGTACAGCAGGATCGCGCCCGACTCGAACAGCGAGATCGGCTCGCCGTCCGGCCCCTCGGGGTCGACGATGGCCGGAATCTTGTTGTTCGGGCTGATGGCCAGGAACTCCGGCGCAAACTGCTCGCCGGCACCGATGTCCACGGCATGCACGCGGTACGGCAGGCCGCACTCCTCCAGCATGATGTGGACCTTGTGGCCATTGGGCGTGGCCCACGAATACACTTCGATCATCCCCAGCCCCCGGATGGCCGGCGCGACGCCGGCATGGCGGGCGCAACGGACTTGAGCGGACTCTAAACCATGCTCGAAGGCATCAAGCGCTTGTTCGGCAGCCAGCCCGCCGACGCCACCAAGGGCTGGGAGGGCGTGGCGCCGTGGGCCGAGTCCAAGCAGTACACCTTCCGCGGCGTGCAGAGCGAGGGCTTCGTGATCGACGGCCGCCTGGGCGCCACGCCCTGGCGGCTGGAGTGGGGGCCTTCGCACCGGCCCTACATCCAGGGGCAGGAACTGCGCATCCGCTCCGAACTGGGCCTGTCGGCCGAGCTGCAGGTCGTGGTGATGAACCGCCACCTGCAGGAGGCGATGGAGAAGAGCATCTTCGAGCAGTATGTCGAGGGCGTGCAGACGCGCATCGACAACCAGACGCCGCCGGAGATGCGCTGGCTGGTCATGTACCCCAAGCTGGCCGGCCACGAGATGAGCCCGCTGCGCGAGCGCTTCGTCGCGCTGGCCAGCATCAAGCCCTGGCTGCTGCAGTGGCTGGAGGGCCCGCTGACGCAGGCGCTGGCCGCGGTGCGCATCGAGCCGGCGACGCCGATGGTGCTGATGATCGGCCGCGGCCGCCTGATGCTGCGCACCGCGCTGGCCGACGCCGAGGTCGAGTCGCTGCAGATGTGGCTGCGGCTGTTCGAGGTGGCCATGCGCGAGGCGCGGCGCGTCGCGATGGACACCGGCGAGACGATCTCGCCGAGCACCCACCCCAGCCTGTGGTCGACCAGCGCGCTGCCGGGCGACGAACGCAAGAAGTGAGGGCCGCGCGCCGGGCGGCGCGCGGCGCGTGAAACCTCCGCAGCGCGCCCGGCGCGGGCTCGGGCCGCGTCAGGACGTCCGCGGCGCGACCTTGCCCAGTTCGATCTTCGCGATCGCGTTGCGGTGCACCTCGTCCGGGCCGTCGGCGAAGCGCAGCGTGCGCGCCAGCGTGTAGAAATAGGCCAGCGGGAAGTCCTGGCTCATGCCGGCGCCGCCGTGCACCTGCATCGCCCAGTCGATGACCTGGCAGGCCATGTTGGGCGCGACGACCTTGATCATCGCGATCTCGGCCTTGGCGCTCTTGTTGCCGGCCACGTCCATCATCCAGGCTGCCTTCAGCGTGAGCAGCCGCGCCTGGTCGATCAGGCAGCGCGCCTCGGCGATGCGCTCCTGCGTCACGGTCTGCTGCGCGATCGTCTTGCCGAACGCGGTGCGCGAGACGGCGCGTTCGCACATCAGGCGCAGTGCACGCTCGGCCAGGCCGATCAGCCGCATGCAGTGGTGGATGCGCCCGGGGCCCAGGCGGCCCTGCGCGATCTCGAAGCCGCGGCCCTCGCCGAGCAGCATGTGGCTCGCCGGCACGCGCACGTTCTCGAACAGCACCTCCATGTGGCCGTGCGGAGCGTCGTCGTAGCCGAAGACCGACAGCGGGCGCAGGATGGTGATGCCAGGCGCGTCGCGCGGCACCAGGATCATGCTCTGCTGCGAGTGGCGCGGCGCCACCGGGTCGGTCTTGCCCATGAAGATGAAGATCGCGCAGCGCGGGTCGCCGGCGCCGCTGGTCCACCACTTGCGGCCGTTGATGACGTACTCGTCTCCCTGCCGTTCGATGCGCGCCTCGATGTTGGTGGCGTCCGACGAGGCCACGCCCGGCTCGGTCATCGCGAAGGCGCTGCGGATCTCGCCGGCCAGCAGCGGCTCCAGCCAGCGCTTCTTGTGCTCGGCCGTGCCGTAGCGCACCAGCACCTCCATGTTGCCGGTGTCGGGTGCGCTGCAGTTGAAGACCTCGCTGGACCAGGGCACGGCGCCCATGATCTCGGCCAGCGGCGCGTATTCCTGGTTGGTGAGGCCGGCGCCGTATTCGCTCTCCGGCAGGAACAGGTTCCACAGGCCCGCGGCACGCGCCTTGGGCTTGAGCTCCTCGATCACCGGCAGCGGCGTCCAGCGCTTGCCGGCGGCGGTGTTCGCCTCGATCTCCTTCCAGTAGCGCGGCTCGGCCGGGTAGACATGCTCGGCCATGAAGGCCGACAGGCGCTGCTGAAGTTCCTGGGTGCGCGGGGAGTAGCTGAAGTCCATGCGGGTCTCCGTGGGGTGTCGGGGTGTCCGGGGGGCGGGGGCGTGCGGGCCGGGCGGTCAGCGCGCACGCTGCGCGAAGGACCAGCCGAGTTCGGCCAGCGGCCGCGCGCTGGCGCCGGTGCTGCGGGCCTGCTCGCTGGCCGCGGTGCCGTCGACGACGCGGCGCGCGATGCCCTGCACGATGGCGGCGATGCGGAACAGGTTGTAGGCGAGGTAGAAGTTCCAGTCCGAGCGCATCACGTCGAGGTCGCTGCGCCCGCTGCGCCGGAAGTAGCGCTCGATGTATTCGGCCTCGCTCGGGATGCCCAGCGCGGCGTGGTCCAGCCCGGCGATGCCGCGGAAGGTGCCGGGCGGGATGTGCCAGCTCATGCAGTGGTAGCTGAAGTCGGCCAGCGGGTGGCCCAGCGTCGACAGCTCCCAGTCCAGCACCGCCAGGATGCGCGGCTCGCTGGGGTGGAAGATCAGGTTGTCGAGCCGGTAGTCGCCGTGCACGATGCGCGGCTGCGCCTCGTCGCGCGCGCTGGCCGGGATGTGCTCCGGCAGCCACTCGATCAGGCGGTCCATCGCGTCGATCGGCTCGGTGACCGAGGCCTGGTACTGCTTGGACCAGCGGCCGATCTGGCGCTCGAAGTAGTTGCCGGGCTTGCCGTAGTCCGCGAGGCCGACGACGGCCGGGTCGACGCGGTGCAGCGCCGCGATGACGCGGTTCATCTCGTCGTAGATCGCGCCGCGCTCGGCCGGGCTCATGTCGGGCAGCGCCTGGTTCCACAGCACGCGGCCGTGCACGCACCCCATCACGTAGAAGGCGCGGCCGATGACGCTCTCGTCGTCGCACAGCAGCAGCATCTGCGCCACCGGCACCTCGCTGCCGGCGAGCGCCTGCATGACGCGGAACTCGCGCTCGATGGCGTGCGCGGACGGCAGCAGCCTGGACACCGGGCCGGGCTTGCTGCGCATCACGTAGTCGCGCCCGGGCGTGCGCAGCCGGTAGGTGGGGTTGGACTGGCCGCCCTTGAACTGCTCCACCGCCAGCGGGCCGGCGAAGCCGTCCAGGTGCCGGCGCAGGTGGGCCTCCAGGGCCGCGGTGTCGAAGGCGTGGCTGGCGGCCACGGGCTTGGTGCCGGTGAACTGTTCCATGCGTCGGGCTCCGTTCAAGCCAAGGACCGGCACGGATCCGGCGCTGCCGGTCCGTCGCCGGCGCCCCCTCGGGGGGCAGCGACCGGGAGGGAGCGTGGGGGCGCCATCATCGTTCGGCGATGGCCAGCAGCTTGTCGCGCGAGAGCACGACCAGCCGCGTTGGCTCGACGCGCACCGCGCCTTCGCGCTCGAAGCCCTTGAGCTCCTGGTTGACGCGCTGGCGCGACGCGCCCAGCAACTGCGCCAGGTCTTCCTGCGCCAGCGCCAGGCCGATGCGGATCTCCTCGCCGTGCGGGACCCCGTAGCTCTTGGCCAGCAGCAGCACCTGCTTGGCCAGACGCGCCTGCAGCGGCCGCGTCGCCAGGTCCTCGAACTGGTCGAACATCAGCCGCAGGCGGCGGCAGTTCAGGCGCAGCAGCGCGTCGTACAGCTCCACGTGCTGCGCCAGCAGCTCGCGGAAGTCGGCCTTGCGCACGACGAACAGCGTCGTCGCGCCATGGGCATGCGCGTCGTGGGTGCGCGGCAGGCCATCGAACAGCGCGATGTCGCCGAACCACACGCCGGGCTCGGCATAGGTCAGCGTGACCTGCTTGCCCGACAGCGAGACGACGCTGATGCGCACCGCGCCGCGCGCCACGCCGCACCACTCCTGCGCCGGCGTGCCGCGCGCCGCGAGCGCGTCGCCGTCGGCCAGGCGCCGCACCGTGGCGCGCGCGAGGATGGCCGAACGCAGCGCCGGCGAGAGCTTGCTGAACCACGGGCCGGTCTCGATGTTGTGCAGTTCGTCGATTGTAGGAACCGGGGTATTCATGGCTTGTCTCGCGAGCGACATGCGTATCACGATGGCATTGTCCACTCCAGGCCGAGGAACCCGACATGCCCGCATCCGCCGTCAGCCTCCCCAACCGCCGCGGCGAGGTCGGCGACGCCGAATGGCGCACGCGCGTGGACCTCGCCGCCGCCTACCGCATGGTGGCGATGTTCGGCTGGGACGACCTCGTCTTCACGCACATCAGTGCGCGCGTGCCCGGCCGCGAGGGCGAGTTCCTGATCAACCCCTACGGCCTGTTCTTCGAGGAGATCACCGCGTCCAGCCTGGTCAAGGTCGACGCGATGGGCGTCAAGCTCGACGACACGCCCTTCGAGGTCAACCCCGCCGGCTTCACGATCCACAGCGCGGTGCACGGCGCGCGCCACGACGCGGGCTGCGTGCTGCACACGCACACGGCCAACGGCATCGCGGTGTCGGCGCAGGCCGGCGGCGTGCTGCCGCTGTCGCAGCAGAGCATCTTCGTGCTCGCGTCGCTGGGCTACCACGACTACGAGGGCGTGGCGCTGCGCGAGGACGAGAAGCCGCGCCTGGTCGCCGACCTCGGCAGCCACAACTTCCTGATGCTGCGCAACCACGGCCTGCTGACGGTGGGTGCGACGGTGGCCGATGCCGTGCTGGCCATGTACCTCTTCGAGACCGTCTGCACGATCCAGGTCCGGGCCCAGGCCGGCGGGGGCGAACTGGTGCGCGTGGACCCGCGCATCGTCGCGGGCGCGCAGCAGCAGGCGGCGGCGGTCACGCGCGGCCTGGGTGCGCAACTCGTCTGGCCGGGCCTGCTGCGCCGGCTGGACCGCCGCCTGCCCGGCTACGACCACTGACGGGCACGCGTCGCGGTCCGGCCGAGGCAGCGCGCCGGTCCGGCGGCGCGTGCCTGCGGGCCTGCCGCGGCACCGCGCGTCCAGGGCGGGGCGCTGCGCCCGGCCGTCGCGCACGCCGTGCCCTGGCGCCGCGTGGCATGGGCCACGAATCGTGCGTCGCGGCGCGGCTGCAGCGCGGCGGTCGGTGTAACCGTTCGTGCTAGAGTGATTTGATCCTTTCAGCCCTGCCGTCCCGCCGTTCCTGCATGCGCCCATCGCGACCCTGGTTGTCGAGCCTGACGGCGGGTGTCCTGCTGCTGGCGGCGCTGCCGGCCTGGACGGCCGGGCTGGGCGGCGCGGGCGGCGGTGCCGTGCTGGGTCAGCGCCTGGACTTCGGCGTGCTCGTGCGCCTGGGGCCCGGCGAGTCGCTGACACCCGAGTGCGTCGGCGCGGCGGTCGCGCTCGGCGACCGCGTGCTGCCCGGCCCGCTGGTGCGCGCCGTGATCGACAGCCATGGCGTCGAGCGTGCGCGCGTGCGCGTGCTGACCACGGTGCCGGTCGACGAACCGGTGGTCGAGGTGGAGCTGACCGTCGGCTGCGGTTCGACCAGCACGCGCCGCTACGTGCTGCTGGCCGATCCGCCCGAGTATGTCGCGCCGGCACCCGCGGCCCCGGCATTCGCCGCGGCGCCGGTGGTCGTCGACTCGCTGCCGCGCGACGCGGCGCCCGCGAACCTGCCGACCGCGGCGCCTGCCGCCGCGCCGGTGCCGGCCACCCAGTCCGCGGCGGCCGCGCGCCGCCGCCGCGCGCCGTCCTGCCGCGCCCGCGTGCGCAGACAGCAGCGCACGCAGCCGGCGCGTGCAGCCCGCGCGGCGCAATGCCCAGGCGCGCCGGCATGCGGCGCCGGATCCGCCAGCCGGCCGCCGCGAATGCCGCGCCCGCCGCGGCCGCGCCGGCACCGCGCCTGCAGCTGGACCTGGTCGAGCCGGGTGCGCAGCGCGAGTCCGAGGTCGTCGAGCAGGCCATCGCCGCGGTGGCGCAGGCCGCCAGCGCGGCGCGAGCGGCGGCTTCCGCGGCGTCCGCCGCGGCCGATCGCATCGCCACGCTGGAGCGCGACGTCGCGCGCCTGAATGCCGAGTCGCAGGCCAGCCGCGAACTGGTCGCCGAGCTGCGCCAGCGCCTCGCCGAGGCCGAGCGTGGCGGCGGCTGGGCGATGCCGCTGATGGCGCTGTCGGTCGTGCTGGCCCTGCTGGCGGCCTGGCTGGCGTGGCGGCTGGCGAATGCCGAGCGTGAACGCCAGCAGGTCTGGCGGGTCGCGGCCGCGGCGCAGGCGCGCGCCGCGGGCGGCCGCGAAGGCGAGGCCACGCCGAGCCGCCAGCCCACGGTGCCGATCCCGCTGGTCACGTCCGAGCTGATGCCGCCGGAGGCGCCGCCGCGTGCCCGTGCCGCGCCGGCCTGGCCGCCGCCGGCCGAGCCGCGCGTGCCCGTGGGGGCCACGGCGTCGCTGGGACAGGACACCGTACCGTTCGCGGTGGCCGCGCCGCCGCCCGCCGCGACGGACCGGGCGGACGACGCCGAGGCGGCCGAGCCGGCGACGCAGCGCACGCTGCCGCTGCCGGCGTCGCTGCGCATCGAGGAGGGCGCCGCGCGCGAGGTGTCGATCGAGGAGCTGATCGACCTCGAGCAGCAGGCCGAGTTCTTCACCGTGCTCGGCCAGGACGAGGCGGCGATCGACCTGCTGGTCGAGCACCTGCGGCAGACCGGCGGCGGCAGCCCGCTGCCCTACCTGAAGCTGCTCGAGCTCTACCACCGGCGCGGCGACCGCGACCATTACGACCGCACGCGCGCGCGCTTCAACCACCGCTTCAACGCCTATGCGCCGGCGTGGGGGGTGGACCTGCAGGGCGGGCGTTCGCTGGAGGACTATCCCGGCGTCGTGCCGCGGCTGCAGCAGGTGTGGGCGCGGCCGCTGGACGCGATGGCCGAGCTGGAGGCGCTGCTGTTCCGCAAGTCGCGCGGCGAGCTGTTCGAGCTGCCGGCCTACCGCGAGGTGCTGTTCCTGTATGCGCTGGCGCGCGACCTGCTCGACCGCGAATCGGCCGACAGCGGCAACGTGGACCTGCTGCTGCCGCTGGCCGACGGCAGCGAGTTCAGCAGCACCACGCCCAAGCCCTACCTCGGGCTGGAGACCGAGTCCACGCTGTCGGCGCCGATGGGCTTCGACGAGCGGCCGACCGCGCCGGTGGACTTCGACCTCACGCTGCCGGACCGCCAGAACAGCCTGTTCGACCCCCTGGACGAGCCGCCGCGGCGGCCCTGAGCCCGCCCGTCAGAGCCGGCGCAGGCGCCGCAGCGCCTCGCCGAGCGTCTCGTCGCGCTTGGCGAAGCACAGCCGGGCCAGGCCCTGCTCGAAGCCGCCGTCGTAGAACGCGGCCACCGGGATCGCGGCGACGCCGACCTCGCGCGTCAGCCACTGGCAGAACTCGGCCTCGGGCAGCGCACTGACCGCGCTGTAGTCGACGAGCTGGAAGTAGCTGCCCTGGGTGTGCAGCGGCCTGAGCCGCGTGCCGCGCAGGCCCTCCAGGAACAGGTCGCGCTTGCGCTGGTAGAAGGCCGGCAGCTCCCGGTACGGCGCGGGGTCGGCCATGTAGCGCGCCAGCGCGTGCTGCATCGGCGTGTTGACCGTGAAGACGTTGAACTGGTGCACCTTGCGGAACTCGGCCATCAGCGGCGCCGGCGCCGCCACGTAGCCGACCTTCCAGCCGGTCACGTGGTAGGTCTTGCCGAAGCTGGAGACGACGAAGGCGCGCGCGGCCAGCGCCGGGAACGACGCCGCGCTGACATGCGGCGCGCCGTCGAACACCATGTGTTCGTAGACCTCGTCGGCGAGCAGCAGCGCATCGGTGGGCGCCAGCAACTCGGCCAGGCGCTGCATCTCGTCGCGTGTCCACACCGTGGCGCTGGGGTTGTGCGGCGTGTTGATCATCACCAGCCGCGTGCGCGGCGTGATCGCGGCGGCGATGCGGTCGAAGTCGGGCCGGAACGACCCCGGCGTCAGGGGCACGCGCACGACGCGGCCGCCGGCGAGCTCGATGTTCGGCGCGTAGCTGTCGTAGGTGGGCTCGAGCACGACGACCTCGTCGCCCGGGTGCACGACGGCCAGCACCGCGGTCAGGATGGCCTGGGTGGCGCCGGCGGTCACCGTGACCTCGCTGCCCGGGTCGTAGCGGCGGCCGTACAGCGCGGCGATCTTGTCGGCGATGCGCTCGCGCAGCAGCGGCACGCCGGGCATCGGCGGGTACTGGTTGAGCCCCTCGCGCATCGCGTCGCTGACGTGGCCCAGCAGCGCCGGGTCGGGGTCGAAGTCCGGGAAGCCCTGGCCCAGGTTGACCGCGCCGAGTTCGCTGGCCAGCGCGGACATCACCGTGAAGATCGTCGTGCCGACCCGAGGCAGGCGGCTCACCAGCGCCGGCGTGCGTTCGGCGGGCGGGGCGGCGGTCGGACGGGCGGTCGGGGTGCTCATGTCGATGCGGCGTTCAGAGTTGGTAGTCGCTGCCCTGGCCGGCCATCGCGCGCTCGATCAGCGCGCCCGACAGCCGCGGCGACAGCATCTCGGCGAAGGCGAGCACGAAGCGGCGCAGGTAGGCGCCGCGCTTGAAGGCCACGCGCGTGAGGTTGCTGCCGAACAGGTGGCCCAGCGGCTGCGCGACGAGGCCGGCGTCACCGCTCTCGTCGCGCATCGCGAGCTCGGTGACGATGCCCACGCCCAGCCCCAGCCGGACGTAGGTCTTGATGACGTCGGAGTCGATGGCCTCCAGCGCGACCAGCGGCTTCAGCGCCGCGCGCTCGAAGGCCTGGTCGATGCGCGTGCGGCCGGTGACGGTCGGGTGGTAGAGCACCAGCGGATGGGCGGCCAGCTGCTCCAGCGTCGGCCGCGGCACGCCGGCCAGCGCGTGGCCGGCCGGCACCACCATCACGTGCTGCCACTCGTGGCAGGGCAGGGTCACCAGGCCCTCGTGCTGGGCCAGCGCCTCGGTCGCTAGGCCGATCTCGGCCACGTCGTCCAGCAGCATGCGCGCCACCTGCTCGGGCACGCCCTGATGCAGCACGACCTGCACGCGCGGGTGGCGCTGGCGCAGCTGGGCCACCGGGCCGGGCAGGAAGTAGCGCGCCTGCGTGTGCGTGGTCGCGATCGACAGCGTGCCGGCGTCCTGCTTGGAATATTCGTCGCCGATGCGGCGCAGGTTGGCGACCTCGCGCAGGATGATCTCGATCGACTTCAGCACCTGCTGGCCGGGCTCGGTGACGCGCTTCAGGCGCTTGCCGTGGCGCGCGAAGATGTCGATGCCGAGTTCCTCCTCCAGCTCCAGGATGGCCTTGCTGATGCCGGGCTGCGAGGTGAACAGCGCCTTGGCCGTCTCGGTGAGGTTCAGGTTGCGCCGCACGGCCTCCTGGACGAAGCGGAACTGGTGCAGGTTCATGCCGCGATCATGCCGCCGCGCCGCGGCCGGCGGCGCTGCGCAGTGCCGCAGCGGCCATCGCGGCCAGGACCTCGGGCTGTTCGCCGATCGCGCCGGCGAGCTCGAAGCCGGTCGCCGGGTGCGCCGCGCGCAGCCCGTCCAGCAGGCGCGGCAGGTCCTGCCGCACATGGCCGCCGGCGCCCAGGAACATCGGCACGACGACGATGCGCGTGCAGCCCTCGGCCACCAGCGCGGCCGCGGCCTCCGGCAGGGTCGGGTGCATGAAGTCGAGGAAGGCCAGGCGCACCGGCAGCGCCGGCGCGGCGGCGCGCATGGCCTCGGCGACGGCCTCGAAGGGGGCGCTCCAGCGCGGGTCGCGCGCACCGTGGGCGAAGAGGATGGTTCCGTTCATCGGTAGCGTACGAGCCAGGCGAAGGCGGCCAGCGAGATCAGCAGGAACAGCCCGCTGGGCAGCGCGGCGACCAGCCACGGCGTCCAGTCGCGCAGCACGCCCATGTGGCCGGCCAGGTTGTTGAGCAGCACGAAGGCGATGCCCAGCATGATGCCGCCGAAGACCTTCAGGCTCACGCCGCCGGCGCGCGCGTGCAGGTAGGCGAAGGGCAGCGCCAGCGCGACCATCACCAGGCAGGCCAGCGGGTACAGGGCCTTCTTCCAGAAGCGGATCTCGTAGCGCTGCGCCGCCTGCTCCTGGCCGCTCAGGTGCGCGCTGTAGCGCCACAGCTCGGCGGTGGTCATCGTCGTCAGCGGCAGCACCGCGGCCGCCACGACGTCGGCGCGCAGCGTGCTCTGCCAGACCAGCTCGGCGTGCCGCTCGCGTTCGACGTGCGCCGTCTCGCCCGCGCGCACCACCGGCCAGCGCGTGGTCTCGGCGTCCTTCAGCGTCCAGCGCCCCTGGTCGTCGACGCGGCCCTCGCGCGCTTCGGTGCGGGTGAGCAGGCGGCCGTCGGCGTCGAACTCGAAGATGCGCACGCCGCTCAGCGCGCCACCGGCCGTGGCACCGGCGAGGTTGACCGAGAAGCTGCGCTCGCCGTCGGGCCCGTCGCGCCGCTCCTTCAGCCAGGCGCCTGCGCCGGCGATCGTCAGGCCGCCGGCCTGGCGCGCCTTCAGCAGCACGACGGCGCGTTCGCTCGACGGCGCGATCCAGTCGCCGATCACGAAGGTGCACACGCCGAAGGCCAGCCCGAGCACGGTCAGCAGCCACAGCGCACGGCCCGGGCCCAGCCCGCCGGTGCGCAGGATGGTGAACTGCGAGGACTGCGCCAGCCGGGACAGCGAGTAGATGGTGCCGATCAGCACCGCGATCGGGAACAGCTCGTAGAAGTGCCCCGGCAGCTCCAGCGCCGCGGCCTGCAGCGCATACCAGGCGTCGCGGCCGCGGCTGCCGACGGCGTCCAGCTCGTCGACGAAGTCGATGAAGAAGAAGAGCGACAGGAAGGCCAGCGCGACGAACATCACCGACGCGACGATGTCGCGGTACAGCAGCCGGCGCACGGTCTTCATGCCGCGGCCCCGCCCGCCGCGCCCGTCCGGCGACGCGGACGCAGCAGGGCCGTCACGGTGGCATGGTCGCGCCACCACAGCAGCGCCAGCCCGAGCCCGAAGACCGTGCCGTGCACGCCCAGCAGCGCGGCGCCCATGCTCGCGCGCTCGCCGGCCACCCAGGCCTGCGACAGGTTGATCAGGTTGTAGTAGACAACGAAGGCGAGCAGCGCGAACAGCAGGTTCCAGTTGCTGGCGCGGCGCGGGTTGGTCGCCGCCAGCCCGACGCCCAGCAGCAGCAGGTTGGCCGCGCCCAGCAGCAGCCCGAAGCGCCAGACCAGTTCGCCCTGGTGGCGGGCGTTGGGGTCGCGCAGCAGGTCCAGCGTGTCGACGGTGCGCGGCGGCCGGCTCTCGGCCGAGCGCACGGCGCGGTCCGGCGCCAGCACGCGGTAGCTCTCGAAGCTGGACAGCGCGAGTTCGCCGCTCCTCAGGTCCACGTCGTTGCGCTGGCCGCGCTCGAGCACCAGGAAGCGCTCGTCGCCCGCGGCCTCCAGGCGGCCGCTGCGGGCCGAGGTCACCGACTCGCCGCGCTCGTCGCGCATCAGGATGAAGACATTGCGCGCGGCGGCCGGGTCCGCGGCGTCGCGCTCGATGAAGAAGACGCGGCGGCCGTCGCTGGAGGTCTGGAAGACGCCGGGCGTCACGCGCGAGAGGTCCGAGCGCTGCTGGTAGCGCTCGCGCAGCTCCAGGCTGCTGCGGTTGCCCCAGGGCCAGACGAACAGCAGCAGCAGCGCCACCACCAGCAGCACCGGCCAGGCGGTGCGCAGCACCGGGCGCACGAAGCGCGCGAGGCCGACGCCGCTGGCGAACCAGATCACCATCTCGCTGTCGCGGTACATGCGGCCCAGCGTCAGCACGACGGCGACGAACAGCGACAGCGCCAGCATCGTCGGCAGGTGGCCCAGCGAGACGTAGCCCAGCAGCAGCACCACGTCCTGCGGCGCCACCGCGCCGCTGGCGGCCTGGCCGATGCTGCGGATCAGGAACATCGTCAGCACGATGGTCAGGATGACGACCAGCGTCGCGCCGAAGCTGCGCGCCAGCTCTCGGCGCACCGTGGCATCGAATAACATCCGCCGCTTTTCCGTCATTCTTCCCGGGATGCGAATCATTATGGACTTCAAGACGCAAGCGGCGCCTGCGGCGGGTCTCGCCGCGCTGACCGGCGCCGACGCGCTGCTCGTCGTCGTCTGCGGCGACAAGCTGCCGGCGATGGACAAGCCGCTGGCCGACCTGCTGGCCGCGGCGGTCAAGGACGGCGACTTCAAGCTCGAGCGCGGCCAGCTGCTGCAGGCCTGGCGCGCGGCCGGCGTGAGGGCGCCGCGCCTGGTCTTCGTGCACGGCGGCGACGGCGCGCCGAAGGCGCTGCGCAAGGCGGTCGGCGCGGGTCTCGCGCCGCTGAAGGGCGGCGGCGCGCAGCGGCTGGCCATCGCGGTGGCCGGCGGCCCGGCGCTGGAGGCGGCGCATGGCGAGGCCGTCGCCGCCGCGGTGCACGAGACGCTGTATGTCTACCGCGAGACCAAGCCCAGTGCGCCGCCGGCAGCCAGGCTGGCGGGCGTGACCCTGGTCTGCGGCAAGGGCGAGGCCACCGCGGCGGCCGCCGGGCTGGCGCGCGGCGACGCCATCGCCGCCGGCACGACGCTGGCGCGCGAATGCGCCAACCGCCCGGGCAACCACTGCACGCCGACCTTCCTGGCCGAACAGGCGAAGAAGCTGGCCAAGAGCCACGGCCTGAAGGTCGAGGTGCTGGAGCGCAAGGACTGCGAGAAGCTCGGCATGGGGGCGTTCCTGGCGGTCGCGCAGGGTTCGGAGCAGCCGCCGAAGTTCATCGTCGCGCGCTACAACGGCGGCGCCAAGGACGACGCGCCGGTGGTGCTGGTCGGCAAGGGCATCACCTTCGACACCGGCGGCATCAGCCTGAAGCCCGCCGCCGAGATGGACGAGATGAAGTTCGACATGGGCGGCGCCGCCAGCGTGCTGGGCACGCTGCGCGCGGTGGCCGGCATGAAGGCGCGCGTCAACCTGGTGGGCATCATCCCGGCCTGCGAGAACATGCCCTCCGGCCGCGCCGTCAAGCCCGGCGATGTGGTGACCAGCCTGTCGGGCCAGACGATCGAGATCCTGAATACCGACGCCGAGGGCCGGCTGATCCTGTGCGACGCGCTGACCTGGGCCGAGCGGCTGAAGCCCGCCGTGGTGGTCGACATCGCGACGCTCACCGGCGCCTGCGTGATCGCGCTCGGCCACCACCGCAGTGGCCTGTTCAGCGCCGACGACGCGCTGGCCGCCGAACTGCTGGCCGCCGGCGAGGCCGCGCTGGACCCGGCCTGGCGCATGCCGCTGGACGAGGAGTACGACGAGGCGCTGAAGAGCAACTTCGCCGACATGGGCAACGTCGGCGGCCGCGCCGGCGGCGCCATCACCGCGGCGATGTTCCTCAAGCGCTTCACGGCCAAGCTGCGCTGGGCGCACCTGGACATCGCCGGCACGGCCTGGAAGTCTGGCGCCGCCAAGGGCGCCACCGGGCGGCCGGTGCCGCTGCTGACGCACTTCGTGCTGTCGCGCGCGCGCTGACGCCGTCGCGAGCCGCGCAGCGCCGCCGTAGCGCACCGTGACCGAGGTCGAGTTCCACACCGGCGTGGCCGACCCGCTGGGCTTCGCCTGCCGGCTGCTGCGCAAGGCCTACCGGCGCGGCGCGCGTGTGCTCGTCACCGCGCCAGCGGAGCGGCTGGCGCAGCTCGACCGGCTGCTGTGGACCTTCGACGAGCGCGAGTTCGTGCCGCACCTGCGCGTGCCCGCCGCCGACGCCGCGATGGCGGCGCGCACGCCGATCTGGCTGGCCGTGCCGCCCGCGCCGGCGGACGCGCCGGGCGTCGTCGTCAACCTCGGCGCGCCGGCGCCGGCGGCGCTGGACGGCATCGAACGGCTGATCGAGGTCGTCGGTACGGAACCCGGTGAGGTACAGGACGGGCGCGAGCGCTGGCGCGCCTACAAGGCGGCCGGGCTGGCCGTCGTCCACCACGCCGCCGGCGCCGGCTGACACGCTCCCGGCCGGGAACCCGCGCGCGCCGGCGCCGACGGTCGATGCGCGCGCCACCGGCGCTTACCCGGATCGGTCCGGGGTCTCTTTTCGAGTATCGTCGCGCGCCTGTAGGCTCCGCGACTTTCGCCATTCCCGGCCGCGGGCCACATCCCCCACAGGAGGTTTCTTCATGCAAGCCAAATTCAAGTGGATCGTCGGCGCGGCGGCCATCGCCTTCGGCGGTGCCGCGTTCGCCCAGGACCTGGTGGTCAGGATCGGCCATGTCGGCCCGACCAGCGGCGCGATCGCGCACCTGGGCAAGGACAACGAGATGGGCGCGCGCATGGCCATCGACGAGCTCAACGCCAAGGGCGTGATGATCGGCAACCGCAAGGCGCGCTTCGAGCTGCTGGCCGAGGACGACGCCGCCGACCCGAAGCAGGGCACGGCCGCGGCGCAGAAGCTGGTCGACAGTCGCGTCAACGGCGTCATCGGGCACCTGAACTCGGGCACCACGATCCCGGCGTCCAAGATCTACAGCGACGCCGGCATCCCGCAGATCAGCCCCTCGGCGACCAACCCGCGCTACACGCGCCAGGGCTACAAGACCGCCTTCCGCGTCGTCGCCGACGACGTGCACCTGGGCGGCACGCTGGGCCGCTACGCGGTCGAGCAGCTCAAGGGCCAGCGCATCGCCGTCATCGACGACCGCACGGCCTACGGCCAGGGCGTGGCCGACGAGTTCGAGAAGGGTGCCAAGGGCAAGGGCGGCAACGTCGTCGGGCGCGAGTTCACCAACGACAAGGCGACCGACTTCACCGCCATCCTGACCAGCCTGAAGGCCAAGAACCCCGACGTGGTCTTCTTCGGCGGCATGGACGCCGTGGCCGGCCCGATGATGCGCCAGATGAAGCAGCTGGGCATCAACGCCAAGTTCATGGGCGGCGACGGCATCTGCACCGGCGAGCTGCCCAAGCTGGCAGCCGGGACCATGGCCGACGGCCAGGTCGTCTGCGCCGAGGCCGGCGGTGTCGAGGGCGAGGCCAAGAAGTCGATGGACGACTTCAAGGTCAAGTTCAAGGCCAAGTTCAACACCGACGTGCAGCTGTACGCGCCCTACGTCTACGACGCCACGATGGCGATGGTCGCCGCGATGCAGAAGGCCGGCTCGGCGGACCCCGCCAAGTACCTGCCCGAGCTGCAGAAGATCAGCCACAAGGGTGTGACCGGCACGATCGCCTTCGACAACAAGGGCGACATCCGCAACGGCGCGCTGACCCTGTACACCTACAAGGGCGGCGCGCGCGAGCAGATCGCGGTCGTGCGCTGAGCACCAGCGGCACTGCCTGCGCAAAGGGGCCCCGCGGGGCCCCTTTTTCGCGACCGCGATCCGGGCCGCCCGGCCGGCGGCGCCGGGCGGCGCGGGGCGCGGCGCAAAAGCAAGAAACCCGCCGGCGGCGGGTTTCTCGTCTGCGGCTGCGGGCCTGCGCGGCCCGCGCCCTCACTTCAGCTTCACTTCCTTGTACAGGACGTGCTTGCGCGCCTTCGGGTCGAACTTCAGGAATTCGAGCTTCTCGGGCGTCGTCTTCTTGTTCTTGCTCGTCGTGTAGAAGTGGCCGGTGCCCGCCGTGGACTCCAGCTTGATCTTCTCGCGTCCGCCTTTGCTGGCCATGATGCTTTCCTTTCGGGGTTCAGGCTTCGCCGCGCGCGCGCAGGTCGGCCAGCACGACGTCGATGCCCTTCTTGTCGATCAGGCGCAGCGCCGCGTTCGTGACGCGCAGGCGCACGAAGCGGTTCTCGCTCTCGACCCAGAAGCGGCGGTACCGCAGGTTCGGCAGGAACCGGCGCTTGGTCTTGTTGTTGGCGTGGGAAACGTGGTTCCCGACCATCGGGCGCTTGCCCGTGACTTCACAGACGCGTGACATGGTCACTCTTTCCTTTGACAGCCGGCACCGCGGCACGAACCGGGCATCCGGGCTCCGCTGCGAGGCGCAAGGCGAATTGCGTGCGCGGTGTGTGACGGCTTGACCTCGCCAGGCGCGGGTGGCGGTTTCCCGTGCCGTCCTGCAAAGACGGCAAAGCCCACTATTCTAGCCGAAGTTCAGCCCTGTTCCCGCTGCTCCAGGAAGCGCTGGGCGTCCAGCGCCGCCATGCAGCCGGTGCCGGCGCTGGTGATGGCCTGGCGGTAGACATGGTCCTGCACGTCGCCGGCGGCGAAGACACCCTCGACGCTGGTCATCGTCGCCATGCCGGCCAGCCCCGAGCGGGTCACGATGTAGCCGTCCTTCATCTCGAGCTGGCCCTTGAAGATGTCGGTGTTGGGCTGGTGGCCGATGGCGATGAAGCAGCCCTTGAGCGGGATCTGGCTCGTGGCGCCGTCCTGCGTGCTGCGGATACGCACGCCGGTGACGCCACTCGTGTCGCCCAGCACCTCGTCCAGCGTGTGCCACAGGTGCAGCTTCACCTTGCCCGAGGCGGCCTTGTCCATCAGCTTGTCCACGAGGATGGGCTCGGCGCGGAACTTGTCGCGGCGGTGGATGACGTGCACTGTGCTGGCGATGTTGGACAGGTACAGCGCCTCCTCGACCGCGGTGTTGCCGCCGCCGACCACGCAGACCTCGTCGCCGCGGTAGAAGAAGCCGTCGCAGGTGGCGCAGCCGCTGACGCCCTTGCCCATGAAGGCCTGCTCGCTCGCCAGGCCCAGGTACTTGGCGCTGGCGCCGGTGGCCACGATCAGCGCGTCGCAGGTGTAGCTGCCGCTGTCGCCGACCAGCGTGAAGGGCCGCTTCGCGAGGTCCACGGTATGGATGTGGTCGAAGACGATCTGCGTGTCGAAGCGCTCGGCATGCTGCTGGAAGCGCTGCATCAGCTCCGGGCCCTGCACGCCGGCGACGTCGGCCGGCCAGTTGTCGACGTCGGTCGTCGTCATCAACTGGCCGCCCTGCGCGATGCCGGTGATCAGCACCGGCTTGAGGTTGGCGCGCGCGGCATACAGCGCGGCGGTGTAGCCGGCGGGGCCGGAACCGAGGATCAGGACACGGGCGTGCAGGGCGGGGGCGTTCATCGCGGGGGGGCTTCGACAGGGGAGGGCGGGGCGGCGCAGTGCGCGGCGATGCATTCAGGCTACATCGGGGCGGGCACCGAGGGTCTCAATCCATGCTATGGGCACAATAGTGCGATTCTTGCAGACCGTGCCGGGGAGGGCGCGGCTGCAGGGCCGAATCCACAACACGAGGAGCCCGCCGATGTCGATGCTGTCCAACCTGGACCTGATCCGCCGTGTCCCGCTGTTCTCCATGCTCACGGCCGACCAGGCCCAGGCCATTGCCGACGCGGTCGTCAAGCGCCGCTTCCGGCGCGGCGAGATCGTCGTCGAGCAGGGCCGCAAGAGCAACGCCCTCTTCATCCTGCTCAACGGCCGCGCCCGTGTGCTGACGGCCGACTCGCGCGGCCGCGAGGTCATCCTCGCGGTGCTGGAGGCCGGGGACTATGTCGGCGAGATGAGCTTGATCGACAACGAGCCGCACAGCGCCACCGTGCGCGCCGAGGTGCAGACCGACATGCTGGTGCTGGCGCGCGCCGACTTCCAGCGCTGCCTGCCGGAGAACAGCACGCTGTCCTACGGCATCCTGCGCGGGCTGGTGCGCCGCTTGCGCAACGCCGACCGCCAGATCGAGAGCCTGGCGCTGCTGGACGTCTACGGCCGCGTCGCGCGCACGCTGCTCGACATGGCCGAGGAGACGCCCGAGGGCGTCAAGATCATCCGCCACAAGGTCAGCCGCCAGGACATGGCCAAGGTCGTCGGCGCCAGCCGCGAGATGGTCAGCCGCGTCATGAAGGACCTCGAGGAGCGCGGCGTCATCGAGACCCAGGACAACGGCTTCGTCGTCATCAAGGAGCGGCTGCAGAACGACTGACGGCGCTGGCGTCCGCAGGTAGCCGCTGGTGGCCGCTGGTGGCCGCGGCTGCGCGACAATCGCGGCCATGAGTTTTCCGCTCGGATCGCTGCGCGGCGACGGCGCGGCTTCCGCCTCGCCCGCCGCGGTCGTGTCCCCCGAAGGCGCTGCGCGCTGGCGGCGCAAGGCCTGGCTGCTGGCCGGCGCGCTGGCCTGGCTGCTGTTCGTGCTGGCGCTGGCCACCCACCACCCGGGCGACCCGGCCTTCACGACCTCCGGCGACGGCGAGGCGCTGCGCAACAAGGCCGGCCTGCTCGGCGCCCGCGTGGCCGACCTGGCCTACTTCCTGTTCGGCTTCTCGGTCTGGTGGCTGGTGCCCGTCGCGCTGCGCGCCTGGCTGTCGGCGCTGGCCGGGCTGCTGCGCGGCGCCGCCGCCGAGGCGTCCCGCGGCACCGGCCCGCTGGTCTGGCTGGGCCTGGCGCTGCTGATGGCCGCCAGCTGCTCGCTGGAGTGGACGCGCCTGTACCGCTGGGAAGCGCACCTGCCCGGCCATGCCGGCGGCGTGCTCGGCTTCACGCTGGGCTTTGCGTCGATGCGCTGGCTGGGCTTCGCCGGCTCCGGCGTGCTGTGGATCGCGCTGCTGGTGGCCGGGCTGTCGATGGCGCTGCGCTTCTCGTGGCTGGCGCTGGCCGACCGCATCGGCGAGGCCGTCGACCGGCTGCGCGAGCGCCGTGCCGACCGCCGCGAGCAGCAGGAGGACCGCCGCCTGGGCGAGTTGGCCGCGCGCGAGCGCGAGCACGAGGTGCGCGAGCAGCAGGTCGAGGTCGTCGAGCATGTGCCGCTGGTCATCGCGCCGACGGTGATGGAGGTGCCGAAGTCGCAGCGCGTGGCGAAGGAACGCCAGAAGCCGCTGTTCGCCGAACTGGCCGACACGAAGCTGCCGCAGGTCGATCTGCTGGACGCCGCCGGCAGCCGCCAGGAGACGGTGACGCCGGAGTCGCTGGAGATGACCAGCCGGCTGATCGAGAAGAAGCTCAAGGACTTCGGCGTCGAGGTGCGCGTGGTCGCCGCCGCGCCCGGCCCGGTGATCACGCGCTACGAGATCGAGCCGGCCACCGGCGTGAAGGGCTCGCAGGTCGTCAACCTGGCCAAGGACCTGGCGCGCAGCCTGTCGCTGGTCAGCATCCGCGTCGTCGAGGTCATCCCGGGCAAGAACTACATGGCGCTGGAGCTACCCAATGCGCGGCGCCAGACGATCCGCCTGTCGGAGATCCTGGGCTCCGAGGTCTACAACGCCAGCGCGTCGATGCTGACCATGGGCCTGGGCAAGGACATCGTCGGCCACCCGGTCGTCGCCGACCTGGCGAAGATGCCGCACTGCCTGGTCGCCGGCACCACCGGCTCGGGCAAGAGCGTGGGCATCAACGCGATGATCCTCAGCCTGCTCTACAAGGCCGAGGCGCGCGACGTGCGCCTGATCCTGATCGACCCCAAGATGCTGGAGCTCAGCGTCTACGAGGGCATCCCGCACCTGCTGGCGCCGGTGGTCACCGACATGAAGCAGGCCGCCAACGCGCTGAACTGGTGCGTCGGCGAGATGGAGCGCCGCTACCGGCTGATGAGCAAGCTCGGCGTGCGCAACCTGGCCGGCTACAACCGCAAGCTGGCGGACGCAGCCGAGCAGGGTGCGTCGCTGCCCAACCCCTTCAGCCTGACGCCCGAAGCGCCGGAGCCGCTGGAGCGGCTGCCGCACATCGTGGTCGTCATCGACGAGCTGGCCGACCTGATGATGGTCGTCGGCAAGAAGATCGAGGAGCTGATCGCGCGCCTGGCGCAGAAGGCGCGTGCCGCGGGCATCCACCTGATCCTGGCCACGCAGCGGCCCAGCGTGGACGTCATCACCGGGCTCATCAAGGCCAACATCCCGACCCGGCTGAGCTTCCAGGTCGCGAGCAAGATCGACAGCCGCACCATCCTGGACCAGATGGGTGCCGAGGCGCTGCTCGGCCAGGGCGACATGCTGTACCTGGCCGGCGGCACCGGGCTGCCGGTGCGCGTGCACGGCGCCTTCGTCAGCGACGAGGAGGTGCACCGCGTCGTCGCCTACCTGAAGGAGCAGGGCGGCGAGCCGAACTATGTCGAGGGCATCCTCGAGGGCGGCGTGCTGGACGGCGATGCCGGCGGCGGCGATGCGCCGGCGGGCGGCGCCAGCGCCGGCGGCGAGAGCGACGCGATGTACGACCAGGCGGTGGCCGTCGTGCTGCAGCACAAGCGGGCGTCGATCTCGCTGGTGCAGCGCCACCTGCGCATCGGCTACAACCGCGCGGCGCGGCTGCTGGAACAAATGGAGCAGGCCGGACTCGTATCGCCGATGGGGCACAACGGCAACCGCGACATCCTGGTGCCGCGGCGCGACGAATGAAGCGCCGCGACCTGCTGCTGCTGGCCGCGGCGGCGGCCGCGCTGCCGGGCTCGGCGCGCGCCCAGCGCGACGCCGTCGAGACGCTGCGCGCCTTCGTGCGCGACGTGGCCAGCGGCAGCGCGGCCTTCACGCAGGTCGTCACGTCCACCGACGGCGCGCGCCGGCGCACGTCGTCGGGCCGCTTCGAGTTCCAGCGCCCCAACCGCTTCCGCTTCGAGTATGCGAAGCCCTTCGAGCAGACCATCGTCGCCGACGGCGAGAAGGTCTGGATCCACGACACCGAGCTGAACCAGGCCAGCTCGCGCCGGCTGGCGCAGGCGCTGGGCGCGACGCCGGCGGCGCTGCTGGCCGGCGGCTCGCTGGACGCCGACTTCGAGCTGCGCAACGACGGCAGCGCCGACGGGCTGGACTGGGCGCTGGCGCTGCCCCGTGCCAAGGACGGCCCGTTCGAGCGCATGCGCGTGGGCTTTCGCGCCGGCACGCTGGCCGAGGTCGAGATCGTCGACAGCTTCGGCCAGCGTTCGCGGCTGAGCTTCAGCGGCTTCGCGGCCAACCCGGCCATCCCGGCCGCACGCTTTCGCTTCACGCCGCCGGCAGGCGCCGACGTGATCGAGCAGTAGCGCCCCGCGATGGCCAGTGGCGACCTGTTCGCTGACGACGAACCGGCGCCGCCGCCGGTGCCCGACACGGCGCCGCTGGCCGAACGCCTGCGCCCGCGCACGCTGGACGAGGTCGTCGGCCAGCGCCACCTGCTGGGCCCCGGGCGGCCGCTGCGCGTGGCCTTCGAGTCGGGCCGGCTGCCGTCGATGATCCTCTGGGGCCCGCCGGGCGTGGGCAAGACCACGCTGGCGCGGCTGCTCGCCGGCGCGACGCGTTCGCACTTCATCGTGCTGTCGGCGGTGCTGGCCGGCGTGAAGGACATCCGCGACGCGGTCGAGCAGGCGCAGGCCCAGCGCGCCGCCGGCCGCGCGACGGTGGTCTTCGTCGACGAGGTGCACCGCTTCAACAAGGCGCAGCAGGACGCCTTCCTGCCGCATGTCGAGAGCGGCCTCTTCACCTTCGTCGGCGCGACGACCGAGAACCCCTCGTTCGAGGTCAACTCGGCGCTGCTGTCGCGCGCCAGCGTGCATGTGCTGAAGGCGCTGGACGACGAGGACCTGGCGCTGCTGCTCGTGCGCGCGCAGGCGCTGCTGGGCGCGCCGCCGCTGGCCGACGCGGCGCGCGAGCGCCTGGTCGCCTTCGCCGACGGCGACGCGCGCCGGCTGCTCAACGCCTACGAGAACCTGGCGGCCGCGCAGGCCGGCGCGGTGCTGCTCGACGAGGTCATGCTCGAGACCGCGCTGGGCGAGATGCTGCGCCGTGGCGACAAGGGCGGCGATGTCTTCTACGACCAGATCTCGGCACTGCACAAGAGCGTGCGCGGCTCCGACCCCGACGCCGCGCTGTACTGGCTGGCCCGCATGCTGGACGCCGGTGCCGACCCGCGTTATGCGGCGCGGCGCATCGTGCGCATGGCCTGCGAGGACATCGGCCTGGCGGACCCGCGCGCGCTGCGCCTGGCGCTGGACGCCGCGGAGGTGTACGAGCGGCTCGGTTCGCCGGAAGGCGAACTGGCGCTGGCCGAGGCCGTGGTCTACCTCGCGGTCGCGCCCAAGTCCAATGCCGTCTACAAGGCCTGGGGTGCCGTGCGCGAGATGGTGCGCAGCGACGGCTCGCGTCCGGTGCCGCCGGCGCTGCGCAACGCGCCGACGCGGCTGATGAAGGACCTGGGCTTCGGCGCCGGCTACCGCTACGCGCACGACGAGGAAGGCGGCTACGCCGCCGGCATGCGCTACCTGCCCGAGGGCCTGCCGCAGGCGCGCTTCTACGATCCGGTGCCGCGCGGGCTGGAACTGCGCATCCGCGAACGGCTGGCCGACCTGCGCGCGCGCGACGCGGCGGCCGCGCCGGGCGATCACGGAGAGACCCCCGATCCCGCCGCCTGAGCGGGGCATGCCAAGGGGGAAACTCCGGCCCTGGGCGCCGCGGGGCGCCACCTACAATCCCGCCCCACCGCGGTGCGCGGGCCACCGGCGCACATCGCCCTGGCACGGCGCGAATCCTGCATGGCCGACGGCACGCGCCCGGCGGCTACCCTGGAGTACACCCCCCGATGGAAACCTTCTTCCAGCAGATCATCAACGGTCTGGTGCTCGGCAGCATGTACGCGCTGGTCGCCCTGGGCTACACGATGGTCTACGGCATCATCGGCCTGATCAACTTCGCCCACGGCGAGATCCTGATGGTCGGCGCGCTGACGAGCTGGACCTTCGCCACCACCTTCGCGGCCAGCGGCATGCCCGGCTGGCTGCTGCTGGCGCTGTCGCTGGTGTGCTCGCTGGTGGTCTGCGCGGCGTTGAACTTCAGCGTCGAGAAGCTCGCCTACCGACCTCTGCGCGGGGCGCCGCGGCTGGCGCCCCTGATCACCGCCATGGGCATGAGCCTGATGCTGCAGACGCTGGCGATGATCGTCTGGAAGCCCAACCCCAAGCCCTACCCGCTGCTGCTGCCGACCGAGCCGATCAACCTGGGCGGCCCGGTGATCAGCGTCACGCAGTGCCTGATCCTGGGCCTGACGGCGACCATCCTGGCCGGGCTGATGTTCCTGGTCAACCGCACCAAGCTCGGCCGCGCGATGCGTGCCACGGCCGAGAACCCGCGCGTCGCGGCGCTGATGGGCGTCAAGCCCGACATGGTGATCAGCGCCACCTTCATCATCGGCGCCATGCTGGCCGCGGTGGCCGGCGTGATGTGGGCGCTGAACTACGGCACCGTGCAGCACAGCATGGGCTTCCTGCCCGGGCTGAAGGCCTTCACGGCGGCGGTGCTGGGCGGCATCGGCAACCTGGCCGGCGCGGTGGTCGGCGGGCTGCTGCTGGGGCTGGTGGAGGCGCTGGGCGCCGGCTACCTGGGCCAGCTCACGGGCGGCGTGCTCGGCAGCCACTACGCCGACATCTTCGCCTTCGCGGCGCTGATCCTGGTGCTGACGCTGCGACCCTCGGGCCTGCTCGGCGAGCGGGTCGCGGACCGCGCATGATGGGGGGCCGGCCGTGCATCGCAAGCTGATCGTCTTCTTCGTCGTCGCCGCGCTGCTGGTCGTGGCGCCGCCCTTCGTGGCCGAGCACTACGGCTCGGGCTGGGTGCGCATCGCCGCGATCGCGATGCTGTACGTGCTGCTGGCGCTGGGGCTGAACATCATCGTCGGCTACGCCGGGCTGCTGGACCTGGGCTACGTGGCCTTCTACGCCGTCGGCGCCTACATGTATGCGCTGCTGGCCAGCCCGCACCTGTACGAGACCTTCGAGTGGATCGCCAACCTGCTGCCCAACGGGCTGCACACGCCGATCTGGATCGTCGTGCCGCTGGCCGCCGGGCTGGCGGCGATCGCCGGCGTGCTGCTGGGCACCCCGGTGCTCAAGCTGCGCGGCGACTACCTGGCCATCGTGACGCTGGGCTTCGGCGAGATCATCCGCGTCTTCATGAACAACCTGGAGCACCCGGTCAACATCACGAACGGGCCGCGCGGGCTGGACCGCATCGATGCGATGAACATCTTCGGCTTCAGCTTCGGCCGCGCCGTGGACATCTTCGGCTTCCGCATCCCGTCGGTGGTGCTGTACTTCTGGCTCTTCCTGGGACTGGTGGTGGCGAGCGTGGTCATCTGCCACCGCCTGGAGAACAGCCGCATCGGCCGCGCCTGGATGGCCATCCGCGAGGACGAGGTCGCCGCCAAGGCGATGGGCATCAACACCCGCAACATGAAGCTGCTGGCCTTCGCGATGGGCGCCACCTTCGGCGGCGTCTCGGGCTCGATGTTCGCCGCCTTCCAGGGCTTCGTCTCGCCGGAGTCGTTCAGCCTGATGGAGAGCATCATGATCGTCGCGATGGTCGTGCTCGGCGGCATGGGTCACCTGCCGGGCGTGATCCTGGGCGCCGTGCTGCTGGCCGCGCTGCCGGAGGTGCTGCGCTACGTGGCCGCGCCGCTGCAGCAGATGACCGGCGGGCGGCTGGACGCCGCCATCCTGCGCCAGCTGCTGATCGCCACCGCGATGATCTCGATCATGCTGCTGCGCCCGCGCGGACTGTGGCCGGCGCGCGAGCACGGCAAGGCGGCGCCGTCGCCGACGGCCGACACGGCGGCGGCCGGGGCGGCAGCGCGATGAGCCCGCCCATCCTCAACGTGCAGGGCGTCAGCAAGCGCTTCGGCGGCCTGCAGGCGCTGTCGGACGTCGGCGTGCGCATCGAGGCCGGCCAGGTCTACGGGCTGATCGGCCCCAACGGCGCCGGCAAGACCACGTTCTTCAACGTGATCACCGGGCTGTACACGCCGGACGCCGGCAGCTTCGAGCTCGATGGCCGGCCCTACAAGCCCAGCGCGGTGCACGAGGTGGCCAAGCAGGGCATCGCCCGCACCTTCCAGAACATCCGCCTGTTCCCGGAGATGACGGCGCTGGAGAACGTGATGGTCGGCCGCCACGTGCGCACCGGCTCCGGCCTCTTCGGCGCGGTCCTGCGCACACGCTCGTTCCGGGCCGAGGAGGCGGCGATCGCCGCGCGGGCGCAGGAGCTGCTGGACTACGTCGGCATAGGCCGCTATGCCGAGTTCCGCGCGCGCACGCTGAGCTATGGCGACCAGCGCCGGCTGGAGATCGCGCGTGCGCTGGCCACCGACCCCAAGCTGATCGCGCTGGACGAGCCGGCGGCCGGCATGAACGCCACCGAGAAAGTCGTGCTGCGCGAGCTGATCGACCGCATCCGCGCGGACGGCCGCACGATCCTGCTGATCGAGCACGACGTGAAGCTGGTGATGGGCCTGTGCGACCGCGTCACCGTGCTCGACTACGGCCGCGCCATCGCCGAGGGCACGCCCTACGACGTGCAGCGCGACCCGAAGGTCATCGAGGCCTACCTGGGTGCCGGCCACGACGCCGGGCAGCCCGCCACCGGGGAGGCCGCGGCATGACGGCGACGACGCTGCTGAAGGTCAGCGGCCTGAAGGTCGCCTATGGCGGCATCCAGGCCGTCAAGGGCGTGGACTTCGAGGTTCGCGAGGGCGAGCTGGTCAGCCTGATCGGCGCCAACGGCGCCGGCAAGACGACCACGCTGAAGGCCGTCACCGGCATCCAGCCGGTGAAGGACGGCGCGATCGAATACCTCGGCCGCTCGATCAAGGGCCAGGGCGCCTGGGACCTCGTGCGCCAGGGCCTGGTGATGGTGCCCGAGGGCCGCGGCGTCTTCGCGCGCATGACCATCGTCGAGAACCTGCAGATGGGCGCCTTCGTGCGCGACGACGCCGAGATCGAGGCCGACATCGACAAGGTCTTCGCGATTTTCCCGCGCCTGAAGGAGCGCGCCAGGCAGCTCGCCGGCACGATGAGCGGCGGCGAGCAGCAGATGCTGGCCATGGGTCGCGCGCTGATGGCGCGCCCGCGGCTGCTGCTGATGGACGAGCCCAGCATGGGCCTGAGCCCCATCATGGTCGACAAGATCTTCGAGGTCGTGGGCGACATCCACCAGCGCGGCACCACGGTGCTGCTGGTCGAGCAGAACGCCAGCCGCGCGCTGGGACTGGCCGACCGCGGCTACGTGATGGACTCCGGCGAGATCACGATGAGCGGCGAAGGCCGGACCTTGCTCGCCGACCCCAAGGTGCGCGCCGCCTACCTGGGCGAGTAGCGGCGCGGCGGCGCGCCGCGAGCGGTCCGTCAGCCCAGCGGCTGCAGCAGCAGCCGCTCGACGAAGCGCGCACGCTCCTGGCGCTGCGACCCGCTGCCCTGCGCGGCGAGCAGCGACTCCGCCACCTCGTAGCTGTAGAGCAGGAAGGCGCGCGAGCGCGCCTCGGCGATGCCGAAGCCCAGCGACGAGAAGACCTGCGCGATGTAGCCGATGCGCGCCGCGTCGGCCTCGTCGACGAAGGCGCGCGCCATCGCGTCGCGCCGCGCCCAGGCGCGGATCGCGAGCTCGATGCGCGCCGCGCGCACCGCGCTGCGGCCGCGGAAGGGCAGCGAGATGAGGTCGCGGATCTGCTCGCGCGCATCGTCGTGCGCGCTCTCCAGGCGCCGGGTCAACTGCTCGGTCGCGCGCATGCGCCAGGCCTGCAGCACGGCGCGCAGCAGGTCTTCGCGGTCCTTGAAGTGCCAGTAGAAGCTGCCGCGCGTGACCTTCAGCGTGCGCGCCAGCATGTCCACGCGCACACTGTCGATGCCGTGATCCACCAGCACCTCGGTGGCGGCCTCGATCCAGCGCTCGGGTGTCAGCGCGCTGCGCGGGCGGTCGGCGACGGTCTGCATCGGCTGCAGCATGCCGCCATGCACCAGTGTATGGAATCGGGGGAAAACACCGATCCGTGCTGCGTGTGCAACGCCTACGATCCGCATCGGTGCACATACACATGTGTACGGAGTCAGCGATGGCCGGCGACCTTCTCGACGATGCGCAGTCCCTCGCGCCGCCGCGCACGGTGCGTGTCGGCTTCGACGACGGCAGCTTCGTGCTGCGTTCGCCGGAACCGCTGCGGCCCTACGCACGCTGCATCGGCGAGTGGCTGGAGCACTGGGCGCGCGAGACCCCGGAGGCTCCGGCCTTCGCCGAGCGCGGCGTGGACGGCGGCTGGCGCCGCCTGAGCTGGGCGCAGACACGGGAGCAGGTCGGCCGCCTGGCGCAGAGCCTGCTCGGCCTGCGCCTGAAGCCGCAGGCCCCGGTCGTGATCCTGTCGGACAACGCGCTCGACCACCTGCTGCTGATGCTGGCCGCCATGCACGTCGGCCGCGCGGTGTGCACGGTGTCCAGCGCCTACTGCCGGCTGACCCGGGACCACACGAAGATCCACGGCATCCTGAATATGCTGGGGCCGGCGCTGGTCTATGCGTCGGACGCCGAGGTCTACGGCCCGGCGATCGCCAGCGCCGCACTGCCCGGCGCGGTCACGGTCTTCAGCCGCGGCGCAGAGGGCTTCCCGGGCGCGCTGGCCTTCGACGGCCTGCTGCGCAGCGCCGAGGGGCCGGCGGTGCGGGCGGCGTTCGACGCCATCACGCCCGACACGCACGCCAAGTACCTGCTGACCTCGGGCTCCACCGGGCATCCCAAGGTGGTCATCAACACGCACCGCATGCTGTGCGCCAACCAGCAGATGATCGCCCAGGTCTGGCGCTTCCTGGCGCACGAGAAGCCGGTGCTGGTGGACTGGCTGCCGTGGAGCCACACCTTCGGCGGCAACCACAACCTGAACATGGTGCTGCGCAACGGCGGCGAGCTGGTGGTCGACGAAGGGCGCCCCGCGCCCGGGCTGATCGAGAAGTCGGTCGCCAACCTCGCCGAGGTGCGGCCGACGATCTATTTCAACGTGCCGCGCGGGCTGGACATGCTGCTGCCCTTCCTGGAGGCCGACGAGGCGCTGGCCCGGCGCTTCTTCGAGCGCCTGCGCGTGGTCTTCTACGCCGGCGCCGCGCTGCCGCAGGCGACCTGGGACCGCCTGCAGGCGCTGGCGCGGCGCATCCGCGGCCGCGAGGTCTGGCTGACCACCTCCTGGGGCTCCACCGAGACCTCGCCGGCCGTCACCAGCGCGCACTGGTGGCTGGAGCGCGCCGGCGTCATCGGCCTGCCGATCCCGGGCACCGAACTGAAGTTCGTGCCGGTGCCGGGCGACCCCGGCGGCAAGCTGGAGATGCGCGTGCGCGGCGTCAACGTCTTCCCCGGCTACCGCGACGCGCCCGAGCTCACCGCGCAGGCCTTCGACGCCGAGGGCTACTACTGCATCGGCGACGCCGGCCGCCTGGCCGACGAGGCGCGGCCCGAACTCGGCGTGGTCTTCGACGGCCGCGTCGCCGAGGACTTCAAGCTGAGCACCGGCACCTGGGTCAGCGTCGGCACGCTGCGCGTGCGCGTCGTGTCGGCGCTGGCGCCGTTCGCGCAGGACGTCGTCATCACCGGTCACGACCGCGACGAGGTCGGCGTGCTGGTCTTCCCGTCGCCGGCGGCGGCGGCGCTGGCGCCCGGCGAGCTGGCCGCGCGCATCGCCGACGCGCTGCGCGCGCTGAAGGCCGAGGGCGGCGGTTCGTCGCAGGTCCCCGTGCGCGCGCTGGTGCTGGCCGAGCCGCCGAGCGCGGACGCCGGCGAGATCACCGACAAGGGCTACATCAACCAGCGCGCGGTGCTGCTGCGCCGCGCCGAACTGGTGCAGCGGCTGCATGCCGGCGGCGCCGAGGTGATACGGGCATGACGACCGGCACGTCCCTGCTGCGCGTGGAGATCGCCGGCGCCGTCGCGCACCTGCGCCTGGCGCGGCCGGCCAAGCGCAACGCGATCAACAACACGCTGGTGCGCGCGCTGGAGAATGCCTTCGCCGACCTGCCGGCCAGCGTGCGCGCCGCGGTGATCAGCGGCGAGGGCGAGCACTTCTGCGCCGGGCTGGACCTCTCGGAGGTCACCGAGCAGACGGTGGCCGAGGGCATCCACCACTCGCGCGGCTGGCACGCCGCGTTCGACCGCATTCAGTTCGGCCCGGTGCCGGTGATCGCGGTGCTGCACGGCGCGGTGGTCGGCGGCGGGCTGGAGCTGGCGGCGACCGCGCACCTGCGCGTGGCCGAGGCCAGCGCCTTCTACGCGCTGCCCGAGGGCCAGCGCGGCATCTTCGTCGGCGGCAGCGGCTCGGTGCGCATCCCGCGCCTGGTCGGCGTGTCGCGCATGACCGACATGATGCTGACCGGCCGCGTGCTCGACGCCGCCGAGGGGCACGCCGCCGGCATCTCCAACTATCTCGTGGGCGCCGGCGAGGGTCTCGCGAAGGCGATGGCGCTGGCCGAGCGCATCGCGCGCAACGCGCCGCTGTCCAACTACGCCATCGTGCAGGCGCTGCCGCGCATCGCCGAGATGAGCCCGTCCGAGGGCCTGTTCGTCGAGAGCCTGATGTCGGCCATCGCGCAGGGCGACGAGGCGGCCAAGCAGCGCGTGCGCGACTTCCTTGCCAAGCGTGCCGGCAAGGTCGGTGATCCGCAATGAACCTGGCACCGTCCGGCGGGCCCAGAATGCAGGCGACCGAAGCGTCCGGTGCCCACCTGCCGGGCGCGCATGCGCCCCCCCCGAGTCCCGATGAGCAAGACCCACATCCACCGCGTCGTCATCCAGTTCGGCGACTGCGACCCCGCCGGCATCGTCTTCTTCCCCAACTACCTGCGCTGGATGGACGAGTCCTCGCTCGCCTTCTTCATGGCCTGCGGCGTGCCGCCCTGGCGCGAGCTGGTCAAGACGCGCGGCATCGTCGGCACGCCGCTGCTGTCCATCCACACGCGCTTCGTCAAGAGCGCCACCTACGGCGAGGCAATCGAGGTCCACACCTCGATCGAGGAATGGCATGCCAAGACCTTCAAGCACCGCCACCTCGTGATGCGCGGCGACGAGCTGATCTGCGAGGGCACCGAGGTGCGCGCCTTCGTGCATCGCGATGCGCACGATCCCGACCGCCTGCGTGCGATGCCCATCCCCGAGGACATCAAGGCGCTGTGCACCTGAGCCCGAAGACCACCCCACCCACCAAGGAGACGACCGCATGAACCTGCTGCGCAAGACCCTCGCCGCCGCCGCGGCGCTGCTGGCCACCACGGCCTTCGCCGACGTCAACATCGGCGTCACGATATCGCTCACCGGCCCAGCCTCGGGCCTGGGCATCCCGGTCGGCAACCAGTTCAAGCTGTTTCCGAAGGAGATCGCCGGCGAGAAGATCAACCTGATCGTGCTCGACGACGCCTCCGACCCCGGCAAGGGCGTGACCAACGCGCGCCGCTTCGTCACCCAGGACAAGGTGGACATCATCTTCGGCGGCTCGATCACCGTCGTCTCCGCGGCCGTGGCGCCGATCGCGCTGGAGAGCAAGACGCCGCAGCTGTCGATCGCGCCGGTCGGCGTGCCGCCCGAGCAGGAGCACTGGATGTTCCGCCTGCCGCAGGGTTTCTCGGTGATGGCGCATCCCATCGTCGAGCACATGAAGAAGAACGGCGTCAAGACCGTCGGCTTCCTCGGCTACACCGACGCCTACGGCGAACTGTGGCTGAAGGAATTCATCAAGCAGGGCGAGGCCGCCGGCATCAAGGTCACGGCCACCGAGCGTTTTGCGCGGACGGATACCAGCGCCACGCCGCAGGCGCTGAAGCTGGTCTCGGCCAATCCGGACGCGATGCTGGTCGTGGCCTCCGGTTCCGGCGCCGCGATGCCGCACAAGGCGCTGGTCGAGCGCGGCTACAAGGGCAGGATCTACCAGACCCATGCCGCGGCGACGCCGGACCTGGTGCGCATCGGCGGCCGCGACGTCGAGGGCAGCTTCGTGGTCAGCGGGCCGGCGGTGGTGGCCGAGCAGCTGCCGGACAGCCATCCGTCCAAGGCCGTGGCGGTGGACTTCGTCACCAAGTACGAAGCCGCGGTCGGCCGCGGCATGCGCAACCAGTTTGCCGCCCACGCCTACGACGCGCAGATCGTGATGGAGAAGGCGCTGCCGGTGGCGCTGAAGAAGGCCAGGCCCGGCACGCCGGAATTCCGCGCCGCGCTGCGCGACGCGATCGAGGGCATGGGCCGCACGATCTTCGCCCATGGCGTGATGAACTGGACCAAGGACGACCACTGGGGCTACACCAACGAGACCGGCGTGCTGCTGAAGGTGGTCGACGGCAAGTTCGTCGTCGAGCGCTGAACGCGAGGCCGACAAAGGCAGCCAAGGCAGCGGCCCCGTGGACGCGACGATCGCCGGCATCCTGGCGCTGGACGGCCTGACCAACGGCGCGGTCTATGCGCTGCTGGCGCTGGCCACCGTGCTGGTCTTCGCCGTGACGCGGGTGATCTTCATCCCGCAGGGCGAATTCGTGGCCTTCGCCGCGCTGACGCTGGCCTTCCTGCAGATGGGCCAGGTGCCGGGCACGGTGTGGTTCCTGCTCGTGATGGCCGCTGCGGTCGTGCTTCAGGACCTGGCGGCCGGCTGGCGGCAGCGCCGGCCGGCCGCGCGGCTGGCGGCGCAGGCCGCGCGCACGCTGGCCTTTCCGGTGGCGGTGTCGCTGCTGACGATGTGGCTCGCGCCGATGCAGTTGCCCATGCTCGCGCAGGCGGCGCTGACGATGGCGCTGGTCACGCCCTTCGGCAGCCTGCTGTACCGGCTGGCCTACGAGTCGCTGGCCGACGCCAGCGTGCTGGTGCTGCTGATCGTCTCGGTCGGCGTGCATTTCGCGCTCGTCGGCCTGGGGCTGTTCTTCTTCGGTGCCGAGGGTTTCCGCAACCCCAGCTTCTGGGACCAGCGCTGGCAGCTCGGGCCGCTGACGCTGTCCGGGCAGACGCTGTTCATCTTCGCGGCGTCGTTCGGCCTCATCGTCGCGCTGTGGCTGTTCTTCGAGCGCAGCCTGGCCGGCAAGGCGCTACGCGCGACGGCCGTCAACCGGCTGGGGGCGCGGCTGATGGGCATCTCGAGCAGCAGCGCCGGCCGGCTGTCGTTCACGATGGCGGCCTTCATCGGCGCGCTGTCGGGGCTGCTGATCGGGCCGACGACGACGATCTTTTACGACACCGGCTTCCTGATCGGCCTCAAGGGCTTCGTCGCCGCGGTCTTCGCGGGTCTCGCCAGCTACCCGCTGGCGCTGGTCGGCGCGCTGGGCGTGGGGCTGCTCGAGGCCTACGGCAGCTTCTGGGCCAGCGCCTACAAGGAGGTCATCGTCTTCGCCGCGATCCTGCCGGTGCTGCTGTGGCGCAGCCTGCGCGACCCGCACCACGAGGACCACTGAAGTGATGGCCTGCCCGAAGCTGCCGCCATCGCGGCAAACCAGGAGCGGGCGCCCAACCGCGACGTGGAGGACCGGTTTCGGCGCTTCACAGTCGTTCGCGGAGCTGCGTCGTGCGTGCGTGTCGGTGTTGGCGCAGCGAAGCCGCGTGGGGGCAGCCCGCAGCGCCCAGAGTCCGGCGGTCGGCGCTGCGCGCCGACTGCCCTGCGATGCTCGGTCTCCTGGCCCGCCGCCAACTCACTTCGCTCGCTGCGCTCGCTCCGTTCGGACATCGGCGGCGAGTCAGTTGGGGAGGCGCGCTGCGCGCGCGGCCAGGAGCCCTGCGCTTCTCGGCGCCTCCCATGGGCGCTGCGGGCTGCCCCCACGCGGCTTCGCGACACGGCGGTGGCGTGCGGAGGGATCGCGTACCACTGTCGGTGGACTTCGCGCCAGGCGGTACCCGCTGCCGGCGAATAGTGAAGCGCCGAGCAGCGCAGCTTCGGGGTCGGCGCGCACGCAGTGCGCGCCTCCACAACTGACTCGCCGCCGGTGTCCGAACGGAGCGAACGCAGTGAGCGAAGTGAGTTGGGCGGCGCGACCCCGAAGCGAGCAGCGCAGGGAACCCACCGCCGCAGGCGGTGGGCGCGGAACCCTGAGCCGGCAGCGGGTACCGCCTGGCGCGATGCGCAGCCACAAGCACGCGAGGCAAGCGGACGTATGGCGAGTGTCCGCAATGCGCCGCGAGCCGACGTTCGCCTCCCACCACCGATGCACGCGCAACAGCGCGTCCAAGCCTGGCCGGTGCCGCTGACATGACCCGCTGGGCCTTTCCCGCCTTCGCCGCGGTGATGATGGTGCTGCCGCTGTTGCCGGTGCCGGACTTCTGGATCACGCAGAGCATCTACGTCGGCCTTTATTCCCTGGTCGCGCTGGGCCTGGTGCTGCTGACCGGGGTCGCCGGGCTGACGTCGTTCGGGCAGGCCGCCTTCGTCGGCGTCGGGGCCTATGCCGCGGCCTACCTGGCCACGCAGACTGCGCTGCCGCCGCTGGTGACGCTGGCGGTCGGCATCGTGCTGGCGGTGGTGGCGGCGCTGGTGCTGGGCGCGCTGACGCTGCGCATGTCGGGGCACTACTTGCCGCTGGCCACCATCGCCTGGGGCCTGGCGCTGAACTACACGATGGCCAACATGGAGTGGCTGGGCAAGTACGACGGCATCCTGGGCATCCCGGCGATGAACCTGTTCGGCGTCGACCTCGGCAGCGGTCGCGGCCTGCACCCGCTGGTGTGGGCCATCGCGCTGGTCGCCGCGCTGGCAGTGCTGCGCCTGCTGGACTCGCGGCCCGGGCGGGCGATCCGTGCACTCAAGAGTGGCTCGACGATGGCCGAGGCGATGGGCATCTCGACCTTCCGCTACAAGCTCACCGCCTTCGTCATCGCGGCCCTGCTGGCGGCGCTGTCGGGCTGGCTGTTCGCTCATTTCCAGCGCAGCGTCAGCCCGTCGCCGTTCGGCATCAACAAGGGCATCGAGTACCTGTTCATGGCCGTGCTCGGCGGTGTCGGCCAGGTCTGGGGCGCCTTCCTCGGGTCGGCCGTCGTGCGCATCGTCGAGGACCAGCTGCAGGTGCTGCTGCCCAGGCTGATCGGCACCAGCGGCAACTTCGAGACGATCGTCTTCGGCATCGTGCTGGTGGTGGTGCTGAAGTACGCGCCCGACGGGCTGTGGAGCTTCGTCGGCCGCTGGCGCCCGGCGCCGCGCCGCGTGCGCGACTGGGACGCGGCCGAGCCGCTGGCGCGCCGCCCCAAGCCGGCGCGCGGCGAACGCCTGCTCGACGTCGACGCGGTGCGCAAGCAGTTCGGCGGCCTGGTCGCCGTCAACGACGTCGGCTTCGTGGTCGACGCCGGCGACATCGTCGCGCTGATCGGCCCCAACGGCGCCGGCAAGTCGACCACCTTCAACCTCATCACGGGCGTGCTGGCGCTCAGCGGCGGCGCGGTGCGCTGGCGCGGGCAGGCCATCGGCGGCCAGCCGTCGCGGGCGATCGCGCGGCTGGGCATCTCGCGCACCTTCCAGCACGTCAAGATGATCCCGGAGATGACGGTGCTGGAGAACGTCGCGCTGGGCGGCTACGGACGCACGCGCTCGGGCGTGCTGAAGGCCATGCTGCGGCTGGACCGTGCCGAGGAACGGCGGCTGTTTGCCGAGGCCGAACGCCAGCTCGCGCGCATCGGCATGCAGGGCCAGCTGCACGAGCTGGCCGGCAACCTGCCGCTGGGCCAGCAGCGGCTGATGGAGATCGCGCGTGCGCTGGCCACCGACCCCGCGCTGCTGCTGCTGGACGAGCCTGCCGCCGGCCTGCGCCACCACGAGAAGCAGGCGCTGGCGGCCGTGCTGCGCCAGCTCAAGGACGAGGGCATGAGCCTGCTGCTGGTCGAGCACGACATGGACTTCGTGATGGGCCTGGCGGACCGCGTCGTCGTGATGGAGTTCGGCACCAAGCTGATGGAAGGCACGCCGGCCGAGGTGCAGGCCAGCCCGGCGGTGCGTGCCGCCTACCTGGGCACGGAGCACTGATGGACGGCCTGCTCCAGGTGCGGGACCTGCATGCCGGCTACGGGCGCGCCGAGGTGCTGACCGGGCTCAGTTTCGGCGTCGCCGAGCGCCAGGTCGTCAGCGTGATCGGCCCCAACGGCGCCGGCAAGAGCACCACGCTGGCGGCGCTGATGGGCATCCTGCCCTACCGCGGGCAGGTCGTCTTCGACGGCCAGGACCTCGCCGGCACGACGCTGGAGGAGCGCGTGATGATGGGCCTGGCGCTGGTGCCCGAGAAGCGCGAGCTCTTCGGCACCATGGCGGTGGAGGACAACCTGGTGCTCGGCGGCTACCGCGCGATGAAGCAGCGCGTGCCGGACTGGCGGCGCGCCATCGAGCGTGTCTACGCGCTGTTCCCGCGCCTGAAGGAGCGACGCACGCAACTCGCTGGCACGCTGTCCGGCGGCGAGCGGCAGATGCTGGCCGTCGGCCGCGCGCTGATGTCGGCGCCGCGCCTGCTGATGCTGGACGAACCCAGCCTGGGCCTGGCGCCGCTGATCGTGCGCGACATCTTCGCCACCATCGAGCGCCTGCGCAACGAAGGCACCAGCATCCTGCTGATCGAGCAGAACGCGCGCGCCGCGCTGGCGGTGTCGGACCACGGCTACGTGCTGGAGACCGGCGCCCTGGTGCTCGCCGGCGCGGCGAACGAGCTGGCGGCCGACCCGCGCGTCATCGAGACCTACCTGGGCAACCGCAAGCCATGAGCCGCTACACCTACCGGCCCCCGCTGGACGAGATGCGCTTCGTCATCGAGCAGGTGCTGGGCGCGCCGGCGCGCTGGGCGGCCATGCCGGCCTTCGCCGAGCTCGACGCCGAGACCGCGGCCGAGGTGCTGGCGCAGGCCGGCCGCTTCACGGCCGACGTGCTGCAGCCGCTGAACGCACCCGGCGACCGCCAGGGCTGCCGCATCGAGGGCGGGCGCGTGAAGACGCCCGACGGTTTTCCCGCCGCGTGGCGCGCCTTCGTCGACGGCGGCTGGCCGGCGCTGGCCTGCGACCCGGCCTGGGGCGGGCAGGGGCTGCCGCAGCTGCTGAATACGGCCGTCGGCGAGATGATCAACGCCTGCAACCACGCCTGGAACATGTATGCCGGCATCCTGCACGGCGCCTACGCGACCGTGAAGGCCCATGGCAGCGACGAGCTCAAGGCACGCTACCTGCCGCGGCTGGCCAGCGGCGAATGGCTGTCGGCGATGGCGCTGACCGAGCCGCAGTCCGGCAGCGACCTGGGCCTGGTGCGCACGCGGGCCGAGCCGCGGCCGGACGGCACGCTGGCGGTCAGCGGCAGCAAGGTCTTCATCTCCGGCGGCGACCACGATCTCACCGACAACATCGTCCACCTCGTGCTGTGCCGGCTGCAGGACCCGTCCAACCCGGCGCCGCCCGGCACGCGGGGCCTGTCGCTGGTGCTCGTGCCGGCGGTGCTGCCCGACGGCACGCGCAACGCGATGGCCGCCGACGGCCTGGAGCACAAGATGGGCATCCACGGCAGCGCGACCTGCGCGATGCGCTACGAGGCCGCCACCGGCTGGCTGGTCGGCGAGCCGCATCGCGGGCTGCCGGCGATGTTCGTGATGATGAACGCGGCCCGCGTCGCGACGGCGGTGCAGGGGCTCGGCCACCTCGAGATGGCGGCGCAGAATGCCGCGCGCTATGCCGCCGAGCGCGTGCAGTTCGGCGGCCCGATCGCCGCCCGGCCGGCGGTGCGCCGGACCCTGGACAGCCTGGACGCGGTGGCCGCCGGGCTGCGTGTCGTGATCTACCGCGCCGCGCTGCGGCTCGACGAGGCCGATCACCACCCGTACGCCGGGTGCCGCGCCGCTGCCGCCGCCGAGGTCTCGCTGCTGACCCCGGTGCTCAAGGCCTTCGCGACGCGCCAGGGTTTCCAGGGCGCCAGCGACGCGCTGCAGGTCTGGGGCGGCTACGGCTACATGGCCGACTACGGCATCGAGCAGACGCTGCGCGATGCGCGCATCGCGATGATCTACGAGGGCACCAACGAGATCCAGGCCATCGACCTGGTGCAGCGCAAGCTGCTCGGCGGTGCCGGGCCGGCCTTCGAGGCGCTGCTGGACGACCTGGCGCGCGACGCCGGCGACAGCGACGCGGCTCGCGCGCTGCACGAGCAGCTGGCCCAGGCGCGCGGTGCCGTCGCGGCCCTGCGCGAGGCCGCGGCGGCGGACCCCGTGGCGCCGCTGCGTGCCGCCGACGACCTGCTGGCCGGCTGCGGCCACCTGCTGCTGGCCTGGGCCTGGGCGGCGATCGAGCGTGCCGCCGCACCCGACGATGCCGCGCGGCACGCGCTGGTCGCCCAGGGCCTGCGCCTGGTGCTGCCGCAGGCGGCGGTGCACTGGGCCCGCGCCAGGGCGGCGCTGGCCACCGCCTGAACGGCGCCCCGGCGCGCGCTATGCTCGACATCGCCGGGCCCGCCCACCCGCCGCCCATGCTGTCGGGGCGCGGGCGATCGGACCGGCGCCTGCCGACGGGCAGGGCCCACCCGCCGCCGACGGAGATCGCCATGCACCGCTGCCACCGAGTTCGCCGCTGCCCGCAGGCGCTGGTCCGGGGGCTGGCCTGGCTGGTGGCCCTGGCCGGGCTCGGTGCGGTGCCGCCGCAGGTGCAGGCGCAGACCCTGGAGAAGTCCACCGTCCGCCATGGCAGCGCCGACGTGCCGGTGGAGATCGCGCGGCCGGCCGGGCGCGGCCCCTGGCCGGCGCTGCTGTACATCCACGCCAAGCGCGGCTACGAGGACGTCGACCGCGCGCATGTGCGCGCGCTCGCGCGCGACGGTTTTCTGGTCATGGCGCCGGACTGGCTGGCGGCCAACATGATCGAGCGCTGGCCCGACCGCCACGTGCCCGAGAGCGAGGACGACGTCGAGGCCGCGCTGGCCGCGCTGCGCGCCCACCCCGACGCCTGCCGGCAGCCGGCGGGCATCGTGGCCAAGTCGCGCGGGCCCTACTTCGCGATCCGGCTGGCCGCCAAGCGGCCGCAGGACGTCGGGCCCATCGTCGCCTGGTACGGGCATTTCCAGCATCCCAACGCGCCCGAGCCGCAGCAGCTGTTCACGGTGGCGCCCGAGGTGCGGCAGATCCGCTCGCCGGTGCTGATGCTGATCGGCGACGCCGACTTCGAGCTGCGCCGCATGGTCAACGGGCGCGCCTTCTACGTGCTGTCCGAGCGCGGCGTGCCGGTCGAGCTGCAGATGTACCCGATGGCGCGGCGCGCCTTCGACTTCCGTGCCGACCAGAGCCCGGAGGAGAAGATGGCCACGGCGCATGCGCTGCGCCGCGAACTCGACTGGCTGCGCCGCTGGATGGCGCTGGACGCGCAGGGACGCTGCACCGGCGCAGCGCCGGGGTGATTGCCCCGAGGGCCGGGTTGCACCCGGCCCGCCCCCCGAGGGGGGGCGAGGTGACCGGCGAAGCCGGTTCACCGCGAGCGCGTCACCAGCGCGCCGCGGCGACCGCCGGGCGCCAGGTGGTCAACCGGCCTTGGCGCCCGTAGCCTTGACGATCTTCTCGTACTTCGCGAGCTCGGCGCGCACGAAGGCGCCGAACTGCTCGGGGGTCGTCGGGGCGGGGTCGGCCATCATCGGCGCCAGCCTGGCCTTCACGTCGGCCGAGTTCAGCGCCGCGACGAAGGCCTCGTTGAGCGCCTGCACGCGGGCGGCCGGCACGCCGGCCGGGCCGAAGAGGCCGAACCAGGTGTCCACGCCGACCTGCGGCAGGCCGGACTCGGCCATCGTCGGCAGCTCGGGCATCGCGCTGGAGCGTGCCGCGGTCGTCACCGCCAGTGCCTTCAGCTTGCCGGCGCGGATGTTGCCGGCGGCGCTGGCGAGGTTGTCGAAGCTGAAGTCGATCTGTCCGCCCAGCAGCGCCAGCTGCATCGGCGCCGCGCCGGCATAGGGGATGTGCACGATGAACACGCCGGCCGCGGACTTCAGCAGTTCGCCGGCCAGGTGGCCGGCGCTGCCGTTGCCGCCGCTGCCGTAGTTGAGCCGCCCCGGATTTGCCTTGGCGTGGCGCACCAGGTCGGCGACGCTGGCGATCTTCAGCTGCGCCGCCGTCTCGGCATTCATCACCAGCACGTTGGGCACCTGGGCCACGCGCGTGATCGGCGTGAAGTCGCGCACCGGGTCGTAGGGGATCTTCTCGAACAGCCAGGGGTTGATGGCATGCGTGGCCACCGCGCCCATCACGATGGTGTTGCCGTCCGGCGCCGAGCGCGCGACCTGGTCGACCCCCAGGTTGCCGCCGGCGCCCGGCCGGTTCTCGACGACCACGGTGCCGAGCCGGTCCTTCACCGCCTCGGCCAGGATGCGCGCGATGCGGTCCAGCGGGCCGCCGGGCGGGTAGGGCACGACGAGGCGCAGCGGGGCGGCGGCCTGGGCGTGGACGGCGCCGCTGGCGGCCAGCAGGCCCAGGGCGGTGAACTGGCGGCGGTTCAAGGTGCTCATGCGGTGGCTCCGTGCTTGTCCTGTTCCGAGGTGAAGCTGTCGGCGAAGAATTCGTCGGCCGGCAGCGCACATTGCGCGACGAAGTCGCGCTCGGCCGACTCGACGACGATGGGTGCGCCGCAGGCATAGACCTGGTGGCCCGACAGGTCCGGGAAGTCGGCCATCACGGCGCGGTGCACGAAGCCGGTGCGGCCGCTCCAGGCGTCCTCGGGCAGCGCGTCGCTGACCACCGGCACGTAGCGCAGCCAGGGCAGTTCGGCGGCGGCCTGGCGGCACCAGTCGTCCATGTACAGGTCCTGCGGGCGGCGGCCGCCCCAGTACAGCGTGGCCGGCCGCGCGAGGCCCTGGTGGCGCATGTGGTCGACCAGCGCCTTGATCGGCGCGAAGCCGGTGCCGCTGGCCAGCAGCACGATGGGCTTGTCGCTGTCCTCGCGCAGGAAGAAGCTGCCGAAGGGGCCTTCCATGCGCAGGATGTCGCGCTCCTTCATCGCGCCGAAGACATGGTCGGTGAACTTGCCGCCGGGCATGTGGCGCACGTGCAGCTCGATCGCCGGCGGGCTGCCCAGGTCCTCGGGCGCGTTGGCCATGCTGTAGCTGCGGCGCGCGCCGTCGCGCAGGATGAACTCCACGTACTGGCCGGCGCGGTACTTGAGGTTCTGGTTGGCCGGCAGCTGCAGCCTCAGCACCGCGACGTCGGGCGCCGGCTTCGTGATGGCGAGCACGCGCGTGGGCAGCTTCAGTACCGGGTAGTCGCCGGCACCGGGCACGCTGCGCGCCTCGACCACGCAGTCGGTCTGCGGCGTCGCGCAGCAGGTCAGGATGAAGCCGGCTTCCTCTTCCGCCACCGACAGCGCCTTGAGCTGGTGCGCGCCGTGGATCACGCGGCCCTGGACGAGCCGGCTCTTGCACGAGCCGCAGGCGCCGTCGCGGCAGCCGTAGGGCAGGCCGATGCCCTGGCGGATGGCGGCGGGCAGGATGGCCTCGTCGCGCTCGACGGCGAAGCTGACGTTGGCGGGCTGGAGGGTGATCTGGAAGCTCATGTGCGGGCGGTCGCGACGACGTGGCGTGCGCCGCCTCTACACTGCGGCGCACAGCCCCGGATTGTGCCCGCGACCGCATGACCGCACCGCCCACCCGCGCCCGACGACCCGTGCTGCTGATCGTCGGCTGCGGCGACGTCGGCGGCCGTGTCGTGCGCCTGGTGCACCCGCGCTGGCGCGTGCTGGCGCTGACCTCGACGGCGGCACGCGCCGCCGAATTGCGTGCACTGGGGGCGACACCCCTGGTCGGCAACCTGGACGAGCCGGCCACGCTGGGCCGCCTCGGCGGCCTGGCCGACGCGGTGCTGCACCTGGCGCCGCCGCCGGGGCAGGGCGAGCACGACCCGCGCACGCGCGCGCTGTGCGCTGCACTGGCGCGCGGCGGTTGCGTGCAGCGGCTGGTCTACGCCAGCACCACCGGCGTCTACGGCGACGCCGGCGGTGCGCGCTTCGACGAGACGCGTGCCGTCGCGCCGGCCAGCGACCGCGCGAGGCGCCGCGTCGACGCCGAGGCCACCGTGCGCTGGTTCGGCCGCCGGCACGGCGTGGCGGTGAGCATCCTGCGCATTCCCGGCATCTATGCCGGCGACCGGCCGGGCGGCCACCCGCGCGAGCGCCTGCTGCGCGGCACGCCGGTCCTGGCGCCGGAAGACGACGTCTACACCAACCACATCCACGCCGACGACCTGGCGCGTGCCTGCGTCGCCGCGCTGCACCGCGGCCGTCCGCAGCGCGTCGTGCATGCCAGCGACGACAGCGAGCTGACGATGGGCGACTACTTCGACCTCGCCGCCGACCTGTGCGCACTGCCGCGGCCGCCGCGCATCACGCGCGCGCAGGCACGCGAGCAGCTGTCGCCGATGCTGCTGAGCTTCATGAGCGAATCGCGCCGGCTCGACAACCGGCGTCTGAAGCACGAGCTGCGCCTCGTGCTGCGCTACCCGACGGTGCGCGAGGGCCTGGCAGGCACCTGAGCGCGGCGGCCTGCTACACGCCGCGCGCGCGCCTGAGCGTCTTCGCGCGGTCCACCGACTGCAGCGTCAGCTCCTGGCGCTCGTCGCCGCGGCGTATCGTCAGCTTCACCGCGCGCTCGGGCGCGCCGCCGTCCCACAGCGCCTTCCACAGCGCGGCGACATCGCGCACCGTGACGCCGTCGATGGCCAGCACCTGGTCGCCGCGCTGCACGCCGGCGACATCGGCCGGGCTGTCGTCGCTGACACGCGCCACGCGCACCTGCCCGCCCTGCTCGATGCAGTTGAGCCCCAGCCAGGCGCGTGTGCTGGCGCGCGAGGCGCCGCGCTGCAGCAGCTCGGCCAGGATGGGCTTGAGCAGGTCCACCGGCACGAACATGTTGCCGGGCATCGGAGGCGCGTCGGGGCCGGCGGCGTCGGCGACGAACAGCGAACCCACGCCGAGCAGCTCGCCGCGGCCGTTGAACAGCCCGGCGCCGCTGTGGTCGCGCCGCGGCGGGTGCGTGAACAGCGCGCCGTCGATCAGGTACTCCCAGTAGCCGGCGAAGGGCCGGCGCGAGACCAGGCGCGCGACGCTGACCAGGGCGTCCTCGCCGCCGCTGGCGAAGACCAGCGGCTCCTCGCGCCCCACCGCGGCCGGCTCGCCCAGCGGCACCGGCTCGCGGCCGATCGGCGTCAGCGCCTGCACGAGGCCGAAGCCGGTGGCCAGGTCGTAGGCCACGACCTTGGCCGGGATGCGGCGCGCGTCGTCGGTGACCAGCTCGACGTGTTCGGCCTCCAGCACCAGGTAGCCGATGGTCAGCACCAGGCCGTCGGCCGAGATCACGACGCCGGAGCCCTGGCGCAGCGTGCCCAGCGTGGCTGCCGAGCGGGCGTCGTCGACCGCCTGCACCTCGACACCGACCACGGCGTCGCTGGCGCGGCTGAGCGCGAGCGACTGCGCCTGCACCGACATCGGTTCGGCGGACAGCGCCGATGTCGCGGCGACCAGCGCCAGCCACAGCGCGGCCGCGAGGCCGCGGCGGAACCACAGGGACTGCATGGCACCTCCAGCCACGCCCGCAGGGCGTGCACGCCAGCATGCCGCCGGCGTCAAAGCCATGAACCCGTCGGGGTCAGCGTCGGCGCCGCGCGCCGAAGGGCGGCTGGCCGCGCCAGTAGCGGATCATCAGGAAGCCGCCGACCATGCCGCCCAGGTGCGCGAAGTGCGCGATGCCGGTGCGGTCGAAATAGCCCAGCAGCAGCTCCAGCGCGCCGAAGACGATGACGAAGGTGCGCGCCTTCATCGGGATCGGCGGGAACAGCGGCATGATCACGCGGTTCGGGAACAGCATGCCGAAGGCCAGCAGCAGCGCGAACAGCGCACCCGAGGCGCCCACCGTGGGCACGCGCGAGCCGACGACCGCGGTGAAGATCATCTGCGCCGCCGCCGCGGCCAGCACGCCGGCGAGTAGGAACTGCAGGTAGCGGCGGCTGCCCCACAGGCGCTCGAGCTCGCTGCCGAACATCCACAGGCCCAGCATGTTGAAGAACAGGTGGCCGACGCCGCCATGCAGGAAGGCGTAGGTCACGACCTGCCAGGGGCCGAAGTTGCCACTGGACAGCGGGAACAGCGCAAACCAGAACTGGATCGGCGGAAACAGGAACTGCAGCGCGAAGATGCCGACGCAGGCGAGCATCAGGTTCTTCGTGATCGGCGGGATCGGCGGCATCGGGTCAACGGGCTGGAGCGCCGCGGAGGACCTGGCGCCTGGCTGGTGCCCGCGGCCAGACTCGAACTGGCACGCCTTGCGGCGGCGGATTTTGAGTCCGCTACGTCTACCGATTTCGTCACGCGGGCGCGGGAGCCCGGACTTCGTCCAGGGCGCGGGCATTATCACATGCGCCCTCCGGCCGGCCGCGGCCGGCGGCGCCCCGGCGCGCCCCGGCTGGCGGCGTGGTCGCCGGCGCGCTGCGACAATGTCCGGCAGGAGGATGGCCTGGATGACGCAGCCCGTGGGTACCGACTACCCGACCCTGGAAGAAGCCATCGGCCGCACGCCACTGGTGCGCCTGCAGCGCCTGCCCGGCGCGGCCGGCGCCGCGCGCGGCAACGTGATCCTGGGCAAGCTGGAAGGCAACAACCCGGCCGGCTCGGTGAAGGACCGGCCGGCGATCGCGATGATCCGCGGCGCCGAGCGGCGCGGCGAGATCAAGCCCGGCGACACGCTGATCGAGGCCACCAGCGGCAACACCGGCATCGCGCTGGCGATGGCAGCGGCGATCCGCGGCTACCGCATGGTGCTGATCATGCCGGAGGACCTGTCGGTCGAGCGCGCGCAGACCATGAAGGCCTTCGGCGCCGAGCTGATCCTGACGCCCAAGAGCGGCGGCATGGAGTACGCGCGCGACCTCGCCGAGCAGATGCAGCGCGAAGGGCAGGGCCGCGTGCTCGACCAGTTTGCGAATGCCGACAACCCGCGTGTTCACCATGAAACCACCGGTCCCGAGATCTGGCAGGACACCGGCGGGCGCGTCACGCATTTCGTCAGCGCGATGGGCACCACCGGCACCATCACCGGCGTGTCGCGCTTCCTGAAGGAGAAGAACCCGTCGGTGCGTGTCGTCGGCGCGCAGCCGGCCGAGGGCTCGCGCATCCCGGGCATCCGCAAGTGGCCCGAGGCCTACCTGCCGAAGATCTACGACCCGACCGGCATCGACGAGCTGGTGCTGGTCAGCCAGGCCGACGCCGAGGACATGGCGCGGCGCCTGGCGCGCGAGGAAGGGCTGTTTGCCGGCATCTCGGCCGCCGGCGCCTGCTGGGTGGCGCTGCAGATCGCCGCGCAGGTGCACGACGCGACCATCGTCTTCATCGTCTGCGACCGCGGCGACCGCTACCTTTCCACCGGCGTCTTTCCCGCATGACGACGCCCGGCTTCCGCTTCTGCCCGCAGTGCGCAACGGCGCTGGCACAGATCGAGCAGGTCGAGGACAGCGGCGCGAAGACGCGGCTGCGCTGCCCGGCCTGCGGCTGGACTCACTGGAACAACCCGACGCCGGTGCTGTCCGCGGTGATCGAATGTGCCGACCGCGGCGGGCAGTTGCTGCTGGCGCGCAATGCCGCCTGGACGCAGCGCATGTTTGCGCTGATCACCGGCTTCATGGAAGCCGGCGAGACGCCCGAGCAGGGCATCACGCGCGAGGTGGCGGAGGAGACGGCGCTGGCAGTGCGCGAGCTGTCGCTGATCGGCGTCTACGACTTCCAGCGCATGAACCAGGTCATCATCGCCTACCACGCGCTGGCCGAGGGCGAGATCCGGCTGTCGCCGGAACTGGCCGAATACAAGCTGTTCGAGCCGGCCGCGGTGCGCTGCTGGCCGGCCGGCACCGGCTATGCGCTGGCGGACTGGCTGCGCTCGCGCGGCCACGAGCCGCAGTTCATCGACCTCGCACGCAAGACCTAGAATCCGCCGCCATGGAAGCGTCCAAGGAACTCGACACACGCGGTCTGAACTGCCCGCTGCCCATCCTGAAGGCCAAGAAGGCGCTCGCGGACATGGGCAGCGGCCAGCTGTTGCGCGTGGTGTCCACCGACCCCGGCTCGGTGCGCGACTTCCAGGCCTTCGCGCGCCAGACCGGCAACGAACTGGTCGAGCAGACCAGCGGCGGCAGCGAGTTCGTGCACGTGCTGCGCCGGCGCTAGGTAGGCGCACGCCGCGGCAGGCAGCCGGCGCGCGGCCGGCCGCGCGTCAGAGTTCCAGGTTCTTGAGGTAGGCGCGGAAGCCCGCGCCCAGTTCCGGGTGCGCCAGCGCCAGCTCGACGTTGGCCTCCAGGAAGCCTTCCTTGCTGCCGCAGTCGTAGCGCCGGCCCTCGTAGCGGTAGGCGAAGACCTTCTCGCGACGCAGCAGCGACGCGATGCCGTCGGTGAGCTGGATCTCGCCGCCCACGCCGCGCGGCTGCGTCGCGATCTCGTGGAAGACGCCGGGCGTCAGGATGTAGCGGCCGGCCACACCCCAGCGCGAGGGCGCCACCTCCGGCGCCGGCTTCTCGACGATGCGGCTGACGTCCATCAGCCGCTCGTTGACCATCTGGCCGTCGACGATGCCGTAGCGCCGCGTGTGCTCGGCCGGCACCTCCTGCACGGCCAGGATGCTGGCGCGCCATTCGGCGAACTGCTCGACCATCTGCTTGAGCACCGGGGGCTGGCCGACCATCAGGTCGTCGGCCAGCAGCACCGCGAAGGGCTGGTCGCCGACCAGGCGCTGGCCGCACAGCACCGCGTGCCCCAGGCCCAGGGCCTGCGCCTGGCGCACGTAGATGCACTCCATGTCGTCGGGCTTGACGCTGCGCACGACCTCCAGCAGTTCCTGCTTGCCGGCCTGCTCGAGCGCGACCTCGAGCTCGAAGGTCATGTCGAAGTGATCCTCGATCGGGCGCTTGTGGCGGCCGGTCACGAAGATCATCTCGCGCACGCCGGCCGCGTAGGCCTCCTCCACCGCATACTGGATGAGCGGCTTGTCGACGACCGGCAGCATCTCCTTGGGTTGCGCCTTCGTCGCGGGGAGGAAACGGGTGCCGAGACCGGCGACCGGGAAAATTGCCTTCTGGACCCGCATACCGCTCTTTAGAATTGTCACAGTCCAGCCGATTGTGGCATGCGGCCTCCTGCTTGCCCAATGAAGAACTCACGCCTGCCCCCATGGACGTGCTGATCGTCGAACCGCTGGACTCCGATGTCCTGGCGTGGCTCGGCGCGCGGCATGGCGTGCAGTACGCGCCGGAGCTCGCGAACGATCCGCACGGTTTCCGCGCCGCGCTGGCGCGCGTGCGCTCGGTGATCATCCCGCCCTCGGTGGCGCTGGACGCGGTGACGCTGTCGCGCGCGCCCTCGCTGCGCATCGTCGGCCGGCTGTCGGTGGGCGCCGAGAATATCGACCTGGAGGCCTGCGCGCGTGCCGGCATCGAGGTCGTGCGCCCGGCCAGCGCCAGCGCCTCGGCCGAGGCCGAATTCGTGATCGGCGCGCTGCTGCAGATGCTGCGCCGCGTGCCCATCATCAACGACGAGGGCCTGCTCGTCGGCCGCGAGCTCGGTGGCGCCACGGTCGGCGTCGTCGGCGTCACGCCGGCGGTCAAGACGCTGGCCGCGCTGCTGCGCGCCTTCGGGGCGCGCGTCATCGGCTACGACCCCAGCGTGCATGCCTCGGACTCGATCTGGGCGCGCTCGGAGGTGGAGGCCGTCGGCCTGCGCGAGCTGATGCAGAGCAGCGACGCGGTGTGCGTGCTGCTGACCTTCTACCCGCGCTACGTCGGCCTGTTCGGCGAGCGGCTGCTCGCCGAGTGCAAGGACAACCAGGTGCTGGTCAGCCTGGCGCACTCCAGCCTGTTCGACGAACGGGCGCTGGCCGGCGCGCTGAGCAACGGCCCGCTGGCCGCCGCCTGGTTCGACAGCATGGAGCCCGGCCTGCTCGACCCCGGGCGGCCGTTGCGCCACATCGACACGCTGCAGGTCACGCCGCGGGTGGCCGGCACCACGCAGCAGTCGCGCGTGCGCAGCGCCTGGGCGGTGGCCCGGCGCATCGACGAGCTGCTGCTGACGCCGCTGCCGCGCAGCGGCTTCAGGCCGACGCGGCCAGACGATCTGACTGGTCTCGAAGGCGACCCAGCGCCTGTCTGAAGCCTTCCAGCCGCTCGCGCTCCTGCGCGACGACGGCGGCCGGCGCGCGTTCGACGAAGCTGGCATTGCCGAGCTTGGCCTCGGCCTTCGCGATCTCGCCGGCCAGGCGCGTGATCTCCTTGTCCAGCCGCGCACGCTCGGCCGCGACGTCGATCTCCACGTGCAGCGCCAGCCGCAGGTCGCCGCTGACGGCGACCGGCGCATTGCGCGTTGCGGCGGCGAAGGCCGCCTCGTCGGCCGGCACGCGAACCTCGGCGATGCGCGCGAGCGCCTTCAGCAGCGGCGTCGCGGCGGCGACGAAGCCGGCGTCGCCCAGCGCCAGCAGCGGCACGCGTTCGCCGGGGGCCAGGCCCATCTCGCTGCGCAGCCGGCGTGTCTCGGCGACCAGCGCCTTCAGCCGCGCCACCCAGGCGTCGGCCTGCGCATCCACCTTCTCCAGCTGGGCCTGCGGGTAGGGCGCGGTGACGATGCTCGCGCCGCTGCCCGCCGCCTTGCGGCCGGCCACCGGCGCCACCGCCTCCCACAGCTCGGCGGTGATGAAGGGCGCCACCGGGTGCAGCAGGCGCAGCACGGTCTCCAGCGTGCGGATCAGCGTGCGCCGCGTGGCGCGCGCCGCCGCCTCGTCGCCGGCGGCCGCGGCCTCGGCCAGCTGCACCTTCGCGATCTCCAGGTACCAGTCGCAGTACTCGTCCCACACGAAGGCGTAGAGGGCATTCGCGACGTTGTCCAGCCGGTAGTCGGCGAAGCCCTGCGCGACGGCCTGCTCGACGCGCTGCAGCTCGCCGGTGATCCAGCGGTCGGGCTGCGAGAAACGCAGGTAGCCGTGGAACGGGGCCCCGGGTTCGCACTCGGCCTTGGTGTGCTCCTTGAGCCCGCAGTCCTGGCCCTCGCAGTTCATCAGCACGAAGCGCGTGGCGTTCCAGAGCTTGTTGCAGAAGTTGCGGTAGCCCTCGCAGCGCTTGGTGTCGAAATTGACGTTGCGGCCCAGCGTGGCGTAGCTGGCCATCGTGAAGCGCAGCGCGTCGGCGCCGAAGGCCGGGATGCCCTGCGGAAACTCCTTCTCGGTCTCCTTGCGCACCCGCGGCGCGGTCTCGGGCCGGCGCAGGCCGCTGGTGCGCTTCTCGAGCAGGCGCGGCAGATCGATGCCGTCGATCAGGTCCACCGGGTCGAGCACGTTGCCCTCGGACTTGCTCATCTTCTTGCCCTGCGCGTCGCGCACCAGGCCGTGGATGTAGACGTCGCGGAAGGGCACCTGGCCGGTGAAGTGCGTCGTCATCATGATCATCCGGGCGACCCAGAAGAAGATGATGTCGAAGCCGGTCACGAGCACGGTGCTGGGCAGGAACAGCTGCTGCTCGAGCCGGGCCTGCGCCGTGTCGTGCGGCCAGCCGAGCGTGGAGAAGGGCACCAGCGCCGAGCTGTACCAGGTGTCGAGCACGTCCTCGTCGCGCGTCAGCGGTCCGCTGTAGCCGGCGGCGGCGGCGCGCTCGCGCGCCTCGTCCTCGCTGCGCGCGACGAAGAGTTCGCCGCCCGTGCCGTACCAGGCCGGGATCTGGTGGCCCCACCAGAGCTGGCGGCTGATGCACCAGTCCTGGATGTTGTTCATCCAGTGGTTGTAGGTGTTGACCCATTGCTCGGGCACGAAGCGCACCTGGCCGCTGGCCACCGCGTCGATCGCCTTCTGCGCGATGCTCGTGCCGTCGCGCCCTGGCTTGCCGACGGCGACGAACCACTGGTGCGTCAGCATCGGCTCCACCACCTGGCCGGTGCGCTCGCAGCGCGGCACCACCAGGCGGTGCTTGCGCGTCTCCACCAGCAGCCCCTGCGCCTCGAGGTCGGCGACGACGCGCTTGCGCGCCTCGAAGCGGTCCAGCCCGCGGTAGGCGGCGGGTGCGTTGTCGTTGATGCGTGCCGACAGGTCCAGCACGCAGATCGTGGGCAGGCCGTGGCGCTGGCCGACCGCGAAGTCGTTGAGGTCGTGCGCCGGCGTCACCTTCACGACGCCGGTGCCGAATGCGCGGTCGACGTAGGCGTCCTGGATGACCGGGATCAGGCGGTCGGTCAGCGGCAGCCGCACCTGGCGGCCGACGAAGGCCGCATAACGCTCGTCCTCCGGGTGCACCATCACCGCGGTGTCGCCGAGCAGGGTCTCCGGCCGCGTCGTCGCGACGACCAGCGACCCGGAGCCGTCGGCCAGGGGGTAGCGGATGTGCCAGAGGAAGCCGTCCTCCTCCTCGCTCATCACCTCCAGGTCGCTGACCGCGCTCTTGAGCTGCGGGTCCCAGTTGACCATGCGCTCGCCGCGGTAGATCAGGCCCTCGTCGTACAGGCGCACGAAGGTCTCGGTGACGACGGCCGAGAGCTGGTCGTCCATCGTGAAGTACTCGCGCGACCAGTCCACGCTGTCGCCCATGCGGCGCATCTGGTTGGTGATGGTCGCGCCGCTGGTCGCCTTCCAGTCCCAGACCTGGGCGACGAAGTTCTTGCGCCCGAGGTCGTGGCGCGACAGGCCGGCTTCCTGCAGCTGGCGCTCCACGACGATCTGCGTCGCGATGCCGGCGTGGTCGGTGCCCGGCAGCCACAGCGTGTTGAAGCCGCGCATGCGGTGGTAGCGGGTCAGCGCGTCCATGATGGTCTGGTTGAACGCGTGGCCCATGTGCAGCGTGCCGGTCACGTTGGGCGGCGGCAGCTGGATGCTGAACGACGGCCGCGCCGGGTCCAGCGTCGGACGGAAGGCGTCGCCGGCGGCCCACACCGGACCCCAGCGGGCCTCGATGGCGGCGGGGTCGAAGGACTTGGCGAGCTCGGTCATGGCGGGGCGGCAGGGTGGCGGTTCGGGCGGGGCGCGGACCGGCGGACGGGGTCGCTGACGCGGGCAGCCGTCGCGGCGCAGGGCAGCCGCGGATTGTAGGTGGCGGGCCGTGCGCGAGCGCCCGGCGCGCGACGGCACGCTGCGGCCGGCGACGGTCGTGCCGTACCTCGCAGGCGGCGCCGCCGGCGGCGCGCCCCGAGGGTGGCGCCGCTGGTGGCGCGCGGGCGGCGGTGATAGGCTGCGGCGCACCGTGCAGCGCGACCCGATCGCCTCCGAGCCGCTTTCGCGCCGCGCGCGGCGCGAATGGGCATGGCTGGGCGGCGTCGTGCTGCTGCTGGGCGCCCTGCTGGCCGGCAGCCTGGCCGACGACCGCCGCCGTCTGCTCGCCGACGCCCGCCAGCGCCTGGCCGACCAGGCGCGCGCGGTCGACCTGAATCTGGTGCGCCAGATCGAAGGCGCCCATGTCGCGCTGGTGCAGCTGCGCGAGGACCTCGCCAGCGGCGCGCTGGTGCCCGGCGAGCCCCTGCTGCAGGCGCGGCTGGCCGCGCTGGCGGCGGTGATGCCCGGCGTCGGAACGATGCAGGTCAGCGATGCCGGCGGTGTGCTGCTGGCCAGCTCGCGTCCCGACCTGGTCGGCCTGGACACCGGCGGGCGCGAGCACTTCCGCAGCGTGCGCGAGCGGCCCGACGCGCGCACGCTGTATGTCTCGCGGCCGTTTGCCAGCGCGGCGGGCAGCTACTCGCTGAACCTCACGGTGGCCCGCATCGCGCCCGACGGCCGCTTCGACGGCACGGTGGGCGCGATGCTGGACCCGGCGTATTTCGAGGTCGCGCTGTCGGCGGTGCTGTCGACGCCGGACACCTGGGCCGGCATCGCACATGCCCAGGGCGATGTGCTGCTGACGGTGCCGGCGCAGCCTTCCGCCAGCGGCCGCAACATCCGCCAGCCCGGGTCCATGTTCGCGCAGCACCTGGACAGCGGCCGCCCGCACGACGTGCTGGAGGGCCCGGTGACGGTCAGCGGCGACCATCGTGTCGTCGCCTACCGCAACGTGCAGCCGCCCGCGCTCGCGATGGACCACGCGCTGGTGGTGGCGGTCAGCCGGTCCACCGCCGCGCTGCTGGCGCCCTGGCGGCGCGACGCGCTGCTGCGCGGCGGCGTGCTGGCCGTGCTGGCGGCGGCCGCGGTGCCGCTGCTGCTGCTGGCCCAGCGCCGGCGCGCGGCGCAGGCGCACGAGCGCGAGGAGCGCGCACGCCGCGACGCGCTGGACGCCGAGCGGCTGGCGCTGGCGCTGGAAGGCGGCGACCTGGGGCTGTGGGACCTCGACCTCACGACCGGCGCGGCCGTCGTCAACGATCGCTGGCACACCATGCTCGGCTACGCCCCCGGCGAGGGCGACCCCAGCGAAGCCGGCTGGAAGGCGATCCTGCATCCCGACGACCGCGACGCGGCCGTGTCGCTGCAGGACGCGCATGTCGCCGGCCGCACGCCGGGCTACCGGTCGCGACACCGGCTGCGCCACCGCGACGGGCACTGGCTCTGGGTGCTGGACCGCGGCCGCGTCGTCGAGCGCGACGCCGACGGGCGCGCGCTGCGCATGGTCGGCACGCACATGGACATCAGCGAGCAGGTGCGCGCCGAGCAGGCGCTGCGCGCCAGCGAGCAGCGCCTGGCGACGACGCTGGACTCGATCGGCGACGCGGTGATCGCCACCGACCTCGCGGGTCGCATCGTGCGCCTGAACCCGGCCGGCGAGCGGCTGACCGGCTGGAGCGCCGCCGACGCCGTCGGCCGGCCGCTGGCCGAGGTCTTCCGCATCGTCAACGCGGGCACGCGCCGCCCGGCCGCGGACCCGGTGGCGCAGGTGCTGGACAGCGGCGAGATCGTCGGGCTGGCCAACGACACGCTGCTGCTGGCACGCGACGGCCGGGAGCTGCAGATCGCCGACAGCGCGGCGCCGATCCGCGGCATCGACGGGCGCACCGACGGCGTCGTGCTGGTCTTCAGCGACGTCACCGACAAGTACCGCGTCGTGCAGGCGCTGCGCGAGAGCGAACGCCAGCTGGCGATGATCGCCGACGCGCTGCCCGGCCCGGTGGCGCGTGTCGCGCGCGACGGCCGCTATCGCTTCGTCAATGCCGCGCTGCTGCGCTGGTTCGGCGTGCAGGCGTCGGACGTGCTGGGCATGACCCAGCGCGAGCTGCTCGGCGACGAGGCGATGGAATTCCTGCAGCCCTACCTGGAGCGTGTGCACGCCGGTCAGGCCGTGGTCTTCGACACCGACCTCCAGACGCGGCAGGGCGTGCGCGACGTGATGGTGACGATGCTGCCCGAGCGCGACGAGCAGGGGCAGGTCTGCGGCCACTTCTCGCTGGCCACCGACATCACGGCGCGCAAGCAGTCCGAGCAGGCGCTCAAGCGCAGCGCGTCGCAGCTGCGCATGGCCGGCCGCGTGGCGCGGGTGGGCGGCTGGCGGCTGCTGCTGCCGGGCCCGGAGCTGCAGCTCTCCGACGAGGCCGCGGCGCTGCTCGAGCTGCCGGCGGGCACGCGGCTTGACAAGGAGCGTGCGCTCGAGCTGGTGCCGCGCGCGCAGCGCCAGGCCCTGCGCGAGCGCGTGCGCCAGGCGCTGCGCGAGGGCAGCACGATCGAGCTGTCGTTCGACGTCCAGACCTCGCGCGGCCGGCGCCACCTGCAGGCCCTGGGCGAGCCGGTGCGCGACGAGCAGGGCGCGATCGGCGGGCTGCAGGGCGCGCTGCAGGACGTGACCGAGTCGCGCCGCGCCGAGCAGCAGCTGCGGCTGCTGGAGGCCTGCGTCGCCCAGCTCAACGACGTCGTCATCGTCACCGAGGCCGCGCCGCTGGACGAGCCGGGACCGCGCATCGTCTTCGTCAACCAGGCCTTCGAGCAGCTCACCGGCTGGCGCGCCGCGGAGGTGCTGGGCCGCTCGCCGCGCCTGCTGCAGGGGCCGGCCACCGACGCGGCAGAGCGCGCGCGCATCCGCCACGCGCTGGTCGCCGGCCAGCCGGTGCGCGCCGAGCTGATCAACTACACGCGCCAGCGCGAGCCCTACTGGATCGAGCTCGGCATCGTGCCGGTGGCGGTTGGCGGCGCCGAGGTCACGCACATGGTCGCGGTGCAGCGCGAGATCTCGGCGCGCAAGCGCTCCGAGGCGGAGCTGAAGGCCGCCCGCGCCTCGCTGGCGGCCACGCTGGACGCGGTGCCCGACCTGCTGTTCGAGGTCGACGACGACGGCGTGGTCCTGAACTGCCACTCGCCGAGCGGCGATCTGCTCGTGCTGCCGCCGGAACGCTTCCTGGGGCGCGGCTTCACCGAGGTGCTGCCGGCTGAGGCCGCCGCGGTGGTCGCCGCGGCGCTGCGCCAGGCGCGCGACGAGGGCTATTCGCGCGGCCTGCAGTACGAGCTGACGGTGCCGGCCGGGCGCCGCTGGTTCGAGCTGTCGGTGTCCTGCCGCGCGCCCGGGGCCGGTCCGGACCCGGGCGGCGGCGCGCGCTACATCCTGCTCGCGCGCGACATCACCGAGCGCAAGGAGGCCGAGGCCGAACGCCGGGCGCTCGAGCAGCAGTTGCGCGACATGCAGCGCATCGAGTCCATCGGCACGCTGGCCGGCGGCATCGCGCACGACTTCAACAACATCCTGGCCGCGATCCTGGGCAATGCCGCGCTGGCGCGCGAGGACCTGCCGCCCGAGCACGCGGCGCAGGCCAGCCTGGAGCAGATCAACCGCGCCGGGCTGCGCGCGCGCAGCCTGGTGCAGCAGATCCTGGCCTTCTCGCGCCGCCAGCCGACCGAGATGGGCGTGCAGCCGCTGCGCCCGCTGGTCGAGGAGACGCTGGCGCTGCTGCGCGCCACGCTGCCGGCCGGCGTGCGGCTGGACACCGAGCTGAGCGACGAGCCGCTCGCGGTGCGCGGCGACGCCACGCAGCTGCAGCAGGTGCTGATGAACCTGTGCACCAATGCCTGGCAGGCCATGCCCGAGGGGCGCGGCCGCATCGTCGTCGGCGTCGAACCGGTGGCCACCGCGGCGGTCGAGCGCCGGCTGCCGCCGGGCGTGTGCGCGGGGACGACCTGCGTGCACCTGTGGGTGCGCGACGACGGCTCCGGCATGGACGCGTCGACGCGCGAGCGCATCTTCGACCCCTTCTTCACCACCAAGCCGGTCGGGCAGGGCACCGGCCTGGGGCTGCCGGTGGTGCACGGCATCGTGCAGGCGCATGGCGGCGCGATCGCGGTCGACAGCGCCCCGGGCGCCGGCAGCACCTTCCACGTCTTCCTGCCGCGGCTGCAGCAGGCGGCGACCGGCGACGGCGGGTTGCCGACGCCGCTGCCGGCAGCCGCCGGGGCCGGGCAGCGCGTGCTCTATGTCGACGACGACGAGGTCATGGTGCTGATGGTGCAGCGCCTGCTGCAGCGCGCCGGCTACAGCGTCACTGCCTGCACCGGCGCGCTGCAGGCGCAGCGGCTGCTGGCGGCCGGCGCGCCGCGCTTCGACGTCGTCGTCAGCGACTACAACATGCCGGACATGTCGGGCCTGGAACTGGCCCAGGAACTGCGGCGGCTGCACCCGGCGCTGCCGGTGATCATCAGCTCCGGCTTCCTGTCCGACGAACTGCGCGAGCAGGCCGCCGCGGCGGGCGTGCGCGCGCTGCTGAAGAAGGAGAACACGCTGGAGGAACTGGCCGGGCTGCTGCAGCAGGTGCTGGCCGGCGCGTCGACGGGCGGCGGCTGATCAGGCCGGCGCCAGCAGCAGCTCGGCCGCGACCCAGGGCCGGTCCTGCGCCTGTGCCACCGGTTCGCTGGCCAGCCGGCCCGCGTGCAGCGCGAGCCCGGCGCGCAGGTGCGGGTCCTCGGCCAGCGCCTGGCGCCAGCCGCGGTGGGCCAGCGCCAGCACGAAGGGCAGCGTGGCGTTGGTCAGCGCCAGCGTCGAGGTGCGGGCGACCGCGCCGGGCATGTTGGCCACGCAGTAGTGCACGATGCCCTGCTCGACGTAGGTCGGCTGCGAATGCGTGGTCGGCCGCGAGCTCTCGAAGCAGCCGCCCTGGTCGATCGCGATGTCGACGACCACCGCGCCGGGCCGCATCGTGGCCAGCATCGCGCGCGTCACCAGCTTCGGCGCCGCGGCGCCCGGCACCAGCACGGCGCCGATCACCAGGTCGGCCTGCGCCACCTGCTCGGCGACGGCCTCGCGCGAGGCGGTCAGCGTGCGCACGCGGCCGCCGAAGCGCTCGTCCAGCCGCCGCAGCACGGCCGCCGAGCGGTCGAGCACGCTGACCGAGGCGCCCATGCCGGCCGCCACCGCGGCGGCATGGCTGCCGGCGACCCCGCCGCCGAGCACCACCACGTCGGCCGGCGCCACGCCGGGCACGCCGCCGAGCAGCACGCCGCGGCCGCCCTGCGCCTTCTCCAGCGCATGGGCGCCGACCTGCGGCGCCAGCCGGCCGGCGACCTCGGACATCGGCGTCAGCAGCGGCAGCGCGCCGCCCGGCGCGGTGACCGTCTCGTACGCGATGCAGGTGGCGCCGCTGGCCAGCAGGTCGGCGGTCTGCGCCGGGTCGGGCGCCAGGTGCAGGTAGGTGAACAGCACCTGGCCGTCGTGCAGCAGCGCGCGCTCGGCGGGCTGCGGCTCCTTGACCTTGACGATCAGTCCGGCGTCGCGCCAGATCGCGGCCGCGTCGTCGACCAGCCGCGCGCCGGCGGCGGCGTAGCGCTCGTCGGCGATGCCGATGCCGGCACCCGCGCCGCGCTCGACCCAGACCTCGTGGCCGGCGTGCACCAGCTCGGCGACGCCGGCCGGCACCAGGCCGACGCGGTATTCGTGGTCCTTGATCTCGCGCGGGACGCCAATGCGCATGCTGCACTCCTGCCAGGGGCTCGCGGCCACTCTAGGCCCGTGGCCGCCGAACAGTTCACCGGATTTCGCATCGCCGGCCAGGATCCGGCCGCGCCGGCGTGGCGTCGAACCGTGACTCGTCCTGGTGCGCCGCAGCAGACCGCTGTCCGGCCGGCCTCCTCGGCCAAGCCTTCCCGGCCGCTGCCGCAGCGACGCCTCAGCGCGCGCGCACCGCCAGGCTCTGCACCGCGCGACCGATCAGCCCGTGCTCGTCGTACAGCGCCGACTCGGCGATGCCGCTGCCGCCCGCGCCCAGGCAGGTACGCGCGCCGAGCGCGATCCACTCGCCGAGCGGCCGGCGCAGCAGGTGGATCGTGAGGTCGGAATTGACGAAGCTGTAGCGCTGCAGGTCGAGCACGGCGCTGATGCCGTTGCCGGAGTCGGCGGCGACGGCGACGCGCTGGTACGGGCTCGGCGTCTCGCCCTCGACGAGCGGGTGGCGCAGGCGGAACCAGATCGCGCAGGGTCCGGCGAACAGCGTGCCGCGCGCGGCGCGCGTTTCCACGAGGTCCGCGTAGCCGACATGACGGCCCGCGAACGGAAACTGCGCCGGCGCCGAGGCCTCGGGCAGCGGCTGCAGCGCCGGCAGCGGGTGGCCGGGCAGCGCGTCGGGCAGCGCGAGCGCGGTCTCGCGCTGCAGCAGCGCGGTGAAGCGCGCGACCTCCTTGCCGCCGGCCATCAGGTGGGCCGAGAAGTGGCCGGCATTGCGGCCCACGTAGTCGGTCATCACCTCGACGGCGAGTTCGCCGACCGGCACCGGGCGCAGCAGGTTGGCCGTCACCCGCGACAGGTGGGCGAGGCCGTGCGGCGCCGCCGCCTGCTCGAAGGCGCGGCAGACCAGCGCGATCGGCGGCCCCGCGTGCTGGTGTTCGGGATGCCAGGGGCCGCGGGTCAGTTCGCTGGCGCGGAAGCGGTGCGGATCTAAGGCGGCGAAGGCGGCCGTGGGCGCTGCGGGCGCTGCGGGCGTGCTGGCGGTCATGGCGTGCGGGGCCGGGGCGAAGGGAGCGGTGCCGCGATTGTGCGGCGGCGCCGGGCGGCGGGCCGGCGCGCCGGCTCGGCTTGTCGGACTGGACCGACAACATCGCGGCCGCTTGGCCGATGGCGCGGTGGCGGCTGCGCCCGCAGGATGGCGTCATCGGCCGCAAGGCCTTCCCGGAGTCCCGACATGACACGCACACCGCCCCTGCGCATCCTCGTCCTGCTGCCCGTCGCCGCCGCGCTCGCGCTGGCCGGCTGCGAGAACATGAGTGCGCGCGAGAAGGGCACCGCGCAGGGCGCCGGCATCGGCGCCGTGGCCGGCGCCGCGATCGGCGCGGCCACCGGCGGCAAGGCCGGGCAGGGCGCCGTGATCGGCGGCGCGGTCGGCGCGGTCGCCGGCAACCTGTGGTCCAAGCGCATGGAGGACAAGCGCCGCGAGATGGAGCGCGCCACCGCCGGCACCGGCATCGAGGTCGCGTGCACGGCGGACAACCAGCTCAAGGTCAACGTGCCCAGCGACTTCTCGTTCGACGTCGGCCGCGCCGACATCCGGCCCGACATGCGCCCGGTGCTCGACCAGCTGGCGCAGGGCCTGGACCCCGCGATGCGCCTGCGCATCGTCGGCCACACCGACAGCACCGGCAGCGACGCCATCAACGACCCGCTGTCGGTGCAGCGCGCAGCCAGCGTGCGCGACTACCTGGCCGGCCGCGGTGTGGCCGCCGCGCGCGTGGACGTCGCCGGCCGCGGGGCACGCGAGCCGGTGGCCGACAATGCCAGCGAGGCCGGCCGCGCGATGAACCGCCGCGTCGAGATCTTCCTGCGCGAGCCGCAGGGTTGAGGTCGCCCGCGGCCTGCGCCGGTCACCCGATCAGCGCCGCTGCGGCACCTGCCGCGAACGCTTCAGCGGCCGCAGCGCACGCGGCCGCCGCTCGTGGTCCGCCGCGGCGCAGGCGCGGCGGTAGGCCTGGAGCGTGGCCTGTGCGCGGCCCAGCACGGTGTCCGGCGGGTAGCCCTGCTCGCCGCGTTCGCCGAATGCGTGGCCGGTCAGCAGTTCCATGCCGTCGCCCACGCGGTCGGCGGCGAAGACGTGGAAGCGGCCCTGGGCGACCGCCTCCAGCACGCGCGGCGACAGCATCAGGTCGCGCCGGTTGCGGCCGGGCATCAGGACGCCCTGGTGGCCGTCCAGGCCCAGCATCTCGCAGCTGCGGAAGAAGCCCTCGATCTTCTCGTTGATGCCGCCCACCGGCAGCAGCTCGCCATGCTGGTTGACCGCGCCGGTGACGCCGATGCCCTGGCGCAGCGGCAGGCCCGACAGCGCCGACAGCAGCGCGTAGAACTCGGCGCAGGACGCCGAGTCGCCCTCGACGCCGCTGTACTCCTGCTCCAGCACGACCGAGGCACTGAGCGCCAGCGGCGCCAGGTGCGCGAACAGCGCCGCCAGGTGGCTGTGCAGGATCAGCACGCCCTTGGCGTGGATGGGGCCGGACAGCTCGACCTCGCGCTCGATGTCGAGCAGGCCCTCCTCGCCGGCATGCGTGCTCGCGGTCACGCGCACCGGGAAGCCGAAGCGGTAGTCGCCGAGGTCGACCACGGTCAGCCCGTTGACCTGGCCCACGCGCTCGCCGCTGACCGCCAGCAGGCGCAGGCCGTCGGCGATGGACTCCTGCAGGCGCTGCTCGGGGTAGTCGTGCCGGTGTACGCGCGCCTGCAGCGCCGCCAGCACGTCGTCGCGCTCGACGCGCGCCGCGCCGCGCGCCCGCGCGACCGCGGCGCTTTCCATCACCAGCGCCTCGCTGCGCGCGAACAGCGCGCTCTGGCGGCGCTGGTCCTCGGCCTCGCGGTGGGTCTGCTCGATCAGCGCGGCCACCGCCGCGGCGCTGAAGTGTGGCAGCCCCAGGCGGCGGCAGGCATGGGCGGTGAAGACGGCGGTGGCCTGGTAGGTCTCGGCGCTGGCCGCGAAGCTCTCGGCGAAGTCCACCTTGCAGCGGAAGCGCCGCGCCGATTCGGGGTCGGCCTCTTGCAGCAGGTAGTAGTCCTCGACCGAGGCGACGAGCACGATCTTGACGTCCACGTCCACCGGCTCGGGCTGCAGCGACACCGCGGCGATCGGCGCGTAGACCATGCCCGGTTCCTCGATCTGCAGCCGGCCGCTGCGCAGGAAGCGGCGCAGCTTCTCCCACACCTGGGGGTCGGTCAGCAGGTCGCGCAGGTGCAGCATCAGGAAGCCGCCATGCGCCCGCAGCAGGCTGCCGGCACGGATGCGCGAGAAGTCGGTGACCAGCACGTCGTTCTCGGTCTCGTACTCGATGCTGCCGAACAGCGAGCGGAACAGCGGGTTGTCCTCGACGATCACCGGCGCGCTCTCGTGGCCGTGGTGGTCGACGACGACGTTGACGCGCAGGCGCGAGAGCAGCGCGACCAGCGCCTCCAGGCGCTCGACGCGTTCCTCGTGCTCGTCGTCGCCGGGCAGGAAGAGCTCCAGGTTGTCCAGCAGGTCCTGCTGCGCCTGGTCGAGGTAGCGTCCCAGCTTCACCGAGTCCTTGATCTGCCGGCGCATCTGGCCGCGGATCTGCTGCAGCGCATGCTCCAGCAGCGGCCGCACCGCCTGGCGGCGCAGCGCCTCCAGCTGCTCGTTCATCGCCATCTCGCGCACGCGGGCCGCCTCCAGGAAGCGGCTGATCTCGGCGCGCAGTTCGGTCTCGGCGCGTTCGATCGCCGCGCGCCGCGCCTCGGGCAGCGCGGCCGCCGCCGCGGCGGTCAGCGGCTCGCCGTGCTCGTCGCGCTGCGTGAAGACCAGGTTGCCCGGCCGCCGTTCGAGCCCGAAGTGGCGCGCCTCGGCGTAGGCGCTGAGTTCGCCGAAGAGGCGCTCCTCCTGCGCCTTGTGCGCCGTCGCGATGCGCTCGCTCTCGGCCAGCACGTCGGGCGCGACCAGGCGCCTGGGCACCTCGGCCTGCAGCATCTTCGCCAGGTCGGCCATCAGCTGGCGCAGCAGCCGGCCCTCGCCGGCCGGCAGGCGCAGCGCGCGCGGGCGCTCCGGGGCCTCGAAGTTGTGCAGGTAGACCAGGTCGGGCGGCACCGGCCGCCGTGCCGCCTCGTCGGCCATCAGCTGCCGCATCAGCGAGCTGCGGCCGCTGCCGACCTCGCCGAGCACGAACAGGTGGTAGTCCGGCTGGTCCATCTGCAGGCCGAAGCGCGCCGCCTGCTCGGCACGCTGCTGGCCGATCCACGGCAGCGGAAGGTCCAGCAGTTCCGAGGTGTCGCCGAAGCCCAGCGACGCCGGGTCGACGACCCGCCGCAGTTCGGAAGGGGGCAGCGTGGCGACGGGCATGGGGGGGACCGGCGATCAGGTGGCTGCATTGTGCGGCGCGGCCCTGCACCATGACGGCGGCCCCGGCCGGGGGGTAAGCGTCGCGTGCCGCGGGCGGCGGTGCGTGCGCACGGGAGCGTGACGGGCGCGGTCCGAGATGTGAAATAATTATTCCACGATAGGTAGTATATGATTCAACCATGTGGAGCGCGCTCTTCCTCACGTTGCCGACGCAGCCGAATGCCGTTCGCCTGCGCGTGTGGCGGGCGCTGAAGAGCCTGGGCTGCGCGCCGCTGCGCGACGGCGTCTACCTGCTCCCGGCGGCCCACGCGGGGCTGTTCGACCCGCTGGCGGCGGAGGTGCGGTCGCACGGCGGGCAGGCCAGCGTGCTCGAACTGTCGACGCAGGACGAGGCGCTGCGGGCCGAACTGCTCGCGCTGTTCGACCGTGCCGAGGCCTACGGCCAGTGGCGCAGCGAGGTGCAGGCGCTGGCGCGTGACTTGCCGGCGCTGGACGAGACCGAGGCGCGGCGCCGCTGGCGTGGCGTGGCCGAGACGCTGCAGGCCCTGCGACGCATCGACTACTACCCCGGCGCCGCCGCCGATCAGGCGGAGGCCGAACTCGATGGCTTGCGCCTGGCGCTCGATGCGCGCTTCTCGCGCGGTGAACCGGTGGCGCAGGCGGCGCATGGCATCCCGCGGCTGGATGCACGCAAGTTCCAGGGCAGGCGCTGGGCCACGCGCGCCCGCCCCTGGGTCGACCGCCTGGCCTGCGCCTGGCTGATCCGTCGCTTCATCGATCCCGAGGCACGCTTCCTGTGGCTGGCCGATCCGGCGGGCGCGACCCCTGCACCGCGCGGCGCCATCGGCTTCGACTTCGATGGCGCGCGCTTCACCCATGTCGGCTCGCGCGTCAGCTTCGAGGTGCTGGCGGCGAGCTTCGGCCTGGACGCCGACCCGCGGCTGCAGCGCATCGCGCGCGCGGTGCACTTCCTGGACGTCGGCGGCATCCCGGTGCCCGAGGCCGCCGGGCTGGAGGCCGTGCTGGCCGGCCTGCGCGAGGTCCATGCCGACGACGACCAGCTGAGCCAGGCAGCGGCGGCGGTCTTCGACGCACTGCACGCCGCGCCCGGGGTACCGGCATGACGAACGCCGCGACCCCATCGTCCGGCGTGTCGGCGGATCCCGTCGCCGCCCCTGCGGCGGTGCGCTTCGGCGAGGCGTTCCGCTTCTGGCTCAAGCTCGGCTTCATCAGCTTCGGCGGGCCGGCCGGGCAGATCGCGATCATGCACAGCGAGCTGGTCGAGCGCCGGCGCTGGATCAGCGAGCGGCGCTTCCTGCACGCGTTGAACTACTGCATGCTGCTGCCGGGGCCGGAAGCGCAGCAGCTCGCCACCTACATCGGCTGGCTGATGCACCGCACCTGGGGCGGCATCGTCGCCGGCGCGCTGTTCGTGCTGCCCTCGCTGTTCATCCTGGTCACGCTGTCGTGGGTCTACCTGCGCTTCGGCGACGTGCCGCTGGTGGCCGGCATCTTCTATGGCCTGAAGCCGGCCGTCACGGCGATCGTGCTGCACGCCGCGCACCGCATCGGCACGCGGGCACTGAAGAACCGCTGGATGTGGGGCATCGCCGCGGCCGCGTTCGTCGCCATCTTCGCCTTCGATACGCCGTTTCCGGCCATCGTGGCGGCGGCGGCGCTGGTCGGGTACCTCGGCGCTGGCCGCTGGCCGCAGGTGTTTGCGCCGGGCGGCGGCCATGGCAGCGCGACGGCCGATTACGGGCCGGCGCTGATCGACGACCACACGCCCGCGCCCCCGCACGCCCGATTCTCGCGCCGCCACCTCGTCAAGGTGCTGGCGGCCGGCCTCGGCCTGTGGGGGCTGGTGATGGCGGCGCTGGTGGCCACGGGCGGCCTGCAGGGCACGCTGACGCAGATGGGCTGGTTCTTCAGCAAGGCCGCGCTGCTGACCTTCGGCGGCGCCTACGCGGTGCTGCCCTACGTCTACCAGGGGGCGGTCGAGACGCATCACTGGCTCAGCGGCCCGCAGATGATCGACGGCCTCGCGCTGGGCGAGACCACGCCGGGGCCGCTGATCATGGTGGTGGCCTTCGTCGGCTTCGTCGGTGGCTGGGTCAAGCAGGTGCTGGGGCCCGATGCGCTGTTCCTCGGCGCTGCACTCGCCGCGGCGGTGGTCACCTTCTTCACGTTCCTGCCCTCGTTCGTCTTCATCCTCGCCGGCGGGCCGGCTGTCGAGGCGACACACGGCAAGCTGGGATTCACGGCGCCGCTGTCGGCGATCACGGCGGCGGTGGTCGGCGTGATCGTGAACCTGGGTATCTTCTTCGCGGTCCACGTGTGGTGGCCGCAAGGCTTCGGTGGGCGCTTCGATGCGGTGTCGGCCGGCCTCACGGTCGCCGCCGCCGTGGCCCTGTTCCGGTTCAAGGTCGGCGTGATGCCGCTGCTCGGTGCCTGCGCGGCCGCCGGGCTGGCGGCGAGCTGGCTCGCCCCCCTGCTGCGCTGAAGGAGTCCCCATGGACGCACCCGCTCGACACGTGGCGTTCGACCCCGTCACGCTGCAGGCTCTCCATGCCGGCAGCGTGGGCGGCGACGGAGCGACGATGGAGCCCGCGATGCGGCTGGCGCTCGACGCCAGTTTCGGCAGCGTCGAGCGCTGGCGCGAGGCCTTCGTCGCGATGGGCCGGGCCCCGGGCGGCTCGGGCTGTTTGCTGCTGGTGTTCCAGCCGCGCGCGGGAACGCTGGTCAACCAGTGGTCCGACGACCCGGCGCCCGCGGTGGCCGGCTGCATGCCGATCCTTGCGCTGGACCCTTCCCAGCAGGCGCGGCCCGCCGGCCCCGATGCCGGGGCGGACGCCGGTGTCGACCGGTTCATGCGCCACATCGACTGGGCCGCTGTCTACGAGCGCTATCAGAGGGCGGTGCACGCCGCCAGCGAACTCTTCGGCGCCGGCCACGACGAGATCGGTGGCGCGCTGCTGTTCGACGTGCGCCGGGCCGGCGTATTCGAGCAGGCGCGCTCGATGATCCCCGGGGCACGCTGGCGCGATCCGGCCGCCGTCGGCAACTGGTCGGCGGCGCTGCCCCCCGGCCGCGACGTGGTCGTGTACTGCGTCTACGGGCACGAGGTCGGCCGCGCCACCGCGATGCGTTTGCGTGCCGCGGGGCTGAATGCACGCTACCTGCGCGGCGGCATCGACGGCTGGCTGGCGGCGGGATGGCCGTGGGTGGACAAGACGGCTTCGACAAGACCATGACCCCCGCATCGGTACCGAGGGTCGCGCTGCTGTATCCCGGCGAGCGCGCCGCCCGCGACCGTGCCGACCCTGCCGCGAGCCGCTTCGTGGCGCTGTTCGAGGCGATGGCTCGCGCCGGCGTCGCGGCCGAGCCCGCGGTCTGGCACGACGACTTCACCGACGAGGTCGAGGCGCAGCTCCGGCGCGTGCAGGCCGTTCTGGTGTGGTGCAACCCGATCGAAGGTGGACGCCGCCGCCATCGCCTCGACGCGATGTTGGCCGAGGTTGCGCGCGCCGGCGTGCTCGTCAGCGCGCACCCGGAAGCCGTGCGCCGCCTGGGCACCAAGGACGTGTTGTTCGAGACCCGCGACCTGCCCTTCGGCAGCGATGTGCATCGCATCGATACCCCGGCGCAGCTCGCTGCAGAACTGCCGATCCGGCTGCGGCACGGGCCGCGCGTGCTGAAGCAGCATCGCGGGCACAGCGGCATCGGCGTGTGGCGGGTGGCGCAGGGTGGCGACGGCCTGCTGGACGTGCGGCACGCCCAGCGCGGCAGCACGCCGCAGCGCATGGACCTGTCCACGCTGCAGCAGACGCTGGCGCCGTACTTCGACCCCGCCGCGGGTGGCCACCTGATCGACCAGGCCTGGCAGCCGCGGCTGAGGGAAGGCATGGTGCGCGCCTATCTCGTCGAAGACCGCGTCGCCGGTTTCGGGCACCAGGCCATCAATGCACTGCATCCCGACGAAGCGCAGCCGGGGCCACGGCTGTACCACGACATCGACTGGCCTGGGGGTCAGCAGCTGAAGGACCGCCTGGAGACGGACTGGGTGAGCTTGCTGCGCGAGCGGGTCGGCCTGGCGCGCGAGCACCTGCCGCTGCTGTGGGACTGCGACTTCATGTTCGGCGAGTCCTCGCCCGCGGAGCCGCCGCGCTGGGTGCTGTGCGAAGTCAACGTCAGCAGCGTCTCGCCGTTCCCGCCGTCGGCGACCGCGCCGCTGGTGCGGGCGCTGCAGCGGCGTCTGTGCCCGGATTGATCCGGATCACCGCACGCCGGCCACACCGCCCTAGATTGCGCGTGTGATGGTTCCGGAGGCCCGGCCATGCTGCCGTTCACACGCGAGCAGTTCTTCGATGTCTTTGCGCGGTACAACGCGGCCGTCTGGCCGGCGCAGGTGGCCGCCTACCTGCTGGGCGTCGCCGCGGTGCTTGCGCTGCTTCGGCCTTCGCCCGCGGGGCACCGGCTGGTGGCCGGCGTGCTGGCGGCGATGTGGATCTGGACCGGTGTGGCCTACCACGGCCTGCACTTCGCGCCGATCAACCCGGCGGCGCTGGCGTTCGGCGCGCTGTTCGTGGTGCAGGGCCTGCTCTTCGCCGTCGCCGGCGTCGCGCGGCAGCGCCTGGTCTTCGGGCCCACGCGGGGCTGGGCCGCTGCGCTCGGCTGGGGGCTGGGGGCCTACGCGGCCGTGCTCTACCCGCTGCTGGGCCTGTGGTCCGGGCATGCCTGGCCGGTGCAGCCGACCTTCGGCATCACGCCCTGTCCGGTGACGCTCTTCAGCTGCGGCCTGCTGTTGCTCACGACGGCGCCCGTGCCCCGGTGGCTGCTGCTCATCCCGGTGCTCTGGTCGCTCGTCGGCGGAAGCGCCGCCTTCCTGCTCGGCGTGCCGCAGGACTGGCCCTTGCTGTTCAGCGGCTTGGCGGTCGTGCTGCTGGCTCTCCGTGACCGCCAGCCTGGCGCGGCCCATGCCGCGCCGTCGCGCACCGGCTGACGCGAACGGCGGCGCGACCTTGCGCGGCCTCAATGACGATGCGCATGGTGGACGTCGGGCACGTGGGCGTGCGCGTGCCGCATCGGCTCGTGCCGGTGCCGATGGCTGTGCGCACCGTCCGGCATCGGATCGTGCGCATGCTCGTGATGCCCGTCGTCATGGCGGTGGGCGTGTTCGTGCTCCATCGCCTCGTGTTCGTGCTCGTGGCTGTGCGACTCGGCCAGGTGCAGCACGACCCCGGCCAGCATCAGCAGGCTGCCCAGCGCCAGCAGGCCGCTGCCTGACTGCTCGCCCAGCGCCACGGCCAGCGCGGCGCCGATGAAGGGCGCAAAGGCGAACACCGAGCCGGTGCGCGCGGCGCCGAAGGCCCGCTGCGCGAGCAGGTAGAAGCGCAGACTCAGGCCGTAGCCGGTGGCGCCGACGGCGAACAAGGCCGCGGCCGCGCCGGCCGAGGGCAGGGGCTCGCCAAAGCCGAAGGCCAGCAGCGCCGTGGCCGTCGCGCCCAGCAGCGCCTTGGCCATCACCACCTGGCCCGGGTCGCGCTCCGCCAGGGCGCGTGACAGGGTGTTGTCGACGCCCCAGGCCGCGGTCGCCAGCAGCACGGCCAGCAGCCCCCTGAGCTGTGCGCCACCGGCGAGTCCCTGGTCCAGCACGAGGGCCATGCCACCGGCGAGCAGCAGCGCCATCGCCGTCCAGACGCGGCCGTCCATGGTCTCGCGGTACAGGCGCCAGGCCAGCACGGCCGTAAACAGCGCCTCCAGCGTCAGCATCAGCGACGCGCTGGTGCCACTGGTGTTCTGCAGACCCCAGGCCAGCGCCACGGGCCCCAGCACGGCGCCGAAGGCCGCCATGGCCAGCAGGCGTGGCAGGTCGCCGCGGCGCAGGCGCGCTTCGCGTTCGGTGCGCGCACTCGACAGCGCCCCGACAGCTGCCGCGCCGGCGTAAAGCAGCGCGGCAGTGGTGAAGGCCCCCAGCCCGGTGCCAAACCGCTGCACCAGTGGCGTGCTGACCCCGAACAGCACCGCGGCCAGCAGGGCGAACAGCCCGCCGCGCAGGGCCGGCAGGTTCCGGGCAGCTGACATCGAGAAACGGACCGTGAAGCGCACGTTGATCGTCTTCCTGGCCTGAGCCGGCAGCGCTGCACCGACCCCGGCGCCCATCGCCACGCGGACGAGCACCCCGCTCGAGCCCCAGAGCCGGCCAACCTGGTGCGACCACGCGCGACCGCCGGCTCGTCCCGCGCTCGACTCCCTGCAAAGAGGCGACGCAGCCGGGCACCCCCGGTTTGGCGTCCGCCTACATGAACAGGTGCTCGCCCGCGTTCTCTCCGCCGAGGATCACGTAGTTGACCTTCTTCAGGTCGGCCAGCACCCGGCCACCGGCATAGCTGATGCTGCTCTGCAGGTCCTCGCGCATCTCGCGCAGCGTGTCGGGCAGCCGGCCCTTGATGGGCTCCAGGATGCGCTTGCCCTCGACATGCTTGTACTCGCCCTTGTTGAAGTCGCTGGCGCTGCCGTAGTACTCCTTGTACAGCTGGCCGTCGACCTCCACCGTCTGGCCCGGGCTCTCCTCGTGGCCGGCGAACAGGCTGCCGATCATCACCATCGTGGCGCCGAAGCGCACGCTCTTGGCGATGTCGCCGTGGTGGCGGATGCCGCCGTCGGCGATGATGGGCTTGGTCGCCACGCGGGCGCACCACTTCAGCGCGCTGAGCTGCCAGCCGCCGGTGCCGAAGCCGGTCTTGAGCTTGGTGATGCAGACCTTGCCCGGGCCGACGCCGACCTTGGTCGCGTCCGCGCCCCAGTTCTCGAGGTCGATCACCGCCTCCGGCGTGGCCACGTTGCCGGCGATCACGAAGGCCCTGGGCAGCCTGGCCTTGATGTGCTCGATGGTGCGGCGCACGCTGTCGGCGTGGCCGTGCGCGATGTCGATCGTGATGTAGTCGGCGCCCACGCCCTCGGCCGCCAGGCGGTCGACGGTGGCGAAGTCCTGCGCCTTGACGCCGGAGCTGATCGACACGTACAGCCCCGCGTCGCGCATGCGCTTCGCGAAGTCGACGTTGTCGAGGTCGAAGCGGTGCATCACGTAGAAGTGCCCGCTCTCGGCCAGGTGGCGCGCGATCGGCTCGTCGAGCACCGTCTTCATGTTCGCCGGCACCACCGGCAGCACGAAACGGCGGCCGCCGAATTCCACCGAGGTGTCGCACTCGCTGCGGCTGTCGACGCGGCACTTGCGCGGCAGCAGCAGGATGTTGTCGTAGTCGAAGATTTCCATCGCGCGGGGCTCCAGGTGGGGTGGCAGAGCGCTTGACCTGGCGCGTCCCGGCGCGGTCCGCGAGGCCACCGAAGGGCGCCGGTGGGGCGGAACGGGCACCGGGCGCCAGAATTTGGGCCCGGTGGCGCATTCTACGCGGGGCGGCCCACCGTGCAGCGGTGGCGCCCCCGGGGCGGCAGGGGCGGCCGCCGCGCCCGCGGCCCTCAAGCAGGCCGGCCCGGCGGCCGATATCGGGGCGTCGAAACCGGGGAGAACAAGATGAACCGCCCCTCCCGGCCGGGAGTGCTCCTGCGCCTGCGCGCCGCGTGGCGAGCCGCGTCGGCGGCCTGGGAAGGTATAACCGCAGCACCGGCGCCACGGCCGGCGCCCGTTCCGGCGGCCACCGGCGCGCGCCGCCAGCGGGCCGATCGCGTCGATCGCGGTGAGCGCTCCAGCAGTGAAGGCGCCCGCCAGCTGCTGCACCTGTTCGCGCATTCCGAGACCGGGCTCATGACCTGCCGGCGCGACGGCCGCATCCTGCTCGTCAGCCCGGTCGCCGCACGCACGCTGGGCGTGGAGGCGGCGGCGCTGCGCGACACTCCGATCACCGACTGGCTGGCCCCGCTGGCCGCCGACGCCGGCAGCGAGGCCTTCGGTGCCGGCCACTGGGAGACGACGGCGCGCCGCGCCGACGGCAGCACCTTCCCGGTGGAGCTGACGGTCAGCCAGACCGAGCTCGACGGCCGGCCGCAGTACGTGGTGATGTTCCGCGACATCACCGACCGCCGCGTCACGCAGGAGCGGCTGCAGTACCTGGCCAACTACGACAGCCTGACCGGCCTGCCCAACCGCACGCTGTTCCGCGACCGCCTGGGCCATGCGATGGCGCGCGCACGGCGCAGCGGCCAGCCGATGGCGCTGATGTTCCTGGACCTGGACCACTTCAAGGTCATCAACGACAGCCTGGGCCACGAGGTCGGCGACCAGCTGCTGCGCCATGTCGCCGAGACGCTGCGCAACTGCCTGCGCCGCGTCGACTCGCTGGCGCGCCACGGCGCGGCCCAGGCGGAGGACTGCTTCACCGTCTCGCGCCTGGGCGGCGACGAATTCACGGTCATCGCCGAGCAGGTGGGCAGCGCCGAGGACGCCGCGCTGCTGGCGCGCCGCATCCTGGAGGCGCTGGAGACGCCGTTCCACTGGCTGGACAACGAGCTGCACGTGGCGGCCAGCATCGGCATCTCGATGTACCCGGCCGACGACACCGACCTCGACGGCCTGATCCGCCACACCGACATGGCGATGTACCGCTCCAAGGCCATGGGGCGCGGCACCTACAGCTTCTTCAGCGAGGAGCTCAGCGCCGAGGTCGCGGCCCGGCTGTCGCTGGAGAACCACCTGCGCCGCGCGCTCGAGCGCCAGGAATTCCTGCTGCACTACCAGCCCAAGGCGCGGCTGGCCACCGGCGTCGTCACCGGGGTCGAGGCGCTGATCCGCTGGCACCCGCCGGGGCGTGGCCTGGTGCCGCCGGACCGCTTCATCCGCGTGCTCGAGGACAGCGGGCTCATCCTGCCGGTGGGCGCCTGGGCGATCCGCGCCGCCTGCGCCGAGCTGGCGGCCTGGGACCGCGCCGGCGCGCCGCCGATGACGCTGGCCGTCAACCTGTCGGCGCGCCAGTTCCGCCAGCCCTACCTGGCGCGATTCATCGCCGATACGCTGGCCGAGACCGGGGTCGACCCGCGCCGGCTGGAGCTCGAGCTCACCGAGAGCCTGCTGATGGAGGACACCGAGGCCAACCGCAGCGTCTTCGCGGCGCTGGCGGCGCTGGGCGTGCGGGTCGCGATCGACGACTTCGGCACCGGGCATTCGTCGCTGAGCTACCTCAAGCGCTTCGCGATCGACACGCTGAAGATCGACCGCAGCTTCGTCAGCGAGCTGCCGCAGGACGCCGAGGACTGCGCCATCGCGACTGCCATCGTCGCGATGGCGCACAGCCTGAACATGAAGGTCGTCGCCGAGGGCGTGGAGACCGTCGAGCAGGCCGACTACCTGCGCGGCCTGGGCTGCAACGAGATCCAGGGCTACCTGGTCAGCCGCCCGCTGCCCGCCCCGCAGCTGCTGGCCTGGCTGGAGAAGCGGCGCGGCAGCGACGCGATGGCGCAGCTCGAGTTCGCGCGCGCCGACAGCGAGCCGATGACGCTGATGACGATGGACACGCTGGGCCCGCCCGCCTGACGGTCCGACGGCGGGCCGCCGCGGCGCGGGTCGCGGCGCGGGCGGCTCCTAGAATGGGTCGATGACCCCCGAAGGCCCCGGCCACCCCGACCGCGAAGCCCCCGCCGCGCCCTTCGACGCCCGGCTGCTGCAGGGCCTGAACCCCGAGCAGCGCGCTGCCGTCACGCTGCCGGCCGAGCCGGCGCTCATCCTGGCCGGCGCCGGTTCCGGCAAGACGCGCGTGCTGACCACGCGCATCGCCTGGCTGCTGGCCACCGGGCAGGCGTCGCCGGGCGGCGTGCTGGCGGTGACCTTCACGAACAAGGCCGCCAAGGAGATGCTGACCCGGCTGTCGGCGATGCTGCCGGTGGCCGTGCGCGGCATGTGGATAGGCACCTTCCACGGCCTGTGCAACCGCTTCCTGCGCGCGCACTGGAAGCTGGCCGGGCTGCCGCAGGGCTTCCAGATCCTGGATGCCAGCGACCAGGTCAGCGCCGTCAAGCGCGTGGTCAAGGCGCTCAACCTGGACGAGGACCGCTTCGTGCCCAAGCAGGTGGCCTGGTTCATCGCGGGGCAGAAGGAGGAAGGGCGGCGGCCGCGCGACGTCGACCCGCGCGACGAGCACACGCGCAAGCTGGTGCAGGTCTACGAGGCCTACGAGGAACAGTGCAACCGCGAGGGCGTGGTCGACTTCGCCGAGCTGATGCTGCGCACCTACGAGCTGCTGCGCGACAACGACCCGCTGCGCGAGCACTACCGGCGGCGCTTCCGCCACGTGCTGGTCGACGAGTTCCAGGACACCAACCGGCTGCAGTATGCGTGGCTGAAGATGTTCGCGCCGCCGCCCGGGGCGGCCGACGGCCCGCCGCACGAGGCGCAGGGCGTCTTCGCGGTCGGGGACGACGACCAGAGCATCTATGCCTTCCGCGGCGCGCGCGTGGGCAACATGGCCGACTTCGAGCGCGAATACCGCGTGAAGCGGGTGATCAAGCTGGAGCAGAACTACCGCTCGGTGGCGCACATCCTGGACGCCGCCAACGAGCTGATCAGCCACAACCGCCAGCGCCTGGGCAAGAACCTGCGCACCGACGAGGGCGCCGGCGAGCCGGTGCGCGTGTTCGAGGCCACGAGCGACTTCGCCGAGGCGCAGTGGCTGCTGGAGGAACTGCAGCAGCTGCACCGCGGCGGCCTGGCGCGCAGCGAGACCGCGGTGCTCTACCGCAGCAATGCGCAGAGCCGCGTGCTGGAGAGCGCGCTGTTCAACGCCGGCGTGCCCTACCGTGTCTACGGCGGGCTGCGCTTCTTCGAGCGTGCCGAGGTCAAGCATGCGCTGGCCTACCTGCGGCTGCTGGAGAACGCCAACGACGACACCAGCTTCCTGCGTGTCGTCAACTTCCCGGCGCGCGGCATCGGCGCACGCACCGTCGAGCAGCTGCAGGACGCCGCGCGCGCCAGCGGCCGCAGCCTGGCGCAGAGCGTGGGCGCCGTGCCGGGCGCGGCCGGCAGGAAGCTGGAGGGCTTCGTCGAGCTCGTCGAGCGCCTGCGCGCCGCGACGCAGGGCCTGACGTTGCGCGAGATCATCGAGCAGGTGCTGCAGGGCAGCGGCCTGCTGGACTTCTACCGCACCGACAAGGAAGGCGCCGACCGCATCGAGAACCTGGAGGAACTGGTCAACGCCGCCGAGAGCTTCGTCACGCAGGAGGGTTTCGGCAAGGACGCCGTCGCGCTGCCGGTGGACGAGCAGGGGGGTGCGCCGGCGGCCGCGCCCGAGGCCGCGCCCGACGCCGACACCGGCGAGATCATGAGCCCGCTGGCCGCCTTCCTGACCCACGCCAGCCTGGAGGCCGGCGACAACCAGGCCCAGGCCGGCGCCGACGCGGTGCAGCTGATGACGGTGCATTCGGCCAAGGGACTGGAATTCGACGCCGTCTTCATCACCGGGCTCGAGGAAGGGCTGTTCCCGCACGAGAACGCCCTGTCCGACGTCGACGGGCTGGAGGAGGAGCGGCGGCTGATGTACGTGGCGATCACGCGCGCGCGCCGGCGCCTGTACCTGAGCTTCAGCCAGATGCGCATGCTGCACGGGCAGACGCGCTACAGCGTGCGCAGCCGCTTCTTTGACGAGCTGCCGGAGGCGAGCCTGAAGTGGATCACGCCGCGCCAGCAGGGCTTCGGCTCGGGCTATGCGCGTGAATACCAGCAGGCCTGGCAGCGCGGCAGCGGCCTCAGCGGCATCGTCGGCGCCGGGCGCGCCGAGGGGCGGCCCTTCGCTCCGGCCGCGCCGCCCCCGCTGCCGGCCGCAACCCCGGCGGCGCCCGGTGGCCTGCGTGTCGGCCAGACCGTCTTCCACAACAAGTTCGGCGAGGGGGTCGTCACCGTGCTCGAGGGCCGCGGCGCCGACGCGCGCGCCCAGGTCCACTTCGGCCGCCACGGCAGCAAGTGGCTGGCGCTGGCGATCGCGAGGCTGACGCCGGTGGATTGAGAGGCTGAGAGGCCATCCCATGCACCTGCGCATGGGATGGCCTCTCAGCCTCGAAGCTTCAGGCGGCGCTCACGCCGGCCGCATCGCGCCACAGTTCCAGCACTGCTCGAAAGGACCGTCGACGATCTCGCCGCAGCCGCGGCAGGCCCAGCGGTGCTCGGGCAGGTGCTGCCACTCGTCGAGCAGCGCGCGGGCGCGCGCGTGGTCGGCGGCGTCGTCGACCCAGATCTCGGGCAGGCTCTGGTCGGGCGGGATCTCGCCGGCGATGCCGCTGGCGTAGGCGCGCTGCACGCTGGCCGGGATGCCGGCGCCGGTGAGCATGTCGGCCCACAGCGTGGCGATTGCCAGGTTGGGGGCCTGCTGCAGCCGCTTCATCGTGGCGGCGATGGTGCCACGGCGGCGGCGCAAGCCCCCGCGGCCGCACCCGGCCAGCGCTTGGCGTACGCTGCGGCCCGCGTTCGAACCCTCCCCCAACGACCAGGAGACGCCATGCCCCGCGCCATCCAGATCGCCGCCTACGGCGGCCCCGAGCAGATGAAGCTCGTCGACGTCGCCGTCGGCGAGCCCGGCCCCGGCGAGATCCGCATCCGCCACCACGCCTGCGGGCTGAACTACATCGACGTCTACCAGCGCACCGGCCTGTATGCCAACCCGCTGCCGCTGACGCTGGGCATGGAAGGCGCCGGCGTCGTCGAGGCGGTCGGCGAGGGCGTGCTGCACCTGAAGGCCGGCGACCGCGCCGCCTACGCCAGCAACCCGCCGGGCAGCTACAGCGAGGTGCGCGTGATGCCGGCGAAGAACGTCGTGCGCCTGCCCGACGCGATCGACTTCGAGACCGGCGCGGCGATGATGCTCAAGGGCCTGACGGTGCAGTACCTGCTGCGCCGCGTGCGCCCGGTGGAGGCGCTGGAGGCCGGCGACTTCGTGCTGTTCCATGCCGCCGCGGGCGGCGTCGGGCTGATCGCCTGCCAGTGGGCCAAGGCGCTGGGGCTGCGGCTGATCGCCACTGCCGGCGGCGCCGCCAAGTGCCAGCTGGCGCTGGCGCATGGCGCGGAGTTCGCGATCGACTACAAGAGCGAGAACTTCGTCGAGCGCGTGAAGGCCATCACCGGCGGCAAGGGCGTCAAGGTGGTCTACGACTCGGTCGGCAAGGACACCTTCGACGGCAGCCTGGACTGCCTGCGCCCGTTCGGGCTGATGTGCTGCTTCGGCAATGCCAGCGGCCCGGTGCCGCCGTTCCCGCCGGGCGCGCTGGCGGCCAAGGGCTCGCTGTACCTGACGCGGCAGACGCTGTTCACGCACATCGCCACGCGCGAGGCGACGCAGGCGATGGCCGACGACCTGTTCGGCGTGGTCGGCAGCGGGCTGGTGAAGATCCGCATCGACCAGCGCTACCCGCTGGCCGAGGCCGCGCAGGCGCATCGCGACCTGGAGGCGCGCAAGACGACGGGCTCGACCGTTCTGCTGCCCTGACCCCGGCCCGGCCACGGCAAAAGGGCCCGCCGGTGTCGCCACCGGCGGGCCCTTTGCCTGCGTCTGCGGGCGGTTCAGCCCGCCGGCATCACTGCGCGAATTTGTAGTCGGTCTTCGCCTTGGCGCGCAGCGACTCCTGGAAGTCCTGCAGCCGCACCTGCTCGATGCGCTGGCGGATCTGGCCCTTGACGTCGTCGAAGGCCGGGAACGGCGCCTCGCGCGTCTCTTCCAGGCGGATGATGTGCCAGCCGAAGGGGCTCTGCACCGGCGCGGCGGTCATCTCGCCGGGCTTGAGCCGGGTCATCGCCTGGCCGAATTCGGGCACGTAGGCGTCGGGCTTGGCGAAGTCCAGGTCGCCGCCGTTCTCGGCCGAGCCGGGGTCCTTGCTGTGCTTCTTCGCGACGTCCTCGAACTTCGCGCCGGCCTGGATCTGCTTGATCAGCGACTTCGCGTCGTCTTCCTTCTCGACCAGGATGTGGCGGGCGCGGTATTCGCTGCCGGCGGCCTGGGCCTTGAACTTGTCGTACTCGATGCGGGCGTCGTCGTCGGTGACCGGGTTCCTGGCGCGGAAGTCCTCGAACAGTTCGCGGATCAGCACGCTCTGGCGCGCCAGTTCCAGCCGCGCGCGGTATTCCGGCGAGGCGGCCAGGCCGCGGCGCTCGGCCTCCTGCACGAAGATCTCGCGCAGCACGACCTGGTCGCGCGCCTGCTGCTGCATCTCCGGGCCGATGGCCTGGCCGGCGCGCTCGGCTTCCTTCAGCAGGGCGTCGACGCGGGACTTGGGCACCGGCTTGCCGCCGACGATCGCCACGTTTTGGGCGGCGGCGGGCAGCACGGCGGCGGCCAGGATCAGGACCAGGGCCGCGCGCGCGGCGGCAGTCGGCATCAGCTTCATCGGCAGGAACTCGGGGGTTGGCGCGCCGTCAGCCGGCGCAGGAGAAAAGGCCTGGTGGACAACTCGCGGGCGGGTCGGGCGCCGCTCGCGCGGCGGGCCGACCGCGCCTTGGAGCGCGGCGGCGCGCCGCGGTTCAATCCGCTTGGGGTGCGTTACCCGGCACCGGCTTCGCCGGGCGCCAGCGCGACGATGGCCAGCGCATGCACGCCCTGGCTCGCGAGCGGGCCGAGGGCATCATACACAAGGCGGTGGCGCGCCACCCGGGACAGGCCGGCGAAGCGCTCGCTGCCGATGCGCACCGTGTAGTGGCGGCCCTCGCGGGCGCCGGCGTGGCCGGCGTGGTGGTGGCTGTCGTCCTGGACCTGCAGCGACTGCGGGGCCAGCGCGACGCGCAGCCGGCGCTCGATCTCGGCGGCGTCCAGCCATTGTCCGGGCGGGGCGGGGTTCATTCGGGCTTGAAGTCGATGGCGGCGGAATTGATGCAGAAGCGCTCGCCGGTGGGCTGGGGGCCGTCCGGGAAGACGTGCCCGAGGTGGCTGCCGCAGTTGCGGCAGCGCACCTCGACGCGCACCATGCCGTGGCTGCGGTCCTCCACGCGCTCGACGACGTCGGCGTTGACCGGCTCCCAGTAGCTGGGCCAGCCGCAGCCGGCGTCGAACTTGGTGCCGCTCTCGAACAGCGGCGTGCCGCAGCCCACGCACAGGTAGCGGCCGTCCTGCCAGTGGTCCCAGTACTTGCCGGTGAAGGCGCGCTCGGTGGCGGCATGGCGCGCCACCTGGTACTGCATGGGGTCGAGCTGCGCGCGCCACTCGGCGTCGGTCTTGTGCACCGGGTAGCGCGGGTCGTCGTGGTCGTGGGGACGGCTCATGGGCATCTCGCTTCGGGCGTCAGCCGCCATTGTCCGCGCCCGCCATGCCGCGGATACCGGCGGGGTCATCGCCGCGGCCGCCGGGCTTGTCCCCTGCGCGACAGACCTTCGGGGTAGTCCCTGAGCGCCAGGGACAAGCAGTTCCGCTACCTTCCCGTGGTTTTCGACGCACCCCTCACAGGAGACAGACATGACTTTCACGCGCAGGCTGTTCGGCGTCTCGGTGGCCGCCTCGGCCGCCCTGGTCTCGGGCCTGGCATTCGCCCAGGCCGGTCAGACCGTGAAGATCGCCTTCATCGACCCGCTGTCCGGCCCCTTCGCCAACGTCGGCCAGAACCAGCTCAAGAGCTGGCAGTTCATGGCCGAGCACTTCAACAAGAAGAACCCGGCCGGCGTGAAGTTCGAGTTCGTGCCCTTCGACAACAAGGGCTCGCCGCAGGAAAGCCTGACCGTGCTGCGCGCGGCCATGGACCAGGGCATCCGCTATGTCACGCAGGGCAACGGCTCGGGCGCGGCCGGCGCGATCAGCGACGCGGTGACCAAGCACAACGAGCGCAACCCCGGCAAGGAGGTCGTCTACCTCAACTACGCCGCGGTCGACCCCGACCTGACCAACAGCAAGTGCTCGTACTGGCACTTCCGGCTGGACGCCGACACCTCGATGAAGATGGAGGCGCTGACCAGCTACATGAAGGACCAGCCCGACGTCAAGAAGGTCTTCCTGATCAACCAGAACTACGCCCACGGCCACCAGGTCTCGCGCTACTTCAAGGAAACCATCGCGCGCAAGCGGCCCGACGTGCAGATCGTCGGCGACGACCTGCACCCGATCGGCCAGGTCAAGGACTTCGCGCCCTACGTGGCCAAGATCAAGGCCGCCGGCGCCGACAGCGTGGTCACCGGCAACTGGGGCCAGGACCTGACGCTGCTGATCAAGGCCGCCAAGGACGCCGGCCTGAACGCCAACTTCTACACCTACTACGCCGGTGTCAGCGGCACGCCCACCGCGCTGGCCGCGGGCGTGGGCGGCAACGTGCGCATGGTGGCCTACAACCACAACAACCTGCCGGGCGTGGTCAAGCAGCTGCAGGACGAGTTCAAGAAGAAGTTCAACGACGACTGGTATACCGGCGCCACCTACAACGGCCTGGCGCTGCTGTCCAGCGCGATGGCGGCGGCCAAGAGCACCGACCCGGTCAAGGTCGCCGCGGCGATGAGCGGCCTGAAGTTCCAGGGCTTCCAGGGCGAGGTCGAGATGCGCCGCGCCGACCACCAGCTGCAGCAGGGCCTGTACATCAGCGAGTGGCGCAAGGCGACGCCGCAGGCGCCCTACAGCGTGGAGAACACCGGCTTCAACTTCCAGGAGGTGCGGGCGATCCCGGCCTACGTGGCGAGCACGCCCACGTCGTGCCAGATGAAGCGTCCCTGATCCCGCCAGCCCCACGCGGCACAGCGCGGCCGCCGGCGACGGCGCCGCGCTGTGCCGCTTGATGGTGCACCGGTCCCCGCCGCCCGCACCGCCCGCACCGGGTCCGCGCCCCCCGTCATGGATGCCTCGTACTTCCTGATCTCGCTGCTCAACGGCCTGTCGGTCGGCCTGCTGCTGTTCATGCTGGCCTCCGGGCTGACGCTGATCTTCAGCATGATGGGCGTGCTGAACTTCGCGCACGCCAGCTTCTACATGGTGGGCGCCTATGTCGCCTACACGATCACGCAGGTCGTCGGCTTCTGGTGGGGGCTCGTGCTGGCGCCGCCGCTGGTGGGCCTGCTGGGCGCGCTGTTCGAGCGGTATGCGCTGCGCCAGGTGCACAAGTTCGGCCATGTGCCGGAACTGCTGATCACCTTCGGGCTGAGCTACATCATCCTCGAGCTGGTGCAGCTGGTCTGGGGCCGCCAGGCGGTCAACTTCCAGCCGCCGCCTTCGCTGCAGGGGCCGCTGTTCACGATCCTCGACTTCCCCGGTTCGCTGGGCTTCACCTGGGGCGCACCGCCGCCGGAGTGCCGCAGCACCGAAGGGGCGATCTGCACCCAGTTCCCGACCTTCCGCGCCTTCGGCATGGGCGTGGCGATTGCGATGCTGGTGGCGGTGTGGCTGCTGCTGACGCGCACGCGCATCGGCCTCGTCATCCAGGCCGCGCTGACGCATCCGCAGGCCGTGGAGTCGCTGGGCCACAACGTCCCGCGCGTCTTCATGGGCGTGTTCGGCGGCGGCACCGCCCTGGCGGCGCTGGCCGGCGTGATCGGCGGCGCGCTGCGCGTCACCGAACCCTCGATGGCGCTGGCCGTCGGCGCGGTGGTCTTCGCGGTCATCGTGATCGGCGGCATGGGCTCGCTGGCCGGCGCCTTCGTCGCCTCGGTCGGGCTGGGCATCATCGACAGCTTCGCGGTCGGCTCCGACCGCTCGCTGCTGGACCTGTTCGGCTTCTTCGGCCTGAACCTGGGGCCCGAGGCCTTCGGCTATGCGGTGTGGAGCGTCAAGATGAGCCAGGTCGCGGCCATCCTGCCCTACCTGCTGCTGGTGCTGATCCTGATCTTCCGGCCCAAGGGCCTGTTCGGCACGCGTGAGGGGTAGGACGATGAGCTACCACAAGGGTGCCGTCTACCACTTCAAGCCGCTGAATGTCGGCCGCTGGGTGATCTGGGGCGGCTATGCGCTGCTGATGCTGGTGGCGCCGCTGATCTGGGCCAGCAGTCTGAGCCACACGATGCTGTCGCAGATCGGCATCGCGATCATCGCCTGCCTGGCCTACAACATGCTGCTGGGGCAGGGCGGCATGCTCAGCTTCGGCCATGCGGTCTACAGCGGCCTGGGCTCGTTCTTCGCGATCCATACGCTGAACCTGGTCGGCAACGGCACGCTGGCGCTGCCGGTGAGCCTGATCCCGCTGGTGGCCGGGATGTTCGGCCTGCTGTTCGCGGCGCTGCTCGGCTACGTGACGACCAAGAAGGCCGGCACGCCGTTCGCGATGATCACGCTGGGCGTGGGCGAGCTGGTGTGGGCGATGTCGCTGATGTTTCCCGGCTTCTTCGGCGGCGAAGGCGGCATCAGCGGCGACCGCGTCACCGGCCCGCGCCCGCTGGGCATCAGCTTCGGGCCGCAGATCCAGCTCTACTACCTGATCGCCGTCTACACCTTCCTGTGCACGGCGGCGATGTTCGCCTTCACGCGCACGCCGCTGGGCCGCATGCTCAATGCCGTGCGCGACAACGCCGAGCGCGTGGAATTCATCGGCTACAACACGCAGTTCGTGCGCTACTTCGCCTTCATGACCTCGGGCTTCTTCATGGGCATCGCGGGCGGGCTGGCGGCGCTGAACTTCGAGATCGTCACCTCCGAGGTCGTCAGCGCGGTGCGCTCCGGGGCCTACCTGCTGTTCACCTTCCTGGGCGGCGCGGTCTTCTTCTTCGGCCCCATCATCGGCGCGGTGCTGATGGTGCTGGCGCTGGTTCTGCTGTCGGAGCTGACGCAGGCCTGGCTGCTGTACCTGGGCCTGGTCTTCACCTTCATGGTGATGTACGCGCCCGGCGGCATCGCCAGCCTGATCATGATGAACCTGCGCGTGGCCTCGTTCGGCAAGCTGCGGCCGCTGCTCGGCAGCTACCTGGCGCTGGCCGGCACCGGCTTCACCATCCTGGCCGGTGCCGGCGCGATGATCGAGATGGTCTACCACCTGCAGCTCAACCAGGCGCTGGGGCCGGAGCTCACGTTCATGGGCGCTCGGCTGAATGCCAAGGGCTTCGACAGCTGGTTCGGCGCCTCCTTCGTGCTGCTGGTGGGCATCGTGCTGTTCGAGATCACGCGGCGCGAGTTCGTGCGCCAGTGGGGTACGACGCAGGAGGAGATCGAGAAGGAGATCAAGCGGCGGGAGGCGATCGCATGAACGCCTCGGCGGCATCGTCTCCGTACGCCGTCGAGCTGCGCGACGTGCGCAAGAGCTTCGGCAAGACCGAGATCATCCGCGGCTGCTCGCTGGCCGTGCGCCCGGGCGAGCGCGTCGCGGTGATCGGCCCCAACGGCGCCGGCAAGAGCACGCTGTTCAACCTGATCAGCGGCCGTTTCGGCCTCACCAGCGGCGACATCCTGGTCAATGGCCGCAAGATCGACGGCCTGAAGCCCTACCAGATCAACCGCCTGGGGCTGGCGCGCAGCTTCCAGGTCAGCAACCTGTTCAACCGGCTGTCGGTCTTCGAGAACCTGCGCTGCGCGGTGCTGTGGAGCCTGGGCTACAAGTATTCGTTCTGGCGATTCCTGGCCGACGCGCGCGACGCGAACGACCGTGCCGAGCAGGTCATGGAGATGATCAAGCTCGACCGCCGGCGCGACGTGCTGGCGATGAACCTGACCTACGCCGAGCAGCGCGCGCTGGAGATCGGCATCACGATCGCCGGCGGTGCGCAGGTGGTGCTGCTCGACGAGCCCACCGCCGGCATGAGCCGCAGCGAGACCGCTCGCTTCGTCAACCTGATCCGCGAAGTCACCGAGGGCCGCACGCTGCTGACGGTGGAGCACGACATGGGCGTGGTCTTCGGTCTGGCCGACCGCATCGCGGTGCTGGTCTACGGCGAGGTCATCGCCTTCGACACGCCGGAGGCGGTGCGCGCCGACGAGCGCGTCAAGGAGGCCTACCTGGGATCGGTGCTCGCCGACCAGGCGGTGGCCGGGGCGGGGCACTGAGATGAACCACGGGGCACCTCCGACCGGTTGCGGCGCGATGCAGACGTTCGTTGCGACGCGCTACTCATGCATGCTCGAGTTTGCGCAGCGAAGCCGCGTGGGGGCAGCCCGCAGCGCCCAGAGTCCGGCGGTCGGCGCTGCGCGCCGACTGCCCTGCGATGCTCGGTCTCCTGGCCCGCCGCCAACTCACTTCGCTCGCTGCGCTCGCTCCGTTCGGACATCGGCGGCGAGTCAGTCTTGGAGGCGCGCTGCGCGCGCGGCCAGGAGCCCTGCGCTTCTCGGCGCCTCCCATGGGCGCTGCGGGCTGCCCCAACGCGGCTTCGCGACACGGTGGTGGCGTTCCACCTGTTGGCATGCCACCGCTGGCGGACCTCGCGCCAGGCGGTACCCGCTGCCGGCGATGTGTGGAGCGCCGAGCAGCGCAGCTTCGGGGTCGGCGCGCACGCAGTGCGCGCCTCCACAACTGACTCGCCGCCGGTGTCCGAACGGAGCGAGCGCAGCGAGCGAAGTGAGTTGGGCGGCGCGACCCCGGAGCGAGCAGCGCAGGGCAGTCGCCGCCGCAGGCGGCGACCGCGGAACCCTGAGCCGGCAGCGGGTGCCGCCTGGCGCGATGCGCTGGCGCCTGCAGTCTGAAGAAACGGCAGCAACGCGCAGACAAGCAAGCACGGGCCGGACGTCCGCAACGCGCTGCAAGCCGCCGTCGTCCATGCAGTGCCGTCTTGCAGCGCGCGTCGCGCTCGGCGTGCGCTGGAGCCACTGACATGCTGTCCCTGCACAACCTGCATGCGTTCTACGGGAAGAGCCATGTCCTGCATGGCGTGCACTTCGAGGTGCGGCCGGGCGAGATCGTCGCGCTGCTGGGGCGCAACGGTTCGGGGCGCTCGACGACGGTGAAGACCATCATGGGCCTGGTGGACGGCACCGGCTCGGTCAAGTGGAAGGGCAGCGAGATCCTGGGCCGCAAGGCCTTCGAGATCGCGCATGCCGGCATCGGCTACGTGCCCGAGAACCGCGACATCTTCCCGACGCTGACCGTGCACCAGAACCTGATGCTGGGCGAGAAGCGCAGCGGCGGTGGCAAGCCGCGCTGGAGCTTCGACGACATGTACGGCATGTTCCCGCGCCTGAAGGAACGCCAGCACACCGAGGCGGGCGTGCTCTCCGGCGGCGAGCAGCAGATGCTCACGCTGTGCCGCACGCTGATGGGCGACCCCGAGCTGATCATGATCGACGAGCCGACCGAGGGCCTGGCGCCCAAGATCGTCGAGCTGGTCGCCGAATACCTGCGCGAACTCAAGCGCCGCGGCATCAGCGTGCTGCTGGTCGAGCAGAAGCTGACCATCGCGCTGGAGGTGGCGGACCGCTGCCTGGTCATGGGCCATGGCCAGATCGTCTTCGAGGGTACGCCTGCCGATCTGCGCGCGAATGCCTATATTCGCAAGGAGTGGCTGGAGGTGTAGGGGGCTTCGTGGGCCCCACGTCCGCTTCCGGTCGCGATCCCCCGGGCCGCGACAAGGGCCGTTTCGCGGCCAGGAGGCTTGGCTGGCAGCCTGGCGGAGCCGGTCCGGCGCGACGGCTCGGTCGATGACGACGCACCGATGCTGTCGCAGCAGGGACAGGACGGCGGCGCGGTGGCCACCTAGAATCGAACGAACGTTCTATTTCCGGGCCGAACGAGGAGATGCGCATGGGCGCCACGTATGAAACCCGCGGCAAGGTGGCCGTGATCACGATGGACAACCCGCCGGTCAACGGCCTGGGTTACGACACCCGGCGCGGCATCGCCGACGGCGTGGCGCGCGCGGTGGCCGACGCCGGCATCGCGGCGATCGTGCTCACCGGCGGCGGCAAGGCCTTCTCGGGCGGCGCCGACATCAAGGAATTCGGCAGCCCAAAGGCGCTGGCCGAGCCCAACCTGCTGTCGCTGATCAAGCTGCTGGAGGACTGCCCGAAGCCGGTCGTGGCTGCGATCAACGGCGTGTGCATGGGCGGCGGGCTGGAGCTGTCGCTGGGCGCGCATTACCGCGTCGTCGCGCCCGGCGTCAACGTCGCGCTGCCGGAGGTCAAGATCGGCCTCGTGCCCGGCGCCGGCGGCACGCAGCGGCTGCCCCGCGTGCTGGGCGTGGAGACGGCGCTGAACATGATCGTCAGCGGCGAACCGGTGAAGAGCGAGCTGCTGGCCTCGGTGCCCGGGCAGAAGCTGTTCGACCGCGTGATCGCTGAAGAACTGCTGGGCGGCGCCTGCAGCCTGGCCGAAGCGATGGCCGCAGAGCATGCGGGCGGCAAGCCGCTGCCGCGTGTGCGCGACCTGAAGTGCACGCACCCGAATGCCGACGCCTATTTCCAGTTTGCGCGCAACATGGTCAAGGGCATGGCCAAGAACTTCCCGGCGCCCGCCAAGTGCGTGGACGCCGTGGAGGCCGCGGTCAAGCGCAAGTTCGACGACGGCATGGTCTACGAGCGCGAGCTGTTCCTCGCGCTGATGATGACCCCGGAGTGCAAGGCGCTGCGCCATGCCTTCTTCGGCGAACGCGCCGCGAGCAAGATCCCCGACGTGCCCGAGGACACGCCCGTGCGCCCCATCGCCAAGGTGGCCGTCATCGGCGCCGGCACCATGGGCGGCGGCATCAGCATGAACTTCCTCAACGCCGGCATCCCGGTGACCATCCTGGAGACGAAGCAGGAGGCGCTGGACCGCGGCCTGGGCGTGATGCGCAAGAACTACGAGGCGCAGGTGAAGAAGGGCAAGCTCAAGCCCGAGAAGCTGGAGGAGCGCTGGGCGCTGCTGAAGGGCACGTTGAGTTATGACGACATCAAGGACGCCGACCTCGTCATCGAGGCCGTGTTCGAGGAGATGGGCGTCAAGGAAAAGGTCTTCACGACGCTGGACGAGGTCATGAAGCCCGGCGCCATCCTCGCCAGCAATACCAGCACGCTGGACCTGGACCGCATCGCCTCGTTCACGAAGCGGCCGCAGGACGTGGTCGGCATGCACTTCTTCAGCCCGGCCAACGTGATGAAGCTGCTGGAGGTGGTGCGCGGCAAGGCCACGGCCAAGGACGTGCTGGCCACCGTGATGCAATTGGCCAAGAAGATCCGCAAGACGGCGGTGGTCAGCGGCGTCACCGACGGCTTCATCGGCAACCGCATGATCGAGCAGTACAGCCGCCAGGCCGGCTTCCTGCTCGAGGAAGGCTGCACGCCGCAGCAGGTGGACAAGGCCATCGAGAAATTCGGCTTCGCGATGGGCCCGTTCCGCATGGGCGACCTGGCCGGCAACGACATCGGCTGGGCCATCCGCAAGCGCCGCTACGTCGAGAAGCCGCACATGCGCTACAGCAAGACCGCCGACCTGCTGTGCGAGATGGGGCGCTTCGGCCAGAAGACGGGCGCCGGCTGGTACGACTACCAGCCCGGCAAGCGCGACGCGATCCCCAGCGACGTCGTCGTGAAGATGATCGAGCAGCACCGCGCCGAGCTGGGCATCACGCCGCGCAAGATCAGCGACGAGGAGATCGTGCACCGCCTCGTCTATTCGCTGGTCAACGAGGGCGCGAAGATCCTCGAGGAAGGCATCGCGAGCAAGGCCAGCGACATCGACATGGTCTACCTCACCGGCTACGGCTTCCCGCTGCACCGCGGCGGGCCGATGTGCTACGCCGACACGCAGGGCCTGTTCAACGTCGTGCTGGCCATGAAGCGATTCGCCGCCAACCCGCACGACGACGCCAGCTTCTGGCAGCCGGCGCCGCTGCTGGCCAGGCTGGCGGCCGAAGGCAAGTCGTTCACCTGAACCCGCGAAGGAGACCCATCATGAGCCGAGCCGTCATCGTCTCCACCGCCCGCACGCCGCTGGCCAAGAGCTGGAAGGGCGCCTTCAACATGACCCATGGCGCGACGCTGGGCGCCTTCGCGGTGAAGGCCGCGGTCGAGCGCGCCGGCGTCGACCCCGGCGTGGTCGAGGACGTGCTGATGGGCTGCGCCAACCCCGAGGGCGCCACCGGCAGCAACATCGCGCGCCAGATCGCGCTCGCCGCCGGGCTGCCGATCACGGTCAGCGGCGCCACCGTCAACCGCTTCTGCAGCAGCGGGCTGCAGACCATCGCGATGGCCTCGCAGCGCATCATCGCCGGCGAGGGCGACGTCTACGTGGCCGGCGGCGTGGAGAGCATCTCCTGCGTGCAGCAGGAGATGAACATGCACATGCTGTTCGACCCCGCGCTGCAGAAGTCCAAGCCCGAGATCTACTGGCCCATGCTGCAGACCGCGGAGAACGTGGCCAAGCGCTACGGCATCCCGAAGGAGCGCATGGACCACTACGGCGCCGGCAGCCAGCAGAAGGCCTGCGCGGCGCAGGAGAAAGGCCTGTTCGACGCCGAACTGGTGGCCTGCACGGTGACCGCCGGCGTGGCCGATGCGCAGCTGGGCCTGCGCAGCAAGGAGGTCACGATCAAGGCCGACGAGGGCCTGCGCCCGGGCACCACCTACGAGAGCATCAAGGACATCCGCACGGCGGTGCCGGGCGGCGTCGTCACCGCCGGCAACGCGAGCCAGTTCTCCGACGGCGCCGGCGCCTGCGTGGTGGTCGACGAGCGTTATGCCGAGGCCAAGGGCCTGAAGCCGCTGGGCCGCTTCCTGGGCTTTGCGGTCGCCGGCTGCGAGCCCGACGAGATGGGCATCGGCCCGGTCTTCGCGGTGCCCAAGGTGCTGCAGCGCCTGGGGCTGAAGGTCGACGACATCGACCTGTGGGAACTCAACGAGGCCTTCGCGGTGCAGGTGCTGTACTGCGCCGACAAGCTGGGCATCCCGATGGACCGGCTCAACGTCAACGGCGGCGCCATCGCGATCGGCCACCCCTACGGCGTCAGCGGCCAGCGCCTCACGGGCCATGCGCTGATCGAGGGCAAGCGCCGCGGCGCCAAGCGCGTGTGCGTGACCATGTGCATCGGCGGCGGTATGGGCGCGGCCGGCATCTTCGAGGTGCTCTGACCACCCTACGGCGGCGGCGATGACGAGCGCATTGCGCACGCCCGACGAGCGCTTCGCCACGCTGCCGGGCTGCCCCTGGGCGCCGCGGCATGCCGACGACCTGCCGGGCTTCGAAGGCCTGCGCGTGGCCTGGCTGGACGAAGGCCCGCGCGATGCCGCGGTCACCGCGCTGTGCCTGCACGGCCAGCCGACCTGGAGCTACCTGTACCGGCACATGCTGCCGGTCTTCACCGCCGCCGGGCTGCGCGTGGTGGCGCCGGACTTCCTGGGCTTCGGCCGCAGCGACAAGCCGGTCGACGATGGCTGGTACACCTTCGACCGCCACCGCGCGATGCTGCTCGCCTTCGTCGAGCGGCTGGACCTGCGCAACGTGCTGCTGGTCGTGCAGGACTGGGGCGGCCTGCTGGGCCTGACGCTGCCGATGGCGATGCCGGAGCGCTTCACGCGGCTGCTGGTCATGAATACCGGCCTGGGCACCGGCGCGGTGACCGAGGGCTTCCGCCAGTGGCGCGCCTATGCGGCCAGCCAGCCCGACCTCGCGGTCGGCAAGCTGATGAAGCGCGCCTGCCCGCCACTGAGCGAGGCCGAGGCCGCGGCCTACGACGCGCCGTTCCCGGACGTCACCTACAAGGCCGGCGTGCGTGCCTTTCCGAAGCTCGTGCCCGACGGCGACGACGCCCCCGGTGCGCCCGTCAGCCGCGAGGCGCTGGCCTTCTGGCGCGAGCGCTGGACGGGCGAGAGCTTCATGGCCATCGGCATGCAGGACCCGGTGCTGGGGCCGGCGGCGATGCGTTCGCTGCATGGCGCGATCCGCGGCTGCCCGCCGCCGCTGGAGGTGGCCGAGGCCGGTCACTTCGTGCAGGAATGGGGCGCGCCGATCGCACGCGCCGCGCTCGCGCACTTCAAGCTGGGTTGAGGCGATGCGCGCGCTGGTCGACTTCCTGCTGCACGACTGGCTGAAGGTCGGCACGCTGCTCGAACGCGAGCGCTTCGCCGAACACTCGCGCGAGACCTTCGACGCGGTGCTCGACACCTGCGAGCGCATCGCGCGCGAGAAATACGCGCCGTTCAACCGCCTGGTCGACACCGAGGAACCGCGTTTCGACGGCGAGAAGGTCATCCTGCCGCAGGCCACGCACGACGCGTGGAAGGCCTATGCCGAAAGCGGCATGCTCAGCGCCGCGCAGGACCACGCGATCGGCGGCATGCAGCTGCCCTACACGGTGGAAGCGGCCGCCAATGCCTTCTTCGCGAAGGCCAGCGTCAGCATCGGCGCCGGCATGCTGACGGTGGGCAATGCCAACCTGCTGATGGCGCACGGCACGCCGGCGCAGCGGCAGGTCTTCGCGCTCAACGAATTCAGCGGCCGCTTCAGCGGCACCATGTGCCTGAGCGAACCCCAGGCGGGCTCGTCGCTGTCGGACATCGCCACGCGGGCGCTGCCGGACGGCCCGGACTTCGAGGCCGACCCGCTGGGCCCGCGCTACCGCCTGCGCGGCAACAAGATGTGGATCAGCGCCGGCGAGCACGAGCTGACCGAGAACATCATCCACCTCGTGCTGGCCAAGATCCCGGACGCCGACGGCCGGCTGGTGCCGGGCACGCGCGGCATCTCGCTGTTCATCGTGCCGAAGAAGCTGGTGGACACCGAGGGGCGGCTGACCGGCGAGCGCAACGACGTGGCCCTGGCCGGGCTGAACCACAAGTGCGGGTGGCGCGGCACGACCAATACGCTGCTCAATTTCGGCGAGGGCAAGTTCAAGCCCGGTGGCGCGGCCGGCGCGGTGGGCTATCTCGTCGGCCGCCCGGGTGAAGGGCTGCGCTGCATGTTCCACATGATGAACGAGGCGCGCATCGGTGTCGGCCTCGCGGCGACGATGCTGGGCCTGGCAGGCTACGAGGCCTCGCTGGACTATGCGCGGCAGCGGCCGCAGGGCCGGCCGATCACCGGCAGCGGCAAGGACCCGGCGCAGCCGCCGGTGGCCATCGTCGAGCATGCCGACGTCAAGCGCATGCTGCTGGCGCAGAAGAGTTATGCCGAAGGCGCGCTGGCGCTGGAGCTGTACTGCGCGCGCCTGGTCGACGAACTGCACACCGGCAGCGAGGCCGCGGCCGCCGAGGCGCGCGTGCTGCTGGAGGTGCTGACGCCGATCGCGAAGAGCTGGCCCAGCGAATGGTGCCTGGAGGCCAACAGCCTGGCCATCCAGGTGCTGGGCGGCTACGGCTATACGCGCGACTTTCCGGTCGAGCAGTACTGGCGCGACAACCGCCTGAACATGATCCACGAGGGCACGCACGGCATCCAGGCGCTGGACCTGCTGGGCCGCAAGGTGGTGATGGATGGCGGCGCCGGGCTCAAGCTGCTGGCCGCGCGCATGCAGGACACCATCGCGCGCGCCGGCCACGATGCGGCGCTGGCCGAGCCCGCGAACCAGCTCGCCGGCGCAGTGCAGCAACTGGGTGCCGCGACCAAGGCCGCCTGGGCCACCGGCGTGCCGGAGGAAGCGCTGGCCAATGCCACGCCCTACCTGCAGGCCTTCGGCCATGTGGTGCTGGCCTGGATCTGGCTGGACGTGGCGCTGGTCGTCGCCGACCGCAACGACGCGCTGGCCCAGGGCAAGCGCGCTGCGCTGCGCTACTTCTATGCCTACGAGCTGCCCAAGATCGCCGCCTGGCTGGGCCCGGTGGCGCGCCGCGAGGCGCTGCCGCGCGAGATGCGGGCCGACTGGTTCTGAGCCGCCGCCATGACCCTTGCCGCCCTCGAGAAGCTGGTCTGGATCCTGATCTACAGCGGTCTGCTGATCGTCTGCCTGGGCATCTTCGTGCAGCGCAGCGACGCGCTGCTGGGCTGGATCCTCATCGTCGCCGGCGCCATCGACACCGCCGCCGGCGTGGTGCTGGTCTGGGTGCGCTCGCGGCGCACCGATGCGCGCCGCGCGCCTTGAACGAACCCCACCGAACAGGAGACCCGCGATGGGCACCCCCGTGCAACAGCTTTTCGACCTGAAAGGCCAGGTCGCCCTCGTCACCGGCGGCTCGCGCGGCCTGGGCCTGCAGATGGCCGAGGCGCTGGGCGAGGCCGGCGCCAAGATCATGCTCACCTCGCGCAAGGCGGCGGACCTGGAGGAGGCCGCGGCGCACCTGTCCGAGCGCGGCATCGACGCGCGCTGGATCGCCGCCGACGCGGCCGACCCCGAGCAGGTGCAGAAGGTCGTCGACGAGACCATGCACCGTCTGGGCCGCATCGACATCCTCGTCAACAACGCCGGCGCCACCTGGGGCGCGCCGGCCGAGGACTATCCGCTGGCGGCCTGGGACAAGGTGATGAACCTGAACATCCGCAGTATCTTCCTCTTCTCGCAGGCGGTGGGCCGGGCCAGCATGATCCCCAACCGGCGCGGCCGCATCGTCAACGTCGCGTCGATCGCCGGGCTGGGCGGCTCGATGGACGTCAAGTTCATCGCCTACGGCACCAGCAAGGGCGCGGTCGTCAATTTCACGCGCACGCTGGCGGCGGAGTGGGGCGCCTACGGCATCACCGTCAACGCGGTGGCGCCGGGCTTCTTCCCGAGCAAGATGACCAAGGGCGTGCTCGAGACCTTCGGCGCCGAGAAGCTGGCCGCCGCGGCGCCGCTCAAGCGACTGGGCGACGACGACGACCTCAAGGGCGCCGTGCTGCTGTTTGCCAGCGCGGCGGGCAAGCACATCACCGGGCAGATCCTGGCGGTGGACGGCGGCGTGTCGTCGGTGCACGGCGGATGACGGCCGGATGAGCGGCCGGCTGCATTTCCCGCTGCGCATCCCCTTCGTCGAGCAGCTCGGGCTGGAGCTGTGGGGCTTCGGCGACGGCAAGGCGGAGTTGCGCGTCGACCTCGCCGAGGTGCACCTCAACAGCTGGCAGGTCGCGCATGGCGGCGTGCTGATGACGATGCTGGACGTGGCGATGGCCCATGCGGCGCGCAGTCACCACTCGCACGACCCGGCGCAGGGGCCCGGCGTGGCGACGATCGAGATGAAGACCACCTTCATGCGCCCGGCCGAGGGCCGGCTGCGCGCCCTGGGCGCGCTGCTGCACCGGACCACCACGCTGGCCTTCTGCGAGGGCAGCGTCTTAGACGACGGAGGCCGGCTGTGCGCGCATGGCACCGCCACCTTCAAATACCTGCGCGCGCTGCCGACCCAGGGCCGCCATGCCAAGGCGCTGCAACGCGCGACGCCGGCACCGGAGACACCGACATGACGATCATCAACCGCCGCATCGTGCTGGCCTCGCGCCCCACCGGCGAGGCCAGCGCCGACAACTTCCGCCTCGAGACCGCCGAGTTGCCGCCGCTGGCCGAAGGCCAGGTGCTGGTGCGCCACCACTGGCTGAGCCTGGACCCGTACATGCGCATGCGCATGAACGACATGAAGAGCTACGCCGCACCGCAGGCGCTCGGTGCCGTGATGGTCGGCGGCACCGCCGGCGTCGTGCTGGAGTCGCGCCACGACGGCTACGCCGCCGGCGACAGCGTGGTCGGCATGGGCGGCTGGCAGGAGCATGCGGTCGTCGACGGCGGCCAGCCCGGCGTGCTGCGCAAGGTCGATGCGCGGCGCATTCCGCTGTCGGCCTACCTGGGCGCCGTCGGCATGCCGGGCGTCACGGCCTGGGTGGGCCTGGTCCACCTCATCGACCCCAAGCCGGGCGAGACCATCGTCGTCGACGCCGCGGCCGGCGCGGTGGGCAGCGCGGTCGGCCAGCTCGCGAAGGCGCGCGGCTGCCGCGCGGTGGGCATCGCCGGCGGCGCCGACAAGTGCGACTACGTGCGCGACGAACTCGGCTTCGACGCCTGCATCGACTACAAGGCGCACCGCGACTTCGCGTCGCTCGCCGCCGCGCTGGACGAGGCGGCGCCGCAGGGCGTCGACGGCCTGTTCGAGAATGTCGGCGGCCTGATCCTGGACGTCGTCATGTCGCGCATGAATGCCTTCGGCCGCATCGCGCTGTGCGGCATGATCTCCGGCTACGAGGGTGCGCCGATCCCGATGGCGCGCCCGCAGCTGCTGCTGACGCAGCGGCTGAAGCTGCAGGGCTTCATCGTCAGCGAGCACCTGCCGCTGTGGCCGGCGGCACTGAAGGAGCTCGGCGAGCTGGTCGCCACGGGCCGGCTCAAGTACCGCGAGAGCGTCGCCGTCGGGCTGGAGAAGGCGCCGGCGGCCTTCATCGGCCTGCTGCACGGCGCCAACTTCGGCAAGCAGCTCGTGAAGCTGGCCTGAGGGAGCCCGCGGTGCACTGGACCTGGTGCCGCTTCGCCGAGCTGGGGGTGGACAACCTCTACGACCTGCTCGCGCTGCGCTGCCAGGCCTTCATCGTCGAGCAGGTGCCCTACCTGGACCCCGACGGGCTGGACCGCAGCGCCTGGCATCTGCTGGGTCGCGACGGCCAGGGCGTGCTGCTGGCCTACCTGCGGGTCGTCGATCCGGGCGCGAAATATGCCGAGCCGTCGATCGGCCGCGTCGTGGTGGCCGCCGCCGCGCGCGGGCAGGCGCTGGGGCGCCGGCTGATGGCCGAGGGCCTGGCGCGCACGTCGCAGGTCTGGCCCGGCCGCGCCATCCGCATCGGCGCGCAGGCCCACCTGGCGCGCTTCTACGGCAGCCTGTGCTTCGTGCCGGTCGGCGAACCCTACGACGAGGACGGCATCCCGCATCTCGAGATGCTGCGCGCCGCGCCAGACTGAAGGAGGAGATCGCGATGCTGGCCACGCACGAGGTCCTGAACCAGAGCACGCCGCTGGTCGACGTCAACCTGCTGCGCATCAACCGCCCGCTGCGCGACGCGCTGGTGGCGCTGGCGCCGCAGCTCGACACCGCGCGGCTGGACGCGCTGGGCGCCGAGGCCGGCTCGACCGCGATGCAGGCGCATGCGCGGCTGGCCAACGTGCATGGGCCGGTGCTGCACACGCACGACCGCTTCGGCCACCGCGCCGACGAGGTCGAGTTCCACCCCAGCTACCACGCGCTGCTGGGCAGTGCGCTGGCGCATGGCCTGCACGGCACGCCCTGGGCCGCCGGGCCGGGCGGGCACATCGAGCGTGCCGCGGCCTTCATGCTGTTCACCGAGGCCGAGCCCTCGGTGCTGTGCCCGGTGTCGATGACCTATGCGGTGGCGCCGGCGCTGCGCGCCAACGCGGCGCTGCACGCCGCCTTCGGCGCCAAGCTGGCCGACCGCCGCTACGACGCGCGCGACGTGCCGGCCGCGGACAAGCCCGCGATCACGATGGGCATGGGCATGACCGAGAAGCAGGGCGGCTCGGACGTGCGTGCGAACACCACGCGTGCCGAGCCCGACGGCGAGGACGCCTGGGGCCGCCGCTTCGCCATCACCGGCCACAAGTGGTTCATGTCGGCGCCGATGTGCGACGCCTTCCTGGTGCTGGCGCAGTCCGCCGGCGGGCTGTCGTGCTTCTTCCTGCCGCGCTGGCGGCCCGACGGCACGCGCAACGCATGGCAGATCCAGCGCCTGAAGCACAAGCTCGGCAACCAGGCCAATGCCAGTTCGGAGGTCGAGTTCCAGCGCGCCAGCGCCTGGCTGGTCGGCGAGGAGGGCCGCGGCGTGCCGCAGATCCTGGCCATGGGCGCGCTGACCCGGCTGGACTGTGCCCTGGGCACCGCGGGGCTGATGCGCCAGGCGCTGTCGCTGGCGCTGCACCACTGCGTGCAGCGCCAGGCCTTCGGCAAGCCGCTGATCGCGCAGCCGCTGATGAAGAACGTGCTCGCCGACCTGGCGCTGGAGAGCGAGGCCGCGACCGCGCTGGCACTGCGCCTGGCTGCCGCGGTGGACCGCAGCGAGCATGCCGGCAACGGGCACGAGGCCGTGATGCGTCGCCTGCTGACGCCGGTGGCCAAGTTCTGGATCTGCAAGCGCGGCAGCGCCTTCGCGCAGGAGGCGATGGAATGCCTGGGCGGCAACGGCTACGTCGAGGCCGGCGGCGAGGGCGTGATGGCGCGCATCTACCGCGAGATGCCGCTCAACAGCATCTGGGAAGGCGCCGGCAACATCATGGCGCTGGACTTGCTGCGGGCGCTGCGCGGCGCCGACGTGGCGCCGGTGCTGGAGGCCGAGCTGGGCGCCGCGCGGGGCCGCGAGCCCGGCTTCGACCGCGCCGCGGCGCGCGTGCTGGCGGCCATCGACGCCGGCACCGCCGAGGCCGACGCCCGCACGCTGGCGCGCGAGGTCGCGCTGGTGCTGCAGGCCGCGCTGCTGCAGCGCCAGGCGCCGGCGGCCGTCTTCTCGGCCTTCGTGCGCTCGCGGCTGGACGGCGCGGCCGACGCGTTCGGGCTGCTGCCGTCGGGCACCGACTTCGACACCCTGATCGACCGCGCGCTGCCGGTCGAGCACTGACCCGAGGAGACTACCGATGCATCCCCTGCAAGGCGGCGTGGCCGTCATCACCGGCGCCGCGTCCGGTTTCGGGCTGGAGGCCAGCCGCATCGCCGCGCGGCTGGGCATGAGGATCGTGATGGCCGACGTGCAGGCCGACGCGCTGGAACTCGCCGCCCACGAGGTCGGCGAACTCGGCGGCGAGGTGCTGCCGCACCGGCTGGACATCCGCCAGGCGGCCGAGGTGGAGGCGCTGGCCGAGGCGACCTTCGCGCGCTTCGGCACGCCGAACTTCGTCTTCAACAACGCCGGCGTCGGCGCCGGCGGGCTGATCTGGGAGCACACGGTCAAGGACTGGGAATGGGTGCTGGGCGTCAACGTGATGGGCGTGGCGCATGGCGTGCGCGTCTTCACGCCGGCCATGCTGGCCGCCGCGAAGGCCGACCCGTCCTGGCGCGGCCACATCGTCAACACCGCCAGCATGGCCGGGCTGCTGAATGCGCCCAACATGGGCGTCTACAACGTCAGCAAGCACGCGGTGGTGGCGCTGTCGGAGACGCTGTACCAGGACCTGTCGCTGGTCACCGACCAGGTCTACGCCCATGTGCTGTGCCCCTTCTTCGTGCCCACCGGCATCCACCGCAGCGAGCGCAACCGGCCGGCCGACCTGCCGGCCGCGAAGCCTACGCGCAGCCAGCTCATCGCCCAGGCGATGAGCGACAAGGCGGTCAGCAGCGGCAAGGTCACCGCGGGCCAGGTGGCCCAGTTCGTCTTCGACGCGATGGCGGAGAACCGCTTCTACATCTACAGCCACCCGAAGTCGCTGGCCTCGGTGCAGGTGCGGCTGGAGGACATCATGACGCCGCGCAACCCGACCGACCCGTTCCGCGAGCGGCCGGAGATCGGCGACAAGCTGCGCCAGGCGCTGCGCGCCACCGACTGACCGGGCCACGGGCGGCGCTCCGTCCGCGTCGGTTACCGGTCGTCACACTTCGTCGGCCTTCACCCCCGCAAACGCGTGGGGTGGGGCGTCGTCCCGGACAAGCGCCGCGAACTACTACACGGTATCGTCCGAAACTGATCGGTTTCCTTGGTCTACCGACCGGTAGCTTCCTCGCCCGCGGGGTTGCTGCGGCCGGCGGGCGCCGATCAGACAACCCCCCAACCGACAGGAGTGATGCGATGAAGTACGCAGTACGCATCTGTGGCGCGGCCTTGGCCGCGGCGCTGGGTGCCTCCGCAGCGCAGGCCACGGCGCTGCCGATCACCGGCGGCGTGACGGCGGTGACGCTGACCTCGGCGCCGACCCTGGCCTCCGTGGGCCTGGGCGTCGCGCCGCTGGGCACCGCCACGGTCAGCCCGGGTTCCGATGGCACGCCGCTGGCCTACTTCCCGGTCACCGGCGGCGCGATCGACACCGGCAGCTTCGCCGGCACGATCGAGCACGACGGCAGCGGCCTGGCTCTGTCGGACGCGTCGATCACGCTGAACCTGACCGACTTCGTGATCGACACCGTGGCGCTGACGCTGACCGGCAACGCGGCCTTCGGCACCACCGCGATCCCCGGCGTGCCGCTGTTCAACATCGGCTTCAGCGGCAATGCGGTGTCGCCGTTCTCGCTGACGCTGACCGCCGCGGCCGCCGGCGCGCTGACGGCCGTCTTCGGCCTGCCCGACCTGACCGGGCTGGAGATCGGCACCGCGAATACGATCCCCATCACGACCGCGGTGCCCGAGCCGGCGACCTATGCGACGCTGATCGGCGGCCTGGCGCTGCTGGGTGGCGTGCTGAAGCGCCGCCGCCAGCAGCGCGAGTCGGCCGCCGAGCCCGCGCTGGCCTGACCGGCCGGGCGACCCGGGGCCGGCGCGCGCCGACAATCGGCGCGTGACCGACTCCGCTGCCACTGCTTCGCCGTCCGGCGCCGCCGACGAGGCCCCCGTGGCCATCGTCGGCGGCGGCCCGGCCGGCCTGATGGCCGCCGAGGTGCTGCTGGCCGCCGGCCGCCGTGTCGAGCTGTTCGACCGCATGCCGTCGGTGGGGCGCAAGTTCCTGCTCGCCGGCAAGGGCGGGCTCAACCTGACGCACGCCGAACCTTTCGACGCCTTCGTCGCGCGCTATGCCGGGCGTGCCGCGGCGCTGCGGCCGCTGCTGCGCGACTTCGGTGCCGACGAACTGCGGCGCTGGGCGGCCGGGCTGGGCGTGGCCACCTTCGTCGGCAGCTCCGGCCGCGTCTTCCCGACCGACATGAAGGCCGCGCCGCTGCTGCGCGCCTGGCTGCACCGCCTGCGCGCGGGCGGGCTGCGGCTGCACATGCGCCACCGCTGGACCGGCTGGGCCGACGACGGCGCGCTGCGCTTCGCCACGCCCGAAGGCGAGCGCCGCGTGCACGCCGCCGCCACCGTGCTGGCGCTGGGTGGCGGCAGCTGGGCCCGGCTGGGGTCCGATGGTGCCTGGGTGCCGCTGCTGGCGGGGCGCGGCGTGGACCTGGCGCCGCTGGCGCCGTCCAACTGCGGCTTCGAGGTCGCGTGGAGCGAGCACCTGCGCCGACGCTTCGCCGGCGCGCCGCTGAAGGGTGTTGCCGTGAGCATCGGCGACTGGCGGCAGGCCGGCGAATTCGTGATCAGCGAGTACGGCGTCGAGGGCAGCCTCGTCTATGCGGCGTCGGCGCGCCTGCGCGAGGCGATCGCCGCCACGGGCCGCGCCGTCTTCCACCTCGACCTGCTGCCGCAGCGCAGCCTGGAGTGGGTGGCGCGCGAGCTGGCGCATCCGCGCGGCCCGCGCTCGCTGGCCACGCACCTGAAGACGCGGCTGAAGCTGGACGGCGCCAAGGCGGCGCTGCTGTGGGAACTCGTGCCCAAGGCCGAGCAGGCCGACCCGCAGCGCCTGGCGGCCGCGATCAAGGCGCTGCCGGTGACGGTGACGGCGACGCGCCCGCTCGACGAGGCCATCAGCACCGCCGGCGGCGTGCGCTTCGAGGCGCTGGACGAAGGCCTGATGCTGCGCGCGCTGCCCGGCGTCTTCGTGGCCGGCGAGATGCTGGACTGGGAGGCACCGACCGGCGGCTATCTGCTGACCGCCTGCTTCGCGAGCGGCCGCGCGGCGGGGCAGGGCGTGCTGCGCTGGCTGGCCGCGGGCGGTCGTGAGGCGGGCGCCGCTTAAACTCCGCCGCTCTCGAAATTGCCCGCGGCGACCAGGGCGCCGCTTCCCGTTTCCTTGGACAAGATCCTGCTGCAGATCGCCGCCGAACTGAAGGTCCGGCCGGCGCAGGTGGCGGCGGCCGTCGACCTGCTCGACGGCGGCGCCACCGTTCCCTTCATCGCCCGCTACCGCAAGGAGGCCACCGACGGCCTCGACGACGTCCAGCTGCGCGAGCTGGAAGCCCGGCTCGCGTACCTGCGTGAACTCGAGGACCGCCGCGCCGCGGTGCTGAAGAGCATCGCCGAGCAGGGCAAGCTGACCACGGCGCTGCAAGCCGCGATCGCCGCCGCGCCGACCAAGCAGGAACTCGAGGACCTGTACGCGCCGTACAAGCCCAGGCGCCGCACCAAGGGCATGATCGCCCGCGAGGCCGGTCTGGAGCCGCTGGCCGACCGGCTGTTCGCCGACCCGATGCTGGACCCGCTGGCCGAGGCCGCGGCCTTCGCGGCCGGTCGCGAGGGCGGCTGGGCCGCGCTGGCCGAAGCCGGCTTCGCCGACGCGGCCGCGGTGCTCGACGGCGTGCGCGACCTGCTGTCGGAGCGCTGGGCCGAGGACGCCGCGCTGGTCGGATCGCTGCGGGAATGGCTGTGGAGCGAGGGGCTGCTGCGCAGCCGCCTCGTCGACGGCAAGGATGGCAGTCAGCCGGACGCCGCCAAGTTCCGCGACTATTTCGACCATGCCGAAGCCATCGCCCGCGTGCCCAGCCACCGCGCGCTGGCGGTCTTCCGTGGCCGCACGCAGGAGTGGCTGGATGCGAAGCTGGTGCTCGACGAGGAGACCGTGCCCGGGCAGCCCGGGCAGGCCGAGGGGCGCATCGCGCGCCACCTGGGCTGGTCGCATTCGAAGAGACCCGGCGACGAGCTGATCCGCAAGACCATCGCCTGGACCTGGAAGGTCAAGCTGAGCTTGAGCCTCGAGCGCGACCTGTTCGCCCGCCTGCGCGAGCAGGCCGAGGCGGTGGCGATCAAGGTCTTCGCCGACAACCTGCGCGACCTGCTGCTCGCCGCGCCGGCCGGCAAGCGGGTCGTGATGGGGCTGGACCCGGGCATCCGCACGGGCGTCAAGGTGGCCGTGGTCAGCGAGACCGGCAAGGTGCTGGCCACCGCCACCGTCTACCCGCACGAGCCACGCAACGACTGGGAAGGCGCGCTGCACGCGCTGGGCCGCCTGGTGGCCGCGCACGGCGTCAACCTGATCGCCATCGGCAACGGCACCGCCAGCCGCGAGACCGACCAGCTGGCCGCCGACCTGATCAAGCGCGTGCGCGGGGCGGCGCCTCGCGGCGAACCGGCTTCGCCGGGCGCCGCGATCCCCCCCGGGGGGCGGACGGGCGACGGCCCGGCCTGGGGGCCGCATGTCTTCCGGCTGGACAAGGTGGTGGTCAGCGAGGCCGGTGCCAGTGTCTACAGCGCGAGTGAATTTGCCAGTCGCGAATTGCCGGATCTCGACGTCAGCCTGCGCGGCGCGGTGAGCATCGCGCGGCGCGTGCAGGACCCGCTGGCCGAGCTGGTGAAGATCGACCCCAAGAGCATCGGCGTCGGCCAGTACCAGCACGACGTCAACCAGGGCGCGCTGGCGCGCACGCTGGACGCCGTCGTCGAGGACTGCGTCAATGCGGTGGGCGTGGACCTGAATACCGCGTCGGCGCCGCTGCTGGCGCGCGTGTCCGGGCTCAGTCCGGCGGTGGCGGCCAGCGTCGTGCGCTGGCGCGACGAGCATGGCGCCTTCCGCAGCCGCCGCCAGCTGCTGGACGTCACCGGCCTGGGGCCCAGGACCTTCGAGCAGGCGGCCGGCTTCCTGCGCATCCGCGACGGCGACGACCCACTGGACATGACCGGCGTGCACCCCGAGACCTACCCGGTCGTGCAGCAGCTGCTGCAGGCCACCGGCCGCAGCGTCGGCGAGCTGATGGGCCGCGCCGAGGTGCTGCGCACGCTGAAGCCCGAGGCCATCGCGAAGGAACTGGGCGACGAACGCTTCGGCGCCATCACCGTGAAGGACATCCTGGCCGAGCTGGAGAAGCCCGGCCGCGACCCGCGCCCGGACTTCCAGGTCGCGCGCTTCAACGAGGGCGTGGCCGACATCAAGGACCTGCAGCCGGGCATGGTGCTGGAAGGCACGGTCAGCAACGTCGCGCAGTTCGGCGCCTTCGTCGACCTGGGCGTGCACCAGGACGGGCTGGTGCACGTGAGCCAGCTCGCGAACAAGTTCGTCGCCGATGCGCGCGAGGTCGTGCGCACCGGGCAGATCGTCAAGGTGCGCGTGGTCGAGGTCGACCTGGCGCGCAAGCGCATCGCGCTGACGATGAAGCTGGACGCCCCTGCGTCGCGCGAGCGCGGCGTTGGCGACAACCGCTACCAGCCGGCGGGCCGCGGCGACCGTGCGCGCCAGGCCGGGCCTTCGGCGGCCGGGCAGGCCGCCGGGCAGGGCGCGATGGCGGCAGCGTTCGCGAAGCTGCAGGCGCGGCGCTGAGGCGGTCGGCGGCCGGGCGGGCAGGCAGGTGGTCGTGCGGGCGCTGCAGGTCTACGCCGGTCCGCGCGCGCGTGCGCACCTGCGCGAGCAGGGCCTGTCGCCGGCCGACGTCGCGGCGATCCCCGGCGCCGCCGGCGGTGCCAAGGGCCTGGTGCTCAACCCGCTGGACCGCTTCCTGTTCGGCCGCTGGCTGGCCGGCAGCACACAGCGACTGCACCTGCTGGGCGCGTCGATCGGTGCCTGGCGCCTGGCCTGCGCCTGCCTGCCGGACCCGGACGCCGCGCTGGCCGAGCTGTGCGAGGACTACATCACGCAGCGCTACGAACGCGCGCCGGGCAAGTCGCCGACCGCGGCCGCGGTCAGCCGCGGTTTTCGCGAGAAGCTCGAGCAGCGCATCGGCAGCCGCGCGGCGCAGGTGCTGGCGCACCCGCAGCGCCGGCTGCATGTCTTCACCAGCCGCGGCCGCCACCTGCTGCGCCGCGAGGGCCGGCTGCGCACGCCCCTGGGCTACCTGGGCGCCTTCGTCGCCAATGCCGCCAGCCGGCGCGCGCTGGGCGGCTGGCTGGAGCGCGTGGTCTTCTCCGACCCGCGCGATGCGCTGCCGCTGCCGCTGACGGACTTCCGGACGGCGCAGGTGGCGCTGGACGAGACCAACCTGGTGCCGGCGATCCTGGCCAGCTGCTCGATCCCGTTCTGGCTGCAGGCCGTGCACGACGTGCCCGGCGGCCCGCGCGGCGCGTACTGGGACGGCGGCATCACCGACTACCACCTCCACCTGCAGTACGCCGCGATGCCGCACGGCGCCGGGCCAGGGGCCGGGCTGGTGCTGTACCCCCACTTCCAGCCGCACATCGTGCCCGGCTGGCTGGACAAGGGCCTGAAGCACCGCCACCGCGCCAGCCACGGGCTGGACAACGTCGTCGTGCTGGCGCCGGCGCCGGACTGGGTGCGGGCGCTGCCCGGCGGCAAGCTGCCCGACCGCAACGACTTCAGGACCTACGGCGAGGACGAGGCGACCCGTCAGCGCATCTGGCGCGGCGCGGTGGCCGAGAGTGCGCGGCTGGCCGACGAGTTTGCCGACCTGGTGCGTGACGGCCGGCCCTTCGAGGCGCTGCCGCTGCCCTGAGCGCCGCCCTCGGCTAGAATCGGGCTCCCTTCGACCCAGCAAGAGCGAGAAAGGCACGACGGGTTATGACACCGCGGACTACGTTCTTCTTCTTCACCGAGAACTGATCGGTCGCGCGCGTTCGTCCCCACGTCCCTGACACCCGAACGAAGCGCGGCCCCCACCGCGCTTCGCCGCTTTTGGAGGTTCGAGAAATGATCCAGATCACGCTGCCGGACGGCGCCCGGCGAGAGTTCCCCGGTCCGGTGACGGTGGCCGAGGTGGCCGCGTCCATCGGCGCCGGGCTGGCCAAGGCGGCGATCGCCGGCAAGGTGGACGGCCGCGTCGTCGACACCAGCCACCGCATCGAGGCCGATGCCGCGCTGGCCATCGTCACGGACAAGGACCCGGAAGGGCTGGAGATCATTCGCCACAGCACGGCGCACCTGCTGGCCTATGCGGTGAAGGAACTGTTCCCCGACGCGCAGGTGACGATCGGCCCGGTCATCGACAACGGCTTCTACTACGATTTCGCGTACAAGCGCCCGTTCACGCCCGAGGACCTGGCGGCGATCGAGCAGCGCATGGGCGAGCTGGCGGCGAAGAACGAGCCGGTCGAGCGCCGCGTGCTGCCGCGCGACGAGGCCGTGGCCCACTTCAAGGCCCAGGGCGAGCACTACAAGGCCGAGATCATCGGCAGCATCCCGGCCGGCGAGGACGTCAGCCTGTACCGCGAGGGCGGCTTCGAGGACCTGTGCCGCGGCCCGCACGTGCCCAGCACGGGGCGGCTGAAGCACTTCAAGCTGATGAAGGTGGCCGGCGCCTACTGGCGCGGCGACCACCGCAACGAGCAGCTGCAGCGCATCTACGGCACGGCCTGGGCGAGCAAGGACGAGCTGCAGAAATACCTGACGATGCTCGAGGAGGCCGAGAAGCGCGACCACCGCAAGCTCGGCCGCGAACTGGACTTGTTCCACCTGGACGAGCACAGCCCCGGCACGGTGTTCTGGCACCCCAAGGGCTGGACGCTGTGGCAGGAGGTGGAGCAGTACATGCGCCGCGTCTACCGCGACAACGGCTACCAGGAAGTCAAGGGGCCGCAGATCCTGGACCGCGCGCTGTGGGAGAAGACGGGCCACTGGGACAAGTACCGCGACCACATGTTCGTCACGGAGTCGGAGAAGCGCGACTACGCGCTCAAGCCGATGAACTGCCCGGGCCACATCCTGATCTTCAAGCAGGGCATCAAGAGCTACCGTGACCTGCCGCTGCGCTACGGCGAATTCGGCCAGTGCCACCGCAACGAGCCCACGGGCGGCCTGCACGGCATCATGCGCGTGCGCGGCTTCACGCAGGACGACGGGCACATCTTCTGCACGGAGGACATGATCCTGCCCGAGTGCGTGGCCTACACGGCGCTGCTGCAGCAGGTCTACCGCGACTTCGGCTTCACGGAGATCGTCTACAAGGTCGCCACGCGGCCCGAGGCGCGCATCGGCAGCGACGCCGTCTGGGACCAGGCCGAGCATGCGCTGATGGAGAGCCTGCGCCGCTCCGGCTGCGAGTTCCAGATCGCGCCCGGCGACGGCGCCTTCTACGGCCCGAAGATCGAATACACGCTCAAGGACGCCATCGGCCGCGAGTGGCAGTGCGGCACGATGCAGGTCGACTTCTCCATGGCCGAGCGGCTGGACGCCGAATACGTGGCCGAGGACGGCAGCCGCCGCCACCCGGTGATGCTGCACCGCGCCATCGTCGGCAGCCTGGAGCGCTTCATCGGCATCCTGATCGAGCAGCATGCCGGCGCGCTGCCGGCCTGGCTGGCGCCGCTGCAGGTGGTCGTCTGCCCGATCACGGACGCCCAGCACGGCTATGCGGCCGAGGTGGCGAAAATGCTGCAAAAACAAGGAGTTAGATTGAGCCTTGATTTGCGCAACCAGAAGATCGGCTATAAAATCCGCGAGCATTCGTTGCACAAGGTCCCGTTCATCCTGGTCGTGGGCGACCAGGAGAAGGCCAACGGGGCCGTTGCCGTGCGCGCCCGGGGCAACCAGGACTTGGGGGTGATGCCGATGGCCGACTTCGCCGAGAAGCTCGCCGCCGACATCGCCGCCAAGGTCTGAAGACCCCCGGCGCGCTCAATTCTTTGCATCGTGGCCCGCCGGTCTTCGGGCTGCACTAAGGAGCTGGAACCATCGCTACCTTCATGGACCGCCGCGTGCCGAACGCGGAGCGCAAGCACCGGTTGAACCGGGAAATCATGGCGCCGCAGGTGCGCCTGAACGGGGTCGAGAACGAGCCGCTGGGCATCGTCCCCACGATCGAAGCGCTGCGCATGGCCGGGGAACTGGATGTCGATCTGGTCGAGATCGCCGCCACCGCGGACCCCCCCGTGTGCCGGTTGATGGACTACGGCAAGTTCAAGTACCAGGAACAGAAGAAGGCCGCCGAGGCCAAGGCCAAGCAGAAGGTCATCGAGGTCAAGGAAGTCAAGTTCCGCCCCGGCACCGACGAAGGCGACTATGCGATCAAGATGCGCAACCTGCGCCGCTTCATCGCCGAGGACGGTGACAAGGGCAAGGTCACGCTGCGCTTCCGCGGCCGCGAGATCACGCACCAGGACATCGGCATGCGGCTTCTGGAGCGCATCCGCGACGAGCTGGCCGACGTCTCGGTGGTCGAGCACATGCCCAAGCTGGAAGGGCGCCAGATGATCATGGTGCTGGCGCCCAAGCGGAAGTAGGAACAAGGTTCGAAGTATCTGGCAGCCGGGGTCTGGTCACCCCGGTCGCGAGAAAGAAGCCGCTGCAGGCCCCCAAGTGCACGGGCAATCCCGGGCCGCCTGCAGCCGGTGCACGTAGAAGGAGCAGTCATGCCCAAGATGAAGACCAAGAGCGGCGCGAAGAAGCGTTTCCGCGTCCGTCCGGGGGGGACCGTCAAGCGCGGTCAGGCGTTCAAGCGCCACATCCTCACGAAGAAGAGCACGACCCGCAAGCGCCACCTGCGCGCCGCGGCCAACGTGAACGAGCGCGACCTGGGCGGCATCGCGAAGATGATGCCCTTCGCCGGGCTCTGACCCTCGACTGACGGACAAGGAGAACACGCATGCCTCGCGTCAAACGTGGTGTCACCGCCCACGCGCGCCACAAGAAGATCCTGGCCCTGGCCAAGGGCTTCCGCGGCCGCCGCAAGAACGTCTTCCGCATCGCCAAGCAGGCGGTGATGAAGGCCGGCCAGTACGCCTACCGTGACCGCCGCACCCGCAAGCGGGTGTTCCGACAGCTCTGGATCGCGCGCATCAACGCCGCGAGTCGCGAGCTGGGCGTCACCTACAGCAAGTTCATGGCCGGGCTGAAGAAGGCGCAGATCGACATCGACCGCAAGGTCCTGGCCGACATGGCCGTCAACGACCCGGCTGCGTTTGGCAGCATCGTGGCGAAGGTGAAGGCCGAACTGGCTTGAGTTCCCGCCGCCCGGTCCCGCGGGGCCGGGCGACCGCTCAGCATTCGAAGGCCGTCACCTCGGGACGGCCTTTTTTCTTTTTTTTTCCGCTCATCCTCTCGCGCATGCACGCAGCCCAAGCGATGAACGAACTCGACTCTCTGGTCGGTGCCGCGCGGGCCGACTTCGACGCCGCGGCGACCGCCGCCGCGCTGGAGGACGCCAAGGCACGCTACCTCGGCCGTGCCGGCCGCCTCACCGAACTGATGAAGGGCCTGGCGAAGCTGTCGCCCGACGAGAAGAAGGCGCGCGGCGCCGCGATCAACGCCGCCAAGAGCCAGGTCGAGTCGCTGCTCGAGGCGCGCCGGCGTGCGCTGGCCGACGCCGAGCTGCAGGCCCAGCTGAAGGCCGAGGCGCTGGACGTCACGCTGCCCGGGCGCAGCCGCGGCACCGGCGGCCTGCACCCGGTCAGCCGCACGATCGAGCGCATCGAGGCCATCTTCGGCAGCATGGGCTTCGACGTTGCCGAGGGCCCGGAGATCGAGACCGACTGGATGAGCTTCACGGCGCTGAACAACCCGGAGAACCACCCGGCGCGTTCGATGCAGGACACCTTCTACGTCGACCTGAAGGACGCCGAGGGCCGCTGGCTCAACCTGCGCCCGCACACCAGCCCGATGCAGGTGCGCTATGCGCGCGCGCATGCTGCCAAGCATGCGGGGCAGGGCAGCATGCCGGAGATCCGCGTCATCGCGCCCGGCCGCACCTACCGCGTCGACAGCGACGCCACGCACTCGCCGATGTTCCACCAGTGCGAGGGACTGTGGATCGGCGAGAACGTCAGCTTCAAGGACCTGAAGGTCGTCTTCACGTCCTTCGTGCGCGAATTCTTCGAGACCGACGACTTCGACGTGCGCTTCCGCCCCAGCTTCTTCCCCTTCACCGAGCCCAGCGCGGAGATCGACATCGCGTTCCGCAGCGGCCCGCTGAAGGGTCGCTGGCTGGAGGTCGCCGGCTCCGGCCAGGTGCATCCGAACGTGGTGCGCAACTACGGGCTGGACCCCGAGCAGCACATCGGCTTCGCCTTCGGCATGGGCCCGGACCGCCTGGCGATGCTGCGCTACGGCATCGACGACCTGCGGCTGATGTTCGACGGCGACCTGCGTTTCCTGACCCAGTTCAACTGACGGCCCGCAAGAGCCCTGCGAGAGCGAGAAGATGCAATTCCCCGAGTCGTGGCTGCGCGAGTTCTGCGATCCGCCGCTGAGCACACAGCAGCTGGCGGATCTGCTGACGATGTCCGGCATGGAGGTCGAGGACCTGGCGCCGGTGGCGCCGCCGTTCAGCGGTGTCGTGGTGGCGCAGATCCTGTCGGCCGAGCCGCATCCGCAGGCCGACCGGCTGCGCGTGTGCCGCGTCGACGCCGGCAGCGGCGAGCCGCTGCAGGTGGTCTGCGGCGCACCCAACGCACGCGCCGGGCTGAAGGCGCCGCTGGCGATGGTCGGCGCCGAGCTGCCGCCGGGCGACGACGGCCGGCCTTTCACGATCGGCGTCGGCATGCTGCGCGGCGTGGAGAGCCGCGGCATGCTGTGCTCGGCGAAGGAGCTGAAGATCGCCGACGACCACGGTGGCCTGCTCGAGCTGGCGCACGATGCACCGGTGGGCCAGCCGCTGCGCCAGCACCTGGGCCTGGACGACACGGTCTTCACGCTCAAGCTGACGCCCAACCTGGCGCATGCGCTCAGCGTCTACGGCATCGCGCGCGAGGTCTCGGCGCTCACCGGCGCGCCGCTGAAGACGCCGCACATCGCCCCTGTGCCGCCCACGCACGACCAGCAGCTGCCGGTGGAGGTGCTGGCCCCCGACCTCTGCGGGCGTTTCAGCGGCCGCGTCGTGCGCGGCGTCGACACGAAGGCCAGGACGCCGGCGTGGATGGTGCAGCGGCTGGCGCGCTGCGGCCAGCGCAGCGTCAGCGCGCTGGTCGACATCTCGAACTACGTGATGTTCGAGGTCGGCCGGCCCTCGCACATCTTCGACCTCGACAAGATCCACGAGAAGCTCGTCGTGCGCTGGGCGCGGCCCGGCGAGACGCTGAAGCTGCTGAACGGCAGCACGGTGGAGCTGGACGGCAAGGTCGGCGTCATCGCCGACGCGCAGGGCGTGGAGTCGCTGGCCGGCATCATGGGCGGCGACGCCACTGCGGTGGGCGACGAGACGCGCAACATCTACGTCGAGGCCGCCTTCTGGTGGCCCGAAGCGGTGCAGGGCCGCTCGCGCCGCTACAACTTCAGCACCGACGCCGGGCATCGCTTCGAGCGCGGGGTCGACCCGGCGCTGACGGTGGAGCACATCGAGCGCATCACGGCGCTGATCGTGCAGGTCTGCGGCACGCCCGAGACGCGCGTCGGCCCGATGGACGACCAGGTGCTGCGCCTGCCCGAGGCGAAGCCGGTGACGCTGCGCGCCGCGCGCGCGGCCAAGGTGGCCGGCATGCCGCTGACGCAGGCGCAGTGCGCCGATGTCTTCCGCCGCCTGGGCCTGCAGTACACGGAAGACGAGGGCACGATCACCGTCGCGCCGCCGAGCTGGCGCTTCGACCTCACGCTGGAAGAGGACCTGATCGAGGAGGTGATCCGCGTTGTCGGCTACGACAAGCTGCCGACCGCGCCGCCACTGGCGCCGGTGGAGCCGCAGGTGCGCCAGGAAAGCCGCCGCGGCGCCTATGCGCTGCGCCGGCAGATCGCCGCGCTGGGCTACCAGGAAACGATCTCGTTCAGCTTCGTGCCCGAGCGCTGGGAGCACGAACTGGCCGGCAATGCCGACCCGATCAAGGTACTCAATCCGATCGCCGCGCCGCTGGCGGTGATGCGCAGCAGCCTGGTCGGCAGCCTGGTCGAGGCGCTGCGCCACAACCTGGCGCGCAAGGCCACGCGTGTGCGGCTGTTCGAGGTCGGGCGCGTGTTCCGCCGCGACCCCGGCGTCGCCGACGGGCCGCTGACGGTGGCCGGCGTGCGCCAGCCGATGCGCGTCGCCGGGCTCGCCTTCGGCCCGGCGCTGCCGCTGCAGTGGAGCGAGCGCGAGCGCGCGGTCGACTTCTACGACCTCAAGGGCGATGTCGAGGCGCTGCTGGCGCCGCGCCAGGCCCGCTTCGTCGCCGCCGACCACCCGGCGCTGCACCCGGGGCGCTGTGCCGCGGTGGAGCTCGACGGCCGCGTGATCGGCCATGTCGGCGAGCTGCACCCGCGCTGGCGACAGGCCTACGAGCTGCCGGCCTTCCAGGGCCATGCGCCGGTGCTGTTCGAGCTGGAGCTGGACGCCGTGCTGGAACACCCGCTGCCGGGCTACCGGCCGCTGCCGCGGCAGCAGCCGGTGCAGCGCGACGTGGCCCTGATCGTCGGCGAGTCGGTGCGCCACGACGCGCTGGTCGCCGCGCTGCGCGCCGACCCGGCCGGGCTGGTGCGGCGCGCGACGCTGTTCGACATCTACGTGCCGGCCGCGCCGGCGGCCGGCCTGGCCGCGGGCGAACGCAGCCTGGCGCTGCGCCTGGAGCTGCTGGACGCCGAGGCCACGCTGACCGAAGAACGCATCGAGGCCACCGTCGCCGCGGCGGTGGCCCGTGCCGCCGCCGCCTGCGGTGCGCGGCTGCGCAGTTGACCGCTGGAGGGAGCCCGAGGACATGAACGACGCCAGGAACGATGACCCCCAGGACCGCGTGATCCTGCCGTCGCTGGAGACGCCGACGCTGACCAAGGCCGAGCTGGCCGAGCTGCTGTTCGACCGCCTCGGGCTCAACAAGCGCGAGTCCAAGGACATGGTCGAGGCCTTCTTCGAGATCGTGCACGGCAGCTTGGTCTCGGGCCAGGACGTCAAGCTCTCGGGCTTCGGCAACTTCAACATCCGGCGCAAGGCGCCGCGCCCGGGACGCAACCCGCGCACCGGCGAGTCGATCCCGATCAAGGCGCGCAACGTGGTCACGTTTCACGCCAGTCACAAGCTGAAAGCACTCGTGCAAGGTGACACGCCGCCCGCGGAGGACTTCGAGTAGAGTCTAGCTTTCCGCTCCGATCCCATTGATTTCAATGGAGAAAGCGCTCCCCGCGATTCCGGCCAAGCGCTACTTCACCATCGGTGAGGTGAGCGAGCTGTGCGGGGTCAAGCCCTACGTGCTGCGCTACTGGGAGCAGGAGTTCACCCAGCTCAAGCCGATGAAGCGCCGCGGCAACCGGCGCTACTACCAGCACCACGAGGTGCTGCTGATCCGGCGCATCCGCGAGCTGCTGTACGACCAGGGCTTCACGATCAGCGGTGCCCGCAACCGCCTGGCCGACGCCGCCGCGGCGAAGGCGGCGGGCAATGGGCGCGATGCCGAAGGCCGTGGCGGCGAGCTGCCGGTGGCACCGGTGATCGCGTCGGTGTCGACGGTGGGGGCCGCGACACAGGGCGCGTCGCCGGCCTCGGCCGGCTCGGCCGCGCTGGCCGTCAGCCCGCCGCCGGTGCGCAGCGTGCTGCCGGCCCCAGGGCTTGAGCCCGAACAGCTGCGCGCCGAGCTGCTGTCGATCCGCACGCTGCTCGGCGGCTGATGCCGCGGAACGGGCCGCCGCGGCCCCTATAATGCGAGGCTTCGTCGGGGTGTAGCGCAGCCTGGTAGCGCACTTGCATGGGGTGCAAGGGGTCGCGAGTTCGAATCCCGCCACCCCGACCATTGAACAGCGAAAGCCCGGTGCCGCAAGGTGCCGGGCTTCTTGCTTTGTGGCCAGCGCGTCGCCGTGGCTCCGGTGCCCGCCATCGGGCCGAGAGCCCGATCCCTGACCCCGAAGAAGAACCGGCCCGGCACCCTTGCGGGCCCGGGCCGGTTTTGGCGTGCGTGGCTCGGCGGTCAGCGCGTCATGGCCGGCGTCGCGGGCGACGGGGCTGCGGCTGCGACCACCGCCGGCGGGGCCTCGATCGCCGCGGCCGGCTTGGCCGCCGGCAGCGGCAGCAGCGGCACGATCAGCAGCGCGACGAGGTTGATGATCTTGATCAGCGGGTTGACGGCCGGGCCGGCGGTGTCCTTGTAGGGGTCGCCGACCGTGTCGCCGGTGACCGCGGCCTTGTGCGTGTCGCCGCCCTTCTTGTGCAGGGCGCCGTCGGCGCTGGTGAAGCCTTCCTCGATCAGCTTCTTCGCGTTGTCCCAGGCACCGCCGCCGGTGCACATGCTGATGGCGACGAACAGGCCCGTGATGATGGTGCCCATCAGCAGCCCGCCCAGCGCCGCCGGGCCGAGGATCAGGCCGACCAGGATGGGCACTACCACCGGCAGCAGCGAGGGGATCATCATCTCCTTGATCGCCGCGGTGGTCAGCATGTCGACCGCCTTGCCGTACTCGGGCTTGGCCGTGCCTTCCATGATGCCCTTGATCTCGCGGAACTGGCGCCGCACCTCGACGACCACCGCCCCGGCGGCGCGGCCCACGGCCTCCATCGCCATCGCGCCGAACAGGTAGGGGATCAGGCCGCCGATGAACAGGCCGACGATCACGCGGTGGTCGCTGAGGTCGAAGGCCAGGCTCACGCCGCGCGCTTCCAGCGCGTGCGTGTAGTCGGCGAACAGCACCAGCGCGGCGAGGCCGGCGGAGCCGATCGCGTAGCCCTTGGTCACCGCCTTGGTGGTGTTGCCGACCGCGTCCAGCGGGTCCGTGATGTCGCGCACGCTGCTGGGCAGCTCGCTCATCTCGGCAATGCCGCCGGCGTTGTCGGTGATCGGGCCGTAGGCGTCCAGCGCGACCACGATGCCGGCCATGCTGAGCATGCTGGTGGCCGCGATCGCGATGCCGTACAGGCCGGCCAGCGCGTAGGCGACGTAGATCGAGATGCAGACGAAGATCACCGGCCAGGCCGTGCTCTTCATGCTCACGCCCAGGCCGGCGATGATGTTGGTGCCGTGACCGGTGGTGCTGGCCTGCGCCACGTGCTGCACCGGCTTGTACTGCGTGCCGGTGTAGTACTCCGTGATCCAGACCATCGCGGCGGTCAGCGCCAGGCCCACCGCGCAGCTCAGCCACAGCGACATCGCGGTGGCGGACTTGCCGCCGCCCACGTCGATGGCCTGCGGGAACATCGCGACCGAGACGAAGTAGAAGGCGACCAGGCTCAGCCCGCCCGACACCGCGAGGCCCTTGTACAGCGCCGGCATCACGTTGACCATGCCCGGCTTGGCCTTGACGAAGAAGCAGCCGATGATCGACGCGATGATCGACACGCCGCCCAGCACCAGCGGGTAGGTCACGCCGGCCATCGCCGCGCTGCCGCCGATCACGATGGCGCCCAGCGCCATCGTCGCGATCAGCGTCACGACGTAGGTCTCGAACAGGTCGGCGGCCATGCCGGCGCAGTCGCCGACGTTGTCGCCCACGTTGTCGGCGATCACCGCCGGGTTGCGCGGGTCGTCCTCGGGGATGCCGGCCTCGACCTTGCCGACCAGGTCGGCGCCCACGTCGGCGCCCTTGGTGAAGATGCCGCCGCCCAGGCGCGCGAAGATGGAAATCAGGCTGGAACCGAAGGCCAGGCCCAGCAGCGGCTTGAGCAGCCCGGACAGCGTCTCGCCGTCGGCCGGCGCCGCGCCGCCGGTCAGCGCCCAGAAGAACAGCGCCACGCCGATCAGGCCCAGGCCCACGACCAGCATGCCGGTGATGGCGCCGCCCTTGAACGCGACGTCCAGCGCCGGGCCGATGCCGCGCGTGGCCGCCTGCGCGGTGCGCACGTTGGCGCGCACCGAGATGTTCATGCCGATGAAGCCGCACACGCCCGACAGCACCGCGCCGACCACGAAGGCCACCGCGGTCCAGGCGCCGAGGAACAGGAAGATCAGCACCGCGAGCACCACGCCGACCATCGCGATGGTCTTGTACTGGCGGGCCAGGTAGGCCGCCGCACCCTGCTGGATGGCGCCAGCGATCTCCTGCATGCGCGCATTGCCGGCGTCCTGGCCCAGGATCCAGCTGCGCTGCACGAAGCCGTAGATCACGGCGAGCAGGCCACACACCAGCGCTGCGTACAGCGCCATCGTCGTCGACATCGGGAGCTCCTTCCTCGGATTCGGATCTTGTGTCTATTGTCGGTCAACGGCGGCGGCGCCCCCGACGGCAGCGGCCCGGGCCGTGACCGGTTCGCACGGCGCGCCGGATGCTACGGGATGGCCCTGACACGACGGCCTGGGGTTTTCGCGCGCCGCATCCGGCGCCTCGCGCGCCGTCAGGCACCGGCAAGCGCGCCGCCTAGAATCAGGGCATTCCCCTAGCTGTACGAGACGCGCGATGAGCCTGCACAACGTGACCCCCGGCGCCAGGGCGCCCGACGAGTTCAACGTGATCATCGAGATCCCGATGAACGCCGACCCGATCAAGTACGAGGTCGACGAGGAGAGCGGTGCGCTGTTCGTCGACCGTTTCATGGCCACGTCGATGCACTACCCGTGCAACTACGGCTACATCCCGCAGACGCTGGCCGACGACGGCGACCCGGTCGACGTGCTCGTCATCACGCCGGTGCCGCTGATCTCCGGCGTCGTCGTCACCTGCCGCCCGCTGGGCGTGCTGAAGATGGACGACGAGGCCGGCGGCGACAACAAGCTGCTCGCGGTGCCCACCGACAAGATCCTGTCGATCTACACGCAGTGGAAGAAGCCCGAGGACCTCAACCCGATGCGGCTGAAGACCATCCAGCACTTCTTCGAGCACTACAAGGATCTCGAGGAAGGCAAGTGGGTCAAGGTCACGGGCTGGGAAGGCCCGGACAGCGCGCGCGCCGAAGTCACGGCCGGCATCGCGAACTGGCGCGCGACCCAGCGGCGCTGAAGTCGTGGTCGCGCCGCGCCGGGAGCGTCAGCCCGGCGCCTCGCGGAACGGGTTGCGCTCGCGCAGTTCGTCGACATAGTCGTCGACGCCCGCGCTCTCGGCGGCCAGGAAGTCCGCCACCGCGGCGGCGAAGCGCTCGTCGCGCAGCCAGTGCGCCGAACTCGTCTGCACCGGCAGCAGGCCGCGCGCCATCTTGTGTTCGCCCTGCGCGCCGCCCTCGAAGCGCGTGAAGCCGTTGGCCAGGCACCAGGCCAGCGGCCGGTAGTAGCAGGCCTCGAAGTGCAGGCAGGGCACGAATTCGGTGGCGCCCCAGTAGCGCCCCCAGGCAGTGCCGCGGGCGCGGTCGATGGCGATCAGCGACGCGGCCAGCGGCGCCGCGGACGTGCTGCCGCGGCGGGCGACGAACATCAGCCAGTGCTGCGGCATCGTCGCCGCCATGCGCGCGAAGAAGTCGCGCGTCAGGTAGGGCGTGCTGTGGTGCGCGCGGTAGGTCAGCGTGTAGCAGTGGTGGAAGAAGTCCCACAGCGCGGTGTCGATCGCCTCGCCCTCGTGCGTCGTGAAGACGATGCCCTGCTCGGCGACGCGCCGGCGCTCCTGCTGGATCTTCTTGCGCTTCTCGCGCTGCAGCCGCGCCAGCAGGTCGTCGAACTGCGCCAGCGGCGCGCCGGCGTCCTGCGTCCAGTGGAACTGCACGCCATGGCGGAACTGCCACCCGCCCCCGCCGGCGGGTCGCGCGCGCGCCAGCGCGTCGCGGTCGGCGGCGTCGAGGAACAGCAGGTGCGCCGACGACAGCCGCCACTCGCGCGCCAGCGCGCCGATCACCGCGACGAGCCGGTCGCGCCACGCCGCGTCCTGCGCCAGCAGCCGCGTTCCCGGTGCCGGCGTGAACGGCACCGCGCCGAGCAGCTTGGGGTAGTAGGCAAGGCCGTGGCGGCGGTAGGCATCGGCCCAGGCCCAGTCGAAGACGTATTCGCCGTACGAATGCGCCTTCAGGTACAGCGGCGCCGCGGCGCGCAGCCGGCCGGACTCGCGCAGCGTGACGAAGCGCGGCGCCCAGCCGGTGGACGGCACCGCGCTGCCCGACTCGTGCAGCGCAGCCAGGTACTCGTGGCGCAGGAACGGCGTCGGCGCGGGCTGCCCGGCGAGCAGCGCGTTCCACTCCCCGGCGGCGACGGCCAGCGGCGTGTCGTGGACCCCGATGACATAATCTTCCGCGGTGACATCCTGCTGCCGCATTCAGGGCCCGACCTCGTGAAACTGGCGATCGCGCAGATCAACGCGACCGTCGGCGACCTGCGCGGCAACGCCGACCGCCTCGCGCGCTGCGCACGCGAGGCGCATGCGCAGGGCGCCGTGGTCGTGGTGGCGCCGGAGCTCGCGCTCTGCGGCTATCCGCCCGAGGACCTGCTGCTGCGCCCGGCCTTCATGCAGGCCTGCGCCGACACGCTGGCGGCGCTGGCGGCGGAACTGGCGGACTGTGCGGGACTGCATCTGGTGGTGGGCCATCCGCACCAGTTCGGCGGCCAGGGGGATGTTAGGTCCAAGTCGATCGCCGTGCAGCGGCGCTTCAATGCCGCCTCGGTGCTGGCCGGCGGGCGCGTCGTCGGCACCTACTGCAAGCGCGAGCTGCCGAACTACCAGGTCTTCGACGAGCGGCGCTATTTCGCCTCCGGCCGCGACGCCGGGCTGCCGCCGCTGGTCTTCGAGGCCGGCGGCCGCCGCATCGGCCTGCTGATCTGCGAGGACGCCTGGTTCGACGAGCCGGCCGAGGCCGCGGTCGCCGCGGGCGCGGAACTGCTGTGCGTGATCAACGCCTCGCCCTTCCACGTCGACAAGGCCGGCGAACGCGAGGCGCGCATGGCCGAACGCGCGCGCGCCTGCGCGCGGCCCGTGGTCTACGCGCACCTGGTCGGCGGTCAGGACGAGGTGGTCTTCGACGGCGCGTCGTTCGCGGTCGATGCTGCCGGCCGCCTCACCGCGCGCGCACCGGCCTTCGAGGAAGCCACGCTGCTGCTGGACGTTGACGCCGGCGCGACGCCGCGCGGCGCCATCGCGCCGGTGCCGTCGCTGGAGGCGCAGGCCTGGGCGGCGCTGGTGACCGGCGTGCGCGACTATCTCGGCAAGAACGGCTTCCCCGGCGCGCTGATCGGGCTGTCCGGCGGCATCGACTCGGCGCTGGTGCTGGCGATCGCTGTCGACGCGCTGGGCGCCGAGCGCGTGCGCACGGTCATGATGCCCAGCCCCTACACGGCCGACATCTCCTGGCTCGACGCGCGCGAGATGGCGCGCCGGCTGGGCGTGCGCCACGACGAGATCGGCATCACGCCCATGTTCGATGCCTTCCGCACCGGCCTGGCGCCGCTGCTGCACGAGATCGCACCAGCGGCGGGCGACACGACCGAGGAGAACCTGCAGGCACGCATCCGCGGCACGCTGCTGATGGCGCTGTCCAACCGCAGCGGCGCCATCGTGCTGACCACCGGCAACAAGAGCGAGATGGCCACCGGCTACTGCACGCTGTACGGCGACATGGCCGGCGGCTTCGCGGTCATCAAGGACGTCGCGAAGACGCTGGTCTACCGCCTCGCCAACTGGCGCAATGCGCAGGGTGCGGAGGTGATCCCGCAGCGCATCATCACCCGCCCGCCCTCGGCCGAGCTGCGCCCCGGGCAGACCGACCAGGACAGCCTGCCGCCCTACGAGGTGCTGGACGCCATCCTGTCGCTGTACATGGAGAACGACCGCAGCATCGACGAGATCGTCGCGGCCGGCTTCGAGCGCACCACCGTGGAGCGCGTCGCGCACCTGATCAAGGTCAACGAGTACAAGCGGCGGCAGGCGCCGGTGGGCATCCGCATCACCCACCGCGCGTTCGGTCGCGACTGGCGCTATCCCATCACGTCCAGGTTCCGTGCTTAAATCCGAGCAACCCCCGAAAGCCTTGCCGGAGTACGCGCCATGAAGCAGATCACCGCCGTCATCAAGCCCTTCAAGCTCGAGGAAGTCCGCGAGGCCCTCGGTGACGTCGGCGTGTCGGGCCTCACGGTCACCGAGGTCAAGGGCTTCGGCCGCCAGAAGGGTCACACCGAGCTCTACCGCGGTGCCGAGTACGTGGTCGACTTCCTGCCCAAGGTCAAGATCGAGGTCGTCGTGAAGGACGACGACGTCGAGCGCTGCATCGAATCCATCGTCAAGGCCGCCAAGACCGGCAAGATCGGCGACGGCAAGATCTTCGTCACTGCGGTCGAGCAGGTGGTGCGCATCCGCACCGGCGAGACCGACGAAGCCGCGGTCTAGTCGCGCGCTCGCCGCGCGCCGGCCCGGCGCCGGCAGCCCACCGGCGCGCCTGCGCCGCGATGCGGCGGCGGCTCAGACCTGCGAATAGTCGTCCGGCGCGCTGCCGCGGCGCGCCTGCGCCGCCAGCCGCTGCAGCAGTTCGGCCGCGTCCTCGCCCACCTGCAGCACCTGGTGCTGCGCGCTGGCCAGGAAACCCTCGTCGACGGCCGAGCGCATGAAGGCCAGCAGGCCGTCGAAATAGCCCGCGACGTTGAGCAGCCCGATCGGCTGGTCGTGGTAGCCGAGCTGGCGCCAGGTCCACACCTCGTACAGTTCCTCCAGCGTGCCGATGCCGCCGGGCAGCGCGACGAAGGCGTCGGCTCGCTCGGCCATCATCTGCTTGCGCAGGTGCATGGTCGGCACGACATGCAGTTCGTGCAGGCCGCGGTGGCCGACCTCGCGCTTCATCAGCGTCTCCGGGATCACGCCGACGACGCGGCCGCCGGCGGCCAGCGTCGCGTCGGCGACCTCGCCCATCAGCCCCACCGCGCCGCCGCCGTAGACGAGTTGCCAGCCCTGCCCGCCGATGGCGCGGCCGAGCGCCCGCGCCGCCTCGGCATAGGCCGGCCGCGCGCCGTGGCGCGAGCCGCAGTAGACGCAGACGCTGAAGGGAACGGGATCGGGCATCGTCGGGCAGGGCGGGGCAGGGATGGATGGGCGCTCGCCGCTCAGCGGCGCGGCTTCTTCGGCCGCGGCGGCGGCCGCCAGGTGACCAGCCGCGTGCCGCAGACCGCATCGTGCCAGTACTGGCGGTCCGGGTGCAGCCGCGCCAGCGCCGCATAGGCCAGCACGCCGGCGAGCACGGCGCCGAAGGCGGTCCAGCCGCCTGGCAGGCCGCTGAAGCGCAGCGCCAGCAGCGCCGGCAGGAACCACAGCCAGGACAGCAGGTAGCGCGCCGCCGCGCGGCCCCAGCCGAGCGCGCGGCCGTCGCGCCGCACCAGGCGCACGTGCCAGGTCTGCATCGCCAGCGTCTGCCCGCCGTGGGTCCAGAACCAGGTGAAGTAGGCGCCGAGCACGGCGAACAGGAAGGCCTGCATGCCCGTGCTGCCCTCCAGCGCATGGCGCTGCTGCGTGGTCACCGAATACAGCAGCCCGGCGATCATCACGACGCCGAACAGCAGCACGCCTTCGTACAGGAAGCAGGCCAGGCGGCGCCAGACGCCCGGCGTCGGCTGCGACGCCGGGTCGGGCGGCCAGCCGGCGGGCGGCGAGGCAGGCGGCGGAGGGAGAACGGTTTCGGGAGGTGCGGTCACGGGCTGGGGTCGGGCGCAGCGTCCGGGCTGGAGGCCGGTGGCCTCGCCCGCGGCGCCGGCCGCGACTCTACCGCGGCACCCTGCGGCCCGCGCTGCGGCAGCAGCGTGGCCTTGTCGACGAAGCCCGGCGTCGCCGCCACCTTGGGCAGCCCGGCCTGGTGGTGCACCGGCGGCGCGGCGCGGCGCGTCACCGGCAGCGTGGTCGCGCCCGGGCCCGCCTGCACGACCGTCGGCGCGACCACCTTGCGCGGCGGCGCCGCGACCGGCTGCACGATATGGCGCTTGCCGCTTCCGCTGCGCCGGGCGTCGGCGGTCGAGCGCGCGGCGCGCTCGGCCGAGCGGCGCCGCTCCGCCAGTGCACGGCGCTCGTCCTCGGTCAGCGCCTGGTAGGCCTCCCAGTGCGCCTGGCGCTCGTCGGGCGGCAGGCGCCGCGTCTCCTGGTACTGCAGCCGCGCCCGTGCGCGCTGCTCGGGGCTCAGCCGCGCCCAGTCGGCCATGCGGTCCTGGAGCCGCTCGCGCTCCGACGCCGGCAGGCGCGCAAAGCGGTCGGCCATCTGCAGCCACTTCTGCTTGCGCTCGGCGTCGATGCGCGACCAGTGCTCGCGCAGCGGCGCCAGGGCCTGCTGCTGCGTCGCGGTCAGCGCCGCCCAGCGCGGCGGCGCCTCCGGCGTGGCGTGGCCGCTGACCAGCCACAAGGGCAGCAGCGCGACGAGCAGCAGGCGCCAGGGCAGCGGCATGGCGGCTTCAGGGCTGCGACGAGCGCAGGTACTCGGCAAAACCCGGATCGCTCCAGGCCGCCGGCGGCAGGTCGTCGGCAAGCAGTTCGGCGTCGATCGCGGCTGCCGTCGCGACATGCTCGCGGTCGCGCAAGGTCTGGATGGCGACCAGCCCGGCCACCAGCACCAGCAGCGGCAGCAGGCCGGCGGTGCGCAGCCACCAGCCCGGGCGCCGCGGCGCGGGCGTGGGCCCGCCGGCCAGCGCGACGGCGGCAGCACCCTGCAGCGGCCGGCTCGACCCGCCCGCGGTGGCCGTGCGGGCAAACCGGGCCCGCTGCAGCGCCTGCTCGCGCGCGAAGCGCAGCCGGGTCTGGATGTCGGGCGGCAACTGTGCGGACTGCCGGGACAGCGCGCCGGCCAGGCGGGCACCCAGGCGCGCCGGCACATCCGCCGCAGCCGGTGCGGCAGACAGCCAGGGGGGTTGCGGCGTCGTCATGGTGTGATTCCTCGCGCCCGCAGGGACTTGGCCAGCGCATGCAGCGCCCGCGAGCAGTGCGTCTTGACGCTGCCCTCCGAGCACCCCATCACCGCCGCCGTCTCGGCCACGTCGAACTCCTCCCAGTAACGAAGCAGGAACGCCTCCCGTTGACGCCCGGGCAGCGCAGCGACCTCGGCGTCGATCGCCTGCAGCAACTGTGCCCGCGCCACCGCGTCGGCGGCGCTCTCGCCGGCCAGGCGACCGTCCAGCGCCTGCAGCGCGTCCAGCAGGTCCGCGCCGGCGTCGTCGCCGCCGTCGCCCGCGCCGTCGAAGTCCGCCAGGTTCTGCACCACCGCGGCGCGCACCTTCTCGCGCCGGAACCAGTCCATCGTCGCGTTCGACAGGATGCGCTGGAACAGCAGCGGCAATTCCGCCGCCGGGCGGTCGGCGTACTTCTCGGCCAGCCGGATCATCGCGTCCTGCACGATGTCCAGCGCCGCGTCGTCGCTGCGGACCGCATAGACCGTGCGCTTGAAGGCGCGCTTCTCGACGCTCGTGAGGAAGTCGGACAGTTCTTTGTCGGTGGCCAAGGAGCGGGGCAGACCAAGCCGTAGCAACCCGTGAGGGCGCGGGATTATGTCATCGGCCAGGACCGGCGCCTGCGCCGGCCGCGCGCGGCGCGGGCCGGGTGCATAATGCTGCTTCGCAACAACGCTCTTGGGTCATACCCGGCCGTCCGACCCGGACGGCGGTTCTTCTGACCGCGCAGGTTCCGAATCCGCCTCACGAGGGCGCGAGGAGGGGCACCGATGGTTTTTCGTCAGAGAAATTCACAGAGGTTCTGAAATGGAAGTGTCTGCCGCGGAAGTCAAGCGGGCTGCTCAAGCCCTGCCGTCTTCTCCCTCCTCCGCCACGTCGGGCGAGCCCAACGGCTCGGAGATCCTCGTGCGCTGCCTGCAGGCCGAAGGGGTCAAGTACCTCTGGGGCTACCCCGGCGGCGCCGTGCTGTACATCTACGACGCGCTGTACAAGCAGGACACCATCGAGCACGTGCTGGTGCGCCACGAGCAGGCCGCCGTGCACGCCGCCGACGGTTATGCACGCGCCACCGGCGAGGTCGGCGTCGCGCTGGTCACCTCGGGGCCCGGCGTCACGAATGCCGTCACCGGCATCGCGACGGCCTACATGGACTCGATCCCCATGGTCATCGTCACCGGCCAGGTGCCGACGCCGGCGATCGGCCTGGACGCCTTCCAGGAATGCGACACGGTGGGCATCACGCGCCCCATCGTCAAGCACAACTTCCTGGTCAAGGACGTGCGCGACCTCGCGCTGACCCTGAAGAAGGCCTTCCACATCGCGCGCACCGGGCGCCCGGGACCGGTGGTGGTGGACATTCCCAAGGACGTGTCGCTGAAGACCGCGCCCTTCCACTACCCCGAGCGTGTCGAGATGCGCTCGTACAACCCGGTGAAGAAGGGCCACGGCGGGCAGATCCGGAAGGCCGTGCAGCTGCTGCTGGCGGCGAAGCGACCCTACATCTACACCGGCGGCGGCGTGATCCTGGGCAACGCCAGCGCCGAGCTGCGCGAGCTGGCCGACCTGCTGGGCTTTCCCTGCACGAACACGCTGATGGGCCTGGGCGCCATCCCGGCTGCGGACCCGAAATTCCTGGGCATGCTGGGCATGCACGGCACCTACGAGGCCAACATGACGATGCAGCACTGCGACGTGCTGCTGGCCGTCGGTGCGCGCTTCGACGACCGCGTGATCGGCAACCCGAAGCATTTCGCGCAGGTCGAGCGCAAGATCATCCACGTCGACATCGACCCCAGCAGCATCAGCAAGCGCGTCAAGGTCGACATCCCCATCGTCGGCGACGTCAAGGAGGTGCTGGTCGAGCTGATCGCGCAGATCCGCGAGGCGCAGGCCCGGCCCGACGCCGCGGCGCTGAATGCCTGGTGGGCCCAGGTCAACGAATGGCGCAAGCGCGACTGCCTGGCCTTCCGCGACAGCAGCGAGGTCATCAAGCCGCAGATGGTGGTCAAGAAGCTGTGGGAGCTGACGCGCGGCCGCGACTGCTACATCACCAGCGACGTCGGCCAGCACCAGATGTGGGCGGCGCAGTACTTCGGCTTCGACGAGCCGCGGCGCTGGATCAACAGCGGCGGCCTGGGCACGATGGGCGTGGGCCTGCCGTACGCGATGGGCATCAAGCTCGCGAAGCCCGACAGCGACGTGTTCTGCATCACCGGCGAAGGCAGCATCCAGATGTGCCTGCAGGAGCTGTCCACCTGCAAGCAGTACGACACGCCGGTCAAGATCGTCAGCCTGAACAACCGCTACCTGGGCATGGTGCGCCAGTGGCAGCAGCTGGACTACGGCGGCCGCTATTCGCACAGCTACATGGACGCGCTGCCGGACTTCGTCAAGCTCGCCGAGGCCTACGGGCATGTGGGCATGCTCGTCGAGAAGCCTTCGGACGTCGAGCCCGCGCTGCGCGAGGCCCTCCGGCTCAAGGACCGCACCGTCTTCCTGGACGTGCGCACCGACCCCACCGAGAACGTCTGGCCCATGGTCCAGGCGGGCAAGGGCATCACGGAGATGCTGCTCGGCTCCGAGGACCTGTGACGCGCCCGGACCCGCCGGCGACACCCGCGTTACCGCGCGGGCGCTGACGCGGCGGGCGAGGACGCGGCGCAGCCTGCGGCGGCCCGTCTCCACTTCCACCCACCTCGAACCGCGTGGCCAAGGGCCCGGCGTTACCGCGCCGGCGCCTGAAGAGCGCGCAGGAGAGACACCCTCATGAAACACATCATCGCCGTGCTGCTCGAGAACGAGCCCGGCGCACTGTCGCGGGTCGTCGCGCTGTTCTCGGCGCGCGGCTACAACATCGAGAGCCTGACCGTCGCGCCGACCGAGGACGAGAGCCTGTCGCGCATGACCATCGTCACCACCGGCAGCGACGAGGTGATCGAGCAGATCACCAAGCACCTGAACCGGCTGATCGAGGTCGTCAAGGTCGTCGACCTGACCGAGGGCAGCTACACCGAGCGCGAGCTGATGCTGGTCAAGGTGCGCGCGGTGGGCAAGGAGCGCGAGGAGATGAAGCGCATGGCCGACATCTTCCGCGGCCGCATCATCGACGTCACCGAGAAGAGCTACACGATCGAGCTGACCGGCGACTCGTCCAAGCTCGACGCCTTCCTCGTCGCGATCGACCGCGCGGCGATCCTCGAGACCGTGCGCACCGGCGCTTCCGGCATCGGCCGCGGCGAACGCATTCTTCGGGTCTGAGCGCCCGCCAACCCTTTCACTGTGGAGAGAGCACCATGAAGGTCTATTACGACAAGGACGCCGACCTGAGCCTGATCAAGGGCAAGAACGTCGCCATCATCGGCTACGGTTCGCAGGGCCACGCGCATGCGCAGAACCTCAACGACAGCGGCTGCAAGGTCACGGTCGGCCTGCGCCGTGGCGGCGCGAGCTGGGCCAAGGTCGAGAAGGCCGGCCTCAAGGTGGCCGAGGTCGCCGACGCCGTGCGCGACGCCGACGTCGTGATGATCCTGCTGCCCGACGAGCAGATCGCCGCCGTCTACAGGAACGACGTCGAGCCGCACATCAAGAAGGGCGCCAGCCTGGCCTTCGCGCACGGCTTCAACGTGCACTACGGGCAGGTCGTGCCGCGCGAGGACCTGGACGTCTGGATGGTCGCGCCCAAGGCGCCCGGCCACACGGTGCGCGACACCTACACGCGCGGCGGCGGCGTGCCGCACCTGATCGCGGTGCATGCCGACAAGTCCGGCAAGGCGCGCGACCTGGCGCTCAGCTACGCGGCGGCCAACGGCGGCGGCAAGGCCGGCATCATCGAGACCAACTTCCGCGAGGAGACGGAGACCGACCTGTTCGGCGAGCAGGCGGTGCTGTGCGGCGGCACGGTGGAGCTGATCAAGGCCGGCTACGAGACGCTGGTCGAGGCGGGCTACGCGCCCGAGATGGCCTACTTCGAGTGCCTGCACGAACTGAAGCTGATCGTCGACCTGATCTACGAGGGCGGCATCGCGAACATGAACTACTCGATCAGCAACAACGCCGAGTACGGCGAATACGTGACCGGGCCGAAGATCGTCACCGAGCAGACCAAGGCCGCGATGCGCCAGGCGCTGAAGGACATCCAGACCGGCGAGTACGCCAAGAGCTTCATCCTCGAGAACCGCGCCGGCGCGCCGACGCTGCTGAGCCGCCGCCGCCTGACCAGCGAGCACTCGATCGAGGTCGTGGGCGAGAAGCTGCGCGCGATGATGCCGTGGATCAAGGCCAACAAGCTGGTCGACAAGAGCCGCAACTGAGCCTGGCCTCGAACGGCAGGCCCGCGCTGCCAGGCGCGGGCCCGTTCGCGCCGCCCTGCTGCACGCAGGTGCAGCAGGGGCCCTCGGCGCTCACTGCCGTGGATCAAGGCCAACAAGCTGGTCGACAAGAGCCGCAACTGAGCACGGCCTCGAACGGCAGGTCCGCGCTGCCAGGCTCGGGCCCCTGCGCTATCCTCGCGGCCCGATGAGCGACGATCCGCGCACCAGCCTGCCGCCCGAGGACCACGACCCGGGCGCTGCCGTCGACGCCTCGCGGCCGCGCCGCAAGGGCATCTACGTGCTGCCCAACGCGATCACGCTGGCCGCGCTGTTCGCCGGCTTCTACGGCATCGTGATGGCGATGAGCGGCCGCTTCGAGGCCGCCTGCATCGCCATCTTCGCCGCCGCGGTGCTGGACAGCCTGGACGGCCGCGTCGCGCGCATGACCAATTCGCAGAGCGCGTTCGGCGAGCAGATGGACAGCCTGTGCGACATGGTCAGCTTCGGCGCCGCGCCGGCGCTGATCATGTACGAGTGGGCGCTGTCGGGGCTGGGGCGCTGGGGCTGGATCGCGGCCTTCGTCTACATCGCCGGCGCGGCGCTGCGCCTGGCGCGCTTCAACGTCAACATCGGCGTCGTCGACAAGCGCTTCTTCCAGGGCCTGCCCAGCCCGGCCGCCGCGGCGCTGGTGATCGGCCTGATCTGGGCGATGGACGACTCCGGCTTCAAGGGTGTAGGCCGCATCGACTGGCTGGCCTGGACGGCCTTCGGCGTGACGCTGTATGCGGGGCTGTCGATGGTCACCAACGCCCCGTTCTACAGCTTCAAGGTCGTCGGCGGGCGGCGCACGGTGCCCTTCATCGTGCTCGTCGCGATCGCGCTCGCGATCGCCCTCGTCGCACTCGACCCGTCGCGGGTGCTGTTCGCGCTGTTCTGCCTGTACGGGCTGTCGGGCTATGCGGTCTACGGGTGGCGGCGCTACAAGGGCATGCACGCCAGCGTCGTCGCGCTGTCCACCGACGAGCCGGACGAGAAGGGCCTGCACCAGTGACGCGGCCGCTGCGCGGCGGTGGTGCCCCGCCGGCGCGGCGCCGCGCGCGGCGCTGTGCTACATTGCAGCGCATGTCGTCGACCGTCCGCCCCATCGCGCTAGCCCTGCTAGGAGCCCCGCGGGTGCGCTGATCGACTTCGTCCGTCCTTTTCCCCGATCAACGGCCCGCCAGCGCAACGCAGCGGGCCGTTGTCCTTTGGACCCCCGGAAGCTGCCTGCGAAACCCTCTCGCGAAAGCTCAAGCCATGACCGACAAGCTCATCATCTTCGACACCACCCTGCGCGACGGCGAGCAGTCGCCCGGCGCCTCGATGACGCGCGAGGAGAAGCTGCGCATCGCGCGCCAGCTCGAGCGGCTGCGGGTGGACGTCATCGAGGCCGGCTTCGCGGCCAGCAGCAACGGCGATTTCGAGGCCGTCAAGGCCATCGCCGACCACATCCGCGAGTCCACCGTGTGCTCGCTGGCGCGCGCCAACGACCGCGACATCGCGCGCGCGGCCGAGGCGCTGAAGGGGGCGGCGCGCGCGCGCATCCACACCTTCATCGCGACCAGCCCGCTGCACATGGAGAAGAAGCTGCGCATGACGCCCGAGCAGGTGCACGAACAGGCCAGGCTCTCGGTGCGCTTCGCGCGCCAGCACTGCGACGACGTCGAGTTCTCGCCCGAGGACGGCTACCGCTCCGACCCCGACTTCCTGTGCCAGGTGCTGGAGACCGTGATCCGCGAAGGCGCGACCACGATCAACATCCCGGACACCGTGGGCTATGCGGTGCCGGAGCTGTACGGCGAGTTCATCCGCAGCCTGCGCGAGCGCATCCCGAACAGCGACCGCGCCATCTGGAGCGTGCACTGCCACAACGACCTGGGCATGGCGGTGGCCAATTCGCTGGCCGGCGTCAAGATCGGCGGCGCGCGCCAGGTCGAGTGCACGATCAACGGCCTGGGCGAACGCGCCGGCAACTGCAGCCTGGAGGAGATCGTGATGGCGGTGCGCACGCGCCGCGACTACTTCAAGCTCGAGCTGGGCATCGACACGACGCAGATCGTGCCGGCCAGCCGCATGGTCAGCCAGACCACCGGCTTCGTCGTGCAGCCCAACAAGGCGGTGGTCGGCGCCAATGCCTTCGCGCATGCCAGCGGCATCCACCAGGACGGCGTGCTGAAGGCGCGCGACACCTACGAGATCATGCGCGCCGAGGACGTCGGCTGGAGCGCCAACAAGATCGTGCTCGGCAAGCTCAGCGGCCGCAACGCCTTCAAGCAGCGGCTGCAGGAACTGGGCATCGAGCTGGAGAGCGAGGGTGAGATCAACGCCGCCTTCGCACGCTTCAAGGACCTGGCCGACCGCAAGAGCGAGATCTTCGACGAGGACATCATCGCGCTGGTCGGCGACGAGAGCGTCACGCCCGAGGCCGAGCATTTCCGCCTGGTCTCGCTGACGCAGCACTCGGGCACCGGCGAGCGCCCGCACGCGCGGGTGGCCTTCGTCGCCGGCGGCCAGGAGCACCGGGCCGAGAGCGACGGCAACGGGCCGGTCGACGCCAGCCTGAAGGCCATCGAGTCGCAGGTGCGAAGTGGCGCCGAGATGCTGCTCTATTCGGTCAATGCCATCACCAGCGGCTCGACAGAATCGCAGGGCGAGGTCACCGTCCGGCTGCAGCATGGCGGCCGGGTGGTGAACGGGGTCGGTGCGGACCCCGACATCGTCGTGGCATCGGCCAAGGCCTACCTGTCGGCGCTGAACAAGCTGCACGGCAACCTGGAGCGTGTTGCGGCTCAAGGCTGAGGGCAACGTCCGGTTACGTCTCGACGCGTCTCGCAAGCACGACAGGCGCCACTTGAGGAAAAACACGCAAGTCTTTGATCTTGTGTGCGTTCTTCGGGTGACGATACACTGGGTATGTGCGGGCTGGCGGGGTGCGTCGTGGCGGGGGACTTCAAACTAGGGATCGGTCGGTGGGGTGCGGCGCTGGTGGCGGCGCTGCTGCTCGCCGTGCCGCTGAGCGTCTCGCAGGCAGCCAGCGCATCGCAGCGCCCGGCCGTCAAGGCCAAGGCCACGTCCGACGCGCGCCAGGCGCGCCCGGCCGCCAAGCCGCGCAAGACCGTCAAGCGCCAGGTGCGCCGCGCCCCGCGGCGCCCGCCGTCGGTCGGTACGCTCGCCGGCCTGCACCGCACCGACGATCCGCTGGACCTCAAGTCGGCGGTGGCGCTGGTCGTCGACCAGGACACCGACGAGGTGCTGTTCAGCAAGAACTCCGACGCCGTCCTGCCGATCGCCTCGATCACCAAGCTGATGACCGCGCTGGTCGTCACCGAGGCCGGCCTGCCGATGGACGAGAAGCTGACCGTGACGCGGGAGGACGTGCGCGCCACGTCGGGCTCGCGCATGCGCTCGCGCCTGGCGCCGGGCACGCGCCTGACGCGCGGCGAGTTGCTGCACCTGGCGCTGATGTCGTCGGAGAACCGCGCCGCCTACGTGCTCGGCCGCACCTACCCGGGCGGCATCCGCAGCTTCATCGAGGCGATGAACGGCAAGGCCCAGGACCTGGGCATGACCGATACGCGCTACGTCGAGCCGACCGGCCTGTCGGCCGACAACCGCTCCAGCGCGCAGGACCTGGCCCAGTTGGTGCGTGCCGCCTCGCAGTACCCGATGCTGCGCGAGCTGTCGACGATGCCGGCCGCCGCGCTGGCGCTGGGTCGCCGCCAGGTGCAGTTCCGCAACACCAACGGCCTGGTCAACAACCCGGAATGGGACATCGGCCTGCAGAAGACCGGCTACATCAGTGCTGCCGGCCGCTGCGTGGTGATGCAGGCCGAGCTGGCCGGGCGCAAGCTGATCATGGTGCTGCTCGACTCTGCCGGCCGCTATTCCCGCATCGGTGACGCCGAGCGGCTGCGCAAGTGGATCGCCGAGCACACGCCGATCGAGTCGCTGCTGCCCGGTGCGAGCCCGGCCGAGGCTGCACCGGCGCCGGCGGCGACCTCGCTGCGCTCGCCGGAAGTGCACACCGTGGCCTGGCGCGCCGGCACCGAGGGCGGTCGCGCCGCGGCGCCGGCACCGCTGCCGGAGGTGGCCGAGGCGGCCGCCGACGTCGGCCTGGTGCCGGTGGACCTCGACGGCCCGCTGCCCGAGCCGGGCGGCGCCGGCCTGCGCCTGCTGGCCTACCCGCGATAGCCCAGCGCCTGCGAGATCTGGGCCGCCGTCCCCTTGACGCGGTCCAGCCAGCTCTCCTCCAGCCGGTCGGCCGGCGCCGAGACCGACAGCCCGGCGACCAGCTTGCCCTGGTCGTCGAAGATGCCGGCGGCCATGCAGCGCACGCCCAGCTCCAGCTCCTCGTCGTCGCGCGCGACGCCGTTGGCGCGCACGGCGGCCAGTTCGCGCTCGAGCCGGCCGAGGTCGGTGATGCTGTTGCGCGTGTGCCCGGTCAGGCCGGTGCGCAGCGCGTAGGCGCGCACGCGCGCCGGGTCGTCGTGGGCCAGGAACAGCTTGCCGACCGAGGTCAGGTGCAGCGGCGCGCGGCCGCCGACCGCACGCACGACCTGCATGCCCGAGCGTTCGCTGTAGGTGCGCTCGACGTAGATGATCTCGTCGCCCTGGCGCATCGACAGGTTGACCGGCTGGTGCGTCAGCTTGTGCAGCTCGCGCATCGGGCCCAGCGCGGCGTCGCGCACGTCCAGGCGCGCCTTTACCAGGTTGCCCAGTTCCAGCAGCCGCATGCCCAGCCGGTAGCTGCCGGCCTGCGGGCGGTCGACGAAGCGCCCGATCGCCAGGTCGTTGAGGATGCGGTGCGCGGTCGACGGATGCAGCCCGGTGCGCTCGCTGATGTCCTTCAGCGACACGGGGTCGGGGTGGGCGGCCAGCATGTCCAGCAGCGCGAAGGTGCGCTCCAGGACCTGGATCGTCGGGGTCTGCGGGGCCTTCGTGGTCATGGGCGGGTTCGGGCAGGAGCCAAGGTGCCATTCTGCATCGCGAAACCGGGGCTTGCATACCGGGAGCTGCTGGGCGGCCGGGCGCGCGCCGCGGCGGCGCTGGCCTGCGCCGCCTGGCTGGTCCCGGCTGCCGTGTCGGCACAGGCCCGCGCGCCGGCCGCGACTGCGGACGCCAAGGCGCCCGCAGCGCCCGCTGCGCCCGCGGCCAGCGAGCCGGTGCCGCGCTGGGTCGGCGTGCCGCGCGTCGCCGGGCGCCTGCGGGCCGCGGACATCGGTCTCGTGATCAATACCGCCGACCCGTATTCGGTCGCCGTCGGCGAGCATTACATCGCGGCGCGCGGTCTGGACGAACGCCAGGTGCTGCGCCTGGAACTGCCGGTGCGCCCGGTGCTGTCGCGCGAGGAGTTCGAGCGCCTGCGCGACGCCATCGACCGCCGCTTCGGCGCCGGGACGCAGGCGCTGGCGCTGGCCTGGGCCGCGCCCTATGCGGTCCGCTGCAACGCGATCACCGGCGCGCTGGCGCTGGGTTTCGACAGCGCGCTGTGCCGCCAGACCTGCGGCGCCACGATGGCGTCGCGCTATTTCAACTCGGCCAGCGCGCGGCCCTATGCGGACCATGGCCTGCGCCCGGCGATGCTGCTGGCGGCGCCGGACATCGAGCAGGCGCGCGCCCTGATCGACCGTGGCGTGGCCGCCGACGGCTCGCTGGCCGGCGGCGCGCGGCCGCCGGTCGCCGCGCTGTTTCTCGACACCAGCGATGCCGCCCGGCGTGTGCGCCGCGTGCTCTACCCGCCGCCGGGGCCGCTCGCGGGCACCGGCGTGGTGGCGCACAGCGCGCCGGCGGCGGCGCTGAACCAGACGCCGCGCGTGCTGCTGGCCGTCACCGGCAGCCTGCGGCTGGACCTGCAGCCGGCGCCGGACTGGGTGCCCGGGGCGCTGGCCGACCACCTGACCTCGGTCGGTGGCGCGCTGCAGGGCACGCATGGCCAGAGCACGGTGCTGGAGTGGATCGCCTCGGGTGCCACCGCCAGCCACGGCACGGTCAGCGAACCCTGCAACCACCTGCAGAAGTTTCCGCACCCGCAGCTGCTGCTGCTGCACTACCTGCAGGGCGCGACGGCGATCGAGGCCTACTGGAAGAGCGTGCTGTGGCCGCAGCAGAGCCTGTTCGTCGGCGAGCCCCTCGCCGCGCCGTTCGCGCGGCGTTGATCGTCGCTGCGCCGTTCGCGCGGTGCTGATCGTCATCGCGCATTTCGCGCGGAGTTGACCGTCACCGCGCCTGTCGGCGGTGCGGTCAGCCGTCGAGCATCGCAGCGGCCGCCTCGCCGGCGCGCACGGCGCCTTCCAGCGTCGCCGGATAGGGGCCTTCGACGTAGTCGCCGGCTGCCAGCAGGCCAGCCGCGACGCGCTGCGGCGGCCGGTCCAGCGCCGGCGTGCAGCGGAAGGTGGCGCGTTTCTCGGCCAGCACGCGCAGCAAGGTCGGCGCATGTGGCCAGGTGCCGGGCGCGAAGGCGCGCGTGGCCTGGTGCAGCACCGCGGCGCCGGTGGCATCCAGCCCGGCATCGACCCAGCGCCGCGCGCCGCTGGCGACGAAGGCAAACAGGCCCGGCGTGCCGCCGATCGCGCCATGGTCGAAGGCAAACTGCGCCGGCGCATCCGGCCCCTCGACCAACGCCGTCATCGGCGCCGGCAGCCGTGCGCCCGGGCAGCGCAGGTAGACGGTGACGATGGGCTCGTAGCGCAGCGCCGCGGCGCGCGCGGCCCAGCCCGGCGCCAGCGGCGCGGCCAGGCGCGCCGCCTCGGCGGCGCTGCAGGCCAGCACGACGGCGTCGAAGGCCTCGCCGTCCACGGCCCAGCCGTCGCCGGCGCGCGCCACCATGCCCACCCGCGTGCCCGGGCGCAGCTCCGCGCCCTGCGCAGCCAGCCAGCGCGCCGCCGGCAGCGGCAGCAGCTCGGCCAGCGAGCGCCGCGGCAGCATCAGGTCGGCCGAGCCGCGGCCGCCGAAGATCGCATCGTGCAGCACGCGCAGCAGCACCGCGGCGCTGGCCTCGGCGGCCGGCGTATTGAGCGCGGCGACGCACAGCGGGTCGATCATCAGCTCGCGCACCGCCGGACGCAGCCCGGTGCACAGCCGGGCCACCGTGAGCGCCGGATCGCACCGGAAGCCGCGCAGCGCCCAGCCCGCCGCCGCGCGCAGCAGCGAGGCGCGGTCGGCCCAGTTCCAGCCGCGCGCGCCGGCGACCGCGCGTCCGAAGCCCAGCCAGGCCGGGCCGGGCGGCATCGCCAGGCCGCGGCCGTCGGGGTAGCGCAGGGCCAGCGGCCGGCGGTCGAGCAGCGCCGCCGGATCGGCGCCCACTGCCTGCATCAGCGCCAGCGTGCGCGCATAGGCGCCGATCAGGATGTGCTGCCCGTTGTCCAGCGCCAGGCCGTCCACGGTGACGCCGCGGGCGCGGCCGCCCGCCTGCGCCGCCATCTCGAACACGCTGACGCGGTGCCCGGCCTGCACCGCACGCACCGCACAGGCCAGCCCGGCCCAGCCGGCGCCGACCACCGCGACGCGCCGTTCGCTCGCCATGGCCGGCTTCAGCGCCCGCGCAGGTGCGTGCGCGTCGCGATCCACAGCTTGCGCAGCGGCGTCAGCGCGATGCGCTGGTGCAGCACCGCGAAGCCGCCAGACTCGATCTCGCGCAGCAGCGTGCGGTAGATGTTGGCCATCATCAACCCGGGCTTCTGCGCCACGCGGTCGGCCTCGGGCAGCAGCGCGAGCGCCTCGTCGAAGGTGGCGTGCGCGCGTTCGGCCTGGAAGCGCATCAGCACCGTGAAGCGCTCGCTGTAGCCCCAGGGCGCCTCGCGCCTGAGCAGCTCGTGCGCCTTGACGTCGAAGCGCTGCAGCTCGGCCAGCGGCAGGTAGATGCGGCCGCGCCGCGCATCGTCGCCGACGTCGCGGATGATGTTGGTCAGCTGCATCGCCAGGCCCAGCCGGTGCGCATACTGCACGGTGGTGTCCTGCGTGCGGCCGAAGATGTTGGCCGCGACCTCGCCGACGACGCCGGCCACCAGGTGGCAGTAGCGCTGCAGCGCCGGGTAGTCCAGGAAGCGCGTCTGCGTCAGGTCGGTCTCGCAGCCCTCGACGACGGCCAGCAGGTGCGCGGCGCGGATGTCGAACTCCGCCGCCAGCGGCATCAGCGCGCGCGTGACCGGGTGGCTGGGCCGGCCGGCATAGGCCTCGCCGACCTCCTTGCGCCACCAGGCCAGCTTGGTCGCCGCGACCGCGGGGTCGCTGACCTCGTCGACGACGTCGTCGACCTCGCGGCAGAAGGCGTAGAAGGCGGTGATCGCGGCGCGCCGGCGCGGCGGCAGGAACAGGAAGGCGTAGTAGAACGACGAGCCGCTGCCGGCCGCCTTCTGCTGCACGTACTGCTCGGGGCTCGCGCCCGGCGCGACCGTGCTCACGCCAGCGACGGCGCGCGTGCGCCCATGCGCAGCGCGCGCCACAGCAGCAGCGGCAGGTCCCAGGCCCGCAGGGCAGGGCGGCGGCTCAGCACGGCATGGTCCATGCGCTCGATTTTCTCCAAGATGCGCAGCCCCCCCTGCACGACCAGGCGCAGCTCCCAGCCGGCGCGGCCCGGCACGCGCAGCGCCAGCGGGGCGCCGCGGCGCATCAGCGTCGCCGCCCAGGCGCACAGCGAGCGCACCAGGGCCCGCGTGGCGGCGGTGTCGGGCCCTTGCACGAGCTCGTCGCGCGTCAGGCCATGCACCAGCAGGTCGGCCTCGGGCACGTAGTGGCGGCCGCGCGGCACGTCGCGGCTGAGGTCCTGCCAGAAGTTGATCAGCTGCAGCGCCGAGCAGACGGCGTCGGAGCGCGCCAGCGCGTCGGCATCGGCGACGCCATACAGGTGCAGCAGCAGCCGACCCACCGGGTCGGCCGAGCGCCGGCAGTAGTCCAGCAGCTCGCTGCGGTCGGCATACAGCGGCTCGTGCGTGTCCTGCACGAAGGCGTCGAGCAGCGCATGCAGCGGCGCCGCGGGCAGCGCGAAGGCCCGTGCAGCGGCGGCCAGCGGCACGAAGACTTCGCGCCAGCGCGCGCCGGGGTCGCGCCCGGCGAGCGCGGCGTCGAGGGCGGCGCGGTACTCGGCCAGGTCGGCCTGGCGCTGCGCGGCCGGTGCGTCGCCCTCGTCGGCGATGTCGTCCGCGGTGCGCGCGAAGTGGTAGATCGCCACCACCGCCGGCCGCAGCCGAGGCGGGCACAGCCAGGAGGCGACCGGGAAGTTCTCGTAGTGCTCGACGCCGGCGTGCGCTTTCACGGGGGGGATTGTGACGACCTGTGCGATGCCGCAAGCTGCGCGCCGACGTTGACAGCCTTTCGATCCGGCCTCTATATTACTGACCGGTCAGTCAGTAACGCGGGTATGGTCCCGCCGAACGCGACCCGACCCCGCGCGAGCCTGAAGCGATGCCCGATCTCGACGCCCTCCATCGCGGCGCAGCCCGCCTGCCCCGCCCGGCTCGCCGCCTGCAGCGTGCGGCGCGCCCGCTGGCGGGGCTGGTCGGCGCCGCCTTGCTCGCCGCCCTGCTCGCCGCCTGTTCGCGCCCCGAACCGGTGGCGGAGCCGGTGCGGGCCGTGCGCACGCTGACCGTCGCCGCGGACAGCGCCGGCGGCCAGCAGGCGTTTGCCGGAGAGGTGCGCCCGCGCGTCGAGTCGCGGCTGGGCTTCCGTGTCGGCGGCAAGATGATCGAGCGGCCGGCCGAGGTCGGCCAGCGCGTGCGCACCGGCCAGAAGCTGGCGCAGCTGGACGCAGCGGACCTGCAGCTCGGCCAGCAGGCCGCCACCGCGGCGGTGCGCGCCGCCGAGACCAGCTACGCGCTCGCCGCGGCGGAATTCAGGCGCTTCAAGGAACTGCGCGAACAGGGCTTCATCAGCGCCTGGGAGCTGGAGCGGCGCCAGGCGGCGCTGGACGCGCAGAAGGCGCAGCTCGACCAGGTGCGTGCGCAGGCCGGCGTGCAGGTCAACCAGACCGCCTATGCGGTGCTGGCCGCCACCGCGCCGGGCATCGTGACCGCGGTCGAGGCCGAGGTCGGCATGGTGCTCGCGGCCGGCCAACCGGTGGTGCGCATCGCGCACGACGGCCCGCGCGACGCGGTCTTCGCGGTGCCGGAGGACGGCGTGGCCGGCATGCGCGCGCTGCTCGGCCGCGCCGGCGCGCTGCAGGTGCGGGCCTGGGGCAGCGAGGACCTGCTGCCGGCCACCGTGCGCGAGGTCGCCGCAGCGGCCGACCCGGCCACGCGCACCTTCCAGGTCAAGGCCGACCTCGGCCGCGCGCCGCTGCAGCTGGGCCAGACGCTGACCGTGCTGGTGGAGCTGCCGCGGCTCGAGGCGGTGACGCGGCTGCCGCTGACGGCGGTGACGCAGCAGCAGGGGCAGACCGCGGTCTGGCTGCTCGACCCCGCGAGCATGACCGTGCGCCCGCAGCCGGTGGCCGTGGCCGGCGCCGACGGCAACGACGTCATCGTCGCCGCCGGCCTGCGTCCGGGCCAGCAGGTGGTGACCGCCGGCGTGCACGTGCTGACGGCGGGCCAGAAGGTGCGGCTGTACACGGAGCCGGACCGCGCGCCGGCGGCGGCGCCCCCGTCCGGCGGCGCCTCGGCGCCTGCCGCCGCGGCCTCGCGCTGACACCGTGGCCCGGCCATGAACCACCCCGCCGCCGACGCGCCGCCGTCGCGCTTCAATGTGTCGCGATGGGCGCTGGAGCACCCGGCGCTGACGCGCTACCTGATGGTCGTGATGCTGGTGCTGGGCTTCGCGGCCTATTTCCAGCTCGGCCAGGACGAGGACCCGCCGTTCACCTTCCGTGCCATGGTCGTGCAGGCCTTCTGGCCCGGCGCCACCGCCGAGCAGATGGCCGAGCAGGTGACCGACAGGATCGAGCGCGCGCTGCAGGAGGTGCCGCACGCCGACATCATCCGCTCCTACACCAAGCCGGGCGAGTCGCTGACCTTCCTGCAGCTCGCGGACAGCAGCCCGCCGAAGGACGTCGCCGCCAGCTGGTACCAGGCGCGCAAGAAGGTCGGCGACATGCGCGGCACGCTGCCGCAGGGCGTCATCGGCCCGGTCTTCAACGACGACTTCGGCGACGTCTACGGCAGCATCTTCGCGCTCTCCGCCGACGGCTTCAGCCGCGAGGAGCTGCGCCGGCATGCCGAGCGCGTGCGCCAGCGCCTGCTGAAGGTGCCCGACGTGGCCAAGGTGGAACTGTTCGGCGCCCAGCCCGAGAAGATCTTCGTCGAGATCTCGCAGAAGCGCCTGGCGCAGCTGGGCCTGGACATGGGCCAGGTCGTCGCGCAGCTCGGCGCGCAGAATGCGGTGGAGGGCGCAGGCGTGCTGAACGCCGGCAGCCAGAACCTGCAGGTGCGCGTGCAGGGGCAGTTCGCGGCGGTGGAGGACATCGGCCGGCTGCCGATCCGTGCCGTCAACCCGGCCACCGGCGCGGCCAGCCAGCTGCGGCTGGCCGACATCGCCGAGATCCGCCGCGACTATGCCGACCCACCGGCGGTGATGGTGCGCCACCAGGGCCGCGAGGTCATCGCGCTGGGGGTCTCGATGGCGCGCGGCGGCGACATCATCGCGCTCGGCCGCGCGCTGCGCGCCGAGGTCGCGGCGATCGAGCGCGAGCTGCCGCTGGGCATCGCGATGGCGCAGGTGCAGGACCAGCCGCAGGCCGTCAGCCGCAGCGTCAACGAATTCGTCAAGGTGCTGATCGAGGCCATCGTCATCGTGCTGGCCGTGAGCTTCATCAGCCTGGGCCTGCACACGAAGCCGCTGCGCATCGACGTCTGGCCCGGCCTGGTGGTGGCGATCACGATCCCGCTGGTGCTGGCGATCACCTTCGTGACGATGTTCTACTGGGGCGTCGGGCTGCACAAGATCAGCCTGGGCAGCCTGATCGTCGCGCTCGGGCTGCTGGTCGACGACGCCATCATCGCGGTCGAGATGATGGTGCGCAAGCTCGAGGAGGGCTACGACCGCGCGCGCGCCGCCACCTTCACCTACGAGCTGGTCGCGATGCCGATGCTGACCGGCACGCTGATCACCGCCGCCGGCTTCCTGCCGATCGGCCTGGCCAAGAGCGTGACCGGCGAGTACACCTTCGCGATCTTCGCGGTCACCGCGGCGGCGCTGGTCATCTCGTGGTTCGTCTCGGTCTACTTCGTGCCCTACCTGGGCTACCGGCTGCTGCACACGCGCCAGAAGGTCGACGGCGTCGCGCACGAGCAGGAGCTGTTCGGCGGGCCGTTCTACACGCACTTCCGGCGCCTGGTGGACTGGTGCGTGCAGCACCGCTGGGCGACCATCGTGGCCACGCTGCTGATCTTCGCGCTCGGCCTCGCGGGCATGGGCCGCGTGCAGCAGCAGTTCTTCCCGGACAGCAGCCGGCCGGAGATCCTGGTCGACCTGTGGCTGCCCGAGGGCTCGACGATCCAGGCCAGCGAGGCGATCGCGAAGCGCTTCGAGGCGCGCATGATGGCCGAACCCGGTGTCGCCACCGTCAGCACCTGGATAGGCGCCGGCGTGCCGCGCTTCTACCTGCCGCTGGACCAGATCTTCCCGCAGCCCAACGTCAGCCAGGCCATCGTGTTGCCCAAGGGACTGGCCGAGCGCGAGGAACTGCGCCTGCGCCTGCCGCAGCTGCTGGCCACCGAGTTTCCCGAGGTGCGCGCCCGCGTCAAGCTGCTGCCCAACGGGCCGCCGGTGCCGTATCCGGTGCAGTTCCGGGTCGTCGGCCCCGAGGCGAAGGTCGTCCGCGACTGGGCCGACCGCGCCAAGGACGTGCTGCGCGCCAACCCGCACATGCGCGGCGTCAACGACAACTGGAACGAGCCGGTCAAGGCGCTGCGGCTGGAGATCGACCAGGACAAGGCGCGCGCGCTGGGCGTCAGCAGCCAGGCCGTCGCCCAGGCCTCGCGCACGATCCTGTCGGGCACCACGATCGGCCAGTACCGCGAGGACGACCGGCTGATCGACATCGTGCTGCGCCAGCCCGAGGACGAGCGCAGCCGCATCACCGACCTCGCCAGCGCCTACCTGCCGACGGCCGGCGGCCGGTCCGTGCCGCTGGCCCAGGTCGCGAAGGTGACGTTCGACTGGGAGCCCGGCGTGATGTGGCGCGAGGGCCGCGACTTCGCGGTCACCGTGCAGGGCGACGTGGTCGAGGGCGTGCAGGGCCCCACCGTCACGGCCGAGCTGTGGCCGGCGCTGCAGCAGCTGGCGGCGCAGATGCCGGCCGGCTACCGCATCGAGATCGCCGGCGCGGTGGAGGAGAGCTCCAAGGGCCAGGGTTCGATCGCCGCCGGCGTGCCGGTGATGCTGTTCATCATCTTCACGCTGCTGATGCTGCAGCTGCAGAGCTTCAGCCGCGCGATGCTGGTCTTCCTGACCGGGCCGCTGGGCATCGCCGGCGTCGCCGCGGCGCTGCTGATCCTGGACCGGCCGTTCGGCTTCGTCGCGCTGCTGGGCGTGATCGCGCTGGCCGGCATGATCATGCGCAACTCGGTGATCCTGATCGACCAGATCGAGCAGGACCGCCGCGCCGGCGTGCCGGCCTGGGATGCCATCGTCGAGGCCGCGGTGCGCCGCTTCCGGCCCATCGTGCTGACCGCGGCGGCGGCGGTGCTGGCGATGATCCCGCTGTCGCGCAGCGTCTTCTGGGGGCCGATGGCGGTGGCCATCATGGGCGGGCTGATCGTGGCCACCGCGCTGACGCTGCTGGCGCTGCCGGCGATGTACGCGGCCTGGTTCCGCGTGAAGCGCGGAAGCGGGCCGGGCGGGCCCGCGGCGAACGGCTAAAATCGCGGGTTCGCCGCAAGCGGCACGGAACTCCACCCGCGCGGGTGGCGAAATTGGTAGACGCACCAGGTTTAGGTCCTGACGCCTTCACGGGCGTGCCGGTTCGAGTCCGGCCCCGCGCACCACGAACATTCCCGCCTTCAACCGTCAGCCCCAAGAGACATCCATGGCCGTCCAAGTCGAAACCCTCGAGAAGCTCGAGCGCCGCATCACCCTCACGCTGGCCGCCGAGGTCATCAACGGCGAGGTCGAGTCGCGGCTGAAGAAGCTCTCGCGCACCGTCAAGGCCGACGGCTTCCGCCCGGGCAAGGTGCCACTGTCCGTGGTCGCGCAGCGCTACGGCTACTCGGTGCAGTACGAGGTCGTCAACGACCGCGTCGGCCAGGCCTTCGCCGAGGCCACCAACGAGGCCAAGCTGCGCGTGGCCGGCGCGCCGCGCATCACGCAGAAGGAGCAGGCGCCGGAAGGCCAGCTCGCCTTCGACGCCACCTTCGAGGTCTACCCCGAGGTGAAGATCGGCGACCTGGCCGCCGCCGAGATCGAGCGCGTGAGCACCGAGGTCACCGAGGCGGCCATCGACCGCACGATCGAGATCCTGCGCAAGCAGCGCCGCACCTTCGGCCTGCGCCCGCAGTCCGAGGGCGCGCTGGAAGGGGACCGCGTGACGATCGACTTCGAGGGCAAGATCGACGGCGAACCCTTCGCGGGCGGCAAGGCCGAGGCCTTCCAGTTCGTCATCGGCGAAGGCCAGATGCTGGGGCAGTTCGACCAGGCCGTGCGCGGCATGAAGGTCGGCGAGAGCAAGACCTTCCCGCTGCAGTTTCCGGCCGACTACCAGGGCCAGGACGTCGCGGGCAAGGAGGCCGACTTCCTGGTCACCGTGAAGAAGATCGAGCAGCAGCACCTGCCCGAGGTCGACGACGCGCTGGCCAAGCAGCTGGGCATCAAGGACGCCACCGTCGAGGGCCTGCGCGCCGACGTGAAGAAGAACCTGGAGCGCGAGGTGAAGTTTCGCGTGCAGGCGCGCAACAAGGCCGCGGTGATGGACGCGCTGGCGAACGCCGCCGAGCTGGAGCTGCCGAACGCGCTGGTCGCCGGCGAGACCGAGCGCCTGGTCGAGCAGTTCCGCGAGCGGCTCAAGCAGCAGGGCATGAAGGACGTCGAGAAGCTGCCGATCGCGCCCGAGGAGTTCCGCCCGCAGGCCGAGCGCCGCGTGCGCCTGGGCCTGGTGATCGCCGAGCTGGTGCGCGCCAACAACCTGCAGGCCCGGCCCGAGCAGCTGCAGAAGCACATCGAGGAGATGGCGCAGAGCTACGAAAAGCCGGCCGAGGTGATGCGCTGGTACCTGGGCGACCGCCAGCGCATGGCCGAGGTCGAGGCGGTGGTGATCGAGAACAACGTGACCGAGTTCGTGCTGGCGCGCGCGAAGGTCACCGACAAGGTGCTACCGTTCGACGAACTGATGACCGCATGACCTGGGGCCCCCACGCTCCCTCCCGGTCGCTGCCCCCCGAGGGGGCTTCGGCAGCGGACCGGCGGAGCCGGATCCGCGCCGACGGCTTGGCTGGAGCAGGTTGCACTTCGGACGAACTGGATTGGAAGGATGTGGCGATGAGCGTTCCTGAAACCGTCGGCCTGGGCATGGTGCCCATCGTGATCGAGCAGTCGGGGCGCGGCGAGCGTGCCTACGACATCTACAGCCGCCTGCTGCGCGAGCGCATCATCTTCCTGGTCGGGCCGGTGGTGGACGCCACGGCCAACCTGGTGGTCGCGCAGATGCTGTTCCTGGAGAGCGAGAACCCGGACAAGGACATCTTCCTGTACATCAACAGCCCCGGCGGCAGCGTCAGCGCCGGGCTGTCGATCTACGACACGATGCAGTTCATCAAGCCGGACGTGTCCACGCTGTGCATGGGCATGGCCGCCAGCATGGGCAGCTTCCTGCTGATGGCCGGCGCCAAGGGCAAGCGCAGCGCGCTGCCCAACAGCCGCATCATGATCCACCAGCCCAGCGGCGGTGCCCAGGGCCAGGCCACCGACATCGAGATCCAGGCGCGCGAGATCCTGAAGACGCGCGAGCAGCTCAACCGCATCTATGCCGAGCGCACCGGCCAGCCGCTGGAGCGCATCGCCGCGGACATGGAGCGCGACCGCTGGATGAGCCCGGCCGAGGCGCAGGACTACGGCCTGATCGACCAGGTGCTCGACAAGCGCGCCTGAGGCGGCCCGGCAGCGGCCGGCAGCGGCCGCGCGCCCACGTCGGCGGCGCGGGCGGGCCCGGGCCGGGGTCGGCTGTCGAGGGCTTGTCGACCCCTTTTGGCGCCTTTTTCCGCGCGGCGAGGGGGCGGGGCTTTCGTCTATCATGTGCTGGCACCCGCCCGCAACCTCTCTTTGCACCCGCATCCATGGCCGACAAGAAGGGCGCCTCCGGCGAAAAGGTCCTTTACTGCTCCTTCTGCGGCAAGAGCCAGCACGAGGTCAAGAAGCTCATTGCCGGGCCCTCGGTCTTCATCTGCGACGAGTGCATCGAGCTCTGCAACGACATCATCCGTGACGAGGTCCCGGCGGACGACAAGCCGGGCGGCAAGGCGGCCAAGAGCGACCTGCCGGTGCCCAGCGAGATCAAGTCCATCCTGGACCAGTACGTGATCGGCCAGGACGCCGCCAAGCGCACGCTGGCGGTGGCGGTCTACAACCACTACAAGCGCCTGAAGCACATGGGCGGCTCCAAGGACGAGGTGGAGCTGACCAAGAGCAACATCCTGTTGATCGGGCCCACCGGCAGCGGCAAGACGCTGCTGGCGCAGACGCTGGCGCGGCTGCTCAACGTGCCCTTCGTGATCGCCGACGCCACCACGCTGACCGAGGCCGGCTACGTCGGCGAGGACGTCGAGAACATCATCCAGAAGCTGCTGCAGAACTGCAACTACGACGTCGAGCGTGCGCAGCGCGGCATCGTCTACATCGACGAGATCGACAAGATCAGCCGCAAGGCCGACAACCCCAGCATCACGCGCGACGTCTCGGGCGAGGGCGTGCAGCAGGCGCTGCTGAAGCTGGTCGAAGGCACGATGGCCAGCGTGCCGCCGCAGGGCGGGCGCAAGCACCCGAACCAGGACTTCCTGCAGATCGACACGACCAACATCCTGTTCATCTGCGGCGGCGCCTTCGACGGCCTGGAGAAGGTCATCCAGAACCGCACCGAGAAGTCCGGCATCGGCTTCGCCGCCAGTGTGCACAGCAAGACCGAGAAGAAGGCCGCCGACCTGTTCCGCGAGGTCGAGCCGGAGGACCTGATCAAGTTCGGCCTCATCCCGGAACTGGTCGGCCGCCTGCCGGTGGTCGCCACGCTGGGCGAGCTGACCGTGGACGCGATGGTGCAGATCCTCACCGAGCCGCGCAATGCGCTGGTCAAGCAGTACCAGAAGCTGTTCGGCATGGATGGCGTCGAGCTCGAGATCCGGCCCTCGGCGCTGACCGCCATCGCGAAGAAGGCGCTGGCGCGCAAGACCGGCGCGCGCGGCCTGCGATCGATCCTGGAACATGCGCTGATCGACACCATGTTCGACCTGCCGACGCTGGACGGCGTGGCCAAGGTGGTGATCGACGACCACATCATCGAGGAGGGTGCCAAGCCGCTTCTCGTCTACCGCGAGCACAAGGCCAGCGCATGAGGTGGAGCCCCCACGCTCCCTCCCGGTCGCTGCCGGACGGCATGCAGGCCGTACGGCGTTCGCCAGCCTCTCGCGGGCGCGCAGGCGCCCGCTCGGCGCAGGCTCACCCCCCCGAGGGGGCTCTTGCAGCGGCCCGGCGGAGCCGGATCCGCGCAAGGGGCTTGGCTTGGGGCCACGCTTGCTGATGTGACCCGCGTTTGATGGGAGCCGCCGTCCGCTAGCCGGCGCACACCGCCCCACCGGCGCACTTGTTTTTCCGGCCCCGGGCCCCAAGTGGCCCGCACGAGGCTTTCTCGATAAGGACCCCCCACCATGTCCGGACATCCCATCCTTCCCGCCGAACCCGTCACGCTGCCGCTGCTGCCGCTGCGCGACGTGGTCGTGTTCCCGCACATGGTCATCCCGCTGTTCGTCGGCCGGCCCAAGTCGATCAAGGCCCTGGAAGCCGCGATGGAGTCCGGGCGCCAGATCATGCTGGTGGCGCAGAAGGCGGCCGGCAAGGACGAGCCCAAGGCCGACGACATGTTCGAGGTCGGCTGCATCAGCTCCATCCTGCAGATGCTCAAGCTGCCCGACGGCACCGTGAAGGTGCTGGTCGAGGGCGTGCAGCGCGCGACCACGCGCAGCATCACCGACGGCGAGGAGCACTTCGTCGGCGAGGTGCTGCCGGTGGCCGGCGACGACGAGCCCTCGCCCGAGATCGAGGCGCTGCGCCGCGCGGTGACGCAGCAGTTCGACCAGTACGTCAAGCTCAACAAGAAGATCCCGCCGGAGATCCTGACCAGCATCTCGGGCATCGACGACCCGGGCCGCCTGGCCGACACCATCGCCGCGCACCTGCCGCTGAAGCTGGAGGCCAAGCAGAGCGTGCTGGACCTGTTCGCGGTGTCCAAGCGGCTGGAGAAGCTGCTGGAACTGCTGGAGCACGAGGTCGACATCCTGCAGGTCGAGAAGCGCATCCGCGGCCGCGTCAAGCGCCAGATGGAGAAGAGCCAGCGCGAGTACTACCTCAACGAGCAGGTCAAGGCGATCCAGAAGGAGCTCGGCGACGGCGAGGAAGGCGCCGACATGGAGGAGCTCGAGAAGAAGATCAAGGCCGCGCGCATGCCGGCCGACGCACGCAAGAAGGCCGAGGGCGAGCTCAAGAAGCTCAAGCTGATGTCGCCGATGTCGGCCGAGGCCACTGTCGTGCGCAACTACATCGACACGCTGGTCAACCTGCCCTGGGCCAAGAAGAGCAAGGTCAAGCACGATCTCGCGCTGGCCGAGGAGGTGCTCAACGAGGACCACTACGGGCTCGAGAAGGTCAAGGACCGCATCCTCGAGTACCTCGCGGTGCAGCAGCGCGTGGACAAGGTCAAGGCGCCCATCCTGTGCCTGGTCGGGCCCCCGGGCGTGGGCAAAACCTCGCTGGGTCAGTCGGTCGCGCGCGCCACCGGGCGCAAGTTCGTGCGCATGGCGCTGGGCGGCATGCGCGACGAGGCCGAGATCCGCGGCCACCGCCGCACCTACATCGGCTCGATGCCGGGCAAGGTGCTGCAGAGCCTGAGCAAGGTCGGCGTGCGCAACCCGCTGTTCCTGCTCGACGAGATCGACAAGCTGGGCATGGACTTCCGCGGCGACCCCAGCAGCGCGCTGCTGGAGGTGCTGGACCCCGAGCAGAACCATACCTTCAGCGACCACTACGTCGAGGTCGACTTCGACCTGTCGGACGTGATGTTCGTCGCCACGTCGAACTCGATGAACATCCCGCCGGCGCTGCTGGACCGCATGGAGGTCATCCGCCTCGCCGGCTACACCGAGGACGAGAAGCTCAACATCGCGCAGCGCTACCTGCTGCCCAAGCAGCAGAAGAACAACGGCGTCAAGGACGACGAGATGGCGCTGACCGAGGGCGCCATCCGCGGCATCATCCGCTACTACACGCGCGAGGCCGGCGTGCGTTCGCTCGAGCGCGAGATCTCCAAGATCTGCCGCAAGGTCGTCAAGGGCCAGCAGCTGAAGAAGTACGAGGGCCAGGTCGTCGTCACCGACGAGAACCTCAACGACTTCCTGGGCGTGCGCAAGTACGACTTCGGCCGCACCGAGAAGAAGAACCAGGTCGGCCAGGTCGTCGGCCTGGCCTGGACCGAGGTCGGCGGCGACCTGCTCACCATCGAGGCGGCCGTGATGCCCGGCAAGGGCAACATCATCCGCACCGGCCAGCTCGGGGACGTGATGAAGGAGTCGGTCGAGGCCGCGCGCTCGGTCGTGCGCAGCCGCGCACGGCGCCTGGGCATCAAGGACGAGCTGTTCGAGAAGCGCGACATCCACATCCACGTGCCCGACGGCGCCACGCCGAAGGACGGCCCGAGCGCGGGCATCGCGATGACGACGGCCTTCGTCAGCGCGCTGACCGGCATCCCGGTGCGCGCCGACGTCGCGATGACCGGCGAGATCACGCTGCGCGGCGAGGTCACGGCGATCGGCGGCCTGAAGGAGAAGCTGCTCGCGGCCCACCGCGGCGGCGTCAAGAAGGTGCTGATCCCCGAGGAGAACGTCAAGGACCTGCAGGAGATTCCGGAGAACGCGAAGAACAACCTCGAGATCGTGCCGGTGAAGTGGATCGACCAGGTGCTGGAGATCGCGCTCGAATCGGCGCCGCAGCCGCTGCCCGAGGACGAGCCGGCGCCGACGCCCGAGGCCGCGGCCAAGCCCGCGGTCGCGAGCCCCGGCGCGGCGGCCGACGGCCTGCCGCACTGAGCGCGCGGCCGCGGCACAGCTTGCCTCGCAGTGCAGGTTTCGATGTATACTGCGAGGCTCACGCGGGAATAGCTCAGTTGGTAGAGCGCAACCTTGCCAAGGTTGAGGTCGCGAGTTCGAGCCTCGTTTCCCGCTCCAGAACAGCCAGGAAGATCGTCAAGAAGGGAAGCCTCGGCTTCCCTTTCTTGTTGGTATCCTCGGCAGCGGTTCTCCCGCCCCGGCGCGTTAGCAAAGCGGTTATGCAACGGATTGCAAATCCGTCCAGTCCGGTTCGACTCCGGAACGCGCCTCCAGTCCCTTTGCGCTCATCGCTCCCGCGCCGCGCTGCGCCGGCGGGACGCACCGTCGGCCGTCTTCGCCGCGGCCGCACCGGCGTGGCCACGCATCGCGCGGCGATCCGTCACGCGGGCTGAGCGGTCGCGGTACCGGCCCGCCACGCCGGCGCGGCGCTCGTCGTAGACTCGGCTTACCGCCGGTGGAGCAGTCCGGCGGCGGTTCCCGCAGGGTCGGCTGGCCGGCCCGGCGGGCCTGTCGGCGCAGGGCGCGGTTGGTCCGGCGCGGACGCAGGCGGTCGTCTCGCGGGGCGGCCGCTGCACGATGCCCCACAGGGGCACCCGTCAACCGAATGCCTGGGCCAGGGGGCCGCAACCGGCGGCCCGTACAGACGAACGACGAAGGCGACTTCCGCCGCGCCTTCGAAGCGCACCCGGTTCCGACCTGGCTGGTCGAACGGCGAACCCTGCGCTTCCTGGCCGTCAACGACGCGGCGCTGGCACGCTACGGCTGGTCGCGCGACGAGTTCCTCGCCTTGGACCTGCTGGCCATACGGCCGCCCGCGGAGCGGGACGCGCTGCGCGCGCTGCTCGCCGCCGAGCGGCCGCTGGGCCCGGCGCTGCGCCGCTCGTGGACCCACCGCGACCGCAGCGGCCGCGAGTTCGAGGCCGAGGTGCAGGCCCGCGAGGTGCACTTCGACGGGCAGCCGGCGCTGCTCGTCGCCGTGGCCGACCCCAGCGAGCGGCGCGCGCTGGAGCGTGCGCGCGACGAATTCGGCGAACGCGCATCGGCGGCCACCGGCCGCCTGCATGCCGTGCTGGAGAACATGGCCGAGGGTTTCGTGACGCTGGACGCCGGCGGTCGCTGCACCTACGCCAATCGCCATGCGACCGTGCTGCTGCACGCGGCGGCGCCTGGCCCGGACGGGGCCGCCGGCGATGCGCTGCAGGGCCGGCTGCTCGCCGATGCCTTGCCCGCCGATGCACGCGCCGCCTTCGTCGCCGCCTGCGACGCGGCGCGGCTGGACGGCCGCGCGCGTGTCGTCGACGGCCCGCGGCTGGTCGACCGCTGGCTGGAGAGCCGCGTGCTGCCCTGGGAGGGCGGGCTGGCGGTGCTGTTTGCAGACGTCAGCGAACGCCGGCGCGCCGAGCAGGCGTTGCGCGACAGCGAGCGCGAGTGGCGCACGCTGGCCGAGCAGCTGCCCGCCGTGGTCTACCGCGCCGAGGCGGTGCCACCGTACCGGCTGCTGTACGTCAGCCCGCGCGTCGCGGACTTCGGCTACACACCGGCCGAGTGGACCGCGGCGCAGGCCCAGGCCGCGCCCTACCTGCACCCCGAGGACCGCGAGCCGGTGCTGGCCGCGCTGCACGACGCGCTGGCGCGCGGCGAGCGCGAGTTCAGCTTCGACTACCGCGTGCGCGACCGGCGCGGCCAGTGGCGGCACGTGCACGACGCCGCCCGCGTCGTGCCCGCGCACGACGGTCGGCCGGCGCTGCTGCAGGGCGTGATGGTCGAGACCAGCGCGCTGCGCCAGGCCGAGCGCGCGCTGCACGAGGCCGAGGCGCTGCGCCGCGGCCTCATCGACCAGCTCGGCGACGGCGTGCTGCTCGTCGGCCCCGACCACCGGCTGCTGGACGTCAACCCGGCCGCGCTGGAGATGCTGGGCTACGCGCGCGACGCGCTGCTGGGCCGCCGCCTGCACGACCTGCTCGCGCCCCACGAGCGCCACCGCGTCGAGGGCGAGATGCCGGCCCTGCTGGCCGGCGAACTGGGCCTCGTGGAGCGCGACCACCTGCGCCGCGACGGCAGCACGTTCCCGTGCGAGGTGCGCGCGCGCGCGCTGCCCGACGGCCGCTACCTGAAGGTCGTGCGCGACATCAGCACGCGGCGCGCCGCCGAGCGCGCGCTGATCTCCTACCAGCTCGAGCTGTCCGAGCTGACGCAGCGCCTGCTGGCGCAGGAACGGACGACCACGCAGCGCCTGGCGCAGACGCTGCACGACCGGCTGGGCCAGACGCTGGCGGTCGCGCGGCTGGAGCTGGATGCGCTGCGGCGCGCCTGCGGCGTGCCGGAGGCGGCGTCGTTGCGGCTGGACACGCTGCTGGCGCAGGCCATGGTCGAGGTGCGCGAGGCGCTGGCCGAGCTGCGCCCGCCGTCGCTGGAGGACTTCGGCCTCGTCGCCGCGCTGGAGACCGAGCTGGCGCGCCTGCGGCCCGGCGCCGGCACCGCGCTGCGCCTGGTCGCCGACCTGCACGATCCGCGGCGCTGGCCGGCGCCGGTGGAATACAGCGCCTTCATGATCGCGCGCGAGGCGGTGGCCAACGCGCTGCGCCACGCGCAGGCTCGCGAGGTGCTCGTGCGCGTGGGCGGCGACGCGCTGCACCTGCGCCTGGAGGTGCTCGACGACGGCATCGGCACCGAACCCGCGCTGCGCCAGGGCCGCTCCGGGCACCTGGGCCTGGTGGGCATGCGCGAGCGCGCCCTGGCGATAGGCGCGCGGCTGGTGCTCGGGCCGGGGACGCGCGGCGGCACGCGCGTGCTGCTGCACTGGGAGCGGCCGGCATGAGCTTGCCGAGGTCTTCTGGCGCGGATCCGCGCTGCGCGTGCGCGCCCCCCGTTCGCGCGAGGCTGCGGTGAGCGACATCTACCTCGTCGACGACCACGCGATGATGCGCGACGGCCTGCGCGCGGTGCTGCAGGCCGGCGGCCACCGCGTCGTCGGCGAGAGCGGCGACCCGACGGTGGCACTGGCCGAGATCCAGCGCCTGCTGCCTGCGCTGGTGCTGCTGGACCTGCAGCTCGGCGAACGCTCCGGTCTCACGCTGCTGGCCGAACTGCAGCGGCGCGCGCTGCCGGTGCGCACCATCGTGCTGACGATGTCGGCGCAGCCGCGCCAGGTCGCCGAGGCGCTGCGGCTGGGCGCCGCCGGCTACCTGCTCAAGGGCGCCGCGGCGGCCGAACTGCTGCAGGCCATCGACGCCGTCGCCGCCGGTCGCCGCCATCTCGGGCCCGAGGTCGCCGACCTGGCGGTGCGCGGCCTGACCGCGCGCGACGATCGCGCCGCGCTGGACTCGCTGTCGGTGCGCGAGCGCCAGATCGTCGAGATGGTCGTGCGCGGGCGCTCCAGCAGCGAGATCGGCACGCTGCTGCACCTGTCGCCGAAGACCGTGGACTCCTACCGCAGCCGCCTGATGGCCAAGCTCGGCACCGCCGACGTGCCGGCGCTGGTGCGCTGGGCCCTGCGCGTCGGTCTGGTCGGGCCGGACGACTGAGAGGCCGAGAGGCCATCCCATGCACCCGCGCATGGGATGGGCTCCCGGCCTCTGAGGCGCGGGCCGGGCGCCGCACGGCCTCCCGGCAAGGCCGATACAGAACTCCCCGCAGACCTGCCGCGTGGCGCTGCCTACAGTGGCGCGACCGGTCCGTGATCCGGCGCCCGCCGGGCGCCCGTGCCGGCAAGGAGCGGCCATGGCCGGACCCGAGCACCCGGCGGCGGCCGCCGCGAGCCGTCGGCTGGCGCCCCCGGCGCTGCGCATCATCGTCGCCGCCGACGGCGAGCGCCGGCAGGTGCTGCTGGCGCTGCTGGCCGAGCTGGCGCCACGCGCGCAACTCGTCGTGCCCGGCGATGCCGTCGACACGCTGCTGGCGGCGGCGCGCGCCGACTGCCGGCTGCTGCTGCTGGACCACGGCCGCGCCGGCGGCGCCGCGCCGGCGCTGCTGCGCCAGGCCGCGCAGGTGGCGCCCCATGCCACGGTGCTGGCCTTCGACGACCTGGCCATCACGACACCCGCCTACACGGTGCGGCCCTGGGACGACGCGCGCCAGGTGCTGCAGGAGACGCTGCAGGGCCTGGAGCGGCCGCCGGCCGCCGGCGACGAGCGGGGCGACGGGCGCGCCGCCGGGGGCACCGCCGAACCGGCCGCAGGGGCGCCGCCCAGCGGCGCGCCGCTGCCGCCCGACGAGGCGCAGCGCCTGCGCGTGCTGCACGGGCTGCAGCTGCTCGACACCGCGCCCGACCCGGTGCTCGACGGCCTCGCGCGCAGTGCCGCGCTGGCGCTGGGCTGCCCGATCGCGCTCGTCAGCCTGGTCGACGAGCGCCGCCAGTGGTTCAAGGCGCGCGCCGGACTGGACGCGACGCAGACCCCGCGCGAGCAGGCCTTCTGCGCGCACGCCATCCTGGGCGAGGAGCTGTTCGAGGTCGCCGACGCCACGGCGGACCCGCGCTTTGCCGACAACCCGCTGGTCACCGGCGCGCCCGGCATCCGCCACTATGCCGGCGTGCCGCTGCACATGGACGGCCAGCGGCTGGGCACGCTGTGCGTGATCGACCGCCGGCCGCGCCAGCTGGACGCCGCGCAGCGCGCGCTGCTGACCGACCTGGCGCGCGCCGCCGAACACTGGCTGCACGCCTGGCGCGAGCAGCATGCGCTGGCCGAGATGCGCCGCTTCGTCGCCGCGGTGGCGCAGCAGGTGCCGGGGGCCATCTTCCAGCTGCGCTGCCACGCCGATGGGCAATGGACGCTGCCCTTCGTCAGCGACGGTGTCGCGACACTGCTGCCGCTGGACGCGGGGTCGCTGCAGGCCCGGCCCGAACTGGCGCTCGAGGCGCTGGCGCCGGCCGACCGCCTGGCGCTGCGCCAGGCGCTGCAGCAGTCGGCCCGCGAGCTTGCGCCCTGCGCGGTGCAGCTGGCGCTGGCCGATGCCGGCGCCGGCCGGCGCTGGCTGGAACTGCGCGCCACGCCGCAGGCCGCGCCCGGCACTGGCGACGCCCGAGGCGGCGAGATCGTCTGGCACGGCCATGTGCACGAGGTGACGCAGCGCGTGCGTGCCGAGTCGCGCCAGCGCGAGGAGCTGACCGAGCGGCGCGCGCATGCCGCGCGCCGGGCCCTGCTGTCGCGCTTCAGCCACGAGCTGCGCACGCCGCTGAATGCGCTGCTGGGCTTCGCGCAGCTGATGCTGGCCGAACCCGGCCTGCCGGCGACGCAGGCCGGCTACCTGAGGCTGATGGAGGACGCCGGGCTGCAGCTGCTGCAGCAGATCGACGCGATCCTGGCCGAGGCCCCGGTCGAGCCGGGCCTGCCGGCCGCCACGACCACCGCTGCCGGAGTGCCTGCATGCTGACGAGACAGGCGCGCCGCGACGTCGGGCGCATCGTGGGCTGGTACGTGCTGGCCGCCAGCCTCATCGTGGTGTTCAAGAACCTGGTGCTGCCGCGCTGGATCGGCCATCCCGGGTGGGCGTCGATCGCGCAGCTCGCGATGGCGGCGCTGTTCGTCGGCGTCAGCGCCGCACTGCTGCACCGGCTGGTGCTCGGCCTGGTGCTGCGCCATGTCGGCGCCCATGCGCTGGCCGAACGCGCCCAGGCCGAGCGCGAGCAGGCGCGCCGGCTGCTGGACCGCATCGCCGAGGCCTCCACCGATGCCATCTTCGCCAAGGACCTGGACGGCCGCTACCTGCTGGTCAACCGCGCCGCCTGCGAACTGCTGGGCCGGCCGGCCGAGGAGATCCTGGGGCGCAGCGACGACGAGCTTTTCGCGCCCGGAGACCGCGACGCCGTGCGCGCGCACGACGCCTCGGCGCTGGCGGCCGGCGGCTGCGTGAGCATCGAGGAGGAGCTGGGCTTTGCCGGCGGCCAGCGGCTGCTGGACACCATCAAGGGCCCGCTGGTCGACGCCGACGGCCGCGCGGCGGGCGTCTTCGGCATCTCGCGCGACATCACCGCGCGCCGCGCCGCCGAGGAGCGGCTGCAGCAGCTGTCGCAGGCGGTGGAGCAGGCCAGCGACCGCATCATGATCACCGACCTGGCCGGCCGCATCGTCTACGCGAATGCGGCCACGCTGGCCGCCTCGGGCTATGCGCTGGAGGAACTGCTGGGCCGCAACGCGCGCGCGCTGCAGGCCGGCGACACGCCGCGCGAGCACCACCGCGAGCTGTGGGCCTGCCTGCTGGCCGGGCGCAGCTGGCAAGGCCAGCTGCACAACCGGCACAAGGACGGCAGCCGCTACGTCGAGTCGGCGACCATCTCGCCGGTGCGCCGTGCGGACGGCCGCGTCACGCACTACATCGCGGTCAAGACCGACGTCACCGAGCTGCGCCGGCTCCACGACGAGCTCGACGAGCACCGCCACCGCCTGGAGCAGCTGGTCGAGCGGCGCACCGCCGAGCTGCAGCAGGCGCGCCGCGCCGCCGAGGCCGCCAACGAGGCCAAGAGCGCCTTCCTGGCGGCGATGAGCCACGAGATCCGCACGCCGATGAACGGCGTCGTCGGCCTCGTCGACGTGCTGCGCCAGTCCGAGCTGACGCCCTACCAGGCCGACCTGGCCGACACCATCCGCGAGTCGGCGCGCTCGCTGCTGGCGCTGATCGACGAGGTGCTGGACTTCTCGAAGATCGAGGCCGGGCACCTCGCGCTGGCGCGCGAGCCGGTGGCGCTGCGCCCGCTGCTGGAGTCGGTGTGCGACGCGCTGCAGCCGGTGGCCGCCGCCGGCGGCGTGCTGCTGACCGGCTTCGTGGACCCGGCGCTGCCGTCGCGCCTGCTGGGCGACGCCGGGCGGCTGCGCCAGATCCTGAACAACCTGGTCGGCAACGCGATCAAGTTCTGCGGCGGCCTGCCGCAGCCGGGGCGCGTGCACGTGCGGCTGCGCGGCGACGACGGCGGCGCGCTGTGCGTCGAGGTCACCGACAACGGCATCGGCATCGACCCTGCGCTGCACCAGCGCATCTTCCGGCCCTTCGAGCAGGCCGAGGCGGCGACGGTGCGGCGCTACGGCGGCACCGGGCTCGGCCTGTCCATCGTGCGCCGGCTGGCCGAGGCCTGCGGCGGCGCCGTCACGCTGGACAGCGCGCCGGGGCAGGGGGCGCGGTTTGCCGTGACGCTGCCGCTGCCCGTGCTGGCCGATACCGCGCCGCAGCCGCGGCCGCTGCAGGGCTGCCGCGTGCACCTGCGGCTGGACGACGCGGCACTCGCGCACGACGGCGCCCGCCAGCTGCGCGCCGCGGGCGCCGAGGCGACGGTCTGGGACGACGCCGAGGCGCTGGCCGCGGCCGTGGCCAGCGACCCGCAGGCGGTCGTGCTGTGCGGCCTCATGCCGGCCACCGGCGCCTGCGCCGGTGCCGCCGCCGGCGGTGCCGCGCGACGCGTGCAGTTGCAGCGCGGCCGCCGGCGCCGGCCCCGCCTGGACGCGTCGGGCATCGTGATGCTGGACGTCGACGCGATGCGCCGCGACGCGCTCGTCGACGCCGTTGCGCTGGCTGCCGGCCGCGAGGCCGTCCCGGCCGGCGCGCCTGTCCCGGTCGCCGCGTCCGCCGCCCGGCGCCCGGCGCCCGGCAGCCTGGTGCTGGTCGCCGAGGACCATCCGGTCAACCAGAAGGTGATCCGGCACCAGCTCGAGCTGCTGGCGCTGCGTTGCGAGATCGTCGGGGACGGCGCGGCCGCGCTGGCGGCGTGGCGCACGCTGCGCCCGGCGCTGCTGCTCACCGACCTGCACATGCCCGGCATGGACGGCTACGCCCTGGCCGCCGCGCTGCGCGCCGCCGAGGCGGCCGAGGGCCGGGGCCGGCTGCCCATCGTCGCGCTGACGGCGCAGGCGCTGCACGGCGAGGCCGAACGCTGCCGCGCCGCCGGCATGGACGACTACCTCAGCAAGCCGGTCGACCGCGAGGACCTCGCGGCGACGCTGGCGCGCTGGCTGCCCGTCGCGGCCGGCGAGCCCGCAGCGGGTTCCGGTGGCACGAGCGAAGCGGTCGCCGCGACGGCGGCTGCGGCAGGCGCGCCCGCCGCCGGCCCGGCGTGGGACGACGATGCGGCGGCCGGACAGGAGGTCGGCGACGAGACCCTTGTGGCGCGCGAGCAGGGGCCCGGCGCAGGCACCGAGGCCGGCGCGGCCGGCGGCCAAGCCGCCGCACTGCCGGTGCTCGACCCCCATTGCCTGCCGCGGCTGATCGGCGACGACCCGGTGCTGGTCGGGCGCGTGCAGCGCGACTTCGTCACCGCCACCGCCGCCGACGCCGCGGCGATGGCGGCCGCGCAGGCGCGCGGCGACACGACCGTCATGGCCGCGACGGCGCACCGGCTGAAGTCGTCGGCACGCATGGTCGGCGCGCTGGCGCTGGGTGGGCTGTGCGAGCAGATCGAGCAGGCGGCGCGGCACGGCGACGGCGCGGCGCTGGCGACGCTGCAAGAACGTTTCGCCGCCGCGGCCGACGCCGCCTGCCAGCGGCTCGCGGGCGCGCCGGCGGCCGCCGATGCCACCGTGCTGGTGGTCGACGACGACCCGCTGCAGCGCGAGCTGCTGACGGCGCAGGTGGCGGCGCTGGGCGCCGGGCCGGTGGCCGCCTTCGGCAGCGGCGCGGCGGCGCTGGACTGGCTGCAGGGTCGCGACACGCGCGGGCTGCTCACGGTGCTGGACCTCAACATGCCCGGCATGGACGGCGTGGAGACCCTGCGCCACCTGGCGCGTCGCGGCTACGCCGGCGCGCTGGCGCTGGCCAGCGGCGCCGAGGAGCGTGTCGTGCAGACCAGCCTGCGCCTGGCCGAGGCCTACCGCCTGCGCGTGCTGGGTCCGCTGCGCAAGCCCCCGGGGCCGGGTGCGGTGCGCGGGCTGCTCGACGACTGGCGCGGTGCGCTGCCGCGCAGCACGCAGGCCGCGCAGCGGCCCTTCGCGCCCGCCGAACTGCGCCGCGCGCTGGACGACGGCGAGCTGTGCGTGCACTACCAGCCGCAGGTCGCGCTGTCCGACGGCCGGCTGGTCGGTGTCGAGGCGCTGGTGCGCTGGCAGCATCCGCGCCTGGGCTTGATCGGTCCCGACCGCTTCGTGCCGCTGGCCGAGGCCGAGGGCTGGATCGGCGAGCTGACCTGGCAGGTGCTGGACGAGGCGCTGGCGCAGCAGCGCGACTGGCGCGCACAGGGGCTGGCGCTGCGCATGGCGGTCAACGTGTCGATGGACTGCCTGTCGGCGTTGGACTTCCCGGAGCGGCTGCTGGCGCGGTTGCAGGCCGTCGGCGGCACGCCCGACGCCCTGATGCTGGAGGTCACCGAGTCGCGCCTGACACGCGACTGGCGCGCCACGATGGACATCCTGGCCCGGCTGCGCCTGAAGGGCATCGGGCTCGCGATCGACGACTTCGGCACCGGGCACTCGTCGCTGGCGCAGTTGCGCGACCTGCCGTTCGGCGAGCTCAAGCTGGACCGCAGCTTCGTGCACGGCGGCCGCGGCGACGCAGCGCGCCGCGCCATCCTGGAAGCCAGCATCGAGATGGCGCACCGCATGGGCCTGCAGGCGGTGGCCGAGGGCGTGGAGGACGCGGCCGACCGCGACTTCGTGCGTGCGCTGGGCTGCGACCTCGCGCAGGGCTGGCTGTACGCGCGCGCGATGCCGGCGGCGGAACTGGCCTTGTGGGCGGCGCGCCAGCCGGACGCCGCCACGGCCCCCGCGGCGGCCACCGGCCCGCGCCGGGCCGCGCGGGCGGCGGCCTGAGCGGCGGCGCCAGGCACTGCGCCGGCGGCATCTCCTCGCGCGAGCGATCAAGAACTCCCGGCACCAGCCCACCATGCCCGGCGACGAAGTAGCAGTCAGCACGCGGACGGCCCCGACGGCCGCCGCGCACCACCCCGTACCGGCGGCGCAGCCGCCAGCGAGTGCACGCATGAACCTGTTCTCCTCCTGGCGCGTCTCGACCAAGCTGGTCGGCGGCTTCATGGTCGTGGCCGCGATCGGCGCCGTGATCGGCCTCGGCGGCATGCTCAAGACCGCCGAGCTCAGCGCGCTGGCGACCGAGATGTACGAGCGCGAGACGCTGGGCCTGCGCCACGCGGCCGAGGCCAACATGCACCTGCTGGCGGTCGGCCGGCATGTGCGCGCCGCCATCCTGGCCGGCGACGCGGCGGAACGCGCCCGGCAGCTCGGCGTCGTCGAGCAGCGCCTGGCCGGCATGGAGCGCGAGCTCGACGCCGCCGCGAAGGCCTTTGCCGGCGGCGAGGGGCAGGCCCTGCACGGCAGCACGCAGGCGGCCGCGCGCCTCTATGCCGAGCGGCTGCGCGAGGTCCTGCCGGTGGTGAGCGCCGAGCCGCCTGGCGAGGCGCGCGCCTCGGTCGCGCACCTGGCCGAGACGCTGGTGCTGGCCAACAAGACCGACGACCTGATGACGAAGCTGGTCGATCTCAAGATCGCCAGCTCGCACCAGCTCGACCAGCGTTCGAACGTGCTGGCACAGGACACGCGCTGGCTGCTGCTGACGCTGACCTTCGGCGGCGTGCTGGCGGGCGTGGCGATCGGCGCGCTGCTGACGCGGCACCTGACGCGCCAGCTCGGCGGCGAGCCTGCCGAGGCCGCGCGCGTGGCGGCCGAGATCGCCGCCGGCGACCTGGGCGGCACGCTGGACACCTCGCGTGCCGCGCCCGGCAGCGTGATCGCCGCGATGGCGACGATGCAGCGTTCGCTGCGCAGCGTGGTCGGCAGCGTGCGCGCCGGCAGCGAGGCGGTCGCCACCGGCTCGACCGAGATCGCCACCGGCAGCAGCGACCTGTCGCAGCGCACCGAGGAGCAGGCCAGCAGCCTGCAGCAGACCGCGGCGTCGATGGAGCAGCTTGCCGGCACCGTGTCCACCAGCGCGTCGAGCGCGCGCCAGGCCAGCCAGCTGGCGCAGGCCGCGACGGCGGCCGCCGAGCAGGGAGTGACCGTGGTCGGCGAGGTCGTCGCGACCATGGAGCGCATCGACGAGGCCTCGCGCCGCATCGGCGAGATCATCGGCGTCATCGACGGCATCGCCTTCCAGACCAACATCCTGGCGCTCAACGCTGCCGTCGAGGCCGCACGCGCCGGCGAGCAGGGTCGCGGCTTCGCGGTCGTCGCCGGCGAGGTGCGCACGCTGGCGCAGCGCAGCGCCGAGGCGGCGCGACAGGTCAAGACGCTGATCGGCGACAGCGGCGGCAAGGTGCAGGACGGCAGCCGGCTCGTCGCCGAGGCCGGGCGCTCGATGCAGGGCATCGCCGCCCAGGTGCGCAGCGTCAGCGAGCTGATCGGCCAGATCAGCGCCGCGACCAGCGAGCAAACGGCCGGCATCGGCCAGATCAACGACGCCGTGACCCAGCTCGACCAGGTGACGCAGAGCAATGCGGCCCTGGTCGAGGAATCGGCCGCCGCCGCGGACAGCTTGCGCCGCCAGGCCCAGCAGCTGGTGCAGGCGGTGGCCGCCTTCCGGCTCGGCGCCGACCACGATGCCGGCGCGGCCGGCCACGCCGAGCCTGCGCTGACGACCCGGACCTCGTGACCGACGACGGCGGCGCGGCCACGCGGCCGCCGCCGCCACCCCACCACCTCTCGCCCCTCACCCCAGCGGCCGCCCTCGGCCGCGCCCCGCCCTGCCGCACCGCGGCCCTGGAGATTTCCGCATGTCCCTCGTGATGAAGAACCGCAGCCCCGAGTCCGCCGCCGTCCCCGCGGCCGTGATCGCCAAGGGCCTCAGCAAGGCCACGGCCCGCGACGCCGACGCCAACCGCAAGCGGGCCCGCACCCTGGCCAAGCAGCAGCAGGCCAGCGAGCGCGTGGCCAGCGCCGCCAGCGAGCTGTCCACCGGCATCAACGAGGCGGCCTCGGCGGCCGAGGAACTCAAGCGCGCCGCGACGCAGATCGCCACCGGCGCCGAGGAGGCCGCCGGCGCGGCGCAGGAGTCGCTGGCGGCGCTGACGCAGGTGGCCGGCGCGATCACGCGCCAGATGGCCGCGGTGGCCCAGGCCAAGACGACGGCCGAGGGCATGCAGGGCCTGGCCGGCCAGATCAACAGCGAGGTGCAGACCACGGTGGCCAACGTCGCCACCGCGGCGCAGCGCCAGGCCGAGAGCGTGAAGATGGTGGCCGAGCTCGAGCGCCAGGCCGCCAGCATCGGCGACATCGTCAAGGCCGTCGGCCGCATCGCCGACCAGACCAACCTGCTGGCGCTGAATGCCGCCATCGAGGCCGCGCGCGCCGGCAAGCACGGCAAGGGCTTCGCGGTCGTCGCCGACGAGGTGCGCACGCTGGCCGAGACCAGCGAGAAGAGCGCGCGCCAGATCCAGGAGCTGATCGGCCAGATCCAGGGCGAGGTCAAGACCATCGCCGAGGGCATCAACGGCGCCGCCGAGACGGTGCAGAGCGAAGTCGAGAAGAGCGCGGTCATCCTGCAGCAGCTGGCGCAGATCGGCAACGACGCGGCCGAGATCGCCGGCGGCGCCGCCGAGATCGCCGCCGCGGCCGCGCAGAGCAACGTCGCCGCGCAGCAGGCGCTGCAGGGCGCCGAGCAGATTGCCGCCGCGTCGACCGAGCAGTCCTCGGCCTGCGAGGAGGCCAACAAGACCGTCACCGAGCAGACCACCGCGCTGCAGCAGTGCGAGCAGACCTCGGCCAGCCTGTCGGAGATCGCCGACGAGCTGAAGAACAGCACCGACATCGCCAAGAGCGCCGAGGAGGTGGCCTCGTCGGCCGAGGAGCTGTCGTCGGCGGTGCAGGAGATCAACCGATCGGCCAGCCAGATCATGGTGGCGCTGGAGCAGATCAGGAAGGGCGCGCAGACCCAGGCCGCGGCCACCGCGCAGTCGGCCGCGGCGGTGACGCAGATCGAGAAGGGTGCCCAGGTCGCCGAGGGCCGCGCCACGCAGGGCAGCGAGCGCGCGAAGGCGATCCGCACGCTGATGGGCGACAACAAGAAGAACATCGACGCGCTGATCACGGGCATCGGCACCAGCGTCGAGTCCACGCAGGCCAGCATCAAGCAGGTCAAGGACCTGGAGCTGGTCTCGCGCAAGATCGACAAGATCGTCGATGCCATCACGCAGGTCTCGATCCAGACCAACATGCTGGCCGTCAACGGCAGCATCGAGGCCGCGCGCGCCGGCGACTTCGGCAAGGGCTTCGTCGTCGTCGCCACCGACATCCGCAACCTGGCGCACGACTCGGCCGAGAACGCCGACCGCATCAAGGACCTGGTCAAGGCGATCCAGGACCAGATCGGCCTCGTCGGCCGCGACCTGCACGCCATCGTCACCGCCGCGGTCGGCGAGGTCGACAAGGCCAAGGCGATCACCGCCAACCTCGTGCGCATCGAGGGCGACGTGGCCCAGATCGAGCAGGGCAACAAGGAGGCGGTCGCCGCGGCGCAGGAGATCGTGGCCGCGATGAGCCAGGTCAAGGTCGGCGTCGAGCAGGTCTCGGCGGCGGCGGCGCAGGCCGAGAAGTCGGCCGAGCAGGCCTCGGCCGCTGCCCGCCAGCAGAGCCAGGGTGCCGAGGAGCTGTCGGCGGCGATCGAGGAGATCGCCTCGCTGGCCGACGAGCTGCAGAGCGCCTGAGCCCCGATCCCACCCCGTTTCGAGAAGGAGGGCCGCGATGAGCCTGTCCCCGAGTTCGCCCCTGCCCGACCGCGCCGGCGCCGACGCCGCCGGCAGCGAGGAGCGCAGCGACAACCAGTTCGTGACCTTCAGCGTCGCCGGCGAGATGTTCGCCGTGCCGATGGCGCCGGTGCAGGAGATCATCCGCGTGCCGGCGGTGGCCCAGCTGCCGCTGGCGCCGCCCTCGCTGCTGGGCCTGGCCAACCTGCGCGGCCGCGTGCTGCCCATCATCAACCTGCGCCGCCTGTTCGGCTGCGACGAGCGCGAGCACGACGACACCACGCGCGCGCTGGTCATCCACATCGGCCAGCCGCTGGGCTTCGTGGTCGACAAGGTGGCCAGCGTGGTCAGCGTCGAGCCGGCCGAGATCGAGCCCGCGGTGGGCATCCACAGCGTGGTCGACGCGGGCTTCCTGACCGGCGTGATCAAGCGCCCGCGCGCCGACGGCGGCACCGAGATGCTGCTGGTGGTGGACTTCGCGCACCTGATCCGCGACCAGTTCGGCGCCGTGGGCAGCGCAGGCAGCGCCGGCGGCGTGCAGGGCGTCGGCACGGCGGCGAATGCGGCCAGCGCGACCGACGAGGACGGCGGCGGCAGCGACGAACTGCGCCTGGTCTCGTTCTCGGTCGCCGGCCAGGAGTACGCGCTGGACATCACCGAGGTGCAGGAGATCGTGCAGCTGCCCGAGCAGGTCAGCGTGCTGCCCAACGCCCCGGCGCACGTGCTGGGCCTGATGTCGCTGCGCCAGCGCCTGCTGCCGCTGGTGAGCCTGCGCGCGCTGTTCGGGCTGCCGGCCGTGCCCTACAGCGAGCAGCAGCGCATCGTCGTCACCGCGCTGGCCGGCGACCGCCGCGTGGGCCTGGTGACCGACTCCGTCAAGGAGGTGCTCAGCGTGCCGCGCGAGCAGGCCGAGCCCATGCCCGGCATCCTGGCCGCCGACGCGCAGCTGCAGGAGTTCGCGTCGATCTGCCGCCTCGAGGACGGCAAGCGGCTGGTGTCGATCATCGCCACCGACCAGCTGCTGCAGGTGCCCGGCCTGGGCGAGGCGATGGTGGCCGCACACGAGGGCGCCGCCGGCGCCGACCCGGAGACGACCCGCATGAATGCCGAAGCCGAGGACCTGGACAGCAGCGACGACGACGACACGCAGGTGGTGATCTTCCGCCTGGGTGCCGAGGAATTCGGCGTGCCCATCATGAGCGTGCAGGAGATCGTGCGCGTGCCCGAGGTGCTGACGCGGGTGCCCAAGACGCCGGCCTTCGTCGAGGGCGTGATCAACCTGCGCGGCACCGTGCTGCCCGTGATCGACCAGCGCAGCCGCCTGGGCCTGCCGGCGCTGCCGCGCAGCGAGGGCCAGCGCATCATGGTCTACATGCTGGGCGGCCAGCGCACCGGCTTCATCGTCGACTCGGTGGCCGAGGTGCTGCGCATCCCGCGCGCGCTGGTCGCGCCGGCGCCGGCGCTGTCGGCCGAGCAGAGCCGCCTGATCAGCCGCGTCGCCAACCTGCAGGGCGACAAGCGCCTGGTGATGCTGATCGACCCGCGCCACCTGCTGCAGGGCGGCGAGCTGCAGGCCGTGCACGGCGCGGCCGCGGCGCTCGGCGAGCCCGCCGAGCCGGCGCCGCTGGCCCAGGCCGCCTGAGCCGCGCCGGCGCCGACACGAAGGACCCGGTGGACCGCATGAAGAAGGTGCTCGTCGTCGACGACTCGGCGCTGATGCGCAAGCTGCTGACCGGCGTGCTGCGCGAAGGCGGCTACGAGGTCCAGAGCGCGCGCAACGGCGCCGAGGCCGTGGCGCAGGTCGCCCAGTGGCAGCCCGACGTGGTGACGCTGGACATCAACATGCCCGAGATGGACGGCCTGACCGCGCTGTCGCAGATCATGGCCACGCGGCCGACCCCGGTGGTGATGGTCTCGTCATTGACCGAGCAGGGCGCGCTGGCCACCTTCGAGGCGCTGGCGCTGGGCGCGGTGGACTTCATCCCCAAGCCTGGCGGCACGATCTCGCTGCGCGTGGACGACATCGCCGCGCTGCTGCTGGAGAAGGTGCGCTCGGCCGCGCGTGCCCGCGTCGGCGCCGCCGCCCAGCGGCGGCCGGCCCCCGCGACGGTGAAGCCGATGGCGCCGGCGGCGCGGCCTGCGGCCCGGGTCGCCGCAGCACCAGGGGCGGCACCGGGAACGGTCGCGGCCGATGCGCCCGAGGTGCCCGGGCTGGTGCTCGTCGGCGTCTCCACCGGCGGCCCGCGCACGCTGGAGGACATCCTGCCCCGGCTGCCGGCCGACTTTCCCTGGCCGGTGCTGGTGGCGCAGCACATGCCGGCCAATTTCACCGACACCTTCGCGCGCCGCATGGACAGCCTGTGCGCGCTGAGCGTGCGCGAACTCGACACCGCGCAGCCGCTGTTGCCCGGCCAGGTCTACATCGGCCGCGGCGGCACCGACCTGGCGGTCGGCGAGCGCGCGGGCCGGCTCTATGGCCTGCCGCGGCCCGAGAGCGCGGGCATGCTGTGGCACCCCTCGGTGGAGGTGCTGGTCGAGACGGCGATGCAGCATGTCGACCCGCGGCACCTGGTCGGCGTCATGCTCACCGGCATGGGCAACGACGGCGCGGCCGCGATGGCGCGGCTCAAGCGCGCCGGCGGCCGCACGATCGCCGAGTCGTCCGAGACCGCGGTCGTCTTCGGCATGCCGGCGGAGCTGATCGAGCGCCAGGGCGCGAGCCTGGTGCTGCCCTGCACCGGCATCGCCGCGCAGCTGCGCGCCTGGCTGCCGTCGCGACCGGGCGCCGCGGCGCGGCCGGCCGCGCGGGCCGCCGTCCCGGCGGGAGACCGCTGATGGCGCTGCGGAAAGCCGCCCCCGGCGCGCCCGCCACCGCTGTCCTGCGCCGGGTCGAGCCGCGCGAGTACGCGCGCCAGTTCGACGGCCTGTGCGCGCAGCTCGGCGACGCCGATGCCGGCGTGCGCCGCTGGGCCGCGCGCGACCTCGCCGAGCACCCCGGCGCCGCGCGCATGCTGGCGGCGCGGCTGGCTGCCGAGGCCGACACCAGCGTGCGCGCCGTGATCCTGAGCAGCCTGGCGCGCATCGGCGGCCCGGCCGCGGTCGACGCGCTGCTGCCGCTGCTGCGCAGCGAGGACGCGATGCTGCGCAACGGGGCCATCGAGGCGCTGGCCGGCCTGCCCGACGCCGTGGCCCCGCGCATCGAGGCGCTGCTGGCCGACCCCGACGGCGACGTGCGCATCTTCAGCGTCAACCTGCTGGGCCTGCTGCCGCACCCGCGCGTGCCGCAGTGGCTGGCCCAGGTGCTGGAGCGCGAGACCGAGGCCAACGTCGTCGGCGCGGCGCTGGACGTGCTGGCCGAGGTCGGCGGGCCGGAGCTGGCCGGGCCGCTGCGGCGCACGCTGGCGCGCTTCGCCGGCGAGCCCTACATCCGCTTCGCGGCCGAACTGGCGCTGCAGCGCATCGAGTCGCCATGACGAATTCGCTCGCCGCCCCGGTGATCAGCGACGCGGACTTCCAGAAGTTCGCCGAGTTCTTCTACCGCAAGACCGGCATCCACTTCGACGACGGCAAGCGCTACTTCGTCGACAAGCGGCTGCTCGAGCGCATCGCCGCCACCGGCGCCGAGAGCTTCCGCGCCTGGTTCACCGCGCTGCGCTTCGAGACGCAGGGCGGCGAGCTGCAGCGCCTGGTCAACGCGATGACGGTCAACGAGACCTACTTCTTCCGCGAGGCCTACCAGTTCGACTGCATGGTGCGGCACCTGCTCGACGAGATCGCCGCGCGCAAGCGGCCGGGCGGGCGCATCCGCATCTGGTCGGTGCCCTCGTCGACCGGCGAGGAGCCGTACTCGATCGCGATCTACCTGCTCGAGCGCTGGGCGCGCATCGACGACTACGAGGTCGAGATCCTGTCCAGCGACATCGACACCGACGTGCTGGCCGCGGCGCAGCGCGGCGTGTACTCGGCGCGCTCGGTCGCCCAGCTGCCGCCCGCCTACCTGGAGCGCTACTTCACGCCGGCCGGCGACGGCGAGTGGCGCATCGCGCGCGAGCTGGTCGACGCGGTGGAGTTCAGCCAGGTCAACCTGACCCATGCCGCCGACACGCGCCGCTTCCGCGACATCGACCTGATCTTCTGCCGCAACCTGCTGATCTACTTCGACGACCTCAGCCGCCGCGTCGCGGCCGAGGCCATGTACGACGCGCTGAACCCCGGCGGCTTCGTCTGCCTCGGGCACTCCGAGTCGATGAGCCGCATCTGCTCGCTGTACACGCCGCGCCGCTTTCCCGACGCGATGGTCTACCAGCGGCCGCTGGAGGGCTGAACGATGAAGCACATCCTCGTCGTCGACGACGCCGCCACCGTGCGCCTGTACCACCGCAAGATCCTGGGCGATGCCGGCTGGCGCACCGCCGAGGCCTGCAACGGCCTGGAGGCGCTGGAGGCCGTGCAGGCCGCCGACGATCCCTTCGACCTGTTCGTGGTCGACGTCAACATGCCGCGCCTGGACGGCTACGCCTTCGTGCGCGAGCTGCGCCGCCTGCCGCTGGCGCTGCAGGCGCCGGTGCTGATGGTCTCCACCGAGGCCCGGGCCCAGGACGCTGCGGCCGGTTTCGACGCCGGCGTCAACGGCTACCTCGTGAAGCCCTCGCGGCCGCACGAACTGGTCGTGAGCGCGGCGCTGCTGCTGGGCGAGCGGGCGGCGGCCGAAGCGGCCTGCGCCCGCCTGGCCGGGGAGCCGTCATGAACGCCGGCGAACTGCTCGACCAGTTCGTCGTCGAGGCGCGCGAGTGCCTGGAGGCGATCGGCGCGAAGCTGCTGCAGGTCGAACGCGAGCCTGGCAACACCGCGCTGCTCAACGACCTGTTCCGCTCGGTGCACACGCTCAAGGGCAACTGCGGGCTGTTCGAGTTCAAGCCGCTGGAGTCGGTGGTGCACGCCGGCGAGGACCTGCTGGACCGCGTGCGCAACCGCACGCTGGACTACAGCCGTGAGCTGGCCGACGCGCTGCTCGACGCGATGGACTTCGCCGGGCAGCTGGTGGACCAGATCGAGCGCAGCGGCCGCATCGACGACGGCGCCGGGCCGCAGTCGCGGGCGCACGCCGCGTCGCTGCGCGCACTGCTGGGCGACCTGGCCCCCGCGCCGGCGCAACCCGCCACCGACCCGGCGCCGTCTGAACCCGCGCCGCGGCCGGACTGGCTGGCCGCGCTGGCACTGCCGGCCGGCACGTGCACGGCGCTGCGCTACACGCCCGAGCCGGAGTGCTTCTTCAAGGGCGAGGACCCCTGGCGCCTGGCCGCCACCGCGCCCGGCCTGCTGCAGCTGGCCGTGGCCGGGCAGGCGCCCTGGCCGGCCGGCGAGGCGCTGGACGGATGGGACTGCTACCGCTGCAACCTCGTGCTCACGTTGCTCAGCAGCGCGCCGGCGGCCGAGGTCGCGCAGCATTTCCGCTGCGTCGCCGATCAGGTGGAGCTGGTCGAGCCCGGTCCCGCGCCGGCCGCGCCGGTGGCGCCCGCGGCCGCGGACGCCGTGCCGGCCTTCCTGGCCCAGCGCGAGGCGGCGCTGTGGGCCGACCAGCTGGCGCTGCTGTCGCGCCCCGACCCGGCCCCCGGCGTCGTCGCCGCCTGTGCCCGCAGCCTGAGGGGCCTGCTGTGCGCGCGGCCGCCCGCCGCGGCACAGGCCGCGCGCGAGGCGCTGCCGACGGACCGATGCGCGCGCTGGCCGCCTGGGCGCGCCAGCATGCCCGGCCGGCGCCGCGCTGCCGGCGCCGGGCACGGCCCGGCGCGGCGGCGGCCGCCACGCGCGCCGCGGCGCCGGCCGACGAGCCGGCCGCCGAGCGCAAGGTGCTCAAGGTCAGCCAGGACAAGATCGACCGCCTGATGGACCTGGTCGGCGAGATGGTGGTGGCCAAGAACAGCCTGCCCTACCTGGCCCAGCGCGCCGAGAACCAGCACGGCCAGCGCGAGCTGGCACGCGAGATCAAGGCCCAGTATGCGGTCATCAACCGCATCGCCGAGGACATGCAGCACGCGGTGATGCAGGTGCGCATGCTGCCGGTGGGCACGGTGTTCCAGCGCTTCGGCCGCCTGGTGCGCGACCTCTCGCGCAAGCTGGGCAAGGAAGTGAACCTGGTCGTCGAGGGCGAGGACACCGAGGCCGACAAGAACGTCATCGAGCCGCTCGCCGACCCGCTGATCCACATCCTGCGCAACAGCCTGGACCACGGCATCGAGCTGCCCGACGTGCGCCGCGCCGCCGGCAAGCCGGCCGCCGGCACGATACGCATCCGCGCGCGCCAGGAGGGCGACCGCGTGCTGATCGAGATCGGCGACGACGGCGCCGGCATCGACACGCAGCGCGTGCGCGCCAAGGCCGTCGAGCGCGGGCTGATCCCGGCCGACCGCGCCGCCACGCTGGCCGACGACGACGCGGTGCAGCTGGTCTTCCTGCCCGGCTTCTCGACCGCCGAGAACGTCTCCGACCTGTCCGGCCGCGGCGTCGGCATGGACGTGGTGCGCACGGCGGTCGAGCGCATCAACGGCAGCGTGGCGCTGGCCAGCCGCGCCGGCCAGGGCACGACGATCACGCTGTCGCTGCCGCTGTCGATGGCGGTCAGCCACGTGATGGTCGTCGACTGTGCCGGCCGCCGGCTGGGCGTACCGATGGACCTCATTGTCGAGACGGTGCGCGTGCACGCCGACGACATCCACCACTTCAAGCAGGCGCGCACCACCGTGCTGCGCGGCCGCATCGTGCCCTTGCGCGCGCTGGCCGAGCTGCTCGGGCTGGACGCCGTGGCCCGGCGCAACGCCGACGGCGAGCATGCGGTGCTGGTCGTGCGGCTGGCCTCGGGCCCCGTCGGGCTGCTGGTCGACCAGTTCCACGGCGCCAGCGACATCATCCTCAAGCCGCTGGAAGGCGTGCTCGCCGGGCTGACCGGCTTCGCCGGCACGGCGCTGCTGGGCGACGGCAGCGTGCTGATGGTGCTGAATCCCAAGGAGCTGCTCTGATGGGCATCCGCTACCTGAAGCGACACGCCGCGCTCGAGGGCGTGGTCGGCGTCGAGGACGCCGAGGCGCTGCTGCAGTGGCTGCGCGCGCAGCCTCGGCCGGCCGTCCACCTGGGCCGCTGCGCGCATGTGCACGCCGCGGCGCTGCAGGTGCTGCTGGCGCTGCGCCCGCGCGTGCTGGCGGCGCCGCCCGACCCCTGGCTGGCCGCCGCCCTGGCCGGGGAGGCGCGATGAAGCTCCTCGCCTGGCTGCGCGAGCGACTGCGGGGCGGGCGCCGCGCACCCGCCGACGACGCGACGCAAGCAACCTGCTCCGCGGTGGCCGGCCTGCAGGCGCTGGACGCCGAGGTCGGCGTCCAGCTCGGCCGCGCCGTCGGCCTGTCGGAGACGGCCGCGCTGGGCGTGGTCGAGCGGGTCGGCGGCCTGCGCCAGCTCTCGTCGCAGCTGATCCGCTACCTGGACCAGGCGCAGCAGCAGAGCCAGGCGATGCAGGAAGGCATCGAGCTCAACAGCCGCATCATCGGCGAGCTGGCCGCCTTCGTGCAGACACTGCCGCAGCAGATCGCGCACGAGCGCGAGCAGATGCAGCGGCTGCTGGGCGCGGTCAAGGGGCTGTCGACGATGACCGACAGCATCCGGCTGATCGCGCGCCAGACCGAGATCCTGGCCATCAACGCCGCGATCGAGGCCGCGCGCGCCGGCGAGGCCGGCCGCGGCTTCGCGGTGCTGGCCGGCGAGGTGCGCCGCCTGGCCACGCAGAGCAACGCCACCGCGGCGCAGATCAACGGCGACATCACGCAGCTGGTGCAGGCGGTGGAGGTCACCTACAGCGGCGACTTCGAGGCGCGCACCCGCCACAACGAGGCCGAGGCCCAGCGCCTGGGCGCGATGACGCGCCAGCTCGACGAGAGCTATGTCGACATGCGCCAGTTCTACGAGATGCTGATGACCGCGGTGACGCAGCACAACACCGAGCTCGACCGCGGCATCGGCCTGCTGCTGGACACCGCGCAGTACCAGGACGTCTTCAAGCAGATCGTCGACCGCGTCCAGCCGGCGCTGGGCGAGCGCCACGACGTCGCCGCGGCGCTCATCGCGCGGCTGCGCGCCGGCAGCCGGCCCGGCACCGACACCAGCGACCTGGACCGGCGTGCGCAGGCGCTGAGCGCCGAGTACCTGGCGCGCGAGGCGGCGCACCGCGACCCCGATGCCGCGGCCGATGCCGAGCCGGGCGAGCCCGCTGCGCGCATCGAACTCTTCTGACCCCAATGCGAACCCCGAGGCCCCGCACCATGGCCCGCATCCTCCTCATCGACGACGACGAACTGCTGCGCGACACCGTGCTGCAGATGCTGGAACTCGACGGCCACCAGGTCAGCGAAACCGCGGACGGCGAGGCCGGCCTGCGCCGCTTCGGCGACGGCCGCGGCTTCGACCTCGTGATCACCGACATCCTGATGCCGGGCCTGGACGGCACGCGCGTCATCGTCGAGCTGCGCCGCCGGCGGCCGGAGGTGCCGGTGCTGGCCATCTCCGGCGGGCGCCGCGTGCTCTCGCCGGAATTCAACCTGCACAGCGCCAGCCTGGCCGGGGCGAGCGCGCAGCTGGGCAAGCCCTTCACCCGCGCCGCGCTGCAGGCGGCGCTGCAGGCCGCGCTGCGCACGGCCGCCGACGCGGAGGCGCCACGATGAGCGGGCGGAACGAGCCCACGCCGGGCACCCTGCTGCAGGACCTGCAGCCGGCCATCCTGGCCGACTGGCATGCGCGGCTGCCGGCCCTGGGCGGCAACCACGCGCGCGGGCTGACCCCGCGCACCGAGCTCGACGCCGAGATGCGCGAGCTGCTTGCCGCCGTGCTGGCGGCGCTGGACGAGGGCGACGGCCTGCCCGAGCTCGCGCCGCAGCACCCGCTGGCGCGCACGCTGTGCGCCGCCAGCAGCCTGCGCGCGACGCGCGGCTTCACGGCCGACGAGACGCTGGGCTACCTGCAGGCCTGCAAGCAGTCGCTGCTGTCGGTGCTGCACGGCGCGCCGGCAGACCGGCCCGGGGCGGCGGCCGCGGCCGCGCGCGCCGACGCCCTGATGGACCGCTGCGTGGCGGTGCTGGTGGGTTCCTTCGTCGCCGCGCGCGAGGACGTGATCCGGCGCCAGGGCGAGTCGCTGCGCGAGGCGGCCACGCCGGTGATCACGCTGTGGGACTCGATGCTGCTGCTGCCGCTGGTGGGCATCGTCGACTCGGTGCGCGCGCAGCTGATCGCCGAGACGCTGCTGGAGGCCATCAGCCGCAGCGAGGCCGAGGTGACGCTGATCGACGTGACCGGCGTGCCGGTGATGGACACCAGCGTGGCGCGCCACATCCTGAAGACCGTCGCCGCCGCGGAGATGCTGGGCACGCGCGTGATCCTCACCGGCATCGGGCCGGGCACGGCGCAGACCATGGTCAAGCTGGGGATCGACATGTCCGGCGTGCCGACCCGCGCCTCGCTGAAGAGCGGGCTGGCGCTGGCGCTCGCCATGACGCAGCGCGCCATCGTGCCCGGCGCCGGGGCCGCCACCGCGCGGGGCGAGGCCTGAATGGGGGTGCGCGTACCGATCCTGCGGCTGAATGCACGCACGCTGGTGGTGGCGCTGGCGGCCGACATCACCGACGACGACGTGCTGGGCTTCCAGGCCGAGCTCGGCGAGCGCGCCGCCGCGATGCAGGCGCGCGGCGTGGTGATCGACGTCTCGGCGCTGGACGTCGTGGACTCGTTCATGGCCCGCGTGCTCAACGATTGCGCACGCATGCTGCGCCTGCTCGGGGCCGAGGTGGTCGTCTGCGGCGTGCAGCCGGCGGTGGCGCTGACGCTGGTGGAGATGGGGCGCAACCTGGTCGACGTGGCCACGGCCTTCACGCTGGAGCGCGCGCTGGCGCGCCTGGAGGCGCTGATGGCCGCTGCCGATGCCCACCTGCCTTCCCCCCGAGGGCGCGATGCATGAACTGCGGGTCGGCGACGACGTGCTGCGCGCCCGCGTGGCGGCGCGCGAACTGGCGCGTGCCGACGGGCTGGGCGTGATGGACCAGACGCGCTTCGCGACCGCGGTGTCCGAGCTGGCGCGCAACGCCGTGCGCTACGGGCGCGACGGCCGCTGCACCTTCAGCGACCTCGGCGACGCGCGCCAGCACCGCCTGCAGGCGCAGGTCAGCGACCAGGGGCCCGGCATCGCCGACCTCGCGCTGGCGATGCAGGACGGCTACTCCACCGGCGGCAGCCTGGGCGCCGGCCTGCCCGGGGCCCGCCGGCTGGTCGACGTGTTCGACATCCGCTCGTCGCCGGCCGGCACGGTGGTGACGGTGCAGATCGTGAGGCCGCGGCGGCCATGAAGGCGCGACCGGACAGCACCGTGGCGCCGCCGCCGGTGCGCGTGCACGTGGGCAGCGAGCTTGACGTCGCGGCCGCGGTGCTGGCTGCGCGCCAGTTCTGCGCCGCCCTCGGCGCCACGCCGGTGTGCGCGGCGCACGTGGCCACGGCGGTCTCCGAGCTCGCGAACAACCTGTGGATGCACAGCAGCCGCGGTGGCGACGTCACGCTGCGCGCGCTGGCCGCGCCGCGCGGCGCGGGCGTGGAGGTGCTGGTGCAGGACCAGGGCCCCGGCATCGCCGACGTGGCGCTGGCGATGAGCGAGGGCTACAGCACCGCCGGCGGGCTCGGCTGCGGCCTGCCCGGCGTGCGCCGGCTGATGGACGAGTTCGAGCTCGACTCGGCGCCGGGCCGCGGCACGCGCGTGCTGGCGCGCAAGTGGTGGCCCCGTGGCTGAGGCGGGCCCGCTCGACGGTGCACGCTGGGCCCGGCTGTGCCTGCCGCTGCGCGAGGGTGAGCCTTGCGGCGACGCGGCCGCGGTCTTCGCGCCCGACGGCCCGGGCGGCGCGGCGGTGCTGGTGCTGGTCGACGGCCTGGGACACGGGCCGCAGGCGGCCGCGGCGGCGCAATGCGCGCTAGACGCGGTGTCGGCGCAGCGCGGGCTACCGCTGCCGCGGCTGATGGCCGCGCTGGACGAGGCGCTGCGTCCCACGCGCGGCGCCGCGGTGGGCCTGATGCACGTGCAGGCCGGCCCGCGGGGCGGCGAACTGGCCTTCGCCGGCATCGGCAACACGCGGGCGCTGCGCGCGCGCGGCGCCGTGCAGCAGCGCCTGCCCTCGCAGTACGGCGTGGTCGGCGCCGGCCTGCCGCGGCCGGTGGCGGTGCAGGTGCTGGACCTGGCACCCGGCGACTGGGTGCTGATGTTCAGCGACGGGCTGGACGAGCGACTGGTGCTGCCGGCACCGCTGCCCGAGTGGCAGCGCGACCCGGCGCTGCTGTGCACCCGGCTGGCCCAGGCGTGGCGCCAGGGCGCCGACGACATCGGCGTGCTGGCCTGGCACTGGCCGGCCCGGAACCTCGGGGAGGGCCGGTGAGACCGGCGCCGCAGGTCCTGCAGGCGGGCGCATGGCCTGGGCATGCCGCGCCGGCGGCTGCCGCGGGCGGCGATCCCGCGCTGGCACGCGCTTACCGCATGGTGTTCGAGCGCTACGTCTTCGCCGCCGACGAGCTGGCGCGCGAGCAGGCGCTGCTGGAGGCCGGGGAACTGGGCAAGCAGGCGCTGGCCGAGGGCCCGGCACTGGACCGCATGGTGGCGCTGCACCACGACACCCAGGCCGGCCTGGCCGAGGCCTGGCGCGCCGCCGGCGCCGGCGAACCGGCCGCGGCCGCGCGCGAGGCCCTGGCCCACGGCGAGGGCACGGCGCTGCTGCTGGCGCTGATGCTGCCGCACGAGCTGGCGCAGCTGGCCCACCACGAGCGCCGCTGGCAGCGCGAGCACGAGACCCTGGCGGCGATGTTCGAACAGACCGAGCAGCTCATCGTGGTGCTCGACGCCGAGGGGCTGGTCGACGACGTCAACCCGGCCTTCGTGCGCGCCACCGGCTGGTCGCCGCTGGAGGCGGCGACCGCGCCGGCGCCGGTGTGGACGCTGGACCCGGCGACCGCCGTCGGCGTGCCGCGCCGCTGCCCGCAGCGCCGGCGCGACGGCGGCAGCTTCCTGGCGGAGTGGTCGGCGACGCCGATCCGCAGCCGCCAGGGCGGGCTGATCGGCCATGTCTGCATCGGGCGCGACGTCACCCGGGCCGAGCAGGTCGAGCAGGGCCTGCGCGAGAACGACCGGCTGCGCGCCGTCGCCGCGCTGGCCGGCGGCATCGCGCACGACTTCAACAACCTGCTGGGCTCGATCATCGGGTTGGCCGAGCTGGGGGCGCTGGAGGCGCCGCCCGGCACGCGGCTGGCGCGCAACCTGGGCCGCATCGGCCAGGCCGGCGAGAAGGCCGCGGCGCTGGTGCGTCAGCTGCTGGACTTCTCGCGCCGCACCCCGGCGGCGCTGCAGCCGGTGCAGGCCGGCGCCTGGCTGGCGCGTGTGCAGCCACTGCTGCAGGCGGTGGTGCTGGGCCGCGTCCGCGTGGCCTGCGAGGTGCGGCAGGACGGCGCCCTGCACATCGATGCGGCGCAGATGGACCAGGTGCTGCTGAACCTGGTGCGCAATGCGGCCGACGCGAGCGACGACGGTGGCGAGGTGCGGGTGATCGTCGACCGCGCCGAGCCGCCGCTGGCGTCCGCGCCCGCGCCCGCGAGCCTGCCCGCGGACATGTCCGCGGACCGGCCCACGGACCCGCCGGCCGCCGGCGGTCACCTGCGGCTGCGCGTCGTCGACCACGGCTGCGGCATCGCGCCGGCGCTGCTGCCCAGGCTGTTCGAGCCCTTCTTCACCACCAAGCCGGTGGGGCAGGGCACCGGGCTCGGGCTGGCGGCGGTGCACGGCATCGTCAGCGCGCACGGCGGCGTGGTGCAGGCCGCCAGCCCGACCGGCCCGCCGGGGCGCGGCAGCACCTTCAGCGTCTTCCTGCCGCTGGCCGAATCCGGGCCGGCGCCGACTCCTCCCTCCACCCTGGGTGAACCGACATGAAAACGATCCTGGTCGTCGACGACTCGTCGACGATGGTGATGAGCCTGAAGAGCTCGCTGGAGATCTCCGGCTTCAAGGTCGAGACCGCCGCCGACGGGCAGCTGGCGCTGGACAAGCTCAGGGCCGGCGTCAAGCCCGACCTGATGATCACCGACATCAACATGCCGTGCATGGACGGCCTGGAGCTGATCGGCCACACGCGCAAGCTGCACCGCTTCATGCCCATCCTGGCGCTGACCACCGAGAGCCAGCAGGCCAAGCGCGACGAGGCGCGCAAGCTCGGCGCCACCGGCTGGCTGGTCAAGCCGGTGGGCGGCGCCGACCTCGTCAAGGTCATCCGTCAGGTGCTGCCGGGCGCCTGACGAGCGGGCGCGGGCGGCGGTGCCGCCGCGCGCCGCCGCGCCGTCCACCCCGTCGCCCGATGCGCCGGCCTGCAGCAGCGAACGAACATCCGGACCCGCCGACCATGACCCCGATCACCGTCCAAGCCCCGCGCGCTCCTCACGCCGAGCAGGCGCCGTACGTGGTACCGGCGCCCGACACGGCGCCGTACGTGGCACCGGCACCCGACCCTGCGCCGCACGTGGCACCGGCGCCCGACCCGGCGCCGCGGCGCGACGCGCTGCTGGCGGGCCTCGTCGCCGGCGAAGCCGACCAGCGCCGCGACGCGGCGCGTGCACTCGCGGCCTGGCCCGAGGCGGCGCCGGCGCTCGCACGCCGGCTGCCCGAGGAGCCCGACGCCGCCGTGCGCGAGGCGCTGCTGGCCAGCCTGGCCCGCATCGGCGACGCGGGCGCTGCGGTCGCGCTGCTGCCGCTGCTGCGCGGCGACGACGCGGCGCTGCGCCGGGCCGCGCTCGCCACGCTGGAGCTGATGCCCGACGCGGCGGCCCCGCAGCTCGCCGCGCTGCTGGCCGACCCCGACCCCGGCGTGCGCCTGTTCGCCGTCGGCCTGCTGCGCGAGCTGCGTCACGCGCAGCGGCTGCCCTGGCTGCTGCAGGTGCTGGCGCTGGAGCCGCTGCCCGCTGTCGTCGCCGCGGCGGTGGACGTGCTGGCCGCAGTCGGCGGCCCGGAGCACGTGCCGGCGCTGCGCGAGGCGCGCGATCGCCTGGGCGAGGACCTGTTCGTCTGGTTCGGCGTCGACATCGCGATCGAGCGGCTGCAACCGTCGTGACCCGGTCGCGCCGCTGGCCACGCGCGCATGGCCGGTGGCGGCCTGTCGGACCCGCGACGCCAGGCCCGGCCACGCCCGCGCCCTATGATGCGCGCGCGCCCGGATGGCGAAATCGGCAGACGCAGCGGACTTAAAATCCGCCGCCCTTCACGGGGCATACGGGTTCGATTCCCGTTCCGGGCACCAGGCGGCCACTGGGGGTCGCCGGCAAACGACGAGGTGCGCGCATGCTGCCCCATCCGAAGCAATCGCTGAACTTCGGCGTCAAGCGACGCGAGGTCTTCGGCTGGGCGCTGTACGACTTCGCCAACTCCGGCTACACCACGGTCGTGCTGACCGCGGTCTTCAACGCCTACTTCGTGGGCGTGGTGGCCGGCGGCGCGGACTGGGGCACGCTGGCCTGGACGCTGGCGCTCGGGCTGTCCAACGCCATCGTGATGGTCACGATGCCGGTGCTCGGGGCCTGGGCCGACATCCGCGCGGCGAAGAAGAGGCTGCTGGTGCTGGCCACCGCCGGCTGCGTGCTGGCGACCTCGCTGCTGGCGCTGGCCGGTCCCGGGGACCTCTGGCTGGCGGTGGCGGCCATCGTGCTGTCCAACGTCTGCTACGCCTGGGGCGAGTCGCTGATCGCCGCCTTCCTGCCCGAGCTGGCGCGCCGCGAGGCCATGGGCCGCGTCAGCGGCTGGGGCTGGAGCTTCGGCTACTTCGGCGGCATGCTGACGCTGGGCCTGAGCCTGGCCTACGTGATCTGGGCCCAGGGCCAGGGGCAGAGCGCGGCGCAGTTCGTGCCGGTGACGATGCTGATCACCGCCGCCGTCTATGCACTCGCCGCGCTCGGCACCTTCCTGCTGCTGCGCGAACGTGCGGTGGCGCAGGACGTGCCGGCCGGCACGGTGGCGCGCAGCGCCTGGCTGCGGCTGGTGCAGACCTGGCACGAGTCGCGCCGCTACGAGGACTTCTCCTGGCTGCTGCTGTGCTCGGTGTGCTACATGGCCGGCATCGCGGTGGTCATCGCGCTGGCGGCCGTCTATGCCGAGCAGGTGCTCGGCTTCCAGCAGCAGCAGACGATGATGCTGGTCTTCCTGGTCAACATCGCGTCGGCCGTCGGCGCCTTCGCGTTCGGCTATTTCCAGGACCGCATCGGCCACCGGCCGGCGCTGGCGATCACGCTGTGGGGCTGGGTGCTGATGACGGTGCTGGCGGTGCTGGCGACCACGCATGCGGTGTTCTGGGCCGCGGCGGTGGTGGCCGGGCTGTGCATGGGCAGCAGCCAGTCGGCGGGGCGCGCGCTGGCCGGGCTGTTTGCGCCGGCCGACCGGCTGGCCGAGTTCTTCGGCCTGTGGACCTTCGCGGTGCGGCTGTCGGCCATCGTCGGCCCCATCACCTACGGGCTGGTGACCTTCGCCACCGGCGGCAACCACCGCATCGCGATCCTGGCCACGGGCACCTTCTTCCTGGCCGGCCTGGTGGTGCTGCGGCGGGTCGATGTCGCGCGCGGGACGGCCGCGGCGCAGGCTGCTGCCTAAAATAGTACGGTCGTTCTATTTTTTGACCCGCGGCGTCCGTCGCGGCGAGGCCGGCGCCTAGAATGCGCCGGTTTACGTTCACGTCAATTCGAACCAGGAGTGCAGCAGGCATGAAGGTGCTGGTCCCCGTGAAGCGGGTGGTGGACTACAACGTCAAGGTCCGCGTCAAGAGCGACGGCAGCGGCGTGGACATCGCCAACGTCAAAATGAGCATGAACCCCTTCGACGAGATCGCCGTCGAGGAGGCCGTGCGCCTGAAGGAGAAGGGCGTGGCGACCGAGATCGTCGCCGTCTCCTGCGGCGTCACGCAATGCCAGGAGACGCTGCGCACCGCGATGGCGATCGGCGCCGACCGCGCCATCCTGGTCGAATGCGCCGACGAACTGCAGCCGCTGGCGGTGGCCAAGCTGCTGAAGGCGCTGGTCGACAAGGAACAGCCCGGCCTCGTGATCCTGGGCAAGCAGGCCATCGACGACGACTGCAACCAGACCGGCCAGATGCTGGCGGCGCTGGCGGGTCTGCCGCAGGCCACCTTCGCCAGCAAGGTCGAGGTCGCGGACGGCAAGGCGAAGGTCACGCGCGAGATCGACGGCGGCCTGGAGACGCTGGAGCTCACGCTGCCGGCCGTCGTCACCACCGACCTGCGCCTGAACGAGCCGCGCTACGTCACGCTGCCCAACATCATGAAGGCCAAGAAGAAGACGCTGGACGTCGTCAAGCCGGCCGACCTGGGCGTGGACGTGGCGCCGCGCATCAGGACGCTCAAGGTCAGCGAGCCGCCCAAGCGCGGCGCCGGCGTCAAGGTGCCGGACGTCGCGACGCTGGTCGACAAGCTCAAGAACGAAGCGAAGGTGATCTGAATGGCAGCGCTCGTCATTGCCGAACACGACAACGCGACCCTCAAGGGCGCGACCCTCAACACCGTCACCGCCGCGCTGGCCTGCGACCCCGAGGTGCACGTGCTGGTCGCCGGCGAGAACGCCGGCGCTGCCGCCCAGGCCGCGGCGCAGGTCGCCGGCGTGGCCAAGGTGCTGCATGCCGACGGCCCGGCGCTGGCGCATGGCCTGGCGGAGAACGTCGCCGCGCAGGTCGTGGCCGTCGCGAAGGGCTACGGCCACCTGCTGTTCCCGGCCACCGCCGGCGGCAAGAATGCCGCGCCGCGCGTCGCCGCGCTGCTGGACGTGGCGCAGATCAGCGACGCCAGCAAGGTGCTCGGCCCCGACACCTTCGAGCGCCCGATCTACGCCGGCAACGCCATCGCCACCGTGCAGAGCACCGACGCGGTCAAGGTCGTCACCGTGCGCACCACCGGCTTCGACGCTGCGGCGGCCACGGGCGGCAGCGCCGAGGTCGAGACGGTGGCCGCGGTCGCCGATGCCGGCAGCGCGCGCTTCGTCGGCTCGGAGATCGCCAAGCTCGACCGCCCGGAGCTGACCGCCGCGAAGATCATCGTCAGCGGCGGCCGCGCGCTGGGCAGCAGCGACAAGTTCAACGAGGTGCTGACGCCGCTGGCTGACAAGCTGGGCGCCGCGCTGGGCGCCAGCCGCGCCGCGGTCGATGCCGGCTACGCGCCCAACGATTGGCAGGTCGGACAGACCGGCAAGATCGTCGCGCCGCAGCTGTACATCGCCGCGGGCATCAGCGGCGCGATCCAGCACCTGGCCGGCATGAAGGACAGCAAGGTCATCGTCGCGATCAACAAGGACCCGGAGGCGCCGATCTTCAGCGTCGCCGACTACGGCCTCGAGGCCGACCTGTTCGCCGCGGTGCCGGAGCTGGTGGAGAAGCTCTGACCGCCCTCCCGCCGAAGGGCGCCCATCGCGGCGCCCTTGTTCTTTCGATCGAGGATTCCCGATGAGTTACCGCGCCCCCGTCAAGGACATGCTGTTCGTCATGCAGGAACTCGCCGGCATCGACGCCGTCGCGGCGCTGCCCGGGCACGAGGACCATGGCCTCGACACCGCGGCCGCGGTGCTGGAGGAATGCGCGAAGTTCAACGAGGGCGTCGTCGCGCCGCTGAACTGGGAGGGCGACAAGGCCCCGTCGTCGCTCAAGGACGGGTCGGTCACGACGACGACGGGCTTCAAGGCAGCCTTCCGCCAGTTTGCCGAAGGCGGCTGGCAGGGCCTGCAGCACCCGGCCGAGTTCGGCGGCCAGGGCCTGCCCAAGCTGATCGGCGCCGCCTGCAACGAGATGGTCAACAGCGCCAACCTCAGCTTCGCGCTCTGCCCGCTGCTGACCGACGGCGCCATCGAGGCGCTGCTGACCGCCGGCACGCCCGAGCAGCAGCAGACCTGCATCCCGAAGATGATCTCGGGCGAGTGGACCGGCACGATGAACCTGACCGAGCCGCAGGCCGGTTCGGACCTCAGCCTGGTGCGCACCCGTGCCGAGCCGCAACCCGACGGGACCTACCGCCTGTTCGGCACCAAGATCTTCATCACCTACGGCGAGCACGACATGGCGGACAACATCGTCCACCTGGTGCTCGCGCGCGTGACCGGCGCGCCCGAGGGCGTCAAGGGCATCAGCCTGTTCGTGTGCCCGAAGGTGCTGCCGGACGGCACGCGCAACGACGTGCACTGCGTCAGCATCGAGCACAAGCTGGGCATCAAGGCCAGCCCGACGGCGGTGCTGCAGTACGGCGACGGCATCACGCGACCGGGCGGCGCCGCCGGCGCGGTGGCCACGCTGGTGGGCCAGGAGAACCGCGGCCTCGAGTACATGTTCATCATGATGAACGCGGCGCGCTTCGCGGTCGGCGTGCAGGGCATCGCGCTCGCCGAGCGCGCCTACCAGAAGGCGGTGGCCTATGCGCGCGACCGCGTGCAGAGCCGGCCGGTGGACGGCAGCGTGCCCGGCGCCGCGGCCATCATCCACCACCCCGACGTGCGACGCATGCTGATGACGATGCGCGCGCACACCGAGGCCTGCCGCGCGCTCGCGCTGGTCGCCGCCGCGGCCTACGATGCCGCGCATGCGCACCCCGACGCCGCGGTGCGCAAGGACAACCAGGCCTTCTACGAATTCATGGTGCCGCTGGTCAAGGGCCTGTCCACCGAGATGAGCCTGGAGGTCGCCAGCCTGGGCGTGCAGGTGCACGGCGGCATGGGCTTCATCGAGGAGACCGGGGCCGCGCAGTACCTGCGCGACGCCAAGATCCTGACCATCTACGAGGGCACGACCGCGATCCAGGCCAACGACCTGGTCGGCCGCAAGACGGCACGCGACGGCGGCACGGTGGCGCGCGCGGTGGCCGCGCGCATCGAGGCCACCGAGGCCGAGCTCTCGCGCCGCGACAGCGTGGCCTGCCGCGCGATGCGGGGGCGGCTCGCGGCGGCGCGCCAGGCCTTCCTGGACACCGTCGACTTCGTCGTCGCACGCGGCAAGGCCGACCCGAATGCGGTCTTCGCCGGCAGCGTGCCCTACCTGATGCTGGCCGGCACCACGGTCGCCGGCTGGCAGATGGCGCGTACGCTGATCGCCGCCGAGGACCGCCTGGCCGCCGGCGAAGACGCCGGGTTCATGCGCGCGAAGACCGTCACCGCGCGCTTTTACGCCGACCACATCCTGAACAAGGTGCCCGCGCTGCGCGACAGCATCGTCGAGGGCGCCGACGCCGTGACCGCCCTGCCGCTGGAGGCCTTCTGATGTCCGTTCCCCGCCAGCCGCTGCCAGCGGCCCTGCAGCGCGTGCCGTTCCCGGTGATCGGCGCGCCGCTGTTCATCGTCAGCAACCCCAAGCTGGTCGTCGCGCAGTGCACGGCCGGCATCGTGGGCAGCATGCCGGCGCTCAATGCGCGCCCGGCGGCGCAGCTGGACGACTGGCTGGCCGAGATCACCGAGTCGCTGGCGGCCTGGGACCGTGCGCATCCGGACCGTCCGGCGGCGCCTTTCGCGATCAACCAGATCGTGCACAAGACCAACGACCGCCTGGAGCACGACATGGCGGTGTGCGCCAAGTACAAGGTGCCCATCGTCATCACCAGCCTGGGCGCGCGCACCGACATCAACGACGCGGTGCACGGCTGGGGCGGCATCGTGCTGCACGACGTGATCAACAACGCCTTCGCGAGGAAGGCGGTCGAGAAGGGCGCCGACGGGCTGATCGCGGTGGCCGCCGGCGCCGGCGGCCATGCCGGCGTCAAGAGCCCGTTCGCGCTGGTGCAGGAGATCCGCGAGTGGTTCGGCGGCCCGCTGGCGCTGTCCGGCGCCATCGCCACCGGCGACGCGGTGCTGGCCGCGCTGGCGATGGGCGCCGACTTCGCCTACATCGGCAGCGCCTTCATCGCCACCGACGAGGCGCGTGCGTCGGACGCCTACAAGCAGTGCATCGTCGAGAGCACCAGCGACGACATCGTCTACTCCAGCCTGTTCACCGGCGTGCACGGCAACTACCTCAAGCCCAGCATCCGCGCTGCCGGCATGGACCCCGACCACCTGCCGGAGAGCGACCCGAGCAAGATGGACTTCGGCGGCGGCCCGACCGGCGAACCCGGCGCCAAGAAGGCCTGGAAGGACATCTGGGGCTGCGGCCAGGGCATCGCCCCGGTGAAGGCCATCGTGCCGGCCGCCGACCTGGTGGCGCGGCTGCGGCGCGAGTTCGACGCGGCGGCCGGCCGCATCGCGCAGCGCATGGGGCAGCCGCTGTGAGCCGCGTGCACGCCCGACCCGCGAAGGACGACGCCGACATGAATACCAAGACTCCCGCCTCGCGCCGTGCCGGCGCGGCCGTGGCGCTGCTGCTGGGCGTCGCGGCGCTGCTCGCCGCCTGCACCTCGGTGCGCGTCGGCGTCGGCGTGCCGATCGGCCGCATCGGCGGCGCCTCGGTCTCGGTCGGCAGCGACGGCAGCGTCGGCGGCACGGTGGGCGTGGACCGCGGCGGCGTCTCGGTCGGGGTCGGGGCCAGCGGCCGCCTGCCCGAGAAGCAGGCCGAGCCGGCAAGCGCCCAGTCCGCAGAAGCGGCGGCCTCGGCGGCGTCCGCCGCCGCCGACGGCGCCTCGGCGCCCGGCAAGTGAACGCGCCGCGCCGCGCGCTGGTCAACGCGCGCATCTTCCACAGCGCGGCCGGCGAGCTGCGCCCCGGCGTCGTCTTGATCGAGGGCGATCGCATCGCCGACGTGCTGGACGGCGCGCCGGCGGTGCACGACGCCGAGCTCATCGACGCCGGCGGGCGCGTCGTGCTGCCGGGGCTGATCGACGCCCATGTGCACGTGGTCGCCGCGTCGCACGACCTGATCGCGCTGGCGATGCAGCCGCCTTCGCTGGTCGGCGCGCACAGCAGCCACATCATGCGCAGCATGCTGATGCGCGGCTTCACGACCGTGCGCGATGCCGCCGGCGCCGACTTCGGCCTGCAGGAGGCGGTGGCGCGCGGGCTGTACGAGGGGCCGCGCCTGTTCATCGCCGGCCAGCCGATCAGCCAGACCGGCGGCCATGCCGACATGCGGCCCAAGGGCGTGGGCCGTGGCCCCCGCGGCACCGAGATGTTCTGCAGCTGCGCCGGGCTGGGACTCGTCGGCGCCATCGCCGACGGCGTCGGCGAGGTGCGGCGCGCGGTGCGCGAGCAGGTGCGCAACGGCGCCAACCACATCAAGATCATGGCCGGCGGCGGCATCAGCAGCCCGACCGACCCGATCGACGGCACCCAGTTCAGTGTCGAGGAACTGCGTGCCGCGGTCGAGGAGGCCGAGGCCGCCAACCTGTATGCGCTGGCGCACGCCTACTCGCCGCGTGCGGTGACGCGCGCGGTGCAGGCCGGCGTGCGCAGCATCGAGCATGGCAACCTGATCGACGCGCCGACCGCGCGCGTGATGAAGCAGCACGGCGCCTACCTGGTGCCCACGCTGTCCACCTACGACGCGCTGGCCGCCGAGGGACAGCGCCTGGGCTGGAGCGCGGCCATGCTGGACAAGCTGGAGGTCGTCAAGGCGCGTGGCCTGGACGCCGTGCGCATCGCGCGCGCCGAGGGCGTGCCGGTGGTCTTCGGCACCGACCTGCTGGGCCACATGCACGACCGCCAGAGCGGCGAATTCGCGATCCGTGCCGCGGCGCAACCGGCGCTGGACGTGCTGCAGGGCACGACGATCACCGCGGCGCGGCTGATGGGGCTGGAGTCGCAGGTCGGGCAGCTGGTGCGCGGCGCCTGGGCCGACCTGCTGGTGGTGGACGGCGACCCGACGCAGGACCTCGCGCCGCTGGTGCGGCCGGAGGAAGGCATCCGGCTGCTGATGCAGGGCGGGCGGGTGATGCGCGATAGGCGGGCCGCGCCAGCCTGACGCGCGGCCACACGGTCGCTCAGCGGTTCAGCGCGCGCGCCAGGAAGGCCTCGGCGCGCTGCAGGAAGTCGATCTGGTTCTTGCGGTTGGTGAAGCCGTGGCCTTCCTCCGCATACACCTGCGACTCGACGCTGACGCCCGCGGCGCGTGCCGCGCTCAGGAAGCGGTCGGCATGCTCGCGTGGCACGCGCCGGTCCAAGGCGCCGAAGGCCAGGAAGATCGGCAGGCCCTTGAGCTCGGCGACGCGCTCGACCGGTGAGGCGGCCGCCAGCAGCGCGGCGTCCGCCTTCGGGTCGCCCATCAGCTCCGGGAGCACGTAGCGCTTGCCCTGCACGCTGAGGTCACTGCGCCAGGACGTATACCTCAGCATCGGGTCGGTCACGGCAAAGCCGCTGACGGCGCAACGGAAGCGGCCGGGGTGGCGTATCGGTGCCATCAGCGCGGCGTAGCCGCCGTAGCTGTGACCATAGGTGCACACGCGTTCGGGATCGGTCAGTCCCTCGCGTGTCGCCCAGACCAGTGCGTCGGCCAGGTCGTCCTGCATCGCCTCGCCCCACTGCTTCCAGCCGGCGCGGAAGTGCCGCCAGCCGTAGCCGGTGCTGCCGCGGAACTCGACCTCCAGCACGCGCCAGCCGCGGCTGGCCAGGAACTGCGCTTCGTTGGACCAGGCGAGCGAATGCCCGCGCACCCAGGGGCCGCCGTGGATCAGCAGCACGGTGGGCAGGGGCGACGGTTTCGCGCCGCCGGCCAGGTCTGCCGGCGCCTGACCGGCGGGATGGGTGACGTAGACGGGCAGCGGCAGCCCGTCACGTGCCGGCACGCGGTGAAAGCTGCGGCGCCCCTGCGCGCGCTCGTCGATCCACGGTCGCGCACGACCCAGCCGGCGCAGCGAGCGGTCGCCATGGTCGTAGTGGAAATACTCGCCCGGGTGGCGGTCGCTGTAGCTGCGGACGACGAAATGCCGCGTCGACAGGCAGCGCCCGCAGCCCAGCCGGTTGATGCGGCCGGGCAGCGCGGCATCGACGGCCTTCTGGATGGCGGCCAGCCGGTCGTCGAACCAGACCGAGAGCTGGTCGGTCGCCCTTGTGTGCAGGCCCACCACATCCCAGCGCTGCAGGTCGGTCTCAATGGTCGCGTCCAGATCGAAACCGGCGACCGCGACCAGCGGTTCCGGGTCCACGCGGCCGCTTCGCAGGTCCAGCGCGTGCAAGGCCCGGGCGTCGCGCCCAGCCGCGCGGCCCTCGACGACGAGCGTGGTGTCGTCCTGCAGGAAGCGCGGCGTCCAGCTGTCCGCCACGCGCCCATCCTGCTCCAGCACCAGCCGCCACGGCCCGTCAGCCTCGGGCCGCCAGTGGATGCGGTGGACGCCGTCGCGGGCCACCGCCACCACGCGCAGTACCCCCTGCTTGTCCATCAGCCAGGCATAGCCGAAGTCCGGCGCATCGCCGGTCAGGGTGCGCAGCTGGCCGGTGCGTGTATTGAGCCGGGCGACGCGCCCCACCACCTGGTCGCCGTGGCGGTCGGTGGTCATCTGGCGGACCAGCACGTCGTCGCTGCCGTCGTCCAGCGTCTGATGAAGGAACCAGCCGTAAGGCAGGCCCTGGGGCCGCAGCCGCGTGCCCGTGACCTCGTTGTCGCTGCGCCAGACGATCAGATCGCGTGCATTGTCGCCGTCGAGGTCGACCGCCACGTTGCCGGCACCGCCCCACTCGACGAGGTGCTTCGGCGGCCTGACCTCGTAGACCAGGCGCCTTTCGTTGACCCAGTGCACCTCCGTGACGTCGACGTCGGAATAGCCGGCCACGACCCGAGGCTGGCCACCGCGCAGCGGCATCGTCGCCAGCGCACTGCGCCCGTTGTCGCCGGCGACGATCATCGCCACGTGCTCTCCCGAAGGCGAAATGACCACCCCGGAAATCTCGGGCGTGCGCACGAAGTCCTCGGCCGGCGGCGGCTTGGCCGGCTGCGCGGCGGCAGGTGCGGCAGCCCCGGCCAGGGCCAGCAGCAGTGCACGCGCCGACCGGCGCGCCAGGCGTGTGATGCCGTTCATCTTGTTCGACTCCCTGCCGAAGCCGCGTCCGCCGCGGCATGACGCTCTCAGTGTACGGCGTCGACGGCAAAAGAAGAGGGGCCCCGCAGGGCCCCTCGTCGTGCCTGCCGCCGCAGCGGCGCGGGCAGGCTCAGCGCAAGCTCGTGAAGCGCGCCTCCGGCCGGTCGTCCGAGCGGTGCACCGTCGTCACGCCGGCCTTCATGGCCCACGGGCGCATCTGGTGGTGGATCGGGATCAGCAACACCTCGTCCTTGATGCGCTGCAACGCCTCCTTGATCATCGCGTCGCGCTTGGCGGTGTCGGTCTCGGTCTTCATCGCGTCGGTCAGGCGGTCGACCACCGGGTCGCTGACCTTGGAGAAGTTGAAGTTGCCGTCGGCGCCGCTGGTGCGCGTGCGCGCCAGCGACTGGATCGCATACTGCGCGTCGTAGGTCGCGACACCCCAGCCCAGCAGGTACATCGAGCTGTCGAAGTTCTGCACCTTCTGGATGAAGGTGGCCATGTTCTCCGCCATCAGCTGCGCACGCACGCCGACGCGCGCCCACATCGCGAGGATGGCCTGGCAGATTTCCTCGTCGTTGACATAGCGGTTGTTCGGGCAGTTCAGCCGGAACTCGAAGCCGCCGGGGTAGCCCGCCTCGGCCAGCAGCTTCTTCGCGCCGTCGACGTCGGCCTTGGTCGGCGCGTCGAGCTCCGGCGTGTTGCCGTTGACGCCGGGGGCGACCATCACGCCGGCCGGGATCGACAGCCCGCGCATGATGTTGCGGCGGATCGCGTCGCGGTCGATGGCCATGCTCAGCGCCTGGCGCACGCGCTTGTCGGCGAACGGGTTCTTGCCCTTGACGTTGCTGTACTTCAGCTCGGGGCTGCCCATGTCCGGCGCGAGGAAGATGGTGCGCACCTCGGGGCCGTCGACGATCTTGAGCTTGCTGTCGGCGCGCAGCCGGGCCACGTCCTGCGTCGGCAGGTCGGTCAGCATGTCGACGTCGCCGGACAGCAGCGCGGCCACGCGCGTGGCGTCGCTCTTGATCGGGGTGTAGACGACCTCGCGCACGTTGCCCTGGTGCTTGTCCCACCAGTCGGGGTTGATCGTCATCGTGATGCGCTGCTCGGGCTGCCAGCTCGTGATCTTGTAGGCGCCGGTGCCCATCACGTTGCGCGACGCGAAGTTCTCGTCCTTGGCCTTGTAGTCCTGGACGTTGGCCGTGTTGTTCTTCTCCGCCCAGGCCTTGCTCATGATGCGGAAGTCGATGATGTTGCGCAGCAGCAGCGGGGCCGGCGCATTCAGGATCATGTCGATCGTGTGATCGTCGATCTTGCGGATTTCCTTGATGTCGGTGACGTAGATCTGCATCGTGCCCTGCGGCTGCTTGATGCGGCCCAGGCTGAAGATCACGTCGTCGGCGGTGAAGGGGCTGCCGTCGTGAAACTTGACGCCCTTGCGCAGTTCGAAGCGCACCTGCGTCGGGTTGATCAGCGTCCACTTGGTCGCCAGCGCCGGCTCGACCTCGTAGCGCGCGTTGTAGCGCGTCAGGCCCTCGTAGGCGTGCATCAGGATCGCGTTGGTCGTCGCATGGTTCTGCGAGTGCGGATCCATGGTCAGGATGTCGTTCTGCGCGGCCCAGCGCAGGGTCTGGGCCTGCGCCGGCAGCGCGGCGGCGACCGCCAGCGCGGCGGTGGCCAGCAGGGCTCTGAGGTTCATTCGGGGGCTCCTGGGGAGGACTCTGAAGAACGTGGATGCTAGGGCCGCCGCGCAGCCGCGGCAGCGGGGAAACACTGAAGCCGGTGCGGGCAGCCCGGCTGTCGCGCGCAGCCCACAGTCGGGGCTGCGGCGGGTCGAGCGATGGCCGCCGTTGGCCGCCCTTGTCCGCGTCCTGGACGAACGGCCGGCGCGGGTGCCGGCGCCCGACAGGTCCCCGACAGCCGGCGGTGATAGAGTGCCGCTCTGGAACAGTCCCGGTCCTTCCCGTCCCCTCACGCCTGCAGACCGCGCGCCCGGCGCGCGGCCGGGCAGGTGCGAGGCGGGTCGCTAGTCCGCTGGCCCGGTGAAGCCGGGGTCGCGGAAGGTTGATCAACCCATCCAAAGTGCCGGAAACCGGTGCGAAAGGTGAGCGGAAGATGATGCAGCAGTACAGGTCGAACTCGTACCTGTTCGGGGGCAATGCGCCCTACGTCGAGGAACTCTACGAGGCCTACCTCGACAACCCCGGCAGCGTGCCCGACAACTGGCGCACGTACTTCGACAACCTGCAGCACGTGCCCGCGGTGGACGGCAGCGACAGCCGCGACGTCCCGCACGCCCCCGTCGTCGAGAGCTTCGCGCAGCGCGCCAAGGCCAACGCCTTCGCGCTCAAGGCCAGCGAGGCCGACCTGGCGGTGGCACGCAAGCAGGTTCATGTCCAGAGCCTGATCGCCGCCTACCGCTTCCTGGGCAGCCGCTGGGCCGACCTGGACCCGCTCAAGCGCCACGAGCGTCCCAAGATCCCCGAACTCGAGCCGGCGTTCTACGACCTGACCGAGTCGGACATGGACATCACCTTCTCGGCCGCCAACACGTATTTCTCGAAGGCCGAGCATATGACCCTGCGCGAGATCGTGCAGGCGCTGCGCGAGACCTACTGCGGCACCATCGGCGCCGAGTTCATGCACTGCACCGACCCGGCCGAGAAGCGCTGGTGGCAGGAGCGGCTGGAGAGCGCGCGCAGCAAGCCGGTGTTCAGCGGCGCGCAGAAGACGCACATCCTCGACCGCCTGACCGCGGCCGAGGGCCTGGAGCGCTTCCTGCACACCAAGTATGTCGGCCAGAAGCGCTTCAGCCTGGAAGGCGGCGAGAGCTTCATCGCCAGCATGGACGAACTCGTGCAGCGCGCCGGCGCCAAGGGCGTGCAGGAGATCGTGATCGGCATGGCCCACCGCGGCCGGCTGAATGTGCTCGTCAACACGCTGGGCAAGATGCCCAAGGACCTGTTCGCCGAGTTCGAGCACACCGCGAAGGAGGACCTGCCGGCCGGCGACGTCAAGTACCACCAGGGCTTCAGCTCGGACGTCACCACGCCCGGCGGCCCGGTGCACCTGAGCCTGGCCTTCAACCCCAGCCACCTGGAGATCGTCAACCCGGTCGTCGAGGGCTCGGTGAAGGCGCGCCAGGACCGCCGCGGCGACAAGGAAGGCGACCAGGTGCTGCCGGTGCTGGTGCACGGCGACGCCGCCTTCGCCGGCCAGGGCGTGGTGATGGAGACGCTGGCGCTGGCGCAGACGCGCGGCTATTACACCGGCGGCACCGTGCACCTGGTCATCAACAACCAGATCGGCTTCACGACCAGCGACCCGCGCGACAGCCGCAGCACGCTGTACTGCAGCGACGTCGTCAAGATGATCGAGGCGCCGGTGCTGCACGTCAACGGCGACGATCCGGAGGCCGTCGTGCTGTGCACGCAACTCGCGCTGGACTACCGGCAGGAGTTCAACAAGGACGTCGTCGTCGACATCATCTGCTTCCGCAAGCTGGGCCACAACGAACAGGACACGCCCAGCCTGACGCAACCGCTGATGTACAAGAAGATCGCCCAGCACCCGGGCACGCGCAAGCTGTACGGCGACAAGCTGGTCGCCCAGGGCGTGCTGCCGCAGGACGGCCCGGATGCGATGGTCAAGGCCTTCCGCGCCGCGATGGACGCCGGCCGCCACACCGTGGACCCGGTGCTGACCAACTTCAAGAGCAAGTATGCGGTCGACTGGGCGCCCTTCCTGGGCCGCAAGTGGACCGACGCCGCCGACACCGCGCTGCCGCTGGCCGAGATCCGCCGCCTCTCGGAGCGCATCACGACGCTGCCGCCCAACTTCAAGGCGCATCCGCTGGTCGAGAAGGTGCTGGCCGACCGCGCCGCGATGGGCCGCGGCGAGATCAACGTCGACTGGGGCATGGGCGAGCACCTGGCCTTCGCGTCGCTGGTGGCCAGCGGCTATGCGGTGCGCCTGTCGGGCGAGGACTGCGGGCGCGGCACCTTCACGCACCGCCACGCCGTGCTGCACGACCAGAACCGCGAGCGCTGGGACGAGGGGACCTACATCCCGCTGCAGCACGTGGCCGAGGGCCAGGCGCCGTTCACCGTCATCGACTCCATCCTGTCGGAGGAGGCGGTGCTGGGCTTCGAATACGGCTACGCCAGCGCCGAGCCCAACACGCTGGTCATCTGGGAGGCCCAGTTCGGCGACTTCGCCAACGGCGCGCAGGTCGTGATCGACCAGTTCATCGCCAGCGGCGAGGTCAAGTGGGGCCGCGTCAACGGCCTGACGCTGATGCTGCCGCACGGCTACGAAGGGCAGGGCCCCGAGCACAGCTCGGCGCGCCTGGAGCGCTTCATGCAGCTGGCCGCCGACAACAACATGCAGGTCTGCCAGCCGACCACGGCGAGCCAGATCTTCCACCTGCTGCGCCGGCAGATGGTGCGCCAGTTCAGGAAGCCGCTGATCATCCTGACACCCAAGTCGCTGCTGCGCGCCAAGGAGGCGGCGTCGCCGCTGGCGGAGTTCACCAAGGGCGAGTTCCGCACCGTCAACCCGGACACCAGCACCGACATCGTGGCGGCCAAGGTCAAGCGCGTGATCGTCTGCTCGGGCAAGGTCTACTTCGACCTCGCGCGCCGGCGCGCCGAGAAGGGCCATGACGACGTCGCGATCCTGCGCGTCGCGCAGCTCTACCCGTTCCCGCACAAGGCCTTCGCCGCCGAGCTCAAGCGCTACCCGAACGCGACCGAGATCGTCTGGTGCCAGGACGAGCCGCAGAACCAGGGTGCCTGGTTCTTCATCCAGCACCAGGTGCACGAGAACATGAGCGAGGGCCAGAAGCTCGGCTATGCCGGGCGCCCCGCGTCGGCCTCGCCCGCGGTGGGCTACGCCCACCTGCACCAGGAGCAGCAGAAGGCGCTGCTGGACCAGGCCTTCGGCAAGCTCAAGGGCTTCGTGCTCACCAAGTGACGGGGCGTGCGCCGGTGCCGGCTGTGGCCGGTGCCGGCGCGGGCCCTCGGCCGCGCCTTCGCGGCCCCCGCCAAGAACATCCCAGACCCCGAGACACACCATGGCCATCGTCGAAGTCAAGGTCCCGCAACTCTCCGAATCGGTTGCGGAAGCCACCTTGCTGCAGTGGAAGAAGAAGCCCGGCGACGCCGTCGCGCTGGACGAGATCCTGATCGAGATCGAGACCGACAAGGTCGTGCTGGAGGTGCCGGCACCGGCCGCCGGCGTGCTGGCGCAGATCGTCAAGAACGACGGCGAGAGCTGCGTCGCCGAGGAGGTCATCGCGCGCATCGACACCGAGGGCACGGCCGCGGTGAGCCCGCTGCAGGTGACGCCGGTCGCGCCGCCGGCGCCGGCGGCTGCCCCGGCCGCCGCCGCAGCCGCGCCGGCCGCGGCCGGTGTCGCGATGCCCGCCGCGGCCAAGCTGATGGCCGACCACGGCCTGGCTGCCGGCTCGGTGGCCGGCACCGGCAAGGAAGGCCGCGTGCTCAAGGGCGACGTGCTGGCCGCGGTGGCCGCGCCGAAGGCGGCGCCGGCGCCGGTGCCGGCGGCCCCGGCCGCCGCGGCCAGGCCTGCGCTGCCCGCGGTGGCCGCCCCGGTGGCGATGAACCTGGGCGACCGCCCCGAGCAGCGCGTGCCGATGTCGCGCCTGCGCGCGCGCGTCGCGGAGCGGCTGCTGCAGAGCCAGGCCAGCAACGCCATCCTGACCACCTTCAACGAGGTCAACATGGCCCCGGTGATGGAGATGCGCAAGAAGTTCCAGGAGAAGTTCGAGAAGGAGCATGGCGTCAAGCTCGGTTTCATGAGCTTCTTCGTCAAGGCCGCCGTCGCCGCGCTGAAGAAGTACCCGGTGCTCAATGCCAGCGTCGACGGCAACGACATCGTCTACCACGGCTATTTCGACATCGGCATCGCGGTCGGCTCGCCGCGCGGCCTGGTCGTGCCCATCCTGCGCAATGCCGACCAGATGAGCTTCGCCGACATCGAGAAGAAGATCGCCGAGTACGGCGTCAAGGCGCGCGACGGCAAGCTGGGCCTGGAGGAGCTGACCGGCGGCACCTTCTCGATCAGCAACGGCGGCGTCTTCGGCTCGATGCTGTCGACGCCCATCATCAACCCGCCGCAGAGTGCCATCCTGGGCGTGCACGCCACCAAGGACCGCGCGGTGGTCGAGAACGGGCAGGTCGTCGTGCGTCCGATCAACTACCTGGCGATGAGCTACGACCACCGCATCATCGACGGCCGCGAGGCCGTGCTGGGGCTGGTGACGATGAAGGAGGCGCTGGAGGACCCGGCGCGCCTGCTGTTCGACATCTGAACCGCCGCCGCGCCAGCCACCGCCGGAGCCCACCATGTCCATCGCCGACGACCTGAGCCGACTCGAGGAGATGCGCGTCCGTGGCGCGCTCAGCGACGAGGAGTTCCAGCGCGCCAAGGCCAGGCTGCTCGACGCCGCCGCGCCGCCCGCGGCCGACAGCCCGGCGGTGCAGGCCATCAACCGCCTGCGCCGCAGCCGCAGCGACCGCTGGATCGCCGGCGTCTGCGGCGGCCTGGCGGCGGCCACCGGCGTCGAGAGCTGGATCTGGCGCCTCGTCGCCGTCGCGCTGGCCTTGTTCGGTGGCAGCGGTCTCGTCCTCTATCTCCTGCTGTGGCTGTTCGTTCCGAACGAATAGCGCGGCCTACTGCCCGGAACCCCTCATGTCCACCAAGCAATTCGACGTCATCGTCATCGGCGGCGGCCCAGGCGGCTACATCGCCGCCATCCGCGCCGCCCAGCTCGGCCTGGCCACCGCCTGCATCGACGAGTGGAGCAACGCCGCCGGCGGCCCGGCACCCGGCGGCACCTGCACCAACGTCGGCTGCATCCCGAGCAAGGCGCTGCTGCAGAGCTCGGAGAATTTCGAGCATGCAGCGAAGCACTTCGGCGACCACGGCATCGGGCTGAAGGACCTGAGCATCGACGTGAAGAAGATGCTGGCGCGCAAGGACGCCGTCGTGAAGCAGAACAACGACGGCATCCTCTACCTGTTCAAGAAGAACAAGGTCAGCTTCTTCCACGGCCGCGGCTCGTTCGCCAAGGCGGTGGTCGGTGGCGGCTGGGAGATCGCGGTGGCGGGCGCCAGCAACGAGACGCTGTTCGCCAAGCAGGTCATCGTCGCCACCGGCTCCAGCGCGCGCGCGCTGCCCGGCGTGCCCTTCGACGAGCAGAAGATCCTCAGCAACGACGGTGCGCTGCGCATCGGCGAGGTGCCCAGGAAGCTGGGCCTGATCGGCAGCGGCGTCATCGGCCTCGAGATGGGCTCGGTCTGGCGGCGCCTGGGCGCCGAGGTCACGGTGCTGGAGGCGCTGCCGACCTTCCTGGGTGCGGTCGACGAGACCGTCGCGAAGGAGGCCTGGAAGGCGTTCACCAAGCAGGGCCTGAAGATCGAACTCGGCGTCAAGGTCGGCGAGATCAAGTCGACCAAGAAGGGCGTCTCGGTGGCCTGGACCGACGCCAAGGGCCAGGCGCAGACGCTGGAGGTGGACAAGCTGATCGTCAGCATCGGCCGGGTGCCCAACACCACCGGGCTGAATGCCGAGGCGGTGGGCCTGCAGCTCGACGAGCGCGGCGCGATCGTCGTCGACGCCGATTGCCGCACCAGCCTGCCCGGCGTGTGGGCGGTGGGCGACGTCGTGCGCGGGCCGATGCTCGCGCACAAGGCCGAGGAAGAGGGCGTCGCGGTGGCCGAGCGCATCGCCGGCCAGCATGGCCACGTGGACTTCAACCTGGTGCCCTGGGTCATCTACACGAGCCCGGAAATCGCCTGGGTCGGCCAGACCGAGCAGCAGCTCAAGGCCGCCGGCCGCGCCTACAAGGCCGGCAGCTTCCCGTTCATGGCCAATGGCCGCGCGCGGGCGCTGGGGGACACCACCGGCCTCGTCAAGTTCCTGGCCGACGCGGCCAGCGACGAGATCCTGGGCGTGCACATCGTCGGCCCGATGGCCAGCGAGCTGATCGCCGAGGCCGTGGTCGCGATGTCCTTCCGCGCCAGCAGCGAGGACATCGCGCGCATCTGCCACGCCCACCCGTCGCTGTCCGAGGCGACCAAGGAGGCGGCGCTGGCCGTCGACAAGCGCACGCTGAATTTCTGACCCCGTGGGGGTCCGCGCGCTCTACGAGGCCACGCTCGCCGAGCGCGGCTACCGCGCCGACGAGGCACAGTTGCGTGCCATCGCGGCACTGGAGCGCTGCGAGAACGAGTGGGCCGACTACAAGGCGCGGCGCAGCAATGCGGTGACCAAGCTGCTGGTGCGCCCGCCGATCCCGCGCGGGGTCTACATGCACGGCGGCGTCGGCCGCGGCAAGAGCTTCCTGATGGACTGCTTCTTCCGCAGCGTGCCGCTGACGCGCAAGACGCGGCTGCACTTCCACGAGTTCATGCGAGAGGTGCACCGCGAGCTGCAGGAGCTCAAGGGCACGGCCAACCCGCTGCAGGAGCTGGGCCGGCGTGTCGCGCGCCGCTTCCGGCTGATCTGCTTCGACGAATTCTTCGTCGCCGACGTCACCGACGCGATGATCCTGCACCGGCTGCTGGAGGCGCTGTTCGCCAACCGCGTCAGCATCGTCACGACGAGCAATTTCCATCCGGACGACCTGTACCCCAACGGCCTGCACCGCGACCGCATCCTGCCGGCCATCGCGCTGCTGAAGCAGCGGCTGGAGGTGATCAACGTCGACGCCGGCGTCGACTATCGCCAGCGCACGCTCGAGCAGGTGCAGATGCTGCACACGCCGCTGGGTGAGGCCGCCGATGCCGCGATGGAGGCCGCCTTCGACCGCCTGGCCGAGGCGCGCGACGAGCCGCCGGTGCTGCATATCGAGCAGCGCGAGATCCGCGCCGTGCGCCGCGCCGGCGGCGTGGTCTGGTTCGACTTCCGCACGCTGTGCGGCGGCCCGCGCTCGCAGAACGACTACCTGGAGATCGCGTCGCGCTTCCACACCGTGCTGCTGTCCAACGTGCCGCAGATGTCGCCGCGGCTGGCCAGCGAGGCGCGCCGCTTCACCTGGCTGGTCGACGTGCTCTACGACCGCCGCGTCAAGCTGATCCTGTCCACCGCGGTGGCGCCGGAGGCGCTGTACACCGAAGGCCCGCTGGCGCACGAGTTCCCGCGCACGGTGTCGCGCCTGCACGAGATGCAGTCGGCCGAGTACCTGCGCGAGGCGCGGCGCGAGGTCGACACGTCGCTGACCTGAGCTGAGAACGGGAGCGCGACGGCTTCGGTCTGCTTACGGCGCGTTGCGGACGTCCGGCCCGTGCTTGCTTGTCTGCGCTTTGCCGCCGTTTCTTCGGACTGCAGGCGCCAGCGCATCGCGCCAGGCGGTACCCGCTGCCGGCTCAGGGTTCCGCGGTCGCCGCCTTCGGCGTCGACTTCCCTGCGCTGCTCGCTTCGGGGTCGCGCCGCCCAACTCACTTCGCTCGCTGCGCTCGCTGCGTTCGGACACCGGCGGCGAGTCAGTTGCGGAGGCGCGCACTGCGTGCGCGCCGACCCCGAAGCTGCGCTGCTCGGCGCTTCACACATCGCCGGCAGCGGGTACCGCCTGGCGCGAGGCCCACCGACAGTGGCATGCGACCTGGTGGAACGCCACCGCCGGACTCTGGGCGCTGTGGGCTGCCACCGCGCGGCTTCGCTGCGCCAATCTCAGCAGACAAGAGCGACGCCCCGCGAACGTCCGCAACGCGCCGCAAGCCCCCAGCCGCCATCCGAGGCCGCTCGAATCGTCGCAGCGCCGGCGGCATGCTCGGCAACTGCTGCGATGATGCGGGTCATGAGCGCCGGTTGCGTGATCCGTGCGGCAGCGCCGACCTGGACGCTGCTGGCCCTGATCCTGGTCGTGCTGCCGCCGGTGTGGGCCGAAGACGAGCGTGCGCGCATCGCGGCCGAGCGCCAGTCGCTGACGGAGCGTTTCACCGCCGAGGAGTCGGCCTGCAGGACACGCTTCGCGGTCAATGCCTGTCTGGAGGACGTGCGCGCACGCCGTCGGGCGGCCCTGGCGCCTTTGCGCGAGCGTGAACTGCGGCTGGCCGAGGCCGAGCGCCAGCGGCGCGCCGCAGAGCGCCGGGCAGCGATCGAGGCACGCCGGCGCGGCGCCGCCGAACGCCCGGCGCCAGCGGCCGAACTGCGGCTGCGCGAGCCACAGGCGGCCCTGCCGGCCACCTCGGCACCGTTGCCGGCGACGGCCACCGAGGCGGCCGCGGCACGGATGCAGGCCGAGGCGCAGGCACAGGCACGGCGCGACGCCCGTGCGGCGCAGCGTGTGCAGGAGGCGCGGCAGCGCGAGCGCGAGGCCGCCGAGGCGCAGGAGCGCGTGCGCCGGAGACAGGCCGAGCGCGAGGCGGCGGGCAGGTCGGCGGCACCGATGCCGGCACCGCGCCGGGCGAGCGATGCCGGCCGCTGAGGCCGGCGCGCCTGCGGCGCCGGTGCCTGCCGGCAGCTAGCTAGCGCAGCGGGTCGATGCGCGCGAGCGCCAGCGACAGGTTGTCGCCGCCGCCGCGCGCGCGCTGGCGCGCCTTGTTGATCAGCATCTCGCTGGCTTCGCGCGGCGGCAGCGCGTGCAGGATGGCGCCGATCTCCTTGGGCGTGAAGTAGTGCCACAGCCCGTCGCTGCAGGCCAGCATCGTGTCGCCGAATTCCAGGCGGTCGATGTGCCAGGGCGTGATCGGCGGGTCGGCATGGGTGCCCAGGCAGCCGGTCAGCAGGTTGGCCTGCGGGTGGGCGTTGGCGGCCTCCTCGCTGAGCTTGCCTTCGTCGATCAGGCGCTGCACGAACGAGTGGTCCACCGTGCGCTTCATCAGCTCGGCGCCGCGGAAATGGTAGACGCGCGAATCGCCGGCGTGGATCACGTCGCACTCCAGCGAGGGGCCGATCAGGAACGCGGCCACGGTGCTGTGCGGTTCCTCCTCGGCGGTGATCGCGGTCAGCTTGATCATCAGGTGCGATTCCTGCACCAGTTGCTTGAGCATCTCGGACGCCGGGTCCTGCCCGGGCACGAAACGCTCGAAGATCTGGCGCGCGGTCAGCAGCACCTGGTCGGCGGCCTTGCGCCCGCCGCTCTTGCCGCCCATGCCGTCGGCGACGACGGCCAGCACCGCGCCGCTGCTGCGCGGGTGCACGATGACCTCGACCTGGTCCTGCTGGTACGCGCGGTCGCCCCGGTGCAGGCCGGTCGCGGCGCTGAAGCGGAAGGACTGGGTCACGGCTGCAGGCATCCGGCGGACTATAAACTCGGGCCCCAGCCGCCAAGCGTGCAGCAATGGACGAGAACCTGCATTCCCCGCAGCGCCGGCTGATCGAGCTGCGCATCGAGCACGCCGACCTCGACGACCTGATCGACCGCAACGGGCCCGACGGCCGCAACGGCCCGGGCGACGACCTCGTGCTGCGCCGGCTGAAGAAGCGCCGCCTGCTGCTGCGCGACCAGATCGCGCGCCTGGAGAGCCAGCTCGAACCGCCGGAGCCGGCGTGAACGCGGGCCCCCACGCTCCCTCCCGGTCGCTGCCTTGCAGGCCGCGCCGGGCCAGTGGCCCGGCCCCTCGCCCGGCACATGTCGTCCACCGGACGGCATGTGTCCGGGCTCGGCCCCCCGAGGGGGCGTTGCCGACGGACCGGCAGAGCCGGATCCGTGGCAATCCTGAGCTGGGTCGCGGTTCGCGGTCGATGGTGGCGGCGTCCGACGAGAACGCGTGACGAACGACCTGGCCGCATCCGTCGCGCGCGCCTTCGCCGCCGACGGGCCGCTGGCGCAGGCCGATGCGCGCTTCCTGCCGCGTGAGGCGCAGGACCGCATGGCGCTGGCGGTGGCGCAGGCGATCGAGGACCGTGCGGCGCTGGTCGCCGAGGCCGGCACCGGCGTCGGCAAGACCTTCGCCTACCTGGTGCCGCTGCTGCTGGCCGGGCGGCGCGCGCTGGTCAGCACCGCCACCAAGAGCCTGCAGGACCAGCTGTACCTGCGCGACCTGCCGCGCCTGGCCGACGCGCTGAAGGTGCCGGCGCGCATCGCGCTGCTGAAGGGACGCGCCAGCTACCTGTGCCGGCACCGCCTGGCCGAGGCGGCCGTGTCGGCGCAGCTGCCGGACCGCTTCGCGGTGCGCGCGCTGCACCGCGTGCAGCAGTGGGCGCAGGCCACGACGACCGGCGACCTGGCCGAGGTCGAAGGCCTGGACGAGCGCAGTCCGGTGATCCCGCTGGTCAGCTCCACGCGCGACAACTGCCTGGGCAGCGACTGCCCCGAGTACCGGGCCTGCCACGTGATGCAGGCGCGGCGCGAGGCGATGGCGGCCGACCTGGTGGTCGTCAACCACCACCTGTTTTTCGCCGACCTGGCGCTGCGCGACAGCGGCGTCGCCGAGCTGCTGCCGACGGTGGACGCCGCGGTCTTCGACGAGGCGCACCAGCTCGTCGAGGCCGGCGTGCAGTTTCTCGGCACCCAGCTCGCCACCGGGCAGGCGATCGAGCTCGGGCGCGACCTGCTGGCAGTGGGCCTGGCCCATGCACGCGGGCTGCAGCCCTGGTCGGAGCTGCAGACGGGCATCGAGCGCGCCGCGCGCGAACTGCGCCTGGCCTGCGCCGGCAGCGTGCGCGAGGTGCGCGGCGTGCTGAAACGGCGCTGGGACGAAGCCGCCGACGCGCTGCCGGCACCGCTGCAGGCGCTGGCCAGCGCGGCCACGGCCGCCGCGCAGGCGGCCGAGTCGGTGGCCGAGACGGCACCGGACTTCCTGCGCCTGCAGCAGCGCGCGCTGCACGTCGCGGCGCTGGCCGCGCGCTTCGAGCAGCCAGCCGCCGAGGGCCATGTGCGCTGGGTCGACCTGACGCCGCAGCAGGCCCGGCTGGTCGAGTCGCCGCTGGACATCCGCGAGATGCTGACGCAGCAGCGCACGCTGGCACCCAAGGCCTGGGTCTTCACCTCGGCGACGCTGGGCGACGACGAGCGGTTGAGCTGGTTCACCGCCGGCACCGGCCTGGAAGACGCGAGCACGCTGCGCGTCGGCAGCCCCTTCGACTATGCGGCCCATGCGCGCGTGTGGGTGCCGCCGCGGCTGCCGCTGCCCAACGCGCCGGGTCACCCGGCGGCCGTCGGCGCGCTGGCGGCACGGCTGGCCACGGCGCTGGGCGGCCGCACCTTCGTGCTGACGACCACGCTGCGCGTGCTGCCGCAGATCGCCGACGCCATCGCGGCGCAGGCCGGCGGCCTGACCGTTCTGGTGCAGGGCAGCGAGCCGCGGCGCACGCTGCTGCAGCGCTACCGCGACGGCCGCGGCTCGGTGCTCGTCGGCTCGCAGAGTTTCTGGGAGGGCATCGACATGCCGGGCGACGCGCTGCAGTGCGTGGTCATCGACAAGCTGCCGTTCCCGCCGCCGAACGACCCGCTGGTCGAGGCCCGCGTGCGCCAGCTGCGCGCGCAGGGGCGCAACCCCTTCGACGCCTATTTCGTCGCCGAGGCCGCGGTGTCGCTGAAGCAGGGCGCCGGGCGGCTGATCCGCAGCGAGAGCGACCGCGGCCTGCTCGTGCTGTGCGACCCGCGGCTGCGCCAGATGGGCTACGGGCGCCGGCTGCTGGCGGCGCTGCCGCCGATGGGCGTGCTGGACGGCGAGGACGAAGCCCTGGACTGGCTGCGCGAACTGGCGGCGGCGCATTGAGGCGCCGACGGGACCGCCGCGGCCGCGGCGGCCGCCGCGCCTGCGGGCACCGCTGGGCGGTTCAGCCTACTGCCAGAACCGCCACCAGGACTTGTTGCGCGCGTCCAGGCCGCGCGTCAGGAAGGCGCTGTCCGGAAAGTTCCGGCGCAGCACGCGGTCGGCGGCATCGCGCAGCTCGGTCAGGCCCAGCTTGTCGTAGCTCTGCACCATCAGGTACAGCGCCTCCTCGGCGGCCGGGGCGTGCTGGAACTCGGCCACCGCCTGCTGCGCGCGGTTGGCCGCGGCGACATAGGCACCGCGCCGGTAGTAGTAGCGCGCGACATGCACCTCGTAGCTGGCCAGCGTGTTGACGATGTAGTTCATGCGCGCGCGCGCATCCTCGGCGTAGCGCGAGTTCGGAAACTGCTCGACGAGCTGGCGGAAGGCCTGCCAGGCGTCGCGCGAGGCCCGCTGGTCGCGCTCGGACAGGTCCTGGCCGGCCAGGGTGCCCAGCAGGCCCAGGTTGTCGTTGAAGTTGATCACGCCGCGCAGGTACAGCGCGTAGTCCAGCGCCGGGCTGGACGGATTGAGCTTGATGAAGCGGTCGATGGTCGTCAGCGCCGATTCGCGTTCGCCGCTGCGCCAGTGCATGTAGGCCATGTCCAGCTGCGCCTGCTGCGCCAGCAGCGTGCCGGCCGCCAGGCCCTCGACGCGCTCCATGGACTTGATCGCGCGGTCCCAGCTGCCCGCGGCCATCTCCTCGCGGGCCTCGGCATACAATTTTTCGGCCGCGCCGCTGGTCGGCAATTCGTTCGGCGAACTGCCGCAACCCGCCAGCAGCAGCCCGGACAGCAGCACCGGCAGCGCCACGAGAAGGCGCAGGACGCGCGACGACGGGAGATCGGACATCGGCAAGGGCTCGGCGAAGACGGCAGGCGCGAACGGCACTGGAGCCGGCGATTGTAGCCAGCCACCCCCGTCCGATTTCCGCGCGGCGCAGGCGGTCGATGCCGCCGCGCCGGGTCTGCCGCCGGTGGCTGCCGAGGCGGCCGACGACCTTGCCGGCGACGAACTCGACACCGCGGCCGAGACCTTCGAGACGCGGGAGGCCGAGGTCGCGGCCGCGCTGCACGGCGAGCGGCTGGACAAGGTGCTGGTCGCGCTGGCGCCGGAATTCTCGCGCAGCCACCTGCAGTCGCTGATCGAGCGCGGCCATGTCGCGCTGGACGGCACGCCGGCGACGACCGCGTCGCGCCGCCTGCGCGCCGGCCAGCGCGTGCGCCTGGAACTCGTGCCCACCGACGAGAGCCGCGCCTTCCGGCCGCAGACCATGCCGCTCGTCGTGCTGTACGAGGACGAGCACCTGCTCGTCGTCGACAAGCCCGTGGGCCTGGTCGTGCACCCGGCGCCCGGGCACTGGTCGGGCACGCTGCTCAACGGCCTGCTGGCCTGGCACGCGGCGGCGGCGACGCTGCCGCGCGGCGGCATCGTGCACCGTCTGGACAAGGACACCTCGGGGCTGATGCTGGTCGGCAAGTCGCTGCCGGCGGTGACCGCGCTGGTGCGCGACATCGCGGCGCGGCAGGTGCACCGGCGCTATCTGGCGATCGCGCATGGCGTGCCGGCCACGGCCGCCTTCAGCATCGAGGCGCCGATCGCGCGCGACCCGCTCTCGCGCGTGCGCATGGCCGTCGTGCCCGGCGGACGGCCCGCGCGCACCGACGTGCAGCGGCTCGGCGCGCTGGGCCAGGGGCGCGACGCGGTGAGCGCGCTCGCGTGCACGCTGCACACCGGGCGCACGCACCAGATCCGCGTCCACCTCGCTTCGCGTGGCCACCCGCTGGTCGGCGACCTGCTGTACGGCGGCCGGCCGGCGCTGGGCCTGCAGCGCCAGGCCCTGCATGCCACCGAGCTGCGGCTGGCGCACCCGATCACGCGCGCAGCGCTGCACTTGCGCTGCGCGCCGCCGCCGGACTTCGCCGCCGCCTGGGCACTGGTGCTGCCGCAGCGCGCGGGTGCGGCCGCTTCGGCCGCGGCGGGCGCCAGGCCCGGCGCGGGTTCTCCCGGCGGCCGCTGAGCGCCCGCATGCGCAGCGGGCCGCTACAATAGCGCCTGAAGTCAGTGCCGACGGCCGCGCTTGCGCGCCGCGCCTGAACGAGCAGCAGCCCGGCCCGCCGCGACGCGATCGACCCGCATGGTGGCGCCGGCCTGGCAGATCCGCGCCCGCGGCCCCACCCCGGCCAGGCGCCCCTCCGCAGTCCGGACATCACCGACAGCCACCGCCGCGCGGTGGCCACGCAGCACCCGCAGTTCATGAACACATCGGAGGCCAAACGTGTCCTCGAGACGGCGCTGATCTGCGCCGCCGCCCCGCTGCCGCTGGCCGACATGAAGTCGCTGTTCGACGGCGAGGTCGGCAGCGACACGCTGCGCGTGCTGCTCGACGAGCTGTCGCGCGACTGGGCCGACCGCGGCGTCGAGCTCGTCGCGCTGGCCGGCGGCTGGCGCTTCCAGAGCCGGCCCGAGATGCGCCCCTGGCTGGACCGCCTGCACCCGGAGAAGCCGCCGAAGTATTCGCGCGCGGCGCTCGAGACGCTGGCCATCGTCGCCTACCGGCAGCCGGTGACGCGCGGCGACATCGAGGACATCCGCGGCGTCACCGTCAGCAGCCACATCGTCAAGCAGCTCGAGGACCGCGGCTGGATCGAGGCCATCGGCTACCGCGAGGCACCCGGCCGCCCGGCGCTGTATGCGACGACGCGCCAGTTTCTCGACGACCTGGGGCTGGCCAGCCTGGACCAGCTGCCGCCGCTCGAGGGCCCCGGCGCGCAGGCGGCCGAGGTGCTGGCGGCGCTGCAGGACGCGCCGCCGCTGCTGGGCGAGGCGCAGGCGGCGCTGCCGTTGGACGGCGACGCGGCCCCGGCGACCGACGGCGCCGCGGTGGCCGAGGCGATCCCCGAAGAGGCCCTGCACGACGCCGGCGACGCCGTCGCCGCGCCCATCGATGCGCCCGTCGATGCGGCCGTCGATTCGGCCGTCGATTCGGCCGTCGATTCGGCCGTCGATTCGGCCGTCGATTCGGCCGTCGATGCGGCCGACGCCGACGCACTCGCTCCGCAGGCCGGTGCCACCGACGCCGTCCGCGACGACGCGGACGCGGCGGCAACGCCTGACCACGAGACCCCCGCCGCGCCGGAGCGCCCGGCGGCACCCACCACCCCCACCGACGCCCCTGCATGAACGCATCCGACGCCGACCCCTTGCCGCCGCCTGCAGGCGACCCCACGGCCGGCGATGCGCCCGCCGAGGCGCCCAAGCGCCGCCGGGCCCCGCGCAAGACGGCCGCCGCCCCCGAAGCCCCCGAAGGCAGCCAGCCAGCCGCCACGCCCGAGGCGGCCGCGCCGGCCCAGCCGGCCGAGGCAGCTGCCGCGGTGGAGGCCGCCAAGCCGGCGCGCGCGCCGCGCCGGCGCAAGCCGGCAGAGTTTGCCGCGAGCACGGAGCCGGCCGCCGGCCCGCAGACCGGATCGGCGGCCGAAGCAGGGCCCGCATCGCATGACGGCAGGCCGCTGACGGCCGATGCCGCGCAGGCGCCGCCACCCGCGGGCGACGCGGTGCCTGCGGGGGCCGCGGGCGCGGAGGCTCCCGAACTCACTCAGGGCGCCGCGTCCGAGGGCGGCGCCGGTGACGGCGAGCGCGGTCCCGGGGGCCGGCGCGGCCGCAACCGCCGTCGCGGCCGTCGCGGCGGCGATCGGGCGCGCGACGTCGCACCGGCCGACGCGGCCGAAGGCGCCGGCGCCTCGGCGCCGGCCCGGCTGCCGGCCGACGTCGGCGAGGTCTTCGCCCAACTGCTGTCCGGCGAGTTCGACAGCCAGGAGGCGCCGGCGGACGATCTCTTGCTGAGCGCGGGCGACGAGCAGCCCGCGCCGGCAGCGGGCGCGGCCCCGTTCGAACCGCCGGCTGCCGAAGCCGACGCGACGCCGGCGCAGGCCGACGGGGCCGCGGCCGAGCCGGGCCTGGCGACGGCCGACGAGCAGGCGCCGCCGGGCGCCGACGCGGCCGCCGCGCGCCGCGTGCTGGCGCCCGAACGCGACGCGCCCAAGCTGCACAAGGTGCTGGCCCAGGCCGGCGTCGGTTCGCGCCGCGACCTCGAGCAGATGATCGTCGAGGGCCGCGTCGCGGTGAACGGCGAGCCGGCGCACACCGGGCAGCGCATCTCCTTCGGCGACCGCATCACCGTCGACGGCAAGCCGGTCAAGGTGCGCATCGCGCCGCCGCTGCCGCGCGTCCTGGCCTACCACAAGCCGGCCGGCGAGGTGGTCACGCACGACGACCCGCAGCAGCGGCCGACCGTCTTCCGCCGCCTGCCGCGGCTGCCGCAGGGCAAGTGGCAGTCGGTCGGCCGGCTGGACATCAATACCGAAGGCCTGCTGCTGTTCACCAACTCGGGCGAGCTGGCCAACCAGCTGATGCACCCGCGTTTCGGCGTCGAGCGCGAATATGCGGTGCGTTCGCTGGGCGTGCTGGACGACGAGCAGCGCCAGCGCCTGCTCGACGGCGTCGAGATCGACGGCCAGCGCTGCGCCTTCAAGAGCATCGCCGACGGCGGCGGCGAGGGTGTCAACCACTGGTACCGCGTGATCATCACCGAGGGCCGCAACCGCGAGGTGCGGCGCCTGTTCGAGGCCGTCGGCCATGCGGTGAGCCGGCTGATCCGCATCCGCTATGGCAGCGTGGTGCTGCCACGCGGCCTGCGGCGCGGCGTGTGGGTCGACCTGAGCGAGCACGACGTGCGTGCGCTGCGCCGCCTGGCCGCCGGTCCGGCCGCGGCGGCGCAGGCCGAGCGCAGCGAACGGGGCGAGCGCGGCGACCGCGGCGACCGGCGCGGCCGCAACAAGCGCCGCGGCGGCCCGCGGCCCGACGGCAGCCTGCCGCGGCCCGAACGCCTGGAGCGCGCCGATCGTCCCGACCGCGGCGAACGCCCGCCACGCGCGCCGCGCGCGGAGCCGGGCGAGGGCGGCGCGATCCCCAACCCGCTGATGCAGACCTACGACCGCCGCGCGATTCAGCAGGAGCGCCAGCGCCGGCGCGAGATTCCCGAGGACGGCCCGATCCCGAACCCGCTGCAGCAGACCTACGACAAGCGCGCGCTGCAGAAGGACCGGGCGCCCAAGCGCGAGATTCCCGAGGACGGCCCGATCCCCAACCCGCTGCAGCAGACCTACGACCGGCGCTTCGCGCAGGGCGGCGGCGGGCTCGGCGGCCTGCCGGGCCTGGGGGGCGGCAAGCCCCGCCGCAAGGGCGCCAAGGGTCCGGGCAAGGGGCCGGGCAAGGGCGGCCCCGGGGGTCCGGGCGGCCAGGGCAAGGGCGGCGGCCAGCCCGACCCGCTGAAGACCGCGGTCGGCTACATCGGCGCCGACGCCTTCCTGCGCACCGGCGGCCGCGGCGGCAAGCGTGGCGGCGGGGGCGGTGGCGGCCCCGGCGGTGGTCGCGGCCGCCGCGGGCCGCGCTAGGCCCGCGCTGCCGCGCCGCCCCCGGGCTAGAATACAAGGCTTTGCCAAGTCGTTGATTTTTCTGGAGAACTCTTCATGGCCGTTGAACGCACCCTGTCGATCATCAAGCCCGATGCCGTGGCCAAGAACGTGATCGGCCAGATCTATGCCCGCTTCGAGGCCGCCGGCCTGAAGATCGTCGCGGCGAAGATGGCGCACCTCTCGCGCGGCGAGGCCGAGGCCTTCTACGCTGTGCACAAGGCGCGCCCGTTCTTCAACGACCTCGTCGCCTTCATGATCAGCGGCCCGGTGATGATCCAGGTGCTGGAAGGCGAAGGCGCGATCGCGAAGAACCGCGAGCTGATGGGCGCCACCGACCCGAAGAAGGCCGAGAAGGGCACCATCCGCGCCGACTTCGCCGACAGCATCGACGCCAATGCGGTGCACGGCTCGGACGCGCCGGAGACCGCCGCCGTCGAGGTGGCGTTCTTCTTCCCCGGCATGAACGTCTACAGCCGCTGAGCGTGAGCCCCCACGCTTCCTTCGGTCGCTGCCCCCCGAGGGGGCTCACGCAGCGGACCGGCGAAGCCGGATCCGCGCGTGGGCTTGGCTGGAGGCGTCGGGTGTGACGGGCGGGTCGACCTTGGTGAACCTGCTCGACTTCGACCTCGACGGCCTCGCGGCCTGGTGCGAGGGCCTGGGCGAGAAGCGCTTCCGCGCAGTGCAGCTGTTCCGCTGGATCCACCAGAAGGGCGCTGCCGACTTCGCGCAGATGTCGGACCTGGCGAAGAGCCTGCGCGACAAGCTCTCCGGCGCGGCCGAGCTGCGCGGCCTGCAGGTCATCAGCGAGCAGCGCTCGGCCGACGGCACCGTGAAGTGGCTGTTCGACGTCGGCGGCGGCAACGCCGTCGAGTCGGTCTTCATCCCCGAGGACGACCGCGGCACGCTGTGCATCAGTTCGCAGGCCGGCTGCGCGGTCGGCTGCCGCTTCTGCAGCACCGGCCACCAGGGCTTCAGCCGCAACCTGACGACGGGCGAGATCGTCGCCCAGCTGTGGTTTGCCGAGCACCGTCTGCGCGCCGCTGCGAACTCGCAGGAACGCCAGATCGACAACGTCGTGATGATGGGCATGGGCGAGCCGCTGCAGAACTATGCGGCGCTGGTGCCGGCGCTGACGATCATGCTGGACGATCATGGCTACGGGCTCTCGCGCCGCCGCGTCACGGTGTCGACCTCGGGCGTCGTGCCGATGATCGACCGCCTGCGCGAGGACTGCCCGGCGGCGCTGGCGGTGTCGCTGCATGCGCCCGACGACGCGCTGCGCGACCAGCTCGTGCCGCTGAACCGAAAGTACCCGCTGGCCGAACTGCTGGCCACCTGCCGGCGCTACCTGGACGCGGCGCCACGCGACTTCATCACCTTCGAGTACTGCATGCTCGACGGCGTCAACGACGCGCCCGAGCAGGCGCAGGAACTGGTGCGGCTGGTCAGCGGCCAGTCGGCCGCCAGCCGCGGCGTCGGCCGCGTGCCCTGCAAGCTCAACCTGATCCCGTTCAACCCCTTCCCGGCCTCCGGGCTGAAGCGTTCGCCGCGCGAGCGCGTGATCGCCTTCGCGAAGGTGCTGCAGGATGCCGGCATCGTGACCACCATCCGCAAGACGCGCGGCGACGACATCGCGGCGGCCTGCGGGCAGCTCGCCGGCGAGGTCCAGGACCGCACCAACGCGCGCGAGCGCCTGGCGCGCCGTCGCGAAACCATCCCGATCGCCGTCGCCGGAGACGCCGCATGACGAAGTCCCTCGCCGGCAGCATGGCCGCCGTGCTCGCGGCCGCGCTGCTGCTCGGCGGCTGCGTCGCGGTGGCGCCCGACGGCACGCCGCGCGCACCCGAATCGGCCGGCGACCCCGAGCGCCTGGCCCAGGTGCGGCTGGCGCTGGCCGCCGAGTACCTGGGCCGCGGCCAGCCGGAGATCGCGCTCACCGAGGTGAAGCGTGCGCTGGCGGCCAGGCCGGACATGCCCGAGGCGCATGCGCTGCAGGGCGTCATCCAGGCCCGCCTGGGCGACCCGCGCCAGGCCGACGAGAGTTTCCAGCGCGCGCTGCGCCTGAACCCGCGCAGCGGCGAGACGATGCACCAGTACGGCTGGTTCCTGTGCCAGGAACGCCGCTACGACGACGCCCAGGTGATGTTCGAGCGCGCGCTCGCGCAGCCGCAGTACCGCAACGGCATGGAGACCCTGTTCTGGCAGGGCGTGTGCCAGGCGCGCGCCGGCCGCTGGGAGGCGGCCGAGCGGTCGCTGTCGCGCAGTTACGAGCTGGACCCGTCGAACCCGGTCACCGCCTACAACCTCGCCGAGGTGCTGCTGCAGCGCGGCGAGCTCGAGCGCGCGCGCTTCTACGCGCGGCGCATCAACAGCCAGCCGGCCCAGGTCACCGCGCAGAGCCTGTGGCTGGCGGCGCGCATCGAGCACCGCGCCGGCAACCGCGACGACCTGCGCGACCTCGGCCGCCAGCTGCGCGAGCGCTTCCCGCAATCGACCGAGACCCTGCAATTCGAGCGGGGCCGCTTCGAATGACCGATTCCGTTCCCGACAAGGCCAGCCCCGGCGCGCTGCTGCGCGCCGCGCGCGAGAAGCAGGGCCTGCACATCGCGGCGCTGGCCGCCGCGATCAAGGTCGCGCCGCGCAAGCTGGATGCGCTGGAGAACGACCGCTGGCACGAGCTGCCCGACGCCACCTTCACGCGCGCGCTGGCGCAGACGGTGTGCCGCACGCTGAAGATCGACGCGCGCCCGGTGCTGGACCTGCTGCCCGCCGCCGGCTCGGTGGCGCTGGAACCCGCCGGCGGCGGCCTCAATATGCCGTTCGAGGGCCCGCCGGGGCGCGAGGGGCCGGCCGCCGCCAGCTTCGCGATCCGGCCCATGGTGTGGGCGGCGGCGGTGCTGATGGTCGCCGCGGTCATCGTCTATGTCCTGCCCGAGGGGCTGTTCGGGCGCTTCGCCGGGCCGTCCGCGCCGGCGCCGGTGGCCACGCCGGCCGCGCTGCCGGCGCCGGCGGTGGTCGTCGGCGTCGCGCCGGCGCCAGCGACGCCGCAAGCCGCGCCGGCTGGCGCTGCATCGGCGCCCGCGGTGGCGGCGGTGGAGGCGCGTCGGGCGTCGCGGGTCTGGCAGCAGCGGCGTCCGCCGCGCCGGCTGAACCGGCCGGCGAGACCGTCTTCGCGGCGCCGCCGGCGCCCGCGGCCAGCGAGCCGCAGGTGGCGCGCCTGGTGCAGCTGTCGACCAGCGAGGCCTCGTGGATCGAGGTGCGCGACGCGCGCGACCGCGTGCTGCTGTCGCGCACCGTGCAGCCCGGCGAGAGCGTGGGGCTGGACGGCACGCTGCCGATCCGCCTGGTCATCGGCAATGCCGGCGCGACCGAACTGTCGTTCCGTGGCAAGCCGGTCGAACTGGCGCCGCGCACGCGCGACAACGTGGCCCGCGTGGAACTGCAGTGACGCCCTGCGCAGGCCGCCTGGCCGTCTTCCGGAGCGCCCCATGAACGCACCCGACCCCGTGGACATCATCGAGGCCGCGAGCCCGGCGCCGCGGCGCAGCCGCCAGGCGCGCGTGGCCTGGGGCGATCATGTCGTGACGATAGGCGGCGACGCGCCGGTGCGCGTGCAGAGCATGACCAACACCGACACGGTGGACGTCATCGGCACCGCGATCCAGGTCAAGGAACTGGCGCAGGCCGGCAGCGAACTGGTGCGCATCACCGTCAACACGCCCGAGGCCGCCGAGGCGGTGCCGCACATCCGCGAGCAGCTCGACCGCATGGGCATCGCGGTGCCGCTGGTCGGCGACTTCCACTACAACGGCCACCGCCTGCTGACCGACTATCCGGCCATGGCCCGGGCGCTGAGCAAGTACCGCATCAACCCGGGCAACGTCGGCAAGGGCGACAAGCGCGACCGCCAGTTCGCGATGATGGTCGAGGCCGCGGCCCGGCACGACAAGGTCGTGCGCATCGGCGTCAACTGGGGCAGCCTGGACCAGGACCTGCTGGCCCAGCTGATGGACGACAACGGCCGCCGCGCGCAGCCGCTGGACGCGAAGCAGGTGATGTACCAGGCGCTGGTGCAGAGCGCGCTGACCTCGGCCGACCATGCGCGCGAGCTGGGCCTCAACCCGGACAACATCATCATCAGCTGCAAGGTCAGCGGCGTGCAGGACCTGATCAGCGTCTACCGCGCGCTGGCGCGGCGCTGCGACTATGCGCTGCACCTGGGGCTGACCGAAGCCGGCATGGGCACCAAGGGCACGGTGGCCAGCGCCGCGGCGCTGGCGGTGCTGCTGCAGGAGGGCATCGGCGACACGATCCGCGTCAGCCTGACGCCGCAGCCGGGCGAGGCGCGCACGCAGGAGGTCGTCGTCGCGCTCGAGATCCTGCAGGCGCTGGGCCTGCGCCAGTTCAACCCCAGCGTCACCGCCTGCCCCGGCTGCGGCCGCACGACCAGCACCACGTTCCAGGAACTGGCCAAGCAGATCGACGACTTCCTGCGCGCGCAGATGCCGGTCTGGAAGGCGAAATACCCGGGCGTGGAGACGATGAAGGTCGCGGTGATGGGCTGCATCGTCAACGGCCCCGGCGAGAGCAAGCATGCCGACATCGGCATCAGCCTGCCCGGCACCGGCGAGGCGCCGGCGGCGCCGGTCTTCATCGACGGCGAGAAGGCGATGACGCTGCGCGGCGAGGGCATCGCCGCGGAGTTCCACCGCATCGTCGAGGGCTACATCGAGCGTCGCTTCGGCGCCGGCGCGACCGCGCGCTGACGCGCCGGCCCGCCCGCCGCCCCCGGGGCTCACCGACCGCGCCGCCGTGCGCCGCAGTTCTCATGGCTGACAAGATCCTGGCCGTCAAAGGCATGAACGACATCCTGCCGGGCAGCGTCCCGCGCAAGGACAAGCTGCCCGACTCGGCGCTGTGGCGCTGGTTCGAGCGCACGGTCGACCGCGTGCTGTCGCAGCACGGCTACCAGTACCTGCTGACGCCGGTCGTCGAGCCGACGCCGCTGTTCGTGCGCGGCATCGGCGAGGCCACCGACATCGTCGAGAAGGAGATGTACTCCTGGACCGACGCGATGAACGGCGACGCGCTGACGCTGCGCCCGGAGATCACCGCCGGCATCGTGCGTGCGATGGTCGAGCACAACGTGCTCTACAACGGGCCGCTGCGCGTGTGGACGCTGGGCCCGGTCTTCCGCCACGAGCGGCCGCAGAAGGGCCGCTACCGGCAGTTCTTCCAGCTCGACGTCGAGGCGCTCGGGCTGCCGGGGCCGGACGTCGACGCCGAGCTGATCCTGCTCGTGCGCCGGCTGTGGCAGGCGCTGGGGCTGGAGGTCGGGCGCGACGTGCGGCTGGAGCTCAACAGCCTGGGCCAGCCGGCCGAGCGCGCGGCGCACCGCGCCGCGCTGGTGGCCTACTTCGAGCAGCATCGCGACCGGCTCGACGACGACAGCCGGCGCCGCCTGCACAGCAACCCGCTGCGCATCCTGGACAGCAAGAACCCGGCGCTGCAGTCGCTCGTCGACGCCGCGCCCACGCTGGCCGAGCACCTGGGCGCCGAGTCGCGCGCGCACCTGCAGGCGGTGTGCGACGTGCTGGACGCGGCCGGGCTGCCCTACCGCATCAACCCGCGGCTGGTGCGCGGGCTGGACTACTACAACCTGACGGTCTTCGAGTGGGTCACCGACCACCTGGGGTCGCAGGGCACGGTCTGCGGCGGCGGCCGCTACGACGGCCTGTTCGAGCAGCTCGGCGGCAAGCCGACGCCGGCGATCGGCTTCGGGCTGGGCATCGAGCGGCTGCTGCTGCTGCTGCAGGCGCTGGGGCTGCCCGTGCCCGACGCCGCGCCGCAGGCCTATGCCGTGATCGGCGACGGCGTGCCGCTGGCGCCGGTGCTGGTCGCGCTGGATGCGCTGCGCGCCGCCGGCGTGGCGGTGCAGATGCACGCCGCCGGCCGCGAGGGCTGGGGCAGCCTGAAGTCGCAGCTCAAGCGCGCCGACGCCAGCGGGGCGCGCTTCGCGCTCGTCTTCGGCGCCGACGAGCTGGCGCAGGGCGCCGTCGCGCTGAAGCCGCTGCGCGACGCCGCGGCGGCGCAGGTGCTGCGCCCGCTCGCCCGGCCCGAGACCTGGGCGGGTGAACTGCTGCAGGGATAATCGCCGGCTTTCGCCTTTCACGCCCGCACACCACGAGACCCATGGCCACCCAACTCGACCTGCAGGAGCAGGAACAGCTCGACGCGCTGAAGGCGTTCTGGAACAAGTACGGCAACCTGATCACCTGGACGCTGGTGCTGGCGCTGACCGCCTTCGCCGGCTGGAACGGCTGGAACTGGTGGCAGCGCGACCAGGCGCTGAAGGCCGGCGCGATGTTCGACGAGCTCGACCGCGCGGCGCAGGCCGGTGACGGCGAGCGCGCCGGCCGCGTCTTCAACGACCTGAAGGAGCGCTACCCGCGCACCGCCTTCGCGCAGCAGGGTGCGCTGGTCGCCGCGCGCGTGCAGTTCGACAAGGAGCAGCTCGACGGCGCGCGCGCCGCGCTCGCCTGGGCCGCCGACAACGGGCCCGAGGCCGAGCTGCGCACGGTGGCGCGGCTGCGCCTGGCCGCGCTGCAGTCCGAGGCCGGCCAGCACGACGAGGCGCTGGCCACCCTGGCCGGCGCCACGGCGCCGGGCTTCGAGGCGCTGGTCGCCGACCGCCGCGGCGACGTGCTGCTGGCCAAGGGCCAGCGCGACGAGGCGCGCGCCGCCTACCAGGCGGCCTGGAACGGCATGCCCGAGACGGTCGAATACCGGCGCCTGATCGAGGCCAAGCTGACGGCGCTGGGCGCCGCGCCGCTGCCGCCGGCGGCTGCCGCGTCGGCGGCCGCGTCCGGAGCCGGCAAGTGAGGCTGGCGTTGTCCGCCGGCGTGCGGCCGTTCGCACGCCGCCTGGCGCTGCTGGGGGCCGCGCTGCTGCTCGCCGCCTGCGCCGCCGACCGGCCCAAGCCGACGCCGCTGCAGCCGCTGGAGCCGCGCATCGCCGGCCGCCAGGTGTGGTCGGCGCAGATCGGCGCGCTGCGCTTTCCGATGGTGCCGGCGGTGCGCGACGGCGTCTTCGTCGTCGCCTCGGGCGACGGCGAGATCAGCGCGCTGCAGGCCGACGACGGCCGGCTGCTGTGGCGGGCCAGCACCGGGGCGCCGCTGGCCGCCGGGGTCGGCAGCGACGGGCGCTTCACCGCCGTCGTGACGCGCGGCAACGAGGTCGTCACCTTCGACAGCGGGCGCGAGATCTGGCGCAAGCGCGTGCCCTCCAGCGTGGTGACGCCGCCGCTGGTGGCCGGCGAGCGGGTCTTCGTCAAGGGCGTGGACCGCGCCGTGCACGCCTTCGACGCCCTCGACGGCCGCCGCCTGTGGACGCTGCAGCGCCCGGGCGAGGCACTGACGCTGGCCCAGCCGGGCGTGCTGGCGGCCTTCCGCGACACGCTGCTGGTCGGCCAGGGCCCGCGCCTGACCGGCGTGGACCCGCTGCGCGGCACCGTGCGCTGGGACGCGCCGATGGCGCAGCCGCGCGGCACCAACGAGGTCGAGCGCCTGGCCGACCTGGTCGGCCCGCCGGTGCGCGTCGGCGACCGCGTCTGCGCGCGCGCCTTCCAGTCCTCGGTGGCCTGCGCCGACGCCGCGCGCGGCGCCGTGCTGTGGTCGCGCAATGCCGCCGGCATCCATGCGGTCGGCGGCGACGCCGAGCTGCTGATCGGCGCCGACGCCAGCGACCGCATCACGGCCTGGCGCGCCACCACCGGCGACGTGGCGTGGAACAACGAGCAGCTGCTGTACCGCGGCCTCAGCGGCGCGCTGGTCGTCGGCCCGGTCGTCGTCTTCGGCGACAGCGAGGGCTACGTGCACTTCCTGTCGACGGCCACCGGCGAGCAGCAGCTGCGGCTGCCGACCAGCGGTGGCCCGGTCGTCGGCACGCCGGTGCTCAGCGGCCAGACACTGCTGGTGACCACGCGCGACGGCGGCCTGCACGCCTTCCGTCCCAACTGATCGCCACGCGCGCACCATGAAGCCGGTCATCGCCCTCGTCGGCCGGCCCAACGTCGGCAAGAGCACGCTGTTCAACCGCATCACGAAGAGCCGCGATGCGATCGTCGCCGACTACGCCGGGCTGACGCGCGACCGCCACTACGGCGACGCGCGGCTGGGGGCGCTGGAGTTCATCGTCGTCGACACCGGCGGCTTCGAGCCCGAGAAGCCCACCGGCGTGGTCGCCGAGATGGCCAAGCAGACGCGCCAGGCGGTGGCCGAGGCCGACGCGGTGATCTTCGTCACCGACGTGCGCGTCGGGCTGTCGGCGCAGGACCACGACATCGCGCGCTACCTGCGCGGCCAGCGCAAGAAGGTCGTGCTGGCGGTCAACAAGGCCGAGGGCATGGCCGACAGCCCGCTGCTGGCCGAGTTCCACGAACTGGGCATCGGCGAGCCGCACCCGGTGTCGGCGGCCCACGGCCAGGGCGTGCGCAGCCTGCTGGAGGCGGCGCTGGCCGGCTTCGAGACGCCGCCGGAGGCCGACGAAGGCGAGGGCGACGAGGCCGGGCGCCCGATCCGCCTGGCCGTCGCCGGCCGGCCGAACGTCGGCAAGAGCACGCTGATCAACGCCTGGCTGGGCGAGGAGCGCCTGGTCGCCTTCGACCAGCCGGGCACGACGCGCGACGCGATCCACGTGCCCTTCGAGCGTGGCGGCCAGCGCTACGAGCTGATCGACACCGCCGGGCTGCGCCGCAAGGGCCGCGTCTTCGAGGCGATCGAGAAATTCTCGGTCGTCAAGACGCTGCAGGCGATCGCCGACGCCAACGTCGTCGTGCTGCTGCTGGACGCGACGCAGGGCGTGACCGACCAGGACGCGCACATCGCCGGCTACATCCTGGAGTCCGGGCGCGCCGTGGTCGTGGCCGTCAACAAGTGGGACGCCACCGACGACTACCAGCGCCAGCAGCTGCAGCGCTCGATCGAGAACCGGCTCGCCTTCCTGAAGTTCGCGCCGGTGCTGCAGATCTCGGCGATCCGGCGCCAGGGGCTGTCGGCGCTGTGGAAGGCGATCGGGCAGGCCCACGCCTCGGCGACCGTCAAGATGCCCACGCCGGTGCTGACGCGGCTGGTGCACGAGGCCGCCGAGCACCAGGCGCCGCGCCGCGAGGGCCGTTTCCGGCCCAAGATGCGCTACGCCCACCAGGGCGGCATGAACCCGCCGCTGGTGGTCATCCACGGCAGCTCGCTGGACCACGTGACCGACAGCTACAAGCGCTACCTGGAAGGCCGGCTGCGCGAGCATTTCAAGCTGGTCGGCACGCCGGTGCGCATCGAGATGCGCTCGGCGCGCAACCCGTTCACCGAACGATCGGGCTGAGGCGGCCGCCGCGCCGGCGCCAAAGTGGCCGCGACGGCGCCCGCGGCAGTGGCCGCACTGCACGGCGGGGCGTCCCCCTGTGATAACGTGACCGCCTCGTCGCCCTCTCAACACGGAGCATATCGTGAGCAACAAAGGCCAACTTCTGCAGGACCCCTTTCTGAACCTGCTGCGCAAGGAACACGTGCCGGTGTCGATCTACCTCGTCAACGGCATCAAGCTCCAGGGCCACATCGAATCCTTCGACCAGTACGTGGTGCTGCTGCGCAACACGGTGACGCAGATGGTCTACAAGCACGCGATCTCCACCGTGGTGCCCAGCCGCGCGGTCAACTTCCATCCCAACGAGGCGCCGGAGCAGTCCTGACGGCCCCGCACCCCGTCCCCTCCCGGCCTTCGCTGTCGCCACGCCCTTGAGTTCCGCTTCCGCCTCCGCCGCCCCGCGCGGCGACGAACCGACGCGCGCGGTGCTGGTCGGTGTCGACCTCGGCGCCGATGCCGCCTTCGACGAGAGCCTGGACGAGCTGGCGCTGCTGGCGGCGTCCGCCGGCGACGTCGCGGTCGCCCGCGTCACGACGCGGCGGCGCGCGCCCGACCCGGCGCTGTTCGTCGGCTCCGGCAAGGCCGACGAGATCAAGGCTCTGGTCGCCGCCACGTCGGCCCAGGGCGTGATCTTCGACCAGGCGCTGAGCCCGGCGCAGCAGCGCAACCTGGAGCGCCACCTGGGCGTGCCGGTGGCCGACCGCACCGGGCTGATCCTGGACATCTTCGCCGAGCGCGCGCGCAGCCACGAGGGCAAGCTGCAGGTCGAGCTGGCCCGGCTGCAGTACGTGGCGACGCGGCTGGTGCGGCGCTGGAGCCACCTCGAGCGCCAGCAGGGCGGCATCGGCGGCCGCGGCGGCCCGGGTGAGGCGCAGATCGAGCTGGACCGCCGCATGATCGGCGAACGCATCAAGACCGTGAAGGAGCGGCTGGAGAAGGTCAAGCGCCAGCGCGGCACGCAGCGCCGCGCGCGCGAGCGCCGCGGCACCTTCAACGTCTCGCTGGTCGGCTACACCAACGCCGGCAAGAGCACGCTGTTCAACGCCCTGGTCAAGGCCCGTGCCTATGCCGCCGACCAGCTCTTCGCGACGCTGGACACCACGACGCGCCAGCTCTGGCTGCCCGAAGCGCAGTGCGCGGTGGCGCTGTCGGACACCGTCGGCTTCATCCGCGACCTGCCGCACAAGCTGGTCGAGGCCTTCCGCGCCACGCTGCAGGAGGCGGCCGACGCCGACCTGCTGCTGCACGTGGTCGACGCCGCGAGCCCGCAGCTGGCCGAGCAGATGGCCGAGGTCGAGCGTGTGCTCGAGGAGATCGGCGCCGCCGGCGTGCCGCAGCTGCTCGTCTACAACAAGTGCGACCTGCTCGAGGCGTCGCGCCAGCCGCGCGAGGCGGCCGACTGGATCGAGGTCGCGCCCGGGCTGCGCCGCCGCCGCGTCTTCGTCAGCGCGCGCACCGGCGCCGGCCTGGACCGGCTGCGCGAGGCGATCGCCGAGCAGGCGCTGCGGCGCGCCGACGCCGCGCCTGCCGCGGCGCCGCTGGCCCACCCTTCCCACCGGGACCGTCCCGCCCCCACCGGCATCGAGTTGCAGCATGTTCGAACCTGACCGTCCCCCGTTCACCGCCCGGCTGGGCGCGGTGGCCAGTGCCCTGGCGGCCTGGGTGCGCGCCGCCGCGTCGCGCCGCCCGGCCCGACCGCCTGCGGCGGCCGCTGATGCGCTGATCTACAACAACCGCAACGACGGCCCGCCGGACCTGGACGAGCTGTGGCGCGACTTCAACCGCAAGCTCAGCGGCCTGTTCGGCGGCAAGGGCCCGGGCGGGCCGCGCCGCGGCAATGGCGGCGACGGCGGCGGCGGGCCTTCGTTCCAGCCGGACGCCAAGAGCGCGGGCATAGGCGCCGGCCTGATCGGCGGCGTCGCGCTGCTGATCTGGCTGGGCAGCGGCTTCTTCATCGTCCAGGAAGGCCACCAGGCGGTGGTGCTGACCTTTGGCAAGTACGCCTACACCGCCGACGCCGGCTTCAAGTGGCGGCTGCCGTACCCGGTGCAGTCGCACGAGACGGTGGCGGTGTCGCAGCTGCAGTCGGTGGACGTGGGCCGCGCGACGGTGACGCAGATCACCGGCCTGCGCGACTCGTCGATGCTGACGCAGGACGAGAACATCGTCGACCTGCGCTTCACCGTGCAGTACCGGCGCGCCGACGCGCGCAACTACCTTTTCGAGAACCGCAGCCCCGACGACGCCGTGATCCAGGCCGCCGAGACCGCGGTGCGCGAGATCATCGGCCGCAGCAAGGTCGACCAGGTGCTGTACGAGGAGCGCGACGCGATCGCCGCCAACCTGGTGCGCCTGATCCAGAGCCAGCTCGACCGCCTGAATGCCGGCATCGTGGTCTCCAACGTCAACCTGCAGAACGTGCAGGTGCCCGACGCGGTGCAGGCGGCCTTCAACGACGCGGTGCGCGCCGGAGCCGACCGCGACCGCTTCCGCAACGAGGGCCAGGCCTACGCCAGCGACGTGATCCCGCGCGCCCGCGGCACGGCCTCGCGCCTGCTCGAGGAGGCCGAGGGCTACAAGGCGCGTGTCATCGCGCAGGCCGAGGGCGACGCGCAGCGCTTCCGCTCGGTGCTGACCGAGTACCAGAAGGCGCCGGCCGTCACGCGCGACCGCCTGTACCTGGAGACCATGCAGCAGGTCTACGCCAACGTCAGCAAGGTGATGGTGGACAGCCGCAACAACTCCAACCTGCTGTACCTGCCGCTGGACCGGCTGCTGCAGCAGGCCGGGGCGCCGGCGGGCAGCACCGCCGCGCCGCCGGCCGCCAGCCCGGTGAGCACCGAATCCGCCGGCGCGCAGAGCGTCGACATCCGTTCCCGCGACGGCGCCCGCGCGCGCGAGCGCGAAGGCCGCTGAAAGGGGCCGCCACATGAACCGCATCGGACTCATCATCGCCGGCGCGCTGATCGCGCTGATGGCCGCCAGCAGCACGCTGTTCGTCGTCGACCAGCGCCAGGTCGGCGTGGTCTTCGCGCTCGGCGAGATCAAGGAGGTCATCACCGAGCCGGGGCTCAAGTTCAAGATGCCGCCGCCGTTCCAGAACGTGGTCTTCCTGGACAAGCGCATCCAGACGCTGGAGAGCCCGGAGACGCGGCCCATCTTCACCGCCGAGAAGAAGAGCCTGGTCATCGACTGGCTGGTCAAGTGGCGCATCAACGAGCCGCGCCAGTTCATCCGCAACAACGGCGTCGACTTCCGCAACCTCGAGATCCGCCTGGCGCCGGTGGTGCAGGCGGTGTTCAACGAGGAGATCACCAAGCGCACCGTCAGCGGCGTGCTGGCGACCGAGCGCGAGCGCGTGATGAGCGACGTGCGCCAGCGCCTGATCGAGGCCTCGCAGCCCTTCGGCATCGAGGTCGTCGACGTGCGGATCAAGCGCGTGGACTTCGTCGCCGACATCACCGAGTCGGTCTACCGGCGCATGGAGTCCGAGCGCAAGCAGGTCGCCAACGCGCTGCGCTCCGAGGGCGCAGCCGACGCCGAGAAGATCCGCGCCGACGCCGACCGCCAGCGCGAGATCATCGTCGCCGAGGCCTACCGCGACGCGCAGAAGATCAAGGGCGAGGGCGACGCACGCTCCACCGCGCTGTACGCCGACGCCTTCGGCCGCGACCCGCAGTTCGCGCAGTTCTACCGCAGCCTGGAGGCCTACCGCGCCACCTTCCGCACCAAGGGCGACGTGATGGTGCTGGACCCGGGCAACGACTTCTTCCGCGCGATGCGCGGCGGCGCGCCGGCGCCACGCTGAGCCCGGCCGGCTTCGCCTCCGCCGGGACCGCAGCGCATGGGCGAGGCCCTGCTCGGCGCCGTCGCGCTGATGCTGGTGATGGAAGGGCTGCTGCCCTTCCTGAGCCCGCGCAGCTGGCGCGAGGTCTTCGAGCGCGCGACGCGCATGAGCGACGGCCAGATCCGCTTCATCGGGCTGGTCAGCATGGGCGTGGGCCTGCTGCTGCTGCTGGTCTGGTTCTGAGCCGCCCCGGCGTGCGGGCGTCGCCGCAGGCGACCCGTACAATGCCGTTTTCAACAACGGTTGGGTTCCATGCTGTCTGCCTGGCTGCTGCCCGAGCACATCGCCGACGTGCTGCCGGGCGAGGCGCGTCGCGTCGAGCAGCTGCGGCGCGGGCTGCTGGACCGCGCGCGTGGCTACGGTTTCGAGCTCGTGATGCCGCCGCTGCTGGAGCACCTGGACTCGCTGCTCACCGGCACCGGCCACGCGCTGGACCTGCAGACCTTCAAGCTGGTCGACCAGCTCAGCGGCCGCACGCTGGGGCTGCGCGCCGACACCACGCCGCAGGCCGCGCGCATCGACGCCCACCTGCTCAACCGCGAGGGCGTGACGCGGCTGTGCTACTGCGGCCCGGTGGTGCACACGCGGCCGGCGGGGCCGGCCTCGACGCGCGAGCCGCTGCAGTTCGGCGCCGAGATCTTCGGCCACGCCGGCCTGGAGGCCGACCTCGAGGCCGCCGAGCTGGCGCTGGACTGCCTGCAGCTGGCCGAGGTGCACCCGCTGGTGATCGACCTCGCCGACACGCGCATCCTGCGCGGCGTGCTCGCCGGCGTGCCGCTGGACGCGGCGCGGCTGCACGAGATCGTGCTCGCGCTCGCGGGCAAGGACGCGGCGGCGCTGCAGGGTCTGCTGGCCGGCGTGCCGGAGGAGTCGCGGCGCGGGCTGCAGGCGCTGCTGCGCCTGTACGGCGGCGACGAGGTGCTGGCCGCGGCACGCGACGCGCTGCCGCAGCGCCCGCTGGTGCTGCAGGCGCTGGACCAGCTGCAGTGGCTGGCCAGCCACCTGAAGGCGGCGTTCCCGCAGTTGCGCGTGGGCTTCGACCTCGCCGAGCTCAGCGGCTACGCGTACTACAGCGGTGTGCGCTTCGCGATCTACGGCCGCGCCAGCCACGGCGGCAGCGCGCCGCTGGCGCGCGGCGGCCGCTACGACGAGGTCGGCGCGGTCTTCGGCCGCAACCGGCCGGCGGTGGGCTTCAGCCTGGACCTGAAGGCGCTGGCCGAGGCCGCCGGCAGCGCGCCCGCGCCGACCGCGATCCGCGCGCCCTGGGGCGAAGACCCGTCGCTGCGCGCCGCGGTGCGCCGGCTGCGCGAGCAGGGCGAGACGGTGCTCGCGATGCTGCCCGGCCACGAGCCCGAGGCCGAGGCCTTCGACTGCGACCGCGAGCTGGTGCAGGTCGACGGCCGCTGGATGCTGCGCGCGCTGTGAGCGCCGCCGCACCGCCAACGCCGCGACAGCCATGACCACGAGGACCACGGACTGAACACCATGCAAGCAGCCATCCGGCCCGGCGCCGGCCGCAACGTCGTCGTCGTCGGCACCCAGTGGGGCGACGAGGGCAAGGGCAAGATCGTCGACTGGCTGACCGACCACGCGCAGGGCGTGGTGCGCTTCCAGGGCGGCCACAACGCGGGCCACACGCTGGTCATCAACGGGCGCAAGACCGCGCTGCAGCTGATTCCCTCGGGCGTGATGCGCGAGGGCGTGGCCTGCTACATCGGCAACGGCGTCGTCGTCGACCCGCAGCACCTGCTGGCCGAGATCGAGCGCATCGAGCAGCTGGGCGTGGAGGTGCGGTCGCGGCTCTTCCTCAGCGAGTCGTGCCCGCTGATCCTGCCCTTCCACGTCGAGATCGACCGCGCGCGCGAGGCACGGCGCGAGAGCAGCGGCAGCGGCAAGATCGGCACCACCGGCAAGGGCATCGGCCCGGCCTACGAGGACAAGGTCGCGCGCCGCGCGCTGCGTGTGCAGGACCTCAAGCACCCGGCCCGGCTGCAGGCCAAGCTGGCCGAACTGCTGCAGCTGCACAACGCCGAGCTCGCCGGGGTGCTGGGCGCGAAGCCGCTGCCACTGCAGCCGATGCTGGACGACGCGCTGCGCGCCGCCGAGCAGCTCAAGCCGCTGATGGCCGATGTCGGCTACCGCCTGTTCCAGGCCCACCTGCGCGGCGAGAACCTGCTGTTCGAAGGGGCGCAGGGCACGCTGCTGGACATCGACCACGGCACCTACCCGTTCGTCACGTCCAGCAACTGCGTTGCCGGCAACGCCGCCGCCGGCTCCGGCCTCGGGCCGGGGCAGCTGCACTACATCCTGGGCATCACCAAGGCCTACACGACGCGCGTGGGCGGCGGCCCGTTCCCGACCGAGCTGGACATCGACAAGCCCGGCGGCGTCGGCCACCACCTCAGCACCGTGGGCCAGGAGCGCGGCGTGGTCACCGGCCGCGCGCGGCGCTGCGGCTGGCTCGACGCCGCGGCGCTGAAGCGCAGCATGATCATCAACGGCGTCTCCGGCCTGTGCATCACCAAGCTGGACGTGCTGGACGGCCTGCCCGAGATCAACATCTGCACCGGCTACGAGATCGGCGCGCGCCGGCTGGACGTGCTGCCGCTGGACGCCGACGAGATCACCGAGTGCAAGCCGGTCTACGAGACGCTGCCGGGCTGGACCGAGACCACCGCCGGCCTGACCAACTGGGAGCAGCTGCCGTTGAATGCGCGGCGCTACCTGGAACGCATGCAGGCGCTCATCGGCGTGCCCATCGACATGGTGTCCACCGGCCCCGACCGCGTGCACACCATCCTGCTGCGCCACCCGTTCCGGCCCTGAGCCGGCGGCGAGACGCCGAAGCGCGACGAGAACACCGCAACGAGGAGACCGACCGCATGCTCACCGACGACGGCAAGCACCTGTACGTGTCCTGGGACGAATACCACCTGTTGATCGAGCGCCTGGCCCTGAAGGTGCACGCCTCGGGCTGGGCCTTCGACCAGATCCTGTGCCTGGCGCGCGGCGGCATGCGGCCGGGCGACGTGCTGTCGCGCGTCTTCGACAAGCCGCTGGCCATCATGTCCACCAGTTCGTACCGCGCCGAGGCCGGCACCATCCAGGGCCGGCTGGACATGGCCAAGTACATCACGATGCCCAAGGGCGAGCTGGCCGGCCGCGTGCTGCTGGTCGACGACCTCGCCGACACCGGCGTCACATTGCGCGCGGTCGTCGACCGCCTGCGCGGCATGCCGGCGATCAGCGAGCTGCGCGCGGCGGTGATCTGGGTCAAGGGCGTGTCGACCTACACGCCCGACTACTACTGCGAACTGCTGCCCACCAGCCCGTGGATCCACCAGCCGTTCGAGGAATACGACAACCTGCGCCCGGACGGGCTGGCGAAGAAGTTCGCCGTGTAGAAAGCGTGACGGGCCGGGTGCTTGCGCAACCGGCCCTTCGACTGTCATTTGGTGCCCAGGAGAGGACTCGGCCACGCCGCCGCGGCCCCGGCCCGGCAAGCATGCCGGGCCTTTCGTGTCCCTCACGGCGAGTCCGCAGGGACTCGCCTCTGGCCACCAAGACAAAAGGCCGACCCGAAGGGGTCGGCCTTTATGATCTTGGTGCCCAGGAGAGGACTCGAACCTCCACGCCTCTCAGCGCTAGTACCTGAAACTAGTGCGTCTACCAATTCCGCCACCTGGGCATTTCAGGAACCGAGGATTCTAGCATCAACAAGAACGACAACTCAAGCGGCGCTGCCGCAGGCGCCTCGCTGATGGGCGAGATCGAAGGCCGCGTCGAAGGCCATCGCGACGGCCACGGCTTCGTCTGGCCCGACGACGGCGGCAACCCCGTCTACCTCGCGCCGCAGGAGATGCGCAGCGTGCTGCACCGCGACCGCGTGCGGGTGCGCGTGCTGCGCCTGGACCGCCGCGGGCGCCCGGAAGGGCGCGTGCTCGACATCCTCGAGCGGCGCCGCACGCCCATCATCGGCCGCCTGCTGCACGAGGGCGGGCAGTGGCTGGTGGCGCCCGAGGACAGCCGCTTCGGCCAGGACATCCTGATCCCGAAGAATGCGATCGCCAGCGCCGCCGTCGGTCAGGTCGTCTCGGTCGAGCTGACCGAGCCGCCTTCGCTGCACTCGCAGCCGGTGGGCCGCGTCGCCGAGGTGCTGGGCGAGATCGACGACGCCGGCATGGAGATCGAGATCGCGGTGCGCAAGTACGAGGTGCCGCACCGCTTCAGCCCGGAGACCGTCGCGCAGGCCGCGGCGCTGCCGGACAAGGTGCGCGCCGCCGACCGCCGCCACCGCGTCGACCTGACCGACGTGCCGCTGGTCACCATCGACGGCGAGGACGCGCGCGACTTCGACGACGCCGTGTACTGCGAACCCTTCAAGCGCGGCCGCGGCAAGAGCGCGGCCGAGGGATGGCGGCTGCTGGTGGCCATCGCCGACGTCAGCCACTACGTCCGGCCGGGCGAGCCGATCGACGAGGACGCCTACGAGCGCGCGACCTCGGTCTACTTCCCGCGCCGCGTGATCCCGATGCTGCCGGAGAAGCTGTCCAACGGCCTGTGCTCGCTGAACCCGGACGTCGACCGGCTGTGCATGGTCTGCGACATGGTCGTGCTGGCCGACGGGCGCATCGAGGCCTTCCAGTTCTACCCGGCGGTGATGCATTCGCATGCGCGGCTGACCTACACCGAGGTCGCGGCGATCCTGCTCAACACGCGCGGACCGGAGGCCGAGCGCCGCGCCGACCTGGTGCCGCACCTGCTGCACCTGCACGAGGTCTACCGTGCGCTGCTCAAGCAGCGCGCCAACCGCGGCGCGGTGGAGTTCGACACCACCGAGACGCAGATCGTCTGCGACGACCAGGGCCGCATCGAGAAGATCGTGCCGCGCGTGCGCACCGAGGCGCACCGGCTGATCGAGGAGACCATGCTGGCGGCCAACGTCTGCGCCGCCGAGTTCATCGCCTCGGCCGAGCACCCCTGCCTGTACCGGGTGCACGAGGGTCCGACGCCGGAGAAGCGGCTGGCGCTGCAGGCCATGCTCAAGGCGCTGGGCATCGCCGCGCCGCTGTCCGACGAGCCGACGCCCGGCGAGATGCAGGCCATCGCGATGGCCGCCCAGGGCCGCGCCGACGCGGCGCAGATCCACACGATGCTGCTGCGCTCGATGCAGCAGGCCATCTACACGGCCTCGAACTCGGGCCACTTCGGCCTCGCGTACGACGCGTACACGCATTTCACGAGCCCGATCCGCCGCTACCCCGACCTGCTGGTGCACCGGGTCATCAAGGCGCTGCTGGCCGGCAAGCGCTTCCACCTGGTGGCCAGCGAGAAGACGCGTGTGCCCGAGGTGCGCCGGGGCGGCAAGGTCAGCCACCGCGCGGTCAAGCCCATGTCGCAGGAGATGGCGCTGTGGGAGGCCACCGGCGTGCACTGCAGCGCCAACGAACGCCGCGCCGACGAAGCCAGCCGCGACGTCGAGGCCTGGCTCAAGTGCCGCTACATGCGCGAGCACCTGGGCGAGGAGTTCGCCGGCACCGTCAGCGCGGTGGCGGCCTTCGGCCTGTTCGTCACGCTCGACGCGATGTACGTCGAGGGCCTGGTGCACATCACCGAACTCGGCGGCGAGTACTACCGCTTCGACGAGGCGCGCCAGGAACTGCGCGGCGAGCGCACCGGCATCCGCTACGCGGTCGGCTCGCGCGTGCGCGTGCAGGTCAGCCGCGTCGACCTGGACGGACGCAAGATCGACTTCCGCATGGTGCGCGACGGCGATGGCGAGAAGCTGCTGGCGCGCGGCGAGCGGCTGCGCACACCTGCCGGCGGTGCGGCGGCCGAACTGGCCGCGGTGCGCGAGAGCGACCGCCAGAGCAAGGCGGCGACGCGTGCCGCCAAGGGCAAGGCGGCCGAAGGACGTTCGCGCAAGCCGCAGGCCAAGCGTCCGGCGCCCAAGCCGCGGGCGCGGCGTTAGCCGGCCCGCGTCCAACGGCGCCGGCCGCGGGCGTGGCGCTAGCCGACCCGCAGCCTGCGCCGGTGACCGGTGTCCGCGCCGGCTAGAGACGCATGGGCGCCGGGCCGTTCGGCGGCCGCGACCGCATCCGGTCGACCAGGTCCCCTGCGAGCAGCGGCGCGGCCTGGCCGGCCGCCAGCCAGCGATCCGCCGCGTCGCCATGCGTCCAGGCCGCGGCGCAGGCGATGGCCTCGGGCGGCAACTCGGCCTGTTGCGCCCACAGCCCGCCGGCCCAGCCGGCCAGCACGTCGCCGGTGCCCGGGCTGGCCAGCGCGGCGTTGCCGGTCGGGTTGATCCACCAGCGGCCGTCCGCGGCGGCGACGATGCTGCCGGAGCCCTTCAGAAGCACCGCCGCCCCGGTCGCGTTGGACAACCGAAGCGCGGCCGCGGGGCGGTCGCGCTGGACCTCGGCCGCGGTGGCGCCGAGCAGGCGTGCCGCTTCCAGCGGATGCGGTGTCAGCAGCGTCGGCCGGCCGCGCGCGGCGCGCGCACGCAGCAGCGGCTGCAGCGCGGGGTCGGCGGCGATCTCGTTCAGCCCGTCGGCATCCAGCAACAGACGGCCGGCATGCGCCAGCAGCGGCGGCAGCACGTCGCGCACGGCCTCGCCGCCGCCGCAGCCGCAGACCACGGTGGCGGCGTTCAGCGTCGCCGGCGCGGCCTGCCACAAGGCGGGCCGCATCATCAGCTCCGGCCGCGTGGCGTCGAACGCCGCCGCCGGGTCGAGCAGGCTGGCATAGACACGCCCGGCGCCGGCCGCCAGCCCGGCGCGTGCTGCCAGCCATGCGGCGCCGGTCATGCCGCGCCCGCCGCCGACCACGAACAGGTCGCCGAAGCGTCCCTTGTGCGACGCATGCGGGCGCGGCGCCAGCGGCGGAGGCCCGCACAGCCGCGCCGTGGCGGCGCCGGCGTCCACGCCCAGCGTGTCCAGCCACACCGCCCCGGCCTGGTCGCGGCCCTCGGCGGTGAAGAGGCCGGGCTTGAGCGTCAGCAGTGACAGCGTCGCGGCGGCACGCACGGCGGCCGGGCCCAGCAGCGCGCCGGTATCGGCGTGCAGCCCGGACGGCAGGTCGACAGCCAGCACCGGGGCCGGCTGGTCGTTGATCGCGGCGATGGCGTCGGCGATCGCGCCCTGCGGCGGCCGTGCCGCGCCCAGGCCGAGCAGGGCGTCGATCACCAGGTCGGCGGCGGGCAGTGCGGTCGCGCCGTCGTGCAGCGCGACGCCCGCCGCGCGCGCCTGTGCCAGGGCCTGCCGGGCGTCGGGCGGGCGGCGGTCGGCATCGCCGACCAGCAGCACGTCGACGGCCTTGCCGGCCGCGTGCAGGTGACGCGCGGCGACCAGGCCGTCGCCGCCGTTGTTGCCGGGGCCGGCCCAGACGGCGATGCGCCCAGCATGCGGCGCCAGTGCCAGCGCCAGCCGCGCGACGGCGAGCCCGGCGCGCGCCATCAGCGCGAAGGGCGCGTTCGTGGCCAGCGCGGCCTGCTCGGCAGCGCGCGAGGCCGCCACGCCGTGCAGCGGCCAGGGGCCCGCTTCGGGCCGTACGGCGAGGGGCAGGGCGCGGTCGTCCATCGCCCGCGAGCGTACACGGCCCGGGCCTGGCGGGCCGGCGGGCCTCAGCGCAGGCGGGCCAGCGTCAGGCGGTCCAGGTCGAGCGGAGCGTCGCGGCCGAGCAGGGCGTCGGCGAGCACACGCGCCGAGCCGCAGGCCAGGGCCCAGCCACTGCCGCCATGGCCGAGGTTGAGCCAGACGCCGGGCAGGCCGCTCGCGCCCAGCACCGGCGGGCCGTCGGGCAGCATCGGGCGCGCGCCTTTCCAGTGCTGCGCCTTGCGCGCGACGGCCGCGCCGGGGAACCAGTCGTCCAGCACCTGGTGCAGCGTGCGCAGCGGGGCGTCGTCCAGCCGGCCCGGCGGCCCGCCGAGCACGGCGCTGCCGGCCACGCGCACGCGGTCGCCCAGGCGCGAGATCGCGACCTTGAAGCGCTCGTCCATCAGCGCCGCGCGCGGCCCGGCGTGCTCGTCGCGCCCGTCGTGGCTGCGCAGCGGCGCCGTCAGCGAATAGCCGTAGACCGGCGCCAGCGGCAGTTGCAGGCCCAGCGGCGACAGCAGCGCGGCCGACTGCACGCCGGCGCAGACGACGAGCGCGTCGAAAGGCTCGTCGTCGCCCCCGGCCAGCCGCACCGCGGGGCGGTCGCCGGACCGCAGCGCCTGCACCGTGGTGCCGAAGCGGAAGCTCGCGCCCAGGCGCTGCGCCTCGGCCTTGAGCAGCTGCGCGAAGTGGCGGCAGTTGCCCACGCCGTCGTCGGGCAGGTGGATGCCGCCGGCCAGCACGGTCGCGCCGCTGAGCCCGGGCTCGATCTGCCGGCAGCGCGCCGCGTCGACCACCTCGTGGCGGATGCCCAGCTCCTGCAGCATCGGCACCGCGGCCAGCGCGCGCCTGAGGTCGGCGGCGCCGCGCAGCAGCACCAGGTAGCCGCCGGCCTGTTCGTAGTCCAGCCGCAGCTTCGCCGTCAGCTCGTGCAGCCGCTCGCGGCTGAACAGCGCCAGGCGCTGCATCGCGCGCCGGTTGGGCTGGTAGACGGCCGGCCGGCAGGCACGCCACCAGCGCCACATCCAGGGCAGGTGGCGCAGGCTGTCCAGGCCGCCGAAGCGCACCGGCGTGTGGCGCGACGGCAGGTGGCGCAGCACCTTCCAGGCCATGCCCGGCGACGCCCAGGGCGACACGTAGCCGGGCGCCACGACGCCGGCATTGGCGAAGCTGCATTCGCTGGCCACCACGCCCTGGCGCTCGAAGACCGCCACCTCGGTGCCGGCCAGCGCGAGTTCGTACGCGGTCGTGACGCCGACGATGCCGGCGCCGATGACGGCGACCTTCATCGCCGGGCGGCCGCTGAGGGGCCGCGTGCTAGAATCTTCAGGTTTGCCTCGACAGAGAAGCGTTCTTGTGCCGGTGCCGGCGGATGCAGGGCCGAGGGTCTCGAGGGTCTCGCAGATCCTGACCGTCCCTGCAACTCCCCGCCGCACGGGCCGGCCGAGCCGCCTTCTCGACCGCGGGCAGACAAATCGCGAACCCGACCGATCCAGAGGTGTCGCCGGACCCGGCGAAGGCGCTGTCAGCGAGAGCTGCCGGCTGTCTTCCGCCCCGGCGATGAGCGGCGGGATTCTAGACCCAACCTTCGGAGTCCTCCATGTCTGTCTCCATGCGTGAAATGCTGGAAGCGGGTGTCCATTTCGGGCACCAGACGCGCTTCTGGAACCCCAAGATGGCCCCGTACATCTACGGCCATCGCAACAAGATCCACATCATCAACCTCGAGAAGACGCAGCCGCTCTTCGACGACGCGATGAAGTTCGTGCGCCAGCTGGCGGCCCGCCGCGGCACGATCCTGATGATCGGCACCAAGCGCCAGGCGCGCGAGGTGGTCGCGCTGGAGGCGCAGCGCTGCGGCATGCCTTACGTGGACCAGCGCTGGCTGGGCGGCATGCTGACCAACTTCAAGACCGTCAAGGGCTCGCTGAAGAAGCTCAAGGAGATGCAGGCCACCAAGGAGGCCGGCACCGAGGCGATGATCAAGAAGGAAGCGCTGATGTTCGACCGCGAGCTGGGCAAGCTCGAGAAGGACATCGGCGGCATCCAGGACATGAACGCGCTGCCCGACGCGATGTTCGTGATCGACGTCGGCTACCACAAGATCGCGGTCGCCGAGGCCAAGAAGCTGGGCATCCCGGTGATCGGCGTCGTCGACACCAACCACTCGCCGGTGGGCATCGACTACGTGATCCCCGGCAACGACGACTCGGCCAAGGCCGTCGCGCTGTATGCGCGCGCCGTCGCCGACGCGGTGCTGGAAGGCAAGGCCAACGCGACGACCGAGGTCCTGCAGGCGGTGGCCGGCGGCGACGAGTTCGTCGAGGTCAGCGAAGAGTCCTGATCCCGCGCCCGGCGGCCGCCGCACGCGCGCTGGCCGCCTTTCCCCGTACTGCACCGTCGCCGGCCGCGCCAAGCGGCCGGCGGCCGTGTCCCTGATCTGATGGAGCATCCGACAATGCCCGCGATTACCGCAAGCATGGTGGCCGAGCTGCGCGCCAAGACCGACGCGCCGATGATGGAGTGCAAGAAGGCGCTGACCGAGGCCGAGGGCGACCTCGCGCGTGCCGAGGAGATCCTGCGCGTCAAGCTCGGCAACAAGGCCAGCAAGGCCGCCAGCCGCATCACCGCCGAGGGCGTGATCGCCGCCGCGGTCGGCGGCACGACCGGCGCGCTGGTCGAAGTCAACTGCGAGACCGACTTCGTCTCCAAGAACGAATCCTTCCTCGCCTTCGCGAAGACCTGCGCGGCGCTGGTCGCCGAGCATGCGCCCGCCGACGTCGCCGCGCTGTCGGCGCTGCCGATGTCGCAGGACGGCTTCGGCCCCACGGTCGAGGACGTGCGCAAGGGCCTGATCGGCAAGATCGGCGAGAACATGTCGGTGCGCCGCTTCAGGCGCTACGCCGGCGGCGGCCAGCTGGCCAGCTACCTGCACGGCACGCGCATCGGCGTGATCGTCGAGTTCTCCGGCGACGAGGTCGCGGCCAAGGACGTCGCGATGCATGTCGCGGCGATGAAGCCCAAGGCGCTGGCCACCGCCGACGTGCCGGCCGAGCTGGTCGAGTCCGAGCGCCGCATCGCCGCCGAGAAGGCGGCCGAGAGCGGCAAGCCGGCGGAGATCGTCGCCAAGATGGTCGAGGGCTCGGTGCAGAAGTTCCTGAAGGAGGTCTCGCTGCTGAACCAGCCCTTCGTCAAGAACGACAAGCAGACCGTCGAGCAGATGCTCAAGGAGAAGGCCACGCAGGTGGCCGGCTTCACGCTGTACGTGGTCGGCGAGGGCATCGAGAAGAAGGCCGACGACTTCGCGGCCGAGGTCGCCGCCCAGGTCGCGGCGGCCAAGGGGCAGTAAGGCTCTGTAGCGGCCCGCCGGACGGACGGCGGGCCGCGCTTACACTGCGGCACCTGCTGCCGCGGCAGCACCGTCGAGCATTCCAAGGACCCCACGGAGGCACCGGGCCGATGCCAGCCTACAAGCGCATCCTGCTGAAGCTGTCGGGCGAAGCCCTGATGGGCGACGACGCCTACGGCATCAACCGCGGCACCATCGTGCGCATGGTGCGCGAGGTGCAGGAGGTCACGAAGCTGGGCTGCGAGGTCGCCGTCGTGATCGGCGGCGGCAACATCTTCCGCGGCGTCGCCGGCGGCTCGGTCGGCATGGACCGCGCCACCGCCGACTACATGGGCATGCTGGCGACGGTGATGAACTCGCTGGCGCTGGCCGACACGATGCGCCAGGAAGGCATGACCGCGCGCGTGATGAGCGCGATCAGCATCGAGCAGGTCGTCGAGCCCTACGTGCGCCCGAAGGCGCTGCAGTACCTCGAGGAAGGCAAGGTCGTCGTCTTCGCCGCCGGCACCGGCAACCCCTTCTTCACCACCGACACCGCGGCCGCGCTGCGCGGCGCCGAGATCGGCGCCGAGATCGTGCTGAAGGCGACCAAGGTCGACGGCGTCTACAGCGCCGACCCGGCCAAGGATCCGCAGGCCACGCTGTACGCGCGCATCAGCTTCGACGAGGCGATCTCGAAGAACCTGCAGGTCATGGACGCGACCGCGTTCGCGCTGTGCCGCGACCAGAAGCTGCCGATCAAGGTGTTCAGCATCACGAAGCCCGGCGCCCTCAAGCGCGTCGTGATGGGCGACGACGAGGGCACGCTGGTGCACGTCTGAGGAGCCGTCGATTCCATGAGCACGCCGAACAACATCCCCGACATCCGCAAGACCGCCGAGCAGAAGATGGGCAAGACCATCGAGGCGTTCAAGGGCGAGCTGCACAAGATCCGCACCGGCCGCGCCCACCCCGGCATCCTGGACCAGGTGCACGTGGACTATTACGGCTCGTCGGTGCCGATCAGCCAGGTCGCCAACGTGACGCTGCTGGACGCGCGCACGATCAGCGTGCAGCCCTGGGAGAAGGGCATGGGCGCGAAGATCGAGAAGGCGATCCGCGAGAGCGACCTCGGCCTCAACCCGTCGGCGCAGGGCGACCTGCTGCGCGTGCCGATGCCGGCGCTGACCGAGGAGCGGCGCAAGGAGCTGACCAAGGTCGTGCGCCATGCCGGCGAGGAGGCCAAGATCGCCGCGCGCAGCATCCGCCGCGAGGCCAACGAGCACCTGAAGAAGCTGCTCAAGGACAAGCTGGCGACCGAGGACGAGGAGCGCCGCGCGCAGGACGAGGTGCAGCGGCTCACCGACCGCACGATCGCCGAGATCGACCGCCTGGTGCAGGGCAAGGAAGCGGAGGTGATGGCGGTCTGAGACCGGCCATCGTCACCGCGGCCGCAGCAGCCACACGCATGTCCGATCTCCAGAGCGAAGAACAGGCCGCCGCCGCCGCGGTGGCCGAGCACGCCGACCGTGGCGACGCGGTGCCGCGCCATGTCGCCGTCGTGATGGACGGCAACGGCCGCTGGGCGCGCCAACGCTACATGCCGCGCTTCTTCGGCCACAAGGCCGGCGTCGACGCGCTGGTGCGCGCGGTCAACGCCTTCGCCGACCGCGGCGTGCGCTACCTGACGGTCTTCGCATTCTCGTCGGAGAACTGGAAGCGCCCGACCGAGGAGGTCTCCGGGCTGATGAGCCTGGTGCTGGTGGCGGTCTCCAAGTACCTGACCAAGCTCGCCGGCGACGGCGTGCGCATCCGCATCGTCGGCGACCGCTCGGCGGTCTCGGACAAGCTGCGCCAGGCCTGGGAGCATGCCGAGCACGTGACGCGCGACAACGACCGCATCACGCTGGCGGTGGCCTTCAACTATGGCGGCCGCTGGGACGTCGTGCAGGCCTGCCGGCGCGCGATCGAGCAGGGCCTGCCGGCCGAGCAGCTCGACGAGGGCTGGCTGTCCGAGCACATGGCGCTGTCCTTCGCGCCGGACCCGGACCTGTTCATCCGCACCGGCGGCGAGATGCGCATGAGCAACTTCCTGCTCTGGCAGGCCGCGTATTCGGAGCTGTTCTTCACCGAGTGCCTGTGGCCCGACTTCGGCGCCGCCGAGATCGACGCCGCCCTGGCCGCCTACGCGCAGCGCGACCGCCGCTTCGGCGGCATCCGCCCGCCGGCCCTGCTGCCCGAAGGCCGCTGACCGCTCGCGATGCTGCGCCAGCGCATCATCACCGCGCTCGTGCTGGTGGCCGTGATGCTGGGCGCGCTGGCCGCCGACAGCGCCTGGCCCTTCGCGCTGCTGACGCTGCTGCTGATCGCCGCCGCCGGCTGGGAATGGGCGCGCCTGAACCAGGCCGGCGCCGGGCTCGCGCTGGCGTTCGGCGGCGCGCTGGCGCTGGCCGGCGGCGCCACGCTGAGCGGCCCGCTGAAGGACCACGCGCCACCGGCGCTGTGGTGGGCGGCGGCCGCGCTGTGGCTGGGGCTGGGCGCCGTCGCGCTGCGCAGCGGCCCGACCGCCTGGCCGCAGCTGCCGCGTGCCGTGCGCTGGGCGGTCGGCATCGTCGCGCTGTGGTCGGCCTGGCTGGCGCTGACCCATGCCCATGTCATCGGCGTCAACTTCATGCTTTCGCTGCTGTGCCTGGTCTGGATGGCCGACATCGCGGCCTACTTCGGCGGCCGCGCCTTCGGCCGCCGCAAGCTGGCGCCGTCGATCAGCCCGGGCAAGAGCTGGGAGGGCGTCTGGTCGGGCATGGCCGGCGTGCTGCTGCTGGCCGCGCTGTGGATCGCGCTCGACCGCTGGTTCGGCTTCGACGGGCCCAGCCTGTACAGCCGGCTGCTGCACGGCCTGGGCCTGGCCGGCATGGTGCTGGCGCTGCTGGCGATGTGCGGCATGAGCGTCGTCGGCGACCTGATCGAGTCGCTGGTCAAGCGCGCCGCCGGCGCCAAGGACAGCAGCCGGCTGCTGCCCGGCCACGGCGGCGTGCTCGACCGCGTCGACGCGCTGCTGCCGGTGCTTCCGCTGGCGCTGGCGCTGGTCACGCTGGGGACACCATGACGGCGGCGCGGCAACGCCTGGCCATCCTCGGGTCCACCGGGTCGATCGGCACCAGCACGCTGGACGTGGTCGCGCGCCACCCGGAGCGCTTCGAGGTCGTCGGCCTGAGCGCGCAGCAGCGCGTGGCCGAACTGTTCGCGCAGTGCCTGCGCTTCCGCCCGCGCGTCGCGGTGCTGCCCGACGAGGCGCGGGCGCAGGAACTGCGCGCGCGCCTGGCCGCCGCCGGCGTGGCGACCGAGGTGCGCGTCGGGGCGCAGGCGCTGGTCGAGCTGGCCGCGGCCGACGAGGTCGACAGCGTGATGGCCGCCATCGTCGGCGCCGCCGGCCTGGCGCCCTGCCTGGCCGCGGCGCGCGCCGGCAAGCGGCTGCTGCTGGCCAACAAGGAGGCGCTGGTCGTCGGTGGCGCGCTGTTCATGCGCGCGGTGCACGAGGGCGGCGCAACGCTGCTGCCGATCGACAGCGAGCACTCGGCGATCTTCCAGTGCCTGCCCGAGGACCGCCGCAGCTGGCGCACGCGCATCGCCCACATCGTGCTCACGGCCAGCGGCGGCCCGTTCCGCGACCGCGACCCGGACTCGCTGCACGGCGTGACGCCGGCCGAGGCCGTCGCGCACCCGAACTGGGTCATGGGGCGCAAGATCAGCGTCGACTCGGCGACGATGATGAACAAGGCGCTGGAGGTCATCGAGGCGCGCTGGCTGTTCGACCTCGCGCCCGAGGACATCCGCGTCGTGATCCACCCGCAGAGCATCATCCACTCGATGGTGGTGTGCCGCGACGGCTCGGTGCTGGCGCAGCTGGGCACGCCGGACATGAAGGTGCCGATCGCCTACGGGCTGGCCTACCCCGAGCGCATCGAGTCGGGCGCCGAGCGGCTGGACTTCACGACGCTGAAGGACCTCAGCTTCCAGGCCCCCGATGCACGCCGCTTCCCGGGGCTGCAGCTGGCCTGGGACGCGCTGCGCGCGCCCGAGGGCACGACCGCGGTGCTGAATGCCGCCAACGAGGAGGCGGTGGCCGCCTTCCTGGCCGGAACCATCGCCTTCACGGCGATTCACAGCGTCAATGCCCGCACGCTGGACCGCCTGCCGCCCGACCTGCCCGCATCGGCCACGCTGGACGACCTGCTCGCGCTGGACCGGCGCGCCCGCGACACGGCGCGCCAGGTCATGACGGAGATCGCGGCGTGATCGTCACCGTGCTGGCCTTCCTGCTGACGCTGGGCGTGCTGATCGTCATCCACGAGTACGGCCACTACCGCGTCGCCGTGGCCTGCGGCGTGAAGGTGCTGCGCTTCTCGGTCGGCTTCGGGCGCGTGCTCTGGCGCTGGCAGAAGGCCCCCGGCGGCACCGAGTTCGTGGTCTGCGCGCTGCCGCTGGGCGGCTACGTGCGCATGCTCGACGAGCGCGAGGGCGCAGTGCCGGAGGCCGAGGCGGCGGCCGGCGCCTTCAACCGCAAGCCGCTCGCGCAGCGCGCCGCGATCGTCGCCGCCGGCCCGCTGGCCAACCTGGGCCTGGCGGTGCTGCTGTATGCGGCGGCGCACTGGATCGGCATCGACGAGCCCAAGGCCGTGCTCGGCCCCCCGGTGGCCGGCAGCCCGGCCGAGGCCTCGGGGCTGCGCAGCGGCGACTGGGTGCGGGCGCTGTCGCGCGACGGCCGCGAGTGGGACGAGGTGCACTCGATGACCGACCTGCGCTGGCAGATCACGCAGGCCGCGATGCAGCGCGGCACGCTGCAGCTGCAGGTCAGCGACCGCGACGGCCGCGGCTCGCGCACGCTGGCGCTGGACCTCGCCGGCTTCGACCCGCGCGAGGTCGACGCGCAGCTGATGCGCAAGATCGGCCTCGCCGGTGCCTTCAGCGAGCCGGTGCTCGGCGACGTGCGCCCCGGCGGCGCCGCGGCCGAAGCCGGGCTGCAGCGCGGCGACCGCGTGCTGGCGGTGGACGGCCGGCCCATCACCGACGCGCAGAGCCTGCGCGAGACCATCCGCGCCGGCCTGCGCGACGGCCGCCCGGCGGCGCAGGCCTGGCTCGTCGAGCGCGGCGGCCGCTCGCTGGAGCTGCAGGTGCTGCCGCGCCCGGCGCGCGACGGCGAGCTGACGATAGGCCGTATCGAGGCCTTCGTCGGCCAGCCGCCCGAGATGGTGACCGTGCGCCACGGGCCCGTCGAGGGCCTGGTGCTGGGCACCCAGCGCACCTGGGAGCTCTCGGTGCTGACGGTCAAGATGCTGGGCCGCATGCTGGTCGGCGAGGCCTCGCTGAAGAACCTCAGCGGCCCGCTGACGATCGCCGACTATGCCGGGCAGTCGGTGCAGCAGGGGCTGGCCTACTACCTGGGCTTCCTGGCGCTGGTGAGCGTCAGCCTGGGCGTGCTGAACCTGCTGCCGCTGCCCATGCTCGATGGCGGTCACCTGATGTATTACATTTTCGAGGGCGTCACCGGCCGCCCGGTCTCCGACCTCTGGCTGGCCCGGCTGCAGCGTGGCGGCATCGTCGTGTTGTTGATGATGATGTCGCTCGCCCTGTTCAACGACGTGGCCCGCTTGCTGGGCCTGCACTGAATCCATGTTCCCTTCGTTCCCGTTCGGGCCGCTGCGCCCCGTGGCAGTGGCGGCCGTGGCCTGCGTGATGAGCGTGGCCGCCGCCGATGCGGCCGCGCAGGCCGTCGCGCCCTTCGTCATCGAGGACATCCGCGTCGAGGGCCTGCAGCGCACCGACCCCGGCACGGTGTTCGCCGCGCTGCCGTTCCGCATCGGCGACACCTACACCGACGACAAGGGCTCGGCGGCGCTGCGCGCGCTATTCGCCACCGGGCTGTTCACCGACGTGCGCATCGAGATCGAGGGCCGCGTCGCGGTGCTGATCGTCGACGAGCGCGCGATCATCGCCGGCATCAGCTTCGTCGGGCTCAAGGAGTTCGACCAGGAGCCGCTGACCAAGAGCCTGCGCGACGCCGGCATCGGCGAGGGCCTGCCCTTCGACCGTGCGCTCGTGGACCGCGCGGAGCAGGAGATCAAGCGCCAGTACCTGGCGCGCAGCCTGTACGGCGCCGAGGTCGTCACGACGATCACGCCGCTGGAGCGCAACCGCGTCAACGTGACCTTCACGATGACCGAGGGCGAGGCGGCGCGCATCGCCGACATCCGCATCACCGGCAACACCGTCTTCGACGAGTCCACGCTGCTGGGCCTGTTCGAGCTCAACAAGACCGGCTGGTTCAGCTGGTACAGCAAGAACGACCGCTATTCGCGCAGCAAGCTCAACGCCGACCTCGAGACGCTGCGCGCCTACTACGTCAACCGCGGCTACCTCGAGTTCGCGATCGAGTCCACGCAGGTCACGATCTCCCCGGACAAGCAGTCGATCTCGGTCGCGATCTCGGTGCGCGAGGGCCAGCCCTACACGGTGACCTCGGTCCGCCTGGAGGGCGACTACCTCGGCAAGGAGGACGAGTTCCGCGCCTTCGTGCTGCTGCGCCCGGGCCAGCCCTACCGCGGCGACGCGGTGGCCGAGACGCAGCGCCGCTTCCAGGAACTGTTCGGGCTCTACGGCTACGCCTTCGCGCGCGTGGAGGCGCGGCCCGAGATCGACCGCGCCACCGGCCAGGCGGCCGTGATCTTCGCCGCGCTGCCCGAGCGCCGCGTCTACGTGCGCCGCATCGAGATCGCCGGCAACACGCGCACGCGCGACGAGGTCATCCGCCGCGAGTTCCGCCAGCTCGAGAGCGCCTGGTACGACGGCGGGCTGATCAAGCTGTCGCAGGAGCGCGTGCGCCGGCTGGACTACTTCAGCGAAGTCGAGATCGACACCGAGGAGGTGCCCGGGGCGCCCGACCAGGTCGACCTCGTCGTCACGGTCAAGGAAAAGCCCACCGGCAACCTGCTGATCGGCGCCGGCTACTCCAACGCCGAGAAGTTCACCTTCACCGCCTCGGTCAAGCAGGACAACGCCTTCGGCTCGGGCAACTATCTGGGCTTCGAGGTCAACACCAGCAAGTTCAACCGCACGCTGCTGATCAGCACCGTGGACCCGTACTGGACGGTGGACGGCATCTCGCGCGCGATCGACATCTTCTACCGCACCAGCCGGCCCTACAACAGCCTGGGCGACACCTACGACCTGAAGACGCCGGGCGCGGCGATCCGCTTCGGCATCCCGTTCTCCGAGTACGACACGGTCTTCCTCGGCATCGGTGCGGAGCGCACCGAGATCGGCACCTCGATCGGCATCCCGCTGACCTACCTGAACTACCGGGTGCTGTACGGGGACAAGGCGAATGCCTTCCCGGTCACGCTGGGCTGGGCGCGCGACGGCCGCGACAGCGTCCTGGTGCCCACCGTCGGCCGCTACCAGCGCGTGAACCTCGAATGGGCCTTCGCCGGCGACGTGCGCTACCTGCGCACCAACCTGCAGTACCAGGAGTACTTCCCGCTGCCGTACCGGCTGACGCTGGGCGTCAATGCCGAGATCGGCATCGGCCAGGGCCTGGGGGGCAAGCCCTTCCCGGTCTTCAAGAACTTCTACGGCGGCGGCCTGGGCACCGTGCGCGCCTTCGAGCAGGGCTCGCTGGGCGTCGTCGACCCCACCGGCGCCTATGTCGGCGGTGCCCGCCGGTTGAACATCAACAGCGAGCTCTACTTCCCGGTGCCGGGCACCGGCACCGACCGCTCGCTGCGCATCTTCGCCTTCGCCGACGCCGGCAACGTCTGGCGCGAGGACGAGAAGGTCACGGCCGATTCGCTGCGCGCGTCGGTCGGTTTCGGCCTGTCCTGGATCTCCCCGGTGGGGCCGCTGAAGCTGAGCTGGGGCCGGCCGGTGCGCGTGCAGCGCAACGATAGAATCCAGCGTTTCCAATTCCAGATCGGGACTGCGTTCTGATGAAGCATTCGGCTCGGACCACCGCCCGCACGGCCGCGCGCATGCTCGCCGGCCGCGCCCTGCTGGTCGCCTCGCTCGGCCTGGTCGCTACGCTGCCCGCCGCGGCGCAGGAGCTCAAGATCGGCTATGTCAACAGCGAGCGCGTGCTGCGCGAGGCCGCGCCGGCGCGCGCCGCGCAGGCCAAGCTGGAGGCCGAGTTCGGTCGCCGCGAGCGCGAGCTCAACGACCAGGCCACGCGGCTGAAGGCCGCCGCCGACCGGCTGGAGAAGGACCTGCCGACGCTGTCGCCCACCGACCAGCAGCGCCGCCAGCGCGAGCTGGTCGACCAGGACCGCGACCTGCAGCGCAAGCGGCGCGAGTTTCAGGAGGACCTGAACCAGCGCCGCAACGAGGAACTGGCCAGCGTCGTCGAGCGCGCCAACCGCGCGATCAAGCAGATCTTCGACGCCGAGAAGTACGACCTGATCCTGCAGGAGGTCGTCTTCGCCGGCGCGCGCGTGGACATCACCGACAAGGTGATCCGCGCGCTCAACGGCCCGGCCGCCACGGCGCCCGCCGGCGCTGCGACGCCGTCGCGCTGAGACGCCCGGCGCGGCCGCGATGAGCGCGCGCCTGGGTGAGCTGGCCGCGCTGCTCGGCGGCGAGCTGATCGGCGACCCCGGTGCCGAGGTGGCGCGCATCGCGCCGCTGGAGAGCGCCGGCCCCGACGCGATCAGCTTCCTGGCCAGCGCACGCTACCAGTCGCAGCTCGCCGGCAGCACGGCCGGCTGCGTGATCGTCGCGCCGGCCCTGCGCGACGCCGCGGCGGCGCGCGGCGCGGCCATCGTCTGCGCCGACCCCTATCTCGCCTTCGCGCGCCTGACGCAGTGGTGGGCGGCGCGCACGCGCCGCGCGCCGGAGCCTGGCGTGGACGCACGCGCCGTGGTCGAGGAGGGCGCGCTGATCGACCCGCAGGCCAGCGTCGCAGCGCTGGCGCATGTGGCGCGCGGCGCGCGCATCGCCGCCGGCGCCGTCGTCGGCCCGCTGTGCCAGGTCGGCGAGGGCGCCGTCGTCGGCGAAGGCACCGTGCTCAAGGGCCGCGTCACGCTGGCCGACGGATGCCGCATCGGTGCGCGGGGCCTGGTGCATGCCGGCGCGGTGATCGGCGCCGACGGCTTCGGCTTCGCGCCGGTGCGCGGCGAGGGCACCGAGGGCGGCCGCTGGGAGAAGATAGCGCAGCTCGGCGCGGTCGTGATCGGCGACGACGTCGAGATCGGCGCCAACACCTGCATCGACCGCGGCGCCCTCGCCGATACGCTGGTCGACGACGGCGTGAAGATCGACAACCTGGTGCAGGTCGGCCACAACGTGTCCATCGGTGCGCACACGGCCATCGCCGGCAACGTGGGCATCGCCGGCAGCGCGCAGATCGGCCGCCACTGCTCGATCGGCGGCGCGGCCTGCATCCTGGGCCACCTGCGCATCGTCGACCACGTGCAGATCACGGTGGCCACCGTGGTCACGCGCTCGATCCTCAAGCCGGGGCTGTACAGCGGCGCATTCCCGTTCGATGACAATGCCGCCTGGGAGAAGAACGCGGCCACGCTGCGCCAGCTGCACGCCCTGCGCGAGCGGCTGCGGGCACTGGAGCGCAAGGCCTGAACGCGATGGACATCCAGCAGATCCTCACCAAGCTGCCGCACCGCTACCCCTTCCTGCTCGTGGACCGCGTGCTCGAGATCGAGCGCGGGCAGCGCATCCGGGTGCTGAAGAACGTCACGATCAACGAGCCCTTCTTCGTCGGCCACTTCCCGGTGCGGCCGGTGATGCCCGGCGTGCTGATCCTGGAGGCGCTGGCGCAGGCCGCCGCGCTGCTGTCGCTGGACAGCAGCGCGCAGGGCGCGATCCGCGAGGACGAGGTGGTCTACTTCGTCGGCATCGACAACGCGCGCTTCAAGCGGCCGGTCGGCCCCGGCGACCAGCTCATCCTGGAGGCCGAGATCGACCGCATCAAGTCCGGCATCTACCGCTTCCGCACCCGGGCCTCGGTCGAGGGCCAGGTGGCGGCCGAGGCCGAGCTGATGTGCACGATGCGCAAGGTCGCCTGAGCGGTCCGGCTGCCGCAGCGCGAGCGATGCCGCAGATCCATCCCACCGCGATCGTCGACGCCGGCGCCGAGCTCGACGCCGACGTCGTCGTCGGTCCCTATGCCGTGATCGGCGCCGGCGTGAAGGTCGGTGCCGGCACCACGATCGCGTCGCACGTCACCATCGACGGCCCGACCGTCATCGGCCGCGACAACCGCATCTTCGCGCACGCCGCGCTGGGCGGCGCGCCGCAGGACATGAAGTACCGCGGCGAGCCGACGGCGCTGCACATCGGCGACCGCAACACGATCCGCGAGTTCTGCACCCTCAACCGCGGCACCGCGCAGGACGAGGGCGTCACCCGCATCGGCGACGACAACTGGATCATGGCCTACGTGCATGTCGCGCATGACGTGCAGGTGGCCAACCGCACCATCCTGGCCAACAACGCGACGCTGGCCGGCCACGTGCACGTCGGCGACTGGGTCATCGTCGGCGGCCTGACCGGCGTGCACCAGTTCTGCAAGATCGGCGCCCACGCGATGACCGGCTTCCAGAGCCATGTCTCGCAGGACGTGCCGCCCTTCATGATGGTCACCGGCCACCCGCTGGCCGAGCATGGCTTCAACATCGAGGGCCTGCGCCGGCGCGGCTTCTCGCGCGAGCGCATCGCGCTGGTCAAGCAGATGCACCGGCTGCTGTACCGCGAGGGCCTGACGCTGGAGCGCGCGAAGGAGGCCATCGCGGCGCTCGCCGCCGACCCCGCCTGCCCGGAAGGCGGCGCGGCGGACGTGGCGCTGCTGCTGGACTTCCTGGCCGCCTCCAAGCGCGGCATCGTCCGCTGAACCCGGGCGTCGGACGCGGCATGCGGCTCGCGATGGTCGCCGGCGAGGCCTCGGGCGACCTGCTCGCGGCGCTGCTGCTCGGCGGCCTGCGCGAGCGCTGGCCGGCGCTGCAGGCGGTGGGCATCGGCGGGCCGCGCATGGCCGAGCTGGGCTTCGACGCCTGGTGGCCGTCGGATCGCCTGGCGGTGCGCGGCTACTTCGAGGTGCTGCGCCACTACCGCGGCATCAAGCGCATCCGCGACCAGCTCGGCGACCGCCTGCTGGCGGCGCCGCCGGAGGTCTTCGTCGGCGTCGACGCGCCGGACTTCAACCTGGGCCTCGAGAAGCGGCTGAAGGCCGCCGGCATCCGCAGCGTGCACTTCGTCTGCCCGTCGATCTGGGCCTGGCGCGGCGGGCGCGCGCGGCGCATGGCCGAGAGCTGCGACCACGTGCTGTGCCTGTTTCCGTTCGAGCCGGCACTGCTGCGCGAGCATGGACTGGCCGCCACCTTCGTCGGCCACCCGCTGGCCGACGCGATCCCGCTCGACCCGCCGCGCGCCGCCTCGCGCGCCGCGCTGGGCCTGGGCGAGCACGACGCGGTGGTCGCGGTGCTGCCGGGCAGCCGGCGCTCGGAGATCCAGTACAACGCGCCGGCCTTCCTGCAGGCGGTGGCGCGGCTGCACCGCGAGCGCCCGGTGCTGCGCTTCGTGCTGCCGCTGGCGCCCGGGCTGCGGCCGCTGGTCGAGCCGATGCTCGCCGAGCATGCGCCGGGCGTGCCGCTGCAGCTGCTGGACGGCCAGTCGCACGCCGCGCTGGCGGCCTGCGACGTGACGCTGATCGCCAGCGGCACCGCCACGCTGGAGGCGGCGCTGTTCAAGCGGCCGATGGTCATCGGCTACCGCATCCATGCGCTGAGCTGGCAGATCATGCGCCACATGCGCTACCAGCCCTGGATCGGCCTGCCCAACATCCTGAGCCGCGACTTCGTCGTGCCGGAGCTGCTGCAGGACGACTGCACGCCCGAGGCCCTGGCGCGCGCCGTGCTGGCCTGGCTGGACGACCTGCCGGCCGCCGAGCGGCTGGCGCGACGCTTCCGCGACCTCCACCACCAGCTGCGCCAGGACACGGCGCGGCGCGCCAGCGATGCCATCGCCGAAGTCCTCGCCGCGAAGCCGCCGCAGCGCGCCTGAGCAGCTGGCGCTGGACTGGCCGGCACCGCCTGCGGTGCGCGGGCTGCCGCGTCGCGGCCGCCTGCGCGTGCAGCCGCTGCGGGCCGGCGTCGACGAGGCCGGCCGCGGCCCGCTGGCCGGGCCGGTGGTGGCCGCGGCGGTGATCCTCGACGAACTGCGGCCCATCGCCGGGCTGGCCGACTCCAAGGTGCTGACGCCGGCGCGGCGCGAACGCCTGTATGCGGACATCTGCGCGCAGGCCCTGTGCGTCGGCTTCGGGCAGGCCAGCGTGGAGGAGATCGACCGCCTGAACATCCTGCACGCGACGATGCTCGCGATGCAGCGCGCGGTCGCCGCGCTGCGGCTGGCGCCGCTCGAGGTGCTGGTCGACGGCAACCGGGTGCCCGAACTGGCGATGCCGGCGCGTGCCGTGGTGCGCGGCGACGCGCTGGTGCCGGCGATCAGCGCCGCGTCCATCCTGGCCAAGGTGCAGCGCGACCGCCTGTGCGCGGCGCTGCACGAGCGCCATCCCGAATACGGCTTCGACGGCCACAAGGGCTACCCGACGCCGGAGCACCTGGACGCGCTGCGCCGCCACGGACCCTGCAGCGAGCACCGGCGCAGTTTCGCGCCGGTGCGCGACGCGCTGGCGCTGCGCGCGCGGCGGCCATGAGCGGGCCGGGCCGCTCCCAAGCGCTCATCCCGGAGCGCGCAGCGCAGGGGACAGTCCGGTGAGCGGCGCCGCGCCGCGCGTGCAGGCGCTGAGCTCGCGCGACAACCCGCTGCTGCGCCAGCTGCGCCGGCTGGTGCAGGACGGCGCCGGCTACCGCCGCGCCGGCGTGCTGTGGCTGGAGGGCGAGCACATGTGCGCCGCGCTGCGCGCGCGCGGTCTGCCGGCGCGCCAGGCGGTGCTCACCGAGCAGGCCTGGGAGCAACCGGCGCTGCGCGAACTGGCATCCTGGGCGCCCGCGGTCGCGGTGCTGCCGCAGGCGCTGTTCGCCGGCTTCAGCCCGCTGCCGTCGCCGGCCGGGCTCGGCTTTCTCGTCGACGCGCCGGCGCCGGCGGTGGCCGACCCGGCCGCGGCCAGCGTCGTGCTCGACCGCGTGCAGGATGCCGGCAACGTCGGCAGCATCCTGCGCAGCGCGGCGGCCTTCGGCGTGCCGCAGGTGCTGGCGATCCAGGGCACGGCGGCGCTGTGGTCGCCCAAGGTGCTGCGCGCCGGCATGGGCGCGCACTTCGCGTTGCGCTTGATCGAAGGCCTGGGCGAAGGGGACCTCGGCGCGCTGCGCGTGCCGCTGGTGGCGACGAGCTCGCATGCCGCCCAGGCGCTGCCGCAGGCCGCGCTGCCGCGGCCCTGCAACTGGGTGCTGGGGCACGAGGGGCAGGGCGTCTCGGCATCGCTGCTGGCGCGCTGTGCACTGACCGTGCGCATCCCGCAACCGGGCGGCGAGGAGTCGCTGAATGTCGCCGCCGCGGCGGCGGTGTGCCTGTACGAGTCGGCGCGGCGCGCCGGCGATCAGTAGACCAGCCGGTCCGGCCGCAGGTCGCGCAGGGCGAGCCCGGACGGCCGGGCGTCCCTGCGGACGCCCGGCCGCCTTGCGATCCGTCCGGGCCTGCAGGCCCGGACGCGGCGAGACTGCGCGCGATCAGTAGACCAGCCGGTCCGGCCGCAGATCGCGCAGGATCGTCGTCGCGATCTCCTCGATCGACTTGGTGGTCGACGACAGCCAGGCGATGCCCTCGCGGCGCATCATGGCCTCGGCCTCGTGCACCTCGTAGCGGCAGTTCTCGATCGACGCATATTTGCTGCCGGGCCGGCGCTCGTGGCGCACGTCGGCCAGGCGCACCGGGTCGATGGTCAGCCCGAAGCACTTGCGACGGTGCGGCAGCAGCGGGCGGGGCAGGTGGCCGCGGTCGAAGTCCTCGGGGATCAGCGGGTAGTTGGCGGCCTTGATGCCGTGCTGCATCGCCAGGTACAGGCTGGTCGGCGTCTTGCCGCTGCGGCTGACGCCCAGCAGGATCACGTCGGCGATGTCCAGGTTGCGCGCCGACTGCCCGTCGTCGTGGGCGAGCGCGAAGTTGATCGCGTCGATGCGGTCGTGGTACTCGCGGCTGGTGCTGGCGTCGGAGAAGCGTCCCACGCGGTGGCTGCTCTTCATGCCGAACTCGGCCTCCAGCGGCTCGACGAAGGTGCGCATCATGTCCAGCAGCAGGCCGCGGCAGTCGGGGCTGGTCAGCACCTCGCGCACCTCGTCGTTGGCCAGCGTCGCGAAGACGATGGGGCGCTTGCCCTCGGTCTGCGCGGTGCGGTTGATCTCGTCGAGCACCTCGCGCGCCTTCTCGGCGCTGTCGATGAAGGGTCGGCGCACGTGGCGCGGGCTGGCCTCGAACTGCGCCAGCACCGAGTTGCCGAAGGTCTCGGCGGTGATGCCGGTGCCGTCCGAGACGAAGAACACGGTGCGTTCGGGCATGGGCTGTCGCGGCGTCGCCGGGTCCGGAAAATGCGGGCCATCATAAGCAGGAACTCCGTAGAATCCCGGCAACTTTCCGCCGCTCGGCCCCACCGCACGGCAGCGCCGACGATGACCCCACCCGGCCCACGACACGAAGCACAGGCCGCGGTCCGACAAGGTCCCGCGCTGCACGCGCGCGCCCCGCGGCGCTGCGCGGCACCCGGCGACCGCTGGTCCGGCGTCGCAGCGGAAGCACCGGTTTTCCCCCATCACGGAGCTTTCCCATGTCTGCATCCCCGCTGGCGACCGCCCTGGTCGTGCCGTTCGAACAACTGAGGATGACCGACGTCGAGGTGGTCGGCGGCAAGAACGCCAGCCTCGGCGAGATGATCAGCCAGCTCAGCCATGCCGGCGTGCGCGTGCCCGGCGGCTTCGCGACCACGGCGCATGCCTTCCGCGTGTTCCTGCGCGAAGGCGGGCTGCAGGAGCGCATCGGCTCCACGCTGGACGCGCTGGACGTCGACGACGTGCGCGCGCTGGCCGAGACCGGCGCGCGCATCCGCCAGTGGGTGCTGGACACGCCGTTCCCGGCCGCGCTGGAGCAGGCCATCCGCGAGCAGTTCGCGCGCCTGACCGAGGGCCACCCGGAGACCAGCTTCGCGGTGCGCTCGTCGGCCACCGCCGAGGACCTGCCGGACGCCAGCTTCGCCGGCCAGCAGGAGACCTTCCTGAACGTGCACGGCATCGAGGACGTGCTGCACCGGGTCAAGGAGGTCTTCGCGTCGCTGTACAACGACCGCGCGATCAGCTACCGCGTGCACAAGGGCTTCGCGCATGCCGATGTCGCGCTGTCGGCCGGCGTGCAGCGCATGGTGCGCTCGGACCTGGGCGCCGCCGGCGTGATGTTCACGATCGACACCGAGAGCGGTTTCGCCGACGTGGTCTTCATCACCTCCAGCTACGGCCTCGGCGAGATGGTCGTGCAGGGGGCCGTCAACCCCGACGAGTTCTACGTCCACAAGCCCATGCTCAAGGCCGGCCGCTTCCCGGTCATCCGCCGCTCGCTGGGCTCCAAGCTGCAGCGCATGGAATTCGCGCCGCGCTCGGGCCAGGCCACCGGCGGCAAGCTGGTGCGCGTGATCGAGACGCCGCCGGAGCAGCGCAACCGCTATTCGCTGACCGACGCCGAGGTCGTCGAGCTCGCGCGCTACGCGGTCATCATCGAGCAGCACTACGGCCGCGCGATGGACATCGAGTGGGGCAAGGACGGCGAGGACGGGCGCCTGTACATCCTGCAGGCGCGCCCGGAGACCGTGAAGAGCCAGGGCGCCGGCAAGATCGAGCAGCGCTACAGGCTCAAGGGCGGACACCCGAAGACGCCGGTGCTGGTCGAGGGCCGCGCGATCGGGCAGAAGATCGGCACCGGCCCGGTGCGCCTGGTCAGCAGCCCGACCGAGATGGAGCGCGTGCAGCCGGGCGACATCCTCGTCACCGACATGACGGACCCCAACTGGGAGCCGATCATGAAGCGCGCCGGCGCCATCGTCACCAACCGCGGCGGGCGCACCTGCCATGCCGCCATCATCGCGCGCGAGCTCGGCATCCCGGCGGTGGTCGGCTGCGGCGACGCCACCGAGCGGCTGGCCGACGGCGCGCTGGTCACCGTGTCCTGCGCCGAGGGCGACACCGGCTACATCTACGACGGCCTGCTGGAGACCGAGGTCACCGAGGTGCGGCGCGGCGAGATGCCCTACTGCCCGGTGAAGATCATGATGAACGTCGGCAACCCGACGCTGGCCTTCGACTTCGCGCAGATCCCGAACGCCGGCGTCGGGCTGGCGCGGCTGGAATTCATCATCAACAACAACATCGGGGTGCACCCGAAGGCGATCCTGGACTACCCCAACGTCGACACCGACCTGAAGAAGGCGGTGGAGAGCGTCGCGCGCGGCCACGCCAGCCCGCGCGCCTTCTACGTCGACAAGCTGACCGAGGGCATCGCGACCATCGCCGCCGCCTTCTGGCCCAAGCCGGTGATCGTGCGGCTCTCGGACTTCAAGAGCAACGAATACCGCAAGCTGATCGGCGGCAAGCGCTACGAGCCCGACGAGGAGAACCCGATGCTGGGCTTCCGCGGCGCCAGCCGCTACATCAGCGGCGAGTTCGCCGACGCCTTCGCGATGGAGTGCGAGGCGCTGCGCCGCGTGCGCGGCGACATGGGGCTGTCCAACGTCGAGATCATGGTGCCCTTCGTGCGCACCGTGCCGCAGGCCGCCGCGGTGACGCAGATGCTGGCCGAGCGCGGGCTCAAGCGCGGCGCCGACGGGCTGCGCCTGATCATGATGTGCGAGGTGCCCAGCAACGCGATCCTGGCCGACCAGTTCCTGGAGCACTTCGACGGCATGTCCATCGGCTCCAACGACCTGACGCAGCTGACGCTGGGCCTGGACCGCGACAGCGGCCTGGAGCAGCTGGCGCACGACTTCGACGAGCGCGACCCGGCCGTGAAGGCGCTGATCTCGCGTGCCATCACCGCCTGCCGCGCCACCGGCAAGTACATCGGCATCTGCGGCCAGGGGCCCAGCGACCACCCGGACTTTGCCGACTGGCTGGCCTCCGAGGGCATCGTGTCGATCTCGCTGAACCCGGACACGGTCGTCGAGACCTGGCAGCGGCTGGCGGCGGGTTCCGGGCGCTGAGCCCGGCTTGCTGCGCAGCACAAGAGGGGGCCGCGAGGCCCCCTCGGCATTTCGGCGCCGACATTGACCCCCGAAAACCTAGGGAAACCGCTATGCGGACTAGCGCGCGACCTGACACGCGGTGTCAGACAACCGTAAGCGCCCGGCAAAACAGTCCGCGCATGCCGTTGCCCGCACCATGCTGACCTTCCTCAACCTGGCTCAGCTGATCCTCTACATCCCGCTGCTCGCGCTGCTCGGGCAGGGCCTGCTCTTCGTGCTGGCCGGCGCGCGGCGCGACGGCAACTTCTTCTACCAGCTGCTCAAGCTGCTGTCCAAGCCCTTCACGGCCGTGGTGCGCATGGCCACGCCGCGCAAGGTGGCGGACCGGCACGTGCCCATCGTCACCTTCTTCCTGCTGCTGCTGGTGTACTTCGTCGTCACGTTCGAGCGCATCAACCTGTGCGTGACCAACAACATGGTCGGCCAGCCGGGCTGTCAGTGAGGAGCCGCGCATGAGCCGCTTCGACTACCTCTGGCACAAGTGGCGCGCGATCGCCGCGCTGGTGCTCGGCCGCCGGCCGCAGGCGATGGCGCTGTTCGACGAGATGCTTCGGCGCTGGCCCGACGACGCCTACGCGCGCGCCAGCCGCACCCACCTGCGCTCGCAGCTTGGCGACACCGCCGGTGCGCTGGAGGACTCCGCCGGCCTGGTCGCGCTGCCCGCGGCCAGCGGCCGCGACTGGTTCAACCACGGCTTCCTGCTCGAGCAGGTCGAGCGCTGGGACGAGGCGCTCGCCGCCTTCCGCCGCGCGACCGAGCTCGACCCGAAGCTGGACCGCGCCTGGTACGGCCTGGGCCTGGTCCTGATCCGTCTGCAGCGCTACGACGAGGCCGTCGTCGCGCTCAAGCGCAACACCGAACTGCAGCCCATGAGCCCGTACGGCTGGTACCAGCTGGCGCGGGTTCATGTCGATCGTCGTGAGCCCGAGGAGGCGGTGAAGATCATCCGCCACCTCAAGGGCTTCGAGCCCAAGGTCGCCGCGCAACTGGAGCGCGAGACCGGACTGCTCGCCGCGCCGTCGTCCTCCTAGGGGCGGCGGTTCGGCACGGCGGCCGGGGCCCGCGGGCACCGGCTGCGGCGCACGGCGGCGACGCCGTGCGGTCCGCGCATGTTGTCTTCGGCAGTGCAGTGGGACGAGCGTACAAGCCCGGGAACGGGCGGCGTTGTTGGGGTCGTGAAGACCAGAAAGGGGTGAACGTCATGCAGGTGAGCGAAAACCACCAGCGGTACTGGCAGAAGAATCTCAGGATCACCGCGATCCTGCTCTTCATCTGGTTCGTGGTGACCTATGTCGTGGGCTTCTTCGCCCGCGACCTGAACTTCAACTTCTTCGGGTGGCCGTTCAGCTTCTGGGTCGGAGCCCAGGGCGCGCTGATCGTCTACGTGGTCATCATCGGTTTCTACGCCTGGTACATGAACAAGCTGGACCAGGAACACGGCGTGGCCGAGGAGGAATGACATGGCAGGCCTGAGTTTCGACCACGGCAACGGCAGCTCCGCCGAGGCCAACCGCGCATTCAAGAAGCAGCTCAACAAGGTGTACGGCTGGTACACCGGCGGCTTCCTGGTGTTCATCGTGCTGCTCGCGATCGCCGAGCAGATGGGGCTGTCCCGCGCAGCCATCGGTATCGTCTTCCTGCTCGCCACGGTGGCGCTGTATGCCGGCATCGGCATCATGAGCCGCACCAGCGACGCGGCGGAGTACTACGTCGCCGGCCGTCGCGTGCCCGCCGTCTACAACGGCATGGCCACCGGCGCCGACTGGATGTCGGCCGCGTCGTTCATCGGCATGGCCGGCACGCTGTACCTGTCCGGCTACGGCGGCCTGGCCTTCATCATGGGCTGGACCGGCGGCTACTGCCTGGTGGCGCTGTTCCTGGCGCCCTACCTGCGCAAGTTCGGCCAGTTCACGATTCCCGACTTCCTGGGCGCGCGCTACGGCGGCAACCTGCCGCGCACGATCGGCATCCTGGCCGCGATCCTGTGCTCCTTCACCTACGTGGTGGCGCAGATCTACGGCGTGGGCCTGATCACGACCCGCCTCTCGGGCGTGGCCTTCGAGATCGGGATCTTCCTGGGCCTGGGCGGCATCCTGGTGTGCAGCTTCCTGGGCGGCATGCGCGCGGTGACGTGGACGCAGGTCGCGCAGTACATCATCCTGATCATCGCCTACATGATCCCGGTGGTCTGGCTGAGCGTGAAGCAGACCGGCGTGCCCATCCCGCAGGCGATCTACGGTTCGCAGCTGCAGAAGGTCACCGCGGCCGAGCAGCGCCTGATCGACGACCCGAAGGAGAAGGAGGTCATCGCGATCTTCAAGCAGCGGGCCGACGAGTTCGGCGCCAAGCTGAAGGACATCCCGGCCGCGCTGGCCGCCGACCGCGCCGCCGCGCAGGCCAAGGTCGACGAGCTGAAGGCCGCCAACGCCCCGCTGGCCGACGTGCAGGCCGCCGAGCGCGCGCTGGCCGCGGTGCCCAAGGACGAGGCCGCCGCGAAGACCGCCTGGACTGCCGCGCAGGCCGCGAACAACGCGCGCGCCCGCCCGCTGGCCGGCATGCCGCGCCACGCGCAGCAGTTCGCGGGCAACCCGGAGGGCACGGATGCGGAGAAGACCGCGTTCGACACCTCGCGCCGCAACTTCCTGGCGCTGGTGTTCTGCCTGATGGTCGGCACCGCCGCGCTGCCGCACATCCTGATGCGCTACTACACGACGCCGTCGGTGAAGGAGGCGCGCCAGTCGGTGACCTGGTCGCTGTTCTTCATCTTCCTGCTGTACTTCACCGCGCCGGCCCTGGCGGTGCTGGTCAAGTACGAGATCTTCACGACGCTCGTGGGCACGCCGTTCGACAAGCTGCCTGACTGGATCGCCGCGTGGAACCGCGTCGACCCGGCGCTGCTGTCGGTGACGGACATCAACGGCGACGGCATCTTCCAGCTCGGCGAGATGCGCATCGGCGGCGACATCATCGTGCTGGCCACCCCGGCCATCGGTGGCTTGCCGTACGTGATCTCGGGCATGGTGGCGGCCGGTGGCCTGGCGGCGGCGCTGTCCACCGCGGACGGCCTGCTGCTGACGATCGCCAACGCGCTGTCGCACGACCTGTACTACAAGATGATCGACCCGAACGCGCCCACCGGCCGTCGCGTGATGATCTCGAAGATCCTGCTGCTGGTGGTCGCCCTGCTGGCGGCCTCGGTGGCGGCGCAGAAGCCGGCGGACATCCTGTTCCTGGTCTCGGCGGCCTTCTCGTTCGCGGCGGCGGCGTTCTTCCCGGCGCTGGTGCTCGGGATCTTCTGGAAGCGCGCCAACAAGTGGGGCGCGTCGCTGGGCATGATCGCGGGCCTGGGCATCACCTTCTACTACATGGCGACGACCCAGCCCTGGATGCGCGGCATCTTCGGCGTGACCTCGCCGGTGGAGCTGTGGTGGGGCATCCAGCCGATCTCGGCCGGCCTGTTCGGCGTGCCGCTGGGCTTCGCGGTGATCATCATCGTGAGCCTGCTGACCCCGGCGCCCGATCGCGAGGTGCAGGAACTGGTCGAGCACGTGCGCTACCCGAACCTGGTGCCGGCCAAGTGACGAAGCGGCGCGGGCCCTGAGCGCCCGCGCTCGACGAGGCACTTCGCGTGGCGGCCGCGGCCGCCGCGCCCGGGCCCGTAGCGGCGGCCCCCGGAGCGATCCGGGGGCCGTTGCCTTTTGCGGCTATACTTGCGGGCTTTTCCCTTGCCGCACCCCACCCCGACGCCGCCCAGATCCGGGCGACGCCGCCGACGCAAACCCGGGGGCGGCTGAGGCCGGGGCATCCCTTGCAGGACGCCGAGGCCGCAACCACGAGGAGTATTCATGCGTCATTACGAGATCGTTCTGCTGATCCACCCGGATCAGAGCGAACAGGTTCCGGCCATGCTGGAGCGCTACAAGACCCTGGTCACCGGCGCCGGTGGCAAGGTGCACCGCGTCGAGGACTGGGGCCGCCGCCAACTGGCCTACATGATCCAGAAGCTGGTCAAGGCGCACTACCTGTGCCTGAACATCGAGTGCAGCAAGGAGACGCTGGCCGAGCTCGAGACCGGCTTCCGCTTCAACGACGCCGTGCTGCGCCACCTGACCGTCGCCCGCGAGAAGGCCGAGACGGCGCCGTCGGTGATGATGAAGGCGGTCGAGCGCGAAGAGGCGCGCAAGGAGCGCCAGGAGGCGTCGGCCTGACGCCGGCGTCCGCGCCGCGCACCGGTGCGCGCCGATGAACCGCCTGGTTCTGTCGGCCACGCTGGTGCAGCGCTCGGCGCTGCGTCACACCCCCGCCGGTCTGCCGGCCCTGGACCTGGTGCTCGCGCACGCGTCCACGGTCAGCGAGGACGGCCAGCCCCGCCAGGTCTCGTTCGAGATGCGTGCGGTGGCGATCGGGGCGGTGACGAGGCCGCTGCAGGCGCTGGCGCTGGGCGGGCAGGGCCTGTTCGCAGGTTTCCTGGCCGCCGCGCGCAACGGACGCGGATGGCTGCTGCACATCACCACCGTCGAGGCCGCGGCCGCCGCCGCAGACCCGACCTGAACCTGTTCACTCGCATCCACCGAACTCAGTAGGAGCCCACCATGCCCCCACCCCGTGGCAAAGGCCGTTTCTCCAAGGACAAGCGCCCGAAGCGCAACAGCCAGAGCCTGCTGTTCCGCCGCAAGCGCTTCTGCCGCTTCACCGTCGCCGGCGTCGAGTCCATCGACTACAAGGAACTCGACATCCTGCGCGACTTCATCGGCGACAACGGCAAGATCACGCCGGCGCGCCTGACCGGCACGCGCGCGTTCTACCAGCGCCAGCTCACGACCGCGATCAAGCGCGCGCGCTTCCTCGCGCTGCTGCCGTATTCCGACAAGCACAAGGTCTGAGGAGGCACGCCATGCAAGTGATTCTTCTGGAGAAGGTCGCCAAGCTGGGCAACCTGGGCGACATCGTCAAGGTCAAGGAAGGCTACGCGCGCAACTTCCTGATCCCGAGCAAGCTGGCCCGCCGCGCCACCGAGGCGGCGCTGAAGGAATTCGCCGACCGCCGCGCCGAGCTGGAGAAGGCCGCCGCCGCCAAGCTGGCCGCCGCGCAGGCGCTGGGCGAGCAGCTCGCCGGCAAGACCGTGCGCATCGCGCAGAAGGCCGGCGTCGACGGTCGCCTGTTCGGCAGCGTGACGAATGCCGACATCGCCGAGGCGCTGAGCCAGCAGGGCCTGGCGGTGCAGAAGTCGCAGGTGCGCCTGCCCAGTGGTCCGCTGAAGACCGTCGGCGAGCACCCGGTGTCGGTGGCGCCGCACGGCGACGTGGTCGTCGAGCTGACCGTGCAGGTCGTCGCGGCCGCCGACTGACGGGCCGCCGCCTGGCAGCGAAGGCCGGCCCCGTGCCGGCCTTCGCGTTTTCCGGCGGCCAGTCGTCCACCGCCGTTCCAAGCGCCATCCACAGGCCTGTCCACAGGCGTGGTCGGCGATGGGCCCTCTCTAGGGCCAATCCGCTGCCGAACCCTGGCCAACCGCACTACGCTGCGACCATGACCACCGTGCTCGACCCCCGCGACGCCGCACCGCGGCGTGACGACGACGTGGCGCGCCTGCGCGTGCCGCCGCACTCGGTGGAAGCCGAGCAGAGCGTGCTCGGCGGCCTGCTGCTGGACAACCTGGCCTGGGACCGCGCCGGCGACCTGCTCACCGAAGGCGACTTCTACCGCCACGAACACCGCCTGATCTACGGCGCGATCGGCGCGCTGGTCGGCGCCGGCAAGCCGGCCGACGTGATCACCGTCTTCGAGCAGCTGCAGGCGCTGGGCAAGGCGGCCGACTGCGGCGGCCTGGCCTACCTCAATGCGCTGGCGCAAAGCGTGCCGAGCGCCGCCAACATGCGGCGTTATGCCGAGATCGTGCGCGAGCGCTCCATCCTGCGCAAGCTGATCGCCGCCAGCGACGAGATCGCCACCAGCGCCTTCAACCCGCAGGGTCGTGCGGTGGCCACCGTGCTCGACGACGCCGAGAGTCGCATCCTGCAGATCGGCGAGGAAGGCTCGCGCCAGCGCCAGGGCTTCCAGAGCATCGACAAGCTGGTCGTGCAGCTGATCGACCGCGTGCAGGAGCTGCACGACAACGGCGCCGAGGAGGTGACCGGCGTGCGCAGCGGCTTCATCGACCTGGACCGCATGACCGCCGGCTTCCAGAAGGGCGACCTGATCGTGCTCGCGGCGCGCCCCTCGATGGGCAAGACCGCCTTCGCGCTGAACATCGCCGAGCACGTGGCGGTGCAGGAAGGCCTGCCGGTGCTGGTGTTCTCGATGGAGATGGGCGCCGCGCAGCTGGCGCTGCGCCTGGTCGGCAGCCTGGGCCGCATCAACCAGCAGAACCTGCGCACCGGGCGCCTGGACAGCGGCGAGTGGGAGCGGCTGACCGACGCGGTGGAGCGGCTGGGCCAGGTGCAGCTGCTGATCGACGAGACGCCGGGCCTCACCAGTTCCGAGCTGCGCGCGCGCGCGCGCCGCATGGCGCGCCAGTTCGGCACCCTGGGCCTGATCGTCATCGACTACCTGCAGCTGATGAGCGGCAGCAGCGGCAGCGACGAGAACCGCGCCACCGAGCTGGGCGAGATCTCGCGCGGCCTCAAGGGCCTGGCCAAGGAGCTGCAGTGCCCGGTGATCGCGCTGTCCCAGCTCAACCGCAGCGTCGAGAGCCGCAACGACAAGCGGCCGATGATGAGCGACCTGCGCGAGTCCGGTGCCATCGAGCAGGACGCCGACGTCATCATGTTCATCTACCGGGACGACTACTACAACAAGGACAGCAAGACGCCCGGCGTCAGCGAGATCATCATCGCCAAGCAGCGCAACGGGCCGGTAGGCACCGTGGAGCTGACCTTCCTGAAGCCGCTGACGCGCTTCGACAACCTGGCCCCCGGCGGCGGCGAATACTGACGCCGGTCAGGCAGGGCCGGGCGGCCGCCGCGGCGCCGGCCACCGGCAACGTAGGGTGGCTTTCCGCAGGCCTCGAGATACTGTATAAGCGTACAGTCTTCGAGGAGCCCGCACCATGGCCACCGCCTTCACGCCCCCGCGACCCGCCGCCCCGCCGGCCACGCTGGTCTTCGTCCCGCCGGCGGCACTGAAGGGCCGCGGCACGGCGTGGGCGATCGAGCACCGCTTCGACGACCGCTCGCGCGAACGCTTCGACGACGGCTGGGGCACGCTCGAGCGCGCCGCGCAGGCGGAGGCCGGCGCCGACATGGCGCCCGGCACGCAGCTGCTGGACGAGCAGGTCAAGAGCATCCTGTCGGGCAACGACTCGCCGGACATCGGCTTCGATCTCTCGATCAACCCCTACCGCGGCTGCGAACATGGCTGCATCTACTGCTATGCGCGGCCCACGCACAGCTACCTGAACCTGTCGCCGGGCCTGGACTTCGAGACGCGCATCGTCGCCAAGGTCAATGCGGCGGAGAAGCTGCGCGAGGCGCTGGGCGCGCGCGGCTACGTGCCGCTGCAGCTCAACATCGGCTCGGTCACCGACGCCTACCAGCCAGCCGAGCGGCGGCTGCGCATCACGCGCTCGGTGATCGAGGTGCTGGCCGAGGCGCGGCACGCGTTCTCGATCATCACCAAGTCCAGCCTCGTCGAGCGCGACCTGGACCTCATCGCGCCGATGGCTGCCGACCGCCTGGCCGCCGTCTACGTGTCGATCACGACGCTGGACCCGGCGCTGGCGCGCACGATGGAGCCGCGCGCCGCGGCGCCGCACCGCCGGTTGCGCACCATCGAGGCGCTCGCGCGTGCCGGCGTGCCGGTGGGCGTGAGCGTGTCGCCGGTGATCCCCTTCCTGAACGAGCCCGAGCTCGAGCGCATCCTGCAGGCGGCGCGCGACGCCGGCGCGGGCAGCGCCTTCAGCATCGTGCTGCGCCTGCCCTGGGAGGTGAATCCGCTGTTCCAGCAGTGGCTGGCCCAGCATGCGCCCGAGCGCGCCGCGCGCATCATGGCCCGCGTGCGCGAAATGCGCGGCGGCCGCGACAACGACAGCCGCTTCGGCACCCGCATGACCGGGCAGGGCGTGTGGGCCGAGCTGCTGCGCCAGCGCTTCCGCAAGGCCTGCGAGCGCCTGGGCCTGAACCGCGAGAAGCCGGCGCTGGACCTGACGCAGTTCCGTCCCCCGGCGCGCGTGGCCGGACAGGCTTCGCTCTTCTAGAAGAGGGCCGGGTCTGCGGGCTGCCGTGCAGGTCGCCAGTCAGGCTGCCATTCAGGCTGCCATTCAGGCTGCCGATCAGGCTGCCGATCAGGCCGCGGCGGCCACCGGCGCCGCCGCCGCGCCGGCTGCACGGCCGCGCAGCTGCAGCGCGCCCGGCGCACGACCCGAACGCTGGATGCCCGCAATGTGGTGGCTGACCTGGCCCCAGCGCTGCAGCGCGCCGGTCGCGCGCCCGATCAGCGCCTCGGCATCGTCGAGCGCTGCCTGGTGGCGGCGCGCCAGCGGCAGCGCCAGCTCCAGCAGCTTCGTATTGCGCCGGCGTTCGCCGGCCTCCAGCAGCAGCGCCACGCCGCCGGCCGGGTCGCCGCGCAGCGCGCGTTCCAGCGCCTGCTCGGACAGCGCCGAGACCTGCGCCTGGCAGCGCCGGATCGCCGCCACCGCGGCTTCGCCGCGGCCGGCGGCGGCTATCAGCGCCTCGGCCACGGCCTTGGAAACGCACAGGCGCTGGCCCACGCGTTCCAGCAGTTCGGCATGGCGCAGCACGTCCAGGTGCGCCGCCGGCACGCGCGCCCACAGCGCGAGCAGCACGCTGGCCGATTCGAGGTCGAAGTCGTCGTCGTCGACCTGCGCCGAAAGCCCGGCCAGGCCCTGCAGCGCGGTCTCGTGCGCGCCGCCGGCCAGCGCCGCCAGCACGCGCGCCGCGGTCTCCAGGCGCTGCAGGCGCCGCGACTCAGGAAAGCGTTCGCGGTAGCGCACGAGCTGGTCGCGCACCGAGGCCACGCCGGCCGCATGGCCGCGGTCCAGGCGCAGCAGGCCGATCAGCAGCAGCGTCAGCGCATCGAACAGCTTGGACTGCACGCCCAGGCCGACCGCGCGTTCCAGCAGCGCCAGCGCCTCGTCGGCCGCGCCCTGCCAGAAGGCCAACGCACCGGCATGCTGGGTACGCAGCAGGCATCCCGGCGTCAGCTCGGCGGCAGCGCGGTATTCGACCAGCGCGCCGTCGAAGTCGCACTGCTCGACCAGCAGCCGGCCCAGCAGGTCGTGCGCATCGGCCGAGCCCGGTTCGTCCTGCAGCACGCCGGCCAGCGTGCGCCGCGCCGCGGCGCCGTCGCCGGCGGCGATCTGCGCACGCGCGACACCCAGCCGCGCCCAGGTCGCCCGCTTGGGCGCGGCCAGCTTCTCGAACAGCACGCGCGCGTCGTCGGGGCGGCCCAGCTGCAGCAGCAGCTCGGCGGCCAGGCGGCCGGACCAAACCGCGTAGGGGCGCTGCTCCTGGAAGCGCTTGACGGCATGCACCAGCGCCAGCTGGACCTGGCCGACGTCGAGCGCGCGCAGGATCTCGGCCAGCTCGCGCTTGCGCGCACGCGCCTCGGCGATGCGTTCGCCCAGCAGCACGGCGGTGTAGGGGCGCACCAGGAAGCCGTCCAGCGCCGCCTCGGCGGCCTCGACGACCTGGTGGTAGGTCGCCTGCGAGGTGACCATGATGAAGACGGTGCCCGGCGGCAGCAGCTGCTCGCGGCGCAGCTCGTCCAGCAGGTCCTGGCCGGCGACGTCGTTGTCGTCCAGCTCGCGGTTGCAGACCACGATGTCGAAGCTCTCGCGCTCCAGCAGCAGCCGCGCGTCCTTCACGCGCGCCGCCTGCGCCACCTGGCCGACGCCGACGTCGCGCAGCTGCGCCGCGGCCACGCTGCGCAGCAGCGGGTTGCTCTCCACGAGCAACGCGCGCGCGAGGTGGATGTCGCGGTCGATCACGGGCGCGGCGCCTTCCGGCGCTGGGCGCGCCGCGCCGGGGCCGGCGGGCGGGAGGGCGGACGGGACAAGGGCGGCCAGGGCAGGGCGGGGGAACGCTTCCCCCGGGAACCCCTGCTATCGGCCGTCCGGCGGACCTACTTGAACAGATCCTTCACGCGGTCGGTCCAGCTCTTGGCATTCGGCGAGTGGCGCTCGCCGCCCTTGCGGAACGATTCGTCCAGCTCCTTGAGCAGCTTGCGCTGGTGCTCGGTCAGCTTGACCGGGGTCTCGACGCTGACGTGGCAGTACAGGTCGCCCGGGTAGCTGCTGCGCAGGCCCTTGATGCCCTTGCCGCGCAGGCGGAAGGTCTTGCCGTGCTGGGTGCCCTCGGGCAGCTCGATCTCGGCGCGCGCGCCCAGCGTCGGCACCTCGATCGTGCCGCCCAGCGCCGCCGTCGTCAGGCCCACGGGGACGGTGCAGTGCAGGTCGTCGCCGTCGCGCTCGAAGATCTCGTGCTGGCGCACGCGGATCTCGATGTAGAGATCGCCCGGCGGGCCGCCGTTGGTGCCGGGCTCGCCGTTGCCGGCGCTGCGGATGCGCATGCCCTCGTTGATGCCGGCCGGGATCTTGACCTCCAGCGTCTTCTGCTTCTTGATCTTGCCGGCGCCGCTGCAGCTGGTGCAGGGGTCGGGAATGATCTTGCCGCTGCCGTGGCAGTGCGGGCAGGTCTGCTGGATGCTGAAGAAGCCCTGGCGCAGGTGCACGGTGCCGGCGCCGTTGCAGGTCGGGCAGGTCTTGGCGCTGGTGCCGGGCTTGGCGCCGCTGCCGTGGCAGGTGTCGCAGGTCTCCCAGCTCGGCACGCGGATCTGCGTCTCCTTGCCGAAGGCCGCCTCCTCCAGCGTGATCTCCATCGCGTAGCTGAGGTCGCTGCCGCGGTAGACCTGCTGGCCGCCGCGCCCGCGGCCGCCGGCGGCGCCGCCGAAGATGTCGCCGAAGATGTCGCCGAAGGCCTCGGCGAAGCCGCCGAAGCCCTCCGGGCCCGGGCCGCCGCGGCCCATGCCCATGTTGGGGTCGACGCCGGCGTGGCCGAACTGGTCGTAGGCCGCCCGCTTCTGCGGGTCGGACAGCATCTCGTAGGCCTCCTTGGCCTCCTTGAACTTGTCCTCGGCCTTCTTGGCCTCGTCACCCTGGTTGCGGTCAGGGTGGTACTTCATGGCCAGCTTGCGGTAGGCCTTCTTGATGTCGTCGTCCGAGGCGTTCTTCGGCACGCCGAGGATGTCGTAGTAGTCGCGCTTGGTGGCCATTCAGCAAACCCGTGCAGTGGAAGCGAAGCCGCCGCGCCGGGCGCCGGGCAGGGCCCGGTGCGCGGTCGCGGCGCGAGTGACCGGCTCCGGGCCGCGGCGGCCCGGCCCGAAGGTCACTTCTTGACTTCCTTGAACTCGGCGTCGACCACGTTGTCGTCGTCGGCCTTGGCCGAGGCCTTGGGCGCCTCGCCGCCGGCGGCGCCCGCTGCGGCGCCGGCCGCGGCCTGCGCCGCCTGCGCGTCGGCGTACATCTTCTCGCCCAGCTTCTGGCTGGCCGCCATCAGCGCCTCGGTCTTGGCCTCGATGTCGGCCTTGTCGTCGCCCTTCAGCGACTCCTCGGCGTCCTTCAGCGCGGCCTCGATCTTCTCCTTCTCGCCGGCGTCGAGCTTGTCGCCATGCTCGGCCAGGCTCTTCTTGACCGAGTGCACCATCGCGTCGGCCTGGTTGCGGGCCTGGACCAGCTCGAGCTTCTTCTTGTCCTCGGCCGCGTTGGCCTCGGCGTCCTTGACCATCTTCTCGATCTCGGCCTCCGACAGGCCCGAGTTCGCCTTGATGGTGATCTTGTTCTCCTTGCCGGTGCCCTTGTCCTTGGCGCTGACGTGCAGGATGCCGTTGGCGTCGATGTCGAAGGTGACCTCGATCTGCGGCAGGCCGCGCGGCGCCGGCGGAATGCCCTCGAGGTTGAACTCGCCCAGGCTCTTGTTGCCGGCGGCCATCTCGCGCTCGCCCTGGAAGACCTTGATCGTCACCGCCGGCTGGTTGTCGTCGGCGGTGGAGAACACCTGGCTGAACTTGGTCGGGATCGTGGTGTTCTTCTTGATCATCTTGGTCATCACGCCGCCCAGGGTCTCGATGCCCAGGCTCAGCGGCGTGACGTCCAGCAGCAGCACGTCCTTGCGCTCGCCGCCCAGCACCTGGCCCTGGATCGCCGCACCCACGGCCACCGCCTCGTCGGGGTTGACGTCCTTGCGCGGGTCCTTGCCGAAGAAGGCCTTGACCTTCTCCTGGACCTTGGGCATGCGGGTCATGCCGCCGACCAGGATCACGTCGTCGATCTCGCTGACCTTGACGCCGGCGTCCTTGATGGCCGTGCGGCAGGGCTCGATCGTGCGCTCGATCAGCTCCTCGACCAGGCTCTCGAGCTTGGCGCGCGTGAGCTTGATGTTCAGGTGCTTGGGACCCGACGCGTCGGCCGTGATGTAGGGCAGGTTGACGTCGGTCTGCGTGCTGTTGGACAGCTCGATCTTGGCCTTCTCGGCCGCTTCCTTCAGGCGCTGCAGGGCCAGCACGTCCTTGGTCAGGTCGACGCCCTGTTCCTTCTTGAACTCGGTAACGATGTAGTCGATGACGCGCTGGTCGAAGTCCTCGCCGCCCAGGAAGGTGTCGCCGTTGGTCGACAGCACCTCGAACTGCTTCTCGCCGTCGACGTCGGCGATCTCGATGATCGAGATGTCGAAGGTGCCGCCGCCCAGGTCGTAGACCGCGATCTTGCGGTCGCCCTTGCCGTGCTTGTCCAGGCCGAAGGCCAGCGCCGCGGCGGTGGGCTCGTTGATGATGCGCTTGACGTCCAGCCCGGCGATGCGGCCGGCGTCCTTGGTCGCCTGGCGCTGGCTGTCGTTGAAGTAGGCCGGCACCGTGATCACGGCCTCGGTGACCTCTTCGCCGAGGTAGTCCTCGGCGGTCTTCTTCATCTTGCGCAGCACTTCGGCACTGACCTGCGGCGGCGCCAGCTTCTTGCCGCGCACCTCGACCCAGGCGTCGCCGTTGTCGGCGGCGACGATCCTGTAGGGCATCAGGTCGATGTCCTTCTGCACTTCCTTCTCGGTGAACTTGCGGCCGATCAGCCGCTTCACCGCATACAGCGTGTTCTTCGGGTTGGTCACCGCCTGGCGCTTGGCGCTGGCGCCGACCAGGATCTCGCCGTCTTCCTGGTAGGCCACGATGGACGGCGTGGTGCGTGCGCCCTCGCTGTTCTCGATGACCTTGGTGCTGTTGCCTTCCATGACCGACACGCACGAATTCGTGGTGCCCAGGTCGATGCCGATGATCTTGCCCATGGGGGAGTGCTCCTGAAGCGGTGGTTCGGTTGGTCTTGGAGTTGTGGATAAGTGCGGCGCTTTCAAGGCCGGCGCGTCGCGCCGGGCCGGCGCCGCGGGCTCACTTCGGCGCTGCCACCGTCACGAGGGCCGGCCGCAGCACGCGGTCGCTGATCAGGTAGCCCTTCTGCAGCACGGCGACCACCGTGTTGGCCTCCTGCTCGGCCGGCACGACGCTGATCGCCTGGTGCTGGTGGGGGTCGAACCTGGTGCCCGCGGGCGGCGCGATGGCCACGACCTTGTTGCGCTCCAGCGCCTGCGTCAGCTGGCGCAGCGTGGCGTGCACGCCTTCGAGCATCTGCTCGGGCGTCGCGTTGGGGATCGCGAGCGCGGCTTCCAGGCTGTCGCGCACGGGCAGCAGGCTCTCGGCGAAGCCCTCGATCGCGAATTTGCGCGCCTTGGCCACGTCCTCCTCGGCGCGGCGGCGCACGTTCTCGACCTCGGCCTTGGCGCGCAGGAAGGCGTCGGAGACCTCGGCGTGGCGGGCCTGCAGTTCGGCGAGTTGCTGCTCGGGGGTCGTCTCGGGACCGGCCGCGGCCTGGGCCGCCGCGTCGGCAGGGTTCTGGGGTTCGGTGTCGGGGGACTGGTTCATGTCGGCTGAGGCGGTTTCCAGGCCACATGGGGTGGGTGCCCTCGTTTTCAAGAGGGGATTCGTGCTTTTTCCGCGCCGGGCTCGCGCCGGGCTCGCACCGGGCTCCCACCGCGCAGCGGCCTTCAGTCGTCGTCGACGCTCGCGCTCCAGCGCCGCCAGTCGGCGAGCTGGCGGCGGTCGCGCTTGGTCGGGCGGCCCTGCTCGATGGCCGCCGCCGGCTCCGCGGCCAGGCGGCGCTGTTCGGCGGCCCGCAGCCGGGCGGCGACGCTCTCGGGCGTCTCCTCGTACAGCGCCTGCGCCACCGGTGCCGGCCCGCGCACCGTGCTCAGCGCGCGCACCAGCACCGTGCGCAGCAGCGGCCCCTGGCGCAGCTCCAGGCGGTCGCCGGGCCGCAGCTCGCGCGCCGCCTTGGCCGGCTGCCCGTTGACGCTGACGCGCCCGCGTGCGATCTCGTCGGCGGCCAGGGCGCGCGTCTTGTAGAAACGCGCCGCCCACAGCCACTTGTCCAGGCGCACGCGGCCGGCGGCGTCGTCGTCGCGGGTCAAGCGACGGCCTCCAGCGGCAGGCGCACGACGGCGTCCAGCCCGCTCACGCGGCCGCCGGACTCGCGGTTGACGAGGGCGATCGTGCCGCCCAGCGACTGCACGATGTCGTGGCAGATCGCCAGGCCCAGCCCGGCACCGGCCGCCGGCCGCGCCGCGTCGCCGGCCGGCGCGCCGGCGAAGGGCTGGAACAGGCGCTGGCGCTGCTCCGCCGCGATGCCGGGGCCGCTGTCGGCCACCGTCAGCCGCGCCATCGTGCCCTCGCGCCGCAGCCGCACGGCCAGCGTGCGTGCGGCCGGCGGGCCGGCCTGCAGCTGCTTGATCGCGTTGTGCAGCAGGTTGCGCACCAGCTCGCGCAGCGCCCACTCGTGGGCGCGCACCGGGCAGGGTTCGGTGTCGAGCTCGAAGTCGATGCGCGCGTCGGCGATCAGCGCCGAGAGGTCCAGCGCCACGTCGCGCACGACCGGGCTCCAGTCGAGCACCGGCCAGCCCTCGCGCAGGCCCTGCTGGCGCAGCTGCTCGACCTTGGCCAGCGCCAGCATCTGGTTCGCCAGCTCCGTGGCGCGCTCGACGGTGTGCGCCATCTCGTCCAGCGCCTGCGCCGGCGCCACGTCGCCGCGGCGCGCCGACTGCAGCTGCGTCTTCAGCACCGCCAGCGGCGTGCGCAGCTGGTGCGAGGTGTCGCGCACAAAGCGCTTCTGGTGCTCCAGCAGCTGGGCCAGCCGCGCCATCACGCCGTTGGTCGCCTCGACGATGGGCTGCAGCTCGCGCGGCGCGTCGCCGGTGGGCAGCGGCGAGAGGTCGGTCTCCGGCCGTTCGCGCAGGCGCTGGCTCAGCTCGCGCACCGGCCGGGTGGCCCGCTGCACGACGCCGATCACCACCGCCGCGATCAGCGCCAGCAGCAGCGCCTGCTGCCACAGCGTCTGCAGCAGCAGCTCGCGCGCGAGCTGCTCGCGCAGCTCCAGCGTCTCGGCGACCTGGATGGTGGCCATGCCCTGGCCGGCGGCGCCGGCCACCGGCTGCAGCAGCACCGCCATGCGCACCGGCTCGCCGCGGTAGGCGTCGTCGTAGAAGTGCACCAGCGCGGCGTAGACGTTGCGCTCGTCGCCCGCCGGCCGCGGCGGCGGCAGGTCCGGAAAACCGGTCACCATCTCGCCGCCGAAGCCGCGCACCTGGTAGTAGATGCGGCTGCGGTTGTCGGCCTCGAAGGCTTCCAGCGCGCTGTAGACCAGGGTCGAGCGCAGCTGCGGGCGGCCGGGTTCGCCGACGACCTCCAGCAGCTCGCCGATGGCCTTGGCCGAGGCCAGCAGCGTGCGGTCGTAGGCGGTGTCGGCGGCGGCCAGCGCCTGGCGGTACAGCCACAGTGAACTGAGCGCGACGAAGCCCAGCACCGGCGCCAGGATGCCCAGCAGCAGGTAGCGGCGCAGCGACAGCCGGCGCCCGCGCGACGCCGCGTCGGCAGAGGGTGCGCGAGCGGCGGCGGCCGGGACCGCGCTCACGAGGCGTCCTTCAGCAGGTAGCCCAGGCCGCGCAGCGTGACCAGCTGCGCGCGCGTGGCGGCCAGCTTCTTGCGCAGCCGGTAGGCGACGACCTCGATCGCGTCGGCCTGCACGCCGGACTCGCCGGCGAAGACCAGGTCCGACAGCCGCTCCTTGGCCACCGCATGGCCCGGCCGCGCCAGCAGCGCGCGCAGCAGCGCGGCCTCGCGGCCGCTGAGCTCCATCGGCCGGCCGTCCAGGTAGACGGCACCGCTGTCCGGGTCGGCACGCAGGCCGCAGAAGTCCGACGCCGGCGCCGCGTCGGTGCGCGCCGGCCCGACGCGGCGTGACAGCGCGCGCACCCTGGCCTCCAACTCGTCGAGGTCGAAGGGCTTGGCCAGGTAGTCGTCGGCGCCGGTGTTGAGGCCGAGGATGCGGTCGCCCACCGTGCCGCGCGCGGTGAGGATCAGCACCGGCGTCGCCAGGCCCTCGGCACGCGCCTCGGCCAGCACGGCCAGGCCGTCGCGGCCGGGCAGGCTGAGGTCCAGCAGCACCACGTCGGGCACCGCGGCGCGCCAGCGGTCCAGCGCGCGCGCGCCGTCGCCGCAGACGACGACCTGCACGCCGCGGCGCTCGAAGCTGCGCTGCAGCGTGGTCTGCATCGCCGGGTTGTCCTCGATCAGCAGCAGCTTCATGGGCGGGCCCGCGATTATCGGCAGCGCGGCATCCGGGCTTCCCCTGAGGCCGCCGACAGCCGATCGACAGCCGCGCTGCGCATCATCGCCACCAGTCTGGCATCCCGACCAGCCCGCGAGGAGACACGATGCGACGCGACACCTTCCTGAAGTCCCTGGCCGCCCTGGCGGCCGCCGGTGCGCTGCCGATCAGCGCGCGCGCCAGCGTGGCGCTGAAGATGATGATCCCGGCCAACCCGGGCGGCGGCTGGGACACCACCGGCCGCGCGCTGGGCAAGGCGCTGATGGACAGCGGCGCCGCGACCTCGGTGAACTACGAGAACAAGGGCGGCGCGGCCGGCGCGATCGGCCTGGCGCAGTTCTTCAACGCCAGCCGCGGCGACCCGAATGCGCTGATGGTGATGGGCGCGGTGATGCTGGGCGGCGAGATCCGCAGCAAGCCGCCGGTGTCGGTGACGCAGGTCACGCCGATCGCTCGCCTGACCACCGAATACAACGTCTACGTGCTGCCGGCCAATTCGCCGTTCAAGAGCCTGGCCGACGTCGTCGCGCAGCTCAAGAAGGACCCGGGCAGCGTCAAGTGGGGCGGCGGCTCGGCCGGCTCCACCGAGCACATCGCCGCGGCGATGATCGCGCGCGAGGCCGGCGTCGACCCGTCCAAGATCAACTACGTGCCCTTCCGCGGCGGCGGCGAGGCGGTGGCGGCGATCCTGGGCGGCAACGTCACGGTGGGCGGCAGCGGCTACAGCGAGTTCCAGCAGTACATCGAGAGCGGGCGCATGAAGCCGATCGGCGTCACCTCCGACGCGCGGCTCAGGGGCATCGCGATCCCGACGCTCAAGGAGCAGGGCGTCAACGTCGTGATCGGCAACTGGCGCGGCGTCTATGGTGCCGCCGGCATCAACGAGGCGCAGAAGAAGGCCCTGGTCGACCTCATCGTCAGGGCCACCCGGCACAAGAGCTGGGCCGAGGCGGTGGAGAAGAACAACTGGACGCCCGCGCTGCTGACCGGCAAGGAGTTCGAGGACTTCGTCGACCGCGACTTCGCCAGCCTGCGCGCGACGATGGTCAAGGCCGGCATGGTCTGACCCGGGCCGGGGCGGCGCCGGCCGGCGCCGCCCGCGCCCGTACCCGGCCGGTGCCGTTGCGCCGGCCCACCGATCGTTCCCGATCGCCCGGCCGCCCCGGCGCGGCCGTCGCCAGGACCTGCCCATGAACGCACCTGTCCCGTCGCGGGGCGCCCAGACGCTGATCGGCGCCGGCGCCCTGCTTGTCGCTGCGCTGCTGGCCTGGGGTGCCACCGGCATCCCGTCGGAAGCCGGCTATGCCGGCGTCGGGCCCAACTTCCTGCCCTGGGTGGTCGCCGTGGCGCTGGCGGCCTGCGGCGGCTGGCTGCTCTTCGAGGCGCGCAGCGGCGGCTTCCGCGAACTGGATCCGCCGTCCGGCGCCGAGCGCGGCGACTGGGGCGCGCTGGCCTGGGTGGTGGCGGGCCTGCTGGCCAATGCACTGCTGATCGAGCGTGCCGGCTTCGTGCTGGCCTGCGCGCTGTGCTACACGCTGGCGGTGCACGGGCTGCGCAGCGCCGAGGGCCGGCCCTGGCGCGGCCCGCGCCAGGTGCTGCTGGACGCGGTGACCGGCATGCTGATCGCGCTGCCGGTGTTCTGGCTGTTCACCCAGGTGCTGAAGGTCAACCTGCCGGGCCTCACCGGCACCGGCTGGCTGTAGCGGGGGCGCTCGATGGAACTATGGAGCGACCTGCTCGGCGGCTTCATGACCGCCGCGACGCCGATCAACCTGCTGTGGGCCTTCGTCGGCTGCGCGGTCGGCACCGCGATCGGCGTGCTGCCGGGCCTGGGGCCGGCGGTCACGGTGGCGATGCTGCTGCCGATCACGGCGCAGGTCGAGCCGACCGCGTCGATGATCTTCTTCTGCGGCATCTACTACGGCGCCATGTACGGCGGCTCGACGACCTCGATCCTTCTCAACACGCCCGGCGAGACCGGCACCATGGTCACCGCGCTCGAGGGCTTCAAGATGGCCAAGAGCGGGCGCGCCGGCGCCGCGCTGGCCACCAGCGCCATCGGCAGCTTCGTCGCCGGCACCGTGGCGACCGTGCTGGTGACGCTGTTCTCGCCGGTGATGGCCGAGTTCGCGGTGCAACTGGGCCCGCCCGAATACTTCTGCCTGATGCTGCTGGCCTTCACGACCGTCAGCGCGGTGCTCGGCAAGAGCCGGCTGCGCGGGCTGACGGCGCTGTTCGTCGGCCTCGCGCTCGGGCTGGTGGGCATCGACCAGATCACCGCGCAGGTGCGCTACACCGGCGGCATCCCGGAGTTCATGGACGGCGTCGAGGTCGTGCTGGTCGCGGTCGGGCTGTTCGCCGTCGGCGAGTGCCTGTACAACGCGCTGTACGAGGGCCGCAGCGTCTCGGACATCAACAGGATGGGCAAGGTGCACATGACGCGCCGCGAGTGGCGGCGGTCGTGGCCGGCCTGGCTGCGCGGCACTGCGATCGGCTTTCCGTTCGGCACCATCCCGGCCGGCGGCAGCGAGATCCCGACCTTCCTGAGCTACGCCACCGAGCGCAAGCTGAGCGCGCACAAGGAAGAGTTCGGCACCACCGGCGCCATCGAGGGCGTGGCCGGGCCGGAGGCGGCCAACAACTCGGCCGTCACCGCGACGCTGGTGCCGCTGCTGACGCTGGGCATCCCGACCAGCGTGACCGCGGCGATCCTGCTGTCGGCCTTCCAGAACTACGGCCTGAACCCGGGGCCGCAGCTGTTCCAGACCAGCGAGGGGCTGGTGTGGGCGCTGATCGCCAGCCTGTATATCGGCAACGTGATGCTGCTGGTGCTGAACCTGCCGATGGTCGGGCTGTGGGTCAAGCTGCTGAAGATCCCGAAGGCGCCGCTGTATGCCGGCATCCTGATCTTCGCCACCGTCGGCGTCTACGGCATGCGCCAGAGCGCCTTCGACTTGTACCTGATGCTGGGGCTGGGCCTGGTCGGCGTCGTGATGCGGCGCTTCGACTTCCCGACCGCGCCGGTCATCGTCGGCCTGATCCTGGGCCCGCTGGCCGAGGCGCAGATGCGCAACGCGCTGTCGATCGGGGAGGGCAGCTGGATGGTCTTCCTGGAGCGGCCGATGTCGCTGACGCTGCTGGTCATCGTGGCCCTGGTGCTGGTGCTGCCGCGCGTGATCGCGTGGAAGCGGCGCGCCTAGAGCGGCGCGGCTCAGTCCTTCGCGCCCATCGCCAGCGCGAGTTCGCGCTGGCGCTGCAGTTCGACGGTGTCCTCGGCCTCGCGTGTCGGCCAGCCCTGCAGGTGGCGCTCGGCCAGCGCGGCCAGCGCGGCTATCCAGGCCGGCTCGTCGTTCAGGCAGGGCACGTAGTGGAAGGTCTCGCCGCCGGCTTCCAGGAAGGCGTCGCGCGCTTCCTGCGCGATCTCCTCCAGTGTCTCCAGGCAGTCGGCGACGAAGCCCGGGCACATCACGTCCACGCGCTTGACGCCCTGCGCCGCCAGCGCCTGCAGTGTCGGCTCGGTATAGGGCTCCAGCCACTTGGCCTTGCCGAAGCGGCTCTGGAAGGTGACGGTGACCTCGTCCGGCGCCAGGCCCAGCCGCTCGGCGAGCAGGCGCGCCGTCTTGTGGCACTGGCAGTGGTAGGGATCGCCCAGCGTCAGGCTGCGTTCGGGCACGCCGTGGAAGCTGAGGATCAGCCGTTCGCCGCGGCCGTGCTCGCGCCAGTGCGCCTTCAGCCGCCCGGCCAGCGCGCCGATGTAGCCGGGGTCGTCGTGGTGTTCGCCGACGAAGCGCCATTCGGGCATGCGGCGCGCCCCGGTCGCCCACTGCAGCAGCCGGTCGGCGACGCTGGCGGTGGTGGCCGCCGCATACTGCGGGTACATCGGCAGCACCAGCACGCGCGTGACGCCCTCGGCGCGCAGAGCGTCCAGCACGGCCGGCATCGACGGGTTGCCGTAGCGCATCGCGTGGCGCACCAGCACCCGATGGCCGGCGGCGGCCAGGCGTTCGCCCAGCGCCTGCGCCTGGCGCGCGGTCCACACCGCCAGCGGCGAGCCCTCGGGCGTCCAGATGCTGGCGTACTTGGCGGCGCTGCGCGCCGGCCGCGTGTTCAGGATGATGCCGTGCAGGATGGGCCACCACAGCAGCCGCGGGATCTCGACGACGCGCGGGTCGCTCAGGAATTCGGCCAGGTAGCGGCGCAGCGCCGGTGCCGTCGGCGCGTCCGGCGTGCCCAGCGCGACCAGCAGCACCGCGGTGCGTGCAGGCTGTCCGTGCCGGTAGGGCGGCTCGGCGCGGAAGTTCACCGCGGCTCCGCGCGCAGCCGGTCCAGCTGGGCGAGCACCTGCGAGGCGCTGACCGGCTTGGTCCAGCAGGCGTCGAAGCCGGCGGCGCGCGCCGGCGCCTCGACGCGCGGCGTGTCCTCGGCCGTGCACAGCACCGCGGGCGCGCCGGGCAGGCGCTCGCGCAGCGTGCGCAGCAGCGCATAACCGTCGGTGTCGGGCAGGTGCAGGTCGATGACCAGCAGGTCCGGCGTCCACTGCGCCACCAGTTCCAGCGCCTCGGCGCCGTCCTCGGCGGTCTCGACCTCGACGCCACCGGCGCCGCGGCAGACCTCGGCGAAGATCAGGCTGTTGACGCGGTCGTCGTCGATGTAGAGCACGCGCATGGCGGCGCGCATGCTAGCGCAGCTCCAGCGGCACCTGCGGCTGCGTGTCGGCGAAGCGCAGCACGTCGAAGGCCACGCAGGGCGAGCCGGGGTCGCTGGGCGAGCCGCCCAGGCCGATGGTGCCGCTGCCGTGCAGCGTGCAGGCACCGCGGCGCAGGCTGACGATCTCGCCGTCGGCGAAGCGCACGTAGGTGCCGTTGTAGCTGAGGTCGGTGAGCTGGAAGCTGCCGCCATGCCAGTCCACGCGCGCATGCGAGCGCGAGACGCGCGAGTCGTCGACGCAGAAGCTGGCCTGCACGCTGCGCCCCAGCACGACCGGCATCTGCGCGCTGGCGAAGACGCGGTTGGTGCCGGCCCAGGTCAGGCGCAGGCCGTCGGGTTCGAGCACGCTGGAGAAGTCGCCGCCGAACTGCGTGACCGCGGCGTCGCCGCTGCCGCGGCGGCCGCCGGTGACGAAGACCTGCACCGGCTCGACGCGCCCGCGCAGCACCAGGTGGTCCAGGCAGCGCAGCCGGGTCGCGATGTCGGTGGGCAGGCCACGCACGACCTCGGCGGTGACCAGGGTCTCGTTGTCGCCGGCATGGTCCAGCAGCCGCGCCGCGACGTTGACCGCGTCGCCGAAGCAGTCGCCGCGCATCTCGACGACCTCGCCGCGCGCCAGCCCGACCTGCAGGCGCAGCGCCCGCAGCCCCGAGGAGGCGCCGCGTTCGCTGCCGCGCGAGACGATGGCGTCCAGCACGTCGTGCATCTGCACCGCGGCGGCCAGCGCATCCGGCGGGTCGTCGAAGACCGCCATCAGGCCGTCGCCCAGCGTCTTGACCACCGTGCCGTGGTGGTCGGCCACCGGCACCGCCAGCGCGGTGACGCAGTGCGTGACGACCGAGGTGGCTTCGGCGTTGCCCAGGGTCTCGAACAGCGCCGTGCTGCCGCGCAGGTCGGCGAACAGCACGGTGCGGTCGGAGATGCGCGTCATGTCCCGGCGGAGTCTATCGCCGCGCTCCTCGGTCCCCCCGGGCTTACAGGTTGTCCAGGTACGTGCGCAGCTTGTCCGAGCGGCTCGGGTGCTTGAGCTTGCGGATCGCCTTGGCCTCGATCTGGCGGATGCGCTCGCGGGTCACGTCGAACTGCTTGCCGACCTCCTCCAGCGTATGGTCGGTGCTCATCTCGATGCCGAAGCGCATGCGCAGCACCTTGGCCTCGCGCGGGGTCAGGCTGTCGAGGATGTCCTTGACGACGTCGCGCAGGCCGGCCTGCATGGCCGCGTCCACCGGGGCCACGTTGTTGGTGTCCTCGATGAAGTCGCCCAGGTGGCTGTCGTCGTCGTCGCCGATCGGCGTCTCCATGGAGATCGGCTCCTTGGCGATCTTCATGATCTTGCGGATCTTGTCCTCGGGGATCTCCATCTTCTCGGCCAGCGTCGGCGCGTCGGGTTCGTAGCCGAACTCCTGCAGGTGCTGGCGCGAGATGCGGTTCATCTTGTTGATGGTCTCGATCATGTGCACCGGGATGCGGATGGTGCGCGCCTGGTCGGCGATCGAGCGCGTGATCGCCTGGCGGATCCACCAGGTCGCGTAGGTCGAGAACTTGTAGCCGCGCCGGTACTCGAACTTGTCCACCGCCTTCATCAGGCCGATGTTGCCCTCCTGGATGAGGTCCAGGAACTGCAGGCCGCGGTTGGTGTACTTCTTGGCGATGCTGATGACCAGGCGCAGGTTGGCCTCGATCATCTCCTTCTTCGCGTCGCGGCTGGCCTTCTCGCCCTCGTTCATGCGCTTGTTGATGAGCTTGAGGTCCTCCAGCGGCACGACGGCACGGCTCTGCAGGTCGATCAGCTTCTGCTGCAGCTCCTGCACCGCGGGCAGGTTGCGCACGAGGATGGGGCTGTAGGGCTTGCCGGCGGCGGCCTCCTTCTCGGCCCACTTCAGGTTCAGCACGTTGGCCGGGAAGGTGCGGATGAAGTGGTCCTGCGGCATGCCGCACTTGTCGACGACGATCTTGCGGATCTCGCGCTCGTAGCGGCGCACGTCGTCGACCTGGCTGCGCAGGATGTTGCACAGCCGCTCGATGGTCTTGACCGTGAAGCGGATCGTCATCAGGTCGTCGCTGATGGCGTGCTGCGCCTTGTTGTACGAGGGCGACTTGTAGCCGTCCTTCTCGTAGGCCTTGCGCATCTTGTCGAAGTGCGTGCGCAGCGCGTCGAACTTCTCCAGCGCCGCCGACTTCAGTTCCTCGAGCTTCTTGGTCAGCGCCTTGGAGCCGCCGTTGCCGTCGTCGTCGTCGTCCTCGTCGAACTCGTCGTAGTCCTCCTCGGCGACATAGTCGTCGGCCTCGTCGTCGCTGACGAAGCCGTCGACGACCTCGCTGATCTGCATCTCGCCGGCGGCGATCTTGTCGGCGTAGGCCAGGATCTCGGCGATCGTCGTCGGGCTGGCGCTGATGGCCAGCATCATCGCCTGCAGCCCGCCCTCGATGCGCTTGGCGATCTCGATCTCGCCCTCGCGCGTGAGCAGCTCGACGGTGCCCATCTCGCGCATGTACATGCGCACCGGGTCGGTGGTGCGGCCGAATTCGCTGTCGACGGTGGACAGTGCGGCCTCGGCGGCTTCCTCGGCCTCCTCGTCGGTGGCGGTGGCGGTGTTGCTGCCGGTGATCAGCAGCTGCGCGGCGTCCGGCGCCTGCTCGTAGACCGCGATGCCCATGTCGTTGAGCATCGAGACGATGGCCTCGAGGATCTCCTCGTTGACCAGCTTCTCGGGCAGGTGGTCGTTGATCTCCTGGTGCGTCAGGAAGCCCCGCGTCTTGCCCATCTTGATGAGCGTCTTGAGCTCCTGGCGGCGCTTGGCGACCTCCTCCTCGGTGAGCAGGGTCTCGTCGAGGCCGAACTCGCGCATCAGCGCGCGCTCCTTCGCGCGGCTGACCTTCATGCGCAGCGGCTTGGCCTTCTCGGCCTTCTCGTCGACGGCCTCGACCTCGACGTCGGCGTCGACCTCGGCGTCGGCCTCGAAGTCGGCCTCGACGTCGGCCAGGTCCTCGTCCTCGACCTCGGCGGCCTTCTTCGCCGGCTCGGCGGCCTTCTTGCCGCCCTTGGCCGCCGGCTTGGCGGCCGGCTTCGCAGGGGCCTTCGCCGCCGGCTTGGCGGCGGCCTTGGCCGCGGGCCTGGGCTCGACCTTCGCGTCGACCTTGGCCTCGACCTTCGCCGGCTTGGCTGCCGGCGCCTTCGCGGCCGGCTTGGCCGCCGGCTTCGCAGCCGGCTTGGCCGCCGCGGCGGCCTTGTCCGCGCCCTTGGCGGCGGCCGTTGCGGGCTTGGCGTCGGCCTTGGCGTCCTTGCCGGACTTCGCGGCGGGCTTGGCGCCGGACTTGGTGGGCTCGGCGGCGGGCTTCTTGGCGGTCATGCGCTTCCTCGGGGGCTGGGTGCGGTGCGTTCCGTCCGCGGGACGGCGGCGATGGGCGACCCGGCAGTGCATGCCCCACCCGCGACACCGGCCGCGGACGGCCGGCGCCAACGAGCGGTGCGCGCCACCGGCGGGCGGGCCGAAGCCACGCCGCGACGGCGATCGCGCACAGGGGCGCCTGTCGGGCGGGCAAGCTCGCGTGGACGTTGGGGAGATCCAGTCCTGGCGGGTGGGGTTTGACCTTGCATGAACCCTTGTCGAGGGTGGTCGGGGCCCGGAGGTGCTGGCGTCACTCTTGCCGCTGCAACAAACTTTCCATTATAGCGCGTGCATGGCAAACCGCGAGGGCGGGCAGGGCGGGCGCACACCCGCGCGCCGCGGCCTGGCCGGCCGCGCTGGTGCCGGCCGCCGCGTGCCGACCGGAGGGCGCACGCGGCCGGGCCGGCGCCGGTCGACGGCGCGATCAGCCGCCGCCGGCCAGCGCGGCCTTCAGCTCGCGGATGCGCTCCAGCACGCCCCGCAGCCGCGTGCGCGCGTCGGCGTCGGCCGCCGCGGCGGTGGCGAGCAGGGCCGACTCGTCCTCCAGCTGCTGCAGCGCCAGCCGCGCCAGCACGCGGCGCAGGTCGGTCACGTCGTGCTCCTCGTCGGGCGCGGCGCCGGCCATCCAGCGCGTGACGTCGGCCTGCAGCGCCGCGGCCTGCTCGTCGGCGGCCAGCGCCTCGGCCAGCGCGGCCCAGGGCAGCGGGCCGTGCTCGACGAGCTGGCGCTCCAGCCAAGCGACGGCCTCGCCATGGGCGCCGCCCAGCCCGTGCAGCAGCTGGTGGTCTTCGGTGGACAGGCGGTCCCACCAGTCGCTGTGGCGCAGCAGCAGGCGCAGCGCCAGGTCGGCCGGCGCCGCCGGGGCCCGCCGGGCGGGGCCGCGGGCCGCCGGGCGCGCGAAGCTGGGCGGCGTCGCCGGTCGGGCCCCCGGCGGCGCGGCGGCCGGCGGGCCCGCCGCCGCGCCGCCCCACAGCGAGGCCAGGTCGGCCGGCTCCATGGTGGCCCGGCGCGCCAGTTCGGGCAGCAGCTGGCGCTTCAGCGCACCGTCGGGCAGCGCCGACCACAGCGGCTTGGCATGCGCGAGGAAGCGGGCGCGGCCTTCGGCGCCGGCGAGGTCGCAGCCGTCGGCGGCCTGCTCGACGAGCTGGCGCGACAGCGGCACCGCCTGCGCGAGCTGCTGCTCGAAGGCCGCGGCGCCATGCGCGCGCACGTAGCTGTCGGGGTCGTGCTCGGGCGGCAGGAACAGGAATCGCACCTGGCGCAGGTCACCGGCATGCGGCAGCGCCGCTTCCAGCGCCCGCGTCGCGGCACGGCGGCCGGCGGCGTCGCCGTCGAAGCTGAAGACCACCGTGTCGGTGAAGCGGAACAGCTTGCGCACATGGTCCTCGGTGCAGGCCGTGCCCAGCGTCGCCACCGCATTCGGGAAGCCGAGCTGCGCCAGCGCGACGACGTCCATGTAGCCCTCGACGACCAGCGCCGCGCCCTTGTCGCGCAGTGCCTGGCGCGCCTCGAACAGGCCGTAGAGCTCGCGCCCCTTGCTGAAGACCGGTGTCTCCGGCGAGTTGATGTACTTGGGCTTGCTGTCGTCGAGCACGCGGCCGCCGAAGCCGATGACCTCGCCGCCGACGCCGCGGATCGGAAACATGATGCGGTCGCGGAACCAGTCGTAGCGGCCGCGCTCCACGTCGGCCGGCGCGGCGTCGTCGTCGGGGGTCTTCTGCCGGACCAGCCCGGCTTCCTCCAGCACCGGGTCGTCGTAGGCCGGGAAGACGCCGGCCAGCGTGCGCCAGCCGGGCGGCGCATAGCCCAGGCCGTAGCGCGCGGCGATCTCCCCGGTCAGCCCGCGCCGCTTCAGGTAGTCCACCGCGCGCGGCGCGGCCTTGAGCTGCGCGCGGTAGAAGCCTGCCGCACGCTCCAGCACCTGCGAGATGCCGGCGCGGCGCTCGCGCAGCGTGTCGCGGCGCTGGCGTTCCTGGTCGCTGACCTGCTCCTCGGGCACCTCCAGGCCCACGCCCTGGGCCAGCTCGCGCACCGCCTCGACGAAGCTCAGTCCCAGGTGCTCGGTGAGGAAGCGGATCGCGTCGCCGCTGGCCCCGCAGCCGAAGCAGTAATAGAACTGCTTGCTCGGGCTGACCGAGAAGCTGGGTGACTTCTCGGCATGGAAGGGGCACAGCCCCATCAGGTTGGCGCCGCCGCGCTTGAGCTCGACGTGGCGGCCGACGACGTCGACGATGTCGACGCGCGACAGCAGGTCCTGCAGGAAGCCGGCGGGGATCACCGCGCCAGTCTAGTGCCGCTGCCCTCGGCCCCCGCCGGCGCCAGTGCGAACATGCCACGGTAGTCGCGCACCCAGGCGGCGACCAGGTCGGCCGGCATCGGCGCCGCGATGCCGGTGCCCTGGCCGATGTCGCAGCCCAGGTCCAGCAGCGTGCGCGCCTGCGCCGGGCTCTCGACGCCCTCGGCGACCACGGTGCAGCCGAAGGTGCGCGCCAGGCCGATGACGCCCTCGACGATGGCGCGGTCCTGCGCGTCGTCGAGCATGTGGTGGATGAAGCTGCGGTCGATCTTCAGCACGTCCACCGGCAGCCGCTTCAGGTAGGTCAGCGTCGAGTAGCCGGTGCCGAAGTCGTCGAGCGCGAAACGCACGCCGATGCCGCGGCAGCGCGCCAGCAGCGCCGACGTGGCCTCGATGTCGGCATGCGCCGCGGTCTCCAGCATCTCCAGCTCGAGGTAGGGCGCCAGCGGGTCGGCGTGGCGCGCCAGCAGCTCGGACAGTCGCAGCGCGAAGTCCGGCTCCTGCAGGTGGCGCGCCGAGATGTTGACGCTGACCGCGATGTCCAGCCCGTGCCGGCGCCACTGCGACAGGTGCTCCAGCGCCTGCGCCAGCACCCAGTCGCCGACACGCGACGAGAGCCCGGTATTCTCGATCAGCGGCAGGAACTGCAGCGGCGCGACCAGCCCCTGCTGCGGGTGCTCCCAGCGCAGCAGCGCCTCGAAGCCGAGCACGCGGCCGGCGCGCATGTCGACCTTGGGCTGGTAGTGCAGCACGAATTCCTGCTGGTCCAGCGCCTCCTGCACGCGGCCGATGGCCATCACGCGTTCCTCGGTGCGGCGGCGGTGCTCGGGGTCGAAGAACAGGTAGCCGTTGCGCCCGGCCTGCTTGGCGCCGTACATCGCGTGGTCGGCGTGGCGCAGCAGCGTGTCGGCGTCGCTGCGGTCGATCGGGTAGACGGTGGCGCCCATGCTCGCGGTGACCTGCACGGCGTCCTCGGCGGGGTCGATCGCATAGGGCTGGGCGACGACGCGCAGCACGCGCTCGACGGCCAGCCGCGCTTCCTCCAGCGTGCCGGCGCGCAGCAGCAGCACGAACTCGTCGCCGCCCAGCCGCGCGGCGGCATCGGCCCACTGCTCGCGGCTGCGCAGCGCGCTCTTCAGCCGCCCGGCCAGCTCGGCCAGCAGGCGGTCGCCCGCGGCGTGGCCGAACTTGTCGTTGACCGGCTTGAAGCGGTCCAGGTCCAGGTAGCACACGACCAGCAGGTAGCCGTCGCGGTCGGCGGCGCGCATCGCGTCGTCGAGCAGCTGCGACAGCCGGGCCCGGTTGGGCAGCCGCGTCAGCTCGTCGTAGTGGGCCTGGCGCTCGAGCTGCTCGCGCTGCTCGCGCTGCTCGCTGATGTCGCTGATGACCAGCACGTGGTAGCGCAGGTCCTCGGCCGGGCCGCGCACGGCCGAGATCGTCGCCGCCAGCGTGCACAGCTCGCCGTTGCGCCGGCGCTCCAGCAGCTCGCCGCGCCAGCTGCCCTGGTCGCGCAGGCTGGCCCACATCGCCGCGCGCTGCTGGCGCGCCACCGGGTCGGCCGGTGTCGGGCGCAGCAGCGAGGGCACGGTGCCCAGCAGCTCCTCGCGCGGCACGCCCAGGATCTCGGTGTAGGCCGGGTTGACGTCCAGCGCGCGCAGGTCGGCGTCGGTGATCAGCAGGCCCTCGTGCAGGTGCTGGAACAGGCTGGCCGACATGCGCTGGCGCTCCAGCGCCTCGCGCCGCTCGTGCACGTCGGCCAGGGTGGCCAGCAGGCGCACCGGCTGGCCGCTGCCATCGCGCTCGATGACCAGCAGCGTGGCCTCCATCCAGCGCCAGTCGCCGGCCCGCGGCATGCGCAGCTCGAGCTGGCGGCGCCCGGCCTCGCCGCTGCGCAGCGAGTCGATGGCGGCGGCCAGTGCCGGCGCGTCGTCGGCGTGCACCTGGGCCTGCCAGGTGGCGGGGCTCCAGCGGCGTGCGGCAGTGCCGTTGCCGGCCAGCGTGCGCCAGGCCGCGGAGACGAAGCTGTCGTCGCGCTGCAGGTGCCAGTCCGCGACGCCCAGCCGCGAGCCGTCGAGTGCCCATTCCCAGCGCTGCGAGCGCCCGCGCCAGTCCACCGTCGCGGCATGGCCCAACAACAGAAGCGCCAGTGCCGAACCCAGCCAGGCCGCCAGCGCGGCCTGCACATTGCCGCCCACCGACCACAGCGACAGCCCGGTGTTCGCGTCGGCGGCGGCCAGCAGCGCGGCCACCAGCAGCCCGGTGGCGGCCATCGCCAGGTGGCCGCGCAGCACCAGCGCGACGGCCACGACATGCGGCAGGAACAGCGCCAGCGCCACCAGCGGCGAGCGCAGGTCGGGGGCCAGCGCCAGCAGCCCCCAGCTCACCGCGATGGCCAGCGCACCGACCACGTTGCCCCGCCATGGCGTGCCGGGCTGCAGCGCATGCAGCACGTCGCGGTCGAAGGCGAGCACCGCGACGGCGGTCAGCAGCATGCCCAGCGACAGCGTCGCCCAGCCCGTCGCCGCGGCCACCAGCGGCGGCGTCAGCGTGGTGGCCGCGACCCACAGCGAGAGCAGCAGCGCCAGCGGCAGCGCGGCCGCGAAGACCACCGCGCCGGCGAGCAGCGCGACGTCTGCCGGGCGTTCCAGCCGCGCGTCGAAGGCCAGGCGCTGCAGTGCGATGTGGGCGGCCAGCGCGGCGGCGCCGACCAGCAGCGCGCAGGCGGCTGCCGGCAGCACCTGCAGCCCGATGCCCAGCATCGCGACGAAGACGCCGGCCCCGATGCCGGCCAGCACCGGCCGCCCCCAGTGCCAGACCGCGGCGACGGCCAGGCCGCCGGGCAGCGCCAGCGCGCTCCAGGGGGCGAGCGCGACGCTGAAGCTGCCCAGGTAGGCCAGCACCAGTGCGGCCACGCCCACCGCGGCCAGCCGCAGCAGCAGCGACGACCAGCCGCCGGGCGCGGCCAGCAGCTCGCGCCACGTCCCGAAGCCGGCGCCGGCGTTCACGGACCGGTCCGGCAGCGGGTCGGCAGGCTGGTCACGCCGCGTCGCCGATCGCGAAATCCGACAGCGGACGCCCGGCGGCCAGCGCCTCGCGCAGCCAGCGCGGCTGCAGACCGCGGCCGGACCAGGTCTGCCCGGTGGCCGGGTCGCGGTACTTGGGCGCGACTTTCGACGGGCCCTGGCGGTCGGCTTTCGCCGCCGCCTGCTGTGCGGCCGGCGAGCGCGCACCGATGTCGGCCAGCGTCAGGCCGTATTCGCTCATCAGCGAGCGGATCTGCGCGATCGCCTCGGCGCGCTGCGTGCGCTGCAGCTCTGCGATCTGCTGTTCCAGCGCAGCCTTCTGCGCGATCAGCTCGCCCAGCGTGGGTGGGGACATCGGCATGCTCCTCGGTGTTGTCGTTGTTCTCGCTCCGCGTCCGACTATAGCGAGGCGCCGCACCCGATCGCCCGCCGCGGGGCCCCGCGTTCCGGGGCCCGCGCTTCGCTCAGGCCGCCGGCGGGACGTAGCCCGCCGGCTTGTCGGCGCCGCCGCCAAAGAAGAACTGTTGGTGCGCACCTCACGAACGCTGGCACGTTCATGAGTGCGCCCCACGTTTTCCGGCCCGCGCTTCGCTCAGGCCGCCGGCGGGACGTAGCCCGCCGGCTTGTCGGCGCCGCCGCCAAAGAAGAACTGTTGGTGCGCACCTCACGAACGCTGGCACGTTCATGAGTGCGCCCCACGTTTTCCGGCCCGCGCTTCGCTCAGGCCGCCGGCGGGACGTAGCCCGCCGGCTTGTCGGCTCCGCCGCCAAAGAAGAACTGTTGGTGCGCACCTCACGAACGCTGGCGCGTTCATGAGTGCGCCCCACGTTCTTCGGCCCTCGCTTCGCTCAGGCCGCCGGCGGGACGTAGCCCGCCGGCTTGTCGGCTCCGCCGCCAAAGAAGAACTGTTCCATCTGGCGGGCGAGGTACTGGCGGGCGCGGGCGTCGGCGAGGTTGAGCCGGTTCTCGTTGACCAGCATGGTCTGGTGCTTCTTCCAGACCTCGAAGGCCTCGGCGCTGACGTTGTCGTAGATGCGCTTGCCCAGCTCGCCCGGGTAGGGCGGAAACTTCAGTCCTTCGGCTTCCTTCTTGAGGTAGACGCACTGCACCATGCGGGTCATGAGCGGTTCTCCGTGATCAGACGATCTTCTTGACCAGCACCTGCGAGCGCCGGTCCCAGTTGTACTTGCGCTTGCGCGCCTCGGGCAGCCAGTCGGGGTCGACCTGCTGGAAGCCGCGCTTGATGAACCAGTGCATCGTGCGCGTCGTCAGCACGAAGATGCTGTCCAGCCGCTGCTGCTTGGCGCGTTGCTCCACGCGCTTGAGCAGCCGCTCGCCGTCGCCCTGGCCCTGGCTCAGCGGGCTCACGGTCAGCGCCGCCATCTCGCCGGTGCGCGCCTCGGGGTAGGGGTACAGCGCGACGCAGCCGAAGATGATGCCGTCGTGCTCGATCACCGTGTAGTTGGCGACATCGCGCTCGATCTCGCTGCGCTCGCGGCGCACCAGCGTGCCGTCGCGCTCGAAGGGCTCGATCAGCTGCAGGATGCCGCCGACGTCGTCCGGCCCGGCCTCGCGCAGGCTCTCGAGCTTCTCGTCGACGACCATGGTGCCGACGCCGTCGTGCGTGAACACCTCCAGCAGCAGCGCGCCGTCGGTCGCGTAGGGCAGGATGTGGCTGCGCTCGACGCCGCCCTCGCAGGCCTTCGCGCAGTGCTGCAGGTAGAAGGCCGGCTCGGTGGGCAGCGTCGGCGGCGGCAGCGCGGCGAGCAGCCGCCGCGCCTCGGCCAGCGAGAGCTCGGTGTCGATGCCGCTCTCGGGGTCGTCCGCGCTCTCGCGGATGCCGGGGATCTCGGTCAGGAAGACCAGCTTGTCGGCCTGCAGCGCGACGGCGGTGGCGGTCGCCACGTCCTCCATCGTCAGGTTGAAGGCCTCGCCGGTGGGCGAGAAGCCGAAGGGGCTCAGCAGCACCAGCGCGCCGATGTCGATGGCGCGCCGGATCGCCGCCTGGTCGACGCGGCGCACGACGCCGCTGCGCATGAAGTCGATGCCGTCGACGATGCCCAGCGGGCGCGCGGTCAGGAAGTTGCCGGAGACCACGCGCACCGTGCTGTTGGCCATCGGCGTATTCGGCAGGCCCTGGCTGAAGGCGGCCTCGATCTGGAAGCGCAGCTGGCCGGCGGCTTCCTGCGCGGCGTCCAGCGCCACGTCGTCGGTGATGCGCACGCCCTTGTGGTAGCGCGAGACATGGCCCTTGGCGGCCAGCTGCTCGTTGACCTGCGGCCGGAAGCCGTGCACCAGCACCAGGCGCACGCCCATCGCCTGCAGGATCGCCAGGTCCTGCACGAAGTTGTCCAGCTTGCCCGCCGCGATGGCCTCGCCGGCCAGGCCGACGACGAAGGTCTTGCCGCGGTAGGCGTGGATGTACGGCGCCACGGCGCGGAACCAGGGCACGAAGGTGTGGGGGAAGACGAGGCTCATCCGGGGGGCTCGACAGGTGGCCGGATTGTGCCGCAGCATGTGGGCCCGCCGCGCCGTCGCGCGGCGCCGGAGCCCCGCGATGGACGTCTACAAGACCCCTGGCGCAATCAGCTGGAGCGAGCTGATGACCACCGACCCGGCGGCCGCCGCGAAGTTCTACGGCGCGCTGTTCGGCTGGACCGTGAAGGACATGGACATGGGCACCGGGCCGTACCTCGTCGCGAATGTCGGCGAGACCGGCGTGGCCGGCATCATGGGCATGCCGCCCGGCGCCGCGCCCATGCCGCCGGCCTGGGGCTGCTACGTCACCGTGGACGACGTGGACGCCACATTGGCCAAGGCCGAGTCGCTGGGCGGCAAGACCGTGATGCCGCCGATGGACGTGCCCGGCGTCGGCCGCATGGCGGTGCTGCAGGACCCGCAGGGCGCGGTGCTGAGCATCATCAAGTACGCGAGCGCCTGAGGCGGGCGGCGCGGCCATAATCCGCGCCCCGTGAATGCGCCTGCCCAGGGCCGTGCGGCACGGCCGGGCGGCCAGCGCCCGGCCGCTGCCCCGGCGCACCCCGTTCCGCCGATCCGCTACCCCGAGTCGCTGCCGGTCAGTGCGCGGCGCGAGGAGATCGCGCGCGCCATCCGCGACCACCAGGTGGTCATCGTCTGCGGCGAGACGGGTTCGGGCAAGACCACGCAGCTGCCCAAGATCGCGCTCGAGCTGGGGCGCGGTCTCGGCGCCGGCGGGCGCGGGCTGATCGGCCACACGCAGCCGCGGCGCATCGCGGCCTCCAGCGTCGCCCGGCGCATCGCCGAGGAGCTGAATTCGCCGCTGGGCGAGGTCGTCGGCTACAAGGTGCGCTTCCAGGACCGGCTGCAGCCTGGCGCCAGCGTCAAGCTGATGACCGACGGCATCCTGCTCGCCGAGACGCAGGGCGACCCGCTGCTCGGCGCCTACGACACGCTGATCATCGACGAGGCGCACGAACGCAGCCTCAACATCGACTTCCTGCTCGGCTACCTGCGGCAGCTGCTGCCCAGGCGGCCGGACCTGAAGATCATCGTGACCTCGGCGACCATCGATGCCGAGCGCTTCGCCAGCCACTTCGCGGGCCGCGACGGACCGGCGCCGGTGATCCAGGTCAGCGGCCGCCTGTACCCGGTCGAGCAGCGCTGGCGCCCCTGGGAGGACCACAAGGGCGCGGAGCTGGACGATGCCATCGCCGACGCGGTCGACGAGCTGTGGCGGGCCGGCCCGGGCGACATCCTGGTCTTCCTGCCCGGCGAGCGCGAGATCCGCGAGACCGCGGATCACCTGCGCAGGCACCTGGCGGGCGCGCAGCGCGGCGGACCGCCGGCGGAGATCCTGCCGCTCTTCGCGCGCCTGTCGCAGGCCGAGCAGGACCGCGTCTTCGTGCCCGGCAACGGCCGCCGCATCGTGCTCGCGACCAACGTCGCCGAGACCTCGCTCACGGTGCCCGGCATTCGCTACGTGATCGACAGCGGCCTGGCGCGCGTGAAGCGCTACAGCTTCCGCAACAAGGTCGAGCAGCTGCAGGTCGAGCCCGTCAGCCAGGCGGCGGCCCACCAGCGCGCCGGGCGCTGCGGGCGGGTGGCCAACGGTGTGTGCATCCGCCTGTATGGCGAGGACGACTTCGCGGCGCGGCCCCGCTTCACCGACCCCGAGATCCTGCGCAGCAGCCTGGCCGGCGTGATCCTGCGCATGAAGGCGCTGCGGCTGGGCGCGATCGAGGACTTCCCGTTCCTCGAACGCCCACCCGGCAAGGCCATCGCCGACGGCTACGCGCTGCTGGCCGAACTGGGCGCGGTCGACGAGGCGAACGAGCTCACGCCCATCGGCCAGGCGCTGGCGCGCCTGCCGCTGGACCCGCGCATCGCCCGCATGATCCTCGAGGCGAGGCAGCGCGAGGCGCTCGCCGAGGTGCTGGTGATCGCCGCCGCGCTGTCGGGCCAGGACGTGCGCGACCGCCCGCTGGAAGCGCAGCAGGCGGCCGACGAGAAGCACAGGCTCTTCGACGACGAGAAAAGCGAGTTCATGGGCACGCTGAAGCTGTGGCGCTGGATCGAGGCCGGCCGCGGCGTGCATGGCCACGCCGGCGACGCGCAGAGCCGGACCGACCAGCACAAGCTCAGCAACCGCCAGCAGGAGCAGCGCCTGCGCGACCAGTTCGTCAACCCGCGCCGGGTGCGCGAATGGCGCGACATCCATTCGCAGCTGCTGACCGTGGCCGCCGAGCAGGGCTGGCGCGTCAACGCGACGCCCGCGACCTACGAGCAGATCCACTGCTCGATGCTCGCCGGCCTGCTCGGCAACATCGGCTGCAAGGCCGACGACGACGAGTGGTACCTGGGCGCGCGCGGCATCCGCTTCTGGCGCCACCCGGGGGCGCACCTGTCGAAGAAGCCGGGGCGCTGGATCGTCGCCGCCGAGCTGGTGGAGACGACGCGGCTGTTCGGCCGCGGCATCGCCGCCATCGAGCCGCAGTGGCTGCCGCAGCTGGCCGGCCACTTGCTGAAGACGCAGCTGCTGGAGCCGCACTGGGAGAAGAAGGCGGCCGAGGTGGTGGCGCTGGAACGTGCCACGCTGTACGGGCTCGTGATCTACAGCAACCGGCGCGTGAACTATGCGCGCGTCGACCCCGCCGCGGCGCGCGAGATCTTCATCGGCGAAGCGCTGGTCGCGCACCTGCACGAGGACACGTTCGACTCGCGGCTGCCCTTCCTGGCACACAACCGCCGCCTGGTGCGCGAGGTGCAGGCGCTGGAGCACAAGGCGCGGCGCCAGGACGTGCTGGTCGACGACGAGCTGATCCACGCCTTCTACGACCAGCAGCTGCCGTCCGACGTGTGCAGCGGCGCGACGCTGGAGCGCTGGTTCCGCCAGGCCGCGAAGCAGCGGCCGGAACTGCTGCAGCTCACGCGCGACGAACTCATGCGCCACGAGGCCGCCGGCATCACGACCGCGGCCTACCCGAAGACGATCCGCCTGGGCGGCATCGACTGCCGCGCCGACTACCTGCACGAGCCCGGCAGTGCGCGCGACGGCCTCACGGTGACGGTGCCGATCTACGCGCTGAACCAGGTCAGCGAGGCGCGCTGCGAATGGCTGGTGCCCGGGCTGCTGCCGGCCAAGGTGCAGGCCCTGTGCAAGACGCTGCACCAGCGGCCGCGCTCGCGCCTGGTGCCGCTGCCCGACTATGCGGCCGAGTTCTGCGCCACGGCGGCCTTCGGCGAGGGCAGCCTGCTCGACGCGCTGCTGAAGGCGGTGCGCGAGCGCACCCAGCTCGCGGTACAGCGCAACGACTTCAAGCACGACCAGCTGCCGCCGCACCTGTTCATGAACCTGCGCGTCGTCGACGAGCATGGCCGCCAGCTCGGCATGGGGCGCGACGTGGCCGGGCTGAAGGCCGAGCTCGGCGGCCAGGCACGCAGTGCGTTCCAGGCGCTGGCGGCGCTGAAGCGGCCGACCGCGGCCGTGCCATCGGGGACACCACCGGCGGGTGGATCACCGGCGGGGCCGCCGCCTGCCGCGCCCGCAGCGGCCGCAGCCGCCGCAAGCGGGTCGCGCGACGCGCCGGCAGCCGCGTCGCCGCATGCGGCCGCGCGCGGTGTCGCCGCAAAGGCCGCCGCGCAGACCACCACCTCGGCGTCGGCCCCGGCCGCCGCCACTCGCCACACCGCGTGGACCTTCGGCGAGCTGCCCGAGCTGCTGGAGGTCCGCCGCGGCGGCCAGGTGCTGGTCGGCTTTCCGGCCATCGTCGACCATGGCACGCATGTCGAGGTCGAGGTCTTCGACGAGCCCGAGGTCGCCGCGGCGCGCCACCGCGACGGGCTGCGCCGGCTCGTCGCGCTGCAGCTGCGCGAGCCGCTCAAGTACCTGGAGAAGAACATCCCGGACCTCACCCGCATGGCCGGGCTGTACCTGGCGCTGGGCACGCTGGAGGACCTGCGCGGGCAGGTCGTCGAGGTCGCGCTGGACCGCGCCTTCCTCGGCGAGCCGCTGCCGCACGACGAGGCCTCGTTCAGGAGCCGCCTGGAACAGGGCCGCGCCCGGCTGAACCTGATCGCGCAGGAGGTCGCGCGCCAGGCTGCCGTCGTGCTGGACGAGTTCGCCGCCGCGCAGCGCAAGCTCAAGGACAGCCGCGCGCCGCGCGAGCTGGCCGACGACATCACGGCGCAGCTGCAGCGGCTGGTGCCCAGGCGCTTCCTGGCCGACACGCCCTGGAGCGCGCTGCAGCACCTGCCGCGCTACCTGAAGGGCGTGCAGCTGCGTCTGGACAAGTGGCGCGCCGACCCGGCGCGCGACGCCGCGCGGCTGGCCGAGCTGCGGCCGCTGGAGCAGCGCTGGCAGCGCCGGCGTGCCGAGCTCAAGGGCGCCGGTCACGCGCGGATGGACGAATTCCGCTGGCTGCTGGAGGAACTGCGCGTGAGCCTGTTCGCGCAGGAACTGCGCACGCCGCAGCCGGTGAGCGTCAAGCGCCTGGAACGCGCCTGGGCGCAGATACAGGCCTGACCGGCGCCGCTCAGCGGCGCCGACCTGCGCGCGTCGTGGCGCGGCGCGCGCGCGTGGCCAGCAGCGCGAGCCCGGACAGCAGCATCAGCGTCGTCGCCGGTTCCGGGATCGGCGCCGGGTTGGTGTGCACGCCGCCGCTCAGGCTGACCAGCGCCATGAAGGTGCCGTTCATCGGCGTGCCGGCGGTGTTGTCCAGCGCGACGAAGAGCGTCAGGTTCTCGATGCTGCGGCTGCCGCCGCTGAAGCTGCCGCAGCCGCCGCCCGGGCCAGGGTCGGTGCCGGTCGTCAGTGCCGCCGCGATCGCGCAGCCGTCGGTGCTGAAGATGCCGGGCACCGGCGGGTCCGGGACGAGCAGGCGCATCCAGGCCTGGGCATAGCTGTTGCTGCTCTGCCAGTCGCCGTCCCAGCCGGCGCCGACGGTGACTGCGACGCTGGCCACGGCCGAGATTTCCAGCCGCGTGTGGGGTGACAGCGTGAACTGCCCGACGTCGGCCGAAGGCGCCACGACCGAGGCGCCGTAGCCGGCGCGCAGGTCCGACTGCCCGGCGCTGCCCGGCCCCTGCGCCTGTGCCGTGGCGGTCAGCGCCATGCCGGACACCAGGGGGCCGGGGTTGGCCAGTTCGCTGCGCACGCTGCTGCGTGCGGTGGCCCCTTCGGCCAGCGCTGCCGACCAGGGACCGTCACCATCGCGCGTCATCGAGTCGACTTCCCCCTGGTAGCCGATGCCGGAGAAGCTGTGCGCCCAGGCACGCGAGCGGCCGTCGCCCGCGAAGCTGACCCAGGGGGCCAGTCCGTCGTCGGGTGCCAGGTCCACCAGCGTGACGACGAATCCGTCGAGACGGGCGCTGGAGGAGGCGGCGACATTGGCGCCGGCGGCCGATGCGGCGACGAGCGCCAGGCCGGCGGCCAGGCAACGGACGAGCAGGGGCATGACGGTCTTCCTCCCGTTGGTGTTGTTGCGCGGCGGCCGTCATGGCCGGGCAGTGACTGACGATCGTGTGGCGGGTTGCCGGCATCGCGCAGCGGGTTAACCCGCATACCGGTGGGTCGGCTCGTCGGGTGCCGCTACCCGTCGGCGCCCGGACCATGGGCTGCGATCGGACGGAATCCTGCTCCAGATCAAGGGGATGCTAACAACAATGATTCTCGCTTGCGTTAAAGTTCCACTCCATCCTCAACCGCCACCTGCCGCAACCGACACCATGAACCGGATCACCCGCCGCGCCCTGCTGGCGCTGTCCGCCGCGCTGACCCTGGCTCCGGCCGCCCAGGCCCAGGACCGCGTCCTGAACCTGTACTCCGCCCGCCACTACCAGACCGACGAGGCGCTGTACGCCAACTTCACGCAGGCCACCGGCATCCGCATCAACCGCGTCGAGGCCGACGACGCCGGGCTGCTGGCCCGCCTGAAGGCCGAGGGCAGCGCGAGCCCGGCCGACGTGATCGTGCTCGTCGACGCCGCGCGGCTGTGGCGCGCGGAGCAGGACGGCCTGTTCCAGCCGGTCAAGTCCGCGGTGCTGGAGCAGCGCATCCCGGCCCACCTGCGCGGCGGCGAGGGCGCGCAGGGCGCGCAGTGGTTCGGCATGTCCACGCGGGCCCGCGTCATCGTCTACGACAAGACGCGGCTGAAGGCGGCCGATGTCGACAGCTACCAGAAGCTCGCCGCGCCCGCGCTCAAGGGCCTGGTCTGCACGCGCAGCGGCTCGCACCCGTACAACCTGAGCCTGTTCGGTTCGCTGATGGAGCACCTGGGCGCCCAGCAGACCGAGGCCTGGCTGCAGGGCGTGGTGGCCAACATGGCGCGTGCGCCCAAGGGCGGCGACACCGACCAGATCCGCGCCGTCGCCTCCGGCGAGTGCGGCGTGGCGATCAGCAACAGCTACTACTATGCGCGCCTGATGCGGTCGAACAAGCCCGAGGACCGCGCGGTGGTCGAGCGCACCGGCGTCGTCTTCCCGAACCAGGCGAGCTGGGGCACGCATGTCAACATCGCCGGCGCCGCCGTCGCGCGCCACGCGAAGAACCGCGACGCCGCGGTGCGCTTCCTCGAATACCTGGCCAGCGACCAGGCGCAGCGCTATTTCGCCGACGGCAACAACGAATACCCGGTGGTCGCCACCGCGCCGACCGAGAACCCGGCGCTCGTGAGTCTGGGCCGCTTCAAGGCCGAGACGGTGCCGATCGCCAAGGTCGGCGCCAATACCGCGCAGGTGCAGCAGATGCTGGACCGCGTCGGTTACAAGTAGAGAAGACGCTGCAGGCGAAGCCGGGAACTGCGCCACGCCGCGGGCGCAGTTCCCGGCTTCACCGCCGGGCACGCGTCGGGACAATCGTGCGCATCCCCGGGGTGCCGCGCCCGCGGCGCTGGTCGGGGCCGTCAGACCGCCGCCAGGCCGCCCGGCCCGCCGCCGGCGGCCGGCCCGATGCAGGAGCGCACGACATGAGGACGCCATCGACGATCCGTCGCCCGGCGCTGACGCTGGGCCTGCTGGCCTGCCTGCTGCCCGCCTGGAGCCAGACCGCCGTCCCGGCCGCGGCGGCGAAGGCCGGCGCCAGGCCCGATGCCGCCGAGGCCGCGGCCGCGATGGAACGCGCCCAGCGCCTGGCCAACAGCCCGCTGCGCATGATCCTCGAGGCCAGCCGCGTGCGCCGCAAGGGCGGGCCCGAGGCGGCGCCGGAGGCGGCGGACGCCTCGGTGCTGCGCCGCACCGCGGCACGCGCCGAGGGGCTCGCGCCGGCCGCGGCGGCGACGGACCTGCCGGCCGCGCGCGGCGGCGAGGCACCGGGCGCCGTGCCCGAGCAGACGCCGGCCGAAGCGACCCCCGAGCCGGCGCCGCAGCCGCCGCTGGTGACGCTGGAAGCGGACGCCGCGCTGGCCCAGCCGCTGCCGTCCGCGACCGCCGCGCTGAAGGCCGACGCCGCGCCGCAGCCCATGCTGCCGCTGGGCCTGACGCCCGGCCCGCTGCCGTCGCCCGAGATGGCGGCGCTGCTCGTGCAGCCCAAGCTGCTGGCCATGGCGCCGCCGGACAGCCAGCGGCGCATGCTCGACCAGGCCGGCAGCATCGCCGAGGTCTCGGTCGAGCTGACGATCCGCGCGGACGGCAGCGTGGCCGAGGTCAGCGTGCTGACCCCGGCGCCGCGTGCGCTGCAGCGCAGCGTCGTCGATGCGCTGATGCAGTGGCGCTACGAGCCGCTGCCGGCCGAGCGCAAGCACCGCGTCGAACTGGTCTTCGGCCGCGACGGCTGAGCCACGGCAGGCGCGCGCCGCCTGCGGGGAATCCCGCTGGTGCCGCGGCGCCGGCGCGCCTAGGGTGGATCGGGTCGGTGGATCCGGGGTGCAGCCGTGGCGGCGGCCCGCCGGTGCCGCCGGCGGCGCCGGGCCTGTGCCCGGAAACACCCACAAGACGGGCCGACGACGGCCCGGAGGAGACCCGACCCATGCGTTCACGTCTTTCGGGCGCCGCGCGCGCCGCACTCGCGGCCGCCGCCGGCGCCGCGCTGCTGGCCGCCTGCGGCGGCGGCCAGCGCGCCGCCGATCCCGCCGGTCCCGGCGAACAGGCCCAGGGCCGCGCCGCCGACGCCGGCGGTCTCGCCGGCGCGTCGTCGGCCGCGCCGGCCTCCAAGGTGCGCCTGCAACTGCTGAGCAGCCGCCGCGAATATGTGTCCGGCGGTGATGCGCGCATCGCCGTGCTCGCGCCACCGGGACTGCGCGACCAGCTCGAGCTGTGGCTCAACGGCCAGCGCATCACGCCGGCGCTGCAGCCGACGGCCACCGGCCTGGAGGGCGTGGTCGGCGGGCTGGTGATCGGGCAGAACACGCTGGAGTTGCGGCACCGCCGCGGCAACGGCCTGGGCGTCAGCGACCGCCTGGTGCTGACCAACCACCCGGTCACGGGCCCGATGTTCAGCGGCCCGCACCAGCACCCCTTCGTCTGCACGACGATCCAGAGCGCGGTCGGCCGCCAGCCGCTGGTCGACAGTGCCGTGGCGCCGGGCTACCGCGTGCGCGACCCGCAGGGCAACGTGATCGGCTACAGCCGCGACTGCAGCATCGACACCTTCGTCACGCACCTGTACCGCAACACGGCCGGTGCCTACCTGCCGTACCCGGCCAGCGGCGACCGCCCGGCCGACATCGCGACGACCACGCTGCCCGACGGCCGCACGGTGGACTTCATCGTGCGCCGCGAGATCGGCTCGATCAACCGCTTCCTCTACAGCATCGCGATGCTGTCGCCGCCGCCGGCACAGGACAACGCGGCGCAGAACGACACCCGGATGTGGAACGGCAAGCTGCTGTACTGGTTCCAGGGCGGCGTGGCCATCGGCCACACGCAGGGCACGGTGCACGGCGGCTCGATGAATGCCGACATCCTGGGCCAGGGCTTCGCCATCGTGCACAGCAGCGGCAACAACACCGGCACGCACTACAACCTGAACCTCGCCGGCGAGACGGCGATGATGACCAAGGAGCGCTTCATCGAGCGCTACGGCGTGCCGACCTACACGGTGGGCCTGGGCGGCAGCGGCGGCGCGATCCAGCAGTACATCATCGCGCAGAACCATCCCGGCGTGCTCGACGGCCTGCTGCCGGTGCAGAGCTACCCGGACATGGTCACGCAGACCATCCATGTCGGCGACTGCGAGCTGCTCGAGCACTACATGGACGCCACCGACCGCACGAATGCGAAGTGGCAGGTCACGAAGAACCGCAGCTGGCTGGTCGGCTTCAACGCCGAGGAAGGCTTCACGCGCGTCAACGACGCGCTGCGGCCGCTGAAGCTGGCGCTGGGCTACGCCAGCGCGGTCGGCAGCACCGAGTGCATCCCGGCCTGGCGCGGCCTGACGCCGCTGGCGATGAACCCGCTGTACGGCCAGGTGCCCAACGCCGCGGAGTACGACCCGCCGAGCGCGATCGCCGCGATCCGCTGGACGCACTACGACGACCTGCGCAACGTCTACGGTGTCGACGCCAGCGGTGCCGCGCGCGTGACCTGGGACAACGTGGGCGTGCAGTACGGTCTGCAGTCGCTGCGGGCCGGGAACATCAAACCCGAGGAGTTCCTGCATCTGAACTGGCATGTCGGCGGCTGGAAGCACCCGAGCGACATGACGCAGGAGACCTTCCCGTTCTTCGGCACCGGTGCCGAAGAAGTCAACAAGGCGCTGACCATCCCCGGCTACTTCGACCCCTGGAGCAGGAAGAACATGATCCTGAGCCCGGCGGCGGACCAGCCGGCGCCGCGCTCGGTGGGCGACCCGCTGGCGCAGCGCGCGGCCTACACCAGCGGCCATGTCTTCGCCGGCCGGCTGGACGTGCCGGCGATCGACCACCGCCAGTACATGGAGCGCGAGCTCGACATGCACAACGCGCACCAGTCGTTCGCGGTGCGCCAGCGCGTGCTCGACCGCATGGGCCACAGCGACAACCTCGTGATCTGGTTCACCGACACGATCCCGAACACGCCCAAGGCCAGCAACACGCTGCAGGCCCTGGCGGTGATGGACGAGTGGCTGATGAACATGCGCGCGAACCCGAAGCGCACGATCGCGCAGAACAAGCCGGCGATGGCGGTGGACGCCTGCTTCGACCGCTTCGGCGCGCCGATGAGCTCGGGCGCCGGCGTCTGGGCCGGCATCCTGGACGGCAACGCCCCGGGCGCCTGCACGGCGGCCTTCCCGCTGTACGGCACCAGCCGCATCGTCGCCGGCGCGCCGATCACGGGCGCGATGTACCGCTGCGCGCTCAAGAGCGTCGACCAGGCGCTGGCCGACGGCACCTACGGCAGCTGGACACCCAGCGCCGAGCAGGCGGCCAGGCTGCGCCAGATCTTCCCGAGCGGGGTCTGCGACTACAGCCGGCCCGACCAGGCACGGCCGTAGCGGCCTTGATGCGGGCCGCGGCGTGCAGCCGCCGCGGCCCGCGCGCGGACGGCGGGTGCGGACCGCTTCTGCGCGCCCTCGGCGTGCGCCGCGCCCGGGCGCCCGCCGTCAGCGCGCGAACAGCGTCAGCGCGCGGTCCAGACCGCCGTCGTCGACCGCCACCGTGGCCTGCGCGCGCACCGCGGGCTTGGCGTGGAAGGCGATGGACAGTCCGGCCGCGCCCATCATCGGCAGGTCGTTGGCACCGTCGCCGACCGCGATGCATTGCGACGGCGGCGCGCCGAGCAGGCTCGCGGTCTCCAGCATCGTGCGCCGCTTCTCGGCGCCGTCGACGATCTCGCCCCAGCACTGCGGCAGCAGGCGGCCGGTGAGCCGGCCGTCGACGATCTCGAGCTCGTTGGCGCGTGCGAAGTCCATGCCCAGCCGCGCCTTCACGCGTTCGCTGAAGAAGGTGAAGCCGCCGCTGACGAGCAGGGTCCGCACGCCGGCGCCGCGGCAGGCGGCGACGAATTCGGCCACGCCGGGGTTGATGCGCAGCCGCTCGTCGTGGACCCGCTGCAGCGCCTCGGCCGGCACGCCGGCCAGCAGCGCCAGGCGCCGGCGCAGGCTGTCCTTGAAGTCGGTGATCTCGCCGCGCATCGCCGCCGCGGTGATGGCCGCCACCTCGGCCTTGCGTCCGACGGCGTCGGCGATCTCGTCGATGCACTCGATGCTGATCAGCGTCGAGTCCATGTCGAAGGCGGCGAGCCGGTACTCGCGCAGCGCGAGGGGCGTCGTGCCATGGCGCAGCCACAGCCCCGGTTCGATCTGGTCGAAGTCGTTCATCGTCGGCGGGGCGGGGTCAGCAGTTCAGCGGCTCGACGCCGCCGTCGAACAGGCGGCGCTCGAAGCGCAGCGGCGCAAGCTCCACGCGCTCGCTGCCCAGCTGCAGCGGCGGCAGCGCGAGCTCGAAGCCGGGCAGCCCGTCGGGCAGCGTCGCCTCCAGCAGCAGGCGCGGCGCACCGCCGCCGGGCACGGCCTGCAGCGGCGTCGCGAGCGTGATGTCGTCGTCGAACAGCAGGTCCAGCGCAGGGAAGGGCAGGCGCAGGGTGCCGGCGCCGCCGGCGCCCGCTGCGGCATCGGTCAGCTGCACGACCGGCTCGGCCAGCCGCCAGGGCCGCATATCCTGCACCGCCAGTTCGACGTCGCCGCGCAGCGGCTCGGCACGGGCCGCGGTCTCGAAGCGCTGCCATTGTCCGCTCCACTGCAGCGCGCCGGCGGCGAGCGAGAAGCTGCGCTCGCCGTAGGGCACGATGTTCTCGCAGGCCAGTCGCGGCGTGTCGCGGCGGCAGGCGGCTTCGCGCTCGCGCAGGTGCTGCTGCTCGGCGTCGCTGCGGTAGTCGCCGGGGCGCCTGTCGCTGCCCGGCCGCCGCAGCAGCAGCGGCGGCGTGGCGAGCGTGCCGCTGCCCGGGCCACCCAGCTGCACGGCCGGCAGCTGCAGCGTCATCGCCGCCGGCGCGAAGCCGGCCGGGGCCTGGAAGCGGGCGCGCAGCAGGCCGTGCGGACGCCGAGGGTCGCGCGGACGCCCGGCGCCGCCGGCCGGTCGCAGGCGCAGCGGCTCGACCCACGCATCGGCCGCCACGCGGGCCGACGCGATGACACGCACGCCGATCGCGGCCTCCAGCGTGCGGCCGCTGCCGGTCTCGCGCAGCGCCGCACGTTCGCCCAGGAAGTGCGCCGGCAGCCCGGCCGGCAGCGTGAGTTCCACGCGCAGCGGCAGGCCGGGTTCGTCGCGCTTCGGGCCTTCACGGTGGGCGCTGGCCACCACGCGCACGCCGGCGCCGGCGTCGATCTCGACCTGGGTCTCGGGACCCGCCTGGCCCTGGCACCACGCGCGGCGCAGCCGGGCGCCGGGGCCGGCCACCGGCCGGTAGTAGGGCCCGTAGGGGAGGGCCACGCAGCCGGCGGCCGCCAGCAGCGGCAGCGCGAGGGCGCCGCCCAGCAGGGCGCGGCGGCGGACAGGGTGCTCGGGGTGGGCCATGGTCCTCTCAGGCCCGCAGCGTCGCCGTCTGGGCCGGCTGGCCCAGCGAGCGCAGCAGGTCGCGCAGGTAATGCGCTCGGTCCGCGGGCTTGTCGATCGCGCGCTCGATGCGCAGCTTGTGGTTGCCGGCGAGCTTGACCGCGCGGTTCTTCTGCACCAGCTCGACGATGCGCTGCGCGTCCACCGGCGCCTTCTCGCTGAAGGTCACGTTCATCAGCTTCGCGCTGGCGTCGATCTTGGTCACGCCGTAGGGCCGCGCCAGCACGCGCAGCCGGTGCGTGTCGAACAGGGTCTGGCCCTGCGCCGGCAGGCGGCCGAAGCGGTCGGTGATCTCCTCCAGCAGCGCGTCGATCTGCTCGTTGCGCTCGGCACTGGCCAGCCGCTTGTACAGGCCCAGGCGCACGTGCACGTCGCCGCAGTAGGCGTCGGGCAGCAGCGCCGGCGCGTGCAGGTTGATCTCGGTGGCCGCGTCGGCCGGGTTCAGCAGGTCGGGGATGTCGGGCTCGCGGCCGGCGCGCAGCGAGCGCACCGCGGCGGCCAGCATGTCGTTGTAGAGCTGGAAGCCGACTTCCATCATGTTGCCGCTCTGGTGTTCGCCCAGCACCTCGCCGGCGCCGCGGATCTCCAGGTCGTGCATGGCCAGGTAGAAGCCGCTGCCCAGCTCCTCCATCTGCTGGATGGCGTCCAGGCGCTGCGCGGCCTGCTTCGTGAGGCCTTCGATGTCGGGCACCAGCAGGTAGGCATAGGCCTGATGGTGGCTGCGGCCCACGCGCCCGCGCAGCTGGTGCAGCTGGGCGAGGCCGAACTTGTCGGCGCGGCTGATGACGATGGTGTTGGCACTGGGCACATCGATGCCGGTCTCGATGATCGTCGAGCACAGCAGCAGGTTGTGGCGCTGGGCGACGAAGTCCCGCATCACGTGCTCGAGCTGGCGCTCGGGCATCTGGCCATGGGCGACCGCGATGCGCGCCTCGGGCAGCAGCTCGGCCAGCTTCTGGCGCCGGTTCTCTATCGTCTCGACCTCGTTGTGCAGGAAATAGACCTGGCCGCCGCGGTGCAGCTCGCGCAGCACGGCCTCGCGGATGACGCCGCTGCCCTCGTTGCGCACGAAGGTCTTGATGGCCAGCCGGCGCTGCGGCGCGGTGGCGATCACGCTGAGGTCGCGCAGCCCCTCCAGCGCCATGCCCAGCGTGCGCGGGATCGGCGTGGCGGTCAGCGTCAGCACGTCGACCTCGGCACGCAGCGCCTTCATCGTCTCCTTGTGGCGCACGCCGAAGCGGTGCTCCTCGTCGATGACGAGCAGGCCCAGGCGCGCAAACTTGACGTCGCTGGACAGCAGCTTGTGCGTGCCGACGACGATGTCCACGCTGCCGTCGGCCAGCCCGGCCAGCGCCGCCTTGACCTCCTTGGGGCTGCGGAAGCGCGACAGCTCGGCCACCTTGACCGGCCACTTGCCGAAGCGGTCGACCAGCGTCTGGTAGTGCTGCTCGGCCAGCAGCGTGGTCGGCGCCAGGATCGCCACCTGCTTGCCGCCATGCACGGCGACGAAGGCGGCGCGCAGCGCGACCTCGGTCTTGCCGAAGCCGACGTCGCCGCAGACCAGGCGGTCCATCGGCTTGGGGCTCACCAGGTCCTGGATCACGGCGTGGATCGCGGCGCGCTGGTCGGCCGTCTCCTCGAAGCCGAAGCTGGCCGCGAAGGCCTCGTAGTCGGCCGCGCTGAAGCGGTGCGCGAAGCCCTCGCGCGCGGCGCGGCGCGCATACAGGTTGAGCAGCTCGGCGGCGGTGTCGCGCACCTGCTCGGCGGCCTTGCGCCGCGCCTTGTCCCACTGCCCGCTGCCCAGTCGGTGCAGCGGCGCCTCTTCCGCGCTGACGCCGGTGTAGCGGCTGATCAGGTGCAGCTGCGACACCGGCACGTACAGCGTGGCCTTGTCGGCATATTCGAGGTGCAGGAATTCGCTCGGCCCGTCGCCGAGGTCTATGTGGATCAGCCCCTGGTAGCGCCCGATGCCGTGGTTCAGGTGCACGACCGGGTCGCCGACCTCCAGCTCCGAGAGGTCGCGGATCAGCGCGTCGACGTCGCTGACCTGTTCCTGCTTGCGCCGCCGCCGCGCCTGCGGCGTGGTCGCGAAGAGTTCGGTCTCGGTGACGAACTGCACCGAGACGCCGGCCTCGGGTTCCAGCCAGTGGAAGCCCTCGGCCAGCGGCGCCGCGGCGATGGCCACCTTCTCGCCGGCCGCAGCGCCGTGCAGGAATTCCTGCAGCGTGTCCACCGCCGGCACGCTGATGTGGTGCTCGCGCAGCAGGTCCAGCAGGCTTTCGCGGCGGCCGTCGCTCTCGGCCAGCAGCAGCACGCGGTGCGGCGTGGCGGCGATGTGGCGCTCCAGCCGGCCCAGCGGGTCAGTGCCGCCGCGCTCGATGGCCAGATCGGGCAGCGGGCGCGCCCAAGGCAGCGCCTCGCTGCCGCGCAGCGAGAGCACCGCGAAGGCCTGCGTGTGCTGGAAGAATTCCTCGGCCGGCTGGAAGACCGCCGGCGGCGGCAGCAGCGGCCGCTCGGGGTCGTGCTGCAGGAATCGGTGGCGCTCGCGCGTATCGGTCCAGAAGCGCTCGATGGCCTCGTCGACCTTGCCGTGCAGCACGAGTGCGGCGCCACGGTCGGCGGCATCGCCTGTGGCCAGGTAGTCGAAGACGGTGGCCGGGGCGTCGAAGAACAGCGGCAGGTAGTACTCGATGCCGCCGCCGGCCACGCCGCTGGCGATGTCCTTGTACAGCCGGCAGCGCGTCGGGTCGCCCTCGATCTGCTCGCGCCAGCGCGCGCGGAAGGCGCTGCGCGCCGCCTCGTCCATCGGGAATTCGCGGCCGGGCAGCAGCCGCACCTCGGGCACCGGGTACAGGCTGCGCTGGCTGTCGGGGTCGAAGACGCGGATCGAGTCGACCTCGTCGCCGAACAGGTCCACGCGGTAGGGCACCGGGCTGCCCATCGGGAAGAGGTCGATCAGTCCGCCGCGCACCGCATATTCGCCCGGGCCGACGACCTGGCTGACAGGCTGGTAGCCGGCCAGCGTGAGCTGCGCCTTCAGCGCCGCCTCGTCCAGCCGCGTCTTCTGGCGGAACTGGAAGGTCGTGGCGGCCAGGAAGGACGGCGGCGCCAGCCGCGTCAGCGCGGTGGCGGCGGGCAGCAGCACGACGTCGACCTCGCGCCGGTGCATGCGCCACAGCGTGGCCAGGCGCTCGCTGATCAGGTCCTGGTGCGGGCTGAAGCGGTCGTAGGGCAGCGTCTCCCAGTCCGGAAACTGGGCCACGCGCAGCGCGGGGTCGAAGAAGGGCAGTTCGTCGAGCAGCCGCGCGCTGTCCGCCGGCTCGGCGCTGAAGACGACCAGCATGCGCCCCGCGTCGGCCAGCGAGCGGCCCAGCCGCGCCAGCAGCAGCGCGTCACCCGCGCCATGCGGACGCGGCAGCGTGAAGCGCTTGCCGGCAACGAGGGGAGGGAGCTGCATGGAAGGAGGCGACAAAAGCAAACCGCCCCGGCGCGGGTCGCGTCGGGGTGCGTCGGGACGTCGGGGAACGATCGGCGTGAATTCTAGAATCGCCGCATGAGTCCTGCCGTGACCGCGCCGTGACGCCGCCCGAGCCGGCCGCGCCACGCTGCCTGGCGCTGGTGCCCTGCGCCGGCATCGGCGAACGCGCCGGCACCGCCGGGCCCAAGCAGTACGCCCGGCTCGCCGGGCGCGCGCTGGTGGCGCACACGCTGGACGCGCTGCTGGCGGTGCCGCGCCTGAACGCGGTGCTGGTGGCGCTGGCGCCGGGCGACGCGGTCTTCGAGCACCATGCGCCGGACTTCGCCGGCCCGAGGGCCTGGACCGCGCGCTGCGGCGGCGCCACGCGCGCCGCCACGGTGGCGGCGGGCCTGGCCGAGCTGCGCCGGCGCGGCGCCGCCGACGACGACTGGGTGCTGGTGCACGACGCCGCGCGCTGCCTGCTGCGGCCGGCCTGGGTCGAGGCGCTGATCGACGCCTGCGCGGACGACCCGGTCGGCGGCCTGCTCGCGCTGCCGCTGGCCGATACGCTGAAGCAGGCCGATGCGGCCGGGCGTGTCGCCGCTACGGTGGACCGCGCCGGCAAGTGGGCCGCGCAGACGCCTCAGATGTTCCGCCTGGGCCTGCTGCAGCGGGCGCTGGCGGCCGCCGGCGACGCCGTCACCGACGAGTCCGCGGCCGTGGAGGCGCTGGGCCTGGCGCCGCGCCTGGTGGCCGCGCCGCTGGAGAATTTCAAGCTCACCTGGCCGGCCGACTTCGCGCTCGCCGAACGCCTGCTGGAGACCCGACGATGAGCGAACCGAGCGCTGGGCCCTTTCGCATCGGCGAGGGCTGGGACATCCACCAGCTCGTCGCCGGCCGGCCGCTGGTGCTGGGCGGCATCACCGTGCCGCACACCCACGGGCTGCTGGGCCATTCCGATGCCGACGCCCTGCTGCACGCGATCACCGACGCGCTGCTCGGCGCCGCCGGGCTGGGCGACATCGGCCGCCACTTTCCGGACACCGACGCCGCCTTCCGCGGCGCCGACTCGGCGGTGCTGCTGGCCGAAGCGGTGCGCCGTGTGCGTGCCGCCGGCTGGGCGCCGGTCAACGTCGACAGCACCATCGTCGCCCAGGCGCCGAAGCTGGCACCCCACATCCCGGCAATGCGCAAACGCATCGCCGGCGTGCTGGAGATGCCCGCGGACGCCGTCAACGTGAAGGCCAAGACGGCCGAGAAGATGGGCCCGGTCGGCGAAGGCCGCGCTATCGAGGCGCGAGCGGTGTGCCTGCTCGCGCGACTACCGCCGCCGTCGGCCTAGTCCGACGGCGCCGCTGCGGCCCGGCGCCACCGGGCCCTTCGCCTCAGGCCACCTGCACCGCGATGCGCCGCGGCTGCGCGTGTTCGGCCTTGGGGATGCGCACGCGCAGCACGCCCTGGCTCAGCTCGGCGCTGACCTTGTCGGCGTCGAGCTCGCTGCTCAGCGTGAAGGTGCGGCGGTAGCGCGAGAGCTGCACCTCGGCGTGGCTGGGCTGCATGCCCTGCGGCAGCGCGATCACGAGATCGGCCTCGATCGCGAGCTGGTCGCCTTCGACGCGCAGGTTGAGCTTGTCGCGCGGCACGCCCGGCAGGTCCGCATACAGCGTGATGCCGGTCGTGTCCTCGATCACGTCCACCGGCGGCAGCAGCGTCGGCTCGCGGCGGGCGGTGTCGTCCTGGGTCTGGGTCACGGCATTCATGTCGGTTCTCCTACGGTTCGGGTCGCGGGCAGGCTCACTGCACCTCGATGCGCCGCGGCTGCGCGGCGGCCTTGCGCTGGATGCTGACGTGCAGGATGCCGTCGCGGTAGCTGGCGGTCACCGCCGCCGGGTCGACGTCGTCGGGCAGGCTGACGACGCGGCGGAAGCGGCCGGCGAAGCGTTCGTTGACGTGCAGCGTGGTCTTCTCGTCGCTGGCGGCCGGGGCCGCGGCGGTGCGCTCGCCGGCCAGCGTCAGCACGCCGCGGTCGAGGTTGACCTCGATCTTCGCGGGGTCCATGCCCGGCGCGAAGGCGTAGATCTCCACCGACTGCGGGGTGCTGCCGACATTCAGCGCCGGGTAGCCGCCGCGGGCGAAGCCGCGGATGCTGGGCGACAGGTCGAACAGCGAGCTCATCTCGCGCTGCAGGCGGTCCAGCTCGGCGAAGGCGTCGCGTGCGAACAGGCTTCGGTACATGGTCGTGTTCTCCAATCGGGTCGGTCGTCGGGGCCGTCCGGTGGCGGCCCGCCAACCCGAGGTAGGGATCGCGCGGCGGCGTTTCAAGGGGGGCGGGCGCCGGCGGCCGCACCGGGCACGCATCGGCCCTGCGCCGGCCACGCGGCGGCCACGCGCCGGTCCTTGCGCTGGATCAAGCGCGGGCGCCGGCCGTGGTGCCTGGCCCGTGCCGGGGGCTTGAATCGCGCGCCGCGGACCGCCACATTCGCGCCATTGCCGCGATCGAGGCGATCACGACGTGGAGTTCAAGGACTACTACCAGGCCCTGGGCGTGGCGCGCGACGCCAGCGCCGAGGACATCAAGAAGGCCTACCGCCGGCTGGCGCGCAAGTACCACCCGGACGTCAGCAAGGAGGCCGACGCCGCGGCGCGCATGAGCGATGTCAACGAGGCCTATGCGGTGCTGTCCGACGCCGAGCGCCGCGCCGCCTACGACGAGCTCGGCCGCGGCCGCCGCGCCGGCGAGCGCTTCACGCCGCCGCCGGACTGGGACGCCGGCTTCGAGTTCAGCGGCGGCGGTTTTCCCGGTGCCGGCGGCTTCGAGCACGGCGAGTACAGCGACTTTTTCGCCGAGCTGTTCGGGCGCATGGGGCGCGGCGGGCCGGGCGCGCGGCCCGCCCACGCGCGGGCGCAGGGCGGCGCGCCGCGTGGCGAGGATCACCACGCGCGCATCGTGCTCGACCTCGAGGACGCCTGGCGCGGCGCCACGCGCGAGCTCACGCTGCGCGTGCCGCAGCTCGACCCGTCCGGGCATGTCGTGCTGAAGGAGCGCACGCTGTCCGTGCGCATCCCGGCCGGTGTGCGGCCGGGGCAGATGATCCGCCTGGCCGGGCAGGGCGGTGCGGGTGCCGGCGGCGCGCCGGCCGGCGACCTGTTCCTGGAGGTCGCCATCCGCCCGCACCCGCGCTTTCGCGTCGACGGCAGCACGCTGGTGGCGGAACTGCCGGTGGCGCCCTGGGAGGCCGCGCTGGGCGGCGTCGTGCCGGTGACGCTGCCGGACGGCTCGGCGCTCAAGGTGCGCGTGCCGGCGGGCGCACAGTCCGGCCGCGTGCTCACGGTGCGCGGTCAGGGCCTGCCCGGGCGCGAGCCGGGCGACCTGGAGCTGCACCTCGTGGTCGTGCTGCCCAGCGCCTGGGACCCGCGCGCGAAGGCGCTGTACGAGCAGATGGCGCGCGAGCTCGCCGACTTCGACGCGCGCAAGGTGGCCGCGGCCGCCGCCGAACGGGGAGAGTGAGCGCATGAGCAGCACCTCGTGGGTCGGCCACGCCGGCGCCGGTGACGATGAGCTGACGCTGGACGAGCTCTGCCGCGCCTGCGCGGTGAGCCCGGACTGGGTCGACGAGCGTGTGCGCGCCGGGCTGCTGGCGCCGCAAGGGCCGGCCGGCGGCTGGCGTTTCGACGCCGCGCTGCTGCTGCGCGTGCGCGTGATGTGCCGCGTCGAGCGCGACTTCGACGCCGTGCCCGAACTGGCGGCGCTGGTCGCCGACCTGCAGGACGAGATCCGCCGCCTGCGCGCGCGGCTGCGTCCCGGGAGCTGAGTCATGGCCGCGCCGGCCCGGCCCGATCCCAAGACCTCGTGGAACGTCGGCTACTGGCTGCTGGCGATGCTGGCGCTGCTGTGGTTCCAGTCGGTCTGGCAGGCCACGCGCACGGTGGAGCCGGTGCCCTACAGCCAGTTCGAGCAGGCGCTGGCCGAAGGCCGCATCGCCGAGGTCGTGATCGGCGAGACCACGATCACCGGCAGGCTCAAGTCGCCCGAGCCCGGCGGGCGTACCGCCATCGTCGCCACGCGCGTGGAGCCCGAGCTGGCGGAGCGGCTCGCGAAGTACGAGGTGCCGTACACGCGCGTCGTCGAGAGCACCTGGCTGCGCGACATCCTGTCCTGGGTGCTGCCGGCGGCGGTGTTCTTCGGGCTCTGGTTCTTCGTCATCCGCCGCATGCTGGACCGCCAGGGCATGGGCGGCATGGGCGGCTTCATGAGCATCGGCAAGAGCCACGCCAAGGTCTATGTCGAGAAGGACACCGGCGTGACCTTCGCCGACGTGGCCGGCGTCGACGAGGCCAAGGCCGAGCTGCAGGAGATCGTGGCCTTCCTGAAGGACCCGCAGGGCCTGGGCCGGCTGGGCGCGCGCAGCCCCAAGGGCGTGCTGCTGGTCGGCCCGCCGGGCACCGGCAAGACGCTGCTGGCCAAGGCCGTGGCCGGCGAGGCCGGCGTGCCCTTCTTCAGCATCAGCGGCAGCGAGTTCGTCGAGATGTTCGTCGGCGTCGGCGCCGCGCGCGTGCGCGACCTCTTCGAGCAGGCGCGGGCCAAGGCGCCGGCCATCATCTTCATCGACGAGCTCGACGCGCTGGGCCGCGCGCGCGGCATCGCCAGCCCGATGGGCGGCCACGACGAGCGCGAGCAGACGCTGCAGCAGCTGCTGGTGGAACTGGACGGCTTCGACAGCTCCGGCGGCCTGGTGCTGCTGGCGGCGACCAACCGGCCGGAGATCCTGGACCCGGCGCTGCTGCGCGCCGGGCGCTTCGACCGCCAGGTGCTGGTCGACCGGCCCGACCGCGCCGGCCGCGTGCAGATCCTGCAGGTGCACGTGCGCAGGATACGGCTCGCGACCGGCACCGACCTCGAGCAGGTCGCGCAGCTGACCACCGGCTTCTCCGGCGCCGATCTGGCCAACCTGTGCAACGAGGCGGCGCTGGCCGCCACGCGGCGCGGTGCCGACGAGGTGACGCTGGCCGACTTCACGGTGGCCATCGAGCGCATCGTGGCCGGGCTCGAGAAGAAGAACCGCGTGCTCAACCCGCGCGAGCGCGAGATCGTCGCCTTCCACGAGATGGGCCACGCGCTGCTGGCGCTGGCGCTGCCGGGCGCGGACGCGGTGCACAAGGTGTCCATCATCCCGCGCGGCGTCGGCGCGCTGGGCTACACGATCCAGCGCCCGACCGAGGACCGCTTCCTGATGACGCGCGAGGAGCTGCAGCGCAAGATGATGGTGCTGCTGGGCGGGCGCGCGGCCGAGAAGCTGGTCTTCGGCCACCTGTCCACCGGCGCCGCCGACGACCTGGCGCGCGTGACCGACATCGCGCGCGAGATGGTCACGCGCTACGGCATGGCCGAGGAGCTGGGCCATGTCGCCTACGACGCCGCGCCCCCGCGCTACCTGGACCTGCCCGGGCTGCAGCCCGGCGGCCTGCAGGCCGGCCCGCAGACGCAGCAGCGCATCGACGAGGCGGTGCGCAGGCTGGTCGGCGAGGCCTTCGACGGCGCCTTCGCGCTGCTGCAGCAGCACCGGGAGCTGCTGGAGCGTTGCGCACGCGAGCTGCTGGCGCGCGAGACGCTGGACGAGACGGCGCTCGCACGCCTGACCGCCGGGCTGCGCGCCACGGCCCCGGCCGCGGCGGGCAACTAGGCCGGCCGGATCAGGCCGCGCGCCGCAGCCGCAGGTGCGCGACGAGCCCGCCGTCCGGCGCGTTGGCCAGCTCCAGGCTGCCGCCCATGCGGTGCATGGCCTTGTCGACGATGGCCAGGCCCAGGCCGGCGCCGGTGGCCGCGGTGCGCGCCGCGTCGCCGCGGAAGAAGGGCGTGGTCAGCTGCGACAGCTTCTCCGGCGCCACGCCGGGGCCCTGGTCGCGCACGCTGACGATGGCCCAGGGCCCGGTCTTCACCGAGCTGACCGTGACCTCGGCGATGCCGGTGTAGGTGCCGCGGCCGTAGCGGCGCGCATTCTCGAACAGGTTCAGGAAGACGCGGCCGAGCTCGGTCTCGTCGCCGATCACGACCAGCTCCTCCGGCACGCGCGACGCGATGCGGATCTGCGCCGGGTCGCGGAAGGCGGCCGCCTCGCGGTCGATCAGCTGCGCCACGTGCACCGGGCCGAGCTTGGTCTCGCCGGGCCGCGCGTAGTCCATGAACTTGTCGATGATGGCGTCGAGCTGGTCGATGTCCAGCGCCATGTTGCGCTTGGCCTCGTCGTCGGCCACGCTCATCTCGGTCTCCAGCCGCAGGCGCGCCAGCGGCGTGCGCAGGTCGTGGCTGATGCCGGCCAGCATCACCGCGCGGTCCTCCTCCACGCGCGCCAGCTCGCGCGCCATGCGGTTGAAGCCCATGTTGACCTCGCGGATCTCGCTGGTCAGCGTGTTCTCGTCCAGCCGCGAGTCCAGGTCGCCCTCGCGGATGCGGCTGGCCGCGAAGCTGAGCTGCTTCAGCGGCCGGTTGATCAGGCTGGCGATGGCCACCGAGCCGACCAGCGTGGCGGCCAGCGCGATGCCGATCCAGATCATCCAGGTCGTCTCGTTCAGCGGGCTCGCCGGCCCGCCGTCGGCCTGCAGCCAGAAGCGGTCGCGTTCGCGGTCGCGCTCGATCGTGAAGCCGACCCACAGCCCCTCCTGGCCGTTGACGCTGCGCGCGACCACGGTGTCGGGTCCCAGCACGGCGCGCAGTTCCTCGCCGACGCGGCGCGTGAAGCGGTCGACCTCGAAGGGCTCCCAGCGGTCGCCCGGCTCGTGCGGCGCGACGCGGATCGCCTGCTGCGTGCCCAGGCTCTTGACCAGCGCGACGCGCGTGATGCCGTCGGCCTGCTGCAGCGCCACGCGCGAGAGGTTCACCAGGCCCGCGGTCTGCTGCGCGGCCTGCACCGCGCGCGGTTCGAATTCCAGCGCGCGAAGGGTCTGCACCCACGCGAAGACACCGCCGGCGAGCAGGATCGCCAGCAGGAAGAAGGTGCGCCAGAAGAGGCTCAGATCAGCAGCCCGGCGCGGCGGCGCGCGGGCCCGAGGGGGCGCGCCGCATCGTCAGCTGGCGCCGTCCGGCACGAAGACGTAGCCGACGCCCCAGACGGTCTGGATGTAGCGCGGCTGCGCCGGGTCGGGCTCCAGCATCTTGCGCAGGCGCGAGATCTGCACGTCCAGGCTGCGGTCGAAGGGCTCGAACTCGCGGCCGCGCGCCAGCTGCGCCAGCTTGTCGCGCGACAGCGGCTGGCGCGGGTGGCGCACCAGGGCCTTGAGCATGCTGAATTCGCCGGTCGTCAGCGCGATCTGCTCGCCGTTCTTGGACAGGCGGCGCAGCGAGAGGTCGAACTCGAAGGGCCCGAAGGTCACGACCTGCGGCTCCTTGCTCGGCGCGCCCGGGGCTTCCGGCGTCGGCCGGCGGCGCAGCACGGCGTGGATGCGCGCCAGCAGCTCGCGCGGGTTGAAGGGCTTGGGCAGGTAGTCGTCGGCGCCGACCTCCAGGCCGACGATGCGGTCCACGTCCTCGACCTTGGCCGTCAGCATGATGATCGGCGTCTGGTCGTTGGCGGCGCGCAGGCGGCGGCAGATCGACAGGCCGTCCTCGCCGGGCAGCATCAGGTCCAGCACGATCAGGTCGACCGTCTCGCGCGTGAGCACGCGGTTCAGGGCCTTGGCGTCCTCGGCCAGCAGCACGTCGAAGCCCTCCTGCGACAGGTAGCGGCGCAGCAGGTCGCGGATGCGGGCATCGTCGTCGACGACGACGATGCGGTCGGCGCGGGTGTTCGCTGGGGCGTTCATGTCGGAGGGCTCCAAACTTGTAACAGCCGCATTGTGCGGTGCGCCATCCGGGGTTTTCCTGGAGAACTGACCGTCTGTTACAAGTCTTTCGGAGCGAACGGCCGCCCCCGGCATCCACCGTGACGCATGGCGCAACCCGAGAATGCGCCGGCTGAACGAACCACGCAAAGGAAATCCACGATGTCGCCACGCCCACCCCTGCCGCGCCGCCTGCTCGTGCTCGCCGCTGCCGGCACCCTGCTGGCCGCGCCGGCACGGGCGCAGATGCCGCCGCCGCCGGTCAACGTCGTCAACCTGGCGGCCAGCGCCACCGTGGAGGTGCCGCGCGACTGGCTGACCATCGTCTTCGCGACCACGCGCGAGGGCAGCGACCCGGTCGCCGTGCAGGCCGAGCTGAAGCAGGCGCTGGACGCCGCGCTGGCCGAGGCGCGGCGCGGCGCGCGGCCGGCGCAGCTGGAGGTGCGCACCGGCGGTTTCTCGCTGCACCCGCGCTACAGCGCGCAGCCGCGGCCGGTCAACGCCAGCGGGCCCATCATCGCCGGCTGGACCGGCACCGCCGAGCTGATCGTCGAGGGCCGCGACACGGCCGCGATCAGCGCGCTCGCCGGGCGCATCCGCACGCTGACGATCGCGCGCACCGGCTTCTCGCTGTCGCGCGAGGCGCGCGAGAAGGTCGAGTCCGAGGTCGCGGCGATGGCGATCGCGCGCTTCCGCACGCGCGCCGACGAGGTCGCGAAGCAGTTCGGCTTCGGCGGCTGGACGCTGCGCGAGGTGGCGGTCAACAGCGAAGGCGGCCAGCCGCCGATGCCGGTGCCGATGATGCGCGCGCAGGCGGCGCCGGCGGCCGAGATGGCGCTGCCGGTGGAGGCCGGAACCGGCACCGTGGGCGCCAGCGTCAGCGGCAGCGTGCAGCTGACGCGATAGCGGCGCGGGCAGCGGCGGACCGGCCGCTCACGGCGCCCCTGGCCCGCGTGCCATCGCGGGCTCGCCCGGCTCGTGCACTCGCGGCCTTCCGGCCGCTCTTGCCCTGGCCTCGCGGCCAGGGCGCTCGCCAGGCACAAACGGTCCACTGGACCGTTTGTGTCCGGGCTCGCTCACTGCGCCCCTCGCCCGCGTGAAATCGCGGGCTCGCACGGCTCGTGCATTCGCGGCCTTCCGGCCGCTCATGTCACTGCGCCGTCCAGCCGCCGTCCATCGCCCAGGCCACGCCGGTCACGTTGTCGGCCGCCGGCGAGCACAGGAAGGCCGTCAGCTCGGCCAGCTGCTCCGGCGTCGTGAAGCGCAGCGAGGGCTGCTTCTCGGCCAGCAGGCGGCGCTTGGCCTCCTCGTTGTCGACGCCGTCCCTGGCGGCGCGCGCGTCGACCTGCTTCTGCACCAGCGGCGTCAGCACCCAGCCCGGGCAGATCGCGTTGACGGTCACGCCGGCGGTGGCCGCCTCCAGCGCCGTGGCCTTGGTCAGGCCGACGATGCCGTGCTTGGCCGCGACGTAGGCGCTCTTGGCCGCCGACGCCACCAGCCCGTGCACCGAGGCGACGTTGATCACGCGCCCCCAGCCGCGCTGCTTCATGCCCGGCAGCGCCAGGCGCATCGTGTGGAAGGCCGAGCTGAGGTTGATCGCGATGATCGCGTCCCAGCGCTCGACCGGAAACTCGTCGACGTTGGCCACGTGCTGGATGCCGGCGTTGTTGACCAGGATGTCGCAGCTGCCGAGCTCGGCCTCGCAGGCGCGCACCAGGGCCTCGATCTCGGCCGGCTTGCTCATGTCCGCGCCGTGGTAGGCCACGCGCGCGCCGCTGCCGCGCACCTGCGCGACGGCGGCGTCGACGTCGCCGAAACCGTTGAGCATCACGCTGGCGCCGCGCGAGGCGAGCAGGGTCGCGATGCCCAGGCCGATGCCGCTGGTGGATCCGGTGACGAGGGCGGTCTTTCCGCTGAACATGGTCGAGACTCCTGCGGCCTTGGTTACGATGCCGCGATTATTCCGCGACCGCCTGAACGCATCATGACCGAGCCCCGCCTGGCCTTCGTGCGCTGCCTGGACACGCGTGGCCTGCACCGCATGGCCTACTGGGACTGGGGCGACCCCGCGAGCCAGCGCGTCGCCGTCTGCGTGCACGGCCTGTCGCGCCAGGGTCGCGACTTCGACACGCTGGCGCGCGACCTCGTCGCCGACGGCTGGCGCGTGGTCTGCCCGGACGTCGTCGGCCGCGGGCGCAGCGAACGCCTGGCCGACCCGATGGGCTACGTGATCCCGACCTATGTCGCCGACATGGTCACGCTGGTGGCGCGGCTGGGCGTCGAGCAGGTGGACTGGGTCGGCACCTCGATGGGCGGGCTGATCGGCCTCGGCCTGGCGGCGCTGCAGGGCTCGCCGGTGCGCCGCCTGGTGCTCAACGACGTCGGCCCGACGATCCAGCCGGCGGCGCTGCAGCGCATCGGCACCTACCTCGGTGCGCCCGTGCGCTGGGCCACGCTGGACGAGGCGGCCGATGCGCTGTGGGCCATCTCGCAGGGCTTCGGCCCGCACACGCGCGAGCAGTGGCTGGCCTTGACGCGGCCGCAGCTGGTGGCGGTGCCCGAGGCCGAAGGTGGCGGCTTCCGCCCGCACTACGACCCGGCGATTGCCGTGCCTTTCCGCGCCATCACGCCCGAGATCGCCGCCGCCGGCGAGGCGATGCTGTGGCAGGCCTGGGACCGCCTGCGCTGCCCGACGCTGCTGCTGCGCGGGGCGCAGTCCGACCTGCTGTCGCACGCCACCGCGCAGGCGATGTGCGAGCGCGGGCCGCGCGCGCGGCTGGTGGAATTCGACGGGGTCGGCCATGCGCCGATGCTGGTGCAGCCCGAACAGCGCGCCGTCGTGCGCGAATTCCTGAACGCGCCATGAAGACCGCGGCGCCGGGCGCGGCCGCCGGTGCCCCCGACGCCGCGGCGATCGTCCACCTGGCCAGCGCGCCGGCGACGGCGGCGCCAGCGGAAGCGGCCGGCGATCCGGTGGCCCGTGCGCGCGCCTTCGCCGAGCCCTTGCTGGCCGGCCAGGCGCTGGACACCGGCGAGGACGCGCTGGCCCATGCCGACGGCGTGGCCGCGGTGCTGCGCGGCATCGGCGGCGCGCCGGCGCTGTGCGCCGCGTCCTACCTCGTGTACGCCGGCGACTACCTGCAGCGGCCCGAGGAGGTCGTGCGCAAGGCCTTCGGCGAGAGTTATGCCAGCCTGGTCTCGCTGACGCGCCAGCTGGTGCAGATCCAGCGCGCCGCGCGCGAGGCGCAGCTCGGCGCCGCGCAGCGCGCCGAGCAGACCGAGCGCAACCGCAAGATGCTGCTGGCCTTCAGCCGCGACCTGCGCGTCGTGCTGCTGCGCCTGGCCTCGCGGCTGCAGACCCTGCGCTGGTTCGCCGCCGAGCGGCGCCCCTGCCCGCTGGCGCTGGCGGTCGAGAGCCAGCAGGTCTTCGCGCCGCTGGCCAACCGGCTGGGCATCTGGCAGGTCAAGTGGGAGCTGGAGGACCTGTCGTTCCGCTTCCTGCAGCCGGCCGAGTACCAGCGCATCGCGCGCCTGGTCGACGAGACACGCGCCGAACGCGAACGCAGCGTGGACGCGGCGCGCGCCGGGCTCGCGGCGCTGCTGGCGCGCGCCGGACTGGCCGCCGACGTGCAGGGGCGGCCCAAGCACCTGTACAGCATCTGGAAGAAGATGCAGGGCAAGGGCCTGGACTTCGCGCAGGTGCTGGACGCACGCGCGCTGCGCGTCATCGTCGACGACGTGCCGGCCTGCTATGCCGCGCTGGCACGCGTGCACGAGGCCTGGACGCCGGTGGACGGCGAGTTCGACGACTACATCGCGCGCCCCAAGCCCAACGGCTACCAGAGCCTGCACACGGTGGTGCGCGGTGCCGACGGCCGGCCGCTGGAGGTGCAGATCCGCACGCGCGCGATGCACGAGCATGCCGAGCACGGCGTGGCCGCGCACTGGATGTACAAGGAAGCGGGCGTGCGCGGTTATGCCGGCGTGACCGCCAGCGGCGAGTTCGAGGAACGCATCGCCGAGGCGCGCAAGGCCGTGCTGCGCGAACTGCTGGCCTGGGAGCGCGACTTCTCGGGCCAGGCCGCGGGGGCCGGCGACGGCGCGGCCTTCGACGACCGCATCTACGTCTTCACGCCGCAGGCCACCATCATCGACCTGCCCGCAGGCGGCACGCCGGTGGACTTCGCCTACAGCCTGCACACCGACCTGGGCCACCGCTGCCGCGGCGCGCGTGTCGACGGCGCGATGGTGCCGCTGAATACGCCGCTGCGTTCGGGCCAGACGGTGGAGGTCGTAGCCGCGAAGGAGGGCGGGCCCTCGCTGGACTGGCTCAACGCCGAGCTGGGCTACCTGAAGAGCCCGCGCGCACGCGCCAAGGTGCGCGCCTGGTTCAACGCGCAGGCGCAGGCGCAGACCGTCGCGCGCGGCCGCGAGGCGGTGGAGAAGCTGCTGCAGCGCGAGGGCCGCACGGCGATCAAGCTCGACGCGCTGGCCGAGCAGCTGGGCTTCCGCAACGCCGAGGCGCTGTTCGAGGTGGTCGGCAAGGACGAGTACTCGCTGCGCCACATCGAGCAGCTGCTGCACCCGGCCGAGGCCGTGCCGGCCGACGACGACCGCATCGTGCTGCATCGCCCGCGCAGCGAGGCGGCGGACGGTCGTGCCGGCAAGGGCGGCGTCCTGGTGGTGGGCATCGACTCGCTGCTGACCACGCTGGCGCGCTGCTGCCGGCCGGCGCCGCCGGACGCCATCGCCGGCTTCGTGACGCGCGGCCGCGGCGTGGCCGTGCACCGGCGCGACTGCAGCAACCTGCGGCACATGGCCGCGCGCGACCCCGGCCGCGTGATCGAGGTCGCGTGGGGCGAACGGGGTGCCGCCGGCGGCGCCCGCGAGCCGGCGGTCTATCCGCTGGACGTGCTCGTCGAGGCCAGCGACCGCCAGGGCCTGCTGCGCGACATCTCCGAGGTCTTCGCCAAGGAGAAGGTCAACGTCACCGGCGTGCACACGCAGTCGGCCAGGGACCGCGGCACGGCGTGGATGACCTTCACCGTGGAGGTGGCCGACACGACACGGCTGGCCGCCGTGCTGCAGCGCGTGGCCCAGGTGGCGGGCGTGCGTCACGCGCGGCGCAAGTGAACGCGGGCCGGGCTGCCCGAGCCTCGGCTATACTGCGAGGCTGACCCAGGCGCGTAGCTCAGCTGGTTAGAGCACCACCTTGACATGGTGGGGGTCGTTGGTTCGAGTCCAATCGCGCCTACCAAACGATGCGGTTTTCCGCGAGGGTGCCCACTAACAAGTGGGCGTTCTTTTTTCCAAGATTCCAAAGTTTTTCCATCGGCGCGGCGCGACCACGAAGTCGCGCGAGCGCTTGGACTTCGATCGTCTCCGCGGCTCCGCGGCGATCGACCGTGCAGTCTTGGGCAGCGCTCCTGCTCGCCGATCCGGTGCGAAGGCAAACCCCTCGGGCTCTAGATCAAGTGCTACGAAAGCCGGGGCAGCGCAGTACGAGACGTCGATCGCCCGTCTGGCCGGTCACCGGAGTGAGCGTAAGGCAGGAATTTCCCAATGGCCGGCCGAACTCGGCCTCGGTCTTGGCGGCGTAGTTCAGTGTTATGCCACCGTCGACATCGGCCTCATCGCCTACGAGACCGCCGCGCGCGAGGGCCTGGTGCTCGACGAAGGCGTGATCGTCGAGATCGTGCGCCCCGGTACCAGCGACCCGGTGCTCGACGGCGAAGTCGGCGAGCTCGTCGTGACGACTCTGAACCCGGACTACCCCTTGATCCGCTTCGGCACCGGCGACCTCTCGGCACTGCTGCCGGGCCGTTGCCCGACCGGCCGCACGAACCGGCGCATCAGGGGCTGGATGGGGCGAGCCGACCAGACCACCAAGGTGCGCGGCATGTTCGTGCACCCCGGCCAGGTGGCAGACATCGTGCGACGCCACCGCGAAGTGATCAAGGCGCGCCTAGTCATGGACGGCGAGGTGGCCCGCGACCGCATGACCTTGCAGGTCGAAGTGTCCGAGCGGCCGGAAGGCCTAGCCGAGCGCATCGCCGGTAGCGTGCGCGAGGTGACCAGGCTGCGCAGCGACGTCCTGGTGCTACCGCCCGGCAGCCTTCCGAACGATGGCAAGCTCATCGAGGACGCGCGCAGCTATCGGTAGCCATCAGCCTCGAATGACTGACGGCCTACCAGAACGCGGCTTCTTTAGGTTTGCATGGCTGAGTGATCTTGCCGATCGAGACCACCCTTTCGCTTGCGTGCGTCAAACGTCATCCAACGGTTTACCGTCCAAATGCGCCACATCGGCCCAGAAATCCAGGCGCCACACGCCGCACTCGTAAGAGAACCCATTGATGCTTCCATTAACCATTGTGAACACGCGAGAGCCGACATGGGGCAAGCCCGTCGTGTGTCGATAGAGGCCGTCCAGCACGCCCCCGTGCGTGACGACGAGAATCCGCTGCCCAGCCCGCTGCGCCGCAAGCTCCTCCAAGTATCTCAGGCTGCGTTCGAAGGCGGCTTGTGTGCTTTCCCCGCCGGGAATCGCAAAATTGACGTGTTCGTCGCTGTAGCGCCGATAGGCTTCGGGAAACTTGGCCTGCGCCTCGGGGCGAGTGAGGCCTTGGAAGATTCCGTAGTTCCGCTCGCGCAGCCTGGGATCAAACAGGACGGGCAGTTTCGTCTCGGTAGCGACGTAAGCAGCCGTCGCGCTCGCGCGGCCCAAGTCGCTGCTTACGAGCAGGTCGAACTGCATCTCGCTCAGCCGCCTTGCGAGGGCCTGTGCCTGGGTGATCCCTTCCGACGTCAACGGGCTGTCCAAGTGGCCCTGGATCCTGCCGTCTCGGTTCCATTCCGTCTCGACGTGCCGAACAACGACGAACTGCGTGGCAGCCATGCCATGTGCATCCGGCGCTGCGCTAGCCGGACTCGGCAACGCGAATCCCTGCAGTGGCTTCGTAACCCTTGACCACCGACGTGAAGTTCTCTTCGCCCAGCCCTCGCCCAACGGCGTCACGGTACAGTGATGCGATGACCGGCGCGAGCCGCGCTGCGTAGTGTTCCTCGTTGGCGAGGTCGAGAATGAGGTTGATGTCCTTCAGCGCCAAGTTGGTCTTGAAGCTGGCGCCGTAGTCACCTTCGATGACCTTCTGGAACCCGCTGATGAAGTGCGCCGAACGTCCGCCCGAGACGGACAGGATCTCGTACAACCTCTTCGGTTCCATGCCGCACTTCACGCCCAGGACGAAAGCCTCGGCGGCCACAGCGACGTTGCCCAGCGACATCAGGTTGTTCACGAGCTTGACCGTCTTGGCGGTCCCAATGCCGCCGGTGCGGTTGATCTTCTTTGCCAGCACCTGCAGCAACTCGAGATGCTGGTCGATCAACTCGTCGGGGCCGCCCACCTGGAAGACCAGTTCGCCAAGGATCGCCTGCGGCGGCTCGCCGGACAGTGCGATGTCGAGGATCCGGATGCCGGACTTGGTCGCCGCCTGCGCGACCTCACGAATGGTGTTCGGGTCGATGGTGCTGGTCTCGATCAGCGTGCTCCCTGGCCGCGCCTGCGCGACCAGACCCTGTTTGCCCAGGTAGACGTCACGCACGATGGGGGGATTCGGCAGCGACGTGACAACGACATCAACCTGCTGCGCGACCGCCGCGGGGCTGACCTCGATCCGGGCGCCGTGTTCCGCGGCGGCTTTCGTGGCCGCCGGCGAAAGGTCGAACCCAACAACGCCGATGCCGCGGTCGAGAAGGCGCCGGCACATTCCGCCGCCGATGTTTCCAAGGCCGATTAGGCCGATCTCTTTCATGGATTAACTCCTTAAGGATTTGTGTCTATTGCTCGTGGCGGCGACCAAACCGGAGCGCCTCAGGCGGGCGGGCCGAATGCACCCTCTTGCGATGCCAGGCGGCCCAGCAGCAGCCGGGTGGCCGCGAGTCCGTTCATCTCGACGCCGAAGTTCCTAAAGCCGCGCTCGGTGAAGAAGCGCACCACCTTCTCGCTGACCCCCCAACCGTAGAAGGTGACGCCGAACTCGCAGGCTTGCTCGTGCGGCGTCACGGGGGGCATCAACCGCTCGATCACCTCGTCCACTTCATCGGCCGGATCCCGCGGCAAGAAGCCGCCCGCGATGTACGACTTCCACGCGTCCTGAGCGAGCATCAGGTCGTCCGGGTAACGGTAGATCGCGGCGCACAGCGAGCGGTAGTCGATCCAGACCATGTCGACGTGGCGCGCGATGCGGGGCAACTCCAGCAGCCCGTGCGGGCTGCGCGCGGCCACGCCGAGCCTGAGCTTGGCGCCGCCTGCCTCGCGGCAAGCGGCCCTCAGCGCGATCGCCTCGGCTTCCGTGTTGATGCTGCCGACCATCAGGATCACGTTGTCCGGGTAGCCGGCGGTCTCCTTCGCGCGCACCAGTCCGCGAATCTGCGCGCGCAGCAACTGCGGCGAGCCCAGCGGCAGCCAGATGGCCGGCGACGGCGCGACATCGGTGAAATCCGACACGGCCTCGCCAGCGACCCCGCTGGACAGGTTGGCGATCCGCGCCGCGAACGGCTTCGGATAGACGGCCCGCATGACGTCGGCCAGTGCCTCCGCGATCACCTCCTCGAGCGCGGCCAGCGCGTTGGAGTTGGAGTCCGCCGATGTCACACCGCGCTTGTAAGCCGACACCGCATCGACCAGCGTTTCGAATCCCGTGGTCGCGGCCAGCGTCTCGTCGATGCGGGTGCCGATGCCGTGGGCGCCGGCAGCGATCGCCTGACGGGCCATGTCCGGCGTGGAGACCCGGTTGAAGACGGTGCAGCCGCTGAGGTCGTCGGCCAGACCCAGGATGGCGCCGATGTGGCTCACCGACTCGGTGCTGCGGGCGCCGGTCGACAACGCCCCCGCGAACACCTCTCCAGTGGAGCCGTCGAGCGAGACGAGAGTACCTTCCGGCAGTTCGCGGTCGGCCACGCGGACCACGCGCCGTTCGGCGTCGATGTCGAGCGACTCGCAGCCGACGATGCACGGCTTGTCGAGGGCGCGCGCCACGACCGCCGCGTGACTGGTCGAGCCTCCTCGGGCCGTCACGATCCCCCGCGCGGCGAGCATCCCGTGCAAGTCCCGCGGGCTCGTGAACAGCCGCATCAGGACGACCGGGTCTCCTCCAGAGGCCATCCGCTCGGCCCGATCCGGGTCGAAAGCGATGCGTCCGCTGACCTGCCCCGGCGACGCGCCCGTACCCACCGCCAACCTCGCACCCCCGGAGCGCGCCGCCTCGACGGCCTCCACGAGGAACCGGGGGCGAAGCACCTGGCGCAGATGATCGGCCGTGACGCGCTGCAGCGCCGTCTCGCGGTCAATGATGCCCTCGTCGTAGAGGTCGCCCGCGATTCTGATCGCCGCCTCGGCGGTGCGCTTGCCCGGACGGACCTGCAGCAGGTAGAGCACGCCCTCCTGAACCGTGAATTCAATGTCGAGCACGTCCCGGTAGGTCTTCTCGAGCGAACGCGCCAACGAGTGGAACTGCCCGATCAGCTCCGGATAGCGGTGCCCCACATCGTCGAGCGATTCCGGGGTGTGCGTTCCCGCGACGATGTCCTCCCCCTGGCCGTTCTCGAGATACTCGCCGAACAGCCTCGGCGAACCGTCCCGCGGGTCGCGGGTGAAAGCCACGCCCGTCCCCGACGGGCTGCCGAGATTGCCGAAGACCATCTGCTGCACGACCACCGCCGTGCCCAGATCGTGCGCGATCCCGTGATGGTCGCGATAGCGGATCGCACGGCGCGAGTTCCATGATTCGAACACCGCGACCACCGCCTGTCTGAGCTGCGCCCACGGGTCGGCCGGAAAGGTGCCGGCTGCGCCCACGCGTTCGGCGACGAGTCGGACCGCTGATCGCAGCGACCTCTCGTCCTCGACGGTGTCGAGGCTCATGCCGTCGGCGGCGCTCTCGTCGGCGGCACCAAGCACGATGTCGGCGAACATTCGCGCGAACCGGGCGAAGGTATCGGCGGCGAAGCGGTAGCGGCCGCCGGTCGCCTTCGCCAGCGCGACCGTGGTCTCCTCGTTCATCCCGAGGTTGAGGACGGTATCCATCATGCCCGGCATGCTCACTGGCGCGCCCGAGCGGACTGACACCAGCAGCGGCCGTGGCCCCTTGCCGAAGCCGCAGCCGGTCCGGGCCTCGAGCTGATGCACGGCCTGAACGATCTCGCGCCACAGCGCCTCGGGAACCGAGCCGTCCTTGCTGGCCCGGCATGCCTGCGTCGTGATGACGAAACCCGGCGGCACGGGAAAGCCCGCGGCCGTCATCTGGACCAGCCCGGCGCCCTTGCCGCCGAGCGCGGCCGCGTCGAGATGCGTGGCCTCGGCGAAGGAGTAGACGAAGCGCTCAGCGGCGGCGACACTGGTCATCGACTCTTGTCTCCCTTTAATCCTAATTGTCCGCGGCATCGAGCAGCTCCCGGATGCGCACCTTCATCTGCTGCGCGCTAGCCTCGTCGAGTTCAGCCTGCGGCTGCGGATGCAGCCACGCCGGTACGCGTGGGTTGGGCTCGTCCTGCCGGCGCGGGATCAGATGGCAATGCACGTGCGGATCGGCATTGCCGAGGATCTCGTAGTTCATCTTGAAGGCACCGGTCGCCAGCTTGATGGCGCGTGCCGCGCGGCTCATGTCCTCGACGAACCCCTGACGCGCAGCCGCCGACGCCTCGAACAGCTCGGTAGCGTGCTCGCGCAGCGTGAGCACGCAGCGGCCGGGGAAGCGCCGGTCCGAGACCAGACTGAGCTCGCTGACCCCCAGCCTCGCGATCGGCTCCCCCATCCTGAAGCCGCAACTGGCACAGGCCCAGGCCGCCGGAGCCGGTTTCTGCGCGATCACGGCATCTCGCGCGTGGCCAGCGTCGCCGACGGTACGGGCGCGCCGACCTCGCGCGCCACGGCGTCGAGGGCCTCGAGCGTGGTGACCGCCAGCGGCAGCCCGTCCCGCAACCGCTGCGCCGACAGTTCGGCCTCGATCTCGCCGGGCATGTAGATGCGCTGCACGCCCTCTGCGCGCGGCGCGTTGCGCAGAGCCGACGCCAGCTCGCTGGTGCGGCGCAGGAACGCGTCGCGGTCGCCGAAGGCGCCCGGATCCAGCGCCTGGACGAAGTGGCCGCACTTCCACGAATCGTGATGGTCCGCTCCCATCACGAGCTTTGGCGACACTTCGAAGCTGAAGAGGGCACCGGCCAAGGCGCCGCAGACGACCTCGTTGGCCACGATCAGCGCCGAGCCCTTGTGCTGGCCGATGGGCAGCAGGTAGCCCTCGAGTGCGACCTTCGGGTCGGTCGTCGGATTGCCGTCGGGCCCGACAGCCCAGTCGGCCGGGATCGTGCCGCCGCGCTGGGCGGCCAACCGGATCTTCTCCTTCACGCCGGTGAACGCGGTGTCCACGACGATCGGCACGCCTTCGAGAGTAGGGAAGGCCCAGCCGACCGGGTCGTTCGACAGCACCGGCCTGCGGCTGCCCCACACCACGGTGTGCGGCGGCCCGTCGGTCGTGGCGTAGCCGATCATTCCCGCCTCCAGCGCCATCATCGGGTAGAAGGCCGCCGGTCCGAAGTGGTTGCTGTTGCGCACCGCCACCGAGCCGCTGCCGTGTTCGGCGGCGATCGCCATGGCCTCCTTCATCGCGCGGCGCGCCGACAGGAAACCCAATCCATTGTCGGCATCGACGACGGCCACCGCACCGCGTCGGTGGACGACGCGGATGTCCGGCTTCGGGTTCAGGTGGCCGCGGGCGATGCCGCGGACATAGCGCGGCGTGAACTGGACCCCGTGCGACTCGACGCCGCGCAGATCGGCGAAGACGACGACCTCGGCGATCTGGTCCGCATGCTCGGGCGACACTCCGACCGCCTGGAACAATGCGGCCACCTTCTTCCTCAGCTCGCCGCTGTCGACGAGAACCTTCTTTATGATCGGTGCGTTCATGGCTGATCTTTCCCCTTGCTGATGCGCTTGCAAACGGAAGGACTATGGTCGAACGGCGGGCTGCCGTCTCTAGCTCGGAGCGAGCAAAACGCCCCCGTGTCTTTGTCCGCGACCGCACATGCCATCGAACGCGGTGCACGCTGCGCGGGGCTCAGCGGGACGCGATGGCTCCCCGGTCTGCCAGCGCCGGCTCCCGGGCGGCAATGGGCGCACATCGGCGGTGCCGGTCAACGTCGGCACCGCGATCACGGCGTGCCGTTCGGGAAGCGCTGACTTGTTCGGGCTGACCTCAATGGCCGACGATGCCCGAGAGGGCCAAGACGCTCGCAAGAAGTAAACCAGCTATGCCACTCGGAGTTCGCGGGCAAGAAGCGCCAGACGCGGCGGGGGAGGTTCCTTGCAGAGATGGAGACGGTCGTGCCGTGGGCGCGGCTGGAGGCGCTGATCGAGCCGCACAACGCCAAAGAGCGGCAGGGTCGGCAGAGCGCCCATCGGGCTGACCAAGATGCTGCGCATGTACTTCCTGCAGTTGTGCTACACGCTGGCCGACGAAGCACTCGAGGACGCGCTGTACGACAGCCAAGCCATGCGCGTGTTTGTCGGCATCGATCTGGCCACGCAGAACGTGCCTGATGCAATGACGCTGCTGAAATTTCGCCGTCTGCTCGAGGCGTACGAGCTCGGCGCGGCGATCCTCGCCGAAGTCAATGCGCACCTGACCGAGCGAGGCCTGCTGATGCGGCAAGGCACGGTGATGGACGCGACGATCATCGCGGCGCACGGCTCGACGAAGGGCGAGCGTGACCCCGAGATGCACCATGCCAAGAAGGGCAATGAGTGGCATTTCGGCATGAAGATGCACACGGTCGTCAATGCCGACTCGGGATTGGTCCACAGCGAGGTCTGCACCGCCGCCAACGAATCGGACATTGCGCACGCGCAGCGTGAGGGCAGCTGCGCGAGGACATTGATCGGAACTTCGCCATGAAGCCGGACACGCTGCGCGGCATGGCCGAGGGGCCACTGAAGGCGCTGACGCAGATCTGCAAACGGATCAAGGCCCGCTCGCGCGCTCGCGTCGAGTACCCGTTCCACGTCATCAAGAACCTGTTCGGCTACCGCATGGTCAGCTACCGCGGCCTGGCCAAGAACGCGGCCCGCGCGAAGGTGCAAGCGGCGCTCGCGAACCCGTGCATCGCAAGGGGGCGTTTGCCGCCGGTGGGAGTTGGTGCGTCCGCAGCCTCAAGATCGAGCCGTCGTGGCCCTCGAAGCGCGCGCCGACAGCCTCCAACGACCGCATCTCGCCGCGATGACGGCCCGGGCGATCAGCCGCGTCGTACTGCGGCCGATGTCGTGTTGTTCAGTGCTCTTTAGCGCTGCCTGCCAACGCCTGGCGCCATTTTTGTCCGACTGCGCCAAAGACGTCGCGCCTGCCGCTGACTAGACTGGCTCGGCAAACAGCGGATGGCAAGCCGCCTCGAATCGGGGCGCTCCGGATTGCGAGGAGATCTTCAGATGGGTAACAGAGAGCCTTTGGCCGCGGCCGGGCAGGGCACAGCCTACAGCGGGTACCGGCTGCGAGATCTGCAGAATGTCGCGCCCACGAACCTGGAAATTCTCCGTACGGGCCCCGGCACGCCGATGGGCGAGTACATGCGACGCTACTGGCAGCCGGTATGCCTGTCGCAGGAGCTGACCGACGTGCCCAAGGCGATTCGGATCCTGCACGAGGATCTGGTGGCTTTCAGGGATCGCAGGGGCAACGTCGGCGTGCTGCACCGCAAGTGCGCCCACCGCGGGGCTTCGCTCGAGTTCGGCATCGTCCAGGAGCGCGGGATCCGTTGCTGCTACCACGGTTGGCACTTCGACGTCGACGGCAGCCTGCTGGAGGCGCCGGCGGAACCCCCCGACACCAAGCTGAAGGAAACCGTCTGCCAGGGAGCCTATCCGGCGTTCGAGCGCGACGGCCTGGTGTTCGCCTACATGGGGCCGGCGGATCGCAGGCCAGAGTTCCCGGTGTTCGACGGCTACGTGTTGCCGAAGGGAACGCGGTTGATCCCGTTCTCCAATGTCTTCGACTGCAACTGGCTGCAGGTCTACGAAAACCAGATCGACCACTACCACACCGCGCTGCTGCACAACAACATGACGGTCGCTGGCGTGGACGCGAAGCTCGCCGACGGCGCGACGCTGCAGGGGGGCTTCGGCGAAATGCCGATCATCGACTGGCACCCGACCGATGACAACAACGGCATGATCTTCACCGCCGGCCGGCGCCTGTCCGACGACGAAGTCTGGATCCGAATTTCGCAGATGGGCCTGCCGAACTGGATGCAGAACGCCGCCATCGTGGCGGCGGCGCCGCAGCGACACTCCGGCCCGGCGATGTCGCGTTGGCAGGTGCCGGTCGACGACGAGCACTCGATCGCCTTCGGCTGGCGCCACTTCAACGACGAGGTGGACCCGGAGCACCGTGGAAGGGAAGAGGAGTGCGGGGTCGACAAGATCGACTTTCTGATCGGTCAGACCCGGCATCGGCCTTATGAAGAGACGCAGCGGGTTCCGGGCGACTACGAAGCCATCGTCAGCCAGGGGCCGATAGCCCTCCACGGTCTTGAGCATCCCGGCCGGTCGGACGTGGGCGTGTACATGTGCCGCTCGCTGCTTCGCGACGCGGTGGCCGGCAAGGCGCCGCCCGACCCGGTGCGCGCGAAGGCCGAGGCGGGCGGCGGGCAAACGCTGCCGAGATACGCCTCGGACAGCCGGCTGCGGATCCGTCGCCGCACGAGCCGGGAAGCGGATAGTGACGTCATCCGCAAGGCGGCGCACCAAGTCTTCGCGATCATGAAGGAGTGCGACGAACTGCCGCTCGAGCAGCGTAGGGCGCACGTCCTGCGGCGCCTCGACGAGATCGAAGCGAGCCTCTGATCGACGCCCCTCGCAACCCCTGGCCCGACCCCGGAGCGGTGCCCGCAATCGCTGAGACCGGGGCCGAGAGCGACATGTACCAGTTGAGTCACACCGGCAAGTACCCGAAAACGGCGTTGAACCTACGGGTCCGGCAGATCACGTACCAGGGGATCGGCATCAACGCCTACGAATTCGTGCGCGAGGACGGCAGCGAACTGCCGGAGTTCACCGCCGGGGCCCACGTGGATCTGTACTTCCGCGACGGGCGGGTGCGACAGTATTCGCTGTGCAACGACCCGGACGAGCGTCAGCGGTACCTGATCGCGGTGCTGCGCGAGGATAACGGGCGCGGGGGGTCGATCGCGATCCACGAGCGCGTGCACACGCAACGGCTCGTCGCGGTCGGTTACCCGCGCAACAACTTTCCGCTGGCCGAAGGGGCGCCCCACCAGATCCTGCTGGCCGGCGGCATCGGCATCACGCCACTGAAGGCCATGGTCCACCGGCTGGAAAGGCTGGGTGCGGACTACACCCTGCACTACTGCGCGAAGTCGAGCGCCCACGCGGCGTTCCAGGAGGAACTCGCGCCGCTGGCCGCCAAGGGGCGTGTGGTCATGCACTTCGACGGCGGCAATCCGGCCAAGGGACTGGACATCGCGGCGCTGCTGCGCCGGTACGAGCCCGGATGGCAACTCTACTACTGCGGCCCGCCCGGTTTCATGGAGGCCTGTGCGCGTGCCTGTACCCATTGGCCCGCCGACGCGGTGCACTTCGAGTACTTTGTCGGCGCGCAGGCGCTTCCCGCAGGGGAAGTCCCCGATATCGGCAGCGACGCGCTGACGCTCGGGTTCCAGATCAAGATCGCCAGCACGGGAGCGGTCCTGACGGTACCCAACGACAAGTCGATCGCGGAGGTGCTCGGCGAGCAAGGCATCGAAGTACCGATGTCCTGCGAGAGCGGCCTGTGCGGGACATGCAAGGTCCGCTACCTCGCCGGCGACGTCGAGCATCGGGACTACGTGCTTTCCCCCGAGGCGCGCACGCAGTTCCTGACGACCTGCGTGTCGCGCTCGAAGGGCGCGACGCTGGTCCTGGATCTTTGAAGCCGCGCGCCATGCGAACGCACAGCGATGCGCCGGCCGAGTCCCCGGCGGGTGCAACCGGCGACTTGGCGCAGCGCCGACTTCCGCTGCAAGGGGCCGTGAATTTCCGCGACCTCGGCGGCTATCCAGTCGGGGATGGGCGGCGGACGCGCTGGCGCCGGCTGTTCCGCTCCGATTCGCTGGCGGCGCTGACTGACGAGGATCTGGCGCGCGTGGCCGCACTCGACCTGTACCGTGTCGTCGACTTCCGCCTTCCGCACGAGCGCGAGCTGCATCCGAACCGGCTGCCCGCGGGCACGGTCTCGAAGCTCACGCAGCTCGGCTTCTGGCCCGACGGCGTTCCCGAAATGCTGGAGGCCCTGCGTGAGCTGCGCATCGACGCCGCCGGGATCGAGCGGGCCGTGACCGGCCATTACCGACGCTATGCAGTGCACCATCGCGCCGAGTATCGGCGCATGCTCGAAGCGGTGGAAGAGGCGGCGGGGCGGCCGACGCTGATCCATTGCGTGAGCGGCAAGGATCGCACGGGTTTCGGTGCGGCGGTCATCCTGATGGCGCTCGGCGCGCCCCGATCGGTGATCGTCGAGGACTACCTGCTGACGAACGCCTGCAGGCGCGACATCGGGCACTTGATGCCACCCGGAACGGCCGAGTCGGTGGCAGAGGCGTTCACCGCCGCCAGGCCGGCCTATATCGAGGCCGCGTTCGAATCGATTGACGCCGCTTTCGGCGGCGTCGACGACTACCTCGCCCGTGGGCTGGGATTCGGCGAGCAGCGCCTGCAGCACCTGCGCGAGTGCCTGACCGAACCGTTCCTGGGGTGATTTCGACAGCGGCCCGCTGCAGCCCGCATTCCGTGTGCGGGCCGGGGTTTCCGCTGTCCTGCTTCAGGGGTAGCTGTAGAACCCCTGCTTGTTCTTCCGGCCGAGGCGGCCGGCGGCGACCATCTCCTTCAGCAGCAGCGCCGGGCGGTACTTGGGATCGTTGAACTCGTCATAGAGCACGCCCATGATCGACAGCAAGGTGTCGAGCCCGATCATGTCGGCCAGTGCTAGCGGGCCGATCGGATGGTTGCATCCCAGGCGCATGCCGGCATCAATGCCTTCGGCAGACGCCAGACCTTCCTGCAGCACGAAGATGGCCTCGTTGATCATCGGGCACAGGATGCGATTGACCACGAAACCGGGGCTGTTGCGGACCGTGATCGGCGCCTTGCCCACCTTCTGGGCAAACGCCATCGTGGCAGCATGGGTCGCGTCCGACGTCTGCACGCCGCGGATGACCTCCAGCAGCGACATCACCGGCACGGGGTTGAAGAAGTGGATCCCAATGAAGCACTCCGGCGCGTCGAGCACAGCGCCCAGCTGGGTGATCGAGATCGAAGAGGTGTTCGTCGCAATGACCGTGTCCTTGCCGACGCAGTTGGCGACTTGGCGCAGGATCTTCAGCTTGAGGCCCAGGTTCTCCGTCGCAGCCTCGATCACCATATCGGCGGACTGCAGTGCGCCATAGTCCAGACCGGTTCTGATCTTCGCCAGTGCGGCATCGCGGGCACTGGCCGTCAGCTTCTCTTTCGCCACCATGCGGTCGAGGTTGCGGATGATGGTGTCCATGCCGCGCTTCAACGCGGCGTCGTTGACGTCCAGCATGGTGACGTTGAGGCCGGCCACCGCGCAGACCTGCGCGATTCCGTTGCCCATGGTCCCGGCGCCGATGACGCCGATGGAGCCTGGAGGATTTGCCATGCGAAGGAGCCTGGATAGATAGAGGAGAAAGTTCCGCGCGCGCGGGCGCACTCAGCGGCTTCGGTTCCACTGCTCGTCGACGCCGCCCGCTACCCGGTTCACCAGGCGCGCCAGCACGAACAGCAGATCGGAGAGGCGGTTTAGGAACTGAAGAACAGTTGCATCGACGGGATGCTGTTCGGCCAGCGCGACGACGGAGCGCTCGGCGCGACGACATACCGTGCGCGCCACATGCGCCTGCGCAGCGGCCAGGGAACCACCGGGCAGGATGAACTCGTCCAGGCGCGGCAGCCTCGCATTGGCTTGACGCAGCCACTCGTCCAGGGCCACGACCCGCTCCGCCTTCAGCAGCGTGTAGCCGGGGATGCTGAGTTCACCGCCCAGGTCGAACAGGTCCTGCTGGACGGTGCGCAGCAAGGTCGGCGTCTGCAGGTCCTCGTCGACATTCACGCCGAGGGCCAGCAGCATTCCCACGGCGGAGTTGAGTTCGTCGACGTCGCCCATGGCCATGACGCGAGGCGCCGTCTTGCTCAGTCGGCTGCCGTCGCCCAGGCCCGTGGTGCCGTTGTCGCCCGTGCGGGTGACGATGCTCGTGAGTCGCTTTCCCATGCTCTCTCGCTTCCGTGCCGGTCCGTTCCTGCGGTCAGCCGGGTACACCGGCACGCAACGCTCGCGCATAGCCTGCGTAAACGATCGCGATGTTCGAGATCGCGGTCCGCTTGGCCTCGTCCATCTCGCCGATCGGCCGTGCAGGATCGCCACCCCAGACCCGTCCGCCCGTCAGGTGCTGGCCGGGCTCGGTAGCGCTGCCGCCAGCGACGAAGGTGTTGTCGTCGACGCGCGTGCCGGGCGCGATGCGACTGCCGATGCCGACGAGGCAGCGGGAACCGACGCTGCAGTCCACCAACTGGACGTTGTGTCCGATCGTGGTTTGATCGCCCAACGACATCCCCAGGGATCCAGCCCGAAGCACCGAGTTGTCCTGCACGTTGCAGAGTCTGCCGATCGAAATCGGCCCCTCGCGACCATCCAGCCGGCAGCCAAACCACACGCTGGCGCCCTCGGCCAAGTGCACGCTGCCCGAGAAATCGCACGTGCTGGCGACGAATGAATCCGGCGCAGCTCCGGTCGGAATCGGTTGGCACGTCCAGCGAACGTCGCCTGCCTCATTGCGCGCTCGCTGCAGTTCGGCTCGGCTCCGCACTTCATGCAGGCTAAGCGCCCGTACCAGCTTGGCCGGCCGACCCGCGTACAACATGCCAGGCTCCAGCGTGTTTCGCGGATAGACGATGCTCCCGGCCTCGACGACGGCACCGTCACCGACCTTCGCACCGTCAAGGATCACGGATCCCCGCTCGACGACGACATCGTTACCCACGGTGCAGGCATGCACGACCGCATCAGCGCCGATGCACACCCGAGCGCCAATCAAGGTTGGATAGACCTCGTGAGCGATGTGGATCGTCGCGCCTCGGCCCATGTGCAGGTCGTCGCCGATCCGCACGAAGTGTCCATCGGCACGGATGACCGCGCCGGCGCCCAGCCATGCGCCGCGACCCAGCGAGACGCGGCCTACGACGGCGTGACCAGGCAGCGCCGCTGCGGGCTGAGAGGCGAGCGCGGGGAGCGTACCCTGGTACGCAATCAGGTTGAGCGCAAGAGTCATTTCACGCTGCCGATACGTGCAGTCCCTGAGCGCCACTGACGCTCGGCGTCATCCCAGGCAGCCAACGCCTGCAGGTCCGGCACCCATGCGAGCCCGGACTTCGCATCCGACGACATGGGCTCGCCACTCACCAGCACGTCCAGCAACGCGGGCTGTCCTGACTTGATCGCCGCCATCGCCCGTTCGATCGCGAGCGGCAGCTGCTCCGCACTCTCCACGCGCTCGCCATGCGCGCCGAACGCGCGTGCCATCGCGGCATGGTCGGCGTGCTGCAGCCGCGTGCCAACCACCTTGCCATGCGTGGTCGTCTGGTCGTGCACCTCGATCTGCCAGGCGCCGTTGTTCGCCACCACCACGAGCACCGGTACGCCGTGGCGCACGGCAGTATCGATCTCCATGGCGTTGAAACCGAAGGCGCCATCGCCGGTCAGCACGGCGACCGTGCGTTGCGGGCAGGCCAGCGCGGCGCCGATGCCGAAGGACGTTCCCACGCCGATGCAGCCCAAGGGCCCAGGGTCGAGATAGGTGCCGCAACGAATGCCCACCCGCGCGAAGGCCAGGAAATCACCACCGTCGGCAACCACCACGGCGTCGTCACCGATCGCGCGCTGCACTTCGGCGAGCAGGCGGTTCGGGTGCATCCGGCCGTCCGACCCATCGCCGGCTGTGGCCATGTTCTTAGCGAGCTTCGCCGATCGTTCCGCATGTCCGGTGCAAAGGCGATCCCGCCAAGCTTGGTCCACCGATGACGCGCGTCCTCGTCCGGCTGCAGTCAGCGCGCGGAGCGCCAGGCGTGGCGAAGCCAGGAGTTCCACCGCTCCGCGTCGGTTGTCCTGTAGTTCCGCGACGTTGTCGGCGATCCGCAACCAGTGCGCCGCGCAAAACACGGCGGGAGAGCCGTAGGCCAGCTGGAAGTCGAGCTTGCGGCCGAGGGTGATCACGAGGTCGGCTTCGCCCATGGCCGTGGCGCGCATGGCGTTCACCAGTCCAGGGTGGTCGTCGGCCAGGACGCCCTTGCATTCCCCGGTATCGAGAAACACCGCGCCACTGGCCGCGAGGAACTCCTCGAGTTCGGCTTTCGCCGCGCGCGCTCCTCGGCCACCGACTACGAGCGGCCGCCGTGCGTGCGAGATCAGGTCCGCCGCCTCTGACACAAGGGTTGGATCGGCATGAATCTCGCCGCGCGCAATTGGGCGCGCATGTTCGTCCCCCTGCTCGGCCGGCGAAATATCGACGCGGAGCGTGTCCGTGGGAAAGTCTAGGAACACGGGACCAGGCTCGCCGCCTGAGTCACCGAGGGCCATAGCCCACGCCTGGTTCATGGCGCGTGGCACCTGCGTTGCCTCGTGCACGGTGAGGGCAAAGCGCGTGATGCCCTTGACCATGCCAACGTGGTCGAGATCCTGCAGGGCGCCGCGGTTGAGTTGCGGCCTGGGGGGGACACCCGAAAGGATCATCACTGGAGCACGCGAGACATGCGCGTTGGCAATGCCTGTCATGGCGTTGGTGACGCCTGGTCCGGCCGTCACGAGCGCCACCCCGGGCTTGCCACTGAGTTCGCCATAGGCGTGCGCCATGTAGACCGCAGCGCGCTCGTCGCGCACATCGATGATCCGGATGCCTTCCGCATCCAGCCGCATCCAGATCGGCATGATGTGGCCGCCGCACAGGCCGAAGACGCGATCAACCTCAAGCGCCTTGAGCTTGCGTGCGATCACGGCAGCGGCGCTGTTCACACCAACGGTGGCCGGGCTCATCGCCGCTCCTTTCGAGGTCGAAGTATCAGTCGCTCCGACTTGCCGATCCAGCCTGGACACCGGCGGCCCTGACGATCGCCTCGGCGTCGGCACGTCGATTCACAGTTCGGGCGAGCGCATGCAGAAGATCGGACAGCCGGTTGACATACGGCAGGCGCAACGAATCCGCGCAAGACTCGCGATCCGCGTCCTCGAGGCCTACGAGTTCGCGCTCTAGCGTGCGACATGTCGCTCGTGCCTTGAAGCACAACGCCGCGGCCATCGTTCCGCGCGGCAGGACGATGCCGGCCGCCGGAGGCAAGTCCGCAAGCCACCTAGTCAGCTCCTTGTCGACACGCTGCAGCGCCGCAAGCGTCAAGACGATGCTGCCCGGCGACGAGAGCTCGGAGGACAGCGCCACCAGTTCGTCCTGCGTTTCCGACAGCACCACGCGGAGGTCGGAGCCGCACTCCGAAGCGATCGCCATGCCGATGAGGCTGTTCAACTCATCGACGACGCCGATCGCCTGCATGTACGGGCTGTTCTTCTCGACCCGCGTACCGCCGTCCAATGACGTCGTACCGTCGTCACCACGGCGGCCGCCGCATGCATTGCTATTGCTGTCCATGCCATCACTCCTTGCGCCTCGCTCAACGCCTTAGCCGATCTATCCTACGTGACGAAGGACGCGGCGCAGCGCTTCGTCTGGCAGACAGCTGGCCACCTGCCGGCAGTAATCTTCGTATGGGGCACACCGCGCCGCGTCGATTCTGTGCAGCGCCAGGTATCGGTGCAGTGCCAGCTTGTCGTGCCCCTTTCGCACGCTGTCGGCCAGCAGCCGCTCGGCCGCAGCCGGGTTCGACTCGCGGCGCACCGCCAACTTCAGTTGGCGCACCTCGGCACGTGACAGCATTCTGGATCCCGACATGGCCCGCCGACGCTCAGAAGACCGGCGTCTCGCGGTAGGTACCCCAGATCCCCTTCAGCTTCTCGACGATGTCCCCCATCGTGGCGCCGGCCTTCACCAGTTCGATGGTCAGCGGCATCAGGTTCTGGGACTCGTCCTTGGCGACAGCCACCAGTTGGTCGAGCATCGCTTGCACCTTGGCCTCGTCGCGCTGGGCGCGAACACGGCGCGTGCGGGAAATCTGGCGTTCGGCCGTCGTGTTGTCGTACGGGTGGATCTCGATCTTGACGTCCTCCTCGTTCTCGACGAAGCGGTTCACCCCGATCACCGGCTTCTGGCCGGACTGCTTGCGCAGCGCAGTCTCGTAAGCGAAGTCCGCGATCTGCTTCTGGAACCAGCCCTGCTCGATCAGCTTGATGGTGCCACCGCGCTTCTCGACTTCCTCGAGGATCTCGAAGATCTTCTTCTCGTACTCGGTGGTCAGCGCCTCGACGTAGTAGCTGCCGCCCAGCGGGTCGATCACGTCGGCGACGCCGCTCTCCTCGGCAATGATCTGCTGCGTGCGCAGCGCCATCTTCATCGCATCCTCGGTCGGGATCGCGAAGGCTTCGTCGTAGCCGTTGGTGTGCAGCGACTGCGCGCCGCCGAGCACGGCCGACAGCGCCTGCAGCGACGTACGCACGACGTTGACCATGTACTGCGGCTTGGTCAAAGTCGCCGCCGCGGTCTGGCAGTGGAAGCGCAGCCGCATCGACTCGGGGTTCTTCGCGCCGAAGCGCTCCTTCATGATCTTCGCGTAGCAGCGACGTAGGGCGCGGAACTTCGCTACCTCCTCGAAGAAGTCGCCTTGCGACACGAAGAAGAAGGCGAGGCGCGGCGCGAACTCGTCGACGTGCATGCCGGTCTTCGTCACCTCGTTCACGTAGGTGATCAGGTTGGCCAGCGTGAAGGCCGCCTCCTGCAGCGGCGAGGAGCCGGCCTCGCTGACGTGGTAGCCCGAGATGTTGATCGGGTTGTAGCGCTTCAGGTTCTTGGCGCTGTAGGTGATGATGTCGCGCACGATGCGCACCGAAGGCGCGATCGGGTAGATGTACTCCTTCTGCGCCATGTACTCCTTGAGGATGTCGGCCTGCACCGTGCCTGAGAGCTTGTTCAGGTCGTAGCCACGCTTCTCGCCGAGCGCAACGTACATCGCGAGCAGGATCCAGGCCGTCGGGTTGATCGTCAGCGACACCGAGATCTTCTCGAGATCGATGTCGGCGAGCAAGGCCTCCATGTCGGCCAGAGTGTCGATGGCCACACCCTCGCGGCCGACCTCGCCGTCACTCATCGGGTGGTCCGAGTCGTAGCCCATCAGCGTGGGCATGTCGAAGTCCGTCGAAATGCCGGTCTGGCCCTGCTCGATGAGGTACTTGAAGCGCTTGTTGGTATCCTCGCCGGTGCCGAAGCCGGCGATCTGGCGCATGGTCCAGTTGCGGCTGCGGTACATCGTCGGGTAAGGACCGCGCGTGAACGGGTAGCGCCCCGGAAGACCGATGTCCTCCAGCGGCGTGTCGGCGATGTCGGCAGCGGTGTAGGTGCGCTGGACCGGGAAGTCCCCGATCGTGTGGAACTGCTCCTTGCGCTCGGGCGCCTTCTTCAAGAAGGCGCCGACTTCGTTCGCTTCCCAGTCCTTGCGCTCCGATTGGAGTTGGGACTTTTTCTGCGGCTCAAGCCAGGTCATTCGAATACTCCTTGCGGATCGTTCGGGCGATGAGTTCGCGTGCAGCGGCGTAGGGATCCGACGCACGGTTGCTGAGGCTGTCTGCGAGCGCGGGCGAGAAGGGCTGCGCTCCGGTGGCGAAACGCTCCAAGAGCAGCGTCTCGGCGGTCTTCTGAAGACGGAATTCGGCTACGCGACGGCGTCGTTCGCGGCCGAGCTCGGAGTCGGACATCGCCCGGCGGTGGGCGGCGATGCGGCTGAGCAGGTCGTCGATGCCTTCGCCTGTGTACGAACTGACACCCACGACCGGGATCGCCCATGCGCGCTTGGGCCCGACCATGGTGCCGAGAGTCAGCATCTGCTTGAGGTCGGTGAGCGTGCGATTCGCGTCGTCGCGGTCGCACTTGCTGACAACGTGGATGTCGGCGATTTCCAGCACGCCGGCTTTGATGGCCTGGATCTCGTCACCAAGGCCTGGCGCCGATACGACGACTGTCGTGTCCGATGCGTGCGCCACCTCCACTTCGTCCTGACCGACTCCGACGGTCTCCAGGATGATGCTGTGATAGCCGGCGACATCCAGCAGGTCCACGGCGTCGAGGGCGGCGCGCGCCATGCCCCCCGTCGCGCCGCGGGTGGCCATGCTGCGGATGAATACGCTGGAATCGTTGGCGAGTTCGGTCATTCGGATACGGTCGCCGAGGATCGCACCGCCCGAGTACGGGCTCGACGGATCGATCGCGACGATGCCGACCTTGTCACCACGCTTGCGCAGGGCGGCCGTGAGCTTCGCCACGAGAGTCGACTTGCCACTCCCCGGCACCCCGGTGAGACCGATCACATGCGCCGAGCCGGCGTGCCGATAGACCTCGGCCAATGCCGGCCGCGCCTCGGCCACACCGGCCTCGGCGCGCGAGATCAGGCGGCCAAGCGCCCAGGTGTTGCCGGCTCGGAGCTGCTCGAGCAGGGCGGATGAGGGAACGTAAGTCATTCCGGTCCCTGCCTGCTCAGGCGCTCGCTTGCAGTTGCTGGTTCAGCGCCCGGAACACTTCGCGGTCGTCGATCACGCGCCGCGCCTTGAAATCGGTGCGCGCGATCGAGTTCGGCGCGACCAGTTCCACCTTGGCACGGACGCCGAGCACGGTCTGAACCCGGTGCGATGCGTCTGCGCGGAACGTCTCCAATGCAGCAGCCCCCGCCGCGTGAACGCTCTCGCTGGGTTCGACGCGCAGCAAGAGCTCGTCCATTGCCGACTCGCGCGTGATGACGATCCGGTGCTCACCGCCGTAGCCCGACATCTGGTTCAGTGCTGCGTCGATCTCGCTCGGGTAGATGTTCTCGCCGCGGATGGTGAACATGTCGTCGATGCGGCCAAAGATTCCTTGCGGCAGCCGGGGATAGGTGCGGCCGCAGGGGGTCTCGTCGTTCGTCCACAGCGTGAGGTCGCCCGAGAGCAGCCGGATCATCGGCTGGCTTGTGCGCTCCAAGTGGGTATACACCGGCGTGCCGCGCTGGCCGTAGGGCACGCGCCGCATATTGGCCGGGTCACAGACCTCGGTGTAGATGATGTCCTGCCAGCACAGCATGCCGTCGTTGCTCTGTTCGGTGCCGGCGACGTTCATGAAAGGGGACATCTCGGCCATCGAACCGCAGTCGTAGACCTTGGCGCCATAAGCCTCCTCGATACGGTCCTTGACGCCAGGCACCGAAGCGCCCGGCTCACCGCTGACGAACAGGCACTTCAGACCGAAGTCGCGCGGATGCAGCTTCTCCTCGCGCGCCACCTCAGCGAGATGGATCGCGTAGCTTGGCGTGCCGTAGAAGGCCGCCGGCTTCATGGTGTCGAGCCATTGCACCAGGCGGGCACTCATGCCGGGCGCGCCGGCGCCGAAGGGAAAAGCCTTGGCGCGCAACCGCTCTGCGCCGGCCAGCGCACCCCAGCTACCCATATAGAGGCTGAAGACGGCTGCGACGCAGACCAGGTCGCCCGGGCGGATGCCCATGCCCCACATGATCCGGGCATGCGCGTTGGCGATGGCGCGCCAGTCGGCCCGACCGATGCCGAAAGCGGTCGGGCGCCCGGTGGTGCCGCTGGTTCCGTGGACGTGGAAGATCTCGGAATCCGGCACGCACACGTAGTCGCCGAATGGCGGGTGGGCGGCCTGCGATTCGCGAAGATCCGTCTTCTTGATCACCGGCACGCGCGTCTCGAAGTCCTCCAACGACTTCAGTTGGCTGGGGTGGAAGTTGGCTTCGTCCCACTTGCGGCGGTAGAACGGCGAGGTGTCCCATGCGTACTGGCACACCTGCTGGAGGCGACCGAGGATGGCCTTGTCACGCTCCGCCGCCGGCATCGTTTCGCGTCGCGGAAACCAGTACCGGCTGGCGGCCGGCGGCAAGTAGTTCTCGTCATACTCGACGGGAAAGTTCCACTCTTCCATGGCGTGCCCTCAATGTCAGCGGGCGCCGCGCGCGGCGACCAAGGCGCGGATCGAGTCGATGATGGCCTGCGGCGGCGTGTCCTGCAGGAGCACCTCGCGCACGCCCAGTTTGCGGATGGCCGCGGCGTCTTCGTCCGGCATCACGCCACCGGCGATCACGATCAAGTCGCCGGCGCCTCTCTCTTCCAGGAGCTTGAAGATCTTGGGGAAGACCGTGAGCTGCACGCCGGACAGGAGGCTCACACCCAGCACGTCCACGTCTTCCTGGATGGCGGTGTTGACCACTTCTTCGGGCGTGCGATGAAGGCCGGAGTAGATGACGTCCATGCCGGCGTCGCGCAGCGCGCGAGCGACCACCTTGACGCCTCTGTCATGGCCGTCGAGGCCGACTTTGGCGAGAAGAACGCGGATCGGGATTTGGTCCATGGCGAGCTATTGATTCCGGTGAAGAAGGTTGCAAGTCGCTGAGAATGCATCTATCGTATGCGACATGCGACATGCGACATGCGGTATTTACCCTAGGCCGCAGCGATAATGCAGACACCATGAGCATCGAATCCCTTCAGCGAACCAAGCCGCTCGTCGAACAGGTCTACGAGAAGATCCTGGATGCGATCTGCGAGGGGGTTCTGGCGCCAGGAGACCCGGTGCGGCAGGATGAACTCGCGGAGAAGCTGCAGGTGTCTCGCCAGCCGGTGTTGACTGCGCTGAGTCAGCTCAAAGTGCAAGGCTTCTTGGTAGACCGCGGAAGGCGTGGGCTTCAAGTGGCGCCCGTCGACCGCGCCCGCTTTGACGCGATCTTCGAACTGCGCTCGGCCCTGGAGCCGCTGGCGGCCTCGCTGGCTGCAGTACGCGCGACGAAGGGGCAGGTCGCTGCGGGCGAGGCTATCGTTCAGCTCGGCCGGAAGGTTGCAGCCGCAGGCGACGCGCACGCCGCACTACTGGCGGACGTGGACTTTCACGAGTGGATCTACCAGGCCAGCGGGAATCCGCTCGTGGTTCAGTCAATGCAGGCCCACTGGCAGCACCTGCGGCGGTCCATGGGTGAAGTGTTGCAGCACCCTGAGTTGGCACGCGATGTGTGGAATGAACATGCCGCGGTGCTGGAAGCCATCGCTCGAGGTGACGCCGATGGCGCGGCGCGTGCCATCATTGCCCATGTCACCGCGGCACACGACCGCGTCGGGTGCATGGAGCGGCAAGTCGCGCATAGTTGAACGCGGTGCGGCCGACGGGCTGGCTTCGGGCCGGTGTCGCCATCTTTGTGGCCATCTCGCGGCCCTGCGAAGTCGCCAGCAACGCAACGCCGCGTTCGCCGCGCGTGGTCAGCCGGCCCGCTCGCCTGCTACGCCGGTCGACCGGGTCGCGAAGTCGTGCATCAGCAGCGCTAGATCGACCGACATCCGTTCGCGGTGGCGGCGAAGGTCGACGCCCGTCAACTCCTCGAACTGGGCGAGACGGTAGCGGACGGTCTTCTCGTGGACGAAAAGCTGCAGCGCCGTCAGCTTCAGCGAACAATCGTTGTCCAGATAGGATCGGATGGTCTTCGCCAGGACGCCATGGTGTGCGGAGTCGTACTTGAGCATCGGGCCCAGCATGCGGTCGATGTACTTGCGAAGGTCGTGCCCCTCGGCAATACCGCCACCGTTCAATAACAGCGTCAGCACGCCCAGATGCTCGTGAATCACCACCGGGCTCTGCGCCGTGCCGAGCTTCCCAACGGCCAGCGCGGCACACTTGGCCTCCTGGTTGGCGTTCGACAACTGCGACGGCGAATCGAATGGAGCGCTGACGCCCCAGAACGTTCTGACCTTATCCCTCGCCAGGATCTCCTCGTTCAGCGACTTGAGCTGCCGCGTCACCTGCGCGGCGTCCAACGCTGGGATGATCCCCACGATCAGATCGCCGCGGGAGGACGTCAGTTTCAGTCCCGCAGCGCTCAGCGCTCGCTCGCTCGCTTCTCGCACGGCGCGCCGCTTGCGCTGCACCGTGTCCATGTTCCAACCCTCGCCGCGCGCCGTCTCTGCCAAGCCCTCGATGGTGCAATGGACGACGCGGTGCGGACCCCGCAGGTCGATGTGGAACTCCGCCAAGCGCTCGAGCGCGGATTGCCTGACCGGCGGCGTGCCCTCCAGCAAGTCCCACATCAACGCGCCGAGCGCGGATGCCCGGGCGACACTTGCAGCACGCTGCTCAAGGCAATACAGCGCGCTAGCGACCGCTCCTTGACGGCTTGCGGCTTCTTGCATCTCGGCCGGCTCGCTGTTCGAGTGCATGCATACCCAGCCGACCCGGTCTCCGCCGGCAACGATCGGACGCAGCGAGAGCCAGCCGTCGCGCTCCCGGGACGTCACGCTCGTGTTGTTCGCGTACCCGGGGAACTGCCGCACGGCCTTCTCCACCCGCTCGAGCCAGTCGCCGGGCGAGACCGGCACGGGATAGGCAGCCATCACTCCGAGATCGGTCCCCAGGATCGCGACCTCCGCGGCGGCATGGCGGGCGACGATCCGCGCAATCGCGGTGACGCCGCCGCCGTCCAGCAGGGCGCCGATGACGTCGTCCTGGAGTTGCGCCGACACACGCACGACCTCATGCTGCAGGCGCAGGCTCTCGTTGGTCTGTGTGAGCTGCTGCACTGCGGCCTTCTGGCTTTCGTACAACCGGGCATTTTGGACCGCGATCGCCGTCAGATTGGCGAGCGCGGCGACGCGCTTCTCGTCCTGGTCGGTGAACGGCAGGTCGCGTCGGCGCCAAACCTCGAGCACGCCGATCACGCCCTCTCGCGCAAGCAGCGGCGCACCCACCGCACAGCGGATCTGCTCGTCGCGAACGAGCCAGAAGTAGTCGCGGCTGACCTGATCGCTGGCGAGGTAGTCGTCGACCTTGCACGGACGCTCGGTCTCTAGAACGCGCCCTGCAAGACCCTGTCCGCGCTTCATCCTGAGCCGATCGATGTCCAGCGTGTCGTTGCCGACGCAACTGCGCATCACGAGTTCGTCGCCGTCTCGAAGAAACACCCCGCCGATGTCCGCGCCGAGGAGCCGGACCGCCTCGCGCGCGATCGAGAACAGCACCTCGTCCAGTTCGGATGCGGACAGGATGCGTCTGGCGACCTGCTGCAAGCTGCCGATCTCGTCCATCGCGTCCCTCGTGACGCGATACTGGGTCGCCGCGGTGAGCGCGAGTTCGAAGCCGATCGCAAGGCAGCGCAGCACCTGGGCTTGGTCCGCGTCGACGAGTTGGCAATCCGCCAGGACACCCATCCCCGGCTTCACCGGTACGAAGGTGCCGATACCGGGCAGCACGGAGATGTCGCCCGACGTCGCGACCGTGGTCGGAAGCTCAGCAATGAGTTCGCCCGGTCCGCACGCATTCTCACTGGCGCGGCACCAACCTGCGCCCACGCGTTCGATCACGGCCACGCCGCATCCGCCAAGCGCGGCAGCGAAGCACGCTGCCGCAGTCTCCATCACCCGTTGATCGCCGCCGAGCGCGGCATCGGCCACCGCCCGCAGGGCGCCGCCGATCTGCAGGAGCTGCACAGCGCCGGGCGGAGAGCGCGGCCCTGGGTCCGGCAAAGCGTCGCCTGCCCCAGGCGACGGCGGCACGACGGCAAGGTGTCTGCTACGCTTCGCCCTGTGCATCGACTCCTCCGCACTCTAGCGTACCGGGGGCCGCTCGATGATCTCTTACGACCTCTTCGTGCGGGCTGCGAATCATGTACGCGGCGCGCACCTTGCTGACCGCGCCCGCCGCTGCGGCGCTGGCTTCGACGGCCGACCGCACCATGCCCCCATCGCCCAGCACGATAAAGGTGGTGATGCCACCACCCCGCTGCTGCGCCGTCGGCAGGGCCACGCTCTCCGCATTCTCGAAGCGCAGTCTACACCCGGGTGGCGCTGGCACAACGCCATTGCGCAGCATCGGTGGCCCGTATGTTCACGTCGTGTCGCGCTTGCGCCCGAGCACCGTGAGGATGTCCTCGTGGAACTCGAACCAGACGTTGTGCACCGAGTCCACGGTCGGGTTGCAGACGAAGTCGCGTTCGCCCAAGTCGACCTTTTCCATGCTGCGCTCCAGACGACCGACGTAGCCCGCATAGCGGGGGATCGCCGGCATCAGCAGCGCGATGTCCTTGGCCAGCCGTTCGGCCGCCTGCAGCAGTCGGCGCTCTGAGCTCGGGTCCCCCTCGCTCTCCTGCCATTGCGACACCGCAGCGATGAAGCGCGTGTTCAACGCCTCGAAGCCGTGGTACCAGGCGGTCATCGCCGGATCCTTGCGCTGTTCAACGTAGGCCTCGGCGTAGTGCTTCACCACCTCGGCGGCGCCGTCGTCGAGCACCATCACGCCGTCGGCGCCCATGTCCATCACCCAACCCCGCGTCGTCGCGTCCTCGAGGCAGCGCGCGACGTCGTGTGCCTCGGCGCCTGTCATTTCGACGATCTGCGGTGCAGTGACCATCTTCTTGAGATAGACCGCATTGAGGACGAGGAATTCAGTTTCGGTAAGCATGTTCGTCACATGGCGGCATCGCGCCGGCTCTGTCGCCCCTTCGAGCGTTGGGGTCCGGCGGCGGTCCGACCTGAACCGGACGCCGGCCGGGTTCGGAAATTACCCGAGCGTCGACCCGGGCGACTGGTCCGCAGGCGCTTGCTGGGCCCCCGCCTTCAGTTCCATCTTCGCATAGACGCGGCCCAACTTGCCGTCGCACTCCATCAGCAGCGGGGTGCCGTCGGGAATGGACTCCGCCCCCTCGAGCATCAGCGTCATGATGATCGGCACGCGGAAGTTGCGCCCCACGATGCCGAGGTGAGATTCCGGCGTTCCGGCGTAGGTGATGATGCCGGCAGGCTTCTTGTACAGCAGCGGCGCGACGAAGGTCGTCGTGCCGCCGGGCGTGACCACAACCGTCTCCTTGACCTTCTGCAGATCCTTCATCAGGGTGATCATCTGTTTCGGTTCTGTCACGTTCAGCGCCACGCCCTTGTGGCGGCCGACCGGAACTACGTTGTAGCCCTGTCCGATGTAGCGGTAGCCGTCGATCTCGGTCTCGTTAGCCATTTGAGAGTCTCCTGTAGTGAGTCAGATCTTCATCTTGTTCAGGCCGCTCTCCTCGGGCGAGAGGAAGAGCCAAGGAATCGCGGGCTCCTGAGGCGGGTAGAGGAAGACGACTTCCTTCAGGCGCAGCGGGAAGTCGGTCTTGCGCAGCGTCGTCCACTCCCAGTCTTCGTCCCACTTGATCTTCGCCGGCTCCTTTCGCAGCTCGTCGATGTCGAGCACGGCCAGTTCCTCGGCCGTGTACCAGGGCGGGAACTTGCCCTTGTACGCGTCCACGTAAGCCAGGAACTCGTCGCCCTTGGACTCGATGCAGACGATCACGCATTGGGCGTAGAAGCCTGCGTTGCAGCGGATGAAGTACTTCGACTCGTTGTTCAGCCAAGTCTCGAACTCGTCGGCCGTCTGGAAGTTCTTGCTCAGGGCCCACTCCTCGTGCGACCAAGCAAACCGCTTCTCGGCGTCCTTCTTCACCTTGATGTCAGCCATATTCAGCTCCTTTTCATTCGACGAAGCGGCGCCTCGTCAGTTGCTGATCTCGTATCTGCCGAACTTGGTTCCCCTGCATCGGAACCCCGGAAGCTGCGGCGGAGGCGCTCCCAGGCCGGCCGTCGCTTTGCGCTGGACTTCGCCGGCCTTGCCATAGCCCTTGAGCAGGTATTCCATGCTGCGCAGATCCATGTCCCAGAACCCCATGGAGGCGGCCTCGGCCTCGAGGTCGTGCGCCCGCACATAGGGCAGCGAGGCAGCGACATAGGTCCAGTTGCCTTCGAGGATCTTGTCGAAATGCGGCTTCATCGCGAGGTACGAGTACATCCGCTCGACCGCGGCCTCGATCTTCGCGATGTGCGTCTCCAGTTCGTTCAGCGGAATCCTGGTGGTCGTGCCGTTCGGGAAGTCGGCGTCGCGCATATAGACTGCCGCCTCGATCAGTGCCTCGTCCTCGTAGTCGGCCGGATCGCAGAAGAGCGTGCCCGTGTTGTAGATGGAGAACATCTTCAGCTTGCCGCTCTGGCGGTCGCGCATCATCTTCTTCTTGTCGTAGGTCAGGACCAGCGAGTACGAGAACGGCAGGTCGCCGACGACGTAGGTCCACGGGAACGACTTCTCGTTGACGAAGCAGTCCCGGACCAGCATCAAGCGGTCGCCGAGGTCGTACGGGCCGGTGTCGCCCAGCCCGAGCCGGTTGTCGTAGTGGTCGAGGAAGCCCATCAGCTGGGCCAGCGAGTTGAAGCGGCCCACCGTGGCGCGCAGGTCCGGGTCGCGCAGCGGCTCCACCTTCGTGCCCAGATCTTCGACCACGTCCTGGTCGAGTACCTGCAGCGCATAGCCCACGTCCATGACCGCAGGCTTCTTCTGCCGCATGTAGCCCTCGAAGACGGTGCGCCAGAAACTGTAGATGATGCGCAGGTTGTCGATGTAGTCGTTCGGCCCGATCAGACCGCCGTCGATCAGGAACAGCCGGCCGAACAGCGCGATCCCGCAGCCCCACTGGATGTTGCACGGCGTGATCGTCTTGATCCCGAACTCCCGATGGCCGGAGCTGCAGGTTGCGCGGATGCCCTCCATGCCGACCTTCTCGCCCAGCCACATGTACAGCCATGGGTGCTGCAAGAACGTGGTCTGGAACGACAGCATTTCGTATTCCGCGCGCGGAATCAGCGGGTTCACGCCCTCTGTGCCCCGGCGGGCCAACAGGTCGGCCACGTACCAGGAGTTGTGCTTGGCCCACTTGACGGTTTCTTCGAGGGGCATCAGTTCTAGGCACTTCATCTTCGTGTCTCCTTGAGGAAGGAACTTCGGCTTATCTGTGGTCGCGTTGGTCTGGCGTAGCCTCGCGACCACGGGCTTGACTACAAGGCCGGCGCTACGGCGAGTGGTCGCGCGGGCGGCGCGTGGCGACGAGGTCAGCGCCAGCCCACCCAGCGCGCCGCTGCGCCTTCACGCCGGCCTCAGGGTCACGCGGCGCGGCGCCTGAATCACCTGGGCGTCCGCGGCCGTGCGCCGCGGATATCCCCGCCCGGCGCGTCCTCGCGGTAGGCCGTGCTGCAGCAACGCTGCGCGACGTAGCGGTGGTACCCGAAGATGCGGCGCATCGACTTGGCCTTGCGCGGCTGCACGTCGCCCGAAAACTCGTTTGAAAGGCAGGGTGCGATGGAGGCGAGCAGTGCCGCGTCAGCGACTCGAGGAAACTGTCCTCGAAGATGGCGGAGGATGCAAGCCGAGTGTGGGTGCCCGGACCGTGCTCGCTGTTCGTCTGCGCGAACAGCTTCCACGATGCGGCGCGCGTGTCCACCAGGGTGTCATCCATCTCGAAGAAGATGGCGCGCGGCATGCGAAGCATCAAAGCGGTTTGGACGCGCTCAACGTGGCCGGGGCGCTGTTGAGCGTATTTAGGACCGGCAGCTCGATGAAGTCCATCACCTCGCCCCAGCCGCGCTGCGTGCCGCAGGTCCACTCGCTGAGCGTGTTGAAGCCGATGCTGTTGGGCACGTAGACCCAAGGCATCGTGGTCACGGTGCGCCCGTTCAGTTCCCACACGCGATTGCTGCTGTCGGTCAGTCGCAAGGCGATGCTCTCGGGATAGCGCTCCTGCTTGCGCAGCGTCTGGCCAGTGCCGGACTTCAGCCCGAAGACCTTGCCGCGCTCGAGCACGTAGCCGTGCGCAAGCCATAGTTCGCGCCCGTTGTCCTGTGCCGGATCGAAACCGAGGATGGCATGGATCGCCAGGTCCTTCGAGAAGTGAGCGTGCAGCCAGCTCATCGCGGGCGCGCCGCGCTCGGGGCGCGGGCCCCAGCTGTGGTCCATCGTCGAGACGCAATCGATCGGCACCGTGCGCCCGCGCACCGTGACGCTGCCCTTGAAGGCGCCGGTCTGATCGAAGTGCCCGTTGTAAGCGGTGCCCCAGGCGAACTTGCCCTCCTGAGACGCCGACGCGCACATCGGGTCCATCGCCGGATCGTGGATGTCGAAGGCCGGCATCAGCGCTTCGTAGCGAACGTCGATGCGGGTGCCGTGGCCGTCGTCGTAGTCGATCTGCCACTGCCGGTTGGGCGCAAGGCAGCGCACGTGCAAGCCGCTGCTGAGCGCGTAGTCGCGCAGGTTGCGCGGCTGCGGGATCGGCACGGCCGAGCGCATGTCGCAGAAGTCAGCCTCCCAGTGCGTCACCGTGCGGCGCGAGTTCATGCAGACTGAAGTCGTGACCGTGCCGAGATTGGTGCGGAACAGGGCATATACCCCGACATTGAGGTGCTCCTCGGCGTTGTAGAAGCCGAAGTAGTTGGTCTCTGCCCAGGTCGGATGCGCCGGATCGGGCGGGTGAAAGTCAGCGTCGTCGTCCCGAATCATGCTTTGTCTCCTTGAGCCGGTCGTGGCCGGCGGTCTGGAAGGACTGTAGAGAGGGTGCGCGCCGTGAGCTATGGCCATGACGGACAATTCCGAGGAGCGCGCACTGTCCGATCCGGCCAATGGGGTCGCCGGCGCTCGGGGATACCCTGACGGCACAGAAGAACGTAGGAGGACGGGGAAGAACCGTTGAGGCTCGCGCTATTGCGTGGCTGGGCGGTGGCGTCGGTCAAGGCCCAGGGTCTCGCTGCACACGAGCTACTGCTCCTCGAGGACGTGCCAGCTTCGCACCCGACGTCGGACCCGGCGCCGGCGTGAGCGAACTGGTGCCGAAGCCAGCGCTCGTCGGGCCCACCGACGCTCTCGTGTGCATGAGCCTGACGGGTGTCCGCGGCGGCGGTCGGTCGGCACTGGCTGAGTTCGTGCACGTGCCGTTGGCCGACACCACACTCGCCGGACTGCCCAACGGCTGCTCGCCGGACGCGGCGCGGTTGATCGACGACTGCCTCGCCACCGGCTGGGTGGCGACGGAGTGCGGCGGCGCGCAGCCGAACGACAAAGTCGCCATCGTCGGCAATGGCGCGGTCGCGCAGCTCGCCGCGCTGTCCGCGCAGGCGGTGGGCGCCGACGTCGTCGCCGTGGTCGAACCGCTGCTGACGCGTCGGCTCAAGCCATCGAGTCAATCGTACGTGCGCCGTTCATTCAAGCGGATTGTCCCGCGGCTATCGTCTCCTGCTTGCCATCCAGTCGGCGCGGTTACGACGCCTTCAGCAAGCGCCTTATCCCTATAGCAGCGAGCGATCCAGTCCCGCTGTGCCGGACCTGGCTTTTGTCGTACCGGTGCTCGACGCCTACAGGGCAGGCCTGTCGGGCCGGGCAGGCGTACGCACAGGGCGAGGCTTCCAAGAGCCGCTGGCGGTGGCAGGCGTTCATGTCCATGGTCCCGGCGTCGAGCGCAGAGGCCGGGCACGCCCCGATGCACGGCTTGGCGGTGCAATCGACGCATGGATGCCCGTGGTCTTCGACGGGCGAGGCCGGAAGTTCCGAGTCCACGATGATCGCCGCGCGGTACGCAAACCAGCTGCCCCACCTGGCATTGATGCCCACCATGAACGGGGATGGATGGTGCCAACCCGCGAGTGTCCCGAGGCGCTGGAGACCGATGTGCCGGTCGGCTGGTAGTCCCTTGGGGTAGACAAAGCGAATCCGCGCTTGGGGCAGCGCAAGGGCTGCCCATTGCTCGACCACGCCTATCGAGTACGAGTCGATCGGATGCACCGGGTCCGTTGCATGCTTCTGTACGCGCTCCCACAGGAGGCGCCCAGCGTGTCCGATGAGGATGAGTTGGCGTTCGTGCTCGCCAAGTCCCAGCGGCGCAAGCAGGTCCGGCGGGAGCCGTGCGAGATCGAAGATGTGCTGCCGGTTCAGCCCGGCCTCGTCCAGCATGGACTTGAAGGGAATCATGATGAACATGCCTGCTCGAGTTGATCTATTCCCTGTCCGAACATTCGTCGCAGCCGCTTGCCGTCGACGACATGCGCCTTCCGACGTTCGAGATCGAATCGAATCAGGGTTTGCAAGGGACCGGCAATCCGGGCGCTCTCGTAGCACATCCAGTCGACCGAACGGACTCGCAGGGCAAGGGGGATGGGCAGGGAGTCGAACGCAGGCGCGCCTCAATCTCGGCCAAGGGCCACGCGCCGGCATAGAGGCCGGCGGTGACGTGCGGCACATAGTGTGTCCTGTCCCAGGTCGGCGCGGCCCGTTCCCAGAGGGATCGAATGCGAGTCAGGCTGCCCACAGCATCCTCGACCGAGAGGCATGCGGCGGACGTGAACGTGAACGGCTCGCCGAAGTGCACGTCGAACGCAGCGATATCCGACTGGATCAGAGCGCCGATCTGCACCTTGAGTTCGTCGACCCCGAAGTCATCGTTCCGGCGTGCCGTCGTCGTGGGGAAGCCGCACACGTGCAGGGTGATGTGCGGCTGCCGCTCGTAGCCGCGCAGCAGCTGGCCGTCGAGGGCGGTTCGAACATGTCTGAGGCGCACGTCCAGGGCTGGATCCTCCAGCGCGAGGGCCCATACCGCGAAATGGGGCCGGCCCAGGTGCCATTCGGAGAAGTCTCTTTGCTGGCTCGCGATCGTGCAGTCGCGCTCTGGTTGCGTCGCGGCTGGTTGCTGGTCGGCGCGACTCATCATGCGATCCGCTGCCATTCAAGGTCAATCCGTTGCCCGTGGCGCGGCGGAGCCGGCCACCGCTCGCTCGTCGGCCGCGCGCCGCCTTGATCGCGCACCCACAGCGCGGCGGAGAGCCAGCCTCCGTGTGTGACCAGCAACCGTGCCTCGCCGGGGTCGAAAGACTTCACACGCTGCAGCAACGATGCAACGGACTCGCCGCCGCCAGGGGCATGGTCAACGAAGTCGGCGCACCAGGCGTCGACCGCCTTGGGCGCAACGGCCGTCCAGGGTTGTCCGTCCCACTCGCCGAAGTTCGCTTCGACGAGCGCGGGGTCGATCCAGTGTCGCCAGCCCCAGCGCAACAGCCAGCGCCCCACCGCTCGGCAGCGTTCCAGCGGCGAAGTGACGACGATGCAGGGTAGGCCGTGGCGGCGGGCGAAGGCGCGGATCCGGTGCGCCTGCCGCTTCGCACGCCGGGCATCGACGCGCAGGTCCGTCCGCCCGATGCACCGGCCTTCCGCCCCGATCGCTGCGGGGTGTCGCCATGCGTGCAGCTGCAGCCCGCTCATCCCGACGCCGACGCGGCGAACGACAGCAGGACGGCGACCTCGCCGAACTGTTCGGCGGCGCCCAGGGTGTCGCCGGTGTAGCCACCCAGGTGACGTCGAAGCCAGTGGCGCAACATGAGGACCATGCAGCCCAGCGCCAGTAGCGAGGCACCCGCCGCGATCGGCGATGCCTGTGTCCAGGCCGCGAATGCCAGCGCGAGCAGGCCGACGGCGACAGCCCATGCCGCGTCGATGCCGAGGACGTTACGCGCCACGCTGCCCGCCTTGGCCTGCGCTGCATCGCCCTCCTCAGTGCGCGCATAGGGCAGGGCCGCCATCAACGCCACCGCAGCGCTGCGACCGCCCGCGTGGGCTGCGATCAGGGTGACGGCGGCTGCCGCCGGATCGCGCGCCATCAACTCGGCCAGCAACAGCACGCGCAGCAGGAGCGAAAGCAGCAGGGCCACGGCGCCGTAGGTGCCGATGCGCGAATCCGTCATGATCGCCAGCGCCTTGTCGCGCGGGGCGGCGCCCAGCAGCGCGTCGAAGGTGTCGGCCAGGCCATCCTCGTGGAAGGCTGCGGTGAGCCACACGGTACCGGCAAGCGCCAGCGCGGCCGCCACGGTAGGCGGCCAGAGCCGACTGGCAGCCAGTGCGATGCAGGCGCCGAACGCCCCGATCAGCACGCCCACCAGCGGAAAGTGCCGAACGGCCCGGCGCATCTGTGCGGGGTCGAAGCCGACCCAGACGGGCACCGGCACGCGGGTCAGGAACTGCAGCGCCAGCATGAAGAGCCTCAGCTCTCGCACCAGCGTCGTCATGGCGTGCGCTGGCTGACCCCGGCCGAGGCGAAGCTGGCCATCTCGGCCAGCACGCGGCAGGCGGAGTCGAGCAGCGGCCACGCCAGCGCGGCGCCCGAGCCTTCGCCGAGTCGCAGGTCCAGGTCCAGCAGCGGCTGCACACCCAGGTGCTGCAGCCAGTGCGTGTGCCCGGTCTCCTGCGAACGGTGCGCGAAGACGCAGTGGGCGAGCACGGCGGGCTGCAGCGCGGCCGCCACCGCCACGGCGGCCGTCGTGATGAAGCCGTCGACCACGATCACGCGCCCGCTCGCCGCGGCCTGCTGCACCGCGCCGACCATGGTGGCGATCTCCAGGCCACCGAGAGCGGCCAGGGCCTGCAGCGGCCGCGTCGCCTGGGCGTTGGCCTCCAGTGCCTCGGCCAGCACCGCGCGCTTGGCGGCGAGGCCCGCATCGTCGAGACCCGTGCCACGGCCGGTGCACACCTGCAGCGGCGCGCCGGTCAGGCGGGCCATCAGCAAGGCAGCCGCCGAGGTGTTGCCAATGCCCATCTCGCCCAGCAGCAGCACGTTGCCGGGCAGCGCCGCGACGAGGCGGCGGCCCTGCAAGATGGCGGTGCGGCATTGCGCCTCGCTCATCGCCGGGCCGCGGCTCGCATCGGCAGTGCCTCGCTCGACGCCGGCCACCTTCAGCCGCGCCAGCATCGGGTGAGCCTCGAACTCGGCGGCGACGCCGCAGTCGGCCACTGTCAGGGCCAAGCCGTGCTGACGCGCCAGGACCGACACGGCCGCGCCGCGGGTCAGGAAGTTCAACACCATCTGCCGCGTCACCTCGGCCGGATAGGCCGAGACGCCACGCGCGGCGATGCCGTGGTCGGCGGCGAACACCACCAGCTGCGGCGCGAGCAAGGCGGGCTGGTCGGTGCCGAGCGCGACCGCGAGCTGAACGGCCAACGATTCGAGCCAGCCCAGTGCGCCCAGCGGCTTGGTCTTGGCATCGAGCGCTGCCTGGACACGCTGACGCCGGGCGGCGTGCTCAAGAGTGGGCAGCGGCAGGGTGGTGTCGAAATCGGAATCCATGGGTCAGCAGTGAAAGAGTGTGCGCAGCGTGGCCGCGCCGAGATGGGTGTCGATGAAATCCGCCAGGCCGTCGAAAGTGGCGTCCAGCGTGCGCACCTGCTGGCCGAAGAGGGCGCGCAGCACCGCAGCGTCCTCGAACAGCCCGTGGGTGGCGATGCCGAGCACGTTGTGCCGGTCCGGTTGCCCCGGGCCCGCGGCGGCCGACCAGCCGATCGGCAGGCCCTTGGCATCGTGCAGCGCCGGCGTGGCCGCGGAGGCGGCACCTGCGATGGACTGCATGCGTCCGCAGCGGATCTCGTAGGCGGCCCAGCGCCGGGACGACAGCGCCTGCCACGGGCGGGCCAGATGCGCGAACTGCACCGGTGCGGCCCGCAGCCGCTTGGGCGCGGCATAGCGCGTGGCCAGCGGCAGTAGGCCCAGGCCCGGCAGCGGGCCATGGGCCTCTCCGTCCACGCCGTCGGGGTCGTCGAGCAAGGCACCCAGCGCCTGCAGGCCGCCGCAGATGCCCAGCACCGGCCGCCCGGCGCGGGCGTGTCGCACGATGGCGGCGTCCAGGCCCTGCGCCTTCAGCCAGGCGAGGTCACCGCTAATCTGCTTGGAGCCGGGCAGCACGATCCAATCGGCACCGTCCAGTTCGCCCGCGCTGCGCACCCAGCGCACCGATGCCACGGCGGCCAGCGGCTGGAATTCGTCGAGGTTGCTCAGCTGCGGCCAGGCGACGATGGCCACGCGCAGGCCACCGGCCGGGCCCGACGCCGCGCCGTAAAGCCCGTCCTCCTCCGGCAGCCCGTGGTCGCGGTTCATCGGCAGCACGCCCAGCACTGGCACGCCGGTCAGCGCCTGCAGGCGATCGGGCCCGGGTGCCAGCAGTGCCGCATCGCCGCGGAACTTGTTGAGCACGAACCCGGCAAGACTGGTGCGCAGGTCGTCAGGCAGCAGCGCCCAGGTGCCGTGCAGGTGGGCGAAGGCGCCGCCTCGGTCGATGTCCACCACCAGCAGTGCCTGCAGAGTGGTGATCTCGCGCGCCCAGCGCGCCGTGCCGAGGTTGACGTAGTCCTGCGGCGCGAGGTTGATCTCCGCCGGCGAGCCGGCCCCCTCGATCACCAGAACCTCGTGCCGCGCGGCCAGGCGATCGAAGCTCTCGCGCGCGGCCCGTGCCAGCCGGGCGCTGCGTTCGCGCCAGGGCATGCGCGACAGCGCAGCGTCGACCCGGCCCTGCACCACCACCTGGCTGGCCGTGTCGCGCTCGGGCTTGAGCAGCACGGGGTTCATGTCCATCTGCGGCGCCGCACGGGCGGCCAGCGCCTGGAAGTACTGGGCCGAGCCGATCTCGCCCACTTCCGCATCCGATCCGTGCGCGGCCAGTGGCACGACGCGGGCGTTGTTGCTCATGTTCTGGGCCTTGAACGGTGCCACGTCCAGGCCCTCGCGCGCGGCCCAGCGGCACAGTGCTGTCGCGAGCAGACTCTTGCCGGCGCCGCTGCTCGCACCCCAGACCATCAGGGCGGTCTTCATGGCAGGCCCCCGTCGAGCAGGTCCAGTGCGTGCATCAACGCGTCCTGTGCCGAGGGCGCTTGCGCGGAGAGGCGCCACCAGCCCGGCAGGCCGAACGAGGTCGCGTCGCGTACCGCGACGTGGTGACTGCGCAGCAGAGATGGTGCCACGGGGCGCGGTGGGCGCACGACAACGTACGGCGTCACGCTGGGCCGCACCTCGAAGCCGCGTGCCGACAGGTGCCGCAGCAGGTCCGCCTTCCAGGCCGCCAGGCGGGTGCGTGATTCGGCCACCCAGCCGTGCACGTCGGGCGCGGCCCAGGCCAGCAGCATGGCCTCGGCGTGGGCCGACAGCGGCCATGAAGGCGCCGCAGCCTCCAGCGAGCCTCGGCAGGCCAGCACGTCGTAGCCGGCGCCACCGCGATCTCGTGGCGCGACCGCGTAAGCGCCGCGCACGCCGGTCAGGCCCAGCGCCTTGTTGGGGCTGTGCAGCACGAAGACCGCATCGCGCGCGGATGCTGTCCACGCCGACGCTCCCTGAAGCCGTAGCGGCGCGTACACCGCGTCGAGCACGGCGGGGCAGCAATAGGAGTCGTCACGGGCGACAGCGCCGTCCTGGCCCAGCGGACTCGTCGGATCGGCATGCCAGCGCAGCGTGCACTGCGACGGCGTGCCCGGGACCTCGACATCGTGGGGGACAAAGGGGCGGCCCCACGCCGCGGCGGCCGCCGCGTAGTCGCCATACGCGAAGCGTGGAACCCGCACGGCACCGGGCCAAAGCCGAGCGGTGACCGCGGTGACACGCTGGATGAATTCGCTCGCACTGGCGGCGGGCAGGATCCGCGAAGGCTCGACGTCGTGCAGTGCCCCCAGCGCCTGCCGGACTGCCGTGGCGGCCGGGTCGGGATAGCGCGTCGCGTCGGCTGCCTGCACGGCTGCGAGGGCGGCCGGGCACGGTCCCGCCGCGTTGGCGCAGGTGGAGAAGTCCCAGCGCGCGGCGCCGTGTGCGTCGGCACCGCCGTGGACTCGGGCGGCCGTACCGGGGCTCACCACACGTTCACCTTGAGCACGACCAGCAGCAGCGCAGCCGCGATCGCCCCGCGTGCCGCCCCCTCGCCGACCGTCAAGGCATTCGTCAGTGCTGCAGCATCCGGCGCCAGGGCCTGCGCATTCAAGGCATAGGCGTCCTGTTTGCCGAGCCGGACCCCGATGCGAAACGCCATCGCCGCCATCGGCCAGCCGCCGTTCGGCGACGGCGTCAGCGCAGCCTCGCGCGTGAGACGAGCCACGCCCACGCTCGGCCGCCACAGCAGCAACGCCGCCAGGCGCGCGGGCACACAGCCCAGCACGTCGTCGGCCCGCGCCGCCCATTTGCCGGCCCATTCCCAGGGGCCACGATAGCCCCACATCGCATCGAGCGTATTGGCGGCGCGCCAGGTCCAGGCACCGGGCAGGCCGGCGACCAGGAACCAGAACAGCGGCGCGACCAGCGAATCGTTGAAGTTCTCGGCCAGCGATTCGATGGCCGTCTCGCGTACTGCAGCCGCGTCGAGCTGGGTGACGTCGCGGCTGCACAGCCGGGCTACGCGGGCTTGGCCTTGTTCAAGCCCCTGCCCGAGCGCCACTTCGACGGCGCGCACCTCGTCGCTCAGCATCCGCCACGCGAATGTCGGCTTCAGCGCCGCAGCGAGCAGCGGGATCGCGATCCAGGCCGGCGCTGCCCCGGCGGCCTGCTCCACGGCGAAGGCCGCTCCTGCGACAGCGGCGACGAGGCTGCACCACAACACCGCACCGGCCGCGAAGGCGGCAGGTGCAGCCCAGGAGTGCACACGACGACCCAGAGGCGCGGCGATGCGGCCGAACCAGGCCACCGGGTGCCAGGCCGAGCGAGGCTCGCCGAAGCGGCTGTCGATCAACCAGGCCAGGGCGAGCGCGGCTGCGGCGACCATCAGTCCTCGATGCCCCGCTGCGCCGGCACGCCCTGCTGGTGGTGGTGCTTGACCAGCGTCATCTCGGTGACGGTGTCGGCCAGATCGATCAGCTCCTGCGGCGCATCGCGGCCGGTGAGCACCACATGCACATGGGCCGGCCGCTCGCGCAGGCAGGCCAGCACGGGCTCCAGCGGCTGCCAGCCGTAGCGCAACGGGTAGGTGATCTCGTCGAGCACGACGAGGAAGTGCTCGCCGGCACGGATGGTCTCCTCGGCGCGTGCCCAGCCGTCGCGGGCGAGCTGGGCGCTGTGTTCGAGGTCACGGCTCTTCCAGCTGAAGCCGTCGCCCAGCCCCTCGATCGGGATGCCGAGCTGCTCGAACATGCGGTGCTCGCCGAAGCGGGCCGAAGGCACCTTCATGAACTGGTAGATTTTCACCGGCATACCGCGGCCGTGCGCCCGCAGCGCCAGGCCGAAGGCGGCCGTGCTCTTGCCCTTGCCGTGGCCGGTGTGCACGAGGATCAGGCCGCGGCGTTCGCCTCCGGCCTTCGGACTGGGTGCGGTGGGTGGCGTGACGATGTCCATGGGCGGGTGATCCGGGCGACTCAGGTGGGGTCCAAGGCCAGAGCGACACGCGGGCGGCCCTGGGCGTCGGACTCGATGCGGATGGCGCCGCCGAAGACGCGCACCAGCGCGGCCTGCACGGCCGGATCAGTGGGCGGGCCGTCGGCCTGCAGCGTGCCCGCATCCAGCACCAGCAGGCGATCGGCCTGCAGTGCGATGGGCAGGTCGTGCAGCACGCTCAGCACCGCGCGCGGGGCCAAGCCGTCGTGCGCCAGGCGCCGGAACAGACGTGCCAGGGCCACTTGGTGCGGCGCGTCGAGGTGGGTGGTCGGCTCGTCGAGCAGCAGGAACGGCGCCTCGGTGGCGAGTACCCTCGCCAGCAGCACACGCTGGCGTTCGCCGCCGGAGAGTTCGTGCAGCCGCCGGTGCTGCCACGGCAAGCTCTCGGTCAAGGTCATCGCGCGGTCGACAGCCTTGCGGTCGGCCGCGACCGGCGTGCCCAGCAGACCGAGACGGGCGATGCGGCCGAGCTCGACGGTCTCGAGCACGGTGAGCTCACCCGTGATTTCGCCCTGCTGTGCGAGCCACGCCAGCACCCGGGCGCGGTCGGCGGGCGCGGTCCGGTGCATGTCCAGCGGCGGGGTCGCCGCGCCCGGGTAAAGGAAGACCTGCCCCGCCGCCAAGGGCTGTAGTCCTGCGAGGGCCCGCAACAGCGTCGACTTGCCGGCACCGTTCGGGCCGACGAGTGCGGTCCAGCCGGCGCCGATCCCAAGACTCACGGCATGCAGCACGTCGCGGCGGCCCAGTCGGACGTTCACACCCAGCGCCTGCAGGGTCGGACTCATGCGCTCGCCCTTTGCTTGAGAAGCCACACAAGGTAGCCACCGCCCAGCACGGCGGTGACCACCCCGACGGGCAGCTCTTCCGGGGCGATCAGAGCGCGCGAGATGACGTCGGCCCACAGCAGGATTGCGGCGCCTATGCCGGCGCTGGCCACCAGCAGCCAGGCGTGGGTGCCCGGCGCGCGGCGCCGCACGAGATGTGGGGCGACCAGCCCGACGAAGGCGACCAGCCCGGCCTCCGAGACCGCCAGCGCCGTGCCGAGGCTGAGCATCAGCACCAGGGCCAGTCGCACCTCTCCGAGGTTCAGCCCGAGACTGGTGGCGCTGTCCTCGCCGAGCGTCAGCGCATCCAACGCTCGGGCATGCCGTTGCGCCAGCACCAGCAGCAGCGTCAGGCCCGCGAGCATCAGCGCCAACGCGTTCCAGCCGAGGAAGCCGGTGCTGCCGAGCATGAAGGCCTGCTTGCCGCGCAGCGCGTCCGGCGAGACGACCGTGATGAGGTCGCTGACGGCTCCCAGCAGCACGCCGATCACCACGCCGGCCAGCAGCAGCCGCAGGGTGTGGACGGCGCCGCTGGCCAGCGTCAGCGTGAGCGACACCCCCGCCAGCGCACCGACGAACGCGGCGGTGACAATTCCGACGCGCTCGATCCAGGCCACGGTGGCTAGGCTGATGGTGGCGCCGCCCAGTGCGGCGGCGGCAAGCACCAGCACCACCCCCAACCCCGCGCCCGCCGCGCTGCCGAGCAGGTAGGGGTCGGCCAGCGGGTTGCGGAAGACGCCTTGCGCAATCGCGCCGGAAAGGCCCAGCAGTGCGCCCACCAGCGCGGCTCCCAGTGTGCGTGGGGCGCGGATCTGACCGAGCAGGAGCGCGGCGTCGTTGCCGTTGAGGTCCGCCCAGAAGTCTATGGGCGAGAAGCCCGTCGAGCCGGTGACCAGGCCGCAGGCGAGGCCCACGATGATGGCCAGCACGATCCAGGCCGCGAAGCGGTGGCGTGCCGCCGCATCGGCGCTTGCGCCGGCGAACGCCGTCCGGTTCGTAGCTACGACCGACGTGCTCATCGGCCCCCCGTCGGCCCCAGCCGCGCCAAGCAGTCCGCCAGCAGACCGGCGGCTTCACCCATGCGCGGCCCGGGCCGGATCAGCATTTCGTACTGAGGCGTCTCAAAGCCGCACAAGCGCCGCTCACGCACCGCAGCCAGGGCATTCCAGCCGGGGCGTGCCATCAAGGCCGCCTGCTCGCGCTGCACGCCCATGATGAGGTCGGGCTTCGCGCGCACGACGTATTCGGGGTTGAGCTTAGGGAAGGGGCCGAGATCGGGGGGCACGATGCTGTCCATGCCCAGCCGCGACAGGGTCTCGCCGATGAACGAGGTGGTGCCGGCGGCATAGGGCCCGCCCCCGATCTCGAAGTAGACACGCTGCCCACGCAGCGCGGCCGGCACACGGCCAGCCGCGGCATCGATCTCGCGCGCCAGGCGCGCCCACACCCGGGCCCCCTCGTCGGGCCTGCCGAGCAGGCGCGCGATGAGGTCGAGCGTGCGGCGCACGTCGGCATGGCTTTCCGACTTCAGGCGCACGACGGAGAAGCCGAGCGCTTCGAGCCGGTCCATCGCGCGCGACGAGGTGGAGGCCAGGATGAGATCAGGCTTGAGCGCTGCGATGGCCTCGATCTGCGCATCGTCCAGCCCGCCCAGGTGCGGCAGCTTCGCGACCTCGGCCGGCCAGTTCGAGTACCGGTCCACGCCCACCAGTCGCGACCCGGCGCCGAGCACCCAGGCGGTCTCGGTGAGCGACGGCAGCATGGTCACGATGCGCTGCGGCGGCGCGCTCAGGCGGTGCTCGGTGCCGCGGTCGTCTCGAATCTGGATCGGCTGCGCCGCTACCCATGACGGACCCAGCGTCACGTAGAGCCACACCAGCAGCCATCGAAGCAGGCGCAACGCCGCGCGTGGCTGCGGCCTCTTCCCGATGGACCGTGTGGAGGACCGAATGGGCGGTTCAGTGCGGATCAAGGTTCGTCCTTCACGCTCAGTTCACAGCCGGCCACCATCAAGGTCACGCGGCCGCAGAGTCCGGCCACGGCCTGGTGCAGCAGACCCAGCGTGTCGATGAAGTCGCGCGCCTCGCGCGACATCGGCAGCACCCCCAGGCCGATCTCGTTGGACACCAGCACGATGGGAGAGGCGCTCTCGCGCAGGGCCGACAGCAAGGCCTCCCGCTCCTGGTGCCAGCGCGTGGCTGACGCGACCCGTCCAGGCGGCGGCATCAGGATCTGGGTCAGCCAAAGCGTCAAGCAGTCGACCACGATGAGGAGTTGCGGGTCGGACAGACCCTGCAGGGTGCCGCCGAGGGCATCTGCCGCTTCGACGGTCTGCAGTTGCGGGACGCGGGCCGCACGGTCTGCGCGATGCCTCGCGATGCGCCGGTCCATCTCCACGTCGCTGGTGACCTTGCCGCGCAGCGCCGTGGCCACCAGCGCCGCGCGCCGGTTGCCGCCTTCGCCCAGCCATCTGGCGGCACGGCTTTCCGCGGTGCGCGACTTGCCGCTCTTGGCGCCGCCCAGGATCAGTTCGTGTCGTGCCTGCGTCATGGCCGGAACGGCGAGGGCGTGTCGAACAGACGGGCGGCCGCGGCAGGTGACGAGGCGAACCACGGGTGGAACCAGCTCGCGCGCAGGCTGCCAAGCTCGTAGACCGCCTCGCCGTCGCCGGCGGCTGCGGACCGGCGCTGCGGCGTGGTGAAAGAGGCAGGCTCGAGTGTCGTCTCGAAGCGGGACCAGTGGAAGCTGTGCCCGCGGAGTGGCATCGCTTCTCCCGCGAGCGGCATCTCATGCGGACCCAAGGCCGCGAGGCGCCGCCCCAGCACGGCGGTGCCCGGCAGCAGGCCCCAGAGGGCATGTGGTCGGCCCGCGGAGTCGACCAGGTGCTCGGCCAGCACCATCAGGCCACCGCACTCGGCCCACAGCGGCTTGCTCGACTGCACATGCGCCGCAATCTGCGCGCGCAACCCGGAGAGTTCGGCCAGCCGCGCCGCGTGCAACTCGGGATAGCCGCCGGGCAGCCACAGCGCGTCGCAGGGCGGCAAGGGGTCGCCGGCCAGCGGGGAGAAGAACACCGGCTGCGCACCGAGTGCGCGCAGGACCTCGAGGTTGGCCGCGTAGATGAATGCGAAGGCTGCGTCGCGCGCCACGGCGATGCGCCGCCCGGCCAGGGGCCGCGGGCGAGGCGCCGGTCGCGGGGCCTGCGGTGGTTGCCACCGAGGCCATGCGGCGAGGTCGCGCCCCAGGGGCTGGTCGGCAACGGCATCCGCGGCGGCATCGAGCCTTGCCAGCGTGCCCGCTGCTTCGGCGGGCATCGTCAGCCCCAGGTGGCGTTCGGGCAGAGCGACGGAGTCGCTGCGCGACAGTTGGCCCAGCCACGGGCCGCCGTCGTCGGGCCGCGACGGGTCCAGCGCTTCGCGCAACATGTCGGCGTGCCGGGGGCTGCCCACCCGGTTGGCGAAGACCCCCGCCCACGGCAGTGCGGGCCGCCAGTGGCGCAGGCCATGCGCCACGGCGGCGAAGGTGCCGGCCATCGCACCGGCGTCGATCACCGCCGCCACCGGGATGCCGAAGCGTTGCGCCAGATCTGCGACGCTGGGCTCGCCATCGAAGAGACCCATGACGCCTTCGACGATGATGAGGTCGGCCTCGCTGGCGGCAGCGGCCAAGCGCTGCGCGCAGTCGTCGGCGCCGTTGATCCACAGGTCCAGGGCGTCGACCGGGCTGCCGCTTGCCGCTTCCAACCACATCGGATCGAGGAAGTCGGGACCGCACTTAAAGCAGCGCACGCGCCGGCCCCGCCGCGCGTGCAGTCGCGCCAGTGCCGCCGCCACCGTGGTCTTGCCCTGGCCGGAGGCCGGGGCGGCGATCAGCAGGGCGGCGGCCATGGCAACAGCTCACAAGGTGGTCAGCCGGGGGGGGGGGCGGGGGGCGACGGATCAGAGCGACCAACGCAGCGAGACCTGGCCGTTGCGGCTGGCGGTCGCGTAGTTGCGAGCCAGTTCGTAGGACTTGTCGCCGAGGTTGTCGATGCGCCCGTCCAGCGACAGCCCCTTCATCAGTTGCTTGCTGACGTAGAAGTTCAAGAGGCCGTAGCCGCCGAGCACCTGAGTGTTGGCGGTGTTTTCGTAGCGCAGCCCCGCAGCCTGCACTTCCGCGCCCACCGTCCAGCCTGCCAGCACTGCTTCTGCGCCGAAGCTCGCCAGCCGCTTGGCGCGGCGTTGCAGCACTTTGTCGGTGTCGAGGTTGCGCGGGTCATGCCAGTCCAGCGAACCGCGCAACACGACACCACCCAGTGCGGTGCGGCCCGTGAGCGTCACGCCTTCTAGCTGCGCGCGCCCGACGTTCTCGTAGCAGCCAAAGGTGCTCACGCAAGCGCCCGGCGGCCCGAATGCAATCAGGTTGGTGACCTTGTTGCGCCACGCCGTTAGGCTCGCTTCGCTGCCCGCGGCAGCCCAACGCAAACCCAGTTCGACATTGCGACCGGACTCGGGCACCAGGCTGGACACGCCGTACTCGCTGAAGCGCTGGTACAGCGTCGGCGCGCGGAAGGAGGTGGCGGCCGCGGCCGTCACGCGCCAGTCGGGCAGAAACTTCCAGCCCCAGGCGAGGCTGCCGGTGCTCTTGCCGCCGAACTCGCTGTCGTCGTCGCGGCGCACATGGGCCTGCAGGCCGTGGTCGCCGCAGTCGCCGCGCCAGCCCAGGCCGATCGCGTCCTGGTGGCGCTTGCCGCCGAAGGCCGCACCGAAGGCGGTGGCCGGGTTGAAGAGCTTATCCTCGCGACGCTCCAGCGTGCCGGTGAATACGTTGCCGCCGACCTTCTGCTCGTGCAGCAAGGTGTAGTCGTTCAGCGTGGTCTCAGTGCGATAGAAACTCGGCTTGGTCTCGTAGGTGCTGCGGGTCTGACCGACTTGCAGGCGGGTCGTCGCATCGGCGTTCCAGCGGCCTTGCCAGGCTGCATTGCCTGTGCGCAGCGTGTGGTTGTTCTGGTCGTCGGTGGTGGCCGAGCCGTCGTACCCCGACTCCAGGTTACTGGCCAGCAGCGAGGCATCGACACGGTGTTCGTTGTTGATCTGATAGCCGACGCGCCCCTGTACCGAACTTCGCTCCCAGCCGTCCTTGTCGGGGTTGTGCCCGAAGGCGCCGGGCTTCGTCGCGTCGAAGCCGTCGCTGCGGCCGCGGGCCGTCGACAGCGAGTAGTTCAGTGCATCGGCCGAGCCGCTGATGCCGGCCTGGCCTTGCACCATGTTGTACGAGCCGGCGGTCAGCGAGGCCGTCGGGCGGGCCGGCCCCTGGCCGCGCTTGGTGAAGAGCTGTACCACCCCCGCTACAGCGTCCGAGCCATAGATGGCCGCGGCCGGTCCGCGCAGGATCTCGATGCGTTCGATCTGGTCCAGCGGGATCTGCTCCCACACAGCGCCGCCGGTGGATTGCGAGTCCACGCGGACGCCGTCGCTGTAGACGGCCGTGTGGCGCGTTTCGCTGCCGCGGATGAACACGCTCGTCGAGGCGCCGGGGCCGCCGTTGCGCGTGATCTCGATGCCGGGCTGCCGCGCCAGCAGATCAGCCAAGCCGGTAACGCCTGCGCGCTCGATCTCGTCGCGGTCGATGACGGTGAGATCGGCCAGCACAGTGGACAGCGGCTGCGGCGTCCGGTTGGCGGCGATGACCACCTTTTGGAGCGTCGTCGGCGGTGCCGACTGAGCCATGGCAACGGGGGAAAGGGCAAAGGAAACGAGACCGGCAGCGACACGCTGCGCGCAGCCGAAGGACGAGGAAGTCATGACGGAGACACGGACCAATCGCGCTCGGCCGCTTCCCCGCAGCCATGCGCCTTACGGCGAACCGCCTGAGCCGTTCGCCACCTCGTTGGCCGGTATCCGGGCTGGCGGAGACTACCCGTGACGCCTTCCCAGTCGTCATCGCCCGATCCTTTGACCGGCGACGCATCCCAGTGGCCTGTTGTCACGAGCCGGCAGGCCAATCTGGCCTTGCCGTCCGCTTACCGTTGCGGGGGCAGCTCAGGTTAGGTGTCGGTCTGTTCGACCTCGACCTCCCTGATTCCCGTTGAACTGTCTTGGCAGAGCGCCTCGACGAGCACCAACGAGGAGGATGATACTGCGCAGCCTTAACTCTGAAAAGCCCCACCGATGCTCATCGACAATGAATGCCGGCTTGTCCGTTCGGCGGGCAGCAGAGCGAGTGAGGAGCGCGTCGACGGAGTCGGTATGGCGGCGTTCAGCAGGGTGCGCTCGGCGTTCCATTCGACGGCCTTCGGCAGCGAGTCCGACGCCAAGCAGCGTGCATGGAGATGGTCCATCAGCTGATCGCGCGCCGGCCTGTCGACCGATGCCATCTCCGGCGAGGTGCTCACGAACGGGATGACATGCTCGCCCCGCAAGCAACGTCCTTCCTCGGCGACCTTGTCGGCGAGGGCCAGTTCGAATCACGCCATGCAGTCCCATGCGATCCCGCAGGACCGCGACGCCCAGGGCGGCAGCGCGTGCGGTGCGTCGCTACTGGGATCACTCCTTCGCGCACGCGTCGGCTGTCGACTGTGGGCTGCGCGCCGAGGCCGCGGAGGTCGAGACGCCCTTTGCGCGGCGAGTCCGACGCACTGCGCATGCCTGCGTCAGCGAACGGGCGGACGCTCGAGGAGGTCTTCCACGTCGTCGTGCGGCCGTGGAATGACGTGCGCTGAGCGCACCTTGCCGACCCCCTTGGCCGCCGCTTCGCCCGCATCGACAGCGGCCTTGACGGCACCGACCTCCCCGCGCACGATGACCGTGATGATGCCGCCTCCCGGTTGTTGCATCGTCAGCAGCCGCACGTTCGCTGACTTGACCATCGCGTCGGCGGCCAGCGTCGCCGCCGTCTTCCCCTGCGTCTCGACAAAGCCGAGGGCGCTACCTCTCAGTTGACCAAGTTCACTCATGTTCATGACTCCTCGACCGCCAGTTGCCCGAGCGCCAGGCGTGCCGAGGGCAACGCCGCGGTGGGCAGCGAAAACAAGCGAAAACCGCTGCGGTACAGATCTTCGATCAAGCCGAGCGCCGCGCCGTCGCCGCATTCAACGCCGATGCGCACCTCCGGCCGGTGCGCTGCCGCCGCCGCGACGCCCGCGAACAACTCGGCGAGCTTGCTGCCCAGGCTCGTCCGCGGGTTGTGTGCCAAGTACCCGTCGGCGACATAGGTTTCGAAGACGTCGTCGGCGAAGGACAGCGCGCTCGGATAGCCGTAGTACGTCCTGATGATCTCGCGCAGGTCGACCCAGACTGCGCAGGCGCCTTCAGCGATGCCGTGCGCCTCCGCAATGCCGGCGGGGCTCTGCAGGACTACGCCGACCTGGTTCAGTCCGAGGCCTGCTGCGGCGCGCCGGAAGGCCTGCAGTTCGGAGGCGGCCGTGATGCCGGGCACCAGCGGCGTGGTCTGCGCATGACCGGTCTCGCGCGCGGCATCCGCAATGCCGCGAAGCAGCGCCACGTACAGGCCCTTGAGACCCAGCGGCAGAAACAGCCGCGGTGCAAGCGATGCCCAACTGCCGATCATGCGCTGCGCGCGGGGCGAACCCAGGTTGGGCAGCCGCAGGTCGATCGGCGTGCCGGCCGACTCGAGCATCAGCCGCTGGCAAGCTTGGTAGGCAAGACAGGCGAGCCGATCCTGCGTCGACTTCCGGTCGGGTTGCTGCCCGAGGTCGTTGACCGCATCGATAAAGTCGCCCAGCGTCTCGTCGCTGATCATCAGCTCCGTCAGCGCCACGACGCCGAAGCCCCGAGGCGACTGTCGCAGTGCGGTCTGCGCATCCGCGGCGCCGACACTGCCTGCCCAGAACGACGCTTGGGTGCGATCGTCTGCCCAGACGAGCAAGCGGTCGATCTGTTCGGCCGCCTGCGAAGCCGGCTCCAGTGGAAGCAGGCCGCTGTACACCTTGCCCGTGGCGCCGTCCACGGAAAGCGGAGCACCTTCCTCCAGGCGCTCATCGCCGACGGTGAAGCTGCGCGCCGCGAGGTCGACCTCCATGGCCTCACAGCCGACCACACACGGAACGTCGAGCGCACGGGAAACCACCGCGGCGTGACTGAGCGCGCCGCCCTTGGCCGTGACGATGGCCCGCGAGGCCAACATCCCGCGGATGTCTTGCGGACTGGTTGTGGGGCGCACCAGGATTACTCGCTCGCCCGAGGCCGCCACTGTTGCCGCACGGTCCGCATCTAGCACGGCAATGCCGTAGGCGTGTCCGGGACTGGCCCCGATCCCTTCAAGCAGCGGACGGGTTCGTACCAGCACATCGGGTTCGAAAGCGGGTCGCAGCAGCTTCTTGAGCTGCTCGACGCTGACCCGCTTCAACGCCGCGGCACGGCCCAGCATGCCTTCGTCGACCAGCTCGGTGGCAATCCGGACGGCCGCTGCCGCTGTCCGCTTGGCAGGGCGGACCTGCAGGAAATAGAGGCGGTCGCCTTCGACGGTGAACTCGATGTCCACCGCGTCGCGGTACATCTCCTCGAGGCGATGCCCATGGTCGGCCAATTCGCGGTGATGGGCCTCGGACAGCCCGCCGGGTGCCCCGAGCGGCGACGGCGTGGCAGAGCCGGACACCAGGTCCTCGCCCTGGCGGCCGGCGAGAAACTCGCCGTACAACTCGCGCGCACCGGTGTTCGGGTTGCGGGTGAAGGCGACTCCGGAGCCCGAGCGGCTGTCCAGGTTGCCGAAGACCATCGCTTGCACGGTCACTGCGGTCCCCAGTTCGTCGGAGATCTTGTGGTGCGCGCGATAGGCGCGCGCGCGCCGGCTGTCCCAGGACTCGAACACCGCGGCGATTGCCCGACGTAGTTGCCAGGCCGGATCGGCGCTGACGCCGTTGACGCCTTGCGCAACGATCGCACCGAGAACGGCGGTCTCCAGCCGGAGGAAGTTCTCCTCGGAGGGCTCACGGCGCGTCTGCTCCAACAGCGACGCGACCGCTTGCTCGATCACCTCGGCCTCCAAGTCCAGCACGATCTCGGCGAACATGCGCCAGAAGCGCACCCAGGTGTCGACGGCAAAGGCGGCGTTGCCGGTCTCCTGCGCCAGGCGCTGCGCGCCACGACAGGTGATGCCTAGGTTCAGGACCGTGTCCATCATGCCGGGCATGCTGACCTGCGACCCCGACCGCACGGATACGAGCAGCGGCAACGCGCTGAGACCGCCGAACGAGCGGCTGGTGTGACCTTCGAGCACGCGCATCGCACGATCGACCTGGGGCATCAGGTTCTCCGGCAGATCGCCGGAATCGCGGAATGCGCGGTAGGCGTCCGTGCCGATGACGAAAGCCGGCGGAACGGGAATACCAGCCTCGGCCATGCGTGCCAGCCCCGCGGCCTTGCCACCGAACTTCGCCGTGTCCATGCCGTCGATCTCCTGGATCAGGTGGACAAGGCTGGGAGAGTCGACGGTCGGAACCGATGCGGCGGAGCACTGCGTTTTCATGACGTGCACTCCTGGCGCGGGATCATCCCGGGGACACCCTCGGTAGCGCGCACCACGAGCTCGTCGCAGGTGTTCCAGGCGAGATAGTTGTTGAGGTCGTTCAGCTCGGTGAGCGTGAACTGGTCGAGCAGCACAGCCACCTTGCTGACCTTCGCATGGGCCTTGCTCTTCGCGCGCGCCTTCATCACGTGGTCGCCGAGGATGCCGTCCGGAACGGCCGGAAAGCCGTTGAAGTTGCCGATGTAGGTCAGCTCCTGGAAGCGCAGCTTGTCGTCGCCGGGCTGGTGGCGTTTCTGTTTCTGATAGTCCATGTGTCGTCTCCGATCGTTGTCGTTGTCAGTCCACCAGCACAACCTGCCCCAGCTCGGCTGCCCTCGCAGCTGAGCTGCACGCGCTTGCCGTCCAGCGCCTGAGGTGCGACTCGGGGGCTCCCGACAGCGTGATTGCGCCGCTACACCCATGCTCAGCGCCGGAGCGAGGAAGATTGTCCGGCTTCTTCGAGGTCTCGAGGCTGTTGAAGCCTTCCGCAATGACTTCACGGTGTCTCCCTGGTCTTGGGTAGGGAGGGTGTTCGCTGGCTGAGCCCTCGACGTCTAGGCGATCTGTTGTGTGCCGCTCAGTGGCCTCCTTCTCTTAGGATTCGTTGCAGCGAGGACATCAGCTCGGTGGGTGTGGTCGAGCCGGACACAGCCGAGGCCGTGCCGGCGCCGAATGCCGCAGGGGCCGTCGCGACAGCGTTCTGCACGCGGGTGTGAAGCTGGCGTTCGCGGCGACGGCGCGCCACCTCTCCCACCGGGTCGCCCGTGGGTGGCGTGGCCGCAGCGCGGACTGCCGGCGCCGGTGTTGGAGGCAATGCGCAGCTGTCTGCCGACCCGCTCGAGCAGGCGCAACTCGTCGCAGGCGCATCGGCGTCGCGCAGCCAGGCGACCAGTTCCTGCGGCCACAGCGCCACGCGCTCGGCGCCGGCATCGAGCAATTGGCGTTCGCTGTGCATGCCCCAGGTTACGCCGATCGCGCGGATGCCGGCTTCGCGGGCCTCCCGGACGTCTCCGACGGTGTCGGTGACCAACACGACATCCTGCGCCTGCAGCGACGCCTGGCTGCCTTCGCCATCGTTATAGGCTGGCGAGCAGGTGCGTTGCACCGCGTAGCGATGGTCGCCGAGGAAACGGCGGATCGAAACCGACTTGCGCGGCTCCACGTCACCTGAGAAGACGTGCGAGAAGCAGTTGGCCAGATCGGCACCGACCAGAATGCGACGGATCGCCTCGATGCCGTTCGTCGAGATGACGGCCAGCGTGCTGTGAGGCGCCAGCGCGCGCACCACGTCGACCATGCCCGGGATCAGTGCCGGGTGGTAGCGCGTGCGCAGCAGCTCCATGAAGTGTGCCTTGACAGCCGCGGCGCGCTGCGGATCGGGGCAGAGCTTGGCCAGGGACTCGAAGAAGTTGCCTTCGAAGGCCCGGAAGAAGGCCTCGCGCGAGTCGATCCCGAGTGCGAACGCGAGATTCGTCTCAGAGAACAACTGCCATGACGCGGCTCGCGTGTCGACGAGCGTGCCATCGAGGTCGAACAGGATCGCGCGGGTCACGGCGTACCTCGGCTCCTTTCGGTTCGTGGGACGCGCCCGCGAATCGCCACGCTTCTGTGATCCGCGCTCCGCGATGCCGGTCCCGACGCCGCGCTCGCTGCTGGACAGTCCGCTTCCCAGGGCGCGACGGCGCGGCCCGAATTCATGCAGATCGTGGAGCTGACGACGCCGGGGTTCGGCCGGAAGAGCGCATACACGCCCACGTTCAGCTTCTGCTCGGCGCTGACGAAGCCGAATGAGTTCGTCTCAGCCGAAGTCGGGTCCGAGTCGGTGACGTGGAATTCCGCGTCCTGATCCTTGATCACGTCTTGTCTCCGTTTGGTCCCTGCGCACGCGGGCTCGTGCTTGCGAACTCTGTGGCAACTCTAGGGGCGGCGAACGGCGGCCACCATGGCCGGCATGGATAACGGATTCCGCCTTTGATTTTCCACGGTGGCTAATGACGCCGCACTGCGCGACAGCTACCGTTCAGTCCATTCCTAGAACAGATACGGAGACAGGTACGATGCAGCTGGCTCGCGTGCGCGGCAACGTTGTCGCATCGATCAAGGCCGCCGGTCTGGCATCGCACAAGCTTCTCTTGCTCGAGCCCGTGCGGGCCTCGGCACCGCAGGGCGCCGCCGATGGCGTCGAAACGTCTTCCACCTACGTCGCGATTGACCTGGCCGGCGCCGGCGTTGGAGAGATCGTGCTCGTGACGCTGGGCAGCGCCGCGCGCGTCGATTCGGACGGGCACAACGCTCCCACCGACGCCGCCGTCATCGCGATTGTCGACTCAGTTCAGTTCGACGGCGAAACCACTTTCCAGAAGCGCTAGGCCGCTGGCGCATTTTCAACCCCTGAAGGAGATGCTGAAATGGCAACGAACCCCACCACGACCGGCGCGGTCAACGAGGGCCCGCGCGGCGCGCTCGGGCTGATCGAGACCAAGGGTCTGGTCGGCGCGATCGAGGCCGCCGACGCGATGGTCAAGGCGGCCAACGTGCGGCTGGTCGGGCGCGAGCAGATCGGTGGCGGCCTTGTCACCGTGATGGTGCGCGGCGACGTCGGCGCGGTGAAGGCCGCGACCGATGCCGGCGCGGCCGCTGCCGGGAAGATCGGCGAGATCGTCTCGGTGCACGTGATCCCGCGCCCGCACGAAGACGTTGAAGGCGTCCTGCCCAAGCCGCGCTGATGCGCTTGCGCGATGGCGACAAGCGTTTGCGAAAGGGCGCGCGACTGCCTGCGCACCCTGTGGGCGATACGGCACTGCCACGACCACAAGTTCAAGGCGATCGTCCGCGGCCTGATCCGCGAAGACGTCGCCCGGCTTCGCGGGTTGCAGCGGCCGACGAGCAGCAGGTGACGATGTGACCGACTTCAACCTTCTAGATCCAGAACTCGTGGCGATCGGCGAGGCGCGCACCAAGGCTCAGCTCGCCCGCCAAGCCTTCGAGGCCTTCCAGGGTGTCACCCAGGAGCAGGCCGACCGAATCGTCGATGCCATGGGCCAGGCTGCGGAGGTGGCCGCGGCGGAACTGGCGCGCCTGGCGGTCGACGAGACCGGCTACGGGGTGTACGAGCACAAGATCCTCAAGAACCTCTTCAACGCCAAGTTCTGCGCACATGCGATGAAGAAGATGCGCACTCTGGGCGTGCTGTGGACCGACGAGGTGGCACGCGTTACGGCGATCGGCGCGCCGATGGGCGTGATCGCGGCGATCATCCCGGTGACCAACCCCACCTCGACGACGATCTTCAAGTGCCTGGCGGCGGTCAAGTCGGGCAACGCGATTGTCTGCGCACCGCATCCGCGGGCGGCGAGGTGCTGCGTGCGGACCGTGGAGATCATGGCCGAGGCGGCCGAACGTGCCGGCGCGCCGATCGGCCTCCTGCAGTGCCTGTCCAGCGGCCAGCTGCCCGCCACGCGCGAGCTGATGGCGCACCGCGACACCGCGCTCGTTATGGCAACCGGCGGGGCTGCGATGGTCCGGGCCGCCTACTCCTCGGGCAAACCGACGCTGGCGGTCGGCGCCGGCAACGTCCCCGTGTACATCCATCGTTCGGTGGCGGACGTGTCGGAAGCGGCGCTGATGGTCATCGCGTCGAAGTCGTTCGACAACGGCACCGCCTGTGTTGCGGAGCAGTCGGTGGTGCTCGATGAGCCGATCGCCGACACCGCCATCAAGGCCTTCGAGCAGCACGGCACCGTGTTCCTCGACGCCGAGCAGCAGCGCCGGCTTACCGAGTTGCTGTTTATCGGACGCGGGGCGCTCAATCCGGAGGCCGTCGGTCAGACCGCGATCGAGCTTGCCCGGCGTATCGGCATGACCGTGCCACCCGGGACGATGGTTCTCGGCGCCGCGCTGGACGACGTGGGGCCGCAGACACCGCTGTCGGCCGAGATCCTCGGACCCGTGCTGTCGTTCTATCGGACACGCGATCTTGGCGCAGCGCATCAGCGCTGCCGCGAGGTGTTGGCCTTTGGCGGCGAGGGTCACACGCTCGGTCTGCACGGCCAGGACGCCGAGATGGTCGCACGAATGTCGGAACTGCCGGCCTCGCGCGTCGTCGTCAACACGCCTAGCCTGCTCGGCGGCATGGGCTTCAGCGCTGGCACCGATCCGTCGTTCATGCTGGGTACGGGCACCTGGAGCGGCTCGATCGTGTCGGACAACGTCACGCCGATGCACCTCATCAACATCAAGCGGGTCGCCCACCAGAACCGCCCCTGGCGCGACATCTACCTGCCGACGATGGGACTGTAGATGCTCATGCGAACTCATACTGATACTGGCTTGTCGCATGTGCAACGCTTCCTGGACAGCGCCGCTGCGCGGCTGCGCGAACCATCGAAGACGACGGGTCCGCTGCGCTTTGGAGTCGACCTTGGCACGGCGACCATCGTGATCGCCGCAGTGGACGCGCAGGGCGAGCCCGTGTACTGGGATTTCCTCCGCGCTCAGGTCGTCCGCGACGGAGTCGTGGTCGACTTTCATGGCGCAGTGCAGGCGGTACGGCAGTTGAAGGCCAGCAGTGAATCGGCACTCGGCACGGAGATCGAAGCAGCGGCGACCGCGCATCCGCCGGCGGTGCCGGTGAGCGACTGCCGTGCCTGTGCCTTCGTGCTCCAGCAGGCGGGGATCGATTGCCGCATCCTCGTCGACGAAGTCACTGCGGCGAACGCCATTCTGCAAGTCAAAGACGGTGCGGTGGTGGACGTCGGTGGCGGCTCGACCGGTGTCGGCGTCTTCCGTGGCGGCGAACTCGCCACCCTGAGCGACTTCGCCGGTGGTGGCCATCACCTCGATCTGATCCTCGCCGGCGCACTGAAGCTTCCTGTCGAGGTCGCCGAGGTCCACAAGCGCGAGCACGGTGCAGAGGTCATGCAACTGCTGCGTCCGGGCGTCGAGCGCGTCGCCGAGTCCGTCCGGCGCCAATGCGCCGGACAGGACCCCGGTACCGTCTACCTGGCAGGCGGCGCCCTGCAGATCCCCGGCGCCGATGCCGTTATCGCACGATATCTAGGCTGGAAGGTCCAGGGCTATGAACACGCCGAGCTGATCACTCCCTTTGGAATTGCACTGAGCTGAGCCATGGACAACTTTCAACTGCGCACCTACGCCTTCGTCGACCGCATGCAGCCGCAGGCGGCGGCGCATGTCGCCGCCACCTGTCAGGGCGACGTCCCCGTGGCCGGCATGTCCGAGCTCTACATCGAGGTGGCTCCTGGCAACGAGATCTTCCGCTGCGCCGACATTGCTCTGAAGGCGGCGGACGTGAGGCCGGCGTTGCAGGTCGTCGAACGGGAGTTCGGTCTGCTCGAGATCCACTCGCGAACGCAGGCCGAAGTGCTGGCCGCCGGTCAAGCGGTGCTCGAGCACCTGAAGCTCACCCAGGCTGACCGGGTCAAACCGAAGGTCGCCTCGTCGATGTTCGTGACGAACGTCAACCCATATCAGGCGCAGCTCATCAACAAGTGGCGAAAGGGCAACCTGCTCATTCCCGGACAAAGCCTGTACGTGCTCGAGGTATCGCCGGCCGCCTATGTCTCGCTGGCCGCCAACGAAGCCGAGAAGGCAGCCGACATCACGATTGTCGAAGTGCGTGCGCTCGGCCGGTTCGGGCGGTTGTTCATCTCCGGCACCGAAAGCGACGTGCAGGCAGCCGCTGCCGCGGCCATCGCTTGCATCGAGCAACTGGAGGGCAAGTGATGGCCCGCATGCTGACTGCCGCCGACGTCGAAGCCGCAGGTGGCAAGCTGATCCTCGCCGCAGGTGATCGCCTAACGCCGCTTGCCCGCGATCGGGCCCGGGAACTCGGCATCGTCGTCGAAGCCGCAGGTTTGTCATCTGGCGTATCGACGCCATCTGCCTCGCCGACGTTGACTTCGGCTCCAGTCGTGAAGTCGCCGGTTGCCGCGCCGGCCCCTGCGCCCGTGTCCGCCGCACGCCCGGCGACTCCGGTTGCGCCGCCCGCCGCCACGGGTTCTCGGCCGCTGGCGCTGCCGCCGTCGGGTGCCCTGTATCGCCGCAACGCGTTGGGGCCGGGTGCACAATCTTCCAGAGCGGTCGACCGGCGGCCCAAGGCGGGCGTGGTGGGCGCCGGCCACGTGGGCGCGATGACGGCCCTGCGCTTGGCCGAAAGCGATCTCTTTTCGGAGGTGGCGCTCGTTGACGTGGTGCCGGGCCTAGCCGCCGGGCTCGCGCTGGACATGTGGCATGGCGCCGCTCTGTACGGCTTTTCCACGCGCCTGTCGGGCAGCGACGACCTCGCGGCACTGGCCGGCGCCGAGTACATCGTGATCACCGCCGGCAAGCCGCGCCAGCCGGGCATGAGCCGGACCGATCTGACCGAGGTCAACGCCGGGATCATGACGTCTGTGTGCCGCGGCATCCGCACGCATGCGCCGAACGCGACGCTCGTGATCGTGAGCAACCCGCTCGAGGAGATGACACACCTGGCTGCGCAGCAGACCGGCTTCCCGGAGGAGCGCGTGCTCGGCATGGCGGGTGTGCTGGACTCGGCGCGATTCTGTGCGCTCGTGGGCCTGACCGGCAAGGCGCGACCGCAAGAGGTCCGCGCCGTCGCGCTGGGCAGTCACGGCCCCGAGATGGTGATCCCGCTCAGCCAAGCCTTCGTCGGCGACCGGCCGATCGAGTCGATGTTCGACGCCGAGACGCTCAAGGGCATTGTCGAGCGGGCGAGGGAGTCCGGTGGCGAGGTCGTCAAGCTGCTGCAAAAGGGCAGTGCGTACTTCTCGCCCGCCGAGTCGGCAGTGACCATGGTTCGCGCAATGGTCCGCGACAGTGGCGAGGTCATCGCCGCGTGCGTGCGTTCGCGCGGCGCCTATGGAGCGGTGGACACGCGTGTCGGCCTGCCCGTGCGGCTGCACCGTCGCGGCCTCAAGGAGATCGTGCCGTTGGCGCTGCGGCCGGCAGAACAGCAGTCGCTGCAGGAGGCAGCCGCGCGCATCGCGGCGCGGATCGCCGAGCTCCCGGTCTCTCGTTGATTCAGTCCCCCGCGTCCGAAGCGGCGTGGGTCGACAACGGATTGCTCACGCGCATGTGGGGCAATGAAGCGCAGTTCGTACTCAAGCACCAACCAAGGAGACAGCATGACAAACGGTTCGGGGATTTGTTTCAAAGGGGGGCTGACTCGCCAGCTCGGAGGCCTCAGGGCAGTGGCGCTCGCAGCGCTACTGCCGCTGCTCGCAATGCACAGCCAGCCGGCGCGGGCGCTGGATCTGGACGCCGACGACTACGCCTCCGGCGCGATCCCCGCTGGAACGAATCTCGCTCTGCTTTACTTCCAGCACGCACAGCGCAACAAGGTCTACAGCGACGGCAACCAGGTCGCCGGCGGAGACCTCAAGTCGGACGTGGGGATCCTACGTCTGGTCCGCTTCGTGGACATCGGCGGTTTCCGCGCCGACCCGCAGATCCTGTTGCCGTTCGGCAGCCTCAAGGCCAGCAACGACCTTAGCGCCTTGGGCAGCACAAGCGGCGTCGGCGATCTCATCGTCACCGGGACCGTGTGGCTGGTGAATCGGCCCGACCAGGGCGAGTTCTTCGGTGTCACGCCGGCGGTTTGGGTGCCAATCGGCTCCTACGACAAGAACAAACCCCTCAACCTTGGCGAGCACCGCTGGAAGTATCTGCTGCAGGCCGGTTACACTACGCCGCTCGGATCGAAGGACTTGTCGCTGCAGCTCGCGGCCGACGTCACCGGCTTTGGCCACAACGACGACTACGGGCCCAACAGCCAGACGCTCACCCAGAAGCCGCTCTACCAGTTCCAGGCTTGGCTCAAGTACAACTTGCGCGGTGGCTTCGATCTGCGCGCCGGCACGTCTCACTTCGTCGGCGGCGAGACCTCCATCGACGGCGTTGCCAACGACGACCGCACCCGGACTACCAACGCCAAGTTCGGCTTCGGGTGGGGCGTCGCGCCCGGCTGGCACTTCGCAGCTCTCTATGGACGTGACTTGTCCGTGCGCAACGGTCTGAAGGAGTCGGACCGCATCAACTTGCGCTTGCTGAAAGCATTCTGAGGCCCCTGGGCCACAATGAGTCCCGGCGTTCTCGAGCCGCCGGGGCCAGTGCGGACACAGCGTCGAACACATTCCCATGCGAGCCGTCGTCTACAAGCGTCCCGGGTACGTCGAAGTCAGTGACGTCCCCGAACCGCACATTGCCGAGTCGACTGATGCCATCGTGAAAGTCACGCACGCCGGCATCTGCGGCACGGACTTGCACGTGGTGAAGGGCGACTTCCCGGGCATCACGCCGGGTGCGGTGGTTGGACACGAATTCGTTGGGGAGGTCGTGGAAGTGGGTCGTGCCGTTCGCCGGATCCGACTAAGCGACCGGGTGATGTCGTCTGACTTCACTGCCTGCGGGCAGTGCCGCTGGTGCGATCGTTCGGAACACTGGCAGTGCACCGAACGGTCCTTCTTCGGCACCGGCACCGCGTTTGGTCCCAGCCTGTCCGGGGCGCAGGCGGAGTACGTCCGGGTGCCGTTTGCCGACCGGACCTTGGGCCAGTTGCCGGAGAAGTGCGCACCGGAGGCCGCCTTGTTGATCGGCGACAACCTCGCCACCGGATGGGTCGCGGTCGAGCGCGCCGGCACCGAAGCAGGGGACTGCGTGGTGATCATTGGCGGCGGCGCAGTCGGCCAGCTCGCCGCACTGTCGGCGCAGGCGGCCGGTGCGGGGATCGTTGTGCTGGTCGAGCCCAACGAGAGGCGCAGGGCATTCGCAACAGCCCAGGGATCCATCGCAGTGCACCCGGACGGGGCCGCGGCGCTGGTGCGGAAACTGACGGATGGCGATGGCGCCGAGGTCGTCGTCGAGGCGGTCGGCGGCAATGGCCCGCTGGGCTTCGCGATATCATTGGCGCGCGCGCGCGGACGCGTCGTGTCCGTGGGTGCGCACGTGGCAGAAACCTGGGCTTTTCCAGTCGGCCGAGCGTTCAAGGACGAGATGACCCTCAGCTTCGCGATCGGCGACAGCATTCGGCTGCGTCGCAAGCTGCTGCGTCTGATCACCAGCGGAGCCTTCGATCCAACCGTGGTGGTGGACGCCCGTGGCCGACTGGCCGATGCGCCGGGCCTTTACGAACTGCTCGCAAAGCAGCAGCGCCTGAAGGCAGTAATGACCCCATGATCTGGCGCGCGCACAACGGCGCAGACTCGGGGGCATGGGAAGTCGATTCACCCCCGAGCCAACGCTGATGGCAGGCGCACTGGCAGGCGTTCTCGAGCCGATCGCGACTGCCGCGGCCCGTGGGCAGTACGATCTCCTGCTCGCGGAGGCCGAACGGGCCGTCGCCGAACTGGTCCCCGCCGCCAGCGCGCGCGTCATTCTTCGCACCGGCGGCGCCTGGTATGCCCCCTCGACGCTCGAGCATAGTGGTGACTCACCGGTTCTGGACCTTCCTGGCGGACTCGAGATGCAAGAAGCGCCTGTGCCGGTGGGCAATGGCGTGTTCGTCCCCGTCGCGCCTGGGGCGCTCGCTTTGCTGATCCAGGGTGACCTCGTCACGATCGAAGCCTCCGAGTCGCTCGGCGTGTTCTGCAAGTTCTTCGCGCTTGCACTACAGGCCTGCGAGCGCCAACGGATTGCGGTCCAGAACCTCGACGAGGTGCAGGCGTTGCAGCGGGTCGCCACCCGCATGCTCAAGAGCCACGACCTGAGCGAGATCCTGCTGCTCATTACGCAGGAGGCCAAGCAGCTGTTATCAGCGGACATTTGCGGCGTTCTGCTACGGGAGGACGACAAGATCGTCATGCGCCGATGCGTTGGCAACCGCTCACCGGAAACGGCGAACCTGCAGATGAGACCCGGGCAGGGGTTGGCCGGGCTCGTCCTAGCACACCGCAAGCCAGCTTCGGTCGAGGACTATGTCACCAGCGAAGCCATCAGCCGCGACTTCTTCCACCTAGCCGAGGCCGAGCTCGTTCGCTCGGCGTTGGCGGCCCCTCTGCTCGGACGCGCCGACATCATCGGCGTGCTGGAAGTCTGGCGGCGGCGACCTTCGACATTCACGCCACAGGACACGACCCGGCTGACAGCGCTTGCGAACCTGACATCGATCGCCCTAGAGAACGCGGAGCTCTACGCCGGGCAACGCCGCATGGTCGAGGAGTTGGGGCAGGCGCATGAAGCGCTCAACCAGCGCTTCGACGTCGTGCGCAGCGTCTCGAGCCTCACGCAGACACTCATGCTGCTGCTGCTCCAAGGCACCGGATTGAATGCGATCGTTTCTACCACGTCCACGACGCTGAAGACGGACGTGGCCGTCATCGACAGAGACGGCACACTGTTGGCATGGAGTGGTAGTGACCGGGCGCATGGCCTGGTCGCTGCCGTGGCCGCCGCCGTCGTCGCGCAAGGCGTCGCCACCGCGGGGCTGTCGATGACCCAGGGCGGCTTGTCCTGGCGAGTTCAACCCATCTTTGTCGAGGGCGAGGCGGTGGCCTGGATCCTCGGAACGCTCGACGACGCGCATCGCTCGGAGCTCATCGAGCTGACACTCACGCAAGTTGCGGTCATCGCTGCTTTGCAGCGGCTGGAACAGCGATCGGCGAGCCGAGCACGATCGGAGTCGATCGACGCAACGTTGTGGGATTTGCTGCGCGCGGATGAGACCGCACGTGCAGCGGCCATCGACCGCGCGGCAGATCTCAAGCTGGATCTGGAGGGCCCGATGCGGCTCTACCTCTGCGAACTCGGCGCCACGGTTCCGGGATCTGCGCAGAGCTCGGGCTCTATCCTTCGGCAGAAGATCACACGTGCCGTGCAGACCGTACGTGGCGAGAAGGCGCGCGCGATCGCATTGCAAGGCATCTCGATCGCCGTGTTGTGTTCCGACCAGGCGCTCGACGATGCCGAACGCTTTGCTAAGGGTCTCGCAAAAGCCATCAGCGACGGTCTTGGTGGGCGCCAGGTCGTGGTGGGTGGAAGTAGCCGCTGCCACGTTCCTCGCGCATTGGCGATCGCTTCCCGTGAGGCGCAGATCGCGCTGGATGTCGCGCGACAGATGGGCAAGATCGCCTCGGTCGTGTACGACCGTGCAGGCGTGGTCGGCATGTTGCTGAGTCTGCGCCATGAAGTCGGCATGCGGCGATTCCTGGAACTGAACCTTGGTGAGTTGCTGAACGAGGAACCGAAGCAGCGCGACCTTTTCTTACATACGCTGCGCGTCTACTTCGACGTGAACTGTTCACACGAAGCAGCTTCGCAGAAGCTTGGTGTGCACAGAAAGACCATTGCACACCGGCTTGGTCGAATCTCCGATCTGACGGGCCTGGATCTCAGTACGCACGACGACCGGTTGGTCGCGGACCTTTCGCTGTACGTCTTTCAGATGCTGAATAGCGGCGCAGTATCCGGCGATGCAGAGGATCGGCACATCAGGTAGTTGCTGTCACTGGCGGCAGAGCTGACGCTCGTTACTGCCCTTGCATGTTCAACTCCAACACTGGGCCGCGATGAGTTTGCAGGTGCGCTTGCCCGCTTGCCAAGTGGTCAAGTGGTGTGGCGGTCGACCTGCGCGGATCCAGAATTCAGAGTTCAGGGGGCCTCCCTATACTGCGGGGATGAAGCTGCTCACCGCCCAACCGAAGCTCGTCGAGCAGGTGCATGAGGCGATCGTCTCCGAGATCGCGCACGGCAAGCTCAAGCCCGGCGAGCGCGTCATCCAGGAGCAGATCGCGCAGGTGCTCGGCGTCTCGCGTCAGCCGGTGCAGCAGGCGCTGCTGCTGCTGCGCAACCAGGGCGTGCTGCGCGACGCACCCGGGCGCGGGCTGATCGTCGCGCCGCTGGACCTAAACTACGCGCGCAACATATACGACATCCGCGCGGTGCTGGAGGGCCTGGCCTTCCGCAAGGCCGCAGGACGCAACCCCGAGCGCGCCAGAAAGCAGGGGCCGGCGGTCATCCAGAACGGGCGCAAGGCGGTCAAGAGCGGTTCGGTGGCGGCGATGATCGCCGCCGACATCAAGTTCCACGACTTCATCTACGAGCTGTCGGAAAACCCGCTGATCGCGCCGACGATGGAGACGCAGTGGACCTGCATGCAGCGCGTGATGGGCGAGGTGCTGATGCGCGACGAGCGGCCGCGCGATATCTGGGACCAGCACGAAGCAATGCTGGAGGCCGTGATGGCAGGCGACGCCGAGCGGGCCGAGGCGATGGCGCGCCAACACGTCACGCAGGCGGCGGCGTTCATGATCGAGCGCCTGCGCTCGGAAGCCCCCGAGCAGGCTGGGCGGGAGCTGACGGTCGGCCGGTAGGCCGGCGCATCATCGCTTGCCGGCAGCAGGGGCGCCGGGCACCGCGGCTGCCCGTCAGGGCACTCGCCGGCCTGCAGCCGCACGACGACGCGATCGTGCACCGGCCCGGCGAGGTCGATCTGCAGGACCCACACGCCGCTCATCTCGTGCTGGAGCGTGCCGCGGTATCCGCCCGGCTCGCCCGTCGCTGTAGCGCTGTAGCAACCACGGGCGCCACTCGGTGACTCGGTGCGCCATCGGCATCGACGGCATCGTCGCATCGTCGCCGACAGTGTCACCTGCGCGCCGGCAACCGCCGGCCGTCCGGCATCGACACCCGGACGCGGCAGTCGAGCGTGGGATCGATGGCCACGGCCTCGCGGCGCAGCTCGACCCGTGGCAGCGCGGCCTGTGCGTGGACGCCGCTCGCGGCGACGCACAGCACGGCGACGGGCACCAGCGACAGCGCGATTGAACGCCGCGCGCGGCCCGGCTGCGCGCGGCGCCGGGTGCCCGCCCGGGCTCGCAGCCGGTGCGACGGTCAAAGGCATGCGCAATGCGCAACTACGCCAAGCTCCCTTCTTCGAGGTCGGTAGACGTCCCGAAGCGTCTGACGATGGGGGTTCCGACAACAGGTTGATCATCGTCGGGTAGCCAAGTGCCGACTTTGACTCTTAGGCGAGCGGCGTCACTTTGATCGTCTTTCGCCGGTCGTACACGGTCCGCATGGTCTGCGGGTTTTTATGCGTGTTCGGTTCGCGTTTCTGCTCGAGCATTTCCGACACGTACAGCGCGCGCAGGTCGTGGGCTCGGAACCACTTGATAGACTTCGTCCCTTCGGGCGCGTATGTGCGCATCAGCTTCTGCCAGAGCGCCTTGAAACCGTGGTCGGTGTACGGCTGGCCGTCCCGGTTGGCGAACAGGAAACCCGATACCAGCGGCGGCCGGTTTTCCGCGCGGCGGTGTTTGATCGACATGGCCTCCGTGATGACCTGACGCAGCGTCGGGCTCCACTCGACGAGGTAGAACCGCTCGGCCTCACCTGCCTTCGTCTTGTTGTCCTTCACGTTGATGCCGTGCTCGGTCATCGCAGTCTTCGGCAGGCGCAGGATCTCACCGCGACGCCGGCCCGTGAGCGCCACGCAACAGCCGATCAGTGCGACCAGGTAGCTCGAGCCGCCCTTGTTCTTCGCAAACGCCAGGAAATCGTTGAGCTCCGCGATCGCGACTTTGCGCTGCCGCGGTCGCTCCGGGTTGCGCTTGTATCCGCGACACGGGTTCGACTCGACGGCGCCGCTCGTCATGCCGTAGTTGAACGCCGACGAAAGCGCGCTCATTTCCTTGTTCGCGCGCACGCCGTTGCCCTGCTTGCGGCGCATCTTGAGGTACTGCGCGGCGTCGGTCGGCTTGAACGCACGCGGGTGCATGTCGCCGAAGACCTTGCACACGGTCTTCAGGCAGAGCTCGTAGTCGATGAGCGTGTTCTCCCCGAGCGCGGTGCCGTCGCCATCGGCGCGCATCTGTCTCTGCTCGGCGAGGTAGCCGTCGCACAGGGCGCGGATTGTGGTCTCGGCAGTGGGGAGTTCCAGCAGCACAGCGAGCTTGATCTTCGCCCGATGTTCGTCGTGACCGAGCGAGATCCGTTTTCCTCCGAGGCGGGTGTAGAACGTCGTGCGCCGCTTGCCGACGGTGGCGTACAGGTTCGGCGCTATCTTCACTTCCTCGGTCATGGCGTCATGCTCCCAGTAGCGCGGCCCAATTCGGTGAGCCCCCGTCGACGCGGTCGCTGGTTGTCGCGAGCTTGCATCCCATCTTGGTCTCGTAGTGGGCGCGATCGACGCGGGGCTTCCCGAGTCGGTCGAGCCGGAACTTGAACCCGTTTTCCTTGAGCCAGCGCGCCTGCTCGGCACCGCGCTTGTAGCCGGTGAGCTCGTACAGTTGCTCGGGCGTCAGCGTCAACCGCGACGGGCACATGACTGCATGGCCCAGTCCTTCGGCTGGGGCAGGCGCTCGGACGCGGCGTGGGTCGTGCTCCGATGAAGAGTCCTCCAATTGCTGGGAGGACAGCAGCTGGTCCATGGCGACCTCCAAGAGTCTGGTGCTGACGCGCGAGGCCGCCGTGCGCTTCAATCGAGCGCGGATCAGCAATGCGGCGCAGAGCACGTCAGCCGGGGAACCGGAACGAGCGGCAACACCGCCGACCCGAACGCACGTCGGAAAACGGCTCAGCAGTGCGCTGTGGCTAGATTCGAGCTTGGGGAACGATAGGTCCCGATACCCTGCCGGTGTGAAGCAGCCGGCGCCTCGGAGGAGGTCAACGTCTTGTGCGGGTCACGACCGCTAACGGCTGCATGTGGGCAGCATTTGCAGAGCACTTCGCCCCGCGACCGCCGAACCGAGGGATTGGTCCGACAGTCGTTGGCATCTTATGCGAGGCACCCTGGGCGACGTCAAGATCACGCTTACACACGTCGCATGCACATTGGTCCGAAGCGCCCCGATAGCAGGGGCAGCTACAAGCGAGACCAGCAGGCCAACCCCACGGAAGCGTCTGCCCGCATGTTGATTACGCCAATTATCAACACGCGCGATTCTCACGGCCAAATGGCCCGGATTTCCGCGTAGACAGCGGCGCCCCGCTGCGGACACTGGTCTCCGCTGCGACGCGTTGTGCCCCAGTCGGCACAGGGCGTTGCCTGCATGACGATCGACAGCGGAGATGCAGTGGACTATGACATCGAGATGCCGGAATTGGCGCAGGCTGTTGCGCGCGCACCCGTCGAGCCCAAGCACTCAGCGCTGCTGGACGCCGTTCGTTCCCACCGTTGCCTGAGCGATGCCAAGGTCGGGGCATGGCGCAACGGGTCGTGGCTGTCGCGACGCAAGGTCGTGACCGCCGCTGGCCAACTGGTCCACGAGGACCATGCGGAGTGGCTGCAGCAGCAGTGCGCGCTCGACGGCGGCGATCTGTCGCGCACCGTGCGCCGGCTGCGCGCACTCGACTACCGGCTCACCGAGTGCGAGATCACGACGCTGTACCTGGTCCACGACCGCGGTGGCCGGCAGCAGGACTTCGTGCAGCTCACTGTGCATCAGGAGGACGAGTTCATCGAGAGGCGTCTGTTCAGCGTGAACGACACCAGCTGGCGTCGCTCCCCAAGAGACCTGAGCGACGTGATCGACGAGGCCGAGGACGGCGAGCGCTTCAGCGGCGAGAGCAAGGCGCGCTTCAGACCAGCGGCCTACCGGCTCGCGCGCGCGATCGACTTCGCCGCGTTCCTTCACGAAGCGATCGCCGTCGAAAGCGCGCGGCGCGTGATGCAGCGCCAGCGGGTCATCATGGTCGCCGATGTCGTGCCCGACGGCGGCATTGCGGTCGCGCGGCCCATGACGGTCGGAGACCTGGACCCCGAAGGCGGCAGGTTCGCCTGGGCTGGACAGCGCCTCTTCGAAGACTGGTCGTTCTCGAGCGCGGGGCGCAGCGGCGCGCGCCTGTGCGACCACTGGGTGTTCCAAACGTCGGACTACACGAGCCCCGCGCGCGGAAACGCGCCAGGCGAGCGGTCGATGAGCTTCGTGCCGGTGTGGACCTTTCGCGCCAGGCTCGCCGAGGTCGCGCGTTTGCCGGCCAGCGTCCATGCGCTGTACGGCAAGCTCGAAACGATCGACCGACGCACCGGCGTCCCCTTCGGCTGGTACTTCTGGATGCTGCACGGCAATCGGGTGCACGACGCGGCCGGGCGCGCGATCCTCGAAGCCGCCGAAGCGGGAATGATCGTGCTGCTGGAGCACGACTACAGGACCCTGAAGACCTGGTACGAAAGACCGTATGGCTTCTGAATTCGGCGCGGCTCATGTCTCGTCGCTCGCCAGGTCCCGCAAGCTGGGCCCGGCGCACTTCGCCTTCATGCGTGGCCTCGTGCAGGGTCTCCCGCTGCGAGAGACGTGGGACAGGTATCTGGGTGTCGAAGGATGCGCGACCGACCTTCGCGTCGTGCGCACGACGATCGACTGGATCCGCGACGCGTTCGCTGCGGCGGCGCGGCGCGAAAGCCGGTTCGGAACCGCGCGACTGGTCTTGTTCGACGTCACCCGCTTGCCCGACGCGGGATCCAAGGTCCCGTCGCTCGAGGAGTTTGCAGCGGCGCGCGGCATCGAAGACTTCTCGCAGGCCGAACAGATCGAAGCGTTCGAGGCCGAGTACGGGAGGGCCGGCGAGCGACAGACGCGGCGTGCGCGGCTGATCGAGAAGCAGCTCGACGCGCTGCGCTGGCTCGAGTCGCTGGTGGCACAACCGCCGCGCGCCGGCGATGCGGTGTCCGCGTGGCTGAATCCGAGCATCGCGCTGCGCCTCGAGGCCGCCGGCATCTTCACGCTGGCCCAGTTGCTGGACCGGATCAACGGCGTCGGCCGTGGCTGGCCGGCATCGATCCGGGGCGTCGGGCCGGCGAAGGCCGAACGCGTCGTGCACTGGCTGATGCAGAACCAGGCCACGATCGGCATCGCCGTCGGGCGGCATGTCGGGCTGCCGCGGACGTCGCTGTCCCGGCACGAGTTGCAGCAGGTGGTTCAACCGGCGACCGACATCCGACCGCTGGAGAAGCTTGTCGTGCCCGCCGACCTCGACGGCAGCAGCGGCGCCTTTCGGCGGCCGCAGAGCCACTGCCTCTTGTCTGCATCGAACGACTACGAGGCGCTGCTCGCCTGGCTGGACTCGAAGGCCGGCGTCACGCCGGAACAGCGCGACGCCGCGAAGGCGCGACGGAGGGACCTCGATACGGGGACCGACGGTCCGATGGATTGGCTGCTCTACCTCTCCCACACCCAGCGGGCTTACCGCAAGGAGGGCGAGCGATTCCTGCTGTGGGCCGTCGTCGAACGGCGCAAGCCGTTGTCGTCGATGACGACCGAGGACTGTGCCGCCTACCGCGCCTTCCTCGCCGATCCGCAGCCTTGCTCGCGTTGGTGCGGACAGCGGAACCGCGAGCGGTGGTCGCCGCTGTGGCGGCCCTTCGAAGGTCCGCTGTCGCTTGCCGCACAGCGCCAGGCCATCACGATCCTCAAGAACCTCTATGCGTTCTGGGTCGACAAGAACTACGCGATGGGAAACCCGTGGACCGGCGTCAGCGTGCCGCGCTCGTCGCAGCCGCGCATGAACATCGGTCGAAGCCTGACCGTGAGTCAATGGCGGTTCGTGCTTGACCAGGCCGCCCGATTGCAGGACACATCCAGCGCCCGGCGACTGCGGTTCGCACTGTCCCTGCTGTACGCCACCGGCATGCGCCTTTCCGAAGCCGTCGCCGCCCGGGTCGATCACCTCGAGTGGGTCGAATACCCGCCGGATGACGAAGACAGCGAACATGTCGAGGGATGGTTGCTCAACGTCGTCGGCAAGGGTGGCCGGCTGCGCCAGGTGCCGGTTCCGATCGACGTGGTTCGCGAGCTGTCGAGCTACCTTGAGTCGCGCGGGCTGGACCCGAATCCGGACTCGACGAGCAACGTCAGGGCCTTCCTGCTCGGCAAGGCGACCGACATCAGCGACGTGGCGCCGGCGCTGCAGCCGAGCGTTGGTGTCGACCCTCGCGCCGGCATCGCGGCCAATACGCTCTACGACCAGGTCAAGCGATTCTTCGGGGCCTGCGCGCGGGTGCTTTCGACGCAGGGCGACGGCAAGGGCGCAGAACGCTTGGCGCGCGCGAGCATCCACTGGCTGCGACACAGCCATGCATCGCACTCGATCGCAAGAGGCACCCGCGTCGAGATCGAGCAGCAGATCCTCGGGCATGCATCGCTGGCCACGACCACCGTCTACGTGACGACCGAGGGAAAGCGCCGCATGAAGGCGATCGCCTCCTTCTGGCGGCGATGAGGATCCTGCGGCTGCAACGGCTACCATGCCGTCGGCGAGGAGCGCGCGTCATGGAAGCGCGCGGTTTTCATCCCACGGGGAGGGTGTCATGGACCAACATCAGCGGCGGCGCGGCACGCGAATGACTTGCGCGTTCGGTTACCTCACGGCGTCCCCTGTAGACGGTGTCCTGGAAAGGCGGGAGTCGGGTTCGACCGAAGGCAGCCATCTCGCGTCGGCGGAAGGGCAACATCACGCGATGCCGTCGATACCTGCCTCGGTTGGAATGGACACCGCTGGTCCCCGCCGGCCCGCACCGCTGGCCGCGGTCTCCGTCACGCACAAGCGTGTGCGGCGGGTCCCTGTGGACGTGGAATGACGGCGACGGCTCGGGCGCCATGGGCGTGAGGGCTTGGACCCGAGAGAGGCGCTCGGCACGCCCGAGTTGATGCACGAAGAAGAAGGGGCCCTCGCTTTCGCGCAGGGCCCTAAAGGAATGGACGCGTCAGGCAGCCAAGGGCTGCTCTTCGGCTTCGATCACCTGCGACCCGACCTCGTCCTTGTCGACGTCGAGTTCGCGTGCCAGCTCACGCTGACGAATCAGCAGCGCCGTGAGGCGCACCTCGTGCTCGAACGGCTTGGCCAACTCTTCGCGCAGGTCCAGAAGCCGTTGACGAAGCGAGGCCAGCTTGAGGCTGGCGTCGGCGGCGCGCAGCTCTGCGCCCTGGAGGACGCTATGCAACTCCGCCGACAACGCCGGTCCTGTCGAGTAGGCCTTGCAGTCGTGGACCGCCTGCCCCTGCAGGTACAGGTGAACGTCGTCGGCATTGCGGCCGATGAAGACGTACAACTGCAGGCGTCCCACCTGGCCGATCAGTTCCTCGGACGTTCGTCCCGACACGCTTGCGCGTGCGGTCTTGATCACCACGCGCAGCGCATCGCCCAGGCCGTCTCGGTTCGGGTAGCGGCGGCCGTTGACGACCGCCTCCACCCCCCGGGCCAACACTTCACGGGCGGCCTCTTCGTCCGCCTTCAGTGCCGCGGCCAACTTCTCCATGCTCAGGATCCGCGCGGGCAGGTTGGCGACCTCGGACTCGTGGCCGTAGCGCTGGTTGCGCCACACGGAGAAGAGCGACGAGTAGCGAGCGATCTCGGCGTCCACGCCGGCCTTCTCGATGACGAGCGGGTTGCCCGAAGCCAAGGCCTTGACCTCGGCGTAGCTCAGCGTCGCCAACTCGACGTCTTCCACCGACCGCAATCCCTTGTCGCCGCTCATCACCTGCGCGATGAACTTGGACTTGGTGAGCACGGTCTGCCACGAGTACGCGTCGAAGCTTCCCTCGGTGACGTACCGGATGATCTCGACCTCCTCGCATTCGTTGCCTTGGCGCAGGATGCGCCCCTCGCGCTGCTCGACATCGCAGGGCCGCCAGGGGCAATCCAGCTCGTGCAGCGCGACGAGCCGCTTCTGCACGTTGGTGCCGATGCCCATCTTCGCGGTGGACCCCAGCAGGACGCGCACCTTGCCCTCGCGGACCGACCGAAACAGCTTCCCCTTTTGGGCGTCGGTCTCGGCGTCGTGGATGAACGCCACTTGCTCCTGCGGAATGCCCAGACGGATGAGCTCGGCGCGCAGTTCGTCGTAGACGCTGAACCCCGCGTCGGCGCGTGGCGTCGACAGGTCGCAGAACACCAGCTGGGCCCTCTTGAGGCCGGTGGTGCGCCACCAGATGCCGTGCACCTCGGCCGCGCATTGCGCCACCTTGCCTTGTGGGTCGGGCAGCGCGTCCGGGATGACCAGGCGCATGTCCAGCGCGGCCTTGCGGCCCTCGTTGGTGATCTTCAGCATGTTGTCGACCCGCGGGTCGACCCGTTGTGTCTTCAGCCTCTCGGCCCTTGTCACCAGCGTCTTCACGAACGCCTTCAGTTCGGCGCTCGGCTTGCACGTCACGGTTCTCGGCTTGCCGCCCTTCAGTGCAGGGACGGGCAGATTGAGCATCTCCTTGGTGCGGATGTCCGATGCATCGCAGAAGACGCCCATCAGGTCAGGCACGTTGACGAAGCGCGCGAAGCGCGTGTTCAGCCGGTAACCGCTGCCGTCCGGCGCGATCTCCAACGCGGTGACCGTCTCCCCGAAGGTTGCGGCCCAGGCGTCGAACTGCTCCAGGCCCAGCGTGCGCAGCGTGTGCGGCTGCAGGTAGCGCTGGAACGTGTGGATCTCGGCCATGCTGTTGGCCACCGGCGTCGCCGTGGCGAGCACGACGCCGCGATGCCGGCCGCGGTGCAGGCCCATCGTGTAGCGGGACTTCAGGTACAGGTCGAACGCACGCTGCGAGTTGGACAGCGGCAGTCCCGCGATGCGCGCCATCTTGGTGTGGCGCCAGAGGTTCTTGTGCAGATGGGCTTCGTCCGTGAACAGGTAGTCGATGCCCAATGCTTCCCAGCAGAGAAAGTCGTCTTTGCGCTCTTGGTTCTCCAGTCGTTCGAGCCGCACCTTCCAGATCTTCTTCATGCGCTCGAGCTGCTTGATGATCCGGTTGGAGCGGTCGTCTGCCTTCGTCGCGCGCACCGCGAACTCGAGCTCGCGGATGATGGATTGGATGTGCTCCTTCGTGAACTCGCGCGACATCGGCAGCAGCTCGAAGGTCGAATGGGTCAGGATCACTGCATCCCAGTCGCCCGTCGCGATGCGAGAAACGAACTCGCGCCGGCGGTCGCCGGCCAGGTCCTCCTTCGTCGCCATCAGCACCGAGGCGAACGGGTACAGGCGCACGAACTCGGCCGTGTACTGCTCGAGCATATGGTTCGGCACGACGTGCGCTGGCTTTCTGGCCAGGCCGAGGCGCCGCAGCTCCATGCTCGACGCCACCATGATCGCGGTCTTGCCCGCGCCCACCGCATGGAACAGCCCGGTGTTGCCGGACTGCACGATGCGCCAGATCGCGTTCAGCTGCGACCGGTGCAACTCGAAGCACCGGGAGAACCCCGGCAGCCGCAGGTGCGACCCGTCGAACTCGCGCTGCCTCAGGCAGTTGAAGGTGTCGTTGTAGATCCGGCACAGCCGCTCGCGCCGCTGCACGTTCTCGTAGGCCCAGGCGGCGAAGCGCTCCTTGAGCGCCGCCAGCTTCTCGCGCGCCGCCAGCGTCTGTTCCTTGTTGACGATGTAGGCGCCTTCCTTCTCCGGGTGCGGATCGCGCACCGTCGGCGTCTGGACGTTCAGCGCGTGCTGGATCAGCTCGACTGCGTCCATGCGCTGGATTCCGAACTCCTGCGTGCAGGCCAGGTTTCGGCTCACCGTCCACTTGTCGACCTTCACCGACCAGGTGCCTGCGATGTCGAGGTAGCGCACCGTGGCCGACTCCAGCCCCAGCACCTCGACCATGAACGTCTCGACGACATCGGCCGGAATCCAGACCGCGCCGAGACGCGGTTCGATCGCCGCCGGCGGCAGATCCTCGGGGATGACGGATTCCAGCGCGACCACGTTGCTCTGGAACTTCCCACCGGCAGCGGCCGCGGCCTTGAGCTTGCGCTTCACGTCGCCCGACAGATAAGCGTCGGCGGTCTCGTACGCGCCGCTGTCGGGATCGAGGAAGACCATTGCGCGTTGCCTCAGGTCCTCGACCACCGCTTCAGGCGCTGCACCCAGCAACGCCGCCATGTAGGACGGATCGACCCGACCCCGCCATTGCATGCACAGGGCGAGCGCTTCGTCCGGGCTCCCTGCCCGTTCCGGCTCCTCGATACGCGACACCGTGCGTCGTTGGAAGATGTCCGTCTTGGTGGCCCTCTCATCCTCCTCGTCGTACTGCTCGAGCGAGAGCAGCAGCGGGTAGTCGGGGTCCCTCCGAAACGCCAGTGCGTTCGCACGCGCGCTCAGGAAGCCGTGCCTGGCGACGAACCGGTCGTAGGACAAGTTCAGCGCCACGCGCTTTCCGGCGAGGTCGGCGTCGCTCGCATCGCTCAGCTGAGCTGCGAGCAGCGCGCGCGCCCGATCCCGGATCTCGCACATCCCGGCGATGCGCTGTCGCGCGGCCGCGGTAGTGCGCTCGTGCACGTCGATCAGCCGGCCGTCTTCGACGCAGCAGACGCGACCATCGCGCACGACGAAACTGCCTGGGCGGGCGTCGGACGCCGCCTCTTCGGACTGCTCGCTCGGCCGAACGATGCCGCTCGTTTCCTGGCGCGGGCTGTAGGCACCGGCCGGCACGAGGTCCTTGACCCGTTCCAGCTCGGCGCTCAGCGCGCCGTCGAGCACTGCCGTCGGCACGGGGTAGTGGCCGTTGCTGACCTTGTCGATGCGGCCGAGCACGAACTCGGGTCGTTCGCAGTACCACGCGTTGATCCGCATGTAGCGGTCGTGACAGCCGGGGTGCCGCAGCGCGTCTGGAACCGTGCCCAGCTCCAACCAGATCGGCTCTTCGGCCGGAATACCGCCCGCGTCCCGTTTGCGTAGGATGAGGAGGTCCGTCTGAACGGCGGTGGAGCCGAGGCGCTCGAACGCGCCCTGCGGCAGCCTGAAGGCGGCCACCAGGTCCGCTCTCGACGCAACGTGGGCGCGGGCCGAGCCGTCTTGTTCGTCCAGCATGTACGCCGAGGTCACGACACAGACAAGGCCGCCGGGGACGACCACATCAAGCGCCTTGCCGACGAACCAGTTGTGCACGCTGAACCGGCTGTAGGGCCGGTTGCGGCCGTCGTTGATGGGGAAGCTCCCGAACGGCACGTTCGAGATCACCAGGTCGAAAGACTCGTCGGCAAGCGCCGCGGCCTCTGCCGCCTGGATTCGCACGTCGACGCCGAACAGTTCGTAGAGCGCCTGCAGGATCAAACCAGCGACCGTGTCGACCTCGATCGCGGTCCACCGGCTCTCGCGCGCCAAGCGTGGCGGCATGCAGCCGATGAAGTGGCCGATGCCGGCGCTCGGTTCGAGGACCCTCCCACCGCGGAAGCCGACGGTTTCGAGGGCTTCCCAGATCCAGCGGATCAACGCCGGCTCGGTGTAGTGACTCGTGTTGACGGATGCCTTGGCGGTCTCGTACTCGGCGGCGTCGAGGCTTGCGGCCAGTTGCTCGGCCCGACGCCGCCACGCTGCGTCGTGCTGCTCGCGGTTGAAGCTGGCGGGAATGCCGCCCCAGCCGGTGAAGCGCAGCAGACGTCGACGCTGCTCGTCGCTTGGCGCCTTGCCAGGCGATTCAGCCAGATCGCGCAGCGCGGCGATCGCTTGCAGGTTGGCGTCGAACTTCGAGACTGCGCCGCCCAGGCCGTCCAGCGCGGAATCGTCCCAGGCGGGCCAGTCGAAGACCGCGGCGGGTCTCGTTGTTCCGCCGCACAGCGTCGGACGCCAGGCGTTGATCTGTTCGCCCTCGAGCATGCTCGAGGGCGGAGGCGCGGCCGGAGACGGCGGCTCGTCGAAGAGGTTTGGAAACGAGGCTTCTTCCGTGGGACAGAAGCCCGGGAGCCAAAGGCTCGGTGCCTTGGTGGCATGGCTTGCCATCGGTGGTTCTCCATGGGAATGGAGAGCCCACTGCCCCCAAGGGAGCGTGAGCTCCCCGTTGGGGATGCGCCGAGGAACGCTTGCGCGCGTCTCAGCAGGTCGATGGGTCAGCGGATCGCGCGCCGCGGGCACCAGGGGCGGTGCGACGATCTGCGCGGTCGTTGACCGAGGATGAGTAATGGCGGCCTCCCTTGGGGGAGGCGGCGACGGTCACGTTGCCCACGCCGAACGGGCTCAGGCGGGGATGCGAGTGCGGGTCACGACCGCTAACGCCGACTAGGTCGGAGGAGTCCACGGGGGACCGCTGGGGAGCGAACGCTCCGACAGTGCGCCGAGTATGCGAACTCGCGAGCGCCTCGGCAATCCATCGCCGCCAACCGTCGCATGCACATTGGTCGCATTCGCGACCAATGTTCAGCCCCCTTTGCCCGACGCTGAGACGGGGGATGCCGCCGGGCCGCTCAACGGGAGGACGACGAAGAAGGTCGTGCCATCGGCATCGCTGCGCATTCCAACGTCCCAGGCAGCAGTCGTCGCCAGCAGCTTGACGACGGCCAGGCCCAGGCCGCTGCCTTTGGGTCGATTCGGCCGCGACGCACCGCGCACGAAAGGCTCCCACACCGCCTCCCGCACAGCCTCCGGGATGCCCGGCCCGTGGTCCGTCACACTGACCTCAACGCCTTCGGCGAGGCTCATCTTGCCAAACGTGTGGCTGATGACTTTGGCTCGAATGTCGATAGCCCCTGGGCCCGAGTACTTGACCGCATTCGACAGGTAGTTGTTCAACACCTGGTGCAGTCGAATGTCGTCGCCGTGCAACTCCACGTCAGCAGTTTGGGGCGCGTCGAGTCTGAGCGTCTGATCATTCGCCTGCGCGGCCTCGGCATGCTCGGCGACGACGCGCTCGAGCAGAGGCACGAGCCTGAACGGCTCTCGTCGCAACTCGACGTGGCCGCTGGCAAGTCGCGTGTACTGCGCGATGTTGTCGAGGCGTCCCTTGATCTGCACGATGCACTGCTCCAAGCCCTGCACGAGTTGAGCCGTCGCCGGGCTTTGTGGCTTGAGGGAGAGCAATTCGACATTCGCCAGCATCGTCTGCAGGGGCGTGCGCAGCTCATGCGAGACCATTCCCAGCAACGCCGTCCGCGCCTGCGCGCTGCGCTGTGCTTCGGCGCGCGCCTGCGCCTGCAGCGCTGCTGCCTCGCGCTTCGAGGCTTGCGCCCGCAGGTGCAGATGCAGTCCGATAGACAGCGAGGCCACCAACACGATGCCGGACAGGACAAGGGCGGCGAGAGCGGGGTCGCGGTTGGTCGGGACAGCTGCGATGAGCCACAAGCCGGCGGCTACCAGGACAGTGATCAAGGCGAGCGCAACGAGGAGCAAGGACCGCCCCGGCAGCGTGCCGAGGCGGCTGGAACCGGCTGTCTCCGCGGGTGCGTCGACGGCTTGATCGCGCTGCAAGTCTGGATGAGGTCCGAGTGATGTCGATGCGCGCGCTTCGCGACCCGATGCCAATGATTGCGAGGGCATGCGTCACGCCTTGCGATCGCCGAGGGCCAGCCGCAGATCGGCGGCGAGTCTCACCCCCGAGTACGGCTTGGCGCGGTATTGCACCCGGTGGCGATGGATGATGCGTGCGAGCGCTTCATCAGTCGGCACGCCGCCGACCGCGAGGTTGCCCGACAGGAGAAAGATCGGCGAGTGAGCCGACGCTGGGCTGCGCCGCAGTTCCTCGATAAGTCCCGCTGCGGTGATGCTGCCGAGGTACCAGTCGAGTACATAGGCCGCGAATGGCGCCGTCCTCGAAGCGCGCTCAAGCTGCGTCGCGTCGGTGTACGGTGCGACGTCGAAGCCGCTCTGGGTGAGGATGGCCGTGACGGAGGCGACTGCAGCGGGATCGTCGTCGAGCGCCGCGACCCGCGGCCGCAGTCCATTGCCCCGCGTCACCAGTGTGTTGCCTTCGCATGGGGCCTCGCTCTCTCGCTCGACAAGGCGCGAGGCTGCCGTCGCGACCCGAGTAGATCGTGTGCTAGCCGTCAAAGACGGCCCGTCTTGTCGACTGGCCATCACCACGAGTCCTCCTGTCAGCGGGAGACGTCAGCGCGGTGCACGCTGAGCCGTCCCTCGTCCGCGAGCGTGCGAGGCTCGCGTAGGACCGCAATCGTAGTCGAAGGAGGTTACGTGATGCCACCTAAAAAAGTAACATCGTGGCACCCAAAGCTGTATCAGACAGTTACGAGATCATGAGCTATAAAAGATCCACTGCGGTTCACATGACGAGCCAAGCCACTCGATCGCGTCGGCGCATGCAGCCCATTCGAATCCTGATTGCCGATGACCACCCCCTCATCATCGAGGGGCTGACCCTCGCGCTCGGGAAGCGGGGCATCGAAGTGGTCGGGCACGCGTCGGTGATTGCCGATGCTGTTCGCGAGTACCGGCAACGCAAGCCCGACGTCGTCGTGATGGACGTCGGCTTCGGGCAGTCGTCAACCGGGCTTGATGCTGCGCGCGAGATCCTGGGAATCGATCCCGATGCGCGCATCGTCTTCTACACGCAATACGACCAGGACGAGATCGTGCGCGAAGCCTACCGCCTCGGCGGCCGAGGGTTCGTGCCGAAGGTCCAGCCCACCGACCTATTGGCCGATGTGATCGGCCAGGTCCAGCAAGGAAAGATCCACTTCCTGCCCGAGATCGCCGAGAGGCTGGCTCTGATAGGCGTGAGAGGTGGTGACGACTCCCCGCGAGCAAAGCTCGATGCCCGGGAGCTGGATGTATTCCGACGGCTGGCCCAGGGCCAGACGATCGAAGAGATTGCCGGCGAACTCAGCCTGTCGAGGAAGACCATCTCGCTTGTCGTGCAGGCCGTAAAGGACAAGCTGGGCGTTCAGAGGTCGGCCGACATCACGAAGTTGGCAATCCGCCACCACCTCATCGAGACCTAGGTTCGCGGCCGGGTCAACAACAAGGAAGGGAGTGCACGATGCCCGTGCCGTTCGTTCTGCTCGTCCTGTCCATCTGCGCGGCCTGGCTGCCGGCGCTGTCCGTCTCCAAAGAGCTTCGCGTGCCCCCGTGGGCCGTGGTCTATGCGGTGGCCGTCGTTGCGGCCTTCGCCCAAGGGTTCCTGCAGGTCAGCGCCGTGGTCGCGTTGATCGTGCTCGTCGCACTGGCCCTGTGCGTGACCCGCGCAACCCGTAAGGTCACGTACTGGCTGGCGTTCGCGTTGCTTTTGCTGTTGTGCCTGACGCTCGCGCTGCACAAGATGCCGGGCTTCAACAACCCGATCGTGATCGACGGAGTGCAGTTCTCGCCCGATGCGAGGCCCTTCACCCAGTACCTGAACTTCGACAAAGGTTCGGTCGGGCTGGTCTTGCTCGCACTGCTGTCGCCCAAACTTCGGCGCGGCGATCACGCAGGGCGACTGGCCGCCGAGACTGCAGCGGGATACGCCCTGACCACGGTCGTTGTGCTCGGCGTCGCTCTCGCCAGCGGCCTGGTCCGCTTCGAGCCGAAGCTCCCCGCGCAGACGCTCCTCTTCCTCGCGACGAACCTGTTCCTCACTTGCGTGGCCGAGGAGGCCTTCTTCCGTACGCTCGTCCAAGATCCGCTGCGGGGCGTGCGCGCCGGCCAAGCCGAGCCAGGTGGCGTATCGTGGCGCGCCCGCGCCATCATCGCGATCGTCGTGACAGGCCTGCTTTTCGGCATCGCGCACGCCGCGGGCGGGACGCTGATGATCGTGATGGCGGCTCTGGCCGGCATCGGCTATGCAGCCCTGTACGCCAGGACGAACCGCATCGAGGTTCCTATCCTTGTCCACTTCGGCGTGAATGCCACGCACTTTGTGGCGTTCACGTACCCCGCTCTGAAGGGGTAGCGCGATGAAGCTGCACCGTGTCTTGTCCTCGGTCGGCCTCGGGCTGACCACCGGACTGAGCGCAGCAGCAAGCCCCGCGGAGATCCCCGCGGACGCAGACCTGTACCCGACGGTGTTGACGCCCACGCGGCTGCGGCAATCGCTGCAGGACGTGCCCGCAAGCGTCACCGTCATCACCGCAGACATGCTGCGCAAGTTCGCCATCCGTTCGATCCCGGAGGCGCTTCGGCTGGTCCCGGGGATGGCGATCACGCAGGCCAGCGGACCGGACTATCGGATCAACTACCACGGGACCAACGTGCTCGTCCCGCGGCGCATGAACGTGTTGATCGACGGCGTGTCGGTGTATCAGCCGATGTTCGCCCGCGTGGACTGGACGAACCTGCCGATCGCCATCGACGACGTCGACCGCATCGAAGTCACCCGGGGCCCGAACTCGGCCGCCTACGGACCCAACTCGCTGCTGGCGATCGTGAACATCATCAGTCGCCACCCGCGCGACGTCGAGCGCGTCTTCGCGTCGGTCGAGAAGGGCGGCAACGGCGTTGCGGCGGGCACCTTCCGATTGGGAGCGACGCTCGGCGACATCGACATGCGACTGACGGTTAACCATGAACGGGACGGGGGCTACGACGTTCAGCAGCGTGCGGGCGCCGATCACGACAGCCTGCGCCTGACGCGCGTGAACTTCCGCGCTGTCAAGCCGTTCGGTTCGGCGACGAACTTGGACATCAATGCCGGCTACGTCGGTGGGACCAAGGAGGTGCCCGGCGTCGACTCCGGCGGCATCACCTATCCGGATGCGAAGCCGCGGGACACCTACCTCTCGGCAACGCTGACCCACAGCTTCGCCCCGACGCATCAGTTCCAGGCGCGCGCGTACGTGTGGACCGACAAGATCGAGCAGTCCTGGCGCACGTGCTATCCCACGGCGATGTTCCTTCCCGAGATGTTCGCCATGTACCAGGCCAACCCGGGCTACGCCGCCGCCATCCTGGCGGGTCGCCTGCCCACCGGCGGCACACCGGCGGACGACGCGCTCGCGGCGGCGGCCATCGCGGCGATCCGCGGACTCGGCGCATCCGCGACCGCGCCCACCTGTGGGACGGCCGAGCAGGGTCTCGAGCAGCGAAGGGTCGACCTGGAAGTGCAGGACACCTACGTGGTCTCGGAACGGGCAAGGTTCGTCGCAGGTGCGGGCGTTCGGCGCCACAGCGGATCGAGCGCAACCTTTCTGGGCATCGACCTGGCCAACACGGTATGGCGAGCCTTCGGCAACCTAGAGTACCGTCCGGCGCCCAATCTGGCGATCAACCTCGGCGCCTACGCCGAGCGCGACGAGCTCAGCGGGTCCTCGTTCTCGCCACGGGCGGCGGCCAACTACCGACTCTCCGACCTGCAGACGCTGCGATTCGTGTGGTCGCGCGGGACCCGAACGCCCGACGTCCAGGAGCAGCGAGCGAATTGGACGTACACGCTGACCGAGGCAACTCCTGCGCTGAACGGCTCGTCGACGGTTCGCCTGTTTCAGAGCGCCCGCTCGCCAGGCGGGTTGCAGAGCGAGCGCATTCGCTCGTTCGAGGTCGGGTACCTGCTGAACGTTCCCGCGTACGGCCTGCTCGTGGACGTCAAGGCGTTCGACGACGAACTGTCGAGCCTCATCTCCGAGAAGCTGCAGCTGTCCAGCTTCAAGCCGACGAACAGCGGCGCCGTGCACTTGACCGGTGTCGAGCTGCAGGCGAACGCCGCGATCACTGCCGACTGGACGGTATTCCTGAACTACGCCTATCTCCGCAACCATGGCGCCACCAACCTGCTGGAGACGACGCAGTACTCGAGGCACAGCGGCTCGATCGGCACGTGGAAGGCGTTCGGGGACGGCTGGGCGGCCTCGATCGCGTACTTCGGCGCCGCGGGTGACGGCCTTGGGCAGTCCGCGTACGGGCGGACCGACCTCACGCTCAGCAAGCGCGTCGGCTTGGCGGCGGGCAAGGCGGAAGTCTCGTTGACGGCACGTCGCTTGGACAATCCACAGCAAACCTACTTCCGCGACTTCGGGGCCGCCAACACGTTGCGGGCGGCCTACGACAGCCGTTGGCAAGTGCTCGGGCAACTCAGGGTGAGCTTCTGACGTGAGCGGGCTAACAGACCCGTAGCGCATGGATGGATGCCGCCACTCGTGCCAAGAAAAAACATAACGCAGGACCTTCAGCACACGGCGACCATCAGTCGACGCTCTCTGGGCATGCTCGCGCTCACCATGTGCCTCGGCGTCCCTGCTGCGAGTGCCGCGCCCGCCGTGCTTCGCGTGCTCATGGCGGACCAGCCGACACCGGCTGCGCGCGAGACGCTGGCCGCTTTGATCAGGCGCTTCCCGTCGACCACGACCGACACCGATGCGCGCCGGTTGGTGGCGCGGCCTGGCGCAGCGGTCCACGTGGCCTTGGGCGCCGATGCGCTGAAGGCGCTCCTGGAGGCGGGATCGAACAGCCCCTTGCTGTCACTGCTGTCGTCGAGCGAGTCTTTCCGCGCGACGGTCGCCGCGGCGAGCGCCGAGCGTCGCCGCGCGCCGCTCTGCGCGGTATACGCCGAGGCGGCGCCGGCGCAGCAGATGAAGCTGATCCGCCTGATCTTCCGGCGGCAGGTGAGGGTGGGCGTTCTGCTCACCGAGAACACAGCGCATATCGAGCCGCTGATCCGCTCGGCGGCGCGCAGCGTCGACCTGGACGTGGACATCCAGCGCATGGAACGAGGCGACAACCCGATCCGCGCCCTCAATCGGCTCGCCTCGGCGAACGTGCTCCTAGCTGTGCCGGACCGCGCGATCTTCTCGCAGGAGAACGTGCAGAGCTTGCTCGAAGCGACGTATCGACGCGGGCTGCCGGTGGTGGGGTTCTCGTCGGCGCTGGTTCGCGCCGGCACGCTGGCGTCGGTCTATTCGACCGTTGACGAGGTCATGGCGCAGGCCAGCATGCTGATCGAGGAGCTGGCGAACGGTCAGCAGCCAGATGCGCAGTACCCGATCTACTGGCGCGTTGCGGTAAACGAGAGCGTAGCCCGATCCATGAACATTCCCATCGACGACGACGCCCGGGGCTTCGCCAGCCCGGTCCGCTGACATGCGCACACCTCGGCCATCGCACTGGGGCATCACCACGCGGTTGGTGATGGTGGCAAGCGTACCTGCGCTCCTCATGTTCCTGGTGATCACCGCGGCGCTGTACGTCAGCGGCCAGGACGAAGCGACCGAGGCAGTGCGGGAGCGAGGCGCGTTGATCGCATCCTCGCTGGCGCAGACAGGCCAGTACGGCCTGGTGTCGGGCAACAGCGCTTCGTTGGAGCGCAGCATCCAGCGCCTGGTCGAGTCCGACCCCACGATCGCGTCGATTCACTTGCGCGACGCCGGAGGACGAGTGGTTGCCGCGGCGCAGGCGCCGGATCGGCAAGCGAGTTTCACCTTCGAGAGGGAAATGCGCGCCGACGTGTTCGCGCTCGACTTGCTGGACAACTCGCGGGCGACCGCCCGTGGTGCCGTGCCGGATGCCACGACCAGCGAGGGCCGCGTGGTCGGCAAGGTGACGGTGCGCATGTCCAGCGAGCCGATCGTCAGGCAGCGCCTGCGGCGCATCGCCTTTGGGGCGGCCGCGGTGCTGCTTGCTGCCGCCATCAGCATCATGGCCGGGCTCACGCTCGCGCTGCGCTTGAGGGAGCCGCTGCGCGCGGTCATGGCTGCGCTGCGCGAGATCCGGCAGGGGCGCTTCGACGTGACGCTGCCGACGGGCGCCAGCGGCGAACTCGGCGAACTGCAGGCGACCATCAACGAGATGGCGCATGGCCTGTCGGTGCGGCGTGAGGAACTCCAGGCGCTCGTCGAAAGGCGCACTGCGGACCTGCAGGCGGCGATGGAGCAGGCGCGCATCGCCGACGCCGAGCGCCGGCGGCTGATCGCGCGCAGCAACCGGCAGCTCGAGGACGAAAGGAAGCGCATCGCTGTCGAGATCCATGACCATCTGAACGCCTCGTTGATCGGATTGCGTTCGAAGGCGCAGCACATCGCCGAGCTCTCCGCGGCGATGAGCGGTTCGACGGCCCGCGAGGTGCACGTGACTGCAACCGAGATCACCGACACCATCGCCGGGCTCTACAAGAGCGCAAGGGATCTGATCAAGCAGCTGCGCCCCGAAGTCATCGACGTCCTGGGCCTGACGGGGGCGCTGCAGGAGATGACGCGCGAGTACAACCAGCTCGTGCCGGCCATCCGCTTCGTGTTGCACGTGTCGCCGGACTTTCCGAACATGAGGGGCCAGGTGGCGATCGTCGCCTACCGGCTCGTGCAGGAAGCGTTGTCGAACGTGGTCAAGCACGCCTCCGCAAGCAGGGTGGAGGTGTCGCTGACTGCACCAGCAGGGAGCGACGAGGTCCTGATTGCCGTGCGCGACGACGGGGTCGGCTTCGATCCGGCCATGGTGCCAGGCGGGAGCCTGGGCCTGGCCGGAATGCGCGAGCGCGTCAGCGGGGCAGGCGGCCGCATGAGGATCCGATCGAGGCTCGGACGCGGAACCCGGGTCACGTTTCGCCTTCCCCTTGTCGACGGCGAAGCGGTCGCCTAGCAACGCCGACCCGGTCGGAACCCCTGCGTACTTGACGCCGTTCGGGCCGGATTTCCACTGGCAATCGCAGCGGGTGCGTGACAAGACTAGGCACCCCGACCGGCGGTGCCGCGATGCAGCCAAGGACGATCCGACAAGCCACCGAGATCCTGCATGACGTGCTCGAGCGCAGACTGAGCTACCGCGAGGCCGGTGCGCGACACGGCATTGCCAGATCGACGGCCGAGAAGCAGGTGAAGGCTCTGGTCAGGCTGGCCGCCAGCCAGACACCCATCGGCATGCTGCGCGGGTCAGACCTGTCGAGCCTGGCGCTCTTGCGCGGAGCGCGCGATGACGTGCTCAGGGCCGTTCAGGCCTTCGACCCGGCCGCAAGCGCTCGCCGCCGCATGCCCCGCTGGGAAGGGGAGTTCACCGAGGCACTGAAGTCTCTTCGCTCGCAGAGTGAGAACGCCAATCGGGACGTCGCGCTGCTGCTGCTACTGTTCAGCACAGGCGCCAAGCCGCTTGAGATCGCGGCCCTACGAGTGCGCGACTACCTCACCCAGGATGGGCAACCTCGGGACTTCGCCGACATCGGTCATCTCGAAGAGGGGCAGCCTGGACGGCGGCCGCTCTACTTCTTGAGCCAGCGCCTGCGCAGCGCACTGGATGCATATCTCGAAGAGCGGTTCCGTCGAGGACTTGGCGTGAGCGGGCAGCCTGGCTATCGGGGTTTGGCTGCCGACAGTAGCCTCTTTCTGACGAAGGACGGCCGGTCTTTCGAAGTGAAGGCGCGAAGCGCCAGTGACCCCCGACCGATTTGCCCCGTACTCGTGGCGACCTATCGCCGCATCCTCGTCAGAGCCGGCATGTCCGGCATGACGATGCAAGCCGCACGAAGGCACGTTGCCCAGCGCCTGCTCGCGCGTGGCGCAACCCGAAGCCAAGTCGGAGAACTCCTGGGCATCGTGCACCAGCGATCCGTGCAGCGTTTGCTGCGCCGCGCTGCGCCGTCGATCGAGTACCTGGTCAAGGACATCACATAGGCGATTTGTCGGGAAGCACTCGTGGACACAGCTCGATACTTCATCAAGGGACAGTCATTCGCCGCCTCGGATTCGCGCTTGCAGGACGCGTTGGCCCGGGTCTACGAATCCTCCGAGCGGCCCCGGTGCATGTGCGTGCCTGGCGGCGTCGAGATGTACGTGGCCAAGCACGCCGAGTTCGTCATCAAGCGCATGCCTGATACCGGTCGCCTGCACCACGTGACGTGCCATTCGTTCGAGCCCGAGCCGGGCACGTCGGGCTTGGGCGAGCTGCTGGGCGAGGCGATCGTCGAGCATGCGCCCGAGCAGGTCGAGATCAGGACCGCATTCCCGCTCGCGCGCGTGGCGGGTCGGCCGATGCCTTGCGGTGAGGCCGCGGAGGACCCGGCCGCCGTCAACGCACCGCGCAAGCGCATGAGCCTTCGGGCCGTGCTCCACTTCCTGTACGACCGCGCTGGCTTCAACCGTTGGTACCCGGCCATGGACGGTCGGCGCTCGCAGGCCGTGCTCCGCCGCTACCTGCTGGCGGCGGCGCAAGGGGTCACGGTCAAGGGCGGAACGCTGGAGGAGCGCCTGTTCGTCCCGGAGCAGTTCCGCGTGGCCGAGGCTGGTGAGATCGGCGAGCGCCGGCGGCGAAGGCTCTCGATGCTGCTGTCACCCGAGACCGACGTGCAGTTCAAGATGGCGATCCTGATCGGGCAGCTCAGCGGCGTCGAGGCGACTGCGTACGGACGCCGGCTCACGGTGAAGCACATGCCCGATGCGCCCCTGTACATGGACGAGAAGGCATGGGTGAGGGCGGAGCGCGCCTACGGGTCAACCTTGCAGGCCGTGGATGCCGACGTCGAGCGCAAACCGCGCGTGGTGATGGCGGCGCTGATCTACGCAAAGCGGGAGCACATCTACCAGGTCGAGTCGCTGTCCCTGATGCTCACGACGGATCAGTGGATACCGCTCGAAGGGCTGCACGAGTTGCCTCTGATTGAGGCACTTCAGCGGCAAGGGCGGCAGTTCATCAAGCCGCTCAAGTACGACGTGAAGTCAGCCGCAAGCTTCCCGAACGCGCTGCTACTTGACGCCGGCGCCGCGCCTGTCGCGCTTCACGTGGTCAGTCCGTTCATGGATCCGAGGGAACGCGCTGCAAAGGAGAGCGTTCTGCGCTCGTCCGGCGAGACGGCTTGGACGTGGCTCACCGACAAAGGCATGCCGGACCTGCCGCCGCCTACGAAGGGGCATCGGACTGTTCATCTCGGTACCAATCGTCCGGCGCCTTGAACACAGCCGGTGTTGGCGTGACGGTCGTATCGATGCCGGGATTGAAAGTTTGGACATTCGGCCTCTTCGGGCCAGGGGTCCTCAGGAACACCGGCTGGGCGCCGGCATGCGGCGGTAAGCCGACCTTCACGTTGCACCGGGCGCGGACCGGGCCCGCCCGGGAGCTGGCACTCGCCACGGTCTGCTTTCCACTTCGCAATTTGGTTGCGAAGGACACGCGTAGGCTTACCGGCGTGCCCGTCAAGTAATGATGACGCTCGTTTCGGTCAGTCTATAGAACTTTAGTCCGATCCCGTTTCGCTCAAGTGCCGCCTTCAAGTCACGGGCCATCGCCTGGCCCGCCGGCAAGACGAGCGTCCGCGAGCAACTTTCGGCCTCGGCGTGCACAGTGAGCTGCCCAATTCCGGTGTACACGTCTCCTCGCGAGGCAGAGCTCTTCACCTCGAACGCTTCGACGAGAATTGAGCCCTTGGAAACGCCGAGGTCAAGCAAGCCAGTCTTTACGATGCGTTGTCCGGGTTGCAACCCGCTGTCGCGCCGCCAGTCGCGAAGGGCCTTCACGACTTCTCCGTGCCGCGAGATGTAGTCGATGTCCCGACCAGGCGAGCGCCCCTTCTTGCGGCCAAAGAACTCATCGAAGTAGTCTCGTAGCTTGCGTTCCTTCGCCTTCGCTTCTGGCTTGGCCGTTTCTCCTCTGCGAACGGCATCCTTGAAGTTCAGCACATCCTGCACGTAGGCCACGGCCGGACGAATCGCCCCACGACCGCTCACTGGCATCACGAGGATCCCCTCCCTAAACGTGCCGTCGGCCGCGTACACGGGCTGCAACCCCAGGTCTGCCCAAGCAACCAGGGCATCCTTCTTAACGCCTTCTGCGCCTCCACCGACTCTGCCGGAGTGGAAGAGGTAGACGCGGCCTGTTGTCGCATCCCTTGCAAAGAAGCCACCTACCGCGTCGTTGCGACCGTTGTACGGGACATTCACCTCCACCGCAATCGCAACACCAGGACCCTCTCCGATGCGGCCGAACCAGTTCAAGCGTCTCGGGTTCGCTGCGTTCTTGGGCCTGTGATCCTGCGACCAAAACCAGAAGTTCCCGTCAGTGCGCACAACGGCCTGGCGTTGCCGGCCACCCTGCCAACCAATGTCGCGAGTCGCCGTTTGCTTGAACTCTCGGTCTATCGTCGCTTCGAGCGCTGCCTGCGCCTGTTGTACTTCGCTGCGGGCTTCGACAAGCATGAACATGGTTTCCTCCAGTCTCAAGGCGACAGCGGGCTACCATGGAGATATTCGACGAGGTGCCACCCCCCGCGAGTACTTCACCGCCCACAGGGTTCGGATGGTTCTCTCGGCGAACCCCACGCTGTTCCTCTTCCCCGGTTGCATGCTGTTCGCGCCATTGTGCATGGCGGGAGGGAGTTCGGCCCGACTCGACGACGCCGCTTCGGGGGGCTCTGCATGGCCCCTGCGAGCGGCGGCTTCAGGGGCGACGGGCTCAACTTGGCGAATGTCAGATGGGTCGGTGGCTGCCGCACGAACCCGGACGACCAACGGTTCGTCTCTGGCAGGTTGCTGCTCGTTCCGCATCCGCTCGGCGCACGTATCAAGGGGCCAGAACAACCAGCGCGGCTCCGGCCTGAGCCTTCGCGACCGCACATACCAAGCGCCTTGATTTGATTTGGGTTGAAGCAAGCGAAGCGCATCGGACTATCGATCGGCAACTCGAAGGAGGCCGATCATGTCGAAGACCGAAATTCCGTCTCCCCGCAAACCGAGGCAGGTTGAAGGACGGTCGCTGCTGAGCGTGGAGGAGTGCCGGCAGATCGCAGGCGAGTTCGACGGCACGACGGAGAGCATCGATGCGCTGCTGAAGAAGTGGTCGGCCATCAAGCCGGGGATCAAGCGCCACACCATCATCCGCGCGGCAAAGCGAGGCGGGTACCAAACGACGAAGGATCGGAAGGACTGGACACCCGAAGAGGACCGGTACCTGCGCGAGAACTGGCACCGAATGTCGGCTGACGAGATCGCGGCCGCGCTGGGCCGCGGCTTCAACTCGGTCAACCTACGGCGAAAGCGGATCGGTGTCGGGCGATACGACGGCGAGGACCTGACGATCCGCGACCTCGAAGAGCTGACCCGCATCGACCACCGGCAATGGCACGACTTCGTCGCTCGCGGATGGCTCCGGGCGAGACAGCGCGGCCGCCGCAAGGGCGCGGCGCCGATCACCTATGTCGGCCTGAACGCCCTTCGCTCGTTGCTGACGGACCATCCCGAGATCTGCGACTACCGTCGGGCGCCGAAGGCGACGATCGTCGCACTGGAGTTGGACCGGGTGCCTGACCCGCCGGCGTGGAAACGCGTCGTGTGCAAGTCATCGTCCTGGCGGGAGCAGATCAAGCCGACGCCCACGGGTCGCACCGTCACCCACGGCGTTGCTCCGATGGAGATGCGCCTCCACACGTTCCGCCACCGCTCCTGCGAAGAGGAGGGGGGAACGTCGTTCTGGGCACCGCTGTACGCGTCGCCTTCCTGCCCGCGCTGCGGCTGCCAAGTGTCCCGGTACTCCGACGAAGGGCTGTTCACTGACCTGGACCCGGGCAACGACGAGGTCATCGACATCCAGGCACGCAAGCTCGGCCTCACTTGGCGAGACGGCAAGCTGCGCGACGGCAACGGCGAGGTGGTCAGTGATCGCGACATCCTGAGTTCACTGTTCAGCGCCGGCCGGCGCGCGGCGCGGTCGATCAAGGCGTTCGAGAAGCTCCTGGAGGCCGGCCTGAGCCTGGCGCAGGCGAAGCCTGTGGCGCCGCATCGCCTGCTGGACAACATCCTCGACCTCGAATTGCGCGCCGACCAGGAGCAGGCACTGCAGACCTTTGTCGAGACCGGTGCGATGACTGCGGCCCATGCCATGAGCTTCGGCAAGAGCACGTTGGGAATGATGGCCCTGACGCGCATCGCCGGCCGGCACCTGCTCATGGTCGACACGCAGCTGCTGCGCGAGCAGTGGATCGAGAAGCTGACCGCACTGTCTCCGCGGGTCGCGGTAAGGCGCTGCCACAAGCCGGCCAAGCATGTTCTCGTGATCTACGACCGCGAAGGCAACGAGCGCTGCGTGATCGACATCTATAGCTACCAGACTCGGGCCAGGCTGGACGGGCCCTGGGTCGTGGGCTGCTTCGATGAGGTGCATCGGCTGCCGGCGGCGCTTGCCCACCGCCACGCTTTCGCACGAACCGAGTACCGCATCGGGTTGTCGTCGACGCCCGACCTGCGTTGCGACGGCCGTGGCGCGTTCGTGTCCCGGATGACCGGCGCGCTCGTCGGCGACGACTGGACCGAGCAGATGCGAACCGGCGTGGTTAAGCGCGTCCCTGTCAAAGTCATCCTCGTCGAGGACCGCGAGCACAAGCACGAGGTCGTCGGTGAGATCCTGCGGCAGTACGAATCGGTCGTCGTGCTCTGCGAGGCGATCGAAGACGGCCGCGAGCTCGAGCTGCGCTACGGCATTCCCTTCATTCACAGCCAGACGAAGCACAAGCTCAAGGTGTTGCGCGCGGCCAGGAGCATGGTGCTGTCGCGCATCGGCGACGCCGGCATCAGCGTGCCTCACTGCGAGGTGACGGTCGACCACTCGGGCCTGTTCGGGTCTCGGATCCAGAGCCTGCAGCGCCTGGGCCGGCTCATGCACTCCGATCGCGCGTGCTACCACTGCATCCTGATGACGCGCGTCGAGAGGTACGAGCGCTTTGCAGGACGCGTCGAAGCGATCCGAAGGAAGGGCTTCGACGTCGTCGAGGAGGTGGCGACCCGGAAGGAGACGAGCGTGCAAAGGCTGCTGAGTCCAGCGCTGCAGGCTCGCGTATCGGCGCAAGAGAACCCGTACCTGTCCATGCTCGGCTGGCTGAAGGACAGCTTGAACCTCGCGGCCTGACTCATAGCCTGAAGTCCATGGTGACCGAGGACGAGAAGGCGCAGATCCGCCTCTGCATGGACGCGATGCGCGAAGGCATCGAGGGCTTCCACTCGCGCCGGCCGCAGCTCGAGATGATCGCCACGGTGGCCACCACGCTGGCCGCATGCCGCGGCGAAGACGATCCGCCGGCGGACGGCGAGCACATCGCGGTTGTCGAGGCCGGCACCGGCACCGGCAAGTCGTTCGGTTCTTTGGTGCCGGCCTTGGTGATGGCGCGCTCGCGGGGCCGCCGCCTGGTCGTGTCGAGTTCGACAGTAGCGCTGCAGCACCAGTACGCGGAAAAGGACGCTCCGACGCTTCAGCGCTCGATTCCGTTCGGCTTCACGTTCGCAGTGGCGAAGGGTCGCCGTCGCTACGCGTGTGCCGCAAAGCTCGCCGCCGCTGCCGCCGAAGCCGGGCAGCGCGAAGTCGATCTTGGCGACGAGCCGCCTGCGGCTGACACGAGTGCAGACCGCCGGCGGCGCACCATCATCATCGGCCTGGCCGAGAACTTTGACGCCGAGCGCTGGAGCGGCGATCGCGACGAGCTTGCGATGCCGGTCCCCGATGAGATCTGGAGCGACCTGACAACGGACCGCCAGGGATGCTCGGGGAACCGATGCGCGGAATTCGCGCGGTGCCCCTTCTACGCGGCGAGACAACGGGTCAAGGAAGCCGACCTCGTGATTGCCAATCACGACCTGGTCCTGTCCGCGATGGAGGTGGAAGCGGGCAGCGTGCTGCCCTCGCCCTCGGAAACGATCTATGTGTTCGACGAGGCGCACAGCCTGGCGGCCAAGGCGGTCGAGCATCTGTCGGCGAAGCACGCCCTCCGTGGTGCGCAGGAGTGGCTGCGCGACTCGATAGAGGCCGTCCGGGACGCCGTGCTGGCCATGCGACTGCCGGACAGCCTGCTTCAGGAGGCGCGCAGCAGCGTGGAGCGACTCGGCGCGGCACTGGACGGGCTGAGGCAGCACATCCACGCCCTGCGGGCCTTCGACGAGAGGAAGGCCAGGCGCTTCAAGAGCGGCGAACTGCCGACGTGGGTTCGCGATGCGGGGGAGTCCGCGCAGTCAGCGGGTCGTGCGCTCGAAAAGACCTTCGCCGCGTTGCGCGAGGCGCTTCTGGAGAGGGCGCCCTCCGAGGGAGCGCTCGCCACGCGTGTGCTGTCGTCGCTCGGCTTCTACGTCGGCAAGCTCGAGAACCTGCTCAGCACCTGGGACCTGATGCTGGTGCAAGACGCGGCGGACGAGGCGCCGATTGCGCGGTGGATCGAGCTCCATGAGGACACGAGCCGCGGCGCCGACTACCTGGTGTGCGCCGCACCGATCAGCGGCAGCGACCGCTTGCGAAAGCTGCTGTGGAACCGGGCAAGCGCGGTCGTGTTGATGTCCGCGACGCTGACATCGTGCGGGACCTTCGACCTGTTCCTCCGACAGTCGGGCCTGGCGGTCTTCCGGGGGCTGCGTCTTCTGCGTGTGGAGTCGCCGTTCGACTACCGCTCCAACGCGAAGCTCGTGATCCCGGCCATGCGCTCGGACCCGGCGAACGCCGACGCACACACGAGGGAGGTCGTGGATCGCCTCCCCAGGCTCGTGCGCACGCGCGGAACGCTGGTGCTGTTCGCTTCGGCCAAGCAGATGCGCGCCGTGTACGGGCAGGTCGACGAGGGCCTGCGGCGGATCACGCTCATGCAGGGAACGATGCCGAAGATGGAGATGCTCGCGCGCCACCGGGCTGCCATCGATCGAGGGGACAGCTCCGTGCTGTTCGGGCTGCAGAGCATGGCCGAGGGGGTGGACCTGCCGCGCGACTACTGCACGCACCTCGTCTGGGTCAAGCTGCCGTTCTCCGTGCCGGACAGTCCGCTTGAAGAGGCGAGGCGGGAATGGGTCGAGTCGCAGGGCCGATCGTCGTTCATCGAGATCACGCTGCCCGAGACGGCGGTGCGCTTCAAGCAGGGGCTCGGGCGCCTGCTGCGAACCACCGAGGACCAGGGCACGGCGACGGTCCTGGATCGGCGACTGGTGACGAAGCGCTGGGGCGGTCTGCTCATGCGGGGCCTGCCTGACTTTGAAGTCATTGTCGAGCCGGTCCGAGGCGCGCCGGCCCGGCAGCGGCCTCTGCCATCGACTTGAAGGCGAGAAGTCTCGCGAGAGCATGGGCTCTCGATACCTCACATGGTGATGAAGGAGCGATGAATGGCGGCGATGGATCATGGCTCGATGAACGGGCGCACCCTACTGGCCACGGTGTCTCCGGGAGCGCCCGCCGTGCCGACGCTGCTCGGCCGCTCGGCAATGAGGATTCCGATCGGCGGGCGCATCCGCGCGGGCATCAAGGTGCTGACCAAGAGGGCAGAGGAGGTCCCCGAGGCGAGGGCGATTTACGGCGCCGGCGTGGCGGCCGGCAAGGCCTTCGACACGATCGAGCGCGAGATCGCGCAGCGGTGCCCGAGCCTGAAGAATCCGCTGACCCCCAAGAACGTCCCGTACTTCACCGTGCGCGGCGAAGACTTCCCGAACCCCGAACTGGCCCGGCAGATCATGGACATGTATGCCGAGGACCGGGGCGAGGGAGGCAAGCGCCTCTACCGCTTCCCGGTGGTGTTCCCCGCCGACGCCTGGCAGAACGTCATGCCGCACGAACTGGTGACGTGGACGGCGAGCGAGAGGCGCTACTGGTCCGAGTATTCCGAGGACGGCATGACGCGGTACTGCAAGACGCACGAAGCGGTGCCCGTGGACGGCAACGGCCGGCGCACGATCCGCATCTTCGGTGGCCGCAAGACCGTGCTGCGGGAAGAGAACGCGGGCCTGTGCGATCCCGAGTCGTGCTCCGAGTACCAGGCGAAGAAGTGCAACCTGACCGGGCGCTTCATCTTCTTCATTCCCGGCATCAAGTCGATCAGCGCCTTCGATCTGCAAACGAACAGCTTCTACGCGATGCAGGCGGCGATCGAGAAGTTCACGACCATCGGGTTCATGCGCGGTGGGCGAATCTCCGGCTTCCTCGACGGGCAGCGCACGCCGTTCTACATCAGCAAGCGGCTGGTCGAGGTGTCGCGCATCGACGACGAGGGGCGGCCGAGCCGGGTGGCGCAGTGGCTGATCGAACTGGAGGCGCCCGTGGACGTGACGTCGCTGCTGCGGCACGACGATGGCCTGGAGGCGCTCGAAGTGCGCGCTGGCGACGCCGCGGCGATGCTCGAGGGCGGGCGTGCCGATGCGCGCGCCACCGGACAGGCCGATGACGGGGTGATCGACATCTTTGCGCCGCGGTCCGGCGAAGCACCCGACGAACCGGCGGCGGAAGCGCGTCAGGACGCGGCTCGAGCCCAGGCGGCATCAGGGCAGAGCACGCCCACCGGCGGGAGGACGGCTGAAGTGCCCCGTGAGAGCCGGGATCGCATGCCGCCGCGCGCGGCGGCGGCGAACGACGACCTGAAATGGATCTTCGACGCCGCCGCGGCGCTCGGCGTGGAGCAGGAGCGGTTCGAGGCCTATGCGGACAAACGGTGGGGCAAGGGCTGGAAGCTCGCCGCCGGCGGCCGCAAGCGCGCACTCGACGAGGTGACCAACTTCGCCGACGACGCCTCGGGATTCCAGGACAAGGTGCGAGGCGAGCTCGACGTCTTCTCATGACGTTGCGGGCGAGAGTTGATCGACGCCGCGGCAAGGCGAGCATGAATGGAAGCAGCGAGGCCCATCAGCCATGGCGCTCGCTGCACCCACAGGAAAGGAGCAATCGAATGATCAGGGTAGGGCACTTCTCCGACTTGCACTACTGCGAGAAGAACCTGGAAGAAGCCGACCGCTGCTTCGCTTTCGCGGTCGACGAAGCCATCCGTCGGGGGATCGATGCGGCGGTGATCTCCGGCGATGCCACCGACCACGCGCTGGACGTGCACAGCCCCGCTGTCGTCCGCCTGGCGCGTCAGGTCCTGCGCCTGGCGAACCACTGTCCGGTGCTCATGTTGCAGGGCACGTTCTCGCACGAGCCGCCCGGGACGCTGTCGATCTTCCCGCTGCTCGCAGGGCGCCATCCGATCCACGTGGCCGACCGCATCTCCCATGTCGCGCTGACGGCCCAGGGGACGTGGATCGAAGCCGCGAGATGGAAGTTCGATCAACTGCCCGCCGAAACGCGCGCCCTGTTCGCCTGCGTTCCGACGGTGAACAAGGCCGCCGTTGCCGCGGTGATCGGCGCTGCCGACGCCGCCGTTGTGCAGGGGCAGGAACTCGCAAGTCTGCTGGCCGGCTATGCGGGCATCCACCGCTCGGCGCGGGACGCTCTCGTACCCACGATCGGCGTGTCTCACGGCACCGTCACGGGATGCGTCACCGAGCACGGCGTGCCCATGGCAGGGTTCGACCACGAGTTCACGACCGGCAGCCTGTTCTCGGCCCATGCGCAGGCGTTCCTGCTGGGGCACATCCATCGACACCAGACTTGGGAACAGGACGGGCGTGTAGTCGGCTACGCCGGTTCGATCGGGCGCTTCCATCACGGAGAGGCAGGCGACAAGGGTTTCGTTCTTTGGGAGGTCGGCGCTTCGGTGACCCGATTCGAGCTAGTGGCGACGCCGGCGCGCCGGACCGTTGACCTGTTCTTCGAGGGCAAGCCCGACCTGCAGCGCATCCAGGCCGCGGTTCAGGAGCAGGGCCTGGAGGGTGCGCATGTGCGTGTGCGCTGGGTGGTGGCCGATGAGGATCGGCACGAAGTCGATCGGGAAGCGATCAAGCGAGCGCTGGGCGGCGCAGCGGGCGTGCAGTTGGAAGGGCGCGTGGTGCCAGTCGTCCGTAGCCGTGCGGCGGGCATCTCGCGCTGTGTCGGACTCGCAGACAAGGTGCGCGCGTGGGCCCGGGTCACATCGACTCGACCGGAGCCGCTGCTCGATTGCCTGGGCCAGTTGGCCGTGAGCGACCCCGTACGGCTTGCCGCTGCCATGCTGGCCGGGCCGCCAGCGGCGAAGGGTGCCGATGGCGGCGGCACTGGGTGCGAGGAGGCACCGGTCGCATCGAGCGGGTTGGCGCAGGACGGTGCTCAAATGGCCGGCGAGGCGATAGAGTTGGAGCTGTTCTGACATAAGGGCGGGGCGCCAAATTGCTTGCGACTCGCGCCAAAGTTCTGGGACGGGGGATCGCGAGTTCTTGCGACAGATCTACCGCAATAGGTGGGGCGGACCTCTGCAGGTCGCGATGGTCGGCAAGCAGAAGGATCGTGGCATGAACAAGGAGTCCCGTGAGTAGGGCCGACAAGCAGGTGGGGCTGGAGGGGCGATTCGGACGATTCGTCGAGTCGCTTCCCAATGCCGAGATCATCGATCGGCTCGAACTGCCCTCCGATCCCACGCGCCGCCGCAAGGCAGACTATCTGCTTGGTGGGCGCAGCGTCATTGTTGAGCTGAAGACACTGTCGGACGACGTGTCCCACAAGGTTGAAGCGATGGCGGACCGACATCGGGAACGGGATGACTGGCCTTTGTTCTATGGAACGGCGGACGTGCGCAAAGTGCTGGCGCACCTGCCGGATGGTGAGGCGCTCTACGGAAAACTGGTCAATGCGCTCGGCCGATCGGTAGAGGACGCCGTCCGGTCCGCCGAAGAGCAGATCACGCATACAAGGGAGGTGCTTCGCCTTCCCGATGCGGCCGGCATGCTGGTGATCCTCAACGAGGCCGTGGAGATTCTTGACCCGTACGTAGTGGGTCACCGCGTCGCGCAACTCCTGCGGCGCCCCCGGACGGGAAACAGCGCGTCCGAGAAGCTGAACTTCGTCTGGTTGCTCTTCGAGAGCCACGTCATGGGGAAAGTTGCTGACATGCCCGCTGTCCCTTCCTTCCTCATACGGGGAGATGGTGCCTCGCGGTTCCCGTGGTTCGATGCGTTTCACAAGGACGTGGTTCGTCGCTGGGCAGAGTGGAACGGTGGTATTTCCTTCGAGGGCGATGCACACGATCCTTCGAAGATCCACTTCAGCCCTATGAAGGAGGTGAGCGAGCCAGCGCCAACGCGGATTCCCCGGCACGAGCTGTGGCGCCGACGGTATCGAGCCAACCCCTATCTGCGCGCGCTTAGCGACGAAGGCGTGCTGGCCCGAGGCGCGGACATCATGCGCCGCCTCATGCCGCACTTCATCAAGGGAGGGCCGGGGTACGTGCCCGAAGCCGTGAACCCTCTGATGGAGGAGTTCACGCACTTCCAGGAAGAGGCGAGATTCCGAGCGTTGGACCTGCGGGACATGCCGATGCATGGTGGGACATGACTACCAAGAGAAAGCGCTCCCAAGCGACCAGCCGAGAGGGGATCAACTTCGTGCGTACGCTGGTCGAGCGCCACAACTGCACGTTCCAAGAGATCGATCTACAGAACGACCTTGGAAACGATGCCTACGTCGAGTTTGTGGCCGAGGAAAGCGCCACGGGTTGCTGCGTAGCGCTGCAAATCAAGTCGGGCCCTTCATACCGCGCTGCCGGTGGACGCTACGGGTTTCAGTCCGATAGCGACCACTTCGAGTACTGGGCCTCTCACACGCTGCCCGTGCTTGCAATCATTGTCGACCCCGAAATGAGCAGGGCGGCCTGGGTTGACATCACCGACCATCTTCGACGCAATCCTGCGGCGGTCAAGGAAGGCCCCTTCAGCATCTGCGCTGACCGAGACTTTTCAGAGTCGTCGTTTGCTGAGTTTCGGCAGCACTGCTTGGCCTACCGCGACCCATACAGCCGGGAGCAGAACTTCGGGAGGGCTCTGGAGGCCTTTGCCGATCGAGCGGACGATGAACGCTGCTTCGACGGGCTACGGGCACTGTTTGCGTTCCATAGGCAGCAGGTAGCTACCTGGTACTACCTAATCTCCTGTCTCTCCAACTTCCAAGGGCACAGAGTCCTGCGCCCTCTGGTTGCATGCCTCTGCCACATCCCCACGCATGGAGACATCTTCTGGAGCCGACAGAACATCATCGAGGAAGTAGTCCGTTAGGAGGCACTTCGATTGATGCGTCAGTTGTTTGACCGCAGGGACGCGCTCACCATGCTCTCCGTGATCGACGATGCGGGCATTGATCGGGGAACAATCGGGCAGGCGGTACACGCGCTGGTGGACACCATGGCAGACGTGCCGGCAGTGATGGAGTCGATCGCAATCGATCAGAGCCAGAGCGAACGCGTTCGGCACAGCGCGATCCTGTTCGCAACCAGCTCAGCCCAGTGGCAATCCCCTGCGGTCGCTCTGAATCTCCTGGATCGCATACGGGCTTCGATTGCCAGCGATGACGAACTGCGCGCCGTGGTTGACTGGTTGACAGGCGATCTGAAGCAGTACGGCCGTGTGTCGTTCTACTAGGCTTGACAGTCGGTGGCAAATGGGTCGACGTGCGCTTCCAGCGACGGATGCTGGACTGGCCCCGGGTGAGCTACTTTGAGTCTTTGAGTCAACGCTTAGCGCCGTTTGTCGGCGCCCGAGGCGCACGACGCGCCAAGTCCCTGTCGCGGCGCATGTGGGCCAGAGCTACCACTGTGGCACCGTAATCTGACTTGCAGCGGGCGTGGTCGCATCGAGACTTGCTTCTGACGGCGGACGGACCGCCAAGCGAAGGGACCAAGCAATGACAGACCAATCGACGGCCGCCGCCGCGCCGCCCGCGGGGCACATGGGCTACGCGCCACTGCGCATCACGCTGACCGGGTTCAAAGGCATCCGAAGCGGTCTCGGGCGCGACACGCTGACGCTCGACCTCGAAGCGACGCTCGGCAGCGCCTCGCTCGTGGCAATCGCCGGCGCCAACGGCCGCGGGAAGACCACTCTGCTAGAAAATCTGCACCCCTTATGTTGAGTTCGCGGTGTCAACAGTGGCCCGAACCCACCGAGGGCTGCTCACTGCTTCTGCAACGTATCGATCAACGGACACGACACCTTGCCACGGCTCATGCAGCAATCGCGGACGAGGCCGGCCAGGGCCGATTCGATGCGCCGCAGGTCCTTCAGCTTCTTGCGCACGTCCGCGAGCTTGACTTCGGCGAGTTCTCGCGCCTCGTCGCAGTGCGTGCCGTCATCGAGCTGCAACAACCCCGCGACCTCGTCGAGGCTGAAACCCAGGCGCTGTGCGGCCTTCACGAACCGCACGCGTGCAACGTCATCCGCGCCATAGCGCCGAATGCCGCCGTACGGCTTGTCCGGCTCAGCCAGCAGAGCCCGGCGCTGGTAGAAGCGCACCGTCTCCACGTTGACCCCGGCCGCCTTGGCGACGGCCCCGATCGTCAGGCCGTTCTGCTCGCGTTCCATGCCGCTTGACTCCGTACATGAGTACGGAAATAAGCTTACGCCATCGTCTTCAGACTCGCCACGGAAAACGCATGACGGAAACACCGAGCGGGCGCGGAGCCCTCTTCGCGGGCGGACTGGCCGCGATCCTCGCGTCCACCTGCTGCCTCGGGCCCCTGGTGCTGGTGGCCCTGGGCTTCAGCGGCGCCTGGATCGGCAACCTCACGGCACTGGAGCCCTATCGCCCGATCTTCATCGGCGCCGCGCTCGTTGCGATGTTCTTCGCCTGGCGCCGCATCTACCGGCCGGCACAGCACTGCAAGCCGGGCGAGGTGTGCGCGATTCCGCAGGTACGGTCCACCTACAAGGCCGTCTTCTGGATTGTCGGCGCGCTGGTGCTGATCGCGCTGGCCTTCCCGTATGTCCTTCCATTGTTCTATTGACCCGGAGAGTTCTCCATGAAGAAGCTGTTCCTGATCGCCATGCTCGCCGCTTCCGCCGCCGCGGTGCATGCATCGCCCCAGACCGTCACGCTCGACGTGCCCGGCATGACGTGTGCGGCCTGTCCGATCACGGTGAAGAAGGCGATCTCGAAGGTCGACGGCGTGAGCAAGGTCGACGTGAGCTACGAGAAGCGCCAGGCCGTCGTGACCTTCGACGATGCCAAGGCCAGCGTGCAGAAGCTGACCCAGGCGACCGAGAACGCGGGCTACCCGTCCACCGTCAAGCGCTGAACCGCAGCAGCGGGCCACCATGAACGTCATGACGCGCATTGCCGACAAGGCCGGTGCGCTGGGCAGCATCGTCTCGGCGATGGGCTGCGGCGCCTGCTTCCCGGCCCTGGCCAGCCTCGGCGCCGCCCTCGGGCTCGGCTTCCTGAGTCAGTTCGAGGCCTTGTTCGTCACCGTGCTGCTGCCGCTGTTCGCGGCGCTCGCGCTGTTGGCCAACGCGCTGGGCTGGCTCAGCCACCGCCAGTGGCACCGCAGCGTGCTCGGCATGATCGGACCGGTCATCGTGCTGATCGCCAGCTTCACGGTGGCCGAGAAGCTGCTCTACGTCGGCCTCGCGACGATGGTCGTGGTATCCGTGTGGGACTTCGTCTCGCCTGCAAACCGGCGCTGCGGCCCTGACGGCTGCGAAGTCGCGGCCAGGCAATCCTGAAGGCGCCACGCCAGCTCCTGTGAAAGCAACCCCATGACCGAACTCGTGATCAGCGGCATGACCTGCGACTCGTGCGCCACGCATGTTCGCCAAGCCCTGGAGAACGTCCCCGGCGTGCGCTCCGCGCAGGTGTCCTACCCCAAGGGCACGGCCAGGCTCACGCTCGCCCCCGACACGCCCACGACGGCGCTCGTGTCGGCCGTCACCGCTCTCGGCTATCGAGCCCGCGTCGCCGATGGGAATACCGACCGGCCGCGCGGCAGCCTGCTCGACAAGGCGCGCAGCTGGCTCGGCGGTGGCCAGGAGGCACCCAGCGGGGACACGGCGTTGCACGTCGCCGTCATCGGCAGCGGCGGCGCCGCGATGGCCGCGGCGCTGAAAGCAGCCGAACGCGGCGCGCGCGTGACCCTCATCGAGCGCGGCACGATCGGCGGCACCTGCGTCAACGTGGGCTGCGTGCCGTCGAAGATCATGATCCGCGCGGCGCACCTGGCGCAGCTGCGGCGCGAGAGTCCCTTCGACGGCGGTATCGCCGCGAGCACGCCTGTCATCGATCGCGGCCGGCTGCTCGCGCAGCAACAGGCCCGCGTCGACGAACTGCGGCATGCGAAGTACGAGGGTATCCTCGACAGCACCCCGGAGATCACCGCGCTGCGCGGCGAGGCACGCTTCAAGGACAGTCGGCAACTCGTGGTCCGGCTCGACGAAGGCGGTGAGCGCGAACTGGCCTTCGACCGCTGCCTGGTCGCCACCGGTGCGCAGCCATCGGTCCCGCCGATCCCCGGGCTCGAGGACACACCGTTCTGGACGTCCACCGAAGCGCTGGCCAGCGCGGTCATCCCGCCGCGTCTGGCAGTCATCGGCTCGTCGGCGGTGGCGGTGGAACTCGCACAGGCCTTCGCGCGGCTGGGCAGCCAGGTGACCGTGCTCGCGCGCCACACGCTGTTCTTCCGCGAAGATCCCGCGATCGGCGAGGCCGTGACAGCGGCCTTCCGCGCCGAGGGCATCGCGGTGCTCGAACACACGCAAGCCAGCCGGGTGGACCACACCGACGGCGAATTCGTGCTCGTGACCGAGCGCGGTGAACTGCGAGTCGACCAGATGCTGGTGGCCACCGGCCGCACGCCCAGCACACGCGGCCTCGCGCTCGACGCGGCAGGCGTGACCATCGACGCGCAGGGCGCCATCGTCATCGACGCGGCGATGCGCACCAGTGCCGCGAACATCTACGCGGCCGGTGACTGCACCGACCAGCCGCAGTTCGTCTACGTGGCGGCAGCGGCCGGCACGCGCGCCGCGCTCAACATGCTGGGCGGCGACGCCACGCTCGACCTGAGCGCGATGCCGGCGGTGGTCTTCACGAACCCGCAGGTGGCCACCGTCGGGCTGACCGAGGCCGAGGCGCATGCCAAGGGCTTCGACACCGACAGCCGCACGCTGAGCCTGGACAACGTGCCGCGCGCACTGGTGAACTTCGACACCCGGGGCTTCATCAAGCTGGTGGCCGAGGCCGGCAGCGGGCGGCTGCTGGGCGTGCAGGCCGTCGCACCCGAGGCGGGTGAGTTGATCCAGAGTGCCGCGCTCGCGTTGCGGGCGCGCATGACGGTGCACGACCTGGCCGATCAGCTGTTCCCGTACCTGACCATGGTGGAAGGGCTCAAGCTGTGCGCGCAGACCTTCACCAAGGACGTCAAGCAGCTCTCGTGCTGTGCCGGCTGACACGCTGCCATGAGTGCAGACGACTGGCCTTGATGTAGAGACTGCTCATGAGAGCCTGAGGCATCTGCTTCCTCGGGGCTCTCCATGCAACCTCTCGCACTCACCCTCAAGGGATTCCGCGGCATTCGTGACGGCTTGGGCCGCGACGAGATCACGCTGGACCTCGAACGCCTAACCCAGGACGCGCAACTGATCGCCATCGTCGGGGCGAACGGCAGCGGCAAGTCGACGATCATGGATTGCCTCGTGCCCTACATCGGACTTCCGAGCCGCGCCGGGCTGGCGGGGGCGGGCGGCTTCTCCTACTACGATCATGTGTACCTGCCCGAAAGCGTGAAGGACCTGACCTGGGCGCATGAGGGCCGCTGCTACCGATCGCAGATCGTCATCCGCCTCTGTGGCCGCCGTCGCACCGAGGCCTATCTGCACACGCTCGACGACGCCGGTGGCTGGCGTCCAGTGCGGCTCGACGACGGCATGGTGTCCGACGGCCGGGTCGAGACCTATACCCGCTGCGTCGAGGCCATCTGCGGCAGCGCCGAGACGTTCTTCACCTCGGTGTTCGCGGCGCAGGGCAAGCGCCAGTTCAGCACCTATCGCAACGCCGAGATCAAGTCGCTGCTGGCCGACCTGCTGGGTCAGGAGGAAATCCAGGCCCTGGGTCAGAAGGCTGCGGAAACGGTGCGCCTGTTGAAGGCGGGGTTGGCGACCATCCGCCAGGAACTGGTCGGGCTCGACGCGGAGGGGGTGCGCCTCGAGGCGACACGCCGGCAGCTCGACGGAGCGGGTGAACGCATGTCGGCGGCCGAGCGTGCCAAGACGGCGGCACACGCCGCATTGGAGGCAGCGCAGGCGCGGCATGCGCGCGTGGCCGTCGACCGCGAGCAGTCGCGGGCCACCGAAGCTCGCCGCGCACAGCTCGCGGCCGAACGCCAGTCCACCCTCGACACCACCGCGCAGGCTCGCCGTGCCCTCCAGTCCCGGGATCAGGTCGAGCGGCAACGGCTGGAGCGACTGGACCAGCGGGTTGCCGGACGGCTGCAGCAGGAACGGTCGCGGCGACAGGCCCTGACCCTGTCCCGGCAGCGTTGCCAGGCGGTGCTGGCCGAGGCAGGCGAGGTACAGCGTGCGGACCGGCGCCTGCCGCTGGCGCAGCGCATGCAGGCGCTGCGCAGCGCGCTCACCGAAGCCTGTCGCGAGCAGACCCACGCGCTGACGCGCAGCCAAGGGGCGGTGCGGCTTGCGCAACAGCGCGTGGCAGGCATCGAGCAGGAGGCGGGTCGGGCCGCGCTGAAAGCCGAGGAACTCGCGCGCCGGTTCGGCTTGACCGGCGAGGTGCCCTGCGTCGGCACGGATCTGCAGGGCCGTTGCAAGCTGCTGGGTGACGCGCGCGAGGCGCAGGCGCTGATCCCGAACGCCCAGGCCCAGCTTGCCCGGCTGGCCGGCGAGAAGTCCGAGGCGCAGCAGGAACTCCTTGCCGCGCGCCAGCGCTGCGAAGCGCTGGCCGGCGCACCGCGGAACCTGGCACGTGCCGAGCGCCGCGAAGCCGTCGCGCGCGAGCGGGTGAGTCGCCTGGCCGTGATGTGCTCGAAGGCGCCGGCGTGCGCCCAGGCACAGATGACATTGGTCGAGATCGAACAGGAGTTGCAGGCGCTGGGGCCCGCGGTGGCCGCCGATGCGGCTGCCGAAACCGCCGACGAGCGCGCCGAGCGCCAGCAGATCGCCGCGGCACGCCTGGCGATCGATGAGCAACTGGAACAACAGGCGAGGCAGGCCACGGCAGCGCTGGCGCGCCTGGATCACGCGCTCGCGTCGCTGCCGCCCGCCTTCGACGAGCGACAGGTGACGGAGGCCTCTCGGGCGCTGGGTGCCGCTCGGGAAGCCTTCGGCGTCGCCGAGCAATCGATGCTGACCGCGGTGCGCGAAGCGCAGACGATCGAGGAGGTGTCCAAACAAGTGGCCGCACTGGCCGAGCGCCGCGAGCGCGTTCGCGCGCGCAGCGCCCGCGTCGAGGACGAGCTGGGCAACTGGAACCTCTTCGCGCGCTGCATGAGCAACGACGGCCTGATCGCACTGGCAATCGACGACGCGGGGCCTGCGCTCTCGGCGTTGGCGAACGACCTGCTGTTGGCCTGCTACGGACCGCGCTTCACGGTGTCGATCCACACCTTGCTGGAGACCGCCAAGGGCGAGCAGAAGGAGGGCTTCGACATCGTCGTGCACGACGGCGACACCGGCGAAGGCAAGAGCGTCAGCCTGATGAGCGGGGGCGAGCGCACGTTCGTGGAGTCATGCCTGACCCGCGCGATCGCGTTGTACCTGGCGCAAAACACCGGCCGCCGCTACACGACGCTGTTCACCGACGAGGCGGACGGCGCGCTGGACTCCCAGCGCAAGCGCATGTTCATGGCGATGAAGCGCGAAGTGCTGCGCCTGGGCGGCTACGAGCGCGAGTTCTTCGTCTCGCAGACGCCGGAGCTGACGGCGATGGCCGATGCCGTGATCGACCTCGACGCGCTGAAGGCGCACGGATGCGAAGCGCAAAGGTCCGTGTCCGCGGCGTAGCGGCCGCGGCCCCAAGCCGGCAGCGCCGGCATCGATCACTGCGGCTCGGCTCGTGGCGTGTGCGGATCGGCCGGGTCATGGTGACCGAATCCCCGCAGGTATGCCTGATCGAGCAGGTGCTCGACCGCAGGTTCGCTCTTCGCGAGCTGCTCCAGGGCGCACAGCAGGTGATCCGCAACGCCGCGGTGCTCACTCGCAAAGGCCAGGCTGTAGAGCCGCAACAGCCCTCGCGCGAGGCGAAGGCAGGATCCGAGGTCGCTGTTCATCGCAGACCTCCAAGCGGGGCACCACTGCCCCGAGTGCTGGCAGCGTAGAGCTTGCCCCTGTGTCAGAGTCAACCGCCGGCCGCAGCTCCTCCCTGGACAGCGCGACAGCGGCGGAGGTTCAGCGCTGCAGCGAAACCACCTGGGGCTTGTGGGCGCGGCGCACTTCGGCCAACTCCCGGTCCCGCCGCACGAGCTGGAGCCGCGTCTCCTGCCAGGCCGCGAAGTAGTGGTCGACCAGTGCCGCGAGCTTGGTGAGCTGCTCGCGCAAGGCGGCATTGTCGCGGCGCAGGCGTGCAGCGCGCCCGGCGTTATCGGGGTGCCGAAGGTGCTTCTGCTGTGCCGCGTGCAACGCCTGCACCACATCGGGGTGATAGCGGTACAGCGCGTTGCGCGAGATGCCGGCCAGATCGCACAGGGCGGTGGCGGTCAGTGCCGGCGGCGAGGCGCTGCCGCCTCGCTGTCGAACCATCGTCGTCAGCGCCTCACGCAGGCGCTGGGCCGATGCGGTCTTGGTGGCGCCGCGCGCCTGCTTCGTCATGATCGCTCCTTCCCATCGCTGTCGATCGTGCGGACCAGCGACCTTGCCTCATCGAGTCGTGCGCGGACGATGCGCAGGGTCTGCCGCGGCAGGGCGGGCTCGTCCAGCAACCGCTCGCAGCGGTGGACTTGCTCGACCCAATAGGGTCGATGCCGCTGCGACACCGCGAAGTTCTTGCAGCGCGCGCAGGTCGACGGCTCGCGGCGAGCGGGGTTCGGGCCGGCCGCGTTGCCGAGGCAGGCGCTGTGCTCCTCGCGATAGACGCAGAAGCCCCAGTCGCAGATGCCGAGCACGAGTCCCGCGTCCACCAGCAGGCGTGCGTAGCTTGCGAGGTCTTCCTTCATGCGCTTGCCCCGAAAGCGCGGGCGATTGGCCACGATCTCCTCGCCGGCGCGCCCGCCCAGGCCGGGTGCCGCCAGCATGTGTTCCCAGGCGTTGACCGACTGCTGCAGGATCTCGGCGTCGATCTCCTGGGCGAGCCGGTAGTCGGACCCGGCGTAGCCATGGTCGGTCTCGGCCCGTTCGCGATGACCGAGTTGCTGGGCCAGCGCGAACAGACACGTGCGATCACGCAACGCCGCGAACCTGGCGAAGGTCTTGCGGCCCTGGTGCGTGGAGAGCCGCCACGGCCGGTCCTGGTGCGTAAGGCCCAGCCAGGCGCCAAAGCGCTGCAGCTGGATGTTGATCCGTGCGATCGACGGAATATCGAGCAGCTCGGGCAGGACCTCGTGCCACTCCGTCGCGCCGTTGCCGTGCCAGCGGCGCAACCACAGCTCGTCGCGTCCGGAGACGGCGCGGTGCCCGGCGGACAAGGCTTCGAGCACCGCCACGGCCTGCACCGCGGCAGGAGGTGCAACCCATTCGTGCGGCCGCCCGTGGTAGCCCGATTGGCGCTTGAAGATCGCCCCGACGATCACGGTGACCGGCTCGCTGGCGCCGTCGGCGCAACGGTGCTGCACGCAGCCGGTCTTCAAGTGCAGGATCTCGCTGACGCGCGGGCCGACCAAGTAGGAGATGACGACGAAGCAGGCGGCGTAGAGCAAGTCGGTGCGCAGGACGAGTTCGCGGACCGATCGCACCGGGGAATCACCATCGGGGATGCCGGCGCTGGCGCTTCGAAGTGCCCGTGTCGCTCTTCCGGTGTGGGCATGGCCTGCACCGGGACCGCCGGCCGCCGCCTGCCGATACGTCGGCCAGGCGTGCAGAACGATGGGAGCGTCGCGGGTGACGATGTCGATGGCCGCCTGCACCAATGCCACCGCGACGGTGTCCGGAGTGTAGGGCCAGGGTCGTCGCAGCCCCTCGTGATAGCCGGCGGCCTGGCGCTGATCGTGTCCCGCAAAGGGGTCGAAGCACAGGCGGTCGTCGAGTTCGCCGCGAAAGCGATGGAAGTACGCGAACAGGTACAGGTGGCGCTGCACGGTCCCAGGCGCGCGCTGCGGGGAGTGGCCAGCCAGGGGGCGCGTGCGCAGCCACTGCTGGAACTGCAGCAACGCCGGCGGGTCGATCGCTCCAAAGCGGCGGAAGCCCTCGCCGTCCATCCATTGGAGCAGGCAGCGCAGGGTGAGAAAGTACTGCGCCACCGTGCTCGGACGCAGAGGCAGGCCGGTGGACAGCGAGCGCGATCGGATGAGGGCGACGAGCTGCCTGCTGGTCTCTCGCAGCGCGGCGTAGCGCTCGTCGGTGAATCGTCGGCCGTCTTGCAGATCGAAGTCCCAGCGCAGGCGCACAGGCTGCCGTTCTTCCAGCGCGTTGCCTGGCGCAAGAATCCAGACATCGTCTTCCCACTTCGAGTCGAGTAGGAACCATCCACGATCGCCGGCGCGTTCGCCCGCGGGGACGGCGGGACGGTCGGTGACTCTGTGCTGCAGGGCTGGCATGGCAGCGGCCTCAGCGCAGGTCCGGCAACGGCGGAAGTTGCGGCAACAGAGACTCGGCCGCCGCGAGTTCTCGTGCGGCGAAGCGCGGCAAGATGTCCTCCTCGAGAATGCGCAGCTGCGGCGCGTAGAGGGCCTGCCAGCGCGCCGGATGCAGCGTCGCTGCCGCGGCGCGAAGGTGGTCACGCGCCTGAAGCAGCCGGGCCATGGTCAGCGGCTCCGGCGCGATCACGGCGTTGGGGCAAGTGAAGCAACCCATGAAGTTGGTGCAGAGCTCGCCCCGGCGTGTACCCGGCGCGGTGCCGGCCAGCGGATCCTTGCAGTCGAAGCCGAACATCGAAACCAGCTCGCCCGACGGGAGCGGCGCGCTCGGCGGTGCCGCCGCGGCCGACTGCGGAGTCGGCGTGGTCGGCGCCGCCGTGAGGTGCTCGATGAAGGCCTCTTGCAATGCGGCGATGCGCGCGTGGTTGTGCCTGCGGACGACCGGCACCTCGACATAGCGGACGGTCGTCGCGATGTTGGCGTGATTGGCCACCGCGCGCGTTCGAAGCAGGTCGCCGCTGGCGCGGTAGAAGCTGCACAGGACGCTCGGCCGAATGCTCGCCAACGAAAACGCCGCAAGGCCGTGGCGTTCGCAGAATTGGGCGATCAGGTGGTGGACCGTGACGGTCGACATCGCGTTCACGGTGCGCAGTCCCTTGAAGATGAAAAGGCGGTCGCGCTGCGCCGGCGGTGCCAGCGGACGCAACCGCTCGTTCCAGGCGAGGATGTCCCTCACCAACGCCGGCGGCTCGAACGGGGCGTCACGTTCGAAGGTGCGTCGCTGCAGGCGCCCGGCGCGGGCCTTGAACCACACCAGCGCCTGGCGGTTCTCCAACAGTGGAACGTCCTGCAGGCACTCGCGCCCGAGTTCGGCGATGGGCTCGGGATTGCCGGCAGTGTGGATCAGGATGGCCAGGTAGTACGGAAGCAGCGAGACGGCACGCGGGTACACGAACGGTTCGATCAGCTTGGCACCACCCCAGCGACGCACCGCCATCTGCAGCGGATGGTTGCCGCGCCGTTGCAGCTCGAGGCCGCTGGGCACGATGCCGCCGAAGCGTCGATCGACCTCGGCCAGAAGCCAACCCAAAGAGCCGGGCTTGTCGCCGTCGGCGGCGCGCTGCGCAGCGGCCGATGCACGCGCTTCGCGCATGGCAGCGATGTCTGCTTCGCAAGCACGCAGGATGGCGCGGAGCTCGCGTTCCGGTAGCGTCGCGCGTGTGGAGCTGTCGCCGCCACGCCCTGGGAAGGGCGTGAAAGAATGGTCGATGCGGCCGACGAGATCGGGACGACAGCGTTCGAGCCAGCGCAGCAGCCGCCGCAACGCGCTGTAGACCCCACCCCGCGTGGAGATCGCCCATGGCCTGCCGTCCGAGCGCTGTTGTGCGTTGAGCCATTCGATGTAGCGCACTAGCATCCGTCGGTCCAGGTCCGCGAGCGACGCGACGGCTCCCGATTCAGCCGCGAAGCGGTTGAAGGTCAGCACCGAGGTCCAGCATGTCTTGATGCTGCGGGGCGACCGGGCTCCGAGATGGCTCCAGAACGCCTGTGCCAGCGCGAGCCGCACGTCCTCGGGCAGGCACAGTGACGAAAAGTCGACGACCGTCTTGCGAACCACACGAGGGGCATCGAAGCGAGCGGGCTGCGCGTCGTGCGCTGGGGCCGCCACCGCTTCGTGCGACAGGACCCGACGGATGCTCTGGCGCGGCGACCTCATGGCGCCCCCGTCTCCGACAGCAGCGTGTCGAGCACGTCCTTGAGGACGCATGGGTCGACGGCAACGGCGCGAAGGTAGCGGTCGGTGGTCTCGACGTGCTCGTGCCCGAGCAGTACCTTCACGACGATCAAGGGGTTGATCTTGGCACCTCGGTCGGCCAGGTGCTCGAGCCGGGCGAGCAGCATGCACGCGAAGGTGGCCCGCAGCAGGTGCGTGGTGGCCTTGAACCCGCAGGCCAGACCCGCTTGGCTCACGGCTCGCTGGTAGGCGTTCTTGCCCGCGGGTGATCCGCGGGCGTTGATGAACAATGCCTTGTGCTCGGCGATGCGACCCTTGCGTCGGGCGCGCGCGAGCCAGGCGAAGCGATGGCCGCTGACGTAGCCGTCGGTCTCGTCGAGCAGACTGGCCGGCGCGATCACGTGGCCGGGCTTGAGGCCCTTGCGAATGACCTCGATCGCGTGATGCAGCGTGGCTGACGCAGGGCGGTGGCCTATGTCGCTGACGCTGAGGCGCAGCAGTTCGCTGATGCGCAGGCCCGTATACAGCTGCCAGCGTGCCATCAGGTCGTAGGGCGGTGCGAGCTCCGCGAGGAGTTCGCGCGCCTGCTCGGAGACCAACGGCCGCGGCAACGCCTCGTACTGCCGAAGGATGAAGAGGCTGCGTTCATGGGTCGTAGCGTGACTGGCCTGCGCCGGCCGGTGATGCCGTGCGAGCCGGAAGTCGCGCGTCTTGTCCGCCAGCGGCGAGGCGTTCAACCATTGCGTCCGAACTGCCCACTCGTAGAACCGAAGTACGCCACGAACGCGATGATTGATGGTCGTCGTCCGGTACGGGCGGCCGGTGTGGGGGCTCGGCTGCGCCATCATGCGGTTCCGATAGGCCACGAGGTCGACGGCGTCGGCGCTCTCCCACGGGATGTCGTTCTGCTCGAGCGTCTCGAACCAGTCGTAGAGGATCTCGGCGTAGGTCCTCAGCGTGTCGTCGGTATGGGCGCGTTGGACCGAGTGTTCATGCAGGAAGGCGACTGCCGGTTCGATCAACTGCCAGTGCCTGGTGAACAGAAGCGGAAACCCGGCGGGGCGGGGCTCGCGCACGGCGACAGCGGGCGCCTGCTCGGCAGCGGCGCGCGTTCGTGCGGCGACCTCATCGGGGGACGGCAGCGAGGCCTTGCGGATGATCTGCACCATGGGGCGCTGCCTTGCGGTTCAGAAGCTTGACGGCATCCACGAAGGTCACATCCAGGAGGTGAATCGCCAAGTCGATGGCGCCGCCTCCGCCATGCCTCGCACGTGTGTCGTACCACTTGGGACCCGTGGTCACGATCTCGAAATCGCCGCGGCGAGTGCACAGGTGCCAGCGCTGGCTCTGGTCGTCCTTGACCGGCCGATACGTCGGGTCAGGCTTGACGTGGGTGGCCAGCAGCGCGAGTGCGTCGCAGGCCGGCATTTGGCGAAGCCTTGTCAACGCCGAGGCACTGAACGATCTGCGTAGTCGGCGCGCGACCATCTCCGCAACCTCCCGTGGCGTTGCTCAAAAACGCGGGACGCGGCGGGCTACTCGCCTCTGAAAGAGGCCTGGGCTGCCCGGGCGTGAGGTCACTGTAGGCGCGGAGCCAGAGCAATCCAAGGCCGTTGACACTCGCGAATGCAACCTAATCCCCATACCTTGTGATGCCCTCCCGCGCCGGCTCCGACGGCCTCGGAGCCTTCAGCTACTACGACCACGTCTACCTGCCGGAAGGCCAGAAGGAACTGATCTGGTCGCATGGTGGGCGGCGGTACAAGACCCAGCTGGTGTTCAGGCTCAACGGCAAGCGCAAGACCGAGGCATTCCTCTTCGAGTCGACCGGCTCCGGTTGGAAGCCGGTGGCCCTCGCCGACGGAACGCCGACCGATGGAAAGGTGGACACCTACGAGCGCGCCGTCAATGAAATCCTCGGACCGCCCGAGACCTTCTTCACCTCGGTGTTCTCGGCGCAGGGCAAGCGGCCGCTCTCGGCCTACAAGAACGGCGAGATCAAGACGCTGCTCGCGGACCTGCTCGGCCTCGACGAGGTGCGGGCCGAGGGGGCCCGCACCGGCGAGGTGGTGCGGCTCTTGAAGGCAGGCCTGGCGGTGATTCGTCAGGAGCAAGGGAAAGCTGCGGATGCGCTCGCGAAGCTGGAGCGTCAGTGGCAGGCAAGCGCGGGCTCGGCGGACAAAGTAGAGGCTGCGCAAGCCGCCAAACGACAGGCCATGCGCCGCGTCGAGGAAGAGCAAGCCGCCGTGACGCGCCTTGCAGCCGAGGCGCAAGCGGCAGCGGCGACCGAGAAGCGGCGGGGCGAACTGGCCACGGACCGCGCACGGGCCGTCCGTGAGCATGACCAGGCAACGCGCCGGCTGGAAGAAGAGGGCCAGCGTCTAGCGCGGCGGGCGACGGCCATCAACGAGCGCACGGCCTCTCGGCAACGACAGCACGCCGAGCGGCGCGGTCGCCTCGAACGCCAGCGGCAGCAACTGCGCGAGGTCGCCGCTGGCGCGCAAAGGGTGGCGTGGGCCAGTCGTCGAGTCGATGCCGCTGCGGCGTGCGTCGAGGCCCGCACCGGCCTGCTTCGTGCAGCCCAAGACGATGCGAACAAGGTGGAGGCATTGCGGGCTCAGCAGCGGTTGCAGCGGCAGGAACTGCAGGCGATCGACCGCGAAGCCGGCCAGCTCGCGCTGCGGCAGGCCGACCTGGGACGCCGGTTCGGCCTGGCCGCGCAGGTGCCGTGTGCCGGCACCGATCTACAGGGTCGCTGCCAGCTGCTCGGCGACGCGCGAGAGGCGCAAGCCCTGATCCCGTCCGTCGAGGGGCAACTGGCGGCGTTCGGCGAACGCAAGCGCCAGGCGCTGCAGAGCCTGTCCACGATCGGCGTCGAGCTCGAGCGTATCGGTGACGCCGCGCAGCGGCGCAACCGCTGCGAGCAGCGGCTCGAAGCATCGCAGGCTCGCCAGAGCAGGCTTGCGCTGCTGGCGGCGAAGGAAGGCGAGGTCAGGCAGGCGGCGGAGGGCTTGCGGGCCATTGAGGAGGAGCTTTCAGGGCTGCCCGAGGCGGCGGCGTCCGAGACGGAGGAGGAGGCCGCCGAGCGCCGCGAAATCGCCGCGGCACAGCAGCGGCTTGCGCAGGAGGGCGAACGCTCCGCGGCGTCGCTGCGCGAGGCGCTCGAACGCATCGACGCTGCGCTGAAGGCGCTCCCGGTACCCTTCGACGAGACCCGTCTGGCGCAAGCGCGCCGCGCGGCCGAGGAAGCGGCACGGCTTCTACGGCAGGCGGAAGAGGTAGAACTGGCGGCCGTTCGACTGCACGAGCAGGCCATCGGCCTGCAGAGGCAGCTCGAGGCCGCGCGCGAGCAACAGGCGGCCGCAGACGCGCGGGCCTCGCGTGTGGAGCGGGAACTGGGCACGTGGACGCTGCTGGCAAAGTGTCTCAGCAACGACGGCGTGATCGCGCTGGACATCGATGATGCCGGCCCGACGTTCTCTGCACTGGCCAACGACCTGCTGCTGGCCTGCTATGGGCCCCGCTTCACGCTGGAAGTGATCACGCAGACCGAGACAGCGAAGGGCGAACTGCGCGAGGACTTCGACATCATCGTACACGATGGGCTGCGCGGCGAGGCGAAGAGCCTGAAACTGGTCAGCGGCGGGGAGCGAACTTGGATCAACGAATGCCTGACGCGGGCGATCGCGCTGTACCTCGCCGGGAACACGGGGCGCCAGTACGGCACGCTCTTTTGCGACGAGGCCGACGGTTCGCTGGACCCTGAGCACAAGCGCATGTTCATGGAGATGAAACGCGAGGTGCTTCGCCTGGGCAACTACGCGCGCGAGTTCTATGTGTCCCAGACCCCGGAGCTGACCGCGATGGCGGACGCGATCATCGACCTGGACGCGTTGGCCTGCCACGAAATCGAGGTGGCGTGATGGATGCAACCGGGACGCACGTTCACGGGCTGCCGCGACTGTGCTTTGTCGTGCTGCCGGGATTGCCCGCCGGGGGCAACATCGCGATCTGCGTGCGTGGCGAACAGGGCGTGCGATTGACGCGGATGGACATGGGACAGTCGCCGCGGGCGCGCGCGATCGTCCGCGCCTTCAACGCGTCCCTGGGCATCGGCGCCGCCGCGGAGCGGGCCATGTTGGCCGGATGCCTGTTCGGTTGGGACCAGGAGCGACTCGCCGCCCCAGCGGTTGTGCTCCACTGAAAGCTTGGGCGGTGAGGGCGGCCGGCAGGGTTCGCCGACGCAGCAGAAGTCCCCGGGGAATGAACCCCGGAGACAGCGCGATGGTCAGACGTTGCGGCACGACACCATCGTCAGCAGCCGCTGACGCGGCGAGGCCGCGGCACATGCACGGATCCACAAACCGCACGGACGAGCGAGCGTCAGCAGGAAGCGGATCTCGTAGCACACGCGCCAATCGTGGTGGCATTGAGCTTCATGGCCGGCGGCGAGCCCGACCTGGGCACGACTATCGGCAGCCGGCATCGAGCCGCAATCGATGTTCTCCATCGTCCATTCCTTTCGAGCCGCAAACGGGGAGGTCACCGCGTGCCCCGGGGCGAAGCCCGGGGCAACGGGATGCTCAGTCGTTGCGGTAGTTCTCCTGAATCGCAGCGATGCGATCGCTGCAGCCTGCGGCTGCCATGCGTCCCGCCAAGTCGCTCAGGCGCATGGCAATCTCGAGGCGTCTTTCGAGCTCCTCGCCGACGGCGTCGAGCCACTCGACGTACGTGTCTTCATAGGTCTCGATGAGTGCGGCATGCGTTCTCGCTCGCGTTGTGTCGATGTCGCCTTGCATTGCCTTCTGCATGTAGAGCAGTCGAGAGACTTCAAACAAGTCCACGCTCGGCCATCGAGCCACACACCGAGCCGGCCACCACGAAGTGGTCGACCAGACGGACGTCGATCAGGCCCAGCGCAGCCTTGAGCGACTGCGTGAGATGGGTGTCGGCACGCGACGGTTCTGCGATGCCGGATGGGTGCGAATGCGCGCAGATCAAGGCTGCCGCGTTGTGATGCAGCGCGTGCCGCACCACCTCGCGCGGATAGACCGAGGTACTCGTGAGCGTTCCCAGGAACAACTCTTCCGTGGCGATCACGCGCATGTGGGCATCGAGGAAGATGACGATGAACGATTCGCGCTCGGCGCCGGCAAAGAGGACCTTGAGGAAGTCCTTCACCAACTGCGGGCTATCGAGCACGCAGCGCCCGGCCATCGACTCAGAAGCAATCCGCACCAGCAGTTCGTGCGCGGCGGCGAGAACATGACGCAGCCGCGTCGTGCGCGTGTCGGCCGGCTGAGGCAGAAGTTCGACGGCGAGGTCGTCCGAGCAGCGCAGCGGCTCGGCCTCGGTCGCGGGTGGTTCCAGGATGATCGCCTCGAGTTGAAGACGATCCAGCAGGGCCAGATTCATGATGGCTCTCCGGTCTGAGGTGACGGGGACGCCTCGCCCGAGGGGAATGGCGTCCCCTCGGGGGTGGAAAGGCCGCGCGGCGCCCAAGGGTCGCGCGGGGTGTCTGCTACACGTGGTAGTGCTGTCGCACGTACCGGCGCCGCGTGCAGTACGGCGCGCCTTTGGTGATGTCGAGCGGCGCCAAGTGGATCAACTGGCGCAGCGCGGCGATGCGCAGCAACGGCGGATACCGGTTCTCCCGAACGATCGGCACCAGCTCATGGATGGTGTAGCGGCGCAGGCCGATGACCAGGTTGGCGAGTCGATTCAGGCGATGGGTCAGCATGATCGCCTCCGCCTAATCGAGCGCGCGCCGGATCGCGATCTGGTCGGGATGGTGGCTGATGTAGTCGAGCAGTTGCTCGTACTTCTCGCCGAGCTTGTCGTGCCCCTGCCAGATCAGCCCGTTCAGGGCGAACGCCGTGGCGATGACGCCGGCGGCGTCGGCGCTAACGCGGCCATCGAAGCCGTTGCCCTCGACGCACACGTCGAAGAACTCCGCGCCGCATGGAACCATGTAGGCGCCGCCGTTGGACAGCTCGACGAAGTTCCAGTACCCGCCGATGTACGTGGGGCACAGGCGCGCCATCCAGGCGAAGACGGCCGTCTCCACCTTGAGCATCGCCGTCACACCGAACTTGGACGGCAGGAACTCCATGCGACGCCCCTCGGGCACGATGCTGGCGACCACGGCGCCGCGGCTGTCGTCGGCCACCGAGGAGTGGAGGGTGATCTCTTGTTCGTGGGACATGACGCTTTCCTTCCAAGCGCATGAGCACGAGCGACCCCCTGCTCGGGAGATGGCCCGAACTCGGGGTTGATGACGCGCAGGCATGGGCCTGCGTCTACGGCCGCTCAGGGGCGGCAACGACGGGCCAGAGGCTGCGTTGGTGGCTGTCGGCGGATGCCGACGGAGGGACTCAAAGGCCCCTCGAAGCGGGGAGGATGCGGGTGCGGGTCACGACCGCTAACGCCGCTGCGACTGCAGCGGATGCCTCCTCTTGCGAGGTCGGACCCTGAAGGGTCACAGGTCGAAGGTCAGTATGGCACCAGGGCGCGGCGAAGTGCAATGGCTGCACGCGACCGTCGCATGCACATCGGTGCCAGTGCCCTCGCGTCCGAGGAATCGACGCCTGCCTTGAAGGCGGCGCCGTCGCGTGGACGATCGCACGCCACCACGCTGTCGGCCTTTGCCGCGGACTGCGGACTTGAGTTCCATGAGGACCGCGAGAGCATGAGTTCGCGCCATCAGTCGGCGCGTCTCACAGGAGGCTAGATGCAAGATCAAGTGCAACCGACGCTGAAGGTCCGCCAGATCGTGTCGGGGCCGAACCACCGGACGTACTACGACCCGCGGAAGATGGTCGAACTCGAAGAGGGTCTGCTCGCGGCGGGGCGTGTCACGCAACCGATCCAGGTGCGGCCCCATCCGACCCGAGAGAGCGCCTGGGAAATCATTGCCGGCGAGCGCCGCTGGCGGGCCGCGGGCAAGCTGTTCGGGGACGACTACGACATGCCGGTCGTGATCTCGGATGCCACCGACGCAGAGGTCCGGGCCTTGGGCATCATCGAGAACCACTATCGCGACGACCCGAGCGACGTGGAGCAGGCGCGCGGCGCGGCTGACCTGCTGCAGTTCAACCGCGGCGACAAGGAGCAGACGGCCAAGCAGCTCGGCTGGGGCGTCGAGACGCTGGAGCGGCGGCTGCTGCTGCTGAACTGCGCGGCGGACGTGCAGGCCGCACTGATCGAGCGTCGCATCAAGCTCGGCCACGCCGAATTGCTGGCCGGCCTGCCACAGGATCGGCAGGTCAAGGTGCTCGCCGGCGTGCTGGAGCACAAGGTGCCGGTCGAGGTGCTCAAGAAGCAACTCGGGCAGTTTGCCAAGCGGCTGGCCGACGCGATCTTCGACACCGCACAGTGCGTCGGGTGCCCGCACAACTCCGCACAGCAGGCGGCATTGTTCGACGAGACGATCGGGGAGGGCTTCTGTCAGCACCCCACGCATTTCGACGAACTGACGATGGCGGCTCTCGAAGCGAAGGCTGTGCCGCTGCGCGAGCAGTTCCCGGTCGTTCGCATCGTGGGCGCGTCCGATGCGTTCGTGCCGCTGCCGGTCGGCCCGGACGGCGAGTTGGGCGTCGGGACGGAACAGTACGCTGATTGCAAGGCTTGCGCGAACTTCGGCTGCAGCGTGTCGGCCGTTCCCGGATCGTATGGGCGCGTGGACGAGTCGCTCTGCTTCGATGCGCAGTGCCATTCGACCAAGGTTGCCGAGAGGCGACGGGCCGAGCGCGAGGCGGCCAAGGCAGCCACGGCGACGAGCGACACGAGCGAGGGTCCACGCAGTGCTCCGGCGCAGCGCGACACGCCTACGCCTGCCGCGAAGGCCCAAGCCAAGCACACGAGCAGTCAGACGCCTGCGCGAGTGGCGCAGTACCGCACCGAACGCTGGCGGACCTGGGTGGCAAACCGCCTCATGGCGGACCCGTCGCGCAACCATCGGGTGCTCGCTGCGCTGATCGCGTCGAGCAGCATGCTGGCGTTCAACCCCCTGAAGTTCACCGAGGCGGCGTCCAAGCTGGCCAAGCCGGCGAAGTTCGGCACCAACAGCTTCAAGGGGGCGCTGGAGTTAGCGGACGCCTTCGAGGGGTCGAAGCTGCCGGCCGTCGTGCAGGCAGTGACCGCTTCTGCCGCCTACGGCGTCAGCCAGTCCGACCTCGAAGTCCTGCTGAACTACCTCGAAGTGGACGAGGCGCGGCACTTCAAGTTGTGCGCAGAGTACCTGGAACTACTGACGGTGAGCGAACTGGCAAGCCTTGCCGACGAACTCAAGCTGCGCAAGGCGATGGGGGACTCGGCGTTCAAGAAGGCGCGGGCGGGGACCAAGGCGAAATTCATCGAAGCGCTGCTGAACGTCGCGGGCTTCGAGTACGGCGGAGCGGTGCCCAAGGCCCTGCGCTATCCGCGCCGCAAATACCGCTTTTGCAGTGACGGCAGCTCGACGGCGAATGGCGCGCCAACGCCGGCGGTAGCGCAGAGCGACAGCGCCGATGCCGTCGAGGACGCTGCCTAGACAACGCGGGGGTGCCTCATACGATGGATTTCAGAGGGCACCCCTCATCACGGAGATACCCACCATGTCCATGTTCAAGGAGCTATACGAACTCGCGCTCGGCGCGACGCTGACGCTCACCATCAGCGCCGACGAGAAGAAGGGCCGGATGACGGTGAACGTCATCCCCAAGCCGCGCGCCGATGCCGGCGAGCCGGCACTGTCGACGCCGCTAGTCCTGACCGCGACGCCCGAGGAGTTCGACGCGGACTTCGTCACGGTACTCGCCGGCTATCGTGCGTCGCACGCCAGCCTGGTACAGCAAGCCCAGGTGACGCAGGAGCTTCTCGATGCGGCCAAGGCGGCATCGGCCAAGAAGGCGACGGGTGCGGTCGCGAAGGCGCAGACCAAGTCGGCTCCGCCCGCCCCTGCGGCAAAGCGCGCCATCGGCCGCGCGCCGGCGAGCGAGCCCGACGCCGGCGACGAGGATGCGGGCCGCGGCGACGACGAGGCAGACGCCTCGGCATCCACGCCGGCTGCGTCGAACACCGAACCTCAACTCTTCGGCTGAGGAGCACCCGCATGTCCATCGAAGTTCAGACCATCACGCGCCGCTACCTCTACAACGGCATGACGCTGCCCGACATCCCGGGCCACGAGCCCAAGGAAGTGCGCGACGTGTACAGCGCGCAGTTCCCCGAACTCCTGAGCGCAGACATCGAAGTCGGCGAGATCAGCGATGGTGTCCAGGAAATCACCTTCAAGCGCGCGGTCGGCGTCAAAGGCTGACCCCACGGCGCGCTTTCGTGCCGCGCTGGAGGCCTCGGCCCAACGCGATCCGCGAGGCCTTCAGCAGGCCCTGCAGAAGGCCCTCGCATCCAAGCAGTCACAGCAGTGCGCGAAGGCGCTGCTGCGTGCTGCCGAAACGGCCGCACGGCGCTGCCACGACGGCCACCGGCCCGATCGCCTCACCGCACCATCCGACGCGCTGCCACCGCTGCCATGAACTCGATGTTCCACATCCCCGCGCTATGCGACTCAATCCCCGCCGAACTGGTGCCGGCCACCGGGCACGACTACGCCCTATCGCTCGCCCGCTGTTTGCTGGACGCCCGCGTGATACATGGCGACGTTCATCCGCGGCGTGCGAGGGAGCCATTGGCGACCAGCCAGACTTTCCTGCAGCAGTGGGTGCGCGATCGGCTCCAGGGGCCGCAGTGCCTCGTTCCGTGTTTCAGGCTGGTGCTCGAGGGCGCGTCGGATGCCTCGACCTGCATGCGGACCCGGCAAGCGGGCGAAGCGACGATCGTCTGGTTCACCGAATGCAGCGCCTTCGCTGTGGGGGAGGCGCTGGAACGCCTGGAGGGTGTCCATCCGCTGCTGGGCGCCACGGTGCTGTCAGTGATCGACAAGACCAACATGAGCCTGATCCCGACGTTCACGCCGTGGGACACCCTGGGCACGGCCCAGGAGTACTACTGGTACGGCGAGCGCGACGAGTCCGTCGCGCTGGACGAACAGTGCGGCGACGATCCCGGCATGCGCGCGACCATGCGGCAAGAAGTGGTGACGCGCGAGAAGATCGACGCCGCCTTCCCCGAGTAGGCCACGCAGTGGCCCGGGACACGCAAGCGCCTGACGCGACGAGCGATGCAACGCATCGCCGCAGAAGCTCGCAGCGCGCGTGTCCGCCGCGTCGCCGAAGACGCACTTGCGCTGGACCGCCTTGATCTGGACGACGCATTCAGGCCGAACGCGGACGGGTGGTTCGTCGGCTATGGCGCGGTGCTCACGTGGCGTCCCGGGGACATCGGGGTGCGCGTCTTCGACGACTTCGCGAACGACGCCGTGCAGGGGGACTACTGCGACTGGATGGGAGAGTTCTCGTTCGACATCGGCGAGCCGCAGGCGTTGAGCGAGTGGTTGCGGGCAATGGAGGTTCGCTTCGAAGGCATGCGCCGGCTCGACGCCTTGATCCACGAGTTGTCCACCGGAGACTGGCGTCGAGTACCGAAAGGGTTCCGATGAGCAACGAAGTGAAGTTCGAAGTGGTCGCCGGTCGAGAGACGCCGCTCACGCTGCGCGCGGCGATTCTGCTTTACCGCGGCGGAAACGACGCCGCGTTCGCAACGATCCACGACATCGGCATGAAGGGGAAGACGCCGCTGATCCTGGAAGGCAAGGCGCTGACTCCGGGCGCAGCGATCCAGCTCGCGCTGGACCTCGCGAAGAACGCGAACCGCGGTGGCTTCATCCCGCAGTGCCTGCTGTACATGGACGGCGACACCATGGCGTGGTGGGTGCCGCCGGCCAAGCGGCACGTGGCGTTCCGATCGCCTGAGCTCGGCGCCGCCGAGCGCGGCGAGGCTGTGCCCCATCCGGGCCTGGTCTTCAAGGTCGACGGCATGCGCCGCTGGTACGTGTGGGCTGTGCTCGGCACCGACCGGCCTTCGGAGGGCACGCCGCTGTACCAGGCGCCGTACTTCAACGTCTACTCCGACGGCGGCATCTGCACCGGCAATGTCTCGCTTCCGGAGGGGACGACGGCCGAGCGCATCGATGCCTGGAACCGGGCCTTCTTCGGTTCGTTCTTCACGCACCCCAACGTCCACGGCAAGCTCGTGACCTACCGGGGCGGTGCCTACGGGTTCTGGCGCGACATGCTCGACGGCCGTCACGCGGAGTTCCCCGAGCGCGTGCTGGTGCCCACGAAGCGCACGCTCGCAGAGGTGCTGTGCCACCGGGAGTCGGCGCGATGACGCCGGACCCTCGCGACGCTGCGCTGCAAGCGACCTGCCCCAGCGTGGCTGTGCCCCGTTTCGGGCGCCTGCCTCCGGCCGGGCAAGGCCAGCGTGTGCTGGTCGCGCGCAACGGCGTGTTCGTGGAGGTGACGCGGCCGTGGCTGCACAGCGTGCTCAAGCTTGCCGATTTGCCCGGCACGCCGCCGCTCCCGTACGGGGACATACGCGAGGGCATCGAGTTCTCCTTCGGCGTGATTCCCATTGCGATGCTGGACGAGTTCGTGGCACATGGCCGCGCCAAGCTGCCCAACGAGGTCGCGGGAGCGCTGATCTTCAGCAGCGCGTCGAACACGCTGCGCCTGCAGATGCACGAAGCGATCGACTCGGGGCCGGCCGGCGTTCGCTACCGCATGCCTATGCTGGCGCCGGACGAGTCACTGGCCGTCGACCTGCACACGCATGGGAGGCTGCCGGCGGTCTGGTCGAGCACCGACGACGCGGACGATCAAGGGGTGAAGGTGTGCGGGGTGTTCGGCAGCCTGCATCTGCGACGTCCGACTGCCGCGTTTCGGCTCGCGGTGAACGGATGCTTTAGGCCGCTTGCTCATCCGTGGCAGGTCGAGTCGTGCGAGCCCGAAGCCGTTGATCTCGAAGGACGCTGTCCCACACTGGCCTCGATGGGTTTCGAGGAGATCGACAGTCGATGGAACACCTGATCCAGACCGAACTGCTGTCGCGCCGGGTATGTGTGCACTTGGTCGGGGTCGGCGGCAACGGCGCGCAGATGGCCGCATGCCTGGCGCGGCTGGACATCGCGATGCGGGCACTCGGCCATCCGGCCGGCCTTCATGTGACCGCGTTCGACGGTGACGATGTCAGTCCGGCCAACGTCGGTCGGCAGCTCTACAGCCCCTCCGACGTGGGACAGAACAAGGCGCTGCTCACGATCAACCGGCTGAATCTCTTCTACGGCCTGGACTGGGCCGCGCGTCCGTGGCGCTACGAGCAGGCCCCGCACAACGAACCCGGACCGGACATCCTCGTTTCCTGCGTGGACAGCCGGGCCGCGCGCCGAGCGCTGCACGACGCGCTGTCCAGCCCTCGATGCGGCACGAGCTACTGGCTGGACCTGGGCAACACCGAATCGACCGCGCAGGCCGTGCTCGGCGAGCCCGCAGGGCGGGTTCGCCGTGATGCCGGTCCGCGGCTGCCCTGCGTCACCGAGCTCTTTCCCGAACTCCTGGACGACCGGGTGAAGGAGGACAACGCGCCGTCGTGCTCGGTGCGCATGTCGCTGGCCTCGCAGGGCCTGTTCGTCAACGACACCGTCGTGCGCTTCGCGGCCCAGCTGTTGTACGAGCTCTTCTCGTGCGGAAGGCTCTCGGCGCACGGTGTCGTGATCAACCTGGGCAGCAAGCGCACGGGACCCATCGAAGTCAACCCCGAGGTGTGGCGCCGCTACGGCTTCGATCATTCCACGCTCGCGAAGATCAAGAGGCGACGCACGACGCGCAACAGCGAGCGCACGGCCGCGCCGGCGTGACGACTGGGACGCCGCGCAAAAGGCCCAAGCGACCGATCCGCGCGGATCGGAACTCGCTTTCCTCCCGGATTTCCGCTGGCGCGCGACGGCGACAGTCGCGAGCATTTGGTGGCGTCACTGGCTCGGAGAGACACGCGAGAGCCTGCGCGGTAGGGCGAGGCTTGAAGAAGCCGATGTGACTTCGAGAATGACTCATCGCCTCGGACAACCGAAAGGAATGGAATGACGTTTGCGGATCAGCTGCAGATCGCCGGATGGCTGCTCACGGTGGTGGGCCAGTTCCAAGTGGCGCTCAAGCAGCGACAAGGGTTCATCACCTGGATCGCCGCGAATGCGGTCCTGATCGCGCTGTGTGCCCTCGTCGGGCTGTGGTGGAGCATCGGGATGTACGCGACCAACGTGGCCGTGTGTGTGTGGTCGTTTGTTCGGTGGAGCGCCGATGCGGCCGGCCCTCGACGCTTGTTTGCCAAGCGCACGCCGCGTTGGGGCGCGTCGCCATGGAGCTGACCGAAGAGCAGACGCGCATCGTGCAGTCCGGCACTCGCCGACTCGCCGTGCAAGCCGGCGCAGGTGCGGCAAAGACGACGACGCTGTGCGCTTACGCCGAGGCGCGGCCCGGCGCCAGGGTGCTCTACCTGGCGTTCAACAAGGCAATCCAGCTCGAGGCCGCGGCCAGGATGCCGTCCAACGTCACGTCCCGCACGACGCATTCAATCGCCTGGCGCAAGGCGAAGGAACTGTTCGGCGAGCGTGCGGGCGAGCGCGTCGGCAACACCTACCCTTCGACGGTATCCAACGCGTTCGGATGCGGGCCGTTGGTCGCTGCCGGGGCGCTGCAGGCCATCCAGCGCTGGTGCGGATCGCTGGAGCCGCAGATCGGTCTCGATCACGTCCCCCCCGACATCGCGGCACGGCTGGCCGATCCCTCCGTGCTCGTGCGCGTGGCGCGCGAGGTATGGCTGCAGATGACCGATCCGCGCGAGCGGGAGATCAAGCTTCCCCATGACGGCTACCTCAAGCTGTTCCAGATGGACCGGCCGGTGCTCCGCGGCTACGACGTGATCGCGGTCGATGAAGCGCAGGACCTGAATCCCTGCACGTTCGACATCGTCCGAGGGCAGGCCGCGTCGGTCGTGATGGTGGGCGACGCCGCGCAGGCGATCTACTCGTTCCGCGGCGCGACGAACGCGCTGGTCCTGTTCGACGCGCAGGAGAGGCTGCCGCTGACGAGAAGCTTCCGGTTCGGGCGGGGCATTGCGGGCCTGGCCAACGCGTTGCTCTCTGCCTTCAAGGAAGGGTTCGATCGCCCGCTCATCGGTGCGGGCCAGCCGCAGGAGACGCGGATGTCGATCGACACGCGACAGGCGTTCGCCGTGATCGCGCGCACCAACGCGGCCGTCTTCGAGGAAGCGGTCGGATTCCTTTCGCTGAACCGCCGCTATCACTTCGTCGGCGGGTCCGAGGGCTACAAGCTGGAGAAGATCCTCGACACCTACCACCTGTCGGTCGGCGCCCGGGGCCTCATGCGCGACGCCTACCTGCGCTCGTTCGCGTGCTTCGACGATCTGTGCGAACTTGCCGAGGAAGCGGAGGACCCGGAACTGAAGCACCTGGTGCGCGTCGTCCAGGACTATGGTCATCGCGTGCCGGCGTTGATCGACGAGATCAAGGCGCGGCACGTCGACGTGGGCAAGGAGGACTGGCGGCGGTTCGACGGGGTCTTCTTCAGCACCGCTCACAAGTCCAAAGGGCTGGAGTTCGAGCAGGTGTGGCTCGCCGACGACTTCCTGCGGTTCTTCGAGGACGGTCGCGAACTGCGCGTGGACGAGGTCGAGCAGGAGGAAATCAACATCCTGTATGTCGCGCTGACGCGGGCAAGAGCAGCGATCCGCCTGTGCGCGAGCTTCGAGGAGTGGCTGCAGCACCGACGACTCATGCCCGAATAGCGCAAGTTGACCATGCGATGCGGCGCGAGACGATGCAGCAATCGACGACTCGGAGGAGGTGCATGGAACCGGCAAAGACAACGTGCGGCGACCAGGCCGCGGCGACAGCGGGGGCTGCTGCCATAGATGCCACGAGCGCAGTCAAGGGTCGGCCCGAAGCAGCAGTCGTGCTGCTCTCCGAACTGCCCCGAGGCCACGAGCTGCGCACATGTCCGCTGGGGGAAGTCGGCGCCGAATGCCGGAACAAGCGGGGCAAGGAATGGCGGAACGTCGCGCGCTGGCGCATCGCGGCGAACAGCTACGACGACCTGGGCCCATCGTGGACAGACACCACCGAGTTCCGCGTGCGGGCGGTGCCGAGAACACAGGTTTCCGGCAGCAGTCCGCGTTCCGAAGAAGGAGGGAACGGGTCTTGAAGCCCTTCTTTCGCTTCTTGCGGCTGCACAGCCGCTCCCCGGACGCGAAGCCCGAGCAGCGCCGCGACGGCGTACTGGCTGTTGCGGCAATCAAGGAGGCAGCAGGCCTCGCGAGATTGCTGCTCGTCGACATGGGGCCTTGGGGCCGCAACGACGGGGCCAGTGTGACCAACGCCTTCGGGACGATCCTGCCCGCCGCTCATCGGTGGTTGATCGCCGGGTTCGGCGTGCCGCTCGCGGACACCTTGGTCGTGGAGCTCGACAGCAGTGGCCACTTCGACCTGATCTGCGACCTGGCCGACGGGGCGGGCCCAAGGCACACGCCACTCATCGCCGGCCAGCACGCGTGTCCGCCTCGGTCGCGCGAAGCGTTCATCTGGTGGGCAGGCGATGTCGGGCGGGCGATGCTGCACACGGTCGATGCCGTGCGGGAAGGTGCGTGGGCCGGCGTGGAGGGTTGATCGGCCGCGGTGCCGGGAGATCCTGAAGTCCACAGCACGGAGGTTCACCATGGACATGAGGCATCCCGTCCGGAGCCTGACCTGGGCCGTCATGCGCGCCATCGAACAGGATCTCGCCGGCGTCGACTCGCCGGCCGCCAACGACCTGCTGAACGCCGAAGCGGGTCGGATCACGGTCCGTCCTCGCATCGAGGATTGCTCGGTGGTGATGTTCACCCAGGTGTGGCGAGGGAGCGACCTCGGTTTCGAACGCGGCGGCGACAAGGAATGCGTCGACGCAGAGACCGTGGTCATCACGGGTCCCGCCGGCGATGCCTGCGTGTACGTGTCGACGCAGTTCCTCTATCGCGTCGGGCAACCGAACCGGAGGTTCTTCCTCGACGTCGCGGCCCAGTGTATGCGAGGCAAGCGAGAGCGCTGCGTCTACGAAGGCCGGGACACCGAGGACCAGGAGGCCTTCGACTACGAGGTGGCGGGCGCGCTGGCGCGGGTGTGTGGTGCGGTGCGCATGATGGACGGCGAGGACGCCGGCCGAGTCGCGAACATGCTGCGAGACTGCATCGAGCACGTGGAGGCGGTCGGCCAAACCTCAGCGCCAGGCGAGGGCATGATTGCGCGGGCGAGTCGGGCATGACGACGAAGTCGACACGTCCCGTACGCCGGGAGACCTCGGCGCTGGTGCGCGACCGCGGGCTTCGCCCCGTGATCGTGACGGTGGTGGGCAGCGTCATCGAACTGCGGGCCAAGGGGCTGCGCACCACGAAGACGATCGATGTGGCGTGGTGCTACCGCGCTGCCGTGATGCAACGAGTGTCGCGCCAGCGGGTCGAGCGCGCGAAGGTCAAGCGGACTGTGGGCGCGCGAGCATCGGTGAAGGAAAGACGATGAATGTAGGTAGGGGAGCGCTCGCAATGGCGTGCTGGACACGGGGAGTCGGTGCGATCACGGCGTCGCTGCTCGTCGGGCTGGCGCTGCTTCAGGCGCAGGCCCGCGCGCAGGACCGTCCGGCCGTCGCCGCGATCGCGCACGCGGGCGCGCATTTGCCGGAGCACGCCGCGCGGGGCGAGGTGACCGGCATCAGTGACGGGGACACGCTGTACCTGCAGGTGGAAGGAGCCCAGGTGCGCGTGCGGCTGGCGAGGATCGACGCGCCGGAAAAGAAGCAGGCGTTCGGCCGGCGCTCGGAACAGTCGCTGCGGGAACTGGTGTGGAAGCGCGTCGTCACCGCGAAGTGGCACCAGCTCGATCGCTACGGGCGACCGATCGCCGAGATCTTCGTCGACGAGTTCGACGTCAACGCGGAGCAGGTCCGCCGCGGCATGGCCTGGGTCTATCGCGCCTACTCGCGGGATCCCGAGCTCGTCCGGCTCGAGGAGGAAGCGCGGGCCGAGCGCCGGGGGCTCTGGGCGGAGCCGAACCCAGTGGCACCCTGGGTGTGGCGCAAGCAGCACTTGGCGACTGGGGACGTGTTGCCGCGCTGAACGAGCCGGCGATGCGTGGAGCTTGTTGGCTGAAGGGAGACGAAGATGAAGTCCATGTGGGTCGTCATGGTCGCGGTCGTCGCGTTCGGCGGCTGGCGGTTGGCGGAAGCGCAGCCGGCGGCGCCCATCGAACAGCAGGTTGTGCTGAACGACGACGCTGCCAGGGTGCTCAAAGATCTGAACCCGGAGCGCCTTCGGCTGACCGCGCGACGCTACTCGAGCAGCTCGGCCGCCGAGGAGTCCTACAAGCGGCTGGAGGGCGCACTCGCCGATCTCGCCGAGAGCCGCGGCGTGCGCAGCGCGGGGAACGGCGGCGAAGCGACCCTGCTCGCGGAGATCGACTCGACGTTTTACGTCTACACCAACCGGTTCAATGCCCGGCTGGTGCGGCTCACCGAGTACACCGAGGCGCAAACGGCGAGCGCCACAGGAGGCCCATCCGTCGCGGCTGACAAGCCGGTCGACGTCTTGCGGATCGCCGCCGGCGCGCTCGGCATCGTGCGCGGCTGGATCTCGCCGTCCTTCGGCAGCTACATGATGGCCGGCGGCGCGGCCCCTGCGCTGTTCGGCTCCGGGGATGCGCCGCGTCGGCTGTTCGTCGCCGGCCGAGAGCGCTACGAGCGTGGCGAGCAGGAGGTCAACACCAGGGTTAGGATCCTGCGTGACGGCACGGTTGTGGCGGCATTCTCGGTGCGCTGCTGGACGCAAGGCGATGCGCCGCCTTTTCGGATCGACGAGCTCGTGTCCGCCAACTGGACCGAGGTTCTGAGCCAGCTGGGAGCGCCGCCGGCGTCCGGTGGCGGGAAGGCGCCACAAAACGAGTGACGCGCGCGGAAAGTCGGCCGTCACCCCTAGCGTGACCTCGGCCGCCGGGAAGAGACGGCAGAAAAGAAAAAACCCCGGCAAGCCGGGGTTCAAGTCTTGGAGCGAGCTTCTTTGCGACCTCCGAAGTCGGGGAAGAGCGGGTGCCGCGGCGGATGATCCATCGCGGCTCTCTCGCGCAACCTGCTGCAGTAGGCCAGGACCATGACAGAAGTCCCCCAGACCGTGAGCGCCAGCCAGGCGATCGCCAGTCCGGCCAAGTCAGGGTCAGTGTTGAGGGCGCTTGCCACGGATTCCAGAAGTGCTTGCATGTCGCTGCTCCTCGGGCTCTTGCGAGCCCTTCTTCTCCTCGATGCTGAGGAGAATGACGGCCAGGGTCTGAGCGACCAGCCAGCCGACCACCACGATGACCATGTAGGCCAGCGAGCCCTTGGCGAAGCCAAGGTATGCGTTCGCTGCCGCCAAGATCCACGACGCCTTCTTCAGCGCATCGGCTGCGCTGATGCGGGCCTCCTTGTTGAAGAAGATCGTGAGGCGACGGCGCTGCTCGACCTTGAGTCGAGCACGTTCGGTGCGAGGTGCCATACGAGACGTCCTTTCTTGTTGTCGAAGAGAGCGCCTCCACCCGACCGGGGAATGGTGCGCCCCGCTCGGGTTCTGAGAATGCAGGTGTCGCACACCTGCGTGATTCGCGGCCACTGTCTCAGGCCGCCGCTCGCACCGGTTCTGCGGGCGTGAGCCACGGCGCCAGGTACTCCTGGGTGGCCGTGGAACCGACGGGCTCGGCCTGTTGCTGGCGCAACAGGTGCCCGAGCTTGAGCAGCAGATGACGACCGTGCTCGGCGACATCCTCGGGTGCATCCAGCACACCGTTGTGAACCACTTCAATGTAGTGGCTGAGCATCGGCGCCGGCGCACTCGCGGCGTCGAGCTCGATCATCGTCAGTGCTTCATTCGTCATCGTCATGACTTGGATCCTTCGGGAGAATCGTTGCACCTCGACGTGCCACACTCTTGACTGCCGTGCGCAGCAGCTGCTGCGCACGAGCAACGAGATCCGCAGGACATCGAGATGCTTCGCCTTGGCAACACCATCCGGCTCACCCGACGGGAGGTCGAGCGCTTCACGAAGATCACCGGCATGCCGCCAGCGGACGTGAAGACGCTCGACGACCTCGACGAGTACATCGGGAAATGCAAGGCCCATTTCTGGGGCGTGTCCGAGGACACGCGCTTCCTGCACTTCCTTCTGGACGAGGAACGCTCACGCTGCCTTGGCGCTGCGTGACTCCCCGGTTTCGCCCGCCGCGGCGCCCGCGACATCGGCGCCGGAAGTGAACCGACCTTTCGCGTGTGCGAAGTCCGGGTCGCTGCGCAGAGCCGAAGTGCGGGCCTTGGCGGGCTCCCTGCGAACAGGGGGCATGGCTTCGACGGCGACGCTTGCACCGAGGGACAGTGCAGCGCGCAGAAGGCGAAGCGGGCCGAGGACCATGAAGTCCAGGGCATGGCGCACGAAGGCACCGATGCGCTCGATCCGTGCGTCGGCGGCCTTCTGCTCGCGCAGGGTCGTCTTCGCCCGGATGTACAGCGCCAGGTGGGTGCGCTTGGATTGCAGATCGGCGTCGAGCTGCTTGACCACTTCCTCGGCGGTGGAGGTCTGGCCGATGGCTGCGTACAGCTGTGACCAGGCCCGGTCCTCCTCGGCGTAGCGCCGATTCGGAGCCGGCGTGTACTGCCGCGGCTCGGGTTGATGCTGCTCGTTGCTGAGGGCTTCGGGCATGGCGTCTCTCCTGTGTCGAGCAGGGAGACGAACCGTCCTCTGGCGGGGACAGCCGGTCCCCGCTGGGGTAGCATGGAACACCGCTTGCGCGGCACCCCACATGAAAGCCTTCACGATGACTCGCTCAGGCACTTCTCTTCACGCGGTCGATGGCGGACGGGCCGCGCTCGAGAGGGAGTTGTTGTGGGCGGCGGTCTTGAACCGGCCCACGTTCGAGTCCCTGCTGAGGCGGCTTACCCGTGCGGCTAACGACGCTCTTGCGAGCGTGTCGCCAGGTTCTGACGAATCAGGACCTCCTCATCGATCAGGCGCAGCATCCGACGCAGATCGGAGCGAACGCCCGGCTCAGTGACGGCGGCCTGCGTGGAACGCAGCCGCTGCTTCACCTGAGCCAGCTCACCCTCGTTGGCATCGTCGAGCCAGCGAAGGAACTGCTTCCACTCGTCCTTGTCCATTTGCGTTCACGCAGCCAGGGGCTGCGCAGCGCGCTGGACAACTGCGTCGATCGATTGACGGCGGATCGGCGCGAGCAGGGCGGGGAGCTTCACGGTCGGCACCGCGGCGAGCGGGGCACGGCCGGAACCGCCAAGCAGGCGGCACACGAGTCGAGACGTGTTGGTCGACATGGTCGTTCTCCTTTGCATGAGCAAAAGGGAACACCACGCCCCCTGGATTGGAGAAACGATGTTCCCCATTCCGGGTTGCAGGCGCCGCGGACGCGGGCCCAGAAATGGCGAGAAGACCCAAGCCGAAGCATTGGGTCCTTCGCACGATCAGGAAGGCTGTGGCCTTCCCCAGGATGAGCAGCCCGTCATGAACGGGCTGCGACTTCGGTGACTCGCCATCCGCGAGGAACGACGTGTCGAGACGCGAAGTGCTGCAGGCGAATTGCAGCGGCTCCTTCGAGCCCACTGATGGTTCGCCATCAATCACCGTGTCGTCGAGCGCAGCTGACAGCTGCCGGCGACACGACCTTCGAACCGCGGAGTGATCAGCGGCTCGACGATGCGAACAGCGCTTGACGCGCCGTCCAGTCCCTTGCGGGGTTCATCGCTTGCGCGACATGGCCAACGAGTGGCCGGTCCTAGTGCGGGTCACGACCGCTAACGCCAAGGTGCAGGTGCCCCTCGGGACTTCACATCAGAACCGACGACGGTCCGAGATGAAGGCTGTGTCAGCACGAACGCCAACAGGAAGCCCGGTTAGTCTGCCACCGAAGCGGGCGCGCTGGTAGTCCCGTCGCACGCGTGTCGCATGCACATCGGTGTCGATCCGGCCACTTCGTGGCCGACGCTTCCGGGCGAAGAGGCGCGGCGGGTGGCGCACAGGGTTGATCGGTCTCGAAGAGGCTCAACACTGGCAGCACCATGAATCTCACCTCGCGGACAAGCATGGCGGAGATGGCCCGCCGGATCTTCAGCACGCTGTCGGGCACGTCGGGCGAACTCGTACCGGGGCCCTTCGAGGGAAGCGACGCGCAGCTGGCGTTGACGCTGCCCAACGGCGCTCTCGTTTCGGTGCTGCCCGACGTCGACTTGCCCGCCATGTACGAGATCGTCCGCCTCGACACGATGGCTCTCCTCGGGGACAAGTTGACCAGTGACCGCGTCATCGACCTCCTCATGGAGGAGGCGGGCCTGGCCGCCGGCTCCTGAGGCAACCGGGTCATGGGTTACCTCAATCCCCTCATGAGGCTGCCGGCCGCACGGGCACTTAAGGGCCTGAGCGAAAGGGAGCGCGGCGCACTGCGCTCGTTGCTGCTCGACTTGCGCGGCCAGGCCAATGCCGAAGCGGAAGCGGCTTGGGCAAGGCGCAAGGGTCCCATGGCTTGCTACTGGCGCGCCGTGGCCACCTATGCGCGGCACATCGCTCACCTGCTGAAGGGAGGCGATGTGCCATCGATTGCCGAGCGCGGCGAGGTCCGGCGCCTGTTGGTCGAGCTCGACATCGCGCGTCGCCAAGTCGAGGACTTCATCGCTGCAGCACGCTCCGCGGTCCCGGAGGCCGAGCATCCGAAGCACGATTCGCCGCACAACTGGGCGTGGCAGGTACGCCTGCTCGGACAGGATCGGCGAGCAGCGTATGAGCAACTGGAGCAGGTACGGCAAGAGCTCGGGCGCGCACCGCGGACGGTGGTCGCATGAGGGCCGCCCAGTTGGGGCAGCAGCTCTCGCTGTTCGGATCGTGTCAACGGTGGCGACGTGGTCGAGAAGCCTTTCGGCCTGCAGGCGAGCCCTTCGAGCCGACGAGGTACTGCGTCGAGCAGATAGCCTTCTCCACGGCCAAGCGATTCGTCCTCGAGCACCACTACAGCGGCACGATGCCCGCCGCGCGCCTCGAGTTGGGGCTGCTCGAGAAGCCGTCTCGCTGGCGCCGCGAAGAGGTCGCCGGCGTGATCGTCCTCTCGGTGCCGGTTCAGGAACGCGCCATACCCGCCTGGTTTGACGGCATGCATCCTCGATTGGGGATCGAGATCGGGCGCCTCGTCCTGCTGGACGACGTGCCGGGAAACGGCGAGACCTGGTTCCTGGGAAGAGCGTTCCGTCTCATGCGAAAGCTGCTGCCCGAAGTGCGGGGCGTGCTGTCCTATTGCGATCCGCTGGAGCGTCGCGATGCGGACGGACGTGTCGTGAAGCGAGGCCATATCGGAACCGTGTACCGCGCGTTCAACGGCCGGTACGTAGGACGCTCATCGGCGCGGGTCATCACGGTCTCGCGCGATGGAAGGTGCGTCAGCGAACGCGCGTTGTCCAAGATCCGCGGTGACGAACAAGGTGCTGCGTACGCGGTACGGCAGCTCACCGACATGGGAGCCCCTGCGAGAGACGAAGGCGAGAGCGGAGCCGCCTACGTCGAGCGTGCGCTGCGCGCCGGCGGCTTCTCGCGCGTACGACACCCCGGCAATCTGACCTTCACGTGGCGCGTGGACGGCGCGCAGGCTCGTGATCCGTTGAACCGCCAGGCGAGCCCCGTAGGCTGAAGGCAGCAAGGAGGTTCGAAGATGGTGACGCAGCAGGCGCCGGGCCTTCCGTCTGGGCTCGTGAACGCGCCGTTCGAGCAGGACGGCAAGTTCGTGATGCGCATCGGCATTCCGCACAGGAGTGGACGTCTCGCGTTCCATGCCTTCAACGAGGGTTACGCCGCGATGGTGAGTGCGAGCGCGTTCTGGAACCACAGGGCGGGCGCCTTCCGTGTACCCGGCTCTACCGACCTGCAGGAAGTCGACTTCGCGCTCGACAGCGCCGGATTCACGGCAATGCAGTTGTGGAAAGCGAAGGGCACGCAGCCCGGCATGGCCGGCGTGTTTCCGTGGAGCTACGCGCAGTACGTTGAGCTCGCATCGATGAGCGGTGCGAGTTGGTGGTCGCAGCCGGACCTGTGCTGCGAGCCGGAGATCGCGGCCAATCGGGACGAAGTGGACTATCGAGTCCGGGCGACCGCGACGCTGCTGGAAGGCGTCCTGCGCATCGTCTACGGGTGGCAGAACGAACTGGCGAGGACGTGCTCGCCGCGCACGGTGGCCAACATGCTGCCTCCGCCGGTGCCGGTGATCCAGGGGTGGTCGCCGGACGACTACCTGCGCAGTCTCGATCTGCTGGACAAAGTCTGGTCGCGGTGGCAGCCCTGGCTCGCGCCGCCCGCGCTGATCGGCGTGGGTTCGGTCTGCCGCAGGCACCTCCATCACCCGAAGCATGGGCTGCTTGCCGTGCTCGCACGCGTGGAGGGTGCGCTGCCCGCGGGCTCACGTGTCCACCTGTTCGGCGTGAAGGGCGCCAGCCTCCCGCACCTGAAGATGTGCGACTGGATTGCCTCCGCCGACTCGATGGCGTACGACGATGGGGCACGGCGCCGCGCGTGGCGCGATGGCCGCTCGAACACGGTGGGCCATCGCACAGCCGAGATGAGCCGCTGGATGGCCAGGTCCGCGCGGCAGGTCGCTCCGGCGCTCGGGGATCAGTACCGGCTTCGATTCGGGTGACGGACCGGCCGGCGCATGGCGGCCGCGGACCGGTTCTAAGAATGACCATCGCTGCGATCGTCAGGAAGGCCGACGCCATCGGCCGGGCCGAACAGCGGAGGTGGATCGCGCCGCTCGTCGGCTTGCGGCGCAAGCAGTGAGGCCCCTTGCAGCGTCCAATCAGGCGCCGGCGACGGCGCAGGTGCGGCCTGCGATGCACAACCGGACAGGGTCGACCCGGTGAACATCGGCGTCCGCTCGTTGCTCGCGTGTTCATCGAACAGGTTCATGCGCGCCGGACCGAGTCCCCAGACGCTGAGGGCGTTCTCGCCTGGCGCCGCACGCCTGGCCTTGGACAGGTTCGCCTTTCGCTGTCGTGTCGAGCCGGGCGGAACGGCGCGTTCCTGACGAAGCAGGCGACGCTCGAGTTCCGACGGGCCGGCGCCGTCGAGTTCGGTGCGGAGCCGTTGCCCCGTTGGCGCCGGCCTTGGCTCCTGGTCAACGAATCGCTCAATGCGCTGCTGCGTAATGCTCAAGCTGCGCAGACCTCGTTTGATTCGCTCAAGTAGCTTGCCCACAGGGTTCCCCTCGCTGCGACTTGCCTGTCCGATGTTGTTCGCTCGCGCGAAGTCGGTCCAGTCGAAATCCCGCCCGGAACCGCGTCCGAAGGCCTGGGGTCGCTGCTGGCGGATGCGCGAAAAACTTCGCGACCATCACGTGGCCAGTCGTCAGCATGGTGGTCATCTCCTTCAGGTCGGGTCGTTTGCCGCCGAGGGAAGCGGCCGCGTGCCAGGGCTGCCTAAGTAGCACAAATGTGCTGCAGCACATATGCGTTATTTAGGTTCGTCCGCGGTTATGCGCAGCAAGGCCCGCAAAGCCCCGCCCGTCGGGGAGTCCGATGACGCTGTCTCCGCATAACACCCCGCAGCCCGAGATCGACCGAGGCTGCGGGGCAGAGCTGGCGTGTGACTACAGCGAGCGCAGCCAGTCCAGCAGCGACTTGCTTTGCTGCCAGGACGGCAACGACGCCGACGGCGACTCTCCGGCCACCTTCTCCAGCGCGCGACGCTTCATCTCCAGGTTCGCCCGGGCGTAGATCTGCGTGGTCTTGACGTCCACGTGCCCGAGGAAGTCTCGGATGATCTCCAGCGACACGCCGCTCTGCAGAAGGTGCATGCCCTTGGTGTGCCGCAGGCTGTGGGGGCTGATCTTCTGTGTGAAGCCGGGCACCGCCGATCTGGCGGCCTGCACGTGGCAATGAAGCAGGTACCGCAGGCCTGACCTCGACAACCGGCCACCATGCCGGTTCTGGAACAGCGGCAGGTGACCGCGCTCCGGCCGGTCGAGATCGTGCTCGCGCAGGTGGTCACGCAGCAGCCGCGCCGTCGCGTCCATCAACGGCACCACGCGCACCTTGCGCCCCTTGCCGAGCAGCCTGACCTGCGCCGGCGTCGTCAAGCGCACATCGTGAGCGTTCAGGTCGATCAGCTCCTGCGCACGGGCGCCGGTGTCGTAGAGCACGCTGAGCATCACCGCGTCGCGCCGCCCGGCCGGCGTTGCCGGATCGGGGTGCGCCAGCACATGCGTCAGCTCGTCCTTGGACAGGTAGGCCACCGGCACCTGGACATGGCGCCGCAACGGCATCGCCATGATCCGCTGGCATTGCAAGATCCGCTCCGGCACCTCCGACTGGACGTAGCGGAAGAACGCGTGCAGCACAGCCAGCCGCTGGTTCAGGGTGCGGATCGAACACTGCCGCACCTGCGCCAGGTGATCGAGGAAAGCCTCAACGAAGGACACGTCGATGTCGGCCAGGGACAGGCGCTCGACGGCGATGCCGCGACCGTCGCGACCGAAGCGCAGCAGCAGCGTGAACACGTCGCGGTAGGCCTTGATCGTGTTCGGGCTCAGGTTGCGCTGGCCGGCGAGATAGCGCGTGAGGAAGTTGGTCACGTGCACGGAGAGGTCGGTCGGCTTCATGACGGCCTCCAGGGCCTGCGCGGAATGACGTCGCTGAAGGCGGCGTCCGATCGCGAGACGATCTCCGGGTACAGTTCGGCGGTCATCTGAAGGTAGTCCTGCGTGCCGTCGATCGAGGCGTGGCCGAGGTAGGTGGCCAGCACGGGCATCCTGGCCTGCAAGTCGGCGCCCTCCCGATACCAGCGCAGCAGGGTGTGCACTGCAAAGGTGTGGCGGAGGTCGTGAAGGCGAGGCCCTTCTCCTCTGCCACCGTGGCCGATGTGACACCGCTGCAGGAGGTCCCTGTAGTTGCGATACACCCCGCCGCCGTCGAGCCGGCCGCCGCGCGGTGACGGGAAGAAGTAGTCATCGTCCGGTCGCGAACCCAACGCGGCGGCGTACTTCTGCAGACGAACCACCAGTGGGCGGGCGGGCGGCACCAGACGGTCCTTGCGGAACTTGGTGTCATTGATGCGCAGCACGCCCTGGATCAGGTCAACGTCCCGCATGCGAAGGCTCAGTGCCTCTTCGAGCCGAAGGCCGCATCCGTATAGCACGCGCAGCAGCTCTGGCAAAACAAGGTGACGCAGGTATGTAGACGCCCTCGGCTCAATCCGGTCCGCCGCGTCGAGCAGGCGGCGGACTTCGTCGTGAGTCAGGACGCGTGCCAGGAACGACTTCGACTCCTTCGCGCCGGTTCCCTGATCAGGCACGTCCGCGGGAAGACCGAGCCGTTGCATGAACAGAGCGAACCGGCGAACCATGTTGATCCGCGCGCGCTGGGTCTTCCCGGATTCGTGCGGCTGCTTGGCCAGCCACGCTGAAATCAAGGCTCTCGGCAACTCGACTTGCTGCAAACCCTGGCGGCACAGGTAGGCATCGAAGCGTCGCAGGCTCGACGCGCATTCGTCGTAGCGGTAGCCGCAGGCCCGCTTCTCCTGAACGAACTGCGCCATCAGAGGTGCCAAGGGGCTGTTGCCGGTGAACGTCACGGGCTTACGAGGCGTGGCCATGGCGCACCTCCTCTGGATCGATGGCGGCGATGCGCAGCGTCTCCACATCGGCCTTGGCATAGATGAAGGTCGTTGCCGGCGAGGCATGCCCCAGCACGGCGGAGATGACCGGGAACGGCGTCTGTGCAGCGAGCAGCCGGGTGGCCAGGGTGTGGCGCAGCGAGTGCAGGCCCTGGCGCTGCGGCGTCCTGAACTTGATCCCAGCCAGGTCCCGCCAATACGTGACAACACGGTGAAGTCGATCGCGCTCGCAGATTGGCGCGAACGGCGGCGTCAAGTTGGTGAATAGGTGCCGGTGCTCTACCGGTGGTCGCCCTGCCCGCAGATAGTCGATGAGCGCGTCGCCGACCTCCTCGATCAAAGGCAGGACCAGCGGCTCCCCCGTCTTGCTCTGGACGATCTCGATCGTGGACGTGGTCCAGCGCAGGTGGTCGAGCGTGAGACCCTTGATGTCGCCCAGGCGCAGACCCAGGCGCGCGGCGAGCAGCAAGATGGCGTAGTCACGCTTGCCCTTGGGTGAGCTGCGATCGACCACGGCGAGGAGCCGTTCGACCAGCTCCGGCTCCCATACTGAAGGCACCTTGGCATTGCTCGCCAGTCGGATCGTCGGTATTGCGGTGCTGAGGTCACGGGGCAGGATGCCGCGCATGAACAGGTATTGCAGGAACAGCCGCAGGTCAGACGACACGTGGGAGACGGTTCTCGGCTTCCAGGCCGTTCGGGTCCGAATGAAGGCACTGAGGTCTTCAGCTTGTAGCGTGTCCAGCGACTCCAGGCCTCGGGTGCGCAGGAAGTCCAGGAAGACTGCGATGTTGTGCATGCGCTCGGCCAGGCTGGTGGGTCGCAGATGCCGGCGCTCTCTGACGTACTGCTCGTACTCGCGCAGCGCCTTGTGCATGCCCACCGGCACGCGCAGCCCTGTCGTCTCGACCACGAAGCGGCAGATGGTGCCGGTACGCGCGAAGTCGTCGAGCACCCTGATGCCAAAGACCAAGTGCCGCCGCCACTGTTGGCCGACCTTGAGCACCTCCCTGTCGCCAAGGCCGTACGCCTGCTCGAAGCGTAGGGCCAGCTCTCGCGTGTACTCGGCAGGCAGGCCTTGGGCGCGGGCGAATTCAGCCAGCTGCTTCCACACCCGCTTGTAGCGATTTACGGTGCGGATGGTGTAGCTGCGCATCAGCAGTTCCTGCGCAGCGCCTTGGCACGGCGGCTCCAGCGCCATCGCGCCGGGCCCATCGAAGATGTCCAAATCCATGATCGTCTCCACGTTGACGGCGGCCCCAGCGGCCACCGGGGAGGACGATCTTGGAAGCTTTATGCGCAGTCGGGATGGCCTACGTCGTAGGTGCATCGCTCGGCTTGCCGGCCTTGCTGCGCATAACCGCGGACGAACCTAAATAGCACGAGGTCACCTGCAGGCGGTTGTGGCCGAGCGTGCGCGCCGCGCGCTGGCGAGCGATCTCGTCTCGTTCCGGCCGTGCATCGCCGCCGCGCACTGGCGATGGACCGCCGGCGTCCACCTCGAAGGCGTCATTGACGTGTTGATGGCGAAGGCCGTGCGCGACGACTCCGAGTTCCTTCTTCGAGATGCCGCACTTGCGGATCACGTAGTAGAAGCGCGACTGCGCTTGCAGGCTCGTGATGCCGGGGCGGCCGACATACATGCCCGGGGCGACCGCCGCGGTCACGCGGGCGAGAAGGGCGCGTTGCGATTCCGTTGTCAGCGGCACGTCGCGGGGCCGGCCGCCTTTGGTGCCGTGTGACACGTGCACGAAGGTCTCGCACTCCGGGAACGCGGCGGCGTCGCGAGGGTCGGCAGCCTCGCGCGGGATCACGGCTCCGTGCGGCCGGAAGTGCCGAGCTTCCTTGCCGCGCATGCCGAACTCGGCACAGAGCTCGACCTGCAGGCCGACCCAAGCGTCGATCGCCGCGATCTCGGCGATCTTGGCCGCGATGTCGACGTTCCGCGCGGTCCAGCTGTGGTCACTCGTGGCGACCTGCGTGCGGTGGGCGTGCTTCGACTCTGCGCCGACGTAGTACTGTGGCTCGCGGACCATGCCGGGCTTGCCGATCCAGCCTGCGAACGTGCGCAGGAAGCTCAGGTAGTTGTGGATCGTCGCCGTCGCCAGACCTCTCTCGACCCAGCGATCGACCATCGCCTCGATGTGCCGGTTGGCGAGTTGTCGAGGGTCGAGGTTGCTGAACCGCGTGTTGCGGCGCAGCTCGCGGAAGAAGCTCGCGAGGAAGCGTTGGCGGTCGTGCATCGTCTTGAACGACACGCTCTTGTGCTTGGCGCTGTGCTCGTGGTTGTGCTTCTTGAGGATCGCGCCGACGACGCGGATGTAGTCGCGCGTGCCGATCGGCAGATTCTCGAGGATGGCGTCGGGGTGCAGCGGCGATCGCGTCGCCTCACGCGGGGCGTGACGGTTCGAGGGCGGCAGGCGGTCGCCGCCGGCTCGGGGCACTTTCTTCGCGGACATGGACAGCTCCAGATCAGGGCCGCTTGAGCCAGGGCGGCCGTTGAACGGGCGGGACGCGAAAACGATGCAGCCGCGCACCTGCGTCCCCGACGGGCGTGGCTGTTTGAGGTCGTGAAGATCCATCGGCGCGGCAGACCTCGAAGCCGCGCGGATGCGTCCAGGGTTCGCGGCCACCATCGGGCCGCCGGCGGGCGTAAAAAAATCTACGCAGGGCAGGTCGTGCGCGTTTCCGCACAAGACCCCCTTGCACCTTGCGGTGCCGGCGTCAACGCCTCCACGGGCGTTGGCCGCCGTCCCAAGCGCTGTCCGCTTGGGCTCATCAGGTTGTTCGTGAATCCCGGTGCTTCCCGTTGGACGCTCGCCCTACCACCAGGCGAGAACGGGGCCACGTCTGCACGCGCGCGTCGCACCTCAGCGGGGTGGCGACAACGCGTTCGCCCTCAGAGGGGCGGTCGACGAAAGCTCGGGAGTGTCAGCGCGCTGCTCCATGGCAGCGCGTCGGAGGCCGGCGCGCTCAGTGGGCGGCGCCAGCGGCATCAACGGTTAGGTCCGATGAACGGATCGATGGGAGGGAAGGGAGGTCACCGCGTCTGGCGCGGCGGGCTCTCGAAGGAGCGGGATGCCTGGGCGGGTCACGACCGCTAACGGCTGCTTCGCGGCTCAGAGGCCACCGGACACAGCGTCCGGCCTGCTTGCGATGCTTCGATCTTGTGGCAGGCACACAAGGCTCGGGACGCAGTTGACACCATCGCCTTCGATGCTGTCAAGAGACGGCCGCGTGCGCCCAATGCGTTGACACACACGAATTAGTTGCTAAACGGCATCCACGGCTCGATCTCCTACAGGTGTTGACAACGGCTTTGCAGGACCTCTCGTTTGGCATCCGGCGTTTGATGGGCCGCTTTGCACGAACTGCCGGCCTGCGAAGTGGCTTGCTCACCTAGCCTCGAGGCACCTTCAAGGTCCTCTATCGAGGACCCGGCGCCCAGAGGATCCGAATTGAGGGTTCCTTGCTGGTCCTCGTGAGCGGACTCCGAGAGGACCGAGCAGCCCGATTCTCGGGTCGTGTTCGGGCGGATTTCCGCTATGCGCGCACCCCTGTCGCAGCGATGCTCTCGCGTCATCCGCACCGAGAAGGGCAGTCAGCATGGGACCGATCGTCAGAGCCATCGACGTTGGCTTCGGCAACACGAAGTACGTCGTCTCATCATCCGCGGAGAAGCTCGAATGCAACCACTTCCCGTCGATCGCCTACTTCAGCATCGACGACAAGGCGCTGGACTCGATGGGGACCAGGCGGCGGACCGTCGCACCGCTGGTCAACGGCCTCTACTACGAGGTGGGTCAGGACGTCGAACTGGCCTCCGACCGCTTCCGGTCGCGCAATCTGCATGACGCGTTCACCGAGACGCCCGAGTACCGTGCGCTGATGGCCGGTGCGCTGCACTACATGAAGGTCGACAAGGTTGACTTGCTGGTCCTTGGCCTGCCCGTCGCCCAGTACCTGGCCAAGAAGGCAGTGCTGGAGCGCATCGCGGGAGATTCCATCGACGTGGGCAAGAAGCGGAAGGTGAAGATCGGCCGCGTGCTCGTCGTGGCTCAACCCCAAGGCGCGCTCTACGCCTACGCGACGCAGATCGGCAGCGCTGCCTCGATCGCACAGGGCCGCAGCCTAGTGGTCGATGTCGGCTCGAGGACCTTCGACTGGCTGGTCACCCGGGGCATGAAGGTGGTGACGAAGATGAGCAACTCGGTGACCCGCGGCGTCTCCGACGTCCTGATCGGCATAGCGGCGCAGATCGGAGCCGAGATCAAGGAAGACTACAGGGACTTGGAGGCGATCGACCTCGCCCTTCGCACGGGCAAGTGCCTGCGCATTTACCAGAAGGAGTACGACCTGAAGCGCTACGACGCGCTGGTGCAGAAGATCGCCGATCAAGCCGTGATCTCGATGTTGCAGAACATGGACGGCACCCACGACGTCGAGAACATCGTGCTGGTCGGCGGCGGCGCGCACCTGTTCCGAAAGGCGATCAAGAAGCACTTCCCACGCCACACGATCCACGAAGTCGCCGACCCGATCCACGCGAATGTTAGAGGCTTTCAGCTGCTGGGCGAGCAGTACGTGCGCGAGAAGCCGGAGCACTTCACGGATTCAGCCCTGACTCCCGACGGCGTTCCGGAGCCGGTGCAACCATGAGCGCGGGCAGCGCCAACAAGCTGCTGATGAAGCTCACCATCGCGGCTGACGAAACGCCCGAACTCTTCCGGGTCCTCGCAAGCGTGAAGGATGCGCGGCACAGGACCGGGCGCCTGAAGGATCTCGCGAGCAAGGGCTTCATGGTTGAGCGGTCCGGCATCGGCATCTTGTCCAGCGAGTCGGCACCACGGGTTGCCGGCGCGATCGCTGAGGGTCTCAGGCATACACCATCGGGCGACACCGTGGCGTCCATGCTCGACTGGGAGCCCAGCTAGACATTCACAGGAGCGCCAGTCGTGATCAGGAAATCGGACGACAAGTTCGTGAGCGCGAGTGAGATCGCGAGGCTAGCGTACTGCGAGCGGCAAGTTGCATTCGACGCCGCGTTCGGCCGGCGGCCAACGCCGCATCAGCGGCGTGCGCAGGCGCGCGGCCGCGGCGCACACGAAAAGTTCTATCTTGAGAGCCAGCGCATCGCGAAGGCCAGCGAGCGGAAGGGGCGGTGCTTCGTCGCGACCCTGGCGCTTGGCGACTGTCCGGAGACGCGCGCCTTGCGGGCCTTTCGGGACCTGTATCTGCGCAGATCCGTTGCCGGGAGATGGCTCATCGCCGCGTACTACAGGTTTTCGCCACCCCTCTGTCGCTGGATGGAGACGAGGCCGGCGCTGGTGCGCGCGTCTCGGCCGCCGCTGCGTGCGTTGGCTCGCGTCACCGCGGCTCTGGTCGGCAGGACTGTGGGGTAGAGGATGCAGGACGGCTGGAGCGCCATCGTCGTCGTACTGCTGTTCATCGGATCGGCGGTACTGTTCGTCCGGCTGCGGCAGGGAGCGGCAACCAGCGACGACGAGCGGGGCCTGCCTCGCGCGCTGATGGGGGCGGAGATCGCCTACGCCGAACGCACTTTCAGGTCGGTCAGCGCGAGATTGGTGGCGCGGCTTGATCGCGCCTACCGTGTCGACGGCGAGCTGAAGCTCGTGGAGCTCAAGACCAGGGCACGCGACGTCGTGTACATGTCCGACATCGTCGAGATGTCGGTGCAGCGAATCGCGGTCCAGGACGAGGCCTGCGAAGCGGTCTCGATTGACGCCTGGGTCGTCGTTCAGAACAGCGACACCGGAGTTCGTCGACCGCACAAGGTCCGTCTGCTTGGCCGCGACGAGATCGCGAGATTGGCGGAGCGCTATCGGGACGTGGCCGGCGGCCGAATCACCGCACCCAATCCCGCCCGGTCGCCGTCACAGTGCAGGCAGTGCTCCCACTGCGACCGTTGCTCGGCGACCTTCCGCGACCGCGGCTGAGGCCAACGCCGCTATTCCGTCCAGCGCGTACGCCGCCGGCGTTCGAGTGCGACACGCCGCCCGACGACGAGCATGACGGCCATGCCCCAGACGGAGCAGCCGAGCAGGAGAACAACTCCGATCCTGGACGGAAGCAGCGCCGCGGCGACGAGCAGGCCGGGCGTCGAACTCCACAGGATGAAGCGGTCACATGAGCGCGCGATCTGACTGAACTGCACTTCGTCGAGTTGGCGCAAGTAGTGACGGTGCGACCTTGCCACAAGAAAGGCCGCCAGCAGCGGGATGGCCCATCTGGGAGCACTGGTCGCGGCCGTCGGCATCGGTCCCACCTGGAGCGGGGCGCCTGCTCAACGCACCTCAGGGACCGAGCCGCCCAGCCGCTGGACGGAGCCAACGATCACGTCCTGCAGGGTGCGGCCCAACAGCGGCAAGCCCTGGGCGTTCGGACCGAAGTCGTAAGTCCGGAGGCCCCATGTCGCGCTAACGTACTCGTCGATGGTTCCGATGGCATCGACCAGGCCAAGGTCCTTGGCTTCAGGGCCGGGCCAGACTTCGCCGGTCGCCACGTCCACGCCCTGCTTCAAGCGCGAGCCGCGCCGTGCTTTGACCTCTTCCAGGAAGGCCACGCCGAGCTGATCGACCAAGCGCTGCGCCTTCGCGTCGACCTCCGGCGTGACGGGCGTGAAGGGGTTGAGGAAGGCCTTTAGCTTGCCGGAGGCATAGACCCGCTGGCTGACATCGACCTTGGCGATGGCGCGGTCGAACTGCCACGGGGCCATGATCGCGCCGATCGAGCCGACGAGCGAGTACCTGCCGGCGACGATCTTGTCGGCATGCAGCGCGATCATGAACGCGGCGCTCGCGCCGATGTTGTTGATGACCGCGACCACCGGCTTCGGGTGCTTCTTCTTCAAGGTGCCGATGGCGGCGTAGATACGCTCGGACTCGACAGGCGCGCCACCAGGGCTGTCGATGGACAGCACGATGGCCTTGACGTTGGCGTTGGCGAACGCCTTCTCCAGCAGCGGCACGATCGACTCGGCAGAAGCGTGCTCGTTCGAGCCGATGGGGCCCTCGATCCTCACGACGCCGATGACATCGCCGAACGGGCCCCAGCGGAACCCGGTGGAGCTGAGGAAGAACAGGAAGTAGATGATGGCCAGGAGCACCGGCGCGCCGAAGACCAGCGCCTGGAACAGCATGCGCCAGCGGCGTTCGGACTTCCGCTCGGCCGCGGCCAGCCGCTGGCCTTCATCGAAAGACTCTCGCTGTCCGCGCATCTCTCGGACGAGCTCGAGGAGGACGTTTGGTGGCAACTCGGTCGATGCCGGCGCAGCGACGGCCCCGGAGGAGTCTTGAGATTGCATGGTCGCGCTCCGTGAATAGGACGACCATGACAATAGGAGCGCATGCGCTCATAAGCCTATTGGAAATCCAGGTTGTGAACGGCTAGGAAGCAGGGTGGGCTGTCGTGGTGGGAGCTGCCCGCGCAGGCGCAATCGACGTGCTGGCCCGCGAGCTGGGCGCCATGAGGCTGCTCTGGTCAGCGCGCGCGCCGGTAGTGCATGGCGACCGCACCGCTGCGGAGCGGCTTGGCCGAGACCAGCTCGAGCCGTCGTGTGCTGGGCAGCCCGCTCTGGTACAGGGTCGGGCCGTGGCCGGCGATCCTGGGGTGGACGAGGAGCTTGTACTCGTCGATCAGGTCCAGGCGATCCAGCTCGGCCGCGAGCTTGCCGCTACCGAGGAGCACGCCGGCCGGGGTGGCGTCCTTGAGCTTCTGCACGCCGGTGCGCAGGTCGCCGGCGATGTGGTGGCTGTTGGTCCACGGGAAGTCCTTTCGCGTCGACGACACCACGTACTTCGGCTTGACCTCCAGCTTGACCGCCCACTCGCGCATCGCCGGTGGCGCCTCCTCGTCGCCGCGGGCAACCGCGGGCCAGTAGCTTTCCATCATCTCGTAGGTGATGCGGCCCCACAGCATCGCCCCGCACTCGTCCATGAGGCGGGTGAAGAAGGCGTGTGTCTCGTCGTCGGCGATTCCCTCCTGGTGGTCGACGCAGCCGTCCAACGTGACGTTGATGCTGAAGGTCAAGAGTCCCATGCGGCGAGTCTACGCAATGCGATCGCTCGTGGATGTCCTCGAACAGTTCGGGATGCTTAAGACCGCCACCGATGATTGCTCGGACCGCACTGCACAACCGCGATTCGTACTGCGCGCGGGTCGAGGCTCGATAGATCGACTGCTCGACCCGTCACAACGCAGGTCAGCAACCCTTGCCGGGGCTCAACCACTTCGGGTCGGCTTTGGGCCCGATGGAGGCGAACGACAGTTCCTCCGGTCGCAGCCGTCATTCAAACTGCGGAGGCGGCCCTACTTGCAGTTCCCGCCTTGGAGCAGGGTGGCCAACGTGACCTTGTTGCAGTCCTTCTTGGTGGTCCCGCTGTTCGAAGTGCGACTGCCCTGTTCGGCCTGTTGGACGGCGCCGACCATGCGCGCCTTGAGCGCGTTCATGGGGTCGTTCCGCTCCAGGTCTGCGAGCTTCTGGACCAACTCGCCGTGCTTGGCAATGGTGCAACGCAACTCGAAGCCAGGCACGGTGCGGTCACCCGCTGCTGTCGCCGATTCGCTTCGGGTGACGCCGGCCACGATGCATGCGGAGTTGGCTACCTGTGTCAGCGACGGTGCATCCACGCTGACGTCGGATGACCCCTGAAGGATCAACGCTTGTCCGTCCTTGCAGTGCGTCGCGATGAACGACGAAGCCATTCGGAAGTACGCGTCGATCTGGTCCTTCGGCGACGCGACGGCGGGGACAAGCATCTTTCGGCCCAGGTAGCCGTTCGTGTTCGGGGCAAGGTCGCAGACAGAGTCGTCGGTAGCCTTGTCCGGGCGGAGTGCCACTGCCTCCGCTTGCCCGTGCGCCGTCACGATGAACGCAGTGACAACCACTGCTGCGACCTTCTTCATGTTGAGCTCCCTTGACACGTCGCCTCGGTTAGTATATTTCCCGATCGCCCCTGGCCCGGCCTTCTCCATGGGAGCGAAGTTGTAGGAGATGACCTTGTGAAGATCGCAACCGCTACTGTGCCCGGCTTGTTGACAGTCGTCGCGACTTCGCTTGCCGCTGCCGAGGCGGCGGCGAGCGGCGAAGGGTCTTCGGGCGCATGGGGTGGTCTTTTGCTTGTCGTCGGCTTTGTAGCGCTGGTGTATGGCTTGGTGTTCGTCATCAAGCTCGCGTCTGGTAGCAAGACCCTTGGGCCCGACAAGGTTTCCAGCGCTGATCTCGACGACTACGCTCGCCCTGTCGACGATCCCTCCTTCCGCTTTCCCAACAGTTGGCCCCGCAAGGAGTAGTTGACCTCGACCTGTTGGGGGGCGACGCGCTACTCGGTCTTCCGGGGCCTGCGGCCCACACTGGGGAGCATCGAAGGAACCTCTGAAGTTGCGTCGATGGCCTTCTGCCGGGGACTCGATGCCGCTCGCTCGCGCGCAGCGTCCATCTCGCGAGTAGCAGCATCGCGCGCGTCGTCGACCGACGCCTCGACGTCTCGCTTCACTGACTTCAGCGTTGCGCCGACCATGCTCCTGTGAGTGACCAGTCCGCCATCAGGCCGGCGCTCGATCTCATGGCGGGAGTCAAACCCATCCTGCCCAGCCGCGTTCGAGCCAGCCTGCGTGACGCGCGATGACTCAATGTTCGCGCGGAAGGACCGACCATCCACCAGGATGGCACCGTGATCGCCCGTCGCGGTAGGGCTCGCATCTGGTGATCTGGCCACATCCGGACTCGTCGCAGACGGCGCCGGAGGCGGATTGGCAAGCGGCCTCGTTCTCAGTTGCCCGTCGTTGGCCGCTTTCACTGCGTGGACATCGGCACCGACTGCAGCGTCGCGACGTAGCTGCTCGTGCATCGACCGCACGTCCTGGAACGTTGCCGGGAGTGCGCTGCTCTCGGAGAACCTTGACGGCGTCAATGAGAAATTGCCGAGCCGGGACGAAAAGTACGCCGCAAGACTTTGGGTGTTGCCGCCGAACTGCGCGGCAACGCGCTCGTATTCGAGCACCGCATCCACGTAGGCCGGATCCTGGGCCAGATCGCGCGTAATGGTCTCGCCCTTCTCGAAGGCGAGGCGTGTCTCTTGCGACCGCGAGAAGGCCTCTGAAAAGCGGCGCTCGGCCGACTCGGACCGCGTCGCCGTGTCAACGAGCGAGGAGGCGAGACTGGTGCCGCTTTGGCCTTCCGATGCCAACGAGTTCAAGAACGACCGGTCTCGCGAGACACGATCGCCAAAACTCCTCACCGCCTTGAACGTCTCGGCGTTGGAGTGATCGAGGATCCGCCTCTCCGCGTCGCTGAGGGATGCACCGTATCGCTTGTCGATCGAGGCGCCGCCCCCAATGCCGTAGGCCATCGGCGCCGCGGAGAACCGAAGCAGGGTACCGGCGACCTGCGACTCGTCGTAGCCAGTTTCCTTCGCAATCCGCTTCGCTTCCGACGAAAGATGCTCTGCCGCCTGGCTGACCTCCTCGAACCCGGAGACCGCCCGACCTGAGGTAGATCGAGCGCCGGACGATCTCTGTCGAACGACTGTCAACGCTTCATTCAGACTCGCGGCGCGCACACTTCCAGCCGAAAGCGCTTCGCTGGCAGCAGCCGACGCTTTTCGGCTGGCTGCGTCAACGTCGCCTTGGGAAACCTTCGCGCTCACCTGGTGCGACGTGATGCCATCGTTCTTGAGGAGAGAGATGGCCTTCCGTCCGGTGCCATCCTCCGTGAGCCAGTTGCCACGTGCGTCCTGAGTTCTGGAGACCCACGGGCTCGAGGTCGACGGGGTCACGACCCGCTGGTCCATCGATACGTTTCCCATGCTGGAGTTGCCCAGCGCAGCCGCGGCGGAGGCGTTGCCGATCGTGGACTGGAGGCCGCTCAAACCTCCCACAAGCGCGCTACCAAAATTCACCAATCGGTTGGCGAGGGAATAGGCCAGCAAGGGAATGCCGATCACAAGGTACGAGACGACCGCCTGTGCCGAGACGGAGTTCGAATAGATCGGAGAAGCTGTCTGAAGCGACAGCGCCTTCACGCCGCCGCCGATCTCTGCCGCCGCAGCCTGGTCAAGCTGTGCGTAGATACTCGCCATGTAGTTGAGGATCGCGAAAAGTGGTGGCCACAGTTGAATCGAGATCAGCGCCGCCGAATAGCCTGCGAACATCAGCAACGTGGTCCGCCCCGAGGAAAGGAACAACAAGAGAACGATGAGCGGGAAGACTGCATAGCACATTGCCTCGGCTACGTTGCGCACCACAGGCAATGCCTGCTCGGCGATCTTGGCGCCGTTGATCCAGGCAGAGTTCTGAGATGCCACCGCGGCGGCTCGCCCGGTCGCCAGCATCATGCACGAGGGATCATTGATCTTCTGGCAGCCCATCTCGCCAGCGTCGTTGATGGCATTGATCAGTGCGTTCTGCCTAATGAGGTCGGCAGCGGTCGCTGACGCAGAGGCGATCTGACTTCTGATGTACGCCTGCGGGATCTGGTTCACGACCGCTGCTTGAGCGGCGAGCGCGGACAGTGTGGGGTTGAGTCGCTGGCCCAATCGGTTGGTGAGGTCGGTTACCTGTGCAGGCAGCCTCGAGTTGATCGAGGTGTAGACCTGGTCGCAGGTCGTCGTGGTCACACCGGCACCCGAGCTCACGATGCTGAATCGAGCCGGATTGGTGGTTGCCATCGTTGCCCAGAGATCATCGGATGTCGAGAATGCCGTCGGCGAAATGGTGCCGTCAGCGAGGTCGAAGGCGGTGCAGTTTCCAACGAAGTTGATCAGATCGGTCCGAACGGCCGGGTCGGGCAGAGATGTGCGTCTCGTCTCTTGAATCAGGCGGCTACCGAACATCAAGCCGTTCTGCTGATAGGCGAGTTCAGCAGGCAGCGCGCCAGGGCCAGGAATGATTTGGAAGGCCGTTTCGAACAACTCGGTGATGGAGTTCCCAATGGAACTCGTGAGTCCTCCGAGCGCTGCCATGCCGAACGGGACGTTGGCCACGATCCGAACCGGAGTGCCGCCCGTCTTGTCCACGATTCCCACAGAGACCCTGGGCACGAACAGCACGCCGTAGACGAGTACGACGGTGCCAATCCACTTCCAGCCGTGGAGCTTCTCCGGGGCGAACATGTAAGCAACCATCGCCGCCACGAACCCGCAGAACGCGACAGCGGCGATTGCGCTGAGGTACGTGCCCGACGCCATGATCGCGGCGATCGCGTTGAAGATGCCGACCAGGCTGTCGCTGTTGTGGTACGCGTAGATCTCCCACATGGCCGTCTCCCATGCCAAGCCGTTCGTTACTGAATACCGCGGTTGGCATAGCCGAGCATATCGAGCACGTGAGCTGACATGTTCGCGCGGAGATTTCGTTCGAGTCGTTCAAGGTCCGTGGCGACGCTGGAGATGGAACTCACCTTCCCATACATCGTCGTCTGCTCTGCCTGTAGCTGCGACAGGAACTTGTGTGCGTCCTCACGAAGCGCCCGCGCCCGTGTCTGCTGTTCAGGATTCAGTCGGTACTGCTTCTGCAGGGCAGACAGAGCGACACTCGTGAACTGACTCAGGAACGCAAAGGCGTAGTCGGCCGCGATTACCTCCTTGTAGTTGGCAATGAGCGTGTCGGCCAGGCCGGATCCCGGAATAGTGTTGCCGACGGAGAGCATGCGCCAGACGGGAAGGCTGGTGCTGTTCACGAAGCCGACCGCGTTCGTGTTGTTGGGAATGGCTGTCCTCGTGCGGATGTTGTCGGAGATGAGACGCATGAGGTCTTCGACCTTCTTCGTCAACGGCTCGTGTACGTTGTCGTTGCGACGGGTGACAACGTCGCAGTCGGTGTAGTTGTTGCACTTGAGAAGCTGGACGTTGATGTTGCCTCCACCCGCGTCCGACTGGCCGTAGAGGAGTTGGGCGACCGTGGTGATGCTTGGACCGACATACTCGAAGTCGCGATTCGACTCCTGCGGATAGAAGATGAAGGTGCCGACGATACTCATGACGAGTTCGCGAGAGGCGTCGTCAAGCGTGTCGACCGTCTGCAGTGCCTTCCATGTGAGGTTCCCAACGAACGGTGCCAGATTGGCGACGTTGGGATCGGGGTTGCTACGCGCGGATGCCAGGATGCTCGGGCTGTCGGACGCGCACCTTCGCATCGCCGCGTCGATGTCGGACTCGAGTCCCATCGTCATGGCGAGCTTCGCGCAAGCGCGCTGGGAGTCATACCCAGTGGCCTCGGCAGCAGAGGAGACCAGTGCCGTTGCCGTCTCGCACGAGTTGATGCGCGCGTTGTTGATCCAGGTCTCCAGTCCCTTTGCCCATTTCGTCAGGCCGCCCAGCAGGGGCGAAACCGCCTCCAGGGCGAGCTGGAAGGCGATCCCGGGTAGCGCTGCCGTGATGTTCCGAAGCATGTTCCGGAACTCGGTGGCCGAGATGTGCGAGAACGAACCACCGAACAGGTCGATGCCGCCGCAGCCACCCTTGGCGTTCGGGAACTGGATCGCGGCCAGCTGGTAAGTCTTGTTGGGCGAGCGCAGGTAGAGGTTGCCGCCGGTGTACGTGTTGAACGTCTGGCCCTTGAACGCGCCCGGCGCGCTGTAGTTGCCGATCGCTCCGAGGTTGTTGAACATGTTGGTCACCTCGGCGTTCAGGTCTCCCGCATACGCAAGCGGGAAAGCGAGGACGAGGGACCACGCCAGGACGGTGGCGATCGCCTTGCGGAAGAGCGTTTTCAGGTCCATGACCAGGGCTCCTATTGCAGAGAGACGCGGCGGGTCGTCGAGGGGACGAGCGCGTCGGCGCCTGGGGAAGTGACGGTTGCGATCCGCTCCAGCAACTGCGACTCGGAGAGGACTCCGAAGCCGATCGGCGTGATCTTTCCGGTGAACGGCTCGGCGAGGAACACCGCCGGGACCTGGGTCACCTGCAGCGTGCGCGAGATGCCGTTGTCGCGCCGGAACTGCGGGAAGTTCGGCAGGCCGCCACCATCGACGCTGATCGGCACGATCTGGATCCCATGGCGCGCCTGGAAGGCCTCCAACGTCGGCGCGAACGCGTGGCAGTACGGGCAGTCCGAGCGGAAGAAGAAGAACAGGACGTGGGTGCCGGTCAGAGCCGTGACCGACTGATTCCGACTTTGCGCCTGCTCCCGGTCGAACACCTCGATCGCCCGGGCGTTCACCGGACGGCCCTGAAGCGTCATGTCGAGGTCCGGTGTGGACCAGGCGACGCGCTGCGCAACGTCAGAGAAGTAGGAGGCCTGCCGCACGACGCGAGCCTCGAGCTCCATGTAACGCCGGACATTCGCTTCGGTCGGGCGAATGATGGCGATGTTTCGGTACTCCTCGAGTCGCTTCTGCAACTGCTCGAACTCGATGAGCTCGGGCGGACGCTGGTCGCGCGGCGTAGCCTTCTCCGCGGCTCGCGCGGACGGCTTGGGCGGCGCGACGTCCGGCTCGGGATCCTCGTAGAAGTGCCAGCCCCGTCGGTAGTCTTCCCAGAAGAGCGTCCGGACTGCCGGTGACGGCGGCGAAGGCGGTTCACTCTGCTGCGACCAGACGAACGCAGGAGGCAGCGCTGCGAGAAGTGCGATGAGAAGCGCGCGCATGTTCGTCCTCTCAGGAAAGGGACTTGGGCGGAAGACCGTCGCGGCAGTAGTTGAGGCCGATGTCGACGGTCTTGAGTTGGGGCGCCGCGGCTCCGGGCAGGTGCACGCCGTCCTGGCTGAACCTCAGGTTCAGGCGGCTGCAGCCGGGCTGCGCGTAGCGCTTCTGCGTCGTCACATCGATGAGGATCGGGCCCGTCGCACGGAAGCGGTCCGTGATCATTTTCGCCATCTGCCCGGTGAGGACGCCCCGTGCCTCACCGCTCGGCGAGTCGATTGCGGTGATCAGCAGGACACGGACGTCCTCCACCGGCACGCGCGCGCCGTCCTGGGCGTAGACGAGTTGGGCGGCCAGCGCTGCGGTCACGAAGAAGATGAGCGTCTTCAATTGCATCTCCCTTGACCGAAGTAGCAGTTGTTCACCCGGCCTGCATTGGTGCCCTGGACCGCCGTGAGGTCGAGAGTCTTCGGGATGAGCGATGCATAGAACTCGGTGAAGTCCATGGCCGCAAAGTCCAGGGTCTGGAGCTGGGCAACGGTGAAGCCGCTGCAGTCGGGGTTCTCCGAACTGCCCCAACCCTTGCCGACCTGCACGCGGCCCTGTTCATTGACGATGCGCGCCAGCATCGAGTTGAAGCAGCACTTGGACGTGGTGTGCTCGATGCAGGAGACGCAGTGGCCGAGGATCCGTATGCACGACGAGCAGTAGGTGCCGACGCTGTGGCATAGCCGGGCCCCCTCCTGGAGAGCGAGGCGCGCCTCCTGCTCGCTGCACTCCATCATCGACAGGATCACGTAGATGATGATGGCGATGACGAGGGACCACGGGTCGAATGCGAGTACAACGCCTTCGCCCGCCGTCGTCGAAGAGGCGTACAGGACGGTGGACCCGGCGGGAAGGGCCGCCCCGTTGACCGCGATCGTGAAGCCGTAGGACGTGAAGGTCCCGCTGAAGCCGGCGCCGGTCAGCAGCGCGCTCATGCCGGCCATGACGAACTCGCGGTTCTCCGAGTTCATCAGGATGTCGTAGACCAGGCGAGTGCCGCTACCGAAGACGCTCTGGTTGGTCATCCCCGCGCCGGCGCCGTCGGTGTAGCAGCAGTTCTTCAGCAGCTTGTCGCGGCAGCGGTTCGCCTCGCCCTTGAAGACCTGCATGCGGTCGCTGTCGAGGTAGACGCCTGCTTCGCGTGCGGCTTCCAGCATCGACATGCTGCGTGCGAAGTCCGCGTCGTTGGTGTAGGCGATGTTGAAGCAGCTCGTTCCCAGGCAGAACACGTTGGTGGGGCAGTTTGAGGCAGTCGTGGTGGTCTCGGCCGGCACCGGGCAGCTGTACTGATCCTGGTAGACCTCGCACGCACCGGTCGTGGGATTGGTCTGTGCGCAAGCGGACGACAACGGCGTGCACCCCGTGGCGACAAGCGGTGCACATTGATCGCTGGTAACCGTGTCGGTGCAAGACATCGTCGTCCGGTATTCCCAGCAGTCGCGGGTCACTGCGACCCCGTCGACGATCTTGGTCGATGGACCGTCGACGCACTGGGCTGCCGAGGCGGGTGTGCAGCGCCCGCCCGCAGCCAGCGTCGGGCACTGGCTGTTCCAGGTGTCGGTCGCTGTCGCCGCCGTGGACGCCTTCGTGTAGGTGAGCCGCATCTGGGGGATGGGGCCGTATGCCGGGTTCGGCGTCCAACCCACCACGGCGCGCGCGGAGGCGGCGCGCCAGTACGAGCTGGAGAACGTGCCGGTCGTGTCTGTCGCGAAGATGTCGAAGGGCGATGCAGACGGCTCGTAGCAGGTCTTCCTATCAAGCGGCGCCGTCGTGCAGCTGTAGCTGTCGCCACTGCCGGTGCATGTCTCGACCGCCAGGTTGTCGCCGCTCTGCGTGCCTGCGGGGCAGGCGGACAGCACCTCCAGGAAGGGCTTTTGGACGGTGCATGTGTAGCCGGAGTCCGGGTTGCCCGTGCAGGTCTCACGCTGGGAGTCCGCCAGCATGGCCGTGAGGCTGCAGGTCGAGCCGGTGCAGGACTTGTCGGCCACCCAGACGCCGGACTGGATCTCGGCGCCGGTCATCCATGAGTAGGTCGTGCCCAGGACGACCACCATCTGAGGAAAGACCACCGGCGTCGTCATGTCGACGTTGAAGAAGGCGAGCGGGGTACCGCTGGACGTGATGCGGAAGTGCTGCGTCGTGTCGGGTCGATCCGGCAGGCACTGCGCATCCAAACCGATCGAGCCGGATGCGGCATGCGCGAACCAGTCGCCCGGCGAGCAGCTCGTCGTGCGGTCGATCGCCACCGTCAGGGCATTCGAGCAGCTGTAGCTGCCGACGCCGACGTATCGCGCGCAGGTCCGGGTTTCGGTACGGGCGGGTGTCGTGACCTCCGAGGTCACGCAGCCGCTGTAGTAGGCGGCTAGGCTGCCCAGGTCGGCGGACGGGTTGCGGGTGATGCTTCTCGCTGCGACCACGGCCGGGTCGCCCGGGCTTACTGGCGTGCGTGGCGTGTTGGCCGAGGTGATCGCATTGCGCAGCGCTTGGCAGGTCGGATCGGACGGGGTCGCCGTGCAGGCCGCGAGCTTCGCGTTGACGTCGGTGCCCAGGCTGGCACGGCCCGCGAGCGCTGCCTCCGGTGGCGTCGTGGTGTAGCCAGGAACGACCGACGTGGCGCTCGGCGTGTTCACCATGCCGCGGATGACGGTGTTCGCAGCGTTGCCGGCGGTCACGCCCTGGTCATGCGACGACTGCGCGAACACGCAGACGCGCGTGAACAGGAAGGCGCAGATCGTGACCCACACCATGATGCGCTTGAGGCTCATTCGCGGCCTCCTCTCATCTTCGACAGGAACGCGCCGGCCTCCTGGTTGAAGCTCGGCGCGGAGCGCTTGAAGAACTCGAGCGCGTAGTCCAGGCTGACATCGCCGGCGACCGACACGTAGCTTGCGGTGGGGAAGCACGTTCCCGCCGCGCAGGGCTCCGGCATGGCGGCCGCCCTGAGCAGCACGAACGTCGGCACAGCCGACACCGCGAAGCGGTCAAAGGCCTGAGGGTCGATCTGGAAGCCCACCTTACGCTGCCCGATCAGTCGCTGGGTGCGTGCCACGGTCTGCTGCAGCGAGCCATTGACGAAGCCACGGGTGACCAGAGTCGCTCCGGATCTGGCGGCCTGGTCCGTGAGCCGCGAGAGGGCGGCTTCGGGCATCGAGAAGCTGACGAACACCAGCAGGGCGGGGCCCGCATTCAGCGCCGCGGCGGCTCCGGGCTGCGACATGGCTTCGTAGCCGCGCGCGACAGCGCCCAGATCCACCGGCCGGCGAGTCACGGGCTGCGGCAGCGCGTCGACCCTCGGCGTTGCCTGAATCGGGACTCGCGCGAGCTCTGCTTCGGTTGGCATGCGATGCTTCTTCGCTGCCTGCTCGATATCCTTGTCGGTGATCGCAGGCTGGCTCTTGGCTGCGCGCGCGATGTCGTCGTCGGTGACGACCGGCGCGACGGGTTGAGCCCAGACGATGGTCGGCAGCAGCCAGGCGGCGGCAATCACGCGGATCCTGGCCGCCGGGCCGCCACCGGCGACGAAGTCGCGGTCAGTAGCCGACACAGCAGTTCCTCTTCCTGAAGAGCATGAAGGCGAAGTCCTCGCCTCGGACGGGATACTCCTTGCCCGCACCCCACAGCACGGTGGTGCGTCCGAACGGCTGACAGCATTTGCCGTCGAGCTTGTCGGTCGTCGGGATGGGATAGGTCAGCTGCGTCTTGTAGGCCGACTTGTCCATGATCGGCTCCAGATACGGCCCGCACAGCCCCTTCCTGCCGTGCCAGCCCCACGCGATCAGCTCGCGATGCATCTTGGCGGTGAGCCGCTGCGCGAGCAGCGCCGCCGTGCGAACGCCACCCATGTGGTACTGAACCTGGCCGTCAAGCGGGTAGATGCTGCCTTGGCAGCCGGCGCACCAGAAGAGCGAGTTCATGCCGAAGCCGACCGTCGACGCCACGCAGTCCGCAGCGCAGGCCGCGATCGCGATGGGGTTGGCGAAGAGCACGGCGTCGGGATTCAGCAGGACCGTGAGTTCGTCGTCGTTCCACAGCGGATCGACCTCGGTCAGGTACGCGAGGTCGAAGCTGCCGCGCTCGAGACACGGGAAGTCGGTGACGACCTCCATCCAGTACAGCACCGGGTTGACATAGAAGTGCGCCTGATAGAAGGACCCGCCGTCGCCGTCGCCTTCGGGGCGCGTGAAGCGAGCGGCCTCGGGCGCCGCGATCCCGGGATCGAGATTGAGACCGCCCAGCGACGGGAGGCAGAAGGGCTTTCGCACCGCCTCCACGTGACGAGCCGGCTCCCAGAAGCCGATCGACAATCCAATGGTCGGGTTCACCCCGCAGCTGCAGACTGGGTTGCTCGGGTTGCTGTCGTTGTCCTCCTGGCCGCCGAAGTTGGCGACCGTCGCGCTGCCGATGGTGATCGGAAGAATGCACGACCAGCAGATATCCGTGATGGGGTTCGGGAACTTGCCCGTGCACGTGGCGATAGGGGCCGCCGTCGCCAAGAGGGCGGGCAGGCTCGCCGCGAGTGCGGCCAACGATCGAATGAGCGCTTTCACTTGATCACCACCTCGTCGATGCGAAGGCGCGAGCCTTCCTGGGAGACGATCGCCGGCACCGCGGTGATGCCCAGCTTGCGCACGAGCGTTCCTTCCTGGTCGTAGAAGACCTGCCGGCTCCACGACTTCATGAGGTCCAGGTAGCTGCCCCCGACCAGGATGGGCTTCACGCGGCCCTGGTAGACGTCGATCAGCTCTTTGGCCTGCGCCACCTGGCGGGGGTCTCGGGCGTCGAAGAACAGCAGGTGTTTCGACAAGGAGACGACGTCGAGCGGGTTCACCTTCATGCCCGCGGGAAACAGCAACCTCCCACTCTCATCGGTGATGTTGCGATCGACGGTAAACGTCGGGTCGAAGTAGAACGTCCTGGCGGTCTGTGCGCGATGCAGGCCCGGCACGGGCTTCGGGCTCCGGATCGACTGCGTCGCTCGCGCCTTGGCCAGGTCTTCCATGCGCTGCAGCTCGCCGCTGCGCTCCTTCTCGCGAAGGCGCGCCATGATGAAGTCGAGCAGGTTCTGCTCCGCGATCGGATACGTCGGACCGATCGTGCCCAGACTCTCCGCGCGGGCGCACGCTGCGGCGCAGAGGGCGGCGCACACAATGGCAACGCGGGCAGCGGATCGCACTTCAGCTCCCTGGGCAGGAGATGGACGCGCCGAGGCGCTGCAGATCGGCGGTGTCCTTCTGGTGCGTCGCGCGGATCATCGCCATCAGCGTCGGGTCGCCGTTCCCCTCCGCGAACGCGCGCCGCAGTTCGACCGTGCGAAGGGCGCGGCCGCAGCGCGCGCGGAAGGCGGCCATGTAGGCTTCGGCACCCTCGCGCGCCGGCGGAGCGACCTGCGCGAGCAATGCGAGATAGGCGTCGATCGGAACGTCGTCGCGGATCTGAAGGTCGGCGCTCTGCGCCAAAGCGAGGGAGGTCAGGAGGGCGGCGGCACCGAGCAGAATCGAGTTGCGCATCGAAGGCCTCCGCTCAGAACAGGGGGTGAACCTTTGCGGCGACGTCGCGCACGGCGACGAGGCCGCTGGCGCGATACCGCGAGTCGAAGCTGTCCGGGCTGGTTCCCTGGACGTAGAGGAAGCCCGGAGGGATGACCGTGGCCTCGATCGGCTGCAGCGGCCTGCGGTCGAAGGTGTGCGTCTTGGCTCGGCCGACGCTGACTCCATTGATGAAGACCTCGCGGTCGGCGACGGTGACCGTGTCGCCTGCGACACCGGCGATGCGCTTGAAGAAGGGCTGGTCCTTCAGGCCCGGGTGGCTCGTGCGCGCAGCCTCGCCCTCGAACGCGTACACGACCAGGTCGCCGCGGGTCAGCGTCGTGGAGCGGTTGTCGACATAGACCACGTGGTACGGGACGCTCGCCGACCAGTTGAACAGCAACGGCAGCACCGGCGTGTGGTGGACGAAGAGCCGCACGACGGCGAGCATCCAGACGGCGGCGACGAGGACGAACAGGTACCAGCGGTGCCTCATCTCGACGACGAGCAGGCATACGCCGGCCGCCCACCAGGAGAGCAGGCTGGTGCGTGGCGCGCCTGTGGCCAACGGACCGTTCATGTGCGCTCCAGCTTCGACTTCAGCCTGGGCGTGAGGTCGATGGTGTTGGCCGATGGGCCGGCGATCGCGCTCTTGAGCACCACGAGGCAGCCGCACTCGCGAGGCAGTTCCTCCAGCGCTTGCGGCAGCCTGCGGGCGAACGTCGAAGCCAGATCCATCGCGCGCTGCCGCTCCGCGTCGGTCTTGCCGGCGGTGATCAGCGAGGCGAACTCCGCCTCCTTTTGCCGGTAGACGTCGGAGACGTCGACGACGCCGATTCGCTGGGAGGGACGGAAGACCAAGCGGTCGTAGGCGAACAGGCCGCTGGCGGTCAGCAGCAGCGAGATCGCCACGGAGAGCGCGACGTGCCTCATACGGCGTGCCCCCGGCGGCGCAGCAGCTCGGTGATTGCGTCGTCGATCGAGTACCCGGCACGCCGCAGTTCGTCCAGCGGCGCGTTGTCGTCGAGCTTGTTGCTGAACAGCAGATGGCTGAACGGGTCGAGAATGTTGCGGGCGACCCCTTCGCCGACCGGCGACGAGATGTAGCACTCGGAGAACACGCCGGGTTCGGTTCGCAGCGACTGCAGCAAGCGCTTCTTCGATTCGTCCATGGAGATCCGGCCGTTGCGACCGAGCAGCTCGATGGACTCGGCCTTCTGGCGCAGCAGGAACGTCCAGTCCGAGCAGTTGAGCGCGGCCTCCATCTGCGCAGAGCCGTAGTAGTCGTCGGCACTCTGCGTCGCGGTGCCCAGGGCGCCGCCGTACTTGCGCGCGCGGCGCGCGGCTTCCTCGACCACGGCGGCCTTCACGGGATCGTCGGAGCCGATCTCGCCGAGCTGCTGCTTCAACTCGTCGATGAAGAGGAGCTTCTTGCGATCGCGGGTCAGGTACATCTGCCCCGTGATCTGGTACATGAGCAGGATGTTGACCACCGCATGCAGTTCGGGCTTGCGCTTGAGCTCCTCGTTCTCGATGACCATGAAGTCGTTCGAGAAGTCGATGTTGTTGCGCCCCTCGAAGAAGCGCGCGTATTCGCCGTCCTTCGTGTACGGGTTCAGCATCACCGCCAGATCCTTGATGCGCTGGTCTTCCTTCAGGCCGAGTTCGGGGATGCTCCCCGTGATGAAGGCGTCGCGCAGGCCGGTGATCGTCAGCTCGCGTCCGTACTGCTTGTAGAGCTTGAGGGCCATGGCACCGAGCGCCTTGATCTGCACCTCCTCCAGCGCGCTGGCCATCGAGCACATCTTGGCCAGCGCGGGCTTGAGCATGTCGATGTCCTCGTTGATGCCACCCTCTACGGATCCGTCGGGGGCGACGCGCTCTTCCGAGACGACGCTGAAGGGATTGAGGTTGATCTTCGAGTCGGTGCGGAACTCGATGTACGTGCCGCCAGCCTTCTTGCACAGCTTCTCGAACGAACGGCCCAGGTCCATCATCCACACGCGAGCCCCGCTCGACAGGTACGACCAGGCCATCTCGTTCATTAGCACCGACTTGCCGGAGCCCGGGGCGCCGATGATCGAGAAGTTGTAGTTGCCGAGATCGTTGTCGTAGACGTCCAGGGTCATCAGCTGGCCGCGGCGGCCGCCGAACAGCAGCGTCGGGGTGCGCGTGCCCCGCCACTCGGCCACCAGCGGGGCGAGATGAATCGCGTTGCCCATCGTCTTGCGCGTGACGCGGCGCATCTTGCGCAGGTCACCGTGGAACTTCGGCGACAGCGTCATCGGCAGGCTGGCGATCAGTGCCTGGCGATGCATGTAGACGTCCGCATTCAGGTCGAAGCCCCGCGCACGCCAGATCGCCTTGGCGGTCTCTTGCGTCTGGACCGTTCGGTCGGGCGTGCTGAACACCGCGAGCTGGTGGTACATGCTGACGATCGCGCCGCCGGCGTCGATGACGTCGGCAGCGGCGGTCCAGTCGCGTGCCTTCTTGCCGACATCGGGCATGACGCGAGCCATCTTGCTGTCGGCGTTCTGCGTCGCGCGGACGTGGTTTGCCGTGACGGTAGTGCGGGTCGTGTTCGGGTCCAGCACGTGGACGCCCATCGTCAGCAGGAACGGCGCGTTGTACTGAAGCGCCGGCTGCATCAGGTCGCCGATGAGCGCGCCCATCTGCCACAGCCCGAACCGTTCCGGGAAGGACTTGATCGAGAAGAAGCGCACGTCCATGCCCGGACCGCCGCCTTCCTTCCAGAGGTGCAGCCCGTTCGCCGCGGCGTCCTGGATCGTGTCATGGTCGACGATCTGCTCGCGGACTTCGCGCCCGTCGTCGTAGTGCAGGTCGGACCCGTGCGTGCTGGTGATGCGGTCCGGGTTGACGAACAGCGAGCACCAGTTGATGAGGTCCGCAGCGTCACAGACGCGATTGGGCAACGAGGCGGACCGCAGCGTGGTCGCCATCCCGTCGCGCAGCGAGATGATCTCTTCGCGTCGGGCGAGGTTGTTCGGGTCGCCTTGAAGCGTCACGCTCATCATCAGGCGAAAGTCCCGGATCGTGTAGTGGAAGCCCTGGGTCAGCGAACGCTGGGCGCCGCCGGTGAGGTGCTCGAAGCGCCGGCGCGCGAGCTTGCGGAACAGGTTGTCGTTGCGCGCGGGGCGCCCCCACGTCTGGGCCTTGCTGACCTGGTCGCTGTCCTCCGAGCGCAGGTTCGCGTACTGGCGCAGCTGCGCGCGGATGTGGGGCGAGGCGAAGAGGTGGAACTGGATCCCCGTACCCGCCGGGCAGTTGGCGTACAGCGAGATCAGCACTTCGACCATGCGGTCGTCGGCGCCGCTCTGGGGCATGATCTCCAGCAGGAAGCCGATGCCGTCGCGGTTGACGAACAGCCGCTCGTCCTCGAGGTAGGACGCATAGGGCAGCCAGCTCGCGAACTGGTCGGCCGGCGAATCGTCGACCGCGCCGAAGCCGAAGAGGCCTGGCCGCGGGTCGCCGGATGAGCCGGTGCCGAGGAAGCTGGTACGCAGCGCGTTGAGCATGGTCGTGGTCCTCGCGTCGTCGGTCAGTTGTCGTTGGACGCAGGAGTGCGCGCCTGCAGGGCGCGCAGCGCGCCGGTGATCGAGCCGTTGTCCTCGGCGGGCGACGCCGTGGTGTCCTTGCCTGACTCGGCCGGCGCCTTGGCAGCGGAGGTCGGCAGCTTCGACGGTCGCACTGGGGCGTAGGGCTCACGCGCATGCCGCTGCACGTGGTCGACCAGCCAGCGCCCGTTGTCGACCTGGACGTACACGACGCTTTCGCCGTTGAGGTCGCGCTCCGCGTCCTCCCACGGTTTGATCCACAGCCGCAGCACCTTGGGTGCCGAGCGCAACGGCGCAGCGACGTAAGCCGCGCCCTCGTCGCCCCGGGTCGAGGTGGCCGAGGTGGATACCATGGCCGGCACGCTGCGCGCAGGCGTCGACCGTTCGGCTGTCGGGGCGTCCGAGCGGCCGGAAGAGCTCCGCCGCTGCGACGGCAAGTTGTTCTGGATCGCGTTGTAGTAGGTGCCCGAGACCGAGTCGCACTTGACGCCTTCAGGGGCCTTGCAGGCGTAGCTGCTCGTGCCGTCCAGGCCGCTCAGGCTCGAGCAGGCGGTGAGCAGGGTTGCCGCAGCGGCGATGGCCGACCCCAGGCGACCGAAGAGGTGCTTCATGGGTTCGACTCCTGTGAGGTGACCGGCGGGGCGCTGACCTGCCGGCTCGCGGTATTGCCGGCCGCCGCGATTCGTCGTTCGACCTCGCCGGCCGCGACATAACCGGCCGTGCGGCTGCCGTCGGCGTAGAACAGCGTCGGTGTCCCCGAAACGCCCAGTTGCCGCGCCAGTGCAAGGTTGCGGTCGATGGCCGATCGGCACTCGGCCTGCGGGGCGAGGCCGGTGCTGTCGCCGTTGACCATCAGCGCCTGCCAGGCCTTGGCCGGATCGGCGGCGCACAGGACCGACTGCGGAAGCTGCCGGCCCAGGAACGGCACGACGAAGGTGTAGATCGTCACGTCCGGCAGCTTCGCCAGTTCGGGCTCGAGGCGCCGGCAGAACTGGCACGCTGGATCGCTGAAGACGTACAGCATGCGAGCGCCGGTGCCGTGCACCGTCTTGATGGCGTCGGCCAGCGGGAGCTTGTCCACTGCAGCGGGCGTCGCATCCCCCGCGCTGGTCTCGGTCTCGACGCGGGCCTTCTCGGCGCGCGCCAGCTTCGGGCCAGTGATGTCGGTCATCGTGGCCGTATCGATCACGCGGCCGAAGATGAAGTAGCGGGGGTTCTTGGCCGACACGAAGGCCACGTTCGCTCCCATCCAGACTTCGAAGATGCCGGGCACCGCGCTCTCGTTGACCGAAGTGAACTTCGTCCCCGGATGGGCCTTCTGCAGGCCGGCCAGGAGCTTCGCTTCCTGGGGCGTGGCGGACAGCGCGCCGCCGACCAGCAGCGCCAGCGCCGCTCCCAATGCGAGTTGCCTACTCTTCATCGTTGGCCGCCTTCATGTAGCGTTCGGAGGGGTCGGCATTGCGCGGATAGGACGTGGCGGAGGCCTTGGCGGTCTCTGCACCGTCGATGCGAACGCCCTTGGTGAGCACGACGTCGATCTCGCGGCCGGCGTCGATCTCGATGATCGGGAACGTCTGCTCGGCGAGCTTGATGTAGTACTGCGCGAGCCGGTCGAGCGCCTTGCCGACGCCGCCCCCGAGTCCGGCTTTCAGCGCGTCGGAGCCCGTCGTCGTGGCGACGGAGCCGAGCGCCGACGTGCTGTACGTCGTGTTCGCCGTCGAGATGCCCTGGCCGATGCCGCTGATCACGCCGGCCATCAGCGCGTTCGCGAGCATCTGACCCTGCTTGGTCACCAATCGGCCGCGCATGCCGACCTTGCCGTCCTCGCCGTAGACGCTGCCCTGGATCTTCACTTCCAGCGCCGCGCCGTCTTGGCGCACGCAGGAGAGCGACTCGGTTCGGAGGTAGGCACGCTCGGAGCTGATGTCGCCGTACCCGGCCGCCACGACGAAGCACTCCCGGTACTCGGCGCGGAAGCGGTTGGGCAGCACCGAGTTGTCGGAGAGCCGGATGAGCACGGGGTGAGGATTGCTTTGCGACTGGCCGCCGGTCGGCGCGTCGAGGCCACCGAGCAGCACACCGCGCGTGAAGCTCACGGGGAGGAACGTGTCGGTCGTTTGCGTGTTGCCCTTGGCCGCACCGGCGCCGCCTTCGCTCGCCTTGCCGGTCTGAGCCAGCGTGACGCGGACCAACGTCGGCTGCGGAGGCGCGACCGCGAACTCCGCACTCGGCGGTCCGTCAGGCATGCCGCTGCGAGGGCGCGCCGGCGGCGGAGGTGGCGGCAGGCCACTGCGAGCCAGCGCAGCATCAGGCGGGAACTTCGCCGGTGCGCTGGCTGGTGCCGGTGCTGCAGGTGGGGCGGCCGACGCGCCGGGCGCCTGAGGCGGCGCGGACTTCAGGCGCGCCTCCAGCTCGGCGAACCGGCGCATCAGCGCCTCCTGGGTTTCCTGCCGCTCGCGGTTGATGCGGCGCTGCTCCTCGCGATCGCTCTTGTACTGCTCGAGCTCACGACCGGCCTTGCCGACCCACGTCTCGACGTCGCGGACCTGGGCCCCCGGCGCCATCAGGTCGACGTTCGTAGGCTTGAGCTCCGACTTGCCCGCCGCAGCCGCGGCTCGTTGTGAGGAGTCGCCCGATCCCATCGCGAAGACGGCCCAGAGGATGCCCATCGCGACGGCCGAGATCCCGCCGACCGTGGCCCACTGGCGGGTGCGTGGCGACATCCGTTCGACGACACCGTCCCACCTTTCCTTGAAGCGTGAAGGCATGTTCAAGCTCCCTGACGGATGACGTAGACCGTCGTGCTCTCGCCCGGTCGGAGGTTGTGGTTCTCGATCGAGACCGCCAGCACGTTGCCCGCATCGCGATCGAATTCCTGCTCCGCGAGCACCATGTTTTGGTTGCTCACGTTGGTGAGCGTGTAGCGCTCGCCGATCAGTCCGCGGCCCTCGTAGAGCCGGGTCAGCGAGAAGCGCGCCTCGACCCAGAGCTGCATCGGGCGGTTCACCTCCTCGACGCGGACGTCTGTCGGCACGCGGTCGGATGCCATAGCGACCAGCATCGCCTTGAGTGCGCGGATGTGCTGCGGCTGCCGAGTGGTCGGGGCCGCCGACTGGTCAGCCTTCGCCATCCGCGGCGCCTTGTCGCGGATGACGATCGTGTCCGCCGGTGTGTCCGAGCGGCGCAGAAGCAGCGTGTACGTGGCGTACTGGCTCGACACGAAGAGATTCACGGGCTTGCCGGCACCGCCTACCGGGCGGACGTAGATCTCGCCCTTGTCGGTGTCGCACTCGAGGACGATCTCGCCGGCGGGATTGATCTGCGGCGCGAGCGGCGTCGCGCCCGCACCGGCCGGTGTAGCGCCACCCGGAGCCGCGGTCACCGCTGCGCCGCAGTTGCTCGAGTAGATGTTGCCGAAGACGTTGGTGATCGCCGCACCGTCGATGCGAATGCGGGTCGGCTCCTTCAGTGAAAGAACCGCCTCGACGCTGACGCCGTCGCTGGCCTCGACGACCTGCAGCGCATGAGCGGGATGCGGTTCAGCGAGCCACAGCGCCGGAGTCAGCAGCGCCCACGCGAACTTGTCCGTTCTGCGCATTTCGAATCTCCTTGAACGTCTGGATGTGGACACGGCCGCCCGTGTACTTGAACTGCGCGAGATAGGCTCGGGTCTCGGGTTCGCCGATGTCGGCACCGTTGATCTGGCGTCGCAGTCGTCCGGTGATGACCACCGACTGCTCCTTCTCGTCGGCGGTGAGCTGCTGGATGAGGAACGAAGTGGAGGCGTTGTTGCTTCGCAGCCGATCGGCCTCCAGGTCCATCTTGGTCTTCATCGCCGCATGCTGGTCGGGCAGGACCCAGTTCAGCAGGACGTTGCGCTTCCAGTCGACCGTCGAGGGAGAGACGTCGAGCATGAGCCAGGCGACGAAGCCGGCCATCTCCTCGAGGTACTCGCGGCTGGCCTTGTCGCGCGTGACCCAGAACGTGCGGTCGATCGACGGCGGGACGATCACGGTGCGCTCGCTGCCCAGGATGCTGACGATGACCGCGAGCGAAAGCAGCTGGCAGACGGAGAGCAGGGCGACGATGGCGCCCAGCGCGCGGTTGGTCTTGCGCTGCACGCGCAAGTCGTTCTGGTGGCGTTCGAAGTCCATGGCGTGTGCCCGAGGTGGTCAGCCGACCATGCGGCGAAGGTGGGATGGGGGCGTCGCGCGCAGCGCCGTGACCGGATTCGCCGGAAGTGCCCAGTAGGCCCAGTGCATCGCGAACGCGGGGTGCTTGTCGGCCTTCGTCCGGGCGACCCACCGGCTGAGGTACAGGCCTGTGGCGGCGCAGATGGCGAAGCCGAGCTTCGTGCTCGTCAGGTAGCCGACGAACAGCGAGAACACGAAGGGGAACGCCACGTCGGCGTCCCAGAAGCCGATCTTCCATTGGTCGTCCAATCGGCGCGGGATGTAGGTGTCCGACTGCATCGCGGTCCCCTCGGTGTTCGGGCTGCCAGGTCGGTCGGCTCAGATCACCGCCCCCAGGATCGCGCCGGCGATCGTGAGGCCGACGGCGCCGAAGATCGCCATGCCCAGGTAGAACAGCACCGGGCCGAAGTTGCGCAGGGCGGCCAGGCTGATGAAGGCGACGACGAAGCCGACGAAACCCACCAGTGCCTTCACGCCGGGGGCCAGGCCGGCCAGTTGCGTCAGCGCCGACACGAGCGGACCCGTGATGCCGGTGAAGGCGACCAGGTCGAGCGCGTGGCTGGGCGTTGCCGCCAGCAGCGCCGCGAGCGCCAGGGCCGCCAGGCCGAACATCGCGATGGCTTTGCGCGACGGTGCACGGACAGTCGAAAGGACAGCGTTCATTGCTTGCTCCATGGAGAAGAAGATCAGGAAGTGGTGCGCACCGGACGCAGAGCGTCCAATGCGCGCTTCACGATCGCCTCCGCACCAAGCTCGAGAGCGATCTGAAGGCACGCGTCCGTCAGGTAGCTCAGGTCGATCGCGGGATCGCTCGTGGATTTCTGGATGGCCCTCAGCTTCGCGAAGGTCTCGGCTCGGACGATGGTTGCTTTCCATCCGGGCCTCACCCTGCGCTTGGGCTGCGGGTATGCAGAGGAGCGCGCTGCCGTGTCGCGTTGCCGCGGGTCGGACGACGGTCCCTCCGAAGTTGTGGCCGAAGGCCTCAGGATCGGCTGGTTCATCACGCGCCTCCCGCGGCCATGAACACGACCTCGACGCGGCGATTGCGGGCGCGCCCGTCCTCGTCGCTGTTCGATGCCACGAAGCAGCAGCGACCCTTGGCGTCGATCGAGATCGTGGCCCTGGCGTCGGGCGCGACCGTGCGAATGCGGTCGCGCACGGCGAGGGCCCGCGCCATCGCGAGCGCCTGGTTGACCTCGAGGTCCCCGATGGCGTCGGTCCGGCCGGAGATGACGATGCGGTCGGCTTTCTTCGCATCGCCCATGGAGGCATCGAGTGCAGCTTTCGCCGACGGCGACAGCTCGGCTGATGCGAAGGCGAACGTCAGCACCAGGTGGCGCCTCGCATCGGCGGGCACGGGCTTCTCAGCTTCGGTGGGCTGCGGTGCCGCGGCCGCCGTTCTCGTCGCTTCGACGGGGATCGCGGTGGTGGAAGTGGGCCGCGCGATCGGCTCCCGGAGTGCGACGGGCTGCGGAGTCGGCAACGCGGTCGCAAGCGTCTTGGGTGTCACCTGTGGGCAGGCAGGTTCGGCGCAGACGCCGAAAGCCGCGTCGCGCCCGAATGAGAATTGAGCGAGCCGCTGTCTGAGCAAGACGTGGGCAGCGTGCGTGGCTCCATCCCTCGGCGCATCGCTCGGCGTTTGTCCATGCAGTCCGGCGCACGATGAACACGTGATCACCAGGCAGCCAGCGAGCGTCGACGTGACGACCGTCCTGGAGATGCGGCGGTTCATGGAGACACCCTCGCTGACAGGATGAAGCCCACCTTCACTGCTGGCGTGCTAGGTTCCGGAGCCGGCGCCCTCGCTGGTGCCACAGTGGCGTGGCCGGGAGCCGGCAGGCGGCGGTAGACGCGCCACGCGTAGCGGCTGCGCGCCTGCGTGCACGCATCGCCCTTCAATTGGCTGCACGCGGCGTTGTAGGCCCCGACGGCGTTCCAGGAAACGCCATGGCGTGCGAACGCGTGCGCCATCAGCCAGGCGCCGACCTTGATGTTGGTGCAGGGGTCGTAGAGATCGCGCTCGTTGATGCCGGCCGCCGCGAGCGCAGGCAAATGGCTGCTGTTGATCTGCATGAGGCCGATGTCATAGGTCCCCGTCCGGGAGCGATGCGTGAGGTTCACGGCCGACGGATCGAGGTCCGACTCGGCACGTGCCACCGCGTAGAGCAGGTTCGAGGACACGCCGTACAAGCGCTCGGCCTCGTCCCAGCAGGCCCGGCCGCCGGTCGGCATCCAGGCGGCGCAGGCCGCGAAGGCCACAACGAGAACGCGGTGGGACGGCTTCATCGCGGTTCAGTTCGTCGCCACACCGCGCGCCTTGGCCCGCGCGAGAAGGTTGAGGCGGGCTTGGTGGAGCACGCTGGCCTGGGCGTCGGGCAGCGACATCGCGATCGCCACGCAGCCGGTCGTGATGTGGTCGATCTCGAACATGGGGTTCGGGAAGCGGTTCCACGCCGCCCGATGCGCGCCCATCAGCTGTTCGAACTGCGCCTTCCAGATGTCGCAGCTGCGGCGCTCCGTCTTCGGGTCGCGCTGCGTCAGGCGCGTCTCGAGGTACTCGACCAGGCGCTGCTGTCCGTCTTCGCTGTCGACAGCCAACGAGACGCACGCGCTCAACAGGTCGGGGAAGCGGAACTTCGGAGAGCGGTTCTCGGGCGACTTGAAGATGCGATGGAGCCAGTCGTGCTCCTCGATCCAGACACCCGTTTGAACAGTGGGTTGTCGATCGTCACGGTCGATCGGAGTTGCCATCGACAGACCTCGCGGGAGTTGCATTGCGGCTTGCATCGGGTGGCCCTTTGGAGACGCGCGTCGGTGTCGTCTTAGTGGGCATCAGCGTATGGAAGGCGCGCCACGCGCGCACCCGAGAATCCGGCCCAGATGAGGCCAAGTTGAGGGGGTGGGCCCTCAGCGGATCACGTGATAGTTCGCCAGGGCCCGGCTCAGCACGAAGAGCATCACGAGCAGGCACAGCGTGACGAACATCGGGTGCATCTGAAGCGGAAGGAAGCAGGCGACGACCACCGCGCTTCCCAGTGCAATGGCGCCGGCGACGCTGCCGCCGAACATCTCGGCGCTGTGGGGAACGAACTCGCGCGCCCGGACCAAGCGCACCACCAACCCATCGACCGCCGCGACCAAGCAAAAGATCGACAACAGCGGCAGCAACTCGACCAGCGCGCTCAGCCGGTAGGTGACGAGCACGAAGAGCGAGTCGATCGAGCGGAAGTACGGGTTGCCGAAGAGGCGTGCGCTCATCTGGCTCACCTGGTGCGCCATGGCGGCGTCGACGGCGCCGTTCTGCGCGACCTGGACCGCCGGAGCCGGCGGGTCGCTGAGCTGCTTGCCCGCCTGCTGCATGTCGAGCATCCGTGAAAGGACGCGCTGCGCAGTGGCCTTGCCCCACACGTGTTCGTTCATCGCGTGCTCGGCACGCAGCACCTCGAGGAAGCGCTCGGCAGGGACCGCGGAAGGGATGTACAGCACGATGCACAGGATGGCCAGCATGGCTGTGATCCAGACGTAGCGGATCATTTGGAGGCTTCCTTTGCGGCGGGCCTCGGCCGGTCGAAGTCGGGGTTCAGGATCGCGAACCTTCCCTTGACCAGGCGGCCCGCGACCGACCCGAAGTACTGCAGGTTGGGAAGCTTGCCGAGGATGTCCACCGGTACGCGTTCCTCCATCGACTCGGTGACCTGAACGCTCTTGCCTGCGCTCCAGTCGCCGAGGTGCGTGTCGGCGCCCTGGTTGAGTCCCACGCGCATCGTGTGGATGCCGGTCTTGCCGAAGGTCTCGACGATGAAGTCCTGTGTCGGCCGGTCCTTGGAGCGAAGCGCAAAGAGGTTGTTCAGGTTGCCCAGCGCCATGCGGGCCGCGTCCTCGGAGCCGAGGCGCTTGGCGAGGTCGGCGAGCGTCTGCATCGCGCAGATCGAATGGATGCCGCCTTCGGCGCCCTTGTTCAGGATCTCGATGAGGGGCTGGTTGATCACGTTCGCGATCTCGTCGACGACGAGCGTGATCCGTCGGCTGCTGCCCAGGTTGTAGCGCATGCCCGCACGCGCCGCGAGGTCGGCGATCGCCAGCGCGCCGATCGCCGACGCGACCGAGGGGTCAGGCAGGGAGTCGAGGCACATGTAGAGCACATTGCCGCCGCGCTCGATCTTTTCGAAGTTCATGATCGGACGCTTGTCGTCCAGATCGAACGGATCCGGCGAAAGGCTCTGCCCGAGGTCGCCCGAGGTGAGCATGGACAGGATCGGCAGCAGGTTGGCCGTGATCTTCTGGTAGTGCTCTCGGTTGTGGCGGAACACCCGGATCTGCGAGTCGATGACCTTGTCGCGCTGGGTCTGCGAAATGCGCTGCTCGTAGTACGACACGAACGCGAGCAGCTGTGGAGTGGCAACCTCCGACGGCTTCTTGATGCCGCCGCGCGCGGCGGTCTGCAGCAGGGCGCGCATCTCCTGCGAGTCGCGCCATCCGTGGCCCAGTTGCCGGTCGAAGAAGCGCTGCAGCGACGCTTCGAGCACAGGCTCGATGCCGCCCTCGATGTAGCGCGTGAGCTTCAGCAGGTTCGGCCTGTCTTCCAGGTTCACCAGCCCCTGCACGACGACGTTCACTGCGTCCCATCCGAATGCGGTGAACGCGCCGCCCGTGTCCACCGGCATGATCGACTGGATGCGGGAGGCGATCTCCGTAGGCTTCTGCCAGTTGAACGTGAAGTCGAGCCGCACCCCGGTCTCGGGGAACGCGGGGTGGAACTCCATGAAGGTGTCTGCCTCGCGGTAGTCCTCGCAGGCACGCTGGACCACGCGCTTGAGGCGGCGGCTGTTCTTCGGGTCGATGAAGACCACGACGTCGCCGCGTCGGACGGCCTGGGTCAGGAAGTTGCCGAGCGCGACGCCTTTGCCGGCTTGGGTCGTGCCGACCAGCAGTGTCCCGCCCTCGAAGTTCTGCAGCGGACGGTAGAGCGCGTGCTCCTTCGCTTCGACGCCATGGATGTACGGGAGCCCGATCTCGGAATCGGGTTGAGGACTGACCGCGAAGCCCAACAGGCGCAGCAGGTGCGGCGAAACGGCATAGTCCTTGTAGTTGATCTTCGCGAGCTCATACAGGCGCTGGGAATGGACGGGCAGCCACTCGAAACCGAAGCCAAGGAACACCTGGCTCGGGTCGCGCGTGAGCGTCTCGAGCTTGCGGGTGGTGATGATCTGCATGGCCTTGCCGGACAGCGAGGCGCGGACCGTGAGGACCCGCAGCCCCTGACGCATTCGGTGAGCGGCCATCATCAGCGCCATCAGCGCCAGCCCGAGCGCGACCGCAGATGTGATAAGTCCGCGCCCGCCGAGGTACACGAAGGACAGCAGGCCGGCCAGCCACGCAGCGCCGGCCCACATCTCGTACGCCGGCCGCCACGGCATTTCGTAGTCACGGACCAGCATTGCTCATCCTCCGGGCGCCGGAGCGAAGTCGGCAGGGTCGAGTCCGCGAACAAATGCGGGCTTCAGGACGAAGCCGAGCTCGGACTGCCCGCCGAGTTCGTGCTGCACGGTATCGACGCGCGACGAATCGCGGCCGACGGCCATGCCCGTCTCGGCCAGCGATCGCAGCACGACGGGCAGGTCGACGTTGGCCCGCTTGAAGTGCTCGAGCGAAACGAACACGCCGGCCGGCACCGTGATGGCGATCGCTGCCTTCGAGTCGCCGTTCATGGTGTCGATGGCGGCGGCGAGCGCGTCTCGCACGCGCGGGTTCAAGCGCATCGGTGCGTCAAGCTTGAACACGGGCAGCGGGGCCGGCTCGGAGAGGGTCGCTTCGTTGTTGGGTTCTTGTGCGGCCTCGTCGTGCGCAGCGTCGCTGCACTCCGAGGAAAGGATCTCGCCGTCGTCTGTCACCACCTGTCGCTCGGGGGCAGACATGGACGGCGGCGTGGGCAGGTGGACTTCCAGGCTGAGTTGCTCGGGCTGCGGGGACGGCGGCGCAGGTTCCCTCGCCTTGGGCTGCGTGCGGACTGCAAGTGCAACCTCCAGAGGCGAGACGGGATCGAGGTGGCCGGACAAGAGGATCTCGGGCGACGACAGCTTGACCGCCTCGATGACGTTCTTGCCCGGCGGCGGAGCGATCGGCCACAGCGCCTCCGTGCCGCTGCGGGCCTCCAGTACCTTTGCGCCGAGAAGGATCTCCAGGATCGTCTCCGGCGCCTTTGGAATGCCCGGCAGTTCGTCTTCCTCGAGCAGCTTGCGGATCTCGGCAGCGGCATTCGGCCAAACGATGAACAAGCCGTCCTTGCCATACCAGACGCGCGAGCGCTCTTGGTTCGGCACCCAGGCGGTGTGCGACGTGATCAGGCGCCGCATCGCATCAAGCAGATAGCGCTCGAGGTGAGCGCCAAGGATGGGTCGCCCGTAGCGGTTCGCGCTGGCAATCAGGTTCCGGTCGATGACGAGCGCGGTCGCTCGTTTCACGAGCTCGGCAAGGATGCTCTGTTCGCGGTACTGAGGCACGCCGGCCAAGCAGGCGAGGAACTGCGGCACGACAACCGAGTTGCCCGTCGCGAGGTGCTGCATCGTCTGTTCCGGCACGATGTGGCGCAACGCGAACAACCCGAGCGCCCGCGTCTCCTGGGCGCCTGACAGCCACCGGATGAAGAAGCGCTTGGAGCGCCGGCGTTGCAGCCAGCTCGTCAGCGGGCTCAGGTAGGCCGGCCATTCCTCGCCCCGGTCGTCGGTCACGACGACGTGGCTGAGAGTCCGGTGCAACTCGCTGCACAGCCCCGCCAAGAAGGTTGCCTGTCGCCATCGCGGCTCGAGAAGTCGGCGCGTCGAGATCGTTGAACGCCCTGAAACGATGTGGCCGTCGGTGCCCTGCAGTGCGTAGAAGCCGACTTCCAGGCCGAGCCGGAACAATCCGCCTACCTCGCAGTAGTAGTTGTCGGCCGTCGCCGGAAGCAGGTTCACGAAGTCCGCGAAGTTGCGGACTGACGTCAACAGGTCCGCCTCGAACGTGGCGCGATCAGCGCCGTAGCACAGCTTGATCCTCGAGAGCAGTTCCTCGTGGGCGGCAAGCAGTTGGTCCACCGAACCGGCGGCCAAGCCGGGGTCGACCGACGGATAGGTCGCGGCGTCTGCAGCACGAGCAGGATCGGTGCGTGCGGCAGGCGCGGCACGCCGCGGGGCAAAGAAGGATAGAAGGGACATGTCCGTCGCTGCGAAGCCATGCGGCGACGATGTTGGACGTGCGACCCTCGGCGGTCTACGCGAAAAGCCGGGGCGATTCGGTCAGAGAAGGCGGGGGGTGGCCGCCGGTGCAGTCGCGCGAGCGGGCGGCGGGTACATCTCGGGATGGCGAAGCAGCACGCAGAACGGGCAACGCTGCGGCGCCGGGTCGACGCGGCTAGCGAGATACGTCGAGCCGCAGCGCTCGCAGTCGGTCAGCTGCAGCGTCGGCTCGGAGACGCCCCACAATCCCTCGGACAGACAGACGACCTCGAAGCATCGATTGAACGACAGCGGCGGTGCGTGGTGAAAGGCGGCGAGGACATGCCGGAACGCGGCGGTGATGGCCTGTTCGGGCTCGATCCCTCGATCAACCAGCCGCCTGAACGTCGATGCCATGACGGAGAACTGCGCGCGCAGCAGCGTCCTGACGCCGGAGCTCCATCGGGACACAGGGAGGGCCTTGCCGACGCGGACCAGCCGCGAGGGTGCGCGGCGGCTGGGATCCGGATATCCGGAGAGGATGGCGGCTATGACTCGAGGGTGGGCCCCGGCGGACTCGAGCACGCGCTGCATCCGGAGAGTCTCGATCTGAAGGGGCAGCCCCGCCGAGACATCGATCGACCCTGAGTCAGGAGGTACACGGCCTGCGACCCTGCGCCGCAGTCCGCGCTCGCCGCACTCCTCCTTGCAGAAGGCGCACACGGGCGTGAACCCGCCGCCGTGCGCGACCAACCGCCTGGCCGTGCATCGGGGGCAAGGTTCGAGTTGCAGCGTGGGGGTGTTGCAGGCCCAGATGCCGTCAAGGTTCGACACGAGAAAGAAGGCCTCGTCGAAGCTGAAGGACGGGACGGGGGTGAATGAGAGGTAATGCTGGTATGCCGCGATCAGCGATGAGGCCGGCGTGAAGCCCGCGGTTGTCAGCGCCCGGTACTTCGCCGCGAACGTGCCGAATTCGGCCTGGATCTTGAATGTCGTCTTGAAGACGAGGTCATCCGTGTACGGTGGCCGGCCGCGCGGAGCGCGATGGCCGGCGTCATAGACCTTGGTTCGGATGAAGTCGTTGGGCAGGCCGGTCACCCATCCGATGGTGCGCGGGCAGGCGCCCAGCATGGCGCACAGGCGTGCCGTCTCGAGCGAGCGAATGCGGGCGTCGGCGAACGCCACGATCTTGCCGCTGAGAGCGGGCCGCTAGGCGCCGGCTTGATCGGCGTGGGGCCTCGCAGGCCCCCGCACGCGCGCCGAGGCCAGGATGGGAATGACGGTGCGCGGTGCGGCCAGCAGGGAGTCGATGTCGTCTCGGGGTGCGAAAAGCAGAACGTTGCCGGTGCTGGCGACGATCTCGATGACGTCGGCGGGGGTGAGGTCGCTGATGGCCCTCAGTTGCACCGGACTCAGCCCGAAGCGGCAGCAGGCGCTGGCCAAGTCGCTGCGGGCGGCATCACGCATCAGCGACAGGATCGTGAAGTTGAGCGTCTGAACATCGTTCAACGGCGTGGCGTCGTTCATTGGTTCTGCTCCCGGGTCTGCCTGGTGGGCGGATCAGCACAGCCGCGTCGGCTGGCCAGCCGGCTCACCTGAAAGGCGCACCGACTTGAGGAAAGCGTACTCAACAAGGTCGCTGGGTGTCAAATGTTTCTGTCGATAGACGATATAAACTAGATCGAGCGCGGTTTCGAAACTAGACACTATGACGCATGCGACCGCGTCTCCTCACGGCTTGGTGCCTCCAGGAAGGAGGTGGCCCGCGTCGTCGATCCGGTAGGGGGAGCGGGCTACTGCGCGCGAGGCGATGCCTGGAAGCCCAGTTCCAGCGCGTTGAAGAGGCTGAGAGTGCGTGAGGGTTTCTCGTACAGCTGGGCTCGGAAGGTCGTCAGGGCTGACGCCAAGTCCGACTCATCGCCGCCGGCATCGATCTGTCCGGTCAGGATGATCACCGGGCCGGCGGGATTCTTGGCTCGAATCAGCGGCAGCAGGGCCGTGGCCTTTTCTTCGCCGAGCACCCAATCGAGGATGAAGCCATCGAAGTTGGTGGTCTCCAGGGCGGTGCGGAGATGCTCGGCGCTCGTGTAGGAGATGGCGTCCAGGCCCTTCTGGCGCAGAAACTGCACGATGGCCCGGCCCAGGTCATCGTCGTCGTCCACCACGGCGACGCGCCTTGGAGGCTCGGGCTCAACGATCAGCCTGCGGACCTCGAAGGCGCGGCGCCCAACTGCCTCCGAGACCGGGACGACCGTCCAACCATTCGATTCTTCTCCGGGAATCGCGACGTAGGGTCCGATGCCTTGTACCGCCTCTGGCCCAGGCCAGACGGAGCAGGCCAGCTTGGCGCCGCCCACCTGGAGCACGGCGGGCTCGCCAGGGGCATCTTCCACGAGCGCCCCCAAGAGGCGGAACACCGGCTCGCCGAAGTGCGCGGCGAGCCGCTTGATCTCGTCGACGCTCCAGGTCGTATCGCCCATCATCCGACGACGGACCTGCTGGTACGCGATGCCCACCGCAGCCTCCAGCGCCCCCAGCCGTTTCCGCTCGGGTATGCCACGGCGGTCGAGAAGAGCCTGGATGGCCTTCGTGATCGCCGTCGGAGCGGATCTGTCGCCTGCGGGGTCTTGTTCCATGTCGTGGACTTCTTTTCGGGAGCGGGACACCTCGGATTTCGGGCAAGTGTACGACGGGCGATAGAAGTTCACGAAGCGCGGAACCGTGGAGAGGTCTGCTTGCATCGTCGAAACGGTGCGAATGTTGACGAAAAACGTCAACTCTGAAGAGCTGCTGACTGCCCTTGGGGAAGAAAAGAAGGGGCACCATCCCGTTCAGGTTGGTGCCCCTTGGCTCATCGTTCAACGCGCCGCCTGCATGCCAGGCGCGGCTCGTTCAGGCCGCTTCGGCGACAGCATCCCACTCCGACCGGCTCTGCTCGATCATCCTTCCGGCGATCGCCTCGAGCTCGGTCGACCGGTCATAGTCCTCGACCTCCTGGGCGTACCCGGTCACGGCGTTGACGAGGCCGTAGCCCGACAGGTCGGCTTCGGCGATCAGCGAGCGCAGCACGCCGGCGCGCTCCTGCTCATTGAGCAGGAAGCGGGTCGCCAGGACTTCAACTGCCTTCACCGGATCTCCCTTCAGCGGGATGCCCAGCGTCCGGCGCATCTTCTCCGCGGCCAGCGTGAACGTGGCCTCCGAGACGGCGGATTCGACGACATCGCGGACCTTGAGGAAGAACGCCTTGTCGTCCGCGGCCAGCGTGTCGTCCTTGAAGATCGTCACCTCCTCGGCGGACGCATCGCTGAGGCGGCCGACGTGTGTCTTGCGCATCGCGCGGTCGGCGGCGATCAGGCCGTTCTTGCAGCGAAGGCGATAGACCAGCGGCTGAACCGACAGCGTGCCTTGGCCGATCTCGGAGTTGCTGACCACCACGCCGGCTTGGACGATGTCGCCCGGCTGCATCTCGAAGTGCACCTGCGGCGTCACGACCTTGAGGTACATGCGGCTTGCCGTCAGCTCGGCCGACTCGAAGCGTGCGTCGGGCAGTTGCCGCAGGATCGGGAAGACGTGCTGGAGCAGATCGTAGTTGTCCAGGCGCCGGTACCGATCGGAGAGGAAGGCACGGGCCTGCCCGTCGAGGGTTCGCACCATGCGCTGCTCGGGCTCGTCGTGCAGCCAGGTGTCCACATTGCGGTCGAGCAATGCGGGCTGTTCCATGCGCATGCGTTCGAAGTAGGCGAACGGGATCTTCAGCTTGTCCGCCATCTGGCGCCGGAACGCGTCCGTCGTGCCGAAGGCGCGCGTGCCGTCCGGCGTCTCGATCGTGATGCTCGTCGCGCCGTCCACCGCGGTGTCATGGTGCATGAGCTGCGTGGGAACGATCATGTCGAGCTTGGTCGCGAGCTGGCGCTCGAGTTCGTTGGCCAGGTCGATGAGGGAACGTCCGTACTTCATCCGGAAATCTCCAATGAAAGTCGGGGGACGGTCGTCCCCTTTGGGGAGCGCGTCCCCGCAAGGGTGGTGGCTCAGGCGTGCTGAGCCGGGATGCAGCGAGACCGGTCAAGGCCACGCCGAGGATTCAAGGGCTGCCTTCGCCGCGATGCGGCCTGGTGCGGCAGCTACCAGTGGGAACCTCTTTCGCTGGACCCCTTGCGCGAGGTCCAAGGAAAGAGGCGAGGTGGCGTTGCTGCCACCTCGCTTGAAACTACGCCGCTTTCGCCTCGTTGGCGACGCGTGCGAGCCAGATGTCGGCCCAGTCGGCGCCGGCGTGCTTCGGCACGAACACCTGGACCCTGCGGTCGATGCCGTCCCGCTTGGCTTCCCTGAGCAGCCGCTGCGCAAGCACATACGCCGACGCCTGCCCGGCGAACTCCGCGTTGGCGTCGTTGTCGGCATAGACGCAGACGCGCTTGACCGACCCGGGGATCCACAGCTTCTCCATGTTTCCGCAGTTCAGCGCGGACCACACCTGCTTGCCGGTGCTGAGCCGAACGGCCAGTCCGGTCTCGATCCCCTCGGTGATTGCGAGCTCGTCGGAGGGCTCATCCAGCCGAACTGCTGCGCCGTTGATCCCCGAGGACAGCACCTTCTTGCTCTGCTCGCCCAAGGCCTTGCGCCCCGCAGCGAGGTAGGTCCGGTGCAGCGTGATGGCATGGCCGTCGTGCCCCTGGACGCAGGCAATCATCGCCGGGTACTCCGCGATCTTCTTTGCACGTTGCTGCCCGTTCAGCTTCTCGTAGTAGCCGAGGGCCGGATGGAAACGCAGCGAGCGTGGATAGGTGGTCAACGCGATCCCACGGTTGCGCAGGTAGCGGTCCACCTCGTCGCCCATGGTGATGGGCTTGGCTTCGTTCCAGATCCGCTGGCAGAGCCGTTTCATGCGCTCCGGCGACGGACCGTTGACGGCATGTGCCGCCACCGGCCGGGTTGCGCCGAGTTGTCGTTCCACGGCCTCGAGCAGTTCGCCAAATCGCATCCCGAGTACGCCTTGAGCCAGCTTGAGCCCCCCGCCTGCGCCGCATGTGCGGCAGTGGTAGTTGCCCTCGCCGAACTTGTCGGTGTACTGGAAGCGGTCGGTGCCGCCGCACCCGGGAAGCGGGCACGGCTGGTTCTTGCCGTTGAGGATCGCCTCGTCGACGCCCAGCGCCTTCAGGATGGACGTCCAATGACCATGCGCGCGGGACTTGATGTCCCGGACGCGCGCTTCGAACTCGTCGTTCATGATGTCCTCGACGCAGTTGCGGTCCCGTGCGGCTGGCGTTGGCCGCCCGCACGGGCTCCTTGGTTGTGAATCAGCCGCAGCTGCCGAGGTGGTTGCAGTTGGCGCAACGCAGGCATCCGTCGACCTTGTGGAGCGCGCTGGCGCCGCATTCGGGGCACCTCTTGCCGCTTCCGAGCGTGAGCGCGGCATCGCCGTGCTGCGCCGACGGTTCGGCGGCGTAAGAGCGCTCGTGGGTCTCGAACCGTCCAGCCAAGACATCAGCTGGAACCTGGTTGCCAGACGCGTCGAGAAACCCGCGCCTCGCGAGGATCTGCTGAAGGGCGTAGCCGATCGCCGCGACTTCCGAATCGTGGAAGCGCGGCGCCTGCGCACCATCTGCCTTGCTCACGGTGCCGCAACGAACCGGTCCCTTGTCCCAGACCACTTCGCGCATGTTGGCCAGCGCTTTCGGGATAGAGCCCCCGGATCGCGCGACCATCGACAGCAAGCGCATGTTCGACGAGATCCACTGCTGGCCCTCGTCGCGTTGCCCCGCCGGAACGAAGAACTCGACGGGCCGCTCGATGCAAACCTCGCGGCCGCTCACCGTTCCTCGCACGCGCATGAAGTTCACGGTGAGGTACACCGACTTCTTGCCTTCCGCGGTCCAGTACTCGACCTTGGACGTCACGCCTTCGAGCTCGCCGCCGGGACGGCTGGCGATCTGCTTGCGCAGCGGGTCGTCTTCCGTCGCCGGCGTCGACGACGGCGTGTCCGTCTCCAGCGACAACACCGAACCGGTGATGTCGTTTGGGCGGTAGGTGGCCAGACCCTTCAGGCCGGCTTTCCATGCCTTCACGTACAGCCCCTTGAACGCCTCGAAGGGGTATTCCCTCGGGACATTGACCGTCTTGGAGATCGACGAATCGATGAACGGCTGCACGACCTCGAGCATTCTCATGTGCTCTTCGGCCGTGAGGTCCATCGCGCACACAAAGCTGGGGAGCAAGTGGTCGACGTCACCGCCGCGCTCGCGCAACAGCCGGTACGCATGGTCCTCGACCCGGTACTCCCGGAACGAGTTGTCGGCCATCCGCTTCTTGCGCGTGTAGGCCCACGAGAACGCAGGCTCGATTCCGTTCGATGCGTTGTCCGCGAAGGCCAGCGTGATCGTGCCTGTGGGTGCGATCGACAGCAGGTGGCTGTTGCGGATGCCGAACTCCAGCACCTGGCTGCGGACCACCTCCGGCAGCCGGCAGGCGAACCCGCTCCGCAGGTACTTCTCGGGGTCGAGCGCCGGGAATGGCCCTTTCTCCTTCGCGAGCGCGACCGACGCGCAGTACGCCTCGTCGCGCATCACCTCGGCTACTCTGGCGCCGAAGGCGTACCCCTCGGCCGAGTTGTAGCGCACACCCATCATCACGAGCGCGCTGCCGAGCCCGAGAAACCCGAGCCCGATGCGACGCTTGCTCATCGCCTCGGCGCGCTGCTCGGGCAGCGGCCAGTAGGTGACGTCGAGGACGTTGTCGAGCATGCGCACTGCCGTGCGCACGGTCGACTTGAAGCGCCGCCAATCGAAGCCCGTGTGGGGCTCGAACGGAAAGGTGACGAAGCGCGTGAGGTCGATCGATCCGAGGCAGCAGCAACCGTAGTCCGGCAGGCTTTGCTCGGAGCACGGGTTCGTCGCCTCGATCACCTCCATGTAGTGGAGGTTGTTCTCCGCGTTCATGCGATCGAGGAACACCACGCCCGGGTCGGCGTGGTCGTAGGTCGAACGCACGATCTCTTCCATCAGGTCGCGCGCGCGGACCGTGGCGTAAACCCACTTGCCGTCGTCGCGCTGATGCGCGCCCAAGTCGATCAGCGTCGGGACCGGCTCGGCCGAGTGGACAAGGTCGAACTCCTCATCCGCCTCGACCGCACGCATGAACGCATCCGTGATGCCCACGGAGATGTTGAAGTTCGCGAGGCCGTTGCCGTCCTTCGAGTGGACGAATTCGAGCAGGTCAGGGTGGTCGCAGCGCAGGATGCCCATCTGTGCGCCTCGGCGCGCGCCCGCGGATTCGACCGTCTCGCAGGAGCGGTCGAAGACGCGCATGTAGCTCACCGGGCCGGAGGCGTTGGAATGCGTGCCCTTGACCATCGCGCCCTTGGGACGGATGCGGCTGAAGTCATACCCGACACCGCCGCCGCGGCGCATCGTCTCGGCGGCCTGCGCCAGCGCCTTGTAGATGCTGGGCTTGCCGTCGACGTCGTCGGACACACTGTCGCCGACCGGCTGCACGAAGCAGTTGATCAGCGTCGCACCGATGTCCGTGCCGCCTGCCGAGTTGATTCGGCCGGCGGGCACGAAGCCGCCACGCAGCGCGCAGAGGAACTCGGCTGACCAGTGCTCGCGGCGCTCTGCGTCCTCGACCTGCGACAGAGCGCGAGCGACGCGGCGCTGCACATCCTCGATCGAGGTTTCGTTGCCCTTCGCGTACTTCTCGAGCAGCACGTCGATGGAGATCGCTTGCGGCTCGAGGGCAGCGTCGGGTGCGGGAAGATCGTTGAGTTTCACGAAAACTCCTTTAAAGGGATACCCACGTGGCAAGGGCAGTCCCCCGCGCATCGCGGTGCAATGCGCGGTGACTGTCTCGGCTGCGGATGTGGGCGGATGGGGCCGACCGAGCGTTGGATCGACTCGGGCCCGCCCGGCGGCGGCCAGCGGAGTCGCGCGCCGGCGGGGCGCGTGTTCAGCTGAATTTGTGCTGCACGCAGGCAGCAACTCGGACTCTTGGGCTGGCTTCTCGCCGCTAGGCGACAGGTCTGCCAGCTACCTGAGGGAACGCCGTCTTTCCGGAGCACACGTCGACATGTGTGCTCTGGAAAGAACCGCCCGGAAGCGATTCTTGGTTTCCCTCGCTGGTCGCGAAGATGCGGCGCCTGGTGGCGCCGGTTCAGGCGGCGGCGCGGACTCCTGCCCGACGGCGCACCGGTGGAACATGCTTCGGGTCCTTCAGCCGCCACACGGGTGCCTCGACGAAGCCCGACGGAACGCGCCGTCCAGTGTCCTCGAACAAGCCCGTCGCGAGCATGGGCTCGACGAGCGGTTCGTTCTCGGACCAGCACTTCACCGTGAACTCGTCGTCGGCGATCCGCGCGTCGTATGGCACCAGGTTGGTCGAGAACGCCCAGAGTTCGTCGGGCGCCGGACCAAGGAAGACTTCCACGGCGATGGCTCCGCCGGATGGATAGCGGCCGATGTGGATCGTCGCGTTGCCGTACGGCGTCGAGACGGATCCGATGGATTGGTCGAAGTGGGGCATGGGTGCTCCTTTCAGGGCCGCGCGGCTACTGCAGCGCGGTTGTGTACAGAAGTCCACACGCGATGGCGTTTCCCAGCGTGTGGTTCCTGAGATCGGGCACCGTCGCCCGGTGGGGCGTGGCGCCGGTGTCGTGGTCGGTGCGTCGGATCTGATAGCCGCCGTGCTCGAGCCGGACGTGATACGCCGGCCGGTCGGCACCGGCGACGACGAACTCGCGTCCGGGCTCGCCAGTCATCAGCTCGCTTTCCTTCACGAGCCAGTCGAGATCGTTGAGCGTGCGAACCGGGACGAGCTTGCGCAGCTCGGTCTGGCGGATCGTGGTGCGTTGAGCCATCTGAGCTCTCCTCATTCGTCGATGACAAGACAGCGAAGGGTCGTTGGCGGCGGGCGCCGCGGTTGAGGTGCCGACGTGCCGGCCGGGATGCGAAACGACGCGAGGCTCACCTCGATGGGACGACGTTCCGTCAGCACATCGCCGCTCGCGGCGACATCGTCAACCTGGCACTGCAGTCGGATGGCCCTGAAAGGCTCCGACGCGACCGGCCGCTCCGGCGGACCGACGTCTTCGATCGGCTCGTCCAGCGCTCCTGCGAGGCCCCAGAGGATGAGGATCGCGAACGCGGCCCAACCGTGGCTGATCTGCGCTTGGTCCATCTCGTGCCCCCTAGTACGCAAGGAGCGAGGCCGCCGAGCCGAACAGGTCGGGCTGGGCGGTTTCGTCGTGCGCCTTGATTTGCTCGTTGAGCCACTGCGGGTTGCGGGCGAGTTGCTTCGCGACCCAATCAGGTTGCTCCTGAATCAGGGCCTGCACCCAGTCGGGGTAGCGGCACAGCGTCGCGCGGACCCACTTGCGTGCGTTCGCCCGGAGCCAGTCGCGCACATCCTCGACCTGCAGGTCGCCGAAGTACGCCGTTGGTGACAGCGGGCTGGTGCCCACCACCCGCAGGCAGTTTGCGAACGAGAAGGGACGCTCGTCGAGCGCTGGGTCCGTCAAGGCCCAGGCCAGCGTGTCGAGCTTCTCTTCGAGCGGGGTCTCCGGATCCGGAAGGCGCCGCAGTTCCAGGAGCAGGCGCCAGTGAAGCAGGACCACGTCTTCTTCAGACCATTCCGGCTGCTCGCCAGCGTCATCGAGGTAGTCGTGAACGGCCTGCTGTGCATGCGGCGGCAGATCGCGCAGCTGGACGGTCGGATGATCGTCGTCGTGCGCGTCGTGGCTGGCCGGTAGGGCATAGAACGCTCGCGAGAGCGGATCCCGCGCGATCGGTGCGCGGGCAACACTCGGCATCGGCATAGGTTGCCTCCATCGGGAGAGCGGAAGGCAATGCGATGCCCGTCGCGGGGCGCAATGCCCCGCGGGGTTGAAGGTGTCGGTCAGGGCCGACTGTCTTGGGCTGGTCAGTGCTGCGCGCGGCGAACGCGCGCGATCGGCACCAGCTGACCGATCAGGAACCTTTCGACGCGTGCCGGAGGCCGGTCATGTCTCGAAAGGTCGATCGTGTCGGTGGGATGAGCCCCGAGGGGCGGCACGACGTTGGGTCGTGCACTGTGGATGGGCTTGCCGCGAGTTTGAGTGCCGGGCCAGCTACGGCACATGCGCGAAAGGTACTGTGGGCGCCGGGCGTTGTCAATCGCCCGGCTCTGTCAGGTCGGCAACTACCTGAACATGAGGCTGACCCCCCTCGTACTCCAGCCTGAAACGGCGGGATTCTCGTTTGGTGTGCCGGCGCCGAGGTAGTGAAGATCGGGCGGGCGTCACAACACCATGGAGGTCCCCATGAACGAGGCCGCACTGGCGCTGTTGGATAGCGGCGAGGCGAACCGACGCATCCTGGCCAAGGATGAGTACCGCGCCGACTTCAGGCGGGTGGAAGCTGCCTCACTGAAGCGCAAGACGTGTCTCGCGAGCGCTGAGGGCAAGCGCATCTTTGCCCGATGCTTCTACTCTTTCCAGGCCAGCATGTACTTCGTCTCGACGCTGGGCCGCACGAAGCTGCCGCGGGAGTCGATCGAACAGATTGAGCAGGCGGTTCGCGCGAAGCTGGAGGTCGCGACGCGAGAGCTCAACAAGGCGATCGACGGCGCCGAGCTTCTTCTGAAGAACAACAACATCGAAGTCGTTGCGACCTACGACACGGTGCCGCTGGAGGTCGAGATCGGGATCACCTCCGCACTGGGGCGCCGCTACTTCGAGCTCATCCACAAACTCGATCAGATCATGCCGCTGCTGCAGACCTTGGAGATCGAGGAAGTGGTCAACGAGCAGCAGGCCGAACGCCAACGGTCGAACTTCAAGCGCATCGTTCTGGCCATGTCGTCGACGGCCCGCAACTTCTCGATGGGCGTCAGGCGCCGGATGAACGAGGCAGACGCGAAGAAGGGCGAAGGCGACGACAAGAGAAGCCGGCCGGTACCTGAGACAGTCCGGCAGGATGAGCATGCAACGACGGAGCAGCGCGATTACGATACTGGTACCGCAGCTGAGCCGCCGCAGGAGAGAACCGGTCCCCAGGACGTTTCGGCGCCCGCGGCCCGCGAACTTGCTCTCGACGGAGCCGTCGATGCGACTCCATAAGAAGTGCAGTCGGCGTCATCGTGCCCGTCCAGTCGGCCCCTCCTGCGGGCCTCACGGCCTCGTACCGTCTCGTGGCCCGCGTGGGTTGCGGCGCTTTGTCCACGACTATCGGTTCTGATCCGCGCAGAGCCAGTCCTCCTCACATCCTCATTCGAGGGCACTCGGACATCGCGTGACTGCATGGCCCGATACCCCACGTCGGCATCGAGATTCGTTGCCTGAAAATCAACCGTCATGCTACCGGCAGTCGGCAGTCGGGCCACAAGCTGACTCCTGACTGCAGCGTCAAACGACTGCCGCTGCGCCGGCACGTGCGGGATCAGCAACGCAGGTTCCACGTGAGCCAGTGGATTGACATCACAGGGTCATTGCCACCGCGCACACCGGCGAGCATGCTCACGCCCCCACCGCCGTCTTTGTGGCGCCGCCGTGGCGGGTTACGCGCGGGCGGCAACGGATCTTCACGGCGCTCTTGGTAAACGCATCGTCGGTTGCCTTGCTCGACCAGATGAAAGCCTCGCCAGGGCGCAAGTTCGACATCTTCTCCGGTGTGAGCGAGCCGAGCGCCGCGTTCGCCTTCTGGATGTGTTTGAGCCACGCAGGCGAGTTGAACTTGTGGAGGATGACTTGGCTGGAGAGCTCGATGAGCGAGATGGGCACCGAGGGAGGGTCTTGGCTGGCGACCATAATGCTCGTCCCCTTGTGCCGCATTTCGCGCACCACCTCAATGAGTCCGGCCACGAGGTCCGGGCTCTCAATGTACTTGTGCGCTTCGTCGAACACGACGAGCTTGTTGAAGGAGTGTTCAACGCCCTGTGAATCGCGGTACTTCGCGTCGGCGAAGAGCTGAAGGAGCACCACGAAGAGCCCAAGCGCTTCGTCCTTCTCGATGAACTCGTCTCGGAGGTCGACGATAATGAGGCGGCCCGGGCGGATCTCCTCTTTCAAGCGAACGGAGTCGTCGATGTACTCGGCCGCAAGCTCGAGGCGCATCTTCGCCATGTTCTTGAGGTGGTCGGGCAGCGACGATGCCTCGATCCCTTCGTTCAATCCCGCAAGCGTGAGGTCATCACGCAGCGACTTCATCACGCGATTGAGTTGGCGGATGTACGTGGCCTGGTTGCCGACCGCGCCCATGAGAAAGCGCCAGTGGCTCGTCTGCAGCTCACCGGCGCCGAACTTCAGCGGGCGCACTTCGATGTCCGGGTACTCCTGCCTTCGTTCGTCGAGTTTGTCGGCGGGCGCGAGCAGCAACACGTCACGGAGCGCGCGCGGCTCGGCGCCGAACGTCTCCTTAAGTGCCTTCACCTGTGCGGCCTCGCTGTTCGGCGCGATCATCGACGTGAACTCCGGGCGGTAGTCCATCGTCGGGCTGTAGTGGAAGATGACCGTCGCGAGCGGGTTCGGGAGGACGTTGATGTGCGGAATGTGCAACGACGCCATCTCCGCGATCGTGCCGAGCGTGTAGCTCTTCCCGCCGCCCTGGACGCCGAAAAGGCTGATGGTATGCGTCTGGTTCAGGTCTATCGAGATCCGGCGACCTGAGACGTCGCCGAGGAGACCATACTGGGGTGAGTCGCCCGTGACGCCGAGCATGATGTCGTAGGGGACGGCGTGCGCCGTCTTCACAGCGGCGCCCGGTGGAGGCGGCGGCTCCGCGGCTGGACACTCGGGAGGCGGCACAGCGGGCGCGACGTTAGCCACCGTGGCGGCCTTCGCTGGCTGCGCCGCGGGCAGTTCCTCCGCCGCGCGCGGGCGCGTCGAGGGCGGCAGGGCGGGCATGGGCACCGCCTCCTGCGGGGCGATGGGCATGTGCGGAGGCGGCGGGACGCTGGGCAGGCGGCCGCGCAGTTCCTCCCACGAGACCGATCGATCGCGCGGCGAGCCAAGGAACGCTGCCGAGTCAAGCGTTGGCACTGACGGAGCGCGCTCGCGACGACGATGAAGTTCGGCAACCCCGCGTGGGCGCGGCTCACCGCCACCTGGGCCACCGCTACCCGAGGAGCTGCTGATGCTCGCCGACGATTCGGCGCTGGGCGCGGCGGCGTCGACGAGCTGACGAATCAGGTCGACGCCGATGCGGTGGTACTCGATGCCGCTCTCGCTCTCTGGCGGCTCCGTGCCGGGCTTGGCGAAGTCGAAGATGAGCGCGCTGCGCGTGAACGAGAGGTGGTAGCCGTCGTCGAGCGTGTGTGCGAAGTAGCGCGCCTCATCGGCGGCCTCGCGGGTGATGGCGCCATAGCGCTCCGCGCGCTCCAAATAGAACTCGAGGAGCAGCGCAAGCTCGCGCGTCTTGAACGTTCGGTCAGGACGGTCCTGGGGCGTGCGCTGCGGGTCGAAGTGGTGTGCGAGCACCTGTTCGCTCTGGCCGATCTGCTCAGCAATGCTCGACTTGAGCGCGTTGTACGCGGCAAGGTCGCCGACGCCCGAGTAGCACTTCACTTCGACGAGTCGGCACGTGATGATGCGCCGGTTGATGTCGAGGTCGAAGAGACCGAGGTCCGTGCGCTTGAAGCTCACCTCGTCGCCCAGCTCGTCTGCCCCCTGCTTCAGCACACGGTACAAATCGAGGTGAGCGTCGAGCGGGACGACGATCTGGTTCTCGAAGACACCCTGATGTTCCAGATAAAGCCGCGAGAGCGCGAGGCCGAGGGCTTCCGCTCGCTGCGTCGGCGATGAGATGAGTTTCAACGCGAGTCGCCCGGATAGTGACCGGAGTTGGTCGAGCAGCACCACCGCGTGGCGCCCTTCAGCCTGGAGACCGTACTGCTCGAGAACTGGGCGTAGAAGCGCTTCAAGCTCGGCCACCGAGCGCGAGGTGATGACGAGACGGTGTCCCAGCATGCTCGCCATGTCAGGCGAGTGGTCGATGAGGTAGTCGGGCCGCGTCGCGTGCCCACCGTGATCGAAGAACTCGATGCCGAGGTTTCGATCGAGCGTGAACACCCAGTCGCTTACCTCATGCACTTGGTGGAGGAGCGCGCGGTCATCGGGCCCGAGCACAAGACTCACCACGGGACGAAGATCCATGCCGCTCTGGCCCGTAGCGATAGTCGCCGTCGCGCTCGACATCGCAGCAGCAAGGCTGCCGAGCAGATCGGAAAGCTCCTCGGCATCCTCGATGGGTCGGGCCATGCCGTGACGTGGGAGCCGGCGCCACGCAACAGTCAGCTCGTCCTCGTGGTACTCCGTCGAGAACTCCTGCACGAGGCCGTGAACGAAGGCTGTCGCGTGGCGAGGGTCGGCCCTGCGCGCCGCCACTTCCTCGGCCGGGAACACGTCGAAGAGCAGCGACAGGTGTGCCGCGTGCGTCTCGGGGCTCGTGCGGAATTCTCTGGTCGCGCGCACAGCGAAGCGCAGCTTAGGATGCAGGTGCGTCTCGGCCGGGACCGAGAAAGCGTCGGCTTCACGCGCTGCCGTGCCGCCGTCGGGGGTGAGCAGCGCGGCGATTTCCTCTCCTACACCAGGCGCGTCGGGATCGGGCACGAACAGCCGAAGGTCATAGCGGAGATCGGCGAACGCCGACTCCTTCTGAAGCTCGAGGAGCATGTCGCCGAGTACGCCCGCGCGGCCCGGGTTGAACGCGTTGATGGTCAGCGTGCGAACGTAGGGATGCTGTACGAGGTAGCGCCGCACGCGCGAGGCGAGGTACGCGCCGTCGATGAGCGCGCCGCCGATGGCGGGCTCGGGTAGGCCAAGCGCGCTGCACACCTCGCCAACGAGGCCGCGAGGATCCTCCTCATTCGAGGGTGCGAAGAGCGTCCAGAACGGGTTGATGCTGTCGACGGCGGTAAGCACGTGACCCGCCTCCGTCGGGAGGACCGGCGGGAAGCTCGTCGGCGAGAGGAGCTTCAGCAGTGCCTCGCGCGCCGGGACCACGTACTCATGCGGGGCGCGCTTCGCCGCTGCCACCCAGCGTGCTCCGAGCTTCGCCCACGTGGCGAACCATAGCGCCCGAAGCGGGTGCGTGGGTGCCACCAGGACGGCGTCGCGGCGTCGGCCACGGTGGTCGACGATGGCGAGAAGCACGGAGTCGAGCGCGAGGACCTTGCGCAGGTCGGCGAAGGCCCGCTGCGAGTCGCTCTTCGCCGTCGCCTCAGCGCGGCGTGAGAGGTGGGCGAGCAACTCGAGGTACGCCTCGGAGTAGTCGCTCGCGCGCTCGGCATGCGCAGCAGCGTCGGTGCCCTGCGTCACCAGCTCGGACGTGCCGCTGCGCACCGCATCGAAGTAGCGCCTGCGCGCTTCGAGGAAGCTGTCGACAGCAGGCCCCTGCGGCCAGCTGTTGACCTCGCCGGTACTCGACCCGGGCACGCCGTGGTTCAACGGGATGCGCCAGCTGATCGGCCCCTCGGGCGCGGCTAGGATCTTCTGCTCGATGCTCTTGAGCGCGCGTGAGACCGGCACATGCACCGAGCCCTCGCGTCCGAGCTTCACCTCAATCATGTCGGTGCCGGTGACGTGGCCCTTGGTCTTGTCGGCCCACGCAGCGTGTCCCAAGACGACGCTGGTCGGGTCGCGGTTGTCTAGAACAGCCGAGAACTGCGCGCGGAAAAGGGCATGCAGAGCGCTCGGCTCACGCGGGACCGCGCGCTGTGCTGGCTCGACTTCGACCTGCGTGTCGGGCAGGACGTAGAAGAGGTCACTCTCGTTCGGGCGGCGCGGAAGAGTCTCTTCGCCTTCGGCACTCCACGCGATGGCATGGCCGTTGACATCCACCAGCGGGATCAGGTCGCCGCTCTCCGTTTGGGCGAGCATGCGGACGAAATGCCACCCTTCCTCCCAGTCGATCTTGCCCAGCGCGGAGAACGAGATGGTCGCCTTGTCGATCGCGGTCTTCCACACGGCCTTGCTGCGCACGAGACCGATGGGGCCGTGTTCCTTTGAAATGACCTGCGCCGCGAACTTCGCGAGCCCCTGCACCTTGCTCGGGTGCGGCTCCGTACGGAACGTGACGTTGAACTTCTTGAGGCTGCTGATCGGAAGGATGCGCTGCCCGATGAGCTGCACGAGCGGGTCCTTTGTCTCGTCCTCGGCGACGGACGGAAGGTCCGTCTGCACCTCGCCGATGAAGATGGCGTCGGGCTGAACGCCTCCGTCCGCGAACTCCCACTTGTTGAAGGCAAGCTGCCAATGCGACTTGTCGACGACGATGCGTCGAGCCCATTGGCGCGGGTCATCCGTGCCTGCTTCGGCGAGGAAGTCGCCGAGCAGGTTCTTGAACGCGCGCTTGGCGAGCCCCAGATCACCGACACGACCGCGCTCCGAGCGCGGGGACCAGGTCAGCTTCTCGACGCACTCGCGGTTGCGTATCAGGCGCGCCGGCGCCTTTTCCGGCGGCGCGAGCCACTCGAAGTCCGGAACGAGGCCTATCTCATAGAGCGACGCGCCGATGGCTTCGGCGTCGTTGCCGTTCACCTTGGCCGTGAGAAGGAATCGCACCGTCGAAAGCGCGTCCGCAAAGGCCCAGGGCGTCTCGGGTTCACGCAAGCGACGAATCGACACCTGGACGGAGCCGCGCAACGCCGGCGGGATTTCGTCGACGAGCCGCTTGATGAGCGCTTCGTAGAGGCCCGTCACAGCGACCTCTTCGAAGGTCGCTACGCCGAAGGAGTCCTCGGCCGAGGCGCGTACCTCGCTGGGCACGAATACGAGGAGTGGCTGGCGCAGCGAGCCATCGGCGTACGGGTTGCGCAGCTCGACGAGCTTTGTGCTCGACACCGCGAGGTCGGCCGGGATTGCCAGCTTGCCATCCGTGAGCACGGCGACCATTGTGTTGGGCAGTTCGGCGCGGAGACGAGCGCAGAGTCGAACCATCAGCTCGGCGTCCAGGTCGATGACGCGCATGCAATGCCCGGCGTCGCGGTTGCGGAGCTGCTCCACGAGCAGCGGAACCGCGACGTTCTCCAATTCGATCGTGAGCTGCCCTAAGGACAGCTCCTGGAACCCAGCGCTCACGGCTGTCCTCCTTGCGCCGTGCCGCTTTCGGCGATGCGGTACCTCGGGGTGATGGTCTGCGTGACATAGGCGTCGGAGAGGTCGCGGTAGAAGCCGACCTCGCGGAGCCGTCCGGTAAATGCGCGGAGGTTGTCGCGAAGCGCGCGCCGGTCCTCGATGCTCGTCGTGGGGAAGCCATCGCTTCGCGGCAACTGATCGATGTAGATCCCGTAGCGCTCACGCAGGAACCCCAACAGCTCGTCGACGCGCAGCTCGCCCGTGTGGAACCCCTCGGCGCCGCCAGGCTTCAAGACGGCGATCTGCAGCAACACCTCGAGGAGCCGGCTGTCGAGCACGAAGCGCCGCGGCGCGTTCTTGGTCCGGCCCTGCGCGAGCGCGGCACCGGAGCGGTTCTTGAGCAGGAGCGAGTCGAGACACTCGATGATGTACTGGCGGTGGAACCGACCGCGGAGTGCGACGAGCATCTCGATGTAGGCGTCGAACTCCGAGAGCCTCATCTCCGTGACCGCCTTCAGCTCGGGATCGAGCTCGGCGTCCTTCGCACCCGAGGTCGCCTCGACGAGGCTAGAGATGCGCTGACCGAAGAACTTCTCGCGCTCTGCCTTCAGCGGCGCGTCGAGGAGCTGCAGCACCTCGCCCACCGAAAAGTCTCCACTTGCCGGCTTTGACAGCTTGCCGCGCCGAACGAGGTCGGTGGCGAATTCGTCGAGCTTCTTCGTCGCGAAGTAGGCTCGCACAAAGGTCGGGATGCGGCGGTAGTGGGTGTCCGCGCTGCGCTCGGCGAGTGCCGCCATCGGCGTTCCCGGCTGGCCCGCTAAGTCGACAAGAAGTCCCACGTGGTAGGGGCAGTGTCCGAACGGGTTCTCCGGGCTCTTCGCGTTCATCGGGCATGCGCCCGTCGCGCACGTCGGATCCGAGCCCTTCTTGCGCACGAGCGCCGGCAGGAGCTTCAGGAGCCGGAGGTGATAGAGCCCGAGATGGAAGGCGATCAGGACCTTCAGATAGTCCACCATTACCGAGCGCGGGATGAAGTGCTGGTAGAACAGTAGGCGCTGGATGTCCTCAGCGAGGAGGTCTGCTGCGCCCACGCAAAGGGGAGTGAAACTCTCGCGCCCAGACGTCGTGTCGGGCGCGTCCTCGACTTGGTCGAGTAGCCGCAGGAGAGCCTGTGTCTCGACGTCGAGTACCGCGTCCGTGTCGGCCTTGCCGGTGACCTTGTCGTGGCCCTGAAAGAAGAAGTGGTTGAGGTGCTCGATCGCCTTCTGGCCCGCGCCGTTCCGCGCGCCGTAGAGCATCTCGTAGAGGTGCTGTGCGGCGCCGTAGTCACGTGAGTGCTTCGGATTGCGGAAGCGGTACGTGAAGCCGTGCAGCGGCCGAGGGGCGGCAACCGCTTGGTTTGGTTTTCCCCGGTTCACGACGTCGAGCAGGTGCGTCTCAACCCAGCGCTCGAGTACCTCGCGGTGGTCCTTGAAGCCCGTGAACCACTCCGGGTGCTCGAGGAACTCCTCAACGAAGCTCTCGACCGACAGTTCCACCTTGCGCCGCAGACGGCTCGGGAAGCCGTTGTGCGCGAGCCGCGCGAAGAACGCGGTCAGCACCCGGTCCATTTCGAGTTGCTTGAAGTCGAGGTAGCTGATCTTTGGCAGCCGGAACTCGCGATCTCGTCGGCTAAGCGCCATATATCGACTCCGGCTCGCGAACGTAGTGCATCTCTAGGCGGCTGTCGGCCTGGCGCTTGACCAAGTAGAAATCACGACCCGCAGTCGTCAGCAAGACCTCTTGATAGGGGGCTGAACCCAGCTGGTTCTTGAAAACCACGAGACTCAGGTAGTACCCGCGTTCCTCCTCTACGCTGGGCCGGTAGCCCTCGTTGAGGCGCTGCAGCATTTCATATACGTCGAGCGAGACGAGAAGCTCGGCATGGAGGTTCTTGTCCTGGTACCGTAGGACGAGGCCGGTGGGCATGTGCTCGACGAAGCGTGAGCGCGAGGCCTGGTCCGCCAGCGCGAGCGAGAAACGCTCGCGTGGGTACAACCGGTACGAGCGCACGCTGCCACCGTCGACACGGCGGACCTCGAGCGCGAGGTTGTTGCCGATCCGTTCAGGCCGTGTGAGGCCTTCGCCACGGTTGATGGCGACGAGCAGCGGCTCGAGCAAACGATCAGGCTTGCGATCACCACGCACGACGGCTAGCAGGTCGTCCGCCGTTCTGTAGGGCAACATCGAGCGCCAGCCAGTGTCGCGACGCTCGAAGAACGCCCGTCGGCGCGCCATTGCAATGAAGCGGCGGTGCGCCTCTGCGCGATGCGCGCTGACCTTGCCCGACACGTCTCGCGGCAACTCGTCGTAGAGGCTGCGGAGGATCTCGCGGTCGTAGGTCCCGCGCTGCTCGAAGCGGAAGAGCGTGCGATCCTCGATGGGCGAGACGAAGTCGAGGGCGCGATCGAGCCGGGGATCGTCGGCGTCCGCGACGTCGACCTCGGAGAGCAGCGTCAGGAGGCGGTCTGCGTTCGGCGCGTCGCCGCCTCGCCAGCTGTTGAAGTAGAAGCCCTGAACGATCTCGTTGCGCTGGCCGGCGCGGTATAAGTCATGGATCCCGTCGCAGTCGCGCGTCCCCACGAGCGTGTAAGCCAACGCCGAGCGCAAATCGCGCAGGGTGATGTGCAGGCGCCCGCGCAGGTGCGTGATGGCGTATAGGCTCTTGAGCCGCTCGACGACGTGCTTGCCCGCCGTCGCATCCTGGATGGTCTTCGCGTTATGGAACGCGTAGCACTTGTCCTTCAGGTCGCAGCCGTGGCACGGCTCCCAGAACTTCTCCTGCGTCATGCGACTCACGAGCCGCTCGAGGATCGAGTTGTCGAAGCCTTGGGCATCGACCACCACGCTTCGGAGGTTGAGGTTCACGACCGCCACACCTTTGGCTGGCTCACCCGTGCGGAGGCCCTCCTTCACGAGCGCCGCGAGCGCTTCGAAGTCGGCGCGGTTCGCTTCAAGGAAGTCGACGAGGCGGCCCTCGTTGATGGCGATGAGGCGCGTCTCGTTCGGCTCGGCCCAGGCCGACGCGTCCTTGCCCTTCATCGGGGCGAGGAAGGCGCGAAGCACGTCGTCGTTCTTCTGATCGCCCTCGTCCTGACTACCATCGTAGTTGGAAAGGAACGTGCGGCCGCGCAGCTTGAAGCGCGCGCCGTTCAGCAAGGGTGTGACGACGGCCTGCTCGTCTTTGGCGGCGCGCTCGAGCTTCTGGAGGAACGCCGTCTTCCCGTCACCCGCATTGCCCGAGATGATGACAAGCGCGAACTCGCCCGCGAGTACCGATGGGAGCAGCTCGCGGTCGAGCGCGGTTTTGACGTAGGTCTGCTCACTGATGACATCGAGGCCTCGGGTGCCCGCGTTGCTCCATTTGCTCTGGCTGTACACCGTGAGCAGATGGCGCACGTAGGGGTTCGTGTTTGGCGGGATCGGAATCCCCGCGCCGCCTCCGATCCTGGTTCGCTTCCCCCTGCCGCCGTCGTCCGGCATGCCCCATGCGAGCGGCACGGGTGTCGTGGGCTGGGCGGCCCGCCGCGCAGTCGGCACGTTCGTCAGGGCGCTTTGCAGCTCTACAGCGGACGCGAAGCGATCGGCGCGCTTGGGCGCGATGGTCTTCAACATGATCTCCGCGAGCTCCGGCGCAATGTCGGTCAGGTTGGACTGCTCGCGCGGGTCGGCGGCAGCTTTGCCAGGCGGCGGCATCTGCGCGCCGTCCCACGGGTAGCGCCCGGTCACCGCCTCGTAAAGCGTGATGCCCAGCGCATAGAGGTCCCGGTCCGCGAGATCGCTAGTCGACGGCACCGACTCGAGGTCGAGGTCAGGAGGCAGGTAGCGACGTGAGCCGCCACCCCGGTCGCCGTTTGCGCCGAAAACGGCGACGTTGAAGTCGATGATCTTCGCGCCGCGATCGGTCCACAGCAGGTTGCGGGGCTTGATGTCGCAGTGGAACACGCCCGCCTCGTGGAGGTGGACGAGACCCGACACCACCTGGCGTGCAAGCTCAAGCGCGTCCTCGGGAGCGAACAGGTTGCCGTCGATCATCTCGCCGACGTCGAGCCCGTCGATGTACTCGAAGACGATGAAGGGCGGACCATTGCCGGGGATGAAGTCGGCATCGATCACCTTCACAACGTTCGGATGATCCGGGATGCGAAGTAGCGTCTTGTATTCCTTCTTGAGCCGGTCGACGGTCGAGACCCGGTCACGCAGCACGAGCTTCATGGCGCGCGAGACATCGCCGAGCGTGTCGATGACCTTGTAGGCGACGCCGAAAGAGCCGGGCTTGCCGAGGCGCTTCTCGACGACGTACTTCTGCGTGAGCTGGGTCTGCGCCGGCAGGTTCGAGTAGTCGAGCTGAGGCTGCCCCGCCTCGACGGCGGGCGCGCATGCAGGCGCAGACGTCTCCGCAACCTGGCTCGCACTCGGGTCGAAGATGATCTTCAGCTCGGCGAGCGCCCAGACAGCCGTCGCGCGCTTCTCGGGGTCGAACCCGCACAGTTTCTGGAGCCAGACGTCGAAGCCCTTGGGCAGCTCGGGTCGCACGGCGCTCGGCTTCACCGCGAACACAGCCTTCTGTTCGAACAGCTCAGTCGGCGTCTTGAACGGCCGCTCGCCGGTGAACAGCTCGTAGAGCACGAGCCCCACGCTGAAGATATCGGAGGCCGGCGTTGCGGCGGCCGGTTCGCCGTGGATCTCGGGCGCCATGTACTTGGGCTCGAGGTCGTCGACGATCTCCTGCGCGATGGTGCGGCTGTGGTCCGTGCCCGGGCGCGCAAAGTCGAAACCCGTGAGGCGGACGTGCCCATCGGTGCCGAGGAGGATGTTCGATGGTGAGATGTTCCGGTGAACGACCTTGTGCGTTTGCAGGTGCCCAAGCGCCGAGAGCAGGTCGGCGGCAATGGTGGTTTTCTGGTCCAGGGTAAGCGCCAGGGTCGGCTTCTCGATGTGAAGGCGCAGCGCCTGTCCCGGCACGTCCTCGGTGACGAGGAAGTACTTGTCCTCGCCTTCGCTCGTGAAGAACTCGCGGACGCCTATGATGCCGGGATGGCCGGGCATTGAAATGAGCGCGCGGTACGCGGCCGAGATGAGGGCCTTCTGCTTCGCACGCTCCTCCAGCGGCTTGTAGGCGTCAGCCTGGTATGCGCGCACCAGCGCGGTCGCGCGCTGCCCGATGATTGAGTTGAAAGCGCGGTACTCGATGTAGCTGTCCGTGCCACCGAGCTTCTCGAGCACCTGCCAGTTGCCAAAGCGCTGCGGGCCTGAGCGCGCCTTCGCCACGCCCTGGAGCGCCTTGATGATGATCTTGTGATGCGCGCTTATGTTCTTCGACTTGCCTGCAGGGATGCGCGTGCCGTTCTGGAAGAACGCTGCCGCCTTCTTTAGCGTGGTGACGTTCGGCGCATCGCGCCCGCCCTGGTCGACGAGCGTGGCGTCCGACGCGGTCAGCACGACGGCGGCGTCGACGTAGATGTCCTCAAGATCGCGGCGGCCGGGCTGGCTGTTCGTGATGACGCCTTTCACTGCCTTTGCGTGCCCACGCAGCTTGGCGAGCGGCGAGCTGAAGGGTTGGCGACCCTCCGGGTACCACTTGGGCCCATAGACATCGATGAGCCCACGCGTGCCCTTCACGTCGACGAGATAGACCGCGTGCGGCGCGACGACAGCAACGTCGACCTCGAACGTCTCGCCGTTACGGATGATCTCGAAGTTGTGCAGGACGAGATAGCTCGCCGGCAGGTGATCCCGCAGGTGCGCGATGGCCTGGCGCTCGGCCTCGTTCACCGGCTCGCCGATGGGGATCACGGTGGCCATCAGTTTGACTCTCCATTCTCGATGGCGTCTTCGACGATGCGCACAGCCTTGCGCTCCGCGTTGATCGCCTCGTCACGCCGGCGCTGAGCGTCGATCACGTGCTTACCAATTCGCTGACGCATGCCGCGCTCCGGCCACGGAATCGAAAGAGCACGAACACGCCCAGCGTCAATGTGCGGAATGCTCGAACCGGCTGCCTCCCGTGAGATCAGGCGCATGCCGTACGTGCTCGCGAGTACGGCATAGAGGTAGCCAGTGTCGCCAGCGTCGTTCGCAGTCACGCGCACCATATTGTTCGAGCATGCGTAGCCATCGAGGCTGTCCCCGACCAACACTGACCGCCCAATCAAGCCTCCGAGTTGTCCCGCCTCTTGGATGACAATCATCCCTTTGCGAAGCACGAGTCCAACGTCTTCGGCGACGCGCTTTAGCAGGTATTGGTCAGTTGTCGGTACCAATCGAAAGACGTCAACGCCAGTGATGTACGGAACGCCGTAGCCCGGGTCGGTTGCATACTGCCGCTTGAAGATTCCGGGAATGAACACCTCGGCAATCTTGCCGAGCGTCACAGTCACCTTCGCTGAGTCAAATGCTCGGCGAGCGTCGGCATTCAGCGGCGCGTAGTAGTACGCGTCCGCACGCCTCACGAACTCTGCTGACGTGCTTTGAGAGATCTGCGGGGCAGGGTACTCGCTCTGAGCAATCGGCTGAGGGAGCGAGAGCAACTCGACGAACAGGGAGTCCGCCTTCCAGAACAGGTCCGAAGCCTCATCTCGAAGCCGTGCCGCCTCGTCGATCAGGCTGTGGACCTCGGTCTCTATGCGTTCTCCGAGGCGCGGGACTGGAATGTCGGCAACGTGCTGCCGCTCCAGATGCTGGACTATCGTGCCGTAGGTACCGCCGCTGACGAGGGCAGCGCCCACCTCAGAACGAAGAAACGCGTAGAGGTAGCCAGGAGGAATCTTCTCAGGGTCCGGCTGAATCTTGAGCAGGTCTCCGGCCGACGCCATCCCTTCCATGCTGCCGCGCGCATATGCCATGCGTCCCACGGAACCGGAACACGAGATGAGAGTCATCCCCGGCTTAATCTTCAAGGGCTTGTAGCTCCTCGACTCAGCGTCGCGCTTCGACAACAGGGGAAGGTCCGACAGGTCCGCTTGCAGCATTGACGATGCACCGAGGAACGGCACGCCGTACTTGCGATCGCCTACGTAGGTTCGCTTGGGTGAAAAGAGGTGAGTAAAGATTCCGCCTCGAAAGCCGGTGGTGACAGTCTCCAGTCTTGAATGGGGCAACTCGAGGACGCGTTTACGTAGGCGTATAGCGCCGCCAACGTAAGGACGCGGATCAAGTCGCAGTCCCTCGTCCAGAATCCACGTGTTCGGAACCTCTGTGATCTTCATGCTCCCTCCGCGGGGAACCACGCGCGGAGCGCGTCGCGAACGCGATGGAACGCTGGGTCCACACAGCCCGAAGTCGAAACCGCCCTCGCTATCTGGCTGTAGACCACCATCGGCACGCCGGCGCGGTTGGTGCGTATCAGTGTCTGGATGACGTCCTTAGGAGCTGGTGGCTTCGGCGCGCCCTCGGGCCATCGGCCATCTGTCGCGAGGAGTCGACGCAACGAGCCACCCTGGTGGCGAAGCGCGCGCTCGACGTTGACGTTGTCTTGCCACAGCAGCACCTCGAGCTCGGGCTCGATAACTGCGGCAGCCGCACGGCCCGCCCAGCCGTTGGCGTTGAGGCGTTGCTCGATTTCGACGCGAACCTCCTCAGCCGGCCGCTCGCCGCCGAACTGCTGATCGAGGACGACGAGCGCGCGCCGATGCGTGTTGAGGTACGAGCGCAGAATCTCGTGGCAACGCAGGTGCACTCCGCCGTCTTTCTCGAGCGGGTTGTTGAAGAGATCGAGGCGCGGGTTGAATTCAAACGGCGCGCACATTAGCGCATGATGGAATTGCCGCTCGAAGAATGCGGTAAAGACAGCGCGCATCGTGCCGTCGGCTACGAGGATGACGAGCTCGCGGCTCATCCCAACACCCCCGTGGCGAACAGCGTCGGGAGGCTAACCTCGCCCTTCCAGTCGACAAGGCGTGGGTGCTGGGTGCCAGCAACGACCTGGGCCGCGCCGCTCTCGCTGATCCGCGCCGCGAGGATCTGCTCGAGATTCATGCTCGCAAGCACGACGGGCGAGTGCGACGAGACGATGACCTGGCTGTCGTAGATCGACGAGAGGCTCTGCAGAACGACCTCCGTCGCCTGCGGGTGGATCCCATTCTCAGGCTCCTCGGTGACGAGAAATCGCGGCGGCTTGGCGATGTACGCGAGCAACGTCAGCACCAGGATGCGCAGCGTGCCGTCCGATAGCCCCGACGATGGCACGTCGTAGCGATCGCCGTAGCGAACGCGGAAGTAGGCATGATGATCGTCCTCGCGCTCGTGAACGCTGATGTCCGAGACCTGCGGCAGTGCGAGGCGAACATGGGTTTTCCACAGGGCGAATCGCTCGGGATCGGTCCTCTGCAACTCGAGCGCGAGCCACGGCGCGTTCTTTGCTGAGCCAAGCACCTTCGTCTTCGGTAGTCCCGGAGGGCTCGCCATGCGCAGCGAGTTCCAGTCGGGATCGAAGAACACCGCATCCTCGACGAGCAGGTCGAAGAACCACCGCGCGGCAGGGAAGTCGCTCTGATTCTCGAACTGCACGCGCGCCAGAGCGAGCTGGCTCGGCGCCAGCTTCACCGATGAACGGGCGCCCTTGCGTTGTTTTTCTCCGATGTACTCGGCGTCATCGCCGTACTCACGCGACAGAATGAGTCGCCAAGGCGGAGGAAGCGACGGCGGCTGACGCTTTACCAACCCGTGCTTTCCCCTGGGCTGACGCACAGGTCGGGTCTGCTGCGACTCTGCATGCAGGCGGGGGGCAGTCAAATCGGCACCCGCTCTCGCGGGCGCGTGGCCCTCAGGAAAAGCGAAGAGATACTCGTTCTGAACCTGTAGCTCGGTCTTGTTGAAGACCTGCAGCCTCAGTTCATACCGAAGATGCGTGCGCGCGGCGCTCTCGACCATATCTCCGCCGAGGTCTCGCGTCATGTGTTCGGGAAGCTTCGCCTCAACTCCGAGGATGAAGTTCTCGCCCTGCCCTTGGAAGAGCAACTCGCTCAAGCTCGCTGCACGCGGGGCGCGGCCATCGCGAACGCTCATGAAGGCTTCGTCGATGGTTCGAACCCTTAACAGATCACCAAGCAGCACAGGGATGTCGAGCAACGTCGTCTTGCCCGAGCCATTCGCGCCGACGAGCACGCGGAAGTCTCCAAGCTCGACGTCGAGCTTGTCGAAGCAGCGATAGCGGGTGGCTTCGATGCGTGTGATCACGTCCCTGGTTCCTTGTTCTTCGTCCGGAACGCCCGGTATGCATCCGCAATCGGCCCCTCGATGACGCGGCCGTTCTCAAGAGTGATCGGCAGGTCGCTATCCACGACCTTCTTCTTGCGACGCAGGCGCCGCTCGACGAAGTGACCGTTGGTTCTAATGCGCTCAATCTCCTCGACATCCTCGAGAATCTCCTCGCCATCGGGGCTGCGCTTGTAGAGCGTGTTGCCGCGCCGATCGAAGCCGACCTTCTCTGCGACCGCCATGAACACTGGGTAGTCCTTAGCATTGCCGAGGTCGCCCGCCTTCAGCTCCTGCTCCGTCTTCTTCTTCAAGAAGAGCAGGCTTGTGAGGATGTTGACGTTGGCCTCAACGATGAAGACCTCGACGGGAAGGTCGATGCTCGCGAGCACCCACGTGTGCCGCAAGATCCACCAACGGATGTACTCGTCGCCAAGATTGCCGAGAATGCCGTTGGGCAAGACGATGCCCATGCGCCCGCCCGGCTTGAGCCAGTCGACGCAGCGCTCGATGAAGAGCACCTCGGGCGCAACGCTGCCCTGAAGGCGCCCCGTGTTGCGAAAGCCGCCGTCTTCGGTGCGCTCCCAGATGTGCGCGAGATCGAAGTTCCGCAGGATGTTTGGGTCAGTGATCGGGATTTCCGAGCCAAAAGGCGGGTTCGTCATCACCACGTCCATCGTGCCGAGCTTGGCCGCCCTCTCGGCCTCAGCGAGCCCCGGCAGGTGTCCCTTGGGGAACTCAAGTGAGTTGATGTTGAACAGACGCGCCTCGGCGTTGCTCGCCATCACGGCATTCATCTGCGCAGCACGTACGAGGAACGGATCGAAGTCGGCCCCGAAGAGGTTCGTCTTTACGAACTCGGCTAGGCGCTCTTGGATGGAGAGGAATTCCTGCGTCGACTCGGCGCCCGGCTCGATGCCCTTCTCCTCCTGGAACTTGTGCGCGAGGTGCGCGAGTGTCGCGGTGAGGAAGCCGCCCGTGCCGCACGCCGGGTCGAGCACGCGCTCGCCAGGCTTGGGGTCGAGCATCGAGACCACGAGCTTGATGGGGCCGCGGGGCGTGAAGTACTGGCCGCGATCACCACGCAGGTTTGTACCGACGATCTCCTGGTACGCGGCTCCCTTGGCGTCGACGTCGGTGCGGCCGAAGTCGTACTTCGCAAGCTCCGAGACCATGAAGGCGAGCGCGCGGTCCGAGAGCGTGATCTCCTCGTTGCCTCGGAAGACTGTTGAGTACTTCTTCTTCACCTCGTCGAAGAGCGGGAGGATGCGCTTCTTGATGGCTTTCTGGCCTTCGGCATCGAACTGCTCGTCGATGAGCTGGCCATTCTTCTCGAAGCGCCCAGCCCAGAAGCGGCGCGCGTCATTCGGCTGCCGCTCGTCATGCATTTTGGCGAAGATGAGGTAGAGGAACTGCCAGAAGGCGGCGTCCTTCGGCATGCCCTCATTGCCGTGGATGAAGTTGTGGCAGCGCCGGAACGCGGTGCGCAGCATCTCCGGATCGGCGCGACGGAGCTTGGCGTGCGAGGCGACGTCGCGCGTGCCGATGGATTCGTCGGCCAGTGGCCAGTCGCCGATGGGGATGAACTTGACGTCGAACTTGGTGCGCTTAACCTGAAAGAAGAAGAACTCGAAGCCGTTGGTCCACAGGCCGTACTTGCATTTCTCGCACGCAGCCATCGCCTCTTTCAGGAGGTCGAGATCCTTCGCGGCCTGGTCGTGGTCGCGCATCTTGTACGCGCCCCTGTCGCCGAGCTTCAGCTCCCTTTGGCAGACCACAAGGCGGCGCACGTTTTCGGGTGTATGCTCGGCACCCGACTCGAAGATGGCGATGTCAATCTTCTTGTTCGATGAACGACCGGACTCCTCGACCTTCACCTTGAAGTCGGGCTCCATGTCGTCGACGTTGATGCCGTACTCGTGGAACAGCGCGCGCGCAATGCGCTGGCGGACGCGCTCCTTGTCATTCTCGGCGACCGGCTTGTCAGTGATGTAGTCGAGGATCTTGCCGTCCTCGATGGCGCTTGTCTCGTCGATGGACGTGTCGCTGCCTTCGGCGGCGCCTGTCAACGTAGCCTTCGCAGTTGCTGTTTTCGCGGGCCTAGCCATTCTTGTGATCCTTCACACCAAGCTCGTCGGAAGATGAGGCGGCGCCGCCATCTCGGACCCAAGCGTCGACGTCCTCTCGCTTGAACTTCCAGAAGCGGCCGACCTTGTGCCCGGGCATGCTTTTAGCGGTGACCCAGGTGTAGATGGTGTCCTTGCTCACCCCGAGGTACTCGGCGATTTCGTCAACGGAGAGCCACCTATCGTCCATGCCCGTCCTAATGCCATCCGGCTGACTGCAGTCCTGAAGAGGATAGCAGAGGAATGGGTCGGCTCAAGTTGGGTTTGCTCCGATTCTGTTGGGTTGATATGGGTGTAGGCGGCCGAGAGCCGGGCTGGCCACATCTGGACTGACCCTTCTGGCCCTTCTGGCTCGGCTTGTGGGACGCCGAGCGCCGCCCGCGCCGGCCGCGGCAGAAGCCGGGTACGAACTCGGTGATGGCTCGGTGCCATCGACGGCCTCGAGCCGCCAGGACCTGCTCGTGGAGGTTAGCGGCGAGCATGGGCCGGTCGAAGTGCTGCGCGACGCGGGCTCGTGAGCCCGAGCTTCCGCGCAGGGTGGACCTGCAAGCGCTCGGCTTGATGCACAAGTTGGACTCGGTCGCCCGGGGTGCTGTGCAAGGCGGCTGGCGAGGCCCCAAGGGGTAAACCAAGCGGTAAACCGGTTTGTGGCTGGCGCCGGATCTCGCGCGGCCGGGCTCGATGCCAACCCTGGTGCTGGTCGCCGTCCTCAATCTGTGCTTAGATACGGCTCAACTCCTGATGAAAGACGATGACGACGGCGACCTCCCTCCTGGAGCAGGAGACCCAGACTCTCACCGGGCATGAGTGCCCGCCGTGGGCTGCTGGCGTCCGTCGAAGCATCAGCGCCGCGGAAGGAGCTGGGGCCCTGGACGCCATGGACGAGCGCATCACCGAGTACGTCGACCCGCAGACGCAACTGATCGTCATGCGCGGCCCTGGCGTGCATGTGGTGGCCGTCGAGCAGCCGTTCAGTCAGCAACGTTATCTGGAAGCGACCAGGTTGTTGCGGCAACTCAGGACGCACCCTCTCGAGGTTGCCGCTCTGGCGTTGCCGCCAGGCATCGCGCCGCCGCCCGACCTCGTAGTGAAGCTGGCCGACGAGGGCCTTGCCGTCGTTCGGGACGAGGGCGAGAGTGCCCATGCTCGCGCGAGCAACTACCTGCAGCGCTTCATGGTGCTGCGCGCCGAAGGGCAGGCTCATCTGCGTCAGTCGATGGGCATGGACGAGCCGCGGCCGCGTCGAGCGAGAGCTCAAGCGCGCCGATGACGGGGTGAGGCGGCGCACTAAACTGCGCCGCCATGGCAAGACCCGATCAGGCTCTTTCGTTTCACCACGTCGGCGGCTTCCGCTATGAGCTGAGCGGCCTGCGCACGGGTAGCGTGCGCGACCAGATCCTGCGTGCGCAGCTGCTGGTCGAGCGCCTGCTCGCGCGTAATGACCTCAGCGACGATCCGTTGCTGGTGATCGGTGGCGGTGCGGCCGGCGTCACCGGCGCGTTGACCGCGAGCCGCCTCGGCCGCGACGTCACGCTGCTCGAAGAGCAGCTCAACCCGTTTCAGACGCAGGCGCGGGTGACGACGCGCTGGCTCGATCCGACGGAGTTCGACTGGCCACAGCCGCACTGGACGACTGCGGACATGGCTTGGGCGGGTTCTGTCTACCGGCTGCCGTATCGTGCGAACTGGGCGGATCAGCTGGCGACGCAGTGGACGACCATGTGGTACTCGGTCGTCGGGCCGGCGCCCGTTGCGCTGCCCCCCGGTTCGGGCTCGATAGAAGAGTTCACCGGCGTCGATGCCCGCATGCTGACGATCGCCGACACCAGCACGGGGCTTCGCCTCGCGCCGTGGCCCGCGTACGGCTCGGCCGGCCGCCCGTACTGCGCCGCGATCTCGTGCGTCGGTTTCTCGGGCGAGCTCACGAGCGTGCGGTCGACCGGCGGCGTCTCGCTCGAGGGGCCCGCGTTCTGGTCAACCGATGCACTGGGCGTCGCCCACCTCGGCATCACGCCGCCATCGGGCCGGCCAATTCGAGTGCTCGTGTCCGGTGGCGGCGACGGCGCGCAGCAGGACTTCCTGCGCGTGCTGACGGGCAACTTCGGCAAGCGGCTCTTTGACGCGCTGGGGTTGGACAAGCTGAAGCTTGACCTGGCCGACGTGCTGCTTGCGGAAGACTCGGCGCGCCGAGCGCATGCATGGGGTGCACCCGGCTCGCCGCCCGTGGGTGCCTACGGCGACTGGCACGCGGCCTACGAGAGCCTGGCCGACACGGTGTGGGCCATTTGGACGTCCAAGCCTGCCTCGATCCCTGCACTGAGGCCGCTGCTGAATCCCAACGTCGAGGTAACTTGGATCGTTGCGGACGCCGCGCCTGGCTACAGCTACGGGCTGAACCGGTTGCTCGTGATCCTGGTCGCGCGCCTGCACGCGACCTTCACGGGGCGACCGTTGCCGAAGGCGCCGAGCAGAGGCTACAAGCCCAGCGGCAATGAGGTGTACCTGGCAGGGTTCGTCCTGGACAACGTGGTGCCGGCCGGCGCCGCTCACGTGTGTGGCCCGGCGTGCTACGGCATCGAGCATGAGGTGAACGTGGCCGCGCGCGTGCCATTTGTCGCGCCGGGCGTCCACTCGCTGGGCAAGTTCGATGTCATCGTCGTGCGTCACGGCGTGAACCAAAGGCCGCTGTTCAGCGCAGCGCCGGTGTCCGAGCAGCTCTCGCCGTTCGATTTGCCAAGCTGAGCGGGCGGTTGCACGGCGAGCGGGCCGGCGAACCCTCGTGCGAAGTCGGCTCCCGCTTGGAATATGTACAAAACTACAGTAGTATCGTTGCAGGCGAGTCTATAGACTGGGCCAACTCAGAGAGTCATTCCGCTTATCCGGCTTTGGTCAGCCGATGAGCGATGTGGTTTAGCCGCCAGAAGGAGCTGACATGGCCACTTCCCCGATCAGGAGCGGGGCGAGCATCTCTGCTCGCAATCGCACTCCCTCGCTCGACTTGACGACACTGGTCGAGTTGTTGGCGAACGCAGTACCTCCGGGCGACGAGCCCGGCCTCGCAGCCATCCCGCTGGTGACGCTCGAAGCGCAGAAGCTTCGCGTCAACACTCGTGCGGTCATGCAGCGATTCATGCGCGCGCCCGGATTCGAGAAGAGTTTTCAGCCCGGTGACGAGACCGGGTTTGTGCGCGACCTCGTGATGCCGCCATCTGGCACGTCGGCGAAGGTGGGTGGCCGCCTGACGCCTGGCACGGAAGCCAAGCTGTCCGAGCGCTTGGACAAGTTGCAGGCAGCGGTCAGAAGAGAAATTGATGGCGCGCTCGGAACCACGTCGGTGTCCGAACTGACGGCGGAGTCGCTCGACTCCGCGCTTCGCGAGATGGCGGCTGCGACGGGGGTCCAGACTCCGAACCTGCCGGCGTCGGCTTCGATGGTCCAGGTGCAATTCGCGCCGCCTGCGCGCAAGCTCGTCGAGCGCGAGCGCGACCTCGCAAGGGTGCTCACCGCGATGGAGACCATCGACGGCGAGGACTGGCTCGAGCCCATGCTGCGGGGAATCACGCGCGAACTCCAGCAGAAGCACGGACTCGACCTCGACGAGGTGCAGGCGATCAGCGAAACCATCAGGAAGCAACGGGAGCGCCCAGGCAGCCAGGTGGCGTCGTTCCTCGACTTCCTCGAGGACGAAGCGCTCGCACGGGTGCGCATGCAGGTCAGCATGCGGCTGATGGAAGCCGTTGCGGCACAGAGCAGCAAGCCCGGCCTGAAGGTCTATGTGGAGCGGGTGCGCAGGGCCTTCGACCTCTTCGCCGGCGCCGAGGGACAGTCGATGCTGCTGGACGTGTCGCGCACCTTCGGCGTTCACAACAACGTCGACCTTGCCGACGAGCTGCGCAAGGCGATGTTCTATGGATGCTTGCCGGTGTGGGCCGAGTGGTCGGTCCAGCTCTTCGAGCGACGCACGGACCCGGCATTGAAGAAGGCGACGGTGCGCGAGGTTTCCTATCGGTTTCGCGTGAACGGCCAAAATCCGATGTCGGGGAAGAGGGCGTTCGACACGCGGCTCGAGTCGCTGTACGACGACCTCGTGAACGACCCAGATCCGGCACGACGGCTCGGCCACAAGTTTGCGCAGCTCGTGTTCCTCAACTTGGTCGTGCCCGACTCGATCGGCGCGCCGAGCGAGGTCGACGTGCTTGCCGCAGCTGCGACCGCTGCCGAACAGCTCAAGGACGATCCGCTCGGGGCGGCGAAGCAGTTGCATGCGGCGTTGAGCAAGCGCGCCGGAGTGATGGAGGACTTGGCAGACGAACTCGTCGCCGTCCTTCGCGACAAGTCCACTTCACTCGTCGATGCTGCGAACAGGCGGGTCCACAAGTTCATGGTCTTCGTGCTGCGCAGCGTCGTGCGCTGGGAGGTGTTGTCGACCCTCAGCTCGCCGACGACCGAATGGCTGGCGACCTCGCCCGGCGGCGGTTCCGACCGAATCGCATGGTTCAAGCATCTGCAGGTCGACGAGAGGCTGAACCTGCCGGCGAGCCTGGCATCGCTTTCGGTCGAGACCGAGTTGCAGGAGCGCTCGCTGGCTCCAGGTGGTGGAACATCGGAAGTGCACATGGAACGCGACCTGACGTCGCGGACGCTGCCCGTGCGCATGGTGCCGTTCTTCTGGACCAAGTCCGAGGGCACATGGCTGCCGGACATTCCCAACGAGCGGCTGTTCGATGCCGGGGCAGGCATTGACATCGAGTACGAGGTTCGCAATCTTCGTCTATCCATCGTTGAACCCAGCAAGAAGGCCAGGTCCGAGCAACTGCGTTCCGCGACCCTGGTGGCGTTTTCGTTGCTCGTCTACACGGTGCTGTGGGACATCGTCCAGCGGCTGAAGAAGACCGACGAAGGCGTCGAAGGCGCTGGCGGCGCGGAGCGGTTTGCGATGACCATCGTTCGACTGCAGCATGCGGGGCGACGCAAGGTCCGCGAAGACGACGCGCACGACGGCAACACCGCGGTCTACGCGGTCAGCCAGGCCATCGAGCGCGCGATGTGCCGCGAGCTGCCGGTCAAGCTGCAGGGCATCGCGACTCAGGCGGAAAGGAGGCGCCCGAGCGACGACGATTTCGCCAAGACCGGTTCGTTGGCGGCACTGCTCGGCGGACAGCCCATGCGCTTTCGGATGGAAGGGACACTCGACAAGGTCGCGGTCCTGACCTACGTCACCAAGCCCAGCGACGCCCATCCCCTCTTCAGTGACGCGCAGGGCCAGCTGTTCATCTCGCGCACTTACTTGGCCGAGCGCTCAACCGCCGGAGCCACCTTGCGCGTCGACCGGATGCTCTCGCGCCTTGTGGACAGCACCAACGACTTCAAGACGCCTCACACCATCCTGGAGGAGGTGGCGCGACTGGAGCGTGAGGGCTACACGCACATCGCATTGCTCTCACATCACTACGGCAACCGGCACATCGGGCGTGCAGCCGAGCGGCATGCCCCTCATGCGACAAGCGAATTTCTGGATGGCGCCGCGAAGCGGTTCCCTGGCGTGCACCTGTATCCGCTGCGCCGCGACGTGTTTCCGGCGACCCGGCTGCGCCGTCGTACGTCGATGGAAAGCGGGTTCGAGGTGACGAGCTTCGATGACCACCGCAAGATGTACGCCGACGGCGCCTCAGACATGCTTCGTAGCCTGCTGCCCGTGTACACGTTCGCGACTCTCTCCGTGGTCGGCGAGGAGCTTCATCCGCAGTCGGGGTTCTGCACCTATTTCTTTGACCTCGAGACCCGGGTTGAGCACACCGAGCTCAACGAGTCCGTGCGGCGCAACATGCTCGGGTTCGAGAGCGGCAAGGGCCCGAAGGACAGCATCACGAGCGTGCTGCGCGCAGTGCACTTCCTGGAGAGCGAGAAGCCCGCCAACAAGACGCAGCTGCTGCCGGTGCTCGATCCGTTCGAGTGGGCGATGCCACAAAGCTCCGCTGCGTCGGGCGAAGTCGAAATCATGAGCAGTCGGCGACAAGGCAGCGTCTATCTCTCGCTGTCATCCGTGCTGGCCCACGCGACGCGGGTCTTCCACAAGGAACGCGCGTGAGCGGCGTGGCCGCCGACGGCCCGTCGTTTCGGGACCAGTCCGTTCTCTGGGGGCAAGCCTACGAAGTCCTGGTCAAGCGCGGCGTACTTGCCGCGCTGACGGAGGCCGGGCTGCTGCCCAAAGACCGGCCGAGCGTGAAGCCGTGGCTCGAGACTCGCCTCCTCGACGTGCAGACGGCGCTGGTGCGGGGCCTGGGCATCATCGACGAGAACGCCGTGCGCCTGGTCGACGCCGCGCTCGACCACATGGCTTTGACGGCGTATGGCTTGGGCTACACGGCAACCCGGGAGTACCTCAGGCCTCAACAACGCGCCATCGCCACCCAGAGGCTGAAGCTGCGCGCGCTGTGGTGTCCCCTCACGCTGCCCGGACAGGGTGCCGACAACGCGGCGGAAGCCAGAGCTCGCGCATTTCACGCAGAGTTCGCGCTCGAAGGGATCATCGATGTCGCGTTGGCCGACAAGGGGCGCCCGGCGAACTCGGACTTCACGCTCTGGTTGTCCGGATCGCACAAGGAGGACTACCTGCTGGTTCAGGAGTATTCGTTCGACATGCCGTCTGGACTCGGGGATTTCCGTGAGCAGCAGGCACACCTCGACGAGCTGGCGCGCCATCGACGCCTCCTTGATGCCCGCAGCGTCTTTGCCGCGGTCTCCGCGGAAGTCAGCGGGGAGAGCTTCGAGCTGGCGCAAGACATCGCCGCCCATCTCACGGCCCTCACGTCGGGCAACAAGCCACTCTTCAAGCTGTGCCAGGCGAGCGGCTACGCGCAGAACACGGTTGACTGGCTGCAGCGCGACGGAGCGCTGAAGAAGCCATGCATGGCGCGCGCCCTGGCCATCACGCCGAACGGGCTCGAGAGCTTGGCGGCCCGATTCACCGCTAGCGACACCAGGGAGCCGCGCCGTTTGTTGATGACGCAGCTCGGCGAAGCGTATCGCGCCGCCATCAAGGTCCGGGATGACGATGACGCAGAGCTGACCAGCCGCGTCCAGGCCGTGTTCCGCGGCATGCTCAACAAGCTGCCAAAAGCGTTGAAGGACGGGATGAAGTCGCTCGAGCGCATGCCGGAGCCGGGGCAGGACTACAACTTCGAGTTCGAGGAGACGATCCCGGAGTTCACGAACCCGACGGCGCGACTGCCCGTTGAGCGCGCGATCCAGATGGTGGACGACACCGAGGCGCTCAGGGAGTACCTGGGTGCACCGGCGCCGCAGGCCATCGGCCAGGTGCTGCGTGAGGTCGCCGGAAACGAATCCGATCTAACGCTGCGCGACGTGCATGCCGCGGCAATCGTCGCGGGCTTGCGCTGCAGCGCCTGCGGGCGTCTGAACGTGCTCGCGCTCGAGGGAAACCCGGGCATCGGCAAGACGACGGCCGTGCGCCGCCACCTCGAACAGAAGTCCAGTGGCTACCTGTTCCTCTACGTCAGTCCGCGCGTTGTGATCAACCGCGACGTCACCGAGAGTCTGGCCAGGAGGAACGGCCAGCCATCCGGCATCCTGACCGTGACGTCCAATGCGAGGCTCATCGCATCGGCGCCGCGTTGGCACGCTGAGCAGGTGAAGCAGGGGCTGGACGAGCCTCGGCGGATCGATGGGGCGGTTGTCGTCGACGGCGTCCCGGATCTCCAGCGGCCGCGCGGCAGCATCCTGGCCATCGAACCCTCGCAGGAAGCCGAGATAGAGCGCATCCACGCCGGCTCGCGGATGGCGAAGATGGCCCTTTCGGAGAACGAGGACCTGGTGGAGGAACGCTCGCTGGTCGGCGTGCTGTCCGGCATGGCGCGGATGACCAAGGAGCTGGTGGCGCTCAACCCGCAGGTCAACCGCGTGGTGCTCACCGCGGCGCTCCAGGGCTACCGAAGCAAGGGTGGAGATGCGACCACCATGCAGTCGCTGTCGCGGCTCTTCGCGAACAAGGCCAACACGCTGGCTGGGGTTGCCGAGCGCCGCCAGTTCGCGGCTCGATTGCCCGAAATCGTCGTGATGGTCGATGAGCTCGCGGGCGACGGAGCGGGCGCGCCGTTCGTGCACGGGGTGGCGCGGTGGCTGCATGAGGAGTTCATCGACTGCTTCGAGGATGCCGGAGAGCGCTCCCCGTTCACGGTCACGCTGGTGGTTTCCGACGCGTCGCTCGGCAATGAGATCGTGCTCGATCGCTACCTGAACGCGGCGGGCCCGGGTGAGCGTGCGCCCGACAAGATCCTGGTGTCGCGTTCTGCCGGCAAGGCGCCGTTCCGGGTCGCAGCGACCGAGGTTCGCATCGGCGGCAGGCCATTTGGCGTGCTCCACGTGATGACCAACAGCTTTCCGGCCAGCAGACTCGGGATCCGCTACCGGGTGCGGATGACCCGGGTCAGGCCCGAGGAGAATCCGGACGGCACGATGCAATCGGCGCGGCAGGCAGTGCGCAAGCTGGCCGGCGAGGCTCTCCAGGCGTCGGCGCTGGCCGAGATCGTGCGCGCGCTGGAGCAGGGGGCCACGCAGGTCATCTACTTCGCGCAAGACAAGCTCTTCCTAAGCGACCTGCAGAAGGTACTGGCCAAGCGGGAGGATGTCGGCTTGGATTCGACGAACGTCGAGGTCCTGGACTCATCAGTCCCCGGGTCCAAGCGCAAGCGCCTCATCAGCCCCGAGGTGCGAGACAGCATGCGCGTGTTCCTCATGACATCGTCCGGTGCGCGCGGCGTCTCGTTTCCGAAGACCGACGCCATCATCGCTGCGGTTCCCCGCTTCAGCGTCGAGGCGTCGCTGATGGAGATTGCCCAGCTCATCTATCGCGGCCGCGGAAAGTACAAGGACGAGCAGGGTACCGACGTCGACGGCGACAACGTCGCGCGCAGGCTCGTGATGCTCGTCGACGACTTCATCGTCGAGGACGATGAGGACGATGGCCCGTTGGACCAGCGTCAGTGGCTGCGCCAATCGCTGGATCTGATGACCCTGCTCGTGATGCTCCGAGCAACCATTCACACCCGCATCACTGGTGACGCCTCGCTGAAGCAATCGTTGGCGCTCGTGCCGGTCGGTGGCGTCGGCTTGGAGGAGTTGGTCAGCGTCATGTCCCAGAGCGTCGTCAATTTCGTCAACGAAGCCGAGGTTTTCTGCCGGCGCGGGCGCGACGACGAGCTGTCCGGTCTCGTGAAGAACGCCCAGTCCAACGTGGTCGAACTCTTCTCCCAGTGCAAGCTGCGTGCGGTCGCCCAGAAGGACAAGGACTGCCGGACCATGGTGCGACAGGACGACATGGTCGCCATCATCGATCACGTGTGTACGAGCATGGGCCCGCTGTTGGTGACGGCAGCTGAGGGCACGACGCTGCCTGATCACGTCTTCTTCTCGGGGCCCTCCATCCTGGAGAACTGGGACCCGTTCGACAAGCACGAGGCCTTCACGTTCGAGGGGCACCGTACTCAGGTCGAGCGCGTCAGCAAGGCGCTCATCAACCAGCTCTACGCGATCGACCGCAACGAGCGCTTCCCATCCTCGCTGCGCGAGCCGGCGATGAACCTGTTCCGCTTTCTGCAGCGCGAAAACCAGGAGGCTGCGAACGAATTCAGCACGCTGAAGGCTCTGAAGTCATCCAACACCTGGGTCTGCTTGCCGGCAGGCTACCTCCAGTTCCTTCGTACCAGCGAAACGCGACAAGGTATGCCGTTCCAGGTGCGCGAACCTGATGCCTGGCTCGGTGCGATGAGCAAGACGCTGCAGGCCAGCAATGCGGTCATGCCGCCGATACCGCGGTACGAGTCCTTCCCTTGGGCAGCGGCGGTTGGTGAGCCAAACCCGTTGAAGCTCCATACGGTGTTCGATGATCGGTACTTCATGGCATCCAACGAGCTGAATCTGCTCAACACGCTGCTGCTGTGCCAGCAGGAAGCTCCGCAGTTAGCGTAAGCCGGATGAGGGGGCGTTGAAGCAACTTCGCGTACGAGGCTCGGCCTCCACGCTTTCCTTGTTGCGGCCGGTACGCGGGGCGATCAAAATCTGCCGGTCATGCCTTCGCGACCGGTGCTGCGAACAGGTTCGCCGCCACGGCCGTTCAAAGGTCCGCAGTACTTTCGTTACCGCTTTGGTTCGCCGCAGGTCAGCACGAGTCGTTTCCAAGAAACCGCGCTAAGTCGTTGTCAGGCAAGGCAAGTCGACATCCTTGACATGGTGGGGGTCGTTGGTTCGAGTCCAATCGCGCCTACCAGATTCGGTAGCTGGAACAGGCACCTGGCGGCAACGCCAGGTGCCTTTCTACTTGGCGCCACCGGTGCCCGATGCCACAGGGCTATGTGGCCATGGGCCGCCACTGCCGAGCCGGCCGCGTTCGCTGTGCCGCCGCGCGGTCCATCGTTCGCGCGCCGTGGCACCCACGGGTGTCGCCGTCGGCGCTGCAGGGTGGCCCGGATGGCGACAGGCCGCGCGCCCGGTCGTGCGCCAGCTGACCGGCACGCACGCCTGCGCAGGCCGCGCCAGCGGCCCCCGTGCCTGCACCGGCTCCAGCTTGCGGGCGCGGCCCTGCGTCAGGGCTTCAGGCCGCTGCAGGCGTCACGCCGCGGCTGCGCCGGCGGCTTGCCGCCACGCTCCTTCGCGCGGGCGGCCATCTGCTCGTGGTGCTGCTCCTGGTAGGCCTTGCATTCCTCGTAGGTCTTCATCGAGCGCATGCGTTCGCGGTGCTCGTCGCGCTCCTGCGGCGTCATGAGGGCCCAGCCCGGGGTGTAGTCGGCACCCCAGCGCGCGGCGCCGCGGCTGCCTGGTCCCATGCCTGAACCCATGCCCGGTGCGCTGGCCGCCGGACCGGGGCCCATCGGGCCGGGGCCCGGCCCCTTGCCGCCGGCGGGCTGTGCGAACGCAACGCCCACCGAGAGTCCGACGAGGGCGGTCAGCACGATCGATCGAGGGTGTTTCATCTCTCGCTCCTGCATTGAAGAGAGCCATCGCACGATGCAGGCTCGGGGATCGGGTGTCGTTGCGCCCGGTCAATGCGGCGCCATCCGCGGGCAGGCCGCGCGTCCGCGGCGTCGGCCCCCATCGCGCCGGCGATGCAGCCCGGATTCGGCGGCCGTCCTTCGGGCCGGTCGTCGGCTTCGTCGCGACAGGGCGGCAGCCCGCCATCGCGGGGCCGCAACCAGGGTTCCGCGGTCACCGCCACGGCCAGGCACAACCAGGCCGACCACAGCGTGTGGCTCACGAAGTGCGCACCGCGCAGCACCTGGGCCAGCGCGAAGGCGCTGCCCGCCACCGCCACCGCGGCGAACAGCGCTCCGGCCAGCCGTGGCCGCCAGGGGCGCCACAGGAAACCGGTGGCCAGGAAGGCCCAGCCGGTGACGGCATGACCCGACGGGAAGCAGTGACCCGGACCGCCGTCGGCGACGCCGACCTGCCAGTGCCCGACATACGGCCAGGCGCCGCCGAAGGGCAGCAGGTCCCATGGGCAGCTGGTCTGGCTGGCGCGCTTGAGCAGCGGCACCAGCAGCAGCGCCAGCAGCGCGACCGCCAGCCAGCCCAGGTGTTCGCGGCGCGTCGGCCCGCGGGCGGGGCGCCACGCCGCCGTCATGGCCAGCAGGGCCAGCGCGGTGCCGGCCGCGACGCGGCCGCCGTCGTGCAGCACGCGCGCGAGCAGCCAGTGCTCGCGCAGCGGAAAGCCGCGCGCGCCGCCGGCCCAGGCGCTGAACGCGAGGTCCGCACCCGAGACATCCCAGGCCAGCGCGGCCAGCAGCCCGACCGCCAGCAGCAGCAGGTCGCGCGCTTGCCAGCGCAGCGTGCCGCGCCGCCGCGGGACACGCCGGAGCGCCGGCGGCCGGCGCGGCGCCATCAGCGCTGCGCCACGGCCGTCGTGCCGTCGGGGCGGCAGGGCGCCGTCAGGTCGAGCGCGGGTTCGTGCAGCGCGGTGCGCACGTCCAGCAGGCCGAGCAGCGTGTGGAAGACATGGTCGTGCGCGACGCGCCCGGCCGCGCGCTCGCGCGCCAGCGCCGGGCGCAGGCAGCCCTTCGCGAGGCCGACCACGGATTCGTAGCCGCGCGAGGTCCACAGCAGCATCGGCACCTCGCGCTGCACCGCGGGCGCGACCGCGTAGGGCACGCCGTGCAGGCAGAGCCCGTATTCACCCAGCGACTCGCCGTGGTCCGACACGTACAGCAGCGCGCTGTCGACGCGGTCGCCGGCCGCCGCCAGGCGCGCGATGGTCGCGGCCAGCACATGGTCGGTGTAGCGCAGCGCGTTGTCGTAGGCGTTGCGGACCTCGTCCTCGCTGCACAGGCGCAGGTCGTCCTGCCGGCAGGCGGGGCGGAAGTGCTCGAACGTCGCCGGGTAGCGGCGGAAGTAGGACGGCCCGTGGTTGCCCAGCATGTGCAGCACCCACAGCTGCGTGCCCCGGGCACGCGCCAGCCGGGCGTCGATGTCCGCGATCAGGCCTTCGTCCAGGCAGCGCTGGCCGTCGCACAGGCCCGGGGCCAGCCGCGCGTCGACGCGGTCGCCGGGCAGGCCGTCGCACACGCCCTTGCAGCCGCTCTGGTTGTCGCGCCAGTGCACGGCCACGCCGGCGCGCGCCAGCACGTGCAGCAGCGACTCCTGGCCGCGGATGCGCGACTCGTCGTAGTCCCGTCGCCCCACCGGCGCGAACAGGCAGGGCAGCGAGGTCTCGGTGCTGGTGCCGCAGGCGGCGACCGCGCCGAGGTCGGCCACCGGCAGCGTCGCCAGCCGCGGCGTCGTCTCGCGCGCGTAGCCGGCGAGCTGCCAGCTGGCGGCGCGCGCCGTCTCGCCGACCACCAGCACGACGACGCGTGGGCGCGCCGCGCCGGCCCAGGACGGGCCGGGTCGCGCGTCGATGCCGATCGGCGATTTCGCGCGTGTCGCGGCGCCGGCGTCGGCGGCCAGCACCGCGCCCGCGGACCAGGCCAGCGCGGCCGGCACGATGCGGTAGCGCAGGCCGTGGTCGTTGCGCGTCAGCGAGGCGAGCGGCTGGTACAGCGCCAGCACGCCGCCGGCCAGCACCGCGAGCGCTGCCGCGCCCACGGCGCCGCGCTGCAGCAGCGCGCGCCGCCAGCCCTGGGGCCGCAGGCGCAGCCGCCACAGCAGCAGCAGCGGCAGGCCGGCGTACAGCGCCAGGTGCAGCAGCAGCGGCCAGGAGAGCAGCTCCGTCGCCTCGGCGGCATCGGTGCGCAGCACGTTGCGCAGCATGCCCGGGTCCATCACCACGCCGTAGCGCGTGCCGAACCACGCGGCGGCCGCCGTCGCCACCGTCATCACCGCCACCACCGGCTTGAGAATCCGCCGCGGCCAGCACACCAGCAGCAGCGCGTGCAACGCGACCAGCATCGCCACCAGCACCGCGGCGAAGGCCCAGGTGCCGGGGTCCGCGGGCTCGCGGTCCTGCAGCGCGGCGCGCAGGAAGCCGGCATTGCCGGCCAGCACCCAGAAGACCGGCGCCGCGACGACGAGGGCCGCGGCCTCCATGCCGCGAGGCCCGGCCCCACGCAGCGGCAGGCGCGTCACTGCCGCACGTCGGAAGGGCATACGCATGCCTGTATTGCGCCGGTGCCGTCTGAAGCCAGCCTGAAGACCCTGGCCGCCCCGCCGGGCACAAGCAGCCGCGCGGGCGCTGCGTCGACAATGCGCCGATGCGCCTGCTGCTGCTGGAGGACGACATGCTGCTCGGCGAAGGCCTGCGCGACTGGCTGGCCGGCGAAGGCCATGTCGTCGACTGGTGCCGCTCGCTCGGCGAGGCCTCGGCCATGCAGGGCGAGCCTTTTGACGCGCTGCTGGTGGACTGGCAGCTGCCCGACGGTTCCGGCCTGGACTGGCTGCGCGGACGGCGGCGCGCCGGCGACCGCACGCCGGCGCTGATGCTGACCGCGCGCGACCGGCTGGCCGAGCGCGTGCAGGGGCTGGACGCCGGCGCCGACGACTATCTCGTCAAGCCGTTCGCGCCCGAGGAACTGGCCGCGCGGCTGCGCGCGGTGCTGCGCCGCGCCGGCGGCGGCGCCGACGACCGCTGGCGTCACGGCGCCGTCACGGTGGACCTGGCTGCGCGCGCCGCGCTGCACGACGGCGCGCCGGTGGAGCTGACCGCGCGCGAGTGGGCCGTGCTGGAGGCGCTGGTGCGCCGCGCCGGCCGGCTGGTGACGCGCCCGGAGCTCGAGCGTCTGGTGCTGGGTTTCGAGTCCGAGCTCGCGAGCAACGCGATCGAGGTGCATGTCTCTGCGCTGCGGCGCAAGCTCGGCCGCACGCTGATCGAGACCGTGCGCGGGCTCGGCTACCGGGTCGCCAGGGCATGAGCCCGCGCCCGCCGTCGATCGCCGGGCGCCTGGCCCGGGCCCTGGGGGCGTGGACGCTGCTGTGGGGCGCCGCGGTCGGCCTGGCGATCTGGCTGGCCGCCACGCACGAGGTGGACGAACTGCTGGACGACACGCTCGCGTCGTCGGCCGAGCTGCTGGTCGCGGTGCTGCGCGAGCATGGCGACGCCGAGGGCACGCCGCTGCCCGATGCCGCCATCCGGCGCTTCGCCTGGCAGCTGGTCGACGCCGACGGCCGCGTGCGCCTGCGTTCCCCGCGCGCGCCGCAGGCCGCGTGGCGCGAGGGCGGCGCTGCCGGCCTGGCCACGGTGCCGGGCTGGCGTGTCTACGGGCTGGCCACCGGCCGCGAAGGCCGCATGCTGTACGCCGCGCAGTCGCTGGGCGAGCGCCAGGAGGCGCGGCTGGAGGTGGCGCTCGCCGCGATCGCCGCCGCGGTCGCGGTGGGTCTGCTCGGTCACTTCTGGCTGCGCGCCCACCTGCGCGACGAGCTGCAGCCCCTGCAGCGCCTGTCGATGCGGCTGCACGCCTGGGACCCCGGTGCCGCGGCACCGCCGCTGGGCGCGCCGGAGCGCGCCGAGCTGGCGCCGTTCCATGCCGCGATCGACCTGCTGGCGGCGCGGCTGGCGGCCCGGCTGGCCAACGAGCGCGCCTTCGCCGCGCATGCAGCGCACGCGCTGCGCACGCCGCTGGCGGGCATCGACGCGCAGCTCGCGGTGGCGCTGCGCGAGACCGACGGCGCCGTCGCGGAACGGCTGCAGCGCGTGCGGGGTGCCGCGGCCCGCCTGCAGGCGGTGGTCGCGGCGCTGCTGGCCCTGTTCCGCAGCGGCGACGGCGCCGCGGCATTGCAGCGCCGCGCGCTGGACCTGCGCAGCCTGCTCGGCCGCCTGCCGGGGCTGCCGCTGGCGGTCGCGGTCAGCGGCGGCGCGACGCTGGATGCCGACCCGGACCTGCTGCTGGCGGCACTCGTGAACCTGCTGGACAACGCGGCGCGCGCCGGCGCCGCCCACGCGACGCTGCAGGTCGAGGCCGACGCGCTCACGCTGCACGACGACGGCCCGGGCGTGCCGACGGCGCGACGCGAGGCGCTGCGCGCGGCCCTGGCGGACGCCGACAACCAGGGCGGCGCGCCGCTGGGGCTGGGCCTGCTGCTGGCCGCGCGCGTCGCGCGGGTGCATGGCGGGGCCCTGTCGCTGCCCGAGGTCGAGCGCGGCTTTGCCGTGCGCCTGCAGCTCGGTCCCGGGCCGGGCGTGCCCGGTGGCGGCGCCCTGGAACCCGCGCGATGAAGCCGACCAGGCCCCCGGACGCCGCCGACACCGCGCCTGCCGCGCCGGCGAGCAAGGGCTACAAGAGCCGCGGCGGCCTGCGCCGGCTGTGGCACGCGCTGGGCTATTCGTGGCGTGGGCTGGGCGCGGCCTGCCGGCACGAGGCGGCGTTCCGGCAGGAACTGGCGCTGGGGCTGCCGGCGCTGGTGCTGGCCTGGGTGGTCGCGCCGACGGCGCGCGATGCGCTGTGGCTGAGCCTGGCCGTGCTGGCGGTGTGGGTGGTGGAACTGCTGAACTCGGCGCTGGAGGCGCTGGCCGACGCGGTGTCGCTGGACGAGCATCCGCTGCTCGGGCGCGCCAAGGACCTGGGCAGCGCCGCGGTGATGCTCACGCTGCTGGGTGCCGTGGCCGTCTGGCTGGTCGTGCTGGGGCCGGTGGCGGCACGGTGGTGGGCGGGTTGAGGGGCCCGGCAGCGGCGCCCGGGGGCCGGGGTCTCAGTCGTCGTCGCCATCGTGGCGGCTGGCGCGGCCGGCATCATGCCCATGCGGGTCGGTCATGCTCGCGCCATCGCCCGCCGACGCTGGCCGCCGTGCAGCGTCCTGCCACTGCCAGGCACCGAAGGCCAGCACGGCCAGCAGCAGCAGACCCGCCAGCCAGGCCCGGTTGCGCCGGACCAGGTCCGGGCCGCTGCCGGCCACGCGGCCGGTGAGCATCGGCAGGGCCTGGTTCTGGCGGCGCAACACGCTCAGCAGCACGATCAGCGCGAGATGGGCCAGCACCACCGCGAGCAGGGCATTGCCGAGCACCTCGTGCACGTCCTCCAGCGCGTCGCCCCACTCGTTCCAGGTGCCGTAGCCGCTGACCGCCAGCGGCAGCGCCAGCGCCAGCATCGCCGCGATCGCCAGTGCCATGGCCAGGTTCTGGCCCTGCCGCCAGTGGACCGCGGCCGGCGAGGTGGCGGCGGGCAGCGAGCGCAGCCAGGCCGCGGCACCGCTCAGGCGGCGCCACAGCAGCGCCAGGCGCGCCTGGCGTGGTCCGAGCAGGCCGTACAGCACGCGAAAGCCCAGCAGGCCGGCAAAGACATAGCCCAGGCTCACATGCAGCAGTCGCCAGTGTTCGCTGTCGGCCGTGGCATAGGCACCGGCGAAGCTCAGCGCGAACAGCGCATGGAACATGCGCGTGGGTGCGTCGACGACGAGCCGGCCCGCCGCGGGGGGCCGGCTGCGGTCGGCGACGGCGTCGACGGCGGGGTTGGCGTGCATGGTGGGCTCCTCGGGTGGTCAGTCGAGCCAGGCGCGGCGCTGCCGTGGCGTGAGGCCGGCGGGTTGCCGCAGGTCGTCGTCGTCGAAGCGGCCGTGGTCGGCGCCGGCGTGGCAGGCCGCACAGTTGGCGGCACTCTTGACGCTGGGCAGTTGCCAGACCGCGGGCTCGACCTTGCGGTGCTTGCGCTCGAACCAGGCGGATCGCGTGATGCGGTCCTCGGGCGGCTCGCCGCGCACGCGCTTGTAGGTGCCGGCATGGGCCTCCAGCCAGACCCCCAGTTGCCGGACCGTGGCCGGGTCGAGCGAGGCGTCGGTGCCGTAGTGGCGGTCCAGGCCGCCCAGGATGCGTTGCCAGGACCGGGCCGGCAGCAAGCCCGGCGCGTAGGCGGCGTGGCAGGCGCCGCACTCCTGCGCATAGGCCGGCGGCACGACCAACGGCATCGTGCGGCCGCCGTCGGCCCACGCTGCGGCCAGGGGCGCGAGGACGAGGCCGGCGGTCAGCAGGGCGCGGTTCAGCGAGGGGGTCATCGAGGTCGTCTCCTGTCGACGGGTCGGGCGCTTCAGCGCAAGGCGGCGAGAAAGGCCAGCACGTCGGCCTTCTCGGCGGGCGTGCACTCGCGCGACAGCACGTCGCGGCAGTTGCGGCGGAACCACTTGTCGACACGGGCCGTGTCGGTGATGGCCTTCGGATTGGCGGCGGGCGCGAGCGGTGCGATGGTCTTGCCCGTGCTGGCGTGGCGGCCGCTGCCGGTGGGCGGCATGCCGTGGCACGAGGCGCACGACCATTCGCCACCATGCCGGGCGTCGAAGAAGGTCCGGCCGCGGGCGGCGTCGCCGGGCGCTCCGGCCTGGGCGCTCCAGTGGTTCAGCTGCTGCGTGATCGTGGTGTCGGCGGCATGGGCCGGCGGGCTCGGGCCCCAGGCGAGCGCGGCGGCGAGCAGGGTCGTCGTGGCCGGGCGGACAGTCAAGGCAGGTCTCCTGTCAAGCGGATGCGCCGCAGTCTGCGAAGCCGCGCTTGAACGACGGCTGAACCGCGCATTCATCGGGCGTTCAGCTTCGGGCCCGCAGCATGGCGCCATGAAGACCATCGCCGCTCCCACCGCCGCTGTGCTCGCCGGCTTGCTGGCGCTGGCGCTGGCGGGCCCACGGGCGCTTGCCGGCAACGACCAGGACCGCGCGCGGGCGGCCGTGCAGGCCGGCCGCGTGCTGCCGCTGAAGACCGTGCTCGAGCGCCTGGAGCGCGATCACCCCGGCCAGGTGCTGGAGGTCGAGCTCGAGGAAGAGGACGGCCGCTGGGTCTACGAGATCAAGCTGCTGCAGCCGGGCGGCCGCCTGGTCAAGCTCGAGCTCGACGCCGGCAGCGGCAAATTGCTGCGGCGCCAGGAGCGCACGCGCCGGAGCGACGCCAGGCCTTGATACGCTCGCCGACATGCGGCTGCTGCTGGTCGAGGACGACCCCACCCTGCGCGACCAGCTGCGCGCCGGCCTGCAGGAGGCCGGCTATGCCGTCGACGCGGCCGACGACGGCCGCGACGCTCACCATCTCGGCGACACCGAGGCCTACGACGCCGTCGTGCTGGACCTGGGGCTGCCGCTGCTGGACGGGCTCAGCGTGCTGCGGCGCTGGCGCGACGCGGGACGCGCGATGCCGGTGCTCGTCCTCACCGCGCGTGACAACTGGAGCGAGAAGGTCGCCGGCATCGACGCCGGCGCCGACGACTACCTGACCAAGCCCTTCCACATGGAGGAACTGCTGGCCCGCCTGCGCGGCCTGATCCGGCGCGCCGCCGGCCAGGCGTCGCCGGTCCTGCGCTGCGGCGAGCTCGCGCTGGACACGCGCAGCGGCCGCGTCACGCTGGCCGGGCAGGCGGTGACGCTGACCAGCCACGAGTACAAGGTGCTGGACTACCTGATGCACCGGCCCGGCGCCGTGGTCTCGCGCAGCGAGCTGACCGAGCACATCTACGCCCAGGACTTCGATCGCGACTCCAACACCATCGAGGTCTTCGTCGGCCGCCTGCGCAAGAAGCTGCCGCCGGGGCTGATCGAGACGGTTCGCGGCCAGGGCTACCGCCTGGCGGTCGTGTGAAGCGCTGGCCTGCGGCGGGATCGCTGCGCCTGCGCCTGCTGGGCGCCACGCTGGTGACGCTGGCGCTGGCGCTGACCGGCGCGCACGCCTGGCTCGCCGGGCTGTTCCGCGACCACGTGATGCGCCAGGCGGACCTCGCGCTGACGCAGCAGCTGGACCAGCTCACCGCGCGGCTGGAGTTCGATGCCCAGGGCCGGCCGGGGCTCGGTCCGCGCGCAATGAGCGATCCGCGCTGGGACCGGCCGTACTCGGGGCTGTACTGGCAGATCGAGCCGCTGCACGGCGGCAGCGGCGGGCGCGCCGAGGCCCTGCGCTCGCGCTCGCTGTGGGACGGCAGCCTGCAGCTGCCGGCCGATGCGCTGGCCGACGGCACGCTGCACCGGCACGACATCACCGGCCCGCGCGGCGAGTCGCTGCGCGCGCTGGAGCGTTCGCTGCAGGCCCCGGAGCCTTTCGATTCGCGCTGGCGCCTCATCGTCGCCGGCGACCTGCACGAGGCCACCGCGGCGGTCGAGCGCTTCACCGGCGTGCTGGCGGCCTCGCTCGCGGGCCTGGGTCTGCTGCTCGCGCTCGCGGCAGTGGCGCAGGTGGCCGTCGGCCTGGCCCCGCTGCGCACCCTGCAGCAGTCGCTGCAGCAGCTGCGCGCGGGCAGGCGCCAGCGCCTGGAGGGCCGCTTCCCGACCGAGGTGCAGCCGCTGATCGACGACTTCAACGGCGTGCTCGAGCGCAATGCCGTGATCGTGGAGCGGGCCCGCGCGCAGGCCGGCAACCTGGCGCATGCGCTGAAGACGCCGCTGGCGATCCTTCGGCACGCCGCTCTGCAGGCCGGACCCGGCGAGTTCCCGGCGCTGGTCGCCGAGCAGGTCGACACCGCGCAGCGTCACCTCGACTGGCACCTCGCGCGTGCGCGCGCCGCGGCCACGCCGCACGTGCCGGGTCAGCGGACCGAACTCGAACCGGTGCTGCGCGGCCTGTTGCGCACGATGGGCAAGCTGCATGCCGATCGCCGGCTGGACCTGGCCGCCGACGCGGTGGCGCCGGGGCTGGCCTTTGCCGGCGAGGCGCAGGACCTGCAGGAGATGCTGGGCAACCTGCTGGACAACGCCTGCCGCAGCGCACGCGGCAGCGTGACCGTCCAGGCCGCGCGCGACGGGCCCTGGCTGCACATCGAGGTGCAGGACGACGGCCCCGGCATCGCGCCCGAGCAGCGTGCCGCCGTGCTGCAGCGCGGGGTGCGCCTGGACGAGACCTCTGCCGGCAGCGGGCTCGGGCTGGCCATCGTGGTGGACCTCGCCCGGCTGTACGGCGGTGACCTGACGCTGGGCCAGGCCGCGGCCGGCGGCCTGGGTGCGCGGCTGACGCTGCCGGCCGCGCCCTGAGCGACCGCGCCCGGTGCCGTCGCCGCGCGGCTGCGCGCGTTCGCCGGAGGCGACGTAGCGGTCCTGGCCCAGGCTGCGGGAATGCCTCGAGCGCCACGCGGGTTCGCCGTCGCAAGCCGGTATATCGTCCGCGGGCCAGCCCTGCGCCGACGCTGCCGGACGCGGCCGAACGTCGAAGCCGTCTGCACGAACGAACGCCTGAACGAACGAAGCCATGGACATCACCCATTTCGACGACCTGCTGCTCGCCGCACGTGCGCAGCCGCGCCCGCAGCGGCTGCTCTTCGTCTTCGCCGCGGCGGTACTGCCGGACGGCGCCACGGCGGCGCAGCGCGCCGCCTTCGCGGCCGGCGAGGGCGGTGCGCTGGAGCCGCTGATGTGCGTGGACAAGTCGCCGGCGGAGCTGCAGGACTTCGCGGCGCTGGTGCAGGAGTCGTGCCAGTTCGGCCGCGACTGGCACATCGTCTTCGCCGCCGCCGTCGACGGCCGCGACAGTGCCAGCGCCGACGCGCCGCTGCAGCGCATGGTCGAGGCGATACGCGGCGGGCGGCTCGCCGGCCTGCTGCCGCTGGACCGCGACGGGCGTGCCGTGGCGCTGGGCGGCGGCTGATCAGCGCGGCGCCAGCAGCCCCAGCGGGTGGTGCGCCAGCGCCACCGTGACCATGAAGCCGAAGCAGCCCAGCGCGGCCAGCGTCCAGGCCAGGCGCGAAGCGGTCGTGCGCGCGCGGCGCAGCGCCATCGTGCCCAGGCCGATGTAGGCCAGCAGCAGCAGCAGCTTGGTGCCCAGCCAGGGCTGGCCCACGGGGTCGATGCGCAGCGCGGCCCACAATGCGGCGCCGGCGGCCAGCAGCCCGCTGTCGATGACCCAGCTGGCGACGCGGGCCGGCCGGGTCAGCGGCCACTGCGCGCCGGCCAGCCGTGCCAGCGCACGCAGCGCGAACAGCGCGCCGCTGGCCGCGACCAGGCCGACGTGCAGGTGGCGCAGCAGGACATAGTGCTCGATCAGGTTCATCGCGGCGACGGTCCGGCCTTCGCTCGTGCGGACCGCCTCAGGATAGCGTCGCGTGCGCGGTGGCCTCCGCGGCCGTGGCCGTGCCGGGCAGCGGCATCGACAGCCGCCGCACCGCGGCGACGAAACGCGCCAGCGTCGGCGATACCGCGCCCGGCGCCAGCCGCACGTCCAGCAGCTGGAAGCGGCCGCGCGTGGCGACGGCGCGTTCCAGCGCCGCCTGCAGTTCGGCCACCGTGTGCACCGCGTGGCCGTCGCCGCCCATGCCGGCGGCCATGGACGCGAAGTCCCAGCGCTCCAACGCGTTGAACCCGCCCTCGGGCTCGAAGGCGCGCAGCATCTCCCAGGCCGCGTTGTTGAAGACGATGACGATGGGGTCGCAGCCGGCGCGGCGGGCATGGCCCAGCTCCCAGCCCGTCATCTGGAACGCGCCGTCGCCGACCAGCACCAGCGGCCGCCGGCCGGTCGCGCACTGCAGCCCCAGCCCGGCCGGCACGCCGTAGCCCATGGTCGCGTAGTAGCCGGGGGCCAGCAGCGCGGTCGGGCCGATGTCCATCGCGGTGAACAGGCAGTCGCCGACGTCACTGGCCACCGGCATCGCGCCGTGGCGCTCGAACAGCGCATTGACTGCGGCGGCGATGTCCTGCGGCCGTAGCGCGGCGTCGCCGGGCGCTGGGGCCGGCCTCGCCGGCGGCGGCGGCGCCGGGGCCGCCACTGCGGGCGCGGCCGGCAGCCGCTGCAGCAGTGCCGGCAGCAGCGCCGCCAGCGGCACGCCCGGGTAGACATGGTGGCCCATCGCGACGCGGTCGTCGAAGGCGTGCACCGTGCGCCGCAGGTCGATGCGCTGCGCCGAGACGGCGAAGTTGGTGTCGGAGACGATCACGCCCAGCAGCAGCAGACCGTCGGAACCCTCCACCAGCTCGGTGACGGCCGGGTCGCCGGCCAGGCCGAGGTAGGTGCCGTGCAGCGGCGCGCCGGTGCCGGCCAGCAACCCGCGGCCCATGAAGCTGGTGACCACCGGCACGCCGAGCCGACGCGCCAGTTCGGCCACCTGGTCCTCGAGCCCGAAGCGGCGCACCTCGACGCCGACCATCAGCACCGGACGCGCGGCCGCGCGCAGGCGCTGCAGCAGTTCGTCGGCGCAGGCCGCCACGGCCTCGGGGTCGGGCCGCGGCGGCGGCGCATGCGGCACCTCGGCGCAGGGGGCGGCGGCCATGTCGCGCGGGATCTCCAGGTACACCGGCAGCGAGCGCCGCAGCGCGGTGCCCAGCACGCGCGCGATCTGCGCCGGCGCCTGCGCCGCGTCGTCCAGGCGCGCACGGTCGGCCGTGATCTCGCGGTACAGGCGCCACTGCGAATCGGTCGTCTTGACCTGGTGGTGCAGCACGAAGCCGCTGGCCAGTTCGTGGGCCGCCGGCGCGCCCGAGAGCACGACCAGCGGCACGCGCTCCGCATAGGCCGAGGCCACCGCATTGACCAGGTTCAGTGCCCCAGCGCCGTAGGTCACTGCGGCGACACCCAGCCCGCCACGCGCGCGTGCCGCGGCATCGGCCGCGAAGCCGACCGCGGGTTCGTGCGACAGCGTGACGAGCGGCAGCATCGCCGCGCGCTCGATCTCGCGGAACAGCGGCAGCGCGAAGTCGCCGGGGATGCCGAAGATCTCGCTGGCGCCGCGCTCGCGCAGGGCGGCCAGCAGCCGGGTGGTGAGGTTCATGGTGGGTTGCGCGCAGGGCGCGTGCCGCGGCGGCGCGCCGGAAGAGTCGAGGAAGGTCAGCGCTCGGGCCGGCGCCACAGCCACCAGGCGACGCAGGCCATGAAGGCCGGGATGCCCAGCTGGGCCGCCAGCGGCAGCGCCGAGAGCGCGATCACCACGCTGCTGGCCAGCATCATCAGCGACGACAGCCACTTCGCGCGCCGCGGCACGGCGCCGTGGTCGCGCCAGGCGCGGATCGCGCCGCCGTGGCGCGGGTGGTTCAGCAACCAGGTCTCCAGCCGCGGCCAGCCGTGCGAGGCCGCCCAGGCCGCGACCAGCAGGAAGGGCACCGTCGGCAGGCCGGGCAGCAACGCGCCGAGCAGGCCCAGGCCGACGCAGGCCAGCGCCAGCCCGCGCCAGGCCCAGCGGCGCAGCGCCTGCAGCGTGCCGGGCGTCGGTGCGCGCACAGTGACGGCGGTGGCGGGCATGGCCGGTGCGGCGGTTCAGCGTGTGAGCGGCGATGGCCGACGCGGGCGCATGGCACGGCCTCTCACGCTCTCAGGCCGCTTTCACGAAGTCGATCACGATGGCCCCTGGCGCACGGTGGCGGTAGCTGACCTCGACCTCCTCGCCGTAGCGTGCGGCGAGCTGGTCCAGCAGCGGCAGTGGGTCGTGGTCGTTGACGAAGCGCATCGTCTCGCCGGGGCGCAGCGCATCGAGCGCACCGAAGATCGCCGCATGGCGGAAGCGCTTGGCCACGCCGCGGGCGTCGAAGGGGTAGACCGCGTCGGGCGACAGGTGCAGGTGCGGCTGGTGCATGGCGGGCTCCGCGGCTTCAGCTGCAATGACCGCAGCAGTCGCGGCCGGTGCGCCCGATGCGGATGCGCCAGGTCTCGGGACCTTGCTCCAGCGGGTCCCAGCTGAACTGGCCGTGGCGCTCGGCCTGCAGCTGGTAGAAGAGCGGCTTGGGGTCGTGGTCGTTGACGAGCTCGAACGCGTCGCCGGCCTGCAGGCCGTCCAGCGTGCGGAAGATCAGCGGGTGGCGCTCGCGCGGGGGCATCGGGCGGACATCGAGGGTGAGGCTCATGCGGACTCCTGGATGGCGGGAGGGGAGGGGCTCTGAAGGGTGATGGGAGATATATCTATTGTGGCGAACGCGGCCGCCTCGACCCTGTCCTGGATCAAGTCCGGCGCGGGGGCACCGGCTGGTCCGGGCGCGGCCGGATCATCCAGGGCGTGAAGCGCCACACGTAGGCGGCGAAGGCGGCCGCCCAGGCCAGCGCAGCGGCCTGCAGCAGCCCGGCGCTGGCCGCCGAGGGCCACAGTGCGGCCAGGCGCAGCGCCACCGCGGCCAGCATGAGGCCGTAGCTCGCGACCATGCTGCGGTCCAGCACCAGGCCGCGGCCCAGGTGGCCGAGCGCGGTGCGCGTGACCATGCCGATGATCAGCACCGCGAAGCCGGCCATCGCGATCACGTGCACCGGCAGCGCGTTGCGCCAGGCCACGCCGGCGGCCTGTGCCGCAGCGGCGAGCAGTCCCGCCGCGAGGCCGGCATAGCCGGCATACAGGATCCACAGGATGGGCCGCCCGCGCACGGCCAGCGGGCGCCAGCCCAGCAGCTGCCACAGCGCGAGCGCGCCGGCCAGCGCCAGCGCGGCGGCCTGCAGCGGCGCCCAGCCGGCGAGCAGCGCGATCACCGCCGCGAGCACCGCACCGAGCTGCCAGCGCGCGCTGGCCTCGTGCATGGGGATCTGCAGGCCCGGCACGGCGCGCATCGCGAAGAACGGGATCACGCGGCGCGCCACCAGCAGCGCGATCATCGCCATCACCAGCAGCCCGGCGTTGAAGCCGAGCAGCGTGCGCGGCCAGTCGTCGAGCGAGGCGACGAAGAGCAGGTGGGTGGCGCCCAGGGCCAGCATCATCGCCGGCACCGCATAGTTGCGCCGGTTGCGCGTGCGCCAGACGACGCGGCCCATCGCGAGCGCGGCGACCACGAAGAACAGCGTCTCGGCGGCGGCGGCGACGACGAAACCGGCCTCGCCGCCCAGCAGGTAGCCGGCGCGCGCGAGCAGCCACAGCAGCAGCAGGCCCGCGAGGCCGCCGCCGGCCAGCGGCACCTGGCCGGTCCAGTTGGCGCCGGCGGTGAGCAGGAAGCCGACCGCGATCGTCGCGACGAAGCCCCACAGCATCTCGTGCGCATGCCAGGCCACGCCGGCCAACGGGCCGGCCAGCCAGTGCGGCGCGAAGACCCAGACCAGCACCGACAGCAGCGCCCACGCGGTGCCCGCCAGGTACAGCGGCCGGAAGGCGAGCTCGAACAGGGCGCGCCACGAGGGCGGCGCGGCGGCGCCATTGTCGGGTTCCTCGAGCTGGAGCAGCGTGGCCATGGGGCAGGGGCTTCGGGGACGAAGCGTCATTAGAAGATATAAACAGGATATAGCTTAAAGGTGAGCGTGACACAGTGCAAGGGCCGCCGGCCCTTCGGCGTGCACGCCGCGGGGACTTTAAGATATATTTCGCGTAATGCTTCAAACGCCCGCCACCCGGCCATGACCTTCGTCGTCACCGAAGCCTGCATACGCTGCAAGCACACCGACTGCGTGGACGTCTGCCCGACCGACGCCTTCCGCGAGGGTCGCAATATGCTGGTCATCGAACCCGACGACTGCATCGACTGCGCGCTGTGCGTGCCCGAGTGCCCCGTCAACGCCATCTTCGGCGAGGACGACGTGCCGGCGGACCAGCAGGACTTCGTCGCGCTGAATGCCGAGCTGGCGCGCCGCTGGCCGGTGATCACGCGCCGCAAGGCGGCGCTGCCGGATGCCGAGGCCTGGGGCGCCGTCGAGTCCAAGCGTGATCAGCTCGACCGCAGCGACCCGCGCCTGCCGCCCGCCGGCGACGACTGAACCGACCCCGGAGCCCGACGATGCGCCTGACCACGATGACCGACTATGCGCTGCGCCTGCTGATGTACGTGGCGCGGCAGCCCGAGCGCCTGTGCACGATCGGCGAGGTCGCCGCGGCCTACGGCATCTCGGAGGCGCACCTGATGAAGGTCACCCACCACCTGGGCCGCGCCGGCTTCCTGGAGACGGTGCGCGGCAAGGGCGGCGGCATGCGGCTGGCGCTGCCGCCGCGGGACATCAACCTCGGTGCGGTGGTGCGCTCGATCGAACCCGACTTCGCGCTCGTCGAGTGCTTCGACAGCGGCAGCAGCGGCTGCACGCTGACCGGCGACTGCCGGCTGGCCGGCGTGATCTCCGGCGCGCTGGGCGCCTTCCTCGCGCACCTGGACCGCCGCACGCTGGCCGACCTGCTGCGCGGCGGGCCGCCGCGGCTGCAGACGGTGCAGCCGCCGCGGCCGGGGGCGCGGGCGCCGGCCGCGCGCCGTGCTGCCGCTGCGACGCCGGCCCGGCCGGCGCGCACGGCCCGGCGCGCATGAAGGCACGCACGATCCCCATCCAGCCGGTAGCGGCCACGGCCGGGGACTCGGCCGAACTGGTCTCGCTGTATGCCAAACAGCCGAAGATCTATCCGCGCGCGGTCAGCGGCGTCTTCGCGCGCTGGCGCTGGACCATGGTCTGGCTCACGCAGCTGGTCTTCTACGGCACGCCCTGGCTGCGCTGGGACGACCGCCAGGCGGTGCTGTTCGACCTCGTCGACCGGCGCTTCCATCTCTTCGGCCTGGTGCTGCAGCCGCAGGAACTGATCTTCCTGGCCCTGCTGCTGGTGCTGTCGGCGCTGGCGCTGTTCTTCTTCACCGCGGTGGCCGGGCGGCTGTGGTGCGGCTATGCCTGCCCGCAGACCGTCTACACCGAGATCTTCCTGTGGATCGAGCGCCGGGTCGAAGGCGACCGGCTGGCGCGCATGCAGCTCGACGCCGCGCCCTGGGGCGCCGCCAAGCTGGCGCGCAAGGCGGCCAAGCACGCGGCTTGGCTCGCGGTGGCGCTGTTCACCGGCTTCACCTTCGTCGGCTACTTCACGCCCATCCACCAGCTGGCCGGCGGCCTGCTGGCGGCGTCGCTGTCGCCCTGGGAGAGCTTCTGGGTGCTGTTCTATGGCTTCGCGACCTACGGCAACGCCGGCTTCCTGCGCGAGCAGATCTGCAAGTACATGTGCCCGTACGCGCGCTTCCAGAGCACGCTGATCGACGGCGACTCCCTCGTCGTCGCCTACGACCAGGTGCGCGGCGACCCGCGCGGCTCGCGCTCGCGCAAGGCCGACCCGCGCAGCCTGGGGCTGGGCGACTGCATCGACTGCACGATGTGCGTGCAGGTCTGCCCGACCGGCATCGACATCCGCAACGGCCTGCAGAACGAGTGCATCGGCTGCGCCGCCTGCATCGACGTCTGCGACGACGTGATGGGCAAGATGGGCTATGCGCCGGGGCTGATCCGCTATGCCACCGACCGCGGCGTGCGCCAGGGCCTGAGCCGCGAGCAGATGCTGGCGCGCGTGTGGCGGCCGCGCGTGTGGATCTACGGCGCGCTGCTGCTGGTGTTGTCGGTGGCCTTCGTCGCCGCGCTGGCGATGCGCGCCGGGCATACGGTGGACGTGCAGCGCGACCGCGGCGCGCTGGCGCGCATCGTCGACGCCGGCTGGATCGAGAATACCTACCGCGTGCAGATCGGCAACCGCGGCGGCACCAGCCACCGCTACCGCATCGAGGCGACCGGCCTGCCGGTGCTCAACGTGCAGGGCGACGCCGTGATCGAGGTGCCGCCCTATGCCACGCTGCCCGTCGTGCGCCACCTGCGCCTGGCGCCGGACGAGGCCGAGCGCCTGGGCAGCGGCGCGCATGCCCTGCACTGGCGCGTGCTGCGGCTGCGCGCCGACGGCAGCCCGGCCGAAACGGTCCAGGCCGCGTCCACCTTCTACGTGCCCAGGTGAGGCGGCCGCTCCGGCGCACGCCCCAGCCAGCGTCCGTAGACCAGCAGCCAGCCGACAGCCGCTGCCGTCCAGGCGGTGCCGGCGATCGTCGTCAGCAGGCCGGTGGCGGCGGGCCCGAGCGCGGCGGCGACACGCGCCAGCGCCGCCACCTGCACGAGCGCGAACAGCGCCCAGGCGATGCCGTCGGCGGCGCGCGCCTGGCCGCCGAAGGCGCCGGCGACGCGCGACACCATCGCCAGCATCGTCGAGCCCATCCAGCCCAGCGCCAGCGCATGCAGCGCGGCCTGGCCGAGTGCATGCGACAGGCCCGCGTCGCCCGTCGCGGCGCATGCATGCGCCGCGGCCTGCAGGCCGAACGCGGCCGCCAGCCAGACGAGCCCGGCGTGCAGCATCGCGACGAGCTGGCGGCCCAGGCGCTGCCGCCGCGCCCAGCGCCAGGCGATCAGCGCCAGCCACAGCGCCGTCGCAGCGGTCACGGCGGCGAGCAGCGCCGACACGGCGGCCGGCGCCGACGCCGACCACGCCGCCGCGACGACGACGTCCAGCGCCTGCAGCGCCAGCGTGCCGCCGACGAGCAGCAACTGCCACAGCGGGAAGCGGCGCTCCAGCGCCGGCTGGGCGGCCATCGCGTCCAGCGGCAGCATGCGGTGCGAGGCGGTCGCGAACACGCCACCGCAGAACAGCCACAGGCCGGCCTGCGCGCTGGCGACGACGCAGGGCACCGACCCGCCGGCCACGGCCAGCGCCGCGACCCACAGCGCCGCCGCACCCAGGTCGCAGGCGCGCACGACGAGCCGCAGGTGCGGGCTGTCGCGCGGCGGCGACGCGCGCAGCAGCCGGTGCATCTGCCGCACGATCGCCGTCCACGCCGCCGCGGCCAGCGCCAGCAGGGCCGCCGGGGCATGGGCCGCGGCGGCCTCGGGCAGCCAGGCCGGCAGCGGCCACCAGGCCAGCCAGGCTGTGGCATACAGCAGCACCGGCGCCAGCAGCGCACGCGTGCGCGCAGCGGCGTCGGCGTCGCGCACGGCCAGACCCAGCCAGCGCGGCCCGACGGTGAATACGAAGCCGGCGAAGAACAGCGGCATGAAGCCGAAGACGAAGACCAGCGCGTGGGCGGCGCCCGCCGGCAGGGCGGTACCGGCCACGAGGCTGCCGCCGGCTTGCAGCACCAGCAGCCAGCCGAGCGCGCTGCCGGCCATCACGGTGGCCGCGGCGAGAAAACCCAGGCGGTGCGGCGAAGCCAGCAGCCGCGCCGCGCGCCAGCGTGCGGCGGCCGCCGTCGTCACCAGCTCCCGCGCAGCGTCAGGCGCCAGCTGCGCCGCGGCTCGGCGTGCGTGTACAGCGGCGAACGCTCGGCCGGCTGCAGGTCGGTCAGGTTGTCCACGACCAGGCTGGCTTCCAGGCCGCCGGGCAGGCGACGCGAGACACTGGCGCCGAGCTGGGTCAGCGAAGGCGCCGCCTGCGCCGGTGCGCCGACCGTCGTCGACGGCAGCCACTGGCCGCTGCTGTGGTCGGCGCGCAGGCCGGCCTGCCAAGGGCCCTGCTGCCAGTCCAGCCGCGCACCGAGGGCGTGGCGCGGGCGGCGCTCGAGGCGGCGGCCGTCGCCGTCGCGTGCGTCGAGCCAGGTCCAGCTCAGCTGGGTCGAGAAGCCGGCGCCCAGGCGCCGTGCCGCCGAGGCCTCCAGGCCGCGCAGCCGGGCGCGCTGCAGGTTGTCGTAGGTGTAGGTGCCGATGCCCGGTGCCGGCCCCGGGGCGACCAGGCGCACCTCGATCAGGTCGGCGATGCGCTGCTCGAACAGCATCAGCTGCAGTTCGCTGCCGCCGCCGGTCCAGGCGGCGCCCGCCTCGACCGCGTCGCTGGTCTCCGGCCGCAGCGCCGGGTTGCCGAGGAAGCTGTTCGGGCCCTCGCGGCGCGCGCCGGGCACGATCTGCTTCAGGTTGGGGGCCTTGAAGCCGTGGCTGTAGCCACCCTTGACGACACAGCCGCCGCCGGCCCGCCACACCAGGTAGGCGCGCGGGCTCCACTCGCTGCCGAACAGCGAGTGCCGGTCGTGGCGCAGGCCGGCGGTCAGCTGCAGCCGGCGCGTCAGCGCGAACTCGTCCTGCAGGTACAGCGAACGGTGCTGCGCCAGCGAGCGCCCGCCAGGCAGGCCGGGGTCGCGCAGCGACTCGTTGCGCGCCTCGAAGCCGGCGGTCAGCGCATGATCGCCCAGCGTGTGGCCGGCCTGGCCTTCCAGCACCCGGTCCTGCAGGCGTTGCGGCGGGTTGACCGCGACGCCGGCGCTGCGCGTGTTGTTCACGTCCAGCATGGTCTCATAGGCGCGCAGCTGGGTCAGCGGGCCGGCGGCCCAGTCGGCCTCCCAGGCGAAAGCGGTCATGCGGCGCTCGAGATCGTTCTCGGTCACGTGGTAGCGGCGGGCCCCGCTGCGTTCGCGCGCGTCGGCGCGCCGGGTCTCGCTGCCGGCGCGGTGTTCGAGGTCGATGCGCTGTCCGGCTGCCGGCCGCCAGCCCAGGGCCAGCCAGCCGTCGGTCTTCGCGTGGCCCTCCAGTTCGGACAGCCGCGGATCGGCGGCCGACGCGGTGGCGGCGCGGCGCGACTGCGCGAGCCCGGCGCGCAGGCTCCAGCCTTCGGCGAGCGGGCCACCGAGCGAGAAGCCGGCGCGGTGGCCGTCGCCGCCGCGCGAACCTTCGGCCATGCTGCCTTCGACGCGCACCGTGCGGCGCCACTGGTCGCCGGCCTGGCGCGTGATCACGTTGACCACGCCGCCCATCGCCTCGGACCCGAACAGCACCGACAGCGGGCCGCGCACGACCTCGATGCGCTCGATGTCGTCGACGGCAATCCAGTCGTACTGGAAGTCCGAGTGCCCGATCACGCCGTCGCTGGCACCGATGCGGCGGCCGTCGACGAGAAACAGCGTGTGCTTGCTGTCCATGCCGCGCAGGCTGAGCACCTTGCGCCCGCCGATCGAGCGCCCCTGCAGCGACACGCCCGTCTCGCCGCGCAGCGCGTCGAGCAGGTCGTCGGCGCCGCGCGCCTGCAGCTCCTGCGCGGTGACCACGCTCATCGCCGCGGGGGCGTCCAGCGCCAGCATCGCATGGCGGGTCGCGGTGACGACGACCGTCTCGGTGACCACCGGCGGTGCGTCCGCGGCCTGCGCCGGCATCGCCGGCAGCAGCATCGGCAGCAGCGCGGCCAGCGGGAGCAGGCCGCGCGCCGGTCGCGGGACCCGTCGAGCGGGGCGGGCGCCAGGGGCGCGGGAGCGCAGGAAGCGGCAGCGCAGCGGAGGGGACAGGGCGGTGGTGCACATGGCGGCCAGCATCGCCGCGCCGCGGCACAGCGCCCTTGAACTGGATCGGGTTTGCACCGGGCCCGCGCCGCGTTCGGGGCCGGCCTTGCGCTGCATCAAGGTCGCCGGCACGCCGCCGGTGTCGGCGTCCAGGCTTGAAGCAGTTCAAGGAATGCACGCGCGCTGCGCCGCAACATGGCCGCCAGGCAGCGAAAGCCGCACGTGATGACCACCGTCGATCCACGTTCCACCCACCGAGGAGGTGCCATGAAGGCCCTGAAGAGAATGATCCGGCTGACCCCCATCGTGGCGCTGCTGCTGTCCGCGCCCTGGGCGGCGCTGGCCCAGGACAAGAAGCCGATCACCGAGTCCGAACTGAAGTACCAGGCGGGCGCCTCGCCGCTGGCCGGCGAGAAGATGTACCAGGCGACGAACCCGAAGGCGCCGCCGATGACGCAGGCCGAGTTCGACCTCGCGCGCAAGATCTACTTCGAGCGCTGCGCCGGCTGCCACGGCGTGCTGCGCAAGGGCGCGACCGGCAAGGCGCTGACGCCCGACCTGACGCAGGACAAGGGCACCGACTACCTGAAGGTCTTCATCGCCTACGGCTCGCCCGCGGGCATGCCCAACTGGCAGACCAGCGGCGAGATGACCGAGCAGGAAGTCGACCTGATGGCGCGCTACATCCAGCACGACGCACCGATGCCGCCGGAGTTCGGCATGGCCGAGATGAAGGCGACCTGGAAGGTCATCGTGCCGCCGGCACAGCGCCCGAAGCGCAAGATGAACAATTACAACATCGCCAACATCTTCAGCACCACGCTGCGCGACACCGGCGAGGTGGCACTGATCGACGGCGACACCAAGCAGATCATCAACGTCGTCACCACCGGCTACGCGGTGCACATCTCGCGCCTGTCGGCCTCGGGGCGCTACCTGTTCGTGATCGGGCGCGACGCCAAGATCAACATGATCGACCTGTGGATGCCCAAGCCCGACAACGTGGCCGAGATCCGCATCGGGCTGGAGGCGCGCAGCGTCGACACCAGCAAGTTCAAGGGCTACGAGGACAAGCTGGCGATCGCCGGCGCGTACTGGCCGCCGCAGTTCGTGATCATGGACGGCGACACGCTGGAGCCCCGGAAGATCGTCAGCACCCGCGGCATGACCGTGGACACGCAGGAGTTCCACCCCGAGCCGCGCGTGGCCGCCATCGTCGCCAGCCACTACAAGCCGGAGTTCGTGGTCAACGTCAAGGAGACCGGCAAGACGCTGATGGTCGACTACTCGAACCTCAACGCGCTGAAGATCACCGAGATCGGCTCCGCGCGCTACCTGCACGACGGCGGCTGGGACGCGAGCAAGCGCTACTTCCTGGTGGCGGCCAACAACAGCAACAAGATCGCGGCGATCGACGCCAAGGAGGGCAAGCTGCAGGCGCTGATCGACGTCGGCAAGATCCCGCACCCGGGCCGCGGCGCCAACTTCAAGCACCCGAAGTTCGGCCCCGTCTGGGCGACCAGCCACCTGGGCGACGAGCAGATCGCGCTGATCAGCACCGATCCCAAGCGCAAGGACGGCTTCAAGGTCGTGCAGATGCTCAAGGGGCAGGGCGGCGGTTCGCTGTTCATCAAGACGCACCCGAAGTCGCAGCACCTGTACGTGGACACGCCGCTGAATCCGGACCCGGCGATCTCGCAGTCGGTGGCCGTGTTCGACATCCGCAACCTCGACAAGGGCTTCACCGTGCTGCCGATCGCCGAGTGGGCCGGGCTCAAGGACGACGGCGCCAAGCGCGTCGTGCAGCCCGAGTACAACAAGGCCGGCGACGAGGTCTGGTTCGCGGTCTGGAGCGCGAAGAACAAGGAGAGCGCGCTGGTGGTCGTCGACGACAGGACGCTCAAGCTCAAGGCGGTGATCAGGGACCCGAGGCTGATCACGCCGACCGGCCACTTCAACGTGCACAACACCCAGCACGACGTCTACTGACCCGCGAAGGAGAAGCGCATGCGTTCACTGACCGTCATTGCCGCGGGCGCCGTGCTCGGGCTGGGGCTCGCGGCCCCGGCCTGGGCCGACCCGCAGGCGTCTATGACCAAGGCCGGCTGCATGGCCTGCCATGCCAAGGACAAGAAGCTGGTCGGCCCGTCGTTCAAGGACATCGCCGCCAAGTACAAGGGCCAGTCGGGCGCGGTCGCCCTGCTGATGGAGAAGAGCCGCAAGGGCGGCAAGGGCAACTGGGGCCCGGTGCCGATGCCGCCCAACCCCGAGAGCAAGATCTCCGACGCCGACCTGAAGGCGGCCGTCGAGTTCATCCTGCAGTCCTGAGCGGCACGGGCGCCGGCCATGGTCGCGAGCCGTCCCGCGGCGGGGCCGGCGCGCTGCGCCGGGTTGCGGCGCACGCTGCTACACGGCTGCGAGCAGGGCTTTCCGCTGCAGGACTCGCCGTTCCAGGTGCTGGCGCGGCAGACCGGCGGCACCCTGCGCGAGTTGCTCGGACACTGCCACACGCTGGCCGACACCGGGGCGCTGGACGTGATCCGCGTGCACTGGGGCGCGGCACTGCAGCGTGTGCGCTGGCGCTGCGCGGTCGCGCCCGCCGCCGCCCGCCTGGGCGAGCTGCAGCAGGCATTGGGGCGGCTGCCCGGCGTGACGGCTTGGGAGTTCGCCGAGCCGGCCGCCCCGGCCACCCCGCCGGCCCGCGACGGCGACCCGTTCGCCGGCCCGGCGCTGTGGTTCGAGATCGTCGCGCGCAGCGCGGTTTCGGCCCGCGCGCAGCGCGCCCGCATCGAGGCCCTGGCTGATGACCTGCTGTGCCTGGCGCTGGCAGGCCGCGACGCGATCGACGAGCCCGGCTGCCGTTGCGACGCGCATGCCGGCCCCTGCGGCGATCCCGAACTGGCGCGCCGCTGCGAGGCCGGGCTGCCCTTGGTCGCTCACCCCTACCGCGGCCTGTCCGAGGCCGTGCAGCGCAGCGAACGCGAGGTGCTGGCGCGGCTGCGCGGGTGGAAGCGCCAGGGCCAGTTGACGGCCGTCAGCCTATGTGCGCCGGTGGCGGGGGCCGAGTCGCTGTGGAGCCAGTGTGCGCTGGCCGGCGAAGAGGACGACGCTGCAGCCGCCGCGCTGCGCGAGCGGCTGCTCGCGCAAACCGGCATCGCCGAGGTCACGCTGCTGCCGGGTCATGCGCGCTGGCCGTACCGCTTCCTCGTCGGCGTGCCCGGCGCACCGATCCCGGGCGACGCGCTGCTCGCGCGTGCGCTCGCGGCCTGCGGGCTGGCGTCGCGCAGGCGGCGGCTGCTGCATGTGCGGCGCGTCGGCGTGCGCGCGGCGCCGCTGCTGTTTGCGGACCCGGGCGACGCCGGCGCGGCCGCGCATACCGAAGCACGCTCGGCGGCGGGCTGATGCGGCGGCGCGGCTGTCTGCACGCGCTGCTGGCCGGGCTGGCGCTGGGCCCGGGCGCAGCGCTCGGCGCCGCCCCACGCCCGGAGGGCGACTGCGTGCTCGACGGTCCGCAAGGAGCCTGGCTGCTCGGCGCGGCGGGCACGCTGCAGCCGCTGCCGCACGCGGTGCCGCCGGTGGCCACGGCCGGCGCGGTGTGGACGGCAGCCCTTGACGGTGCCCGCGGTGCGGTGCAGTGCTGGCGACGCCGGCCCGAAAGCGGCTGGGCGGTCGCGGCGACGCGAGCACTCGAGGGCCCGGTGCATGCGCTGGCGGCAAGTGCCGACGGCCGCCACGCGGTCGCGGCCCATGGCCAGCGCCTGGCGGTGATCGGCGCCGACGGCGGCGTGCGCGCCGACTTCGAGGGCCGCGACCTCACGCGCCGCCGGCAGGGACGGGCCGAGGCCTTGTTCGCGCTCGCGGCGCGCCGCAGCTTCGTCGCCAGCTGGCCGGCGCTGGGCGAGCTGTGGGAGATCTCGCTGGACCCGGCCGCCGCGCCGATCTACGACGGACTGGTGCACGACTACCGCATGGGCGAAGGCATCGCGAAGCCGGGGCTGCTCGGGGCGCGGCGCACGCCACTGGCACCAGGGATGCCGGCGATCGAGTTTGCCGAGGCCGGCCTGCCCTGGGTCGCCGCGCGCGCCGACGGCGGCGTCGCGATCGTGCACCTGGACGTGCGCCGGCGCGTCGCGATGCTGCCGCTGGCCGATGCGCGGCCCGCTGCCGGCGCGCTGGTGCGCTCGCCGGACCGCGAGGCCTGGTGGTTGCCCGCCGGCGACCGGGTGCACCTCGTCGATGCGCGGCGCTGGACCGTGCTGGCGAGCCACGCCGCGCCGGCGCCGCGGCCGGTGCTGCAGGCGCTGGACGATCGCATCGCCGCGCTGGGCGGCGATCCCGCGATGCTGTGGCTGTGGCAGGACGGGCGCTGGCAGGCGCGGCCCGAGATCGGTGCCGTGGCCGCATTGGGCAGCGACGCCGCCGCGGGCCAGTGGCTGGTCGTTGCCGGGTCGCCGCCGGCGCTGCTGCGGCTGGACCGCGAGGGGCGCCGTCTCGACGCCATCGCGCTGCCGGCGGACCTGCGCTCCAGCCGCGTGCAGGCCGTGCCGGCCTGAGCGGGCGGTGCCGGCGCGGGTCGCCGCTCAGGCCTGGTAGGCCGCCAGGCGCCGCAGGTCCAGGATGTGGATGTCGCGCTTGTCGACCTGGATCAGCTGCGCCGTCTCCAGTTCGTGCAGCACGCGCGAAAAATACTCGGGCGTCAGCGACAGGCGGGATGCCACCGTCGCCTTGCTGACCGGCAGCGAGACCGTCACGCTGCCTTCACCGCCGCCGCCGCCGTCGCACTCGCGCAGCAGGTAGCCGATGACGCGCTGCACGCCGTTCTGCAGCGCATAGGCCTGCACGTCGTGCACCAGGCCATGCAGGCGGCGCGACAGGCCGGCCAGCATGCGCAGTGCGAAGCGGTTGTCGCGCTGCAGTTCGTCCAGCACGGCGTGCCGCTGCACCGACAGCAGCAGCGAATCGGCCAGCGCCTGCGCATTGACCACGCTGGGCCGGCCCAGGAACATCAGCGCCTCGGCGAAGCTGTGGCCGGGCGGGATGATCTCGATGACCTTCTCCTGGCCTGCCGCCGACAGCACGTAGAGCTTGACCTGGCCGGTCACGACGACGTGGAAGGCGTCGCAGGCGTCGCCCATCTGCAGCACCGACTCGCCGCGGCTGTAGCGGCGCAGCTGGCAGCCCGTGGCCAGGCGCTGCAACTCGTCGGGGCCGAGGTCGCAGAACAGCGGCAGGCGCGCCAGGAAGCGCGGGATGTCGAAGGCACGGGTATCGAGCATGTGGGCGGCCCTGGCCTTCGGGGCACGGGGCTGCCGCGATGCTGGACCGGTCCGACCCGGCGGCGCTTGACCCGCATCAAGGGTGGGCGTGAGCCCGGCGGCCCCGGTGCGGCGCCCAGGCAGGCGCCAGGCCCAGCAGCAGCGCGAGCCCGAGCGCGCCACCGAGGTTGTGCAGCCACACGGCCGCCGGCGCCGCCGCCCAGGCAGCGGCGGTGCCGCCGAGCAGCGCCTGCAGCGTCACCACGAGCAGCAGCGCGCTGCCTTCGGCGCGGCGGCCTGCGGCGCGTGCGTGCCAGCCGATCCAGCCGGCCAGCGGCAGCAGCACGATCGCCATCAGCAGGTGCGCCGGTGGGGCCAGCGCCACCTGGCCGCTGCCCGACAGCGCCCCCAGCGCCGCCTGCGCCAGCCAGGCCGGCAGCGCGATCGCGAAGGCGAGGGCGGGCACGCCGGCATCGCCCGCCGGGCCCGCCATCGCAGCGTGCGGCGTCAGCCGGCACCGCAGCCGCCACGCCAGCGCGAACATCAGCAGCCCGCCGAGCAGGTTGCCCAGCAGCACGGCGGCGGAGCGCGAACCCGGCGTCACGATGCCCAGCGCGGCCAGCGCGAGCGCCAGCGTCAGCAGCGCGAGCGCACCCGGTGCCTGCAGCCGCGGCCGACGCGCCAGCGCCAGCACGACGAGCGCGGCGGCGGCCAGCAGCACCAGCGATGCGGCACCGCGGTGCACGACACGGGCGAGGCCCTGCAGCGCTGGCGCGGCAACGGCCTGCACCGCACCGTCGCCCGCGTGCGCGACGCCGCTGCGGCAGGCCGGCCAGTCGCTGCATGCCGCACGCGGCTGGCTCAGGCGCAGCCAGGCGCTGGAGGTCACCACCAGCAGCATCAGCAGCGTGCACAGCATCGCGAGAGCGCGCAGCACGCGCAGGCGCCTGTCCTCGTTCATCGCGCGGGCCCCGACGGCATCGGCCGATGCTAAGCGGCGGCGCGGGCCGCGCGCGCCACGACCGTCGGCGTTCTTGAACTGGTTCAAGTCGCTCGCGGGCCGGCACTTCCAGAATGTCCGAGCAGGATGGTCGGATGTCCGCCTTCACCGGCGGGACCGGCCCGGACCGGCCCCCACAAGGAGAACCCGCCCATGAGCGCGCACGACGACGACAACGATCCGGTGCCCTGGTTGCAGAGGCTGTTGGACAACCCCTTCCTGCTGCTGTTCCTGGGTGTCTTCATCCCGATGGTGGTCTACAACCTCTGGGGCGTGATCGACATCCTGACCATCCCGGCGGGCAAGTGAGCGCCGGTCCCGTCAATCTGCAACGAGGACCCGAAAGATGAGCGCCATCCTCCCCCCGTCGGAGCGCCTGTGGATCAAGCATCCGATCGACCGTGTCGAAGGCGCCTGGATCGTCATCGCGCTGCTCTGGTGCCTGATCATGTTCGCGATGATGGTCGGCTGGCACATCTGGGGCAACCAGAACCTGTCGACCGAGACCTACCGCACCACGCCCGAGCAGTTCAGCGAGAAGACGCAGGCGATGGTCGACAAGTACACGGTGCGCACCGAGACCGACGAGCAGATCCCGGTCGTCGCGCCGCCGCCGGGCAGCGACGTCTACCTGCTGGCGCGGCTGTGGGCCTTCTGGCCCATCCTCGAGCTGGAGAAGGGCAAGACCTACCGGCTGCACCTGACGGCCATGGACTACAACCACGGCTTCTCGCTGCAGCCGGCCAACATCAACATCCAGATGGTGCCCGGCTTCGAGCACGTGGTGACCGTGACGCCCAACCAGTCCGGCACCTACTCCATCGTGTGCAACGAGTTCTGCGGCATCGGGCACCACCAGATGGTCGGTCGCCTGTACGTCAAGTGAGGGGGCCGCGATGAGCACCACCACCTACCGCACCTGCCCGCGCTCGGGCCTGCAGTTCGAGCACCAGGCCGAATGGCTGATGAAGGCCAATGCCTTTGTCGGCGTGGTCTGGCTGCTGATCGGCGGCATCCTCGCCATCGGCGTCGTGCTGACGCGCTGGCCGGCCTTCCACTGGCTGGAGGCCGACACCTTCTACATGGTGCTGACGGCGCACGGCATCGACATGCTGATCTTCTGGATCATCTTCTTCGAGGTCGCGATCCTGTATTTCTGCGCGTCGACGCTGCTGCGTTGTCGGATCGCGACGCCGAAGATCGCCTGGCTGGCCTTCGCGCTGATGCTCATCGGCTCGGTGGTCAACAACGTCGCGGTCTTCCGCGGCGGCTCCAGCGTGATGATGACGAGCTACGTGCCGATGATGGCCGAGCCCAACTTCTACCTCGGGCTGATCCTGTTCGCGGTCGGCGCGCTGATCGCCTGCTTCGTCTTCTTCGGCACGCTGGTCGTCGCGAAGAACGAGAAGACCTACCAGGGCTCGGTGCCGCTGGTCACCTTCGGCGCCATCACGGCGGCCATCATCGCGGTCTTCACGATCAGCTCCGGCGCGATCATTCTGATCCCGACCTGGCTGATGTCCATCGGCCTCGTGAAGGAGGTCGACCCGCTGGTCTACCGCACCGTGTGGTGGGCCTTCGGCCACAGCTCGCAGCAGATCAACGTCGCGGCCCACATCTCGGTGTGGTATCTGGTGGCGGCCATCGCCTTCGGCGCCAAGCCGATGAGCGAGCGCGTCAGCCGCACCGCGTTCCTGCTCTACATCCTGTTCCTGCAGCTGGCCAGCGCGCACCACCTGCTGGCCGACCCGGGCCTGTCCACCGGCTGGAAGGTCATCAACACCAGCTACTTCATGTATTTCGCGGTGCTGGCCTCGATGCTGCACGGGCTGACGATCCCCGGCGCGATGGAAGTGGCGCAGCGCCAGAAGGGCTTCACCAAGGGCCTGTTCGAGTGGCTGCGCAAGGCGCCCTGGGGCAACCCCACGTTCAGCGGCGTGTTCATCTCGATCATCGGCTTCGGCTTCCTCGGCGGCATCTCCGGCGTGATGATGGGCACCGAGCAGCTGAACATGATCATCCACAACACGATCTACGTGCCGGGGCACTTCCACGCCACCGTGGTGATCGGGACCACGCTGACCTTCATGGCGCTGACCTACTACCTGATCCCGGTGCTGTTCAAGCGCGAGATGATCGCGCCGACGCTGGCGAAGTGGCAGCCCTACGTCTTCGGCTTCTCGATGTACGCCTTCGCGCTGGTGATGATGGGCGCGGGCACGCTGGGCGTGTCGCGCCGGCACTGGGACATGGCCTTCCAGGGCGCTGCGCTGGCCTACGAGTGGCCGGGCGCGGCCTACCTGATGATGGGGCTGGTCGGCATCACCGGGCTGGCGGCCATCGCCGGCGGCGCGATGTACCTCTACATCACGGTCGGCTCGCTGCTGTGGGGCCGCAAGCTCGACACCGGCAGCGTGAGTCCGAAGTTCACGCCGGTGCCGCGCGCCGCGCCCAGCGTCGCGGCGCAGAGCTACGGCTCGATGGGCTTCGCCGCCCCCGGCACCTTCGTGCTCGCGATGGTCTTCCTCGTCGCCTTCGTCCTCTACTACTTCATCAACTGGAAGTACCTGTCCACCCTGTGGGGCCTGAGCTGAACGGCAGCGCCGGCCCACGGACGAGGAGCACGCGATGAACACGACCCGCCTCCCGGTATCCGTCGCCGCCGCTGCCGCGGCGCCTCGCTGGCGCACCGTGGCGAGCGTGTTCAAGATGCGCATCGGCGTGCTGATCATGCTGACCGCGCTGGCCGGGCTGGCCATCTCGCCGGCGCCGGCGCCGGCGCCCTGGCAGGTGCTGCTGATGGCGCTGGCGGTGCTGGTGGCCTCGGCCAGCGCCGGCGCCTTCAACCAGTTCGTCGAGGCCGGCAGCGACCGCCTGATGAAGCGCACGCGCGGCCGTGCCTTCGCCAGCGGCGCACTGCACGCCGGGCCGGGCTGGATGGCGCTCATCGTCGCGCTGCTGGCGCTGGCGGTGGGCGCCACCTGGCTGGCGATCAACGGCGTCGCGGCGACCTTCCTGTTCCTCGGCGCCTTCACCTACGCGGTGGTCTATACGCTGGCGCTGAAGCGACGCACCTGGCTCAACATCGTCTTCGGCGGGCTGTCCGGCAGCTTCGCGGTGCTGACCGGCGCCGCGGCGGCCGACCCGGCCATCGGCACGCTGCCGATGCTGCTGGCGCTGGTGCTCTTCCTGTGGACGCCGCCGCACTTCTGGAGCCTGGCGATCGCCAACCGCGACGACTATGCCGCCGCCGGTGTGCCGATGCTGCCGGTGGTGATGGGCGTGCCGCGCGCCGCGCGCATCGTGCACGCGAATACCGTGCTGCTGGTCGCCGCCTCGCTGCTGCCGGCGCTGTTCGGTGCCGGTCCGGCCTATCTGGTCGCGGCGCTGCTGGGCGGGGCCCATTTCCTGCGCCACACGCGGCGCCTGGCGCGCGACCCGCAGCGCGCCCACGCCATGCGCGCCTTCTTCGCGTCCATGGTGCAGCTGGCGGTGCTGGTGGCCGGAGTGGCGGTCGATGCGGCGTTGCGCTGACGCTTTCTCGTCGGTGCCGTCCGCGCTGCTCGTTGCGCTGGCCGCACTGGCCGCGCCGGCGGCGCTGGCCGAAGGCGTGCCGCAGCTCGACGAACGCCGTGCCATGGCCGACAGCCAGGCCGTGGTCGGCAGCGTGCCGCCGGACTTCACGCTGCTGGACCGCCGCGAGCGGCCGGTCGCGCTGTCCCAGTACCGCGGCAAGCCGCTGCTCGTGAGCTTCGTCTATACCGGCTGCTTCACGGCCTGCCCGGCGCTGACGCGTTCGCTGCACGAGGCGGTCCATGGCCTGGACCGCATGCTCGGGCCGCAGCAGTTCAACTTGGTCAGCATCGGCTTCAACCAGCCCATCGACTCGCCGCTGGCGATGCGCGCCTTCGCCGCGCAGCACCGCATCGACTACCGCAACTGGGAATTCCTGAGCCCGGCGTCCGAGGACGTGGCGGCGCTGACGCGCTCGCTCGGCTTCAGCTACCAGCGCACGCCGGCCGGCTTCGACCATGTCCTGGGCGTGACGGTGATCGACGCCGAGGGCCGCATCCATGCCCAGGTCTACGGTCACCGCCTGTCGGCCGAGGCGCTGGGCGTGCCGCTGCGCGAGCTGGTGCTGGCGCAGGCCGCGGCGGCGCCGCTGGGTTCGCTGGACGACCTGGTCGCGCGCGTGCGCATCCTGTGCACGGTCTACGACGCCGATGCCGGCGAATACCGCTACGACTGGAAGCTGCTGCTGGAGATCTTCGGCGGCCTGGCCTTCTTCACCAGCGCCGGCGTCTGGTTCTGGCGCGAGCGGCGCTCGCAGCGGCAGGCACGCGCCGCGCTGCGACCACGCTCGCCCTGAGGGCGGCGCCGTGGCCGCGTCGCCGGCCGGCGTGCCGGCGCGTGATGTGCGGGTCGGCCCACGCAACACCGACGAGGTCCCGAGCCGGCGCGCGCTGGCCGCGTGGCGGGCGCTGCTGCACGGCTTCGACCACGCCTTCGGTTCGCGCGGCAACCCGCTGCGCCAGCTCGGCGCGCTGGCCTTCCTGGCCTTCGGGCTGCTCGCGCTGTCGGGCCTGTGGCTGTATGCGGTGCTCGACACCTCGGCCAGCGGCGCCCATGCCTCGATCGAGGCGCTGTCGCGCCGGCCCTGGTCCCCCGGCGGCCTGATGCGCAGCCTGCACCGCTACGCCGCCGACGCCTTCGTGCTGTTCACCGCGCTGCATCTGCTCAGCGAACTGCTGCACGGGCGCTGGCGGCGCTTCCGCCGCTTCGCCTGGTGGACCGGCACGGCGCTGCTGCCGCTGCTGGCGGTCAGCGCCGTCGGTGGCTTCTGGCTGAACTGGGACCGCCTGGGCCAGTTCTCGGCCATCGCCACCGCCGAGTGGCTGGACGCGCTGCCCGGGCTGGCCAGTCCGCTGGCACGCAACTTCCTCGGCGCCGGCGCGGTCAGCGACCGGCTGTTCTCGCTCTTCGTCTTCGCGCACCTGGGCGTGCCGCTGCTGATGCTCTTCGGCCTGTGGTTCCACGTCCAGCGCCTCACGCGCGCCGCGGTCTTCCCGACGCGCGCGCTGGCGCTGGGCACGACGGCCGCGCTGCTGGGGCTGGCGGTCGTGGCACCGGTGGCCGGGCAGGGGCCGGCCGACCTGGCGCAGGTGGCCCCGGTGCTGGCGCTGGACTGGTTCATCCTCTTCGTGCACCCGCTGATGTATGCCGGCTCCGCCGCCTGGACCTGGGCGCTGGTGGGCGGCGGCTGGCTGGCGCTGCTGGCCCTGCCGCTGCTGCCGGTGCGCGGGCCGCGCACGGCGGTGGCGGTGGTCGACGCGGCCAACTGCAACGGCTGCCGGCGCTGCTTCGCCGACTGCCCCTATGCGGCGATCACGATGGCACCGCACCCGAGCGGCCGCACCGGCCGCCAGATCGCGGTCGTCGACGCCGACCTGTGCGCCAGCTGCGGCGTCTGCGCCGGCGCCTGCCCGTCGTCGACGCCGTTTCGCAGCGTGGCCGATCTGGTGACCGGGATCGACATGCCGCAGCAGCCCGTCGCCGCGCTGCGGCGCGCGCTGCAGGACGGACTGCAGGCGCTGCCGCGGCAGCAGGCGCCGCACCCCATCGTCGTCTTCGCCTGCGCGGAGGGGGCAGCGACCGCGTCGCTGGCGACGCCGGACCTGCTGGTGCTGCCGCTGATCTGCGCCGGGCAGCTGCCGCCGTCGTTCGTCGAATATGCCTTGCGCGACGGCGCGGCCGGCGTCGTCGTCGCCGCGTGCCGCGACGGCGGCTGCGCCTGGCGGCTGGGTGCACGCTGGACCGCCGAGCGGCTGGACGGCCGGCGCGAGCCGCACCTGCGTGCCGACGTGCCGGCCGAACGGGTCTGCCTGGTCGAGGCCGATGCCGGCGACGAGGCCGGCCTGGCGCGCGCGGTGGCCCAGATGCGGGTGCGCTTGCCCCAGATCAATGCCAGCGCCGGCCCAGCGCCGAAGATACATCATGGCTGAATCTTCAAGCGACAGTGCGCCGGTGCATGCGCAGGGCGCCGGGCCACGCGGCCCCGCGGCCTGGCTGCTGCAGGGCGTGCTGTACGGCCTGTTCGCGCTCGTCATCGGCGTCTTCTCGCATTGGCCGCCGTACCGCCACCTGGCACCCGACACCGCGCTGGTCAAGCTGAGCTTGGTCCATGTCGGCAAGCCGGTCGCCGACTGCCGGCAGCTCACCGCCACGGAGCTGGCGAAGCTGCCCCCCAACATGCGCGCGCCGACGCAGTGCCCGCGCGAGCGCTCGCCGGTGACCGTGGAGCTCGACATCGACGGCGCGGCGGCGGTGCGCACCGTCGCCGCGCCGTCGGGCCTGTCGCGCGACGGCGCCAGTGCCGTCTACCAGCGTCTGCCGGTCCCTGCCGGCGAGCGGCTGCTGCAGGTGCGGCTGCGCGACGACGTGCGCGCCGACGGCTTCGCCTACACGCTGGAGCGCCGCGTCACGCTGGCGCCGGCGCAGGTGCTGGTCATCGACTTCGACGCCGGGAAGGGCGGCATCACCGTGCAATGAACATCCTCGCCAATCCCGGCCTCGAAGCCACCGGCCGCGCGGGCGGTCCCAGCCAGCCCGCGCACTATCTGCTGCCGGTGGCCGCCACCGGGCAGGCGCTGGCGCGCGGCTGGCTGTGGCTGGCGATGGCAGCCCTGGTGGGCTCCGGCCTCTTCTCGGTGCTGCTGGTGCTGGCGCGCACGCCCGGCGTCAATGCCTGGCTGCCGGGCGTGGACTTCTTCCGCACCGCGTTGGTCGTGCACGTGGACCTGTCGGTGCTGGTCTGGTTCTTCGCGGTCGCCGGGTTGCTGTGGACGCTGCAGGCCGGCCGCCGCGGCGAGGACTGGGGCTGGGCGGCGCTCGGCGCCGCCGCCGCCGGCACGCTGCTGATGGTGGCCGCGCCCTTCGCCGACCCCGGCCTGCCGGTGATGGCCAACTACGTGCCGGTGCTGGAGTCGCGCACCTTCCTCGGCGGCCTGGTCGCCTTCGGCATCGGCGTCGCGCTGCTGGTCGGCCGCACGCTGGTCCACTGGCCGTCGCTGCGCGCGCTGGACGGCGCGGCGGCGCTGCGCTTCGGGCTCTGGGGGGCGGCGCTGTCGGCGGCGGTCGCGATGGGCGCGCTGCTGTGGTCGCTGCTCGAGGTGCCGGCCACGCTGGACAGCAAGACCTATTGGGAGATCCTGTTCTGGGGCGGCGGCCATGCGCTGCAGTTCACCTGGACGCTGCTGATGCTGGTGGCCTGGCTGTGGCTGGCCCAGGCCGCCGGCGCGAGCGTGCCGCTGAGCGCCCGCGTGACGCTGGGGCTGTTCATGCTCGCGCTGGCCGGGCTGCTCGTCACGCCCTACGCCTACCTGGCCTGGCACGTGCTGACGGTGGAGCACCGCGAACTGCACACCTGGGGCATGCGCGTGGGTGGCGGACTGGCCATCCTGCCGGTCGCGCTGGCGGTTGCGATGGCGCTGCTGCGCCAGGCGCGGCGCGGCGGCGTCACTGCCGAGGCACGGCCGCTGCGCGCGGCGCTGGTCGCGTCCATCGTGCTGTTCGCCGCCGGCGGCCTGATCGGCGTGGTCATCAACGGCAGCAACGTGCGCGTGCCGGCGCATTACCACGGCTGCATCGTCGGCGTCACGCTGGCCCTGATGGGGCTGGTCTACCACCTGCTGCCGCGCCTGGGCGGCCGTGCGCCGCGCGGCCGCCTGGCGGTCGCGCAGCCGCTGCTGTACGGCCTGGGGCAGTTGCTGCACATCGCCGGGCTGGTCTGGTCCGGTGGCTATGGCGTGCAGCGCAAGGTGGCCGGCGCCGAGCAGGTGCTGCGCAGTCCCGGCGAGGTCATGGGCATGGGCCTGATGGGGCTGGGCGGGCTGCTGGCCATCGTCGGCGGGCTGCTCTTCGTCGTCGTCGTGTGGCGCGCCTGGCGTGCGCCGGCGGCGGCGTGACCGCGCGCGCGGCAGGCGACCGATGAGCACGTCGCGCGGGCTGCCGCACTGGTCGCCGCGCTGGTGGCTGCGTGCCGCCTTCATGCAGGCGGAAGCGCTGTTCAACCGCGCCTTCGGTGACCGCCTGAATCCGCTGTACCACCTCGGCTCGCTGAGCTTCATCCTGTTCTGTATCGTCTGCGGCACCGGCCTGTACCTGTATGCCTTCTTCGATACCAGCGTCGAGGGCGCCTACCGCTCGGTGCAGGCGCTGACGCAGGGCCAGTGGTGGGCCGGCGGCGTCGTGCGCAGCGTGCACCGCTATGCCTCCGACGCGATGGTCGTCACGATGCTGCTGCACCTGCTGCGCCACTGGGCCTTCGACCGCCTGCGCGGCTTCCGCTGGTTCTCGTGGGTCACCGGCGTCGTGCTGCTGTGGCTGGTCTTCGCCGCCGGCGTCAACGGCTACATGCTGCCCTGGGACCGGCTGGCGCAGTTCGTCACCCAGGCCAGCTTCGAGTGGCTGGACTGGCTGCCTGGCTTCGGCGGCACGCTGGTGCGCAACTTCATGTACGACGCCAGTGTCAGCGACCGGCTGTTCTCGCTGCTCGTCTTCATCCACATCGGCGTGCCGCTGCTGACGCTGCTGCTGCTGTGGGTGCATGTGCAGCGCGTGCCCAAGGCGACGACGCAGCCGCCACGGCCCATCGCGCTCGCGGTGGCCGCGATGCTGGTCGCGATGGCGCTGGTGCAGCCGGTGCTCAGCCAGGGCGGGCCGGCGCAGATGGCCCAGGCGCCGGCGGTGCTGTCCTTCGACTGGTTCCTGCTCGCGCTGTACCCGCTGGTCTACCTGTGGCCCGCCGGCGGCGTCTGGCTGCTGGTGCTGGGCGCGACCGGGCTGCTGCTGGCCGCCCCCTGGCTGCCGCCGCGCCGTGCCGGCGCCGGCCACCGCCTGACCGTGCACCCGGGGCCGCAGGTGGTGCAGGCCAGGGCCGGCGAGACGCTGCTGGAAGCCGGCCTGCGTGCCGGCCTGGCGCTGCCCTACGACTGCCGCGCCGGCGGTTGCGGCATCTGCGTGTGCAGCGTGCTCAACGGCCGCGTGGACCACGGCGCCTACCAGCCGGCGGCGCTGACCGACGCGATGCGCACGCGCGGCCAGACGCTGATGTGCTGCGCGACCGCGCTCGAGGACGTCGAGCTGGAAGTCGACGTGCCCTCGCTGGGCGGGACCGCTGCCGTGGCGGCGCCGGGCCGCCGGAGCGCCGTCGTCGAGCGCATCGAGCGGCTGGCGCCCGACGTGATCCGCCTGTGGCTGGCGCTGCCGCCCGGTGAGCGCCTGGACTTCCGGGCCGGCCAGTACCTCAACATCGTGCTCGAGGACGGCAGCCGGCGCGCCTATTCGTTCGCCGGCGCACCGGGCGCCGACGAGCGCATCGAACTGCACGTGCGCCGCGTGCCCGGCGGACGCTTCACGACCCGGGTCTTCGAGCAGCTGCGCGAAGGCGACCGGCTGGACTTCGAGGGACCGCTGGGCCGCTTCACGCTGCAGGAGGGCACGCGGCCCATCCTCTTCGTCGCCGGCGCCACCGGCTTCGCGCCGATCAAGAGCATCGTCGAGGACGCCTTCCGGCGCGGCGTGCAGCGGCCGATGTGGCTGTACTGGGGCGTGCGCACGCGCGCGGACCTGTACATGGCCGAGCTGGCCGAGCGCTGGGCGCGCGAGCATGCGCACTTCCGCTTCGTGCCCGTGCTCTCGGCGCTGGCGCCGGACGACCCCTGGCCCGGCCGCCGCGGCCTGGTGCACGAGGCGATGCTGGCCGACTTCCCCAGCCTGCAGGGCTACGAGCTGTATGCCTGCGGCTCGGTGCAGATGATCGAGACGGCGGTGCCGTCCTTCGTCGCGCGCGGGCTGGACGAGAACTTCTGCCACTCCGACGCCTTCGTGCCCGCCGCGGCCGGCATGCCACCGCCGGCCGCCTGAAGGCGCCGCCGCTCAGGCCGTGGCGGGGGCCAAGGGCGGCGGCGACATCACCACCAGCCGCTGCAGGCGCTGCCAGCCGGTGTCGACCTCGTCCTGCAGCGCGGCCACCTGCGCCGGCGTCAGGTGGCGGTAGCGGCGCTGCACCGCCAGGTAGTCGGCGAGCGGGCGCGTCTTCGCCGACTGCAGCGACCAGCGTTCGCCGTCCTCGACCTCCAGCAGCGGAAAGGCGCCGCTCTCGACCGCCAGCCGCGCGGTCGCGAGCCCGGCGTCCTCGGCCAGACCCCAGCCGTCCAGGCAGGGGATAAGCAGCAGCAGCAGCCGCGTGCCGCGCAGCGCACGCGCCCGCCGCACCTTGCGCTGCAGGTCGCCCAGGTGGCCGGCGCTGGCGGTGGCGATCCAGGGCACGCGGTGCGCGGCCATGATGTCCACCAGGCTCTTCTTGCGCGAGGCCTTGCCGGCCGGCGTCGAGCCGGTCCAGGCGTGCTGCGGGGTCGACGACGACTTCTGCGCCCCGGTATTCATGTAGCCCTCGTTGTCCAGGCAGACGTAGAGGAAGTCCTCGTTGCGTTCGGCGGCCGAGGACAGGCACTGCAGCCCGATGTCGTAGGTGCCGCCGTCGCCGGCCAGCACGACGACCTGCGTCTCGCGCCGGCCCTGCGCGTCGAGCGCGCGGCGCAGGCCGCTGGCGGCCGCCGCGCTGGCCTCCAGCGTGGGCTGGTAGACGGGGATCTTCAGCGAGCTGTAGGGCTGGGGCCCGGCAATGATGGCCATGCACGAGGGCGGGATCACTGCCACCGTGTCGGGGCCCAGCGCGGCCAGCACGTGGCGCGCCGACAGCGCGTCGATGCAGCCGGGGCAGGCGGCGTGGCCCGCGCACAGCATCGCCGGCTCGTCGTTCGGCAGGGCGGTCATGCAGGGTCTCCCGGGTTGCTCAGAGCCAGGCCGGCTCGTTGCGCGGCTCGGCCTGCGCGACGCCGCGCAGCGCCTCGGCGAGGCGCCGCACCGGCACGTCGACGCCGCCGACACCGGCCAGCAGGCCGTGCACGCGCGGTGCGTCCGGCAGTCCGTACAGCGCACCGCGGATCTCCTGGTGCAGCACGCCGCCCAGGCCGGGCGAATGGTCGCGGTCCAGCACCAGCACGTCGTGCACGCCGGCCAGCGCGGCACGCAGCGCGGCCACCGGCAGCGGCCGGAACAGGCGCAGCTTGACCAGCCCGACCGCCTGGCCTTCGGCACGCAGCAGGTCGACCGCCTCGCGCGCCGTGCCGCACAGGCTGCCCAGCGCGAGCACCACGCGGCGTGCTCCGTCGCAGCGGTAGCGCTCGACGACCCCCCAGGCGCGGCCGGTCAGGGCCGCCCACTCGCCGTCGGCCGCGGCGGCCAGCGCCGGCACGCGCGCCATCGTGTCCTCCAGCGCCCGCCGGTGGCGCTGGTACATCGCCTGCGTCACGACGTTGCCCCACGACGACGGGTGCGCCGGGTCCAGGCGCTGCGGCGGGTCGAAGGGCGGCAGCCAGGCGTCGACGAGGTCCTGCGCCGGCACGCGCACCGGCTCCAGCGCATGCGAGACGTAGAAGGCGTCCAGGTTGACCAGCGCCGGCAGCAGCGCCTGCTCGGCCACGCGGAAGGCCTGCAGCACGGTGTCCAGCGCCTCCTGCGCACTCTCCACGTAGTACTGGATCCAGCCGGTGTCGCGCTGCGCGAGGCTGTCGGTCTGGTCGGGCCAGAAGGCCCAGGGCGAGGCCACGGTGCGGTTGACGTTGGCCATCACGATGGGCGCACGCGCGCCGGCGGCGTAGTGCAGCAGCTCGTGCATCAGCAGCAGGCCCTGCGACGCAGTGGCGGTGAAGACACGCACGCCGGCCAGCGAGGCCGGGATGCAGGCCGACATCACCGAGTGCTCGGACTCCACGGTCAGGATCTCGGCGTCGAAGGTGCCGGCGGCCTGGAACTCGGTCAGCAGCTCCAGCACCGGCGTCTGCGGCGTGATCGGGTAGACCGGCACCACCCGCGGCCTTGCCAGCCGGGCCGCCCAGGCCACCGCATGGTTGCCGGTCAGCAGCACCGGTGCGCCGGCCAGGCCGTCGCCGGGGGCGCCGGCGTCGCGCACGTTCATGCCGTCTCCTCCTCCATGCGCATCGCGCCCGTGGGGCACTCGCGCACGCACAGGCCGCAGCCCTTGCAGTAGTCGGTGAGCACCGCATAACCGCCGGTCGCGGTGGGCAGCACGGCGAGGTCGGGACAGACGATCACGCAGTTGTCGCAGGCGATGCAGGTGCCGCAGGAGAAGCAGCGGGCGGCCTCGGCCCGCACCTGCACCGGGTCCAGGCCGAGCTGCACCTCGGCGCCGTCGGCCAGGCGCGCCGCCGCGTCCAGCCGCGCCGCGCGGCGGCGCGCGGCCGGCGGGTGGTACCAGGTCGCGATGGCCTGCGCCGGCACCACCTCCTCGAACGGCGCCAGCGCCGGGGTGCTGCCCAGCAGCGTGTGGTGGATGGCCAGCGCGGCGCGCTTGCCCATGCCGACGGCCTCGGTGACGAAGCGGGCGCGGCTGGCCAGGTCGCCACCGGCCCACAGGCCGGGGGTCGTCGTCGTGCCGTCGCGGCCGCAGTCGAGGAGCGTGTCGGTGCAGGCGACGATGCCTTCGAAAGGCGCGAGGTCGGGGTCCTGGCCGATGCTGACCAGCACCGCATCGGCCTCGAGCGCGAAGCCGCCGTCGGCCCGCGCTTGCACCCGCCCGGCCCCGGTGCCCGGCGCGGGCACGAAGTCCACGCGGCGGACCTGCAGCAGCAGCCGGTCGCCGGTGGCGTCGACGCGCACGAGCTGCGCCGCGTCGACCAGCGTGATGCCTTCCTCCAGCGCTTCCTCGACCTCCTCGCGCTGCGCCGGCATCTGCGCGCGCGCCTCGAGCGCGACGACATGCACCGCGTGCCCGGCGCGGCGCGCGCTGCGCGCGGCGTCCAGCGCCGCGCTGCCGCCGCCGATCACGACCACGGCGTGCCCCAGCGGCGGCGGCCGGCCCGCCGTGGCGGCGGCCAGGAAGGCCGCACCGTCGAGCACGCGCCGCCCGTCGTAGCGCAGCCCCGGCACGCCGTGCAGCCTGCGCGGCCGGGCCGCGCCGGTGGCCAGGAACACCGCATCGTGCGCCAGGCGCAGCGACTGCAGGGCCGCCGGGCCGGCGAGCGGCGCCTGCAGGTGCACCTCGACCCCGAGCGCGACGATGCGCGCGATCTCGGCGTCCAGCACCGTGCGCGCCAGCCGGTAGGACGGAATGCCGTGGCGCATCAGCCCGCCGAGCGCGCTGGCGGCCTCGTACAGCGAGACGCGCCAGCCGCGGCGGCGCAGCTGGAAGGCCGCCGACAGCCCGGCCGGGCCGCCGCCGACGACCGCGACATGACCGGCGCGGGCCGCCGGCGGCGCGTCGAAGGTCCAGCCCTGCGCGAGCGCCTCGTCGCCGACGAAGCGCTCGAGACCGCAGATCGACAGTGCCTCGTCGTAGGCGGCGCGGTTGCACGCGCTCTCGCAGGGGTGGTGGCAGATGCGCCCGGCGACGGCAGGGAAGGGGTTGTGGCGTGTCAGCACCGTCCAGGCACCGCGCCAGTCGCCCGCGCGCGCGAGGGCGATCCACTCGGCGATGTCGCCGTTCACCGGGCAGGCCTCGCGGCAGGGCGAAGGCGCCTGCAGGTGGCGCGGCAGCGCGCTGCGCCAGGTGCCGGTGCGGAAGACCTCGGTGCTGCCGGTGGTCCAGGTGGTGGGCACCGCATCGGCGGATGGTGGCTGGGGGCCGGCGCGCATCGCGCTCATCGTGGGGCCCCCTCGTGCAGCAGCGCGTCGACGGCCTGCCAGCCGTCCTCGCAGGCGGCCAGGTTCTCGGCCGCCTGCCGGGGCGAGCCCTGGGCCATCGTGCGCCGCAGCGTCGCCAGTGCCGGCATGCCGGTGGCGCGCGCGAGCGCGCCGATCAGCGCCGAATTGACGATGCGGCCGAGACCGTGGCGGCGCGCGATCGCCAGCCCGTCGACCGGCAGCACGTGATGGCCGGGCAGCAGGGCGGCGAAGTGCGCGCGGTCGTGCGCGGAATTGACGACGACCAGCGTGGCCGCGTCGGCGCAGGCCAGCAGCGCCGGCGTCAGCAGGCTGGCGTCGAAGCACAGCAGCGCGTCGGCGCGCTCGATGTCGCAGCGCAGCCGGATCGGCCGCTCGTCGACGCGCAGGAACGAGCTGACCGGCGTACCGCGCCGGGCGCCGCCGTAGCTGGCGAAGCACTGCACCTGCCGCCCGCCGGCGAAGCAGGCCGCGGCCAGCAGGTGGCCCGCGGTCTGCGCGCCCTGGCCGCCGCGGCCCTGGATCACGATCTGCAGCATGCGCCCCCCGCCCGTGCCGGCTACTTCGCGTGGCGCCGGAAGTCGGGCGCGCGCTTGTCCTGGAAGGCGCGCACGCCCTCGCGCGACTCCTCGGTGTCGTAGAACAGCTTCAGCGCGTACAGCCCCAGGCCCGCGATCCCGGCCTGGTGAGCGGTGTCCATGTTGAACGAGCGCTTGGCGATCGCGATCGCGGTCGGGCTGCGCTCGGCGATCTCGTCGCACCAGCGCTGGACCTCGGCGTCGAGCTGCTCGTGCGGCACGACCGCATTGGCCAGGCCCATCGCCAGCGCCTCCGCGGCGCCGTAGCGGCGGCACAGGTACCACATCTCGCGCGCCTTCTTCTCGCCGACCACGCGCGCCAGCAGCGCGGTGCCGTAGCCGGGGTCGACCGAGCCGACCTTGGGGCCGACCTGGCCGAAGACGGCGCGCTCGGAGGCGATCGTCAGGTCGCACAGCGTGGCCAGCACGTTGCCGCCGCCGATCGCATAGCCCTGGACGCGCGCGATGACGGGCTTGGGCGCGTCGCGGATCGCCGCGTGCAGTTCCTCCATCGGCAGCCCGATGGTGCCGCGGCCGTCGTACTGGCCCTCGTGCGCCGACTGGTCGCCGCCGGTGCAGAAGGCCTTGTCCCCGGACCCGGCGAGCACGATCGCCGCCACGGCGCGGTCCCAGGCCGCGCGCTGCAGCGCGTGGATCAGTTCGTCGCAGGTGCGGCCGCGGAACGCGTTCAGGCGCGCCGGGCGGTCGATGAAGATCCACTCGGCGGCAGCGCGCCGCTCGACCCGGATGTCCTCGTAGTCCATCGTCTGGCTCCGCTCAGCGGGGGGCGGCCGGCAGCACCGCGGTGGCCTCGAGCTCGATCCTGCCCGGGTGGTCCAGCAGGTCGGCGACGAAGATCATGCTCATCGCCGGATAGTGGCGCCCCATGCGCCGCTGCCAGACCGCGCCCAGCTCGCGACGTGCGGCCAGGTAGGCCGGCTTGTCGCAGCAGTAGGCGGTCATGCGGCAGATGTGCTCGGGCCGGCCGCCGGCCGCCGCCAGCACGGCCAGCACGTTGGCCAGCGCCTGGTCGAACTGCGGCACCAGGTCGGCCGACTCGAACACCTGCTCGGCATTCCAGCCCACCTGGCCGGCGACGAAGACGATGCGGCCGGCGTCGACCGCGATGCCGTTCGCATAGCCGATGGGCGGCTTCCAGCCTTCGGGCATCAGCAGCTGCATGGCGTCGTCCTCCGTTCAGTCGATGTAGCGCGGCGGGTCGGGGTCGAGCGCCCAGTCGTCGGCCGGCCGCTGCACGCGGCCGAGCCAGGACTCGACCAGCGCCACGTGCTCGGCCTCCTCGTCGCGCATCTGCTCGGCGGCGCGGCGCACGCCCTCGCTGCGCGCCCCGGCGGCCAGCATCGCGAAGAAGCCCTGGGCCCGCCGCTCGGCGGCCAGCGCGAGCTGCAGCGCATGCCAGGGCTGCATCAGGTAGTGCATCTCCTCGATCGGCACCGCCTCCGGCGACTCGGGCGTGGTCCACATGCCGCCCTGGCGCGGCGTCACCATGTCCTCGGCCCAGCCCATCTCGGCCAGGATGTGCTCGACATGGTGGCGCTCGTAGCCGGCCATCTGGCGGAACAGCTCGGCGACCTCGCGGTTGTTGTGCGTGGCCATCATGTCGGCCAGTTCCTCGTAGCGCGCGACCGCCTCGCGCTCGATGGCCAGTGCCTGCAGCATCAGCTCCTCGATGGTCTGCGGCGTCGCCGCGGTGGGCAGGCTGCCGTTCACAGCGCGAACTCCTGTTCCAGGTCGGCCAGCGTCGCGCTGGTGGCGCGCGGCCGGTCGAAGACCGGCCGGCTGCCGGCGTAGAGCACGCCGAGGTTGAAGCCGTCGTCGGTCATGATGCGGCGCGCCGCGCGTGCCGGGTCGTCGGTCTCGGCCACCGGGGCGCGGTGCACCGCGTTGCGCCACTGGCGCTGCTCGGGCCGGAAGGTCACGCAGGGGCTCAGGATCTCGACGAACGAGAAGCCCGGGTGGCGGATCGCCTGCGCGATGACCTCGGCGGTGCCGCCGGGGTCGCCGGAGAAGGCGCGCGCGACGAAGTTGGCGCCCGAGGCAAGCGCGATGACCAGCGGATGGAAGGCGCGCAGCCCGGTGCCGCCGGGGGCGAGCTTGTTGTCCCAGTCCGGTTCGGTGGTCGGCGAGGCCTGGCCCTTGGTCATGCCGTAGACGTGGTTGTCCATCACCAGGTAGGTGAGGTCCACGTTGCGCCGGCAGGCGTGCAGGAAGTGGTTGCCGCCGATCGAGTAGCCGTCGCCGTCGCCGCCGGCGACGATGACCGTGAGGTCCGGGCGCGCCACCTTCAGCCCGGTGGCGGCGGCCAGCGCGCGGCCGTGCACGCCGTGGAAGCCATAGCAGGTGGTGTAGGCCGGGATGCGCGAGCTGCAGCCGATGCCCGAGACGACCGCCACCTCGTGCGGCGGCCGCTGGAGCATCGCCAGCGCCTTGGTCAGCGAGCCCAGCACCGTGTAGTCGCCGCAGCCCGGGCACCAGATCGGCTTGTAGTCGGACTTGTAGTCGCCGGCACCCAGCACCGGCGGCGGGCACATGTCGTTCATGCCGTCACCTCCGGTGCAGCGTGCGTCGTCGCGACCGCGGCGCTCCAGTCGGCGAAGGCGGCGGCGAGTTCACCCGGGCGCAGCGGCAGCGGGCCCGGGCGGTGCAGGCCGCGCGGCCGGCCGGGCAGGTCGGCACGGCCGCGCAGGTAGCGCAGCAGCTGGCCGCCGTGGTTCTGCTCGACGACCAGCACCTCGCGCACGCCGTGCAGCGCCGCCTGCAGCGCGTCCTGGCGCAGCGGGGCCAGCAGGCGCAGCGCGACCAGGCGCAGCGGCAGGCCGGCGGCGGCACAGCGGGCGACCGCCTCGCGCACCGCACCGGTGGTGGAGCCGAAGGTGATCAACGCCAGCTCGGCGTCGCCCTCCACGTCGGCCCAGCGCGGGCCGTAGTCGTGCTGCAGCAGCTTGCGCAGCCGCTTGTCGAGCTGGCGCCGGTGGTCGGCGGCCTGGCTGCTGGGGATGCCGCGCTCCGTGTGCTCCAGGCCGTCGGCGGTATAGACGGTGCCCGGGGTGCCCGGGCGCGCCATCGGCGAGATGCCGCTGGCGGTGTCGAGGTAGCGGCGGTACGGCGTACCGTCCGGCGGCGCGCTGGCGGACAGGCGGGTCGCGGGGCTCGCGCCGGCCGCCGCCGGCCGGTCGATCACGCAGCGCGACTGGCCCATGAACTGGTCCGACAGCACGAGGGCCGGCGTCTGCAGCGCCTCGGCCAGCTGCACCGCCCATTCGGTGGTGTCCAGGCAGTCGGCGATCGAGGTCGGGGCCAGCACCAGGCGCGGTGCGTCGCCGTGCAGGCCGTCGACGGCGAACGAGAGGTCGCTCTGTTCGCTCTTGGCCGGGATGCCGGTCGACGGGCCGCCGCGCATGACGTCGACGACGACGATGGGCACCTCGGCCGCCACCGCGAGGCCGATGCCCTCGGCCATCAGCGCCAGGCCGGGGCCGGCGGTCGCGGTCAGCGACGGCACGCCGCCGTAGCTCGCGCCGATGATCATGTTGACCGAGGCCAGTTCGTCCTCGGCCTGCAGCAGCGTGCCGCCGACACGCGCCAGCGCCGGGGCCATCCACTCCAGCAGTTCGGTGGCCGGCGTGATCGGGTAGGCGGCGACGAAGCGCACGCCGCCGCGCAGCGCCCCGCAGCCGGCCGCCTCGTTGCCGGAGAGCAGCCAGCGCGACGCAGCGGGCGCGGCGCCGGCCGCCGGCAGCGGCGACGGCCGCGGTGCGTCGATCGCCCCCGCCAGCGCCACGCCCTGCTGCAGCGCGGCCAGGTTGGCGGCCAGGGCATCGGCGCTGCGTTTCCAGCCCTCGCGCAGCGCGGCCTCCAGGGCCGGGACCGGCACCCCGGCCAGTGCACCGGCCAGGCCCAGTGCGACCATGTTGACCCAGCCGCCGCTGTCCTTCGCGCTGCGCTTGAGCGGCAGCGCGAGGCAGCGCGCGCCGCTGGCGCGCAGCGCGCCAGGCGGCTCGCCCTCGTCGCTGTCGCCGACGAGCAGGCTGCGCGGGCCGAGCGGGATCTCGTCGGCGAAGCGGTGCAGGTTCTGCCAGTCGATGGCCAGCAGCAGGTCGAAGCGGTCGTCCAGCGTGGCCAGCGGCTGCGGACCCAGGCGCAGCAGCGCCGCGGCCTCGCCGCCGCGGATCTGCGGGCCGCTGGTGCGCACCATCAGGCCGTACAGGCCGGCGCGCGCGGCGGCATCGAGCAGCAGCGTGCCGGCCGTCATGACGCCGGCGCCGCCGCTGCCGGCGAGCGCGACCGAGCAACTGCGCGCTGCATCGGTCGGCGCGGGGTCCTTGGATTCGGTCACGGGGCCTCCGGGCGGGGCGGGCGATGGCGCAAGTGAATCCGCACCGCCCGTGCGAGTCGCTGATCTAGTTCAAGGATTTCGCGCGCCGAAGGCCCAGAATGCCGTCAAACACGTATTGCAGTACCGGAATACCGACATGAAGCCAGGAAGGGGTTCCCGAAACGGCCCGCCCATCGGTCACCACCCAGGAGACACCGCATGACGATCACCGCGCACCGCTGGCAGATGACCCGGCCCGGGGCGCCGATGCAGCGCGAGGCCTTCACGCCGGAGCCCGGGCCCGCCGAGGTGGTGGTCGCGATCGCCGGCTGCGGCGTCTGCCACACCGACCTGGGCTATTTCTACGACGGCGTGCGCACCAACCAGCCGCTGCCGCTGGCGCTGGGCCACGAGATCAGCGGCCACGTTGTCGAGGCCGGCACCGAGGCGCGCGAGTGGCTGGGCCGCGCCGTCATCGTGCCGGCCGTGCTGCCCTGCGGCGACTGCGACTTGTGCCGCCGCGGCCTGTCGACCATCTGCCGCGCACAGAAGATGCCGGGCAACGATATCCAGGGCGGCTTTGCCAGCCACATCGTGGTGCCCGCGCGCGGGCTGTGCGCGGTCGACGAGCAGCGGCTCGCCGCCGCCGGGCTGACGCTGCCGCAGGTCTCCATCGTCGCGGATGCGCTGACCACGCCCTACCAGGCGGTGCGCCGCGCCGGCGTCGAGCCCGGCGACCTGGCGGTGGTGGTCGGCGTCGGCGGCGTCGGCGGCTACTGCGTGCAGGTGGCACGCGCCTTCGGCGCCGTGGTCGTGGCGGTGGATGTCGATGCACGCAAGCTCGACGCCGCGGTGCACGACGGCGGCGCGGCGCTGGCGCTGAATGCGCGCGAGCTCGACGCCCGCGCCCTGAAGAAGGCGGTGGCCGACTTCGCCGTGCAGCGCGGCCTGCGCAGCACCGAGTGGAAGATCTTCGAATGCTCGGGCACCGCTGCGGGCCAGACCACGGCCTTCGCGCTCCTGGTGCACGGCGCGACGCTCGCGGTGGTCGGCTTCACGATGGACAAGGTCGAGCTGCGCCTGACCAACCTGATGGCCTTCGACGCGCGCGCAATCGGCAACTGGGGCTGCCCGCCGGAGCTGTATCCGGCGGCGCTGGAACTGGTGCTGGACGGTCGCGTGAAGCTGGCGCCCTTCGTCGAGCTGCATGCGCTGGCCGAGATCGACCACGTCTTCGACGCCGTTCACCGGCGCGAGATCACCCGCCGCGCCGTGCTCGTGCCCTGACTGCCCGGCCTGCCCGCAAGGAGAACCGATGAACGCTCCCGAAAACCTGCCGCTGCGCGACTTCAAGAACCACGACCTGGTCGACGACATCGGCAAGCCCGGCGTGCGCGTCGAACGGCGGCCGGCGCGCCGTCCCGACGGCAGCGTGGTGCCGGGCCTGTACAACGCCTGGATCTGGCTCGACAACCCCGGCCAGTACAACAGCTACACCACCGACATGGTCAAGGGCGTGATCCTGGCCATGCGCGCGGCCAGCAACGACCGCGCGGTGAACTGCGTCGTCTTCACCGGCGTCGGCGACAAGGCCTTCTGCACTGGCGGCAACACCAAGGAGTACGCCGAGTACTACGCCGGCCAGCCGCAGGAGTACCGCCAGTACATGCGGCTGTTCAACGACATGGTCAGCGCCATCCTGGCCTGCGACAAGCCGGTCATCTGCCGCGTCAACGGCATGCGCATCGGCGGCGGGCAGGAGATCGGCATGGCCTGCGACTTCAGCGTCGCGCAGGACCTCGCGCGCTTCGGCCAGGCCGGGCCCAAGCATGGCTCGGCGCCGATCGGTGGCGCGACCGACTTCCTGCCGGTGATCGTCGGCGCCGAGCGCGCGATGGCCGCCTGCGTGCTGTGCGAGCCCTTCAGCGCGCACAAGGCCTACCAGATGGGCGTGCTGACCGACATCGTGCCGGCGCTCAAGGTCGATGGCCGCTTCGTCGCCAACCCGCTGGTCGAGACGCAGCGCCTGGTCGACGAGCACGGGCGCTTCTGCTATGGCGAAGCGAAGACCGGCGACGCGCTGGCCGAGGGCCGTGCGCTGATGAAGCGCGGCGTGGTCGACCTGTCGCTGCTGGACGCCCGGGTCGAGGAACTGTGCGCCAAGATCCTGCTGACCTTCCCCGACTGCACGACCAAGACGCTGGAGGAACTGCGCAAGCCCAAGCTCGAGGCCTGGAACCGCAACAAGGAGAATTCGCGCGCCTGGCTGGCGTTGAACATGATGACCGAGGCGCGCTCGGGCTTCACGGCGTTCAACGAGGGGCCCAAGGACGACCGCGAGGTCGACTTCGTGCTGCTGCGCCAGAAGCTGGCGTCCGGGCAGAGCTGGGTCGGTTCCCTGCACGACGAGATCCAGCCCGGGGCGGGGCACCATGGCTGAGGCCGCGGCCGCGGGGCCGGTGAAGGCCTGGCTGGACCGCGACGGCGCGCTGCTGCGCCTTCGCCTGGCCCGGCCCAAGGCCAATATCTGCGACGCGGCGATGATCGCCGCGCTGCACGCGGCGCTGGACGAGTTCCGCGGCCGACCCGGCCTGCGCGGCGTGCTGCTCGATGCCGAGGGGCCGCACTTCAGCTTCGGCGCCAGCGTCGAGGAGCACCTGGCCGGGCGCTGCGCGGCGATGCTCGCCTCGCTGCACGCGCTGATCCTGGCGCTGGTGGACTATCCGGTGCCGATCCTGGTCGCCGTGCGCGGCCTGTGCCTGGGCGGCGGGCTGGAGATTGCGCTCGCCGGCGGGCCGATCTGGGCGCGCGCCGATGCCGCCTTCGGCCAGCCGGAGATCCGGCTCGGCGTCTTCGCGCCGGCGGCGAGCTGCCTGCTGCCCTGGCGCATCGGCGCTGTGGCCGCCGAGGACCTTCTGTGGTCGGGGCGCAGCGTGAGCGGCAGCGAGGCGCTGTCGCTGGGCCTGGTGCAGGCGCTGGCCGACGACCCCGAGGCAGCGGCGCTGGCGTACTTCGACGAGCACCTGGCGCCGCGCAGCGCCGCCGCGCTGGCCTGCGCGGTGGCCGCGGTGCGTGCGCCGCGCGTGGCCGAACTGCGCCGCCGCCTGGCCGAGGTCGAGCGCCTGTACCTGGACCGCCTGATGGCCACGCACGACGCCAACGAAGGGCTAGCCGCCTTCCTGGCCAGGCGCGCACCGCAATGGGAGCACTGCTGATGGACACCCCCGCTGCCGACGGCCCCGAGGTGCTGCGCATCGTGCAGCGCTGCGAAGCGCTGTTCGAGGACCTGCACTTCAAGGCCGTCAAGGAGTGGAAGGCCGCCGCGCCCGGCCGCAAGGCCATCGGCTACATGCCGGTCTACGTGCCGCGCGAGCTGATCCACGCCGCCGGCATGCTGCCGGTAGGCATCCTGGGCGGCGGCGACCAGATCGAGGTCATCCAGGGCGACGCCTACTACCAGAGCTACATCTGCCGCATCCCGCGCTCGACCATCGAACTCGGGCTGACCGGCCGCCTGGACTGCCTGGACGGCATGCTGTTCCCGAGCATCTGCGACGTCATCCGCAACCTCTCGGGCATGTGGCAGATCCTGTTCAAGGACAAGTACGTGCGCTACGTGGACGTGCCGCAGAACTACGAGGACGAGATCGGTGGCCGCTTCTACCGGCAGGAGATGCAGCACATCCGCGACGACCTCGGCCGCCTGCGCGGCGCGCCCGTCACCGACGAAGAGCTGAATGCCTCGGTCGGGGTCTACAACGACAACCGCGCCGCGATCCGCGACCTCTATGCCTACCGTGCCGCCAAGCCCTGGCAGGCGCCGACCTCCGAGGTCTACCTGCTGCTGCGCGCCGGCATGGTGCTGCCGGTGGAGGCGCACACGGCGCTGGTGCGCGACTACCTGGCCGCGGCCGAGAAGCTGGCGCGGCCCAGGCGCGACAACGCGCGCGTCGTCATCAACGGCAGCTTCTGCGAGCAGCCGCCGCTGGCGCTGATCAAGTCCATCGAGATGGCCGGCTGCTACATCGTCGACGACGACTTCATCCTCGTCACGCGCTGGCTGCTCGACGACGTGCCGACCGACGGCGACCCGCTGGCCGAGCTGTCCAGGGCCTTCCTGCACCGCTCGGCGTCGACCGCCGCCAAGTACGACGCGAGGCGCGAGGACAAGGGCGTCTTCCTGATGAAGCAGGTCAAGACACGCGGCGCCGAAGGCGTGGTCTTCGCCGCGCCGTCGTTCTGCGACCCGGCGCTGCTGGAGCGGCCGATGCTGCAGGACGTGCTCAGCCGCCACGGCATCCCGCACACCGCCTTCAAGTATGCGGAGAACACCGGGCAGATGGCGCCCATCCGCGAGCAGGCGGGCACCTTCGCCGATTCGATCAAGCTCTGGAATGCGGCCTGAGGGCCGACGGGACGCCGCCATGAATACCCCGATCGTGATGCCCACGCCCACCGGCTCCGCCAAACGCCCGCCTCCGGTGCAGAAGGAGGACGCGATGTGGTTGCAGAAGGAGCTGATCAACGCCAACTATGCCGACCTGGCGCGTGCGCATGGCCAGGGGCGCAAGGTGGCGGCCACCTTCGTGCCCGGCAACCTGAACGAGCTGCTGATGTGCTTCGACTTCGCGCGCAGCCTGCCGGAGACCAATGCGCTGCAGAACGGCATGCGCAAGAAGAGCGGCAAGATGATCATGGACGCCGAGCGCGAGGGCCAGAGCGAGGACGTCTGCACCTACGTCAAGGCCGACCTGGGCATGCTGCAGGCCGGCGAGGTCGGTCCCACCGGCGAGCCGATGCCGCGCCCGGACCTGCTGCTGCTGAGCTACACCGGCTGCTTCACCTTCATGAAGTGGTTCGAACTGGTGCGCCACAAGTACGGCGGCGAGACCGTGATGCTGCACGTGCCCTACCAGGGCGAAGGGAAGATCGCGCCGAACATGCGCGACTATGTCGTCAGGCAGCTCAAGGAGACGGTGATCCCGGCGCTGGAGCGTGTCTCCGGCGTCAGGTTCGACATCGACCGCCTGCGCCAGTACATGCGCGAGTCGGTGAAGGCCGAGGAGGACCTGGTCGCGGTGCTGCAGTCGGCCAAGCACCGGCCGAGCCCGATCGACGGCTACTTCGGCGCGGTCTACTACATCGGGCCGATCTTCACCGCCTTCCGCGGCACGCCGGAGGCGACGCAGTACTACCGCACGCTGCGCGCCGAGATCGACGAGCGCGTGCGCCTGGGCAAGGGCCCGGTGACGCCCGACGGCGACATGGGCGAGGAGAAATACCGCCTGGTCGTCGAGGGCCCGCCCAACTGGACCAGCTTCCGCGACTTCTGGCGGATGTTCTACGAGGAGGGCGCGGTGGTCGTCAGCTCCACCTACGCCAAGGTCGGCGGGCTGTACGACTTCGGCTTCCGCCACGACCCGGAGCACCCGCTGGAGTCGCTGGCCGAATACTGCCTGGGCTGCTACACCAACCTGAACCTGCCGTCGCGCATCGACATGATCTGCCGCTACATCGACGAGTACCAGGCCGACGGGCTGCTGATCAATTCGATCAAGAGCTGCAACAGCTTCTCGGCCGGCCAGCTGCTGATGCTGCGCGAGGTCGAGCGGCGCACCGGCAAGCCGGCCGCCTTCATCGAGACCGACCTCGTCGACCCGCGCTATTTCTCGGCGGCCAACGTGAAGAACCGGCTGGAGAGCTATTTCCAGATGATCCGGCAGAAGCGTCTGGCGCATGCCGACGCGCCGGCGCCCTTCGTGCCCATCACGCCGGCTCATTGAGCGCAGGAGGACGCACCATGCGCTGCTTCATCGGCATCGATCTCGGCTCGACGACGACCAAGGCGGTCGTGCTCGACGAGGACCGCCACGTGATCGGCCGCGGCATCACGAATTCGCGCTCGAACTACGACACCGCGGCCGCGGTGGCGCGCACCGAGGCGATGATCGACGGCCGCTTCCACCTGTTCCGGCGTGCGCTGGACGTGAGCAACGCGCTGAACGGCGACCTCGACGCCTTCATCGGCCAGCTCGAGCGCGACTTCCGCGCCGAGCAGTATCTGGAGCAGCTCGTCGACCTGGAGCAGACCTGCCGGCGCAGCCTGGAGACCGCGCACTTCGGCGGCGACAGCGGCGTCGTGCGCGACGCGCTGGACGAGACCTTCCGCCGCGTCACCGCCGAGGCGCCGGCGCTGTTCGCGCCCGGGGCGCGGCGCAAGAGCGACTTCTTCCGGGACATCGCCGGCAGCCAGTATCTGGCCGTCGGCGAGGAGGTGGCCAGGGAACTGGGTACGCGCTACGACCACCTGCTCAACCTGTTCGACCGCTCGATCATCGAGGTCGAGAACCGCGTCTACGCCGACTCCGTGCGCCGCCACCTGCTGGCGGCGCTGGAGCGCAGCTTCGCCGCGCTGCCGCAGACGCAGGCACGCCGTGCGCAGGTCGAAGCGCCGATCAAGGGCGTGTTGGATACCGAGATGGAGGAGACCTATACGGTCGGCACCGGCTACGGGCGTGCGCGGCTGCCGTTTTCCAAGGAGCACATCCGCAGCGAGATCCTGTGCCATGGCCTGGGCGCGCATGTCATGTACCCGGGCACCGCGACCGTGCTGGACATCGGCGGCCAGGACACCAAGGCGATCCAGGTCGACCCCGCCGGCATCGTCGAGAGCTTCCAGATGAACGACCGCTGTGCCGCCGGCTGCGGGCGCTACCTGGGCTACATCGCCGACGAGATGAACATGGGTCTGCACGAACTGGGCCCGCTGGCGATGAAGTCGACCAAGGCGGTGCGCATCAACAGCACCTGCACGGTCTTCGCCGGCGCCGAGCTGCGCGACCGCCTGGCGCTGGGCGACCGGCGCGAGGACATCATGGCCGGGCTGCACCGCGCCATCATCCTGCGCGCGATGTCCATCCTGGCGCGCTCGGGCGGCATCCGCGACGAATTCACCTTCACCGGCGGCGTGGCCAAGAACGAGGCCGCGGTCAAGGCGCTGAAGGAACTGGTCGAGGAGAACTACGGCCGCCTGACACTGAATATCGACCCTGACTCGATCTATACCGGCGCGCTGGGCGGTGCCACCTTCGCCTGGCGTGCGGTGGTCGAGGAAGGGCGCAGCGCCGAGGCGCGAACCTGAACGGAGCCGCGACCATGATCCACACCACAGGCATCGACATCGGCTCCGGCGCCGTCAAGACCGTGCTGTTCGCGAGCGAAGACGACGGTTCGCGCCCGCGCTGGCTGGCCCGCCGCTGCGAGCGCATCCGTCGCCGCGACCCGATGACGCTGGCGCAGGAGGGCTTCGACGGCGTGCTGGCCGACGCCGGGCTGGCCCGCGACGACATCGCCTACATCGCCACCACCGGCGAAGGCGAGAACGTGCGCTTCGCCACCGGCCACTTCTACTCGATGACCACGCATGCCCGCGGCGGCGTCTTCCTAGACCCCGAGGCGCGCGCAGTGGTCGACATCGGCGCGCTCAACGGTCGCGCCATCGCGGTCGACGAGCGCGGCAAGGTGCTCAGCTACAAGATGACCAGCCAGTGCGCGTCGGGCTCCGGGCAGTTCCTGGAGAACATCGCGCGCTATCTGGGCGTGGCGGTGGAGGAGATCGGCCCGCTGTCGCAGACCTCGACCGAACCGGAGAAGGTCAGCTCGATCTGCGCCGTGCTGGCCGAGACCGATGTCATCAACATGGTCAGCCGCGGCATCGCCACGCCCGACATCCTGAAGGGCATCCACCTGTCGATGGCCTCGCGCATCGTCAAGCTGTTGAAGGTCACCGGCGTCAAGGGCGGCGTCGCGCTGCTGACCGGCGGCCTGGCGCTGGACAGCGGGCTGCTGGCCGCGATCCAGGAGGAGATGGTCAACGAGAAGGTGCAGGTCCGGGCGCGCTCGCATCTCGACTCGATCTACGCCGGCGCGATCGGCGCCGCGTTGTGGGGCGCCTTCCGCCACGCCCGGCTGGCCGAGCTCGAGACGACCACCGCCTGACATTCCGAGGAGACACCAGATGGCCCTGCTGATCAACGCCGACTGCACCGCCTGCGACGCCTGCAAGCCGGTGTGCCCGAACGAGGCGATCGCGGTCGGCGACCCGATCTATCTCATCGACCCGCTGCGCTGCACCGAATGCGTGGGCGCCGAGGACGAGCCGCAGTGCAAGCTCGTGTGCCCGTCCGACTGCATCGTGCAGCACCCGGACTTCGTCGAGTCGCCCGAGGAACTGCAGGCCAAGTACGAGAGCCTGCACTGAAGCCGGGTCCGCGCGCGGTCGGCAGGCCGGGGCGGACCGCGCTTCAGGCCCGACCTGACGCGCGCGCCACGATCGCCGCCGCATCGACACCACGCGGCAGCGCGCCGTACTGGTGCTGGCCGGTGGCGGCCAGGCGCGATGCGCAGAAGGCGTCGGCCACTGCCGCCGGGGCATGCTGCACCAGCAGCGCGGCCTGCATCGCCAGCGCCATGCGGTCGACCAGGTTGCGGGCACGGAACTCCAGCTCGCCGGCGTCCGACAGCTCACCCTGCAGCGCGGCCACGTAGCGGTCCAGCGCGGTGTTGCCGCCACGCGCGCGGCCGAGTTCGGCGGTGAAGGCCTCGACGACCTCGGGCGAGCGGTGCATCGCGCGCAGCACGTCCAGGCACTGCACGTTGCCGCTGCCTTCCCAGATCGCATTGACCGGCGACTCGCGCAGCAGGCGCGGGAACGGGCTGTCCTCCATCACGCCGCTGCCGCCTATGCACTCCATCGCCTCGGCCGCATGCGCCGGCGCGCGCTTGCAGATCCAGTACTTGCCCACCGCGGTGAGCAGCCGTACGAGTGCGTCCTCGTGCGCATCGGCGCGCCGGTCCAGTGCACGCGCCACGCGCATCGCCAGCACCAGCGAGGCCTCGCTCTCCAGCGCCAGGTCGGCCAGCACGTTGCCCATCAAGGGCTGCTCGACCAGCCGGCGGCCGAAGGCCGAGCGCAGGCCGCAGTGGTGCAGCGCCTGCGCCGCGGCGGCGCGCTGGCCGGCGGCGGAGCCGACCATGCAGTCGAAGCGCGTCATCGCGACCATCTCGATGATGGTGCGCACGCCGCGACCTTCGGCGCCCACCATCCAGGCCAGCGCACCCCGGAGCTCGGTCTCGCCGGAGGCGTTGGACACGTTGCCCATCTTGCGCTTCAGGCGCACGATCTGCATCGGATTCTTGCGGCCGTCGGGCCGCCAGCGCGGCAGCAGGAAGCACGACAGGCCGCCCGGCGCCTGCGCCAGCACGAGGAAGGCGTCGCACATCGGCGCGCTGACGAAGTATTTGTGGCCGACCAGTTCGTAGGCCTGGCCCGGCCCCTCGGCGCCCAGCGGGTGGGCTCGCGTGCTGTTGGCGCGCACGTCGGAGCCGCCCTGCTTCTCGGTCATCGCCATGCCGATGGTCAGGCCGGCCTTCTGCGCATCGGGCACGTTGCGCGGGTCGTAGCTGCGCGCGGTGATCCGGGGCTCCCACAGCCGGGCCAGTTCGGGCGTCGTGCGCAGCGCCGGCACGGCGGCGAAGGTCATCGTCACCGGGCAGCCGTGGCCGGCCTCGACCTGGGTCTGCAGGTATTCGTGCGCGGCGCGCGCGACATGCGCGCCGGGCCCGGGGTCGGTCCAGGGCGACGAGTGCAGGCCATGCTCGATCGCGCTGTGCATCAGCCGGTGGTAGGCGGGGTGGTAGCGCACGAGGTCGATGCGGCGACCGAAGCGGTCGTGCGTGTCGAGTTCCGGCGGATGATGGTTGGCGAGTACGCCGAGTTCGCGGTACTCTGCGCTGCCGGTCAGCGCGCCGAAACCCGTCAGCGCCTCGTGGGCCCAGCCGGCGCCTTCGCGCCGCACGGCCTCCTGCAGCGCCTGGTCCTCCAGGTAGGCATTGAAGTCGGCGCGCTCGCGACCGACGTTGAAGACCTCGTGCGTGTCGGCTGGATATCCGGCGGCGTGGACCGTGGGGTCGGGGGCATTCATCGCGGGGCTCCTGGACGAGCCGCGCACGAAACGCCGCGCGGCAAGGGTCAATGTGCCGCCGCCGGCAGTGCGCGCCTTGCGCATGGTCAAGCTTTGCGCAGGCGCGCGATCGCGCCTGCACGACCGACGTGCCGTCAGCCGGCGCGCTGCCCGCCCCGCCCGCGCAGCACGGCCCCCAGGGTATTGGCGATGAAGCCGGCCAGCGCCAGCGCCGACAGCAGCGCGCCCCAGCGAGTCCAGGCGAACTGCCCGGCGGCGTCGCCCGCCAGGCGCAGCGCCAGCGACGCGTGCAGCAGCAGCAAGGGCGCGTAGAAGACCGGGTGGTAGGGCACCGCGACGCGCAGCACGGCCGGGAAGATGATCGGCGCATGGCCGAAGACCATCGCGAAGACGAAGCCCAGCAGCAGCGCGTGTAGCGCGGCGTCGTAGGCGCGGCTGCCGGGCTCCAGCCCGAAGGCCAGCATCACCGCGCCGCCGACGGCGAGCCAGAAGTAGCCCGACAGCAGGCACACCGCGATGAAGCGCGTGAGCCCGCGCTGGCGCACCGTGCGGCGCGCGATGTCCTGGCGCAGCAGCCAGGCCGCCAGCGCCAGCAGCGCGGCGCCGTACAGCGGCGGGGCCCAGGGTCGCGCCCAGAAGGGCAGCGCCAGCAGCATCGCGGCGACGATGGCGACGAAGGCGTTGGCCGCGCCGCGCGACGGCGGCATGAAGCGCGACAGTTCCAGCCGCTCGCCGGCAATCGTCAGGATCAGGAAGCTCAGCCACCAGCCGACCAGCTCGTGCACCGCCGCGCCGCCGGCCCACAGCGCGGCGCCGGCAGTCCAGCAGCCGGCTGCGATCGCGATCACGGCCATGAAGCGCTCGCGCTGGCGGCGCAGCACGTCCAGCGAGGCGGCCAGCAGCACCAGGCTGCCGGCCAGGTAGAGCCCCGGCGCGAGCTGCGGCGCGCCGTGCACGGTGGCCGCGGTACCCAGCCCGGCGAGCAGCGGCCCGGCGTAGGCCCAGGCGCGGCCGATCGCCACCGCACGCTCCAGCGCGATGACGACGCCGAAGAAGCCGCAGATCATCAGCGGCCCGTGCAGTGCCGCGGCGCCGGTGGCGGCGTCGGGCATCGTCCAGCCCAGCCGCGCCAGGCCGGCCCCGGTGCCGAGAAACAGCGCGACGAAGCCGAAGGCCAGCAGCGGCAAGCGCCACCACGCCGGGCCGCGGCGGCGCGACGCTTCCGCAGCGGCGCCGCCGGCCATGCTCACGGCGCCCAGCCGAACTGCGCGCGCGCCAGGTCGCTCATGCGGTCCGGTGTCCAGGGCGGGTCCCAGACCATCTCGATCGCCACCGGCGTGCCGCGCGGCAGCACGGCCTCCAGCGCCGCATGCGCGTCGTCGACGATCAGGTCGGCCATCGGGCAGGCGGCGCTGGTCATCGTCAACTGCACCTGCACGCCGTCGGCATCGGCGGTGATGCCGTAGACCAGGCCCAGGTCGACGATATTCATCCCGGCCTCGGGGTCGATGACGCGCATCAGCGCGTCGCGCACCAGATCTTCGTTGACCTCGTTCATGGCGATCGCCTGCAGACGAGCCGCGGCGGGGCGGCGAGGGCCGCAGCGTACAGGAGGCAAGGCCGCGCCGGATCGCGCTGCGGCAGCCCGGCTGCCTCGCCGGCCGCCGGCGCGCCCGCCTGCATCGCGCGGCAGGTCGGTCGAATCGTCGTCATCGCGGGCAACAGTCAGCCGCCGGCGTGGGCGAAGGCCAGCGTGCGGTCGCTGTCCTCGTCCAGCAGGTCGTCCAGCAGCGGCAGCAGCGCCATCGATTCCTTCTGGATATGGGCGACCTGCCGCTCGACCAGTTCCAGCACCAGCCGCCGCAGCGTCGCCGCCGACGCTGCGGCGGTGGCGCCGGCGGCGGCCTGGCGCAGCAGCGGCAGCAGTTCGGCCGCGACCTCGCGGATGCTGGCGTGCTCTTCCGTCAGCAGGGTCGCCAGGTCGCCGTCGCCGGCCTCGGCCATGCGCGGGAACAGCTCGTCCTCCTCGAAGGCGAAGTGGCGGCCGAGCTCGTGCTCCATCTGGCGCGCCAGCGGGCCGGCGAGCTGCGTCCACTGCGCGTCGGGTGCGCCGGCGAACGCCCGCTCGGCGCGCCCCAGCAGTTCGAGATGGGCGCGGTGCTCGTCGTCGAGCGCGCGTGCCACCTGGCTTTCGAAGGACATGTCCGCTCCTTGCGACTTCGATCCGGTATCGCGGGCCCAAATTGACGGCATGCGGGCGACAGGGGCTTGCGGCAGATCAAGCCGCGGGCGGCGCGGCCAGCCGACGCAGCAGCACGCCGAAGAACAGCGCGAAGGCCAGCGCGCCGGCGAGCCCGACGGCCGCCGCGGCGGCGACCAGCCACGGGTGGCCAGCGAAGGCTGCCGCCAGCAGCAGCACGAGCGCGGCGGCATGGGCGCGTGCGTGCCAGGCGAGCGCACGGTCCAGCGTCAGTGCCGAAGGCGTCGGCGGCCGGCGCTGGCCGCGTGCCGCATGCAGCGAGGCCAGGAAGGGCAGGACGCGCTGCAGCACGCCGAGCAGGAAACTCAGCAGCCAGCCTACGAGCAGCAGCACGCCCAGCGCGCGGCCCTGCGCCGCCACCGGTGCGCCGTGCAGCGCGGCCACGGCCATCGCCAGGGCCAGCAGCAGCGCGAGTGCCGCGCAGGCCCAGCCCAGCTGCATCAGCCGCAGCGAGCGGCCGAGGTCGCGGCGCATGCCGGTCGCGAGCACGCGGCGCATCAACACCAGGTGCCAGGCCAGCGCGAGCCCCCCGGTCGCCGCGGCCGCCGCGCGCAGCAGCGGCGGCAGCAGTGGCAGCGGCGCCGCGACCGCCGCCGCCAGGCCCAGCGCCAGCGCCAGCAGCGCCGTGGCACCGGCCGCGAGCTGTTGCCGCTGCGCCGGCACCGGGGCCAGCGCGAACATCGGCAGCAGGATGTAGCTCAGGCCCAGCGCGAGCAGCCCCATCACGCCAAAGGCCGCGGCCACCAGATGCAGCGCGCGCGCCACGGTGCCTCCCAGCCAGGGCCGGCCCAGCCACAGTGCGAGCAGCGCGGCGGCGCTGGCCAGCAGCAGCGCGAGCGCGGCGAGCGCGCCCCAGCCGTGCAGCACGACGCCCGGCATGCCCTGCGCACCGGCGAGGTTCAGCGCCAGCAGCACGCCGAAGGGGAGCAGCGCGCCGATCACCGCACTGCCGCCGAGCGCCATCCAGCGCGGCTCGGCCAATCCCATGCCCAGCGCCAGCAGCGCGACCCCGGGCACGTAGAGCCACCACAGCGTCGCCGCCAGTCCGGGCCAGCGCACCGGCTGGCGCGTGGCCACCGGCAGCAGCTGCAGGCTGGCGCCGATGGCGCTGCACAGCAGCGTGCCCAGCGTCAGCAGGTGCAGCGCGGCGAGCGGCCAGCCGGGGCCGCCGTGCCACAGCGGCCACTGCCCGGCGCCGGCCAGCAGCGCGGCCCAGGCCAGGACGTGGAAGGCGATCGCGGCGCCGAAGTAGCGCATCGGCACCGACACCGGCAGCAGCCGGCCCTGTGCGCCGGCCAGGAAGCTGCCGCCGAGTCGCGGCGCCGGGGCCTTCATGGGGCTGCCGTCAGGCGCAGGCAGACCTCGCCGCCGGCGGCCGGCAGCCGCTCGGCCTGCCAGCCGATCTGCGCCAGTTCCGGATACAGCAGCAGCGGGTCGCGCGCCAGGTGCGCGATCACCGCACCGCCGGCCGGCACGCTGCTCAGCAGGCGCAGGATGTCGACCAGCGGCTGCGGCGGCGGCAGGCCGCGCACGTCGATGTGCAGGCCGTCGGCGTCGGTCCAGGTCGGGGCGGCCGGCGTGACCGTGGCGCCCCAGGCGCCGGCGGCTTCGCCGCCCGAGGGGCTGGACGCGCCGGGGGCGGACCGGTGCACGGTCAGTCCTCGTGGTAGGGGTCGATCTGCCACGCCACCGAGGGCCGCGGCGTGCGTGCCAACCAGTCGTCCAGGGCCTGCACGTGCGTGGCCTCCTCGGCGGCGAAGGTGGCGGCCAGGCGGCGCAGCTCGGGGTCGCTGGCGGCGATGCGCACGCTGCCGTACCAGGCCTGGGCCCGAAACTCGTTCTCGCGCGCATAACGCAGCGCGTCGTACGCGCTCAGGCCGCGGTCGAAGGCCTCGTCGCCGCCGGCTTCCGGCGGGTGGCGCCAGCGGTACTGCCAGGACCGCAGCTGCGGCAGTGCGATGCCCTGCGCGCGCTCGACGATCTCGTCGTGGTGCAGCCGCGAGAAGCGCACCATCTCGCGGAACAGCGTCGCGACCTCGTCGTTGCGGTAGCTCTCCATCATGTCGGCGAGTTCCAGGTAGCGTTCGGCCGCCTCGCGCTCGAGCGCGATCGCGTGGGCCAGGAATTCGGGCAGCGTGAGGTGCATCGGGCGACTCCTCGGGGGGCTCGAAAGGCGCCGGTTCAGCCGGCCATGGTCAGCCCGCCGCTGACGCTGAGCACCTGGCCGGTGACGTAGCTGGCGCCGTCGTCGGCGAAGAACATCACCGCGGCGGCGACCTCGTCGGGCCGGCCCAGGCGGCGCAGCGGGATGGCCTTGACCAGCGCTTCCTTGACCTTGTCGGGCACCGCGGCCATCAGCGGCGTGTCGGTGGGGCCGGGGCAGACGCAGTTGACGCGCACGCCGTGGCGCGCGGTCTCGCGCGCCAGCGACTTCGTGAAGGCGATCAGGCCGCCCTTGGCCGCGGAATAGACGGTCTCGCCCAGGCTGCCGACGCGCCCGGCGTCGCTGGCGATATTGACGATGCGGCCGTCGCCGCGCTCCATCATCGGCGCCAGCAGGGCCCGCGTCAGCTGCATCGGGCCGACCAGGTTGAGCGCGATCAGGCGCTGCCAGAAGTCCGGCGTGCCGTCCCAGAACGGCGCCGTGCGGCCCCAGCCGGCGCCGTTGACCAGCACGTCGACCGGCCCGAAGCGCCCGAGCACGGCCTCGGCGAAGGCGGCGATCGACGCCGGATCGGTCAGGTCGACGGCGACGAAGTGGGCCCGCGCGCCTTGCGCGGTCAGCTCGGCGGCGCGGGCCTGGCCGCGCTCGTCCTGCACGTCGGCCACGACGACGACGGCGCCGGCCGCGGCGAGCTGGCCGGCGATCGCGGCGCCGATGCCCGAAGCCGCGCCGGTGACGACGGCGAGACGGTCCTGCAGGGTCATGGTCAGGGACTCCTCGTTCAACGCGCCCGGTGGTCCAGGAAGGCCGAGACGCGGCGGCGTGTCTCGGGGTCGTGGTACAGGCGCCGGGTACCTTCGATCTCGGCCGCGAAGCCGGGGCCGCCGCCGGCCGCGGCGAGCTCGATGCAGTGCTTGTTCTCGGCCAGCGCGTGGCGCGGCAGCCCGGCCAGGCGCGTCGCGATGGCCGCCGCACGCGCCGGCAGCTCGGCCGCCGGGACCGACCACTGCACGAGGCCCAGCGCGGCGGCCTCGCGGCCGTCCAGCGTCTCGGCGCCCAGGATCAGCCGCCGTGCCAGGCCGCTGCCGACCAGCCGCGTCAGGCGCTGCGTGCCGCCGGCGCCGGGCAGCAGCCCGAGCCCGGCCTCCGGCAGGCCCAGCCGCGCGGCGTCGGCGGCGATGCGCAGGTCGCAGGCCAGCGCGAGCTCGAAGCCGCCGCCGAGCGCCGCACCGCCGATCTCGGCCAGCGTGACCAGCGGCGCCGCCTCCAGCCGCGCATGCAGCGCCTGCATGCGCTGCACCAGCGCCAGCATGGCCTCGGTGCCGGCCTCGCTGGCCAGGCTGTCGCGCATCAGCGCCAGGTCGGCGCCGGCACAGAAGACGCGGTGCGCGCTGCGCAGGTGCAGCACGGTGACCGTTTCGTCGGCGACCGCCGCGTCGAGCGCCGCCGCCAGCGCGGCGAGCAGCGCATCGTCCAGCGCATTGACCGGTGCGCGGTCCAGCGTGGCGACCAGCACATGCTCGCGGCGCTCGGTGTGCACGAGCCGCGTGCCGGTCATGCCCAGTGTGGCCGCCGTGAGGGCGCCGCCGGGGGCCGCGGTGGCCAGCTCCGGCGCCCCGGGCAGGCGGTGCCACTCCTGCAGCCGGCGCCGCAGCAGCTTGCCGGTGGGCGTGCGCGGCAGCGATTCGATGGGGTGCAGCGCGGTCGGGCGCTGGTGCGGCGGCAGCGCCGCGATGCGCGCGGCCAGCGCCGCGCGCAGCTGCGCATCGTCGTCGCCGGCATAGAACAGCGCCACCGACTCGACGCCGTCGGCATCGGGCACACAGACCGCGGCGGCCTCGCGCAGGCCGGGCAGGTCGGCGGCGAGTTGCTGCTCGAGCTCGACCAGGTTGACCCAGCGGCCGCGGATCTTGACCAGCGCGTCCTCGCGGCCGGCGAAGCGCCAGCCGCCGCCCGCGCTGCGCACGAACAGGTCGGCCGGGCAGAAGGCGCCTTCGCGGAAGCTGTCGGCCATGGCTGCCGGCTGGTCCAGGTAGCCCAGTGCGGTCGTCGCGCAGCGGATCAGCAGCCGCGTCGGCCCGCCGGCGGCGGCCGCCTTCGCATCCAGCGGCTCGACCGTGGTGCCGGGCGACGGCTGCAGGCCGTCGTCGCCCTCGCGCGCGGTCAGCACCAGCGACAGCACCTCCGAAGCGCCATAGCCGTCGACCATCTCCAGGCCGCTGGCGCTGCGCCAGGCCTCGCGCAGGCGCGCCGGCAGCGCCTCGCCGGCCGAGACGCACAGGCGCAGGCCCTGCGCCGCGAGCGCGCCGGCACAACCACCCTGCAGCAGGTCGCGCCACAGCGAGGGCACGCTGAACAGCACCGTGGGCCGCGTCGCCGCGACCATCGCCGCGACATGGGCGGCGTCGGGCCAGCGGTCGTCGAGGATCAGCGTCGCGCCGTGGCGCAGGCCGCCGAGCAGCACGTTGGTCAGCGGGTAGGCGAAGAACAGCCGCGAGCTGGCATACAGCCGGTCGCCGCGCCCTATGCCCAGCCGCTCGGCGCTGACGCGGCCGACCTCGCGCAGGCAGCGCTGCGCATGCACCACCGCCTTGGGCCGGCCCGAGGTGCCCGACGAGTGCACCCAGAAGGCCGGCGCCTCGGCCGGGCGCGGCTGCGCGGCGACGGGCATGGCGGCGGCGACGGCTCGCCGGCCTTGCTCCAGCGTGATCACACGTTCGCGCCATGGCGCCGGCGTGGCCGCCGCCGACTCGGCGACGATGACGTCGAAGGCCGCCTGCTCGAGAATGAACTGCCACTCCGGCGCCGGGATGCGCGGATTGACGCCGACCGCCACGCCGCCGGCCCACAGCGCACCGAGCCAGGCGACGACCCAGTCGGGGCCGTCGGGCAGCTGCACCGCCACGCGGTCGCCTGGCTGTAGGCCGCGCGCGCGCCAGACCGCGGCGGCGCGCGCGACGCGGTCGCGCAGCAGGCCGTAGCTCAAGCGTTCGCCACGGCTCTCGATCGCGAGGTCGTCGTCGGGGTGGCCGGCCAGCAGCAGCTCGGCGCCGTTGAAGGCGTCGCGCGCGGCCGCGCGCAGGCCGTCGCCGCTGCCGCGGCCGATGGCTGGAAGAAGTCGCTCGACCATCGCCCGCGCCGCCTCAGGGTGGACCGGCCTGCGCCAGCTCGCGCAGCAGCCGCTGCGCGGTCGCCGCGGCGACCAGCCGGCGGTGGTGGGCGGCGGTCACCGTGCTGCGCATCGGGCTCGCCTGGCGGGCCACCAGCTTGCCCAGTGCGGCCAGCAGTTCGTCGTCGACCGGCCGCCCGAGCAGCGTGTTGGTGTCCTGCAGGCGCAGCGGCCGCGAATTGGTGCCGCTCAGGCCGACCGCCAGCGCGGCCAGCCGCGCGCCGTCCAGGCGCAGCGCGACGGCCACGCTGGCGAGCGGGAAGTCCATCGCCGCGCGTGCGCTGACCTTGGCGAAGCCGCTGCGCGTGCCGGCGGGAGGCAAGGGCACGAGGACCGCGACGACCAGTTCGCCGGGTGCCAGCGTCAGGTGCGCCGCGCCGTCGTCGCGGTACAGCGCCTGCAAGGCGCAGCGCCGGGCGCCGCCGGGGCCGGCGATCTCGACCTCGGCATCCAGCGCCAGCAGCGCGGCCGCCAGGTCGCCTTCGTAGGCGGCGTGGCAGCGCGTGCCCTGCGGCGCGACATGGCAGACCGTGCCGTCACGCTTCAGGCAGCCGCCGTTGGCGGCGCGCCACCAGGCGCTCTGGTTGTAGTAGACGCAGCGCGTGTTCTGGCACAGGTTGCCGCCCAGCGTCGCCGCGCTGCGGTGGCCGGGGCCGGCGACGCGGGCTGCGGCCTGCACCAGCGCGGGCAGCGACGCGGCCAGCGCGGCGTCGCGCTCCAGCCGCGCCAGCGTGACGCCGGCGCCCAGCCGCCAGTGGCCGGCCTCGCGCTGCACGCCGTCCAGCCCGGCGATGCCGCCGAGGTCGACCAGCACCGCCGGGCGCAGGATGCCGCGCCGCAGGCTGGGCAGCAGGTCGGTGCCGCCGCCCAGCGGCCGCGCGCCGTCGGCGCCCAGCGCGGCCTGCGCCTCGGCCAGCGTGCCGGGGCGGCGCAGCGTGAGGTCGGCGAGTCCGGTCATGCGTGCACCTCCTGCGGCGCGCGCGCGGCGGCCAGCCGGCGCTCGCGACGCTGCTGCTGCAGGGCTTCGAGCACGCGCTCGGGCTTCAGCGGCAGCTGGCGCAGGCGCAGGCCGATGGCATCGGCGACTGCGGCCGCGATGGCCGGCGGCGTGGCGTGCAGCCCGCCTTCGCTGGCCTCCTTGGCGCCGAAGGGGCCCAGCGGGTCCAGGCTCTCGACCAGGTGCACCTCGACCGGCGGCGAGTCGGCGATCGTCGGCATGCGGTAGTCGAGGAAGTTCGGGCGCAGCGGCAGGCCCTCGTGGTACTGCGTCTCCTCGTGCAGTGCCTGGCCCAGGCCCATCCACACGGCGCCCTGCACCTGGCCCTCGACGGCCAGCGGGTTGATCGCGCGCCCGCAGTCGTGCGCGAGCCACACGCGCAGCACGCGCACGCGGCCCAGCGCCTCGTCGACCTCGACCTCCACCACCTGCGCCGCATAAGAGAAGCCGGCCGTGGAGCCGACCGCGGCGCCGCGGAAGCGGCCGCCCTGCGTCTCCGGTGGCGTCGACCAGCTGCCCTTGACGGTCAGCGTGCCGGTATCGGCCAGCGCCTGGCGCACGACCTGCGGGAAGTCCACGCCGCGGTCGGTGCCGGCGACGAGGCAGCGTTCGCCCAGCCACTCCAGGTCGTCGGGCTGCACCTCGAGCAGTCTCGCCGCGGCCTCGCGCAGCAGCTGCAGCAGGCTGCGCGCCGCCTGCAGCGCGGCATTGCCGACCATGAAGGACACGCGCGACGAATACGAGCCGTTGTCCTTGGGGGTCAGCGCGCTGTCGCCGGCAATCACGCGCAGGCGCGCCATCGGCAGCAGCAGCACCTCGGCGACGATCTGCGCCAGCAGCGTCGACGAGCCCTGGCCGATGTCGGCGGCGCCGGTCAGCACGGTGATCGAGCCGTCGAAGTCGAGCTTCAGGTTGACCACCGCATGCGGCTCGCCGCTCCAGTGCACCGGCTTGGCCGAGCCCGAGACATAGTGCGAGCAGGCCAGGCCGAGCCCGCGGCGCAGCGTGCCGGCGGCCGGCTCGGCGCCGCGTGAACCGCTCCGGCGCTCGTGCCAGCCGCTGGCCTGCTCGACCGCATCCAGGCATTGCGCCAGGCCGCAGGAATTGACCTGCAGGTCGTTGAGCGTGCGGTAGGGCGGGGTGATCAGGTTGGCGCGGCGCAGCGCAAACGGGTCCAGGCCCATCGCGGCGGCCATCTCGTCGAGCAGCGACTCGAAGGCGAAGCGCACGTTGACCGCGCCATGCCCGCGCATCGCGCCGCAGGGCGGCAGGTTGGCATAGACGCGCAGGCCGTGGTAGCGCACCGCGCCGACGCGGTACAGCGCATGCAGCAGCGCGCCGGCATACAGGATGGTGACCAGCCCGTAGCCGGCATAGGCGCCGCCGCGCTGCACGACGCGCGCGTCGACCGCGATGATCTCGCCGCGCGCGCCGAGGCCGATCTTCAGCCGCACCGTCGTGGCCGGGCGCCCGCGGTGGGTGAGGAAGGCCTCCTCGCGCGTCAGCTCCAGCTTCACGGTGCCGCCGGCGGCACGCGCCAGCGCGGCGGCGACCATCTCGAAGTTGAGCGGCTCGACGCGGTGGCCGAAGCCGCCGCCGACGAAGGGCTTGACGACGCGGATTGCCGCGCTGTCCAGGCCCAGGGTCTGCGCCAGCGTCAGGTGCAGGTAGTAGGGCACCTGGCTGACCGACTGCATGGTCAGGCGCTGTGCCTCGGGATCCCACTGCGCGAGCGCGGCATTGAGCTCGATCTGGCCGTGCGCGACCTCGGCGCAGTCGTACTCGCGCTCCATCACCATCGCGGCGGCGGCGAAGCCGGCGTCGACATCGCCGAAGCTCTGCCGGACCTCGCGCTCGACGTTGCCCGGTTTGTCGTCGTGCAACTGCGGCGCGCCGGGCTCGAGCGCGGCCTCGGCATCGAACAGCGCCGGCAGTTCGTCGATCTCGACCTGCACCGCGGCGACGGCGGCGGCGGCCGCGGCCTCGTCGTCGGCGGCGACCGCGAACAGCGGCTCGCCGCGGTAGCGCACGCGCCCGCGCGCCAGCGGCCACTCGTTCTGCGCGATCGGGATCACGCCATAGGGCGCGGCGAAGTCCTCGCCGGTGATCACCGCGCGCACGCCGGGCAACGCCAGCGCGTGCGTGGCGTCGATGCGGCGGATCACGCCATGCGCGACCGGGCTGCGCGCGATGCGGCCGACCAGCGCGCCGGCGCAGGGCAGGTCGGCCGTATAGCGCGCACTGCCGCTGACCTTCTCGACCCCGTCGATCAGCGGACGCGGCACGCCGACGGAATGCACGGGCGGTGCCGGCTCGGCAGCGCCGTGGTGCAGGGCGGGCTTCATGGGCGCGCCTCCGCGGCGGCCTGCACCGATTCGACGATCTTCACGTAGCCGGTGCAGCGGCACAGGTTGCCGGCCAGCGCCTCGCGGATCTGCGCCTCGTCGGGATGCGCCTCGCGGCGCAGCAGCGCCTCGGCGGCCATCACCATGCCGGGCGTGCAGAAGCCGCACTGCGTGCCCAGCTTCTCGTGGAAGGCCCGCTGCAGCGCCGACAGCCGGCCCTGTGCGGCCAGCGCCTCGATGGTCTCGATGCGCCGGTCCTCGACGCTGGCCGCCAGCGTGATGCAGGCCAGGCGCGGCTGGTCGTCGACGAGCACGGTGCAGGCCCCGCATTCGCCGCCGTCGCAGCCCTGCTTGGTGCCGGTGAGCTGCAGGCCCTCGCGCAGCGCCTCCAGCAGCGTGCTGCCGTCGTGCGCGGCCAGCGTGTGGCGGCGGCCGTTGACATGCAGGTGCAGCAGGCGTTCGGCCATGGTTCAGTCTCCTGCGGCAGGCGTCTCGCGCAGGTCGCGCACCCGCACCGCCTTGCCCTGCGAACGCGGCAGCCGCCCGGGCTCGAGCACCGCGACCTCGGCGCTGAGGCCGATCATCGACTTGACGTGGTGCATCGCGTCGCCGGCCAGCGCCGGGTACTGCGAAGCGGGCACGCCGGGCAGGGCCTCGACTTCCAGGCGCAGGCGGTCCAGGTGTCCGCTGCGCGTGACCACGAGCTGGTAATGCGGTGCCAGGCCCGGGCGGCCGACGAGCACGGCCTCGACCTGCGACGGGTAGACGTTGACGCCGCGGATGATCAGCATGTCGTCGCTGCGCCCGGCCAGGCGCAGCAGCCGCACGTGGGTGCGGCCGCAGTCGCAGCGGGTGTACGCCAGGCGCGTGATGTCGCGCGTGCGGTAGCGCAGCATCGGCAGCGCTTCCTTGCTCAGCGTGGTGATCACCAGCTCGCCGGCCTGGCCGTCGGCCACCGGGTCGCCGGTCTCGGGATCGATCAGCTCGAACAGGAAGTGATCTTCCCAGCCGTGCAGGCCGGCGCGGCATTCGCACTCGCAGGCCACGCCGGGGCCCATGATCTCGGACAGGCCGTAGACGTCGACCGCGCGCAGGCCGATGCGTGCCTCGATCTCTGCGCGCATGGCCTGGCTCCACGGTTCGGCGCCGAACAGGCCGATGGCCAGCCCGCTGGCATGCAGGTCCACGCCCTGCTGCTCGGCGACCTCGGCGATCGCCAGCGCGTACGACGGCGTCGAGCACAGCACGCGCGGCTGGAAGTCCATGATCAGCGCCACCTGGCGTTCGGTGCCGCCGCCGGAGACCGGCACCACCGGGCAGCCCAGCGCGGTGGCGCCGTCGTGCGCGCCCAGGCCGCCGGTGAACAGCCCGTAGCCGTAGGCGTTGTGCACCAGGTCGCCCGGCCGCACGCCGGCGCAGCGCAGCGACCGCGCCATCAGTCCGGCCCAGCGCTGCAGGTCGCCGGCGGTATAGCCGACGACGGTGGGCTTGCCGGTGGTGCCGGACGACGCATGCAGCCGCGCGAGTTCGGGCAGCGGGCGCGCGAAGAGGCCGAACGGATACTGCTCGCGCAGGTCGCTCTTGACCATGAAGGGCAGCTGCCGCAGGTCGTCCAGGCTCTCGACCGCCTCCGGCTCGACGCCCAGCGCACGCAGCCGGCGGCGCTGCCAGGGCACGTGGTCCCAGGCGTTGCGCAGCGTGGCGCGCAGGCGCAGCAGCTGGTGCGCCTGCAGCTCGTCGCGCGACATCGTCTCGACGCCGGGGTGCAGCATGCCGTCGCCCTGCGTCGCCTGCGCGGCCTGCGCGAACTGCCGGGCCGCTGCGGCGTCGGTGGCTTGGACGCCGACGGCGCCTTGGGGATCCCGCGTGGCGGTCCAGGCGATCATCGTCAAGCCTCCTGGCGGCGCGCACCGCGCACCGGCGGGTGCGGGATCGCGAAGCCCTGGTTGAATGCCACGCGTGTGACCAGCGTGTACTTGAACCATGCGCCGCCGGCCAGCGCCAGCGCGCCGGCTGCCCACTGCAGCGCGAGGCCGACGGCCGGCGGCATCGGCGCCACCACGAGCAGCAGCGCGGCGGCCAGCGGCAGCAGCGTCGACGGCTTGAGCACGCGCCCGGCCTGGTCTGCCGCCGCTCGTGCGCGCGGGGTGCCGCCCAGGCTGCCGCGCCAGGCGCTCCACTGCACGATGCGCGCCACCAGCGCCAGCGCCAGGCCGGACCACATCGCCAGCGTGGCCGGGCGGCCGGCCAGCAGCAGCCACAGGCCGGCGCCTTCGGCCAGCGCGGTGGCGACGACCAGCGGCGTCGTGAAGCGCGAGCGCCAGGCCGGGATGCCGCGCGCCGCCTGCAGGATGCGGCCCTGGCAGTAGACGAAGGCCAGCGCCAGCAGTGCCGCCACGGCGGCCAGCGGCAGCGCCGCGCGGTGGGCGAAGGCGGCGGCGAAGGCCGCCGCCAGCAGCGGCGGCGCGACCAGCGCCTCGCGCGACATCCACGAGCGGCGCGCGTGGCGAAAGACATTCAGCGCCCGCCACGGACGGCCGATCTCGGCCCAGACCGCGAGCAGCCCGGCGGCCACCAGCAGCGCGCCGGCAGCGAACAGCCAGCCCGGCCCGCCGGCCAGGAAGGTCACGACGACGAGCCCGCTGCCGGCGCCGCCGGCCATGAAGTTGGCGGCGGCGCGCCAGTCCCAGGCGCCCTGCAACCAGGATCTTGGTCCGTAGCTCACGGCGCCTCCCCGTCCCACAGGTAGTGCATGCCCGGACCGGTGCCCAGTTCCTCGTGCATGCGGAAGTGCCGGTTCTCGCGCAGCAGCGTCGACACCCGGCTGCCGGGGTCGTCGAGGTCGCCGAAGGCCAGCGCGTCGGCGATGCAGGCATTGACGCAGGCCGGTGTGGCCTCGGCGTCGCGGCCGGGCACGAGGCCGCGTGCCAGCCCGTCGTCGATGCGCTCGACGCAGAAGGTGCACTTGGTGGCCACCGCCAGGCGGTCCTCGTCGAAGCGCGCCGCCTCGCTGGGCAGCGGCGCGCCGAAGGCGAAGCGGGCGCGGTCGGTCCGGTACCGCGCCTGGTAGGGGCAGGCGAGCGCGCAGTAGGCGCAGCCGATGCAGAGGTCGTAGTCGATGGTCACGATGCCGTCGGGCCGCTTCGCGGTGGCGGTGGTCGGGCAGACGTCCAGGCAAGGCGGGTCGTCGCAGTGCTGGCAGCCCACGGGCACGAAGGCGCGCTGCACGTCGGGGTAGTCGCCGAACTCCATGTCCAGCACGCGCCGCCACTGCACGCCCGGCGGCGTGCCGTTGGCCTGTTTGCAGGCCGCGGTGCAGGTCTGGCAGCCGACGCAGCGGCGCAGGTCCACGACCATGGCCCAGCGTGTCATGAGCGTCCTCCCGAGTCCTGCCGCGGCTGCAGCCGCCACGCGTGGGCATAGACCAGGCAGCCGTCGCGGCGCGCGAAGCCGACCAGCGTCAGCCCCAGCGCCTGTGCGCGACGCACCGCCAGCGCGGTGGGCGCCGAGCGTGCGACCAGCACGGGGATGCCGGCGGCCACCGCCTTCTGCACCATCTCGACACTGGCGCGGCTGGTCAGCAGCGCGGCGCCTTGGCCGGCGTCGACGCCAGCGCGCAGCAGCGCGCCGATGGTCTTGTCCAGCGCGTTGTGGCGGCCGACGTCCTCGCGCACCGCGTGCAGCGCACCGTCCGGGCCCAGCCAGGCCGCGGCATGGGTGGCGCCGCTGAGTGCACGCAGCGGCTGCGCCTGCTCCAGCCCCGTCATCGCTGCGGCGAGCCGGCCCATGTCCAGCGCCGGCGCGGTGCGGCCTCCCGCCAGCGGCGCCAGCGGCCGCACCGACTGCTCGAGGCTGTCGACGCCGCACAGGCCGCAGCCGGTGCGCCCGGCCAGGCTGCGGCGGCGCAGCTTCAGCGCCATGAAGCGCTGCGCGGTGATCTGCATCGCGATGCGCAGCCCGGCGGGGTGCGCGTGCACCTCCAGGTCCAGCACCTCGTGCGCACCGGCGGCGATGCCCTCGCTGAGGCTGAAGCCCAGGCCCAGGTCCTCCAGCGCGTCGGGCGTGGCCATCATCACGGCGTGGCCGATGCCGTTGTATTCGAGGCTGACCGCCATCTCCTCGGCCGCCCAGTCGACCTCGGGCGCGAGGCCACCGCCGCGCCAGCGCTGCACGGCCACCGGCACCAGCGCACCGGTGATCGCTTCGTCGGGCGCGGGCAGGGCCGGTGGCATGGCGCGGCCGGGGCGGTCGGCGAGGGCCGTCATGCCGCGCTCCTGGCGGCTTCGGCCGCGGCGATGCGCCGCACGCGCACGCGCACGATGTCGGCGCCCGAACCGGTGGCGTCGGTGAGGTCCAGCGTCTGCCGCGTCATCGGCGTCACCGCATTGAGCGACGGGAAGCCGAGGTCCTTCGCGTAGGGCATCTTCCAGTGCTCGAACTGGCCCGGGATCACGATCGTGTCCGGGCGGCAGCCCTGCACCAGCTCGGCGCGGCCGCGCGTGCGCCCGGTCGTCGAGCTCACCTCGACCCAGTCGTCCTGCGCGATGCCCAGCCGCGCCGCGGCGCCGGCGTTGATGATCACGCGGCCGTGCCCGCGCACGTTGGCGCCGACCTCGTTCATCAGCGGGATGCCGACGTTGGCGCCGGCGCTGTAGGCCATGACCTTGGTCGTCAGCCCCCAGAACGGATAGTCGTCGGGGTTCTCGCCGACCGCCGTCACCGCGTCGCGCCACAGGCCGGGAAAGTCGTGCCAGGCCGGCAGCGCCGTGTATTCGGCGAGCTGGCGGTCCCACCAGGTCACGCCCTGGCCGTGCAGGCGGCGGCGCAGCTCCTCGCCGATGCGCAGCAGCCGCTCCTGGTAGGGCAACTCGTAGCGCAGGCCCTGGTCCTGCATCGTCGGCGTCAGGTACCAGTCCAGCCGCGTGTGCGGCACGACGTAGAAGCCGTGCTCGCGCATCCAGTCCAGGCCGTGCACCTCGGCGCCGCCACTGAGCTCGGCGCTGGCGGCACGGCACACGGCGTCCCAGATCTCGTCGACCGTGGGCGCGCGGTCGGTGGGCAGCGAGAAGTCGTGCTGCGCGGTCTTCAGCGGCACCAGCGCATTGCCGCGGTTGATGCGCTCGACATAGTCGGACAGCAGGCCGGTGCGCCGCGCCAGCTCGGTGGCGATCCAGCTGAAGTCGCGCGCCTCGCCCAGCGGCTCGACCGCCGGCTGGCGCAGCACGAAGCCGCGGTAGACCCAGGCCTGCTCGACGAACTTGGTGCCGCCACAGCGGATCAGCTGCGTGCTCTCGAGGTCGGTGGCCTCGGGCAGCAGGATGTCGGCCATGTGGTTGGTCTCGTCCATCGTGTAGGCGAAGGACACGATGAACGGCAGCCTGGCGATCGTCTCGACCTGGCGGTCGTTGTGCCAGAACGAGATCGCCGGGTTGGTGCGGTAGGCGAACCACAGCTCCGGCAGGCTGGGCTGCGGCCAGGCCTCGGGTGCCTCGCGCATGAACATCCAGGCCAGGTGCGTGGGTCCCAGCGCCTGGCTCCACGGCGAGTTGCCGACATGCGGCACCAGCGTGCGGTGCGCATTGCGCCCGGTCGGCCGCGCCGACCAGGTCTTCGCGCCGGTGGGGTTGAAGTGGCAGGCCATGAAGCCGTCTTCGGCCGGCGTGACGCTCGCCAGGCGGTTGTCGTGCGGCTTGTTCAGGCGCACGGTGGAGCCCAGCGTGCCGCCCGGCACCTCCAGCGCGCCGACCAGCGTGGCCATCATCGTGCGGCCCCAGCAGCATTCGTAGGCGCCCCAGCCGTTGTTGACGGTCTTGCCCAGCGTCACCGCCACTGGCCGCAGCGGCAGCGTGCGGCCGTCGATCTGCACCGTCTGGCCGACGCAGGCCTGCTCGAGAAACTCGAGCGCGATGCGGCGTATCGTGGCCGCCGGCACGTCGCAGACCTCGGCCGCCCATTCCGGCGGGTAGGCGCGCAGCATCGCGATGGTCTCGCCCAGCGCCGTCTGCGCCGCGGCGTCGTGGTGCTCGGCGACCTCGCCGTCGGCGCGGTGCGTGACGGCGTGCGCGACCTCGAAGCGGCCCACCAGCGCCGGCACCGCGCCCGCCGTGTCGTGCGGCACCGCGCGGCCGCTGGCGGTGTCCCACAGCAGCGGCTTGCCGCTCGCCGGGTCGCGCAGGTAGTGCCCGTCGGGACCGACGAGATAGGGCGACGCGGTGCGGTCGCGCAGGAAGGCGACGTCCAGGCGCTCGAGCGCGACCTCGTGCGTCAGCACGTGCAGCAGCGCGAACAGGAAGGCGGCGTCGGTCTTGGGCCGGATCGGCACCCACTCGGCCGAGCAGGCGCCGGTGACCGACAGGTGCGGTTCGATGTTGACGCGCCTGACGCCGCGCACGCGCGCATCGGCATGCCGGCGCACCGCGCAGGCGCCGCCCGAGACCTCGACGTTGGCACCGAAGGACAGCACGTAGCGTGTGTGCGGCGTGTCGGCGCAGACCGTGAAGCCGCGGTGCCAGAACTCGCCGTACAGGTGCTCGGAATGCACGCACTTGACGCCCTGGCCCGAGCCCAGGCTGTAGTCGATGGGTCCCCAGGCCGCCAGGAAGGCCGGGAAGCTGCCCATGTAGCTGGCCGGCGTGCCGCCATGGCCGAAGGTGGCGGCCACGCGCGGCAGGCCCTGCTCGTCGAGCAGGCCGCGCGCGCGGATGTCGAGCAGCCGCGCCGCCACGGTGTCCAGCGCCTCGTCCCAGGAGATGGCCACGAAGCCCGGGTCCTCGTCGCGGCCCTTGCGCGGGTTGGTGCGCTTCATCGGCTGCAGCACGCGGTGCGGGTTGTAGGTCTTCTGCACCAGCCCGTAGGCGCGCACGCAGGGCCGGCCGTCGGCCGGGTGGATGCCGGTGGCCCGCGTATTCGGGCCGACCTCGGTGGCGACGCCGTTCTCGACCTTCACCGTCAGCAGGTCCGGGCCGGCCACGCACTGGTAGCAGTAGGTCGGCACCTGGCGGGTGCCGGTCCCGGCGGTGGCGGCGGCGGCAGTCATCGTGCGGGTCTCCGGTTCAGGCCGCGGGCGCCGCCAGGCCGGCATGGCCGGCGGTCCGGCGGGCCTTGGCCGCCTTGGCCGCCAGCCGCTGCGCGGTCTTCGCGACGTCGACGACGAAGCGCGCGTGGCGGCCGCGCACGATGGGTTCGACGTCGTCGCGGCCCTCGACCTCGAAGACCACGGCGCGGCCGTCGACCTCGGCCACGCGCACCGCCAGCGTGACCGTCATGCCCAGCAGCGTGGCGCCGATGTGGTCGATCTCCACGCGCGTGCCCACCGAGTCCTCGCCGGGGTCCAGGTGCGGCAGCAGCAGCTCGCGGCAGGCGACCTCGATGTCGCGCACCAGCATCGGCGTGGCATAGACGCGGGCCTCGTCGCCCATGAAGTCGATCGTGCGTGCGCGGTCGACCTCCAGGCCGGTGGTGGCGGCGAGTCCGGGTTGCAGGCTGGGTTTCATCGGGGGGTCTCCGGGGGCGGAAGGGGCGGGGGCTCAGAGCCCGAGGTAGGCCTCGCGCACCTGCGGGTCGCGCAGCAGGTCCGCGGCCGGTCCCTCGAGCACGATGCGGCCGGTCTCCATCACGTAGCCGCGATCGGCCACGGCGAGTGCGGCGCGGGCGTTCTGGTCGACGAGCAGGATGGTCGTGCCGCGGGCCTTGAGCGCTGCGACCTGGCCGAAGATCTCGGCCACCAGCAGCGGCGCCAGGCCCATGCTCGGTTCGTCCAGCAGCAGCAGCCGCGGGTCGGCCATCAGCGCGCGGCCGAGGGCCAGCATCTGCTGCTGGCCGCCGGACAGCATGCCGGCGGGTTCGTGGCGCTTGTCGCGCAGTACCGGGAACAGGGTCCAGACCTCGTCCAGCGTGGTCGCCGAGCCGCGCGCGTAGGCGCCGAGCAGCAGGTTGTCCTCCACGCTCAGCGCGGCGAAGACCTGGCGGCCCTCGGGCACCTGCACGATGCCCAGGCGCACGCGCTGGCGCGGTGAGCAGCGCCCGATGTCGGCGCCCTCGAAGCGCAGGCTGCCGGCGCTGGCCGGCTGCACGCCCGACAGCGTGCGCAGCAGCGTCGTCTTGCCCGCGCCGTTGGCGCCGACGATGGCCACCAGCTCGCCCGGCCGCACCTCCAGCGCGATGCCTTCCAGCGCCGGGATGCGCCCGTAGCGGCTGCCCAGGCCCCGTACCTCAAGCATGGGCGGCCTCCGTCGCAGCGGTGGCGGCCGGGCCTTCGGCGCCCAGGTAGGCCTCGACCACGCGCGGGTCGCGCGCCACCTCGTCGGGCCGGCCCTCGGCGAGCTTGCGCCCGCGGTCCAGCACCAGCACGTGGTCCGAGACCTCCATCACCAGCCGCATGTTGTGCTCGACCAGCACGACGGTGGTCCCGGCGGCGGCCAGCTCGCGGATCAGCGCTTCGATGTCGCGCGCCTCGGTCGCATTGAGCCCGGCGGCCGGTTCGTCCAGCAGCAGCAGCAGCGGTTCGCTGGCCAGCGCGCGCGCGATCTCCAGCCGCTTCAGCGCGCCGTAGGGCATGGCGTCGGCGTCGGCGTCCAGCCAGGCCTGCAGGCCGACACGCTGCATCAGCTCGATCGCCCGCGCGCGGCAGCGCGCCTCGGCGCGCGCCAGCGACGGCAGGTGCAGCAGCGCCGGCAGCAGCGCGCAGCGCTCGCGCAGGTGGCGGCCGGTCATCACGTTGTCCAGCGCGCTCATGTTGAAGAAGACCTGCAGGTTCTGGAAGGTGCGTGCCAGGCCTGCGGCGGCGAAGCGGTGCGTCGGCTGGCCGGTGAGGTCCTGGCCGGCGAGCCGGATGCGGCCGCGGTCGGGCCGGTAGATGCCGGCGAGCAGGTTCAGCAGCGTGGTCTTGCCGGCGCCGTTGGGACCGATGACCGAGTAGATGCAGCCGGCCGGCACCTCGAACGACAGCCCGGCCACCGCCTGCAGCCCGCCGAAGGCCTTGCCGAGGTCGCTGACCGACAGCAGCGGCGCCTTCATCGCGCATCCCCGCGCCGCCGCGCGCGCGCGGCCAGCCGGGCCAGCGTCGGCACGATGCCGCGCGGGAAGAAGATCATGGTGGCGATCAGCACCGCGCCGAAGACCATCATCTCGTAGTCCTTCAGTGCGGTCAGCAGCTGCGGCAGCAGCGTCAGCAGCGCGGCGCCGACCACGGCGCCGTAGATCGACGCCATGCCGCCGAAGACGACCATGATCACCAGCTCCACCGAGTGCAGGAACGAGGCCTTGCCCGGCGTGACGAAGCCGGCGTAGTGCGCGGTCAGCGCGCCGGCCGCGGCGGCGAACAGCGCCGAGATGACGAAGACGCGCAGCTTCCAGCGTGTGCTGTCCACGCCCACCGTCTCGGCCGCGATCTCCGAGCCGTGCAACGCGCGCAGCGCGCGGCCGACCGGCGACTCGACGAGGTTGAGCGCCAGCCAGACCGCCAGCCAGAGCGCCGCGCCGGTGATCGCGTACCACAGCGGCTCGCCCTGCAGCACCCGGCCGAACAGCGCCAGCGGCGGCACCGCCATGCCGTCGGGCCCGCCGGTGATGCGGTCCTCGTTGGTCAGCACGATGGAGACGATGACGCCCAGCCCCAGCGTGGCCATCGCGAGGTAGTGGCCCTTGAGGCGCAGCGTCGGGCGGCCGACGACGAAGGCCAGCATGCCGACCGCCAGCACGGCGGCCGGCATCGAGGCCCAGACCGGCCAGCCGTGCTGCGCCGCCAGCACCGCGCTGCCGTAGGCGCCGAGGCCGTAGAAGCCGGCATGGCCCAGGCTGATCTGCCCGGCGTAGCCGATCAGCAGGTTGAGGCCGACGCAGACGATGGCATTCAGCGCGACGAGGATCGCGATCTCGTAGAAGTAGGCGTTCGGGAAGCCCAGCGGCAGCAGCACGATCACCAGGGCCAGCGCGACCAGCCCGCCGCGGCGCGCCGCGCCCGGCCGGCGTGGCGGCGCCGCTGCGACAGTGGCGCCACGCTCAGACACGTTCGCTGCGGCGCGCACCGACCAGCCCTCCGGGCAGGAAGAACAGCACGACCAGGATCACGACGAAGGCGATCGCATCCTTGTAGGCCGACGAGACGAAGCCGGCGCCCAGGCTCTCGACCAGGCCCAGCAGCAGGCCGCCGGCCACCGCGCCGGCGAAGCTGCCCAGACCGCCCAGCATCGCGGCGGCGAAGCCCTTCAGTCCCAGCATCACGCCCACGTCGTAGGTCGTGAAGGTGATCGGCGCCGTCAGCACGCCGCCCAGCGCGCCCAGCATCGCGGCGAGCGCGAAGCTGAGGCGCATCACGGCGCGCGTGTCGATGCCCATCAGCCGCGCCGCCAGCGGGTTGTGCGCGGTCGCGCGCATCGCCTTGCCGGTGAGCGTGCGGCCGAAGAACCAGCCCAGCCCCAGCACCGCGAGCGTCGTGCCCGCCAGCACCCACAGGCTCTGCGGCACGATGGTGGCGCCCAGCAGCGCCAGCGGCTCGCTGCCCGAAAAGGCCGGCAGCGCGTGGATGCCCTTGCCCCACACCACCTGTGCCAGGCCGCGCAGGAACAGTGCGACGCCTATCGTGATGATGATCAGCGTCACCACGTCGGCGCGGCCCGAGCGCTGTGCCGGCTCCAGCGCCAGCTTCTCGACCAGCACGCCCACGACGCCGGCGGCCAGCACCGCCAGCGGCACCGCCAGCAGCAGCGGCAGTCCCGCGGCGACCAGCGCCACCGCGGCCATGCCGCCGACCATCACGAATTCGCCCTGGGCGAAATTGATGGCATGGCTGGCGTTGTAGACGATGGAGTAGCCCAGCGCGACCAGCGCATAGATCGCCCCGGCGGTCAGGCCGCCGGCGACGAACTGCAGCCAGTCGCTGCCCATCGTGGATCTCCGCGCGCGGCCGCCGGGTTCACCGGACCAGCGACCAGGTGCCGTTGCGGATCTCGAGCATGCGGAACGCGCTCAGATCCAGCCCCATGTGGTCGCTGGCCGACATGTTGACGATGCCGCCGGTGCCGACATAGCCGCGCGTGGCCTCCAGGGCGTCGCGCACACGCGCCTTGTCGGTGCCGCCGGCGGCCTTGACGGCATGGACGTAGAGCATCAGGCCGTCGTAGGCGTGGCCGCCGAAGGTCGAGACCTCGCTGCCGTAGCGCTTCTGGTAGGCGTCGCGGTAGCCGGTGACGACGGGCTTCTGCGCGTCGCCGGCGTCCAGCAGGTCGGCCACCAGCAGCGCGGCGGCCGGCAGTCGCACGCCCTCGGCGGCCTCGCCGGCAAGGCGGATGTACTCCTTCGACGCCACGCCGTGCGACTGGTACAGCGGCAGCGTGAGGCCGACCTGGCGGAAGTTGCGCGTGACGATCGCCGGGCCCTGGCCGAAGCCGGCGTTCAGCACCGCCTGCGCGTTGCTGGTGCGGATCTTGGTCAGCTGCGGCGTCATGTCGGTGTCGGCCGCGCCGTAGGTCTCGTCGGCGACGATCTGCACGCCGTGATTGGGCGCCACCTTCAGGCACTCGGCGCGCATCGACTTGTCGAAGCCGCCGCTGCCGGAGATCAGCGCCGCGCGCGTGGCGCCGCGCGCCTTCATGTCGACGAAGATCTTGTCGCAGGCCATGCGGTCGGTGTGCGGGGTCTTGAAGACCCACTTCTTGACCGGCTCGACGATGACCACCGCGCCGGCCAGCGACACGAAGGGCAGGCCGGCCTGCTCGGCCAGCGGCACCACGGCCATGGTCTCGCCGGTCGTCGAGCCGCCGACGATGACGTCGACGCGGTCCTGCTCGATCAGGCGCTTGGCGAAGGTGCGCGCCTTCTCGGCATCGCCGGCGGAGTCGTAGTGCACCAGCTGCAGCCGGCGGCCGAGCACGCCGCCCTGGGCATTGAGCTGCTCGACCACCATCTCCAGCGTCTTCGCCTCGGGGTCGCCGAGGAACGAGGCCGGGCCGGTGACGGCGAGGAAGCTGCCGATGCGGATCGGTTCCTGGGCCGTCGCGGGGGCCGCGAACAGGGCCACCGCCAGCGGCAGGGCGAGCGGGGAGAGAGCCCGCCGGATCGAACGAAGGATGGCCATGTCCAGTGTCTCCTTGCAGCGTGCATACCGGCCGCGTCCGGGGCTGCGGCCACCTGCCGGGGTGCCGTGTCGGCGGGGGTGCCGCACGGTCTTAGAATCGGGTCGTTCGGTGCATTCTGGTACCGCAATACGACTATCGACTTGATCTGGTTCACCTTTTCCGGGAGTGCCGGCGCTTGAGCGCCGCGCTACGCGTGCGCGCGGTGCGGCGCGCCGACCTGCCGGCGGTGATCGCGCTCGACGCCACCGTCACCGGCCTGCACAAGGCCGACTACTGGCAGCGCATCTACCGCCGCTACGGTGTGGGCGGTCAGGGCCTGCGTCACTTCCTGGTCGCCGAGGCCGGGCAGCGCGTGCTCGGCTTCGTGATCGGCGAGGTGCGCGACTGGGAGTTCGGCCAGCCGCCCTGCGGCTGGGTGTTCGCGATCGACGTCGACCCGCGCGCGCGCCAGCACGGCGTCGGCAGCGCGCTGCTCGCCGGCCTGCGCGAGCGCTTCGAGCGCGTGGGCGTGCGCGTGATGCGCACGCTGCTGGCGCGCGATAACACGCTAATCCTGTCCTTCTTCCGCAGCCAGGGCATGACCGCGGGGCGGCTGATCCCGCTGGAGATCGCGATCGGGCCGGCGCGATGAGGCTGCAGACCAACTCCCGGCTGGCCATCTACGCGGTGCTGGAGTTTGCGTCGCGGCCCGGCGAGCTGGTCGCCGCCGCCGAGGTGGCGGCCAAGCACGGCGAGTCGCCGCACCACCTGGCCAAGGTGCTGTCGGAGCTGGTGCGCGCGGGCATCGTCGAGTCGGTGCGCGGGGTCGGCGGCGGCTACCGCTTCGTCGGCCAGGCGCGCCGGCTGACGCTGCTGGACGTGATCCGGCTCTTCGAGCGCCTGGGCGACGCGGCGCCGGCCGGTGCCGATTCGAGCCCCGAGGAGCGTGCGCTGGGCGAGGTGCTGTCGGAGATCGACGAGCATGCGATCGCGACCTTCGGCTCGATCACGATCGCGACCATGCTGGCGGCGGTCGCGCGCCAGCGCCGGGCTTGACCTCGCGCAAGCGCGGGCCGCTGCAGCGGACTTAGCGTCGCGGCCGACCATGAGTGTTCGTCCGCGTACACGGCAGACACCGACCCCCGCCCCGGCGCCGCCAGCCACCGGCGCCGGCTCGCGGCCCTGGCCGCATGCGCTGCCGCCGCCGCTGCGCGGCGTGCTCGCCGGCGCGCTGCTGCTGCTCAATACCCTCTTGTGGTGCGGCGCGCTGTTCGCGCTGGCCCTGCTGCGGCTGCTGCTGCCGGGCAGCGCGGTGCGCCGCGTGCTGGACCCCTGGCTCAACCGCGTCGCCAGCGCGTGGATCGCCGGCAACAGCGCCTGGATGCGCTGGACGCAGCCGACCGCCTGGGACGTCGCCGGCGTCGAGGCGCTGGCGCCGCGCGCCTGGTACCTGGTGGTCTGCAACCACCAGAGCTGGGTCGACATCTTCGCGCTGCAGCATGTGCTGAACCGGCGCATCCCGCTGCTGAAGTTCTTCCTCAAGCGCGAGCTGATCTGGGTGCCGGTGATGGGACTGGCCTGGTGGGCGCTGGACTTCCCGTTCATGCGCCGCCACTCCGAGGCCGCGCTGCGCCGCCATCCGGAGAAGCGCCAGCAGGACCTGGACGCGACGCGGCGCGCCTGCGCCAAGTTCGCGCTCGTGCCCACCAGCGTGATGAACTTCGTCGAGGGCACGCGCTTCACGCCGGCCAAGCACGCCCGCCAGGCCGACGGGCTGCGCCATCTGCTGCGGCCCAAGGCCGGCGGGCTGGCGATGGCCATCGAGGTGCTCGGCGAGCGCTTCGACGCGCTGCTGGACATGACCATCGTCTACCCCGGCGGCGTGCCGACGTTCTGGCAGTTCCTGTGCGGCCGCGTACCGCGCATCGTCGTGCGCGCCGAGCGGCGCACGTTGCCTGCCGGACTGCATGGCGACCCGGCCGGCGACGAGGCGGCGCGGCGGCGGCAGGTGCAGCAGTGGCTGTCGGCGCTGTGGGCCGCGAAGGACGCGCAGATCGAGGCCCTGCTGGCCGAGGCCCAGGCGGCCGGCGAGGCGCCAGCGCGCACGCCGTAGCCCCGCGCGGCGCTGCGCTCGCTGCGGCGCCGCGGCCCCGACGCGCCCGCGCAGCGCGCCCGAGGCGTTCAGCGCCAGAGCGGGCCGATGGCGTCCAGCGTATTCTTCAGCACGAGGCCGAATTCGGTGTCGCCTTCCATCACCAGGGCCTGCTCGAAGAACAGGCGGTCGGCGTCCTGCTCGCCGCGCAGCAGCTGCCACAGCGCCGGCGCGGTGGCGCGGATGCGCACCGCCGGCGCCTCGCCCCGCCGCGCCAGCTCGAAGCCGCGAGCGCCCAGGCGCAGGCGCACGCGCAGGCCCAGTTCGACGACCTCGACCTCGACGCCGCGACCGGCGAGCAGCCGGCGCTGCCCGGCATCCAGCCTGGGCCACAGCAGGCGGTCCAGCACTCGTGCGACCAGAAACGACGGCGGCGCGGTCGGCAGCTTGCGCACCACGGCGCGCAGCCGGCGCGCGACCTGCGTGGCCAGGGCCGGCAGCGCCGGTGCGCGGGGCGGGCCGGCCGAGGCGTTCATGCGCTCAGCGTCTGCATGCCGGCGCGGCGGCGCGCGAAGCCGTCGACCAGCGCGCCGGGCAGGCCCAGCGACTGCAGCTCGGCCAGCGCCGCGTCGGCCGCGGCGTCGCCGTTGAACACGCCGTCGAACAGCGCCAGCACGCGGGTGAAGCCCCTGCTGCACGGCGACAGCCGCAGCCGCGTGACGCCCGCGGCCTGCAGCGCCGGGCGTGCGCCGATCAGGCAGTGCAGCGCCGCCGACTGCGTCTGGATGCCGTTGAGCACCAGGAAGGGCCGGCCCTCGGTGGTCAGCAGCAGCAGCCCGTCGGCGTCGTCGCGGCAGCGGAAGTCGCACTCGTCCTTCTTCAGCCGGTGGTGGCGCGCGGTGAAGCAGCGTGCCGAGAAGGCCAGCGGCATGCGGCCGAAGGCGAAGGCCTCGGTGACGACCGGCCCGGCCGGTCCGCGCACGCGGTCGGCGGGCGGGTTGACGCGGGCCACGGCGTCCAGCGGCAGCTCCAGCGGCGGCACCCAGGTCGCCGCGCCCAGCGGCGCCACTTCCTCCAGCGCGGCGCGGCTGTAGACATTGATGTGCGGCCCCACCACGAAGGGCGGGCGGCCGCGCCGCGCGGCCTGTGCGCGCCCGAGCACCGCGAGCGCCGACGCATCGCCGGCCTCGACCGCGAAATGGTCCTGCTCGCAGACCTGGCGCAGCGTGCGCAGCTCGGCCTCGCTGGTGACGAGCGCCTGGGTGGCCAGCACCACCTGCTTGCCGGCGCTGGCCAGCTCCACCGCCATCGCCAGCCAGTCGGCGAGCTTGAACTCGTGGCGTCGCGAGCAGACGGTCTCGCCGAGCACCACGGTGTCGGCGGGGCCGTCGGCGACATCGGCGTAGAACGCGATCGTCGCGGCGCGCGGCCACCAGTAGGGCAGCGGGCCGACCGTGAGTCCGAAGGGGCGCGGGCTGGGCATGGGGTGGCTCGGGGCGTGTGGGGGATTCAGCGCCAGGGCCGGTCGTAGGCGCCGAGCGTGTGCTGCTGGCCCTCGGCCCAGCGGGCGAGGGCGGCGGTCCAGCCCGGCTGCACGGCATAGCGGGCAGCGGACGCGGCCTGGTCGATGGCCTGGCGCCAGACCTGCGTGACCTCGGCCACGTAGGCCGGACTGCGCTGCCGGCCCTCGATCTTGATCGCCGACACGCCGGCGGCCAGCAGCTGCGGCAGCAGGGCGAGCGTATTCAGGCTGGTCGGCTCCTCGATCGCATAGTCGCGCTCGCCGTCGACGACGAAGCGGCCCTTGCACAGCGTCGGGTAGCCGCGCGGCTCGCCGGGCGCCAGGCGGTCGATCAGCACGCCGCCCAGCCGCGCCTCGACGCCGGCCGGCGTGTCCTCCCAGCGCACGGCCGCGGGCGGTGAGCACACGCCGGCGGTATTCGGCGACTGCCCGGTGGCGTAGGACGACAGCGCGCAGCGCCCCTCGACCATCACGCACAGGCTGCCGAAGCCGAAGACCTCGATCTGCGCCCGCGTGTGGCGGATGGTGTGCTGCACCTGCGGCAGCGTCAGCACACGTGGCAGCACCGCGCGCTGGATGCCGTAGCGCTCGCGGTAGAACTCGATCGCCTCCCAGGTCGTCGCCGAGGCCTGCACCGACAGGTGCCGGCGCAGCTGCGGGTGGCGCCGCTGTACGTCGGCCAGCACCGCGATGTCGGCGACGATCAGCGCGTCGGCGCCCAGTTCGGCCGCGCGGTCCACCGCACGCTGCCAGGGGCCGGGGTCGCGGGCGTCGACGTAGGTGTTCAGCGCCATCAGCACCTCGCGGCCGCGCGCGTGGGCATAGCGCACGCCCTCGCGCACCTGGGCGTCGTCGAAATTGAGCCCGGCGAAGTTGCGCGCGTTGGTGGCGTCCTTCAGGCCCAGGTAGACGGCATCGGCGCCGGCGTCGACGGCCATCTGCAGCGCGCGCAGCGACCCCGCCGGGCACACCAGCTGCGGGCGCTCGCGGGCGGGCGGCGCGTCAGCCGCCACTGCAGCCGCAGCCGCCGCTGCCGCATCCGCGCGGCGTGCCGGCGGCCGCGCCGGCCTGGGTGCGCGTGATGCGCACGTGCCAGCGCGCCGGCCCGCACTCGAGGTAGGACCAGGCGAACTGGCCGCCGCGCACACGCTCGAACTCGAAGTACAGCGGCATCGGGTCGTGGTCGTTGACGATCTCGAATGCGGCGCCGGCGGCCAGCGCGTCGAAGGTGGAGAAGATCAGCGGGTGGCGCTGCGGCGGCGGCACGTAGCGGACGTCGATGGGCAGGGCAGCGGTTTTCATGCAGCGGGCGGGCACTGGGGACCCAGTCTCGAAACGCACCCAGCCTAGGCCGCGGCGCTGGCGCCGTCCTTGAACCAGTTGAAGATTGCGGCGCGCGCCGCGCCGGCCCTGCACCCCGCGGCTGGCCGACCGCTCGGCGCGCCGGCTGGCGTTTGGTGCCGCGGCGGCGCCCGTTCGTCGCAGCCGCCGGCCGTGGGGGCGCGCGAGGCGCTACGCTTGCGCCCTTTGATGCCACCTGCCGGACGCCCCGCCCACCGCGGCCCGCCCGGTCCTGCCCATGCGTGTCTTCCTGCCTCTCGTGATCCTCGCGTTCACGCTCGCCGCCTGCGGCCAGCGCGAAGGCGCCCCTGCCGGTTCGTCCGATGCCCGGACTGCGGGTAAACCCGCGGCCGGCAATGCCAAGGCGCCACCGGTGCTGCTGCTGGCGCCCGAGGACCTGCGCACCGTGAGCGCCAGCACGCTGGCCACCGGGCCGGTGATCACCGGGTCGCTGCAGCCCGAACGGCGCGCCGACCTGCGCGCCGAGGTCTCGTCGGTCGTGCTGCAGGTGCTCAAGCACAACGGCGACGCGGTCCAGCGTGGCGAACTGCTGGTGCGGCTGGACGACACGGCGCTGCGCGACGCGCTCAATTCGGCCCAGGAATCGCTGCGCGCCGCCGAACAGGCGCTGGCGCAGGCCGAGCGCCAGGTGCAGCGGCTGCGCACGCTGCAGGCCCAGGGCATGAGCTCGATGCAGGCGCTGGAGGACGCCGAGGTGCGCCGCAACCAGGCCACCAGCGAGGCCGTCGCCGCGAAGGCCCGCCTGGCCAATGCACGCCAGCAGATCGTGCGCACCGAGGTGCGTGCGCCCTTCGACGGCGTGGTCAGCGAGCGCCGCGCCTCGCCCGGCGACACCGCGCTGGTCGGGCGCGAGCTGCTGAAGGTGATCGACCCGCGCAGCCTGCGCTTCGAGGGCTTCGTCGCCGCCGACCGGCTGCACGAGCTGAAGGTCGGGCAGCCGGTGAGCTTCCGCGTCAACGGCTACCCGGACGTCGAGTTCGCCGGCCGCGTGAGCCGCCTGGATGCGGCGGCCAATGCGGCGACGCGCCAGGTCGAGGTCATCGTCGCCTTCGCCGACGCGGCGGCGGCGCCGCGCGTGGCCGGGCTGTTCGCCGAAGGGCGCATCGAGACCGGCAGTGCACAGGCGCTGATGCTGGCCGAGGGCGCCGTCGTGCGCAGCGCCGACGGCGGCACGGTGGTCTGGCGGCTGGACGGCCAGCGCATCGTGCGCACGCCGGTATCGCTGGGCGAGCGCGATGCGCGCACCGGGCTGCTGCCGGTGCTGGCCGGCCTGTCCGAGGGCCAGCGTGTGCTGCGCAACCCGGGCAGCGCGCTGGTCGACGGGCAGCCGGTGGAACTGCGCGCCGCCGAGACCCCGAACGGCGCCGGCCCGGCCGCGGCGGCCGCCGCGCCCGCCACCGGCACCACGAGGTAAGCCGCCATGCTGCTGTCGGACTTCAGCATCAAGCGCCCCACGGCGACCATCGTCATCCTGATCGGGTTGATGTGCCTGGGCCTGCTCGCGCTGTCCAAGCTGCGCGTCAACCAGATCCCGGACGTCGAGCCGCCGGTGCTGGTGGTCAACATCCCGTACCCGGGCGCGAGCCCGGAAACCGTGGAGCGCGAGGTCGTCAACCGCATCGAGAAGGCACTGCAGGGCATCTCGGGCACCGACCGCGTGCAGAGCACCTCGCGCGAGGGCAGCGCCACGCTGGTGCTGTTCTTCGAGTACGACAAGAACATGATCGAGGCCGCCGACGAGGTGCGCAACGCGATCGCCTCGGTGCGCTTCAAGCTGCCGGTGGAGATGCGCGAGCCCATCCTGCAGCGCGTGGACCCGACGGCGCAGCCCATCATGCAGCTGGCGCTGTCCTCCAGCAGCCAGAGCCACGCCGACATCTCGCGCCTGGCCGAGGACCAGCTCGCCGACCAGTTCCGCGCCGTGCCCGGCGTGGCGGTGGTCACGATCAACGGCGCGCTGCGCCGCGAGCTGTCGGTGCTGCTGCACTCGCAGAAGCTGCGCGAGCAGGGCGTGTCGGTCACCGAGGTGGTGGCCGCGCTGCGCGCGCAGAACGCCACCGCGCCGGTGGGCAAGGTGCGCGGGGAGCTGGAAGACCAGAGCATCCGCCTCGTCGGCCGCATCGAGAACCCGTCGGAGTTCGGCCAGATCGTGATCCGCAGGCGCGGCAACGAGCTCGTGCGGCTGGCCCAGGTGGCCACGGTGCAGGACGGCTTCGCCGAGGTCGACAGCATCTCGGTGCGCAGCGGCAACCCCAACGTCGGCCTGTCGGTCACGCGCACGCGCGAGGGCAGCACGGTCGCGGTGGCCGACGCGGTGCGCGAGAAGGTCGCCGAGATCGCGCGCACGCTGCCGGCGGGCACCACGCTGGAGGTCACGCAGGACGGCGGCGAGGGCGCCGAGAACAGCCTGTACAACGTGATCCATGCGCTGGTCTTCGGCGCCGGGCTGACGGTCTTCGTCGTCTACCTGTTCCTCAACAGCTGGCGCTCGACGGTGATCACCGCGCTGAGCCTGCCGACCTCGGTGGTCGCCAGCTTCATCGCGGTCTGGCTCAGCGGCAACACGCTGAACTTCATGAGCCTGCTCGGGCTGGCGCTGGCCATCGGCGTGCTGATCGACGACGCCATCGTGGTGCGCGAGAACATCGTGCGCCACATGGAGCGCGGCGCCGACCGCCGAACGGCAGCCTTGGTCGGCACGCGCGAGATCGGCCTGGCGGTCACCGCGACCACGCTGGCCATCGTCGCGGTCTTCGCGCCGGTGGCCTTCATGCCGGGCGTGTCGGGGCAGTGGTTCCGGCCCTTCGCGCTGACCGTCGTCGCCTCGGTCATCGTCAGCCTGGTCGTCTCGTTCACGCTGGACCCCATGCTCTCGGCCTACTGGGGCGACCCGCCGGGCTACCAGCATGCGAAGCGGCGCGGCATCAGCCGCTGGCTGCAAGGCTTCAACACCTGGTTCGACCACCAGGCCGACCGCTACGGCCACGTCATCGCCTGGGCGCTGAAGCACCGGCGCTGGATGGCCGCCTTCGCGGTCGGCAGCATGGTCGCGGCGGTGGCGCTGCAGGCCAGGTACGGCGGCTCCAGCTTCCTGCCGGCGTCCGACGCCGGCGTCATCGCGGTGGAGGTGCGCACGCCGCCCAGCGCGAGCCTGGACTATGCGCGGCTGAAGATGGAGCAGGCCGCCGAGCTGGCGCGCACGATCCCGGAGACCGAAGCCACCAACAGCCTGGTGCGGCCGGGCGGCGGGCGCATCTACGTGGACATCGGCAAGAGCACCGAGCGCAAGCGTTCCGCGGCCGAGGTCGCGGCCGAGCTGCGCACCCTCACCGCGCGCCTGGTCGGTGCCGAGTACACGGTGCTCGAGGACCTCAACATGGGGGCGCAGAAGCCGGTGCAGATCCGCTTCACCGGCCCCGACGCGCGCCAGCTGCTGGCCATCACCGAGGACTTCATGGAGCGGCTGCGCCGCGTGCCGGGCGCCGTCGACGTGGGGCTGTCCGAGCAGGCGCCGCAGGACGAGCTGAAGATCGAGCTCGACCGCAGCCTGGCCAACGCGATGGGCATCTCGGTGGCCGACGCGGCGCAGGCGCTGCGCGTGGCCTTCGCCGGCGTCGAGGTCGGGGACTGGATCGACCCCACCGGGCAGGCGCGCGACGTCTCGGTGCGCCTGCATCCCGACGACCGCGTGGACGCCGGCAACATCGAGCGGCTGCCGATCGCCGTCAGCGGCACCAACCTGATGGTGCCGCTGGAGCAGATCGCCACCGTGACCATGGGCAAGGGCCCGTCGCAGATCCAGCACAACGACGGCAAGCGCACGATCACCGTGGGCGCCAATGCGCAGGGCCGCAGCCCGGGCGAGGTGACCGCCGATGCGCTGCGCATCGCGCGCGCGATGGATTACCCGCCCGGCTACGGGCTGGAGCTGGCCGGCGCCTCGCGCGACCAGCAGGAGGTCTTCCGCGAGATGGGCATCGCGCTCGTCACCGGCATCGCGCTGATGTACTTCGTGCTCGTCGTGCAGTTCGGCAGCTTCACCGCGCCGCTGGCGGTGATGATGTCGCTGCCGCTGTCGCTGATCGGCGTCGTCGTCGCGCTGCTGCTGACCAAGGGCACGCTGAACCTGATGAGCTTCATCGGCGTGATCATGCTGATGGGCCTGGTGGCCAAGAATGCGATCCTGCTGCTGGACGCCTCGCGCGTGCTGGAAGCCGAGGGCACGCCGCGCGAGGAGGCGCTGATGGCCGCCGGCCGCAAGCGCTTCCGGCCCATCCTGATGACCAGCTTCGCGCTCGTCGCCGGCATGGTGCCGGTGGCGGTGGGCGTGGGCGAGGGCGGCGAGTTCTACCGGCCGATGGCGGTGGCCATCATCGGCGGCGTGATCACCTCGACGCTGCTGACGCTGCTGGTGATCCCGAGCTTCTACGACAGCATCGAGATCGCGCGCGACCGCGCGATCGCCAAGTTCCGCGGCCGCGCAGCGCGCTGGCCGGTGGCGCTGGCCTTCGTCGTCACGCTGTTCGAGGGGCTGCTGGCGCTGACCGGCGTGCGCATGGTCTGGCGCGCCCTGGCGCGGCTGCTCGGGCGGCTGCGCCGCATCGGCGGCGGCCGCCCGGCGCCCGCCGCGTGAGCCGGAGGTCCGTCCCCGCCTGAGCGGGGACGGGCGCCGGCCGTCGCGGGCGCGGCGGGAAATCCCGCGGCCGGGGTGCGGCGGGCGGCTCCTAGAATGACCCGAGCCTGCCGCCCCCACTGAACGCCACCGCATGCCTTCACAACGCCGCGCGCCGGCCGCCGAGCCCGATGCCAGCAGCACCGCCCACGCGACCCGGGTGCTGAAGAAGTATCCCAACCGCCGCCTGTACGACACGCGCACCAGCAGCTACATCACGCTGGCCGACGTCAAGCAGATGGTGCTGGGCGCCGAGGACTTCGAGGTGCGCGACGCCAAGACCGGCGAGGACCTGACGCGCAGCATCCTGCTGCAGATCATCCTGGAAGAGGAGTCCGGCGGCGTGCCGATGTTCAGCCAGGAGGCGCTGGCGCAGATCATCCGCTTCTACGGCCACGCGATGCAGGGCCTGATGGGCACCATGCTGGAGAAGAACCTGGCCGCCTTCGCCGAACTGCAGGGCCAGCTGCTGGCGCAGAGCAAGGGCCTGTACGACCCGAAGGCGCTGTCGCCCGAGATGTGGACGCAGTTCCTCAGCGGCCAGGCGCCGGCGCTGCAGAACCTGATGAACAGCTACGTCGAGAGCAGCCGCGCGATGCTCGAGAAGATGCAGGGCGCCGGCTCGTTGTTCCCGGGCATGCCGGGCTTCCCGCCGACCCGCAAGTGAGCCCGGCGGCGCGATGCACGAAAATCGCGCCATGAACTCCCCCGAAGCGGCCACCGCCGCACCGCCGGCGGCCGTCGCCGCCCCCGCGGGCACTCCCAGCGTCGCCTTCGTCTCCCTCGGCTGCCCGAAGGCGCTGACCGACTCCGAGCTGATCCTCACGCGGCTCGCCGCCGAAGGCTATGCGACGCGCCAGGACGCCGCCGGTGCCGACCTGGTGATCGTCAACACCTGCGGCTTCATCGACGAGGCGGTGCAGGAGAGCCTGGACGCCATCGGCGAGGCGCTGGCCGACAACGGCCGCGTCATCGTCACCGGCTGCCTGGGCGCGCGTGCGGCCGAGGGCGGCGACAACCTGGTGCGCAGCGTGCATCCCAAGGTGCTGGCGGTGACGGGCCCGCACGCCACCGAGGAGGTGATGGACGCCGTGCACCGGCACGTGCCCAAGCCGCACGACCCGTTCACCGACCTGCTGCCCCCGATCGGCGTGAAGCTGACGCCGCGCCACTACGCCTACCTGAAGATCAGCGAAGGCTGCAACCACCGCTGCACCTTCTGCATCATCCCGGCGATGCGCGGCGACCTCGTCTCGCGGCCGGTCGGCGACGTGCTGTCGGAGGCGCGCCGGCTGTTCGAGTCCGGCGTGAAGGAGCTGCTGGTCGTCAGCCAGGACACCAGCGCCTACGGCGTGGACGTCAAGTACCGCACCGGCTTCTTCGACGGCCGGCCGGTGAAGACGCGGCTTTTCGACCTGGCGCGCCAGCTCGGCGAGATCGCCGCGCCTTTCGGCGCCTGGGTGCGGCTGCACTATGTCTACCCGTACCCGCATGTCGACGAGGTGCTGCCGCTGATGGCCGAGGGCCTGGTGCTGCCCTACCTGGACGTGCCCTTCCAGCATGCGCACCCGGACGTGCTGCGGCGCATGAAACGCCCGGCCAGCGGCGAGAAGAATCTGGAGCGACTGGCGCGCTGGCGCGAGATCTGCCCGCAGCTCGTCGTGCGCTCGACCTTCATCGCCGGTTTTCCGGGCGAGACCGAGGCCGAATTCGAGACCCTGCTCGACTTCCTGCGCGAGGCGCGGATCGACCGCGCCGGCTGCTTCGCCTATTCGCCGGTGGACGGTGCGGCGGCCAACGGTCTGCCGGGCCAGCTGCCCGACGAGCTGCGCGCCGAACGCCAGGCGCGCTTCATGGCGGTGGCCGAGCAGGTGTCGACCGAGAAGCTGAAGGCGCGCATCGGCGCCACGATGCAGGTGCTGGTCGACGAGGCAAAGGCGCTGGGGCGCCATGGCGCGGTCGGGCGCAGTTATGCGGATGCCCCCGGCATCGACGGCGTCGTGCACCTGCAGCCGCCGCGCAAGGCCAGCACGCGCGTGCGCGCCGGCGAATTCGTGCGTGCGCGCATCGTCGCCACGCAAGGCCACGACCTGGTCGCGGAGCCGCTGTGAGCAAGGACAAGGACCGCGACCTCGCCACCGCGCTGATCCACCACCCGTACCGGCCGCCCGAGGGCTTCGAGGCGCCGCAGGTCGGCGTGCACAAGGCCAGCACGGTGATCTTCCCCAATGCCGCCGCTTCGCGCGCGCGAGACTGGCGCGACAAGCGCGGCTACACCTACGGTCTGCACGGCACGCCGACGACCTTCACGCTGGAGGAGCGCATCGCCACGCTGACCGGCGCGCGCCACTGTGTGCTGCTGCCCAGCGGCCTGGCGGCAGTGGCGCTGGTCGACCAGGCGCTGCTCGCCGCCGGCGACGAACTGCTGCTGCCCGAGAACGTCTACGGCCCGAGCCGCGAGCTGGCGCGCACCGAGCTCGCCCGCTGGGGCATCGGTCACCGGCTCTACGACCCGCTGGATGCGGCCTCGCTGGCGGCGGCGATCACGCCGCGCACGAAGCTGGTGTGGCTGGAGGCGCCGGGCTCGGTGACGATGGAGTTCCCCGACCTCGCCGGCCTGGTGGCCGTCGCGCGCGAGCGCGGCGTGACCACGGCGCTCGACGACACCTGGGGCGCCGGCATCGCGATCGACGGCTTCGCGCTCGGCATCGACATCGTGATGCAGGCGCTGACCAAGTTTGCCAGCGGCGGCGGCGACGTGCTGATGGGCGCGGTCACCACGCGCGACGATGCGCTGCACGAGCGCCTGAAGCTCGCGCACATGCACCTGGGGCTGGGCGTGGCCGGCAACGACGCCGAGCTGGTGCTGCGCTCGCTGCCCACGCTGGCGCTGCGCTACCACGCGCAGGACGCCGCCGGGCGCGAGCTGGCCGCCTGGATGGCCACGCGGCCCGAGGTGCACCGCGTGCTGCACCCGGCGCTGGAAGGCTCGCCCGGGCACGAATACTGGCGCACCCAGGCGAAGGCGGCGGCGGGGCTGTTCTCGGTGCTCTTCGACGAGCGCTACACGGCCGCGCAGGTGGACCGCTTCGTCGACGCGCTGCGCCTGTTCCGCATCGGCTATTCGTGGGCCGGGCCGGTGAGCCTGGTCGTGCCCTATCCGCTGCCGGCCATGCGCGAGGCCGCGACGCTGCAGCGGCACGGCCTGCGCGGCCACCTGGTGCGCTTCTCGATCGGGCTCGAAGGCGTGCCGGCGCTGCGTGCCGACCTGGCGCAGGCCCTGGCCGCGGCCTTCGCCGCCTGACGCGCGCGGCTCAGGGCCCCGGGCGCCCGAACAGGTGCACGCCGGCGGCGGTGCCGTCGCCGGTGAGCAGGATGGTCGAGAAGAGCAGCCCGTTGGCCTCGCGGCCGAGGAAGTGGCCGCCGAAGGTGCTGGCCAGCGGCGTGAAGCCGGCGCAGCCGCTGCAGGCGCCGCCGCTGTAGTTGCCGCCGAAGGCGCCGGAGGCGATGCGCGGGTCGATGCTCGCGCTGCCGGTCAATGCGCTGAAGGTCTGGCCGCCGATCGTGAAGCCGAGGTTGTTCAGCGTCACCGCGCGGGTCGCGAAGTTGACCGCGATCGAGCCGCTGGCATTGTTCATCGTCGGCCCGGCCGCCGGCGTGAAGACCGCGCTGCCGGTGGTGGGCATCTGGCGCGTCGCGTCGGCGTAGATCCAGTCGACGGGACCCAGCGTCGGCGCGGTGATCGCCGTGTTGTTGACGCTGACGCTGGCGCTGCCCGCGGGCGTCGACGCCCAGCGGCCCCAGTAGGCCAGGCTGCCGTCGCCGAGCGGCGCGCTGCCCTGGGCGACCACCGTGGCGCCGCCGCGCTGGGCCTGGAAGTCGCCGGCGGTGCCCAGCGACTCGAGCACCTCGTTCTCGACACGGATGCGGTCGGCGCGCCACTCGCCCGCGATCGCGATCGACACCGGCGCCGCCGGCGGCACGGTGTAGGTGTAGACGATGCCGGCGGCCAGGTTGGGCAGGAACTGCGTGCTGGAGCCTGGCGGGTTGGCGGTGAAGCCGTCGCCGGTGGCGGCGGCCTGCGCACGCTCCGCCGGCGCGGCGGCGATCGTGACGACGGTCTGGCCGGCCTGCAGCGCGGCGGTGGCGCGCGCGACGTCCACCGCCACCGCCGAGCGGCCGCGGTCGACCGCGGCACCGGCCGCAGCGGCCAGCACGGCGCGCACCTGCACGCCGGTACCCAGGTTGACGTCGGGCATGGCCTGCTGCTGCTCGGCGGCGAGCGCGAAGCCGGGGTCCAGCTCGGCGGCGCGGCGGAAGAATTCGCGCGCTTCGGCGAAGCGGCCCTGGTCCTTCAGGTCCAGGCCCTGCGAGAAGGCGCGGAAGGCCTCCAGGTTGGTGGTCTGGAAACGCTCGATGCGCGCGCGCACCTCGGGGCTGAGCTGATCCAGCGGGATGCCGGCGGCGCGCAGGATGCCGAAGGTCATCGCCTTCTGGGCGCGAAACAGCGTCGCGATGTCGCCGCGTTCGCTGACCACACCCAGGTTCTGCGCGCTGCGGCTGTCGAGCACCGCGCCTTCCAGCGTGAAGGTCTGCGCGGCGGCCGGCGAGGCGGCGGCCAGCGCGGCCAGGCAGGCGGCGGCCAGGTGGTGGGCGCGCTTCATCACTGCACCTCGAAGTTGCCGACGACGACCTTCTCGGCGCGCATCAGCCGCCCCGAGCGCACCGCCGACGTGGTGTCGGCCAGGCCGCTGTCGCCGAGCTTCATCTCGTCCAGCAGCAGCTGCACCTTCTCGCGCTCGAGCACCTTGAGCCCGGGCACGCGCGAGAGGTCGGCGATGACCATCGCGGCCAGGCCCTTGGCCATCGCGCGGTAGTCGTCGCTGCCGCGGTTGACGAAGGCCTGCACCGCGATGCTGCCCGGCTCCGGCGGGGTGGCCGCGACCTCGCGCTCGCGCGCCACCGCGGTGGCCACCTCCTGCTGCAGCTGGCTGGAGGTCAGCAGCGTCAGCATGCGCGGCACCTCGCGGGCGGCGGCGCCCTCGGGGTCCTCGCGCGCATACTGCTGCAGCAGCCGCGAAGCCGCCTCGTGGTTCTCGCGCTTGAGTGCGATCAGGCCCAGGTAGTAGGGCACCAGCGGCTCGCCGGGCACGACCGCGCGCACCGCCTCGAGCGCCCGCGTCGCAGCCGCATCGTCGCCGGCGGCGAAGGCCTCGATGCCGGCCTTCAGCGTCTGCGCCGCCTCGGCCCGCACCTGCGCAGCGGCGGCGCGATGGCTGCCGTCCTCCAGCAGCGCCGGCGCCTGGGCCAGCGGTTCCGGCCGCGCATCGGCCGCCGTCCAGCGGAAGCTGCGGCCGCGCAGCACCGAGCGGCCGCCCTGGTAGTCCAGCACCGCCTCGCCCTGCGCGATGCGGCCGTACAGGCCGCTCGGCAGCGCGCAGCCGGCGGCGCAGTCCTGCAGCGTCAGGAAGCCGTTGGTGCGGATGCTGCGCTGGCCGAGGTCCACGCGCCAGACCGCCGGCGCGCCGTCGCCCGGCGCGAGCGCCGGGCTCAGGCGCAGGCCACCGGCCTCCAGCGCGACGTTGCGGGTGGCGTCGGCGGGCAGGCGCAGGCGGCTGGCCGGCGGCAGCGCGATCACGCTGCCGTCGTCCAGGCGCAGCTGCAGGAAGCCGTTGGCGCCGGTGCTGAGCAGCGCGCCGGCCGCCGGCATGCCCACGACGGCCGGCGCGTCGCCGACGCGCGCCTCGCCGAGCACCTGCACGACGCGGCCGGGCAGCGGCTGCGCATGCGCGTTCGACGGCGGCAGCGTCAGCAGCAGCGCCGGCAGCAGCCACGCGGACAGGGCCGCGGCCGCGTGGGCGGCCGGCAGGAGCACGGGCGCGCGCGGCGCCGCGGCAGGACCAGGGGAGGGCATGGGGCTGTCCTTCAGAACTGGTAGCGCAGCTTCAGCGAGGCGGCGCGGCGGTTGCTGTCGTAGAGGTCCTGGTTCGAGCGGTTTCGCCAGGTCGCGGCCTCGGCGCGCAGCGACCAGCGTTCGTCGATCGCCAGGCTGGCGACCAGGTCGACGCTGCTGCCGGTGTCGCGCCGCACGCTGCCGAAGCCGATGTCGGCGGCGCCGTAGCGCTGCTGCCAGGCGGTCAGGCCGACCGCGATGCGCAGCCGCTCGGCCGGCGCGAACGACGCGAACAGGCGCAGCAGCGGCATCTCGCGGTCGAGGTCGCGGCGCAGGCGCAGGTTCTTCTCCTGCGTCCAGCTCAGCCGCAGGCCGACCGAAGGCGCGCTCGCGACGCCGCCGAAGCTGCGCGTGAACATCGCGCCCAGCGTGGTGCCCCGGCCGTCGCGCACCTCCTCGGCGGCGGCATGGCGCTGCTCGCCGTACTGCACGAAGGCCATCAGCGACGAGTCCGGCCCGGGGGACCAGTTGGCGTCCACCCCCAGCGAAAGCAGGTCGCGGTAGCGGTCGCCGCCCACGCGCAGCTGGCTGGCGGCCAGCGTGGCGCGCCACAGCGCCTGGCCGGCCAGGTTGGTGAAGCCGATGTTCACCGCGCCGTTGGTCTGGTCGTAGAGCGACTGCTCGCGGTTGGCGCGGTGGTCCAGGTCGACGCCGCCGAAGACGCTGAGCCGGTTGCTCACGCGCAGCACCTGCTGGCCGCCCAGCGCGAGCTGCGCGAAGTCGTCGGCGACCTGCTGCGACGGCGAGCCGACCAGGCTGACGTTGCCGAAGACCAGCTGCAGCTCGTCGCGGAAGGTGCCGCCGTTGACGTTGTTGTCGCGCCCGGCGCCGAGCTCGGCATAGACGCGCGCGGTGGCGCGGCGGTCGGCGGCCTCGCGCACCTGCATGGCCTGCAGGAAGCCGGCGATGTTGGTGCGCACGCCGGTCGGCGGGTTGTAGCGCAGCACGAACTCGAACTCCGAGCGCGCGCGCGCATACTCGCCGAGCAGGAAGTAGCCGCGCGCCAGTTCCAGCCGCGCGCGGTCGTTGGCCGGCACCGCGGCGAGGTGGCGCTCCAGCGCCAGCAGGCCCTCGGCGACGCGGCCGACATTGACCGCGGCGACGCCGTACAGGAAGTCGAAGTGCACGTCGCCGACGAGCTGCGGCTGGGCCTGCGCCGCGCGCCACGCCTGCTCGAACTGGCCGGCCTCGACGAAGCGGCGCATCTCGTCGAGCGCCGTCGCCGCGGCAGGCGCGGTCTGGGCGGCGGCGTGGCCCAGCGTGGCAGCCAGCAGCAGCGCCAGCAGGCGCGGCAGCGGTCGCAGCCGAACGTGGGGGCGCGAAGGGGCAGGGCGCTTGTTCAGTTGGGGCTCCGGGCGGCAGCGGCGTCGGCGCCGAAGATCAGGCGCCGCAGCAGGGGGTCGTAGGAGATCAGCGGCAGGCGCAGCAGCACCGGCAGCGAGAGGCGCTGCCCGTCGCCGGACAGCAGCGCGGCCAGTTCGGGCGGCGGCGCGGCATCGCCGGCCGGCGCCGCCACGGTGACCGGCACGTCGGCCGCGGCGGCCGGCGGCTCGGCAGCGGTGCCTGGCTCGACGCTCGATGCGCTGGCCGCCGACTCGCGCTCCAGCGCGGCCAGCGCGCGCCGCAACGCCGCCTCGTCGACGAGCACCGCAAAGCGCGGGTCGCCCGAAGGTGCCGACGGGTCGGCCTCGTCGATGCGCGGCGGCTTGGGCAGCACGACCAGCAGGCCGGCCGCATAGCGCAGCTCGTAGTTGCCGGCGTCGCCGCTGGTGAAGACGGCGCCCGAGGGCTGCATCGTGAGCACCGAGCCGCCCGGCGCGCCCGCGCTGCCCGCAGGCAGCGCGACCTGCACGCCGCCGACGCGGTCGCCGCCGACCAGCGCGCCGGCGGCGACCGACCAGCCGATGTCGGCCGGGTTGGCCTCGTCGGCATAACGCACGACGCTGTTGGCGGCGATGGTCAGCGGCCGCGGCTGCACGGTCAGCGTGCCCGCCACGTAGGTCGTCAGGTAGTTGGCCGGGTCGAAACTGCCGCCGCGGGCGTCGGCGACCGTCAGCGCATAGGGCGAGCCGGCCACCGGCGCGGCCGCTGCGGCCCCGGCGCTGGCCAGCGTGACCGCACCCAGGGTCTCGCCGGCGACGAGGCCGCTGGCGCTGTAGCCGCCGGGACCGAAGACGAGCTCGTCGCCGTAGAACTTGACCAGGCTGCCGGCCGCGACCGTCAGCGGTGCCGGGGCGATGGTCGCCGTCGTCGTGAGCTGGGTCGCGGCGAGCGCGTAGTTCGCGGCATCGGGCCCGGCCAGCGCGAGGCTGGTGACGCTGACCACGCGCGCGGCGCCGGCGTTGCGGTTGTCGAAGGTGGCCGGCGCGTGGTTCACGCTCAGCGCGTCGCCGGCGATGCGGTCGTCGGTCAGCGTGATGGTCGCGCCGGTGTCGCCGTCGTAGGTCTTGTCGGCGGCCACGAGGTTCAGCGCCAGCGGGCGGCGCGCGATGTCCACGCGCAGGCCGCCGCTGTCGGCGACCGCATAGTTGCCGGCGTCGCTGCCCTGCAGCGCCAGGCCGTCGACCGCGACCGCGCGGCCGTTGCCGGCCTGCTTGTCGGCGAGCCGACCGCTGACGCCGCTGGCGCGCAGCGCCACGTCGTCGCCGGCCAGCGCACCGGCCAGGCTGCCGGCGCTGGAGTCGATGGCCACCGCGGTGCTGCCGTCGTAGACACGCGGCAGCGCCGCCAGCCCGGACAGCGTGACCGGGCGCGGCGCGATGTCCACCGTGACGCCGGCGGTGCCGGCGATCACGTAGTTGCCGGCGTCGGTGCCGGCCAGGGTCAGCCCGGACAGCACCACCGCCTTGCCGGTGCCGGCATGCTTGTCGGCCATCGTGCCGGCGGTGGGGCCGGACGGCGGCAGCTGCACGCTGACGTCGTCGCCGGCGATCACGTCGGCACCGGCGGCGGTGATCGGGCCGCTGGCGACGATGTCCACCAGCGTCGTGCCATCGTAGGTGCGGTCGACGGCGCTGACGCCGGTCAGCCCGGTCACCGACAGCGGACGCGGCGTCACGCTGGCCGTCGTGAGCAGGGTCGTCGCGGTCAGCGCGTAGTTGGCGGCGTCGGCGCCGGTGAGCGCGATCGCGCTCACCTCCACCGGCTTGTCGCTGCCGACCTGCTTGCCGTCGCTGAAGCGCGCGCTCTGCGTGAAGCCGACCAGGTCGCCGGCGATCAGGTCGGCCGCGCTCAGCGTGACCGGCGCGTCGGTGCTGCCGTCGTAGACCCGCGAGCCGCCGCTGGCCAGCGCCGTCAGCGCGCGCGGCGTGATGTCGGCGCTGGCGCTGCCGGTCGGGTTGAGCAGCGTGTAGTTGCCGGCATCGGCGTCGCCGAGCTGGCCGCCGCTGACCACGATGGCCTTGCCGGTGCCGACGTGCTTGCCGCCGCTGAAGCTGCCGATGGCCGCGAAGCTCAGCGTGTCGCCGGCGATCAGGTCGGCCGAGCTGCCGAGCACCTGCGCGGCGTCCGTGCCGTCGTAGACGCGGCTGACGCCGGTCCAGGTGGCGGTCAGCGGGCGCGGCGCGATGTCCACCGTGACGCCCTGCGTGGCGGCGATGCGGTAGTTGCCGGCGTCGGTGCCGCTCAGGCCGAGGCCGGCGACGACCACCGCCTTGCCGGTGCCGGCATGCTTGTCGGCCATCGTGCCGGTGGTCTGGCCGCTGGCCGGGGCCTGGAACTGCACGTCGTCGCCGGCGATCAGGTCGCCGGGCGCGGCGCCGACGGGGCCGTTGGCATCGACCCGGACCGCGACCGTGGTCGTGCCGTCGTAGACGCGCGAGGTGGCGACCACGTTGTCGAGCCCGACGATGGTCACCGGCCGCGGCACGATGCTCGCCGTGGCGGCCGCGCTGGTGCTGGTGAGCTGGTAGTTGGCGGCATCGGTGCCGGCCAGCGTGATGCCGCTGACCTGCACCGGCTTGTCGCTGCCGACATGCTTGTCGGTGAACAGCGCGGTCTGCGCGAAGGCGACGACATCGCCGGCGATCAGGTCGGCCGAGCCGGCGCTGACCGGGGCGGCCAGCGTGCCGTCGTAGACGCGCGTGCCGCCGGTGTAGCTGGCGGTCAGCGGGCGCGGCGTGATGTCGGCGCTGGCGCTGCCGGTCGGGTTGGCCAGGCTGTAGTTGGCCGCATCGGCCCCGGCGAGCTGGCCGCCGGTCACGACGACCGCCTTGCCCGTGCCGACGCCCTTGCCGCCGCTGAAGACGCCGCTGCCGCTGATGGCGAGCAGGTCGCCGGCCAACAGGTCGGCCGAGCTGCCGGTGACGCTGGCCAAGTCGGTCCCGTCGTAGACGCGGCCGACGCCGGTCCACACGGCGGTCAGCGGCCGCGGCGCGATGTCCACGGTGACACCGCTGGTCAGCGCCACGCTGTAGTTGCCGGCATCGAGGCCGGCCAAGCCGAGGCCGGCGACGGCCACCGGCTTGGCGGTGCCGACATGCTTGTCGGCCATCGTGCCCGTGGTCACGCCGGTGGGCGGCGCGATCACCGTGACGTCGTCGCCGGGCACCAGGTCCGCCGGGTCGGGGGCGACCGGACCGGTGGACGAGACGATCACCTCGACCTGCGTGCCGCCGTCGTAGACGCGGTTGGTCGCGCTGACGCCGGTCAGGCCGAGCACGGCGAGCGGCCGCGGCGTCACGCTGGCGGTCGTCGTCGCGTCGGTCGCCGCCAGGCTGTAGTTCGCCGCGTCGGCGCCGGCGAGCGTGATGCCGGCCACCTGCACCGGCTTGTCGCTGCCGACCTGCTTGCCGTCGGTGAAGAAGGCGCTGGCGGCAAGCGACACGCTGTCGCCGGCCACGAAGCCGGCGGCCGTGCCGCTGACCGGCGCGACGATGCCGCCGTCGTAGACGCGCGTGCCGCCGGTGTAGACCGCGGTGACGATGCGCGGCGTGATGTCGGCGCTGGTGTCGCCGCTGCGGTTGACCAGGCTGTAGTTGCCGCGGTCGCTGCCGGTCAGCGTGGCGTCGAGGACCGAGATCGGCTTGCCGGTGCCGACGTTCTTCGCGCCGGGGCCGGTGAAGACGCCGCTGCCGGCGATGGCCACCGCGTCGCCGGCGACGATGTCGGCCGAGCTGCCGGTGACGGCGGCCGCCGCGCTGCCGTCGTAGGGCCTGGACACGCCGGCGAAGCTGGCGGTCAGCGGCTTGGGCGCGATGTCCACGCGCACGCCGCTGGTGGCGGCGATCAGGTAGTTGCCGGCATCGGTGCCGCCGAGCCCCAGGCCATCGACGACCACCGCCTTGCCGGTGCCGGCATGGCGGTCGGCCATCGTGCCGGAGGTGATGCCCGAAGGCGGCAGCGTGATCGTGACGTCGTCGCCGGCGACGATGTCGTCGCTGCTGGGCACCAGGGGCCCGCTGGCGTCGACCAGCAGCACGACCCCCAAGGTGCCGTCGTAGACGCGGTCGACGGCGCGGACCGCGTTGAGGCCCTCGATGTCCAGCGGACGTGGCGTGATGCGCGCGGTGGTCGCGGCGTCGGTGGACGCCAGCACATAGTTGCCGGCGTCGGCGCCGGTCAGCGCGATGCCGCTGACGGCCACCGGCTTGTTGTTGCCGACGTTCTTCGCGCCGGCGCCGGTGAAGACCGCGGTCTGCGTGAAGCCGACCTGGTCGCCCGTGACGAGGCCGGCGGCGCCGCCGGTCACCGGCGCGTCGACGCCGCCGTCGTAGACCTTGCTGCCGCCGCTGTAGCTGGCGGTGAGGGTGCGCGGCGTGATCGCCGCGGTGGTGCTGCCCTCCGGGTTGAGCAGCGTGTAGTTGTCGCGGTCGACGCCGGTCAGGAAGCCGCCGCTGACGGCCACCGGCTTGGCGGTGCCGACGTTCTTCGCGCCGCTGCCGGTGAAGGCACCGAGCGCGCTGATGCCCACGGTGCCGGCGTCGACGGCCTCGAAGTCGGCCGAGCTGCCGCCGACCTGCGCCACCACGCTGCCGTCGTAGACCTTGTCCTGGCCGGCATAGACCGCCGTCACCGGCTTGGGCGTGATGTCGACCGTGATGCCGCCGCCCGACAGCCTGTAGTTGGCGGCCTGCGCGCCGGTCAGCGTGAGGCCGGTGACCTGCACGAGCTTGTTGCTGCCGACGTTCTTGTCGGCCATCGTGCCGCTGGTCAGGCCGCTGGACGGCAGCACGACGGCGACCTCGTCGTTGCCGATGCGGCCGCTCAAGTCCACGTCGGCGCTGTTGACGCTGACGCTGACCACCGTGCTGCCGTCGTAGACGCGGTCAGTGGCGGCGATGCCGGTCACGTCCAGCGGCCTGGGCGTGATCGTCGCCGTCGTGAAGGCGCTGGTCGCCGTCAGGCTGTAGTTGCCGGCATGCGTGCCGCCTAGCGTGATGCCGGTGACCTCGATGCTCTTGCCGGTGCCCGCCGCACCGTCGCCGACGAAGCGCGCGGTCTGCGAGAAGACCACCGTGTCGCCGGCCACCAGCTGCGCCGAGCTGCCGGTGACGCTGGCGCTGAGGTCCGCGAGGCCGTTGTAGACGCGGTCGATGCCGGTGTAGCCGACCGACAGCGGTCGCGGCGTGATGCTGGCCGTGGTGCTGGCGGTGGTGTTCTGCAGCGCATAGTTCGCGGCGTCGGCGCCGGCGATCGTGATGCCACTGACGGCGATCGGCTTGTTCGTGCCGGCGTTGCGCGCACCGTCGCCGGTGAAGTTGGCGCTCTGCGCGAACGTGACCTGGTCGGTGACGCCGCTGACGGTGACGATGTCCGGCGACGAGGCGGTGACGAGGGCGGTGACGCCGCCGTTGTAGACGCGGTCGACACCGGTGTAGACGGCGGTCAGCGGCCTGGGGGTGATGTCCACCGTGACGCCGCTGCTGCCGTCCAGCGTGTAGTTGCCGGCGTCGGCCCCGGCCAGCGTGAGCCCGGTCACCGTGACGGGCTTGGCGGTGCCGACCCGCTTGTCGGCGATCGTCCCGTCGCCCAGGCCGGAGGGCGGCTCGACGACGCTGACCACGTCGCCGCCGACGAGGCCGTCGATGCCCAGCGTGCCGGTGGCCGTCAGGGCGACGACGGTGGTGCCGTCGTAGGCCCGGTTCGTCGCGGCAACGCCGGTCAGGCCCACGACCTTGGGCGTGATGTCCGCGCTGGCGCTGGCCGTCGTCGTCGACAGCGTGTAGTTGCCGGCCGCCGGGCCGCTGAAGGCGACGTCGCTGATCGCGATCGGCTTGTTGCTGCCCACGTCCTCGGCATTCGCGCCGGTGAACACCGAGACCAGGCTCAGGCCGACGTCGTCGTTGCCGACGATGCCGCTGGCGGAGCGGTTCAGCGTCACCGTCGCGGCGGCCGTGCCGTCGTAGACCTTGGCGACGCCGCCGAAGACCGGCGTGATGCCCTTGGGCGTGATGCTGGCCGACGTCGTGCCGGTCGTGTTGGTCAGCGTGTAGTTGCCGGCGTCGCTGCCGTAGAGGTAGTTGTAGGTGATGTCGATCGGCTTGCCGGTGCCGACGTCCTTCGCGTTGTTGCCGCTGCTGGCGGTGTTGGCGAACTGCGCATAGCCGGTGTAGCCGTTGCTCGGGCTGATGTAGAAAAGCACCTGGTCGCCGGCGACGATGTCGGCCGAGGTGCTGCTGACCACCGCGTAGGCGTTGCCGTCGTAGACCTTGTCGACGCCGGTGTAGACCGCGGTCAGCGGCTTGCGCGCGATGTCCACCGTGACGCCGTTGCTGCCGGTCAGCGTGTAGTTGCCGGCGTCGGCACCGGTCAGCGAGAAGCCGGGCACCGTGACCGGCTTGGCGGTGCCGACATTCTTGTTGGCCATCGTGCCGGTGACGACGCCCGAGCTCGGGATCTGCGGCGTGACGTCGTCGCCGGGCACGACGTTGGCCGTGTCGACCGTCGCGCTGCCGACGTTGACCTCGACGTTGACGGTGCCGTCGTAGACGCGGTTGACCGCGCTGACGCCGGCCACCGTCAGCGGGCGCGGCGTGATGTTGCCGGTCAGCGTGGCGCTGGCGTTGACCAGCGTGTAGTTGGCGGCGGCGCTGCCGGACAGCGAGAGCCCGGCGACGGTGATCGTCTTGTTGCTGCCGACATGCTTGTCGGCGTAGGTGATGGACGTGCTGCCGACGACGAGGTCGTTGCCGTCGTAGTTGTAGTCGGGGTAGACGGTGGCGCTGGCGGCGGTGCTGCCGTCGTAGACCTTGTTGGCCTGGCCGCTGGCGCTGTAGGCATAGACGGTGACCGTGCGCGGCGCGATGTCGACGTTCACGGCGCCGGCCACCGGCGCGTAGTTCGCGGCATCCGGGCCGCGCAGCGTCAGCGTCGTCACGCTCACCGGCTTGGCGCTGCCGACATGCTTGTCGGCCATCTGGCCGGTCAGCGTCTGGTCGACCAGCTGCACGGTGTCGCCGGCGACGAAGCCGCCGACGGTGGCACCCCCGGTCGCAACCGACACGTTGACGCTGCCGTTGTACATGCGGTTCGTGGCCGCGAGCCCGTTGACCGTGACGGCCTTGGGCGCGATGTCCACGCGCAGGTCGGCGAGGCCGGCGATCGCATAGTTGCCGGCGTCCGGGCCGCTCAGCGTGACGCCGCTGACCGTCACCGGCTTGCCGGTGCCCGCGTGCTTGTCGGCCAGCGCACCGGCGGCGTTGACGACGCTGAGCGCGACCTGGTCGCTGCCGACGATGCCGGGGATCGTGCCCGCCGGCACCACGCCGACCGCCACCGCCGTGGTGCCGTCGTAGGCGCGCGGCGTCGCGCTCAGCGTCACCGCGTCCAGCGGCTTGGGCGTGATGCTGGCCGAGGTCGTCGTGCTGCTGGCCAGGCTGTAGTTGGCGGCCTTGCCGTTCGTGCCGTCGGCCAGCGCATAGCCGCTGAGCGTGACCACCTTGCCGCTGCCGGCGTCGCGCGTGTCGAAGGCGGCGCTGACCGCCGCCGTGTCGACGAGCAGGTCCTCACCCGGGACCAGGCCCGCGGGCTGGGCGCCGGGCACGAGCGTCGCGTCGCGCGTGCCGTCGTAGACCTTGTCGGCGACGACCCCGGCCAGCGTCAGCGGGCGCGGGTTGATGGTCAGCGTCGCGCTGCCGGTGACGTCCAGGTCGTAGCCCAGCGGGGCCGAGTAGACCTGGGCGGCGGTGATGCCGTAGCTGCCGGCGTCGACCGCCGCGAGCGCGACCTGCACTAGTTCCGGGCGCGACAGCGGCTGGTTGCTGGTGTTGAGCAGCGGCGCGTCGCCGAAGCTGGCCGTGCCGTCGTAGGTCTTCGCGAGGTCCGCCAGCGCCACCGTCTGCGGCGTCAGCAGGCCGCGCAGCATCGGTGCGGCGTGGCCTTCGTAGATGCGCCACAGCGTGACCTGGCCGGCGCTCGCGCCGAGGTCCCAGCCGGTGTAGCTCGCGCCCTGGCGCACGGCGGTCGCGTCCAGACCCGTGCCGCCGTTGCTGAGGGCCTGGCCGCTGCGCGCCAGGTCCCAGTAGCTGTCGACGACCGGCGCCGCGGCGCGGCGCTCGCCGATCAGGCCGCCGGTGCGTGCGGCGCTGTCGCTGTTGGCGACGACCGCGCCGGTGGACAGGCCGCGCGTGACGCCGACATCGGCGTAGCCGACCAGCCCGCCGGCGCGGGCCTGCGCCAGCGGCGAGGTCACGCTGACCGACCCGCTGGCATGGCTGTCGACGATGCCGGCCTGGCCGACGGTGCCGCCGTCGAGGTAGCCCACTAGGCCGCCGGCATAGACGTTGCGGCCGGAGGTCAGCGCCGCGTCGTTGAGCCTCACGTCGCCGCCGGCGTAGCTCTGGACGACGCCGCCGCCGGCGCTGTTGTAGTTGTAGAAGTAGCCGACGAGGCCACCGATGTACAGGGTGGTGTTGGTCTGGCCGCCGGTCACCGCGCCGGTGGCATGGCTGCCCGTGATGCCGTCGTAGCCCAGGTAGTAGCCGACCAGCCCGCCGCTGTAGTTGTTGCCGTGCACGCGGCCGGTGGCATGGCTGCCGGCGATGCCCGAGCCGGTGGACGAGTAGTAGTCGTAGAACTGACCGACCAGCCCGCCGGCGGCGTAGCCGCTCGAGGTGACGTCGCCGCTGGCCCGGCTGTTCTGGATGCGGCTGTTCGTGTAGCCGTACATCTCGCCGATCAGGCCGCCGGCGACATAGCCGCTGCTCACGGCGCCCGTGGCGGCGCTGTCGGAGACATGGCCGTTGCCGGCGTAGTAGCCGACCAGGCCACCGGCATGGCCGCTGTTGCCGACCGAGACGACGCTGCCGCTGGCGAAGCTGGTCGCCACGCCGCCGTTGCCGTAGAAGTAGCCGACCAGTCCGCCGGCGTAGGAGCGCGCGTCGGAGACGGCACCGCTGGCCGAACTGTTGACGATGCTGCCGCTGCCGCCGAACTCGCCGACCAGTCCACCCGCGTAGTAGGTGCCGCGCACCGCCCCGCTGGCGCTGCTGTCGCTGATCGAGGTGCCGTAGAAGCCGCCGACCAGCCCGCCGGCACGTCCGTTCTGGCTGCCTTCGTCCACGGCGCTGACGCTGGCGCTGGAGCTGCTGCCGCTGATGCCGCCGTACAGCATGTAGCCGACGAGCCCGCCGGCATAGGCATGGCGGCTGTCGCTGTAGACCGAGCCGCTGCTGCTGCTGGCGGTGATGGCGGTCCCGTAGTACAGGCCGGCCACCAGGCCGACGTAGGCCGAGCTGCCGGTCGGCGTCAGCGCGACGACCTGTCCGCCGACACGCACGCCCTGCACGCTGGTGCCGGTGTTGCCGTAGCCGATCAGGCCGCCGGTGTAGAGGCCGCCGACCACGTCGACGCCCGTCAGCTCCAGGTGGCGCACCGACGCGCTGGCCGCGGCATAGCCGATGAAGCCGACGTAGCTCTCCTCGGGGCGCCGGACGACCAGGTTGCTGATGCGGTGGTTGAAGCCCTCCAGGCGGCCACCGAAGTAGTTCGCGGCGGACTGCGCGTTGCCCAGCGGCACGAAGCCCGCGCCGCTGTTCCAGCCCGCCGTGGCGCTGGCGTCGATGTCGCTGCCCAGCGCCCAGTTGGCGCGCAGCGTGGTGTTGTCGGTGCCGATCGCCTGCAGGGCGGCCAGCGTGTTGACGACCGTGTAGTTCGTGCCGGCGATCTGCAGCGTCGGCGCGCTGCCGGACAGCGTGACCTGCGCGCCGCTGGCCAGGAAGTAGTTGCCGCCGCTGCCCGGCGTCAGCACGAGGCCGGCGGCGTCGCCGGTGGCGGTCAGGCTGGCGTTGAGGTTGATGTGGCGCGCGGCGGTCAGCGTCAGCCGTGTATCGGCGCTCCAGCTCACCGGCGCGTTGACGTGGATGTCGCCCGGCTCGTCGCCCTGCGGCGCGGTCGCCAGCTCGACGTGGCCGAGCGCGAGATTGGCCTCCAGCGTGGCCGCACCGATGCCCGAGGCGGACTGCGCATCGCTGCCCGGGCCGACCGTGAAGTCGGTCGGGTCGATGGTCCAGCTGCCGTGGCGGCCGTCGGCGGCGCGGGTGTCCACGCGCGTCGCGGGCGCGATCGCGACGAAGGCCGCCGAGGTCTCGACCTCGCCGCCCGCGCCGCCGGCACCGGCGCGCGCGCTGATCGTGCCGGCCAGGTCGAGCCGGCCGCTGTCCATGCCGCCGCGCACGACGACGCGGCCGCCGTCGGCGCCGGCCGTGCCGTCGGCGTCCAGGCGCCCGCTGCTGGCGACCTCGTCGCCGGTGATCCAGATCTCGCCGCCGCGCTGCACGATGGCGCGTGCCCGCACGACGCCGCTGTTGTTGACCAGCGAGGCCGCCAGTCCGGTGGCCGACTGCGCGCTGAGCTGCACGCGGCCGCCGTCGGCGGCGATCTGCCCGGCATTGACGACGGCACCTGGGGCACCCGGCGCGACCACTGCCGACAGCAGCCCGTGGCCGGCGATGCTGACGGTGGCCGCGCTGCCGCTGGCCAGCAGCACGCGGCCGGCGGGCACGCTGATCTCGCCGCCGTTGTGCACCTCGCGGCCGAACAGTGCCACGTAGCCGCCCTCGGCGGCGGCGATGCGGCCTTCGTTGCGCACCGCCCGGGCACTGGGGCCGGCGAAGCGCAGGCGACCTTCGGCGAAGTCCTGCTGCGAGAGGTCCAGCGTGGTGGCGACCAGCGCGCCGACGTCGACCTGCGCGCCCGGCGCGAACAGCACGCCGTTCGGGTTGCTGAGGAAGACCTGGCCGTTGGCCTGCAGGCGGCCGTAGATCTGGCTCGGGTCGGCGCCGAGCACGCGGTTCAGCGCCACCGCGTCGCGGCCAGGTTGCCGGAATTCCACCGTCGCCGCGCTGCCGATGCTGAAGCTGGTCCAGTCCAGGCCCAGCCGCGCGCTGCCCTGCTGCACGACGAGGTGGTGGGGCAGCGCCTGGATCTGCGCCTGGCCGCTGACCACGTTGGCGCCGGTCGGCAGCGTGCCGGGGGCCACCTGCGCCTGCACGGTGACCAGCGTGCCCAGGCTGCAGAGCAGGCCCAGCAGCAGGCGCCGCAGCAGCGCGGACAGGCCGGGCCGGCGCCGGCGCTGCGCCTGCCGGCGACGTCGTTCGGCCCGCGCGGCCGACCGGGCAGCGGCGCGCCGGTCCTGGAGTCGGGCGGGGGTGGGGGCAGGGCGGGAAGGACTCATGCTGCTCTCCAGGCCGGTCTGAGGAGGCGCCGGGATCAGGGCGCGACCCAGAACTGCAGGTACAGGCGCGGACGCGGGTCGCCGCCCTCGGCCAGCGGCACGCGGTCGCCGCGCCAGGCCAGCGACGCCGCCAGGCCCATCTCGCCGCCGGTCCACTGCAGGCCCAGGCCGGCGCCGGACAGGCGCGCGTCGTTGCCCGCGGCCACCAGCGGGCGGCGGTTGACGAGGCCGCGGCCATGGTCGACGAACAAGGCGCCGACGACATTGCCGCCCTGGTAGTCCAGGCTGTAGCGCAACTCGGCGCTGGCCAGCGCGCCCTGGTCCACCGCGGCCTCGCCGGGCGCGTAGGCCCGCACGGCGCCGGGGCCGGACAGCGACAGCTTCTCGGAGCTGTCCAGGTTGCCGCCGCTGGCCTGCCCGGCCACGCGCAGCAGCAGGCTCAGCGGGCCGTGCAGCGACTGCTGGCGAACGAACTGCGCGCCGAGCTTGCGCCAGGCGCGCCCGGTCAGCAGGCCGGCGGCGTCCTGCTGGCGGCGCAGGTCGTCGTGGAAGGTCAGCTCGCCGGCGTAGGCCGTCAGGCTGGCCGCGGTGGCGCCCCAGCGGTCGCGGCCGTCGGCGCTGAAGGCGAGCTCGAAGACGTCGTTGCGGCGCGGGTTGCGGCTGGCCGTCAGCTCGATGTCGTCGGCCAGCCGCTTGTGCTCGAAGCCGGCCCGCGCCGAGAGGTTGAAGTCCATGCGGCGCACCAGCGGGTAGCGCGCGTGCACGCCGACGACGTTGGCGCTGCCGCTGGCGCCCAGTGCCGCGAAGGCGCCGGCCAGCTGGTAGTTCAGGCGCGACAGGTGCGCGCCGACGCGCCAGCCGTCGCCGCCCAGCGGCAACTGGCCCTCGAGGTGGCCGCTGAGCAGCCGCCCGCGCTGCGTCACCAGCGCGCGCGCGCCGATCAGGTCGCCGCGGCCGAAGGCATCGGCCAGGCGCAGCCCGAGCCCCACGCGCACCTCGCCGGTGGAGCGGCTGCCGTGGTTGTCCAGCTCGGCGCGCAGCGCCAGCGGCTCTTCCTCCGCCACCGAGACGACGACGTCGGCGCTGCCGCTGGCGGCGCCGGGCGTGAACGCGGCGCGCGCGGTGACGCCGGGGATGTCGTTGAGCAGCAGCAGCCGGCGTTCGACGTCCGCCTGCAGCAGCGGCACCTGGCCGGCCAGCGGCTCGACATGGGCCTGCACGACCTCGTCGCGCAGCCGCACGTCCTGCGCGGTGACGACCTGGACGGCGTCGATGCGGCCCTCCAGCACGGCAATCTCGACGACGCCGCCTTCGATGCGCTGCGCCGGCAGGTAGGCGTAGGTCAGCAGGTGGCCGGCGCCCTGGTAGTGGCGGGTGATGGCGCCGGCGGCCTCGTTGAGGCCACGCAGGTCCAGGCGGCGCCCGACCCAGGGCTGCACGAGCGGCGCCAGCACGGACTCGGCAAACGAACGCGCGCCGCTGATGCGGAAGGCGCTGACGTCGATCGTGACGCCCTCGGGCAGCTCGACGGTCGGGCGCACCGGGGGCTCGACGATGCGCGGCGGCGACGGCGTCGGCGGCAGCGCCGGTGCCGCGGGCTGCGTCTGCTGCAGCAGCCGGCCGGCGTCGGGCGGCGGCGCCTGCGACTGCGCGGCGGCCGTGCCGGCCAGCAGCAGCGCGGCGGCCAGTCGGGGCACCAGGGGCCGGGACGTCGCCGGGCAGGCGAGGCGGGTGGCGGGTCGGGGCATCGGCGTCCTGGGCGGCTTGGACAGGGGAAGGTCCGGTCGGCAGCGTAGCGGCATCGGCGTTGCGACGGCGTTGCAGTGGTGCGGCGAATGGCCCGGTCGACGGTGCGCTACTGGCGCGCCAGCCGCTCGAGCAATGCGGCGAGCTGGCGCTCGGCCGGTCCGAAGTCGCGATGCCGGGCGAGCAGGCGCTGCAGCGCGTCGACCGCCTCGGCCAGGCGGCCGCCGTCGGCCAGCGCCAGTGCGTCGTCGTAGAGGCGCCACACCTCGGGGGCATGGGCCGTCTTCGCGGCCGTCCCGGCGCCGAGCGCGGCCAGCAGGCGCCCGTTCAGCGGCTGCACCTGCTGCATCACGGCCGCCAGCGGCGCCTGCGCCTCGTCGGAGAACAGCACGCGCGCGGTCGCGGTGTCGACCACGCGCACATGCACCTGCACCTCGTCGCCGAGCACGAAGAAGCCGCCGAAGACCATGCGCGCGGCGCCGAACACGCGGCCCAGGCGCAGCCGGCTGTCGGCATCGGCCAGCTCGCTGCCGGCGACCTTCTGCTCGGCCAGCAGCTCGGCCAGGCGCTGGCGCTCGACCACGCGCAGGCCCTGGGCGCCGACCAGCGCGGCCACCAGCTGCTCGGACAGCGAGCGCCGCAGCCAGGCCTGGCGCGCCGAGGCGCCGGCCAGCGCCGCCGGCGTCTGGTCGTCGAAGTCCCAGACCACGACGGCGGGCAGAGGCGCCCCGCCTTGTGCGAGGGCGGGGGTCATGGACGCGCCGGTCAAAGCGCCGCACAGCGCCGCCAGCGCCGCCAGCACCAACGGCCGGACGCGGTGCGGTGCACCGGCCGGCCGGGTGGGCAAGGCGGATGAGCCTGGGCAGGCGTCGGGCAAGCGGTTCACTCCTTGCGGGCGATGATCCTCTGGTTCTTCTCCACCGGGGCCTGCACCTCGGCGAGCTGGGCGTAGGCCAGCAGTTCGTCGACCTGGGTGACGGTCAGGCGCGCGATGCGCGTCTCGCGGTAGCCGAGGATGCGTCCGTTGTGCTCGATCGGCTCGCCGCGCGACAGCACGTTGAAGCTCTGGCCGGCGGCGACGCCATGCTTGCGCCCGAGGTTGATGATGGCCTGCGGGCCCTGCACGTCGACGACGCGGCCCTTCAGCGGGTACTTGTCCTGCACGGTCGCGGCCACGGCCTGCGCGATGGTCGCCGCCAGTCGCGACGGGTCGGCCGGGGCGCCGGCACGCTCCGAGCGCACCATCGCCAGCTGCGTCGTCTCGGTGTCGATCGCGCGCACCGCGGCAGCCACGCCAGCGCCGGCGGCGCCGGGCGTGGTCAGCACGCCGGAGACCATCAGCCGTGCTGCGAGCACGCGGCCGAGCCGGATCTGCGTGTCCTGGTCGGCGAGCGCGGACGAGCCCAGCTGCACCTCGGCCAGCACCTTGTCCAACAGGCGCCGCTCGACGACCGTGAAGCCGCGCGCCTGCAGCTCGCGGATCAGTTCCTGCTGCAGCACGGTCTCGAAGCCGATGCGGCCGGCGCTGCCGGGTAGTGTCTGGTCCTGGAACGGCAGCACGGTCAGTGCCAGCGCCGGCGAGGTCCAGTCGTCGGCCGCGCCGGCCCCGGCCGGCCGCGGCGGCGGGTTGCGCAGCCGCTCGGCCAGCTCGCGCACCGCGGCGTCGATCTGCTGCTGGCGCGCGCGATCCTGCTCGTCGGCCAGCGCCTCCTGCGTCTGGCGCAGCAGCGCGACGGTCATCGCGTCGGCCGGGTCCAGCGCCTGCGCGCGCTCGAGCAGCGCCTTGGCGCGTGCCGGCTGCCCGGACTCGTTGAGCGCCACGGCCAGGTTGGACAGCGCGGGCACCGACTGCCGATCCTCGCGCACCGCCTGCTCGTAGGACTGCAGCGCGGCCTGGGGGTTCTGCGCACGCTGCGCGTTGCCGACGGCCAGCAGCGCCTGCGACTTCTGCCAGCCGAAGTCCGCCGCCGTCTGCGGCGACGCCGCCTGCTGCAGCGCCGCCTGCGCCGCCGGCGCCTGCCCGGCGGCGGCCAGCGCGCGGCCGCGCACCAGGTAGGCCGCACTTCGCGTCGGCGCACGGGCGATGATCTCGTTGGCCGCCGCCAGCGCGGCGGCATGGTCGCCACGCGCCAGCGCCACCTCGGCCAGGCCCTCGCGGCCCATCCACGCGACTTCCGGGTGCGTGCTGTCGGCCAGCGCGCGGAACAGGCGCTCGGCGTCGTCGACGCGGCCCAGGCGCAGCTGCTCGTAGGCGCGGTCGGCGCGCGCGATGTGCTCGACCCCGGGCGGCGGCGGCAGTGTGCCGGGCGCGGCGGACTTCGCCGCCGGCGACGGCGGGTAGAAGTAGAAGTCGCCCTCCAGCGAGGTGTTCTCCCAGGGCACCTGCTCGCCGTTGCTGTCCAGGCGCACACCCAGGCGCACGCGCTTGAAGACCTCCTCGATCGGCGTGCCGGGACGCTCCAGGTTGGCCAGCAGGTGCTGCGTGTACAGGCCATGCGCGCCGCTGCCGTCGCTGGCCACGCTGCCCGGCGCGGTGGCGAAGGCGATCAGCGAGCCGATCGGCGCGTCCAGCTGCGACAGCCCGCCGCCGCCCGAACGTGAACTGCGCGCGAACGGGTTGTCGCGGCAGGCGTCGAGGATGACGACGTTGATGCGGTTCTTCGCCGTCTCCATCTTGTCCAGCACCTGCTGCACGTCGACGGCCTTGTACGGCACCTCGTCCTCGCGCCGGATGTCGGTGCCCACCGGCAGCAGGAAGTTGCGGCCCTTGATCTGCACGCCGTGGCCGGCGAAGTAGAAGAGGCCGGCGCCGCCGGCGCGCAGGCGGTCGCCGAAGGCCGTGACCGCCTCGCTCATCTGGCGCTGCGTCGCATTCAGCTTCAGGTCGACCGTGAAGCCGGCGCGCTGCAGTGCCCGCGCCACCGCGGTGGCGTCGTTGGCCGGGTTCGTGAGCGGCGCGTTGGCGTAGGTGGCGTTGCCGATCACCAGCGCGTGGCGCGGCTCGCCGACGGCGGCCGCGGCGACCACGTCGCGCGCCAGCACTGCCAGCAGCAGGGCCCCCAGCCAGCGCAGCAGCAGGGCCATCGGGGCCAGGGACGAACGACGCCGGGGCAGGGACATCGAGGGGCTCTCCGCAGCAGGCGCCCGGCAGCAGCGCCGCGCGCCGCCGGCCGTGGGCCGGTGCCGGAGGATGCTAAGCCAACGGCGCGCGCGGACAACCGGTGTTCTGAGGAGAAATCGTGCCGAAGCGACGCGGCGGGCACCCGCTTCCGGGGGGGTGCGGCGCGCGCGTCAGGACTTCGCGGGCGAGGAGACCTTGTGCCGCATCAGGCGGCCCTTCTCGCGTTCCCAGTCGCGCTTCTTCTCGGACTCGCGCTTGTCGTGCTGGGCCTTGCCCTTGGCGAGCGCGATCTCGGCCTTCACGCGCCCGCCCTTGTAGTGCAGGTTCAGCGGCACCAGCGTGAAGCCCTTCTGCTCGACCTTGCCGATGAGGCGCCGGATCTCGTCCTTGTGCATCAGCAGCTTCTTCGTGCGGTCGGCCTCCGGCGTGACATGCGTGGACGCCGTGCGCAGGGCATTGATGCGGCAGCCGATCAGGAACAGCTCGCCGTCGCGGATCGTCACGTAGCCGTCGGTCAGCTGCACCTGGCCGGCGCGGATGGCCTTGACCTCCCAGCCGGCCAGCACGAGGCCGGCCTCGAAGTGTTCCTCGAGGTGGTAGTCGAAACGGGCGCGGCGGTTCTCGGCGATGGGGGCCATGTCGGGCCTGAAGGTGGGGCCCGGGCAATCTTCTGCAAGGCCGCTTCTACAATCGCTGCATTGTATGAAGCACGTTCGCAGGTCGGTCCTGCTGTGGTACTCGCCGCGCGAGATGTACGAGCTGGTCACCGCGGTCGACGCCTACCCCCAGTTCCTGCCCTGGTGCGCCAGCGCCGAGGTGCTGCAGCAGCATGACGACGGCATCACCGCGCGCCTGGGCCTGGCCTACATGGGCGTCAGGCACGCCTTCACGACGCGCAACCAGCATGTGCCGGCCGAGTCGGTGACGGTGCAGCTGGTCGACGGGCCGTTCTCGCTGCTGGCCGGCACCTGGCTGTTCCGCCCGCTCGGTCGGCCGGGCAGCGAGCAGCAGGCCTGCAAGATCGAGTTCGACTTGCGCTACGCCTTCGCGAGCCCGGCGCTGGAGACGGTGGTCAGCCCGGTCTTCGACCGCGTCGCCGACACCTTCGTCGATTCCTTCGTGCGCCGCGCCGAGGACGTCTACGGGGCGCGCTGACGATGAGCGTGGCTGCCCCCCTGCGCGTGGAGGTCGTCTACTGCCCGCGTCCCGGGGTCGTCGACCTCGTGGCGCTGACACTGGCACCAGGGGCCACGCTGGCCGACGCGCTGCGCGCCAGCGGCCTGCCCCAGCGTCACGCGCTGGCGGCCGACGCGCTGCGCGCCGGGATCTGGGGGCGCGTGCGCGACGCCGGCACCCGACTGCGGGACGGCGACCGCGTGGAGCTGTACCGGCCGCTGCAGGTCGACCCGAAGGAGGCGCGTCGGCAGCGCTACCGCCAGCACAAGGAACGCCTGGCGGCGATGAAGCCGCGGCTGCGCGCGGCCTGAGCGTGACGGGCGCCGGGCGCGCGTCCGGGCCGGAACGCGCCGGCTAACGGCAGTCCGAGGCCATGACCTCGCGGGCCCGGCGCATCTCGTCGGCGCGGCCCTTGTCGTCGAGCACCTCGCGCTCGCCCTTGTCGTTCATGCGCGCGATGCGCTGGCCGCTCTCCAGCGCCGCCAGGTGGCTGCGCGCGCGGCGGCAGTTCTCGGCCCGCTGCTCGGCGATCTTCTTGTCCTCGGCGCGTTGGCGCGCCGCCTCTTCCTGCTCGGCGGCGCGCTTGCGCGCCTCGAGCTCGCGGTCGACCGTCGGGCGGGCGGGTGCGGCCGGCGCGGCGGTCGGCGCCGATGCCGGCTCGGCGGGTGCGGCCGCTGCGGCAGCCCGCTGCGGCTGCGGCTGCGGACGGCTCAGGATGTCCTTCTCCGGGATCTCCTTGGGCGGCGGGCGGTCGCTGGCATTGATCTGGCCATTGGCGTCGCGCCAGGTCCACTGGGCCAGTGCCGGCGCCGCCAGCGCCAGCGACAGCGACAGCAGTGCCAGCGCGCAGGCGCGCGGCCACGGGGTACGGGCGGTCCGGGGCAGGGCGGTCGTCGGCATCGCGGCAGTGTAGCCCCGCCACCCCCCTGACCCGGGGGTGCGAACGCGTGTCGTGTGTCACGAAGCGTGCCGCGGCGGCGCCGGATCGGCCGCGATGGGCGCCCTCGCTACAATCCGCTTTTGCGTCTGGAGCCCTTGCATGCGCCTACTCGGCAAAGCGCTCACCTTCGACGACGTGTTGTTGGTGCCGGCCTATTCCCAGGTGTTGCCGCGCGACACCTCGCTCGCCACCCAGCTCACCCGCCACATCCGCCTGAACCTGCCGCTGGTGTCGGCGGCAATGGACACCGTGACCGAGGCCCGCCTGGCGATCGCGATCGCGCAGGAAGGCGGCATCGGCATCGTGCACAAGAACCTGACGCCGCAGCAGCAGGCGGCCGAGGTGGCGCGCGTCAAGCGCTACGAGAGCGGCCTGCTGCGCGACCCGATCACGATCACGCCCGACACGCGCGTGCGCGACGTGATGGCGCTGTCGCAGCAGCACGGCGTCTCGGGCTTCCCGGTCGTCGACGGCCGCACCGTGGTCGGCATCGTCACCAACCGCGACCTGCGCTTCGAGACGCGGCTGGACGCCCCGGTGCGCGAGATCATGACGCCGCGCGAGCGCCTGGTCTACGTCCACGAGGGCGCCACGCTGGCCGAAGGCAAGGCGCTGATGCACCGCCACAAGCTCGAGCGCGTGCTGGTCGTCAGCAGCGCCTTCGAGCTGCGCGGGCTGATGACGGTCAAGGACATCACCAAGCAGACCAACTTCCCGAATGCAGCGCGCGACGGCCAGGGCAAGCTGCGCGTGGGCGCGGCGGTCGGCGTCGGCGAGGGCACCGAGGAACGCGTCGAGCTGCTGGTGAAGGCCGGCGTCGACGCGCTGGTCGTCGACACCGCGCACGGCCACAGCCACGGTGTCATCGAACGCGTGCTCTGGATCAAGCGCCACCACCCGGGCGTGGAGGTCATCGGCGGCAACATCGCCACCGGCGAGGCCGCGCTGGCGCTGGCCGAGGCCGGCGCCGACGCGGTGAAGGTCGGCATCGGCCCGGGCAGCATCTGCACCACGCGCATCGTGGCCGGCGTCGGCGTGCCGCAGATCACCGCGATCGACAACGTCGCGCAGGCCCTCAAGGGCAGCGGCGTGCCGCTGATCGCCGACGGCGGCATCCGCTACTCGGGCGACATCGCCAAGGCCATCGCCGCCGGGGCCAGCACGGTGATGATGGGCGGCATGTTCGCCGGCACCGAGGAAGCCCCCGGCGAGGTCATCCTGTTCCAGGGCCGCAGCTACAAGAGCTACCGCGGCATGGGCTCGATCGGCGCCATGAAGGCCGGCAGCGCCGACCGCTATTTCCAGGAAAACGACGAGACCACCAACCCGAACGCCGACAAGCTGGTGCCCGAGGGCATCGAGGGCCGGGTGCCCTACAAGGGCAGCCTGGTCGCCATCATCCACCAGATGGCCGGCGGCCTGCGCGCCGCGATGGGCTACTGCGGCTGCGCCAGCGTCGACGACATGCGCGACAAGGCGGCCTTCGTCGAGATCACCACCGCCGGCATCCGCGAAAGCCACGTGCACGACGTGCAGATCACCAAGGAAGCGCCGAACTACCGCGCCGACTGACCCCGGGCCCCCGCTGGCGCCGCCGCCGTGAAGCCACCGACCACCGACGGCCGCAGGACAGCGGCGATGCCCTTCATCATGATCGTGGTGCTGATCGACATGCTGTCGATCGGCATCATCGTGCCGGTGCTGCCGGCGCTGGTCGGCGAGTTCACGTCCGACGCCGCCGCGCAGGCGCACTGGTACGGCGTCGTGACCTTCTCGTTCGCGCTCGCCAGCTTCTTCGGCGCGCCGCTGCTGGGCGCGCTGTCGGACCGCTTCGGGCGCCGGCCGGTGCTGCTGATCGGCTTCTGCGGGCTGGCGCTCAACTTCTTCGCCACCGCGCTGGCCAGCGCGTTGTGGATGCTGATCGCGTCGCGCATCGTCGGCGGCGTCACGCAGGCCAATGCGGCGGTCGCCAACGCCTATGTCGCCGACATCACGCCGCCCGAGCAGCGCGCGCGCCGCTTCGGGCTGCTGGGCGCGATGTTCGGCATCGGCTTCATCCTGGGTCCGGTGCTGGGCGGGCTGCTCGGCGGCATCGACCTGCGGCTGCCGTTCTGGGTCGCCGGTGCGCTGACGATGCTGAACTTCGCCTACGGGCTGGTCGTGCTGCCGGAGTCGCTGCCGGCGGAACGCCGCCGTGCCGTCACCTGGCGCGCGGCCAACCCGCTGCTGGCGCTGAAGGCGCTGACGCGGCTGGCGGGCATCGGCCCGCTGGTGGCGGTGCTGGCCTTGTCCGGCCTGGCGCAGTTCACGCTCTACACGACCTGGGTGCTGCACAACAGCTTCAAGTTCGGCTGGGGGCCGACGGAGAACGGCTGGTCGCTGTTCGTCGTCGGCCTCGTCAGCGCGCTGGTGCAGGGCGTGCTGCTGGGCCGGCTGCTCAAGCGCTTCCCGCCCTGGCGGCTGGCACTGATGGGCCTGGCGTCGTCGACGCTCGCCTACCTGGCGTGGGGTGCAGCGACCGCCGGCTGGGTGATGTACGTGGTGATCCTGGCCAACGTGCTGGGCAACACGGTGGCCGCCGCGATGCAGAGCATCGTCTCCGGCGCCGCCGATGCGCGCGAGCAGGGCAGCACGATGGGCGCGCTGAGTTCGCTCAACAGCCTGATGGCTGTGCTGGCGCCGGCCATCGCGGCGCCGCTGCTGGGCCTGGTGGCACCGCTGCCGCAGGGCGACTGGCGGCTGGGCCTGCCGATGTTCTTCTGCGCCGCGCTGCAGGCGCTGGCGCTGATGCTGGCCTGGGCGCACTTCCGGCGCAGCGGTGCCGCCGCCCAGCCGGCGCCTTCCTCGGCCTCCACCGCCGCGTGACCCCCGAATGCAAGCGACCATGCACGACAAGATCCTGATCCTCGACTTCGGCTCCCAGGTCACGCAGCTGATCGCGCGCCGCGTGCGCGAGGCGCATGTCTACTGCGAGATCCACCCGAACGACGTCACCGACGACTTCGTCCGCGCCTTCGCGCCCAAGGGCATCATCCTCAGCGGCAGCCACGCCAGCACCTACGAGGCCGAGCACCTGCGCGCCCCGCGCGCGGTGTGGGATGCCGGCGTGCCGGTGCTGGGCATCTGCTACGGCATGCAGACCATGGCCGCGCAACTGGGCGGCGCGGTCGAGTGGAGCGACCACCGCGAATTCGGCTACGCCGAGGTGCGCGCGCGCGGCCACACGCGGCTGCTCGACGGCCTGCAGGACTTCGCCACCCCCGAGGGCCACGGCATGCTCAAGGTGTGGATGAGCCACGGCGACAAGGTCACCGCGCTGCCGCCGGGCTTCGTGCTGATGGCCAGCACGCCCAGTTGCCCGATCGCCGGCATGGCCGACGAGGCGCGCGGCTACTACGGCGTGCAGTTCCACCCCGAGGTCACGCACACCGTTCAGGGCCGGGCGCTGCTGGAGCGCTTCGTGCTGCGCATCTGCGGCGCGCGGCCGGACTGGATCATGCGCGACCACATCGAGGAGGCGGTGGCCGCGATCCGCGCGCAGGTCGGCGACGAGCACGTGATCCTGGGCCTCTCGGGCGGCGTCGACTCCAGCGTCGCCGCGGCGCTGATCCACCGCGCGATCGGCGAGCAGCTGACCTGCGTCTTCGTCGACCACGGCCTGCTGCGGCTGAACGAGGCGCAAGGGGTGATGGACATGTTCGTCGGCCGCCTGCACGCGAAGGTGGTGCACGTGGACGCCAGCGCCGAATTCCTGGGTGCGCTGGCCGGCGTGGCCGAGCCGGAGGCCAAGCGCAAGATCATCGGCCGCGAATTCGTCGAGGTCTTCCAGCGCGAGGCGAGGAAGGTCGAGGGCGCGAAGTGGCTGGCCCAGGGCACGATCTACCCCGACGTGATCGAGAGCGGCGGCGCCAAGACCAAGAAGGCGACCACGATCAAGAGCCACCACAACGTCGGCGGCCTGCCCGAGACGCTGGGGCTGAAACTGCTGGAGCCGCTGCGCGACCTGTTCAAGGACGAGGTGCGCGAGCTCGGCGTGGCGCTGGGCCTGCCGCACGAGATGGTCTACCGCCACCCGTTCCCGGGCCCCGGGCTGGGCGTGCGCATCCTGGGCGAGGTGAGGAAGGACTACGCCGACCTGCTGCGCCGCGCCGACGCGATCTTCATCGACGAGCTGCGCGCGACCGTCGACCCGGCCGACGGCCGCAGCTGGTACGACAAGACCAGCCAGGCCTTCGCGGTGTTCCTGCCGGTCAAGAGCGTGGGCGTGATGGGCGACGGCCGCACCTACGACCACGTGGTCGCGCTGCGCGCGGTGCAGACCAGCGACTTCATGACCGCCGACTGGGCCGAGCTGCCCTACGCGCTGCTGAAGAAGGTCTCCAGCCGCATCATCAACGAGGTGCGCGGCATCAACCGCGTGACCTACGACGTCAGCAGCAAGCCCCCCGCCACCATCGAGTGGGAGTGACGGGTTCCCGCCGCCCAGGAGGCGTCGAAGGTCAGCGGCATCGGCCCCGACGATCAACCGGTGCGCTTGTGCCGGTGGCGGCGGTCGGCCTTGGGCAACTCGACGTCGGTCATCCAGGACGCGACTCGTCTCTCGAGCTTGCCGATCAGCTCGTCCAGCGCCTGCCGCTCCTGCGGCGCGAGGGCGGAGAGCAGCCGCTCGTTGAGTTCCTGCACGATCGGGTAGAGCGCTTCGAAGATCTCCCGGCCGCGGTCGTTCAGGGCAATGACCACGTGTCGCCGGTCACTGGGAACCGGGCTGCGCGTGGCGATGGCCTTGGCCACGAGTTGCGAGATGGCCCTCGAGGTGGGGCCGGGCGGCAGCCGGGCACGCTCGGCCAGCTCCGACGAACTGCATGGGCCCTGCAGGCCGAGGATGGCGATCAGGCGCCACTCTCGCCGGCTGATGCCGTATCGGCCCTCGCAGTAGCGGACCAGCGGCTGACCGCTGTTCGCGGCCAGGCGGTTGAGGCGAAAGAGGATGAGCTCGCGCCGAGCTCCTGAACCGCTCGTGGTCACGACATGGTGCTCCTCTGCGGTGACGGTCGCGGCCGCGGCCGCGCTCCTGGCCGTGCTGTTCGGCGCGACGGAACCGTGGGCAGGCTCACGAGTTTGCCGGACCGGTTCGCCGGCATCCCAGTGCTGAGCAAGCGCGACCGGACAGGGAGCATCCGCAAACCATTCTCGTGCAGCGCCGCCAGGGTGGTGTCGACGGATTGTGCAGGCGGCCCGCGCTGCCGGCCGGCGCGTGGTTTCCGGCGATGGCGGGCGGTCGAGGCCCCTGCGTCGCGGGGCGACGCCTTGGCGGTGATAACCCTAGCGACACTTGATTTGATGAAGTGTCGATCGTTCGCCTAGAGTGGTCCGCAAGCGCGCTGCGGCACCTGCAGCGTTCGCGGATCAGGAGACACGCATGAAGGATGTTCGACTCGCCGCCGCCCTGGCCACCTCGCGCCGCGCGCTCCTGCTGGGCGGCGTGGCGCTGGCCGCAGGTTTCGCGCCAGTCGCGATGGCGCAAGGCTGGCCGAGCAAACCCGTGACCATCATCGTCGGGGTCCCGCCCGGGGGGGCGCTCGACCCGTTCACACGGGCCCTGGCGGACCAGCTCGCCAAGGTGACGGGCGGCACCTTCGTGGTGGAGAACCGGCCCGGCGCGAATGGCAACCTGGGCGCCGAAGCGGCGTTGAGGGCCCCGGCCGATGGCCACACGCTGTGGATCGGCACCCAGTCGATGGTGGCCATCAATCCCTTCGCCTATGCCCAGCTGCGCTGGAAGCCCAGCGACTTCAAGCCCGTGCTGAAGGGCGTGGAGGCACCGCTGGTGCTGGTGACGCACCCCTCGGTGCCGGCGAAGTCCTTCCCGGACCTGGCGAAGTGGGTCCAGGATCCGGCCAACAAGGCCGCGTATGCGTCCTTCAGCCCCGGAACGCCGTCGCACTTCCTCGGCTTCCAGCTCAACGAGCGCCTGAAGGCCAACATGACGCACATCCCCTACAAGGGCTCGCCCCCGCAGGTCACGGACATCCTCGGTGGCCAGGTGCCGTTGGGCTTCACCCAGCTGGCCACCGCCGTGCCCCACGTCAAGGACGGCAGGCTGAATGCCATCGCCGTGACCAGTGCCGAGCGGTCGCGCCACCTGCCGCAGGTGCCGACCCTGGCCGAGCTCGGCCACAAGGACCTGGGCACGACGATCTGGTTCGGCCTCTTCGTTCCGGCCGCGGTGCCGCCCGCCATCGTCGAGACCATCCGTGCGGCGGCGCAGAAGGCACATGCCGACCCCGGCTACCGCAGCCGGCTCGAAGCGCTCAACTTCGACGTCCCGAACGAATCGGTGGCCGAGTTCGAGCAGACGATCGCGGCCGACTCGGCGCGCTGGGCCGCCCTGGTGAAGGCGACCGGCTTCAAGGCAGCCGACTGACCCCGCACTTGCGACCGCGGTGGCGGGCCGGCGGATCGCAACACGGCGCGCCAGGACATGAGACCGAACATCGTCTTCATCGTTGCCGACGATCTCGGCTTCGCGGACCTGGGCTGCTACGGGGGGCGCGACGCGCAGTTCGGGCGCGTGTCCCCGGTGCTGGATGCGATGGCGGCAGACGGGATGCGCTTCACCGACGGGTACTCGAACTCCCCGGTGTGCTCGCCGACGCGCTTTGCGCTGATGACCGCGCGCTACCAGTACCGGCTGCGCGGCGCGGCGGAGGAGCCGATCAGCGCCGGCAGCAGGGGCAGCACGACCCTGGGCCTGCCCCCCGAGCATCCGACGGTGCCGTCGCTGCTGAAGAAAGCCGGCTATGCGACGGCCCTCATCGGCAAGTGGCACCTCGGCTACCCGCCCCACTTCAGCCCCATCAAGTCCGGGTACGACGAATTCTTCGGCCCGATGTCCGGCGGCGTCGACTACTTCACCCACTGCGGCAGCAACGGCGAGCGCGACCTGTACCTGAACGAGGAACAGAGGCAGGAGGAGGGGTACCTCACGGACCTGCTCTCGCGGCGCGCCGTCGACGTCGTCGACCGCATGGCGACCGGCGGCAGGCCGTTCTTCCTGAGCCTGCACTACACGGCGCCCCACTGGCCGTGGGAGACCCGCGCCGATGCCCACCTCGCTCCGGAGGTCCGGAAGAACCTGTTCCACCTGCACGGCGGCAGCATCCACACCTATCACCGGATGATCCACCACATGGACGAGGGGATCGGCTGGGTGATGGACGCGTTGCGGCGCCACGGCCTGGTCGAGGACACGCTCGTCATCTTCACCAGCGACAACGGCGGCGAGCGCTTCTCCGACAACTGGCCCCTGGTCGGCGGGAAGATGGACCTGACCGAGGGGGGCATCCGTGTGCCCTGGATCGCGCATTGGCCGCGCATCGTGGCGCCCGGAAGCGTCAGCGGGCAGCATTGCATGACGATGGATTGGTCCGCCACCGTGCTCGAGGCGGCGGGTGCCGAGCCCGATCCCGACTACCCGCTCGACGGTCGATCGCTGCTGCGCGTCCTCGGGTCCGGCGACGAGGTCTTCGAGCGGCCGTTGTTCTGGCGCATGAAGCATCGCGGCCAGCGGGCCTACCGCCGTGGTGACTGGAAGTACCTCCGGGTGGACGGCCACGACTACCTGTTCAACATCGTTGCCGATGCACGCGAGCGGGCCAACCTCGCGGGTCGCGAGCCGCAGCGCCTGGACGCGATGCGGCACGCCTGGGAAGCGTGGAACGACAGCATGCCGCCCATCCCTGCGGAGGCAGCGGTCAGGCTCGGGTACGGTCCGGGCGACATGCCGCAGCGGTAGACGGGTCGGCGCACGCTGCGCGCGCCACGCTGCCGGTCAGTAGGTCGCGCCGCTGCCGCCGGGTCCGTTCTCCCCGGCTGCGAAGCGGGCGGCCAGCGCCCGCGCGGCGCGCGCGAGCAGGGTCGCTTCGACACCGACGGCCACGAAGCGGGCGCCGAGGCCGATGCAGTGCCGTGCCACGGCCTCGTCGACCGCCAGGATGCCCGGTGCCTTGCCGGCGGCCAGGATGCGCGCGATGGCGGCGTCGATCGCCTGCCGCACGTCGGGGTGGCCTGGCTGGCCCAGGTGGCCCATCGAGGCGGACAGGTCGGCGGGTCCGATGAAGACACCGTCGACGCCGTCGACGGCGGCGATCTCGTCCAGTTGCGCGAGCGCGGCAGCAGTCTCGACCTGGACCAGCAGGCAGATGCCCTCGTCGGCCTCGTGCAGGTAGCCGGGGTAGGCGCCCCAGCGCGACGAACGTGCGAGGCCGCTGCCCACGCCGCGCACGCCGCGCGGCGGGTAGCGGGTCGCGCGCACCAGTTCGCGCGCCTGCGCGGCGCTCTCGACCATCGGCACCAGCAGCGTGGTTGCGCCGATCTCCAGCACCTGCTTGATGAGCGCCGTGTCGCCGTGCGGAATGCGCAGCACCGGGTGGGCGGGGTAGGGCGCCACCGCCTGCAGCGCGCCCAGCATCGAGCGCAGGTCGTTGGGGCCGTGCTCGCCGTCGATCAGCAGCCAGTCGAAACCGGCGGTGGCGCACAGCTCGGCCGCGTAGGGATCGGCGAGTCCCAGCCACAGCCCGATGCGCTCGCGCGGCTCGGCCAGTGCCTGCTTGAAGGTGTTGACGGGCGTGCGCATCAGACGAACTTCAGCGAGATGGAGCCGAGCGGGCCGTAGTCGGCGTGGAAGGTATCGCCGGCGGCGCAGGCGACCGGGCGCGTGAAGCTGCCGCCCAGCACGATCTCGCCGGCGGCCAGGCGCTCGCCATGGGCGCTGAGCTTGTTGGCCAGCCACGCGACGCCGTTGGCCGGGTGGTTCAGCACCGCCGCGCCGAGGCCCGATTCCTCGATCACCCCGTTCTTGAACAGCAGCGCACCGGCCCAGCGCCAGTCCACCGCGTCGGGCCGCATCGGCCGGCCGCCGAGCACGATGCCCGCGTTGGCCGCGTTGTCGGCAATGGTGTCCAGCACCTTGCGCGGCGCCTTGGTTTGGCGGTCGAACTGCTCGATGCGCGCATCGATCAGCTCCAGCGCCGGCACCACGTGGTCGGTGGCATTGAGCACGTCGAACACGGTGACGCCGGGGCCGGCCAGCGGCCGGGCCAGGATGAACGCGAACTCGACCTCGAAGCGCGGCACGATGAAGCGCGCCGCCTCGACCTCGCTGCCGTCGCGCAGCAGCATGCTGTCCAGCAGGGTGCCGTGGTCCGGCTCGGTGATCTGCGAGGCGATCTGCATCGCGCGCGAGGTCAGCCCGATCTTGTGGCCGACGATGCGGCGCCCCGCGGCGCATTGCAGCCGCACCCACTCGCGCTGGATCGCGTAGCTGTCGGCGATGGTCATCGCAGGGTGGCGGCGCGAGAACTGTTCGACCTGCACCCGGGTGCGCTCGGCGTCGTCGAGTTCGTGCGCCAGGGCGGTGTGTTGGCTTGTCTCCAGCATGGCTTTCAGAACGCCTTGGGGCGTGAATCGATGGACACCGGGTGGACTGTGCGCTCGGGAACGCGCTCAGGGCGAGACGTACGCGGTCTTGACCGTCGTGTAGAACTCGGCGGCGTGGCGCCCCTGCTCGCGCGGCCCGAAGCTCGATGCCTTGCGCCCGCCGAAGGGCACGTGCGGGTCGACCCCGGCCGTCGGCGCGTTGACCATCACCATGCCGGCCTGCAGATGGCGCTTGAAGTGCGCCGCCCATTTCAGCGAGGTGGTGCACACGCCCGCGGACAGACCGTAGTCGGTGTCGTTGGCCAGCGCGAGCGCCTCGTCGGCATCGGCAGCGCGGATCACCGCGGCCACCGGGCCGAAAATCTCCTCGCGGCAGATGCGCATCGCATTCGTCGCCCCGGTGAACAGCGCCGGGCGCAGGTAGAAGCCGGGCTGGCCGTCGACCTCCGGCAGCGCCTCGCCGCCGATGGCGAGCGTCGCACCCTCGGTGCGGCCGATGTCTATGTAGTCGAGGTCCTGCTGCAGCTGCGCGGCGTCGACCACCGGCCCGATCACGGTGCCCGCACGGCGCGCGTCGCCGACGGCGAGTGTCTTCAGCTTCGCGACCATGGCCTCGACGAAGCGGTCGTGGATGCCCTCGGTGACGATCAGGCGCGAGCTGGCGGTGCAGCGCTGGCCGGTCGAGAAGTAGGCCCCGTTGATGGCGCAGTTGACAGCGACCTCGAGGTCGGCATCGTCCAGCACGACCAGCGGGTTCTTGCCGCCCATCTCCAGCTGGAAGCGGGCCATCGGCCCGCGGCGTGTCACGCAGGCCTGCGCCACCCGGCGGCCGGTGCCCTCCGAACCCGTGAAGGTGACACCGGCCACGCGCGCATCGCCCAGCATCGCCTCGCCGACATCGCGGCCACGTCCCATCACCAGGTTGAAGGTGCCCGCCGGCAGACCCGCCCGGCTGAGGATCTCGGTCAGGGCCCAGGCGCTGCCGGGCACCAGCTCCGCGGGCTTGAAGACCACGGCGTTGCCGTAGGCCAGCGCCGGTGCGATCTTCCACGCCGGGATGGCGATGGGGAAGTTCCACGGCGTGATGACCGAGACCACGCCGATCGGCTCGCGCGTGATCTCCACGCTCATGCCGGGGCGCGTCGAGGCGAGCAGTTCGCCCGGCACGCGCAGCGCCTCGCCGGCGAAGAACTTGAAGATCTGCGCGGCGCGTTGCACCTCGCCGGCGGCGTCGGGCAGGGCCTTGCCTTCCTCGCGCGCCAGCAGGTCGGCGAGTTCGGCCTGGCGCGCGGCGATCTCGCTGCCGACCCGGTCCAGCGCGTCCGCGCGCTGCTGCAGGGTGAACGCCGCCCACTTCGGCTGCGCGGCCTGCGCCGCGGCGATCGCATCGGCCGCCTGGGCCGCGTCGGCCCGTGCGTACAGGCCGATCACGTCGCGTGTGTCGGACGGGTTGACGTTCTCCGCGCTGCTCTTGCCGCCGACCCATTCGCCGGCGATGTAGTTGGCCTTGATGTTCACTGGAGGTCTCCCCGCGGGGTTGCTGGCGTCTCAGGACCGGCGCGCGTTCGCGAAAGTCTTTCAGCCTCTCGGCGTCTCAGCCGCGCCGCGTGCGGCGCAGGTTGTCCTTGAAGCGCTCGGGCACCCGGTCGTCGAAGCCGAGTGCGACGCGGCGCACCTCCGGGCTGTCGGTGGGCGCATGCCCCACGCCGAGTGCGGCGGCGCGCGGCGCGGCGATCGCCACCACCGTGCCGCGCACGCGGCCGATGCCGGTGATCTCGCACTCGACGACCTGGCCCGGGTCGACGCTGCGCGAATGGCAGGGCGTGCCCATCAGGATCACGTCGCCCGGCACCAGCGTGATGTGGCGCGCGAGGTCGGCGATCACGTAATGCGGGCCCCAGATGGTCTCGTCGCCGATGTGCGCCTCCTGCACGACGAGGCCGTCGACGTAGGTGCGCAGCGTCTGCTCGAACAGGTTGACGCCGCGCACGATGCCGGGGCCGATGGGCAGCAGCGTGTCGGCGCCCTTGACGCGCAGCATGCTGCCCTGGTCGGTGTCGCGGAAGTCCTGCAGGCCCATGTCCAGCGCCGGGCAGAAGCCTTCGATGCAGTCCCAGGCCTCGTCGGGCGTCACGTTGCGGCAGGTGCGGCCGATGACGACCGCATACTCGCCCTCGTAGTTGAGGTACTTGCAGTCGGCCGGCTTCAGGATCTGGCCACCGTGCCCGTTCAGCGAGGTCGGCGGCTTGGTGAAGTAGGTGGGGGTCTCGGTGGGCTTGGGCTTGTTGCGCGTTTCCACGCTGCGCGAGCTGTACGAGATGTGCACCGCGATGATCTTGCTCGGGTTCACCGGTGGCAGGTAGCTTGCACCGGCGGCATCGACGCGGCGGCCGTCGTCCAGCAGCAGCGTGGTCTCGTCCTGCATCGTGCCCCAGAAGGCGCTGCCGCCGATGAGCACCCGGCGGCGCTCCACCCGCGGCCCGCGCATCACGGCCGGCAGATCCTTGAGCGGAAATTCGATGTTCATGCCGCCACCTGCTGGGCTTCGAACCAGATGTGGATGTTGCCGGTGCCGCGCGCGTTCTCGTAGGCCGACAGCGCCTCGCCGCGCGCGGTGCAGTCGGCGCCGCCCATCGCGCCAACCAGCTGCAGGTAGTGCGCACCGAAGGCCTCCCAGGGCAGCTTGCGGTATTCGTTGTCCCAACGCTCGAGCACCTCGGCGTGCCGGCCCTGCTCGAACAGCGCGATCGCGCCCTTGTCGCTGGCGATGTTCTCCGGCCGCGAGACGTTGCTCTCGTGGAAGATGCGCGGGTGGTTCGGCTTCCAGTCGATGCCGTTGAACCGGTGGCTGAGCGCCCCCGAGGCCAGCAGCAGCACGCGCAGGCCGCTGCGGCGGATGGCTTCGCCGATGGTGGCGCCGGACTCGAGGAAGTGCTGCCAGTCGCAGTTCTGGCAGGAGCTCACGGTCACCACCGGTAGCCCGGCGCGCTCCAGCCGCAGCTGCTTGACCAGGTTGATGGTGGCGTACTGCCGCCCCAGGTCGGGGTGGGCGATGACGCGGTTGTAGCCGCCACGCTCGCGCGAGACCGTCTCGACGAGCACCGCGAGGTCCGGGTGGCCGCAGTAGTCGTAGGGCACGCCGTGCAGGTACCAGGGCATCTCGTCGGAGATGTAGGTGCCGCGGTAGTGCTCGCCGCCGTCCACCAGGTGGTAGCCGGTGGTGAACCAGTGCGAGTCGAAGATCATCACCACCTGCGGTGCAGCGTCGGCGATCTTCTTGCGTAGCCGCGCGTAGCCGGCGATCAGGTCCGAGTCCTGGCCGGCGCCCTGCAGCACGCGGAACTCCTCGCACTGCATCAGCCCCGGGTGGTGCGACACGAGGGCCGCACCGACGATCCTGCCTTCCATGGGTTTCCTTTCAGCGGTGGCTGAAGCTCGGCTTGAACGGCTTCCTGGGCAGCACCACGTCCTTCACGTCGCAGAAGAACTCGAAGCTCCAGTCGCCGCCCTCACGGCCGATGCCGCTGCGCTTGATGCCGCCGAAGGGCGCGGCGAGGTCGCGGATGCCGAAGCTGTTGATCCAGATGAAGCCGGTGCGCACGCGGTCGGCCACGGCCGTGGCGTGGATCACCTCACCGTAACACACGCCGCCCAGGCCGTAGTCGGTGCCGTTGGCCAGCGCCACGGCCTCGTCGTCGCTGCCGAAGGTCTGCAGCGTCAGCACCGGGCCGAAGACCTCGTTCTGCACGATCTCGTCGTCCTGTTTCAGGCCGGTGAGCATCGTCGGCTGCACGTACTGCGCGCCATAGGGATGCGGGCCGCCGCCCCACAGCACCTGCGCGCCGCCGGCCACCGCGCGGTCGATGAAGCCCAGCACCCGCTCGACCTGGCGCGGATGGATGATGGGCCCGACCTCGGTGGCTTCCTCGCGCGGATCGCCGACCTGCAGGCGCTCGACGATGGCACGCATGGCCGCCACGAAACGCTCCGCCACACGTTCGTGCACCAGGAAGCGGGTGCCGGCCAGGCACACCTGGCCGGCGTTGCGATACATCAGCGCGCCGGTGGCGGCGGCCGCGTCGAGGTCGGCGTCCTCCAGCACGATGAACGGGCTCTTGCCGCCGAGTTCCAGGCTGCAGGGCACGAGATTGGCGCCCGCCGCCTGCGCGATACGCCTGGCCGTGGGCACGCTGCCGGTGAACGACACGCGCGCGATGCGCGGGTCGGCCACCAGCTGCGCACCGGTGGTGGCGCCGGTGCCCTGGACCACGTTGAACACGCCGGGCGGCAGACCCGCCGCGTGCGCCGCGTCGGCCAGCAGCGAGCAGGTGAGCGGCGCCCACTCCGGCGGCTTCAGGATGCAGGTGTTGCCCGCCGCCAGCGCCGGCCCGAGCTTCCAGGTCGACAGCATCAGCGGCGCGTTCCACGGCGTGATCACCACCACCACGCCGGCCGGGTCGTGGCGCACGCGGTGGTGCGCCTGCTCGGTGTCGATCGGCCGCTCCTGCAGCGTGAGGGCATGCTCGGCGAACCAGCGGATGTTCTGCATCGCACGCGGCACCACGCCGTGGCGCATGCGCGAAAGCAGCACGCCGGCGTCGTTGCTTTCCAGCGTGCAGAACGCGTCGGCGCGGCGGCCGATCTCCTCGGCAAAGCGGTCGAGGACCGGCTGGCGCTCGGCCGCCGTCAGCGCTGCCCAGGCCGGGAAGGCGCGTTCGGCGGCGACGATGGCCTGCTCGACGTGCTCCGGCAGGCCTTCGGCCACCTCGCCCAGACGCCGCTGGTCGATGGGGCTGAAGAGCTCGAAGCGCTGGGGCGACGCGACACGCCGCCCGTCGATGTAGTGGTCGGGCGAGACGGCGATGCCCGCGACCTGCAGGGCTTCGGAGGCCATCTCAGGAGTCTGCGCTGAAGCCGATGGTCTTGATCAGCGGCGCCCAGCGCTCGCTGTCGCGCTTCAGCAGCGCCGCCAGTTCGGCCGGCGTGGACGGGCGTGCCTCCAGGCCCATCTGGGCCAGGCCCTCGATCACGTCGGGTGCAGCCAGCGCAGCACGGATCGCGGCGGCTGCGCGGTTCAAGGCCTCGGCCGGCACCTTGGCCGGCATGAAGAAGCCGAACCACTCGTCGAAGACGATGTCCTTGAAGCCCTGCTCGGCATAGGTGGCCACGCCGGGCGCGAACCTGCTGCGCGTGGCACCCGAGGTGGCGAGCAGCCGCACCTTGCCCCCCGGCAGGTGCTGCAGGAACTCGCCGACCGGGCCCGATACGGAAGCGATCTGCCCCCCGATCAGGTCCGCGATGGCCGGCTGCGTGCCGCGGTAAGGCACGTGCCGCAGGTCGAGACCCGCCGCACGGCTGAACAGCTCGGCCACGAAGTGCGGCACCGAACCCGCGGCCGGGCTGCCGAAGTTGGCGTTGCCGGGGTTGGCCTTGCACCAGGCAGCGAACTCGCCGAGCGTCTTCACGCTGGCCGGCACCATGGGCCCGACGGCGAAGCCGAAGTCGAAGCGCACCGCCTGCGACACCGGCTGGAAGTCGGCCACCGGGTCGTAGGGCAGCTTCTTGTAGGTGTGCGGGTAGATGCCCAGCATCGACATCGGCGTCACGAGCAGCGTCAGGCCGTCGGGCGCCGACGTCTTCAGCGCCGACAGCGCGATCTGCCCGCCGGCACCGGTCCGGTTCTCGACGACCACGGACTTCGCGAACACGTCGCGCAGCTTGTCGGCCACCCGGCGCGCGGTGACGTCGACCGTGCCGCCGGGCGCGAAGCCGGCCAGGATGCGCGCGGTGTCGGGCAGGCCCTGGGCGCGGACGGCGGTGCCGGCTAGCGCCAGCCCGGCGGCCACGGAAGAGAAGACGAAGTGGCGACGTTGCATGCTCAGGTCTCCAGTGGGTTGCAGTGTGAGGGCAGCGGCCCGAGCAGCTTGCCCGGGTTCATCAGGTTCAGCGGGTCCAGCGCGTGCTTGATGGCGTGCATCAGGCGCTGCTCGACCACGGGCTTGTAGCGCGCGGCCTCGTCGCGCCGCAGCACGCCCAGGCCATGCTCGGCCGAGATCGACCCGCCGGCGGCGTGCACTGCGTCGTGCACCAGGCGGTTGACCGGCGCCTCGAGCGCGAGGAACTCGGCGCGCGGCATGCCGCCTTCGGGCGGCGACAGGTTGTAGTGCAGGTTGCCGTCGCCGAGGTGGCCGAATACCACCAGGCGCAGGGCAGGGAAGTGCCGCGCGATGGCGGCCCCGGTGTGCTCGATGAAGGCGGGGATGCGCGCGATCGGCAGCGCGATGTCGTGCTTGATCGTCGGGCCCTCGGCGCCTTGCGACTCGGAGATGTCCTCGCGCAGCGCCCACAGGCTGCGGAACTGCGCCAGGCTGACCGAGACCGCGGCATCGGTGGCGTGGCCGGCCTCGATCGCGGCCTCCAGCAGCGATTCGATGGCCTGCGTGGCGCCGGCCTCGTCCTGCGCGCTGCTCACTTCCAGCAGCACGTACCAGGGCGAGGGCCCCAGCGGGCGTCGGGCGGCCGCCACGTGCCGCTCCACCAGCTGCAGGCAGGTCTCGCTCGACAACTCGAAGGCGGTGAGGTCGGCGACCAGGCGGTCCTGCGCCAGCGACAGCAACTGCAGCGCGGCCGCGGGCGATGGCACGGCGACGAAGGCGACCACCTGCGCCTTCGGCAGCGCAAACAGCTTGAGCACCGCCGCGGTGATGACGCCCAGCGTGCCTTCGCTGCCGATGAACAGGTCGCGCAGCGCATAGCCGGTGTTGTCCTTGCGCAGCGGGCGCAGGCCGTCCCACAGCTCGCCGTCGGCCGTGACGACCTCCAGCCCCAGGCACAGCTCGCGCGCATTGCCGTAGCGCAGCACCTGCACGCCGCCGGCGTTGGTGGCCAGGTTGCCGCCGATCGTGCACGTGCCCTGCGCCGCCAGGCTGAGCGGGAACAGGCAGCCGGCCGCGCGGGCCGCGTCCTGCACCTGCTGCAGCGTGACGCCGGCCTCGGCCGTGATCGTCCGACCCACCGGATCCAGGGCGCGGATGCGCTGCAGGCGCGCGGTGGACAGCACGACGCTGCGGCCGTCGGCGGCCGGCGTCGCACCGCCCGACAGGCCGGTGTTGCCGCCCTGCGGCACGACCGCGACGCCCCGCGCGCGGCACCAGCGCAGCACGGCAGCCACGCCCTCGGCGCTGTCGGGCTGCGCGACGGCCAGGGCGGAGCCCGTCCACTTGCGCCGCCAGTCGGTCAGGAACGGCGCCATGGCCTCCGCGTCGTCGAGCAGGCGGCCGGCGAACGCGGCGCGCAGGTCGGCGAGCGCCATCGTCAATTCGGCTTCTTCGCGCGCTCGGCCACCAGGCGCTGCTCGGCGCCGGCCTGCAAGGTATCGAGCTGGGCGCGGAAGCCCTTGGGGTCGACCAGCGGATGCGGCTCGCCGGGCTTGCGGGTCTTCAGCAGTTCCTTGGCTTCGGTCAGGCCGTTGGAGAAGGCGTGCGTCGTCAGGTGCGTGGTGACGGGATCGGTGGCGTCTTCGGTCAGCGCGCGGATGCGCTTGACGCTGGCGATGAAGGCCTCGACCTGCTCCGGCCCCTTGATCGCATTGAGGCCGAGGCCGCCCACGGTGAAGGCGCGGTGGCGACGGCCGCCGTCGTAGGCGTCGAAGGCGAAGGAGGCGGTGCCCATCGTGTGCCCCGGCGTCTCGAAGGCCTGCAGCCGGATGTCGCCGACCTGCAGCACCTGGCCGTCGGTCAGCACGATGTCCTTGTCGATCATGGTCCAGCGGTTCGGCCGCGTGGCCGACTCCGCCGCCGACTCGGCGGCCTCGCGCCAGCCCTCGGCCGTCATCGCGAAGCGCGCGCGCGGCAGGGCGGCCTTCAGCGCGGCGGCGCCACCGGCGTGGTCGAAGTGGCCGTGCGTGATGACGACCTGCCGGATGTCCTGCGGGTCGAAGCCGAGCTGGCGGATGTGGTCGAGCATCGGGCCGGTGTAGGGGCCGTACAGGGCGTCGATCAGCACATGGCCCTGGGGCGAGGTGATCAGCCACGCCGACACCCAGCAGATGCCAACGTAGTAGACGTTGTCGAAGGCCTTGTACGGCTCGATCCTCTGCAGCGCGGCGTTCTGCAGGAAACGGCCCAGGTCCGGCGGCATGCGTCCCGTGTCGCCGAAAACCTTGAACAGCGCGGCGATCGGCGCCGACTCGCAGCGCGTGGTCAGCGGCTCCTGGGCGGATGCCGCGCCGACGCAGGCGGCAGCTGCGGCAGCGCAGGTCGACGTGCGGAGGAACGAGGTCGGGAAGGTCATGGCTGCTGTCTCCTGCCGGTAGGCCGCTTCGGGGGAGGGCCGTCTTGATGCGGCGCAAGTGTGGTGCGACGAGGCGACCTCCCACAACCAATGCTTTCTGGGCGGTTTTCAAGCCCCGCTTGATAATGGCGGCATGCCGCTGACCCGCTACACGCTGCGCCAGATCGAGGCCTTCACCGCGGTGGCCGAGGCCCACAGCTTCACGCTGGCCGCATCGCGACTGGGCCTGACGGCGCAGGCGGTGAGCCAGCTGGTGGCCGAGCTGGAGGCCCTCCTCGGCTTCCGCCTGTTCGACCGCACCACGCGCAAGGTGGCCCTATCCAGCGCAGGGCGCGACTTCCTGCCCTCGGCGGCGACGCTGCTGCGCCACGTGCATGCCGCCGACAGCGCTGCCGACGACGTGCGCAACCGGGCCTCGGGCGTGGTGCGCGTGGGCGCACCACTGGTGCTGGCGTCCACGGCGCTGCCGATGGCCATGCGCGAGTACCACAAGCACAAGCCCAAGGTGGTCGTGCGCGTGCGCGACGTGCCGGTCGACCTGCTCGTCGACCGCGTGGCCGATGGCGACGTCGACCTGGCGATCGGCCCCGACCGCCATACCGGCCCCACTGTGCAGGCCAGGCCCTTGTTCGACAGCGCCTGGGTGCTGTGGTGCGCGCCCGACCACGCCCTGGCCCGACACCGCCGTGCGGTGCGCTGGGCCGAACTGGCGACCGTGCCGATTGTCTCCGCCGGGCGCGACCACGAACACAACGTCGCCCAGATGCACCAGGACGTGCCCGCGGGCACCCGGGTGACGCCGGTGGACGTGGTGGACAACATCTCCACGGCGCTGGGCATCGCGGCCCAGGGTCTGGCCGTCACGCTCGCCCCGGCCTATGTCGCCGTGCTCGCCAGGCCCCTGGGGCTGGTGATGAAGCGCGTCGTGCAGCCGGAGTCGGTGCGCAAGGTCTGCCTGTATGCGCCCGTCACGCGGACCCTGTCACCCGCGGCCGAGGGCTTCGCCGACTTCCTGGGGGCGTGGATGCGGCGTTGGGGCGTCGATCTGTGAATGGCGGCGCGGGCCGGTCTCGCAGCGGCGGGACGGCCTGGTGCCCGAGATCGCAGGGGACCGCAGCGGGACGCGCGAGTTGCCTCGCCGTCGCGTGACGCCAGCCGGCCGGGATGGCCAGGTTCGACGAGACGGCGGTCCGGCGTTTGCCAGATCAGGTCGGCAAACCTGTCGGTACGTCGCCCACGCCGTGCCGCCCGAGCGCCCGATTGGCGTCTGAACGACACCCGCCTGTTGACAATGTCGTGGGAGTGACGGGGTGAGGAAGGGTCCCTGTGGACCCTTCGTCGCCGCTCCGCAGCGCTCGGGCGAGTCAGCCCGCGGGCGCGGGTGTCCACGATCGCGATCCTTCGGAGCACCGCCCACGGCCCGAGGGCAAACCCGGATCCGGCCCAACGGCCGGCGCGGCCTCAGCCCCTGCGAGGCAGGACCCTGGATTCGGGCGCCGGAAGAAAAATCTTCCGGTGCCGGTGTCACTTTCGCAATCTCGTTGCACAAGACAGGCAGGAGGCCCGCGATCCGCATCGCCCGGGCCGTCGAAGACCACTGCAACGAGGCACAACGTGATCGACCGAACGGACAAGCGGATCCTCGAGATCCTCCAGGAGGACAGCACCTGCGCGGTGGCGGAGATCGCCGCCAAGGTCAACCTCTCGACCACGCCCTGCTGGCGCCGCATCCAGAAACTCGAGCAGGAGGGCGTCATCCGGCGCCGCGTGGCCCTGCTCGACGCCGGGAAGGTCAACGTCGGCGTGACCGTCTTCGTCGAGATCAAGACCGCTCAGCACAACGCCGCCTGGCTGAAGTCCTTTCGCGAGGCCGTGGCCTGCATTCCCGAGGTGGTCGAGGTCTACCGCACGAGCGGCAACATCGACTATCTCCTGAAGGTCGTCGTTCCCAGCATCTCGGCCTACGACGACGTCTACAAGCGGCTGATCCGCGCGGTGGAACTGCACGACGTGAGCTCGAGCTTCTCGATGGAGATCCTCAAGTCGACCACCGCCCTGCCGCTGGGCTACCTGGGCTAGGGTTTTCGCGCAGCCGCGGCGGAGCCGGAATGCGATTTCCGCGCACGCGATCCATGCGGAATGTCTTCCTAGCGAAAACGCACTGGAGGAGCAAGATTGAAAAATTCGTCCATGCGCCTGTCGATAGACTTCCGTTCGCTCGATCGACATCGAATGAGTGAAACGAGCGGCGTAATTCAGACTGTTTCCGGAAGGCGCGACAAGAGCACCGGAACTGGCTAAACCTACCTGAGGTGGCAAACCCGTTTCGGTGATCGTCACCACCTTGCGGATCCCGGGCGTCCTCGAATCGAGAGCGGCTAGCCGGCCCGAACGCCGGTAAATCGAGGCACCGCACGATTGTTATTGGCAGCGTTATTCGGAGCTTATTCGCGATGAATTCATTTCGAGATGGTTACAGAATTCTTCGTCCCAGCGTGATCGCGCTGGCGGTGGCTGCCATGCCCTGCGTGGTCGCCGTCCACGCCCATGCCCAGGCGGCCGCCGAGCAGCGGCAGAGCTACCAGCTGCCGAGTGCGCCGTTGGACAGGACGCTGCTGCAGATCGCCGCGCAGAGCGGGGTGCTGATCGCGTTCGACCCGGCGCAGGTCCGCGCGCTGGTGTCGCCGCCGGTCGTCGGGACCTTCTCGGCGGCCGAGGCCTTCCGGCGTGCGCTCGAAGGCTCCGGGTTCGAGGTGTACACGACGGCCAGCGGGTCCCTGGCACTGCGCCGGGCCGCGGCGGCCCCCGTTTCGACGCCCACCGCCGCGCCGGCAGCCACCGTGGCGCCGGCGCCGGCCAGACCGCGGCCCGCGCCCCGGGAAGCGCCGGTCGTGGTCGACGACAGCCTGCCCATAGTGACCGTTGTCGCCCAGCGCGACTCGGGCGGTACCGGCTTCGCCGTCGAATCCTCGAGCACCTACACCCGCGGCGACACGTCGCTGCGCGAGACGCCGAAGGCCATCACCGTGGTCAACGCGGCCGTCATCCAGAGCCAGTCCGCCGCCGACCTGACGGACGTGCTGCGCAATGCCGCCGGCGTGGTCGGCATCGCGTCCAGCGGCCAGCCGACCTTCAACGTGCGGGGCTTCGTGGCCCCCGTCGCGGAGGACGGCATGAGCCTGCCGCAGGAGGCCGTCGCCTCCGTGCTGACGCCGATGGCGGCGATCGCCAGCGTCGAGGTCATCAAGGGGCCGTCGGCGATCCTGGCCGGCAACAACCCGCCCGGCGGCGTCATCAACATCGTCAAGAAGATGCCCCAGGTCCACCCGTTCAAGGAACTGCAGGCGGAGGTCGGCCCCGATGGCCGGGCGCTGCTGGGCTTCGACGCGACCGGAGCGCTGACGGCGGACAAGAAGCTGCGCTACCGCTTCACCGTCTCGGGGAACCGTGCCGATCGGACAGCCATGGGCTACGACGGCGGCAAGGGCCACTACATCGCGCCGACGCTGCAGTGGAAGGACCAGCGAACCGACCTGACGCTGGCCGTGAGCCAGACCGTCAACCGGGCCCCACGCTCGCAGTTCACCGTGGGCATCGCCGGGGGAGGCCTGCTCGAGGGCTTCCTCGACTATCCGCTGGGCAACGAGGCCGACGGCTTCGAGATCGAGTCCCGGACCGTCGGCGTGAAGCTCGAGCAGGAGATCACCGACAGCCTGGACTTCGTGAGCCACCTGCTCGACAACCGCTCGACCCAGGAAAGCGCCGTGTGGGCCGCGATCACGCCGATCGCGGCCAACAACAGCCTGCGCCTGTTCGGCATCTCGTCGAAGAACAAGTACACGACCACGAACTTCAAGAACTACCTGCGCCTGTACGTCGACCGCGAGACCTTCGATGCCACGCTGCTGTTCGGGGCCGATCTGCGCCGGGGGCGCGTCGTCAACTACTCGCAGGTCGCGAGCTCGAGCTTCACGATTCCCGACTTCCGGGTGCCGACCGCCGTACCGCCGCTGACCGTCGACCGGCGCCTCGTGAGCGACGGCGACAACGAACTCGTCGGCGGCTATGTCCAGGTGCAGGCCAACCGCGGCCCGTTCCACTTCCTGGGCTCGGTGCGCTACGACGACTTCGAGTCCGAGGCGACGCGCTATGCGGCCAACGGCAACGAGACCAAGGTGCCGCCCAGCGGCCAGGCCGGCGTCAGCACCAGCCTGGGCGTGCTGTACGACCTGACCCCCTGGCTGTCGGCCTATGTCAGCCACAACGAGGGCTTCCAGCCCAACATGGCGACCACCTCGTCCGGCGAGCAGATCGACCCAAAGCGCAGCACGCAGCTCGATGCCGGCCTGAAGTTCGGCCTGCGCAACGGCAAGCTGCAGGGCACGGTGGCGCTGTACCGCAACACCTACGTCAACGAGCCGGTGGCCGACCCGGCCAGCCCGGGCTCGTCGATCGGCGTCAGCGGCGCCGTGGCCAAGGGCATCGAGCTCGAGCTGCAGGGCCAGTTGCGGCCGGGCTGGAACGTCAGTGCGCAGTACGCCTACATGGACTACCAGCAGCCGCCCACGCCGCCGCCCCTGATCATCCACTTCCCGCGTCACAAGGCCGGGCTGTGGCTGACCCACAACTTCAGCGCCCCGGCGCTGCAGGGCTTCGGCGTCGGCGCCGGCCTGTTCTACGGCAGCGGCGAGCGGGTCTCGCCGACGACGAAGATCCCGTCGCAGCTGCAGGCCGACCTGGGCCTGTTCTACCGGCGGCAGGGCCTCAACCTGAACCTGTCGGTGAAGAACCTGTTCGACCGCGCGAACTACAACCCGGTCGCGATGGTCGGCACCAACCTCGGGACGATCCCCATGGGCACGCCGCGCACGGTCACGCTGACCGCCGCCTACAGCTTCTGAGCGGGCTGCCGAGCCATGCCCAGCGACACCGGCGCGATGCCGGTCCCGTCCGCCGGCGTGCGCCGGCAAGGAACGACGATGAGCCCGCCGCAGGCCACCCCCGACATCCGCTACCAGGAGCGCAACGAGCAGCGGGCACGCTTCCACACCTCGGTGTGGGAGCTGTTCGTGCCGTACTGGAAGTATTCCAGCGAGCGCTGGGTCTCCGGCCTGCTGGCGCTGTTCGTGGTGACGATCGGCTTCGTCGAGGTGTACTACGGCGTCTGGCGCAACGGCTGGACCGGGCAGTTCTACGACGCGGTCGGCGCGCAGCAGTTCGCGACGCTGTTCCCGCTGCTGTCCAAGTTCATCGTCATCGTGCTGCTCAACGTGTGCGCGCTGCTGCTCAGCATGATGGCCAACGCGCTGCTGCAGCTGCGCTGGCGCACCTGGCTGACCGCCTACCTGGTCGACAAGTGGACGCACAACGAGACCTACTACCGCATCGAGCGCGACAAGATCCTCGACAACGCCGACCAGCGCATCGCGGAGGACGCCCACATCTTCACGCAGAAGACCTGCAGCCTGGTGCTGTCCTTCATCCGCGTGCCGGTGTCCATCGTCACCTACGGCGCGCTGCTGTACCAGCTCTCGGGTGACTTCCCGATCACGATCGGCGACACCAGCTTCGCGATCCCCGGCTACCTGGTGATCTTCGCGCTGCTGTACTCGGGCGGCATCCTGCTGCTGACGCATCTGTTCGGGCGCAAGCTGATCCCGCTGAACTTCGCCAAGCAGAAGGCCGAGGCCGACTACCGCAGCATGCTGATCCAGGTGCGCGAGGGCTCCGAGCAGATCGCGCTGTACGGCGGCGGCAAGACCGAGGCGACGCGGCTGAAGATCAACTTCGAGGCCGTCAAGGACACGACCTGGCAGATGGTGTTGGTGCAGCGCAACCTGCTGGCCTGCATGCTGATCCCGGGCAGCCTGAACAGCATCATCCCGACGCTGCTGTCGCTGCCGCTGATGGCCACCGGCGCCTGGACCCTGGGCACGATGATGAAGATCACCGCCGCCTTCGTCTCGCTCGAGGTGGCGCTGGGCTTCTTCCCGGGTGCCTACGACGACTTCGCCGCCTGGCGCGCGGTCGTGCGGCGCATGCTGTCGCTGCTGGACGCGGTGGAGCCGGCCGAGCCGGTGCAGGGGCTGGCGCTGGAGACCCGCGACGACGCGGCGATCGAGATCGAGTCGCTGACGCTGGCCGGCATGGACGGCACCGTGCTGGCCCGCGTGCCGGCCTTCCGCATCGAGCCGGGCGCGCGCTGCCTGATCCGCGGTGCCTCCGGCTCGGGCAAGACCACGCTGCTGCGCGCGATCGCCGGGCTGTGGCCCTACGGGCAGGGCACGATCCGCAGGCCCGAGCGTGCCGCGATGATGTTCGTGCCGCAGAAGAGCTACCTGCCGGTGGGCACGCTCAAGCAGGCGCTGTGTTTCCCGGGCCCGGACACCGAGGTGCCCGACGCGCGGGCGCGCCAGGCGCTGATCGACTGCGACCTGCACAAGTACGCCGACGCGCTGCACGAACCCGACCGCTGGGGTCGCCGACTGTCCGGCGGCGAGCAGCAGCGGCTGGCCTTCGCGCGCATCCTGCTGCAGCGGCCGACGCATGTGTTCCTCGACGAGGCGACGAGTGCGCTCGATGAAGCCTCCGAGCATCGCCTGTACAGCCGCCTGCTCGAGGCGCTGCCGGGCAGCACCCTGGTCAGCGTCGCCCACCGCAAGGAGGTAGCGCGGTACCACGACCAGTTCGTCGACCTGGTGCCGGTGGCCCCCGAGGGCGCCGCCGATGCCGCGACCGCCACCAGCGAGGCCGGCACCCGGCCCGCACTCGGCCTGCAGCCGCGGCCGGCCGCCGCATGAGCATGGCCGCGCCCCCCCTGTCCGACGTGGCCGCGCAGGCGCTGAACCTCGCGCGCCGGGCCGGCGCCACCGCTGCCGTGGTGCAACTCGGCGAGAGCGAGTCGCTCATTGCCGCCGTCTGCGCCGGCGTGCCGACCGAGCGCACGTTTCGCCGGAGCACGACGATCCAGCTCACGCTGCTGCGCGGCCGGCGCCAGGCTGCCGTGTCGTCGTCGGACCTGTCGGCCGACGCCATCGCGACCCTGGTGCAGCGCGGCCTGGCGATCGCCGACCTGGCCGCCGAGGATCCCTGCGTCGGCCTGCCGGCGGCCGACGAGCGAGCGCAGGGGCACGCCGACCTGGACCTCGACCACCCCTGGTCGCTGGGCATGGCCGACGCGATCGCCATCGCGCGCCGCGCCGAGGACGCGGCGCTGGCCGTCGGCGACGCCGTGACGCTGACCGAGGGCAGCCAGGTGCAGACGCACCGCTCGCACCACTGCCTGGCGACCAGCGACGGCTTCCTGCGCACTTGGGTCACGACCGGCCACCGCATCGGCTGTTCGCCGGTGGCGCGGCGCGGCACCGAGAAGCAGATCGACCACTGGTGGGACTGGGCGCGCCGCCCGGCCGACCTGATGTCGCCCGAGGCCGTCGGCCAGCGCGCCGCGGCGCAAGCTGCGGCGCGGCTGGGCGCGCGTCGCATCCCGACGCAGACCTGCCCGGTGCTGTTCGCGCCGCCCGCCGCGCTGGGCGTGCTCGCCGACTTCAGCCAGGCGCTTTCGGCCAAGCCCTTGTACACGCAGGCCTCCTACCTGGCCGGCGCGCTGGGCCGGCCCTGCCTTGCGCCGCACGTGCACCTGGTCGACGACCCGCTGCTGCCGCGTGGCGCCGGCAGCGCCAGCCACGACGACTGGGGCGTGGCGCTGCGCCGGCGCGCCGTGGTCGAGGCCGGCGTGCTGCGCGGCTGCTTCCTCGGCCTGTACGGCGCGCGCCGGCTGGGCCTGCCGGTGGCCGACCACGGCCAGGGGCCGACCAATCTCGTCGTGCGCAGCGACCGCACCGCCCCCGGCGACGACTTCGCCGCGATGCTGCGGCGACTGGGCACAGGGCTGGTGGTCAGCGGCATGACCGGCAAGGGCACCAACCTGATGACGGGCGACTTCTCGCGCGCCGTGCATGGCTTCTGGGTCGACGGCGGCGAGATCCGCTACCCGGTGGCCGGCATCACGATCGCAGGCCAGCTGGGCGCGATGCTCACCGGCCTGCAGGCCGTCGGCAGCGACATCCTGACCCGCCCCGGCGCCAGCACCGGGTCCTGGCTGGTCGATGCGATGCGCGTCGGCGGCGCCTGAGCCCCCGAACGCATCGCCGCGATGCGCCCGCAAGCCTTCCAACCTTCCCGGACCGACATGACCCTGCACGCCCCTGGCCCCGACCCGCTGCCCGCGACGACGGACGCCGCGCACGACCTGGCCCGCGCCACGCTGCTGGACGCCCATGGTCTGGACGAGGCGCGGCTGCTGCGCGGATTGGCGCAGGCGCTCGGCGCCGGCGGCGAGCACGCCGACCTCTACCTGAAGTCCTCGGTCGCCGAGAGCTGGAGCCTGGAAGGCGGCCGCGTGCACCGCGGCAGCTTCGCGATGGAGCAGGGTTTCGGCCTGCGCGGGCTGCAGGGCGAGCAGGCGGTGCTGGCGACCTCGCAGTGCATCGACGCCGAGCAGGTGCAGCGCGCCGCCGGGGTCGTGCGCGGCGCGCTGGGTGCTGGCGACGTTCGCGGCACGGCGGTGCTGCCGGTGGCCGCACCGGTGCTGGCGCCGATCACCGTGCCGCTGCCGGCCCGCTACGGCCACGACGACCCGGTGGCCGGTGCCGAGGCCGCGGCCAAGATCGCGCTGCTCGAGACGCTGGACGCGGCCGCCCGCGGGCGCGACCCGCGTGTCGTCGAGGTGCGGGCCACGCTGTCGTCGGCGCGTGCGCTGGTCTTCATCGCCCGCGACGACGGGCTGTGCGCCGGCGACGTGCGGCCCAGCGTGCGGCTGGACCTGTCGGTGCAGGTGCTGCAGCAGGGCCGCCGCGAGAGCGCCTCGCGCACCGTCGGCGGCCGTGGCGGACTGTCGCCCTTCACGCCACAGGCGCTGCGCCAGCTGGCCCAGCGCACCGTCGACGCGGCGCTGGGCAAGCTCGACGCGCGGCCGGCACCGGCCGGCGTGATGAGCGTGGTGATGGGCCCAGGCTGGAACGGCGTGCTGCTGCACGAGGCCGTGGGCCACGGCCTGGAGGCCGACTTCAACCGCCGTGGCGCCTCCGCCTTCGCCGGGCGCATCGGCGAGCGCGTCGCCGCGCCCGGCGTGACCATCGTCGACGACGGCACGCTGGCCGGCGGTCGCGGCTCGCTGCATGTCGACGACGAGGGCACGCCGGGCCGCTGCACGACGCTGATCGAGGACGGCATCCTCGTCGGCTACATCAACGACCGGCTCAGCGCGCGCCTGACCGGCGCGGCGCCGACCGGCAACGGCCGTCGCGAGAGCCACGACGTGCTGCCCTTGCCGCGCATGACCAACACCTACCTGCGCGCCGGCGGCGTGGCGCCCGAGGAGATCATCGCCTCGGTCGCGCAGGGCATCTACGTCGCCCACCTCGGCGGCGGCCAGGTCGACATCAGCAGCGGCCGTTTCGTCTTCAACGCCTCCGAGGCCTTCCTGATCGAGCAGGGCCGGCTGACCGCGCCGCTGAAGGCGGTGACGGTGCTCGGCGACGGTCCCGAGTCGCTGAAGAAGGTGCGCCTGATCGGCCACGACCTGCAGATCGACGCCGGCGCCGGCCTGTGCGTCAAGGCCGGCCAGTCGCTGCCGGTGGGCGTCGGCCAGCCCACGCTGCGCATCGACGAGATGACCGTCGGCGGCACCGGCTGAGGCCTGGGCCGCCGCCTTCCCCCTTCCGCCACGAACCCCAGGAGTACCCGATGCAGTCACTGACCCAAGACAACTTCGACCCCACGCTGAAGGCCAGCCCGCACCCGGTGCTGGTCGACTTCTGGGCCCCCTGGTGCGGCCCCTGCAAGGCCCTGGCGCCGGTGCTCGACACGGTGGCGGCGCAGTTCGAGGGCAAGGTCGGCTTCGCCAAGGTCGACGTCGAGGAGTACACCGAGGCGCGCACGCGGTTCAACATCAAGGGCCTGCCGACGCTGGTGCTGTTCAAGCACGGCGAGCCGGTGGCGCGCCTGACCGGCTCGCGCCCGGCCAAGCAGATCGCGCTGTTCATCGACGAGCACCTGCAGGCGCCGGCGCAGCCCGCGGCCGCGCCGAGCCGGACCTTCGGCGGCGATGCGGCGCGCAAGGCCGCGTGCATCGCCAGGCTGCGGCAGCACCTGGCCGCCGGCGCCGTGCGGCGCAGCTCCCAGACCTACTGGGACGGCCGTGAGGGCTCGCCGCTGGGCTGCGCCACCGAAGCCGGTGTGCACGAGGCGCCGCCGACGCTGGGCATTCCGCGGCCGCTGCTGAGCCTCGTCGAGTGGCTGGGTTCGGCGCACGACAGCGAGCAGGAGGCGGCCGAATTCGTGCTGCGCTGGCTCGAGGCGCTGCCGGTGGACCGCGACGCGCGCGGCGTCGCCGCGGACCTGGCGGCCGACCTGCTGTCGCATCCGCAGGCCTTCGACCTGCGCCAGGCGGACCCCGAGGTGCAGCGCCTGCACGCCGAACTGGTGACCCTGCACCGCGCCGATGCAGACGGCCAGGCGGTGACCGCCGACGCCTGGAGCCGCGTGCACGCGGCGCTGCGGGCTCACGCCCCCGACCCGAAGGACCGCGGCCCGGCCGCCGCGCTGGCGCGCGCCCTGGCCGAAGCCGCCGCCCCGCTGGCCGACGACGCGGCGGTGATCAACGGCCTCGTGAACGCCGCCATGCAGCTGGCCGCCGCCCGCGTCAGGCGCGAGCAGCAGTGGACGCAGGACGACGCGCTCGCGCTGCAGAAGGTGCAGCGCCAGATCATCGACACCTGGCCCGAGTTCAAGGGCCACGCGATGCGCGACAAGGTGGAGGAACTGGCGCCCGAACTCGGCCGCAAGCTCAAGGCGCAGCATCGCGCCAAGCAGGCCGCCGCGGAGGCCGCGGTCGCGATGCTGATGCAGCGCACGGCGGCCTGCGCCTGAGTCCTGCGACCGGCGCCGCCGGCCGACCGCGGCTCAGCGCTCGCGCAGGATCACCACGTAGTCGCTGTAGCGGTCGACGCGCAGCGACAGCGACTCGGCCAGCTGGCGCAGCGCCTGGTCCGGGTCCTTGAGGCTGAAGACGCCGCTGACGCGCCGCCGGGCGGCGTCGTCGGAGACGCGGATCAGGCCGCGCCGGTAGCGGCGCAACACGCTGACGACGTCGGCCACCGACTCGTCGGAGGCGACCAGCAGGTCGCTGGTCCAGGCCAGCGCCGCCGCGACCGAGGCCTCGACGCGGCGCAGCGCGCGCGCGGTGAAGCCGAGCACCTCGCCGACGGCGACCGGGTGCGCGCCGCCGTCGCGCAGCTGCAGCACGCCCTGTCCGCGCTCCATCACCAGGGCGCTGCTGGCGTCCAGCACGCCGAGGCTGAAACGCGCGCCCGCGGCCTGCAGGCGACCGTGCGGCGACGCGACGCTGAACGGCGCCGCGGCACTGCTGGCGTCGACCAGCAGGCGCCCGCTGTCGACGCGCCAGCTGGCCGCCTCGTCGGTGGCATAGACCGCCGTGCCGGCATCGAGCAGGCCGCGGATGCCCGCAGCCAGCGCCACCTCGCGGCGTTCACCGATGCCGGTGCGGAACGTGGCGTCGTAGCCCAGCTCGTGCGCGATGCGCAATCCGCCGATGCCGAGCACCAGCATGCCCGCCGTGCCGGTCAGGCCGTTGACCAGCACGCGCCGGCGCGACGCGTCGGCATGCACCAGCGCCTGGCGGGCGGCCACCGGGTGGCGCGCCGCCAGCGCGCGCAGCGGCTGCAGCCGCGCCTGCAGCGCGCGCCAGGCCTCGTCGTTGGCGCGGCTGGCCTGGCGCCAGGCCTCGAAGCCGGCGCGCTCGTCGGCGCCCACCTCGCCCGAGCGCAGGCGCATCTCCCAGGCGATGGCGGCCCGGGCGGCTTCGTTCAGCGTGGGTTGTCGCGGCATCGGTTCACTCCGCGCAAAGGTAGCACTGCTCCAGCGCCTGCGCGATGTACTTGCGCACCATGCTCGCGGAGACACCGAGCTCGGCGGCGATCTCCGCGTAGGTCATGCCGTCGATCTGGCTGTAGAGGAAGGCCATCCTCGCCTTCGCCGACAGGCCCTCGAGCAGGCGGTCGATGCGGCCGAGCAGCTGCACCGTCTCCAGCAGCGTCTCGGCCGAGGGCGCCGTCGGCTCGCCGGCGGCCGCCAGCGCGGCCAGGTAGGCCTGCTCCAGGTCGCGCCGGCGCCAGCCCTCGTAGACGAGCCGGCGCGCGATCACGCTCAGCAGCGCCCGCGGTTCGCGCACGCTGCGCAGGTCGCGCACGACGGCCAGTTCGACGAAGGCCGACGAGGCCAGGTCCTCCACCTCGGCCGGCGAGTCGACATGGCGGCGCAGCCGCTGCTTGAGCCAGCCGTAGCTGGCGCGGAACTCGCGCGCCAGGAAATCGTGCCGGAAGGCCTGTTCCTCGCGATCATCCGGCCGCAACGGTGGCGAACCGGCGGCCGCATCGGCGCCGTTCGCTTCGTCGTGCAAGGGCGGGGGCCGGCTCATGGGCATACAAGGGGCGGGATCGGGGAGGCCAGGGCCGCAGCACGCGCGGCATCGCGGCCGATTCCAAGCTTCGCAGCGCCTGCGCAACACGGTTTCGCGTGCGGCCGCGCAAGCGGATGTTCGTGCCCTGATGGCCCTGCATCGTAGACAAGAACGCAATCGCTTTCCAAGGCCGGCTCTCGACAATTTCGGCACGGCGACACGGCCACGGACCGGCACGCCATCGCCCCGGCACCACCCGCGCACAGGACACCATGGAAATCTACCTCGACGCCAACGCCACGACCCCGGTGATGCCCGAAGCGCAGGCGGCCGCGCAGGGTGCGATGGCCGACGACTTCGGCAACCCCAGCAGCGTGCACAGCGCGGGCCTGCGCGCGCGCGCCCTGGTCGACGACACGCGGGCGAAGGCGCGCCGCGTGCTCGGCGTCGATGCCGGCCGCCTGGCATTCACCAGCGGCGCCACCGAGGCGATCCAGACCGCGGTGCTGTCGGCGCTGGCGGCGGTCCGCGCGCTCCGCGACGGCGGGGCGGCCACCCCGGGCCTCATCCTGTTCGGCGCCACCGAGCACCAGGCCGTGCCGCAGGCGATTGCACACTGGAATGCGCTGCTCGGCCTGGACCTCGAGACGCGCATCATCCCGGTCCGCCGCGACGGCCGCCACGACCTCGGCTGGCTGCGCCGGCATGCGGGCGACGCGGCCCTCGTCTGCACGATGGCGGCCAACAACGAGACCGGCGTCGTCAGCGACCTCGACGGCGTCGCCGCCGCGCTGGCCGGCAGCCCGGCACACTGGCTGGTCGACGGCGTGCAGGCCCTGGGCAAGCTGCCGCTGCGGCTGGGCGAGCGGCACATCGACTACGCCTGCTTCTCCGGCCACAAGCTCTACGCGCCCAAGGGCATCGGCCTGCTGTACGTGCGCGAGGGCGCGCCGTTCACGCCGCTGATCGTCGGCGGTGGCCAGGAGGACCGCCTGCGCTCGGGCACCGAGAACATGGCCGGCATCGCGGCGCTCGGCGCCGTCTTCGCCGCGCTGCTGGAGCGCCGCGGCTTCCAGGACGCGGCGACGCTGGCCGCCTGCCGCGACCGCCTCGCCGCGGCCCTGGTCGACGCCTTCCCGGGCCTGGTCTTCAACGCGCCGCTGCCGCTGTGCCTGCCGACGACGCTGAACTTCTCGGTGCCCGGCGTCGGCTCGGGCGTGCTGATCGACCTCTTCGATGCTGCCGAGGTGCGCGTGTCCGCCGGCTCGGCCTGCAGCGCCGGCAAGGCCACGCCGAGCGCGGTGTTGACGGCCATGGGCTTGCCGCCCGCGCAGGCGGCGTCGGCGGTGCGCCTGTCGTTCGGACCGCGGGTGGACTCGGCCTTCATCGACGAGGCCTGCGCGCGCATCCGCGCCTGCGGCGAGTCCTTGCGCGACAGCGCCCTGTGCCCCGCCGATGCGCGCACGCCGGCGCCTGCCGAGCCCCTGCCCGGGCTGGTCCGCTTCGTCGCCGACGGCGCCTGCTGCTACCTGCTGGCCGACGCGCAGACGCGGCGCTGCGTCGTCATCGATCCGCTGCCGGAGCTGGCGGCGCGCCTGGCGGGCTGGATCACGGCCCGCCGCTGCACGCTGGCCGCGGTGCTGGACACCCACAGCCATGGCGACCACCGTTCTGCGGCGGCGGCGCTGCGCGCCGCCGTGCCCGCGGCGCCGCTCACGCCTGGGTCGACCGACGCGCTCGGGTGGCCGCTGGGGGCCGACGCACTGGCGCTGGGCGCCCTGCGGCTGACACGGCTGGCCACGCCCGGGCATACCGCGGATGCCGTGGCCTACCTGCTGCACGATGGCCCGCGGCTGCGCTGGGCTTTCGTCGGCGACACGGTGCTGCCGGGCGCGCTGGGGCGCAGCGACTTCGCACAGAGCGCGCCGCTGGCCTTCCTCGACACGCTGCGCGGGCTCGAGCGCCGCGTCGGCCGCGACGCGCTGCTGCTGCCCGGCCACGACTATCACCAGCGCTTCGCGACCACGCTGCGCCACGAGATCGCCGCACAGCCGCTGCTGGCCAGCGCGCTGGACGGCTGCATCGACGCCGAAGGGTTTGCACGCGCGAAGGCCGCGCTGGAGCAGAACCTGGCACCGACCGCCTGGTGCACGGTCGCCTGCGGCGCGACGGTCGACCCAGGGGGCGAGCCGGCGGTGGAGGTCGACGGCGCGCGTCTGGCCGGCTGGCTGCGGCAGCGGCCGGCGGCGCTGGTCGTCGACGTGCGCGAGCCCTACGAACGCCGTCTCGGCACCGCCGGCGACCTGGCCTCGCGCGCCGCGCCGTTGTCGCAGCTGATCGAGGTGCTGCCCGAACTGCTGGCGGCCGAGCCCGGGCGGCCGGTCGTCTTCTTCTGCCGCAGCGGCAACCGCAGCGCGCAGGCCGCGCGCGCGCTGCGCCGCCTGGGCCGCGCCGAGGCCTGGAGCATGGCCGGCGGGCTGGCGCGCTGGTCCGCGACCGCGGCACCGGCGTGCGCCGCAACGCTGGGCGCCGCCCTCTGAGCACCGCCTGCCGAGCGCCGCCCGGCGCGCGCTGCCCGGCGGGCGCCGGCTTCTTCCCGACCCGTCATCCAACGAGACACGATGAGCCCCCACCACCCGCTGATCATCCTGGGTTCCGGCCCCGCCGGCTACACCGCCGCGCTGTATGCCGCGCGCGCCAACCTGAAGCCGGTGCTGATCACCGGCATCGCGCAGGGCGGCCAGCTGATGACGACGACCGACGTCGACAACTGGCCCGCCGATGTCGCCGGCGTGCAGGGCCCGGACCTGATGCAGCGTTTCCAGCAGCATGCCGAGCGCTTCGACACGCAGATCGTCTTCGACCACATCCACACCGTGGACCTCGCGAAGCGGCCCTTCACGCTGGTCGGCGACAGCGGCAGCTATACCTGCGACGCGCTGATCGTGGCCACCGGCGCCAGCGCCAAGTACCTGGGCCTGCCCAGCGAGCAGGCCTTCATGGGCAAGGGCGTCAGCGGCTGCGCCACCTGCGACGGCTTCTTCTACCGCGGCGACGAGGTCTGCGTGGTCGGCGGCGGCAATACCGCGGTCGAGGAGGCGCTGTACCTGTCCAACATCGCCAGCACGGTGCACGTCATCCACCGCCGCGACAAGTTCCGCGCCGAGCCCATCCTGGTCGACAAGCTGATGGCCAAGGCCACCGCCGGCAACGTGAAGCTGCACCTGTGGCACACGCTGGACGAGGTGCTGGGCGACAACACCGGCGTGACCGGCGTGCGCATCCGCAGCACGCAGGACGGCGCCACGAACCAGATCCCGCTCAAGGGCTGCTTCATCGCCATCGGCCACCAGCCCAACACCGACATCTTCAAGGGCCAGCTCGAGATGAAGGACGGCTACATCGTGACCCGCTCGGGGCTGGCCGGCATGGCGACGATGACCAGCGTCGAGGGTGTCTTCGCCGCCGGCGACGTGCAGGACCATGTCTACCGCCAGGCCATCACCAGCGCCGGCACCGGCTGCATGGCGGCGCTGGACGCGCAGCGCTGGCTCGAACAGAAGGACCGGCCAGGCCACTGAGCGCCCCGAGGGCCGGGGCGCACGGCCCGCCCGCCAGGGCGGGGCAGCCGGACGGCCGCGCGCCGGCCCGCCAAGGCCGCGGCGAGCACGCCGCCGGCAGGCCTCTGCTATCGTGCCGCTCGCCATGGCCGCCCTCGAGGACGACGACCTTTCGCTGGTGCGCCGCTGCCTCGAGGGCGAGCAAGCGGCCTGGCGGGCGCTGGTGCGCCGCTACCAGCGCCTGGTGCATGCGGTGGCGCGTCGTGCCGGGCTCGACGACGCCAGCGTCGCCGACGTTTTCCAGGCGGTCTTCGAGCGCCTGCACCAGCACCTGCCGCGGCTGCGCCAGCCGGAACGCCTGCAGGCCTGGGTCGTGACCACCGCCAAGCGCGAATCGCTGGCGCTGCTGCGCCGCAGCCGGCGCGAGCTGTCGCTCGAGTCGTTGCATGGGCCGGCAGACGGCGAAGGCGAGGAGGGCCCGGCCTGGGACCCGCCGGCCGACGACCCGCTGCCGGAGGCGCTGCTGTCGGACGTGCAGCAGCTGCACCGCCTGCGCCAGGCGCTGGACCGTCTGGAGACCCGCTGCCGCACGCTGCTGCAGATGGTCTTCGAGGACGAGGACGCGCAGCTGCCCTACGCCGAGATCGCGCAGCGCCTGGGCGTGCCGGTGGGCAGCCTGGGCCCGACGCGGGCGCGCTGCCTGCAGAAGCTGCGCCGGCTGTGCGAGTAGCTCCGATGAACGCCCGCCGTGCCGCCGCGCGTGCATCCGGATGTATCTGGCGCGCCCGTCGCTGCTCGGTTGCGGCAACCGGCCACCCCGTGCGGCCTGGAAGGCGACGATGAGCCCCGACTTTCCCCCGGCTGAGGACGACGACCTGCTGGCCGCCGGCCGCCGCGCGCTGCGCGAACTGCCCGACGCGCCCGAGTGGATGATCCTGCGCGCCGAGGCGCTGGGCGCGCCGCGCGCAGCGCCGGCCGCGGCGCCTTCGCTGCTGCGCCGCGTGCAGGCCGCGCTGAGCGTCGACAGCTGGGCCGGCGCCGTGCCGGTGCTGCGCGGCGCCGCCGGCACGCGCCAGCTGCTGTTCAGCGCCGCGGAGTACGACGTCGACCTGCGCATCGCGCCGGCGGGGCAGGCCTGGTCGATCGCCGGCCAGGTGCTGGGCCCGGACGATGCGGCGCAGGTGCTGCTCACCGGACCGGACGGCGTGGCCCGGCCGGCGCAGCCGCTGGACGAGCTGGGCGGCTTCCACATCGACGGCCTGGCCGCCGGGCGCTACCGGCTCGAGCTGCAGCTGACCGACCGGGTGATCGAGCTGCCGCCCGTCGACGTCGGCCCGGACGCCGCCGCGGATGGCTGAGCGCCGCGCCGCGGCGCGCGCGCTCAAGGAGCGCTGCTACGCGGCCTGGCACAGCGACCCCGCCGAGGCCGGGCGCTGCGCCGAGGCGCTGGCGGCACTGGCCGCCGCGGGCGCCGGCAGCGAGGAGGGCGCCGAACTGCGCGCGCTGGCGGCGTGGACGGCCGCCATCGCCGACCTGGCCGGCGGCCGCCTCGCCTCGGCGGTGGCGCGCCTGGACGAGGCCGCGGCCACCTTCCGGTCGCTGGGCCTGGCGGCCGATGCCGCGCAGACCCAGGTGCCCCGGCTGATGGGGCTGGCGCTGCTCGGCCGCTTCGACGAGGCGCTGGACTGTGCCGAACGCGCCCGCGCCGAACTGCTGGCGCTGGGCGACCGCGCCGCGGCGGCCAAGGTGGTGCTGAATACCGGCAGCCTGTGCATGCAGCAGGACCGTTATCACGAGGCCGCGCGCCACTACCGCGAAGCGGCGGTGCTGTTCGCGCGCATCGGCGACCGCGAGCACTCGGTGCTGGCCGACGTCGGCCGGGCCGATGCCTGCAGCTACCTCGGCGACGTCGACGAGGCGGCGGCGCTGTACCGGCGCGCGCTGCGACGGGCGCAGGCGCACCGGCTGCCGGTGATCGCCAGCGCGGCCGCGCAGGCGCAGGCCGAACTGGCGCTGGCCGGCGGCCGCTACCGCGAGGCGCTGGCCGGGCTGGCGGCGGCGTCCGACGACTTTGCGCGCCTCGGGCTGCCGCTGCTGCGCGTGGAGGCCGAGAAGTCGCTGGCCGATGCCTACCTCGAGCTGCGGCTGCTGCCGGAGGCCGAGGCCCTGTATGCCGCGGTCGACGCGGCGCTGGACGACGGCGCGGCGACCAAGCCCTGGGTCGGGCTGCAGCGCGCGCGCGTGGCCGCGGCGCGCGGCGAGCCGGCGTCGGCGATGGCACTGCTGGACGGCGTGGCGATGCGGTTCGAGGCGGCGGACAACACCGTCGGCCGCGCCGCGGCCGCGCTCGCGCGCGCGGAACTGCTGCTCGCCGCCGGCGACACCGGCGCCGCGATCGACGCCGCGCAGGCCGCCCTGGAGGCCTACCGGGCGCAGGGCCTGCCGGCTGCCGCGGCGCGACTGGCGCTCGCCGAGGCCGAGGTCGCCGCCGGCCGGCCCGCCGCGGCGGCGCGGCTGGATGCGCTGCTGGCCGACGCCGCCACGCCGCCGCCGCTGCTCGAACGCGCCTGGCTGCTGCGCGGCCGTGCCCACCGCGCCGCCGGCCGGCGCGACGCCGCACGCGAGACCTTCGAACAGGCGGTGGCGCTGTCCGAAGCGGGTCGCGCCGCGCTGCCGGGCGACGACCTGCAGCGCGGCCATCTGCAGCGCCATGTCGGCGCCTACGAGGAATTGCTGCGGCTGGCGCTGGAGGACCATGCCCGGGCCCCCGGCGAGGCCGCGGCCTGGGCGGTGCTGCAGGCGCTGGAGCGCTGGCGGGCGCGCACGCTGCGCGACCGGCTCGGCCCCGCGGCCGCGGAACGCGCCGCTTCGAATGCCCCCGCGGGCCGCACCGAGGACCGCGACGAACGGGCGGCGCGCGAGCGGCTGGACTGGCTGTACCGCCGGCTCAACCGCTTCCTGCAAGAGGACGGGGAGCCGGAGGCGCCGGCTGCCCTGCAGCAGGAGTGCCGGGCGCTCGAGCAGGCCTGGCTGGAGCGCGCGCGGCGCTGGCGTCTGGCCGCCGCCGGCCCCAGCGCGGCGCAGTCCTCGGGCGCCGCGGCCACCGGCATCGACGCGTCGGCGCTGGCGGCCGCACTCGGCGACGGCCGTGCGCTGGTGGCCTACGGCGAGATCGACGGCGAACTGTTGGCCGTCAGCGTGGTTGCGGGGCAGGTCGCCGTGCACCACCCGCTGGCGCCGATCGCCGACCTGCGGTCCGCGTTGCGGGCGCTGCACGCGCAGCTGGCGACGCTGCGCCTGGGCCACGCCGTGCTGCAGCGCCATGCCGCGCAGCTCGCGGCGCGCACGCGGCGCTGCCTGCAGCAACTGCACGGGCTGGTCTGGCGCCCGCTGGCGCCGGCGCTGCAGGGCGTGCACACGGTGCTGCTGGTGCCGGGCGCGGCGCTGGCGTCGCTGCCGTTCGCCGCGCTGTGGGACGGCCGGCGCCACCTCGTCGAGGACCTGCAGCTGGGGCTCCTGGCCAGTGCGGAGTTGCTGCTGCGCGGGCAGGCGCCGCCGGCCGCGGCCCCGGCGGCCGCTGCGACGGCCGGCGCGCCGGGCGGCGTGCTGCCCGCTGGCGGCGAGGTGCTGGTGATGGCCGACACGCTGCGCCTGCCCGGTGCCGCGGCCGAGGCGGCGGCGCTGGCGGCGTGCTGGCCGCAGGCGCGCGTCCATGCCGGCCCAGCGGCCACGCGGGCGGCGCTGCGCCGCGACGCGCCCATGGCTGCCGTCCTGCACTTGGCCTGCCACGGCGAATTCCGTGCCGACAGCCCGCTGTTTTCCACGCTGCATCTGCACGACGGCGCCCTGACCGCGCTCGACGCCGAGGGCCTGGCGCTGGCCGGGCCCCTGGTCGTGCTGGGGGCCTGCGAGTCGGCGCGCGCCGACGCGACGCCCGGCGACGAGGCGATCGGCCTCGTGCGCGCCTTCCTGGTCGCCGGCGCGAGCCGCGCGCTGGGCGGGCTGTGGGCCATCGACGACGAGGCGACGGCGCGCTGGATGGCCGCATTCCATGAACGGCTGGCGCTCGGCCAGCCCCCGGCCCAGGCGCTGGCCGGGGCGCAGCGCCGATTCATCGCGGAAGGGGCCCACCCGTTCCAATGGGCGCCGTTCGTGCTGCACGGCGGCGCCTGATGACCGTGTCGCCGCCGGGGGCGCATGTATCCGGCGGCGGGACCGGCGCTCTGTAGCATCCGCCCGCTGTCCGAGAGTCCCGCGATGAACCAACCCTGCCGTGCCCAGACTCCTTCCTCAACGTTCCGGCGCGGCCTGCTGATGGCGGCGCTGGCCGGCGCCGGGCTGCTGGGCGCGGGCGCCGCGCAGGCGGCCGACCCCACGGTGCCGCGGCAGATCGTCGTCAAGCTCCTGCGCGGCGACAGCCTGCCCGCGGTGCTGTCGACGCACGGCCTGACGCTGGCGCGCCGCCTGGGCCCGCGCCCGCTGTACCTGCTGCGCACGAAGCTCACCGACGACACCGCGGCCAAGATCGCCGAGCTGAACGCCGACCCGCGGGTGGCCTTCGCCGAGCCGAACGTGCGCGTGCGCGACCCAGAGGCGCGCAAGCGCAGCGTGTGGGCGATCGGCCGGCAGTCCGACTACCAGGCGCAATGGGCGCCGGCGCAACTGGGCCTGGCGGCCGCGCACGCGGTCAACGACGGCAGCGGCATCACGGTGGCCGTCATCGACACCGGCGTGGACTTCTCGCATCCGGCACTGGCCGGGCGCTTGCGGCCCGGCTTCGACTACGTGGACAACGACCACGACCCCTCGGAGCGCGGCAGCACCGCCGACCCGGCCTTCGGCCACGGCACCCATGTCGCCGGCCTCGTGGCACTGGCCGCCCCCGGCGCCACCATCCTGCCGCTGCGCGTGCTCGACCCGGCCGGGCGCGGCACGATCTGGAACGTCGCCGAGGCGCTGCTGTACGCCGCCGACCCCGACGGCAACCCGGCCACGGCCGACCACGCGCAGGTCATCAACCTGAGCCTGGGCACGACCACGCCGACGCGGCTGCTCGACAAGGTGGTCGAGCTGGTGACCTGCAGCGACGACGACGACGACGAGGACGACGACGACTACAGCGACCCCGGCTTCAACGGCGACCGCGAACGCTGCGACCTGCATTACGGCTCGGTGGTCACCGCCGCGGCCGGCAACGGCGGCAATGTGCGCGAGCGGCAGTACCCGGCGGCCGAACGGGCCGAGGGCGCGCTGTCGGTGGCGGCCAGCACCGAGCTGTCGCGCGTGGCCACGTTCTCCAACCGCGGCAGCTGGGTCATGATCGCCGCCCCGGGCGAGGGCCTCACGAGCACCGTGCCCGGCGGCGGCTACGGCGTGTGGAGCGGCACCTCGATGGCCGCCCCGCTGGCGGCCGGCGTGGCCGCGCTGCTGCGTGCGCAGCAGCCCGACTGGAAGCCGGTCGACGTGACCAAGCGCCTGCAGGACCGCAGCGCCCGCCTGTGCGGCAGCTGGCTGCGCCGCATCGACGCGCGCGGCGCGCTGCTGGACGAGAACCCGGGGCCGACGAGCTGCCTCTGAGGCCTCGCGGCCGGGCCAGCCCGGCACGGCCCCCGTGGGGTCCGTAGAGCGTCAGCGCCCCGTGCACCTGGCTGCGCCCCAAGGGGCACGCTGTGCGCTGCGCTCGGCGCACGCCCAGGGCTGGCCAACTGGGTCATGGCAGGCGATGCGGACGATGTATCTGGTGTACCCGCTGCGGCTCTGTGGCAGGCGGAAGCCGACTTCCGCGTCCTCCATCCACCACCGAGGAACCGCGATGAAACTCCACCCCCTGTCCGCCGCGCTCGCCCTGGGCGCCGGCCTGCTCGCCGCCACGCCCGCGCTGGCGGAGGAACGCATCTGCACCGGCCGCATCGGTGCCGTCTCGCTGGACAACGTCTTCGTGCCGGACGGCCGCTCCTGCGTGCTGGCGCAGACGCGGCTGAAGGGCAATGTCGTCGTCGGCACCGGCGCCACGCTGACGGCGCGCAGCGTCAGCGTCAACGGCAACGTGCAGGCCGAAGGCGCGCAGGCGGTGACGATCGAGGGCCGGTCGATGATCGGCGGCTCGGTGCAGATCGTGCAGGGTTATGCCGCCAGCGTCACCGCGGCCACCGTCGGCGGCACGATCCTGGTCGACGAGAACACCGGCCCGGTGTCGGTGCTGCGCAACCGCGTCACCGGCGACATCCAGCTCTTCGCCAACCAGGGCGGGGTGACGGTCATCGACAACCGCATCAACGGCAACCTGCAGTGCAAGGAGAACGCGCCGCCGCCGACCGGCTACGGCAACCGCGCCGCGAGCAAGGAGGACCAGTGCGCCGGTCTCTGAGCGCGCCCGGCTGACCGGCAGCCAGGCGCGGGCCGCCGCGCCGGCGCGGCATACTCGCGCGATGCACGCGCAGATCTCCGAGGCCCCGGCAGCGCCCGTCCTGGCCGACCTGGCGGCGCTGGTCGTCAAGGACGGCGTCGCCATCGGCGGCCTGGCCGAAGGGCCGCGCCGCCTCGCGCTGGCCCTGGTGTGGGCCGGGCTGCCCGCCGGCGCGCAGAGCGAACGTGCAGTCAACGAGGCGCTGCTCGCGCAGCTCGCCGGCCCGGCGCGATGCCTGGACACCGACCATGTCGAGCTGCGCCGCTGGCTGGTCGACGCCGGCTGGCTGACGCGCGACGGTTTCGGGCGCGAATACCGGCGCGCCGACGTCGCGGCGCTGCCGGGCCCGGCGCAGGCGCTGGGCCGCGCGCTCGCCGGCCTGGACGGCGCGGCCTTCGTGGACGCCTGCCGCGCCGAGCACGCCGCCCGGCGCGCGGCGCGTCGCCGCGCCCACGAGCAGCGGCAGGCGCCCGGCGCGCCCGCACCCCGCGCCGGGTGATGGACACCGGGACGGCCGACGAGATCGGCATGCGCCTGGCGCTGGACCAGGCCCAGAACGCCTGGCTGGTCGGTGAGGTGCCGGTGGGCGCGGTCATCGTGCGGCCCTCGGCCGACGGCCTGCAGGTCGTCGCCACCGGCTACAACCGGCCGATCACGACGCACGACCCGACGGCGCATGCCGAGATCGTCGCGCTGCGCCATGCCGCGACGCTTCTCGAGAACTACCGGCTGCCCGACTGCACGCTGTACGTGACGCTGGAGCCCTGCGCGATGTGCGCGATGGCGCTGATGCATGCCCGGCTGCCGCGTGTCGTCTTCGGTGCGCCGGATCCCAAGACCGGCGCCGCCGGCTCGGTGCTGGATCTCTTCGCCGAACGGCGGCTGAACCACCACACCGAGGTGCTGGGGGGCGTGCTCGCCGAGCCCTGCGGTGCGCTGCTGCGCGACTTCTTCGCTGAGCGCCGCGCGCAGCAGCGGGCGGCGCGTGCGCCGGCGCCGGAGCGGGACGGGGAGGGCGTGGCCACCCCCGACGGCATCCCGGCCGGCGAGGCGGTCGAACTGGATCAGCCGCCGCCCGAGACCTGACGACCGCATGAGCACGCTGCAGCTGTTCTCGCCCTCCGGCGCCGTGCCGCGTGCCGACGCGCTGCGGCGCGCCGAGCGTCGCCTGCGTGGCCTGGGCTTCGAGGTCGCTTGCGACGCGGCCGCGCTGGCGCGCGTGCAGCGGTTCGCCGGCGACGACGCGACGCGCCTGGCTGCGCTGCACCGCCTGGCCGATGCCGCGCCGGCGATCGCGATGGCCACGCGCGGCGGCTACGGCCTGACGCGGCTGCTCGACGCCATCGACTGGCCGCGCCTGGCCCGCAGCGTCGAGCGCGGCACGCGCTGGGTCGGCCACAGCGACCTGACGGCGCTGCAGCTGGGGCTGCTGGCCGCCACCCGCGCGCCGAGCTGGGCCGGGCCGATGGCGCTGGCCGACTTCGGCCGCCCGGACAACGCTGGCGGCGTCGACGAGGTGACGCGCGACGTCTTCCTGGAGGCGATGGACGGGCGGCTGCACGCGCTGGGCTTCCGCACCGCGGCCGGCTTCGACGGCCTCGCGGTGCGCGGCACGCTGTGGGGCGGCAACCTGACGGTGCTGCTGTCGCTGCTCGGCACCCGGCACTGGCCCAAGGTGAAGGGCGGCGTGCTGTTCCTGGAGGACGTCGGCGAGCACCCGTACCGCATCGAGCGCATGCTGCTGCAGCTGCACCAGGCCGGCGTGCTGGCGGCGCAGAAGGCGCTGCTGCTGGGCGCCTTCAGCGAGTTCCGCGCGGCGCCGAACGACCACGGCTACGGCTTGAAGCAGGTCATCGCGACCTTGCGCGCGCTGACACCGACGCCGGTGCTGACCGGGCTGCCTTTCGGCCACGTGCATCCGAAGCTGACGCTGCCGGTCGGCCGCCGCGTCGAACTGCTGGTCGACGGCCGCGAAGTGCTGCTGGGCTGGTAGGCGGCGTGCCGCGCGGCCCGCTTGCGCTGCGGGCAAGGACGGCCGTCTGCGACGCGCGGACCTCGGCGCCGGAGGTTCCGGGGCAGGCCCGGATCCGCCAGCTGATGTGCCGCCAGCGACTGCTGGGGGCGGTGCCGCAGCCGGACGGCAGCGGAAGCGGCGCCGCTGGGGTGTCGGCCGGCTTGCGCGGACACCTCGCTCTGACACCTCGTGATGTTGCATCGTGCCAACGCGGGCCGTAACAGGTCGCTAGGGACTAGCCCTAGTTTTCACGCCCCCCGGAGCCAGGGGGGCGCCCCGCGCGGCCCGCGCAAGTCCCTGACGCGAAACGACTTTTCGATGGCGACCGGGGATGCCGGGCAGGCCGGCGCGGGCGCCGGCCGACTGGGGTGGGCAATCACCGTGGCCGGGGCGCCCGTGGGCACAGTGACAATCTGCTTACACGTCGCGCGCATGGGGTCGGCAGTGTCGGTACGCCCTCGTCTGCCGGGCGCGCGAGTTGTGTTTCCCTTCGGGCAACCCTTCATCTCAGGAGTGTTCTTCACATGTTCAAGCGAACCAAGGTCTGTACCGCGGCGCTCGTAGCGCTGGGCGGTGCCGTGGCAGCGACATCGCTGCCCACGTTTGCGCAGGACCGCGTCGAAATCACCGGTTCCCGCATCAAGCGCACCGACGTCGAAGGCCCGAGCCCGATCTCGGTCGTCTCGCGCGCCGAACTGGACGCCGCCGGCGAGATCTCGGTGGCCGACTTCCTGCGCAACAACGTCTACAACTCCTTCGGCTCGGCGCGCGAGGCCTCGGGCTCGGCCACCGGCTCGCAGGCCACGGTCAGCATGCGCGGCCTGGGCTCGGAGTACACGCTGGTGCTGCTGGACGGCCGTCGCATCACGCCCTCGGGCGCGCTGTCGGGTGCCTCGGCGAACATCAACATGATCCCGACCTCGGCCATCGAGCGCATCGAGATCCTGCGTGAAGGCGCCGCCGCCATCTACGGCTCCGACGCGATCGCCGGCGTGATCAACATCATCACGAAGAAGGACCAGCAGGGCGGCAGCATCACGATCGGCTTCGAGGATCCGAAGACCGGCCCCGAGGGCAAGACTGCCGGCGTGTCGTTCGGCATCAACTCCGACAAGGGCAACCTGACGTTCGTCTGGGACCACCAGGACCGCGGGATGATGTACAACCGCGAGATCGGTGACCTGTGGCGTGCCGCCGCGCCGCGCTCGTCCTGGGCCAGCGCCTTCAACTCGTCGGCCAACTTCTTCTCGCCGCAGACGGGCTTGGTCGGCGTCGCGGGCTGCAACCAGTACCCGAACAGCGAACAGGACGGCGGGCTCTGCCGCTTCGTGCACGGCAACACCTCGGCCAACGAGGCCTCGCTGCGCCGCAATGCGCTGCTCGTCAACGGCAACTACAACCTCACCGACGACATCTCGCTGTTCTTCCGGGGCCTGAACTCGGAGACGCAGAGCATGGGCGTCTATGCCGCCGCGCCGGTCGACACCTTCCCGACCATCTCGGCGAACAACCCGTTCAACCCCTTCGGTGTCGACGGCACGCTGTACTACCGCTTCACGCCGCTGGGCACGCGCGACTCGCACCGCAAGGACACGATCCGCGACTACACGCTCGGCGTGCGCGGCTCGGCCAACGTGCTGGGCGGCCTGGACTGGGAACTGGCGGTCGGCGGCGGCAAGAGCGCGCAGGCCAGTATCAACTACAACTACGGCATCGGCACCACGCTGCAGGCGCTGATCGACGCGAACCAGTACAACCCGTTCGATCCGACCCACCCGAGCGTCGCCGCGGCGGCGCCCAGCGTCGGGCACACGGTGTTCGTCGAGTCCACGACCTCGACCAGCGGCATCGACGGCAGCGTCTCGTTCCAGCCGTTCAAGATCGGTTCGCGTTCGGTCGGCTTCGTCGCCGGCTTCGAGGCCCGCAAGGACATGCTGAACCAGACCTACGACGCGCAGAGCGCCGCGGGCAACGTGTTCGGCTCGGCCGGTGCAGGCTCGATCGGCCGCCGCGAGTACAACGCGGTCTACGCGGAGATGCTGTTCCCGCTGATGGACAAGCTGAACCTCACGATCGCCGGCCGCCAGGACGACTACGACGACGTGGGCTCGAAGTTCTCGCCGCGCGTGTCGCTGGAGTTCCGCCCGATCGATTCGCTGATCCTGCGCGGCTCGGCCGGCAAGGGCTTCCGTGCCCCCAGCCTGGCCGACCTCTACCAGGCGCCGTCGACCACCAACCTGAACTCGCCGCCGGATGCGTCGATCCCGCACCAGGGTGGCGACGAACTGGCGTGCAACGCGCTGCGCACCTACCGCACCGCGAACAACGACCCGACCTACCAGCCGTACCCGGTCGATCCCTGCGCCACCAACGGCCAGTACCAGTGGGTGATCTCGTCCAACCGCTTCCTGAAGCCGGAGGAGTCGCGCAACTACAACATCGGCCTGGTGTTCAGCCCGACGCCGGACTTCTCGGTCTCGCTGGACTACTTCGACATCGAGGTCACGAACATCATCACGTCCGTGCCGCGTGCGCTGGCCTTCCGCTACGGCGACCAGGGTCTCGCAGGCTACGGCGTGACCCGTTCGGCCCCGATCGTCACGCCGGCGAATACCCAGCTGCCGGGCGTCCCGCAAAGCATCCTGCTGCCGGTCGACAACGGCGCCGTGCAGACCTCCAAGGGTCTGGACCTCGAGGTGAACTACCGCCTGCGGACGGCGTCGATCGGCCAGTTCGGCGTGCAGCTGAACTGGGCGCACACGCTGGAGTTCAACTTCACGCCCAAGATCGGGGGCATGCAGGAACGGGCCGGCCGGGCCAACTACCCGGAGGACCGTGCGCTGCTGGGCCTGTCGTGGGGTATGGGCGGCTTCAATGCCGTTCTGAACACCAACTACATCTCCAAGCACAGCAACGGCACCGCGGCGACGACCGTGCCCGAGCACGTGACCTACGACCTGCAGGTCAGCTACGCCACGCCGTGGAAGGGCCGCCTGACGGCCGGCGTTCGTAACCTGACGGACAAGCTGCCGCCGTTCAGGAGCGCGCTGTGGGGCTTCCCGTACTACGACAACACCCTGTACAACATCTACGGGCGCACCCCGTACGTGCGTTACGAGCAGAACTTCTGATGCTCTGAGCGTTTCATCAGGTGTGCGCGGCGACCCGCTTCGGCGGGTCGCCGCTTTTTCGGGCCTAAGATCGGTGTCGATCACGACACGGGACTTCCACGATGACCGCCCTCAACGCGACCGTCACGCCGATGTGGGCGGTACCGCTGATGCACTGCCAGCTGCCGGCGCACGAGTCGCTGAACGCCGAGCTGGCGCGGCTGTTCCTGGCCATGGAAGCCGAGGGCGACCGCCACCGCGACCGCGAGCGCCGCGACACGCAGGTCGGCATCTTCGAGAGCCACTTCGCGCTGCACCGGCGCAGCGACCCCTGCATCACGCAGCTGTTCGGCCACATCGGGCAGGCGCTGTACGGCTTCGTCCAGGGCATCAACCAGTATTCCGACGTCGAGATGGCCAACATCCACCTCGACATGCACAGCTGGTTCCACGTCACGCGCCGTGGCGGCTTCCAGAGCGTGCACAACCACCCCAATGCGAGCTGGTCCGCGATCTACTGCGTGGACCCCGGCGACGGTGCCGAGCCGAGCAGCGGCATCGTGCGCTTTCACGACCCCAAGAACGACAGCCTGATGTACCGCGACCCGGGCAATGCGCGGCTGCAGCCGCCCTACCTGCTGGGCGCCTGGCAGCTGACGCACCGGCCGGGGCAACTGATCGTCTTCCCGTCCTACGTCCTGCACGAGGTCTTCCCGTATACCGGCCAGCGACCGCGCATCGTCGTGGCGCTGAATGCCTGGGCGCAATGGCGCACCCTGCCGGCCTGAGGGCGGCTGCCATCGTGCCCGTCGAAGCCAGCCAGCCGCCCGCGGCGGCGCCCTGGGAGGCCCTGTGGCGCAGCGGCGTGCTGCATTCCTGCGCCATCGGCATCCGCGGCAACTACGACCAGGAGATCCTCGCCTTCTGGCGACAGCGCTTCGCCGGCATGGCCGACGGGCAGGTGCTGGTCGACGTGGGCACCGGCAACGGGGCCATCGCGCTGCTGGCGCGGCAGGCGGCGCGCGAGCGCGGCATCGCGCTGCAGATCCACGGCGTGGACCTGGCCGACATCGACCCGCCGCGCGACGTGCCGGGGGGCGCGGCGCTCTACGAGGGCATACGCTTTCACCCGCGCACGGCCATGACGCACATGCCCTTCGCCGACGGTGCCGTGGCCTTGCTGTGCTCGCAGTTCTCTTTCGAGTATGCGCCGCACGCCGAGGCGGCCGCCGAGATCCTGCGCGTCATCGGCCCGCAGGGCCGAGCGGCGTTCATCGTGCACAGCGCCGAATCGGTGATTGCCGAGGTCGGCCGCGCGCAGCACGACGCCTGCGGCTGGCTGCTGCAGACGAGCGGCGTGCTGCCGGCGACGACCGCGCTGGCGACCGCGATGGCCGGGGCCACCGCGCCTGCGCTGCGCGCCGCACTCGCACGCGACCCGGCTGCGGAAGCCGCGCGCCATGCCTTCAACGCCGAGGCGACCACGCTGATGGACCGCATCGAGGCGCAGCCTGCGGCCCAGGTGCTGCAGCAGACGGCGCAGCGCATCGCGAAGCTGCTGGCGGAGCCGGCGCGCACGCGCGACGAGGCGGCGGCGAAGGTGGCCGGCCTGCGGCGCTGGATCGAGGACGAACAGGCGCGGCTGGCGCTGATGCAGGCGGCGATGCTGGACCGTTCGGCGCTGGAGCATGTCGTGGGCCTGTTCGGCGCGACCGGGCTGCCGGTGCAGTCCGGCCGGCTGGTCTACGGCGGCTCGGTCGCGATGGGGTGGACGATCGATGTCGGGCACCAGCGCGGCTGACCGCGCTCGCGAACTGCACGGCGGCGGCCAGCTCGCGGCGGCCGAGCCGCTGTACCGTGCGGCGCTGCAGGCCGAGCCGCAGGACCTCGGGCTGACCCGCGACCTGGCCGTGCTGCTGATGCAGGCGCGGCGCGAGGCAGAGGCGGCGGCGCTGCTCGACCGGCCGGAACTGCTCGCGCGCGCCGACGCCGACCTGCTGACGGTCCTGGCGCTGTGCCTGCGCGCCAGCGGCCGGCACGAGCGCGCGCTGCAGGTGGCGCAGCAGCTGGTGACTGTTGACGCCGGCGCGTCGCTGGGCTGGCTGCTGCTGGGCAGCCTGCAGGTGCTGCTGGGCGCGGCCGCTCCCGGCGAGGCGGCGCTGCGCCGCTGCGTGGCGATCGAGCCCGCGCTGGCCGAGGCCTGGCACTACCTCGGCGAATCGCTGCAGCAGCAGGGGCGCTGGGACGAGGCGATCGCGGCCTACGGCGTGGCCGCCCGCCGCCAGCCCGCCGACGGCATCAACGTCGCGGTGTGCCACGAGCTCGCCGGACGCCTGGCCACCGCCGAGGCGGGCTACCGCGACATGCTGCGCCTGATGCCCGGCCGCGCCGACCTGCTGGCCCGGCTGGCCCAGGTGCAGGCGATGCAGTGCCGCTTCGAGGCGGAGGCCGCGTCGACGGCCGCGCTGGCGCAGGCGCTGGGGCGTCCGCTGGCGGCCGACGATGCGCCGGAGCCCTTCATCCTGTCCTGGCTGGACCTGGATCCGGCGGTCCGGGCCGCAACGCTGCGCCGGCACGCCCGCCGCATCCAGACGGCGGTGACGCCGCTGCCGCCGGCCGCGCGCGACCCGCGTGGCGGGGGCCCGCTGCGCCTGGGCTACCTGTCGGCCGACTTCGGCCCGCACGCCGTCGGCGAACTCGTGCGCGGGCATTTCGCGGCGCACGACCGCAGCCGCTTCCAGGTCACGGGCTATTCGCTGCGGGCCCACCAGGGCCCGGTCGCCGAGGAGATCCGTCGCGGCTTCGATGCCTTCGTCGACTGCGACGGCCTGAGCGACCGTGCCGTGGCCGAGGCGATACGCGCCGACGGCATCGACGTGCTGATCGACATGACCGGTTTCACCCACGGCGCCCGGCCGCGCATCCTGGCAATGCGTCCGGCGCCGCTGCAGCTGGGCTGGCTGGGTTTCGTGCACGGCCACCAGGCGCCCTGGCTGGACGCGCTGCTGCTGGACGAACATGTGCGCCCAGCCGGCCTGTCCTGGCCCTACGACGACCGTGTCGTCGACCTGCCGGGCACGCTGCTGCCGGGATCGCCGTTCCCGGCCGGCCGGCGCGATCGCGCCCGCTTCGGCTGGCCCGAGGACGTCGTCGTGCTGGCCAGCTTCAACAATGCCTACAAGCTCGGCCCGCCGCTGCTCGCCGCCTGGGCCGAGATCCTGCGTCGCGCGCCGCGGGCGATCCTCGTGGTCTACCTGCCGGCCGCTGCGCGCGAAGACTTCCTGCAGCTGTGGTCGGCCCAGGGCGGTGCCGGCGACCGCCTGCACCTCGTCGACAAGCTGCCCGGCGACCAGCACGCGGACCGCTGCGCCAGCTGCGACCTGCTGCTCGATGCCTTCCGCTACCAGGGCGGCGCGACCTCGATGCAGGCCGTGGCCAGCGGCCTGCCGGTGCTGACCTGGGGTGGTGGCGTCACGCCACTGCAGCGGCTGGGCGTGAGCCTGAACCGGTTTCTGGGCCTGGACGATCTGGTCTGTCCGGACGCCGGCAGCTACGTGGATCGCGCAGTCGCGCTGTGCAGCGATTCCGCGCAGGTGCAGGCCGTGCGCGATCGCCTGCGCGTGCAGGCCGTGCAGCGTGGCCTGTTCGAGGCACGGCGCGCGGCCGCCGCGATCGAACAGGCGGTCCTGAGGCTCGTCGCCTGAGCCCCGGGGGCGCGCCTTCACGACCGGCACCCACCGAAGCCCCCGCCACCGCGCCATGCACGACCCCCGCACGATCACGGACCAGGTCCGCGAGCTGATCCGCCTGGGCCGCCGGGACGCGGCGCGCACGTTGCTGGACGCGGCGCTGACCGCGGCGCCGGACCAGCCGGAGCTTCGCTACCTGCGCGGCATGCTGCATGCCGAAACCGGGGCCGATCGGCGGGCGCTGGCCGACTTCGATGCCGCGCTGCGGCTGGCCCCCGACGTGCCGCCGCTGCGGTTCAACCGGGGGCTGGTGCTGTTCCGGCTGGAGTTCCTGCCGGAGGCGCTGGCCGACTTCGAGCACCTCGTGCGCATCCAGCCGGGCCATGCCGACGCCTGGACCAACATCGGCATCATCCAGCTCCGCCAGGGCCGCATCGGCGAGGCCATCACCAGCCTGGAGGCGGCCCACCGCCTGGCGCCGGCCTCGCCGGTCGTGATGCGCACGCTGGGCAATGCGCTGCGCGACGCCGGCCGCCCGCACGATGCGCTGCTGCTGCACCAGCGTGTGCTGCAGGCGACGCCGGCCGATCCCGCCGCGCTGACCGACTGCGCGCTGTGCCTGCTGTCGCTGGATCGTCACGAGACGGCGCGCGACCTGTACCGGCGCGCGCTGGCCCTCGATCCCGGCGACCAGACGGCGCTGGCCGGCCTGGTCCTGGCGGGCGAGGCGCCTGCCGCCGGCGGGGCAGGCGCGGCGCTGATGGACTACGAGTCGCTGCTGGGCTGCAGCGTGCCGGGCGGCGCCGACGAACTCGACCTCCAGGCGCTGCGCGAGCAGGCACTGGCCCACGAACGACTGGTCTGGGAGCCCGCCGGCCGCTCGACGCGGGCCGGTCGCCAGAGCTCGCTGTTGGACCTGGCGCCCGGCAGCCGGTTTGCCGACTACCACGAGCGCATCGTGCGCCATGTCCAGCAGCGCATGCACGACCTGGCCAGCGACCCGCGGCTGGCCGGACACCCGTGGCTGGCGGCGATGCCGCGACGCTGGCATCTGCAGTCGTGGATCACCGTGCTGGAGCAGGGCGGGCAGCAGACGCCGCACATCCACCCGGCCGGCTGGCTGAGCGGCGTCGTTTACGTCGACGCGGGCCGCCCGCTCACCGCCGACGCCGGCAACCTGGTCTTCGGCCATGCGCCGGCGGACATTCCGCTACGACGGCCGGTGCAGGACCGCACGCACCACCCGGTGGCCGGGCAGATCGTCACCTTTCCGTCCTACTTCTTCCACCACACGACGCCCTTCCAGGGGGCCGGCCCGCGCATCAGCATGGCCTTCGACGTCGTGCCGGACCCCTGACCGCGCTGCCGAGGGGCAGCGGCCTGGCCGGGCACGGCGCACCCCCGCCGCGGGGGCCGGGTGCGGCCCGGCCAGGCGATGCGCGCGAGGTCGCCGGGTCCACGGCTCCACGGACCCGGCGCCGCGGCCCCGCTTAAGATCGTCCGGCCCGTTGCCCCGGACCAGCCCCAGAGAACACCGCGTCATGTTCATCGATTGGGGAGCCCATCCCGACCCCGAGATCGAACAGCTCGTCCGCACGGGCGCCGAGCACGCCCTGCTCGAGGCACTGCGGACGCCTCGTGTCGGCGTCGATCCGTTCGCGCAGCTGCTTCTGTTCGACCGGCTGCGCGCGCTGCGGCCGGGCGACGCGAACCTGCTGGCGACCTGGATGCCGGCGATGCTGATGACGAACCGGCCGGCACCGGTGCATGCGATCACCCGTCACTGGCCGGCGGATCGCGGGCCGGCGCCGCCGTGGCGGCTGATCGCCGCGCAGGTCGCGCAGACCATGGGCGACCGCGACGAGGCCCGCAGGCGCTACCAGGCGCTGCTGGCCGCGTGCCCGGACATGATCGACGCCTGGCAGAAGTACTTCGAGTTCGAGTCCGCCGAGCGCCTGCAGCCTGACGCGATCGCGCGGGTCCGGACGATGCTGGCGGGCGACGCCGACCCTTATGTCCGCGAAAAGGCCGCCTTCGCCCTCGCGGCCGCGACCAAGGGGACGGACCCGCTGCAGGCCTTTCGACTGGCGACCGCGGCGCATGCGCTCAAGCGGCAACGGCAGGGGGCCTGGAGCCGCGGCGAGCTCGAGTCGCGCCTGGCCGCCGACCGGGCCTGCACGCCGCAGGATGTCGGCCCGGCCCCGGGGCCACGGCCGGTCTTCGTGGTCGGCCTGCCGCGCAGCGGCACGACGCTGCTCGAGCGCATGCTGGGCTCGCACTCCTGCATCGCGGGTGTCGGCGAGCAGCCGCTGCTGGCGAGCTGGGCCGCCCGGCGGGCCGCGATGGGCACGGCCGCGACCCCCGGCGCGGCCTATGCAGCGGCCTGGTACAAGGCGGCGCTGCACGACCTCGCCGGTGGCGCGCAGGTCGTGGTCGACAAGCTGCCGGCCAATGCCGAGCATGTCGGGCTGATCCTGGCGACCTTCGCCGACGCGCTGGTGCTCTGGCTGGAGCGCGACCTGGCCGACTGCGCGATGTCGATCCACCTGCACGACTTCGAGGCCGGCCTGCGCTACGCCGACGACGTGCACGACCTGGCCGCCTACGCCGGCCTGCTGTACCGGCACCTGCAAGGGTGGCGCGAACGCGCCCCCGAGCGCGTGCTGCACCTGCGCTACGAGGACCTGCTGGACGACCCGGCGCGGGCCCTGGAGCCGCTGCTTTCGCGGACCGGCCTTCAGTGGGAGTCCTCGATGCTGGACTTCTGGCAGCGCGACGAGCAGAGCGCCACTTTCAGCGAAGCGCAGGTGCGCCGGCCCGTGAACCGCGACGCCGTCGGCGCCTGGCGGCGCTACCTGCCGGATGCCGAGGCGTTCGTGCGCGCGCTCGGCGTGACGCCCTGACGACGGGCCGGCGGCCGCGCGCCGGCTCGCCGCCGGATCGTCACTTCGGCGCCAGCCGGATCGCGCCGTCCAGGCGGATCACCTCGCCGTTGAGCATGTCGTTCTCGCAGATGTGCACGACCAGCTTGCCGTAGTCCTCGGGCGTGCCCAGGCGGCTGGGGAAGGGCACGCTGGCGGCCAGCGCGTCCTGCACCTCCTTGGGCATGCCGAAGAGCATCGGCGTGCCGAAGATGCCCGGCGCGATGGTCATGTTGCGGATGCCGCTGCGCGCCAGGTCGCGCGCGATCGGCAGCGTCATGCCGACCACGCCGCCCTTGCTGGCGCTGTAGGCGGCCTGGCCGATCTGGCCGTCGTAGGCGGCCACGCTGGCGGTGCTGATCAGCACGCCGCGCTCGCCGGTGGGCTCGGGCGCATTCTTCGCCATCGCGTCGGCCGCCAGGCGGATCATGTTGAAGCTGCCGACCAGGTTGATGTTGATCACGCGCTGGAACTGCGCCAGCGGGTGGGGGCCGTCCTTGCCGACGGTCTTGACGCCGATCGCGATGCCGGCACAGTTGACCAGACCCATCAGCTTGCCCATCGAGGCGGCCTTGGCGACCACCGCCTGGCCGTCGGCCTCCGAGGTGACGTCGCACTTGACGAAGGCGCCGCGCAGCTCGGTCGCCGCGGCCTCGCCCTTGTCGGCCTGCACGTCGGCGATGACCAGCTGCGCGCCGCGCGCGGCCAGCGCGGCCGCCGCGCCATGGCCGAGACCGGACGCGCCGCCGGTGACGATGAAGACCTTGCCTGAGATGTCCATGGGTTTCCTTTCGTGGGGCGGTGGGCCGCCGCGGAGCGGCCTGCGTTGAACGGGCAGTCCCGAGCCTGCTGAACTTACCATGCCGCCGACCGGCGGCGGCTGGTCACGCGGCTGGTGCGGGTCCGGCCTCGGCCGGCTCGGGCGGCAGCATTGCCAGCACCTGCGAAGGCGCGAGCGCACGACCGGCCTCCTGCAACGCGGCCGCGCGCGCGGCGCCCAGCAGATGGACGATGAGGCGCCGCGCGCGCCGGACCTCCCGCGCCTCGATGCGGTTGACCGGTCCCATCTGCCGCGCCCAGGCGGCGGTGATGTAGCCGTGCAGCAGGGCAGCGGGCTCGGCGCGGCCGCTCGTCGCCCAGGCCTCGGGCAGGTGCAGCAGCGCCCACAGCAGCATCGTATGCTGATGCGACCGGGTTGCCAGGCGCACGGCAGCCTCGAGTGCCGCCGCCGCGTCGGCGCTGCGGCGCAGGCGCAGGCGCACGCGGCCGAGCTGCACCAGCCCGCCCAGCGTCGTGAGGGTTTCCTCCGCGCGCCGGGCGTCGGCGATGCAGGCCTCCAGCAGCGCCGCCGCCGCGGACTCGCGCCCCGTCCAGCCCAGGCAGGCGGCCAGGTCGAGCTGGCGCAGGCGCAGGCGCGGCAGGTCGCCGTGGCGCTCGTGCAGCCGCATGCAGCGCTCGACCAGGCCTTCGGCCCTGGCGTAGTCCTCGTGCAGGTTGACGGCCACCATGGCCTGCGCGCGCAGCACGTCCAGCAGGGCCATGTCGTCGCCGCTGGACTCGGCGTCGACGAGGGCCTCGGCCAGCCAGCCGTCGATCGCGCCGATGTCCTGCGCCAGGTACATGGCGGCGGTGACGCGCGCGACCTGCGCGAAGGCGCGCTGCGCCGGGTCGGGCGCCAGCGCGAGGGCACGCTCGGCCAGCGCGCGTGCCCGCTCGGGGCGGCCTGACAGCAGCCACAGGCCGGCGAGCACCTGGCTGCCGCTGCTCGCGCGCGCGGGATCGCCGGTCGCGCCGACGGCCTGCTCCAACACCGCCAGCACCGCCGCCGACAGCGGCTGCTGGTTCCAGTGGCGGCGCAGGGCGACCGCCAGGTCCAGCGCCTGCTCGAGCGCATCGTCGCCAGGGGCGGTCTCGATCAGCGCCGCCACCTGCGGCGTCTCCGACTCGAAGCGCCGGCCCCGCTGGCCGGCGGCGCTGCGTGCCAGCGCCGCGAGCGCCAGGCGCAGCGCCGCGCGCACCCGGCGCGGCTCGTCGGCGCCGCACTGCTCGGCCGCATACTCGCGCACCGGCGGCAGCAGGCTGTACAGCGTGCCGCCTGACCCGTCCGGCACGGCGCGCAGCAGCGAGGTCTCCAGCGCCTCGGCCAGCAGGGCCTGCACGCGCGTCAATGCAAGCCCGGTGTCCGAGCCGCCGGCCGGCGGGCCGAGCGCCGCGAAGGCGCAGGCCGCGGTCTCGGCGCTGGCCGGGGCCGGCAGCACCGACAGGGCCCGCAGCAGCTGCGCCGCCTCGGGGCGCAGCTGCTCCCAGCTCCAGGCGACGACATGGCGCATCGACGCGTGGCGCGAGCGGGCGCCGGCGCGCACCGAGGGCCGCGCCAGCAGGTCCAGCATCGGCGAGCCCGCGCCGGCGCGCAGCCGGTCCAGCAGCTCGGCCGGCTGAAGCGCGCGCAGACGCGAGGCCGCGAGCTCGATGGCCAGCGGCATGCCGCCGAGTATTCGCGTCAGGCTGACCACCGGCCCGACGTTGCCGGCCGTGAGGTGGAAGTCCGGTCGCGAGGCGCGCGCCCGATCGACGAACAGGGCCACCGCCGGGCTGGTCATCGCGGTCTCGATGTCCGCCTCGGGCGCGGCCAGCGCCAGCCCGGGCAGTTCGACGATCCGCTCGCCGTCCAGGTGCAGGCGGCGGCGCGAGGTCAGCAGCACGTGCAGCGAGGGCGCGGCGTGCAGCAGTGACTCCACCAGCGCCGCGGCGGCGTCGTCGAGCTGCTCGACGTTGTCGAAGACCGCCAGCGTCGGCGCCGCGCCCAGCGCGTCGGCCAGCCGCACGACGGGGTCGCCCGACCCGGCCGGGCGCAGCAGGCGCAGCAGCGCGTCGACCACGGTGGCGGCATCGCGGCAGTCGGCCAGCGGCGCGAAGAGCACGTGCTCGAAGGGCGCGTGCGGCGGCGCCGACGCCGCGGCCTGGGGACCGGCCGGCGCGGCCGGCTCGAGCAGCGCATGCGCCAGCTCGCAGGCCAGCCGCGTCTTGCCGCTGCCGCCCGGCCCGAGCAGCGTCACCAGACGTTCCGTCACGACAGTTCCGCGCAGCCGCGCCAGCGGCTGCGAAGTGCCGAAGGCGCGTGTCCAGTAGTCCGGCAGGCTGCCGATGGCGCGCGGTCTGCCGGGCGGCGCGGGAGGCGCGACGGGCGAAGCATGGGTGCTCCCGTCCGGGGGACGGTCCGCCGGGGCGGCCACTGGCGCCGTGTGCGGCCGGCCCGCCGCGGCCCCGGCCAGGGCCTGCCGGGCGCCGGGCGCGGCGCCGCGGCGGGCCAGGCGGGCGGACAGCTCTTCGAGCCGGCGCCGCTCGGCGAGCACCCAGTCGTCGTAGTGGCCGGGCATGAAGTCGCCGACATACAGGCTGCACGCCCGGCCCGCGTCGCCGGCTGCCATCGCCTGCTCGAACTGCAGCACGTCGCAGGCCAGTGCGCCGGCGGCGATGCGCACCGCCTGCCGGTCGGCCAGCAGCAGCGGCGGCCAGGTCGCGTCGGGCGGCTCGAGCAGGCTGCGCAGCTGCGACAGGGCCTGGCGAAGCCGCGAGCGGCCGGCCTGCGGCGGCGCGTCGGGCCACAGCAGGTCGATCAGCTCTTCGCGCGGGTGCGCACGCTGCGGTGCCATGGCCAGACGGGCCAGCAGGCAGGCCACGGCACGCGTTGGCCAGCGCTCGACCGTGCGTTGCGACGAGACGGCCTGCACCCGCCCCAGCAATTGCACCTGCCAATGGGCCGCCGCGGCGCCGGGCGCAGCGGGCGGCACCGCCGCGGGCGGAGCAGTCGGTCGGTCCGTCGAGATCGGGGGCACGGCAGGTCGCGGGTCGGCCGCCTGGGCGGGGCGACCCGACCGTTCGCGGTCGGGCGCCGCGTCTTCTGACGGCCAGGCCGATTCTAGGAATCGCCCTCGCGCCCGCCGCCGGCCGCATGCGGGCGCAGTTCACGGCGCATCGCCAGTCGCGGGCGGCCCGCACGCCGCAGCGCCCGCCGGCGACGCGCCCGGCCCGGCCTTCGGCGCCCGGGAGACCGGGCCCCGGGGGCGCCTGCCACGGTCGCCGCGGCCCGGCGGCCGGCGCCGATGCGCGCCGGCGGCGCCGGCTCAGCCGCCCAGCGCCTGCATCACGCGCGCGGCGATCTCTTCGACGCTGCCGACGCCGCTGACACGCGCATAGCGCGGCGCCATCGTGTCGCCGGTGGCCGCCCAACGCGCGTAGTAGTCGACCAGCGGCCGGGTCTGCTGGTGGTAGACGGCCAACCGCTTGCGCACGGTGTCCTCCTGGTCGTCGTCGCGCTGCACCAGCGGCTCGCCGGTGACATCGTCGCGCCCTTCGACCCGGGGCGGGTTGTACTTGACGTGGTAGGTGCGGCCCGAGGGCAGGTGGGCGCGGCGGCCGCTCATGCGCTCGATGATGGCCTCGTCGGGCACGTCGATCTCGAGCACCACGTCCAGCTTGACGCGGGCGGACTTCATCGCGTCGGCCTGCGGGATCGTGCGCGGGAAACCGTCGAACAGGAAGCCCTGGGCGCAGTCCGGCTGCGCGATGCGTTCCCTGACCAGCCCGATGATGATGTCGTCGCTGACCAGCGCGCCGGCGTCCATGACCTGCTTGGCCGCCAGGCCCAGCGGCGTGCCGGCCTTCACCGCTGCGCGCAGCATGTCGCCGGTGGAGATCTGAGGAATGCCGAACCTCTGGCAGATGAACGTCGCCTGCGTGCCTTTGCCAGCGCCGGGCGCGCCCAGAAGGATCAGTCTCATCGGACTCCTCGGAAGATGGTGTTCGCGCGCGCCTGCGCCGGCTGCAACCACGCCGCGGCACGTCTTGCGATCGAGAATATCACGCGAGTTCCTGCGTCAGCCTGACGCGCAGGCCGCGTCGCAGGGCCCGCGGCGCAGCCGCTTCAGCCGGCCGCCGCGAACAGCGCGCGCACGCGCTGCAAGTCCGCCGGCGTGTCGACGCCGGGGCCCGGCGCGGACGCCGCGACATGCACCGCGATGCGTTCGCCGTGCCACAGCACGCGCAGCTGCTCCAGCGATTCGCACTGTTCCAGCGGCGCGGGCGGCAGCGCCGGGAAGCGGCGCAGGAAGCCGGCACGGTAGCCGTACAGACCGACATGGCGCAGCGGCGCCGGCTGCGCGGGCAGGGTGGTGACGCCGCCGGCATGGCCGTCGCGCCACCAGGGCAGCGGGGCGCGACTGAACAGCAGGGCGCGCCCGCCGGCATCGAGCACGACCTTGACGACGTTCGGGTTCAGGTAGTCGGCCAGTTCGTGCAGCGCGTGCGCGGCGGTGCTCATCACGCAGTCCGGCCGCTCGTCCAGCAGTTCGGCGCAGCGGCGCACCAGCAGCGGGTCGATCAGCGGCTCGTCGCCCTGCACGTTGACGATGCGGTCGTCGCCGTCCAGGTCCAGCAGCATGCAGGCCTCGGCCAGGCGGTCGCTGCCGCTGGCATGGTCTTCGCGCGTCAGCACCGCGGCCACGCCATGTTCGGCGCAGGCCGCGGCGATGCGCGGGTGGTCGCAGGCGACGACAACGCGCGCGGCGCCGCTCTCGGCGGCGCGCTCGGCGACGCGCACGACCATCGGGCGGCCGGCGATGTCGGCCAGCGGCTTGTCCGGCAGCCGCGTCGACGCCAGGCGCGCCGGGATCAGGACCGTGAAGTCCACGCCGTCAGCGCCCGTTCACCAAGGTGCGCCGGTGGCGGGGTGCATCAGGACGAACCGGCCTGGCCGGGCATCCGGGCCCCCTCGGGGGGCGCGCCGGGCGCGGCCCAGCCCTCGGGGCCTTCGGAGGGCTGTGCCTCGCTCTCCAGCATGACGGGGATGCCGTCGCGTATCGGAAAGGCCAGCCGGTCGGCCGGGCAGACCAGCGCGGTCGGGCGCGACTCGCCGTCGCGACGCAGCTGCAGCGGCCCCTTGCACAGGGGGCACACCAGCAGCGAGATCAGGCGGTGGTCCAGGCTCATCGGGACGGTGCTTGCGGTCGGCGCGGCGCGCGCGGGGCGGCCCGCAGTCGCCGGTGCAGGGCATCGACCAGCGCCGCGGGCAGTTCGAAGTCTAGCGGCAGCACCCAGACGCCGGCCGTGCCCGGCTGCGAAGGGTCCAGCTTGACGGCGTCCTTCTCGGTCGTGACGACCCCGGCAGCGGGCGGCCAGGGCAGCGTCGCATAGGCATGGTGGTCGGGCAGCGGCCGCGGCTCGAAGCGCAGCCCGGCCGCGTCCAGCATCGCGAAGAATTTCTGCGGCGCCGCGATGCCGGCCACGGCGAGCAGCATGCGCCCCTGCAGGGCCTGCAGAGGCTTTGCCGCGCCAACGTCGCCGCGCGCCCAGGCCGCCAGCGGCCAGGCCTGCACCAGCGCGCGCCGGGCCAGCGCGCCGGGCAAGGCGGTGCTGGCCACGCCGCCGGTATAGAGCAGTGCGCGCTGCGGCGGCAGCGCCGCCGGCAGCGGCTCGCGCAGCGGGCCCGCCGGCAGCAGCAGGCCGTTGCCAGCGCCGCGTTCGTCGAAGACCACGCATTCCGCGTCGCGGGCCAGGCGATGGTGCTGCAGGCCGTCGTCGGCGATGACCAGGTCCACCCCCGGGTGGGCCGCACACAGCGCCGAGGCGGCCGCCACACGGTCGCGGCCGACCCACACCGGCACGCCGCAGCGCCGGCGGATCAGCAGCGGTTCGTCGCCGACCGCCGCCGCGCTGTCGCCGGGGGCCACTTCGCGCAGCGCCTCGTGGGTGCGACCGTAGCCGCGCGAGACCACGCCCGGGTGCCAGCCGCGCTCGTGCAGCGCATGCACGAGCGCGATGACGGTCGGTGTCTTGCCGGCACCGCCGACGACCAGGTTGCCGACCACCAGCACCGGTACCGGCGCGCGGCGCGGCCGCGCCAGCGCGCGGTGCAGCACGGCCAGCATGCGGTACAGCCACGACAGCGGGCGCAGCGCCTGCGCCAGCAGGCTGGGGCGCTCGCGCCACCAGTGGCGCTGCAGCATCCCGGCCATCCGGCGGCCGGCAGCGGGCCCGGATGCGCCGGCGCGCGACGCCATGACCGTCAGCGCGGGATCGGCGGCTTGGTCTGCGCGGCGAAGGTCAGCCGCGCCAGGCCGGCGCGCCGCGCCGCATCGAGCACGTTGATCACCGCTTGGTGCGCGGCCATCGCGTCGGCCGACACGATGACCACCGTGTCGGCCTGCCCGCCGGCGGCGGCCGCCAGTTCGGCGGTCAGCAACTCGACACTGCGGCCGTCGACCGGCTTGCGGTTGATCGCGTAGCGCCCGTCGGCGGCGACCGCGACGACGACCTCCCGCGGCCGCTCGGCCAGGCGCTCGGCGTCGGCCGAGGGCAGGTTGACCTGCAACTCGGTGAAGCGCGAGTAGGTGGTGGTCAGCATCAGGAAGATCAGCACCACCAGCAGCACGTCGATGAAGGCGATCAGGTTGATCTCCGGATCGTCGATGCGGCGGCGGCCGAACTTCATCGCGGCGCGGGCCTGCTCAGCCACGGACGACGAAGCGCATCAGGTGCGGCACCATGCGCTCGGCGGCCATCTCCATCGCGAGCTGGAACTCGTCGACGCGGCCGCGGAAGTAGCGGTAGAACATCAGCGCGGGAATCGCGATCATCAGCCCGAACGCGGTGTTGTAGAGCGCGATCGAGATGCCGTGCGCCAGCTGCGCCGGGTTGCCGCCGGCGCCCGCCGTGGGGGCCTGCGAGCCGAAGATCTCGATCATGCCGATCACGGTGCCCATCAGCCCCAGCAGCGGCGCCGCCGAGGCGATGGTGCCCAGCGTGTTCAGGTAGCGCTCGAGCCGGTGCACGGCGATGCGGCCGGCATTCTCGAAGGACTGGCGCAGCGCTTCCTCGGTGATGCGCGGTTCGGCGACCACGCTGCGCACGCCGGCGGCGAGCACGCTGCCCATCACCGAGTTGTCGGCCAGCTTGTTGACCACGTCGGCCGGCGGCAGGCTCGAGCGCGTGACGCCGACGACCTCGTCGACCAGCGTCTCCGGCGCGACGGCCGAGGGTCGCAGGTGCCACAGGCGCTCGATGACGAGCGCGAGCGCGACGATGGAGCACAGGATCAGCGGCCAGATCGGCCAACCGGCCGCTTGTATGATCGACAGCAAGGCTTTCTCTGCGGCGTTGTCGAGGGGGCCGGCGCATCGGTGCACCGGACGATGGCGCCGGATTATGGGGCAGGCCTCCGCGCGGAATCCCGGCGCCCGGGCCCGGATTGCAGGCCAATTCCGGCGCCATGTGCCGGCCGCCGGCCCGCCGGGTCGCCGATGCTTGCCATGCCCCGGTCGCGAACGGGCGCAGCCGATGCACGGGGTCTGTGGACAACTTTGTGGGCAAGACGCTGGACAACGGGCCGGCGCGTGCGCCAGGCCTGCGCCCGGCCCCGCTGCTCAAAAGTCGGGCACCCGTTTTTTCAACGGAATCAGTCACTTGCACGAAGAAATCAGTTTGATGACAAGGGTGATCGTTCGCCGGCCCTGGACTGGCGCGGCTGTGGAGTTCCCGACCCGCGCCATTGCTGGCGATTCGCGTGGCTGAGGCCGCGATCACCGCACCAGCGCGCGCGCCCTGGGGCGTGGCGGCGCTGCTGCTGGCCACCGCCGATGCGCTGGCGGCGCGCTTCGGCGCCGTCACGGTGCGCGGCGAGCTGTCCGGCTTCTCGCGTGCCGCCAGCGGCCACTGCTACTTCGCGCTGAAGGACGCCGACGGCGCGCCGGCGCTGCTGCGCTGTGCCATGTTCCGCCGCGCGGCATCGCTCGTGGACTTCGCACCGGCCGACGGGCAGCAGGTGGAGGTGCGCGGCCGGCTCGGCCTGTACGAGCCGCGCGGCGAGCTGAACCTGGTCGTCGAGAGCCTGCAGCGCCTGGGCACCGGCACGCTGTACGAGGAATTCCTGCGCCGCCGCGCCATGCTGCAGGCGCAGGGCCTGTTCGACGCCGCGCGCAAGCGGCCGCTGCCGCCGTACCCGCGGGCGCTGGGCATCGTGACCTCGCTGGGTGCGGCGGCGCTGCACGACGTGCTGACCGCGCTGGCCCGGCGCGCGCCGCAGCTGCGCGTCGTCGTCTACCCGAGCCCGGTGCAGGGCCCCGAGGCGCCGGCGGCGCTGGCGCAGGCGCTGCACACGGCCGGGCTGCGCCGCAGCGCAGACGGCACCGAACTGCTGCTGCTGGTGCGCGGCGGCGGCTCGCTGGAGGACCTGTGGGCCTTCAACGACGAGCGCGTCGTGCGCGCCGTGGCCGCGAGCCCGCTGCCGGTGGTCTGCGGCGTCGGCCACGAGACCGACCTGACGCTGGCCGACCTGGCCGCCGACCTGCGCGCGCCGACGCCCACCGCGGCGGCCGAGCTCGCGGCGCCGGTGCGCGACGAACTGCTGGCCGGCCTGCAGGGGCGCGCCGACCGGCTGCGGCCTGCGGTCGAACGCCAGCTGCACAGCCGAGCGCAGCGCCTGGACGCCGCCGCCGCGCGCCTGGGCCGGCCCGCGCAGGTGCTGGCGCCGCACCTGCAGCGCCTGGCGCACCAGCAGCAGCGGCTGCAGCGCGCGCTGCAGTCGCGCCGCGAACGGCTGGCCGAGCCGCTGCCGCGCCTGGCGCAACGGCTGGGCCGCGCACTGCAGGGCGAGCTGCAGCGCCACCGGCTGGGCCTGGCGGCCGCGGCAGCGCGGCTGCAGGCCCAGGACCCGCAGCGCGTGCTGCGCCGCGGCTACGCCTGGGTCGAGTCGGCCGACGGTCGGCCGGTGGTGTCGGCACGCGCCCTGAAGGTGGGCCAGCAGGTGCGCGCGGTGTGGGCCGACGGCCGTGCCCGCGCCGAGATCCTGCATCTCGAGCCGGCCGCCGGGCCCGGCCCCGAAGGCGACGACGTGCCCCTGCCGCCTTCATCGTGAAGGCGGCTGCCTACAATCCTTCGCGCTGACTCCCGGCACGTCCCGGACCCACCCCATCGAACGAGGAGCCCCATGGAACACACCCTGCCGCCGCTGCCGTATCCGATCGACTCGCTGGCGCCGCACTACAGCCGCGAGACGCTGGAATACCACCACGGCAAGCACCACAACGCCTATGTCGTGAACCTGAACAACCTGCAGAAGGGCACCGAGTTCGAGAGCATGTCGCTCGAGGACATCGTGAAGAAGTCCAGCGGCGGCATCTACAACAACGCCGCGCAGATCTGGAACCACACCTTCTTCTGGAACTGCATGAAGCCCCAGGGCGGCGGCGAACCCTCGGGCGCGCTGGCCGCGGCGATCAACGCCAAGTGGGGCAGCTATGCGGCCTTCAAGGAGGCCTTCGTCAAGAGTGCGGTCGGCAATTTCGGCTCCGGCTGGACCTGGCTGGTCAAGAAGCCCGACGGCACGGTGGACATCGTCAACACCGGCGCCGCCGGCACGCCGCTGACCACCGCCGACAAGGCGCTGCTGACGGTCGACGTGTGGGAGCACGCCTACTACATCGACTACCGCAACCTGCGCCCGAAGTTCGTCGAGACCTTCCTCGACAAGCTGGTCAACTGGGGCTTCGCGGAAGCCAACTTCGCCTGAAACCGCTCGCGGCGGACTACCTGAACGGTCCGCCGCGCAGCCGAAAACCGGGCTGGATGCCGCGCTTGGCAAACCAGCCCTGGTTCATCTCCAGCGCATAACGCACCGGCCGCGCCGAGCAGTGCGAGCGGTCGGACTGCGGCTGCATGTCGGCCAGGTTGACGATCGTGCCGTCGTCGTCCAGGAACGCGATGGTCAGCGGGATCAGCGTGTTGCGCATCCAGAAGCAGCGCACGCCGGCATCGTCGTTGACGAACAGCATGCCCTCGTTGGCGCCCATCGTGGTGCGGAACATCATGCCGGTGGCCTGCTGCTCGGCACTCACCGCCAGCTCGGCGCGTATCAGGTGCATGCCGGCGCGCAGGTCCACGGTGGGCAGTTTCGGCTGCGGTCGGTCCTGCGCCCGTGCTGCCGGCAGGGCCGGCAGCAGCACCATGAAGGCAGCACAGGTCTGGACAAGGAGGCGCTTGATGCAGATCATGAGGCTTCGGGGTCCGCGGCCCTAGATTATCGGCGCCGCGAACGACCCGACGACCGATGCCGGGTTGCCGCCTCCTGCCGATGACCGCCGCCACCGCAGTACCCGCATCCGCCCCGCTGGAGGTCGTCGACGATCCCGTCGAGCAGGGCCGCTTCACGCAATGGGTCGCCGGCCCCGACGGGGCGCGGCTGGGCGAGTCCTCGCTGCAGCTCTCGGGCCTGTACTGCGCGGCCTGCGCCGGCGTCATCGAACACGCGCTGCGCTCGGTGGGCGGCGTGCACGAGGCGCATGTCGCCGCCGCGACGCAGCGTGCCACCGTGCGCTGGGATCCGCGGCACACGCGCCCCTCGGCGCTGATCCAGGCCGTGCGCCGCGCCGGCTACGACGCGGTGCCCGACGCCGCCGCGCCGGCGCGCGCGCTGCGCCGCGCCGAGCACCGGCGTGCGCTGTGGCGGCTGTTCGTCGCCGCCTTCTGCATGATGCAGGTGATGATGCTGGCCACGCCCAGCTATGTCGCCGGCCCGGGCGACCTGGCGCCGGACATGGCGCGGCTGCTCAACTGGGGCAGCTGGGTGCTGTCGCTGCCGGTGCTGCTGTTCTCCTCCGGTCCGTTCTTCGCCGGCGCCTGGCGTGCGCTGCGCCAGCGCCGCATCTCGATGGACGTGCCGGTGGCGCTGGGCGTGGCGATCACCTTCGTCGCCAGCACCGGCGCCACCTTCGACCCCGCCGGTCCGTTCGGGCACGAGGTCTTCTTCGACAGCCTGACGATGTTCGTCGCCTTTCTGCTGGGCGCACGCTACCTGGAACTGCTGGCACGCCACCGCGCCGCGGAGTCGCTGGAGTCGGCGCTGGCGGCGCTGCCCGAGACCGCCTGGCGCGTGGCCGACGACGGCAGCACCGAGGCCGTCAGCGTGCACCGCCTGCGTGCCGGCGACCGCGTGCGCGTGCCGGTCGGCCAGGCCTTCCCGGCCGACGCCGTGCTGCTGGAGGGCACCACCCGCGCCGACGAGGCGCTGCTGTCCGGCGAATCGATGCCGGTGGACAAGCGCGCGGGCGACCTCCTGGTCGCCGGCAGCGTCAACCTGGGCGCCCCGGTGCTGGCGCGCGTGCTGCGCGTGGGCGGCGACACCCGGCTGGCGGCCATCGTCTCGATGATGAAGAGCGCGCTCGACCAGCGCCCGGCCGCGGCGCGGCTGGCCGACCGCTGGGCACCGCCGTTCCTGTGGGTCGTGCTGCTGCTGGCCGCCGCGGCGGCGGCCGTCTGGAGCGTCTACGACCCGCCGCGTGCGCTGTGGGTGGCGGTGTCGGTGCTGATCGTGACCTGCCCCTGCGCGCTGTCGCTGGCGGCGCCGGCCACGCTGGTGGCCGCGGCGCGCGGCCTGGCCGGGCGCGGCGTGCTGCTGCAGCGGCTGGACGCGCTCGAGGCGCTGACCGGCGTGCAGCGCATCTTCCTCGACAAGACCGGCACCTTGACCGAGGACCGCCTGCAGCTGCGCGCAACACGGCTGCTGCCCGCGGCGGCCGATCTCGCGCTGGACGAGGCCGCGGCGGTTGCGCAGGCAGCGTCGCTCGCCGGCTGGTCGACGCATCCGCTGTCGCTGGCGCTGGCGGCGGCGGCCCCGGGGCAGTCCGTGGCCTGGTCCGACGTGCAGGAACTGCCGGGCCAGGGCCTGCAGGCCACGGACGCCCGCGGCCGGCCGTGGCGGCTGGGCGCGTCGCGCTGGGTCGACGAGTCCGCGGCCCGGTCGGCGGCCGCGGCCGAAGGGGCCGCCGTCTGGCTCGGCGTCGACGGCCGCGCCGTTGCCGCCTTCGAATTCGACGAGGTTCTGCGCGAAGGCGCCGCCGAGGCGCTGCAGGCGCTGCGCGCCGGCGGCCTGCAGCTGACGCTGCTCAGCGGCGACATGCCCGGGCGCGCGCAGGCGCTGGCCGCGCGCGTGGGCATCACCGACGTCGTCGCGCGCGCCACGCCGGAGGCCAAGCTGGCCGCGGTGGCGGCCGCGCAGGCGCGCGGCGAACGGGTCGCGATGGTCGGCGACGGCATCAACGACGCACCGGTGCTGGCGCGCGCCGACGTCTCGCTGGCCATGGGGCAGGGCGCGCTGGTGGCGCGCAGCGGCGCCGACGCGGTGCTGGTGCACGACCGGCTGGCCGACCTGCTCGACGCGCGGCGCACCGCGCAGCGCGCGGTGCGCATCGTGCGCCAGAACTTCTTCTGGGCCGCGGCCTACAACGCCAGCGCGATCCCGATGGCGCTGGCCGGCTGGCTGCCGCCCTGGGCCGCCGGGCTGGGCATGGCGCTGAGTTCGCTGCTCGTGATCGGCAATGCCCTGCGCGCGGCGCGCGCGCCGGCCGCCTGAAGCACGAGGCATGGAAAGCCTGTACCTGCTGATCCCGCTGTCGGCGCTGTTGGTGCTGGCCATCCTGGCCGTCTTCGGCTGGGCGCTGCACCGCGGCCAGTTCGAGGACCTGGACCGCGAAGGTGAACGAATCCTGACGGACGAGGCGGTGCCGCTTGACGGCGGTCAAGAAGAGACCCTTGCCGCGTCGCAACAATTCCGGGGTCCGTCCGATTCAACGCAAAGGGCGAAGTGAGGAGCAAACGAATGGCAAACAACGCCGCAACCCTGCCCGCCGACACGGCATCGGCCGGCACCTACAGCGACGGCGTGATACGCGCCTTCGCGCTGGCCGCCGTGCTGTGGGGCGTGGTGGGCATGCTGGTCGGCGTGATCATCGCCGCGCAGCTGACCTGGCCGCAGCTGAACTTCGACATCCCGTGGCTCAGCTACGGCCGCCTGCGGCCGCTGCACACCAACGCGGTGATCTTCGCCTTCGGCGGCAGCGTGCTCTTCGCGACCGCCTACCACGTGGTGCAGCGCACCTGCCAGACGCGGCTGTTCCTGCCGCAGCTGGCCTGGTTCACGTTCTGGGGCTGGCAGGTCGTCATCGTCGCGGCGGCGATCACGCTGCCGCTGGGCATGACGCAGGCCAAGGAGTACGCCGAACTGGAGTGGCCGATCGACCTGCTGATCGCCGTCGTCTGGGTCAGCTACGCGATCGTCTTCTTCGGCACCATCGGCACGCGCAAGGTGCGCCATATCTACGTGGCCAACTGGTTCTTCGGCGCCTTCATCATCGCGGTGGCGCTGCTGCACATCGTCAACAGCGCGGCGATGCCGGTCAGCCTGTGGAAGAGCTACAGCGCCTACGCCGGCGTGCAGGACGCGATGATCCAGTGGTGGTACGGCCACAACGCGGTCGGCTTCTTCCTGACCGCGGGCTTCCTGGGGATCATGTACTACTACATCCCCAAGCAGGCCGAGCGCCCGGTCTACAGCTACCGGCTGTCCATCGTGCACTTCTGGGCGCTGATCTTCACCTACATGTGGGCGGGCCCGCACCACCTGCACTACACCGCGCTGCCGGACTGGGCGCAGAGCATCGGCATGCTGTTCAGCCTGGTGCTGCTGGCGCCCAGCTGGGGCGGCATGATCAACGGCATCATGACCCTGAGCGGCGCCTGGCACAAGCTGCGCGACGACCCGATCCTGAAGTTCCTGATCGTGAGCCTGTCGTTCTACGGCATGAGCACCTTCGAGGGGCCGATGATGTCGATCAAGACGGTCAATGCGCTGTCGCACTACACGGACTGGACCGTCGGCCACGTGCACAGCGGCGCGCTGGGCTGGGTGGGCCTGATCAGCATGGGCGCGCTGTACTACCTGATCCCGCGCCTGTTCGGCCGCAAGCAGATGTACAGCGTCAAGGCCATCGAGCTGCACTTCTGGATCGCCACCATCGGCATCGTGCTGTACATCGCGGCGATGTGGATCGCCGGCGTGATGCAGGGCCTGATGTGGCGCGCGGTCAACCCCGACGGCACGCTGGTCTACACCTTCGTCGAGAGCGTGAAGGCCACCTTCCCGTACTACGTGGTGCGCCTGCTCGGCGGGCTGCTGTACCTGGGCGGCATGCTGATCATGGCCTGGAACGTGGTGATGACGGTGAAGAGCGGCCAGGCCGCCGAGGCGCGCATCCCGGCGCCGGTCGCCGCGCACGCCTGAGCCCGAAGCGGAGAACGAGAACATGGCTTCCAACCACGCTCCCCGCGGTCACGAGAAGATCGAGACCAGCAACTTCCTGATGATCGTGCTGATCCTGGTCGCGGTCGCGATCGGCGGCATCGTCGAGATCGTGCCGCTGTTCTTCCAGCGCAGCACCACGCAGCCGGTGGAGGGGCTCAAGCCCTACACGCCGCTGCAGCTGGTCGGGCGCGATGTCTACATCCGCGAGGGCTGCTACAACTGCCACTCGCAGATGGTGCGTCCGTTCCGCGCCGAGGCGCTGCGCTACGGCCAGCTCTCGGTGGCCGGCGAATTCGTCTACGACCACCCCTTCCAGTGGGGCAGCAAGCGCACCGGGCCCGACCTGCACCGCGTCGGCGGCAAGTACAGCGACGAGTGGCACCGCCTGCACCTGATCGATCCGCGCGCCCTGGTGCCCGAGAGCAACATGCCCGGCTATCCCTGGCTGGAGCGCGCCACGGTCGACCCCGAGAGCGTGGCCCCGCGCATGAATGCGTTGCGCCGCCTGGGCGTGCCCTACAGCGAGGAGGAGGTCGCCAAGGCCGCCGACGAGGTGCGCGGGCGCACCGAGATGGACGCGCTGATCGCCTACCTGCAGGTGCTGGGCACCGCGCGCAAGTAGGAGGGCCACGATGGACGTCAACGACATCCGCGTCGCCGTCACGGTGGTGGGACTGCTGGCCTTCCTGGCCCTGGTCGTCCACACCTGGAGCCGGCGCCGCCAGCACGAACACGACGAGGCCGCCCGGCTGCCGTTCAGCGGCGAGGACGAGCCGGCCAACCGAGGAGAGCATCCGTGAGCGATTTCATCCACAGCGGCTGGGGGCTGTTCGTCGCCGTCGCCACCGTCGTCAGCCTCGTCGCCTGCCTGGCGCTGCTGATCATCGCCGCGCGCCGGCGCGTGATGGCCAACGACAACACCACCGGCCATGTCTGGGACGAGGACCTGCGCGAGCTGAACAACCCGCTGCCGCGCTGGTGGATGTGGCTGTTCGTGATCACCGTGGTCTTCTCGGCGATCTACCTCGCCTTCTACCCCGGCCTGGGCACCTATGCCGGCACGCTGAAGTGGACCAGCGTCAACCAGTACGAGGCCGAGCAGGAGCGCGCACGCGCCGCGATGGCCCCGGTCTACGCCCAGTTCGCGGCGATGGACGCCGCGGCGCTGGCCAAGAACGAGCAGGCGATGGGCATCGGCCAGCGCCTGTTCCTGAACAACTGCGCGCAGTGCCACGGCTCGGACGGCCGCGGCAGCCGCGGCTTCCCGGACCTGACCGACCGCGACTGGCTGGGTGGCGACAGCCACGACTACATCAAGACCGTCATCGCCGAGGGCCGCACCGGCGTGATGCCGCCGCTGGGTGCCGCGCTGGGCGGCTCCGAGGACGTGCGCAACATGGCGCACTACGTGATGAGCCTGTCGGGCAGCCCGCACAACAGTGCCTGGGCGCAGCTGGCCAAGCCCAAGTGGGGCGTCTGCGCGGCCTGCCACGGGCCCGAAGGCAAGGGCAACCAGGCGCTGGGCGCGCCCAACCTGACCGACCGCATCTGGCTGCACGGCTGGGGCGAGCGAGCGATCGCCGGCGTGATCACCAACGGCATCAACAACGTGATGCCGCCGCAGGGCAAGCTGCTGACGGCCGAGCAGATCCACGTGCTGGGCGGCTACGTCTGGAGCCTGTCGCAGGGCACCGCCGTCGCCGCCAGCGGCAACTGAAGCGCGGATGAGCAGCGGCGAGGCGACCGCCAGCGGCCCGGCCGCGCCCGGCGCGGTCGTGCCGCCGCCCGAGGACGACGCGCGCGCGCAGGTCGTCTCGCTGTACCAGGCGCAGAAGAAGATCTACGCGCGCGCCGTCTCGGGCTGGTTCGCCGGCTGGCGCTGGGCGCTGGTGTGGGCCACGCAGCTGGTCTTCTACGGCCTGCCCTGGCTGGAGTGGAATGCGCGCCAGGCGGTGCTGTTCGACCTCGGTGCGCGCCGCTTCTACATCTTCGGCCTCGTCCTGTACCCGCAGGACTTCATCTACCTCACGGCGCTGCTGATCATCAGCGCCTACGCGCTGTTCCTGTTCACCGCGGTCGCCGGCCGGCTGTGGTGCGGCTACGCCTGCCCGCAGACCGTCTACACCGAGATCTTCATGTGGGTCGAGCGCAAGCTCGAGGGCGACCGCATGCAGCGCATCAAGCTCGACCAGGCGCCCTGGGGCGCCGCCAAGCTGCTGCGCAAGGGCGGCAAGCAGGCGGCCTGGATCGCGATCGGGCTGTGGACCGGCTTCACCTTCGTCGGCTACTTCACGCCGATCAAGTCGCTCGCCGCGGCGGTGCCGACGCTGGGTTTCGGCCCCTGGGAATGGTTCTGGATCCTGTTCTACGGCTTCGCGACCTACGGCAACGCGGGCTGGATGCGCGAGCAGGTCTGCAAGTACATGTGTCCCTACGCGCGCTTCCAGAGCGCGATGTTCGACAAGGACACGCTGATCATCAGCTACGACGCCGAGCGCGGCGAGCCGCGCGGCACGCGCGGGCGCAAGACCGACCTGAAGGCCGCCAGGCTGGGCCACTGCATCGACTGCGAGCTGTGCGTGCAGGTCTGCCCGACCGGCATCGACATCCGCAAGGGGCTGCAGTACGAGTGCATAGGCTGCGCCGCCTGCATCGATGTCTGCAACGGCGTGATGGACAAGATGCAGTACCCGCGCGGGCTGATCCGCTACGACACCCAGCACGGCATGCAGCAGCACCTGGGCCGCGCCGAGGTCTGGCGCCGCGTCTTCCGCCCGCGCGTGCTGGTCTACACCGGCGTGCTGGTGCTGATCTGCGGCGCGCTGCTGGCCAGCCTGGCGCTGCGCTCGCCGTTCCGCGTCGACGTGGTGCGCGACCGCGGCGCGCTGGCGCGCCTGGTCGAGGACGGCTGGATCGAGAATGTCTACCGGCTGCAGGTCATGAACGCCACCGAGCAGCCGCAGCGCTACCGCATCGTCGCGCGCGGCTTCGCGGACCTGCCGGAACTGCGCACCGACCAGCGCGGCACGGTGGACCTGGCGCCGGCCGAGGCGCGCTGGGTGCCGGTGGCCGTGCGTGTGCCGCCCGAGGCCGCCGAGCGCGCCGGCAGCGGCTCGCACCCGGTCGAGTTCGTCGTCGAGCGGCTGCTGGCGGACGGCACGGCCGACCGCCGCGTCGCCGAGAAGTCCACCTTCATCGTCCCGCGCTGAGGCCGCCGCGCCGGACCGAACAGGAGAAGCCCATGCCTCGCACCATCGCCCCGCCGCACCAGGACGCCGACAACCCGCCCTGGTGGCGCCTGCCCATCGTCTGGATGGTCATCGGAGGCCCGGCCGCCGTCGTCGTGGCCGGTTTCGCCACGCTGGCGATCGCGATCCGTAACCCCGACCCGGTGATCACGCCGCCCAAGGCGCAGAGCGCGGCCGAGCAGCCCGCCGTGCAGGCGCGCAACCATGCGGCGACGCCGCAGCGCTGAGCCGGGCGCGCCATGGAACGCCTGGCCGGCCTGTCGCAGCACTGGCGCGTGGTGCTCTGGCCCGCGTTCCTGGCCGCCTGCCTGCTGGAACTGGTGGTCTTCGCGCTGGTCGACCCGGGCGAGCTGCACGCGCCCGGCGGCGGCGCGCTGGCGCTGTCGAATACCGCCGTCTACTCGCTGGCCTTCTTCGTCTTCTGGGCCGCCAGCGCGGCGGCCAGCGCGCTGACGCTGGCGCTGACGCAGCGTGCCGACGAGGTCAACGCGCCGCCGGGCGGGGCCGGCTGACCCGGTTCAGCACGCCGTGCCGTTGACCAGGCGGCCCAGCGCCTCGGCGTCGAGCACGCGGATGTGGCGCTGCTTGACCTCCAGGATGCCGTCCTCCTGGAACTTGGAGAAGGCGCGGCTCACCGTCTCCAGCTTCAGCCCCAGGTAGCTGCCGATCTCCTCGCGCGTCATGCGCAGGATCAGCTCGCTGCCGGAGAAGCCGCGCGTGCGCAGCCGCTGGGTCAGGTTCAGCAGGAAGGCGGCCAGGCGCTCCTCGGCCCGCATGCTGCCCAGCAGCAGCATCACGCCGTGGTCGCGCACGATCTCGCGGCTCATGATCTTGTGCAGGTGGCGCTGCAGGTCGGACAGCTCGCGCGAGAGGTCCTCGAGCTGATGGAAGGGGATCACGCAGACCTGCGAGTCCTCCAGCGCCACCGCGTCGCACGTGTGGCGGTCGGTGCCGATGCCGTCCAGGCCCAGCAGCTCGCCGGCCATCTGGAAGCCGGTGACCTGGTCGCGGCCGTCCTCCGACGAGACGCAGGTCTTGAAGAATCCGGTGCGCACCGCGTACAGCGAGGTGAAGGCCTCGCCGGCGCGGAACAGCGCCTCACCGCGCGGCACCGCGCGCCGGGTGGCGACGATGTCGTCCAGGCGGTCCATCTGCTCGCTGGACATGCCCAGCGGCAGGCACAGCTCGCGCAGATTGCAGCTGGAGCAGGCGACCTTGAAGGGCTCGAGGCGGATGACGGGTTGCGGTGCGTTCACGGCGCGGCTCGCGATCGGGACGCCGGGGAGTATCGCCGATCGCGGCGCCCGCAGTGCCCGGCGGGGGATGGGGCGCCGCGGCGTGCGATCGTCCGCCCCGGCCCGGGACCCGCTTGAGACAGATCAAGCCCCGCCGGGCGCACTTTGGCAGAGTGCGCGCATGAACATGGTCACCGTTCCGCACCCCGAGGCGCAGCTCAGCGACGACCTGCTGCGCCGGCTGGACGTGCCGGGCCCGCGCTACACCTCCTACCCGACGGCGGACCGCTTCGTCGAGGCCTTCGGCGCGGCCGAGTACCGCCAGGCGCTGCGCCAGCGCGCGCAGGGCGCCGTGGTGGGCGGCGCGCCGCCGCTGTCGCTGTACGTGCACATCCCGTTCTGCGAGAGCCTGTGCTACTACTGCGCCTGCAACAAGATCATCACCAAGCACAAGAGCCGCGGCGCCGAGTACCTGGAACTGCTGGCGCAGGAGGTCGACCTGCACACCGCGATGCTGGGCACCCACGAGCCGGTGTCGCAGCTGCACCTGGGCGGCGGCTCGCCGACCTTCCTGTCCGACGACGAACTGGCCGGGCTGATGGACCGGCTGCGCCGGTCCTTCCGCGTGCTGCCGAATGCCGAGATCTCGATCGAGGTCGACCCGCGGACCGCCTCGCGCGAGCGCCTGCGCGCGCTGGCCGCGATGGGCTTCAACCGCGTCAGCTTCGGCGTGCAGGACTTCGACGCCGACGTGCAGGCCGCCGTGCACCGCATCCAGTCCTACGAGAGCGTGCGCGACCTGATCGCCGAGGCGCGCGCGCTGCGCTTCGAGTCGATCAACGCCGACCTCATCTACGGCCTGCCCAGGCAGACGCCGGAGTCGTTCCGGCGCACCATCGCGCAGGTGGCCGAACTGCGGCCGACGCGCATCGCGCTGTATGCCTACGCCCACCTGCCGCAGCGCTTCAAGCCGCAACGCCGCATCCATGCCGAGGACCTGCCCAGCGTCGAGCAGCGCATCCGCATGCTGGGCGACGCGCTGGCCGGTTTCCTGGGCAACGGCTATGTCTACATCGGCATGGACCACTTCGCGCTGCCGGGCGACGCGCTCGCGGTGGCCAAGCGCCAGGGCCGGCTGCACCGCAACTTCCAGGGCTACACGACGCAGCCCGACTGCGACCTGATCGGCCTGGGCGTGTCGTCGATCGGCCGCGTCGGCGCCACCTACAGCCAGAATGCGAAGACGCTGGACGAATACCGCGACGCGCTGGCGGTCGGCGAGTTTCCGGTCGTGCGCGGCCTGGCCCTGACGCGCGACGACCTGCTGCGCCGCGCGGTCATCATGGCGCTGATGTGCCAGGGCCGCGTAGAGTACGAGTCCATCGAGGTCGCCTACCTGGTCAACATGCGCGAGACCTTCGCCGCCGAATTCGAGCGCCTGCGCCCGCTGGCCGAGGCCGGCCTGGTCGAGATCGGCGAACAGGCGATCCAGGTCACCGCCACCGGCTGGTTCTTCGTGCGCGCGATCGCGATGGTCTTCGACCGCCACCTGCAGGCCGACCGCCAGCGCGAGCGCTTCTCGCGCATCATCTGACGCGGTGAACGGTGCCGACGCGGCCCTGATCGCCAGTGCTGCGATGCTGGGGCTGGCCGGCGCGCCGCATTGCGCGGCGATGTGCGGTGCGCCCTGCGCGGCGGCCATCGGCGGCGGGGGGCCGCGCGCCACGGTGGGCTTCCATGCGGCCCGGCTCGCGGGCTATGCCGTCGCGGGCGGCGTGGCGGCGGCGAGTGTCGGTGCCATCGCCGGACTGGCGGCCTGGAGCCCGGCGCTGCGCCCGCTGTGGACCCTGCTGCACGTGCTGGCACTGGCCTTCGGCGGCTGGCTGCTGTGGACCGGCCGCCAGCCGGCCTGGCTGTCGTCGCTGGGCCGCGTGCCGCAGGCCGCGGCGCCGGCGGGCTGGCAGCGCCTGCGCGGTCCCGGGCGCGCGACGCTGTTCGGCAGCCTGTGGTTCGCCTGGCCCTGCGGGCTGCTGCAGTCCGCGCTGCTGGTCGCCGCGATGACCGGCGGTGCGGCCGCGGGTGCCACCGCGATGGCGGGCTTCGCGCTCGCCTCGTCGCCGGGGCTGCTGGCGGCGCCCTGGGCGCTGCGGCGGCTGACGCGGGCCGGCGACCCCGCACGCGCCGAGCGCTGGGCGGTGCGCGCCGCCGGCGCGCTGCTGGTGGCGGCGGCCGGCTTCGCGCTCACGCACGGCCTGTGGGCCGACTTCATCGCCTGGTGCCTGACGCCCTGAGCGCCTGGCTGCGGAGCGCCGGCGTCAGGGGCGCGACAGGGCCGCTGGCATAGAATTTCCGGTCGCCGAGAACCATCAACCCGGCCCGTGCGGCAGCGCGCCAGCGCTGCAGCGACACGGGCCCCGCGGAGACCCCAGCATGTACCAGCACATCAAGGTGCCCCAGGGCGGGCAGAAGATCACCGTCAACGCGGACTTCTCGCTCAACGTGCCCGACCAGCCGATCATTCCCTACATCGAGGGCGACGGCACCGGCTTCGACATCACGCCGGTGATGCTCAAGGTGGTCGACGCGGCGGTGGCCAAGAGCTACGGCGGCAAGCGCAAGATCCACTGGATGGAGGTCTATGCCGGCGAGAAGAGCACGCGCATCTACGGCCCCGACGTCTGGCTGCCCGAAGAGACACTGCATGCCGTGCGCGACTACGTCGTCAGCATCAAGGGCCCGCTGACCACGCCGGTGGGCGGCGGCATCCGCAGCCTGAACGTGGCGCTGCGCCAGGAACTGGACCTCTACGTCTGCCTGCGCCCGATCCAGTATTTCAAGGGCGTGCCCAGCCCGCTGAAGGAGCCGGAGAAGACCAACATGGTCATCTTCCGCGAGAACAGCGAGGACATCTACGCCGGCATCGAGTGGGAAGCGCAGAGCGAGAAGGCCAAGAAGGTCATCAAGTTCCTGATCGAGGAGATGGGGGTCAAGAAGATCCGCTTCCCCGAGACCAGCGGCATCGGCGTCAAGCCGGTCTCGATCGAGGGCACCGAGCGCCTGGTGCGCAAGGCCATCCAGTATGCGATCGACAACGACAAGCCCAGCGTGACGCTGGTGCACAAGGGCAACATCATGAAGTTCACGGAAGGCGGCTTCCGTGACTGGGGCTATGCGCTGGCGCAGAAGGAGTTCGGCGCGCAGCCGATCGACGGCGGCCCGTGGTGCAAGTTCAAGAACCCGAAGACGGGCCGCGACATCGTCATCAAGGACAGCATCGCCGACGCCTTCCTGCAGCAGATCCTGCTGCGCCCGGCCGAGTACAGCGTCATCGCGACGCTGAACCTCAACGGCGACTACGTCAGCGACGCGCTGGCGGCGCAGGTCGGCGGCATCGGCATCGCGCCGGGCGCCAACCTCAGCGACAGCGTCGCGATGTTCGAGGCCACGCACGGCACGGCGCCCAAGTACGCCGGCAAGGACTACGTCAACCCGGGCTCGGAGATCCTGAGCGCCGAGATGATGCTGCGCCACATGGGCTGGACCGAGGCGGCCGACCTGATCATCTCCAGCATGGAGAAGGCCATCCTCAGCAAGAAGGTCACCTACGACTTCGCGCGCCTGATGGAAGGCGCGACCCAGGTCTCCTGCTCGGGCTTCGGGCAGGTGATGATCGACCACATGTGACCTCGCTCCACGGCGTCTCATGACGCCCCGTAAGCCCCTGATTTTGTTGAAGAAATCAGGGGCTTCGTCTTTTCAGCACGTCTCACGGCAGACCACGAAATCCCGCCCTTTTGGCGTACCTAAAGGCGGGTGGAGAGGAGAAAAACCCTCCAAATTCCTCCATTTGGAGGGACCGCCAACTGCCCTTGTGAGACCCTGCATGAGACTCTGCAACTACTCCCTGACCCCAACCCGGATCAGCAGCGCGAAGCCGCGCTCACGACTGTATAAGCTCACTGACGGTGGGGGCTTGTTCGTCGAGGTCAGCGCCGCAGGGCTGAAGACTTGGCGCTACCAGTACCGATTTGGCGGAAGCCGCCGAGAGATCACGATCGGCAAGTTCCCGGAGGTCGGCGTCGCCGATGCTCGAGAGAGGCACTTTGAGATGCGGGCGATGCTTGAGCGTGGCATCGACCCGCTCGATGCCCGTCGGCAGCAAGAGAGTGCACGGCGCGAGCGATCTGCAGAAGCCCGAGCGGCTGGCGACGATTTCGAGTCGTTCTCGCGCCGCTGGATCCGGGAGCGCTTGGCGACCAAATCGGAGACCTACCGACGCCAGGTCGAGTCAAGACTGGAGAGGTTCGTGTGGCCTGAGATCGGCAGCAAGCCACTCAGCGCCGTTCGGCCGGCGGACGTCCTGGAGATCATCGAGGCTAGGAGAGCCACGCCGAAGACAGCGGAAGGCGTCAGGCAACACATCCAGCAGATCTACAACTACGCGATCCAGAAACTACTCGTCGAGGTCAACCCGGCCTTGCCACTGCGAGGCGTGATCGAGGTGCCTGCTGCCGAGCACCACCGGCATCTGACCGAGCCAGAACTCGGAGCCTTCTGGCGGTCGGTGGCG
>JAHBZT010000005.1 GCA_019635315.1 Rubrivivax sp.
GCGAGCTAAGCCGCGCGCTGCGGCAGGTGCCGACTGGCCGCGGAAGGACAATAACCACGATGGCCTGGAGCGGCCAGGCGGCGGCTGCCGTAGCGCGTCGGCTTGAGCGAGGGGTTAGGCGTCGCTTGGTACGGTCCGGGTTGATGGGTACCCCTGTGAGGCGTAACCCCTCGCTCAAGCTGACCCGCTACGGCAGCCACCGCATGGCCGCTCCGGGCCAAAGTAGTTGTCGTCCCTGCGCGGCCAGTAGGCGTCATCGGCGTCGCGGGACGTTCGACCCAGCGGCTTTCGCGCATAGGCAACTTGCCGCCTACAACGCAAGCGATGTCGAGCGGTTCCTATCCGTCCACGCGGATCGCACCCCCCGCCGGCGAGCACCGCTTCAGCCGAACCAGATCCGCCACAGCCCGACGATCACGTGCCCCCAGATCAGCAGGTTCAGCCCGAAGAGCGCCAGCACGCGCGAGAAATTCCAGAGCACCCGGGCGCGCCGCGCGCAGGCGTCTTCGCCGGTCACGGCGTACAGCAGCAGGTACAGCGCCGAAGGCAGCAGCGTGCCGACGATGCCGATGCTCATCACCCAGTAGAAGATCGTCATGGCGCGATTATGGTGATCGCCGCGGGGCGGCCCGGCAGGCGGTCGTCACCGGGGCCGTGGTTCGTCCGCGTGGCCATGGCCGCAGCCCCCGGCAGCCGCGCCCGGCGCCGTCTACAGCACCACCGTCCGGCTTCTGTGCGAGGCCGGCTTCGCCCGCGGATCGGTGTTGCGGATCCCGGCGGACGTCGAAGCGACAAGGGCGCTCGGCCAACAATCCGTAGTGCACGCACTGAAGTGCTCGCAGCGCGCGGTTGCGCAACCGCAGCCGCATGGCCTTCCCAAGATCCGGCGCACCGTCTCTTCGCGTCGAGTGTCGAATCCGGCAGACGATTCGGGACGACGCCCAACTGCAGACCCCTCGGCAGGGCACGGCGCCCGGGCCCCGCATGCGCAGCCCGGTGGCACGACGGCGAACCTCGCGAGGTCCGTGCCGGCCGACGCGGCGCAGGTCCGATCGCGCCGGTGACGGGCCGAGGACCCCCTGCCCGCGCCTGCGGCCGCCGCCCGCGGCCCGCACTCACGCCGCCATCGGGTGCGCGTCGGCGACCAGCCGGCCGGCGTCGATGCGAAGCTGGCGGTCGCAGCGCTCGGCGATCGCGCGGTCGTGCGTGACCAGCACCAGCGTCGTGCCGGACTCGCGGTTCATCTCGAACATCAGCTCCATGACCTTCTCGCCGGTCGCGAAGTCCAGGCTGCCGGTCGGCTCGTCGGCCAGCAGCAACGCCGGGTGCACGACGAAGGCGCGCGCCAGCGCCACGCGCTGCTGTTCGCCGCCGGACAGCACCTTGGGGTAATGCGACAGGCGCTCGCCGAGGCCGACGCGCTTGAGCATCTCCACGGCCGCGGCGCGCGCGTCGCTGCGGCCCATCAGCTCCAGCGGCAGCATCACGTTCTCCAGCGCCGTCAGGTTGCCCAGCAACTGGAAGCTCTGGAAGACGAAGCCGACCTGGCGCGAGCGCAGCTCCGCGCGCGCGTCCTCGTCCAGCGCGAACAGGTCCTGGCCGGCCAGCCGCACGGTCCCCGCGCTCGGCACGTCCAGCCCGGCGATGATGGACAGCAGCGTGCTCTTGCCCGACCCCGAGGCGCCGACGATGGCCACCGATTCCCGCGGCCTGAGGGCGAAATCGATCTCGTGGAGAATGGTCAGCGTCCCGGTGGCGTCGCTCACCTGCTTGCTGATCCGCTTGACTTCGATGATGGGTTCGGACATCGGTCCCCGTTTCCTCGCGCGGCGTGCGCTGTTGGCGCATGCTAGCGGCTTGGCGCTGCTGCTCGCGGCCGGCCTGGGCTCGACCGCTCGCGCCCAGGGGACAACGCGCACGCTGCTGGTCGTCGGCGACAGCCTGTCGGCCGAATACGGCATCCCGCGCGGCAGCGGCTGGGTGGCGCTCCTGGAGCAGCGGCTCGAGCGAGAGCAAGGGGGCCGCTGGCGCGTCGTCAATGCCAGCATCAGCGGCGACACCACCTCCGGCGGGCGCTCGCGGCTGCCGGCGCTGCTGCAGCAACACCGGCCGGCGGTGGTGATCATCGAGCTCGGCGGCAACGACGCGCTGCGCGGCCTGCCGCTGGCGATGACGCAGGACAACCTGGCCACGATGACACGCGCCGCGAAGGCGGCCGGCGCGCGCGTGCTGCTCACCGGCATCGCGGTGCCGCCGAACTACGGCCGCCAGTACGGCGAGGCCTTCTTCAAGCTCTTCGAGACCGTGGCACGCGCCGAGGGCGCGGCGCTGGTGCCCTTCCTGCTGGCCGGCGTGGCCGACGGCCCCGACGCCGAGGCGATGTTCCAGCCTGACCGCATCCACCCCAAGGCCGAGGCGCACCCGCGTATGCTGGACAACGTCTGGCCGACGCTGCGGCCGCTGCTGCGCTGACGCCACCAGGCGCCGACCGCCGTCACCGCAACGCGCGGCCGCGGCCGCGCGTTGCGGGCGCCGCCGGGTCGGCGCGGCTCCGAGCGTCAGCGCTCCTGCTGGTTGTCGTTGCCGCGCGCGCCGCGCTCGCGCTCGGCGCCACGCGCCGGCGGCGCAGCCGGCAGCGCCGGCCGCGACGGGCCGACAGCCCCTGGCGGCGGCGCCACCGGGCGTGCCGGTGCGGATGGCGCCACGCTCTCGCGCGGCGGTGATGCCGGCTGCACACGCTGCGGCGGCTGCGGCTGCGCACGCACGGGTGGCACCGGCAACACCGGCTGCACCCGCTCCACCGGCTGCGCCGTCGGCCGCTGCGGGCCGACCGCGCCGGGCGGGCGCGACGGCACCACGGCCTCGCGCGGCTCGAAGCGCGGCCCTGCGCCGCCGGGCGCGAAGCGGCGATCGTCCGGGCCGGAGTCGCGCCGGGTGTCGCGACGCTCGTCGCCGCGGTCGTCGCGACGATCGCGCCCGCCGTCGAAGCGGCGGTCGTCGGGCCTGGGCTCGCCGCGGCGCTCGTCACGCCCGTCGTCGCGGCGCGAATCCGGTCGCCGGTCGCCGTCAGCGCGCCGCTCGTCCCCGCCCGCACGGGCATCGCCGTTGCGCGGCGGCAGCGGCTGCGACGGCGGCGGCTGCCAGCGCGGGCCGTCGTCGGCACGCGGTACCGGCCGCGGTGCGGGGCCATCGAAACGCGGCGCCTGCGGTTCGACGGCGCCCGGCGGCAGTCCGTCGCCGCGGCGTGGCTCGTCCGCGCGCGGCCGTGCCGGCACCCCCCTGGGCGGTGGCGACCCGCGGCGCTCGCCCTGCCAGGCCGGCGGCGTCACCGGCTCCAGCCGCTGCGGCCCGACCGCACCCGGACCCGGCTGCACGATCGCCCGCGGCACCGGCTGGCGCCGCAGCAGCGCGTCGCGCGAGACCACCGTCACGGCCCCGGGCACGGTCTGGTGCGCGTAGGTCGGCCCGTCGTCACGGCGGCGCGGCGGCGGCCGGCCGGCCGGCGGCCGCCAGCGGTCCACGCGCTCGACGTAGCGGGGCGTCGTGCGGTACCAGGGCACGAAGCGGTCGGCCGGCGCCAGCGGCACCCAGCCGACGGCCGGCCCGCCGATGTTGATCGAGACGCTCCAGTTCGCGCCGCCCACCCAGGCCACCAGCGCCGGCGCGAAGACCGGGCGCGCGATGTACGCCCCCGGCACCCAGCCCCAGCGGCCGCGCCAGTGCACCCAGCGCCCGTAGTGGAACGGCGCGAAGCCCCAGGGCGCGTCGTCGACCCAGGTCCAGCCCCAGGGCCGCACCCAGGCCCAGCGCCCGTAGCGGTAGGGCGCCCAGTTCGCGACGACCACGGCCGGGAACCACACGGCGCCGTAGTCCGGGTGACGGTCCCAGCGGCCGTGGCGGTCCAGGTCCTCGACGCCGGTCATCTCCGGCGAGACATGGCGCGTCGACGCGCTGCGCTCGTCGCGCGCATCGGCAGTGTCGACCCAGGCCGCGAAGGCATCGGCCGCCGGCGTGCCCCAGCTCACGCGCAGCTGGCGGCCCGGGCCCTCGCGCCACAGCTCGGCGCGCCGACCCTCGGCAACCGTGAACCCGTCGGCGTCGTCCACGCGCAGCTCGCCGCGCCAGGTGCCGGCCAGCGTGGTGTCGTCGATGCGGTCCAGCCGGTAGTGGCCGGCGCGCAGCGGGCGCAGCCGGGCCTCCTCGGTGACGAGTTCGATCTCGTAGGCGATCTCGCGCGAGCGCACGCGCAGCGCGAGCTGCCCGCTGTGCAGCTGGAACACCATGCGCTCGTCGTCCAGGCGCAGCACCTCCAGCTCGCTGCCACCGCCCAGGCGCAGCACCGTCGAGCCCACGCGCAGTTCGGCGCGGGCCGCGGCGGCGGTGGAGACGCGGTCGCCGCCAGTCAGCGGCAGGTTGCGCTGGGCATCGGTCCACTCGCCCTGCTCCTGGTCGTACCAGGACACGCTGCCCTGCGTGTCGGCGATGCGGCCGGCGCGGCCGGGCGGGTCGTCGTCGGCGCGCGCGCCCGGGGCGGCCGCGAAGCCCACTGCGGCAAGCGCGACCAGCGTGGCGAGGTGGCGGAACCAGCGCTGCAGCACCGGGCGGGGCAGATCCGCGCGGAGCAGGTCCGTGCGGGGGGTGGCGGTCGGGTGCATCGCGTCCATGTCCTTTCAACGCCGGCGTCGGGCCAGGGGCCGACGGCGGTGGTGTAAAGCCCTGTATCGGCGGCGGACAGGCGGACGCGCGGCACGCCGGCGCGTCAGTCCTCCGCCGCCGGGTCCAGCTCCGGGAACAGCACGCTCGTGTAGCCGAGCTTCGTCAGGTCGGTCATCCGCGTCGGGTACAGGCGGCCGATCAGGTGGTCGCACTCGTGCTGCACGACGCGGGCGTGGAAGCCCTCGGCCTCGCGCTCGATGACGGCGCCGTACTCGTCGAAGCCGCGGTAGCGGATGCGCGCATGGCGCGGCACCACGCCGCGCAGCCCGGGCACCGACAGGCAGCCCTCCCAGCCGTCGACCCGTTCGTCCGACAGCGGCGCGATGACCGGGTTGACGAGCACCGTGCGCGGCACCGGCGGCGCGTCCGGATAACGCTCGTTGCGCTCGAAGCCGAAGATCACGACCTGCAGGTCGACGCCGATCTGTGGCGCCGCGAGCCCGGCGCCGTTGGCGGCGGCCATGGTGTCGAACATGTCCTGGATCAGTCCGTGCAGTTCGGGGGTGTCGAAGGCCGCCACCGGCTGCGCGATGCGCAGCAGCCGGGGATCGCCCATCTTGAGGATCTGACGCACGGTCATGGCGGGGGTTCCTTCGCGCCGGGGCGCGTTTGCACAGCTTTACGCAGGCGGCCGCCGGCCGCCGGCGCGAGGGGCGGCTACAGCGGCCGCCAGACGAGGTAGGCGGCGGTGATCGCCAGCGTGACCAGCGTCACCGGCAGGCCGACGCGCGCATGCTGCTTCCAGTCGATCTTGATGCCGCACTGGCGCGCCGCGTCGACGACGATGATGTTGGCGATCGAGCCCACGATCAGCAGGTTGCCGGCGAGCGTGCTGACCAGCGCCAGCATCGGCCCGGCCCAGGGATCGGTCGCCGCGGGCAGCAGCAGCATCACCGCCGGCACGTTGGACACCAGGTTGGACAGCACCAGCGTCGTGCCGAACAGCGTCGCAGGGTCGCCAAGGTCCAGCCCCTGCGTGCCCAGCCAGGTCATCGCGTGCTGGGTCAGTCCGCTGTCCTGCAGCGCGTGGTTGACCACGAACAGGCCCATGAACAGGATCAGCAGCGGCCAGTCCACGAGGCCCATGACCTTGGACGAGTGCAGCTTCTGGCTCAGCAGCAGCACGCCGGCGGCGACCAGCGCGGCCACGTCGCGCGGCCAGTCGGTGAGCAGGAAGATGAGCATCAGCGCGGTCGCCACCGCCAGGCCCTTGAAGGTCTGCCAGGCGTCGAAGCGCGGCACGTCGCGGATCATCGACGCCAGCTGCGCCGCCTCGGGGTCCACCAGCAGCACGCCGTGGCGCGCCGGCCAGGCCAGCAGCGCCCATAGCGCCACCAGCCCCAGCAGCACCGGCAGCAGCGCGATGTCCAGGTAGCCGGCGAAGGACAGCGACAGCACCTCGCCGATCAGCATGTTCTGCGGGTTGCCGATCAGCGTCGCCGCCGAGCCGATGTTGCTGGCGCAGGCCAGCGCCAGCAGGTAGGGCACCGGGTCCAGGCGCCGGCGCAGGCAGGCTTCGGCCAGCACCGGCGCCATGGCCAGGCACACGATGTCGTTGGAGAAGACCGCCGACAGCGCGCCGGCGATCAGGATCACCATCGCCAGCAGCACCAGCGGCGACAGCCGCAGCGCGACGATGAAGCGCGTGATGGTGCTGTAGAAGCCGCCCAGCCGCATCTGCGCCGAGATGACCATGAAGCTGAACAGCAGCAGCATGGTCGGCAGGTGGATCGCGGCGGCGGCCTGCGCCGGCGTCATCTCGCCCAGGCCGATGACGGCGATGGCGCCCAGCAGCGCCACGCCGGCGCGGTCCAGCATCAGCCGCGGCAGGCCGCCGAGGATCATGCCGGCGTAGACGACGACGAAGATCGCCAGGATCAGCGTGCGGTCCACGTCCAGCACCGCCGGCCAGTCGAAGGGCAGGTGCGGCAGCAGATCGGCCAGCCAGTCGGGCAGCGGAGGCAGCTTCTCGGCGATCGTCATCGGGTGGCGGGCTGCTTCAGGGGTCGGTCCGGCATGGCGGTCGATTATCGGCCGCGCGTCGGAGGCACCGGACAACGCGGCGGACCTGGACCGCGGACCGTTCGCTGTTCATCCGCCGGCCAGCAGCGCGCGCAGCCCGTCCTCGTCGAGCACGGCCACGCCGAGCTCGCGCGCCTTGTCGAGCTTGCTGCCCGCCTCGGCGCCGGTCACCACGTAGTCGGTCTTCTTCGACACCGAGCCGGCGACGCGCCCGCCGGCGGCCTCGATCAGCGCCTTGGCCTCGTCGCGGCTGAGCGTGGGCAGCGTACCGGTCAGCACCAGCGTGCGACCGGCCAGCGGCTGCGGGCCGAGCGCGGCCTCGTGCTCGGGCCAGTGCACGCCGGCGGCGCGCAGCTGCTCGACGACCTCGACGTTGTGCGGCTGGTCGAAGAAGGTGCGGATGCTCCTGGCCACCACCGGGCCGACGTCGCGCACCTGCAGCAGTTCGTCCTCGCTGGCGGCGATCAGGCGGTCGAGGCTGCCGAAGTGGCGCGCCAGGTCCTTGGCCGTCGTCTCGCCGACCTGGCGGATGCCCAGCGCGTAGACGAAGCGTGCCAGCGTCGTCGCCTTGCTCTTCTCCAGCGCGGCGACCAGGTTGGCCGCGCTCTTGTCGGCCATGCGCTCCAGCGCCGACAGCTTGGCCACGCCCAGCTTGTACAGCTCGGGCAGCGTGCGGATCAGGCCGCCGTCGACGAGCTGGTCCACGAGCTTGTCGCCCAGGCCCTCGATGTCCATCGCGCGCCGGCCGGCGAAGTGCAGCAGCGCCTGCTTGCGCTGCGCGGCGCAGAACAGGCCGCCGCTGCAGCGGTGGTCGATGCCGCCCTTCTCGCGCACGACCGCGCTGCCGCACACCGGGCACTGGCGCGGCATGCGGAAATTGGGCACGTAGTGCGGCCGCGCTTCGGGCACGCGGCCGACGACCTCCGGGATCACGTCGCCGGCGCGGCGCACGATGACGCGGTCGCCGATGCGCACGCCCTTGCGCCGCAGCTCGAAGACGTTGTGCAGCGTCGCGTTGCTGACCGTGGTGCCGCCGACGAACACCGGCTCGAGCTTGGCCACCGGCGTCAGCTTGCCGGTGCGGCCGACCTGGATCTCGATGCCGTTCAGGCGCGTCGCCTGCTCCTGCGCCGGGTACTTGTGCGCCACCGCCCAGCGCGGCTCGCGCGTGACGAAACCCAGCCGCCGCTGCAGCGCGATCTCGTCGACCTTGTAGACGACGCCGTCGATGTCGAAGGGCAGCGCGTCGCGCTGGGCCGCGATGCGCGCGTGGAAGGTGACCAGCCCCTCGGCCCCGGCGACCACCGCGCGCTCGGCGCTGACCGGCAGCCCGAAGGCGGCCAGCGCGTCCAGCGTCGCGCTGTGGGTGGGCGGCTGCACCCAGCCCTGCACGTCGCCCAGGCCGTAGGCGAAGAAGCTCAGTTTCTTGTCGGCGAGCGCGCGGTTGTCGAGCTGGCGCACCGCGCCGGCGGCGGTGTTGCGCGGGTTGATGAAGGTGCGGCCACCCTTCTCGCGCTGGCGCTCGTTCAGGCGCTCGAAGTCGTCGCGCCGCATGTAGACCTCGCCGCGCACCTCCAGCAGCGGCGGCGCGGCCGTCTCGCCGAGCAGCCGCAGCGGAATCTGGCCGATGGTGCGGATGTTGTGCGTGACGTCCTCGCCGGTCTCGCCGTCGCCGCGCGTGGCCGCCTGCACCAGCACGCCGCGCTCGTAGCGCAGGTTGATGGCCAGGCCGTCGAACTTGAGCTCCACCGCATAGCGCACCGGCGGGTCGTCGGGTGCCAGCGCCAGCTCGCGCCGCACGCGCGCATCGAAGGCCAGGGCGCCGGCCGCCGTGGTATCGGTCTCGGTGCGGATGCTGAGCATGGGCACCGCGTGCCGCACCGGTGCCAGCCCGGGCAGCACCTGGCCCAGCACCCGCTGCGTCGGCGAATCGGGCGTCAGCAGCGCCGGATGGGCGGCCTCCAGCGCCTGCAGCTCCTGGAACAGGCGGTCGTAGTCGGCGTCCGGGATCTCCGGGGCGTCGAGCACGTAGTAGCGGTGCGCATGGTGGTGCAGCAGCGCATGCAGTTCGGCAGCGCGGCGGCGCGCGGTGTCGGGGACATCGGTCGGGGCGGGCGACATGTGCGACATTCTCTTGCAGCCCGCGGCACGGGCAGGAGGCACGATGGACGATCGCTACGACCTGGTCACGATAGGCGCCGGCAGCGGCGGCGTCGCCGCGTCGCGCCGCGCCGCCGCGCATGGCGCGAAGGTGGCCATCGTCGAGGCCGGCCGTGTCGGCGGCACCTGCGTGCTGCGCGGCTGCGTGCCCAAGAAGCTGCTGATGTATGCGGCGCAGTTCGGCGACGCCTTCGCCGAGGCGCGCGGCTACGGCTGGGTGCTGCCCGAGCCGCCACGCTTCGCGATGGACCGCTGGCAGCAGGCCAAGAGCGCCGAGACGGCGCGGCTGGAGGGCATCTACCGCCGCCTGCTGGAAGCCAGCTGCGTGACGCTCGTCGAAGGCCGCGCCCGGCTGGACGGCCCCGGCCGCGTCGTCGTCGCCACCGGCGACGGCACGCGCACGCTGCTGGCGCGCCACGTGCTGGTGGCCACCGGCGGCGCGCCGGTGCGCGACAGCCTGCCCGGCATCGGGCAGGCCGCGACCAGCGACGACCTGCTGGACCTGGACCATGTGCCGGCGCGCGTGGCCATCGTCGGCAGCGGCTACATCGCGGTCGAGTTCGCCAGCATGCTGGCGCGGCTGGGTGCCAGCGTGGCGATGTACTACCGGGCCGAGCAGCCGCTGCGCGGCTTCGATGCGATGTTGCGCGGCGCCGCGGCGGCCGCGCTGCAGGCCGCCGGCGTCGAGCTGCATGCCGGCGTGCTGCCGCGGCGCATCGCGCGCGTGGCCGGCGGCTTCGTGCTCGAACTCGGCGACGAGCGTCTGCGCGAATTCGACTGGGTGCTGAATGCCACCGGCCGGCGACCGAATACGGCCGGGCTGGGGCTGGAGACGGTGGGCATAACACCCGGCGCGCGCAGCGAGATCCCGGTCGACGCGACGCTGCGCGCCGCCGACGGCGTGTGGGCGATCGGCGACGTCACCGACCGCGTCAACCTGACGCCGGTGGCGATCGCCGAGGGCCGCGCGCTGGCCGACACGCTGTTCGGTGGCGCGCCGCGCGCGGTGGACCTGTCGCGCGTCGCGAGCGCCGTCTTCATGCTGCCGCCGCTGGCCAGCGTGGGCTCGTCGGAGGACGACGCCGTCGCCGCCGGCCATGCGCTGAAAGTCTTCGAGACCGACTTCCGGCCGATGAAGGCGGCCTTCTGGGGCGGCGAGGAACGCACGCGCATGAAGCTGCTGGTGGACGCCGCCAGCGACCGCGTGCTGGCCGTGCACATGGCCGGAAGCGACGCGCCGGAGATCGTGCAGAGCTTGGCCGTGGCGCTGACGGCCGGCGCGACCAAGGCCGACTTCGACCGCACGGTCGCGATGCACCCCACCGCCGCCGAGGAATTCGTGCTGATGCGCGAGCCGGTGCGCCGGCTGCCGGCGCGCTGAAGGCAGCGCGGCACCGGTTCGGCTCGGGCTTCGGCGCAGGTCGCTGCCGACCGCCGTCGCCGACCCCGGCCGGCGACTGCGGCAGGCGACCAGGTCCCTCGGCCGCGTCGGCCCGCTTCGTCAGTCGGCCGCGTTGGCCGCCGCCGCCGGGGCCGGCGCGGTGCTCGCCGGCGCCGCCGGTGCCGATGCGGCAGGTGGCTTCGGCGCTGCCGCCGTCCAGTCCAGCCCACCCGCCGACGGCGGCTCGCGGCCGTCGAGCACGGCGCAGGCATGCTCGTAGCCCTGGCGCAGGATGTCGTCGAAGCGGCCCCAAGCCAGCAGCCCGACACGGTCCAGCGGCGGCCGCAGCACCAGGTCGGCCAGCTGCTGTGCGCGGCGCTGGCGCGCCACGCTGTGCAGCACGGTCACGTTGACCAGGAAGCTGGCCAGCGACGGGAAGCGCCAGCGCCGCTGCCCGCGCGGGCGCAGGCGGTCGCGCAGCAGCGCCCAGGGGCCGGGCACCTCGTCGCTGTCGAGCCGGCGCGAGCGGCTGAAGGCCAGGTCGACGCCGATCACGCGGCCGACCCCGCGCTGCGCGCGCATCACGTCGACCGGGAAATTGTTGAAGGTGCCGCCGTCGCACATCAGCTCGCCGTCGATCACCACCGGGGGCAGCGCGCCGGGGATCGCGATGCTGGCCAGCAGCGCGGTCTGCAGCGGGCCGCGGCGCAGCACCTGCTCGCTGGCCTGCGAATAGTTCGTCGCGATGCAGAAGTACGGCAGCCAGAGGTCCTCGATGCCGGCCTCGGCGCCGAGCAGTTCGTCGATCGCGCCGCGCAGCAGGCGGCGCAGCCGCGCGCCGCGGATCAGCGACAGCAGCGGCAGCAGGTTCCAGTCGCCGGTCGGGTTGCCGGCGAAGGCACGGCGCGCGACGGCGACGAAGCGCTCCAGCGGCTGCCCCGACGCGGCGCCGAAGGCCATCACGGCGCCGATGCTGGTGCCGCCCACGACGTCGACCTCGATGCCGCGCTCCTGCAGCGCACGCAGCACGCCCAGGTGCGCGAAGCCGCGCGCGCCGCCGCCGGCAAGCACCAGGCCGACGGCCTGCCGCGCCACCATGCGGGCCAGCCGTGCCAGGTCGGCGTCGACCGCGGGCCGCACGTGCAGGTGCTCGGCCAGCGGCCGCCGCGCCAGCCAGCGGGCCGTGCCCTGCGCGCCGCGCGTGTGCTCGGGGTGCAGCAGCACCAGGACCTCGGCGGCCTCGGTGCGCGGCGGCCGCTTCATCAGGCACTCGGTCTCGTTGGCGTGCAGCCGCGGCACGGCCTGTGCGTCGGCCAGCAGCAGCAGCTCGTCGCTGTGGCGGCTGCAGCGCCAGGTCCAGTCGGTGGGGCCGTCGTCGGCGACCAGCAGCACGAAGTCGTTGGCCGCCTCGATCTCGTCCAGCCGCAGCGCGAGGCTGCGGCTGTCGGCGCCGCCGTCCAGCGTCGCCGCATCGACCACCGCGACGCGGCCGTGCCGCGCCAGCGCCGCCGCGAAGCGGCGCGCGAAGGCCGGCGCGTCGACGCCGTCGCTGACCGGCACCAGCGCGATCGTCACCGGCAGCACCGGGCCCGCGCGCTGCTGCTCGGTCTGCAGGCGGCGGATGATCTGCCGCGTCAGCGCCAGCGAGACCTGGGTGCTCGCCTCCAGCAGCGCCGTGAAGTGGCGCTTGTCCAGGCGCACCAGCACCGAATCGCGGATCGCGACCACGGTGGCGGTGCGCGGCTCGTCGGTGTACAGGCTCATCTCGCCGACGACCTGGCCGCGGCCCATCTCGCGCACCGCGCGCTCGTGGCCGTCGTCCTGGCGCACATAGGCGCGCAGGCGGCCGCTGACCACCAGGTACATCGCGTCGCCGGGCTCGCCCTGCGCCATCAGCACCTCGCCGCCGGCGACCTCCTGCCACTGCAGCTTGGCGCGCAGCAGCGCCAGCGCGGCGGGCTCGAGCGCGCCCAGGAAGGACTGCAGGTACTGCTGCAGCAGGTCGTCGTGGTGCGGCAGCGTCGCCGCGCTGGCGGGAACAGCCAAGCGGGTGCCTCCTGGACGGCCGCGACCTGCGGCCGATGGCCGCCGACTGTAGCGCCGCGGCGGCCGCCACGGGCCAGCGGACGCGGCGCCCGCCGGCGCGGCCGCTGTAGCGGCGGCTATGCCGGCGGCTGCCGCATGCGATAGCGCTCGAACGGCACGCCGGCGAAATCCTCGTGCACGGTCTGCACGAGCACGAAGCCGGCGCGCCCGAACAGCGGCCGCGACAGCGGCGTCACCCAGGCCCACAGCGCCGCCGCGCCGGCACGCCGCGCACGCGCGATGCTGGCCGCGAGCAGCTGCGTGCCGACGCCCTGCCGGCCGAACGCGGGGTGCACGTACAGCGAGCGGATCTCGGCGTCATCGGTGCCGGCGATCGGCTGCCAGCCGCTGAAGCCCACGGGCGCTTCGGCGGGTGGCGCGCCGCCGCCTGGCACCCCGGTGCCGTTCGCGCCGTCGTCCGGCCGGCTGCCGACCGCGACCCAGGTGTCGGGCTGCAGCACGTAGTCGCGGAAGGCCGCGGCATCGTCGGCGAAGGCCGCCCAAGCCTGCACCTGGTGCGGGGTGTAGACGGCGGGGCCCAGCGTGCGCGCCGCGGCCCCGTACAGCGCGGCCAGCGCCGGCAGGTCGCTCGCGCGCACCGCGCGCAGCCGCACCGCGGCCATCGCCGGCACCCTCAGCTGAACAGCCGGCGCGCCGCCGGCGAGCCGGCCGCGAGGTCCAGCGCCTCCAGCCGCTGATAGAGCTGCTCGAGCTCGCGGCCGATGGCCGCGAAGGCCTGCAGCGTGACCGGCGTGCCCTGGTCGTCGCAGGCGGTGGCGTCGAGCTCGTCGCACAGCGCATTCGCCGCCTGGTGCCAGGCCGGGAAGGGCTCGGCCGCGGCCGGGGTCTGCGGCACGTCCAGCGTCAGCGTGCATTCGCGCAGGGCATGCGCCTGGCCCAGGTCGCCGGCCTGCTCCGCCAGCGCGACCTGGGCATCCACCGCCAGCACCAGCACCGGCGGCGCGCCGTCCTCGGCGCCCGGCAGCACCAGCCGGCCCGGCAACGAACCGGGCACGAAGCCCAGGCGCGCCGCCGCCTGCTGCAGGTAGCCCAGCGACCAGGCCACGCCGTTGGCGCGCAGCGTCACCGTCAGCTGCGCGTCCAGCGGGCTCGCCATCGCGTCGAGTTCGCGCGCGCGCGCCACGACCTCCAGCATGTCCGGCACGTCGGCGCTGGCACCCAGCGCGTCGGCGAAGGCCTGCACCTTCTGCACGAACTCGGAATACTCGATCTCGTTGAGCGCGCCGCTGCGGCTGGCCAGCTGCACGCCGGCCTGCAGCTCGCCGTAGCGGCGGCCGGGGGCCGGTGCCTCCCAGTCGCCGGTCTCGGTGTCCAGGCCCTCGATATAGAACGGCTTGCTGCCCGCTCGGCGGGTCGCCGGCAGGTGGGCGATCACGGCCTCGCCGCTGACCGGCTGTTCCAGCGCCAGCGGCACGATGGCGTCGATCAGCGCGTCCAGCCGCGCGGCGCGGCGCAGCGCCGGGCGCGGCGGCGCATCGACCGCGGGGCCCAGCGCCGGCTCGATGCGCTCGGGCGCCGCCGCGGCCGGTGCCGCGACCGCGCCGGCGGCGACCCGCCGTGCGCGCGCGCGGCGCAGGCCCCACCAGGCCTGCAGCGCCAGCACCAGCAGCACGGCGCCGCCGAGCAGGGCCAGCGCCGTGGTCAGGCTCACGCCCGCGGGCTCCCGGTGGCGCGGCGGCGGCTCACGCCGCCTCCGCCAGGCTCACGGCCGACTCCATGTCGACCGCGACGATGCGGCTGACGCCCTGCTCCTGCATCGTCACGCCGACCAGCTGCTCGGCCATCTCCATCGCGATCTTGTTGTGGCTGATGAAGAGGAACTGCGTGCCGGCGCTCATCTCGGTGACCAGCTTCTTGTAGCGCTCGGTGTTGGCGTCGTCCAGCGGCGCGTCGACCTCGTCGAGCAGGCAGAACGGCGCCGGGTTGAGCTGGAAGATCGCGAACACCAGCGCGATCGCGGTCAGCGCCTTCTCGCCGCCGGACAGCAGGTGGATGGTGCTGTTCTTCTTGCCCGGCGGCTGCGCCATCACCTGCACGCCGGCGTCCAGGATCTCGCTGCCGGTCATCACCAGCCGCGCCTGGCCGCCGCCGAAGAGGCTGGGGAACATGCGCCCGAAATGTTCGTTGACCTGGTTGAAGGTGGAGGCCAGCAGCTCGCGCGTCTCGAGGTCGATCTTGTGGATCGCGTCCTCCAGCGTGCGGATGGCCTCCTGCAGGTCGGCATTCTGCGCGTCGAGGAAGGTCTTGCGCTCGCGCGAGGCGCTGAGCTCGTCCAGCGCCGCCAGGTTGACCGCGCCCAGCGCGGCGATCTCGCGGTTGATGCGGTCGATCTCGGTCTGCAGGCCCCAGAGCTTCACGCCGCCGTCCTCGATCGACTTCGCCAGCCCCTCCAGGTCCACCTCGGCCGCCTGCAGCTGCTCCAGATACTGCGCGCCGCCCAGGCGTGCCGCCTGCAGCTCCAGCTGCAGCCGGGTGATCTGCTCACGCAGCGGGTCCAGGCTGCGCTCGAAGCTCAGGCGCTGCTCGTCGGCGCGCCGCAGCTGCGCACTGAGGTCGTCGTATTCGCTGCGCGCCAGGCCCAGCGCCTGCTCGCGATCCAGCTTCAGCGCCAGCGCCTCCTGCAGCCCGGCCTGCGCCGCGGCGTCGTCGAAGCTGCCCAGTTCCAGCTGCAGCTGCTCGCCGGCCTGCTCGTTGGCGCGCACCTGGCTCTCGGCCGTCTCGATGCTGCGCTGCAGCTCGCCCTGGCGGGCGGCCAGCGCACGCGCCTGGAAGCGCGCTTCCTGCGCCTGGCGTTCCAGCGCGCGCTGCTGCTCGCGCGCGTCGGCCAGCGCACGCTCGGCGGCGATCACCGCGTCCTCCAGCTCGGCATGGCGCTGCTGCGCGTCGGCCAGCGCGATGTCCAGTTCCTCGAAGCGCGCCTCGCCGGTGGCACGGCGGTCCTGAAGCGCCTCCAGCTGCGCGTCGACCTCGGCCAGCTCGCCGGCCAGCTGCTCGTGGCGCGTGGTCGCGGCGTCGGCCTGCTGCTGCAGGCGCAGCAGCTCGACATGCAGGCCATGGGCCTGGGTCTGCGCCTGCTGGGTCTCGCGGCGTGCCGTCAGCAGGCGCTGCGACGCTTCCGTGTAGGCGGCCTCCAGCCGCACCGACGCGCCGCGCGCCTCGTCGGCGATCAGCGCCTGCGCGCGCTGCTGGCGGTCCAGGTTCTCGATCTCCTGCGCCCGCGCCAGCATGCCGGCCTGCTCGGAATCGGGCGCGTAGAAGGCCACCGCATGCTGGCTGACGGCATGGCCCTCGCGCGTCATGATCACTTCGCCATGCGTGAGCTGTGCGCGCTGCGCCAGTGCAGCGTCCAGGCTGTCGGCGGTGTAGAAGCCTTCGAGCCAGTCGACCAGCAGCGCCTTCAGCCCGGCGTCGCCCAGCCGCAGCAGGTCCGACAGCCGCGGCAGCGTGCGGTGCGGGTCGACCACCGCGCCCTGCGGCAGCGCATAGAAGGCCAGCCGCGCCGGCGGCGCGTCCGCGGCGAAGGCGCGCACGCTGTCCAGGCGGCCGACGGCCAGCGCGTTGAGGCGCTCGCGCAGCGCCGCCTCCAGCGCGGTCTCCCAGCCGGGCTCGATGTGCACCTGCGTCCACAGCCCGGGCAGGCCGGCCAGGCCATGCTTCTCGAGCCAGGGTTCGAGCTTGCCGCCGGTGCGCACCTTCTCCTGCAGCGCGCGCAGCGCGGTCAGGCGCGCCGCGATGTCGGCCAGCTTCGCGGACTCGCGGCCGACCGCGTCCTGCGCGGCACGGCGCTGTTCGTCGAGCTGCGGCACCTGCTCGGAGAGATCGCCGAGCACCGCCTCGGCCACCGCCAGCGACTCTTGCGCGGCAGCTTCCTGGGTGCGCAGCGCCGAGATGCGCGCCAGGTCCGGCGCCTGCAGGCCCTGGCGCTCGCCGGCCAGGCGTTCGCGCCGCGCCTTCAGGCCGCGCGACTGCTCCTCGACGCTGCGGCTCTCGGCGGCCAGCACCTGGATCTGCTGCTGCACGTGCGCGACCTGGCCGCGCTGCGCATTGGCCTCGTTCTGCGCCGCGCGCAGCGCGTCCTCCAGCGCCGGCAGCGCCTGCCCCTGCTCCTCGGCCTGCGCGTGCAGCACCTCGGCCTGTTCGTCGGCCTCGGCGATGCGGCCGGCGATGTCCTCGAGCTCGTCGCGCGAGAGCTGCTGGCGCTCGCGCCAGCCGGCGTTCTGCGCCTGCAGCTCGGCCAGCCGCGCCTGCGCGCGCTGGCGACCCTCGACGACATAGCGGATGCGTTCCTCGAGCCGGCTCACCGCCAGCTGCGCCTCGGCCAGGCCGCCCTGGCGCTCGTGCAGGCGGTCGTTGGCGGCGTAATGGGCCTGGCGCACCTGCTCGAGCTCGGCCTCGACGTGGCGCAGCTCGGCGATGCGCGCCTGCAGCGCCGTCTCGGCCTCGGCCTCGGCGGCGGCCACGCGCTGCTCCTCGGCCGCGGCGTCGCGGTGCTTCAGGAACCACAGCTGGTGGAGCTTCAGCGTGCCCTGGTCCTGCAGCGTGCGGTACTGCTGCGCCACCTCGGCCTGCTTCTCCAGCTTGTCCAGGTTGGCATTCAGCTCGCGCAGGATGTCCTCGACGCGCGTCAGGTTCTCGCGCGTGTCCTTGAGCCGGCTCTCGGTCTCGCGGCGGCGTTCCTTGTACTTGCTGACGCCGGCGGCCTCCTCGAGGAACAGGCGCAGTTCCTCGGGCCGGCTCTCGATGATGCGGCTGATCGTGCCCTGGCCGATGATCGCGTAGGCACGCGGCCCGAGGCCGGTGCCGAGGAAGACGTCCTGCACGTCGCGACGGCGCACCGGCTGGTTGTTGATGTAGTAGCTGCTGGAGCCGTCGCGCGTGAGCACGCGCTTGACCGCGATCTCGGCGAAGGCGTTCCACTGGCCGCCGGCGCGCGCGCTGCTGTTGTCGAACACCAGCTCCACGCTGGCGCGGCTGGCCGGCTTGCGGTTGCCGCTGCCGTTGAAGATGACGTCCTGCATGGACTCGCCACGCAGCTCCGACGCCTTGCTCTCGCCCAGCACCCAGCGCACGGCGTCCATGATGTTGCTCTTGCCGCAGCCGTTGGGCCCGACCACGCCCACGCGCTGCCCCGGCAACTGGAAGGTGGTCGGTTCGGCGAAGGACTTGAAGCCCGAGAGCTTGATCTGGTTCAGGCGCATCGCGTGCCGCACCGGCGCCGCCCCGGGTTGCCGGGAACGTTACGCAAGTGCTTGATTCTCAAATGAAAATCGCGCTCTTCGGGCGAGCGCGTCAGGGTCGGATGATAGCATCGCGCCCCCTGCCGACCGGCCTCGCCAGCCGCCCTTCCCGATGCCCCGCAAGACCTCCGCCAAGACGCCGCCGCAGCGCGTCGCCCCGGCCCAGCCGCCCAGCGCGCCGAGCAGGGAACTGCACGCCTTCCCGAACCCGGCGCCCGAGCGCGACTACGTGATCCGCTTCGACGTGCCCGAGTTCACCTGCCTGTGCCCGCTGACCGGCCAGCCCGACTTCGCGCACTTCACGATCGAGATCGTGCCCGACCGCCACTGCGTGGAGACCAAGAGCCTGAAGCAGTATTTCTGGAGCTACCGCAACGAGGGCGCGTTCCACGAGAAGGTGACCAACCGGATCTGCAGCGACCTCGTCGCGGCGATCGCGCCGCGCTACCTGCGCATCCACGCCGACTGGTTCGTGCGTGGCGGCATCCGCACCTTCGTGACGGTCGAGCATCGCCTCAAGGGCTGGAAGCCGGCGCCGGCGGTGGTGCTGCCGCGCGGCGAGGGCTGAACGCCGTGGCGACTCCGGCCGCGGCACCGCAAGTCGTGCGCCCGCCGTGGCAGAAGTTTGCGGTCGACGTGCAGCCGAGCGTGATCGACGGCCACGGCGTCTTCGCCGCCGAGCCGGTGCCGGCGCGGCGCAAGATCGGCGAGATCCGCGGCCAAAGCATCAGCGTCGACGAGGCGCGCATCCGTGCCACGCGCAGCGAGCGCGTGATGATCGTCGAGCTGTCGGCGAAGAAGGCCATCGACTTCAGCCGCAGCACCGACCCGATGCGCTTCACCAACCACAGCTGCCGGCCGAATGCGCGGCTGTGCATCCGGCAGGGACGGGTGGAGTTCTATGCCCTGCGGTCCATCGCGGTGGGTGAGGAGGTCACCGTGGACTACGGCGAGACGCATCACGAGGGACGGCTCGCGTGCCGGTGCGGGGCCGCGGGGTGCCGCGGGGCGCTCTGAGGGTTCGTTGGCCCTGCGGGCGGCTGTTCTTCCTGCCGACTTGTGTTGCCCTGCGGGCGGCTGAGTTGTCTGCCGGCAGGTTCCGCACTGCGGGCGGCAGCTCTACCTGCCTTCGGACGTTGCCCTGCGGGTGGCTGCTTGGCCTGCCGGCAGGTTCCGCCCTCCGGGCGGGTAACTTTCTTCTGCTGGCCCAGAAGAAAGTCACCAAAGAAGAGGGCCCGGAATGCAACACCATTCAACCCGTTCTTCGCGCTTGGGCACCTCGCGCCACCGGAGCGGTCTGCGGTCATCGTGCATGCCGTTGGCCTGAACCTCGCACTGCCCTGGCTCGCGGTCCGCTTTGCGGCTTGGGCCGCGCCGCTGCTGGAACGCCTGCTTCGGCGCGCGCTGACCGCATGGCTTCCCGCGCGCAAGGGCAGTGCCTGGTTCAGGCGCGCCTCGGTTCGACAGCCGGCGACGTTGGCGGTGGAGAGAGGGGCCCAAGCGCGAAGAACGGGTTGAATGGTTTTGCATTCCAGGCCCTTTGCTTTGGTTACTTTCATTTGGGCCAGCAAATGAAAGTGACCCGCCCAGGGGGCGGAACTGCCCGCACGCAGCAACGCAGCCCGCAGGGCACCACAAGCCAGCAGGCCGGCAAACCAGAGCAGTGAGCCTCACACCGAGAGGGCATCCAGCCTCGGGTGCATCACCCGAAACCACCACCCCGGCACCGACGCCAGGAACAGGCACCCGGCATAACCTGTCGGCAACTGCGGGCCGCCCAGCGGCGACAGCTCGGCATAGGGCTTCCAGGCATGCAGGTGGTGGTCGCTGTGCCGCTGCAGGTTGGCGATCACGCTGTTGGTCAGCAGGTGGTCGGCATTCCAGGCGTGCTGCACGCCGAATGCCTCGGCGCGGCCATCCGCCCGCACGCGGCGCCGCAGCCCGTAGTGCTCGATGTAGTTGATGGCTTCCAGCAGGAAGATCGCATAGGCCGACTGCAGCACCCAGAACAGCAGCGCGAGCGGGCTCAGCCACACAGCGATGGCGACCAGCAGCGCCGCCTGCGCCGCCGTCGCCCAGGCCAGCGGGCTGCGCGCCCAGCCGCGCCGCAGCTGCTGCAGCCGCCGCGCCTCCAGCACCCAGGCGCTCTTCCAGCTGCCGGCCAGCGTGCGCGGCAGGAAGCGCCACAGGCTCTCGCCGCGCCGTGCGCTGGCCGGGTCGGCGTCGGTCGCCACGCGCACGTGGTGGCCGCGGTAGTGCTCCACCATGAAGTGCGCGTAGTTGACGCTCGCCATCAGCATCCAGCCCAGCACCCGGTCCAGGCGCGATCGGGAATGGCCGAGCTCGTGCGCGAAGGTGATGCCCTGGCTGCCGCTGACGCCGCCCACGCCCAGCGCCAGCAGCGCGATCATCCACGCCGGGTGGTCGCCGCTGGCAGCGATGGCCAGGCCCAGCGCCAGCAGTGCCGCCTGCAACGGTACGTGCAGGCGCAGGCAGGCGCGGTGCCAGGCGGTCTGCGGTGCCGCGGGCGGTGAATGCCGCAGCGCCGGCACACGCTCGGCCAGCGCCAGTGCGAGCTGCCAGCCGAACATCACGGCCCACGCCGCCCAGGGCTGCACCCAGGCCGCGGCGCCCACCGTGAGCGGCAGCGCCCAGGCCAGCGCAAAGCGGTAGCTCGACCGGTCGTGCGGCGGGTCGTGCGACGGGTCTCGGGAGATCCCGGCAGGCCGTGCTCGCATCGCTATGTGGTCCTCGTGCATACGGCGCAGCAGCGCCCTTGGACAGCCCGGATAATCCTCGCATGAATCCGCTGCTCGCGCGACTGCACCCCTACCCGTTCGAGCGCTGGCGCGAGCTGACCCAGGACATCGTGCCGGCGCCCGGCCTGGCGCCGATCAGCCTGGGCATCGGCGAGCCGCGCCACGCCACGCCGGCGCTGATCGAGGAAGCGCTGGTCAAGGCGCTGCCCGGCCTGTCGCGCTACCCGTCCACGCTGGGCGAGCCGGCGCTGCGCGAAGCCATTGCCGGCTGGGTGCAGCGGCGCTACGGCGTGACGCTGGATCCGGCGCGCCAGGTGATCCCGGTCACCGGTTCGCGCGAGGCGCTGTTTGCCTTCGCGCAGACGGTGATCGACCCGACGAAGCCCGGCGCCACCGTCGTCTGCCCCAATCCCTTCTACCAGATCTACGAGGGCGCCGCGCTGCTCGCCGGCGCGCAGACGGCCTTCGTCGCCAGCGACCCGGCGCGCGGCTTCGCCGCCGACTGGGACGCGGTCGACGAGGCCACCTGGGCGCGCACGCAGCTGCTGTACGTGTGCAGCCCCGGCAACCCGACCGGCGCGGTGATGCCGCTGGCCGAATGGCAGCGGCTGTTCGAGCTGTCCGACCGCCACGGCTTCGTGATCGCCAGCGACGAGTGCTACTCGGAGATCTGGTTCGGCGACGAGGCCGACCCGGCGCGCGGCGCGCCGCTGGGCGGCCTGCAGGCCGCAATGCGGCTCGGCCGCGACGACTTCCGCAACCTCGTGATGTTCACCAGCCTGTCCAAGCGCAGCAACGTGCCCGGGCTGCGCTCGGGCTTCGTCGCCGGCGACACCGCGCTGCTCAAGGCCTTCCTGCTCTACCGCACCTACCATGGCAGCGCGATGGGTCCGCTGGTGCAGGCCGCCAGCATCGCGGCCTGGGGCGACGAGGCGCATGTGCGCGCCAACCAGGCCCTGTACCGTGCCAAGTTCGACGCCGTGCTGCCCCTGCTGCAGCCGGTGCTGGACGTGCAGCGTCCAGACGCCGCCTTCTACCTGTGGGCGGCGGTGCCCGGCGGCGACGAGATCGCCTACGCCCGCGGCCTGCTCGCTCAATACAATGTCGCGGTGCTGCCCGGGCGCCTGCTCGCGCGCGACGTGGGCGGCCGCAACCCCGGCGCGGGCCGCATCCGCATGGCGCTGGTGGCGCCGCTGGCCGACTGCGTGGAGGCCGCGCGCCGCATCGCCGCCTACACCCTCACCTACCGCCCCACCTCCAGGGAACCCCTCTGATGAGCACGCTGCAAGAAGTGATCGACCTCGCCTGGGAGGCCCGCACCGAGATCTCGGCGATCAATGCGCCCGAGGTGCGCGAGGCCGTCGAGCAGGTCATCGCCGACCTCAACGGTGGCCGCCTGCGCGTGGCCGAGCGCCTGGGCGTGGGCCAGTGGCAGGTGCACCAGTGGGTCAAGAAGGCGGTGCTGCTGAGCTTCCGGCTCAGCGACAACAAGGCCATGCGGGCCGGCGACCTGGGCTTCTACGATAAGGTGCCGACCAAGTTCTCGCACCTGTCGGAGGAGCAGCTGCGCGCCACCGGCGTGCGCGTGGTGCCGCCGGCGGTGGCGCGGCGCGGCAGCTATGTGGCGAAGAACGTGGTGCTGATGCCCAGCTACGTCAACATCGGCGCCTACGTCGACGAAGGCACGATGGTCGACACCTGGGCCACCGTGGGCAGCTGCGCGCAGATCGGAAAGAACGTGCATCTGAGCGGCGGTGTCGGCATCGGCGGCGTGCTCGAGCCGCTGCAGGCCAACCCGACCGTGATCGAGGACCACTGCTTCGTCGGCGCGCGCAGCGAGGTCGTCGAGGGCGTCATCGTCGAGGAGAACTCGGTGCTCGGCATGGGGGTGTTCATCGGCCAGAGCACGCCGATCTTCGACCGCGAGACCGGCGAGATCCACTACGGCCGCGTGCCCTCGGGCAGCGTGGTCGTCAGCGGCAGCCTGCCCAAGAAGACGGCCGACGGCACCGCCTACAACCTGTATGCGGCGGTCATCGTCAAGCGCGTCGACGCGCAGACGCGCAGCAAGACCAGCATCAACGAACTGCTCCGGACCTGAACCCCGCGGCGCAAGCCCCCGCAACGAGCGGAGACCTCCCCAGATGGCGAACAACCTCGAACGCGTGCTGCGCCTGATGGCGGAGAAGAACGCCTCCGACGTCTACATGTCGGCGAATACGCCGATCCTGATCAAGATCCACGGCCAGATCCTGCAGCTGTCGGACCAGCTGCTGACGACCACGCAGACGCGGCAGCTGCTGGCCGAGCTGCTGGCGCCGCAGCAGATGGAGGAGCTGGAGGACACCGGCGAGCTCAACGTCGGCATCAGCATCCCGCGCGTGGGCAGCTTCCGCCTGAGCGCCTTCAAGCAGCGGGGCTCGATCGCCGCCGTCTTCCGCTGCATCCCGTACCAGATCCCCAGCATGGACTCGCTGGGCGTGCCCTCGCTGCTGAGCCAGCTGGTGGTCGAGAAGCGCGGCCTGATCCTGATGGTCGGCGCCACCGGCACCGGCAAGAGCACGACGCTGGCCTCGATGATCGAGTGGCGCAACCAGCAGATGTCGGGCCACATCCTCACCATCGAGGACCCGATCGAATTCCTGTTCACCAACAAGAAGAGCATCGTCAACCAGCGCGAGGTCGGGCGCGACACGCAGAGCCTGCAGATCGCGCTGAAGAATGCGCTGCGCCAGGCGCCGGACTGCATCCTGATCGGCGAGATCCGCGACCGCGAGACGATGACCAGCTCGATCAGCTATGCGCTGTCGGGCCACCTGGTGCTGGCCACGCTGCACGCCAACAACAGCTACCACGCGCTGGGCCGCATCCTGAGCTTCTACCCGCCGGAGGCCAGGCCGACGCTGCTGTCCGACCTGGCCAGCGGCCTGCGCGCCATCGTCAGCCAGCGCCTGCTGCGCAGCAATGCCGGCGGCCGCGTGCCGGCGGTCGAGGTGATGCTCAACACCAAGCTGGTCAGCGAGCTGATCGAGAAGGGCGACCTCTCGGGCGTCAAGGAGGCGATGGAGAAGTCGCTGGCCGAGGGCTCGCAGACCTTCGAGCAGGACATCGCGCGCCTGATCACCGAGGGCGTGATCTCGCGCGACGAGGGCCTGGCCCATGCCGACAGCCCGACCAACCTGCTGTGGCGGCTGCAGAACGAGCAGGCGCCGATCTCGCGCGTGGCGGCCAAGAAGGAAGAGCCCGAGGCCGCCATCTTCTCGGAGATCACGCTGGAGGTGCGCGCCGAGGACACGCGCTCGGGCATGGAGCTCAACCCGCCCTGGGCCATCAAGCCATGAAATGGAGCTCCCACGCTCCCTCCCGGTCGCTGCCCCCCATGGGGGCTCTGGCGACGGACCGGCCGAGCCGGATCCGTGCCAGGACCCGGCTCCCCGACGCTGTCCGGGCGGGCCGTGCCGGGTGCCAGCTGCCGTGTCGCTGACCCCGTGAACGCCACCTTGCGCCTGGCCGAGGCGTTGATCGCCTGCCGCTCGGTGACGCCGGCCGACGGCGGCTGCCGCGAGTTGCTGGTGCAGCGGCTGCAGGCCGCGGGCTTCGCCTGCGAATTCCTGGACGCCGGCCCGTACGACGCGCCCGAGGCGCGCGTGAGCAACCTGTGGGCCGTGCACGATGCCGGCGTGCCGGGGCCGACGCTGGTGCTGCTGGGCCACACCGACGTGGTGCCGCCCGGCCCGGCCGGCGCCTGGACCAGCGACCCCTTCGTGCCGACGCACCGCGGCGGCCGGCTCTACGGCCGCGGCGCCGCCGACATGAAGACCGCGGTCGCCGCGATGACGGTCGCGGCCTGCGAGGTCGCGGCCGCGCAGCCGCGCCACGCGGGGCGCATCGCAGTGCTGTTCACCAGCGACGAGGAAGGCCCGTCGCAGTTCGGCGTGCGCCATGTCGTCGACGTCTTCGCCGCGCGCGGCGAGCGCCTCGACGCCTGCGTGGTCGGCGAGCCGACCTCGGTGCGCCGGCTCGGTGACATGGTCAAGAACGGGCGCCGCGGCTCGCTGTCCGGGCGTCTGGTCGTGCTCGGCGTGCAGGGCCACGTCGCCTACCCGCAACTGGCGCGCAACCCGCTGCACGAGCTGGCGCCGGCGCTGGCCGAGTTGGCGGCCACGCGCTGGGACGAGGGCAACGAACATTTCCCGCCGACCACCTTTCAGGTCAGCAACCTGAATGCCGGCACCGGCGCGCTGAACGTGATCCCCGGCGAGGCGGTGATGGAGTTCAACTTCCGCTTCAGCACCGAGTCGACGCCGGACTCTTTGCGCGAACGTGTGCAGGCAGTGCTGGCACGCCACGGCCTGCACGACGGCCGCAACTACCGGCTGGACTGGACACTGGGCGGCGAGCCCTTCCTGACCCGCGCCGGCACGCTGGGCGATGCGCTCACGGCCGCCATCCGCGAGGTCTGCGGCACCGATCCCGAGTGGAGCACCACTGGCGGCACCTCCGACGGGCGCTTCGTCGCCAGGCTCTGCCCGCAGGTCATGGAATTCGGTGTCGTCAACGAGAGCATCCACAAGGTCGACGAGTGGGTCGACGTCGACGCGGTCGAGCCGCTGACCCGGGTCTACCGGCGCACGATCGAGCGCTTCCTCGGCTGAGCCGCCGTGACGCTGATCGAACTCGTGGAGCACGAGGCGGCGCGGCTGGACGCCGCCGGCGTCGCCTACGGCCACGGCACGACCAACGCCTTCGACGAAGCGGCCTGGCTGGTACTGTGGCGGCTGGGGCTGCCGCTGGACGACCTGGACGCGGTGGCCGGGCGCCAGCTGGCCACCGCGGACATCGACGCCGTGAAGGCCCTGGTGGACGAGCGCATCACGACCCGCCGCCCAGCCGCCTACCTCACCGGCGAGGCCTGGCTGCAGGGCGTGCCGTTCTTCGTCGACGAGCGGGTCATCGTGCCGCGCTCGCTGATCGCCGAGGTGCTGGCCGACGGCACGCTGGACGCCTGGCTGCCTTCCGCCGGCCCGGCGCGCGTGCTCGACCTGTGCACCGGCAACGGCAGCCTGGCGGTGCTGGCGGCGCTGGCCTGGTCGCAGGCGCAGGTCCTGGCGACCGACCTCAGCGTCGAGGCGCTGGCGGTCGCGCAGCGCAGTGTCGGGCGCCATGGCCTGCAGCAGCGCATCGTGCTGGCGCAGGGCGACGGCTGGGCGGCGGTCGACGGGGCCAGGGGGCCGTTCGACCTGGTGATGTGCAACCCGCCCTATGTCAACGCGGCGTCGATGGCGTCGCTGCCGGCGGAATTCCGCGCCGAGCCGGCGCTCGCGCTGGCGGGCGGCGACGACGGCATGGACTTCGTGCGCACGCTACTGCACCAGGCGCGCCCGCACCTGGGCGCGCACGGCGTGCTGGTGCTCGAGATCGGCCACGAGCGCGAACACTTCGAGGCCGCGTTCCCGCGCCTGGAAGTGGCCTGGCTGCCCACCAGCGCCGGCGACGAGCAGGTGCTGCTCGTCGAGGCCGGCGCGCTGCGCGCGCTGGAAGGCGCGGCATGATCAACCTGCGCAACATCACGCTGCGCCGCGGCGCGAAGGTCGTGCTGTCCGGCGCGTCGGTGGTGCTGCACCCCGGCGAAAAGGTCGGCCTGATCGGACGCAACGGCGCCGGCAAGTCCAGCCTGTTCTCGCTGCTGGCCGGACGCCTGCATGCCGACGCCGGCGACATCGAGTTTCCGCCGCGCTGGCGCATCGCCGAGGTCGCGCAGGAGATGCCCGAGGTCGCCGACGGCGCGACCGACTTCGTGCTGCAGGGCGACCGCCCGCTGCAGGACGCGCAGGCCGCGCTGGCCGCGGCAGAGGCCTCCGGCGACGGCCATGCCATCGCCGAGGCGCACCTGGCGCTGGACGAGGCCGGCGCTTTCGATGCGCGCGCGCGCGCCGAGGCGCTGCTGCTGGGCCTGGGCTTTCGCAGCGGTGAACTCGACGCCCCGGTCGACAGCTTCAGCGGCGGCTGGCGCATGCGGCTGCAGCTGGCGCGCGCGCTGATGTGCCCCTGCGAGGTGCTGCTGCTGGACGAGCCGACCAACCACCTGGACCTCGACGCGCTGGTCTGGCTGGAGGCCTGGCTCAAGCGCTTCGAGGGCCTGATGGTCGTGATCAGCCACGACCGGGAGTTTCTCGACGCCGTCACCCGCGTGACCGTGCACCTGGACGAAGGCCAGCTCACGCGCTACACGGGCAACTACACGTCCTTCGAGGAGCAGCGCAGCGAGCGGCTGCAGCTCGCGCAGGCGGCCTATGCCAAGCAGCAGGAACGCATCGCGCACCTGCAGAAGTTCATCGACCGCTTCAAGGCCAAGGCGACCAAGGCCAGGCAGGCGCAAAGCCGCGTCAAGGCGCTGGCGCGCATGGAGAAGCTGGCGCCGGTGCTGACGGCGAGCGACTTCGAGTTCGAATTCCGCGAGCCGGCGAGCCTGCCCAACCCGATGCTGGTGCTGGACGGGCTCGACGCCGGCTACACCGTCGACGGCGTGCCGAAGGTGATCGTGCACGGCGTCGCCCGCACCGTGCTCGCCGGCCAGCGCATCGGCATCCTGGGCGCCAATGGCCAGGGCAAGAGCACGCTGGTCAAGACCATCGCCGGCGCACTGCCGCCGCTGGCCGGGCGCCTGACGCAGGGCAAGGGGCTGGCGATCGGCTACTTCGCGCAGCAGGAGCTGGACCTGCTGAGCCTGGGCGACGGCGCGCTGATGCACCTGGTGCGGCTGGCGCGCGACGTGGGCCCGCCGGCGCGCGAGCAGGAACTGCGCGACTTCCTCGGCCGTTTCAAGTTCGGCGGCGAGATGGTGCAGCAGCCGGTGGGCACGCTCTCCGGCGGCGAGAAGGCGCGGCTGGTGCTGGCGATGCTGGTCTGGCAGCGCCCCAACCTGCTGCTGCTGGACGAGCCGACCAACCACCTGGACCTGACCACGCGCGAGGCGCTGTCGATCGCGCTCAACGAATTCGAGGGCACGGTGCTGCTGGTCAGCCACGACCGCGCGCTGCTGCGCGAGGTCTGCGACGAGTTCTGGCTCGTCACGCGCGGCGGCGTGGCGCCCTTCGACGGCGACCTCGACGACTACCAGCGCTGGCTGCTGGAGGTCTCGCGCGCGGTCGCCCGCGGCCAGCCGGCGCCGCCGCCGCCGCGGCCCGAGCCGGTGCTGCCCGAAGCGGCGCGCACCGCGGCGGCACGGACCGAGCCGCCGCGTGTCGCGCCGGCCGCTGCGGCGCCGCCCGGCGCCAGCCGCGACGACCGCCAGAAGGCCAAGCAGGCGCGCGCGAAGCTGTCGGAGGCGACGCGGCCGCTGCGCATCGAGCTGCAGCGCATCGACGAGCGACTGGCGCGCCTGGCGGCCGAGAAGGCCGAGGTCGAAGCTGCGCTCGCGGCGCCGGCCACGGCCGCCGACGACTACGCCGAACTCGGCCGCCGCCTGGCCCACATCGCCGCCGAGGTGGCGATGCTGGAGGAGCGCTGGCTGGAGGCGCAGACCGAGCTGGAAGCCCTCACCGGCGGGTCCTGAACGGCGCCGGGGTTAGGCTGCGTCCCCGGGCCGGCATGTCGTCGCGCCCGCACGCAGCCCGAGGAGACCCCCCGCCATGGCCATCGACAAGGCCCTCTATACCGCCACCGCCACCTCCACCGGCGGCCGCACCGGCAGCACGAAGTCGTCCGACGGGCGCGTCAGCCTGCAGCTGAGCACGCCCAAGGAACTGGGCGGCGACGGCGGACCCGGCACCAACCCGGAGCAGCTGTTCGCCAGCGGCTATTCGGCCTGCTTCATCGGCGCGATGAAGGCCGTCGCCGCGAAGCAGAAGATCAGCCTGCCGGCCGACGTGTCCATCACCGCCGACGTGGCCATCGGCCCGATGACCGGCAAGCCCGGCGCCTTCGGCATCGCGGTCAAGATGGCGGTCTCGGTGCCGGGCATGGACCGCGCCGCGCTCGAGGCCCTGGTCGCCACGGCGCACGAGGTGTGCCCGTATTCGAACGCCACGCGCGGCAACATCGACGTCAGCTTCAGCTTCGGCTGAGACCGGCAGCGCACCCCCGGCCCCGGGGGTGCGCCGCTGCGCCGGCCACGGCGGTCACGCTCCTGTCACGGGCGCTGCCTAGCGTCACGGTTTCGTCAAGAAGCCACCAGGAGCGCAGACATGAGGACAACCGTGCTGGCGACCGCCGCCGCACTGCTGGCGGCGGGCGCGCTGCCCGCGGCCGCCAACCCGATCGCGGCCATCACGCCGCTGTGGACCTTCGACCACAACGTCGCGCCGACCATCGGCCGCTCGTCGGAGATCCCGTTCTGGGACGCCGCGACCGGCACGCTGTGGGTCGTCGGCGGCAATGGCCTGGACGTGCTGGACCTCGCCGGCAACCGGCTGCAGAGCTGGACCAGCAGCGCCTTCGGCAGCGTCAACAGCCTCGCGATCGCCGGCAGCACGCTGGCGCTGTCGTTCACCAACGGCCTGGCCACCAGCGCGCCCGGCTCGGTGCAGTTCTTCGACACCACGACCTTTCTGAGCCAGGGCGCGACGGCGGCCTACCTGGGCGGCGTGAATACCGGCGCGGTGCCGGACATGATCACCTGGACCGCGGGCGGCACGCGGCTGCTGGTGGCCAACGAAGGCGAGCGCCGCAGCAATGCCGACAACCCGGCGGGCGGCGTCAGCCTGATCGACGTCAGCCGCCACGGCGGCTTCTCGACCACCGTGCGCCATGCCGGCTTCGGCGCCTTCGACGACCAGGAGGCCACGCTGCGCGCCGCCGGCGTGCGCATCCAGGCCGGCGTGGCCGCGTCGATCGCGCTCGAGCCCGAGTACATCGCGGTCGCACCGGACGGCCGCACGGCGATGGTCACGCTGCAGGAGAACAACGCGATCGCCGAGCTGGACCTGCAGGGCAACCAGTTCACGCGCATCCTGCCGCTGGGCACCAAGGACTACAGCCTGCCCGGCAATGCCATCGACCCCAGCGACCAGGACGGGCGCGTCGAATTCCGCAGCGTGCCGGTCAAGGGCCTGTACATGCCCGACGCCATCGTCTCGTACAGCGTGGGCGGCCAGGCCTTCTACGTGATGGCCAACGAGGGCGACGCCTTCGTCGACGACGCCGACGTCGTGCGCCTGGGCAACGCCGCGGTGACGCTGGACCCGACGGTCTTCCCGGACGCCGCGGACCTGAAGCTCAACAGCAACCTCGGGCGCCTGAATATCGTGCGCGACGGCGTCGACGGCAGCGGCAGCACGACCAACATGACCGAGATCGTCACGCTGGGCGGGCGCAGCTTCTCGATCCGCGACGCCGACGGCCACCTGGTCTACGACAGCGGCAACATCCTGGAAGTCGAGGCCCATGCCCGCGGCGTCTATGCCGACAACCGCAGCGACGACAAGGGCGTCGAGCCCGAGGGCGTCGCCGTCTTCGAGATCGCCGGCCGCACGCTGGCCTTCGTGGGCCTGGAGCGCACGACGCGCAGCGCGATCGCGATCTTCGACGTCACCGACCCGGCGGCCGTGTCCTTCCTGGACATGATCGTCGCCGACGACAACAGCGTGCTGCGCCCCGAAGGGCTGGTCGCCTTCGCGTCGGGCGGCCGCTACTTCCTGGCCGCCTCGCACGAGTCGACCGAGGACCTCATCGTCGCCGGCGGGCTGTCCAACCGCACCGTGCTGTTCGAGATCACGCCGGTGCCGGAGCCGGGCACCTGGGCGCTGATGCTGGGCGGGCTGGCGGCGTTCGGCGCGGTCGCGCGCCGCCGGCGCGCGGACTGAGGTCACGGCCGGCCCGGGCCCGGCCCGGGGTCGCGCCGCCGCTACGCGCCGGCCAGCAGGTCCAGCATCAGCTCGATGCGCGCCTGCACCGGCGTCAGCATGCCGTAGCTCGGCAGCGCATCCGCCGGCGCGCCGACCACGCCGCCGGCCAGGCAGCGCGACGCGCGCACGACGCGCACGCCCGCCGCGAGCGCACGCTGCGCCGCGGCGCGCAGTTCGTGGTGCACGGTGCCGTTGCCGGTGCCGGCGATGACCAGCCCTTGCGCGCCGGCACCGGCCAGCGCGTCGAGTGTCGCGCCGCGCGCACCGGCGTGGCTGGTCACGATCTCGACCACCGGCCAGTCGACCGGGTCGCGCGCCAGCAGCGCGGCCGCGCCAGGGTGCAGCGGCCGGCGCGGCGCAGCGCGGAAGCGGCGCAGCACACCCTGCTCCAGCACGGCCAGCGGCCCGGCGTCGCCACCGCCGAAGGCGTCGACACGCCAGCCGTGCAGCTTGCGCAGCTGCGCGCCGTCCCACACGGTGCCGCCCAGCACGACCAGCACGCCCGCGAGCGCGGGTTCGGCCACGGTCGCGACGGGTGCGCCCGCCCGCGCGACCGTCACGGCGTCGAGCAGGTTCTGCGGCCCGTCGGGCGATAGCGCGGTGGCCGGGCGCATGGCCGCGGTCAGCACGACCGGCTTGGCGGTGTCCAGCGTGCGGTGCAGGAAGTAGGCCGTCTCCTCCAGCGTGTCGGTGCCATGCGTGACCACGGCGCCTGCGACCTCCGGCCGCGCCAGCGCCTGCACGAGTGCGCCGTGCAGCGCGCGCCAGGTCGCGAAGTCCATGTCGCAGCTGTCCAGGCGCGCCAGCGTCCGGGCCTCGATCGCCTGGCCCTGCAGCGGCGGCACGGCGGCCAGCAGGTCCGCCGCGGAAAGCGCGCCGGAGCGGTAGCCCAGCGCGTCGTCGGCGCGCGCCGCGGTCCCGGCAATGGTGCCGCCGGTGGCGATCACGACGACGGTCGACGCGTCGGGGCTTGGACTTTCGTGCATTCTGGATAAAAATACAGTCACTGGACAGATCTACAGGCCGCGCGGCAGCGCGCGGTCCGGGAAGCCACGATGGACAAGACCGCCGACGACAGCCCCAAGCTCACGCCGCGCCAGCAGCAGATCCTGGACCTGGTGCAGAGCGCGATCGAACGCACCGGCGCGCCGCCCACGCGCGCCGAGATCGCGGCCGAGCTGGGCTTCCGCTCCGCCAACGCGGCCGAGGAACACCTGCAGGCGCTGGCGCGCAAGGGCGTCATCGAACTGGTCGGCGGCACCTCGCGCGGCATCCGCTTGAAGTCTGACACATTGCGTGCGCTGAACGAGGCGCGCCTGGCGCCCTTCGGCAAGCAGTATTCGCTGCCGCTGCCCAGCCTGGCGCAGTTGACGCTGCCGCTGGTCGGCCGCGTCGCGGCCGGCAGCCCGATCCTGGCGCAGGAGCACATCGACCAGACCTACCTGATGGAAGCGTCGATGTTTCCGCGCCGCCCCGACTACCTGCTCAAGGTGCGCGGCATGAGCATGCGCGACGCCGGCATCCTGGACGGCGACCTGCTCGCGGTGCAGAAGGCCAAGGACGCGAAGAGCGGCCAGATCATCGTCGCGCGGCTGGGCGACGACGTCACCGTCAAGCGGCTGCGCCGCACCAAGGCCGGCATCGAGCTGATTCCCGAGAACCCCGACTTCCCCACCATCGTCGTGCCGCCGGGCGAGGACTTCGAGCTCGAAGGCATCGCGGTCGGGCTGATCCGCAACACGATGCTGATGTGAGGACCTGAAGATGGAGCCCGCGATGCCCGCCGCCCGTCCTGCACCCGTTCCCGTCGCGGCGCCCGCGGCGCTGGCGGCGCACGCGCCGCCGCCGCTGCGCGCCGAGGCGCCGGCGCGCCCGCCCAAGGCGCCGCCGCCGCGCAAGGCGCGCCACGCCGGCGAGTGCGAGCGGCTGGAGCAACTGCCCAATATCGGCCCATCGATCGCCGCAGATCTGCGCAGCCTGGGCATCGTGCACCCGCGCGAGCTGGCCGCGCGCGACGCGCTGCAGCTCTACCAGCAGCTGTGCCGGCAAACCGGCCGCCGTCAGGACCCCTGCGTGCTCGATACCTTCATGGCCGCGGTGGACTTCATGCGCGGCGCCGAAGCGCGTCCCTGGTGGTCGTACACGGCGGAGCGCAAGCAGCGCTTCGGCGTCGTCTGACGCAGCGGCGATAGCGGCGGCGTCGGCGGCGGCGCACCCATTCCGGGCCCGGGCCGGGCCGGCGACCGGCGGCCCCATGCGCGCGAGCGCCACGCACATGACGGGTTCACGCGCGCAGGCTCAGCGCGCCGACGGCTTGGCCAACAAGACGTCCGCGCCGGCCTCCGGCGCCCACAGCGGCACGTAGCGCACCGCCGCCCAGGGGGCGACGAAGCTGCGGTACAGCGGCGAGAAGACGATGCCGCTCTGGCCGGTGGAGTGCATCACGCGCGAATTCGCCGGCTCGGCGACGTCGTACAGCGCGCGCAGGCTGGGGCCATGCTCGTCGAGGTACAGCTCGCCGGTCGTCGCGTCCGGGCGCAGACCGACACGCGAGACGTTGACCGTGAAGGTGTCGCCGCCGACCGGCGCGCGCAGCTCGAACAGCCGCGCCAGCGCCTTGACGCGGCTGAACGGCCGGTGCTCCGAGCGCGCCTGGTGCGCATGGCCCCAGCGCCAGGCCGCGACGTCGGCGCCGAAGCGTTCCTGCAGCTCATCCAGCGCGCGCGTCAGCGCGGTGCCGGCCTGCATCGCGCAGGTCTCGGCGGCCGGCGTATGGCGGTCGTCGCACCAGGCGGCGTCGTCGCGCGCCAGCACGCCTTCCAGCGCGTCCTGGAAGGTGCGCGTGGCCAGGCTGCGATCCCACAGCGCGCTGCCGGTGTCGTCCATGAAGATCGCGCGCGCCAGCTGGCGCTGCCAGGCCCACCAGATCAGCGGTGCCGCCTGGTCGGCGGCCATCGTGCCGTCGAAACCCTGCAGCTGCGCCTTGGCGGCGGCGGCCAGCGGGTGCGCCGACTCGGCACGCTGCAGCCAGGGCAGCAGCGGCTGCACGGCCAGCGAACGCACGTCGGCCTGCAGCGCCGCCAGGTCGTCGATCGAGTGCCTGGCGCGCGACTGCAGCAGCGCCTCGATGCGCTGCTGGCGGTAGGGCAGCGCCCATTCGGCGGTCAGGTAGTGCGGGTAGCCCGGCGGCGTGATGCGCTGGTTGGCGGTCGCGATCCAGCCGCGCTCGGGGTCGGTCTCGCGTGGCGTCTCGCCAGCCGGCACCCAGCCGTCCCAGTCGTAGCGGGCGTCCCAGCCCGGCGCCGGCACCAGGCCCTTGAGGTCGTTGTCGGGCTTGCGCAGCGGCACGCGGCCGGGCGAGATGACGCCGATCGCGCCCGCCCGGTCGGCGACGACCATGTTCTGCATCGGCGTCGCCCAGCCCTCGGCGGCGGCCATGAATTCGGCCACGCTGGTGGCGCGCTGCATGCCGAGCGCCGGCGCCAGCACGTCGATGTCGGGGTCCAGCGCTGTCCAGCGCATGGCCAGCGCATAGGCCGGGCGGTCCTTCGGGCCCAGCACGTCGGCGGTGGTGCCGGCGTCGGAGATCACCGGGCCGTGGCGCGTGGCGCGCACGGTCATGCGCACCTCCGGCCGGCCCTTGACGCGGATCACCTCCTCGAAGGTCTCGAAGCGCGCCCAGCCTTCGGGCGTGCGGTACTGGCCGGGGTCGTCGGGGCGGATCTGCTCCAGGTACAGGTCCTGCACGTCGGGCCCGGTATTCGTGAAGCCCCAGGCGAGCTGCCGGTTCTGGCCCAGCACGACCCCCGGCAGGCCCGGCATCGTCGCGCCGGCGACCTCGATCCCGGGCGCCACCATGCGCGCGAAGTACCACAGCGCCGGCGCGCTGAGCTTCAGGTGCGGGTCGTTGGCCACCAGGGGCGTGCCGCCGGTGGTTCGGCTGCCGGCCAGCACCCAGTTGTTGGAGCCGACGCCCTCGACGCCCGAGGGCGGCGCGATCTCGGGCAGCCGCTGCCAGGCCGTCTTCTCGCTGCCGGCGTCGAGCTTGAGCTCGCGGAACAGCGCCGCATAGTCGGCGGTCTCCGGGAGCGTCTCGCCCGGGTAGGCCGGCAGCAGCGCGTTGATACGCCCGACCGGCAGCTTCAGCGCCAGGCGCAGCCGCAGCAGCTCGGTGCTCCAGTTGCCGCCCAGGTCCCAGGACATCATGATCGACCAGCCCAGACTGTCCACCGGGTCCCAGGGCTCGGGCTTCAGCCCGAGGATCAGGAATTCCGGCGGCCGCGCCTGCAGGTGGCCGGCCAGGTAGGCGTTGATGCCGTCGGCATAGGCCTGCAGCAGCGTCTTGGTCGACGCCGGCAGCTGCTGCCACTGCGCCAGCGCGGCGCGGCGCACGCCCAGCGCGCGCAGGAAGCGGTCGGTCTCCAGCGCGCCCTCGCCGAAGGCCTCGGCCACGCGACCGGCGGCGATGCGGCGGTGCGTCTCCAGCTGCCACAGCCGGTCCTGCGCATGCACGAAGCCCAGGCCGAAGACGGCGTCGCGCTCGCTGGCGGCGCGGATGGTCGGGATGCCGTGCACGTCGCGCTCGATGCGCAGCTCGCCCTGCAGCCCGGGCAGCACGATCTCGCCGGCGGTCTGCGGCAGCGCGCGGTGCGCATACCAGCCCAGGGCCATGGCCAGCGTGGCCAGCAGCAGCAACAGCACCAGCCCGAGGCGGCGCGCCCATCGTCCCATCGTCGGTCACTCCCGGCGCCGATCCTGGTGGCGCGCAGCGCCCGGCAGGTTAACCGCTGCCGCGCATGCCGGCCATCGGGGACCGCCCGGCGGCCGGCGGGCGGCGGCGCCGGCGCAGCGGCGAACGCGAGGAACTGGCGGGTGGACGGCGCCTTTCTCGGGCTTTCGGCGGCCGGCGCAGGCGCGAACATCCGGCTCAAGGCGCGCCCGTTCGTGTCCGATATCACAACCATGAACCTGTCGCTTCCCCTGCTGTCCCGCTGGACCCGCCGCTCGACGCTGGCCGCGCCGAGCAGCCTGCGCATCGAGGTCTGCCCGCCCTCGCTGCGCCAGGCGCCGCAGGGCACGGCCTGGCAGCGCTTCATGTTCTGGCTGCTGGCGCCGGCGCCGCAGGAGGCCGCGCCGCCGCCGAACCGGCTGCCCGCGGTGCGCACCGAATTCCTGGCCACGCTGTCGGACCTGCCCGGCGACGATGCCGAGCGCCTGCGCCGGCGCATCGGCGACGCGCGCTCGCTGCGCGAGCTGTGGCACCTGCGCGCCGAGATCTACCGCGTCGTCGGCGTCGCGCTGAGCCAGGCCGAGGCCGAGCAGCGTGTCGCGCTGCTGAACCACCACTTCCCGACCCGCGCGCCGCGCTCGCAGTTCGCGCCGCTGTAGCCACCGCCGCCCACCGAGGTCCCGCCCATGCAACCCGCTGCGCCGCGCCAGTTCACCCCCAGCCCGGCCCTGCCCGGCGCCGGCCTGCCCGGCGACCGCGACGCGCGCGTCGCGGCACGACGCGCCTTCGTCGACCTCAAGCTGACCTTCCTGCACGCGCTGCAGGACCTGCACAACGCCGACTGGCTGCGCGCCCAGGTGCGCAGCGCCGAGGACCCGGCCGACCTGTGGCTGTTGCGCGCGCCGGTCTTCGCCGTGCTCAACGGCGCCGACCCCGAGCGCCGCCAGCGCCGGCAGATGGTGCGCCGCGGCCTGGACTCGCTGTTCCCGGACCTCGAGCCGCCGAGCGCCTTCAGCCCGTTCTGACGGCCCGCATCGAAGCGGGGGTGCCGGCTCCTGCGACAAACCGCAGACCAGGGCAAGAAGCCAAGCCTCGGCGCGGATCCGGCTTTGCCGGTCTGCTGACGAAGCGCCCTCGGGGGGCAGCGACCGAGAGGGAGCGTGGGGGCCCTATTTCACCCGCGCCTTGAAGGTGCGGCGGAACTTCTCGACCTTGGGCGCCACGACGAAGGCGCAGTAGCCCTGCCCGGGGTGGTTGGCGAAATAGTGCTGGTGGTAGTCCTCGGCACGCCAGTAGTTGGCCAGCGGCGCCAGCTCGGTGACGACACGGCCGCCATGCTCGCGGTTGGCCTCGGCCCAGACCTCGCGCACCACCGCCTCGTGCGCCGGGTCCTCCCAGTAGATGCCGCTGCGGTACTGCGGGCCGACATCGTTGCCCTGGCGGTCGCGCGTGGTCGGGTCGTGGATCGTGAAGAAGATCTCCAGAATCTCGCGCAGCGTGATGCGATCGGCGTCGAAGCTCACGCGCACGACCTCGGCATGGCCGGTGTCGCCCTCGCAGACCTGCTGGTAGCTGGGCCGCACGACATGGCCGTTGCTGTAGCCCGACTCGACCGCGGTGACGCCGTCGCACAGCTCGTACACCGCCTCCAGGCACCAGAAGCAGCCGCCGGCGAGCGTGATGACCTGTGGATTCATGTCCTTGCTCCTTGCTGCGGTGCCCGTGCCGCCGCGCCCCGGCGACTCCTTACACTTGCGCATCGATTATCCGGAAGCCGCCGCCATGACGCCCAAGTTCAACTGGGAAGACCCCTTCCTGCTCGACGATCAGCTCAGCGACGACGAGCGCGCCGTGCGCGACGCCGCGCACGCCTACTGCCAGGAGCGGCTGCAGACGCGCGTGCTGATGGCCGCGCGCCACGAGACCTTCGACCGCGAGATCATGTCCGAGATGGGTGCGCTGGGCCTGCTCGGCAGCACGATCGAGGGCTACGGCTGCGCCGGCCTCAACCATGTCTGCTACGGGCTGGTCGCGCGCGAGGTCGAGCGCGTGGACAGCGGCTACCGCAGCGCGATGAGCGTGCAGAGCTCGCTGGTCATGCATCCCATCCACGCCTACGGCAGCGAGGCGCAGCGCCAGAAATACCTGCCCAAGCTCGCCACCGGCGAATGGGTCGGCTGCTTCGGCCTGACCGAGCCCAACCACGGCAGCGACCCGGCCAGCATGATCACGCGCGCCACGCCGGTGGACGGCGGCTACCTGCTCAAGGGCGCCAAGATGTGGATCACCAACAGCCCGATCGCCGACGTCTTCGTGGTCTGGGCCAAGAAGGCCGACCCCGACGGCCGCGTCGGCGGCCAGGAGAGCATCCACGGCTTCGTGCTCGAGAAGGGCATGAAGGGCCTGAGCGCGCCCAAGATCGAGGGCAAGATGAGCCTGCGCGCCAGCATCACCGGCGAGATCGTGATGGACGACGTCTTCGTGCCGGAAGCCAACCTGCTGCCGGGCGTCAACGGCCTCAAGGGCCCCTTCGGCTGCCTGAACAAGGCGCGCTACGGCATCGCCTGGGGCGCGCTTGGCGCCGCCGAATTCTGCTGGCACGCCGCGCGCCAGTACACGCTGGACCGCCAGCAGTTCGGCCGCCCGCTGGCCCAGAACCAGCTGGTGCAGAAGAAGCTGGCCGACATGATGACCGAGATCACGCTGGGCCTGCAGGGCTGCCTGCGCGTGGGCCGGCTGCTCGACGAGCATCGCGCGGCGCCGGAGATGATCAGCCTGATCAAGCGCAACAGCTGCGGCAAGGCGCTGGAGGTGGCGCGCCTTGCGCGCGACATGCACGGCGGCAACGGCATCCACGACGAGTACCACGTGATCCGGCACATGATCAACCTGGAGACCGTCAACACCTACGAGGGCACGCACGATGTCCATGCACTCATCCTCGGTCGCGCTCAGACGGGGCTGCAAGCCTTCTTCTGAGCGTGCACGCCGTGGAACGGTCCGCCTGACTGCCCCACTCCCGGGCCGCGGGCGGACCGGGCTGCAGGCCTTCTTCTGACCCGCGCCACCACCGCCGACGATGAACGATCTCTTCCTGTACTTCGGCATCGAGTCGTGGAAGCCGGCCGTCGCCGTGCTGCTGCTGCCGCCGGTGCCCTTCATCGTGCTGGTGCTGCTCGGCGCGCGCGTGCTGGCGCGGCGCTGGGCGCTGGGCTGGCTGCTCGTCGTGCTGGGTGTGCTCGGGCTGTGGCTGGGCAGCACCTGGGCGGTCGGCAATGCACTGACGAACTGGCTCGTGACGCCGCCGCGTGCGCTGACCGAAGGCGACCTCAACGAACTCCGGCGCGCGCCCAAGACGGCCATCGTCGTGCTCGGCGGCGGACGCCGCGTGCTTTCCCCCGAATACGGCGTCTCGCAGCTCAACCCGCGCAGCATCGAACGGCTGCGCTATGGCATCTGGCTGTCGCGCGAAACGCAGCTGCCGCTGGTCTACAGCGGCGGCGTCGGTCACGGCGCGCCGGCCGGTCCGACCGAGGCCGAGATCGCCACGCGCGTGGCCGAGCGCGAATTCCGCCAGCCGCTGCGCTGGACCGAGGCCGAGTCGCGCGACACGCGCGAGAACGCGATCCGCAGCGTCGCGCTGCTGCAGGCGCAGGGCATCGAGCAGGTCGTGCTGGTCACGCACGGCTACCACATGCGCCGCGCGACGCGCAACTTCACGCGCGCGATCGCGGCCGCCGGCGTGCGCATGGATCTCGTCGCCGCGCCGATGGGCCTGCCGGCCAGTGGCCGCCTGGATGCGATCGACTGGATGCCCACGGCCGAGGGCTTCCAGCAGGTGCGGCTGGCGCTGCACGAGTGGATCGGCCTGCTCGCCGGAGCCTGAGCGGGACGTCCGTCCCCGCCTGCGCGGGGACGGACGCCAGCGAGGGGGCGAGCGCCTGCCAGCGCGAGCGCGGTCTGCAAGACCTGAGCGGGACGTCCGTCGCCGCCTGCGCGGGGACGGACGCCAGCGTTGGGGCGAGCGCCTGCCCGCGCGAGCGCGGTCTGCAAGACCTGAGCGGGACGTCCGTCCCCGCCTGCGCGGCTCAGAACACGAGCGCGACGACGAACAGCCCCACCATCATGAAGCCGAGCACGACCTTGGCCAGCAGGCCGAGCATCGTGCCCAGCCAGGTCGCCACGCCGACCTTCACCGCATTCGGCGCATGGCGGCGTGCGACATATTCGCCGACGGCCGCACCGACCAGCGGCATGAACAGCACGCCGACCAGGCCCATGAACAGGCCCACCACGGTGCCCAGCGCGGCGCCGATCAGCGCCTCGCGGCTGGCGCCGGCGCGGCGCGCGCCCAGCAGTCCGGCCACGTAGTCCAGCACCCAGGACAGCACGAACATCACCGCGCAGGCGGCGACCACGGCCCAGCCGACGCGAGTGAAGTCGTCGATCCAGGCACCCAGCAGCACGCCGGCCAGCACCAGCGCCGTGCCGGGCAGCGCCGGCAGCACGGTGCCGGCGAGCCCGACCGCCATCAGCACCACCACCAGCGCCCACAGCAGCACCGTCGTCGTCGCCATCGCTCCCCCTGGGCCCGAAGGGGCCGCGGCCGCGATGATGCCCTGCCGCGCACCTTGCACACACGCCGCACATGGGCAAGCCGGCGCGCCTTGGGCGCGTGCTGGCGCTGAGCGACACTAGCGGGTGATCCCGTCCGCGATCGTGTACAAGGGCGGACTCCCCTGACCTGACGAGGTAGACGAACGATGAAGACCTGGTGGATCGGTGCCCTGGCGGCGGCGGTATTCGTGACCGCGATCCCCACTGACGCCGACGCGCGCCGCTTCGGCGGCGGCAAGTCCAGCGGCTTCCAGCGCGACATGCCCGCGCGAACGGCGCCCGATGCGCCGCCGCCGCGCCCGGCCAGCCCGACCAACCCCGCCAATCCCGGCCAGCAGGCGGCGCCGGCTGCCGCGCCCGCCGCCGCCGGGGCCGCCGCCGCGGCGCAGCGGCGCTCGTGGATGGGCCCGATCGCCGGCCTGGCCGCCGGCCTCGGGCTGGCCGCGCTGGCCAGCTACCTGGGTTTCGGCGAGGCCTTCGCCAACTTCCTGATGCTGGCGCTGCTGGCCATCGCGGCGGTCTTCCTGATCCGCTTCGTGATGCGACGCATGGCCGGCGGTGGCGCGCAGCAGCCGGCGATGGCCGGCGCCGGCGCCGCGAACAGCGCGCGCACGCCCTGGACGCCGCCGGCCGCCGCGCCGCGCGAGGACAGCGCACCGCGGGGCGCCTGGGCGCCGCCCGCGCAGGCCGAGCCGCCGCAGACCGTGGTGCTGCCGCAGCCGACGGCCGACGCGCCGGCCAAGGCCTTCGTGCCGGCCAGCTTCGACAGCGAGGGCTTCGCGCGCATCGCCAAGTCGATCTTCATCCGGCTGCAGGCGGCCAACGACACCGCCGACCTCGAAGACCTGCGCCGCTTCACGACGCCCGAGCTGTTCGCCGAGGTGCGGCTGCAGCTGCAGGAGCGCGGCTCCGCGCCGCAGCACACCGACGTGCAGGAAGTCAACGCCGAGGTGCTGGACGTGGCCGACGACGGCCAGCAGCAGATCGTCAGCGTGCGCTTCACCGGGCGCATCGTCGAGGAGCAGGACGGCCCGGCGAATGCGTTCGACGAGGTCTGGCACCTGGTCAAGCCGCACGACGACAGCCGCAGCTGGGCGATCGCCGGCATCGAGCAGATGGGCTGAGCGCCGCCGGCGCCGGCCGGCGCGGCGCCGCTTCACCGGCGGCGCCAGCGCAGCACCCGCGACCAAGGGGCCCAGCCGGGCCCCTTCTTCATGGCCGCCCGCCGGCACCTGCCGGGGCAGGCTTGACGGCTGCCGCTAGCATCGCGGCATGACCATGCCTTCCCTCACCCGCCCCCGCATCGTTGCCCTGCTCGCCGCGGGGGCCGTCGCGCTGCTCGCCGGCTGCGCGACGCCGCCGCCCGACGACACGCCGCTCTCGCCGCCGGCCGCGATGCAGGTCGAGGGCGTGCCGCCGGTGCCGGCGCGGCTGCTGGAGCCCATCCAGCGCTACAGCGGCGTCGTCGGCCACCAGTTCGTCGACTGGCACCCGCAGCGCCGCGAGATGCTGGTCGCCCACCGCGCGCCGACCGCGAGCACGACGCAGCTGTTCCTGATCACGGCGCCGATGGCCGCGCCGGTGCCGCTGACCGACGGCGCCGACCCGGTGGGCAGCGCGCAGTGGGAGCCGCGCGCGGGCCGCTACATCGTCTTCACGCGCGGCAGCGGCGGCAACGAGGCCTACCAGCTCTACCGGCTGGACCCGGCCACGCGCGCCGTGAAGCAGATCACCCCCGACGGCCAGCGCCACGCCTTCAATGACTGGGTGCGCTCGCGCTCGCTGGCCGTCGTGACCTCGGTGCCGCTGGACCGCACGGCCGCCGGCGGCACGCGAGCGCAGATCACGACCACGCTGTCGCTGATCGACCCCGACGGCGATCCCGCCGCCCCGGGCACGCGGCGCATCGTCGCCGAGCTGCCCGGCACCGGCTGGTTCGGCGCCGAGGTCTCGCCGGACGAGCGCCAGGCGGCGATGGTGCGCTACACCTCGGCGACGCAGTCCGAGGTCTGGTTGATCGACCTGGCCAGCGGCGAGCGCCGCCGCGTGCTGCCGGCCGAGGGCCAGACGCTGCGCGCCGCGCACGTCGTCAGCGGCTGGTCGGCCGACGGGCGCGCGCTGTACGTGGTCAGCGACCGCGCCAGCGAATTCCGCGAATTGATGCGGCTGGACCTGGCCAGCGGCGCGCTGACACGGCTGACCGGCCACATTCCCTGGGACCTGAGCGGCGGCGACCGCACGCGCGACGGCCGCCGCATCGCGCTGCTGGCCAATGTCGACGGCCGCGACGAACTGCGGATGCTCGACGGTGCCAGCGGCCGCGAGCTGCCGCCGCCGGCGGTGCCCGGCGGCAGCGTCACGCGCGTGGCCTACCACCCGGCCAGCAGCGAGCTCGCGATGGTGATCAACAGCCCGCAGGGCCCGGCGACCATCCACACGCTGGATGCGCAGGGCCGTGTCGTCGCGTGGACCAGGCCGGCCGGCGCCGAAGGCATCCGTCTCGCGGAACTGCCCGACCAGCGCATCGTGCGCTGGACCAGCTTCGACGGGCGCACGATCAGCGGCGTGCTGAGCCTGCCGCCGGCGCGCTTCAAGGGCCCGCGCCCGGTGCTGATGCTGATGCACGGCGGCCCCGAGGGCCAGAGCAGGCTGGGCTGGAACGGGCGCCTGAACTACCTGCTGCAGGAGCGCGGCATCGCGCTGCTGGAGCCCAACGTGCGCGGCTCCAGCGGCTACGGCAAGACCTTCCTGGACCTGGACAACGGCCGCCTGCGCGAGGACTCGGTGCGCGACATGGGCAGCGCGCTGGACTGGATCGCGACCCAGCCCGGCCTGGACGCCAAGCGCGTCGTCGTGATGGGCGGCAGCTACGGCGGCTACATGGCGCTGGCGGCCAGCGTGCGGCTGGCCGACCGCATCGCCGGCGCGGTCAGCGTGGTCGGCATCAGCAACTTCGTCAGCTTCCTCGAGAATACCGAGAGCTACCGGCGCGACCTGCGGCGCGCCGAATACGGCGACGAGCGCGACCCGGCGATGCGCGAGTTCCTGCAGGCCATCAGCCCGCTGAACCTGGCCGACCGCATCACGAAGCCGCTGCTGGTGGTGCAGGGCAAGAACGACCCGCGCGTGCCCTGGACCGAGAGCGAACAGATCGTGCGCAGCCTGCAGCGCCGCGGCACGCCGGTGTGGTACCTGCTGGCCGACAACGAAGGCCACGGCTTCGCGCGGCGCGAGAACGCCGACTTCTATTTCGCGACCGTGGTCAGCTTCCTGCAGCGGACGCTGCGGCCCTGAGGCCTCGGTTCAGCCGCGGCTCACGCCGCGGCGCGCACCGGCGGCGCCCACTCGGCGTTGTCGGCCAGCCAGCGCCGGGCCAGCCGGTCGTCGCCCTGCGAGGGGTGGAAGTCCTCGCGCAGGTATTCGCGCCAGCGCGGCCAGCCCAGCCGCACCAGGCCCTGGCGGCCGAACAGCAGCCGCCAGCCGCCGGCCCAGGTGGACGGTCGCCACCAGGTGCCGTCGCGCCACAGGTTGGCCAGGGTCTGGCGCAGCGCGTCGGTGACGAACTGGCTGCTGACGATGCGGAAGACGCGCACGCGCCACGCGTGGTTGCCGCCCATCGCGACATAGAGGTCGAAGGCGGTGCTGCGGTGCTCGGACTCCTCGGCGCAGTGCCACAGCCACAGCCGCGCCAGCCGCGGCTCGGCGCCGGTGACGACCTGCGGATGCGCCAGCAGGTGCTCGGCGAAGATGGCCGTGAAGTGCTCGGTGGCTGCGGTGACCGCAACGCGGTTGCGCGGGTCGATGGTGTCCAGCACCTGCGCGCGCCGGCGGATGCGCTGCTCCCAGCGGTTGACCAGGCCCTGGCGTTCCAGGTGCTGGTTGAACAGCGTGTGCAGGTGGCGGTGCGTGGCCTCCTGGCCGATGAAGTCCTGGATCTCGCGCTCGAAGCGCGCGCGCTCGGCCGGCGGCAGCGTGGCAATGCCGATCTTCACCGAGTCGATGAACAGCTGCTCGCCGAGCGGGAAGCTCATCGACAGCGCATTGAAGAACGCGGTCGCGAAGGCGTCGCCGCCGCACCAGTGGCGGGCGATCGGCGGCTTGAGGTCCACCAGCAGGCGTCGGACGGTCAGCGTGCTCATCGCAGGTTCCTTGCCGTGGGGCTGCGGCGCAATGGTCGCGCTATCGCAGCCACGCCCGCGCATTGTGGAACATGCGCAGCCACGGGCTGGGCGCCGACATGTCACCCGCACTCCAGCTCATCTGCACGTTGCGGAACACGCGCTCCGGGTGCGGCATCAGCGCGGTGAAGCGGCCGTCGGCGGTGGTCACGCCGGTCAGGCCGCCGGGCGAGCCGTTGGGGTTGAACGGGTAGGCCTCGGTCGGCCGGCCCTGGTGGTCGACGAAACGCAGCGCGCGCACGACCTTCGCCGCATCGCCGCGCTGCGAGAAGTCGGCACGGCCCTCGCCATGCGAGACCGCGATCGGCATGCGGCTGCCGGCCATGCCGGCGAAGAAGAGACTGGGCGAGTCCAGCACCTCGACCAGCGAGAGCCGCGCCTCGAACTGCTGGCTGCGGTTGCGCGTGAAGCGCGGCCAGTCCTGCGCGCCCGGGATCAGCGGCGCCAGCGCGGCCAGCATCTGGCAGCCGTTGCACACGCCGAGCGCGAAGCTGTCGCGGCGCGCGAAGAAGGTGGCGAAGGCCTCGGCCAGCGCCGGGTTGAAGAGGATGGAGCGCGCCCAGCCCTCGCCGGCGCCCAGCGTGTCGCCGTAGCTGAAGCCGCCGCAGGCGACGAAGCCCTGGAATTCGGCCAGCTTCGCGTGGCCGCGCTGCAGGTCGCTCATGTGCACGTCGTGGGCGTCGAAGCCGGCGAGGTCCATCACGCGCGCCATCTCGAGCTGCGAATTGACCCCCTGCTCGCGCAGGATCGCGACCCTGGGCCGCGCCCCGAGGACGGCCGGCGCTGCCGCCGGGTCGAACGTCAGGTGCTGGTGCAGCCCGGGGTCTCCTGGGTCGCCGGCGGCGGCATGTTCGGCGTCCGCGCATTCCGGATGGTCGCGCTCCTTCGCGATGCGCCAGCTGACCTCGTCCCACGCCTGCTGCAGCTGCTGCAGTGGCGCCGAGAACTGCAGCCTGGTGTCGCGCCAGACCTCGACGACGCCGCGGTCGTTGGTGCTGCCGATGGCGTGGCTCATGCGCGCCAGGCCATGCCGGCGCAGCACCGCGATGGCCTCATCGCGCTGCGAACGCCGCACCTGCAGCACGGCGCCCAGTTCCTCGGCGAACAGCGCCTTCAGCGTCAGCGTGTTGCGGCGCTCGCCGACCTGCGCCGCCCAGTTCTTGGAGTCACCGTACTCGGCACGGCTGTCGGCGATGCCGTCGCCTTCGGTGACCAGGATGTCGACATTCAGGCTCACGCCGGTGTGGCCGGCGAAGGCCATCTCGCAGACCGCCGCCCACAGGCCGCCGTCGCTGCGGTCGTGGTAGGCCAGCAGCAGGCCGGCCGCGCGCAGCTCGTTGACGGCGGCCACCAGCGCCTTCAGTGACGCCGGATCGTCGAGGTCGGGCACGCCGTCCACCGCACGGCTGCCGTAGCGGCCCAGCACCTGCGCCAGCATCGAGCCGGCGAGCCGGTTGCGCCCCGCGCCCAGGTCGACCAGGATCAGCGTCGTGTCGCCGACCGCAGCGCCGTCCGGGGTCGCTTCGCCGGCCTTCAGCTGCGGGGTCAGCGTGCCGCGCACGTCGGCCAGCGTCGCGAAGGCGGTCACGATCAGCGACACCGGCGCCGTGACCTGGCGCGCCGCGCCGTCGTCGCCGGTCCACTTGGTGCGCATCGACAGCGAGTCCTTGCCCACCGGGATGCCGATGCCCAGGGCCGGGCACAACTCCATCGCCACCGCGCGCACCGTGTCGTAGAGCGCGGCGTCCTCCCCGGGCTCGCCGCAGGCGGCCATCCAGTTGGCGCTGAGCTTGATGCGGTCCAGCTCGATCGGCGCGGCCAGCAGGTTGGTGATCGCCTCGGCCACCGCCATGCGGCCCGAGGCCGGCGCATCGACCGCGGCCAATGGCGTGCGCTCGCCCATCGCCATCGCCTCGCCGGCGAAGCCGGTGTAGTCGGCCAGCGTCACCGCGCAGTCGGCCACGGGCACCTGCCAGGGGCCGACCATCGGGTCGCGGTGCGACAGGCCGCCCACCGTGCGGTCGGCGATCGTGACCAGGAAGCGCTTGCTCGCCACCGTGGGGTGGCGCAGCACGTCCAGGGCCACCTGCTCCAGCTTCACGCCGGTCAGGTCCAGCGGCGCATCGTCGCGCTCGACGCGCTGCACGACGCGGTGCATCTTGGGCGGCTTGCCCAGCAGCACGTCCATCGGCATGTCGATGACGTTCTCGCGCCCGCCGCCGACGACCAGCTGCCGCTCGGCCGTGGCGGTGCCGACGACGGCGAACGGGCAGCGCTCGCGCGCGCACATCTGCTCGAACAGCGGCAGCAGGTCGGGATTCACGGCCAGGACGTAGCGCTCCTGGCTCTCGTTGCACCAGATCTCCTTGGGCGCGAGGCCGCTTTCCTCCAGCGGGACCTTGCGCAGGTCGAAGACCGCGCCCTGCCCCGCGCCGTCGACCAGCTCGGGGAAGGCATTGCTGATGCCGCCGGCCCCCACGTCGTGGATGGCCAGGATGGGGTTCTTCTCGCCCAGCCGCCAGCAATGGTTGATGACCTCCTGCGCGCGGCGCTGGATCTCGGGGTTGCCGCGCTGCACGCTGTCGAAGTCCAGCGCCGCGGCATTGGTGCCGGCGGCCATCGAGCTGGCGGCGCCGCCGCCCATGCCGATGCGCATGCCGGGCCCGCCCAGCTGCACCAGCAGGGTGCCCGGGCCGAACGGCAGCTTGGTCACCTGGTCGGCGGCGATGCGGCCCAGGCCGCCGGCGATCATGATCGGCTTGTGGTAGCCGCGGCGCAGGCCCGCGACGTCCTGCTCGTAGACACGGAAGAAGCCGCCCAGGTTGGGGCGGCCGAATTCGTTGTTGAAGGCGGCACCGCCCAGCGGGCCCTCGGTCATGATCTGCAGCGGGCTCGCGATGTGCGCCGGGCGGCCGATGCCGCCGCGCTCCCAGGGTTCGTCGGTGCCGGGCAGCTGCAGGTGGCTGACCATGAAGCCGGTCAGGCCGGCCTTGGGCCTGGCACCGCGGCCGGTGGCGCCCTCGTCGCGGATCTCGCCGCCGGCGCCGGTGGAGGCGCCGGGAAAGGGGCTGATCGCGGTCGGATGGTTGTGCGTCTCCACCTTCATCAGCACATGGGCCAGGCGCTCGCGCGCGGCGTAGCGCGGCGCATTCGCGAAGCCCTCGGGGCCCCAGTCCTCGACCGCGCCGCCTTCCATGACCGCGGCGTTGTCGTGGTAGGCCACCACGGTGTGCCGCGGCGACTGCGCCTCGGTGTGGCGGATCATCCCGAACATCGACAGCGGCTGCTCGGTGCCGTCGATCGTGAAGCGGGCATTGAAGATCTTGTGCCGGCAATGCTCGCTGTTGGCCTGCGCGAACATCATCAGCTCGACGTCGCTGGGGTTGCGGCCCAGCGTGCGGAAGGCGTCGACCAGGTAGTCGATCTCGTCGTCCGACAGCGCGAGGCCGAATTCGGCGTCCGCCTGCACCAGCGCCGCGCGCCCCTTCGCCAGCACGTCGACATGCACCAGCGGCGGCGCCTCGCGGGAGTCGAACAGGTGCGCGGCCGTTTCGCGCTCGAAGGCCACGCTCTCGGTCATGCGGTCGTGCAGCAGCGCGGCGACGGCCGCGCGCTCGTCGGCCGACAGCGGCTTCGCACTGCCCAGCAGCGGGGCCTTCAGTGCGAGGTGGTATTCGGTGACACGCTCGATGCGGTGCAGCGGCGCGCCGGCCGCCCCCGCGCCGCCCGCACCGCCCACGCCGCAGTTGCGCGCGATGTCGGTGGCCTTGCTGGCCCAGGGCGACACGGTGCCCAGGCGCGGCATCACGACGACCAGTTCGCCCGACCCGGCGGCTTGGCCGCCGCGCCACGGATCGCCGTAGTCCAGCAGCGCGCGCAGCTTGTCCAGCGCCTCGCGCGACGGCGCGGCATCGAAGGCCGCCCAGTGCACGAAGCGCGCCGCGACGCCGGCGACGCGCGGGCAGGCGGCCTGCAGCCGCGCCAGCAGCGCCTTCGCGCGGAACTCGGGGAGCGCGTCGCCGCCCTCGAAATGCACCAGGTGGAGGTGCGGGGGGAGGGGGGTGTCGCTCATGCCATCCCGTCGCGGGCAAGGAAAACCAGGGATTCTACGGGCGCGGTGGATAATTCCCGGATGGCTATCCCGATCAAGACCGGCGCCGAGGTCGAGGGCATGCGCCTCGCCGGGCGCCTGGCCAGCGAGGTGCTGGACCTGCTGACGCCGCACGTGAAGCCCGGCGTCACGACGCTGGAACTGGACCGCATTGCGCACGACCACATCGTGCACGTGCAGAAGGCGGTGCCCGCCACGCTGGGCTACCAGCCGCCGGGCTACCCCGCCTACCCGGCCTCGCTGTGCTCGTCGGTCAACGACGTGGTCTGCCACGGCATCCCGGACGACCGGCCGCTGAAGAACGGCGACATCGTCAATGTCGACGTCACCGTCATCAAGGACGGCTGGCACGGCGACAACAGCCGCATGTTCGTCGTCGGCGAAGGCTCGATCGCGGCGCGCCGCCTGTGCCAGGTCACCTTCGAGGCGATGTGGAAGGGCATCGTCAAGGTGCGCCCGGGCGCGCGGCTGGGCGACATCGGCCACGCCATCCAGTCCTTCGCCGAGCATGCCGGCTACTCGGTGGTGCGCGAGTTCTGCGGCCACGGCGTCGGCGCGCGCTTCCACGAGGAACCGCAGGTGCTGCACTACGGCCGCCCGGGCACGCTGGAGGAACTGGTGCCGGGCATGATCTTCACGATCGAGCCGATGATCAACGCCGGCCGCCGCGACATCAAGGAAGACCGCAAGGGCAACCGCCCCTACGACGGCTGGACCATCGTGACGCGCGACCGCAGCCTGTCGGCGCAGTGGGAGCACACGGTGCTGGTCACCGACACCGGCTACGAGGTGCTGACCGTCAGCGCCGGCAGCCCGCCGCCGCCGGCCTTCGCCAGCGCCGGCTACGGCGCGGTGCAGCCGGCGGCGATGGCCGGCTCCTGAGCCCGCGATGTCGGCGCTGGCCGACGCGGCACGGCCGCGCACCGACGGCGACCTGGCCGATCTGCGCCACACGCTGCGCGAGCGCAAGGCGGCGCTGCTGGCCGGCTTCCTGGCCGCGCCGTCCAGCGCCCGTGCCGCGACGACGCTGATCCGCGCGCTGGCGCGCCTGGTCGACCGCACGCTGGCCACGCTGTGGGCGCAGGCCGGCGTGCCGGCCGGCGCCGCGCTGGTCGCGGTCGGCGGCTACGGCCGCGGCGAGCTGTTCCCGTATTCGGACGTCGACGTGCTGGTGCTGCTGCCCGCGGCGCCGGACGACGCGGCGCGCGGCGCCGTCGAGCGCTTCGTCACCGCCTGCTGGGACACCGGGCTGGAGATCGGCTCGTCGGTGCGCACGGTCGACGAGTGCGTGGCCGAGGCCGCGCGCGACGTCACGGTGCAGACCGCGCTGCTGGAGGCGCGCCGCATCACCGGCCACCGCGGCCTGTTCGAGCGCCTGCACGCGGCGACGAGCGCCGCGATGGACGCGCGCGCCTTCCTGCGCGCGAAGACGCTGGAGCTGCGCCAGCGCCACGTCAAGTACGAGGGCACACCCTACGCGCTGGAGCCCAACTGCAAGGAGAGCCCGGGCGGCCTGCGCGACCTGCAGGTGCTGATCTGGATCGCGCGCGCCGCCGGGCTGGGCCGCACCTGGCGCGAGCTGGCGGCCAAGGACCTGCTGACGCCCTTCGAGGCGGCGCAGCTGCGCAAGCACGAGGGCACGCTGCGGCTGATCCGCGCACGGCTGCACGCGGTCGCCGGGCGGCGCGAGGACCGGCTGGTCTTCGACCTGCAGACCGCGGTGGCCGAGAGCTTCGGCCTCAAGGCCACGCGCGCGCAGCGCAGCTCCGAGCTGCTGATGCACCGCTACTACTGGGCGGCCAAGGCGGTGACGCAGCTCAACCAGATCCTGATGCAGGGCATCGAGGAACGCGTGCTGGGCACGCGCGAGGCGCCGATGCGGCCCATCACCGCGCGCTTCCTGGACCGCGGCGGCATGCTGGAGGTGGCGCGCGACGACCTCTACCTGGACAACCCGCATGCGATCCTGGAGACCTTCCTGGTCTTCCAGCAGACGCCGGGGCTGCAGGGCCTGTCGGCGCGCACGCTGCGCGCGCTGTACAACGCGCGCCGCGTGATGGACGCGCGCTGGCGCCGCGACCCGCTGAACCGCGAGCTGTTCATGGACATCCTGCGCCAGCCGCGCGGGCAGACCCATGCGCTGCGCCAGATGAACGCGACCTCGGTGCTGGGGCGCTACCTGTGGGTCTTCCGGCGCATCGTCGGGCGCATGCAGCACGACCTGTTCCACATCTACACGGTGGACCAGCACATCCTGATGGTGGTGCGCAACGTGCGCCGCTTCTTCATCCCCGAGCACGCGCACGAATATCCCTTCTGCAGCCAGCTCGCCGCAGAGTGGGACCAGCCCTGGATCCTGTACGTGGCGGCGATCTTCCACGACGTGGCCAAGGGCCGCGGCGGCGACCACAGCGAGCTCGGCGCGCGCGAGGTGCGCCGCTTCTGCCGCGACCACGGCGTCGCGCGCGAGGACGCGCGGCTGATCGAGTTCCTGGTGCGCGAGCACCTGACGATGAGCCGCATCGCGCAGAAGGAGGACCTGTCGGACGCCGCGGTGGTGCAGGACTTCGCGCGCCGCGTCGGCAGCGCGCGCACGCTGACCGCGCTGTACCTGCTGACGGTGGCCGACATCCGCGGCACCGGCCCGCGCGTGTGGAACGCCTGGAAGGGCAAGCTGCTGGAGGACCTGTACCGGCTGACGCTGCGCGCGCTGGGCGGCGCGCAGCCCAACCTGGCGGCCGAGATCGAGGCCCGCAAGCAGGAGGCGCGGCAGCAGCTGGCGCTGCATTCGGCGCTGCCCGGCACCGAGGAGCCGCTGTGGAAGACGCTGGACGTGAGCTACTTCGCGCGCCACGACGCGGCCGACATCGCCTGGCACGCACGCTCGCTGTGGCGCCACATCCAGACCGCCGTGCCGGTGGTGCGCGCGCGCCTGTCCAGCGCCGGCGACGGGTTGCAGGTGCTCGTCTATTCGCCCGACCGCCCGGATCTCTTCGCGCGCATCTGCGGCTATTTCGACGGCGCCGGCTTCAGCATCCAGGACGCCAAGGTGCACACCACGCGCTCGGGCTATGCGCTGGACACCTTCCAGGTCGTTGCCGCGGCGTCGCCACCGTCCAGCCAGGCCGGCTACCGCGACCTGATCTCGCTGGTCGAGACCCAGGCCGTGAAGGCACTGGCGTCCGCGGGCCCGCTGCCCGAGCCGCGCAGCGGCCGCGTCTCGCGCCGCGTGCGCAGCTTCCCGGTCACGCCGCGCGTCTCGCTGGCGCCCGACGAGCGCGCGCAGCGCTGGCTGCTCACCGTGTCGGCCAGCGACCGCTCGGGTCTGCTGTACGCGATCGCCCGCGTGCTGGCACGCCACCACATCAACCTGCAGCTGGCCAAGGTGTCGACGCTGGGCGAGCGGGTCGAGGACACCTTCCTGGTCGACGGCGCCGAACTTCAGCGGCCCAAGGCCCAGCTGCAGATCGAGGCAGAGATCCTCGATGCGCTGGCGGCGCCGGTGGCCTGAAATGACGGACCCGCGACCACGGTCGGATTGCGGCGCATTGCGGACGTCCGGCCCGTGCTTGCTTGTATGCGCTTTGCTGCCGCTTCTTCGGACTGCAGGCGCCAGCGCATCGCGCCAGGCGGTACCCGCTGCCGGCTCAGGGTTCCGCGGTCGCCGCCTGCGGCGGCGACTTCCCTGCGCTGCTCGCTTCGGGGTCGCGCCGCCCAACTCACTTCGCTCACTTCGTTCGCTCCGTTCGGACACCGGCGGCGAGTCAGTTGTCGAGGCGCGCACTGCGTGCGCGCCGACCCCGAAGCTGCGCTGCTCGGCGCTCCACACATCGCCGGCAGCGGGTACCGCCTGGCGCGAGGGCCACCGACACGTGTGTTCGACCGGTTCGCACGCCACCACCGTGTCGCGAAGCCGCGTGGGGGCAGCCCGCAGCGCCCATGGGAGGCGCCGAGAAGCGCAGGGCTCCTGGCCGCGCGCGCAGCGCGCCTCCAAGACTGACTCGCCGCCGGTGTCCGAGCGCAGCGAACGAAGTGAGCGGAGCGAGTTGGGCGGCGGGCCAGGAGACCGAGCATCGCAGGGGAGTCGGCGCGCAGCGCCGACCGCCGGACTCTGGGCGCTGCGGGCTGCCCCCACGCGGTTTCGCTGCGCCAATGCCAGCACGAACGAACAACGCCGCTCCATGAACGACCGCAGCGCGCCGCAAGCCGTCAGGGGGAACCCGTCAACGGCCGGCATCGCCAGCGGCAGCCAGCACCGGGCGGCGGAACCGATGACATGAGCGTGCGCCGCATCACCGCCACCGAACTGCTGCCGCGCCTGCACGCCGGCGCGCCGGATGCCTTCGACACGATCGTCGACGCGCGCAGCCCGTCCGAGCATGCAGACGACCACCTGCCCGGCGCCGTCAACTGGCCCGTGCTCGACGACGAGGAGCGCCGCGTCGTCGGCACCGAGTATGCGCAGATCTCGCCGTTCGAGGCGCGCAAGCGCGGTGCCGCGCTGGTGGCGCGCAACATCGCGCGCCATGTCGAGCAGCAGGTGATGGCGCGCGAACGCGGCTGGCGCCCGCTGGTCTACTGCTGGCGGGGTGGCCAGCGCTCGGGTGCCCTGGCGACCGTGCTGGACCAGATCGGCTTCCAGGTGCATGTGCTGGAGGGCGGCTACCGCGCGTTTCGCCGTGCCGTGATCGCCGAGCTGCAGACCCTGCCGCAGCGGCTGTCGCTGCAGGTGCTGGTCGGTCGCACCGGCTCGGCGAAGACGCGGCTGCTGCATGCGCTGGCGCGCGCCGGCGCACAGGTGCTGGACCTGGAGGAGCTGGCCGCGCACCGCGGCTCGGTGCTGGGGCTGGAGCCCGGTCGGCCGCAGCCCTCGCAGAAGGCCTTCGAGACCACGCTGTGGCGCGCGCTGCACGGGCTGGACGCCACGCGGCCGGTCTTCACCGAGGGCGAGAGCCGGCTGATCGGCCGCCTGCGCGTACCCGAGTCGCTGCTCGAGCAGCTGCGCGCCGCGCCCTGCATCGAGCTGCGCGTGCCCGCGGCCGAACGCGTGCGCTTCCTGCTCCGCGACTATGCGCACTACGTGGCCGACACCGAGGCCTTCTGCGCGCGCCTGGCCGCGCTGCGCGAGCTGCGCGGCGCGAAGCTCGTCGAACGCTGGCAGCAGCTGGCGCGAGCCGGCGAGACGGCCCTCGTAGTGACCGAACTGCTGGCGCAGCACTACGACCCGATCTACCAGCGCTCGATGGCGCGCCACTTCGCGCACTTCGCCCAGGCGCGGGTGCTCGAGCTGCCCGACGCCGACGAGCCGACGCTGGACGCGGCCGCGCTGGCGCTGGCCGCCCCGCCACCGGCCTGATGGCGGTCAAGCCGCCACCACGCGCCGCTGCCTACACTGGCCGCCGCCGATGAAGACCACGCCCCCGCCGACCCCGCCCGCGCATGCCGGCCCGCTGCCCAGCCTGGGCGTGCGCCAGGTGCCGCCGCTGCAGCCGCTGCAGTGGCTGCTGCGCGGCGGGCGCGACCTGCTGCGCTGCCCGCTGCCGGGGCTGCTGCACGGCCTGGCCGCAGCGGCCTTCGGCGCGTTGCTGCTGTGGTGGGCGCGCGACCGCTTCTGGCTGCTCGCCGGCGCCTTCAGCGGCTTCCTGCTCGTTGCGCCGATCGTCGCCACCGGACTCTATGCCGTGAGCCGCAGGCTGGAGCGCGGGGAACTCGCCGGCCGCGAGGGCCTGCGCATCGCGCTGGCCGCCTGGCGGCCGCGCGACGGCCGCCTGGTGCGCTTCGGCGTGCTGCTGGCGCTGGCCGGCACCGGCTGGGTGCTGACCTCGGCGTCGCTGATCACCGGCTTCGCGCCGGCACCGGTGGCGTCGCCGGCGGACTTCCTGCGCGTGGTCATCGCGGGCGGCGAGGCCTACCTGTTCGAAATCTGGATCCTGCTCGGCAGCGCGCTCGCGGCGCCGATCTTCGCCTCCACCGTGGCCGCGATTCCGGTGCTGCTGGACCGCAGCAGCCCGGTGCTCGAGGCCGTGCTGACCAGCGTGCGCGCCACGCTGCTCAACCCGCTGCCGATGGCGCTGTGGGCGACGCTGATCCTGGGGCTGACCCTCGCCGGCATGGCGCTCGTGCTGCTGGGCCTGGTGGTCGTCGTGCCCTGGCTGGCGCATGCCAGCTGGCATGCCTACCGCGACCTGGTGGAGCCGGACGACGGCGACGCACCGCCGCGGGGCTGCTGATGTTCGGCTACACCGAGGAGCAGATCGCCTGGTTCGGGCTGACCTTCGGGGTCGGCGCGTTCATGCTGTACATGATGTTCATCATCTGGCAGCTGGCGCGCGAGTCGAAGGCCGGCCGCTTCGGCACCTTCGTGCTGTTCCTGGCGCTGGGCGTGGGCCTGATCGGCTTCGTCGCCAAGGCCATCATCAAGGCCGTGATGGGCATCGAATGAGAAGCGCCGGCCCCGGGGCCGGCGCCTTCGACGTTCTGACCGGAGCCCCCTCCCGGAGGGGGCTGGGGGAGCCCCACGCCCACCCGCAGGGTTGCACACTGGGTTGAGCGCCAGAGGCGCTCAACCCATGTGCAACCCGCCGTTGCAGGAGAAGTCCGCCCCCGTCGTGAAGCCGGAGTCGTCGCCCGCGAGCCAGGCCACGATGGAGCCGATCTCCTCCGGCGTGCCCAGGCGCTTGACCGGGATCGTCGCGACGATCTTCTCCAGGATCTCGGGCTTGATGGCGCGCACCATGTCGGTCCCGATGTAGCCCGGGCTCACGGTGTTGACCGTCACGCCCTTGGCCGCCAGTTCCTGCGCCAGCGCCATCGTGAAGCCGTGCATGCCGGCCTTGGCCGCGCTGTAGTTGGTCTGCCCGGCCTGGCCCTTCTCGCCGTTGACCGAGCTGATCTGGATGATGCGGCCCCAGCCCTTCTCGACCATGCCCGGCACCACCTGCTTGGTGACGTTGAACATGCTGTTGAGGTTGGTGTCGATGACGGCCTTCCAGTCCTCGGGCGTCATCTTCAAGAACATGCGGTCGCGCGTGATGCCGGCGTTGTTGACCAGCACGTCGATCGGCCCATGCTCGGCCACCGCCTTGGAGAAGGCGGCCACCGTGCTGTCCCAGTCGGCGACATTGCCGACGCTGGCGTAGAACGTGTAGCCCAGCGCCTTCTGCTCGTCCAGCCACTTCGTGAAGTCGCGGCTGGGGCCGCAGCCGGCGATGACCTTGAAGCCTTCCTTGGCCAGGCGCTGGCAGATGGCGGTGCCGATGCCGCCCATGCCGCCGGTGACGTATGCGACCTTCTGGGACATGTTGCTCTCTCCTTGAATGCGGTGCAGGTGGTGCCGCGAGCGTGTCCTGCGCCCGGCGGCGGGTCAATCAGGGTTAGTTAGCGTTCGACGGTCAGCGCGACACCCATGCCGCCGCCGATGCACAGGCTGGCGATGCCCTTGCTCACGTCGCGCTTGATCATCTCGTGCAGCAGCGTGACCAGGATGCGGCAGCCGGAAGCGCCGATGGGGTGGCCGATCGCGATGGCGCCGCCGTTGACGTTGACCTTGCTGGTATCCCAGCCCATCTCCTGGTGCACCGCGCAGGCCTGCGCGGCGAAGGCCTCGTTGATCTCGAGCAGGTCCAAGTCGGCCGGCTTCCAGCCGGCACGCTCCAGCGCGCGGCGCGCCGCCGGCACCGGGCCCATGCCCATGTAGGCCGGGTCCAGGCCGGCGCTGGCATAGCTGGCGATGCGCGCCAGCGGCTTGAGGCCCAGGCGCTCGGCGGTCTTGGCGCTCATCACCACCACGCCGGCGGCGCCGTCGTTGAGGCCGCTGGCATTGCCCGCGGTCACGCTGCCGGCCTTGTCGAAGGCCGGGCGCAGGCCGGCCAGCGCCTCGGCGCTGGTCTTCCGGTTGATGAACTCGTCGGCCGCGAAGACGACCGGATCCCCCTTCTTCTGCGGGATCGTGACCGGCACGATCTCGTCCTTGAAGCGCCCGGCCTCCTGCGCCGCCGCCGCCTTCTGCTGGCTGGCCAGCGCCAGCGCGTCCTGCTGCTCGCGCGTGATGCCGTACTTCTTCGCGACGTTCTCTGCCGTGATGCCCATGTGGTACTGGTTGTAGACGTCCCACAGGCCGTCGACGATCATCGAGTCGACCATCTTCCAGTCGCCCATGCGCTGGCCGTCGCGGCTGCCGTTGAGCACGTGCGGGCTCAGGCTCATGCTCTCCTGGCCGCCGGCGATGACGATCTCGCTGTCGCCGTCGCGGATGGCCTGCGCGGCCAGCATCACCGCCTTCAGGCCGGAGCCGCAGACCTTGTTGATCGTCATCGCCGGCACGCCGTGCGGCAGCCCGGCCTTCACGACGGCCTGGCGCGCCGGGTTCTGGCCGGTGCCGGCCTGCAGCACCTGGCCCAGGATGACCTCGCCGATCTGCTCGCCGGCGAGGCCGCTGCGCTCGAGCAGCGCCTTGATGACGGTGGCGCCCAGCTCGGCGGCCGGGGTCTTGGCGAGCGTGCCGCCGAACTTGCCGACGGCGGTGCGGGCGGCGGCGACGATGACGATGTCGGTCATGGGGATCTCCTTGGGCTGAGGATGGCGTGCGGGCTCAGGCTTTCGCCTTGACGTAGCGGCCGGGGGCCGGTTCGATGGGCTTGAATTTCGCGCTGCCCGGCGACTTGGGCGCCGGCACCAGCTTGCCGCCATGGGCCTTCAGCCAGCCGCTCCAGGTCGGCCACCAGCTGCCCGGGTGCTCGGTCGCGCCGGCCAGCCACTGCTCGGGCGTGGCCGGCGTGGCGTCGTTGGTCCAGAAGCTGCGCTTGCCCTTGGCAGGGGGGTTGATGACGCCGGCGATGTGGCCCGAGGCACCCATCACGAAGCGCTTGTCGCCCTGGATCAGCGGGATCGAGCGGTAGGCCGCCTGCCAGGGCACGATGTGGTCCTCGCGCGAACCGTAGACGAAGAACGGCGCCTTGATCTTGCCGAGGTCGACCTTCTCGCCGCAGACGGTGAGCCGGCCCGGGACCTTGAGGTCGTTTTGCAGGTACATGTGACGCAGGTACCAGCAGTACATCGGGCCCGGCAGGTTGGTGCTGTCGCCGTTCCAGTACAGCAGGTCGAAGGGCGGCGGCGACTCGCCCTTCAGGTAGTTGCCGACGACATAGTTCCAGACCAGGTCGTTGGGGCGCAGGAAGCTGAAGGTGGTGGCCAGTTCCTGGCCCTTCAGCAGGCCTGGGCCGGCGGGCGCCTGTTCGCCGATCGTGACCTCGCGCATCTGCACGCTGGCCTCGTCGATGAAGATGTCCAGGATGCCGGTGTCCTGGAAATCCAGCAGCGTGGTCAGCAGCGTCACGCTGTGCGCCGGCTGCTCGCCGCGCGCCGCCAGCACCGCCAGCGCGGTGGCGAGGATGGTGCCGCCGACGCAGAAGCCCAGCGTGTTGATCGTCTTCGCGCCGCCGATGGCCTGCACGGCGCGGATCGCGGCGATGGGACCGTTCTCGATGTAGTCGTCCCAGGTCAGATCCTTGAGCGACTCGTCCGGGTTGCGCCAGCTCACGACGAAGGTGCGGTGGCCCTGCTCGACCGTGTAGCGGATGACCGAGTTGTCCGGCTGCAGGTCCAGGATGTAGTACTTGTTGATGCAGGGCGGCACGAACAGCATCGGCCGCTCGTGCACCTTGGCCGTCAGCGGCTTGTATTCGATGAGCTGGATCAGCTCGTTCTCGAAGACCACGCTGCCTTCGGTGGTCGCGACGTTGCGGCCGACCTCGAAGACGCTCTCGTCGGTCTGCGACAGGTGGCCCTTGCGCAGGTCCTCCAGCAGGTGCTGCATGCCGCTGGCGATGCTCTCGCCCTGGGTCTCCAGCGCCTTCTTCAGCGCCTCGGGGTTGAGCGCCAGGTAGTTGCTGGGGCTCGCGGCGTCGATCCACTGCTGCACCGCGAAGCGGATGCGCGCCTTGGTCTTGGGGTCGGCCTCGACGCTCTCGGCCATCTGCATCATCGCGCGCGCGTTCAGCAGGTACAGCTGCGCGGTCAGCGCGGCGGCCGGGTTGGCGGCCCATTCGCTGCCGGCGAAGCGGCGGTCGGGCAGCGGCGCCGGGGCGGCGGCACTGTCGGCCTGCAGCCGCTGCAGCGACTGGTTCCACAGCTCGGTCGCGTTCTTGACGTAGTCGCTCTGGATCTGCGACAGCTGCGGCAGCGGCAGCGTGGCGCCGCTGAAGGCCTTCCAGATGTCCCCGACGGCGGCCCCGAATGCCTGCGCGGCGTCGGCGGTCTCGGTCGGGGTCGCGGTAGGCTTGCGCTTCAAGGTCTCGTCTCCTCGCAGGGCGGCGTGCGGCGCCGTGCTTTCGTGGGGCGGTTCGTGAACCGGTTCACGTTGTACGCCAGACCGCTGACGCCGTCATGACGTGAAATTCCGTAAAGCGAAATCATACACCACATAACGACATGTACCTCGTCGCCATCGCCTGGATGTATGTCGTGCTGATGATGGCGGTGGCCGAGGCGCTGTCCAGCCAAGGCACCGTCCTGGGCGCGGTCTTCACCGTCCTGCTCTACGGGCTGCTGCCGCTGGGGATCGTGCTCTACATCCTGGGCACGCCGGGGCGGCGCCGGGCGCGCCGCGCGGCGGAGGCCGAGGAACTGGCGCAGCTGCGCGCGGCCGCTGCGGCCGCTGCCCCCTCAGCGCCGCCAGACGGCGGCGGCGTGGCGCCCGGTGACGCCGTCGCGCCGGTACGAGAAGAACGCTGACGCGTCCTCGACCGTGCAGCGGCCGTCGGCCGCGACCTGCTGCACACCGGCCGCGGCCAGACGCTGGCGCGCCAGCCGCACGAGATCGGCCCGCCAGCGCGGCGCACCGTCGGGCCGCGGGCGGAAGGTGAACGCATCGTGATCCTGCGCCGCCGTGTCGCGGCCGAAGGCCTGCAGCACGTCGGCACCGACCTCGAAGGCGCTTGCCCCGATGCAGGGGCCCAGCCAGGCCAGGACCTCGCCCGGCGCGACACCCGCGCCGTCGTGCAAGGCCCGCAGCGTGGCCTCCAGCACGCCCCCGGCCAGACCGCGCCAGCCGGCATGCGCCGCGGCGACGACGCGGCCGTCGCGGCTGCACATCAGCACCGGCAGGCAGTCGGCGACCAGCACCGTGCAGGCCACGCCGGGCCGGTCGGTCCAGGCCGCGTCGGCGGGTTCGTCGTGCTCGCGACCGTCGGTCAGGTGCAGCACCTTCGCGCCGTGCACCTGGCGCAGCCAGACCGGCACGGCACCGATCGCGCCGGCGAAGCGCTCGCGGTTGGCGGCCACCGCCACCGGATCGTCGCCGACCGCACGGCCGAGATTCAGCGTCGCCCAGGGCGCCGCGCTGACGCCGCCGGCGCGCAGGCTCATCGCGGCGTCGACGCCCGCCGGCGCCGTCCAGTCCGGCCGCAGCAGGGGCAGCGTCATCGCGGGCCGGGCCGGGAGCGTGTCACTCCGCGTCCGGGCACTTCTCCGGCCGCGTGGCCTCGAAGGCGTCGAGCTTCATGCAGGCCTCGAAGACGCGCACGACGTTCGGCACATGGTCCAGCCGGCACTCGAAGCGCTTCGCGTTGAAGATCTGCGGCACCAGCGTGATGTCGGCCAGCGTCGGCGTCTCGCCGTGGCAGAAGGTCGAAGGCCGCGCGGCCAGCTGGCGCTCGACGACCTCGAGCCCGGTCTCCACCCAGTGCCGGTACCAGCGGTTCTTGTCGTCCTCCGACACCTTCAGGTCGCGCACCAGGTAGCGCAGCACGCGCAGGTTGTTCAGCGGGTGGATCTCGCAGGCGATGTCCAGCGCCAGCGCACGCACGCGCGCGCGGCCGGCCGCGTCGGCCGGCAGCAGCGGCGGCTGCGGGTGCGTCTCGTCCAGGTACTCGACGATGGCCAGCGACTGCGTCAGCGAATGTTCACCGTCGCGCAGCAGCGGCACCAGGCGCGAGGCCGAGACCGCGGCATAGCTCTCCTTGAACTGCTCGTTCCTCGCCAGGTGCACCGAGCGGTAGGTGTAGTCCAGGCCCTTGAGCGCGAGTGCGATGCGCACGCGGTACGAGGCCGAGGAGCGGAAATAGTTGAAGAGTTCCATCGCGCTCACCTCACCTGCACTGTCAGCGTGCCGAGCCCGGCGATGGCGCCGACCATCGTGTCGCCGCGCTGCACCGCGGCCACGCCGGCCGGCGTGCCGCTGAAGATCAGGTCGCCGGGCTGCAGTGTCCAGGCGCGGCTGAGCTGCTCGATGGTCTCGGCCACGCTCCAGATCAGCTCCGCCAGGTCACCGCGCTGGCGCAGCGCGCCGCCCACGTGCAGCGTGATCGCGCCCTTCGTCAGCTCGCCGCAGCGTGCCAGCGGCGTGATCGGGCCGATCGGCGCCGACTGCTCGAAGGCCTTGCCGATCTCCCACGGCCGGCCCGCCTTCTTCATCGCGCCCTGCAGGTCGCGCCGCGTCATGTCCAGCCCGACCGCGTAGCCCCAGATGTGGCGCGGCGCATCGGCCGCCGCGATGTCGCGCCCGCCGGTGCCGAGCGCGACGACGAGCTCGATCTCGTGGTGGAAGTCGCTGGTCAGCGGCGGGTAGGCGATGAAGCCGGTCTCGCCCTCGCGCACCGGCACCAGGGCATCGGCCGGCTTCATGAAGAAGAACGGCGGCTCGCGGTCGCTGTGGCCCATCTCGCGCGCATGCTCGGCATAGTTGCGGCCGACGCAGTAGACGCGGTGGACCGGAAACTCGCCGCCACCGGCCACGGGCACGGTGACGGGGGCAGGCGCGGGCAGGACGAGGCTCATGGTACGGGCGCTTCGGTGGGCGTGGCGGCGATGCGGTCGATGATGCCACGCCCATTCACCCGGCACGGGCGCCGCTACACTGCCGCGCATGCTCGTGCCGCGCCGCATCCAGCACTGCCGGGTCTGCGGCAGCCCGGCCGCCTACCGCGTGCCCGCCGACGACAACCGCGAGCGCGCGGTCTGCACGAGCTGCGGCGAGATCCACTACGAGAACCCGCTCAACGTGGTCGGCACCGTGCCGGTCTGGGGCGACCAGGTGCTGCTGTGCCGGCGCGCGATCGAGCCGCGCCACGGGCTGTGGACGTTGCCGGCGGGCTTCATGGAGCTCGGCGAGACCACCGCCGAAGGCGCGCTGCGCGAGACCGACGAGGAAGCCGGCGCGCGCATCGAGCTGCAGGGCCTGTTCACCGTGCTCAACGTCGTGCGCGTCGGCCAGGTGCACCTCTTCTACCGCGCGAGCATGCTGGACACCCATCTCGCGCCGGGCCCCGAGACGCTGGAGGCGCGCCTGTTCCGCGAGCACGAGCTGCCCTGGGACGAACTGGCCTTCCGCACCGTGCGGCGCACGCTGGAGCACTTCTTCGAGGACCGCCGGCGCGGCAGCTTCGGCGTGCACGCCGGCGACATCGCCTGAGCCGCCCCGCAGCCTGCCCCTGCAGGGGGTCGAGGTGGCCGGCTGCGCCGGGCCGCCCCGACGGCGCAGCGCCTATGCGGTCGCCGTGACCGCCGGCCCGGTCGCGCCGTCGAAGCCCAGCGTCCACAAGGCCTCGAGCGTGCGCGCGTCGGCCACGCCTTCGGCCAGCGCCTGCAGTCCCAGGCCGTGGATCAGCGTGACCAGGCCCTGCGCGTAGTTGCGCACCGCGGCGTCGTCGGCGGCGCCGCGCAGGTGGCGCGGGTCCACCTTCACGTAGCGCACGCCGGCGGCGCGCAGCGCCGGCAGTTGCTGCGGCGCCGCGCCGGCATGTTCGATGCCCAGCGTCGCGCCCAGCGGGGCCCAGCGGGCGGCGGCGGCCTGCCAGGCGGCGATCGCGCCGCGGTCCGGTCCGGCGCTGCCGCCGCGTGCGCCCTCCACCCACTCCAGCGACAGCCGGGCCGCCTCGCGCGGGCGCGCCGCCAGCCGGACGGCGACCTGGTCGATGAAGCCGGGCAACTGCAGCGACGCGCTGGCGACGTGCACGGCGCGCGGGCGGGCGTCGGCGGCGACCGCGGCCAGCGCGAGGTCCAGCGCCGCCAGGTCCACCTGCGGCAGCAGCCGCGTGCGACGGGCCAGCGCCAGCCAGCGCGCCGCGGGCAGCCAGCAGCCGTCGGACTCCAGGCGCACGCGCAGCGGCGACTCCAGGTGGATCAGCGCCCCCTGGCGGTCGTGCACCGGATAGGCCGCGATCTCGGCGCGGCCGGCTTCCAGCGCCTCGGCGATCTGGGTGCGCCAGGCCCGTGCGCCGACCGGGCGGCCGCTGGCGTCGGCCGGCTGCTCGACGGCAACGCCGCCGTCGGCCTCGGCCTCGGCGCGCGCCAGCGCGGCATCGGCGGCGGCCAGCGCCTCGCCGGCGCCGACCGCGGCCAGGCCCTCGGCGGCGCCGAGCACGACCTCCACGCCCGCGGCAGCCAGCACCGGCGCGCTGGCCAGCGCGTCGTGCAGCGAACGCGCGGTCTCCTCGGCGACACCGGCCACCGGCAGGCACAGCGCGAAGTCGCTGCCGCCCAGGCGGCCGGCGAAGGTGCCGGGCACGCGCTCGACATAGGCCTGCAGCAGGTCGGCCATCGCGCCCAGCAGCCGGTCGGTGGCCTCGAAGCCGTTGCGCGCATTCAGCGCGTCGAGCTGCAGCACGCGCAGCAGCAACAGGGCGACCGGCGGCGCGCCGACATCGGCCAGGCGGTCGTGCAGGCGGCCGACGAAATGGGCGCGCACCGGCAGGCCGGTCACGGCGTCGGTCTGCGCCTGGCGCTGCAGCATCGCGACCTGCTGCGCCTGCGCCTCGGTCAGCGCCTGCAGGCGCCGGCCCATCGTGTCCAGGTGATCCAGCAGCGCACGCAGCTCCGCAGGCGCGGCGTCGGTGTCGGGCGCCCGGCCCTGGGCCAGGGCCTGCGCGACCGCCCGCTCCAGCGACTGCTGCCAGCGCCGCAGCACCAGCGCCGCGGCGGCGGCGGCAACGGCCGCGAACAGCGCCATCACGGCCGCGAGCGCCGCGACGGCGCCGCGCACGTCGGCCGCCGCCGAGGTCTGCAGCGCCTGCGGCGCCGCGAGCACCAGCCAGGCGAGCACGCCGGCCGCGGCCGCCAGCAGCGCAGCGGCGAGCCCGAGTGCCAGGCGAGCGGGGATGGTCATCGCGGCGGCCATCGCCGGCATGGTACGAGAGCCCCGGCCACGAAGGGCACGACACATCGCACGAAGCAGGCGCCGCTGCGCTCCAAAGCACGAAGCCCGCACGGGGCGGGCTTCGGCGAACGGGGTGCGGGCTCGGATCGGGCCGTTCAGGCCGTCGCGGCGCGCAGCTTGAAGGAGAACTCCTGCAGCGCGGCGATGCCGCTGTCCTCGGCCTTGCGGCACCAGGCCTGCAGGTCGGCGACCAGCTGCTCGGCCGACACGTTGGTGCGCGTCCACAGCTGGCGCAGTTCCTCGCGCATCGCCACCAGCTTGGCCAGGCTGGGGCTGGCACCCAGCGCCTGCTGCAGGCTGGGCTTGACGGTCTGCGGGATCTTGTCCTCGTCGCGGTGCAGCCAGGCCTTGGCCAGGCGCAGGTCCTTCAGCCGCGCGGTATTCGCGGCACCGGACTGCTTCAGGCGCTCCATCTCGGCGGCCACGGCACGCTTCATCTCGGCGCCGTACTTGGCCATCACCTCGTAGCGGTTGGCGATCAGCGCCTGCAGCGTCTGCCCGTCGGCCACCGGCTTCACGGCGCCCAGCGCCAGCCTGGGCGGCGTCTTGCGCACCTTGGCCAGGCCGGCCATCTCGAGCAGGCGGATGTACATCCAGCCGATGTCGAACTCGTACCACTTGACCGACAGCTTGGCGCTCGTCGGGTAGGTGTGGTGGTTGTTGTGCAGTTCCTCGCCGCCGATCAGGATGCCCCAGGGCGAGACGTTGGTCGAGGCGTCCGGGGCCTCGAAGTTGCGGTAGCCCCACCAGTGGCCCAGGCCGTTGATGATGCCGGCCGCGGTGACCGGGATCCAGGCCATCTGCACCGCCCACACCGCCGCGCCGGCAGCGCCGAACAGCAGCAGGTCCAGGATCAGCAGCAGGCCCACGCCCTGCCAAGTGTAGCGGCTGTAGACATGGCGCTCGACCCAGTCGTCCGGCGTGCCGTGGCCGTACTTGTCCATCGTCGGCTGCACGCGGCTCTCGGCGCGGTACAGCTCCACGCCCTCGAGCAGCACCTTCTTGATGCCATGCGTCTGCGGGCTGTGCGGGTCCTCGACCGTCTCGCACTTGGCGTGGTGCTTGCGGTGGATGGCGACCCATTCCTTGGTCACCATGCCGGTGCCGATCCACAGCCAGAAGCGGAAGAAGTGCGCCACCAGCGGATGCAAGTCCAGCGCCCGGTGCGCCTGCGAGCGGTGCAGGAAGATCGTCACCGACGCGATCGTGATGTGCGTCGTGACCAGCACGAACAGCAGCATCTGCCACCAGACGGCCTCCAGCAGCCCGTGCGCGAGCCATTGCACGAGCGCATCGTGCGCCAGCCACAGTTGATCCATCGGAGGAACCCTCTTTCTGCCTTGCGAAATTTACGGACGCATTGTAGAGGCGCGCCTGACGCCGAAGTTGCGGGTATTGCTTAGGGATAGCCCCCCAATCGCGCCGGTTCGGTGACGGGTCTGATGCAGATCAAGGACGTTGGCTGCGCGAAGGGAACCGTTGGCCTCCGATTACCGCCGCTGCCAGACCGCCGCGAAGAAGCCGTCGGTCCCGTGCCGATGCGGCCACAGGCGCAGGAATGGGCCTGCGACCAGCGGGGCCGGGTCGGCCACGCGCGCGGCGGCCAGCAGGTCCGCGGCCGGCAGCGGCTGGAAATCGGCGCCCTGGGCGGCGTCGAAGGCGGCGACGACCTGCTCGTTCTCGGCCGCCAGCAGGCTGCAGGTGGCGTAGACCAGCCGCCCGCCGGGCTTCACCAGCCGCGCCGCGCTGGCCAGGATGGCCTGCTGCTTGACCTGCAGCTCGGCCACCGAGGCCGGCGACTGCCGCCACTTGAGGTCCGGGTTGCGGCGCAGCGTGCCCAGGCCCGAGCAGGGTGCGTCGACCAGCACGCGGTCGATCTTGCCGGCCAGGCGCTTGATACGCTCGTCGCGCTCGTGCGCGATCTGCGCCGGGTGCACGTTGGCCAGCCCGCTGCGCGCCAGCCGCGGCTTCAGCGCCGCCAGCCGGTGGCCGGAGACGTCGAAGGCATACAGGCGCCCGGTATTGCGCATCGCCGCGCCCAGCGCCAGCGTCTTGCCGCCGGCGCCGGCGCAGAAGTCGACGACCATCTCGCCGCGCTTGGGGTCGGTCAGCAGCGCCAGCAGCTGGCTGCCCTCGTCCTGCACCTCGACCAGGCCCTGCGTGAAGACCTCCAGCTTCTGCAGCGCCGGCTTGCCCGGCACGCGCAGGCCCCAGGGCGAGTGCGGCGTCGGCGCCGCCTCGATGCCGGCCTCGGCCAGCGTGCGCTGCACGTCGTCGCGCCGCGCCTTCAGCAGGTTGACGCGCAGGTCCAGCGGCGCCGGCTCGGCCAGCGCCTGCACCAGCGGCCAGAAGTCGTCGCCGAGCTGCTCGCGCAGGGCGCCGGCCAGCCAGTCGGGCAGGTTGTGGCGCAGCTTGTCGGGCAGCGTGGCGCGGTCGATGGCCTGGACCTGCGCCCGCCAGGCCTGCTCGTGGGGGCCCAGCGCCGAGCGCAGCGCGGCGTCTGGGCCCTGCCAGGCGAGGATGGCGAGCCGGCGCTCCAGCGCGCCGGAGCCGCTCTGCGCCAGGTGCTGGAACAGCAACCGCTCGCGCAGCACCGCATAGGTCGTCTCGGCCAGCGCGTGGCGCTCGCGGTGACCCAGCGTGCGGTGGCGGCGGAAGAAGTCCGAGACGATGCCGTCGGCCGGTGCGTCGAGCTTGAGCACCGCGCGCAGCAGTTCGGTGGCCAGGTCCAGCAGGGCGCCCGGGTGCATCAGCGGACCTTTGGCATCGTCTTCACATCAGCACCTGCGAGGCGCCGTCGAGCTGGTGCACGCGGGCGCCCTCGAGGCGCAGCCGGCCCTCGACGAACCAGCGCACGCTCTGCGGATAGATCACGTGCTCGACCGCCAGCACGCGCTCGGCCAGCGCCTGCTCGTCGTCGCCCGGGCGCACCGGCACCACGCCCTGCATCACGATCGGGCCATGGTCCAGTGCCGGCGTCACGAAGTGCACGGTCGCGCCGACGACCTGGCAGCCGGCCTCCAGCGCACGCCGGTGCGTGTGCAGCCCGGGAAAGGCCGGCAGCAGCGACGGGTGGGTATTGAGCATGCGGCCCTCGTAGCGGCGCACGAAGTCGTCGCCCAGGATGCGCATGAAGCCGGCCAGCGCGACGAGGTCGGGCGCGAAGCCATCGATCACCTCGGCCAGCGCGGCGTCGAAGGCTTCGCGCGTGGCGAAGGCGCGGTGCTCGACGACCGCGGTGGCGATGCCGCGCGCCGCTGCCCAGGCCAGGCCGGCGGCGTCCGGCCGGTTGGCGACGACGGCGACGACCTGCGCGGGCCAGCGCTGGTCGGCGCAGCGTTCGGCGATGGCCTGCATGTTGCTGCCGCGGCCGGAGATCAGGATCACGATGCGTTTCACGCGGCCAGTGTAGCCAGCGCCGTTCCATACTCCGCGCCGTGAAACCGGCAACGGCACGCTGGCGATGGCTGCGGCGCGGCGCGATCGCGCTGGCGCTGCTGCTGGCCGCCGGCGCGGTGGCACTGCCGCTGATCTACCCGCCGGAATACGTGCGCCGCGTGCTCGTGCTGGGCGACGCCGATGTCGACGACCAGCACTGGTTTGCGCGGCGCGAGGTTCCCTCGGGCAGGACCGTCGACCCGCCGGACGCGCCCGCGCCCGAACGCGTCCGCCGTGCCTTCGCCGCGGTGCAGGACGGCGCGGTGCTGGAGGCCTGGCTGGCCGCCAACGGCACGCTGGCCTTCGTCGTGCTGCAGCACGGCCGCGTCGCGCACGAGGCCTACTTCGACGGCCACGACCGCGCGCGCCCCGTCACCTCGTTCTCGGTCGCCAAGTCGGTGCTGTCGGCGCTGTTCACCGCGGCGCAGGCCGACGGGCTGATCGCCAGCCTGGACGAACCCGTGACGACCTGGGTGCCCGAACTGCTGGCGCGCGATGCACGCTTCGACCAGGTCACGCTGCGCCACCTGCTGGACATGCACTCGGGCATCGCCTACCGCGAGATCCCGTTCTTCAACGGCGACAACGCCAAGACCTACTACTGGCCCGACCTGCGCGCCCTGGCGCTGCAGCACACCCGCATCGCCGCCGCGCCGCGCGGCGACTGGCAGTACAACAACTACCACCCGCTGCTGCTGGGGCTGGTGCTGGAGCGCGCGACGAAGCAGCCCGTCGCCACCTGGCTGGGCCGGCGCCTGTGGCAGCCCGCCGGCCTGGGCCCGGGTGCGAGCTGGAGCCTGGACAGCAGCGCCAGCGGCTTCGAGAAGCTGGAAAGCGGCATCAACGCGCGCGCGCTGGACTTCGCGCGCTTCGGCCAGTTGTTCCTGGACGGCGGCGTGGCGGCCGACGGCACGCGCGTGCTGCCCGAGTCGCTGGTGCGCGAGGCCGTCTCGCCCAGCGGCGCGGTGTCGCTGTCGACGCTGCGGCCCGGGCTGGCCTACCGGCAGTTCTGGTGGATCCAGCAGCGCGCCGGCGGGCCGGCCGACTTCAGCGCGCGCGGCAACCATGGCCAGTTCGTCTTCGTCTCGCCGCGCAACGGCGTCGTCATCGCGCGCTTCGGCCGCCGCTACGGGCCGCCGTCCGGCGTCTGGATGCAGCTCTTCGAGCGCCTGGCCGACGAGCTGGGCAAGCCCTGAGCCGGGCCGGGCCGCGCCGGCCGCCACCTAGAATCGGCGGCCATGAAACCCCGCGTGCTCTCCGGCATGCGCCCCACCGGCGCACTGCACCTCGGCCACTACCACGGCGCCCTGAAGAACTGGGTGCGCCTGCAGCAGGACTACGACGCGTACTATTTCGTCGCCGACTGGCACGCGCTGACCACGCACTACGAGGAGCGCGAGGTGCTCGAGCGCCATGTCTACGACATGGTGATCGACTGGATCGCCGCCGGCCTGGACCCCGACCGCAGCACGATCTTCATCCAGAGCCGGCTGCCCGAGCATGCCGAGCTGTTCACGCTGCTGGCCATGGGCACGCCGCTGGGCTGGCTGGAGCGCGTGCCGACCTACAAGGACCAGATCGAGAAGCTCAAGGACCGCGACCTCGCGACCTACGGCTTCCTGGGTTACCCGCTGCTGCAGGCGGCCGACATCCTGATCTACAAGGCGGCCTACGTGCCGGTGGGCGAGGACCAGAGCAGCCACGTCGAGCTCACGCGCGAGGTCGCGCGCCGCTTCAACCACCTGTACGGCCGCGGCAACCACTTCGAGCAGCATGTCGCTGCCGCGCTGGCCAAGCTGGCCAAGGACGACCAGCGCTACCTCGAGAAGCAGCGCAAGGCCTACGGCGAGACCGGCAGCGCCGAGGCGCTGGCCAAGGGCGAGGCGGTCATCGGCAAGGCGGCCGCCGGCGCCCCGGACTTCACGGCCGACGACCGCGAGCTGCTGCTGGGCCACCTCAAGGGCAGCGGCAAGACCATCCTGGTCGAGCCGCAGGCGCTGCACACCGAGGTGCTGCGCCTGCCCGGGCTGGACGGCACCAAGATGAGCAAGAGCTACGGCAACGCGGTGCTGATGCGCGACGAGCCGGCCGAGGTGACGAAGAAGATCCGTGGCATGACCACCGACCCCGCGCGCGTGCGCCGCAGCGACCCCGGCAACCCCGAGAAATGCCCGGTCTGGGACTTCCACAAGATCTACAGCGATGACGCCACCAAGGACTGGGTCGTCAAGGGCTGCACCACGGCCGGCATCGGCTGCCTGGACTGCAAGCAGCCGGTGATCGACGCGGTGATCGCGGGCCAGCAGCCCTGGCGCGAGCGCGCCGAGCGCTACCTCGCCAACCCCAAGCAGGTGCACTGGATCGTCGAGATGGGCACCGAGCGTGCACGCACCGTGGCGCGCCAGACCATGCGCGACGTGCGCGAGGCGATCGGGCTCAACTACTGATGGCGGCCATGCCGACCACCTTGCAGACGCTGGAGCTGGACCCGGGCGTGGCGCCGCGCGCTACCGTCGTGATCCTGCATGGCCTGGGCGCCGACGGCACCGACTTCCTGCCGGTGGCCGACCAGCTGGACCTCGCGGCCGTGGGCCCCGTGCGCTGGCTGTTTCCGCGCGCGCCGGTGCGGCCGGTGACGATCAACGGCGGCTACCCGATGCGCGCCTGGTACGACATCCTGGGCGCCGATCTCGTGCGGCGCGAGGACGAAGGCGGGCTGCGCGAATCGATCGCGCTCGTGCAGGCGCTGCTCGCGCGCGAGGCGGCGCGCGGCGTGCCGCCTTCGCGCACCGTGCTGGCCGGCTTCTCGCAGGGCTGCGCGATCACGCTCGGCGCCGGGCTGCGCCACCACGAGCGGCTGGCCGGCCTTGCCGGCCTGTCCGGCTACGTGCCGCTGGCGGACACCACCGCTGCCGAGCGCCACGCGGCCAATGCCGGCACGCCGGTCTTCCTGGCCCATGGCCGGCACGACGGCATCGTGCCGCTGGCGCGCGGGCAGGCCGGGCGCGACCTGCTGCAGTCGCTCGGCCAGCCGGTGGAATGGCACGACTATCCGATGGAGCACGCGGTCTGCGCCGAGGAGGTCGACGTGCTGCAGGACTTCCTGCGCCGCGTGCTGGCCTGAGCGATCGCGGGGGCATCGCGGCCGCCGCGGCGCACTGACCGCGCTGGGCTATGCTGACCCGGTCCGCCGCGCGCCGCGGCACCCCGCGAGGTCTCCGATGTCCCAGCCCCGTCACGGCCCGGTCCTGCTGCCGCGCCTCGTCACCGTCGTGCTGCCGGCCCTGGCCGCCGGCGCGATCACGATGACCACCGCCTGCGCCGCCGGCAGCCCTGGCGCCAACGCGCCACCATTGCGCGGCACGACCTGGGTGCTGGTCGCCGTCAGCGGCGAGAAGATGCCGCGCCCGCCCAGCCTCCGGCTCGACCCCGAGCAGCCGCGGGTGAACGGCTTCGCCGGCTGCAACCGGCTGATGGGCACCTTCGAACTCGACGGCGCACGGCTGAGCTTCGGCAGCGCCGCCACCACGCGCATGGCCTGCCTGGACGGCGAGGACGTGGAGCAGCGTTTCCTGCAGGCCTACGGCGCGGTGCGCGGCTGGCGCATCGAGGGTGGCGAGCTGCTGCTCACCGGCGCCGACGGCGCGACGCTGCTGCGCATGAAGCCGGGGCCCGAGGCCAAGCCGCGCTGAAGGCAGCGACCGCACCCGCCGTGCTGACGCTCGTCCGCCCGACCGCGGCGCACCTGGACGCCTACTGCGCGGCGCTGCGCCGCGGCTGGTCCGCCGACAACGTGCGCGGCGCCGCGGCGGCGGGCGAGGAACTGGAGCGCATCGCCGACAACGCCGAGGCCTTCCTCGCGCTGATGGACGACCCGCTGGCGCTGGGCGGCCCGGTCACGCTGCCCGATGGCCGCCAGGTCGAGCGCCTGCCCGGCCTGCGGCGCTGGATGTGGGACGACGCGCACCCGCCGGGCGACGAGGCCGGCTTCGTCGGTGCGATCGGCCTGCGCTGGGCGAAGGACGGCGGCCCGCTGCCGCCGCACGTGCTGGGCCACATCGGCTATGCCGTCGTGCCCTGGCAGCGCCGCCGCGGCCATGCCACGCGCGCGCTGGCGCTGATGCTGGCGATCGCGCGCGAGCGCGGGCTGGCCATGGTGGAGATCACCACCGATCCCGACAACGAAGCATCGCAGCGCGTGATCACCGCCAACGGCGGCGTGCTGGTCGGACCCTTCGACAAGGGCGCCGCCTACGGCCATGCGCCCGGGCTGCGCTGGCGCATCGAGCTCGACGGCCGCTGAGCACGCGACGGCGGCGGCGCGCTCGGCCGCCCGTAGTTGATTGCCCGCAGGTGATCGGCCGCCCTTCGCCGCGGGCGGCCGCTCCGCCCTGGCGCCGATTCAGCAGCGCCTGCGCCGGCGTGCCGCGGCGCCGACGGCCGCCAGGCCCAGCGCCATCAGACCGTAGGTGGCGGGCTCGGGCACCGCGGTGACGCGCACGCCGAAGTCCAGGTCCGGCGCGGCGGCCCAGTTGCCGCCGGTGCCCTGGTTTGCGAACCACTCGGTGCCCAGCGGGTTCGGCGCCGGGTTCGGCATCGCGGCGCTGAGCCCGGGCTGCGCGAAGAAGACCACCGTGTAGGTGCCCGGCGTCACGGCCCAGTCCAGGCCGGTCGCGCCGCGCCAGCCGAAGCCGGGCGCCGGCGTCACCTGCGTGTCGTACAGCAGTGCCGCATTCGGCGAGTCGCCGCCATGCAGGCGGATCTCGAGCGCGCCGCCGTTCGCATAGACCTCGATCCAGCCCTCGATCGAGCCGATGCTCGTGGCCGACGTCACGTCGAAGGTGGCGCCCAGGTGCTGGTAGGTGCCGTCGAGGCCGTCGTACAGCGACCAGCCGCCGCCGCCATCCGGCCCCGGGCCGGTGTCGACGATGGTGGTGGCCTGCGCACCGGCGCAGGTCAGCGCCGCGGCGAGCGCAGCGACGGCAAGAGTGAGCTTCATTCCCAGGAGTCCTCCGGCGATGACGGTTCGCCGCGGGCGAGAGTGTGACCGGCCGCGATCGCCGGATTCAAGGCCCTCCCCGCGACCCGGGGGGGTTCGTCTTGCACGCCGCGCTCGCGCAAGCAGGCGCCCGCCCTTCGGCAGGCGCCGTCCAGTCCGCAGGGACTGGACGACGTCCAGCCTCAGCCTTGCAGGCCGCGCTCGCGCAAGCATGCGCTCGCCCTTCGGCAGGCGCCGTCCAGTCCGCAGGGACTGGACGACGTCCAGCCTCAGCCTTGCAGGCCGCGCTCGCGCAAGCATGCGCTCGCCCTTCGGCAGGCGCCGTCCAGTCCGCAGGGACTGGACGACGTCCAGCCTCAGCCAAAGCGCCCCTGCAGGAACCAGGTCGCTTCGCCGGCCGGCCGGGACACCGGCAGCCGGCTGCGGAAGACCCAGACCAGCGCGCCGTCGGCGGTGGCGGCGATGAAATAGTCGCGCAGCGCGGGCTCGCCGTCCCACCAGCCGGTCTCGATGCGTTCGGGGCCGGACAGCAGCGCCAGCGGCCGGCCGTCCAGCAGCGGCTGGCGCTCGCGCTCGGCCAGCGGCAGCGGCTCGGGCAGCAGCCAGGCCGGGCGGTGCAGCGGCAGCACCGCCTCGCCGGCGGTGAGCAGCATCGACGGCACCGAGGCCGGCACGGCCCCGCCCTGCACCGGCACGCTGCGCGTGGCGCATTCGGGCCGGTGGTCGGCCACCGCGACGAGGCGGCGCACCTGCTCGTCGCCCAGCCGCGCGCGCAGCCGCTCGAGCAGCCGCACCAGGCCCTCGGCCTGGCTGGCGCGGGTGGGAAACAGCTCGCCGTTGGGCGGCGGCGCGCGCACCAGGTCGCGGCAGTGCAGCTGCAACTCCAGCGTCGGCGCGGCCAGCGTGCAGCGCGCCAGCCGCTCGCGCAGCAGCAGGCGCAGGTGCGCGGCGTCCAGCGCGGGTTCGGCCAGCGCCAGGTGCAGCTCGGTGGCCGGCGGCGCTGCACCGCGCACGCGCTCGTGCGTCATGCGCAGCGTGAACGCGGCCACGCGCGACTGGCGGGCCTGCGCCCAGGCCAGCAGGCGCGCCAGCAGCACGTCGGCGGCGGCCAGCAGCTGCTCGGTGTGCTCGGCGCGCATGTACAGCTCCAGCCGCGCGTCGAAGGTCGCCGGCGGTTCGAGCGGCCGGCGCGGGTCGGCGCGGCGGCCGAGCGCGCGGTCGATGCGGTCCAGCAGCTCTTCGCCGAAGCGCCGCGCCAGCCCGGCGCGCGGCAGCCGCAGCAGTTCGCCCAGGCGCTGCAGGCCCAGGCCGTGCAGGGCCGCCTCGTGGCCGGGGGCGATCAGCGCCAGCGGCAGCCCGGCCAGCAGACGCTGCAGCGCCGGCAGCTTCGTGGCGTGTTCGCCGAGCACCAGGTCGCCGCCCGGGACGCCAGGACCGCTGGAGCCGCCGCCATGGCCACCCGGGCCGGCTGGATCACCCGGCCCACCGGGTACCGGCTGCCATTGCGCCAGCAGCGCAGCGCCCAGCGACGTCGGCGCCGCGGCCAGGTGCAGGCGGTGGCCCAGCGGCGCCAGCGCGGCCAGCAGGCGCTGGCGCAGCGGGCCCAGGCCGTGGAACAGGCGCAAGCAGGACTGCACCTCCAGCAGCACGGTGGCGCCGTCGTGCAGCGTGACCGTCGGCGTGAAGGCCAGCGCGGCATGCGCCACCGCGTGCAGCGCGGCGGCGTCGCGCGCGGGGTCGCTGGCGGCCAGCAGCAGCTCGGGCGCCAGCGCCAGCGCGGTGGCGCGCTTCATGCCCGGCTGCACGCCGGCCGCCGCCGCGGCGGCATCGACGGCGACGACCTGGTGCCCGTCGATCAGCGCGACGCCGCGTGCGGCATCGGCCGCGGCCAGCGTGGCGCAGAAGGTCTCCAGCGGCAGCCGCGGCAGGTGCAGGGCCAGCCAGAGCATCGCCTCGGCACCCTGGGGTCGTGCAGGCCGCGGGCGCAGCAGGCGCGGCAGGCGCTCAGACCGCCGCCCGCGGCTGCGGCGCCGCAGCCGCGGCCCCGGCAGCCGCGGCGGCTACCTCGGCCAGCGCCTGCGCACGCGCTCGCGCCGCCGGCGACAGCACCGGCGGCAGCGCCAGCACGAGCGGCGCGGTGGCGGGCGGGCCGCGGCGCTTGAGCAGCCGCACCTGCAGTTCGTCGGCGCCGGCGCTGCGCAGCGCCAGCCGCAGCGGCGCCGGGCTGGGCTGGCGCGCCAGCGCGGCGTCGCGCAGCAGGAAGGCGGCGCCGTCGTGCGCCTGCGCCGCCAGCTGCAGCCGGCGCAGCGCGTCGGCCGGCAGCCGCGCCGGCAGCCAGGCGACGACGGCGCCGAGCTGGCCGCTCTTCAGCGCCTGCTCCAGCGCCCACAGGATGTCGGCCGCCGGCAGCTGGCGCCGCGCGCCGGCGTGCAGGGCCTGGCGCGGCTGCACGACGACGAGCTGGCGCAGGTCCAGCCCCAGCGCCTGCAGCAGGTGCGCGCAGGGCGCCGCCGGCGGGTCGAACCAGGCCAGCCCGCGCGGCTGCAGCGCCGCCAGCGCCGGCGCCAGCAGGCGCAGTTCACCGACGCCCGGGTGCGGCAGCAGCAGCTCGGTCAGCGTGCCGAGCGGCCAGCCGCCGCCGGGCAGCTGGTCGTCGAGCTCGTCGTAGCCGCTGGCGACGACCGCCCCGCGCGGCCGCGCCAGCTGGTCGGCGCGCCACAGGGCCGGGTGCAGCGCAGCCTCCGGCAGCGGCCCGCCGGGCGGATAGTCGGCAAAAAGATCGGGGGAGAAGGCCACGAGGATACTGTATATCCATACAGTTTTCCGGGCAAGGCAGAAGGCCTGGCGCCTGAGATCGAAGTGGGCGCGTCGAACCTCGGACAGGCCCCGCTTCGTTCGTTCCGCAGGCCTCGAAGCCGGTGCGCACGGGGCGGCGCGGTGAGCTGCATTCCTCAACGCCGAGCGAGCGCCACCGCCGCCCGCGTCGCGCTGTGTTCGGGCCCCAGCGCATCGGCCAGTGCCTCGGCCCCGCGCGCGGCCGCTGCGCGGGCCTCGTCGGCCCGACCCTGGGCGGCGAGCGCACGCGAAGTCGAGGACGCACGCTTCCACACCATGCCGCCGCCGCTGTACTGGACGCACAACCTGAACCGCTTCGCGCGCAGCCAGACCACGCTGGCCGACAACGCGCGCCTGATGGCGCTGCTGTGGGTGGCGCAGGCCGACGCCACCTCGGCCTGCTTCGAGACCAAGTACCACTACGACCGCTGGCGGCCGCTGAGCGTGATCACGCTCGCCGACCCGGCCTGGCGGCCGCGCGTGCCCACGCCCAACCACCCCGAGTACCCGGCGGCGCATGGCTGCACCACCGGCGCGCTGGTCGAGACGCTGGCGCAGGTCTTCGGCACGCGGCAGGTCACGTTCGCCTTCGACAGCACGGTCACCAACACCACGCACGAGTGGGTTACCGTGGACGCGGCGGTCGAGGAGGTGCGCGAGGCGCGTATCGTCGGCGGCATGCATTTCCGCAGCTCCAACCTCGCGGGCGAGAAGCTCGGTGCCGACGTGGCGCGCATCGTGACGCGGCGCATGGACGAGCGCCCGTGACGTGGCGCTTCGCTCCCTTCGAGATCGCCATGGCCGACGAACTGGTGCCGATGTGGCGCGAGGCCTTCGAGTACGGCGTCGGCATCGTCGACCCGAACCCGATCGAAGGGCAGCGCGCCTACCTGATGGAGCACGTGCTGCCCGCGCACGACGTGACCGTGGCGCTGGAGGGCGAGCGCCTCGTGGGCTTCGTCGCGTCGAACGCCGAGTCGGTGGCTCAGCTGCACGTGCGCGTGGGCTGTCACGGCCAAGGCATCGGTCGCGCACTGCTGCAGCGGGCCATGGCCGCGTCGGCGGGGTCGCTGTGGCTGTATACCTTCGCGCGCAACGAACGGGCGCGGCGCTTCTACGAACGCAACGGCTTCGTGGCCGTGGCCTTCGGGTACGAGCCGACCTGGCGGCTGGACGACGTGCGCTACGAGTGGCGGCGCGGGCCCTGAGGACGCGTGCCAGGACCGTCGGGGTGGCAGGGCCGGCCGACGCCACGCGCCATGTCCGGCCCGCGGGCACCACCGGGCTCCGGATTGATCGTGGTCACGGCAGGCGCAGCGTTCGTTTGCAGAATCGGCCAGCCGCCACCTGTTCGCCGCGGCTGCAGAGGACACGATGCCCCGCCTGATCACGCCCGCCCTGATCACGCCCGCCCTGATCGCCTTCGCCCTGGCCGCCGCGGCCGTCGTCGCCGCCCCGGCCCACGCGGCCGATCCCTTCACCGATGCGGTGCAGGCCGCCTACGCGCCCTACCGGGTGGCGCTGTTCCGGACCAACAGCCAGGCGCAGGCGGAGTCCGAACAGGCCGTGGCCCAGGCCCGCAAGGCCTGGGCGGCCGTCGTCGAGCGTTTCGGGCGACAGCCGCCCGCCCCCTACGACCGCGACGCGCGCTTCGCGGCCAGCCTGGCCGAAGTCGACGCCGCCTACGAGGCGGCAGCCCGGCAGGTGGGCCAGCGCCAGCTGGCCGAGGCGCACGAGACGCTGGAGGCCGTGCGCGACGTGCTGGCGGCGCTGCGCCACCGCAGCCAGGTGATCGTCTACAGCGACCACATGAATGCCTACCACGCCGAGATGGAGCATCTGCTCGGCGAGGCCCCGAAGCTGCTGGCGCAGCCGCAGGGCGCGATGGAACTGCTGGCCCGCACCGGCGCGCTGGACTACCTGGCCGGCCGGCTGGAGAGCGAGGCCCCGGAGACGCTGCGCGCCGACCGCGAATTCGCCCCGCTCGTGGCCGCCGTGCGGCGGTCCGTGGCCGCGCTGAAGGCCGCGCTGGTGGCGGGCGACGGTGCTGCGGCCCAGGCCGCGCTGGGGCAGATCAAGAAGCCGTACAGCCAGCTGTTTCTGAAGTTCGGGTGACGGCGGGGCGGCGCGGGGTTCGGTGCCTGCCGGGAGGGCGTCTCCAGGAGGGGGTCAGTGCGTTGGCGCAGGGACGGTGCAGCTGGGGTCGTCCGAGGCGAAGGATTCGACCGGTCTGCCGGGATGGCGGCGATCGACACGTCGCTGTGGCCGAGGAGTTCCCGTGGGTCGCCATGCCGGTCAAGAAGGAGATCGGCCACCCAGGGACGTAGTGGCAGCCCACCGACAAGCTTTGCCGTAAGGGCCATCAGACGCTCTACGACAAGCACGCCCCATATCTCTATGGCCTGCTCCGCGAGGCCTGGAAGCGGGCACTGGAGGAAGTCCTGCTGGCAAAGGTTGTCGGGCGATGCCGCCCAGGCGTTCAGACTCAGCAAGTGCTGATGCTCGCAGACATCGAATAGGCCGACTGCCGGACGCTGGACGCCGCCATGTCCAAGTGCTCGCGCCGGCTACCGGGCGACGACGAAGCGGCAGCCGCCCATGCGCCGGTGCCGTTGCCGGCTGCGCTGTAGGCAGACATCGAACCGCTTGAAGGCTGGTGCGAGGCCATCAACAAGCGCCGGAAGTATCGACTGGCGGGCGAGCGTTCCCGATGCCCCTTGAGCGGCCACTGGCGACGAGCCACTCCTGGCCGAATCCCGGCCTGCTCAAGGAATGGCTGACGCTCCCAATGCGTCGGCGGCATTCCGTTGCGTCACGCCGAAAGCTACTCCGTAAAGATGATCGTGGCACGGATGTCGTTTTTCTTGCAGGCCATGGCAGCGTCACCCGCCCGCGCGATGGAGTCCCTCAACGTCTCGCCAGGGCGCGAGACTGTCCCCACGATCAGGGCAGACAGCCAACCCGTCGGCCCACCGGCATGCGGGATGCGCAGATCCGCCAGCTGTGTGGCGACGTTCTCCGCTACGCGGCGTGCCGCACCAACATCGGCCATGGGCAACACCATCACGAACTCTTCGCCGCCCTTTCGGAACGCCCTGTCGGACTTGCGGGCAGAGGACTGAAGCACGGCCGCGACGCGCCGCAGCGCCTCATCACCGGCGGAATCGCCGTAGTGGTGGTTGTACGCCCCAAAGTGGTCCAAGTCGATGAAGAGCACAGCCACCGCCTGCCACGCCAAGTCGCTGGATGCCCCGATCTCGACCGACTCGATCTCCGCCAGCGCCCGTGCATTGGCCAGCCCCGTGCGTGCATCCGTGCGGGCGTCGCGATGGAGTTGGGCGTTCTGCTCGTTGAGGCGGCGGATGATCTCAGCCTGCTCGGCGTGCTGCCCGACATCAGACACCGCGTCCGGCCCGTAGACCGCAACCTGATTGCGGCCCCGACCCTTGGCTGCGTACAACGCCATGTCGCACTGCCGCAGCACCTCATCCACGGAGCCGGCGCTGCTGTGTGCCACGCCGATCGTTACGCTGACTGCGCCTGCGCCATCGTTGAAGAGCGCAGAGGAAACATCAGCCTGGCGCAGCCGCTGCAGGCTGTCCATTGACGCGCCCACCAGCGGCCCCGGCAATACCACGCAGAACTCGTCGCCGCCCATGCGGGCCAGCAGGGCCTCATTTGGCAGCAGCGCTCGCCAAGTGGAAGCCACCGTCTGCAGCAGCTTGTCCCCAACTGCATGGCCGAACCGGTCGTTGACCTGCTTGAAACGGTCCAGGTCGGCAATCGCCACGGTACAGCCTCCTTCCGCCTTCGCAGAACGCCTCAGCATTCGCAGCAGGGCAAGGCGGTTGGGCAGGCCGGTCAACGGATCCGTATGCGCAAGTGCTTCAAGGGCCTCCTCGCGAGCCCTTTGCTCTGTAATGTCGACCAGCGAAAGTACCGCGTCGGACGAGTCAGTCGACAAGGGCCGGCCCGTGATGGCGACCCGCCGGCCGTTACCCTCATGGGCATGCAAATGTCCTTCCATGTACCGGCAGTGATGGTTCGACTCCAGAGAGTGCAGACTCTGCAGGTAGTGCATGAGCACATGCCGATCATCAGTGGCGAACGAATCGTGCAGGGCGAAGCCGGCGTCGAGCTTGGCATGGAGCTGCTGAGCGGAGGCATTCGCATGGCGGATCAGACCGCTCCGGTCGACCACCACGACCGCCACCGGTAGAGCGCCCAGGGCCTGGGAAAAGTCTAGGCCGCGTACTGACATCGGACAAGCTTAAGGCCGTCAGCACCACGCTTCCCCGGTACGTCGCTCGACGTTGGGACTGATTCCACGAAAGACCAGCCGCGCTGCATGGCGCAAGGATCGGCACTGCAGCATGTTCCCATCAGCCGGAGAGCTGTCCGTGGCCATCGGCGGCGCTTGGCCGGTAGCGTGCGGAGTCGCTCTAGCCCCCGCATCGCCCGGCTGGTACGCGCCCGGGGCCTTCGGGCTGATCAGCTACGCTGCAGGCGATGCAGGCCGCACCCCAGACCTCGATCGCCCGTGCCGCGTGCTGGATGGCCGGCTGGCTGACGCTGATGGTGGTGATCGCCGTGGCCGGGCGCGAGGCCGCGCGCGAGCTGTCGGTATTCCAGATCATGCTGCTGCGCTCCACGCTGGGCATGGCCATGCTGTGGCCCCTGGTGCGCGCGGCGGGGGGCCTGGCCGCGGTCAGGACCGAGCGGCTGCCCCAGCACGTGCTGCGCAACACGGTCCACTACGGCGCGCAGTACGGCTGGTTCGTGACCCTGACCCTGATCCCGCTCGCGCAGGTGGTGTCGATCGAATTCACGATGCCGATCTGGTCGGCCGTCCTGGCGGTGGCCTTTCTCGGCGAACGCATGAGCGGCCGCAAGTGGTTCGCGGTGCTGCTGGGGCTGGTGGGCGTGGCGGTGATCGTGCGTCCCCGCGCAGGCGAACTCGATGTCGGCCAGCTGATCGCGCTGGCCTCCGCGCTGGGCTTCGCGGTCTCGGTGGTGCTGGTGAAGTCGCTCACCCGCACCGACGCGGCGGTGGCGATCAGCTTCTGGATGCTGGTGGTGCAGAGCGCAATCGGGCTCGTCCCGGCGCTGCTGGTCTGGCAGTGGCCCTCGACGACGGCCTGGGCTTGGGTGGTGCTGGTGGCCTTCTGCGGCACCTATTCGCATTACTGCTTCGCCAGGGCGATGCAGCATGCCGACGCCACGGTGGTCGTGCCGATGGACTTCCTGCGCGTGCCGCTGACGGCGCTCGTGGGCTGGCTGGCGTACTCGGAACGGCTGGATCTCTTCACGGCGTTGGGTGTCGGGCTGATCCTGGCCGGCAACCTGCTGAACCTGCTCCGTTGGCCGGCCGGCGCCTGGCCGGTGCGGCCCAAGGCGTGAGCCGCCCCACGGCCTGCGCCCTTACCCCGCCAGCAACCCCGCCACCTTCTCCCGCAACCCCTGCGGCGTCACCACCGCCGCCGGCACCGGTGCCGCAGCCGACAAGCCCACCGGGCTGAACAGCCCGCGCCGGAACGGACGGCGCATCGCGCGCCCGCCTTCGACGCGCGAGAAGAAGCTGCCCCACAGGTTGTGCAGCGCCAGCGGCACCACCGGCACCGGGTGGCTGGCCAGGATCTTCATCACGCCGCCCTTGAATTCGCCCAGCGTGCCGTCGCGCGTGATCGCGCCTTCGGGAAAGATGGCCAGCAGTTCACCGTCGTCCAGCACCGCGCGCGCCTGCGCGAAGGCGCGTTCGTAGGCCGCCGGGTCCTCGCGCTGCGGCGCGATCGGGATCGCCTTGGCCAGCCGGAACAGCCAGCCCAGCACGGGAATGGCGAAGATGCGGTGGTCCATCACGAAGCGGATCGGCCGCGGGCTGGCCGCCATCAGCAGCATCGCGTCGACGAAGCTGACGTGGTTGCACACCAGGATGGCCGCGCCCTCGCGCGGGATGTGCTCGTCGCCGCGCACGCTGAAGCGGTAGATCACGCGCGTCAGCAGGAAGGCGACGAAGCGCAGCAGGTATTCCGGCACCAGCAGGAAGATGTAGAAGCCGACGATGGTGTTCAGCACCGCCAGCGTCAGGAAGACCTGCGGGATGCTGAACCCGGCCGCCAGCAGCGCGCCCGTCATCAGCGCGCTCACCACCATGAACAGCGCATTCAGGATGTTGTTGGCGGCGATGATGCGCGCGCGGTGCGTGGGCGGGCTGCGCAGCTGGATCAGCGCATACATCGGCACGCTGTAGACGCCGGCGCTCAGCGACAGCAGCGCCAGGTCCACGATCACGCGCCAGTGCGCCGGCTGCGCGACGAAGGCCGCCAGCGTCTGCGCGCCTTCCACCGGCGGCAGCGCGCGCGTGGCGAGGTACAGGTCGAAGGCGAACAGGCTCATGCCCAGCGCGCCCAGTGGCACGAGGCCGATCTCCACGTGCCGGCGCGACAGCGTCTCGCACAGCAGCGCGCCCAGCCCCACGCCCAGCGAGAACACCACCAGCAGCAGCGACGCGACCTGCTCGTTGCCTTGCAGCACCTCGCGCGAGAAGGCCGGGAACAGGCTCAGGAAGACGGCGCCGAAGAACCACATCCAGCTGATGCCCAGCAGCGAGCGGAAGACCGCGCGCTGCCCATAGGCCAGCTTCAGGTTGCGCCAGGTCTCGCTGGCCGGGTTCCAGTTGATCCTCAGCGCCGGGTCGCTGGCCGGCGAGACCGGCACCCCGTGCGCCGCCACGCGCCCGGCCACCGCCACTGCCAGGCAGGCCCAGGCGGTGACCTGCGCACCCACCTCGGGCAGCGCGATCAGCAGCCCGCCGGCCACGTTGCCGAGCAGGATGGAGACGAAGGTGCCCATCTCGACGACGCCGTTGCCGCCGGTCAGCTCGCGCTCGTCCAGGTGCTGCGGCAGGTAGGCGTACTTGACCGGGCCGAAGACCGTGCTCTGCAGCCCCATCAGGAACAGGCAGGCCAGCAGCAGCGGCACATGGGCGAGGTAGAAGCCCACCGCGCCCAGCGCCATGATCACGATCTCCAGCGTCTTGAGCTGCCGGATCAGCCAGGCCTTGTCCACCTTGTCGGCGATCTGCCCGCTGGTGGCGGAAAACAGCAGGTAGGGCAGGATGAAGACCGCGCCGATCACCAGCCCGGCCATCGCCGGCGGCAGCCAGCTCACCTGCAGCTGGTAGGTCACCATCACGGTGAAGGCAAACTTGAACAGGTTGTCGTTGCCGGCGCCCAGGAACTGCACCCAGAAGAAGGGCGCGAAGCGGCGCTGCTTGAGCAGCGCAAACTGGTTCGGGTGGCCACCGGGCGCGGCGGCTTCGGTCGTCGTCGACAAGGGCGGTCTCCGCAACAGTGGGTCAGGCAGCGCGCAGCGCGTCCAGCGCGCGCGCCTCGAACAGGGCGGCCGGCAGCCGCGCGCTGCCCAGGCGCAGGCTGCGCTTGAGCACCACGTCGAACAGCAGCGCATTGTGTTCACGGATGCGCGACAGCGGCGCAGCATGCTCGGCGTCCAGCAGCCCGGCCTGCACCAGCCGCGGCATCGAATACAGCGGCACGATGCCCGGCAGCGGGTGGTCCGAGCCGTGCAGCAGCCGGCCGTGCCAGTGTTCGTTCCCGAGCACCGCGCGCCACACGGCCGGCGTGCGGTTGCGCTGGAAGACAGCCGAGAGGTCGCCGAACAGCCGGCCTTCCCATTCGCGCTCGGCCATCAGGCGTGCGAACAGCTCGAAGGCCGGCACCCTGGGCGCGGACGGCCGGTCGGTGTCCTGCGCCTGACCCAGCGACGCGCAATGCGCGACGATGACCGTCGCGCCCAGCGCCAGCAGGTGGCGCACCAGCAGCGGGTTGACCAGGTCGTCGCGCCGCGCGCCCGGCGCGGCCTTCTCCTCGCCGCAGTGCACGACCAGCGGCAGCCGGGCCCGCGCGAGCCGTTCGCAGAAGGCGCGGCAGCGCGCGTCGCGCGGGTCGATATTCATCGCGCTCGGCAGCCACTTGACGGCCACCGCGCCGCCGGCGATGGCCGCCTCCAGCCGCGCGATCGCGTCCGGGCGGTAGGGGTGCACCGAGGCGACCCATTCGAAGCGGCCCTCGGAGGCTTCGGCGATGCGCCGCGCATAGTCGTCGGGCACGTGGAAGGTCGTCCAGTCGGGCTCGGGCCTGCCGTCGTCGCGGCAGGCCTGGTCGAAGGCATACAGCCACCAGCGCGCGCCGGCCGGGAAGCCGGCCGCCAGCTGCTGCAGCCGCTGCACGTAGGCGCGGTCGATCGACGGCGCATCGGACGCCACGCAGGCGGCGTCCAGGATCACGTGCTTGCGCAGCAGTTCGGTCGGCCGCCACCACTGGTGCAGGCTAGCGTGCACGGTGCAGCCGCTGCCGCTGTCGCCGGTGCCCAGCAGGTGGGCGTGGGTGTCGACGAGCCGCGTCGTGTCCAGCCCCTCGAAGGCCGAGAGCACCAGGTCGTGCCGCGCCAGCTCGTCGGGCAGCGTGCCGCGGCAGGGGTTGCGTGCCTCGGCCGCGGCATGCAGGCCCAGGCCGGTGAAGAGCCCCGCGCCCAGCGCCGCGCAGCAGCCCAGCAGCAGGTGGCGGCGCTTCATGGCCTAGCGGACGACCTGCACGCGGCCGGCCAGCGCCGAGCGCTCCAGCCAGGCGAAGACCGAGTCGACGGTCACCGTCTCGATGCGGTCGCCGAAGCGCTTGTCGTTCGGGTGGTCGTCGAAGGCGATGTTGGCCGCCGTCATGCGCGCGCCCAGCCGCGTCATCGCGCCGATGCGCAGCACGCTGGGCTCGTAGCCCTGCAGCCGCAGCCAGGCCTGGGCGCGCTCGCGGCTCGTCGCGGCCGGCTCGTGCGCCATCGCGATCGTCTCGATCGCCCACTGGTTGCTCTGCTGGTAGCGCTGCGCCCAGGGGTAGGCGACCATGCTGTAGTCGGCCACGTGCAGGCGCGCGACGCGCCGGTTGTCGTCCAGCACGGCCATCAGCTTCGCCTGGGCCTCCCTGGACAGCGGCGCCAGCGCGGCGCGGTACTGCCACAGGTCGTCGAGGAAGAATTCGGCCAGTCCCTGGCGGTACAGGTCGGCGCGCGCGCTGCCGCACTGGTTGAGCTTGTGCACCACGCGCCAGGCGCCGCCGGCGAACGGGTCGCGGTAGGCCAGGCCCAGGTGCGACCACTGCAACCCGTAGCGGCCCAGGTCCTGGCCGGCGCGCGCGAGCACGACGACCTCGGCGCCGGTGGCGTCCAGCGCCTGGCGCGTGCGCTCGGCGAGCTCGACCGAGCGCTGCACGGCGTCGGCGTCCGGCAGGCGCTGCTCGCAGCTGCGGCCGGCCTGCGCGGCCGTCGCGGTCAGCAGCGCGGCCAGGGCCAGCGTGGTGAAGGTCGTGCGCAGCATCGTCGGCCTCATCGCGTCACGCGCTCGTTGTACAGCAGCGCACGCCCGACCTCGTTCGGGATGTACGCGATGGCCTTGCCGGCCGCCGACAGCACCCAGCCGGCGCTGAAGGCGGTGGCGACGACGGCGGTGCCGGCGACCACCGACACCGCGCCCGCGGCCTGTGCCGACAGCGTGACGCTGGCACGCGCGCCGTCCGAGGCACGTTCCAGCACCCACACGGTGCCGTCGGACGCCGCCTCGACGGCGACCACGGTGAAGGCGGCGCCGCTGACCAGCAGCCCGACCGGCGCCACCACCGACACCGCCACCGGCAGCATCGACAGCGCGCTGGCTTCAGAGGCGGTGTTGTGGGCGCGGGCCGGCGTGGCGGCGACTAGCGTGATCGCCAGCGCGGCGGCGAGCGCGGTGGCGCGGGAGAAGAAGGTGGTGGGTCTCATGAGGGTTCGTCCTGTCGGTGTCGGAGTCATGTGCATTCAGCGCGTCGTCGCGATGTCGTCGCCGCCCGTCGGCGCGTCCAGCGCCGCCAGCCGGCCCTCGGCGCGCGCCTCGGCCAGCGCCGCCTCGTGCGCGTCGCGCAGCGTCTTGGCCAGCGTGAAGACGCTGGACACCAGGAACAGCCAGCACACGCCCAGGAAGGCCTTGTAGGTCGGGTTGATCTCCATGCGCACCAGGCCCCAGGCGGTGAGCGCCATCGCCAGTCCGAAGCCGGCCCACACCACCAGGCCCCACAGCGGCGCGTCGACGCGCCGGCCTTCGTTGTCGCGCACGTGCTTGGACAGCACGAAGGCGCTGCTGGTCGTGAACAGGTAGCCCATGACCATGAAGGCGCGGTCCAGGTCCTGGCCCGGCAGCCAGGCCAGGCCGGTCGCGCACAGCGCGACGGCGGCGCCGAAGCTGGTCCAGACCTGGGCCTTCCAGGCGCGGGTGTCGTGGCGGATCGGTGTCATTGCGGGGGAAGGTCGTTGAACACGGGCCGGATGCTGCCCGCGCGCCGTCAAGGTATCCATCCCCCCAGGAGGTGTGGCCCAGCTTCGGACGTCTGGTATCGTATTTCGATACTTTTGGAGACCGGCGATGAGCGGCACGCAGTCCCTGGTCGGCGCGCTGAAGACCGAGCTGCGGCGCGCCGGCATCACCTACGCGCAACTGGCGCGCGAGCTCGGCCTGGCCGAGAGCACGGTCAAGCGCATGTTCTCGCGCGGCGAAATGACGCTGGCGCGCATCGACGAGATCCTGGCCGTGCTGCGCCTGGACTTCGCCGACCTGGCGCGCGAAGTGGCGCTGGCCGCGCCGCCGCGGCGCGAGCTGACGCCGGAGCAGGAGCGCGCGGTGGTCGCCGACCCGCGGCTGCTGCTGACCGCCATCTGCGCGCTGAGCCAATGGACGGTGGAGCAGATCGTGGCCACCTACACGATCAGCAAGCCGCAGGCCGTGGCCTGCCTGCTGGCGCTGGACCGGCTGGGCATCCTGGAGCTGCGCGCCAACAACCGCTATAGGCTGAAGATCGACAAGACCTTCCGCTGGCGGCCGCATGGCCCGGTGATGCAGTTCTTCCGCCAGCACGCGGTGGGCGACTATTTCGGCGGCGGCTTCGACGGCGAGGGCGAGACGCTGGTGCTGGTGCACGGCCAGGTGAGCCCGGCGCAGGCCGTGCAGTTCGACGACCGCCTGCAGCGCCTGGCGCAGGACTTCGCCGCGCAGCACCTGGCCGACCAGAAGCTGCCCGCCACGGAACGCCGCGCCTACACGATGCTGGTGGGTCTGCGCTCCTGGCTGTTCGCGCCCTTCCGCGAGATGCTGCGGCAGGCCGCCTCGTGATTCAGCGCGGGGCCAGGGCCTGGGTCAGCACCGCGCCGCACAGCGCGACCGCGGTGCGCGCTTCGTCCAGCACCCGGGTCATCGTGATGAAGCCGTGGATCTGGCGCTCGAAGCACAGGTACTGCGCCGGCGTGCCGGCCGCCGACAGGGCGTCCGCATACTGCCGGCCCTCGTCGCGCAGCGGGTCGAAGCCGGCGGTCAGCACCAGCGCCGGCGGCAACCGCGAGTGGTCCGCCGCGAGCAGCGGCGAGGCACGCCAGTCGCTCCACTGCGCCGGGTCGGGCGTGTAGTGGCCGCGGTAGTAGGCGATGCTGTCGGCGGTCAGCAGATAACCCTGGGCATTGGTGGTGTGCGAAGGCGCCACGGCACGCATGTCGGTGCCCGGGTAGATCAGCAGCTGGAAGGCCGGCAACGGCTCGCCGGCGTCGCGCAGCGTCAGGCAGACGACGGCCGCCAGGTTGCCGCCGGCGCTGTCGCCACCCACCGCCAGCCGCGTCGCATCCAGCCCCAGCGCCGCCGCCTCGCGGCGCACCCAGCGCGTGGCGGCGACGCAGTCGTCCACCGCCGCCGGGAAGCGGTGCTCGGGCGCCAGCCGGTAGTCGACCGCGACCACCGCCGCACCCGCGGCCAGGCACAGCTGCCGGCACAGCACGTCGTGCGTCTCGAGGTCGCCGATGACCCAGCCGCCGCCGTGGAAGTACACCAGCACCGGCTGCGGCCCGGGCCGCGCGCCCGCCGCAGCCGGCGGCCGGTACAGGCGCAGCGGCACGCCGCCGTCGGTGGCCAGCGTGCGCACCTCGGCCACCGCCGGCTGATCGGGCTGCGTGAAGAAGCGCCGTTCCAGGTACATGCGCCGCGCCTCGGCGGCGGACAGCGTATGCACCGGCGGCACCTGGCGTTCGATCATCAGGTCCAGCAGGGCACGGGCTTGGGGGTCGAGCATGGCGGTTCTCCAGGACGCTTCGCGGCCAGTGTAGTCAGCGGGAACCGCGCCGCGTGCCGCGTACGATGCGCCGCGATGAACCGCCACGCAGCGCACGACGACCCCTGCCCCTGCGGCAGCGGCCAGCCCTACCCCGCCTGCTGCGGCCGCTTCCACGCCGGGCCGCTGCACCTGCAGGCGCCCGATGCCGAGGCGCTGATGCGCTCGCGCTACAGCGCCTTCGTGCGCGGCGACGTGGACTACCTGCTCGCGACCTGGCATCCGTCGACACGGCCGGCCTCGCTGGTGCTGGAGCCCGGCGTGCGCTGGCTGGGACTGGAGGTGCGTGCGCACCACCACATCGACGACGAGCACGCGACGGTCGAATTCGTCGCACGCAGCCGGCTCGCCGGCCGCGCGACGCGGCTGCACGAAACCAGCCGCTTCGTGCGCGAGGGCGGGCGCTGGTTCTACGTCGACGGCGACGTCGGCTGAGGTCCCGGCGGGTCGACCTGCTCGACCCAGTCCTCGACCGCCTGCCGCACCTCGGCCGGCCGTTCGGTCAGCGGCCAATGCTGGCAGTGCACGGTGCGCAGCGTGACGCGCGGGCCGGCCAGCGCGGCGCGCATCTCGCCGGCGTCGGCGAAGGTCGCGCCGCTGGACAGCAGCGCCAGCACCGGCAGGTCCAGTTCACGCGGCCGCGGCGCCGGGCGGAACATCTCGACCAGGTCCTGCAGGTAGACCGCCAGCGGCACATGGCGCAGGTCGGCGCGTGCCGAGCTGTACTGCGCGACGAAGGCCCGCTCGGCCTCCGGCGACGCGGCCAGCGCGCGCCGCGCCGCCTCGTCCAGCGCGCGCAGGTCCAGCGGCGGCAGCGCGCCGCGGTGCAGGCCCAGCGCATTGAGCCCGCGCACCGCCGCCGCGGCCAGCGCGAGCAGCGGCGACGCCGTGGCCAGCAGCCGCCAGCGGCCATGCAGCGCTTCGCGGAAGACCGGGTCGATCAGCGCCAGGCCGCGCACGCGCGCCGGCTGCCGGCGTGCAAACTGCAGCGCCACCTGCGCACCCAGGCTGTGGCCGACGAGCAGTGCCGCCTCCCCGCCCTCGGCGTCCAGCACCGCGGCGAGGTCGTCGCACCAGGCGCCGATGTCGGTGCGCCCACGCGTGAGCGCGGCGCCGTGGCCACGCAGGTCGACGCGGATCAGCGCGTGCCGCTGCGCCAGCCGGCTGTGCTCGGCGAACTCCTCGAAGCGCGTCGCGTTGCTCGCCAGGCCGTGCAGCAGCAGCACCGGCGCGCCGCGCTGCGGCTCGGGCAGCGCCGGCACGCGCACGCGCCAGGCGATGCGCGCGCCGTCGCCTGCGCGCCGCTCGCGCAACTGGTCGAAGCCGTGGGCCATGGGCGGCGATGCTAGTGCGGCCGCTGCCACCGACGCGATGTTCGGGGCGCGTCGTTCGGGACCTGCCGCACACGCCGCACCGTGCGGAGCATCCACTAAGCTCGCGCCATGCCACGACCCGACCCCAGGCCCGCCGGCGATGCACTGCTGGCCGGCGCCACCGGCCTCATCGGCCGCGCCTTCGCCGCGCAGTGGGCCGGCCCCGGCCGGCTGCACCTGCTGGTGCGGCGCGCGCTGCCTGCGCCCGGGCCGCTGTGCCGCGTGCACGTGGTCGACTTCGCCGCGCTGCCGGCGCTGCCGCCGGCGAACGACGCGGTCTGCTGCCTGGGCACGACGATCGCCGTGGCCGGCTCGCCGGCGGCCTTCCGCGCGGTCGACCTGGACGCCGTGCTGGCCTTCGCGCGCGCCGCGCGCGCTGCCGGCGTGCAGCGCTTCGCGGTCGTCTCCGCGCTCGGAGCCGATGCACGCTCGCGCAACCTGTACAGCCGCACCAAGGGCGAGATGGAAGCCGCGCTGCAGGGCCTGGGCTTCGCCAGTCTGGTCGTCGCGCGGCCCTCGCTGCTGGCCGGCGACCGCGACGCCCTGGGCCAGCCGCCGCGCCGCGCCGAGGCGCTGGCGCTGGCGCTGACACGGCCGCTGGCGCCGCTGGTGCCCAAGGCCTGGCGGCCGATCGGGGCGGCCACCGTCGCCCGCGCGCTGGCCGTGGCGCTGGCGCAGGCGCGGCCGGGCCTGCGCGTGCTGTCCTCGGCCGAGATGCAGGACCTCGGCCGCGCGGCGGCCACCGGCGCGTGAGCGGCCGGCCATGAACGGCGACGGCGGCCCCTGGGGCCTGCTGACCTCGACCCCGCTGCTGGGCCTGGCCGCGGCGCTGGGCGGCGGTCTGCTGATCGGGCTCGAGCGCGAGCGGCGCAAGGGCCGCGGCGCCTCGCGCGAGGCGGCCGGCATCCGCAGCTTCGCGCTCGCGGCGCTGGGCGGCGGCATCGCGCAGGCGCTGGAGCAGCCGGCGCTGGTGGCGCTGGGTGCGCTGGTCGTCGCCGCGCTGGGGCTGATCGCCTATTGGAAGAGCCACGAGCCGCCGCCCGGCGAGCTGGTCGACCCCGGGCTGACGACCGAGCTGGCGCTGTTCGTGACCTACCTGGTCGGCGTGCTGTCGGTGCGCGAGCCGATGCTCGGCGCCGCCGCCGCGGTCGTCGTCGCCGGTCTGCTGGCGCTGCGCGAGCGGCTGCACCGCTTCGCGACCGAGCTGCTCAGCGAAGGCGAGTTGCACGACGCGCTGCTGCTCGCCGCGCTGGCGCTGGTGCTGCTGCCGGTGGTGCCGGCCGAGCCCTGGCCGCTGCTCGGCGGGCTGGCGCCGCGCACGCTGCTCGGGCTGGTCGTGCTGATCCTGCTGCTGCAGGCCGCCGGCCACGTGGCGCTGCGGCTGTTCGGTGCGCGCGCGGGCATCGCGCTGTCGGGGCTGTTCTCGGGCTTCGTCTCCAGCACCGCGACGGTGGCGGCGATGGGCGTGCGGGCGCGCAGCGACCCGGCGCAGCGCGCGGCCTGCGAGGCCGGCGCCGTGCTGTCGACCGCGGCGACCTGGCTGCAGGCGATGCTGATGCTGCTGGCAGTGGCGCCCGCCGCCGCGCGCGCGCTGGCGCCGGCGGCGGCCGCCGGCGCCGCGGTGGCGCTGGCCTTCGGCGCGCTGCGTGCACGCGGCGCGGCGGCGGTGCCGTCGCCGGAAGCCGCTGCGCATGGGCCGCTGCGCGTGCGCGAGGCCGCACTGCTGGCGCTGCTGCTGGGCGCGGTGACGGTGGGCGTGAGCTGGGCCCAGCGCAGCTTCGGCGCGCTGGGCCTGTACGGCGGCACCGCGCTGGCGGCGCTGGCCGACGCGCACTCGCCCGTCGCCGCGCTGGGCGCGCTGCAGGCCGCCGGCACGCTGTCGGCCGAGGCGGTGCGCGACGGCGCGCTGCTCGCGGTGGCGACCAATTCGGTGTCGCGCAGCGTCACCGCGTTTGCCGCCGGCGGCGCGGCCTACGGCTCGCGGGTCGCGCTGTCGCTGCTGCTGTCCACCGGCGCCGCGGCCGCGGTCGCCTGGGCGTTGGGCAGCGGGCCCGTCTGACGCCGCGCCGGCCGCCGCGCTGCGCGCTGCGCCTGCACTTCCGGCCGCCTGCGCGTTACCCACCCGTGGCGCGCGACGCGGCGCCGCGCTGTCCGCTGGGCTACGGTGCCGGGCCGGCTCAGCGGCGCACCGGCGGCGGAGCCGCCGGCCGCGCGTCGAGCACCTCGCCCTCGAGCTCGCGGTCGTCGTGCCAGGGGCCGCGGTGGAAGGCGTCGCGGATCTCGCTGACCGAGACCACCAGCCGCGAGCGGCGCCGCGCCTGCACCGCGAAGCCGTCGGCCTGCAGCCGCACGCCGGCGAGGTCGATGCGGCTGGCGTCGGTGCGGATCGCGACGCGGCCGGCGAAATCGCTCGCGGTGGCGACCAGCTCGGAATTCGTGACCTCCAGCGCGATGTCCGGCGAGCGCACCTGCACGCCCAGCATCTGCACGATGGCGTCGCGCACGACGATGCGCTCGGCCACCAGGTCGGTCAGGCGCACCGCCATGCAGCCGTCGATGTGCACCTCGCGCCAGCGGCCGCCGTAGTGCATGTCGACCTGGTCCTTGCAGTGCAGGTCCTGCAGCGGGCCGGCGGGCGGCGGCGGCCCGGCACGCGCTGCCGGCGACTGCTCCAGCGCAGTGGCCAGCAGGCGCAGGAAGTCCTGCGTCGCCCGCACCATCGGCACATGGCCCACGCCCGGCAGCGTGAGCAGCTGCGCCTGCGGCAGCCGGCGCGCCAGCAGCTCGCCGGTGCGCAGCGGCGCCACCGCGTCGGCCTCGCCCCAGATCAGCCACACCGGCTGGGTGACCGTGCGCAGCGCGGCGCCGAAGTCCTCGTCGACGAGCGCCATCGCGGCATTGGCGCTGGCGCGGTCGCGCAGCGCCAGCGCCCACAGCGCCTCGGACTCGCGCAGCACGCGCGTCGGGTCGCCGGGCAGGCCGAAGGCGCGCTCGACGAGCAGGTTGCCCAGGTCGCGCAGCCGCGCCACCGGCTCCTTCAGCGGCTCGGGCACGCCGGCGACGGTGACCGGCAGGCTGGCCAGGTGCTTGGTGAAGGCGGTGCGGTGCAGGATGCCGGCCACGTCGACCAGCACCAGTCTCGACACCGCGGCCGGCTGCTGCTCGGCCAGGCGCAGCGCGACGGCGCCACCCATCGAGTGGCCGAGCACGGTGACCGGCCCGGCGCCTTCGCGCTGCAGCAGCGCGGCCAGCACACGCGCGAGGTTGGTCGGCGACAGCTTGGCCAGCCGGGTGCTCGAGTAGCCGAAGCCCGGCAGGTCGACCGCCGTCACCTGCCAGCGCTGCGCCAGCGCCGGCAGCACCGGCATCCAGTCGGTGAAGCCGTTCTGGCCCAGGCCATGCACCAGCAGCAGCCGCGGCGCCTGTGCCGGGCCGGCGCGCACGACCAGCATCTCGCCGCCCAGCACCGGCTCGGGTTCCGAGCGCACGGACCAGTCGGCCGGCAGCGCGGCGCGCAGCGCGCCGACGGTCTGCAGCCGCTCGCGGCAGAAGGTGCAGGCCGCTGCCGAGACGGGTTCGGATGCCGCGGGTGCGGTGGCCGGTGCGACCTGGGCCAGCGCCGGCAGCGCGGCGGCCGCGCAGGCCGCCAGGCACGCGGCGGCCGCCCGCGCGCGCCGCAGCGCGCGCGGCGCGGAACTCAGGTGAAGACGCCCTGGCGCATCCACTTGGTGGCGACCCATTTCTCGCCGGCCAGCACCGGGGCGCCGCCATGCAGCGTCTTGGTCGCCGGGTGCGCGCGGTCGTAGCTGAAGAAGACCGCGTTGCCGCGCACCGGCGCGACTTCCAGCCCGACCTCCGGGAAGGTCGTCGCGCCGCCGCCTTCCGGCGTATTGAGGTACATCACGACCGTGCCCACGCGCTGGCCGCCACGCTGCAGGATGCGCGCGGTGCCCGGGTGCACGGGGTCGAAATAGTCGTGGTGCGGCCGGTATTCCGCGCCCGGCCGGTAGCGCAGCACCTGGATGCCCTCGCCGTTCTCCAGCGGCCAGCGCACCAGTTCGGCGATGCGGCGCTCGATGGTGGCGATCAGCGGCGTCTCGCCGCGATCGAAGAACATGCCGTCGCTGGTGCGCGCCGCATTGACCTCGCTGCCGCCGGTGGCGTTGTCCACCGTCTCCGAGCGCAGCAGGCGCGGCCGCGCCAGCTCGATCAGCGCATCGCATTCCTCGTCCGACAGCAGCCCGCCGAAGACCACCACGCGCGGCAGCTTCATCACCGTCAGCACGCGCACCTCGCGGCCGCCGACCTGCACGAGCGGGCTCGCGCCTTCCAGTGCCGGCTGCGGCACCTCGGTCGGCGGCGGCAGTTCCTCCTCGTCGAGCTGCGCCAGGCGCTGGCGCAGCGTCTGCTCCAGCGCGGCGACGGCCACCGACTCCTCCCAGCCGCTGGCCTTCATGGCCTCCAGCACGTCGGCGGGACGGCAGCCGGACTCGGCCTGCTCGACGATCCAGCGGCGCAGGTCGTCGGTGATGTTCTGGGCGACGGTGGTGCTCATGACGCGGGATTTTCGCGCAGCGGGGCCGGCCGTGAAGCGCCGAAAAGACCCCGTCAGCCGCCCCGTCGAAAGACCAGCCGGTCTTCGGTCGACGCGGCAGCGTCCCAGGCGTAACCGTCGGTGTCGAAACCCTGCAGCGCCTTGACGCTGCGCGCGCGCTGCTGCACCGCCCAGCGCGCCATCGCGCCGCGTGCCTTCTTGGCGAAGAAGCTGATGATCTTGAAGCGGTCGCCGTGCCAGTCCTCGAACTGCACGTCCACCACGCGCGCGCGCAGCGCCGGGCGCAGCGCGGCACGCGCATATTCCTGCGAGGCCAGGTTGACGACGACCGGGTGCTTCTCGCCGGCCAGGCGTTCGTTCAGCCAGTCGGCGATCGCATCGCCCCAGTAGGCATACAGGTCCTTGCCGCGCGGCGTGGCCAGCGCGGTGCCCATCTCCAGCCGGTAGGGCTGCAGGCGGTCCAGCGGGCGCAGCACGCCGTACAGGCCGGACAGGATGACCAGGTGCTGCTGCGCCCACTTCAGGTCCGCCGCGCCCAGCGTGGCGGCCTGCAGGCCGTCGTAGACGTCGCCGGCGAAGGCGCGCAGCGCCGGCCGGCTGTTGGCCGGCGTGGCCTGCGGCTGCCAGGCCGCATAACGCTCGACGTTGAGCTGCGCCAGCCGCTCCGAGAGGTCCATCAGCGCCGCCACCTGCGCCGGGCGCTTCCTGCGCAGCACCGCGATCAGCTCGGCCGCGCGGTCGGCGAAGACGGGTTCGCTGGCCTGGCGCTGCAGCGTGGCGGGCAGCGGGGTGTCGTAGTCCAGGGTCTTGGCGGGGGACAGCAGGAACAGCATGGGGCAACACAACCAGGGAGTCGAGGTCAGGACGCAGAAGGGCGCGGCGCCGCACCCAGCGCCTCCTGCCAGGTGCGCAGCGGGATATGGTGCGTGAGGCGGTGCAGCGCGCAGTCGATCAGCGCCGGGTGCAGTTCGTGGCCGACGCCTTCGGCGATGTCCAGGGTGGCGTCGCCGCGCAGTTCACCCAGCCAGGCCAGCGCCTGGCGCGAGCCGTCGGCCGGGATCACGCGGTCGGCGCTGCCATGGAACAGGTGCAGGGTGGTCAGGCGCGGCGCCGCTTCCGGCGGCGCGGTGAAGCAGCCGCCGAAGGCCAGCACGCGGCCGGCGAGGCCGTCCTCGCGCAGCGCCAGCGCCAGCGCCAGGATCGCGCCCTGCGAGAAACCGCCGATCGCCGTCGCCGCCGGCGCCACGCCCAGCCGGCGCTGCTGCGCGCGCACCCAGTCGTGCAGCGGCGGCAGCGCGCCGGCCACGCGTCCGGGCCAGTTCTGCGGGCTGATGCCGTCCAGCGAATACCACTGCCTCCCGGCGCGGCCGCCGTCGGCCGCCAGCGGTGCATCGGGCGCGACGATCGCCGCCTGCGGGAAGGTGCTGCGCAGCGCCTGCGCCAGCGGCAGCATCGCGCCGGCGTCCGAGGCCCAGCCGTGCAGCAGCAGGACCAGCTGCTGCGGGTCGCCCTCCGCGGGCAGCCATTCGATCGGCATTTGCATGGCGCCGGATTGTCTCAGCAGCGCCGCGGCGCGGCCCCGGCGCCTGGGCGGTGCGCCACGTGGCACGGCCGTTCGTCGGAGGGCCGCTTGCGGCGCGTTGCGGACAGTGAGCTTGCCTGCAATCGCCCTGCATTCAGGCGCCAGCGCGTCGCGCCAGGCGGTACCCGCTGCCGGCTCAGGGTTCCGCGCCCACCGCCTGCGGCGGTGGGTTCCCTGCGCTGCTCGCTTCGGGGTCGCGCCGCCCAACTCACTTCGCTCGCTGCGCTCGCTCCGTTCGGACACCGGCGGCGAGTCAGTTGTCGAGGCGCGCACTGCGTGCGCGCCGACCCCGAAGCTGCGCTGCTCGGCGCTCCACACAGCGCCGGCAGCGGGTACCGCCTGGCGCGAGGGCCACCGACTGTGGTGTTCGGGAGGGTGGACCGCCACCACCGTGTCGCGAAGCCGCGTGGGGGCAGCCCGCAGCGCCCATGGGAGGCGCCGAGAAGCGCAGGGCTCCTGGCCGCGCGCGCAGCGCGCCTCCCCAACTGACTCGCCGCCGATGTCCGAACGGAGCGAGCGAAGTGAGCGAAGTGAGTTGGCGGCGGGCCAGGGGCCCGAGCATCGCAGGGCAGTCGGCGCGCAGCGCCGACCGCCGGACTCTGGGCGCTGTGGGCTGCCCCGACGCGGCTTCGCTGCGCCGCTGCGAGCACGCAAGCGCCGCGCACGAACACAAGAGTCCGCACAGCGCCGCCAGCGGTCGAAGGCGGCCAGCCAGTCGCCTCAGCCCGGCCGCACCCCGAAGCCCCAGGCCAGCAACGTGAAGCTCACGAAGGCGGCCACGGTGCTGCTCATGATGATGCGTGCGACGCGGCCGTTGTCGGCGCCGAAGCGTTCGGCCAGCAGCGAGACATTGCTGGCGCTGGGCAGCGCGGCCGCCAGCGTCAGCACCATGACCTGGAAGCCGCTCAGCGGCGCGCCCAGGGACAGCGCCGCGCCGGCGAGCAGGAAGACCAGCAGCGGATGCACGAACAGCTTGATCGCCGCCACCGGCAGGTAGTCGGCCAGCGGCGTGCGCGTGTGGGCATGCTGGCCGGCGCGCCAGAGCACGGCACCGATCGTGAACAGCGCCACCGGGCTGGCGGCGTCGGCGAGCATGCGCACGACCACGTCGACCGGCCCTTCCAGCTTGAAGCCGACGACGGAGAACAGCGCGCCGACCGCGATCGACCAGGGCAGCGGATTGGACAGCGCGCCCTTCAGCGCGCGCAATGCCGCCGCGCGCGTGCCCTGCCCGGCCGCGCCCTGCGACTGCGCCAGCGCGATGCACAGCGAGCTGGTCACGAACAGGTCGGCCAGGATGGTGCAGATCACCGGCCCGGCCGCCGCCGGCCCGAGCAGCGCCACCAGCAGCGGCACGCCCATGAAGCCGGTGTTGGGGAAGGCGGCGACCAGCGCGCCGAAGGCCGCGTCCTTCAGCGCGATGCGTTCCGACAGCGTGACCGCGATCGTGAAGAACACCATCAGCAGCGCGGCGACCAGGTAGACGGCCAGCATGACCGGGTTCAGCAGGTCGAACACCGGCGTATTCATGCCGAAGCGCAGCAGCATGCAGGGCAGCGCGAAATACAGGACGAAGGCATTGAGCCCGGGGATCGCGCTCTCCGGCAGCAACTGCTGGCGCGCCGCCAGGTAGCCGGCGAGCACGAGGGCGAAGAACGGGACGGTGACGGCGAGGATGGCCTGCATGCAGCCGCGAGTATCTCAACGGTCCCCCGCCGCCCGGCTGACGGTGCGCGGGCGGCGCGGCTGGTGCCGCGCCACGGGGACTTCGTCGCATGGACCGCGCCGGCCGCGCCCGACTCGGCTAGGCTGGCGCGATCCTCAGTCTCCGCAGCGCGCCCCGGGCGTGCCCCTGACCATGCCTGCCGACCGTCGCTCCCTGCTCGGGCGCCTGCTGCGCCCCCTTGCCACCGCCGCCGGCGCCCTGTGGTCGGCGCTGGACTTCACGCGCCGCGCGCTGCTCAACCTGCTGCTGCTGGCGCTGCTGGTCGCCGCGGCCTGGCTGTGGTGGAAGAGCAGCCCGCCGCCGCTGCAGCCGAAGACCGCGCTGGTGATCGACCTCGCCGGGCCGGTGCTCGAGCAGCGCGTCGGCGATACGAGCCCGCTGGAGCGCCTGCGCCGGCTGGGGCGCGCGGGCGAGCAGGCGAGCGGCCCCTGGCGGCTGCGCGACGTGCTCGCCGCGCTGGACGCCGCGGCGCGCGACGAGCGCATCGCGCATGCCGTGCTGCTGCTGGACGACTTCGGCGGCGCCGGGCTGCCGGTGCTGCGCGAGATCGCGGCCGCGCTGCAGCGCTTCAAGGCCGCCGGCAAGCCGGTCTATGCCTGGGGCTCGGCCTTCGACCAGCGCAGCTACTACCTGGCGGCCCACGCCACCGAGGTCTGGCTGCACCCGATGGGCGGCGTGCTGATCGCAGGCTACGGCCGCCAGCGCAACTACTACCGCGAGCTGTTCGACAAGGTCGGCGTGCAGGCCCATGTGCTGCGCGTGGGCCAGTTCAAGAATGCCGCCGAGATCTACTCCGACCGCGGGCCCTCGCCGGCGACCCTGCAGGCCGAAGGTGCGCTCTACGACGACCTGTGGGCCACCTGGCAGCAGGGCGTGGAGGCCGCGCGCGGGCTGGACGCCGGCCACATCGCGCGCGGCATCGAGGCGCTGCCCGGCAGCCTGGCCGCGGCCGGCGGCAGCGCGGCCAGGCTGGCGCTGGACAGCCGGCTGGTCGATGCGCTGCGCACGCGCGACGAGATGCGCCAGCGCCTGATCGAACTCGGCGAACCGCTGGCCGAGGGCAAGACCTTCCGCCAGGTCTCGCTGGCTGGCTACCTGCGCCATGTCGAGCCGCGGCGCGACGGCGACGCGGTGGCCGTCATCGTCGCCCAGGGGCCGATCGGCGACGGCCGCGCCGGGCCCGGCCGCATCGGCGGGCTGTCGACCGGCGAGCTGGTGCGGCGCGCGCGCGAGGACGATCGCATCAAGGCCGTGGTGCTGCGCGTGGACTCGCCCGGCGGCAGCGCCTTCGGCTCCGAGCTCGTGCGCCACGAGCTGGCACTGACGCGGCGCGCCGGCAAGCCGGTGGTGGTGTCGATGGGCAGCGTCGCGGCCTCGGGCGGCTACTGGATCTCGATGGCGGCCGACGAGGTGATCGCCGACGCGGCAACGATCACCGGCTCGATCGGTGTCGTCGCGCTGCTGCCGTCGGCGAAGCAGGCGCTGGACCGCGCCGGCATCCACACCGGCGGCCACACGACGAGTTGGCTGGTCGGCGCCTTCGACCCGCGGCGCGAGCCCGACCCGCGCTTCCTGACGCTGGTGCAGACCGCCATCGATCGCGTCTATGCCGACTTCACCGGCCTCGTCGCCGGCCAGCGCAAGACCACGGCCGAGGCCGTGCATACGGTGGCGCAGGGCCGCGTGTGGACCGGCCGCCAGGCGCTGGAGCACGGGCTGGTCGACCGCAACGGCAGCTTCGGCGACGCGCTGGCCAGCGCCGCGCAGCGGGCCGGGCTGCCGGCCGACGCGCGCGTGGTCTACCTCGAGGAGGCGGCGTCGCGCTGGCAGCGCCTGCTGGACCTGCTGCAGGCCGGCGTCGCGGGGGCACTGGCCGACGGCCTGGCCGATGCGCTGGCCCAGGCGCTGGCCGGCGCGTCCGGCGGCGGGGCCGGTGCGGTCGCCCCTGCGCCCGGCGCGGCCGCGCTCCTGCAGGCCGGGCCGCTGCCGGCCATCGCCGACGACCTGGGCTGGCTGGCCGACATCACCACGCGCCGGCGGCCCTACGATGCGGTCGTGCATTGCCTGTGCGAGGCGCCATGAACGACTTCACCAGCAACGACGCGGTGCGGCTGAACCGCACCGGCGCGGTCGCCACGATCACGCTGCACCGCCCCGAATGCCGCAACGCCGTCGACGGCCCCACGGCCGCCGCGCTGCGTGCCGCCTTCGAGTCCTTCGAGGCCGACGAGACAGTGAACGTGGCGGTGTTCACCGGCGGCGGCGGGCATTTCTGCGGCGGCGCCGACCTGCGTGCGATGGCCGACCCGGCACGCCGCAACGCGATCGAGCCGACCGGCCGCGCGCCCGGCCCGATGGGTCCCACGCGCATGGCTTTCACGAAGCCGGTGATCGCCGCGGTGGAAGGTTATGCCGTGGCCGGCGGGCTGGAACTGGCACTGATGTGCGACCTGCGCGTGGCGGCGGCCGGCGCCGTCTTCGGCGTCTTCTGCCGGCGCTGGGGCGTGCCGCTGATCGACGGCGGCACGGTGCGGCTGCCGCGCATCGTCGGCCAGGCGCGCGCGCTGGAGATGATCCTCACCGGCCGCGCGGTCGACGCGCAGGAGGCGCTGGCCTGGGGCCTGGCCAACCGCGTCGTGCCCGACGGCCAGGCGCTGGCCGAGGCGCAGGCGCTGGCGGCGCAGATCGCGGCCTTCCCGCAGCGCTGCCTGCGCGCCGACCGCGCGTCGGCGCTGGCGCAATGGGACTGGCCGCTGGACGAGGCGCTGGTGCGCGAAGGCGCCGGCGGCTACGAGGTCGTGCATGCCGAGGGGCTGGCCGGCGCGGCACGCTTCGCGGCCGGCGCCGGGCGGCACGGCCAGGGGGTCTGATCCGGACCTGCGGGTTGGCGGCGCCGAACAGGGACACTTCGACGAACTCAGGCCGGCGCCCTCGTGGCCGAGGCAGTGCGCATCGCTTCCAGCACACGTGCGACGCGCGGTGCGGCGCGGTCCAGTTCGTCTTCGTCGACCGCACCGAACCCGAGTACCAGTCCTGGCGGCAGCCGCGCCGCGGCACAATAGCCGCTCAGCGGCAGGCTCTCGACGCCCTGGTCGCGCAGGGCGCGCGCGGCGTCACGGTCGGCGCAGGCGAAGGCGAGCCGGCCGGTCACGTCGAGCCCGGCCTGCATCGCCGGCAGCTCCAGCAGCCCCGCCCACAGGCGCCGCGCCCGGTCCTCGAACGCCGCCGCGCGCTCGACATAGACACGGCGCATGCGCCGCACGTGGCGCGCGAAGTGGCCTTCGGCGATGAAGGCCGCCAGCACGGCCTGGGTCAGCAGGTTCGGGTGGCGCGCCGTCAGCGACAGCGCCGCCGCGAACGCATCGGTCCAGCCCGGCGGGCAGACCAGGTAGGACAGGCGCAGCCCCGGATACAGCAGTTTGCCGAAGCTGCCGGCCAGCAGCACGCGCGCCGGGTCCTCGGCCGCCAGCGGCGGCACCGGGCGCGAGCGGAAACGGTACTCGCTGTCGTAGTCGTCCTCGAACACCAGCGCCGACGCGCGCCGGGCCCACGCCAGCAGCTGCGCTCGCCGCGCCGGCGACATCGCCACACCCAGCGGCGCCTGCCGGCTGGGCGTGACGCAGGCGAGCCCGGCCTGCGGCGCGCGCGCGATGCCCGCATCGACCTGAAGGCCCTCGGCGTCGACCGGGACGAAGACCGGCACGCGGCCGGCCAGCCGGACCAGGTGACGCGCGCCGGGGTAGCCCGGGTCCTCGAGCCACACCGGGTCGCCGGGCGCGCCGAGCACGCGCAGGCAGACGTCCAGCGCCTGCTGCATGCTGGAGACCACCAGCACCTGCTCGCGGTCGACCGCGAGCCCGCGCGCCTCGCCCAGGTGCGCGGCGATCGCCTGGCGCAGCGCCGGCAGTCCGGCCGCCGGCCCGTCCTCGAACAGCCAGCGGTTGTGGCCGCGCAGCAGCCGCCCGTGCAGGCGGCGCAGCACGTCGACCGGCAGCACGCGCGTCTCGCAGCGGTGCGGCGCGAAGGCGACCGCCGGCAGGCTGCCCGAGAAGGGGCTGAAGACGGGACGCGGCGCCGACGGGGCGGCGGCCCCGCCGGCACGCCGCGGCCGGCCTGGCGACAGCAGCGTGTCGGGCACCTGCGCCGACACGCGCATGCCGGCCCCCGGGCGTGCCTCGAGGTAGCCCTCGGCGACCAGCTGTTCGAACGCGAGCACGACGGTGCCGCGCGCCACGCCCAGGCTGGCCGCGAGCGCGCGGCTGGACGGCACCGCGGCGCCGGGCCCGAGCCGGCCGCCGACGATGGCGCCGCGCAGCGCGCGGTGAATCCAGCGCTGCAGCGGCTCGCCGGCGCCGCGTGGCGGCAGCGCCGGCAGCCACGGCGTGCGGGAAAACTGGATCAATCGCTTGCTCATGAACTGGATCTGGCGTGTGGGCCGGTGCGGCGGCACGATGCTCGCACGAATCGAGGAGCCTGCCCATGGATCATGCAGAGATCGGCGCGCTGCTGCGCCGCCACGTCGAGGCCGAGAATGCACACGACCTCGAGCGCACGCTCGCGACGCTGCACCCGGACTGCGTCTTCGAGGACGTCGCCTTCGGCCAGGTCTGGCGCGGCCACGAGGGCGCGGCGCGCCACTACCGCCAGTGGTGGGACGCCTTCGGGCTGCAGTTCCGCGAGGGCGAGGCCGGCGCGCTGCACCGGGCCGGCGACGGCACGGTCATCGCCGAGGGCCGCTTCGCGGGCCGCCACGTCGGCATGTTCCACGGGCTGGCACCAACCGGCCGCGCCGTCGACTTCCGCTTCGTCGTCGTCGTCGGCTTCCGCGACGGCCTGATGGCCGGCGAGCGATTCTTCTACGACCGCGCGACGCTCGCGCAGCAGCTCGGCGCGGGGCCGGCATGGTCGGCCTGACGGTGGCGCTGGCCGGCGCGACCGGCGTGCTCGGCAGGCGCGTCGCGACGCGCCTGCGCGCGGCCGGCCATCGCGTGCGCCCGCTGGTGCGCCAGCCAGCCGATGCGGCCGGCCTCGACGGCATCGTCGGCGACCTGACCGCGCCGGATTCGCTGGCGCGCTGGCTCGACGGCTGCGACGTCGCGCTGCATCTGGCGACCGCGCTGCGCCCAGGCGCCGACGGCCGCATCGACTGGGCGCGCAACGATGCGCTGCGCGACCTCGGCACCGCCCACCTGCTGCAGGCCTGCGCGCGCCTCGGCGTCGGCCGCGTCGTCTTGCAGAGCGTGGCCTTCGTGCAGGCGCCGTCCGACGAGGCCTGGTGCCGCGGCGACGAGCCGCTGGCCGATCGGCCGTTCCTGCGCTCGGCGCAGAGGCTCGAACAGCATGCCGCCGGCAGCGGCCTGGCCACGGGCGTGCTGCGCGGGGGGCTGCTCTACGGCCCCGGCACCGCGCTGTCGCAGGCCTGGGCGGCGTCGGCGCAGGCCGACGACTGGCGCGTGCCCGGCGACGGCCGCGCGTTCGTCAGCCTGGTGCATGTCGACGACATGGCCGCGGCGGTCGTCGCCGCGACCACGGCGCAGCCGTTCGTGCGCGACGTGATGGCGATCGTCGACGACGCGCCGCTGCGCTGGGGCGAACTGTTGCGCGGGCTCGCCGCGACTGCGGGCGGCGGCCTCTCGCCGGCGCCCGCGCCGCCGCCGACGCTGCCGTCGTTCAGGGTTTCGAACGCGCAGGCGCGCCTGCGCCTGGGCTGGGCACCACGCCATGCCTCTTGGCGCGACGGTGTGGCCGGAGAGCCGTGGGCGCGCGCACCGCCTCCCTCGCCACGCACGACCCGCCTCGACGACAGGCGATCCCCTTCCCCCAACGCGCCAGGAGCCTTGCCATGACCACCGACCCGATCACCGGTACCCGCGTCGACGAGATCGCCGACGGCATCCACCGCATCCACACGCCGGTCGCGCTGCCCGACGGCGAACGCTTCAGCTTCAACCAGTACCTGCTGCTGGACGACGAACCGCTGCTGTTCCATACCGGCCCGCGCGCGCTGTTCGACGCGGTGTCGGCGGCCATCCGCTCCCTGATGCCGATCGAGCGGCTGCGCTGGATCGCGTTCTCGCATGTCGAGGCCGACGAGTGCGGCGCGCTGAACGCGCTGCTCGCGGTGGCGCCGGCGGCGGCGCCGGTGTGCTCGCAGATCGGCGCGATGGTGTCGGTCGGCGACCTGGCCGACCGGGCGCCGCGTGCACTCGCCGACGGCGAGCGGCTGGTGACCGGCCGGCACACGCTGCAGTGGATCGACACGCCGCATGTGCCGCACGGCTGGGACGCCGGGCTGCTGATGGATACCACCAGCGCCACGCTGTTCTGCGGCGACCTGTTCACGCAGCCCGGCTCGCCCGAGCGGGCGCTGACCGAGAGCGACATCCTCGGACCGAGCGAGGCCTTCCGCAGCCCGCTGGACTACTACGCGCACGCGCCGCAGACGCGGGCGACGCTGCTGCGCCTGGCCGCGCAGCAGCCGCGCACGCTCGCGTGCATGCACGGCAGCGCGTGGCGCGGCGACGGCGCGGCCTTGCTGCGACACCTGGCCGAGGCGGTCGCCGCGTCGCGCTGACCACGGTCGCACCCCTGCGCGTGATGTTCACGCAGGGGCCGGCACGCATCACCACGTCCACACGCATCGACAGGAGTCGCCCCATGACCGCTTCCGCCCCCGCGTTCGCCTTCGCGCGGCTGCTGCTCGCCGCGATCTTCGTGCTGTCGGGCATCGACAAGCTGACCCACCTGGACGGCACGGCCGCCTTCGTCGCCGCCGGCGGGCTGCCGATGCCGCAATTGCTGGCGCCCCTGGCCGGGGCCTTCGAACTGATCGCGGGGCTGGCCGTCGCGATCGGCTGGCAGGCGCGCTGGGCGGGGCTCCTGCTGGCGCTGTTCACCCTCGTCGCCTCGCTGGTCTTCCACCGCTTCTGGTCGGCGCACGCCGAGCAGGCCGCCGTGCAGCAGCTGCTGTTCATGAAGAACCTGGCGATTGCAGGCGGCCTGCTGCTGCTGTTCTGCGCCGGGCCGGGACCGGCCAGCCTGGACGCCCGCCGCGCCCGGTGACGCCGCCGCGTTCGGCAGTGGGCGGCGGTGTCCGGCGGGTCAGGGCCTGCGGCACGCCGGCGGCGTCGTCGAAGGGCCGGCTCGTCGGTCCGCAAGACCGCGTGGATGCAGCACCTGCGCGTCGGCCTGCACGTCGGCCCGCACATGGCGGTTGGCGCTCAGGTCGATGGCAGCGGCCATCCGGCCGCGCGCTCGTCCGCCGGGGTCCCGGTGACGAGGGCGCGTTCGGCGCTCGCGTCCGTGTGGTGATGGGCCGCCGCGCTGCGTGTCGGCGCGGGCCGCTGAGAAGGGGCATCGGCGGCCGAAGCGACGCAGCGCAGCCGGGTCGACGATCTACCCCGGGTGCTTGACCGGAAGCCGGTCGCCGCCCTCGTGTCCAGGAGCCTGGGCGACCAGCGCCTGCAGCGCCGGCATCAGCGGCCCCAGGCGCTCGTCGAGCACGCGCTCGACGGTGTCGACGACGATCTGCGTCTGGCGCTCGATCTCGACGTTGACCTCGTCGCCCTGGCGCCTGTCGCCGAAGGTCGTCATGCGCAGCGTCTCGGGGATCAGCCAGACCTCGAACCAGCCGCTGCCGCCGGCCTCGCGGCCGGCCTCGGCGACCGTCAGGCTGGCGCCGTCGACCGCGATGTAGCCCTTGGCGAAGACATAGCGCATCCACGGCGCCGGCACCGCGAAGCGCAGCACGCGGTTGTTCTCGGGCCGGCGGATGGACTGCACGGTGGCGCGGAAGTCCACATGCCCGGACAGCGGGTGGCCGCCGATCTCCGCCCCGTCCTTCGCGGCGCGCTCGACGTTGACGCGCGCGCCCTCGCGCAGCGCCCCCAGCGTGGTCAGCGTCAGCGTCTGCTGCATCACGTCGAAGCGCGCGGCGTCGCCGCCCGCCAGCGCCGTGACGGTGAGGCACACGCCGTCGACGGCCACGCTGGCGCCGATCGCCAGGCCGTCCGCGAAGCCGGGCGGGAAGGCGAGCTCGATCGTGGCCAGGCCGGGCTGCGCCTGCAGCCGGCGCACGGTGGCGGTGCCCTGGACGATGCCGGTGAACATGGCCACGACTGTAGCCGCAGTGCGCCCGCGTGCCCTGCCCGGTCAGACGGCGATGCGAACGTCCGGAAACCCCATCAGCCGCAGCAGCCAGGCGCCGGCCGCTGCGTCCGCGGGGTCGTCGGCGGTGCAATCGACAGCGGCCCAGCGCGTCAGGCCGGCCTTGTCCAGCCTGGTCCACAGCGCATGCGCCGCCATCGGGCGGCCGTCGGCTTCCAGCAGATCGGCATACGGCAGGTGCACGACGGCGCCCTGCGGCCGCCGCGCTGGCGCCTGGCGGCCGGGCGCCAAAGCAAGGCGGGGATACAGCCCGTCGGTCGCGGGCCGCAGCAGCGCACCCGGCGTGGCGCGCGCGACGTAGCTGCGTTCCGGCACCACCAGGTCCTGCGGGCTGCGTCGCTGGCCGACGACGGTCGGCTCCTTGGCCAGCGGGTGACCGCGCAGCGCCCATTCGTCGACCGACTCCTTCAGGATCGAGATGCGCGGCTGGCCCAGCGACTCCAGCACCGCGTAGGCCAGCGCGGCGTCGCCGGTCAGGCCACCGCCGGACACCAGCACCACCTCATGCTGCGGGTCCACGCCGGCGGCGCCGAGCGCGGGGGCCAGCGCCGCCGGGTCGCGCAGATGTTCGCGGAACCGTTCGGCCGGCAGGTGCAGCGCATAGGGCAGATGACCCTGGGCATAGTCCGCCGCCGGCCGCAGGTCCACCACCGACAGCTGCGACATGCCGACGCTGCGCAGCAGCGCGCCGCCCCAGCCCTGCACCCAGTCGGCGTCGCGCATCAGCAGCGGCCGGGCGTAGGTCCACATCGGCAGGCCGCGGTCGTCGCGCTGCCACTCGAGCAGCGAGCCGATGTGCACGCGCACGTCGGGGTAGCCGAGCAGGAACTTGAGGACGAAGAAGGGCAGCGTCGCCGCGATGCCGCCGCCGCAATAGGTGTAGACGGGCCGCGCCGGGTCCAGACCCAGGTGCGTGGCCATGCGGCGCAACTCGTCGCGCGCCTTGAAGCGTCCCGTGGCGTCGAACAGCTCCTGGCGCGGCCACGAGCGGGCGTTCGGCAGGTGACCCGCACGGTCGAAGAACCTTGCGCCGCCGAAGTAGTGGCTGGGTTCCAGCGCGTCGACCAGCGTCACGCGTGCCGGCTCGCCGCTGGCCTGCAGCATCTCCGGCAGCCGGGCGTGCAGCTCCTCGCGCCGACCGCTCACGACAAACCGTCCCGGCGCCGGTGCGGGCGGCGCCTCGGCCGTGACCGTGCCGCCGGCAGCGCGCCAGGCCGCCAGGCCACCGTCCAGCAGGCGCAGGCGTTCGATCGGGAAGCCCAGGTAGGCGAGATCGAAGAACAGCCGGGTCGCCCACATCATGCCGTCCTGGTCGTAGATCACGACGGTCCTGGAGGGGTCGACGCCCCAGCGCTGCAGGCGCTGCTGCCAGACGTCGTCGGCGACATCGCGCCCGCCGAAGCTGAACAGGTCGGCGTGAACGGCCCCTTCGATGCGCTGCCGGCGCACGAACGGCGCCGGCGAGGCGTCGATCAGCAGCACCTGGTCGCTGCGCTGGCGCCGCAACCAGTCGGCATCGACCAGCGGCTCGTGCGCGGCAGACGCCGCCACGGCCGTCGTGGACCACGCCCATAGCGAGGACAGCGCAGGGGTGGCCAGCGACGCGCCGGCCGTCGCCAGGCGCAGGGCGCCGCGGCGCGTGATGTTGGTCATGGACATGCCGAGTCTCCTGAGCGCCGCTGGTCGCAAGGCGCCGTGCCGGGCGGCGCTCCCGGTCCGGGCGCCAGTGGCGAGGATGCCGCGAATGCCTCGCCGCTGCACGCGGGCTGCGACAGGCTGCAGCGCGGCGCGACAGGGCGCGGTACGCGCCGTCCCCGGGATGAACCAGCCGCGCACGAACGTGCCTGACGTGCAGGCCGATGTACATTGCGGCGGCCCGTTGACCTGCCGAGACCACGCCCCATGTCCGCCGAGACGCCGAGCTTCGAACTGCTGCCACGCGACCTGCAGCCCTACCGCCGCGGCAACACCGGCATCGACTGGGTGCACCGCTTCGACTCCGGCCGCCCGGGGCCGCATGTGCTGGTCAATGCGCTGACCCACGGCAACGAGTTCTGCGGCATGGTCGCCGCGACCCACCTGCTGGACGAGGGCGTGCGGCCGCGCGTCGGCACGCTGACGGTGAGCTTCGCCAATGTCGCCGCCTACGAGAGCTTCGACACCGCGCGGCCCTTCGACAGCCGGCAGCTCGTGCACAACCTCAACCGCATCTGGTCCGAGGCGTGGCTGGACGGCGCCGAGGACAGCCCCGAGCTGCGCCGCGCGCGCGAACTGCGGCCGGTGGTCGCGGCCGCCGACCACATCCTGGACCTGCACTCCACCGCGCAGGACGTGGAGCCGTTCTGGGTCTATCCGAAGTTCGAGCGCAACAGCGCCGCGGCGCTGGCCATCGCGCAGCCGGCCACGCACCTGGTGATGCCGCAGGGGCTGGGCTCGGGCACGCCGCTGATCCAGCATGGGCGCCACGGCCAGGCCGATCATCACGGCGTCGCGCTGGTCGCCGAATGCGGACAGCACTTCCGCCGCGCGAGCGGCGAACGCGCGATCGCGGTGACGCTGGACTTCCTGGCCCACTTCGGGCTCATCGAGCCGCGCACGCCGGCGGCCCGGCCGCAGCGCCGCTTCGAGCTGCTGCTGACCTGGGTCGTCAAGACGCCGGAGTTCCGCTTCGCGCGGCCGCTGGTCGGCTTCGAGACCTTCGCCGAGGGCGAACTGATTGCCAGCGACGGCGAGCACGAGGTGCGTGCGCCCTGCCCCGACTGCACGGTGCTGATGCCGACGCGACAGCCCATCGTCGGCCGCGAGGGCGTCTACCTGGCGCGGCCGATGGCCTGAAGGCCGAGACGGGCATGGACCGCGACGCCATCGCCGGCTTCAGCCTCGCGGCGCCGCCGCCGGGCTTCGTCGACGACCCCTACCCGACCTACGCCGCGCTGCGCGTGCACGACCCGGTGCACGAGCTGACGCCCGGCAGCGTGCTGCTGACGCGCTACGACGACGTGCTGGCGGTCTACCGCAGCCCGCACGCCAGCTCCGACAAGCGCGAGGCCTTCGCGCAGCCGCTGGGCCGCGGCACGCCGATCTACGAGCACCACACGAGCAGCCTCGTCTTCAACGACCCGCCGCTGCACACGCGCGTGCGCCGGCTGCTGATGGGGGCGCTGAACCAGCGCGCGATCGCGCGCATGGAGGCCGGCGTCGTGAGCCTGGTCGACCGATTGCTCGACGAGCTGGCCGACCAGCCGGCGCCGGACCTGATCGAGCACTTCGCGGCCCAGATCCCGGTCGAGGTGATCGGCAACCTGCTCGCGGTGCCGCGCGACGAGCGCGAACCGCTGCGCGACTGGTCGCTCGCCATCCTGTCGGCGCTGGAGCCGGCGCCGGCGGCGGCGGTGCTGGCACGCGCGAATGCGGCGACCACCGACTTCCTGGCCTACCTGCGCCGGCTCGTCGCCGACCGCGAGCGCCACCCCGGCGACCCCGAGGCCGACGTGCTGACGCGGCTGCTGCGTGGCGACGACCAGGGAAGGCTGTCCGAGACCGAGCTGCTGCACAACTGCATCTTCCTGCTCAATGCCGGCCACGAGACGACGACCAACCTGATCGGCAACGGCCTGCACGCGCTGCTGACCCACCGCGACCAGCTCGAGCGCCTGGCTGCCGACCCGTCGCTGCTGACGACCGCGGTCGAGGAACTGCTGCGCTTCGAGAGCCCGCTGCAGCTGAACAACCGGCTCGCCACGGCGCCCATCGAGCTGTCGGACCGCGTGCTGCCGGCCGGCAGCTTCATCACGCTCGGCATCGGCGCGGCCAACCGCGACCCGGCGGTCTTCGCCGACCCCGACCGGCTGGACGTGGCGCGCAAGCCGAACAACCACCTCGCCTTCGGCCAGGGTGCGCATGCCTGCTCGGGCATGAACGTCGCGCGGCTGGAGGCGCGCATCGCGATCGGACGCCTGCTGGCGCGCCATCCGCGCCTGGCCGCTGCCGGCACGCCCGAGCGCGACCGCCGCGTGCGCTTCCGCGGCCTGCGCCACCTGCCGGTGACGCTGGGCTGAAGCGCCACGACCGGAACCCGTGCCCGAGCCGTTCAAGAACCTCGTCAACCCGGCGCTGGTGCGCGCCGCGGTGGCGCCGCTCGCGCGCGCCTGGCCGGCCTTCGACGGCGCGCGCTTCGTCGCGCTGGCCTGCGACGGGCTGGAGGCGCTGGAGCTGAAGGCGCGCGCGATGCAGGTGGCCGATGCGCTGGAGGCCACGCTGCCGGCCGACTTCGCGACCGCCTGCGACGTGATCGAGGCGGCGCTGGCCCCGGCCGGACCCCAGGACATGGCCCAGCCCGGCGAACTGCACGACGGGCTGCGCGGCTGGATCCTGTGGTCGGCCGGCGAGTTCATCGCGCGCCGCGGCCTGCAGCAGCCCGAGCGTGCGCTGGCCGCGCTGCATGCAATCACGCAGCGCTTCACGGCCGAATTTGCGATCCGGCCCTTCATCGTCGCGCACCCGGACCTGGTCTTCGCGACGCTGGCGCGCTGGTGCCGGGATCCCAGCCCGCAGGTGCGCCGCCTGGTCAGCGAAGGCAGCCGGCCGCGCCTGCCCTGGGGGCTGCGCCTGCAGGCGCTGGTGCGCGACCCGTCGCCGACGCTGCCGCTGCTGGCCGCGCTGCAGGACGACGACAGCGAGGACGTGCGGCGCAGCGTCGCCAACCACCTCAACGACATCGCGAAGGACCGCCCGGCCCTCGTCGTGCGCTGGCTGGAGCAGCACCTGCCGGGCGCCACGCCCGAGCGGCGCGCGCTGCTGCGCCATGCCTGTCGCACGCTGATCAAGCAGGGCCATCCGCAGGTGCTGCACGCCTGGGGGCTGGGGCAGGCCTTCAAGGGCACGGCGACGCTGCACGTCGCACCGGCGCGCGTGGCGCTGGGTGGCGAGATCACGCTGACGCTGGCCCTGCATTCCGCCAGCACGAAGCCGCAGCGCCTGGCCGTCGACTATGCAGTGCACCACGTCAAGGCCGACGGCCGCACGACGCCCAAGGTGTTCAAGGGCTGGCAGCTCGAGCTGCCGGCGAAGGGCAGCGTGACGCTGAGCAAGCGCCACAGCCTGCGCCCGGTGACGACACGCCGCTACCACGCCGGCCGTCATGGCGTGGCGGTGCAGGTCAACGGCCGCGTGGTGGGCGAGGCGACGTTCATGCTGACGATCCCGAAAGGCGCCGCGTGAACGGACTGCGCTTCGACATCGACCCCGACGTGGCGCGCGCGCGCACGATCGCCAAGGACTTCTACCTCGACGAGTCCGTTTACGCGCTGGCGCGCGAGCGCCTCTTCGCGCGTGCCTGGCACTGGCTGGGGCCGCTGGACGAAGTGGCCGCGCCGGGCGCGCTGGCACCGCTGACGCTGCTGCCCGGGCTGCTGGACGAGCCGCTGCTGCTGGCGCGCGACGAGGCCGGCACGCTGCGTGCGCTGTCCAACGTCTGCACGCACCGCGGCATGCCGCTGGTGGACGCGCCCTGCCGCGCCAAGGAGATCCGCTGCCCCTACCACTCGCGCCGCTTCGGCCTGGACGGACGCCTGCGCTTCATGCCCGGCTTCGAAGGCGCACGCGACTTCCCGACCGCCGCCGACGACCTGCCGCAGCTGGCGCTGGAGACCATCGCCGGCCATGCCTTCGTCGCGCTGGATCCGGCGCTGCCCTTCGACGACTGGAGCCGCGAGTGGCGCGAGCGCCTGTCCTGGCTGGACCTCGCGTCGTTCACCGCCGACCCGTCGCGCGCGCGCGAATTCACCTTCGACGCGCACTGGGCGCTGTATGTCGAGAACTATCTCGAGGGCCTGCACATCCCCTTCCTGCACCCGGCGCTGAACGGCACGCTGGCGATGGACGGCTACGACTACGAACTGGGCCGTGCCTCGGTGCTGCAGTTGGCGCGTGCCCGCGACGGCGAGCCGGCCTTCGAGCTGCCCGCCGGCGCGCGCGAACACGGCCAGCGCATCGCCGCCTACTACTGGTGGCTGTTTCCCAACCTGATGTTCAACTTCTACCCCTGGGGGCTGTCGGTCAACGTCGTGCAGCCGCTGGGCCCGGCGCGCACGCGCGTGATCTTCCGCAGCTTCGTCGCCGATGCGTCGAGGCTCGGTGAAGGGGCCGGCGGCGCGCTGGACACGGTCGAGCTGGAGGACGAGGCCGCGGTGGTGGCGGTGCAGCGCGGCATCCGCTCGCGGCTGTACCGCGACGGCCGCTACTCGCCGCGCCACGAGGCCGGCGTGCACCACTTCCACCGGCTGCTCGCCACGGCGCTGGCGGGCTGAGACCTGCGGCGCCCCAGGGCGCGCTCGCCGCACCGGCGCCGAACAAGCGCAGGACCGACGGCGTGCCGGCGCCCTTCAGTCGCGGTCGCTCGGCGGGTCGCAGCGCCGGTCGATGCCGTAGCCGGTGCCGTGCACGCGGCCGTCGGTGCTGACGGTGGCCTCGAACAGCAGGCAGTCGTTGGTGGGGTACCGCCAGGACCAGACCTCGGCCGGCGGGCGCGCGATGCCGCGCCGTTCGCCCGGCGTGCCGATCCAGCGCAGCAGTTCGTCGCGCGTGATCTCGCCGGCCTGCTGCAGGCGCGCGAATTCGGCCTCGCCCAGCACCTGGCGCGACTGCACCAGGCGCCCGCCGGCGTCGACGTCCAGCATCCAGGTCGTGCGGCCGTAGGGGCCGCTGGCGTACTCCAGCCGCTCGCCGCCCTGCGGCAGCGCATAACGCGCGGTCGGTGCGCCCCAGGCGCGCAGCACCTCGTCGCGCGTGCTGCCGGCCGGCGGCGGCGTGGTGCAGGCGGCGAGCAGCGCGGCGGCCAGCAGCGTGGTGCAGGACAGTGCGGTGTGGCGGCGCATCGAAGGACTCCGTTCAGGCTTGGTCTTCCACCCCGGCCCTCGTCATCGTTCTGTTGCCGCAGCGTAGCAGCGCCGCCGCCGTCATGCATCGACGTCGAACTTCACCCCCTGCGCCAGCGGCAGCGTGCGGCCGTAGTTGATGGTGTTGGTGGCGCGCCGCATGTAGGCCTTCCAGCTGTCGCTGCCGGCCTCGCGGCCGCCGCCGGTTTCCTTCTCGCCGCCGAAGGCGCCGCCGATCTCCGCGCCCGAGGGGCCGATGTTGACGTTGGCGATGCCACAGTCCGAGCCGTCGGCGGCGATGAAACGTTCGGCCTCGCGCAGGTCGGTCGTGAAGATCGACGACGACAGCCCGGCGCCGACCGCGTTGTGCATCGCCACCGCCTCGTCGAAGTCGCGGTAGCGCACGACGTAGAGGATGGGCGCGAAGGTCTCGTGCAGCATCGGGCCGCATTGCGTGGGCATCTCCACCAGCGCCGGCTGCACGTAGTACGCGTCGGGCGCGGCCGCGGCATGCACGCGCTCGCCGCCGTGCACCCGGCCGCCCGCGGCGCGCGCTTCGTCCAGCGCGCGTTGCATGCCCTGCCAGGCCGCACGGTCGATCAGCGGGCCGACCAGCGTGCCCGGCTGCAGCGGGTCGCCGATCGCCACGCCGGCATAGGCGCGCACCAGCCGCGGCAGCAGCGCGTCGTACACGCTGTCGTGCACGAACAGCCGGCGCAGCGTGGTGCAGCGCTGGCCGGCGGTGCCCATCGCGGCGAAGGCGATGGCGCGCAGCACCAGGTCCAGGTCGGCGCTGGGCGCCACGATGGCGGCGTTGTTGCCACCGAGTTCCAGGATCGCGCGCGCGAAGCGCGCCGCCAGCCGCGGGCCGACCGCGCGGCCCATCGCGGTGGAGCCGGTGGCGCTGACCAGCGGCACGCGCGCGTCGTCGACCAGCGCCTGGCCGACCTCGCGCCCGCCCTGCACCACCACCGATAGCCCCGCCGGTGCCGCCGCGCCGTAGCGCGCGCGCGCCCGCTCGAACAGCGCCTGCACCGCCAGCGCCGTCAGCGGCGTCTTCTCCGACGGCTTCCACACGCAGGCATTGCCGCACACCAGCGCCAGCGCCGAGTTCCACGACCACACGGCGACCGGAAAGTTGAAGGCCGAGACGATGCCCACCACGCCCAGCGGATGCCAGGTTTCCATCATGCGGTGGTCGGCGCGCTCGGTGGCGATGGTCAGGCCGTAAAGCTGGCGCGACAGCCCGACCGCGAAGTCGCAGATGTCGATCATCTCCTGCACCTCGCCCAGGCCCTCGCTGGCGATCTTGCCGGCCTCGATGCTGACCAGCCGGCCCAGCGCCGCCTTGTGCGCGCGCAGTTCCTCGCCGAGCAGGCGCACGAGTTCGCCGCGCTGCGGCGCCGGCACGCGGCGCCAGGCGACGAAGGCGTCGTGGGCGCGGCCGACCGCGGCGGCGACGCCGGCGGCATCGGTCTCGGGCACGCGGGACAGTTCCTCGCCGCTGATCGGCGAGCGCGCGGGCAGCGTGCCGCCGGTCCAGGCGTCGCGGGCGACACCCAGGCCGTCGAGCAGCGAGGCGACCTCGTCGGCGAGGCGGGGGGCGGTGAAGTCGGTGGTCATGGCAATCGGATCGGGACAGTTCTGAAGTGACGCGATTGTCGCCCGCGCGACAGCACCCGCAGCGCGGCCTGCCGCAGCCGGGCCCGGGCATGCGTGCTTTCCCGCTCGCGCCGCCGGGGCCGGGCTGGTTAGGCTGGCGCGATGCACCCTGCCCTGCGCCGCCAGACCCTGGCCGACCTGCTGCACCGCAGCGCCGCCCGCCACCCGGACAAGCTCGCGATCGCCTGCGGCGAGACACGCTGGAGCTATGGCGAATTCGACGCGGTCTGCTCGCGCGTCGCCGCCGGCCTGGCCGCGCGCGGCGTCGCCCAGGGCGACCGCGTCGCGATCCTGGCGCGCAACTCGCACGGCTTCGCGGCGCTGCGCTTCGCGCTGGCGCGGCTGGGCGCGGTGCTGGTGCCGATCAACTTCATGCTCAAGGCCGACGAGGCGGCCTACATCCTGCGCCATGCCGGCGCTCGCTGGCTGGCCACCGACAGCGGCCTGGCCGCGCTGGCGCGCGATGCCGCGGCGCGCGACACGCGCGTCGAGCAGCTGCTGTGGCTGCCTTCGGAGGACGCCTCGCAGCCGGAGCCCGGCATGCTGGCCTTCGACGAGCTCGCCGCTTGCAGCGACCCGGTGCCCGACGTCGCGCTGCAAGGCAGCGACCTGGCGCAGATCGTCTACACCAGCGGCACCGAGTCGCTGCCCAAGGGCGCGATGCTCACGCACGACGCGGTGCTGTGGCAGTACGTGAGCTGCCTCGTCGACGCGCAGATCGCGCAGGACGATCTGATGCTGCATGCGCTGCCGCTGTACCACTGCGCGCAGCTGGACGTGTTCTTCGGGCCCGCCATCTATGTGGGCGCCAGCAACGTGATCACCGCCAGGCCGGTGCCGGAGAACCTGCTGCCGCTGATCGCGCGCCACCGCATCAGCAGCTTCTTCGCGCCGCCCACGGTGTGGATCGCGCTGCTGCGCTCGCCGCTGTTCGACGCCACCGACCTGTCGAGCCTGAAGAAGGGCTACTACGGCGCCTCCATCATGCCGGTGGCGGTGATGCAGGAGATCCTCGAGCGGCTGCCCGCGCTGCGGCTGTGGAACCTGTACGGCCAGACCGAGATCGCGCCGCTGGCGACCATGCTCGCGCCCGAGGACCAGCTGCGCAAGCCCGGCTCCTGCGGCCGCGCGGTGCTCAACGTCGAGACCCGCGTCGTCGACGACGCCATGCGCGACGTGAAGCCCGGCGAGGTCGGCGAGATCGTTCACCGCAGCCCGCAGGTGATGAGCGGCTACTTCCACGACGACGAGCGCACGGCGGCCGCCTTCGAGGGCGGCTGGTTCCACAGCGGCGACCTGGCCACGGTGGACGCCGAGGGCTACATCACCGTCGTCGACCGCAAGAAGGACATGATCAAGACCGGCGGCGAGAACGTCGCGAGCCGCGAGGTCGAGGAGGCCATCTACCGGCACCCCGCGGTCAGCGAGGTCGCGGTGGTCGGGCTGCCGCACCCGCGCTGGATCGAGGCCGTGGTCGCCGTCGTCGTGCCCAAGCCCGGCGCCGCGCCGACCGAGGCCGAGCTGCTGGCGCATTGCGCCGCGCACCTGGCGCCGTTCAAGGCGCCCAAGCGCGTGGTCTTCGCCGACGCGCTGCCCAAGAATCCCAGCGGCAAGCTGCTCAAGCGCGAGCTGCGGCAGCGGCACGCCGGGTTGTTCGAGGGCGGCTGACCGCCGCTCAGCGACGGCGGCCGACCGCCGTTCAGGCTTCGTCGTTGGCCGCGCCGCGGCCGCGACCGGCCGGCGCCCGCGTCGCCGCGGCGGCGCCGTCGCTGGCCAGCGAACCGGCCTGCGCGCTGGCCCGCTGCAGCAGCGCGGCGGCGTCCTTGCCGTGGTCGGGAAACAGCGCCAGGCCGACGGCGGCGCCGACCAGGCAGGGCTGCCCGGCCACCTGCAGCGGCTGCTGCAGCGCGCGCACCAGCTTGGCCGCCACGCGCTCGCCGTCGGCCGCCGCCTCCAGGTGGCCGAGCAGCACGCCGAAGGCATCCGGTCCGATGGCGGCGACGACGTCGCTGGCGCGCAGGTTGCCGCGCAGCCGCACCGCCACCTTGCGCCGCAGCACGTTGGCCGCCTCGCCGCCCAGCCGCGCCGCGGCCTGTGCAAAGCCCTCCACGCGCAGCACCAGCAGCACCATCGCCGCCGGCTCGCGTTCGCGCAGCGCGATCAGCTGCGTCATGTGCTCCAGCAACTGCTGCTGGTGCGGCAGCCCGGTCGCCAGGTCGGTGGCGTAGGCGGTGCGGGCCGAACGCTCGACGCGCTTGCGCTCGACGGCATGGCGCACCGCGCGCGCCAAGGCGCTGCCCTCCTCGGCCACCGCCACGGCCTCGACGCCCTGGCGCAGCAGCTCGGCCTCCAGCGCCTCGTCGGCGACCGCGCTGGCGACGACGACGGCGTGGTCGAAGGCGGCCTGCGCCAGCGCCGGCAGCTCGCGCAGCGCGGCCAGCGCGGCGCGGTCGGCGGCGCCGAACAGCAGTGCATCGTGTCCGCGCGCGGCCCGGGCGTCGGCCGCCTCGTCGACCTGCCAGCCCGCCGCGCGCAGCGCCGCCGCGGCGGCCGGGTCGGCGCCGATCAGCAGCACGCGCAGGACGGGGCCGGGACCGCTCATGCCGGCGATGATGCCCCAATCGCGTGCGCGGGCAAGCCGGAAGGCAGCCCACCAAGGACGAAGGACCCCGGTGGGGTCCTTGCGGTCAGGCCGGCAGCGGCGCGTCGGGCGGCTGCGGCGGGGTCGGCTGTCTTGGAGCGGGCGAAGGGAATCGAACCCTCGTATGAAGCTTGGGAAGCTGCCGTTCTGCCATTGAACTACGCCCGCGCTGCCCCGGATTCTAGCCGCGGCGGCACGCGCGGCAACGCCGCTACCATCGCGGCCCCATGTCCGCCACGTCCGATCAGCCTGTCCTGCCCGAACCGCCGGCCCCGCCCGACCCGACAGACCCCGAGTCCGCCGCAGCCCCGGCCGCCGCATCGGCGCCGGGCGGCGACGCATCCGGTCGCCGCGCGCCGATCCGCAGCTTCGTCGTGCGCGCCGGCCGCATGGGCCCCGGGCAGCAGCGCGCGCGGGCCGAACTCGGCCCGCGCTTCGTGCTGCCCTTCGCGCCCGAGCCGCCGGACTGGGATGCTGTCTTCGGCCGCCGCGCGCCGCGCGTGCTGGAGATCGGCTTCGGCATGGGCGACGCCACCGCACAGGTCGCCGCCGCGATGCCGGAGATGGACTTCATCGGTGTCGAGGTGCACCCGCCCGGCGTCGGCTCGCTGCTCAGGCAGATCGGCGAACGCGGGCTGACGAACCTGCGCATCGTGCAGCACGATGCCGTCGAGGTGCTGCGGCACATGATCGCGCCGGCCTCGCTGGCCGGCGTGCAGGTCTGGTTTCCCGACCCCTGGCACAAGAAGCGCCACCACAAGCGGCGGCTGATCCAGCCGGCGCTGGTGGCGCTGCTGGCCAGCCGGCTGGTGCCCGGTGGCCGGCTGCACTGCGCCACCGACTGGCAGCCCTATGCCGAGCAGATGCTGGCCGTGCTGGCGGCCGAACCGCTGCTCGCCAATACCGTGCAAGCCTACGCGCCGCGCCCCGCGTCGCGCCCGCTGACCAAGTTCGAGGCGCGCGGCCAGCGCCTGGGCCACGGCGTCTGGGACCTGGTCTTCGTCAGGCGCCCGGACTGACGATCGCGCACGCGCGTCGGGCCGCCTGCGCCTGTGGCAGTCCGCCCGCCGCTCAGGCCGCCCACTCCACCCAGCCCATGTAGGCGGTCAGCAGCACGAGGCCGCCGAAGACGATGCGGTACCAGGCGAAGGGCACGAAGTCGTGCGTGGAGACATAGCGGATCAGCCAGCGGATGCAGGCCAGCGCGGCGAAGAACGAGACCACGGTGCCGACCGCGAACATCGGCAGGTCGGCCCAGGACAGCAGCTCGCGGTATTTCCACACCGAGTAGGCGCCGGCGCCCATCAGCGTCGGGATACCCAGGTAGAAGCTGAATTCGGTCGCCGCCTTGCGCGAGAAGCCGAGCACCAGCGCGCCCATGATGGTCGCGCCGGAGCGGCTGGTGCCGGGGATCAGCGCCAGGCACTGCAGCAGCCCGACCTTCAGCGCATCGGCCAGCGTCATGTCGTCCACCGTCTCGACGCGCGCCTGCCGCGTGCCTTGCAGGTCGCGCGCGCCGTACAGGCGCTTGTGGCGCGCCTCGATCACCAGGATCAGCAGCCCGCCGACGACCAGCGCCAGCGCCACCGGCACCGGGTAGAACAGGTGCTGCTTGACCAGCCCGCCCAGCAGCAGCCCGAAGAAGGCCGCCGGCAGAAAGGCGACCAGCACGTTGAGCGCGAAGCGCTGCGCCACCGGGTCGTGCGTGATGCCGCGCACCGTGCTGGCCAGCCGCACGCGGTACTCCCAGATCACCGAGAGCATGGCGCCGGACTGGATCGCGACCTCGAAGACCTTGACGTTGTCGCCGGTGAAGTCCAGCAGCGAGCCGGCCAGGATCAGGTGCCCGGTGGACGAGATCGGCAGGAACTCGGTGAGCCCCTCGACGACGCCCATGAGGGCGGCCTTGAGCAGCAGGATGGGGTCCAAGGACAGGGCTCCGGGCAAAGCGGGCGATCATAGGCGGCCGCCGTGGCGGCACGACGGGTCTGCGCCCGCAGGGCGCCGACCGACGCGGCGCGGCGTGACATCCGGCCTGCGCGCCCGGGGCGCCAGGGACCGGGTTTGACCCGGGTGGGACTCGGCGGCTACATTACTGACCGGTCAGTCAGTAAGCCATGTCCACCACCGTCGCCGAACCCGAGAGCGCGCCGCGCCAGCGCCGCAAGCAGGCCCGTCCGCAGGAACTGCTGGAGGCGGCGCTCGAGCTGTTCTGCGAGAAGGGTTTCGCCGCCGCGCGCACCGACGAGGTGGCGCGCCGCGCCGGCGTGTCCAAGGGCACGTTGTACCTCTACTACCCCAGCAAGGAAGAGCTGTTCAAGGCGGTGGTGCGCCACAATCTGTCCAGCCTGATCGCCGAGGGCCAGGAACTCGTCGGGCAGTTCGACGGCAGCAGCTCCGAGCTGCTCGCGAAGCTGCTGCGCACCTGGTGGCAGCGCATCGGCAACACGCCGGCGGCCGGCATCCACAAGATCGTGCTCGCCGAAGTGCGCAACTTCCCCGAGCTGGCGCAGTTCTACAGCGACGAGGTGATCCTGCCCGCCGACCGGCTGTTCTGCGGCGTCGTCGAGCGCGGCATCGCGCGCGGCGAATTCCGCGCCATGCCGGCCCACGAGGTGGCCACGGCGCTGATGGCGCCGCTGATCTTCATGGCCGTGCACCGGCACTCGTTCGGCGCCTGCCCGGTGCACGGCAGCGTGGACGTGGAGCCCGAGCGCCTGCTCGGCACCCACCTGGACCTGGTGCTGCGCGGGCTGGAGCGGCGCGGCTGAGCCGCCGCCACGGACGGTCAGCGACGCGCCAGGGCCAGCGCCTAGAATCCGAACGGGACGATTCATGATACCCTGTTAGGTATATTGACGATGAACACCGAGCGCGCCCGCTTCAACATGATCGAGCAGCAGATCCGCCCCTGGGAGGTGCTGGATCCCGCCGTGCTGTCGCTGCTGGCCGCCGTGCGGCGCGAGGACTTCGTGCCGTCGGCGCTGCGCTCGCTGGCCTTCGTCGACACCCAGGTGCCGCTGCTGCCCGGCCAGCCGGACGGCCCGCAGATGCTGGAGCCCAAGGTCGAGGCGCGGCTGCTGCAGGAACTGCAGGTGCAGCGCCACGAGAAGGTGCTGGAGGTCGGCACCGGCTCGGGCTTCATGGCAGCGCTGCTGGGCCACCGCGCGCAGCGCGTGCACACGCTGGAATGCGTGCCCGAGCTGGCACGGCGCGCGCGCGACAACCTGGCCGCGGCCGGCGTGGCCAACGTCACCGTGCACGAGGTGACGCCGGCCGAGGGCGCGCTCGGCCTGCCCGGCGAGGCGCCGTTCGACGTCATCGTGCTGTCCGGCTCGGTGGCCGAAGTGCCGCGCGAGCTGCTGGCGCAGCTCAAGATCGGCGGCCGCCTGGCGGCCATCGTCGGCGACGAGCCGGTGATGCGCGCGCGCCTGTTCCGCCGCGCCGGCGAGGCGGCCTGGTCGCAGAGCGACCTGTTCGACACCGTCGCGCCGCGCCTGGCCGGCTTCCCCGAGCCGGCGCGCTTCCGCTTCTGATGCCGCGGCGATGCAGGTCCTGAACGTCGACCGGCTGCACGACTTCGCCGCCACCGACCCGGCGACGCTGCTGCTGGACGTGCGCGAGGCCTGGGAGACGGCGCTCGCGCCGCTGCGCCTGCCCGGCGTGGCCGCGCTGCAGATCCCGATGCGCGAGCTGCCGGCGCGGCTGGCCGAGGTCGACCGCTCGCAGTCCGTCGTCTGTATCTGCCATCACGGCGCGCGCAGTGCGCAGGTCGTCGCATTCCTGATGCGCCAGGGCTACCCGCGCGTGTACAACCTCGCCGGCGGCGTCGACGCCTGGTCGACGCTGGTCGACCCTGCCGTGCCGCGCTACTGAGGCCGCGCCCAGCGCAGGACCGGCACCGCCCCCGAACGCGAACCGAACCACGTCGAAGACCGAGGATCCCGCATGCCCGCCCAACCGCCCCGCCCGTCCCGCCGCCCGAACGCCGGCCTGCCCGGTCCGCAGTCCGGCCCGAAGGCGGGCTTCGCCGCACTGGCGCTGGCGCTCGCGATGGCCTGGCCGGGCCTGGCCGCCGCGCAGAACCTGAAGGAGCTGTACGAGGCGGCGCGCCAGTACGACGCCACCTACCTGGCGGCCAAGGCCAACGCCGCAAGCGCCGAGTTCCGCGCCGCGCAGGCCGAGGCGCTGCGCCGGCCGTCGGCGGCGGTGACCGCCGGCGCCTCGGGCGACCGCACCGACCCGCCGCGCTTCGCGGCCGACACCACGGCCTCGGCGCAGGCGCAGATCGCCGGCCGCTACCCGCTGTTCAACCGCGCCAATGCGGTCACCGTCGAGCAGGCGCAGCGCTCGCTGGTCAGTGCGCAGGCCGAGCTCGACGCCGCCGAACAGGAGCTCATCCTGCGCGTCGCGCAGGCCTATTTCGACGTGCTCGCGGCGCAGGACACGCTGACCACGACGCGCGCCGACAAGGCCGCGATCACCGAGCAGCTGGCCTCGGCGCGGCGCAACTTCGAGGTCGGCACCGCGACCATCACCGACACGCGCGAGGCGCAGGCGCGCTTCGACCTCGCCACCTTCCGCGAGCTGGCGGCCGAGAACGACCTGCGCACCAAGCGCATCGCGCTCGACCAGCTGGTCGGCCGCAGCGAGGTCGCGCCGCGGCCGCTGCAGGTGCCGGTGGTGCTGCCGACACCGCAGCCGGCCAGCCCGGAGGCCTGGGTCACCGCCGCCGACCAGCAGCACCCGACGATCCGCCGCGCGCGTGTCGGCCTCGAGGTCGCGCAGCTCGAGACCGAGAAGGCGCGTGCCGGCGAGCTGCCCACCGTCGACGCCGTCGCGTCGCTGGGGGCCTCGGACCTGCGCAGCAGCCGGCTGCAGCCCAACGGCAGCAGCACGCGCGCCAGCATCGGCGTGCAGCTGAGCTGGCCGCTGTATACCGGCGGCGCGACGCAGAACCGCATCAAGGAGACGCTGGCGCTGGAGGAGAAGTCGCGCAACGACCTCGAGGCGGCGCGCCGCGCCGTCGCGCAGGGCACGCGCGTGGCCTACTTCGGGCTGCTCTCCGGCGCCTCGCAGGTGAGCGCGCTCGAGGCCGCCGAGGCCTCGTCCAAGCTGGCGCTGGAGGCCACGCAGCTGGGCTACCGCGTCGGCGTGCGCGTCAACCTGGACGTGCTCAACGCGCAGACCCAGCTCTTCCAGACCCAGCGCGACCTGGCGCGCGCGCGCTACGACGTGCTGCTGGGCAGCCTGCGCCTGCGCCAGGCCTCGGGCCAGCTCGGGCCGGCCGACGTCGACGCGGTCAACCGCCTGCTCGCACCCTGATACGGGTGTCACGGCCGCGGCCGGCGCGCGCGCGGTCGTCGGCGCGGCGCCCGGCGCGGTCTGCGATACGCTTGGGTTCCCGGGTGTCCGGGGCAGCGGAGTCCGCCATGACCGCAGCCAATCCGCCCACACCGCCGGCCAGCGGCACCGTGGCCGACCCCGCGCAGGCGGCGCTGCCGCTCGAACGCGACCTGTTCCTGCGCAGCCTGCTGCGCGAGCTGTCCGGCACGCTGCAGGACGTCGTCGGCCTGGACGAGGCCGCCGGCTTCCTGAGCGTCGTCGGCCAGCGCATCGGCGACCAGCTCGACGCCGACTACCGCCGCGCGCTCGGCCGCGAGTCGCTGTCGCGGCCCGAGGTCGCGGCGGTGCTGGTGGACCTGAAGCGGCGCATCCAGGGCGACTTCCGCGTCGAGCACCAGGACGACGAGCGCCTGGTCTTCCGCAACCGGCGCTGCCCCTTCGGCGACAAGGTCGTCGGCCGGCCCTCGCTGTGCATGATGACGTCCAACGTCTTCGGCGTGATCGCGGCGCAGAACCTCGGCCAGGCCAAGGTGGTGCTGGAGCAGACGATCGCCGACGGTGCACCCGGCTGCCGCGTCGTCGTGCACCTGCAGCCCACGCCCGAGGCCCAGGCGGCCGAAGGGCGCGAGTATTTCCGCGCCTGAGCGGCGCGACGGCGCGGCACGACCATGGCCCCCGACGCCCCCGCCGGGCCGCCGGCGTCCGCCACGCCCAGCGCTGCCGGCCTGCTGGACGTGCTGCCCGAGCCGATGCTGCTGCTGGACCTGCAGGGCCGCGTGCTGTCGCTCAACCGCGCCGCGCTGCACGGGCTGGGGCTGGCGTCGCCGCCGCCGGCCGGCAGCCGGCTCGCCGATCTGTGCGCCGAGCCGGAACCGGGCGCGATCGACGCGCTGCTGCGCCAGGGCGCCCGCTGCGCCCAGTTCAGCCCGGCGCGGCTGCGCTGGCGCGCCGCCGATGGCGACACGACGGCGCAACGCTGCGAGATCGCGCGCGTCGCCGGCGCGGATGCCGGCGCGCCGGCGCTGCTGCTGCGCCTGCTGCCGCAGGCCGCCGCGGGCGGGCGCTTCATCGCGCTGAACGAACGCATCGAGGCGCTGTCGCGCGAGGTCGCGCGCCGGCGCGCCGCCGAGTCCGCGCTGCGCGAGCAGAGCGAGTGGCTGCACGTGGTGCTGCGCAGCATCGGCGACGCCGTGATCGCCACCGACGCCCGGGGCCGCGTCGTCTTCATGAATCCGGTCGCCGAGCAGCTGTGCGGCTGGCCCGAAGCCGACGCGCGCGGCCGCGAGGCGGCCGAGGTCGTCGTGCTGGTGCATGCGCAGACCCGCGCGCCGGTGGCCGGCCCGCTGCGCCGCGCGTTGGACGAGCGCCGCATCGTCGGGCTCGACGAGGACACGCTGCTGGTCGCGCGCGACGGCGCCGAGCGCCCGATCGACGACGCCGCCGGGCCCATCATCGACAGCCAGGGGCGGCTGCTCGGCGCGGTGCTGGTCTTCCGCGAGATCAGCGAGCGCGTGCGGGCCGAGCAGGCGCGGCGCGCGCTCGAGCAGCAGCTGCGCAACGCGCAGAAGATGGAGGCCGTCGGCACGCTGGCCGGCGGCATCGCGCACGACTTCAATAACGTGCTCGGCGCCATCCTCGGCAACGCCGTGCTGGCGCAGGAGGAACTGGCGCCCGACCACCCGGTGCTGCCGCGGCTGGCGCAGATCGACCGCGCCGGCCGCCGCGCACGCGACCTGGTGCGCCAGATCATGGCCTTCAGCCGGCGCCAGCCGCAGCAGCTGCGCCGCCAGGCGCTGGCGCCGCTGGTCGAGGAATGCGCGGCGCTGCTGCGCAGCACGCTGCCGGCCTCGGTGCAGCTGCGCGTGCTGCTCGCCGACGAGCCGCTGCACGTGCTGGCCGATGCGACGCAGGTGGCGCAGGTGCTGATGAACCTGTGCACCAACGCCTGGCACGCGCTGCGCGGCAGCAGCGGCCGCATCGGCATCACGCTGGACACCTGGGACGGCGACGCGCCGCCCGGCCTGGTGCCCGGCTTCGGCCCCTGGCGCGGCGGCCGCCATGCCCGCGTCACGGTCAGCGACGACGGCTGCGGCATGGACGAGGCCACGCTGCAGCGCATCTTCGAGCCCTTCTTCACGACCAAGGCGCAGGGCCTGGGCACCGGGCTCGGCCTGGCCGTCGCGCATGGCATCGTGGCCGAGCACCGCGGCGCGCTGGCAGTGGACAGCCGCGTCGGCCAGGGCACGCGCTTCCACCTGCTGCTGCCGCTGACGGAGGCACCCGACAGCGGGCCGGTGCCGCTGGACACCGCCGTCGCGGTGGCACCGGCCGGCCGCGGCCAGCATGTGCTGGTCGTCGACGACGACGAGGTCATGCTCGCCACCGTCGAGGCGCTGCTGCGCCGCGCGGGCTTCCGCGTCAGCGCCTTCCCGGGCCCGCGCCCGGCGCTGCGCGCGCTGGCCGCCGCGCCGGCCGCCTTCGACGTCGTCGTCTCCGACTTCAACATGCCGCAGCTCGACGGCCTGCAGCTCGCCGACGAGGTGCGGCGCCTGCGCCCCGGCCTGCCGGTGATCGTCAGCTCGGGCTACCTGTCCGACGACCTGCGCACCGGCGCCGAGACCATCGGCCAGGTCCGCCTGCTGGCCAAGGAAGAGACCTTCGAGCGCCTGCCGGCGCTGCTCGACGAGGTGCTGGCCCCCCTGGGCCGGCCGCCCGAGGGCGGCTGAGGTCCCGGCCGCCCGACGGCGGCAGACATCCCGGCCGCCCGACGGCGGCGGTGGCGTCGCTCAGCGCGCCGCGGGCAGCAGCGCGAGGATGGCCGTCGCCATGCGCGCCGCCGCACCGCGGTGGGTGGCGGCGAAGGCCTGCGCACGCGTGGCCATCGGCAGCCGCTCGGGTGCCGTCGCGAGCGCGGCGGCGCGGCGCACCGCCGCCGGCAGGTCGGCGGCACGCTCGGCCGCGCCGGCGGCCAGCGCCAGCGCCGCCGCCTCGGCGAAGTTGAAGGTGTGCGGCCCCATCAGCAGCGGGCAGCCGCAGGCCGCGGCCTCGATCAGGTTCTGCCCGCCCAGCGGCGCGAAGCTGCCGCCGAGCAGCGCGACGTCCGCGGCGGTGTAGTACAGCGGCATCTCGCCGATCGAGTCGCCGAGCCAGACATCGGCCGTGGCGGCACCGGCCGGCGGCACGTCGGCCCAGGTGCTGCGGCGCAGGCCGCGCAGCCCGGCGGTCGCGATCAGCGCCTGCACCTCGTCGAAACGCTGCGGATGGCGCGGCACCAGCAGCAGCAGCGGGCGCGGCGCAGGCAGCGCACGCCAGGCGGCGAGCAGCGGCGCCTCCTCGCCCTCGCGCGTGCTGGCGGCCAGCACGACGGCGCGGCCGGCCGCCGCCAGCGCCTCGCGCCAGGCCGTGCCGCGCGCCAGCAGGTCCGGGCGCGGCGTCATGTCGTACTTCAGGTTGCCCATCACCTGCACCGAGCGCGCACCGGAGGCGGCCAGCCGCTGCGCATCGGCCTCGGTCTGCGCCAGCACGCGGTCGAAGGCCGCCAGCGCCGGCCGCAGCAGCGCCGCGAAGCGCTCGCCGCGGCCCTGGCTGCGCGGCGACAGGCGCGCATTGGCCAGAACCAGCGGCAGCCCGGCACGGCGCGCCTCGAGCAGCAGGTTCGGCCAGATCTCGGTCTCCATCACGACGCCGGCGGCCGGCCGGTGCGTGCGCAGGAACTGCCGCACCGCACCCGGCGTGTCGTAGGGCAGCCAGACCTGCGCGTCGCCGTCGTGCAGCAGCGCGCCCCCGGCGGCGCGGCCGGTGGCCGTGCCATGGGTCAGCAGCAGCTGCAGGCCGGGCCGCTGCCGGCGCAGCGCATCGACCAGCGCGGCGGCAGCGCGCGTCTCGCCCAGCGAGACCGCATGCAGCCACAGGCGGCCCGGCACCGGCGTGCCGGCATAGCCGCCCAGGCGTTCGTTCCAGTGCGCGCGGTACGGCGGCTCGCGGCGGCCGCGCCACCACAGCCGCGCCAGGTACAGCGGTGTGGCCAGCCGCAGCAGCGCCGAGTAGGCGGCGCGGGCGAACACGGTGGTGGCGCCCGTGGACGTCAGTGCGCCGCGGCGGCGACCTGGGCGTCCGGCTTCACGCTGTGCAGCGCGGCCATCAACGCGGCCTGGATACGTTCCAGCGCCGCCGGCGTGTGGCCCTCGAAGCGCAGCACCAGCACCGGTGTCGTGTTGCTCGCGCGCACGAGGCCGAAGCCGTCGGCGAAGTCCACGCGCAGGCCGTCGATGGTGCCGACCTCGCCGCCGGGAAACTGCAGCCGGCCGTCGGCGGCGCGCGCCAGCAGTTCGGCGACGACGGCGTGGTGCTCTCCCTCGGCGCAGGGCACGTTGAGCTCGGGCGTCGCGTGGCTGGTCGGCAGCGCGTCGAGCAGGGCGCTGGGGTCGGCCTCGCGCGAGAGGATCTCGAGCAGCCGCGCCGCGGTGTACATCGCGTCGTCGAAGCCGTACCAGCGTTCGCCGAAGAACAGGTGGCCGCTCATCTCGCCAGCGAAGGGCGCGCCGGTCTCGCGCAGCTTGGCCTTGACCAGCGAGTGCCCGGTCTTCCACATCAGCGGCACGCCGCCGGCCTCGCGGATGGCCACCGGCAGGCGCTGGCTGCACTTGACGTCGAAGATGATGGTGCCGCCGGGGTGGCGCTTGAGGATGTCGCGCGCAAACAGCATGATCTGGCGGTCGGGCCAGATCACGTGGCCGTCCCGGGTGACCACGCCCAGGCGGTCGCCGTCGCCGTCGAAGGCCAGGCCCAGCTCGGCCTCGGTGGCGTGCACGACCTTCACCAGGTCGGCCAGGTTCTCGGGCTTGCTCGGGTCCGGGTGGTGGTTCGGGAAGCTGCCGTCGACGCGGCTGTACAGGTCGATGACCTCGCAGCCCAGCGCGCGCAGGATGCCCGGCGCGCTGGCGCCCGGGATGCCGTTGCCGCTGTCGACGACGATGCGCATCGGCCGCGCCAGCCGGCAGTCGCTGACGATGCGGTGCGCATACTCGGCCGTGATGTCCATGCGCGCCGCGCGGCCCGGGCCCTGCGCATAGTCCTCGGCCTCGATGCGGCGGCGCAGCGCCTGGATGTCCTCGCCGTGGATCGCACGCCCGGCGAGCACCATCTTGAAGCCGTTGTAGTCCTTGGGGTTGTGGCTGCCGGTGACCTGGATGCCGCTCGAGCAGCCATGGCGCCCGCGCGTGGCCGCCACGTAGTACAGCATCGGCGTCGTCACCGGGCCGAGGTCGACGACGTCCAGCCCTGTGGCCACCAGGCCGCGGATCAGCGCCGTCGACAGGCCGGGGCCGGAGACCCGGCCGTCGCGGCCGACCGCCACCGCACGCTCGCCGGCGGCGAGCGCCGCGGTGCCGAAGGCGCGGCCCAGGTGCTCGGCGAAGGCCTCGTCGATGTTGCGGCCGACGACGCCGCGGATGTCGTAGGCCTTGAAGACGGTCGGGTCGGTCTGCATCGGGTTCGGCTCGGGTGGCGGCGCCGCAACGCCGGGGTTCGCGGGGCCGGCGCATTGTAGGCAGCGCCCCCCGGGCCGGCCTCGGTCCGGCGCCGCCGCCCGCGCCCAGGGCTTGCCGTTCGTCGGCGCTGCCGTCGATCCGGCGCGCGCCGCTGCCGCCGCGGCGGGCCGGCTGCCTACACTGGCGCGGTCAACCTCGTCGCACGACCTCTCCGATGGCTACGCTCGACGCCGCCCTGCTGCGCGCCTCCTGGCGATCCTGGATCTCCTCCGACCTCGAACGGGTCGGGCCGAACTGGCTGCAGTGGGTGTGGACGCTGCTGTTCGCGATGGGGCTGGCGGCGGTGTTCACGATCGCGGGCTTCCTGGTCTTCTACCGCGGCCCCGGGCTCGGCAGCGCCGTGGGGTGGGCCGAGTGGTACGGCCGCAACTTCGTCGTGTGCATGACGATCGCGGCGCTGATCCATGCGATGTTCGACGGGATCGGCAAGCTCGTCGGCGGCCCGCCGGCGATCCGGCGCTGGCCGGACTGGAAGCGCAGCCTGTTCTTCGGCGGCGTGCCGCTGGTCGGCGTGATCATCGGCTGGCCGCTGGGCGCGATGATCGGCCTCGGCGAGCCAACCCTGGCCTTCTTCGTCGACAACCCGCGCACGCTGGCGGTGTCGGTGACGATCGCACTGGGCCTGTCGCTGGCGCTGCACTTCTACTTCGCGGCGCGCAGCCGCGAGCTGCAGGCCGAGAAGCGCGCCACCGAGGCCCAGCTGCGGCTGCTGCAGGCGCAGATCGAGCCGCATTTCCTGTTCAACACCCTGGCCAACGTGGCCGCGCTGATCGACCACGAGCCGGCCAAGGCCAAGAGCACGCTCGGCGCTTTCACCGACTACCTGCGCGCCAGCCTGGGCCAGCTGCGCCGCGACGAGGTCACGCTGGCCGACGAGCTGGCGCTGGCCGAGGCCTACCTGCGCGTGCAGGGCGCGCGCATGGAGGACCGGCTGCGCTACACGATCGACGCCGGCGACGACGCAAGGCGCGCGCCGCTGCTGCCGCTGCTGCTGCAGCCGCTGGTCGAGAATGCCGTGCTGCACGGCGTGGAACCGGCGCTGGACGGCGGTCAGGTGCGCATCGCGGCGCGCATCGAGGGCCAGGCGCTGGTCATCGAGGTGCAGGACGACGGCCCCGGGCCCGCGGCGGCGCCGCGCCGGCCGCCGGCGGGCGCGGCACGCGGTGGCAACGGCGTCGCGCTGGCCAACATCCGCGAGCGGCTGCTGCAGCGCCATGGCAGCGCGGCGACGCTGGAGGTGCTGCCCGCCCACCCGGGTACGCTCGCGCGGCTGCGCCTGCCGCTGGACCCGATCACTCCCCCGCCGACCCCCCGATGAACACCCGCGCCCTGATCGCCGACGACGAACCGCACCTGGCGCGCGCGCTGCGCGAGCAGCTGGCCGCCGCCTGGCCGGAACTGGAGATCGTGCATGTCGCGCGCCACGGCATCGAGGCGGCCGAGCGCATCGCGGCGCTGCAGCCCGATCTGGCCTTCCTGGACATCCAGATGCCGGGGCTGACCGGGCTCGAGGTCGCGCAGGGCATCGAAGGTCCGACGCGGGTCGTCTTCGTCACCGCCTACGACGAGTTTGCCGTGCAGGCCTTCGAGGCCGAGGCCATCGACTACGTGCTCAAGCCGGTCGACCCGGACCGGCTGGCGAGGACGGTGGAGCGCATCCGGCGCGCGCTCGCCCAGCCGGCGGCCGCGCAGGAGGACCCGCGCCTGCTCGCCGCGCTGCAGCGCCTGGCGCCGCAGCCGGCGGCGCCGCGGCTGCGCTGGATACGCGCCTCGGCCGGCGCGCTGACGCACCAGGTCGCGGTGGACGAGGTGCTGTTCTTCCGCGCCGACGACAAGTACACCTGCGTGCGCACGATAGCCGGCGACGAGCACCTGATCCGCACCCCGATCGCCGAGCTGGCGGCGCAGCTGGACGCGGAGCAGTTCGTGCAGGTGCACCGCTCGACCATCGTCAACCTGGCTCAGCTGGCCGGCACGCGGCGCGACGACGCGAGCCGCCTGTTCCTGCGCCTGAAGGGCCTGGCCGAGGAACTGCCGGTCAGCCGCGCCTACGTGCACCTGTTCCGCGCGATGTAGCGGCCGCGGCGCTGCGCCGCGCCGCGGCCGCGCCGGGCCGCGCCGGGCCGTTCAGTCGAACAGGTCCGGCTCGCTGCGCACCAGGTCGTTCCAGATCGTCTGGAAGTGCAGCCAGCCGATGTACTCGCTGCCGACATGCTCGCGGCTGTAGCGCGAGCGCTCGGCCGGCACCAGCCGCGGCGTGGCGCCGGTGGCCTCCACCAGCAGCTGCTGCTGGCAGCAGCGTTCCAGCGCGATGAACCAGAACGCCGCCGCCTCGATGCTGTGGCGGCTGGCCGTGAACAGGCCGTGGTTGCAGTGGATCGCCGCCTTGACGCCCTTGAACCAGTCGGCCACCTTGGGACCGGCCTCTTCCTCCACCGCGACCTGCCCGGCTTCGTCGTCGATCACGACATGGTCCTCGAAGAAGGCCGCCGCGTCCTGCGAGATCGGCGCCAGCGGCTTGCCCAGCGCGGCGAAGGCGGTGCCGTAGACGGTGTGCGCATGGCACATTGCGACGATGTCCGGGTGCGCCTCGTGCACCGCAGCGTGCAGCACGAAGCCGGCGCGGTTGACTGCATGGTCGCCCTCGACGACGAGGCCCTGGTGGTCGACGAGGATCAGGTTGGACACGCGCACCTGGCGGAAGTGCACCGCCATCGGGTTGGTCCAGTACAGGTGCGGGCGCTCGGGGTCGCGGATCGTCAGGTGGCCGGCGAAGCCGTAGTCGAAGCCCTGGCGCGCGAAGGCGCGGCAGGCGCCGACCAGGCGCTCCTTCAGGTAGCGCCGCTCCTGCGCCGGGTCGTCGAACCGCGGCCGGCCCGGAAACATCAGCCCCGGCTGGTCGGGCTGGTAGACGGAGACCTTCTTCTCGGTCAGCGGGTCGAAGCGGTATTCCTTGCGGGCGCTGGTCTTGATCTGTTCGAGGACGGCGGACATGCGGGTCTCCTGCGGCGGGTCGGTGGCGGGCGCGTCGCTCGGCGGGGCGGCGGCGGCAAGACAAGCCTGCATGCTGGGGCGAAGCGCACGGTTTGACAAACGATCGATGCTCATGAAAGCATGAACTCATTTCATGCATGAGCCCCGACGATGAGAAGGCTGCCTCCATTGTCCCGGTTGCGGACCTTCGAGCTGGCAGCCCGCCTGCAGAGCTTCGCGCTCGCCGCCGAAGCGCTGCACCTGACCGCCTCGGCCGTCAGCCACCAGATGCGCGACCTCGAGGCGCACTTCGGCGTGCCGCTGTTCGAGCGCCGGCACCGCCGCGTGCGCACCACGCCCGAGGGCCAGCGCCTGTACGAGAGCCTGGTCCGTGTCTTCGATGCGCTGGAAGCGGCCTGCGCCGAGCTGGCGCTGCCGGCGCAGGACCAGGTGCTGGCGGCGCACAGCGCGCCCAGCCTGGCGATCAAGTGGCTCGGCCCGCGCCTGCCGGCCTTCGTCGCGGCGCACCCGTCGCTCAATGTGCGGCTGACGACCGGCGCCGAGGTGCTGGACCTGGCGCTGGCGCGCGAGGTCGATGTCGTGCTGTCCTACGGCGCCGCGCCGGCCGAGCGCCCAGGCATCGAGGTGCTGGCGCTGGGCCCGGAACGCCTGGCGCCGATGGTGGCGCCGGCGCTGCGGCCGCCGCGGGCGCGCGCGGCCGACCTGCTGCAGCGCCTGCCGCTGATCGACTCGACGCTGAGCCCGGTCGGCTGGCCGCAATGGTTCGAGCGCCAGGGCCTGCCGCTGCCGGCACGTCCGCGGCCGGCCTTCGACCGCGCCGCGATGGCCATCGCCGCCGCCGTCGACGGCCTGGGCGTGACGCTGGAGAGCAAGCGGCTGGCGGCCCGCGAGCTCGAGCGCGGCGAACTGGTCGAGCTGGGCGCGGGCAGCTTCCGTCCGCTGGAGCAGGTGCTGCACTTCGTGAGCCTGCGCCGCGGCGACCGGCGACGGCCGGCGGTGGCCGCCTTCGTCGACTGGGTGCTCGAGCAGGCGCGGCCGGCGCCGCACTGAACCGGCCACCCGGCCGGGGACCCGGGCCGGGCCAGGCCGCGGGGACAGGTCCGAAAATGGCGAGTGTCCGCCGCCGCGCGGCCTACCATGCGGCCATGCTCCCCGACCCCGACGCCGCCTACCTCGCGCTGAAGGCACGCGACGCGCGCTTCGACGGCCGGCTGTTCGTCGGCGTCACCTCCACCGGCGTCTATTGCCGGCCGGTCTGCCGCGTGCGCACGCCGCGCTTCGAGAACTGCCGCTTCTTCGCCACCCGCGCGCAGGCCGAGGCGGCCGCCTTCCGGCCCTGCCTGAAGTGCCGGCCCGAGATCGCGCCCGGGCTGTCGCAGATGGACAGCTCGCGTGCGCTGGCCGAGCATGCGGCGCGCGCCATCGAGCAGGCCGTGCATGCCGGTGACGAGCTGCCGCTGCCGCTGCTGGCGGCGCGGCTGGGCGTCACCGACCGCCACCTGCGGCGCATCTTCCATGCCGCGCATGGCGTGACGCCGGTCGAATACCTGACGACGCAGCGCCTGCTGCTGGCCAAGCAGCTGCTGACCGACACGGCGCAGCCGGTGACCCACGTCGCGCTGGCCAGCGGCTTCGCGAGCCTGCGCCGCTTCAATGCCGCCTTCCGCCAGCGCTACCGGCTGGCACCGACGCAGCTGCGCCGCGAGGGCGCCGGCCGCGGCGACGCGGCCGCGCTGCGCCTGGCCTACCGGCCGCCCTACGACCTCGAGGGGGTGCTCGGCTTCCTGGCGCGGCGCCAGCTCGACGGGGTCGAGGAGGTCGACACCGTCACGCTCACGCTGCGCCGCACGCTGGCCGTGATGCACCAGGGCCGGCGCCTGGCCGGCTGGGTGCAGGCGCGCTTCGTGCCCGAGCGCCACGAGGTCCATGTCGCGGCCGCGGACAGCCTGGCGCCGGCGCTGGGCGAGGTGCTGCGGCGCATGCGCCAGGCGCTGGACCTGGATGCCGACCCGGGCGAGATCGACGCCGTGATGGCGCGCCTGCCGCTGCCGCCGCGCCCCGGGTTGCGCCTGCCCGGCGCGCTGGACGGCTTCGAGGTCGCGGTGCGCACCGTGCTCGGCCAGCAGGTCACGGTGAAGGCGGCGCGCACGCTGCTGGCGCGGCTGGTCGAGCGCTTCGGCGAGCCGCTGGCCACGCCCTTCCCCGCGCTGCACCGGCTGTTTCCGTCGCCCGAGTCGCTGGCCGCCGCGAGCGCCGAGGCGATCGGCACGCTGGGCATCGTGCGCCAGCGTGTCGGCGCGCTGCAGGCGCTGGCGCGCGAGGTCGCCGCCGGCCGCCTGGCGCTGCACCGCGGCGCGGCCGTCGAGCCCACGCTGGCGTCGCTGCGCGCGCTGCCCGGCGTCGGCGAATGGACCGCGCAGCTGGTCGTGATGCGCGCGCTGGCCTGGCCCGATGCCTGGCCGGCCAGCGACATCGGCCTGATGAATGCCCTCGGCACGCGCGACCCGAAGCGCGTCGCCGAGCTCGCCGAACCCTGGCAGCCGTGGCGCGCCTATGCGCTGATGCGGCTGTGGCAGCACGTGGAGACGACATGAACCGCACGCAGGATCCCTCGGCGCCCCTGGTGGCGCAATGCCGCATCGCGACCCCGCTCGGCCCGCTGACGCTGGCCGCGACGGCCCGCGGCCTGGCCGCCGCGCTCTTCGACGCGCAGCGCCACCACCCCGGTGCGCTCGACGTGCCCGAGAACCCGGCGCACCCGGTGTTGGTGCAGGCCGCGCGCGAATTCGCCGACTACTTCGCCGGCCGGCGCCGCCACTTCACGGTGCCGCTGGACCCGCAGGGCACGCCGTTCCAGCAGCAGGTCTGGCGCGCACTGCTGGCCATCGCGCCCGGCCGCACGACGAGCTACGGCGCGCTCGCCGCGCAGCTCGGCCGCCCGGCGGCGGCGCGCGCGGTGGGCGCCGCGGTCGGCCGCAACCCGGTGGCCATCATCGTGCCCTGCCACCGGGTCGTCGGCAGCAGCGGGGCGCTGACCGGCTATGCCGGCGGCCTGCCGCGCAAGCGCGCGCTGCTGGCGCTGGAGGCGCCGGCCCCGTTCGCGCCCGCGGTGGCCGCCGGTGCGGCCACGGCATGAGCGGCCGCGACGTCGCGGACCTCGTCCTGCTCGCCGCGCTGTGGGGCGCGTCGTTCCTGTTCATGCGCCTGGGCGCGGCGGAATTCGGTCCGCTGCCGCTGGCCTTCGTGCGCGTGGCCGGCGCGAGCGCGCTGCTGCTGCCGCTGCTGTGGTGGCGCGGCCAGGGCGGCCAGCTGCTGCGGCACTGGCGTCCGCTGGCCGTCGTCGGCGTGCTCAATTCGGCGCTGCCGTTCTCGCTGTTCGCGCTCGCCGCGCTGGTGCTGGGCATCGGGCTGATGGCCATCTTCAACGCCACCGCGCCGCTGTGGGGCGCGCTGATCGCCTGGCTGTGGCTGGCCGAGCGGCCGAGCGGCACGCGTGCGCTCGGGCTGGCGGTGGGCTTCGCCGGCGTCGTCGCACTGTCCATCGGCAAGGCCGACCTGCGGCCGGACGCGTCGGGCCTGAGCCCGGCGATCGGCATCGCCGCCTGCGTGACGGCGACGCTGCTCTACGGCTTCGCCGCCAACTATGCGAGGCGGGCCGCGGCCGCGGTGCCGCCGCTGGCCGTGGCCACCGGCAGCCAGACCGCCGCCGCACTGGTGCTGGCGCCGCTGGCCTGGTGGTTCTGGCCGGCCGCCGCGCCCGGCGCACGCGCCTGGGTCGCCGCGCTGCTGCTGGCCGTGCTGTGCACCGCCATCGCCTACATCCTGTATTTCCGCCTCATCGCGCGCGTCGGCGCGGCACGCGCGATGTCGGTGACCTTCCTGATCCCGGCCTTCGCGGCGCTGTGGGGCTATGTCTTCCTGCGCGAGGTGCCGACGCCGGCGATGGTCGGCGGCTGCGCGGTGATCCTGCTCGGCACCGCGCTCGCCACCGGGGTGCTGCGGCTGCCCTGGCAGCTGCCCAGACCCTGAGGGCGCCGGAAACAAGAAGGCCGCCGGAACGCGGCGGCCTTCGTCCGGCGAGACGGCTTCAGCGGAAGCGCGGCTGCGGCACCACGCGCAGGTCGCCGGGCAGCGTGGCCAGGTAGTCGGCCATCGCCTTCAGCTCGGCGCGCGTGAACTGCTTGACCTGCGCGCCCATGATGGCGTTGGCGCGGCCGATGTTAGGGTTGCCTTCGGTGGCATACGAGCGCAGCGCGACATTCAGGTAGTCGGCATGCTGGCCCGCGATCTTCGGGTAGGTGCCGTCGATCGGCTGGTTGTAGTTGGCGCCGTGGCAGGACGCGCAGGCGCCGCGCGTCAGCAGCGCGGCCACCGCGGCGGAGGGCTCGCGCGGCGTGGTCGCGGCCACCGTCTTGACGCTGGAGGCGCCATGCTGCTCGTAGAAGGCGCCGAGGTCGGCCATGTCCTCGTCGGACAGCGAGGCGGCCAGGCCGCGCATCGTCGGGTGCTTGCGCTCGCCCTTCTTGTACGCCGTCAGCGCGGCGACGATGTACTTGGCATTCTGGCCCGAGATCATCGGCACCTTGTGGATCTCGGGGAAGCTGGCCTGGTAGCCGGCGATGCCGTGGCAGCCGATGCACATCGCGGCCTTCTTCTGGCCGGCGGCGACGTCCCCGGCCGCGGCCGGCAGGGTGACCAGGGCGCCGGCCAGCGCCAGCAGGAGGGAGATCGCTTTGCTCATCGTCGGGGGCTGCGGTTCGGGGCAGCGCGCATTATAGGCGTGGCCCTATACTGGCCCGACCCCTTCCGGCGCCCCCCGGCCTGCTCCGGCGCGCACCCCCGAACGATGAAATTCCACGGTTCCGACCAGTATGTCGCCACGCAGGACCTGATGCTGGCCGTCAATGCCGCGGTGACGCTGCAGCGGCCGCTGCTCGTCAAGGGCGAGCCGGGCACCGGCAAGACCATGCTGGCCGAGGAAGTGGCGCGCGCGCTCGGCCTGCCGCTGCTGCAGTGGCACATCAAGAGCACGACCAAGGCGCAGCAGGGCCTGTACGAATACGACGCCGTGAGCCGGCTGCGCGACAGCCAGCTCGCCGACGACGCGGCGCGCGTGAAGGACATCCGCAACTACATCGTGCGCGGCGTGCTGTGGCAGGCCTTCGCGTCCGAGCAGCCGGTGGCGCTGCTGATCGACGAGATCGACAAGGCCGACATCGAATTCCCCAACGACCTGCTGCGCGAGCTGGACCGCATGGAGTTCTACGTCTACGAGACGCGCGAACTGGTCAAGGCGCGACACCGGCCCATCGTCTTCATCACCAGCAACAACGAGAAGGAACTGCCCGACGCCTTCCTGCGCCGCTGCTTCTTCCACTACATCAGGTTTCCCGACGCCGACACGATGAAGGCCATCGTCGACGTGCACTTCCCGGGGCTCAAGCAGGAGCTGCTGTCGGCGGCGCTGAAGACCTTCTACGACGTGCGCGGCCTGCCCGGGCTGAAGAAGAAGCCCAGCACCAGCGAACTGCTGGACTGGCTGAAGCTGCTGGTGGCCGAGGACATCCCGGCCGAGGCGCTGCACAGCCAGGACGACAAGGTCGCGGTGCCGCCGCTGGTCGGGGCGCTGCTGAAGAACGAGCAGGACGTGACGCTGTTCGAGAAGCTCGTCTTCATGCAGCGGCACAACCGCTAGCATGGCGCGAGGGCTGTCGTGAGCTGGCCGGCTCCGGTCACGCTGGCCGGGCCACATGCCCGGCTCGAGCCGCTGTCGCCCGACCACGCCGACGGCCTGCGCGAGGCCACGCGCGACGGCGAGCTGTGGCGGCTCTGGTACACCAGCGTGCCCTCGCCCGAGGGCATGGCCGCCGAGATCGAGCGCCGTCTCGCGCTGCAGGCCGCCGGCAGCATGCTGCCGTTCACGGTCTTCGACGCCGAGGGCCGCATCGCCGGCATGACGACCTACATGCATGTCGACGCCGTCAACCGCCGCGTCGAGATCGGCAGCACCTGGTATGCGGCGCGCGTGCAGCGCACGCCGCTGAACACCCAGTGCAAGCGGCTGCTGCTGGCGCATGCCTTCGAGCAGCTCGCGTGCATCGCGGTCGAGTTCCGCACCCACCGGCTCAACGTGCAGAGCCGGCGCGCCATCGAACGCCTGGGCGCGCAGCTCGACGGCATCCTGCGCGCGCACATGGTCGGCCCCGGCGGCACGCTGCGCGACACCGCCGTCTACAGCATCACCGCCGCCGAATGGCCCACCGTGCGCCAGCACCTGGACTGGCAGCTCGCGCGGCCGCGCTGAATACACGCTCCCTGTCCCCACCCGGAGTAGCCCGTTGGCCAAGAGCAAGCCGCGCCCCATCACCGTCGAGGACCTGTGGAAGATCGAGCGCCTGGGCGCGCCCAGCCTGTCGCCGGACGGCGCGCAGGCGGTCGCGGCGCTGACGCGCTACTCGATGGACGACAACAAGGGCGCCACGTCGCTGTGGCTGCTGTCCACGCTGGGCGGCGCACCGCGTGCGCTGACGCACTGCGGCGAGAAGGACGGCGCGCCGCGCTGGAGCCCGCACGGCGACCTGATCGCCTTCACCGCCAAGCGCGAGCAGCAGGGCAGCAAGGACGAGGAAGCGCAGCTGTACCTGATCGCGCCCGACGGCGGCGAGGCCCGGCGCGCGGCCACGGTGGCCACCGGCGTCGAGGCCTTCCGCTGGTGTCCGGACGGGCGTGCGCTGGTCTTCGTGTCCTGGGTCTGGCCCGACGCGAAGGGCGCCCGGGCGCAAGGCAGGCGCATGGCCGAGTGGCGCAAGCGCAAGGAGACCGGCTACGCCACCAGCGAGGCCCAGTACCGGCACTGGGACCGCAACCTGCCGATGGGCCGCGTGCCGCGGCTGCAGCTGCTGACGCTGGCGCGCGACGCGGGCGAAGGCCGCGTGCGCGACCTGTTCGAGGGCACCGCCTACGAACTGCCGCGCGCCGACCCCGGCATCGAGCACTTCGACATCGCGCCCGACGGCCGCCGGCTGGCCTTTGTCTTCGACCCGCACCCGGTCAAGCGGGCGGACCACCGGCGGGCGATGGCCGAGATGGACCTGAAGACCGGCCGCGTTCGGGTGCTGCTGCGCGACGAAGCCTGGGATTTCGGCGCGCCGCGCTACAGCCCCGACGGCGACCGGCTGGCCTTCACCGCCAGCCACCAGGGCGTCAAGCACACGATGCCCGACCAGCTCGCGGTCTGGGACCGCGAGACCGGGGGCTGGGAGGTCGTCAGCGCCGAGTGGGACCACGAGGTGCATGCGCCGCTGCACTGGGAGGACGACGGCCAGGCGCTGCTGTTCACCGCCGAGCAGCAGGGGCGCACGCACCTGTGGCGCTTCGACCTGCCGGAGCGGCGCGCCGAGATCGTGGTGACCGGCGGCTGGGTCGCCGGCTTCGACAAGGCGGCCGGCACGCTGGTCACGCTGGCCGACAGCGCCGGCCACCCGGCGCGCCTGCACGTGCACCCGCCCGGCGAGCCGCCGCGGCGCATCGAGCGCTTCAACGACGAACTGCTCGCCGGGCTGGCCCTGGGCCGCGTCGAGGAACGCTGGGTCATGGGGGCGCAGGGCGACCGCGTGCAGGTCTGGCTGACCTTCCCGCCGGGCTTCGACGCGCGGAAGAAGCACCCGCTGCTGCACAACATCCACGGCGGCCCGCACACCGGCCCCGGCGACAACTGGCACTACCGCTGGAACACGCAGGTGTTCGCGGCCCAGGGCTATGTCGTCGCCGGCGTCAACTACCACGGCTCCAGCGGCTTCGGCTACGCCTTCCTGGACAGCATCACGCACCGCTGGGGCGCGCTCGAGCTGCAGGACGTCGAGGCCGCCACCGACGCGCTGCTGAAGGAACCCTGGGCCGACCCGGCGCGGCTGTTCGCCGCCGGCGGCAGCTACGGCGGCTTCATGGTGGCCTGGATGAACGGCCACCTGCCGGCCGAGCGCTACCGCGCCTACGTCTGCCACGCCGGGTGCTTCGACTGGCAGGCGATGTTCGCCGACGACGCCTGGCACTGGCATGCCAAGGAGCTGGGCGCCTGGTACTGGGCCGACCCCGAGCGCATCCGCGCGCAGAGCCCGCATGCCTTCGCCGGTGCGATGCGCACGCCCACGCTGGTGATCCACGGCGCGCTGGACTACCGCGTGCCCGACGCCCAGGGCCTGGCCTACTACAACACGCTCAAGGCGCTGGAGGTCGACGCGCGGCTGCTGTGGTTCCCGGACGAGAACCACTGGATCCTGAAGCCGCGCAACAGCCGGCTCTGGTACCGGGAGTTCTTCGACTGGCTGCGCCGCCACGACGCGACCGCGAAGCCCGCGCGCGGCAAGGCGGCGGCGAAGCCGGCCCGCGGGAAGCCGCCGGCCCGGCCCGCGGCCCCGGGCTGAGCGGGGCGCGGGAGCGCCGCGACGGCCCGGCCGCGCGGCGCGTTCAGGCCGCGTGCAGCACGACGCGGTTGCGGCCGGCGTCCTTGGCCGCGTAGAGCGCGCCGTCGGCCTGCTCCAGCAGGGCGCGCGGCTCGACCGCGTCGGCCGCCAGCGCGACGCCGACGCTGACCGTCAGCCGCAATGGGCGGCCGTCGGCCAGGCGCAGCGGCGTCGCCGCCACGGCACCGCGCAGCCGCTCGGCATGGGCCAGCGCCTCGTCGCGGTCGCAGTCGCCCAGCAGCGCGCAGAACTCCTCGCCGCCCATGCGCGCCACGCAGTCGTCGCTGCGCAGCGACTCGCGCAGCGCGCGCGCCACGTGCACCAGCGCCTCGTCGCCGACGGCGTGGCCGTGCTCGTCGTTGACGCGCTTGAAGTGGTCCACGTCCACCGCCAACAGCGCGTAGGGCGTGCCGCGGCGCAGGTGGCGCAGCCGCGCGGTGGTGATCGCGTCCTGCATCACGCGCCGGTTCGGCAGCCCGGTCAGCGAGTCGTGGCGCGAGAGGTGGCTCAGACGCTGCGCCAGCCGCATCACGACCAGCAGGCCCAGCACCATCTGCAGCATCAGGCCGATGACCATGAAGGACATCACCAGCAGCGTATTCAGCGGCGTGTCCACGCCCACCGGCCGCGCCGCCAGCTCCGGCCAGGCCAGGCCGGCGACGAAGCGCAGCGCGAACAGCAGGCCCAGCAGGCCGATCGCGCTGCCGAAGACACGCGCCGCGCTGGTGCCGAACTCGGCCTGCAGCGGGGCGTGGCTCTCGGCGGCCATGCGCAGCAGGCACCAGGCCGGCACCGCGGTGGCGACCAGGATGGGCAGCGACTCCGGCGCGCCGGCCTGCCAGCCGGCGGCGATGACGACAGCCGACACGAGGACCAGGGCCTGGTGCTCGAGGTCGGTGTAGCGCAGGCGCACGAAGCGCTGCACGCCGCGGCGCAGCAGCACGAAGGCCAGCGGCACCACGGCGTTGGACAGTCCGTGCGCCAGCACGCCCGGCACGAGGCCGATCAGCGCATACAGCACCAGCGTCAGCGTGATCACCGCGGACGCCGCCGCCCAGTGCAGCGCCGACACGCGCGACACGCGCAGCAGCCGCGCCGCCCCCCACCACGCGAAGACGGCCAGCCCCTGTTGCAGCAGGATCAGCGTGAGGACGATCTGGGCTTGGTTCATCGCGGCGGTGCGCGCGTCGAGTCGGCGGGCACGCGCGGGCGGCCGCGTCGTCCTCCGGCGCTGATCCTGTTGTCGGCGCGGCGCGCCGGGACTTGAGCCCGCCCGGGCGCCGGGAAGGCGGGCGAGCGTTCACAATGGATGTCCGGCGCCGCCGTCCGACCGCCGGCCGGCCGCGAACCGCCCCGACCATGCTGATCGACTTCTTCTACACGCTGCGCGCCGCCAAGCTGCCGGTCTCCGTGAAGGAGTACCTGACCCTGCTGGAGGCGCTGCGCGCCGGCGTCATCGACGACGACGGCGGCCCGACCGTGGACAAGTTCTACTACCTGGCGCGCACCGCGCTGGTCAAGGACGAGGCCCACTTCGACCGCTTCGACCGCGCCTTCGCGGCCTACTTCAAGGGCGTCGAGCTGCTCGCCGACTTCAGCCGCGACATCCCGCTGGAGTGGCTGCGCAAGACGCTGGAGCTGGAGCTCTCGCCCGAGGACAAGGCGGCCATCGAGAAGATGGGCTGGGACGAGCTGATGGCCACGCTGAAGAAGCGCTTCGAGGAGCAGAAGGAACGCCACCAGGGCGGCAGCCGCATGATCGGCACCGCCGGCACCAGCCCCTTCGGCGCCTACGGCTACAACCCGCAGGGCGTGCGCATCGGCCAGGACAAGGGGCGCAACCGCAGCGCGGTCAAGGTCTGGGACCAGCGCGCGTACAAGGACTACGACGACACGAAGGAGCTGGGCACGCGCAACATCAAGGTCGCGCTGCGCCGGCTGCGCCGCTTCGCGCGCGAGGGCGCCGAGGAGGAACTGGATCTCGACGACACGATCCACTCGACGGCGGCCAACGCCGGGCTGCTGGACATCAAGATGGTGCCCGAGCGCCACAACAAGGTGAAGGTGCTGCTGCTGATGGACGTCGGCGGCACGATGGACGAGCACATCCACCGCGTCGAGGAGCTGTTCAGCGCCGCGAAGACCGAGTTCAAGCACCTGGAGTTCTACTACTTCCACAACTGCGTCTACGACTTCATGTGGAAGAACAACCGGCGCCGCTTCAGCGAGAAGTTCGCGACCTGGGACGTGATCCGCAAGTACAACCGCGACTACAAGCTGATCTTCGTCGGCGACGCGACGATGAGCCCCTACGAGATCCTGCAGCCCGGCGGCAGCGTCGAATACAACAACGAGGAGCCGGGCGCCGAATGGCTGCAGCGGCTGACCCACGCCTTCCCGAAGTACGCCTGGATCAACCCCGAGCCGCAGGGCGTGTGGGGCTACCGGCAGAGCATCGCCATCGTCCAGCAGCTGATGAACCAGCGCATGTTTCCGCTGACGCTGGCCGGGCTGGAAGGGGCGATGCGGCTGCTGAGCAAATGACGCGGGCGCGCCGGGCCGGGCGGGCAGCGGCGCTGGCCTGCGTGCTGGCGGCTGCGCTGCTGGCCGGCGGCTGCGCCAGCCTGGGCGGCGCGCCGGGCGCCGAGGCCGCACAGGCCGCTGACCCGGCCGCAGCAGCGGCGGCGCCAGCACCGGCGCCGGCCGCGGCGGCCGGCGTGCGCATCGAGATCGACGCGCCCGACAACCTGCGCACGCTGCTCGAGCGTCACCTGGACCTGGTGCGCCTGGGCCGCATCGCGCGCGAGGAGGTCGACGACAGCGAATGGTCGCGGCTGATCGACGCCGCGCCGCTGCAGGTGCGCGAGCTGCTGCAGACCGAGGGCCACTTCCAGCCCGTCGTGACGATGGAGCGCCAGGCGCGTCGCGGCGACGGCGAGCCCGAGCTGGTGCGCCTGATCGTGCAGCCGGGCGAGCGTGCGCGGGTCGCGCGCGTCACGCTGGAGGTCGAGGGACCGCTGGAGCGCGCCGCGGCCGCCGGCGACGGTCATGCCGCGGCCACGCTGGCGCAGCTGCGCGCCGCCTGGGGGCTGCCGCCGGGCGCCCCCTTCCGCAACGGCGACTGGAGCGACGCCAAGGCGGCGACGCTGGCGCGGTTGCGCGCCGCCGGTTTCGTGACCGCGACCTGGAGCGGCACCGCCGCCGACGTCGATGTCGCGAAGAACGAGGTGCGGCTGTTCCTGGTCGCCGACAGCGGCCCGCTGTTCCGCCTCGGCAGCCTGGAGGTCGAGGGGCTGGTGGCGCAGGACCTGCAGACGGTGCTCAACCTGCTGGCGGCGCCGCGCGGCGCGCCGGTCACCGAGACGCTGGTGCTGGACTTCCAGGAGCGGCTGCAGAAGACCGGGCTCTTCGAGGGCGTCAGCGTCACGCTGGACCCCGACCCCGCGCAGGCCGGCGACGCCCGCGTCAGCGTGCGCCTGCGCGAGGCGCCGCTGCAGGTCTACACGGTGGGCGTGGGCGTCAGCGCCAACATCGGCCCGCGTGCCTCGGTCGAGCATGTCTGGCGCCGCGTCCTCGGCTGGCCGGTGACGGCGGTCAACGAGGTCGAGTGGGGCGCCAAGCGCCAGGCCTGGGACGGCGAACTGTCCACGCACCCGGACGACAGGCTGTACCGCAACCTGCTCGGCGTGGCGATCGAGCGGCTGGAGTCCAGCTCCGACGCCGTGCTCTCGCAGCGCCTGCGCCTGGGCCGCACGCAGGACACCGGCCGCATCGAGCGGCTGTATTTCGTCGAGGCCGAGCGCTCGTCGCGGCGGCCCTTCGGCGGCACGCGCAGCGACGCCTTCGCGATCTCGTACAACTACCATGGCGTGTGGCGGCAGCTCGACAGCGTCGTGCTGCCGACCGAGGGCTTCAGCTTCGCCGGCCAGGCCGGCGTCGGGCGCTCGCACGGCACCGACGCGGCCAGCGGCTACTTCACGCGCGCCTACGGCCGCCTGACCGGCTACCTGCCGCTGGGCCGCACCTGGTACGGGCAGGCGCGCGTGGAGCTGGGGCAGGTCTTCCTGCGCTCGAACATGGTGGTGCCCGAATCGCAGAAGTGGCGCGCCGGCGGCGACGAGTCGGTGCGCGGCTACGGCTACCGCAGCCTGGGCCCGCTGGTCAACGGCGTGGTCGGCGGCGGCACCGCGCTGGCCACCGCCAGCGTCGAGGTCGCGCGGCCCATCCTGGCGTCCATGCCCTCGCTGTGGGGCGCGGTCTTCGTCGACGCCGGCAACGCCGCCGACAGCTTCCGCGCGCTCGAGCCGGTGTGGGGCGCCGGCATCGGCGTGCGCTGGCGCAGCCCGGTCGGCCCGCTGCGGCTGGACTGGGCCTACGGCCGCGAGCTGCGCAAGACGCGGCTGCACTTCAGCGTCGGCATCGCGTTCTGAGCCGCGCGCACGATGGACGACGCCCCCGCCACCCCGCCCGCGCCGGCGCCAGCGGCCCGCCCGTCGCGCCGCCTTGCCGCGCTGCAGCGGCTCGGCCGCCCCGCGCCGCTGCGTGCGGCGTGGGAACTGCTGTGGCCTCTGGCCGGCGTGCTGCTGATGGGCCTCGTCGTGCTCGCGCTGCTGGCCGCCGGCGCCGGCTGGCTGATGCTGGGTGAGAACGGCAGCCGCTGGCTGCTGCAGCGCCTGCCCGGCGTCGAGGTGCAGGGCTTCCGCGGGGCGCTGCTGGGCAGCGCCTTCGCCGCCGACCGCGTGCAGCTGCGCTGGGACCGCGGGCGTTCGTCGCTGTTGATCGAGGAACTGCGCGCCGACGGCCTGCACTGGCGCTGGCGCCCCGACGAGCACGCCTGGGTCGGGCTCGCGGCCGAGCGCCTGGCCGCGCGTCGCGCCGAGCTGCAGCTGGCCGCCGACGACGCCGCGCCGCCGGCCGCCGCGCCGGCCGACCTGCGGCTGCCGCTGGCGCTGACGCTGGCGCGCGCCGAGCTCGGCGAACTGCAGGTCGACGCCCAGCCGCCGCTGCGCGCGCTGCAGCTCGACGGGCTGGCGATCGACCCGCGGCCCGAGGGCGGCTTCGCGCTCGGGCGCGCCTCGGCCGAGTGGCAGCGCCTGGCCTTCAGCGCACAGGGCCGGCTGGGCCACAGCGCGCCGCTGCCGCTGGAGCTGCAGGCCAGCGTGGTGCCGCTGGCCGCCGGCGACACGCCGCCCTGGGCGGCGACGCTGCACGCCGGCGGCGAGCTGGCGCGCATGGACGTGCAGGCCACGCTGCGCGGCGTGCCGCGCGGCCGCCGTCCGGCGCCCGAGGCCGACCTGCGCGCCGAGCTGCGCCCCTTCGCGGCCTGGCCACTGGGCGCGCTGCATGCCCAGACGCAGGCGCTGGACCTCGCCGCGTTGTCGCCGCAGGCGCCGCAGACGCGGCTCCATGGCCGCGCCGAACTGCGCAGCAGCGCCGCCGACGCGCCGCTGACGGCCAGCGTGGTGCTGGAAAACCTCCTGCCCGGGCGCTGGAACGAGGCCCGGCTGCCGCTGCGCCGCCTGGCGCTGGAGCTGCGCGGCCAGCTCGACCAGCGCGACCGCATCGAAGCCACGCGCTTCGAGCTGCTGCTGGCCGATGCCAGCGCGACCGCCGGGCGCGTCGGCGGCCGCGCGCTGTGGCAGGGCCACGAGCTGACGCTGGCCACCGAGATCACCGACCTGCTGCCGCAGCGGCTGGACGGCCGCGCCGCGGCGATGACGCTGGCCGGCCCGCTGACGGCCACGCTGCGCGGCCTGCCCTCGCCCGACCCGGCAGCCACCGGCGCCCCGCCGCCGCCCGAGGCGCGCTGGCAGCTCGAGCTGACCGGTCGCCTGGAAGGCGCGCCGCTGCCGGTGCGCGTGGCGATGCAGGGCCAGGCCGACGACCGGCGGCTGGTGCTGTCCGACGTGCGCCTGGCCAGCGGCGCGGCGACCGCCGAGCTGGCCGCGACGCTGCAGCGCCTGGGCGGCGCGGGCCGGGCGGGCAGCGGCGGCGCCGCCGAGTGGCAGCTGCAGACCGAAGGCCGCATCGCCGACTTCGACCCCGTGCCCTGGTGGCCCGGCGAAGCCGGCTCGGCCTGGCGGCGCGGGCCGCACCGGCTGAGCGCGACCTGGACGCTGGACGCGCGCGTGCCCGGCGACGCCGCCGGGCAGCCGGCGCTGGCCGTGCTGCCGCGCGTGGCGGGCAACGGCACGCTGCGGGTGGTCAACTCGCAGCTCGCCGGCGTGCCGCTGGCCGCCGACCTGCGGCTGGGCTATACGCGCGCCGCCGCGCCGACCGCGGGTTCGCTGCAGGGCACGGTCACGCTGGGCGGCAACGAGCTGGTGCTCGACGGCCGCGGCGACCCCGCCGGCCCCGGTGGCGCCGACCGCCTGCGTGCCGAGCTGCGCGCCGAGCAGCTGGCGGCGCTGGCGCCGGTGGCGCGGCTGCACCCGGCGCTGGCCGACTGGCTGCCGCGCGGCGGCAGCGCGCTCGCCGTGCTGGCGGTCGACGGCCGCTGGCCGGCCCTGCGCAGCGAGGGCAGCGCGCGCGTGCAGCAGCTGGCCGCCGGGCGCCTGGCGGTGGCACGCGGCGACATCGCCTGGCAGGTCGACCTGGGCGGGCTGGACGCCGCGCGCGGCGCCGCCGCCGCGTCGCCGCTGACCATGCAGCTCGACCTGGCCGGGCTGGCGCTCGGCGAGCAGCGCGCCGACCACCTGCGCGCCACGCTCAGCGGCACGCTGGCCAGCCACCGCATCGACGTCAGCAGCGCGCTGCCGCTGGCGCCGCCGCGGGCCGCCGAACGCATGCTGGGCATCCAGGCACAGAGCGGCACGCGCGCGCAGCTGCAGGCGCGCGGCGCCTGGCTGCCGGCGACGGGCGTCGGCGGCGGCCAGTGGCGCGCCACCATCGAGCTGCTGCGCCTGGGCTCCTGGGACGGCAGCCCGATCGACGCGCCGCCGGCGTCGTCATGGGTGGAGGCGCGCGACCTGCAGGCCGAGCTGGACTTCGACGCCGCCGGCAGCCTGGTCGCGCTGCATGCCGCGGCCGGCCGCGTGCGCGTCACCGACGCGGTCGCGATGCGCTGGGACGACGTGCGCGTGGACCTGCGCGGTCCGCGTGCGCAGCTTGCGCTGCGCGCCGACATCGAGCCCTTCGCGCTGGCGCCGCTGCTGGCGCGGCTGCAGCCGACGATGGGCTGGCAGGGCGACCTGCGGCTGGCCGCGCGCGTGGACGTGCGCGCCGCCGAGCGCATGGAGGCCGACCTCGTCTTCGAGCGTGCCGACGGCGACCTGCACCTGGCCGGCGGCGACGGCACGCAGCTGATGGGGCTGACGGCGCTGCGCCTGGCGCTGACCGCACGCGACGGGCTGTGGACCTTCGAGCCCTCGTTCCGCGGCCGCAGCATCGGCGAGCTGGACGGCCGCCTGCTCGTGCGCACGACGCCCGAGAGCCGCTGGCCGGAGCCCGAGGCGCCGGTCGAGGGCCGCGTGCAGGCGCGCGTGGCCGACATCGGCATCTGGAGCACCTGGGTGCCGCCGGGCTGGCGGCTGGCCGGCGAGCTGCGCACCACGGCCGAGGTGTCCGGCCGCTTCGGCGACCCGCGCTTCACCGGCGAGCTCGGCGGCAGCGGGCTCGCGGTGCGCAACCTGCTGCAGGGCGTCAACGTCAGCGACGGCCAGGTGCTGGTGCGGCTGGAGGGCGAGACGGCACGCATCGAGCGCTTCACGCTGCGCGGCGGCGACGGCACGCTGGCGCTGACCGGCGACGCGCGGCTGGGCCGCGAGCCGCAGGCGCGGCTGCACGCGGTGGCCGAGCGCTTCCGCGTGCTCGGCCGCGTCGACCGGCTGGTCATCGCCAGCGGCAGCGCCGAGCTCGCGCTGCAGCCCGACGCCGGCCGGCTGGACGGCGAGTTCCGCGTCGACGAGGGCCTGTTCGACTTCAGCCGCGCCGACGCGCCCTCGCTGGACGACGACGTCAACGTGCGCCGCCCCGGCGACCCCGAGCGAGGCGACCGCACCGCGGCGGCGCAGACGGCGCGGCGCAACTTCACGATGGCGGTCGCGGTCGACCTCGGCGAGCAGCTGCGCGTGCGCGGTCGCGGGCTGGAGGCGCTGCTGCGCGGCGCCGTGCGCATCAGCAACCCGGGCGGGCGGCTGGCCGTCAACGGCACCATCAACACCGAGGCCGGCACCTATGCCGCCTACGGCCAGCGGCTGGAGATCGAGCGCGGCATCCTGGCCTTCAGCGGCCCGGCCGACAACCCGCGGCTGGACGTGCTGGCGCTGCGGCCGAACCTGGACGTGCGCGTGGGCGTGGCGATCACCGGCAACCTGCTGACGCCGCGCGTGCGGCTGTATTCCGAACCCGAGCTGCCCGACTCGGCCAAGCTGTCCTGGCTGCTGCTGGGCCGCGAGCCCGACGGCCTGGGCCGCGACGACACGGCGCTGATCCAGCGCGCCGCGGTGGCCATCCTGTCCGGCGAGAGCGAGGCGCCGACCGACGCGCTGCTGCGCAACCTGGGCATCGACGAGATCGGGCTGCGCCAGAGCGGCGACGGCGACGTGCGCGAGACCGTGATCACGCTGGGCAAGCAGCTCTCGCGGCGCTGGTACCTGGGCTACGAACGCGGCGTCAACGCGACGACGGGCACCTGGCAGCTGATCTACCGCATCGCGCAGCGCTTCACGCTGCGCGCGCAGAGCGGGCTGGACAACTCGCTGGACGTGATCTGGACCTGGCGCTTCCAGGAGACGCCGGCCGACGCGGCCATGCGAAAATCCGTCGTCGTGCCGCCGTAGTTCAATGGATAGAACGGGGACCTCCTAAGTCTCAGATGCAGGTTCGATTCCTGCCGGGGGCGCCAGGCGCCGGCGCCACCCGCCGAGACCCGGTCCTCAGCGCGGCGGTGCGGCGCGCAGGCGCTCCAGTTCCTGCTGCTGCCGGGCGCCGATCTGCGCATACAGCTGCAGCTGCTCGCCCAGCGCGCGCAGGCGGTCCGCGATGCGCTTGGCCAGCCCGATCATCAGCTTGGCCGCCAGGCGAGGCTGCTCGTCGAGCAGCTGCTGCAGCGCGCGGCGCGACAGCGCCGCGGCCGTCACCGGCGAGCGTGCCGTGCAGCTGGCCGAGCGCGGGGCGCCGTCCAGCAGCGCCATCTCGCCGATGATGCTGCCCGCCCCGAGCACCGAGACCGCGACCGCGTCGGCCTGCGCCTGGCCGGACGGGCCGGCGGTGTCGACCTGCACCGAACCCTCGAGCAGCAGCAGCAGGTGACCCGACGAGGCGTCGCCCTCGCGCAGCAGCGTCGCGCCGGCGGCGTAGTGCACCAGCGCCATGCGCGCGGCGACGGCGGCGGCTTCCTCCGGCGCCAGCTGCAGCATCGCACCGGGCGTGCGCAGCAGGTCCGCGGCACGCGCGGCGAGCGCCGGCGAGTCGGTCAGCGGGCGCGGCGCGGCGCCCGGTGCGTCGGTGTGGGTGCTCATGCGCGGCACGGTAGCACGGCCGCACGGAGCGCGACAGTGGGCCCGACAGGGGCCGCGCGCCGCGGCCTCAGCCGGCGGTCAGGCGCGCCACCGTCTCCCAGAGCGTCTCGGCGCGTGTCTCGACGCGCTGCTGGTCGTTGAACTCGCGCAGCCGCTGCAGTTCGCGCACGACCGCGGGCGGAAACCCGCGCCGGCCGCCGCGGCGGTCGACCAGCAGGTCCTCGAGCACCTGCGCGCTCAGCGTCGGGTCGTGCCAGCACCAGGCGACGCGGTTGGCCACGCGCGGGAACAGCGTGCACAGCCGCGTCGGGCGGCGCCGGGGCGGCAGCCGGCGCAGCCAGTGGCGCGTGGTGCCGGTCAGCGCGTGATCGCACTCCCGCTCGGGCCGCCGCACGCGCGCCCAGCGTGCCTGCTCGGCGTCGTCGCCGACGTCGGGAAGGATGTGCTTGAGGGCTTGCAGCATGCGGGTCTGGCTTTCGGGGCTTCGGCCCCGGGGTTCGCGGGCGGGCGCCTGACGGAGATTTCGGCCGGCCGGGCCGGGACTGAAGTCGCCGTGTCGCGACCTTGGGGTGCTGCTGCGCACCGGGCGCTGGGGACGTTGGCTGCGGACTTGTTCTGCCCTGCGGGCGGTTTCGGTGCTGCCTGCCTTCGGTGTTGCCCTGCGGGCGGCTGGGTTGCCTGCCGGCTTGTCTTGCCCTGTGGGCGGCAGCTTGGCCTGCCGGCAGTTCCGCCCTCCGGGCGGGTGACTTTCTTCTGCTGGCCCAGAAGAAAGTCACCAAAGAAGAGGGCCTGGAATGCAAAACCATTCAACCCGTTCTTCGCGCTTGGGCACCTCGCGCCACCGGATACGCCACCGGTCATCGCGCGCCTTCTTCGCCTGAAGTCCGCACTGCCCTGGCTCGCGGTCCGCTTTGCGGCTTGGGCACGGCCGCACGTGGCACGCTTCCTTCGGCGCGCGCTGATCGCATGGCGGACCGCGCGCCAGGGCAGTGCGAGGTTCAGGCGCGCCTCAGTTCGATGGCCGGCGACGTTGGCGGTGGAGAGAGGGGCCCAAGCGCGAAGAACGGGTTGAATGGTGTTGCATTCCAAGGCCCTTTGCTTTGGTTACTTTCATTTGGGCCAGCAAATGAAAGTAACCCGCCCAGGGGGCGGAACTGCCCGCACGCAGCAACGCCGCCCGCAGGGCACCACAAGTCAGCAGGCCAACAAGCGAGCCCGCCAGGGCAACACCACTTACCCCGCCGGCGCCCGCATCGCCCGACTGAGCAGCACGACGGGCATCAACCCGACGAGCACGATCGCCAGCGACGGCAGTGCCGCCTCGGCCAGGCGCTCGTCGCGCGCGAAGTTGTAGGCCACGACGGCCAGCGTGTCGCTGCCGAAGGGACGCAGCACCAGCGTCGCCGGCAACTCCTTCATCACGTCGACGAAGACCAGCAGCGCCGCGGCCAGGGCCGAGCGCTTGAGCAGCGGCAGGTGCAGGCGCCCGAACAGGCGCGCCGCGCCGCTGCCGAGCAGCCGCGCGGTCTCGTCGATCGACACCGGCACGCGCGCGTAGCCCGACTCCACCGACTGCAGCGCGACCGCGGAGAAGCGCACCAGGTACGCATAGACGAGCCCGAAGACGGTGCCGGTGACGAGCGCGGCCAGGCCGGCGTCCGGCCAGCGCTGCTGCAGCCAGCCCACCGGCAGCAGGATGCCGACGGCGATCACCGCGCCGGGCACGGCATAGCCCAGCGACAGCACGCGCGCCGACGCGCGCAGCAGGCGGCCGGGGCCGCCCTGGCGCAGCACGAAGGCCAGTGCCAGCGCCAGCGCGGTGGCCGCCAGTGCGGCGCCGCCGGCGAGCCGGAAGCTGGACCAGGCCCACTGACCGAAGCGCGCCAGCGGCAGCCCGAATTCGGAGTGCACCGCCTCCTGCCACAGCATCCAGACCAGCCAGCCCACCGGCAGCACGAAACCCAGCAGCACCGGCAGCGCGCACAGCGCGACCGCTGCCGCGGCGGCACCGCCGCGCAGCGCCAGCGGCCGCGCCTCGGCCGAGTGGGCGCCGGCGCCGCGCGTCGCGGCGAAGCGCAGCCGGCGCTGCGCCGCGCGCTCGGCGGCCAGCAGCCCGGCCACCAGCAGCAGCAGCACCGAGGCGAGCTGCGCCGCCGCCCGCGGGTCGCCCAGCACCAGCCAGGCCTTCACGACACCGGTGCTGAAGGTCGCCAGGCCGAAATAGGCGCCGACGCCATAGTCGGCCAGCGTCTCCATCAGCGCCAGCGCGGCGCCGGCGGCGATCGCCGGACGCGCCAGCGGCAGCGCGATCTCGGTGACGCGGCGGCGCATCGGCGCGCCGAGCAGCCGTGCCGCCTCCATCATGCGCACCGCACGTTCACCCAGCGCCGCGCGCGCCAGCAGGTAGACGTAGGGGTACAGGCACAGCACGAACAGCGCGACCGCGAACGGCAGGCTGCGCACGTCGGGCCACAGCGCCGCCCGCGTGCCCAGCAGGTCGCGCAGCGCGGCGTGCAGCGGGCTCGCATACTGCAGCGCGTCGGTCCAGGCGTAGGCCAGCACGTAGGCCGGCATCGCCAGCGGCAGCAGCAGCGCCCATTCGAAGGCGCGGCGGCCGGGAAACTCGAGCAGCGTCACCGCCGCCGCGGTGGCGGCACCGAGCGCGACGACGCCGACGCCGACGCCCCCGGCCAGCAGCGCCGACTGCAGCGCGTACTCCGGCAGCACGGTCTGCAACTGGTGGCGCAGCACCGCGAGCCCGGCTTCGTCGAGCAGTGCCCAGGCGCCGAGCAGCGCGGCCACGGGCAGCGCCAGCGCCAGACACAGCAGTGTCAGCAGCGCGCGCATCGGGGGACCCTGCCGCGGTCCGGCCTGGGGTCCGGAATTGAAATGCGAACCATCCTCATTCGGAGCCCGCGGATTATCATGGAGCCATGTTCCTCAGCGTCGACGGCGTCAGCGTGCACTACCCCGGCGCCGCGCGGGCCGCGGTGGACGCGGTCTCGATCGGCCTGTCGGCGGGCCAGATCGGGGTGCTGATCGGGCCCTCGGGCTGCGGCAAGACCTCGCTGCTGCGCGCCGTCGCCGGGCTGGAGCGCTGTGCCGCCGGGCGCATCGGCATCGGCGGCGAGGCGCTGTCCGACGCCGCGACCGGCCTGCACCTGGCGCCGGAGCGCCGGCGCATCGGCATGGTCTTCCAGGACTTCGCGCTCTTCCCGCACCTGAGCGTGGCCGACAACGTGGCCTTCGGCGTCGCGGCGCTGCCGCGCGGCGAGCGCGCGGCGCGCGTGCAGCAGATGCTGGACCTGGTCGGGCTGGCCCATGCCGCCAGGCGCGCGCCGCACGAGCTCTCCGGCGGCCAGCAGCAGCGCGTGGCGCTGGCGCGCGCGCTGGCGCCGCGGCCGCGCCTGCTGCTGCTGGACGAGCCCTTCTCCAGCCTGGACGTGGACCTGCGCGAGCGGCTGGCGCAGGAGGTGCGCGTGATCCTGAAGGACAGCGGCACGACCGCGCTGCTGGTCACCCACGACCAGCTCGAGGCCTTCGCGGTCGGCGACGTGATCGGCGTCATGAACCACGGTCACCTGGAGCAGTGGGACGACGCCTACTCGCTGTACCACCGGCCGGCGTCACGCTTCGTCGCCGGCTTCATCGGCCATGGCGTCTTCGCGCCGGCGCGCATCGTGACCTGCGCGCACGGGCACTGCGTCGAGACGCCGCTGGGCGAGCTGCACGACGTGGCCAACTGCCCGCTGCCCGAGGCCTTCCCGGGCGGCGAGTGCGACGTCCTGCTGCGCGCCGACGACATCGTGCACGACGACGCCAGCCCGGTGAAGGCGCTGATCGAGCGCAAGGCCTTCCGCGGCTCGGAATTCCTGTACACGCTGCGCCTGGCCGGCGGCGAGCGCGTGGTCGCCCACGTGCCCTCGCACCACGACCACCAGGTCGGCGAGTGGATCGGCATCCGGGCCGAGGTCGACCACGTGGTGACCTTCCCGCGCCAGGGGCAGCCGGCCTGAGCGGCGGCCCCGGGGGCTGCCAGCGGCCCGCGGCCACGGACTTCCCACACGGACGCGGGGTGCAACTTTCCCGCACGGGTGTGCTCGAAAAGGCGGTCGGTCCTATACTGGGGTCGGCTTCGGACCGTGGTGTCCGGATGCAAGGGCTGTCAGGAAAGGGCGCGTCGGAAATGGGTGCCAAACTCAAGGTTGCGGGGCTGCTGGCCGTCGGCGCGGTGGCCGGGGCGCTGGCGACGATGCAGTTGCAGGCCGTGGCGCGCAACGCGCTCGCCCCGCTGCCGCTGGAGGAAGTGCAGCAGCTCGCCGCGGTCTTCGACCGCGTGAAGGCCGAGTACGTCGACCCGGTCGACGAGAAGAAGCTGATCAACGACGCGATCTCCGGCATGGTCGCCGGCCTGGACCCGCACTCGCAGTACCTGGACAAGAAGACCTTCCGCGAATTCCGCGAGAACACCGGCGGCCGCTTCGTCGGCATCGGCATCGAGATGGGCATGGAGGACGGCGTCGTGCGCGTCGTCTCGCCGATCGAGGGCTCGCCCGCCTTCCGCGCCGGCCTCAAGCCCGGCGACCTGATCACCCGCATCGACGACACCCCGGTGCGCGGCATGACCGTCGACCAGGCCGTCAAGCGCATGCGCGGCGACCCCAACACCAAGGTCGTGCTGACCGTCTTCCGCAAGGCCGAGAGCCGCACCTTCCCGGTGACCATCGTCCGCGAGGAGATCCGCATGCAGAGCGTGCGGGCCAAGATGGTCGAGCCGGGTTACGGCTGGCTGCGCATCAGCCAGTTCCAGGACCGCACGGTCGAGGACTTCGTGCGCAAGGTCGGCGAGCTGTACCAGCAGGACCCCAACCTGAAGGGCCTGGTGTTGGACCTGCGCAACGACCCCGGCGGCCTGCTCGACGGCGCGGTGGCGGTGTCGGCAGCCTTCCTGCCGTCGGACGTGGTCGTCGTCACCACCAACGGCCAGCTCGCCGAGTCGCGCGCCACCTTCCGCGCCAGCCCCGAGTTCTACGCCCGCCGCGGCGGCGACCCGCTGCGCCGGCTGCCGGCGGCGCTGAAGAACGTGCCGCTGGTCGTGCTGGTCAACGAGGGCTCGGCCTCGGCCAGCGAGATCGTCGCCGGCGCGCTGCAGGACCACAAGCGCGCCACCATCATGGGTGCGCAGACCTTCGGCAAGGGCTCGGTGCAGACGGTGCGGCCGCTGCCCAACGAGTCCGCGCTGAAGATCACGACCGCGCGCTACTACACGCCGGGCGGGCGCAGCATCCAGGCCAAGGGCATCACCCCCGACGTCTGGCTGGACGAGACCGCCGAGGGCAACGTCTTCGCCGCGCTGCGCATGCGCGAGGCCGACCTGCAGAAGCACCTGCAGGGCGCCGACGAAGGCAAAGACGCCGAGGCCGACAAGGCGCGCGAGAAGGCGCGCGAGGAAGCGCGTGCCCGCCTCGAGGAGCAGATGGCCAAGAGCAAGGAGCCGCCCAAGCCGCTGCCCGAGTTCGGCAGCGCCGAGGACTTCCCGCTGCAGCAGGCGCTGAACCAGCTCAAGGGCAAGCCGGTGCTGGCCAGCAAGTCCGCCGGCGCCGAGCAGCGCGCCGACGCCTCGACCGCCGGCAAGTAGCATCGCGCTGCCCGGCCCGCCAAGCCCGCCGCCCGGCGGGCTTGTGCTTTGGGCCCCCGGCGCCCGCGACCGTACTCCCTGCCCTGCCCCGCCGCCGCGATGGACGACACCCAGCTGCAGCGCTACGCGCGCCACCTGCTGCTCGACGAGATCGGCATCGAGGGCCAGCGCCGGCTGCTGGGCTCGCACGCCCTGGTCATCGGCGCCGGCGGCCTGGGCTCGCCGGCGGCGCTGTTCCTGGCCAGCGCCGGCGTCGGCCGGCTGACCGTGGTCGACCACGACACCGTGGACCTGACCAACCTGCAGCGCCAGATCGCGCACGACCTCTCGCGCCTGGGCCTGCCCAAGGCCGACTCGGTGGCCGCGCGCGTCGCGGCGCTGAACCCCGACGTGCGCTGCCGCGCGCTGGTGCGGCGCGCCGACGCCGCACTGCTCGACGAGCTGGTGCTCGACTGCCAGGTGGTGCTGGACTGCAGCGACAACTTCGCGACCCGCCACGCGGTCAACGCCGCCTGCGTGCGCCATGGCGTGCCGCTGGTCGCCGGTGCGGCCATCGCCTGGGACGCGCAGATCACCGTCGTCGACCCGCGTCAGGCCGCGAGCCCCTGCTGGGCCTGCCTGTTCCCGCCCGACGCCGGCCACGAGGACGTGGCCTGCTCGACGATGGGTGTCTTCGCGCCGCTGGTGGGCATCGTCGGCAGCCTGCAGGCCGCGGAGGCGCTGAAGCTGCTCGCCGCCACCGGCCGCTCGCTGGCCGGGCGGCTGCTGATGCTGGACGCGCGCACGATGCGCTTCGAGGAGATCGCGGTCGCACGCCAGCCCGGCTGCGCGGTCTGTGGCGGCGCCGCGGCCGCCACCGACCCGGCGCGTTAAGCTCGCCGGCATGACCCACGACGCATACCCGGGCGAGTTCGACGACGAGCAGCCCTCGCTGACGGCACGCAACTTCCCCAGCGCCGAGCAGGAGGCGCGTGCCACCGCCCAGCCCTCGCGCTACGCCGGCCCCGAGAGCAGCTACCGGCTGGCCTTCACCGACACCGACTTCCTGCTGCGCGAGGAACTGCGCCCGGTGCGCATGCAGCTCGAGCTGCTGAAGCCGGAGATGATCCAGCAGGAACAGGGCATCGAGTCGACCATCGTGGTCTTCGGCAGCGCCCGCATCCCGGCGCCCGAGGACGCACGGGCGCGGCTCGAGTCCGCGCACGCCGCCGGCGACGCCGCGGCGGTCAGGCGCGCCGAGACCGCCGTCGCGATGAGCCGCTACTACGACGAGGCGCGGCGCTTCGCCGCGCTCGTGACCGAGCGCTCGCGCGAGCACGCGACGCCGATCTACGTCGTCACCGGCGGCGGCCCCGGCATCATGGAAGCCGGCAACCGCGGCGCGCACGAGGTCGGCGGCAAGAGCATCGGCCTGAACATCGTGCTGCCGCACGAGCAGGCGCCCAACCCCTACATCACGCCGGAGCTGTGCTTCCAGTTCCACTATTTCGCGCTGCGCAAGATGCACTTCGTGATGCGCAGCATCGCGCTGGTGTGCTTCCCCGGCGGCTTCGGCACGCTGGACGAGCTGTTCGAGACGCTGACGCTGGTGCAGACCGGCAAGAGCCGGCGCCGGCCCATCCTGCTCTTCGGGCGCGAGTTCTGGCAGCGCCTGATCGACCTCGACTACCTGGTCGAGACGGGCATGATCGGCCCCGCCGACCCGCAGCTGGTCCGCTTCGTCGAGAGCGCCGAGGAGGCCTGGGAGGTGCTGGCCGCGCACTACGGCTTCGACCTGCCGCCGACGCAGACCGGCGCCTTCGCCGAGGACGTCTGAGCGCCCGGTCCGGTCCCGCGGGCGTCCGACGAAGTGGCCGCGCCACGCTTGCCTGAGGAGAGACCTGCCACCATGCAGCACCGCATCAGCCTCATCGGCGCCCCCACCGACATCGGCGCCGGCGCGCGCGGCGCCAGCATGGGGCCGGAGGCGCTGCGCGTGGCCGGCCTGCAGGCGGCGCTGCAGGGCCATGGCTGCGAGGTCGTCGACCGCGGCAACCTCGCCGGCCCGCCCAACCCCTGGCTGCCGCCGGTGGACGGCTATCGCCACCTGCCCGAGGTGCTGGCCTGGAACCGCGCCGTGCACGACGCCGTGCATGCCGAGCTGTCCGGCGGCCGGCTGCCCATCCTGCTCGGCGGCGACCACTGCCTGGCCATCGGCAGCATCGGCGCGGTGGCGCGCCATTGCCGCGAGGCCGGCAAGAAGCTGCGCGTGCTGTGGCTGGACGCGCACGCCGACTTCAACACCAGCGTGCTGACGCCCAGCGGCAACCTCCACGGCATGCCGGTGGCCTGCCTGTGCGGGCATGGGCCGCCGGAGCTGGTCGAGCTCGGCGGCAGCGTGCCGGCGATCAGCCCCAAGGTCGTGCGCCAGATCGGCATCCGCAGCGTCGACCCCGGCGAGAAGCGCTTCGTGCACGAGGCCGGCCTCGAGGTCTTCGACATGCGCTTCATCGACGAGCACGGCATGCGCCACGCGATGGAGCTGGCGCTGGCGACGCTGGACACGAAGACGCACCTGCACGTCAGCTTCGACGTCGACTTCCTGGACCCCGAGATCGCGCCCGGCGTCGGCACCACGGTGCCCGGCGGCCCGACCTACCGCGAGGCGCAGCTGTGCATGGAGATGATCGCCGACAGCGGCCGCCTGGCCAGCCTGGACGTGATGGAGCTCAACCCGGCGCTGGACCTGCGCAACAAGACCGCGGTGCTGGCGGTCGACCTGCTCGAGAGCCTGTTCGGCAAGAGCACGCTGATGCGCGACTGAGCAACCGCGAGGCCCTGGGCGTGGATGCCGACTTCGCGATCGTCGGCGCCGGCATCGCCGGCGCGGCGCTGGCCCGGGTGCTGGCGGCGGATGCGGGCGTGCTGCTGCTCGAGCGCGAGTCGCAGCCCGGACTGCACAGCACCGGGCGCAGCGCCGCGATGTTCATGGAGAGCTACGGCAGCCCGCAGGGCCGCGCGCTGACGCGCGCCAGCCGCGCGCTGTATGCCGCGCCGCCGGCCGACTTCGGCGACACGCCGGTGCTGTCGCCGCGCGGCGCGCTGTATGTCGGCTGGCAGGGCCAGCAGGCGCTGCTCGATGCGACGCAGGCCGAGCTGCAGGCCACCGGCAGCACGATCGAGCGGCTGGACGCCGCGGCCACGCTGGCGCGCGTGCCGGTGCTGCGCGCCGACGGCCTGGCCGGCGCGCTGTGGGAAGCCGACGCGATGGACATCGACGTGCAGGTGCTGCACCAGGGCCTGCTGCGCGGCGCGCGCCGGCACGGCGCGGGCGTGCTGTGCGACGCCGAGGTCGTGCAGGCAGTGCACGACGGCCGCGCCTGGACCGTGACGCTGGCCGACGGGCGCACGCTGCGCGCCCGCCGCCTGATCAACGCCGCCGGCGCCTGGGCCGACGAGCTGGCGCGGCGCTGCGGCAGCCGCGCGCTGGGCGTGCAGCCCAGGCGGCGCAGCGCCTTCACCTTCGACGCGCCGCCCGGGGTGGCCTTCCGCGGCTGGCCGGTCACCGCGGCGATCGCCGAGCACTGGTACTTCAAGCCCGACGCCGGGCAGCTGCTGGGCAGCCCGGCGAATGCCGACCCGGTGCCGGCGCACGACGTGGTGGCCGAGGAACTGGACATCGCGACCGGCATCGCCGCGATCGAGGCCGACACCACGCTGCGCATCCGGCGCCCGCGCCGCACCTGGGCCGGGCTGCGCAGCTTCGCGCCCGACGGCGAGATGCTGATCGGCTTCGACGAGGCCGGCCTGTTCTGGCTCGCCGGCCAGGGCGGCTGGGGCATCCAGAGCGCGCAGGGCGCGGCGCTGCTGGCCGCCGCGCTGCTGCGTGGCGAGGCGCTGCCGGAGGCGCTGCGGCGCGAGGGCGTCGACGTGCAGGCGCTGTCGCCGCGGCGGCGGCCACCGCAGGGCGACTAGCCGTCGCGTGCCGGCGCGGCCCCCGGCTGCGCCGCACACTCCTCGAAGATGCGCGCCCGGCAGCCGGCGCAGATCGCCGAGTCGAGCCTGGGCACGATGGCCGCGATGGCCTCGCGCTTGGACGCGAACAGGTGGCCGGCGCCCAGGCGCTCGACGAAGCCGCCGGCGCCCCACATCGCCATCACCTCGGGCCGCGGGCGGTGGAAGTACAGGCCGCCGCCCATCAGCAGGCGGCGGCGGCGCTCGTCCTCCCACAGCGCGGCGCCGGCAGCGTCGATGAAATTCATGCTCTTGGCCATCACCAGCAGGTGGCGCGCCGGCACCGGCTCGTCGCGCAGCGCCTGCAGGTGGGCCGCGACATGCGGCACGGCGCCGAAGAAGACGTTGCCCTCCATGCGCAGCATCTCCAGCTGCGGGCAGCGCGGCGTGCCGGTCTCGCGCACGACCAGCGACCGCTCGCGCCCGCTGCCCGGCGGCTCGGTGAAGCCCATGCTGCGCAGCGCCGGGCGTGCGCTGCGGTACAGGTAGGCCAGCAGCGACGCGGCGACGCCGGCCAGGATCGCGGTCTCGATCGGCAGCAGCAGCATCGCCACCAGCGTGCCGGCCGCGACACCCGCCTCGCGCGGGTCCAGCCGCCGCAGCTCGCGCCAGCGCGCCGGCTCGATCAGCGAGGCCGCCACGAGCAGCAGCACGCCCTGCACCGCCGGCATCGGGATCCAGGCCAGCAGCGGCGCGGCCACCGCCACCAGCAGCACCAGCGCGAGCGCCGCCGCGACGCCGGCGAGCGGCGTGCGCGCGCCAGCCTCCTGGTGCGGCATCGAGCGGTTGAACGAACCGCAGACGACGAAGCTGGAGAAGAAGGCGCCGGCGATATTGGCCAGGCCCTGGCCCAGGCACTCGCGGTTGCTGTCCAGCAGGTGGTCGCTGCGCTCGGCCAGCGTCTTGGCGATCGCCATCGTCTGCCCGAGCGCGATCAGCGTCAGCGCCAGCGCGATGCCGGCCAGTCGCGGCACGTCCGCCAGGGCCAGCGGCGGCACGGCGAACGGCGGCCAGGCCGCGGGCAGCGCGCCGACCACCGGGGTCGCCCAGTCCGGCCCCAGCGTGCGCAGCGCCCAGGCCAGCAGCAGGCCGACGGCCAGGCCCAGCAGCAGCGGCAGCCCGGCGCGCGCGGTGGCCGGCACACGGCGCAGCGCCACCGCCGCCACCACCGTCGCAGCGGCCACCAGCAGGTCGGCGGCCGGCGGCGCGAAGGCGGCCGCGCGGCTGGCCTCGACCCATGGCCAGCCGGCGGGCAGGCCGAGCAGGCTGCGCAGCGCCTGCCAGGCGATCAGCACGGCGGCACCGGTGCTGAAGCCCAGCAGCACCGCCGGCGAGATGAAGTGCGCCAGCGTGCCCAGGCGCAGCAGCGCCACGCCGACCTGCACCAGCCCGACCAGCAGCGTGACGCCGAGCGCCAGCGCCAGGTAGTCGGGCGAGCCGGCGACGGCCAGCGGGGCCAGCGACGCGGCGAGCGCGACCGCGAGCACGTTGGTCGGCCCGGTCAGCAGGTGGCGGCTGGAGCCGGCCAGCGCGGCGACCAGCCCCGGCACCACCGCCGCATACAGCCCCCAGGCCGCGGGCAGGCCGGCCAGCGTCGCGAAGGCGATGCCCTGCGGCAGCACCAGCAGCGCGGCCAGCGGTGCCGCGGCGAGGTCGGCGCGCAGCGTGCGGCGGTCGACCTCGGCGGCCCAGGGCCACAGGCGGGTCAGCCACGCCGGCAGCACCGTCCGCCGCCGGGGCTCGGCAACGGGATCGGGCGGCGGCGGCATGGCCGCGAGGGTAGCACCGCGGCGCCGGCTAAGATGCCGCCATGCTCCCTGCGCCGCGGCCGGCCGTTCTCGGGCACGCGGCACGCGTGCTGCTCGCGGCCGCCCTGCTGCCGGGCGCCTTGCCGGGCGCGCTGGCGCAGCCGGCCGCACCACCAGCCACTCCACCAGCCGCGCCACCGGCCGCGGCAGTCGCCACCGCCGAGCCGCTGCTGTCGGGCGCCGGCCAGCGCATCTACGAACGCACGCGCGAACGGCTGCTGCAGGTGCGCACGCTGCTGCGCACGCAGGACAGCCAGTCGTCGGTGGGCTCGGGCTTCCTGGTCGACGACGGCACGCTGATCGTCACCAACTACCACGTCGTCAGCCAGTTCGCGCTGCAGCCGCAGCGCCACCGCCTGGTCTACGCCAGCACCGACGGCCGCCAGGGCGCGCTGGAACTGCTGGCCTTCGACGTGGTGCACGACCTCGCGCTGCTGCGCCCGGCGGACCCGGCGCCGCTGGCCGGCCGCGGCGCGATCGCGCTGCGCCCGGCCGCGCAGCCGCTGCCGCGCGGCGCGCGCATCTTCGCGCTCGGCAACCCGCTCGACGTCGGCTTCGCGCTCTCCGAAGGCACCTACAACGGCCCCGTCGAGCGCAGCTTCCTGCCCACGCTGTTCTTCGGCGGCTCGCTGAGCCCGGGCATGAGCGGCGGCCCGGCGCTCGACGACGAGGGCCGGCTGGTCGGCGTCAACGTCGCGGCGCGGCGCGACGGCGAGCAGGTCAGCTTCCTGGTGCCGGCCGAACCGGTGCGCGCGCTGATCGCGCGCGGCCGCGACGCCGAGCCGGTGCGCGCGCCGGCCTGGGCCGAGATCACGCGCCAGCTGCGCGAGCACGAGGCCGCGCTGACCGAGTCCTTCGTCGCCCAGCCCTGGCGCAGCGCCGGCCATGCGCGCTACACGATCCCGGTGCCGCAGGAGACCTTCATGCGCTGCTGGGGCCGCGGCTCGCCGCAGGCCGTGCGCGGGCTGCAGTTCGAGCGCTCGGACTGCACGATGGACAGCCGCGTCTTCGTCAGCGGCGCGCTGCTGACCGGCTTCCTGACCGTGCGCCACGAGGCCTACGACGGCGCGCGCATCGGGCCGCTGCGCTTCGCCGAGCGCTACAGCGCGAGCTTCCGCAACGAATTCATGGGCAGCGACGACCGCCACCGCACCGCGCCGCGTTGCGTCGAGCAGACGGTGGACCGCGCCGGCCTGCCGCTGCGCGCGGTGGTCTGCCTGCGCGCCTACAAGCGGCTCGAGGGCCTGCACGACCTGTCGGTGCTGGTCGCCACGCTGGACGGCAGCGTCGAGGGCGCGCAGGGCCGCTTCGACGCGCAGGGCGTCAGCTTCGCCAGTGCCCAGCGGCTGACCCGCCACTACCTGGACGGCTTCGCGTGGACCGACCCCGCGTCGCGCTGATCGAGCTGCTCGACCGCGACGGCCGCGGCGGCGCCGCCGCGCGCGTGGTGGACGTGCACGCCTGGCCGCTGACGCTGGGGCGCGCGCTGGACAACGACATCGTCGTCGACGACCCGCATGTCGCGCCGCGCCACCTGCGGCTGGACGCCGCGGCGGACGGCGGGGTCGCGCTGACCGTGCTGGACAGCGACAACGGCGTGCAGATCGGACGCCGCAGGCTGGCGCGCGGGGCCGGCGAGGCACTGCCCGCCGGCGGCGCCGAACTGCAGGTCGGCACCACGCGCGTGCGCGTGCGCCTGCCCGGCGAGGCGCTGGCCGCCGAGCAGCCGCTGCCCAGGCGGCCGGCGCTGCCGCTGGTCAGCGGCGCGCTGCTGGCGCTGCTGCTGCTGGCCGTGCACTGGCTGGGCCTGGACCCCGGCGACGACGCGACGGCCTGGCTGCCGGTGGTCGCCGGCATGCCGGTCGCGGTGGCCGGCTGGTGCGCGCTGTGGGCGCTGCTGTCCAAGCTGTTCCAGCACCGCTTCGACTTCATCGGCCACCTGCGCATCGCGCTGCCCTGGCTGCTCGCGATCGAGCTCGCGGGTGCGCTGCTGCCGCTGGCCGGGGCCACGCTCGCGGCGCCGGCGCTGTGGTACCTGGCGCCGGCGCTGCAGGTGCTGCTGGCGGCGCTGATGGTGCGCCAGCACCTGGCCCGCGTGCTGCCAGCCTACCCGCGTGCGGTGACCGCGGTGGTCGCGGCGGCCACCGTGGCCGGCTCCGCGGTCTCGCTGGCGCTCACCCACCGCGCCACCGACCGCTTCGCGCGTGCACCGTACATGAGCACGCTGCCCCTGCCCATGCTGCGCCTGGGCGGCGCGGTGCCGCCGCAGGCGCTGGTCGAGCGCATGGCGCCGCTGCAGGACGCGCTGGCCGAACGCGCGGCGAAGGCGCGCGCCGAGGACGACGAGGCCGAGGCCGACGACGCCGAGTGAGAGCCCCCAGGGCCGGGCTGCGCTCAGCCCGCCCCGCGTGGGGGCCAGGCGAAGTGGCAGAGCCCCGTTGGCCTGGGAGTCCGGCGCGGTGCACGCCTTGCCCGGCGCACGGCGCGCGGCCATCATCGCGCGATGGACTCCACGCTGCTGATCGGCATCTCCGCACGCATCTACTACCCCGGCTCGGCCGGCGTGCCGCTGCCCGGCGTCTTCACGAAGACGCTGCACTACCTCGAGCAGTCGGTGGCGCACTGGGTGCTCTCGGGCGGCGCGATGGCAGTGATGGTGCCGGCGGTGGACGCCACCAGCGTGGTCAAGCGCAGCGACATCGACCTCGTGCACTACGCGCAGGCGCTCGACGGCCTGGTGCTGCAGGGCGGCAACGACGTCGCGCCGCTGCACTACGGCGAAGAGGCGATGCACCCGGACTGGGAAGGCGACCCGGTGCGCGACCGCTACGAGATGGAGCTGATCCGCGCCTTCGTCGCCGCCGGCAAGCCGGTCTTCGGCATCTGCCGCGGCCTGCAGCTGCTCAACGTCACCTACGGCGGCACGCTGCTGCAGGACATCGCCACGCAGCGCCCCGACGCGCTGGCGCACCGCGAGCTCGGGCGCTACGAGCACCACCACCACGCCGTCGAGTTCGTGCCCGGCACCCACCTGGCGTCGCTGTTTCCGGGTGTAACGCGCGCCACCACCAACAGCATCCACCACCAGGGCATCAAGGACCTGGCGCCGGACTTCGTGGTCGAGGCGCACTGCCCGGAGGACGGCCTTGTGGAGGCGATCCGCCGCCGCGGCCCGGGTTTTGTCGCCGGGGTGCAGTGGCATCCCGAGTTCCACGACCCGGCCAATCCGGCCACACTCGACGACACGCCGATCCTGCACGACTTCCTGCAGGCCGCCCGCCGGGCGCGCCGCTGAGCCTGCCCCCCGCGAAAGCCGCCTCTCCGTGATGACCCTGAGTTACCGATCCCTGACGCGTGCGCTGCTGCGCTGGCTGACGGTCGCCGCGCTGGCCGCCGGCGGCGCTGCGCAGGCGACCACGCTGCGCATCGCCACCGCGTTCGACCCGCAGACCCTGGACCCGCACGCGGTGGCGCTGCTGTACCACTCGCGCGTGGCCTACCAGGTCTACGACTCGCTGGTCGGCCGCGACGAGCGCTTCAAGCTCGAGCCGGCGCTGGCGCTGTCGTGGCAGGCGGTGAGCCCGACGCTGTGGCGATTCAAGCTGCGCCCGGGCGTGCTGTTCCACGACGGAACAGCCTTCGGCGCCGACGATGCGGTCTTCTCGATCGAGCGCGCGCTCGCCCCGCCGTCGCAGCGCGCCTTCCAGCTCAAGGGCGTGGCCGGCGTGCGCAAGGTCGACGGGCTGACCATCGAGATCCAGCTCGAGGCGCCGGACGCGGTGCTGCCCGAGAAGCTGCAGTTCATCGCGATGATGAGCAAGGCCTGGGCCGAGAAGCACGGCGTGCAGCGCGCGCAGGACTTCAACGGCAAGCAGGAGACCTTCGCGGTGCGCAACGCCAACGGCACCGGGCCGTTCCGCGTCGAGCGCTACGAGCCCGACGTTCGCACCGTGCTGCGCCGCCACGAGGCCTACTGGGGCTGGAAGGACACGCGCGCCGGCAACCTGCAGCAGGTCAGCTTCATCACCATCAAGTCCGACGCCACCCGGCTGGCCGCGCTGGCCAGCGGCGAGGTCGACCTGGTCATGGACCCGCCCTACCAGGACATCGCGCGCCTGAAGGCCGACCCGCGGCTGACGCTGGTGCAGGTGCCCGACATCGGCCAGCAGTACCTGACCTTCGATCAGTCGCGCGACGAGCTCGAGTACAGCGACGTCAAGGGCCGCAACCCGTTCAAGGACCTGCGCGTGCGGCGCGCCGTCTACCACGCGATCAACGTGCCGCTGATCATCGACAAGGTGCTGCGCGGCCAGGCCGTGCCCACCGGCGCCTTCCTGTCCACCTTGGTCGACGGCTCGCCGGCCGAGCTGGACAAGCGGCTGCCCTACGACCCGGCGCGTGCGCGCCAGCTGCTCGGCGAGGCCGGCTACCCGAACGGCTTCTCGGTCACGCTGGACTGCGTCAACGTGGCCTGGCGCGAAAACGTGTGCCAGGCGGTGGCCGCGATGCTGACCCAGGTCGGCATCCGCACCACGCTGCGCGCGAGCCCGAGCAACCAGTTCTTCCCCAAGCTCAGCCAGGGCACGGCCAGCTTCATCGAGTACGGCTGGACCGCCAGCCCCGACGCCTGGAACTCGCTGAACGGCCTCTTCCGCAGCTTCGACCGGAGCGGACTGGGCACCTTCAACGCCGGCCGCTACAGCAACCCCAAGCTGGACGAGCTGATCGACGGCATCCGCACCGAGCCCGACCTGACGCGGCGCCGCGCGATGGTCACCACGGTGCTGCGCCTGGTGGCCGAGGACCTGCCCTACATCCCCTTGTACCGGCGCACGCTGACCTGGGCGATGGCGAAGAAATTCTCGGTCGTGCAGTGGCCCAGCGACACCATCGAGCTGCGCTGGGTGAAGGCGCGCTGAGCGGCGCCGGCACCCCGACCCTGGGTCGGGCCGCGCGCCGGCCGGCCGCAGGCGCCGAGGCATCGCCTTGAACGGCGAGCAGGCCCTGCTGCTGGCCATCCTGGCCGCCACGGTGGCGCTCTTCCTGTGGGGCCGCTGGCGCCACGACGTCGTCGCCGCCGCCGCGCTGCTGGCCTGCGTGCTGGCCGGACTGGTGCCGGCCGCTGAAGCCTTCGCCGGTTTCGGCCACCCGGCCGTCGTCACCGTGGCCTGCGTGCTGGTGCTCAGCCGCAGCCTGCAGGCCAGCGGCGCCGTCGACGCGCTGACGCGGCGCGTGCTGCCCGCGGCCGCCGGGCCGGCGCTCAGCCTGCTGGCGCTGGTCGGGCTGGGGGCGCTGCTGTCGGGCTTCATGAACAACGTCGGCGCGATGGCGCTGCTGATGCCGGTGGCCGTGCAGCTGGCGCGCCGGCTGGACCTGACGCCGGCGCGCACGTTGATGCCGCTGGCCTTCGGCACCATCCTCGGCGGCATGACGACGCTGATCGGCACGCCGCCGAACCTGATCGTCTCGGGCTTCCGCGCGCAGCAAGGCGGCAGCGGCTTCGCGATGTTCGACTTCGCGCCGGTCGGCGTGGCCGTCGCGCTGGCCGGCGTGGCCTTCGTCGCGCTCGTCGGCTGGCGGCTGGTGCCGGCGCGGCGCCAGGCCGGCGCCGAGGGCTTCGAGTCCGGCGCCTACCTGACCGAGGCCCGCGTGCCCGACGGCAGCAAGGCTGCCGGCCGTACGCTGCAGGAGCTGGAGGCGACGCTGGACGACAGCGGCGCGCAGATCGTCGGCCTGGTGCGCAACGACCTGCGCCTGTTCGCGCCGGCGCCGGGGCGCCGCGTGCGTACCGGCGACATCCTGGTCATCGAGGCCGAGGCCGAGGCCCTGGCCGGCGTGCTGTCCAGCCTGGGCCTGACGCTGGAGGAGGCGCAGCCACCGCCGGCCGAGGCGCCGGCGGCACGGGGCGGCGGCGCCCGTGCGGCCGCCGAATCCGGCCGGCCCGCCCAGGCCAGCGCTGCTGCCGACGGCGACGGCGGCGGCGACGGCGACGAGGCCGCCGAGGCCGACGCGCCGGCACCGCCCGAGCGCGAGGCCGGCAGCGGCGAGGTCACGCTGGTCGAGCTGGCGGTGCTGCCGGGCTCGGGGCTGGCCGGGCGCTCGGCCAGCGACATCCTGCTGCGCACGCGCTGGGGGCTCAACCTGCTGGCGATCTCGCGCCAGGGCCGGCGCTCGCTGCGCCGCCTGCGCTCGATGCCGATGGCCGCCGGCGACCTGCTGCTGGTGCAGGGCGCGCCCGAGGTGATCGCGCAGTTTGCCGCCGACCATGGCTGCGTGCCGCTGGCCGAGCGAGAGCTGGCCATCCCCGATCGCCGGCGCGCGCTGCTGGCCAGCGCGGTGATGGCCGCCGCGGTGGCCGCCGCGGCCTTCGGGCTGCTGCCGGCGGCGGTGTCCTTTGCGCTCGGCGTGCTGGCCACGCTGCTGCTGCGCCTGCTGCCGCCGCGCGTGGTCTACGACGCCGTCGACTGGCCGGTGATCGTGCTGCTGGCGATGCTGATCCCGGTCGCCGGCGCGATGGCGGCCACCGGCGCCGCCGACCTGCTCGCGCGCGTGCTGCTCGACGACGTCGCCCGCGGCCACGCCGTCGTCGCGCTCGTGCTGGTCCTCGTCGTCACGATGCTGCTGTCGGACCTGATGAACAACGCCGCCACCGCGGCGGTGATGTGCCCGATCGCGATCGGCACCGCCGGCGCGCTGGGCGCGAGCCCCGACGCCTTCCTGATGGCGGTGGCGGTGGGCGCCTCCTGCGCCTTCCTGACGCCGATCGGGCACCAGAACAACACGCTGATCCTGGGCCCCGGCGGGCTGCGCTTCGGCGACTACTGGCGGCTCGGGCTGCCGCTGGAACTGCTGGTGCTGGCGGTCAGCGTGCCGCTGCTGCTGTGGGTGTGGCCGCTGTAGCGGCCGCGGCAGGCCCGGCGGTGCTGCAGGGCCCGTTGCGGCGCCTGAAGTCCCAGGGGTAGACATGGCCCGCGGTCGTGTGCAGGCCGCGGCCCAGCGCCCGCGCCTGGCGCTCCTGCTTGACCAGCGGGCCGCGGTCGAATTTCGTGCGCACGCTCCAGGCATGGCCTTCCTCGACCATGCGCACGCCGAGGTCACGCTCGGCGGTGGCGACGCGGGCGACCGCGCGGCCATGGGTGTCGCGCGCGACGATGCGTATCGTCACCGCCTGGCCGAGCGCATATTCCTCCAGCGCGGCGCGCGCCTCGGGCCCGTGCGGCTGGCAGATCTCCGGGGCGTCGATGTCGCGCAGACGCACCGCGAACGGCGGCTGGCCGGCCGGGGCGACCCACAGCGTGTCGCCGTCGACGATGCGCGTGACGACGCCGCTCACCGGCGCCGGTTCGGCACGCTTCTTCTGCGCCAGGGCCGGCGTGCACAGCAGTGCCAGTGCCGCCAGCGCGGCGGTCAGGAGCGGTCGGGCGCGGGTGCTGAGCATGCTGCCTGCGATGATGCCGCAGCCGGCGCCGTGCCGGCCGCGCGCGCGCCGTGCACTGCGCCACGCCGGCGCCGCCGCGCTGTGGCGGCCGGCAGCGGTGCGCCGCCGGCCGGTGCGCCGGCACGTTCGGCCAGCGCCTCCTCGGCATGGGCGAGCAGCCGCTCGAGGCGGTCCTTCAGCCGCTCGGTCGTCAGCTGCTCGCGCAGCCGCTCGACCATCAGCGCCAGCGCGAACGGGCTCGGCGCCTGCAGCACGACCAGGTCCAGCGGCTGCACCGCCAGCCGCGCCAGCGTCGCCGCCAGCCGCGCGGCATCCAGCTCCTGCGCCAGCACCTCGGCCTCGGCCTGCGCGAGCAGGCGGTTGCCGGCGTCGTACTTGCGAAAGACCTCGTAGAACAGGCTGCTGCTGGCCTGCAGCTGGCGCAGGCTCTTCGGCGCGCCGGGGTAGCCGCCGCTCACCAGCCCGGCAATGCGCGCGATCTCGCGGAAGCGCCGCTGCGCCAGCTGGCCCGAATTGAGGCTGGCCAGCACGTCGGCCAGCAGTTCGTCGGTGGTGAACAGGCGCGCCGGGTCCAGCGCCGCGGCGTCGATCTCGCGCGCGGCCAGGATCTCCAGCCCGTAGTCGTTGACCGACAGCGAGAAGGTATTCGGCGCCTCCCTGGCCAGCCGCCAGGCCAGCAGCTGCGCCAGCCCGATGTGCACGTTGCGGCCGGCGAACGGGTACAGGAACAGATGGTGGCCTTCGCGCGAGTCGAAGCGCTCCGCGAGCAGCCTCCCGAGCCGCGGCAGCCGCGACAGCCGCGCCTGCGCCGCCAGCATCGGCCGAGCGGCGGCCATCTCGGGCTCGGCGAAGGGGGCGCCGGCGGTCGCCGCGTCGGCCGCGGTGGCATCCGTCTCGGCGCCGGCCGCCGCCGCATCGAGCAGCACTGCCACCGCGTCGGCCATCTCGCTGGACAGCGGCATCTTGCTGCCGGCCCAGGCCGGCACCACGCCACGCGGCTTGCTCGCCTTGCGCACCCAGGCGGTGAGCTCCTGCACGCGCACCAGCTCCAGCACGCGGCCGGCGAAGACGAAGCAGTCGCCCTTGGCGAGCCGTGCGATGAAACTCTCCTCGACATGGCCCAGCGTGCCGCCGCTCACCCACTTCACGGCCATGCTGGCGTCGCTGACGATGGTGCCCACCTGCAGCCGGTGGCGACGCGCGATGCCGCGGTCGGGCACCTGCCACATTCCGTCGTCGCCACGGCGCACGCGGTGGTATTCGGGGTAGGCGGTCAGGCTGTCGCCGCCGCGCTCGACGAAGGCCAGCGCCCAGTCGAACTCGGCGCGCGTCAACGTGCGGTACGAGGGCGCGCTGCGTACCTCGTCGAACAGTGCATCGGCGTCGAAACCGCCGCCCAGGGCCACCGTCACCAGGTGCTGCACCAGCACGTCCAGCGGCTTGTCGGGCGCGCGGCGTGACTCGACCTGTCCGGCCAGCGCGGCACGCCGCGCCGCCGCGGCTTCCACCAGCTCCAGCGTATTGGTCGGCACCAGCGTGACGCGGCTGGCGCGCCCGGGCGCGTGGCCGCTGCGACCGGCGCGCTGCAGCAGCCGCGCCACGCCCTTGGCGCTGCCGATCTGCAGCACGCGCTCCACCGGCAGGAAGTCCACGCCGAGGTCCAGCGAGGAGGTCGCCACCACCGCCTTCAGCGTGCCCGCCTTGAGCCCGGCCTCGACCCAGTCGCGCGCGGCCTTGTCGATCGAGCCGTGGTGCAGCGCCACCAGCCCGGCCCAGTCCGGCCGTGCCTGCAGCAGCAGCTGGTACCAGGTCTCGGCCTGGCTGCGCGTATTCGTGAAGACCAGCGCGGTCGTCGAACGCTCCAGTTCGTCGACCACCGGCTGCAGCATCTGCGTGCCCAGGTGGCCGCCCCAGCTGAAGCGGCCGGGGTCGGCAGGCAGCAGCGTGTCGACGACCAGCGTCTTGTCGACGCGGCCCTGCACGAGTTCGGCATCGGCGTCGCCGACCAGCGTGGCCATCGCCTCGTCCAGGTTGCCCAGCGTCGCCGACAGCCCCCAGACGACCAGCCCCGGGTTCCAGCGCGCCAGCCGCGCCAGCGCCAGCTGCACCTGCACGCCGCGCTTGCTGGCCAGCAGTTCGTGCCACTCGTCGACGATCACCGTGTGCACGCCGGCCAGCAGCGCCTGCGCGTCCTCGCGCGTGAGCAGCAGGCTCAGCGACTCCGGCGTCGTGACCAGCGCCGGCGGCCAGCGCCGCTCCTGGCGAGCACGCTCGGCGCTCGTCGTGTCGCCAGTGCGCTGGCCGACCGTCCACGCCGGGCGCAGCGCGGCCAGCGGCTCGGCCAGCGCGCGCGCGGTGTCGGCGGCCAGCGCGCGCATCGGCGTCAGCCACAGCACCTGCAGCCCCGGGCCCTCGTGAGCACGTTGCAGCGCACCGAACCACACCGCATAGGTCTTGCCGCTGCCGGTGTTGGCGTGCAGCAGCCCCGAGCGCCCGGCGGCCATCGCCGCCCACACGCGGCGCTGGAAGGCATGCGGCGTCCAGCCGCGTTCGGCAAACCACGCCTCGGCCGGGTCGTCGTCCGGCGGGCGCGGCTGGCGGGAGGAGCTCGAGGGCGTCGGCACGGCACCCCGACTCTAGGGCCTGCGTCGCCGTGACGGCTGCCCGCCGGGCCCGGCGCCGCCGATCGGCCGGCCACCCCCGACCCGCCGGATTGACGGCCGTGCCGGCGCGTGTTTCGATCGCCGGCCTCGACGGCCTTGCCCGCCGGTCACCGCTGAGGAGCTGCCATGCCGCGTCCGACCCTTGCCGCTGCCGCCACGCTGCTGGCGCTCGTCGCCGGCCTCGCGGCCCCGCCTGCGCTGGCACTCTCGCCCGGCCAGAGCGACAGCTTCCAGGACGGCACGACGCTGGGCTGGGCGGCCGGGGCCCCGCACCCGGCGCCGCCGGAGCATGTCGCCACCGGCGGGCCCGCCGGTGCCGGCGACGGCTACCTGCTGCTGCGCGCCTTCGGCAGCAGCTTTGGGGCCGGCAGCCGCCTGGTCGCCTTCAACCGCGCGCAGTGGGCGGGCGACTACTCGGCAGCCGGCATCACGATGCTGACGATGGACGTCAACAACTTCGGGCCGTCGGACCTGTCGCTGCGCCTGCTGTTCGAGGGCGGCGGCCCGCCGACTACCGATGCCGCCTGGTCCGCCGCGCCGGTCTTCGTGCCGGCCGGCAGCGGCTGGCAGCGCGTGGCCTTCCCGATCACGGTCGCCGACCTGGCGGCGCCGCCGGGCCACGACATCGCCACGGCGCTGGGCAACACGCACACACTGCGCCTGTATCACAGCCTCGCGTCGACCTTTCCCGGCGACATGATCTCGGTCACGCTGGGGGTGGACAACATCACCGCGGTGCCGGAACCGGCGGGCGCGCTGCTGCTCGCAGGCGGGCTGGCGGCGCTGGCGGCACGCCGCCGTTGGCAGCGCCCGGCCTGAGCGGCCGACCCAGCCACCAGGGCCGCTCAGACGGTCGCGATCCAGCCCTCGACCGGATCGACCCCCGCCGGCAGACCGCCCTCGGGCCGCGCCGCGGCCCAGCCCGCCTGCAGCAGGCACAGCACGGCGTCGAGCCGGTCGCCGCTGGCGTCGTCGACCAGCGACTCGCGCATCGCGTGCGTCAGTTTCAGGCGCAGGCCCAGCCGCGTGCGGCCCTGCTCGAGCGCGTCGACCAGGTCCTTGCGTGCGATCAGCCGCTCGGCGTCGGCGCGGTTCTTGTACGAGCGGCGGCCGATGGCCTCGAAGGCCAGCAGCCCGGGGTAGCCCTCGACCGCGACGCGGCGGCGGTCGCCGGCGTGCAGCCGCGGCAGGTGCACGCCGGCGGCCAGCAGCCGCGGCAGGCCCTCGAAGAACATGAAGCCCACCGGCACGTAGCGCGTCTGCAGCGGGCTCGACGAGGTGATGCCCGGCAGCGCGCCGTCGGTGCGCCGGTGCAGCAGCCGTTGCCCCGGCGGCCGGGTGTTGCCCCAGGTGTCGACGAGGGCGCGGAAGGCCATGCGGCCCGCGCAGCGCGCCTGCAGCGAGGCCACCACCTGGGCGAGGTCGCCGCCCAGCGCCAGCGCGTCGACGAAGCCGCGCGGCAGCCCGAACGGAAAGTCGAAGGCGCCGAACCAGGGCCCCGGCTCGGCGAGCAGGGCCTCGAAGGCGGCCAGCGAGGGCAGTTCGTCGACACGCTCGACGCGCAGCACGGCCCCCTGCACGCGGCCGCGCGCCACCGTGATCGGCTTGCGGCGCGAAGGCGCGCTGCTGAAGTCCACGCCCCACAGCATGGTCTCGGTCGCGGTCGGGGCCGTCGTGCGCTCGTCCATGCGGGCATTGTCCGCGGCGCGGCCGCGGGCGCGGCGGGCGCGGCCGCCCGTGGCTGCCCGACCCGGGGTTACGGGCGCGTGGCCTTCAGCCGGCGGCCAGCAGCACGACCCCGGCGGCGATGGCCGCGGCGCCGGCCAGGCGCAGCCGGCGCTCGCCCTCGCCGAGCAGCGGCGCACCGAGCAGCGCCGCGACCAGCAGCGAACATTCGCGCGCCGGCGCCACCAGCGACAGCGGCGCCCATTGCAGCGCCGTCAGCACGCAGATGTAGGAGGCCGGCCCGAGCACGCCGACGACCAGCGCATGCCGCCACTGCAGCCGCCAGGCGGCGTGGTGCGCCGCACGCTCGCGCAGGTAGCCGGGCAGCTGCAGCGCCGTGCGCAGCACGTTGTTCATCCAGTCGTAGACCAGCGGCGCCATCGCCAGCCACTGGATCGCGATGCCGTCGATCACCGAATAGGTGGCGATCAGCGCCCCGGTGGCCAGTCCCCAGCGCAGGCCGGCACGCCGCCGCGCCTGCGCCTCGGGCGTGCCGCCGCCGCGCCACAACGCCGGCCCGCCGGCGATCGTGAAGACGCCCAGGCAGACGGCGGCCACGCCGGCCGCGCCGGTGGCGCTCATGGTCTCGCCCAGCAGCAGCACCGCGGCCAGCGCGGTCAGCAGCGGGCCGCTGCCGCGCGCCAGCGGATAGACCACCGTCAGGTCGGCCGCCCGGTAGCCGGCGAGCAGCGAGCGGTAGTAGGCCAGGTGCACCAGCGCGCTGGCCCCCAGCGCGCCCCAGTGCGCCGGGCCCCAGCGCGGCACTTCGGTCCACGCCAGCCACAGGCCCGGCGGCAGCCACAGCAGCGCCATCAGCGCCGAGCTGAGCACGACGAAGCGCCCGTCGCCGCCGGCGCGCTTGGCCGCGATATTCCACAGCGCGTGCAGCACGGCGGCGAGCAGCACGAGCGCGAGGGCGGGCCAGGGCATCGCGTGATTCTGTCGCTGCCGCGACGGGGCTACAGTCACCGCCATGACAACGACCAACCCCCCGCTCGTCGAGGCCCTGCGCGGCGGCATCGTCGAGTCCTTCCACCGCGGTGCCTGGGCGGTCGTCGACGCCGACGGCGCCGTGCACGGCGCGGCCGGCGACATCGAGCGGCCGGTCTTCCCGCGCTCGGCGGTCAAGGTGCTGCAGGCGCTGCCGCTGGTGGAGAGCGGCGCCGCCGAGCGCTTCGGCCTCGTCGACGAGGAACTGGCGCTGGCCTGCGCCTCGCACGGCGGCGAGCCGCGCCATGCCGCGGCCGCGGCGTCGATGCTCGCCAAGGCCGGCGTCGACGAGCAGGCGCTGGAATGCGGCACGCACTGGCCCTACAACGACGCCGCGCTGAAGGCGCTGGCCGCCGCCGGCAAGGCGCCGAGTGCGCTGCACAACAACTGCTCGGGCAAGCATGCCGGCTTCGTCTGTGTCGGCTGCCTGATGGCCGAGGGCGGCGACCGGCGCGCCTTCCTGCGCGGCTACGTGCAGCCCGATCACCCGGTGATGCGCGAGGTGACGGCGTCGCTGCAGTCGACCACCGGCTACGACCTCGCGCACACGGCACGCGGCACCGACGGCTGCTCGATCCCCACCTATGCGGTCCCGCTGCGCCACCTGGCGCACGCCTTCGCGAAGGTCGCCACCGGCAGCGGCCTGCGCGACGGCCAGGCGCGCGCGGCACGCCGGCTGCGCGAGGCGGTCGCGCGCGCGCCGTTCATGGTCGCCGGCAGCGGGCGCTTCGACACGCGGGTCATGGAACGATTCGGCGAGCGCGTCTTCTGCAAGGTCGGCGCCGAGGGCGTGCACTGCGCGGCGCTGCCGGCGCTGGGCCTGGGCGTGGCGGTCAAGATGGACGACGGCAACAACGCGCGCGCCTGCGAGGTGGTGATGGCCGCGCTGCTGCGCCGGCTGCTCGCGCCCGAGGGTAACGACGCCGCGCTGCTGGACGAACTGGCCGACCTGCCGCTGCGCAACTGGAACGGCATCGAGGTCGGGCGCCTGCGCGCCGCGCAGGCGCTGCGGCCGCCGTCCTGACGGACCGGCCGGGGGCGGGTCGATGACGCCGGCGCTGGACCTGCAGGCCTGCCTGGCCGATGGCTGGCAGTCCACGCCGGACATGCCCTGGCGCGGCGTCATCGTCGCCGCGCTGATGATGGTCGGCGCCTGGGCGGCGACGCGGCGCAGCTTCCCGGGCCAGCACGCCTTCGTCGCGCTCGCGCTGGCGATGCTGGGCTGGATCTCGTTCAGCGCGCTCGAGCAGGCGGCGACCACCGCGCCGTGCAAGGCCACGCTGGCCCTGCTGGCCTGGCCGGCGATCCTGGCCGTGCCGCCGCTGTGGGCGCTGTTCCTGCACCAGTACCTGCAGGGCGAGCGCCGCGTGGCCGCGCTGGCGCCGCGCGTGCTGCTGGCGTTGCCGTCGCTGCTGCTGATCGCCGCCGCGCTGAGCAACGGCCAGCATGGCCTGCTCTACGGCCCCGACACCGTGCTCGGCCCGCCGCGCGCCGGGCTGCCGCGCATGGTCTGGGACTACGGGCCGCTGTTCTACCTGGCGGTGGCCGTCAACTATGCCTTCGTGATGCTGGCGCTGGCGCTGTCGCTGCGCGGCTGGCGCGACGCCGGCGCCGACCGCCGCGCACCCTGGCCGGCCTTCGTCGCGATGATGCTGGTGCCGCTGGCCGCCAACATCGCCTACCTCGGCTTCGACCTGCGCGCCTGGGGCAGCGACCCGACCAGCCTGGGCTTCGCCGCGGCCGCGCTGGGCTTCGCGCTGCTGATCCGCGCCGAGCGCCTGTTCGACGTCGTGCCGCTGGCCTGCACCATCCTGTTCAACGAGCTGCCCGACCCGGTGCTGGTGCTCGACGACGAGCGGCGCGTGATCGACGCCAACCGCGCCGCGGTGCAGCTCGCCGGCGGCCAGGTCACCCTGGGCCGGCCGCTGGCGCAGTGGCCGGGCGGCGGCGCCGCGCTCGCCGCGCTGCTGGACGGCGCCGGCGGCGAGCGCCCCGGCGAACTGGCACTCGGCGGCCGCCACTGGGCGCTGCGGCTGCGCGAGGTCGGCGCGTCGCCGCGCCGCGTCGGCGTGCTGCTGCAGCTGCAGGACGTGACGCCGCTGCGCCAGGCCCATGCCCAGGTCGTGCAGCGCCTGGCGGCGCGCGACGCCGAGCTCGGCGAGGCCGCGCTGCGCCAGGCCCGGCTGCGCGAGCAGGCGCTGAGCGACCCGCTGACCGGCCTGGGCAACCGGCGCGCCCTGCAGGAGCGCTTCGCCGAGGAAGCGGCGCACGCCGCCGCGAACGGCCAGCCGCTGACGCTGGTGCTGGCCGACCTGGACCACTTCAAACGCATCAACGACACCCATGGCCATGCCGCCGGCGACGCCGTGCTGCGCGACGTCGGCCGCCTGCTGCGCCAGGGCCTGCGCGCCAGCGACGCGGTCTTCCGCCTCGGCGGCGAGGAATTCGCGCTGCTGCTGCCCGGCGCCGACGCCGGGCAGGCGGCGCGCCGCGTGCAGGCGGTGCGCGAGGCGCTGGCCGGTGCGGCGCCGGCGCGGCTGGCCCATGCCGTGACCTTCTCGGCCGGCATCGCGCAGCTGACCGCCGGCGGCACGCTGGAGCCGCTGATGGCGCGCGCCGACCGCGCGCTGTACGAGGCCAAGGCCGGCGGACGCGACCGCAGCGTGGTCGCCGGGCCCGACGGCAGCGACGGGTTCGGCGGCGTTTCCGGCCACGGCGCCGTCGATTGACCTGCGCCAAGCGGCCCGCCATGCGCTGCGGCGACAATGGCCGCGACGATGTCCGAGCAAGACGCCACCACGCTGCGCCTGGCCAAGGGCCAGGTCTCGCTGTTCCAGGCCCTGCTGGACGGCAGCCGCGCCGACGACGCGCGCCGGCCCTGCCTGGTGCTGTACAGCGGCCCCGACGCCGGGCGCCGCTACGTGCTGCCCGAAGGCACGCTGGTGGTCGGGCGCGCGCCGGGCTGCGAGCTGAAGATCGACAGCGCGGCCATCAGCCGCCGCCACGCCGAGCTCGCCGTGCAGGGCGAGCAGGTCTGGCTGCGCGACCTGGGTTCGGCCAACGGCAGCCTGGTCAACGACCAGCGCATCGAAGGCCGCGTGCCGCTGAACGACGCCGACCTCGTGCGCCTGGCCGACGTGGTGCTGAAGTTCTACGCCGCCGACAACCTGGACGCGCTGCTGCACGACCGCATCTGGCGGCTGGCCGCCATCGACGCCGGCACCGAGGTCTTCAGCCGCCGCTTCCTGCTCGACGCGCTGGACCGCGAGCTGAGGCTGGCGCAGCGCCACAAGCGTGCGCTGTCGCTGGTGTGCTTCGACCTCGACCAGTTCAAGGCCGTCAACGACCGCTGGGGCCACAACACCGGCGACCAGGTGCTGCGCGAGACCGCCGGCGTCGTGCGCGGCGTGATCCGCGGCACCGACCTGCTGGGCCGCCTGGGCGGCGAGGAGTTTGCCGTCGTGCTGCCGGAGACCGCGCTCGGCGCGGCGATCGAACTGGCCGAGCGCATGCGCAGCGCGGTCGCCGAGCACGCGGTGCCGGTGCCGGGGCCCGGCGGCAGCATGATGACGCACCGGCAGACGATCTCGCTGGGCGTGGCGCAGCTCTCGGACCAGATGGCCGGCGTGCGCGACCTGCTGGAGGCGGCCGACCGGCGGCTCTACGCCGCCAAGGCCGGCGGGCGCGACCGCGTCTGCGCTTGAGGGCTCCCGAAGCTAGCGCCCGCGCAGGAACAGCGCGTCCAGCTCCTTCAGCGTGACCTGGCGCCAGGTCGGGCGGCCGTGGTTGCAGGTGTCGGCGCGCTCGGTGGCTTCCATTTCGCGCAGCAGCGCGTCCATCTCGGGCAGCGTCAGCCGGCGGTTGGCGCGCACGGCGCCGTGGCAGGCCATGGTGGCCAGCATCTCGTCGCGCGCGCGCTGCACGACGCGGCCGGCGCTGCCGCGCTCGGGCTGTGCCAGCTCGGCCAGCACGCTGCGCGCCAGTTCGGCCAGGTCGGCGTCGGGCAGGGCCGCAGGACGGCTGCGCACGACCAGCGTCGAGGTGCCGAGCACGCCGATCTCCAGCCCCAGCTCGCGCAGCGTGTCGGCCTCGGTCTCCGCAGCGGCGATCTCGGCCGGCGTGGCCGGGAAGCTGACCGGCACCAGCAGCGGCTGCGACTGCAGTTCGGCACCGGCCAGCGCCGAACGCTTGAGCCGTTCGTAGACGATGCGTTCGTGCGCCGCGTGCATGTCGACGACGACCAGCCCCTGCGCATTCTCGGCCAGCACGTAGGCGCCGCCGATCTGCGCCAGCGCACGGCCCAGCGGCCAGGCGTCGGCGGACGGCGGGCCTTCGGCACCGGCGGGCTGGGCGGCCCGGGCGCCCTGGTCGGCCGCTGCCGCGGCGCCGAAGGCAGGCGCCGCGCCGGCGGCCAGCGCGCGCCAGCCCTCGAGCCCGCCGCTGCCGCGCGGCGCCAGCCAGGGGGCCGGCGGCTCGGCGGCCTGCGCCAGTGCCAGCGGCCGCTGCCAGGCCGTGGGCAGCACGGCGGCGGCGGCCGGCGCCGATGCGCCGTCGGGCGCACCCGCGAAGCCCGCTGGCGCCGCCGGGGTCGCCGCCATGGCCGCGGCGGGCGCGCCCTCGGCCGGGGCGCCAGGGGCGACCGCGCGCGTCGGCGCCAGCGCGTCCTCCACCGCATGCAGCAGCGCCTGGTGCACCGCGCGGCCGTCGCGGAAGCGGACCTCGATCTTGGTCGGGTGCACGTTGACGTCGACCAGCTCCGGCGCGATGGTCAGGAACAGCGCATAGGCCGGCTGCCGGCTGCCGTGCAGCTGGTCCTCGTAGGCCGCACGCACCGCATGCGCGAGCAGCCGGTCGCGCACGAAGCGGCCGTTGACGAACAGGTACTGCAGGTCGGCGCGCGCACGCGCCGCCTCCGGCTGGCCGACGCGGCCCTCGATGGCCAGCGGCCCGCGCGTGGCCGCCAGCTCGCGGCTGGCGGCGGCAAAGTCGGCGCCCAGCACCTCGGCGCGGCGCTGGCCCGCCGGCGCGGCGCGCCATTGCGCGACCAGCCGGCCCTCGTGCCAGACCGCGAAGCCCACGTCGGGACGCGCCAGCGCGTGGCGGCGCACGGCCTCCAGCGCGTGCGAGAGCTCGGTGGCATCGGTCTTCAGAAACTTGCGCCGCGCCGGCGTCGCGAAGAACAGCTCCTGCACCTCGACCGTGGTGCCGGGCCCGCGCGCCGCGGGCACGATGCTGCCGTCGGCGCCGTCCAGCCGCCAGGCATGCGCGGCGTCGCGCGTGCGGCTGGTCAGCGTGACGCCGGCCACCGACGCGATGGCGGCCAGCGCCTCGCCACGAAAGCCCATCGTCGTCACCGACTCCAGCTCGGCCAGCGACGCGATCTTGCTGGTGGCGTGGCGCTTGAGCGCCAGCGGCAGGTCGTCGAAGGCGATGCCGGCGCCGTCGTCCTCGACGACGATGGAACGCACGCCGCCGGCCACCAGGCGCACGGTGACCTGCGCGGCGCCGGCATCGAGCGCGTTGTCGACCAGCTCGCGCACGGCGGCTGCGGGGCGGTCGATGACCTCGCCGGCGGCGATCTGGCTGACCAGCGTGTCGGGCAGCTCGCGGATGCGGCGCCGCGCGGCGCTGCCGGCACGGGCCGGGCTGCCGGGGTCCGCCGCGAGGTCGTTCATGCCCCGGAGTTTAAGGGTCCGCCCGGGTGGGACCTGTCAGGACTGACGGGTGGTCGGCCCCTCCCCTAGACTGCAAAATGCGAACCAGGGAATACAAGAGAATCCAGGAAAGCTGGGGGGGAGCGCGGACCACCGGGCCCCTGTCGTTGGGACTGCCGATGCCTGCCTTCTTTGCCGACCTGGTGATGCGCACCGACGAGGACCGTCGGGCGTTCGAGACGCACCCGGTGCTGATGGATGCGGTCGCGAACGGCGTCAGTGTCGAGCGCTACCGTGCCCTGCTGCTGGAGCTGTACCACGTCGTCTGGCACTTCAACCCGGTCTGCGCCGCCGCGGCCAGCCGGCTGGACGACCGCTGGCAGGCGATCCGCCACTTCCTCTACGAGCACATGCACGAGGAGCTCGGGCACGAGGACTGGGTGCTCAACGACCTCGAGGCCGTCGGCGTGACGCGCGGCGACGCGCGTGCACACGCGCCGTCGGCGCACACGCTGACGCTGGCCGGCTACAACTACTGGGCCGCGGACCGCCGCCACCCCTGCTCGGCGCTGGGCATGCTGTACGTGCTGGAGGTCATCGCCTCGGTCTACGGCGGGCCGTTCGCCGATGCCGTGCGCGAGTCGCTGCTGCTGGACGGCGAGCGCGGCGTGTCCTTCATCGGATCCCATGCCACGCTGGACCAGCAGCACATGGCCGAGCTGCGCCAGGTGCTCAACCGCGTCGACGACCGCGAGGCGCAGGCCGCGGTGGTCGAGTCGGTGCGCGTCAACTTCCACCACTTCACCCGCATCGTCGAGGCGCTCTGAACACGCTGGCCATGGAACCGCCCCCCGCCGTCGGTGTCGCCGGCCTGCTGGGCCGTCCCTACAAGACGCTGCGCCTGGAATGGAGCTCCGAGCTGCGGCTGCTGCGCGCGCGGCTGGCGGTCAAGCCCATCCAGTGCTTCAGCCTCTCGGTGATGGCCGAGATGCGCCAGGTCACCGACGACATCACCGCCAACCCCGGCCTGGTGCGCCACCTGGTGATGACCTCCGACGTGCCCGGCGTCTTCAACTTCGGCGGCGACCTGGCGCTGTTCGTGCTGCTGGTGCGCGCCGGCGACGTCGAGTCGCTGAAGCTCTACGCGCGCCGCTGCGTCGACCTGGTGTGGTGGCTCGAGAACGCCGCCAACCTGGGCATCCACACCACCGTGCTGGCGCAGGGCGACACGCTGGGCGGCGGCCTGGAATGCGTGATGCCCTTCCACAAGGTCATCTTCGAGCGCAGCGCGCAGGCCGGTTTCCCCGAGGTGCTGTTCAACCTGTTCCCCGGCATGGGCGCCTGGGACTTCACGATCCGCAAGGCCGGGCTGGCGGTGGCCAACGAGATGATCCTCTCCGGCCGCCTGTACACGGCCGAGGAACTGCACTACCGGCGGCTGGTGGACGTGGTCGTCGACGACGGCCAGGGCGAGGCCGCGATCGAGAAGGTCGTGCAGGAGGTCGACCCGCGCCTGCGCGGCACGCTGGCCGCGCTGCGCGCGCAGCGGCTGGCGGTGCCGATCCGCCACGAGACGCTGATGCACATCGTCGACCTGTGGGCCGAGACCGCGCTCGGCCTCACCGACCGCGACCTGCGCCTGATGGAACGCCTGGCGCGTGCGCAGGCGCGCAAGGCCGGCGGCGGCGACGAGGGCGCGGTCGAGGAGATCAAGCGCCTGGAGCTGGAGAGCGCCTGGGGCGACCGCCGTACCGGCTTCGACCGCCGCGCCACCGGCGGCAGCGACCGCCGCGCGCGCGGCTGAGGCGCACGCGGCCGGCGCGCGGTCTCCCGGCCGGGCAGCGGCCGCGCCCTCCGGCCTGCCCCGCACGCGAAGCGGGCCGGGTGCGGCCCGGCCCCGGGGGCGCTCAGAGCAGGTTGCAGGCCGCGCCCTCGAAGGTCGCGATCGTGTTGCTGCAGGTGCCGGGCAGTTCGTGCTCGCTGTTGCCCTTGAAGGCCCCCTCGCCGCTGGTGGCCACGTTGCCGCCGGCCAGTTCGGCGATGTTGCCTTCGAAGAAGCCGTCGACCAGCGCGGTCACGGAACCCGCGTCGTATTCCTCGACGTTGCCCTTGAACGACTGGCCGGCGGCGATCGTGATCTGCACGCTGCCGTTGCCGTACTCGATCACCGAGCCCTCGAAGCTGCCGCTGGAGGCGGTCACCGTGACGCCGCCGCCGTCCTGCTCGATGATGTCGGCGTTGACCACGCCCGGCCGGTCGACCGTGACGTTGACGCCGCCGGGCCCGGACTCCTCGATCGAGCCACCGACGCTGCTGCCGCCGCGCACCGTGACGCCGCCGGCGTCGGCCTCGCTGACGTTGCCGCCGATGCGCCCGCCGGCGATCGTGATCGAGCCGTCGCCGGTCTCGTCGACGGCGCCGTTGACGAGGCCGCGGATCACCAGGTTGCCCGGGCCCGTCTGCAGCACGTTGCCGTTGACCGCGCCGGAGGCCGCGATCGTGCAGCTGTAGCCGGCGGCGACGACGTCGTCGTTGACGCTGCCGGTGATGGTGTTGTTGGGAAAGCTGTCGCAGCGCACGGCAGCCTGGGCGCCGCCGAGCAGGCCGAGGGCCAGGCAGGCGCCGACGAAGGTTCTGTACATCATGGGTTGGTTCCGGTCGGTGAGTCGTCGCGGTCCGCCGGCTGGCCCCATGCCACCGGCGTCGCGGCCCCACAGAGCGGCTGGCACCAGGCCAGATACATCGCACGCGCTGCCGCGCGCGGGTCCGGCCTGCGGCGGGCCCCGGCCGAGGGGTCGGCACTCGGGTCGAGCGGAGGCGCCGGGTCGCGCCCGCTCAGGACGCCGGCGGCGCCCGAGGCGCCGGCGGCGCCTGCACCGCGCGCCAGGCGGCGACTGCCGACAGCAGCGCCAGCGCGCCGCAGCCCAGCACCACCGGCGTGTAGCTGCCCTGCGCGTCGAAGACGCGCCCAGCCACCCAGGGGCCGGCCAGGTTGCCCAGCGCCGCCGCCGTGTACAGCGTGCCGATGATCGACGACACCGCGCGCGCGCCGAAGAAGTCCATGCACAGCGCCGGCATCAGCGACACCGCGCCGCCGTAGCTCAGGCCCATCCACAGTGCGAAGACGGCCAGCGCGGCATAGGCACCGCCGCCGCGGCCGGCGGCGGCCCACAGCGCCATCGACAGGCCCAGCGAGGCCATCACCGCGACCAGCGTGCGGCCGCGGCCCAGGCGGTCGGCCAGCGAGCCGAGCACGAAGCGGCCGACCAGGCTGCCGACGCCGATCAGCCCGACCAGACCGACCGCCTGCGCCTCGGCCACGCCGAGGTCGCGCGCCGACGCCGACAGGTGCGCGAAGGGCACGAACATCGCGGGCGAGCCGAGCGCGCACATCGCATACAGCCAGCGGAAGCGCGCGCTGGCCAGCGCGGCGCCGAGCGGCACGCCGGGGACGCTGCCGACCCGGCCGCCGGCACCGCGCGTCGCCGCCGGCGCGCGCCGGTGCAGCGCCGCGGCGGCCAGGCCCAGCACCAGCACGCCGGCAGCCAGCGCGAGCATCGCGCCGCGCCACTGCCAGGCCGCGATGGCCGCGGCCGCGAGCAGCGGCACGGCCAGCGTGCCGGCGCCGATGCCGGCGCTGGCGATGCCGGCCGCCAGCCCGCGCCGGCGCGTGAACCAGGGCTGCACGCAGCCGATGGACGGCGTGTAGACGAGCGCGATGCCCACGCCCAGCAGCACGCCGTAGGCCAGCACCACCTGAGTCATCGTCGCCGCCTGGCTGCCGGCGGCCAGCGCGGCGGCGATGCACAGCATGCCGGCGCCGGTGACGAGGCGCGGCCCGTGGCGGTCGGCCAGCATGCCGCCGAAGGCGCCGAGCACGAAGTACAGCAGCCCCGAGAGGCCGAAGACCAGCGAGACCTCGGCCCGCGAGGCGCCGAATTCGCCGGCGAAGGACTCGAAGAAGGCGGCGAACGAATACGAGACGCCGAAGATCAGCGCCAGCGCGGTGAAGCTGGCGCCGACGACGACCCAGCCGTAGCGCGGTTCGTCGTCCGTCGCCACCTGCTGCTGCGCCACCGGCGGCGCCGCCTGGTCCGCCGCGTGGTCCGTCACCATGCCGGCCGTCACGCCCGCCGCGCCGCCGGCGCCCCGGCGACGACGCGGTGGCGGCCGCCGCGCTTGGCCGCCAGCAGCCGCGCATCGGCGCTGCTGAGCAGCGCGTCGGGCGACGCCGCGGCCTGCAGCGTGTCGGTGACGCCTGCGGAAAAGCTTTGCGCGCGCAGCGTGAGGCCGTCCAGCGCGAAGACCTGGTCGTGCCAGCGCTGCAGCAGCCGCTCGACCTTGTGCGCCGCGTCGGCGGCCGGCGTGTGCGGCAGCAGCAGGCAGAACTCCTCGCCGCCGTAGCGGAAGGCGAGGTCGCTGCCGCGCAGGTGCTCGCGCAGCAGGCGGCCGAAGGCGGCCAGCAGGTGGTCGCCGGCGCCATGGCCATGCTGGTCGTTGATCGCCTTGAAGCGGTCCAGGTCGATCAGCACCACGGCCAGCGGCTGGCGGTCGCGCAGCGCCATCGCCAGCAGCCTGGGCAGCATGTCGTTGAGGTGGCGGCGGTTGGCCAGGCCGGTCAGCGCGTCGTGCGTGGCCTGCTCGCGCAGCGCAGCCTGCAGCGCCTCCACCTCGGCGACCTTGCGCGACAGCGCCTCGTTGGCCGCCGCCAGCGCGGCGCGCGCGCGCTCGGTGGCGCGGCGGCGCGCCTGCTGCTCCTCCAGCGCATGCTGAAGGTTCAGCAACTCGGTCTGCAGCGCGGCGGCCTGGTAACGCGCGCGCGACGCATGGCGCGCCCGCTCGGCCTGCAGCCGCTGCCAGCGCCGCACCGCCGCCAGCGCGGCGTCGCTGTCGTCCAGCGCCTCGTGCAGCTCGGAGGCCACCTGCGCGTGCAGGCAGCGCACGCGCAGGCTGGCCAGGTCGTCATCGACCGCGGCATCGCCGGCCGCGGCATCGCCGGCCGTGGGCGCGTCGTGCGCCGCCACGAGCGCGGCGACGGCGTCCAGCGCCGCCAGCCCGCGCCGCGGCTCGCCGCGCGCCGCGGCGCACAGCGCCTCGGCCACCGCGAGCTCGACCCGCTCGTCGGGCAGCGCAAGGTGGCCACGGTCGCGCGCCTGCGCCAGCAGCTGCTCGCCCAGTGCCGTCTCGCCGGCGCGCAGCGCGGCGATCGCCAGCGTCTCGAAGTGCAGCGCACGCGTGCCGCGGCCGGCGCCGCCCAGCGGCAGCGCGGCCAGCTCCTGCACGCTGGCCAGCGCCTCGCGCGCGCGGCCGGTCTCGGTCAGGCTGATCACGCGGTTGATCAGCAGCACCGACAGCAGCTTGGCATTGGCCAGCCCGGCGCAGCGCGCGAGGCCGCGCTCCACCTGCACCAGCGCCTCGTCGTGGTCGCCCAGCTGCAGCAGCTCGTGCGAGAGGTTGCAGTGCAGCACGGCGTCGAAGCCGTGGCCGCGGCGCGGTCCGGCGTCGCGCAGGGCCTCGTACATGTAGGCGAACGCGAGGTCCGAGCGCCCCTGCGCCGAATGGCAGCCGGCGATCGCGTTGAGCAGCACGCCGCGCTGCTCGTGGCGCAGCAGCGCCAGGCCCTCGTCGCGCAGCGGCAGCAGGCGCTCCAGCGCCTGCTGCACGCGGCCGCTGCGCCAGTCGGCGCGTGCGATGCCGGTCGCGGCCAGGATCTCGCCGGCACGCTGGCCCAGCGCCGCGAAGCCCCGCTGCGCGGCGCGCAGGTCGGCCGCGGCCTCGTCGGGGCTCGCGAAATACAGCCGGTGGAAGCCGCGCGCCAGCCGCGCCCAGGCCTCGCCCTCGGCATCGCCGCGCGCCCGGGCCAAGGCCAGCGCGCGTTCGGCCAGCGCCAGCGAGCGCGCCGAGTCCAGGTGCAGCGCCCGCCAGGCCTGGCGGCCCAGGCGCAGGGCGCCGCTGGCGGGCTGGGCGACGCGGCCGGCGCTCGGGGAAGGCATGCGGCGCATTATCGGCCGCGACCACTGACCCATCTCAAGGCGCGCGGCCGCCGGCCGGGCGAGCATTCACCCTTGCCCACCCCCCAGGAGACGAACGATGAGAACCCTGCTCGCCCCCGCGCTGACCGCCGTGCTGCTCGCCGCCGCCGGTCCCGCCGCCGCGCAGAGCGCGCTGCACAGCGTGCGCGTGCTGACCCCCGAGGCCGCGACCAAGGCCGCGCAGGCCGCGCTGCAGTCCTGCCGCGCGGCGGGCTACCAGGTCGCGGTGGCGGTGGTCGACCGCTTCGGCATCGCGCAGGCCATGCTGCGCGACCGCTTTGCCGGCCCGCACACGCCGCAGACGGCGACCGACAAGGGCTGGACCGCCGTCAGCTTCCGCACCGGCACGACCGAGCTGGCGGCGGCCACGCAGGCCGGCCAGCCGAGCTCGGGCATCCGCCACCTGCCGCGCTTCGTCGGCGTCGGCGGCGGCGTGCTGATCGAGGCCGGCGGCTCCATCGTCGGCGCGGTCGGCGTCTCCGGTGCGCCCACCGGCGCGGCCGACGACGCCTGCGCGAAGGCCGGCATCGCCGCGATCCGCGACGAGCTCGAGATGTAGGACGCCCGCGCGGGCTGCGCGGACGGCCGGCAGGTCGGCCCGGCGATCGCTGGGTCGGCCGGTCGGCCGTCCGTTCGTTCGGTCGGCCGGTCAGTCCGTCAGTCGGCGGGCACGCCGTCCGGCAGCACCTGCAGTTCGCCCGGCGGGAAGTCCGCCAGCGGGCCGATGGCGTGGCGGTCGCGCTGGAACAGCGGCGCGCTGGTCATCTGCAGCGCCAGCAGCTTGGCCAGCGCGACCAGCGAGTCCTCGTGCGTGCGCTCCCAGCCGTGGCTGGCGTCGCAGGCGAAGCACAGCAGCGCGGTGCGGATGTCGTTGCCCGCCTCCAGCGCCGACGCGGCGTCGCTGCGGTAGTAGCGGAAGACATCGCGGGCATGCTCGATGCCGTGCTCGCGGCACAGCGCCAGCAGGTGGCGCGTCAGGTGCCAGTCGAAGGGGCCGGCGCTGTCCATCATCGCGACCGTGACGCCGTACTCGCAGGTCGCCTGCCCGGGCGCGATGGTGCCGTTGTCGATGGAGATCATCTCGGCCACGTCGCCGCCGTGCAGCACGTGCGAGGCGCCGACGCCGACCTCCTCGGAGATCGTGAACAGCAGCAGCACGTCCAGCGGCAGCTCGGCGCGCGTGCGTGTCACCGCCTCGGCGGCGGCCAGCAGCGCGGCCACGCCGGCCTTGTCGTCCAGGTAGCGCGAGGTGACGAAGCCGTTGGGGCCGAACTCCGGCTGCGGGTCGACCGCGATCGTGTCGCCCACGTGCACGCCCAGCGCCTGCAGCCCGGCGAGGTCGTGCACACGCTCGTCCAGCCGCAGCTCGATCTGCGTCCACTCCACCGGCTGCGTGTCGATCGCCTTGTTGTAGGTGTGGCCCGAGGCCTTCAGCGGCAGCAGCGTGCCGCGGAAATTGGCGTGGTCCGAGTAGACCGTGACGCGCGCACCCTCGGCGAAACGCGAGGACCAGTGGCCGATCGGCACCACCTCCAGCCGGCCGTTGGGCTTCAGGCCCTTGACCATCGCGCCCAGCGTGTCCAGGTGGGCGGCGATGGCGCGCGTGGGCCGGCCGCTGCGGCCGCGCAGGCGGGCGCGGATGGCGCCGCGGCGCGTCAGCTGCGGCTCGATGCCCAGCTCGGCGAGCAGGCCGCAGACCAGGTGCACGACGGCGTCCGTCATGCCCGACGGGCTGGGCGTCTCGAGCAGCCGGCGCAGCGTGTCGAGCAGGTAGTCGCGCCGGATCGATGGGGCCGAGGTCACCATGGGCACCGTCATGCCGGGCTGCGCGTCTGCGGGAACAGCAGGTCGACGAAGCGCTCGGCCGTCGGCTGCGGTTCGTGGTTGGCCAGGCCCGGGCGTTCGTTGGCCTCGATCACCGCATAGGCCTCGCCGTCGACCGCGGGCACCATGAAGTCCAGCCCGACGACCGGGATGTCGAGCAGGCGCGACGCGCGCTCGGCCGCCTCGCGCAGCCGCGGGTGCAGCTGCGCCGTGACGTCGTGGATGGTGCCGCCGGTGTGCAGGTTGGCGGTCTTGCGCACCGCCAGCACGGCGTCGCGCGGCAGCACACTGGCCCAGGTGTGGCCGGCGGCGCGGATGCAGCGCTCGGTCTCGGCGTCCAGCGGGATGCGGCTCTCGCCGCGCGTGGCCGCGGCGCGGCGCCGGCTGTGGCGCTCGACCAGCGTGCGCAGGTCGCTCGTGCCGTCGCCCACCACCTGCGCCGGCCGCCGCGTCGCCGCGGCGACGACCTGGTGGTCGATGACGACGATGCGCAGGTCCTGGCCCGGCACGAGCTCCTCGACGATGACGTCGTCGCACCACTGGCGCGCGCGCGCGATCGCCGCCTGCACCGCGTCCATCGTGTCCAGGTCGACGCTGATGCCGTGGCCCTGCTCGCCGCGCGCCGGCTTGACGACGACGCGCCGGTGCTGGTGCAGGAAGGTCGCCAGCGTCAGCTCGGCGTCGGCGCCGCGGCCGACGGTGATCTGCGCCGGCACGCGCAGGCCGCCGGCTTCCAGCACGCGGCGCGTCACGCGCTTGTCGTCGCAGCGGCTCATCGCGACCGCGCTGGTCAGCTCCGACAGCGACTCGCGGCAGACCACGCTGCGCCCGCCCAGGCTGAGCCGGAAGTAGCCGTGCTCGGCGTCCAGCACCTCGGCCAGGATGCCGCGCCGGCGCGCCTCGTCGACCAGGATCTGCGCATAGACGTTGAGCCCGTCGTCCTGGTCCGGGCCCACGTACAGGCGCTCGTTGATCGGGTTGCGGTTCTTCACCGAGTACACCGGCACGCGCTCGAAGCCGAGCTTGCGGTACAGCGCGATCGCCGGCTCGTTGTCGTGCATCACCGAGAGGTCCATGTACCAGCGCCCGGCGTCGCGGTAGCGCGCGGCCAGCGCCAGCACCAGCGCCTGGCCGACGCCGTGGCGCAGGCACTGCGGGTCCACGGCCAGGCCCCACAGGCTGCAGCCGCCTTCCGGGTCGCGGCAGGCGCGCACATGGTCGACGCCGGTGACGACGCCGACCACGCCGCCGGCGTCGACACCGCCCAGCGGGTCCTCGGCGACCAGCAGCGTGACCCGTTCGTCGCCGGCCGCGCGCGCGGCGAAGCCCGCGGCCACCGGCAGCATGCCGCGCGCGAGCAGGATGCGGTTGATGGCCGCCTCGTCGGCGGGCCGCGCCTCGCGCACGGTCCAGGCCGGCCCCGGCGCGTGCACCGCAGTGGCGCGCAGCGGCAGCCGGAAGGTGTGCGAGGGGTCCAGGAACAGCTGCTGCGGCGACAGCGCGACGACCACATGCGGGTCGCGCACGTACATCGCCACGTCGCGCCGGCCGTCGGACTCCTGCGCCAGCGCCTGCACCAGGGCCTGCGGCTCGGCGCAGGTCTGGCCCAGCAGCAGGCGGCCCCAGCCACAGTCGACGGCGACCGGGCCGCGCGCCGTGCCGTCCTCGGGCGCCTCCCAGTGGCGCAACGACGAGGTCGTGCGCGGGTCCAGCGGGTCGGTGCGGTCCGACGTCTGGCCCTCGGCCAGGGCGGGGATGCGGGCGGGCGTCATGCTTGTCTCCTCGTTCGGTTCGGGCGGTGCGGCCGCACCTTCACAGGCCACGCGCCTGCAGCCAGAGCTCCAGCAGCGCGACCTGCCACAGCATCGAGCCGCGCAGCGGCGTCAGGTGCTGCGACGGCTGCGCGAGCAGGCGTTCGACCTCGGCCGGGCGGAACAGGCCGCGCTCGCGCGCGGCACGGCTGGCCAGCGTCTGGCGCACCAGGTCCAGCACCGGGCCGTCGATGTGCTTCAGGATGGGCACCGGGAAGTAGCCCTTGGGCCGGTCGACGACCTCGCGCGGCAGCAGCCGGCGCGCGATGGCCTTCAGCACGCGCTTGCCGTCGTCCGGGCGCGCCGGGTCGCCCAGCTTGTCGGCCAGCGGCAGGCGGCCGGCCAGTTCCACCAGCTCGTGGTCCAGGAAGGGCACGCGCGCTTCCAGGCCCCAGGCCATGGTCATCGCGTCGACGCGCTTGACCGGGTCGTCGACGAGCATCACGGTGGTGTCCAGGTGCAGCGCACGCTCGACCGCGTCGCTGCGCTTCAGCGCGGCGAAGTGGCGCTCGACGAAGTCGCCGCTCGGGTCGCCGTCACAGCGCGCCGCGGGCTCCAGCAGCGCGTCCATCTGGCCGGCGTCGCGGTCGAAGAAGGCCTCGCGGTAGGCGTCGGCGGCGCGCGTCGGCGCCACGCCGGCCAGCTTCGGGTACCAGTGGTAGCCGGCGAAGACCTCGTCGGCGCCCTGCCCGCTCTGCACCACCTTGACATGGCGCGCGACCTCGCGCGAGAGCAGCCAGAACGCCACGTTGTCGTAGCTGACCATCGGCTCGTGCATCGCGGCGATGGTGCCGGGCAGCGCGTCCATCAGCTCGCTGGTCGGCACGTGGATGCGGTGGTGGCGCGTGCCGTAGCGCTGCGCGACCAGGTCGGAATAGCGGAATTCGTCGCCGGCCTCGCCGCCGGCGCCGTCGAAGCCGATCGAGAAGGTCTGCAGGTCCTTCGCGCCCTGCTCGGCCAGCATCGCGACGATGAGGCTGGAGTCCACGCCGCCCGACAGCAGCACGCCCACCGGCACGTCGGCGACCATGCGGCGGTCGATCGCGCGGCGCAGCGCGGCCTCGACCAGCTGCTCGCGCTCGGCCGCGGGCTGCCTGGCCAGCGCCGGGTCGGCGGCCACCTGCAGCGTCCACCACGCCGAGGTCTCGCTCCGGCCGTCGCGCGCAACGCGCATCAGGTGCGCCGCCGGCAGCTTGCGCACGCCGCGCAGCAGCGTGCGCGGCGCCGGCACCACGGCGTGCCAGCTCAGGTAGTGGTGCAGCGCGGTGGTGTCGATGCCGGTGTCGATGCCGCCGCCGGCCAGCAGCGCCGGCAGCGTGGACGCGAAGCGCAGGCCGCCCGCCACCTCGGCCAGGTACAGCGGCTTGATGCCGAAGCGGTCGCGCGCCAGCACCAGGCGGCCGCTGTCGCGCTCGTGCACGGCGAAGGCGAACATGCCGTGGAAGCGCTCGACGCAGCGTTCACCCCAGGCGTGGTAGGCCTTGAGCACGACCTCGGTGTCGCCCTCGCTGACGAAGCGGTAGCCCAGCGCGCGCAGCGCCTGGCGCAGCTCGGCGTGGTTATAGATGCAGCCGTTGAAGACCAGCGTCAGCCCCAGCTCGCGGTCGACCATGGGCTGCTGCGCCTGATCCGACAGGTCGATGATCTTCAGCCGCCGGTGGGCGACCGCGAACGCGCCCTGGTGGACGAGCCCGGCGGCGTCGGGGCCGCGCGGCGCGAGCTGCTCGCCCATGCGGGCGACCGCGGCGACGTCGGCGGCGGCTTGGTCAAAGCGGAGTTCTCCGGCAAATCCACACATGGGATGTCGGGCCTTTCTCGGGGGTTGGCAGTGACCGGGCGCCGACCACGCGCGCACGACTCGGGGGGAGTGCGGCGCGGGCCCGGCATCCGGGGTGCAGCGGCCGGGGGGTGCGCATGGGGCGCGACCGCTGCGTCGAATGAAGAGCGAGGATTATATTTGGACGCATGTATTTTGTCCAGCCTGGTGCGTTGCACCGGGCTGCGTGGCCGCGGCCCGGCGCCCGGCATCGCAGGGACTGGGGATGGCCCGCGCGCACCGCGGCCGCTAGAGTGCGCGGCGCTTGCCCCCGCTGCACAGGAGACCGCGATGCCCAACAGCCGAGATTTCGACCACCTGTTCAACGGCCGCTTCCGGGTCGAGATCGAGGGGGTCACGCAGGGTGCCTTCACGGCCTGCGACGGGCTGGAGGCCAGCGTCGACGTCGTGCGCTTCGCCGACGGCTCGGACCGGCTGAATGGCGAACGCAAGCGCCCGGGCCGCGCGCGCTACGCCAACATCGTGCTGCGCCGCGGCGTGGTGATGACGACCGAGCTGTGGCAGTGGTTCAAGGCCGTCACCGACGGACGTGTCGAGCGCAAGTCCGGCTCGATCATCGTCTGCGGCGACGACGGCGAGGAGCTCTACCGCTACAACTTCTTCGAGGGCTGGCCGTGCCGCTGGAAGAGCCTGGTGCTGCGCACCGACGAGCCGGGTGCGCTGGTCGAGGAACTCGAGATCGCGATCGAGAAGTTCGAGCGCGGCTGACCGTGGCCGCGGCGACGGCATGAACCTCGGCGTTCTCGAGGCCCAGCTGCTGCGCACGCTGGGCCCGCTGCTGCGCGGCGGGCCGGTGCTGCACGCCGGGCCCCTGGTGCCCGGCGCGGCCAGCGGACTGCGGCCCGAGGTCTACGTGCATGCGCAGCGCTTCGACGACCACGGCGGCGTGACGGCCGACGGCGCCGCGGTCGCGCCGCAGCCCTGGGCGCAGGGCGCGCAGGCTGCCGGCGAGGTCCAGGCGCGGCCCGCCCATGTCACGCTGCAGCTGCACTGCGTGTGCGGGGCGCATGCGCAGGCGCAGTCGCTGGCGGCGCTGGTGGCCGCGCCGGCGCTGCTGGCCTTGCGCACGCTGCGCGAAGCCACGCTGTCCGACCCGGCCGAGCCCTGGCTGCGCCTGGTCTTCGCCGAGCATCACGCGGTGCTGGCCGGCGTCGAGTCGAGGACGCTGCTGCACGAAGGCGTCGTGCTGCACGTGGTCACGCTGACGCTGCGCCTGGACGGCTTCCTGCACCTGCGGCTGGCGCAGCCCGGCGGGCTGCCGCGGCGGCCGGCCTATGCGGCCGCGACCCCGCAGATGGACGTGGTCTTCGATCCCGACGGTCCCGACCTGGCGCGCGAGCATGTGCGTCTGACGAATGACACCGGCGCCGCGCTGGACCTGGGCGGCTGGACGCTGCAGGACGCCGCGGCGCGGCCGCACCGCTACACCTTCCAGGCGCCGACGCTGCTACCCGCCGGCGCCACGCTGCGGCTGTGGACCGGCCGCGGCAGCGACGGCCCGGGCGACCGCTACTGGGGGCGCCGGCAGGCGGTGTGGAACAACACCGGCGACGTGGCCCTGCTGCTCGACCCCGACGGCGTCGAGCGGGCGCGCTTCGTCTGCGAGCCGGGTCGCCAGGCCACGATCCGGCCAAGGCGCAAGCAGGCGCGATCGCGCTGAGCCCGCCGGCCGCGCGGCGGCTACATGCTGCGCCGGTACTGCCCGCCGACCTCGAACAGCGCGTTCGTGATCTGGCCCAGCGAGCACACGCGCACCGCATCCATCAGCACCGCGAAGACATTGCCGTTGTCGATCACCGCCTGCTGAAGCCGCTGCAGCATCGCCGGGGCCTCGGCGGCATGGCGGGCGTGGAAGGCGTGCAGGCGCTGCAGCTGGCTGCGCTTCTCGTCCTCGGTACTATTGGCGGCATGCAACCCCGGCACCATGAGCTCCGCGCGCGTGTCGGCTTCGCTGCAACCGGGCACCGGCATCGACAGAGCGTTCAAGGCTCGTCGGCAGTCAGAATGCTGCCGATGTCCTGCCGTTCGCCCAAGAGACGCACGACGTCGAGGTGATCGTCGTGCTCGAAGTACATCCACAAGGCAGGAAAGCGATCCAGCCGCCACGCCCGCAGCGGCGGCCGCTCCCCGTCGCGCGCCCACCGCGTCGAACCGATGCCGGGCTGTCGCTCCAGCGTGGCCAAAGCGCTGAGCGCGTCGTCGACGGCACGCTGCCCGAGCGCATTGCCGCCGACCTCGGCGTAGTACTGACCCAGGTCCTCGAGGTCGGCCTTGGCCAGCACACGCAACCGGGCTGGCTTCACCGGTGCGAGGACGCGATCCGCTGGCGAATGCCCTCTATCTCGACTTCCGACAAGGGCGTTGCCACCCCTGAGGCAAGGCCATCGTCGACCAGCTCGCGGATGTGCCGGGCCGCATGCAGCTCGCGGTCGCGCCGCACCAGTTCGCGCAGGTAGTCTTCCGCGCTTGCATACTCGCCCCGCGTTACGCGCTCGCGCACATAGCCGCCCAGCGGCTCGGGTAGTTCGATGCTGACGGTGGTAGACGTGTCCATGGCCGATCCTCGCACGGGTCGCTCAGTCTACCGTGCAGCAGCGCCCGCTACATGCTGCGCCGGTACTGCCCGCCGACCTCGAACAGCGCGCTGGTGATCTGGCCCAGCGAGCACACGCGCACGGCGTCCATCAGCACCGCGAAGACATTGCCGTTGTCGATCACCGCCTGCTGCAGCCGCTGCAGCATCGCCGGTGCCTCGGCGGCATGGCGGGCGTGGAAGTCCTGCAGGCGCTGCAGCTGGCTCTTCTTCTCGTCCTCGGTGCTGCGCGCCAGCTCGATGTGCTCGGGCACCGGGTCGCCGTGCGGGTTGCGGAAGGTATTGACGCCGATGATCGGGTGCTCGCCGGTGTGCTTGAGCATCTCGTAGTGCATGCTCTCTTCCTGGATCTTGCCGCGCTGGTAGCCGGTCTCCATCGCGCCGAGCACGCCGCCGCGCTCGGCGATGCGCTCGAATTCGGCCAGCACCGCCTCCTCGACCAGCTCGGTCAGCTCTTCGACGACGAACGCGCCCTGGTTGGGGTTCTCGTTCTTCGCCAGGCCCCACTCGCGGTTGATGATGAGCTGGATCGCCATCGCGCGGCGCACGCTCTCCTCGGTCGGCGTCGTGATGGCCTCGTCGTAGGCGTTGGTGTGCAGGCTGTTGCAGTTGTCGTAGATCGCGATCAGCGCCTGCAGCGTGGTGCGGATGTCGTTGAAGGCGATCTCCTGCGCGTGCAGGCTGCGGCCGCTGGTCTGGATGTGGTACTTGAGCTTCTGGCTGCGCTCGTTGGCGCCGTAGCGGTCGCGCATCGCCACCGCCCAGATGCGGCGCGCCACGCGGCCGAGCACCGTGTACTCCGGGTCCATGCCGTTGCTGAAGAAGAAGCTGAGATTCGGCGCGAAATCGTCGATGTGCATGCCGCGCGCCAGGTACGCTTCCACGAAGGTGAAGCCGTTGGACAGCGTGAACGCGAGCTGGCTGATCGGGTTGGCCCCGGCCTCGGCGATGTGGTAGCCGCTGATCGACACGCTGTAGAAGTTGCGCACGTCGTGGTGCACGAACCACTCGGCGATGTCGCCCATCACCTTCAGGCTGAACTCGGTACTGAAGATACAGGTGTTCTGGCCCTGGTCCTCCTTCAGGATGTCGGCCTGCACGGTGCCGCGCACGTTGGCCAGCGTCCAGGCGCGGATCTTGGCCGCCTCGTCGTCGGTCGGTTCGCGGCCGTTGTCGGCCCTGAACTTGTCGATGTTCTGGTCGATGGCGGTATTCATGAACATCGCCAGGATCGTCGGCGCCGGGCCGTTGATCGTCATCGACACGCTGGTGTTGGGCGCCGTCAGGTCGAAGCCCGAGTACAGCACGTTCATGTCGTCCAGCGTCGCGATGCTGACGCCGCTGTTGCCCACCTTGCCATAGATGTCGGGCCGCAGGTCGGGGTCGTTGCCGTACAGCGTGACGCTGTCGAAGGCCGTGGACAGCCGCTTGGCCGGCATGCCCGCGGAGAGCAGCTTGAAGCGCCGGTTGGTGCGGAAGGCGTCGCCTTCGCCGGCGAACATGCGCGTCGGGTCCTCGTTCTCGCGCTTGAACGCGAAGGTGCCGGCGGTGTAGGGGAAGCTGCCCGGCACGTTCTCCAGCAGCATCCACTTCAGCAGTTCGCCGTGGCACTCGTATTGCGGCAGCGCGACCTTGCGGATCTTGTTGCCCGACAGCGTGGTGTGCGTCAGCGCGGTGCGGATCTCCCTGTCGCGGATCTTCACGACATATTCGTCGCCGGCATAGGCCTTGACCATGTCCGGCCACATCGCGAGCAGCTTCTTCGCCGCCGGGTCCAGCCTGGCCTCGCGCTGCGCCGCGAGGTCGCTGACCGCCTCCACCGCGCGGTGACGCTCGGGCTTGTCGGTCTGCAGCATCGCGGCGCTGGCACGCAGCTGCTGCACCTCGCGCGCCAGCCGCGCCTGCTCGCGCGCGCGCCGCTTGTAGCCACGCACCGTGTCGGCGATGTCGGCCAAGTAGCGCACGCGCGCCGCCGGCACCACCGGCGTCTGGTGCGTGCTGTGGCGCGTGGTCACCTTCGGCAGGCGGCCCTCCTGCAGCGGCAGGCCCAGCGCCGCCAGCCGCGGCGCCAGCGCCTGGTACAGCGCGGTCACGCCGTCGTCGTTGAAGCGGCTGGCCATGGTGCCGAAGACCGGCATGTCCTGCGGCCGCTGGCCGAAGGCCTCCTTGTTGCGCTGCACCTGCTTGGCCACGTCGCGCAGCGCGTCGGCCGCGCCCTTGCGGTCGAACTTGTTGATGGCCACGAACTCGGCGAAGTCCAGCATGTCGATCTTCTCGAGCTGGCTGGCGGCGCCGAATTCCGGCGTCATCACGTACATCGGCACGTCGACCAGCGGCACGATGGCCGCGTCGCCCTGGCCGATGCCCGAGGTCTCGACGACGATCAGGTCGAAGCCGGCGGCCTTGCACGCGGCCAGCACGTCGGGCAGGGCCTGGCTGATCTCGCTGCCGAAGTCGCGCGTGGCGAGCGAGCGCATGAACACGCGCGGCCCCTGGCTCCACGGCGAGATCGCATTCATGCGGATGCGGTCGCCGAGCAGCGCGCCGCCGCTCTTGCGCCGGCTGGGGTCGATGCTGACGACGGCCACGCGCAGGCGGTCGTCCTGGTCCAGGCGCAGGCGGCGGATCAGCTCGTCGGTGAGGCTGCTCTTGCCGGCGCCGCCGGTGCCGGTGATGCCGAGCACGGGAATCGTCCTGGCCGATGCGGCCTCGGCCAGCGCGGCCCTGAAGCCGGCATCGGCGGCACCGTTCTCCAGCGCGGTGATGGCCTGCGCCAGCGCGCGCCAGGCGGCCTCGGTGTGGCCCTGCAGCGCGGCGACGTCCTTCGGCGCATGCGCCGACAGGTCCTCGTCGCAGCGCATCACCATCTCGCCGATCATGCCCTGCAGGCCCATGCGCTGGCCGTCCTCGGGGCTGTAGATGCGCGCAACGCCGTAGTCCTGCAGCTCGCGGATCTCGGCCGGCACGATGACGCCGCCGCCGCCGCCGAAGACCTTCACGTGGGCGCCGCCGCGCTGGCGCAGCAGGTCGACCATGTACTTGAAATACTCGACATGGCCGCCCTGGTAGCTGCTGACCGCGATGCCCTGCACGTCCTCCTGCAGCGCCGCGGTGACGACCTCGTCCACCGAGCGGTTGTGGCCCAGGTGGATCACCTCCGCGCCCATGCCCTGCAGGATGCGGCGCATGATGTTGATCGCCGCGTCGTGGCCGTCGAACAGGCTCGCGGCGGTGACGAAGCGCACCTTGTGCGTGGGTCGGTAGTCGGCCAGGGCCTTGTACTCGGCGGACAGCTCGGTCATGGCGGCAGCGCTCGCGGCGGTGGGTGGCGGGAGGTCGGCGGCGGCTGACGTTTACGTAAACGTCAACCGTGGATCATGCCATGCCCTCCGGCGCCGCGGGGCGCGTCCGGCGCGCAGGGCCCGGCGTCATGGTATTCCCCGAAGGCCGGCCACCGCGGCGCCGCGGCTGCTAGTCTCGCGCCGGCCCCATGCCCGCAGCGCCATGAGCTTCCTCGCCATCGACATCGGCAACACGCGCCTGAAGTGGGCGCTGTATGCCGCCCCGCACCCCGGCGCCGTGATGCTGCAGCATGGCGCGTCCTTCCTCGAGACCATCGACGAGCTGGCCGAGCAGCAATGGCAGGCGCTGCCCGAGCCGCACAGCATGCTCGGCTGCGCGGTCGCCGGCGACGCGGTGCGCCGCCGCGTCGAGGAGCAGCTGGAGCTGTGGGACCTGGCGCCGCGGTGGGTGGTGCCCTCGCTGCACGAGGCCGGCGTCAGCAACGGCTACGACCACCCCACGCGCCTGGGCGCCGACCGCTGGGTGGCGCTGGCCGGCGCCCGCGCCCGCGTGCTGGCGGCCGCGGCCGCCGCTGGCCAGCCGCCGCGCCCGGCGCTGGTGGTGATGGTCGGCACCGCGGTGACGGTGGATGCGCTGGACGCCGAAGGCCATTTCCTCGGCGGCCTGATCCTGCCGGGCTTCGGCCTCATGCTGCGTGCGCTCGAACAGGGCACGGCCGGCCTGAAGGTGCCCACCGGCGACGTGGTCGACTTCCCGACCAATACCAGCGACGCGCTGATGAGCGGCGGCGCCAATGCGATCGCCGGCGCCATCGAGCGCCAGGTTCGCCGCCTGCAGCGGCGCTGCGGCGCCGAGCCGCTGCTGCTGATGACCGGCGGCGCCGCGCCCAAGCTGGCGCCGATCACCGACCTGCCCTTCGAGACCGTCGACACGCTGATCTTCGAGGGGCTGCTGGTCATGCAGTCGCACCGCCTGGCCCTGTAGCCGGCGCGCCGCCGGCATCGGGCCCGGCGGCTGCGGCGGCGCCTGCCGCCGGCGCCCGCGCCGCGGGCCTACAGCCAGCGCTGCAGCAGCTCGCGCAGCTGCTCGCGCGAGTAGGGCTTGGCCAGGTGCGCGTCCATGCCGGCGGCCATCGACTGCGCGGCGTCCTCGTCGAAGGCGTTGGCGGTCAGCGCGACGATGGGCACGCGCGGCAGGCGCAGCCGCTGCTCGCGGTCGCGCGCCTGGCGCGTTGCCGCGTAGCCGTCCATCACCGGCATCTGGATGTCCATCAGCACCAGGTCCACGCGCTGCTGCTCCAGCAGCTGCAGCGCCTGCGCGCCATGCTCGGCCTCGATGACGTCCAGCCCGAAGGACTTCAGCATCTCGGCGCCGATCATGCGGTTGACGATGTTGTCCTCGACCAGCAGCACGATGCCCTGCAGCGACGCGCCAGGGTCCAGCGCGCCGAGCTCGCTGTCGCCGGGCGCCGCCGGCACGTTGTGCGCATGCTCCAGGCGCAGCGTGAAGCTGAACAGCGAGCCGGCGCCGACGCGGCTGGCGACCTCGATGTGGCCGCCCATGGCCTCGATGATGCGCTGGCTGATCGCCAGCCCCAGCCCGGTGCCGCCGCGCAGCCGCGAGCGCGTGCTGTCGACCTGGTGGAAGGGCTGGAACACCGTCTCCAGCGCATGGGCCGGGATGCCGATGCCGCTGTCCTCGACCTCGAAGTGCACGAGGCTGGAGTTGTCGCCGTCGGGCCTGGCGCTCAGGCGCAGCGTGACGCCACCGCGCTCGGTGAACTTGACGCCGTTGCCCAGCAGGTTCAGCAGCACCTGCTTCAGGCGCGGCGCGTCGCCGACGACGCCGTCGGGCACACCGTCCTCCATTTGCAGCGAGATCGTCAGGCCGCGGCTCTCGGCATTGGCGCGGAACAGCGCCGTCGCCGCCGCGGCCACCGAGTGCAGCGACATCGGCGTGGCCGCCAGCACCAGCTTGCCGGCCTCGATCTTGCTGTGGTCCAGCACGTCGTTGAGGATGTCCATCAGCGACTCGCCGGAGGCCGCCGCGGTGCGCACCAGGCGGCGCTGGCGCAGGTCCAGGCTGGTCTGGCGCAGCAGGTCCAGCGCGCCCAGCACGCCGTTCATCGGGGTGCGGATCTCGTGGCTCATGGTCGCCAGGAACTGGCTCTTGGCCAGGTTCGCGGCCTCGGCCGCCTCCTTGGCGCGCAGCAGCGAGGCGTTGGCCTCGTCGGCCTCGTGGCTATGGCGCATCGAGCGCAGCGTGGTCTCGCGGAACTCCTGCGTGGCGCGGAACATCGTGGCGCCGAAGATCAGCACCAGCGCGGCCAGCGGCGCCGAGTGCGCCGGCCCCGACATCAGCGAGACGATGAAGACGCTGCCCATCTGCAGCAGCGCCAGCACCATGAAGGCGCGGCCGGTCATCGACATGAAGAAGGCCGCGGTGACGACGGAGCCGAAGAGGATCGCGAAGTACGCGGTCGCCGTCGGCCCCTGCAGCAGCGGGTAGATCGTGAAGGTGGCCAGAGCCCAGGTCAGCCCGGCGAGTGCGGCATTGGCCTCGAGCTGGCGCACGACACCGGCGATCGCGTCGCCATCCAGTCGCTGCTGGCCGTCGTGGCGGTGGCAGATCCACCAGCGCCAGGCGGCGCCGACGCAGCCGGTCAGCACCACGGCGACGGCCGCACGCTCGGCGCCGGCTTCCCAGCCCAGCCAGCCGACGAACAGCACCGCCGCGACCAGCAGCGGCACGCTGCGAGCGGAATTGCGCAGTGCCACCTGCAGCACTTCACGCTGGATGGCAGTCGCGACGCCGTCGGGTTCGCTCATGAAGGCGCGAGCATATCCTGCGCCGGGTATCGCCTGCGGGGCCGGCGCGGCCGGCCGCGCGTGGGCAGCCCCCTGCGGCGCGCCGCCCTGGCGAGTCGCTCGCGGCGCGCTCGCGGCCGGCATCTCAGGAGCTGATGTAGGTCTCGAGCTGCGCGATCGTCGCCTCGTGCTCGGCGATGATGTCGTCCATCAGGTCGCGGATCGAGATCATGCCCAGCACCGTGCCGTCCTCGACGACCGGCAGGTGGCGGATCTTGCGGTCGCGCATCATCGCCATGCACTCGTGCGTGCCGGTGCGCGGCGACACCGTGACAACGCCGCGCGTCATGATTTCCGCGACGCGGGTCTCGCGCGAGTTGCGGCCCTGCAGGGCCACCTTGCGCGTGTAGTCGCGCTCGGACAGGATGCCCACCAGTTGCCCGCCGTCCATCACGACCAGCGCGCCGACCTCGTGGCGCGCCAGCGTCTCCAGCGCCGCGAAGACCGTGTCGTCGGGGCGCACGTGCCACAGCGTAGTGATCGGCGCCCCTTCGGCGACTTCGTCGCGCCGGCGCAGCAGTTCCGAGACCGGCTTCATCGTGGCTCCTCGTCCGCCTTCAGAAGGCATCAAGCCTACACAAAGCCCGTGCCGACTCCAAGCGTCTGCGGACAGCAGGCTGCACGGTCGCGCAGACCGTGGCAGCATCCGCGGCTTCATGACGCCCCCGGACCCGCACCCGAATGCGCCTTCGCCCGCGCGCCGGTCGCGCCTGCTGCGCCCGTGGCGGCTGCTGCTGGGCCTCACGCTGGCCGCCGGCCTGCTGGCCGGCTGCGCGGCGCTGGACGAGCAGCAGCGGCGCTGGATCTTCCAGCCCAGCGACCGCACCTGGTGGGGCGGCCTGGCCGCCGCCGAGGGCATGCAGGACGTCTGGATCGAATTCAGCTCGCGCGAGACCGGCCGCCCGGTGCGCCTGCACGGCCTGTGGGCGGGCCAGGACGACCCGCGCGCGCCGGTGCTGCTGTACCTGCACGGCGCGCGCTACGACGTGCGCGGCAGCGCGCACCGCATGCGGCGCATGCAGTCGCTGGGCTTCGCGGTGCTGGGCATCGACTACCGCGGCTTCGGCCAGAGCGATGCCGAACTGCCGTCCGAGGCCATGGCCTACGAGGACGCCCGTGCCGCCTGGGACTGGCTGGCCGCGCGCCACCCGCAGGTGCCGCGCTTCGTCTTCGGGCACTCGCTGGGCGGCGCGATCGCGGTGCACCTGGCCACCGAGGTGGGCGACGAGGCCGGTCTCATCGTCGAGGGCAGCTTCCCGTCAATCGCCGAGGTCGTCGGCACCTTCAAGTGGGGCTGGCTGCCGGTCTCGCCGCTGATCACCCAGCGCTTCGACGCCGCGGCGCGCATCGCGCGCGTGGGCGCGCCGGTGCTGGTGGTGCACGGCAGCGAGGACCGGCTGATCCGGCCCGAGCTGGGCCAGCGCCTGTACGAGCAGGCGTCCCAGCCCAAGCGCTTCGTGCTCGTCGAGGGCGGCTCGCACCACAACACGAACTCGCTGGGCCAGCCGCTGTACCGGCAGGCGCTGGCGGAGCTGTTCGGGCTGCAGGCGCCGTCGCGCTGAAGGGGCCGTGCCGGCCGGCGGCGCGCGGCCTCAGGGCACGACGGCGGTGACCTCGATCTCCACCTTCGCGCGGTCCTCCACCAGCGCCGCCACCTGCACCGCCGACATCGCCACCGCATAGTGGCCCATCGTCTCGCGGTAGGCGGCGCCGATCTCCTTCGCGCGCGCCAGGTATTCGCGCTTGTCGGTCAGGTACCAGGTCATGCGCACGATGTGCCGCGGCTCGGCGCCGGCCTCGGCGAGCACCGCGCGCACGTTGAGCAGCGCCTGGCGCACCTGGTCCACGAGGTCGTCGCTGTCGAAGCGGCACTCGGCATTCCAGCCGATCTGCCCGGCGACGAAGACCTGCGTGCCGCCGGCCACCGCGACGCCGTTGGCATAACCGCGCGGCGGCAGCCAGCCGGCGGGTTGCAGCACCTTCATGGGGTCTCCTTCTCCAGGAACGGCAGCATCGCCGCGCGCAGGTCCTCGGGCAGTGCCACCGGGCGGTGCGTCGCCAGCGAGGTGCAGACGAGCACGCTGCGGGTCTTCATGCGCAGCTGGCCGTCCTCGCCGCTGAAGCGGGCCGCGGTCTGCAGCGAGCTGCGGCCCAGGTGCACCAGCGACAGCGCCAGCGTCAGGCGGTCGCCGTGGCGGCTGACCGCGGTGAAGTCGGCCTCCAGCCGCACCGTCGGCAGGCCCAGGCGGCGATCGCCGATGATCTGCTCGTAGCGCAGGCCGAGGCCGTCCTCGAACCACTGCTCGACGAGGTCGTTGAGCATCACCAGGTACTGCGGGTAGAAGACGATGCCCGCCGGGTCGCAGTCGGCGAAGCGCACGGTGCGCGTGGCAGTGAAGGTCATGCGGACTTCCGCAGCGCTTCCCGAGGAGGTCCTGCCCCCTCGGGGGGCAGCGAGCGCGTGCGGGCGTGGAGGCTCATTCCAGACGCAGCCTGAAGCGCTGCAGCTTGCCGGTCTCGGTGCGCGGCAGGCTGGTGCGGAACTCGACCGCGCGCGGGTACTTGTACGGCGCGATGGTCTGCTTGACGAAGTCCTGCAGTTCGCGCGCCATCGTCTCGCCGGCCTCGTGCCCCGGCTTGAGCACGACGAAGGCCTTGACGAGCATGCCGCGCGCCTCGTCGGGCACACCGACGACGCCGCACTCGGCCACCGCGGGGTGCAGCAGCAGCGCGCCTTCGACCTCCGGGCCGGCGATGTTGTAGCCGCCGGAGATGATCATGTCGTCGGTACGCGCCTGGTAGACGAACTGGCCGTCGTCGTCGACCAGGTATGCGTCGCCGGTGATGTTCCAGCCGCCCTGCACGTAGGCCGCCTGGCGCGGGTCGTCCAGGTATTTGCAGCCGGTCGGGCCCTTCACCGCCAGGCGTCCGACCTGGCCGCGCGGCAGTTCGCGGCCGTCGTCGCCCAGCACCGTGGCGCGGTAGCCGGGCACCGGCAGGCCGGTGGCGCCGGGCTTCGCATGCTGCTCGTCGGCGCTGATGAAGATGTGGAACAGCTCGGTGGAGCCGATGCCGTCGATGATCTCGATGCCGGTCGTCTCGTGCCACAGCAGCCGGGTCGCTGCCGGCAGCGCCTCGCCGGCGCTGACGCACTTGCGCAGCGACGACAGGTCCGGCGCGTTGCCGGCCGCGCGCGCGGCGGCAATGGCGCCGGCCATCGCGCGGTAGCTGGTCGGCGCCGTGAAGCACACCGTGGCGCGGTGACGTTCGATGGCCGGCAGCAGCAGCTCCGGCGACGCCTTCTCCAGCAGCACCGTGCTGGCGCCGATGGCGAGCGGGAAGACCAGCAGCCCGCCCAGCCCGAAGGTGAAGGCCAGCGGCGGGCTGCCGATGAAGACGTCGTCCGGCCGCGCGCGCAGCACGTGCGGCGGCCAGCAGTGCACCGAGGCCATCACGTCGCGGTGGAAGTGCAGCGTGCCCTTCGGAACCCCGGTGGTGCCGGAGGTGAACGCGATCAGCGCCACGTCGTCGGCCGCGGTGGCGACGTTGTCGAAGCCGGCCGGCTTGGCCGCGGCGCGCGTCTCGAGTTCCTTCGCCGCGCCGCCAAAGTGCAGCACGTGGCGCAGCGACGGGCACAGCGCCTTCGCCGCCGCCAGCTCGTCGGCCAGGCGCGCGTCGCACAGCGCATGGCTGACCTGCGCCTTGTCGATGAGGGCCTGCAGCTCCCGCGCGCGCAGCAGCGGCATCGTGCCGACCACGATGCCGCCGGCCTTGATGGTGCCGAACCAGCAGGCGGCCATCTGCGGCGAGTTGGGCCCGCGCAGCAGCACGCGGTTGCCGGGCACCAGGCCCAGGTCCTCGACCAGCACGCGTGCGATGCGGTCGGCCTGCGCCTGCAGTTCGGCATAGCTCCAGCAGGTGCCGTCGACGCCGATCACGCAGGGGCGGTCGCCCTGCCCGGTGCGCACCCAGCGGTCCAGCAGTTCGCTGGCGCAGTTCAGGCGCGGCGGCAACTGCAGCTCGGGCAGCTCGAACAGGAACTCGGGCAGCGCCTCGGACGGCGGCAGCCGGTCGCGCGCGAAGGTGTCGACATGCGCGGTCGGGGCGGCGGCTGCGGATGCAGGCATGGCGGCCATTCTTCGGGCAGATAGTTTAGTTGTCAACTATTTGCGGCCGACGCCACTATGATCGCGCCATGCCCGTCGAAGCCGCGCCGCGCCTGTGGGACATCTCGCCGCCCGTGCATGCGGGCGCGCCGGTCTTCCCGGGCGACACGCCGTATGCGCAGCAGTGGGTGGCGCGCATAGCCCCCGGCTGCCCGGTCAACGTCAGCACGCTCACGCTGAGCCCGCATACCGGCGCCCATGCCGACGCGCCGCTGCACTACGACGACGCCGGCGCCGCCGCCGGCGCGCTGGACCTCGCGCCCTACCTCGGCCGCTGCCGCGTCGTGCACGCCATCGGCTGCGGGCCGCTGGTGCGCTGGGCGCATGTCGAGCATGCGCTGACCGACCTGCCGCCGCGCCTGCTGGTGCGCACCTATGCACGTATGCCGGCGGACCGCTGGGACCCGGACCTCGCCGCCTTCGCGCCCGAGACCATCGAGCGCCTGGCCGACCGGGGCGTGGTGCTCATCGGCATCGACACCGCGAGCATCGACCCCGCCGACAGCAAGACCCTCGACAGCCACCAGGTGATCCGCCGCCGCGGCCTGCGCGTGCTGGAAAACCTGCTGCTCGACGAGGTGCCCGAGGGCGACTACGAACTGATCGCGCTGCCGCTGAAGCTGACGACGGCCTGCGCGTCGCCGGTGCGCGCGGTGCTGCGCGAACTCATCCCGCCCCCACCGCGCTGAAGGAGTTGCCCGCATGACCCGAGACGAGGCCCTGGCGCTGGACGCCGCCGATGCACTGGCGCCGCTGCGCGAACGGTTCGAACTGCCGCCGGGCCTGATCTACCTCGACGGCAATTCGCTCGGCGTGCTGCCCAAGGCCACCGCGGCGCGTGTGCAGCAGGTGGTGCGCGACGAATGGGGCCATGACCTGATCCGCAGCTGGAACAGCGCCGGCTGGATCGATCTGCCGCAGCGCATCGGCGACAAGATCGCGCGCCTGGTCGGCGCCGGCGCGGGCGAGTTGGTCGTCGCCGACTCGACCAGCGTCAACCTGTTCAAGGTGCTCAGCGCCGCGCTGGCCATCGCACGCGCCGACGACGCGCAGCGCCGCGTCATCGTCAGCGAGCGCAGCAACTTCCCGACCGACCTCTACATCGCCGAGTCGCTGGCCGCGCAGCAGGGCTGCACGCTGCGCCTGGCCGACACGCCCGAGCAGATCCCCGCGCTGCTGGGTTCCGACACCGCGGTGCTGATGCTCACCCAGGTCAACTACCGCACCGGCCGCCTGCACGACATGGCCGCGCTGTCACGGGCTGCACACGAGGCCGGCGCGCTGGCGGTGTGGGACCTCGCGCACAGCGCCGGCGCCTTGCCGGTGGACTTGGCGCGAGACGGCGCCGACATGGCGGTGGGCTGCGGCTACAAATACCTCAACGGCGGCCCCGGCGCCCCCGCCTTCGTCTGGGTGCACCCGCGCCATGCCGACCGCTTCTGGCAGCCGCTGGCCGGCTGGATGGGGCACGCCGCGCCGTTCGAATTCACGCCCGGCTACCGGCCCGCGCCCGGCATCGCGCGCTACCTGTGCGGCACCCCGCCGGTGCTGTCGATGGCGGCGCTGGAGTGCGGCGTCGATACGCTGCTGGCGGCAGAGCCGTTCGGGGGCATGGCCGCGCTGCGCGCCAAGTCGCTGGCGCTGACGCGCCTCTTCGCCGACGAGGTGAGCACGCGCTGCCCGGAACTGGCGCTGGTCTCGCCGACCGACGACGCGCGGCGCGGCAGCCAGGTCTGCTTCGCGCATGCGGAACTGGGCTACCCGGTGGTGCAGGCGCTGATCGCGCGCGGCGTGATCGGCGATTTCCGCGCGCCGGACGTGCTGCGCTTCGGCTTCACCCCGCTGTACACCCGCTTCGTCGACGCCTTCGACGCCGCCGTGCACCTGCAGCAGGTGCTGGACAGCGGCGAGTGGCGCCGGCCCGAATTCAACCGCCGCCACGCGGTGACCTGACCCTCAGCAGGAGGCTTCGATGAGCGGCTGCCCCGTCCATGCCGGTGAGCCCGGCCACCACGACGCCAAGCTCGACTTCGCCGCCGAGATGAGCTACGGCGACTACCTGCACCTGGACGAGGTGCTGGGCGCGCAGCACCCGCTGAGCCCGCACCACGACGAGATGCTGTTCATCGTGCAGCACCAGACCAGCGAGCTGTGGATGAAGCTGATGCTGCACGAGCTGCGCGCGGCGGTGGCGTCCATCGCCCGCGACGAGCTGCCGCCGGCGTTCAAGATGCTGGCCCGCGTCTCGAAGATCATGGAGCAGCTGGTGCACGCCTGGGACGTGCTGGCGACGATGACGCCGCCGGAATACAGCGCGATCCGGCCGTATCTGGCCAGCAGCAGCGGCTTCCAGAGCTGGCAGTACCGCTCGATCGAATTCAGCCTGGGCAACAAGAATGCCGCGATGCTCAAGCCGCACGCCCACAGCCCGGCGCGCCTGGCCGAGGTCGAGGCGGCCTACCGCGCGCCCAGCCTGTACGACGAGTCGCTGCGCCTGCTGGCGCGCCGCGGCCTGCCGGTGCCGGCCAGCCATGTCGCGCGCGACTGGACCCAGCCCTACGCCGCCAGCGACGACGTCGAGGCCGCCTGGCTGCAGGTCTACCGCGCGCCGCAGCAGCACTGGGACCTGTACCAGCTCGGCGAGGAACTGACCGACCTCGAGGACGCCTTCCGCCTGTGGCGCTTCCGGCATGTCACGACGGTGGAGCGCGTGATCGGCTTCAAGCGCGGCACCGGCGGCACCAACGGCGTCGCCTACCTGCGCAAGATGCTCGACGTGGTGCTGTTTCCGGAGATCTGGAAGCTGCGCACGGATCTGTAGTCGCCGCGTGCGCACTACGCATGCGCCGCGCGGCGGCGGCCGGGGCCTCAGGTCAGCGCATCCAGCGCGCGCTCGAAGCGCGCGACCGCGCCGTCGACATCCTTCAGCTTGTCGAGCCCGAACAGCCCGATGCGGAAGCTGCGGAAGTCCGCGCCTTCGTCGCAGGCCAGTGGCACGCCGGCGGCGATCTGCAGGCCTTGCGCCGCCCAGGCCTTGGTGTTCTGCCAGTCGGCGTGGTCGGTATAGCTGACGACCACGCCCGGTGCCTGGAAGCCGGCGGCGGCGACGCTCGTGATGCCCTTGGCTTCCAGCAGCGCGCGCACGCGCCGTCCCAGTTCGAACTGCGCCGCCTTGGCGGTGTCGAAGCCCAGCGCCGCGGTCTCGGCCATCGCGCCCTGCAGGTGCACCAGGCCGTCGGTGGGCAGCGTCGCGTGGTAGGCCATGCCCCCCTGCTCGTGCGTCTCCATGATGGCGAGCCACTTCTTCAGGTCCATCGAGAAGCTGCTGCTGGTGGTGCCGGCGATGGCCTCGCGTGCGCGCTCGCCCAGCATCACCAGGCCGGCGCAGGGCGTGCTGCTCCAGCCCTTCTGCGGCGCGCTGATCAGCACGTCGACGCCGGTGGTCCTCATGTCCACCCAGGCGGCACCGCTGGCCACGCAGTCCAGCACGAACATGCCGCCATGCGCATGCACCGCGTCGGCGACGGCGCGCAGGTAGTCGTCGGGCAGCAGCATGCCGGCCGAGGTCTCGACATGCGGCGCGAAGACCAGGTCGGGCCGGGTGCGGCGGATCGCCTCGACGACCTCGTCGACCGGCGCCGGCGCGAACGGTGCCTTGGCGCCGGGTCCGGCGCGCCGCGCCTTCAGCACCGTGACCTCGCCGGCGATGCCGCTCATCTCGAAGATCTGGCTCCAGCGGTAGCTGAACCAGCCGTTGCGCACGACCAGCGCGCGCTTGCCGCCGCCGAACTGGCGCGCCACGGCCTCCATGCCGAAGGTGCCGCTGCCCGGCACGACGATGGCGCTGGTCGCGCCGTAGACCTGCTTGAGCGTGGCCGAGACGTCCTGCATCACGCGCTGGAAGCGCGCGCTCATGTGGTTCAGCGCGCGGTCGGTATAGACGACCGAATATTCGAGCAGGCCGTCGGGGTCGACATCGGGGCGCAGGCCGGGCATGCAGGGCTCCAGGAAGCGGATGGGGATGCGCGCCAGCTTATCAGCCGGCGGCGTCGTACGCGGCGCGCACCCAGCCCAGCAGCGTGGCGTCGATCTCGGAAGCGCTGCCCAGGCGCACCGTGTAGTTGCACATGCCGCCGGCCGGCAGGGCCTTCAGCCGCGGGTGCTCGGGCAGGCCCTTGGCGTTGAGGCCGAGCTCGACCAGGTCCTTGGTCGCCGGACCCAGCATCGCAAACTGCTTCTTGCGGCGCAGGCTGATGTAGGTCTTCTTCGGCGCGCGCTCGAAGTCGCCGAAGGCCGCGATGCGCTGCATCAGCGCCTCGTGCAGCGGGCGCAGGTGGGCCTTGGCGCCGGTATAGATGGCGTCCAGCGGGTCGCCGTCGTGCGCCGGCGGCAGCGCGGCCGCGCCCGCCGGCGCGCCGGCGCCCAGGTCGGGCAGCGGCTTGTCGACGAAGAAGACGACGGTGTTGGCGTCGCCATAGCCCAGCTTGAACTGCTCCATCAGCCAGCTGCGCCGCTCGCCATGCTTGGCCAGCCCGCTGGCCTTCACGGCGGCCAGCAGCTCGGCGATCGTCTTGCCGGTCTTTGCCTGGATGTTGCGCAGCTGGGTCAGCGTCGCGGCTTGCGGGTCGGCCATCGTCGTCTCCTCCGGGTGGGGTGCGGCGGTCTGCGCCGCCACGCCGGGCAGCGTTCCATGCGGGCCGCGCGCCGTCAACCGGGCTTCAACCGATCGCCGCCGGCCTGGCCGGCGGACCCGCCGAAGCCGGCGCCGTCGTGCCGCCGTTCCCGGCAGCGCAGGCAGCCGCCACCTAGAATTCGCGGCTTGGCCCGGCCTCCCGGGCCGGAGCGAACGCGATGGACACCCGCACCTCCCCGATCCGCCTGCGCATCACCCAGCTGCGCGAGGTGCTGGCCCGCGAGGGCGTGCACGCGCTGCTGGTGCCTTCCAGCGACCCGCACATCAGCGAATACCTGCCCGAACGCTGGCAGGGCCGCGAGTGGCTGTCGGGCTTCACCGGCTCGATGGGCACGCTGGTCGTGGCGCTGGACCGCGCGGCGCTGTTCGCCGACAGCCGCTACTGGGTGCAGGCCGAGGCCGAACTGGCCGGCACCGGCATCGAGCTGGTCAAGATCGCCACCGGCAACTCGCCGGCGCATGTCGAATGGCTGGCGCGCGAGGTGCCGCGCGGCGCCACGGTGGCCGTCGACGGACAGGTGCTGGGCTTGGCCAGCGCACAGGCCTTGCAGGCGGCGCTGGACGCCGCCGGCGTGAAGCTGCGCACCGACGTCGACCTGCTGGACGCGATCTGGCCCGACCGCCCCGGCCTGCCCGACGCGCCGGTCTACGAACACCTCCCGCCGCACGCCACGGTGCCGCGCCGCGAACGCCTGGCCGCGGTGCGCGACGCGATGGCGGCGGCCGGGGCCACGCACCACTTCGTCTCCACCGTCGACGACATCGCGTGGATCACCAACCTGCGCGGCCGCGACGTCACCTACAACCCGGTCTTCATGGCGCACCTGCTGCTGGCGCGCCAAGGCGAGCGCGTGACGGGCCGGCTCTTCGTCGGCGAAGGCAAGGTGCCTGCCGATCTGGCGGCGGCGCTGGCCGCCGACGGCCTCGTGCTCGCGCCCTATGCCGAGGCCGGCGCGGCGCTGGCCGCGCTGGGCGCGGGCCAGGTGCTGCTGGTCGACCCCAAGCGCATCACGCACGGCCTGCGCCAGCGTGTCGGCGCCGGCTGCCGCGTCGTCGAGCAGATCAACCCGAGCACGCTGCTGAAGAGCCGCAAGAGCGACGCCGAGGCCGCCCATGTGCGCGAGGCGATGATCGAGGACGGCGCCGCGATGTGCGCCTTCTACGCCTCGTTCGAGGCCGCGCTGGCGCGTGGCGAGCGCCTCACCGAACTGACCGTCGACGAGAAGCTGAGCGCCGAGCGCGCGAAGCGCGCGCATTTCGTCGGCCTGAGCTTCTCCACCATCGCCGGCTTCAACGCCAACGGCGCGATGCCGCATTACCGCGCCACAGAGGAGCACCACGCCGTGATCGCCGGCGACGGCCTGCTGCTGATCGACAGCGGCGGCCAGTACCTGGGCGGCACCACCGACATCACGCGCGTGTGGCCGGTCGGCACGATCAGCGACGCGATGCGGCGCGACTACACGCTGGTGCTGAAGGGCACGATGGCGCTGTCGCGCGCGCGCTTCCCGCGCGGCACGCCGAGCCCGATGCTGGACCCGATCGCGCGCGCGCCGCTGTGGGCCGAGGGCATCGAGTTCGGCCATGGCACCGGCCACGGCGTGGGCTACTTCCTCGCCGTGCACGAGGGGCCGCAGAGCATCAGCAAGGCCGTGCCGACCGAGCACATGGCGATGCAGCCGGGCATGATCACCAGCATCGAACCCGGCGTCTACCGGCCCGGGCGCTGGGGCGTGCGCATCGAGAACCTGGTGCTCGCGGTGCCGGCAGCCACCGCGGACAGCGAGCTCTTCGGCGAGTTCCTCGAATTCGAGACGCTGACGCTGTGCCCGATCGACACGCGCTGCATCCAGCGCAGCCTGCTGCGCGACGACGAGGTCGCGTGGCTGAATGCCTACCACGCGACGGTGCGCGAGCGGCTGGCGCCGCGCGTGGCCGGCGACGCGCTGGCCTGGCTGACGGCACGCACGCAGCCGATCTGACGCGGCAGCCGCGCGGCGCGCGATGAAGCGCATCGGCGTCGACCTCGGCGGCACCAAGATCGAGGCCGTCGTGCTCGCCGACGACGGCGCCGAGCACTGGCGCGAACGCATCGCGACCCCGGCCGGCGACTACCGCGCCACCGTCGAGGCCGTTGCCGCGCTGGTGCGCCGCGCGCAGCGGACCGCGGGCATCGACGCGACGATCGGCATCGGCACGCCCGGCGCGGTGACCGCGCAGGGGCTGATGAAGAACTGCAACTCGACCTGCCTGAACGGGCAGCCGCTGCCGGCCGACCTTCGCGCCGCGATCGGCCGCCCGCTGGCCATCGCCAACGACGCCGACTGCCTGGCGCTGTCCGAGGCGACCGATGGCGCCGGGGCGGGCGCGGCGGTGGTCTTCGCGGTCATCCTCGGCACCGGGGTCGGCGCCGGCGTCGTCGTGCACGGCCGGCTGCTGCAGGGCCCCAACCGCAGCACGGGCGAATGGGGCCACGACCCGCTGCCCTGGGCCGACGAAGACGACCTGCCGGCCCCACGCTGCTGGTGCGGGCAGCACGGCTGCCTGGAGACCTGGCTCTCCGGTCCGGCGCTGGCGCGCGACCATGCGGCGCGAGGTGGTGCCGCGGTCGACGGCGCGCAGGTCGCCGCACGGGCTGCCGCCGGCGACCCGGCCGCCGCGGCGACGCTGGAGCGCCATGCCTCGCGCCTGGCGCGCGGGCTGGCCGCGGTGATCAACCTGCTCGACCCCGACGTGGTCGTGCTCGGCGGCGGGCTGTCGCGCATCGGCACGCTGTACGAACGCGTGCCCGCGCTGTGGGACCGCTGGGTCTTCGGCGCGGCGGTCGACGGCCCGGTGCGCACGCGGCTGGTGCCGGCCCGGCATGGCGATGCATCGGGCGTGCGCGGCGCTGCCTGGCTGGGCCGCGGCTGAGCGCGCGCGCCCCGCGCCGGCGCGGCGCGCGGCAGCGGTCAGAAGAGCGCGCTCTGGGTCTTGTTGCCGCCCATGGAGACGGCGCTCGGACCCATGTTCAGGAGCTTGTTCCACATGACCAGCGAGTCGCGTACGCCGACCGTGCCGGCGGCCGGAAAGCCTTCGACACCGTATCGGCCATTCCTCGCGATGTGGCTGTCGACCACGATGCCCGCGTTGTTGTGGACGCCGCTGCCGCCGTTGCGCGACGCCGTCACGCGTTCGAGCAAGGTCTGGTTGGCGTGGAACCCGTGGTCGCCGTTGAACTGGCTGATCGAGTCCGACACGCGAACGAAGGTCGTGCTCGTCGCCAGCCACATGCCCGCATAGCGGTTGGACTGCACCCGGACATGCTCCACGCGGGCACCAGGCGCGCGGACCACCAGCCCGTGACCCCGGAATCCCGACACCGTGCCGTTGCGCACGACGCTGCCCTGGGCCGCATAGTCGACGTAGATGCCCGACTTGCCGAAGACGTCGTCGTACACCTTGGTCACGTTGCAGTTCACATGGAACCTGTTCGCGTTCTGCTCGCACACGACCGACGAGCTCACCGTGTGGCCGTTCAGGTCCAGCGTGACACCCGGGGCGTTCACGACGATGGCGTTGACGTTGAGCGGGACTTCCAGGTTGCCGGTCAGCCGGTAGTGGCCGGGCTCGTTGATCGTCACCGGGTAGCCGGCGGCATCGCCGGGCAGGCTGCCGGCCATCGCCACGGCGTGGTTGATCTCGGTCTGGGCATGCGCGGCCGCGGCGGTGGTGGCCAGCAGTGCCGGCAGCAGCAGGCTGCGCCAGGTGGGGGTGTGCATACGGGGGCTCTGCAGATGGGTTGAACGAGGCCCGGACTGTGGCCCGCCGACCCACGGCCGGTCCTTCAGCGCATCTTCAAAGTTCTAAAGGCGCAGCCCGGGCCTTGGGCAGGCGGGCCCCCAGCGGGTGCCGCGGGACGGCGGCCTGGCCGGCCCGCAAGGCACCCGACGCCGGCCGGCGACCCGGCCAGGCGCTGCGCAACCCGGCCGGCCTGGCCCGTCGTCGCCCATCGCGCCATGCCGCGCCTCGCGCCGCCGGCGCCGCACCTCGTCGCAAGCCCCTGGGACCCCGGCCCGGCCTAGAGTCGTTGCGGAACGGTGTCGCCCTGCCCCGAACACTCCGGGGCGCGCCGGTCCTGCGAGAGTCCTCCCCGAGACCCTCCGCGATCCTCGAGCCCCCCGAGCCTGGATCGCTTTGCCCGGGGCCGGCCGCGTGGCCGGCCCCGGCTCTTTTCGGCCCGCCGGCGCGGGGTCAGCCGCGCCCGTGCTTGGCGATCAGCGCCTTCGCGCTGTCCAGCAGGTCGCGGCCGTTGAAGCCGCGCTTGTTCATGTCGGCCACCCACTCGTCCTCGACGCCGGCCGAGAGCTTGACGAACTCGGCCCGCTGTGCCGCCGTGAAGGTGTGGATCTGGTTGCCGCGGTCCACCGCCTGCTTGCGGCCGTCGGGGTCGTTGCCTTCCTGTGTCTTGCCCAGCCAGGCCGAGGTCGCCATCCCGGAATTGGCGTCGATGACCTTCTTCAGGTCCGGCGCCAGGCCGTCGTACTTCGCCTTGTTCATCGCCATCACGAAGGCGGTGGTGTAGAGCGCCGGGCCGCTGCGGTCGAATTCGCTGTGGAACTTGGTCAGCTCGTGCACCTTGACCGAGGGCACGACTTCCCACGGGATCACGCAGGCGTCGATGACGCGCTTGGACAGCGAGTCCGGGATCTGCGGCAGCGGCATGCCCACCGGCGTGGCGCCCACCGCGGCCAGCATCTTGGTCACCATGCGCGTGGGGCCGCGCACCTTCATGCCGCGCAGGTCGGCGGCGCTCTGGATGGGCTTGGTCGCCGAATGGAACATGCCCGGGCCGTGCACGTGCAGCGCGATCGTCTGAACCTCCTTGAACTCGTCCGGGCACTTGGTCTGGAAATACTCCCAGTAGGCCTTGGACGTGGCCTCGGCGTTGTTCATCGTGAACGGCAACTCGAAGACCTCGATGCGCGGGAAGCGCCCGGCCGCCCAGCCGGCGACGTTCCACATCACGTCGACGACGCCGTCGCGCACCTGGTCGTACAGCTGCGGCGGCGTGCCGCCGAGCTGCATGGCCGGGTAGGCCTCGAACTTGATGCGGCCGCCGGATTCCTTCTCGACCTTCTCCATCCAGGGCTTGTGCATCGTCAGCCAGACGTTGGACAGCGGCGCCATGAAGGTGTGGAACTTCAGCGTCACGCTCGGCTGCGCGAAGCCGCTCAGGTGCGGGGCGCCCAGCGCGGCCGCGGCGGCGGCGCCCTGGATCAGGGTGCGTCTCTTCATCGATGGGTCTCCTGCGACGGGTCGTTGGGGATCGGTAGGGACTGCGAAGTTTCCGCGGCCGCACCAAGGCCGGCGACCCGGTTTTCCCGTAGTCCGCGGCGCCTTCAGTCGTAGATGACGCCCACCAGCCACAGCGAGACCGCCGGCACCAGCAGCAGCAGCAGCGTGCGCAGCGCGTCGCTGGCCAGGAAGGGCAGCACGCCGCGGTAGCTCTCGGCAATGGGCAGGTTGCGCGCCATCGAGTTGACGATGTAGACGTTGAGCCCCACCGGTGGCGACAGCAGCCCGAAGCCCACCGTCATCAGCACCAGGATGCCGAACCAGATCGCCTGGCCCTCGGGCGGCAGGCCCAGCTCCAGCCCCATCACGAGCGGGAACAGGATGGGCACGGTAAGCAGGATGACCGACAGCTCGTCCATCACCATGCCCAGCACGACGAACATCAGCACGATGCCGCCCACCACCGCCAGCGGCGGCAGCCCCCAGCCCTGCACGGTGGCGGCCAGCTCGCGCGGCACCTGGGTCAGCGCCAGCGCGGAGTTCATCAGGTCGGCGCCGAGAAAGATCATGAAGATCATCGCCGACGCGGTGGCGGTGCCGTAGAAGCACTGCGCCAGGCTGCGCAGCGTCAGCTCGCGGCGCAGCAGCGCGGCGACGAAGGTGGCCGCGGCGCCGACCGCCGCGCCCTCGGTCGGCGTGAACCAGCCGCCGTAGATGCCGCCGAAGACGATGGCGAAGATGACGACGATGGGCAGCACGCCGCGCGAGAGCTGCCAGGTCAGCGGCGGCGCCTCGTCGTGCTCCGGCGCCTGGCCGGGCACCAGGCGCACGTAGATCGCGATCGCGCAGACGTAACCGGCCACCGCGATCAGCGCCGGGATCATCGCGGCGGCAAACAGCTTGGCGATGTTCTGCTCGGTCAGGATCGCGTAGATGACCAGCGGCACCGAAGGCGGCACCAGGATGCCCAGCGTGCCGCCGGCGGCCAGGGCCCCGGTGGACAGGCGGCCGCTGTAGCCGTGGCGCGTCATCTCCGGCAGCGCCACCGAGGTGATGGTGGCCGCGGTCGCCACCGACGAGCCGCAGATCGCGCCGAAGGCCGCGCTGGCCACCACCGAGGCCATCGCCAGCCCGCCGCGGAAGCGGCCCATCAGCGCGGCGGCAAACTCGAACAGCGCGCGCGAGATGCCGCCATGGGTGGCGAACTGCCCCATCAGGATGAACAGCGGGATCACGCTGAGGTCGTAGCTCGCGAAGCGCGCGAAGGCCTGCGTGTTCAGGAAGAACGACAGCGGGGTCCAGCCGGCCTGCAGCACGTAGCCCAGCGTGCCGGCGGCGAACATCGCGATCGCGATCGGCACGCGCACGGCCATCAGCGCCAGCATGACGCCGAAGATCAGCAGCGAGAGCTCGATCGGGCTCATCGCTGCGGCTCGTCACCGAAGCCCAGCAGCGCCTGCACCGTGGCGATCAGCGCCGTCAGCGCCAGGCCGGGCACGATGCAGACGTAGACCCACCAGTCGGGCACGCCCAGCATCATCGAGCCGGTCTGCGTGCTCCAGGCGTTGGCCAGGCCGAGCGCGCTGCGCCAGGCCATCAGCGCCATCGCGGCGGCCAGCAGCGCGGCGCCCAGGCGGTCCAGCGCCTGCCGCGTGGCGGGCCGCGCCTTGACGGTGAAGAAGTCGACGATGATGTTGGCGCGGTGGAACTGGCAGATCGGCAGGAACAGCGCGATCGCCGCGCCGGCCGCATAGGCCGTCAGCTCGAAGTCGCCGACCAGCGTCCAGCCGGTGGTGTTGCGGCCGACCAGGCTGACGCAGGTCATCAGTGTGATGCCGGTCAGCAGCAGCCCGGCGAGCACGGCGCTGGCCTTGGCCAGCCATTCCAGGAGAGTCATCAGCTTCGGTCGCATGGGCCGCGGCGCTCAGTACTGCGTGGGCGGCAGCGTGACGACGAGGCCGTCCAGCGCGGCGTCGACGACGATCTGGCACGACAGGCGGCTGGTCGGCTGGCGCTCGGCGGCGGTCATCTCGAGCATCGACTCCTCGTCGGCCGCAGGCGGCGGCAGGCGCGCGAACCAGCCCTCGTCGACGATGACATGGCAGGTCGCGCAGGTCAGGCAGCCGCCGCAGTCGGCGGCGATGCCGTCGAGGCCGGCGTCGACCGCGGCGCGCATCAGGCTGCGGCCCGGGCGTGCCGGCACGTCGATCGTTCGACCTTCGGCGGTGCGGAAGTGGACGGTCGGCATCGTCGTCAGCTGCGCGCCAGGTATTCGCGCCGCTCCCAGGCCGCCGGGTCCTCGGCCGCGGCGTGGCGCGCGAGTTCGTTGCGGCGCACGGCCAGCAGCACGGTCGCCATCGCCGGCCCCAGGCCCTGCATCAGCACCTCGTCGGCCGCCAGCGCGTCCAGCGCCTCGGCCAGCGATGCGGGCAGCGCCGGTGCCTGATCGCCCGCCTCGGCATACGGCGACTCGGTGGCGGGGCCGGGGTCCAGCGTGCGCCGCAGGCCGTCGAGACCGGCCCAGACCTGCGCCGCGACATACAGGTACGGGTTGGCCGCCGGCTCGCCGGCGCGGTTCTCGATGCGCGTCGCCGCGTCGCCGGGGCCGCCGATCACGCGCAGCAGCGCGCCGCGGTTGTCGCGCCCCCAGACGGCCGCCTGCGGCGCCATCGGGCTGCCGCGGTAGCGGCCGTAGGCCGGCATCGTCGGCGCGGCGAGCGCGCTCGCACCGGCGGCATGGGCCAGCAGCCCGCCCAGCCAGTGCACGCCGGTATCGGACAGGACTTGCCGCGCATCGCGCCGGTCGCCGGCCTGCGCCTCGCGCACCAGCGCATTGCCGCCGTCGCGACCGACCAGCGACTGGTGCAGGTGCCAGCCGCTGGCCACCGCATGCGGCAGCGGCGGCCGGCAGCAGAAGCTGGCGTGGTAGCCGGCGCGGCGCAGCGCCTGGCGCACGCCGTTGCGGAACAGCACCACCTGGTCGGCCGCGGTCAGCGCATCGGTGGCGGCGAAGACGGCCTCGAACTGGCTGGGGCCGAGCTCGATCTCCAGCGAACGCAACGGCAGCCCCAGGCCCAGCGCGGTGCGGCGCACCAGCGTCAGCACCTCGTCGGCGCGGTCGGCATGGGCCTCCGACAGCAATTGCCAGCCCGGGTGCACCAGGGCCAGCGGCGGCGGCTCGGCCGGCCAGGCGGCCTCGCCGGCCAGGTCGGCGGTGGCCGCGTCGCCGGCGATGCGCCAGACGTGGAACTCCAGCTCCAGCCCGCAGCGCAGCCCGTGGCCGGCCTCGCGCAGGTCGGCCAGCGCGCGTTGCAGCACGCGCCGCGGGTCGGCAGCCACCGGCGTGCCGTCGGCCCAGACGGTCTCGGCGCGCACCCAGGCCGTGCCGGGCGCCCAGGGCAGCAGTTGCAGGCTGGCCGGGTCGGGCAGCAGCAGCAGGTTGTTGGCGGCGCCGAAGCCGGGCAGGCCGTCGAGGCCGCCGGGCTCGAAGACCTTGAAGGCGGTGCGGTCGGCGCTGTCCTTCAGCAGCACGGTGCTGACCATGCCGATGCCTTCGGCAAATGGCACGCGCAGCCAGGCCGGGTCGGGGCCGACGACCAGCGTCTTGCCGCGCAGCGCGCCGTGCAGGTCGCACCAGGCCACGCGCAGCGTCTCCACGCGCTCGTCGCGCAGGCGCGCCAGCAGCGCGGCGAGCGCGGCCTCGCGCGCCGGGCTGGCCAGGCCGCAACGCGAGGCCAGCGTCATGAAGCGTCGGTCGTCGCCGCCGCGCCCGCCGTGCAGGCGGCGGCGCCGGCCCAGGGCGCCGCGGCGCGCCGGGCCTGCACGGCCTGCTGCCAGAAGTCCTGCCAGCCCTGCGCCGGCGCGATGCAGTCGATGGTGGGCGGGCCGCGCAGCGCCGCGGCCTGCGCGGCGTCCAGCGCCATCGGCGGCGTGCCGCCCGCGCGCACGGTCTCGATGGCCTTCAGCAGCTGCCGCCGGTTGGCCATGATCACCTTGTCGCTGGTGCCCAGGTGTTCGCGCGTGCGGTCCTGGATGGCGCCCATGCTCTCCACTGCCCACTGGTCGTGCACGTTGATGTCCTGCTCGCCCATGCCGAGGTAGGTGCGCGTGCGCTGCTCCGCTTCGCTGTAGCCCCAGTCGTCATGGCGGCCGCGGCGCGGCAGGTAGTCGGGCAGGAGGGTGTTGACCAGGCGCTGCGCGCGCATCGTCTCCTTGTCCAGCGGGGCGTCGAAGCTGGTGAAGAAGCTGTACCAGTAGGTGTTGACGTCGTCCACCGGCACGTGCAGCTGCGTGATGGTCAGCGTCTCCGACAGCGGGATCACGAAGCCCTGCGGGAACAGCGACCAGGTCACGCGCACGTGCGTGCGCATGTCGTCGATCAGGCGCAGCGTGGTCAGCCGCGTCAGCCCGGGCGCGACTTCCTCGTGGCGGATCTCCGGGCTGCACACCTCGCGCAGCACGCGCGTCATCGGCCAGCGCTGGCCGTCGACCGTGCCCACGCTGGCGGACCGGAACTGGCGGCCGTAGGCGCGCGCCGGGTCGGCCGTGGCGTCGTCGTCGTCCAGCATGCGGTGCAGGAACGACGGGTGCGCGGGGTCGATGCCCACCTCCACCGCCTGCAGCCAGTTGCAGCGCCACAGGCCCTTGAAGGCGAAGCTGTGGCTGGCCGGCGCGGCGAAGCAGTCGAAGGCCGGCAGTTCCGGCGGCGGCAGGTCCTCCGGCCCCAGGTACGCGAACAGCACGCCGGCGGCCACGCGCAGCGGATAGCTGCGCTGGCGCACGCGCTGGCACAGCGTGCTGCCGGCGGGCTCGGCCGGCGTTTCCAGGCAGCGGCCGTCGGCGGCGAATTTCCAGCCGTGGAAGGGGCAGCGGATGCCGTCGCCTTCGTGGCGGGCGAACTTCAGGTCGGCCCCGCGGTGCGGGCAGTCGCGGTCCAGTAGCGAAAAGGCCCCGGCCGCGTCGCGCCACAGCACCAGGTCCTGGCCGAGCAGGCGCACCGCCTTCAGCGGCCGCGTGGCCATGGCCGGGTCCAGCCGCGGCTCGAATTCGTCCAGCAGCGCCACCGGCTGCCAGTAGCGGCGCAGCAGATCGCCGCAGGGCGTGCCCGGGCCGATGCGGGTGACGAGTTCGTTCTGCGCGGCTTGCATGGCCCGCGCAGTCTAGGCAGCCGCGCGCAAGCGGCGCAACCAAGGAAACGCGCAGGCGCCGGGTCGTGGCCGGGCGCCTGCGCGTGGTCGCTGCAGCGCCCGGGCGGCGTGCCGGGCGCCGGCGCTCAGGCCGCGGACTCGAGCAGCGTGCGCGCGATCAGCTCGTCCAGCAGCTCCTGCCCCGGCAGCGGGATCAGCGGCGCACCGGCCAGGCCGCGCACGCGGTCGAAGGCGTCGTCCAGGCGCTGGCCACGCAGCACCGGGCCGTGCGCGGAGGCGACCACGCGTGCACCGAAGGCCTCGACGCTGTCGACATGGCGGTTGTAGACCGCGCGGTCCAGCCAGGGGTGCCAGGGCGAGACCGCGCTGCCGAAGGTGGAGAACTGCTCCAGCGCCTCGGCCGGCAGCTCGTCGGCGTCCAGCGCGCCCGGCGTCAGCGCGGCGAAGGTATCGACGATCCACATCGCGCCGCTCTTCGGGTCGTACAGGCCGCGCGTGGTGGGGCCGTCGAAGATCGGCGGGCGGAACAGGTGCAGCGTGCGGTCGCCGACGTCCAGCCGGTCGCCGGGCTCCAGCCAGCGCATACGGTGCAGCGGCAGGCCGGGTTTCTCCAGCCCCAGGCGCTCGACGCTGAAGAAGTTGGTGACCAGCGTCGCCTTCGGGCAGCGCTCCAACACGTCGAGCAGCGCCCCGGTGTGGTCGCCGTCGTCGTGCGACAGGAAGACCCAGCGCACGTCCTCGGGCTCGACGACGGCGAAGGCTTTCTCCAGCCACTGCGTGCGGTGCACCGGCGCGCCGGTGTCGACGATCACCGGCTCGCGGCCGCGGATGATCATCGAGTTGGCGGGCAGGAAGACACCGTCGCCGCCGGGAGCGAGGTTGGGGATCAGCCAGGTGTCGGCGGCGATGCGCATCGGCGCGGTGGCAGGGACGGAAGCTGCGGTATTCATGGCGGGTGCTCGTGGTGGCGGGGGTGCGGACGCGGTTCGGTTCGTCGCGGCGCGGTCCGCCGGCGGCCACGGCTGACCGGCTGCGCCGCGGCGCCGGCAGTTCGGCCGCGGAGCCTGGCCACAGGGACCGGGGTGCCCGGGGCGGCTCCGACAGGACGAGATCGTGCCCAGGGGCCAGCCGGGCGGCATCGGCCATTTGGGGCCATCGGTGGCCATGCGGCGGGCCATGCCGGGCCGTGCAGCGGGCCACGGCTGCCCGTCGAATCGCGCCACCCGCATTCGTCATACAGTGATCTGCCACCGGAGGACCGCCATGAGCCGACTGCGCAATGCCAGCTTTGCCCTCTCGCTGGACGGCTACGGCGCCGGGCCGTGCCAGAGCCTGGACCAGCCGATGGGCGAGAACGGGACCGAACTGCACCACTGGGCCTTCAGGACGCGCACGATCCAGCGCCTGTTCGGCATCCAGGGCGGCGAAGCAGGCGTGCAGGGCACGCAGGGCGTGGACGACGGCTACATCGTGCGCGGCTTTGCCAACGTCGGCGCCTGGATCCTGGGCCGCAACATGTTCGGCCCCGTGCGCGGGCCCTGGCCTGACCTGACCTGGCGCGGCTGGTGGGGCGAGGAGCCGCCCTACCACGTGCCGGTCTTCGTGCTGACCCACCACCCGCGGCCCGCGCTGGAGATGGCCGGCGGCACCATCTTCCACTTCGTCGCCGACGGCATCGAGTCGGCGCTGCGGCAGGCCCGCCAGGCCGCCGGCGACGCCGACGTGCGCCTGGGCGGCGGCGTGGCGACCCTGCGCCAGTACCTGCGCGCCGGACTCGTCGACGAGATGCACCTGGCCGTCTCGCCGGTGCTGCTGGGCCAGGGCGAGCACCTGCTGGAGGGCATCGACCTGCGCGCACTGGGCTATGCCTGCACCGAGCAGGTGGCGGGGGAGAACGCCATGCACTACGTGCTGGCGAGGCGCTGAAGGCTGCGGTGGCGATTACATCAGCACGACGTCGAACCGAGGGGCTTGAATCGAGAAGCGTTGGCAGGGCACCGGTTTGCGTTCGCACCTGCGGCACAGCGCGCTTCGAACTGCCCGTCTGGCTATCTGGATCGCATGGGCACAGACGGGATGGCACGGGCCGCCGTGGCTCAAGACCCTCACGCAGCCCAGTTCGCCAAGCGCAACCCGGGCACACGCTCGAACTCGCGCAGATTGTTGGTGACCAGGGTCACGCCCAGGGCCTGGGCATGGGCGGCGATCAGGCTGTCGTAGGGACCGATCGGCGTGCCCTGGCCGGCGAGCCATGACCGCACCTGACCCGCCACCTCGGCGGCCGGCGCATCGAATTCCGCCACTTCCAGTGCCGCGAGGAAGCGTCGAAGCACCTCCGCATTGCGCGCCGAACCGGTGCGCGCCACGCCGTAGAAGAGTTCCGACGCGGTGATCGCCGACACGCCCAGGCCCTCGGCATGGTGCTCGCGCAAGGCCTGCAGGACCCTGGGCGGGCGCTCGTTGATGGCGTAGATGCAGATGTCGGTGTCGAGCATGAAGCGCATCGCGCGGCCCTGCCCGCGTCAGCGCGCAATGCGAAGCGGCGCCCGCCGCTGCTGCTGCGCCGGCTGCTCGCGCTGCAACACGGTGCCGGGCTCGAAGTCCATCAGGGCGTCGATCAAGGCATCGGGGCCCGCCGGCGGCACCGCGCTCAGGACCACGTCGTTGCCGACGCGGCGCACGTGAACCTCCGTTCCTTCGAAGCGGAACTCCTTGGGCAGGCGCACGGCCTGGCTGCCGCCGTGGTTGAAGAGTTTGGCTGCGGGCATGTGTAGTCCAGACGCGGAAGTCGTGGTCAGTGTAGCATTTGTAGATACTGCGTATCTACTTCTTGATCCCGAAGGATCGGAACCCGGCGTCGACAGGAAGGTTCAGCCGTACAGGGTCCTCTGGTCTCAAGCGTGCGGACCTGGAACAGCGCTACTGACCACCCGGATCCGGAGGTAGAGGCTCAGGCTCCGAACTTCGGGCCGGCGCCTCGCGGGCCCACTTGATCGACTCCAGCGGCTAGCGGCCGTCGAACTGTTCCGCGAACTGTCGCGAGCGAACCCGGAGGTCGGGCTCAAACGGCAGTTCCACGGCTTTCGGCATGCCTGCCAGCAACTGGGCCTCGTGCCGCCTGAGAGCGTGGAGGCGCTGAGCGTGCTGGATCGCCAGCTCACCGGCGAGCAAGTCTGACAGGCCAGCGGCGCCATTGCGGCCAAGGACGATGCCGCCGCTTCACTCTCGGCAGATACCGCCGGGGTACTTCAGGGTCTCCATCTGCACCGTCGTGGTGTAATGTGGTGCAACCTGAAGCACCCCCCATGGCACTCGCAGCGAAGCAGCAGCAACCCGCGACGAAGGAAGGGACGCGCGCGTCCGTGACCTTCCCGGCCGACCTCTATGCCGAGTTGGAACGCATTGCCGCTGAGAAGAAGGTCTCCGTTGCCTGGGTCGTGCGCGACGCCGTCGAGAAGTACATCGAGGCGCAGTACCCGCTCTTCCGCTCGCAGACCGAAGGAGTACGCTGATGAGCCGAGAGCTGCTAGCCATCCGCGCGAAGATTCAACGCATCGAAGCGGGCGGCAACCCCCGCGTACTCGACCTGTTCGCCGGCTGCGGCGGCCTGTCCCTCGGCTTTCACAGGGCCGGGTTCACCATCGCCGCAGCGGTGGAGTTCGACCCGCACGCGGCGCTGTCGCATGGCCGGAACTTTCATGCGGGCGATCCGGCCCACTCAATGCCACGCGACATCACGACGACGAGTCCGGCCGACCTCGTTCGCGACCTGAATCTTGGCGGCATCGCCGAGGCGTTTGACGTGCTGGTCGGCGGTCCACCCTGCCAAGCCTTTGCTCGCGTCGGCAGATCCAAGCTGCGCGAGATCGACGCGCATCCGGAGGCTTTTAAGCGCGATCCACGGGCTCAGCTGTATGTCGACTATCTGCGCTATGTCGAGGCCTGCGTACCGCTGGCGGTCGTCGTCGAAAACGTGCCGGATGCCCTCAACCACGGCGGCCAGAACATCGCCGAGGAAATCGCCGAGGCGCTTGAAGAGCGGGGCTATGTCGCCCGCTACACGCTGCTGAACGCCGCCTTCTACGGCGTGCCGCAGATGCGCGAGCGCATGATCCTCATCGCCTATCACCGCGAACTGGCCAAGGCCGTATCCTTTCCGGAACCCACGCACTGGGTCGATCTGCCACCCGGCTACGAAGGTTCACGCGCGGTCGCACTGAAGCTGCTGGGCGAAGACCTGTTCAGCGACGCTCACTCATACATGCCGGCGCCACAGCCTGCGCCGACGCTGCCGCCGGCCGTAACGGCGGGAGACGCAATCGGCGACCTACCGGCGATTGACGCGCGCAAGCTTCTGAAGAGCGGTGAGCTGCGCCGCGGCGCGCGGCGTTTCGACACCCCGCTGCCGTACGGCGGCGAACCGCATACCGCCTATGCAAGGCTGATGCGCCGCTGGCCGGGCTTCGAGGCACCGGAAGCTCTGATGGATCACGTGATCCGCTATCTGCCGCGGGACTATTCGCTCTTCGCGCGCATGGACCCCGGTGACCAGTACCCGGAGGCGTTCCAGCACGCCCTGAAGATGTTTGAGCAGCATCTGAATCTGCTTGCGAAGCAGGGCGTAAACGTCAGGCCGGGATCGAAGCAGTACGAGGACATCAAGGCGTCCATCGTGCCGCCCTACGACGCTGGCAAGTTTCCGAACAAGTGGCGCAAGATGTGGCGGGACAAGCCCGCGCGCACCCTCCTCGCGCATCTGGGGAAGGACAGTTACAGCCATATTCACTACGACAGCCGCCAGGCGCGCACGATCTCGGTCCGCGAGGCCGCGCGTCTGCAGTCGTTCCCCGACGGCTTCGCCTTCGCCGGCTCGATGAATCCCGCCCTTCGGCAAATCGGCAACGCCGTGCCGCCGCTGCTGGCCTTCGCCGTGGCGCAGAAGGTGATGGCCGCACTGGAGACCGCTGCGGCATCAGTGCAGCCGGAACAGCCGCAGGCACTCGCCCTGGCTGGGTAGCTCTATGCCGGGCGAGATCATCTGCATCCGTCGCCTGACTCGCTCTGATCTCGGCTGGTTCGCCGCGCACCGCGGTATGGCGGCGAGCAAGCAGCGCGCCGTCAACATCAACGCCGATATCGCGCAGCAGTTGGTAAGCCGGGAAGCCTGGAGCGCCGGCGGGCTGGATGTCCAGTGCCACTGCATCTGGCCCGGGGCGGAGCACGAGCAGACGCGAAGCCTCTGGAAAGTCGGCAAGAACTGGCGCTTCGGCGGACCCAAGCTTGAAGGGGCCGCATTCGAGCGCGTGAAAGAGGGCGACTTCTTCGTGCTGCGTTCTGCTGCGGCCAACGACGGCAGCAGCGGAGTGACGGTGACGTTCGTCGCCGCGGCGACCGAACCGGATCGGCATGCGCGGATGGAGACGCAGTGGGGCAGGAGGCTGGTGGCGAACATGCTGGCGGTAGGCTCAGACAGCGTCGATTTCGGGGATCTGGCGGCGACGCATTTCCCGTCCGCCGCGGCTGCACCCGTTGCCGCGCCGCCAATACCTGCAGCTGCGCGGCTGGCCCGCGCGCCGGCAGTGAAGAAGCCGTTCGCACCGATGCCGCGCGACGGTGACGAAGCGGCGCCGCGGACGTGGACGATGCATGAGCGCATTCGGTCGCCGCACATCATGTCGCAGATGCTGAAGGTGTCAGGCGACCTGTCGGCAAACGCTCATCTGGAGTTCATGCAGGTGCTCGAGGCGCTGGCTGGTGACCTGCGCCGCGCCCTAATCGCGGCGGGAATGATCCGCACGGTCGAACGGAATCACCGTGATCTGTGGGGCAAGGTACGCGGACAACGAATCGCGTTCGTCGATGGCGGAATGGCGAACCTGAGCATGCTCGGCGCCGCGCCCGTGGCTGCCCGTGTAGGCGGCTATATCGTTCGGCCGGGCGTTATGGGCGATGACCGCGAGCAGTTCATCATGGTCAAGCATCTGATCGATGAGCTGTACACGCCGGCCCCTGGCAACGGCATCTATGCCGGCATGTTCCCTGACCCGGGCGCGCTCCGCGACGCCGCGCGCATCAGCGTCGAGGCGGCAGGCGGCGTGAAGATCGTCATGCAGGAAGCTGACGTGCAGTACCTGTTCTTGCACGGGGCGCTCGTTAACCCGGTGTCACGATACACCGACCTCATGGACGGCGGTCAGGCTGTGGCCACGTTTCCCGACTTTTCGGTAAAGGCGCTGGAAGTACTGTTGCCCGAAGGCGAACGCGGACGGCAGGGCCGCGACGCCAACTTCGTGCGCGTGTATCTCCGCCAGCTAGAACTACTGCGCGATAGCAGGGCGTTCGTCTGCGGCGTCGTCGAGCGCGAAAGCCAAGCAACCTCGGTTTACAAGCGGCTGCTCGAAATCGCGATCACGCATCCCGACGTGCCGGCGCAACTCTCAAAAGCGCCTGACGATTGGGCGGCATGGTTCGGGCACACCGCTGAATTGTTCAGGATCACCGACGCCCTGCTGTTCCGTTGTGTGCTGCAGCCCGGGGAGTACCTCGCGCCCGTCGACATCGATCGCAACGAGGTACAGCGCGCCCCCCAGGCGTGGATGCAGGACATCCAGCGTTATCCGATGCCCTGGGTGTCGTACCTGCTGCCCACGGAATGGGGACAGCCCGTGCGCGTGGAGATTTTCGAGCGCGACCGGGCGCGGTTCGACACCCTGGCCCGTCTTGTCATGCACTGTGCGTGGTTGTTGCCGCGCTACGCGTTCCCGGTCGGTCTCGACATCGTCGACAAGTACGCCAAGGTCCCAAACTGGATGACGCGACCGGTCAACACGAATACTGCCGTCCAGGCGCTGCGCCGCGCCCTCGATACCGGCGACACCGCCACGTTCGACGCTATGCGCCGGATGCTGTGCGGCTCGACGCGCGACTGGCTTTTCCGGCCGAAACTGTTCTGAGAACGGGAGATAGAAGAATGAACAAGACCGTGAAAGCCGGCAAAGTGGCACTGAAACCGGAGGACAGCGACGGCGAGGCGTGGCGCCACGTCGGCACTGTGGTCGGCAATACCGGCATCACCGAATACACGTTCATCCTTCAGCAGTACCAAGCCAAGCTGGGCGACATCGTTGCCGTTCGCATGGAGGTACCGGGCAGCGACGGCCGCCGCGAAATTTATGTGTGGGCGCGCATCACGGACATCAGCCGCTTCAACCCGTTCTTCCCTTACGAAGCCGCCCAGGAGATCGCCGGCGAAGGGATATCGCTCGAAGACACGGTATTGTCGGGCACGCGCGACCAGTTGGAGGCGAAGGCCCTGATCCTCGGCACCACGGCCGGCGAGGATGTGAGCCGGCTCCTACCCCTGACATACCCGGTCAAGCCGGCGACGCGCGTGTACTACCCGCCGGCTGAGGCAGTCCGTCAGCTGCTCGTCGGGGGACGGGAAGGGGAACAACAGATTCAGGTCGGCGCGCTGGTCGCGCGCCAGGATGTCGGCGTCACGATGTCGGCACCGAAGCTGGTCGCGCGCCACATGGCGATCCTCGCCATGACGGGCGGCGGCAAGACCGTGGCGGCGCGCCGCATGATCCGCGAGCTGATCGGGCACGGGTACCCGCTGCTGATCATCGATCCGCACGGCGACTACATCGGCCTGTGGAAGTGTCGCGAACTGCTGGCCGAAGAAGCCCCCGGCGCCGAAGTCAGGCTCTTCTTTCCGGAGCTGCTGGTGCAGCGCGACGGCGAGGACCTAATCACCAAGCTGGTCGGGCAGATGACCAGCGGCATGACGGAGCCGCAGTCCGAGTACCTGCGCGGCCTGTACGAGCGCCGGGCGGCAACTGACGGCACGAGTGCGCTGGACTATATCGGCACCCTAGTGCGCGAGATCAACAGCGATCTCGCGGGGACCACTCCCCCGCGCGGTGCGCCTGGGAACTGGCGGCCGACCGTTCTTGCCGTATCCAGAGGGCTGCGCATCGTCAGGGACCGCCTGGAGCGGATGAAGCGGACCAGCGAACAGATGCGCGCGAGCCCTAAGCTGCGCACGCTCGGGTTCCAGCCGCTGCCAAACCCTTTCGGCCGGCCCGAGGACATCATCCGGCCAAAGCAGGTGTCGATCCTCTACCTCGGCGGCTACGACCACATCACGCAATGCTCGATTGCCGCGATCACCCTGGAGACATTGTTCGAGCGCCGCGCCGACCTGCGCGGTCGCATCCCGCCGTTCATGACGGTGCTCGAAGAGGCACACACGTTCATTCCTTCCGCCCGCGAAGGCACTGAAGATGCCGTATCGCTGCCCGTGGTCCGGCGGATGATCACCGAAGGCCGCAAGTTCGGCACCGGCCTGATCCTGATTTCACAGCGGCCGAGCCGGCTCGACGAGACGATCGTCTCGCAGTGCAACTCGTTCCTGATCCTGCGTTTGGTCAATCCGCGCGACCAGACCTTCGTGCGCTCGATCATGGAGAACCTGACCGAGTCAGACTCCAAGATGATCCCGGGCTTCGGCCCCGGCCAGGGCATCCTCAGCGGACAGGTCGTGCGGTTCCCGCTGCCGGTGCAGGTGCAGATGGACGCGGACCTGCTGAATTCGGAGATCGGCGACGAGGACTTCTTCGATCAGGTGGACGCGTGGCGCCCGGACGCCGCGGCGCCGGCCCGCGCTGAGAGCCAGAAGGCCGTGGACAAGATTGACGCCATTGCGAAGAAGCGCGCTGCGAGCGGTGCGGCCACCAAAAGCGGTACGAAGAGACGGAAGGGGCGGTAGCGGCAAGCGATGTGTGATGTGCTGACGCCGGAACAGCGACGGCTCAACATGAGCCGCGTGCGCAGAAGCGACACGAAGCCCGAGATGCTGATCCGGCGCGGTTTGCACGCGAGCGGGTTGCGCTACAGGCTGCACGATAGAAGACTGCCTGGCCGGCCCGACCTCGTGTTCCCGAAGTACCGCGCCGTCGTGTTCGTCCACGGCTGCTTCTGGCATGCGCACGGTTGTGCACTTTCAAAGCTGCCGGCGACGCGTCGGGAGTTCTGGCAGAAGAAACTGACCGACAACGCGGCCCGGGACCGCAGGGCGATTGCCGCCCTTCATGCTGACGGCTGGCGCGTTCTGGTCGTCTGGGAATGCGCTCTGCGCGGGCCTGGACGGACAATTAAGGATGACGCTCTTTCAGCGGTTGCCTCTGGCATCCGCTCTGGGACGCGAAGCCTGTTGGAGTTCAAGGGCAGCGGCGAAAAGAGAACCATGACAGAGGAAGAGTAGATGATGACTTCACAGGCCGTCGCCGTTGCCGTCGCCTGTACGCTACGGCGGATAGACCGCCGTAGCTGCGATCCCTTCTACCAAACTCTGGTGGGATCGGTCGGGACTTCATGCGCCCTGAAGAGCAGCTACTACCCGAAGACGACCGGGAACCCGGCGATCTCGAGTGGCAATTGACGCGGGGTGAGACCCCGTGAACGCCTACATCAGCACGATGTCGTACTGCTCCGGACTCATCCCAGGCTCCGCACTCAGGCTGATGGGCTTGCCGATGAATTCCGACAGCCCCGCCAGGTGCTGGCTCTCCTCGTCCAGCAGCATCTCCACCACCGACGCGCTGGCGACGACGCGGAATTCGCGCGGGTTGAACTGGCGCGCCTCGCGCAGGATCTCGCGCAGGATGTCGTAGCACACGCTGCGCGCGGTCTTGATCTGGCCGCGGCCCTGGCAGGTGGGGCAGGGTTCGCACAGCATGTGCGCCAGGCTCTCGCGCGTGCGCTTGCGCGTCATCTCCACCAGCCCCAGCTGCGTGAAGCCGCTGACCGTGGTGCGCACGCGGTCGCGCGCCAGCTGCTTGCGCAGTTCGGCCAGCACGGCCTGCTGGTGGTCCTCGCGCAGCATGTCGATGAAGTCGGCGATGATGATGCCGCCCAGGTTGCGCAGCCGCAGCTGGCGCGCGATGGCGCCCGCCGCCTCGAGGTTGGTCTTGAAGATCGTGTCCTCGAAGTTGCGCGCCCCCACGTAGCCGCCGGTGTTGACGTCGATGGTCGTCAGCGCCTCGGTCTGGTCGACGATCAGGTAGCCGCCGCTCTTCAGGTCCACGCGGCGCGCCAGCGCGCGCTGGATCTCGTCCTCGATGCCGAACAGGTCGAAGATCGGCCGCTCGCCGCGGTACAGCTCCAGCTTGTCCACCGCGCGCGGCATGTAGGTGCGGCCGAACGCCTGCAGCTGCTCGTACTGCAGCCGGCTGTCGATGCGTATGCCCTGCGTGGCCTCGCCGGCCAGGTCGCGCAGCACGCGCTCGGCCAGGCTCAGGTCCTGGTGCAGCAGCGTGCCCGGCGGCTGCGTCTGCGCACGCTGGCGGATCAGCGCCCAGGCGCGGCGCAGGTAGGCGATGTCCTCGGCCAGCTCGGCGTCGGTGGCCTCCTCGGCATTCGTGCGCAGGATGAAGCCGCCGCGCTCGGGCGCCTTGCCGTCGCTGCCGTTGCGCGCCTCGGCCTCGGCGGTGAGCGCCACCATGCGCGCGCGCAGCTGCTCGCGCAGCTCGGGGCTGCCGATCTTCTGGCTGATGCCGATGTGCTGGTCGTGCGGCAGGAAGACCAGCAGCCGCCCGGCGATGCTGACCTGCGTGGACAGCCGCGCGCCCTTGCTGCCGATGGCGTCCTTGATGACCTGCACGGTGAGCGTCTGGCCCTCGAAGACCTGGCGCTCGATGGGCACCGGGGGCGCGTCGGCGCGGCCCTCGCCGCGCTCGGCGCGGTCGCTGCGGCCGCCGCCGTTGCCGCCGTGGCCGTGCAGGTCGGCCACGTGCAGGAAGGCGGCGCGCTCCAGGCCGATGTCGACGAAGGCGCTCTGCATGCCGGGCAGCACGCGCACGACCTTGCCCAGGTAGACGTTGCCGACGAGGCCGCGCTCCAGCGTGCGCTCCACGTGCAGTTCCTGCACCGCGCCGTTCTCGACCACGGCGACACGCGTCTCCTGTGGCGCCCAGTTGATGAGGATGTCCTGTCCGGCCATGGCGGGTGCGGGTCTCCCTACAGCTCCAGGCGGACGCGGGCTTGCGACAGCAACTTCGTCGTCTCGTACAGGGGCAGACCCATGATACCGGTGTAGCTGCCCTCGATGGCCTCGATCCAGGCCGCGATGCGCCCCTGCACCGCATAGGCGCCGGCCTTGCCGAAGGGCTCGCCGCTGGCGATGTAGCGCGCGATCGTCGTCTCCGACAGCGCGGCGAAGCGCACGCGCGAGACGCTCACCCGCAGCGGCGACTCGCGCCCGGCGCTGATGGCCACCGCGGTCAGCACGCGGTGCGTGCGGCCGGACAGCGCACGCAGGATCTCGGCCGCCTCGGCGGCGTCGCGCGGCTTGCCCAGGATGCGCCGGCCCAGCGCCACCGTGGTGTCGGCCACCAGGATGGGCGCCGGCGGCAGGCCGCGCTGCGCGAGCCGCCTGCGCGCCGCCAGCAGCTTGGCCAGCGTGACGCGGCGCACGTAGGCGTCGGGCAGCTCGTGCGGGCGCTCCTCCTCCAGCCGCTCGGCATTCTCGCGCGCGGCCGGCAGCAGCGGGCGGTGCTCCACGCCCAGCTGGTCCAGCAGCTGGGCGCGGCGCGGGCTCTGCGAGGCCAGGTAGACGAAGCGGTGCGGCAGCGGCGCGGCATGGGGGGGCGGCATGCGGCGATCGTATGCGCAGCGCCGGGGCGGACGGCAGCCGCCACGCGCCACCGCGGCCCTCACTCGCGGTGGTAGGGGTGGCCGCTGGCCAGCGTCCAGGCGCGGTACAGCGCCTCGGCCAGCAGCACGCGCGCCAGCGCATGCGGCAGCGTCAGGTCCGACAGGCGCAGCGTCTCGTCGGCACCGTCGCGCAGCGCCGGGTCCAGCCCGTCGGGGCCGCCGATCAGCAGCGCCACGTCGCGACCCTCGCCGCGCCAGGCCAGCAGGCGCTGCGCCAGCGTGGCGGTGGTGAACCGCGTGCCGCGTTCGTCCAGCACGACACGGCGTGCACCCTTGGGCACCGCGGCCGCCAGGCGTGTCGCCTCGGCGGCCATGCATTGCGCGGCCGTGCGGCCGCCGCTGCGCGGCTCGGCCTTCACGGCCTTGAGCTCCAGCCGCATCTCGGGCGGAAAGCGCTTCGCGAAGTCGTCCCAGGCGGCGTCGGCCCAGGCCGGCTGGCGCTGGCCGACGGCCACGATCAGCAGCTTCATCGCCGCGGGGCCTGGCGCGCAGGCGCCGGCCTCAGGCGTTGCGCCGGGCGCGCGCGGGCCCGGCAGCGGCCTTCGTGGAGTTCGAAGCCCTCGAGGCCTTCGCGGCCGGGCGCTTCGCGGTCACCTTCTTGGCGGCCACCGTTGTCGCGGGGACCTTCTTCGCCTTGACCGTCTGCGCGACGCCCTTCTTCGCCGCGACCTTCTTCGCGACGCCTTTCTTCGCCGCGACCTGCCTCGCGGCGGGCGCCGGCGCAGCGGCCTTGCCGGCCGCCACCTTCTTCGCCGCCGCCCTGGGCGCGGCCGCAGCCGCCGGCTCGCTGGCCTTCGGCAACCCGGGCGCCGCGGCACCGACCTTCATGCGCACCGGCTTGCCGCCCCAGATCTCCTCCAGGTGGTAGTAGTCGCGGATGGCCGGCTGCATGATGTGCGCCACGGCGGCGCCGCAGTCGACGATGATCCACTCGCCGTTGTCCTCGCCCTCGGTGCTGAGCACCGGCAGCCCCTTGGACTTGACGCTGTCGCGCACGCTGGCGGCCAGGGCCTTGGTCTGCCGGTTGCTGGTGCCCGAGGCGACGATCACGCGCTCGAACATCGGCGACAGGTGCTCGGTGTTGTAGACCACGATGTCCTGGGCCTTGACGTCTTCCAGGCCATCGACGATGGCGCGCTGCAGCTTGCGGATGTCCAGTTGGGGCTCCCTTTCAGGTGGCGGGCACGGCCCGGTACAGGCCGTGGTTTTCAATATAGCGCGCCACTTCGGGCGGCACCAGTTTCGAGATGTCCTCGCCGGCGGCGATGCGCTCGCGGATCGCCGTGGCCGACACGTCCAGCATCGGCAGCGGCACCACCTGGTGCGCGAAGTCGCGCACCTCGGGCGCCGGCTCGCGCGCCGGCCCGGGGCGGTTGGCCACCGCCAGCGTCACGCGGCCGAGCAGTTCGCGCCAGTCGCGCCAGGTGTGCAGGCCGGCATACTGGTCCTGGCCGACGATCAGCACCCAGGTGCGGCCCGGCCACGCCGCCTGCAGTTCGCGCACGGTGTCCAGCGTGAAGCTGGGGCCGGGGCGCTCGATCTCGATGCGGTCGAGCACGAAGCGCGGCTCGTGCGCGATGGCCAGCCGCACCATCGCCTCGCGCTGCGCGGCCGGCGTGATGCGGCGGTCCTTCTGCCAGGGCTGGCCGGTGGGCACCCAGCGCACCTCGTCGAGTTCCAGCGCGTCCAGCGCGGCATGCGCCAGCGCGACATGCGCCACGTGCACCGGGTCGAAGGTGCCGCCGAACAGGCCGACGCGCCGCCCGGGGGCCAGGGGCGGCACGAGGGCCTGCGGCGGCGAGGCGTCGCTCATTCGTTCAGCCAGTCGCGCGGGCGCAGGAAGTCGCTGGCCAGCCGCGCCTCCGGCGTGCCCGGCAGGGGGTGCCAGTCGTAGCGCCACTTCACCAGCGGCGGCATGCTCATCAGGATGCTCTCGGTGCGACCGCCGCCGTGCAGCCCGAAATGCGTGCCGCGGTCCCAGACCAGGTTGAATTCCACGTAGCGGCCACGGCGATACGCCTGGAAGTCGCGCTCGCGTTCGCCGTAGGGCAGCGCGCGCCGGCGCTCGACGATGGGCAGGTACGCGTGCAGGAAGGCGTCGCCGACGGCGCGCATCAGCGCGAAGCCGGTCGCGAAGTCCTGGTCGAAGTCGTCGAAGAAGATGCCGCCGATGCCGCGCGGCTCGTTGCGGTGCTTGAGGAAGAAGTACTCGTCGCACCAGGCCTTGAAGCGCGGGTACAGCTCGCTGCCGAAGGGCTTCAGCGCGTCGGCGCAGGTGCGGTGGAAATGCCGCGCGTCTTCCTCGAAGCCGTAGTACGGCGTCAGGTCCATGCCGCCGCCGAACCAGGTGACGCTGTCGCGGCCGTCGGGGCGCGCCGCGAGCAGGCGCACGTTCATGTGCACCGTGGGCACGAAGGGGTTGCGCGGGTGCATGACCAGCGACACGCCCAGCGCCTCGAAGGGCGCGCCGGCGAGTTCGCTGCGGTGCTGCGTGGCCGAGGGCGGCAGTGCGTTGCCGCGCACATGGCTGAAGTTGCAGCCGCCGCGCTCGAGCAGCGCGCCGTCCTCGACCAGCTGGGTCAGGCCGTCGCCTTCGAGCTTGCCGCCGGGCGGGCGCTGCCAGGCGTCGCGCAGGAAGGTCTTGCCGTCGGCTTCCTGCAGCGCCTCGACGATGCGGCCCTGCAGGTCCAGCAGGTATTCGCGCACGGCATGGGTGTCGATCATGGCGGGGGTCCCCTCGGTCAGCAGCTCAGGAGGTGAGCGGGCGCACCGGCGCGGCCAGCGCCGGCCGGCGGCCGCGGCAGCCGGCGAGCCGCCGGGCGAAGACGGCGAAGTCGGCCTGCAGGTCGCCGCTGACGCGCCAGCAGCTGTCGAAGCCGACCTCACGGCCGCCGAAGTCCAGCACCACCAGCGCCAGCGGCACGCCGGCCTCGTGCGCGACGCGGTAGAAGCCGCTGCGCCAGCCGGCGGCGCGCGCACGCGTGCCCTCGGGCGCCAGCGCCAGCCACAGGAAGCGGCCTTCGGCGTGCGCCGCGCGCATGGCCTCGATCATCTGGCCGACCACGCCCTGCGGCGCGTTGCGCACCACCGGGTGGCCGCCCAGCCAGCGCAGCCAGCGCCCGAAGACCGGCACCCGGAACAGCGCGTCCTTGCCCCACCAGGTGACCTGGATGCCGACCGCCCACTTGGCCAGCAGCGCCAGCGGGAAGTCCCAGTTGGAGGTGTGCGGGTAGACGGCGATCACGCCCTGCGCCGCCGGCAGGCCGTCCCACTTCAGCCGCCAGCCCAGCAGGCGCAGCAGCGCCCGCGCCAGCGCGCTGCCGTTCAGCTGCACCGGACGCTCGGTGATCTCGAACGCCGCGAGGCGCTGGTCCATCAGTGGCGGATCGCCCGGTGGCCGATGTCGTTGCGCCATTGCGCGCCGTCGAAGCGGATCGCGCGCACGGCGTCCAGCGCGCGCAGCTGCGCCTGGCGCACCGAGTCGCCGAGCGCGGTCACGCACAGCACGCGGCCGCCGCTGGTCAGCAGCCGCCCGTCGGCGAGCGTGGTGCCGGCGTGGAAGACCTGCAGCTCGTCGCTGCCCGCGGGCAGGCCTTCGACGACGTCGCCCTTGCGCGGCGCGGCCGGGTAGCCGGCGGCCGCCATCACGACGCCGAGCGCGACGCGGCGGTCCCATTGCAGTTCGACCTGGTCCAGCGTGCCGTCGGTGGCATGCATCAGCAGCTCGAAGAGGTCGCTCTTCAGGCGCATCAGCAGCACCTCGGCCTCGGGATCGCCGAGCCGGCAGTTGAATTCCACCGTGCGCGGCTGGCCCTGGGCGTCGATCATCAGCCCGGCGTACAGGAAGCCGGTGAACGGCATGCCGTCCTTGGCCATGCCGGCCACCGTGGGCAGCACGATCTCCTGCATCACGCGCGCATGCACGTTGGGCGTGACCACCGGCGCCGGGCTGTAGGCGCCCATGCCGCCGGTGTTGGGGCCGGTGTCGCCCTCGCCGATGCGCTTGTGGTCCTGGCTGGTGGCCAGCGCCAGCACGTGGCGGCCGTCGCAGGCGACGATGAAGCTGGCTTCCTCGCCTTCCAGGAAGTCCTCGATGACGACGCGTGCCTGGCCCTCGACATGCGCCACGCCCAGCGTATTGGCGCCCAGCATGTCGTCGATCGCGTCGTGCGCTTCCTGCAGCGTCATCGCGACGACCACGCCCTTGCCGGCGGCCAGGCCGTCGGCCTTCACGACGATGGGCGCGCCATGCTTGTCGACATGCGCGTGCGCGGCGGCGGCGTCGGTGAAGCTGGCATACAGCGCGGTCGGGATGCCGTGGCGCTGCATGAAGTCCTTCGCGAAGGCCTTGGAGCTCTCCAGCTGCGCCGCCGCCTTGGTGGGCCCGAAGATGCGCAGCCCGCGCGCGCGGAACAGGTCCACCACGCCGGCAGCCAGCGGGGCCTCGGGGCCGACCACGGTGAGCGCCACCTTCTCGGCCGCGGCGAAGTCGGCCAGCGCCTGCGGGTCGGTGAGCGGCAGGTTCTTCAGCGCCGGGTCGGTGGCGGTGCCGCCATTGCCGGGCGCGACGTAGACGGTCTGCACGCGTTCGCTGCGCGCCAGCTTCCAGGCCAGCGCATGTTCGCGGCCGCCGCCGCCGATGACGAGGACCTTCACGGGCCGGGCCTCCGACGGGCCGCCTCCAGGAGGTCCACGGCCCCCTCGGGGGCTAGCGGGCGCGAGCGGGCTCGGGGGCTCATGCTTCGAGGTCGGCGTTGTGGAAGACGTCCTGCACGTCGTCCAGGTCTTCCAGCACGTCCAGCAGCTTGCGCATGCGCTCTGCGTCGTCGCCGGCCAGCGCCACGGTGTTCTCGGCGCGCATCGTGACCTCGGCGACCTCGGGCTTCAGGCCGGCCGCTTCCAGCGCGGCCTTCACGGCCTCGAAGTCGGGCGGCGCGGTGAGCACCTCGATCGAGCCGTCCTCGCCGGTGATGACGTCCTCGGCGCCGGCCTCCAGCGCCACCTCCATCACCTTGTCCTCCGACGTGCCGGGCGCGAAGACCAGCTGCCCGCAGTGCTTGAACTGGAAGGCCACGCTGCCTTCGGTGCCCAGGTTGCCGCCATGCTTGCTGAAGGCGTGGCGCACCTCGGCCACCGTGCGCACGCGGTTGTCGGTCATGCAGTCGACGATGATGGCCGCGCCGGCTATGCCGTACCCCTCGTAGCGGATCTCCTCGTAGTTCACGCCCTCGAGGTTGCCGGTGGCCTTGTCGATGTTGCGCTTGACGGTGTCGGCCGGCAGGTTGACGGCCTTGGCCTTCTCGACGGCCAGGCGCAGGCGCGGGTTGGCCGCCGGGTCACCGCCGCCCTGGCGCGCCGCGACCATGATCTCGCGGATCACGCGCGTCCAGGCCTTGCCGCGCTTCTCGTCCTGGCGGCCCTTGCGGTGCTGGATGTTGGCCCACTTGGAATGACCGGCCATGATGGGTGGAGAGCTGCCGCGGCGCTGCGCTGTTCGGGGACCGCGATTCTATTCGGGCGCCCGCCGCACCGCGCCGGCGCGCCCCTGCCCTAGACTGCGGCCGCGGCGCGGCGCCGCACCGACGGAGTGCCCACGATGTCCGACCCCATCCTCGTCGCCCGGCGCGGCGACACCGAGTGCCACCTGCTGCCCGCGCTGGCCAACCGCCACGGGCTGATCACCGGCGCCACCGGCACCGGCAAGACGATCACGCTGCAGACGCTGGCCGAGGGCTTCAGCCGCATCGGCGTGCCGGTCTTCATGGCCGACGTGAAGGGCGACCTGACCGGCATCAGCCAGCGCGGCGCGCTGCCACCCAAGGTGGCGCAGATCCTGAAGGACCGCGGGCTGGAAGCGCCCCAGCCGCAGGCCTGCCCGGTGACGCTGTGGGACGTCTTCGGCGAGCAGGGCCACCCGGTGCGCGCCACGGTGGCCGACATGGGCCCGCTGCTGCTGGGCCGCATGCTGGCGCTCAACGAGACGCAGGCCGGCGTGCTGAACCTGGTCTTCCGCATCGCCGACGACCAGGGCCTGGCGCTGCTGGACATGAAGGACCTGCGCGCGATGCTGCAGCACGTGGGCGACAACGCCAAGCAGTTCACCACCGAGTACGGCAACATCAGCGCGGCCAGCGTGGGCGCCATCCAGCGCGGGCTGCTGCAGATCGAGGAACAGGGCGGCGACCGCTTCTTCGGCGAGCCCATGCTCGACATCGCCGACTTCATGCAGACGGTCGACGGCCGCGGCGTCGTCAACATCCTCGCCGCCGACCGGCTGATGAATGCGCCGCGGCTGTACGCGACCTTCCTGCTGTGGATGCTGTCGGAACTGTTCGAGACGCTGCCCGAGGTCGGCGACCTCGACCAGCCCAAGCTGGTGTTCTTCTTCGACGAGGCGCACCTGCTGTTCAACGACGCGCCCAAGGCGCTGATCGAGCGCATCGAGCTCGTCGTGCGCCTGGTGCGCAGCAAGGGCGTGGGCGTCTATTTCGTGACGCAGAACCCGCTGGACGTGCCCGACACCGTGCTCGCGCAGCTGGGCAACCGCGTGCAGCATGCGCTGCGCGCCTTCACGCCGCGCGACCAGAAGGCGGTCAAGGCGGCGGCCGAGACGATGCGCCCCAACCCGGGCATCAAGGACCTGGCCGGCGCGATCACCGAGCTGGCCGTCGGCGAGGCGCTGGTCAGCTTCCTCGACGCCAAGGGCCGGCCCTGCGTGACCGAGCGTGTCTACGTGCTGCCGCCGGGCAGCCAGATCGGGCCCATCACGCCCGAGCAGCGGCGTGCGCTGCTGGCGCGCTCGCTGGTCGCTGGCGTCTACGAGAAGGTGGTCGACAGCGAGTCGGCGCACGAGTTGCTGAAGCAGCGTGTCGCGGCCAGCGCGGAGGCCGGTGCGGCCGCGCGCGCCAGCACCGGGACCGGTGGCGCGGCGCCGGCCGGCGCGGGCGGCGGGCTGCTGGACAGCGTGAAGGACGCCGTCTTCGGCACCACCGGCCCGCGCGGCGGCCGCTATCCGGGGCTGGCCGAGAAGGCAGCCACCTCGGCGGTGCGCAGCATCGGCACGGCGGTCGGGCGCGAGATCATCCGCGGCGTGCTCGGCGGGCTCTTCGGCGGCACGCGGCGGCGATAGCGGACACGCGCGCGCCAGCCGGCCTCAGCGCCCGGGGGCGCTGGCCGGCTGGGAGGTGGTCTGGGACGCCGGCTGGGTGGCCGCCTGGGTGGCCGCCTGGGTGGCCGCCTGGGGCGCGGCCCCGGATGCCGCCGCGGGCGGGGCGGCGGGCACCGCCGTCACCGGCGCCGGCAGCGGCGCCATCACGCGCGCCGCGCTGTCCAGCGTCGGCAGCAGGCGATTCGCGTAGAAGCTGCTGGGCGAATCCGGCTCCAGCGCGGCGACGGCCAGGTGGGCCAGCGGCTGTGCCAGCGACAGCCACCAGCCGCCGCCCGGCACCACCTCGCGCAGCGCCTCGGTGCGCACCTGCACCAGCCGTGCGGTCGCCGCCTCGCCGACCGTGCCGCGCACGTCCGGGCGCGCGGCCTCGGTCTGCAGCAGCACGCGCCAGCGCTCCAGCGGCAATTCGCCGGCCTGCGCCAGCGGCTGCAGCACCAGGCCCAGCTGCTGCAGCCGCCAGACGGCATCCACGGCGTCGGGCGCCAGCCAGTAGCCGCACGGCCGCGGCCGCGCCAGCAGCGTGCGCAGCTCCAGCGACGAGTTCCACTGCACCTGCAGCGCGCGGTCGGCGCCGGTCTCGGGGTCCAGCATCAGCAGCTCGCGCCGCGTCGGCGTCGGCGCCGCCATCACGACGACCTCGCCGCGGCAGGCCGCCGCCGCCACGTCGGCGTCGGCCTGCGCGCGCAGCGCCGCCAGCTCGCCGGCGCGCGCCGCGGCGCTGGCCAGCACGCTGCGCGCCGCGACGACATGGCTGTGCACGCGGCGCTGCAGGTGCAGGCGTCCGATGCCGATGCCGCGCGTCTCGAGCAGGATGCTGATGGCGTGGCCCAGGCCCAGCACGTTGCGCGCGATGTCCGGCTGCACGCCGCCCATCGAGATGCGCAGGTCGCCCGGCGTCGTCGGGTTGGTGTGGTACCACTCGACGGTCAGGCCTTCGCGGGCCAGCGCCGCCAGCAGCGGCTGGCGGAACCATTCGTCGCTGGCGCGCTGCAGCGCCGGCGGCAGGTTGGCCGCGGTGGCGTACTGCAGCAGCAGATCGTGGCGCTGCACGGTGCCGAACTTCTGCAGGTAGCGGCCGATCACCACATGCTCGTGCGCGTCGACCACCACCAGCGGCCGCAGCGCCGCCACCAGCCCGGCCAGCGCGCGCCCCTCCGGCGTGCGCAGCAGCAGGTGGTCGCGGTTGATGTCCAGGCCATGCGCGCCGCGGCGCTGGCCGTCCAGCGCACCGTCCGGGTTCAGGCGCGGCAGCACGACGACGTCGATCGCCTCCAGCACCTCCGCGCCCTCGCCGCGTGCCAGCTGCTGCGCCAGCGCCAGCAGCGCCTCGGCCGGCGCCGGCTCGTCGCCATGCTGCTGGCCGACCAGCAGCACGACCGGGCGGCCGGCACCGCGGCTGAAATGCAGCGCCTCGATCGCGCGCCCCCAGGCCGAGCGGCCGACGTCCAGCAGCCGCGGCCCGCCGGGCAGCGCGGCCAGCTCGCGCAGCGCGGTCGCCAGCTCCTGCGGCGTCGTGTAGTCCGCGCGGCCCTCGCGCAGGCCCGGCGTGTCGTAGCGCACCGCGGGCTCGGGAAAACGCGCGGCGACGGCCTCGGCGTAGGGCAGCGCCGGCCCGGCGGCGACCGGGGCGCCGGCCGTGGCGGTCCCGGCCGCTGCCGCCGACCCCGCGGCGGCCGGCGGCAGCGGCTGCGCCGGCGCGCCGGACACCAGCAGTGCCAGCAGTGCGGCGATCAGGGGCGCGCGGGCGGCGCGGCGGCGGGCGAGGGGCGGCATGGGCCGCGATGTTGCCAGGGTGCGCACAATGCGCGCCGATGAAGCTGCGCCGCCTGCTGCCCGGGCTGCTGACCGTCGTCCTTCTGTTGCTGGCCGCGCTGCTGCTGGCCGCGCGCGCCGGCGCCTTCGCCGGCCGGCCGCCGGCCGACGCCGGACTGCACGAAGGCCGGCTGCGACCGCCGTCGCCCACGCCCAACAGCGTGAGCAGCCGCGCCGACGACTGGCCGGACCACCCGCAGCGCGCCTACGCGCGCATCGCGCCGCTGCGCGTGGCCGGCGACCCCGCACAGGCGCTGGACCGCCTGGCCGCCGCGATCGAGGCGATGGACGGGCGCGTCGTCGAGCGCCGCGGCGACAGCCTGCGCGCCGAATTCACGACGCGCTGGCTGCGCTTCGTCGACGACGCCGATTTCGTGCTCGACCGCGACCGCGGCGTCATCGACCTGCGTTCGGCATCGCGCCTGGGCCGGCGCGACTTCGGCGCCAATCGCGCGCGCATCGAGGCGCTGCGGGCGCGGCTGCAAGCCGCGCCCTGAGGCGAACGGCACTGGCCGGCCAGGACCTGCTCGGCAACCAGCGCTCAGCCGCGCAGCACGGCGTCGCCGACGAAGGGATTCGTGCGCCGCTCGTGGCCGAAGGTGGACATCGGGCCATGGCCGGGCACGAACTGCATCGCGTCGCCCAGCGGCCAGAGCTGGGTGGTGATCGAGCGCAGCAGCGTCGCGTGGTCGCCGCGCGGGAAGTCGGTGCGGCCGATCGAGCCCTTGAACAGCACGTCGCCGACGAAGGCCAGGTCGTGGCCGGTGGCGGCGAAGATCACGTGCCCGGGCGTGTGGCCGGGGCAGTGGCGCACCTGCAGGCGCAAGTCGCCGACCGTGACCTCGTCGCCGCCTTCCAGCCAGCGGTCGGGCGTGAACGGGCGTGCGCCGGGCACGCCGAACATGCGGCCCTGCATGTCGAGCTGGTCGATCCAGAAGCGGTCCTCGCGCTGGGGGCCCTCGACCGGCACGCCGGTGCGCTCGGCGAGTTCCGCCACGCCGCCGCAGTGGTCGATGTGGCCGTGCGTGACGAGGATCTTCGCCAGCGTCGCGCCGCGCTGGTCCAGCAGCCGCAGCAGGCGGTCGACCTCGCCGCCGGGGTCGACGAAGGCGGCGCGCTGCGTCGCCGGGCAGATGATCAGCGAGCAGTTCTGCTGGAAGGGCGTGACGGGGACGACGGCGAGCTTCACGGCGGCGGGGGCGGCGAGCGGGCAGCGCGTTTCGGACGACGCCGCCGCGGGACAGGGCCCGGCGCCCTGCCCGCCGATTGTCCACCGCCCGCCGCGGCCGGCGGCTCAGCTGCCGAGCCAGGCGCTGGCGTGCTGCAGCGTATCGGCGCGGTGCGCGAAGCGCAGCACCTGGCCGGCCTCGTTGAAGTGGAACAGGTGGACCTCGTCGACCTCGATCACCTTGCGGCCGGTCTTGCGCACCGTGGCCTCGAAGTCGACGAGTCCGACGACCAGCAGGCCGTCGGCGAGCTGGCGCTTGGGTTCGAAGCGGTGGAACTCGACGTTGGAGAGCAGCACGTCGAAGAAGCCGGGCACCGCGGCCCGGCCGCGGCGCTGCTGCAGCCAGGGCGCCGGATGGGGCGGCTGGCCGTACTCCCATTCCACGTCGTCGGCCAGGCAGGCCAGGATGGCGGGGACGTCGCCGCGTCCGAACGCGGCATAGATGTGGCGGACGGTCTCCATCGGGCTCATGCAGAGGTCTCCTCGGCGTCGGTGGAACGGGCACACAGCGCGGCACCGCCGTTGCGACCGCCGCGGCGCGGCGCGCCGGGTCGCGCTGTGCAGGGGCATACGGCGCCGGCCCGCGCCTGGATGCAGCACGGCGCCGGCCGCGCCGCGGTGGCGGCGGGCCGATGCCCCGGGCGCCAGCGGGGTGGGGTGCATCCACCGCGGGCTGCGCCGCGCACACCCGCCATGAGCCGCCCGTCCCCCGCGCACCCTGTTCCGGCACGCGCCGCTCTGCTAACGTGGCGCCGACTGCCCCCGCCGCGCCTTCACGCCATGTGCCCCACGGCCACCCGCCATCGCGCTGCCCGCGGCATGCCGGGCGCGGACCTGGCCGAACGCGACCAGCGGCTGGCGGCGCTGCTGGCGGCCGCCGCGCGCGGCGACACGACCGCCTTCGAGGCCTTCTACGACGCCACCTATGCCTATGCGCGCACGGTGGCGCGTCGCGTGCTGGCCGGCGGAGACACCGACGACCTGCTCGCCGACGCCTACTTCGAGGCCTGGCGCAAGGCCGCCAGCTTCGACGCCGCGCGCGGCAGCGCGGTGACCTGGCTGCTGACGGTGGTGCGCAGCCGCGCACTGGACCTGCTGCGCCAGCGCGCCAGCCACCCCAGCGTTGGCGGCCAGGACGCCGGCGACGACGAGGCCGCTGCCGGCGCCGCTGCCGGCGCCGACAGCGACCCCGGCGAACGGCTGTGGCGGCACGAGGCCGGCACGCGGCTGCATGCCGCGGTGCAGGCGCTGTCGCCGCCCGAACGCTGGGCGCTGGGCCTGGCCTACTGGCGCGAGCTGAGCCACGCCGAGATCGCCGCGGCCACCGGCTGGCCGCTGGGCACCGTGAAGTCCCACCTGCTGCGCGCGCAGCACAAGCTGCGCGAGGCGCTGTCGAGATGAAGAAGTCCCCCCCGTCCGCTGCCGGCGCCGCGCTCGACGCCGCGCTCGACGCCGACCTGGTCGTCGAACTCGATGCGCTGCGCGAGCCGGCCGCCGAAGCCACGATCGCACGCGAGCGCGACCGCGTGCGCCACCGGCTGCTGCAGCGCATCGCCGCCGACAGCACCGAGCGCCACCTCACGCTGCCGGCCGCCGGCGCCGGCTGGCAGCCCTTCGGCGCGGGCCTCGCGATCAAGGTGCTGCACGAGGCCGGCGGCGTGATGTCCTACCTGCTGCGCCTGGATGCCGGCGCCGCGCTGCCGCCGCACCGCCATCCGGTGGACGAGGAATGCGTGGTGCTCGAAGGCGAGGTCTGCATCGGCGCGCTGCGCATCGGCCCCGGCGGCTACCACCTCGGGCGCCGGGACGTGCTGCACGACCGCCTGCACAGCCCGGGCGGTGCGCTGATCTTCCTGCGCGGCGCGGTGCCCGAGGCGGCGCAGCTGGTCTGAAAGCGGCCACCGGCGCGCGGCCCGCGCGCTCGACACGATGGCGGCGAAGGGCCGCCCCCCTTCGGCGCCGTCCCGGCGACGCTTCGCGCCGCCCGGCGACGCCCCGTCGCCACGGGCTGCCACCGGCGCTGCCGGATGCGGCATGCTCGCGGCATGAGTACCCTCGCCGCCCGCCTGGCCAGCGCCGTGCCCGACCCGCTGCGCACCGGCGCGCAGGTGCAGCTGATCTGCCTGGGCGTGGCGCTGCTGCTGAAGCTGCTGGGCGCCGACAGCTTCCTCGTCGCCTGGCTGTATTCGGCCGTCATCGGCAGCTGCATCTGGGGCCTGATCCACGGCGGCACGCACCTGCTGGCGCGGCTGCGCCGCGTCGCGCCGGACGCCGAGGGCGGCGAACGCTGGCCGGGCTGGGGCTGGATGCTGCCGGTGATCGTGGTCGGTGCCTTCGCCGGCTACGTGCTGGGCACGCTGATCGCCGATGCGCTCACCGGCCACCGCAGCGTGCTGCCGCTGGCGCGCGGCCTGACCGACTGGCGGGCTTGGGGCGGCATCGTCGCGATCTCGCTGGCCGTGGCGGTGGCTGCCACCTGGTACTTCTACAGCCGCAGCCACCTGGCGTCGGCCGCGGCGGCGGCGGCCGGGCTGCAGCGCCAGGCCGCCGAGGCCCAGCTGCGCCTGCTGCAGAGCCAGCTCGAGCCGCACATGCTCTTCAACACACTGGCCAACCTGCGCGTGCTGATCGGCGCCGACCCGCCGCGCGCGCAGGCCATGCTGGACCGCCTGATCGCCTTCCTGCGCAGCACGCTGGCGGCGTCGCGCCGCGGCGAGCATGCGCTGGCCGACGAATTCCAGCGCCTGGCCGACTACCTGGCGCTGATCGAGGTGCGCATGGGCCCGCGCCTGCAGGTGCGGCTGGACCTGCCCGAGGACCTGCGCGCGCAGCCGGTGCCGGCATTGCTGCTGCAGCCGCTGGTCGAGAATGCCGTGCAGCACGGCCTGGAGCCGCAGGTCGCCGGTGGGCGCATCGAGGTCGGCGCGCGGCGCGACGGCGGCACGCTGGTGCTGACGGTGCGCGACACTGGCGCCGGACTGCCGGCGCTGGCGCCGCCGCCGGCGCCCGGTCACGGCTTCGGGCTGACGCAGGTGCGCGAGCGCCTGGCCGCACTGCACGGTGCGAACGCTGCGCTGACCCTGGCACCGGCCGCTGACGCCGAGGGCGGCACGCAGGCCGAGGTGAGGCTGCCGCTGCAGCGTCGCGAGGACCTGGCATGACCGCCCCCGCCGCCCGCGCGCTGATCGCCGAGGACGAACCGCTGCTCGCCGCCGCGCTGCGCGCCGAGCTGGCGGCGCTGTGGCCGGCGCTCGAGGTCGTCGCCACGGTCGGCGACGGCGACAGCGCGGTCGCGCAGGCGCTGGCGCAGCGGCCCGAGGTCTGCTTCCTGGACATCCGCATGCCCGGCAGCAGCGGGCTGGAGGCGGCGCGCGCGCTGGCCGAGGACTGGCCCGAGGGCCTGCCGTTCCCGCTGATCGTCTTCGTCACCGCCTACGACCAGCATGCGCTGGCGGCCTTCGAGGCCCAGGCCGTGGACTACCTGGTCAAGCCGCTGGACCGGCCGCGCCTGGCGGCCTGCGTGGAGCGGCTGCGCGCGCGGCTGGCCGACCGCGCGGCGCCGGCGCAGCTGCAGCGCACGCTGGAGCAGCTGCGCGGCCTGCTCGGCGCGGCAGGCGCCGCGGCCGGCCCTTCGCCCGCGGCAGCGGCCGGCGCCGCGGCGGCGCCGCGCCTGAGCGTGATCCCGGCGCAGACCGGCCACCTGGTGCAGATGGTCCCGGTCGCCGAGGTGCTGTACTTCGAGGCCGCCGACAAGTACGTGCGCGTGGTCACCGCCACGCGCGAGCACCTGATCCGGCTGTCGCTGCGCGAGCTGCTGCCGCAGCTGGACCCGGCCGAGTTCTGGCAGGTGCACCGCGGCACCGTGGTGCGTGCCAGCGCGGTCGCCTCGGCGCGACGCGAGGACTCCGGCAAGGTCACGCTGACGCTGCGCGGCCGCCCGGAGACGCTGACCGCCAGCCGGCTCTACGCCCACCTTTTCCGCGGACTGTGACCGCGGCGCCGGCCGGTGCGGCCGGCCCGGCCCGCCTACAATCGACAGCTTGCCCGCAGCGTGCGCCGTGCCGCCGGGCGAACCCGCGGGACCCTGCACCCGCCGCCGCCTTCCTGGAGTCTCGATCGTGTCCCAGTCCACCCCCGCCGCCGCCGCCGCGACCGCGGACCTTGCCGCGCTGGAGCGCGAACTGGCCGCCCTGTTCGTGGAGGCCCTGAACCTGGAGATGGCGGCCGACGAGATCGACCCGCTGATGCCGCTGTTCGGCGACGGCCTCGGGCTGGACTCGATCGACATCCTGGAGGTCGCGCTGGAGGTTTCGCACCGCTACGGCTTCCAGCTGCGCTCGGACGACGAGAACAACCAGAAGATCTTCCAGAACCTGCGCAGCCTGGCGGCGCATGTCGCCCAGCACCGCACGCAGTGACATGACCCAGCGGGCCGCGGCCCCCGGCGCCTGGGGCTGGCGCGTGGCCGCCGCGGCGCTGGCCGTGGCCGGCTACGCCACGCTGTCGCACTGGCTCATGCTCAACGCGACCCAGCAGCCCTGGGCCGTCGCGGCGCTGTTCGGCCCGCTGGTCGCCGGCATCGCGGCCATGGGCTGGGCGCGCCGGCAATGGGCCACGCTGGCCGGCTGCGCGGCGCTGGTCGCGCTGCTGGCCTGGATCGTCGCCGAAGGCGGCGTGCGCGACATCCAGTGGATGTATTTCCTGCAGCATGGCGCGATCCACCTCGCGCTGGGCTGGAGCTTCGCGCTCACGCTGCGCCCGGGCTCGACGGCGCTGATCACGATGATGGCCGAGCGCGTGCACCGCGAGTTCACGCCGGCGATGCGCGCCTACACGCGGCGGCTGACGCTGGCCTGGGCGCTGTATTTCGCCGCCATGGTGCTGGTCTCCACCACCATCTTCCTGCTCGCGCCCTGGTCCTGGTGGTCGGCCTTCTGCAACGCGGCCACGCCGCTGGCCGCGGTGGCCTTCTTCGCCGGCGAGCATGTCTGGCGCTACCGCCGCCACCCCGACTTCGAGCGCATCACGATGCGCACCGCCTTCGAGGCCTGGCAGCGTTCGGGCCAGGCCGGCGCGCGATGAACGGGCCGCCGATGCTGCCGCTGCTCGGCGCGCGCGAGCTCGCCGCGCCGCTGGCCTGGTGCGACGGCGAGCCGGTGAGCGGCGCGCGCTTCGCCGCCGAGGCGCTGGCGCTGGCCGAGCGGCTGCCGGCGCGCGGGGCCCCGATCAACCTGTGCCAGGACCGCTACCGCTTCGCGCTCGGCCTGGCCGCCGCGCTGCTGCGCGGCCACACCAGCCTGCTGCCGCCGAATGCGCTGCCCGAGACGCTGGCCCAGGCACCGGCCGATGCCGACGCGCCGCCCTATGCGATGGTCGACTGGGCCGAAGGCGACACGACGGCGCCGGCCACCGGCGCGCTGCCGGTGGTGCGGGTGGAGCGCGCGGCCGACGCGGCCCCGCTGGCCGCGGGTGCCCCGCTGCCGCAGTTGCCAGGCGACCTGCGTGCGGCCTGCCTGCTGACCAGCGGCTCCACCGGCGCACCGCAGCCGCATGCCAAGTGCTGGTCGCAGCTGGTCGCCAACATCGGCGCCGAGGCGGCACGGCTGGCGCAGATGCTGGGCCGCGACACGCTGGCCGGCGTGACGCTGGTCTGCACCGTGCCGGCGCAGCACAGCTACGGCTTCGAGAGCACGGTGCTGCTGGCGCTGCTGGGCGGCGCCGCCTTCGACGCCGGGCGGCCCTTCTACCCGGCCGACATCGCCGCCGCGCTGGCCCGCGTGCCGCGGCCGCGCGCGCTGGTCACGACGCCGTTCCACCTGAAGACGCTGCTGCTCTCGGGCGTCGCGCTGCCGCCGACCGACCTCGTGCTGTCGGCCACCGCGCCGCTGTCGCCGCAGCTCGCGGCGCAGGCCGAGGCCGCCTTCGGCGGGCCGCTGGTCGAGATCTACGGCTGCACCGAGGCCGGCCAGGTGGCGTCGCGCCGCACCACCGCCGGCGAGACCTGGACCACGTTGGGCGCGCTGCGCATCTCGCGCGAGGCAGGCCCCGACGGCGACGAGCGCTTCGTCGTCGCCGGCGGCCATGTCACCGAGCCGACGCCGCTGGCCGACGTGCTGGAGCTGCAGGACGCGACGCGCTTCAGGCTGCTCGGCCGCGCCAACGACCTGATCCATGTCGCCGGCAAGCGCAGCTCGCTGGGGCACCTGAATTTCCACCTCAACCGCATCCCGGGCGTCGACGACGGCGCCTTCTGGCTGCCCGACGAGACGCCGGACGGTGTCGTGCGGCCGCTGGCCTTCGTCGTCGCGCCGACGCTGTCGGCGCGCGAGATCGTGGCCGCGCTGCGCGCGCACCTGGAGCCGGCCTTCGTGCCGCGGCGCGTGGTGCACGTGGACGCGCTGCCGCGCGAGGCCACCGGCAAGCTGACGGTGGCGGCGCTGCGGGCCTTCGCGCTGCAGACGCTTGCCGCAGCTCCGGCCGCGCCAGCGGCGCCGGCCGCCGCGACCGGCGTCGAGACCTTCGGGATCCCGACCGACCACCCGGCCTTCGCCGGCCACTTCCCGGGCCACCCGGTGCTGCCGGGCGTGGTGCTGCTGTCGCTGCTGCTGCGCGCGGTGCAGGCGCGGCCCGCGCTGGCCGCGCGGCTGGGCGCGACGCCGGTGATCGCGAGCGCGAAATTCCTGTCGCCTATCGGCCCCGGCGACCATGTCGCGGTTCAGCTCACCGAGGCCGGCCGCGGCGCCGACTTCGAGCTGCGCTGCGGCGAACGCGTCGTCGCGCGCGGCCAGCTGGCGCCAGGGTCATGAGCGCGCCGGGACGCTCCCAAGCGCTCATCCCGCAGCGCGCAGCGCGGAGGGTGCTCGAGTGAGCACGACCGCGCCGAACGCCGCCGCGCCCGACTGGGCCGCCGCGGGCGAACGCAGCAACCGCGTCGCGCTGCGCTTCATGGCCTGGGTCGCGGTGACCCTGGGCCGCGGCGCGGCGCGCCTGCTGCTGCACCCGATCACGCTGTATTTCCTGTGCTTCGCGCCGGCGGCGCGCCGGCACTCGGCGCGCTACCTGGCGCGAGCGCTCGGCCGCGCACCGAGCTGGCGCGAGCGCTACCGCCACTTCCACGACTTCGCGGCGGTGACGCTGGACCGCCTGTACTTCGTGCGCGGACAGATGGGCCGCTTCGACCTCACGATCGACGGCAGCGCGCTGGTCGACGAGGCGCTGACCGAGGGCCGCGGCGCCTTCCTGCTGGGCGCCCACCTGGGCAGCTTCGAGGCGCTGCATGCGGTCGGCGAGTCGCGGCCCAACCTGCGCGTCGCGATGGTCATGTACCCGGACAACGCGCGCATGATCCACGGCGTGCTGCAGGCGGTGGCGCCGGACTTCCAGCTCGGCATCATCGCGGTCGGGCGCAGCGGCTCGACGCTGGAGATCCGCGACTGGCTGGACGGCGGCGGCCTCGCCGGCCTGCTGGGCGACCGCGTGCTGGCCGACAGCCACTCGCGCATCGTCGAGCGGCCCTTCCTGGGCCGGCCGGCGCGCTTCTCCGACGGCCCGCTGCGCCTGGCGATGCTGCTGCGCCGGCGCGTCATCTTCATGGTCGCGCTGTACCGCGGCGGCCGCCGCTACGAGGTGCGCTTCGAGCCGCTGGCCGACTTCCGCGAGCGCATCGCCGAGCCGGCCGCGCGCGAGGCCGCGATCCAGGCCGCGCTGGCCAACTACGTGGCGCGGCTGGAGGCGCTGTGCCGCGAGCTGCCGACCAACTGGTTCAACTTCTACGACTTCTGGCGTGAAGACCCCCAACCCTGACCGGCGGCGGCTGCTCGTGCGCACGCTGGCCCTGGCCGCCGCCGGGCCGCTGGCGGCGCGGGCGCAGGCGGCGCGCTTCGACCTCAAGGCGCTGACCGCGCTGCTCGCGCAGCGCCGCGAGGCCGAGGCGCGCTTCTCCGAGGAACGCCATGTCACCGGCTTCGACAGCCCGCTGCGCGCCAGCGGCACGCTGAGCTTCAGCGCGCCCGACCGTTTCGTGCGCCACGTGCTGGAGCCGCGCCCCGAGTCGATGGCCGTGCAGGGCAACACCATCGTGCTGCGGCGCGGCGGCCGCAGCCGCCAGATGACGCTGGACGCGGTGCCCGAGCTCACGGCACTGGTGGAGGCCATGCGCGGCACGCTGACCGGCGACGCCGCGCTGCTGCAGCGCCACTTCGAGACCCGCGTCGAGGGCGAGCCCGGCCGCTGGACGCTGACGCTGCTGCCGCGCGACGCGCGCCTGGCGACCCAGGTGCGCGAGATGCAGATCGCCGGCCAGGCCGGCGAGATCCGCAGCGTCGGCCTGTGGCTGACCAACGGCGACCGCTCGCTGATGCTGGTCGACAACCTGCCGCCTGGCACGCTGGCGCGCGAAGCCCGATGACCGGCGCGGCGGACGGCACGCCGCCGACGCCGCGCCGGCGCGCGCTGGTGCTGGCGCTGTGGGCCGCGGTCGTGCTGCTGGCGCTGCTGCAGATCCTGCGCACGCCCTTCGTCGCCGACCTCAGCGCCTTCCTGCCGGCGAGCCCCGACGAACGCCAGCAGATCCTGATCGAGCAGGTCGAGAGCGGCGTGCCGGCGCGCACGCTGCTGGTCGGCATCGACGGCGGCGACGCGGCGGCGCGCGCCGCCGCGTCGCGGGCGCTGGCCGCGAGGCTGCGCGCCAGCGGCCTGTTCGAGCAGGTCGGCAACGGCGAGACCGAGGCCTGGTCCGACGTCGGCACCTGGCTGTTCGAGCACCGCTACCTGCTGAGCCCGGCGGTGACGCCCGAGCGCTTCACGGCGGCCGGCCTGCGCGAGGGCCTGCAGGACACGCTGTCGCTGCTGGGCACGCCGGCCGGCGCGATCGCGCGGCCGCTGTTCGAGCGCGACCCCACCGGCGAGACGCAGCGCATCGCCGAGGGCCTGATCCCCAGCAGCGCACCACGCAGCGAGGAAGGCGTGTGGGTCTCGCGCAGCGCGCCGCGGGCCCTGCTGGTGGCGATGGTGCGCGCGCCGGGGGCCGACCTCGATGCGATGGCCGCGGCCATCGCGCGCGTGCACGACGACTTCGCCGCGGTCGCCGCGCCGGGGCTGGCACTGCGCGTGTCCGGAGCGCCGGTCTTCGGCGTCGAGAGCCGCGGCCGCATCGAGGCCGAGATCAAGCGGCTGTCGATTGCCGGCACCGTGCTCGTGGTCGGCCTGCTGACGCTGGCCTTCGGCTCGCTGGCCGCGCTGGCGGTGGCCGCGCTGCCGGTGGCCACCGGCGTGCTGGTCGGCATCGCCGCCGTAGGCGTGGGCTTCGGCCAGGTGCACGGCATGACGCTGGCCTTCGGCGTGACGCTGATCGGCGAGGCGGTCGACTACGGCATCTACTACCTGATCCAGGCGCGCGGCCTGGCCGGGCGCGGCGGCTGGCGCGCCTGGGTGCACGAGGGCTGGCCGACGATCCGGCTCGGGCTGCTGACCAGCGTCTGCGGCTTCGTGGCGCTGGTCTTCTCGGGTTTTCCGGGGCTGGCGCAGCTGGGCGTGTTCTCGGTCAGCGGGCTCGTCGCGGCGGCGCTGTTCACGCGCTTCGTGATGCCGGCGCTGCGCCCGCAGGGGGCCGCCGGCACCCTGCTGCGCACGGCGCTCGGCCGCACCGGCCGCAGCCTGCTGGGCGCGATGCCGCGGCTGCGCTGGCCGCTGGTCGCGCTGGGCGTGGCCGCGGCGGTGCTGCTGGCGCAGCGCAGCGAGCTGTGGCGCGCCGAGCTGGCGTCGCTGAGCCCGATCCCGCAGGAGGTGCTGGCGCTGGACGCCAGCCTGCGCCAGGACCTGTCGGCCGGCGACGCGCGCACGCTGGTCGTCGTGCAGGCCGCGGACCTGCAGGCGGTGCTGGAACTGGCCGAGCAGGCCGGCGCGCGGCTGGAACCGCTGATCGACGCCGGCACCATCGGCGGCTACGACAGCATCGCGCGCTGGCTGCCCAGCCTGCGCATGCAGCAGGCGCGCCTGGCCGCGCTGCCCGCGCCGGACGCGCTGCAGGGGGCGCTGCGCGAGGCGGTGGCCGGGCTGCCGGTGGACGCGGCGCGGCTGCAGCCCTTCGTCGCCGAGGTCGCGGCCGCGCGCACGCAGGCGCCGCTCACGCTGCCGGCGCTGCGCTCGGGCGCGGCCGGCGCCAGCCTGGCGCCGCTGGTCGACGCGATGCTGCTGCAGCGCCAGGGCGACGACGGCCCCGCCGGCTGGGTCGCGCTGCTGCCGCTGCAGCCGCCGATCGGGGCCGCGCCGGCGCCGGACGGCGCCGAGATCGACGCCGCCGCCGTGCAGCAGGCGCTGGCCGGCCTGGACGCCGGCGACCCGGCCGCCGTGCAGGTGCTGGAGATCGGCCGCGAGCTGACCGGGCTCTACGAGCGCTATCTCGGCCAGGCGCAGCTGCAGGCCCTGCTGGGTGCGCTGGGCGTGGTGGCGCTGATGGCCCTGACGCTGCGCTCGCCGCGCCGGCTGCTGGCGGTCTGCCAGCCGCTGGTGCTGGCCGTGCTGCTGAGCATGGGTGCGCTGGCGCTGGCCGAGGTGCCGCTGGGCATCCTGCACCTGGTCGGGCTGCTGCTGGTGGTGGCGGTCGGCTCCAACTACGCGCTGTTCTTCGACCTGCTGCAGCAGCCCGGCCAGCCGGCGCAGGCCGACGACGATACGCTGGCCTCGCTGCTGCTGGCCAACCTGACCACGGTGGCGACGTTCGCGCTGATCGCGATGTCGGCGATCCCGGCACTGCGTGCGATCGGGCTCGTCGTCGCGCCCGGCGCGCTGCTGGCGCTGCTGCTGGCCGCGGCCTTCGCGCGGCCGCATCCATGAGCGGCGGTGCGCCGGCGCGGCGGCCGCCCCAGGGACATTCCCGGGGTGCTGACCCCAGGGCGGGCGGCGCGGGTCGCGTGACAGAATCCGCGGCCGTGGTTGCAGCCGTTCCGCCGTCCTCCCCGAGCTCGCCCGTGCCGGCGGCTGCCCGGCGCGCCGCGGCTGCGCGCTGGCCGCTGCCGCCGCTGCTCGCCGGCAGCGCCGCGCTGCATGCCGCCGCAGCCGGCACGGCGCTGCTGTCGCCGGCCGCCTGGCCCTGGGCGCTGGCGGCGGTGGCGGCCAACCACCTGCTGATCACGGCCGCCGGCCTGACCCCGCGCAGTGCACTGCTGGGGCCCAATCTGACGCGGCTGCCGGCGGCGAGCGCGGCGCGCGGCGACTTCGCGATCACCATCGACGACGGGCCCGACCCCGAGGTCACGCCGGCGCTGCTGGACCTGCTGGCCGCCGAGGGCGTGCGCGCGACCTTCTTCGTGATCGCCGAACGGGCCGCCGCGCAGCGCGCGCTGCTGCGGCGCATCGTGGCCGCCGGCCACAGCGTGCAGAACCACAGCCTGCACCACCGCCACCATTTCTCGCTGCTCGGCCCGCGTGCGCTGGCGCGCGAGATCGCGGGCGCGCAGGCGCGGCTGGCCGACCTGAGCGGGCAGCGCCCGCACTGTTTCCGCGCCCCGGCCGGGCTGCGCAACCCGTTCCTGGACCCGGTGCTGCACCGCCTGGACCTGCAGCTGGTGAGCTGGACGCGGCGCGGCTTCGACACCCGCGAGGCCGACCCGCAGCGCGTGCTGGCGCGGCTGGCGCGGCAGCCGGCCGGCGGCGACATCCTGCTGCTGCACGACGGCCACGCCCGCCGTACCGCCGCCGGCCAGCCGGTGCTGCTGGCCGTGCTGCCGCCGCTGCTGGCGCGCTACCGCGCCGCCGGGCTGCAGCCGGTGACGCTGGCCGATGCCGTGCCGCGCCGCCATGCGCCGCATTGACGTGAACGGGCACGGCCGATGAAGCGCGACGAACTGCCCGTGGCCGATGCCGCCGGCGCGCCGTCGCCGGACGAGGCCTGGCGCGCGCTGCACGCGGCCGCCAGCGCGCCCTACCGCAGCGCCGGGCGCTTCGCGTGGCACTGGGCGCGCGGCAAGCTCGGGCGCGACCCGGCCTTCCGCGCCCTGCTCGAACGCGGCGACCTGCCCCCGGACGCGCGCGTGGTCGACATCGGCTGCGGCCAGGGGCTGCTCGCGAGCCTGCTCGCCGCCTGCGCCGATGCCGACCGGCGCGGCGCCTGGCCGGCCGCCTGGCCGGCGGCGCCCTCGGCGCGCGAATATGTCGGCATCGAGCTGATGGCCGGGGACGTGATGCGCGGCGACCGCGCGCTGGCCCGGCTGGACCCGCCGCCGCGCTTCGTCTGCCAGGACATGCGCCGCGCCGCGCTGCCGTCCTGCGACGTGGTCGTCATCCTGGACGTGCTGCACTACGTGGACCATGCCGACCAGCAGGCGCTGCTCGAACGCGTCGTGCAGGCGCTGCGCGCCGGCCGCAGCCTGGGCCCCGGCAGCGGCCGGCTGCTGCTGCGAGTGGGCGACGCGGCGGCGCGTCGCGGCTTCGTCATCAGCCAGTGGGTGGACCGCCTGGTCACGATGGCGCGCGGCCACCGCGTCGCGCCGACCTGGGGCCGCCCGCTCGCGGAGTGGACGGCGCTGCTGCAGCGCCTGGGCTTCGCGCGCGTGGACGCGGTGCCGATGAGCGAGGGCACGCCGTTCGCGAACGTGCTGCTGGTCGCCGAGCTGCCGCGCGCCGACGGGTGACGCCGCGATGAGAGGCCCGGGCGCGGTCGCGGTCAGCGACTTCACGCTGGTCAGCGCGCTCGGCCACGGCCGCGCGCCGACGCTGGCCGCGCTGCGCGAAGGGCGCAGCGGGCTCGTGCAGCGCGGCTTCGAGACCGCGCAGCTCGACACCTGGCTGGGCGTCGTCGACGGCGCCGAGGCGGTGCGCTTTCCGGACCCGCTGGCCGGCTTCGACTGCCGCAACAACCAGCTCGCCGAGCTGGGCCTGCGCGCCGACGGCTTCAAGCACAGCGTGCAGCGCGCGGCGCAGCGTTTCGGGGCCGCGCGCGTGGGCGTCTTCCTGGGCACCAGCACCTCGGGCATCCTGGCCACCGAGATCGCCTACCGCCACCGCGACCCGGCCACCGGCGCGCTGCCGGCGAGCCTGGACTATGCGCGCACGCACAACACCTACTCGGTGGCGCGCTACGTGCGCGAGCGGCTCGGCCTGCTGGGCCCGGCGCATGTCGTGTCCACCGCCTGCTCGTCCAGCGCCAAGGTCTTCGCGACCGCGGCACGCATGATCGCGGCCGGCCTGGTGGACGCCGCGGTCGTCGGCGGCGTCGACAGCCTGTGCATGACCACGCTGTACGGCTTCCGGGCGCTGGAGCTGGTGTCGACCGACATCTGCCGGCCCTGGGACGCCGGACGCGCCGGGCTCTCGCTGGGCGAGGCGGCGGCCTTCGCGCTGCTGGAGCGCGACGCGGCGCGGCCCGCGGCCTGGCTGCTGGGCGCCGGCGAGAGCAGCGACGGCCACCACATGAGCAGCCCGCACCCCGAGGGCGCCGGCGCCGCCGACGCGATGCGCGGCGCGCTCGCCGCCGCCGGGCTGGCCCCGGGCGACGTGGACTACCTGAACCTGCACGGCACCGGCACGCCGGGCAACGACGCCGCCGAGGACCGCGCGGTGTGCACGGTCTTCGGCCAGACGCTGGCCTGCAGCAGCACCAAGGGCTTCACCGGCCACACGCTGGGCGCGGCCGGCGGCGTCGAGGCGGCGATCGTGTTGCTGGCGCTGCAGCACGGCTTCGTGCCCGCCAGTCTCAACCTGCGCGATCCCGATCCGGCGCTGCACGCGCACATCGTGCGCGAGACGGCACTGCGGCCGCTGCGGGTGGCGGCGAGCAACTCCTTCGGCTTCGGCGGCAGCAATGCCTGCCTGGTCTTCGGCGCGGCGGACCGCGTGGAGGGCAGGGCATGACGCGCGTCGTCGTCGCCGGCATCGGCCTCGTTGGCCCCGGCCTGGCCGACTGGGCCACCGGCGCTGCACTGCTGCGCGACCCTGGCGGCTGGGTGACCGCCGTCACCGTGGTGCCGGCACCCAACCGCCTGCCGCCGACCGAGCGCCGGCGCGCCGGCACCGTCGTCAAGGCCTCCCTCGTCGCCGCCGACCAGGCGCTGGCGATGTCCGGCGCCGACCCCGCGACGCTGCCGACCGTCTTCACCTCGTCGACCGGCGACCCGCTGAACTGCCACCTGCTGTGCGAGGCGCTGGCCACGCCCGAGCGGCTGGTCTCGCCGACGCGCTTCACGAATTCGGTGCACAACGCGCCGGCCGGCTACTGGCATATCGCGACCGCGTCGCGGGCCCCGTCGACCAGCCTCGCCGCCTTCGACGCCAGCTTCGCGGCCGGGCTGCTGGAGGCCGCGGTGCAGGTGCAGGCCAGCGGCGCGCCGGTGCTGCTGGTGGCCGCCGACGTGCCCTACCCCGAGCCGCTGCACGCCAAGCGGCCGGTGGCCGACACCTTCGCGCTGGCGCTGCTGCTGGCGCCGGGCAACCGTGGACGCACGCTGACGCTGCAACTGACCGGCGACGCGACGGCAACGCCCTGCCCGCACGCCGGGCTCGAGGGTGTGCGCCGCACGATCCCGGCCGCGCGCGCGCTGCCGCTGCTGATGGCGCTGGCCGGCAACGCGGCGGCCGATGTCGTGATCGAAGGCGACACCGGCTGGGCCCTGTCGCTGACCGTCGGGGCCAGCACATGAGCAACCCGCAGACGCTGGACCACGCCGGCATCGCGGCGCGCGTGCCACATGCCGGCACGATGTGCCTGCTCGACCGCCTGCTGGCCTGGGACGCGACGCGCATCGAATGCCGCGCCAGCGGCCACCGCGATGCCGGCCACCCGCTGCGCGACGCGGGCCTGCTGCCGGCACCGGTGGCGATCGAATATGCGTCGCAGGCGATGGCGCTGCACGGCACGCTGTCGGCGCCCGCGGGCAGCACGCCGCGCCCCGGCATGCTGGCCAGCGTGCGCGGCGTGCGCCTGCACGTGGCGCGGCTGGACGACGTGGCCGGCGAACTGAACGTGCGCTGCGAACGCCTGGCCGGCGACGAGCGCCAGGCGATGTATGCCTTCGCGGTCAGTGCGGCCGCCGACGGCCGCGTGCTGGTCGACGGCCGCGCCACCGTCGTGCTCGACGCGGTGCCGGCGCGATGACGGCGATGCCGGCATCCCTGCAAGGCAAGCGCGCGCTGGTCACCGGCGCCAGCGGTGAGCTCGGCAGCGCGATCGCCCGGCGGCTGGCGCGCGACGGCGCGACCGTGCTGCTGCACGGCAACTCGCGGCCCGACGCGCTGCAGTCGCTGGCCGGCGAGATCGCCGCTGCCGGCGGCGCGGCCGAGCCCTGGGTCTTCGACATCACCGACGACGCGGCCTGCGCCGACGCCACTGCGCGCATGCTGCAGGCGGGCGCGGTGCAGGTCGTCGTCAACAACGCCGGCGTCCACGACGACGCGGTCTTCCCGGGCATGAAGCCGGGGCAGTGGCACCGCGTGATCGACGTCTCGCTCAACGGCTTCTACCGCGTCACGCAGCCGCTGGTGCTGCCGATGCTGCGCACGCGCTGGGGCCGCATCGTCAATGTCTCGTCGGTGGCGGCGCTGGCCGGCAACCGCGGCCAGGTCAACTATGCGGCGGCCAAGGGCGCGCTGAACAGCGCGACCAAGGCGCTGGCGCTGGAACTGGCCAGCCGCGGCGTCACGGTCAATGCCGTCGCGCCCGGCATCATCGAGTCGCCGATGGCGGCGGGCGCCTTCGACGCCGACGCCGTGAAGCGCCTGGTGCCCGTGCAGCGGGCGGGCACGCCCGACGAGGTGGCGGCGCTCGTCGGCTTCCTGTGCGGGCCCGAGGCGGGCTACATCACCGGGCAGGTGATCTCGGTCAACGGCGGCCTGTACTAGGCGCCCCGCTGGCGCTTGCTGTTGCCCTTCGGGCGGCTGCGTTGCTGCCTGCCTTCGGTGTTGCCCTGCGGGCGGCTGAGTTGCCAGCCTGCAGGTTTCACCCTTCGGGCAACGGCATTGCCTGCCGGCAGGTTCCGCCCTTCGGGCAACGGCTTGGCCTGCCGGCAGGTTCCGCCCTCCGGGCGGGTAACTTTCTTCTGCTGGCCCAGAAGAAAGTCACCTAAGAAGAGGGCCCGGAATGCAACACCATTCAACCCGTTCTTCGCGCTTGGGCCCCTCGCGCCACCGGAGCGGTCTTCGGTCATCGTGCACGCCGTTGGCCTGAACACCGCACTGCCCTGGCTCGCGGTCCGCATTGCGGCTTCGGCACGGCCGCAGGTGGCACGCTGCCTTCGGCGCGCGCTGATCGCGTGGCGGGCCGCGCGCCAGGGCAGTGCTTAGTTCAGGCGCGCCTCAGTTCGATAGCCGGCGACGTTGGCGGTGGAGAGAGGGGCCCAAGCGCGAAGAACGGGTTGAGAGGTTTTGCGTTCCAAGGCCCTTTGCTTTGGTTACTTTCATTTGGGCCAGCAAATGAAAGTAACCCGCCCAGCGGGCGGAACTGCTGGCAGGCAAAGCCGCAACCCGCCGGGAGGGCAACCTCAGCCGGCAGGCAACAACAGAGCCGCCCGCAGGGCCAAGATCGAACTCAGACTGCTCTGGCCGGCGCCGCCGCCAACCCCGAAAACGCCGGCCCGCGCAACGACTCGACCGCATAGCCGCGATCGACATCGAGCCCCGTCACCCACCAGTCGTGCGCCGGCAGCCGCAGCGGGTGCACGACCTCCTCGTAGGAGCGCATCGGCCACAGCACGCCGAAGCGGCGCTCGTGGTCGAAGAGGTCGACCTCGGCGACCGCGCCGCGCGTGCCCTCGAAGCCCTCGAGCGTGAAGCGCAGCCGCCGGCACACGCCGTCGGCGCGGTCGATGCACAGCGCCACGCGGTCGCGCGCGACCAGGCCGAGCCCGGGCGTCAAGGCCACCTGCACGACGTCGCAGTAGCGGCCGTGCACACGTTCGGTGCCGGCCAGCGCCGCCGGCAGCGTGCGCTCGGCCAGCCACAGCGGGCCGAGCAGGAACAGGCCGTAGGCCTCGGCGACCAGCGCGGCCGCACTGCGATACGCCGGGTCGTCGTTACGCCGGCCGTTGTTCCAGACTTCCACCGTGCCGTCGGTGCCGGCGCGGCTGCCGCGCTGCCACCACACTTGCTTGCTGCCGGCCAGGCCGGCATAGGCCTGCGCGACGACGCCGGCCGCCGGCACGATGCGTTCCTGCGAAGGACCGCGGAAGCCGGCGTCGACGACCTGCGGCTGCACGCGGTCGATCAGCGGGCGCCAGCGGCCGTCGTAGGCGACGTTGATGTCGCGCAGCGCGCGGTAGGCGGCCAGGCCGTGGACCTCGGCGCACTCGCGCAGGCGCTGCGCCGCAAGCGGGTCGCCGATGTCCGGCGCGTCCAGCGGCAGCGGCGTGGCGCAGCCGCCGAGCAGCGGCATCAGCGGCAGCGCACCCGCGGCCAGCAGCCAGCGCCGGCGGGAGGGATCGGCCGCCGGGGCGGCCGGCGCGGGCACGGCGGGTGGAGTACGGCGAAGGGGGTCGGCAGGGTACGGCATCGCGACGGCCCGGGTTGAAGACGGCGGCGCGCATGATGGCCACAGCGCCGGCCGCGCAGGCGTGCAGGGGCATTGCCGGCACAGCGGCCGGCAGCGCACGGTTTTGCTTCAACCGCGGCGCTGCCGCGGTTACGATCGTGCGGCGCCGGAGAGGACGCGGGGTCGCGCCCCGCGATGGCGCCACCCACCATCCGATACGGAGTTCGCGACATGGAATCCACCGCACGCAAGCTGGCCCTGCCGGCCGCGTTGGCCGCGGCCTGGCTGCTGGCCGGCTGCATCACGATGCCCGGCAGCAAGTCCGAGTCGTCGTCGTCCGGCAGCACCACGACCGCGGCCGCGCCGGCCCCATCGGGCCCGAAGATCGGCCCCGGCATGAACGAGCGCGGCGACGTGATCGACCCGAAGAAGGTCGAGGCCGGCTACGGCAAGACCGTCAAGGGCCTGAACGACTACGAAGGCGAGATCACCGGCAACCCGGTGCCCGGCAGCAAGTTCACGCAGATCCAGATCGGCATGCCGCTGAAGCAGGTGCTGGACATCGTCGGCACGCCCACCGACCAGGGCGCCTACGTCACCGGCAAGGCCTTCATCCCGTTCTTCTTCGGCTCCGACCGCTACCGCCACGAGGTGGTCTACAAGGGCCTGGGCCGGCTGGTGTTCGCGGGCTCGTCGGGCTTCGACAGCAACGCGCACCTGATCTGGATCATCCACAGCGCCAACGAGCAGGGCTACCGCTGATGGCGCCAGGCCGCCGCGCCGCGACTGCGGCGCTGGCGGTCCTGGCCGCGGCGGCCACCGGCGGGGTCGGCGGCTGCGCCACCGCCGCGCGGCCCGAGTTTCCGGTGCCCATGGACCGCCTGCAGTTCTGGGGCGACTGTCCGTCCCTGGCCGACACGCTGCTGGTGCTGCTGCCCGGCGCGCACATGGCGCCGCGCGAGTTGCAGGAGCAGGGTTTTGCCGCCGCGCTGGCGCAGCGCGGCCTGGCGTGCGACCTCGTCATCGTCGACAGCCATCTCGGCCACCTCGTCGACCGCAGCGTGCTGCGCCGCCTGCACGCCGAGGTCGTGCAGCCGGCGCGCGAGCGCGGCTACCGCCGCCTCTGGCTGGCCGGCATCTCGCTCGGCGGCTTCCTGTCGCTGGGCTATGCGGCGCGCCATCCGGGCGCGGTCGACGGCGTCTTCACGATCGCGCCCTATCTCGGCCGGCGGCCGCTGCTGCAGGACATCGCGGCGGCCGGCAGTGCCGGCGCCTGGGCCGCCGCGGCGCGGCCGCGCGAGGCCGACGATCTCGAGTACGACCTGTGGACCTGGCTCGCGCGCCCAGCCGCCGCGCGGCCGCCGGTCTGGCTGGGCTACGGCAGCGAGGACCGCCTGGCCGAGGGCCACCGCCTGCTCGCGCGCGAGCTGCCGCCCGCGCAGGTCAGCGCGGTGCCCGGCGGCCACGACTGGCCCCCCTGGCGGCGGCTGTGGAGCGAATGGCTGGACCGCGGCCTGCTGCCCGCGCGCTGCCCGGCCTGAACCCTCGTGAAGCGGCCTGCGGTCATCGCGCCCGTCACGCTGCGCGCCTGCGCGCTGGTCAGCGCGGCCGGCCATGGGCTGGAGGCGCTGGCGCAGGCGCTGCGCACCAGCCGCGGCGCGCTGCGGCCGAACGACCTGAGCTTCGGCGACGCGCCGGCGCTGGCGGGCTGGATCGGCACCGTGCCGGGCGCCGACGGCGTGGCGCTGCCCGCGGCGCTGGCGCTGCCCGCCGGCCCCTGGCCCGGCCGCGCGGTCGCGCTGGCCTGGCTGGGGCTGCAGGCCGACGGCTTCGCCGGCGCGTTGCAGGACGCGATCGCGCGCCACGGCGCCCACCGCGTCGGCCTCGTGCTGGGCACGTCCGCGTCGACGATCGCGGTCAGCGAAGCGGCCTACCGCGCACCGGCCGCCGACGGGGGCTTCCCGCCGCCGCTGCGCGAGCCGCGTTTCAACACCCTGCACGCACTGGCCGACTTCGTGCAGGTCGCCACCGGGTTGCAGGGCCCCTGCCTGACGGTCTCCACCGCCTGCTCGTCCAGCGCCAAGGCCTTCGCGACCGGCGAGCGCTGGCTGCGCCTGGGCCTGGCCGACGCGGTGGTGGTCGGCGGCGTCGACGCGCTCGGCGCCAGCCTGCTGCACGGCTTCCACGCGCTGGGCCTGGTCTCGCCCGAACCCTGCCGGCCCTTCGACGCCGCGCGCCGCGGCGTCAGCCTCGGCGAGGCCGCCGGCTACGCGCTGCTCGAACGCGGGCGCGGCGAGGTCGAGCTGCTCGGCTGGGGCGAGTCCAACGACGCGCACCACATGTCCAGCCCGCACCCGCAGGGGCTGGGCGCCGAACAGGCGCTGGCCGACGCGCTGGCGCGCGCCGGCCTCGCGGCCGACGCCGTCGACCATGTCAACCTGCACGGCACCGCCAGCGCGCGCAACGACGAGGTCGAGGCGGCGCTGGTCGCGCGCGCCTACCCGGCGCGCACCCGCTGCAGCGCGACCAAGGGCTTGACCGGGCACACGATGGGCGCGGCCGGCATCGTCGAGGCGCTGGCCTGCGTGGTCGCGCTGCGCGAGGGCTTCGTGCCCGGCAGCGCCGGCACGGCGGCGGCAGACCCGGCGCTGGGCGAGGCCTTCGGCGAGCGGCTGCAGCTTGCGCCGGCGGCGGCCGACCCGCGCATTGCGGTGAGCCATTCGTTCGGCTTCGGCGGCAACAACGCGGTGCTGGTCTTCGGACGGGGAGATCGGGTGTGAGCGCCCTGGGTCCGCTGTATGTCGACGGCGTCGCGCTGTGGGCGCCGTCGCTGCCCGGCTGGGACGTCGCGGCGCCCGCGCTGCGCGGCCAGGCGGCTGCCGCGCCGGCGACAACGGCGCCGCAACGCCCTGCGCCGGCGCTGCTGGCCGCCAACGAACGCCGCCGCGCGCCGGACGGCGTGCTGCTGGCGCTGGAGGTCGCCGCCGCGGCGGTGGCCGACGCCGGCGCCGACGCCGCGACGCTGCCCAGCGTCTTCGCGTCGGCGCATGGCGAGCTGGCCGTGACCGACGCGATGTGCCGCACGCTGGCCGACCACCCGCTGCTGCTGTCGCCGACGCGTTTTCACCACTCGGTGCACAACGCGGCCTCGGGCTACTGGGCGATCGCCGCCGGCTGCCACGCTGCCAGCACCGCGCTGGCCGCCGGGCCGTACAGCGTGGCGCAGGGGCTGCTGGAAGCCGCCGCCGTCGCGCTGGCCGATGACGCCCCGGTGCTCTGGGTCGCCGGCGACAGCGAGGCCTGCGGTCCGCTGGCCAGCGTCAACGCCAGCCGCGGGCTGCTCGCCGCGGCGCTGGTGCTGTCGCCGCGCCCCGGGCCGCGCTCGTGCTGGGCGCTGGCGCTCGCGCTGGTGCCGGACCCTGCCCCGCCGACGGCGGCCGCCAGCCCGGCGGCACGGGCGCTGCAGGCCAATGCCAGCGCGCCGCTGCTGCCGCTGTTCGAGGCGCTGGCCGGCGCCGGGCGGGCCGACCTGCAACTGGCCGCCGGGCCGCAGCTCGGCCTGGCGCTGTCGCTTCGACCCCACGTGCCGGCACGGGCTTAGGCGGCTGCGGCATCATGCCGGGCTGCGCTGCACATTCACCAGGCGCCAATGCAGGACCTGACGCCGATGACCGACCCCGCCGCCCTCGCACGCCACGACGTGATCATCCTCGGCGGCGGCCTCGCCGGGCTGACGCTGGCGCTGCAGCTGAAGCAGCGCTTCGACGACATCGACGTGCTGGTGCTGGAGCGCCGCGCGCACCCGGTGCCCGAGGCCTGCCACAAGGTCGGCGAGAGCAGCGTCGAGATCGGCGCGCACTATTTCCAGCACGTGCTCGGGCTGGAGCCGCACCTGAAGTCCGCGCAGCTGAAGAAATTCGGCTTCCGCTTCTTCTTCAGCGAGGGCCGGCGCGACCTCGAGAACGTCACCGAGCTCGGCGCCAGCCGCCCGCTGCCGGTGCCGAGCTGGCAGATCGACCGCGGCATCTTCGAGAACTTCCTCGGCCAGGAAGTGCAGCGGCGCGGCATCCGCTTCGTCGACCAGGCGCTGATCCGCGGGCTGGACCTCTCGGACGCGGGGCAGCCGCACCGCGTCGTCTGGCAGCGTGCGGGCGGGGCGTTGCACGAGGCGCAGGCGGCCTGGGTCGTCGACGCCAGCGGCCGCGCCGGGCTGATCAAGCGCAAGCTCGGCCTGGAACTGGAGAGCCCGCATGGCGCGCATGCGGTGTGGTTCCGCATCGCCGACCGCATCACGCTGGACGACTGGTCGGCCGACCCGGCCTGGCGCGCGCGCTGCGTCACGCCCACGCGCTGGCTGTCGACCAACCACCTGGTCGGCGAGGGCTACTGGGTTTGGCTGATCCCGCTGGCCAGCGGCTCGCATTCCGTGGGCATCGTCGCCGACCCGCGCGTGCACCCGCTCGAGCGCATGTACACCTTCGAGCGCGCGCTGGACTGGCTGGCCGAGTTCCAGCCGCTGCTCGCCGACGACCTCCAGGCCAAGCGCGACAAGCTGCAGGACTTCGCCTTCTTCCGCCGCTTCGCCTTCGACTGCCGCCAGGTCTTTTCGGCGCAGCGCTGGGCGCTGGCCGGCGAGGCCGGGCGCTTCCTGGACCCGTTCTATTCGCCGGGCAGCGACTTCATCGCCATCGGCAACACCTACATCACCGAGCTGATCGCGCGCGACCGCGCCGGGCTGCCGCTGGGCGCGCACACCAAGGTCTACGAGCAGATCTTCCGCAGCTTCTACGACAGCACGCTGGCCCTCTACACCGACCAGTACCGCATCTTCGGCGACCCCGAGGTGCTGCCGGTGAAGGTGGTCTGGGACTACACGTACTACTGGAGCGTGCTGGCGCAGCTGTTCTTCCAGCAGCGGCTCACCGACCTGTCGGCGCTGTCGCACCTGCGCGACGAGCTGGCGGCCTGCCAGAAGCTCAACGTCGCGGTGCAGGACTTCCTGCGCGCCTGGTCGCGCGCGAGCCGCAAGCGCAATGCGCCGGTGATGCTGGACCAGGCCTCGGTGCCCTGGTTCGTCGAGCTCAACCGCAGCCTGCAGGACCACCTGGACGACGCCGCGTTCCGCGCCCGGCTGCGCGAGGCGGCGGCCCGGCTGCGCGCGCTGGCGGCCGAGATGCTGCAGCGGGCGCGGGCCGAGCACCCCGGCCTGCAGGGCGCGGAGACCCAGGCGCTGGCGGCGCTGCTCGGCGACGCACAGCCGGCAGCCGACGGTCCGCTGCTGTTCCCGGCGCCGGTGGAGCCCAGCGTGCAGCCGGAGCTGCTGCCGGCCTGAGCGCCGTCCCGGGGCCGGCCCCTGCGCCGGCCGACGTGGCTGGAAAACCACGCCAGCGGCTGCCGCCGTCAATCCGTCACGGGCGGATTCGACGGTCCACCCGGATCGCGGGGGCCGCGGGGGGCTGTGTAACCGCGGTCGAGCTTCTATGCTCGCGCGCACAGTCCTGCTCGCGCCCTGCTCGGCGCCCCGAAGACGATGAACGCCGCTGCCGCCCCCCTCTTCCGACGCCTGCGCACCACCGCCGCCGGCCTGGCCGTGGCAGTCGCCGCGCTGGCCCAGGCGCCGGCGCAGGCCGCACTGTCCTTCACGCTGGAGGTCGTGGACCCGAACGGCGCCGCCGCCAGCTTCAAGGACCAGATCCACAGCCATGTCGCCGCGGCGCTGTTCCACTGGGGCCAGCACATCGACGCCAGCGCGACGGTCGCCGTGCAGTTCCACGTCACCGACGCCGTGCCGCGTGCCGCGGCGGCTTCGGCCACCTCGGCCTGGGTCGGCTTCGACGGCAGCCACCATGTCTACGACCAGGGCCTGTCGCACAAGCTGCGCACCGGCGTCGACGCCAACGGCGCCGCGCCGGACGTGCTGATGTATTTCAGCCCCACCTACATGAGCACCGAGCTGTGGTTCGACAGCGACCCCTTCGCGCGCAGCGCGCCGGTGGCCGCCGGCCGCACCGATGCGGTGTCGATCTTCATCCACGAATTCGGCCACGCGCTGGGCTACAACGGCTGGGGCGACCTCACCACCGGCGCGCTGCCGGCCGGCTATGCCTCGACCTGGGACACGCTCACGCGCTGGGACGGCCAGACGCTGTGGTTCACCGGCGCGAATGCGATGCAGGTCTACGGCGGCGCGGTGCCGCTGACGGCGGGCAACAACTTCCACGTCGGCAACCTGTACGGCGCCGGCAGCGACCTGCTGACGGACATCATGAACGGCGTCGTGATGGAGCGCGGCACGCGCTACCACATCAGCGCGCTCAACGTCGCGATGCTGACCGACCTCGGCCTGCCGATGGTCGCCGTGGTGCCCGAGCCGGCGCAGTGGGCGCTGCTGGGCAGCGGCCTGCTGATGCTGGGCTGGCTGCAGCGCCGCCGGCGCGAGTTGCCGCTGCGCTGACGGCCGACGGCCGGCCGCGGGCGCGCGCCCGGGCCGCTGCCGGGTTCGGGCGCCGCGGCGGGCAGGCCGCTCAGGGCTGGAAGGGCGGCCGACGCGTCGCCTTGCGCCACAGCAGCATCGGCAGGCGCAGCACGAAGCCGATCATCAGCCGCGTGTGCATCCAGCTCAGCAGCGCGTTGTCGCGTCCGTAGCGGAAGTGCGAGACGCCGCCTTCGGCCGCGCTGAGGTATTTCACCGGCGCGTCCAGGTTGAGCGGCTTCACCCCGCGCCAGGCCAGGCGCACGACGGCCTCGGTGTCGAAGTCGAAGCGGCGCATCCAGCGCTGGCCGCGCATCACCTGCACGAGCGGCGCCACCGGGTAGACGCGAAAGCCGTACAGCGAGTCGGCGACGCCGGCGCCCAGCGTCTCCAGGTTGGTCCACCAGTTGGACACGCGGCGGCCGCGCACGCGAAGCAGCGGCGCGCTGGCGTCGAAGACCGGCCGGCCGAGCACCATCGCCTCTGGCCGCGCCGCCGAGGCCTGCATGAAGGCCGGGATCAGCGCCGCCGGGTGCTGGCCGTCGGCGTCCATCGTCAGCGCGTGCGTGAAGCCGGCCGCCGCCTGCTCCAGGCCGTGCAGCACGGCCGCGCCCTTGCCGCGGTTGACCGGCAGCACGAAGACGCGCAGCCCGGGGTCCTGCGCGGCCATCGCCTGCAGGCCCTCGGCAGTGCCGTCGCGGCTGCCGTCGACGACCACCCACACCGGGGTCCAGGCCGCGCGCGCCGCGGCCACCGTCTCGTAGACCTTGGTGCCGGTGTCGTAGCTGGGGATCAGGACCAGGTGCGTGACCGACGGCGCGGGCGGCGGCGGCATCAGCGCGCCACCCCGGGGTCGGCCGCGGCGCGCGCCGCCGGCGGCGGGCGCACGCCGGCCGCCAGGTGCGCCTCGACCTCGCCGAGCAGGCGCAGGTGGTCGTCGGTCGGCTCGAAGCGCCGGCCCAGCCGCACCGAGAAGACGATGGGCAGCGGCGGCAGCCGCCACAGCGGCCAGCCCTTGGACAGGTAGGGCGAGTCGGTGTCGATGAAGACCACCTGCACCGGCGCCTGCGCGCGCTGCGCGATCAGCGCGAAGCTGGCGTGCAGCGGGTTGAGCGGCGCGCGTGTCGTGCGCGTGCCCTCGGGGAACAGCACCAGCTGCCCGCCCTGGCGCAGGTCGTCGACCGCGAGCCGGATCATGCCGCGCGCCGAGTCGTTGCGGATGTAGCGTGCCAGCCGCGCGCCCGGGCCGAGGAAGGGGTTGCGGCGCAGGCTGGCCTTCATCACGCAGGCGCTCTTCGGCAGCCGCGCCACCAGCATCAGCGCGTCGAGCAGGCTGGGGTGGTTGGCGACGATCACCAGCCCCGGCTCGTCGCGCAGCGCGTCCAGCGCCTGGGCATGCAGGCGCAGCATGCCGCTGGCCTGCGCGACGCGCCAGAAGAAGGCATAGCCGCGCGAGATCATCAGCCGGCCGACGCGGCGCCCGGCGGCACGCGGCAGCAGCGGGTGCAGCAGCAGCGCGGCCAGGTTCCAGCCCAGCGACAGCAGGCCCAGGAACAGCAGCAGCGACTGCAGCATCAGCCACGCCAGCGGCCGCAGCGCCAGGCGCCGTGCGGGGCTGCCGCGTCCCGGGGAACGCTCAGGGTTGCTCGGCAACACGTGCATCGGACACCTTGAAGATCCAGCTCAGCGCGAGACCGGCGCTCAGGTGCTGGCGGCGGCGCACCAGCGGGCTGTCGTCGAAGCGGGCACCGGCCAGCGAGTCGGCGCGCACGAAGGCGCCCAGCCAGAGGTCGCCGAAGCGCCGCGACAGCGCGCCGGTGACGCGCCAGCCGGCCATGCCGCCACGCGCGCGGTAGGCCGGGCGCGCGGCGGTGGCGTATTCGGGCGCGACGTCGTAGAAGTAGGCGTGGTAGGCCCGGCTGCCGAAGAGCGGTCCCGCGAGCAGGCCGAGGTTCCAGCCGTTGCGCTGCAGGTCCAGGTTGAGGTTGGGCGCGGCGGCCCAGCCGATGCTGCGCGCGTCGGAACCCAGCGTGAAGACCGCGGTCACCGGCAGCCGCAGGTCCAGTTTCCAGCCCGCGCCGCGCGCCAGCGTGAGGTTCAGGTTGGGCCCGAACTCGACCGTCGGCGCGAGGTCGGGCATGCCGCTGCGCGCGCGGTTGTCGCGGCTCTTCGCCGGCGCGCTGGCGCCGGCGCTGAGGTCGAAGTCCAGCCGGTCACTGTCCAGCAGCACGGCGCGCGCGCCGTCGCGGTCGGCGCGCAGGATGTCGCCGCGGTAGACCGCATAGGGCACCGGCAGCAGCCACTGCTGCGACTGGTCGCTGCCGCGGTAGTGCGGCAGACTCAGCGCGCCCGCGCCCAGGCCCAGCTCCCACAGCGGCAGGCCGGCAGCCGGGGCCGACGCGCGCTGCGCCAGCGCCGGCGCCGCGGCCAGCCCGAACGCCAGCAGCAGGCCGAGCGCGACCGCCGGCGCGCGTTCAGCGCGCCTGCGGCTGGACATTCTCGCCCTCGAGCGCACCGAGGTCGCGCACGTTGCGGCGCCGCGCGCGCCAGGCCGCCCAGGTGCGCCGCGGGTGGAGCAGCGAACCCAGGTAGTACACGCCCTTGAAGGCGGTCAGCGAGGCCCAGATCGGCGTGCGGCCGAAGATGTCCCCGGCCAGCAGCGAGAGCACGGCCTCCTTGGTGCGCAGCGGGTTGCGCGGCTGCATGAACAGCTCGCGCATCGCCGGGTTGGTCATGCGGAAGATGAACCAGGAAAACTCGCGCGGCCCCTTCCTCATGTGCGCATCGAAGCGGCGGCGCGCGGCGGCGGCCGCGCGCGGGCGGTCCAGCGTCGTCGCGACGAGGTCGGCGGCCTGGAAGGCGCTCGCCATCGCCAGGTAGACCCCGGAGGAGAAGACCGGGTCGACGAAGGCATAGGCGTCGCCGACCATGGCCCAGCGTTCGCCGCAGGCCACGCTGCTGCCGTAGCTGTAGTTGCCGGTGGCCCAGACCTTGCCGTCGACCAGGGTCGCGCCCTGCAGCCGCTCGGCCAGGCGCGGCGCCAGCGCGATCGTGTCGTCGAAGAATTCGCGCAGCGGCTTGGTGCGCGACTTCAGGTAGGGCGGCCAGCAGACCGCGCCGACGCTGGTGCTGCCGTCGGCCAGCGGGATGAACCAGAACCAGCCGTGCGCGAACCAGAAGATCGAGATGTTGCCCTCGGCCTTGCCCTCCAGGCGCCGCGCGCCGGTGAAGTGGCCGAAGAGCGCCGCGCTGTTGTGCGCCGGGTTGGCGCGCTTGCTGTCGAAGCGGCGCGCCAGCAGCGTGTCGCGGCCCGAGGCGTCGACGACGTAGCGGGCGCGCCAGCGGGCGGGCGCCCCGTCGGCCAGGCGCGCCGTGACGGTGGCGCCGTCGGCGTCGAAGTCCACCGTGCGCACCTGGCAGCCTTCGAGCGCCGTGGCACCGCTGGCCGCGGCGTGGCGGAACAGGATCTCGTCGAGTTCGCTGCGCCGCACCTGCCAGGCCATCGGCATGCTCTTGTCCCAGGCGTCGGCGAACTCGAGGTGGCTCGTGTGCGTGTGCTGCGGCGAGACGAACTCGACCCCCCACTTGGGCATGCCGATGCGCTCGACCGCCTCGCGCAGGCCGAGCCGCTCGAACAGCGCCGCGTTGGCCGGCAACAGCGACTCGCCGATGTGGAAGCGCGGGTGCCGGTCCTTCTCCGCCAGCACGACGCTGCGGCCCTGGCGCGCGAGCAGCGTCGCGATGGTGCTGCCGGCGGGCCCGCCGCCGACGACGAAGACGTCACAGCGCTGCAGGCCGTCGGCCGCGGCGCCGGCCGCGGTGTCGCCCGCGGATGCGGCCGGAAGATCGGAAGTCGCCTGGGTCATGACTGCTGGACGGGGGCTCGCCACCGGCGGCGGGGGCACGCCGCGGTTCGCGGGCGTGCATGGCCGATTATCGTCGCGCCGATCCCCGGCGACGTGTCGCGGGCGCGGCGCCTTCGGTGCTACCCTCGCGCGCCGCTGTCCACCGCCGATGAGTCCCCCCGAGCAGTCCCCCGCCGCCGCCTCGGCGCCGGTCGCCCGCCTGTCCCCGCGTGCCGGCGACGCCGCCCCGCCAGCCCGGGCCGGCCTGCGCCAGATCGCGCCCCGCGTGCTGACCTGGTTCTGGCTCAAGACCTTCGGCGTCACGGCCTTCATCTGGCTGTTCTTCGTCGGCTACTTCCACCTGCTGCGCAACCCGCGCCACGAGCCCTTCGTGATGCCGCTGACGGCGCTGGACGCCGCGATCCCGTTCGCGCCGGCGGCGCTGTGGGCCTACCTGTCGCTGTGGTTCTACGTCGGCATCCCGCCGGGCATGATGCTGTCGCTGCGCGAACTGCTGCGCTACGGGGCCTGGGCGGCGGCGCTGTGCCTGACCGGGCTCGCCTTCTTCTACCTGCTGCCCACCGCGGTGCCGGCGCCGGCGCTGTCCATCGACGTGACGCAGCACCGCGCCTTCGCCGTGCTGCAGGGCGTGGACGCGGCCGGCAACGCCTGCCCGTCGATGCATGTCGCCTCCGCGGTCTTCACGGCGCTGTGGCTGTGGCGGCTGCTCGGCGAGATCCACGCCCAGCGCTGGCTGCAGGGGCTCAACCTGGCCTGGGTGCTGCTGATCGTGTATTCGACGGTCGCCACGCGCCAGCACGTGGTGCTGGACGTGGTGGCCGGGGCCGCGCTGGGGGCCCTGTTCGCCGCGCTGTCGCTGGCCGACCGCCGCCGGCAGCAGCGACGCCACGGCGGCGGCCCGTTGCAGCGCGCTCGATAGAATTCGCGCCACCCGCCGCGGTGCCGCGCCCATCGTCGGCGGCCGCCGCGCCCCAAGCACCGGCACTCCACCGGCAGTCCACCGGCCTTCCACCGCCCCACCGGCCCCGCATGGCGCACGACCCGAACACCCCGCCGCCCAAGCCCGCGAATTTCCTGCGCGGCATCATCGAGCGCGACCTGGAGGCCGGCACCTGGGACGGGCGCCCGTTCGGCGGCAGCCCGGGCGACGCCGCGCACCATGCCGCCGGCACACCCGACCCGGCGCGCATCCGCACCCGCTTCCCGCCGGAGCCCAACGGCTACCTGCATGTCGGCCACGCGAAGAGCATCTGCCTGAACTTCGGCCTGGCGCGCGACTACGGCGGCATCTGCCACCTGCGCTTCGACGACACCAACCCCGAGAAGGAGGAGCAGGAATACGTCGACGCCATCGTCGAGGCCGTGCATTGGCTGGGCTTCGACTGGGAGGTCGGCACGACCAGCCACCTCTACTACGCGAGCGACTATTTCGACTTCATGTACCGCGCCGCCGAGGCGCTGGTGCAGGCCGGGCTGGCCTACGTCGACGAGCAGAGCGCCGACGAGATGCGCGCCCGCCGCGGCGACTTCACGACGCCGGGCACCGACAGCCCGTTCCGCCACCGCACGCCGGCCGAGAACCTGGCGCGCCTGCGCGAGATGCGCGACGGCCTGCACGCCGACGGCAGCATGGTGCTGCGCGCGAAGATCGACATGGCGTCGCCGAACATCAACCTTCGCGACCCGACGCTGTACCGCATCAAGCGCGCGACGCACCACAACACCGGCGACCGCTGGTGCATCTACCCGATGTACACCTACGCGCACCCGATCGAGGACGCGCTGGAACGCATCACGCACAGCATCTGCACGCTGGAGTTCGAGGACCAGCGCCCGTTCTACGACTGGCTGCTCGAGCACCTGGCCGACCTGGGGCTGCTGGCGCGGCCGCTGCCGAAACAGTACGAATTCGGCCGCCTGAACCTGAGCTACGTGGTCACCAGCAAGCGCAAGCTGCGCGCGCTGGTCGAGGAAGGCATCGTCGAGGGCTGGGACGACCCGCGCATGCCCACCATCTTCGGCATGCGCCGGCGCGGCTACACGCCGGCGGCGATCCGCGCGATGGCCGACGGCACCGGCGCCAGCAAGACCAACATCTGGCTCGACTATGCCGTGCTCGACCAGTGCCTGCGCGCCGACCTCGAAGGCCAGGCGCCGCGTGCGATGGCGGTGCTGGACCCGCTGAAGCTGGTGCTGACCAACTGGGCCGAGGTCTACGGCAGCGACGACTTCGTCGAGCCTTGCGAGGCGCCGGCCCACCCGCAGCGGCCGGAACTCGGCACGCGCCGCTTCGGCCTCGCGCGCGAGGTCTGGATCGAGCGCGACGACTTCGTCGAGCGGCCGCCCAAGGGCTTCTTCCGCCTGTTCCCGCCGCAGACGCTGGCGGACGGCAGCGCCGTGCCCGGCAACAAGGTGCGGCTCAAGTACGGCCTGGTCGTCGAGTGCACCGGCTGCGAGAAGGACGCCGAGGGCCGCGTCATCGCGGTGCTGGCGCGCGTGGTGCCGGACACCCGCAGCGGCACGCCGGGCGCCGACGCCGTGAAGGTCAAGGGCACCATCACCTGGGTCGGCGTGCACGACGCGCTGCCGGCCACCGTCAACCTCTACGACCGCCTGTTCACCGAGCCGCAGCCCGACGCCGGCGGGCGCGACTTCCGCGAGGTGCTCAACCCGCGCAGCAAGGTCGTCGTGCAGGGCTGGCTGGAGCCCTCGCTGGCCGGCGCGGCACGCGAGACACGGGTGCAGTTCGAGCGCCATGGCTACTTCATCGCCGACCGCGTGGACCATCGCGGCGAGGCGCCGGTCTTCAACCGCATCACGACGCTGAAGGACAGCTGGGGCGCCTGAGCGGCAGGCGGGCAGCGGCCGCGCCGGCCGCGGCGTTCAACGCTTGTTACATGTCGGGAACTCGCGCCGGCGCAAGATGCTCCTACCCCGTGACGCGGCCGGTGGCGCCACCGATGGCCGCAGGCTCGACAGGAGGTTCCGCATGCATCGCATCCGCACCCTGGCCGCGGCGGCAGTTGCTGCCGTCGCCGCGACCGCCTTCGCCCCGGTCCACGCCGCCGGCAGCGTCGACGTCCGCTTCGTGGCCCCGGCCGGCTACAGCGACATCGGCTTCGGCGCGTTCGACCGCGAGCAGCACCTGAAGACGCTGGAGGGCCACTTCCAGCGCCTGGCTTCCCGCCTGCCCGACGGGCAGACGCTGCAGGTGGACGTGCTGGACGTCGACCTGGCGGGCGAGGTGCGCCCTCACCACGGCACCGATCTGCGCATCCTGCGCGGCGGCGCCGACTGGCCGCGCCTGACGCTGCGCTACGAACTGCGCGACGCCGCGGGCGTGCTGCAGTCCGGCGAGCAGCATGTCGCCGACCTCGCCTACCGCTTCGAGATGCGCGGCGTGCCGCGCTACGCGGGCCCGCTCGCCTACGAACAGCGGCTGATCGAGCGCTGGTTCGCGGACCGCTTCGAGGATCATTGATCGACGCCCGGGACCGCGCGGCGCGAGCCGGCCTGCGCTCCGCGGCCTGCGCGCGGCCGGCGACGACGCCACCGACCCGGCGGGGGCGCGGCGGCCTGCGATGATCGCGTCTTCGATGCCTCCGAGAGCCGTCCCCTTGACCACCACGACCCCGATCACCCTGGCCGCCCGGCCGCGCGGCATCGCCGCGACCGCCCTGCTGGCCTGCAGCGCAGCATTCGCCCAGGCCCCTGCCGCCAGAACGCCCGTCGCGCCGCCGGTGGAGCCCGTGCCCGAGGCGCTGACGCGCGCCGCCGCGGAACCCGGCGCCGTCGTCACCGAGAGCGGGCTCGTCTTCCGCACGCTGAAGGCCGGCAACGGGCCGGCACCGGCCGCCACCGACACCGTGCGCGTGCACTACCGCGGCAGCTTCACCGACGGCCGCGAATTCGACAGCTCGTATTCACGCGGCCAGCCGGCCAGCTTTCCGCTGAACCGCGTCATCAGGTGCTGGACCGAGGGCCTGCAGCGCATGCAGGTCGGCAGCCGCGCCAAGCTGACCTGCCCGAGCGCGATCGCCTACGGCGAGCGCGGCGCGCGCGACGTGATCCCGCCGAATGCGGTGCTGCAGTTCGAGGTCGAGCTGCTGGGCATCGAGACGCCGCGCTGACCGGCGCGGCCGCGGATTCACGCGCGGCGCAGCCGCCCGGCCAGCGACACGGCTGCCAGCAGCAGGGCCCCGGCCAGCACGCCGACCAGGCCCTGCACCAGCGCCGGACCCAGCCATTGCGCGAGGCCGCCCAGGCCCTGCATCGCGGCCTCGACGGCGTGGTGCAGCGGCGGCACGCCGTGCACCAGGATGCCGCCGCCGACGAGGAACATCGCCGCCGTGCCGGCCACCGACAGCGCCTTCATCATCAGCGGCGCCGCGCCGACGATGCCGCGCCCGAGCGCGCGCGCCGCGGCGCTGGCGCGCCGGCTCAGCCACAGCCCGAGGTCGTCCAGCTTCACGATGCCGGCGACCAGGCCGTAGACGCCCAGCGTCATCACGAGCGCGATGCCGGCCAGCACCGCGAAGCGGGTCGCGAACGGCGCCGAGGCCACCGTGCCCAGCGTGATCGCGATGATCTCGGCCGACAGGATGAAGTCGGTGCGGATCGCGCCGCGGACCTTGTCGCGTTCGAAGGCCACGGGGTCGATGGCCGGGTCGGCGAGCCGGCGCGCGCGGTCCTCGCGCTGCGCCGTCGCATCCACGTTGCCGTGCCGGAAGCGGTGGGCCAGCTTCTCGAATCCTTCGTAGCACAGGAAGGCGCCGCCCAGCATCAGCAGCGGCGTCACCAGCCAGGGCAGCCAGGCGCTGATGGCCAGCGCGGCCGGGACCAGGATCGCCTTGTTGAGCAGCGAGCCCCTGGCCACCGCCCAGACCACGGGCAGTTCGCGGTCGGCGCTGACGCCGGTGACCTGCTGCGCATTGAGTGCCAGGTCGTCGCCCAGCACACCGGCACTCTTCTTGGCTGCCAGCTTGCTGAGCACCGCCACGTCGTCGAGGACGCTGGCGATGTCGTCGATCAGCAGGAGCAGACTGGTGCCGGCCATGCCGGCATTGTCAGCTCGCGGCGCGGGCCGCGGCGCTGCGTTGCCGGCAGACGACGGCGGGCGTCGCGAACTCGCGGCCGACCACCGCGCGCGCGTAGAAGTAGTTGCGGCGCGCCGGCTCGCTGAGCGCGTCGAGCTCGACGCGGCCGCGTTCGTCGCAGGGGAAGGCGAAGGCGCGGCCGGCGTTGAACAGCGACTCGAAGCGCAGTTCGAAGCCGGCGGCGGCAAGCGGGGGGCTGATCGTGTCCATCGCGAAGGCTCGTCCGGGAGGCTGATGGCTCCAAGATAGGCCACCCGGGGCGCCGGCGCTGCGGGCGCAGGTCCATGCCGTCCGTCGGATCGTGGAGGCGCGGCGTGTCGGAAGTCTTCCGACAGGCGCGAACGTGATGCAGTGCACGGTCCGCGCACCGCGGCCGCTTCGGCGCCGATCGCTGCGAAGATCACGACCATGCACGAACCGCTGCGCGATGCCTTCCTGCTCGACCCCGGGCTGGTCTTCCTGAACCACGGCTCCTTCGGCGCCTGCCCGCGCGAGGTCTTCGACGACTACCAGCGCTGGCAGCGCGCGCTGGAGCGCAACCCGGTCGAGTTTCTCGGCCGCCGCTCGGCGGCGCTGCTGCGCGAGGCGCGCGCGGCGCTGGCCGGCCACCTGGGCGCCGACGCCGACGACCTGGTCTTCGTGACCAACGCGACACAGGGCGTCAACGTCGTCGCGCAGTCGCTGAACCTGCAGCCGGGCGACGAGGTGCTGGCCGGCGACCACGAATACGGCGCCTGCGACGCCGCCTGGCAGTTCTTCTGCCGCCAGCGCGGCGCGGTCTACCGGCGTGTGGCGATCCCGCTGCCCTTCGACGCCGCCGGCTGGGCCGACCGCCTGCTGACCGCCGCGACGCCGCGCACGAAGCTGGTCTTCGCGAGCCATGTCTCGTCGACGACGGCGCTGGTCTTCCCGGTGGCCGAGCTGTGCGCGAAGGCGCGCGCTGGCGGGCTGGCGACGCTGATCGACGGCGCCCACGCGCCAGGGCAGCTGGACCTGGACCTGGCCGCCGTCGGGGCCGACTTCTATACCGGCAACTGCCACAAGTGGCTGTGCGCGCCCAAGGGTGCGGCCTTCCTGCATGCGCGGCGCGAGCGGCAGGCCCTGCTGAATGCCACCGTCGTGAGCTGGGGCTACCTGGCCAAGGATGCCGGCGCTGGTGTGGAAGGCGGCGCCGATGTGGAAGGCGGCGCCGGTGCGGCCGGCGGCCACACCGGTTTCGATGCGTACACCGGCCGCACGCTGCTCGAGCGTCGGCTGCAATGGCAGGGCACGCGCGATATCGCGGCCTTCCTGGCGGTGCCGGCCGCGATCGCCTTCCAGCGCCGGCACGGCTGGCCAGCGTGGCGGCCACGCTGCCACGCGATGGCGATGGACCTGCAGCGCCGCGTGCTGGCGCGCAACGGCCTGGCGCCCATCGGCCGCGACGCGGGCTACGGTCAGGACTTCGCGCAGATGGTCGCGATCCCCGTGCGCCTGCCCGAAGCGCCGGACGCGGCCGAGGCGCTGCGGCGGCGACTGTTCGAGCAGTACCGCATCGAGGTGCCGGTCACGCGACACGGCGCGCACGGCTTCGTGCGTGTCTCGGTGCAGGCCTACAACGAAGAAGCCGACCTGGCCGCGCTGGAAGCCGCGCTGGCCGAGGTCGGCGTCTAGGGTCGGACGGTCGTCGTCTGCTTCAGGCGGCGCGGCGGCGGACCGTCAGCAGGCCGGCGACGCCGGCCAGCATCAGCAGCGCCGTCGCCGGCTCGGGGATCACGCCCACCGCCAGCAGCGCCTGCTGGCCCAGCAGCTGGTGCGCCCGCGCCGACGGGTGCAGCGCGTCGGAGAACAGCGACACCGCGCAGGCGTCGCCGATCGAGCCCGGGAACGGGCCGCAGGGCATGGTGACATTGGTGATGCCGTAGACCGCGCCGCCGTTGGTGGTGGCGTCGGCGATGATGTCCGCCGCGGCGCCGGCCATGTCCAGGAAGCTCATGTTGAGGCCGAAGGTCTGGGCGCCCACGCCCAGGATCACCGGCATCAGCGCGTTGAAGCGCGCGCTGGCGTCGCTGGAAGCCGCCTGCACGCCCAGCAGCGCGGCCTCGGGCGTGTTGCCCAGGTCCGGCAGGTTGGCGATCAGCACGTTGCGCGCGCCCTTGCTGGCCAGCAGCCCGAGCCCGCTGATGATGTCGACCGCGGTCTGGTCGGCCACCGCCTGGCGGCCGGCGGCGTCGGCCGCACTGTCGCCGGGGTAGGCCGTGCGCGCGTCGCGCATGTTGTTGCCGCCGACGACCAGCACGTACAGCCCGGTCGGGTCGGCCGCCGGCGTGGCCGGCGCCCACAGGCCGCCGATCTGCGCCAGCGTGCCCGGCGGGAAGCCGCCGACCCCGCTGCGCGCGCCGCCGAAGGCATAGTTGTTGCCGCCGAGCAGCGAGGGCACGGCCCCCATCGGCTGGCCCAGGCCCTGCGCCAGCACGTCGATCCACACCGGGCCGTCGGAGAAGCGGCCCTGGTAGTAGGGCGGCACCGGCACCGTGCCGCCGGTGGCGACGAAGATGTTGCCGGTATCGCTGAGGCTGTCGCCGAACACGGTCAGGCTGGTATAGCTGGCATTGGCCTGCGCGCCGAGGGCGGCGCCGGCCAGCACGGCGGCGCCGAGCAGGCGGCCGAAGAATGCGGATTTCATGGGTCTCCTCGGGAGGACTTTGTCGGGTCGCTCGAAACTAGCACGCCGCCCGACCGGGCACCACGGGGAAGCCGCGCAGTGCACGGCCGGCACCCCTCAACCCGGGGGGCGCTTGCGCGGGCCGGCGACCCTGCCAGGATCGCGGCCCTGACCGCGGCCCGGCCGGGCCGGCCGCGCGGGTACAGTGCCGGTCTCCCGCGGCGGCAGTCCCGTGTGCTGCGTCAGCAGGCGGCCCTTGGCCACCGCCGTCGGCCGCGCAAGCGGCGGCGTGCTGTTCTTGCGCCGCGCGCTCGAGTAGCCGCCGTCGGTGGCCGGCTGCCAGGCCGGGATCAGGTGCTGTCGGCCGCTGCCGATCAGGTCGGCGCGGCCCATGTCCTTCAGGGCCTCGCGCAGCAGCGGCCAGTTCGCCGGGTCGTGCCAGCGCAGGAAGGCCTTGTGCAGGCGGCGCCGGCGCTCGCCGCGCACGATGTCGACCTTTTCGCTGCGCGCCGCGTCGCGGTGGATGCCGGCCAGCGGATTGAGCCCGGTGTGGTACATCGCGGTCGCGGTGGCCATCGGGCTGGGGTAGAAGGTCTGCACCTGGTCGGCCTTGAAGCCGTTCTTCTTCAGCCACAGCGCGAGGTTCATCATGTCCTCGTCGCGGGTGCCCGGGTGCGCGGCGATGAAGTACGGGATCAGGTACTGCTTCTTGCCGGCCGCGGCGCTGGCCTCTTCGAACAGCTTCTTGAAGCGGTCGTAGGTGCCGATGCCGGGCTTCATCATCTTGGCCAGCGGGCCGGCCTCGGTGTGCTCGGGGGCGATCTTGAGGTAGCCGCCGACATGGTGGGTGACCAGCTCCTTCACGTATTCCGGGCTCTGCACCGCGAGGTCGTAGCGCAGCCCGCTGCCGATCAGGATCTTCTTGATGCCGCGCAGCGCGCGCGCACGGCGGTACAGCTTGATCAGCGGCCCGTGGTCGGTATTCAGGTTCGGGCAGATGCCGGGGTAGACGCAGCTCGGCTTGCGGCAGGCGGCCTCGATTGCGCGGCTCTTGCAGCCAATGCGCCACATGTTGGCGGTCGGCCCGCCGAGGTCGCTGATGACGCCGGTGAAGCCGGGGACCTTGTCGCGGATCTCCTCGATCTCGCGCACGATCGAGTCCTCGCTGCGGCTCTGGATGATGCGCCCCTCGTGCTCGGTGATGGAGCAGAAGGTGCAGCCGCCGAAGCAGCCGCGCATGATGTTCACGCTGAAGCGGATCATCTCCCAGGCCGGGATCCTGGTCGGCCCGTCGTGGCGGCCGTTCTCGTCCGCATAGCGCGGGTGCGGGCTGCGCGCATAGGGCAGGTCGAAGACCCAGTCCATCTCGGCCGTCGTCAGCGGGATCGGTGGCGGGTTGATCCAGACCTCGCGCGCGGTCGCGCCTTCGCCGTGGCGCTGCACCAGCGCACGCGCGTTGCCCGGGTTGGTCTCCAGGTGCAGCACGCGGCTGGCGTGGGCATAGAGCACCGGGTCGGCGCGCACCTGCTCGTACGACGGCAGCCGGATCACGGTGCGCTCGCGTGGCGGTAGCGCGACCGCACCGGCCTTGCGCGAGACCGGCATCGATACCGTGGCCAGCGCGGGAGGGGCGTCGCTGCCGGCCTCGTCGCGAGAACAGCCCTGCCCCTGCGCGGCGGCCTGCTCTTCCAGCGTCAGGTAGGGGTTGATGTGCGCGTCGATGCGCCCGGGGCGGTCGACCTCGGTCGAATCGATCTCGAACCAGCCCAATGCCGTCGGGTCGCCGCGCCGGCGCACGAAGGCGGTGCCGCGGATGTCGGTCAGCCGTTCGATGGGCTCGCGCGCGGCCAGGCGGTGCGCGATCTCGACGATGGCGCGCTCGGCATTGCCGTAGACCAGCAGGTCGGCCTTGCTGTCGACGAGGATGCTGCGCCTTACCTTGTCCTGCCAGTAGTCGTAGTGCGCGATGCGGCGCAGGCTGGCCTCGATGCCGCCGATGACCACCGGCACGTCGCCATAAGCCTCGTGGCAGCGCTGCGTATAGACCAGCGTCGCGCGATCCGGGCGCTTGCCGCCGACGCCGCCGGGCGTGTAGGCGTCGTCGCTGCGCAGCTTTCGGTCCGCCGTGTAGCGGTTGATCATCGAGTCCATGTTCCCGGCGGCCACGCCGTAGAACAGGTTCGGCCGGCCCAGCGCCTTGAAGGGCTCGGCCGAGTTCCAGTCCGGCTGCGCGACGATGCCGACGCGGAAGCCCTGCGCTTCCAGCACGCGGCCGATCACCGCCATGCCGAAGCTCGGGTGGTCGACGTAGGCGTCGCCGGTGACGATGACGATGTCGCAGCTGTCCCAGCCGAGCGTGTCCATCTCGGCGCGGCTCATCGGCAGGAAGGGCGCGGTCCCGAAGCGCCGGGCCCAGTAGGGCCGCCAGCCGTCGAGCGCGCGCACGCCGCCGGCGGGGGCGCGGCGGCGCTCGGTTCGGGAAGGCGTGGCGGTGGTCATCGGGTCGGGCCGGCCTGCGACGGGCAACCGTGGATTGTCGGTGCTGCGCGCCGCCGCGGTGCGGGCGTGGTCAAGCGGCCGCGCCGTGAACCCTGCGGCGGCAGCTCTTCACGAACCGGGCCGCGGTGGCGCCGGCCGTCTTGCTCAAGTCACGGACGCCGGCGACGATAGTCCTCCACATGGACGGATTGCTCGCCTGGGTCAGTCTCGCCGTCGTCGCGCTGCTCGCGACGGCGATCGTGGTCGCGTGGTGGGAACACCGCGCCGGCCGCGAGAAGGTGTCGCCGACCGACACGCCGCCGCCGCGCGCGGTGAGCATCGACGTGCCGCTGGACTCCACGCTGGCCGCCGGCGACCTGGCGCAGCGCCGCGCGACGCTGGACGGCGCGCTGGACCGCATGGCGCAGCAGGCGCCGGCACGTGCGCCGGCCGACAGCCGCTGGCCCGAGACGCAGCCGATGATCGGCGCGCAGCTCACGCCGATCCGGCAGCCGCCGCAGACTTCGGCGCACTGAGTCCGGCCTGAGCCGGGCCCGCGCCGGGCCAGCCGCGCCCGCGCCGGCCGGCGCTCCCCCTTCGCGGCGGACCGAACCTGCGCAGGCCGGTCCTGCCGTCCGGTTCAGGCCGCCACCGCCACCGGCGGCTGCGGCGCCGGGCCCTCGTCGTCGTCGTCGCCGAGGAAGCCGCCGCTCTGGTGCGCCCACAGCCGCGCATACAGGCCGCCGGCCGCGAGCAGGCTCTTGTGGTCGCCCATCTCGACGATGCGGCCGGCATCCATCACCACCAGCCGGTCCATCGCGGCGATCGTCGACAACCGGTGCGCGATCGCGACCACCGTCTTGCCTTCCATCAGCCGGTACAGGCTGGCCTGGATGGCGGCCTCGACCTCGCTGTCCAGCGCGCTGGTGGCCTCGTCGAGCAGCAGGATGGGCGCGTCCTTGAGCATGACGCGCGCGATGGCCACGCGCTGGCGCTGGCCGCCGGAAAGCTTGACGCCGCGTTCGCCGACATGCGCGTCGTAGCCGCGGCGGCCCTTGGGGTCGGTCAGCCCGCCGATGAACTCGTCGGCCTCGGCTCGCTCGGCGGCGCGCCGCATGTCGTCGTCGGTCGCATCGGGGCGGCCGTAGACGATGTTGTCGCGCACCGAGCGGTGCAGCAGCGAGGTGTCCTGCGTGACCATGCCGACCTGGCGGCGCAGGCTCTCCTGCGTGCACTGCGCGATGTCCTGGCCGTCGATCAGGATGCGGCCGCCGTCCACGTCGTACAGGCGCAGCAGCAGGTTGACGATGGTGCTCTTGCCGGCGCCCGAGCGGCCGACGAGGCCGATCTTCTCGCCCGGCCGGATGGTCAGGCTGAAGCCGTCGACGACCTTCTTCGCGCCGCCGTAGCCGAAGCTCACGTCCTCGAAGCGCACCTCGCCGCGCGGCACCGCCAGCTCGACGGCGCCGGTCCGGTCGACGACCTGGCGCGCCTTCGACAGCGTGGCCATGCCGTCGTTGACGGTGCCGATGTGCTCGAACAGCGAGGCCATCTCCCACATGATCCAGTGCGAGATGCCGTTGAGCCGGAAGGCCATCGCGGTGGCCGCCGCGACCGCGCCGACGCCGACCTGGCCCTGCGTCCACAACAGCAGGCAGGCGCCGGCGGTGGCCGCGATCAGCAGCACCGACAGCGCCTGGTTGACGACCTCGAAGGCCGTCACCAGCCGCATCTGCGCATGCACGGTGGTCATGAACTCCTGCATCGCGCCGCGCGCGAAGTGGGCCTCGCGGTGGGCGTGCGAGAACAGCTTGACGGTGGCGATGTTGGTGTAGGCGTCGGTCACGCGGCCGGTCATCAGCGAGCGTGCGTCGGCCTGCAGCTGCGCGATGCGCCCGAGCTTGGGCACGAAGTACCACAGCGTCACGACGTAGGCCGCCAGCCAGCCCAGGAAGGGCACGATCAGCCAGGCGTCGAAGGCGCCGACGATGGCCACCATGGTCACGAAGTAGATGACCACGTAGACCAGGATGTCGGCGAAGATCAGCCAGGTGTCGCGCACCGCCAGCGAGGTCTGCATGACCTTGGTGGCGATGCGGCCGGCGAACTCGTCCTGGTAGAAGGCCATGCTCTGCTCGAGCAGCAGGCGGTGGAAGTTCCAGCGCAGCCGCATCGGGAAGTTGCCGAACACGGCCTGGTACTTGACCAGCGCCTGCAGTGCCGCCAGCGCCACGCTGCCGGCCAGGATGGCGCTCAGCAGCACCAGCGTGCCGCCGTGGCGTTGCCACAGCTCGGCCGGCTGCACCTGCCCCAGCACGTCCACCACGTGGGCCATCATGCTGAACAGGAAGGCCTCGAAGGCGCCGATGCCGGCGGTCAGCACCACCAGCAGCGCGAGGTAGGGCCGCACGCCGCGCGAGCATTCCCACAGGAAGGCGAAGAAGGACTTCGGCGGCGGCGCCGGCAGTGCATCCGGGTACGGATGCACCAGGCGTTCGAAATGCTTGTACACGAGAAGCTCCCTGACCGCACGGGCCGTCAGCGGACCGCGGGCATGTCGGTAGACCGTGCCGGACTCGGCGGGCGACCTCGACGGCCGGGGTGGCGGTCGGTGGGTGCGGGCGGCGGACAGCACCGCGCAAGGCGAAGCCCCGGGGCAGCGGGGGCGCGATTATGGGCCCGTGCGGCGGCCCTTGCGAAGACCGGGGCGCCGGAGCGTTGCGCGCGCGCCACCGGCCGGCAGCGTGCAAGCCCCAGGCCCCCTTGGCGCCGCGTCAATGGCCGCCCCGGCATGCCCGCCTATGATGCGCCGAGGAGACAAGCAAGAAGACCATTCCATGTTCGACTACATCGTCGTCGGTGGCGGCTCGGCCGGCTGCGTGCTGGCCTCGCGCCTGAGCGAGGACCCGGCCGTCAGCGTCTGCCTGCTCGAGGCCGGGCCGCCGGACCGGAGCGTGCTGATCCACTGCCCGGCCGGCCTCGCGGTGCTGGCCAAGAACGGCCAGGCCAACTGGGCCTTCCAGACCGTGCCGCAGCCGGGGCTGGGCGGCCGCCGCGGCTACCAGCCACGCGGCAAGGTGCTGGGCGGCTCGAGTTCGGTCAACGCGATGATCTACCTGCGCGGCCAGCGCGAGGACTACGAGCACTGGGCCGCGCAGGGCAACCCGGGCTGGGGCTGGGACGACGTGCTGCCCTACTTCAGGCGCGCCGAGCACAACGAGCGCGGCGCCGACGACTGGCACGGCACCGGCGGGCCGCTGAACGTGATGGACCTGCGCAGCCCGAACCGCTTCGGCGCGCTGTTCGTGCAGGCCGCGCAGCAGGCCGGCCACCGCGCCAACCCCGACTTCAACGGCGCCGAGCAGGAGGGCGTGGGCCTGTACCAGGTCACGCACCGCAACGGCGAGCGCTTCAGCGCCGCCAAGGCCTACCTGACGCCGCACCTGGGCACACGCCCCAACCTGCAGGTGCTGACCGGCGTGCACGCGACGCGCGTGCTGTTCGACGGGCGCCGCGCCACCGGCGTCGAGTTCCGCCAGGGGGGCACGACACGTTCGCTGCAGGCGCGGCGCGAGGTGCTGCTGGCCGCCGGCGCGCTGCAGTCGCCGCAGCTGCTGATGCTGTCGGGCGTGGGTGACGGCGCGCAGCTGCAGCGCCACGGCATCGCCGTCGTGCACGAGCTGCCCGGCGTCGGCCGGCACCTGCACGACCATGTCGACGTGGTGCTGGTCTACGACGCGCCGCACCTGAAGGACCTGTTCGGCCTGTCGCCGGCCGGGGCCTGGCGCGTGCTGAAGGGCATCCTGGAATGGCGGCGCGAGCGCAGCGGCATGCTGACGACCAATTTCGCCGAGGCCGGCGGCTTCGTGCGCAGCACGCCGGACGTCGCCACGCCGGACCTGCAGCTGCACTTCGTGATCGGCAAGCTGGTCGACCACGGCCGCAAGACGGTCTTCGGCCATGGCTGGTCCTGCCATGTCTGCCTGCTGCGGCCCGAGAGCCGCGGCAGCGTGACGCTGGCCGGCCCCGACCCGCTCGCCGCGCCGCTGATCGACCCCGCCTTCCTGAGCGCCGGCGACGACCTCAAGCGGCTGGTGCGCGGCTTGCGGCTGATGCGCCAGATCCTGCAGCAGCCGGCGCTGGCGGCCTTCGGCGCGCGCGAGCTGCAGGCCTCGGCGCGGGCGCAGAGCGACGCCGAGGTCGAGGACTTCATCCGCCGCCACGCCGACACGATCTACCACCCGGTGGGCAGCTGCCGCATGGGACCGGACCCGGCGGCGGACGTGGTCGACGCGCGGCTGCGCGTGCACGGTGTGCAGGGCCTGCGCGTGGTGGACGCCTCCGTGATGCCGCGCATCGTGTCCGGCAACACCAATGCGCCGGTGATCATGATCGCGGAGAAGGCGGCGGACATGATCCGCGAGGACGCGCGCGCGGCGGCCTGACGGCCCGACTTCAGCCGGTTCGGGCCCGGTTCAGGCGGTCTGGAAAGCGAAACCCCTCCGAGCCGTTCCCGGTCGGAGGGGCGGGCGGCTCTCGCCGCCAGTGGGGCTCCGGAGGAATGAGGTCCGGGGCTCCTGACGCGCAGCGGACTGCGCCATCGGGGTTGCCTTCAACAAGGCGAATTCAGGATAAGCCAGCCCGCTGGCCGCCGCAACAAGGAATCGTCAAACGAGCAGGCTGGGCGATAGGGTCCAGGCGATTGGCGGCCGCCCATCCGCCCGCATGCTGCCGGTGGCCATCGGCCGCGCAGGCCGTAGCATGCCGCGGCCGTGCCGCGCGTGGTCAGCGCGGCGACAGCAGCCGGTCGACCAGCCCCTGCACGCGCGCCGTCACCGCGGCGTCCATCGTGATCGGCCGCCCCCATTCGCGCGCCGTCTCGCCCGGCCACTTGTTGGTCGCGTCCCAGCCCAGCTTGCCGCCCAGGCCGCTGACCGGCGACGCGAAGTCCAGGTAGTCGATCGGCGTCGAGTCCACGAGCACGGTGTCGCGCACCGGGTCCATGCGGGTCGTGATCGCCCACACGACCTCCTTCCAGTCCCGGATGTCCACGTCGTCGTCGACGACGACGATGAACTTCGTATACATGAACTGGCGCAGGAAGCTCCACAGCCCGAACATCACGCGCTTGGCGTGGCCGGGGTAGGCCTTCCTGATGCTGATGACGGCCAGCCGGTAGCTGCAGCCCTCGGGCGGCAGGTAGAAGTCGGCGATCTCCGGAAACTGCTTCTGCAGGATCGGCACGAAGACCTCGTTGAGCGCCACGCCCAGCACCGCGGGTTCGTCCGGCGGCTTGCCGGTGTAGGTGGAGTGGTAGATGGCGTCGGCGCGCCGCGACAGGCGGTCGATGCGGAAGACCGGAAACCAGTCCTGCTCGTTGTAGTAGCCGGTGTGGTCGCCGAACGGGCCTTCCAGCGCATGCAGGTAGCCGCCGCGTTCCTTCAGCGGCACGCCGGCGGCCGAGACGCCCGCGAAACCGGCCGGCGCCGGCGGGATGTGGCCTTCGAGCACGATCTCGGCGCTGGCCGGCAGCTGCAGCTTCAGGCCGCCCTCGCCGACGCTGCCGTCGACCAGCTCGGTGCGGCTGCCGCGCAGCAGGCCCGCAAACTGGTATTCGGACAGGCTGTCGGGCACCGGCGTGACGGCACCCAGGATGGTGGCCGGGTCGGCGCCCAGCACGACGGCGATCGGAAACGGCTGCCCGGGGTTGGCACGTGCGAACTCGCGGAAGTCCAGCGCGCCGCCGCGGTGGGCCAGCCAGCGCATGATGACCTCGCGCGGGCCGATCACCTGCTGGCGGTAGATGCCCAGGTTCTGCCGCGTGCGCGGGCTGGCCACGCCCTGCGGGCCGCGCGTGACGACCAGACCCCAGGTGATCAGCGGTCCGGCGTCGCCCGGCCAGCAGGTCTGCACCGGCAGCGTGCCCAGGTCGATCTCGTCGCCGTTCATCACCACCTGCTGCCAGGGCGCGCTGCGCTGCACGGCCGGCTTCATGTCCCACACCGCCTTCACCAGGTGCAGCAGCTTGCCGGCGTCCTTCAGGCCCTTGGGCGGCTCCGGCTCCTTCAGCGCCGCGAGCAGGCGGCCGACGTCGCGCAGATCCGACAGCGACGAGGCTCCCAGACCCAGGGCCACGCGTTCGGGGGTGCCGAACAGGTTGATCAGGCAGGGAATGTTGTAACCGGCGGGCGCCGTGCAGAGCAGCGCCGGGCCGCCGGCTCGCAGCAGTTGGTCGCCGATGGCGGTCATTTCCAGCCGCGGCGATACCGGATCGGCCAGTTTCTGCAGCTGTCCGCGCTTTTCGAGCTGTTCGATGAAGTCGCGAAGGTCCCGGTACTTCATATCTTTCGGAGATTAGAGGCCAAGTTCTTATTCTTGACCGGGTATTTAGCGGTTGCTAGGATCGCCGCCAGCCTTGGAGCTTCAGGGTTTACCCGTGCGATCGGTGTGCTGACGCCGCCGATGCGACGGCGCGACAACGAGGAGGTCGCGTCCCGGGTCGCGCTGCGCCACCGCGAATGGCCGCGGCGCCATTTCACCACTGAAGCCCACGACGCGCCGGCCACAGGCGCGCGGCTGGGGAGCGGACTTCAGGAGTACATGGATGCGAGCCTTCGCGAAGTTGCGTCGTGCACAGCAGGCGACGACCCGGTCGCTGTCGGTCTTTGCCGGCGACGTCGGGCGCGGCCTGCTCGAGATCAGCCACAACACGCTGGCCCTGGTGGGCCTGGCGTCGCTGGTCGTGATCGCGCTGGCGCTGGGCCGGCCGGAGATGCGCCACCAGGTCGAGACGGTCGCGCTGGAGTGGCTGCAGGGCCGCCACGAGGAGCGCACGCTGGCTTCCGGCAACGTGCTGGCGGTCTTCGCCGAGCCGACGGCCGTGCAGCGCGCCACCGCCACCGACCCCAAGGCGCTGCCCAGGGACCAGGCGCAGCTGACGCGCTGGATCTCGCGCCGCTACAAGGTTGCGCCGGAACCGGTGGGCGCGCTGGTGCAGGAGGCCTGGACGATCAGCCAGCGCGCCGGCCTGGACCCGACGCTGATCCTGGCCATCATGGCCATCGAGTCGAGCTTCAACCCCTTCGCGCAGAGCCCTGTCGGCGCCCAGGGCCTGATGCAGGTGCTGACGCGCGTGCACGACGACAAGTTCATGCACTTCGGCGGCAACCATGCGGCCTTCGACCCGATCGCCAACCTGCGCGTGGGCGTGCAGGTGCTCAAGGAGTGCATCGCGCGCGCCGGCAGCCTGCAGGACGGGCTGCGCTACTACGTCGGCGCCGCGCTGCTGGACAGCGACGGCGGCTACGCCGCCAAGGTGATGGCCGAGCAGGCGCTGATGCGCACGGTGGCCGACGGCGGCAGCGTGCCGATCAATGCCAGCAACCAGCCGCCGCGCGCGGTGGAGGTGCAGGCCCCGGCCCCCGCGCCGGCGCCGGCGGACACCAAGCCGGCCGAGCGGGTCGCGCTGCTGGACTGACACGGCCCGCGCGCCGGGCCGGATAAACTCCGGCTCCTGCGCGACTGGCGATAGGGGCGGCCCCGCCCCGAGGTGGACGACCACCGGGAAGCGCAGGCCGCCGCAGCGCGTGGTGGCGTCCGCCGTTCGCCTGGGCAGCCCTCTGCCACGCCACCCAGCGCCGCCGTGGCCAGAAGGCCCATCTTCCCCGCGGGCCGCGGCATGGCCGGGCCCCCGACGAGAGGACTGCCATGTTCGACCGCTCCACGTCCACCATCGCCGCCGTCGACCCCGAGGTCTGGGCCGCGATCGAGGCCGAGAACCGCCGCCAGGAAGAGCACATCGAGCTCATCGCCAGCGAGAACTACACCAGCCCGGCGGTGATGGCCGCCCAGGGCAGCCAGCTGACCAACAAGTACGCCGAGGGCTACCCCGGCAAGCGCTACTACGGCGGCTGCGAGAACGTCGACGTCGTCGAGCAGCTGGCGATCGACCGCGTCAAGCGCCTGTTCGGTGCCGCGCACGCCAACGTGCAGGCCAACAGCGGCAGCCAGGCCAACCAGGCCGTCTTCTTCGGCCTGCTGCAGCCCGGCGACACCATCATGGGCATGAGCCTGGCCGAGGGCGGCCACCTGACCCACGGCATGGCGCTCAACATGAGCGGCAAGTGGTTCAAGGTCGTCAGCTACGGGCTGGATGCCGCCGAGGCCATCGACTACGACGCGATGGAGCGGCTGGCGCACGAGCAAAAGCCCAAGCTGATCATCGCCGGCGCCAGCGCCTACAGCCTGCGCATCGACTTCGAGCGCTTCGCGAAGGTCGCCAAGGCGATCGGCGCCTACCTGATGGTGGACATGGCGCACTACGCCGGGCTGATCGCCGCCGGCGTCTACCCGAACCCGGTGCCGCACGCCGACGTGGTGACGAGCACCACGCACAAGAGCCTGCGCGGCCCGCGTGGCGGCATCATCCTGACGAACGACGAGGCGATCGCGAAGAAGATCAACAGCGCGATCTTTCCCGGCATCCAGGGCGGCCCGCTGATGCACGTGATCGCCGGCAAGGCGGTGGCCTTCCAGGAAGCGCTGCAGCCGGCCTTCAAGGCCTACCAGCAGCAGGTGGTCACGAATGCGCGCGTGCTCGCCGAGACGCTGATCGAGCGTGGTCTGCGCATCGTCAGCGGCCGCACCGAGAGCCACGTGATGCTGGTCGACCTGCGGCCCAAGAACCTGACCGGCAAGGAGGCCGAGGCCATCCTGGGCGCCGCGCACATGACCTGCAACAAGAACGGCATCCCCAACGACCCGCAGAAGCCCATGGTCACCAGCGGCATCCGGCTGGGCACGCCGGCGATGACGACACGCGGCTTCGGCGAGGTCGAGGCGCGGCTGACCGCGCACCTGATCGCCGACGTGCTCGACAAGCCGCACGACGACGCGAACATCGCCGCGGTGCGCGCGCGGGTCGCGGCGCTGACGCGCGACTTCCCGGTCTACCGCTGAGGGCCGGCGCCGGCGGTCCGCGATGCGCTGCCCCTACTGCAGCAACGACGAGACGCAGGTCGTCGAGACGCGCGAGTCCGACGAGGGCGACGTCATCCGCCGTCGCCGCCGCTGCCTGAAGTGCGACAAGCGCTTCACGACCTACGAGCGGCCGGAGATCGCGCTGCCGGCGGTGGTCAAGAAGGACGGCTCGCGCGTCGACTTCGACCCCGCCAAGCTGCGCGGATCGATGATGCTGGCGCTGCGCAAGCGGCCGGTCAGCACCGAGCAGGTCGACGCGGCGCTGGAGCGCATCCAGGACAAGCTGCTGGCCAGCGGCCTGCGCGAGGTCCCCAGCGCTCGCCTGGGCGAGCTGGTGATGCGCGAGTTGAAGCGCATCGACAAGGTCGCTTACGTGCGCTTCGCGTCCGTCTACCGCGAGTTCGAGGACGTCAACGCCTTCCGGCAGCTGATCCGCGACATCTGATACCGCTTCGCATTCAACGCGCTAACCGCGTTGCTTCGCCTCGCCGTGCGTCAACACTGTCTTCGGCTTCGCGCCTTGTTATCGCATTGAATGCGAAGCCGTATGGGCCATCGCGGCCCCCCCGACGGGGGATGCCGGCAGGGGCCCTCTCCGACCCCCGCCAGGAACCCACCGCCTGGGGTCGCGCGGCGGACCCCGGCTTCCTACAGTGCCGTCCATCGCGACACCACCAGGAGCCGAACCATGGACCGCCGCCACCACCAAGCCGCCGCAGGCCGCGCACAGCGCGGCGTCACCCTGGTCGAGAGCCTGATCGTGCTGGCGGTCGCCGCCGTCGCGCTGGGCGCCGCGATCCCGGGCTTCGAGTCGGCCCGCGAGCGCCGCCACCTCGAGGGTGCGGCCGCGCAGCTCGAGACCGACCTGCACTTCGCGCGCAGCCTGGCCGCGGCGCACCACGAGGCGCTGCGCGTCAGCTTCAGCCGCGACGCCGCGGGCAGCGGCTATGTCGTTCATCAGGGCAGCGCGCGCCACTGCCGGGCGCTGGCCGGCGGGGCGGCGGACTGCAACGGCCCGGCCCGCGTCGTGCGCGTCGTGCACTTCGCGCCCGGCGAGACGGTCGCGCTGCAGGCCAACGTGAACAGCATCCTGTTCGACCCGCTCAAGGGCACCAGCACACCGACGGGCACGCTGCGCGTGATCGGCCGCAGCGGCGCCGCGCTGCACCAGGTCGTCAACCTGATGGGCCGCGTGCGCAGCTGCACGCCGACGCCGACGCTCTTCGGCTACCCGCGCTGCTGAGCGCGCCGGGCCGGGACCGCCCGCTGCGCGGCCCGCGGGCCTTCGCGGTCGCCGGCCCGACGGGCGGCGCGCAGCGGCCGACGAACGGAAGCCCGCCACGCGCCCCGCTCCGGATAATCCGTGGCATATGTCTCGTTCCGCGACCTCGACCAAGGACCTGCGCGCCCGCCGGCGGCCGCGCGGCTTCACGCTGATCGAGCTGATGATCGCGGTGGCCATCGTCGCGATCATCGCCGCGGTGGCGCTGCCGGCCTACCAGGACTCGGTGCGCAAGGGGCGGCGCAGCGAGGCCTTCAACGCGATCAGCCAGGTCCAGCAGGCGCAGGAGCGCTGGCGCGGCAACAACAGCGCCTACACGACGACGCTGGCCAACCTGAATGCCAGCGCGACCACGCCCCAGGGCCATTACCAGATCGCGCTGTCGGCACCGTCGTCGGACCCCAATGCGCTGGCCAGCGGCTACGTGGTCACGGCGACGGCCAGCGGCAGCCAGGCCAGCGACACGCGCTGCAAGCTGATGGCCGCGCGCGTGGTCGGCGGCAACCTGAGCTACGGCTCGGGCACGAGCACGGTCGACTGGACCGACCCCGGACGGTGCTGGGCGCGATGAGTCGGTCCCGCCGCCCCGAGGCGACCGTGCACGAGCGCGGCTTCACGCTCGTCGAACTGCTGATCGTCGTCGCGGTGGTGGCCGTCGTGCTGACGCTGGCCGCACCGTCCTTCCGCGAGATGATCGAGATGCAGCGCCTGCGCGGCACCAGCGCGCAGCTGACGACCGACATCCAGTTTGCGCGCAGCGAGGCGGTGAGCCGGCAGGAGGTGGTGGCCATCAGCTTCGAGCCGTCGGCCAGCGGCATGAGCTGCTACATCCTGCACACCTGGCCCGGCGACCTCAACCAGCCGCGCTGCAGTTGCTCCGCGCCCGAGGGCAGCCGCTGTCCGGTGGCCGTGCCCCCGGCGCCGCAGCCGCGCGAGATCCGGACCGTGCAGGTGCCGACGGCGACGAACGTGCGCGTGCTGCCGGTGCAGGCGCCGAGCGCGCCGGCTGCCGTCAACGTGATCCACTTCAACCCGACCACGGGCGGCATGCAGGCCTACTACATCGGGGTCGGTGGTCCCGGACTCAGCCCGATCGGCGAGGCCTGGGCCGAGGTGCGGCTGCAGCGGCCTTCGAACCCGCCGGGCCTGCGCACGATGGTCAGCGTTTCCGGCCGGCCCAGCGTGTGCACCCCCGGCGGCCGCGTCAGCGGGGTGCCGTCGTGCTGACACCGCGTTCGCGCGCGCGCAGGCCGGTCCGCACCCAGCGCGGCCTGTCGCTGGTCGAGCTGATGGTCGGCGTGGCCGTCGGCCTGGTCATCGTCGCCGGCGCGGCCCTGCTCGTCGCCTCGCAGCTGGGCGAGAACCGCCGCCTGCTGCTGGAAACGCAGGTCCAGCAGGACCTGCGCGCGACGGCCGACATCGTCACGCGTGAGCTGCGCCGCGGCGGCGCGCGCTCCGAGGTCTGGAACCTGATCTGGCTGCCCGACACGCCGACGGCGCTGCCGGTCGAGAACATGTTCGCCGACATCGACCTGTCGGACCCCAACGTCGTGGTGCACTATGCCTACGACCGCGGCGGCGTGCCGGCGGACAACTTCTACCGCTACCTGCTGACGAACCAGACGATCCGCTCGCAGATCGGCGCCGGCTCGCCGCAGGACGTCACCGACCGCAACACGCTGCGCATCACGGCCTTCACGGTGCAGCGCATCCCGCTGCCCGCGGCCCAGCTGGCGTGCCCGAACCTGTGCCCGGACGGCACCCAGGACTGCTGGCCGACGCTGCAGTTGGAGGACCTGGAAGTCACGATCAGCGGCCAGGCCGCCAACGACCCGGCGGTCAGCCGCACCGTCACGAGCCGCGTGCGCCTGCGCAACGACGCCGTGCGCTTCAACACCGCCAGCGGAGCGGTCTGCCCGTGAGCACCTGGCACGGCCCCCATCGGCGTGCGGCGCAGCGGCAGCGTGGCGCCGCCGCGCTGATCGTCGTGATGGTGCTGCTGTTCCTGGTCTCGCTGACCGCGGCCTACACCAACCGCAACCTGATCTTCGAGCAGCGGACCTCGGCCAACCAGTACCGCGGCACGCTGGCCTTCGAGGCCGCCGACGCCGGCGTCGAGTGGTCGCTGGCGATGCTCAACGGCGGCGTGATCAGCGGCGCCTGCGACGACGCCTCGCCGACCAAGAGCTTCGCGCAGCGCTACCTGGCGATCGCCGCCGACGGCAAGGTCACCCACCCGGTGCGCAACGGCAACTGGCCGACCTGCGTCTTCGACGGCACGGACTGGAGCATCTGTACCTGCCCCGACGACACCGCGCTCGCCCCGACGCCGCCCACCGGCAGCGGCATCTTCCCCGCCTTCCGCGTCTGGCTCGCCGCGCCCGGGCCGGCGGCGGTGCCCGCGACGCCGGAGTCGCAGCTGCTCAACCGCCCCGGCCTGGTGTCCGTCCAGAGCCATGGCTGCACGCGGCTGCCCACCAGCAGCGGCGACCGCTGCCTGGACTTCGAGCCGCAGGCCGAGGTCGGCGACGGGCTGGCCCGCGTGCGCGCGGTGCTCGCCTTGCGCAGCGGGCTGCCGACGCCGCCGGCCGCGGCGGTGACGGCGCGCCTGGGCGTCAATCCGGCCGCCAGCCCTGCGCTGCCGCTGCGCGTGGTCAATACGCACGAACCGAGCGGCGGGCTGACCGTGCTCAGCGGCGGCGCGGTCGATGCGTCGCGCGTGGCGGCGCAGACGCTGCCAGGCACGCCGGGCGAATTCAGCATCGTCGCCGGCGACGCCCGCCTGGCGGCGCTGGCGACGACGGCGCCGGCCACCACGCCGCCGGCGCCGCCCGCGCTGAGCGCCGGTGACCGCATGTTCGTCGCCACCTTCGGCGTCAAGCGCGAGACCTACCGCGAACAGCCCGGGCTGCGGGTCTGCGCCTCGCCCTGCAGCGCGGCGGCGATCAATGCCCTGCTGGCGAACAACCCGGACCGCGTGATCTGGGTCGAGGGCAACCTGACGCTCGATGCCTCGGTGGGCGACCCCACGACCACGACGCCGGTGCTGCTGATCGTCGACGGCGACACGCTGGCGCTGGACCCCGGCGTCGAGCTCTATGGCTTCGTCTACCTGGTCGGCGACACCACCGTGGCGGCGACCGCGACCGTGGCGCTGAACGGCGGCGCGGCGTCGATACGCGGCGCCCTCGTCGCCGAAGGCACGCTGCAGACCAGCACCACCTCGTCGGCCGACGAGCTGGCGGTGAACTACGACGCCGTTGCGCTGAACGTGCTGCGCACGCGCTACGGCAGCTGGGTGCGCGTGGGCGGCAGCTGGCGCGACTTCAGGAGTCCCTGATGGACAGCCGCCGCCGCCACCGCACCCGGGGCGTCTCGCTGGTCGAGGCCCTGGTCGCGCTCGCCGTGATGGCCATCGGCATGCTCGGGCTCGTGGGCGTGCAGTCGTCGCTGCGCGCCAACTCCGACGCCGCCAAGCAGCGCTCCGAGGCCGTGCGCCTGGCGCAGGAGGCGATCGAGGAGTGGCGCGCCTTCGCCGTGCTGCAGTCCACCGCCGGCGTCACCGACTACCAGGACATCGCGGCCGGCACGACCACCGACCCGGTGATCAACGGCAGCAACGCCACCTTCACGCGCTCGCGCACCGTCACCACGATGCCGGCACCACGCGCCGGCAAGTCGCTGCGCGTGGACGTGACCTGGCAGGACCGCGCCGGCGAGACGCAGTCGGTGCAGCTGACGACGGTCATCGCGGGCATCGCGCCGGAGCTGGCGGCCACGCTCAGCGTCCCGGCCACCGGCGAGGCCACCGGCAGTGCACCGCAGGGCCGGCACCGCGCGATCCCGCCGGGGGCGAAGCTGCTCGGCGGCCAGCTCGCCGGCAAGAGCGGCTTCATCCCGCCCGGCGCCAGCGGCGTGGCCTGGGTCTTCGACAACGTCAGCGGCCTGATCACGATCTGCACCACGACGGCCAGCTCGACCGCGCTGCTGCTGGACACCAACATCGTCTGCGGCACCGACAACGCGGTGCTGCTCAGCGGCTTCCTGCGCTATGCGCTGGGCGCGACGCCGCCGACGACGGCCGATGCCGACAACCCGCCATCCCCGCCGAGCGCGATGCCGTCGCCGCTGCAGGTCTGGGTGGTGCGCGGCACGCCGGTGCCGGACCTGCGCTGCTACACCGAAGACGTCGCCACGCCCAGCTACTACACGGCCTACTTCTGCGCGGTGCCGGTGACGGTGATCCCCAACAACCCGCCGCCGGCCTGGTCGGGACGCGTCGAGTTCCGACCCTCGCCGCCGATGGCGACCACGCTGGCCGACTTCAGCTTCCTGCGCGTCAAGGCCTGCCGCTACTTCGCGAACGCCACCTACACCGGCGTGTCCAGCCCGCGCGCGAACCAGAACTACCTGGTCATCCGCGCCGGTGACGGCCTCGCGACGGCCTTCACCTGCCCGAGCCCGACGCTCGCGCATCAGCCGACGAGCTGACGCGTCCGGCGCACGCGTGCCGCCGCTCGTCCTGCCTACACTGCGGCCATGTCGCCGCCGTCCCTGTCGCCGCTCGACCGCAGCCGCCTCGCCGAAGCCCTGGCCCTGGCCGAGACCGGGTTCGGCGTCACCGAACCCAACCCGCGCGTCGGCTGCGTGATCGGCCACGCCGACGGCCGCGTGCTCGGCCGCGGTGCCACGCAGGTGGCCGGCGGCCCGCACGCCGAGGTCGTGGCCCTGCGCGAGGCGCAGGCCGCCGGCCACGACGTCGCCGGCGCCACGGCCTGGGTCACGCTGGAGCCCTGCGCCCACTTCGGCCGCACGCCGCCCTGCTGCGACGCGCTGATCGCGGCGCGCATCGGCCGCGTCGTCGTCGCGGTCGACGACCCGTTTCCGCAGGTCGCCGGCCAGGGCCTGGCGCGGTTGCGCGCGGCGGGCGTCGAGGTCGTGCTGGCCGCCGAGGCCTGCGCGCCGGATCTCGCCGAGGCCGCGCGCGAGGTCAACATCGGCTTTTTCTCGCGCTTCACGCGCGGCCGGCCCTGGGTGCGGCTGAAGGTCGCGGCGTCGCTGGACGGCCGCACCGCGCTCGCCGACGGGCGCAGCCAGTGGATCACCGGCGAGGCCGCACGCGCCGACGGCCATGCCTGGCGGCGCCGCGCCTCGGCCGTGCTCACCGGCATCGGCACCGTGCTGGAGGACGACCCGCGGCTGGACGTGCGCGCGGTGCCGACACGGCTGCAGCCGGTCCGCGTCGTCGTCGACTCGCGGCTGCAGACACCGCCGGCCGCGAAGCTGCTCGCGCCGCCCGGCCGCGGCGTGTGGATCTTCGCGGCCGCCGACGACGCGGCCCGCCGCGCGGCACTCGAGGCCGCCGGCGCCGAGGTGCTGCAGCAACCCGGCCCTGGCGGCAAGGTCGACCTGGCGGCGATGCTGGGCACGTTGGCGCCGCGCGGCGTCAACGAGCTGCATGTCGAGGCCGGGCACAAGCTCGGCGGCTCGCTGCTGCGCGAAGGTCTGGTCGACGAGTTGCTGGTCTACCTGGCGCCCAAGCTGATCGGCCCCGGGCGCGAATTCGCGGTGCTGCCGGCGCTGGCGCAGCTGGACGACGCGATGGCCTGGCGCTTCGTCGACGTCGCACCGGTCGGCGACGACCTGCGCCTGCGCCTGCGCCCGGCCGCTCGAGCCGATGGGGCGCTGCCACCGGCATAGTGCTCCACCGGTGGCGGGCCGGGCCGGCCCGGCCGTGCGGGCTCGTGACGACGCGCCGGCGACATCGGGTAATCCCCGCCCCCGCCTACAATCCGCGCATGTCCATCGCCCCCGTTCCCGAACTGGTGGCCGAGCTCGCCGCCGGCCGCATGGTGATCCTCGTCGACGAGGAGGACCGCGAGAACGAAGGCGACCTCGTGCTCGCCGCCGAGCATGTCACGCCCGAGGCGATCAATTTCATGGCCCGCCACGCCCGCGGCCTGATCTGCCTGACGCTGACGCGCGAACGCTGCGAACGCCTGCAGCTGCCGCCGATGGCCACGCGCAACGGCACGCGCCACGGCACCGCGTTCACGGTCTCGATCGAGGCCGCCAGCGGCGTCACCACCGGCATCAGCGCCGCCGACCGCGCGCGCACCGTGCAGGTGGCGGTGGCGCGCGAGGCGAAGGCTGCCGACCTCGTGCAGCCCGGCCACATCTTCCCGCTGCAGGCACAGGACGGCGGCGTGCTGATGCGCGCCGGCCACACCGAGGCCGGCTGCGACCTCGCGCGCATGGCCGGCCTGGAGCCGGCCGCTGTCATCTGCGAGATCATGAAGGACGACGGCACCATGGCGCGGCTGCCGGACCTGGAGGTCTTCGCGCGCCAGCACGGCCTGAAGATCGGCACCATCGCCGACCTCATCGGCTACCGCAGCCGCAACGAGACGCTGATCGAGCGCGCCGGCCTGCGCGAGCTGGCCACGCCGCAGGGCCGCTTCCAGTGCGTGGCCTACCGCGACCGCAGCGGGGGCGTGCACCTGGCGCTGACACACGGCCGCTGGGCGGCCGACGACGAGGTGCCGGTGCGCGTGCACGAGCCCTTCACCGCCTTCGACCTGCTGGACGCCGGCGGCGGCGGGCACTCGTGGCCGTTGCCCACCGCGCTGGCCGCGCTGCAGCGCGGGCCCTGCGGCGTCGCGGTGCTGCTCAACTGCGGCGGCGACGCCGATGTCCTGCTCGGTCAGGCGCTGGGCCGTGCCGCCGACGCGCCGCCGCGCGCGCAGATGGACCTGCGCACCTACGGCATCGGCGCGCAGATCCTGCGCGACCTGGGCGTGGCGCGCATGCGGCTGCTCGGCAGCCCGCGGCGCATGCCCAGCATGACGGGCTACGGGCTGGAGATCACCGGATTCGTCGCCGCCGCCGCGGCGGCGAACTGAGGGAGCGCCGACTCATGCAACAGGCCGACCAGGGCAGTGCCGGCGAACTCATCGGCGAGGGCCTGCGCATCGGCCTCGTTCGCGCCCGCTTCAACGATGCCGTCACGCAGCGCCTGGCCGAGGCCTGCCTGGCCGAGCTGGCGCGGCTGGACGTCGACCCCGCCGACGTGCGCCATGTCAGCGTGCCGGGCGCGCTGGAGGTGCCGCTGGCGCTGAAGGCGCTGGCCGAGAGCGGCGAGTTCGACGCGCTGGTCGCGCTGGGCTGCGTGATCCGCGGCGAGACCTACCACTTCGAGCTCGTCTGCAACGAGAGCGCGGCCGGCGTCACGCGTGTCGCGCTCGACCACCGCGTGCCGGTCGCCAATGCCATTCTGACCGTCGAGAACGAGGCGCAGGCCTGGGCGCGCGCCGACGACAAGGGCCGCGACGCGGCGCGGGTGGCGGTCGAGATGGCCAACCTGCTGGAAGACCTGTCGTGAGCGGCGCGGCCACGGCACCGGCCGCGCCGGCGAAGAAGCGCAGCGCGCCGAAGTCGGCGCGCCGCCGCGCGCGCGAATTCGCGCTGCAGAGCCTGTACCAGTGGCTGGTCGCCGGCAGCGACGTCGCGGCGATCGAGGCCACGGTGCACGAGCTCGAGCACTTCGACAAGTGCGACCGCGAGCACTTCGACGCGCTGCTGCGCGGCGCGGTGGAGGAAGCCGCGGCGCTGGACGCGGTGATCGCGCGCCACGCCGACCGCCGCACGACGCAGCTCTCGCCGGTCGAGCACGCGGTGCTGATGATCGGCACCTGGGAGCTGATGCACTGCGTCGAGGTACCCTACCGCGTGGCCATCAACGAGGCGGTCGAGCTGGCCAAGTCCTTCGGCGGCACCGACGGCCACAAGTACGTCAACGGCGTGCTCGACAAGGCGGCGGCCGAGCTGCGGCCGGCCGAGGCCGCCGCACCCAGGACCCCGCGCGCCCCGCGCGCCCCGCGCGCCCCGCGCCCGCCGCGCCCGGCCGGCCCGCGCTGATGCGCACCGCGCGCCGGCTGGAGCATATCCAGCCCTTCTACGTGATGGAGCTCGCGAAGGCCGCCGAGGCCGTCGCACGCAGCCCCGAATGCGACCCGGCACGCGGCGGCGAGCCGATGATCTTCCTGAATATCGGCGAACCCGACTTCGGCGCCGCGCCGGCCGTCGTCGCCGCGGCCGAGCAGTGCCTGCGCGAGGGCCGCACCGCCTACACCGCCGCCACCGGCCTGCCCGCGCTGCGCGAGGCCATCGCCGGCTGGTATGCGGCGCGCTTCGGGCTGGCCGTCGACCCCGGCCGTATCGTCATCACCGCCGGCGCGTCGGGCGCGCTGCAACTGGCCTGCCTGGCGCTGTTCGAGGACGGCGACGAGGTGCTGATGCCCGACCCCAGCTACCCGTGCAACCGGCACTTCGTCGCCGCGGCGGGTGCGCAGGCGCGGCTGCTGCCGACCACGGCCGAGGCGCGCTTCCAGCTCGACGCCGCTTCGGTGGCCGCGCACTGGAGCCCGGCCACGCGGGGCGTGCTGCTGGCCAGCCCCAGCAACCCCACCGGCACCTCGATCGCCGCGGCCGAGATGGCGGCCATCGTCGAGACCGTGCGCGCGCGCGGCGGCGTCACGATCGTCGACGAGATCTACCTCGGGCTCAGCTTCGAGGACGCCTTCGCCGGCAGCGCGCTGGCGCTGGGCGACGACGTCATCAGCATCAACAGCTTCAGCAAGTATTTCGGCATGACCGGCTGGCGGCTGGGCTGGATGGTCGTGCCGCCGGCGCTGGTGCCGGCGCTGGAGCGGCTGTCGCAGAACCTGTACATCTGCGCCAGCACGCTGGCCCAGCATGCGGCGCTGGCCTGCTTCACGCCGGAGTCGCTGGCCGAATTCGAGCGCCGGCGCGCCGAGCTGCACGAGCGCCGCGACCTCGTCGTGGCCGGGCTCGAGCGGCTCGGGCTGCCGGTGCCGGTGCGCCCGGACGGTGCCTTCTATGCCTGGGCCGACTGCAGCGCCCATGCCGCGAGCAGCTGGGACTTCTGCCGCGAGTTGATGCGGCGCGCGCACATCGCGCTGACGCCGGGCCGCGACTTCGGGCCGGCGCATGCCGAGCGCTTTCTGCGCCTGTCCTTCGCGAGCGCGCGGCCGCTGCTGGAGCAGGCGCTGGCGCGGCTGGCGCGCGAACTCGCGCGCTGAACCGCGCCGCGCACCGCGGACCGGGCAGCGCGCTGGTGCCGCAGCGGCCGCCGCACGGCCGTGAACTGTGACGCCGTTCGCGGCGCAACAGCCGAAAGCGGCGGTTAACGGCGGCCTTTGCGCCGGGTTTCCGCGGCTTTTCGACTCCTCCCCCGGCAGCGGCCGCGGCTAAGCTGGCCTCGTGGGTTTCAACCTCTTCGCGCGTCGCGGCGTGCCCGACGAAGCGCCGACCGAATTTGCCGCCACCGTGGCCTCGCCGCCGCCGTCCTTCGACGACGAGGCGGCGCCTGCGCGCGACACGACGCCGGACTCGCTGCCCGGCCTGCCCGGCGACTCGCGGCCCGGCGCCCTGGGCGAACTGCCGTCGGCCTTCGCGGGCAGCCAGTCGCCCGACTCGCGGCCGCCGGCCGGCGACTCCGGCCTGCCCGACGTGCTGACCGATCTCGGCACGGACAGCCAGGCCGCGCCGGCCGAGGCCGCCGTCGAGCGCCGGCCGACGCTGCAGCAGATCGGCCGCTATGCGATCAAGGGCCCGCTCGGCCAGGGCGGGCTGGGCACCGTGCACGAGGCCTGGGACCCGCTGCTGTCGCGCTCGGTGGCGGTCAAGACGCTGCAGTTCGACGTGGACACGCCTGCGCGCGTGTCGCTGGACGGCATGATCCTCAACGAGGCGCGGGCGGCGGCGGGCCTGAGCCACCCGCACATCGTGACCATCCACGACGCCGGGCTGTCGGCCCACGGCGTGTACATCGCGATGGAGCGGCTGCGCGGCCGCGACCTGCGCCAGGCGTTGGCCGAGGGCTGGCGGCCCTCGCCCGCGGCCGCGGCGCAGCTGGTGCGCCGTGTGGCCGACGCGCTGGCCTACGCGCATGCCCGCGGCGTCGTGCACTGCGACATCAAGCCGGCCAACATCTTCCTGAGCAAGCGCGACAAGCCCAAGGTGCTGGACTTCGGCATCGCGCGTGTCGCGCACGGCAATGCGCGGCCGGCGCTGGAGGGCTACATCGCCGGCTCGCCGCACTACCTGGCGCCGGAGCAGCTCGGCGGCGGCGAGGTCGACGCCCGCACCGACATCTATTCGCTGGGCGTCGTCTTCTACGAGCTGCTGGCCGGGCGCAAGGCCTTCGCCGGCGACTCGCTGGAGCAGATCACGAGCGCGGTGCTGAACAACCACCCGGCGCCGGCGCACGAGCTGCGCCCGGGCGTGTCGCCCACGCTGTCGGCGATCGCGGCCAAGGCGATGGCGCGCGACCCCGCCGCGCGCTACCAGCAGGCCAGCGAGATGGCCGGCGAACTGCGCCGCTGGGCCGAACGCCACGCGGCGGCGCCCGCTGCGCCGGAGGCGACCGCCGCGCCGGCGAAGCCCGCCCGGCGCCGGACCGGGGGCCGTGCCCATGCACTGCTCGTCGGCGTCGCGCTGCTCGCCGCCGCGGGCGCCGTCGCGCTGGCCATGCGCTCGCTCGACACGGCGGCGCCGTCGGCGGCGGCGCGGCCGATGGCCACGGCAACGGCGCCGACCACGACGCAGCCGGCGGCCGCCACCGACGACGACGCCGACGCAGGATCGGCCCCCGCCGCGGCGGCCGGCACGGCCGCCTCCGCTGCGGCCGCAGCCCTGGCGGGTGCCGGCCCCGGCGGCGCGGCCGACGACGGCGACCCGGCGCGCAATGCCGGCGCTGCCGGACCCGGCACGACCGAGGGCGCGCGCCGTCCCGACGCGACGCGCCCGGCGCCTGCGACACGCCCGCGCCCGACGCCGGTCGCCGGCGCGGCCGTGCCGCGGCGCGAGACGCGTCCCGCGGCCGAGCCGGCCACCGGCGTGCTGCAGCTGGCGATCAGCCCCTGGGGCCATGTCGACGTCAACGGGCGCGCCTCCGGCACCACGCCGCCGCTGACACGGCTGACGCTGCGCGAGGGCCGCCATACCGTGACCGTGCGCAACGAGGACTTCCCGCCCTACACCGTCACCGTGCAGGTGCAGGCCGACAAGCCGGTCACCGTCCGCCACCGATTCGGCCCGTGATACGGTTGCGGCTTCCGGCGGCGCCGCGACCGCGCCGTCCCCGACGCACCGACCGTGACCCGTCCTTTCGTCCCCGCCTCGCCTGCCCCTGCGGGCCCCGCCGCGGCGGCACGCCGCGCCGCGGCGTGCCTGCTGGCGGGCGCCGCCTTGATCGCCGGCTGCGCTGCGCCGCCGCCGGCCGCGCCGCCACCGCCGCCGCCCGGCCTGACCGACCTGCTCGAGCGCCCGGCCGAACGCGCGCTCTTCGAAGGCATGCGTGCCTACGACGATGCGCAGTACGCGGTCGCCGAGACGGCGCTGCAGCGTGCGCTGGCCACCGGGCTGCAGAGCGGGCGCGACCAGGCCAGCGCCCACAAGCTGCTGGCCTTCATCACCTGCACCAGCGAACGCGTGTCCGAGTGCGAGGCCGCCTTCCGCGCCGCACGTGCCGCCGACCCCGGCTTCGTGCTCAGCCGCTCGGAGGCCGGCCACCCGCTGTGGGGGCCGGTCTACCGCCGCGTGCTGCCCTGACCGCGATGCGGCGCGCGCGGACCGCGCCGCTATGATCCCGCGCCGATGACCGCTGCCGCCGACCCGACGACCCCGTTCCGCCTGCCGCTGCGCGTGTACTGGGAGGACACCGACGCCGGCGGCATCGTGTTCTACGCCAACTACCTCAAGTATTTCGAGCGTGCGCGCACCGAATGGCTGCGTGCCCAGGGCGTGGGCCAGCAGGCGCTGCGCGAGCGCACCGGCGCGATGTTCGTCGTCATCGACACGCGTGTGCGCTACCGCGCGCCGGCGCGGCTGGACGACCTGCTGCACGTGACGGTGCAGGTGCGTCACGCCGGCAAGGCCGCGCTGACGATCGCGCAGCAGGCCTGGCGCGGCGACACGCTGCTGGCCGACGGCGAGATCCGCATCGGCTGCGTCGACGACGGAACCTTGCGCCCGCGCCGCATTCCGAGCGAACTGGCCGCGGCGATCGGCCTGCCCGCCGACGGGCCCCCGACACAAGAACGAGCATGAACCAAGACCTCTCGATCACCGCCCTCGTCCTGCAGGCCAGCCTGGTCGTGCAGATCGTGATGGCCGGCCTGGTGCTGACCTCGCTGGCCAGCTGGACGGTGATCTTCGGCAAGCTCTTCGGCCTGCGCCGCGTGCGCGGCAGCAACGAGGAGTTCGAGCGCGAGTTCTGGTCCGGCCGCAGCCTGACCGAGCTGAACCAGGCGGTGGCGCAGAAGAAGGACTCGGGCGCGATGGAGCGCATCTTCGCCAGCGGCATGCGCGAGTTCCTCAAGCTGCGCGAGAAGCGGCTGGACGCCGGCGCGCAGCTCGACGGCGCGCGCCGCGCGATGCGCGCGAGCTTCCAGCGCGAGCTCGACGTCATCGAGAGCAACCTCAGCTTCCTGGCCAGCGTCGGCTCGGTCAGCCCCTATGTCGGCCTGTTCGGCACGGTGTGGGGGATCATGCATGCCTTCGTCGGCCTGTCCAACCTGCAGCAGGTCACGCTGGCCAGCGTGGCGCCGGGCATCGCCGAGGCGCTGGTCGCGACCGCGATCGGCCTGTTCGCCGCCATACCCGCGGTGGTGGCCTACAACCGCTTCGCGCGCGACATCGACCGCATCGCGATCCAGTTCGAGACCTTCATCGAGGAGTTCAGCAACATCCTGCAGCGCAACGCGGGCGTCGGCCCGACCACGTCGACGGTGCTCGGCGGCCAGGGAGCGCGCTGATGCCCGCCGTCGCCGGCCGCGGCGGAGGCCGCCGCCGCCGCTCGATGAACGAGATCAACATGGTCCCGTTCATCGACGTGATGCTGGTGCTGCTGATCATCTTCATGGTCACCGCGCCGCTGATCACCACCGGCGTCGTCGACCTGCCCTCGGTCGGGCGCAGCCAGCAGCGGCCGGCCAAGGTGGTGGAGGTCGTCGTCGGCGCCGACGAGAAGCTGCGCCTGCGCGTCGACCAGCAGGAACCGCAGGGCGTGGCGCTGGCGCAGCTCGCCTCGCGCGTGCTGGCGCTGCAGGCCGGCAATGCCGACGTGCCGGTCGTCATCAGCGCCGACCGCAGCGTGCGCTACGAGCACGTGGTGCGCGTGATGGACACGCTGCAGCGCGCCGGCGTGCGCCGTGTCGGGCTGTCGGTGCGCCAGGGCGGCGCCTGAGCGGCGGCGATGAGCGCGGCGACGCTGACCCACGACGCGCTGATGCCGCGCCCGCCCGGCGGGCTGGGCGCCGGCGCCGCGCTGGCGCTGCTGGTGCACGGCGGGCTGATCGCGGCGCTGACGCTGTCGGTGGACTGGCGCGCGCAGCCGCCGGAGGTGATCGCCGCCGAGCTGTGGGCCGCGGTACCGCAGGTCGCCGCGCCACGCGCCGAGCCGGTGCCGCAGCCGGCACCGCCGCCGACGCCCGCACCCGCACCCGCGCCGGCCCCTGCGCCGCCGCCGGCCGCCGAGACCGCGCGACCGCCGGAGCCCGACATCGCGATCGAACGCGAGCGCGAACGCCAGCGCCAGCAGGAGCGCGAGCGCGCGGCCGAACGCCAGCGCGAGCTCGAACGCCAGCGCGCCGAACGCGCCGAGGCGGAGCGCCGGCGCCAGGCCGAGGCCGAACGCCAGCGTGCCGAACGCGAGCAGGCGGAACGGCGCCGTGCCGAGGCCGAACGCCGCCGCCAGGAGCAGCTCGCGCGCGAGCGCGCCGCCGAGGAACAGAAGCTGGCCCAGCTGCGCGAGGAGAACCTGCGCCGCATCATGGGCCAGGCCGGCAGCGCCACCGGCGCGGCCACCAGCACGGGCACCGCGGCCCAGGACGCCGCGCCGTCGGCCGCCTACAGCGGCCGGCTGGTGGCGCTGATCCGCCGCAACATCGTGTTTCCCGGCCAGGTCGCCGGCAACCCGGCGGCCGAGGTCGAGGTGCGCGCCGCGCCGGGCGGCAGCATCATCGCGCGCCGCCTGCTCCGCAGCAGCGGGCACCCGGAGTGGGACGAAGCGGTGCTGCGCGCGATCGACCGCACCGGCACGCTGCCGCGCGACACCGACGGCCGCGTGCCGCCGGTGCTGATCATCACGTTCCGGCCGAACGACTGAACGCCCGGGGGGCGCGGCCGCCAAGGGCGTGGCCGCGACCGGTCACGGCGGATCAGCGCGGGACCGCGGTCCCGCGCACCACGGCCAGCAGCTCGCCGATGTCCAGCGGCTTGGTCAGGTAGCCATCGAAGCCGGCGGCGAGCGCCGCCTCCACGTCGCCGTGCATCGCATTCGCGCTCACCGCGACGACGCGGATCGTGCGCGTCGCCGCATCGGCACGCAGCCGGCGCAGCACCTCGAAGCCGTCCATGCCGGGCAGCTGGATGTCCAGCAGGATCAGGTCCGGCCGGTCGGCGCGCGCGAGGTCCAGCCCCAGCTCGGGCAGCGGGGCGCTGGTCAGGCGCACGCCGGGTTCACGCTCCAGCATCGCCTCCATCAGCATCACGTTGACCGGGTTGTCCTCCACGTACAGCACGTGGCGCGGCACCGGCGCGGCGGCTGCGGTCGCGCTGTCGGCCGCGCTGTCGGCCGGTTTGTCGGCCACGGTGCCGGGCGCGGCCGCGCCGGCGACCGCCGGCACCTCGGCGCGCGCCAGGCCGACCCAGAACGTGCTGCCGCGCCCGGGCTCGCTGTCGATGTCGATGCGGCCGTGCATCAGCTCGACCATGCGCCGGCTCAGTGCGAGCCCGATGCCGGCACCCTCGACGGCGCCGCTCTCCGCGCCCAGGCGCTCGAAGGGCGTGAACAGGCGCTCGCGCTGCTCACCGCTGAGCCCGGGGCCGGTGTCGCCGATGCCCACGCGCTGCGTCGCGGCGTCGCCATCGAAGTGCAGCCGCACCTCGCCGCCCTCGCGGTTGTACTTGATGGCATTCGACAGCAGGTTCAGCAGCACCTGCTTGAGCCGCGTGCGGTCGGCGCGCACGAAGCCCTCGCCCTGTCCCGGCGCGCGGGCGTGCAGCACGACGCGGCGGGCCTGCGCCAGCGGCCGCACCAGGTCCAGGCATTCGTCCAGCAGCGGCGCCAGCGCCACCGGCTCCAGGCTGATCGCCTGCTTGCCGGCCTCCACGCGCGCGAGGTCCAGCACGTCGTTGATCAGGTGCAGCAGGTGGCTGCCGGCGCGCAGGATCTGCTGCACCTGCTCGTGCTGGCGGCCGGTGAGCGGCTGCACGCGGTCGGTGTCCAGCAGCTGCGCGAAGCCCAGGATGGCGTTCAGCGGCGTGCGCAGCTCGTGGCTCATCGCCGACAGGAATTCCGACTTGGCGCGGCTCGCGCGCTCGGCCTCGTCGCGCGCGGCGCGCAGCGCCTGCTCGGCGGCGCGGCGCGCGCTGATGTCGCGCGCGATCGAGACATAGCGCTGCACCTCGCCGTCGTCGCCGGCGATGGCCTGCACCTCGATCGCGCACCAGCGCTGCTCGCCGTCGCGCGTGCGGTAGCGCAGCTCGGCGCTGCCCTGGCGCCGCTCGCGCATCTGCGCCTCCAGGCCGGCGGCGACGGCGAAGTCCTCCTCGGCGACCAGGCGCAGCTCGCGCGTGCCGCGGCCTATGACCTCGGCCGGCATCCAGCCGGTGAGCCTCGTGAAGCCCTCGTTGACCCACTCGATGCGGCGCCCGGCATCGAGGATGGTCACCGAGTCCTGCGTGCGCGAGGCGACGAGCGCCAGCTTGTGCGCCTGCTCCTGGCTGTCGCGCAGCCGCTGCTGGGCGTCGAAGAACGCGGTGACGTCGGAGAAGGTGCGCACCAGGCCGCCGCCGGGGAGGTAATGGGACTTGACCTCCAGCATGCGGCCCGCCGGCGTGCGCCGGAAGTAGCTGGGCGGAAACTGCACTGCCTCGCCGGCAAACCAGCGCTCGAGCGCCTCGCGCCCGGGCCCGTCGACCAGGCTCAGGTCCGCCCCGTAGTGTCCCTGCGCGGACTGGTAGGCCGCGATCTCGGTCATCGCCGGCTTCGTGGCCAGCAGCGACTCCGGCAGCTCGGCCAGTTCGCAGACGCGGCGGTTGTAGAAGTTGACGCGCATCTGCGCGTCCAGGCTCAGGATGCCCTGGTCCATGTTGTCCAGCGTGACCTGCAGCGCCTCGCTCTGGCGCGCGAGCTCGTCGGAGATCTGCTGCAGGTGCTGCTGGTTGAGCAGCAGCAGTTCGGCGCGCCGCGCCTCGGCCTCGCGCGCGGCGACCGCGTCGCGCACGTTGCGCTGCGCACGCCAGCCGGTCAGCGCCAGGAAGCCGATGAACAGCAGCGCCATCGCCGCCATCGCGACCGACGCGCGCTCGCCGGTGGCCAGCAGGCGCAGGCCGACCGGCACCAGCGCCAGCGCCGCGAACCAGATCGCGACGCGCAGGTCGAAGGCGGTCAGCGTCAGCGAACCGGCCGCCAGCCCGGCGAGCACGAAGACCAGGAAGGTCTGCGCCTGCAGGTCGTCGGCCGGGAACAGCAGCAGCCCGGCCAGCCCCCAGGCGGCGCCGGACAGCACGACGGCCACGCGCAAGCGCGTGAACAGTGCGGTCGTCGGCGGCGCCGCAGGCGTGCGCTGCAACGGCCGCACGACCACGAAGCGCAGCACCAGCGACAGCAGCAGCACCAGACCCCAGGCCAGCAGCGCGCCCGGCGCGGCCTGCTGCCACAGCACCGCGACGACGAGCACGGCGACCACCGCCTGCCCGGCCGCCGCCGACCACACGCTGGCACCGTACAGGCGCACACGCTCGGCCAGCAGCGCCGCGTCGACACGGCCTGCCGTCCCGGCGTCGGGCGCGGTGGCGGATGGCGGGTTCGCGTGGGGCTCGGCGGACATGGCGGCGGCAAACGGCTCCGGCGCCGCCGACACGCGGGGCAAGACGCTGCAGCGGACGGCCACACTCTAGCCGAGCCGGCCCCGGCCCGGCGCGGCGCCCGCCGGCCTGCCTGCCGTCACACCCACCTTCACGAGGGCCCGCAGGCGCGCCGGTGGGCAGGCCGGGGGTTCATGCGCTACGCTGCGGCCTGCCTTCCCGTCCCGCCGTCCGCGGCGGGCGCCCGATCGGCGCCCGCTGCCCGGTACTCCGCCTGCGCCCGTGATCCTGCCGTGATCCTGTTCTCGCACCTGCTCAAGGCCCCGGCACTGACCGGCGCCGTCGTGCCGTCGTCGCAGTTCCTGGCCCGCGCGATGGCCGACGCGGCCCAGGGCGCGGCCCGCATCGTCGAGCTCGGCGCCGGCACCGGCGCCGTCACGCGCGCGCTGGCACGCCGGCACCCTGGGGTGCCGTTGACGCTGGTCGAGCTGCAGCCCGCGCTGGCGCGCCAGCTGGCGCGCAGCTTCCCGCGCAGCGACGTTCATGTCGCGCCGGCGGCCGACGTGCTCGACCGCATGCCGGACGAGGACGGGCCGGTGGTCCTGGTCTCCAGCCTGCCGTTCCGCTCGATGCCGACGCTGGCCCGCGTGCAGACGCGCAACAGCATCCTGCAATTCCTGCGCCGCCATCCCGGCAGCTGGCTGGTGCAGTACACCTACCAGCCGCGGGCGCCTTTCGACGGCGAGCCCGGCTTCGTGTGGCGGCGGCGACGCACGGTGGTCGCCAACATCCCGCCGGCCGGCGTCTGGACGCTGCGCGCGGTCGCCCCGGCCTGAGGCCGGCCCGGCGCGCCGAGGTGCTCAGGCCGTGGGCCGGCGCCTGCCGCTGCGCGGCGTGCGCGGCGCCTGATCCGGCGGGCGCGTGCTCGTCGGGCCGGCGGCCTTGCCCTTGGCCTTGCCTTTGGCCTTGCCCGTGGTCTTGCCGGCGGTCTTGCCCGCCGTCTTGACCGTCGCCCGGCCCGTCGAAGGGCGGGCCGTCCGGCCGCCCGCCTTCGCGGCGACCTGGGCGCCGGTCTGGCGAGTGGCGGCCTGGCGCGCGCCAGCCGCCGCGCGGCCGGCACGCGGCAGCACCGCGGCCTCCAGCTCCTGCAGCGCATCGGCCGCATACACCGCCAGCCGCTGCAGGCTGGGCAGCGACGCGTGGCAGCCGGTGAAGCCGAAATTCATCTGCCCGGCATAGCTCTCGCAGGTGATGTTCAGCGCCTGGCCGTGGGTGACGATGGACACCGGGTAGATCGCCACCAGCTCGGCGCCGCGGAAGAACAGTGGCTTGTCCGGGCCGGGCACGTTGGAGATCGTGACGTTGAACATCGGCCGCATGCGACCGCCGGCGCCGGACAGCAGCGTCAGGATGGTCGGCGCCATCAGCAGCATCGTGTACTGCAGCATGGCCTGGCGCGGCAGGCCCTGAACATGCGCCTTGGCATGCTGCACCGAACGGCGCACGGCCTGCAGCCGCTCGCCGGCGTCGGCGAGGTCGGTGCCCAGCGTGGCGACGATGAAGGTGATCGCGTTGCCGGTGCCCTCGTCGTCGCGCGGGCGCACCGAGACCGGGATGCCGGCCGTCAGCGGCGCCTCGGGCAGTGCCTCGCGCTCGAGCAGGAATCGCCGCAGCGCGCCGCCGCACAGCGCCAGCACGATGTCGTTGAGCGTGCAGTGCGCGGCCTCGGCCAGCGCGCGCAACCGCGCCAGCTCGAACTGCTGCGTCGCGAAGCGGCGCTTCTCGCGCACGCGGCCGTTGAGCGCCGAGTGCGGCGCGTCGAACGGCAGTGCCATGCCCTCGTCGCGGTCGCCGACGCGCCTGAGCATCTTCCCGAAGGCGGCCAGCAGGTGCGGCACCGAGCGCGCCTGGCCGCCCAGCGCCTGCACCGCCGCCGCGGTGGCGTTGGCCACCGTGGGCAGCGTGCCGCCGGCGCGTTCGCGCCTTGGCGCGGCGGCTGCACCACTGGCCCAGAACGGCGGCAACCCCAGGCTGCGCCCGGCATCGGGGGCCATCGCGCGTTGCAGCAGCTTCATGCCGCTGATGCCGTCGATCAGCGCATGGTGGATCTTCACGAACAGCGCAAAGCGGCCGTCGTCCAGCCCCTCGATCAGCGTGCACTCCCAGGGCGGCCGGCTCAGATCCAGTGGCGTGCTCTGCAGCCGGCCGACGAGCTCGCCGAGCTCGCGCTCGCCGCCTGGAAAGGGCAGCGCAGCATGGCGCACGTGGTATTCGAGGTCGATCGCGTCGTCGGCCTCCTCCACCCAGGCCGGCACCGGGTTCTTCGTGAAGTTGAACTTGAGCCGCCGGTTCCACGGCGCCACGAAGTGGCGGTGGGCGCGGAAGTCCGCCATCAGCCGGCCGACGAAGTCGCGCGGCGCGTCCGCCGGCAGCCGGAACTGCAGCAGCCCGCCGACATGGTTGGGCGTGGCGCGCGACTCGGTGAACAGCCAGGCGGTGTCCAGCGGGTTGAGGCGGACCTCGTTCATCGCCGCCCCGCCCCGCTCAGGCCACGGCCGCGGGGGCGCGCGGCTTGCGGGCGGGGCTCTTGCGCGCAGCGGTCTTGACGGCGGACTTGCCGGCGGACTTCGCCGGCGCCTTCGCCGCGCTCTTTGCAGGCGACGGAGCGGCGGCCTTCGGGGCGACCTTCGCTGCTCGGCCATTGGCCGGCTTGGCCCCCGCCTTCGCCGCCGTCCGCACCGGCTTGGCCGGCGCGCCGGCGGCCTTCTTCGCCGCCTGGCGTGGCGCCTTGGCCGGGGCCGCCGCCTTGGCCGCGCCCGGCGGCCGCCAGCTGCGGCGCGCCTTCTTCGCCAGCGCGACGACACGCGCGATGTCCTCGTCGCTGTACACGCCCTTGGCGCCGGAGATCGCCGCCAGCTTCATGCCGTGCTTGAGGCCCAGCCGGTAGATCTCCTTGACCTTGGGCCACTCGGTGTCGCGGCCGATCGTGAAGACCTCGAAGCGGCCCTCCAGCGCCAGCACGATGGTCTCGGCCAGGCAGGCATAGATGACGTTGGGCGGCAGACCGATGCTCTTCAGGCCCTTGACCTGCGTCGGCAGCTCGATCTCGCCGGACTCGATGACCAGCACGTCCGGGCGCTTGGCCACCTCCTCGGGCGGCAGGTCCAGCGGGCGCGCGACGTCGGTGATGACGCAGCCGGGCTTGACCTTCATGATGTCCAGGATCTTCTTGCCCGCGCCCGAGGTGCTGGTGACGATCATGTCCATCTCGGCCAGCAGCTCGTCGTAGTTGTCCGAGCACACCACGTCGGCCTGCGGCGTGTCCTTCAGGATCGAGCGCTTGAGCTGCTCGAGCTTGGCCATGTCGCGGCCGGCGATCACCACCTGGTCGAAGGCCATCGCGAGCAGCCGCGCACTGACCGAGCCGATCGAGCCGGTGGCGCCGATGACCATGGTTTTGGCCATCACCTTCTTGGTTTCGGGGTGCAGCTTCACGAGCCCCATGCGCTTCATCGCGTCGGCCGCCGCCCACAGCGCGCCCGAGGCCGAATAGCTGTTGCCGGTGGTGACCGGGATGCGCGCGCGCCGCGCCACCGTGACGCCGGCGTCGCCGACGACCTTGGTGAAGGCGCCCAGGCCCATGATCTGGGCGCCCAGCTTCTCGGCCATGTCGGCCGCGGCGAGCAGCCGGCGGTAGGTGAACTCGGGGCTGCGCGCCAGCATCTCCTTGGGCGTGCCGCCGACCGTGATCAGCCAGCCCTCGGCCTCGGCCCCGGTGGGCGAGACGATGTTCTCCATCTTGCAGTAGACCATCGGCGGCATGTGCGCCGCGATCGTCTCCACCTGGTCCATCACGAACTTGGGCGTGGCCTTGGGGATCGGGATGCCCTTCTTGATGAACTCCTGGCTCAGCGGGTGGATCACGAAGGCGAAGCGCCGGATGTTGCGGAAGTGGCCCGTGGGGTGCAGCAGCCGCGGCTGGATGTCGAGCTCGTCGACGATCTCGCCGAAGTCGTCGTCGGACACCGCCTCGGTGGGCTTGCCCAGCGCGGCCAGGATCATGGCCTCGATGACGTTGGTGCCGACCACGCGCTCGAACAGCTGCGGCGACACGTCGACCACCAGGTTGACATGGCAGCGCTTGAAGAAGGCCAGCCGCTCGTCGTCCACCGCCGAGGTGATGACCGTCTTGCCGGCCAGGTTCTTCGGGTTGCCGACCTCCTTGAGTTCGTGGAAGGTGCCGACGATGACATGCGAGCGCGCCACCTCGGCGCCGATGCGCGAACGCTTGAAGCCGGCCAGCGCCGCCTCCAGCATCTCGCCCGGCCGGCCCGACAGCGCGAGGTCGCTGCCCCTGGCGTAGAGCTCGAGCTGGGTCAGCGAGGTCAGCATGGCCGGTGCGCCGGTCTGCGCCAGCGCGTCGGCGAATTTCAGGTTGGGCGTGTAGTCGGCCATGGCGGTGGCCATGTCGTAGTTGCGCATGCCCGACAGGAACAGCACCAGGTTGTTCTTGAAATACTGGCCCAACCGGTTGTGCACGTGGCGCACCGCACGCACCTGCAGCAGCCGGCGCAGCCGGGCGCCGGTGGTCGCCGGCACGCGCGTGACGACCTTCAGCAGGCGCTGCGTCTCCTTGTTGATGCGCGTGTCCTGGCCGACGTGGTAGTGGTCGCCGACCTCGCCGAGGCCGATCGCGTCGGCCTCGGCCTGCTGGCGCCGCATCAGCTCCCAGGCGCGGCCGATGTCGTCGTCGGCACCCAGGCGGCGCACCTGGAAGCGGTGGCCGAGGAAATCGGTCTCGAAGCTGAAGTCCTGCTTCGACGAGCCGAGCGAAACGGTGGTGACCTTCTTCAACGTCTTGTCTCCGGGTGTCGTGGTTCAGCCTGCGGTGCCAGGGGATGTCTTCGCCGCGGCCTTGCGTGCGGCCGGCTTGCCCGCGGGCGACTTGCTTGCAGCCGGCTTCGCTGCGGCGGGCTTCTTTGCAGCCGGCTTCTTTGCAGCCGGCTTCGTTGCACCAGGCTTCGTTGCAGCCGGCTTCGCAGCTGGCGCCTGCTTCGCGGCCGCGCTCTTCGCCGCGGCCGTCTTCGCCGGGGCCGTCTTCGCCGGGGTGTTCTTCGCCGACCCCTTCCTGGCCGCGGCCTTCTTGGCCGGCGGGTCGCCCGCGGCCTGCGGCGGCAGCAGGCGGCGGATCAGCGCCTCGCACTCGGCGCGCGTCATGTAGCGCGGCACCGGGTAGCCGGTGTGCGCCTCGTGCAGCGCGGCGGCGGCCAGCGCCGGGATGTCGGCCTCGCGCAGCGCGGCCAGCGTGGTCGGGATGCCGAGGTCGCGGTTGAGCGCATCGATGGCATCGAGGAAGCGCTCGGCCAGCACCTCCTCGTTCATGCCCTCCTCGCCCAGCCGCGCGCGCACCGCCAGCTGGGCCAGCCGCTCGGTCACCGCAGGCGCCGAGAAGCGCAGCACCTGCGGCAGCACGATGGCGTTGGCCAGCCCGTGCGGCGTGTGGTAGCGGCCACCGAACTGGTGCGCGATGGCATGCACGTAGCCAACGTTGGCGCGCGTGAAGGCCATGCCGGCATAGGTGGAGGCGAGCGCCATCTTCTCGCGTGCCTGCAGGTCGGCGCCGTCGCGGTAGGCGGTGCGCAGGTTCTCGAAGATCAGCCCGACGGCGGTGAGCGCCAGGCTGTCGGTGGCCGGCGTGGCCCACTGGCCGAGGAAGGCCTCGACCGCGTGCGTCAGCGCGTCCATGCCGGTGGCCGCGGTGATGGCCGGCGGCAGGCCCGTCATCAGGCTGGGGTCCAGCGCCGCGACCTTGGGCACCAGCCGGGTGTCGACGATGACCAGCTTGCTCTGGCGCTCGGGGTCGGCGATCACCGCCGCCACCGTGACCTCGGAGCCGGTGCCGGCCGTGGTGGGCACGGCATAGACCGGCGGCGGCGACTGCAGGCCCTTGAAATAGCCGGCCAGCCGGCGCAGCGACTTGCCCGGGTTGGCGCTCGCGATGGCGATCGCCTTGGCCGCGTCCATGGAAGAGCCGCCGCCCACCGCGACCAGCGCGTCGCACTCGTGCTCGCGGAAGGCCGCGATGCCGCGCTCGATCAGCGGGATCGGCGCGTCGGGCGTGATCTCGTCGAACACCGCATAGGGCGTGCCGCCGGCCTGCAGCGCCGCGGTCAGCGGCTGCAGCAGGCCCAGCTTCACGATCATCGGGTCGGTGACGATCAGCACCTTGTCGTGGCCGAAGCCGGCCACCGCCTGCCCCAGCCGTGCGCTGGCGCCGGGGCCGACCAGCAGCGTGGGCTGCGGGATCGGCAGGAAGCGGGTGACCATGCCGGCGCCCTTCATCAGCGCGCCCAGGCCGGCCGCGCGGGCGCTCTCGGGGATCAGATCCAGGTTCATCATCCTTGGGCCTCCGGGGCCGCATTGTCGCCGCCGCGCGCGCCGCGGCCGGCGCCGGCCGCGCGCGGCGGCGCGGCATGCAGCGCCACCGCCATCTCGAAGGCCTGGCGGGTGAAGGCCAGCACCTGCGCGAACTGCGCGTCGTCCAGCCTGCGCGCGGCGTCGTTGCCGCGGTAGACGTTGGCCAGCTCGCGCTCGCGCGTGCCCTGCACGACGAGCTTGCCCACGCCCAGGTCCTCCAGCGCCTTCCACAGCTGCGGGTTGTACTGGCGCGTCAGCGCCATCGCGATCGGCAGCGGGTCGCGCCGGCCCAGCACGCCGGCCAGCCGCAGCACGACGTCGAAGGGCAGCGACACCAGGCCGCCCTCGGCCTGCTCGATGAGCCGGCTGTCGCCGAGGCCGACGGCGTCGCTGACCTCGGCCAGCGTCAGCCCGGCGGCCTCGCGCCAGTGGCGCAGCTGGCGCCCGGCGCGTGCCACCGCGGTACGCGTGGCCGGGCTCTTCAGCCGCGACTGCGCCAGCGACAGGCCCAGGTCGGTGGCGCCGCCGGCCACGCCGAGCAGCGTATCGGCCCAGCCGCGCACCTGGCGCGCCAGCGAGACCAGTGGCGGGTCGGCCGCCGCCGGCGCGGCGACCGCCTTGCGGCGGGGGCGGCTCGTCACGGAAGGGCGCGAGGACTGGACCATGGGCGGGCTCCGGCTGGGCGCGGCCGACAACCGCCGCGCACCGGCCCGAGTGTGTCAGCCGGCGGCGCGCGCGGACCTGGGGTCTGTGCCGAGCCGGGCGCCGGCGGCCGGCCGCCCGGATCGCGCGCCGGCCGGGTGCGGCGCGGCACCGGCGCGGGGTCAGCGCGGCGCCGGCCCCGGCGCAGCGAGATGCGCGAACAGCACGACCACCGAGCGCGCGCCGACGCGGTGCGTGGCGCCGGCGACGACCTCGCCGCCGGGAGGCATCACCAGGTCGTCGGGCGCCGCGCGTGCGCTGTCGATGACGCGGCGCCAGGCTGCGCCGGCCGCCGCGGCGTCCTCGGGCAGCGCCGGCAGCTCGAAGTCCAGCGGCTCCCAGAAGGCGTTGATCGCGAAATGCATCAGCACGTCGCCGGACAGGCTGCTCGCGGTGACCGCCAGGCTGTGCGAGCGGTGCTCGCGGTCGGGCCGGCCCAGGCGCACGCCGTGCAGCTGCACGCGGGCATGCTGCATCACCTCGGCCAGCGTCAGGTGGTGGGCGTCGCGCACCGACTCGCGCAGCGCGCGGATCGCGATCAGCCCGCGCACGAAGCGGCGCAGCCCGGCGTGGCACTCGACCGCCGACCAGTCGAACCAGCTCGTCTCGTTGTCCTGGCAATAGGCGTTGTTGTTGCCGTGCTGGGTGCGCCGCACCTCGTCGCCCATCAGCAGCATCGGCGTGCCCAGCGACAGCAGGTTGATGGCCAGCAGGTTCTTGATCTGGCGCAGGCGCAGCGCCTCGACCGCGGGGTCGTCGCTCGGTCCCTCGACGCCGCAGTTCCAGCTCAGGTTGTGGTCGCTGCCGTCGCGGTTGCCCTCGCGGTTGGCCTCGTTGTGCTTGCGCTCGTAGGACACGAGGTCCTCGAGCGTGAAGCCGTCGTGGCAGGTCACGAAGTTGATGCTCTGCGCCGGCTCGCGCGGCGTCGCGCCGTAGAGGTCGGGGCTGCCCATGACGCGGTTGGCCAGGCGCTCGACCATGCCCTCGTCGCCGCGCACGAAGGCGCGCACGTCGTCGCGGAACTGGCCGTTCCACTCCTTCCAGCTCTCGCCGCCGAAGCGGCCGACCTGGTACAGCCCGGCGGCGTCCCAGGCCTCGGCGATCAGCTTGGTGCCGGCGAGCACGGGGTCGGATTCGATGTCCCACAGCACCGGTGCATTGGCCAGCGGCCGGCCATCGTGGTCGCGCGCGAGGATGGACGCGAGGTCGAAGCGGAAGCCGTCGACATGCATCACGCGCACCCAGTGGCGCAGGCTGTCCAGGATCATGCGCCGCACCACGGCCTGGTTGGCGTTGAGCGTGTTGCCGGTGCCGCTGTAGTTGAGCGGCCGGCCGGCGGCGTCGCGCATGTAGTAGGTGCCGTCGGCCAGGCCGCGCCAGCTCAGCGTCGGTCCGTCGGCATCGCCCTCGGTGGTGTGGTTGTAGACCACGTCCAGCAGCACCTCGATGCCGGCACGGTGCAGCGCCTTGACCATGTCGCGGAATTCGTCCAGCACCGCCAGCGGCTGCCCCGGCGTGCACGAGTAGCCGGCGTGGGGCGCGAAGAACGACATCGGCGAGTAGCCCCAGTAGTTGCTCAGCCCCGGCGGCGCGTCCTGGGCGTCGAACTGGAAGACCGGCAGCAGGCCGACCGCGGTGATGCCCAGCTCGCGCAGGTAGGGGATCTTCTCGACCACGCCGGCATAGGTGCCGCGGCGCCCGGGCGCGATGCCGGAATTCGGGTGCCGCGTGAAGCCGCCGACATGCATCTCGTAGATGACGGTCTGCGCGAACGGCCGGCGCAGCGGCAGGTCGCCGTTCCAGTCGTAGCGGCGCAGGTCGGCGACCACGCTCTTGGCGGCCTGCGCATCGTTGCGGCCGAGGCCGGCGGCCGCGGCACGGCGGTAGCCGGCTGGCATCGCGACGGCCACGCCGTAGGGGTCCAGCAGCACCTTGTCGGGGTCGAAGCGAAAGCCGCGTTCCGGTGCATGCGGACCATGGGCACGCCAGGCGTAGAGCTGCCCGGGCGCTAGTCCGGGCACGTAGACATGCCAGTAGTGGCCGCTGCGGTGCACGCGCGCGTCGAGCCGAAGTTCGCGCGCCGGCGCCGCGTCGTCGACGCCGTCGTACAGCAGCAGGTCCAGCCGCTCGGCGCCGCGTGCATAGACGCTGAAATTGACGCCGTCGCGAGACGGCGTCGCGCCCAGCGGGTGCGGGCGGCCCGGCGTGGGCGCGGCGCTGCGCGGGCCCGCGCCGCTCACTGCAGCAGGTCCAGGCCCGGCAGGGCGCCCTGCCCCTGCAGGCAATGCCACAGGTAGACGGCCAGGCCCGCATCGCCGGTCCACAGCGTGTAGCGCCCGCGCCCGGTGGCCTGGACCAGGCGCTCGCGCTGCACCAGCGCATGCATCGCGAAGGAACGGGCATGGTCCAGCCACTGCGCATCACCGGTGCGCCGGTGCAGCGCCAGGAAGGCATAGCCATTGCCCGCGGTGCCGTGGCACAGGCCGTAGCCCTTGACCAGCGGACCGGCCTGCCATACGGCCCGGCCGGCGGCCAGCAGCAGGGCGTCGAAGGCCGGCAGCCGGCCGGGCGGCAGGTCCGCCGTCGCGGCGATCACCCCGGGCGCGCCGTGGCACCACTGCATCAGCAGGCGCGGGCGGCCCGGCCGCGGCGTGTAGGTGCCTGGCGGCCAGTTGACGGCATCGCCTTCACGCAGCGCCAGCGCCTGCAGGGTCTCGGCGCAGCGCTCGTACAGGGCTTCGCGGCGCCCGGCGTCGAGCAGCGACGCGCCCTTCAGCAGCGGGTAGACGTTGCCGGCAAAGCCATGACCGGCCCCCAGGTACTGCACGATGGTCCCGTACAGGTCCTGGGTCCACAGGTGGCAATGCGCGGCCTCGTCGTGAACCCAGGTCCGCCATAGCTGCTCGACATTGGCCAGGAACAGCGCGCGCCAGCGCGGCTCGCTGGTGGCCTGCCACAGGTGCCAGGCCGCGACCATGGTGCCCGGTGCCGCCCACAGCGACTCGTTGGTCGGGTTCGGAATGTTGGCGCGCACGGCCTCGTGCAGCCGGTCGGCCGACTCGGCCGAGCCGGTCATGCGCCACCAGGCCAGCAGGATCCCGACCTCGCCGAGAAAGTACGACGGCACGACTTCGCTGGTGTCGGGGTCCGCCAGGTAGGCGGCGTGGACCGCGGCGATCTCGGTGGCGGGTTCGCTGCGCAGCGTCACCGCGCCGGCGCGCTGCAGCATCCACAGCGCCCACAGCAGGCCGGCACGGCCCAGGTACAGGCTCTTGAAGCCGCCGCGCGGCGAGTCGCCGTCCTCGTCCAGCGCATGCACCGGCCAGGCGCCGTCGGGCCCGCGCGCGCCCTCGATGTCCGCCACGATCCCGCGCAGCGCGGCCTGCACGCGGGGCGCGTCCCAGACGCCCCCTGCCAGCGCCTCGTGACGGTCGGATTCGAACAGCATCGGCCCTGCCTCCCCCGAATCGTGCTGCCGGCGCTGCGGGCGTTGCCGGCACCGGCGCCCAGCGTAGCGCAGCCGGGCGCGGCCGGGCGGGCCGCCGGCGCTACTCGAACTTCACCGCCACGCCCACCGTCAGCAGCGTGTCGGTGCTCTTGCGTCCCGGGCCCGGCTCGCTGTTGTAGGCCATGGTCGCGCCGACGGTCAGGTTCATCGTGCTCGTCATCGCCACCGCCAGCCCGGCGTCCCAGTTGGCGCGGTACTCGCCGGTATTCTTCAGGTTCGGCAGCACGGTCAGCCGCTGCTTGAAGCTGGTCGTCTCGCTGAACTTGTGCGTGGACTCCTCGCCGATCAGCAGCCCGGCATAGTCGTAGCTGCCGCGCGTGCGGCCGTCGATCAGCATCGGGCTGATGTAGCGGTCGCTGGTGTAGGTCACGCCGCCGAAGATGTCGAAGGTCAGCGCATCGGACTTCAGCACGTGCCAGCCGAGGCCGCCGCTGCCCTGGCTGCGCAGCTTCAGGTTGGCAAACTTGTTGCGCTCCAGGTCCAGGCCGCCGAAGGCGAAGAAGCTGGGCGTCAGGTCCTGGTCGTGGCGGCCGCCGAGGCGGAACTGCTCGCCGGTGGTCACGCCGCCGGCGCGCGCGTACTGCGCATTGGCATAGACCGAGGTCTTGTAGTTCGCCGTCGCGCGCACGCCGTCGAAGGTCAGCGAGGCATTCGTCGCGTCGGTATTGCCCGACGAGGTGCTGGCACCCAGCCCCAGCGCGGCGCGGAAGCGGCCGTCGGGCTTCAGCGTGGCCTGCGCGTGGGCGGTGCCGGCCGCGAGGGCGGCGACGGCGAGCGTGAGCAGCGGCAGGGTCCTGGTGTTCTTCATGCGGGGTCTCCGGTTCAGGGCAAACGCGTACCCTAACCCGAGCAGACTAGACCCCGCGCCGGGTGCCGCATTGCGCGAACGCAACCCCTGCCAGCGGCTGTGCCGCGCGCGCCACAGGCGCGTGCGGCGCAAGGCCCTACCCGCACTGGCCGACGTAGCCACAGGCGGTGCAGAAGTCGCAGCCGTCCTTGTGGATCAGCGTCGCGTTGCCGCACTCCGGGCAGGGCCGGCCGGGCAGCGGGCGCGCCGCGGCACCGTCGGCCGGCGCGTCGAGCACGCCCATGCGCGCGAGCGGGAAGCCGTCCTCGTCGAGCACGCCCAGCATCGCGTAGCGGTGGATGACCAGCCGCGCCACGTAGGCCACCGTCGACGGCCACAGCTGCTGCCGGCGCTGGCCCTCGGGCAGCCCGGGCACGAAGGCCATGAACTGGCCCAGCGGTTCGGCATAGTTGAGCAGCTTGCGCAGCTTCATGCCGACCCAGGCCGGGTCGATGACGCGCATGTCCAGCGACAGCACGCGCGCCAGCCCGTCCAGTGCCTTCGGGTAGTTGCCTGCGAAGCCGATCGCGCACGGGCGCGTCACCGTGCCGCCGTCGGGCGAAGGCAGCGTGACTTCCTTCAGCGTCAGCGTGAAGGCTTCGCCGCTGGCCGGGTTGTCGATGTCCACCGCCCAGGCCAGCGTGCCCGAGGGGCCGGTCTTGGGCTCGTCGCGGCTGAACAGCGCGTCGATCACCGGCGTCGGCCCGCCGGGGGCCAGCGCGCCGAGCTGCTCGCAGCGCCAGCGGATCACCGCCGCCACCGCGGCGACGACGCCGGGGAAGGGGCGCGGCGTGCCGTCGGGCGGGAACGGCATCTCGAAGGCGCGCTCCTCGGCCACGGTGGCCAGCGCGTCGAGCTTGAGCCGCACCCAGGCCGCGTCGTTGGTGCGCAGGTCCATCGACAGCGTCTTGGCCAGCGCGCCCAGGCCGCGCGGCTGCTCGGCGCCGTTGACCCAGACCTCGAAGGGGCGAGCCCGGACCGAGCCCGTCCCTGCGGACGGGCGCGTGCCTGGCGAGCGACCGCCGGCGTGCTCGCCGGCGGGCTGGGCCGCGCCGGCATCGTCATCGGTCTCGCCGACGAAGAGCGCGAAGTCGCCGAAGGCGTGGTGGATCATGAAGGTCCAGGCCGGGTTGCCGGCCGGCAGCTCGGGCCGCCCCGGCCAGCGCAGGCTGGCCAGCACCGGCGCCGGCAGCCGCTCCAGCGCCAGGCGGCGATTGGCGCCGTCCGCACCGCCGCCGTCGATGCGCATCGGCGTCGCCGGCTGTGGCGTCACGCTGAGGACCGATCCGAGCACGCTGTTGGGCCGGTAGGTCGCCAGCCCCTTGGCGCCACCCGCCCAGGCCTGCAGGTAGAGGTCCTGGAACTGCTCGTAGGGGTAGTCCTCGGGCACGTTGACGGTCTTGCTGATCGCGCTGTCGATGAAGGGCGCGACCGCGGCGACCATCGCGGCATGGTCCTGCGCGCTCATCTCGAGCGCGGTCACGAAGGCCGGCGGCAGCGGCGCGTCCGCGCCCTTCAGGTGCCGCCACAGCCGCCAGGCATGGTCCTCGACCTGGTATTCGCGCGTGCTGCCGTCGGCCTGGCGCTTCTTGCGCGTATAGGTCCACGAGAACGGCGGCTCGATGCCGTTGCTGGCGTTGTCGGCGAAGGCCAGGCTGATGGTGCCGGTGGGTGCGATCGACACCAGGTGCGAATTGCGCAGGCCCTGGCGGCGGATCTTCTCGCGCAGCGGCGCCGGCAGGCGCGACGCGAAGCGCCCGCCGGCGAACAGCAGGTCGGCGTTGAACAGCGGGAAGGCGCCGCGCTCGGCCGCGAGGTCGGCCGACGCGTCGTAGGCGGCGTCGCGCATCAGCTCGGCGATGCGCGCGGCCATCGCGCGCGCCGGCGCGCTGTCGTAGCGCAGGCCGAGCAGGATCAGCGCGTCGCCCAGGCCGGTGAAGCCCAGGCCGACACGCCGCTTGCGCCGCGCCTCCTGCTGCTGCTGCGGCAGCGGCCAGGGCGTCAGGTCGAGCACGTTGTCCAGCATGCGCACCGCCGTGCGCACCAGCGCCGCGAAGCCGGCCTCGTCGAAGCGGGCGCCGGGCTCGAAAGGCTCGCGCACGAAGCGCGTCAGGTCGATCGAGCCCAGGCAGCAGCAGCCGTAGGGCGGCAGCGGCTGCTCGCCGCAGGGGTTGGAGGTGGCGATGGTCTCGCAGTAGGCGAGGTTGTTGTCGCGGTTGATGGCATCCAGGAACAGCACGCCGGGCTCGGCATGGTCGTAGGTGCTGCGCATGACCTGGTCCCACAACGCACGCGCGCGCACGCGGCGGTAGACCCACGAGCCGTCGCCGCGCTGGTGGGCGCCGGCCGCCTTCTGCGCCGGGCCGGGTTCGGCACGGTGCACCAGCTCGACCTCGCCGTCGTCCTGCACCGCCTGCATGAAGGCGTCGGTGACGCCGACCGAGAGATTGAAATTCTTCAGCGCCCCCTGGTCCTTGGCATGGATGAATTCCTCGACGTCCGGGTGGTCGCAGCGCAGCACGCCCATCTGCGCGCCGCGGCGCGAGCCGGCGCTCTCCACCGTCTCGCAGCTGCGGTCGAAGACATGCATGTAGCTGACCGGGCCGGAGGCGCTGCTGCGCGTGCTGCCGACCCAGGCGCCGCGCGGGCGGATGCGGCTGAAGTCGTAGCCGACGCCGCCGCCGCGGCGCATGGTCTCGGCGGCCTCGGCCAGCGCGGTATAGATGCCGGGGTGGCCTTCGTCGTCCTGCGTGATGCTGTCGCCGACCGGCTGCACGAAGCAGTTGATCAGCGTCGCCGTCAGCTCGGTGCCGGCGGCGGACTGGATGCGGCCGGCGGGGATGAAGCCACCGTCCAGCGCCTGCGCGAAGCGCTGCTCCCAGGCCGCACGCTCGTCGGCCTGCTCGACCGAGGCCAGCGCGCGCGCGACGCGGCGGTGCACGTCGGCGATGCTCTGCTCGCCGTCCTTGGCGTACTTCTCCAGCAGCACGTCGGCGCTGATCGGCTGCGCGGGCAGCGCGCGGGGTTTCTTGCGGGTGGTCGTGGTGCTCATCGTGGGCGTGGCGGCGGCCGCCGGGGCCGCGCGGGCGTCGGTGTCTCAGGGGCGTTCCAGGACCGCACCTTACTCCCACGACGGCCGTCATGGACTTTGCCTGGATCAAGGACGAAAGCCGCGGCGCGTGGCACCGGTCGGCCTGCGCCGAGGGCAGCGGCCGCACCCGGATAATCGACGCCGTCGCCCTGCCGGAGAAGCCCCGATGTCGCGTGTCTACAACTTCAGCGCCGGACCTGCCGCGCTGCCGGAGCCGGTGCTGCGCCAGTGCGCCGACGAGATGCTCGACTGGCACGGCTCGGGCATGTCGGTGATGGAGATGAGCCACCGCGGCCCGGAATTCATGGCCATCCATGCCGAGGCGCAGGCGCTGCTGCGCCAGCTGCTCGGCCTGCCGTCGAACTACCGCACGCTGTTCCTGCAGGGCGGCGCGATCGCCGAGAACGCCATCGTGCCGATGAACCTGATCGGCCGCGCGAATGCGCGCAAGGCCGACTACATCGACACCGGCGAGTGGTCCAGGAAGTCCATCAAGGAGGCGAAGAAATACGGGCAGGTCAACGTCGCCGCCAGCGGCTCGGCAGGCGGCTATACCGCGGTGCCGCCGCGCGAGACCTGGCAGCTGGACCCCGGCGCGGCCTACGTGCACATCTGCAGCAACGAGACGATCGGCGGCGTCGAATACCACTTCGACCCCGACACCGGCGACGTGCCGCTGGTCGCCGACATGTCCAGCAACCTGCTCAGCCGACCGCTGGACGTGAGCCGGTACGGGCTGATCTACGGCGGCGCGCAGAAGAATATCGGCCCCGCCGGGCTGACCATCGTCATCGTGCGCGAGGACCTGCTCGGCCATGCGCTGCCCGAGACGCCCTCGGCCTTCGACTACAAGACGGTGGCCGACAACGACAGCATGTACAACACGCCGCCGACCTGGGCGATCTACGTCGCCGGGCTGGTCTTCCGCTGGATCGAGCAGCAGGGCGGCCTGGCCGCGATGGCGGCGCACAACCAGGCCAAGGCCGACCTGCTCTACGGCCACCTGGACGCCAGCGGTTTCTACCGCTGCCCGGTGCAGCCGGGCAGCCGCTCGCGCATGAACGTGCCCTTCAAGCTGGCCGACGAGAAGCTCGACGCCGCCTTCCTGAAGGGCGCGGAGGAGCGCGGGCTGGTGCAGCTCAAGGGCCACCGTTCGGTCGGCGGCATGCGCGCGTCGATCTACAACGCGATGCCGCTCGCGGGCGTGCAGGCGCTGGTGGACTACATGAAGGCCTTCGAGGCGCGCCATGGCTGAGCCGATGCCCGCTCACGCCGGCCACGCCGGCGTGCTGGTGCTCAACCAGATCGCGCCGGCCGGGCTGGCGCGGCTGCCGCCCGAGCGCTACCGCGTCGCCCCGGACATCGCCGACCCGGTGGCGATCGTGCTGCGCAGCGCCGACCTGCACGGCCGCGAGATCCCGGCCAGCGTGCAGGCGGTGGCGCGTGCCGGTGTCGGCGTCGACAACATCCCGGTGGCGCGCCTGAGCGCGCGCGGCGTGCCGGTCTTCAACGCGCCAGGCGCGAATGCCAATGCGGTGAAGGAGCTGGTGCTGGCCGGGCTGCTGATGGCGGCGCGCCGGCTGCCGCAGGCGATGGCCTTCGTGCAGGGCCTGGACGCCGCGGACCCGGACCTGGACCGCGCCGTCGAGGAAGGCAAGAAGGCCTTCGCCGGTGTGGAGCTGCAGGGCCGCACGCTGGGCGTCATCGGCCTCGGGCGCGTCGGCTGCCTGGTCGCCGACGCGGCGATCCGCCTGGGCATGGACGTGCTGGGCTTCGACCCCGAGATCACGGTCGACGCCGCCTGGAGCCTGCCCTCGCAGGTGCGCCGCGCCGCCAGCGTGGCCGAGGTGCTGAAGGGCTCGCACTTCGTGACCCTGCACGTGCCGCTGCTGCCGGCCACCGAGGGGCTGGTCGGCGGCGCCAATATCGGCCTGCTGCGGCCCGGCGCCGTGCTGCTGAATTTCAGCCGCGACGGCGTGGTCGAGAACGGCGCCGTGCTGCAGGCGCTGGACGCCGGCCGCCTGGGCGGCTATGTCTGCGACTTCCCGGCGCCCGGGCTGCTGGGCCGGCCGCAGGTGCTGGCGCTGCCGCACCTGGGCGCCAGCACCGCCGAGGCCGAGGAGAACTGCGCCGTGATGGTGGTGCAGCAGCTGCGCGACTACCTGGAGCATGGCCAGGTGGTCAACGCGGTCAACTTTCCCGCGGTGCAGATGGCGCGCGAGTCGCCCTGGCGCGTGGGCATCGCGAATGCCAACGTGCCCAACATGCTGGGCCAGATCAGCACCACGATGGCGCGCGCCGGCCTCAACATCCACAACATGGTCAACAAGTCGCGCGGCGAGATGGCCTATACGCTGGTCGACGTCGACAGCCCGGTCGAGCCGGGCGTGCTGCAGTCGCTGCAGGCCATCGAAGGCGTGCTGGCCGTGCGCTGGCTGCCCGCGCCGTGACCGGCCGCGCCGGCGACGCAGGCGGCCCGCCGCGGCCCGCGGGCGACGAAGGCGGCCCGCCCAGGCTGACGCGCGACGCGCGCGGCGTCGCGACGATCCTGCTGTCCCGCCCGCGCCACGCCAACCGGCTGCACCGCGAGGACCTGGCGGCGCTGCACGACCACCTGGCCGCGCTGGCCGCGGATGACCAGGCGCGCGTGCTGGTGATGGCCGCCGAGGGCCGCCACTTCTGCGCCGGCTTCCACCTGGGCGAGCTCGGCGAGGTTCGCGACGGCGGGACGGCCGGCGCCGACCCGCAGGCCTTCGAGCGCATGGTCGACGCGCTGCACGCGCTGCCGCTGCCGACCATCGCGCGGCTGCAGGGCGGCGTCTTCGGCGGCGCGACCGACCTGGCGCTGGCCTGCGACCTGCGCGTCGGCGTGCACGGCATCACGCTGCGCATGCCGGCGGCGCGGCTGGGGCTGCACTACTACCCCAGCGGCCTGCGCCGCTTCGTCTCGCGCCTCGGGCCGGCGGCGGCCAAGCGGCTGTTCCTGCTGGCCGAGGAACTGGACGCGGCGGAGCTGCTGCGCATCGGCTACCTGGACGCGCTGGTCGCGCCGCAGCAGCTGGACGCCCAGGTCGCGCGCTGGGTGGACGCGCTGCTGGCCGGCGCGCCGCTGGCCGTGGCCGGCATGAAGCTGTCGCTGGACGAGATCGCGCGCGGCGACTTCGACCTCGCCCGCCTGCGCGGGCGGGAGGCGCGCTGCGCCGCCAGCGCCGACCTGCGCGAGGGCCTCGCGGCGCAGGCCGAGCGGCGGGCACCGCGCTTCCAGGGACGCTGACCGCGTGGCCGCCGGCGAGCCCGGTCCGCGCGCTATGCCACGCGGCGGGCCGGCACGGCGTTACAGTTCGTGCGGCCCGCGCCGATCACGCGGTGATCCCACGCCGAAGCAGGAGTGAGCATGAGCACGACACGCATCCTCCGCGCCGCGCTGGCGGCCCTGGCCGCCATGGCCGCCGGCCAGGCCGCCGCCCAGTCCGGCGCCGCGCCGGCGGGCTTCGACGGCGTCTGGGCCAAGCCCGGCGCGGTGACGCTGATCAAGCAGTTTCCCAAGCACCTGATGCTGCAGGGCAAGGACGAGGCCTCGGCCTGGTCGGCGCAGTGCATGCTGGCGGAAGGCCGCGGCACCTGCCGCGGCAGCGGCTACACGATCACCGGCCAGCATTTCGCCTTCGAGAGCCAGATCGCGCTCGAGGGCAACGGGCTGCGCGACCGCTGGCGCGCCGTCTTCGCCGACGCCAAGGAGCTGACCGGCGACGACCTGCTGCAGCCGGTCGCGGTGCCGGCGATGACGCGGCGGCGCTGACTCAACGTCGGCGCAGCCCCAGCGCCACGACGGTGCCGACGACCAGCAGCGCGCCGGCCCACTGCACCGGCGCGACGGCCTGCCCCAGCAGCGCCCAGCCCAGCAGCAGCGCGGCCACCGGTTCCGCATTCAGGATCGGCGAGTTGCCGACCGCGCCCAGCCGCGGCAGCAGCGTGAACAGCATCGTGAAGGCGCTGCCGTAGAGCAGGCTCAGCAAGGCCAGCCCCCACCACCCGGCCGGCGCGCTGGGCCAGTGCAGGCCGCCGCCGGCCAGCGCGACGGCCAGCGCCAGCGCCCCGACGATGGCCATGCTGACGAAGCTGCGCCAGGGCCCGTCCAGCGCCGCGACCTCGTGCTGCGTCAGCGCCAGCACGAGGCCGAAGGTGGCGGCGGCAGCGAGCGCGAAGCCGACGCCGGCACCCAGCGCCGCCCAGCGCGTGCGCAGGTCCAGTCCCGAGGACAGGCCGCCGATGTCCAGCGCCAGCGCCAGGCCGGCCAGGATGACCGGCATCGCGATCAGCACCGCGCGCTCGGGCCGGCTGCGGTACAGCACCCAGGCGCCGAAGGCGGCCCACAGCGGAAAGGTGTTGAAGACCAGCAGCGCCAGCCCCACCGGCAGCCGCGCCACCGCGGCATACAGGCACGCGCTCTGCACCGCGAGCAGCAGGCCCAGCGCCGCCATCGTGCGCCACTGGCGCGCCGTCAGCACCGGCTGCCGCCAGCCGGCGCGCCAGCGCAGCGCGACCAGCACGCCGACCACCGCCGCGGTGGACAGGCTGCGCGCGGCCACCGCGGTGATGACGTCGACGCCATGGTCCATCGCGACGCGGGCCGCGATGTGGTTGCCGGAGAACATCACCGCCAGCAGCAGCAGCGCGGCGAACGCGCGCGGGCTGACCGCGACCGTGCTCACGCCGCCCTCCGGCGCCGGCGCAGGCGCCGGGCCTTCAGGCGATGCTCCCTTCGGCCTGGACCAGGTCGCGTTCGTGGGCCAGCGCCGTCGCGACGGCGATGCGCAGGGCGTGCACCTGGGTGCCCAGCGGCAGGCTGGGCAGGCCCGGCTGGCGCGCTGCCTGTTCCGGCAGCAGCGGCAGGTGCACGAAGCCGCCGCGCGTGGCGGCGAGCGCCGGCGACGTCGCCAGCAGGTGCATCAGGCCGTAGAAAAGATGGTTGCAGACGAAGGTGCCCGCGCTCTGCGACACCGAGGCCGGCAGCCCCTGCGCGCGCAGCGCGGCGACGACGGCCTTGATCGGCAGCGTCGAGAAGTAGGCCGCCGGGCCGCCGGCGACCACCGGGCGGTCCACCGGCTGCGCGCCGGCGTTGTCGGCGATGCGCGCGTCGTCGACGTTGATCGCCACGCGCTCGACCGAGAGGTCGCAGCGCCCGCCGGCCTGGCCGAGCGCGAAGACCAGCGCCGGCGGTTCGTGCTTCAGCGCATGGCCCAGCACCGCGATCGCGTCGCCAAAGACGCAGGGCAGGCGCAGCGCACGCACGCTGGCGCCGGCGATGCGCTCGCCGTGCAGCGCCTCGGCGACCTGCCACGAGGGGTTGACGGTCTCGCCGCCGAAGGGGTCGAAGCCGGTGATCAGGACCATCGCCATGCGCGGAATCGTACCCGCGGCCCGGGGCCGGGCTTCAGACGCCCGGCGTGCCGCAGCCGCCGCCGCCCGGCGTCTCGATCACGAAGACATCGCCCGGCGTCATCTCGACCTGGCCGATATGGCCCAGCACCTCGACCGAGCCGTCGGCGCGCTCGACGCGGTTGATGCCCAAGGCCCCCGGCGTGCCACCGTCCAGGCCAAAGGCGGGCACGACGCGGCCGTTGGACAGGATGGAGGCCGTCATCGGCTCCAGGAAGCGCACGCGGCGCACGCCGCCGTCGCCGCCGCGCCAGCGCCCGGCGCCGCCGGAGCCCTTCCGGATCGCGTAGCCGTCCAGGCGCACCGGGAAGCGCCATTCCAGCACCTCGGGGTCGGTCAGTCGCGAATTGGTCATGTGCGTCTGCACGACCGCGGTGCCGTCGAAGCCGCCGGTGATGCGGCCCGACTCGTCCCTGAACAGGCCGGCGCCGGAGCCGCCGCTGATCGTCTCGTAGTACTGGTGGGTGGCGTTGCCGAAGGTGAAGTTGTTCATCGTGCACGGCCCCGAGGCCATCACGCCGAGCGCGCCGTACAGCGCGTTGGTCACGCACTGCGAGGTCTCGACGTTGCCGGCCACCACCGCGGCGGGCGGCTTCGGGTTGAGCATGCAGCCCTCGGGCACGACCACCTGCAGCGGCTTCAGGCAGCCAGCGTTGAGCGGGATGTCGTCGTCGACCAGCGTGCGGAAGACATAGAGCACGGCGGCCATCGTGACCGCCTTCGGCGCGTTGAAGTTGTTCGGCAGCTGCATGCTGGTGCCGCTGAAGTCGATCGTCGCCTCGCGGCGGTCGTGGTGCACGCGCAGCTTGACGGCGATGCGCGCGCCGTTGTCCAGGTCCAGCGCGAAGTCGCCATCCTTCAGCGCGGTGATCACGCGGCGCACCGACTCCTCGGCGTTGTCCTGCACATGCTGCATGTAGGCGGCGACCGTCTCGCGGCCGAACTGCGCGACCATCGCGCGCAGTTCCTGCACGCCCTTCTCGTTGGCCGCGATCTGCGCGCGCAGGTCGGCGATGGTCTGGTCGGGGTTGCGCGCCGGAAACTCACCGCTCGCGAGCTGCGCACGCAGTTCGGCCTCGCGCAGCCGGCCATCGCGCACGAGCAGGAAGTTGTCGAACAGCACGCCTTCCTCGGCGATCGTGCGGCTGAACGGCGGCATCGAGCCCGGCGTGCTGCCGCCGATGTCGGCATGGTGGCCCCGGCTGGCGACATAGAAGCTCGGCCTCGCGTCCGCGGCGTCGAGATAGACCGGCGTCACCACCGTCACGTCCGGCAGGTGCGTGCCGCCGTGGTAGGGGTCGTTGAGCACGTAGACATCGCCCGGCTGCATCGCGGGGTTGCGCTCGATCACGGTCTTGATCGACTCGCTCATGCTGCCCAGGTGCACCGGCATGTGCGGCGCATTGGCGATCAGTTCGCCGGCAGCGCTGAACAGCGCGCAGCTGAAGTCCAGCCGTTCCTTGATGTTGACGCTGTAGGCGGTGTTCTGCAGCCGCAGCCCCATCTGCTCGGCGATGTTCATGAACAGGTTGTTGAACACCTCCAGCATCACCGGGTCGGCCTCGGTGCCGACAGCATGGCGCGTCGCGCGCGCGACGACGCGCTGCAGCTCGATCGGCCCGGCCGCCGTCAGCCGCGCCTGCCAGCCGGGCTCGACGACGGTGGTCGCGTTGCGCTCGGCAATGATCGCCGGGCCGTCGATCACGGCGCCGGGCGCGAGCGATTCGCGCACGAACAGGCCGGCGTCGACCCAGGCGCCGGCATGCATGGGCACGCGGCGGTCCGGCGACGGGTGGTGGGCTTCGGGTTCGGCCGCCGCCAGCACGGCGGCGTGCGACTCGCCGGCCGCCACCGCCTCCACCGAGACCGCCTCGATGACCAGCGCACGGTCAGGCATCAGGAAGGCGAAGCGCTGGCGGTAGCCGGCCTCGAAGTCGCGCCGGATCGCTTCCAGGTCGCCGCAGGGCACGACCAGCGCGGTGTCGGTGCCCTGGTAGCGCACATGCACCTTGGGCCGCGTCTGCACGGCCGCCGCGGCGACACCCTGCGCCACCAGTTCGTCGCGCGCGGCGGCCCCCAGCTCGTCCAGCCGCTGCCGCGCCGCGGCGAGCCCGGCCTCGTCCAGCGGTCGTTCCAGCGAGGCTTCGCGCATCGCGATCTGGTCCGCGAGTCCCATGCCGTAGGCCGACAGCACGCCCGCCAGCGGGTGCACGAAGACCCGCGTCATGCCCAGCGCGTCGGCCACCAGGCAGGCATGCTGGCCGCCGGCGCCGCCGAAGCATTGCAGCGTATAGCGCGTGACGTCGTAGCCGCGTGCCACCGAGATGCGCTTGATGGCGTTCGCCATGTTCTGCACCGCGATCTGCAGGAAGCCTTCGGCCAGCGACTCCGGCGTCGTCTCGCGGCCGGTGGCGGCCTGCACCTCGGCGGCTAGCGCGGTGAATTTCGCGACGACGACCTCGCGGTCCAGCGCCTCGTCGCCGCGCGGGCCGAAGACGGCCGGGAAATGCGCCGGCTGGATCTTGCCCAGCATCACGTTGGCATCCGTCACCGCCAGCGGGCCGCCGCGCCGGTAGCTGGCCGGCCCCGGGTTGGCGCCGGCGCTGTCCGGGCCCACGCGCAGCCGCGCGCCGTCGAAGTGCAGCACGCTGCCGCCGCCGGCCGCCACGGTGTGGATGCTCATCATCGGCGCGCGCATGCGCACGCCGGCGACCTGCGTCTCGAAGGCGCGCTCGAATTCGCCCGCATAGTGGCTGACGTCGGTGCTGGTGCCGCCCATGTCGAAGCCGATGACCTTGTCGTGGCCGCCGGCCAGCGCGGTGCGCACCATGCCGACGATGCCGCCGGCGGGCCCGGACAGGATGGCGTCCTTGCCCTGGAAGTGGTGCGCCTCGGTCAGCCCGCCGCTGCTCTGCATGAAGAACAGGCGCACGCCCGGCATCTGCTGTGCGACCTGCTCGACGTAGCGGCGCAGGATGGGGCTCAGGTAGGCGTCGACGACCGTGGTGTCGCCGCGCGAGACCAGCTTCATCAGCGGGCTGACCTCGTGGCTGACGCTGACCTGCGTGAAGCCGATCTCGCGCGCGATGCGCGCTGCCGCGGCCTCGTGCGCCGTGTGTCGCCAGCCGTGCATGAAGACGATGGCGCAGCTGCGCAGGCCGGCATCGTGCGCGGCCCACAGACGCTCGCGCAGGTGCATCTCGTCCAGCGGCTGGACCACGCTGCCGTCGGCGCCGAAGCGCTCCTCGGCCTCGATCACGCGTTCGTACAGCAGCTCGGGCAGCACCACCTGGCGGTCGAACAGCCGCGGCCGCGCCTGGTAGGCGATGCGCAGTGCGTCGCGGAAGCCGCGCGTCGTGACCAGCAGCGTGCGGTCGCCCTTGCGTTCCAGCAGCGCGTTGGTGGCGACCGTGGTGCCCATCTTCACGCCCTCGACGCGATCCGGCGTGATGGCCTCGCCGGGCGCCAGCCCGAGCAGGCGCCGCATGCCCTCGACCGCCGCGTCGCGGTACTGCTCGGGGTTCTCCGACAGCAGCTTCAGCGTGACCAGGCCGCCGTCGGGGCGGCGGCCGACGATGTCGGTGAAGGTGCCGCCGCGGTCGATCCAGAACTGCCAGCGGTCTTGCGTCTCGCGCGTCATCGGTTCAGGGCTCCATGCGGGGGGCGGTCTCACCACGCATCATCGCCGAAGGCCGAGTGCGCTCCAGCGGGCTTCCACCAGCGACGGCAGGTGGTGCACCGGCAGCCCGGTGGCGCGGCGCAGCGCGGCGGCGTAGGGCGGCAGGTTGGTGCACTCCAGCACCAGCGACTGCAGGTCCGGCGCGCGCGCCAGCAGCGCCGCGGCGGCGTCCAGCACCGTGGCCTCGGCGGCCGCGGCGTCCAGCTCGTCGCGGTCCTCCAGCAGCGTTCGCACCAGCGCACTCGCCGGGTCCAGCCCCTGCACCGGTGTGGACGGGTCGGCGCCGGCGCCGCGCAGCACGGCCGCATCCAGCGCCGCCGCGTCGACGGTGATCACACCCGGCCGCGGCAGCGCCGGCAGCGCGAGCAGGCTGGAGGTCCACACGGGCACCGCCAGCACCGCCTGCAGCTCGTGCTGCCAGCGCGCCAGGAAGCCGCAGCTGGTGGTGATCGCGGCCGCGCCTTCGGCCACCAGCTCGCGCGCCGCGGCGACGAAGGGTGCCAGCAGCGCCGGGTCGGCCTCGCGCACCACGCGCTGCGGCGTCGCGCCCGCGACGATGCGCCGGCGCACCGGCATGGTGAAGGTCGCCGGGTGGCCGACGTCGCCGGGCAGGCGCGGAAAGCGCGTCTGCAGCATCAGCACGCCCAGGAATGGCCCGTCGGCAGCAGGGGGCACGGGGTGCGGGACGGCGTCGGCCATGGGCCATTGTCCGGGGAAGCCCGATGGGACGGCGCGGCAGGCACGACCTATGCTCCCCGGCTGACGATCCCGTGACCGTTGCCAGGAGCGAACATGAACAAGACCCTTGCCACCTTCGTGCCGGCCGCCGCGCTGGCGCTCGCGCTTGCCGTCCCCGCCCAAGCCCAGACGCGCTGGGACCTGCCGGCCGCCTACCCGGCGACCAATTTCCACAGCGTCAACCTGCAGCAGTTTGCCGACGACGTCGACAAGGCGACCGGCGGCAAGCTGAAGATCACCGTGCACCCCAACGCCAGCCTGTTCAAGGCGCCGGAGATCAAGCGCGCGGTGCAGGGCGGGCAGGCGCAGATCGGCGAGATCCTGCTCGTCAACTTCCAGAACGAGTGGCAGGTCTTCGGCGCCGACGGCCTGCCCTTCCTGGCCGACAGCTACGACGCCGCGGCCAAGCTGTGGCGTGCGCAGAAGCCGATGGTCGAGAAGAAGCTCGCCGAGCAGGGCATGATGGTGCTGTACGCCGTGCCCTGGCCGCCGCAGGGCATCTACGTCAAGAAGCCGATCAATTCGGCGGCCGACCTGAAGGGCGTCAAGTGGCGCGCCTACAGCCCGGCCACCGCGCGCATCGCCGAACTCGTCGGCGCGCAGCCGGTCACCGTGCAGGCGGCCGAACTGAGCCAGGCCATGGCCACCGGCGTCGTCGAGAGCTACATGTCCAGCGGCTCAACCGGCTTCGACACCAAGACCTACGAGCACATCAAGTACTGGTACGACACGCAGGCCTGGCTGCCCAAGAACGCGGTCATCGTCAACAAGCGCGCCTTCGACGCGCTGGACAAGCCCACGCAGGACGCGCTGCTGAAGGCCGCCGCGGACGCCGAGGTGCGCGGCATCGCGGCCAGCAAGAAGACCAACACCGAGAGCCTGGACAAGCTCAAGGCCAACGGCATGCAGATCCTGCCGCCGAGCCCGCAGCTCAAGGCCGACATGCAGAAGGTCGGCGAGACCATGCTCAAGGAGTGGCTCGAGAAGGCCGGCCCCGAGGGCCAGCAGCTGGTCGACGCCTTCCGGCGCTGACGGCGGGAGCCGCGCGCGCGTGCGTCGCTTCCTCGACGCCCTGTACGACGGGGCCGCCTGGCTGGCGGCCCTTTTCATGCTGGGGCTGCTGGCCATGGTGCTGCTGTCCATCGTCAGCCGGCAGCTGCATTTCCACGTGCCGGGCACCGACGCCTATGCCGGCTACCTGATGGCCGGCGCCGGCTTCCTGGCGCTGGCGCACACGCTCAAGCGCGGCGAGCACATCCGCGTCACGCTGGTGCTGTCGATGCTGCAGGGCGGCGTGCGCCGCGGCTTCGAGATCTGGGCGCTCGTCGCCGCGACCGGCCTGGCCGGGCTGTTCGCGTTCTACAGCGTGCGCCTGGCCTGGCAGTCGCACCTGTTCCACGACGTGTCCACCGCCAGCGACGCGACGCCGCTGTGGATCCCGCAGATCGGCATGGCGGTCGGCACCTGCATATTCTTCGTCGCCTTCGTCGACGAGCTGGTGCTCGAGATCCGCGGCCGCCGCCACGCCGCGGCGGCCGACGAGAGCCTGCGCAATGAGTGATCTCGCGATCACGGCGCTGCTCGTCGTCTCGCTGTTCCTGATCCTGGGCAGCGGGGTCTGGATCGGGCTCACGCTGTCGGGCGTGGCCTGGATCGGCATGCAGCTCTTCAGCAGCCGGCCGGCCGGCGACGCGATGGCGGTCACCATCTGGGGCAGCGCCAGCAGCTGGACGCTGACCGCGCTGCCGCTGTTCGTGTGGATGGGCGAGATCCTGTTCCGCACCCGGCTCAGCCAGGACATGTTCCGCGGCCTCGCGCCGTGGATGCAGGCGCTGCCCGGGCGGCTGCTGCATACCAACGTCGCCGGCTGCGCGATGTTCGCCGCGGTCAGCGGCTCCAGTGCGGCAACCTGCGCGACGATCGGCAAGATGAGCCTGCCCGAGCTGGCGCGCCGCGGTTACCCGGACTCGATCGCCATCGGCTCGCTGGCCGGCGCCGGCACGCTGGGCCTGCTGATCCCGCCGTCGATCATCATGATCGTCTACGGCGTCGCCGCCGAAGTGTCGATCGCGCAGCTGTTCATCGCCGGCGTGCTGCCGGGCCTGCTGCTCGCCGCGCTGTTCTCGGGCTACCTGATGCTGTGGGCCTGGCGCAACCCCCGCCTCGTGCCGCCGGCCGACCCGCCGCTGCCGCTGGCCGCGAAGCTGCGCGAGTCGCGCCACCTGATCCCGGTGCTGCTGCTGATCGCCGCGGTGCTGGGCAGCATCTACACCGGCATCGCCACCGCGACCGAGGCGGCGGCGCTGGGCGTCGTCGGCGCGCTGGTCATCTCCGCCGCCCAGGGTTCGCTGACCTGGCGCACCTTCAAGGACTCGCTGCTCGGCGGCACGCGGCTGTACTGCATGATCGCGCTGATCCTCTCCGGCGCCGCCTTCCTGACGCTGAGCATGGGCTACATCGGCCTCCCGCGCCACCTGGCGGAATGGATCGCGACGCTGGGGCTGAGCCAGGTCGAGCTGCTGCTGGCGCTGATGCTGTTCTACATCCTGCTCGGCTGCTTCCTGGACGGCATCTCGATGGTCGTGCTGACCATGGGCGTGGTGATGCCCACGGTGCAGAAGGCCGGCATCGACCCGCTGTGGTTCGGCATCTTCATCGTCCTCGTCGTCGAGATGGCGCAGATCACGCCGCCGGTGGGCTTCAACCTGTTCGTGATGCAGGGCATGACCAAGAAGGAGCTGGGCTGGATCGCGCGCGTGACCTTCCCGTTCTTCGTGCTGATGATGATCGCGGTGGCGCTGATCTACCTGCTGCCCGAGCTGGTGACCTGGCTGCCGCAGCAGATGAGGGGCTGAGCGTGGACGCAGCCCCGTCCCTGCGGACGGGGCTCCGCCTCGCGAAGGGCGAGCGCCTGCAAGCGCGAGCGCGGCCTGCAAGGCTGAGCACGGACGTGCGGGTCCGCCGGCGCGGATTCGCTCGCCGTGCGAAGAGGCCCGCGTGTCCCGCACGCGGGCCGCGGCGCGCAGGTCTGAGAACGGATCTGGCCGCCCAAGCCCGCCCATTTCGGCCCTTGGCGTCCATGGGCGCGCGCCTAGCATCGGCTGCAGGACCGTGGGCTGCGTGCGCGTCGCACGCGTCGTGCCCGCCGTCCGCACGAGGACTCCCCGATGGCCGACCTGTCCGACCCGCCGCTGAGCCTGCTGCCGACCGACGGCGAGGGCTTCGCGTGGCCGACGCCGCCGCTGCCGCAGTATCCGGCGCCGGTGGCCCCGGTGACGCCGCCGCCGTGCCAGGTCGAGGGCCTCAACGGCCAGATCATCGGCGGCCGGCTGCTCGACTTCGACCCCGTGCGCGGCCAGCTGCGCCTGCGCGTATCGGGCTCGCGCACGCCGCTCGTGCTGCGCTTCGACCAGTTCCGCCGCCTGCGCCTGCTGGAGCCGCTGCTGGCGCTGCCGCTGGTCGGCGACAGCGGCGTGCCGGCGATCGACGCGCCGACCCTGCCCTTCCACGTGCAGATGAAGACCGGCGCGCCCTGGGAAGGCCAGACCGTCGGCAGCCGCGAGGAGCCCTGGGGCCTGTTCCTCTTCGAGCCGGTGGCCGCCGACGGCACGCTGCGCCGCACCTTCGTGCCGCGCTCGGCCTACGCCGCCGCCGAGATCGGCCCGCGCATCGGCGAGGCGCTGGTCGAGCAGCTGGCGGCCACGCCCGAGCAGGTGGAACGTGCGCTGGCCGAGCAGCACACGCTGCGCAGCCGCAAGCTCGGCGACCTGCTGCTGGTGCGCCAGATCGTCACCCCCGAGGAGCTGGCCGAGGCCATCGAGCAGCAGGCGAAGATGCCGATGGTGCGCATCGGCGAGGCGCTGCTGGCGCTGGGCTTCATCAGCGAGGAGCAGCTGGCCGACGCGCTCGAGCAGCAGCGCCAGGACCGCAGCGTGCCGCTGGGCGAGCTGCTGGTGCGCATGGGCGTGGTCTCGCGCGCCGACCTGCAGACGGCGCTGGCGCGCAAGATGGGCTACCCGCTCGTAGACGTGGTGCAGTTTCCGGCCGACACCGAGGCGGTCGCGAAGCTGCCGTATGCGGTGGCGTCGCGGCTGCCGGCACTGCCGCTGATGATGTGCGGCGGCCGCCTGGTCGTCGCGCTGGAGGACCCCTCGCACCGCGGCGCCATCGACGAGATCGAGTTCGCCGCCCAGCTCAAGGCGGTGCCGGTGCTGGCGCGGGCCGGGGTGCTGCTGGGCGCCATCGACCGCGCCTACGAGAAGATCGGCGCCGCGACCTTCGCGCTGCGCCTTCCCGGCGACGGCGCGATCGAGTTCGAGGCCGGCGACGCCAAGGGCCTGGCGGCGACGCTGGAGCGCGGCGACGCACGCGCCGACGACGACGACGAGCAGTCCATCGAGCAGAGCGACAACTCGCTGGTGCGGCTGATCAACCAGATGATCCTGGAGGCCCACGGCCAGGGCGTCAGCGACATCCACGTCGAATGCGCGCCCGGCCGCGAGAAGGTGCGCATCCGCTTCCGCAAGGACGGTCAGCTGCGGCCCTACCTGGAACTGCCGCACACCTACCGCGCTGCGGTGATCGCGCGGCTGAAGATCATGTGCGACCTCGACATCAGCGAGCGCCGCAAGCCGCAGGACGGCAAGATCAACTTCTCGAAGTTCGTGCAGGGCGTGCGGCTGGAGCTGCGCGTGGCGACCATCCCGACGCAGGGCAACCACGAGGACGCGGTGCTGCGTCTGCTGACGTCCAGCAAGCCGCTGCCGCTGGAGCAGCTGGGGCTGAGCCCGGCCAACCTGGAACGCTTCAAGGCGCTGGTCGCGCGGCCCTACGGGATGATCCTGTGCGTGGGCCCCACCGGCAGCGGCAAGACGACGACGCTGCATTCGGCGCTGGGCCACATCAACACGCCCGAGCGCAAGATCTGGACCGCCGAGGACCCGGTGGAGATCACGCAGGCCGGGCTGCGCCAGGTGCAGGTCAACCCGAAGATCGAGTGGACCTTCGCGCGCGCGCTGCGCGCCTTCCTGCGCGCCGACCCGGACGTCATCATGGTCGGCGAGATCCGCGACCAGGAGACGGCGCAGGTCGCGATCGAGGCCTCGCTGACCGGCCACCTGCTGCTGTCCACGCTGCACACCAACAGCGCGCCGGAAACGGTGACGCGGCTGCTGGACATGGGCATGGATCCGTTCAACTTCGGCGACGCGCTGCTGGGCGTGCTGGCGCAGCGCCTGGTGCGCAAGCTGTGCACGCATTGCCGCGCCGGCCGCGAGGCCACGCCGGAGGAAGAGGAGGAACTGCTGCAGGACTGGCTGCACGCCGCCCAGGGCGCCGACGGTGCGCCGACGGCGCGCGAGCTGGCCGTCGAGTGGCGCCAGCGCTTCGGCGACGCGGCCCACGGCGGCCGCCTGATGCTGTACCGGCCGGTGGGCTGCCCCAAGTGCGACGGTGCCGGCTGGCGCGGCCGCGCCGCGATCCACGAGCTGATGACGGTGTCGCGCGCGCTGCGCCACATGATCCAGACCGGCGCCCGCGCCGACGAGCTGCTGCGCCAGGCGCTGACCGAAGGCCTGCGCACGCTGCGCCAGGACGGCATCGAGAAGGTGCTGGCCGGCGTGACGACGATCGAGGAAGTGCGGGCCAATTCCTGACGGCCCGCCGGCGGCGCCGGCACCGCGAGACCACGGCGGTCGCCGCGAGCGGGGCCCGCACGGCGAGGCCACGGCGGGCGCCGCCCCGCCGCCGGCACGGCGCGACAAGGGCGGCCTGCGCGGCCGTCGCGGACCCGCCTGCTGCGCTGCGGCATGACCCGGCGCGCCGCCGGCTTATGCTCGACAGCGATCCGCCGCGCCGGCGCTGTTCCACAACGGCACAGTGCCGCCGCGGCGCCCAGCCCGCCGAGCCCGCCGCGTGAACCTGCCCGCCCCCGGTCCGTTCTTCAACACCCCTGCGCAGCGCACCGCGCTGGCGCGCGAGCGCTTCTTCGAGCAGGGCCAGCGCCCGACCGGCATCGTCGGCGAGGCGGTGATCCAGAGCTGGACGCGCTGTCTGGCCGCCGGGCTGGCGCCGCAGCAGCGGCCGGAGTTCGAGCCGGTCAGCCGCGCGCGCATGAAGGCCGTGCTGGAGCGCGGGCACACGCTGCTGCAGGCTGCCGCGCCGGAGGTCGACCAGCTCGAGACCCTGCTCGCCGGCACCGGCTGCAAGACCGTGCTGACCGACCGCGAAGGTGTCGTCGTGCGTTCGACGCCGGCTGGCGGCGGCGCCGGCGAGCTCCTGGACACGCTGGGCCGTGTCGGCGTCTACCTCGGCGAGCCGAATTTCGGCAGCACGGCGCCGGGCATCAGCGTCAGCGTGGCGCAGGACTGCACCGTCTCCGGCGGCGAGCATTTCTTCGGCGTGCTGCAGCACCTGTACTGCGCCGCCGCGCCGGTGCGCGACCGCGAGGGCCGCGTCGCCGGCGTGCTGGACGTCTCGGTCGACGGCGCGCCGTTCGGCTTCGACGCGCTGGCGGTGGTGCGCATGGCGGCGGCCGGCATCGAGAACCGCCTGCTCGCGGTGCAGTCGGCCGGCGACCTGCTGCTGCGCTTCCAGGCCAGCCCGGCGCTGCTGGGCACGCCGCTGGAGGGCCTGGCCGCCGTCGCCGCTGACGGCCGCGTCGCCGGGCTCAATGCCGCCGGCGCGCGGCTGCTGGCCCAGCCCGGCGCGTCGCCGGGCAACGATGTCGAAGCGCTGTTCGGCCTGAACCTGAACGCGCTGCAGCGCCTGCTCGGCGCGCGGCAGCCGCGGCCGCACCGCCTGCCCAACGGTCTGCAGCTGTGGCTGCGTGCGCTGCCGCCGGGGCGGCCGTCGCCCGGCGCCGACATGCTCGCTGCAAACGGCCCCGGGCCGGCGACGGCGCGGCCGGCGGCGCCCGCCGTTGCTGCGTCGGCCAGCGCCCTGCGCGCCTTGAGCGACCAGCTGGTGCACGACACGCTGCAGCGCTGCCATGGCAACGTGTCCAAGGCGGCGCGCCTGCTGGGCGTGTCGCGCGGGCTGCTGTACCGGCGACTGCGGGGCGGCGCCGGCGGCACGGCGGGCTGACGCTGACGCCGCGCGCGGCCGCCGCGCGAACACGTTCCCGGCGCGGCGCCCGGCGCGCATGGCCAGGCGCCACGCGGCGCCGGCGGCACCTTCGCGGTTTCCCTGATGCACGGGTGGCGCAGAGGCCTATGCTGCGCCGTCGACCGGTCCGTTGCCCCAGCGTCGCCTGCGCTTCGCCGGCAGCGGTCACGGGCCCGTCATGACCGCGGCGCACGCTCGCCGCGCATTCCAGACCCCCTGAAGGAGACCAGGCTCATGGCCCTCTTGACCCTCACCGTCAACGGCACCAGCGTTTCGCGCGAGGTCGCGCCGGGAACGCTGCTGTCGGACTTCATCCGCGAGCACCTGCGGCTCACCGGCACCCATGTCGGCTGCGACACCGGCCAGTGCGGCGCCTGCACCGTGCACCTCGACGGGCGCGCGGTCAAGAGCTGCTCGATGCTGGCGGCGCAGGCCGAGGGCCGCAGCTTGACGACGATCGAGGGCATCGCCGGCGCCGACGGCGCGATGCACCCGATGCAGGTCGCCTTCAACCAGTGCCACGGCCTGCAGTGCGGTTTCTGCACGCCCGGCATGGTGATGAGCGCGATCGACCTCGTGCAGCACCACGACTGCAGCAGCGAGGCCCAGGTGCGCGAGGGCCTGGAAGGCAACTTCTGCCGCTGCACCGGCTACCAGAACATCGTCAAGGCGGTCCAGCAGGGCGCCAAGGCCATGGCTTGAACCAGGAGCCACCGACCATGAACGCACGCCAGGGATTCATCGGCCAGAGCGTCGTCCGCCGCGAGGACGGGCGCTTCCTCACCGGCCGCGGCCAGTACACCGACGACATCACGCTGCCCGGGCAGACCTACGCGGTCTTCCTGCGCAGCCCGCACGCGCACGCGAAGATCAGCTCCGTGAACACGGCGGCCGCCGCGAAGGCGCCGGGCGTGATCGCCATCTACACCGGCGAACACTTCCGCGCCGTCGGCGGCCTGCCCTGCGGCTGGCTGATCAACAGCATGGACGGCAGCCCGATGAAGGAGCCCAAGCACCCGGTGCTGGCCGACGGCAAGGTGCGCTATGTGGGCGACCGCGTCGCGCTCGTCGTCGCCGAGACGCTGGAGCAGGCCAAGGCCGCGCGCGACCTGATCGAGGTCGACTACGAGGTGCTGCCGGCCGTCATCGACCTCGCCACCGTCAACCAGGCCGCGGCCGCCGTGCACGACGAGGCGCCGGACAACCGCTGCTACCTCTGGCAGATCGGCGACAAGGAAGGCGTGGACGCCGCCTTCGCGACCGCCGCGCATGTCAGCAAGCTCACCTTCCGCAACAACCGGCTGGTGCCCAACGCGATCGAGCCGCGCGCCGCGAATGCCAGCTACAACCCGGCCAGCGACGAATACACGCTGTACGTGGCGAACCAGAACCCGCACGTCGAGCGACTGCTGATGTGCGCCTTCGTGCTGGGCATCCCCGAGCACAAGATGCGCGTCGTCGCGCCCGACGTCGGCGGCGGCTTCGGCAGCAAGATCTTCCTGTACGGCGAGGAGACCGCGCTGGTCTGGGCCAGCAAGCAGGTCAAGCGCCCGATCAAGTGGACCGCCGAGCGCAGCGAGGCCTTCCTGTCCGACGCGCATGGCCGCGACCACCTGACGACCGCCGAGCTGGCGCTGGACAAGGACGGCCGGTTCACGGGCTTCCGCGTCAACACGACGGCCAACCTGGGCGCCTACCTGAGCACCTTCTCGAGCGCCGTGCCGACCATCCTGTACGCCACGCTGCTGGCCGGCCAGTACACGACGCCGAAGATCGTCTGCACCGTCAACGCGGTCTTCACCAACACCGCGCCGGTGGACGCCTACCGCGGCGCCGGCCGGCCGGAGGCCACCTACACGGTGGAGCGCATCGTCGAGACCGCGGCGCGCGAGCTGGGCATCGACCCGGCCGAGCTGCGCCGGCGCAACTTCATCCGCAGCTTCCCGTATGCCACGCCGGTGGGACTGACCTACGACACCGGCGACTACGACGCGACGATGAACCGCGCCGTCGAGCTGGCCGACGTGGCCGGCTTCGAGGCCCGGCGCAAGGCGTCGGAGGCCAAGGGCCTGAAGCGCGGCATCGGCTACAGCGCCTACATCGAGGCCTGCGGCATCGCGCCGTCCAGCGTCGCCGGCGCCCTGGGCGCGCGCGCCGGCCTGTTCGAGGCCGGCGAGGTGCGCGTGCACCCGACCGGCAAGGTGACCATCTTCACCGGCAGCCACAGCCACGGCCAGGGCCACGAGACGACCTTCGCGCAGGTCGTCGCCGACCGGCTGGGCATCCCGCTGGAGGACGTCAGCATCGAGCATGGCGACACCGGCAAGATCCTGTTCGGGATGGGCACCTACGGCAGCCGCTCGCTGGCGGTGGGCGGCACCGCCATCGTGAAGGCGCTGGACAAGGTCATCGCGAAGGGCAAGAAGATCGCCGCCCACCTGATGGAGGCGGCCGACACCGACGTGGTCTTCGAGAACGGCGTCTTCAAGGTCGAGGGCACGGACAAGAACGTGCCCTTCGCCAGCGTCGCGCTCACCGCCTACGTGCCGCACAACTTCCCGCACGACAAGCTGGAGCCCGGGCTCAACGAGAACGCCTTCTACGACCCGAGCAACTTCACCTACCCGGCCGGCGCCTATGTCTGCGAGGTCGAGGTCGATCCGGCCACGGGCACCGTGCGCATCGACCGCTTCACGGCCTGCGACGACTTCGGCAACGTCATCAACCCGATGATCGTCGAGGGCCAGGTGCACGGCGGCCTGGTGCAGGGCCTGGGCCAGGCGCTGCTGGAGAACTGCGTCTACGACCCCGAGAGCGGCCAGTTGCTGTCCGGCAGCTACATGGACTATGCGATGCCGCGCGCCGACGACATGCCGCACTTCACCGTGGAGACGGTCAAGGGCACGCCGTGCACGCACAACCCGCTGGGCGTCAAGGGCTGCGGCGAGGCCGGCGCGATCGGCTCGCCGCCGGCGCTGATCAACGCCATCTGCCACGCGCTGGGCGTCAAGGACGTGCCGATGCCGGCGTCGCCGTACAACGTGTGGAAGGCGGCCCAGGCCGCCGCCTGAGAACGAGGAGAACGACACATGCAGAGCTTTGCCTACCACAGCCCCGCCTCGCTGGCCGACGCCGCGCGGCTGGCGGCGCAGGACGACGCGAAGATCATCGCCGGCGGCCAGACGCTGCTGCAGTCGATGAAGCTGGGCCTGGCCGCGCCGTCGGCGCTGGTCGACCTGCGCGCCATCGCCGAACTCAAGGGCATCAGCGTCGGCGGCGGCGCGGTGAAGATCGGCGCCGGCACCACGCATGCCGCGGTGGCGGCCAGCAAGGAGGTGCAGCAGGCGATCCCGGCGCTGGCCGACCTGGCCGGGCACATCGGCGACCGCCAGGTGCGCAACCTGGGCACCCTCGGCGGCAGCCTGGCCAACAACGACCCTGCGGCCTGCTACCCGGCCGCCGTGCTGGGGCTGGGCGCCACGGTGCACACCAACCAGCGCCAGATCGCGGCCGACGATTTCTTCCTGGGCATGTTCACGACGGCGCTGAACGAGGGCGAGATCATCACCGCGGTCAGCTTCCCGATCCCCGAGAAGGCCGGCTGGCAGAAGTTCAAGCAGCCGGCGAGCCGCTTCTCGCTGGTCGGCGTCTTCGTCAGCAAGGGGCCGGCCGGCGTGCGCGTGGCGGTCACCGGGGCCGGTGCCAACGGCGTCTTCCGCGCCAGCGAGCTGGAGGCAAAGCTGGCCGCCAACTGGTCGGCCGCCGCGCTGGCCGGCGCCACAGTCAGCGCCGACGGGCTCAACAGCGACCTGCACGGCTCGGCCGAATACCGCGCGGCGCTGATCCCGGTGCTGGCGGCACGCGCCGTCGGCTGATGTCGCAGGGCCGGGGCGCCAGCCGGCGCCTGCGGACCCTCGCGGTATGCCGGCCTTGCCGGGCAGGCCGAAGCGACACGCCGGGGCCGGACCGGGCATGGCCCGGCCCTGGGCGTCTTCAGAAGTGCATGCGCAGCCCGACGCCCAGCGCCCAGGCGCCGACCCGCGGCGCGCCGGGCTCGCTGCGAATGCGGAAGTGGCCGAGCAGCAGTTCGGCGTGCAGCCAGTCGCGGTAGACCGGCTGCTCCCAGCGCAGGCGCAGCCCGATCTCGGCGGCGCCGAGGCCGCTGTCGTCCTCGCCGTCGACGACATATTCCAGCGCCGCGACGCGCTGGCCCGGCAGCGCGACCCAGGCGCCGGCGACGCTGGTCCAGTGCGCATGCGGCGCGCGCCGGGTCAGCGTCGCGGAGGCCAGCCAGCGCAGCGTTACGCGCGGTGTCAGCGCATGTTCCAGCGAAGCGGCGCTGGTCGAGCCGATCTGGTCCTGCTGCGTCCAGAAGACGGTCTGGCTGAGGGCCAGCACGCCGCCCTCCCAGACCTCGCTGGCGCCGCGCAGCCGTGCCTGCGCGAACGGGCGCGCCCGGCTGCGCAGGCCGATGCGGAAGTCCACCAGTTCGCGCAGCGTCAGGCCCACGCCGGCGAAAACGCTGCGCTCCTCGGCCGTCTCGGCACGCAGCCGCTCGCGGCCGCTGACCGCCGCCGGCCGGTCGCTGACGGCGTCGCGCTCGTTGTCGCGGCCGACGAACAGGTAGGCGTTGCGCTCGATGTTGGGCAGCCGCCAGCGCGCGTTCAGTCGCACGGCATGGTCCAGCGGCTCGCCCTCGCGCTTGAGCAGCGCGAGGCTCAGGCGGCCGTCGCGCACGCTGCCGCCGTCCTCGAAGCGCAGGTCGCCGAACCAGCTGTCGACGCTGCGTGCCAGCCAGCGCGCGGTGCCGCGCACGGCCGCGCGGGTGGCCTGCATCGCGTCGTCGAAGCCGGACGCCGAAGGCGCCGCCCCCGCCCCCGCCTCCGCCGAAGCCGCCGACGCGGGCGCGGCAGCGGGGGCGGCTGCCGACGCAGCAGGCAGTGCGGGCTCGGCGGCCCGAGGCTCGGCCGCGATGGCCGCCGCCGCGGCCCACGCGCCGGCCACGATCGAGCCGGCGCGCAGGCCGGTGCGGACAGGGCACTTCATCCGGTGCGTCGTTTACCAGCTTCCGCGTGCCGCGTCCATCGGCGGCAGCGGCTGCAGCGGCCGCGCAGGCAGGGGACAATGCGCCCGTGAACGCCGACCTCCAAGCCCCCACCAGCATCGACGACACCGAACAGCGGCTGCTGGCCCTGGACTACGTGCCCGAGCGTGCGCTCGCGACAACGGTCTTCCTGGCGCTGCGCCTGCAGCGGCCGCTGTTCCTGGAAGGCGAGCCGGGCACCGGCAAGACCGAGATCGCGAAGACGCTGGCGGCGATGCTGGGCCGGCCGCTGATCCGCCTGCAGTGCCACGAGGGCCTGGACCTCGCCGGCGCCGCCTACGAGTGGAACTATGCGCGCCAGATGCTCGAGATCCGCCTGGCCGAGGCCACGCACGAAGCCCAGGACCAGGGCGGAAGTGGCGGCCGCGCAAAACTCGCGCAGGAGCTGTTCAGCGAGCGCTTCCTGGTCAAGCGCGCGCTGCTGCAGGCGATCGACCCGGCGAATCCGGTGCCGCCCGTGCTGCTGATCGACGAACTGGACCGTGCCGACGAGCCTTTCGAGGCCTTCCTGCTGGAGGTGCTCTCCGACTTCCAGATCACGATCCCCGAATACGGCACCGTGAAGGCGGCCGCGCCGCCGATCGTGGTGCTGACCAGCAACCGCACGCGCGAGATCCACGACGCGGTCAAGCGCCGCTGCCTGTACCACTGGGTCGGCTTCCCCGATGCCGCGCGCGAGGCGCAGATCCTGGCGCGGCGCGTGCCCGGCGCGCCGCAGGCGCTGTCGGCGCAGATCGTGGCCTTCGTGCAGCGGCTGCGCGAGGTCGAGCTGTACAAGCTGCCGGGCATCGCCGAGACGATCGAGTGGACCCGCGCGCTGATGGAACTGGACGCGCTGGTGCTGGACCCCGAGACGGTCAACCACACGCTGGGCGTGCTGCTCAAGTACCAGGACGACATCGCCAAGGTGCAGGGCTCCGAGGCGGCGCGGCTGCTCGAGCAGGTGCGCCGCGACACCGAGGCGCAGGGCCGCTGAGGGCGCGGGCGGTGTTCGCGTCCGGCGCAGCGCCCGGTGCCGACCGCCTGCCCGGCCGGCTGGCCGAGAACGTCATGCACTTCGGCCGCGTGCTGCGCAGCGCCGGGCTGCCCGTGGGCAGCGACCGCATCCAGCTCGCGCTGACCGCGCTGCAGGTCGCCGGGCTGCAGGGGCGGCGCGACTTCCACGACGTGCTGGCAGCCTGCTTCGTCGACCGCGCCGAGCACCGCGAGCTGTTCGACCAGGCCTTCGTGCTGTTCTGGCGCGACCCCGACATCGCCGGCCGCATGATGGCGATGCTGCTGCCCAAGGTGCAGGCCAAGACCGACGCGCCGCCGCCACCCGAGAACCGGCGCCTGGGCGACGCGCTGTTCCCGCACCAGCCGCAGGCCCCGGCGCCACCGCCGCCGCCGCAGGAACTGGAGGTCGACGCGACGCTGACCTTCAGCGACCGCGAACTGCTGCGCAAGGCCGACTTCGAGACCATGAGCGCGGAGGAGTGGCGTCAGGCGCAGGCCCTGCTGCGCGACCTGGCACCGCTGTTCGAACGCATCACGACCCGGCGCAGCCGCCGCGCTGCGCACCCGGGCCGGCCCGACGTGCGCGCCACGATGCAGGCCATGGCGCGCCATGGCGGCGAGTTGTGGGAACTGCGCTGGCGACGCCGCCGCGAGCAGCCCGCGCCGCTGGTCGTGCTGGCCGACATCAGCGGCTCGATGAGCCGCTACTCACGCATGCTGCTGCACTTCACGCATGCACTGGGCCACGCCGAGGCGCGGGTCGAGAGTTTCGTCTTCGGCACCCGGCTGACGCGCACGACGCGCGCGCTGCGCCAGCGCGACCCCGACATCGCGGTCGCGCGCGTGGTGCGCGACGTGCAGGACTGGTCCGGCGGCACGCGCATCACGCAGTGCCTGCACGAGTTCAACCGCGACTGGGCACGGCGCACGCTGTCCGGACGCGCCACCGTGCTGCTGATCAGCGACGGCCTGGAGCACGGCACGCCCGACGACCCGCGCTGCGAGCAGCTGCGCTTCGAGATGGAGCGGCTGCACAAGAGCTGCCGGCGGCTGGTCTGGCTCAACCCGCTGCTGCGCTTTGCGGCCTTCCAGCCGCGCGCTGCCGGCATCCGGGCCATGCTGCCATTCGTCGACGCTTTCCTGCCGGCGCACAACCTGGACAGCCTGGCCGACCTGGCGCGTGTGTTGGCGCAGCGGCCGCTGCGTGGCCCGCAGGCCATGGCCTGAAGGATGCCGGCCCGCCGGTTGGCGCTGGCGGGCAGCACGCGCCATGACAAAGGCCCGCCTGCTTGCGCCGGCGGGCAGCTCCATGAGAAAGGCCCGCCTGCTTGCGCCGGCGGGCCTGTGCAGGCAGGTCGCGACGAGCGATCAGGCCTTCTTCGCGTAGCGGCGCTGCAGCGCCAGGCCCAGCAGCGCGGTGCCGACCAGCGCGCCGGTCAGCGGCTCGGGCACGGTGCCGTCGTCGATCGTCCCTTCACCGGCGACGTGGAACACCGCCAGGAAGATGTTGTCGTCGCGCGAGGCATTGATCGTGCGGATGTTGATCGCCGTGTCGCCGTCGTTGATGAACGGCACGAGGTCGTAGCGCTCGCGGTCGTTGGCGTAGCTGGCGCCGTTGGAGAACGGATCGTCGAAGCCGCCGACGGTGATCAGGTTGCCGTTGCCGAGCGCCTCGGTGGCGTCGTCGTTGTTGCCGGCGTTCTCGGTCAGCAGCGCGCCATTGACCTCGACGCGCGAGCGCTGGTCGCAGCAGCTGAAGCCGATGCCCAGGCGCATCTCGGCGAAGAAGCCGGCCGCGGACGGATCCAGCGGCTGCGCGAAGTTGATCGTCGTCGACTCGCCGTCCACCCGCGAGAAGCCATCCAGGATGCCGACCGTCGAGACGGCCAGGCTGGCGTCCTGGTAGACGACGACCAGCGCCGAGCCATCCTGGCGGGCGTCGGTCTCGGTGATGCCGAAGTTGTAGATGCCGCCCGCACCACCGTCGATGACGGGCTTGACGATGCTGGTGACGTCGGCGCGGTAGGCCGTCAGGTTGCAGCAGGCCGGCGCCGGGATGGTGCCCAGGTTGGCCGCATAGTTGACGGCCGAGCCGTTCAGCGAGCCGCCCGGCGAGAACGGGGCGCCGAAGTTGAAGGTCGAGGTGTACAGGTAGGCGGCGACGACGGTCGCGCCCGCCGGCACCGAGGCCTGGATGCTGCCCTGCTGGGACAGCGAACCCCAGCCGTCGGTCGACACCCCGTAATTGCCGACGAAGGACTGGAACGTGGTCAGCGCCGCATGGGCGCTGCCGGCGGCGGCCATCGCACACACCGCGGCGGCGGCGGCAATGACGCGGACTGGTCTGAGTTTCATCTGCTGCTCCTGTGGCGAAACGATCGCTGGACTCCGGCCGGCCCCCTCGGTGCGAGACCGACCTCGTTCCGGCTTGCCCCAATCCATGCATCGAACGTGCCCGCAGCTCCCCCCATTTCAGTGAAAGCCAGCAGCGACAGCAACTTAGCGCACCCTGGCGAGGCCGTCCGGGGCGCCGGCGGCGACAGGAGCGTCGCACATGTAAACGAGCCCGACAGTCGGGTGACCGACCAACGGGCCCGGAACGCGCAGGATCACCTTGGCCGGCGCGGACCGGGCTGGCTACATTCCCCCTTCCGCCGCCGCCTGCCGATGCCGATGAAACTGCCGAGAACCCTGCGCACCGCCACCCTGGTGCTGGCCGCCTGCGCCGCGATGCCGGGCGTCGCCCTCGCCGCCCCGCTCAACGCCGACGGCCAGGCCTTCCGCGGCGCCGCCGGAACCTCGGAGTCGCCGGCCGGCCGTGAACACCGCGCCGGCATCCAGGCCCAGCTCGGCGGCGACCTCGCCGCGGCCCGCCGGCACTTCGAGGCCGCGCTGAAGCTCGACGCGCGCCACGTGCCGGCGATGATCGGTCTGGCCGCGGTCGCGCAGGCCGAAGGCCGCCGCGACGATATCGAACGCCACCTGCGCGACGCCGAGCGCAGCGACCCGAAGTCGCCGGCCGTGCACCTGGCCTGGGGCCGCCACCTGATCGCCAGCGGTCAGTTCCAGCGCGCCGAGCAGGCGCTGGTCACCGCGCGCGACCTGGCGCCACGCGCGCTGCCGCCGCTGCTGGAACTGGGCGAGCTCTACCTGCGCTCGCCGGCCAAGCGCGCCGACGCCCTGCGCACCTTCGCCGCGGCGGTCAAGCTGGCGCCGGGCAATGCCAATGCGCAGTACGGCCTGGGCGTGGCCAGCGCCGCTGCCGGCCGGCGCGACGACGCGCTGGCGGCGCTGGCGCGCGCCGCCGAGCTGGCGCCGCGCGACCCGGCGCCGCACCGCGCGATCGGCCGCCTGCAGCTCGAGGCCGGCGCCGCCGAGCGGGCGCTGGCCGCCTTCGACGAGGCGCTGCGGCGCGCACCCGGCTTCGTGCCGCCGATGCTCGACCGCGTCGACGCGCTGGCCGCGCTGGGCCGCCTGCCCGACGCGCTGGCCCAGCTGCAGGCCGCCGAGCGCGCGGCGCCGCAGTCGCCCGAGGTGCAGCTCAAGTTCGGCGACGTGCACCAGGCCGCGCAGCGCTGGGGCGAGGCCGAGCCGCGCTACCTGAAGACCATCGAGCTCGCACCGGGCAATCCGCTGGCCTACAACAACCTGGCCTGGATGACCGTGGCGCGTGGCGGCGACGCCGCGCGCGCCGTCGAGTGGGCGAAGAAGGCGGTCGAACTGTCGCCGCGCTCTTCGCCCTTCCTCGACACGCTGGGCTGGGCGCAGCGCGCCGCCGGTGACCTCGCGGGTGCGGAGACGAGCCTGCGCCGCGCCATCGAGCTCGAGCCGCGCGTCGCCGGCTATCACTTCCACCTCGGCGTCGTGCTCGCCGACGCGAAGCGCGCCGGCCCTGCGCGTGCCGCGCTGCAGCGTTCGCTGGAACTGCAGCGCCAAGGCCCGCAGGCCGACGAGGCGCGCCGGCTGCTCGCCAGCCTGCCGCCCGGCTGAGCAGGCGCGCCGGACAGTCGCCGCGCGCGGCCTGGCGCCGCGCGCCAGGCAGGACCCGTGCGCCCGGTTGCCCGGGCGCGGCCCGTTCGGCGCCCGGGTCAGACCTCGATCGCCGGCCCGAAGTCGCGCCGCAGCGCGCGCCAGACGGTCTCGGCCGTCAGCGGCATCTGCACGCGCTCGGCGTCGCGCCCGAGGCCGGCATGGTCCAGCGCGTCGATCACCGCGTTGACGACCGCCGGCGTGGCGCCGATGGTGCCCAGCTCGCCCACGCCCTTGGCGCCCAGCGCATTGGTCTGGCAGGGGATGCTCTCGTCGAAGGCCGTCCTGAAGCCGCGGAAGCCGTCCACGCGCGGCAGCGCATAGTCCATGAAGCTGGCGCTCAGCAACTGCGCGCTGTCGGCGTCGTAGACGACGCGCTCGCCCAGCGCCTGGCCGATGCCCTGCACCGCGCCGCCCTCGATCTGGCCGCGCACGATGACCGGGCTGACGATGCGGCCGATGTCGTTGACCGAGGCATAGGCGACGACCTCGACCTCGCCGGTGTCGGGGTCGATCTCGACCTCGGCGACATGGCAGCCGTTGGGCCAGCTCGGGCCGCCGGCCTTGGCGCCGCCGCTGGCCACCAGCCGCGCGCCCGGCTGGCGGCCGGCCAGCTCGAACAGGCCGACAGCGAGGTCGGTGCCGGCCACCGTGTAGCGGCCGGCGCGGTATTCGATGTCCGCCGCAGGCGCCTCCAGCGCGTCGGCCGCCAGGCGGCGGCCTTCGTCGACCGTCTTCTCGGCCGCCACGCGCACCGCGGCGCCGGCGGTGAACAGGCTGCGGCTGCCGGCGCTGCCGAAGCCGTTGGCGCGGTCGGTGTCGCCGGTCAGCACGCGGATGCGCTCCAGCGGCACGCCGAACACGTCGTGCGCCAGCTGCACGTAGCTGGTCGCGATGCCCTGGCCCATCGGCATCGTCGCCAGCGTCAGCTCGACGAAGCCGTCGGCGGTGACGGCCACTGCCACGTTCTCCTCCAGCGCATTGCCGCCGGTCCATTCGAGGAAGGTCGCGATGCCGCGGCCGCGCAGCCGGCCGCGCGCGGCGGACTCGGCGCGCCGTGCGGCAAAGCCGCCCCAGTCGGCCAGCGCCAGGCCCTGGTCCAGGATCTGCTCGAAGCGACCGCTGTCGTAGGTCTGCGCCATCGCATTGCGGTAGGGCATCTGCTCGGGGCGGATCATGTTGCGCCGGCGCAGTTCGGCCGGGTCCAGCTTCATCTCGCGCGCCGCGGCGTCCATCAGCCGCTCGACGATGTAGATGGCTTCCGGACGCCCGGCGCCGCGGTAGGCACCGGTGGGCGCGCTGTTGGACAGCACGGCGCGCAGGTGCAGGTCCACCGTCGGGATGTCGTAGATGCTGGTGCTGACCCAGGGCCCGATCAGCAGCGGGATCATCACCGAGGTATTGCTCGGCTCGGCGCCGACACCGGCCACCGTGCGCACGCGCAGTGCCAGCGCGCGGCCGTCGGCGTCCAGCGCCAGCTCGGCGCGGCTGACCTGGTCGCGGCCATGCACCGCGGCGACGAAATCCTCCAGCCGCTCGGCCTGCCACTTGACCGGCATCCCGGTGGCCAGCGCCGCCCAGCCGAGCACGATGTCCTCCGGGTAGGCGCCGGTCTTCATGCCGAAGCCGCCGCCGACATCGCCGACCAGCACGCGCACCCGCTCCTGCGTCAGGCCGGGAATCAGGTCGGCCAGCGTGTTGCGCACTGCCGTCGGCATCTGGCTGGACAGGCGCACGACGAGGCGTTCGCCGTCCCTCCAGGCCGACACGCTGCGCGGCTCCATCGGGCTCGGCGCCAGGCGCTGGTTGACCAGCGTCAGCGTGATGCGGTGCGCGGCGCGCGCGAAGGCGGCCTCGGCGGCGGCGACATCGCCATGGCGCGCCTCGGCGACGACGTTGCCCGGCGCACCGTCCCACACCTGCGGGGCGTCCGGCGCCAGCGCGTGCAGCGCGTCGGCCACGGCCGGCAGGTCCTCGTAGTCGATCAGCACCGCGTCGGCGGCGGCACGCGCCGCGGCGCGGCTCTCGGCCACCACCGCGACCACCGGTTCGCCGACGAAGCGCACGAACTCGTGCGCCAGCGCACGCCGCGGCGGCGCGCTGGCCGGCTGGCCATCCGGGCGCTTGAACGGGATCGCCAGCTGCATCGGCTTGACGCCGGCCGCCACCAGGTCGGCGCCGGTGTAGACGGCGACGACGCCCGGCGTCGCGGCCGCGGCCGCGGTGTCGATCGCCACGATGCGTGCATGCGCGCGTTCCGAGCGCCGGAAGGCCAGCCAGCACTGGCCGGGCAGCACCTGGTCGTCGGTGAAGCGGCCCTCGCCGCGCACCAGCGCCGGGTCCTCGACACGGCGCACCGCGTGGCCACTGCCGAAACGACCGACCGGGCCGGCTTCCACGGGGGCATTCATCGCGTGCCCTCCGCCATCGCCTGCGCCGCCTGCTTGACCGCGGCGACGATGTTGACGTAGCCGGTGCAGCGGCACAGGTTGCCTTCCAGCGCCTGCACGATCTCGGCCTCGTCGGGCACGCGACCCGGCGGCTGCGCCTGCAGTAGCCCGGTCGCCGCCATCATCATGCCCGGCGTGCAGAAGCCGCACTGCAGCCCGTGGCAGGCGACGAAGGCCTCCTGCACCGGGTGCAGCGTGCCGTCCGCCGCAGCCAGGCACTCGACCGTGGTGACGGCGCGGCCCGCGGCCTGCAGCGCCAGCACGCTGCAGGACTTGACCGCGTCGCCGTCCAGCAGCACGGTGCAGCAGCCGCACTGCGCGGTGTCGCAGCCGACATGGGTGCCGGTCAGCGCGAGCTGCTCGCGCAGCAGCTCGACCAGCAGGGTCTGCGGTTCGACCTCGGCCTGCAGCGCGCGGCCGTTGATCGTCAGGTTCAGCAGGGGCATCGTTCGGGGTCCAGGTTGGGCGGCCGCGGCGAGCGGCCACCGCGGCAGCCGGTCAGAGGGCGCAGCTGCGAAAGCCACAGAACATCGTATCGCGCTCCGGCGGCGCGAAGCGGCGCGCCTTGGGGTGGCGCCAGCGCGGCGGCGTCGCGACCGAGCCCCCGCGCAGCACCCCGGCGGCGCCCGGCACGGGGATCGTGTCCAGGCAGCCTGCGCCTTCGCGCCCGGCGCCCGGCCAGGCGCGCGCGCTGCCGGCGACCCATTCGAAGACATCGCCCCACGCGAAGCCGCGCCGCGTGCCGCCGGCCGCGGCCAGCTCCCACTCGGGTTCGGTCGGCAGGCGGCGCCCGGCCCAGCGGCACCAGGCCTCGGCCTCGAAGCGGTTGACATGCAGCACCGGCTGCGTCGCCGGCGCGCGCTGCAGCACGGTGGCCCCCGGCGGGCCACGCGCCACGACCACGCTGCCGCCCTGCAACTGCTCCACGCGCCGCGGCGCGCGTCGCTCCTCGCGCTGCGCCCAGGCCCAGCCGACCTCGCTCCACAGCTCGCGCCGGTCGTAGCCGTCGTCGGCGGCAAACTCGGCGAAGCGCGCCCAGTTCACCGGCTGCGCGTCGATCTCGAACTCGGGCACCGCCACTTCGTGCGCCCAGCGCTCGTTGTGCGGCACGAAGCCGCCCGGCGGCGACCCGAGCAGCCAGCGCGGCGCCGCAAACCACAGCGGCGCGCGGTCGGCGCGCGGCAGCGGCGCGCCGTCGTCCAGCCGCTCGGCAAGCGCCTGCGCCAGCCGGTCCTCGTGCAGCAGGGCCTGGCGGTAGACATGCAGCGTGCGGTCGTCCTCGGCGCTGCCGGCCAGCAGGTCCAGCGTCTGTTCCAGCGTCTGCTCGAGGTAGCCGCGCAGCGCCGCCGGTGTCGGCGGCGGCCCGTCGGCGTGCAGCCACAGCTCGACCTGCGTGCGGATGCCGGCCAGGCGCGGCGCGTGCGGGTCGCCGTCCTCGCCGCGTGCACGCTGCAGGTTGCAGGTGATCCAGAACTCCTGGTGGTCGCCGGCCTGCGCGGCCAGGCGCAGCGCCGCCGGCGACTCGTCGCGCGCCAGCGCCTGCAGCAGCCGGTTGCGCGCGTCGATCAGCGCCAGCGACAGCAGGTCGCGCCCGGCATGGCGGATCGCGACCGGATCGTCCAGCGGGTCGGTGCGCATCGCCGCCTGGCGGGGCCCGGTTACTGCCCGACCAGCCCGTTGCGGATCGCGTAGACGGTGAGCTCGGAGTTGTTCGCCAGCTGCAGCTTCTCGAGCACGCGCGCACGGTAGACCGACACCGTCTTCGGGCTCAGCATCAGCTCCTCGGCGATGTCGGCCAGGCGCTTGCCGCTGGCGATCATCACCAGCGTCTGCAGCTCGCGGTCCGACAGCTTCTGGTGCGGGTGCTCGGTGGCCGGCGCCGTCAGGCTCTCGACCAGCATCTGCGCGATCTCCGGCGTCACGTACTTGCGCCCCTGCGACACCGTGCGCACCGCCTGCACCAGCAACTGCGGGTCGCCGCCCTTGTTGACGTAGCCGAAGGCGCCGGCGCGCAGCGCGCGGATCGCATACTGGTCCTCGGGGTACATGCTGACCACCAGCACCTTGACCGGCGAGCCCTCGTCCTTCAGCGCATGCAGCGCGTCCAGGCCGCTGCGCCCGGGCAGGTTGATGTCCAGCACCAGCACGTCGCAGGGCGTCGTGCGGCCCTGCTCGCGCGCCTGCGCCTCCAGCGTGCGCATCAGCGTGCGCAGCTCGCCGTAGTCGCCGGCCTCGCCGACGACTCGGATGTCGGCGGCGTCGGACAGCGTGTCGCGGATGCCGCGCCGGATCAGCGCGTGATCGTCGCACAGGATGACGTCGATCACCGCAGCGCCTCCTGGGCCGGGCGCGGGGCCGCGGCGGCCTCGCCCTCGTCCGCCTCCGCGCCGGCCTCCTCCAGCGGCACCGACAGGATCAGCGAGGTGCCGCCGGCGCCGCTGGACAGGTCGACCCAGCCGCCGACCGTGGACGCGCGCTCGTGCAGGCCGCGGATGCCGAAGCTGCGCGCCTTGCCGAGGTCCGCACCGGTGAGGCCGCGGCCGTTGTCGCTGACCTCCAGCGACAGCACGCCGCCAGTGAGCGACAGGTCCAGCACCACGCGCGTGGCCTGGGCATGCTTGCTGACGTTGGTCAGCGCCTCCTGCGCCGTGCGGTAGGCGACCAGCGGCACGCCGCCGGGCAGGCGCATGGTCTCGGCGACGCGCGCCGGGTCGGCGCGGAATTCGCACGCGATGCCGGTGCGCTTCTCGAAGGCGCTGCACATCCACTGCAGCGCCGCCACCAGCCCCTGCTCGAGGATCGCCGGGCGCAGGTTCTGCATGATGCGCTGGCTGGCCTCGATCGCGTAGCTCACCGTCTCCAGCGCCGAGGCGGCGCGCTGCTGCAGCTCGGCCGTGGGCGCGTGGCGGCGCATCCAGTCGAGCTCGAACTTCAGCGCCGTCAGCGAGCCGCCGACGTCGTCGTGGATCTCGCGCGCGATGGCGTGGCGCTCAGCCTCCACGCTGGTCTGCAGGTGCTGCGCCAGCTCCGACAGCCGGCGCTGCGAGGCCTGCAGCTCGCGGTCGGCGCGCTGGCGCGCGCGCTGCGTCTCGGCGGCGGCGATCGCGTGCTCGACCGCCGGCGCCAGGCGCGCCAGGTTGTTCTTCAGCAGGTAGTCGGCGGCGCCGTTGCGCATCGCCTCGACCGCGGTGTCCTCGCCGATCTGGCCGGAGACCAGGATGAAGGGCAGCGCCGCGCCGCGCTCGCGCAGCAGTGCCAGTGCGTCCAGCCCGGTGAAGCCCGGCAGGTGGTAGTCCGACAGCACCACGTCCCAGGGCTCGGCGATCGCGCCCTCGAACTCGCCGCGGGTCTCGATGCGGCGCGCGTCCAGCACCAGCCCGGCGCGCTGCAGGTAGGCCATCGCCAGCGCGTGGTCGGGCTCGCTGTCCTCCAGGTGCAGCAGCCGGATCGGCCGGGCCGCCGGACCGGACGTGCTGCGCTGGTTCGTCGCGGCGCCGTTCATGCCCGGCAGTATGACAAAGCCCGGCGGGCCCGGCACGGGGCGCGAATTGGCCGCGCTTTCGGCCAATCTTTCCCTCAATGTGCGCAGGGGGGCTGCCGAAAATGGGCTGGACGACCAGCCTCGCGGTGGGTCGCGCGGCGCCCTGCACGCGCCGCGCCTGCCTTGCCGCGCCGCCACGACACCCCCACGACCACGGAGCCCGGATGCTCGCACAGGACGCCTCTGAGCCGCCCCCCGGCGGCGGACTGCCCCTGCTGGCCGCGGCCGACCTGCAGGACCACCTGATGGTGGCCAGCAACGACCTCGAGCGCCTGCAGCGCCTGCTCGACGACGCGAGCCAGGCCCTGATGACGCACTTCACGGACGCCACCGGGCATGTCGACGCCGGCAGCCTGCACGAGGCGCGCCGCGCCATCGGCGGCGCGATCACCGCGCTGCAGTTCCAGGACATGGCCAGCCAGCTCATCGCGCACACCTCGCGCCGCCTGCGCAACTGCGCCGACCGCCTGGCCGCCGAGGCGATGGGCGACGACGAGGACGGCATTGCCGTCGTCGAGGACGCGCCGCTGCGCCCCAACCCCGTGACGCAGGACGAGATGGACGCCGGTTCCATCGAGCTGTTCTGACGCCTGCCCCGATCCGACCCGAGCCGACCACCGAACCCCCTGGAGAGTCCACGATGCACTCGATCCTCGCCGTTGACGACAGCGCCTCGATGCGCCAGATGGTCAGCTTCACGCTGAAGAACGCCGGCTTCGCCGTCGTCGAGGCCGTCGACGGGCAGGACGCCTGGGAAAAGGCCAACAGCCGGGACTTCAACCTCGTGCTGACCGACCAGAACATGCCGCGCATGGACGGCATCAGCCTGACCAAGAAGCTGCGCGAGAACCCGAAGTTCAAGAGCACGCCGATCCTGATCCTGACCACCGAGAGCAGCGACCAGATGAAGCAGGCCGGCCGCGCCGCCGGCGCCACCGGCTGGCTGGTCAAGCCCTTCGACCCGGCCAAGCTGATCGAGGTCATCGGCAAGGTGATTCGATGAGCCCCCACGCTCCCTCTCGGTCGCTGCCCCCCGAGGGGGCTCATGCAGCGGACCGGCAAAGCCGGATCCGCGCATGCGGCTTGGCTCGAGCACGCTGCACACGACCCGGACGACACAGGACAAGGACAGGAGACGCGCGATGAGCGACACCCACTCCCAGGGCGCCAGCTCGGCCGCCGGCATCGACCTCAGCCAGTTCTACCAGGTCTTCTTCGAGGAGGCGGCCGAGAACCTGGAGCAGATGGAGCAGATGCTGCTGGGCGTCGACGTCGAGGCCGCCGACGACGAGGAGCTCAACGCGATCTTCCGCTGCGCGCACTCGGTCAAGGGCGGCGCTGCCACCTTCGGCTTCGCCGACGTCGCCGAGCTGACGCACCAGATGGAGACGCTGCTGGACAAGCTGCGCCGCCACGAACTGAAGCCGACCGCAGCCATGGTCGACGTGCTGCTGGCCAGCGGCGACGCGCTGAAGGCCCAGCTCGCGCGCCACCAGGGGCGTGGCGGCGCGGCCGTCGACACCAGCGAGCTGCTGGCGTCGATCCGCGCGCTGGCCGAAGGCGGCAGCGCGGTCGCGGCGCCCGTGCGCGGGCCGGCGGCGGCCACCGCTCCGGTGGCGCCGGCCCCGACCCTGTCGGCCGCGGCGCCGAAGAGCGCGGCCCGGCTGCTCGAGCTGACCGTCGGCCCGCTCGCCGACCCGTCGCACGCCGACCACCTGGCAGAGCTGTTCACCGAGATCCCCGGCCTGGGCACCATCGAGCCGCTGGACGCCGGCCGCGACGCCGACGGCATGCGCCGCTTCAAGGTGCTGACGGCGGCCAGCGAGAACGAACTCGTCGACCTGTTCAGCTTCCACGTCGCGCGCGAGCAGGTGCAGCTGGCGCCGCTGGGCCCCGGCTACGGCTTCCACGCCGGCGCCCCCGGCGCGCCCGAGCCCGCGCCGGCCGACTGCGACCCCGGCTACGGCTTCTTCGACAGCGCCCCCGGCGCACCGGACAGCGGCTTGGCCGCGGCCACGAGCGCCGCTCCCGGCGCGACCGGCGCGCCTGTGCCGGTGGAAGCCAAGCCGGCCGCCCGCGCGGCGGCGCGCGCCGAGGCCAAGGCCGCCGGCGCGCCGGAGTCGAGCACGCTGCGCGTCTCGGTCGAGAAGGTCGACCAGCTGATCAACCTGGTCGGCGAGCTCGTGATCACGCAGGCCATGCTGGCGCAGACCGGCAAGGGCGTGGACGCCGCGCTGTACCAGCAGCTGGCGTCGGGACTGGCCGACCTGGAGCGCAACACCCGCGACCTGCAGGAAGCGGTGATGTCGATCCGCATGATCCCGATGAGCCTGGTCTTCAGCCGCTTCCCGCGCATGCTGCGCGATCTGGCCGGCAAGCTGGGCAAGAAGGTCGAGCTGGTCACGCAGGGCGAGGCCACCGAGCTGGACAAGGGCCTGGTCGAGAAGATCACGGACCCGCTGACCCACCTGGTGCGCAACAGCTGCGACCACGGCATCGAGCTGCCGGCCGAGCGCCTGGCCAGGGGCAAGCCCGAGCACGGCACCGTGACGCTGGTGGCCAGCCACCAGGGCGGCAGCATCGTCATCGAGGTGCGCGACGACGGCCGCGGCCTGAACCGCGCCAAGCTGCTGAAGAAGGCACGCGAGCGCGGCATCGAGGCGCCGGACACGCTGTCGGACCAGGAGGTCTACGGCCTCATCTTCGCGCCCGGCTTCAGCACCGCCGAGCAGGTGACCGACGTCTCCGGCCGCGGCGTCGGCATGGACGTGGTCAAGAAGAACATCACCGCGCTCGGCGGCACGGTGGAGATCGACAGCGCCGAAGGCTACGGCATGACGGTGCGCGTGCGGCTGCCGCTGACGCTGGCCATCATGGACGGCATGAGCGTGGGCGTCGGCGAGGAGTGCTACATCCTGCCGCTGTCCAGCGTCGTCGAGTCCTTCCAGGTGCAGCCCGGGATGATCAAGACGATAGGCGGCAGCGGCCGCGTCGTCGAGGTGCGCGACGAGTACATGCCGGTGATCGACCTCGAGAAGGTCTTCGACGTGCCGCGCTTCGACTTCGAGCACCAGAGCCACATCATGGTCGTCGTCGAGGCCGAGGGCGGCCGCGTCGCGCTGCTCGTCGACGAGTTGCTGGGCCAGCAGCAGGTCGTGGTCAAGAACCTCGAGAGCAACTACCGCAAGGTCGACGACGTCTCGGGCGCGACCATCCTGGGCGACGGCCGCGTCGCGCTGATCCTGGACATCGGCTCGCTGGTGCGCCGCTCCCGCCACTGACCCCCAAGGAGCCCGGAGATGGAATTCCTGGTCGCGCCGCTGCGGCGCTTCACGATCCGCGTGCGCATGATCGGCGCGGTCGCCATGGTGCTCGGCATGTTTGCCGTCATCGGCCTCATCGGCGTGGCCGGCGGCCTGAAGATCCAGGCGCTCAGCGAGGACTTCATGGCCCATGCCGTGCAGGAGCTGGAGACCGTCGGGCAGGTGCGCCAGCACCTGGCCGCGGTGCGACTGCACGAGAAGCAGATGGTCATCGACTACGAGGACGGCGCGCGCGTGGCCCAGCACCGCCAGGCCTGGCTGGCCGAGATCGCCGCCACCAAGAAGGCGCTGGCCGCGATGCTGGAGGGCGAGGAGGACGCCGACAACGCGCTGGCCCAGGAGGCCACGCAGCGCCTGGACGCCTATGCCGAACGCTCGGAACCGGTGCTGAAGAATATCCAGGAAGGCCAGTACGACAACGCACGCGCCGCCGACCGCATGCTCGGCCGCGCCAAGGACGAGGTCGCGCTGGCCGAGGAGCGCGTCGAGCAGATCGCCGCCATCGTCAGTGCCGAAGCCGCGCAGATGCGCACCGACCTGCAGTCGCTGCTGGGCTCCGGTGTCGTCGTCTTCGGCGGCGTGCTGCTCGTGATCCTCGCCGTCGTCGTGCCGCTGACGCTGGCCAACTCGCGCTCGATCACCGCGCCCATCGCCTATGCGGTCGGCGTTGCCGAACGCATCGCCGCCGGCGACCTCAGCAAGCCGGTCAGCGTGCAGGGCCAGGACGAGGCGTCGGCGCTGGTCGGCGCGCTGCAGCGCATGCAGGCCAGCCTGCAGCAGGTGGTGGGCGACGTGCATGCCTCGTCGCAGAGCATCCGCCTGGCCAGCACCGAGGTCGCCACCGGCAACCAGGACCTCTCCGGCCGCACCGAGCAGACGGCGTCCAACCTGCAGCAGGCCGCGAGTTCGCTGGAGCAACTGACCGGCACCGTGGGCACCACCGCCGACTCCGCGCGCACCGCCAACCAGCTCGCCGCCTCCGCCGCCGACGTGGCGCAGCGCGGCGGCGCCGTCGTCTCGCAGGTCGTCTCGACCATGGACGAGATCCACGGCGCGTCCAGGAAGATCGCCGACATCATCGCCGTCATCGACGGCATCGCCTTCCAGACCAACATCCTGGCGCTCAATGCCGCGGTCGAGGCCGCGCGCGCCGGCGAGCAGGGCCGCGGCTTCGCGGTCGTCGCCGGCGAGGTGCGCAGCCTCGCCCAGCGCAGCGCCGAGGCCGCGCGCGAGATCAAGGACCTGATCCAGGCCAGCGTCGAGAAGGTCGACGCCGGCAGCCGGCTGGTCGCCGACGCCGGCTCGACGATGAACGAGATCGTGGCCAGCGTGCAGCGCGTGAGCGACATCATCGGCGAGATCAGCGCCGCGGCCAGCGAGCAGAGCTCGGGCATCGCGCAGGTCAATGGCGCGGTCACCGACCTGGACCGCATGACGCAGCAGAACGCCGCGCTGGTGGAGCAGTCCGCCGCCGCCGCCGAGAGCCTGAAGGACCAGGCGCAGAAGCTGGCCGAGGTGGTCGGCGCCTTCCGCCTGCAGCCGGCCTGAGGAAGAGGGTCCCCATGCAAGCGATCCTGCAACACCTGCACGCCCGCGCCGATGGACTGCGCCTGGACCGGCTGCGGCTGGGCACGCGGCTGGGACTGGGCTTCGGCGCCCTGCTGGTGCTGATGGCCTTCGTCGTCGGCATCGCCGGGCTGCGCCTGCAAGGGCTGGGCGCCGACATCGAGCAGGTCAGCGCCTTCGAGCGCCGCGTCGCGCAGGCCGCCGGGCTGCGTGCGCTGGTCGAGCTCAACGTTGCGCGCACGATGGCCATCGCCGAGGCGCGGGGCGAAGGCCGCGTCGGCGACGCCTTCCAGCCGCTGATCGCCGAGACGGCGCAGCAGGTCGACAAGCTGCAGGCCGAGTTCGCGGCCGGCGCCGCCAGCGAGGGCGCGCGCCAGCTGCTCGAGCAGGCGGTCGCGGCACGCGACAAGTTCCGTGCCGCCAGCGAGGAGATCTTCGGCCGCTACGCCGCCGGCGAGTCCGAGAACGCCGACCTGATGATCGAGACGCTGCTGCAGCCGGCGGTCGCCGCCTACGTGCAGGCGATCGGCACGCAGGCCGCCGACCAGCAGGCGCTGGCCGAGCAGCGCATCGGCGAGGCACGCGCCTCGATCGCTGCCACCGAGCGGCTGCTGCTGCTGCTGGGCGTCTGCGCGCTCGCGATCGGCGTCTTCGCCGCCTGGTCGCTGACGCGTTCGGTGACGCGGCCGCTGGTCGCCGCCGTGGCCGCCACCGAGCGGGTGGCCGCCGGCGACCTGACGCAGCCCATCGAGGCCAGCGGCAAGGACGAGACCGCCGAGCTGATGCGCGCGCTCGAACGCATGCAACAGTCGCTGCGCACGACGGTCGGGCAGGTGCGCTCGAGCAGCGACTCGATCGCCACCGCCAGCGCCGAGATCGCCGGCGGCAACCAGGACCTCTCCGGCCGCACCGAGCAGACGGCGTCCAACCTGCAGCAGGCCGCGAGTTCGCTGGAGCAGCTGACCGGCACCGTCGGCAGCACGGCCGATTCCGCGCGCACCGCCAACCAGCTCGCCGCCTCCGCCGCCGACGTGGCGCAGCGCGGTGGCGCCGTCGTCTCGCAGGTCGTCTCGACCATGGACGAGATCCACGGTGCGTCCAGGAAGATCGCCGACATCATCGCCGTCATCGACGGCATCGCCTTCCAGACCAATATCCTGGCGCTCAATGCCGCGGTCGAGGCCGCGCGCGCCGGCGAGCAGGGCCGCGGCTTCGCGGTCGTCGCCGGCGAGGTGCGCTCGCTGGCCCAGCGTTCGGCCGAGGCCGCGCGCGAGATCAAGGGCCTGATCCAGGCCAGCGTCGAGAAGGTCGACGCCGGCAGCCGGCTGGTCGCCGACGCCGGCTCGACGATGAACGAGATCGTGGCCAGCGTGCAGCGCGTGAGCGACATCATCGGCGAGATCAGCGCCGCGGCCAGCGAGCAGAGCTCGGGCATCGCGCAGGTCAACGGCGCGGTCACCGACCTGGACCGCATGACGCAGCAGAACGCCGCGCTGGTGGAGCAGTCCGCCGCCGCCACCGAGAGCCTGAAGGAACAGGCCGACCGACTGGGCCGCATCGTCGGCATCTTCCGCCTGCATGCCGTCTGATGCAGCTCCCCGCCCGCCCGCACGCCCTGGCGTCGGGCCACGGAGCCCCGTGATGAAACTCAACCACCTGAAGATCGGACCGCGACTGTCGCTCGGCTTCGGCGTCGTCGTCGGCCTGATGGTCGTCGTCGCCGGCCTCGCCTTCGAACGGTTTGCCCACCTCGACCGCAGCGCGGACTACCTGCTGGAGTTGCAGCGCCGCGCCGCGCTGGCCGAGAGCTGGCGCGCCGCCACCGACCTCAACGCCAGCCGCGCGCTGGCGATCGCCAAGTCCGGCGGTGCAGCGGAGGTGGAAGCCTTCTTCGGCCCGCCGATGAAGGCCACGACCGAGGCGATCAGCAAGACGCAGGGCGAGCTGACCTCGCTGGTCGACAGCGAGCGCGGCCGCGCACTGCTGGCCGAGATCGGCCAACGGCGCAGCGCCTACATCGCCGACCGCAAGGCGGTGCTCGACGCGCTGCAGGCCGGCGACCGGGCAGCCGCGAACAGTGCGCTGGAGGGCCGCATGCTGCCGGCGTCGGTCGCCTACGTGGCGGCCATCGAGACGCTGGCGACCTACCAGCACGAACGTGTCGCCGAGGGCAGCACGCGCATGAATGCCGACGTGCGCCAGGCCGGCTGGCTGGTGCTGGGCCTGACCGGCCTCGTCGCGCTGCTGGCCGGCGGCTTCGGCTGGTTCATCACGCGCTCGATCACCGCGCCGCTGCGCAGCACGGTGAGCGCCACCGAGCGCATCGCCGGCGGCAACCTGGTCGAGGCCGTGCACGCCGAGGGCCGCGACGAGATGGCCGAGATGCAGCGCTCGCTGGCCCGCATGCAGGAGTCGCTGCGCCGCCTGGTCGGCGACGTGCGCTCGTCCAGCGACTCGATCGGCACCGCCAGCATGCAGATCGCCAGCGGCAACCAGGACCTGTCGGCGCGCACCGAGCAGACCGCGTCCAACCTGCAGGAGGCCGCCAGCTCGCTGGAGCAGATCACCGGCACCATCGGCCAGACGGCCGACAGCGCGCGCACCGCGAACCAGCTCGCCGCGTCGGCGACCACGGCCGCGCAGCGCGGCGGCCAGGTCGTCGCGCAGGTCGTCGCGACGATGGAGCAGATCAACGGCAGCAGCCGCCGCATCGCCGACATCATCACGACGATCGACGGCATCGCCTTCCAGACCAACATCCTGGCGCTCAATGCCGCGGTCGAGGCCGCGCGTGCCGGCGAGCAGGGCCGCGGCTTCGCGGTCGTCGCCGGCGAGGTGCGCAACCTGGCCCAGCGCAGCGCCGAGGCCGCGCGTGAGATCAAGGGCCTGATCCAGGCCAGCGTCGAGAACGTGGACGCCGGCAGCCGCCTGGTGGCCGACGCCGGCAGCACGATGCAGGACATCGTCGCCAGCGTACAGCGCGTCGGCGACGTGATTGGCGAGATCAGCGCCGCCACCGCCGAGCAGAGCAGCGGCCTGAAGCAGGTCAACGAGGCGGTCGCCGACCTCGACCGCATGACGCAGCAGAATGCCGCGCTGGTCGAGGAGAGCGCGGCCGCCGCGACCAGCATGGCCGAGCAGTCGCGCCGCCTGATCGAGGTCGTGTCGACCTTCCGCACCAGCGCAGGTGGCCCGGCCGCCGGCGCGGTCACCCCCACCGGCAGCGTCGCCGCCGTGCCCGCAGGGCCGGCACAGGTCGCGCGCCAGACCGTCGCGCGCGCCCGCCGGCGTGCCGCGGCGGCGCCGGCAGCCGTCCCGGTCGCTGCCGCGACACCGACCGCGCCACGCGCGCCGGCTGCGGCCCAGGCGCCGGCCCGGTCGCCCGCCGTCGCGGCCACGGGCGGCCCGAAGGGCGACGACGAGTGGACATCGTTCTGAACCCCGAAGGTGCCGCGCGGCGAATGCCGGTCGCACCCTCCATTTCGCCGTCGCCGCGCCGATAACAGCGGCAACGACCCTTTTTCCAAGGACCCGTCATGGACATGATCGCCGAAGCCACCCACGTCGCCCGCCACGAAGCCGACCGCGCCGCGGGTGCCGGCGCCGCCGCGGCCGCCGCCTCGCGCACCTCGCAGGGCGGCGAGTTCCTCACCTTCCGCCTCGGCGACGAGGAATACGGCATCGACATCCTGCGCGTGCAGGAGATCCGCTCCTACGAGCCGCCGACGCGCATCGCCAACGCGCCCGCCTTCATCAAGGGCGTGGTCAACCTGCGCGGCGTGATCGTGCCGATCATCGACCTGCGCGTGAAGCTGGGTTGCGCGCAGGTCGAGTACAACGCCTTCACGGTGGTCGTCGTGCTCAACGTGCGCGGCCGTGTCGTCGGCGCCGTCGTCGACTCGGTCTCCGACGTGCTGGAGCTGACCAAGGACCACATCAAGCCGGCGCCGGAGCTGAATTCGGGCGTCGACGCCTCCTACATCACCGGCATCGGCACGATCAAGAGCGGCCAGGGCAAGGACGAGGACGGCGGCGCCAGCGAGCGCATGCTGATCCTGATGGACATCGAGGGCCTGATGTCCAGCGCCGACATGGGCCTGATCAGCCACTGACCGGTCCGCCGGCGCCGGCGCCGACGGCGGCGGCCGCGCCCGGCGCCCCCAGCGCCTTCACCCCTTTCCTCCTGTTGCCGACGCAGCCAGCGGTACCGCTGCACCGGCGCGAGCCCCGACGCGCGCCATGAAGACCCTGAATCCCGCCCCGGCCCGCAGCGGCTCGGTGGCCCGCCGCATCTCCACCACCGGCGGCCTGACGCTGGCCGCCGTGCTGCTGGGCATCTGCTCGGTGATGAGCGTGATCGCCACCGACCGCTCGCGCGAGCGCATCGTCGAGAACGCCGCCAACAGCGCGCAGGCCATCGCCGAGGCGGCGGGCGCCTTCGACATGACCGCGCGCATGACGGTGGAGAAGCTCTACGGCGGCTTCGCGGCCGAGTTCCAGGGCGAGTTCACGCTCAACGACGCCGGCGAGCTGAAGCACTGGGGCGAACTGCTCAACGGCAACACGACCACGGTCGACCGCTTCCACCAGCAGACCGGCGGCGTGGCCACCGTCTTCGCGAAGAAGGGCGACGACTTCGTGCGCGTGACGACCTCGCTCAAGCGCGAGAACGGCGAGCGCGCGCTCGGCACCATGCTCGGCAAGGCGCACCCGGCGCATGCGCGCGTCAGCGCCGGCCAGGGCTACACCGGCCCGGCCACGCTGTTCGGCAAGCCCTACATGACGCGCTACGAACCGGTGAAGGACGCGCAGGGCGCGATCGTCGGCATCCTGTTCATCGGCCTGGACATGGGCCCGCACCATGCGGCGCTGACGCGCCTGGCGGCCAACGCGAAGCTCTACGACACCGGCGGCATCTACCTCGTCGACGCGCGCAGCGGCGCGGCCGACGCCGTGGTCGCGGTCCACCCCAGCGCTGCCGGCCGCAAGCTGGCCGAGCTCGCGCCCGGCAGCGAGGCGACGTTCGCGGCGCTGCTGGATCCGGCCACGCGCGGACGCGTCGCGACGCCGGGCGTGCTGCACGCGGCGCACGACGACGCCTGGGCCGTCGCGCGGCGGGTCGAAGGTTCGCCGTACTGGGCGGTCGCCGAGGTCTCCGACCGCCAGGCGATGCGCACGCACTGGGCCACGCTGGTCCCGTTCTGGCTGCTGCTCGGCGGCGCGACGGTCGGGCTGTCGCTGGCGCTGCACCTGGTGATGCGGCGCTGGGTCGCCACGCCGCTGGCCGCGCTGCAGCAGGCGGTGGCCGAGGTCGCCGACGGCCGGCTGACGCACCCGGTGGCCAGCGAGCGCCGCGACGAGCTCGGCGAGCTGATGCGCGGCGTCGAGCGCATGCGCCTGCAGCTGCTGGCCAGCCTGCAGACGGTGCGCGAGAGCGCCGACTCGATCCGCGTCGCGGCGACCGAGGTTGCCACCGGCAACCAGGACCTCTCCGGCCGCACCGAGCAGACGGCGTCCAACCTGCAGCAGGCCGCGAGTTCGCTGGAGCAGCTGACCGGCACCGTGGGCACCACCGCCGACTCCGCGCGCACCGCCAACCAGCTCGCCGCGTCCGCCGCCGACGTGGCGCAGCGCGGCGGCGCCGTCGTCTCGCAGGTCGTCTCGACCATGGACGAGATCCACGGCGCGTCCAGGAAGATCGCCGACATCATCGCCGTCATCGACGGCATCGCCTTCCAGACCAACATCCTGGCGCTCAATGCCGCGGTGGAAGCCGCGCGTGCCGGCGAGCAGGGCCGCGGCTTCGCGGTCGTCGCCGGCGAGGTGCGCTCGCTCGCCCAGCGTTCCGCCGAGGCCGCGCGCGAGATCAAGGGCCTGATCCAGGCCAGCGTCGAGAAGGTCGACACCGGCAGCCGCCTGGTCGCCGACGCCGGCACCACGATGAACGAGATCGTGGCCAGCGTGCAGCGCGTGAGCGACATCATCGGCGAGATCAGCGCCGCGGCCAGCGAGCAGAGCTCGGGCATCGCGCAGGTCAACGGCGCGGTCACGGACCTGGACCGCATGACGCAGCAGAACGCCGCGCTGGTGGAGCAGTCCGCCGCCGCCGCGGAGAGCCTGAAGGACCAGGCGCAGAAGCTGGCCGAGGTCGTCGGGCGCTTCGAGTTGGGCGGCGCAGCCCATGCCGCCGCCCCGGCGGTATCGCCGGCGCAGGCGTCGGCGCCGGCGCCGGGGCAGTCGGCGCGCATCGCGAAGCAGGTGCTGGCGCAGGTGTCGGCCAGGGGGCCCGCCACGCCGCCACCGGCGTCGACGGGCAGGCCGCCGACCGCCACCCCCCTGCCGACGCTCACCACGGCGGTCGCCGTGCCAGCCGCCGTCGCCACGGCCGCCACCGCCACGACATCGGCCCCGGCTGCAACGGCACCGGCCGCCACCCAGGACGACGACTGGACGACGTTCTGACGCGGCGCGACGCGCGCCGGCGCCGCACTGCAGGGCCCGCCGCTGGCGGGCCCTGGCCATTTCGGCCCCCCGGCAGGCACTGGAAGGCGGCACGACGGCGGCTTTTCAGTGCATCCCTGCACACCGCGGCGGCGAACACTGTCAGCCTGGCGTCAAGCCGGTGCATCCGGCGGCCGAAGCCACGGACGGGCCCGTCGTGGCCATCGCCGGCGGCAGCGTCTGCCGTTCCGGTCCCGCACCCCCCAAGGAGTCCACCGATGAAGAAACTGCTCGCCCCGCTGGCCTCCGTGGCCGTCCTCGCCTTCGCCTTCGCCGCACCGTCGGCGCTGGCCAGCAACGCCACCAAGGACGAGGCCGTCGCGATGGTCAAGAAGGGCATCGCCTACATCAAGGCGCATGGCATCGAGAAGGCCTACGCCGAGATCAACAACAAGCAGGGCCAGTTCACCGACCGCGACCTCTACCTGGTGGTCTACGGCCTGGACGGCAAGTGCCTGGCGCATGGCGCGAACGAGCGCCAGATCGGCCGCGACCTGCTCGACCTGACCGACGTGGACGGCAAGTATTTCGTCAAGGAGCGCGTGGCGCTGGCGCGTGCGCAGCCGGCGGGCTTCTGGCAGGACTACAAGTTCACCAACCCGGTGAGCAAGAAGATCGAGCCCAAGACCATGTACTGCGAGAAGCTGAACGAGACCGCAGTCTGCGGCGGCGTCTACAAGTGACCCGCCGGCGCTGAAGTCGCATCGCCGGAACCGCACGAGGAGACCGCATGAAGCTCGGCCGACAGCTGCTGCTGCCCCCGCTGATCACCGCCGCCGTGGCCCTGGGCTGCGGGGTCCTGTACGGCGTGCTCGAAGGCCGCGCCGCCGCCGAGGCCGAGGCCGGCGTGGCCGCGGACATCGCGAGCTTCAAGACGGTGGGCCTGGTGCAGACGCAGCTCACGCAGGTGCGCGGCGACGTCTTCCGCACGCTGACCGTGATGGCCTCGCTGGACGACGCGCAGGTCAAGGCGGCGCGCCAGCAGCTGGCCGAGCAGGTGCAGGCCATCCAGCAGCGGCTGCAGGCGCTGGGCGGCGAGGACGGCGACGGCGCCGTCGCCGAGCAGGTGGCGGCGGCAATGCCGCTGCTGACGCAGTACCTGCGCCAGTGCGACCGCGCGATCGACCTCAGCACCATGGACCCCAACGTCGGCGCCGGCGGCATGCGCTCGGCCGAGGACACCTACGGCGAACTGGCGAAGGCCCTGGGCGCCATCGTCGCGCGCACCGACGCGCTGCACCAGGCGCGCAGCAACGAGGCGGCGTCGCAGCGCCAGGCGCTGAGCCTGGGGCTCGGCCTGCTGATGCTGCTGGCCACCGGCGCCGCGCTCGCCTTCGCGTGGCGCATGCAGCGCCGCGTCGTCGGCGCGGTGCGCCAGGCGGTGGACCTCGGCGAGGCCGTCTCGCGCGGCGAGCTGACGGCGCAGGCGGACTCCACGCGCCAGGACGAGATCGGCGACCTGACGCGTGCGCTCGGCCGCATGGTGCAGGGGCTGCGCGAGTCGCTGCACACCGTGCGCCAGGCCACCGACCACATCGGCACCGCGTCGGCCGAGATCGCCACCGGCAACCAGGACCTCTCCGGCCGCACCGAGCAGACGGCGTCCAACCTGCAGCAGGCCGCGAGTTCGCTGGAGCAGCTGACCGGCACCGTGGGCACCACGGCCGACTCCGCGCGCACCGCCAACCAGCTCGCCGCCTCCGCCGCCGACGTGGCGCAGCGCGGTGGCGCCGTCGTCTCGCAGGTCGTCTCGACCATGGACGAGATCCACGGCGCGTCCAGGAAGATCGCCGACATCATCGCCGTCATCGACGGCATCGCCTTCCAGACCAACATCCTGGCGCTCAATGCCGCGGTCGAGGCCGCGCGCGCCGGCGAGCAGGGCCGCGGCTTCGCGGTCGTCGCCGGCGAGGTGCGCAGCCTCGCCCAGCGCAGCGCCGAGGCCGCGCGCGAGATCAAGGGCCTGATCCAGGCCAGCGTCGAGAAGGTCGACGCCGGCAGCCGGCTGGTCGCCGACGCCGGCACCACGATGAACGAGATCGTGGCCAGCGTGCAGCGCGTGAGCGACATCATCGGCGAGATCAGCGCCGCGGCTTCCGAGCAGAGCTCGGGCATCGCGCAGGTCAACGGCGCGGTCACCGACCTGGACCGCATGACGCAGCAGAACGCCGCGCTGGTCGAGCAGTCCGCCGCCGCCGCGGAGAGCCTGAAGGACCAGGCGCAACGCCTGGCCGAGGTCGTCGGGCGCTTCGAGCTGGGGGGCGCGGGCTGCACCGCCTCGGCGGCTGCTGCGTCGGCGGCTCCGGCGGCGAGCCCCAAGCCGGCGCCGGCGGTCCTGGCCGCCTCCAGGCCGGCGCAGGCGGCCAAGCAGGCACTGGCGCGCGTATCGGCGGTCGCGAAGGCCACGACGCGGGTCGTCGCGGCCGCGACACCGGCCGCCATCGCGGCGTCCGCATCGCCCAAGGCGCCCGACCGGCCGCCTGCCGATGCCTCGGGGCCGGCCCCGGCGAAGGCGGCCCCCGCCGCCAGGGACGACGACGACTGGGAGACCTTCTAGTCGGCGCAGCGCCGGGACGAAGCCCGGCGCCCCCTCATACGGCTTCGCATTCAACGCGCTAACCGCGTTGCTTCGCCTCGCCGTGCGTCAGCACTGTCTTCGGCTTCGCGCCTCGTTATCGCATTGAATGCGAAGCCGTATCACACCGCGCCGGCGCGGCGCAGCGTCTCCAGCACCGGCCGGCGCAGCACCTCGCGCAGCCCCCACCAGCCCGCGGCCAGCGCCAGCAGCGCGCCGGCCACGGTGCCGGCCAGCGGCACCCAGGGCGATGGATTCCAGGTGAATTCGAAGGCGTACCGCGCGAGCAGCCAGCCCACCGTCACCGCGGCCACCGAAGCCAGCAGCCCGGCCAGCGCGCCGACGCCCAGCAGCTCCGCGCGCTGCACCTGTGCGAGCAGGCGGCCGCCGGCGCCCATCGCGCGCATGATCGCGAATTCGCGCGCCCGCGTCTCGCGCGTGGCGCTGATCGCCGCGAACAGCACCACCAGCCCGGCGACCAGCGTGAAGCCGAACAGGAATTCGATGGCGCGGATCACCTGGTCCAGCACACGCTGCACCTGCGCCACCGAGGCCGAGACGTCGACATTGGTGATGTTGGGGAAGTCGCGGCTGAGCCGGTTGTCGAAGCCGGCCACCGGCGGCGCGCGGAAGGCGCTGATGTAGGTCACCGGCACGTCGTTCATCTCGCTGAGCGGATAGATGACGAAGAAGTTGACGCGCATCGAGCCCCAGTCCACCTTGCGCAGGCTGGTGATGCGCGCCTGGCGCACCTGGCCGGCGATGTCGAAGCTCATCGTGTCGCCGAGCTTCAGGCCCAGCTCCTGCGCCAGGCCGTCCTCCACCGACAGGCCTTCGGCCTCGTCGGCCGTCCAGCGCCCGCCGACCAGCTCGTTGTGCGGCGGCAGCGTCGCGGCATGGCTGAGGTTGAATTCGCGGTCGACCAGGCGGCGCGCGCGCTCGGCCTCGAAGCTGTCGGCGCTGACGCTGCGGCCGTTGATCGCCACCAGGCGGCCGCGGATCATCGGGTACCAGTCGTAGCGCTCGACGCCGGCTTCCGTCAGCGTGCGGCGGAAGGCCTCGCCCTGGTCGGGCTGCAGGTTGATCACGAAGCGGTTCGGCGCATCGGGCGGCGTGGCCTGGCGCCAGCTGCCGATGAGGTCGGTGCGCAGCAGCACCAGCAGCACCAGCGCCAGCAGGCCGACCGCGAGCGCGCTGACCTGCAGCACCGCGAAGGCCGGCCGTGCCGCGATCTGGCGCGTCGCCAGCACCAGCCAGCGCGGGGCGCTCGACTCCGGCACCGCGCGGCGCAGCACCTGCACTGCGATCCACGACAGCAGCGCGAACAGCGCCACCGCGGCCGCGAAGCCGCCGACCGCGATCAGGCCCAGCTTGAGGTCCGACGACACCGCCATCAGCAGCGCGACGAAGCCGCCGGTGCCGGCCAGCAGCACGCCGATCGACGACGCCTTCAGGCCGCCGATGTCGCGCCGGATCACACGCAGCGGCGGCACGCGCGCCAGCTGCAGCACCGGCGGCAGCCCGAAGCCCAGCAGCAGCGTCATGCCCACGCCCAGCCCGAACAGCGCCGGCCACCAGCCGGGCGCCGGCAGCTGGCTGTCCACCAGCCCGGCGAGCAACCAGACGAAGACGAAGTGCACCGCCAGCCCGATCAGCACGCCGGCCGCGCTGGCCGCCAGGCCGACGAAGCCGAATTCCAGCGTGTAGGCGCCGGCGATGCGGCGCTGGCTCAGGCCCAGCACGCGCAGCATCGCGCAGTCGTCCAGGTGGCGCTGCGCGAAGTCGCGCGCCGCGATGCCCACCGCCACCGCGGCGAGCAGCGCCGACAGCAGCGCGACGAGGTTGAGGAACTTCTCGGCGCGGTCCAGCGTCTGGCGCATCTCGGGCCGGCCGCTGCTCAGCGACTCGACCTGCACGCCGCGCAGCGGCGCCTCGTGGATGCGCTGCTCGACGAAGCGCACGTAGTCGCGCACGACCGCGTCGCCGCGCGCCGCGCCCATCGCGTCCGGCGCGGCCACCGCGAGCCGGTAGTTGACGCGGCTGGCGGGCTGGATCAGCCCGGTCGCCGGCAGGTCAGCGTCGGCCAGCATCACGCGCGGCGCGAAGCTCGTGAAGCCCGCGCCGCGGTCGGGCTCGGTGACGATGATGCGTGCGATGCGCAGCTCGGCGTCGCCGAGCAGCAGCGCATCGCCGACCGCCAGGCCCAGCGCGTCGAGCAGGCCGGCGTCGACCCACACCGTACCCGGGGCCGGCGCCGCGGCCTGCGTCACGACCGGGGCTTCGGGGCCGTCGCGCAGCTGCAGCTGGCCGCGCAGCGGATAGTCGGCGCCGACCGCCTTGACGGCGACCAGGCGCGTCGCGCCGCCCTTCGCATCGGGCGCGCGCGCCATGCTCGGGAAGGTCGCGTTGGCCGCCACGCGCAGGCCCAGCGCCTGCGCACGCTGCACCAGCTCGGACGGCGCCGGCTTGTCGCTGCTGACCACCGCGTCGCCGCCCAGCAGCTGGCGCGCGTTGCGCTCCAGGCCGGTATTCAGGCGGTCGGCGAAGAAGCCCACCGCGGTCAGCGCCGCCACCGCCAGCATCACCGCCACCGCGAGCAGGCGCAGTTCGCCGGCGCGGAAGTCGCGCAGCGCCTGGCGCCAGGCCAGCGCGGCGACGGACGGGGCGCGGTGCGGCGCGCGCGCCGGCACCGCGGGATGCACAGGCTGGCCGGGCGGCGCGGCGGTCGTCGCGGGGGTGACGCCGGAGGAGCCGGCGGGAGGCAGGACGCTGGACATCCCGCCACCTTAGCGGAAACCCGCAAGCGCCGGCGCGGTGGGCCGAATTGACCGTGCAAGGACGCTGAACGCCGGCCGGGCATCGCGGTGCTCCAATGCCTGCATGGACACCAAGACCCGCACCTTGCCCGCCCTCTTCCTCTCGCACGGCTCGCCGATGACGGCGCTGGAGCCGCGGGAGGCCGGTGCCTTCCTGCAGCGCCTGGGCCCGGCCATCGCCACGCGCTTCGGCCGCCCGAAGGCCATCCTGGCGATCTCGGCGCACAGCCTGACGCGCGAGCCGGTGCTGCTGGCCGCCCCGCGCCACGAGGCGGTCTACGACTTCGGCAACTTCGACGACCGCCTGTTCACGCTGCGCTACGACGTGGCCGGCGCGCCGGAACTGGCGACGCGCGTGGCCGCGCTGCTGAAGGCGGCGGGCCTGCCCGCGCATGTCGTCGCCGACGGCGGGCTCGACCACGGCATCTGGACGCCGCTGCGTTATGCCTTCCCCGACGCCGACATCCCGGTGCTGCCGCTGGCCTGGCCGCCGGACTGGACGCCGGCGCAGCTGTTCGCGCTCGGCCGCGCGCTGGCGCCGCTGGCCGCTCGAGGACATGGGGCTCCGCCACTGTCCTCGACCCCCCCGGGGGGCGGGCCGGGTGCAACCCGGCCCCAGGGGCCCGCGGAAGGCGTGCTGATCGTCGGCAGCGGCAGCATCACGCACAACCTGCGGCGGGTCTTCGCCGGCGGCATGCGCCCGGTCGCCGAGCAACCGGCCACGCCGGAGAGCACGGCCTTCCGCGACTGGTTTGCCGCGCGCACCGCGACCGGCGACTGGCCCGCGCTGCTGGACTACCGCCGGCAGGCGCCGCATGCCGCGCTGATGCACCCGACCGACGAGCACCTGCTGCCCTTCTTCGTCGCGGCCGGTGCCGGGGGCGAAAGTGCGCCGGGGCGGCGCATCCACGCCAGCCTGACCTACGGTGACCTGGGCATGGATGCCTATGCTTTCGGCGCCGGCGCCGATGCGCTGATGGACGACGAGGCGGCGGTCGCGGCCTGAGCGCCGCGCCGCGCCGAGCCGCGTCAAGGGGCTCAGCCGAGCCGGGCCAGCAGCTCGGCCTTCTTGGCGCCGAATTCGGCGTCGGTCAGCACACCCTTGGCGTGCAGTTCGCCGAGCTTTTCCAGCGTGGCCAGCAGTTCGGCGTGCTTCGCACCACCGGCCGGCGCGGCGGCACCGGGCTGCAGCTGCTGGGCCAGCACCTGGCCCAGCGCGACGCCGGCCCCGAGACCCATCGCATCGCCGACAACGCCACCGCCCCCGCCGCCGCCCGCCGCGGCCCCGGCGGCGAGCGTGGGCAGCGCCTGCCCGGTCTGGTACTGCACGAAGCGGCCCATGTCCGGGCCGACCATCGCCATGCCGATGCGCTGGTCCAGCAGCTTCTGCAGTTCCTCGGGCAGCGACACGCTCTGCACCGTCACCGCCTCCAGCACCAGGCCCAGCCGCGCGGCGTCGGCGCGGCAGGCCGCGAGCAGCTGCGCGGCAAACTCGACCTGGTTGGCCGCCAGGTCCAGGAAGGGCCGGCCGCTCTCGGCCACCGCATCGCCCAGGTGCTGCACGAGCAGCGCGCGCAGCGGCTCGTCCACCTCGTCGGCGGGCAGCTGCGCGCGCGTGCCCAGCACTTCGCGCAGGAAGGCCGCCGCGTCGCCGACGCGCCACGCGAAGTTCCCATGCGCGCGCACGCGCACGGCGCCGAAGTCACGGTCGCGCAGCGCCACCGGCTGGCGCGTGCCCCAGCGGCGGTCGAGCTGCCGGCGCGTGCTGAGGAAGACGACGTCGCTCTTGAACGGGCTCGCGAACAGCTTGTCCCAGTGGCGCAGGTTGGTCAGCAGCGGCAGCGTGGCCGTGCCCAGCCGGTGCCGGCCGGGGCCGAAGACATCGGCCAGCCGGCCTTCGTCGACGAAGACCGCGAGCTGGCCTTCGCGCACCGTGAGCTGGGCGCCGTTCTGGATCTCCTGGTCGCGCATCGGGTAGCGCCAGGCCACGAGGTTCTCGCCGCCCTCGAGCCACTCGATGACGTCGATGAACTGCTTGCGGATGAATTCGCCGAGGGCCATGGCCGCTGCCTCCAGAGCTGCGCTGAGCCGATCATAGGGACGGCGCCGGCGTGCGGCGCGGCGCGCGCCGTGCCAGGCTGCGCACCCCGCGCGACTGCGTGCGCCGTCAGGCCGCCGCCGCGGCGAAAACCTCGTCGAGCTGCTGGCGCCAGCCGGCCTTCGTGGCCGCGTCGACGAAGGCGGCCTCGAAGCTGTTGGCCGCCAGCTGCTTCGCCTGCGCCACGCCCAGCTGCGGCAGCGCCTCGAACAGCTCGACGAAGTTCTGGTTGACGTAGCCGCCGAAATAGGCCGGGTCGTCGGAATTGACCGTCACGCACAGCCCGGCCGCCAGCAGCTCCGGCAGCCGGTGCTGCGCCAGGGTCGGGTAGACGCAGAGCTTGACGTTGGACAGCGGGCACACCGTCAGCGGCACGCGCCGCGCCGCCAGGCGCTGCACCAGCGCCGGGTCCTCCAGGCAGCGCACGCCGTGGTCGATGCGCTCGACCTGCAGCACGTCCAGCGCGCTGGCGATGTATTCGGGCGGCCCCTCCTCGCCGGCATGGGCGACGACATGCAGCCCCAGCTCGCGCGCCCGCGCGAAGACGCGCGCGAATTTCTCCGGCGGATGCCCGCGCTCGCTGCTGTCCAGCCCGACGCCGATGAAATGCTCGCGCCAGGGCAGCGCCGCCTCCAGCGTGGCCAGCGCGTCCTCCTCCGGCAGGTGGCGCAGGAAGCACAGGATCAGCTTGGCACCGATGCGCAGCTCGGCATGTGCACGCCGGCAGGCATGGGCCAGGCCCTGGATCACGTCGCCGATGGGCACGCCGCGCGCGGTGTGCGTCTGCGGGTCGAAGAAGATCTCGGCATGGACCACGTTGTCGGCCGCCGCGCGCTCGAAATAGGCCCAGGCCAGCTCGAAGAAGTCGGCCTCCTTCAGCAGCACGCTGGCGCCGGCGTAGTAGATGTCCAGGAAGCTCTGCAGGTCGGTGAACGCATAGGCCGCGCGCAGCGCCTCGACGCTGGCATAGGGCAGCGCGACGCCGTTGCGCTCAGCCAGCCTGAAGATCAGCTCGGGCTCCAGCGAGCCTTCCACGTGCATGTGCAGCTCGGCCTTGGGCATGCGGCGCAGCAGCGCCGCCAGTTCGGTGCGGGACAGGTCCTTCATCGCGGGCTCGGCTTGATTTCGGGGGCGGTGCCTACACTGTACCCACGATGACCATCGCCACCACCGGCGCCGATGCCGAAACCGACCACCACCTCGCCACGCTCGCCAACGGCGTGCGCGTGCTGACGCTGCGCCAGCCCCACCTGGCCACCGCGACCGCCTGCGTCTTCGTCGCCAGCGGCAGCGCGCACGAGCGGCCGGCGGAGTCGGGCATCGGTCATGTCGTCGAGCACATGGTGTTCAAGGGCACGGCGCGGCGCGACGCGCAGCGCATCAACCTGGACGCCGAGCGCCTGGGCGCCGAGGTCAACGCGCACACCGACAAGGACCACACCGCGCTGCACATGCGCGGCTTGGCGGCCCATGCGGCCGACTTCGTGCAGCAGCTCGGCGAGCTGGTGCTGGAGTCCACCTTCCCGGCCGACGAGCTGGAGCGCGAGCGCCAGGTGCTGCTGCAGGAACATGCCGAGGACAGCGACGACCCGGTGGCCACCGGCTTCAAGCTCTTCGACCGCAGCTGCTTCGGCACCCACCCGGCGGCGCAGCCGGTGATCGGGCCGCGCCACAACGTGGAGCGCTTCCGGCGCGACGACCTGCTGGGCTGGGTGAAGCGGCAGTACAGCGGCGCCAATGTCGTGGTCGGCATCGCAGGTCCGGTCGATCCGGATGCGATGCTGCACGCCGCCGGGCAGGCCTTCGGCGACCTGCCCGCCGGCGCGCCGCACCGCGTGGCGCCGCCCACCTACGGCGGCGGCATCGCGACGCAGCGCAGCGACGGCAGCAGCCAGACCCACCTGGTGCTGGGCTTCGGGCTGCCGGCGCTGGCCGACGAGGATGTCGCCGCCACCGTGGCCGCCGCGGTGCTGGGCGACGGCATGAGCTCGCCGCTGCTGCAGGCGCTGCGCGAACGCGAGGGCCTGGCCTACCACGCCGCCGCCTCGGCCGACGTGCTGGCGGTCTGCGGGCAGTTCGTCGTCGAGGCCAGCACCGCGCCCGGGCAGTTTGAACGCGCGCTGGCCGCCGTGGCGCGGCTGCTGGCGCAGCATGCCGAGGCCGTCGACGCGGTGGACCTGGAGCGTGCGCGCAACCAGCTCGCCGTGCGCCTGCTGCGTGCGCGCGAACGGCCGCTGCGCCGGCTGGAGGACGCGGCGCTGGACCTCTTCACCTTCGGCCGCGTGCGCCCGCTGGCCGAGCGGCTGGCGGCCCTGCAGGCGGTGGACGCCGCCGCGGTGCGCGAGGCCTTCGTGCGCCTGCTCGCCGCCGGCCCCAGCGTGGCGGTCACCGGCGACGTGCCGCGCGGCACGCGCGACCGCGTGCGGCGCGTGCTCGGCGCGGCCGGCATCACGGCCGCGTGACCCGGGCACCGGCGGCGCCTGAGGCTCAGGCGCGCAGGTAGGCCAGCAGCCCGCTCATCGTGAACAGCCGCCGTGTATCGGCCTCGGGGATCTTGCGCCCGGTGCGCTGGCCGAGCGCGATGACGAAATTCAGGAAGTCCATCGAGTCCAGGTCCAGCGCCTCGCGCAGGTCCTCGTCGTCGCCGACGCTCGCCAGGTCGGCCTCGGGCGCGATGCCGGCCAGCACCTCGGCGGCCAGCGCACGGATCTCGTCGTCGTTCATCGGTGGAGCCTTCTTCAGAGTTGCGCCGGCGACTGCAGCGCGCGGTCGATGGCGGCCAGCAGCTGGCCACCGAGGTGGCCGTCGCTGGCGCGGTGGTCGGCGGCCAGCGTGACGGTCACCTGCGGCCGCGCCACGACACGACCTTCCACCACCGCCGGCCGCTCGACGACGCGGCCGAAGCCGACGATGGCCACCTGCGGCGGGTAGATCACGCCGTACACGCTCTCGGCACCGCGGTCGCCCAGGCTGGTGACGGTGACCGTGGGGTCGGTCAGCTCGGAACTGCGCAGCCCGCCGGCACGCGCGCGCTGCACCAGGTCGCGCAGCGCGGTCATCAGCGCCGGCAGCGCCAGGCGGTCGGCGTCGCGGATCGCCGGCGCGACGAGGCCGCCGCCGCGCAGCGCGATCGCCCAGCCGACATGCACGCCGGCGCCGGCGCGGAAGGCACTGTCCTCGTAGAAGCCGTTGAGCTGCGGCACCTGCACCAGCGCCAGCGCGCTGGCCTTGAGCAGCAGCGTCGCCGGCAGCAGGCGGTCGACCGGGTCGCGCTCGGCGTTGTAGGCGTCCAGCCAGGCCTGCGCGGCGGCGAAGTCGACCGTGCTGCTCAGGTAGTAGTGCGGAATCTCGCGCTTGGAGCGGCCCATCGCGGCGGCGATGGCCTGGCGCATCTGCGCCGGGTCGAAGCCGCCGCGGGCTGCGCGCGGCGGCGCGGCGGAGGGCGCTTCGGCGCGCGCGACGGCCGGCCGCGGCGCGGCCGTCGTCGCGGCGCGTTCGACGTCGACCAGGGTCACCGCACCGTCGGGCCCGGTGCCGGCCAGCGCGTCGGCGTCCAGCCCCAGTTCGGCGGCACGCCGGCGTGCGACCGGGGTCACGCGACCGCGCGCCGCAGCGGGGGCAGCCGCTCCCAGTGCAGGGGTCGGTGCAGGCGCCGGTGCGGGCGCCAGAGCAGGTGCCGGTGCAGGTGCAGGCGTCGGTGCCGGTACGGCCTTCGACGCGGGCGCGATTGCGGGTGCGGGTGCGGGTGCGGGTGCGGGTCCGGGTGCGCGTCCAGGCACCGCCGCCGGCGTGGCCGCGGCGGCCTCGCCGGCGACCTGCACGCGCGCCAGCACGGCACCCACCGGCAGCGCCTGGTCCAGCGGCGCCAGGTCCCCGATCACGCCGTCGAGAAAACACTCGACGTCGATCGCACCCTTGTGCGTCTCCACCACCGCGACCACGTCGCCCGGCTTCACGCGGTCGCCGGCCTTCACGAGCCACTGCACGACCTTGCCGGTCTCCATGTCGGCGCCCAGCGCCGGCATCGTGAAGTCGGCCATGGTCAGGCGCCCTGCCGCGCCGGCAGCAGCGAACGCGCGGCCGCCACGATGTCGTCCACGCGCGGCAGCGCCGCGTCCTCCAGGTGCGCGGCGTAGGGCACCGGCACCTCGCGGCTGCACACGCGCTTGACCGGCGCGTCCAGTTCGTACAGCGTGTCCTCGGCCAGGCGGGCCGCGATCTCGGCCGACAGCGAGCCGCTCTTCCAGCCCTCGTCGACGATGACGACGCGCCGCGTGCGCATCACCGAGGCGACGATGGTCGGCATGTCCAGCGGCCGCAGCACGCGCAGGTCGATGACCTCGGCGGCGATGCCCTCCTTGGCCAGCGCCTTGGCCGCCGCCAGGCACTTGGGCAGGCCGTTGCCGTAGGTCACCAGCGTCAGGTCGCCGCCGGCGCGACGCACCCTGGCGTGCTCGATGTCCACCGCATTCACCGCCGGGTCGAGCTCGCCCTCGGCGTTGTAGAGCACGATGTGCTCGAAGATCAGCACCGGGTTGGGATCGGCCAGCGCCGCGGCAAGCATGAAGCGCGCGTCCTCCACCGTGCCCGGCGCCAGCACCTTGAGCCCCGGGATGTGCGCATACCAGCCCTCCAGGCTGTGCGAGTGCTGGGCCGCCAGCTGGCGCCCGCCCCCGGTGGCCATGCGGATGACCAGCGGCACTGCACATTGCCCGCCCGTCATGTGCGGCAGCGTGGCCGCGTTGTTCATGATCTGGTCCAGCGCCAGCAGGCTGAAGTTGCAGGTCATGATCTCGACGATGGGCCGCAGGCCGGCCAGCGCGGCGCCGATGCCGATGCCGGTGAAGGCGTTCTCGGCCAGCGGCGTATCGACGATGCGCTCGGGGCCGAATTCCTCCAGCAGGCCCTTGGTCACCGCATAGCAGCCGCCGTATTTGCCGACGTCCTCGCCCATCACGAAGCAGCGCGGGTCGGCGAGCAGCGCGTCGCGGATCGCCTGCCGGCAGGCTTCCCGGTAGGTCATGCGCAGCGGGGCATTCATCGTGGGGCCTCCGCCGCCGGCTCCTGCACGACGCGGTTCATCAGCACGAAGCGCTCCAGTTCTTCCACCGGTTCCAGCGTGCCGGCCTCGGCAAAGGCCACCGCGCCGGCGATCTCGGCCGCCACGCCGGACTCGATGGACGCCGCCTCGTCGTCGGTCAGCTGGTGGTTGGCCACCATCCAGGCGCGCAGGCGTTCGACGGGGTCCAGCGGCTTCCAGCCCTCGACCTCGTCGCGCGTGCGGTAGGCCTGGGTGTCGAACATCGAATGCGCGCGGAAGCGGTAGGTGCGCGCCTCCAGGAAGAAAGGGCCGGCCCCGGAGCGGATGTGCTCGACGGCGCGCCGCGCCGCGGCCTCCATCTGCACCGGGTCCATGCCGTCCACGCGTTCGGCCGGCATGCGGTAGGCGCGCGCCTTGCGCCAGATCTCGGTCTCGACCTCGCTGTCCTCCAGCGGCACGCCCATCGCGTAGAGGTTGTTCTCGCAGACGAAGAGCACCGGCAGCTGCCACAGCTCGGCCAGATTCATCGTCTCGTGGAAGACGCCCTCGCCGACTGCACCCTCGCCGAAGAAGCAGGCCGTCACCGCGCCGCGGCCCAGGCGCCGGTCAGCCATCGCGATGCCGGCGGCCAGCGGCAGCCCGCCGCCGACGATGGCGTTGCCGCCGAAGAAGCGGCGCGCGACGTCGAACAGGTGCATGGACCCGCCGCGGCCGCGGCAGCAGCCTTCGAGCTTGCCCAGCATCTCGGCCATCAAGGGCGCCATCGGCACGCCGTGTGCCAGCGCGTGGCCATGTTCGCGGTAGGTCGCCACCACCGCGTCGCGCGCCGGGTCCAGCGCGCTGCACACGCCGACCGCCACCGCCTCCTCGCCGTCGTACAGGTGCAGGAAGCCGCGGATCTTCTGTGCCTGGTACAGCTCCACGCACTTGGCCTCGAAGCGGCGGATGCGCAGCATCTGCCGCCACAGGTGGTGCAGGTGGGCGCGGTCGAGGTGGATCTTTCCGGTCACGGCACGCCCTTCACTTCTTCTCGTCGCTCTCCAGCGTCGACAGGTCGCCTTCGGGCAGCCCCAGTTCGCGCGCCTTCAGCAGCCGGCGCATGATCTTGCCGCTGCGCGTCTTGGGCAGGTTGGTGCGGAATTCGATCGACTTTGGCGCCACGGCCGCGCCCAGGCGCTTGCGTGCATGGCCCAGCAGTTCGCGGTTGAGCGCTTCGCTGGCCTCGAAGCCCGGCTTCAGCGCGACGAAGGCCTTGACGACCTCGCCCACCGTCTCGTCCGGGATGCCGATGACGCCGGCCTCGGCCACCGCCGGGTGCTCGATCAGCGCGCTCTCGACCTCGAAGGGCCCGATCAGGTGGCCGGCGGACTTGATGACGTCGTCGGCGCGGCCGACGAACCAGTAGTAGCCCTCGTCGTCGACCCGCGCCAGGTCGCCAGTCAGGTACCACTCGCCGTCGAAGCACTTGGCGTAGCGCGCCTGCTCGTTGAGGTAGCCGCGCATCATCGAAGGCCAGGGCGTCTTCAGCGCCAGCTCGCCGTCGATGCCCGGGCCGACCGGGTGCACATGGCCATCGGTCCCGCGCTGCACGATGGCCGCGGTGATGCCGGGCAGCGGCTGTCCCATCGAGCCGGGCAGGATGTCCAGCGCCGGCACGTTGGCAATCATGATGCCGCCGGTCTCGGTCTGCCACCAGTTGTCGTGGAAGGGCAGCCCGAAGGCCTCGCGTCCCCAGACCACGGCCTCGGGGTTCAACGGCTCGCCGACACTGGCCATGAAGCGCAGCGCCGACAGGTCGCGGCCGGCCAGCGGCTCCGTGCCCAGGCGCATCATCATGCGGATCGCCGTCGGCGCGGTATACCAGACGCTGACACGCTCGCGCTCGAGCACGTCGTACCAGGTCGCGGCGTCGAACTCCGCCTCGACGACGACGCTGGTCACGCCGCAGACCAGCGGCGCGATGATGCCGTAGCTGGTGCCGGTGACCCAGCCGGGGTCGGCCGTGCACCAGTAGATGTCGTCGTCGTGAAGGTCCAGCGCATAACGCCCGGTCATCGCGTGCGCGAGCACCGCCTCGTGCACATGCTGCGCGCCCTTGGGCCGGCCGGTGGTGCCGCTGGTGAAGTGCAGCAGGCTGGGCGACTCCGGCGGCGTGGCCGGGATCGTCCACGTGTCGGGCTGGGCATCGACGAGCGCCGCCCAGGCGTGCACGCCGGGCTCGGCCAGCAAGGCCGGCGGCGCGTCGCCGACCAGCACCACATGCGCCAGCCGCGGCAGCCGCTCGCGCAGCGCGCGCAGTTTGCGCTGATAGAGCTCCGGCGTGGTGACGATCAGGCGTGCATCGCCCATCTCGCAGCGCGTGGCGATCGGCTCCGGACCGAAGGCCGAGAACAGCGGCGTGACGACGGCGCGCGCCTTCAGTGCACCGAGCATCGCCACATACAGCTCGGGCAGCCGGCCCATCAGCACGAAGACGCCGTCGCCGGCACCCAGGCCCAGCGATGCCAGCGCGTTGGCGAATCGGCTGCTCGCCGCGGCGAGCTCGGCATAGCCCAAGTCGCGCCGCTCGCCGGTCTTGCCGATCCAGCGCAGCGCGATGCGCGCGCCGCGACCATGCTGCAGGTGGCGGTCCACCGCCTCGTGCGCGATATTGAGGCCCGCGCCGCCGGGCAGGCCGTCGAGCCAGCTGCGGGCATCGCTCCAGCGGAAGCGCTCGCGTGCCGCCTGCGGGTCGGCCAGGTTGGGCGGCCGCTTGAAGGCCGTCGGGTCCTTGACGATGCGCGGCCAGCGGGCGGGCGCGGCGGTGCTCATCGGGCGCATCCCATGGGCTTGTCTCCTCAGGCACGGTGGGCGGCGACTCGGGGCCGCGGCGTGGGCGCATCATCGGCAGCCGCCGTCGGCGGGGCCTTGAGCGAGGTCAAGGCGCGAGGTCAACGGGCGCGGCCAAGGCGCCAGTTCAAGGTCAAGGGCGTGGGCCGCCCCCCCAGGCGTGACCTCAGGCCGGCAACGGCGACAGGCCCCAGGCGCGCAAGCCGTCCTCCACCGCCTGTGCCACCGCGGCGGGCGGCCGGTCGGTCGCGAAGACGCGCGTGCCCTCTTCGTCGGGCCCCGGCTGCGCGTGCACGCGCAGCTGCAGCGCCAGCACGGCGGCATCCGCGTCCGACGCGTCCTGCTGCTGCGCCGCCCGCCGCGCCAGGCGCTCGCGCAGCACGGCCTCGGGTGCGCTGCACCACAGGCCCAGGCAGGGCCGGCCGGCGGCGCGCGCCACCTCGCGCAGCACATCGCGCTCGGCGCGGTGCAGCAGCGCGGCGTCGACGACGACCGGGATCTCGCCCGCCAGCCCCAGCCGCGCCACCTCGGCCAGCCGCGCATAGGTGCGGGCATTGCTGTCGGGGTTGTAGATCGTCGCCGGGTCGGCCGGGCGCGCGGTCGGCGCCAGGCCGTGCAGCCGCTTGCGTTCGACATCGCTGCGCACGCGCACGGCCCCCAGCGCCTGCGCCAAGGCCAGCGCGACCGTGCTCTTGCCGCTGCCGCTGAGCCCGCCCACCCACAGCAGCGGCGCCGGCGGCGGGAAGGCCAGCGCGTGGGCCAGCGCGATGCGGCGTGCCACGGTGTCCAGGGCGGCGGCGCGGGCGCCGCCGGCCGCCTGCTGCGCGCCGATCAGCGCCACCTTCGCGCGCACCAGCGCCCGGTCCGCGGCAAACCAGCGCAGCAGCGGCAGCGCCTCGAAATCGCCACTGACTTCCAGCGTCAGGCTCAGGAAGCGCCAGGCCAGCCGGGGCAGGCCATGGTCCTGCAGGTCCATGAAGGTGAAGGCCAGGTCGGCCGCGCGGTCGACGTGGCGCAGCGCGGGGTCGAACTCGATGGCATCGAACAGCAGCGGCCGCCCCTCGTGCTGCACGATGTTGCCCAGGTGCAGGTCGCCATGGCCTTCGATCACGGCACCGCGGCGGCGCCGTTCGTCCATCAGCGGCTGCAGCGCGCGGCCGCGCGCCGCGGACCACGACGACACCTCGGCGAGCCGTTGCCGGGCCGTCGCCGGCAGTGCACCGGCCAGCGCCGGGTCGGCCAGCGCCGCCAGCGTGTCGCGGTGGGCCGCCAGCGCCCCCGCCGGGTCGCCGAAGGACGTTGGCGACGGCGGCTGCGAGGCATGGAAGGCCGCGACGACCCCGGCCAGCGCATCGACATGGTTCACCGACAGTTCGCCGCGTCGTGCCAGCCGGTCGTAGAGCTGTGCGTTGTCGAAGCGGCCCATCCACAGTGCCCAGTCCAGCACCGGACCGTCGCCGCCCACGCGCGGCGCCTCCGGGCCGCCGGTGACGGGCAGCACGTCGCGGTACAGCGCCGGCGCGGTGCGGCGGTTGATGCGCAGTTCCTCGCGGCAGAAGTGCTCGCGCCGGGCCAGCGTGCGGAAGTCCAGGAAGCCCGGCGCCAGCGGCTTCTTCAGCTTCAGCGCGCCGTCGCCGGCCAGCAGCAGCGTGGAGATGTGCGTCTCGATGCGTTCGACACGCGGCGGGTCCGGCAGCGGCTCGGGCCAGGCCCCGGGCTCGCGTCGGCGCAGCGCCTGCTCGAGCGCATCGGCCAGCGCACGGTGAGCCTGCAGCGCGGCGTCGTCGCCGCTCATCCCGGGTCGGAGCGCGGCGCAGCCGGCTTGTTCAGCAAGGCGCCCAGCATGTCCATCGGCAGCGGCAGCACGACGGTGCTGGCGCGGTCCCCGGCGACCTGCGTCATCGTCTGCAGGTAACGCAGCTGCATCGCCTCGGGCCGCCGCGACAGCGTCTCGGCCGCTTCCAGCAGCGCGGCCGCGGCCTGCTTCTCGCCGTCGGCGTGGATGACCTTGGCCCGCCGCTCGCGCTCGGCCTCGGCCTGGCGGGCGATCGCCCGCACCATCGACTCGTTGAGATCGATGTGCTTGATCTCGACGTTGGTGACCTTGATGCCCCAGGCGTCGGTCTGCGCATCCAGGATCTTCTGCACGTCCAGGTTCAGCCGCTCCCGCTCGGCCAGCATCTCGTCGAGCTCGTGCTTGCCGAGCACCACGCGCAGCGTGGTCTGCGCGAGCTGGCTGGTGGCCATCAGGAAGTCCTCGACCTGGATGATGGCCTTGGCCGGGTCGACGACGCGGAAGAAGACCACCGCGTTGACCTTGACCGAGACGTTGTCGCGCGAGATCACGTCCTGCGGCGGCACGTCCATCGTCACCACGCGCAGGTCCACGCGCACCAGTTGCTGGATGCCAGGGATCACGATCACCAGCCCGGGCCCCTTGACCTTCCAGAAGCGGCCGAGCTGGAAGACGACGCCGCGTTCGTATTCACGCAGGATGCGCAGCGCGCTGAGCGCCAGCGCCAGCAGCAGCACCAGCAGGCCGGACAGACCGATCGGCAGGTCGAACATCATGGGGCGGCTCCTTGGGGTCGGGAAGGCGGCGGCCGGCCATCCGCCAGGGGTTCCACCAGCAGCACGAGCCCGTCGACGGCGACGACGCGCACCGCCTGCCCGGGCTGCAGCACGGACTCGCTGCGCACGCGCCAGCGCTCGCCGTGCAGGTGCGCCCAGGCCTCGTCGCCGGCCACCTCGGTGACGGTGCCCACGCTGCCCGGCAGTTCCTCGGCGCCGCTGACCACCGGCCGGCGGCGCGAGCGCATCGCCATGCCGCCGGCCACCAGCACCGTGGCCACCGAGGTCGCGGCCAGCAGCAGCACCAGCGTCACCGGCACCGCGAAGCCCGGCACCTCGCGGTCGAAGAGCAGCAGCGCACCGGCGACGAAGGCGACCACGCCGCCGATGCCGAAGACACCGAAGCCGGGCGAGAAGATCTCCGCCGCCATCAGCGCCAGGCCCAGCGCCAGCAGCGCCAGCCCGGCATAGTTGACCGGCAGCATCTGCAGCGCGAACAGCGCCAGCAGCAGGCAGATGGCGCCGGTGATGCCGGCCACGCCGAAACCCGGCGAGGAGAACTCGAAGATCAGCCCGTAGATGCCCAGCATCATCAGCACCAGCGCGAAGCTGGGGTTGGCGATCACCGACAGCAGGCGGTGGCGCGCGTCGGGCAGCACCACGGCATGCGCCAGGCCGGCCGTGGCCAGCACGACGTCGCCGGCCTGCACGCGCACCCGGCGGCCGTCGATGCGTTGCAGCAGTTGCGGCACGTCCTCGGCCAGCACGTCGACCACGCCTTCGCGCAGCGCCTCCTCGGCGGTCAGCGAGACGGCCTCGCGCACCGCACGCTCGGCCCATTCGGCATTGCGCCCGCGCAGCTGCGCCAGGCCACGGATGAAGGCGGCGGCGTCGTGCACCTGCTTGGCGCTCATGGCGTCCAGGGGCGCGGCCGGGTTGGGCGGTGCGCGCTCCGGGCGCTCGCCATCGCCTGCGCCCGGCCCGGGCGCCTTCGGCGACGGCTCCGCGCCGTCGCGCGGCCCCTGCGGTCGCGTGCCCGGCAGGCCGATGGCGACCGGCGTCGCGGCGCCCAGCGTGGTCGCCGGCGCCATCGCGGCGACATGGGCCGCATACAGGATGTAGGTGCCGGCGCTGGCGGCGCGAGCGCCCTCGGGCGCGACCCAGACCGCCACCGGCAGCGGAGCGGCCAGGATGGCCTGGATGATCTGGCGCATCGACGGGTCCAGCCCGCCGGGCGTGTCGAGCTCGACGACCACCAGCCGCGCGCCGCCGCTGGCCGCGCGCTGGATGCCGCGCACCAGATAGTCGGCGCTGGCCGGGCCGATGGCGTCCTGCACGCGCAGCACGATCACCGGCGCGGTCGGCTGCGACGACGCCGGCAGCACGGCAGCCCACAGCAGCGCCAGGCCGAGCAGCAGCCACTGCCAGCGCCCGCGCGCCGCCCGCCACGGTGGGCCGCGCAGCGGGGCCGGGACCGGTGCGTCGACCGGCCTGCCGTGGCTGAGGTGCAGACGGACCACGGCGCAGCCTACTGCGCATGCACCCCGGGCACAAGCATTCGCCCTGCCCGCGCTGCGCGGCGATTGATCGTGCACAAGATCGCGGTCCGGACCGATGCTAGGGTCGCACGGTGAATGCGAACCTGCGAACCGTCCCGGCGACCCGGGTGTGGGCCCGAGCGTGATCGTGAGCGACTTCGACCCGTGGCACAGCGCCCGCATGGCCGCCGACGTGCTCACGGCCACGCAGGGTGGTGCCGAAGGCGTGGCATCGCGCCAGCGCCAGCGCCTGGCCGCGCTGCTGGAACATGCGCGGCAGCACACCCGGCTGCATGCCGAGCGGCTGCGCGGCCTGCCGGCGGACGCGCCGCTGTCCGCGCTGCCGGTGCTGGACAAGGCGACGCTGATGGCGCGCTTCGACGACGGCGTCGCCGACCCCGCGCTGACGCTGGCGGCGGTGCGCGACTTCGTCGCCGACCCGGCGCGCATCGGCACGCCGCTGCTCGGCCGCTATGCGGTGTGGGAGAGCTCGGGCACCAGCGGCCGCCCGGGCCTGTTCGTGCAGGACGCGCAGGCGATGGCGGTCTACGACGCGCTGGAGGCGCTGCGCCGGGCGCCGCGCAGCGCTGCCGCCACCAGCCGGTCCTTCAACCCGCTGGACCCCTTCGGCCTGTTCGACGCCTGGGGGCGCTGGGCCGCGCTGGGCGGCGCCGGCGACCGCTGGGCCTTCGTCGGCGCGATCGACGGCCACTTCGCCAGCCAGGCCAGCGTACAGCGGCTGCGCCGGCTCAACCCCTGGCTGGCGCAGCAGATGCGCAGCTTCTCGATCCTGCAGCCGCTGCCGGCGCTGGTGCAGCAGCTCAACGACTGGGCGCCGACCGTGCTGGCCACCTACCCGACGGCCGCCGCGATGCTGGCCGACGAGGCGCGGCGCGGCGTGCTGGCCCTGCCGCTGCGCGAGCTGCTGACCGGCGGCGAGACGCTGGGCGAGGCGGTGCGCCGGCATGTCGGCGCGGCCTTCGGCTGCCCGGTGCACAACAGCTACGGCGCCTCGGAGTTCCTGACCATCGCGGCCGACTGCGCGCAGGGCCGGCTGCATGTGAATGCCGACTGGGTGATCCTGGAGCCGGTGGACGAACGCGGCCGGCCGGTACCGGCCGGCGAGCTGTCGCAGGGCACGCTGCTGACCAACCTGGCCAACCGCGTGCAGCCGCTGATCCGCTACGACCTGGGCGATCGCGTGCGCGTGCTGCCCGGCCGCTGCCCCTGCGGCTCGCCGCTGCCGGCCATCGAGGTGCTGGGCCGCCACGACGACCTGCTGCACCTGGCCGGCCGCGGCGCGCGCCGCGTGCCGCTGCTGCCGCTGGCCTTGAGCACGGTGCTGGAGGACGAGGCCGGCGTCTTCGACTTCCAGCTGCTGCAGCGCGGCCCGCGCACGCTGGCGCTGAGGCTGGGCGCCGGCGCCGCGGCCGATGCCGGCGCGGTGGCGCGCTGCCGCGCGGTGCTGCGCACCTTCGCCCGGGCACAGGGCGTGCCGGCGCTGCAGGTCATCGACGAGACCGAGCAGCCGCCGCTGCGCGGGCGCAGCGGCAAGGTGCAGCGGGTGGTGGCGATGCGCGACGGCTGAGCGCCGCGGGCCCCCTGGGTGCGGCCTGGGTGCAGCCTGCCTGCGACCTGCGTGCGGGCGCGGCCCGCGCCGGCACCGCCGGCGCAGGCTCAGACCGCGCCGGCCACCCCGGCCGCATGCGCCTGCTGGTCGGCGTGGTAGCTGCTGCGCACCAGCGCGCCGACGGCCGCATGCGTGAAGCCCATGGCCTGCGCCTCGCGCTCGAACATCGCGAAGGTGCCCGGGTGCACGTAGCGGCGCACCGGCAGGTGGTGGCCGCTGGGCGCCAGGTACTGGCCGATGGTCAGCATGTCGATGTCGTGCGCGCGCATGTCGCGCATCACCGCGAGGATCTCCTCGTCGGTCTCGCCCAGGCCGACCATCAGCCCGCTCTTGGTCGGCACGTCCGGGTGCAGGGCCTTGAACTTCTTCAGCAGGTTCAGGCTGAAGGCGTAGTCGCTGCCCGGGCGCGCTTCCTTGTACAGGCGCGGCACGGTCTCCAGGTTGTGGTTCATCACGTCCGGCGGCGCGGCCTGCAGGATCTCGAGCGCGCGGTCGTCGCGGCCGCGGAAATCGGGCACCAGGACCTCGATCTGCGTCGCCGGGCTCAGCTCGCGCGTGCGCCGGATGCACTCGACGAAATGGCCGGCGCCGCCGTCGCGCAGGTCGTCGCGGTCGACGCTGGTGATGACGACGTACTTGAGCTTCAGCGCCGCGATCGTACGCGCCAGGTTCAGCGGCTCGTCGGCGTCCAGCGGGTCGGGCCGGCCATGGCCGACGTCGCAGAAGGGGCAGCGCCGCGTGCACTTGTCGCCCATGATCATGAAGGTGGCCGTGCCCTTGCCGAAGCACTCGCCGATATTCGGGCAGCTCGCCTCCTCGCACACCGTGTGCAACTTGTGCTCGCGCAGGATCTGCTTGATCTCGTAGTAGCGGGTGCTCGGGCTGCCGGCCTTGACGCGGATCCAGTCCGGCTTCTTCAGCACCTCGGCCGGCACCACCTTGATCGGGATGCGCGAGGTCTTGGCCTGCGACTTCTGCTTGGCGGTGGGGTCATAGGCGGGCGTGGGGGTGCTCATCGGCGGCGCGTCTCAGGGTTGACCCGGAGTGTACCGGCGGCCCCGGCGACAGGCCGGCACGGGGTTCATCGCAGGCGTCGCTGCAGCGCGGCGGCCAGCCGCGCCGCGGCCTCGTCCCAGGTCGCGGGCACGCCCAGCGTGCGCAGGTCCACGGTGGCCAGGCCCGGGTAGCCGCAGGGGTCGATGCGCGAGAACGGCGCCAGGTCCATCGCCACGTTGAGCGCCACGCCGTGGTAGGCGCGGTGCTGGCTGATCTTGATGCCCAGCGCGGCGATCTTGCCCAGGCCGGCGAAGGGGTCCGCGCCCGCCGCCGGCAGCGCACCGTGGCCGAAGGGGTCGTCCAGCCGCACGTAGATGCCCGGCGCGCCGCGCACGCGGTGGCCGGTGACGCCGACCTGCGCCAGCGTCTCGATCACCGCCTCCTCGAGCCGGAAGACATACTCCTTGACGTAGATGCCCGCACGCCCGATGCGCCGCAGGTCCAGCAGCGGATAGGCCACCAACTGCCCCGGGCCGTGGTAGGTGACCTGGCCGCCGCGGTCGGTGCGCACGACCGGGATGCCGCCGGCGTCCAGCACATGCGCCTCGCGCCCGGCGATGCCCTGCGTGAAGACGGGCTCGTGCTCGACCAGCCACAGCTCGTCCTCGGTGTCGGCGGCGCGCGCGTGCGTGAACGCGCGCATCGCGGCCTCGGTCTCGGCATAGGGGCGGCGGCCCAGGGTCAGGATGCGCATCGCCGCCGCAGTCTAGCGAGGCCGGCGCGCGGTCGCCGCGGCCCCGTACAGTGGCCGCGGGCGCGCTGGCATCATGCGGCCGCACCCGCCGAGTCCGCCGCACCATGCCCGAAGCCCCGCCGCCCCGCCCCGCCGCCGACCCTGCCGACCCCGCCGCCGGCGTGCCGTCACGCCATCCGCTGGCCGCGCTGCACGAGGTCGCGACCATGCGCGCGCGCGCCGCGGCCGTGCTGCGTGCGGTGGAGGACAACGTCAGCATGTGGTTCCGCCTCGACCGCGACGCGCTGCCGGCGCTGGCCGATCAGCTCGCCGAACGCTACCGGGCGCTGCACGGCGACGGACCGCCGCCGCTGCCCAGCCGCTGGGCGCTGCTGGCGGCCGGCGGCGTCGACCGCGTCGCCGAACTCGACGCCCGCCTTGCCGGCCGCAGCGCCGACGACGCGGCGCGCGCGCGCTTCGACATGGCGACGGTCAGCGTGCTGGTCGACGCCGATCCCGGCGAGCGCTGGCGCTTCCGCGAGCGCGACGAGATCGACCGCATGGCGCTGCCGCTGCAGCAGCGCGGCAGCGACGAGCTGCTGGCGCTGCTGGACCGGGTGGCGGCCAAGCCGAAGCCGGCAGCCGCTGCAGCCCCCGCAACGGCCGCGAATGCGCCGCCGGCCGAGGCGCCGGCCGAGCCGGGCGGCGCCGACCGCCCGGCCGCCGTCGAGACCGGCGATGCCGAAGCCGATGCCGCAGCGGCACCCGCGCCCGCCGCTGCCGCGGCCCCGGCCGCGCCCGCGCCGGCGGCGGCCGCCTCGGCGATGCCGCTGACCGGCCACGAAGGGCTGGCGGTGGCCAGCCTGCGCGCCTTCCTGGCCGGCGCCTTCTCGTCGACTGCCAGCGACCCGCTGCGCGCCGATGCGGCGGCGCTGAAGCTGGTCGACGCGACGGCGCTGCGCGCGATCTTCCAGTCCACGCCGGCCAACCCGCTGACTGGCGTCGAGGCGCGGGCCGCGCGGCTGGCACGGCTGGGCGACGCGGTCGCCGGCGCCGGCGCCCGTCACCGCCTGCCGCCGCGGCCGGCGCTGCTGTTCGACCGCCTCACGGCCGGCGGCACGCGGCGCGAGGTCGCCGCCGGCGAACTGCTGGCGGAGCTGCTGCGCTGCCTGTCGCCGGCCTGGCGCGGCGGCCTCGTGCAGGGCCTGCCGGCCGGCGACACCTGGCCGCACCGCTGGGCCGGTCACGACACCGGCGGCGGCCGGCGCGACGGCACCACCGGCGGCTGGGTGCCGCTGCACGCGCCGGCATTGACGCTGGCCTGCGCGCTGGTCGCGCCGCTGCAGGGCGCGGGCGTGCAGGTCGGCGGGCTGGACGACCTGCCGGCGCCGGCAGGTCCGGCCGAGCTGGCGCTGCTGATCGACGCCGGCGTGCTGAAGCCGCGCAACGAGCGCGACCTCGAGCGCCGGCTGGCGCCCGGCGACGAGTGGCTGGTCGAGGGCCGCGTGCTGGCGCTGGCGCTGATCGAAGAGCTCGCGGCGGCCGTCGCGCAGCGCCTGGGCCGCCCGCTCGGGCCGCTGCGCCTGGCGGCCGCGACGCTGCCCGCGCTGGCCGGCGAGCTGGCGCAGGCCCGCCGCGGCGGCGTGCCGCTGCCGTTCACGCTGGACGGCGAGGCGGCAGCGGCCTGACCTGCCGATGGACCAGCCGACCGCCCCGTTCGGACAGCTGCTGCGGCGCTGGCGGCAGCAGCGCGGCTGGTCGCAGCTGGCACTGTCGCTGCGTTCGGAGGTCTCGGCTCGCCACCTGAGCTGGCTGGAGTCGGGCAAGGCCTCGCCCAGCCGGGCAATGGTGCTGCGCCTGGCGGAGCACCTGGACGTGCCGCCGCGCGAGCGCAACGCGCTGCTGGCCGCCGCGGGCTACGCGCCGCTGTTCCGCGAGCGCCCGCTGGACGATCCGCGGCTGGCACCGGCCCGCCAGGCGCTGCAGCGCCTGCTCGACGCCCACGAGCCCTGGCCGGCCCTGGCGGTGGACCGGCACTGGAACCTGGTCGCCGCCAACCGCATGCTGCCGCTGCTGTTGCAGTTTCTGCCGGCAACGCTGCTGGCGCCGCCGCTGAACGTGCTGCGGCTGTCGCTGCACCCGCAGGGCCTGGCCGGCATGATCGACAACCTGCCGGCCTGGCGCGACCATGTGCTGGCGCGGCTGGCACGCCAGGTGGCGGCCAGCGGCGACGCGGTGCTGGCCGCGCTGCACGCCGAGCTGGCGGCGCTGCCGGCGCCGGAGCCGGCGGCGGCCGCCGGACCCGCGGCGACCGGGGCACCCGCCGGGCAAGCCCCCGGGCGCGCGGCCCCGGGCATGTCCGGCGCCGCGGCCGGCGAGGTGGCGACCGTCGACGACCTCGTCGTGCCGCTGCGCCTGCACACGCCGCTGGGCCGCCTGGACTTCATCACCACCGTGACGACCTTCGGCGCGCCGCACGAGCTGACGCTGGCCGAGCTGGCGGTGGAGACCCTGCTGCCCGCCGATGCCGCCACCGCCGCGCGGCTGCAGGCGCTGCACGCCACGCTGCCGCCGCGTTGAGCGCGCGGCCGCCGGTACACAATGCACGCACCGGCCATCACGCCGGCATGCTGTTCGAGATGGCCGACCCTGCCGTACTGCTGAAAACGGTGGCCGAGACGCTGGACGATCTCGGCCTGGCGATGTGCGTCTTCGACGACGAGGACCGCGCGCTGCTGTGGAACCGCAGCTTCCTGCGCCTGTTCCCCGAGCACGACGGCCACGTGCATGTCGGCGAGCCCTACCGCGAGAACCTGCGCCGCTTCTACGCCGGCCGCCTGGGTCCCGAGCACATCGCGGAGATCGACCGCTACGTCGACGAGGGCCTGCGGCGCCACCGCGCGCAGCTCAAGGCCTACACCTTCGAGCACCGCGGCCGGCGCATCGAGGTCGCCTCGCTGCCGCTGCGCCACATCGGTCGCCTGCGCGTGTGGCAGCCGCGCGCGCCCGGCGACGGCGACACCGCGCCGCCGCCCGGCCCGGGCGCCGCGCCGGCGGAGATCGCCGTGCTGTTCGACGAGGTGCCCGACGGGCTGGCGCTGTGCAGCCGCAGCGGCGTCGTGCAATGGGCCAACGAGCCCTTCATGCAGATGTACGGCCTGCGCGACCGCGAGGCGGCGCAGGGGCTGGGCTTCGAGGCGATCTACCGCCTGGCGTGGCGGGACGCGCCGCCCGAGGAGCGCTCGCGCCTGGACGACGGCGCCGCGGTGCTGGCCGAGCACCTGCGCTGGGAGGGCGCGCCCTTCGAGCTGCCGCTGCCCGGCGAGCGCTGGACGCGCGTGATCGCGCGCCGCGGCCCCACCGGCACGCTGGTGCAGGCGCACGTGGACATCACGCCGCTGAAGCGCCAGCAGATCGAGCTGCAGCGCGCCGAGGCGCGCGCCCGCGAGAGCGAGGACCGGCTGCGCGCGAAGTCCGCGCTGCTGGAGGCCACGCTCGAGCGCATGGACCAGGGCGTGATGATGGTCAACGCCCAGCGCGTGGTCGAGGTCTGCAACCAGCGCGCGATCGAGCTGCTGGACCTGCCGCCGGCGCTGATGGCGGCGCAGCCGCGCTTCGAGGACGTGCTGCGCTGGCAGTGGCAGAACGACGAGTTCGTGCACACGCCGGAGGACCTGAAGGACTTCGTGCGCGCCGGCGGCATCCTCGATCGCCCGCACCGCTACGACCGCCGGCGCCCGAACGGGCGCGTCGTCGAGATCAACAGCGTGCCCATCGAGGGCGGCGGCGTGCTGCGCACCTACACCGACATCACCGAGCGCAAGAACGCCGAGGAGCGCATGCGCCATGTCGCGCGCCACGACGGGCTGACCTCGCTGGTCAACCGCGACGCCTTCCTGGAGGCCATCGGCTCGCAGCTCGAGCGCTCGCGGCGCGAGGGCGACGGTTTCGCGGTGCACTTCGTCGACCTCGACGACTTCAAGCCGGTCAACGACCGCCACGGCCATGCCGTCGGCGACCGCGTGCTGGCCGCGGTGGCCGAGCGCATGCGCGCGGTGGCGCGCGACGGCGACATCGTCGCGCGCATGGGCGGCGACGAATTCGCGGTCATGCAGCGCGGCGTGACGCGCCCGGAGGCCGCGCTGGGCCTGGCGCAGCGCCTGCTGGAGACGATCCGCCAGCCGCTGCAGGTGGAAGGCGCCGAGGGCCAGGACATCGGCGTCGGCGCGTCGATCGGCGTCGCGCTGTACCCTGGCGACGGCACCGACGTCGCGACGCTGATGCGCCACGCCGACGCCGCGATGTATGCCGCGAAGGCGGCCGGGCGCAACGCCGTGCGGCTGCACCAGGCGTCGCCGGGCGACGCCTGATCGTCGGGAAGCGTCGCCGGGCCACACCTGATCGTCAGGCGGCGTCGCCCGGCGAAGTCTGATCGTCAAGCGGCGTCGCCCGGCGACGCCCGATCGCCAGGCGCCGGCGCCGGGCGCCGCTCAGCCGCGGAACGGATTCGCGGTCGCGAACCACAGCCCGATGCCGGTGGCGATGATGAAGGCGCCGTCGAGCACGCCGACGAGCAGGAAGACCTTGCCCTGCAGCGGCTCCATCAGCTCGGGCTGGCGTGCGCTGGCCTCCACGTAGCGGCTGGCGAGCAGGCCCACGCCCAGGCAGGATCCGATGGCGCCGAGGCCGATCATGTGGCCGACGGCCAGCGGCAGCAGGTCGATGCCGTTCACTTGTGCGCTCCGTTGGTGGACTCGGGCGCCATGCTGCGCCGTGGCGCGCGCGCCGTCGATGACCTGCGAGGTCATGCCGCCGCCGGGTCAGTCCAGCCCAGCCGCCGCCCGGCGCGCGCCCAGCAGCGCGAGCTCCTGCGGCGACAGCGCACGCTCGAGCGCCGGCACCAGCGCGGCCCAGGCCTCGGGCGACGGCGCGGCCAGCAGCCGCGCCTCGATCGGCCGCCACTCGGCGCGGTCGTACAGCGCCCCCAGCAGCCGGCGGTAGGTCTGCTCCTCCTCGGTCATGTGCTGCAGCTGGTCGGCCGTGAACTGGCCCAGCTCGCGGTACAGCGCCGCCGCGGCGCTCGCGCCCGGGCGGCGCTGCAGCAGTGCGGCGCGCTCGGCCAGCGCGGTCATCGCCTCGCCCTGCTCGGCATGCTCGGCGGCCACCGCGGCGCTGCCGCCGGGCTGGCGGGCCTCGATCGCGGTGTGCAGGAAGTCGTTCTCGTGGTGCACGTGGTCGCGCAGCAGGCGCAGCAGCCGCGCCAGCGCGGCGGCGGCGCCGGCCCGCTCGTCGGCGTCGTCGGCGTCGCTGGCGCCCAGTTGCACCAGCGTGTCCATCAGCGCCACGGCGAGCGCCTTGTGCAGCAGGCGGTCCAGCGCGAGCGGGGTGTCGTCGGCGGTCGGGTTCGGGTCCATGGCAGGGCGCGTCAGGCGGCGGTGGGGATGCTGGCAGTGTGGCCGGCGCGGCGCCGGCCGCCATCGGCCACAGGAGCCATGCCGGGAGCCATCGCGGCCCCGCGCCGCGGCGCCGGGCACGCCGGGCCGCCCGTCACCGGGTCAGGGCGCCGGCGCAGCGGGTCGCGGACCGGTCAGTACGGGTCGGGAAAACCCAGGCCGCGCAGGATCTCGGTCTCGCGCGCTTCCATCGCGCGCGCATCGGCTGCGCGCTCGTGGTCCCAGCCCTGCGCATGCAGCGCGCCGTGCACCAGCAGGTGCGCGTAGTGCGCCTGCAGCGCCTTGCGCTGCGCTCGCGCCTCGCGCGCCAGCACCGGCGCGCACAGCACCAGGTCGGCCACGACCAGCGGCTCGCGCTCGTAGTCGAAGGTCAGCACGTTGGTCGCGTAGTCCTTGCCGCGGTAGCCGCGGTTCAGCGCGCGGCCCTCGTCCTCGCCGACGATGCGCACCGCCAGCCGCGCCGGGCGCGCCAGCGCCGCGCGCAGCCAGCGCGCGACGCGGTGGCGCGGCAGCAGCGCGCGGTGCGTGGCGTCGGCGAACTGCAGCGACAACTCCAGCGCCGGGCGCGGCTCAGCTCGCGGCATCGGCGGCCCGGGCCTGGTCGTAGGCGGAGACGATGCGCGCGACCAGCGGGTGGCGCACCACGTCGGCCGCGGTGAAGTGCGTGAAGCCGATGCCCTCGACGCGCCCCAGCACGGCCAGCGCGTCGAGCAGCCCGCTGGGCGTGCCCTTGGGCAGGTCGATCTGGCTGGTGTCGCCGGTGACCACGCAGCGGCTGCCGAAGCCCATGCGCGTGAGGAACATCTTCATCTGCTCGCGCGTGGTGTTCTGCGCCTCGTCGAGGATCACGAAGGCGTGGTTCAGCGTGCGCCCGCGCATGAAGGCCAGCGGCGCGATCTCGATCAGCCCCTTCTCGAAGGCCTTGGCGACGCGGTCGAAGCCCATCAGGTCGTACAGCGCGTCGTACAGCGGCCGCAGGTAGGGGTCGACCTTCTGCGCCAGGTCGCCGGGCAGGAAGCCGAGCCGCTCGCCGGCCTCCACCGCCGGGCGCGTGAGCACGATGCGCTGCACGCCGTGGCGCTCCAGCGCGTCCACCGCGCAGGCCACGGCGAGGAAGGTCTTGCCGGTGCCGGCCGGGCCGACGCCGAAGGTGATGTCGTTGGCCAGCATCTGGCGCAGGTAGCGCACCTGGTTGGGCGTGCGGCCGCTGAGATCGGCGTGGCGGGTGTGCAGCACGATGGGCTCGCCGTCGCCCGCGCCGGCCTCGCGGCCACGGTTGGCGCCCTCATCCGCGCCCTCTTCCACGCGGTGCGTCGGGGCGGCGGCCTGCGCGAGCGCGGACTGCAGCGCCCGCTCGCCGATCGGCGCACTGGCCAGCGCATACAGGCGGTCCAGCAGCGTGATCGCGCGGTCGACCGCGTCGCGCGGGCCCTCGATGCGGAAGGCGGCATCGCGCCGCGCCAGCGTCACGCCGAGCGCGGACTCGATGCTGCGCAGGTGCACGTCCAGCGGGCCGCACAGGTGCGCGAGGCGTCGGTTGTCGGGGGCGTCGAAGCGGTGGCGGCGGATCACGGCGGGCAGGCTGGGAGCAGCGCCGGCCGCGCAGGAATGCACGGCCGGCCGCTGGCCTGCGATTGTCGCAGCGTGCCGCGGCCGCGGCGAGCGGGCCGCCGCAGCCGCAGGGCGGGCCGTCCGCGGGCAGAATCGGCGCCGCGATGCGACGCCTGCTGCCTTGCCTGCCCCCCCTGCCGGCCGTCCGGTCCGCGTGCTGGGCCGCCCTGCGGCAGGCCGCCGGGCGCGCGCTGCTGGGGCTGCTGCTCGCCGCCGCCGCGCTGCCGGCCGCGGCGCAGACGCTGGAATTCCGCTCCGCGCTGTCGACCACCGCCGGCGGGCCGCTGTTCCCGACCGGCCCCAACGCACGCGAGGTCGCGTTGCCGCACGACTGGGCGCGCGCGCGCCCGGCGAGCGGCGACCCGCAGTGGTACCGCATCGCGTTCCAGCCCTTCGGCACGCTGGAGCGCGGCGACCTGCTGGCGCTGTACATCGACCGCGTGTGCAGCAACCTCGAGGTGCACCTGAACGGCCAGCTGGTCCACAGCGGCGGCCGCATGAGCGGGCGGCTGACCAACAACTGCGCGCACCCGCAGCTGGTGGCGCTGCCGTCGGCGCTGATCGGCAGCGGCGAGAACCAGCTCGACATCCTGGTCGCCGGTCACCCGCTGGCCGAGGTCGGCTCGCGCCAGCGCGCCGGCGCGCTGTCGACGCTGGTCATCGGGCCGCAGTCGGAGCTGGCGGCGCGCCATGCCCAGCGCCTGGCGCTGCAGGTCACCGCGCCGCAGGCCGTCGGCGCGACGCTGCTGCTGATGGGCAGCTTCATGTTCGTGCTCGGCTTCATCAACCGCAGCGAGAGCCACCTCGCGTACTTCGGCGCCATGTCGCTGGGCTGGGCCGTGGCCGATGCGCGCGCCTGGATGCGCACGCTGCCGTTCAGCCACACGGTGGCCGAGTTCCTGCTCGTCGCGCTGTTCGGCTTCATCGCCTGGGCCGCGGTGCAGTTCCTGCTGCGCTACGCCGGCGTGCGCGACCGCCGCATCGACGTGCTGATGCCGGTGCAGTGCGCGCTGATCGCGCTGACGCTGCTGGTCGCCGGCCCGCAGCGGCTGCACGGCGTGGCCACCGCCTGGTATGCCCTGCTGGCGCTGGAGGTCGCGGCAGCCGCGGCCTGGCACCTGCACCGCACGCGCAACACGCGCTCGGTATGGCCGATGGCGGCGCTGATGATCGCGGTGACCGCGGCCGCGGCGGTGGAGTTCGCGGCGCAGTGGACCGGCGTGCGGCCGCTGGCCGTCAACGTCGCGCAGCTGGCGCTGCCGATCAGCTTCGTGCTCGTCGGCCTGCGCCTGGTGCAGCAGCACGGGCGCGCGCTGGCGCAGTCGCAGCAGGACCGGCGGCTGCTGGAGCAGCGCGTGCGCGAGGCCACCGCCGAGGTCGAGCGCAACTTCCGCCAGCTCTCCGAGCTGCGCGTCGAGCAGGTCACCGAGCGCGAGCGCAAGCGCATCGCCGCCGACCTGCACGACGACCTGGGTGCCAAGCTGCTGACCATCGTGCACACCAGCGACAACGAGCGCATCAGCACGCTGGCGCGCGAGGCGCTGGAGGAGATGCGGCTGTCGGTGCGCGGCCTCACCGGCAAGGCGGTGCGGCTGTCCGACGCGCTCGGCGACTGGCGCGCCGAGGTCGTCTCGCGCCTGGCGCAGGCCGGCATCGAGGGCGAGTGGGAAGCACCCGAGGACCTGCCGCAGCGGCTGAGTGCCCGCGCCTACGTGCAGACCACGCGCATCCTGCGCGAGGCCACCAGCAACATCATCAAGCACAGCGGCGCCACCCACTGCTCGGTGCGCGCGGCGATCGCCGACGGCGACTTCCAGCTCGTCGTGCAGGACGACGGCGAGGGCATCGCGCCCGAGGTCGACGGCCGCCTGGACCGCGGCCACGGCCTGGCCAGCATGAAGCACCGCGCCAAGCAGCTGCAGGGCCAGTGCCTGGTGGAGTCCGGACCCGGCTACGGAACCGTGATACGCCTCACGGTCCCGCTGGATCGCGCGACCGAGCCTTCATGATCGCCGGGGAGCGCGCCGATAAGATCGTTTCCGATCACGGCGTGGACCCACGATGAAGACCATCCTGCTGCTCGAAGACCTGCCGGAGATCCGCGCCTGGATGCGCAACCTGGTGCTGCAGGTCTTCCCGGGCGCGACGATCTCCGAGAGCGCGCGCGTGCACGACGCGATCGACCTCGTCGGCGCGGTCAAGTTCGACCTCGCGCTGATCGACCTCGGGCTGCCCGACGGCAGCGGCGTCGACGTGGTGACCAGGCTGCGCGACATCCAGCCCGAGACGCAGAGCGTGGTCGTGACCATCCACGACGACGACGAGCACCTGTTCCCGGCGCTGCAGGCCGGCGCCTTCGGCTACATCCTGAAGGAGCAGGCGCGCGAGCTGATCACCGAGCAGCTGCAGCGCATCAGCCAGGGCGAGCCGCCGCTGAGCCCCAGCATCGCGCGCCGCGTGATGGCCTACTTCAGCGCCAAGGCCCGCCCGCAGCCGGCGGCGCTCAACGCGATGCCGCACGTCAACCTGACCGACCGCGAGAGCGAGGTGCTGCTGCGCGTGGCCAAGGGCTACACGCTGCCGGAGATCGGCGTGCAGCTGGGGCTGTCGCGGCACACGATCGCCGACTACGTCAAGCAGATCTACCGCAAGCTCAACGTGAGCTCGCGCGCCGAGGCGGCGCTGGAAGCGCAGCGGCTGGGACTGTTCCGCTGAGCGGCCCGCGCGGCGTTCAATCGCCGCGCCGCGCCGCCGACTGGCGCAGCACGTTGTCGCCGGTGACCGTGAGCTTGAGCGTGCCGCCGGCCCACTCCAGCCAGTCCAGCGCCACGTAGGCCTCGATGTCGCCGGGTTCGATCTCGGCGGCGCGCCGGCCCTGCAGCAATTGCACGATGGACGGCAGCGCGTCGCGCAGCGCGTCGCGCCGCTCGGCGCTCGGCCGGTGAGGCAGGGAGTTCATGTCGGGGCCTGCGGCAAAGAACCCACGATACCACCGGCCGGCCCGCTCGGGACGTGGCAAACCGCGCAGGTCAGCGCACGGTGTTAAGGTGCTGCGGAGGCGCCTCCTGCCACCCGGCGCGGAGGTCCTTGTGATCGACTCGTTGCTGCTGGCCGTGACCCGCATCGCCACCTTCGACGGCGAGCGCGCGCTCACGCATGCCAGCGGCTTCTTCTTCCAGCGGGACGATCGCCTGTTTCTGGTCACCAGCCGCCACGTTCTGGTCGACGCACCGAGCGCGCACCACCCCAGCCGCATCGAGATCGAACTGCACGTCGACGCCTTGGACCTCGGTCGCTCCACCGGCTTCAACGTGCCGCTGTTCCGCGACGGCGGCAGCCTGTGGCGGCAGGGCAGCGACGCGAGCGGCGAGATCGACGTCGCGATGATCGAGATCGAGCGCGCGGCGCTGCCCGCCGCGGTCCTGCTGCAAGCCTTCACGCCGGCGCACCTGCTGCGTCCGCCCGGGCACGTGGAAGTCGGCGCCTCGGTGCTGGTGGTCGGCTTCCCGCTCGGCTTCCACGACACGCTGCACCACCTGCCGGTCGTGCGCCAGGCCGTGGTCGCTTCGGCCTTCGGGCTTCGCTTCCAGGGCCAGGGCTACTTCCTCACCGATGCACGCACGCACCGCGGCACCAGCGGCGCGCCGGTGGTGCTGCGCGCGCGGGGCGCCGGCATCGGACGCGCCGCGCTGCCCTGGCGGCTGCTGGGCGTGCACTCGGCGCGGCTGGACATGGCCGACCGCGACCTGGCGCAGGACGAATCGCTGGGCCTGAACTGCGCGTGGTACGCCGACATCCTGATGACCCTGAGCTCGGGCTGATCCCGCGCCTTCAGCGGCGGTGCACCGACACCGCGCCGGGCCCCTGTCCGACCGGCATCAGCTGCAGCAGCGAGACGTTGACATGCGCCGGCTGCGCGGCGACCCAGGCCACGGCCTCGGCGACGTCCTCGGGCTGCATCGGCTCGGCGCCCTCGTAGATCGCCGCGGCACGCGCCGCGTCGCCCTTGAAGCGCACGAGCGAGAACTCGCTGCCCGCCACCATGCCCGGCTCGATCACCGTCACGCGCACCGGCGTGGCGATCAGGTCGGCCTTGAGCCCGTAGCCGAGCTGGCGCACGAAGGCCTTGCTGGCGCCGTACACGTTGCCGCCCGGGTAGGCAAACTGCGCCGCGATCGAGCCGATGTGCACGACGTGCCCGCGCCCGCGCGCCACCATGCCGGGCAGCAGCGCGTGCGTGACGGCCAGCAGGCCGGTGATGTTGGTCGCCACCATCGCACGCCAGTCGGCCAGATCGGCCTGCTGGGCGGGTTCGCGTCCGAGCGCGAGGCCGGCGTTGTTGACCAGCAGGTCGACCGCGCGCCAGTCCGCCGGCAAGGCCTGCGGCAGCGCAGCGACCGCCGCGTCGTCGGTGACGTCCAGAGGCCAGGGCAGCACGGCGCCGCCCAGATCACCGGCCAGCGCCTGCAGCGCCTGGGCGCGGCGTGCGCAGGCGACGACGCGCCAGCCGTCGGCAGCCAGCCGGCGCACGGTGGCCTGGCCGATGCCGACGCTGGCGCCGGTGACGAGCGCGGTGCCGCGCGGTGCCGAGGGAGCATGCATGCGGCGACTGTAGCGCCGCCCTGGCCTGCAGCTGCCGGGCCTGACGCGACCTGCCGCGCACCGGCGGGCGCGCCGGGCCAGGCACTGGCGATCGGCGAAAATTGCCGGTTCCCTGCCGCGCGTGCGGCGACCGCATGCCCTCCATGCCCGATCTCTTCGACGACCTCGATCCCCCGCCGCCCGCCGCCGCCGAGCCTGGCGAGCACCTCGCGCTGGCCGACTATGCGCAGCGCGCCTACCTCGAATATGCGCTGTCGGTGGTCAAGGGCCGCGCGCTGCCCGACGTCTGCGACGGCGCCAAGCCGGTGCAGCGGCGCATCCTCTACGCGATGCACCGCATGGGCCTGGCCTTCACCGGCAGCCAGGGCCCGCGGCCGGTCAAGAGTGCACGCGTGGTCGGCGACGTGCTCGGCCGCTTCCACCCGCATGGCGACCAGGCGGCGTACGACGCGCTGGTGCGCATGGCGCAGGACTTCAGCCAGCGCTACCCGCTGATCGACGGCCAGGGCAATTTCGGCAGCCGCGACGGCGACGGCGCCGCGGCGATGCGCTACACCGAGGCGCGGTTGGCGCCGATCGCGCGGCTGCTGCTGGACGAGATCGACGAAGGCACGGTCGACTTCCAGCCCAACTACGACGGCAGCACCGAGGAGCCGAGGCAGCTGCCGGCGCGGCTGCCGTTCGTGCTGCTCAACGGCGCCAGCGGCATCGCGGTCGGCCTGGCCACCGAGGTGCCCCCGCACAACCTGCGCGAGGTCGCCGCGGCGACGGTGGCGCTGATCAAGGACGACAGGCTCTCCGACGACGCGCTCGCCGCGCTGCTGCCGGCGCCGGACTTCCCGGGCGGCGGCCAGATCATCAGCCCGCTGGCCGACATCCGCGAAGCCTACCGCAGCGGCCGCGGCAGCCTCAAGGTGCGCGCACGCTGGATCGTCGAGGACCTGGCGCGCGGCCAGTGGCAGCTCGTCGTCACCGAACTGCCACCCAACACCAGCGCGCAGAAGGTGCTGGAAGAGATCGAGGAGCTGACCAACCCGAAGATCCGCACCGGCAAGAAGGCGCTGCTGCAGGAGCAGGTGCAGCTCAAGCAGACCGTGCTGGCGGTGCTGGATGCGGTGCGCGACGAGAGCAGCAAGGACGCCCCGGTGCGCCTGGTCTTCGAGCCGCGCAGCCGCACGACCCCGGTCCAGGAGCTGGTGCGCACGCTGCTCGCGCACACCAGCCTGGAAGGCAGCGTCGCGATGAACCTCACGGTCATCGGCGCCGACGGCCGGCCCACCGCCAAGAGCCTGCGCCGGCTGCTGCAGGAGTGGATCGGCTTCCGCCTGGCCACCGTCGAACGCCGCACGCGCCACCGGCTGGCGAAGGTGCTGGACCGCATCCACGTGCTCGAGGGCCGGCAGCTGGTGCTGCTGAACATCGACGAGGTCATCCGCATCATCCGCAACGCCGACGAGCCCAAGCCGGCGCTGATCGAACGCTTCCGTCTCAGCGACCGCCAGGCCGAGGACATCCTCGAGATCCGGCTGCGCCAGCTGGCGCGGCTGGAGGCGATCCGCATCGAGCAGGAACTGAAGGACCTGCGCGAGCAGCAGGCGAAGCTGGAGGACATCCTCGGCAGCCCCGCGGCGCTCAAGCGCACGGTGATCCGCGAGATCGAGGCCGACGCCAAGGCGCATGGCGACGAGCGCCGCACGCTGGTGCAGGAGGACAAGCGCGCGACCGCCGAGCTGCGCGTCGTCGACGAGCCGGTGACGGTGGTCGTCAGCCTGAAGGGCTGGGTGCGCGCGCTGAAGGGCCACGAGGTCGAGGTCGGCGCGCTCGCCTTCAAGGCCGGCGACGCGCTGTACGGCACCTTCCCCTGCCGCAGCGTGGACACGCTGCTGGTCTTCGGCGGCAACGGCCGCGTCTACAGCGTCGCCGTCGGCACGCTGCCCGGCGGCCGCGGCGACGGCGTGCCGATCACGACGCTGATCGACCTGGAGAGCGGCACGCAGGTCGTGCACCACTATGCCGGCGCCGCCGAGACCACGCTGCTGCTGGCCAATACCGGCGGCTTCGGCCTGCTGGCGCGCGCGGGCGACCTGCAGGGCCGCAACCGCGGCGGCCGCGGCTTCCTGACGCTGGCCGAGGGCGAGCGCGTGCTGCCGCCGGTGGTGGTGGCGCCCGGCCACGACAAGGTGGCGACGCTGGCGATGGACGGCCGGCTGCTCGTCTTCCCGCTCGCCGAGCTGAAGCTGCAGCCCGGCGGCGGCCGCGGGCTGACGCTGATGGATGTGGACGCGAAGTCGCCGCTGGTCTCGGTGGCGAGCTGCGCCGACGCGCTGAAGCTCGAAGGCAGCGGCCGCGGCGGCAAGCCGCGCGAGGACCTGCTGCGCCGCGCCGCGCTGGACGCGCACCTGGGCAAGCGCGCGCGCAAGGGGCGCAAGGCCGAGGGCTTCGTCAAGCTGCTGCGCGTGCTGGCGGCCTGATCGCGCCGCCGGCGCGTCAAGGCCCCGGCCGGCGCCGGGCCGGGCGAGCGGCGAAAATCCGCCCTTTCCGACCCCCAAGGAACCCGGCGTGACCCTTTCGTCCAAGCCCTGGCGCCGCACGGCACCGCGCCCCGCATCCAGCACCGGCACGGTCGCGGCGCTGGCCGCCATCACCGTCGCGCTCGCGTCGGCGGCGCTGCCCACCGCTGCGCAGACGGCCGCTCAGACCGCTCGGACGGCCGTGCCGGCCCTGCCCGCGCTGAAACCGACCTGGGACCTGTCCACGCTGTTCGCCAGCGACGAGGCCTGGGACGCCGAGCGCCGCGCGCTGCTGGCCGAACTGCCGGCGCTGCGTGCGCTGCGCCAGGGCTTCGGCCGCGACGCGGCCTCGCTGCGCGCCGCGCTGGACCGCCTGTCCGACGCCCAGCGCCGCTTCAGCCGCGCCTGGGTCTATGCCAGCGCGCACGGCTCGACGGACAACCGCGACGCGCGCAACCAGGAGCGCGTCGCGCTGATGCGCGCCGCCGGCGGCCAGTTCGGCGCGGCGACGAGCTGGGTGCCGGGCGCGATCCGCGAACTCGGCACCGAGAAGGTCGAGGCCTTCCTGCGCGCCGACCCGGCCCTCGCGAAGCACGCCGTGCGGCTGCGCGACGTGCTGCGCCAGGCGAAGCACCAGCTGCACCCGGAGGCCGAGGCCGCGCTGGCCGCGCTGTCGCCGGCGCTCAACAGCACCACCAGCACGCGCTCGCTGCTGGTCAACGCCGACATCCCCTGGCCCGAGCTGACGGTCGCCGGCAGGACCGAGCGCCTCAACGACACCGGCTATGCGCGTCTGCGCGAGCACCCCGACCGCGCCGTTCGCGAGCAGGTCTTCAAGACCTTCTTCGGCGCCTACGGCCGGTATGCCAATACGCTGGGCACGACGCTGGCCCAGCGCGTCGAGCAGGGTGTGATCCAGGCCCGGCTGCGCGGCCACCCGTCGGCGGTGGCGGCCAGCCTGGCCGAGCACGACATCCCCGAGAGCGTCTACCGCACGCTGGTCGCCGAGGTGGGCCGCGGGCTGCCGACGCTGCACCGCTACTTCCGGCTGCGCCAGCGCCTGCTGGGCCTGCCCGACCTGGCCTACCACGACATCTACCCGGACATGGTGGCGTCGCCGCGCCGGTTTCCGCTGGCCGAGACCGCGGCGCTGACGCTGGCCTCGGTGGCGCCGCTGGGCGCGGACTACCAGACGCTGCTGGCGCAGGCCTATGCCGCCGGCACCATGGATGTCTACCCGGCGGAGGGCAAGAGCTCGGGCGCCTACCAGAGCGGCATCTACGGCCAGACGCCGCTGATCTTCCTGAACCACCAGGACAGCTTCGGCAGCGCGAGCACCTTCACGCACGAGTGGGGGCACGGCATGCACACCATCCTGGCCAACCGCACGCAGCCCTACGAGACCGCGCGCTACCCGCTGTTCGTGGCCGAGATCGCCGCCTTCACGCACGAGCTGCTGCTGCAGGAGCACATGCTGAAGCAGGCCGCCACGCGCGAGGAACGGCTGTTCTTCCTCGGCGAGGCGCTGGAGCGCCTGCGCGGCGCCTTCTTCCGCCAGGCCATGTTCGCCGAGTTCGAGCTCGCCACCCACGACGCCGTGCAGCGCGGCGAGGCGCTGACCGGCCGGCGGATGACGCAGCTGTACTGCGAGCTGCTCGGCCGCTACCACGGCCAGGCCGAGGGCGTGATGAAGATCGACCCGGTGGTGTGCAGCGAATGGGCCTACATCCCGCACTTCTACCGCCCCTTCTACGTCTACCAGTACGCCACCTCGATGGCCGCGGCCAGCCACTTCGCGCAGCGCATCCTGGACGGCGGCGCGCGCGAGCGCGAGACCTACCTCGACGTGCTGCGCGCCGGCGGCTCCATGCACCCGGTGCCGCTGCTGCAGCGCGCCGGGCTGGACATGCGCTCGCCCGAGCCCTACCGCGCGCTGGTCGCGCGCATGGACGCGCTGCTCGACGAGATGGAACGGCTGCTCCCGCAGTAGGCGGCGCCCGCCCCGGCCCGCCCAGGCCCGGACCGGCGTGAATCGCACCTGCCTCGCCGGCCCGGTGCGCGTGCGCTGCGCCGCGGCGCAGCGTAGGATGGCCGCATGAGCGTCGTGCCGCCGCAGTCGCCGCCGCCGGAGGACCTGTCGCTGCTGCGCGCCGACGCCGGCAGCGGCGGCGAGCACCAGCGCATGCTGGCGCTGCTGATCCGCACCACCGAGCAGGGCATCTGGTTCATCGACAACCAGCTGCGCACCACCGACGCCAACCCGGCGATGTGCCGCATCCTCGGGCTGCCGCTGGACCAGATCCTGGGCCGCGACATCTACAGCTTCGTCGACGAGGCCAACGCCGAGATCTTCCGCGAGCATGTGCGCCGGCGCGCCGAGGGCGTGGCCGAAGGCTACGAGATCGCGCTGCGGCGCCCCGACGGCACGCTGGTGCCGTGCTGGAACAACGCCACCCCGGTCTTCGACGCCGGCCGGCGCAAGATCGGCGCGGTCGGCATGTTCTCGGACATCAGCGCGCTCAAGCGCACCGAGCATGAACTGCGCGCGGCCCACGAACGACTGGCGCAGCAGTCGCGCGTCATGGCGACCACGCTGCAGGGCCTGCGCCAAGGGGTCATCACGGTGGACCCCGGGCAGCGCGTGGTGCTGTGGAATACGCGGCTGCTGGAGCTGCTGCAGCTGCCGGAATCGCTGCTGGCGCGCGGCCCCGCGGTCGAGGAGATCGCGCGCTGGCAGGTCGCGCACGGCCACTTCAGCGCCGACGACCTGGCGCGCTTCCAGGCCGCTGGGCTGCACACCGCGAGCTACCGCCGGCACGGGCCCGGCGGACGCGTGCTGGACATCGAGTCGCACGCCGCCGGCGACGGCAGCTTCGTGCGCACCTTCACCGACGTCACCGAGCAGGTGCGTGCCGAGCAGGCGCTGCGCGACAGCGAGCAGCGCTTCCGCAGCATGGCCGACGCGGCGCCGGCGCTGATCTGGCAAAGCGACGCGAGCGGCCACGCCGTCTGGTTCAACCAGCGCTGGCTGGAGGCCACCGGCCGCACGCTGGAGGACGAGTGCGCGCGCCCCTGGAGCGAGCGCATCCACCCCGAGGACCTCGAGCGCTGCCAGTCCGCCTACGACCAGGCGGTGGCCGGCCGCACGCCGTTCCGCATCGAGTACCGGCTGCTGCGCCCGGACGGCCGCCCCTGCGTGCTGGAGGACAACGGCATCCCGCGCCTGCGCGCCGACGGCGGCTTCGAGGGCTATGTCGTCTACGGCTGGGACATCACCGCGCGCAAGGCGGCCGAGCATGCGCTGATCGCCGCCCGCGACGAGGCCGAACGCGCCAGCCGGGCGAAGAACGACTTCCTCTCGCGCATGAGCCACGAGCTGCGCACGCCGCTGAACGCGGTGCTCGGCTTCGCGCAGCTGATGCAGGCCGACGCCGCCGAGGCGCTGGGGCCGGCGCAGCGCACGCGGCTGCACGAGCTGCAGCGCGGCGCGCGCCACCTGCTGACGCTGATCAACGACGTGCTGGATCTCTCGCGCATCGAGGCCGGCACGCTGCCGCTGACGCTGTCGGCGGTGGACGTGGCCGCCGCGGTCGCCGAATGCCTGCCGCTGGTGGAGGCGGCGGCCGCCGGCCGCGGGCTGCAGCTGGACCTGCGGCCGCCGGCCACCCCCGCGCCGCCGGCGCGCGCCGACCCGGTGCGGCTCAAGCAGGTGCTGCTCAACCTGCTGTCCAACGCCGTGAAATACACGCCGGCGGGCGGCCGCGTGTGGGTCGCCTGGCAGCGGCGCGACGACGCGGTGGCCGGGTTCGCGGGGCCGCAGGTGCACATCGAGGTCGGCGACACCGGTCCCGGGCTGGCGCCGCAGGAGCAGGAGCGGCTGTTCCAGCCGTTCGAGCGCCTGGACGCGGCGCGCAGCGGCGTGGACGGCGCCGGCATCGGCCTGGCGCTGAGCAAGTGGCTGGTCGGCCTGATGCACGGCGAACTGGGCGTGGACAGCGCGCCGGGCGCGGGCAGCCGCTTCTGGCTGCGGCTGGCGGCCGCCGGCACCGAGACCGGCGCGCCGGTGCCGGCCGCCGAGGCGACACGGCCCGGCCCGCTCGACGCGCTGGCCGCGACGGCGCTGCGCCGCCGCGTGCTGTACGTCGAGGACAACGAGGTCAACCGCCTGCTGATGCAGGGCATGCTGGAACGCCACCCCGGCGTCGCGCTGCAGCTCGCCGAACGCCCGGAAGACGCGCTCGCGATCGCCGAACGGGCGCCGCCGGACCTGGTGCTGCTGGACATCCAGCTGCCCGGCATCGACGGCTTCGAGGTGCTGCGCCGGATGCGCGCGATGCCGGCGATGGCCGGCGTGCCGGTGGTCGCGGTGAGCGCCAATGCGATGCCCGACGACCGCGAGCGCGCGGTCGCCGCCGGCTTCGACGACTACGTCACCAAGCCCATCGACATGCCGCTGCTGCTGGCCACCGTGGACCGCTGGCTGCGCTGACCCCGCAGGTGCGGGGACGGCGCCGGCACGCCCCGCCACCCCCGGGTGCGGGCGCATTGCGGCACCGCGCGGCACCGGCTTAGACTGGCCCGATCGATCAGCAGGGCGGCCGACCGCGGCCGGCGCGACGCCGCAACGGCCGCCGCGAGCCGCCTGCAAGGAGACAGCGTGCGGCCCACCGACACCCGCGACCCGTCGACGTATCACCGCATCGTCGACTGCCAATGGGCGTGCCCGGCGCACACCCCCGTGCCCGAATACATCCGGCTCGTCGCGCAGGGGCGCTACGACGAGGCCTACATGGTCAACTGGGTCAGCAACGTCTTCCCGGGCATCCTCGGCCGCACCTGCGACCGGCCCTGCGAACCGGCGTGCCGGCGCGGGCGCGTGGAGGAGGGCAACCTGCCCGCCGCCGGGCCGTCCCAAGGCGGGCACGTCCCCTCGGGGGGCACCGGCGAAGCGGTGGGGGGTCAGGTCCGGCCCGAGCCGGTGGCGATCTGCCGGCTCAAGCGCGTCGCGGCCGACTTCAAGGGCCCCGAGGTGCGCGCGATGATCCCGCGCCCGCTGGCGCGCAACGGCAAGCGCGTGGCCTGCGTCGGTGCCGGGCCGGCGTCGCTGACGGTGGCGCGCGACCTCGCGCTGCAGGGCTACGAGGTCACCGTCTTCGACGGCGAGCGCAAGGCCGGCGGCTTCATGTGGACGCAGATCCCGCGCTTCCGTCTGCCCGAGCGCGTGATCGACGAGGAGGTCGGCCAGATCCTGGGCCTGGGCGTGGAGCTGCGCGCCGGCCAGCGCATCGCCTCGATGAAGGCGCTGCTGGCCGAGCCCTGGGACGCCGTCTTCGTCGGCTGTGGCGCGCCGCGCGGGCGCGACCTCGACGTGCCCGGGCGTGCCGAGGCGGCGGCGAACATCCACATCGGCATCGACTGGCTGGCCTCGGTGTCCTTCGGCCACACGACGAGGATCGGGCGCCGCGTCATCGTGCTCGGCGGCGGCAATACCGCGATGGACTGCTGCCGCAGCGCGCGCCGGCTGGGGGCCGACGACGTGAAGGTGATCGTGCGCTCGGGCTTCGACGAGATGAAGGCCTCGCCCTGGGAGAAGGAGGATGCCATGCACGAGGGCATCCCCATCGTCAACTGGCACGTGCCCAAGGCCGTGCTGCACGAAGGCGGGCGCCGGACCGGCATGGTCTTCGAGATCGTGCGCGCCGAATACGACGCGCAGGGCCGGCGCCGGCTGGTGCCCAGCGGCGAGCCCGACGTCACCTTCGAATGCGACGACGTGCTGGTCGCCATCGGCCAGGAGAATGCCTTCCCGTGGATCGAGCGCGACGCCGGCATCGACTTCGACCGCCACGGCCTGCCGGTGCTGGACGCCACCACGCTGCAGAGCTCGCTGCCGCAGGTCTTCTTCGGCGGCGACGCCGCCTTCGGGCCCAAGAACATCATCACCGCGGTGGCGCATGGCCACGAGGCCGCGGTGTCGATCGACCGCTTCCTGCACGGCGAGGACCCGGCCGTGCGGCCGCCGCCGCACGTCAACCTGATCTCGCAGAAGATGGGCATCCACGAGTGGAGCTACCACAACGCGCCGTCGGACGATGCACGCTACAAGGTGCCCTGGGCGGCGGCGGAGAAGGCGCTGGCCAGCATCGCGGTCGAGGTCGAGCTCGGCTTCGACCCGCGTACCGCGCTGAAGGAGGCCGAGCGCTGCCTGAACTGCGACGTGCAGACGGTGTTCAGCGAACGCCTGTGCATCGAGTGCGACGCCTGCGTGGACATCTGCCCCACCGACTGCATCACCTTCACGGACAACGGCGACGAGGACGAGCTGCGCGGGCGGCTCAAGGCGCCGGCGCTGAACAAGGACCAGCCGCTGACCGTGAGCGCAGCGCTGAAGACGCAGCGCGTGATGGTCAAGGACGAGGACGTCTGCCTGCACTGCGGCCTGTGCGCCGAGCGCTGCCCCACGGGCGCCTGGGACATGCAGAAATTCCTGCTCATCACCACCAAGGCCGGCCCCAGCTGCCGCGACGGCACGCCGGCGCAGCAGCGCATCGGGGTCCCGGCATGAACGCGCCGGACCGCGACCGGCGGACTGCCGGGGCCTGCATCGTTCGGAGGACCAACCCGTGAGCAAACGCGGCATCAAGCGCATCGAGGCCGTCAACGACTTCGTCGTCAAGTTCGCCAACGTCAACGGCTCCGGCTCGGCCTCGGCCAACGAGCTGTTCGCGAAGGCCATCCTGCGCATGGGCGTGCCGGTGGCGCCGCGCAACATCTTCCCGAGCAACATCCAGGGCCTGCCGACCTGGTACGAGGTGCGCGTCACCGAGCGCGGCTGGCTGGGCCGGCGCGGCGGCGTCGACATGATGGTCGCGATGAACCCGCAGACCTTCGAGGCCGACCTGCGCGAGATCGAGCCCGGCGGCTACCTGTTCTACGACAGCACGCGGCCGATCCCGGCCGAGACCTTCCGCGACGACGTCACCGTGGTCGGCATGCCGGTCACCGCGATCTGCAACGCCACCTACGAGGACCCGCGCCAGCGCACGCTGTTCAAGAACATCATGGTGCTGGGCGCGCTGGCCGAGCTGATGGGCGTGGACGCGAAGGTCATCGAAGGCCTGTTCTCCGAGCAGTACAAGGGCAAGGAGAAGCTGCTGGAGAGCAACGTGCGCGCGCTGCATGCCGGCGGCAGCTTCGTGCGCGAACATCTCGCGGCGCCCAGGCACCCGGGCATCGGCCTGAAGGTGCGGCGCGCCGACGCGGTGGGCGCGCGCATCTTCGTCGACGGCAACAGCGCCGCCGCGCTGGGCTGCGTCTACGGCGGCGCGACGGTCTGTGCCTGGTACCCGATCACGCCCAGCAGCTCGCTCGCGGAGTCCTTCCAGTCCTGGTGCCGCAAGCTGCGCCACGACCCCGGGACGAAGCAGGCACGCTATGCCATCGTGCAGGCCGAGGACGAGATCGCGTCCATCGGCATGGTCGTCGGCGCCGGCTGGAACGGCGCACGCGCCTTCACCGCCACCTCGGGCCCGGGCGTGTCGCTGATGACCGAATTCATCGGCCTGGCCTACTTCGCCGAGATTCCGGTGACCATCATCGACGTGCAGCGCGGCGGCCCGTCCACCGGCATGCCCACGCGCACGCAGCAGGCCGACCTGCTGGCCGCCGCCTACGCCAGCCATGGCGACACCAAGCACCCGCTGCTGCTGCCGCAGGACCCGGCCGAGTGCTTCGACTTCTCGGCCGCCGCGCTGGACCTTGCGGACCGGCTGCAGACGCCGGTCTTCGTGATGACCGACCTGGACATCGGCATGAACCAGCGCCTGTGCGAACCCTTCGCCTGGGACGACAGCCGCCGCCACGACCGCGGCAAGGTGCTGAGCGCCGAGCAGCTGGAGGCCGGCGTCGACTTCGGCCGCTACAAGGACGTCGACGGCGACGGCATCCCCTGGCGCACGCTGCCCGGCACGCATGCCAGCAAGGGCGCCTACTTCACGCGCGGCACGACGCGCGATGCCTACGCGCGCTACTCCGAGGCCGGGCCGGACTATCTGTACAACATGCAGCGCCTGCAGAAGAAGTGGGCGACGACGGCCAACCTGGTGCCGCCTCCGCTGGTGCGCGCCGCGGCGCGCAAGACGCGGCTGGGCGTCATGCACTTCGGCTCCACCGCGGCGGCGATGGACGAGGCGCTGCTCGCGCTGGCCGACGCCCACATCGCGCTCGACGCGATGCGGCTGCGCGCCTTCCCGTTCTCGGCCGCGGTGGCCGAGTTCATCGCCGCGCACGACCGCGTCTTCGTCGTCGAGCAGAACCGCGACGGCCAGATGCGCCAGCTGCTGATCAACGAGCTGCAGGTCGACCCGGCGCGGCTGATCCCGGTGCTGCACTACGACGGCACGCCGATCACCGCACGCTTCATCACGCAGGCGATCACGCAGCAGGTGCACCGCCTGGCCGTCGAACCCCAGCGCAGCACGACGCCATGACCTACATCGCCAAACCCCGCCTGCACCACCCGACGCTGGCGAAGAATGCCGTCGGCTACACGCGGCGCGACTACGAGGGCAAGGTCAGCACGCTGTGTGCCGGCTGCGGCCACGACTCGGTGTCGGCGGCCATCGTGCAGGCCTGCTGGCAGCTGGACATCCAGCCGCACCGCGTGGCCAAGCTGAGCGGCATCGGCTGCAGCAGCAAGACGCCGGACTACTTCCTGGGCGCCAGCCACGGCTTCAACACCGTGCACGGCCGCATGCCCAGCGTGCTGACCGGCGCCAACCTGGCCAACCGCGAGCTGCTGTACCTGGGCATCAGCGGCGACGGCGACAGCGCCAGCATCGGCTTCGGCCAGTTCGCGCATGCGCTGCGCCGCGGCGTGCGCATGGTCTACATCGTCGAGAACAACGGCGTCTACGGCCTGACCAAGGGCCAGTTCAGCGCCACCGCCGACCGCGGCAGCAAGAGCAAGAAGGGCGCCGTCAACGCCGACACCGGCATCGACCTGGCGCTGCTGGCGCTGCAGCTCGGCGCCACCTACGTCGCGCGCGGCTTCAGCGGCGACAAGGGCCAGCTGGTGCCGCTGATCGAAGGCGCGATCCGCCACGGCGGCGCCGCCTTCATCGACGTCGTCAGCCCCTGCGTGGCCTTCAACAACCACGAAGGCAGCACGCGCAGCTACGACCACGTGCGCGCGCACAACGAGGCGCTCAACCGCATCGACTTCATCGACCTGGCACCCGAGCTCGTCGCCGCGCCGGAGCCCGGCCAGACGCTGGACCTGCCGCAGGCCGACGGCAGCCGGCTGCGCCTGCGCAAGCTGCACGCCGGCTTCGACCCCACCGACCGTGTCGGTGCGCTGACCCAGGTACAGGCACTGGCCGCGGCCGGCGAGATCGCCACCGGACTGCTGTTCGTGGACCCGGCGGCGGGTGACCTGCACCAGGCGCTGAATACGGCGAGCACTCCGCTGAACCGGCTGACCGAGGCCGAACTGGTGCCCGGTTCCGTCGCGCTGGCGAAGATCAACGCGTCGCTGCGCTGAGCGGCGCCGATGCCGGGCGCGGCACGCTGTCTTGCGGAACGCGGCCGACTGCCTGCGGCGCTTTGCAGCCGTTCGTGGAATTGCGTTGTTTGTTCGTGCTGGCATTCACGCAGCAAAGCCGCGTGGGGGCAGCCCGCATCGCCCAGAGTCCGGCGGTCGGCGCTGCGCGCCGACTTCCCTGCGATGCTCGGGCCCCTGGCCCGCCGCCAACTCACTTCGCTCGCTTCGTTCGCTGCGTTCGGACATCGGCGGCGAGTCAGTCTTGGAGGCGCGCTGCGCGCGCGGCCAGGATCCCTGCGCTTCTCGGCGCCTCCCATGGGCGCTGCGGGCTGCCCCCACGCGGCTTCGCGACACGGTGGTGGCGTGCGAACTTGTCGAATGCCGCTGTCGGTGGACTTCGCGCCAGGCGGTACCCGCTGCCGGCGATGTGTGGAGCGCCGAGCAGCGCAGCTTCGGGGTCGGCGCGCACGCAGTGCGCGCCTCGACATCTGACTCGCCGCCGGTGTCCGAACGGAGCGAGCGCAGCGAGCGAAGTGAGTTGGGCGGCGCGACCCCGAAGCGAGCAGCGCAGGGAAGTCGCCGCCGCAGGCGGCGACCGCGGAACCCTGAGCCGGCAGCGGGTGCCGCCTGGCGCGATGCGCTGGCGCATGAAGTCCGAACTCGTGGCTCCAGTTCGTGAGCAAGCACCCGCCCAACGAACGACCGCGAAGCACCACCATCGGTCCCTCGTCCGCCCGATCCGCTTCGTCGACCCGGATCGCACGCGCCGCTGCCCTGCCACCTGGCTGCGCCGCGGTCCGGGCGCGACATCCGTCACGGCGGTTACAGCAGCGTCCGTGCTGGCGTGACCGAAGTCACCCGGCACCACCGCGACCGCGGGATGCCCCTGCGATAGCGACTGCGTAGGGTGTCGGCATCGAGGCGGCGCACATCCGGTGCCCGCCCGCCGACACCTACCGAAACGCCCCGATGCCCCTCGTCCGCACCCTCGCCGCCGCCGCAGCGGCCGCTGCCTTCGCGCTGCCCGCGCAGGCCGCCAATGTCACGCTCACCGGCTGGGCCTTCGGCAGCGGGCCCAGCGTCCAGGCCACCGGATACAGCGGTGCCGCCGGCGGCTTCGTCGGCTCGCTGACCGGCGCCGCGCCCTTCGACAGCACGCCCTTCGTCACCTACTGCATCGAGCTGTCGGAGCAGTTCAGCTTCGGCCCCAACCCGATGACCGGCTATGCGGTCGTCGAGGGTGCCAGCTACTTCCAGGCCCGCCGCGGCGACGGCGGCATCGCCGAGCAGATCGGCCGCCTGATGACCTGGGTCGCCGACGATGCGACACGCGTGGACACGGCTGCCGAGTCGGCGTCGCTGCAGCTCGCGATCTGGAACCTGATCTACGACACCGACTTCTCGCTGACGACGCCGAGCGCGTTCAACGACACCAGCGCCCGCCGCACCTACGCGAATGCGCTGCTGACCGGCATGCAGTCGGTGGCGGCCAGCCGCTTCGACGTCCATGCGCTGACCAAGTCCGGCAAGCAGGACTTCCTGCTGCTGTCCAACCGCGTGCCGGAGCCGGCGTCGCTGGCGCTGGTGGCGCTGGCCCTGGCCGGGCTGGGCGCCGCGCGCCGCCGCCGCGGCTGAGCCGGCCGGCGCCCTACAGCGGCCGGCGCAGCAGCGCCACCGCCGCCGCCGCGAGCAGCAGGTACAGCGCCAGGCTGTAGAACTCGTAGGGCAGGCCGAGCAGGTCGACCGCGGCGTCGGCGCAGCTCGCATAGGCCGCGAAGACCTCGGGCAGCAGCGAGTCCAGGCCCAGGCCGGACATGATGCGGTCGGCCAGCGTCAGGTTGCAGCTGGTGCTGGACGCGGCGACGAAGTGCTGCCACAGCGCCGCCGCCACGCCGCTGACGGCGAGCAGGCCGAAGACCGCCGCCGATGCACGGCGCAGCGGCGCGCTGCGCACCAGCAGCCCGGGCAGCGCGGCCAACGCGATGGCGACGAAGATCGCGCGCTGCAGCACGCACCAGGGGCAGGGCTGCATGTCGAAGACATGCTGCGAGACCAGCGCCGCGGCCACCGAGAGCAGCGGCAGCACCACCGCGGCGGCGAACAGCCGCGTCGGCGTCAGCGCATCCGGCCAGCGGCTCAAGCGACCTCGGCGATCAGCTCGATCTCGACGCAGGCGCCCAGCGGCAGCTGCGCCACGCCGAAGGCGCTGCGCGCATGCGCGCCGACCTCGGGGCCGAAGACCTCCACCAGCAGCTGGCTGCAGCCGTTGGTGACCAGGTGGTGCTCGGTGAAGGTCGGGGTGCTGTTGACCAGGCTCAGCACCTTGACGATGCGCCGCACGCTCGCCAGGTCGCCCACGGCGGCCTGCAGCGTGCCCATCAGATCGATCGCGATCGCGCGCGCCGCGGACTGGCCCTCGTCGACGCCCATCGTCAGCCCGAGCTGGCCGACCCAGGGCTTGCCGTCCTTGCGCGCGATGTGGCCGGAGACGAAGACCAGCGAGCCGGTGCGCACGAAGGGCACGTAGGCGGCGGCCGGCACGGCCAGCGGCGGCAGCGTGATGCCCAGGGCCTGCAGGCGCTGGGCGATGGCGGTGGTCATGGCGGCATTCCTCGGGCGACGGCCCCCATGCGGGGGTGATGGACGACGGTCCGGCACCCCCGCGAAGCCTTCGCGAGGGGGCTGGTGACGATGGTCGGGAATCCTACACTGGGCCTTCATGGGAGAACGCGGGCCGCGGCAGCACCGCCCCGCGGCACGCGGCGGCATCGCGCTCGCGGCGCTGGCCGCGCTGGCCTGGATCGCCGGCACCGCGCTGCAGCTGCGGCAGCCGGTGCTGTGGGACGCCGCCGGCACCCTGGGCCTGGCCGCGGCCGCGCTGCTCGCCGCGCTGACGGCGCTGGCGCTGCGCCGCCGCGCGGTGCGCCCGCGCGTGCAGGCAGTCGCGGCCTGCGTGCTCGCGGCCGCTCTCGCCGCACTGGCTTTCGCCACCACCAGCGGGCGCGCGCTGCTGCGCCAGGCCGAGGCGCTGCCGCCGGCGCTGGAAGACGCCGACCTCGTGCTCGTCGGCCGCGTCGCCAGCCTGCCGCGCATCGGCCTCGTCGGCGCACGCTTCGTCTTCGAGGTCGAGTCGGCCACGCTCGCCAGCGCACCGGTGCAGGTGCCGTCGCGCGTGTGGCTGGGCTGGTGGCGCGGCGTCGATGACGACGCGCTGCTCGGCGGCCCGGCGGCCGACCTGCGCGCCGGCCAGCGCTGGGCGCTGCCGGTGCGCCTGCGCCAGCCGCATGGCGCGCTCAACCCGCACGGTTTCGACCTCGAGCTGTGGCTCTGGGAACAGGGCCTGCGCGCCAGCGGCAGCGTGCGCTCGCGCCCCGGCGCCTGGGCCGAGCGACTGGACGATGGCGCCGGCCACCACCGGGTCGAGCGGCTGCGACAGGACCTGCGCGACGCGGTCTTCCTGCGTGTGGCCGACCCGGCCGCCGCGGGCGTGCTGGCGGCACTGGCGGTCGGCGACCAGGCGGCCATCGAGCGCGGCGACTGGGACGTCTTCCGCGCCACCGGCGTGGCCCACCTGATGAGCATCTCGGGCCTGCACGTGACGATGTTCGCCTGGCTCGCCGCGGCGGTGATCGGCCGCCTGTGGCGCCTGTCGCCGCGCCTGCTGCTGTGGCGGCCGGCGCCCCTGGCTGCGCGCTGGGGCGGGCTGGCGCTGGCCGCGGCCTATGCCTTGCTGGCCGGCTGGGGCGTGCCGGCGCAGCGCACCGTGGCGATGATCGCCGTCGTCGTGCTGCTGCGCAGCCTGGGCTGGCGCTGGCCTTCCGGGCCGGTGCTGCTGGCCGCGGCGCTGGCCGTCGTGCTGCTCGACCCCTGGGCGCTGCTGCAGCCGGGCTTCTGGCTGTCCTTCGTGGCGGTGGCGCTGCTGTTCGGCGCCGAGCCGGTGGCCAGCGCCATGGCCAGGCCGCAGGGCTGGCGCCAGCAGGCCCTGGCGGCGCTGCGCGGCGGGCTGCGCACGCAGGCGGTCGCGACCATCGGGCTGGCGCCGCTGACGCTGCTGTTCTTCCAGCAGGTGTCGCTGGTCGGCTTCGTCGCCAACCTGGTCGCGATCCCGCTCGTCACGCTGCTGGTCACGCCGCTGGCGCTGGCCGGCGTGCTGCTGCCCGTGCTGTGGCAGCCGGCGGCCTGGCTGGTGCAGGGACTGGGCGCGTTGCTGCACCTGCTGGCCGGCTGGCCCGGCGCGGTCTGGTTCGCCGCCGCGGCGCCGGCCTGGGCCGTGGCCTCGGGGCTGCTCGGCGGCGCGCTCGCGGTGCTGCCGCTGCCCTGGCGGCTGCGCGCGCTGGCCCTGCCGCTGCTGCTGCCGCTGCTGGCGCCGCCGGTGGCGCGGCCAGCGCCCGGGCAGTTCGAGCTGATCGCCGCGGACATCGGCCAGGGCACCGCGGTGCTGGTGCGCACGCAGCGCCACCTGCTGCTCTACGACTCCGGGCCGCGCTATTCTCCGGAGGCCGATGCCGGCGGCCGCGTGCTGCTGCCGCTGCTGCGCGCGCTGGGCGAGCGGCGCATCGACCACCTGATGCTGAGCCACCGCGACAGCGATCATGTCGGCGGCGCCGCGACGCTGCTGCAGGCGCTGCCGGTGGCGCAGCTCAGCAGCTCGCTCGAACCCGGCCACCCGCTGCGCGACGGCGCGCCGCACCGCCCTTGCAGCGCCGGCCAGTCCTGGACCTGGGACGGCGTGCACTTCCGGGTCCTGCATCCCGAGGCCGGCGCGGTCGAGCCGGCGTCGCGGCCCAATGCGCTGAGCTGTGTGCTGCTCGTGCAGGGCGTGCAGGGCGGCGCGCTGCTGACCGGCGACATCGAGGCCGCGCAGGAACTGCACCTGGTGCAGCGCATGGTGTCGCACGACCCCGCCGCGCTGCGCGCCGAGCTGCTGCTGGTGCCGCACCACGGCAGCCGCACCTCCAGCACCGGCGCGCTGCTGGACGCCGTGCAGCCGCGCTGGGCCGTCGTGCAGGCGGCCTACCGCAGCCGCTTCGGCCACCCTGTGCCCGAGGTGCTGGCGCGCTACGAGGCGCGCGGCATCGCGGTGCTGCGCAGCGACCGCTGCGGCGCGCTGCGCTGGCACAGCGGCGGCGAGCCGCGCTGCGAGCGCGTCGCGGCGCGACGTTACTGGCATCATCCGGGGCAGGTCCGTGGAGGGGAGACGGCGCCCGGCGTGTCCCGCTGAGCCCTGCGCATGGGCTGGCCCGCCGCTTGCATCGCCAGCGCGCGGCCGGCCACCGCCGCAACGTCGAGCCCTTCCCCGCCGCCGGCCCAGGAGCCCTGCCGTGTCCATCCATGTCGCGCTGAACCATGTCACGCACTACCGCTACGACCGGCGCGTGCAGCTCTCGCCGCAGGTCGTGCGGCTGCGCCCGGCGCCGCACAGCCGCACGCGCATCCTGAGCTACTCGCTGCGCGTGGAGCCGGCGCAGCACTTCATCAACTGGCAGCAGGACCCGTTCGCCAACCACCTGGCGCGCCTGGTCTTTCCGGACAAGACGACCGAATTCAAGGTCACCGTGGACCTGGTCGCCGAGATGGCGGTCTTCAACCCCTTCGACTTCTTCCTGGAGCCCGGTGCCGAGCACTTTCCGTTCGACTATGCGCCCGAGCTGAAGCACGACCTGCTGCCCTACCTGGCCAAGGAGGCACTGACGCCGCGCTTCGCGGCGCTGGTCGCCAGCGTCCCGCGCGAGAAGGTCAGGACCATCGACTTCCTGGTCGGCCTGAACCAGCGCCTGCAGCGCGAGATCCGCTACCTGGTGCGCATGGAGCCCGGCGTGCAGACGCCGGAGCAGACGCTGGAGCGCGCGGCCGGCTCCTGCCGCGACACCGGCTGGCTGCTGGTGCAGCTGCTGCGCCACTCCGGGCTGGCGGCGCGCTTCGTCAGCGGCTACCTCATCCAGCTCAAGCCCGACGTCAAGGCGCTGGACGGCCCCAGCGGCGCCGAGCAGGACTTCACCGACCTGCACGCCTGGTGCGAGGTCTACCTGCCGGGCGCGGGCTGGATCGGCCTCGACCCGACCAGCGGCCTGCTCGCCGGCGAGGGCCACATCCCGGTCGCCTGCACGCCCGAGCCCAGCACCGCGGCGCCGGTCAGCGGCGCGGTCGACAAGAGCGAGGTCGAGTTCAGCCACCACATGCAGGTCACGCGCATCCACGAGAGCCCGCGCGTGACCCTGCCCTACAGCGACGAGCAGTGGGCCGCCATCCTGCGCCTGGGCCACGAGGTCGACGCCCAGCTCGAGCGCCACGACATGCGGCTGACGATGGGCGGCGAGCCGACCTTCGTCGCCGTCGACGACCGCGACGCGCCGGAGTGGAATACCGACGCGCTGGGCCCCACCAAGCGCGGCCTGGCCACCGCGCTCGTGCACAGGCTGCGCGCGCGCTACGGCGAAGGCGGCTTCCTGCACTTCGGCCAGGGCAAGTGGTACCCCGGCGAGCAGCTGCCGCGCTGGGCGCTGTCGATCCACTGGCGCGCCGACGGCCAGCCCTGCTGGAACGACCCCGCGCTGTTCGCCGACGAGCGCGACACCCACCGCTACACGCCGGCCGACGCCGAGCGCTTCATCCGCACGCTGACGCGGCGCCTCGGGCTGGCCGACGGCTACGTGCAGCCGGGCTACGAGGACACCTGGTACTACCTGTGGCGCGAGCGCCGGCTGCCGGTCAACGTGGACCCCTTCGACGCGCGGCTGGACGACGAGCTGGAACGCGCGCGCCTGCGCCGCGTCTTCCGTCAGGGCCTGGACCGGCCCGTGGGCTGGCTGCTGCCGCTCAAGCGCGAGTGGACGGTCGGCACCGCCGGCCCGGCCTGGGTCACCGGGCCCTGGTTCCTGCGCGACGAGCGCCTGTACCTGATCCCCGGCGACTCGCCGATGGGCTACCGGCTGCCGCTGGACTCGCTGCCCTGGGCGTCCAAGGGCGACCAGCCCGCGCTGCTAGGGGCCGATCCGTTCGCGCCGCGCGCCGAGCTGCCGTCGGCGGCGGCGCTGCGCATGCAGCAGGTGCTGCGCGATGGCGGGGCGGGCAGCGGGGCCGGCGGCGACACCGCGCCCGGCGCCGAGGGCGGCCACGACGGCGACGGCTTTGCTGCCGACGCGGCGCACGAGGCGCAAGCCGGCGGAACAGGCCGCGCCGAAGGCACGAGCGGGGGCGGCGCCGTCGCCGGCGCGGCGCTGGACCGCGGCCGCGGCGGCCCCGGCGAGCCGCGCATGGCCACCGCCCACGATCCGACGGCAGTGCACCCGCGCGACCCGCAGCGCACGCCGGCGCGCTTCGAGTCCGCCGGCGACGTCGTGCGCACGGCGCTGTGCGTCGAGGTGCGGGACCCGCAGCGCGCCAACGGGCCCAAGGCCGAGGCACGCTCGGGCGGCCAAAGCGGCGTGCTCTACGTCTTCATGCCGCCGCTGCGCTTCGTCGAGGACTACCTGGAGCTGCTCGCCGCGGTGGAGGCCACGGCGGCCGAGCTGGGCGTGAAGATCGTGCTCGAGGGTTACCCGCCGCCGCGCGACCCGCGCCTCAAGCACCTGTCGGTGACGCCCGACCCGGGCGTCATCGAGGTCAACATCCACCCGGCAGCGAACTGGGACGAACTGGTCGAGCACACCGAATTCCTCTACGAGGCCGCGCACCAGACGCGCCTGTCGACCGAGAAGTTCATGCTCGACGGCCGCCACACCGGCACCGGTGGCGGCAACCATTTCGTGCTCGGCGGCGCGACGCCGGCCGACAGCCCCTTCCTGCGCCGGCCCGACCTGCTGGCCAGCCTGCTGACCTACTGGCACAACCACCCCTCGCTGAGCTACCTGTTCAGCGGGCTGTTCATCGGCCCCACGAGCCAGCACCCGCGCTTCGACGAGGCGCGCGACGACCAGGTCTACGAGGTCGAGATCGCGCTCGCCGAGCTGGAGCGGCAGGCCGCGCTCCACGGCGAAGGGAACACCCCGCCCTGGCTCGTCGACCGCCTGCTGCGCAACGTCCTGATCCACGTCACCGGCAATACGCACCGCAGCGAGTTCTGCATCGACAAGCTCTACTCGCCCGACGGCCCCACGGGCCGCCTGGGCCTGCTGGAGCTGCGCGCCTTCGAGATGCCGCCGCATGCGCGCATGAGCCTGGCGCAGCAGCTGCTGATGCGCGCGCTGCTGGCCTGGTTCTGGCGCGAGCCCTACCGCGGCAAGGGCGCGACGCGCCTGACGCGCTGGGGCACCGGGCTGCACGACCGCTTCATGCTGCCGACCTTCGTGCAGATGGACTTCGACGACGTGATCGCCGAGCTCAACGCCGCCGGCTTCGCCTTCGACGCCGCCTGGTTCGCGCCGCACTTCGCCTTCCGCTTCCCGCTCGTCGGCGAGGTCTCGGCGATGGGCGTGCAGCTGACGCTGCGCAATGCGCTGGAGCCCTGGCACGTGATGGGCGAGGAAGGTGCGCCGGGCGGCACCGTGCGCTACGTGGACTCGTCGCTGGAGCGGCTGGAGGTGCGCGCCACGGGCCTCAACGGCAACCGTCACGTCGTCACCGTCAACGGCCACGCGCTGCCGCTGCAGCCCACCGGGCGCATCGGCGAGTTCGTCTGCGGCGTGCGCTACCGCGCCTGGCAGCCGCCGTCGGCGCTGCACCCGACCATCGGCGTGCACGCGCCGCTGACCATCGACCTCGTCGACCGCTGGCTCTCGCGTTCGCTGGGCGGCTGCCGCTACCACGTCGCGCACCCGGGCGGCCGCAACTACGACACCTTCCCGGTCAACGCCTACGAGGCCGAGAGCCGGCGCCTGGCGCGCTTCTTCCGCTTCGGCCACACGCCGGGCGAGATCGACGTGACGCCGGCGGCACCCAGCCTGGAGCTGCCGCTGACGCTGGACCTGCGCCGGCGCTGAAGACCCCCGCACGATGTCCGCGCAGACCCCGCTGCCCTTCGAAGCCGACACGGCCGCGGCCGCCGGCGGCGGCGAGGCGGCGCGCCTGCTGCTGCGCCGCGCGCTGCCGGCCGAGCCCGGCGTCTGGGACGAACTGCGCGACGACGCCGGCATGCTGCGCCCGGCCTGGGCGCGCTTCGCCGACCGGCTGCCGGCGCCGCCGCCCGGGCGCAGCCTCGCCGAGGACCTGGACGACCGGGTCGCCCAGGTCGCCGAGCAGCTGCGCCAGGACGGCGTCACGCACAACGTCTTCGGCGACGGCGTGCCCGGCGGCGCCGCCGGCACGACGACGCGGCCCTGGTCGCTGGAGCTGCTGCCGCTGATCCTGCAGCCGGCCGAGTGGGCGGCGCTGGAGGCCGGCGTCGTGCAGCGCGCGGCGCTGCTGGAGCAGGTGCTGGCCGACCTCTACGGGCCACAGACGCTGCTGCACGAGGGCCTGCTGCCACCGGCACTGCTGCTGCGCCACCCGGGCTGGTTGCGGCCGATGATCGGCGCCGCGCCGCCGGGCGGGCTGCGCCTGTTCATCGTTGCCTTCGACCTGGCGCGCGGGCCCGACGGCCAGTGGTGGCAGGTCGCGCAGCGCACGCAGGGCCCGTCGGGGCTGGGCTACGTGCTGCACAACCGGCTGGTGATCTCGCGCCAGTTTCCGGACGCCTTCCGCGAACTGCGCGTGCAGCACATCGCCAGCAGCTACCGCCGGCTGCTGGACACGCTGGAGTCGGTGGCCACGCCGCTGGCCGGCGGCCATGCGCCGCGCATCGTGCTGCTGACGCCGGGACCCTATGCCGAGACCTACTTCGAGCATGCCTACCTGGCGCGCTACCTGGGCGTGCCGCTGGTCGAGGGGGGCGACCTCGTCGTGCGCGACGAGCAGCTGTTCCTGAAGACTGTCGAGGGCCTGGAGCGCGTGCACGGCGTGCTGCGCCGGCTGGACGACGACTGGTGCGACCCGCTGGAACTGCGGCCCGACAGCGCGCTCGGCGTGCCCGGCCTGCTGCAGGCGGCGCGCGCCGGCAGCGTGGTGATGGCCAATGCGCTGGGCAGCGCCTTCCTGGAGTCGCCGGCGCTGCAGGGCTTCCTGCCCGGCATCGCCCAGCACCTGAACGGCGAGACGCTCTCGCTGCCCTCGCTGCCGACCTGGTGGTGCGGCGAGGCCGCGGCCTGGGCCGACGTGCAGGAGCACATGGCCGACAAGATCGTGCGCAGCACTTTCCCGCAGGGCGGCCGCACCTCGCAGGTTCGCCCGCTGCGCGAGGCCGCGATCGACGAGGATCCCGACGCCTGGACCGTGCAGGGCCGGCTGCGCTTCTCGCGCGCACCCCTGTGGGGCGAAGGCACGCTCTCGGCGCGCCCGGCGATGGTGCGCGTCTACGCCATCGCCGACGGCGGCGGGCGCTGGCACGTGCTGCCGGGCGGCATGACGCGCGTGGCGCGGCGCGAGGACGCCAGCGTCTCGATGCAGCGCGGCGGCAGCAGCCTGGACACCTGGGTGCTGACCGACGGCCCGGTGGACACCTTCTCGATGCTGCCGCAGCGGCTGCAGGTCGACGACATCCTGCAGCGCCGCCGCCCGGTGACCAGCCGTACCGCGGAAAACCTGTTCTGGCTCGGCCGCTACACCGAGCGCACCGAGCAGCTGGTGCGGCTGGCGCGCGCGACGCTGACGCTGATCGACGCCGACGACGACGCACCGCCGCCGCTGCTGCAGGCGCTGTCGGCGCTGGCCGTGCGCACCGGGCTCGCGCCGGCTGGCGTGCCGACGCTGGCGCAGGCGCCGCACCTGTTCGAGCGCGCGCTGCTGGCCGGCCTGGGCGATGCGGCCGGCGCCTACAGCGTGGCTTTCAACCTGGCCGCGCTGGAGCGCTCGTCGGTGGCCCTGCGCGAGCGGCTGTCGGCCGAACAGTGGGGCCTGATCCGGCGCATGGGCGAAGGCTTCGCGGCCGCGCTGCGCGTGCCGCCGGCGGCCGGCGCCGCGGCGGCCGTCCCGGGCCTGCGCCAGGTGCTGCCAGCGCTGGACCTGCTGGCGCTGCAGCTGGCGGCGATGACCGGCGCGCAGACCGACCGCATGAACCGCGACCATGGCTGGCGGCTGCTCACCGTGGGCCGCCTGCTGGAGCGGCTGATCGGTCTGGCCACGCGGCTGGAGGCCTTCGTGCGGGCGCAGGCGCTGGGCAGTGCGGGCGGGGTGGCGCTGCTGCTCGAGCTGTTCGACAGCGTGATCACCTTCCGCGCCCGCTACCAGCGCCACGACGACCTGCTCGCGCTGACCGAGCTGCTGGTGCTGGACCGCGACAACCCGCGTGCCTTCGCCGGCGTGCTGCGCCGCTTGCGCACCGAGATCGGCAAGCTGCCCGGCGGCGACGAGACACGCGGACCGCTGCTGGCCCTGCTGCCCGCCGAAGGCGCCGGGCTCACGCTGGAGCGCCTGCGCGGCGCCGACGAGGCCGCGATCGCCGAGGCCATCGGCGCGCTCGCCGGCGAACTGGCCGACGTTTCGCAGCGCCTGGCCGAACGCGTCGGCGAACGCTTCTTCACGCCGGCGCACGGCAGCGATCACCGCATATGAACGGGTACCCGCGCCCTGGCCGCCGGCCCGGCCTGCAGATCGGGCCTGGTACGACCGCTCGCGGCGCGTTGCGGACGTTCGACCTGGTGCGTTGCCAGGGCGTGCTGGCGTTGGCGCAGCGAAGCCGCGTGGGGGCAGCCCGCAGCGCCCAGAGTCCGGCGGCCGGCGCTGCGCGCCGACTGCCCTGCGATGCTCGAACGCTTGGCCCGCCGCCAACTCACTTCGCTCGCTGCGCTCGCTCCGTTCGGACATCGGCGGCGAGTCAGTCTTGGAGGCGCGCTGCGCGCGCGGCCAAGCGTCCTGCGCTTCTCGGCGCCTCCCATGGGCACTGCGGGCTGCCCCCACGCGGCTTCGCGATACGGCGGTGGCATGCAGACAGGTGGCATGCCGCCGTCGGTGGCCCTCGCGCCAGGCGGTACCCGCTGCCGGCGAATAGTGAAGCGCCGAGCAGCGCAGCTTCGGGGTCGGCGCGCACGCAGTGCGCGCCTCGACAACTGACTCGCCGCCGGTGTCCGAACGGAGCGAGCGCAGTGAGCGAAGTGAGTTGGGCGGCGCGACCCCGAAGCGAGCAGCGCAGGGAAGTCGACGCCGAAGGCGGCGACCGCGGAACCCTGAGCCGGCAGCGGGTGCCGCCTGGCGCGACGCGCAGGCACATGCATGCCACACACAAGCAAGTTCGGCGAACGTCCGCAATGCGCCGCAAGCCGGCATCGACCCGCCCCTGCCGCTGCATCCGTCGCGCAGCGGGCCGCGCGAGGCGGAGCCGCTGAGATGACCGCGCCCCCGCCCACCCGCCTTGAAGTCGTGCACGACACACGCTACGACTATCCGGCACCGGTGACGCTGGCGCACCACCTGGCGCACCTGCAGCCGCTGGACGATGCCTACCAGCGGCTGTGCGCCTTCGAGCTGGACATCGAGCCCTTGCCCATGCCGCCGCCGCGCGCCAGCCGCGACGCGCTGGGCAATGTGCAGCACCACTTCAGCCTGGCGCAGGCGCACGAGCGGCTGCACGTGCGCGCGCGCAGCGAGGTCGAGCTGCGGGCGCGCTTCACGCAGCTGGACGCCGCCGCCTCGCCGCCCTGGGAGGAGGTGGCGGCGATGCTGCGCTATGTCGCGCGCGGCCCCTACCGCCCGGCGGCGGAGTTCGTGCAGCCCTCGCCCTTCGTGCCACTGCTGCCCTCGCTGCGCGCCTGGGCCGCGCCCTCGCTGACCCCGGGCCGGCCGGTCGCCGAGGTGGCGCTGGAGCTGATGCAGCGCGTGCACGACGACTTCGCCTACGAAAGCGCCAGCACCGAGATCGACACCCCGCTGGCGCAGGTGTTCGAGCAGAAGCGCGGCGTGTGCCAGGACTTCGCGCACCTGATGGCCGGCGCGCTGCGCGCATGGGGGCTGCCGGCGCGCTACGTCAGCGGCTACCTGCTGACGCGCGCGCCGGGCGAGGCCCACGACATGGTCGGCGCCGACGCCTCGCACGCCTGGGTGCAGGTCTGGTGCCCCGGCACGCCAGGCGTGCCGGGGGACGGCGCCGACGGCGGCTGGCTGGGCCTGGACCCGACCAACCGCCTGCTGCCCGGCGCCGGCCATGTGCGGGTGGCGATCGGGCGCGACTTCGGCGACGTGACGCCGCTGCGCGGCGTCATCCGCGGCGGCGGCGCCAGCCACCGCCTGGCGGTGGCGGTGCACACGCGCGTGCTCGACGCCGCCACGGACGGCGCCGGCGACCCGGCCCGCCCCTTGCTAGCGTGAACACCACAGGAGACCTTGCCGTGAACAAGCCGGCCTTCGACGAGATGAACCCGGGCCCCGGGGCCACGGCCGGGGTGCGCGAGCACTACCGCACCTACGCAGCCTGGCTGGCCCGCCAGAGCCCCGAGACGATGGCCGCGCGGCGCGAGGAGGCGGAGATGATCTTCCGCCGCGTCGGCATCACCTTCGCGGTGTACGGCGCCAAGGACGAGGACGGCGCCGGCACCGAGCGGCTGATCCCGTTCGACGTCATCCCGCGCATCATCCCGCGCCACGAGTGGAACGAGATGCAGGCCGGCCTGCGCCAGCGCGTGACGGCGCTCAACCGCTTCCTGCACGACGTGTACCACGGCCAGGAGATCCTGAAGGCCGGCCTCGTGCCGGCCGAGCAGGTGCTCAACAACGCGCAGTACCGGCGCGAGATGGCCGGCGTCGAGGTGCCCGGCGGCGTGTACTCGCACATCGCCGGCATCGACATCGTGCGCGCGGCGGAACCCGACGGCAGCGGCCGCTACTACGTGCTGGAGGACAACCTGCGCGTGCCGAGCGGCGTCAGCTACATGCTCGAGAACCGCAAGATGACGATGCGGCTGTTTCCCGAGCTGTTCAGCCTGCACCGCGTGGCGCCGGTGGCGCGTTATCCCGACCTGCTGCTGGACACGCTGCGCTCGGTGGCGCCGGCCGGCGTCAACGAGCCCAACGTCGTCGTGCTGACGCCGGGCATGTACAACAGCGCCTACTTCGAGCACGCCTTCCTGGCGCAGCAGATGGGCGTGGAGCTGGTCGAGGGCCAGGACCTCTTCGTGCGCGGCGGCCAGGTCTACATGCGCACCACGCAGGGGCCGCGGCGCGTGGACGTGATCTACCGGCGCGTCGACGACGACTTCCTGGACCCGATGACCTTCCGCGCCGACTCCACGCTGGGCTGCGCCGGGCTGCTGGACGTGTACCGCGCCGGCCGCATCACGCTGGCCAATGCCATCGGCACCGGCATCGCCGACGACAAGAGCATCTATCCCTACGTGCCGAAGATGATCGAGTTCTACCTCGGCGAGAAGCCCATCCTGGCCAACGTGCCGACCTGGCTGTGCCGCGACCAGGCCGACCTGGCCTACGTGCTGGACCACCTGGGCGAACTGGTCGTCAAGGAAGTGCACGGCGCCGGCGGCTACGGCATGCTGGTCGGGCCGGCCGCGACCAAGGCCGAGATCGAGGCCTTCCGCGGCGTGCTGAAGGCGCACCCGGCGAACTACATCGCGCAGCCGACGCTGGCGCTGTCGACCTGCCCGACCTACGTGGAGTCGGGCATCGCGCCGCGCCACATCGACCTGCGGCCCTTCGTGCTGTCGGGCAAGACGGTGCGCATGGTGCCCGGCGGCCTCACGCGCGTGGCGCTGAAGGAAGGCTCGCTGGTCGTCAACTCGTCGCAGGGCGGCGGCACCAAGGACACCTGGGTCCTGGAGGACTGAAGGAGAACACCGATGCTGTCCCGTACCGCGGATCACCTCTTCTGGATGGCGCGCTACATGGAACGCGCGGAGAACACCGCCCGCATGCTCAACGTCAGCTACGAGACCTCGCTGCTGCCGCAGTCGGCCGACATGGCCGAGTCGGGCTGGCGCGGGCTGCTGTCGATCAGCGAGCTGACGCCCTTCTTCCACCAGAAGCACGGCGAGGTCAATGCGCGCAACGTCATGGACTTCATGGTGCGCGACGAGGCCAACCTGAGCAGCATCTGGAACTGCCTGCGCGCCGCGCGCGAGAATGCGCGCGCCGTGCGCGGCACGCTGACCACCGAGGTCTGGGAGACGCAGAACCAGACTTGGCTGGAATTCAACCGCCTGCTGCGCGAAGGCGCCTTCGAGCGCGACCCCGGCCAGTTCTTCGAGTGGGTCAAGTTCCGCTCGCACCTCAGCCGCGGCGTCACCGTCGGCACGATGCTGATGGACGAGTCGCTGCACTTCCTGCGCATCGGCACCTTCCTGGAACGGGCCGACAACACGGCGCGGCTGATCGACGTCAAGTTCCACGCGCTGATCGGCGGCACCGACTTCTTCGGCCCGGCGTCCAGCGGCCAGCAGCCGCTGCAGGGCCCGGCGCAGCCGCTGGAGATGGACTTCTACCACTGGAGCGCGGTGCTGCGCTCGGTGTCCGGCTTCGAGATCTACCGCAAGGTCTACCGCAACGTGATCCGACCCGAGCGCGTGGCCGAACTGCTGATCCTGCGCCCGGACATGCCGCGCAGCCTGGCCGCCTGCATGAACGAGGTCGTCGCCAACCTGCAGCTGGTGGCCAACGAGCACAGCGCCGAGACCCTGCGCCGCGCCGGCCGGTTGCGGTCGGACCTGCAGTACGGCCGCATCGACGAGATCCTCGAGACCGGCCTGCACGCCTACCTGACGCAGTTCCTGGACCGCGTCGGCGACCTCGGGGTGGGCATCAGCCGCGACTTCCTGGTGCCGATGGCGGCCTGAGCTCAACGCCCGAGCCGCCGCCACCGCGCTCAGCGCACGAATCGCTCGCGCAGCTTCACCTTCCAGAACTTGCCGGTCGAGGTGCGCGGCACCGCGTCGATGATCTCGTAGCGGTCCGGCAGCTGCCACTTCGCGAAGCCGCGCGCGAGCAGGTGTTCGGCGAAGGCCGCAGCGTCGGCCGCGGCGCCGGGCTTGAAGGCCACGCAGGCCAGCGGGCGCTCGCCCCACTTCTCGTCGGGCACCGCGATCACCGCCGCCTCGGCCACCGCGGGGTGGGCCATCAGCGCATTCTCCAAGTCCACCGAGCTGATCCACTCGCCGCCGCTCTTGATGAGGTCCTTGGTGCGGTCGGTGATGCGCACGAAACCGAGCTCGTCGATGGTCGCCACGTCGCCGGTGCGCAGCCAGCCGTCGCTGGTGAACTTGTCGTCGAAGGGCGCGCTGCCGACATAGCGGCCGGTGATGAAGGGGCCGCGGACCTGGATCTCGCCCATCGTGCGGCCATCGTGCGGCGCGTCGGCGCCTTCCTCGGTGCGAATGCGCACGTCCACCAGCGGCGCCGGCACGCCGGCCATCGCGGCGCGGCGGAAGCGTTCGTCGAGGTCGGCATCCTTCAGCGACGCGGTGGGGTAGGAGATGGTCGCCACCGGTGAGGTCTCGGTCATGCCCCAGCCCTGCAGCAGCCACACGCCATGGCGGTGGAAGGCGCGGATCAACGACTCCGGCACCGCCGCGCCACCGACCAGCGAGCGCATGCCCTGCGGCAGCTTCCAGCGCCCGGGCTGCTCGGTCAGCGCACGCTCGTAGGCCTGGATCAGCGTCAGCCAGATCGTCGGCACGCCCAGCGCCAATGTCGGCGGCTCCAGCTGCATCAGGTCCAGCAGGTCGTCGGGGTACAGGTGCGGGCCCGGGAAGACCAGCTTCACGCCCAGCATCACCGCGCCATAGGGCACGCCCCAGCTGTTGGCGTGGAACATCGGCGTCACCGGCATCACGACGTCGGTGCCCTTGAGGCCCCAGAAGTCGGCCAGGCTGGCGACCAGCGTGTGCAGGATCTGCGAGCGGTGCGAATAGACCACGCCCTTGGGCCGGCCGGTGGTGCCGCTCGTGTAGCACATCGCGACCGGATCGTTCTCGTCGTGCGGGGCGTAGGCGAAGCCGGCTTCGTCGGCGGCGGCGAGCAGGGCCTCGTAGTCGGCCAGGCCCGCGGGCACCGGGCCGCCCGAGAACGGGAAGACGATCACGCGCTCGAAGCGGTGCAGCGGCGCGAATTTCTCGTACAGCGGCAGCAGCACGTCGTCGACGATCAGGAAACGGTCGTCGGCGTCGTGCGCTATCCAGCCGATCTCGTCCGGCGCCAGCCGCAGGTTCAGCGTGTGCATCACGCCGCCGGCGGCCGGAATGCCAAAATAGGCCTCCAGGTGCGCGTGGTGGTTCCAGCAGAGGGTGGCGACACGCTCGCCCTTCTGCAGCCCCAGCCCCTGCAGCGCGGCGGCCAGCGCGCGGGCGCGGCGACGGATGTCGCGGTAGCGGTGGCGCACCAGGCCCTTGTCGGGCCGCCGCGAGACCACCTCGTTGTCGCCGAACAGCGTGCCGGCGCGGTCCAGCAGGTGGTTCAGCGACAGCGGCACGTCCATCATCGTCGTCAGCATCGCGGTCTCCGGTGTCCTGCCGCCATGCTGCCGCGATGTGCCGCGCACGTCAGCCGGGGTCTTCCAGCCCCTGCTCGCGGCGCGCGTGGTATTCGGCCTCCAGCAGGCTCATCACGACCAGCGAATCGAAGCCGCCGCCGTCGGCCTTGGCGATGCGCACGCTCTCGCGCAGCCGGCCTTCCTCGACGAAGCCCTCGCTGGCATAGAGCGCCAGCGCGCGCACATTGAGCGACTTGACGTCCAGCCAGAAGCGGTGCGCGCCGAGGTCGCGGAAGGCCATCAGCTTCAGCCGGCGCACGCAGCGCCGGCCCAGGCCGCTGCCATGCGTGGCCAGCACCAGGCGCTTGAGCTCCACGCTGCCATGCGGGTTGCGGCAGCCCTGCAGGATCACGAAACCGTCGCGCAGCGCCGGCTGGTCGTTGCCGCCGGTCTCCACGATGAAGTGACGGAAGTCCGGGAAGCGCACCGCGCCTTCGTGCTGGGTGCGCTCCCAGGGCGTGATGAAGGGGCGGTTGCGCGCGTCCTGCTCCAGCGAGACCACGAAGTCCAGGTCGGACAGCATCGTCGGCCGCAGGCGCAGCGGCGACGCGGCAGGCGATGGCCCTTCGTCGGTCACCACGGAGCCCCCTGCGTCACGGCGCCGCGACGTGCACCCGAGGCGACGCGTGGTGAGCGCGGTCCGCATGACGATGGAAGCTTGCGGCGCTTTGCCGACATTCGCGGCAGTGCGCTGCGCGTGCCTGCCGACACTGGCGCAGCGAAGCCGCGTGGGGGCAGCCCGCAGCGCCCAGAGTCCGGCGGTCGGCGCTGCGCGCCAACTGCCCTGCGATGCTCGGGCTCCT
>JAHBZT010000006.1 GCA_019635315.1 Rubrivivax sp.
AATTTCTTCGTCGCGTGCCGCAGCGGATGTGCACAGACTTGCGCAGGCACGCGAAGATGCGCGGCTTCCCGACAAGGCCGACCCGACATGCTGCGCTCCGGAAACCAGCTTCGACTGACCCGACCCGAACGGACGCGGCTGGCCCGCATCACCGCCATCGAGCCTGGGTCCATCCGCAGCGTCGTAGACCTGCAGGCCTACGTCCGCCGCTGCAAGGCCCACTACTGGGGCCACTCCGAGGACACCCGGTTCCTGCACTGGCTGATAGAGCGTGAGGTGCAGTCCCTGACCGGGCGCTGAGCGCCCGTCGCCCTGTCGCAGTCTCGGAAACAGGAACGCCCCCGGTGCTGGACCGGGGGCGTGCTGGGTGACGGGCTGGCGTGGATCTGGATCGGGCCGTCTGAAGGGACTCGAACGTTCGACCGGATGGTTCAGCGGAACACGCGCGGCTCGACGCTTGCCCCGCGCATGAACGCGAGGTACGCACCGGCCTTGCCGATGTCGTCGAAGTTCGCCACGGGCTGCTCATGCAGCACCACGGCCCAGGGACGGACATCGTCATCACTGGCGCGGATGCGCAGTTCCGGCGGCTGCCAGCGCGGGTGGCGGTACAGGGGCAGGCCGGTGTCCCAGTCCATCAGTGCCAGCACATGCGCACAGAGGATGGCCGCGCCGGCCGCCTCGCCCGGCTCGATGAGCAGGGGCACCTTCAGCAGGCCGGTCGAGCGGCCGACCGTGCCGACCACGTCGAACTCGTCGAGCCAGCTCGCGCCGGTGCTGGCGTCGCCCAGCACCAGCCGCACCTTGCGGCCGTCCCGGCGACAGGTCTCCAGCACCCTCGCCAGGTGAGGGTCCGTGCCGGGGTCGAAGTAGGTGTCGTGGGCCTGGGCGGACTCGCCCCAGGCACGCACCGCAGCGAGGTACTTCTCGTAGCCGGTGAGGCTCGCCGCGTCGTCGGCGATCGGCATCAGGTCGGGACGATCGAGGCGCTGCGCGATCTGCCGGGCATGTTCTCGGGCTTTGTCGAAGCCGAAGCAGGTCACGCCCCCTTCGGTGGCGATCACATACAGGCGTTGCTCGGGATTCAGGGTGATGTCTCGCATGGGGAACTTTCGAAGTTGGGAGGGCGGACACCGGCCCTGGCGGGCGGGCCCGCGGGCGGTTGGATGGGGTGCCGGTCGCGCCAGGCCGCTGGACGTCAGTCCCTGGCAGAGGCACCTCAGCGACCGAACCCGGTGCAGCCGATGGGGCTGCGCCGGGGCTCGGTCATCGGATCAGCGCCTGCTGACGTGCGTGGCAGGCGCGGGGTCGTCGGCGCGAGGTTCCGGGGCACGCTCGGAGCGGCCTTCGGAGCCACTGACCGGCGACGCCGGGGACATGCCGGCCTGGTGCTGGAAGCGGGCGCGCGCGTCGGCGAACTCGGCATCGCCCAGCAGCTGACGAACCTGTGCGGCGGCCGGTTCGGGCCTGCTGTCGGCGTCACGGGCCGCGGCTGGGCGCGCGCCCCGCTTCGATGTTGCTGGCGAGGCTGGCGGTGCAGCGGCAATGGCCTCGTCCAGGACGTCCGCAGTGCGGTGGTACGCCTTCTGCGTGACGCCGCCGACGAAGGCTGCGGGTCGCTGCAGCGTCCACTGGACCAGCAGGCGCAGCCACTGCCCGATGCGCTTGTCGCGGGCCTGGCGCGCCTTGTGGAAGCGCAGCGACTGCTTGCAGGACAGGTACAGCGCCAGGTGGCGACGCTTCATCTCGGCGTCGCCGTCGAGCTGCGCCATCACCTCGGCGGCGAGGGCGACGTCACGGCCGACGCGTCTGTAGAAGCCGACCCAGGCGCGCTGCTCCTCGATGTCGATGGTGCTGCGGCGCGGTGACGGGCTCTGGAAGGATCTCTCTGGGAAAGCGTGACTCATGGGGTTCTCCAAGAAGGCGAGGGAACCCCGACCCCGACGGGAGACGGTGACTCCCGGAGGGTGGATGGCGAGGACGGCCGAAAGGCGAGGGAAACGGGGTGTCGGGTGATGGCGTCCCGATGCCATCGCTGGCGGTCGGTTCACCATCCCCGAGACCCGAGGACTCGATCGGCACGAGTTGGACCCGCCGGCGGCGCCGCGACGGACGACTCGATGCCCGCGACCTTCAGGTCGTGAGCACGCGAGCGGCGCCTCGGCGCAGGCCCTCGGCAATGCCGATCCAGCGGTCGGCGATCCGGTCCAGGTAGACCAGGTCGTCGGCCGCGATCTCGCCCGAGGCGCGGAGCCGGGCGATGACTTCCTTGACCAGGAGGGGATCCTCCCGGGCCAGCACGATGGCTGTCGAGGCGATGCGCCTGCGGTAGCTGTCGGCCGTCATGGTCAGCACACCGTCGAGCAGGGCGCAGGCGCCAGCGGGGCCGGGGCCTCGCACACCATGCGGATGGACGCAGGGGGCGTGCAGGTCCGGGCCCGGAGCAGCGCCGGAAGGGCGACAGGCCGCCGGGTGGGCACACGGGCAAGCCCGGTACCACCCAGCAGTGCACACACCGGCGCGACAGTGCGGTTCCACGGAACGGGACTCATGGGGGTTCTCCTTCAGGGGTGAAGGGGAACGCCCATCCCTGGCGGGGAACTGGGGTTCCCCATCTGGGATGCCCTGCCGGGAAGGCAAGGCGCTTCGTCGCGCACAGGTGCGTGCGCGAGCTGCAGAGGTCCGCGTCCGGGAGGACGGGTCCAGGGCAGATGCGTGCGTCAGGCCAGGCTTCTGATCGAAATCAGGCCGGGCTGGTGAGCGCAGGGCGCGTCACGACGCAGAGGTCGTGGTCGGCGCATGCGAGGAGGGGCCACGACACGGGGTCATGGCCGGCTCCTGGTTTCGGATCCGGATGGATCTGAATCGGCCCGGCACACGGAGGTGCCGGACAGGACACAAGGCAGGTAACGACTGCGACGCCAGCTGGGCCGGACTTCAGGGCGACAGTAGCCACCATGAAGGCTGAGCAGACGCGATGTCCGCAGGAAGCCGGGTCAGTATGGGACGGGGTCCCTCGGTCGGCAACAGGTCCGAGGTCTCTTCGTGGCAATGCCCGCCCAAGCGACCGGCTCGGCCAACGCTTGGGAGGGCAGTTGAATCCGAGCCCTCTGCGCCGATGGCCTGGAGTGCGGTGCCGCCCGACTTCTGGGCCTTCGGGCCGACTGACGGTTCGTATAGTGGGCGGATCAACATCTCCTGCAGACCGATTCCGCCCTGTCCATGACCGTCGAGCGCTATGCCTTCACTGACTGCGAAGCCACCACGGCGGCAGGCGTGCCGCTGCGCATTCCTGCTGGCGTTCACCACGTCGAGCGGCGATCGCTGGTGTTCCGCGTGCGCCTGGGTGGCCGCGAGCTCGATCTGACCCTGGCCGAGTGGGAACGCCTGCTGCACGCGGGCTGTGTCGGGCCGGTTGTCGCTGACGCTGATCCACCGGGGACCGGCGAAACCCATCCTGGGTGAAATACGCGAGGTGGCGAAGGCAGACTGGAACGTCTATGCGAGAGCGCTGGTCGCCGGACCCCGGCGACCACGGCAGTTGTGCTGCTCGAGTGGGCCAGCGACGTGGCGATGAGTGTCTACACAGCGGCCCTACACAAGTACCCGGACTCGGCCACAAGCGGACCTAGCCGGAGCGTTCGAAACTCTTGGCCCGGATTGCCACCGAGAGACCGCTTTGCGGCAACGAATCTCGCGCTTGGATCGGCTCAAGTCGGCCATTATGAGAAGACCTCAGTTATGAGAAGTTCTGGTCGGGCATAGGCCGGGAGGCCGCGCCAGCTCTGGCGATCCGCAGTGCGGCGGTCCATCGCACTGGACATAAGTTCGCTGCCCGTGCAGCACTGACGTCTCCACTACCGGAGACCGTCATGCCCAAGATCCCTGCGCTCAACCCCTTGCTTCAAGCCTGGCTGCTTGAAGGCCCGCTGTCTGCTCAAGTTCCGGCATTCGTCGAGCGCCTGCGTCGCGGCCGGTACGCGACCCACACCGCGGGTCGTTGCCTCAACGGCGTGGCGCACTTCGCGCACTGGATGTCGATGTGCCACCTGCCGGCGCGCATGCTCGACGACGGGTGCATCGACCAGTTCCTGCGTTACCACCTGCCGCGCTGCGACTGCCTGGGGGGTGCGCTACGCACACCGACGGAACTGCATGCCGCGCTGATGCCGGTGCTGGAGATCCTGCGGGCTCAAGGTGTCATCGCCCGTGCGCCGGCACCCACGGGCCCGATCGCCGACGAACTGAGCCGCTACGACGCGCACATGAGCAGCGCTCGGGGCCTGGCCGCTGGAACTCGGCGCGACCGCCTGCGTATCGTCGAGCGGCTGCTGCTGTCCAAGTTTGCCGTGCGACCCGTCGCCGTGAGTTCGCTGCTACCCGAGGATGTACGCCAATTCATCGTCGATCAGCTGCAGGCGCTGGGCACCACCAGTAACGCCATCACGATCGCATCCACGCTGCGTGCGTATCTGCGCTATCGGGCCACCTGCGGCGACGCAGTGCAGCCGCTGCTGGCCGTCATCGCGTCGCCTGCGCACTGGAGCATGGCTTCGCTGCCCCGAGGCCTGAAGCCTGAGGAAGTCGACCGGCTGTTGAACTCGTTCACCGATGCGCTGCCGTCACCCAGGCGCGGTTATGCCGTCGTCCGTCTGGCGCTCGACCTGGGCCTGCGCGGCATCGAGATCAGCCGGCTGCAACTGGCCGACATCGACTGGCGGCTGGGTACCGTCACGCTCAAGCGCACGAAGTCCCGTCGCCAGGATCTGCTGCCCTTGCCGGTGGCCACAGGCCGAGCCCTGGAGGCCTACCTGCGACACGAACGGCCCAAGACCAGCGACCCTGCCATGTTCGTGCGCCGCCTGGCGCCCCACGACGAACCCATAGGCGTGGACGCCATCCGACGCATCGTCCGCGATGCCTTCCGGCGCGTAGGCATCCAACATGGACGTGGCCATGCGCTGCGCCACACCGTCGCCTGTCGGATCGTGAACCAGGGCGGCTCGATCAAGGAGGTGGCCGACGTGCTGCGGCACCGGTCGTTGAACACCTCGATGATCTACGCCAAGGTTGACCATGGCGCGCTGTCTGGCGTCGCGCTGCCGTGGCCCGGGAGCGCGGCATGAGCGCCCGGGTCAGCCTGCAGGCCAGGGTCGAGCAGTACCTGGCCGAGCGACGCCTGCTGGGCTTCAAGCTCAACAACATGGCTCAACGACTGGCGAGCTTCGCGCGCTATGTGACCAACGCCGGCCATGTCGGGCCGCTCACCGTCGATCTGATGGCGGACTGGGCGCGCCAGGCCAAGGCCGGCCACGGCGACCGCGCCACCTTGGCGCGGCGGCTGAAGATGTTGCGGCCGTTCACGGCCTGGTTGCGCCAGTTCGACCCTGCCACCGAGGTGCCCGACGAAGCGGTCTTCGGTCGAGTGCCGGGTCGGATGACGCCGCACGTCTACCGTGAACCCGAGATCGTCGAACTGCTGGGCGCAGCCAGGCAGCTCGGGCCCAAGGGTGGACTGCGCCCTGCGGTGATGGAGACGCTCTTCGGGCTGGTCGCCTGCACGGGGCTGCGCATCTCCGAGGCGCTGGGCCTGCTCGATGCCGATGTTGACCTGAGATCCAGCTTGATGACGATCCGGCAGAGCAAGTTCGGCAAGACGCGCTTGGTGCCGCTGCATCCGAGCGCCGTCCAGGTATTGGAGCGCTACCGAGATCAACGCGCCCGCCATGTGCGCACCACGCCCGAGTTGCCGTTCTTCGTCGCCAGCCGCGGGCAGTTGTTGGGGCAGCCCGTCGGGGATCGCCAGGTCCACCGAGTCTTCGGTGATCTTCGCCGCCAACTGGGCTGGGTTGATCGTGGCAGCCATGGCACGCCGCGCATCCACGACCTGCGCCACAGCTTCGCCGTGCGCCGGTTGGTGTTGTGGCACGAGCAGGGCGAGGACATCAACCAGCGCATGCTGGCGTTGTCGACCTACCTCGGTCACGTCAAGGTCTCCAGCACCTACTGGTACCTCACCGGCGTGCCGGAACTGATGGGCCTGCTCGGCCAGGCGTTCGAGCGCTACGCCAGCCCCTGGGAGGACGGCGATGAGTAGGCCGACCACCCCGCGTGCGCCGCCGAGCTTCGCTGCGCTGGTGCAGTCGTTCTTCACCGAGCACCTCACGCAGCAGCGCGCGATGAGCCCGCGCACGGTGGCGACCTACCGCGACGGCTTCGTGCTGTTCCTGGGCTTCGCCACAGTTCACCTGCACAAGCAGCCCACGGCGATGAAGCTGCAGGACGTCACCCCGACGCTGATCCTGGCCTTCCTCGACCATCTGGAACAAGACCGCGGCAATGCGGTGCGCACGCGCAATGCCCGGCTGGCGGCGCTGCGCGCGTTCATGAAGTTCGCTGGGCACCGCGACGTCAACGCGCTGCACGTCGTCGAGCAGGCTCTGGGCGTGCCGATGAAGCGCTTCGAGCGGCCGATGCTCGGCTTCTTGTCGCGCGAAGAGATGCTGGCGATCATCGGCAAGTCGGGGTCAAGCTGGACCAGCCAGCGTGACCATCTGCTGCTGCACATGCTCTACAACACCGGTGCCAGGGTGTCGGAGATCATCGGTGTGCGCTTGGCCGATGTTGTGCTGGACGGCGCTGCCTGTGTGCACCTGCGTGGCAAGGGGCGCAAGCAGCGAACGATGCCGCTGTGGCGCTCGACGGTGAAGGCGGTTCGCTCGTGGCTGAGGTTCAACCCTGACCTGCTGCCAGCATCGGCGCTGCTTCCCAACCGGGACGGGCACACGATGACAAGGACCAACGTCGCGCAGCGCCTGGCGTTGGCAGTGGCGGCGGCGACTCCGAAGATGCCGAGCCTGCGGGACCGCCACATCTCCCCGCACACCATCCGACACACGACGGCCATGCATCTGCTGCAGTCGGGCGAACACATCGATGCGATCGCCTTGTGGCTGGGGCACGAGAGCCCAACCACCACGCATCAGTACACGGAGGCGAACCTCGAGATGAAGGTGAAGGCGCTGGCGAAGCTGCAAGACCCCGACACCGCCAGCCGGCGCTTCCGCGCCTCGGACTCGCTGCTTGAGTTCCTGAAGAGCTTGTGATTATGAGAAGTGCACGAGCGCCAAGCGCCACCTGCCTACGAGGTGATCCGGGCGCTCGTCTTCCACGGTCTTGTCATAACCGAGGTCTTCTCATAATGGCCGTTATGGCAAGACTTGCATAACGGCCACAAGCCGACTTTCCCGGCGTGCTCGAGATTCGAGCTCCGGCGCTCCTTCGAAAGACAGGTTTGCGGCGACGAGTCCGAGCGTCTCGTTGGCTCAGCCCGGCCAGGAGCGGGTACCGGCGATCGACTGCTTGCAGGCAGATCGTTCTGGACGGACCTGTCCGACCGGCTCGCGGATTCAACCGCCGCCTGCGGCGTGGCCGTCCAGCAGGCGACTGGGTCGACTCCGGGGCCAGCGCCAGCGCGGCGACACGCCGTTCGCCAGGGACATGGCAGACTCGTCCCCGATGCTTCCCCGTCAGAGATCGAAACCTCGATGAAGGCACCGGCCGTGGTCATCGCGCTGACTGCCGCGCTGGCGGCGGTGATCGCGTTGGCGATCCGTTTCGATCCGTTCGGTACCGATCAGGGCGAAGCGATGCTGCGTCCGGACGACCCCAAGGTGCTGGCGGTCGGCGAGCGGATCTACGCCGAGCAATGCGCGTCGTGCCATGGCGATCGCCTGCAAGGGCAGCCCGATTGGCGCACGCGGGGCGCCGACGGCCTGCTGCCGGCGCCGCCGCACGATGCGGGCGGTCACACCTGGCATCACCCGGACGAGATGCTGTTTTGCATCACCAAGTTCGGCGTCGCCAGCATCGTCGGCGATCCTTCCTACAAGACGTCGATGCCCGCTTATGAAGGCCGACTCAGCGACGACGAGATCATCGCCGTGCTGTCATGGATCAAGGCGCAGTGGCCGGCGCAGGTGCGGCAGATGCACACTCAGATGAACGCCCAGGCGGCCAAGGCCGCGCGCCCCTGAATGCGGCAAAGGCGGCACCCGCGCACCGCCCGGACGAGCGCAGCGGGGCCAGGCGGATTCGCCGACAGCTCGATCACCAGGACAGACCGGGACCCGCGTCCAGGGGCGGGATGATGCGCCACGGCAGACTGTTCTCCGGTGCGATCCTGCTGGTCGGACTCGTCGCGGCGTACGGACTGCTGCGCGACAGCGGTATCTAGGCGACCCTCGTGGATCCCGCTGCGCTGAACGCCCAGGTGCTGCAGTGGGGAGCCTGGGGGCCGGTGCTCGTCATTGCGCTGATCACGACGGCTGTCCTCGTCAGCCCGATTCCGAGCGCACCCATTGCACTGGCCGCCGGCGCGGCTTATGGCCATGGCTGGGGTGCGCTGTATGTCCTGCTCGGCGCCCAGGCCGGCGCCATGGGCGCCTTCGGCATCGCCAGGTTGGTGGGGTCCGACACAGTGCACCGCTGGTTCGGTCGGCGTCTGGCGACCGGCTGGATGGGCTCGCAGAACGCACTGATGGGCATCGTCTTCGTCAGCCGGCTGCTGCCCTTTCTGTCCTTCGACATCGTCAGCTATGGCGCCGGTCTCACCACGCTGTCGGCATGGCGCTTCGCGCTGGCCACGCTGGCCGGGATTGCGCCTTCGAGCTTTCTGCTGGCCCACTTCGGCAAGGAGATGAGCAGTGGCGAGGGCAATCGCATCCTGCTGTCGGTCCTTGCGCTGGGAGCCTTGACCCTGGTGCCGCTGGCGGTGAAGTGGATCCGGGATGCGCGGGCACGGCGACGCAAGGCGCGTGACGCCGGGTCCGATTAGCGAGCGCTGCCGCGCCTGTGGCGCCCGCGTCGAGATCGCTTCAGGGCAGAACGGCCATCTGATGCCCCACGCCGGCGGGCAGCTTGATGGTGCCGGTGAGCGTCAGGCTCTTCTGGTCCACCACCCAGATCACCGGGTCGCTGCGGCTGGACACATAGACCTTGCCGGTGCCGCGGATGGTGTTCAGGTGATACGGGGCTGGCGACAGCGCCAGCCGGCGCTGGGAGCCGTCGCGGACGTCGAGCGCGATCAACTGGTTCTCGCCAAGGTCGCTGACAAATAGCGTGCGGCCGTCGTTGCCGAGGTCGAGCCCGTGCAGCGTGGTGCCGACCTTGTGGGTCTTGGTGATCTTCCCGCTGGCCACGGAGACGGCGGTCACGGTGCCGGCCCGCGGGTTGAGTGCATACAAGGTCTGCTCGTCGTCCGAGATCACCAGATGCTCCGGGGCCGACCCGGCCTCCATCGTGGGGGTCACGCGCCAGCTTGCCCGTTCGATCTCGCTCACGGTTCCATTGCCACTGTTCGTGACGAAGGCACGCTGGCCGTCGCGCGTGATCACCGTGTAGTTCGGCGCCGGACCGGTAGCGATCGTCTTCACCACCTGGTTCGACTGCAGGTCGACCACGCTCACACCGCCGCGCGTCGGATGGGTGGACAGCACGTAGCGCCCATCGGGGGTGATCGCCTGGTGGTGGGTCCAGCCGGCCACAGGAATCGTCGACATGACATGGCCATGCGCCGGGTGCACCAGATAGAGCTTGCTGGTGGGCGCATCCGGCGGGCTGCCGGCCGCCGCCGGCATCTCCTTCAGGCTGCCCGCCACCACGTATTCGCCGTCAGGTGTGACGACTAGGCCATGAGCATCGATCACGTTGGCATAACTGGCGATGATGCGGTCGGTGGCCGCATCGACGGCAATCACCTGGTTGCCGGTGCCGAGCGGGATGAAGACGGTCGGCGCAGCCAGGGCCGAAGAAACGGTCAGGGCCAGGGCAAGCACGGTCGCGGTGGCGAGCTTCAGTGGAGTGTCCATGTCACTTCTCTCCGGTTGGTCTTGCGGTGGGGCGGCGCGACTTCACGTCACAGGAAGTTCAGCACGGCCCGCATGTCGGCCGGCGTCAGCGCCGGATTGCCGCCCAGGGCCGGCACCGTCGCCGCGGCCTCGGGGCGCTGCACGCCGTCGATCAGGCTGCTCAGCAGGACGTAGCCAGACTTGCGCAGCACGCCCGACGAACCCGTGAAGTCCGGCACACCGGGCATCGTGCCCGCGCCATTGGCGCCGTGGCAGGCCAGGCACTGGCCCGCGTAGATCGCCGCGCCATCCGGTGTCGGGCCCCGCGCGAACACCAGGGTCGGCATGGCGACGAGTGTCGGCAGGACCAGGGCGATCACGGTTCGGTACTGGCCCGCACGTGTCATTGCCTGCCGTCGTCACATGCGGTGGGGCGCGAACAGGATGCCGTTGGCCTGCTGCAGTTCGCGCACGTAGCGAACGATCTGCGCCAGTTGCTCGTCGCCGACCTGCGGCTGCGGCGGCATGTCGCCGAATCGCCAGTGATGCTGTGGCACCCCGTTGCGCACGGCGCGCTGGAAGGCCTCGTCGGCGTGATGGCCCGGGTTGTAGATGTCGTGCATCAGCGGCGGTCCCTTGTCGGAACCCGTGCCGAAGCGGCCGTGGCACGACGCGCAGTTCGCGTCGAAGGCCTTCTGGCCGGCGGCTGCCTGCGCCGACAGCGCGGGCATCGAAATGCCCAGCGCCGAGGGCGGCAGGTCGCGGATGCGCTGGCCCCAGCTGGGCCACGCCGCGGCCAGCGTCAGGAAGACCAGGGCGAGTCTTGCGGCGGAGGAGCGGTGGCTCGCGACAGCGGTCCGGGTCATGGGCAGTCTTCGCGGTGTCTTGAAGAAGTAGGGGCCGAAGTCCGCGCCACGAAGCGCGCGCGCGATGCCTCGATGGCAAAGAAGTAGACGGTTCCGCGATGGAACCAGGGCAGCGCGTTGGCCATGTCCAGCGGCACGCCCGAGACCGGCTCGACGCCCGGGGTGCGGGCGGGAGGTGTCGATCGCGGATGCCCGCCGGACGAGCCTGCACGGCGTGGGCGGGCACGGTCACCGTCATGGCCGCCACCGGTGCATCCGCGCAGCCACGCGACAAGCCATGCGCCGTAGGCCGCGAACGACAGCGCGAAGATCGTCCAGTCGAAGGTGATCGGGTTCATGTCGAACTCCTCTTCGGACCATCAGGCGGACGCACTGCGCCGGATCCGGACCGTTGTCGCGCACTCACGAGCAGCGCAACGCCCGCCATCGCCAACGCCAGGTAGTTCAGCGCGATGAACCACGGCGTGATCCAGGCAATGCCGTCGAAGCCGCGTTCGGTGACGGGGTAGAGCACCGGCGAGGCGTAGTAGTCCGCCGAGTGCGTGAAGACGTCGATCACGATGTGCGACCACCAGCCCAGCAGCGGCAGCCACAGCGTGCGCCGCCAGGCCCAGAGCACCAGTGTCACGCCCGCCACGATCACGGCGCTGTGGGCGATGCAATGGATGGTGTGCGACCACACCGTCACCCAACCTGGCATGACCGGTTCCTGGCCCGGCATCGCGATGGCGAAGGCCTGCACGGCGTCCCAGGTGCCGCCGCCGACCGCCCACCACGCGAGCACCGGCAGCATCTGGATCACGTCTGGCAGCGCGGCGAGCGCCATCGTGGCCGCCACGGTCCTGCGCGTGACGTCCCGGCGCCGGAGTGCCAGCCAGGCGGCACCAACGCCGGCCCAGAGGGTGTGCGCGAGAATGTCCAACGGCGCGCCCCGCCTCAGACCCGCGCCGTGCGCAGGCGCAGTGCGTTCAGCACCACCGACAGCGACGAGGCGCTCATCGCGAAGGCGGCGAAGATCGGCCCGATCAGCAGGCCGATGAACGGGTAGAGCACGCCGGCGGCCACCGGCACGCCGGCGGCGTTGTAGACCAGCGCGAAGAACAGGTTCTGGCGGATGTTGCGCATCGTCGCGGTGGCCAGCCGCCGCGCGCGCACGATGCCGGTCAGGTCGCCCTTGACGAGCGTGAAACCGGCGCTCTCGATTGCGACGTCGGCGCCAGTGCCCATCGCGATGCCGACGTCGGCCTGCGCCAGCGCCGGCGCGTCGTTGACGCCGTCGCCGGCCATCGCCACCTTGCGGCCCTGCGCCTGCAGCTCCTGGATGATGCGCGCCTTGTCGGCCGGCAGCACGTCGGCGCGGATCTCGTCGATGCCCAGCCGCGCGGCGACCGCCTTGGCGGTTCGCTCGTTGTCGCCGGTGGCCATCACGACGCGGAAGCCCAATTCGTGCAGCGACTTGATCGCGGCCGGCGTGCTGGCCTTGACCGGGTCGGCCACCGCCACCAGCCCAGCGACCGCGCCGTCGAGCACGATGAACATGACCGTCTGGCCGTCGTCGCGCGCGGCGTCGGCCTTGGCCGACAGCTCGGCGCCGTCCAGGCCCAGGTCCTTCACGAGCTTGAGGTTGCCCAGCGCGACGGCCTTGCCGTCGACACGGCCCTTCACGCCCTTGCCGGTGACGGCCTCGAAGTCCTGCGCCTCGGCCAGCTTGACGCCACGCTCCTCGGCGCCTCGCACGATGGCTTCCGCCAGCGGGTGTTCGGAGCCCTTCTCCAGCGTCGCGGCCAGGCGCAGCACTTCGGCCTCGTCGTGTCCGGGCTCGGGCATCACGGCCACCAGTTTCGGCTTGCCCTCGGTGAGGGTGCCGGTCTTGTCGACGATCAGGGTGTCGACCTTCTCGAAGCGCTCCAGCGCCTCGGCGTTCTTGATGAGCACACCCATCTGCGCGCCACGGCCGGTGGCGGTCATGATCGACATCGGCGTGGCCAGCCCCAGCGCGCAGGGGCAGGCAATTATCAGCACCGCCACCGCCGACACCAGCGCGTAGGCCAGCGCCGGCGCCGGACCCCAGATCGCCCAGGCGATGAAGGAAGCCACCGCGATGGCGATCACGGCCGGCACGAAGCGGCCGGCCACCATGTCGGCCCACTTCTGGATCGGCGCGCGGCTCTTCTGCGCGCGGGCCACCATGTCGACGATCTGCGCCAGCAGCGTGTCGGCGCCTACGCGCGTGGCTTCCATCACCAGGCTGCCGGTGCCGTTGATCGTGGCGCCGGTGAGCCTGTCGCCGGCCACCTTCTCGACCGGCACCGGCTCGCCGGTGATCATGCTCTCGTCGATCGAGGAGCGGCCATCGACCACGGTGCCATCCACCGGCACCTTGTCGCCGGGTCGCACGCGCAGCCGGTCGCCGACCTGCACCTGCTCGAGCGGGATCACTTCCTCGGTGCCGTCGGGCCGGATCACGCGCGCGGTCTTGGCCGCGAGGTCGAGTAGCGCGCGGATCGCCTTGCCCGTGCCTTCGCGGGCCCGCAGCTCCATCACCTGGCCCAGCAGCACAAGGGTGACGATCACCGCCGCGGCCTCGAAGTACACGCCGACGACGCCGGTGGCCGGATTGCGGAAGCCGGCCGGGAAGATGCCCGGCGCGACCAGCGCCACCACGGAATAGGCGAAGGCCGACGCCACACCCATGCCGATGAGGCTGAACATGTTCAGGTTCCAGGTTCGGAACGACGCCCAGCCGCGTTCGAAGAAGGGCCAGCCGGACCACAGGATCACGGGCGTGGACAACACGAGCTCGATCCACATCGACTCGTGCTCGCCGAAGAAGTCGCGCACGGCGGTGATGCCGAGGAAGGGCGTCATCGTCAGCACGAGCAAAGGCACCGTCAGCACGGTGGCGACCCACAGGCGACGCGTGAAGTCGACGAGCTCCGGGTTCGGTCCTTCGTCGGCCGCGGCCGAGCCGGCCTCGAGCTGCAGACCCATGCCGCACAGCGGGCAAGCGCCGGGCACGGTCTGGCGCACCTCGGGGTGCATCGGGCAGGTGTAGACGCTGCCGCTCCAGTCGGCGGGTACCTTGTCGTAGGTGCCGGCCGTCGCAGCCTTCGCAGGCCTCGACGCCGCCGGCGCGGGGTGGCCGTGCCCTGCATGGCCAGGGTGCCCATGACCTGCGTGGTCGTGATGCGCATGGCCGGCAAGGTCGTGGGCAGACGCCTGGCCTTCCGGCTCCAGGAACATGCCGCACTTCGGGCACTTGCCGGGGGCGTCCTGCCGCACCTCGGGATGCATGGGGCAGGTGTAGATGGTCACCGCATCCTTTGCGGCCGTCCCGGTCGCGTGCGAGTGGGCGTCGGGGTGGTGTTGTCGGGGCATGTCCATGGCCTCAAACCTCGTCGTTGTCATTGCGAGGTCCGGAGCGCTGGCCACCATGACCGCCGTGCCGGCCGTGGCCCCCACGGCCGTGGAACAGGTGCATCAGCGGGCAGGCCAGCAGCAGCAGGTAGATCCAGTTGCCGGCAACGTGATTCCAGTGCTCCCGCAGCAGGTAGAAGCCGCCCACCAGCGCCACCATCAGCAGTGCCGTCTTCAGGGGCCTGCCCAGCAGCGCAGAGGGCCTTGTCGTGTCCTGCGGCCTTGAAGCCGGGCCCCGCAGGTGATCGTGCGTGTGGTCGTGGGTGCTCATGGTCTGCTCCTTTCGTGATGCCGCGCTGAGATCGAGCGCTCTGCGCCAGCTTCGACCCTGACCTCGTGTCAAGGTCAAGGGCCTGCGGTGCGGTCGCGTTCCAGCAGCGCCTTGCGCTTCTCGTATTCCTCGGGCGAGCACTCGCCGCTGGCCAGGCGTCGCTGGAGTAGCTCGAGCGGCGTCTCGCGCCGCTCGACGGTGCGATCCGCGTCGCTCGTGCGTCCGCCGGGCCGGCCCCACAGCGCCCAGACGAAGGCGGCAACGATCCCTACCCAGAAGATCCACCACAGGAAGTGCATGCCGCCCATGAACCATTCACCGTCGTAGAACATGTGCATCTCCTTCAGCCTCCGGCCGTCGCGGCGAGTGCGTCGCGCACACGCTGCAGCCGCGCGCGCACTTCATGTGCCACTGCGGCAACTTCGGCGTCGTCGGTGAGCTGCAGTACGGCCACCGGGTCCATGAAGCCGGCGACGAACCGGCCGTCGGCCTCCTCGCGCACGACCACGTTGCACGGCAGCAGCAGGCCGATGTCGGGCTCCGCGCTCAGCGCGCGGTGTGCCAGCGGCGGGTTGCAGGCGCCGAGGATGCGGTAGGGCCGGCCGTCGACACCGAGTTTGGCCTTCATCGTGGCCTGCACATCGATCTCGGTCAGCACGCCGAAGCCCTCGGCCTTGAGCGCCTCGGTGACGCGCGCCACGGCAGCAGGGAAGTCGCGGCCGGGCAGATCGCAGTGGAATCCGTAGCTCATGCGCCACCCCTCACTTCGTCGAGGGGGCCGGCATCATGCGGTCCATCATCATCTGCATCATGGACTGCATCATGTCCATGCGTTGCTCCATCATCTGCTGGCGCGACGCCATGTCGCCAGGCTGGGCGGGCGCGGCGCCGGGGCGGTTACCGCCCATCATCGCGCCACCACCCATGCCCATGCCGCCGCCCATGCGGCCCATCGTGGCCATGCCGTCCTGCATCAGCTTCATCTGCTCGGCCATCAGCGCGTTGCGCTCCTCCGGCGTCTTGGCCGCCAGCATCTTGTCGTGCATGGCCTGCATGGCCTTCATCTGTTCCGCATAGCCAGCGGGCGCCGCGGTGGTCCCGGCCATGCCCATGCCCATGCCCTGAGCGGCCTGCGGCGCCTGTGCCAGGCGCTGCCCGGCCGGCGGGGCCGGATGATGGGCGTCGTGCTCGTCGCTGCCGGCCGCGTAGGCCGGGGCGGCCAGCAGGGCCAGCGTGGTAATGGCGATGATCGAAGTGGTGCGAGCGGGTGTCATGGCGTGCTCCTGTCGTAGGGGGGGGGGCGTAAAGGCCCATGGTCGGCCGCGGTTCGGTGGCCGAAGCTGGGTGCGGTTCCCGGTGGCGTCCGGTCGCGACCTTGGCTGCGTCATTCAGGCGTCAGCGCGCCCGCGTACGCGGCGTCGGCCCCGGTCGGCCGGGGACGAAGAGGCGCTACAGCGTCAGCCGGGACAGCCGGGCGCGCAGGGGGACTGCAGCAGGGGGCGGCGATCCCACGGCGAACGCCGCTTTCGGCAGCCGTGTGACGACGCGCCTCGAGGCGGCCAAGCGCAGCGGCGGTGGCAGGTCGGCAAGGTCGATCGCCGCCGGCGTCGCTTCCTTCTGCGTGCACGTCTGCGACGCCGCATCGCAGACGTCCTGGCAGGCAAGTTCGCCTGCTCCGGCGTCATCACCGTGCGACGGCACGGCGCCGCCGTGCCCCGCCGTCACCGTGCCCAGTGCGCCATCGCCGTCGGCGGCGCCCGAGTGGACATGGGTCTGCCGATCCTGGAGGAGGCAGGCGTTCGCCCACGATGCGCCGAGCGCCAATACCCAGAACAGCAGCATCGCGGTCGCGATGCGGCGCAGTGTGCCGGGACGACGGATCGGGGTCATCGTGGAGCCATCAGCGCTCGAGACACGGTCCAGTCTCCGAGACGTCGCTGTGTTTCGCGTTCAAGTCTGGTGCAAGGGAGGCGCGCCGTCCATACCCACTGCACTGTCGCGCCGACCGACCGACGGCGACGGGGACTCGCAGAGCGCATCCGACGGTCATTGCACGGCGATCTGACCCACCATGCCCGCTTCCTTGTGCCCCGGCACCAAGCAGGCGAAGGCGAAGGTGCCGGCCTTGTCGAAGGTCCAGACCATGCCGCCGCGCTTGCCGGGTTCCAGGTTGATCTGGTTCGGCTCGACGTGCTTCATGCCGGGCATCTTCTTCATCATCTCGGCGTGCTCGTCGAGCTCGGCCTGGCTGCCGATGACCATCTCGTGCGGGACCTTGCCCTTGTTGACGACGAAGAAGCGGATCGTCTCGCCGGCCTTGACGCTGATCTCCGACGGCGTGAAGCGCATGTTGTCGTCCATCTCCACCGGCACCGTGCGGGTCACCTGGGCCGGGTCGCCGGGCTTGCCGGCGGCCGAGTCGTGGCCGCCCATGGCGCCGCCGCCGTGCATGCCCTGCATGCCCTTGTGCATGTCGGCCATGTCCTTGCCATGGCCGCCGCCATGTTCACCGGCGGCCAGCGCCACCAGCGGCGCGGCCAGGGTGGCGGTCAGCAGGCGTTTGATCGTGCGTGTCTTCATGTTCGTGTCCTGGTCGATGGGGTTGGGTGGGGTGAGGGGGGTCGAAACGTGTCAGAACCAGAAGCGAACGCCGGCCACGACGCGGGTGTCGCGCGTGGGGCGGCCGTCGGCCCGTGCGATGTCGGCGGTCTCGCCGAAGCCGCCGGCCCATTCGACGCCCACGTAGGGCGCGAACTGGCGCGTGAACTCGTAGCGCAGGCGCAGGCCGGCGCTGACGCTGGACAGGCCCTTGCCGATCTCGTTGGCCGGGTCGCTCTTGCCGTAGGCGGCCAGTTCCACGCTCGGCTGCAGGATCAGCTTCTGGGTCAGCAGGAGCTCGTACTCGGCGCTCAGACGCAGCGCGGTCCGGCCACCGTCACCGACGTAGGCGGTGGCGTCGACCTCGAACCAGTAGGGCGCCAGGCCCTCGATGCCGAACGCCAGCCAGTTGCGTGCCGGGCCGGGGCCGGTGTCGTGGCGCAGGCCGAGCTGGCCGTCCCAGTAGCCGGCGATCGCGCGGCTCCAGAGCGCTTCGGTGCGGGACTCCTCGAGCTTCCCGCCGGCGATCTCGCCCTCGGCCTTGATGACCAGGCGGTTGTAGTCGCGCCCGTAGCGGGCCATCAGGTCGTAGGCGCCGGTCGTCTGGCCATCGCTGCGCTGCGCCTCGAACTTGTCGGCCAGGAAGAAGCCCGTGCTCTGCTCGTCGCCCAGGCGCAGCAGCCGTTCCTTCGAGATCAGGTAGGGCCCGGTGGTGAGGGTGTGGCCGCCGGCGTAGGCATGCGGGTCGCGCGCATCGGGCGGCGCCGAGCCGCCCTGCATCTGCATGTCCCCATGGTCCATGGCCGCCATCGGCGCAGGCGGCTTGGGCTTGGCGGCGTTGTCCGCGCTCGCCGATGCGGCGGGCGGCGCGCTGCTGCCGTGACCGGCGTGACCCGCCGATTGCGCCAGCACGGGTCCGGCGGTCAGCGCCGCGGTCAGCGCGGCGATCTTCAGTGTCGTGGGAAGGGTCAAGGTTCGTCCTGGTGTTCGTTGGGAGCCGGTGAGGGGGCGGTACATGGCCTGGTTCACGAGATGACCACCTCGCGGAACATACCCTCGTGCATGTGCAGCATCAGGTGGCAGTGCCAGGCCCAGCGGCCCATCGCGTCGGCGGTGACGAGGAAGCTCACGCGCTGCGCCGGTTGCACCGGGATCGTGTGCCGGCGGGCCTGGAAGGCACCATCCGGCGTCTCCAGCTCGCTCCACACGCCGTGCAGGTGCATCGGGTGGGTCATCATCGTGTCGTTGTGCAGGATGATCCGCACGCGCTCGCCGTAGCTCATGCTCACCGGCGTCGACGAACCGAAGGCCAGCCCGTCGATGGACCAGGTGTAGCGCTCCATGTTGCCGGTGAGGTGCAGTTCGATCTCGCGCTCGGCGCCGCGCGGGTCCAGCGGCCCGCCGACGGTGTGCAGGTCCGCCAGCGTCAGCACGCGCCGGCCGTTGTCGCGCAGGCCGATGCCCGGGTCGTCGAGGTTGGTACGCGCCATGTCCACGCGCATGTCGACACTGGGGCCGTACTCGGTGCGCGCGTGGCGCGCGGTGGTGCTCGGGCGCGCCAGCGGGTTGGCCGGTGCGGCGCCGTGCCCCATGGCGGCATGGTCCATGCCGGACATCTTCGAGTGGTCCATCCCGGCCATGCCACCGTGGTTCATGCCCGACATGCCTGGCATCTTCGAGTGATCCATGCCGGCCATGCCGCCATGGTTCATCCCGGACATCGCGCCGTGGCCCATGCCAGCCATGGCACCGTGGTCCATGGATCCCATCATGTCGCCCATGGTCAGCCAGGTCACCGGATTCGGCTGGGGCACGGGGGCCTGCAGACCGTCGCGCACGGCCAGCGTGCCGCGCGCATAGCCGGTGCGCTCCATCGACTGCGCGAAGATCGTGTACGCCTCGTCCTTCGGCTGCACGATCACGTCGTAGGTCTCGCCGGGACCGAAGCGGAACTCGTCCACCGTCACCGGCTCGACGTCGACGCCGTCGGCCTGCACGACGCTGAGCTTCAGGCCCGGGATGCGCACGTCGTAGAAGGTGTTGGCCGCGCCGTTGATGAAGCGCAGCCGCACGCGCTCGCCGGGCTTGAAAAGGCCGGTCCAGTTGCCAGCCGGCGTGGTGCCGTTGGTCAGGTAGGTGAGCGTGCGTGCCGACAGGTCGCCCAGGTCGGTCGGGCTCATGCGCATCTGGTTCCACATGCGGCGCTTGTCGAGCGCGGCACCCAGGCCGTTGGCCGAGACGTCGCGGAAGAAATCCATCGCCGTCGGCTCGTTGAGGTTGTAGTAGTCGCCCTGGGCCTTGAGCTTGTGCAGCACGCCCAGCGGCTCGTCGGTCCAGTCCGACAGCAGCACGACGTGGTCACGCTGCGCCCGCGCCGCGCCACCGTCGCGCGGGTCGATGACGATCGCGCCGTACATGCCGGTCTGCTCCTGCATGCCGGAGTGCGAGTGGTACCAGTAGGTGCCGCTCTGCTCGACCTTGAAGCGGTAGGTGAAGGTCGCCCCCGGCGGGATGCCGGCGAAGCTGATGCCGGGCACGCCGTCCATCTGGTAGGGCAGGATGATCCCGTGCCAGTGGATCGAAGTCGCCTCGCGCAGGCGGTTGGTGACGCGGATCGTGACCTCGTCGCCCTCGCGCCAGCGCAAGGTCGGCGCCGGGATCGAGCCGTTGATGGCGGTGGCCAGGCGCGGAGTGCCAGTGAAATTCACCGGCAGTTCGGCGATTTCCAGATTGAATTCGGTGCCGGACAGCACGGGGGTGGCACGGCGCGCGGCGGCGTCGGCGGCGGCACGGGCCGGCGTCAGCAGCGGCGACAGCCCGGCCAGCACGCCGCCGGCGGCCAGACCCTGGACGAAACGGCGGCGCGGCAGTGCAGCGAGGGACGATCGAGTGGTCATGCGGTTCTTCTGCGGGTGGTCATCAACGGGCCGGAGTCTGCAAATCCGCAACGAACGAAGCCATGACGCCTTCATTACGATCACGTCATGTGTTTGTCATGTGCTGGAAAGCCGCGCCCGACTAGCCTCGGTCTGCACGAGGAGGACGAACGACCATGAAGCTGCTGGTCATCGAGGACGAAGCCATCACCGCGGATTACCTGCGCCAGGGGCTCGGCGAGGCAGGATTCGTCGTCGACCTGGCCCGCAACGGTCTGGACGGCCACCACCAGGCCATGACCGGCGACCACGACCTGCTGATCCTGGACGTGATGCTGCCGGACGTCGACGGATGGCGGATCCTGAAATCCTTGCGCGACGCCGGCCGCGAGACGCCGGTGCTCTTCCTGACCGCGCGCGATGGTGTCGAGGACCGTGTCCGGGGTCTGGAGGCCGGGGCCGACGACTACCTGGTCAAGCCCTTCGCCTTCTCCGAACTGCTGGCCCGCGTGCGCACGCTGCTGCGGCGCGGCAACGCGGCCCCCGTCGCCGAGCGCATGGAGGCGGCGGATCTGGTGCTGGACGTGCCGCGGCGCCGAGCCACCCGCGCGGGCAAGCGCCTGGTGCTGACGGCCAAGGAATTCGCGCTGCTGGAACTGCTGATGCGCCGCCGCGGCGAGGTGCTGCCACGCTCGCTGATCGCGTCGCAGGTCTGGGACATGAACTTCGACAGCGACTCCAACGCCATCGACGTCGCGATCCGGCGCCTGCGCGCCAAGGTCGACGACGACTTCGAGCCCAAGCTGATCCAGACCGTGCGCGGCATGGGCTACATGCTGGACCTGCCCGATGCCGACTGAGCCCGTCCGCCGGCGGCCGTGGTCGCTGGCCCTGCGCATCACACTGGTGGTCAGCCTGACGATGTCGGCCGTCTTCGCGGCCAGCGCCTGGCTGGTGTCCCGGTCGATCGAGGGCCACTTCGAGGAGCTGGACTTCGGCGAGCTGCAGGCGGTGACGGACTCGCTCGGCCAGGCGCTGGCAGTGGCGGAGCCCGGCGGCGACGCTGCGGCGCATCGCGAACGGCTGGCCCAGGCGGTGGCGGGCCACCACGGCGTGTACTTTGCCGTCCTCGACGGCCGGGATCGACCGGTCTACGCGCGGGCGCCGGAAGCCCTGCTCGATGCCGCGCGGCATGCAGACCCTGCGCGACGGCTGGCGCCCGAGCACCTGACCGTCTGGACTCTCGACGCGGACACCTACCGCGGCGGGGTGGTCACCGTGGCGGACCACCGGGTCCTGGTGGCGGTGTCGACCGACGCGCACGAGCACTACCTGGCGCGGCTGCGTCAGGGCCTTTGGTGGGGGGCACTGGCGGCAACCGTGCTGGCGGTGCTGGCCGTGTGCATTGCGGTGCGCTGGGGCCACGCCCCGATCCGGCGCATCGGCGCGAGCATGCGGGGCGTGACGTCCGACCACCTGGACCTTCGGCTGGATCCGGCATCCGTCCCGCCCGAACTGGCCCCCTTGGTGACGTCCTTCAACACCATGCTGGATCAGCTCCAGTCGAGCTTCGAACGCCTGTCGCACTTCTCGGCCGACATCGCGCACGAGCTGCGCACGCCGGTCACCAACCTGATGACGCAGACCCAGGTTGCGCTGTCCAAGGATCGTTCACTGGCGGCCTATCGGGAGGTGCTCTACACCGGGCTGGACGAAATGGACCGCATGCGCAAGATGATCGGCGACATGCTCTTCCTGGCACAGACCGAGAGCCCGCGGCGTCGGCTGCAGATCACGGAAGTCAGGCTCGACGCCGAGGTTCGGGCGGTGTTCGACTACTTCGAGGCCTTGAGCGAGGAGGCCGGGGTTGGCCTTCGGCTGAACCCCGTGCACGGCGGCGTGCCGCCCGCAACCGGCGACCGCGGCATGCTGCAGCGCGCGATCAGCAACCTGGTCGGCAACGCGCTTCACCACACCGCGCGCGGCGACACCGTCGTCGTGCGGCTGAGGGCCGAAGGCGGGTCGGTCCGCGTGGTGGTGGAGAATCCCGGCACTGCCATCGACCCAGCCCATCTGCCGCATCTGTTCGATCGCTTCTATCGCGTCGATCCTGCACGCCACCGCGAGGGAGAAGGCGCCGGACTCGGCCTGGCCATCGTCAAGGCCATCGCGGAGGCCCATGGCGGCACGGTCGGGGTCTCGTCGTCGGACGGTGTGAATCGGTTCTGGCTGCGATTGCCGGCTGCGGCGACGGCACCATCGCCGCACATCCTGTCAGCACCGGGTGCGCGCGGCGGCGCGCGTAGGGCCATCCCGCACGACTCGGAGGCATGAGATGAAGACTGCGACGATGCTGGCCACTGCAGGCGTCGCCCTGGCGGCCCTGGGCGGCGCGGTCTGGTGGGCATCGAGCGACCACGCGGCCGAGAGCAACCAAGAACGCGCGGCGCTTCGGCCCGACGATTCACGGCTGACCGCCCGCGGGGCCTCAATCTACGCAGCGCAATGCGCGTCCTGCCACGGTGCGAACCTTCAAGGCCAGCCGAACTGGCGCGAACGCGGGCCCGACGGCCTGCTGCCCGCGCCGCCTCACGACGCCAGCGGCCACACCTGGCACCACCCGGATGCGCTGCTGATCCGCATCACCCGCGACGGCGTGGCGGCAGTCGCCGGCGATCCCAACTACCGCACCGCGATGCCCATCTACCGTGGACTGATGAGCGACGAGGACATCGTCGCCGTGCTGTCCTGGATCAAGTCACGCTGGCCAGAGGACGTGCGTGCCAAGCATGACCAGATCAACGCGCAGTCGCGCTGACAGTCCAGGTCGATCGACCGCTTCCGGGGGACGCAACCGGCGAGGCGGATGTCGCCATGGGGTCGGCACGACTCATCCGCGAGCGGCGGCTCCCGAGCGGCGAACCTCTAACGTCAGCTATCCGGCGGTGAGTTCGACGGGGCGGCCGTCGCAGCCCGACCCCGAAGAGACTTCCACCATCCCAATCCCATCGCTCCAAAGCTGCTGATCCCAAAGTCACCCCAGGCCACTTCAGGCCGTCCAAGGCCCGTCTCTGTCCTTGCCGAGAACATTTGGATTGCTGTGCCCAACCTGCCGTCAGCGCGCCGCCTCATGTATTGAGTTGCAGGCCCCGCATTCCAGGGGCCTCCGCGGGCCCAGCACCCGTGGCCGGCCGGTTAGCCTTCATCTCCCTTGGCAGCAGGCTCCACAACTTCGTCCATGCGTAGGCTCGCACCGTTCGTCCTCGCCGCGATCCTGGCCACCCCCGCTGCCCACGGGGCCCTCGTCTCCTACCGCTTCACCGCAACAACCATTGCGCTACAGGAGTTCGACGCGCCGGCCAACACCATCACGACCCCCGCTCAATCAACGTTTCCAGGATTCATCGTTGACGCGAGCTGGTCGATCATTGGTACGGTGAGGTACGACACCGAGGCGCCTCTGGACTCATTTCAGTACTCCCTCTCGGGCGGCGGCGAGCACGTTCGATACAGGGCAGGGGCAGGCACCGGCATGACTTTCGCTTTCTCAGGTGGGGCTGGCGGGTTCGCCACGGGCGGAGACCACATCCTCGAGTTCGCCGACAACTCGTCTGTCCTTGGAGGCATGGACGCCTTCTACATCTCGGGCAGACCTTCACCCGATTCCAGCGGCTTGCTACGCGAGGCAAGCATTGTGTTTAACGATCCGAGTGGCTCGGCGCTCACCGACTCTGAAATCTCTCCCTCCTTGTCCATGGAGGGGTTCGCCTTTCGACAGTTTGGCGCCTTGTGGATGCGCGACGACGGCAGCCGCCTTTGGGTTCTCGCGCCTGTGACGTCGTGGACGCAGGTCACGGACCCTACCGAGGTGCCAGAGCCGCCGGGTCTCGCACTCGCGGCCGCAGGACTTTGCATTGCTCTGGTCGTAGGGCGCAGACGCCGCTCGGGGGTGAACTAGGGCCTCAGCGCCCTGCTTGAGCGCCGCGCGACGGCGGAGTCGGACGCACTCGCCGCCTTACACCGTAGGCGTCAACGGGCCGCCAGTGATTCCGAAGGCGGAACGACGCACCCAGTGATGAGCCCGCTGGAGTTCATGCCGAGGCTGGAGGCGCTGGCGCCGCGGCCGAGTCCGCAGCGTGCGGGATTGCTGCGTAGCTGCTTGGCACCAGCATCGGCTTCTGGCCGGGTCCCGGTGGCCACGAACGGCTGCTTCGCGGGAGCAGAACCCAAGAGAGGCCGGTCCGAGCATCGGGCAGCTTTGGAGAAGGCCGACGGACGGGTTTGGGTCGAAATGACTCGTCCGCGAGCGACAGCTTCCAAGCATCGAACCTCGGACGTCAGCTTTCCGGCGGCGAGTCCGAGGGGGCGGCCGTCGCAGCTCGACCCACAGCAGCCGGTGGTGCACTGAAGGACCGGTCATTCCGGAGCCGAGCCGTGTCCGCGACGGCCGCGGCTGCCATGAGCCCCAGACACATGAGCGCTTGCCGACTTGGCACACGTCGGTGACGAAGCCTGCATCAGTTCGTTCAGGATGCCGCATTGCCCTGCATCGCGCACGCCGACGCACTGTTCGCGCAGCACCTTCAACTGTTTCTCCAGCTGGCGCAATTCGCGGATACGGGTTGCGACATGGCCGATGTGCTCGTCGAGCAGCGCGTTGACCTCGCCGCACTCCGCCTGCGGCGCGTCCTTGAAGCGCAGCAGCACACGGATCTCGTCCAGCGTCATGTCCAGCGACCGGCAATGCCGAACGAAGGCCAGCCGCTCGACATGCTCGGGCCCATAGATGCGGTAGTTGCCCTCGCTGCGCGGCGCCTGCGGCAGCAGGCCCTCGCGTTCGTAGTAACGGATGGTCTCGACCTGGGTCTGCGCCGCCAGGGCCAGTTCGCCGATCTTCATGGGACTTGTCCTTCCTTCAGACTTCCCCTCTGGGCTGCAGCGCGATGATCGCCATGCCGGCGAGGCAGATGACGCCACCGACGAGGTCCCATCGCGTCGGCACGACGCCATCGACGCGCCACAGCCAGAGCAGCGCGACGACGACATAGACGCCGCCATAGGCTGCATAAGTGCGGCCCGCAGCGCTGGGATGCAGGGTCAACAGCCACGCAAACGCTGCCAGCGACGCTGCCGCCGGCAGCAGCCACCAGACGGGACGCCCCTGCGTCAGCACCAGCCAGGGCAGGTAGCAGCCGACGATCTCGGCAACCGCGGTGACGAAGAACAGTCCGGTGACGCGAAGGAAGTCGAACATGGGTTGGGGCTCTCGACGTACGCGCAATGACGGCCAATGAATCGCAGCATAGCCGCTTGACTCTGGAGTCGCTACAGGGTTTCCAATGTTCGCATCGACACCCGAGAGCCCCTCATGAGCGACTCCTGCTGCAGCCACGGCTGCGCCACACCTCAAGCGACCCAGAGCCCGCGCTACCGCCGCGTGTTGTGGGCCGCGCTGATCATCAATGCCGCCATGTTCGGCATCGAACTCGCCGGCGGGTTGCGCGCCGGGTCGGTGTCGCTGCTGGCCGATGCCGTGGACTTCTTCGGCGATGCGGCCAACTACGGTATCTCGCTGCTGGTGTTGGGCATGGCGCTGACCTGGCGGGCGCGGGCCGCGCTCTTCAAGGGCCTGACCATGGGCGCCTTCGGTGTGTTCGTGCTCGGCCGCGCCGCCTGGTCCGCCGCCACCGGCACCGTGCCCGAGCCGGTGACGATGGGTGCCATCGGCGCCCTGGCGCTGTTGGCCAACGTGTCGGTGGCCGCGATGCTCTACGCCTGGCGCGAGGGCGACGCCAACATGCACTCGGTCTGGCTGTGCAGTCGCAACGACGCGATCGGCAACCTGGCGGTGATGGCCGCTGCGTTGGGCGTGTTCGGTACTGGCAGCGGTTGGCCCGACCTGGCCGTCGCCGCGGTCATGGGCGTGCTGGCCCTGACCGCCGCCCGATCAGTCATCCAGCAGGCCCGGGCAGAACTGCGCCCGGTGCCGGCGCACGCTTGAGGGAGTCACACCATGTCTGACGCGATGCACGGCCTGCTGACTGCGACGCCGCTGCTGGATGTTCACCACCCGGACATCGAGTCCCTGGTCGCCCGCCGGGGCTGGCGAACCCTGAGCCCCTATGACCGCATCGGCGCCGTCTACGACTTCGTGCGCAACGAGATCGCCTTCGGCTACAACGAAGGCGACGAGCTTCCGGCATCCCGGGTCCTGGCCGACGGCATCGGACAGTGCAACACCAAAAGCACGCTGCTGATGGCCTTGCTGCGCGCGGTGGGCGTCCCCTGCCGCTTCCACGGCTTCACCATCGACAAGCCGCTGCAGAAAGGCGCGATCACCGGCCTCGCCTACTGGCTGGCACCGCAACGCATCATCCACAGCTGGGTCGAGGTCAGCCTGGAAGGCCTCTGGATCGCGCTGGAAGGCTTCATCCTCGATGCACCCTACCTGGCCAGCCTGCAGCGCCGCTTCCCGCAGGCACGGCGCTTCTGCGGCTATGGCGCGGCCACGCCCGACCTGTCGGCGCCCGGCGTCGAATGGCGAGGCCAAGACACCTACATCCAGAAAGAAGGCATCGCCGACGACTTCGGCATCTTCGACAGTCCCGATGCCTTCTACGCGCACCACGGCTCCAATCTGTCGGGCGTGAAACGCTGGCTGTACGAACGGGTCATCCGCCACCGCATGAACCGCAACGTCGCGCGCATCCGCGCCTCGAAGTGGTGAAACTCCACCGCCCGGTCGCCTCGGACGCGACAAGGCCAAGCTTCTAGCCGATAGACTCTCATCCGTGCGTCGCATCTTCGCCATCTTCATGCTCGCTTTTTTGCCGCTCCAGTTCAGCTGGGCAGCGGTGGCGCCGTATTGCGGACACGAAGATCAGGCCGGGGCATCTCACTTCGGTCATCACGAGCACCAGCACCACGCTGACACCGGCGGAAACACGAAGCCGGTTGCCGATCTGGATGCGACCGCGAATGCTGCGGGCGACAAGGCCCCCGGTGCCACAGACCTGGACTGCGGCCAGTGCCATGGCAGCTGCAGCGCGATGCCCACTGTGAGTTCGTGTGTGCCCGGCGCGCTATTGATGGCGCAGCCCCGCGCCACGCTCGACGAAGCCGGCGGTGCGCACGCACCGACCCGACCCGAACGCCCTCAGTGGCTGCCCCTCGCCTGATCGGCGAGGCGGGTCTCCTCCTTCTCTGAAGCCCGTTCGCGCCTGAGTGCGCGCCGCAGCGTGCGGCGCAGTCAGGCCCGACGCGACCTCTTGGTCGCCGCTTGCCGATCTCCCGTGGGTTGTTTCCAACACAGGAGCATCGGATGAATCCAAGAACTCGAACAAAGGCCGGGCTGCTGCGCGCGGGTGCGGCGGCTGCCATGGCCGTCTTCAGCATCGCCGTGCAGGCGCAGCCTGCCTCTACATCTGTTGCGCCGGCAGCGTCTCAGACTGCCGCGGGCTCGCTGAGCCTGCGGCAGGTCTTCGACGCCGTCTGGGCCCGCCAACCCGAGGCCATGGCCCTGCAGGCGCGACGCGACGCCGCCCGTGCGCAGCAGAGCGCGGCGACAGCCTGGACGCCGGAACCCGCAGCCCTGGAACTCTCCAACAAGACCGACCGCCTGAACCGTAACCAGGGTGCCCGCGAGCTGGAGGTCGGTGTCGCCGTACCGCTCTGGCTGCCCGGAGAGCGTGGCAGGAGTGCCGCGCTGGCAGAGGCAGAAGGTGCGGCCATCGAGAGCCGCGCTACCGCGGCGCAACTGCGCATCGCTGCCACCGTCCGTGAGGCGTGGTGGCAGTGGCAGCGCGCGCGCATCGAAGTCAACAGCGCCCGCGACCAGCTCGACAACACCCGCCGCATCGCCGCCGACGTGGCCCGCCGGACGAAGGCCGGTGACCTGGCGCGCGCCGACCAGCACCAAGCTGACGGCGCCGTGGCAAGTGCCGAGGCGAACATGGCCCAAGCCGAAGCCGCCGTTGCAGCGGCCCGACAGCATCTGCGCGCGTTGGCCGGAACGGCACCCGCACCGAGCGAGGTTGCCGGTGCATTGGCGGAACCTGACCCGAGCGCCGCTGCAGCAGACCTCGAAGCCCACGCCGCGCTGCAGGAGCTGAAGGATCGCGCTGCCGTTGCCGAGAGGACCGTAGCACTGGCCGCGGCACAGTCGCGCGCGAATCCCGAGTTGATGCTGGCTACCACGCGCGACCGCGGTGCCTTCGGCGAAGCGGCGCAACAGACGATCACGCTGGGCGTGCGCATCCCGTTCGGTGGCGGCCCGCGCCACGACGCACGAACGGCCAACGCCCGCGCCGAAGCGACTGAGATCCAGGCTCAACTGGCGCTGGAACGCGAGCGTGTGATCGCGGAACGCGAGGCCGCGAAGGTCCGCGTGGACGCCTCCCGCGCCCAGCTTGCTGCTGCGGAGCGCCGCGCCCAGCTTGCCCGCGAGTCGCGCGGCTTCTTCGACAAGTCCTTCCGACTCGGCGAGACCGACCTGCCGACCCGCCTGCGCATCGAGGCAGAAGCCGCCGAGGCCGAACGCCAGGCCGCGCGCACCCGCATCGAACTCGCCGCGGCCATCTCCGCCTGGCGGCAGGCCCTGGGCCTTCTTCCTCAGTGACGCCCTGCCACGCATCGAACTCTTCAGGAATCCATCCATGAACCTCCCCCACACCCTGGCCGCGCTGTTCGTTGCGGCCACCTTCCTTGGCTCGCCCGCGTGGGCGGGCGAAGGTCATGACCACGGAGAAACGGCCCCCGCAGCCGTCGGCCAGGCGCTGCCGCGCTTCTCTGCTGTGTCCGAGACCTTCGAACTCGTCGGCGTGCTCAGCGGCAAGCAGATCACGCTGTACCTCGACCGCTTCGGCGACAACAGCCCGGTGCGCGGTGCGCAGATCGAGCTCGAGATCGGCGGCGCCAAGTTCAAGGCCGAGAAACAGGGCGAAGACGAATACGAGGTCGTGCTGCCCGAGGCCCCCAAGGAAGGCGTGCTGCCCGTCACCGCCACGGTGACCGCCGGCAACGAGGTCGACCTGCTGGCCGGTGAACTCGACATCCACGAAGCTGCGCATGCCGACGAGGCTGCACACACACACTCGTGGACGGAGTACGCAGGATGGGGTGCCGGCGGTCTGGCAGCGCTGGTCTTGCTCGCCTGGGGCGGGCGCCGCGTGATGAGCGCGCGCAGCGTTCGCGCCGGGGGTGCAGCATGAAGCGCGCCCTGATCGCCTCCAGCCTTGCGCTGCTGATCGCCTCGACCGGGTTCGCCCCTGTCCATGCCGGCGAAGGTCACGACCACGGCGACGGGCCCGCAGCGCCCAGCGCCAACGGGCCCCAGCGTCAGCCCGACGGCAGCGTCTTCCTGCCCAAGCCAGCGCAACGCCAGCTGGGCGTGCGCACGCTCGTCACCGAAGCCGCCGAACTGCCACGCACCGTGGAACTGGGCGCCAAGGTGCTGATGGACCCGAACGCCGGTGGCAAGGTGCAGCCGCTGAACGCCGGCCGCATCGAGCCGGGGCCGCGCGGGCTGCCCAACCCCGGGCAGGCGGTGCGCAAGGGTGAAGTGCTGGCCTATGTCGTGCCGTCGGCCGCGCCGATCGAACGCTCCAACCAGGCCGCACAGCTCGCCGAACTGCGTGCCGCCAAGGCACTGGCCGACAAGCGCGTCGCGCGTCTGCAGGAACTGGCCGACACGGTGCCACGCAAGGAGATCGAAGCGGCCGAGAGCGAAGCCGCCAGCCTGACGGCGCGCATCGCCGCCGTCGGGGGCGGCCTGTCCACCCGCGAGGCGCTGATCGCACCGGTGTCCGGCGTGATCGCCTCCGCCAATGTGGTCGCCGGCCAGGTGGTCGATGCACGCGAACTGGTGTTCGAGATCGTCGACCCCTCTCGCCTGCGCATCGAGGCGCTGGCCTTCGACTCCGCCATCGCCGCGAACATCGGCACTGCGACGATGGCCGTGGGCAACCAACGTGTGCCGCTGACCTTCATCGGCGCCTCGCGCAGCCTGCGCGAGCAGGCGCTGCCGCTGGTCTTCCGCGCCCAGGGCAATGCGCTGAACCTGCTGGCCGTCGGCCAGCCGGTGCGCGTGTTCGTGCAGACCCGAGACAAGGTCAAGGGTGTGTCGGTGCCGGTGGCCTCGCTGATGAAGAACCCGGCCAACCAGACCGTCGTCTGGGTCAAGACGGCACCAGAGCGCTTCGAGCCTCGCACCGTCACCACCGAACCGCTGGACGGGGTGAACGCGGCCGTGACATCGGGCCTGCAGCCGGGCGACCGGGTCGCGACGCAAGGCGCCACCTTGATCAACCAGGTGCGCTGACATGTTCAAGTGGCTACTCGACAACAGCCTGAGGAACCGGCTGCTGGTGATCATCGCCAGCGTGGTGCTGATGGCCTACGGCGCGTTCACGCTTTCCACCACCCCGGTGGACGTGTTCCCCGACCTCAACAAGCCGACCGTCACCATCATGACGGAGGCCGGCGGCATGGCCGCCGAGGAGGTGGAGCAGCTCATCACCTTCCCGCTTGAGACGACCATGAACGGTCTGCCTGGCGTGGAGTCGGTGCGCTCGACCTCGTCGGCCGGCCTGTCCTTCCTCTACGTCACGTTCGACTGGAGCACCGACATCTTCCGCGCCCGGCAACTGGTGTCGGAGCGGCTGTCGTCGATGGAAGAAGGCATCGCCGAGGGTGTGGTGCCGCGCATGGGCCCGATCAGCTCGATCATGGGCGAGATCATGCAGATCGCCATTCCGGTCGATCCGAACAAGATCAGCGCGATGGCCGTGCGTGAGTACGCCGACTGGGTGCTGCGTCCGCGGCTGCTGTCGGTGCCTGGCGTGGCTCAGGTCATCCCGATCGGCGGCGAGGTTCGCCAGTTCCAGGTGCAGCCGAACACCACGCGCATGGCCGAGCTGGGCATCACACACGACCAGCTCGAAGGCGCGCTGAAGGGGTACTCCAGCAACACCTCGGGCGGCTTCCTGGAGCTGAACGGGCGCGAGTACCTGATCCGTAACCTGGGCCGTACCTCGCGCCTGGACGACCTGAACAACCTGGCGCTGACCGCCAAGGATGGCCAACCCATCCTGATGCGCCAGATCGCCGAGGTCACCTTTGCGGCGGCACCCAAGCGCGGCGATGCCGGCTACGAAGGCAAGCCGGCCGTGATCCTGGGCATCCAGAAACAGCCGACCGCCGACACCATCGCACTCACGAAATCCATCGAGGACGCGCTGGTCGGGCTGAAGGCCTCGCTGCCGGCCGGCATGGAGGCGCCGCGCGTGACCTTCCGCCAGGCCAGCTTCATCGAGGCCTCGATCACCACGCTGCAGGGGAAGCTGATCGGCGCCTCGATCTTCGTCGCGGTGATCCTGTTCTTCTTCCTGGGCACCTTGCGGCCGACGATCATCGCGCTGACGGCGATTCCGGTGTCGATCTTCATCACCGCGCTGGTGTTCAAGTATTTCGGGCTGTCGATCAACACGATGACGCTGGGCGGCCTGGCCATCGCCATCGGCGGCCTGGTCGACGACGCGGTGGTGGGCGTCGAGAACGTGCTGCGGCGGCTGAAGGCCGACCGGGCGAACCATCCGGACCACCGGCTGCACCCGATCGAGATCGTGGCGCGCGCGACGATGGAAGTGCGGTCGGCGATCCTCTACGCCACCGTCATCATCGTGCTGGTCTTCATCCCGCTGTTCGCGCTGCCGGGGCTCGAAGGCAAGCTTTTCGTGCCGCTGGGCATCGCTTTCATCGTGTCCACGCTGGCCTCGCTGATCGTGTCGGTGACGGTGACGCCCGTGCTCAGCTTCTACCTGCTACCGCGCATGAAGAACCTGGACCACGGCGACACCAAGGTCCTGGCCTGGCTGAAGGCGCGCTACCGCAGCAGCCTGCAGGGCGTGCTGAACCGGCCCAAGGCCGCCATGGTGGCCGCAGGTGCCGCGGTGCTGGTGGCCGCGGCGGCCGTGCCGTTCTTCCCGACGACCTTCCTGCCACCCTTCAACGAGGGCACGCTGCTGATCGGCTTGCGGCTGAACCCCGGTGTGACACTCAGCGAAACCTCGGCGCTGGCGCGCCAGGCCGAGGTGCTGATCAAGCAGGTGCCCGAGGTCACGCACGTCGGCCGCCGCAGCGGCCGGGCCGAGCTGGACGAACATGCCGAAGGCGTGCACGTCAGTGAGCTCGATGTAGGCCTAAAGCCCACCGCCGAGCTGACGCGAAGCATGGACGAGATCAAGGCCGACATCCGTGCGCGGCTGGTCAATTTGCCCGCTGCGCTGGAGATCGGCCAGCCGATCTCGCACCGCATCGACCACATGCTGTCGGGCGTGCGCTCGCAGATCGCGATCAAAATCTTCGGCGAGGACCTCGATGCCCTGCGAGGCCAGGCCGACGCGCTGCGCGCGAAGCTCGCCGCCATCCCCGGCATCGCCGACCTGCAGATCGAAAAGCAGGTGCTGGCGCCGCAGATCAAGGTGCGCATCGACTACGCCGCCGCGGCGCAGTACGGGGTGCCGGCGCCCCAGGTGCTGAACGCGTTGCAGGCGCTGGTCGAGGGCGAGAAGGTCACCCAGATCGTCGAGGGCAGCCGGCGCTTCGCGCTGGTAGTCAAGCTGCCGGAGTCGGCGCGGTCGGTGGAGGGGCTGGGTCAAATCCTCATCGAGACACCGAACGGCCGCATCCCGCTGTTGAAGATCGCCACCATCGAGGACGGTGACGGCCCCAACCAGATTAGCCGCGACGATGGCAAGCGGCGCATCGTGCTGTCGGCCAACGCCTCTGGGCGCGCTCTGTCGGAGATCGTGGCCGACATCCGTAAAGTGGTCGCCGAGACCAAGCTACCCGAGGGCTACTTCATCACCTTGGGCGGGCAGTTCCAGGCGCAGGAGGAGGCCTCGCGCCTGGTCGGCCTGCTGTCCATCGTGTCGCTGACGCTGATGTTCGTGGTGCTCTACAGCCGCTATAAGTCGGCGGCGTTGTCGGCGCTGATCATGGTGAACATCCCGCTGGCGCTGGTCGGTGCAGTGATCGGCCTGTGGCTGTCGGGCCAGCCGCTGTCGGTGGCTGCGCTGGTCGGCTTCATCACGCTGGCCGGCATCTCGGTGCGCAACGGCATCCTGAAGGTCAGCCACTACATCAACCTGATGCGCTTCGAGGGCGAGTCCTTCGACCAGAAGATGATCCTGCGCGGCTCGCTGGAGCGGCTGAGCCCCGTGCTGATGACGGCGCTGGTCACCGCCTTCGCGCTGGCCCCCCTGCTGTTCGAGGCCGAGCAGCCCGGCACTGAGGTGCTGCACCCAGTGGCGGTGGTGATCTTCTCCGGCCTCATCAGCTCGACCCTGCTCGACACCTTCCTCACGCCTGCGATGTTCTGGCTCTTCGGGCGCAAGCCGGCCGAAGCGCTGATGGACGACCGGGACGCCGAGGCGCTTTGATTCCATCCCTGTTCACACCCCACCACCCCGAAAGGACTCCCATGAAGACCCAAGCTCTCCTCGCCTCCATCACCCTGGCCCTCGCCGGCTCGGCCTTCGCCGCCGGCGACAAGCACGACCACAAGCCGCTGCACGGCGGCGTGGTCGTCGAGGTCAAGGACATGGACTACGAACTGGTGGCCAAGCCGACCGTGATCCAGCTCCATCTGCGCGACCACGGCAAGGCGGCCGACCTGAGCAAGGCGACCGCCAAGCTCACGCTGCTGACCGGCACCGAGAAGCAGGAGGTCGAACTGAAGCCCGCCGGCGACAAGCTCGAAGCCACCGGCAGCTTCAAGGTCGGCCCAGGCACCAAGGCCGTGGCCATCGTGACGGTCGCCGGCAAGCCATCGACGGCACGCTTCACCCTGAAGTAAGGTTGCCCGCGCCATGAGCAGCGCGCGCGATGAACACGACAGCACAGCACCCACCCGGCCGAGCACCGGGTGGGTGTGGCTGTCGGCCGCCTGGGCCGTCGCCCTGGTGTCGACGTTTGCCGCGCTGTTCATCGGCGAGGTGATGGGCATGACGCCCTGCCAGCTTTGCTGGTACCAACGCATCCTGATGTTTCCGCTGGCCGTGATCCTGGGCATGGCGGCCTTCGGCAACGACCGGCGCGGGGCCGTCTATGCGTTGCCGCTGGCGCTGGGCGGCGTTGCGGTGGCGGGCTATCACACCGCACTCGTTGCAGGCTGGGTGCCGCAGTGGTGGATCCCCTGCGGCGCCGGCCCGTCCTGCAGCGATCAGAAGCTGGTGATCCTTGGCGACATCCAGATTCCGTGGCTGTCGCTGCTGGCCTTCACTGCCATCGTCGCGCTCCTGCTCGTCTACCTGCGAAAGACCCGTCCATGAACACCAAGAAGCTCGCTGTCGGCGGCATCCTGATCCTCGTGGTCGCCGCCTTCGCCCTGGGCGTGAGCCTCTACCGGAAGCAGACACAGAGTGTCCAGGACCAGACGGTGCGCGCCGAGCAGACCCGCCTCGTGCGCATGCACTCGCCGGTGCTCGGCCCGCAGGCCGCGCCGGTCACGATCGTCGAGTTCTTCGACCCGGCGTGCGAGACCTGCCGTGCGTTCTATCCCATCGTCAAGAGCCTGATGGCAAAGTACCCCGAGGAGGTCCGGCTCGTCATCCGCTACGCACCGTTCCACCAGGGCTCCGACCAGGTGGTGAAGCTGCTCGAAGCGGCCAAGCGCCAGGGCAAGTACCAGCCGGTGCTTGAAGCGGTGCTGCAGGCGCAGCCGACCTGGGCCGACCACGGGCGCCCGAATCCTGACCTCACCTTCGAGATCGCGAAGACTGCCGGCCTGGATATCGAGCGGGCCCGGGAAGACATGGCACGGCCCGAGATGCAGGCGCTGCTGGCCCAGGATGTCGCGGACTTGAGTGCGCTGCAGGTGAGCCGGACGCCCACCTTCTTCGTCAACGGCCGCAGCCTGCTGAGCTTTGGGCCGGACCAGCTTGCCGCTCTCGTGGCGGAGGAGGTGGCGAAGGCGAAGCGATAGGCCGGGGCCCGGCGTGCGGCATGCCCGGTGTACGCTCAGATGGCGCACTGCGTGGAGTATCGCCTTGGCCCGATGACCGCTGTGGGCCGTATTGCCAAAGGTCCGCTCCTGGCCGCCTGCGTGAGATCACGAACGACCGCTTCATGGCGGCGGAACGGCAAGAGCGCGGACTCCTCGTCCGACCGCTTTGGAGCAACCCGGCTGACCGGATAGGGTCGTCCAGGGACAGCGGCCTCGCTGACTTGAACTCCGGAAAGCGGTCGCTCTTTGAAGTGCGACACGGCTCCTGACGGCTTCCACCCGTACAGCGCTGATCCCCGACCTTCCTCGGGCCCTTGGCACAATCGGTGAATGCCGAACATTGCATCAGTGCTCAAGGCCGAGATCGTTCGTCTGGCTCGCAAGGAATTGCGCGGCGAGGTCGGTTCGATCAGAAAGGCGCTCGCGGCAGCGCGCGCGGAAAGCGCCGCGTTGAAGCGCAGAGTCAGCGAGCTGGAACGGTCCGTGCGGCAGTCCGCGCGCGCCGCGCCCGCTCGGCCGCCATCACCACCTTCGGTCGAGGAAGCGGACGGCGCCGACAGATTCCGGTTCCGAGCCTCCGGTATGGCTAGCAATCGCAAGCGCCTGGGCTTGTCGGCTGCGGATTTCGGGTTGCTCGTCGGCGCATCCGGACAGAGCGTTTATGCCTGGGAGCAGGGCAAGGCACGCCCCAGAGGGAAGAACCTCGCGGCCATCGCTGCCTTGCGCGGGGTCGGCAAGCGCGAGGTGGTGGAGCGGTTGGCAGCCCTGAAGTCGGGCGAGCAGTCGTAGGCGAGCCGACGCGCGGTCCGGCGTCCTGACCGGACCATCGGCGAGCGCTCCTCGTCACCCTTGAAGTGCATGGGCTCAATGGGATCCTGACTGCATGGTGGGCCGTCGGCCTGCCATGCAACCGATCAGGAGTCCCTCATGAAATTCTCCAAAGCCGAGGTCGACGCCATCATCGAGGCGTCCCCACGCACCTTCGTTCCCTTCAACAGGCTGGTGCTGTCCGAGGACCACCAGGCCCGCAGCGCCACGACGCCCGCGATGTCGCTGCCGGAACTGGCCGCGTCGATCAAGGACAGCGGCGTGCTGCAGAACCTTGTCGTCGTCCAGGCGGCGCGCGGGCGCTACGAGGTCTGCGCAGGCGGACGGCGGCTCGCCGCGCTCACGCTGCTCGTGCAGCAGGGCGACATCGCCGACAACTATCCCGTGCCGGTGCTCGTCGTGCCGGCCGACAAGGCACTCATCGCGAGCCTTGCCGAGAACTGCTTCCACGTGCCGATGCACCCGGCCGACGAGTTTGCCGCCTTCGCCCGGCTGCTCGCGCAAGGCAAGTCCGTCGAGGACGTGGCCGCAGCCTTCGGCGTGACGCCGCTCATCGTCAAGCGGCGCATGAAGCTCGCCACCGTCTCGCCCCGGCTGATGGCCCTGTACCGCGAAGGCGGCATCGGCCTGGACTGCCTCAAGGTGCTGGCCTCGGTCGACGATCACCAGCGCCAGGAGCAGGCCTGGGCCGGTCTGCCGAGCTGGAACCAGCGCCCGGAGCATCTGCGGAAGTTGCTGACCCGGGGCGAGATCGAGTCGGACGCCGACCCGCTGGCCCGGTTCGTCACCGTCAAGGCCTACGAGAAGGCCGGCGGACCACTGCGCCGCGACCTGTTCAGCGACGACGATCGCAAGACCTACCTGCTGGACCCGGCCCTGCTGGAGCGCCTCGCCGCCGACAAGCTGGGCAAGCGCGCGAAGCAACTGCTGTCTGAAGGCTGGAAGTGGGTCGACATCCGTCCGCGCTTCGCCTACGACGAGTACGTCAAGCACGGCGAGCTGCGCAAGCCCCGCCGCGCTCCGACGCCCGAGGAAGCCGAGGCGCTGAAGGCGCTGGACACGCGCATCGCTGCCCTGCACGAGCAGATGGACGCGCTGGTGGACCGCGACGGCGATGGCGATGCCGGCGAGGGCGCCAGCGGCGCCAGCGAGGCGAACGCCGCCGCCGACGAGGACGACGCGTCGCGCGACCGGGCCTTCCTCGCCCTGGAGGCCGAGGCCGACGGTCTGGAGGAAGAGCGCAAGGCCAGGCTCGAGGCGTTGACCGAATGGCCCGCGGACTGGATGGCGCTCTCTGGGTGCGTGCTGCATGTGGGCGCGGACGGCCGTGCCGCGGTCAAGGCAGGGCTCATCCGTCCCGAGGATCGGGCCGATCTGGCGCAGGCCATCACCAAGGCTGCCGAACAGAAGTCGGCCGGTGGAGGGCGCTCGGAAGACGACGCGGACCCTGCGCGCGGCTCGGGGCTCCCGGCCTTGCAGTCGCTTCCATCGGCAGCCGGCGCCACGGCACGGCCCGTGCACTCCGAGAAGCTCATGCGCCGCCTCACGGCCCACCGCGTCGCCGCGATCCAGGCCGAGCTGCTGGACCGCCCCGAGGTTGCGCTGGCGGCACTCACGACCCACCTGACACTGAAGCTGCTGGCCGACCCGCTCCATGGCGCCTACCGACTGCCCAACCTGCTGGCGATCAGCGCGACCGGCAACCAGCACGAGCTGCGCGGAGCGGCCGAGGACATCGAGGGGAGCCCGGCGGCCCAGCGCATCGAAGCCGAGCGCATCGCCTGGATCGAGCACCTGCCCAAGGAGCCCGGCGCGGTGTTCGACTGGATGCTGCGGCAGCCGCCGCAGACAGGGCAGCGGCTGCTGACCTTCCTGATCGCGTCCACCGTGAACGGCATCACCGGCACCGACGCTGGCCGACCGGTCAATGACGGTCTGGCCCGCGCCCTCGGCCTCGACATGACGCGATGGTGGTCGGCGACGGGGGAGGCCTACCTTCAGCACGTGTCCAAGGCGAGGGTGGTCGAGGTGGTGAACGCGGTGGCCGGCGCCAAGGCTGCTGGTCCGCTCGCGGCGCTGAAGAAGGATGCCGCGGTGGCGCAGGCCGAACAACTGCTCGCCGGGCGGGGCTGGCTGCCCGGCTGCCTGCGCGTGCAGCCGCACGCCGATGCCCCGGCGACGGGTGGCGAGGAGGTCGACGCCAACGATCCTGCCAGGACCGAGGCGCCCGCCTGCGCCTGAACGCGGGGCAGGCCCGGGCCGTGTCGGCTCAGGCGGTCGGGACCGATGCGTCACCGTCGTCGCCGATGGACCCTGGTCCGGGCTTGCCGCTTTCGCCCTGTGTCGGGTCGTGCCTGCCGGCAGGTGCGCGTCGAATGGCACCGACGTAAGCCCCTGCCGAGCGAAGCCTCGCGTGACCCGCAACGCGAGCCACCTCCAGGCGTGCTTGCCGGTCAAGCGCAGGATCGACGGGTCCGCCGCCACGTATCGGCGCTGCCGTGCCCGCGACCTTGGCGTACTTGCCCTGGAGGTGATCGTGCCGCGCCCCATGCCCGGTGGTGCCGCTTTCCCGCTTCGTCACGCCGAACTTGCGCAGGGCGTAGTCCAGCCGCCGAAGGTTGGACTTCAGGTCCCGATCCGGCGCTCCCATGTGCGCATCTTGGCCGCTGACCACGCTGCGGGCGAGCTCGATGGCCGCCTGCTGCTCCTCGGTGGCCAGTGCCAGCCAGCGTGGGCGGCCTCCCTTGCCCTTCGTCCACAGATACCGATCCGCCTTGCGTTCGTCGTCGGGCAGGCCTGTCTCCTCGAAGGGGTGGACGTGGGCGTAGGGGCGACACATCACCGACTCCTTGCGCCGCAGACCGACCTTCACCATCAGGCGCATCGACGCGCCGATGCGGGCGTCGTAGGCAGAGACCTGGGCCAGCAAGGCCTCCACGTCGATGCCGTTGCCGCTCCAGCTCTTGTCGCGCTGGGCGTTCTCGTGGCGCTCGTACTCGTCAGGCGTCAGGCCGTAGTGCTCGGGCCTGCGGATGAAACCTGGCTTGTTGAGCCACATCGCCAGGCCACGCAGAAAGCTCAGGTAGGTCTGGATCGTCCCCGGCGAGAGCTTGCGGCGCTGCCACACCTTCACCATCGCCTGGATGTGTCGCTGGCCGAGGTTGCGCGGGTCGGGCGCCAGCTTGAAGCCCGCGTCCGTGTGCAGTTCGCGGAAGAACCGTCGCAGGAAGTGGGCGCGCTCGTAGCGCGTCTTGTGCGACACGGTCTTCTCCAGCGCGGTGTGCAGCGGGTTGAACAGCTCGATCAGCACGTCCACCACCCGGTTCACGGGCGTCCTGCCTGGCGGGTACATGTCCAGCACCTGCCGGGGCGACTTGCCGGCCCAGTTCTGGCGGCGCGGCGAGTCCTGCCCGTGCAAGCGGCCTGGACTGGCCGAGGTCATCGAGGTGGTACTGGAGGGGCGGGTGGATGAGGAGGGCAGTGTGGAGCCATTGCGCGGAGCGTTGCGGCGGTCGTTGAGGCGATCGTTGCCGGAGGGGGGTGCCTGCCGGCGGCGGCGCGAGGGTTCTTCTCGGCGGATACGGGACATGGTGGGCTTTCTGCGAAATGGCGGACTGCCCGAACAGCACGCCGGTGGGTGAACGGTCGGAAGGACCGGAGCTGGAGGAATCCGTCTGGACATCCCCGGGGCCGATTCCTGGCAAGCCCACGGCGATGGAGATCGTGTGCAACGTCGGTGCGGCGGTCGATCTCTGCAGCGCCACACCCACCCATGGCTTTGCTGTCCGGGCTCCTCGTGGTCTTCGTCGAGGGGCCTGGGTCAGCTCGGTCAGACTTAAAAATGGAACACGTTGATCCAGGCCGTCTGCGCATTTCTGCGACGCGACGACAGGGGTGATGTCCACCCCGCTCGGGGCTGGGTGCGACATCGACGCCAGGGTCGAGCCCTGGGTCATTCGGTGGATCAGGCCTGGTGTGCAGCGCCGGCCGCTCGCATGGGTCCACCCCTGACCGAGAGTCCAGGGCGGTGTCGAGTTGATGAGCGAAGGTCGTGCGGGGAGCCTCATGGAGGCCATCACGCCGCGCGATGCGCGTCATGCGCGCGTGCTCAAGGGCTGGCGGGAACGGTGCGCGGCATCAGGTGCCGCCACGGGGTTCTGCTGCGCCGGTGCGCTTCAGGAGCGCCCAGCCGTCATCGCGTGGATGCGGCTGGCAAGGACCGGGCAGGTCACTGCTGTGGTGGGTGACTCGGCACGCTCGCGACGTCGATCCTTCTGGAGGTCGAGGCCGGTCGCGCCACCCGTTCGGGACGGGAACTTCGGTTGAAGGCACAAGGCAGGTAACGACTGCGACGCCTGTAGTGCTCCACGGGGAGCGGGCCAGGAGCCCTCGGGAGCCCACAGTGGAAACCGCGACGCCATCCGCGGTCAAGGCCGCGTGCGCAGCGCCTGCCGCAAGACCCCTGATCGGCGGGCCCTTGGGGCAGGCAGTTGACGGCGTGCGATTCGGCGGCAGGGCCCATCTAGCGTCGCAATGGCCCGGATCGCCAGCAACGGCGCGGGGTTGACAAGCAAGGCTGCCGCCTCAGGTACCCCGACAAGGCTGGCAGGGGCCGTTCCGGGCCAAGTTGACGGCGCACGAGCAGACGGGCGGACGGGGTTGACGAGTGACGTTCCAGTGTGACCGTGGTGACACCACGCGGCCGACTCGCCCGTTCGGTGTCACGCAGGGTTCAGTGCAGTGCTTCTGCAGTGCCAGCGCAGTGACACCGGGACGGATCCGATGTCGAAATCGCGCCTGCAGAGGCAGGTATCCGCGTGGAGGAACAGCGTCGGTCTGTCGATCCTGAAGCACTCTTTCGTTCACTCGGAGAACACCATGAACCTGATCGTGAGGGCGGTGGATGTCGGGTCCGGCAACACCAAGTTCGTCATCGGCACGGCAGACAGCGAGATCCGCTGCGCAAGCTTCCCGTCGCTGGCCTACCCGTCCAGCAACGGACAACCGCTTTGGCCCGGCGGCGATGGGGCCAAGACGATGTTCATCCCGGTCGGGTCGCTCTTCTATGAAGTCGGTCCCGAGGTCAGGCTCGCGGCCGACACCTTCCGGGCGACGCAACTGCACGACGACTACATCGAGTCGCCGGAGTACATGGCCCTGCTTCGCGGTGCGCTGCGCTCGATGCGGCAGAGCCAGATCGACCTGCTGGTCGTCGGGCTTCCGGTGGCGCTGTTCGCGGTGAAGAAGACAGCCCTGGAGCGGGTCATGACGGGCGAGCACGATGTCGGCGGCGGCAGGAAGGTCAGTGTGGTGCGCACGCTGGCCGTTGCCCAGCCTCAGGGCGCGCTGGCCTTCTACGCGCACGCCCACGGCAAGCTGGGCGAGATCGCCAAGGAGCGCAGCCTGATCATCGATCCGGGTGCGAGAACGTTCGACTGGCTCGTCGCCCAGGGCATGCGACTGGTCCAGAAGCAGAGCCACTCCGTGAATCGGGGTGTCGCCGATGTACTGAAGCTGCTCGCCGCCGAGATCACCAAGGACATCGGCACGCCCTTCCGCGATCTGGACGCCATCGACATGGCGCTGCGGACAGGGAAGGCCCCGGTGATCTTCCAGAAGCCCTACGACCTCAGGCGGCTGCTGCCGCTGGCCGAGAGCGTGACGGAGCAGGCCGTGTCGAGCATGAAGGAGTGGATCGAATCGCCGCACAGCCTGCAGAACATCATCCTCGTGGGCGGAGGCGCCTTCCTGTTCCGGAAGGCGGTGAAGTCGGCGTTTCCGCGCCACCGGATCCTCGAGATCAAGGAACCTGTGTTCGCCAACGTGAGGGGGTTCCAGTTGGCCGGAATGACCTACGCGCGAACCGTGCTGGCGGCCGATCGCGACAGGTCGCCCATGGACGAGCGCGCTGCAGGAGATGCCGCATGACCGGCCCCACCAAGACCTCGGAGCCGCCGCGCATCCGGCTCGTGTTCCAGCTCGAGCGGGCGGAACTGCCTCGTCTCTATGACGAACTCGCACGGTTCCACAAGGGCGTTAAGCGCGTCGGCAGGCTGCGCACGCTGGCCCACGAGGGACTGCTGGTCCAACAGGGCGTCTTGAAGCTCCCTGGGCAGGCACCCGGCGGTGTGTCCGGCTCGATCGGCTTCGACGGCGACGGCGCGGAGGTCACGAACGGACTCTTCGAGCCCGCAATCGATGGCCGGGATGGGCGATGAGGAGCCGGGCGAGGTGTCGCCAGGGTAGGTCGGTAGGGGCCTCCGAGCTGGCGCAGATGGGACGGTGCGAACGCCTCGTGGTTCTGGAATCCCTGCACGGCCCGCGTCGAAGCACTTCACAGGAAGAGGCGCGCCGGAGGGGCCTCGCTGCCCATGTGCGCTTCGAGCTGCAGGGTCGGCGCGCCACAGCGCCAGGCGACGGGTCGGCTCGACGACCGGGCGAGAGATGCTTCATCGCAACGATGGTCTTCGGAGACGCATGGCAGACCGATGCGCTGCGCGACTTCAGGGACACGGTCCTGAGGCCACGGCCCTGGGGGCGACGCCTGGTGGCTGCCTACTATGCCGCCGGTCCGCGCCTTTGCGGCGTGCTCCAGCGCTGGCCGCCGTTGCGGTGGATGTCCAAGGGCATCCTGGGTGTGGTGTCGCATTGCTGGCGGCGATGGTCGGCGAGGCGTCGGCCATGAGGTTCGAGTCGATGTGGTCGTGGGGGCTGCTCTTGGCTGTTGCCTTGGCAGTCACGTGGCACCTGGTTCGGCGCCACCTCGCACGCGTCGCGGAGCGGAGGCACCGCCCGGCCGGGCTGCGGGACGCAGAACTGTTTTGCGTGGAGTCGCAGTTCAGGTCGAAGAGCCGCTGGCCCATCGTGGCGAGGGTAGACAGGGCTTATCGGCTGCCAACCGGTCTGGTTGTGCTGGTCGAACTGAAGACGCGGTCGGCGCCAGCGGTTAGAACGTCGGATGTCATCCAGCTCTCGGCGCAGCGGGTGGCCGTGGAGGACGAACTCCGTGTTCGTGTGTCTGACGAGGCGTTCGTTATCTTCCCCGGCCGGCACTCAGCGCCACCGACCTCACGAGCGGTCCGCTTGATGTCGCGGGAGCAAGTCGAAGCCGTTGCAGCGAGGCGCCGTCGGCTGATCGATGGACTCGATCGTCCGCGGTGGCCCGACAGCGAGCACATCTGTCAAGGTTGTGGCCAGCGCGCGGCCTGCGCCGCCGCGGGCGAGCGCTTGGCGGGATCGGTCCGGAGGCACTAGAATGTCCAAAATATTCGACAATTCTTCGGGCCGAGCTGTGGACCTCTCCAACCTGGGCACCATCATCCGCGAGCGGCGCGAGGCGCTGGGACTGACGCAGTCCCGGCTCGCACAGCTGAGCGGGCTTTCCCGGCAGACGCTGGTCGGCCTGGAGGCGGGCGCTCTGAGCGATCTGGGATTCAACCGGGTGGCCCAGGTCCTGGCCGTGCTGGGGCTGGACCTCGATCCGCCCAGCCAGGCAGCGCGTGATCGGAAGCGGGGCCTGTGGATGGCGGCGAAGAACGCCAGCGTGAGCTATGTCCAGGAGGTGCCGCCCGACACGCTCGGCCATGCGCTGGTCAGCGGAAGCGTACCGACGGGTTACGCGGCCCATCTGACGCACCTGCTTGACGAGGCGCCCGTGCCCCTGGTGGTGATGGCCGTCGAGGAAGCCGCCGCTAGCAAGGGCATTGCACCCAAGGCCGTATGGCGGAACGTCGCGAAGATCGCCAGGTCTCTGGCTGTGCAGCGGCAGAGCTTGTGGGTATGAGAGTCCGGCGGCACCCCATTTGCGGACTGATCTGGGTACTCAGCCATGCCCCGAGGGGCCCATGCGGCTGCGTCAAGGCCAGCAGACTTGGCTTCCAGGTTCGTGACTTCGGTGGCCTGACGAAGCGACCCTCTGCGTTTGCCCCCAGTCTTGACGTGGTGCCCCGGTAAACTGCGAGTAGTTCAATTGCTTGCCATGAAGCGTCGATACGCCCAGTTCAATCCCAAGCGACGGCTGATTACGCCTGCGCAGGCGCAAGCCCGTTCGGATGAACTGAAGGCTCTTGCCGCGCGTGCACGTTACGGCGGCAACCCGGAACACAAGAAGAACCCGGGTGACTTCGGTCTGACCCCGCCCTCTGATCCTCGACAAGGCAAGTCGTTGTGTGACGCTGCCAAGGTATTCAGACGTGCCGATGCCGAGGCAATCCTCAAGGGAGGTCTTGAGCGTGGCACCGTCAGCGACAGGATGGAGGGTGAGTGGCCGAAGAACGTTTGGTCAGTCACTGAAGATGGCATCGCGATGGAGGCCCAGCTAGAGAACCCTGAACTTGGGTCGTATCACGGCTATCCCATGCCCGAGACGGATCCTCTGTCCCAGGAAGTACTTCGTCGCTGGGCACGTGTCGATGGCTGAGTTCCGCATCAACGCGAAGTGGATGGCCTCGGCTTCTGGTGAGCCAGAAGTGCGAGCGACGGCTGCTCTCATCGACATGTATGTCGATGGCGTTTGCTTGACTCGGAACCAAGATATCTGGGCTGAGACAGTACGAGATAACGTGTTTGTGTCGGCCTACCCGCTGGCGATGTGGTTTGCGGCATCGTGGTGGCGCCTGAACTATGAGCCGCTGCCGGCTCAACAGCCTGGCCACCACTGGCGGATGGTCCATGAACTCGGCGCAGCGAACCACGGATTCGTCTGGCCGCGGGTCATCTTCGTTCCTGACGGCGAGTCAATCCACCTCTGGGCTGCTGCGTCGTTGACACCTGATCAATCGGTGCAATACCTGCAGTCACTGGACGTGCCGAGACTGCTACCTTTGGGCGACTTCCAGCAGGGTGTTCAGCGCTTTTTGCACAGCGTGCTTGCTCGACTTGATGCCAAGGACCTTGCGGGATCTGACCTGGCTCAGCTTTGGGCAGTGCTCCAGGAGGACCTAGCAGATCCGGAGGCTGTTCGCCGAAGGAAGCTAGAAGCCGAACTGGGCTTCGATCCCGAGGAGTGTCCGGAGGCTGCGTTGAACGCTGCGCTGCTTTGGGAGCAGAAGATTGGAGACGAGGCTCTCACGGAGTTGGCTCCAGCCATTGCGTCGTCGGGAGGGAGTCCTGATCTGACCTCCCTCGCGCAACTTGAGGTAGGAAATGGGGTTGTCGGAACTCCCTCCGTCTCGCCGGACGCAATCAATCACCTCGATCACGGTGCGCCTTGGGAACGGGCCGTCCACGATGCCCGCGCCCTGCGCCGGGCGATGGGCAACATCGGCGAGCCGTTGTCCAGCAGAACGCTGTTTGATCTCTTGGGCTTGCCCATGGCCGACCGGGGACACCTGAGCGTGCCTGATGGTCGGGCTCCTGTAGCGGTTGCAATCCCCTTGGATGAACAACGGATGAAGTTCGTCCCTCGCCGGCGCAACACTGTCGGACAGCGATTCGAGTTCGCGCGCTTTCTTGGCGAGTATCTACGCGTCCCGGGGGGCCGGAAGGGATGGCTAGCTTCAACCGATCTGGGTACCTCGCGCCAGAAGTACCAACGCGCGTTCGCTGCCGAGTTCTTGTGCCCGCTTGAATCGCTCACTTCCTTCTTGGACGGCGACTTCTCGTCTTACGCAATCGATGAAGCAGCAACCAAGTTCGAGGTCAGCGAGCAGGTAGTGACTAACCTGCTGCTCAACAACGGATACATCCATCACCACTGGTCGAGGGACCTGCCGTATCAGGTGGCAGCCTAGTGTGACGGAGCTTTTGTGCGGAGTTGATGGCAGTCGGCTCTACGGCCACAATCTGGTCTCTGACGGTTTCAGGACATCCCGGCCAGGGTAGGGGAACAGGTGGGGGAACGGTTTGATCGCTTCCGCTGAGTTTCCGAATGAGATCAACAGCTTAGGTCGCCGTTTCGTATCCCATCAGCCACCCCACCTGATCCAGCACGCACGACGGCCCCGCGGGGCCGTCGTGCATTTGGGGGCCGCGCTGCTGCTCGTTCAGCCCAGCCCCAGCAGCCGCACCGCGTTGTCCTTCAGGATCAGCGGCTTGACCTCGGGCTTGAAGCCGGCCTCGTCGAAGTCCTTCATCCAGCGCTCGGGGGTGATGAGCGGGAAGTCGCTGCCGAACAGCATGCGGTCCTTGAGCAGCGTGTTGGCGTACTGCACCAACTGGGGCGGGAAATACTTCGGGCTCCAGCCCGAGAGGTCGATCCAGATGTTGGGCTTGTGCAGCGCCAGGCTCAGCGCCTCGTCCTGCCAGGGCCAGCTCGGGTGGGCGACGACGATCTGCATGTCCGGGAAGTCGATCGCCACGTCCTCCAGCAGCATGGGGTTGCTGTTCTGCAGGCGCAGGCCGCCGCCGCAGCGCATGCCCGAGCCGATGCCGCTGTGGCCGCTGTGGAAGATGGCCGGCAGCTTGTGCTCGGCGATCACCTCGTACAGCGGCCAGGCCATGCGGTCGTAGGGCAGGAAGCCCTGCACCGTGGGGTGGAACTTGAAGCCCTTGACGCCGTGCTCGGCGATCAGCCGGCGCGCCTCGCGCGCGCCCATCTTGCCCTTGTGCGGGTCGATGCTCGCGAAGGCGATCATCATGTCGGCATTCTTCTGCGCCGCCTCGGCGATCTCCTCGTTCGGGATGCGGCGGCGGCCGAGCTGGCTCTCGCTGTCCACCGTGAACATCACGAGGCCGACCTTGCGCTCGCGGTAGTAGGCGATCGTCTCGTCGATCGTCGGCCGGCGGTTGGAGCGGAAGTACTTGTCGGCCGCGCGGTCGTACTCCTCGCCGTAGTTGTCGAAGGGGTTCCAGCACGACACCTCGGCATGGGTGTGGGTGTCGATCGCGATCAGCTCGGCGATGTTCATGCGCACGCGGGCGGGGCCCGTCCGTAAAGTTAACGAAGGAAATCAAAAGGCGCAGCGCGGACGGAGTCACCCGCCAACACCTTCGCGTTCTCAGCCATCATTGGCCAGCGACGGGCCTGATGACAGAGGGTTTACCCTGTGTTCGGGATCGTTCATTTAGTTTCCAATCATAAATAAATCAGGAGCGCCCGATGACCCTCTCCTTCACCCCCGCCGGCGGCGTGCTGGCATCGCTGGACCTGCTGCGCATCGAGCTTGCCGGTGCCGTCGCGCACCTGCGGCTGATGCGTCCGTCCAAGCGCAACGCGATCAACGACACGCTGGTGCAGCAGCTGCACACGGCCTTCGTCAACTGGCCGGCCAGCGTGCGCGCCATCGTGGTCAGCGGCGAGGGCGCGCAGTTCTGCGCCGGGCTGGACCTCTCGGAGCTGTCCGAGCGCAGCACCTTCGAGGGCGTGGCGCATTCGCGCATGTGGCATGCGGCGATGGACGCGATCCAGTTCGGGCCCGCGCCGGTGGTTGCGGTGCTGCACGGCGCGGTGGTCGGTGGCGGGCTGGAACTGGCCAGCGCCTGCCACCTGCGCGTCGCCGAGGCGAGCACCTTCTACGGGCTGCCGGAAGGGCAGCGGGGCCTCTTCGTCGGCGGTGGCGGCTCGGCACGCGTGCCGCGGCTGGTCGGCGTGGCGCGCATGACCGACATGATGCTCACCGGCCGCGTGCTCGACGCCGACGAGGGCCAGCAGGCCGGCCTGTCGCACTACCGCGTCGGCGACGGCGAAGGCCTGGCCAAGGCGCTGGCGCTGGCCGAGCGCATCGCGGCCAACTCGCCGCTGTCCAACTTCGCGGTCATGCAGGCGCTGCCCCGCATCGCCGACCTGGCGCAGTCCGACGGCCTGTTCGTCGAGTCGCTGATGGCCGCCATCGCGCAGGGCGACGAGGCCGCCAAGCAGCGCATGCGCGACTTCCTGGAGGGGCGCGCCGGCAAGGTGGGCAAGTCATGAGCGCGACCGAAGCCACCCCGGCCCGCTACCGCGCCGCGCATGTCGGCGGCTGCCTCGAGGCCGTCGTCGAGCGGCGCGCCGACGGCGCCACGCTGCTGCGCTCCGCCGAGGCGCTGCAGCCCTGTGCCGCACGCCTGACCGACCGCCTGGAGCACTGGGCGCAGGCGACACCGCAGCGCGTCTTCGCCGCCCGGCGCGGCGCCGACGGTGCCTGGCGCGAGATCTCCTATGCGCAGATGCTGGCGCGCGTGCGCGCCGTCGGCCAGGCCCTCGCCACGCGGCCGCTGTCGGCCGAGCGGCCCGTCGCCATCCTGTCGGACAACGACCTCGAGCACCTGACGCTGTACCTGGCGGCGATGTGGGTCGGCGTGCCGGTGGTGCCGGTGTCGCCGGCCTATTCGCTGGTCTCGCAGGACTTCGGCAAGCTGCGCCACGTGCTGGCGACGACGACGCCGGGCCTGGTCTTCGCGAGCGACGCGCGTTACGCGAAGGCGATCGCCGCCACGGTGGCCGAGGACGTCGAGGTGGTGCTGGCCGGCGGCGACCTGCCCGGCCGCGCGAGCACGCCGTTCGCGGCGCTGCTGGACACCGCGCCGGGTGCCGAGGTGGACGCGGCGCATGCACGCGTGGGCCCCGACACCATCGTCAAGTTCCTGTTCACCTCCGGCTCGACCAAGGCGCCGAAGGCGGTCATCAACACGCAGCGCATGCTGTGCGCGAACCTGCAGATGATCCGCCAGGCCATGGCCTTCCTGGCCGACGAGCCGCCGGTGCTGGTGGACTGGCTGCCCTGGAACCACACCTTCGGCGGCAACCACAACATCGGCATCGTGCTCTACAACGGCGGCACGCTGTACATCGACGACGGCAAGCCCACGCCGCAGGGCATCGCGGCGACGCTGCGCAACCTGCGCGAGATCGCGCCCACGGTCTACTTCAACGTGCCCAAGGGCTTCGAGGAGATCGCCGCGGCGATGGAGCACGACGATCTGCTGCGCCGCACGCTGTTCAGCCGCGTGCAGGCCTTCATGTATGCCGGCGCCGGGCTCAGCCAGGCGGTGTGGGACCAGCTCGAGTCGCTGGCCGAGCGCACGGTCGGCGAACGCATCCCGATGATCACCGGCCTGGGCATGACCGAGACGGCGCCGAGTTGCACCTTCGCATTGCGCCGCGACCTGCGCGCCGGCCACATCGGGCTGCCGTGCCCGGGCGTGGAGGTCAAGCTGGTGCCCATGGGCACGGGTGCCGACGACAAGGTCGAGGTGCGATTCCGCGGCCCCAACGTGATGCCCGGCTACTGGCGCGCGCCCGAGCAGACGGCCGAGGCCTTCGACGACGAGGGCTACTACCGCACCGGCGACGCGGTGCGCTGGGTCGATGCGGCCGACCCGCAGCGCGGGCTGCTGTTCGACGGCCGCGTCGCCGAGGACTTCAAGCTCTCCACCGGCACCTTCGTCAGCGTCGGGCCGCTGCGCGCGCGCATCATCGCGGCCGGTGCGCCCTGCGTGCAGGACGCGGTGATCACCGGCCTGAACCGCGACGACATCGGCATGCTGCTGTTCCCGCGCCTGGACGAGTGCCGCCGCCTGGCCGGGCTGGGCGCCGATGCGCCGGCGGCCCAGGTGCTGCGGCACGACGCCGTGCGCGGCTTCTTCCAGCTGCTGCTGGACCGCCTGTGGCGCGAGGGCACCGGCAGCGCGACGCGCGTCGCACGCGCGCAGGTGCTGGTGGAGCCGCCGTCGATCGACCGCGGCGAGGTCACCGACAAGGGCTCGATCAATCAGCGCGCGGTGCTGCAGCACCGCGCCGCGCTGGTCGAGGCGCTGTACGACGGCAACGACCCCGACCGCCTGCTGCCGGGCGCCGGCGCCACGCTCTGATGCGCCGCGACGACGACAGTGCGGTCGCCGCGCCGCGGGCCGACGCGGCGCTGGACGAGTCGACGCTGCAGCACCTGATCGGCTTCCGGCTGGCGCGCGCCGACGTGCCGGCGCGGCGTGCCTTCAAGCGCCACATCGGCACGCCGCTGGGGCTGCGGCCGGTGGACTTCTCGCTGCTGATGCTGCTGCTGGCCAATGCCACCGCCACGCCCAAGCAGGTGGCGCAGGCGCTGGCGGTGCCGCCGCCCAAGGTGACCGGGCTGGTCGACGCGCTGGTCGAGCGCGGCCTGGTGGCCCGACGGCGCAACGCCGCCGACGGGCGGGCGCTGGACCTGCTGCTCACCCCGCGCGGCCGCGAACTGGCCGAACGGGCCCACCGCGTCTCGCTGACGATGGAGGCGGCAATGCTGCAGGCCCTGTCGCCGGCCGAGCGCGCGATGCTCGGCGAGCTGCTGGGCAAGCTGGCCCGGGCTTGAACGGCACGAGGGCCCCGGCGAGGGGCCCTCGGAATCAGCGCCGGGGCCGCGTGCGCGCCCGGCCTTTCAGGCCACGGCCCGCGTGCAAGACACGCGGCCCTCCGGCGGGCACGCCCCGGCCGGCAGGGGCCGACTCAGGACCCGCCGCGGCCTCGCGGGCTTCAGCCCTTCTTCGCCCAGGCGCTGCACCAGCCGGGGCCGGCGACCTGCTTGGTGCCGAACAGCGGGCAGCCGCCCCAGGGATCGCTCGCCTTGCCCTGGTACAGCGCGCAGTTGTTGCACTTCTGGTCGTTGGTGTGCTTGGGAAACTTCTTGGTGTCGGCCTTGGTCGTGTCGTGCACGTAGCCCAGCGCGACGGCCTGGGGGTCCTTCTCGTCGACGCGGGCCGGCTGGGCCTGCGCGCGCACGGCGGCCAGCGCGGTGCCGGCGGCGGCGACCTGGATCAGGAACACACGGCGGTTGCTCTGCATGGGACTTTCCTTTCTGGCGGTGATGCGGGGAGGGCTGGAAGGAAGCGCTTGCGGTCGATAACGCGCGGCGACCCCGCGCGGTGGACAGCGCCGCGGCTCAGACCCGGGAAGAGGCGCGTTGGTTCAGGCCGCCGGGGCGGTCACGCCGAGGCAGGTGTTGCAGCGGCCCAGGCCGCGCAGGCGCGGGTCGGGCTTGCCGTCGCCGGTCTTGAAGTTGGCGTGGCAGCGGATGCACACGTACATCTTCGACGACGACATCATCGGGCGCACGCCAGGCTCGGCATGCGGGCGCGCGGCGGTGTACTCGGCCTGCGTCTGGCGCAGCTTGGGGCCGGCGGAAGAATCGGGCGTGGCGGTCGTGCGGCGGGTGGTCATGGCGGGCTGGAAGCGGGGTGGGCGCCCCGGGGCATCGCTAAGGGCGTATTGTCCCCCGAAACCGATACCGGTCGCATGAGGACTGTCATGGGTGCCCGCCCCGGGGCGCCGCCCGGGTCCGCTGCTGCCCGCGGCCGGCGCCCGGCGGCACCCGCCGGCGCGGCGGTATAAGTGCGGCGCGGCCGCCGCCGCCACGCACTTGCCGCACACCAGGACCCCCAGGCCATGCCCCGCTACGAGACCCTGCAGATCCGCCACGACGAGCACAACCCGCGCATCGCGCGACTGCTGCTGGACCGCCCGGAGCGGCTGAATGCCATCGACGAGCGCATGCCCGGCGAGATCCGCGCCGCGGTCGACTGGGCGGCGGCCGACGATCAGGTGCACGTCATCGTGGTCGAGGGCGCCGGCAAGGGCTTCTGCGGTGGCTACGACCTGGCGCAGTATGCGCAGGCGGTCGTCGACCACCCGTGCCAGCAGGAGCGCCAGCCCTGGGACCCGCTGGCCGACTATGCGGTGATGCGGCGCTGGACCGACGACATCATGGCGCTGTGGCGCAGCCCCAAGCCGACGATCGCCAAGGTGCACGGCGCCGCGGTGGCCGGCGGCAGCGACATCGCGCTGGCCTGCGACCTGCTGCTGATGGCCGAGGACGCGCGCATCGGCTACATGCCCACGCGCGTGTGGGGCTGCCCGACGACCGCGATGTGGACCTACCGGCTGGGCCCGACGCGGGCCAAGCAGCTGATGTTCACCGGCGACGTGATCGACGGCCGCACCGCCGCGGCCTGGGGGCTGGCCAACGAGGCGGTGCCGGCCGCCGGGCTGGAGGCCGCGGCGCGCCGCCTGGCCGAGCGCATCGCCGGCGTGCCGCGGGCGCAGCTGGCGATGCACAAGATGGTCGTCAACCAGGTGATGCAGTCCATGGGCCTGGAGCACAGCCAGACCCTGGCCACGCTGTTCGACGGCATCACGCGCCACAGCCCGGAAGGCCTGTGGTTCCGCCGCTATGCCCAGGCCGAGGGCTTCAAGGCCGCCGTGCAATGGCGCGACAGCGGCCGCGCCATCCCCGAGGGCGACGAGGCGCGCGCGCTGATCCGCGAGCTCGAGGCGCGCGCCGGCCACGGGGGCACGGACGCAGCGGGCGGAGGCGGCGCATGAGGATCGCGGTCGTCGGCGCCGGCGCGATCGGCGGCCTGCTCGGCACCCGGCTGGCGCTGGCCGGCGAGCAGGTGACCTTCATCGCGCGCGGCCGCAACCTGGAGGCGATCAACGCGCAGGGGTTCCGCCTGCGCCTGGAGGACGGCCGCGAGCTGCACGCGCGCGAGGTGCGCGCGGTGCAGGACCCGGCCGACGCCGGGCCGCAGGACGCGGTGCTGCTGGCCGTCAAGGCGCACCAGCTCGCCGCGCTGCTGCCCGCGCTGCGCGCGTTGTTCGACGAGCGCACGATGGTCGTGTCGATGATCAACGGCGTGCCCTGGTGGTATTTCCAGCGCCACGGCGGCGTGCACGAGGGCCGCGTGCTGGACAGCGTGGACCCCGGCGGCGTCATCGCAGCGGCCATCGAGCCGGCGCGCGTGGTCGGCAGCGTCGTCTACCCGGCCGCCGAGCTGCTGGCGCCCGGCCTCGTGCAGCTCGTCGAGGGCCACCGCTTCACGCTCGGCGAGCCCGACGGCCAGCGCAGCGAGCGTGTCGCCGCGCTCGCCGAGGCCTTCATCCGCGCCGGCTTCAAGGCGCCGGTGGCGCGCGACATCCGCGGCGAGATCTGGGTCAAGCTGCTGGGCAACTGCAGCTTCAACCCGGTCAGCGCGCTGACCCACCTGACGCTGGCGCAGATCGGCCGCCACCCGCCGACGCGCGCGCTGGTCGCCGCGATGATGGGCGAGGCGATGGCGGTGGCCGAGGCGCTGGGCGTGCGCAGCCGCGTCGACATCGAGCAGCGCATCGCCGGCGCCGAGGCGGTGGGCGAGCACAAGACCTCGATGCTGCAGGACGTGGAGGCCGGCCGCGCGCCCGAGCTGGCGGCCCTGGTCGGCGCGGTGCTGGAGCTGGCGCAGGTGGCCGGCGTCGCCGCGCCGACGATCGCCGCGGTGCACGGCGCCGTGCAGGGCCTGGCCCACGCGCTGGCGACGCGGCACGCGGGCGTGCGCCTGCAGCCGCTGGCCGGCTGAGACGGCTTCGCATGCCATGCGATGACAAGGCGCGAAGCCGAAGACAGTGCCGACGCACGGCGAGGCGAAGCAACGCGGTCAGCGCGTTGAATGCGAAGCCGCATGAGACGCCCCGCGAGGCGGGGTTCAGGTGCCGATCGCGAAGCCGGACACCTGCACCTCGCAGACGATGCCGCGCGGCACGTTCTCGCGCCAGCTGACCTGGCCGCCGAGCAGCTTCACGCGCTTGCGCACGCCGCCCAGGCCCAGGCCGTGCGACCACGAAGCCGGGTCACGGCCGCGGCCATCGTCGGCGACGACCAGCTCCAGCGCGCCGCGGTCCAGCGTCAGGCGCACGGTGATCGTCGACGCATGGCCGTGGTAGAGGGCATTGCTGACCAGCTCGCGCAGCACGCGCGTCAGGGCCGACCACTGCACCACCGACAGCCGCAGGTCGCGGTCGCTGCTGAACGACCAGCCCAGGTCGACCTGGGCAGCGGTCAGCCGCTGGGTCAGGTCGGCCTTCCACTCCGCGGCGGCATGGGACAGCCGGTGCTCGGCCGCCGCCAGCCCGCGCGTCAGCGTCTTCAGGTCCTTCAGCGTGTGGCGGATGTAGTCCTCCATCTCGGGCGTCGGCGCCTGGTACATCAGCGTCAGCAGCCGCGCGCCGATGTCGTCGTGCAGGTCCTGCGCGATGCGCAGCCGCTCCTCGGCGCGCCCGCGCTCGACCGCGAGGTCGTGCGCGACGGCGCGGCGCAGCTGGTCCACCATGCGGTCGGCCAGGCGCGCGTCCTCGGCCGTGAACAGGCGCCGGCCGCGCTGCGCGAAGCGCAGCGCCAGGGCACCGCTGGGAGGGGCCTCGGCGGCGCCGTCGGCCGCCTCGTCCGGCGGCAGCACCGGCACCACCATCGCGATGCCGCCGCCGGCGATGCGGGCGCGCCGCGGCACGCGGTCCACCGGCTGCACCTGCAGCGGGTCGTAGACCTCGCCGAGCAGCTGGGCCAGGACCTGCAGGTACTGGTCGGGGCGCGCCTGCAGCGCCCGTGCCGCCCGGTACAGCTGCTCGAAGATGCGCTCGGTGCTGGGCAGGCGGCCACCCAGCACCTGGTTCATCAGGAACTGGCGCGCGCCGGCATACAGCGCGAGCGCGATCAAGAGCGCGATCGCCGCCGCGCTGAACGGCCCGAGCGCGAACAGCGCCACCAGCAGCAGGTCCAGCGAGGCGGCAATGGTCGCGATGCCGGCCAGCAGCGCGACCTCGCGCAGCGGCCGCCGGCTGCGCGCCAGGAAGGGCATCAGCAGCAGCAGCGAGCAGATGAACAGCGTCCAGGCCACCGAGGCGCCGACCACCGCGCCCGGCCGCGCGACCTCGGCGCCCGCCGCGACGGCGACGGCCAGCGTGACGACCACCAGCGTCGCCAGCGCGAGCACCGCGAAGCGCCGCATCACCGCGGCGTACGGGTCGGCGGCGGTGCGCGAGGAGCGCGCGACGACCGCCAGCGCTGCCGCGCCGAGGCCCAGGCACAGCCCCTGGGCCCACCACCAGGGCGCGGGCAGCGCCGCCAGCGTGCCGGTGCGGGCCGCCAGCAGCCACAGCGCGACCGATCCCCAGGCCGCGACGGCGATCGCGGTGGCGCCGTGCAGCCGCCGCGGCTGGAGCGCGAACGCGTGCACGACCGCGGCGCCGGTGGCGGCGTCCAGCGCCACGCGCAGAGGCAGGTCCAGCGCCACGCTGCCCGGCGGCAGACCCAGGCCGGGCAGCGTCTCCAGCGCGATGAACAGCAGGCTGCCGGCCTGGCCGAGGGCCATCACGACGAACAGGGCGCTGCGTGGCTGCGGCCGCGCCAGCACGACGACGGCGGCCACCAGCGCCAGGGCCAGCGCCAGCAGCGACAGCAGCGCGTGCGCGAGGCCCAGGCCGCCGAGGCCTCGCGGCGCCGGCTGCACGCGGACCACGGCGCCGCCCTCGAAGTGCAGGTCGACCGCGCCGTCGGCGAGCATCGCCGCCAGCCGCTCGTGCAGCTCGACCTGGCGATGGCGCGCGCTGTCGTCGACCTGCCAGCGCGGCGAGCGCTGCAGCAACAGCGCATCGACCGGCACCGGTGCCGGGTCGGCCGCGCCCGCGGTCGCCGCCGCGCCGATGGCGAGCAGCACGCGCCCGCGCTGCGCCTGCAGCGCCGCCAGCGGTGTCGCCTGCAGGCGCAGCTCGCCGCCCGGCCCGGCGACCCAGGTGGTGTCCAGGTGCGGGGCGGCGGCCAGCCAGCGCGCAAAGGCCAGCAGCGCCAGCCCGCCGAGCAGCGCGACGCCCACCAGCACGGCGAGCCGCCAGCCGGTCCACCGTGCGTCGTCCAGTTCGTCGAGGCCGCGGTCCGCCGTCCCGGGCCCGAAGGCGGTGTCCGCGCCCGCGGCGCCCGCCGTGCCGCCCGTGCCCGCCGCCACCGGGTCCGCTGCCGCCGCGCGCCGCGTGTCCATCGCGCTGGCCGGGGGACGGCGGGCCCGGCGCGTCAGCGCGCGGCCGTCGTGCCGGGCGCGCGGCCGTTCACACCAGCCCCTGCTTGCTGGCCAGCACCGCGGCCTCGGCGCGGCTGGACACGTTGAGCTTCTTGTAGATGGACTTGATGTGGTCGTTGACGGTGAACCACTTGATGCCCATCAGGCTGGCGATCTCCTTGATCGTGAAGCCCTTGCTCAGGTAGGTCAGCACCTCGCTCTCGCGCGGGGTCAGCCGCTCGTGGTCGGGCACGCGCTCCATCGGCACCGGCTTGCTGGTCGTGAAGGCGGTCGCCGGCATGAAGCCCGAGTCCGGCGCCTGGCCGTCGCCGCCGGAGCGGAAGTGCGTCAGCAGCCGGCGCGCGATGGCCGGCGACAGCGGCGGCTGGCCGCGCACGATCTTCTGCAGTTCCTCGACCAGGACCTCGAAGCGGTCCTCCTTCAGCAGGTAGCCGTCGGCGCCGCACTGCAGCGCCGGGAACAGGTGGTCGTCGTCGCTGTACAGCGTGGTGACGATCTTGGTCGCCGGATACTGCGACAGCTCGGCCAGCAGTTCCATGCCGTTGCCGTCCGGCAGCTCGAGGTCGACGAGGATCAGCTTGAACGGGTCGGTGCCGTGCAGGCCCTGCGCACCGCCGGTCAGCGCGATGTGCCGGCGCGCCGTCTCGAGGTCGCCGGCCTCGGTGATCAGGATCTGGTCGCTGAAGCTCTCGCGGACGACCCGGGCCAGGAAGCTGCGGGCCACCGGGTTGTCTTCCAGGATCAGCACCTTGACGGCCATCGGGGCAAGCTCCACGGGGCGAGGCGCTCATCCTAGCGCTCCTTGGCCCGGTTTCGCGGCGCCGGTGCCGCACCCTGCAAGGGTTTACGGGGTCGGATTGACGAGCAGCAACTTGCCGCGCACCTGGCGGCTGCCCATGCGCGTGTAGGCCGCCTTGAGCTCGCTCATCGGCAGCCGCTGGTCGATCACCGGCCGCACCTTGCCCTGGCCGTACCACTGCGCGAGCTGCATCAGGCCGGCGGCGCTGGCCTGCGGCTCGCGCCGGACGAAGTCGCCCCAGAAGACGCCGACGATGGCCGCGCCCTTGAGCAGCGGCAGGTTCCAGGGCAGCGCCGGGATCGTGCCCTCGGCGAAGCCGACCACGAGGTAGCGGCCGCGCCAGGCGATGGAGCGGAAGGCCGGCTCGGCCAGGCTGCCGCCGACCGGGTCGTAGACCACGTCCGGGCCCTGGCCGCCGGTCAGCGCCTTGAGTTCGTCGCGCAGGTTCTGGGTCGCATAGTTGATCGTCGCGTCGGCGCCGATCTCGCGGCACAGCGCGCATTTCTCGTCGCTGGAGGCACCAGCGATCACGCGCGCGCCGGCGGCCTTGGCGATCTGCACAGCGGCCGTGCCGACGCCGCCGGCGGCGCCGAGCACCAGCACCGTCTCGCCGGCCTTCAGCTGCCCGCGATCGATCAGCGCGTGGTGCGAGGTGCCGTAGGTGAACGCGAAGGCCGCGCCATGCTCGATGTCGAAGCCCGGCGGCAGCGGCAGCACACGCTCGGCCGCGACGCAGGCATGGGTACCGAAGCCCCCGGTGCCGCCGATCGCGGCCACCGGCTGCCCGACCTTCAGGTGCGTGACGCCGGCGCCGACGGCGTCCACCGTGCCGGCGAATTCCGACCCCGGCACGAAGGGCAGCGGCGGCTTGAACTGGTACTTGCCGTGCACGATCAGCAGGTCGGGGAAATTCAGGCTGGCGGCGCGCACGGCGATGCGCACCTCGCCGGCCTGGGGCTCGGGCGTGGGCAGTTCGCGCCACTGCAGCGCGTCGGCGCCATCCAGGGTCTCGCAGAGCCAGGCATGCATCGTCGGGTTCCTCCGTCGCGGGCGTGATCGCCGGTCCAGGCGATCGATCATACGCAGCGCACCCGCTGGTCCGGCGTCGCGGCGGCGACGCCGGCGGCGCCTTCACATCTGCCGGAACTGGTGCACGAAGCTGCGGCTGACCGGCAGCACCTCGGGCCGGCCGCGCAGGTGCACGTCGGCCGTCTCGTTGGCGCCGCGCACGACCTGCGCGACGAAGGGCAGGGCGACGATCACCGAGCGGTGGATCTGCACGAAGCGCGCCGGGTCCAGTTCGTCGGCCAGCTCGCGGATCGTCTTGCGGATCAGCGCCTCGCCGCCGGCCCACACGACCAGCGTGTATTTCTCGTCCGAGCGCAGGAAGACGACCTCGTCGACCGGGATCAGGCGCACGCTGGCGCCGACCGAGGCGCGTATCCACTGCAGGTGGCGCGGGCCCTGCGCCGCGCCCGCCGCGGCACCGAGCTGGCCGGCCAGCCGCTCGGCCAGCCGGTCCAGCAGCGGTGCGAGGTCCGGCGACGCGGGCGCCGGCACGGCGGCCATGCGCTCGCGCAGCCGCTGCACGGTGGCCGCCAGCCGCGGCTCGTCGAAGGGCTTGACCAGGTAGTCCACCGCGCCCTGCTCGAAGGCCTGCACCGCATACTGCTCGAAGGCGGTGACGAAGACGATGGCGGCCCGCGCGCCGATGCCGCGTGCCGCCTCGACGCCGTTGATGCCGGGCATGTGCACGTCCAGGAAGACGACCTCGGGCGTGAATTCGTCGAACAGCGCCAGCGCCTCGCGCCCGTTGCGCGCCTGCGCCACGACCTGCAGCTCCGGCCACAGCCGCGCCAGGTGGCCGGCCAGGCGCTCGCGCAGCAGCGGTTCGTCGTCGGCGATCAGGGCGCGGGGCGGGGCAGGCTTCGGCATCGCGGGGTCGGCATCGGCGTGGCGGACGGGGTCAGCGCGGCAGCACGATCTCGGCGCGCAGGCCGTGCGGCGGCGAGGCCGATTGTTCGGCCAGCCGCAGCTCGGCGCCAGGGCCGTAGAAGCCGGCCAGCCGCGCGCGCAGGTTGGCCAGGCCGGTGCCGGGCTCGGCCGTCGCCGCCATGCCGACGCCGCTGTCGGCCACCCACAGCCGGTCGGCGCCGGCCTCGCGCACGCCGCCGACCTCGATGCGCCCGCCGTCCTCCGCCGGGTCGATGCCGTGGCGCACCGCATTCTCGACCAGCGTCAGCAGCGCCATCGGCGGGAAGCGCAGGCGCTCCAGCGCCGGGTCGACCGCGATCTCGAAGCGCAGCCGGTCGGGCATGCGCATCTGCATCAGTTCCAGGTACGCGCGCACCAGCGCCAGCTCGGTGGCGAGCACCGGTTCGCCCTCGTGCAGGCGCGGCATCGCGGCGCGCAGGTAGGCGATCAGGCTCGCCAGCACCGGTGCCGCGCGCGGCGAGTTGCTCTCGACCAGCGCCTGCACGTTGGCCAGCGTGTTGAACAGGAAGTGCGGCTCGACCTGGGCCTGCAGCAGCGCCAGCCGGGCGTCCACGGCCTGCTTCTCGAGCCGGCTGCGTTCGAGCTCGAACTCCAGCGCCTGGCTGCGCGCGCGTGCCTCGCGCTCGCGCAGCTGCGCCGTCAGCGTGATCACCAGCCCCAGCACCAGCGCGGTGCCGGCGATGATGAAGAAGCCGGTCATGCGGGCCGGGTTGCCGACGAAGGCGCTGACGCTGCCGCCCACCGACAGCAGGTATACGACGAAGGTGCCCAGCGGCGCCGCGATGCCGACCGCCAGCACGGTGGCCAGCCAGCGCGGCATGCCGAAGGGCAGGAAGCGCTCGGGCAGGCGCTGCACGCCGACGAAGGCCAGCAGCAGCACCATGGCCAGGAACAGGCTGCGGCCCAGCAGCACCAGGAAGGGCGGCGCGAAGAAGGGCGTGAACATCACCGCCGCGGCGACGGCGAAGCCGATTGCCACGCCCAGGCTGCCGGCATTCAGCGACGCCAGCACCGGCGGTCCCTGGCCGGTCGGCGCCTCGCCGGCGGGGGGGCGCGCGCTGTCGCTGGCGGTCCGTTCGTCCTTCGTCATGCGGTCACGATAGCCCGGCTGCGGCACGAGGCCCAAGCGCCAGCACGACGAAGCACGGTAATCGGGGGCCGGACGGCGAAACCCGGACCGGCTGTCGCGGCCCTCTGGCGGCCGTTCAGAGCCCCAGGCGCAGCAGCGGCGCGGCGATCGCGCGCCGCAGCGTGTCGGCCGCGTCGGCCAGATGGGCGCGCGTGCCGGCGTCGTGGCCCGCACGCTGCAGCGCCTTGTCCAGCCGCGCCAGCAGCGCGCGGCCCTGGCCGTGCATCAGCGAACGCGCGTCGACACGCGCCGCCGGCGAAGGCCGCAGCAGCGCCAGCGCGATGCGGTTGACATGCTCGCGCTGCAGCTCGCGGCGCATCGGCGGCACGCTGCGCACGCGTTCGAGGTCGCCCCAGACCTCGGCGCCCAGGCGTGCATGCACCTCGGCGAGCTGCAGCGCCTGGGCCGGGTCGTCGAGCTTGCTGGCGCTGTCGACGATGCGCGCGGCGATCGCGTCGCTCATCAGGTAGGCGAGCACCGCGCGCTGCAGGTCCAGCAGGCGCTGCGGCAGCGCGAAGTCGGTGGCCTGGCCGAAGCTGTCGGCGCGGTCCAGGTAGTCCGGCGCCAGCCGGCGCTGCAAGGCCGGCGACAGGCTCAGGCCGTCCGGCGACAGCACGGCGCCGGCGATCAGGTCCAGCGCCACGCGCTGGACCCGGGCATCGACCGGCTCCAGCGGGTCGCGGCCGCTGCCGGGGAAGTCGCGCAGCGTGCGCATGCCGCCGATCTGGCGCGCCAGCACGCCCACGGCGCGCGTGGCGTCGGCGATCGCGTAGCCCAGCGAGCGCCGCAGCACCGCATAGTCGCGGTCTGGCGGCAGCTCGCGCGTCTCCTGGCGGCGGAACAGGTCGCGCGCGATCGCCAGCCGCTTGGTCGCGAAGGCGACCGGGTCGTCGCCGAGGTCGAGCTGGATGATCTCGGGGTCCAGGCCGGCGAAGATGTCCTCGTCGGTGCCGTAGGCCAGCTGCGGCTCGCTGTTGCGCGCTGCGATGCGCTGCAGCGCCTCGCGCTCGGCCACCGCGTCGGTGCCCGGCGGCAGCGGCTTGTAGGCATATTCGACGGCCCAGTAGTCGTAGGGGCCGAGCACGGTCTGGAAGGGCATGCCGGCGCGCTCGCCGGGCGCGGCCAGGTTGACCGCGTTGTACTCCATCACCGAGCCGCTGACGCCGTGCGCGCGTGTGAACTCGGGGTCGGCGAGCTGCGCCTCGCCGTAGGCGCGCGAGGCGCGGAAGTTGTGCCGCAGGCCGAGCGCGTGCCCGACCTCGTGCATGATCGATTCCTTGATGTAGTCGAGCACGAACTGCTGCGCGATCGGGCTGTCCGGCGGCAGTTCGTCGCGCGCGGCCAGCACGTCCAGCGCGTAGCCCAGCTGCTCGGCGGCCAGCGCGCCGTGCAGGCAGCGGCTGTGGTCGTGGCCGGAGGTGTCGTGCGGCGCCCCGGGCGGCAGGAAGGGCGTCGCGAAGAACATGGCGGGGTCGACCGGCGCCGGACCCGTTGCGGGGGCGGCGCCGTCGGCCGCCGCCGCCGCGCCGCGCGGTCCCAGCACCTGCGCGCGCACGCCGCGCACGGCGCGCGCGGACATGCCCTCGAAGGCGATGTCGGCGTCCAGGATCTCGCCGCTGCGCGGGTCGACGTGGCTGGGGCCGATGGCGCCGAAGGCCGGCTCGGCATTCATCATCCAGCGCACCGACGCGACGCCGAAGTCCAGCGTGTCCCAGGTCGCGTCGTCGGGCTGCTGCTCGACGCGGATGGCGCCGACGAAGCCGATCTTCTCGAAGGCCTTGTTCCACTCCAGGATGCCGGCGCGCACCGTCTCGCGGTACTGCAGCGGCACGTTGCGGTCGATCCAGAAGGTGATCGGCTTGACCGGCTCGGACATCGCGGCCGCCGGGTCCTTCTTCTCGAGCCGCCAGCGGTTGACGAAGCGCTGGCGCGGGTTCAGGCCGAGGTCGTTGCTGAAGTCCAGCACCGTGGTCGTGAAGGTGCCCACGCGCGGGTCGGCGCGGCGCGGCGCCATCGGCCGGTCGGGCAGCGGCGCCAGCGAGAAGTGCAGGCCGACGAGCAGGCTGCGCGCGTCCGGCACGAAACGCGGCACCGCCGGACCGGGCAGGCCGGGCGGCAGGTTCGGCGGCGCGATGCCGACACTGGGCGTGTAGAAGTGATGCTGCGTCTCGAGGATGGTCGCCTGCTCGCTGCCGCGCGCCGCGGTGATCACCGAGTTGGCGCGATCCAGCCCGTAGCCCTGGCGCAGCGAGCGCTGCAGCATCATGCCGATGCCCAGCATGTCGCCGAGGAACAGCGCGTTGGCCTCCACCAGCACGCTCTTGCGGTCCGGGTGCGGCTGGCTGGCCAGCGGCGCCGCGGCGAGCAGGCTGTGCGAATACGAGTCGGCGACCGCGCGCGCCTCGGGCGTGCCGGCGGCGGCCAGCACCTCCATGTTGCGCGCCTGCAGCCGGACCTGGTTGTGCACGCGCACGAACTCGACGACCTGCGGGCCGCCGGCGCCATTGACCGGGAAGGCCATCAGGCCGCCCAGCACCCAGGCCTCGCCAATGCCGCTCTTGATCTTGGGCGAGAGCAGGAAGGGCTGGTTCAGCTGCGCCGGCGTGAGCTCGATCCAGACCTTGTCCTCGCGCTGCCACATCGTCAGCGGGCCGTCGATGCGGCGCGCATTGCGGATCACGGCGGCGAACGGGGGCGGGCCCGGCGGCTGGCCGGGCGCGGCGCCGGGCGGCGACCCGGGGGCTGGCGCGGTGACCGGCGCACGCGCGGCCGGTGTGGCGGCCGTTGTGGTGGCCGTTGTGGTGGCCGATGGGGCGCCCGATGAAGCCCCCGATGCGGCGGCCGCCGGCGGCGTGGCCGCCGCGCCGGCCTGCGCGGCCGCGCCGGCGTCCGGCCCCTTCGCGGGCAAGCCGGCACAGCCGGCCGCGAACGCGGCGATCAGCAGCGCGAGGGCATGGTGTCGGGGCGGTGCGGTCATGGCCGGGAGCACGAGCCCGATTCTGAACCGTTCCCGCTGCCCGCGGCGACCGCCGCGCGCGCCACTTCGCACGGCGGGGGCTTGCACCGCCTTGGCGGCGCAGGCCCCCGGGGCGTGCTCAGCGGCCGGTGCGGCGGCGCACGCGGCCGGCCAGCACGCCCACGCCCAGCGCCATCAGCGCCAGGGTGCCCGGTTCGGGGATCGGCGGCGCGGAGACGATGGCCGTGAAGCCGATGTTCTGGAAGTCGACCTCGCGGTTGGTGCCGCTCAGGAAGGCGGTGACGTAGCGCACGCCCAGCGGCGCCGGCAGGTCGATGTCCTGGGCGCGGATGCCCGGGCTGCTGCCCAGCGCGGGCTGGATCGACAGGCTGCCGATCTGCACGCCGTCGCCGTCGAAGAAGGTGAAGTCGACGTTGTCGACGTCGTAGGCCTCGCCGGTGTAGTTCCAGAAGTGCAGCGTCTGGATGTCGTAGCGCTGGAAGAAGTCGAACTGCAGTTCCAGCCCGCCGCCCACGCTGTCGGCCGTGAACCAGATGTGCGTGGCCTGGGTGTGGAACTCCTCGGCGTCGGCCGACGGCGCGTCGATGACCTTCAAGATGGTCGCGCCATTGGCGAAGGTGTTGTTGAAGCTGCCCGGCGAGGTGCCGGCGCCGACGGCGACCGTGATGTTGTCGATATTCAGGTAGGTCGTCGTGTCGGCCGACGCGGCGCCGGCCAGGCCCAGGGCACAGAGACCGGCCAGTGCGGCGCGGACGGGATGCGGCGGCGAGCTGCCCATGAGGGATCCTCCGGTGATCTTTGGTGGTTAGGGACCGGTTCATTCTCCGGACCCATCCCCCCAGGGTCAACCGCAGGCACCCCCTCATTCGGGCGGCGGCGAGACCGCCACCGGCCCGCCGCGTCCGCTCAGTGGATGGGCTTGAAGCGCATGCGCTTCGGGCGCGCGCCTTCCTCGCCCAGGCGCTTGACCTTGTCGGCCTCGTACTCCTGGTAGTTGCCCGGGAAGAAGACCCACTGGCTGTCGCCCTCGGCGGCCAGGATGTGGGTGCAGATGCGGTCCAGGAACCAGCGGTCGTGGCTGATGACCATCGCGCTGCCGGCGAACTCGAGCAGCGCCTCCTCCAGCGCCCGCAGCGTCTCGACGTCGAGGTCGTTGGACGGCTCGTCCAGCATCAGCACGTTGCCGCCCTGGGCCAGCGTCTTGGCCAGGTGCAGGCGGCCGCGTTCGCCGCCGGAGAGGTTGCCGACCAGCTTCTGCTGGTCGTTGCCCTTGAAGTTGAAGCGGCCCAGGTAGGCGCGGCTGGGCATCACGAACTGGCCGACGACGATGTTGTCCAGGCCGCCGGAGACGTCCTCCCACACCGTCTTGTCGTTGGCCAGGCTGGCGCGGCTCTGGTCGACGAAGGCCAGCTTGGCGGTCTGGCCGATGACGACTTCGCCGCTGTCCGGCTTCTCGACGCCCTGGATCATGCGGAACAGCGTCGACTTGCCAGCGCCGTTGGGGCCGATGATGCCGACGATGGCGCCCGCCGGCACCTTGAAGCTGAGGTTGTCGATCAGCAGCCGGTCGCCGAAGCTCTTGCTGACGTTCCTGAACTCGATGACCTCGTTGCCCAGGCGCTCGGCCACCGGGATGAAGATCTCGTTGGTCTCGTTGCGGCGCTGGTATTCGACGTCGGACAGTTCCTCGAAGCGCGCCAGGCGGGCCTTGCTCTTGGTCTGGCGCGCCTTGGCGTTGGAGCGCACCCACTTGAGCTCCTCCTTCATCGCCTTGATGCGCGCGTCCTCCTTCTTCTGCTCGACCTCCAGCCGGCGTTCCTTCTGGTCCAGCCACTCGGAGTAGTTGCCCTTCCAGGGGATGCCCTGGCCGCGGTCCAGCTCCAGGATCCACTCGGCGGCGTTGTCCAGGAAGTAGCGGTCGTGGGTGATTGCCACCACGGTGCCGGGGAAGCGCTGCAGGAAGTGCTCCAGCCACTCCACGCTCTCGGCGTCCAGGTGGTTGGTCGGCTCGTCCAGCAGCAGCATGTCGGGCTTGCTCAGCAGCAGCCGGCACAGCGCGACGCGGCGCTTCTCGCCGCCGGAGAGCAGGCCGATCTTGGCGTCCCAGGGCGGCAGGCGCAGCGCGTCGGCGGCCAGCTCCAGCTGCAGGTCGGTGTTCTCGCTGCCGGCGGCGGCGATGATGGCCTCCAGCTCGGCCTGCTCGGCGGCCAGCTTGTCGAAGTCGGCGTCGGGCTCGGCATATTCGGCATACACCTCGTCCAGCCGCTTCTTGGCCGCCAGCACGCCGCCGATGCCCTGCTCGACGGCCTCGCGCACGGTCTGCTCCGGGTCCAGCTCGGGTTCCTGCGGCAGGTAGCCGATCTTCAGGCCCGGCATCGGCACGGCCTCGCCCTCGATCTCCTTGTCCAGGCCGGCCATGATCTTCAGCAGCGTGCTCTTGCCGCTGCCGTTGACGCCGAGCACGCCGATCTTGGCGCCGGGGAAGAAGGACAGGCTGATGTCCTTCAGGATCTGCCGCTTCGGCGGCACGATCTTGCCGACGCGGTTCATGGTGAAGACATACTGGGCCATTACATGGCCCTCCGCGAGCGAGGCGAGGGGAGGCCGCCGCAGGCGGACAGTTGTTTCGACAAGACGTACTGCGCCATGGTCACATGGTCCTTCGCGGGTGGTGCCCGGCAGGCCGCCGGGACGAACCGCGCATTATCCCGCCTCGGCGCGGCGCGCCGGCGGGAGCCCGGCTCAGCCGTCCGGGCCGGCCGGGCCCTCGGCCGCGTGGCCGCGCTCGACGACCCGGCGCAGGTGGGCCAGCAGCTCCAGCGCCGCCAGCGGGCGCACCAGGTAGTCGTCGGCGCCCAGCGCCAGGCCGGTGGCGCGTGAGCGGCCGTCGCGCCGCGACGAGGTCAGGAAGACGAAGGGCAGCCGCGCATGGGCCGGGTCGGCGCGCAGGCGGCGCAGCAACTCGTGGCCGCCGCCCTCGGCCATCACGACGTCGGACAGCACCAGGTCCACCGGCTGCCGGGCCAGCAGGTCCAGTGCCTCGGTCACGCCGCCGGCCGCGAGCAGCTCGTAGCCGGCGGCAGTGAGCAGGTCGCGCTTGTACTCGATGTTGCGCAGCCCGTCGTCGACGGTCAGCACCACGCAGGGCCGGCGCGGCGCCTGCAGCTCGGGCGGGATCGTCGTCGGCGCCTCCTCGATCACCGCCTGCTTGGGCGACGGCGACCCCGCGCCGCCCGGCAGCAGCGGCTCGATGGCCGCCATGAAGCCCGCCGGGTCGATCGGCTTGGAGACATGCACGTCGAAGCCGGCGAGCAGCGCCTTCTCGTCGTCGCCGACCATCGCGTAGGCCGTCACCGCGACCAGCGGCAGGTCGTGCAGCGCGGGGTCGGCGCGCAGGCGCCGCGCCACCGCGTAGCCGTCGAGCACCGGCATCTGGATGTCGCAGATGACGAGGTCGGGCCGCTGCGAGCGTGCCATCGCCAAGCCCTCCTCGCCGTTGCGCGCGACCAGCACCTCGTGCTGCCAGGCCTGCAGCAGGCAGCACATCAGCTCGAGGTTGACCGGGTTGTCCTCGATGACCAGGATGCGCGATGCCATGAGCTTGCCCCCGGCGCGCGGTCAGCCGTCGGCGGCGGCCAGCTGCAGCGCGAAGCGGCTGCCCACGCCCGGGTGGCTCTGCACGGTGATCGTGCCGTGCATCAGTTCGGCCAGCTTGCGCGACAGGTGCAGGCCCAGCCCGGTGCCCTCGGCCGGCCTCTCGAGCCGGTTGCCGACCTGCGTGAAGGCCTCGAACAGACGGGCCTGGTCCGCCTCGCTGATGCCGATGCCGGTGTCGACGACCGCGATCTCGAGACGGCGGCTGCCCGCGGCCGGCAGCAGGCGCAGCTCCAGCCGCACGCTGCCGGCCGACGTGAACTTGACCGCGTTGGAGGCCAGGTTCAGCACGATCTGCTGCAGCGCGCGGCGGTCCGCCAGCGCGGCCCAGGTGGCGTCCGGGGCGTCGACCTCGACGGCCAGGCCCTTCAGCGTGGCTGCCGGGCGCAGCGTGGCGGCGACTTCCTCGAGCACGGCCGCGCAGCGCACCGGTTCCAGCGCCAGCTCGACCCGGCCGGACTCGATCTTCGCCAGGTCCAGCAGGTCATTGATCAGCGACAGCAGGTGCTGGCCGCTGGACTGCACCAGCGTCAGCTGGCGCTCCTGCGCCGGCGTCAGCGGCCCCGGCAGCTTCATCAGCATCAGCCCGGTGAAGCCGATGATCGCGTTCAGCGGCGTGCGCAACTCGTGGCTCATCGTCGCCAGGAAATGGTCCTTGGCCCGTATCGCGCGCTCGAGCTCGACGTTCTTCTCCTGCAGGGCCTGTTCGAAGCGCTTGCGCTCGCTGGTGTCGCGAATCGCGCTCATGACCAGGCGCGAGCCCTCGCCGCCGATCGGGCTGAGGCTGATCTCGACCGGGAACTCCTCGCCGTTGCGGCGCACGCCGCGCAGCTCCAGCCCGGCGCCCATGGGCCGCATGCGCGGCGCGCCGAGGTAGCCGTTGCGGTGCTTCAGGTGCACGTCGCGCAGCCGGGCCGGCAGCAGCACCTCGATCGACTCGCCGATCACGTCCTGCGGCTCGTGGCCGAAGAGTTCGCGCGCCCGCGCGTTGAACAGCACGATGCGGCCGCTGTCGTTGACGATGACGATGGCGTCCGGCGCCGATTCCAGCAGCCCGTGGTAGCGCGCATGCACCATCTCGCTGTCGCGCTGCACGTGGGTCGCGGTGACGTCGGACAGCATCGCGACGAAGTGCGTGGCCCGCCCGTCGGCGTCGCGGCGCGCACGCATCGACTGGTGCACGTGCAGCAGCACGCCGTCCAGGCGCCGGCACATGCGCTCGCGGTGCACCGTGACGCCGGCGCGCGCGCGGTCGAGGTCGCCCATCGTCTCGTGGCTGGTCTCGAGCCCCGCGGGGTGAACCAGCGAGTCCAGCGTGTGGCCGACGGCCTGCTGTGCCGCGTGTCCGAAGACACGTTCGGCGCCGGCATTCCACAGCCGGACGCGCGAGTCGGCGTCGAGCACGACGACCGCGCCGGGCGAGCCCTGCAGCGCGAGGGCCTCGAGGTGGTCGCCGGCGACGGTCGGGGCGGGCATCCTGGACGAGAAGGCAAGGCGGCGGCCGCAACTGCCCTGGCCGAAGTCCATATTGGGCGCACCGCCGCAGGCTGTCAACCCGCGCCGGCCATGCGCGAGCCGCCCTGGTGGCGATTCCGCCTGCCTGAGGCCTTCGCTGGCCTCGGGCGGCGGCATCGGTTACGCTTTGTCGCCATGAACCCGGATGGAACCATGACCGTCGAGGCCCCGTCCTCGCTGGTGCGGCTGACGCACCTCGTCTATGCGCTGCACGCGATCGGCCTGGCCATCGGCGCCTTCGGCGCGGCCAGCGTGGTCGGCTCGTTCCTGCTCGGCTGGCCGTCGATCATCGCGGTCATCATCAACTACGTGAAGCGCTCGGACGTGCGCGGCACCTGGCTCGAGAGCCATTTCCGCTGGCAGATCCGCACCTTCTGGTACGCGCTCGCGTGGGTCGTGCTGGTGGGCATCGTGTCGCTGCCGCTGACCGTGATCGTGGTCGGCTTCGCGACCTGGGCGGTGGGGCTGTTCGTGCTCGGCTGCTGGGCCGTGTACCGCATCGCGCGCGGCTGGCTGCGGCTGAACGACCACCAGCCGATGCACACCGCATAAACGGTTAGAATCCCGGCCAGCGCCGCGGCTTCCAGTCATCGCGGCGCGGTCGTTTCCGACGTTCCTCCCAAGCCTTCGCGCCTACCGACTGGTGCGCCCGCCACGGGCGACAGCAGGCTGCGAGCCTGGCCCGGCAACCGGGCCCCGACACCACATGCATTTCACCGATCTCGGCCTGGCCGAGCCGCTCCTGCGCGCCGTGCGCGACCAGGGCTACGACATCCCCACCCCCATCCAGGCGCAGGCCATTCCCGCCGTGCTCAAGGGCGGCGACCTGCTCGCCGGCGCGCAGACCGGCACCGGCAAGACCGCCGGCTTCACGCTGCCGCTGCTGCACCGGCTGGCCGCCGGCAAGCCGGTGCGCGACTCGCGTGGCCGCCTGGCCATCCGCGCGCTGATCCTGACGCCCACGCGCGAGCTCGCCGCGCAGGTCGAGGAGAGCGTGCGCACCTACGGCAAGTACCTGCCGCTGACCAGCATGGTCATGTTCGGCGGCGTCGGCATGCAGCCGCAGATCGACCGCCTTCGGCGCGGCGTCGACATCCTGGTCGCCACGCCGGGCCGCCTGCTGGACCACCACCAGCAGGGCACGCTGGACCTGCGGCACGTGGAGATCTTCGTGCTCGACGAGGCCGACCGCATGCTCGACATGGGCTTCATCCACGACATCAAGAAGGTGCTCGCGGTGCTGCCCGCCAAGAAGCAAAGCCTGCTGTTCAGCGCCACCTTCAGCGACGACATCAAGGCCCTGGCCGACCGGCTGCTCAACCAGCCGGCGCTGATCGAGGTCGCGCGCCGCAACGCCACCGCCGACACCATCGCGCAGAAGGTGCACCCGGTCGGCCGCGAGCGCAAGAAGGAACTGCTCGCGCACCTGATCCGCCAGGGCGACTGGCACCAGGTGCTGGTCTTCACGCGCATGAAGCACGGCGCCAACCGGCTCACCGAGTACCTCAACGACAACGGCATCAGCGCGATGGCCATCCACGGCAACAAGAGCCAGGGCGCGCGCACCAAGGCGCTGGCCGACTTCAAGAGCGGCGAGCTGCGCGTGCTGGTGGCCACCGACATCGCGGCGCGCGGCATCGACATCGACCAGCTGCCGCATGTCGTCAACTTCGAGCTGCCCAACGTGCCCGAGGACTACGTGCACCGCATCGGCCGCACCGGCCGCGCCGGCGCGCAGGGCGAGGCCATCTCGCTGGCCTGCGTCGACGAGGACATCTTCCTGCGCGACATCGAGCGCCTGATCAAGCGCAGCATCCCGCGCGAGGTGGTGCCCGGCTTCGAGCCGCCGGCCGGCGAGAAGGCCGAACCCATCGTGCTCGGCCGCATGACGATCGGCGTCGGCGGCACGCGGCGCAACGCCGGTGGTGGCGCTCGCCCGGGCGGTGGCCGCTCCGGCGGCGGTGGCGGCGGGGGCAGGCCGGCCGCGGCGGCCGGCGGTCGCGGACCGGGTGGCGGTGGCGGTGCCGGGCGCGGCGGCCAGGGCGGCCGGCCCGACGACCGCGGCGGCATCGCACGCGGCGGGCCACGCCGCTAGTCAGGCGGCCGGCTCGGCCGGGTCCGCTCCGCCGGGCAAGCTCAGCGGGGCAGGCTCAGTCGGGCAAGCTCAGTCGGCTGCGGCGGCGACAGCGGCCGCCGACGCCGCCACGCTGCCCGGGGCCGGCTGCGGCGGAGCGCCCTCGCGGTGCGCCAGCCGTTCCACCGGCTGCGGCCGGCCGAGCAGGAAGCCCTGCAGCTCGTCGCAGCCGTGGCGCAGCAGCGCCTCGCGCTGCTCGGCGGTCTCCACGCCCTCGGCGTTGACGCGGATCGCCAGCGAGTGCGCCAGCGTGACGATCGAGCGCACGATGACGTCCACCTTGCCGTCGGCGCCCAGGCCCTGTGTGAAGGCGCGATCGATCTTCAGCTTGTCGAACGGGAAGCGCCACAGGTAGGCCAGGCTGGAATAGCCGGTGCCGAAGTCGTCCATCGCGATGCGCACGCCCAGCGCCTGCAGCTCGCGCAGCGTGGCCAGCACCTGTTCGGTGTGGCTCATCAGCAGCGACTCGGTGATCTCCAGCTCCAGCCGCGCCGGCGCCAGGCCGCTGGCGGCGAGTGCCGCGCGCACCTCGGCGACGATGGCGCCCGGCTGGCGGAACTGCGCCGGCGACAGGTTGACGGCCACCGCCAGCGGCTGCGGCCACGAGGCCGCTTCGCGGCAGGCGCTGCGCAGCACCCAGCTGCCCAGCGCCTCGATCTGGCCGGTCTCCTCGGCCACCGGGATGAATTCCGACGGCGGCACGAAGCCGCGCACCGGGTGCGGCCAGCGCGCGAGCGCCTCGTAGCCGATCAGCCGCTGGCCGTCGCCGGCCGCGAAGACGGGCTGGAAGTGCAGCTTCAGCGCATCGCGTGCCAGCGCGTCGCGCAGGTCGTGGGCCAGCACGCGGCGTTCCTGCAGCAGTCGGTCGAGTGCCGCGTCGTAGAAGCTCCAGCGTGCGCTGCCGCCGGCCTTGGCGCGCTGCAGCGCCAGCTCGGCCGCGTGCAGCAGCGCATCGGCCTCGTCACCGTCGACGCCGTGGATCGCGGCACCGACCGACGCGGTGGCGGTGATCTCGCCGGCCAGCCCGGGCAGGCGGTGCGGCTGCGCCAGGCTGTCGACGATGCGCTGCGCTAGCGCCTTCACGGCGGTGCTGTCGGCCACCTCGCGCTGCAGCACCGCGAAGCGGTCGCCGGCCACGCGGCCCAGCAGGTCGGCCCCGCGCAGCACGTCGCGCAGCCGGTGCGCGACCTGGCGCAGCAGCTCGTCGCCGGCGGCGCGGCCGTGCGCGTCGTTGACCTCGCTGAAGCGGTCGAGGTCGATGCACAGCACGGCCAGGCCGGTCGGGGCGGCGGGCGTGTCCGTTGCGCGCTCGGCGCCGGCCGCCGCGGCGCAGGCTTGCGCCAAGCCCTCGCGCAGCGAGGCGGCATTCAGCGCACCGGTCAGCACGTCGTGGCGGGCCAGGAAGCGCACGCGCTCCTCGGCATGCCGCACGTGGCCGCTGTGGCGCTGCCACAGCGCCGCTGCGCAGGCGAAGAACAGCGCCAGCGCGCTGCCGGCAGCCAGCGCGGCGCGCTGGAACGACGCCGCCGTGGTGGCGGCCAGCTCGCTCTGGTCGATGTAGACCTCGACCACGCCGGCCGGCCGGCCACCGTGCAGCACCGGGACATAGGCTTCGCTGTAGACGGCCGGCCGCTGCACGCCGTCGCCGCGCTTGAGCGCGACATCGGCCTGGCCGCCGCGCGCGACGGCCCGCGCGATGGCGTTGACGGCGCCCTCGTCGTCGCCCTGCGGTGCCGGCGTCGCCAGCGAGTCCGAGACCAGCAGCAGGCGGCCGGTGGTGTCGAAGAGCTTGAAGCGGAACAGGCCGGCCATGCCGCGCATCGCGGCGAGCCGGTCCTGGGCCTGGGTCGACGCCTGCTCGCCCATGAAGACGAGGTCGAGGTCGGGCACGTTGGTGGCGATGTGGCGGGCCCAGCCGACGGCGCTGCGCTCGGCGTCGGCCACCAGGTGGCGATCGGCCAGGTGGTCGATCGCCGCCACCGGCAGGCCGATCGCCGCGCTCACCACGACCAGCCAGGCCAGGGCCGCAGCCGGCCGCGAGCGCAGGCCGCGCTGCACGCATTCGCGCCAGCGGCTCAGCATCGCGGATACCTCGCCGACGCGTCGCGCGCACCGCCGGGCGCGCAGATGCGCGTGCGGCCGGCCGGCGAGATGGCGACCTGCAGGCGCTCGCCGCGGCGGCTCTCCAGCAGCGCGGCGACGCCGACCTCGACGGGCAGGCCCTCGGCAGCCAGCGCGACGGACCGCGCCTCGAGCAGCCGCACGCCCGGGTGTTCGGTTGCACTGACGGTCTTCAGCGCACAGGCCTGCGGCTGGCCGCAGGCGCAGCCCGGCGCGGTCGCGACCGCCCAGCACCAGGCATCGGCGCTGCCCTGCGGCACCAGGTGCAGGGCCTGGCCGCGGCGCGCGGCCTCGAAGCGTGCGTCCGCCAGGTCGGCGGCCAGCGTCTCGGCGGCGGTGTAGAGGCGCTGGCGGTCCAGCCGCGTCGCGAACGAGGGCAGGGCCAGCGCGCCCAGCACCGCAAGCACGGCCAGCGTCATGCACAGCTCGATCAGCGTGAGGCCGAGGGCGCGTCGTGGCATGGGGATCCCGGCTGCCTTCAGCGGTTCCAGCAGCGCGCCGACGGCCCGGCCTGCGCGAAGCCCGAGCGCACCTCGACGGTGAGCACGCTGCAGTCGCGGTCGGCGGCCTGCGGGCCGTCCGCGCGTGCGCTCGCGCTGGCGCGGTACGCGTCGGGGCCGGTGAGTTCCAGCGCCAGCGCATAGCGGCCCTGCGCGCTGGTCGGCGCGATGCGCAGCGCCGCGAGCTGCGGGGCGTACAGGCCGTGGTCGGCGCGATGGCGCTCCTGCGCCGTCTGCAGCCGCGTCAGCGCAGCGACGGCGTCGAGCCGGCCGGCCTGCAGTTCACGCGCCCGCCAGGACGGCAGCGCGATCGTGGCCAGGATGCCGACGATGGCGCACACGATCGCCAGCTCGGTGAGCGTGAAGCCGTGCTGCGCGCTGGCCATCGCGTGTCCCCGGGGTCAGCCCAGCGAGAGCAGGCGCCGCCGCTTCTGCGCCTGGTCGATCCAGCGCTGCAGCGTGCGCGCCGCGGGGCCGGCCAGCGGCTGCCACTCGCAGCCGATGCGCACGCCGCGCTCGGCGTCGCCCATGCCGGTGACATGCTGCAGCGTCGCGGCGGCGGCGAAGCGCGTCTCCTGGTCGAGCTCGACGACCAGTTCGCCGATGCGCGTGCCGGCCTGCAGCGGCGGCACGTCCGCCGGCAGCCACAGCGCGCAGCCGCCGACGCTGATGTCGATGACGCGCAGCGCCAGCGCCATCTCCGGGATTCCCGGGTGGCGCAGCCGCGCCACCGGCACCTGGCGCCCGCCCGGCCGCACGCGGTAGGCGCCGCGGCGCTGGAAACGGTAGATGTCCTGCGGCAGCGCGCATTGCAGCGTGCTGGCCTGCACGCCGCGCACCAGCACCAGGCCGGCGAGCTCGAACTGCAGCTTGACGCTGTCCAGGTAGGCCACCGCGACGGCCTCGTCGGCGTCGATCAGCGCCTGCAGCGCCACCGAGCCCGGGTCGACCAGGAAGCCCAGGCGCTGCGCCTGGTCGTCCACCGTCCACAGCGAGGTCGTGAGCGTCGCGCCGTCGGGGCCCCCCAGCAGCACCGGCACCGCGCCGTCGCGCAGCTGGCGCAGCAGCGCGAGCCGCTCCGGCGCGTGGCCGACGCGGAACGCGGCCCAGGCGTCGGCCTCGCCGCTGGCGTTCAGCTCCGCCGGTCGGGTGTCCTCGAACATGGCCTGCGCCCGGTGCGTGGCCGCTCAGTGCAGGGTCTTGCGCCGGCCCGCCAGCGTGTCGTCCAGCTCCTGCAGCCAGGGCTCGGCGAGATGGCGGATCTCGGCGTCGTTGACCAGGATGCGCTGCATGATGCGCGACTTGATCTTGGCCGCCTCGAGGGCACGCGGGTCGGCGGCATCGGCGGCCGCGCCGGCCTCGCCCGGCGGCTGCTGCGCGGCATGCTTGAGCTGGCTGATCAGCAGCACGCAGGCGCCCTCGAGCTTGACGACCTCGTCCCAGTTGCCGGCGCGCGCGGCGGCCAGCATGTCGGCGCTGGCGCGCTCGATCGCTTCGTAGTAGTTGAGCAATTGCGGGTCCATGGCGGGCCTGTGGCAGCGCGGCACTCGGCCGTCAGGGGCGCGGACCGGCCGCGGCGGGCGACGGCCCGATGGCGAGCCAGGCCTCGTGCAGCGGCTGGATCAGGCGCTTGCACTCGGCCAGCAGCGCCGGGTCGTTGCGGGCATTGGCCTGCGACAGTCGCTGTACGACATAGCCGTACAGGTCGTTGAGGTCGCGGGCCAGCGTGCCGCCGGCCTTCAGGTCCAGCGCGCCGCGCAGGCCTTCGTCGACGATGCGCAGCGCGCGCGTGATGGCGCGGCACTTGCGTTCGGTGTCGCGCTGCGCGATGGCGCCCAGCGCCTCGGCCAGCGACTGCTCGAAACCCTGGAACAGCAGCGCGACCAGGCGGTGCGGGTCGGCCCCGGCGACCTGGATCTCGACCGCCGTGGTCTGGTAGGCCAGGGCGCCGAAGGCGGGTCCACGGCGGGTGGCGAAGGGCTGCGGGGCTGCGAACATCGGTGGGGTTCGGAGTGGGGCGGGTGCCTTGTTTATCGGAGCCCGCCGCCCCGTTCTTGAGCCGCCGCCCGCGTAACGGGCGCGCCGGCGCCCGCCGGGTTCAGCGCTTGACGACCGAGGACGCGTTGAGCATCGCCATCTGCTGCGTCACGTAGCTGGACAGGGCATTGAGCTGGCCCATCTGGTTGTCCAGCGCGCTGTACTGGCGCAGCAGCCGCGCCTCGGTGCGCAGCACGCGGTCCTCCAGGCGTTCCTGCTGCTCCTCCTTGGCGCGCACGCGGTCCTTCAGGCCCTGCTGGCGCGCGTCGATCGCGCCGTCGCTGCCGAGCGCGCCGTCCAGCCACTGCTGGAAGCGCTTCGCGAAGCCGTTGTTGGCCGGCACCGCGGCGTCGGCGTTGGCGAACAGCTTCTGCAGCTCCTCGCGGTTGGCGAGCGCGGCGTCGCGCTTGGCGGTGTCGACGACGATGGTGCCGTCGGTATTCAGGTTCAGGCCGGCATCGGCCAGGCGCGTGAAGACGCTGCTCGCACCCGAGCTGTCGGTGAACATGCGGCGCAGCTGGCCGAGCAGCTGGATCGCGCCGCGGTCGCCCTGCAGCGCGCCGGCCTGCTTCGTCGTCGGGTCGTAGCGCGTCTGCTCGCGCAGCATGCCGACGGCGGCGTTGTAGGCGCTGACGAAGCCGTCCAGCGACTTCTTCAGCGCCTCGTTGTCGGGCTCGACGACGACCTCGGTCGTGCCGGCCTGGCGCAGGGTCAGGCTGACGCCCTCGATGGCGCCGGCCAGCGTGTTGGTGGTCGAGGCCAGCGGCAGCCCGTCGACCGTGAACTGCGCGTTGGCGGCCGCTTGCGGGCGCGTCGCGCCGGTCAGCGGGTCGGTCGCGATGCGCGGGTCCCAGGCCAGCGCGGACAGGCCGGCGGTGTCGCCGGTGTTGCCGTCGTCGTCGGCCAGCACCTCGACGCGAAAGCCGTTCTCCAGCCCCGTCTCGGCCGAGCGCAGCACCAGCCGTGCGCCGCTGGCGTCGCTGCTGATGCTGGCGCGCACGCCGGCACCGGCGGCATTGATCGCGTCGCGGATCGCGGACAGGCTGTCGGCGCCGGGCGCGATCGTGATGTCGATCGCGGTGGCCCCGGCCTTGGGCACGGGCGGTACCGCGTCGAAGTCGCCGAGCTCGATGCGCAGCGTGCCCGAGCCGATCACGGCCGAGGCGTCGGCGAAGGCGCGCGTGGCCACCGTCTGGCTCTGCGCGAGCTGGCTGACCGCGACCTCGTAGCGCCCGGGCTGCGCGCTGCCAGTAGCCGTGACGCTGAGCCCGGCCGGGTTGGCCGAGGTCGCGGCCATCGCGGTCCAGGTGGCCGGCTTGGCCAGCGCCGAGGCCGCGTCGCGCAGCGTCGCGAGGGCCCCCTGCAGGCGGCCGAAGGCCGAGAGCTGGGTCTGCAGCTGGCCGACCTCGGTCTTCAGCAGCGTGATCGGCCGCCGCTCGATGGCGACGAGCTGGCTGACGATGGCGTTGACGTCGAGGCCGCTGCCGATGCCGGCGGACGAGATGGCCATGTCGGGGGGCTCCTTGGGATGCTGCCGGGCCGGCCGCCGCAGCGACGACCGACCCAGGCCGGGTCATGGCGATGTTGTCGGCCGCGCACGCCCGTTCTTGAGCGGGGGCGGCGGTGCCGCCATGCAGAAGGGCCCGCATCGGCGGGCCCTTCGAACGGTCGGCGCGCCGGGGCGCCGCGTCGTGTCCCGCCTCAGCGCTGCAGCAGCGACAGCACCTGCTGCGGCAGCTGGTTGGCCTGCGCGACCATCGCGGTGCCGGCCTGCTGCAGGATCTGCGCGCGCGAGAGGTTGGCGGTCTCGGCGGCGAAGTCGGCGTCCATGATGCGCCCGCGCGCCGCGGCCTGGTTCTCGGCCGTGACCTGCAGCGTCGAGATGATGGCCTCGAAGCGGTTCTGGATCGCGCCGTACATCGCGCGCTCGGTGTTGATGGTGGTCAGCGCGGCGTCGATGTCGGCCATCGCGGCGCTGGCGTTCGCCGGGGTCGTGATGCCGCCGCCGGTCACGCTGCCGATGGAGGTCGCGCCGGACAGGTCGGTGGTCACGACGGTGATCGTGTCGGTGTTGTCGGCGCCGACCTGGAAGACCTGCGTGCCGGCCGCGCCGGCCAGGATGTTCAGCCCGTTGAAGCGGGTGTTGTCCAGCGTGCGCGTGATCTCCTCGGCCAGCTGCTGGTACTCGGCATCGAGGTTGGCGCGGTCGTCGGTGCCGTTGGTCGCGTTGGCCGCCTGCACCGCCAGCTCGCGCATGCGCTGCAGCATGTCGCCGATCTTGCCGATCGCGCCTTCGGCGGTCTGCGACAGCGAGATGCCGTCGTTGGCGTTGCGGATCGCGACGTTGCTGCCGCGCACCTGGGTGTTCATGCGCTCGGCGATGGCGAGGCCCGCGGCATCGTCCTTCGCCGAGTTGACGCGCAGGCCGCTGGACAGCCGCTGCATCGACGTCATCAGGCTGTTCTGCGACATCGACAGGTTGCGCTGCGCGTTCAGCGACGCGATGTTGGTGTTGATCGTCTGGGCCACGTGAAGGTCTCCGAGCGGAATGAGTGAGTAGCTCCGACCCTCGGGGATCGGCACCGGCAGGATCGACTCGATGCCACTCGATCGTTCGGCCTGCGGTATCCATTCTTCGGCCGCCGCGCGCCGCGCGATGGGCCGATAAGGCGGGCGAAGCGGGCCCAGATCCGTGCCGGGCGGCGGCGGCACGGGCCCGGCACGCGTTGCGCGCGCCAAAAGGCGAACGGGGCCCGAAGGCCCCGTTCGCGGCGGCGACGCCGTGGCGTCGTCGCGATGCCGGTCGTGTTCAGCGGATCAGGCTGAGCACCATCTGCGGCAGCTGGTTGGCCTGGGCGACCATCGCCGCGCCGGCCTGCTGCATGATCTGGGAGCGCGAGAGGTTGGCCGTCTCGGCCGCGAAGTCGGCGTCCATGATGCGGCCGCGGGCGGCGGCCTCGTTCTCGTTGGCCACCTTCAGGGTGCTGATGATGGCGTCGAAGCGGTTCTGCACGGCACCGTACAGCGCGCGCTCGGTGTTGATCGTCGTCAGCGCGGCGTCGATGTTGGCCATCGCCGAGCTGGCATTCGCGGCGGACGTGATGTCGCCGCCGGTCACGCTGCCGATCGTCGAGGCGCCGGCCAGGTCGGTGGTCACCACGTCGACGGTGTCGGTGTTGTTGGCGCCGACCTGGAAGACCTGCGTGCCGGCGTTGGCGCCCAGGATGTTCAGCCCGTTGAAGCGGGTGTTGCCCAGCGTGCGCGTGATCTCCGCGCCGAGCTGCTGGTATTCGGCGTCCAGGTTGGCGCGGTCGTCGGTGCCGTTGGTCGCGTTGGCCGCCTGCACCGCGAGTTCGCGCATGCGCTGCAGCATGTCGCCGACCTTGCCGATCGCGCCTTCGGCCGTCTGGGCCAGCGAGATCGCGTCGTTCGCGTTGCGGATCGCGACCGCGCCGCCACGCACCTGGGCGTTCATGCGCTCGGCGATCGCGAGGCCGGCGGCGTCGTCGCGCGCCGAGTTGACACGCAGGCCGCTGGACAGGCGCTGCATGGAGACGGCCAGCGAGTTCTGGCTGCCGCTCAGGTTGCGTTGGGCGTTCAGTGACACCACGTTGGTATTGATCGTCATGGCCATGATGGGCGTTCCTTTCTGATGCTGAGACTCCCGGCAGACGCCGGCTTTGCCGTGCCCGCCTCGCGGCGGGCTGCGCCCGGCCAGTCATCCGCATCGGTGCGTCCGGGGGGTGTGTCGCCCCCCATGGCGCCGGCGGCCGGCTGTTTCCGGACCTCGGACGGGACGGTCGCCCCGGCCGATGGGTTGCTTATCGGACACGGTTTTCAGCAACTTGAGCGCATTCGTTCAAGGCCAAGCACGGCAAGCGGGCTCGTGCTCGGCGAAATGGCCGCGACCGACCGGCCTGTTCGTGACTTCCTCGCCGGGGTCGCGCACTACGCTCGGCCGGACCCGTGCCCTGTGTGCACGTCCTGCTCCCGCCCATGCCGCAAGCCACCTCCGCCGCCGCCCACCGCGCCCAGCAGGCCTGGATCCAAGGCCAGGCCTATGCCCGCCAGGGGCGCTGGCGCGACGCCGCGCGCCGCTTCGACCAGGCCACGAAGCTGCAGCCGCGCGACGTGCTGTATTTCCTGAACCTGTCCGACGCCCACCTGAAGGCTGGCCAGGCCGAGGACGCGCTTGCCGCCGCCGTCGCTGCACGCCGCGCCGAGCCGGGCAATGCGCTGGCGCTGGCGCTGCAGGCCAATGCGCTGCTGCGCCTGAACCGCCACGAGACGCTGGCCGAGGTGCTGCAGGCCGCGCCCGCCGCGCTGATGAGCCCCGAGCTGCGCACGATGCTGGCCGCGGCGCAGGTGCAGGCCGGCGAGCCGCGTGCCGCGATCGCTAGCTACCTGCAGGCCTTGGCCGCGCGGCCGGCCGACGCGAACCTGCACTTCAAGCTGGGCCAGGCCTTCAACGCGCTGGCCATGAAGCGCGAGGCCGCCGAGTGCCTGCGCACCGCGCTGCTGCTCGGCCTGGGTCCGCGCCAGGTCGCGGTGCACGACCTGCTGGCCTTCTACGAGCGCGAGGTCTGCGACTGGCGCGGCGGCGACACCCAGGTGCAGGCGCTGCGCTCGTCGATCGCGCAGCTGCCCGACGACGCCGCGGTCGAGACCAACCCCTTCGCCCATGTCACGCTGCTCGACGACCCGATGGAGCAGCTGCGCGCCGCGCGCGCGTGCGCGCGGCACGTGCAGGGCCTGGCCATGCCGCTGCAGCCGCGGCGCCCGGTGGCGCGCGAGCGGTTGCGCATCGGCTATGTCTCGGCCGACTTCCAGCGCCATGCCACGGCCTACCTGATGGCCGAGCTGTTCGAGCGCCACGACCGCGGCCGCTTCGAGAGCTTCCTGTACAGCCTGGGCCGTGACGACGGCAGCGCGACGCGCCGACGCCTCGCCGCCGCCGGCGACCACTTCGTCGACGTGCAAGGCCTCGGCTCGCGCGCGCTGGCCGAGCGCATCCGCGCCGACGGCATCGACATCCTGGTCGACCTGAAGGGCTACACGCTGGACGCACGGCCCGCCGTCTTCGCCTGCCGGCCGGCGCCGGTGCAGGTGGCCTACCTGGGCTTCCCGGGCACCAGCGGCGCCGACTTCATCGACTACATCGTCGGCGACCCGCAGGTCACGCCGCTGGCCCACGCCGCGCACTACAGCGAGAAGATCGCCCAGCTGCCCGGCTGCTACCAGTGCAACGACGGCACGCGGCCGCTGCCGGTGGCGCCATCGCGCGCCAGCCAGGGCCTGCCCGAAGGTGCGCTGGTGCTGTGCGGCTTCAACCAGCCGTACAAGATCTCGCCGGCCGTGTTCGATGTCTGGTGCCGGTTGCTGCGTCAGTTGCCGCAGGCCGTGCTGTGGCTGCTGGCGTGGACGCCGCAGGCGCCCGAGACGCTGCGCGCGGAGGCCGCCCGGCGCGGCATCGATCCGCGCCGGCTGGTCTTCGCCGCCACCGTGGATCAGGCCGCGCACCTGGACCGCGTCGCCTGCGCCGACCTGTTCCTGGACACCTGGCCCTGCAACGGGCACACCACCGCCAGCGACATGCTGTGGGCCGGCGTGCCGCTGGTGACCTTCAGCGGCCGCACCTTCGCCTCGCGCGTGGCCGGCAGCCTGCTGCATGCGGTGGGGGCGCCCGAGCTGGTCTGCGACGATGTCGCGGCCTACGAGGCGCTGGCGCTGGATCTGGCCCGCGATGCGTCGCGCCGCCTGGCCCTGCGGGCGAAGCTCGAGGCGGCGCGGCGCACGTCGCCGCTGTTCAGCGGCGCGACGATCGCGCCGCAGCTCGAGGCCCTGTACGAGCGCATGTGGGCGCGCGCGCTGGCCGGCCTGCCGCCCGAGCACCTGCCGGCCGCCGCATGAACGACACCCGCTGGCGCGTCGCGCTGGTCGTCATCGCGCGCGACGAGGCTCCGCGCATCGGTCGGCTGCTGGCCAGCGTCGCGCCCTGGGTCGACGAGATGGTCGTGCTGGACACCGGCTCGCAGGACGAGACGGTGGCCGTCGCCGCGGCGCAGGGCGCGCGCGTCGGCCACTTCGCGTGGTGCGACGACTTCGCCGCCGCGCGCAACGCGGCGCTGGACCTCGCCGGCGCCGACTGGCACCTGGTGCTGGACGCCGACGAGTGGCTGGTCGCCGGCGGGCCGCTGCTGCAACAGCTGCGCCGCACGGCGCCCGCGTTCGCGGGCAGCATAGCCCTCGTCGACCACTTCGACGATGGGCGGCCGCGCAGTGCCCACCTGCGGCTGACGCGCGTGCTGCCCGGTCCCGTGCGCTATGCCGGCCGCGTGCACGAGCAGCCCCAGCACCGCCTGCCGGTGCGGCCGCTGGCACTGCAGGTCGGCCACGACGGCTACCTGCCGGAACGCCTGCAGGCCAAGCGCGGCCGCAACCGCCGCCTGCTCGCGCAGGCGCTGGAGGCGGCGCCGGACGACGCCTACCTGTGGTTCCAGAGCGGCAAGGACGCGGCGGTCTACGACGATCACGCCGAGGCCGAGGCCGCCTTCGCGCGGTGCGCCGCGCTGCTGCCGGCCGGCGGGCCGCGCCCAGCCTGGTGGACCGACCTCGTGGCGCGGCGGCTGTTCGCGCTCAAGCGGCTGCGCCGCCATGCGCAGGGGTTGGACGTCGCGGCCGGCGAGCTGCAGCGCTGCGGCGCGTCGCCGGACTTCTTCTTCGCGCTCGGCGACCTGCTGCTGGACTGGGCGGCGGAGGAGCCCGCGCGCGCCGGCGAACTGCTGCCGATGATCGAGCAGGCCTGGACCCGCTGCCTGGCGATCGGCGAGCAGCCGGCGCTGGCCGGCGCGGTGGCCGGGCGCGGCAGCTGGCTGGCGGCGCACAACCTGGCGCTGGTCTACGAAGGCACAGGCCGCGGGGCCGCGGCCGCCGCGCTGCGCAGCAGGCACCGGGCGCCGATCGGCGCGAACTGAGCGGCTGCCGCCGCCCATTTCCACCGAGCGGCAGGGAAGGGCGCCGCGGATCATCGTCGCCACGGGCCTTCCGGCCCGACCTACCCCGCGCGGGTCGTGACTGCCCGCGTCGACCGATCGGACTGCCCATGACCAAGCCCCGCGCGCTGACCGTCACCCGGCCGGACCTGCCGCCGCTGGAGGACTTCCTGCCCTACCTGCAGGAGATCTGGGACAGCCGCGTGCTCTCCAACGGCGGGCCCTTCCACCAGCGGCTGGAGCGCGCGCTGTGCGCGCACCTGGGCGTGCCGCAGGTCAGCCTGTTCGCCAACGCGACACTGGCGCTGGTGACGGCGCTGCAGGCCTTGCGCGTCGGCGGCGAGGTCATCACGACGCCGTACTCCTTCGTCGCCACCGCCCACTCGCTGATGTGGAACGGCATCCGGCCGGTCTTCGTGGACATCGACCCGCAGACGCTGAACCTGGACCCGGCGCAGGTCGAGGCGGCGATCACGCCGCAGACGACGGCGATCATGCCCATCCACTGCTACGGCACGCCCTGCGACGTGGACGGCATCCGCCGCATCGCCGACAACTACGACCTGAAGGTCATCTACGACGCGGCGCATGCCTTCGGCGTGCAGCGCCTGGAGCAGGGCGTGCCGCGCAGCGTGCTGAACCACGGCGACCTGTCGGTGCTGAGCTTCCACGCCACCAAGGTCTTCAATACCTTCGAGGGCGGCGCGATCATCAGCCCCGACGCGCGCACCAAGCAGCGCATCGACCACCTGAAGAATTTCGGCTTCGTCGACGAGACCACCGTGGTGGCCACCGGGATCAACGGCAAGATGAGCGAGTTCAACGCCGCGCTGGGGCTGCTGCAGCTGGGCCGTGTCGATGCGGCGATCCGCCGCCGCGGCGAGATCGACGCGCTGTACCGCACGCTGCTGGCCGACCTGCCCGGGCTGCGCCTGCTGCCGCGGCCGGCGGACGCCACGCCCAACCACTCGTATTTCGCGGTGCTGGTCGACGAGGGCTTCGGCACGTCGCGCGACGAGGTCTACCGCGCGCTGCGGGCGCAGGACATCCTGGCGCGGCGCTATTTCTACCCGCTGATCTCGGACTTCCCGATGTACCGCGGCCTGCCCTCGGCGGCGCCGGACCGCCTGCCGGTGGCCCGCCGCGTGGCATCGCAGGTGCTGTGCCTGCCCATCTTTCCGGCCATGGACGACGACGACGTGCGCCGCGTCGCGCAGGCCGTGCGTGCCCAGGCGGCCGGCGCGCGGCCGCGTGTGGCCGTCCCGGCCGGCGCCACGGCGCTGTCGCTGGCGGCGTGAGCCTGCCGCGCGTCGCGCGCAACGGGAGCGCCACGATGACCGCCCAGCCCTTGAACCCCTTCGATCCCGGCTACTGCGACGAGCACGAGCTGGTGGCGCTGGGCTTCCGTGCCGTCGGCCGCGACGTGCGCGTGGCGCGCAATGCGACGCTGATCGGCCTGCACAACATCGCATTCGGCGATCACGTGCGCATCGACGGCGGCACGGTCATCGTCGCCGAAGGCGCGGGTTCGCTGACCCTGGGCTCCTACATCCACATCGGCGCGCACTGCTACATCGCGGCCGGTGCGGGCGTGGTGCTGGAGGACTTCAGCGGCCTGTCGCAGGGTGTTCGCATCTACAGCCGTAGCGACGACTACTCCGGTGAGCACCTGACCAACCCGACGGTGCCCGCCCGCTACCTGGGCGTCAGCGCCGGCACGGTGCACCTGCAGCGGCACGTCATCGTCGGCTCGGGCAGCGTGATCCTGCCCGGGCTGACGCTGGGCGAGGGCTGCTCGGTCGGCGCGCTGTCGCTGGTCAACAAGGACCTCGCGCCCTGGGGCATGTATTTCGGCGCGCCGGCGCGGCGGCTCAGGGAACGCTCGCGCCGGCTGCTCGAGCTCGAGACCGAGCTGCGCCGGTCGTCGCCGCGCGTCGCCACGCCGGGCCCGGCGCCGGGCTGAAGGCGGCGCGCCGCGTTGCGCGCCGTCGTCCGGTCCGTGGCGTGCCGCGCGACGGCGCGGACCCCGCGCTTCAGGCCGCCTTCGCCTGCCCAGGACCGGAATCGAGCAGCGTGGCGACCAGCGCCGCCGTATGCGCGCGCCGGTGTGCGCGGCAGGTGAAGGCGACGATGGCCTCGCGCTGGCGGCGGCGCTGCGCCGGTGCCAGGGGTTCGACGGTCAGGTTGCCGATGTCGTCCACCGGCACGCCCTGGCGGTGCAGCCAGCGTGTCATCGGGTTGGCCGGGTTCAGGAACAGCCGGGCGCCGCGCAGCCCGGCGATGACCACGTTGCCCAGCGCCTGCTGGCGCAGGTGGTTCATCACGACGATGCCGCAGGAGTCCAGCAGTTCGATGTAGCGCTCGCGCGGCAGGAACTCCAGCAGCGGCACGAAGGCGTCGCCGAACAGGCGGCGGCCGGCCTTCACGATCTCGCGCGCATAGGCCGGGTCGCCGTAGCTCAGCGGCACCACGACCTGGCGGCCGGCGAGGTCCACGCACCGGCGCACCTGCTCGAAGGCCTCGAGGTGGTTGTTGGTCGCGGTGGCGCTGTTGCCGACCAGCAGGTTCGGCCCCGGCGGCGTCGCGTTCGGTGGGCCGACCTCCAGGTCGTCCTCCAGCGTGAGGTAGTTCCAGGGCAGGTGGCGCGCCGTGAACCAGGGCTGGTGGCGGCGCACCAGCGCCACTTCGTCGTCCAGCACGGGGCTGAAGATGTCCACGCGCCGCAGTGCAGCGCGCTGTGCCGCCGACGGCTTGGCGTAGGGGCGCGCAACCGACAGTTCGCTGGCCCGCATCATCCCGTCGACCGGGCGCGGCGACCGCGGCTGCAGCGAAGGCATCAGCGCCGCCGTGGCCGGCAGCAGCAGGCCCTGCGGGAAGGCATCCGCGAGCAGGCCGTAGTAGTCGTAGCCCCAGCCCAGCCAGACCACGGTGGGCCCGGGCGGCACCTCGGCCAGCAGCGCGTAGTGCTGCGGCATCAGGCCGTGCAGCACGACCGCGGCGACATCCGGCTGCCGCACGCGAGCGGACCACTGCGCCGGCTGAAGCGGCTGCACCCGCGTGCTGCGCAGGTGCCGCCACGACGTGCCGCTGCCGAGGACCAGGTAGTCGTGCCGGCCCGGCGCGACGGCCTCGAACTCGCGGATCGCGGCGTCGATGAACTTGTCGTCGACGACGAGATGGACGATGCGGCGCGGGCTCATCGCAGCGCGTCCGCGGCGTCGTCGTGCGCCGAGTGCACGACCAGGCCGGCGCCGGCCAGCGCCTGCGCGCTGTAGACGAGTTCCGGCGCGGCGCGCTCCCACGAAGCCTGCGCGTCGCGCAGCGGCGCCGGGTCGTCCGGCGACCACAGGCAGACGCGGAAGCCGTCGCCGGACAGCCGCGGCGCCAGCATCGGCAGGGCCAGCAGTGCGGCGCGCGCACCGTCGGGCGAGCAGCCGCTGCCGACGATGGCCACGTCGTAGCCGGCGGCGTCGTCGGGCAAGGTCGCGAGGTCGGGAAAACGGGCCTGCACGCCGTCGAATTCGGCCTCGGCCAGCGGCGCATGCAGCACCTCGGCATCCAGGCCGGCACTGTGCAGCCGCGCGTACAGCGCCAGCGCGGCGTCGCGGTCGGCGCAGACGCTGGTGATGCGGCTGCCCAGGCCGTGCACCAGCGCGTGCAGCGGCGCGGTCAGCGGGCCGGCACCGATCTCCAGCACCTGCGGCGCGCGGGCGCTGGCCGATGCGCCGCGGCCCCGCTGCAGCCATTGCCACCAGCGCCACAGCAGCGCCGCGTCGGGCGCGGCGCCCTGGCCGTCGAGCGCCAGGTTGAGCAGCGCCGGGCAGCGTGCGGCCAGCGTCGCCGCGGCGGTCTGCGTCCAGGCGTCGGTCGCGGCCGGCGCCGGTGCCGGCGTTGACGCGACCGCGGCGGCGGGCGTCGCCGGCAGCGCTGCGGCACGCTGCAGCGCGAGCGCCAGCGCGTGGTCGGCGGCCCCATGGTCCGCGAGCAGCCAGCGCCGGCAGGGCAGCGCCGGCTTGGCCAGCACGATCTCGGCGGCGCGCTGCTGCGCGCGCGAGTTGAAGCCGCGCGACTGCGGGTCCTGGTTGTGGTGCGAGGCCGGGTTGCTCGCCGTGTAGCGGTAGCTGCGCAGCGGCAGGTAGCGCCAGCGGCGGGTCTGGTCCAGCACCGGGTAGGCGATCGCCAGGTCGCAGGCGGCCTGCAGCCAGTCGCCGCGCTCGTCCTGGAAATAGTCCTCGGTCACCGCCCTCAGCAGGTCGGCACGGAAGCTGAAGAAGTGGCTGCTGCGCCAGCCCTGGCCGCGCGGTGCACGCAGCGGGTCCAGCGGGCCGTTGCCGCCGACGAGGCCGGTGTCGGTCTCGTAGGTCGTCCACACGACGTCGAAGCCGGCGGCATATTCGGACGCCAGCTCGGCGACCGCGGTGGCGCGGATCAGCTGGTCGTCGGCGTCGAGCACGGCGACGAAGTCGCCTTCGTGCAGCGCGGCGCGCAGGTGCACGTGCGCGTTGCGCGCCTTGCCCCAGCGCTCGCCGTTGCGCACCAGCGTGTGGCGGCCGTCGAAGTGTTGCGCCAGCACCTGGCGCGCGATTTCGCCGGTGTCGTCGTCCGAGCCGTCGTCGACGAAGAGCACGTGCAGTGCACCGTGCGTCTGCCAGGCCAGGCTCTCCAGCGCCGCGGTCACGTAGGCGGCGCAGTTGCGGCCGGTCATGAAGATCAGCGCGCGCGGTCGGGTGTCGGTCATCAGGGCTGCTCGGCTGCGCCGCCGCGGGAGCCTGCGGCGGCGACGGTGGGTGGGCCGCGTGGCCGGGGTCGGCACGTCGGCGGGCTTGGCGTCGACTGTAGGCATCGGGGGGGGCCGGCAAGCGCCGAAAAGCGGCCGGCGAGCCGGCGAGTTCCGGCGCTGCGCGGCTGAGCGGCGGATCGCGGCGCCCGGATCGCTTCGCTGCAACGCGGCAGCCGGATGCACGTCGCGTGCAGCAGCGCCTCAGCCGTTTGGACGATGCCGCGCCGGCGCCGTGGTCCCTAGACTGGTTCACGGATCGCCGCTGGGGCGGCCGAGTCGACGTGCGGCCGTGGTCGGCGCGACGTGGGAAGGGACAACGAGGGCGGTGGTGTCGCCGGCAGCGGCCGGCTCGCCGCGCGGGAGGGTGCATGGGCGGAGCTTTCGAGGGCCGCTGGGCGCGCGGGTGCCTGGTGGGGCTGGTGGTCGCGTGCGCGGCCGCCGCGTCGGCGCAGACGAGCACGGCGCCGGGTCGCGTCGAGCAGGACACGCGGCCCGAGCCGCGCCCGGCGCCGCGCGATGCGATCCGCCTGGACGCGGCGCGCTACGCCGAGCAGGTGCCTGCCGGCGCCGCGGCGGTGGCCTTCACGCTGGGCGCGGTGCGGCTGGACGGCAACCGCGCCATCGCGACCGAGGCGCTGGCGCCGCTGTGGCAGGCGCGGCTGGGCCAGCGCATCAGCCTGGCGGACGCCTTCGCGATCGCCGCGGCGATCAGCGCGCGCTACCGCGAGGCCGGCTACGTGCTGTCGCAGGCCATCGTGCCGGCGCAGGACCTGCCCACCGGCGCGCCGGCCACGCTGCAGATCCAGGTGCTGGAAGGCTATGTCGAGCAGGTGCTGGTCGGCGGCGAGCTGTCGGCGGCGCTGCAGCCGCACCTGGCGCCGGTGCTCGCCGAGCGCCCGCTGCGCCTGGCGACGCTGGAGCGGGCGCTGCTGCTGGTCAACGAACTGGCGGGTGTGGCCGCGCAGGCCAGCCTGCGTGCCGGCACCGGCGCCGGCGCCTCGGTGCTGGAGCTGGCGGTGGCGCGCGACCGCGCCGGGGGCTCACTGGCGGTGCACAACCGCTCGACGCCGGCGCAGGGGCGCGTGCGCATCGAGGCCGGCGCCGAAGTGCGCGGCCTGCTCGGCCATTTCGACCGCCACGGCCTGCGGCTCATCAGCTCCGGCGACGACCGCCTCAACCTGCTGGCCTATGCCGGCGAGGCACCGGTCGGCGCCAGCGGGCTGAAGCTGCAGTGGAGCGCCTCGGCCTCGCGCTCGGAGCCCGAGTCGCCGCTGCCCAATGTCGACACCGAGAGCAACAACCTCTCACTGGGCGTCAGCCACCCGGTGCTGCGCTCGCGCGCGACCAACGTCGCGCTGCGCGTCGCGCTCGGCGGCTACGACAACCAGTCCGGTGGCGGGCTCACCTCGCGTGACCGCATCCGCAGCGCGCGCGTGGGCCTGGCCGCCGACCATGCCGATGCGCTGGGCGGCATCTCGCTGATCGACCTCGAGTTCGTCAAGGGGCTGGGCGGGATGGGCGCCTCCGAGCGCGGCGACCCGCTGCTCAACGGCGCCGACCCCGAGTTTGCGCGCACCAGCGTCTACCTGGCGCGGCTGCAGTCGCTGGGCGGCAGTTTCTCGCTGCTGCTGGCGGCCACCGCGCAGGCCTCGGGCGACCGCCTGCCCACGGCCGAGCAGCTGGGCCTGGGCGGCGACACCTTCGTGCGTGCCTTCGACCCGTCGGAGGCCATCGGCGAGAACGGCGCCGCCGCCAAGCTGGAGCTGCGCTGGAGCTTCGGCATCGGGCCCGGCGCCGGCACGCTGTACGCGTACTACGACGCCGGGCGCGTCGACCGCAAGCAGGCCAGCGGCCCCGACCTGCGCGTGACGCTGGCCGCCACCGGCCTGGGTCTGCGCTTCAGCGGCCCGGCCGGCACGCGCGGCTACATCGAGGTCGCCAAACCGCTGAAGCGCGACGTCGCCAGCGAGGGCAACCGCAAGGCCCGCGTCTTCGCCGGGCTGGGCATCGACCTCTGATCGGGGACCCGATCACCGCACCATCACCTGATCCTCCTGCCGGAGTGCCGCGCATGAAGTCCACCCGCCACGCCCCCACCGCAGCGCTGCGCGCTGCCCGGCGCCCCGCGCCGCATCCGGTCGCGCGTGCCGCGCGCGAGTTGCTGGCGCCGGCCGGCGCCGCGCTGGCCCTGGGCCTGGTCCCGCCGATGCCGGCTTTCGCCGGCCCGCAGGGCGGCCAGGTCAGCGCCGGGCAGGCCAGCATCCAGGTCCAGGGCGCGACGACCACCGTGCAGCAGACGAGCGCCCGCGCCGCGATCGACTGGCAGAGCTTCAGCGTCGGCGCGCACGAGACGGTGCGCTTCCAGCAGCCCAGCGCGGCGGCGGTGGTGCTCAACCGCGTCGTCGGTCCGAATCCCTCGGCCATCTTCGGCCGCATCACGGCCAATGGCCAGGTGCTGCTGATCAACCCCAACGGCATCCTCTTCGGGCGCAGCGCACAGGTCGACGTCGGCGGGCTCGTCGCCTCCACCGCCAACGTGGGTAACGCCGACTTCATGGCCGGGCGGCTGAATTTCACGCAGCCCGGCAGGCCGGGTGCGGCGGTCGTCAACGAAGGCCGCATCACGGTGGCCGAAGGCGGCCTGGCGGCGCTGGTCGGCCGCACGGTGGCCAACCGGGGCGTCATCGAGGCGCGGCTGGGCACCGTGGCCTTGGCCGGCGGTGATGCCTTCGTGCTGGACCTCTACGGCGACCGCCTCGTCAACCTGGTCGTCGACCCCGAGGCGCTGGCCACGCTGACCGACGCGCAGGGCCGGCCGCTGGCCGCGCGCGTGGATCAGCAGGGCCGCATCCACGCCGACGGCGGCGTGGTGCAGCTCTCGGCGGCCACCGTGTCGCGGCTGGTCGACAGCCTGGTCAACGTCGGCGGCACCGTGCGCGCGACCAGCTTCGAGGAGCAGCCCGGGCGCATCGTGCTGCGCGGCGATGGGGGCACCAAGCTGCACCTGGCCGGCAGCGTGGATGTCTCGGGTGTCTTCGGCGGGCGCATCGACGCGACGGCGGGCCGGGTGAACCTGGTATCGACCGCGCACCTGGACGCCGGCGGCGACCTGGGCGGCGGCCGCATCGCGGTCGGCGGCGAGTGGCAGGGCGGCGGCGAGCTGCCGCATGCGAAGCAGGTCGACGTGGCGCAGGGGGCCCGGCTCGACGCCAGCGCGCGCCGCCAGGGCGACGGCGGCACGGTGGTCGTCTGGTCCGACGGCGATACGCGCTTCGAGGGCCGCATCGCGGCCCGCGGCGGCGTCGCCGGTGGCGACGGCGGCCAGGTCGAGGTGTCGGGTCGCCAGCGCCTGGGCTTCGACGGCGACGTGGTCGCCGCCGCAGGGGCCGCGGGCGGCCGTGCCGGCAGGCTGCTGCTGGATCCGCAGAACCTGGTCATCGACGGCAGCAGCGGCAGCACCACGCTGCCCGGCGCCGATACGCCGGGCGACTACACGGTGCGTGCGTCGGCGCTCAACCGCCAGCTCGTCAACGGCACCTCGGTCACGCTGCAGGCGACGCAGGACCTCACGCTGACCGCCGGCACGGTGGTCGACGCTCGCGCGACCAGCGGCGCCACGCCCGGCGCCGGGCTCACGTTGACCGCCGGCCGCGACATCGCGCTGAACGGGCTGGTCATCCTGACCGACGGCGCCTTCACGGCCACGGCCGGCGGGCGCTTCACGCAGGCGGCCGACGGCGCGGTGGCCACCGGCAACGGCGCCATCGGCGTCACTGCCGCGGGCGACCTCGCGGCGAGCAACCTGCTGACGAGCAGCGCGCTCACGCTGCGCAGTACGGCCGGCAGCGTGAATGTCTCGCGCGCCGTCTCCGGCCTGGCCGGGCGCGGCGGCGTACTCACCATCGAGGGCCGCGACGGCGTCACGCTGGGCGCCGGCGCGCTGGTCGGTGCGGCGACGCTGACGTCGGCGCAGGGGGCCGTGGACACCGGCGCGGCGACGCTGGATGCCGGCGGCGCCATCGCGCTCACCGGCGCGAGCGTGAATGCCGGCGCGCTGATCACGCCAGCCACGGTGACGGTGACGAGTGCCGGCGCCGTGAGCCTGGGCGCGGTGGCCGGCGCCGCCGGCGAGGTGAATGCGCAGACGGCGAAGGCGCAGGGTCTGACGATCGCCACGCCCGGCGCGGTGACATTGAACGGCGCGGCGTTGGGCGCCGGCGGGCTGACCGTGCACGGTGCGGCGGCCGGCGACCGCGCCGGCGCGGTCGGCTTCGGCGCGGCCAGCCTCTTCAGCGACGGCGCGGTGTCGGTGCGCGCGTCCTCGATCGCGCTCGCCGCAGCGGGCATCGCCAGCGGCGGCGCGCTGACGCTGGACGCCGGCGCTGCGCTGAGCACTGGCGCCGGCAAGCTGCAGTCCGCGGGCACCATGACATTGGCTGCCGGCGGCATCGCGACGCTGGGCAGCGGCGGCGCGGAGTCCGGCGCGGCGCTGGCGCTCAGCGGCGATGCGCTGCAGCTTGACGGCGACCTGCGCAGCGCGGCCGCCCTGCAGCTCCAGGCGGCGCAGGGCATCGCGCTGAACCGCAACGTCAACGCCGCGAGCTTCGGCGCCACCGCAGGCGCCGGCTTCACGCAGGCCGCGGGCAGCGCGGTGGCGGCGGGCGACGTGACGATCGCGAGCACGGGGGCGCTGTCGGCGAGCAACCTGATCGCTACCGGCGCGGTGACCCTGTCCAGCAGCCAGGGCGCGGTCAACGTCAGCGGCGCACTGGCCAGTGGCGCCGACCGCACGGCGCGCATCGGCTCGCTGCAGGCCAGCGGGCGCGACGGGGTCACGCTGGGCGCCGGGGCGCTGGTCGCGGGCACGACGACGCTGAGCGCGGCGCAGGGCGCGGTAACGACGACGGGCGCGACGATCGACAGCGTCGGCGCGGTGACGATCGACGGCGCCAGCGTGGCCACCGGCGCGCTGGTCACGCCGGCGGCCGTGATGGTGACGAGCGCCGGTGCGGTCAGCCTGGGCGCGGTGGCCGGCGCGGCCGGCTCGGTGAACGATCAGACCGCCAAGTCCCAGGGCCTGACGGTGGCCACACCCGGTGCGGTGACGCTGGCCGGCGCGGCGCTGGGCGCAGGCGGCCTCACGGTGCGCGGTGCGACGGCCGGCGACCGTGCCGGCGCGGTGGACTTTGGCGCGGCCAGCGTCTTCAGCGACGGCGATGTCATGGTGCGCGCGGCCGCGATCATGCTGGCGGGCGATACGGGCGTGTCCGGCGGCGCGGCGCTGACACTGGATGCGAGCGGTGCCATCGTCAGCGGCGACGGCAAGCTGCAGTCCGCCGGAGCCATGACGATCAACGGCGGCAGCGGCGCCACCATCGGTGCCGGCGGCGCCGAGACCACGGCGGGTTTCCTGGCGATCAACGGCAACGTGCTGACGATCACCGGTGACCTGAGCAGTGCCGGCGCGGTGACGCTGAGCGCGCTGCAGGACCTGCGGCTCGACGGCGACGTCGTCGCAGCCAGCCTGGACGCCACGGCCGGGGCGCGCTTCGTGCAGGCCGCCAACGGCACGGTCGCCGCCGGCGCCATCGACATGTCGGCCGCAGGCGGCATCGTCGCCAGCAACCTGCTCAGCGGCGGTGCGGTGACCCTGGGCAGCAGCGCCGGCACGGTCGTCGTTGCCGAGGCCCTGTCCGCTGTCGGCGGCACGCGCGCCGGTTCGCTGCAGGTGGAAGGGCGCGACGGCGTGATACTGGCCAAGGGTGCGCTCGTTGGCGGCGTCACGACGCTGACCTCCGGCGCAGGTGCCGTCAGCCTGGGCGCGACGCTGGACAGCAGCGGGGGTATCACGCTGCAGGGCGGCACCGTCACGACGATGGCGCTGCTGAGCGGCGGTGACGTGGCCGTGACGAGCGGCGGTACGGTGACGCTGGGTGGCGTGGCCGGCGAGGCCGGCACCATCGACGACACGCGGGCCACGGCGCGCGGCCTGCAGTTGGCCACGCCCGGCGCGGTGACGATGGCCGGCGCAGCGCTGGGCAGCGGTGGCCTGACGGTGCGCGGCAGCAACCCGGGCGATCGCGCCGCTGCGGTGGCCCTGGGCGACGGCAGCGTCTTCAGTGCAGGTGACGTGCGCGTCGATGCCGCGTCGATCGCGCTGGCCGCGGCGGGCATCGCCGGCGGCGGCGCGCTGACGCTGGACGCCAGCGGTGCGTTGACGACCGGCACGGGCGAGGTTCGGGGCGCTGGTGCCGTGGCGCTGAGCGCCGGCGGCGACCTGAGTGTCGGCAGCGGTGGCGCGCGGTCGACCGGTTCCATGCTGAGCCTGAGCGGCGATGCGATCTCGGTGGCCGGGGCGCAGGGCTTGCCTGGTGCCCTGGGCAGTGCAGGTGCCATGACCTTGACGGCGGTCCGGGGCATCACGCTGGATGCCAACGTCGCCGCCGGAGCCTTCACCGCCACCGCTGGCACTGCCTTCTCACAGGGCGCCACGCGCAGCATCGATGCCGGCGGCGGCAACCTGGGGATCAACGTGGTCGGCGAACTGGCGACCGGCACGCTGCTGGCAGCCGGCGCGGTGACGCTGCAGAGCACGCAGGGGGCCGTCGACATCGGCGGCGCGATCGGCGGCGCCGGCGATGCGCGCGTGGCCTCGCTTCAGGTCGCCGGACGCGACGGCGTCACGCTTCGCGGCGGCGCGCGCGTGGCCGGCACCACCGCGCTTGCTTCCACCGGTGGTGCCGTCACGACGAGCGCCGCGACGCTGGACAGCCGCGGCGACATCACCCTGCAGGGAACGACGGTGAGCACCGCGGCGCTGCTCAGCGCGGGCACCGTGACGGCCTACAGTGCCGGCGCCGTCACGCTGGGCGGGGTGGCCGGCGAGGCCGGCGAGATCGACGCCAGCCGCACGAAGGCCGCGGGGCTGGTCGTGCGCACGCCCGGCGCGGTGACGCTGGGCGGCGCGGCGCTGGGGGCGGGCGGGCTGACGGTGGGGGGCGCCAGCGCGGGCGACCGCGCCGGGGCGGTGGACTTCGGCAGCGCCGGGGTCTTCAGCGGCGGCGACGTGCGTGTGGACGCCGCCAGCGCGACGCTGACGTCCTCGGGCATTGCCGGGGGAGGCAACGTGACGCTGGACGTGCAGGCCGCCCTGGCGACGGGCAGTGCTGCGGTCGAGGCTGCCGGCACGCTGGCGCTGAGTTCGGCGACGTCCATCACCGTCGGTGCGGGTGGCGGCGCCAAGGCGGGCGGCACCCTTTCCCTGCAGGCGCCAGGCGACATCGTCGCCGTCGGTCCCTTGGCCACGGAGGGAGGTGCGATCGAGATCCGATCGAGCAGTGGCAGCGTCACCCTGCACCGTGTCGCGACCAATACGCCCGGTTCGACCGGCAGCGGCACGCTGGACGTGCAGGCTGCCGCCGACATCGTCTTCGCCGAGCCCCTGGGCGGCGCGACCACGGGCTACGCGCTGTTCGACGACAAGTATCAGCAGGCGCTGCGCCCCACTGTCGGCCGCGTGCTGGCGGTCGCCGGCCGCGACCTGGAGAGCAACGGCCTGAACCTGGACGGGCGCGACGACCCGACGCCGATGCCGACGTACGCCGTGGACTTCCTCTACCGGCGCGACGGCGGCGCCTACGCCGGGCTGGTGCTGTCCGCGGGGGAGCGCCTGGTCGTCAACGGGCCCATCGGGGTCAACAAGGGCAACGTCGTGCTCGACTCGCGTGGCACGGGCCCCATGCATGGCCTGTACCTGGGGCAGTCGATCTACTCGCGCGGCCACGACACCGCGGCGGGCAAGACCGCCTACAGCGTCCTCATGAGCACGGGCTTCCGGTTCGACAGCAATGGCATCCAGCGGGGCAACACCTACCTGTTCGACAACACCGACGAGGTCGCCGAGTTCGCCGACACGACCACGGGGCAGGTCAGCAAGGTGGCAAAGATCATCGTGGCCAACCATGTCGCGAACTACACGCGGGCCGACGGCAGCCCGGACCCGCGGCTGGTGACCGCCGACAACGCCGACCCGGCGGCCTATGCCAGCACGCCGGACAACTTTCCGATTCCGGCCGTCGTGCTGAGCTGGGACGAGGGCAGCACGCGCGGCGGGCCGCCGCGCGCCGTCTCCGGCGTCGGACCGCTGCGGCTGGCGGCCATGCCGACCGCAAGCGTCGCGGTCGACGCGGCCCAGACCGAGAGCGACGGCGTGCCCGGGACGGGCATCGCGCTGAAGGTGCAGTACCACCTGCCGCCGAACGTGACGTTGCCGGCCGCGACGACGCCCGACCAGACTGTCTGGGGCAGCCGGGCGCGGCCGGTGCGCTACTCGGACATGTACGACGCCCGCTGCGTGACCGACGGCGCCTGCACCTACGAGCAGATCGGAATCCGGGCCGTCGATGGTGTCAATGCCAGCGGATCGACCTTCGATCATCGGGCGAATGTCGGGCTGGAACAGCTCGGTGGGTTCGACCCCGCCACGGACACCGGCGGACCCAACGACCGCGTTCTGGGCTACGTGCTCGAGGGCATCAACACATTCGGCCTGATCCGCTGGACCTTCCGCCAGGGCGGCTTCACGCCCAACGACGACACGGTGACGACGGTGGTCCGCGAAGCGGCCAACCAGCAGGGCACCGTGGGTTACGAGATCCGCAACCGGCTGGCCCAGGTGGCGGTCGACGCGAACGGCTCGCTGACGCGCTTCCTGATCTATCCCGTGACCGGCAGTTCGACGCTGACCGCGGCCTTCAACAACACTGGCGGGCTGCAGGGTGGCAGTGGCGACCCGACTGGCGGCAGCACCGGCAACATGGGCGGCACCGGCAACAGCGCCAGCGGCGTGGTGGGCTTCCCGGGCCTGGGTGGCTTCGGCCCCCAAGGGACAACCACCGTGGGCGGCGCCGGCGGCGGCACGGCCGGCAACCTGGGCTTCGGCACCTTGCCGGCGGGCAGCACCGCCGGCAGCGGTGGCAACACGGGCAGCGGCGGCGTCGGCTTCGGCGGCCTGCAGCCGGGCAGCGCCACGGGCGGCAGTGGCAACGGCGCGGTCACGACAGTCGCGTTCGGCGCGCTGGCCGGTGGCAACGCGGCGGCCGCCGGCGGCAACGGCGCGGTGCTACCGCCGGCCGGCCCGCCACCCGGGCCTGTTGTGCCTGGCGGCCCCGATGGCGCGGGTGGCGGCACGCCCAGCACGCTGCGGCCCGCAGGCGACGTTCCGCCCGAAGGCGATGGTGCGTCCGCCGCGGAAGGGCGCGAGATCGTCATCGGCAGTCGCCCCGCCGCGCTGGCCGACCTCGGCCGCGGCTCGGCATCGTCCGGCAGTGCCCCGAACGTGCTGCGCAAGCGCTTCCGCCTCGCGGTGGCCGCCGACGAATCGGTCTGCGCGCCGGGTGACCTGCAGCCCGCGGGCGGGGCGTCGAACCGGTTGTGTCCGCCGGACCGCTGAGTCTGGACGGGCGGGTCCACGGGCGTGGATCCGCTGGTCCGCCGCGGGAGCTTGTGGGTCCCGCACCCGGGTCGCCTGCCGCCGGGCTGATGCGCCGCACCGCCGCGGCGCTCGCCGTCGTGCTGGCGGGCGCCGCGGCGGTGCTCGGCGTGGCAGCCACGGCCATCGCGGCCACGCCCTCGCCGCTGCCGCAGCCGCGCGTCGCCTACGACATGCACGGCGCGCGCATCAACCAGATCCGCGCCACGCCGGACTTCGAGCGCCTGGTCACCGTCGGCCAGGACAAGACGCTGCGCGTGTGGCGGCTGCGCGACCTGGCGCTGCTGCGCACGATCCACGTGCCCAGCGAGCCGGGCGAGGAAGGTTCGCTGCGCTCGCTGGCCGTCACGCCCGATGGTCGCGAGGTCATCACCGGCGGCTGGACCGGGCTGGCCTGGAGCGGGCAGGCGCAGCTGTACCGCTTCGACCTCGCCAGCGGCCGGCTGCTGCAGGTGCTGCGCGGCTTTCCGGCGCTGGTCGAGTCGCTGGCGATCAGCGCCGACGGCCGCCGCCTCGCGGTGGGCCTGGGCCGCGGCGGGCTGCGCGTGATCGAGCTGCCTTCCGGCCGCGAGCTGGCGGCCGATGCCGAATATGCCGAGCGCGTGTCCTTCGCCGACTTCTCGCGCGACGGCCTGCTCGCCACCACCTCGGCCGACGGCTGCCTGCGCCTGTACGACGCACAGCACCGCCTCGTCTTCCGCGCCGAGTATCCGCCGCCCGCCGATCGCACCGAGCAGTGCCGTGGCGCGCCGCTGGGCGGCGTGCGCTTCTCGCCGGACGGCACGCGGCTCGCCTTCGGACAGCAGGAGCGCGCCGAGATCGTGCTGATGGACGCCACGCGGCGCATGCTGCTGGCGCGGCTGGCCGTCGACGACCCGCTGCAGCGTTCGCTGTGCTGCCCGAACTGGAGCGCGGACGGCCGCCGCCTGCACATGCACGGCGTGCATGGCGGCGACGGGCCGACGCCGCTGTGGCGCGTGGATCTCGGCGCCGGTGGTGGCGGTGGTGGTATCGAGCGGCTGCCGGTCGGTCGCCAGCGCTTCACCAACGTGCTGCCGCTGCCGGACGGCGAGCTGGTCTTCTCGACCGATGCACCCAGCCTGGCGCGCATCGCCGCCGACGGGCGACTGCGCGCCGAGGCGCTGCCGCCCAACGGCGACTTTCGCTTCGAGTGGAGCCGCCTGCGCGTGTCGCACGACGGCCGCCGCGTCGTGCTGCCGTTGCGCGCCGACGGCAGCCAGACGCGCACCCTGGACCTGGCCGCGCCGGCCGACCGTGCGGTGCGCGAGCCGACCGCCGACGACCTGCGCGACAGTGCGCCGCCGCGCCGCGACGGCGGGGTCGACGCGGTGCTCGGCGACTTCGGCTACCGCCACCCGGTTCACGTGGCCGGGCAGGCGCTGGCGCTGAAGCCGTTCCAGAGCCTGCATGCGTGGTCGCGCGCGCCGCAGGGCGGGGCCTTCGCGCTCGGTTCGCAGTGGTCGGTGCTGCTCGTCGACGCGCAGGGCCGCCGCCAGTGGGAGCAGGACCTGCCGGCGCCGGCGCGCCAGGTCGCCTTCAGCGGCGACGGGCGCTGGGTCGTCGCCGCGGTCGGCGACGGCACGCTGCGCTGGTACGAGGCCGCCAGCGGCCAGGAACGGCTGGGTGCCTTCCTGCACGCGAGCGAGCCGCAGTGGGTGGTCTGGCGCAGCGACGGCTACTACAGCAGCTCGCCGCAGGGCGACCGCCATCTCGGCTGGCTGCTCAACCGCGGCGACGAGACCGCGCCGGACTTCGTGCGTGCCGAGCAGATCGAGCGCGAGCTGTACCGTCCCGACCTGCTCGCCGCTGTCTTCGACACGCCGGCCACGCGCAATGCGGGCGGCGCGGGCCTGGGCGACCTGTCGGCGCGGCTCGTGCGCCTGGCGCCGCCGCGCGTGCGCATCGAAGCCGCCGAGCCGTCGCCCGACGGCCGCATGCTGCGCCTGCGCGTGGTGGCCGAGTCCACCGGCCGGCCGCTGCGCGAGCTGGGCGTCTATGTCGACGGCCTGCCGCTGCTGCGGGCCGACGAACGCCTGCTGACGGCCGCGCAGGCGCAGCGCGTGGAGCGCACGCTGGAGCTGCCCTGGCCGGTGGCCGGCGCGCGCGTGCGCGTGGAGGCCGAGACCGCGCAGTCGCTGGGCGTGGACGAGACGCGGCCGCTGCACGAGCCGGCGGCGGCTGCCGCCACGCCGGGCCGGCTGTGGGTGCTGGCCGCCGGCGTGCACCGCTTCGAGCGCATCCCCGGGCTGCGGCCCTTGCCCTTTGCGCCCAACGATGCGCGCGCGCTGGCCGCGCAGCTGGCGGCGCAGCGCGGGCGCGCCTTCGGCGACGTGCGCCTGCGCGTGGTCGCCGACGGCAGCGCCGAGCTGCCGACCAAGGCGGCACTGTTGTCCGGGCTGCGGTGGCTGCAGGACGCGCGGCCCGAGGACACGGTGCTCGTCTTCCTGGCCTCGCACGGCACCACCGACGCCTCGGAGTACTACTTCATGACGCGCGACACCGACGCGGCCGATGCGGAACGCATCGTGCGCGCGCAGGACGAGCGCGGCAGCGTGCCCGCCGGCGGCGTGCCCAGCGCACTGACCGCCAGCGAGATCCTCGAGCAGCTGCGCCGCGTGCCGGGGCGCCGGCTGCTCGTCATCGACACCTGCGAGTCCGGCGTCGCCGACGGCCGCCGCAACCCGCACACGCTGCTCAAGCGCAGCGCGTCGACGCAGCTCGCGGTGTGGTCGGCGGCGCGCGGCGACCAGGACTCCTACGAGTCGCCGGATGCGCCGCACGGCCTGTTCACGCAGTCGCTGCTGCAGTCGCTACGCGAGTCCGCCGGCGCGCCGGCCCGCCTGGAGGCCCTGCACGACGCGGTCAGCGTGCGCGTGGCGGCCGGTGTCGAGAAGCTGCGATCGATGATCCGCGACCCGCGCCTGCGCGAGCGCGTTCAGCAGACGCCGGTGCTGTCGGCGCCGCCGGTGCTGCAGCAGATGGTGGTCGCGGCGCCCTGAGGCCCGGGGCGCCGGGGCGTCAGGCCGTCACCGTCACGCTCGCCAGCGCGCGCAGCATCGCCTCGCAGCGCGCCAGCTGCGCCAGGCTGACATATTCGTCGGCCTGGTGGGCCTGGTTGATCGAGCCCGGGCCGCAGACCACGGTGGACATGCCCTGGCGCTGGAACATGCCGGCCTCGGTGCCGAAGGCGACATGCGTCGTGCGTTCGCTGCCCAGCAGGCGCTGCACCAGGCGCAGCACCGGCTCGTCGGCGGCGGCGCGGAAGGCCGGCATCGAGGCCGTGCTCTCGAAGCGGAAGCCGGCCTGCGGCGTCACCGCCTTCATCGCCGGCTCCAGCGCGGACGCCGCCGCCACGATGCGCCGCTGCAGCGCGTCGACGTCGCTGCCCGGCAGGTCGCGGAATTCGTAGTGCAGGCGTGCCGATTCGGGCACGATGTTGTCGGCGATGCCGCCTTCGATGCGGCAGACCGCGGCGGTGGTGTAGGGCACGTCGAAGCCGTCCTGGCGCGGCCCGCTCGCGCGCAGCTCGTCGGCCAGGCCGGCCACCGCGGCGGCCACGCGCGCGGCGGCCTCCACGGCGTTGACCGCCATCGGCGTCAGCGACGAATGCGCGGCCTTGCCGTGCACGTGGCAGCGCCAGCGGTGCACGCCCTTGTGCGCGACGGCGGGCGTCATGTCGGTCGGCTCGCCGACGATGCACAGCGCCGGCGCCAGCCCGGCGTCGCGCAGGTCGGCCAGCAGGTGGCGCACGCCGAAGCCCCCGACCTCCTCGTCGTAGCTGAAGGCATAGTGCAGCGCGAAGGGCGGGTCGGCCTCCAGGAAGTGGCGCGTGCTGGCGACCACGGTGCCGATGAAGGCCTTCATGTCGGCGCTGCCGCGCCCGTAGAGCCGGCCGTCGCGCACGGCGCCGGACAGCGGGTCCTCCCGCCAGTCCTGGCCGTCCCAGGGCACGGTGTCGGTGTGGCCCGACAGCACCAGTCCACCGGGCTTGCCGGCGCCCAGCGTCGCGAACAGGTTGGCCTTGCGGCGCTCGTCGTCCCAGGTCAGGCGCAGGTCCACGCCCAGGCCGCGCAGGTGGTCGGCGATGCACTCGATCAGCGCCAGGTTGCTCTGGTCGCTGCGCGTGTCCAGGCGCACCAGGCGCTGCGCCCAGGCCAGGGCGTCGGGGGAAGGGTGGTCCATGCTGCGCACTGTAGCGGCTAGCATCGGGCGATGCCCGAGACCGACGATTCCACGCTGCCCGTGACGGCGGCCGACATCGAGGCCGCCGCCGCGCGCACCGCAGGCGACCTCCGCCGCACGCCGCTGTGGCGGCTGCCCGGTGCCGCGTTCGGCGTGGACTGCGCCGAGGTCTGGCTGAAGCTGGAGCAGTTGCAGCGCTCGGGCAGTTTCAAGGCGCGCGGCATGTTCAACCGGCTGCGCAGCGCGCAGCGCGACGGGCAGCTGCCGGCCGCCGGCGTGGTGATCGCCTCGGGCGGCAATGCCGGCATCGCGGCGGCGACGGCGGCGCACGCGCTGGGCGTGCGCTGCGAGGTCTTCCTGCCCGAGGTCAGCAGTCCGGCCAAGCGCGCCGCGCTGGCCGCGCTGGGCGCCGAGCTCGTCGTCACCGGCGCGGCCTATGCCGATGCGCTGGCGGCCTGCCTGGCGCGCCAGCAGGCCACGGGGGCACTGCTGATGCACGCCTACGACCAGCCCGAGGTCGTGGCCGGTGCCGGCACGCTGGCGCGCGAGGTCGAGCGGGAGGCCGGCCTGCCCGAGCAGGTGCTGGTCAGCGTCGGCGGCGGCGGGCTCATCGCCGGCATCGCCGCCTGGGTTGCGGGCCGCGCGCAGGTGCACGCACTGGAGCCGCCGGGTTCGCCGACGCTGCACGCCGCGCTGGCCGCCGGCGAGCCGGTCGATGTCGAGGTCGGCGGGCTGGCGGCGGACGCGCTGGGCGCGCGGCGCATCGGCGGCATCGCCTGGCCGCTGTGCCGCCGCTTCGTGACCACCGCGCAGCTCGTCGACGACGCGGCGATCCTCGCCGCGCAGCGGCGGCTGTGGAACGACTTCCGGCTCGCGGTGGAGCCGGCCGCGGCGCTGCCGCTGGCTGCGCTCGCCGCGGGCCTCGTGCGCCCGGCGCGCCACGAACGGGTGCTGCTCGTCGTCTGCGGCGCCAACCTGGACCCGGCGACGCTGAGCGCCTGAGCATCGCCAGGGACCGGCGGCGTGCAGCGTTGCCCCGCGGCGGCGCGGTGCCCGGCCGGGCCTGCCGACCCCGGGCGACATGCTGCGTCGTCGCCGGCCCCGGGCCCGGCCTGCCGGCGGCGCGGCGGTGCTGCAGCGGGCAAGCTGGTAAGGTCAGCCCAGGGCCCCGCGCCGGATGGGGCCGTGGAGCCCGCCCGTGTCGACCACACCGCCCACACCGCCCACGCCACCCACACCGCCCGCGCCTCGTTTTCTGGTGTCCGACGAGAGCGCATCCGATCCGCGTGCCGAGCTGGCCGCCGGCCTGCTGCGCCGGCCGCAGGCGGCCTTGGCCCCGAAGTTCTTCTACGACCGCCTGGGCTCGGCGCTCTTCGTCGCCATCACCGAGCTCGACGAGTACACGTTGACGCGGGACGAGGCCGCCGTGCTGGCCGCCCATGGCGACGAGATCGCCGCCGCGGTGCATGCGCGGCTGGGTCCGCGGCCGACGCTGGTGGATCTGGGCGCCGGCGACTGCGCCAAGGCGGCGGCGCTGTTCACGCGCCTGCAGCCGGCCCGTTATGTCGCCGTCGACATCGCGGTCGACTTCGTGCGCGAGGCCCTGGCCGCGCTGCAGCAGCGCCACCCGGCGATCGAGATGTGGGGCGTCGGCCAGGACTTCTCGCAGCGCCTGGCGCTGCCGGCCGGGCTGCCCGCCGGTCCGGCGCTGGTCTTCTACCCGGGCTCGAGCATCGGCAATTTCGAGCCGGCCGATGCGCTGCGGCTGCTGCAGCAGGCGCGTGCCGCGGCCGCCGGCGGGGCGCTGCTGATCGGCGTCGACCTCGTGCGCGCCGCGCCGTCGCTGCACGCCGCCTACGACGACGCGCTGGGCGTCACCGCGGCCTTCAACCTGAACCTGCTGCGCCACGCCAACCGGCTGCTCGGCAGCGACTTCGACCCGCGCCAGTGGGCGCACGAGGCGAGCTGGGACGCCGCCGGCTCGCGCGTGCAGATGTGGCTGCGCGCGCGCCAGGCGCTCACGGTGCGCTGGCCGGGCGGCGAGCGCATGTTCGCGGCCGGCGAACGCATCCACACCGAGAATGCCTTCAAGTGGACGCCCGAGGCCTTCGCCGCGCTGCTGCGCGACGCCGGCTGGCGCGCGCCGCGCCACTGGCGCGAGGGCGCGGGGCGCTTCGCCGTCTTCCTGGCCAGCGCCTGAAGGCTCAGCGCAGGCCCAGGAACTCGCGCACCGGGGCCACGCTGGCGGCCGGGTCCTCTTCCTGCGGCACATGGCCCAGCGCGTCGAAGACGACGAGACGGCTGCCGGGAATGGCCTGCTCGAAGGCGCGCGCCACGCCGAGGTCGAAGATGCGGTCGCGGCCACCCCACACCAGCAGCGTCGGCTGGCGGATCGTCGCGATGCGCTCGGCATGCTCGCCGATCGTCATCGCCTGCAGCCGCTCGCGCAGCGCGCGCCGGTTGCCCTCGCGCAGCGTCAGCTCGAAATAGCGGTCCACCAGTTCGGGCGTGACCTTGGTCGGGTCGCCGTAGACGCTGGCCAGGCCCTGCGCGACCAGCGAGCGCGGCAGGATCCACTCGGTGACGCGGCCGAGCACGGGCGTGCGCGCGACGATCCAGCCCAGCGGCACGGCGTCCGGCGTGAAGGCCGGGCCGGCGGCGTCCACCAGCACCAGCGAGTGCACGCGCGCGGGCGCCATCACCGCGGTGCGCCAGGCCACCTCGCCGCCGAGCGAGTTGCCGCCGATCACCGCCTGCCGCACCTGCAGGTGGTCCAGCAGGTCCAGCACGAAGCGCGCGTAGGTGTCGCCGTGGTAGCCGGCGGCGGCATAGGCGCCGGTCGCCGGGCCGGTGAGGCCGAAGCCGGGCAGGTCGAAGCTGATGACGCGGCGCTGGCCCTTCAGCGCACGCACCCAGCCTTCCCAGGTGTGCAGGCTGGCCGAGGTGCCGTGGATCAGCACCACGGGCAGCGGATCGTCGCGCGGGCCCTCGTCGCGCAGGTGCACGAGCTGGCCCCTCAGCTCGATGAAGTCCGAGGGCGGCGGCGCCCAGCGCGCGACCAGCGTGTCCACCGGCCGCTCGGGCGCGCGCGACATCGCCAGCACGACGGCGCTGAGCAGGATCAGCGCGCCGAGGAGGCGCAGGAGCCAGGCGGTCATCGCGCGGGATTCTAGGAGGCGGCGCGCGCCCGTTCCGACGGGGAGGCGCTGCCTAGAATGCCCGCATGAGCTTCGTGCACCTGCGTGTCCACACCGAATTCTCCGTCGTCGACGGCACGCTGCGCATCGACGCCGCTGCGGCCGCGGCGGCGGCCGACGGCCAGCCGGCGCTGGCCATCACCGACCTCAACAACCTGTTCGGCGCGATCAAGTTCTACAAGGCCTGCCGCGCCGCCGGCGTCAAGCCGCTGGTCGGCGCCGACCTGCTCATGGAGCCGGCTGCGGGCGAGCGCCAGCCCAGCCGGCTGGCCGTGCTGGTGCAGGACAAGGCCGGCTACCTGAACCTGTGCGAACTGCTGGCGCGCGCCTGGGTGCACAACGCGCAGCGCAACCAGGCCTGGGTGAAGTGGGAGTGGCTGGACGAACTCGGCGGCGGCCTGATCGCGCTGTCGGGGGCCGATTCGGGCGCCGTCGGCCAGGCCCTGCTGGCCGGTGACGAGGAGCGCGCGCGCGCGCTGGCCACGCGGCTGGCCGCCACCTTCCCGGGCCGCTTCTACCTGGAGCTGCAGCGCGCCGGCGCACCGGGCAACGAGCCGCAGGTGCGCGCCGCAGTGACGCTGGCCGCCGCGCTGCGGCTGCCGGTGGTCGCGACGCACCCGGTGCAGTTTCTCGAGCCCGACGACTTCGAGGCCCACGAGGCGCGCGTGTGCATCGCCGATGGCGAGACGCTGGCCAACCCGCGGCGCGTCAAGCGCTTCACGCGCGAGCAGTATTTCAAGCCGGCGGCCGAGATGGCGGCGCTGTTCGCCGACATCCCGAGCGCGCTGGCCAACACCCTGGCCATCGCCGAGCGCTGCAACCTGACGCTGGTGCTGGGCAAGGCGCAGCTGCCGGACTTCCCGACACCGCTGCAGCCCGACGGCACGCGCATGCCGCTGGAGGCCTATTTCCGCCAGGCCTCGCGCGAGGGGCTCGAGAAGCGGCTGGCCGCGCTGTTCCCGGCCTGGCCCGAGCGCGAGCGCCAGCGGCCGCGCTACGAGGAGCGCCTGGCCTTCGAGCTGGACACCATCGTGCAGATGGGCTTTCCCGGCTACTTCCTGATCGTCAGCGACTTCATCGTCTGGGCCAAGGAGCATGGCTGCCCGGTCGGCCCGGGCCGCGGCTCGGGCGCCGGTTCGCTGGTGGCCTACGCGCTGTTCATCACCGACCTCGACCCGCTGGCCTACAACCTGCTGTTCGAGCGCTTCCTGAACCCCGAGCGGGTGTCGATGCCCGACTTCGACATCGACTTCTGCCAGGCCAACCGCGACCGCGTCATCGACTACGTCAAGGCCAAGTACGGCCGCGACGCGGTGAGCCAGATCGCGACCTTCGGCACCATGGCCGCGAAGGCCGCGCTGCGCGACGTCGGCCGCGTGCTGGGCATGGGCTACGGGCATGTCGACAGCATCGCCAAGCTGATCCCGGCGCCGCCGGGCAAGACGGTGACGCTGGCCAAGGTGCCGGCGAACCACGATCCGGACAAGGACAGCACGATCTACGCCCGCCGCGAGGCGCCCGAGCTGAACCAGCGCGAGGCGGCCGAGGAGGAGGTGGCCGAACTGCTGGCCCTGGCCACGCGCGTGGAAGGCATCGTGCGCAACGTCGGCATGCATGCCGGCGGCGTGCTGATCGCGCCCGGCAAGATCACCGACTTCTGCCCGCTGTACCAGCAGCCCGGCAGCGACAGCGCGGTCAGCCAGTACGACAAGGACGACGTCGAGGCGATCGGCCTCGTCAAGTTCGACTTCCTGGGCCTGGCCACGCTGACCATCCTGGAGCTGGCGCGCGAATTCATCCGTGCGCGCCGCCCCGGCATGGCCGACTTCGCGTACGAGACGCTGCCGCTGGACGACGCGAAGGTCTACAAGCTGTTTGCCGACGGCCTGACCGAGGCGGTCTTCCAGTTCGAATCGCGCGGCATGCAGGGCATGCTGCGCGACGCGCGGCCGGGCCGGCTGGAGGACCTGATCGCGCTGAATGCGCTGTACCGGCCGGGGCCCATGGACCTGATCCCGACCTACGTGGCGCGCAAGCACGGGCGCGAGCGGGTCGAGTATCCGCACCCGCTGCTCGAGCAGGTGCTGGGCGAGACCTACGGCGTGATGGTCTACCAGGAGCAGGTCATGCAGACGGCGCAGCTGATGGCCGGCTACAGCCTGGGCGGCGCCGACATGCTGCGCCGCGCGATGGGCAAGAAGAAGCCCGAGGAGATGGCCAAGCAGCGCGCGATCTTCCGCGAGGGCGCGGCGGCCAAGGGCATCGCGCAGGACAAGGCCGACGAGGTCTTCGACCTGATGGAGAAGTTCGCCGGCTACGGCTTCAACAAGAGCCATGCCGCGGCCTATTCGCTGCTCGCCTACCACACGGCCTGGCTGAAGGTGCACTGTACGGCGGAGTTCTATGCCGCCAACATGACCATCGAGGCCGACGACACCGACAAGCTCAAGGTGCTGCTGGCCGACGCGCGTCTGTTCGGCATGGCGTTCGAGCCACCGGACGTCAACCGCGGCGTCGCGCGCTTCGAGCCGGTGTCCGACCGCAGCGTGCGCTACGGCCTGGCGGCGGTGAAGGGCACCGGGGCCGGCGCCATCGAGGCCATCGTCGCCGCGCGCGAGGCCAGCGGCGAGCATGCCGGCACCGGCGGCGGGCCCTTCCGCAGCCTGTTCGACTTCTGCCTGCGCGTGGACCGCCAGCGCGTCAACAAGCGCGTCGTCGAGGCGCTGGTCAAGGCCGGCGCCTTCGACGCGCTGCACCCGCGCGGGCTGGACGGCCGCGCCGCGCTGCTGGCCAGCGTGGGCCTGGCCTTCGAGTGGGCCGAGACCCAGGTCGCCAATGCGCTGCAGGGCGGGCTGTTCGACTTCGGCGACGCCCACGGGTCCAGCACGCAGGAGCCCGCGCTGGTCGCCGCCGAACCCTGGGACCTGCGCGAGCGGCTGGCGCAGGAGAAGACGGCGCTGGGCTTCCACCTCTCGGGCCACCTGTTCGACGCCTGCCGCGACGAGGTGCGGCGCTTCGCGCGCAAGCCCATCGCCGAGCTGAGCGACTCGCGCGAGCCGCAGCTGCTGGCCGGCATCGTCAGCGACGCGCGGCTGGTCAACGGCCAGCGCGGCCGGCGGCTGCTGTTCCGGCTGGACGACGGCAGCGAGGGCATCGACGTCGGCATCGACGACGAGCAGCTCGAGGAGCGCCGCGAGCTCGTCGCCGAGGACCAGCTGCTCGTCGTGCAGGCGCGTGTGCAGCACGACCGCTTCAGCGGCGGGCTGCGCCTGTCGGTGCAGCAGTTCTGGGACCTGGCCGGCGCGCGCGCCCGCTTCGGCCGCCACCTGGCGGTGGACGTGGCGGGGGCGGCGCCCCCGGTGGCCGACGTGCTCAAGCTGTGGCCGGCACGCCGCGTGGACACCGAGCAGGGCGAGCTGGTGCAGGGCCTGGCGGTGCGCCTGAAGCTGCGCCGGCGCGAGGCGACTGCCGAGCTGGACCTCGGCGACGAGGCCCGCTTCTGGCCCTGCGACGAGGCGCTGGGCCGCTGGCGCAGCATCGCCCAGGGTGGGACTGCAACGATTGTGTACGAATGAAAAGCCCGTGAACCGCGGCCAACCCAGCCGGTCGGACAGGCGTTAGAACGGCGTCCGCCACGACGACTGGAGTCCACGATGCGAAGCCTGATCACCGCCGCCACTGCCGCCACCGCCGCCGCCGCCACGATGGGCCTGTGGTCCGCGCCGGCCGCCGCCGTCGACGTCGGCGTCTCGGTGCAGATCAGCCAGCCCGGGGTCTACGGGCGCATCGACATCGGCCGCTTCCCGCAACCGCAGGTCATCGTCGCGCAGCCGGTCGTCGTCGCGCGGCCGGTCGCGGTGGCGCCGCCGCAGCCGGTCTACATGTGGGTGCCGCCCGGCCACCGCAAGAACTGGAAGAAGCATTGCCGCGACTATGGCGCCTGCGGCGTGCCGGTGTATTTCGTGCGCCACGACTGGTACGACCAGCATGTGCACCCGCGCGGCAAGCGCGGCTACCGCGACCGCGACGACGACCGGCGCTGGGACCGCGGCGACGACCGCCGCGGTCACCCCGGCAAGGGCCGCGGCCGCGGCCGCGACGACTGACGCGGTCGCCACCGCGCCGACGCCCGGCAGGGGCGCCGCCGGCGCGTAGGGGATAGTCTGCCGTCCGCCGCGGCGCCGGCCGCGGCACCATTGCGGGGTCATGTTCGAGACCCCGCTCACCGCGCTGGTCCTCAGCGGCGGCGGCGCCCGCGCCGCCTACCAGGTGGGCGTGCTGCGCGCCATCGCGCGCCTGCGCCGCGAGGCCCTGGGCCCGCTGGCGCGCCTGCGCAACCCCTTCGGCGTCATCAGCGGCACCTCGGCCGGCGCGATCAACGCCGCCGCGCTGGCCTGCCAGGCCGACCGCTTCGAGGCCTCGGTCGAGGTGCTGGCGCGCGTGTGGCAGGGCTTCAGCGCCGACCAGGTCTACCGCGCCGATTCGCTGGGCGTCATCCGCAGCGGCGCGCAGTGGCTGACCATGCTGTCGGTGGGCTGGGTCATCGCGCGCTGGCGGCGCGCGCGGCCGCGTTCGCTGCTGGACAACGAGCCGCTGGCCGAACTGCTGCAGCGCCTGATCCCGCTCGAGCGGCTGCAGATGATGTTCCAGCAGCAGCAGCTGCACGCGCTGGCCGTCAGCGCGTCCAGCTACACGACCGGCGAGCACTACACCTTCTACGACGCCGCCGTGCCGGTCGAGCCGTGGCAGCGCACGCAGCGCGTGGCGGCGCCGACCCGGCTGACGCAGGCGCACCTGCTGGCCTCCAGCGCGATCCCCTTCGTCTTTCCGGCCGCGACGCTGACGGTGGACGCGCAGCCGCACTGGTTCGGCGACGGCTCGATGCGCCAGACCGCGCCGCTGTCGCCGGCCATCCACCTGGGCGCGCAGCGGCTGCTGATCATCGGCGCCGGGCGCATGCAGGAGCCGGTCGGGCGCGCCGTCGCGCCGGACGGGTATCCGAGCCTGGCGCAGATCGCCGGCCATGCGCTGGCCAGCATCTTCCTGGACGCGCTCGCGGTGGACGTCGAGCGGCTGCGCCGCATCAACCGCACGCTGGCGCTGCTGCCGGACGCGGCGCTGGCCGACACCACGCTGCGGCCGATCGAGACGCTGGTGATCTCGCCGACGCAGCGCGTGGACGACATCGCGTCGCGTCACCTCGGCGCGCTGCCCAAGCCGGTGCGCACGCTGCTGCGCGGTGTCGGCGTCGGCGGCCAGGGAACGGACGCGCGCGGCGCGGCGCTGGCCAGCTACCTGCTGTTCGAGGCGCCGTTCACGCGCGAGCTGATGGCGCTGGGCGAGGCCGACACCGTGGCGCGGCGCGACGAGGTGCTGCGCTTCTTCGGCTGGGACCGCATGGCGCCCGGCCGGCGCGAGCGCGCAGGCGGCGAACCCGACATCGTGCTGCCCTGAAGCGCGAAGGCGGCGGACCGCTCGCGCGGCCGCCGCCCTCGAGGGCGCGGGGGCAGGGGGCTCAGCTGCCGGCCTTGGCCGTCTTCGCGCTGCGCGCCGGCTTGTCCGTGCCGCCGTCGGCGGCCTTCTCGGCGGACTTCCCGGCCTTCGCCGCCCGCGGTGCCTTCGGCGCCGGCGCGGGCTTGGTGGCCGGGTCGTAGGCGCTGCCGCCGACCGTCAGCCCGGCCTGGCTCAGCCGCGCGGCGTTGCCGTGGCCGACGCCGCCGACGCGCTCGACGAGGTCGTTCCAGTCCTTGAACGGCTGCGCTTCGCGGGCCTGCAGGATGCGGCCCGACAGGCCGGGGCCGACGCCCTTGACGGCCTCCAGCTCGGCCTGGGTGGCGCGGTTGGCGTCGACGGCCGCGAAGGCGTTCAGCGTGAAGGCGGCGATCAGCGAGACGAGGATGGTGCGGAACATGGCGATCTCCTTGCGATGGGTGGTGGTCGTTCGGCCCGCTTCGCCTGCCTGGTCCCCGGATGTGGCCGGTGCAGCGGGTTGATCGGCATTGTTCGGAGACCGCGCGGCGCGGTCATTCCCCCGCGGCGGGGCTTCGCGGGGGCCCACCATGCGACCCCCCGATGTCATCCCCCGGGTGGGGGTCAGCGCGGCATGGGCTGGGCCGGCGTCGGCGGCGCCGCTGCCGGTGGCGCCGGTGCGAGCAGCGCGGCGGCGGCCTGCAGCACCTCGTCGGCCGCCGGCCAGCGGCCGTGGCCGCCGAGCACCTGCACGCGCTCGCCCCAGGGCCGCCACAGCGTGGGGTCGCTGGGCCCCAGCACCGACAGCAGCGGCGTGCCGACCGCGGCGGCCAGGTGGCCGGGACCGGTGTCGTTGGAGATCATCAGCGCCGCGTCGCGCAGCAGCGCGGCATACACGCCGAGCCCGACGCCGGGCAGCAGCAAGGCGCTGGCGAAGCGTTCGCGCGCCACGGCCTCCTCCGCGCCCGGCCCGGGCAGCACCAGCACCGGCCGGCCGAGGCCGGGCAGCGCGCCGGCGACGAAGTCGGCAAAGCCCGGCCAGTTCTTCTCCTGCCCGTTCCAGGTACCGCCGGAGAAGGGGCACACGACGACGAAGCCGGGGGCGATGCCGTGCGCCGCGAGCAGTTCGCGTGCCGCCTGCTGCTGCGCCGCCGTCGTGCGCAGGTGCACGAGGCCGGGCGGCGGCAGCGCCTGCCCGAGCAGCGCATCGCCGAGCCGCCAGTAGACCTCGCCCTCGTGCAGGCCGCGCCGGCGCGGCACGGCGCGTGTCAGCAGCCAGCCGCGGCCTTCCCAGGCATGGCCGAGCGCACGCAGGCCGGCGAGGCGAAATTCGAGCGCGCTGGAGAACGAGTCGGGCAGGCACAGCGCGTCGATGGGGCCGCGGTGGCTGACGGGGTTGTCGCGGCTGCCGCGCGCCTCGGCACGCAGCCGTCGCAGCAGCGCCACGCGTTCGCGCGTGGTCCTGGGCAGCGCGTGCACCGGCCAGCCTTCGCCGGCGAGCAGATCGCGCGCCCAGCCCTTGCCGACCAGCTGCAGCTCGAACCCGGCCGCCGCCAGGCGCTGCAGCATCGGCAGCGCCAGCACGACGTCGCCGACCCAGTTGCGCAGGCGCACGATCAACGGGCCTGCGGACGGGGGCGGGGAACTCGGCATGGGCAGCGGATAATGCCGGCCGATTCTGCCAGTCGGCCCTGCGCGGCCGCGACCACGCCGTGAGCGACCCGACCCCGACACCGCCGTTGCCCGCCGCCGCCGAGGTCACGGCGCTGCACGACCGCCTGCTCGCCGACCCGGCGTGGCCGCGCCAGGAAGCGCCGCCGCCGGCCGGCGAGCTGTGGCGCTGGGTGCAGGCCAACCACCGCTTCAACAGCCTGCTGTGGGCCGAGGAGGACCTGGCGCGGCGCACCACGGTGGCCGACGCCGAGATCGCCGCCAACAAACGCGCGATCGACCGCCACAACCAGGCGCGCAACGACGCCACCGAGCGCGTCGACGAACTGCTGCTCACGGCGCTGGGCCTGGTCGACGCCGAGTCGGCGCGCTCGGACGCGCCGGTCTCGCGCGTGCCGGCGGGCGCGCGGCTGAACAGCGAGACCGCCGGCAGCATGGTCGACCGCCTGTCCATCCTGGCGCTCAAGGTGCACGCGATGCGCGCGCAGACGCAGCGCGGCGACGTCGACGAGGCGCACCGCGCTGCCAGCCGCGTCAAGCTGGAACGGCTGCTGCAGCAGCGCGCCGACCTCGCCGGCTGCCTGGACGCGCTGCTCGCCGATGCGGCGGCCGGCCGCGCCTATTTCAAGGTCTACCGCCAGTTCAAGATGTACAACGACCCGCGCTTCAACCCCGAGCTGGTCAAGGAAGCCCGGGGAGCCTGAGCGCGTGCGGCTGCTGATCGTCAAGACCTCCTCGATGGGTGACGTCGTGCACGCGATGCCCGTCGTCGCCGACCTGCGCCGCCACCTGCCGGGCGTGGAGATCGACTGGCTGGTCGAGGCGCCGTTCACCGCCATCCCGCAGATGCACCCGGGCATCCGCCGCGTGCTGCCCATGGCCTGGCGCAAGTGGCGCGGCCAGCTCGGCAAGCCGGCCACCTGGCGCGCGATGCGTGCGCTGCGCGCGCAGCTGCGCGAGGCCGCCTACGACGGCGTGCTGGACCTGCAGGGCCTGCTGAAGAGTGCGCTGTGGGCACGCCAGGCCGGCGCCCCGGTGGCCGGCTACGACCGCGCCAGCATCCGCGAGCCGGCCGCGGCCTGGCTGTACCAGCGCACCGCGGCGGTCTCGCGCGAGCTGCATGCGGTCGAACGCTGCCGGCGCCTGGCCGCGGCGCATGGCGGCTATGCGTTGCCGGACACGCCGCCGGACTTCGGCCTCGTGCCGCCGCACGGCGGCTGGGCCCCGCGCGGCGACTATGCGGTGCTGATCCCCAATGCCAGCCGCAAGGAGAAGCTGTGGCCCGAGCGGCACTGGGTCGCGGTCGGCCGCCGCCTGCTCGAGCTGGGCTGGACGCCGCTGGTGCTGTGGGGCCGCGACGAGGAGCAGACGCTGGCCGAGCGCATCGCCGCCGGCTGCGAGGGCGACGTGCCGCCGTTCCTGAAGGTCGGCGAGATGGCCTCGGTGCTGGCCGGCGCGAAGACGGTGGTCGGCCTGGACACCGGCTTCACGCACCTGGCCGCGGCGCTGGGCCGGCCGACGCTGGGCATCTACTGCGACCACGAGCCGGGCCTGGCCGGCATCACCGGCCCGGGGCCGGTGGCCAGCATCGGCGGCAAGGGCCAGGTGCCGGGCCGCGCCGAGGTGCTGGCGCTGCTGGAGCAGCAGCTGCCGCGCTAGTGCGGACCACCGGGCGCGCCCGCCACGCCCGCCACGCCCGTACCTGCCGCGCGGGCCGCGCCTACAGCGCGTCGATGCGCTGCGGCGGGTAGCTGTCCCAGTTCAGGCAGCCCGGGCATTGCCAGAAGTGGTGCTGCGCCTCGAAGGCGCAGGAGGCGCAGCGGTAGCGCTGCAGCGGGCGCGCCGCGCGCGCCACGGCATCGCGCAGGGCCGGCTGCACCTCGTCCGGCCAGCTCCGGTGCGGCTCGTCGAGCACCAACAGCGACGACGACAGCGTGGGCTGGCGCTGCAGCTGCACCCGGCGCCGCGCCAGCCGCGCCTCCGCGGGCCCGGCATCGCCCTCGAGCCGGTCCAGCGCCAGCAGCAGCTCGACCGCCGGCTGCTGCTGCAGCTGCGCTTGCAGCGTCGCGCGTGCGGCCTCCTGCCGGCCGGCTGCGCGCGCGGCGGCGGCGTAGTCCTCGGCCACCAGCAGGAAGGCGGCCGGGTGCTCGGCGCGCAGGGCGTCCCAGGCCGCCAGCGCCTCACCCGGCCGGCCCTGGCGGGCCGCACGCTGGCCGGCCAGCAGCAGCGGGCGCGGCGAGTGCGGTGCCGCGGCGCGCGCACGCTGCACCGCGGCGGCCGCGTCGTCGGGGCGGCCCTGGGCGTCGGCCGCCTCGGCCAGCTCGCACTCGTAGTGCGCGATGCGCGAGGCATAGCCGGCGTCGCCCGCCGCTTCCAGCGCGCGCGCCAGTTCCAGCGCGCGCGGCCAGTCGCGCGAGCGCTCGGCCAGCGTCAGCAGCGCCAGCCGCGCCTGCGCGTCGTGCGGACTGTCCAGCAGCAGCGCCCAGGCCTGCTCGGCGCGGTCGAACAGTCCGGCCTGCATGAAGTCCTGCGCCAGCGCGCGCTGCGCGCGGTGGCGGTCGCCGGCCTTCAGGTCGGCGCGCTGCAGCAGGTGCTCGTGCACGCGCACCGCGCGCTCGAATTCGCCGCGGCGGCGGAACAGGTTGCCGAGCGCGAAATGCAGCTCGGTGGTGTCGGGGTCGGCCTGCACGGCCTCGATGAAGGCGTCGATGGCCTTGTCGGCCTGCTCGTTGAGCAGCAGGTTCAGGCCTTCGAAGTAGGCGCGAGGCGAGTCGGCGCGCTGGCGGCGCAGCTGCCGCAGGTCCAGTCGCGCGGCCACCCAGCCGAGCGCGAAGACCACGGGCACGCCGATCAGCAGCCAGCCGAGGTCGAGTTCCATGCGCGCGGGCGGGCGGGGCGTGACGGGGCGGGCGGGCGCGGGCTCACAGGCCCTCGCGCGGCGGATGCTCGGGACCGAACTCCGACGGCAGCACCGAGGTCGGCGCGGCGGTGGGCGCCATGGTGACCGGCGGCGCGAGGCGCTGCAGGTCGCGACGCTGGCGCCACCAGCTCGGCAGCATCGCCAGCACGCCGATCGCCGCGCCCGCCGCGAAGGCGACGAGCACGACGATGACCATCGGCGCCTGCCATCCGGCACCGAAGAACCAGTGCACCGTCGCCGGCTGCTGGTTGTTCAGCGCGAACGCGAACAGCGTGAAGAAAATGAAGGCCCGGAGCAGCCAGACGAGGAGTCGCATGCGCCGCGCATTCTAGGAGCGCGGCCGGCCGCCGGCGGCCGCGGGCCGGTCAGGTGGCCGGATCCTTCAGCGGCACCTGCTCGTCCACCGCCTCGCGCAGCGCCTTGCCGGGCTTGAAGTGGGGGACCAGCTTCTCGGGGATCAGCACCTGCTCGCCGCTGCGCGGGTTGCGGCCCATGCGCGGCGGGCGGCGGTTGATGCTGAAGCTGCCGAAGCCGCGGATCTCGATGCGGTGGCCGCGGGCCAGCGCGTCGGACATCGCGTCCAGGATCGTGCGGACGGCGAACTCGGTGTCGCGCTGCGTCAGCTGCGCGAAGCGTTCGGCGAGACGGGCGACGAGGTCGGAGCGGGTCATGGCGGCAGCGTAGCAGGGTCACGAAGGGCGCCGGCCGGGTCGGCCGGCGCGCCGCGGCGCAACCGGGGCGGCGGTGGCCGCCCCGGGGCCCGCGGCTTACTCGCTGCCCTTGTCCAGCTTGGCGCGCAGCAGCGCGCCCAGGCTGGTGGTGCCGGCGGTCTCGCGCTCGTTGGCCTGGCTCAGGCGCTGCATCGCCTCCTGCTGGTCGGCGTTGTCCTTGGCCTTGATGCTGAGCTGGATCGAGCGCATCTTGCGATCGACGTTGATCACCATCACGCTGACCTCGTCGCCTTCCTTCAGCACGTTGCGCGCGTCCTCGACGCGGTCGCGGCTGATCTCGCTGGCGCGCAGGTAGCCGGTGACGTCGTCGTTGAGCTGGATCTCGGCGCCGCGCGGGTCCACGCTCTTGACCTTGCCGCTGACGATGGCGCCGCGGTCGTTGAGCGTCGTGAAGCTGGTGAACGGGTCCACGTCCAGCTGCTTGATGCCCAGGCTGATGCGCTCGCGCTCGACGTCCACCGCCAGCACGATGGCCTCGACCTCCTGGCCCTTCTTGTAGTTGCGCACCGCGCTCTCGCCCGGCTCGTGCCAGGACAGGTCCGACAGGTGCACCAGGCCGTCGATGCCGGCCGACAGGCCGACGAAGACGCCGAAGTCGGTGATGCTCTTGACCGGCCCCTTGACCTTGTCGCCGCGCTTGACGTTGCTGGCGAACTCCTCCCAGGGGTTGGCCTTGCACTGCTTCATGCCCAGGCTGATGCGGCGCTTGTCCTCGTCGATCTCCAGCACCATGACCTCGACTTCCTCGCCGAGCGTCACGACCTTGCTGGGGGCCACGTTCTTGTTGGTCCAGTCCATCTCGGAGACGTGCACCAGGCCCTCGATGCCCGGCTCGATCTCGACGAAGGCGCCGTAGTCGGCGATGTTGGTGACCTTGCCGAACAGGCGCGTGCCGCTCGGGTAGCGGCGGCTGACGCCCAGCCAGGGGTCGTCGCCCAGCTGCTTGAGGCCCAGGCTGACGCGGTTCTTCTCGGCGTCGAACTTCAGCACCTTGGCGGTGAGTTCCTGGCCGACCTGCACCACCTCGGTCGGGTGGCGCACGCGGCGCCAGGCCATGTCGGTGATGTGCAGCAGGCCGTCGATGCCGCCGAGGTCGACGAAGGCACCGTACTCGGTGATGTTCTTGACCACGCCGTGCACGATGGCGCCTTCGGTCAGCGTCTCCAGCAGCTTGGCGCGTTCCTCGCCCATGCTGGCCTCGACCACCGCGCGGCGGCTCAGCACCACGTTGTTGCGCTTGCGGTCGAGCTTGATGACCTTGAACTCGAGCGTCTTGCCCTCGAACGGGCTCATGTCCTTGACCGGGCGCGTGTCGAGCAGGCTGCCGGGCAGGAAGGCGCGGATGCCGTTGACCAGCACCGTCAGGCCGCCCTTGACCTTGCCGCTGACCGTGCCGGTGACGAAGTCGCCGGACTCCAGCGCATTCTCCAGCGCCATCCACGAGGCCAGGCGCTTGGCCTTGTCGCGGCTGAGGATGGTGTCGCCGTAGCCGTTCTCGACGGCGTCGATGGCCACCGCGACGAAGTCGCCGACCTGGACCTCGAGCTCGCCCTGGTCGTTCTTGAATTCCTCGATGGGGATGTAGCTCTCGCTCTTCAGCCCCGCGTTCACCACCACGTGGTTGTAGTCGATGCGGACGACCTCGGCGGAGATGACCTCGCCGACGCGCATGTCGTTGCTCTTGAGCGATTCCTCGAAGAGCGCGGCGAAATTGGGGGCGCCGCCGCTGGCGGTGACGGTAGTGGTAACGGCCATGTTTTCCTGATGTGCCCGGAGGAGTTGAAGGCAGAGCCGGGCGGTGCTTGCGGCAAGGGCCGCGGGTTGGGGTGGAGCCACCCCTCGCACCCTGAGGGCCTGACGGCCGCGGCGGGGGAGCGCGAGGGACCTCTTGCGGCCGGCTGCCGGATGCGCCGCCTTCAGCAGGACGGCGCGGCCACGGCGGCCAGCGGCCCGCGCTCTTGCCACCAGCCCAGCACCTGCTGCACCGACTGCTCGATGCTCAGCTGCGAGTTGTCCAGCTCCAGCGCGTCCTTCGCCGGCACCAGCGGCGCCACGGTGCGCTGCCTGTCGCGCGCGTCGCGGGCCTCCAGATCCTGGCGAAGACCGTCGAGATTAGCAGAAATTCCCTTTGAGATCAACTGCTTATGCCGCCGCGCCGCGCGTTCGGCGGCGCTCGCGGTCAGGAAGACCTTGAGCGCCGCGTCGGGGAACACCACGGTGCCCATGTCGCGCCCGTCGGCGACCAGGCCCGGCGCCCGGCGGAAGGCCAGCTGCAGCCCGTGCAGCGCCTGGCGCACCGCCGGCAGCGCGGACACGCGCGAGGCCAGCAGCCCGGTGGCTTCGGCGCGCAGGTCTTCGGTGACCTCGCGGCCGCGCAGCCAGGTGCGGCCGGCCTCGCCGCCCTGGCCGAAGCGCAGGTCCAGCGTCGCCGCGGCCAGCGCGAGCGCAGGCTCGTCGTCGGGATCGATGCCGTCCCAGGTGGCGGCCAGCGCGGTGGCACGGTACAGCGCGCCGCTGTCCAGCAGCGCATAGCCTAGCGCGGCGGCCACCGCCGCGGCCAGCGTGCCCTTGCCGGAGGCCGTCGGCCCGTCGATCGTGATCACCGGCACGTCGGCCGGGTCGGCGCTGGCCACGCCGAGCAGGGTCTCGAAATAGTCCGGGAAGGTCTTGGCGACGCAGCCGGGGTCCAGGATGCGCAGCGCGCAGCGCGCACCGGCCAGCGGGTTGAAGGCCGCGAGCGACAGGCACATCGCCATGCGGTGGTCGTCGTAGGTCGCGATCGCGGCGCTGCGCCAGTGGACGGACGAGGCCGGCGGCGCGATCTCGATGAAGTCGGGACCCTCGACGACGGTGGCGCCGACCTTGCGCAGCTCGGCGGCCATCGCCGCGATGCGGTCGGTCTCCTTGACGCGCCAGCTCGCGATGCCGGTGAGCCGCGTCGGGCCGTCGGCATACAGCGCCATCACGGCCAGCGTCATCGCGGCGTCCGGAATGTCGGTGCAGTCGCGCGTGATGGCGGCCAGCGGCCAGCGCCCGCGCCGCACCGCCAGCCAGCCGGGACCACCGTCGACCTGCGCGCCCATCGCGCGCGCGGCGTCGACGAAGGCGATGTCGCCCTGGATGGAGTCCAGTCCCACGCCCTCGATGCGCAGCGGCGCGCCGCCGCCTGCGGCCAGCGCACCGAGCGCGACGAAGTACGAGGCCGACGAGGCGTCGCCCTCCACGTGCAGCGTGCCCGGGCTCGCGTAGCGGCTGCCGCGCGGGATCGTGAAGCGCTGCCAGCCTTCGTGCGCGACCGCGATGCCGAAGCGCGCCAGCAGGTTCAGCGTGATCGCGATGTAGGGCTGCGAGATCAGCGGGCCGTCGACCTCGACCACCACGTCCTGCGCGTCGGCCACCAGCGGCAGCGCCAGCAGCAGCGCGGTCAGGAACTGGCTGGAGACATCACCGCGCACGCGGATCGGCGCGTCGAGATGCAGCCGGCCGCCGGCGGCGCCGCTGACGCGCAGCGGCGGGTAGCCGGGCGTGCCCAGGTCCTCGACCGTGCAGCCCAGCGGACGCAGCGCGTCGACGAGGTCGGCGATCGGCCGCTCGTGCATGCGCGGCACGCCGGCCAGCTCGAAGCGCCCGCCCTGCGTCGCCGCCAGCACTGCCAGCGTGGCCGCCAGCGGGCGCATCGCGGTGCCGGCGTTGCCCAGGAACAGCGCCGCCTCGTGCACGCGCAGGCGGCCACCCAGGCCCTCGACGCGGCAGGTCTCGCCGTCGCTCTCGACGCCGCAGCCCAGCGTTCGCAGCGCGGCCAGCATCACGCGCGTGTCGTCGCTGTCGAGCAGGCCGCGCAGTTCGGTCGTGCCGGCGGCCAGCGCGGCCAGCAGCAGCACGCGGTTGGAGATGCTCTTGGAGCCCGGCAGGCGCAACGTGCCGGAGGCGCCGCGCAGCGGGGGCAGGTCGAGGAAGGGGATGGCGTACATGCGCGACGGCGGGCAGGCGCGGCACCGGCAGCGGCCGGCGCGGGCCTAGCGGTCCTTCATGTCCGGCCGCCGCCGGACGGCTTGGGCAGGCCCATCTGCCAGGTCGCGCGGCCCTCGGCCGGGCCGCGGATCAGGCCCTCCAGCGCCTCGGCGTTGCCCTCGCGCAGCACATGCTCCAGCGCGTCCAGCGCGGCGCGGAAGCGCTGCGACTGCTTGAGCACTTCCTCGCGGTTGGCGACCAGCACGTCACGCCACATTTCCGGGCTGCTGGCGGCGATGCGCGTGAAGTCGCGGAAGCCCGGGCCGGCCAGCGACAGGTAGTCCTTGCCCGCCGGCTGGTTGACGACGGCGCTGAAGTACGCGAAGGCCAGCAGGTGCGGCAGGTGGCTGACCGCCGCGAAGGCCGCGTCGTGGTTCTCCGGCGACATCTTCAGCACCTGCGCGCCGATCGCGCTCCAGACGTCGGTGGCCTTCTGCACCAGCTCGGGCGCGGTCTGCGCCAGCGGCGTCAGGATGACCTGGCGCCCGCTGTACAGCGCGGCGTCGGCGTGGTGGATGCCCGAGACCTCCTTGCCGGCGATCGGGTGCGCCGGCACGAAGCTGACGACGCGCTCGCGCAGCACGCGGCGCGCGGCGTCGACGACATCGCGCTTGGTGCTGCCGACGTCCATCACCAGCACGCCGGGCTCCACCAGGTGGCGGATGGCCTTGAAGGTGGTCTCGGTGGCGGCCACCGGCACCGCGATCAGCACGATGTCCGAGCCGGACACCGCGAGCAGCGCCGACTCCGCCGCGACGTCGATGACGCCGAGCCGGCGCGCGCGCTCGGTCGTCGACGGGCTCTTGCTGTAGCCGATGACGCGCTTGACGAGGCCGGCGCGCTTGAGCGCCAGCGCGAAGCTGCCGCCCATCAGGCCGCATCCGATGACGCCGAGCTGGTTGAACATCTGTCGGCTTCCGCGGTTCAGTGCACGTCGATGGGGTAGGTGCCCAGCACCTTGAAGAAGGCGCAGGCGGCGCGCAGCTCGGTCAGCGCGGCGGCGACCTGCGGCTGGTCCGGGTGGCCCTCGATGTCGATGTAGAAGTAGTACTCCCACTGGCCGGAGCGCGCCGGGCGCGACTCGAAGCGCGACATCGACACGCCGTGCGACTTCAGCGGCACCAGCATGTCGTGCACCGCGCCGGGCCGGTTGGGCACCGAGACGACGAGGCTGGTGCAGTCGTGGCCGCTGGCCGCCGGCGCCGGGTGGCGGTGCGGGTCGCTGACGATCGCGAAGCGCGTGCAGTTGTGCGGGTCGTCCTGGATGCCGGGCGCGACGACGTGCAGGCCGTATTCGCTGGCCGCGCGCTCGCTCGCGATGGCGGCCAGCGTCGGGTCCTGCGCGGCCAGGCGCGCGCCCTCGGCGTTGCTCGCCACCGGCCGGCGCTCGGCCTGCGGCAGGTGCGCGGCCAGCCACTGGTGGCACTGGGCCAGCGCCTGCGGGTGCGCCAGCACGGCCGCGACGCCCTCGCTGCCCTCGACCCGGCGCAGCAGGTTGTGGCGCACGAACAGGCTGGTCTCGCCGATGATGAACAGCGGCGTGTGCAGGAACAGGTCCAGCGAGCGCGCGACCACGCCCTCGGTGCTGTTCTCCACCGGCACGACGCCGAAGTCGGCGGCGCCGGCGCTGGTGGTGCGGAAGACCTCGTCGATGCTGGTGCAGGGCACGCGCACGATGCTGCTGCCGAAGAAGCCCAGCGCCGCCTGTTCGCTGAAGGTGCCGGCCGGGCCCAGGTAGGCCACGCGCGTGGGCGTCTCCAGCGCGCGGCAGGCGCTCATGATCTCGCGCCAGATCGGGGCCACGCTGTCGGTGGCCAGCGGGCCGGCATTGACGGCCTTCAGGCCGTCGATGACCTGCGCCTCGCGCTCGGGCCGGAAGACGACCGAGCCCTCGCGCTTCTTGATCTCGCCGACCTCCAGCGCCAGCGCCGCGCGCCGGTTCAGCAGCGCGAGCAGTTCGCGGTCCAGCGCGTCGATGCGCTGGCGCAGCGTCGCGAGGTCGGCGGGGACGCTCATCGGTCGGCCGGGCCGGGCTGCGCCTGCGCTCAGCGCGGCGCGGAGGCCGCGCCGCCGCCGGACGGCACGCCCAGGCGCTGCGCGACCGAGTCCTGCAGCGCCCGCACCTTGGGCTCGACGGCCGGCCGCGTCTCGGCGACCAGCTTCTCGACGATGGAGCGCTGCATCTCCTGCGCCATGCCCTGGAACTTGCGGTTCACCGGCGATTCGAGGATGCCGATGATCTGGCGCAGCTCCTCCTCGCTGAAGCGCTCCTCGAGCAGCGCGCCGATGGTCGACGGCGCCAGCCGCACCGCCGACTGCGTGACCACTGGCACCGACTCGTCGACATACTTGCGCACGTCGGCCTCGATGTCGCGCGCCAGCGCGTCGCGGCGCTCCTGCGGCACGCGCTGCAGCGCGGCGCCGGCCTGCTGCATGATCTGCATCGCCGGCTGCTGCGCGATCTGGCGCGCCATCGCCTCGATGCCCGGCTGCTGCAGCTGCAGCACGCGGGCGACCAGCTCCTTCTTCGTCGGCGCGGTCTGCGCCAGCGCCGGCGTGGCGGCCAGCAGCGCCGCGGCGGCCAGGGCGGCCAGCGTCGTGCGGGCGGCGAGGGTGGGTTGGCGGTACTTCGTCATCAGCTTCCTTCGTTGGCGGCGTCGCCGTTGGGGGAGTCCTCGGCATCGCCGGAGGCGTCGTTCTCGACGATGCGCTGCAGGCCCGAGAGCTTGGCACCGTCGTCGAGGGCGATCAGGGTCACGCCCTGCGTGGCGCGGCCGAGCTCGCGGATCTCCGCCACGCGCGTGCGCACCAGCACGCCCTTGTCGGTGATCAGCATGATCTCGTCGGCGGGGCGCACCAGCGTCGCGGCGACGACGCGGCCGTTGCGCTCGCTCTGCTGGATCGCGATCATGCCCTTGGTACCCCGCCCGTGGCGCGTGTACTCCACGATGGACGTGCGCTTGCCGTAGCCATTCTCCGTCGCCGTGAGCACGCTCTGCGTCTCGTCCTCGGCGACCAGCATCGCGATCACGTTCTGGCCCGGCTCCAGCGCCATGCCCTTGACGCCGCGCGCCGCGCGGCCCATGGCGCGCACGTCGTCCTCGTCGAAGCGCACGGCTTTGCCGCCGTCGCTGAACAGCATCACGTCGTGCTGGCCATCGGTCAGCGCGGCGCCGATCAGGTAGTCGCCGGCGTCCAGGTCGACCGCGATGATGCCGGCCTTGCGCGGGTTGCTGAACTCCTCCAGCGAGGTCTTCTTGACCGTGCCCAGCGCGGTGGCCATGAAGACGTAGTGATCGGCCGGGAAGCTGCGCGTCTCGCCGGTCAGCGGCAGCACGACGGTGATCTTCTCGCCCGGCTGCAGCGGGAACATGTTGACGATGGGCTTGCCGCGGCTGGCGCGCCCGCCCTGCGGCACCTCCCAGACCTTGAGCCAGTAGACGCGGCCGCGGTCGCTGAAGCACAGGATCCAGTCGTGCGTGTTGGCGATGAAGAGCTGGTCGATCCAGTCGTCTTCCTTGGTCGCGGTGGCCTGCTTGCCGCGGCCGCCGCGGCGCTGCGCGCGGTACTCGGCCAGCGGCTGGCTCTTGATGTAGCCGCCGTGGCTGAGCGTGACCACCATGTCGGCCGGCGTGATCAGGTCCTCGGTGCCCAGCTCCTGCACGTTGCGCTCGATCACGCTGCGCCGCGCGCCGACCTTGGTCTGGCCAAACTCCTGCTTCAGCGCGCCGAGCTCGTCGGCGATGATGGCGCTGACGCGCTCGGGCCGCGCCAGGATGTCCAGCAGGTCGGTGATGTGGTCCATCACCTCGCGGTACTCGCCGAGGATCTTGTCCTGCTCCAGCCCGGTCAGGCGCTGCAGGCGCATCTGCAGGATCTCCTGCGCCTGCTCGTCGGACAGCCGGTACAGGCCGTCGGCCTGCAGCCCGTAGTGCGCGGGCAGGCCCTCGGGGCGGTAGGCCGCCTGGCCGCCGGGGGCGCTCCCCTCCACGCGCGCCAGCATCTCGCGCACCAGCGAGCTGTCCCAGCCTTTGGCCATCAGCGCCGCCTTGGCCACCGGCGGCGTCGGGCTGGTCTTGATGGTCTCGATGAACTCGTCGATGTTGGCCAGCGCCACCGCCAGGCCTTCCAGCACGTGGCCGCGCTCGCGGGCCTTGCGCAGCTCGTAGACGGTGCGCCGGGTGACGACCTCGCGCCGGTGGTCGAGGAAGATCTCGACCAGCTGCTTGAGGTTGCACAGCCGCGGCTGGCCGTCCACCAGCGCCACCATGTTGATGCCGAAGGTGTCCTGCAGCTGCGTCTGCTTGTACAGGTTGTTCAGCACCACCTCGGGCACTTCGCCGCGCTTGAGCTCGATGACCACGCGCATGCCGGACTTGTCGCTCTCGTCCTGGATGTGGCTGATGCCCTCGAGCTTCTTCTCGTGCACCAGCTCGGCGATGCGCTCGAGCAGCGTCTTCTTGTTGACCTGGTAGGGGATCTCGTCGACGATGATCGCCTGCCGGGCGCCGCGGTCGATGTCCTCGAAGTGGCACTTCGCGCGCATCACGACCTTGCCGCGGCCGGTGCGGTAGCCCTCGCGCACGCCGTTCAGGCCGTAGATGATGCCGGCGGTGGGGAAGTCCGGCGCCGGCACGATCTCCATCAGCTCGTCGATCGACGCCTCGGGGTTTTTCAGCAGGTGCAGGCAGGCGTCGACGATCTCGTTCAGGTTGTGCGGCGGGATGTTGGTCGCCATGCCCACCGCGATGCCGGCGCTGCCGTTGACCAGCAGGTTGGGCAGCCGCGTCGGCAGGACGGTCGGCTCCTTCTCGCTGCCGTCGTAGTTGGGCGCGAAATCGACCGTTTCCTTGTCGATGTCCTCCAGCATCTCGTGCGCGATCTTGGCCAGCCGGATCTCCGTGTAGCGCATCGCCGCGGCGTTGTCGCCGTCCACGCTGCCGAAGTTGCCCTGGCCGTCGACCAGCATGTGGCGCAGGCTGAAGTCCTGCGCCATGCGCACGATGGTGTCGTAGACCGCGGTGTCGCCGTGCGGGTGGTACTTGCCGATCACGTCGCCGACGATGCGCGCGCTCTTCTTGTACGGACGGTTCCAGTGGTTGGACAGCTCGTGCATGGCGTACAGCACGCGCCGGTGCACCGGCTTCAGGCCGTCGCGCGCGTCGGGCAGCGCGCGGCCGACGATCACGCTCATCGCGTAATCGAGATACGAGCGCCGCATCTCCTCTTCGAGGCTGACGGCGAGGGTTTCCTTGGCGAAGGGGGTCATGCAGCAGCGGTGGGTTCGTGGATCCTCCGCGGGACCGGGCGGCGCCCGGCCCGCCCCCGCAGGGGATCGGTCGCGAGGGCGGCGCCGCCGCGGCCGGAAGGCCGCCATGTGCGGCATTCCGCGACATGACCGGCCTCATTCTACGGGGGCGGCGCTTGTCGCGGATGCGCAACAGCGCCCTCGGGTGGGGCGCTGGCAGGCGCCAAAATGCGGCCCAGCCGACGCCCTATGGCACAATGAACTGTCGGTGGTAAGTGCCCGCGGCCGTGGGGATTTGCCCGTGATTCCACCTGTTTTCCGCTTGTCGTTTTGGACGTTACGCAGGCTCGTCTGCGGCTTTCCTCGAGAGGAGAATCAATGAAGAAATTGAACAAGGTGGCGGTGCTGTTCGCATCCGCCGCACTTGCCGCCCCGATCGCCGCATTCGCGCAGGCGAAGTCGATCGACAACTGGCGTGCCGCCGACGGCACGGTCTGGAAGAACGGGACCAACGAGCTGTGCTGGCGCGATGGTGGCTGGACGCCGGCCACGGCCGACGAGCGTTGCGACGGCGCCATCAAGCCGCCGCCCCCGCCGCCGCCGGCTCCGCGTGTCGCTCCGCCGCCGCCCCCGCCGCCTGCCGCGCCGCCCCCGCCGCCGGCCGTCGCGCCGCCGGCTCCGGCGCCCGCCCCGGCCGCCCGCCCGGCGCCGGTGAGCGAGAAGGTCACCTTCGCCGCCGATGCCTTCTTCGACTTCGACAAGGCCGTCCTGAAGCCGGACGCGCAGGCCAAGCTGACCGACCTGGTCGACAAGACCAAGGGCATCAACCTCGAAGTCATCATCGCCGTCGGCCACACCGACAGCACCGGCAATGCCGCGTACAACCAGCGCCTGTCGGTCGCGCGTGCCGAGGCGGTGAAGAACTTCCTCGTCAGCAAGGGCATCGAGCGCAACCGCGTCTACACCGAAGGCAAGGGCCAGGCTCAGCCGGTGGCCGACAACCGCACCCGCGAAGGCCGCGCGAAGAACCGTCGCGTGGAAGTCGAGGTGGTGGGTACGCGTACCCGCCCGTGATGCCGCGCTGAGGCGCATCGCCACGGCGGCCATGCAGGCGCCGCGGCCCGCGACGAAGCCCCGCCCAGGCGGGGCTTCTTCTTTTGTCCGCTAGCATGCCCGCATGAGCAACGTCGACGCCCAGGAACTGGCCAAGTTCAGCGAGCTGGCGCACCGCTGGTGGGACCCGGAGAGCGAATTCCGGCCGCTGCACCAGATCAACCCGCTGCGCCTGGAGTGGATCGACCAGCGGGCCGGCCTGCGTGGCCGGCAGGTGCTGGACGTGGGCTGCGGCGGCGGCATCCTGGCCGAGGCGATGGCCCGCCGCGCCGCGCACGTCACCGGCATCGACCTCGCGGCGCGGCCGCTGGGCGTGGCGCGGCTGCATGCCCTGGAGGCCGGCGTCGAGAACCTCGACTACCGCGAGATCGCGGCCGAGGCGCTGGCCGCCGAGCGGCCTGCGGCCTACGACGTCGTCACCTGCATGGAGATGCTGGAGCATGTGCCCGACCCGGCGTCCACCGTGCACGCCTGCGCCGCGCTGGCCAAGCCGGGCGGCTGGGTCTTCTTCAGCACGCTGAACCGCAACCCCAAGAGCTTCCTGTTCGCGATCATCGGTGCCGAGTACGTGCTGCGCCTGCTGCCGCGCGGCACGCACGAGTACGCGCGCTTCATCCGGCCGAGCGAGCTGGCACGCTGGTGCCGCGACGCCGGGCTGGAGCTGCAGGGCAGCCGCGGCATGCAGTACAACCCGCTGACGCGGCGCTACTGGCTCAGCGGCGACACCAGCGTCAACTATCTGGTGGCCTGCCGCAAGCCGGCGTGAGGGCGTGACGACCCGGCCGCAGGCGGCCGCCTTCGACGCCGTGCTGTTCGACCTGGACGGCACGCTGGTCGACAGCGCGCCGGACCTCGCCGGCACCGCCAACGACATGCGGGCCGCGCGCGGGCTGCCGCCGCTGCCCTACGAACGGCTGCGGCCGCACGCCGGGTCCGGCGCACGCGGCATGCTCGGCGCCGGCTTAGGCACGAGGCCGGGCGACGAGGTCTATCTCGCCCTGCGCGACGAGTTCCACGAACGCTACGAGGCGCGCATGCTGCGCCACACCGCGGTCTTCGACGCCGTGCACGCGCTGCTGGACGCGCTGGACGGCCACCGCCTGCCCTGGGGCATCGTGACCAACAAGGCGCTGCGCTTCGCCGAGCCGATGAGCCGCGCGCTGGGCCTGCTGCCGCGCGCCGCGGTGCTGGTCGGCGGCGACAGCACGCCGCACACCAAGCCGCACCCGGCACCGCTGCTGGAGGCCGCGCGCCGGCTGCAGCGCGCGCCGCAGCGCTGCCTGTACGTGGGCGACGACGCCCGCGACATCACCGCCGGGCGCGCCGCCGGCATGGCCGCGCTGGCCGCCGGCTGGGGCTACCTGGGGCCGGACCACCCGGTCCAGGACTGGGGCGCCGACCGCGTGCTGGCCGCGCCGGGCGAGCTCTTGCACTTTCTCGATCTGACCTAAACTTCGAGACTTGGGACCGACCTGGCTTCGACGTGGGTGCGGAGTCGGCGCGGGGCATGCCGAGCACCAGTTCGCTCGTAAATCCACTGGAAACAAAGTAACTGCGAACGACGAACGTTTCGCCCTCGCCGCTTAAACACCGGTGAGCCTCGCAACAGCTCGCCGATGGGCTGGGCCTGACGGGCAACCGAAGGGCTGCGAGGTCATTCACATCGGCTCGGCTCCGGTTGCGTCATTCAGCCGGGGCTCAGATCCAAGTGACTCGGGAACCAGGTAGCGTGCTGCTGCGCGACCGGGGGCCTCAAATCCAAATCAGACAGCTACGCATGTAGAACCGTCCGGCGATGGCTTGCGGACGGGGGTTCGATTCCCCCCGGTTCCACCATCTATGAGGGCTCGGATGATCTCCGGGCCCTTTTTTCGCCTGCGATCCCCGCCCCACGCGGGGTTCCGGTCCGCAGTGCTGCGGGTGCGGGCTCGCCAGGAAGCCCAGAATCGGCCACTTCCTGGGCAAGACACGTCTCCTTTCTCTGTTTGGCCTGCTGCGGGTACGCGCGGACAGAGAGGGTGAGCAACGGGAATGCTCACCTTCGTAGCATCTGATGGCTGACCTCGGCGGGACGGAATTCCCAAAGTTTGCCAAACCATCTAATCTGCCGGCATGAGCACGATGAACATTTCCCTGCCCGACACCTTGAAGTCCTTCGTGGATGAACAGGTCAGTCAGCGCGGCTACGGAACCATCAGTGAGTACGTGCGCGAACTGATCCGCCGCGATCAGGACCGGCTGCAACTGCGCAACCTGCTGCTGGCGGGCGCGTCATCGGCTCCTACGGCGCCGGTGAACGAGACCTACTTCGAAGGCTTGCGCGAGCGGGTACGCGGCGCTGTCAAGGAGGCAGGCAAGACACGCAGCCGGTCGTGAGGGCCAAGCCCGTCGTCCCGCGCGAGCGGGCCCATCGGGATGTCGAGGACGCGGTCGCCCACTACCTGGCCGAAGGTGCCGAGACCGCCGCGCTCGGCTTCATCGGCGCCCTGGAGAACGCGTACCGCCACATCGGCCGGCATCCAGCCACCGGCTCCCCGCGATACGCCCACGAGTTGAACCTGCCGGGCCTGCGCTCCTGGCCGCTGACTCGGTATCCCTATCTCGTCTTCTATGTCGAGCACCCCGACCACGTCGACGTCTGGCGTGTGTTGCACGGGCAGCGTGACATCCCGGCTTGGATGCAGGAACCCGGCGACGCGTGAAGGTTGGCCAGGGGGGGGGCGATGGTGCCCTCACGTTTCGTGACCCCATCGGCTGCCGACCGAAGAGGCGGCTGTGTATGACGACCTCAGACTCGATCGCCACCAGCCTAAGCTGCGACTGGAGCAGGAACGCGTGGGCTACGGCTGGCTGTGCGATCGACTGGCTCGCATCCCCTCGGGAACCCGCGTAGCGCCGCACTCTTGCCCGTAAGCTCGGGAGGCGGATTTCCGCTCGGCAAACTACACGTCACCATTCGATCCGCGCGTGGCCCCTCAGCCGCCGCGCGCGCAGCGGAACCCGATGTAGACCACCGCGGTCTGCGCCGGCTTGCCCTGCAGGTGCTGCTCGCGCATCTGCGCGGCGCCGTACCACCACGAGCCGCCGCGCGTGCGGCGCTCGGCATCGCTGCTGGCGCCTGGCGGCTCGTCGACCCATTCCCAGGCGTTGCCGCCCATCTCGTGCAGGCCGTTGACGCCGGCCGGCGTGCTGCCGGCGCGCGCATGGCCATGGCCGCGCAGCAGTTGTGCGCCATGCGCGACGGCACGCTGGCGCGCGGCCTCGCCGCAGTCGTCCAGGCACTACGCGCCGGCCGGCGTGGCCCCGCTCGGGTACGGGTAGCGCTCGCCGCGGCGCAGCGGCGCCGGCGGCTGCGCGCGCTGCTCCAGGTAGGCGGCCGACACCCACTCGGCGTCGGTCGGCAGACGGCCGCCCGCCCAGCGGCAGAAGGCCTGCGCCTCGTCGAAGCTCACGTGCACGGCCGGCTCGTCGTCGTCGGCGCGGCCGTCGGCGCCGAAGGGCGTGGCCCAGGTCCAGCCGGGCTGGCGCACCCAGCCGGCCTCGTAGACCTCGCCGCCGCCCTGGCGCTCGGCCCGCGTGACGGTGCCGGTGGCCTGCACGAAGCGGCGGAACTGGCCGACGGTGGTCTCGGTGCGCGCGATCTCGAAGCCGCCGACGCGCACCCAGTCGATGCCGGCGGGGTTGGCGCCCGGCGCCGCGGTCGCGGCCAGGGCAGGGGCGCTCAACAGCGCGGCGAGCAGTCGGTGCAGGCGGGCCATCGCGGCCTTGTAGCGCAGCCGCGATATCCCGTGCCGACGACGGTCGAAGAGACGGTCGAAGGCCGCCTACACTCGTCGCCGATGCAGGCCGCCACGCCATCGCCGCCACCGACACCCATCGGCCCCGAGCAGGCCGCGCTGGTGGCACGCCGCGTCTCGGTCATCGTCGGCAGCCGAGACGCGGCGCTGCGCCCGCACGTGATGCGCGCGGTGGGCTGCCGGCTGTCGGCCGATCGCCGGCGTGTCACGGTGCTGCTCACGCACGCCGGCAGCGCGCAGGTGCTGGCCGACCTGGCCGCCAACGGCCGCATCGCCGTGGTCTTCAGCGAGCCGTCCAGCCACCGCACGCTGCAGGTCAAGGGTGTGGACGCCGCGATCGCGCCCGCCGGTGCCGAGGACGCCGCGCTGGTGCGCCGCTACCAGCAGGAGTTTGCCGACGAGATCGGCCAGCTCGGCTTCGCGGCCGAGGTCGCGCAGACCATGCTGCGCCACGACGACGATCTGGTCGCGGTGAGCTTCACGCCCTGCGAGGCCTTCGACCAGACGCCGGGCCCGCAGGCCGGCCAGCCGCTGGCGGCGTGCTGAGGACCGCAGGCGCGCGCATGCCGCAGGCCGCACTGGACGTCGACGCGATCCGCCCCTGCCTGGAAGGCGTGATCCCGGCCGTGATGGCGACCTGCGACGCCGACGGCACACCCAACGTGACCTACATCTCGCAGGTCGAGTACGTGGACGCACGGCACATCGCGCTGTCGTTCCAGTTCTTCAACAAGACGCGGCGCAACGTGCTCGCGAACCCGGTCGTCGAGCTGATCGTCGTGCATCCGGCCACGGGCGCGATGTTCCGCGTCGCGGCGCGCTACCTGCGCACCGAGACCGCGGGCCCGCTGTTCGAGCGCATGAAGGCCAAGCTGGCCGGCATCGCCTCGCACACCGGCATGAGCGGCGTCTTCCGGCTGCGTGGCGCCGACCTGTACGAGGTCGACGCCATCGAACTGGTGGTGGCGCCGCGCCACCCGGCGCCGCGCGCCGGCCCGCACCGGCTGACCGCGCTGCGCCGTGCCGCGGAGCGTGTCGGCGCGGCGAGCGACCTCGCCGATCTCGTGGAGCACCTGCTCGACGCGGTGGTGGAGGAATTCGGCGTGCGCCACGCGATGCTGCTGATGCTGGACGCCGCCGGCGAGCGCCTGTACACGGTGGGCAGCCGCGGCTACGGTCGCTCGGGCGTGGGCTCGGAGATTCCGCTCGGCGAGGGCGTGATCGGGGTCGCGGCGCGCATGCGCACCGCGATCCGCATCAACCACGCGACGCTGGAGTACGCCTATGGCCGCGCGATGCGCGAGGGCCTGGCCGCGCAGGCGCTGGAGCGCGCGATCCCGCTGCCCGGCCTCGCCGAGCCAGGCAGCCAGCTCGCGGTGCCGCTGGCCTGCGGGGCGCAGCTGCTGGGCGTGCTGTTCGTCGAGAGCCCGCAGGAACTGCGCTTCGACCTCGACGACGAGGACGCGCTGTCGGCGCTGGCGGCGCAGGTCGCGGCGCTGGCGCGCGGCTTCCAGGCCTGCGCCGAGGCGCCGGACGACGAGCCGGCCGCGGCCGCGCCGGCGGCGTCGCCGGGCGCCGGACCGCCGCTGCGCGTGCGCCACTATGTCGCCGACGGCAGCGTCTTCCTCGACGACGACTACCTGATCAAGGGCGTGGCCGGCGCCATCCTGTGGAAGCTGCTGGACGAGCACCAGCGCCTGGGCCGCAGCGAGTTCAGCAACCGCGAGCTGCGGCTGGCGCCCGAGCTGCGGCTGCCCGAGGTCGGCGACAACCTGGAGGCGCGGCTGCTGCTGCTGACGCGCCGGCTGGGCGACCGGCGCGCGCCGCTGCGCATCGAACGCACCGGCCGCGGCCGCTTCCGGCTGGTCGTGGAGCGCCCGCTGCAGCTCAGCGCCGTGCCGCGCTGAGCGGCGGCGCGGCGCGGGCGCCGTCGCGCCCAGGCCGCCACCGGGCCGTGATCGGGCCGTGATCAGGCCGTCATCAGCCCCGGGGCCGGCGGCAGCTCCAGCGCGCGGCAGAGCTTGGCATGGTCCTGCGGCGCGAGCGTGGCGCGCGCGATCTCGAGCACGCCCAGGAAGGCCTCCGGCGGCATGCCGGCACGCATGCCGGCCAGCATGCCGGCGCGTTCCGGCGCGCTGATCGCCGGGAAGAACCAGTGCAGCGCCTCGGCCATCGCCTGCGGCGGGATGCTGGCGACGATGGCGTCGTGGATCACCATCAGCTCGTCGTCGCCGTAGTGCGCCCACAGCAGCGCGTTGTGCGCCGTCTCCTCGACATGCATGTGCTGCAGGTTGTCGGCGACGAACAGCGCCAGCGCGCGGTACAGCCGGCCCAGCGCGGCGGCGCGCGGCGTGCCGCTCTGGTCGGCCACCAGGCCTGCCAGGTCGCGCAGGTCGGCGATGTGCTCCAGGTGGTGCACATGCTCGGCGGCGATGCGCGCCGCGCTGCCGGCCTGTGCACGCTCCAGCGCCGGGTGCACGAATTCGTTCTCGTCCTGGACGTGCAGCTCGCACAGGTCCAGCAGCCGGCCGACCAGGCCCAGCGTGGCGGCCACCTCGCCGGCGTCGCCGGGGTCCGTGCTGCCGACGGTGGTCAGCGTGCGCGCCATCATCAGGCGCAGCGCCTTGTGGATGCCGGCGTAGAGGTCCACGCGGCCGGGCTGGGTGGCGATGGCGGTGGTGCGGGCGGCGTCTTGCTCGGGGCTCAGGGTGTCCATCTCGGGGTTCCTCGGGTTGATCGTTCGTCGCCGCGTGACGTTGGCGGCGTGACCACACTGTAGGAATCCCGCGCCCGGCGCGTTCCTCAATCTTCGTTCAGCGGACCTTAATCAATTCTTCACCCCCCTTCGGCGGGAGGAGGTCCGGCCCTCAGGCCGCGTCGCGGTGGTAGGCGGTGACGCGCTCGACCTCGTTGCGGGAGCCCAGCACGACGCTCACGCGCTCGTGCAGCTTCCTCGGCTGCAGGTCCAGGATGCGCTCGCGGCCATTGGTCGCGGCGCCGCCGGCCTGCTCGACGATGAAGGCCATCGGGTTGGCCTCGTACAGCAGGCGCAGCTTGCCGGGCTTGTCCGGCTCGCGCTTGTCCCAGGGGTACATGAAGATGCCGCCGCGCGTCAGGATGCGGTGCACGTCGGCCACCATGCTGGCCACCCAGCGCATGTTGAAGTCCTTGCCGCGCGGGCCTTCCTTGCCCTGCAGGCACTCGTCGATGTAGCGGCGCACCGGCATGTCCCAGTGGCGCAGGTTGGACATGTTGATCGCGAATTCCTTGGTGTCCTCGGGCACCTGCACGCCCTGCGCGGTGAGCACCCAGGAGCCGGTCTCGCGGTCCAGCGTGAACATCGCCACGCCGTTGCCCAGCGTCAGCACCAGCGTCGTCTGCGGGCCGTAGACGCAGTAGCCGGCGGCGGCTTGCTGGCGGCCGGGTTGCAGGAAGTCCTCCTCGGACACGCCGCGCGCGTGGCCGACCTTGCGCAGCACGCTGAAGATGGTGCCGATGGAGACGTTGACGTCGATGTTGCTGCTGCCGTCCAGCGGGTCGAACAGCAGCAGGTATTCGCCCTGCGGGTAGCGGTTGGGCACGACGTGGATGGAGTCCATCTCCTCGCTGGCCATCGCCGCCAGGTGGCCGCCCCACTCGTTGGCCTCGATCAGTACCTCGTTGGCGATGAGGTCCAGCTTCTTGACGATCTCGCCCTGCACGTTGCTCTGCTCGGTGCTGCCGAGCACGTCGCCCAGGGCGCCCTTGTTGACGGCGATCGCGATGCGCTTGCAGGCGCGCGCGACGACCTCGATCAGCAGGCGCAGCTCGCCCGGGATGCGGCCGTGCTCGCGTTGCTGCTCGACCAGGTACTGCGTCAGGCTGATGCGGCGGGTGGTGGGCATCGGGGGCTCCGTGAGGCGGTCTCGTTCAGGCGGTCTGCAGCGCGCGGTCGACGATCTCGCGCACGTCGTTGCTGAGGTCGCTGCGTGCGGCAACGCGCGCGATGGCCTCGCGCGCGGCGCTGCGGTAGGGCTCGGCCAGCGTGGCCCAGCGGTCCATCGTGCGCGCCAGGCGGCCGGCGACCTGCGGGTTGGCCGCGTCCAGCTCCAGCAGGCGGTCGGCCCACAGCACGTAGCCGGCGGCGTCGGCGCGGTGGAAGGCGGCCGGGTTGGCGTTGCACAGCGTGAACAGCAGGCTGCGTGCGCGGTTGGGGTTCTTCATCGAGAAGTCCGGGTGCTTGAACAGCGCCTTGGCGCGCGCGAAGGCGCTGCCCGGCGCGGCCTTGCTGAGCCCGGGCACCGGCTCGGGCGCGCGCGCCTGCAGCGCGAACCACTTGTCCAGCAGCAGCGGGTCGCCGCCGGCGAGCGCGTGCATGCGCGCGAGCGCCGCGTCGGCCAGCGGCGAATGCGCGTCGACCAGCGCCGTGATCGCGCCGACGCGATCGGTCAGGTTGCCGGCGTCCTTGAAGCGCTGCAGCGCCTTGCCCGGCCACACCGGGTTGCCGTGGCGCTCGGCGTGCAGGCACAGCATGGCCAGCGCCAGGTTGGCCAGCGCGCGGCGGCCGGCCTGCGCCGGGTCCGGGCTGTAGCCCTCGGTCACCTGGTGCGCTTCCCAGGCCCAGGTCCAGTCGGCGTGCAGCTTCTCGGCCAGCTGGTGGCGGAAATGTTCGCGCACCGCGTGCACGCGCTGCGGGTCGTGGCTTGCCAGCTGCTCGGCGATGTAGAGCTCGCCGGGCGGCAGCAGCGCCAGTTCCTTGAAGGCCGGGTCCAGCCGCGGGTCGCGCAACACGGCGCGCAGCGCGTCGGCCAGCGCATCGTCGAGCACCGGCTCGCCGCCGTGGCGCAGCGCGGCCAGCAGGCGCTGCAGCATCAGCTTCTGGCCGGCCTCCCAGCGGTTGAAGGGGTCGCTGTCGTGCGCCAGCAGCACCAGGTGCTGGGCGTCGGAGAGACCGTCGTCCAGCCGCACCGGGGCCGAGAAGCCGCGCAGCAGCGAAGGCACCGGCGGCTCGGCGACGCCGTCGAAGTCGAAGCGCTGCTCGGCCTGGTCCAGCACCAGCAGCCGCGTGGCCGCCAGTTCGCGCCCGTCGCCGGCCAGCAGCCCGGCGGCGACGGGGATCACGAAGGGCTGCTTGACCGGCTGCCCGGGCGAGGGCTCGCAGCGCTGCGCGAGCACCAGCGTCGCGCGCTGCGCCGCGGCGTCGTGCTCGACACGCGCCGTGACCAGCGGCGTGCCGGCCTGCGCGTACCAGCGCTTGAAGGCGTCCAGCCGCTGCGCGAGCCCGCTGCCCGGGTTGGCGTCGGCGATGGCCTGCGCGAAGTCGTCGCAGGTCACGGCCTGGCCGTCGTGGCGCTGGAAGTAGAGGTCCATGCCGCGGCGGAAACCGGCGTCGCCGCCGACCAGCGCGTGCATCATGCGCACGACCTCGGCGCCCTTCTCGTAGACGGTGGCGGTGTAGAAGTTGCTGATCTCGAGGTACTGGTCGGGCCGCACCGGGTGCGCCATCGGGCCGGCGTCCTCCGGAAACTGGAAGGCGCGCAGCGCACGCACGTCCTCGATGCGCTTGACCGCGCGCGCCGACGCGCTGCCGGCCATGTCCATGCTGAACTGCTGGTCGCGGAAGACGGTCAGCCCTTCCTTCAGGCTGAGCTGGAACCAGTCGCGGCAGGTGATGCGGTTGCCGGTCCAGTTGTGGAAGTACTCGTGCGCGATCACGCTCTCGATGCCGGCGTAGTCGGCATCGGTGGCGCTGGCCGGGCTGGCCAGCACGCACTTGGTGTTGAACAGGTTCAGGCCCTTGTTCTCCATCGCGCCGGAGTTGTAGTCCTCCACCGCGACGACCATGTAGCGGTCCAGGTCCAGCGCCAGCCCGTAGCGCGCCTCGTCCCAGGCCACCGAGGCCACCAGCGAGGCCATCGCATGCTCGGTGCGGCCGAGGTCGCCCGGGCGCACGTAGACCTGCAGCAGGTGCTCGCGCCCGCTGCGCGCGCGGATGCGCTGCTCGCGCGCGACCAGGTTGCCGGAGACCAGCGCGAACAGGTAGCTGGGCTTGGGGAAGGGGTCGTGCCACTTCGCGAAGTGGCGGCCGCCGTCCAGCAGGCCCTCGGCCACCAGGTTGCCGTTGCTCAGCAGCACAGGGTACTTCGTGCGGTCGGCGCGCAGCGTGACGGTATAGACCGCCATCACGTCCGGGCGGTCCAGGAACCAGGTGATGCGGCGGAAGCCCTCGGCCTCGCACTGCGTGAAGAAGCCGCCGCCGCTGGTATACAGGCCCGACAGCGCGGTGTTCCTCTCGGGCGCGCAGGTGTTGCGGATCTCGAGCACGAAGCGCTCGGCGGCCGGCGGGTTGTCGATCACCAGGTCGCCGCCCTCGTGGCGGAACGACACGCTGGCGCCGTCGGCCAGCACGCGCAGCAGCGTCAGGTCCTCGCCGTGCAGGCGCAGCGGGCCGCCCGCGGCGGCCGCGTTGCGCTCCACGTGCAGGCGGCTGGCGACGATGGTCTTCGCGGGGTCCAGGTCGAACGTCAGCTCGACCTCGCGGATCCAGTAGGCGGGCGGGGCATAGTCCTCGCGGCGCACCAGGGTGGCGGTGGCTTCACGCATGGGGCGTGGTCTCCAGGGTCATCGTTGTTCGGGGCGCCCGGCCGGTCGGCTGGCCGCGCTCAGAGGTTGGCCTTCAGGCTGGCCTCGATGAAGGGGTCCAGGTCGCCGTCCAGCACCTTCTGCGTGGCGCTGATCTCGACGCCGGTGCGCAGGTCCTTGATGCGGCTCTGGTCCAGCACGTAGCTGCGGATCTGGTGGCCCCAGCCGACGTCGGTCTTGCTGTCTTCCAGCTTCTGCTGCGCTTCCATCTGCTTGCGCATCTCGTGCTCGTACAGGCGCGATCGCAGCACCTTCCAGGCCTCGTCGCGGTTGCTGTGCTGGCTGCGGCTGTTCTGGCACTGCACGACGATGCCGGTCGGGATGTGCGTCAGCCGCACCGCCGAGTCGGTCTTGTTGATGTGCTGGCCGCCGGCGCCGCTGGCGCGGAAGGTGTCGGTGCGCACGTCGGCCGGGTTGATCTCGATCTCGATCGTGTCGTCCACCTCGGGGTAGACGAACAGGCTCGCGAAGCTGGTGTGGCGCCCGCCCGCGCTGTCGAACGGGCTCTTGCGCACCAGGCGGTGCACGCCGGTCTCGGTGCGCAGGTGGCCGAAGGCATAGTCGCCCTCGACCTTGAGCGTGGCGCTGCGGATGCCGGCGGTGTCGCCCGCGGTCTCCTCGAGCACCTCGGCCTTGAAGCCCTTGCGTTCGCAGTAGCGCAGGTACTGGCGCAGCAGCATCTGCGCCCAGTCCATGGCCTCGGTGCCGCCGGCGCCGGCCTGGATGTCGATGAAGCAGTTGCCAGGGTCCGCCGGGTTGTTGAACATGCGGCGGAACTCGAGCTCCTCCACCGACTTCTGCAGCGCCAGCGCCTCGGCCTCGATGGCACGCAGGCCGTCCTCGTCGCCTTCGGCCTTGCTCATCTCGTAGAGCTCGGTGTTGTCGGCGAGGTTGCTGCGCAGGTGGTCTATGGTCTGGACCACCGTCTCCAGCGTCTTCTTCTCGCGCCCCAGTTCCTGGGCCCGCTTGGGCTCGTTCCAGACCGCCGGGTTCTCCAGCGCGGCGTTGACCTCGTTCAGGCGCAGGGCCTTGCGGTCGTAGTCAAAGATACCCCCGGAGCTGCTCGGTGCGGTCGCTCAGGTCGGCGAGCAGCGTGCCGATGGCGTTGATCTGTTCGGTGTCCATGTCGGAAGACGGCGGTCGTGCAAACGGCGAATTTTCGCATGCACGCACGGCCCCCGAGGGTGGCTGGGGCTGGCGTGCGGTGACGGTTGCCTCGGGGCCGTTCCGGCGGGGCAGCAGCCCTGTGACCTCACGAGCGCTTGGATGCCCGCTAGCGGCGCGTTGCAGCCGTTCGCCGGGCGTTCAGGCCCTGGCGCATCGCGCCAGGCGGTACCCGCTGCCGGCGCTGACTTCCGCGGTCGTCGCCTGCGGCGACGACTTCCCTGCGCTGCTCGCTCCGGGGTCGCGCCGCCCAACTCGCTCCGCTCACTTCGTTCGCTGCGCTCGGACACCGGCGGCGAGTCAGTTGTGGAGGCGCGCACTGCGTGCGCGCCGACCCCGGAACTGCGCTGCTCGGCGCTCCACACAGCGCCGGCAGCGGGTACCGCCTGGCGCGAAGGCCACCACCGGAGGCACGCTACCTGTCTGCACACCACCACCGTGTCGCGAAGCCGCGTGGGGGCAGCGCGCAGCGCCGACCGCCGGACTCTGGGCGCTGCGCGCCGCCCCCACGCGGCTTCGCTGCGCAGATGCAGGTATGCACGAACAACGCCAAACAGCGAACGGCCGCAATGCGCAGCAAGCGGACCTGTGCCCGCGCGGCCCCTACTTCAGGAACTCCGCCAGTTCCGCCGCCAGCGCCTGCGGTTGGTCGTGGTGCAGCATGTGCCCGCAATCGGCCAGCCGCACGCGCCGCACCTGCGGCACCACCGCCAGCCGCGCGTCGAAGTCGGCGCGCGGGTAGCGGTGGCCCCACCACTTGGCAATGTCGGTCCGGTCGCCCTCCACCCACAGCAGCGGCGCCGCGATCTGCCGCCAGGTGGCGAGCACCTCGTCCTTGCGGTACAGGATGGGGTTGACGCGCTTGTGCGCGGGGTCGCCCAGGATGTGCCAGCGGCCGTCGTCGGCGCGGCGCGACCAGTGCGGCGCCAGCCAGGCCGCCTTGTCCGGTGTCAGCAGCGGGTTGTTCTTCTGCAGCCGCGCGGCGACCGCGCCCAGGCTGTCGTAGGTCTTCAGCTCCTGCGGCGCCTTTAGCTCGTCCAGCCACTGGGCCAGGCGCTTCGGGGCCTGCTCGGGCTGCGTCTCCGGCAGGCCGAAGCCCTCCAGGTTGACCAGGCGCCGGATGCGCTGCGGTCGCACGCCGGCATAGCTCATCACCACGTTGCCGCCCATGCTGTGACCGACGAGGTCGATCTGCGCAAAGCGCTCCGCAGGCACCAGCGCGTCGAGCAGCGCGTCGAGGTCGCCCAGGTAGTCGGGAAACCAGTAGCTATCGCTGCCCGGCGCGTCGGTCAGGCCGAAGCCGCGCCAATCCGGCGCCAGCACCCAGCGGTCGAAGCCTTCGGAGGCCGCCAGCGCGTCGACGACGAACTGGAACGACGCGCCGACGTCCATCCAGCCGTGCAGCATCACCAGCGGCGGCCGCTCGGGCGTCGCCAGCGTGGCGTCGCCCCAGGTCTGAAGGTGGTAGCGCAGGCCTCGCACGGTGACGAAGCGGGAGGCCGCGGCACGGCGCGGCAGGTAGGCAGGATCCATGCAGGGACTGTAGGGCAGGGCGTGGGGCCGGCGCTGTCGGGTCGGCGACGCGGACCGCGCGCGACAATCGGCGTCATGAATGCCCCGTTGCTGCGCCCCGCCACGCCCGCCGACGTGCCCGCCATCGTCGGCCTGATCCGCGAACTGGCGGTGTTCGAGAAACTCGAGCACCTGGTCGTCGTGACGCCCGAGAGCCTGCTGCCGCAGCTCTTCGGCGCCAGGCCGGCGGCCGAGGTGGTGGTCGCCGAGGCCGCCACCGACGCCGGCCCGGAAGTCGTGGCCTTCGCGCTGTTCTTCCACAACTTCAGCACCTTCCTCGGCCGCCCCGGGCTGTACCTGGAAGACCTGTACGTCAAGCCGGCCTGGCGCGGCCACGGGCTGGGCCGGGCGCTGCTGCAGCACCTGGGGGCGCTGGCGGTGGCGCGCGGCTGCGGCCGCTTCGAGTGGAGCGTGCTGGACTGGAACGTGAACGCGATCGCGTTCTACGAAAAGATGGGCGCGACGCTGCTGCCGGACTGGCGCATCTGCCGCGTCACCGGGCCGGCGCTGCAGGCCTTCGCGCGCGCAGGCTGACGGCGCGCGGCCGGGGCTCAGGCGCTCAGGCGTCCAGCGCCGCGACGATCTGCTCGACCGTCACACGCTGCGGCACTTCGCTGGCACCCACGATGCCGGCCACCGCATGCGCCTTGTCGCCGGTGTCTCGCCGCTGCGGCCGCACCAGCGGCCGGCCCTGCGCGTCGGTCAGGCAGGCGACCACCGGCGCGGTGATCGTCGGGCCGCGCGCGACGACGACACCCAGCTCGCCGCTGGCCAGCCGCACGTGGCAGCCCGGCGGGTAGATGCCGAATTCCTTGACCAGCGCCGCCGTCATCGGGTGGCCGGGGTCCTGCATGAACATCTCGCGGCCGGCGACGTCGGCGGCCAGCGCGTCGCGCGTCGAGCGCGAGGCCAGCTTGGACGTGTAGAGGTCGGCGCGCCGCGCCAGCGAGGCGAGGTCGCCGACGTCGCTGCGCCCGCTCGGGTAGCCGGTGCCGTCCTCGGTCTCGTGGTGGCAGAGCACGGCGTGCAGCCAGGCGGCGTCGGTGACGCCCGACAGCTCCAGGATGCGCACGCTGCGCATCGGGTGGGTGGCCAGCAGCGTGCGCTGCGCGTCGGTGGGCGCCGTGCGCTGGCGCGCGAGCTGGCCCTGCAGCTCGAGCATCGAGATGTTCATCGTCAGCGCGACCTTGAAGACGCGCTCGATCTGCGCCGGCTCCCAGGCCAGGCGCTGGGCGACCAGGAAGGCGGTGATCGCCGACTGCATCGAGCGCCGCACGCCGTAGGCGACGTCCTCGTTGGCGCCCTGGCGCAGGACCTGGAAGATGGCCAGGTCGGGGTCGCGTTCGATCAGCGCCAGCACCGGCGTGGAGACTTCGTCCAGCGCCTCGCGAAAGCCCGGCCGCGGTGCGTTCTGCAGCGCCTGCGCCACCTGGTCCATGCAGCGGCCCCACAGGCGCGGCAAGGCCTCGCGCGGGGCGCGCAGCACCTCCTCGCGCGGGCTGACGAGCTCGCTCAGGTCGACCAGGGCGCCGCGGTCGAACAGCGCCTGCAGCTGGCTGTCGGTGTCGACCTGCTGGCCGCGCGCCAGCAGCAGCGTCTTGTCCGCGTTGCGCACGTTGAACGGCAGCGGCGCGCCGACGCGCAAGCGGTGCTTGACGGTGGCGAGGGCGGCATATTGCATCGGCTGCATGGGGTCTTCTTGTGGGCCCGCCGGACGCGTGGCGTGGCCGGTGTTTCGGCAACCGCGGGCGGAACTTGACCGCCGCGGCGGCCGCGGCCCCGCGCCGGCGCCCGGGAAAGGCCGGTGGAGCGGCGCCCGCGCGGCCGCCTATGCTGGCGCCATGAGCCGCAAGACATCCCGAGACGACGCCTGGCAGCACCTGCACGGCCGCTTCCGCTGGCAGGTGCCGGCGCGCTTCAACATCGGCCAGGCCTGCTGCGGCCGCTGGGCGCGCGACCCGGCCACGGCCGACCGCGTGGCCATCGCCTGGGAGCACGAGGACGGGCGCGCCGGCAGCGTGACCTATGCCCGGCTGCAGGCCGACGCCGACCGCCTGAGCCACGCCCTGGCGCGCCAGGGTGTGCGGCGCGGCGACCGCGTCGCCATCGTGATGCCGCAGCGGCCCGAGACCGCGGTGGCCAACATCGCGGTGCAGCAGCTCGGCGCGGTGGCGATGCCGCTGTCGATGCTGTTCGGCCCCGAGGCGCTGGCCTACCGGCTGCAGGACAGCGGCAGCCGCGTGGCCCTTGTCGACGAGAGCGCCGTCGCCGCGCTGCGCGCCGCGCGCGCCGAATGCCCCGACCTCGCGTGCGTGATCACCGCCGGCGCCGCCGCCGGCCAGGGCGACCTGGACTGGGCCGACGCGCTGGCCGGCGACAGCCGCCCCTTCGACCCCGCCGACACCGCCGCCGACGACCCCGCGGTGCTGATCTATACCAGCGGCACCACCGGCCCGCCCAAGGGCGCCCTGATCCCCCAGCGCGCGCTGATCGGCAACCTGACGGGCTTCGTGTGCAGCCAGGATTGGTTTCCGCACCTGCGGCCCGACCACGGCTCCGCTCAGACGCTCCGGCCCCCCGCCCCGGGGCGGGGGGAGCGGGGGGTGGGGGGCGGCGCCTTGCCCGAAGGGCAGGGCGAAGCGCAAGGCGCATCGCCCTGCCCCCCGCCCTGGGGCGGGGGGAGCGGGGGGTGGGGGGCGATTGGCCCGGGCCCCGGCCCGGTCGGCCGGACTCCAGTCTTCTGGAGTCCGGCCGACTGGGCCTGGACCGGCGGCCTGATGGACGCCCTGCTGCCGACGCTGTATTTCGGCCAGCGCATCGTGGCCTTCCAGGGCCGCTTCACGCCCGAGCGCGCCTTCGAGCTGATGCAGCGCCACGGCGTCACGCACAGCTTCCTGTTCCCCACCGCGCTGAAGGCGATGATGAAGGAGGTGCCGCGGCCGCTGGAGCGCTACCCGGGGCTGCGCCTGCGCGCGGTGATGAGCGCCGGCGAGGCGGTCGGCGACGCCGTCTTCCACTGGTGCCGCGAGGCGCTGGGACTGACCGTCAACGAGATGTTCGGCCAGACCGAGATCAACTACGTGGTCGGCAACTGCGGCGCGTTTCTCGGCGCCGACGGCCGCTGGCATCCGGGCTGGCCGGCGCGCCCGGGCAGCATGGGCCGCGCCTACCCCGGGCACCGCGTCGCGGTGATCGACGACGAGGGCCGCGAGTGCCCGCGCGGCACGCCGGGCGACGTGGCCGTGCACCGGCGCGACGTGCACGGCGACCCCGACCCGGTCTTCTTCCTCGGCTACTGGAACAACGACAAGGCCACGCGCGCCAAGTTCACCGGCGACCCGGCCGACAGCTGGTGCCGCACCGGCGACACCGCGGTGATGGACGAGGACGGCTACCTCTGGTACCAGGGCCGCAGCGACGACGTCTTCAAGGCCGCCGGCTACCGCATCGGCCCGAGCGAGATCGAGAACTGCCTGGTCAAGCACCCGGCGGTGGCCAATGCGGCGGTGGTGCCCAAGCCCGACGCCGAGCGCGGCGCCGTCGTCAAGGCCTACGTGGTGCTGGCGCCCGGCGCGGTCGGCGACGAGGCGCTGGTGCAGGCCCTGCAGCAGCATGTGCGCGGGCGCCTGGCGCCCTACGAGTATCCGAAGGAGATCGAATTCATCGCCGCGCTGCCGATGACGACCACCGGCAAGGTGCAGCGCCGCGTGCTGCGCCTGCAGGAGGAGGAGCGGGCGCGCCGGCGCGGCGGCTGAGGGGGCCTCAGCAACCGCCGACCAGCCACGTGTCGCGCCAGGGGCCGCCGGGGTCCAGTTGCGACGTGCGCGTGCGCGTGAGCAGCACGCAGCCGCGGCCGCTGCGCAGGCGCACGCGGTTGGCGTCCAGCCGTTCCTCGACGATGCGCTCGTCGCCGCCCAGCGCCGCTGCGATGGTGGCTTCCAGTGTGCGCTGCCCGCGGGCCAGCCGCGGGTCGTCCAGCGCGGGGTGGCGGGCCCGCCAGGGCGCCGACGCGCCGAGCGGCAGCGTCAGGTCCAGCGGTGGCGGCGCCCGGGACGGCGCGATCGTGGACGGCGGTGACGGTGCCCCTGCGACCGCATCGGCCGGCGCCGGCAGCGTGATCGGCTGCGGCTCGCGTGCCGGGGGCACGGGTGCGACGGCGGCTTGGCGCCGCGCCGGCGCCGGGCGCGCCGGCACCGTCCGCGTGGCCGCTGGCGGCGCAGCGGGCGCTGGTTCGGCAGGCGGCAGCAGCCACACCAGCGGCGGCTGCGCCGGCAGGGCGGGCGGCGGTTCCGGCCGCGGCACCGGCAGCAGCAGCGCCAGCAGCGCGTGCAGCGCCAGCACCAGGGTGGCGCCGGCGGCCATGCGACGGCGGGCGCGCGGGAGACGCATCGGCGGCGAGCATAAGCGGCCGCAGCGGGCGCGACGGGCCCGGCCGCCGGCCAAGGCGCGGGCGCTGCGCCGAACGGCGACAATCGGTGCCGGCCGCTACCAACGCCTTCCAGCCATGTCGCACCTCATCGTCCACGGCGGCACGCCGCTCGCGGGCCGCATCGTCCCCTCGGCGAACAAGAACGCCGTGCTGCCCATCCTGTGCGCGACGCTGCTGACCAGCGAACCGGTGCGCCTGGTCGGCATCCCGGAGATCACCGACGTCAGGAAGATCCTGGAGATCTTCCGCACGCTGGGCAGCGACGTGCAGGTCGACTTCGCCACCGGCGTGCTGGACCTGCACCACCGCGACACGCGCTTCGACCCCGCCCGGCACCACCTGCCCGAGGAGATGCGCAGCTCCATCATGCTGGTGCCGCCGCTGCTGGCGCGCTTCGGCGTCGCGCGCATCGAGAACGACGTCAAGGGCTGCACGCTGGGCGTGCGCGAGATCGACCCGCATGTCGAGGTCATGGAGCGCTTCGGCTGCACCGTGGAACGCAGCGCCGGCGCGCTGATCGTGCGTGCCGACGGCGGCCTGAAGGCCAACCACCACTGGCTGGACTACGCCAGCGTCACGACGACCGAGAATTTCGTGCTGTGCGCGGCGCTGGCCAGCGGCACGAGCACGCTGATGAATGCCGCCAGCGAGCCGCACGTGCAGGAGTTCTGCGCCTTCATGACGCAGCTGGGCGCGCACATCGAGGGCCTGGGCACCTCGCGGCTGACGGTGCACGGCGTGCAGCGCCTGCGCGGCGGCGAATTCCGCTTCACCGAGGACTTCCACGAGGCGACGACCTTCCTGGCGCTGGGCGCCATCACCGGCGGCGACATCGTCGTCAAGAACTCGGCGCCCGAGCAGTTTCCGCTGATCGACCGCACTTTCGCGAAATTCGGCGTGCAGATCGTGCACGAGGGCGGCTTCAGCCGCGCCGTCGTCGACGGCCCGCTGCGCGTGAAGGAGCCGTTCACGCGCAACATCCTGCAGAAGGTCGAGGCCGCGCCCTGGCCCTACCTGCCGGTGGACCTGCTGCCCATCTTCGTCGCGCTGGGCGTGCGCGCCGAGGGCAGCACGATGTTCTGGAACAAGGTCTACGACGGCGCGATGGGCTGGACCAGCGAGCTGTCCAAGTTCGGCGCCCATGCCTTCATGGCCGACCCGCACCGCATCGTCACCTTCGGCGGCAAGCCGCTGGCGGCGGCCGAGGTCGAGAGCCCGTACATCATCCGCGTCGCGATCGCGCTGCTGATGGTGGCGGCCAGCATCCCCGGGCGCAGCGTGATCCGCAACGCGGCGCCGGTGAAGCGTGCGCACCCGCGCTTCGCCGAGAACATCCGCGCCCTGGGCGCGCAGATCGAGTGGGTCGAGGGTGACTGAGCGCAGCGCGCGCGTGGCGGTCGTCGCCGCCGACCGGCCGCAGACCGTCGGCGAGGAGATCGCCAACAGCCTGAGCCACGGGCTGGGCCTGCTGCTGGCGCTGGCCTCGCTGCCCGTCCTGGTCTGGCAGGCCGACCGCCTGGGCGGCGCGGCCGACATCGTGGCCGCCAGCATCTTCGCGTCGACGATGATCGTGCTCTACGGCGTCTCGACGCTGTACCACGCGCTGCCGCAGGGCGCCGCCAAGCACTGGCTGCAGCGGCTGGACCATGCCGCGATCTACCTCTTCATCGCCGGCAGCTACACGCCGTTCACGCTGGGCGTGCTGGGCGGGCCCTGGGGCTGGAGCCTGTTCGGCGTCGTCTGGGCGGCAGCGGCCTTCGGGGTGACGGTCAAGCTGCTGAACCGGCTGCGCCATCCCTGGCTGTCGACCGGCCTGTACGTGGCGATGGGCTGGGTCGCGCTGGTCGCCGCGCCGCTGCTGGTGGATCGCCTGCCGGCCGCCGGCCTGGCCTGGCTGGTCGCCGGCGGCCTGAGCTATACGCTGGGCGCTGCCGTCTTCCTGCTCGACAACCGCGTGCGCTACGCGCATGCGGTGTGGCACCTGTTCGTGCTCGCCGGCACGCTGTGCCATGTCGTCGCCGCGCTGCTGTACGCGCACGGCTGAAGCGCACCCACCCGGGCCGATGGCGAAGAAGGACCGCCACGTCAGCGAGACGCCGGCCACCGCGTGGCTGCGTGCGCAGGGGGTGGACTTCAGCGAGCACCCCTACGACTACGTCGAGCATGGCGGCACCGCCGAGAGCGCGCGCCAGCTCGGCGTGCCCGAGCATGCGGTCGTCAAGACGCTGGTCATGCAGGACGAGCGTGCGCAGCCGCTGGTGGTGCTGATGCACGGCGACCGCCAGGTCAGCACCAAGAACTTGGCGCGCGAGATCGGCGCCAAGGGCGTCGAGCCCTGCAAGCCGGACGTGGCCCAACGCCACAGCGGCTACCTGGTCGGCGGCACCTCGCCGTTCGGGCTGCGCAAGGCGATGCCGGTCTATGTCGAGGCCTCGGTGCTGGAGCTGCCGCGCATCTGGATCAACGGCGGCCGGCGCGGCTTCCTGGTCGGGCTGGCACCGGCGGTGCTGACGGGGCCGCTCGGCGCCCGGGCGGTGCGCTGCGCGATCGCCGGTTGATCCCGCCCGCTCGACCGCGGTCGGCCCCGCTCGGGCCGGACACGGGTAGGCCTGCGCTGCCATGGCGCCCGCACTTGACCAGCGTCACTCGCCGGCGTGGCGCAAATCCGACGCCGGCGGTCATCGGCCTGTCACGGAACCGTCACAATCCCGCCCGCGCGGTCGGGACGGGGCGTGGGGCCCTGGGCAGGCGTGCGCACCAGGCCCTGGCCCCGACATTCACGGCACCGTGGAACTGCGCAGCATCGCCAAGATCGACAAGGCCGCCCGGCGCGGGCGCAACGACTCGCTGCGCCTGGGCGTGGGCCTGATCTTCGTCGTGGCCATCATGCTGTGGACCTCGGCCACGCAGGGCCTGACCGGCCAGAACGCCGTGCTGCTGGTGGCCGCCGCGATGATCGGCGGCTACATGGCGATGAATATCGGCGCCAACGACGTCGCCAACAACGTCGGCCCGGCGGTCGGCGCGAAGGCGATCTCGATGGTCGGCGCGATCATGATCGCCGCGGTCTTCGAGGCCGCCGGCGCGCTGATCGCCGGCGGCGACGTGGTCGCGACGATCCAGAAGGGCATCATCCGCGCCGACGTCATCGACGGCACCGACCGCTTCGTCTGGCTGATGACGGCGGCGCTGCTGGCCGCTGCGCTGTGGCTCAACATCGCCACCGCGCTCGGCGCGCCGGTCTCGACCACCCATTCGATCATCGGCGCCGTGCTCGGCGCCGGGCTGGCCGCCGGCGGCGCGGCGGCGGCCAACTGGGGCCAGCTCGGCGAGATCGCCGCCAGCTGGGTGGTCTCGCCGCTGCTGGGGGGCGGCATCGCGGCGGGCTTCCTGTACTGGATCAAGCGCGGCATCACCTGGCAGGGCGACATGGTCGGCGCGGCGCGCGTGCAGGTGCCGCGGCTGATCGCGCTGATGGCCTTCGCCTTCGCGACCTACCTGGTGCTCAAGGGCCTGAGCCGGGTCTGGAAGGTCGGCTTCGGGCCGTCGCTGGCCATCGGCGCCGCCTGCGGGCTGCTGGCCTGGTGGCTGGCGCGCGCCTGGGTCGGCGCGCGCGCGGCCTCGCTGTTCAACACCAAGGCCAGCGTCAACACGCTGTTCACGCTGCCGCTGGTGTGCTCGGCGGCGCTGCTGAGCTTCGCGCATGGCGCCAACGACGTCGCCAACGCGGTCGGCCCGCTGGCCGCGGTGGCCGAGGCGCTGAAGAGCGGCGAGGTCGGTGCGCGCGCGGCGATCCCGCTGTGGGTGATGGTGATCGGCGCGGTCGGCATCTCGCTCGGGCTGCTGCTGTACGGGCCGCGGCTGATCCGCAAGGTCGGCAGCGAGATCACCGAGCTGGACCAGATGCGCGCCTTCTGCATCGCGATGTCGGCCGCGGTCACCGTGATCGTCGCCTCGCAGCTGGGGCTGCCGGTGAGCAGCACGCACATCGCGGTGGGCGGCGTCTTCGGCGTCGGCTTCCTGCGCGAGTGGCTCAAGCGCCGCCAGTCCGACGACCTGCAGACCATCCGCATGCACCACGGCGGCGAGGACCACGAGGTCGTCGAGCACTTCCTCGCCCGCTTCGAGGCCGCGACGCTGGAGCACAAGCGCGAGATGCTGCGCGAGCTCAAGCGCCAGGCCGCGGCGCGCAGCGGCCCGGTGCTGCTCAGCCGCTGGGAGCGCAAGCGGCTGAAGAAGGTCTACCGGCAGCAGCTCGTCAAGCGCTCCGAGCTGCTGAAGATCGCCGCCGCCTGGGTGATCACGGTGCCGGCCACCGCGCTGCTGGCGGCGCTGCTGTATTACGCGATCTTCGGGCTGGTCCGGTCCTGAGCGTGCCCAGCGCCCGGTCGCGCCCGGCCCGGCTTCCGCGGGCGCTCCGAGGCGACCGGCCCGGCCGGCTCGCGACGCGATGGGCCCATCCGCGGCCGGGCAGGCCGGCGCCGTAAACTCGCCGCTGCCATGAACGCCTCGGCCGACACCACGTCCTACCTGACCCTGCTGCTGGCGCTGCTGGCCGGCTACCTGGTCGGCTCGCTCTCGTTCGCGGTGATCGTCAGCCGCGTCATGGGGCTGGCCGATCCGCGCAGCTACGGCTCGAAGAATCCGGGCGCCACCAACGTGCTGCGTTCGGGCAACCGTGCGGCCGCGGTGCTGACGCTGGCCTTCGACGCGCTGAAGGGCTACGTGCCGGTGCTGGCGGTGCTGATCTGGGGACCGCGCTTCGGCCTCGGCGAGACGGCCGCGGCCTTCACCGGGCTGGCCGCCTTCGTCGGCCACCTGTGGCCGGTCTTCTTCCGCTTCCAGGGCGGCAAGGGCGTGGCCACCGCCGCCGGCGTGCTGATGGCGCTGAACCCCTGGCTGGGCGTGGCGACGCTGGTGAGCTGGGTCCTCATCGCGGCCTTCTTCCGCTATTCGTCGCTGGCCTCGCTGGTGGCGGCGGCCTTCGCACCGTTCTACCAGGCGCTGATCTGGGGGGCGGAGCCGGCCATCGTGGCGATCATCGCGATGAGCCTGCTGCTGGTCTGGCGCCACGAGGGCAACATCCGCAAGCTGCTCGCCGGCACCGAGAGCCGGATCGGCCAGAAGGCCGGCGCCGCGCCGCCGCCGGCTGCGCCGCCGCGCGCGCCGCACCACCACGGCAAGACACGCCACAAGGGACACCACTGATGGTTCAACGCTTCGATGTCGGCAGCCGCCTGTCCGAGATGGCCGTGCACAACGGCGTGTGCTACCTGGCCGGCCAGGTGGCGGCCGACGCCAGCCAGGACATGGCCGGCCAGACGCGCCAGGTGCTGGCCGCGGTGGACGCGCTGCTGGCGCGCGCCGGCACCGACAAGTCGCGCATCCTGATGTGCCAGATCTTCGTCGCCGACATGGCCGAGTTCGCGGCCATGAATGCGGTCTGGGACGCCTGGGTCAGCCCCGGGCACGCGCCGCCGCGCGCCACCGTGCAGGCCGCGCTGGCCAGGCCGGAGTGGCGCGTCGAGATCGTCGTCACTGCCGCGCTCTGACCGCGCCGCCGGACCGCCCGCGATGAAGGCCTCCCCGCGCTCGCTGTGGACCGTGCTGGTGCTGGTGCTGGTGGTCGGCGCCGCCAGCCAGTGGTGGGCGCGGCGCCACGAGCAGCAGCTCGGGCGCGACGTCGCCGCGCGCGTGGCGCCCGGCGACATCCGCATGATCTCGTCGGAGACCTGCGCGATCTGCACGATGGCGCGCCAGTGGTTCACCGAGCACCGCATCGCCTTCGACGAATGCCTGGTCGAGCGCGACGAGCGTTGCCGGCGCGACTACGAGGCCTACGGCACGCCCGGCACGCCGGTGATCGTGGTGCGCGGGCAGCCGCAGGTCGGCTTCAGCCCGCAGCGGCTGCAGGCGACGCTGCAGCGCCAGGCCCGCGGCTGAGCGGCCGGGCGGTGCCGGCGGCGCGCCGCGCCCGGCGCCCGCCTACAGCCCCAGCCGCGCCGGGTCGCCGCGGCCGCTGCGCACCAGCAGCGCCTCGTCGCCGCTGAGGTCGATCACCGTCGTCGGCTGCATCGGGCAGGCGCCGGCGTCGACGACCGCCTGCAGCTGCTTCTGGAAGCGCTCGCGGATCTCCTGCGCGTCGTTCAGCGGCTCGCTCTCGCCGGGCGGGATCAGCGTCGTCGCCAGCAGCGGCTGGCCCAGCAGCGCCAGCAGCTCCTGCGTCACGACATGCGCCGGCACGCGCAGGCCTATCGTGCGCCGCGACGGATGCGAGACGCGCCGCGGCACCTCCTTGGTCGCTTCCAGGATGAAGGTGTAGGGACCCGGCGTGCCCAGCTTCAGCAGCCGGTACTGCCGGTTGTCGACGCGCGCATAGCTGGCCAGTTCGCTCAGGTCGCGGCACAGCAGCGTCAGGTGGTGCTTCTCGTCGACGCCGCGGATGCGGCGCAGCCGCTCGGCGGCGCCCTTGTCGTCGAGGTGGCAGACCAGCGCATAGCTGCTGTCGGTGGGTACCGCGGCGATGCCGCCGTCGTGCAGGATCTGCGCCGCCTGCTTCAGCAGGCGCGGCTGCGGGTTCTGCGGGTGGACCTCGAAGAGCTGCGACACGCCGCCATTGTCGGGCCTGCTGCTGCGGCCGCCGATCGCCGGTCCGCGGGGGCAGGCACCGGTGCTGCCGCGGCCCGGTCGCGCGGCGGGCCCGGCGGTCAGGGGCGGGGCGGCGGGCAGGGGCGCGGCGGCTGCGGCGCCGCGGCCGCGCCATGCGCCCGGCCGTGGGTCGCGGCCGCGGCGCCGCCATCGAGGCCGGCCCACCAGCGGTCGTAGCACTGCACCAGCGGCTCGGCGTCGAAGGGCGCGGCCGCCTCGATCACGTGCAGCCCGCCGGCCGGCGCGCTGGCGGGCACGGCCAGCGCGCCGGCCAGCGTGACGGCGACCAGCGTGGCCGGCGGCAGCAGCGGGCGCAGCCCGTGCAGGCCGCGTCGCAGCAGGGCCGAGGTGCGGGTGACGGCACCTGGGACGGTGCGGCCGGTGCTGCGGGCAGCGGCGCGGCCGCCGAGGGCGCCCGTCGTGCGGCTCATCGCGTCGCTCCCGCGGTGCCCAGGGCATCGGCGGCCGCGCCCGTCTCGGCGGCGTACAGGGCCGGCAGGAAGGCCTCGAACTGGCCGACCTGCTCGACGCTGTGGCGCACCCAGGCATGGCCCTGCGCGATGCCGAAGGCGAAGCGCCGGATCAGCGCATTCAGCGGCCGTGCCCAGCGGCCGGCGAAGCCGACCGTCAGGCGGCTGCGGCAGCGTGTGCCACCGGGCACGGTCTCGAAGCGGTGCTCGATCGCCGCCGCCGGCAGCCCGAGCCATCGCGGCCGGTGCACGAAGCCACCCTCGTCCAGGCGCACGATGGTGGTGTGCAGGTCCACCACCCGGTCGGGGCGGCCGCCCAGCATCGCGGTCAGGTGGATCACCGCGCCCGCGCCGACCGTGCCATCGGGCCGGCGCCGCGCATAGCGCACCTGCACGTGGTCCTGCGGGTGTGCGACGCGCCAGCGCGGCAGCCGGCGGCCGGCGTAGACCATGGGGCCCTCCAGGTGCGCGAACCACCACGCCAGCATGTGCGGCCCGACGCCGCGCAGCACGGCATGCTCGACCCAGCCGCGCAGGCGGCCGTCCGGCAGCACCTCGACGCCGCTGCGGGCGCCGTGCAGCGGCCTGGGCTGCCAGGGAATGGCGAGCGGGCGCCAGGCGCGCCCGTCGTCGTGCCGCGGGTCGGCGGCGCGTTCGTCGATGCCCAGGTCGAGCGGCGGCAGTTCGGCGGCGGTGTGCATGGCAGTGGCAGGTGGTCCGGGTCCGGCGGCGGCGGTGGGATCAAAGGGCACGCGACCTCGGGGTCGCGCGGATGGCGGCGATGGCGGCAACGGCCTGCGGCGGCGTGGTCGCCGGCGTGGTCGCGCGTGTGGTCGCCGGTGTGGTCACCGGTGCGTTGGCCTCGGCGTGGGCGCCTGCGGCGATGTCCTGCGCCAGCCAGCGACTGGCCGACGCGCCGCCGAGGCCGATCGCGAGCACCAGCGCCACGTGGCCGGCGGCATGCGCCAGCAGGCGCCACGGCGCGCGCCCGGCGGGGCGCCGTTCCGTTGGCCGCTGCGGGGGTGAAGGTGGTGGAATCGGCATGCTGCGCAGTCTGCGCATCGGCGGCGCCGGCGGCATCGCCCAGGGGAGCCATCGCGGGCCACGGCGGCGGGCCATGCGGCGGGGCCGGCACGCGCCGGGTCGCCTGCTCGGCACGCCGGCGGCGGCTGGCGCCACCGGCCGTGGGGTCTTGGTGTGGGCGCGCCGCGCCGGTCAGGGCACCATGCGGGGCATGCGCCGTGCCGCGGCGACCGCAGCCGCGGCACGGCCGGACGCTACCCGCAAGGAGACCCGATGCAGATCCAGCTCAATACCGACACCAGCGTGCAGGGCAGCGACGCGATGATCGCGTGGACACAGCGCGAACTGGGCGAACGCCTGGCACGCCACCGCGACCAGGTCACCCGCGTCGAGGTGCACCTGAGCGACCTCAATGGCGGCCGCGGCGGCGAGGCCGACAAGCGCTGCCTGCTCGAGGCGCGCCTGGCCGGGCGCCCGCCGGTGGCCGTCAGCCATGTCGCCGGCAAGGTGGCCGATGCGGTGCACGGCGCCTGCGACAAGCTGGTCCGTGCGCTGGACACCACGCTGGGCCGCGAGCGCGACGCCCGCGGCCGCGAATCGATCCGCGGCGCCTGAGCGCAGGGCGCACCCAGGCTGCGCCGCGGGCGGCTCAGCGCTGCCGCAGCCGCAGCCGCAGCGCCGCCAGCCCGGCCAGCATCAGCAGCGCGGCGCCCGGCTCGGGGATCGGGCTGATGCGCAGCACCTGGCCCAGGCCGTCGCCGGCACCGAACTGCGTCACGTAGTAGGCGCCGTCGGCGCCGATCGCCAGCGCGCCGGTCTCGACCAGACCGTCCCAGACCACCGACACGTCGCCGTTGCCGGCCACGCGCGACAGCCGGCCCGCGCCACCCGGGATGAACAGCCCGTTGGTGTCGTACTCCAGCACCAGCAGGCTGCCGTCGTGGTCGAAGGCGATGTCCACGATCATCGTGAAGCCGCCGGCGAAGACGCTGCTGCTGCCGTCGGACTCCACGCGGTGCACGCGCGCGGCGCCGGGCGGGAAGGGTGCGCCGGTGGCTTCGGCGACGTAGAAGGCGCCGTCCGAACCGACCGCCAGCCCGGTGGGCACGGCCTCGGTCGGCCGCACGAAGCCGAAGTCGCGCGCCGGCAGCACGGCCAGCGTCGAGACGGTGCCGGCCGCGTCCACCTGCAGCAGCGCGTTGGCGCCGGCGTCGCTGACGACCATGCCGCCGCCGGGCAGCAGCGCCATGCGCCAGGGGTTGCTGTCCACCGCCCCGCCGTCGGGGTTGTTGGCGGCCTCGTGGGCCGAGATGTCGACCGCGCCGCCCAGCCAGCTGACACGTCCGAACTGGTAGCCGACCGGCGCGAGGTCGGTGAAGCGCACGTTCGGGTTGATGCCGGCGCCGACCAGCACGTGCAGCCGCCCGCTGCCGTCCCAGCCGAGATGGGTGGGGCCGATCTCGGCGGTGCCGAACTGGCTGTTCCACAGCGAGGGCAGGCCCTCGAGCACGCGCAGCTGCGAGCTGCCGTCGGCGCGCGTGACCGAGCCGGTGGGGCTGTAGGTCAGCGTCGCGCCGCGCACGACGGTCGACGGCCCGGGGCCGCCCAGCGTGCCGGTCTCGGCGATCCACAGCGCGCCGTCGGGCCCGAAGGCCATGCCGCGCGGGTTGTTCAGGCCGCTGGCGAAGACCGTGGACGTGTACTGCACGGCGGCGGCGGGGCCGGCCGCGGCGGCGGCCAGCAGCGCCAACGCCAGGGCCTGGCGCACGCTGCGGCCGGCCGGATGCGCTGTCGAGAGTCCCTTCATCATGTGTCCTCCTGGGCTGTCGCGTGGCGCCGGCCAGGGGCAGGCCCGATCGCACCATCGCGTGCGCGAAGCCTGCGCCGCGACGCGGCCGCGCGCCAGCCCGCGCAGGTGATGGATCGGTGATGAAACGGTGACGGAGCGCCGCGCGGGCGCCCGAAGGCGAACGGCGGCGCGGCGGCGTCGCGCCAGCAAGGGAGGGGCCAGCGCCCCGCCCGGGGCTCAGGCCGGGGCTCGGGCCCGCATCAGGCCGGCGTCAGGCCGGCACCAGCGGGATCTTGCCGATCCGGGCCTGCCACTCGCGCGGCCCGGTGCGGTGCACGCTGGTGCCGCCGGCGTCGACCGCCACCGTGACCGGCATGTCCTTCACGTCGAACTCGTAGATGGCCTCCATGCCCAGGTCGGCGAAGCCGACGACCCGGGCCGACTTGATGGCCTTGGACACCAGGTAGGCGGCGCCGCCGACCGCCATCAGGTAGGCGCTGCCATGCCTGCGGATGGCCTCGATGCCGGCCGGCCCGCGCTCGGCCTTGCCGATCATCGCGATCAGCCCGGTCTTCGCCAGCATCATCTCGGTGAACTTGTCCATGCGCGTGGCGGTCGTCGGGCCGGCCGGGCCGACGACCTCGTCGCGCACCGGGTCCACCGGGCCGACGTAGTAGATGACGCGGTTGGTGAAGTCCACCGGCAGCGGCTCGCCCTTGTCCAGCAGCTCCTGGATGCGTTTGTGCGCGGCATCGCGGCCGGTCAGCATGCGGCCGGACAGCAGCAGCGTGTCGCCGGGCTTCCAGCTCGCGACCTGCTCGCGGGTCAGCGTGTCGAGGTCGACGCGCCGGCTCTTCTCGTAGTCGGGCTGCCAGTGCACGTCGGGCCACAGGTCCAGGCTGGGCGGCTCCAGGAAGGCGGGGCCGCTGCCGTCCATCACGACATGGGCGTGGCGGGTGGCGGCGCAGTTGGGGATCATCGCCACCGGCTTGCCGACGGCATGCGTCGGAAAGGTCTTGATCTTGACGTCCAGCACGGTCGTCAGCCCGCCCAGGCCCTGCGCGCCGATGCCCAGCGCATTGACCTTCTCGTAGAGCTCGATGCGCAGTTCCTCGAGCTTGTCCTTCGGGCCGCGCTTCAGCAGCTCGAACATGTCGATGTCGTCCATCAGCGCTTCCTTGGCCAGCGCGACCGCCTTCTCGGCCGTGCCGCCGACGCCGATGCCCAGCATGCCCGGCGGGCACCAGCCGGCACCCATGGTCGGCACGGTGGCCAGCACCCAGTCGACCAGCGAGTCGCTGGCCTTGAGCATCGCGAAGTTGCTCTTCATCTCCGAGCCGCCGCCCTTGGCGGCGACCGTGATGTCGAGCGTGTCGCCGGGCACGACCTGCATCGCCACCACGGCCGGCGTGTTGTCCTTGGTATTGCGGCGCGTGAACAGCGGGTCCTCGACGACCGAGGCGCGCAGCTTGTTGTCCGGGTCCAGGTAGGCGCGGCGCACGCCTTCGTTGACGGCGTCCTCGATCGAGCCGGCAAAGCCCTCGAAGCGCACGCCCATGCCGATCTTCAGGAAGACGTTGACGATGCCGGTGTCCTGGCAGATCGGCCGGTGGCCCTCGGCGCACATGCGGCTGTTGGTCAGGATCTGCGCGATCGCGTCCTTGGCCGCCGGGCTCTGCTCGGCGGCGTAGGCGCGCGCCAGGTGGGCGATGTAGTCGGCCGGGTGGTAGTAGCTGATGTACTGCAGCGCGGCAGCGACGGTCTCGACGAAGTCGGCGTGGCGGATGGTCGTGGTCATGGCGGCGTCCGGGGTCGCACGCAGGGTGTGCGGCAGAGGGCAGAGTTTAGCGAAGGGGTCTGTGGCGGCGCGGTGTGGGCAGCCGGCGCGCGGCCTCCTGCCGGGCGCCACTGAGCACCCGCCTGACGCGGGTGCTTGCACGCGGTCTCTACAATCGCGCGGTTTTTTTGCCGCCGGCGCCCATTCCGTGCGCGTCGGCGCCCGCAGCGCACCGCCCCGCCGATGAACCTGCTCGCCCTGATCGTCCTGCTGCCGCTCGTCGCGGGCACCACGCTGTGCTTCGCGGTGGGGCGCCCGGACACGCCGGCGCGGCGGCGCGCGTCGGCCTGGGTCGCCGGGCTGGTGGCCGGCAGCTCGTTCGCGCTGCTGATGTCGCTGGCGCCCGGTGTCTTCGCCGGGCAGACGCTGCTGCACCACGCCGAGTGGGTGCCGGCGATCGGCCTGAACGCCAACTTCCGGCTCGACGCGCTGGCCTGGATGTTCGCGTCGCTGATCTCGGGCATCGGCCTCTTGATCATCCTGTACGCCGCCTATTACCTGCACCACGACGACCCGGCGGGCAAGTTCTTCAGCACGCTGATGCTGTTCATGGCCGCGATGCTGGGCATCGTGCTGTCGGACAACCTGATTCTGCTGCTGGTGTTCTGGGAGCTGACCAGCATCAGCTCCTTCCTGCTCATCGGTTACTGGGGCGGGCGCGAGGAAAGCCGCACCGGCGCGCGCATGGCGCTGGCCATCACCGGCGGCGGCGGGCTGGTGATGCTGGCCGGCATCGTGGTGCTGGGGCAGATCGGCGGCAGCTTCGACCTCTCGGTGCTGCTGACCAAGGGCGCCGAGATCCAGGCCCACCCGCTGTACCCGGTGGCGCTGGGGCTGATCCTGGTCGGCTGCTTCACGAAGAGCGCGCAGCTGCCGTTCCACTTCTGGCTGCCCGAGGCCATGGCCGCGCCGACGCCGGTGTCGGCCTACCTGCACTCGGCGACCATGGTCAAGGCCGGCCTCTTCATGATGATGCGGCTGTACCCGGTGCTGGGCGGCACGGCGCTGTTCGAGGGCGTGGTCGCCAGCGTCGGCCTGGCGACCATGGTCTTCGCCGCCTTCGTCGCCGTCTTCAAGCACGACCTCAAGGGGCTGCTGGCCTACAGCACGGTCAGCCACCTGGGGCTGATCACCTTCCTGATCGGGCTGGGCTCGCCGATGTCGGCGGTGGTCGCGGTCTTCCACATCCTCAACCACGCGGCGTTCAAGGCGGCGCTGTTCATGAGCGCGGGCATCGTCGACCACGAGACGCACAGCCGCGACATGCGCAAGCTGGGCGGCCTGATGGCCATGATGCCCATCATGGGCACGCTGGTGCTGCTGGCCGCCGCGGCGATGGCCGGCATCCCGCCCTTCAACGGCTTCATCAGCAAGGAGATGATGCTGGACGAGGCGGTCAAGGGCGGCGGCATGTGGGGCTCGCTGGGCTGGCTGGTGCCGGTGCTGGCCACCGCCGGCGGGCTGTTCTCGATGGCCTATTCGCTGCGCCTGGTGCACGACACCTTCTTCAACGGCCCGGCGCGCGACCTGCCCAATGCGCACCCGCACGAGCCGCCCTGGGGCATGAAAGCGCCGGTGCTGCTGCTGGTGACGGTGTGCATCGTCGTCGGGCTGCTGCCGTGGATTGCCGAGCCGCTGGTGCGCGTGACCGCCTCGGCCGTGCTCGGCGCACCGGCGCCCGAGTTCCACCTGGCGCTCTGGCACGGCATCAACCTGCCACTGGCGATGAGCGCGGTCGCGGTGGCCGGCGGTGCGGTGATGTATTTCGCGCTCGCCCAGGGCGGCCCCGGCCGCAGCTTCTGGCACCGCTACGAACCCAGCGGGCGCGGCGGCAAGGCGATCTTCCTGGCCGCCATCGCGGCGCTGTTCGGCTTCGCCGGACGGCTGACGCGCTTGCTCGAGAACGGCTCGCTGCAGCGTTATGCGGCCTGGATGGTGGCGGCCGCGGTGGCCGCCGCCGCGCTGCCCTTCGTCGCCGGCCCGGGCGGCGCGCTGACCGCGCACACGCGCACGCTGCTGCCGGCGCCGCCGGTGGCCATCGGCGTGTGGCTGGTGCTGCTGGTCGTCGGTGCGCTGCTCGTCGTGCAGCACCGGCAGCGCTTCACGGCGGTCGTGCTGACCGGCGGCGTGGGGCTGGTCGCCTCGCTGGCCTTCGTCTCGCTGTCGGCGCCGGACCTGGCGATGACGCAGCTGTCGGTGGACGTGGTCTCCACCGTGCTGCTGCTGATGGGGCTGGCGCTGCTGCCGCAGTTCTCGCCCAGGGAGAGCGGCCCCCTGCGGCGCTGGCGCGATGCCGGCATCGCGCTGGCCGGCGGCGGCGGCATCGCCTGGCTGACCTGGCTGATGCTGACGCGCGACCACGACTCGATCAGCTGGTATTTCCTCGAGCAGTCGCTGCCGGCCGGCGGCGGCACCAACATGGTCAACGTGATCCTGGTCGACTTCCGCGGCTACGACACCTTCGGCGAGATCACCGTGCTGGGCATCGCCGGCGTCGGCGTGCTGGCGCTGCTGGACGGCCTGCGCGTGCGCAAGCCGGGGCTGGACCCGGCCGGCCGCCCCTGGAGCTTCGGCCAGGAGCCGCTGATGCTGCGCATGGCGGCGCGGCTGGTGCTGCCGATGGCGCTGGTCGTCACGGCCTACATCTTCTGGCGCGGGCACAACCTGCCCGGCGGCGGCTTCATCGCCGGCCTGGTGACCGCGGTCGCGCTGGTGCTGCAGTACATGGGGCAGGGCCAGGAGCGCGCGGAGAGCCTGCTGCATGGCCAGGCCGGGCGCCGTTTCACGCGCTGGATCGGCATCGGCCTGGGCATCGCCTGGCTCACGGGCGTCGGCGCCTTCTTCTTCGGCAAGCCCTTCCTGACCAGCGCGCACGGCCACCCCAGCGTGCCGCTGCTGGGCGAGCTGCCGCTGGCCACCGCGGCGCTGTTCGACCTGGGCGTCTACATCACGGTGGTCGGCGCGACGCTGCTGATGCTGTCCGTGCTGGGCGCCGCCAGCAAGGAAGGCGCGCGCCCGGCGGCGGGGAGGGCGGCCGCATGATCACGATGGAGTTCCTGCTCGCCACCGGCATCGGCTGGACGGTCGCGGTCGGCATCTACCTGCTGCTGCGCGGCCGCAGCTTCCCGGTGGTGCTGGGCCTGACGCTGATCGGCTATGCGGTCAACGTCTTCATCTTCACGATGGGCCGGCTGTGGGCCGCGGCGCCGCCCATCCTGGCCGAGGGCACACCGGCCTACGCCGACCCGCTGCCGCAGGCCCTGGTGCTGACGGCCATCGTGATCGGCTTCGCGACCACCGGCTTCGTGATCGAACTCGCGCTGCGCGGCCGCCACGAGATCGGCAGCGACCAGGTCGACGGCCGGCCCGACCGGCCCGCCGGCGGCGGCGAAGGCCGCGACGGCCAGGGGCGCGCATGACCTGGCTCGCCGACCACCTGCCCATCCTGCCGGTGCTGCTGCCGGCGGCGACCGCGATCGCGCTGCTGATCCTGGGCGACCATGGCGGCGACGCGCATGGCAGCCACGGCCACCACAAGCTGCTGTGGGCGCGCCGCATCGCGCTCGCGTCGACGCTGCTGTTCCTGCTCGTCTGCGTGCGGCTGGCGGCGGACGCCGCCGGCGGCGAGATCCGCGCCTACCGCGTCGGCGACTGGCCGGCGCCCTACGGCATCGTGCTCGTCGTCGACCGCCTGGGCGCGCTGATGCTGACGCTGACCGCGGTCGTCGCGCTGCCGGTACTCTGGTACGCCAGCGGCGGCTGGGACGCCCATGGCCGCCACTTCCACGCGCTGTTCCAGTTCCAGCTGATGGGCCTGGCCGGCGCCTTCGTGACCGGCGACCTGTTCAACCTCTTCGTCTTCTTCGAGGTGCTGCTGATCGCCAGCTACGTGCTGATGACGCATGGGCAGGGCCGCGAGCGTTTCCGCGCCGGGCTGCACTACGTGGTGCTCAACCTCACGGCGTCGGCGCTGTTCCTGGTCGGCGTGGCGCTGCTGTATGCGAAGACCGGCACGCTGAACCTGGCCGACCTGGCGCTGCGCGTGCCCATGGTCGCCGCGCCGGAGTCGGCGCTGGTGCAGGCCGCCGGGCTGGTGCTGCTGGTCGTGTTCGGCTTCAAGGCCGCGCTGCTGCCGCTGGCGATGTGGCTGCCGGCGACCTACGCCTCGGCCAGTGCGCCGGTGGCGGCGCTGTTCGCGATCATGACCAAGGTCGGCGTCTACGCCATCGTGCGCGTGCACGGCGTAGTCTTCGGCGCCGAGGCCGGCGACTCGGCGCTGACCGTGCAGCCGCTGCTGCTGCCGCTGGCGCTGGCCACCAGCGTGGTCGGCGTCTTCGGCGCGCTGGCCGCGCACACGCTGTCGCGCCTGGTGGCCTGGCTGACGGTGGCCTCGGTCGGCACCGTGATGGCGGCGCTGGGCCTGTTCAGCGCGCCGGCCTGGTCGGCGGCGCTGTACTACATGGCCAACAGCACGCTGGTCGTCGCCGGGCTGTTCCTGCTCGCCGAGCTGGTGGCGGCGCAGCGCGGCGACGCCGCCGACCGGCTGGAGCCCGCGAGCCCGGTCTCGCAGCCGGCGCTGCTGGGCCTGCTGATGCTGCTGGCCGCGGCCTCGGCCGCGGCGCTGCCGCCGCTGCCGGGCTTCATCGGCAAGCTGATGATCCTGGAGGCCTCCAGCGCCCATGCCTGGCAGGTGGCGGTGTGGATCGTCGTGCTCGGCGTCGGCTTCCTCACCCTGGTCGGCCTGGCGCGTGCGGGCAGCGTGCTGTTCTGGCACATGCGGCCCGAACTGCCGCCCTGCGGCGACGCCGGCGCCAGCCCCAAGCTGGTCGGCGCGACGCTCGCGCTGCTCGGCGCGACGGTGGCGATGAGCGTGTTCGCCGCGCCGCTGCAGCGCTACACCGACGCCGCGGCGCTGCAGCTGGCCGACCGCGCAGCCTATGCACGCGCCGTGCTCGGCGAGGGCGTGACCGACACGACGCGGCCCTACCGCTTCGAGCGCCGCGAAGGCGCCGCGACGGAGGCGCCGAAATGAGCCGGCCGCCGCTGCATCCCGGGCGCGGCTGGTTCGACCATCCGGCGCTGAGCGTGCTGCTGGCCGCCGTGTGGCTGCTGCTGCGCGAGAGCCTGGCGCCCGCCGACCTGATCAGTGCCGCGGTGATCGGCCTCGTCGTGCCGCGCCTGGTGCACGGCTTCCTGGGCCCGGCTACGCGGCCGCGGGCGCCGTGGACCGTGCTGCGCTTCACCTTCGTCGTGCTGTGGGACATCGTGGTCTCCAACCTGACGGTGGCGCGCATCGTGCTGAGCCCCTGGTCGCGGCCGCGCCCGGCCTGGGTCAGCGTGCCGCTGGACACGCGGCACCCGACCGCGGTCACGCTGCTGGCGACCATCATCACGACGACCCCCGGCACCGTGTCCTGCGTCGTCGACGACCGGCGCTGGCTGATCCTGGTGCACGCGCTGGACTGCGACGACGCGGCCGCGATGGCGGCGCAGATCAAGCAGCGCTACGAGAAGCCGCTGATGGAGATCTTCGGATGACCGACTTCCCGCTCGTCGCCTGGGCGCTGGACTTCGCCACCGTCGCGGTCGGCGCCGCGCTGGTGCTGGCCGCCTGGCGGCTGCTGCGCGGCCCCGAGGCCACCGACCGCGTGCTGGCGCTGGACACCATGTACGTCAACGTGGTCGCGCTGGTCATCCTGCTGGGCATCCGCTACGGCACGGACCTGCTGTTCGAGGCCGCGCTGCTGATCGCACTGCTGGGCTTCGCCGGCACGGTGGCGCTGTCGCGCTACCTCAGCCGCGGCGACGTCATCGAGTAGGGGGCGGCATGAACCTGCACGAACTGCACTGGGCCTGGCAGTCGCTGATCGCGGCGATGCTGGTGGTCGGCGGCGCCTTCGCGCTGGTCGGCGCGGTCGGCATGCTGCGCTTCCCGGACTTCTACATGCGGCTGCACGCGCCGACCAAGGCGACCACGCTGGGCGTCGGCGGGGTGCTGCTGGCCAGCCTGGCGGCCAGCTGGGCGCAGGGCGGCTGGGGCCTGCACGAGCTGCTGATCACGCTGTTCCTGTTCGTCACCGCGCCGGTCTCGGCCAACCTGATGGCCAAGGCCGCGCTGCACCTGCGCGTGCCCAGCCGGGCCCCGGTGCCCGACGACCAGCCCACACCCTGAGTGCGGCGGCGCCCGGCCCGGGCGCAAGCTGTGACACCATCGCCCTTCGGCAACTGCGCCAGAGGAGGAGGCGATGCAGCTCATCCTGTCGGCCGGCGGCATTCTCGTGATCGTGCTGTGGGGCCTGCTCGCGCCGGCCTCGCTGGCCACGGTCTTCGATGCCGCGCTGGCCTTCATCACGGTCAACTTCGGCTGGCTCTACCTGTGGGTGGTGCTCGGGCTGGTGCTGGTGAGCCTGGTGCTGGCCTTCAGCCGCTACGGCGACCTCAAGCTCGGCGGCGAGGACGACGAGCCCGAGTTCTCGCTCGGCGCCTGGTTCGCGATGCTGTTCGCCGCCGGCATGGGCATCGGCCTCGTGTTCTGGGGCGTGGCCGAGCCGATCTCGCACTACGGCGCGCCGCCCCCGGGCATCGCCGCGAAGACGCCCGAGGCGGCCAATGCCGCGATGCGCTACAGCTTCTTCCACTGGGGCCTGCACCCCTGGGCGGTCTACAGCGTGGTCGCGCTGGCGATCGCCTTCTTCACGTTCCGGCGCGGCCAGGCCACGCTGATCAGCGCCGCCACCGCGTCGCTGCCCTGGGCCTGGGTGCGCCGGCTGTCGCCGCTGGTCGACGTGCTGGCGGTGATCGCCACCGCCTTCGGCGTCGCCGCCTCGCTGGGCATCGGCGCGCTGCAGATCAACAGCGGCCTGCATGCCGTCTTCGGCCTGCCGGTGGGCGCGGCCTCGCAGCTGGCCATCATCGTGGTGACGACGGCGCTGTTCATCGCCTCGGCGGTGACCGGCGTCACGCGCGGCATCAAGTGGCTGTCCAGCATCAACCTGGGCCTCGCGGCGCTGCTGATGCTGACGATCTTCGTCGTCGGGCCCACGGTGGCCATCATCGACACCTTCACGACCACGCTGGGCGCCTACGCCAGCGAGTTCGTGCGCATGAGCCTGCGCACGACGCCCTTCCGCGACAGCGGCTGGGTCGGCGGCTGGACGGTCTTCTACTGGGCCTGGTGGATCGCCTGGTCGCCCTTCGTCGGGCTGTTCATCGCGCGCGTCTCGCGCGGGCGCTCGATCCGCGAATTCATCCTCGGCACCGTGCTGGCGCCCACGCTGGCCGGCTTCGCCTGGTTCGCGGTCTTCGGCGGCACCGCGCTGCACCTGGAGATCTGGCAGCAGGTGCCGATCGCCGAGGCGGTGAAGGCCGACGTCTCGACCGCGCTGTTCGCGATGTTCGACGCGCTGCCGCTGGGCGCGCTGATGTCGGTCGTCGCCACCGTGCTGGTGCTGGTCTTCTTCGTCACCTCGGGCGACTCGGCGACGCTGGTGCTGGGCATGATGAGCACCGGCGGCACGCCCGACCCGCAGGCGCGCGTGAAGGTCGTCTGGGGCCTGCTGGTGGCCGGCATCGCGGCCAGCCTGCTGCTGTCGGGCGGCATCCGCGCGGTGCAGACGGCGACCATCGTCTTCGCGCTGCCCTTCACGCTGGTCATCGTGCTGCTGACGGTGGCGCTGTGGCGTGCGGTGCGCGAGGACTGGCGCGCCGAGCAGCGCCGCGAGCGCGAGCTGCGCCGGCGCATGCGCGAGCTGGTGGCGCGCGAGTAGGCTGCGGCCGGGGAGCCTCGGGACGATGCCGGTCGACCTCGCAGCGCTGGCGCTGGCCTTCGGCAAGAGCCTGCTGTTCGTCCTCGCGACGCTGCTGCCGATCCTGAACCCGGCCGCGACGGCGCCCATCTTCCTCGGCCTGACCGAGGGGGCCAGCGCCGCCACGCGCGCGCTGCTGGCGCGCCGCATCGCGCGCAACATGTTCGGGCTGATGGCCGGCTCGATGCTGGTCGGCTCCTACGTGCTGGACTTCTTCGGCATCTCGCTGCCCATCGTGCGCATCGGCGGCGGGCTGATCGTCGCCGCCGCGGCCTGGCGGCTGCTGACGGCGACGCAGGCGACGATGGACAGCCGCACCCAGCTGGCCGAGGCCTTCACGCCCGAGCAGGCGCGCCGGCAGGCCTTCTACCCGCTGACCTTCCCGATCAGCTGCGGCCCGGGCTCGATCACCGCGGCGATCACGGTCGGCGTCGCGCTGCACGACGCGGCGCTGGTCGTCTCCGTCGTGCGCATGGGCGGCGCGCTGAGCGCGCTGCTGCTGATCGCGCTGATCCTGTACCTGGCCTTCCGCTATGCGCAGCACCTGCTGCGCCCGCTGGGCGAGGCCGGCACGGTGGTCTTCCTGCGCCTGTCGGCCTTCATCCTGCTGTGCGTGGGCGTGCAGATCGTCTGGGACGGCGCCAGCGAGCTGCTGCGCGGGCTGCTGGTCGCGCCGCCGGCGGCGCCGGCCTGAGCGCGCGCCGGCCGGCGCCTGCCGGCCTCAGCGCGTGCGCGCCGGCCGCGGCAGCATCGCGACGACCAGCGTGACCAGCGTCAGCGGGATCACGAAGCCCATCATCACCTGCGAGAAGGCCGGCAGCACGGCGTGCTCCTGGGCGGCCAGCACCAGGTAGGCCGTGTAGGCGGCGTAGTACAGCAGGAACAGCAGACCCTCCCAGCGCGCGATCTCGCGCCCGGACAGGAAGACCGGCAGGCAGGCCACCAGCGCGGCGAGCATGACCCAGAGGTCGAAGTGGCGCACGGCGTCCGGCACCGCCAGGCCGTCGAGCCCGATGCCGGCGGCGGCCAGGCCGGCCAGCCCGAGCACGCCGAGGATGTTGAAGACGCAGCTGCCGACGACGTTGCCGACCGCGATGTCGCGCTCGCCCTTGACGGCCGCGGTGACCGAGGCCGCGACCTCGGGCAGCGAGGTGCCGGCGGCGACGATGGTGAGCCCGATCACGACGTCGCTGACGCCCAGCGCCTTCGCGAAGTGCACCGCCGCGCCGACCAGCGCCTGCGAGCCGCCGACCAGCAGCGCCAGCCCGGCCAGCACCAGGGCGACCTGCACGACCGGCCGGCTGTCCCAGCGGCCGGGCTCGAGCGGCGTCAGCTCGCTGTCGTAGTCGCCGGCGGCCGAGGTGCCGGCGGCGGCCGCGGCGGCGTTCTGCGTGCGCGACTGCACGACGAGGAATACCGTGTAGGCGATCAGCAGCCCGAACAGCAGCGCGCTGTCGAACAGGCCGATGCGGCCGTCCTGCGCCAGCACGATCAGCAGCAGCGCGCTGCCGATCAGGATAGGGGCTTCCTGGCGGATGACCTGAACGTGCACCGCCAGCGGCGTGATCAGCGCCGCCAGGCCCAGGATGAACAGCACGTTGAAGCTGTTGCTGCCGACCGCGTTGCCCAGCGCCAGGTCGGTGCTGCCGCCGAGCACCGCGCCGACCGAGACCGCCATCTCCGGCGCGCTGGTGCCGAAGGCCACCACGGTGAGGCCGACGACCAGCGGCGAGATGCCGAAGGCCAGCGCCAGCTTGGAGGCGCCGCGCACCAGCAGCTCGGCACCGGCGACCAGCGCCACCAGGCCGGCGACGAACAGGCCGACCTGCGCGATCACGGCGCGCCCCCGGTGCCGGTGCCCGCGGCGCGCTGGCGCAGCAGCGTGCGCAGCTCGGCGATCTCGCCGCGCAGCGCGCGCACCTCGGTGTGCAGGTCGGCCTCGATGTGCTCGCGTGCGCCTTCGACGGCGGCGATGGTCTCGGCCTTGTCGGCGTCGGTGAAGCTCTGCATGGCGCTGACGATGATGCCGATGAACAGGTTCAGCATCGTGAAGGTGGCGATCAGGATGAAGGGGATGAAGAAACCCCAGGCGTAGGGGTAGACCTCCATCACCGGGCGCACGATGCCCATGCTCCAGCTCTCCAGCGTCATGACCTGGAACAGCGTGTACAGGCTGCGGCCCAGCGTGCCGAACCAGTCCGGGAAGCTGGCGCCGAAGAGGTTGGTGGTGATGACGGCGAAGACGTAGAAGACCAGCGCCAGCACCATCGCGATCGAGCTCAGCCCGGGGATCGCCGCCAGCAGCCCGCCGACCACGCGCCGCATCGACGGCACGATGGTCAGGATGCGCAGCACGCGCAGTACGCGCAGCGCGCGCAGCACCGCGAACTGCCCGGTCGCCGGCGCCAGCGCGATGGCCACGACCGCGAAGTCGAACAGGCTCCAGGGGTCGCGCCAGAAGGCGGCGCGGTGCACGAACAGGCGCAGCGCGAGCTCGACGACGAAGACGGCCAGGATGGCGCGGTCCAGCGCCGCCAGCCAGTCGCAGTGCGTGGCGCGCAGCTCGGCCGAGGTCTCGAGGCCGAGCACGATGGCGTTGACGATGATCAGCGCCAGGATCCCGTGCTGGAACCAGGGGCGCGCGAGCAGCAGGCCGAGCCGGCTGCGCAGGTCGCGCGGCGCCTGCGCGGGCCGGGCGGGGGGCGGGGCGTTCGGGACGGGCGGGGCGTTCGCGGGCTTCACGGCGGGGGAGGGGTGGCGCACGGGCGTGGCGCGGGTGCGGGATTCTGCCAATGCGGCCGGTCCCGTGGCGGATCTGGGGTAAGGTCGGCCGGTTGTCGTGGTCAGGCCGCCGCACCCGGGGAGGGTGCCGGCGGCCGTGGCGGCAGCACCCGCCGACGGCCTGCGCAGGCCTGTCGACGCGGTGTCGCAGCGTTGCGTTCCGTGATCGGCGGCCCTGCCCGGGTGCGGGGGGCCTGCGTCAGGCGGTCTTTCCCAGACCGGGGCCGATGTCGCCCCGCCCCCGAGGAGGACCCGCATGACCCCCCAGATCCACAACATCAGCTTCCCGGTCACCGAGCCCGGCGCGCTGGACCAGGACCAGGCCTATTTCTACCTGCGCGAGAACGGCGAGCAGGTGCGCCTGCGCTTCCACGACTATGCCGAGATCTACCGCCGGCCCGGGCTCTACGAGCAGCTCTTCTACCAGCGGCTGCGCTGCATCTCGCCGCGCAAGGCCCACGACGTGCTGGAGAAGGTGCTCAAGGACAACCACGTCGAGCTGAGCAGCCTGCGCGTGCTGGACCTGGGGGCCGGCAACGGCATGGTCGGCGAGCTGCTGGATGCCGCGCGCGTGATCGGCGTGGACATCGTCGAGGAGGCGCGCGCGGCCTGCGAGCGCGACCGCCCGCACGCCTACGACGCCTACTACGTGACCGACATGAGCCGCCTGGACGCGGCGACCGCGGCCGAGATGAAGCGCTGGCAGATCGACTGCCTGACCTGCATCGCCGCGCTGGGCTTCGGCGACATCCCGGTGCCGGCCTTCGCGCAGGCCTTCAACCTGGTGCAGGACGGCGGCTGGACGGTCTTCAACCTGAAGGAGACCTTCCTGCACGAGAGCGACCGCAGCGGCTTCTCGCGCCTGGTCAAGGGCCTGCTGGTCAGCGACATCCTGGAGGTCCACCACCTGGAGCGCTACCGGCACCGGCTGTCGATCGACGGCCGGCCGCTGTTCTACTACGTGCTGGTCGGCCGCAAGCGCGGCGACATCCCGCCGGGCATGGTGCGCGCCTGAGGCCCCCGGGGCCGGGCCGGGCCGCGCCCCGCCCGCCCGCGCCGGCCGCTGCGGCGAAGCCCCGATGGCGCGCCGCGGCGCCCGCCGTAGAGTAAGCACTTCGTCAGCGCCGCCCGCGACAGTCCGGGCGGCAGGCCGGCGGCGGCCGGTTCCCTTCGGTTCCCCAGGAGACATCGATGAGCGAGAAGGTCGAGACGAGGCTCTACGAACCCCCGGCGGCGCTGGTCGCGGCGGCGCGCGTCAGCGGCATGGCCGCCTACCGCGCGCTGGCCGACGAGGCCGAGCGCGACTACGAGGGCTACTGGGCGCGGCTGGCGCGCGAATTCGTGAGCTGGAAGACGCCGTTCACGAAAGTGCTGGACAGCAGCAACGCGCCCTTCTTCAAGTGGTTCGAGGACGGCACGCTCAACGTGTCCTACAACTGCCTGGACCGCAACCTCGAGCGCGGCCTGGGCGACAAGACCGCGATCATCTTCGAGGCCGACGACGGCGCCGTCACGCGCGTCAGCTACCGCGAGCTGCTGGCCAAGGTCTCACAGCTGGCCAATGCGCTGAAGGCGCGCGGCGTGAAGAAGGGCGACCGCGTCGTCATCTACATGCCGATGAGCGTGGAGGGCGTGGCCGCGATGCAGGCCTGCGCGCGCATCGGCGCCACGCACTCGGTCGTGTTCGGCGGCTTCTCCGCGCAGAGCCTGCGCGACCGCATCCAGGACGCCGGCGCGGTGATGGTCCTCACCGCCGACGAGCAGGCGCGCGGCGGCAAGCACCTGCCGCTGAAGGCCATCGTCGACGAGGCGCTGGCGATGCCGGGCTGCGAGACCATCCGCGACGTGCTCGTCTACAGGCGCACCGGCGGGCCGGTGGCCTGGAACCCGGCGCGCGACCGCTGGCTGCACGAGGAGATGGCCGCGCAGGGCACCACCTGCGAGCCCGAGTGGGTGGGCGCCGAGCACCCGCTGTTCCTGCTCTACACCAGCGGCTCCACCGGCAAGCCCAAGGGCGTGCAGCACAGCAGCGGCGGCTACCTGCTGCACGCCGCGCTGACCACCTCGTGGACCTTCGACCTGAAGCCCGAGGACATCTTCTGGTGCACGGCCGACATCGGCTGGGTCACCGGCCACAGTTACATCGCCTACGGCCCGCTGGCGCTGGGCGGCACCGAGGTCGTCTTCGAGGGCGTGCCCACCTTCCCGGCCGCCGACCGCTTCTGGAAGATGATCGAGAAGCACAAGGTCACGATCTTCTACACCGCGCCGACGGCCATCCGCAGCCTGATCAAGGCCGCCGAGACCAACGACGCGGTGCACCCCCGGCGCAGCGACCTGTCCAGCCTGCGCATCCTGGGCACCGTCGGCGAGCCGATCAACCCGGCGGCCTGGGAGTGGTACCACCAGCATGTCGGCGGCGGCCGCTGCCCGGTGGTCGACACCTTCTGGCAGACCGAGACCGGCGGCCACGTGATCACGCCGCTGCCGGGCGCCACGCCGATGGTGCCGGGCTCGTGCACGCTGCCGTTCCCGGGCATCACGGCGGCCATCGTCGACGAGACCGGCAACGACGTGCCCAACGGGCAGGGCGGCATCCTGGTCATCAAGAAGCCCTGGCCGAGCATGATCCGCACGATCTGGGGCGACCCCGAGCGCTTCAAGAAGAGCTACTACCCGCCCGAGCTGAAGGGCTACTACCTGGCCGGCGACGGCGCGATCCGCGACAAGGACAGCGGCTACTTCACCATTACCGGCCGCATCGACGACGTGCTCAACGTGTCCGGCCACCGCATGGGCACGATGGAGATCGAGAGCGCGCTCGTCAGCTGCACCGAGCTGGTCGCCGAGGCGGCGGTGGTGGGCCGGCCCGACGAGACCACCGGCGAGGCGATCTGCGCCTTCGTCGTGCTCAAGCGCCCGCGTCCGACCGGCGAGGAGGCGAAGAAGATCGCCAACGAACTGCGCAACTGGGTCGGCCGCGAGATCGGCCCCATCGCCAAGCCCAAGGACATCCGCTTCGGCGACAACCTGCCCAAGACGCGCAGCGGCAAGATCATGCGCCGGCTGCTGCGCAGCATCGCCAAGGGCGAAGCCATCACCCAGGACACCAGCACGCTGGAGAATCCCGCCATCCTGGATCAGTTGGCCCAGACCAACTGATCCAGGTCGCGCGCAAGCGCGGGCGTGCCGCGCAGCGGCACGAAGGGCGGGATTCGGGGTTCACTCATGTCGCGCAGCGACGTGAGTGAACACCAGAATCCGGCGCGGGAACGTGCAGACCAACTGATCCAGGCCGCGCGCCGGCGGCAGCAGTTCGCACCGATCGTCCGCCGGCAGGCCGGCGGGCCCGCCGGCCTGCGCTACAGTGCTCCGCAGCCGGCGGCGCCAGCCGCCCGGGGAGAAACTGCGATGCCCATGGTGATCATCGGGGTGCTGCTGCTGGTGGCGAAGATGGCCGAGGTCGGTCCCACGGCCGGCTGGTCGTGGTGGATCGTGCTGGCGCCGTTCGGCCTGGCCGTCGTCTGGTGGCAGTTCTCGGACTCCACCGGCCTGACGCAGCGCCGCGCGATGGACAAGATGGACGAGCGCAAGAAGCAGCGCCGCGAGCGCGCGCTCGATGCACTGGGCATGAACCGCCAGCGCGACAAGCAGGTGCGCCAGGCGCGCGAGGAGACACGCTCGCTGCGTGCGGCCGACCCGACGCAGGCCGGCACGCCCGAACGCGACGCCGAGCCTCCGCGGCGCGAGCCCCGGCTGTAGGCCGCGCCCGGTCCCCCGGTCGCCGTCGTTCAGTCGCCGTCGAGCACCGCGCCCTGGCTGGCGCTGGCGGCATTCTTCGCAAACTTGGCCAGCACGCCACGCGTGTAGCGCGGCGCCGGCGCCGTCCAGGCGGCGCGGCGGCGCGCGATCTCGGCGTCGTCCACCTCCAGCTGCAGCAGCAGCCGGTGGGCGTCGATGGTGATGCGGTCGCCTTCGTGCACCAGCGCGATCAGCCCGCCGGCATGCGCCTCGGGCGCGACATGGCCGACCACCATGCCCCAGGTGCCGCCGCTGAAGCGGCCGTCGGTGATCAGGCCCACGCTCTCGCCCAGGCCCTGGCCGATCAGCGCGCTGGTCGGCGCCAGCATCTCCGGCATGCCAGGCCCGCCCTTGGGGCCCAGGTAGCGCAGCACCATCACGTCGCCCGGCCTGATCTGCCCGGCCATGATGGCCGCCAGCGCGCTCTGCTCGTCGTCGAAGACACGCGCCGGGCCGCTCATCACCGGGTTCTTCAGTCCGGTGATCTTGGCCACGCAACCCTCGGTGGCCAGGTTGCCCTTCAGGATCGCCAGGTGGCCCTGGGCGTAGAGCGGGTTGGAGACCGGGCGGATCACGTCCTGGCCGGCGGACAGCGGCGGCACCTCGGCCAGGTTCTCGGCCACCGTCTTGCCGGTGATGGTCATGCAGTCGCCCTGCAGCAGCCCGGCGGCGAGCAGCACCTTCATCACCGCCGGGATGCCGCCGGCGCGGTGCAGGTCGATCGCCAGGTACTTGCCGCTGGGCTTCAGGTCGCAGATCACCGGCACCTTGCGCCGCATGCGCTCGAAGTCGTCGATGCGCCAGTCCACCCCGGCGGCATGCGCGATGGCCAGGAAGTGCAGCACCGCATTCGTGCTGCCGCCGGTGGCCATGATCACCGCGACGGCATTCTCGATCGCCTGCTTCGTGACGATGTCGCGCGGCTTCAGGTCGGCCTCCACCGCCTTCACGAGGGCCTGGGCGGCGCGCTCGACGCCGCCGACGATCTCGCCCTCGACGTTGGCCATCGTCGAGCTGAAGGGCAGGCTCATGCCCAGCGCCTCGAAGGCCGAGGACATGGTGTTGGCGGTATACATGCCGCCGCAGGAGCCGCTGCCGGGGATCGCGCGGCGCTCGATCTGGCAGAAGTCCTCCTCGCTCATCTTGCCGGCGCTGAACTGGCCCACGGCCTCGAAGACGCTGACGATGTTGAGGTCCTGGCCCTTGTACTTGCCGGGCAGGATGGTGCCGCCGTAGACATAGATCGCCGGCACGTTGGCGCGCAGCATGCCCATCATGCCGCCGGGCATGTTCTTGTCGCAGCCGCCGATGACCAGCACGCCGTCCATCCACTGGCCGCCGACGCAGGTCTCCACGCAGTCGGCGATGACCTCGCGGCTGACCAGGCTGTACTTCATGCCCTCGGTGCCCATCGCCATGCCGTCGCTGATGGTCGGCGTGCCGAAGACCTGCGGGTTGGCGCCGTACTCCTTCAGCGCCGCCACCGCGGCATCGGCCAGGCGCTGCAGGCCGCTGTTGCAGGGCGTGATCGTGCTGTGGCCGTTGGCCACGCCGATCATGGGCTTGCCGAAGTCGGCCTCGGTATAGCCCATGCCGTAGTACATGCTGCGGTTGGGCGCGCGGGCCACGCCTTCGGTGATGTTCCTGGAGCGGCGGTTCGAAGTCATGCGGCGGATCTCCGTTGGTTCCGCCGAGTTTAGCCAGCGGCGCTGACGGGCCCTGACGGCCCGTCGTGGCCAAACCGGCCGCGCGTGGACAATCGCGAGGTCCCCGCCCGTGCCACCCGTGCCACCCGGCCGCCCGCCCCGATGCTCCAGCACCCGCAGTTCGATCCCGTCGCCGTCGCCATCGGCCCGCTGTCCATCCACTGGTACGGGCTGACCTACCTGGTGGCGTTCGTGCTGTTCTGGTGGCTGGCGCGCCGGCGCGTCGCGCTGCCGCACTTCGCGCGCGCCGGCTGGACGGCACGCGACGTCGAGGACCTGCTGTTCCTGGGGGTGCTGGGCGTGGTGCTGGGCGGCCGGCTGGGCTATGCGCTGTTCTACAAGCCGGGCGACTACCTCGCCGACCCGCTGCAGCTGCTGATGGTGTGGAAGGGCGGCATGTCCTTCCACGGCGGGCTGCTCGGCGTGATGGCGGCGATGGCCTGGTTCGCGCATTCGCGCCGGCGCCCGTTCCTGGAGGTCATGGACGTCGTGGCGCCCTGCGTGCCCACCGGGCTGGCGGCCGGGCGCATCGGCAACTACATCAACGGCGAGCTGTGGGGCCGCGCCGCCGACCCCGCGCTGCCCTGGGCGATGGTCTTCCCGCAGAGCGGCACGGCAATCCCGCGGCACCCGTCGCAGCTGTACCAGTTTGCGCTGGAAGGGCTGCTGCTGTTCGCGCTGCTGTGTTGGTACGGCCAGCGCGAGCGCGCGCGCGGCCAGGTCGCCGCGGCCTTCGTCTTCGGCTACGGCGTGCTGCGCTTCGTGGCCGAGTATTTCCGCGAGCCCGACAGCTTCCTGGGCCTGCTGGCGCTGGGCATGAGCATGGGCCAGTGGCTGTGCCTGCCGATGATCGCCGGCGGCGCCGCGCTGTGGTGGTGGTGCGGGCAGCAGCCGCAGCGCAGCCGCTAGCATCCGGCCATGCGACAGATCTTCCTGGACACCGAGACCACCGGCCTGGACGCCGCGCAGGGCGACCGCATCATCGAGATCGGCTGCATCGAGCTGCTGAACCGGCGCCTCTCGGGCCGGCGCCTGCACCACTATGTCAACCCGCAGCGCAGCAGCCACCCGGACGCGCTGCGCGTGCACGGCATCACCGACGAGTTCCTGGCCGACAAGCCGCTGTTCGCCCAGGTCGCCGACGAGCTGCTGGCCTTCGTGGCCGGCGCCGAGGTCATCATCCACAACGCCGACTTCGACCTGCGCTTCCTGGACGCCGAGCTCGAGCGCCTGGGCCGCGGCCGCTTCGCCGACCACGCCGCCGCGGTGACCGACAGCCTGGCGCTGGCGCGCGAGCTGTACCCGGGCAAGAGCAATTCGCTGGACGCACTGTGCCGGCGCCTGGAGGTCGACAACTCGCAGCGCGAGCTGCACGGCGCGCTGCTCGACGCAGGCCTGCTGGCCGAGGTCTTCCTGCGCATGACACGCGGGCAGGACAGCCTGGTCATCGACACCGACGGCGGCACCGAAGCGGCCGCCGGCGGCCCGGCGCTGGCGGCGGTGGACCTGGCCTCGCTGGTGCTGCCGGTGATCGAGCCCACGGACGAGGAGCGCGCCGCGCACGAGGCCGTGCTGGCCGAGCTGGACAAAGACAGCGGCGGACGTACGGTGTGGCGGCGGCTGGCTCCGGTGGCATAATGTCTGGCTTCTCCGGTCGCCGGTCGTCGATGCGACGGCCGGCCAGCCCGGGCGGTTAGCTCAGCGGTAGAGCACTGCCTTCACACGGCAGGGGTCGCAGGTTCGAACCCTGCACCGCCCACCAAGCGATCCATCGAAGATCAAGAGGCCACGGCGCCGTCGGGCGCCGCTTTTTCTTGTGGTGGGGCAAGAGCGGGGCAAGGCGGCTGTCGCCTCGGTCCCTGCGCAAGCCGGTGTGTCGGCTTGCACCGGCTCTAGACCAGCGACCCGAAACCGGTGCGCGGCGCCTGCTCGATGCGCGCGCGGCCCTGGTTCTTGGCCGCATAGAGCGCGCGGTCGGCGCGCGAGAGCAGCTGCTCGAGCGTGTTGCCGTGGCGCGGGAACAGCACGACGCCGGCCGAGAAGCTGCCGCCGGGCAGGCGGCGGCGGCCCGGCACGGCCTCCGGCGGCAGCTGCTGGAACTCCTCCAGCAGGCGCGCCAGCAGCGCCTGCGCGGCGTCGCCGTCGGTCTCGGGCATCAGCGCGACGAATTCCTCGCCGCCGTGCCGGCAGACCAGGTCGCTGCGCCGCAGCGTGCCCGTCAGCAGGGTGCCGAAACGCTGCAGCACGGCGTCGCCGGCGGCATGGCCGTAGGTGTCGTTGATCAGCTTGAAGTGGTCCAGGTCCATCAGCACCACGGCCAGCGGCTGGCCCTGGCGGCGCGCCAGTTCCAGCATCGCCGGCGCGGTCTCGAACAGGTAGCGGCGGTTGTGCAGCCCGGTCAGCGGGTCGCGCAGCGCCTGCTCGCGCAGCTGCGCATGCAGCCGCTCGGTCTGCGCCACCTGGGCCTGCAGCGCCGCATTCAGCTCGGCCAGGCGGCGGCGGTCGTCCTCGGCGCTGCGCCGCGAGTCGACCGCCAGGTCGCGCTCGCGCCGCGCCTGCGCCAGCTGGTGGCTGACCTGCAGCGCGGCATAGCGCGCGCGCGCACTGCGCCCGACCAGCTGCTCGTACAGCGCCTGCGCGTGGCGCACGCAGGCCAGCGCGGCGCGCGTGTCGTCCAGCCGCTCGCAGGCGTCGGCCAGCACGCGGTGCAGCTCCATCAGGTCGTAGGGCTGGTCGCTCAGGCGGCGCTCGCGGCGCTCGAGCAGGATCTGCTCGGCGACCTCGCGCGCTGCCGCGGCATGGCCGCGTGCGAGCAGGCAGCGCGCGCGCAGCCAGCCCCAGAAGGTCATGCCGTCGCCGTCGGCGATGGCGCCCACGGCGCCGGCCTGCAGGTAGCGCTCGGCCTCGTCGAGCTCGCCGACGCCCAGGTGGGCCAGCGCCAGCGGCAGCGCATGACGCTCCAGCACGCCGGGCACCAGCTCGTCCGGGTGGCCGACCAGGAAGTCGGCCATCGCGCGCGCCGCGCGTGCATCGCCGGCGGCGTGGTGGATGATGATCAGGTTGCTGGCCGCGGTGGCGACCACCGGCTTGGCGCCGGCCTTGCGCGCGGCGGCCAGCGCCTGCTCGCTGAGGGCGCGGGCGTCCTCCAGGTTGAACAGGTCCTGGTGGTAGCCGCCCAGGTTGGACAGCGCGGTGATGCGCGGGCCGTCCCAGCCGGTGGCCTCGGCCGCGGCGGCGGCGGCGTGGTAGTGGCGCAGCGCCTCGTCCACGCGCCCCAGCACCTTGGCCGTGATGGCGCGCGAGTTGTGCGCCAGGAAGCGCTGCATCGCGTCGTAGGCCAGGCCCTGGGCGGCGATGCGTTCGTCGATCTCGGCCTGCAGCCGCGCCGAGCCCTCGTAGTCGCCGATGCGGCGCAGGTGGATGGCCAGCACCTCGTCGACCAGCGCCAGCCCGCGCGCGCGCTGCGCGGCGCCGCCGTCGCGGTCCTCGAGCGCCTCGTAGGCCTCGCGCGCGCAGCGCATCGCCTCCTGCGCCGTGGTCTCGTCGCCGCTGCGCACCTCGGCCAGCGCGACCTGCAGCCAGCCGTCGGCGGCCAGCGCGCCGCCGCTGGCGGCCAGCCGCCGCCCCAGCGCGCCGGCGGCCTGCGGGTCCAGGTAGCTCAGCTCCCAGGCCCGCGCCAGCGCGGCGGCGGCGGTCGGCGAGATCTCCCCGGGCACGGCGGCGCCGTGTCAGGCGCGCGCGCGCATCGCGGTGCGCGCCTGGACGAAGCCGAAGGCGTAGTCGACGGCCTCCAGCAGCTGGCGTTCGCTCTCGCCGCGCTCGCGCTCGCTGAGGTAGAAGACGAAGTCGACCTCGTGGCGGATGTAGCGCGGCGGCAGCCGGTTCAGCGCCACGCAGGCCACGTCGGCCAGCAGGTCGGGCTTGTGCATGAGGCCGGGGAAGCGATCGGCGTGGCGCACGACGGCCTCGTAGACGGCGCGTTCGTTGTGGTTGCGGACGGAGGAGAAATCGGCGCTCATGGTCGGGCTCCGCCCCGCCAGCGGGGCACGACCGGATATCGGCGCCGTCGCGGCGGACTGTAGGCGCCGCCCGTGGTCAGGCCGCGGGCTGCACGCGCAGCGAGAAGTCCACCGCCTTCAGGTCCTTGGTCAGGTGGCCGATCGAGATGCGGTGCACTCCCGTGGCGGCGATGTCGCGCAGCTGCGCCAGCGTCACGCTGCCGGAGACCTCCAGCAGCGCAGGGGCTGCCGCTGCGGCATTGACGGCCACCGCCTCGCGCATGCGCGGCAGGTCGAAGTTGTCCAGCAGCACGCTGGTCGCGCCATGGACCAGCGCCTCGCGCAGCTGGGCGAGGGTCTCGACCTCGATCTGGATCTCGACGCCGGCGTCCAGCGCACGCGCCGCCGCCAGCACCTGCGCCACGCCGCCGGCGGCCGCGATGTGGTTCTCCTTGATCAGGATGCCGTGCCACAGCGCCAGGCGCTGGTTGTGGCCGCCGCCGGTGCGCACCGCATATTTCTGCGCCTGGCGCAGGCCGGGGATGGTCTTGCGCGTGTCCAGGATCTGCACGCCCTGCGGCAGCGGCGAGGCGCCGGCCACCGCGTCGACATGGCGCCGCGTCTCGGTGGCGGTGGCCGACAACAGCTGGATGAAATTGAGCGCCGGCCGCTCGGCGGCCAGCAGCGCGCGTGCATCGGCCTCGATGCGCAGCACGACCTGGTCGGGGTCCATCCACGCGCCTTCGGCCACCTGCCAGTCCAGCGCGGCCGACGGGTCCAGCGTGCGCACGACGGCGTCGAACCAGTCGCGGCCGCAGAGCACGGCACGCTCGCGGCACAGCACGCGCGCGGCGACGCGCTCGCCCGCCGGCACCAGCAGCCCGGTCCAGTCGCCGCGGCCCAGGTCCTCGGCCAGCGCGTCGCGCACGTTGCGCGCGCGGGCGTCCTCGAGCGTCTCGTCGCGCTCGCTGAAGGCGACGGCACCGGCGCGAGGTCCCGCGCCGTTCAAGCGGCCCCCAGGTGGCGCACGTGCCCGCGCTGCGCCGGCGCCAGCGCGCCCGGATTCGCCTTGACGAAGTCCAGCATGCGCTCGATGCAGCCGGCGGCCTTGGCGCGCACCGGCTCGGGCACCAGCACCTCGCCGCCGCCCTGCTCCAGGCAGGACAGCACGCCCTGCAGCGCATTCATCGCCATCCAGGGGCAGTGCGCGCAGCTCTTGCAGGTGGCGCCGGTGCCGGCGGTCGGCGCCTCGATCAGCGTCTTGTCCGGCGCCAGCTGGCGCATGCGGTGCATCAGGCCGTTGTCGGTGGCGATGATGTATTCGCGCGCCGTGCCGTTGACGACCGCCTGCAGGATCTGCGTCGTGCTGCCGACCACGTCGGCCTGGTCGACGACGCTGTCCGGCGACTCCGGGTGCACCAGCACCAGCGCGTCCGGGTGCTCGCGGCGCAGCAGTTCCAGCTCCAGGCCCTTGAATTCGTCGTGCACGATGCAGGCGGCATTCCACAGCAGCATGTCGGCGCCGGTCTGCTGCTGGATCCAGTGGCCCAGGTGGCGGTCGGGGGCCCACAGGATCTTCTGGCCCTGCTCGTGCAGGTGGCGCACGATGGCCAGGGCGCAGGAGCTGGTGACCATCCAGTCCGCGCGCGCCTTCACCGCGGCGCTGGTATTGGCATAGACGACGACCTGGCGGTCCGGATGGGCGTCGCAGAAGGCGGCGAATTCGTCCGGCGGGCAGCCCAGGTCCAGCGAGCAGGTAGCCTCCAGGTCGGGCATCAGCACGCGCTTGTGCGGCGACAGGATCTTGGCCGTCTCGCCCATGAAGCGCACGCCGGCGACGACCAGCGTCTGCGCCGCATGGTCGCGGCCGAAGCGCGCCATCTCCAGCGAATCGGCGACGCAGCCGCCGGTGGCCAGCGCCAGGTCCTGCAGGTCGCCGTCGACGTAGTAGTGCGCGACCAGCACCGCTCCGCGTGCCTTCAGCAGTTCGGCGGCGCGCTGCATCGCGCGTGCCTTCTCGGCCGGCGGCAGGCCGGGCGGCACCTTGGCCCAGGCATGCTCGGTGGAGCAGGCGCCGCGGGCGTCCTGGCGCGTGTAGTCGTAGATGACGGCATTCATGGCCGGCTGTCCTTCCCGTCGTGGGGAGACGATGGTAGCCGGCCGCGCGCCGGCTGCGCGGCGCGGGGGCAGGCGGGCCTTGACCGGGCTCAGCGCCGGATCAAGGCCGCATCACGGGGCGGTCGCGAAGAAGCGGCTCGGCGGCTGGCCGACGGCGCGCCGCACCATCGCGCTGAAGGCGCTCGCGCTGGCATAACCCAGCTCGGCCGCGATGGTGGCCATCGGCTGCTTGCGCGCGGCCATCGCCAGCGCGTGCGCCAGCAGCACCTGCTGGCGCCACTGGCCGAACGAACTGCCGAGTTCGCTGCGGAACAGCCGCGCCACCGTGCGCGGGCTGGCGCCGATGTGCGCGGCCCAGTCCTCCAGCGCGGTCCAGCGCGTCGGGTGGTCCAGCATGGCCTCGCACAGCCGGCGCAGCCGGTGGTCCGCGGGCAGGTCGATGCCCAGCCGCACCGGCGCTGCGCGGCGCAGCTCGTCCAGCACCAGCGCGGCGATGCAGCGCTCGCGCTCGTCCGGCGCCTGCGCACCGGGCGCCGTGTCCAGGTGCGGCACCAGTTCGCGCAGCAGCGGCGAGACCTCCAGCACGCGGCATGCCGGCCAGCGCTCGAACGGCGACGCGGCATCGGGCGCCTGTGCATCGGCCAGGAAGCGCGCCGACGGGTGCACGTACAGCGTGCGGATCTCGGCGTCCTCGAGCACGGTGACCACATGCTCGACGTCCGGCGGGATCCACAGCGCGCGCGACGGCGGCACGATGTAGGTGCTGCGCGCCGCGCTCATGCGGATCACGCCGGTGCTGGACATGGCGACCTGCGCCCAGGGGTGGCGGTGCGGCACGATGTGCGTGGCGGCGGCCAGCCGGCGCAGCTTGGCGCGCAGCGGGCGCTGCTCGCTGGGCGCGTAGGCCAGCGGGTCGATCGGCGGCACGCTGGCGCGCCGCACGGCCTGGGGCGGCGTGGTCGGCGGACGCAGCGGGGTCAGCAGGCCGGCGGGCATGGTCGGATCAGGGGCAGGGAACCGGCGGCGTGGGCTGGCAGGATCTCGACAGAGGTTGGCATCCTATCGCAACCACGCCGCCGGGTGGCCGCCTACGATGCCTGCCAGTTTCCTGCCGCCACACCACCCGCCTCCCGCATGACCACGCTCGCCGCTCCGGCCCCGCTGCGCGCCGACGCCCACACCATCGGCGTCGTCAGCATCGCGCACGGCCTCTCGCACTTCTGCCAGCTGGTCGTGCCGCCGCTGTTTCCGTGGATCGGGGCCTCGTTCGGCCTGTCCAACACGCAGCTCGGGCTGCTGATGTCGGTCTTCTTCGTCGTCTCCTTCGTCGGCCAGGCGCTGGCCGGCTTCGTCGTCGACCGCTATGGCGCGGCGCGCGTGCTGTACGGCGGCCTCGGCCTGCTGGCGCTGGCCGCGCTGGGCCTGGGTGCCAGCCCGTCGTATGCGGTGATGCTGGTCTTCATGGCGGTCGCGGGCCTGGGCAACTGCGTCTTCCACCCGGTGGACTTCTCCATCCTCAACGCGCGCGTCAGCCAGCCGCGACTGGGCCATGCCTATGCGGCGCATGGCATCTCGGGCAACCTGGGCTGGGCGCTGGCGCCGGTGTTCGTGGTCGGCATCGCGCATGGCACCGGGTCGTGGCGGCTGGCGCTGTTCGCGGTGGCGGCGGTGGTGGGTGCGGTGCTGGCCGGGGTGTGGATCTTCCGTGCCTGGCTGACCGTCGAGCCGCATGCGGATACGCCGCGGCGCAGTGCCGCCGCCGCGCCGGCTGCCGCGCCGGCAGCCGCGGGCGGCACCTTCGACTTCCTGAAGCTGCCGGCGGTGTGGAGCTGCTTCGCCTTCTTCTTCATCTTCGCGCTCGCGCTGGGCAGCATCCAGACCTTCGCGCCGTCGGCCGCCGGCCGGCTGCACGACGTGCCCGCGGCCCAGGTCGCGATCTGCCTGTCGATCTACATGGCCTGCGCCGCCGCCGGCATGGTGCTCGGCGGCTTCCTGGTGCGCGACCCCAGCCGCAGCGCGCGCATCGTGGCCGCCGGCTTCGGCGCCTCGGCCACCGTGGCGCTGCTGATCGCGCTGGGCGACTGGCCTTCGCTGATGGTGCCGGTGCTGTTCGGCCTGATGGGCTTCGGCGGCGGCATCGCCGGCCCCTCGCGCGACCTGCTGGTCAAGCAGGCGACGCCGCCCGGCGCCACCGGGCGCGTCTACGGCGTCGTCTACTCCGGGCTGGACGTCGGCATGACCATCGCGCCGGTCGTCTTCGGCGCGCTGATGGACGCCGGCGCCTACCGCGAGGTCTGGCTGGGCGTGGCCTTCGCGCAGCTGGTGCTGATCGCGACCGCCTTCAACGTCAAGCGCAATTGGCGGCGCCCGCCGCCGGCGGCCGCCGCCGCGGTCTGACCGGATCGCGCCGCGCCTGCGGTTGGGCCGGCAGCGTCAGACGCAGCGCCGGTGCCGTTCGATGCAGGTGTCCAGCGTCTCGCCGCCGTCGCGCTGCCACCAGTCGCGCGACGAGAAGATCTCGACCTCGGCATAGCCGGCGTAGCCCTGGGCCTCGACCAGCGCGCGGATGCGCGGCAGGTCGATGACGCCGTCGCCCGGCATGCCGCGGTCCTCGAGCAGGTCGCGCGTCGGCAGCCGCCAGTCGCAGACGTGGTAGGCGAGCAGGCGCTCGCGGCCGGCGCGTTCGATCATCGCGGCCAGCTTGGGGTCCCACCAGCAGTGGTAGACGTCCAGCGCCACGCCCAGTGCGCCGCTGCGCGCAGGGTCCAGCGCGTCGCACAGGTCCAGCGCCTGCTCCAGCGTGTTGATGCAGGCGCGGTCCGCGGCATACATCGGGTGCAGCGGTTCGATGGCCAGCGGCATCGCGCGCTCGTGCGCGTCGGCCAGCAACCGGGCGATGCCTTCGGCGACCTGGGCCCGTGCGGCGGCGATGTCCTTGTGCGCCGGCGCGCCGGCCAGCGCGCCGGGCAGGCCGCCGACGACGAGCACCAGGCAGGGCGCGCCGAGTTCGCAGGCCTCGTCGAGCGCGCGCCGGTTGTCGTCGCGCGCCGCCTGGCGCCCGGCGTCGTCGCTGTAGGTGAACAGGCCGCCGCGGCAGTAGCCCGAGAGTTCCAGCCCATGCGCGCGCAGCGTGCGCGCGGTGGCCGCGAGGCCGGCCGCCGCGACCTGGTCGCGCCACGGCGAGACCGCGCGGATGCCGCGCGCCGCGCAGGCGTCCAGGATCTGCAGCAGCGGCCAGTCCTGCCCGCGCTGGCGGCGCACGGTGGCCGTGTTGATGGACAGCCAGCGGTGGTCGGCCGAGAAGTCCCTCAAGCCATCCTCACGTCGGCACCCCGTGCAGCGCCAGCAGCGTGCGCATGCGCTGCACCGCCAGGTCCGGCTGCTCGATCAGCCCGGCCGCGTCGGCGAGACGGAACAGCTCGGCGAAGTGCGGCAGCGAACGCGTGCTCTGCTGGCCGCCGACCATCACGAAGTGGTCCTGGTGGCCGTTGATCCAGGCCATGTAGACGACGCCGGTCTTGTAGAAGCGCGTCGGCGCGCGGAAGACGTGGCGCGACAGCGGCACCGTCGGCGCCAGGATGGCGTGGAAGCGCGTCTCGTCGCCGGCGGCCAGCGCGGCCAGCGCGGCGCTGGCCGCCGGCGCGATGGCGTCGAAGATGCCCAGCAGCGCGTCGCTGTGGCGCTGGTTGGGGTGTTCGCCGCTGCCGTCGCCGGCGATCAGCTCGGCATAGTTGAAGTCGTCGCCGGTATACATGCGCACGCCCGGCGGCAGGCGCCGGCGCATGCGGATCTCCTGGTCCTTGTCGAGCAGCGAGATCTTGATGCCGTCGACCTTGCCGGCATGGGCGTGGATGACGCCGAGCGCGGTGTCCATCGCCGCGGCGACCGTCGCACCGCCCCAGTAGCCCTTCAGCGCCGGGTCGAACATGTCGCCCAGCCAGTGCAGGATCACCGGCTCCCTGGCCTGGCGCAGCACGCGGTCGTAGACCCGTTCGTAGTCGGCGGGGCTCCGGGCGACGCGCGCCAGCGCGCGGCTGGCCATCACGATGAGACGGCCGCCCAGTGCCTCGATGGCGGCCATCTGCTCCTCGTAGGCGCGGATCACGTCGTCGATGCCGCGCGCGGCCTCGGGCGCCAGGTGGTCGGTGCCGCAGCCGCTGGCGAGGAAGGCGCCGGGCAGGTCGCGCGCGGCGTCGATCGAGCGCCGGATCAGTTGCAACGAGGTCGGCCAGTCCAGCCCCATGCCGCGCTGCGCCGTGTCCATCGCCTCGGCCACGCCCAGGCCCAGGCTCCACAGCCGGCGCCGGTAGGCGATGGTGGCGTCCCAGTCGATGGCGCAGTCCAGCCAGGGGTCGACGGCGGCACGCGCATCGGCGACCACGTGCGCGGCCGAGAACGCGATGCGGTTGAGCCTGGTGCCCGGCGCGGCCGGCGTGAACGAACCGGGGCCGCGCAGCGTGTACGGCTGCAGCGTGCCGTCGGCGGCGGGGAGCGTGATCGTGTGCGGCATCGCCGACTCAGACCGCCAGCGGCGGCACGTCGATCCAGCGGCGTTCCCGCCAGCTCTGCAGCGCGGCCTCGACCAGCTGCACGCCCTTCGCGCCTTCGACGAGGTTCCACCGGTAGGGCGCGTCCTCCGCGACATGGCGGATGAAGGCCTCCCACTGGATCTTGAAGCCGTTGTCGTAGGTCTCCGTGTCCGGGACCTCCTGCCACTGCTCGAAGAAGTTCATCGTCTGCTTGACGTCCGGGTTCCACACCGGGCGCGGCGTAGCGACGCGGCTCTGCGCGCGGCAGCTCTGCAGGCCGGCCACCGCCGAACCGTGCGTGCCGTCGACGTGGAAGGTCACCAGGTCGTCGCGGCGCACGCGCGTCGTCCACGAGCTGTTGACCTGCGCCACCACCGGCTCGCCGCCGTGGCCCTTGAGCTGCAGCGTCGCATAGGCGGCGTCGTCGGCCGTGGCGCCGTAGGCCTGGCCGCTTTCGTCCCAGCGGCGAGGGATGTGCGTCGCGCCCAGGCAGGACACCGACTGCACCTCGCCGAACAGGTTGTCCAGCACGTAGCGCCAGTGGCACATCATGTCCAGAATGATGCCGCCGCCGTCCTCGGCGCGGTAGTTCCAGCTCGGGCGCTGGATGGGCTGCAGGTCGCCTTCGAAGACCCAGTAGCCGAACTCGATGCGCACGCTGAGCAGGCGCCCGAAGAAGCCGGCGCGGCGCAGCATGTCCAGCTTGCGCAGCCCGGGAAGGAACAGCTTGTCCTGCACCGCGCCATGCTTCAGGCCGCGGGCCTCGGCGGCCTTCGCCAGCTTCGCGATCTCCAGCGCCTCGGCCAGGTTGGTGGCGATCGGCTTCTCGCAGTAGACATGCTTGCCGGAGCGCAACGCCTGTGCCAGCAGCTGCGGCCGCATCTGCGTCGTGCCGGCATCGAAGAACACCGTATCGGCAGGGTTGGCCAGCGCCGCGGCGAGGTCGGTGCCCCAGCGCTCGATGCCGTTCGCGCGCGCCAGCGCCGCCACCTTGTCGGCGTTGCGGCCGATCAGGATGGGGTCGGGCATCACGCGGCGGCCGTCGGCCAGCGCCACACCGCCCTGCTGGCGGATCGCGACGATCGAGCGCACCAGGTGCTGGTTGGTGCCCATGCGGCCGGTGACGCCGTGCATCACGATGCCCAGACGCTCGCTGCGTTCACTCATGTCGTTCGCTCGTCTCTTGTGCGTGGGGAAGGGCGGCCGCCGGGCATCAGCTGATGCGCAGCTTGAGCGTGTCGTCGTAGGGCAGCGCCGGGTGCTCGAAGAAGGTGTGCGCGTTGACGTAGTGCAGCGCGCAGGCGCGGCGCCAGCGCGTCGACAGGTTGGGCGCCGACTGGTGGAAGGTGTTGCCGTGGTGGAAGGACACGCCGCCGCGGCGCACCGGCGCCGGCGACATCGGCTGGCGCGCCAGGATCTCCGGCGGCAGCTGCAGGTTGTAGGGCTCGTCGGCCGGCGCGACATGCGCATAGACCGGGCCCTGGTTGCTGCCGTCGCCGAAATACAGGCAGCCGTTCTCCAGCGTGGCGTCGTCGAGCGCGATCCAGGCCGTGACGACGCCCTCCTCGTCGTTGGGGCCGAAGTAGAAGTTGTCCTGGTGCGCCGGCTTGGGGCCGCCGCCTTCGGGCGGCTTGAAGAAGATCTGGCTGAAGTAGACCGACACCCCGGGGCCGATGAACTGCTCCACCAGGGCCACCAGCGCCGGCGTGCGCGCCAGCTCGCGCACCGCGGCGCGGTGGTGGTGCGGGTTGTCCAGCTTGCGCAGCACCGAGCGCGCCTTCACGCCGCCGTCGACGTACCAGGCGCGCTGCGCGGGCGGCAGCTCGGCCAGGAAGGCCTCGCCCCAGGCCTGGATGTCCTCGATCAGCGCGTCGGTCGTGCGCTGGTCGAACAGCCCGGGCACCGTGAGGTGTCCGGTGTGGCGGTACAGGGCCAGGTCGGCTTCGCTCAGCGCCATGGTGCAGGGTCCTCGGGTCGGGTGCGCGTTCCCTAGTTGGTGAATTATCGTAGGTCGCGAGCCGCGTCGCGTCAAGCGGGCCGCCGCGGCCGCGCCCCGGCCCCAGAGGACAGACCTGCGGGAAGCCGCTGCCTTGACAGTGCCGGGGAGGCGGCCGGATACTGGCCCGGTCCCGAAAAATTAACCATACGGGTAACACGACGGTTTGCGGGCGCGCCGGTCGCACGCCTGCGCCACAGCCAGGAGACGAGACGATGCGAACGCTGTTCCCGAAGGCGCTGCAGGCCGCCGCTGCGCTGCTGGTGCTGACCAGTGCCACCGCGATGGCCCAGGACTACCCCTGGAAGCCGACCAAGCCGATCACGCTGATCGTGCCCTGGGGCGCCGGCGGCGCCACCGACCAGGTGTCGCGGCTGACCGCAGCCATCCTCGAGGACGAGCTGAAGCAGCGTGTCGTCGTCGTTAACCAGCCCGGCGCCTCGGGCGCGCTGGGCAAGAAGAATGCCTGGGAGGCGGCGCGCGACGGCTACACCTGGGCCGCCGGCGCACCCAAGCAACTGGGCACCTACAAGCTGCTGGGCCAGTGGGACACCTGGATCGACGACTGGCACCTGTACAACACGGTGACCAACGTGCCGCTGGTCTCGGTGAACCCGAATTCGCCGTACAAGACCATGGCCGACTTCGTCGCCGCGATGAAGGCCGGCAACGTGACCATCGCCACCGCCGGCGCCGGCTCCTCGGGCCATGCCGCGGCCGAGGCGCTGAAGGGCGTGGTCGGCGGCAACTACCGCCACATCACCTACGACGGCGGCAACCCGGCGGTGGTGGCCACGGTCGCCGGCGAGGCGCAGGCGACGACGCAGCTGGCCAGCGAACAGGCCGAGATGGTGCGCGGCAAGCGGCTGCGCCCGCTGGCCGTGCTGTCCGACCAGGCGCTGGAGATCGAGGGCTACGGCCGCATCCCGCCGGTGACCGAGTTCATCCAGGGCAAGCTGCCGGTGCTGGCCACCACCTTCGGCATCTTCCTGCCCAAGCAGGGCACGCCGCCCGAGGTGATCGAGACGCTCAACCGCATCTGGGCGACCAAGATCCCGAACAATGCCAAGCTGCGCGCCTACACGCTGGAGAAGGGCGCGCAGTTCACGCCCGGCGCCGGGCAGGCGGCGCGCGACAAGGCCTGGCCCGAGATCCAGGCCGACGCCTGGTCGTTCCACGCCGCCGGGCGCACGAAGATGTCGCCCGACGAACTGAAGATCCCCAGGCCCTGAACGCGGCGCGGCCCCCGGCGCCGCGCGACGTGCACGCCGGTCGGCCCGCGCGCGGCACGGCAGCGCCGCGGGGTGCCGCAGGACCGGCCGCGCCGACGGCACGATGAGCGGGCTGTACCGCGCCTGCCTGCGGCCGCTGCTGTTTGCGGCCGACGCCGAGCGGGTGCATGTCGCGACGCTGCGCGCTGCCGGCGTGCTCGGCCGCAGCGCACTGGGCCGCCGGCTGATCAGCGCGCGCTACGGCTTCGACGACGAGCGGCTGCATGTGCAGGTCGGCGGGCTGCGGTTTCCGAATCCGGTCGCGCTGCCGGCCGGCTTCGACAAGAACGGCGTCGCGACCGAGGCGCTGGCCGCGCTGGGCTTCGGCGCGATCGACGTCGGCTCGGTCTCGGCGCGTCCCTCGGCCGGCAATCCCGAGCGGCCGCGGCTGCACCGGCTGCCGGCCGACGAAGGCATCGCCGTCTTCTACGGCGTCCCCAACGACGGCGCGGCGGCGGTCGCCGCGCGGCTGGCAGGCGTGCGCCTGCCGGTGCCGCTGGGCCTCAGCCTGGTCGAGACCAACACCGGGCGGCCGGCCGGTGTCGACGAGGTCATCGCGGAACTGGTGCAGGCCGCGCGGACCGTTCTGCCGGTCGCCGACTACCTGGCGCTGAACCTCAACTGCCCGAATTCGGCCGGCGGTTTCTCGCACTTCGACGTCCCGGCGCACCTGCGGCGGCTGCTGCAGGCGCTGGCCGAGGTCGACGGTCTCGGGCCGGTCTTCGTGCGCGTCAGCCCGCCGGCGCACCCGGCCGGCATCGACGCCGTGCTGCAGGCGCTGGACCCGTTCGACTTCGTCAAGGGCCTGTCCTTCTTCGATCCGCGCTTCGATCTGCGGCGGCGGCTGAAGACACCGGCGGCCGAACTCGCGGCGAAGCGCGGCAGCGTTTCGGCGCCGGTCGCGCTGTCCCACACGCAGGCGCTGGTGCGCGAGTGGTACCGGCGCATCGACCGCCGCCGCCTGGTGCTGATCGGCGTGGGCGGCATCACGACGGCCGAAGACGCCTACCGCACGATCCGCCTGGGGGCCTCGCTGGTGCAGGTCTACACCGCGCTCGTCTACCAGGGCCCGGGTGTCGTGCGCGAGATCAAGCGCGGGCTCGCGCAGCGCCTGGCGCGCGACGGCTTTGCCAGCGTGGCCGAGGCGGTGGGCGTCGACAACCGCGCCGCGGTGCCGAGGTGAGGTCCCGGGCCGGGCCTCGGCGCGGCCAGCCGGCACCCGGGTGCGCCACCTTGACACTGCCACGGGGGCTCGGAATACTGCGCCGAGCTTCGAATTCACCGGATGGATAACAACCTGCATCGCCAGCGCCTTCCCTGCCGTGCCTGCCCGACCCGCGCCGGCGGGCCGGCCGCCTGAACCGCGCGCGGCCCCGCCATGCCGGCCGACCGTCGCGGCGACCTCTGGTTCTCGCTGCTGCTGACCGCGCTGGCGCTGGCGGTGGTGATCGAGTCGTGGCGCATGCCGCGGCTGGAGAACCTGGGCGTGCACCCGATGAGCGCGCCCGGGCTGACGCCGGGCGTGATCGGCCTCGTGCTGCTGCTGCTGGGCCTGCTGCTGCTGGTGCGCAGCCTGCGCGAACGGCGCGCCGCCGCGGCACGGGCCGCGGCATCGGCCGCACCCGCTGCACCCGCTGCAACCGCGGCATCCGGCGACGGCGCGCGTGCGCTGCTGGCCACCGTGCTCTGCCTGGTCTATGCACTGGGCCTGCTCGGCCGGCTGCCGTTCTTCTGGGCCACGGGCCTGTTCGTCTTCGCCTTCGTCGTCGCCTTCGCATTCGAGCGCGCGCGGCCCTGGCGCACGCTGGGCGGTGCGGCCGCGATGGCGCTCTTCAGCGCCGTGTCGGTGACGCTGCTGTTCGAGCGGCTGTTCCTGGTGCAGCTGCCGTGAGCGGCGCGCGGCAGTCGCCCGTACAGCGCCTGGGCCCGCGCCCGACCCAGCACCTGGAGCGGCCATGGACGGCCTGAGCGCCTTCGCCACCGCGATCGCCGCCTTCGCGACGCCGTCGTCGCTGTTCAACATCGTCTGGGCGACGCTGCTGGGCATCGCGGTCGGCATGATGCCGGGGCTGACCGCCACGCTGGGCGTTGCGCTGATGACGACGCTGACCTTCCGCCTGGCCGCCGGCGACGCGATCCTGATCCTGATCTGCACCTACGTCGGCGCCATCTACGGCGGCAGCCGCACCGCGGTGCTGCTGAACATCCCCGGCACGCCGGCCAATGCGGCGTCGACGCTGGACGGCTACCCGCTGGCGCGCGCCGGCCGCGCCGGCGAGGCGCTGGGCATCGCCACCGTCGGCTCCTTCCTCGGCGGTCTGTTCGGCATGCTGATGCTGGTGCTGATCGCGCCCGAGCTGGCCGAGTTCGGGCTCCGCTTCCAGTCCTTCGAATTCGTCTGGCTCGCGATCTTCGGCGTCGTCATCGCCGGCCGCATCACGGCGCTCGACGACCCGATCAAGGGCTGGATCGCCGGCTTCCTGGGCCTGCTGCTGGCGCAGGTGGGGCAGGAGGGCATCCACGCCCACCCTCGCTTCAGCTACGGCTCGACCGACCTCGCCGGCGGCCTGGGCCTGCTGCCGGCGCTGGTGGGCGCCTTCGGCTTCGCCGAGATCCTGTGCGTGATGAAGCAGGCGAACTACGAGACCGTGCGCGACGCCGGCCGGCGCATCCTGCCGAGGCTGCGCGACATCACGACGCGCTGGTGGACGGTGCTGCGCTCCAGCGTCTTCGGCACCACCATGGGCATCGTGCCCGGCGTCGGCGAGGACATGGGCGCCTGGGTCTCTTACGCCGCGGCGCGGCGCGCCAGCCGCGAGCCGCAGACCTTCGGCAAGGGCAACACCGAGGGCCTGCTCGCCGCCGAGACCGGCAACAGCGCCGCGGTGCCGGGCGCCATCATCCCGGTGCTGACGCTGGCGGTGCCGGGCTCGGCGCCGGCGGCGGTGCTGCTGGCGGCGATGTTCATCCATGGCGTGCGGCCGGGCCCGATGATCATGATCGAGTTCCCGAACTTCGTCTTCGAGGTCGCGGCGATGCTGTTCTGGGCCTCGCTCGCGATCCTCGTGCTGGGCCTGGCGCTCACAAGGCCCATGCTGCACGTGCTGCGCGTGCCGCGCGAATACCTGATGCCGCTGGTCTTCGTGCTGTGCGTGGTCGGCTCGTTCGCGATCGCCAGCCGCGTCTTCGACGTCTGGGTCATGCTCGGCTTCGGGCTGCTGGGCTTCGTGCTGCGCGAGATGAACTACCCGATGGCGCCGCTGGTGCTGGGCATCGTGCTCGGCGACCTGCTGGACAAGAATTTCCGCCGCGCGATGGTGCTGTCCGAGGGCTCGCTGGAGCCGCTGTTCACGCGGCCGATCTCGGCCGTGCTGGCGCTGCTGACACTGGCGGTGGTGCTGTGGGGCATCGCGCCGGTGCGCCGCGGCGTGGCCAAGCTGTTCGGAGCGGGCAAGTCATGAAGCTGTCGCTGTGCAACGAGGTCGTCCGCGGCCTGGGCTTCGCGCGCCAGTGCGCCTTCGCGGCCGCGGTGGGCTACGACGCGCTGGAGATCGCGCCCTTCACGCTGGGGCCGGACCCGCGCGCGCTGACGCCGCGGCGCATCGCCGCGGTGCGCACGGCGCTGGCCGCCGAGGGGCTGGTGTGCTCCAGCCTGCACTGGCTGCTGGTGGCGCCGGCGGGCTTGTCGATCACCACGGCCGACGCCGCGGTGCGCCGCGAGACGGTGGACCTGATGCGGCGCCTGTGCGGCCTGGCGGCCGAACTCGGCGCGCCGGTGCTGGTGCACGGCTCGCCGGCGCAGCGCCGGCTGCCGCCGGGGCCGCCGGCGCGCCAGGCCGCCGCGCGCCAGCGGGCGCTGGAGTGCTTCGCGGCGGCGGCCGACGCGGCGCAGGACGCCGGCGTCACCTACTGCATCGAGCCGCTGGCCGCGCGCGAGACCAACTTCGTCAATACCGTGCGCGAGGCGGTGGACCTCGTCACGATGGTCGGCCGGCCGGCGCTGAAGACGATGATCGACACCTGCGCCGCCGGTACGCAGGAAGGTGACGTGGTCGCGCTGATCGAGCGCTGGCTGCCCACCGGCCACGTCGCGCATGTGCAGGTCAACGACCCCAACCGGCGCGGACCGGGCGAGGGTTCGCTGGCCTTCGCCCCCATCGTCGCCGCGCTGGCGCGCCAGCGTTATGCCGGCTGGGTGGCGGTGGAGCCCTTCGTCTACGAGCCCGACGGCCCGGCCTGCGCCGCACGCGCCGCCGGCTACATGCGGGCGCTGATGTCGACGGTGCGACGCTGACGTCGCACCACCGGCGGCACGCTGCGGCCTGGGCGCGGCCTCGCCTTGACGCTGCCGGGGGTGACGTCTAGGATGCGATATCACCAAACGGTTAACAAGGACTTCGCCCGATGCCCCGCATCCAGACCACCGTCGTCGGCTCCTATCCCATCCCGGACTGGCTGGTCGCCTCGCCCTCCGAGCAGGCGCTGCTGGACGCCACGCGCGCGGTGATCGGCACCCAGGAGCAGGCCGGCGTGGACGTGGTCTGCGACGGCGAGCTGTACCGCTTCGACATCAACCATCCCGAGACCAACGGGATGATCGAGTATTTCGTGCGGCCGATGGACGGCATCACGCAGCGCTTCTCGTTCGAGGATCTCATCGCCTACCGCAGCAAGAGCGGCATGAAGTTCCGCACCCGGCCGCCGGGCACCGTGGTCGGCCCCATCGGCCACGGCAGCCTGGACCTGCCGCTGGCCTGCGCGCGTGCCAAGGCGCTGGCGCGCCACCGCTTCAAGTTCACGGTCACCGGCCCGCACATGCTGGCCAAGACGCTGATCGACAAGCACTACGGCGACGTCAAGGCGGTGGCACACGCGATCGCCGATGCGCTGGCCGAGCAGGTGCGCCACCTGGACGCCGACGTGGTGCAGATCGACGAGGCCAACCTGCCCGGCCACCCCGAGGAATGGGAATGGGCCGCGTCCGCCATCAACCGCGTGCTCGACGCGGTGCAGGGCACGCCGGCGGTGCACCTGTGCTTCGGCAACTACGGCGGCCAGACCATCCAGAAGGGCCGCTGGGACCAGCTGCTGAGCTACCTGAATGCGCTGCACGCCGACCACGTGGTGCTGGAGTGCGCGCACCGCCCGCCGGGCGAGCTGGCCGCCTTCAAGGAGCTGAAGCCCGAGATCGGCCTCGGCCTCGGTGTCGTCGACATCAAGGTGACCGACGTCGAGAGCGCCGACGCGGTGGCGCGCGCCATCGAGCGTGCGGAGACGCTGCTGGGCGCGGGCCGCGTGCGCTACATCCACCCGGACTGCGGCTTCTGGATGCTCAAGCGCTCGGTGGCCGACGCCAAGATGCGCGCGCTGAAGGCCGGCCGCGACCGCTTCGAGGGCATCGCGTCGTGACGGCCTGGCGCAGCCTGCCGGCGCGCTTCGAGGACGTCGAGGCGCTGGAGGACTTCATGACCGCGCCGTCGCCGGCGCTGGTGCAGGACATGGCCGCGCTCGACGGCGACCTGATCGTGCTCGGTGTCGGCGGCAAGATGGGGCCGACGCTGGCCCGCATGGCCAAGCGCGCGGCGCCGGGCAAGCGCGTGATCGGCGTCGCGCGTTTCTCCGACCCCCGACCGCGCGCCATGCTCGAGGCGCACGGCGTCGAGTGCATCGCCTGCGACCTGACCGACCGCGAGGCGCTGGCGAAGCTGCCCAACGTGGCCGACGGCGTGAAGCACTGCGTCTTCATGGCCGGCCACAAGTTCGGCGCCTCGGACAACCCCTCGCTGACCTGGATGATGAACGTGGCGGTGCCCGGCATGGTGGCCGAGGCGTTCCGCGAGATGTCCATCGTCGCCTTCTCGACCGCCTGCGTCTACCCCTTCGTGCCGGTCGACGGCCCGGGTGCCGACGAGTCGGTGCTGGCGACGCCGCCCTCGGGCGACTACGCCTGGTCCTGCGTCGGCCGCGAGAAGCTGTTCGAGTACGGCTCGCGGCGCTGGGGCACGCCGGGGCGGCTCGTGCGGCTGTCGTATGCGATCGACATGCGCTACGGCGTGCTGTTCGACGTCGCCAGCGCGGTCTTTGCCGGCCAGCCGCTGGACCTGGCGATGGGCCATGCCGACGTCATCTGGCAGGGCGACGCCAACGAGCAGGCGCTGCGCTGCCTGCGCCACTGCACCACGCCGACCTCGCCGATCAACATCACCGGCCCGGCGCACACCAGCATCCGCTGGCTGGCCGGCGAATTCGGCCGCCGCTTCGGGCGCACGCCGGTGCTCGCCGGGCAGGAGGCGCCGACGGCCTGGCTGCTGGACACCGGCGAGTCGCAGCGCCTGTTCGGCCCCCCGGGCGTGCCGATCGCCGCGATGATCGACTGGGTGGCCGACTGGGTGGCGCGCGGCGGGCCCAGCCTGGGCAAGCCGACGCACTTCCAGACCCGCGACGGCAAATACTGAAGCCACGGGGCCAGGGCGCCCGCACAGCACGACCCGCATGGACGGCGACATCGTCGAGCTGACCGAAGGCGACATCGCCGACGCACTGGCGCTGTCGATCGCGGCGCACTGGAACCAGAATGCCGCCGACTGGACGACGATGCTGCGGCTGGGCCGCGGCTGGGGCATACGCCTGCGCGACGAGCGCGGCCGCGAGGTCCTGGCCGCGTCGACGCTGGCCTTGCCCTACGAAGGCTTCGCGTGGATCAGCATGGTGCTGGTGCTGCCCGGCCAGCGCGGCCGCGGGCTCGCGGCGCGGCTGCTGCGCCATGCGCTGGCCTGGCTGGCCGCACGCGGCCTGACGCCGGTGCTGGACGCCACGCCGGCCGGGCGGCCGGTCTACCTGCGACATGGCTTCGTCGATACCTGGGGCTTCGTGCGCTACCGGCGCGAGGCGGCCACGGCCCCCGGCGCCGGCGCGGCGCCGCGCACACGCGCGCTGGCCGAGGCCGACTGGCCGGCGGTCGCCGCGCTCGATGCGCCGGCCTTCGGCGCCGACCGGGTGCCGCTGCTGCGCATGCTGGCGCGCCGGCTCCCGGCGGCCGCGCGCGTGCTGGACGGCGAGGGCGGCCGGCTGCGCGGCTTCGTGCTCGGCCGCGACGGGCGCGAAGCGGCGCAGATCGGCCCGCTGGTGGCCGCCGACGACGAGGACGCGAAGGCGCTGCTCGCCGATGCGCTCGCCGGCGTCGCCGGTGCCGTCCATGCCGACCTGTGCGACCACCGCGACGCGCTGCAGCCGTGGCTGCGCGCGCAGGGCTTCCAGCCGCAGCGGCCGTTCACGCGCATGGTGCACGAGCCGCCGGCGCAAGTGGCGCAGCCGCTGCAAGCCGAGCCGCCGGGCAACCCGGCGCCGCCACAAGAAGCAAAGGCGCAGGGCAACCCGGCGCCGCCACAAAAAGCAAAGGCGCCGGGCAACCCGACGCCTTGTGTGCTCGTCGCCGGCCCCGAGCTCGGGTGAGCACGGGGCCGCCGCCGCGCGGTCCTACTTGGTCATCTTGACCGAGCGGTCCAGGAACTCGTTCGTGTAGACCGCCTTCACGTCGAAGGGCTTGTCGATGCCGATGTATTCGCGCACCAGCTCGTAGTCGGCCTTCATGCGGGCGTCGTCGTGGATGCCCAGCGCGACCTCGCGGCTGAACTTGTCGCTCATCAGCTTCTCGACCAGGCCCCAGTTCTCGAGCTCGTTGTCGAACTTCAGCGCGCCGTTGGCTTCCACCAGCGCCTGCACGCAGGGGTTGGGCGCCTGCACGCAGGCCGCGAAGGCGCGCTGCGTGACCTTCACGAAGTTGGCCACCAGCGGCTTGTTCGCCTCCAGGAACTTGGCATTGACGATGACCGAGTTGCCGTAGGGGTTCAGGCCCGCGTCGCGCCAGGCCAGGAAGCCCATGTCGTCGCCGAGCTCGCGCTGGAAGATGTGGTGGATGTTGAAGAACGAGGTCGTGACGTCGATCGACTTGGCCTTCAGCGACGCCAGCTTGGCGTTGGCGTCGATGTTGACCCAGGTCACGCTCTTGGGGTCGATGCCGTTGGCCTTGGCCAGCGCCGGCCACATCACGCGCGCGCCATCGGCGGCCGGGTTGCCGATCTTCTTGCCGACGAAGTCCTTCACGCCCTTGATGCCCGAGCTCTTCAGCCAGTACATGCCCTGCGGCGAGTTGGCATAGACGTTGAACACGGCCACCGTGTCGGCGCCCTTGCCCTTGGCGACCAGCACGCCGCCCATGTCGGCCAGGCCGATCGGCGTGGCGCCCGCGCCCACGCGCTGCGTGGCCAGCGCCGAGCCCTTGCCGGGCTCGATGTTCAGGTCGATGCCGGCCTGCGCATACCAGCCCATCTTCTTCGCGTAGTAGTACGGGGCGTGGTCGCCGCCCGGCACCCAGTTCAGCACGAAGTCGACCTTGGTCTGGGCCAGGGCCGGGGTCACGGCAGTGACGGCGAAGGCGGCGGCCGCCGCGGCGCCGACGAGAAAGCGTTTGAACATGCGGTCTCCTTGCGTAGTCGCTGGCTGCGCCCGCGGGGCAGGGTGCAGCCTCGTTGACGTGCCTGCGGCCCTGGGCTAGAGTAAATTCACCAAACAGTGATTTACGGGGTCAGTATAGAGGGGGCGCCGGCGTTTGGACCCCCTTCACGGCCCGGCCTCCGTACAGACTTTCCCTGATGCCTACCCACCGTACCGAGCTGCCGGCCGGCGTGCTCGCGCTGCTGCAGCGCGGCACCGTGATCCCGGCGCATCCGCTGGCGCTGGATGCCGAGCGCCGCCTGGACCGCCGGCGCCAGCGTGCGCTGACGCGCTACTACATCGACGCCGGCGCCGGCGGGCTGGCGGTGGGCGTGCACTCGACGCAGTTCGCGATCCGCGAGATCGGCCTCTACGAGCCGGTGCTGGAGCTGGCGGCGCGCACGGCGCGCGAATGGAGCGACCGCCCGCTGGTGATGATCGCCGGCCTGGCCGGCCGCACCGCGCAGGCGCAGGCCGAGGCGCGCATCGCGCTGGCGCACGGCTACCACGCCGGCATGCTGTCGCTGGCGGCGATGAAGGGCGCCTCGGTCGACGAGCTGGTCGCGCATTGCGCGGCGGTGGCCGAGATCGTCCCGCTGGTCGGCTTCTACCTGCAGACGGCGGTGGGCGGCATCGCGCTGCCGGCCGAGTTCTGGCGCCGCTTCGCGGCGATCGACAACGTCGTCGCGATCAAGATGGCGCCCTTCGACCGCTACCGCACGCTGGACGTGGTGCGCGGCGTCGCCGCGGCGCGCGCCGAGGACCGCGTGACGCTGTACACCGGCAACGACGACCACATCGTGCTCGACCTGCTGCAGCCTTTCGTCGTGAAGCGCGGCGACGAGACGGTGACGCTGCGCATCCGCGGCGGCCTGCTCGGCCACTGGAGCGTGTGGACGCAGGGCGCGGTGCGGCTGTTCCAGCGCCTGCAGGCCGCGGCGGACGCGGGGCGGGTGGAGGCCGACCTGCTGGCGCTGGACTCCCGCGTCACCGACTGCAACGCCGCCTTCTTCGACGTCGCGAACGGCTTCGCCGGCTGCATTCCCGGCTGCCACGAGGTGCTGCGCCGGCAGGGGCTGCTGGAAGGCATCTGGTGCCTGGACCCGGCCGAGACGCTGTCGCCGGGGCAGGCGGCGCTGATAGACCGCGTCTGCCGCGAGCATGCGGACCTGGCCGACGACGACTTCGTGCGCGCCCACCTCGCGCGCTGGCTGGACTGACCGATGCCCGACCGCTTCCAGTCCAAGCTGGCCCAGTACACGCTGGGGGTCGTCGCGCACCTGCTGCTGCTGCTGGCCTGGTACCTGTTCGTCAAGCTCGGCGACGTGCCGAAGTTCGTGATGCCGTCGCCGGCCGATACGCTGGCGGCGCTGTTCCAGCCCAACTACGACTGGTGGAGCAACATCCTCGTCACCGGCACCGAGATCTTCGGCGGTTATGCGCTGGCGCTGGTGGTCGGCGTCACGCTGGCGCTGCTGTTCACCTGGTCCAAGGTGCTGGAAGCGCTGGTGCTGCCGCTGCTGGTGACGCTGAACATGATCCCCAAGGTGGCGCTGGGGCCGCTGATCATCGTCTGGTTCAAGTACGGCGTCTTCCCGAATACGCTGATGGCGTTCTCGATCGCCGTCTTCCCGATCCTGCTGACCACCGCCAAGGGCCTGCGCGAGATCGAGCCCGAACTGCTGGACCTGGTGCGCACGCTGCGCGGCAGCCGCTGGCAGATCTTCACGAAGATCCAGCTGCCCGGCGCGCTGCCCTACATCTTCGCCGGCATGAAGGTGGCCGCCATCCTGGCCGTGGCCGGCGCCATCGTCGGCGAGTTCCTGGGCTCCGACCGCGGCCTGGGCTACCTGATGCTGCAGGTGCAGGTGACGCTGGACACGCCGGCGATGTTCATGGCGGTGCTGCTGATCACGCTGCTGGGCATGCTGCTGTACGGCCTGGTGCTGCTGCTGGAGAAGCTGCTGGTGGTGAAGGACGCGCGCGTTTCATGAATACCACTGCCACCCCCGAGTCCACGTCCGGCAGCGCCGCGGCCATGGAGCCCTTCATCCACCTCGCCGGCGTGCGCAAGGTCTACCGCACCGGGCGCAAGGAGCACCTGGCGATCTCCGACGCCAGCTTCGACGTGATGCCCGGCGAGCTGGTCTCGCTGGTCGGGCCCTCGGGCTGCGGCAAGAGCACGCTGCTGAAGATCCTGGCCGGGCTGCACGGTCACGACGACGGCACGGTGCGCATCGGCTCGGCATCGCACCCGTTCGACCCGGCGCGCGACATCGGCATGGTGTTCCAGGCGCCGCTGCTGCTGAAGTGGCGCCGCATCCTCGACAACGTGCTGCTGCCGGCCGAACTGCTGGGCCTGCCGATGGCCGCGGCGCGCGAGCGTGCGCGCGACCTGCTCGCGCTGGTCGGCCTGGCCGGCTACGAGGACAAGTATCCGTACGAGCTGTCCGGCGGCATGCAGCAGCGCGCGGCGATCGCGCGGGCGCTGGTCCACGACCCCAAGCTGGTGCTGATGGACGAGCCCTTCGGCGCGCTGGACGCGCTGACGCGCGAGAAGATGAACCTGGAGCTGCTGCGCATCTGGAAGGAGTCGCGCAAGACCATCGTCTTCGTCACGCACGGCATCTCGGAGGCGGTCTTCCTGGGCACGCGCGTCGTCGTCTTCACCGCCGGGCCGGCGCGCATGGCCGACAACTTTCCGATCGAGCTGCCGACGCCGCGCACGCTGGACATGAAGACGCACGAGGCCTTCGGCGTCTACACGCGGCGCATCTACAAGCTGCTGGGCATGGAGTAGGGCATGGACGCCGCCGCACCGACGCTCGAGATCCAGGCCGTGGAGCTCTTCGAGCGCGACGTGCGGCTGCGCCTGCCGTTCCGCTTCGGCGTCGTCACGCTGACCCACGCGCCGCAGGTCTTCGCGCGAGTGCGGGTGCGGCTGGCCGACGGCCGCGGCGGCACCGGCATGGCGGCCGAGCTGCTGGCGCCGAAGTGGTTCGACAAGGACCCGGCGCTGAGCAACGAACAGAATTTCGACCAGTTGCGCGCCGCGCTGACGATCGCGCGCGAGCAGGTGCTGGCCGGCGGCGAGGACACCGCCTTCGGCCACTTCGTGCGCCAGTATCCGGCGCAGCGCGAGCGCGGCGCGGCGCTCGCGCTCAACCCGCTGGTCGCCGCGTACGGCCCGGCGCTGCTGGACCGCGCGGTGCTCGACGCCTTGTGCCGCGCGCTCGCGCTGCCCTTCCACGAGGTCGTGCGGCGCAACCTGTGCGGCATCACGGTGACGCCGCTGACACCCGACCTGGCCGGTTTCGACCTCGACGCCTTCCTCGCGCGCCTGCGGCCGGCGGACCACATCGACGCCCGCCACACCGTCGGCCTGGTCGACCCCATCGTCGCTGCCGACCAGACCGCGCGGGTCGGCGACGGCCTGCCGGAGACGCTGGAGGAGGTCGTCGCCACCTACGGCCAGCGCTGGTTCAAGCTCAAGGTCGGCGGCAACGTCGACGCCGACGTCGAGCGCCTGGTGCGCATCGCCGCGGTGCTGGACCGCATCCCCGGCGGCTACCGCGCCACGCTGGACGGCAACGAGCAGTACGACGACGTGGCCGGCGTGCTGGCGCTGCTGGACCGCATGGCCGCGGAACCGCGGCTGGCGACGCTGTTGCGCAGCATCGAATTCCTCGAGCAGCCGATCAAGCGCCAAGCCGCACTGGCGCGCCCGCTGGGCGAACTGGCGGCGCGGCTGCCGGTCATCGTCGACGAGTCCGACGACGGCCTCGACGCCTTCGTGCAGGCGCGCGCGATGGGCTACCGCGGCATCTCGTCCAAGACCTGCAAGGGCCTGTACAAGTCCCTCCTCAACCGTGCGCGCTGCCTGCAGTGGAACCGCGCCGAAGGCCTGCCGGATGCGTTGGACGGCGGCGTGGCGGACGCCCGCAGCTACCGCATGAGCGCCGAGGACCTGACGATCCAGGCCGGGCTGGCGCTGCAGCAGGACCTGGCGCTGGTGTCGCTGCTGGGCATCACGCATGTCGAGCGCAACGGCCACCACTATGTCGACGGCATGGCCGCGCTGCCGGCCGCCGAGCAGCAGGCCTTCCTGGCCGCGCACGGCGACCTGTACCAGCGCAGCCACGGCGCCGTGCGTCTGCGCATCGAGGGCGGCCGGCTGGCGATCGGCTCGCTGCAGGGCGTAGGCTACGCCAGCGGCGCCGAGCCCGACTGGGGCGCGATGCGCACGATGCCGGCACCGGACTGGCCGCCGGCGGCCGAGCGCAAGCCATGAACCGGGCCGGCCGCCACCGCGATGACGGCACGGGCGGGCCGCGCGGGAGCCTGCGTTGAGCGCACCCGGCGCGGCCGGCACCGGCAGCGAACCCGGCCTGGCCCAGCGCCTGTGGGCCGGCATCGTCTACTACCTGCCGAGCCTGGGCGTGATGCTGGCGCTGCTGCTGCTGTGGCAGGCCGGCGTCGTGCTGCTGGGCGTCAAGGAATACATCCTGCCGACGCCGCTGGCCGCGCTGCAGGCGCTGGCCGACCCGAACTACCGCTGGCTGGACAACCTGCTGGCGACGCTGTACGCGGTGCTCGGCGCCTTCGTGCTGTCGGCCGTGCTGGGCGTGGCGCTGGCCGTGGTCATCGTCTGGAACGACCTGCTGCTGCGCACCGTGATGCCGGTGCTGGTGCTGTTCAACACGCTGCCGAAGATCGCGCTGGCGCCCCTGTTCGTGGTCTGGCTGGGCTACGGCATCTGGCCCAACATCGTGATCGGCACCACCATTGCCTTCTTCCCGATGGTCGTCAACACCGCCGTCGGTCTGGCCAGCGCCGAGCCCGAGATGCTGGACCTGGTGCGCACGCTGAAGGCCAGCCGCTGGCAGGTGCTGCGCAAGATCCGCTTCCCGAACGCGGTGCCCTACATCTTCGTCGGCCTGAAGCTCAACGCGACGATGAGCGTGATCGGCGCGCTGGTCGGCGAGTTCGTGGCCTCCGAGAAGGGGCTGGGCTCGCTGATCATCACCGGCGGCGTGACCATGCAGACCTCGTCGATCTTCGCCTCGCTGGTGCTCATCTCCGCGATGGGTCTGGCGCTCTACGGCCTGGTCGTGGCCGTCGAGCGCATCGTCGCGCCCTGGGCGCACCGGGACAACACGACCGGCTGAAACAACGAAGGAGACCGACATGCCGCTGTTCTCGAGACTCTCGGCCTGCGCCCGCCGCGGCGCGCTCTTCCTGGCCGGTACCGCGCTGGCGCTGGCCGCGCTGCCCGCGCTGGCGCAGGACAAGGTCAGCCTGCAGCTGAACTGGTTCCACCTCGCCGACCACTCGCCGATCTACCTGGCGCTGAAGAAGGGTTACTACAAGGAGGAGGGCATCGAGCTGACCGTGCTGCGCGGCAGCGGCTCGGCCGACAGCGCGAAGAAGATCGACCTCGGGCAGTCGCACTTCGGCATCTCCGACGCGCCCACCGTGCTGACCGCGATCAGCAAGGGCGCCAACCTGAAGATGGTCGCGGTGGTCTACGACAAGGCCGGCAACAACCTGTTCTTCCGCAAGAGCGCGAACATCAGGTCGCCCAAGGACCTGGTCGGCAAGAAGATCGCGGTGCCGCCGGCCGACTCGCACCGCGTGCTGTGGCCGGCCTTCGCCCTGCTGCACGGCATCGCGCCGGATGCGGTGACGCTGGTCAACGTCAAGCCCGAGGGCAAGCAGGCCATCGTCGCCGCCGGCGAGGTGGACGGCTCCTTCGACCTCTACACCAGCTACGCGATCTGGGAGAAGGTGCTGGGCAAGGGCGAGGTCGGCCACCTGCTGTGGGCCGACTTCGGGCTGCCGATCTACGGCCACACCTACTTCGTCAACAACGACCTGGTGCAGAAGAACCCGAAGCTGATTGAACGCTTCCTGCGCGCCACGCACAAGGGCTGGCGCGACGCCAAGGCCGACCCGGCGGCCAGCATCGACGCGATGGTCGAGCAGGTGGCGGGCCTGGACCGCAACACGCTGCTGGCGACGATGCCGCAGATCCTGGACCTGTGCGTCACCGAGCGCTCCGCGAAGCACGGCCTGGGCTGGATCGAGCCCGAGCTGATGCAGAAGACGATGGACATCACCTTCGCGAACAACAAGCCCGAGAAGGCGGTCCAGGTCGCCGACGTGTTCACGAACCAGTTCAACAGCCGCATCAAGCCCTGAGCGGCGGTCCCCCGCCGCCCGCCGCGGCGGGCAGGGTCAGTCGCGCACCGTGGACGCCGACCGCCGCGGCGGGCGGCGTCAGTCGCGCACCAGGTAGCCCAGCACGAGGTCGTTCATGTGCGACAGGCGCTCCAGGCGCGCCTTCGCACCCATCAGGTCGCGGTCGAAGATGGTCGACAGCGTGTGGCAGTTGCCGAGGTAGAAGTACGACAGCCCGGCGATCGAGATGTACAGCTGCACCGGGTCCACCCCGGCGCGGAACAGTCCCGCCTTGTGGCCGCGCTCCAGCACGTCGGCCAGCATCTGGATCAGCGGCGAGTTCATGCTGCGCACGTTCGCCGAGCGCTTCAGGTGGCGCGCGCGGTGCAGGTTCTCGCTGTTGAGCAGCGTCAGGAACTCCGGGTGCTCGAGGTAGTAGTTCCAGGTGAAGGCGATGAGCCGGCGCACCGCCTCGATGGGGTCGACCTGACTCAGGTTGAGCTGCTGCTCCTCGCCGCGGATGTTCTCGTACGCGCGCTCCAGCACCGCGAGGAACAGGCTCTCCTTGCTCTCGAAGTAGTAGTAGATCAGCCGCTTGTTGACGCCGGCCCGTTCGGCGATGCGGTCCATGCGCGCACCGCCCAGGCCGAAGTCGGCGAACTCGCGCAGCGCGGCGTCCAGGATGTCCTTCTGCGAGCGGTCGGCGTCGCGCGGGCGCGGCTCGACCGGGGCAGGGGCGGCGGCGACGGATCGGGTCATGCGGGCGGATTCACCATGCGTTGAAGTATCGGCGTTCGCAGCACCGGTGGGCAAGCGTCGCGACGCGCGGGCCGGTTCGGTCGTGCGCGCGGGCGGCGTCCTCCAGGCGGTGGAGGCGGCGCGGGCGCGTGCTTCCTAGGGGGCGGCCGTGCCTTTACAAGGCCCCAGGCGGCACCTACGATCCCCGTCCGTGCCGAAGCTGCCCCCGAAGCTGCCCGAGCGCAGGGCGTGCCGATGACGCGGCCGCCATGCCGGACGCCCAGCCGCCGCTGGCGCGTGCGGACCCGTCGCCCGGCCCGGGCGACCCCCCGGGGCCCGGGACCCCAGCGGCGCGGCGCGCGCAGGAACCCCCGATGAGAGCGCTGCAGGACTGCAAGTACACCGCGTTCATCAGCTACGCGCACGCCGACGACGAAACCTGGTTCCGCTGGGTCACGCACTTCCGCAACGAACTCGACCGCGGCCTGGCCACCGTGCGCCGCCGCATGAAGCTGCCGCCCATGCACCTGTCGGGCGACAACGGCCCGGTGGCCGGCATGCTGGGCGAGCAGCTCAAGCAGCGCATCGAGGAGTCGTTCGCGATGATCATCATCGTGCACGACAACTACGCGCAGTCCGACTGGTGCCTGAAGGAGCTGGAGTATTTCCGCACGCTGTTCGGCGACGACGGTTTCCGCGACCGGCTGTACGTGGTCGCGATGTCGGAGCCGGCGATGTCGGCGGTGGCCGGCGGCAGCGCGTGGCGCCGCCTGATGCCGGGCAACGACCAGCTGTGGATGCCCTTCTTCGACCCGCGGGCCAGTGACCGCCCGCTGGACATCTACATGGCACCCGAAGTGCTGGCGCCGGCCTTCCGCGACCAGTTCCTGCGCCTGCGCGCGGACTTCGAGGCCAAGCTGCTGCGCGCCGTCGCGCCGCCGTCCGGCGGCGCGCTGGGGCCGCGGACGACGCAGCCCGAGGCGCGGCGCGGCACCAACGGTGCGGCGCCGGCCGCGGCCGTCGACATCCCCATCGGCCGCGTGCCGCCACCCCCGGCGGCGGCGCCGCGCCCGGCCGGCGTCACGGTGCTGGGTTTCGTGCCGTCGGGACCCACGGCGCAGGCGCTGTCGGCCGTCGCCGACCGACTGCGCGCGGCCGGGGTGGAGCTGCGCATGCTGGCGCAGGATGCGGTCTTCGACGACTTCGCAGCCTTCGCCGGCGCCGAGCGCCTGGTGCTGGCCTTCGACGACGAGCCGCCGATGATGGCCGCGATGGCCCAGGGCGGGCACCTGCAGCTGCAGCGCGAGGCCTGGCTGCGCAAGGGCGGCGCGCCCGACCGGGTGCACTGGCTGGACCTGCGCGCCGCACCGGCGGCGGCCGCGCCCGCGGAGGGCAGTGCCGCGGCCTATGTCGCCGGGCAGGCCAGCGAGACGCTGGACGCCGCCGCGCTGCTGCGCCTGCTGGCGCCGCCGCCACCCGCGGCCGCGGCAGGCTCGGCCGGGGCCGGGGCCGCGGCCGCGCCGTCGCGCGGCGTGCGCATCTACATCGAGAGCAACACGAACAGCCGCGAGGTCAACCTGTGGCTGCCGCTGGGCCAGCAGATCCGGCGCACCTGGAACGAGCTGACGCGCCGCGTCGACCCGGCGCGCGTGCCGCCGCTGGCCCTGTCCACGCGCGGCCTGCCGGTGGACCGGCTGGACCGCTTCCCGACGCTGGACGACGCCGACGGCATCGTGCTGCTGTGGGGACACAAGGACGAGGAGGCGCTGCTCGCGCAGATCGACAAGGTCGAGCGCAAGACGACGCCGGGCAGCGAGATGCCGCCGGGCATCGTGGCCTACCTGATGCCCCCTCAGCAGTCGGCCGAGCCGGTGCCGGCCTGGGGCTGGCAGGTGCTGCGCTTCGACGCCCAGGACCAGGCCGCGATCGACGTCGTCGCCGACGAACGCGACCAGCTGCAGGGCTTCCTGACCCAGGTGCTGGCGCGCTGGCAGCAGCGCGAGCAGGGCGGCTGAACGCGGGGCCCCGACGATGCGATCGCCGGCCACCAGTGCGCTGCTGCGCCTGCCGCGCGAGCCCTACCCCGGGCTGCGCCCGTTCCTGGACTTCGAGGCCGCGCTGCTGTTCGGGCGCGAGCGCCAGGTGCGCGAGGTCATCGAGCGGCTCGCCCAGACCCAGTTCGTCGCCGTGCTCGGCGGCTCCGGCTCGGGCAAGTCCTCGCTGATCCGCGCCGGCGTCACGCCCGAGCTGCGCGCCTTCGGCATCCCCGGCGCCGGCGACCTGTGGCTGCCGCTGACCGTGACGCCCGGCACCAACGTCAGCGCGGCCGACAGCGCGGCCCGCCGCCACACGCCGATCACGCGGCTCGCGCGCCGCTTCGCCGAGCTGCTGACCAGCCGCGGCAGCGACGAGGCCGACGCGCAGCGCCTGCTCGACATCGCCGAGGCCTTCCGCCAGCCGGCCGGCTTCGCGCGCCTGGTCGACGCCTACAGCGACGAGCTCGCGCTGTCGCCCGGCTCCGACCCGCGCGAGGCGCGCCTGCTGTTCGTGATCGACCAGTTCGAGGAGATCTTCCACCCCACCAACCGCGGCGTGATCGACGCGACGCTGCTGGTCGAGCGCGTGCTGGACCACTTCTTCGACCCGCACCCGCGCTGCTTCATCGTGCTGACGATGCGCAGCGAGCACCTGAACGACTGCGCCGCGTTCCTGGAACTGCCGGACGCGATCAACAAGTCGTCCTTCCTGGTGCGCCGGCTGGACCCCGACGAACTGCGCGAGGCCATCGTCGGGCCGGCGCAGCGCTTCCTGCGCCTGGTCGCGCGCAGCGCCGGCGACCAGCAGACGCTGCCGCGCCAGGTGGTGTTCGACGACGCCGTGCTGCAGCGGCTGCTGCGCGACGTGTCGGCCATCACCCACGACCCGGACCACCTGCCGCTGCTGCAGCACCTGCTGGCGCGGCTGTGGCAGGCGGCGCTGGAGCGCGAGGAGATGGACGTCGCGGTGCCCTCGCACATCAGCGAGATCGACCTCGTGCGCGCGGTCAACGCCGACACCAGCGGCGACGAGGAACCGCTGCCCCCCGACCTGAACACGCTGCGCGCCTGCGTGCAGAACTGGCCCGAAACCATCTACCGCTGGCACGACGAGGCGCAGCGCGCGCAGCTCGACGCCGTGCTGCGCCAGCTCGGCTTCAAGGACCCCAACACCGGCCTGTATTCGCAGCAGCGCATCGACGTCGACGCCTTCGCGCCCACGCTGGCGCCGGGCTGGACGCGCGACGAACTGAAGGCGCTGGTCGCCGAGGGCTTTCTGGGCTCGGTGGACTACCTGTTCTGGGACGACGAGGACCCGTCGCGCGTGACGCTGAAGGTCTCGCACGAGTCCTTCATCCGCGGCTGGGACCGGCTGCGCGGGCTGATCGACACCGAGTCGGCGCACTTCGAGGAATTCCTCGGCGTGCTGCGCAAGGCCGCCGACTGGTCGCGTCACGGGCGCGACGAGGACTACCTGCTCGAGAGCGGCGAGATGCGGCGCCTGGACGACGGCGGCTTCGTCGCGCGCGCCGCCGCGCCGGCGCAGCGCGAGATCTGGCGCCGCTTCCTGTCGCTGGACCGCGACGGCCAGCGGCTGGCCCCCTTCGAGCCCGAGCTCGACGAGTTCGTCGGCCTGTCCGACCGGCGCCTGCGCGAGCGCGTGGCGCGCCAGGAGCGGGCCAAGGCCAGCGCGCGCTGGGCCAAGCTGCTCACGGTGGTCGGCGCGCTGGTGCCGATCGCGCTGTTCTCGGTCTTCGTCCAGGGCCCCACGCTGCGCCGCGCCGACACGCTGTTCGACGCCGGCAACCGCGTCAACCGCGCCGCGGTGAGCTTCCGCCACGAGGCCGTGGGCGACGGGGCGACGGCGCTGGACTCGCTGCTGGGCGCGGCCGAGCGCGTCGACACGGCGCGGCGCGGCGACGACTCGCTGCGCACCGGCGTCTCGCGCTGGCTGGTCGAGCACCTGGCCGGCGTGCCGCTGGTCGGCGGGCTGTTCGAGGACCAGCGCGACTTCCTCGCCCGCGTATTTGCGCAGACCGAGCCGCCGGTCAACAACCGGCTGCGCCAGCTGCTGACCGGCGCCGTCTGGCGCGCCAATCCCGGCGACTCGGGCGAGGCGATCGACCCGCCCAAGGTCTATCCGGACGGTTCCTGTGCCGCGGTGCCGGGGCTGGAGGGCGTGGCCGAGGCGGCGCGCGGCCGCCTGTTCGTGGCCGAGGGGCGGCGCGCCCCGGGCGACAACCGGCCGTGGCGCGCGCTGTTCGTGCCGGATCGGCCTTCCTTCGACCGCCGGCTCGAGGTCTTCGGCGCCAGCGTCGACCCCGACAGCGGCGCCTGCCTGCTGGGTGCGGAGGTGCTCAGCCGGCCCGAGGCGCTGGACTCGCGCGTCGTCATCGACGCCGGGCTGCGCTACTTCTACTACACGGTCGAGGGCGAGCACACGCCGGTCAAGGCGGTGATCGTGCAGCAGATCGACTGGGAGCGCGGCAGCGACGGCCAGGTGCGCGCGCTGCAGCGCGAGACCGTCACGACGATGACCGACGCGGGCGCGCTGGACGCCGTGCACCGCGCGCTGGGCGAGCTGCGCGCCGACGTGGTGCCGACCTGGCGCGTGCCGGGCGGGCGCCGGCTGGAAGTCGGCCACCGCAGCTGGCGGCTGGTCGCCTCGCAGGCGCAGCGGGTCGACCTGGACAAGGCGGACGTCGCCGGCATGCAGGCGCTGCAGCCGGCTGCCGCGGACTCCACCTGTCTGGCGATCCGCAGTGTGTTCACCGAGGACCCGGGCTACCGCAAGGAGATCCTGGAGCATGGCCAGCATTGCTTCATGGTGCGCCGCGGCTGGCCGGCCGCGATGGGCGCGGGCGTGGCCGGCCGCGAGGAGGTCCTGGTCGCGATCTACGAGCGGCCGGCTTCCTCCCATGCAGGCTACCTGCAGCGCAACCCGCCGGCGCCGGTGGCCAGCCTGCTGCCGTTCGCCCGCGTCCCGGTCGCGACCGACGCCGACGCGCGCTGGTTCGTCGGCGTCGGGGGCCCCTACGACGGCTGGCTGCTGATGCGCAGCCCCTTCGGCAGCCGCCAGGGCTACATCGGGCTGCCCTGGAGCACCTGCGCGCTGTGGCGCATGGGGCGCGAACTGCAGCAGCACAACCCGCTGCCCGACGGCCGCACGAGCGCCGAGCCGGTCGGCGAGTGCCGGTCCTGAGCCGGCTAGGGGCCATTCCCCAGGCCTCCTGCCCAGGCCCATCGGATGGCCGTCCGGCCCCTGGGCCCGCGCCGCGGCGAGTGGCCGGGCCGCAGCCGCTACAGTGCGGGCATGTCCACCCCTTCATCCCCTGCGGCCCTGCGCCTGGCCGGCCACGCCCTCGTCGAAGCGCTGATCGCGCAGGGCGTCGACACCTGCTTCGGCGTGCCGGGCGAGAGTTACCTGGCCGTGCTCGATGGCTTCCACGAACACCGCGACCGCATCCGCTTCGTCGCCTGCCGGCAGGAAGGCGGCGCCGCCTTCATGGCCGAGGCGCAGGGCAAGCTGAGCGGCCGTCCGGGCATCTGCTTCGTCACGCGCGGACCGGGCGCCACGAACGCCAGCATCGGCGTGCACACGGCCTTCCAGGACAGCACGCCGCTGCTGCTGTTCGTCGGCCAGGTCGCCAGCGACCAGCGCGACCGCGAAGCCTTCCAGGAGCTGGACTACCGCCAGATGTTCGGCCCCGGCACGCTGGGCATGGCCAAGTGGGCGGCCCAGGTCGACAGCGCCGACCGGCTGCCGGAGTACGTGGCGCGCGCCTTCCACACCGCGCTGCAGGGCCGGCCCGGCCCGGTCGTGCTCGCGCTGCCCGAGGACATGCTGACCACGCCGACCGCCGCGCCGGTGCTGCCGCGCGTGGAGCCGGCGCAGGCCTGGCCGGCCCCGGGCGCGCTGCGCGCCTTGCGCGAACGGTTGCTGGCCGCGAAGCGCCCGTTCCTGATCGCCGGCGGCAGCGGCTGGGACGCCGAGGCCTGCGCCGCGCTGCAGCGCTTCGCCGAGAACTGGTCGCTGCCGGTGGGCTGCGCCTTCCGCTTCCAGGACCTGTTCGACAACCGCCACCCGCTGTATGCCGGCGACGTGGGCATAGCCATCAACCCGAAGCTGGCCGCGCGCATCCGCGATGCCGATCTCGTGATCGCCGTCGGCGCCCGCCTGGGCGAGATGACCACCGGCGGCTACGCGCTGCTGCAGGCGCCGCGCCCGGCGCAGGCGCTGGTGCACATCCACGCCGGGGCCGAGGAACTGGGCCGCGTCTATGCCGCCGACCTGCTGCTGCAGGCCTCGATGGCCTGCGCCGCGAAGGCGCTCGAGACGCTGGCCGCGCCGCTGGACCTGCCCTGGCGCGAGCACGCGGCCGCGGCGCGCGCCGACTACGAGGCCAACCAGGTCGCCACGCCCGCCGAGCCGATGGACCTGGCGGTGCTGGTGCAGCTGCTGCAGCGCCTTTTGCCCGAGGACACCGTCTACACCAACGGCGCCGGCAACTTCAGCGGCTGGCTGCACCGCTTCTGCCGCTACCCCGGGCTGCAGCACCATGGCCGCACGCAGCTGGCGCCGACCTCGGGCGCGATGGGCTATGGGCTGCCGGCGGCGGTCGCCGCGTCGCTGCTGCAGCCCGATCGCTGGGTGGTCAACCTGGCCGGCGACGGTGATTTCCTGATGAACGACCAGGAGCTGGCCACCGCCACCGGCTACGGCGCGCGGAAGCTGCTCAGCATCGTCGTCGACAACGGCACCTACGGCACCATCCGCATGCACCAGGAACGCGAATACCCGGGGCGCGTGAGCGGCAGCGATCTCTTCAACCCGGACTTCGCGGCGCTGGCGCGCGCCTATGGCTGGCGCGCCGAGACGCTGGAGCGCACGGCCGAACTGGAGCCCGCGCTGACGCGCACCGTCGCGGCGGGCACGCCGACACTGCTGCACGTCAAGTTTCCCACCGACCTCAGCACCAGCCGCACGACGCTGTCGGCCATCCGCGCGTCGGCGCTGGCTGCGCAAAAGCGCTGAACGCCCCGCCAGGAGCCCGCCCGTGACCGCCATCGACTTCCCGCCGACCTGCGACCTGTGCGACGCGCACCGCGAGGACGGGGCTCTGCGCGTGCTGCCGCCGACCCTGCGCGATTTCGGCGGCGTCGAACGTTTCGCCGGCCCGGTGCACACGGTGGAATGCTTCGAGGACAACTCGCGCGTCAAGGAGGCGGTCGAGTCGCCGGGGCAGGGTCGCGTGCTGGTCGTCGACGGCGGCGGCTCGCTGCGCCGTGCGCTGCTGGGCGGCAACCTGGCCGCCGCGGCCGCGGCCAACGGCTGGGCCGGCGTGGTGATCGACGGGGCGGTGCGCGACGTGGCCGAGCTGCGTGCGGCCGCCGTCGGCATCCGTGCCGTGGCCACCGTGCCGATGCCCCCGGTGCGCCGCGGCGAAGGGCGTGCCGGCACGGCCGTACAGGTACAGGGCGTGACCATCGCCCCCGGCGACTGGCTGTATGCCGACGCGGACGGCATCGTCGTCGCGGCGGCGCGGCAGCACTGAGATGCAGAGCCTTGCGCGTCGGACCGCTTGCGGCGCAAAGCGGACGCTTGTTCGGCGTGTACGTGCTCGCGAGTTGCAGGGACTCGTTCGGCCTGCAAGCGCCTGCGCATCGCGCCAGGCGGTACCCGCTGCCGGCGCTGACTTCCGCGGTCGCCGCCTGCGGCGGCGACTACCCTGCGCTGCTCGCTTCGGGGTCGCGCCGCCCAACTCACTTCGCTCGCTGCGCTCGCTCC
>JAHBZT010000007.1 GCA_019635315.1 Rubrivivax sp.
TTAGTGAGCAGGACGTGCAGGACGCCAGCCGCCAGGTCGACGCAGCCCGCAGCGAAGCGGTCGCTGCCAGCACCGAACGTTCGGCGGTGCTGTCCGAGGCGTTCACCAAGGGCTTGGCTAAGCTGAAGTCGTCGCGAAGCAGCACGGGGGCGACATCCAGCAGCTTCGAGCAGTTGGGGCAGACGCTGAACCGGCTGGACCAGATCACGAGGAGCGTCGCCGACAGCACGGGAATGAGCCAGTCACAAGTCGCACGAATCGCGTTCGGCGCCGCTGGTCATCTCGGCGTCTCCAGTCCCGTTGCTGGCGCCCGGGCAACTGCCAACGCGGAGAAGGGATACCTGGCTGGGCTCTCGGCAGACCAGCAGAGGGTACTGGGCGCCTTGACCTCTGAGCAGTTGGCCGAGTTCAAGCAGTTCGGCGACCGAGTGTCCCGCGACTCGAGCTTCGCGTCGGTTGTTGCATCTGACGCCCGCGAGGCACGTGAACTGTCTTCGCGGTTGAATTCGAGCTCCACCCGGAGTTCGCGCGCCGAGGCTGGTCTCTCCGATCGAACCGCCTATGCAGAGCGCATGAGCTCAGCATATGAACGGGGTGAGGTGATAGCGCTCGACATTGCCCAGGACCCGCACAACCTCGCCATGTTCACGCGGTACGCCGAGCAATACGGTGGCACGAGTGCCGCCGCCCGTGCTCTGATGGAGGCCGAACTGGCGCGGCAGTCACTCGCACCGAACCGCACCCTCTCTGACGGTACTGCCGTGCCGTTGTCATTTGAGTCCCTCAGGACCCAGCACGCGCGGCAGGCCAGTCAGCTGGCAGAGGGCCCAGACATCGAGAGCGTGAAACGCACCGGTGATGCTGCAGTCGCTCGCCAGCCCGGTCTGCCAGCTGGCACCGTCCCTCCACAGAGCGTGCCCGACACAGTCCGTGACGCAGTTTCACGGCGCGGGCAGGCGATCCGCGAAGGCGTTCAGCAACAGAGCGGCGCATTGAGCTCGGCTGCCGACGCGGGGCGAAGCGAGGATGGAACCTTGGTCGCAGGGCAATCACTGCTCAAGCGCGCCGCCAAGCAAGTGGCTGCGGATGCCAAGGAGTCCGCCGAGGGCGCTGCCGACGCAGTGAAGGACCTGCTGAAGCGACGGTAGTCAGGTCAGCCGGTCCGGATCGTGGATGTGCTGATCCGGCGGCGGCGATGGCGGCTTCATGTGCGGTGGGTGGGCTCTGTCCCGCCAGTAGTTGGCTGCGATGTCGGCCGTAGAGGTTCCCATCCCAGGAATGTCGTGACCAGTATCGACATTGCTTCGGATCGATGGCGCCTTGCGCCGGAACAGCGCGCCACCTATTGCGATCCCGAACAGCGCAGCAACGCCTGCAAGCACGACCTGCGTTCCCACCCCGCTGTCAGCCCCAGACGTCCAGCCGACTGCTGTAAACGCAGCAACGACCAACAAGAGAAGGAGGCGTCTCATGGTCTCCTCACAAACGTCAATTGCAGGACGCACAGTGTGAACTACGTGATCGCGAAAAGCGGCTACAGGCTGTTCCGGGACCAAAGCCGCTACTGAGCCGACGCAGGCGCCTTCGCACAGGTGGCGCGACCTTCAGCTCGATTCATCCCGTTTGCAGTCCGATCCTCCTTGCTAGGTCTGCTCAGTGGCTTGGTCTTGAGTTCGTCAAGGTAGTCCGCCCAGGCCTTCATCATGTCGCGCCGCTGCTCGATGAACTCCGCCCTGTCGTAGGCCGCGCCCAGCGGGCCGGACTTCCCATGAGCCAACTGGGCCTCGATCACGTCCGGTGCAACGTTGAGCCGTTCCACCATCACGGTGCGGGCCATCGCCCGGAATCCGTGGGGAGTCATCGTCTCGTTGTCGAAGCCCAACCGGCGAAGGGCAACACGCACCGTGTTCTCGCTCATCGGCCGCTTGGCTGTGATCAGAGACGGAAACACGTATCGCCCTCGGCCGGTCAGCGGCATCAAGTCCTTCAGAGCGTCGACAGCCTGTGAGGCCAGCGGAACCAGATGGGGCCTTCCGTTGATCTTCGCCCGCTTTGTCCGCTTCATCTTGGCGGAGGGTATCGCCCACATCCTTCCCTCGAGATCCAGCTCGGCCCACTCCATCTGCCGGATGTTCCCTGGCCGCTGGAAGAGCAGCGCCGACAGAAACAGTGCCGCCCGGGTGACAGGGTGACCGTGGTAGCCGTCGATGGCGCGCATCAGGTCGCCGACCTGATCGGGTTCGACGATCGCGGAGACGTGCCTGGTCAGCACCGGCTTCAGTGCGCCGCGCAGATCCGAAGCGGGGCTGCGCTCACAACGTCCGGTCGCAACGCCGTATCGAAACACTTGCCCGCAGGCTTCCAGCAGAGAGTGAGGCAGTTCGCGCGTGCCACGTGCCTCGACGCGCCGCAGCGTCTGCAGCAGCATTGGTGCGCCGATCTGGGAGAGCGGAAGCTTGCCCAGCCAGGGGAAGATGTCCTTCTCGAGGCGCTCCATCCAGCGCTTGGCGTAGTGATCGCTCCAGCCGACCTTCTTTGTCGCGTGGAACTCGCGCGCGGTCACCTCGAAGCTGGCGTTGGCGTCGAACCGGGAACTGAGGCGCTCCACCTGCCGCGTGAGCACCGGATCTGCGCCCGACTGATGTTGCTTGCGCGCATCATCACGTGCGACCCTGGCCTCCTTCAGACCCAGATCTGGATAGCCCCCGAGGGCAAGGCGCTTCTCCTTCCCGTCGAAGCGGTACTTCCAGAACCAGCGCTTGGACCCAGAGGGCGAGACCTCCAGGTACAGACCGCCGGAATCGGCCAGGCGCACGCGGGGCCTACCCGCGTCGCAACTCGCGTTCTTGCACTGCTTGTCGGTGAGCATGGGGGAACAAAACGTCAAATGGCTGCGAACACGCCATTTGTTCCCCCAGATGTTCCCCCAACTTCGCTGCGCTGCCGTGAGACGGCAGGAGCCTTCCTGACTCAAGCGACTGTCTAAGTCGTTGATTTAGCGGGAAGTTCGGTCCGGCATGGGACCTGATGAAACGCTGGGATGGGGTGGCTGATGGGACTCGAACCCACGACGACCAGAATCACAATCGTGGAGCCATTCGAGCACTGGCGCGGGTTTCCGGCCGTCCGTGGGAAATCTTGCTGCAATCTTGAGCACGCATCCACGCGGGTTCCCAGGGTTCATTTCCCACGGCCTGGCACCTTTTTTTGTGGCCTCATTTAATGCTTGACCTTCGCTCTTTGTTGGGTCCACAATAAACCCAACGGCGCAACGTGCGCCACAGGAGCAAGTGATGGGCAAACCAGTCCCCAGGTTCTCGAAGGTCAGCGAGTGGATCGCCGCCGGCAACATGGCCACCGGCCTCTACTCCCTAGAGCGGGTCGAGCGCGAAACGGACAAGGCGATCGGCTTCAAGGCCGAGCGATACAACGAGTTCGGCAACCTGAAGCCGGCCACGTGCTGGATTCCCCGGTCGCAGCTGCAGGAAGTGGTGAATGACTACTACACCAAGGCACCGGGCCGCATGTTCCTGGTCCCCGCCTGGCTCTACTCTCGCAAGTCGGACGAGGGCTACGTTCTATGAGCGGCGACCTCGTCCCCAGCGTCAGCATCGCGAACCTGGTCAACCAGCGCGCCGCCGTGCTCGAGAAGCTCGGCCAGGCCTTCGACCTGATCGGCGAGGCTGCGCAGATCGCCGGCGCCGCGCACCTGGGCATGCCCCGTGTGACCGTGTCGACCTCCTACTCGCACGGCCGCGGCGACGTGGACGTCGCGCCGTCCTATCTCGGCACACGGCGTGACGGCTCGACCTGGTCGCGCGACGCCGCGCACCGCCAGGACCTCGAGCGCGCCGCGCGGCTGGGCGTCGACGCCGCGGCATGGCAGTACCTCATGCACGAGTCGGGCATGCGCTCGCTCATGGACGCCACGGCGCGCGAGAAGTGGGACAAGGCGATCAGCGCCGGCGACATCCCGGAGCTCACCACCGCGAACGTGCGCGCGACCTTCCAGATGCTGCACGACAGCCGCGGCGAGATCTTCGAGCGCGGGGTCATCGCCTGCTTCAAGGCGCTGAGCTGGCACTACAAGACGAACCTGCCTCAGAAGTTCGGCAAGCGCATCGTCGTGACCTACCTCACGGGCTGCGGCAGCTACCGCAAGGCCGACGAGATGGACGACCTCCTGCGCGTTCTCACGGTGCTGGACGGCAAGCCCGAGCCCGACCACCGCGGCGGCGTGAATTCGATGCTCAGCGCGGCCGGCCTCAACGGCTGGCCCGCCCGCCCCGGCCAGTGCGAGAACGACTACCTGGCGATCCGCACCTTCAAGAACCACAATGGGCACGTGACGTTCAAGCGCCCCGACCTGGTGGAGAAGATGAACCTGATCATCGCGAAGCACTACCCCGGCGCCCTGCCGGCGCCGAAGTGAACGCGCCCGCCATGCCGAAGCGGCCCCGCGGCCGCCCAGCCGCCGAGCCTGGCCAGGGGAAGGACGAGCTCATCAAGATCCGCGCGACCGCCGAGGAGAAGGCCCGTTTCGCGGCCGTCGGCGGCCCGACGTGGTTCCGGGCGGCGCTCAAGCGCGCGAAGCCCCGGCCGTAGGCCTCAGCGCCGGCACTCCTCGAGCGCCGCCAACAGCTGCTGCTCGTACCCTTCCCGGCGCTCCATCTCGGCCGCCGCGGCCGCCGCGAAGGTGTCCAGCGGCACGCCCGGGGCCAGGGACTCGGTCGGCATCACCGGCCGGTCCGGCAGCGCCGCTCGGCACGGCACCGGTACCTCGACAGAGACGGTCTGCAACTGCACCCGCGTGCGCGTCTCGCAGCCGCTCAGCAGCACCGCGGCGGCCAGCGCAGCGGCCGTCAGGGCTTGGTGCGCTCGGACAGCCACCGGTCCACCCTCACGCGCGCGCTGGCGCAGTCGTCACCCGGCACCGCCGGCGGCGCGGCCAGGATGTCGTCGGCCAGCTGCAGGCGCCGGCGCGCCGCGGCAGCTGCGACAGCCTGGGCCGCGGCGGCGCGGCGCTGCGCATCCGCCGCGGCCGCTGCGGCGCGCTCGACGCTGCGGCTGCACACTTCGGCGACCTCGCGTGCGCCGTCGCGCTGCTCTATCGCGTCGGTTGCGGCCGCGTCGGCGCGCGTCGCTGCGTCGCGCTGGCCGAGGTAGGCCCAGGTGAGCACCGCGTTGCCGGCCAGGCTCAGCGCCAGCGCGATGCCGGCGGCGGCCAGCGCCTTACCGGTCAGCAGCACCGCCTCGGTCCTTCCAGAGCTCGCCGATCGTGACCCGAAGACGGTCCACCGCCGGCTTGCCGCGCTTGCGCTCGAGATCCTCAAGCCACGCGCGGCGCTCGGCCAGCGACGGCAGCGCTGCGATCGCGCGCGCCTCGCACTCGTGGCGCCACTCTTCAGAGCTCGCGTCGACCTCGGTGCCGTCGAGCAGGCGCACAGAAGCGGGCCCGTTCACCGCAGCACCGACGCCAACCCCAGAGCCACCCAGACCAGAGCCACGGTGGCGGCCACGATGGTCGCCACGAGCATGGCACCCAGGCCGATGACGATTCCGCGCTTGATGTCCATCAGGCGCCTCGCATCATTCCGGCGTAGCGGGGCATGCGCGCCCAGACGTCGACCACGTGGTGCCGGTTGATGTCGCAGGGGCTGCGGCCGGCGTACAAGGGCGCGCGGCTCTTGAGGCATCGGTGCTCGACGTGGCCCCACCACCGGCCCGGATCGCAGCCGGCGGCCACCTGGCAGGCGCGGCGCTCGCGCTGCAGTCCGCCCAGGCCGCCGTTGTAGGCCGCGTCCGCCATCGCAAGCCGCTCCAGCGGCGCAGCCACCGGGGCCAGGGCCCGCCAGTTGTCGCGGCTCATCAGCACGATCGCGCGCACCTGCAGGTCCGGGCGGCCGTAGATCGTGGCCCAGTCGAGATCGCGCAGCGCCGGATGCCGATCGCGCAGCTCGGCCAGCGCATCGAAGCGCAGCCGGCCGTCGGGATGCCAGGCGCGCGTCAGCTGCCCCATGCCGGCCCCCTCCTCGCGCTGGGTGCGCAGCCGGCTGGTCGGCGACCAGCACCGGCTGTGCGTGTAGCTGATGCAGCTCTCGTGACTGATCAGCGCCGGCACGTAGGCGCGCTGCGGCAGGTCTGGCCAGTGCCGATCGATCTCGGCCACCAGCACCGGCGCCAGCGCCAGCGCGCGCGCGTGCGGCTGCGGCTGCGCGTGGGCCGCGCGGCCGAACAGTCCCAGCAGCGCCGCGACGACGATCGACAGCGCCACCAGTGCCAGGCCGGCGCCGACCGGGCTCTCGCCCGCGCGCCGGAACAGGCTGCGCATGTCGGCCTCGGGGTAGTCGTGCAGCGCCTTGCGCGACCAGTGCGAAAACGCCACGGCCAGCAGCGGCGTGACCAGCGCCAGCAGGAGCATGCTGGTCGTCAAGCCCCGGTCGGGGTCCGTGAGGTACAGGGCGCCCAGCACCGCCAGGCTGCCGCCGATCATGTAGACGTGTCGAGTTCGCATCGCAGGTTCCTCTCGGTTGAATCAGCGCCACGGCGGCAGCGAGTCGCGCAACCACAGCCAGCCCGCCAGCGCGGCGGCGGCGACGGCCGCGACCGGTTTCCATGCCTGGCTTGCGGTCCTGGCCACGGCTGCCACGGCCTTCGCGATCGTCCTGGCGTGCACGTAGTGGTCGCTGAGCTCGCGCATCGCGGCCATTTCGTCGCGGATCCCGGCGACGGCTTCGGCCAGCTGCTGCAGCGTCACCGACTGGACGACCGTCACGCGCTCGAGCCGCAGCAGCCTCGCCGCGGCCGTGGAGTCGCGCCGGAACTCGGCGGCCAGGCGCTCGAACTTGGCGCTGATCACCGCGATGCCGCCGTCCTTCGTGTAGGTGTCGTCCGCCCCGGCGCGCAGCGCGGCAGCGAGCACGACGTCGTCCCGATTCGCGGTGTAGGCCAGGATGGTCGCGCGCGCGCCGTTCAGGTCCTGGCGCAGGTGCGCGATGATCTCGGTCCCGTTGATGTCGGGCAGCATGAGGTCGACGACGATCAGGTCGGCCGGCCGCTCAGCGAAAATGCGCAGCGCCTCGACGCCGTTGCTGGCGACCGCTGTCGCAAAGCCGGCGCGCACGAGCGCCGCGCTCGTGACCAGGGCCTGTGCTGGCTCGTCTTCGATCAGCAGCGCCACCGGCTGGTGAGGCCGCAGCGGGTGCCCGGCGGCCAGCTCGTCGAGCGTGCGATCAAGGTGCGAGTCGGTCTTCACAGGCCCAGGCCCTGCTGTCGGGGGTCGCCGCCGCCGTCGACCTCTGCGGCCAGGCGCTGGACCATTTCTGCGATGCGCCGCGGCGAGCGCGCGTGTACCTCGATCTCGCGCATCAGCTCGGCCACCCGGGGCGACGGCTCGCCGCCGATCAGGCTGCCCTGAGACAGGCCCTGCGCCACCGTCATGCCGTCCTCGCGCAGCGAGGTGTACCGGCGCGCCGCTTCGACCACGTCGGGCACGAAGTCGGCCGGTGGCCGTGCACCGGCCTCGCTCAGCTCGCGCACCCGAGCCACGTCGGCGGCGGCGCGCAGCAGCCCGGCCAGCAGGTTGCGGGTGTTGCCGTCGGTGGCCTCGGCCATGCGCGCCACCAGGTCGGAGTCGCCATAGGCCCGCGCGAAGACCGCATTGCGGATCCGGCTCAGCAGCCGCTGCGAGGGCCGACCGTCCGCGGTCATCAGCTGGCCGCGCTCGGCCGGCGAGGCCACGGTGCGCAGGAAGTCGCGGATGAACTCCCCTGAGCGCCCAGCGCTGATCGTGCCGTCCTCGTTCGAGACCAAGGTCTCCAGGTCGGGCAGGCCGCGCGCGTCGGCGAACGCCTGCTCGGTCTCGCTCATGGCGGCGACCGGCGACTCGTTGGCCTGGCGTGCGAACTCCGCGCGGTCGATGTCGACGGTGTGCTCGCGGACCAGCATCGGCTGCTGCATGGCCAGGACCTGTTCGCGGGTCAGGCCGAAGCGCTCGGCGTTGTCGGCCAGCCACTGCCGGTAAGCGTCGGCCTGGCCGCCGCCGTAGGCCCGCCGCACCGCGATCGAACGCGCGTTGCCCGACAGCACGGTCCCGTCCGGGCTGACGATCGGCGCGCCGTCGCTGGCCTTCGGGCTTTCCGCCAGCAGCTCGGGCTGCAGGTCGTTCTGCATGCGCGTGATCTGGGCCTCGCTCGCGGCGCGGCTGCGGTCCCGCGGCTGCAGCTGCTGATCGAAGGCTGCATTGACCTTCAGGTCGTCGCTGTGCGACGTCACCAGGTCGCCGGCGCTCACGAGCCGGTAGCGCACCGGCACGCGCAGGCCGCGCTCGGTGACTACAGAGGTTGAGCTTCCTACCGCCCCGGGGATGGAGCGTTGCGCCGGCTCGTTGGCAGCCGGCCGGCTGGGCGCTACGCGGCCTTCTTGGCCTTGCCCTTGGTCGGCGCCTGCTCGGCCGCTCGGCCCTTCTGGTCCTCGTTGACCAGGCGGCAATACTCGCTGCCCCAGGTCTTGGACCCGAACGCCGCCATCGTCAGCGGCGCCTTGTCCGAGGTAGCCGGCGAGCGTGGCGTCGTCGATCCTCCCGGACCGATGCGCCTCACGTGCGATCGCCTTTGCTCGCTCATAGAGCCCATTCTCGCTCACCAGGGGCAGTTCTGCCAACTCCACCGGCGCCTGGTTCCCCTGGCCGCGGGAGTTATCGACGAAAGCGAAGTCGACCCGCAGGTCGTTGCGGTAGCGGTCCACCAGGTCGCGGATGACCTTGGACGCGCCGACGTGGGTGCGGATGTGCTCGTGGATGGGTACCGTGCGGCCAGAACCGTGCTTGGCCTTCTGCCGCAGCGTGCGGCCGATCGCCTGCTCGAAGGCGTCGATCGGGTCGGCGTAGGTGTAGAGGATGCGCACGTCGCGCCCGGCGCGCAGCGCCTGCTCGATCTTCGTGACCGACGACCCCAGCTTGTTCATGTTGGTGTCGTAGAGGATCTCGGGCGCGCCGAGCCGGTCGCCGACTGCGGTCTGGCCCGAAGTCTTCCCGGCACCCGTGCCGCCGGCCGTGAACAGCACTACCCGCTCGCGCCCCTCGGGCGTGGGCTTGGCCAGCCTGTCCGCATAGACCCGCTTTATGAAGGCGCTGGCCGGCTCGTGCACGTCGGCGCTGCGCGTGCGGTCTCCCAGGTAGTCCGGCGAGAGCTCACGGGCGACGTCGGTGTTCAGCACCAGGCCGTCGCGGGCATCCGGCAGCGCGCTGTATTCCCGGACGGCACCCTCGTAGTCGGCCCGCAGCTTGGCCGAGAGCCGGTCGGTGATCGGGTTGCCGGTGGGCTCGGTGGCCTTGTCGAATTCGGCGCGGGCCGCAGCCTGCGCGCCCTGCGGGCTTAGCGGGTCGGCTTCGGCCCGTGCTTGGCCGCTCTGATCGCCCGGGCGGTCAGGAGCTCGGGGTCGGATGCCGGGTCCGCCGCCGAGGTCGGCGCCGTCGTCGGGCTGGCCTGGCGCGCCATCTTCTCGGCCCAGGCCTGGCGGCGGGCGATCAGATCCTTGGCTGCTGCCAGCAGGACGCTGGGCTTCGCTCTCACGGGTCTTTCCTTCCTCGATGATGCGCGCGATCTCGCGCTCGAAGGCGCGCGGGCTGCGCTCCAGCTGCTGCACAGCGCGCTCGACGGCCGCGGCATCGTAGCCGAGTGCCTGGGCGACGTCATCCGCGGTCTTCGCGTCCAGCGAGCCGAAGCCGTGCGCGCGTGCCCAGGCGGCGTGCTGCTCGGGCGGCAGGTCCATCTGAGCCAGCGGCTGGGTCGGCTGGGCCGGCGCTTCGACGACCTCGACCGGCACATCGCGGGCCTCGCCCACGGGGATCGGCTCGCGTTCCACGCCCAGCTTGCGGGCCTTGGCCTCGAACGACGCACGCAGCGTGTCGTCGGCGACCTCGTCGGCCAGGCGCAGGTATTCGCGGCCGCGCTGCTCGTTGGCGAAGCGCTGGCGCTCAGCGCGGATCGATGCGTCGAGGTCCCGGCGCACTTCCGGGTCGCTGACCTCGTCGCGCAGCCGGATCAGCTCGCGCTCGCGCTTTGTGAGCGGCGCCGACCTGGACGGTGCCTCGGTGGCCTCGCCGACCGGGATCTTGCCGGGCTTGTCGACCGGCGCTGTCGGCGTGGTGGGTAGCTCCTTGGTGTCACCCACAGGAAGCCGCTCGCGCAGTTCGCTGGCCCGGCGCAGCAGTGCCTGGCGCACAGCGGGCTCGAAGGTGGTGCTGGCGGCGCGCTCGAGCGCCTCGGCCTCGGCATGGCGCCCCGCCTTCACCCGGCCGGCCGCGATCTCGGCCTTGATCCGCTTGGCCTCCAGGTCGAGCACGCGGATCGTTTCCTTTGAGTCGCCCGCGGCGGCGCGCAGGCGCTCGATCTCCTGCAGCCTGGGGTCGACCGGCGCTTCACGTGGAACACCTGCCGTCTCGCCTGGAGCGTCTTTTGTTCCACCGGCGGCCCGCACCGTCGTCTCGGGCAGCCGGTCCGTTCCAGCAAACGGGCTGCGGATCTCGGTGCTGCTCGGCGCCGCAGTGTCCTTCGGACCGAGGGCCTGCTTCACCTGCTTCTTCACCTTGCGGTCCGCGCGGGCACGGGCGGCGGCGCGCGTCAGGCTGATCAGCGGCGCAGGCACGCCGGTGGTGAGGAACGACGCGGCGCTGTCCACCATCCACCGGGCCATCACGCTGGCGGTGTTCGACGTGTTGACAGAGCCGGCCGGCGCGGTGAACAGGTCCTGCGCCACGTCGCGGAAGTCGCGCATGGTCTCGGCGCCCTTCTTGCCGAACAGGACCTCGAGGGTGCCGGACTCGTCCCAGGCGTTGATCGTCTGCTTCAGCCTGGCCGGCGAGACGATCGGGTTGCCGCGCTCGTCCGGCGCGACGCCGCGCGTGGCCTCGGCGCGCAGCTTGCGCATCGCCATGCCTTGCAGCTCTCGCCAGGCCTGGGTGCCGTCGTCGCCCGCGGTGAGCAGGGTCTCGCGGACGTTCTTCAGGTCGTCGGCGCTGCGCATCGAGCGCTCGAGCACGCGCTCCATGGCAGTGATGCGGTCGCTGCTGCCCTTCTTGATGCCGATGAGGTCGCGGATGACGCCGCGCTCCTTGAATTCGGCCTGGTAGTCGCGGAACAGCTGGCGCGCGCTGCGGTAGAGCTCGCCGCCTTTGCCCTCGGTGGTCGAGTCGATGACCCGGTTCAGCTCGGCCGCGAAGTGCGCATTCGTCGGGTCCTTCTTGCCGCCGGCCACGATCTTCTTGCGCAACTCCTCAAGGTCGTTGATCGTGATCTCGCGCGGCACGAGCGAGCCGTCGGCGGCGCGCTGCGCGCCGCCCAGCCGCACCAGCTCGGCCTCGGCGGTGGAGATCACTCCGGCGTTCGCCGCGCTCGAGCGGTTGTCCTCGATCCAGGCCGCCAGCGGCCGCGCGTCCACGGGCTCGGCCATGTCGCCGGCGGCGCGCGCCTCGTCGTAGGCGCGATTGATCTCGGCCTTGGCGCGCTGCGCCTTGGCGACGATCGGGTCGACGACGGCCGCGCCGGCAGCGCCGCGCTCGACCTGGCGCGCGCCGGTGAAGGACTCCAGCGCATCCAGGTTGCGCAGCGCGGTCTCGTTCTGCGCGGCGGCGCGCTCGCGCAGCGGCTTGCCGAGCTCGGGCTCCTTGGCGGTCTCGCGCTCGAAGCGCTGGCGCGCGAAGTCTCGCGTGGCCTGGCCCTCGGTCAGTGCCGCGTCGCCCTCGAACGGGACCGGCAGCGCCTTGGCGCGCTCTCGGCGCTGGGTCGCCATGTCGGTACCGGCGGCGCCGGCGCTGCCCATCGTGCCGGGGGTGGCCGGCGCAGGCGCTGCAGCGGGGCGCGATCGAGCTGCGCGCGCGCCGCGGCCGCCGGCGACCGCGCCCAGCGCCAGGCCCAGGCCGCCAGCCACTTCTGGCGATGCCTCGCGGTGCAGGTCGGCGAAGGCCTCGCGCTCCGGCAGCGTGACGTTCTCGGCCGCGGTGACGCCGGCGTCCGCGCCGACTGCCAGGGCGCCGCCGGTGGCACCGCCGGCCACGGCGCCAGCCGCCACCGGTGCACCGCGCATGCCGGGCAGCACGCGCCCGACAGACTGCTCCAGGCCGCGCCCGACGGCGCCGCCGGCCTTGACCGGCAGGAGGTTGGCCGCCACGTTCGCGGCGCCGCTGACGCCGCCGGCCAGCGCCGCCTCGTCGCCGGTGCCGCCGCGCTCGAGGACCTCGGCCGCCCGCTCGACGCCGCGCTGCAGCCCGAAGCCGCCGACGACCTCGACGGGCATCGAGGCCACGCCGCCGACGATCTGGCCCGCCGTGCTGAACTCCTCGCCGGCCTGCGGCGCGTAGGCCTCGCGCATGCGCGCCTGGCGCGCTTCCATGTCGCGGAAGAGCGCGTCGGCGCCATCCTCGTCGCCGAAGATCCGGGCCAGGCCGGCCGCGGCCAGGTCGATCGCGCGCACGACCGGCGCCGCGGCCATCGCCGCGGTGCGCAGCGCGGTCTCGATGTGCCCGACCTCACGCGCCGGTGGCGGCGCCAGGCCAGCAGCTGGCGGCTGGGCGCGCGCAGCGCCCTGGAAGCGCTCCCAGGGGCGGCCTGGCTGCTGCTGATCACCAGCCGGCGCCTCGGCACCGATCTGCGCGACCGGTGCAGGCGCCTCTGCTCGTGCAGCACCGAGACCGCGGGCCGGTGGCGCCGGCGGCGGCGCCTCACCGGACCGACGCGCGAGAAGCCGCGCAGCCTCTGGCGGGACGCCGGTCGGCTGCTGCTTGAACTGCTCCCAGGGGCCAGCCATCACCAGCTTCCCGTCGCGCCTCGCGTGCGCTGCTGTCCGACCGGCTCCCAGCTCTTCGGGTCGGCCGGGTTGCCGCCCGTGAAGCGGTAGCCGTCCATGACGGTGCCGACCGGCGGCGGGGGCGGCGCACCCGCAGCACCCGCCGCTTCCTCGGCTTCGATTCGCTGCTCGAGCTCGCGATAGCGGTCGTAGTGCTTGCGCACCTGGGCCAGCGAGCGCTTCAGGGACTCTGCGCTCTGACTCACGTCGAGGCTCGCGATCGTGGACTGCAGGGCTATCAGCTCCTGCACCGCGACCTGGCCCAGCGCGCCGCCGGTCGGCGACGCCTCGCGCATCGCCTGCAGTTCCGCGAACCCGAGGTTGGCCTTGATGGTGTCGAGCGCGGCCATCAGGTCGCGGCGTTCGCTGGCCGGGAGCTTCTGCATCAGGGCGCCGACCACGCCCGTGGTCCAGCCGCCGACCAGCTTGGCCGCTTCGTCGACCTTCCCGATGACGCGATCGGCCTGCGCAAGAGCGGCAGCACGCGACGCCTGCTCCTTGGCGCTCAGCTTGTCGGCCTTCGCGGCGTCCCCGGGCTTCAACCCCATGGCGTGATCGCGCAGCGCCTTGCGTCCCTCCTCCTCGGTCATCAGGCCCTGCTCGACGGCGCGCCGGATCTCCAGCTCGCGCTGGCTCGGCCCGCCCTTGTCGCTGGCCGACGGCGACAGGCCCTTGACCAGCTTGCGCTCGCCGGTGACGTTGCCGGTCTCGTCGACGTCGCGCTCGAGCACGTGGCTGCCGAGGTCGACGCGCTCGCGGCTGACCTTCGGCGGCGCCGGCAGCTTGCCGCCGTTGGCCAGGAAGGACGACAGGAACGAGCTGGGCTGCTTGTCCTGGCCGGCGGCACCCTCGAGCACGCGCGCGCGCAGCGCCGGGCTGGCGTTGACCGCCTCGGACAGGGTCTGCAGCTGACCCAGGTATTCCATGCCGCGCTGCATCGGGATCGCGGCGATGGGGTCGTTCGGGTCGCTGCTACGGCCCTCGGTGATCGGGGCGAAGTAGTAGCCGGTCGCGCCCTTCGGCGCGTCGGGGTCGGCCTTCACGCCCTTGCCGTCGCCGCGGCCCACGTAGACCTTGACCACGGGCAGCACCTGCGACGGGTCCTGCGGGTGCGGCAGGAACTTGACGATGCGCTTGCCGAGGATCTTGCCGCCGTGCGGACTGTCCTCGCCGACGCCGACCTTGAGCTCTGGCTCGAAGAGAACATTGGCCGAGTCGAGCATCATTCCCTCGTTCTCGGTCTCCAGCCCGGTGACGAAGTCACGCATGGCGGCCGACACCTTCGACGGGCTGCCGTCCTCGCCGCCGATCAGGTCCCGGGGATCGCGGCGCGCCGACACCGCGAGGACCTCGAAGACCTCCTCGGGCTTCCGGTCCTGCAGCTGCACCTGGCCGGTCTGCACGCGGCTGATCAGGTCCTGCACGCGGCGCTGGTGCGGCTGCCAGCGCGCCTCGAGCAGCCGATGGCGCTCGGCCCGCAGTTCTTCCGAGCGACGGGCATAGGGCTCGGCCAGGTGCCGCGGCACCTTCGCGCCGTACTGCTGGAACAGCGCCGCACCCTCGTCGCGCTGCGTGGCGATCTGTGCCTCGACGGCGGCCAGGGCACGGTCCTCGTCGGCGAGCAGCTGCGCGCGGGCACGCTCGTCGATGCCACGCTGCCGTTCCTCGAGCCGCAGCTGGCGGTCTTCGCGCTCGATGCCGAGCTGCTCGTCCTGCAGCCGCTGCCGGCGCTGGCGGTCTTCTTCCGAGCGCTGGTCGGCCTGCATGCGCAGGCCCAGGTTGAAGCCGGACTCCAGGCCGCGCGCGGCGGCCGCTCCCACGCTGGCCATCAGAAGGCGCCCCCGATGACGGCGCCCAACAGCCCGCCGATCGCCGCACCCCAGGGCCCACCGACGGAACCGTACTGCGCACCGATGGCCATGCCGCCGACCATCCCGAGGGACGACCCGAATTGCTGATTGCCGGCGCGGCGCTGGCGCTCGCGCTCCTCATTCTCGAGGTTGCGCCGCTGCTCCTGTTCGGCCGCCTGGCCGAGCATGTCCATGGACTGGCGCTGCTGCTCGCCTGCCACGCCGGCCAGGCCGCCGCCACCGCCGCCCAGGCCGTACGCACGTCGCTGCATCGTCGTCTCCTCAGATGTTGGGGATCGTCGGCGCCGGGTTGCCCAGCACCGACTGCCGGCGCGCCAGGGTCTGGTCCCGCGCCGCGTTCTGCGCGCCGACGTCGGCGAGCGAGCGAGCCAGGCCGAAGCTGCGGTCGGCCGCGCGCTGCTCGTCCTCGTCGAGCGTCAAGCCCAGGCCGGCCAGGCGGCGCTGCGTGGCGCCCTGCTGCTGTTCGAACGACTCATCCACCAGGTTGCTGGCGCGCGACATCGCATCGCCGACCACGTTCGGGTCGGTGGCGTAGTCGATCAGGTCGTTCTGGTACGGCACCCAGGTGGTGACGTAGCGCTCCCAGGCCTCGCGCGTCAGCGCCGCATAGGCATCGCCCACCGGCGTGCCGCCGCCGCCGCCGCGGCTCTTGAAGAGGCCCAGAGGGTCCTTCTTGTGGATGTAGCTGCCCAGCGGGTCGACATACTTGCCGGTGCCGGTGTTCTTGGCCTCGATCTCGTAGATGTTGCGCATGGCCATGGTCAGAGGCCCCCTGCGAGATCCCGATTGCCGTAGGCCAGGCCGCTGCCGAAGCCGCTGCTCCCGAAGCCGGTGTTGCTGAACCTGGCCTGCACGCGGTCGGCGAAGCCTGGTTGCGAAGCATAGAAACCGCCAAGACCCACGGCCTGCCCGACCAGCTCGGCATTGCCCATGCGGTTGCCGAGCGCCGCGGCGGCGTCAGCGGCCGCGCGCTGGCCGCTCAGGCCTGCGGTGCGGTTGACGCCCTCGATCGCGACGCCCTTCTCGCCGCGGCCCATCTGCATGATGCTGGTCAGGCCCGCGGTGTAGGCATCGTCGATGTCCTGCTCGGCCTTGCCCATGCCCAGCCCGCGGGACGTGGCCTGATCCTCGCCGAGGCCTGCGATCGCGAGCTTGCCCTTCGACGAACCGAGCTGCCCGGTCTGCGCCAGGCCGCCCTCGAGCTGGCCCCGCGCCCGCGAGAAGCGGGCTTCGGTTTCAGTGCTGGCGACGCCCTTCGCCTGAGTCCGTTCGCGAGATCCTTCGGTGCCCATCGAGCGGATGCTCTGGGCCAGGTTCTGCTGCACGGGAAGCCACCGCTTCTTGTAGTCGGCGACCTCGTTCATGGCGAGCTCGACCAGGGCTCGCTGCTGGGGCGTTTCCTTGGTGCCTTCCTTTTTCCCGCTCATCGATATAGCGCCAGAACTCGTTGTGACCTCGCGGCATCCACGCGGGTCCGAGTCGTCTGGCCCAGCCCCGTCGCACCGAGTGAAAAGCCACCGTAGTGGCCTTCAGATCGCGTGCAACGTCGAGCACGGCGGGTTCTGCTGCATCGAAAGCGCCGTGCCGGTCCGCGATGGCCAGGAGCACGAACGCCTCAAGCGTGGCGGGATTGTGGCCCGGGTATAGACCGATGACAAACGTCCCCCAGTCCCCCGCGAAGCACAGCGCGCGGCCGGCGCGGCACTCGTGCAGCGCGTCCTCGGCTAAGGGGGGCAGCCGATGGGCGATCGTCGGCCAGTGCTCGTCGACGTCGACGAGGACGAAGCCGCGCATCACCCCAGCGAGAACAGCGGATCGCCGCCCACCCCGTCGCCGTCGTCGATGACGATGCCCGTGCCACTGCCGGCCACCAGCACGCGCGTCTGCAGGGTATCGCCGACCTTCACGACGAAACCGTCGGGCTCGGCCAGCAGGTCCTCGAGCCAGCCGAGCTTATCGCGCAGCAGGCCCCACGTGACCGGCAGCGCGTCGTCGCGCGGATCCGATGCGTAGACCGGCGGGACCAACAGCGCGGCGCCGCCTACCGAGACCCAGACATCGCTCGACGAGACGGCGACGCCCAGCGGCACGACGGCGTCGAGATAGGCCGGGTACTGGGTGAGCCCGCCCAGGCCCGCAAAGACCGGCAGGCCCGGCTCGAAGGACGCTCCTGAGATCGTCTGCGGTCCGCGCTGCCGCACACGCACAGGCTCGCCGGGCCCCGCAGCGTTCAGTGCCAGGCCCAGGACCGCACTCCGGCGCATCGGATCGTTCGGATCCAGCAGCGCGCAGGTCGTCACCGACCCTGGAACGACCGGGTCATAGATCGCGATCAGCTCCTCGGCGAGCAGCTCGATGACATCGCCGCCGGCGGCGATGGCCAGCGCCTCCAGCCGCGCGACCCGGTCAGTCAGAGCGCGCAGGGCGGCGCTGAGCTGCGCGGTCGTCGCGCCGGCTCCTGCGCCGGAACTCGCGGCCGCGACCGTTCGCTCGCCGCGCGACACGGCCGCATCGAGCGCGGTGAGCCTCTCGCGGATGCTGTCGATCGCGAGCTGGATCGATCGCAGATCCAGCGTGCGCGGCGTGGTGACGGCGGGTTTGCCTAGAGCCATGGGGGCGCCCTTCAGGCCAGCTCGAGCACGTCCTCGGCCACCTGCGCGGTGCGCACGCGCGAGGTTCCGACGAACTCGATCTCGAACTCGCGGTAGTCCTCCACCATCGGCAGCGTGAACTCCTCGCGAGAGGTCAGCACGCGCTCGAGCAGCAGCTCGCCGTCGGCGTACAGACGCAGCACCACGTTGTCGAACTCCGCGGCGAGGATCTCGCACATCTGGAAGCACACCGGCCTGGGCAGCAGGTTGAGCTTGCCGCGCCAGCGGTAGGCCATGCGGTTGGCCGGGTCGCCGTCGAACTGGTAGATGGTCGAGCCGTCCGGCGTGGGCTCGGTGCTCGGCTGCGGCAGGTAGGGCGCCGCCGGCTCGTCGACCGCGTCGAGCACCAGGTGCAGGCTGTCGGTCAGCGGGTCGGCGTGCGCCGCGGTCGCGTGGAAGCTGAGCCGGACCACGCCGAAGCCGCCCTCCTTGGCGTCGACCATGAAGCCCGCAGGCGCCGCGGCCGGATCACCATAAGGCGGGTCGAAAAAGAAGAAGTAGACGTCGTCGTGCACGACCCCGAGCATGGTCTCCGGCCCCAGCGCCTGCCACTGCTCGCGCGTGAAGATGCCCGCGGTCAGGTTGCGCACCTGGGTCGGTCCGGCGGCCAGCATCAGGCCGTCCGGAGACGCGAAGACGACCCCGCCGAAGAGGTTGGCCAGGGATCGCTTGCTCACGCCGGCCTGCGGTGCGCCTGGCTGGCTCATGGTGTAGCTGCTCGCGCTCGTGCCGCTGGCGGTGTAGACAAAGGACTCGGTCACGACAACCACGGTGGTGTCGATATTGCCGATCGCGACGATCCGCGTGTCCGTCGGCAGGCGGAAGCGCACTGGCCAGGCGTGCGGGCGACCCTCGACGCTGAAACACAGCTGGTTGCGGCGGAAGCCGACCATGATCCCGTTGGGCAGCGCCCGGATGCCCTCGAGGTCGCTGGGCGGCAGGTCCCAGCCCTCGGACTCGAGCTCCTCGCCGAGCTGGTTGTCCGCCAGCGCATCGCTGAAGGTCTCCTGCGACAGCGGGATCTCGGCCACGAGGCGGAAGATGACGCCGGTGGCGCCGCTGGCGGCCCGATAGATGCGCTTCGCGACGATTCCATACTCGTCGCTCAGCCCCGAGGGCAGCGCCGTCGGTGTCGTGACGTCGACGGTGACGCCTTCCAGGCGCCGCAGTGTCTCGCTTGGCTCGCTCGGGCCGCTCTCCTCGCCGAGGTCGTTGACGAAGGTGTAGACGTAGCTCGTCGCGCTCTCGTCGCCGCCGCTGATGACGCGGGGCGGCGAGACGGTGACAAAGAGGTTGTCGACCCACCAGATCGTCTCCAGCGTGCCGGGCGCGCCCTTGAAGCCGACCCTGGCGCCGTCGATCGGGATGATCGTCCTGAAGTCATCGATCGCAACAAGATCGGTCGTCGTGTCCACGACGCGGATCGTCACTCGGGCCTCGGACGTGCTGAGCTGCTCGGTGGTCAGCGTGACCGTGTACCTCGTGTTTGCCGGCAGCGCCCCGCCCAGGTTCTCGACATTGGCGCCGAGGTCGTCCCACGATGCGCAGGAGTTGATCGCCACCCCGCCGCCGGAGAAGAGCACTGCAGTACCGCGGCCGGAGTCGTTGGCGTACAGCAGCACCAGCAGGTGGTGCCCGCTCGCGCTGTAGAAGTCGAACTTCACCGTCACCGACGGGCTGCGATCGGTCGCGAAGGCCCGATGCATCCACGGCGTCATTTCGTCGCCGCGAATCCTGAACGACGGCGGGGCCCACCCGGATGCGCCGTCGATCTCCACGCGCCGCCACTGGTCGCTGCTGCCTGGCGTGCCGTTGGCCGGCGAGATTTCCCACCCGGTGAGCGAAGACCCGTCGAACAGGTTGGTGTATTCGACGCTGGAGAGGGTGATGCTGTCGATGTAGGCGTCGATCGTTGGCCCGACGCCGGCCAGCTCGTAGCGCTGCACGATCCGCGCGGTCACGGCCCCGGTCGGGGTCTCGACGGTCATTTCCCGACGTTCCCAGGTGTCGGCAGCCGCTGGCGCGGCCAGGTCGAGCTGCTGCTCGCTGATCAGGGTGCTGGTGGCCGAGTAGAACTGCAGCGCCATCGTCGCCAGGCTCGAATTCGCGCCGCGCGCCTGGAACCATGCCAGGCGCAGGCCCTGGCCGGCGATCACGCCCAGAGACTCAAGATCCACGCTCTGGTATGCCTCGCTCTCCGATGCATTGCCACCGCCGAAGAAGTGCGTTCCGGCCTGAGCATTCAGGCCAGGAACATCGCCGTTGTCGTAGACCACGAGCGCGCCGCTGTCGACCGTCCAGCCAGTGGTGGTCCCGCTCTCGGCACCGGGGTTCACCAGGGCAATATTCGACTCCTGCGCCGAGGCCGGGTCGATGGCCAGCAGCGGCGGCTCATCCGGCCCGGGCACGCCCAGCGGCCGCGTCGCGACAGGGTACGGCTCTGCCCCGGTCGTGGCCATCGCATAGGTCGTGAAGCGCGGCTCGGCGTAGTAGCCTGGCGCGGTCAGGTAGGTGCGGAAAGTCGTGTCACCTGGCACCGGGCCGCGGGCCACGTCGACGTCAACCGGCCAGCTCAGCCAAGCACCGTTGAGCAGGTAGATCGTCTGCACCGGCGCGGCGGTGGCCAGCGCCTTGATCTGCAGGAACTGCCGCCAGGCCTCGAGGTCGCCGCTCAGCAGCCGGGCGTTGATGGCCAGCTGCGCCGCGTTATCGGGCAGCGCACGCGGGGTGAGGCGCGGGACCTCGCCGCGGAAAGAGTCAATGCCCAGTCTCATCAGACAATCCCCTCGGCTCGGGCCTCCGCGAAGGTGCGGCCTGCCCCGCTGTTGTAGAGCCATGCCGATTGCTCCACCGTGAGCGGCAGGAGGCTTACGAAGGCCTTGTCGAAGTCCGCGTCGGCCTGCCTGTTGTCGATGTCCGTCTCGACGTTGCTGTCGTTGCCGAGCGGGTGGCCAACACAGAAGTTCCCCTGCACACCTGGCCCATTGCGCGCGCCCCGGGTGATTGGCTGCGTCGCGACCGTGACCCCGTTGATGTCCAGCCTAATCGTCATCGACTGCAGATCGACGACGCCAACGAGAAACTGCCACGTGCCGGCCACAAGGGTCGAGGGCGCGGTGGCGAGGGTCGACACGGTGCCATCGTCTGGGTCAGTCAGCAGGTAGAACTGCAGCGCGCCGTTGAAGAGTGTCAGGCCATATGCGCTGTTGTAGTAGCCGCCGAGGCCCGCTGTGCCCCCGCTCGGAATAACTGTCCCGGCCAGGCGCCCCAGGATCATCCGCCCCCAGCTGTTCGCCATGACAGTGCGCGCTCGAAAGAAGCAGCCGATCGAGAAGCTGTCATTGGCCCCGAAGTCCAGCCACTGCTGTGCGTCGCGCGGGATGTAGATCAGCCGACTGCTGAAGGCTGCACCAGCCCCGCCCCTGTAATGCGCCCGGCCGGATCCCACGCCGTTGGATATGGACTGTGCCGACGTTGCGAGTGTCGTCGTAAGGTGGTTCTCGTTGCCGGTGGAATCCAAGAACAGCAGCGAGTCGTCGTTCTGCTCGAAGTCCCACCATGCAGACTTGACCTGCGGCGGTGGCGGCGGCGGTGGCGAGGGTGGCGGCGCGCTCGCTCCGAAATTGACCGTCACGACGTGCGAGTTCTGCCCGACCCCGCGGGTGGCCAGCAGGAACGGGGCGGCAAAGTCGACCACGTCGACCATGCGATCGCCGAGAGGGGTGCCACTATCCTGCCATTCGATGAAGCCATCGAACGGCGCACGCGGACTCGGCGCCCTGGGCACGATGTCGAACGCTGGAGCAGGGGCCGGTGATGGCGCGACCGAGAACGCCTGCGAGGCGGCCGACGATGGCGTGAGCTCGAACGGCACTTCAATAACCCGCGTCGGTTCTCAGTTCGGAATAGCTGCGCCCGGCGCCGGCGGCATAGAGGTAATTGACCTCAGCGTCTGAGAGCGCCTTGTCGACAAAAAAGCATTCGTCAGCGAGGAACGCGGCACTGCGGTTGCTCGAGAAGAAATTCGTGTCCGCGCGCAGCCCCTCGCAGATCGCGAAGTTCGAATTGTTGGCACCGGTGTAGAGCGCACTGGGGAACGCGACAGTGCTCTTCAGCAGCGCCCCGCTGGAGTGCCCGGGTCGCCGAAAACGAATCTCTAGCTGGTTGCCGGTGCGATTGAAGGTCAGGACAACGAGCTGGTACTCAGACCCGGACCATGTGCCACTCCCGATGCCCGTGCTCGTCTGCACTCGAGTCGAGATCGTGCCGTCGGTAGTTGCCCCGGCCTTGAGGTTCCCGTCGTTCTCGATGAAGAGGTAGGCCTGTATACGCGTGGTCGTGGCGTCTCCGACCCGGCCCATGAGAAACGCTGCCGTCGCCGCGGAAAAGCCAAGGGTGAACCACCCGCCGAACGAGAAGTCGGCGTTGGGCATGTCCAGGGCCGTGTTCGCGCGCGGAATGTAGGCGCAGCGATCGTCGACCCGGTTGAGGTTGGACGCTCTGCCCTTCTTGGCGGTCGTGCTGCTGATGGTCGACGTATTGATGGTGCTGGCACCGGTGCGAGCCGTCAGGTGATTGGGGCCATGAGAGTCCGCATAGATGGAGCTGGCCGCGTTCTCGTCCATCGACCACCAGGAGCGCAGCGCGTTGTAAATCGTGCCGGCCTCGGGCACGAGCGGCACGATGCCCTGCACTCCAGCGAGCCGCAGCGCCTGGTATGGCCTCACGCCTGGACCCCGACCGAGTGCACGTCCCAGGCGGTATCCGCATTGCAGAAGCTGGCGACGATGAAGTGCCACTTGTTCGGCGTCGTCGCTGTCGGCAAGGTCACACCGCTGGCCGCGCGCCACTGCGAGTCCCAGGTCAGGGCCCGCGTGGTGCCGTTGTCGCGGATGTAGAGCACCAGGCCGTGGCGGTTGATGGCCGTCCCTGTCGGGTTGTTGATCGTGAGAGCCGCAGCCTGCGCTGTGACCTCGACAGCGTCGTTGCTGAAGGTCGGCGTGACGCTCGCGGCGCTGGCCACCGACTGCACGTTGATGGCCGCCGCTGGCGGGGCGCTCCACGCGGGCGCGCCAGCGACCACGCTCAGCACCTGGCCGTTCGAGCCGACGGGCAAGCGCGCGGGCGCTCCATCCGCGGCGCCGGCGATCAGATCCCCGAGGGCGGTCATCGGGTTGTCCATGCCGCTGAACATGTCGAGGATGTCTGCGATGGCGACCTTCCTCGTGAGGTACGGGTCCCCAGGAACCGCAACCTCGATCTCCTCGTCGCCGACCAGGGGCAGGTCGGCCAGGGTCATTTCGCTGATCTTGATGGCCACGGCTCAGCCCTCTTCCATCGCGCGCCAGGTGCCATCCTCGGTGACGCGGATGTCCGCATCGAACGAGATCGTGATCTTGTTGGCGTCGTCGCCTTCGCCCCGCTCCACGGTCAGCAGGCCGCCGGCGAAGTTGACGACGGTGGCGTCCGGGCCGCCGAGGTCGACGCCGTTGAACCGGAACTGGATGAAGTTGGGGAACTCCCGCGGCGTCTGCGGCGGGAAGCCGCCCGAGGGCCGGATGGCGAAGCTCACGGCCGGCCCCCGGCGAGGAACCGCCGGCGCTTGATGAACGTCGTGCCGGCGTTGAACTCGCGCTGCTCATCGGCGCGGGCGTTGTTGATGCCGGACTGCAGCACTGCCGCCTGGCGCTTGGACTCGGCAAGGTCGGTCCACGTCTGCCCTGGGATCGCGAAGAGGTAGGCCAGTGCGCCGGCCTGCAGCACCTGGTCCCATTTCACGAGCAGTTCCTCGGGCAGCTCGTTGACGCCGGCCTTCGGCTGCACGACAAGGGTCAGCGTCAGGTCGTAGGCGCCGTCCGGGACCGGGTCTATCGCAACCTGGGCCTCGGGCACGTAGGCGTAGCGCTGCGGCTTGCCTGGCCCGGCGTTCGGATCCCACCCATCGGTCGCCGACACGGTCAGCGGCCAGCGCTTAGTGTTGCCGCTGGTGCGTGCAGCTGACGCGGCGCGCAGCCCCAGCACTTCGAGATACGGGTCAGAACCCAGGCTATAGACGCGCGTGTCGGCCTCGGCCTGACCGAGCAGCTCGACGCGCAGCCAGCGCGACTCGCGGCAGAACTTGCGCGCGGCCCGCACATAGGCGGCGATGAGGGTCGGGTTCGGCGCGTTGCGCACGAGCTGCGCGACATCGGCGATCACGTTGAGAACGGGGACGTTGGCCATGGTCAATCCGCCTGTGCAGCTGTGCGCACGCGCGGCGCGCTCGCGGCCTGCGAGGTCGTCTTGATGCCCAGCGCCTGGCGGTAATCGGCCATGTACGCTGCGCTCTTGGCCGGGTCTTGGCGCTTGCTGTTCTTGGCGTAGGCCTTGGCCATCACGAAGCACTTTGCGGCGTGCTCGTAGCTGTCTGGGAAGGCCATCGCACCGTCCGGCGCGTCGCCGAGCGTAGCCGCCGGCGGAACGGCGCCGTAGAGGCATTCGATCGAGCCGGTGCCGTCGTTGGGCGGCATCACCGCGAAGCGCCGCGGGTCGCGCGGATCCGCGGACCAGTGCTGCACGTCCGGCTCCTGGGTGGCAGCTGGCCAGAACCGATTGGCGTGGTCCAGCAGCCCACGGTCGACCAGCGTGGCCATGCGGCCCGAGACCTCGTTCTCGCCGATCTCGAACACAGCGATGCCGTCCTCGGGCAGTTCCTGGTTGATGCCGGCCTCAAGAGGGATGTAGTCGCGCACCGTGTGCGCGTCGGGCTTCAGGAACGCCGTGGTCCGCTGGAACTCGTTGAAGTAGCCGAGCAGCTCGGCGTCGCCCCAGGTCGAGCCGTTCGGGTCCAGCAGCGTGACCCGGACCTGGCTCAGGATCGCCGAGACCAGCAGCATGGCCAGGCGCTCGCGTCAGTGCTCGCCGTCGGCGGTCTTCGCGCCGTGCGAGAAGATCGTCTTCGGGTCGATGCCGGCCAGGCGGGCAACGTCCGAGCGGATCTTGTTCAAGTGCAGCGCAGGGTCGACGGTGTAGCCGTATTCCTCCTGCGCGAACGCGATCAGGTCGTCCTTCGAGGCCTTCGCGATGTCGAAGGGCGCAGCGGGGTCGGACTGCACCGCGCTGTTGATCACGCGGCGCCTGGCGGTCTCGCCGCGCAGGTACTGCATGCGCTCCTCGAGCGAGGCGCTGACGTCGCCGTGGTAGGGCCGGAAACGCGGGTTCTTCGCGATCAGCGGCACGTTGGGCATGAGCATGCCGTCGTCCCGGATCAGGAAGGGGATCTCCTTGTTCTGGCGCGTGCGCGCGCGGTGGTTGGCGACGCGTTCTTCGAGCTGGGCATCCATGGGCGGTCAGGTCCTCGGTTCTGGGGGAAAAGCCGCCCGGCGCTCGCTGCCGAGGCCGGGCGGTGCTGTTCCGGCTGCCCGATCAGGAGCCGGTGGGGGACGTGCCCGGGGTCAGCGCGCGCTTGAAGCTGCCCGACGTGCTGCCGCCGCCAGCGGGCTGGTTGCCCTGCGGCTTGTGCGGATAGCGCGCCTTGGGCTTGCCGCCGTTCTTGGCGCGCTCGCCGCCGATGATGTTGGGCGTCTGCTTGATCGGCATGCCCGGGCCATAGGGGGTCTTGCTGGTGTCCATGAGGTTCTCCGGTGAGGTGGACTTGAGAGGACCGGGGGCAGCGTCGCAGCCGCCCCCGTGGTCGATCAGCCGCGGCTCAGCACCGCGCAGCCGACGTAGTTCTCCTCGATCACCTCGAACCCGTAGACCAGCAGCCCCTGCACCAGGTAGCCGAAGTCGTTGGGGTTGTCGATGATCCGCATCTCGGCGATCTGCGCGGCGAAGGTGAGGCCGGCCGGGTGGCCGAACATCACATAGTTCGCCGCGGCAGAGGGCGAGTTCTGCGACAGCAGGCTGCGGCTCTGGTAGACCGTCAGCCGGTCGACCTCGCCGACCTTGCCGTTTCGCAGGATCGAGACGCCGTCGCCGGTCAGCGAGGCGATCTTCAGGTCGCTGCGCTTGATGCGCGAGATCGCCCACGGCGGCAGCACGACCCAGCGGCCCTCGTCGGAAACGCTCTGCTCGTCCAGCACCTGGCCGAAGTCGACGAGCGCGTCGACGATGTTGTCCTTCGAGACCGCGCGCGGCGCGGCTGCGCTGCCGAGGTTGAGGTCGCCGGAGTCGTTGCCCGCCGCCGTGCCGGAGTTGACCGTCGCCACGTCGGCGGGGATGGTCTCCAGCATGTCGGCGTCGGCCGCGATGCGCAGCTGGATGCTGCCGTCGTTGGCGAAGATGTCGGCCATGTCCAGGTCGGACTGGCGCGCATCGACCGTGCTCACGGCCACCGAGAAGGACTTGCCCTTGTCGATCGCCAGCGTCACCGAGTTGCGGCCGGGGTACTGCAGGCCCAGGCCGGCGCCGATGACGTAGTCGCTGACCTGCACGTCGGGCACCGTGCGGATGAGCACGTTCGAGCCCATGCCGGCAATGTCGCCCTCGTAGTCGGTCGAGGCGATCTCGCCGAAGACCGTCGAGCGGTAGAACTTCTCGACCAGCTTGCCCGAGTAGACCTCGGGGTTGTAGTTGATGGTGCCGGCCGGACCGTAGTCGGGGATGCCGGATGCGCGCGGAACGCCGTAGGCGATCATGCCCATGCGGGACATGTAGCCGGTGGCGGCCTCGTGCGCCTTCAGGGCGACGTCACGAGCGAAGGCCAGCGTGGCACAAGCCAGGGCGGTGATGATGGATGCGGAACGAGTCTTCACAGTGGACTCCTGCGAGGGTGGTTGCTACGGCGTCACGCCGCAGTCCTCGACCTCAGCCGCGCCTCGAACTCGACCCGTTCCTTGTCGCTCACCTTCCCGATGGCTGCGCGCGTGTAGAAGTCCTTGATCTCCTTGGGAGACGGGTAGGCCTTCTGCGGTGCGGCAGGCGTGTCTGCGGATCCTGGTCCGACGCCGCGGGGCGGCGCCACGGGGGGCGCCGGCGGCTTCGCCTGGCCAGCCTTGAAGCGCTGGAACACCTGGGCCACGCCGTTCGCGTTGAGCGATTGGCGATGCCGGTCCAGGATGTCCTGGCGCACCAGGCCGGTGGTCTCGTCGGGCGTGGCAAGCCACTCCAGCCAGCTCGGGGAGGCGTTGACCTCCTGGAAGTCCGGCACGAGCTCGGCGAGCTTCTCCCAGAACGCGTTCTCGCGGGATTCCGTCGCGCGCTGCGCGTCGGCCCGGTTGCGGTCCTGGATGGGCTTGACCTCGGCCTCGAAAAGGCGCTTGGCTTCGCCCTGTGCCGCCGCTGTGGCGGCAGAGGCCATCGCCCTGCACTGCTCTTCGCCGAAGTGCTCGATCTGCTCGGGCGAGAAGAAGGCGCTCAGGTCGAGCGCTCCCTTCCCGCTGGTGCGGCTCGATGCCTCGAGCTCGCGGATCTTGTCTCGCAGGGTCGCGATCTCGGTGTCCTTCGCGGCCAGCGCCTCGGCCTGCCGTTCCTGGAACGATCGCAGCATGCCCTGGGTCACGCTGAAGCGTTGACGCCAGTACGCGGGATCGTTCTCTCGGGGATCGGCAGCGGGCGGCGGCGCTACGGGGGCAGCCGGGGGCGCGTTGGGGTCGGTGGATGCGGCCGCGGCGGCGCCGTCCGCCTCGGCAGCCGCATCGGGCGGCGCGGGCGGGGTCGGTGCGGCGGCGGCAGGTGCTGCAGCGAGCTGCTCGTTCATGCGCGCGATGCGCTCACGGACGGCTCGGGGCAGACGGGTCTCGGTCGAAGCGGCGGCTTGCGTCGTCATTGGTGGCTCCACGATCCGGCACAAGGCCCCGGTCCTCGGGGCTCATTGCGGGCTTCGCAACGCTGTGGGTCGGAATGCGCCACCAGGCGCGGTTTCCAGAAGGGAGCGGATCAGGACTGGGTCGGGTGCAGCGATCGAGGCTGCCGCGATACTTCCTGCCGCCTGAGCACCTGGTCCGCTGTCGTGATCTCGTGCAGAAGCTCCTCGAGCTGCTGCGCGCGACCCTGCTTGCGGTACAGGTCTTCGCCGGTCGCGGTGCGCAGGTGTGCGTCAGCCTCGGCCAGCTTCTTCTCGAGCATCGCGACCCACAAGCGGCCTTCAGGCACGCGGCTGAACGCGCGCAGAACCTGGAGATCGCTGTTGGTCAATGCCACGGGGGGAATTCTTAAACCCCCCCGCGGACCCGTCAAACGGGGGTCTGTGCGGGCACCATGGCATTGCGCGTGGCGCCGGCGACGGCCTGCTTGACCACGTCGCCGATGAGCTTCGTGCGCGCGACGCGCTCGTCGCCGGCGGCCTTGGCTTCGGCCTTCTGCTGCTCGAGCGCGGCCTGCGCGCCCTGTTCCGCCTCGCGCATCGCGACCGCTTCTTGCATCTGCTGCTGGGCCTGCTGGGCCGTTGCCTGCTCGCGCTCCTCGAGCGCTTCCTCGCTCGGCACGACCTCGTCGACCGGCAGCTCCATCGCCGAGGCGACCTCGCGCAGCAGCGCGGCGCGGCCCTTGGTGCCGATGATCTCCATGTCGATCGGGTTGGCCGTCATGCCCAGGAACTGCGTGCGGCGGGCCTGCGCGCTCTCCTTGATCAGGATCGCCGCGGCGCCGCGCGGCACCACGACGCAGTCGCCCTTGATGCTCTCGTCGTCGTTGTAGAGCATTTCGTTGACGAAGGCCATGGTGATGGTCGGCTGGATCACCCGGGCGTCGATGTTGGAGATCGCGCGGCGCAGCCCCTTGGCGGCGTTGTTGAGCAGCATGCTCAGACCGGTGGCGGTGTCGCCGGCGCCGATGTTCTCGCCGTTGCCGTAGGTGTAGCGCGGCACGCCGGTGGCGTCGTCGGCGCGCGTCTCCCACTCGGCATAGGTGCGCATCAGTGACGCGCTGTTGTCGGGAACGGTGAAGACGCCGATGCCCGGGTTCACGCCCTGCGTCGGGTCGCTCTTGAGCTGAAACATCTTCCACGGCGCCCACTCGAGCGACTGCTCGCCGTCGGCCAGGCGGTCCATGTGCACCCAGCCCATCGGGCCCGAGGAGACGCCCAGGTTATCGGCCAGCGAGCAGGCGATCGCGTTGCACATCTGCTGGTGCGTGCCGGCCAGGTCGGGGATGCTGCGGCCCCAGAACGCGCCCGGGATCTCGTCGTAGCACGCGCGATGGTAGGGACGCCGGCCCAGCGGGTCCGGGTTGAGCGCGCAGTAGATGACGAAGCGCCCGATCAGCAGGCAGTTGACCTCGTAGTCGCGGTCCGGCTCGAGGTCGCCGACGCCCCAGCTGATCAGCTTCCAGCCTGGCACGCTGCCCCAGTAGTTGACCGCGTCGATGATGCCGGGCGGCGAGAGGTACAGGTAGGTCGTTTCCTTCTCGAGCCGCTGGCGCTCGGACTCGGTCCACAGCCACCCCTCCAGGTGCCCCTCGCTGTAGTCGAGCAGCGCGCGCTCGATCTCGCTGTCGTTGTAGCCCGGCAGGCCCTTCAGCCCGTGCAGCTCGGTGCGCCAGAAGCGCACGCGCTCGATGAAGTCGCCGCGCTGGCAGTCGCTGGCGCCGACGCTCGGGTAGACGTCGAAGGGAGACACGCGCTCCCAGGTCTGGGCCGGGTTGTCGTTCACCTTCGGGGTGAAGCCGTCCTTCTCCCAGCTCAGCCGCTTGTGGCGCCGGTAGATCGGCCCCTTGAGGATCGCCGCCGGGAAGGTGACGAAGTCCTCGACGAAGGCGTCGAGCGCCTCTTCCCAGCCACCTTGCGCCAGGCGGTCCGCGATCTGGCGCTGCATGCGCTGCGCGCGGCGCTGCGCGCTCTTCTCGAGCTCGCGCTCGGCTTCCTGGCGCAGCTTCTCGCCGATCTGCGCCACGGTCGTGCGGAACTCGCTGCGCTCCATCACGACGCCGGACTGCTCGGCCATCTTCTGCATGACCTGCTGCGCCTGCTGCACCGCCTTGTTGACGACGCTGCGCTTGATCGGCTCGGGCAGGTCCGGGATCGGGGTCGGCGTGATCCCCCAGGGCTTCTCGCCGCTGGGCAGCACGATCTCGCGGATCCACGCCGAGCCGGCGCGGCACTTGGTCTCGGTGAGGTCGGCCCAGACGACATTCTGGCCGCCACCAGCCTGGATCTGGGCCAGCGCCTGCGCGCTGTATTCGCCGCGGCGGGCCCGCAGGCAGTTGAGCATGCGCCGGTCGATCTTCTCCTTGGCCAGCTTGTTGCGGTTCCAGGCCTGGCGGACGTGGGCAGCCAGGGCGCTCTCGAGCTGCGGGTCGTCGAGGGTGCGGAACTCGGGGACGGCCTGGGATTCGCGCTGGAGCAGCTGCTTCAGGCCGAGCTGACGAATGAGCGGGTTCACTGCCATGCGGGGCGCCTCGGTCGATGGGGTCTCGGCCAGGCTTGCCCGCTGCGGGCATCTTGACGCCGGGGCAACGCGTCACGCGCTGCGCTCAGGGATGCGCCGAATTGTGGCGTCCGCGTGCCGACGCGGCAAACGCGGCCAGGTCACTGCCGGCCGTGCGACCAGATCACCTTACGGGGCTGCTGCGGCCGCACCCGGGCGCTCACGACCTTGCGGTCGATCAGCTCGGGAATGAAGCTCAGCGCCAGGCTGTCGGCCCGGTCCGGGCTCTTGCCGCCGTTCTTCTTCGCGTCCTTCTTGCTCTGCAGCTGGATGCGGAAGAGGCCGTCATAGCCGTAGTCGAGGCTCGAGAGCTCGTCGGCGAGGATGTCGTCGTCCGGGATCTCGCCGTGCGCGAGCCAGTCCTTCATCTTCCCCCAGGCCTCGCTGCGCTGGTTGAAGTAGTGCTTGTCGTCCTTCGCGGGCACGCCCCACATGACCGGAATCAGAGTCGGCAGCCCCGGCGCGCGGCGCAGCGCCGAGTCGAGGTCGGCGCCGTTGCCGTTGGCGTCATAGACGATGCAGCTCGTCTCTGGGTACTGGCGCACGAGCTCGACGATCCGCCCGCACAGCTCGGGCCCGTCGAAGCCGCTCAGTGCCTGCTGCCAGTGCGCCTTCAGGCCCTGGCGCAGCGTGATGACGCTCCAGTCGTCGCCGAAGCGCGCCGGGTCCACCGACAGGATCAGCTGGTGCGATCGCCATGCCAGCATGGGCACGGTGCGCCGGCGCGCGCCCTCGACCAGCTCGGGGCCGATGAAATTCGCGAAGCCGGCTCGAGGGAACAGGCCGCGCACGCGCACACGCACGAAGTCGCTGTCTTCGCCGTATTCGTCGATCCACTCCTGGATCTGGCCCTTGTTGGTGAACCGGACCTCGCGCGCGTCGACCCTGTCGTAGTGCCAGGCCCCGGTGCGGCGGCAGACCTTATGGAAGCGCCCCGTGGTGCGGGTCGGGTTGCCGAAGGCCGCCCAGATGATTTGCGTCCCGGTGTCGGTCAGCGCGCCCTCGGTGGTCTCCCAGATGATGTCGTCGATCGCCGACGCTTCATCGAAGACGACGAGGATGCGCTTGCCCTTGTTGTGCAGCCCGGCGAAGGCCTCGGCGTTGCTGGCGGACCATGGGATCTGATCGATGCGCCAGGTGCGCGCGTGCTTCGCGTCGGCTGAGTAGAGCGCGGTCGCCGTGAGCACGAAGAGCTCCTTGGCGATGAACACCTGGTGCCACTTCGCGAGCTCGGCCCAGGTCTTGGTGCGCAGCTGCGTCTCGGTGTTCGCCGTGACGACGCCGCGGGTGTCCTCGTGCGTGCTGATCGCCCACAGGATCAGCCAGGAGACCTCGGCGCTCTTGCCGACGCCGTGGCCGGCGCTGATCGCCTCGCGGACCACTGCCGCAAAGTCCTCGCCGGCGCGCAGCCGCTCGCCGATGCGCTCGAGCTGCGCCAGCTGCCACTTCTCCGGTCCAGGCTCGTTCGCGAGCATGGTGCCGGCGGCGCCCCATGGGAACGCCCAGCGAACGAAACCCGCTGGGTCGAACTCGAACTCGGCAAGCTGCTCGAGCAGGTCGTCCAGCGGGTCCAGGGCGGCATCGCTGCCGCCGGGGCTCAGCGCAGCGTCTTCTGGCGCAGCACTTGCCCGGGCTCGCAAAGCGTGAACTCCTGCGGGGTGGGGTCGGGGTAGCCGACCGCGAAACGGCGCTGGCGCTTCGGCGCGGCGTCGATGACCGCCTGGCTGCGTGCCGCGCCGGTGCGCTCGCTGGCGCTGCGGGTCTGGCCGATGCCGGTGGCCTGGTTGCGGAATCGCTGCTGATCGGGGACGGGACGGCGCTTCATGGCTTGTGCTCCTTGCGTTTGCGCTCGCGGGCGGCCTTCAGGCGCTCGGCCAGGGCGGTGGCCAGGGCGTTGACGCCTTCGTCCGGACTCTTCACCAGCTTGTGGTGCTCGGCGAGGATTCTCAGAGCCACGCTGGGATCCCGCAAACGGACCTTTCGCACGTCACCGGTCTTCACCCTGGCCTTGCCGACGCCCTGGAACTCCTCGAGGGTCTCGACGCCGGCGATCGCGGCCGCCTCCTCCTCGTCGAGCTCGCGCAGCTGGCGCAGGTTGCCGCGCTCGTCGAACAGCGCGCGCGGGTCGGCCCGGGCGATCATCGACAGCCGCGCCAGCGTCTCGTCGGCACTCATGTGCAGGGCCTTGAGCTTCTCGCCCAGCAGCTGAGCGCATCGGGCCTTGACCAGCGGATCGTGGGCCAGGTGGTTGGCGCTCTGCTTGGCCTTGCCGCGGAAGCCGGCGGCGTTGTAGGCCTCGAGCTGGTAGCGCATGCCGCGGCGCACGAGCTCCAGGCAGAACAGCTCATGCCGGGGCCCGAGCTTGACCAGGTGCTCGCGCATGCGTCGCTTGCTCATTGCAGCCAGCGTTTCTCGGCGGGGGTGGCCAGGTCGCGCGCCATCTTGTCGTTGATCGCCTTCGTCAGGCGGTCGTTGAAGTCGGAAATGATCCGCTGCACCGCCGCGGCGACCGAGGTCCAGTTCGTGCGCTGCACGTCGTCGGTGTTGCCGGCCGCCAGCAGCGACTCGATCACGCGGGCGGTGTAGTCCTTCGCGGCCGACGCCGTCGGCGTGATCGCCGCGGTCGAGCGCCAGGCCACGGTCTTCGTCAGGCCGCTGGGCAGGAAGACCAGGAAGCCGCCGCACTCGACCGCGTCGGCCTCGAGCCCGATCAGGGCGGTCGGCTTGCCGCGGCCCGGGTGGCGTGGGTGCAGTCCGTCGTTGCGTTCTTCGCTCATTGTCCTGCGTCCCACCAATCCGCCTTCTTCGTGCGCGTCGTGCTCGTCCCCTCTTGCAGCACCAAGGCCGTGCCGTAGTCGTGGCAGACCAGCCATTCGCGTTTGCCGCTGCTGCTGGCCATTCCCCAGTTGGAGCGCTTCAGGTCTGTGAACCAGATCGGCACGCGGTCGACGAACTCGGAGCGCGCAGGCGGTCGGGTGCGCTCCTGCACCAGGATCCTCCCGTCGCAGCTGATCCAGCGGCACTCAGCGAACCAACGCGAGGCCTTCGTGCCCTTGACGGCCTGCCAGGTCTGCCACTCCATGACGTTCTGCCAGGACTCGAGCGATGGCTCGACCTTGACGACACAGGAGGGCAGCAGCCTGCACGCGAACACCACGCGACTCATGCCGTGCCCGATCCGGTCGCCGCAAAGCAGGTTGAACGCGTCCTCGAACGCATCGGTGAATTCGCTCATGCCTTCGCCGCCTCGAGCCACAGCTCATCGTGCTCTGCGCCCTTCCAGCCTGGCAGCCAGGGGCCGCCGAGCGTGAAGTGCGCGATCGCCGGGCGCTGGGGCTTTGGTTGGACGCCGACGAGCCAGTTCCACTCGGGGGAGAGCTCGCCGATCTCGCTGTCGTGCAGCCAGTAGAAGCCGTGCAGCTCGTCGCGATGGCGGTTGTTGACGTCCCACAGCGACAGGCGGCGGTTGGCTTCATGGTCGCAGTTGAAGAGCATCACGCTCGACCAGTTCTTGCGCGGATACTCCCTTTGCACCTGGTCGACCATCTTCAGATCGGTTCGCGGTCTGTGGTCGTGCTGCACGACCCACAGTGCGCACCCCGAATAGCCCAGGTCGTCGGGCGGCTCGAGCTGTTCCAGGATGTCGCGCGGGTCACGCACGAAGACCACGTCGCAGTCGACGAACAGCGCGGGCCCGTTCTGGCACAGGATCGGCACGAGGAAGCGCGCGATGTTGAAGCGCGTCGAGTAGAGCTTATTGCTCACGAGGTCGTATTCCGCGAGAAGGCGCTCGTCGCGGATCCTGGTCAGCACTCCGCGCTGCCGCAGTGTCTCGACGTCGAGGAGCTCGGCCGCCAGCTGGCCGCCGCTGACCCGGTGCAGCGACCTGGCCGCCACCTTGGCCGCCTCGGCCTCTCGTGCGTCGTACCCGATGAACACCCTCATGCGGGCACCATCAGAAAGTCGCCGCCGATCTCGCGCTCGAGGCCGTAGCCGAGCTGTCGCAGCAGCTGCACGGCGCCCTGCGGCTTCAGGCCGAAGCGGGTGGCCATGTCGCGCTTCTGCTCGACGATGATCACGGGTCGGCAGCGCTGGATCGTCTCCACCGCGCCGCGCAGCACCAGCTCCTCGTATCCCTCGCAGTCGATCTTCACGAAGTCGACGGCGGACAGGTTGAAGCTGTCGAGCGTGCGCATCTGGATCGGCCCGTCGCCGGCGACCCAGGAGTCGCCCGTGCTATGCGGCGTGGTGTGCATGCTGACGCTGCCGTCCTCGGCCCCCAGCGCGATCGGCAGGACCTCGACGTTCTCGGCCGTGACGTTGCGCTCGAAGCACTCCCGCATCGTGTGCACCGGCTCGAAGGCCAGCACGGCCTGGAACGCCGGCGCGAGGTTGTAGGACCACAGCCCGACGTGCCCGCCCACGTCGACGGCCATGCGCAGCGGCGATCGCTTCATGCGCGCCACGGTGGCCAGCGCCGCCAGCTGCTTTTTGCCCTGGTAGGCCGGGCGACCGTTGATCTCGATGCGGTTGCCCGCGTCTTCCATCCATGCGATCAGGTGCTGCTCGTGGTCGGGGAACCACCAGCCCAGTGCTTGTTTCATCGAAAGCCCTTCCAGTAGGTCTCGGTGCGGGGCACCTTGAGGTCGCCGGTGCGGCTCTTGCCTTCCACCTTGCGCGTGCCCTTAAGGTGATCCATGTAGGCCCCCAGCGGGCCGTTGATGAATGGGTGGCTCGTCGCGCGGCCCGCCTCGCCGCTCAGGCTGCAGGCCTTGAGCTTGAAGGTGCGCTTGACCAGCCACTCGAGGACGAAGCTGTCATGCCACTCGGGCAGCCGGAAGACGGTCGCGGCGGTGTAGAGCGCGCGCCAGGCCTGCAGCAACTCCTCGCACTGCGGGTGCTGCAGGTTGAGCACGTAGAAGCCGCACTCGGGGTAGCTCGTCTCGCGATCGAGCCAGGCGATGAACTCATCGCGGCGCGGCAGCAGCTGCTCGACGAACTCCGGCGGCACGTCGGCGTGCGTCACCGTGTCGGCGTCGACCCAGATCAGCCAGTCCGCCTCGCAGCGCAGCGCGTGCTCGATGACCGTGGCGGTCTTGTGCGCGAAGCGCGCGGCATCCAGCCGGAAGTTGTAGCGGCCGCGCCGGTTGTAAGGGTGGCGCCGCTTGAACGCCTGCAGCCAGGTGACGGTGGTCAGGTCGCGCGCCAGCACGCCGTCGACGTCGACCGTGAACCCCTCGGCCCAGACGGTCAGCGGCACCGGCCAGTGCTGGGCCCAGCTCGCCGCCATGCGGCGGCCGTACTGCTCCCAGCCGGCCGCGCTGCAGGTCGTGATGGCGCTAACGTTCACTTGCGGTCGCGCTTGCGCAGCGCCTCGGCCAGGCGCTTGCCCTTGGTGGGGTCCGGTGCGGCCTTCTTGGTGAACTGCGCTTGCGACATCCCGCCGGCAGGCGCCGCCGCGGTCTTCACCTTGTCGCTGCCGCCCTCGGCTTCGGCCTCGCGCTTGGCGATGACGCGCTTCGGGTTGGTCACGCCGGAGAAGTCATGGGTCTTTTTCACGGTAGGTTTCCTTCAGGGGCTTTCGACGAGGAAGAACGGCACGCCCCCTGAATGCCGATCGAACAGCGCTTGCCACCACGGCATCGGCTGCAGAGTCACGTGCAGATTCGTCCCGTCGGGGAAGGTCTTGGCCGCCGGCCTGCAGCACACGGATGCCCAGACGAAGCGGCGCGCGTGGGCGAACAGCTGGCGCACGGTGGCGTCGAGCTCGTCCTCGGGGATGTGCTCGAGCACGTCCGAGCACAGCACGCCGTCGAAAGCGCCGTGCGGCTTCTCCTCGTGCTGCTTGAAGGCTGGGTCGTAGAGGGTCACGTCGAACCACCGCAGCCCCAGCTCGGCGTGCAGCCGATGCGGCTGCTTCCACGCCTCGCCGGCGCCGCAGCCGAAGTCCAGCAGTGACTTCGCGCCGTAGGTCCGCACCAGCTTGGAGATCTGGTCGCGATACCGCAGGATGGTCAGACCGCGCAGGTGCTCGCCGGTGGCCGCCATGCGGCGGTACTGCTCGATCAGCGCCTCGCTCATCGCTTTCTCCAGAAGCCGATCCACTCGCCCAGGTAGCCCGTCGTTTCCTCCTCGAGGTTGAACCGCAGCGGGGCGAAGAACTCGCGCAGGTCCAGCGGCCGGAAGCCGCTGCGGCGGTCCACGATGACGCCGCCCTCGTAGCCCTCGGGTGGCGGCGGCAGCCGCACGACCAGCATCCGGTCGCAGGCCTTGGCCAGGCCGTAGGCAACCCGGCCGGGGTCCGGCAGCTTGTGCAGGATCGACAGCGCCAGCACGACGTCGAATGGCCGCTCGGGCCGCCAGGTCGTGAGGTCGCCGGCCTCGAAGGTGCACGGCAGCCCCGCGGCGAGTCGCCGGGCGTCGGCCACGCGCTGCGGCAGCAGCTCGACGCCGTGCAAACTGCCGGCGCCGGCCTTGAGCAGCTCCAGGCCGATCAGGCCCTCGGCGCATGCCGCATCCAGCACGCTCAGGCTCAGGCCGCGCAGCCTGGCCGTGCGCACTTCGTCGAGGACGTGGCGCAGGCCCTGCATCTGGTGCCTGAGCTCGCGCTCGTATTTCCAGGACCCGACCGGGAACCATGTTTTCGGGGGCTTGATGGTGGTGGCTGTGCTCATGGGTTTAGCCGGCGCCATGCCGTTCCGTCGCGAAACTCGTCGAGGGTGAACTGGTGATCCGCCAGGATCTGGGCAAACTCGAGGCGCCCGTCGGGCCTGGGTGGGTCGATCAGCGACGCATGCGTCAGCGGCCCAGTCAGCGTGTGCGCAGCGCCGGCCTCGCTGATCGCCGGCACGCCTTCCAGCATTGCCGTGATTGCCGACGCCGACGAGTGCGTGATCAGCGTTCGGATGTTCGGCAGGTCCGCAAGCAGCTTGACCGCGACTGCAGGCTTGTCCCGGTTCCACGGGCGCACGCGCACCGGGTGCGGATTTCCCATGAAATCCAGGCGCTGCAGCACATCGGCGGCCCAGTCGAACGGACGACCGAAGACGGTCTTCATGAACAGATCCGACTGAGGGCAGAGCAGCAGCTCGGTGCCGATCTGCTTGCGCCAAGGCCGGACGTTGATGCCCAGCTTCGCAAACCGGCTGCCGTCCGAGGCCTTGCCGGTGGGGTCCACCTGCAGTGCGTTCTTGGTGACGCGAAAGTAGGTCCCGCGGCAGCGGTCGAAGTAGGAGTTGTCCAGGTAGAAGAATGGCTCGCTGGCGACGTTGCGCCGCGCCTGCTGCCATAGGTCCATCACGCCTTCGGTCCCGAAGAACACGGTGCCACGGGCGCCGGCGGGAGCGCCCGCCGCGAACGCCTTGCACAGGAGCCGGGACTTCTCCTTGCCCGGCACTGGGACCAGTTTCAGCATGCGCCCGTCTCCTTTGCTTCGCCAGCGCCCCAGCCCGCGGCCTTCATGCGCGCGAACGGCTCGCCGGCGGCGATCTCCTCGTGGTGGTACTGGCCGGCGGCCATGCGGTGCAGAGAGCGCGCGCGATCGGCCTGCCAGCCCGCGCAGATCCAGTGCGGCGCCTCGTGACGAACGGGGATGCCGTCGACGAGCGCCCGCACGCCGATCGCGCTCGACCAGATGACCACGCGGTCAGCCCTGGCCAGCGCCGCGGCGTCGGCCTCGAGCTTCCCCTTGTCGCCCGGGTGCGCCATCAGCGTGACGTGCTTGAAACCGCGGGCTTTGAGCTTGGCCACCGTCGCCTGGCCCCAGCCGCGTGGTGAGTGCATCAGCTGCGAGCCGATCGAGCGCTGGTCGCGCACCAGGATGCGCGCGCCGAGGTCAGTCTCCGGTGTGTCCACCATCGGCTTGATCTCGAAGCCCAGGCGGTCAAACCGGGCCGGCGCGTCGTTTCCGACCGGAAACCAGCCGCTGCCGTTGTGGCCGTGAGTGCTGATCGAGAAGTAGGTCTTGTCGACCTGCTGCAGGTAGCCGTTCTCGGCCACCACGACAGTGCCGCCGCGGCTCTCCCATTCGCGCGCATAGCGCTCGTCGGTGCCCCGCCGCACGTTCCAGACGACTATCAGGTCATCCCGCGACTGCGGCTGCGCGCGGCCGTAGCCGTCGGTCAGGGTGTAGCCCACGCGCCTGAGCCCGGCCTCGAAGGCCTGGCGCCGGTATTCCGGCTGCGTGCGGATCATCAGTAGGGCGCGCATCGTCAGAGCTCCCGCTCGATCGACGACGCCGGAAACAGCGTCAGCGCCGAGCCCGGGGTGCAGTTGATGATCTCGAGGCCCATCGCCTCGGCGTCGCGCGCGATCGGCGCGAACTTGTGCAGCCACTCCTCGAAGAGGCATTCCTGCACCAGCGGCGCCGGGTGCGAGCCGAAGACGTGCAGCCGGCCGTCGGCGCCGGGCTTCATGTCGAAGCCCAGCAGCAGCACGCGCCGCGCGCCGAAGATGGCCGCCAGGTTGATCGCTTGCGCGCCGCTGTTGCCGTTCAGGTGCACGCGGTCGCTGCCCAGGCCTGGCCGCCCGGACGCCCGCACGTACTGCAGCTGCCAGCGCACCGCGCCGGCGTCGGATCCGGTCCACCAGGTGCCCCTGGCGTTCGGCCGATAGCCGTGCAGCCGGTGCTTGAGCCAGAGGTAGTCGCCGACGTAGTGCGCGTCAGCCCAGGGCGCGAAGGCGGCCGCGTCGTTGACCGTGATCACGCGGCACTCGCCGCGAGCGTGCGCGGCTTCCACGGGCGCCAGCTGCGACGCGGCCAGGCTCGGGCCGGTGGCCACGACCACAGCCGTGCCCTGCCAGCGGGGGAAGGGCGAGCTCTTCACAGCAGCGCCGCCTGCGGTGAGTCTTTGCGCTGCCGCGGCGCGCGCCGGCGCTTCGGCTTGAACAGCCGCAGCGGCGCGGGCAGCAGGCCGAGGCGCCGCGCGCAGGCCGGCCCCACCGCGCCGGCCGGATGGTCCGCACCGGCCGGGATCGTCGCTGCTGCGCGCTTCAGGCGCCGGCCACACTCGACGCACATCACGCGGCCGCCTCGAGCAGAGAGCCCTGCGGCGATGCCGGGCGCTGCAGCGGCGTGATCGTGACCACGACACGGGCCTCGCCGTCGGGCTCCATGCGCTGGCCGCTGTCGGCCCAGATCCAGCGGTCATCGTCGAAGACGATCCCCTTGAGCGCATCGTTGAGCACCTTGCGGGCGTTGTCGAGGTCGATGCAGCGCACGTCGTCGTCCCATGCCACCGGGTCAGCGGCCGCCCTCTTGGCCCAGTCCTGCGGCCTGGCCGGGTAGAGCGCGATGTCGACGCGCACGCGCCACTGCAGCGGCTTCCTGATGCCCGCCTGCCGGCACAGCCAGCCCACGCGTTCGATGTAGTCGTCGGCCTCCTTGCTGCGGATGACGATCTCGCGGCCGCCCTTCTTGCCGCCCATGGGGAACTTGCGCCAGTAGCGGTTTGCGCTCAGCGGATAGGGCAGCGTCAGGACGATCATGCTGCGATCCTCGCTACGTCATCGACGGCCGAAGACCGCACGCGCAACTGCTCCCAGCGTTCGGTTGATGCGCGGCGCCTGCTGTACCGAGCATTGACCTCGGACCGAGTCATCGGCTGCGGTCGCCTGGCATCCGTGCCGGTGCCCAGCGCCCACAGCTCGATCGGGCGGCCGTGTCTGCGCCGGTAGGCCGCGCGGCGCACCAGCTTCAGGTCGCGCATCGAGCGAACTACGCGGCGCACGACGGACGGGTACAACCCGGACTCCTCGCACAGCTCACTGATGCTCGATGGCTCGTGCAGCGCGTCGACCAGCCGCGCGAAAGCAATCACGTTCGTGCGCGGAATGGTGCCCAGCAACTCACGCGACCACTGGCCCAGGCCCCACACCGGGATGTCTCTCGATCGCAGCCGGCCGCGACCAATGCCGACCTGGCCGACGATGCCGAGCGCGCGCAGTTCGCGCACCAGCAGCGCGACGCCTCCCTGGCCGTAGCCGGTCGCTTGAGCGATTCCGGGGATCGTCCCAGGCATGGCTACCAGGACGCGCGTGTAGCCGACGATGCCGATGCGGCTGCGGCGGGCCTTGTCGATCGGCCGCATGTCAGCCTCGGAGCGCCTGCAGCGGCGGCAGCTTCGCGAAACTCACCGGCTCAGGCGCGACGTGCTCGTCGCGGCACTGTCCGGCGATCGCGGTGCCGTAGCGCCTCTCGAACTCGGCCAGGCAGCCACGTTGCGCCATGCCCAGCCTTTCGCCAGCGTCGAGCCTGGCGCGAAGCCGGTAGGCCCAGGCATGCGGCGTCTTCGGGATCACGGTGCCACGCGGCACAGGCGGCAGCTCCGGCGCCTTCGCCGAGCGCATGCGGAAGGCGAAGCACGGGTAGCACTCGCCCCCGAAGTCAGACAGTGTCACCCCTGGCGCAGGCGCCTTGCACGTGCGGCACAGGGGGCCCTCTGCAGCGCGCGAGGCGGCGGCGGCGTCGGAACTGGGATCGAACTTCGTCCTGCTCATGCGGCGTCCTGGTGGTATTTCCCCTCGATGACCTCGGCCCAGTTGTTGGGGCGCACGAGCCATGCGAGGGTGACGTTGAACGGCGGCCGGTCCTTGTCGCGGGGCGGGACTCGGCCGGTGAGGAAGCGGCTCGAGGCGACGTAGGCGAAGAGCCGGCGGAAGTAGGTCAGCCCGTCGGCCTGAGAGGTCCATCGCTTGGCGACGGCGGACTCTCGCCACCTGGTGCGAAGGTGGTCCGCCCTGGCGCCCTTCCACTGCTCCGGCTCGTGGTGCGGCATGGCGGGCAGGACTTCGGCCCATAGGGCGAGGATGGCCAGGTGCGGGCAGTCCGGCGGCGTCAGCGGCTGGTTCCCGACCAGCGTCAGCTCGGGGCGGTCGGCGGTGGGCGGCGTCGACGACGCCGGACCTCCTACCCCGACAGGGGTAGGAGTGGTATTTGGTTCTAACTGTCCCTGTCCCTGTCCCTCTCCCTGTCCCTTGGAGCGTGTTTCCCGAGGGACATCCTGGGGACATTGGGGTGGTGTCCCAGGGGACGCTGGTTGTTTGTCCCCGGGGACAGGCAGCGGTTGTCCCTGGGGACATCCAAGGGACACCCAGACCTCGAAGTCGGGCATCTGCACGGCATCACGCCCGGTCAGGTCGTGCCGCTGGTTGTGCTTCTTGACCCGGCTGGCCTCGGTCTTCCAGCGTTGCAGCAGCTTCGACGTCCAGGCCTCGCGCGCCTTCTCGGCGACGACGGGGTGGTACAGGCGCCCGTCAGAGCAGGCTACCCAGCCGCGCAGCGCACCGTCGCGCACGCGCTGCCACTCCTTGACGACGCGCCCGAAGCCCGCCAGGTTTGCGAGCACGCGGTCGTCGTCCGGAACCGAGGCCGCGGGCACCTGATGCCATGCGGCGCACCAGAGCAGCACGGCGGCCCAGCAGGCTTCCGGCGTCTCCAGCGCGGCCAGGTCGGAGTCGCGAAGTCGCACCACGTCGAGCGGCATGAATGCGAAGTCGCGCAGGTCGACCTCTTGCGCGACGAGCGGCGCGGGGCGGTCTGTCATGCTGCTGCAACCCCCTCGAACAGCCCGCCGCGCGATCGCTGAAGGGCCGCTGAGCAGGCCGGGTTGAGCCAGACGACCTCGGTGCGCTTGCGTGCACCGTCGGCAAGGGCGACGACGTGGTGGCGCTCCCAGTCCCGGAACAGCTCCAGGTCGTAGAGATCGCAGGGATAGCCACTCAGGACGACCATGCCCTGCAGGTCCTGCAGCACGCTGGCCAGCACGCGATGGTCGTCGTCCGTCATCTCGCGCGCATATTTCTGGCGCACGCCTCGAGCGCTGCCGCGAGTCCCATGGGGGTAAGGCGGGTCGACGTAGTGCAGCGTGCCGGGCCCGTCGGTCGCCTGCAGCACCAGCAGCGCGTCGCGAGATTCGATCGTGACGCCGCGCAGCCGCTCGACGAAAGCTGGCACCTGATCCGGCCAGGAAACCAGGTCGTGCGCGGCGCTCTTATGGCGCTCCCCGCGCGCGCCGGTCCTGAAGCCGGTTGCGTGCTTGCTGAAGACGGCGCCGCTGCCGAAGCCCATGAATGACCGCACGATGGTGCGGCGCGCCTGCTCGACGGGATCGTCGCTGGCTTGGTAGCTCAAGGCGAACTCGACTCGCGCGGCCGGCGTGAGCTCGACGAGGCGCCGCAGTTCGGCTGCCTTCGACGGGTCGCGCAGCACGCGGAACACGTTGACGATCTCGTCGGCAATGTCGTTGTAGACCTCGGTGTGCGCTCGCGGCTTGCGCAGCAGTACCGACGCGGCGCCGCCGTAGGGCTCGACATAGACCGAGTGCGGAGGAAAGAACTGCAGGATCCACGGGGCGAGCCGGAACTTGCCGCCGTGGTACCGCAGCGCGGGGCGAGTCACCGTCATGCTGCAGATCTCCCCGCCACGCTCTCGAACCGCGAGCCATCCTTGCGCCGGCGCACCAGGTCGGGCCGGGCGCGCGCGAGCTCGTCCTTGATCTCATCGATCCGGCGCCAGTCGCGCGCGAGCGCGGCCATGCGCAGCGCATCAGCGAAGCGCGGCGGGAGCAGCGAAGAGACGGGATGCTCGACAGGCTTCATGCGTCGCATCCCTTGCCCGTCGTGCCGCGATCGCTGGCCGCGGTGAACAGGCGCCAGTGCACCCAGTCGCCCTCGCAGTGGAAGCCCCACTCGCGATAGCGCGGCCCGGTGATGAAGAGGGTCCAGCACGGCACGCCGAGCAGCTCGACGCGGTGCGCCATGCGGCCGGACAGGCGCAGCTTCCAATCCCCTGCGCCCAACAGCTCACGCTCGTGGATGCCGCCGGCGGCGATGCGGTGCTCGACATAGCAGCCGCGCAGCAGGATCGACAGGTTGGCCCAGGGATGATCGTGCAGGGCCCGGTCGTCGTCGCTGCGCAGGAACTGGTGCAGGTAGACGCCTGGCAGGCGCTGCACCAGCCACTGCCACCAGGTGGGGTGCTCGACGTCCCGATACAGGCCGCTCCAGGGCGTGAGCCACCAGCGGCGCAGGTAGGGCCGCTCCTGGCCACCGATGACGAAGTCAGCCGGCCGGCGCGCGGCCAGGGCGATGATGCGGTCGGCGAGCTTCAAGCCGCGATCCTTTCGGCCAGGTCGGCCTCGACGTAGTTCGCCCGGACCAGGGCGGCCGCCAGCGCCGGCACCACGGAGTTACCGCACATGCGCACCTGGGCTGCCTTCGTGAGCACGCGCCCATCCGCGCCGCGGTCGATGACGTAGTTCTCGGGGAATCCCTGCGCCCGGTACAGCTCACGCGGCTGCAGCATGCGCATGCCGAGGTCGGTGATCACGTAGGGCTCGCCGCCCACCTGCACCGTCACCACGGCGTCGCGATGCTTCGTCGTGATCGTGGCCAGCGGGTCCTCGATGCGCGGATCCTGGTCGGTGCCGAAGTAGCGCACCAGGAACGCGCGGACCTCGGCGTGGTGCTGCCCGCCGGCGCTGATCGTCGCCACCGGCTCGGCGCTGCTGGCGCTGTTGCTGGTGCCGCGCAGCTTCACCAGGTTGCTGGCCACCAGCGCGTGGTGGTCGATGCTCGTCACGGTACCGATGGGTTCCGGTAGCGCGCTGCCTACGACGCCGCCGTAGTGCTTGGCCAGGAACGCGGCAACCAATGCGTGCTTCTGACCGTCCACGGCGGTGCCCAGAGGCTTGTCGAGCCCGGGCACGCGCGGCGCCTGCCCTGCCCGCTCCCCGTAGCCGGTCTGCACCAGCGTAGGCACGGCCAGAGCCAGCTCGCCTCGCTTTGCGCTCGTGACGGTGCGCAGCGGCTCGTCGGCGCTGTGCACGCGGTTGTCGCCCTGGTGCGTCACCGGCACGATGAACGGCCGGGCCGCTTCGAGCACGTAGCGCTTCACCCCGTGGGCGATGCGCCGCAGCGTGGCCTCGGCCAGCGGCCGCTCACGCTCGAAGATGCTCGGGCACGGCAGCGACCAGTCGATGCACTCGGCAGCGGTGCGCCAGGGCTTCAGGCGGCTGCCCTTCGCAGGGTCCTTCGCGTGCGTCGGCTGCGGCCAGACGATCGGCGCGCCATCGCACCGCGCCACCAGGAAGAGCCGCTTGCGGATCGTCGGCGCGCCGTAGTCGCAGGCGCGCAGCTCGCGCCACTCGACGGCATACCCCAGGTTGCGCAGCTGGGCGACCCAGCGCCGGAACGTCAGGCCCTTGCGCTGCGGGCAAGGCATCCCGTCCTCGAGCAGCGGCCCCCAGGTCTGGAACTCCTCGACGTTCTCCAGGCAGATGATGCGGGGCCGCACGAGCTTGGCCCACTTCACCACGACCCAGGCCAGGCCGCGGATCTTCTTGCTCACCGGCTTGCCGCCCTTGGCCTTGCTGAAGTGCTTGCAGTCCGGGCTGGCCCACAGCAGGCCGACGGGCTGGTCGCCGCACACGGCAAGCGGATCGACCTCGAAGACGTCGCTCACATAGTGGCGGGTCTGCGGGTGGTTGGCCTGGTGCAGGCTCACCGCCTCGGGGTCGTGGTTGACGGCGATGTCGACGTGACGGCCCAGGGCCTGCTCGATGCCGGTCGACGCCCCGCCGCCGCCGGCGAACAGGTCGACGATGAGCTCGTGGGCCAGCGGCAAGATGAACTGGCGGGCCGTCATCGCACACTCCCGGGGTCGGCTTGGGTGCCGAGCTGCTCGATACGCTGCGCCATCGACGCCAGCTCGCGCGTCGCGGTGATGAACTCTCGTTGCAGCTTCGCTCGCTCGTCTTCCGGCTCGAACGGCATGGGCTCGGCATAGCCCAACGTCCGAGAGAGGAAGCTCATGCCGACGTGGCATCCGGCCTTGCGCGCCAGGCGCAGGACGAAGATGACCTCGTCGAGGGCGAGCTTTTCGGCTCGCTCTGGACTCAGGCAATTTGCCAACCGCCTGCGCGCCTCTTCGATGCTCCTGTTCGCAACCGCCGGCCAAAGCTCGGCCGCCACCACCTTGGAGCCACCGGCGGCCCGTACGCACTCGATCAGCGCCTCGTAGATCGTTTCGGGGGCGCTTCCAACGCCTTCCAACTCGCGCACCCGGCGTTGTATTGAGTCGGATGCGCGCCTCTCGAAGTGAGCCGACGATGCAGACATGGAAGCCACGTCCACACGACCATCGGGACCGGCCTGGCCGTTGACGCCGCAGGCCACGGCTCAGGCCGCCTTGGCTTCGACAGGGTCCGAGGCCGCTCTCTCGTCGGCAAACAGCACTTCAGCAAGCGCCTTCACCTTCGAGTAGCCGGGATCGTTCTCTCGGTTCTTGATCCTCAGCACCGTGTCGTAGGACAGACCGGCCTCTTTGGCGACGTCGCGCAGGTCTCCGCGCCGACGGTCCAGCTCTCCGATCACGCGCTCCAGAAGGTCATGTTCCGCTTTCATGCCGTAAGTCTAGGCATTTTTGCCTCGTTATGCAAGGCACCGATGCCTGAGATCGTTTCGCAGACTCACCCGGTGGACAAGAACCCTGAGAAAACCCTCGCGGCAAACCTGCACTGGCTCATGGCCAACAGCGCTGACTTCCGCACCGCTGGAAGGCTCAGCAAGGCCGCCAAGGTGGACCAGAAGACGATCTGGCGCATCCTGAACCAAGCGAATGCGCCGACGCTCGACAAGCTGACGGCCATCGCGAGCGCCTTCAGGGTTGAGACGTGGCAGCTCTTGGCGCCACGGCTTGGCGCGGACCTTTACCGGATCGACGCAGACCGGCGGATCGTCCCGGTGCAGGAAGAGGCGCCGCCAGTCGGCCACCAAGCCCCAGCTCCGCTAACAGACGATGTCGACAGCGCCATCCCGGCTCGAAAACGGCTGCGCGCAGCGTGAACGTGACCCACGTTGCTACGGTGAAGCGAACTCGTCGCGTGCATAACTGTCAACCTCTACAGAGACCCCTTACTCGGGTGGAGGGGATTCACCGAGATTGGGGGCTGTTCTGATGCCTCCGTCGGAGCCGAGTTGGCTGGACTCCGGCCTTGGCCCGCAGGATCAGGCCGACAACATCCGAGCCGCCGCGTGGTCATTGCGGTCGATCGAAGAACGGGCCGAGTTTGTAGAAGCTGCCGCCGCCGAACGCCACCATCAACTGATTGACGCGGTTGGCAGTGCAACTAGGGTTGCAGAGCAGGTGCGGCACGAGCTGAGCACTGTTCGATGGGTGCTGCTGGCCATACTTGTCGTGCTCGTCGTGATCGGCCTACAGTAGGCTGTGGTGCCAATCTTTGTTTGCCTCGTCGTCGCGGTTGCCGACGGCGACACGCTCACCGCTAGCTGCGGCGAGCCCGGTGGCTACGAACAGGTGCGAGTGAGGATCAGCGCGATCGACGCACCAGAGCGCGGGCAACCCTATGGTGGGCGCGCTCGCCAGGCACTTGTCGATCTGTGCCACCAAGTTCAGGCTCGCATCATCGAGCGAGCGCGCGACCATTACGGCCGCACCGTGGCCGACGTGGAGTGCCGAGGCCAGGACGTCGGGCAGCACTTGGTGGCGACGGGCATGGCTTGGGTGTTTGACCGCTACGCCAAGGGCTACGGCCACCTGCTGCCACCCCAGGAGACCGCGCGCGCCGCTCGCCGCGGCCTGTGGGCGGATCCGACGCCGATGCCGCCGTGGCAGTGGCGGCGCCAACAGCTGCAGTAGAGAGTCTCCGCCTTGACCCACATGCCCGCTTAGGCGGGCTTTCTCACGCCCTGGCGCGAGGTAAGGCCGCCGCTGGCGCCAGTCAGGACACATTCGCGGCAAATATGCCTTGACAATCAAGGCAAAGATGCCTACATTCTGCTCAAAGCCACACCGGAGCCTCACCCTGGGGCGGGTGGCCGGGAGCAGAAGATGACCGACTGGAAAGCCAAGGAAGCAGCGCTCAGCGTGGCGGTGCGGGCGCTGATCGCACGCTTCCCCTACCTCGTCACCGTCAGCCACGTGAATGGTCGCGACGGACTGAACTGCGCGGCCAAGAACATGCGCATCGAACTGGCCCGGGCCTTCCCCGGCGTCAAGTTCTCGGTGCGCTCGCGCCGGTTCTCCGGCGGCGACGCGATCGATGTCTCGTGGGTCGATGGCCCGACCTCGCAGCAGGTCGACGAGATCATCGACCGCTACAGCGCCGGGTCCTTCAACGGCATGGAGGACATCTACGAATACCGCGGCGATCGCGCATGGGTCGCGGCCTTCGGCGATGCCAAGTATGTCAACAGCCAGCGCAGCAGCAGCGACAAGGCCATCGCCTCGGCGATCCGCACGGTCTTCGCGCGCTACGCCGGCAACCTCGACGGCATCGAGCAGCCGACCGTCGAGGCCTACAGGAGCGGCGGCCTGCGCTCGGTGCGCGTGCCCCACCTGGGCGACGAGCTCGGCGACCTGATCAGCCGCGAAGTCAGCCGCCGCACCTGGGCGCTCAACAAGGCGCCGACGGTGCAGGCCGAGCTGCTGGAGGCGGCATGAGCTGCCACGAAAGCCAAGCCGAGATCATCGAGCGCCTGACCAGGCGGCACTCGTCCGACGGCTACACCAGCTACCCGGCGCTGTGCGATGCGCTGGAGGCCGAGCTGCGCCTGGCGCTGGCGGAACTCGATCAGTGCCGCAGCCGCTGCGCGCTGCTGCTGGCCGAGAACCAGCGCGCCGCGTCGTGGCCGCTGGGGTTCCCGGCGCACGCTCAACCAGCGCAGAGGGACTCACGATGACTCAGCACACCAGCGACCGCGCCGCAACGCTCGTGCGCACGCGCACGGGGATCCTGATCGGCAGCGCCTACGTGCGCCCGCCGCCGGTCCCTGGCACCGAAGCCGAGCGCATCCAGGCCTCACTGCTGCGCAAGCCGCAGCAGCGCCGGACCAGCTGGTCCGATGTCGGGCTGGCCCTTGCGATCGGCGTCGCGCTGGGCTGGGCCCTCGTCGAGTTCATCACCCCCGAGGTCGTGGACCTCACCTACCCAGCCACCACCGAAAGCCGCGCATGAACACCACCATGCCCAGCAGCGCACGCGCTGCGCCTCAGCGCCAACAGTGCCGCATCGTCGAACTGCGCACGCGAAGGCCGGTCATCTACACCTGCGACAGCGGCCCGGACACGATCCCGGTGTCCCAGCAGCGCGAGCCGCGCAGCGAGCGCGAGTTCGCCCTCAACACCGCGCCGCGCATCCCGCGCGTGCCGCGCCCCCGGACCCCGCGAGAGCGCAGGGCGGCCCGGTTCGACGCGGTCAGCGCCGGATTCTGGCTGTGGGGCCTCGCCTCGGTCGTGGCGGCCGGCTACGTGGCGCTGCTGGTCTGGGTGATTCGGTCGTGAGCGCCAACCGGATCATTGCGGCGACACCGGACAGCCGCGTGACCGCCGTACGGGCCTCCTCCTGGGGGGGCCTCTTCGACTGCGCCCACAAGTGGGAAGGCGAGCACCTGCTGGGCATGCGCATGCCCGCAGGCTTGCGCGCGCAGCTCGGGACCGCGATCCACGCGAGCACTGCGAAGTTCGACGCCGGGCGCCTGCCAGGCGGCGAGCGCGTCACCGTCGACGATGCCGCCGGCGTCTTCGTGGACACCCTCACCAAGCCCGAGCGGGACGTCGACTACACCAAGGACGACCTGACGGTGCGGGACGCCGAGCGCATCGGCCTGACGCTGCACTCGATGTACTGCCTGGACGTCTCGCCGCAGTTCGAGTTCCAGAGCGTCGAGGCCAAGCTCGCGCCGGTGGACATCGACTGCGGCGGCGGCGTGATCGTGCGCCTGACCGGCACGATGGACCGCGCCCGCGTGGCCACCACACCCGCCGGCGCCGTGATCCCCGACATCAAGAGCGGGGCGCGCGTCATCGAGAAGGGCGAGGTCAAGACGAAGGGCCGTAGCGCGCAGCTGGGAACCTATCAGCTCATGCACGAGCAGGAGCACCGGGCCCCGACCGCCGGCGGCCAGGTCATCGCCCTGCAGACCACCAGCAAGCCCGCCACCGGCGTGTCGCCCGTCTTCGACGCCAAGCGCGTGATGTTGGGCACCGAGGACAAGCCCGGGCTGATCGAGTTCGCCGCGGACATGTTCCGCACCGGCCTGTTCCCCCCGAACCCTCAATCCCTCCTGTGCTCGCCGAAGTATTGCGCGCGCTGGAGCTCTTGCATCTTCCACGAGTGAAGGACTCCGACCGATGAACACCACCGTTGCCCAGCTTCGCCAATACGCCGCCCCGGCCGACGACGGCAAGGCCCTGCTGTCGCAGCTGCTCAGCCAACAGCAGACCTTCGACCCCGATGCCTGGCACGTCATGCAGGAGCGCGACAACGCGCTGATCCGCGACGAGCTGCTGCACGGCACGCCCAGCAAGGCCTTCGTCTACGAGTTCGAGATCAAGGGCACCAAGGTCCGCGGCATCAGCGTCGTCGGCGCGCGCGAGCTGGCCAGCCAATACAAGGGGATCAAGTCGCGGATCGTCGCGACGGTCGAGAAGCGCGGCCAGCTGTTCATCTTCCGCACCTTCTCTCCCCTGTCGATCGAGACGCGCCAGCTGCCCGAGCTGGCGGCCGACGATGACTTCTACGAGTGCGTCATGGAAGTGACCGACATCAAGACGGGCAACTCCATCGAGGTCCGCAAGAAGGAACAGCGCACAGAGAAGCGCCGCGACGGCACACCATTCGAGCGGCCTCACTTCGACGTGATCTGCGAGTCCAAGGCCTACCGCAACGGCGTCCTGGCCGTGCTGCCGCAGTCGGTGATCAAGGACTTCCAGGCCCGGTGCCTGGCTGCCGGTGAAACCTCGCAGGAGCTGACCATCGCCGAGTGGCGATCGAAGGCCCTAGCGCACGCCACGAAGAACGGCATTGCGCTGGACCGCGCCACGCTGAACAGCCTCACCTTCGACGAGCTCACCGGACTCGGCGGCGCTGCAGCGCGGGGCCTGGACCAGTTCAAGGCCTCGGCCGTGGCGCTCGGCCTCATCGCGCCGGCCAATGCCGACGCGCAGACCGGTGAGGTCCCGCCGCCTGCGCCGCGTGCGGCTGCGCCGCGCCAGCAGGATCAAGCGCCGCCGCCCGCACCGGCTCCTCAAGCCGCCCAGGGCCCGACCTTCGGCGACCTGGCCGACGAGCAGCCGCCGCCGGCGCAGCCCCCTGCCGCGGCGCCCGCGGGACGCCGCACGCGCGCCAGCGCCGGCCCGGCCGTGGAGTGACGCATGCGCATCGACAGCATCCTCGTTACGGACTTCCTCGGCGTGCGCGTCGTCGACGCCCGCGCACTGCGGCCTGTGACCATCATCGGTGGCCGCAACCGCGCAGGGAAGAGCTCGGTGCGCGACGCCGTGACCCTCGCGCTGACCGGCGCCCTCGGCCGCGTGGGCCTGAAGAAGGAAGCCGGTCAGCTGGTCCGTGCCGGCGCCAGCGGCGCGCTGTGCCAGGTCGTCGACGCCGACGGCGACCAGCACCAGGTGATGATCAAGGCCAGCGGCACGATCACCGGCGGACCGGCCAAGGGCCGCGAGCCGGATCCGGCGCTGCAGTTCGTGCTGGACGGCCAGCGCTTCGCCGCGCTGCCGCCGGTCGAGCGCCGCGCGTTCCTGTTCGGGATCATGGGCGTGAAGGCCGACCCCGGCGACATCGCGCGCCGCCTCGAGGCCCGCGGCTGCCATATCGGCAAGGTGCAGCGCGTGCTGACGCTGCTGCGCGCCGGCATGGACGCGGCCGCGGACGAGGCCAAGCGCCAGGCCAGCGAGGCGCGCGGAGCCTGGCGGAACGTCACCGGCGAGGCCTACGGCAGCGAGAAGGCCAAGGGGTGGCGCGCCACGGTGCCGCCCTACGCCGCCGCCGAGCACAAGCGCCTGGCCACCGCGATCCAGGCCGCGGATGTCGCGATCGCGAAGTGGCAGCAGGAGGTCGGCGCGATGCAGGCCGAAGAACAGCGCCGGCAGAAGCTGCGCGGCGAGCTCCCGGCGTTGGCCGAGCACGCCGCGCGCGTTCCCCGCATCGAGACCAAGCTGGCGGCCGACGAAGCAAGCATGCAGGCCGCAGAGCAAGAGCTGGCGCGGGTTTCTGCTGCCGCTGGTGCCGGGCCGCGGGTGGGCCTGGTGCACGACCTGGCCATGGCGCTGCACCGGGTGGCCATGGACGATCGCGTCGCGGCGCTGATCGACCTCGGGGGCGTCGACGAGGTTCTCACCTGCTACGAGCTCGAGCACGGGCGCATCGACGCCACCGATGGCGATCCGGCGGCGCAGGCGCGATTGCCCGCGGTCCGCGACTCGCTGGCCATGCTGCAGCGCGCGGTTGCGAACGACCGGCGCGACCTGGCCGCGGCGCAGCAGGCCAAGGCCGAGCACGACCGCATCACGGCCGAGCTGGCCGAGGTCTTCGACGTGGCCGCCCTGGCCGAGGCGCGCGAGCATGTCGAGAAGATCACGGCGGCGCGCACCGCCGACCAGAAGGCGCTGGACGCGCTGAGCAGCGCCAAGGCCGCGGCGGACGCTGCCGAGGCCAAGACCGCCCAGGCCGCAGAGCACGCGAAGGACGTGGCCGCCTGGGAGCTCATCGCCGAGCAGCTGTCGCCCGACGGCATCCCAGCCGACCTGCTGCGCGAAGCGCTGGGCCCGATCCACGAGCGGCTGCACCAGCACGCCGCGGATACCGGCTGGCCACAGGTGCGGATCCACGAGGACATGCGCATCACCGCCGGCGAGCGCGATTACAGGCTGCTCAGCGAGTCGGAGCGCTGGCGCACCGACGCCATGCTGGCCGAGGCGATCGCGCACCTGTCGGGCCACCGGCTGCTGCTGCTGGACCGCATGGACGTTCTGGACCTGCCGGCGCGGGGCGAGTTGCTCGGCTGGCTGGACACGCTGGCCGAGCTCGGCGAGATCGATACCGCGCTGGTCTTCGCCACCCTCAAAGCACCGCCGGCCGCCGGCGCGCTGCCGCCGCACGTCGGCGCGCTGTGGATCGACAACGGGCACCACGCCACCCAACCCGAGAAGGAAGCCGCCTGATGAACCCCGCCCTCTTCTATGACGCCGAGACCACCGGCCTGCCGCTGTTCCACGAGCCCAGCGAGGACCCGCGCCAGCCGCACATGGTGCAGCTGGGGGCCTGCCTGGTCGACCTGGACACCTGGAAGACCCTCGCCACGCTCGACGTGATCGTGCGGCCGGATGGCTGGACCATCCCCGACGACGTGGCGGCGATCAACGGCATCACCACCGAGCAGGCGATGGACCTTGGCGTCAGCGAGAGCATGGCCCTGGGCATGCTGCTCGAGCTGTGGAACGAGAACGCGCCGCGGCTGCGCGTGGCGCACAACGAGGGATTCGACGCGCGCATCGTTCGCATCGCGCTGATGCGCTACGAAGACGCGCCGCTGGCCGACGCCTGGAAGGCCGCGCGTTCGGAGTGCACGCAGCTGCTGTCGACGCCGATCCTCAACCTGCCGCCGACCGAGAAGATGCTGGCGGCCAGGCGCAAGGGCCCGAAGAGCGCGAACCTGCGCGAGGCCTATGCGCACTTCACCGGGCGCGAGCTGGAGAACGCGCACACCGCGATCGCCGACGTCCTGGCCTGCATCGAGGTCTACCGCGCGATCAAGGAGCGGCACACCGCGCCGGCGCTGGCCGCCTGACACCAGTTTCCGGGCGACACCAGCGGCGCGGACAGCGGCTTTCTCCTCCCGTAGCCATCAACGATTCCCGCGCCGAGGCCGCAAGGCCCGCCCAATTTCTTCCCCACCACCGCGAGACCCCATGGACACGATGACGCAACCGAAGATCACCGGATACCGCCAGCTCAGCCAGCAGGAGGCGGCCCTCATCAACGAAGGCAAGGCGCTGGCCGAGCAGTGCGGCGTGTACATCGCCAAGCTGCGCGAGCACACCGGCCCGAAGACCAGCGACGACGACCCGACGAAGCTGAGCCTGGACCAGCGCTGGATCAGCATCGGCGCCACCCAGCTGCAGCAGGGATGGATGGCAGTCATCCGCGGCATCGCGCAGCCCACCACGTTCTGAAGGCGCAGCCATGAGCGACCCTCACCACCCCGAGCCGCCGCCGCGGCTCTTCGCGGTCGTCGAGCTCTTCGGCCATCAACGCATCGCCGGGCGGATCAGCGAGCAGGCCTTCGGCGGCGCCAATTTCGTGCGCGTCGACGTTCCCGAGATCCAGGTCGAGGAAACGGCCTGGGAAGAAGGCGAGCGCGTCGTGCGCACGCGGGTCATTCAGGCTCACACGCGCAGCTTCGGCGCCGGCGCGATCTACGGCATCAACTGGTGCGACGAGACGACCGCGCAGATCGCGGCCCGGTCGATCAAGCACGAGCCGATGCAACCCTACAGCGTGAAGGCAGCGATCGACTGGCTCCCCGCTGAACAGCGCCAGCGCCTGCTGGCGTCACCCCGAGGCGCGACGCGCTCGCTGCTCGACGAAGACGACGGCGGCCATTTCTGACCCACCCACCACCAGCCAGGAGCCAGAGACCCATGTTCACCCTCGACACCCTGACCACCGTCCGCGTCCTCGACGTGCGCGTGCTCTCCAGCAAAGACCGCAAGCCCGACGAGCATCCGGGCGCACAGCTGCTGCTGCAGGCCACGCTCGGCGTCAGCGCGCTGGCCATGTTCGACGGCTTCCTGCCGGGCATGCTCTACCGCAAGCCGCAGGCCCGCAAGCAAGGCGAGATCGAAGGCATCGAGTCCGCCGAGCTGACCAGCGTCGGCGAGCACGTCAAGCGCCTGCCCTGGGCCTACGAGCAGACCGGGTGCGAGATCGTGATCGACCTCGGCATGGGCGGCCGCAGCAACATTGTCCTGGCCGACGTGAAGGTGCACCGCGTGTCGCTGCGGCCCGAGCAGAATGGGGTCGTGATCCAGTGGACCGCCGATGTCCCGGGGCTGAACGACACGACCCGCGGCAAGCTGACCGGGCTCAAGAGCACCGACATCAAGATGACGATGGCGGGCCCCGAGGTCGAGGACGGACAGGGCGAGATCGAGGGCACGAAGTCGAAGCCCGCCCCGAAGGCTGAGAAGCCCGCGGCCACGTCGGGCGAAGCCTCGAAGCAGGCGCTCGACGCGAGCGGCAAGAGCCCCTTCCCGGCCGGCGCTGCGAAGTCCGACGACCAGGTGCGCGAGGAGGCGCTGCAGACCGCTGCCGCGGCGCCGCCGGCGCGCAGGAGCAAGGTCAGCGCTGGGGCGGCCGTCGAATGAAGCAGCGCCAGCACCGCCCGAATAAGCGCGCGCCGCACGGTGCGCCGCAGTTCACCGAGCGCATCGCCATCTATGCGACGCGCAAGCAGAAGCACGCCTTCCAGCGGCTGGGGGGCAGCGGCTGGCTTCGGGACGTGATCGACCGCGCGCTGATTGAAGCCGGCCGTGCGTGAGCGGCCGATCCTGTTCAGCGCGCCGATGGTGCGCGCGCTGCTGGCCGGCACGAAGACGCAGACGCGGCGGGTGTGCAAGCCGCAGCCCGACATCGTTGCCGAGCGCGGCACGGTGGTCGGCGTCAGCACGCCGCAGGACCAGCAGTACGGCCGGCTCGGCAAGGCGCTGCCCTGCCCCTACGGCCAGCCCGGAGACCGGCTGTGGGTGCGGGAGGCTTGGCGCACTGAGCCGCGGTTTGACGCGACGCCACCGCGCGACCTTGCCCCCGAAGTGGCGCCGGTGCAGTACGAGGCCGGGCCGCACGCGGACGTGCTGGGCGGCAAGCTGCGCCCGGGCATGTTCATGCCCCGCTGGGCAAGCCGTATCAACCTCGAAGTCCTCGCGGTGCGCGTCGAGCGGCTGCAGGACATCAGCGACGCCGATGCGCGAGCGGAGGGGATCACGCAGCACGAAGCCGGCGCGCTAGGCCCCCAATGGGACAACGGAGTCGATTGCATCACCGCGCGCGGCAATCGCGCGACGGTTTCGTATCGGCGCCTGTGGGAGTCGATCAACCGCCCAGGCTCCTGGGACTCGAACCCGTGGGTCTGGGTCGTTTCATTCAGGAGGGTCTGATGGCCGAGAAGACCGGTATCTCGTGGACCGATGCCACGTTCAATCCCTGGTGGGGCTGCCAGAAGGTAAGCCCGGCGTGTGACCACTGCTACGCCGAGCGGGACGCCAAGCGCTTCGCTGCGGGCAAGGTGCTGTGGGGCGTGGGCAGCGAGCGGCGCGTGTTCCCCGACAAGCCCGACGGCAAGAACCCACACTGGGCGGCGCCGCTGACGTGGGCCAAGACGATGCCCGCCAAGCTCGGCCGGCGGCCGCGTGTGTTCTGCGCGTCGATGGGCGACTGGCTGGACCTGGACGCGCCGATCGACGATTTCGTGCGGCTGCTCGACACCATCCGCCGCACGCCCGAGCTCGACTGGCTGCTGCTAAGCAAGCGCATCGGGAACTGGCGCAAGCGCGCGGAGAGCGCTTGGCAGCGCGCTGGGAACGCCGGCCTCGACACATGGCTCGGGGCGTGGCTCGATGGCGAGCCGCCCGCGAACGTCTGGCTCGGCGCCACCGTCATCGACCAGGCCGAGGCCGACCGCGACATCCCCAAGCTGCTGGCCACGCCAGCGGCGGTGCGGTTCCTCTCGATCGAGCCGATGCTGGGGCCGATCCAGCTGACGGCGGAAGGCCGCATTCCCGCCGACGATGAAGGACCGGCACGCATCGGCTACATGGTCGGCCCCGACGATGGAGCTTCATCTTTGTGGCCGACACCGGCCAAGGCTTTAGCCGCTTCCGGCCTGCACTGGGTCATCGTCGGCGGCGAGAGCGGCCGCGGCGCGCGGCCGATGCCCCCCGACTGGCCCCGCAGCTTGCGCGACCAGTGCGCAGCCGCTGGCGTCCCATTTCACTTCAAGCAGTGGGGCGAGTGGGCGCCTATCGAAGACATCGACGACAACGCCGACGGCACCATCAACTGCATCCGCGATGACGGGACGAGCGAGCCCATCGAGGGCCGCGTGACGATCATGCGCGCGCACGGGCACGACTTCGCGAAGGTAGGCAAGACGGCCGCAGGATGCCTGCTGGACGGCGTCGAGGCCAAGGCCTGGCCGAGCGCAGCATGAACGACGAGCGGCAGATCGCGCTGGAGCGCGCCGAGTTCGAGGCGTGGTTCGCCAGCAGCCGGCGAAACAAGGGTATCGACAGGCGCCCGACCTTCGCGCGCCGTGAAGACGACACCTACGACGACGACCACACGCAGCGCCATTGGTGGACGTGGCAGCAGGCGCAAGCCAACCTGACCGCCAGGCTGCAGCGCGAGGTCGAGGTCTTGCGCGCCGAGCGCGACCAGGCGCGGGCCTCGGTCGATCGCGCCGTGCAGCTGCTGACCGGCATCCACGCGCTGCTGTACCCATCCCCGCTCACGATGCCGGATGGCCGCACGCTGGTGTTCCGGCCGACGAGCCCCGACCCGCACGCAGTGCTGCAGGCGCTGAGCGACCGCATCCGCGCGCTGCCGGACGAGCTGCAGAAGCTCTCATATCCATGCCCTGCACCCCCGTAACCCTCCCCGGCGGTGTTCGCGCCATCGTGTGCACCCGCACCAGGCGGTGGCGGTGCGCGTGCGGGCAGCTGGCGACGCTGCAGTGCGATGCGCCGACGCAGCGGCGCAGCGGGACGTGCGATCGCCACATTTGCGCCAGGTGCGCGATCGAGGTCGGGCCGGACCGGCACCTGTGCCCGGCGCACGCGGCCGCGCCGACGCCCGCCGGCCAGGTGGAGCTGTTCTAGTGGCCGACCCCTTCCTCACCGACGACGAGGTCGACCGGATCTGCGACGGCTTGAGGCAGAACGCGGCCAAGGCCCGCTATCTGCGCGAGGTCGTGCGCGTGCCCGTGAAGCGCAAGCCCAACGGCCGCCCCCTGGTGCTCAGGGCGGACCTGGAGCGGCCCAGCCAGGCCCCCGAGCCCGGTCGTGCTACGGTGGCGGCCTCGAACGAGCCGAACTGGAGCCGGAGAGCACCTTGAGCCGATCCCGAGAGCGCACCAGCGCGAAAGGCCTGCTCCCCCTGATGGAAGCCAGGCCATGGAAGGACGGCAAGACCGTCACCTACCGGTATCACCCCATCGGGGGACGCCCGATCACCCTCGGCACCGACCTCGACGCCGCCATCGCCGAGGTCCTGCGGTTGAACCGCCAGGCGCCGGACAGCGGGACCTTCGGCGAGCTCTGGCGCCTGTATCAGCGTACCCCCGAATGGGCGGACCTGGCCGAGGGCACCCGGATGGACTACCGCCTTTGCTGGACGCAGCTCGAGCCGCGCTTCGGGAAGATGGCGCCGCGCGCGCTGACCGCCCAGCACTGCCGGCGATACCTGCGCGTCGAGCGTGCCGACGCCCCGGTCCGGGCCAATCGCGAGCTGGCAGTGCTCTCGAACCTGTGCAACGTCGCGATCGACACCGGCGACGCCGACATCAACGTCTGCCGGCACGTGCGCCGCAACAAGGAACGGCCGCGCCACCTGGCGCCCGAGGCGTCGACACTGGAGCGCTTCCTAAGCTGGGCATGGGCGCGCGGTGGATCCGCCGCCGTGCTCTCAGGCATGGCCGAGTTCGCGGCCCGCACCGGGAACCGCCGGGTCGAGTTCCGCGAGCTGCACTGGCCGCAGTGGAGCGAGATCGAGGCGCGCCTGTTCCGAGCAAAGCGCCGCGCCGGCGCGCCGCCTGTCGTGGAAGTGCTCGAGAACTCGGCCGAGCTGCTCGACCTGCGGCAGCGCATGCTGGCGATCAGCGGGGCGAACAAGGCCGGCCCGGTCTTCCCAGCAGCGCGCGGCGGCGCCTACCGCGAGCGCGCGTTCAAGTCGGCATGGCAGCGCCTGATGGCCGATGCGACCGACGCCACCGCGGGGCCGCCGGTGCTGCTCAGGAGCGAGCGCTTCACCTTCCACGACCTGCGCGCCTACTTCACCACCGAGCACAAGCGCCAGCTCGGGCGGCTGCCCGATCTGCACGCGAACCCGGCGACCACGGCCCGGGTCTATGACCGCACGAAGGTAGTCCGTCGTTCTGGGCTCTGATTTCCCACGCGGGGGGTCCAGATTTCCCACGGGCCACAGAATAAAGAACGCCGACCTGCGCAAGTGCCTGTCGGCGTTAGGTTTTCTTGGGGTGGCTGATGGGACTCGAACCCACGACGACCAGAATCACAATCTGGGACTCTACCAACTGAGCTACAGCCACCACCGAGGTGCAAATTATAGCGGCCGGCCCCTTCAGCGCGGGGCCGACGCCGCGGCGGCCACCGCGGCGGGCACGACCTCGGCCTTGAAGCGCTTCTTCAGCGCGCCGAGGTAGGCCTCGGCCTCGGCCGCCGCGAAGGCCTGCGCGAGCTGGCCGCGCAGCGGCAGGTCGCCGGCCGGTGGCCGTTCGCGTGGCAGCACCTGCGTCACGCGCAGCACGAAGTAGCCGCGCTCGCCCAGGTCGGCCTCGGCGGCGGCCGGCAGCTTGCTCGCGTCGGCGCGCATCACGGCGTCGACCACCTCGCGCGGCAGCCCCTGCGGCTGCACGCGCGACACGACGAGGTCCATCGGCAGCGTCTGCGTCGGCTGCGCCTGCAGTTCGGCCAGCCGCTTGCGGCCTTCCTCGCGTGCCAGCGCGGCGGCCTGGCTGGCGACGACGCGCTCGCGCACCTGGTCGCGCACCTCGGCCAGCGGCAGCGTGCGCTCCGGCTCGTGGTTGAGGATGCGCGCCGAGACCAGCTGGTTGGTGCCGAACTCGACCGCGTCGGTATTGCGGCGGTTGCGGATCGAGTCGCCGGCGAATACCGCCTCCAGCAGCTTGGCCGAGGCCAGCGGACCGGTCGCGTCCGGCGCCGGCTGGCGCTGCACGGTCGCCTTCTGCAGCCGCAGGCCCAGCTTGTCGGCCACCGGCTGCAGGCTGTCGGACTGCTCGTAGGCCGTATTCGTGAACTGCTCGGCGGCCTCGGCCCAGCGGCGCTGCGCCAGCGTGCGCCGCACCTCGGTCTCGATCTCGGCGCGCGCCGCCTCGAAGGGCTGGCGCTCGCCGCCGCGCGTGGCGGTCAGGCGGATGATGTGGAAGCCGAAGTCGGTCTCGATCAGGTTGCTGATCTCGCCCGGCTTCATCGCGTAGACCGCGTCCTCGAAGGGCTTGACCATCATGCCGCGGCCGAAGAAGTCCAGGTCGCCGCCCTGCGCGGCCGAGCCGGGGTCCTGCGAGCTGCGCCGCGCAATGTCGGCGAAGGCAGCCGGGTTGCGCCGCACCTCGGCCAGCAGCGCCTCGGCGCGCTCGCGCGCCTGCTTGCGTTCGTCGGCCGACATCTCGGCCGGCGCGTTGACCAGGATGTGGCTGGCGCGGCGCTCCTCGGCCACCGTGTAGCGGCCGGCGTTCTCTTCGTAGTACTTGCGGAGTTCTTCCTCGGGCACGCTGACGCCGCGCGCGAGCTGCTCGATGTCCAGCACCGCATACTCGATCTCGGCCTGCTCGGGGCGGCGGAAGCTCGCCTCGTTGGCCTTGTAGAAGGCCTCGAGGTCGGCATCGCCGGGGTTGACGCGCGCGCGGTAGGCGGCGGGGTCGAAGAACTGCAGCTGCAGCTCGCGCCGCTGCAGCATGGGGTCCAGCGCGGCATTGGCCACGCCGGCGGTCGCGAAGGCCGACTGCACGATGCCGGCCATCACCTGCTGCATGCCGAATTCCTGGCGCAGGCGCTGGTCGAACATTTCGGGCGTCATGCCCTGCATGGCCAGCAGTTCGCGGCTGATGCGGCCGTCCTCGCCGCGCAGGCCGGCAAACTGCGGGTCGCTGTCGAACAGGCGCTGCATGCGCTGCACGGTCGGGTACAGCTGCAACTGGTTGGCGGCGGCCAGCAGCGTGCGTTCGCGCACGAGGTTGTCCAGCGTCGCGCGGCGCGCCTCGGGCGTGTCCAGCGTGGCGGCGTCGAGGTCCGGGTTCTGGCGCCGCACGCGCTCGACCTGTCGCTGGTGCGTGGCGTCCCATTCGGCGCGCGTGATCGCGATGCGGTCGACCTTGGCCACCGTCGCGTTGGCGCCGTCGGTGAAGCGCGTGTAGCCCTCGACGCCGAAGAAGACGAACGACGGGATGATCAGCAGCAGCAGGAAGCCGAGCGCCAGTTTGGAATGGGAACGGATGAACTCGAACATCGCTGGGTGGCCTCTGGGCAGGAAGCGGCGGGCGGTGGGTCGCGGTGTCGCCGCAGCCGGGGCTGGCGGTCTTCACCACCGGTCCGCCGCGGCGGCCGGCTCGGCGCTGGAAGGGATGCCGGTCGGGGCCGCGCCAACCGCGGCGCGGCGGCCGCGATGACCGCGCGGCGCATTTTATCGCTGCGGTGGTGGGTGCTGACGGGATCGAACCGCCGACCTACGCCTTGTAAGGGCGCCGCTCTACCGGCTGAGCTAAGCACCCGGTGTGCTCAAAGCAAAGGGCCCGGCCCGCGCGGCGGCACCACCGGGCCCGGCCCCCTTGCGGGGCGGCCGGACCGCCGGCGCGGCCCGGCCGATGCCTCAGAGCGCGTCGCGCAGGCCCTTGCCGGGCCGGAACTTGGGCACCTTCGCGGCCTTGATCTTGATCGCCGCGCCGGTGCGCGGGTTACGGCCGGTGCGCGCGGCGCGCTTGGTGGCAGTGAACGTGCCGAAGCCGGTGATCGTGACGCTGTCGCCCTTCTTCAGCGACGTCCGCACGGCGCCGATCAGCGCTTCCAGCGAACGCGACGCGGCGGCCTTGGAGATGTCGGCCTTGGAGGCAATGACTTCGATCAGTTCACTCTTGTTCACGTCGCGGTTCCCCTCTCAAGGTGTGCGGTGGACGGATGGGCGGTACGGGCACGTCGCGCTTGCTGCGGCCTGGTCACGGCCTGCGCTGCTTCGTTCGCCGACCCGCCTGCCTTCCTCGTTGTCTCTCGGCGGTGCGGACCATTACAGCGCCCGCACTTTCCCGGTGTCAAGCGGAGCGCGGATTCTAGGCGCTCCGTGCACGCATGTCCCCCGCGTCCGCGGGTGCCGGCGGCCCGTGATGCAGCGTGATTCCACCGTTGACAACTCGGCGCGATGAGCCTATCTGCCGCCCGCCGCTAGGCGCGTGCCACCGCCTCGGCCAGCGCCCGCCCCAGGTCCGTGGTGCCGGCGCGGCCGCCGAGGTCCGGCGTGCGCGGCGCCTGCGGGTCGGCGAGCACGGCCTCGATGGCGCGCAGCACCGCGTCGTGCGCGTCGCGGTGGCCCAGGAAGTCCAGCATCATCGCCGCGCTCCAGACCTGGCCGATGGGATTGGCGATGCCACGGCCGGCGATGTCCGGGGCCGAGCCGTGCACCGGCTCGAACAGGCTCGGCCACGCGCGTGTCGGGTTCAGGTTGGCCGAAGGCGCGATGCCTATCGTGCCGGTGCAGGCCGGCCCGAGGTCGGAGAGGATGTCGCCGAAGAGGTTGCTCGCGACGACGACGTCGAACTGCTGCGGCCGCTGCACGAAGAAGGCGGTCAGGATGTCGATGTGGAAGCGGTCGACGGTCACGTCCGGATACGACTTCGCCATCGCCGCCACACGTTCGTCCCAGTACGGCATCGTGATCGCGATGCCGTTGCTCTTGGTCGCGCTGGTCAGCCGGCGGCGCGGCCGCGAAGCCGCCAGCTCGAAGGCGAACTTCAGCACGCGGTCGACGCCGTGGCGCGTCATCACGGTCTCCTGGACCACGAACTCGCGCTCGCTGCCCTCGAACATGCGGCCGCCGATGCTGGAGTATTCGCCCTCGGTGTTCTCGCGCACGATCCACATGTCGATCGCGCCGGGCGCCAGCGGCGCGCCCTCGCGGTCCACCAGCGGGCTGCGGATGCCGGGCATCAGCCGCGCCGGGCGCAGGTTGACGTACTGGTCGAACTCGCGCCGGAACTTCAGCAGGCTGCCCCACAGCGAGACATGGTCGGGCACCGTCGCCGGCCAGCCGACGGCGCCGAAGAAGATCGCGTGGTGGCCGGCTATGCGGTCCTTCCAGTCGTCCGGCATCATCTGGCCGTGCCGGGCGAAGTAGTCGCAGTTGGCGAAGTCGAACTCGTCGAGCGCGAGCGCGATGCCGAAGCGGCGCGCCGCGGCGTCGAGCACGCGCAGGCCCTCGGGCATCACCTCCTGGCCGATGCCGTCGCCGGCGATGACCGCGATGCGGTGGGTGGTCATGGCAGGGTCTCCTTCGTCGGTGGTGTGCGGGCCGGCCGCACGACCAGCGCGACGCCGACCGCGGCCAGCACCAGGCCGGCCAGCACGGTGGGTGTCAGCGCCTCGTCGAACAGCCACCAGGCCAGCAGCGCGGTGCACGGCGGCACCAGGTACATCAGGCTGGACACCGCGGTGGCGGCGCCGCGCTGGATCAGCAGGTACAGCAGCGAGCTGCCGCCCAGCGTCAGCGCCAGCACGCTCCAGGCCATCGCGCCGACCAACTCGGCGTGCATCGTGAAGCCGCCCCAGGCGGTGGTGCTCTCCCACAGCGCCAGCGGCAGCGTGACGGCGAAGGCCGCGGCCAGCTGCACGGTGTTGGCGGTGCGCACGTCGCAGGGCTGCACCCAGCGCTTCTGGTACAGCGTGCCGGCGGTGATGCTGGCCAGGGCCAGCAGCGCAAAGCCGACATTCAGCGCCCGCGCCTCGCCCAGGTGCAGCTTGTTCCACACCACCAGCACCAGCCCGGCCAGGCCGAGCGCGAGCCCGGCCCATTGGCGCGCGGCGACATGGCCGCTGCCGCGCGAGCTGACCCACAGCGCCGTCAGCACCGGCTGCAGGCCGACGATCAGCGCCGCCAGTCCGGCGCCGAGGCCGTCCTTCACCGCCGCCCACACGCCGCCCAGGTAGCCGGCGTGCATCAGCACCCCGGTCACCGACAGGTGCCACCACTGCCCGCGCCCCTGCGGCCAGGCGGCGCGCACGAGCGCGATCCACAGCAGGAAGGCCAGCACCGACAGCGCATAGCGCGCGGCCAGGAAGCCCAGCGGCGGCGCATGCGGCATGCCGAAGCGCGCGACCACGAAGCCGGTGCTCCAGATCAGCACGAACACCGCCGGCATCGCGCGCAGCAGCGCGTCGTCGCGCGCGGTGCCCCCCATGCGGCCTCAGCGCGCCTTCGCGCGGATCTCGGGGATCGCCTTGCGCAGGTAGTAGGCCATCGACCAGACCGTCAGCACGGCGGCGATCCAGATCATCGCCGTGCCCCACAGCCGCGTGTCGACGACGCCGAACAGCGCGCCGTCGTAGAGCAGGAAGGGGATCGCGACCATCTGCGTCAGCGTCTTGGCCTTGCCGACCATGTGCACCGCCACGCTGCGCGAGGCGCCGATCTGCGCCATCCACTCGCGCAGCGCGCTGATCGCGATCTCGCGGCCGATGATGATCAGCGCGACGAAGACGTTGACGCGGTCCAGCTCCACCAGCACCAGCACGCAGGCGCAGACCAGGAACTTGTCGGCCACCGGGTCCAGGAAGGCGCCGAAGGACGAGGTCTGGTTGAGCTTGCGCGCCAGCCAGCCGTCCAGCCAGTCGGTCAGCGCGAACAGCACGAACAGCGCGGTGGCGACCAGGTTCTTGGTCGCCACCGGCCCGGGCAGGTAGAACACCCCGACGATCAGCGGAATGGCCGCGATGCGCGCCCAGGTCAGCAGCGTCGGGACGGTCAGGAACATGGGCCGATGCTACCGTCGCCTCGCGACCGGCGTGCGACCGCCGTGCGCCGCCTCACTGGTCCAGCGTCGCCGGCTTGAAGCGGCGCTCGTCGTCGAACAGGAAGACCTCGACGAACTTCCACGGCCGCGGCAGCCGGCTCACGTTGCCGTAGGGCGCGGCGCGGCGCACCGCGTCGGTGGCCAGCTTGATCGTGTCCTTGGCCTCGCGCGGCTCGCGCAGCACCTTGATCGCGCGCACGCTGCCGTCGGCGTTGAGCTCGACCTCCAGCACCGGGATCGCCAGCAGCGGTTCCGGCGGGCGGCCCATGTAGCTGGTGTCGGGATGCGCGGCGACCAGGCGCATCGCGGCCAGCACCTTCAGCTCGGCGGCACTGCGCGGCGTCTGCGGCGGCGGCAGCTGCACGTAGCGCGGTGCCGCCAGACGTGCGGCCGGGGCCGGCGCCGGCGCCGCAGCCGGCGGCGCGGGCACGGGCGCAGGCCGCGGCGCCGGGGTCGGTGCCGGCGCGGGGGCCGGCGTTGGCACAGGGGCCGGCGCCGGCGCGCGCGACGCGCAGCCGGCGGCCAGGGCCACCGCGACGAACAGCGCCGCCAGCGCCGGCCGCTGCGGCGCCGGGCGCCGCGAAGGCCGCCCTGCAGGCGGCTCAATGCAAGGCACGATAGATCTCCTCTGCCAGTTCCCGCGAGATGCCGTCCACGCCGGCCAGGTCGTCGACCCCGGCCGCCGCCACGCCGCGCAGACCGCCGAAGCGCTGCAGCAGCCGCGCCCGCTTGCGCGGCCCCACACCCGGGATGTCCTCCAGCCGGCTGCCGCCGGTGCGCACGCTGGCACGCTTGGCGCGCATGCCGGTGATCGCGAAGCGGTGCGCCTCGTCGCGGATCTGCGCCACCAGCATCAGCGCCGCCGAATCATGCCCCAGGTACACCTTGTCACGCCCGTCGGCGAAGACCAGCTCCTCGAGCCCGACCTTACGCCCCTCGCCCTTCTCGACGCCGACGATCAGCGCGATGTCCAGCCCCAGCTCCTCGAAGACCTCGCGCGCCATGCTCACCTGGCCGCGGCCGCCGTCGACCAGCACCAGGTCGGGCAACCGAGCGGCACCGCGCCGGTGTGCGGCGGGCTTCGCGGTCGCGGCGTCCTCGGCCGTCTCGGTGCCGCCCTCGGCCGCCGGTTCGTCGGCCTTGCCGGCCGCCACCGCCTCGGCCAGGCGTGCATAGCGCCGCGTCAGCACCTGGCGCATCGCCGCATAGTCGTCGCCGCCGGTGATGCCCTCGATGTTGAAGCGCCGGTACTGCGCGCTCTGCATCTGGTGGTTCTCGTAGACCACGCAGGAGGCCTGCGTCGCCTCGCCGGCGGTGTGGCTGATGTCGAAGCATTCGATGCGCAGCTGCGCCGGGTCGGCCAGGTCCAGGTCCAGCGCCTCGATCAGCGAGCGCGTGCGCTGCTGCTGCGAACCCTCCTCGGCGAGCAGGCGCGCCAGCGCCAGCTCGGCGCCCTTGGCCGCCATCTCGAGCCAGATGCGGCGCTGCTCGCGCGGCTGGTGCGTGGCGCGCACGCGCACGCCAGCGGCCTCGGACAGCGCGTCGAGCAAGACGGCCGACACCGGGTGGCTGGTCACCAGTTGCGGCGGCACCGGCTGGCCCAGGTAGTGCTGACTGACGAAAGCCTCCAGCACCGCGACCTCCGGCGCGCGCGCCGGTGCCTCGGCGCCGGCATCGTCGTCGCCGGCATCCAGCGCCGCGCCTTCGTCGACATGCGCCGGAAAGAAGGCGCGGTCGCCGAGGTGGCGGCTGCCGCGCACCATCGCCAGGTTGACGCAGGCGCGGCCGCCGGCGACCCTGACGGCGAGGATGTCGACGTCGGCATCCGCCGCCGACAGGCTGCTGGCCTCCACCGCCTGCTGGTGCAGCACGCGGGACAGCGAGCCGATGCGGTTGCGCAGCTCGGCGGCACGCTCGAACTCCAGCGCCTCGGCATGCGCCATCATCTGCGCCTGCAGGTCGGCGATGACCTCCTGCGTCTGCCCGAGCAGGAAGCGTTCGGCGTCCGCCACGTCCTTCGCATAGTCGGCCTGCGACACCAGGCCGACGCAGGGCCCCGAGCAGCGCTGGATCTGGTACAGCAGGCAGGGCCGCGAGCGGTGGTTGAAGACCGTGTCCTCGCAGGTGCGCAGGCGGAAGACCTTCTGCATCAGCTGGATCGTCTGCTTGACGGCCCAGGCATTCGGGTAGGGCCCGAAATAGCGGTGGCGGCGGTCGACCGCGCCGCGGAAATAGGCCATGCGCGGAAAGCGCGAGGCCGCCGGAGCGTCTGCCCCGCCGGTGCCGCGACCCGGGGCGCCGGTGATCTTCAGGTACGGGTAGCTCTTGTCGTCGCGGAACAGGATGTTGAAGCGCGGCGCCAGCGACTTGATCAGGTTGTTCTCGAGCAGCAGCGCCTCGGCCTCGCTGCGCACGACGGTGGTCTCCAGCCGCGCGATGCGCGCGACCATGTGACCGATGCGCGTTCCGCCGTGGTCCTTGTGCAGGTAGCTCGCGACGCGCTTCTTCAGGTTGCGCGCCTTGCCGACGTAGAGCACGCCGCCGGCGGCGTCGATCCAGCGGTAGACGCCGGGCAGCGAAGGCAGCGTGGCGACCTCGGCCAGCAGCCGCGCGCGCGCCTCGTCGTCGGCCGCGGCCGCGGGTCCGGGCGGCGCGGCAGGTTCGGAATCGGGGACGTCGGACTCGGGTGCGCTCATCGCGGCGCGGATTGTCGCGCCTGCCGATAATCCGTCGATGCCTGCGCCGATGCCTGCGCCGATGCCTGCGCCGCCTCGTGCGGCCCCCGCGCCGGACCGGCCCGGTTCCCCGTCCGCCGGCCTGACCTGGGACCTGTACTGCCGCGTCATCGACAACCACGGCGACCTCGGGGTGTGCTGGCGCCTGGCGCGCGACCTGGCCACGCGCGGACAGCAGGTGCGCCTGGTCGTCGACGATGCCTCGGCGCTGGCGTGGATGGCGCCGCAGGGCCAGGCCGGCGTCGAGGTGCAGGCCTGGCCCGGCGACGACACACCGCCCTTCGAACCGGGTGCGGTCGTCGTCGAGGCCTTCGGCTGCGACCCGCCGGCGGCCCAGGTCGAGCGCATGGCGCGGTGTTCACCGGCGCCGGTGTGGATCAACCTCGAATACCTCAGTGCCGAAGCCTGGGTCGAGCGCAGCCACGCGCTGCCGTCGCCGCAGCGCCATGGCCTGACGAAGTGGTTCTTCTTCCCCGGCTTCACGCCGGCCACCGGCGGGCTGCTGCGCGAGCCGGGACTGCTGGACGCACGCGCCGCGCACGACGCCGGCGCCTGGCTGGCCGCGCAGGGCCTTGCGCCACGCGACGGCGAACGTGTCGCCACGCTGTTCTGCTACGACAACCCGGCGCTGCCGGCGCTGCTGCCGGCGCTGGCGTCGCGCCCGACCGTGCTGCTGGCCGCGCCGGGCCCGGCGCAGCGGCAGCTCGCCACGCTGGCGCTCCCGCCGGGCCTGCGCGTCGTCACCCTGTCCTGGCTGACGCAGCCCGACTTCGATCGCCTGCTGTGGAGCAGCGCGCTGAATTTCGTGCGCGGCGAGGACTCGCTGGTGCGCGCGATCTGGGCCGGCGCCCCCTTCGTGTGGCAGGCCTACCCGCAGCATGACGGCGTGCACCACGCCAAGGTGAAGGCGCTGCTGGACCGCTTGCAGCCGCCGGCCGGCGTGGCGGCGCTGTGGCAGGCGTGGAACGGCGCGCCGGGCGCGGTGATGCCGGCGCTGCCCGACACGCGCCCCGGCGCACCCTGGGCGGCCGCAGTGCAGGCGCTGCGCGACCGCATCGCGGCGCAGCTGGACCTGACGACGCAGCTGCTGGCCTTCGTCGCCGCGAAGCGGTCTAGGCCCCAGGGAATGCCCTGATCGCCGCGCGCCGGCCTGCTAGAATTGCAGGCTTTGCTCCGGGTGCCCTTCCCCCGGGGCCCGTCACGGCAGGTTGCCGTGGCCCCGCCGGTGCCGGGATTCCTCCCGCGCCGGCCACCCTTCCGCGCCCGACAACGCGCACAGCTCACGCAAACCGCCATGAAACTCGCTCAGGAAATCCGCGCCGGCAACGTCATCATGCAGGGCAAGGACCCGATGGTCGTGCTGAAGACCGAATACAGCCGCGGCGGCCGCGGCGCCGCCACCGTGCGCATGAAGATGAAGAACCTGCTCAACGGCGGCGGTTCGGAGGTCGTCTTCAAGGCCGACGACAAGATGGACCAGATCGTGCTGGACAAGAAGGAGTGCACCTACTCCTACTTCGCCGACCCGATGTACGTCTTCATGGACAGCGACTACAACCAGTTCGAGGTCGAGGCCGAGAACATGGGCGACGCGATCAGCTACCTCGAGGACGGCATGGCCGTCGAGGTCGTGTTCTACGACGGCAAGGCGATCAGCGTCGAGCTGCCGACCACCGTGGTGCGCGAGATCACCACCGAGCCCGCCGTCAAGGGCGACACCTCGGGCAAGGTCATGAAGCCGGCCAAGCTGGTCAATACCGGCTTCGAGATCGCGGTGCCGCTGTTCGTCGAGAACGGCGACAAGATCGAGATCGACACGCGCACGCACGAATACAAGAAGCGCGTCTGATCGCTGCCGCCGGCTCGCCGGCGGAGGGCAGCGACGGCATGCCGGACGGGCACCTGCGGGTGCCCGTCGTCGTTCACGGCGGCGCCGCGGCGGCGGCTTATGCTTGCCGGCACGGCATCCCGCCACCGCCAAGGAGCGAGTGCATGATCGACCACATGACCTTCCGCGCGAACGACATCTCGCGCACCCAGGCCTTCTACGGCGCGGCGCTGGCGCCGCTGGGCTATGCCCTCGTCTACGACGCCAGCCACGACGGCCTGCGCGTGCTCGGCTACGGCCGCGACGGCAAGATCGACACCTGGTTCGTCGAAGGCCCCAGCGACGGCAGCGGTGGCCCGACCACCGGCTGCCACCTGGCCTGGCGCGCACCCAGTCGCGCTGCGGTCGACGCCTTCCATGCCGCGGCGGTGGCCGCGGGCGGGCGCGACAACGGCGCGCCGGGCCTGCGCCCGCACTACCACCCCGACTACTACGGCGCCTTCGTCATCGACCCCGACGGCAACAATGTCGAGGCGGTCTGCCACGACAAGGCCTGACGCGCTGGCGCGGCGGCTGCGCATGAGCTTCGACTTCGACGCCGCGGTCGTCGCACCCTTCCGCATGCAGCCGGGGCTGCGCCGGCTGGCCCCGGGCAGCCCGCAGCTGACGCCGCTGGCGCCCGGCTCGCGCCACCAGCGCGAGAAGCTGGCCGTGCTGTCGGCCTTCTGGCCGCAGGCCCTGCTGTGCGCCGAGGGCTTCGACCCCGCACCGGCACTGCACGCGCTGGCCGCCTTCGCCGCCGGGGAACAGCCCGAAGCCTGGCAGTGGGACGGCCGGCGCGCGCAGGCGCTGCACCTGGCCACCGCGGTGGACACCGATGGCCGCGTGGAGCAGACCGCGCCGGGCCGCTTCGGCCTCGGCGACGAGGTCGCGCGCTGCCTGCGCGGCCTGCCCGCGCGCTGGCGGCTGGCCGCGCTGCTGAGCCTGGCCTTCGCCGAGGACTTTGCCGTCGTCGACGGTGCCAGCGGCACCCTGCCCTGGCTGGCGGTCGCGCTGCCCAGCCACTGGGCGCCGGAGGCCAAGGTCGGCCGCCACTTCGCCGAGGTGCATGCGCCGGTGGCCGACAATGCGCTGCTGCTGAAGGCCGCCGACTCGCTGGTGAAGCTGGTGACGGGGCCCGAGCGCTGGGAGCGCTTCGTCTGGAACGTCACCGACCAGCCGCGGCTGCATGCGCATCCGGACCGCACGGACCGCGATCGCTGGCGCCACACGCCGGTCGAACGTGCCTGGTGGCGCACCGAACGCCAGACCTTCGTGCCGCTGCCGGCGCTCGGCCAGGCGGTCTTCACGATCCAGGTCGAGGTGCAGCCGCTGGCGCAGGCGCTGACGACCCGCGCGCGCGCCCGCGCGCTGCACGACGCGATCGCCTCGATGAGCCCGGCCGTGCTGGCCTACCGCGGCCTGCAGTCGGTGCGCGAGCCGCTGCTGGCATTTCTGGCGGCGCGCGCGGCCGCGCTGCCGTCGGCCTGAGCCTGGCCCGGCCCGGCATGAAGCCGACGCGCATCACGCCGGCGCGCATCACCTTTGCCGCCGACGGCCCGCCGTCGGCGCCGGACTTCGGCGATGTCTACCACCCGGCCGCCGGTGCGCTGGCGCAGGCCCGCCATGTCTTCCTGGCCGGCAACGGCCTGCCCGGGCGCTGGGCCGCACGCCCGCGCTTCGTCGTGCTGGAGACCGGCTTCGGGCTCGGCAACAACTTCCTCGCCACCTGGGACGCCTGGCGAAGCGATGCGCAGCGCTGCGAGCGCCTGGTCTTCGTCTCGATCGAGGCGCATCCGCCGCGACGCGAGGACCTGGTGCGCGCGCACGCCGGCTCGCCGCTGCCCGCGCTGGCCGCCGAACTGATCGCCGCCTGGCCGCCGCCGGCGCCCGGCCTGCACCTGCGCGACTTCGACGATGGCCGCGTGCGCCTACTGCTGGCGCTGGGCGATGTCGAGCGGCTCCTGCCGGCGCTGCGCCTGCACGCCGACGCCGTCTTCCTGGACGGCTTCGCGCCGGCCAGGAACCCGGCGATGTGGTCGCCGCGTGTGCTCAAGGCGGTCGGCCGCCGCGCCGCGCCGGGCGCCAGCGCCGCGACCTGGAGCGTGGCGGTGGCCCTGCGCCAGGGCCTGGCGACCGCCGGCTTCGAGGTGCAGCGCGCCGCGGGCATCGGCGGCAAGCGCGAGATCACGGTCGCGCGCTTCGCGCCGCGCTGGCGCTGCGAGCCGCCGCCGACGCCGCCGCGCGATGCCATCGTCGTCGGCGCCGGCCTCGCCGGCGCGGCCGTGGCGCGGGCGCTCGCGCGCGCGGGCATCGAGGTCACGGTGGTCGACCGCCAGCCGGTGCCGGCCGCCGAAGCGTCCGGCAATCCGGCCGGTCTTTTCCACGGCACGCTGCATCCCGACGACGGGCCGCATGCACGGCTGTTCCGCGCCGCCGCGCTGCACGCTGCACAGGTCTACCGCGCCGCCGTGGCCGCTGGCGTGCCGGGCGCGGTGAGCGGCCTGCTGCGGCTGGACCAGCGTGCCGGTGGTGCCGATGCGATGCGCGCGTTGCTGGCCTCCAGCGGGTTGCCCGGCGCCTATGTCGACGTGCTCGACGCCGCCGAGGCCTCGCGGCGTGCCGGCGTGGCGCTGCCGGCACCGGCCTGGTGGTACCCGGACGGCGGCTGGCTGTCGCCGGCCGACTGGGTGCACCATGCGCTCGCCGCGCCGGGTGTGCGGCTGCTGGCCGGTCGCGCTGTCGTGTCGCTGCAGCGTGCCGGGGCCCGCTGGCGCGTCGCCGACGCCGACGGCGCCGTGATCGCCGACGCCGATGCCGTCGTGCTGGCGAATGCCGGCGGTGCCCAGGCGCTGCTGGCGACCGCAGGCGCGGCGGGCAGCGCCTGGCCGCTGCGCCACACGCGCGGCCAGGTCACCTGGTGGCCCTGCTCGACGCCGCTGCGCCTGCCGGTGGCCGGCGACGGTTATGCGCTGCCGCTGCCCGGCGCGCTGCTGTGCGGCGCGACCCGGGAGCCGCAGGAGCCGGGCGAGAGCGCGAACGACGAACCCGCCCGCGACGCCGACCACCGCCACAACCTGCAGCGCCTGCAGCGCCTGACCGGTCTTGCGCCGCCAGACGTGTCGACACCGTTGGGGGGCCGTGTGGCCTGGCGCTGCCACAGCGACGACCGGCTCCCGATCGCCGGTGCGCTGCCCGCCTTCACGCTGCCCGCGGGCCAGCGCCTGGAGCAGGCGCGCCGCGTGCCGCGCGAACCGGGGCTCTATGCATTGACCGCGCTGGGCGCACGCGGGCTGACGCTGGCGCCGCTGCTCGGCGAGCTGGTCGCCGCGATGGCCACCGGGGCACCGTGGCCGCTGGAGCAGGACCTGGCCGATGCCGTGGACCCGGCACGCTGGCTCGTTCGCGCAGCGCGCGCGGGCGCCGCGGCGACGGCGGGCTGAAGCCCGTCGGTTCAGGCCGCCGGCGGCGGTGCCGGCTCGCCGGCCGGCGCGTCGCCTTCGGCCTCGGGCTCGTCGGGCAGCGGGGCCAGGCCGGCGGCCTTGCGCGCCGCCTTTTCGCGTTCCTTCTCTTCCTTCTTCTTCTTCTTCGCCAGTTCGCGCTGCCGCTTCTCGAACGAGTAGTTGGGTTTGGCCAAATCGGCGTCCTCGGTAAGGGTTGCAGCCCCGATTAGAACACCAGCGTCTGCACGCCGCGGCGGGTGCCCAGCAGGCAGACGCCGGCGCGGTGGCGGGCGAAGATGCCGACCGTGATGACGCCGGGCCACTGGTTGATCTCGGCCTCCAGCGCCGGCGGGTCGGCGATGACGAGGCCATGCACGTCCAGCATCACGTGGCCGTTGTCGGTGGTCACGCCGTCGCGCGAGACCGCGCGGCCCCCGATGGCCGCGAAGCGCCGCACCAGCTGCGGCACCGCCATCGCGATCACCTCCACCGGCAGCGGGTAGGCGCCCAGCGTGTCGACGAGCTTGCTCTCGTCGGCGATGCAGACGAAGCGCTCGGCAAGGTCGGCGACGATCTTCTCGCGCGTCAGCGCGGCGCCGCCGCCCTTGATCATGTGGCCGCGGCGGTCGATCTCGTCGGCGCCGTCGACATAGACCGGCAGCCGCTCGACCTCGTGGGTGCCGACGACGCGGATGCCGCGCTCGCGCAGCCGCTGCGTGCTGCGTTCCGAGCTCGACACCGCGCCGCGGATGCGGTCCTTGATGCCGGCCAGCGCGTCGATGAAGCGGTCGACCGTCGAGCCGGTGCCGACCCCCAGCCACTCGCCCTCGGCCACGTGCGCCAGCGCGGCCTGGCCGACCAGCGTCTTCAGTTCGTCCTGCGTCATGCGCCGATTATCGGCCGGCCCGCGGCGCAGGCGCCCGTGGCGGGGTGCCCGTGGTGGGGCGCCTCAGCGCGCGCGGCACCGCAGCGGCGGCTGCGCCGCGGCCTCGATGCGCAGCTCGTCGCCCTGTCCGCGCACCGTGGTCCCGCCGCCGACATACAGGAAGCCCGACGCGGCCGGCTGCTGCTGCAGTTCCTGCGTGCGGCCGCCGCGCACCAGCACGCCCACGCCCTGCTGCGGGAAGAAGCGCATCTCGACGTTCTCGCCGTTGCTGCACAGGAATGCGACACGGCGGTCCGCCGCAGGCGGACCCGCCGTCGGGTCGGTGGCGCACGCCGCGAGCAGCAGGACGAGGGCGGCGGCCGCGAGGGCATGGTGCATCGGGGGACTCCTCGAGAACACGCCCATTCTCGGACAGCGACGGCGCCCGGCGACAATCGACCCCATGTCGCTGATGCCCTATGCACTGACGCGCCCCTTCCTGTTCGGCCTGGACGCCGAAGCCGCGCACGACCTGACGCTGAACTCGATCGCGCGGCTGCAGAACACGCCGGCGCAATGCCTGTGGGCGCAGCCGCGCGTCGCCGACCCGCTGACGCTGGCCGGGCTGGCTTTCCCCAACCGCGTCGGCCTGGCCGCCGGGCTGGACAAGAACGGCCGTTGCATCGACGGCTTCGGCGCCATGGGCTTCGGCTTCATCGAGGTCGGCACCGTGACGCCCAAGGGCCAGCCCGGCAACCCCAAGCCGCGCATCTTCCGCCTGCCCGAGCGCCAGGCGCTGATCAACCGGCTGGGCTTCAACAACGACGGCCTGGCGGCCTTCGTCGCCAACGTGCAGCGCGCGCGCAGCTTCCGCGCCGGCGGTGGCATCGTCGGCCTGAATATCGGCAAGAACGCGACGACGCCGATCGAGCGCGCCGCCGACGACTACCTGCTGGGCCTGGCCGGCGTGCACCCGCATGCCGACTACGTGACGGTCAACATCTCCAGCCCCAATACCGCCAACCTGCGCGCGCTGCAGTCCGACGAGGCGCTGGATGCGCTGCTCTCGGCCCTGCGCGCGCGCCAGGACGAGCTCGACGCCGCGGCCGGGCGCCGGGTGCCGATGTTCGTGAAGATCGCGCCCGACCTCGACGAGGCGCAGGTCGGCGTGATCGCGGCCACGCTGGTGCGCCACCGCATCGACGGCGTCATCGCGACCAACACCACCATCGCGCGCGACGCGGTGCGCGGGCTGCCGCTGGCCGACGAGACCGGCGGGCTCAGCGGCACGCCGGTGCTGCAGGCGAGCAACCGCGTGATCCGCCTGCTGCGCGCGGCGCTGGGGCCGGCCTATCCCATCGTCGGCGTCGGCGGCGTGATGGATGCCGACAGTGCACGCAGCAAGCTGGAGGCCGGGGCCGACCTGGTGCAGCTCTATACCGGACTCATCTACCGCGGCCCGGCGCTGGTGACCGAGGCGGCACGCGCGCTGGCGGCGCTGGGCCCCCGGGCCTGAGCGCCGGCCTGCGCGGCGCCAGGACCCCCGCACTCACCGGCACGCTGCCCGCGCCGGGCCGCGACGAGGCCAGGGCGCGGCTCGAGGCCGCAGGCGCCAGGGTCGCGGGCCCGGTGTCGAAGAAGACGAGCTGCGTCGTCGCCGGGGCGCCGCGGCGGGCAGCGCGCTCGACGAGGCGAACGCGCTCGGCGTGCCGGTGCTCGTCGAGGACGGGATGCGGGCGCTGCGGGCCGGCGTCGACCGAAGGCGCTCAGGCGACACGGCGGCCGCGGCGCCGCAGCGCCAGCACCGCCAGGCCGGCGAGCAGCATCGCCGCGGCCTGCGGCTCGGGGATGGCGAGCACGTCGCCGTCGCGCACCGCCAGCACGGACAGCTCGCTCAGCTGGCTGCCGAAGGTCTGGCCCACGTCGCCGGTGAAGAAGGCGTAGGCCGTGCCGTCGGGATCCCAGGCGGCGGGCGTAGCCGTCCAGTAGCCGCTGTTGGGCGCCAGGTTCTGAAAGTCGCCGTAGCTGTGCAGCCCCAGGTACTCGTTGCCGAGCGAGACATGCCAGAGGTGGCCCATCTCGCTGCCGGTGCAGTTGGCGCCGGTGCCGACGATGCCGAACGCGCCGAAGTCGGACTGCATGTTGCAGCCAGGATCGGGCTGCATCGTCGCCGGCAGTCGCCAGTCGGCGAAGCGGCCGATGACCAGGCCGCCGACCCAGGCCTGGGCGTCGAGCCAGCTCAGCGGCGCGTCGACCTGGGCCAGGCGCGCCCATGTCAGGTCCTTGACCGCGTCGTAGAGGAATACGGCGCTCGGGTCCGACCCCGCGACCGGCCGACCGTCGACGTCGCGCCCTTCGAGCGCGGCCTGCGCCCCGCTGCCGGCCAGTGCCAGCATCCATGCGCCGATGCCGCACAGGGTCGTCGTCGTGGTCGTCATCGTCGTGCCTCCTCACCGGGGTGGGCCGACCGGACCTTGGCCGCTGCGCGGCCCGGTCGCCGTGAAGACCATAGGCGCCCGGCACGCTGAGCGCAAGCGTGGCAGCCGCCCAGGCTAGGGGGGCGGCGGCAAGCCGCCCGGGCCCGCAGCCGTGCGTCGCTGTCGCCGAGGCGGAACATCTCGCGGCTGTGCCACGGCGTGCCTGGCGACGCCGATGACCGTCCGCCCCTTGCTGACGGCGGGCGATGCGCGCCGGCAATCCGATGCAGCCAGGAAAACGGCCGTGCAGCAGACCGCACGCCGCAGCAGGCGAAGCGCGCTCGGAACAGCCGGCACCGGGCGGCAGGACTGCTCTGGTACAACAAGGCCCGCTTGCGCCCGATGCCGACAGGCACCCGTCCGGTGTGGTTCGAAGCAGGCCGGCTTGCGGCCCATGGCCAGGCAGGCCTGTGCATGGCGCGTTCTTTTCCTTGCCTGCAACGGGATCTCGGCGTGACGACCAACGACCCTGCACGACGACGCGGCACAGCCTGGTGGGTGTGGGTACTGGTCTTGCTGGCCAGCGTGGCGATGTTCGTGGCGATCAACCTGGACGACCTGAGGCACCGGCTGATGATTGCCCAGACCAGCGTCGAGCCTGGCCATGCCACGACATTGCCGTTCCGGATGGAGCGAGGCCTGGTCGTCGTCGATGCCACGGCGCCGGAACAGAGCTCGGGAAGCCCTTCCGGCAAGCCTGCGGTCCTTCGGATGATCCTGGACAGTGCAGCCTTCGATACCCGGGTCAGCGCAGACAGGGCTGCAGGACTCGGCCTGCGGGCTGCCATCGTGAACGAGGTCGGAGACACCTTCGGCAGGACCGCCGAGATGGGTATCGCGTCGCTGCCTGAGCTGACCCTCGGCGACGGTGCGGACAGGACGCGCTGGCGGAACGTGACGGTCGGCATCCTGCAGTGGGGCGACGCTGCGCTCACGCCCTGCGTGGCGCCCGACGGCATCATCGGCGGCACGCTGATGCGGCATGCGGCCTGGGTGATCGACTTCCCTGCCGGGCGCATTCACATCGGGCCCCCGGACAGGCTGCCCGACACCGCACTTGCCGTCGCAGGCCCGGAGGCCTGGCACCGGCTCGACATGCGCGTCGACGGCCTCGCGCTCCATCCCCGGATCAGGGTCGCGGTGAACGGCCACGCGGTCGACGACATGCTGGTCGATACAGGGTCCAACGGGTCATTGACCCTTCCCTTCGCCATGCTGGACACACTGGGGATCCCGATCGACCGCCGCCTCGCGGTTCGGGACACCGCATCCGCCGGCATCTTCGGCGCCGCGGAGATCTCCGCGGCGCTGGCGCAGGTCGAGTTGCAGATCGGCAGCGCACGTCCGCAGCAGGTATGGGCCACCTTCACGGATGACAGCAGGCCCAAGATCGGAACCAAGGTCCTGTCGGCATTTGCCGTCGCGATCGTGCCCGGCGAAGACAGCCTCTATCTGAGGGAGGTCGGCGGATCCGCGAACCGGGTCATTGACGCGCCCCTTCGTCATGGCTTCATCCCCGGCCTGTCGGACGACGGCAAGGCCTGGGTCGTGGTGTACCGGGAACGAGCAGCGACCGAGAGCGGTCAGGACGATCCGCTCGCGATCGGCACCCGGTTTTCGCGCATCAACGGCAGGGACCCTGGTGAAACCTTCGCGTCCCGTTGCGACTGGTTCATGGGTGTGCGGGAGCTGATCGATGCGGAGACGCTCGTGCTGGAGCAGGCGGACGGTCGCATGCTGACGCTGAGCAGGCCCCGATGAGCGAAGGACGGCCGGCGCTGGCCCTGCGCGGTGCAGGCTGGCAATCTCCATCGCCGTCTGCACGCGCATGGGAATTTCAAACCGCCCCGGGGCCTCGCGGCCGGCCCGTCCATGCCGGTCCGGAGGGCTTGGCACTGGCGGCACCGGCGCCTTTGCCAATGCCTTGGACCGCTGCGGCCGGCACCCGACGTGCTTCCTGAGCCTCGTTCGGCCCGATTCGTGTCGGCGCGGCGCGGATCGGCCTCGCCGTGCGCCGGCGCTCAGGCCTCGCAGCGGATCTCCACCCGGCGGTTCAGCGAGCGGCCGGTCTCGTCGTCGTTGCGCGCCACCGGCCTGGACTCGCCGGCGCCACCGGCGCCGAGCCGTTCGCGGGACAGTCCACGGCGCACCAGGTCTTCCAGCACGGCCTGCGCTCGCCGCATCGACAGCGCCTGGTTGTAGGCTGCGTCACCTTCGCTCGACGTGTGGCCCTCGATGGCGATGCGTGCGTGGCGTTCCTGCGCCAGGCCGTCGTACAGGGCCTGCAGCACCGGCTCGGACTCGGGCCGGATGGCGGCCGAGTCGAAGTCGAAGCGGATGCCGTGGATCACCGAGCCGCAGCCCAGCGTCACCGCCTGGGGTTCGGCGCAACGGCTGTCGAACGCGCCCCCCGGGCTGCCTTCGAAGGCACGAAAGGGTGCGCCATTCGTCGAGCGCATCAGGAACAGCTGGCCGTCGTCGCGCAAGCTCGCGATGAAGGCGCTGGGCACCGAACTGCGCACCGCGGTGCCCGTGGCGCGCAGCAGCCGGCCCTCCACGGTACCCCGCAGGCGCCCCTCGCCGTTGTCGTAGCAGCCTGCAACCACCGCGCCCTGCTGCCGCAGCGACAGCGACAGCCCGCGGCCCTTCCAGCTGCCGGCGAATCCACCGGCCCGCGCCGCCGCCTCCTGGCGCCCCTGCCCGATGATCTCGCTGAACTCCAGCCACACCGGCGCCGCGGGCTGGGGCACGTCCAGGCCCTGGCTCAGCACCAGACGCACCCAGCGCACCGGATCGCGGCGCAGCATCTGCAGCGCGCTGACTTCGCCGGCACGCCGGTGCACGCTCAAGGTGGTCGCCGCCAGCTTCACGAAGCCTTCCTCGGCGGAGACGGCCGAACCCCAGACCTCGACCTCGCGCACGAAGGTCTGCCGCGGGCTGGGCGTTTCCAGCACCCCGGGCACCGCCAGCTGTTCGAAGACCGTCATCGACGGCAGTTCGTAGACCAGGCTGACCCGCGTGGCCGCCGGCACCGGCGGCGTCAGCACTTAGCTGCCCGCGGCACCGTCGATGGCCTGGATCGCGCCTTCGATCCTGACCCGGGCCGCCGGTTCGGCGCTGATGCGCAAGGGGATCGCGCCGGCCGCAACCGTCAACAGGTCGGCCGGCGGCTGCGACGCCACGCCGGCGCCGCAACAGGCCAGCAGCAAGCATGGCAGGCCGAGCAGCTTCATGGTCTTCGCGTGACGCCGGCACCGTGGCGGGCGTCGCGGGCCAGTGAATGGCCGGGCAGTCTAGGCGCGGCCACCCGCGGCGGCAACCTGCAATCCACCTGCAGCGGGCCCCGGGGCCGGCCGCCGGACCGGGCATCAGTCCCAGCGCGAGGTCGAGATCGCGTCGAGGGCGTCTTCGCAGCCGGTGCGCGCATGCAGGTGCCGGCCGGCCGGCGACGCGGCAGATCCGCTGCAGGCTGCCGCCGGCCGTGCCCAGCGCGTGCCCAGCGCGTGCTCCTGGCCGAGCTCGAGCCAGGGCAGCGGTCCGTGTCACCCAGGGCTCGGGAGGCCCGGGCGGCCCGGGCCGTGCCGGCGGTTACTCGATGACGCGCCAGCGTGCCGCGGCGGACGCGGCCGTGGCCGACAAGGCGGCGGCCGAGGAGGCAGCGCCCGGCGGCCGATCCGGCGCCGCCGCCAGCGCCGCGGCCCAGTGCACGGCCAGCGCACGCAGCGCCGCCACGTTCTCCGGCTTCGGCCAGCCCTCGCGGCAGGCGCGCACCGCCAGCGCCTCGCTGTCCCCGCCCTCGGCGTCGAGATGCGTGCCGCCGGCCAGCTCGACGCCGATGAAGCCGTCGCGCCCGGCCGCGCGTGCCGCCGCCTGCACGCCGCGCAGCGTGGCGGCACCGAGCTGCCCTGCGTTGCACGGCGACGGCGGCGCAACGACCGCCAGCACCGGGCGCCGGCCCTGCGCCGAGACGGCGGCCAGCGCCTGCGCGAGCGCCGGGCCGCCGACCGGATCCAGCAGCAGCGCGCCGGCCAGGCGCTGCGGCTGCGTGTGCGCAAGCTCGGCGCCGACGCGCGCGGCGAAGAGCCCGCCGGCCGAATGCCCGCCGACGATCAGCGGCGCCGGCGCGGCGCGGCCGTCCGGCGCGCGAGCGTCGGGCGATGCCAGCCAGCCCGCCAGTGCGGCGGCCAGCGCCGGCGCACCGCCGGCCATGTCCGCATTGACGCACAGCGTCGCGACGCCGGCGTCGGCGGCCAGCCGGGCCGCGGTGCCGCGCAGGTTGGCGCAGCGCCGCGCGAAGCCATGCTGCAGCAGCAGCCAGGCCGCGGGTTCGGCGCGCGGCAGGTGCCATTCGGCGTCCAGCGCGACACCCCCCAGTTCGAGCCGGGTGAAGACGGGCGGCGCGCTCGCGCCGTCGTCGCGCAGCCCCGGTGGCGCCGCGCAGCCGGCCAGCAGGGCCGCGAGCAGCACCGGCGCCGCGTGGCGCAGCCGACGAGCAAGCGTTCGCGCGAGCCGGTCGAAACGCTCTGGGTCCACGCGGGCTTCGACAGGCTCAGCCCGAAAGGTGATGCTGACGATCGTCCGACCGGTGGTGGGATCGAATGCCCGATCGGCCGGCGCCGGACCCGCATCAGTCGCCACGCACGGCACCCTCGCGCCGCGGGTCGGCCGCGCCGGCCCAGCCCTGCGGCGTGCGTCGCACCGCCTGCAGCCCGCTGGTCAGCTCGGTCTCCTGCACCGCATGGCCGCGTGCCTCCAGCGCCTCCAGCGTGGCCGCGGGAAAGCGAGCGCGCTCCAGCACCGTCGGGCCGTTGAAGCTGCCGAAGTTCGGCAGCGCCGCGGCCTGCTGCGGGTCCAGCCCCCAGCGCAGCGTGCCCGTCATCAGCTTGGCGACGAAGTGCGGGATCGCGGCGCCGCCGGGCGAACCCAGGCTCATGGTCAGCGAGCCGTCGCGGCGGTCGAAGACCAGCGTCGGGCTCATGCTCGAGCGCGGGCGCTTGCCGGGCTCGATGCGGTTGGCCACCGGGCGGCCCAGCGCGTCGGTGGGTGCCAGCGCGAAGTCGGTCAGCTGGTTGTTGAGCAGGAAGCCGCCGGCCAGGCCGGTGCCGCCGTCGCTGAGCAGGCGTGCACCGAACTGCGATTCGATGGTGCTGGTCAGCGCCACCGCGCGGCCATCGGCGTCGACGATGCTGATGTGGCTGGTGCCCGCCTCGGGCTGCGCCGGCATGTCGGCCTGCGCGCGCGGCGCCGCCACCGGGTCGCCGGCTTCGGCGCGGCCCAGGCTGCGCGGGCCGACCAGCGCGGCACGCCGCGCCAGGTAGGCCGGTTCGAGCAGGCGGTTCCAGTCGCCACCGGGCGCCGCGACGAAGTCCGGGTCGGCCACGTAGCGCGCGCGGTCGGCGTAGGCCAGCCGTGCCGCCTCGGTGTAGGCGTGCAGCCAGTCCGGCCCGGGCACGCCGGCGTGCACGGCCGCGGCGCCGTCCGGCACGCCAGGCAGCGCATCGACGATGCCCAGCATCTGCATCAGGGCCAGGTGCCCCGACGACGGCGGCGGGAAGCCGCAGACGCGCCAGTGCGGCGACCAGTCGGTGCACAGCGGCACGCGGCGCAGCGCGCGGTAGCCGGCCAGGTCCGCCAGCGACAGCCGGCCCGGCACCGCGTGGCCGCGCACGTCGGCGACCATCGCCTGCGCGATCGGCCCTTCGTGCAGCGCGGCGCTGCCCTGCTGTGCGACGGCGCGCAGCACCGCGGCCAGCGCCGGGTTGCGCAAGCGGTGGCCCACCGGGTGCGGCGTGCCGTCGGCGCGGTACCAGAAGGCGCGGGCGCGGGCGTCGCGGCGCAGCAGCGGGTCGCCGGCGAGCTGCCGATGCAGCCGCTCGCCGACCGGCACGCCCTGCTCGGCCAGCGCGATGGCCGGCGCGAACAGGCGCGCCCACGGCAGCCGGCCGTGCTCGCGGTGCACGGCCTCGAGCATGCGCAGCACGCCGGGCGTGCCGACCGAGCGGCCACCGAAGACCGCCTCCTGAAACGGCACCGGCGTGCCGTCGGGGCGCAGGAACATCGCCCCGTCGGCGGCCGCCGGTGCGGTCTCGCGACCATCCCAGGCCTGCACCTCGCGGCCGTCCCACAGCATCAGGAAGGCGCCGCCGCCGAGCCCGCTGGACTGTGGCTCGACGACGTTCAGGACCATCTGCACGGCGACCGCGGCGTCGACCGCCCTGCCGCCTTCGCGCAGCACCTGCAGCCCGGCCTCGGCGGCCAGCGGGTGCGCGGCGGCGGCTATCTGGCGCCGCGCGACGACCAGCGGCTTGTCGGTCCAGCCGGTGGCGGCTTCGGGCGCGGGTGGCGTCGGCGCAGGCGTCGGCGGCCCGGCGCAGCCGGCCGCCGCCAGCAGCGGCAGCAGCAGCAGCAGCCCGCGCCGGGTCGTCACCGCATCAGTCCGCCGCGCCCCGCCGGCGCGTCACTGCAGCGGCACGCCGGTCTTGCTCTGCAGTTCCTCGCGCGTGACGCCGGGCGCCATCTCGACGACCTTCAGCCCGTGCGGCGTGACGTCCAGCACCGCGAGGTCGGTGATGATGCGGTCGACCACGCCCACGCCGGTCAGCGGCAGCGTGCACTGCGGCAGGATCTTGAGGTCGATGCCGCCGTCCTTCTTCTTCGCCACGTGCTCCATCAGCACGACGACGCTGCGCACGCCGGCCACCAGGTCCATCGCGCCGCCCATGCCCTTGACCATCTTGCCGGGGATCATCCAGTTGGCGAGGTCGCCCTTCTCGCTGACCTGCATGGCGCCCAGGATGGACAGATTGATCTTGCCGCCGCGGATCATCGCGAAGCTGTCGTGGCTGCCGAAGATGCTGCTGCCGGGGATCGTGGTCACGGTCTGCTTGCCGGCGTTGATGAGGTCGGCGTCGACCTCGCTCTCGTCGGGGAAGGCGCCGATGCCCAGCATGCCGTTCTCGCTCTGCAGCCAGACCTCCATGTCCGCCGGCACGAAGTTGGCCACCAGCGTCGGCAGGCCGATGCCCAGGTTGACGTAGAAGCCGTCCTGCAGTTCCTTGGCCGCGCGCGCGGCCATCTCGTCATGCGTCCATGCCATCGCGATGTCTCCGTCAGCCCTTGGGGTTCTGCTTCGTCGTGCGCTTCTCGATGCGCTTCTCCGGCGTCGCATTGAGCACCAGCCGGTGCACGTAGATGCCGGGCAGGTGCACCGCGTCGGGGTCGAAGCTGCCGGTCTCGACGATCTCCTCGACCTCGACGACGCTGATGCGCCCGGCCATGATGGCCGCCGGGTTGAAGTTGCGCGCGGTGCGGCGGAAGATCAGGTTGCCGGACCGGTCGGCCTTCCAGGCCTTGCCCAGGCTGACGTCGGGCACCAGCGCGCGTTCCATCACGTAGGTGTGGCCGTCGAAGTCGCGCAGCTCCTTGCCCTCGGCGACCACGGTGCCGACGCCGGTGCGCGTGAAGAAGGCCGGGATGCCGGCACCGCCGGCGCGCAGCTTCTCGGCCAGCGTGCCCTGCGGCGTGAATTCCAGCTCCAGCTCGCCGGCCAGGAACTGGCGCTCGAACTCCTTGTTCTCGCCGACGTAGCTGCTGATCATCTTCCTGATCTGCCGCGTCTCGAGCAGCTTGCCCAGGCCGAAGCCGTCGACGCCGGCGTTGTTGCTGATCACGGTGAGGTTCTTCGCACCGCTGTCGCGCAGTGCGTCGATCAGCGCTTCCGGGATGCCGCACAGGCCGAAACCGCCGACGGCGAGCAGCTGCCCGTCGTGCACGATCCCGTCCAGGGCCGCGGCGGCGCTGGGGTAGATCTTGTTCATGGGGAAGGTTCTCCGTGGAGTGGCCTGCGGGCGCCGCTCGGGCATCGGCGCGCAGCGTGGACCGGCGCGAAGCGTACTACCTAAGCCCTTAAGTAGCCGTTACGTAGAATCGCTTAAACCATAACCCAGACCCCGCAGCCGGAGGCAGCGCCGTGACATCGCCCGACCCGAACGCGTCGTTCGCCGACCTCGAGATGCTCACCGCGGCGCTGGGTCATGTCTTCGCGCCCTGGGTGCGCGAACTGGACCTGCGCGTGCTGGAGGCGCGCGCCGGCGAGGTGACGCTGGCGCTGCCGGTGACCTCGCGCCACGTGCACGAGGGCGGCGTGCTGTGCGGCCAGACCATGATGGCGGCCTGCGACACCGCGATGGTGCTGGCCGTGATGACCCGGCTGGGCGGCTTCAAGCCGATGACCACGGTGCAGCTGCAGACCAGCTTCCTGCGCCCGGTGGCCGGCACCAGCGGCGTGGCCCGCGTCGTCGCGCGCGTGCTGCGCATGGGGCGCACGCTGGTCTTCGGCGAAGTCCAGGTCATCAACGCCGACGACGAGCTGGCCGCGCACGCGACGACCACCTACGCGCTGCTGTGAGCGCCGCCGACGAAGGCGCACCGGACTACCGCAGCGCCTTCGAGTGGGCGCCGGTGGGCCTGGTGCTCTCGCGCCGGCGCCAGATGATCGACTGCAACCGCGAACTGCTGGCCATCTTCGGCGCCACGCGCGAGCAGATCGTCGGCCAGTCCTTCGAGATCCTGTACCCCACGCACGCGGAGTTCGTGCGCACCGGCCAGCGCATCGCGGCGCGGCTGGACGCGCAGGGCCGTTATGCCGACGAGCGCGTGATGAAGCGCCTGGCCGGCCCGCGCGCCGGCGAGCTGTTCTGGTGCCATGTCAGCGGCCGCACGCTGGACGCGGCCGAACCGCACGCCGCCGGCATCTGGGCCTTCGAGGACCTGTCGGGCGAGCGCGCGCTGCAGCCCGGGCTGACGCCGCGCGAGCGCGAGATCGCCGCGCTGCTCGTCGAGGGCCTGACGAGCAAGCTGATCGGCCGCCGGCTGGACATCAGCCCGCGCACGGTGGACGTCTACCGCGCGCGGCTGATGCGCAAGACCGGCGCCGCGACGACGCCGGACCTCGTCAAGCGGCTGCTCGCCGGCGCGCGCTGACGCGTGGGCGGCCCCGGCACCGCTTCTGCGGCATGATCGGGCCATGATCACGCTGCACCACCTGGAGAATTCGCGCTCGCAGCGCGTGCTGTGGCTGCTCGAGGAACTGGGCGTGCCGTACGACGTGAAGCGCTACGCGCGCGACCCGAAGACGATGTACGCGCCGCCCGAGCTGGCGAAGGTGCACCCGCTGGGCAAGAGCCCGGTCATCACCGACGGCGACGTGACGGTGGCCGAGTCCGGCGCGATCATCGAGTACCTGCTCGACGAATACGACCGCGAGGGCCGGCTGCGCCCGCTGCCCGGCTCGCCCGAGCGGCGGCGCTTCACCTACTGGCTGCACTTCGCCGAAGGCAGCGCGATGCCGCCGCTGCTGATGAAGCTGGTCTTCGACAAGGTGCGCCGCGCCAAGGTGCCCTTCTTCATCAAGCCCGTGGTGCGCGGCGTGGCCGAGAAGGTCACCGAGAACTACATCGCGCCCAACCTGGCGCGCCAGTTCCGCTTCATGGAAGACGAGCTGGCGACGCGGCCCTGGTTCGCCGGCAGGACCTTCAGCGCCGCCGACATCCAGATGAGCTTCCCGCTCGAGGCCGCCGCCGCGCGCGGCGGGCTCGACGACGCCTTCCCGAAGCTGATGGACTGGCTGCAGCGCATCCACGCGCGGCCGGCCTACCACCGCGCGCTGCAGGCCGGCGGGCCCTACACCATCATCGACTGAACGCGGCCGGGCCCCGGCGCCACCCCCGGCGCCGATGCCAGCCGGAGCATCGACGGCCTCCGGACCGGTCGGCCTTCGCCAGCGCCGCCCTGCCGGGAGCCGCTGCGACGACGTCGGCGCCACGCGCGCGGCGGGCCCGCCCGCCCGCGCCGGTCGCAGGTAAACCCCAGGTTGTGGGCATCCATTTAGTTATCTAAATTAAGTGTTGCCTGCCGTCGTAGAGCACCACCCGAAGTGACCCGGCGGGACGGCGACCACGCCCACCATCAGCCAGGAGACTTCGACCATGCTGCCTCAGGTACTAGGCACCACCGCGCTCGCGGCGGCCGCGCTGGCACTGCTGCCGGCCGCGCCGGCACAGGCGCACAGCCCCTTCGGCTTCGACAGCCTCAGCTTCCCGCCGGCCACCGAGGACGGCGTGACGCTGACCGTGCGCGCCCCGTCGCATGCCACGGCGCGACAGATCGCGGTCATGCTGAACGGCCAGAACGTCACCGCGTCGCTGCAGGCCGTGCCGGGCACGAACACGCTCGCGGGCACGGTCACCGGCCTGGTGCCGGGTTCGAACACGCTGCAGTTGCGGCCACGCGCGAACGCCGCCGCGGTCGCGCAGGTCAAGGTGCACGTGATCACCGCCGCCGACTGCAACGCCGCGCGCCTCGGCACCGACATCGACCCGGCGCTGATCGGCGAACCGGTCTCGGGCGTCGTGCTCACGAGCACGACCTGGACCGCCGCGAGCGCCAGCAACCAGGCCTTCTGCCGCGTCAACGGCAGCATGGCGCCGATCGACCCGACCGCGCCGAACATCAACTTCGGCACCACGCTGCCCGCACGCTGGGCCTACCGCTATGCGCAGATGGGCGGCGGCGGCATGAACGGCTCGATTCCCGGGCTGGCGGGCGCGGCCTACAACAACCGCGGCATGGCCACCGCGGGCAGCGACTCGGGCCACCAGTTCATCGGCGGCAACGCCTGGGGGCTGAACGAGGAGGCGATCAGGAACCTCGGCTACATGCAGATGAAGAAGACCTACGACGCCGCCCGCGTGCTGCAGCAGCGCGCCTACGGCGCGGCGCCGGCGCACAGCTACTGGTTCGGCAGTTCGCAGGGCGGACGCGAGGGCCTGACCATGGCCCAGCGCTATCCCGAGGCCTTCGACGGCATCTCGGTGCAGGTGCAGATCGTCAACTTCTCGTCGCTGATGCTGGGCCCGGTGCTGCTGCGCATCCAGGAGAAGCCGCTCGCGAACTGGGTGACCCAGGCCAAGCGCACGGCGATCGCGACCGAGGTCATGCGCCAGTGCGACGGCCTGGACGGCCTGCTCGATGGGCTGATCAACAACTACCAGGCCTGCCGCGCGATCTTCGACGTCAAGCAGGGCGCGCCGAACCGCCAGCCCTGGGCCGCCAAGCGCTGCCCCGACAACATCGACCCCAACCCGGCAGACACGTCCGCCAGCGCCTGCCTGACCGACGGGCAGATCGAGACGCTGCAGTTCACGCACACGCCCTACCTGTTCGCGACGCCGCTGGCGCACAACAATCCCCAGTTCGGCATGTGGCTGCCGGGCACCGACCCCGGCGGCAGCGGGCTGATCCAGGCCAACCGCTTCCGCGGCCAGGAAGGCGCGGCGGACAACGCGCCGATCTACAGCCACCTGGGCATCATCGGCGTCACCGGCTTCCTGTTCCAGGACCTGGGCGCCAACTCGCTGGACTATGTCGAGGGCGGGCCGCTGAACGACCGGCGGGTCGAGATCTCGGCCTGGCTGGATGCCACGGACCCGAACCTGCGGCCGTTCAAGCAGCGCGGCGGCAAGCTGATCTCGGTGATCGGCACCAACGACACGCTGGCCTCGCCGGGTGCGCAACTGGACTACTACCAGTCGGTGCTCGACACCATGGGCCGCGGCTCGGTCGACCAGTTTGCGCGGCTGTGGGTGCTGCCGATGACCAACCACGGCCTGGGCGGCAGCAGCTACGGCGTCAATGGCGCCGGCGAGCCGAATGCGACCTTCCCGATCCCGAACGGGCACGACCGCGTGTCGATGATCGTCGACTGGGTCGAGCAAGGCGTGGCGCCGCCGAAGGCACCGGTGGTCACGGCCGGGGCACGCTCGCTGCCGATGTGTTCGTACCCGGCCTACCCGCGCTACCGGGGCAGCGGTCTGCCGGTCACCGAGGCCTCGTCCTACGCGTGCGCGGTTGACTGACGCAACGGCGGCAGCGGACCCGGCCGCGCGGGCGGCCGGGCTGCCGCCGGCCATCGCGGCCCGTCGGTCGCGGGCCATCGGCCGGGTACACTGCCCGCCGATGGCCAGCCCACGCAGCAGCAGCGACAGCACGCCGGCACCGGTCGACCAGTCGTCGCTGAGCCACCTGCTCGGCTACCACATGGCGCAGGCCGACGTACCGGCCAAGGCGGCCTTCTACAAGTACATCGGTGAACCGCTGGCCCTGCGTCACGTCGAGTTCACGATCCTGATGCTGGTGCGCTCCAACCCCGGCATCACGCAGAAGCAGCTCTCGCAGACGCTGGCGGTGTCGGCGCCGAACATCACGATCCTGCTCGACCGCCTCGAGGGCAAGGGATGGATCCAGCGTGTGCGCTCCGACGCCGACCGGCGGCTGCAGCACGTGCAGCTGACGCCCGCCGGCGCCAAGCTGGCCAAGCAGTCGTACGAACGCTCGCTGGACTGCGAGCGCGAGATGCTCAAGCACCTGACGCCCGGCGAGCGCACGCTGCTGCTCGAGTTGCTGGACAAGGTCGCGAAGCACCGGCGCGTGTAGCGCGCGGCTGCGCCGACGATGCCGGCGATGCCGGCCAGCGGCTTACTCCAGCAGCGCCCGGAACCACGCCGGCATCGGCGCCGACTTCTTCGCCGCGTAGTCGCTCCACACCGTCTTCGCGCCGCCTTCGGCATAGACCACGCCGGGCTCGTCGGTGCGCTCCAGCGTCAGGTAGGTGTCGAAGCTGCTGCGCCCGGGGTTGGCCACGTAGTGGCGCACCAGCACGTCGCCCGGAAACTCCAGCTGGCGCAGGAAGTTGCAGAAGGCATTCACGATCACCGGGCCCTGCCCGGCGCCGGGCGACGCCGCGGCGCCGACGCGGTAGATCCAGTCCAGCCGCGCGATCTCGAAATAGCGGAAATAGACCGTGTTGTTGACATGGCCCATCGCGTCCATGTCGCCCCAGCGGATGGGGATCGTCATCTCGTGGGTCAGCTTCTTGTGCTCGGGCAACGTGAAGCGCATCGTTCGTTCTTCCTCGTTCAGTCCAGTCCCAGCTCGCGCGTGATGCGCGCCACCTGCGCCCTCAGCGCCTCGAGTTCGGCGGCCAGCCGCGTCTGCTCGGCCTTCAGCGCCGCCAGCTCGCCGGCGCCGACGCTGTCCATCGTGGCGTCGCCGCCACCGGCGCGCGCCGCAGGCTGCGCCGGCTCCCCGCACAACAGGTGCGCCCAGCGCGCCTCGCGCTCGCCCGGCGCGCGCGCCAGCTTCACCGCCAGCGGAGGCGTCTTGCCAGCCAGCTCGTCCAGGAAGCCCTCGACCGACGAGATGTCGGCGAAGCGGTGCAGCCGCTCGCAGTTCAGGCGCAGCTCGGCGGCCGTCTGCGGGCCGCGCAGCATCAGCACCGCCAGCAGCGCGGCCGCGGCACCCGGCACGTTCAGCACGCGGGCCAGGTTCTGCTCGAACTTGACGACGCGGCTGCCGCTGCCCTCGAACACCAGGCTCAGCGCCTTGAGCCCGTCGACAGCGGTCAGCACCTCGGCCTCGGTCGCCTCGATCACCGGCACACGCGCCGTCTTCTGGTTGCAGCCGGCGACCAGCGCATTCAGGCTCAGCGGGTAGGTGTCGGGCACCGTGGCCTGCTTCTCGACCAGCACGCCCAGCACGCGTGCCTCCAGCGGGGTCAGGATCCTCATCGCACTGAACTGAAGCGTGCGGATGCCGTCGCGAGCGGCCCGAGGTCAGGTCGAGGACCGGAGCCGTACACCCGTACGGCGAGGACCGCAGGCCTGAGATCGGGTCGCGCAGCAGGCAGACGCATGCTTCAGACCCCGAAGCCGTCGTCGGCGGCGATGACCGCGCCGTTGACGAAATGGCTCTCGTTGGCACACAGCATCATCAGCACCACGTCCAGGTCCGCGGGCTTGCCGACACGCTTGCGCGGCAGCATGTTCACCAGCTTCTGCCCGGCCTCGGTCTGCCAGTGGTGGTGGTTGATCTCGGTGTCGATGTAGCCCGGGCACAGCGCATTGACGTTGATGCCGAAGCGCCCCCACTCCAGCGCCATCGCGCGCGTCATGTGCACGACGGCGGCCTTGCTCATCGCATAGACGCCGATCTGCCCCAGCACGCGCAGCCCGGCCATCGACGCGACGTTGACGATGCGCCCGCCGGTGAAGGTGCCCGGCGCCTCGCCCTTGGCGCGCGCGATCATGCGCCGCGCCACCGCCTGCGCGACGAAGAAGGCGCCGCGCGTGTTGGTGTCCATCACGTAGTCGTAGTCCTCGGGCTTGACGTCGACCAGCTTCTGCGTCGTGCTGACGCCGGAGTTGTTGACCAGGATGTCGATGGCGCCCATCTCGGTCTCCGCATGCGCCACCGCGGCCGCGATGCTCGCGGGGTCGGTGACGTCCAGGCCGACGACATGCGCGTCGCCGCCGGCGGCCTCGATCTCGGCACGCAGCGTCTTCAGCCGCTCAACGCGGCGCGCCGCCAGCACGACGCCGGCGCCGGCACGCGCCAGCGTCTTGGCGAATTGCGCGCCCAGCCCGCTGGACGCACCGGTGACGAAGGCGACGCGGCCGCTCAGGTCGATCTCGTAGGCCATGGGACTCCTCGGCGGTTGGGTGCCGGCACCGCGCGTCGCGCCGGCACGGGGTTCTCCGGCGCGGCGGGCCGGCTGCGTTTCACGATATCACGCCCCCCGGCGCGGGCCGGGCGCTGTGCGGCATCATCACCCGCGTGATGCTGCACGTGGAAGGCCTCGCCAGGCAGTACGGCCCCACCCCGGTCTTTGCCGGCGTGTCGCTGACGCTGGCGCGCGGCGAATTCGTCGCGCTGCTCGGCGAGTCGGGCGTCGGCAAGTCCACGCTGCTCAACTGCATCGCCGGCCTGGACCGGCCCGATGCCGGGCGCATCGTGGTCGCCGGCCGCGAGGTCGCCACGCTGTCCGACGACGACGGCGCCCGGCTGCGGCGCGAGCACCTGGGCTTCGTCTTCCAGGCCTTCCACGTGCTGCCGCACCTGACGGTGGCCGAGAACGTCGGCCTGCCGCTGCGCCTGCTCGGGCAGCCCGACGACCGGCGCGTGCAGGCCGTGCTGGACGCCGTCGGCTTGGCCGGCCTGGATGCGCGCTGGCCGGCGCAGCTCAGCGGCGGGCAGCTGCAGCGCGTGGCGATCGCACGCGCGGTCGTGCACCGGCCGGGGCTGATCCTGGCCGACGAGCCGACCGGCAACCTGGACCCGGCCACCGCCGAGCGGGTGCTGTCGGTGCTGCAGGCGCAGGCCCACGAGGCCGGCGCGGCCTGCCTGCTGGTCACGCACTCGGCCGCCGCGGCGGCGCGCGCCGACCGCGTGCTGCGGCTGACACCCACCGGCGTGCGCCCGGTCGACCGCCACGACGCGTAGGCTGCCGTGAACCTGTCGCTGCTGTGGCCGCTGATCCGCCGCGAATGGCGCCACCACCCGTGGCGCCACGCGGTGGCGCTGCTGGCGGTGGCGCTGGGCGTGGCGCTGGCCTGGTCGGTGCACCTGATCAACCGCTCGGCGCTGAGCGAGTTCTCGGCCGCGGTGCGCGCCGCCAACGGCGAGCCCGACCTCGCGCTGCGTGCGGCGGCCGGCGGCGGCTTCGACGATGCGGTATTCGACCGCGTCGCCGCGGACCCGACGGTCGAGCACGCGAGCCCGGTGCTGGAGCTCGACACCTACGCCCAGGCCCCCGGCGGCGGGCGCGTCGCGCTGCGCGTGATCGGCGTCGACGCGCTGCGCGTCGCCGCGCTGGCGCCGGCGCTGCTGCCGCGCGCAGCCGACGGCGAGGACCGGCTCGCCTTCCTCGACCCCGACGCGGCCTTCCCGAATGCCGCCGCGCGCGCGCGGCTGGGCCTTGCCGACGGCGGCACGATCGCGCTGCAGTCGGGTCCGGCCTGGCAGCGGCTGCGGGTCGCCGGCACGGTGGCCGCCGGCGGCCTGCCACTGGTCGTGCTGGACCTCGCCGGCGCGCAGCAGCACTTCGGCGCGCTCGGGCGGCTGACGCGCATCGACCTGCGGCTGGCACCGGGCACCGACACCAGCCCGCTGCTGGAGCGGCTGGCGCTGCCGCCGGGCGTCGTCGCGGTGGCGGCCGACGAGGCCACGCAGCGTGTCTCGCAGCTCTCGCGCGCCTACCGCGTCAACCTCACGGTGCTGGCGCTGGTGGCGCTGTTCGTCGGCGCCTTCCTGGTCTTCTCTGTGGTCGCGCTGTCGGTGGCGCAGCGCACGCCGGGCTTCGCGCTGCTCGGCGTGCTGGGCATGACGGCGGCCGAGCGGCGCCGGCTCGTGCTGCAGGAGTGCGCATTGATCGGCGTCGCCGGCAGCGCGCTCGGCCTGCTGCTCGGCGCCGGCATGGCCGCCGGTGCGCTGCGCCTGCTGGCCGGCGACCTGGGCGGCGGCTATTTCCCCGGCATCACGCCGCGACTGCAGTGGGACGCTGCGGGCCTGGCCGGCTTCGCGCTGCTGGGCACCGCCTCGGCGCTGGTCGGCGGCTGGTGGCCGGCGCGCCAGGCGGCGGCCATTGCGCCGGCGCAGGCGCTGAAGGGCCTGGGCAGCATCGACGGCAGCGCGCCGCCGGCCTGGCCGGGGCTGGCGTTGCTGGCCGCCGGCACGGCCGCCGCCTTCGCACCGCCGATCGCCGGGCTGCCGCTGGCCGCCTATGCCGCGGTCGCCGCGCTTCTGTTCGGCGGCGTCGCCCTGGTGCCGGCGGTCGTGCATGCGCTGCTGCACGCCTGGCCGCCGCCACGCGGTGCGCTGGCCCTGCTGGCCGTGCAACGCGCGCGCTTCGCGCGCCGCACCGCGACGGCGGCGGTGGCCGGCGTCGTGGCCAGCCTGGCGCTGTCGGTGGCGCTGACGGTGATGGTCGCCAGCTTCCGCGACGGCGTCAGCCGCTGGCTGGACAGCGTGCTGCCGGCGGACCTCTACGCCCGCAGCGCCGGCAGCAGCGCCGCCGGCGAGCAGGCCTGGCTGCCGCCCGGCTTCGCCGCGCAGGCAGCCGGGGTCGACGGCGTTCAGCGGGTCAGTGCGTCGCGCACACGTTCGTTGCCGCTGGCACCCGGGCGGCCGAACGTGGTGCTGGTCGCACGCGAGATCGCCGATCCGGCCACCGCGCTGCCGCTGCTCGAGGCGCCGCGGCCGCGGTCCACGCTGCGCGACGGCGAGGTCGCGGTCTGGGTCAGCGAGGCGATGGTGTCGCTGTACGGCGCCGCGCCGGGCAGCCGCTTCGAGCTGCCGCTGGGCGAGGTGCGTGCGACGGCGCGCGTGCTGGGCGTCTGGCGCGACTATGCGCGCCAGTTCGGCACCGTCGCGATCGCCGACGGCGACTACCGGCGCCTGACCGGCGACGAGCGCCTGAACGACCTCGCGCTGTGGCTGGCGCCCGGCACCGACCTCGCCGCGGTGCAGGCCGCGCTGCGTGCGCTGCTGCCCGACCCGGCGATGCTGGAATTCGCGTCCAGCCGCGAGCTGCGCGAGATCTCGCTGCGCATCTTCGACCGCAGCTTCGCCGTCACCTACTACCTGCAGGCAGTGGCCATCGTGATCGGGCTGGTCGGCATCGCGGCCAGCCTGTCGGCCCAGGTGCTGGCGCGGCGCAAGGAATTCGGGCTGCTCGCCCACCTGGGGCTGACGCGGCGCCAGGTCGTCGCGGTGGTGGCCGGCGAAGGTGCGGCCTGGGTGGCCGCCGGCACCGTGGTCGGGCTGCTGCTGGGGCTGGCGGTGGCGATGGTGCTGGTCTTCGTCGTCAATCCGCAGAGCTTCCACTGGACGATGGAGCTGGTGCTGCCGGCCGGCCGGCTGGCCGCGCTGTGCGCCGCGGTCCTGGCGGCCGGCACGCTGACGGCCGCCTTCAGCGCGCGCCGCGCCAGCGGCGGCGCCGCGGTGCAGTCGGTCAAGGAGGACTGGTGAACCCGGCCCGGAGGCGCTGGCTGGCGCAGCTGGCACGGCGCGGCGCGGCGCTGGCGCTGCCGGCGGCCGCGCCGGCCAGCGCGTCGCAGACGATGGCGTCCAGTGCGGTGCCGGGTGCAGCGTCGGGTGCAGCGTCGGGTGCGGTGTCGGATGCGTCGTCCGGGGCGGCGCCGGGCCGGCCGGCGGCCGCCGCCGAGGCGGTCCGGCCCGAGACCACGACGCCCGCCGACGACCCGGTGCGCCGCGGCCGCGCCCTCGCCTTTCCGCGCGACCATGGCGCGCACCCGGGCGCGCGCACCGAGTGGTGGTATGCCACCGGCTGGGCCGGCAGCGAGTCGGCCCCCGCGTTCGGCTGGCAGCTGACCTTTTTCCGCAGCCGCAGCTTCCTCGCCGAGGGCCTGGCCAGCCGCTTCGCGGCGCGCCAGGTGCTCTTCGCGCATGCCGCGGTGAGCGATCTCGCGGCCGGTCGCCACCAGCACGACCAGCGCATCGCACGCTGGAACGGCGACCCGCAGGCGGCCGGCGACCGCGCCGCGCTGCACGACGCCGACCTGCGCCTGGCGCGCTGGACGCTGCGCCGCGACGGCGACCGCTGGCGGTCCGCGCTGCCGGCCGCCGGCTTCACGCTGGAGGTGGACCTGGCGCGCACGCAGCCGCTGCTGCTGCAGGGCGACGCCGGCTTCTCGCGCAAGGGGCCCGAGGAGCGCCAGGCCAGCCACTACTACAGCGAGCCGCAGCTGGCCGCCGAGGTGGCGGTCACGCGCGACGGCCGCACGCAGCGCCTGGCCGGCCGCGGCTGGCTGGACCACGAATGGAGCGACGAGATCCTGCACCGGGACGCCGTCGGCTGGGACTGGTGCGGCATCAACCTGTTCGACGGCAGCGCGCTGACCGCCTTCGTGCTGCGCCGGCGCGACGGCAGCGCGCTGTGGGCCGGCGGCAGCTTCCGCGCCGCGGGCGCCGCCTCGCGCAGCTTCGCGCCCGACGAGGTGCGCTTCGTGCCCGGCCGGCGCTGGCGCAGCCCGGCGACGGACGCCGACTACCCGGTGCAGTGGACGCTGGACACCGCCGCCGGCCGTTACACCGTCAACGCGCTGCTGGACGCGCAGGAAATGGCCTCGCAAGGCGGCAGCGGCACGATCTACTGGGAAGGCCTGAGCGAGCTGCTCGACGCCGGCGGGCGCCGCATCGGGCTGGGCTACCTGGAGATGACCGGCTACGCCGGCCGGCTGCGACTGTAGGGACCGGCGGCCTCAGGACCGCGGCGCCCGCCGCTCGTCGCGTGCGGCGCCGGCCTCGCGCACGCGCTGGCTCTCCACCGGCGCGGCGCGCACGCAGTTGCCGCCGGCCTGGCGTGCCGCCAGCACGGCCTCCTGCGCATCGTCGATCACCGCCTGCAGGCTCAGGTGGGCCGGGCGCAGCGCGGCGACGCCGACGCTGACCGTCAGCCGCAGCCGCTCGGGGTGGAAGGGCAGCTCCATCTGCTCGGTGCGGTCGCGGATGCGCTCGGCCACGTCCAGCGCACCCATCGCGTCGGCCTGGGCCAGGAAGACCGCCATCTGGCTGTCGCCGAAGCGTGTCAGCACGTCGGCCACGCGCAGCGTCGGCGCGGTCTGGCGCAGCAGTTCGGACAGCACGGCATGGCCGGCGTCGGCGCCGCGGGACTCGACCAGCCGGTGCCAGCGGTCGACGTCGACCAGCAGCAGCGCGGCGCCGCTGCCGTAGCGGCGGGCACGCGCCCATTCGCGCTCGGCGAGGTCCATGAACAGTGCGCGCGGCAGCCCGGCCCCGGGAATCAGCCGCGCCACCGCCTCCACCGCGGTGCCATGCCCGGCCACGCGCAGCAGCAGCGCCATCACGGGCAGCGCGCCCAGCGCGACGGCCAGCGCGGCGGCCGTCGTCGCCGCCGCACCGGCCGACCAGCCCAGCAGCGCAGCCAGCCCGTAGCCCAGCCCGCCGGCCAGCACCGCCGTGCCGACGGCCCACAGCGCAGCCGCCCAGGCCAGCGGCAGGCGCGGCCCGGGAGCGGTGGGCGGGTGGGAGGGCGGCAGTTCGGTCATCGCGCGCGGCGTCGAGCGCTTATTCGACCACAACCGGGCCGACCTGAAGAGGGGGCGCATCGCGGGCGGTCACCCTCCCCCCACGACCCCGGGGGTTCGTCACGACCCGGCATAGACTGCTGTCCATGCCCGAACCCCCTGCCCGCGCCGCGGCCGCCACGCCGCGCGCGCTGTCCGGCCTGCTGCCCTTCGTGCGCCCGTACCGAGGCCGCGTCGCGCTGGCCGGCGTCTTCCTGGTGCTGGCCGCGGCCAGCACGCTGGCTTTCCCGGTGGCGCTGAAGCTGCTGATCGACCGCGGCCTGGTCGCCGCCGACCCCGGCGAGCGGCTGCTGGCGCTGCGCGAGCATTTCGTGCTGCTGTTCGGCGTCGCCGCCGCGCTGGGCGCCTTCTCGGCGGCGCGCTTCTATATGGTCAGCTGGCTGGGCGAGCGCATCACCGCCGACCTGCGCAACGCCGTCTATGCGCATGTGCTGCGCCAGAGCCCGGAATTCTTCGAGAGCACCAAGACCGGCGAGGTACTCAGCCGCCTGACCACCGACACGACGCTGGTGCAGACCGTCGTCGGCTCGTCGCTGAGCATGGGCCTGCGCAACGTGGTGATGGGCATCGGCGCGCTGCTGGCGCTGATCGTCACCAACCCGGTGGTGATGACGCAGGTGCTGGGCATCCTGGTGCTGGTGGTGCTGCCGAGCATCTATTTCGGGCGCCGCGTGCGCAAGCTCAGCCGCGCCAGCCAGGACCGCGTGGCCGATTCGAGCGCGATCGCCGCCGAGGTGCTGTCGGAGATCCCGGTCGTGCAGGGCTTCGTGCAGGAAGCGCGCGAGGCCGAGCGTTTCGATCGCAGCACCGAGGCCGCCTTCGACACCGCGCGCCGGCGCTCGCGCGTGCGCGCGCTGCTGGTCGCGTTCATGATCACCGCCACCTTCGGCGCCCTGCTGTGGGGCCTGTACCAGGGCACGCAGGCGGTGATCAACGGCCAGATCAGCGCCGGTCACCTGGGCCAGACCGTGGTCTTCGTGATCATCTTCGTCGGCGCGGTGGCGGTGCTGTCCGAGGTCTGGGGCGACCTGCTGCGTGCCGCCGGCGCGACCGAGCGGCTGATGGAGCTGCTGGACGCGCAGTCGCCGGTGCAGGACCCGCCGCAGCCGAAGCCGCTGCCGCCGGTGCGCGGCGGATCGGCGGTGCGCTTCGAAGGCGTGACCTTCCACTATCCGTCGCGGCCGCGCCAGCCGGCGCTGGCCGACTTCTCGCTGGACGTGCGGCCCGGCGAGACGGTGGCACTGGTCGGCCCCAGCGGCGCCGGCAAGAGCACGGTGTTCCAGCTGCTGCTGCGCTTCTACGACGTGCACGCCGGGCGCGTGCTGGTCGACGGCGTGCCGGTGCAGGACGCGGCGCTGGCCGCGCTGCGCGAGCGCATCGCGATCGTGCCGCAGGACAGCACGGTGTTCTCGACCAGCGCGCTGGAAAACATCCGCTACGGCCGCCCAGGCGCGAGCGACGACGAGGTCGTCGCGGCCGCCAAGGCCGCCTTCGCGCACGACTTCCTGCTGGCGCTGCCGGAGGGCTACCAGACCTACCTGGGCGAACGCGGCGTGCGCCTGTCGGGCGGGCAGCGCCAGCGCATCGCGATCGCGCGCGCGATGCTGAAGAACCCGCCGCTGCTGCTGCTGGACGAGGCGACCAGCGCGCTGGACGCCGAGAGCGAACGCATGGTGCAGCGCGCGCTGGAGGCCGCGATGGCCGACCGCACGACGCTGGTCATCGCGCACCGCCTGGCCACCGTGCTGAAGGCCGACCGCATCGTCGTGATGGACGGCGGGCGCATCGTGGACAGCGGCACGCACGACGAGCTGGTCGCGCGCGAGGGCCTGTATGCGCGCCTGGCGGCGATGCAGTTCGACCTGCAGCCGGCGGCGACGGCCGTCGACTGACCGGCAGCGACCCGCCATGTGCATAATCCATGCGCATGCGACGTAGGGATGCGACCATGGCCACTTCCGACGATGGCGCCAAGCGTCCGGTCAACCTGAGCCTCAGCGCCAAGGTGCTGGACCGCGCGCGCGAGCTGGGCATGAACCTGTCGGCCACGGTCGACGCGCTGCTGGCGGAAGAGGTGCGCCGCCGCTACTGGGAGCGCTGGAACGAGGAAAACCGCGAGGCGATCGCGCACTACAACGCGCGCATCGCGCGCGAGGGCCTGCCGCTGGCCAAGTACCGCAGCTTCATGAAAGGCCGCTGATGGCCCGGCTGGACGTCTACGCCAATCCGGACACCGGCGAGCGCCGCCACACGCCCTACTTCGTCGACGTGCAGAACGATTACATCGCCGACATCGAGACACGCATCGTGATCCCGCTGCGCCGCGAGGCCGCCTTCGGTCCGCGCGCGCGCGACCTGCACCCGCTGCTGCAGGTGGCCGGCGAGCCCGTCGTGCTGGACACCGCGGCCATTGGCGCCGTGCCCACGTCGGAACTGCGCAAGCGGGTCGGCGACCTGAAGCAGTCGCGTGCCGAGATCCAGGAAGCGCTGGATGCGCTGTTCGGAGCCTATTGACTTGAACCCGACCCCGACCGTTCCCACCCCCTACGAGGACTTCATGCGCCACGTGTTCGAGCACGGCGTGGCCAAGTCCGACCGCACCGGCACCGGCACGCGCAGCGTCTTCGGCCACCAGATGCGCTTCGACCTGCGCGCCGGCTTTCCGCTGATCACGACCAAGAAGGTGCATTTCAAGAGCATCGCGGTCGAGCTGCTGTGGTTCCTGCGCGGCGACAGCAACGTGCGCTGGCTGCAGCAGCAGGGCGTGACGATCTGGGACGAATGGGCGCGCGCGGACGGCGACCTGGGCCCGGTCTACGGCGTGCAGTGGCGCAGCTGGCCGGCGCCGGACGGCGGCCACATCGACCAGGTCGCGCGTGTCGTGCAGCAGCTGAAGACCGACCCCGACAGCCGGCGCATCATCGTCAGCGCCTGGAACGTCGCGGACCTGCCGAAGATGGCGCTCGCGCCCTGCCACGCCTTCTTTCAGTTCTACGTGGCCGAGGGAAGGCTCAGCTGCCAGCTCTACCAGCGCAGCGCCGACATCTTCCTCGGCGTGCCGTTCAACATCGCGAGCTATGCGCTGCTGACGCACCTGCTGGCGCAGCAGTGCGACCTGGAGGTCGGCGACTTCATCTGGACCGGCGGCGACTGCCACATCTACGACAACCACGTCGAGCAGGTGAAGACGCAGCTCGCGCGCGAGGCGCGCCCGTACCCGACGCTGGTGCTCAAGCGCCGGCCGCCGTCGGTCTTCGACTACGAATTCGCCGACTTCGAGATCCAGGGCTACGACCCGCACCCCGGCATCAAGGCCCCGGTGGCGGTGTGAAGCTCGCGCTGATCGCCGCGGTGGCCGAGGGCGGCGCGATCGGCCGCGACAACGAGCTGCTGTGGCGCCACCCGGCCGACGCCGCGCATTTCCGGCGCAGCACCGCCGGCTGCCCGGTGATCATGGGCCGGCGCACCTGGGAATCGCTGCCGGCGCGCTTCCGGCCGCTGCCGGGCCGGCGCAACCTGGTCGTCACGCGGCAGGCCGGCTACGACGCACCGGGCGCCGAGGCCGTCGCCAGCCTGGACGACGCGCTGGCGCGGGTGGCCGACGCGCCGCAGGTCTTCGTGATCGGCGGCAGCGAGCTCTATGCGCAGGCGCTGCCGCGCGCCGACGAGTTGGTGCTGACCGAGATCGGCGCGCGCCTGGAAGGCGACCGCCACTTCCCGGCCTGGGACCGCGCCGACTTCGACGAGGTCGCGCGCGAGGCACATGTCGGCGACGACGGTGTACCGTTCGCCTTCGTCACCTACCGCCGCCGGCGCTGAAGCCCGACCGATGAAGCTCGCCACCTGGAACGTCAACTCCCTCGCGGTGCGCCTGCCGCAGCTGCTGGACTGGCTGGCCGGTCAGCCCCCCGAGGCGCCGGTGGACGCCCTCGTGCTGCAGGAGACCAAGCTCACCGACGACAAGTTTCCGCACGCGGAACTGGCCGCCGCCGGCTGGCGCGCGGCCTGGTTCGGGCAGAAGACCTACAACGGCGTCGCGCTGCTGGTGCGCGAAGGCCTTGGCGAGGCGACGGACGTGGTGCGCAACATCCCCGGCTTCGACGATGGGCAGGCGCGCGTGATCGCCGGCACCGTGGGCGCGGGCGACGCCGCGCTGCGCGTGATCGGCGCCTATTTCCCGAATGGACAGGAGCCGGACAGCGAGAAGTTCGCCTACAAGATGCGCTGGCAGGACGCGCTGCACGACTGGGTGCAGGGCGAGCTGGCGCGCCACCCGCGGCTCGTGCTGATGGGCGACTTCAACGTCGCCCCGGAGGACCGCGACGTGCACGACCCGGTGGCCTGGGCCGGCCAGATCCACTGCACGCCCGAGGAACGCGCGCAGTTCCAGCGCCTGCTCGCGCTGGGCCTGGTCGACGCCTTCCGGCTCTTCGAGCAGCCGCCCAAGAGCTGGTCCTGGTGGGACTACCGCAACCTCGCCTTCCGCAAGAACCAGGGCCTGCGCATCGACCACATCCTGGTCAGCCCGGCGCTGGCGCCGCGTGTCACGGCCTGCACCATCGACAAGCAGCCGCGGCGCAACGAGCGGCCCAGCGACCACGCGCCGGTGATCGTGCAGCTCGCCGACTGACGGGCGCGGCGCAGGTCTGCGCCAAGAGCGGCGCGGCGCTCGACACCCGACACGCGATGCACCGCGCCCGGCGCCGCCTCACTCCAGCTTCAGTTCCTGGATCTTGCGCGTGATCGTGTTGCGGCCTATGCCCAGCCGCTGCGCCGCCTCGATGCGGCGCCCGCGCGTGACCTCCAGCGCGGTGTGGATCAGCCGTGCCTCGAACAGCTTGGACAGCGCGTCCCAGACCTCGGGTTCGCCGGCCACCAGGCGCTGGCGCACGTCGCGCTCGAGGTCGGTCAGCCAGCCGGGGATCGTGGCGGCCGGCGCCGGCATGCCGGCGGGCAGCGTTGCGGCTGCGGTCGCGGCAGGCGCGGCCGGCGCGGCAGGCGCCGAAGCGGCCGCGACACCGTCCGCGCCCGCGGTCGGCACCGCGGCCAGCAGTTCCGGCGGCAGGTCCTTGGGCTCGATGACCTGCGCCGGCGCCATCACGGTGAGCCAGTGGCACAGGTTCTCGAGCTGGCGCACGTTGCCCGGAAAGTCGAAGGCCGCCAGCCGCGCCAGCGCGGCGTCGGTGATGCGCTTGGCCTCGACGCCCAGTTCCTTGGCGCTCTTGGCCAGGAACAGGCGCGTCAGCATAGGGATGTCCTCGCGCCGCTCGCGCAGCGGCGGCAGGCGCAGCCGGATCACGTTCAGGCGGTGGAACAGGTCCTCGCGGAACGCGCCCTGGCGCACGCGCTCCTCCAGGTTCTGGTGCGTGGCCGCTATCACGCGCACGTTGGCCTTCAGCGGCTGGTGGCCGCCGACGCGGTAGAACTGGCCGTCCGAGAGCACGCGCAGCAGCCGCGTCTGCAGGTCGAACGGCATGTCGCCGATCTCGTCCAGGAACAGCGTGCCGCCGTCGGCCTGCTCGAAGCGCCCGCGGCGCGTGGCCTGCGCGCCGGTGAAGGCGCCGCGCTCGTGGCCGAAGAGCTCGCTCTCCAGCAGGTCCTTGGGGATCGCCGCGGTATTGATCGCGACGAAGGGCCCGGCGCTGCGCGGGCTGTGCTTGTGCAGCGCCCGCGCGACGAGTTCCTTGCCGGTGCCGCTCTCGCCGGTGATCAGCACCGTGACGTTGCTCTGGCTCAGCCGGCCGATGGCGCGGAAGACGTCCTGCATCGCCGGCGCCTGGCCCAGCATCTCGGGGGCCTGCGTCGCGCCGGCCTCGGCCACTTCCTCGCGCAGGCTCTCGTCGACGGCGCGGCGGATCAGCTCCACCGCCTTGGGCACGTCGAAGGGCTTGGGCAGGTATTCGAAGGCCCCGCCCTGGAAGGCGCTGACCGCGCTGTCGAGGTCGCTGTAGGCGGTCATGATGATGACCGGCAGCCCCGGGTGGCGCTGCTTGACCTCGGCCAGCAGTTCGATGCCGCTGCCGCCGGGCATGCGGATGTCGCTGACCAGCACCTGCGGCGAGTCGTCCTCCATCGCCTTGAGCACCTCGCGCGGGCTGGCGAAGGAGCGCACCGCGAACTGCTCGCGGGCCAGCGCCTTCTCGAGCACGAATCGGATGGATTGGTCGTCGTCGACGACCCAGATGGGCTTCATGGCTGGCGTCCGCCCTTCGTCGCGGCAGGCGTCAGGGCAGAGGGATCAGGATCCTGAAGACCGTGCGTCCCGGCACGCTGTCGCATTCGATGGTCCCCTGGTGTTGTTGCACGAAGGTCTGGGCCAGCGTGAGGCCGAGGCCGGAGCCGCCTTCGCGCCCCGATACCAGCGGGTGGAAGATGCGGTCACGGAGGTCCTCGGGCACGCCGGGCCCGTTGTCCTCGATATGCAATTCCAGTGCCAGCCGGAAGCGCTGGCGGCCGAAGGTGGCCTGGCGCACGATGCGCGTGCGCAGCAGGATCATCGCGTCGCCGCGCGCGATGCGGCCGGCGTACGGCGAACCGCCGTCGGCGCGCCCGCCCGACAGCGCCTGCGTCGCGTTGTGCACGACGTTCAGCACGGCCTGGATCAGCTGCTCGCGGTCGCCGCGGAACTCCGGGATGCTGGTGTCGTAGTCGCGCACCACCGTCAGGCCGCGCGGAAACTCCGCCAGCACCAGCGAGCGCACGCGCTCGCAAACCTCGTGGATGTTGACGTCGCTGACGACATGCGGCCGCCGGTGCGGCGCCAGCAGCCGGTCCACCAGCGCCTGCAGGCGGTCGGCCTCGTGGATGATGACGTTGGTGTACTCGGCGAGTTCCTTGCCGGGCAATTCCATCGCCAGCAGCTGCGCCGCGCCGCGGATGCCGCCGAGCGGGTTCTTGATCTCGTGCGCCAGGTTGCGCACCAGTTCCTTGTTGGCCTGCGCCAGGCCCAGCGTGCGCTCCTCGCGGTCCAGCCGGGTCTGCTGCTCGATCTCGATCAGCTCGACCAGAACGCGCTGGGGCCAGTCGGTCTGGCTGACGATCACGTGCACCGGCAGCTCGCTGCCGCCGGCGCGCTTCATCGTCGCGTCGAAGCGGCTGGTCGCGATCTCGTTGCGCGCCACCAGCCGCAGCGTGTCGGCGAACTGCGCCGCCTCGCCCAGCCAGTCGAGCACGCTGCCGCGCTGCAGCGTGCGGCGCGAGACGCCCAGCGTATTCTCCAGCGCCGAGTTGGCGTACAGGCAGTGCCCGTCGGGGTCGGCCAGCGCGACCATCGTGGCCAGCTGGTCGAAGGCGTCGAAGCCGGCCGGCACCTCGCCGGCGCCCGCGACCGGGGCCTCGACCGGCACGGTCACGGCGGCAGCTTGGCCAGTTCGCGGCGCAGCGCCGCGACGTCGGCTTCCTTGCGCTGGATCGCCGCGCGCATCTCGGCCACGCGGTCCAGGTAGCGCTGGTAGTTGCGCTCGTCGCCGCGGCGCTCGGGTTCGCCGTTGTTGAACTCGCGCCGCATCTCGGCCAGGCGCTCCTCCTCGCGGCGCAGCTCGTCGCCGAGGATGCGGCGTGCGTCGTTGTCGCGCGCGCGCTGCGCCGCCGGGTCGATGCGCGCCTCCGGCGGCCGCGCCGCGGCCGGCGTCGGCGCCGCACCGGCGGCGGGGGCCGAGGCCGCCGGCCGCGCGCGCTGGCCCTGCACGATGGTCACCGCGGCGCCCTCGAGTACGCGGCAGCCGCGGCTGCGCGCCTCCTCGGCGCTCAGCGCGTCGGTGTAGAGCACCGGCGGGCCGGGGCAGCGGTAGACGGGCTTGGTGTCCTGCGCGGTCGCGGGCACGCCCGCGCCGACGGTCAGCAAGGTGGCCAGCGCGGCCATCGCGACAGCGGGCGCCGCGCGCCTGGTGAATCGAGCCATGCACGCATTGTCGCCCAGTGCACCGCTCCGGGGCAAAGCCCTGCAAGGCCGGAAAAGACCGGCCCCGCAGGGCGCTTTGTCCGGCCAGCAGGATGAAGAACGGGCCCCGCAGGGCCCGTTCTTGCGCACCGCGGCCCGCAGGCCGGCGATCACAGCGAGTAGTACATGTCGAACTCGACCGGGTGCGTGGTCATGCGGAAGCGCGTGACCTCCTGCATCTTGAGCTCGATGTAGGCGTCGATGTAGCCGTCGGTGAAGACGCCACCCTTGGTCAGGAAGGCGCGGTCCTTGTCCAGGTACTCCAGCGCCTGGTCCAGGCTGTGGCAGACGGTGGGGATCTTCGCGTCCTCTTCCGGCGGCAGGTGGTACAGGTCCTTGGTCGCCGCCTCGCCGGGGTGGATCTTGTTCTCCACGCCGTCCAGGCCCGCCATCAGCATCGCGCTGAAGCCCAGGTAGGGGTTGCACAGGGGGTCCGGGAAGCGCGCCTCGATGCGCCGGCCCTTGGGGTTGGCCACGTACGGGATGCGGATCGACGCCGAGCGGTTGCGCGCGCTGTAGGCGAGCTTGACCGGCGCCTCGAAGCCGGGCACCAGGCGCTTGTAGCTGTTGGTGCCGGGGTTGGTGATGGCGTTCAGCGCACGGGCGTGCTTGATGATGCCGCCGATGTAGTACAGCGCGAACTCCGACAGGCCGCCGTAGCCGTCGCCGGCGAACAGGTTGACGCCGTTCTTCCACACGCTCTGGTGCACGTGCATGCCGCTGCCGTTGTCGCCGACCACCGGCTTGGGCATGAAGGTCGCCGTCTTGCCGTAGGCGTGGGCGACGTTGTGCACGACGTACTTCTGCAGCTGCAGCCAGTCGGCGCGCTGCACCAGCGTGCTGAACTTGGTGCCCAGCTCGTTCTGGCCCGGCGCGGCGACCTCGTGGTGGTGCACCTCGACCGGGATGCCCAGCTGCTCGAGCAGCAGGCACATCTCCGAGCGCATGTCCTGGAAGCTGTCGACCGGCGGCACCGGGAAGTAGCCGCCCTTGACGGCCGGGCGGTGGCCCATGTTGCCGCCCTCGAACTCGCGGCCGGTGCTCCAGGGCGCCTCTTCCGAGGTGATCTTGACGTGGCTGCCGTCCATGCCGACATGCCAGTGCACCTGGTCGAAGATGAAGAACTCGGGCTCCGGTCCGAAGTAGGCGGCGTCGCCGATGCCGCTGCTCTTGAGGTAGGCCTCGGCGCGGCGCGCCAGGCTGCGCGGGTCGCGCTCGTAGGGCTTGCCGTCGCCCGGCTCGAGCACGTCGCAGGTCAGGATCAGCGTCGGCTCCTCGAAGAAGGGGTCGATGTTGGCGGTGTTCGGGTCGGGCATCAGCAGCATGTCGCTGGCCTCGATGCCCTTCCAGCCGGCGATCGACGAACCGTCGAAGGCGTGGCCGGCGGTGAACTTGTCCTCGTCGAACGCGGACACCGGGACGCTGACGTGCTGCTCCTTGCCGCGGGTGTCGGTGAAGCGGAAGTCGACGAACTTGACTTCGTTCTCCTTCACCATCTTCATCACGTCGGCGACGGTCTTGGACATTCAGATCTCTCCTAGCGGGACTCGTGGGTGGGTATTCGTGACGCGGGCCCGTGGTGCAACGCTGGCCCCAACATGGCGCAATCAGGGTTAGCAGGTTCCATGCCCGCCGGCTTCGTGCTGCTGCGGTGCGGCCCGATGGGTGCGTGAGCGTTCCCGGTGCATTCGGACGCACCAAGAACAGGCGCTCCGCGCCGCATCATCGCACCATTTCGGGGCCGAGGCGGACACCCGCCTGCTGCAGGCCGGCCAGCAGTTCCGCATAGGCCGCCGCCGGGTCGGTCGCCGCCTTGACGCCGAGCTCGATGTGGCGGCCATGCTGCGGGTGGTCCACGCTCGGCAGGCTGAAGACCTTGACGCCGGGGAAGCGCGCCTCGATGGCCTCCATCAGCGGCGTCAGCGCGGCCTCCATCGCGCCGTAGACGATGACCGAACGCTCGACGCTGCGCGCCGCGCCGTGCAGCGGCGCATACAGCGTGTCCAGCACCCATTCCATCATCGGCCAGGCCATGACCGGGAAGCCGGGCACGAAGTGCACGTCGCCGACCGAGAAGCCGGGGATCTTGTTGTACGGGTTCGGGATCAGCCGCGCGCCCTGCGGGAAGACGCCCATGTTGAGGCGGTGCACGTTGTCCGGCCGCTCGGGCTCGAAGGGCTGGCCCTGCTCGGCGGCGACGTCGCGCATGCGCTCCAGGATCAGCTCGCGCGCCTGCGGGTGCAGCTCCAGCGGCACGCCCAGCGCGGCGGCGGCGGCCTGCCGCGTGTGGTCGTCGGGCGTGGCGCCGATGCCGCCGCAGCTGAAGACCAGGTCGCCGCCGGCGAAGGCCTCGCGCAGCGCCGCGGTGATGCGCCCGCGGTCGTCGCCCAGGTAGCGCGCCCAGGCCAGCTGCAGCCCGCGCGCGCCCAGCAGCTCGATCAGGCGGGGCATGTGCTTGTCGGCCCGCTTGCCCGAGAGGATCTCGTCGCCGACGATGATCAGTCCGATATTCACAGCACGGTCTCCAGCATCGAGGTCGGTTCGCCGGCCGCGGCGCGCGCCTCGGCGCGGCGCAGCCGGTCCAGTTCGGCGAGCGCGAAGTGCGCGAACCAGCAGGCCGCGAACGCGAAGACCAGCGTGTGCAGCCACACCGAGGCCGCCACCAGCAGCGGCGCGAAGATCAGCATCGCCGGCGACAGCGCCCACAGCAGCGCCGGCAACGCCCCCAGGTAGCCGCAGACCACGCCCATCGCCCACAGCGGCCAGCGCCGCGCGCGCAGCACGAAGCGGCGCTCGTTCGGCGCCGCATGGTGGGCCAGCGCATCGAAGGCCAGCACATGGGCCGACAGCCAGCCCCAGATCAGCGGCGGCACGATCAGCACCATGGGCGGCACCAGCCACAGCGGCACGCTCAGCGCGAGCGCCACCATGGCGGCCAGCGCGCAGGCCAGGGTCCAGGCCAGCACCTGCCACCACGAGGCGCCGCGCCGCGCCTCGATGCCCGGGAAGCGCTGCGCGACGACCAGGCGCGACACCGCCGGCGTCACCAGCACCGCCACCAGCAGCAGCGTGACGACGACGACCAGCGGCACCGCCAGCGCGACGACGATCAACGGCGCCAGCAGCACGCGCAGGTGGTTGGCGCCCATCTCGTCCAGCCAGGGCAGCAGCCGCGCCGTCAGCGCCCAGTGCTCGAGCCCTGAGCGCACGCCGTCCACCGCCGCCTCCCAGTAGGCCCAGCCCAGCAGGCCGGCGGCGCCGCCGGCCAGCACCAGCGGCAGCAGCGACCACAGCAGCACGCGCGGGTGCACGCAGGTCGCGCAGGCGCGCCAGAAGGCGTCGAGCAGGTCCTTCACGGACGCCCCCGGGGCCGCGCCGTGCCGGGCCCGCCCGCCGCGGCCGCGCGGCGGCATGGAAGAGTCCCGGCGGCGCGGCAGCCGTGTCCGGAGGTAAGCCCCATCACCTGGCGTCACCTGCAGCCGGCGCTGCCCTCACCGCCGGTCGCCGCCCAGCAGGCCGACCAGGGTGCCCAGGCCATGCTCCTCGCGCTGGCCGCCGGGCGTCTGCGGCGCCGCGGCGAAGACGCGCGAGGCCAGGCGCGAGAACGGCAGGCTCTGCAGCCACACCGTGCCCGGCCCGGACAGGCGGGCCAGGAACAGCCCCTCGCCGCCGAACAGCGCGGTGCGCACCTTGCCGACGAACTGGATGTCGAAGTCGACGCCGGCCGTGTAGCCGACCACGCAGCCGGTGTCCACGAGCAGCGTCTGCCCGGCAGCCAGTTCGCGCTGCTGCACGGTGCCGCCGGCGTGCACGAAGGCCAGGCCGTCGCCCTCGAGCTTCTGCATGATGAAGCCCTCGCCGCCGAAGAAGCCCACGCCGAGCCGGCGCTGGAAGGCCACGCCGATGGCCACGCCGCGCGCCGCGCACAGGAAGGCGTCGCGCTGGCAGATCAGCTGCCCGCCCAGGCGGCTGAGGTCCATCGCGAGGATCTTGCCCGGGTAGGGCGCGGCGAACGCGACCCGCCGCCTGGCCGCGGCCGTATTCGTATAGACGGTGATGAACAGCGACTCGCCGGTGATCAGTCGCCGCCCGGCGCCGAGCAGCCGGTCCAGCAGTCCGGCGCGCGCGCCGCGGCCGTCGCCGAAGACGGTGTCCATGTCGACACCGTCCTCCATGTAGAACAGGCAGCCGGCCTCGCCGACCGTGGCCTCGCCGGGGTCGAGCTCGACCTCGACGAACTGCATGTCCTCGCCGTGGATCCGGTAGTCCACCACGTCCATCGCCATCGCGCGCCCCTCCAGCACCGGCCTGTTGCGACCTGCGGCGCGCGGCAGGCGCCGGCAGGACCGGGGCGGCATGGTAACGAAGTCGCCCCGACCGGCCGCCACATCCGGTTGCAATGCCGGGGCCGCCCGGGCTGGACCGGCGGCGCGGGCTCGCCAGAATGGGTCCGGCCATGTCGACGGTCATGCCGCTGCCCGCCTTCGCCGCCGCCGTGCTGCTGGTCGTCGCGACCGCACTGACGGCCTTCGGGCTGCGGCGCACGCGCCCGCCGGGCTGGGGCTGGTGGATCGCGGCGCCGTGGCTCAGCGCGGCCGGCGCCGCGGCGGCCGCGCTGCCGCCGCTGGACCGCCTGGCGCCGGCGCTGCTGCTGGCCTGGCCGGTGCTGGCACTGGTCGGCCTGCGCCGCTTCCAGCCCCGCCAGGTGCTGCCCGGCAGCGAACACCGCGATGCCGCCGTGCTGGCGGCGGCCACGGGCATCGCGCTGCTGGGCGTGGCCTGGGGTGGTGCGGCAGGCGCCGCGCTCGTCGCCGGCGCGGCGCTGGCCTGTCACCTGTATGCCGCGCTGCTGCTCTTCCTGGGCCCCGGCGGGCGCGACGCCACGCCGGTGCTGGGCCTGGGGGCGACGATGGCGCTGGTGGCCTTCGCGCCCGGCATCGCGTCGCTGGTCGCCGGCTCGTTCGCCGCGCCGCCGCTGCCGGCGGCCGCCACCGCGGCGCTGGGCAACCTGGTCTTCGCGATCGTCGCGATCACGCTGGTCTGCGAACGCACCGAACGCCAGCTGCGCGACTCGCGCCGCCGCCTGCGCGCGCTGGCCAACCTGGACACGCTGACCGAGGTGCCGAACCGGCGCCACTTCGACGAACTCGCCAGCCAGGCCCTGCGCCACGACCCGCCGGGCAGCGCGGTGCTGCTGATGTTCGACATCGACCACTTCAAGCTGATCAACGACCACCTGGGCCATGCCGCCGGCGACCGCACGCTGCGCGTCGTCGCCGCCGCGGTGCTGGAGGAGCTGCGCGCGCAGGACATCGTCGGCCGCCACGGCGGCGACGAGTTCACGCTGCTGCTGCGCCGGCTGGCCACCGCCGATGCGATCGCGGCGGCCGGCCGCATCGCCGCCGCGGTCGCGCGCCGCGCCTGTGCGCAGCAGCTGCCCACGCTGTCGCTGAGCTTCGGCCTCGTGCAGGTGGCCGCCGGCGAGAGCGTGGAGGCGGCGCTGCGGCGCGCCGACCAGGCGCTGTACGAGGCCAAGCGCCAGGGCCGCGCGCGCGCCGTCGCGGCGCATGGCGACGAGGAGCAGCCGGTCTTCGTCGAGAGCCGGCGGCTGGACCTGACCCCCTGCTGACCCGACCCGCGCGGCGGCCGGTCCGCCGCGCCAGGGACCGCACAATGCCGCCACCATGCTGCTCGCCGCCCTGGCCGTCGCGACCGGCGCCGCACTCGGCGCGCTGCTGCGCTGGGGTCTGGGCGTGGCGCTGAACCACCTGTTCCCGCGCCTGCCGCCGGGCACGCTGCTGGCCAACCTGGCCGGCTGCTTCGTCATCGGCCTGGTGGCGCCGTCGCTGCTCGCCGGCGTGGCGGCGGGCGAGCCGCGGGCCAGCTTCGTGATCGCCGGCGTGCTGGGCGGGCTGACGACCTTCTCGACCTTCTCGGCCGAGATCGTCCAGCGCCTGCGCGACGGGCAGGCGGTGTGGGCCGTGGCCGGCATCGCGGCCCATGTGCTGGGGTCGCTGGCGGCGACGATCGCCGGCTTTGCGCTCGCGGGCGCGCTGCGCGCCTGAAGGCCGGCCCGCCATCGCCGGTGCCCGCGCCTGGAGGCAGCGCTCCACTGGGCGCGCAGACCCGGCGCCTAGAATCCGCGCCCATGACGCACGACGAAATCCTCGCCCAGTTCGGCCCGCGCGAGGCCATGGACTACGACGTCGTCGTGGTCGGCGCCGGCCCAGCCGGCCTGGCCACCGCGATCCGCCTGAAGCAGTTGCATGCCGAATGCTCGGTGGTCGTGCTCGAGAAGGGCTCGGAGCCCGGCGCGCACATCCTGTCCGGCGCGGTGATGGACCCGCGCGCGATCACCGAGCTGTTCCCGGACTGGAAGGAGCGCGGCGCCCCGCTGCTGCAGCCGGTGACCGGCGACCAGGTGCTGTTCCTCTCCGCCAGCGGCGCGCAGCGCACGCCCGACTGGCTGGTGCCCGACTGCCTGCACAACGAGGGCAACTACGTCATCAGCCTGGGCGCGGTGACCAAGTGGCTGGCCGAGCAGGCGGAAGGCCTGGGCGTCGAGATCTTCCCCGGCTTCGCCGCCGCCGAGGTGCTGTACACCGACGACGGCCGCGTGCGCGGCGTCGCCACCGGCAACCTGGGCGTGGGCAAGGAAGGCCAGCCGCACGACGGCTTCCAGCTCGGCATGGAGCTGACCGCGAAATACACGGTCTTCGCCGAAGGCGCGCGCGGGCACCTGGGCAAGCAGCTGATCGCGCGCTACGGTCTCGACGAAGGGCGCGACCCGCAGAGCTACGCGATCGGCGTCAAGGAACTCTGGGAGATTCCGCCGGAGAAGGCGCAACCGGGCCTGGTCGTGCACACCGCCGGCTGGCCGATGGACGAGCAGACCTACGGCGGCGGCTTCCTCTACCACCTGCAGGGCCACCAGGTCACGCTCGGCTTCGTCACCGGGCTCGACTACCAGAACCCCTGGCTCAGCCCCTTCGAGGAGATGCAGCGCTGGAAGACGCATCCGGCAATCCGCGCGCACATCGAGGGCGGCAAGCGCATCGGCTACGGCGCACGCGCGATCACCGCCGGAGGGCTGCTCTCGCTGCCGAAGCTGGTATTCCCCGGCGGCTGCCTCGTCGGCTGCGATGCCGGCACGCTGAATGCGCCGCGCATCAAGGGCAGCCATGCCGCGATCAAGACCGGCCTGCTGGCCGCCGAGGCCATCGCGCCGGCGCTGGCCGAAGGCCGCGCGCACGACGAGCTCGCGGCCTACCCGGCCGCCTTCGAGCAGAGCTGGCTGTTTGCCGAGCTGGACCAGGCGCGCAACTTCAAGCAGTGGTTCAAGCAGGGCAACACGGTCGGCGCGCTGATGACCGGCATCGAATACTGGCTGCTGCCGAAGCTGGGCATCAAGCGCCCGCCCTGGACCATCCACCGCAAGATGCCGGACCACGCGCGGCTGCACGCCGCCGGGCAGGTCGAGCCGATCCGCTACCCCAAGCCCGACGGCGTGCTGACCTTCGACCGCCTGAGCTCGGTCTTCATCAGCAACACCAACCACGAGGAGAACCAGCCGGCGCACCTGACGCTGAAGGACGCCTCGGTGCCGGTGGCGCTGAACCTGGAGCGCTTCGGCGGCCCGGAGAGCCGCTACTGCCCGGCCGGCGTCTACGAGTTCGTGCACACCGACGGCGCCGACCGGCTGGTCATCAACGCGCAGAACTGCGTGCACTGCAAGACCTGCGACATCAAGGACCCGTCGCAGAACATCGTCTGGGTCACGCCGGAAGGCGGCGGCGGGCCGAACTATGCGGGCATGTGAGGCCGGCGACTCCCTCGCCTGACGGCCAGACGCCGACGAGCCCGCGCGCGGCCCCCGCGCGATGACGCTGCCCCGCCCCTCGTACCGCCAGCTGCTGGTGCTGGCCTTCGTGCTGGTCGCCGCGCTGCTGGCCGCGGTGGCGGTGCGCGGCCTGTTCACGCTGGAGCGGCTGCTGCAGCAAAGCCGCGACGGCGCCGCCAGCGCGCTGCTGCTGGCCGCCGGCAGCGAGCGCCTGGCCGAGCAGGCGGTGACGATGGAACGCGCGGCGCGCCAGTACCTGGTGCTCGGCGACCCGCTGCTGCGCCGCACCTTCGAGCGCGCCGGCGACGCCGCGCGCGAACAGCTCGGCAGCTTCGCCGACGGCGTGCTGCCCGCGGAACTGGCCGCACGCTGGCAGCAGCAGCTGGATCTCGCGGCGCGCCAGCTCGACGGCAGCGCCGACGCGCTGGCGGCGCGCGACGCCGCGCTGGTCGGCGCCTTCCGCGAGCTGGCGGCGATCAACGCCGAGGTCGGCGAAGAGGTGCGCGCCGTCATCGGCCGGCGCAGCGCGGCGCTGCAGGAGGCGCTCGAGCGCCAGCGCGCGGCGCTCGCGCGCCAGGTGCTGCTGGCCGTCGTCTTCGCGCTCGCGCTCGCGCTGGCCTTCGCGTGGTGGCTGGCGCGGCCGCTGGCGCGTGTCGAGGCGGCCATCGTGCGCCTGGGCGAGAACCGGCTCGACGAACGCGTGGCGATCCGCGGCCCGGCCGACGTGCGCCGCCTGGGTCGCCGGCTGGACTGGCTGCGCCAGCGCCTGGCCGAGGGCGATGCCGACAAGGCGCGCTTCCTGCGCCATGTCTCGCACGACCTGAAGACGCCGCTGGCCGCGCTGCGCGAGGGTGTCGCGCTGCTCGAGGACGGGGTCGCCGGGCCCTTGAGTGCCGACCAGCGCGAGGTCGCGCGCATCCTGCGCGACAACACGGCGACGCTGCAGCGGCGCATCGAGGACCTGCTGAACTGGAATGCCGCCGCCTTCGCCGCGCAGCGCCTGGTGCGCCGGCCGGTGGAGCTGGGCGCGCTGGTGCGGCGCCTCATCGACGAGCAGCAGCTGCAGTGGCGTGCACGCGGGCTCACGGTCGCCGTCGAGGGCGCGCCGCTCACCGCCGAGGTCGACGCCGAACTGCTGGGCAGCGCACTGGCCAACCTGCTGATCAATGCGATCCGCTTCAGCCCGCCGGGCGGCACGGTGACGGTGGCGCTGGCGCGCGAAGGCGCGCTGGTGCGCATCGAGGTCGCCGACCAGGGCCCCGGCGTGCCGGAAGCCGATGCCGCGCGCATCTTCGAGCCCTTCTACCGCGGCAGCGTGCAGCCCGACGGCGGCCTGCCCGGCAGCGGCATCGGCCTGTCCATCGTCGCCGAGACCGTGGCCGCGCACGGCGGCCGTGTTCAACTGCGGCCTGCGGACCCGGAACGGCCGGGTGCGCGCTTCCGCATCGAACTGCCCCATGCCCTGGCCGACTGATCCCGCCCGCGCCGTGCAGCGCCGCGACCTGCCCCGAACTGCCGCGCCATGCGCCGCGGTGGCCGCCTTGCTGGCCGCCGCGCTGCTGGCCGCCGGCTGCACGACGCCCCCGCCGCAGCAGCCCACGCCGCCCGCGCCGCCGCCGCCCACGCAGGTGAACGTGGCGCCGGTCGACGTGCCCGCGCCGCCGCCACCGGCGCCGGCACGCGACCCGGCACCCGACCCGGCCGATGCCGCGGCGCGCAGCCTGGTCGCGTACCACGAGCGCCTGCGCACGATGGGCACGCCCGAACTGGCGCGCGAATACCTGCGCCTGGGGGATGCCGGCGCTCCGCCGCAGACGCTGGAGCTGGCGCTGCTGCTGGCGCAGCGGCGGGCCAACGGCGACCTCGCGCGCGCGCTGGCGCTGCTGGAGCCGCTGCTGCGCGAGGACGCCGCCGCCAGTCCGTATGCGGCGCCGGCGCGCCTGCTGCATGCCCGCCTGGCCGAGCAGCGCCGGCTGGAAGAGCAGCTCGAGCGCCAGGGCCAGCAGCTGCGCGAGCAGCAGCGGCGCATCGAGCAACTGACCAGCCAGCTCGAGGCGCTGCGTGCGATCGAGCGCAGCCTGACCACGCGGCCGCTGGCGCCGGCGCCGGCCGTGCCGCCCCCGCCGCGCAGCACGCCATGAGCAGCCCCGCCCCGGTCGGCGCCGACCCACGGCCGCGCGTGCTGATCGTCGACGACGACGCCGACCTGCTGCGCCTGCTGGGCATGCGGCTGGCCGCCGCCGGCTACCGCGTGACCAGCGCCGAGTCGGCCGAGGACGCGCTGCGCCTGCTGGGCACCGAGCGCCCGCAGCTGGTGATCAGCGACGTGCAGTTGCCGGGCGCCGACGGCCTGGCGCTGTTCGAGCGCATCCGCGAGCGCCACCCGGCGCTGCCGGTCATCCTGCTCACCGCGCACGGCACCATCCCCGACGCGGTGGAGGCCACCGCGCGCGGTGTCTTCACCTACCTGACCAAGCCCTTCGACGGCAGGCTGCTGCTGCAGAAGGCCGGCGAGGCGCTCGCGCTGTCCACGCCGCCGGCCGCCGACGGCGCGCCCGACGGTGCCGAGGCCTGGCGGGCCGGCATCGTCAGCCGCAGCGCGCGCATGGCCGAGCTGCTGGCCGAGGCGCGGCTGGTCGCCGCCAGCGACGCCAGCGTGCTGATCCGCGGCGACAGCGGCACCGGCAAGGAACTGCTGGCCCAGGCCATCCACGGCGCCAGCCCGCGCGCCGGCCGTCCCTTCGTCGCCATCAACTGCAGCGCGATCCCGGAGACGCTGCTGGAGAGCGAGCTGTTCGGGCACGTCAAGGGCGCCTTCACCGGCGCCGCGCGCGACCACCGCGGCCTGTTCCAGGCCGCCGACGGCGGCACGCTGTTCCTCGACGAGATCGGCGACATGCCGCCGGCGCTGCAGGTCAAGCTGCTGCGCGTGCTGCAGGAACGCAGCGTGCGGCCGGTCGGCTCGACGACGCCGGTGGCGATCGACGTGCGCGTGGTCTCCGCCACCCACCGCGACCTGGAGGCCCTGCTCGCCGACGGCAGCTTCCGCGAGGACCTCTTCTACCGCCTCGCCGTCGTCACGCTGACGCTGCCCACGCTGGCCGAGCGCCGCGAGGACATCCCGCTGCTGGCGCAGCACTTCCTGGCCGCGCTGTCGGCGCGCCATGGCCGGCGCGTCAACGGCTTCGCGCCCGAGGCGCTGCGCCTGCTGGCCACTGCCGCCTGGCCCGGCAACGTGCGCCAGCTGCACAACGTGGTCGAGCAGGTGGTCGCGCTGGCGACCACGCCGCTGGTGCCGGCCGCGCTGGTGCAGCGTGCGCTGCGCGTGCCCGGCATGCAGGTGCTGAGTTATGCCGAGGCGCGCCGCCGCTTCGAGCACGACTACCTGGTCGACCTGCTGAAGCTGACCGACGGCAACGTGGCCGACGCGGCCCGGCTGGCCGAGCGCAACCGCACCGAGTTCTACCGCCTGCTGCAGAAGCATGGCCTGACGCCGGGCCGCTTCCGCGGCGATGTCGCCGACGACGAGGACCCTGTCGCCGATCGGCGACAGTGAGATTTCCCCGGCGCAACAGGCACTTGCCGCGCCACGCGGCAGCGCCCTGTCGCCGATCGGCGACGCGCGGGGCCCCCGGCGACCCCGCCGCAGGTTGGCCAGATTGCGCCAAGTCCTTGTCATCACTTGATTTTTCACCCGAGGCCCAGGACTTGCCCTGAACCGGTCCGAGGGCGCCGCCGGTGCGCCCGCTGGATCACCCGCAGGGCATGCCCCGAGACAACCGCCGCTTCGTCGTCCGCCTCGTTCTCAACATCGCCGCGCTGCTGACGGTGCTGGCGGCCTGCGCCACGACGCAGGCCCGGCAGGCGGCACCGGACTTCGGCTTCGACGTGGTCGCCGAGAGGGCGCGCGCGCTCGCCGCCGCGCCCTACCGCCCGGCCAGCGCGCCCTTGCCGCCGGCCCTGGCCGCGCTGGACTACGACGGCCGCCGCGAACTGCGCCACCGCCCCGACCGCGCGCACTGGCGCGACCAGGGCCTGCCCTTCGACCTGATGTTCTTTCACCGCGCCGGCGCGCAGGCCGACGCGGTGCGCCTGCACACCGTCGCGGGCGGCCGCGTGCAGCCGCTGGGCTACGACACGGCGGACTGGGACTTCGGCCGCCTGGGCCTGGACGGCAGCAGCTTCGGCGACCTCGGCCATGCCGGCTTTCGCATCCACCACGAGCTGAACCGGCCGGGCGTGCGCGACGAACTGGTCGTCTTCCTCGGCGCCAGCTATTTCCGCGCGCTCGGCCGCGGTCAGGTCTATGGCCTCTCGGCACGCGGGCTGGCCATCGACACCGTCGGCGCGCCGCCGGGCCGCGGCGAGGAGTTTCCGCGCTTCACCGACTTCTGGATCGAGCAGCCGGCGCCTGGCGCCCGGCAGGTCGTCGTGCACGCGCTGCTGGACAGCCCGCGTGCGACGGGCGCCTACCGCTTCGAGATCGCGCCCGGCGACGCGACCGTGATGACGGTGCGCGCGCGCATCTACCTGCGTGCACCTGTCGCGATGCTGGGCATCGCCCCGCTGACCAGCATGTACCAGCATGGCGAGAACCAGCCCTGGCACCCGGCGCAGCGGCGCGGCGCCGCAGGCCCGGCGGAGCCGGACTTCCGCCCCGAGGTGCACGACAGCGACGGCCTGCTGGTCGCCGCCACGGGCGAAGGCAGCGACGCCGTCGAGTGGCTGTGGCGCCCGCTGGTCAACCCGCCGCGGCCGCTGGCCAGCAGCTTCCAGGCGCGGCGGCTGCACGCCTTCGGGCTGCTGCAGCGCGACCGCCGCTTCGCCGCCTACGAGGACACCGAGGCGCGCTACGAGAAGCGCCCCGGCGCCTGGGTCGAGCCGATCGGCGACTGGGGTCCCGGCCGCGTGCAGTTGCTGCAGCTGCCCACGCCCGACGAGACCGAGGACAACATCGTCGCCGCCTGGGTGCCGGCGCGCCTGCCGGTGCCCGGCGAGGCGCTGGAGGTCGCCTACCGCCTGCACTGGCAGGGCGACGCGCAGCAGGCGCCGCCGCTGGCGCACACGGTGCAGAGCCGGCGCGGCCGCGGCTGGGCCGAGCCGCAGCCCGGCGAGCTGAAGTTTCTCGTCGACTTCGCCGGCGGCCCCTTGCCCGGCCTGGCCGCGCAGCCCGCAGGCCCACGTGTCGAGCCGGTGGTTACGCCGCTGGCCAATGCCCGCGTGCTGCATGCCGACGCGTGGCCGCACCCCGAAGCCGGCCCCGGCGGCTGGCGCATGGCGCTGCGCGTGCAGCGCCTGGACCCGGCGCAGCCGCTGGAGCTGCGCGCCTTCCTGCGCCGCGGCGACACCGCGCTGACCGAAACCTGGACCGCGCTGGTCCCCCAGGAGTGAGCACGACGCCATGACCCCGCACGACCACGCCACTGCCGACCACGCCTTCGTGCCGCGCTCGCGGCTGGCCACCGCGGCGCTGCGCCGCTACACGCATGGCGCCGCGCCGCCGCTCGTGCGCGGCAGCATGACGCCGACGCCGTGGCTGGGCCTTGCGGCCGCGCTGCGCCACGCCTGGTCGGCCCGCGGCGCCAACGTCGCGCCCGACGAGGCCGCGCAGGTGCGCGGCTGGGAACGTGCCGCGGCACGGCGGCGGCGGGCGCTGGTGCTGCTGGTGCTGGGCGCGGCGGCGCTGGCGGCGATGGTGATGCTGCAGCTGCTGCCGCTGCAGCCGCCGGGGGTCGGCCGCGTCGCGCAGGTGGCGCTGTTCGCGCTGCTGTTCGCCTGGGTCGCCGCCGGCTTCGTGACCGCGCTGATGGGCTACCTGGCGCTGCGCCGCGGAGACCGCCATGCGCTGTCGTGGCGGCGCGTCGCGAACGACCCGATCCGGCCCGACGCACGCACCGCGCTCGTGATGCCGATCTGCAACGAGCATGTGCCCACCGTCTTCGCCGGACTCGCGGCCACGGCCGAAAGCCTGGTCGCCGCCGGCGGCGCGCGCATCGTCGAGATCTTCGTGCTTTCCGATACCGGCGACGCGGCCACGCGCGCCGTCGAGCACCAGGCCTGGCAGGCGCTGCGCGAGCGCCTGGCGGCCACCGGCCTGCGCGTGCACTACCGCTGGCGCGCGCGGCGCACGCACCGCAAGGCCGGCAACGTGGCCGACTTCTGCCGCCGCTGGGGCCGCGCCTTCCGCTACATGGTGGTGCTGGACGCCGACAGCGTGATGAGCGGCGAGGCCGTGCTCGGCCTGGTGCGGCTGATGGAGGCGCACCCGCGCGCCGGCATCGTGCAGTCCGCCCCCGTTGCCTGCGGGCTGGACACGCCGCATGCACGCGCGCAACAGTTCGCCACGCGCGTCACCGGCCGGCTGTTCAGCGCCGGGCTGCAGTACTGGCAGCTCGGCGAGAGCCACTACTGGGGCCACAACGCCATCATCCGCATCGCGCCCTTCATGCAGCACTGTGCGCTGGCGCCGCTGCCCGGTCGCGGCGCGCTGGCCGGCTCGATCCTGTCGCACGACTTCGTCGAGGCCGCGCTGATGCGGCGCGCCGGCTGGCAGGTCTGGCTGGCCGCCGACCTGCCCGGCAGCTACGAGCAGCAGCCGCCGCACCTGCTGGCCGAGCTGCAGCGCGACCGCCGCTGGTGCCAGGGCAACCTGATGAATGCACGGCTGATCGCCGAGCCCGGGCTGCACCGCGTGCACCGCGCGATGCTGGGCACCGGCGCGATGGCCTACCTGTCGGCGCCGCTGTGGCTGGCCTTCGTCGTGCTCGGCGTGGGCCTGTGGCTGGCCGGCGGCCACGCGCTGCCCGACCCGCGCCTGGTGCCGGCCTCGCTGCTGGCGCTGTGGGGCGCCACGCTGACCATGCTGCTGGGCCCGCGCCTGCTGGGCGCGCTGCTGGTTCTGCAGCAACGCCAGGGCCACCTGTACGGCGGCGCGCTGCGCCTGGCCGGCAGCGCGCTGCTCGAAGCCCTGCTGTCGGCGCTGCAGGCGCCGGTGCGCATGGCCGCGCACACGATCTTCGTCGCCGGCGCGCTGCTGGGCCTGCCGCTGCAGTGGAAGAGCCCGCCGCGCGAGGCCGAGCAGCTGGCCTGGCGCGACGCCGCACGGCCGCTGGCGCCGCTGTCGCTGCTGGCCGCGCTGGCGCTGGCCGGCGCGCTGTGGCTGGACGCCGGCATCGCGCTGTGGCTGGCGCCGGTGGCGCTGCCGCTGGTGCTGGCGGTGCCGCTGACGGTGTGGGGCAGCCGCCCGGCCGCCGGCCGCGCGCTGAAGCGCGCCGGGCTGCTGCTGACGCCCGAGGAGACCGCCACCCCCGGCGTGCTGCGGCGTGCCGAGGTCCTGGCGCTGCCGTTGCGGCCCGGCCACGCGCTGCCCGACAAGGTCGTCGCGCTGCGCGCTCCGCGGCGGCCGGAGTTTGCGGTGCTGGCCAGCGGTGCGCTGACCCTGGACCCGCGGGAACGCCGGCTGGCACCGCCGCGCTGACGCGTCGCGCGCCATCCGCCGCACCACCCACCCCACCACCGGCCGCAGCACCGCCGCACCACCCGCCGCGCCCCGCCGCCGGCCGGCACGCGCACGCCCTGCGGTACGCTGGCGGCCGGCCGGCGCGGCCCGACGCGCCCGGCCGCATGGGGAGGGAACGACGGATGGACATGCCCTGCCGCATCCACGCGCTCGACGCCGACGGCGCCGCCGCGCGTGCCGGCGAACTGGCCGAGGTGCTGATCGACTGCGTCGACGGCGGGGCCTCGGTCAGCTTCATGGCGCCGCTGGCCGCGGACAAGGCGCTGGCCTTCTGGCGCGGCGTCGCCGACGGCGTGGCACGCGGCGACCGCGTGCTGCTGGTGGCGGAGGACGGCGACGGCCGCCTCGTCGGCACCGTGCAGGTGGTGTTCGCGGCGCCGGAGAACCAGCCGCACCGCGCCGACATCGCGAAGATGCTGGTGCACCGGCGCGCGCGCCGGCGCGGCCTGGCGGCCCGGCTGCTCGCCGCCGCCGAGGCTGCCGCGCGCGACGCCGGCCGCCGCGTGCTGGTACTGGACACCGTGACCGGCAGCGATGCCGAGCGGCTGTACGCCCGCTGCGGATGGCAGCGCGTGGGCGTGATCCCGGACTATGCGCTGATGCCCGACGGCAGGCCCTGCGCGACGACCGTCTTCTTCAAGACCCTGCGCTGAGTCGCGCCGTTCGTCGAGCCCCCTCACTTGCGGGGGTAGGCGCAGGGTGTCGGGTCATCGCGCTTGTGGCGCGGCGGGGCCGGTGGCAGATTGCCCGCGGGCCGCCAGAGCCCTGCGAAGAACCGGTCGTCAACCCGAAGACACAGGAGAGAGTCGAATGGCATCCAGCTTCAAGCGGGCCGCGCTCGCCTTGGCGGCGGCAGCGGCGCTGCCCGGCGCCGCGCTCGCGGACGTGACCTACAGCTTCACCGGCGCCACGTACAACGGGGGCTGGGCCAGCTTCGCGGCGGCGACCCACCTCGGCCCCGTGGTCGGCACGCTGACGGCGATCACCGCCAACTGGGTGCTGGACGCGCAGGCCGGGACGACCTTCGCCAGCGACCTGGCCGTGCTCGTCGGCGACGACGTGGCCTCGGGCGCCGTCGGCGGCGCGGTGCTGCAGGTGGGCGGCTGGTCCACCTACCCGGGCCTGGCGTCCGGCGTGGATCGCTTCACCTGGGGCGTGGGCAACAGCACGGCACCGGGCACCGCGGTCAGTGCGACGGTCGCGCTGGTCACCCCGCTGGTCTTCAGCGGCGGCGCCGGCGACCCGGCCGTGCTGCTGGGCAATGCGTGGAACAGCGCCTCGGCCTGGGGCACCTGGACCGGCTCGGTGACGCTGGTGGGCGTGTCGGCGGTGCCCGAGCCCGGCACCTGGGCCCTGCTGCTGGCCGGCGGCGCCGGCCTGGCCGGCTGGGCGCGCCGCCGCCGCGCGGCCTGAAGCGCGCGCACTCCCGCCCCCCGTTTCCCGTTCGGCAGACCCGCTGCGTGCGCGCAGCGGGTTCTGGCGCGCCCGTGCGCCCCGCGGCCGCGCGGCCGCGCGGTCAGCCGGCCGCCTGCAGCATCTGCGCCACCACCGCCACCGCGATCACCTCGGGCTCCTTGCCGGTGATGCCCGGCACGCCGATCGGGCACACCAAGCGCGCGAGGCGCTCGTCGGCGATGCCGCGTTCGCGCAGCCGGTGCTCGAAGCGCGCGCGCTTGGTCCGCGAGCCGATGAGCCCGAACCAGCCGAAGTCGCCGCGGGCCAGGACCTCGCGCGTGATCGCCAGGTCCAGCTCATGGCTGTGCGTCAGCACCAGGAAGAAGGCGCCCGGCGGCGCGGCGGTGACCTCGGCCTCGACCGGCTCGACCGCCAGGCGTTCGATGTGCGGCGGCAGCGGCTCGCGTGGAAATTCGGCCTCGCGCTCGTCGATCCAGCTCACGTGGCAGGGGATGCCGGCCAGCAGCCGCACGACGGCGCGGCCGACATGACCGGCGCCGTAGAGCTGCAGCGTGAACCGCGGCGGCGGCGCCGCCCAGGCCTGCGGGTCGTCGGCTGCCAGCAGCGTGAAGCCGAGGTCCAGCGCCCCGCCGCAGCACTGGCCCAGCGACGGGCCCAGCGCGACCTGGCGGCGCAGCGGCACGAAGGCCTCGCCGGTCGCCAGGCGCGCGAGCAGCGCCCGCGCATCGGCAATGGCCTGCAGTTCCAGGTGGCCGCCGCCTATCGTGCCGGCCACCGCGTCGAGCGCGACCAGCATGCGCGTGCCGGCCTCGCGCGGCACCGAGCCGCGGTGCGCCAGCACCTGCACCACCACCGCAGCGCGGCCGGCAGCGCGCCAGGCGCGGGCGGTGGCGCGCAGCGCCTCGTTCACGCGACGCCGCTCACGCGCCGGCCGCCGCCTGCTGCACCGCGGTCACCGCGCGCAACACCGCCTCCGGCGTGGCCGGCGCGGTGAGCGGCGGGTCGACGCGGTGACCACCGACGGCGCTGACCGCATCGCGGATCGCGAAGAAGGCCGAGAACGGCAGCAGCAGCGGCGGTTCGCCGACCGCCTTGCTGCGGTGGATGCTGTCGGCGCGGTTGGCGCCGTCCCACAGCCGCGTCGTCAGCCGCGGCGGGCAGTCGGTCGCGGTCGGGATCTTGTAGGTGCTGGGTGCATGTGTCCACAGCGCGCCGGTCTTCGGATGCCAGACCAGTTCCTCGCTCGTCAGCCAGCCCAGGCCCTGCACGTAGGCGCCCTCGATCTGGCCGATGTCGATGGCCGGGTTCAGCGAGCGGCCGACGTCGTGCAGCAGGTCGGCGGCCAGCACGCGCGTCTCGCCGGTCAGCGTGTCGACGACGACCTCGGACAGCGCGGCGCCATAGGCGAAGTAGAAGAAGGGCCGGCCCTGCAGCGTCGCCTTGTCCCAGTGCAGGCCGGGCGTGGCGTAGAAGCCCTCGCTCCACAGCTGCACGCGCGCGAGATAGGCCTCCGCGACGAGGTGCTCGAACGGGTGCCAGCCGCCATTCGTGCCGACGAGGCCACCCTCGAAGCGCACCGCGGCCGCGTCGCCGCCGAAGCGGTCGGCCGCGAAGGCGGCCAGCCGCTCGCGGATGCGCCGCGCCGCGTCCTGCGCCGCCTTGCCGTTGAGGTCGCTGCCGGTGCTGGCCGCGGTGGCCGAGGTATTGGCGACCTTGGCGGTGTCGGTGGCGCTGCAGCGCACGCGTTCGAGCGCGATGCCCAGCTCCTGCGCCACCACCTGCGCGACCTTGGTATTGAGGCCCTGGCCCATCTCGGTGCCGCCATGGTTCACGAGCACGCTGCCGTCGGTATAGACATGCACCAGCGCGCCGGCCTGGTTGAGGTGGGTGACGTTGAAGCTGATGCCGAACTTGACCGGCGTCAGCGCCAACCCCTTCTTGAGCACCGGGCTCGCGGCGTTGAAGGCGGCGACCTCGGCGCGGCGCTCGTCGTAGCGTGCGCTGCGCGCCAGCTCGTCGACCAGCTCGTGGATCACGTTGTCCTCGACCACCTGGCCGTAGGGCGTGACGTTGCGCTCGGCGCTGCCGTAGAAATTGGCGCGCCGCACCGCCAGCGGGTCCTTGCCCAGCCGGCACGCCACCGAGTCCATCACGAATTCGATCGCGAGCGCGCCCTGCGGGCCGCCGAAGCCGCGGAAGGCGGTATTGCTCTGCGTATTCGTCTTCGCCGAGTAGCCGTGCATCGCCACGTGCGGCAGCCAGTAGGCGTTGTCGAAGTGGCACAGCGCGCGCGTCATCACCGGGCCGGAGAGGTCGGCCGAGTGGCCGGCGTTGGAGATCATCGTGACCTCGGCGCCGAGGATGCGGCCTTCGTCGTCGAAGCCGATGTCGAGGTCGTAGGCGAAGCCATGGCGGCGGCCGGTGACCAGGAAGTCGTCGTCGCGGTCCAGGCGCAGCTTGACCGGCCGCTGCAGCCGCGCCGCGGCGACCGCGGCAATGCAGGCGACCAGCGCCGACTGCGACTCCTTGCCGCCGAAGCCGCCGCCCATGCGCCGGCATTCGACGCGCACGGCGTGCGAGGCCACGCCCAGCGCGCGCGCCACCAGGTGCTGCATCTCGCTGGGGTGCTGCGTCGAGCACCACACCAGCATGCCGCCATCCTCCTGCGGGAGCGCGACCGAGACCTGGCCTTCCAGGTAGAAATGCTCCTGGCCGCCGACCGACCAGGTGGTCTGCAGCCGGTGCGGCGCGGCTGCGAGGGCCGCCGAAGCATCGCCGCGCCGCAGGTGCATGGGCGGCACCACGTACTGCTGCCGGGCATGCGCCTCGCGCGCGTCGATCACGGCCGGCAGCGGCCGGGCACGGACCACCTCCCTCGCGCGCGCGGCGGCGCGCCGCGCCGCGTCGCGCGTCGTCGCGATCACCGCGAAGACCGGCTGGCCGGCGTGGCGCAGCACGTCGCCGGCCTCGCCGGCCAGGATGGGGTCGTCGTGCACCAGCGAGCCGCAGTCGTTGATGCCCGGGATGTCGCGCGCCGAGATCACGGCCACGACGCCGGGCAGCTCGCGCAGCGGCGCCAGGTCCAGTGCCTCGATCACGCCATGCGCCAGCGGCGACAGGCCCAGCGCGGCATGCAGCATGCCGGCGGCTTCCGGCAGGTCGTCGGTATAGGGCGCGCGACCGGCGACATGCAGGTGCGCGCTCTCGTGCGGGCGCGGGCGGCCGACCACCGCCGGCGCCGCGTCGGCGGCCAGCAGCGCCTCGTCAAGGGGCTTGTTCATGCCGGCTCCCCGACGCGCAGGCCGCCGTCGTCGCGCGCCCAGACGCTGAGCATCGCCTCGGGCAGCGGATCGTGCGGCCGCGTCTGCAGCCAGAAGCGGCGCAGCAGCTGCTGCGCCACCGTGCGCCGGTAGTCGGCGCTGGCGCGCAGGTCCGACAGCGGCGCGAAGTCCTGCGCCAGCGCGGCCTGCGCGTCGGCGAGCGCCGCCTCGTCCCAGGCGCGGCCGCGCAGCGCCGCCTCGGCCCCCGTCGCACGGCGCACGGTGGCGGCCATGCCGCCGAAGGCCAGGCGCACGTCGGCGATGCGCTCGCCGTCCAGCGTCACCGCGAGCCCGGCGCACAGCGCCGAGATGTCGCTGTCGAAACGCTTGCTGACCTTGTAGGCCTGCACGCGCTGCTCGCGCGGGGTCACGGTCGCGCGCCGCGGCACCTCGACCGCCTGCACGAATTCTCCGGGCTCGAGCGCATTCTTCATGTAGTCGAGATAGAAGGCGTCCAGCGCCAGCCGGCGTTGCCGCTCGCCGCGACGCAGCAGCAGCACCGCCCCCAGCGCCATCAGCACCGGAGCCGCGTCGCCGATCGGCGAACCGTTGGCCACGTTGCCGACGAAGCTGCCGGCATGGCGCACCGGCGGCGACGCGAAGCGCAGCCAGACATCGCGCAGCGCCGGCCACTCGGCGACGAGCGCGCGCCAGGCCTCCTCCAGCGACACCGCGGCGGCGATGGTGATCGTGTCGTCGGTGACCGCCAGCCGCTTCAGCTCGGCGACCTCGCCCACGTAGAGCAGCGGCCCGAGTTCGCGAAACTGCTTGTTGACCCACAGGCCGATGTCGGTGGCGCCGGACAGGATGCGCGCCTGCGGCTGCGCCTCGCGCAGCGCGGCGAACTCGGCCAGCGTGCGCGGCGCGTGGAAGTCACCTGCGGCATGCGCCACGCGCAGCGGCGGGTCGGCCCGCAGCGCCTTCAGCGCCGCGATCACCGGCGCGCGGTCCAGCGGCTGCGGCGGCAGCTCGAACAGGCGCTCGCCGGCATCCAGGATGGGCCGGTAGCCGGTGCAGCGGCACAGGTTGCCGGCCAACAGGTCGGCCAGGGCGCGGCGGTCCGGCCGTGGGGCGCCCGCCGCGCAGGCCTCGCTGGCGCCCCACAGCGACATCACGATCCCCGGCGTGCAGAAGCCGCATTGCGAGCCGTGGCAGTCGACCATCGCCTGCTGCACCGGGTGCAGCGGCCCGCCCGGCGGCGACAGGTCCTCGACCGTGAACAGCGCGCGCCCGTCCAGCGTGGGCAGGAAGCGGATGCAGGCATTGACGGCACGCAGCTGCAGGCCGTCGTCGCCGTCGAGTTCGCCGACGACCACGGTGCAGGCGCCGCAGTCGCCCTCGGCGCAGCCTTCCTTGGTGCCGGTGCAGCGCGCGTCCTCGCGCAGCCATTCGAGCACAGTGCGCGTGGGCGCGGCGCGGTCGGTCTCGACCAGGGCACCACGGTGCCAGAAGCGGATCGGTCTTGTCGTCGTGGTCATCGGTGCAGGGGCAAGCAAGCGACACGCCGGAGCCGCGGGCTGCCGCGACTGCCGACACATCGGCGCCCGTCAGGATACGCCCTGGCAGGCGGCCGGTATACGATGCCCGCCATGCCCCGACCCAGCGACAAGGACACCGCCGCCCGACCGCGAGCCGCCTGCCGCAGGGTGTGCGGCCTCGCGCCGGCGGCAGGCGTGGCATGAAGGCGCTGCGCGGCGACCTGCTGGACTTCACCGCCGCGCCGGCCTGGGGCGACACCGCCAGCGCCGCCGTGCGCTGGCGGCCCGACCACTGGCTGCTGGTCGGCGACGAAGGCCGCATCGCCGCCGTACAGCCCGAGGAGCCGCCCCCGGGCATCCCGCGCGAGGACCACCGCGGCCGCCTGCTGCTGCCCGGTTTCATCGACACCCACGTGCACAGCCCGCAGCTCGACGTCGTCGCCAGCTACGGCACCGAGCTGCTGGACTGGCTGCAGCGCTATACCTTCCCGTCCGAGACCGCCTGGGCCGACCCGGCCGTCGCGCAGACCGGCAGCGAACGTTTCCTCGACGCGCTGCTGGCCCATGGCACCACTGCCGCCGCGGTCTTCCCGACCGTGCACAAGGTGTCGGCCGAGGCGCTGTTCCAGGCCGCGTCGGCGCGCGGCATGCGCGTGATCGGCGGCAAGGTGCTGATGGACCGCCACGCGCCGCCCGGCCTGACCGACGACGTGCCCGGCGCGCGCCGCGACTGCGAGGATCTCATCCACCGCTGGCATGGCCGCGGCCGCAACGCCTATGCGGTGACGGTGCGCTTCGCGCCCACCAGCACGCCGTCGCAGCTGGCGATGGCCGGCGAACTGGCGCGCGCCGACCCCACGCTGTACATGCAGACCCATGTCGCCGAGAACCGCGACGAGCTGCGCTGGGTCGCCGAGCTGTTTCCCCAGGCCCGCAGCTACCTGGCCGTCTATGCCGACGCCGGGCTGCTGCACCGGCGCTCGCTGCTGGCGCATGGCATCTGGCTGGACGACGCCGACCGCACCGCGCTGGGCGCCGTCGGCGCCACGCTGGTGCACTGCCCGGACTCCAACCTGTTCCTCGGCAGCGGGCTTTTCGGCTGGCGCGCGGCCGAGGCCGCGGGCGCTCATGTCACGCTGGCCAGCGACGTCGGCGGCGGCACGCGGCTGTGCCTGCTGCGCACGCTGGCCGACGCCTACCGCGTGCAGGCGCTGGCCGGCGAACGCCTGACCGCCTGGTGCGCGCTGCACGCGGTGACGCGCGGCGCCGCGGTCGCGCTGCAGCTGGAGCAGGAGATCGGCGCGCTGGAGCCGGGCTGCGTGGCCGACCTCTGCGCCTGGGACTGGAGCGCCGGCCTCGTCGACGCGCACCGCGTGCCGCTGGCACGCGACCTGCACGAGAAGGTCTTCGCCTGGCTGCAACTGGCCGACGAGCGCCACCTCGCCGCGACCTGGGTGGCCGGTGTGCCGCGCTACCGCCGGAGCCCGAGTTGACCGCCTCCACCCCGACCGCCGAGACCACCGCCGCGGGCCCGGCCGCCCGGCCCGGCGGCGCCACGCTGCGCCTGCAGCTGACCGGCATCAGCAAGCAGTACCCCGCGGTGCGCGCCAACGACCGCGTGGACCTCTCGGTGCGTGCCGGCGAGATCCACGCCGTGCTCGGCGAGAACGGCGCCGGCAAGAGCACGCTGATGAAGATCATCTACGGCGCCGTGCAGCCCGACGAAGGCGAGATCCGCTTCAACGGCCGCCCGGTGCGCATCGCCAGCCCGGCGCAGGCGCGGCGGCTGGGCATCGCGATGGTCTACCAGCATTTCTCGCTGTTCGACACGCTGACCGCGGCCGAGAACGTCTGGCTGGGCCTGGACAAGTCGCTGGCGCTGCCCGACGTGACGCGCCGCATCACCGAGGTCGCCGCGACCTACGGCCTGGACGTGGACCCGGCGCGCCCGGTGCACACGCTGTCGGTCGGCGAGCGCCAGCGCGTGGAGATCGTGCGCGCGCTGCTGACCGACCCGCAGCTGCTGATCCTGGACGAACCGACTTCGGTGCTGACACCGCAGGCGGTGGACAAGCTCTTCGTCACGCTGCGCCGGCTGGCCGACGGCGGCACCAGCATCCTCTACATCAGCCACAAGCTCGACGAGATCCGCGCGCTGTGCCACCACTGCACGGTGCTGCGCGGCGGCCGCGTCACCGGCGAGGTCGACCCCACGCAGGAGAGCAATGCCAGCCTGTCGCGGCTGATGATCGGCGCCGAGCCGCCGGCGCTGGCGCACCGCGACGCCGCCGTCGGCGCGGTGCGGCTGGCGGTGAAGGACCTGCAGCTGGCACGCAGCTCGCCGTTCGGCACCGACCTGCAGGGCATCGCGCTCGAACTGCGAGCCGGCGAGGTGCTGGGCATCGCCGGCGTCTCCGGCAACGGCCAGGCCGAGCTGATGGCCGCGCTGTCCGGCGAGGACCCGCGCGCCGCGCCGGGCAGCATCACGCTGGACGGTGCCGACATCGCACGTGCCAGCCCGCGCCGGCGCCGCCGCCTGGGCCTGCACTTCGTGCCCGAGGAACGCCTGGGCCGCGGCGCGGTGCCCACGCTGAGCCTGGCACAGAACACGCTGCTCACGCGCACCGAGGCCGTGGCGCGCAGCGGCTGGATCGCCACCCGGCAGGTGGAGGCGCTGGCCGCGCACCTGATCGCGCGCTTCAAGGTCAAGGCCGGCGGCCCGCGCGCCGCGGCGCGCAGCCTGTCCGGCGGCAACCTGCAGAAGTTTCTCGTCGGCCGCGAGATCGACGCCAACCCGCGCGTGCTGATCGTCAGCCAGCCGACCTGGGGCGTGGACGTCGGCGCCGCGGCGCAGATCCGCGGCGAGCTGCTCGCGCTGCGCGACGCTGGCTGCGCGGTGCTCGTCGTCAGCGAGGAGCTCGAGGAACTGTTCGAGATCTGCGACCGCCTGCAGGTCATCGCGCGCGGCCGCCTGTCGCCCAGCCTGGCCACGCGCGAGGCGACGATCGAGCGCATCGGGCAGTGGATGTCCGGGCTCTGGGACCAGCCCGCCGCCCCGGCCGCGGCCGGGAGCGCCGCGTCATGAAGGAGGCGCGATGCTGAAGCTGGAGCCGCGCGCGCAGCCGTCGCAGGCGATGTCGCTCGCCTCGCCGCTGATCGCGCTGGCCATCACGGTGCTGCTGGGCGTGGCGCTCTTCGTGCTGCTGGGCAAGGACCCGGTGCGCGGGCTGCAGGTCTTCTTCGTCGAGCCGCTGAAGAACCTCTATGCGCTGTCGGAGCTGGCGATCAAGGCCACGCCGCTGATCCTGATCGCGCTCGGGCTGGCGGTGTGCTTCCGCAGCAATGTCTGGAATATCGGCGCCGAGGGCCAGTTCGTGATCGGCGCGCTGGCCGGTGGCTGGGTCGCGATGCAGGCCGGCCCCGAGCTGGCCTGGCTGGGGCGTGGCCTGGTGGTCTTCGTGCTGCTGGCCGGCGTGCTGGGCGGCATGGCCTGGGCGGCCATCGTGGCGCTGCTGCGCGACCGCTTCAACGCCAACGAGATCCTGGTCAGCCTGATGCTGGTCTATGTGGCGGTGCAGCTGCTGGGCTTCCTGGTCTACGGCCCCTGGAAGGACCCCAAGGGCTTCAACTTCCCGCAGACCATCACCTTCCTGCCCGAGGCGCGCGTGCCGCGTCTGTTCGACGGCGGCCTGCGCGCGCACATCGGCACGCCGATCGCGCTGGCCGCGGTGGCGCTGCTGTGGGTCTTCCTGTTCCGCACCTACCGCGGCTTCGCGCTGCAGGTCGGCGGGCTGGCGCCGGCGGCGGCGCTGTATGCCGGTTTCTCGTCGCGCGTGGCGCTGTGGACGGCGCTGCTGCTGTCGGGCGGCATGGCCGGCCTGGCCGGCGCGCTGGAGGCAGCCGGCCCGCTGGGCCAGCTCACGCCCTACGTGCCGGCCGGCTACGGCTTCGCCGCGATCATCGTCGCCTACGTCGGGCGGCTGCACCCGGTGGGCATCGTCTTCTCCGGCATCCTGATGAGCATGTTCTACATCGGCGGCGAACTCGCCCAGTCGCGCCTGGGCATGCCCAAGAGCCTGACCGGCGTCTTCCAGGGCCTGCTGCTGTTCACGCTGCTGGCCTGCGACACGCTGATCCACTACCGCGTGCGCTGGCAGCGGCGCGTGGCAGCCGTCTCGAAGGGAACCTGAGTTGCAGGCCGTCTCCTTCCAACACGACCCCCTCAGTGACGGCTGGCCGACCGCTCCCGGCGCATTGCGGTCGTTCATGGTGCGGCGCTGTTCGTTCGTGCTGACATTCGAGCAGCGAAGCCGCATGGGGGCAGCCCGCAGCGCCCAGAGTCCGGCGGTCGGCGCTGCGCGC
>JAHBZT010000008.1 GCA_019635315.1 Rubrivivax sp.
CCACAAGCACGCGAGGCAAGCGGACGTATGGCGAGTGTCCGCAATGCGCCGCAAGCTCTCACCCGCGAGCCTGCACCGCGACAGTCACGGTTCGCGCGTCGTCCGCTGGAGCCGTTGAGATGGACGCCTTCGCGCTGCTCATCGCCGCCACGCTGAACGCCGGCACCGTGCTCGCGCTGGCCGGGCTCGGCCTGCTGATCAACGAACGGGCCGGCATCCTGAACCTGGGGGCCGAGGGCATGATGCTGGTGGCCGCGATCGCCGGCTTCGCCACTGCCGTGACCACCGGCAACGACTGGCTGGCCTTCGGCGCCGGCGCGCTGGCCGGGGCGGCGCTGGCGACTGTGTTCGGGCTGATGGTCATCTGGCTCAATACCAACCAGGTCGCCACCGGGCTGGCGCTCGCGCTGTTCGGCGCCGGGTTCTCGGCCTTCGTCGGCATCGGCTACGTGCAGGGCAAGATCGGCGAGCGGCCGCGCTTCGAGATCCCGCTGCTCGGCGACCTGCCCTTCGTCGGCCCGGCGCTGTTCCGCCAGCACCCGATGGTCTACATCGCGATCGCGCTGACGCTCGCGGTGGCCTGGTTCCTGTACCGCTCGCGCGCCGGGCTGGTGATGCGCGCGGTCGGCGAGAGCCCCGAATCGGCGCACGCGCTGGGCGTGCCGGTGCGCGCGATCCGCCTCGCCGCGGTGGTTGCGGGCGGGGCGCTGTGCGGGCTGGCCGGCGCCTACCTGTCGGTGATCTATACGCCGCTGTGGGTGGAAGGCATGGTCGCCGGGCGCGGCTGGATCGCGCTCGCGCTGACCACCTTCGCGACCTGGCGGCCGGCGCGCGTGCTGCTCGGTGCCTACCTGTTCGGCGGCGTCACGATGCTGCAGTTTCACCTGCAGGGCCAGGGCGTGCAGATCGCCAGCCAGCTGCTGAGCATGCTGCCCTACCTGGCGACCGTCGTCGTGCTGGTGCTGATCAGCAGCAACGCGGCCTGGATACGCGCCAACATGCCGGCGTCGCTGGGCAAGCCCTTCCATCCGGGTGGCTGATGGCGACCGCGGCCGCGCGGCGGTCGATAATGCCGCCCGCGTGAAAGGCGCGGCGCCCGAGGGCGACGCAGCCGACCAACGACAGCCACGCCAACCCCACCACTGCCAGGAGAACCGCACCATGACCCTCGCATCCAAGCGCTCGCTGCTCAAGCTCGCGGGCCTGGGCGCCCTCGTCGCGACAGCCACGCTCGTCGGCTGCGGCAAGAAGGAGGAGGCGCCCGCGCCGGCGCCCGCTGCCGCCCCGGCCGAACCGCCGAAGCCGGCGCCGCTGAAGATCGCCTTTGCCTACGTCGGCCCGGTCGGCGACGGCGGCTGGACCTTCGCGCACGACAACGCGCGCAAGGCCATGCAGGCCGAGTTCGGCGACCGCGTCGAGACCAGCTTCGTCGAGAGCGTGCCCGAGGCCGCCGACGCCGAGCGTGTCTTCCGCGACATGGTCAGCCAGGGCAACAAGATGATCTTCGGCACCACCTTCGGCTACATGGAGCCGATGATGAAGGTCGCCGCCGACCACAAGGACGTGCGCTTCGAGCATGCCACCGGCTACAAGCAGGCCGAGAACATGCGCACCTACGACAGCCGCACCTACGAGGGCGCCTACATGGCCGGCGTGATCGCCGGCAAGATGACCAAGAGCAACACGCTGGGCGTGGTCGGCTCGATCCCCATCCCCGAGGTCATCCGCAACATCAACAGCTTCACGCTGGGTGCGCAGAGCGTCAACCCGCGCGTGAAGACGCGCGTGGTTTGGGTCAACGAGTGGTTTGCGCCGCCCAAGGAGACCGAGGCCGCGCAGAGCCTGATCAACCAGGGCGCCGACGTGCTGTTCCAGAACACGGACAGCTCGGCCGTGCTGCAGACCGCGGCCAAGAACGGCAAGCTGGCCTTCGGCTGGGACAGCGACATGACCGCGTACGCACCCGACGCCCACCTGGCCAGCGCCATCATCAACTGGGCGCCGTACTACATCAAGTCGGTGCGCGAGGTGCTGGACGGCGGCTGGACCGGCGGCGGCAACACCTGGTGGGGCGTCAAGGAAGGCGCGATCGACCTCGTGTCGGTCAGCGACAAGGTGCCGGCCGAGACGCGCGAGCAGGTCGAGAAGATCAAGGCCGGCCTGAAGGACGGCAGCTTCGTGATCTGGAAGGGCCCGATCACGCGCCAGGACGGCAAGCCGGCGCTGGCCAAGGACGAGGTCGCCGACGACAAGTGGCTCAGCGGCATCGACTTCTACGTGCGCGGCGTGGAAGGCAAGATCCCGGGCAAGTGATCCGGCGCTGAACCGGCCAGCCGAACGCCGCCGAGGCACGCGCCCGGCGGCGTTTTTCGTTCCGCTGCGCTAGCCGAAGCGCACCGCGTAGATCGGCGGCAGGTGCTGCGCCACCGCCTGCCAGGAGTCGCCGGCGTCGCTGCTGGCCCACAGGTGGCCGGTGGTGCTGCCCATCAGCAGCGAACGGCCGTCGCGCGCCACGTCCAGGCCGTGGCGGTAGACGAGGTCGTAGCAGTCCTGCTGCGGCAGCCCGTCGCGCAGCACCTCGAAGCTGGCGCCGCCGTCGCGCGTGCGCGTGACGGCCAGCGCGGCGTCCACCGGCACGCGCCGCTCGTCCTTGACCGCGGGCACGAACCAGGCGGTGTCGCCGTCGCCCGGGTGCACCGCGACCGCAAAGCCGAAGCTCGACAAGGGCGCCTTCACCTCCTGCCAGCTCGTCGCGTTGTCGGTGGAGCGCCAGATGCCGTTATGGTGCTGGCACCACAGCACCTGCGGCTGCGCCGCGCAGCGCACGATGCGGTGCGGGTCCTGGATATTCTGGTCGTGCGCCCGCTCGGGCGGCATGAAGTCGGCGCGCATGCCGGCGGCGCGCAGGTCCCAGTGCGCACCGCCGTCGCGCGTGACCCAGGCCCCGCCGCAGCTGATGCCCAGCAGCAGTTCGCCCGCATGCTGCGGATGCGGGCACAGCGAATGGATGCCCGGCGCGTCGTAGCCGCCGCCGAACCATTCCTGCCGCTCCGGCCGTTGCCACAGGCTGTCGACCAGCTGCCAGCTCGCACCGGAGTCCTCGCTGCGGAACAGCCCGCCGGGGATGGTGCCGGCCCACAGCGTGCGGCCGGCACGCTCCAGCGACCACAGCTGCACCAGCTTCCAGGGCACGCCGGGGGCGTCCTGGGGCTGTTCGGGAAAGGTGGGCGTGACGACCTCGCGCCAGGTCGCGCCGGCGTCGTCCGACGCGTGCAGCTTGACGCCGAAGTGGCCCAGGTTCAGCGCCGCGAGCATGCGGCCTTCGCCGTCCGGCGGCAGCAGCATGCTCACCGGTTCGGCGAGGAAGCTCACGCGCGCGACGCGCCAGGCGCCACCCTCCCCACGCTGCAGTTCGAACAGGCCCTTGCGCGTGGCGGCCCAGGCACGGTCGTCGGTCATGGTGTCTCCTCCTGTCGTGGGGTTTGGCGCTTCAGCCGCCGCTCAGCGCCTGCAGCACGTGCACCGTGCTGCCGGGCTGCAGGGCGTCGGCCAGCGCGACCCGGTCCTCGCTGCGCCGGCCGTCGACGAAGACGACGACGTTGGCGCGCAGGTGGCCCTGGTCGTCGAACACGTAGCCGCGCAGCGCCGGGTTGTGGGCAAAGGCGTCCTCGAGCGCAGCACGCAGCGTCGTCGCCGGCGTGTCGACCTCGGGCGTCGCGGTGAAGCGCCGCAGTTGCGGCGTGAACAGCACGCGGGGCATGGCGCGAATGATGCCCGCAGGGCCCGCCGGCTGGCAAACCGGCGCCCCCGGGCGCCGCGCCCGCCGCGCCCGCCGCGAGCCCGCGTGGCCGCGTGGCCGCGCAGCGACAATGCGGTACCGATGAATCGCGGCCTTGCCTACGCCGCCCTCGCGTATGTCGCGTGGGGCCTGTTTCCGCTGTATTTCGCGATGCTGGCGCAGGTCTCGCCGCTGGAGATCGTGCTGCACCGCTCGCTGTGGTCGCTGGCCGTGGTGCTGGCGCTGCTGGCCGCGCTGCGGCGCTGGGACTGGATCCGGCCCACGCTGGCCGACCCGCGGCGGCTGGCGCTGTGGGGCGTCAGCGCGCTGCTGCTGGCCGGCAACTGGACGCTGTACGTGTGGGCGGTGCTGGCGCACCGCGTCGTCGACGCCAGCCTGGGCTACTTCATCAACCCGCTGGTCAGCGTGCTGCTGGCCGTGCTGGTGCTGCGCGAGCGGCTGACGCGCGCGCAGTGGATCGCGGTCGCGCTGGCCGCCGCCGGCGTGGCCTGGCTGACCTGGCAGGCCGGGCAGCTGCCGTGGATCGCGCTCACGCTGGCCGCCAGCTTCGGCCTCTACGGGCTGATGCGCAAGACCGCGCCGCTGGGCGCGCTGGAAGGCCTGGCCGTGGAGACGCTGCTGCTGGCGCCGCTGGCCGCGACCGTGCTCGCATGGTGGATCGCCGCCGGCCACAGCACCGTCGTCGGCGCTGGCGCCGCGACCTGGGGCTGGATCGTGCTCAGCGGCCCGCTGACCGCATTCACGCTGGTGCTCTTCGCCGCCGGCGCGCGCCGGCTGCCGCTGGCCACCGTGGGGCTCATGCAGTACATCTCGCCGACGCTGCAGCTGGCGCTGGGCATCTGGGTCTTCCACGAACCCTTCAGCGCCGCGCGGCTGGTCGGCTTCGCGCTGATCTGGGCCGGCCTGGCGGTCTATTCGCTGGACAGCTGGCGGCGCGCGTCGCGGATCACCACCGCATAGTCGTCGCCGCCCTCGCCCGCGGCCGACGCGCGGTCCAGCGCCGCGCCAGCCACGTCGGCCACCGGTGTCGCCACGCCCAGCGCGGCGGCGGCGGCGCGGATCAGCGACACGTCCTTGCGCATCTGCTCCACCGTGAAGGTCGGCGTGTAGTCGTGGGCGCGCAGCGCCGGCGCCTTGGCCTTGACGATGGGCGACGCGGCGGCGCTGGACTCGACGACCTGCCAGGCGCTGGCCCAGTCCAGCCCGCCGCGCTCGGCCAGCGCCAGCGCCTCGGCCAGCATCGTGCTGGTGCCGACGATCAGCAGGTTGACCGCCAGCTTGGCCACACGCGCCTGCTCGCCGTCGCCGAGCCAGAAGCGCTGCGGGCCCCAGCAGGCGAACAGCGCCTCGTGCGTGTCGTAGGCGGCGCGCGGGCCGGAGACGAAGACCGTCAGCGCTGCGCGTTCGGCCATCACGTTGTTGCCCGACACCGGTGCCCGCAGGCAGGCCACGCCGCAGGCGCCGGCGCGCGCCGCGGCGGCGCGCGAGGCCTCGGGCGACACCGTGCTGGTGTCGATCCAGGTCGCGCCCGGCGGCGCATGGCCGGCCACCGCGTGCGCCACCGTGTCCAGCGCGGCGTCGTCGGGCAGCGAGCTGACGATCACCGGCGCCTGGGCCAGCGCGGCGGCGAGGTCGGCCGCCACTGGCAGCCCGGCCTCGGCCGCCAGCGCGCGGCGCGCCGCCGAGAGGTCGAAGGCCGTCATGTCGTGACCGGCAGCATGCAGGTGGCGGGCCATCGGCAGGCCCATCTTGCCGACGCCGACGAAGAGGATCCGGGTCATGGTGCTTCGCCTTTCACTGCAGCCCGAGCGCACCGACGATCTTGCGTCCCGAGGCATTGAGCCGCTCGATGACCGGCGCCAGGTCCATGCCGAGCAGCCGCCCGCCGCGCTTCTTCCAGCGCCCGGCGACCATCACGCCATCGATGTGCGACGGCGAGGCCTGGAAGACGACCGCGGCTACCGGGTCGTGCAGCGGCTGCATGTCCAGCGTATCGGCGCGGATCAGCACCAGGTCGGCCTGCTTGCCGGCGGCCAGCGTGCCGATGCGGTCGAGCTGGCGCAGCATGCGCGCGCCCTCCACCGTCACCCACGACAGCGCCTCGATGGCCGGGATCGTGGTCGTCGGCGGTATGCCGCCTGCGGCCTCGCGGTGCGCCACGTTGTCCAGGCTGCGCTGGATGCCGAGCGCGATGCGCGCCTGCGTCAGCATGTCGCCGCTCATCACGCTCTCCAGGTCCACGCCCAGCGAAGGCGCGCGGCCCAGCCGGCGCAGGCGCCCGGTCAGCGGGTGGCCGTGGCCCTGCGACATCTCGCTCTCCGCGGCGGCCGAGAAGCTCATGCCCAGGTCGCAGAAGCGCGCCAGTTGCGCATCGTCCAGCGCATGGCCGTGCACGATGTTGATGCGCTCGCCGAGCAGGCCCTCGGTGTCCAGCACCTGCCAGCCTCCGGGCGTGCGCGCCGGCCCGCCGCCCTGGTGCAGCGACGCGATGAGGTCCAGCTCGGCGGCCATGCGGAAGTCGTGGCGCGCCACTTCCAGCGTCGAATAGTGCGGGCCCAGCACCGCGGCGTGGATGCTCAGCAGTTCGCGCCCCTGGTGCGCCTTCAGCAGCCGCTCGACCTCGGCCCGCGGGTGCGACAGCTCCCAGAATGGCGTCTCGCCGGGCTTGGGGTCGGGCTTGGGCGTGCCGTGGAAGAAGGCGGCGCGGATGCCGGACTCGATCAGCGCCGACACCGCGGCGTCGTTGTGTTCCGGCGTGCGGTTGTTGTGGCACCAGTCGACCAGGGTCGTCGTGCCGCAGTTCAGCTGGTTCAGCGCGCCGGCCAGCGTGGCGATGTGCAGGTCCGCCGGCTCGAACACCGTCGCCAGACCCGCGTGCATCTTGCGGAAGTATTCGGGCAGCGTCCAGTTGGCGGCGACGCCGCGCAGCGCCGTCTGCCAGGTGTGCATGTGCGCGTTGACCAGCCCGGGGATCACGATGCAGCCAACGGCGTCGACGAGCTCGGCGTCGTCGGCGGCGATCGTGGGCGCGATCTCGGTGATGCGCTCATCGGCGACCAGGATGTCGGCGCGCGGCAGAACGCCCTGCGCATCCATCGTGATCACCGTGGCGCCGCGGATCAGGGTACGGGTGGTCATGTCAGCGATCTCTCTGGGCGCAGTGGGGACGTACGCACGCTCCGCTCGGACAATTGGTCTGCAGGCTGATGTTTCGCATGCTCTGCCTGTGCATCGCGCCAGGCGGTACCCGCTCCCGGCTCAGGGTCCCGCGGTCGCCGCCTTCGGCGTCGACTGCCCTGCGCTGCTCGCTTCGGGGTCGCGCCGCCCAACTCACTTCGCTCGCTGCGCTCGCTCCGTTCGGACACCGGCGGCGAGTCAGTTGTGGAGGCGCGCACTGCGTGCGCGCCGACCCCGAAGCTGCGCTGCTCGGCGCTTCACACATCGCCGGCAGCGGGTACCGCCTGGCGCGAAGTCCACCGGCTGTGGCGTCCGACCTCGTGGAACGCCACCGCCGTATCGCGAAGCCGCGTGGGGGCAGCCCGCAGCGCCCATGGGAGGCGCCGAGAAGCGCAGGACGCTTGGCCGCGCGCGCAGCGCGCTTCCCCAACTGACTCGCCGCCGATGTCCGAACGCAGCGAACGCAGTGAGCGAAGTGAGTTGGCGGCGGGCCAAGCGTTCGAGCATCGCAGGGCAGTCGGCGCGCAGCGCCGACCGCCGGACTCTGGGCGCTGCGGGCTGCCCCCATGCGGCTTCGCTGCTCGAATGTCAGCAAGAACGAACAGCGCCGCGCCATGAACGGTCGCAATGCGCCGAAAGCGGCCCAACCGCTCGCCCGCATCACCTCAGCCACTGAGCCCGTCGTCGACCTTCACGTCCTCCGGCACCAGCGTCAACCCGGCATCGGCCGCCGTCTCCTGCAGCAGGATCGCGAAGTCGACGTCGTCGTGGCCGCGGCCGACCAGGCGGGCGATGGACTCGCGCGTGGCGGCGGCGGAGGGCATCGGCACGCCATGCGCCTTGCCGGCGCCCAGCCCCAGGTCCATGTCCTTGAGCAGCAGCTTGGGCGTGAAGGTCACCTGCTCGAAGCTCAGGTTGGTCAGCACCGGGCTCTTGTAGCGGGTGTACATGCTGCCCAGCACCGAATCGTTGATGCTCTGCAGGAAGACGTGGCGCGGGATGCCGGCCTTCTCGGCCAGCACCGTGATCTCGCACAGGCTCTGGATGATCACGCCGAACATCGTGTTGTGCGCGATCTTCCACACGCGGGCCAGCTCGCCCTCGCCGACCCACATCACCTTGCGGCCCATGGCCTGCAGCAGCGGCTCGACCGCGTCGTAGTGCGCCTTCGGGCCCGAGGCCACCACCAGCAGCTTGCCGGCCTTGGCCACCTTGGCGTTGCCGGAGACCGGCGCGCACAGGTAACCCACGCCCAGTGCCTGCAGCCGCTCGCGGATCTCGGCCGAGCCTTCCTGCGAGATCGAGCTGCTGTCCACCAGCAGCTTCGGCCGCGCGGCGCCGGTCATCAGACCGCCGTCGCCGAACAGCACGTCCTTCAGGTCGTCGGTCGTCGAGACCATCGTGAAGACGACGTCGCAGCCGGCCAGGTCGGCCTTCGCGTCGACGATCACCGCGCCGTATTCGGCCAGCGGCATGGCCTTGGCACGCGTGCGGTTCCAAACCTGCACGCGGTGGCCCGCGGCGGTGAGCTTCTTGACCATCGCCTCGCCCATGCGGCCGAGGCCTATCCACCCGATCGTCGTCGTCATCACGCGGTCTCGTTCAGTCTGTACGCAGCGGATTCAGCCTTGCCGGCCGCGCCCGCGCCGGCAAGGCGCTCGCCCTGCGCCTGGCGAAGGACAGTCCGCAGCGACTGTCCCTCGTCCACGCTCAGCGCTCCCAGTTGCGCTCCGGCGTCGCGCCGCGCGCCTTCACCGCCGCCATGTACTGGCTCAGCAGCTGCTGGGCCTGCACGCCGCGCGCGCTGTTGTTGCGGATCCACTCGCCGGCCAGATCCGGCGTCTGCGCGATCCACTTCGCGCGCTCGGCCTGCGGCAGCGGCGTCACGGTGACCGGCGGGTTCTGGCCGGCGCCCCGCTCGACGATCAGCTTGATCGCCGTCTCGTGGCGCGCCACCAGGTCGTCTCCGTGGCGGCGCGTGTACTCCGCACCGGCTTCGCGCATGGCCTGCTGCACTTCCGGCGGCAGCTTGTTCCAGGTGTCCTTGTTGATCGCCACGCCGCCGGAGAACACGACGCCCATGTTGACCTTGGTGATGTAGGGCGCGACCTCGTAGATCTTGGCCGGCAGCACGCCGGTGGCCAGCGACAGCACGCCTTCGCTGACCCCCGTCTGGATGTCGGTGTAGAAGGTGGTCAGCGCGCCGTCCACCGGCGTCGCGCCGACCGCGCGCATCCACTGGCCCAGGATGCCGGGCGCGCTGATCTTCTTGCCCTTCAGGTCGTCGATCGTGCGCACCGGAAACTTGGTGTACAGGTCGTAGGTGTCCGAGCCGGTGCCTCCCAGGAAGACGACGTTGTGGCGGTCCCACTCCTGGCGGAAGGCCGGCACCTTCTCGATCATCTCGACCATTGCGCCCAGCACCACGCGCGTGTCGCTGGTCGTGAACGGCGTGTGCACCGACAGCTGCGACAGCGGCATCTTCGACGGCTCCAGGTAGCTGAAGACCCAGCCGATGTCGGTGATGCCCTGCTCGACGCTGGTCAGCGTGGCGTTGGCCTTGTACAGCGAGCCGCCGAAGGCCTCGCGCCAGTTGATCTTGTACTTGCCGCCGGCGGCCAGGCGCTTGTCGACCTCCGGCATGAAGACGCTCTGCATGAAGCCGACCCAGGGGATGGTCGTCGGGTGGCTGGACGCGATCGTCAGGTTGATGGTCTGCTGGGCATGGGCGGTGGTGGCGGCCAGCGGCAGCGCCAGCGCGAACAGGCCGGCGGCGACGCCGCGGCGCAGGGAGTCGACTCGGGTCATGACTTGTCTCCTGTGGTGTGAAGGGTGGGGACGCGGATTCAGTCGACCTGCGCGCCGGAGCGGCGCACGGCCTCGGCCCAGCGCCGGATCTCGGCCGGGCCGAACTCGGCCAGTTCGGCGGCGGACAGGCTGCGCTGCTCGACGCCGAGGTCGGTCAGCTTGGCCGCGACATCGGGCCGCGCCAAGGCACGCTGCAGCGCATCGCGCAGCCGCGCCACCTCGGCCGCTGGTGTGGACGCCGGTGCATAGACCATGAACCAGGCGACGAGGTCGAAGTCGGCCACGCCCTGTTCCTGCAGCGCCGGCACCTCGGGCGCGGCGGCGCTGCGCCGCGCACTGGAAGCGCCCAGCGCGCGCAGCTTGCCGCCGCGCATGTGCGGCAGCACGGCGGCCGGGTGATAGAACATGAACTGCACCTGGCCGGCGATCACGTCGGTCAGCGCCTGGCCGCCCTGGTTGTAGGGCACGTGGATCATGCGGCCGCCCAGCCGCGCGCCCAGCAACTCGCCGGCCAGGTGGCCGGAGGTGCCGTTGCCCGCCGACGCGAAGGTCACGCCGGCCGGCGTGGCCGCCGCCGCGCGCAGGTCGGCGATGCTCTTCAGCGGCGAGCCCTCGGCGACGACCAGCAGCGTCGGCGTGAAGCCGACCAGGCCGATGGGCACGAAGTCCTTCAGCGGGTCGTAGGGCAGCCGGCGGTACAGCGTGGCATTGATGGCATGGGTGCCGACCGTGCCCATCAGCAGCGTGCGACCGTCACCGGCGGCCTTGGCGACCTGGTCGCTGCCGATCGTGCCGCCGGCCCCCGGCCGGTTCTCGGCCAGCAGCGTGGTGCCCAGCGCCGCGGCCATCGCCTCGCCGACCTGGCGCGACACGATGTCGGTGGTGGTGCCGGGGCCGAAAGGCACGACCAGGCGCAGCGGCGCATTGCCTTGCGCCAGCGCGGGGGTGCCCGCGCCCAGCGCCAGCAGGCCGGCGCCCAGGGCCAGCGCGCCCAGCCAGGCGCGGCGGCCGGCGGCGGACGAGAGGATCGTCATGCGGGAAGTCTCCTTCTTCAGGCGTTGTCGCGCGGCGCCCAGGGCGAACCGCCGCTGCGCAGCACGGTGTCGTGATCGCCCAGCAGGGGCGGCGCAGTCACCTCGAGCGCACGCTCGCCGTCGAAGCTGACCGGCGAGCGCACCGTGCGCCAGCGCCCGCCGTCCGGGTGCTCGGGGTGCGGCGCGTCGACGAAGAGCTGCAGGTGCTGCGCCTGCGCATCCTGCGGCACCTCGTCGGTGGCGTACATCGGCGCGTGCGGCACGTCCAGCGCCTCCAGGCGGCGGCACCACTCGGCGCGGTCACGCTGGCGGAACAGCTCGCTGAGCAGGTCGATCAGCAGGTCCTGGTGGGCGATGCGCGCCTCGCGGTCGGCGAAGCGCGGGTCGTCGAAGAGGTCGGGCTTCTCGATCGCCTGCGCCAGCCCTTGCCAGAACTTGGGCGGGCTGGACATGTGCAGCGCGATCCACTTGCCGTCGGCGCAGGGCAGCACGTAGCTCTGGCTCACGCTGGGCCGGCTGAACGGGCCCATCACCTCGCCTTCGCTGAACAGGTGCGTGAAGGCGTCCAGGTTGAAGTGCGTCATGGCCTCGAGCATCGAGACCTCGACGCGGCGGCCCGTGGCCCCCGCGCGCTTCTCGCGTTCGTACAGCGCGCCCAGGATGCCGTAGGCGGCATAGAAGCCGGTCAGCGCATCGGCGATCGCCGGGCCGACGACACGCGGGTTGGCCGGGTTGACCAGCAGCTTCAGGAAGCCGCTGGCGGCCTGCGCAACCGTGTCGTAGCTGGGCCGCTGCGCGGCCGGGCCGTCGCGGCCGAAGCCGCTGATCGCGCAGTAGATCAGTCGCGGGTTGAGCTCGCGCAGCCGGTCCTCGCCGGCGCCGATCTTCTCGGCCACGCCGGGGCGGAAATTCTGGATGTAGACGTCCGCCTCGCCGATGAGCCGGTCGAAGAGCGCGAGATCGGCGGCCTGGCGCGTGTCCAGCGTGACGCTCTTCTTGTTGCGGTTGTAGGTCTGGTAATGCGGGCTGTAGAGACCGCCGCGGAAGGCGCGGAAGGGGTCGCCGGCCGGCTGCTCGACCTTGACGACGTCGGCACCCAGGTCGGCCAGCAGCATGGCCGCCGCCGGCCCGGTGATGAAGGTGCCGTGCTCGACGACACGGACGCCCGCGAGGACCTTGGCCATCGCGTCAGGCCTCCGACTTCCTGAGCGTCACGCCGTCCGGCAGCGTGCCGGTGTAGCGCTGCTCGCGCGTGGCCTGGTAACTGAGCGCGAAGCCGATCGGCCGCGCCAGCTCCTCCGTCAGGTGGCCGATCAGCCCGGCGCAGCGCGCGAGGATGGGCACGCCCTTCAGCGCCTCGGCCGGGAAGCCCACGTCGAGCAGCACCGCGGGGATCGCGGCCGAGACGTTGAGCCGCAGGTCGCGGCCGGTGATGTCGGGCAGCACCTGCTCCACAGCCTCGGCGATGCGCACGTAGTGCAGCGGCGCGCCGGCCTCGGCCGCGACCTCGAACAGCCGCGCCACGCGCGGGTCGCGCGCCTTGTGCTGCGGGTGGCCATAGCCGGGAATCGCATGCTTCGCGGCACGCATCTCGCGCACGACCTCGGCGGCGGCATCGGCCAGCGACAGCGACCGCTCGCGCGCCAGCGCGTCGATGCGCAGGAACAGCCGGCCGGCCGCTTCCGACGCGCCCAGGATCACCGAGCCGCAGCCCAGGATGCCGGCCGCCACCGCACCCTGGATGGCATCGGGCGCGGCGGCCATCGTCATGCGGCTGGCCTGCACGCTGGGCACCAGGCCATGCTCGGCGATGGCCACCAGCGTCGCCTCCAGCACCCGGCTGGCGTCCGGGCCCGGGCGCTGGCCGGTGACGAGCAGCCAGAAGTAGTCGCTGAACGAGACATGGCCGATCAGCTCGCGGCACAGGTCGGCGCCGCGCACGACGATGGTCTCGTCGTCGCTGGCGCAGATCGCGGACTCGGGAATCGTGGCCTTGCCGATCTTCATCGCGTGGAGGTCCTTCAGGGATGGCGCGCGGCGCCTCGCTCAGGCCGCGGGCGCGAGCGCGAAGTCGTAGCTCGTGCTGTGGAACGGGCGGTCCATCACGCGGCCGTCGGGCGCGCTGCCCGCGGCGTGGCGCTCGAAGTGCACGACGAGGCTGTCGCGCACGCCGAAGACGGCGTCGGAGTCCAGATAGGGGCTGTCGTCGGCGAACAGGTGCGTGGTCAGCGGCACGTAGCCGTCGCGGTAGACCATCATGTGGATGTGGCCGGGGCGGTTCGGGTGCCGGCCCATGCCGCGCAGCATCTCGCCCACCGGGCCGTCGTCGGGCACCGGGTAGTAGGTCGGCTTGATCGACCAGAAGTGATAGCGGCCCTGCTCGTCGGTGTGGAAGCGCGCGCGCAGCCGCATGCCCGCGTCACCGCCCATCTGCATGTCGTAGACGCCCTCGCCGTCGCCGGACCAGACGTCGACGCAGCAGCCGGCGATCGGCCGCCCATGCGTGTCGGTGACGCGGCCGCTGTAGTGGGCCGGCTCGCCGGGCATGCCGACGCCGATGTCGGTGCCCAGCGGCAGCACCGGCGCGCCTTCCCAGTAGAACGGACCCTGCACGGTGGCCTCGGTGGGCGGCAGGGTGGCGGTGCGGTCCTGCAGCGCCTTCGCCGAGCGGCGCGCCTGCTCCAGCTGCACGACCAGCATCGAGATGCCCAGCGTGTCCGACAGCAGGATGAATTCCTGGCGCTTGTCGTCGCAGGTCTGGCCGACGCGCGTGAGGAACTGGATCGCCGCCATCCACTCGTCGGGCTTCAGGTCGACCTCGCGCACCAGCGCATGGGCGTGGCGGATGACGGCGCTGATGATCTCGCGGAAGCGCGGGTCGGTGCTGTCGGACAGGCGGTCCAGCACGGCCTGCGTGATGTCGGCGGTCTGGTGCTGCGTCATGGTCGTCTCCTGGGCCGGTCGGCGCTCTCGGGGCGGGCTCGGCAAGAGCCGGAATCTAGGCTGCCCCAGTGGTTGATGGAAGTGATTTGTTTAGGTGACTATGATCGATGGTATCGATGACAAACCGGGGAGTGCCGGGCCATGGAACTGCGCCACCTGCGCTACTTCGATGCCCTCGCCGAGACGCTCAACTTCACGCGCGCGGCCGAGCGGCTGCACGTCACGCAGTCCACGCTGTCGCACCAGATCCGCCAGCTCGAGGACGAACTCGGCACGCCGCTGTTCGACCGCAGCACGCGGCACGTGCACCTGACCGAGGCCGGCGAGCTGCTGCGCAGCTACACGATGCCGGCGCTGCAGCAGATCGACCGCGGCCTGCACGCGCTGCGCGCCGACGCCGAGGACCCGCTGCGCGACAGCCTGCGCCTGGGCACCACGCACAGCTTCGCGACCCGGCTGGTGCCGCACTGCGTGGCCGGCTTCCTGGCCCATGCGCCGCACACCGTGATCGGCGTGCAGGAGCTGTCCGCGCGCGACATCGCTGCCGGGCTGGCCGGGGGGTTGCTGGACCTGGGTGTCTCGTACCGGCCCGCCGCGGCGGCCGATGCGCGCGAGCTGTGGTTCGAGCCGCTGTACCACGAGGAGCTGAAGCTGGTCGTCGCCGCCACGCATCCGCTGGCGCGCCGGCGCCGCGTGCGCATGGTCGAGCTGCACGGGCTGGCGATGGTGCTGCTGCCCGCGGCCTTCTCCACGCGGCAGATGCTCGACGACGCCTTCGAGGCCGCCGGCGCGGAGCCGCGCGTCGTCGTCGAGCTCAACTCGATCGCGCCGATGATCGAGCTGATCCGCCAGACCGATCTGGCCGGCATCATCGCCGAGACCGCGGTGACGCCGGCGCCCGACCTGGCGGTGATCCCGCTCGAGGACCCGACGCCGCGCCGCACCCCCGGCCTGCTGTGGAAGAAGGGCGCGGCGCGTTCGCCCACCATGCGCCACCTGGCGGGCGTGATCCGGCGCGCCGCTGGGCACGTGGCCTGATGGGCCCCGTACACCGGCGCCGGCCCGCCGGTGCCTCAACGCGCCACCTCGTAGTCGACCTGGTGGCGAGCACTGCGCAGGTCGCCCAGCGCGCGCTTCACGCGCAGGTGCTCGGGGTGCTCGGCGTAGGCGGCCAGCGCCTCGCGCGAGGCGAACTCGGAGTACAGCACCAGGTCGCAGGCGTAGTCGATGCGGCTCTCGTCGACACCCACCTCCAGGTGCAGAAGCCCCGGGATGCGGCCGCGCAGCGACTCGAACTCGCGCTTGACCAGCGCCAGGTTGCGGCCGCGGCTGGCGGCATCGTCGCCACGCACGTTCCACATCACGATGTGCTTGATCATGTTCGCGGAGGGCTGGTCGCCGCGCTCAGAAGCTGTGAATGAATCCGGCGCGCCCGAGCGGGTCGCCAGGACGTGGCCAATCCAGGCGCAAAGCGCAGCCATAGCGCGGGCTATGACGAGCACTTGCAACGACGAGTGGCCGCGTTCTGGCGGCACGAGCGGGTGTGTCGGGTTCGTTCACAGCTTCTCAGGCCGCGGGCGGAAAGCCGGCGCGCTGCGGCCACAGGTTGACGAAGGCCAGCACCTCGACGCCGGAATACAGCCCGGCGCGCGTGAAGGGCTCGCCGGCCAGCCAGTCCATCGCTGCCTCGCGGCTGGCGAAGTCGATGGCCAGCAGGCTGCCGACCATCGTCTCGCCATCGTCGGCAGTCAACGGCCCGGCGAAGGCGATGCGCTCGGCCACCGCGCCCAGGTAGGCCTTGTGCTCGGGCCGCACGCGCTGGCGCAGTTCGGCCGCGCCGGGCTTGTCGAGCAGGCGGAAGACATAGATCACGCGAGACTCCTCGTGCGCGGCGCTACATGCGCGCCAGCCAGGTGGACAGCGCCGGAAAGGCGGCCAGCAGCACCAGCGTGGCCACCATCACCAGCACGAACGGGAAGGTGCCGACGAAGATGTCCTTCAGGCTGATGCGCGGGTCGTTCAGCGCCGACTTCACCGTGTAGACCGAGAGTCCGAACGGCGGCGTCAGCAGCCCGATCTCGACCGCCACCACGGTGATGACGCCGAACCAGATCAGGTCCATGCCGAAGGCGCTGGCGATCGGCAGCACGATGGGCATCATGATCAGCAGGATCGACACCGAGTCGATGATGCAGCCCAGCGCCACGACCACCAGCACGTAGACCAGCAGGAAGCCCCAGGGCCCGAGCCCGAGCTCGGTGATCGTGCTGGTCAGCGTGGCCGGCATGCCGGTCAGCGCCAGCATGCGGCTGTACAGCGACGCGGCGACGATCAGGAACAGTACCGCCACCGACACGTAGCCGGTCTCCACCAGCACCTGCCACAGGCCTTTCCAGCTCAGGCGCCGGCGCGCCAGCGCGATCACCAGCGCCCCCGCCGCGCCCACCGCGCCGGCCTCGGTGGGCGTGAACAGCCCGCTGTAGATGCCGCCCAGCACGAGCGCGATCAGCAGCAGGATGGGCACGAACTTGCGCGTCGCGCTGGCCCAGGTCTCGCTGCTGCCGTCGTCGGCATGGGCGCCGGCCTCGACGCTGGCGCCGCGGCCGCCCATCTTCTCGGGGTTCAGCACCGCCAGCACGACGATCAGCAGCGCATAGCCCGCGGCCAGCAGCAGCCCGGGCACGATGCCGGCCAGGAACATGCGGCCGATCGACTCCTCGGCCAGCACGCCGTAGATGATCATCAGCAGGCTGGGCGGGATCAGCATGCCCAGCACCGACGAACCGGCGACGACGCCGACGCTGAAGCGCGGCGAATAGCCGTGGCGGATCATCTCCGGCACCGCGACCTTGGTGAAGACCGAGGCCGACGCGATCGAGATGCCGGTGATCGCCGCGAAGACCGCGTTGGCGCCCACGGTGGCCAGCCCGAGGCCGCCGCGCACCTTGCGCAGCAGCCACTGGAAGACGTCGAAGGTGTCGCGCCCCATGCCGGAGACGCTGACGAACATGCCCATCAGCACGAACAGCGGCACGACGCCGAACAGGTAGTCGCGAATCGCGTCGTTGGCCGCCGCGGCGACGAAGCGCGACGCGATGTCCGGGCCCTTCATCAGCGTCACGCCGACGAAGGAGGTGGCAATCAGCGCGATGCCGACATGCATGCCGAAATAGATGCCGGCCAGCATCAGCCCGATGGCCAGCACGCCGATCTGCAGGTCGCTCATCGAGCCAGCTCCCGGTGGCGGACCGCTTCGCGCGCGTCCTGCGCGGCCAGCAGCAGGTACTGGACGGCGGCCAGCGTGGCGCCCAGGATGACCACGCCGCGCATCGGCCAGGTCGGGAAGGTGAAGACCCCCTCGATGCCCAGGAACTCGTTGTTCGCCCACGAGCGCACGAAGGCCGGCCACGACGCGTAGGCGATCACGCCGCAGGCGAAGGCGCCGACCAGCGCGTAGGCGCCGCGCAGCAGCCGCCCGGCGCGCGGGCGGCGCATCGCGAAGGGGTCGATGAAGAGGTCGGCGCGCGACATGCGGCCATGGCGCAGCGTGGACGGCAGCTGCAGGAAGACGATGACGATGATCGACGCCGCCACCAGCTCGGCCACGCCGTCGATCGGCCGGTTGGCCAGGTTGCGCAGCAGCACGTCGCTGCACATCAGGACCATCACGGCGCCGATGACCACCGAGCCGACGGCGTTGAGCCCGTCGACCAGCAGCCCGAAGGGGCTGCGCGGGGGCTCGGCGGCCCCCGCCTGCGCCGTTTCCTGCGCCGCGGAACTCACAGTTCCTTGTCCCACTCGCGCGCCGGCTTCACGCCGCGGGCGCGCAGCGCGTCCATGTAGGTCTTGACCACCGCGGTGGCGGCGGCGCTGCGCGCCGGGCTGGCCTTGGCCCAGTCGCCCGCCAGGTTGGGCATCGTGCGAACCCACTTCTCGCGCTCGGCCGGCGGCAGCGGCGTCACCGTCACCGGCGGGTTCTGCTTGGCGCCGACCTCGGCCATGGTCTTCAGCGCACCCTCGTAACGCTGCATCAGCGTCTCGCCGAGCACGCGGCTGTATTCGAGGCCGACCTCCTTGAAGATCTTCTGCACCTCCGGCGGCAGCTTGCCGAAGCTGTCCTTGTTCATCGCCATGCCGCCGTTGTAGACGGCACCGATGTTGACCGTGGTGATGTAGGGCGCCACCTCGTAGATCTTGTTCGGCAGGATGCCGGTGCTGATGCTGATGGTGCCTTCGCTGACCCCGGTCTGGATGTCGGTGTAGTAGCTGGTCAGCGAGCCGTCCACCGGCACCGCGCCGGAGCCGCGCAGCCACAGGCCCAGCGAGCCCGGCGCGCTGATCTTGCGGCCCTTCAGGTCGTCGTAGCTGCGCACCGGCGCCTTCGTGAACAGGTGGTAGGTGTCCACGCCGCTGGCGCCCAGGAAGACCAGGTTGTTGCGGTCCCACTCGGCCTTCAGCGCCGGCACCTTCTCGTTCATCTCGTTGGCGATGGCCAGCACGATGCGCACGTCGTCGGTCGTGAAGGGCGTGACGGTGGTGAACTGCGACAGCGGCATCTTCGCCGCCTCGAGGTTGTGGAAGACCCAGCCGATGTCGGTGACGCCCTGCTCGACGCTCGTGAGCGTGGCGTTCATCTTGTAGAGCTGGCCGCCGTAGGCCTCGCGCCACTCGATCTTGTAGCCCTTGCCCAGCGCCTCGACGCGCTTGTTGACCTCGGGCACGAACAGCGTGCTCATCAGCCCCACCCAGGGCAGCGTGGCCGGGTGGCTGCTGGCGATGGTCAGGCGGAAGGTCTGCCCCGTCTGAGCAGCGGCCGGCAGCGTGAAGGCCGCCGCCGCGGCGGCCGCGGCCAGCGCCACGGCGGCGCGGGTGAAGGTTCGCTTGTTCATGGCCTTGTCTCCTGGGTTGGTCAATCGGAAGGCGGCCGCGCGGCCGGGGCGCGGTCGAGCACGAAATCGAAGTCCAGCGTGTGGAAGGGCACGGCGCTCGTGCCGCCGTCGGGCGTGGGGCCGGGTTCGTGCCGCGCCCAGTCGGCCACCAGCGAGCCGCGCACGCCGAAGACGGCGTCGCTGTCCAGCCAGCGGTCGCCGCCGCGGAAGACCTGGGTCAGCAGCCGCCGGTAGCCCGGCGCATCGACCGCGACATGCAGGTGCGCCGGGCGCCAGGGGTGACGCCCGAGCTGCTGCAGCAGCCGGCCGACCGGCCCGTCGTGCGGGATCGCGTGTGTGCCGGCGAGCATGCCGCGGCACTGGAAGCGGCCGTCCGGCCCGCTGACCGCCGCGCCGCGCGGCCCGTCGTGGCCGCCGGCGGCCGCGGCCGGCCAGACGCGGACCTCGGCGCCGGCCACCGGCGCGCCGTCCAGCGCCCGCACCTGGCCGCGCACGAAGCAGGGTTCGCCGGCGACGGCGGCCGCGTGGCGGTCGTCGTCGGCCGGCAGCGGGGCCGCGTGGTCGTGCCCGTCGTCACCGGCGCCGGCGTGCAGCGGCCCGGGCACGGTGGCTTCGGTGCAGCCCTTGGGCACGCGGTGGTTGAGCGCGCTGACCAGCATCGACAGGCCCAGCGTGTCGGACAGCAGCGCCAGCTCCTGCCGGCGGGCGTCGCCGTGGCGGCCGGCTTCGGCGAGGAAATGCAGGCCGGCACGCCACTCGGCTTCGGTCAGCCGCACTTCGCGCGCGAAGGCGTGCAGGTGCTGCACCAGGCTGGTCATCACGTCGCGCAGCCGCGCGTCGCTCGCCTGTGCATGGCGCGCGATGACGGCCTGGGTGATGTTGTCCTCGTCGATGTGGCGCACGGCAGGGGCGGCGGGCGGACTGGGGTTTGCCGGGTCGGTTTACGGTGCCGGCGGAATCTAGACTGCACGCCATGCGGCACAAAGCGCGGCACGGCAAAGCTCATTTCCGGTCACGGAAAAACTGCGGGTAAACATGGATCGCTGGACCGAGATCGAGCTGTTCGTGCAGGTCGCCGAGCTCGGCAGCCTGTCGCGCGCGGCCGAGGCGCTGGACCTGTCCAACGCCGCCGCCAGCCGCCACCTGGCAGCGCTGGAGGAACGGCTGGCGGCGCGCCTGGTGCAGCGCAATACGCGCCGCCTGGCGCTGACCGAGGTCGGCGAGAGCTTCTACGCCCGCTGCAAGCCGCTGCTGGCCGAGCTGCGCGACGCCGAGACCGCCGTCAACGAGGCCGTGCTCAAGCCCACCGGCGTGCTGCGCATCACCGCGTCGCTGAGCTTCAGCGTCATCCACATCGCGCCGCTGCTGCCCGAGTTCACCGCGCGCTACCCCGGGCTGCGCGTGGAGGTGGTGGTGGCCAACCGCTACCAGGACCTGCTGGAGAACGGCATCGACGTCGCGATCCGCAACCGCGAGTTCGAGAACGACTCGGCGATCACCGTGCGCCGCCTGGCCGAGACCAAGCGCGTGCTGGCCGCGTCGCCGCAGTACCTGCAGCGCCACGGCACGCCGGCGGCGCCCGAGGACCTGGCGCGCCACGCGATGCTGATCTACAACCTGGCCAACCAGCCCGACAAGCTGCGCTTCACGCGCGCGGGCGAGGTCAAGGTGATCCCGGTGCAGGGCCTGCTGGAGGCCAACGACGGCCAGGTCATCCGCGCCGCCGCGCTGCGCCACCTGGGCCTGCTGGTGCAGCCGATGTACATCATCCACGACGACGTCATCGCCGGCCGCCTGGTGCCGGTGCTGCAGGACTGGGAACTGCCGCGGCTGACGATCAACATCGCCTACCCGACACGCCGCCACCTGCCGGCCAAGGTGCGCTGCTTCGTCGACTTCCTGGTCGAGCAGTTCGAGAAGCAGGACTTCGAGAGAAGGTGGACGGCGTAGGCGGCTGCGCATTGGCCATCGGCAGCGGCCGCTCCGGCCCGCGCTACGGAACCCCGGCCCGCGGCTGCGGTCCCACCCCCTCCTTCGGTACCTAACGAGGAGACGACATGGGACAGATGCTGCGCTGCAAGGAGTGCGACGGCGAGATGACACTGACGCCGCTGCCGCCCATCGAGGGCGAGGAACATGGGCTGCACATGAAGATCGCCGGCCTGCCGGCGCTGCGCTGCAGCAACGGCCATGCCCGCTTCGTGGCACCGGCCTTTCCGTCGCAGTTCCTGGACCGCCTGCTGTCGGCGCCGGACCTGGTGCCGCTGGACGCGGCGGCCGAGAAGGGTTTCCTGCGCAAGCGCTACTGCTGCCCGGCCTGCGGCCAGGTGCTGGACACCCACGAGGCCGGCCGCGTGCAGGCCGAGCATGCGATGGACTACGAAGGCCTGGCGCCCATCGCCGTGCACGTGGACCTGCCGGCCTACCGCTGTGCCGCCTGCGGGCACGAATGCGTCGAGCCACGCGAGACCCTGGTCAGCGACCTGATGAAGGCCTCGGCCCACGCGTTCCGCGCGGCGCACATCGCGCCGGGCTGAACCGTCGCGGCCGCGGGTCCGTACCGGCCGTCCGTGCGGCGGGCCGCACGGCAGCAGACAATGCGCCGCATGGTGAAGTCATGATGTTGGGCTGCGCCGCGCTGGCGATGTGGTGGGACATGGCGGCGGAGTTCCGCCGCGAGTTCGAGCACTGGCACAGCCACGAGCACTTTCCCGAACGGCTGGCGCTGCCCGGCTTCCTGCGTGCCTCGCGCTGGCTGGCGGCCGACGGCGGCGAAGGGGTCTTCGTGTTGTACGAACTGCAGGACCACGCGGTGCTGTCGTCGCCGGCCTACCGGCAGCGGCTGGACGCACCCACGCCCTGGTCGACGCGGCTGATGCCGCAGCACCGCCACATGCAGCGCGCGCAGTGCCATGTGCTGGTGTCGCGCGGCGCGGTGGTCGCCGCGCAGGCGATGACGCTGCGCTTCGCGTTGCCCGCCGGCGCCCCAGCGGCGGCCCGCACCGAGGCCTGGGCCGCGCTGGCCGCCGATACCGTCGCGCAGCCGGGCATGGCCGGCCTGCACCTGCTGCGTCACGAGGCCCCGCCGGGTGCGCCGACGACCGAACAGCGCCTGCGCGGTGGCGACGCCGCGCCCGATGCGGTGGCCGTCGCCTGCGCCTACGAGACCGCAGCGCTGGAGCAGCTGCAGCAGCGGCTGCGCGAGCAGGCGTCGGCACTGAGCCTGGGGCTGGCTTCGGTGGACGCGGCCGGGCGCTACCGGTTGTCGCTGTCGGCGCTGGCCGCAGACGTCGGCGACCTGCCGGCGGTGGCGATGCCGCCGGCCGGCTGAGCAAGGCGTCCGCGGACGCGCGATCCGTTGCGGATCAGGCGGCGCCGTGCTCGCGCCGCAGCATCCGCGCCGCCCCGACCATCGCCTCGAGCTTGCCCACCGCCACCTCGCGCGGCAGGTATTTCATGCCGCAGTCCGGGGCCAGGATCACGCGCTCCTTGGCGACAAAGGGCAGCGCGCGGCGGATGCGGTCGGCCACCACCTCGGGCGTCTCGACGGCCATGTCCGACAGGTCGATGCAGCCGACCATGATCTGCTTGTCGTCCAGCTGCGCGAGCACCGAGCAGTCCAGGTGGCTCTGCGCGGTCTCGATGGAGACCTGCTTGCAGCCGCAGCCGCGCAGCTCGGGCAGGAAGCTGTAGCCGCTGGGGCGCTCGTGGATGATGGCTGCGTAGCCGAAGCAGATGTGCACCGCCGTCGTGCCGGTGATGCCGTCCAGCGCCGCATTCAGCGCCTTCAGGCCATACTGGCGCGCCTTCTCCGGCCGCGCCTGCATGTAGGGCTCGTCGATCTGCACGACGTCGGCGCCGGCGGCGAAGAGGTCCTTGATCTCGGCATTGACCGCCGCCGCATAGTCCATCGCGGCTTCCTCGTCGCTGGCGTAGAAGTCGTTCTGCGCCTGGCAGCTCATCGTGAACGGGCCGGGCACGGTGATCTTGACCTGGCGCGTCGTGTGCTTCTTCAGGAACAGCAGGTCCTCGACCTCCACCGCATGCTTGCGGCGGATGCGCCCGGTGATGCGCGGCACCGGGTTCGGGTGGCCGCTGCGGTCCAGCGCGGTGCCCGGGTTGTCCAGGTCCACGCCTTCCAGCGCGGTGGCGAAGCGGTTGCTGTAGCTCTCGCGCCGGATCTCGCCGTCGGTGACGATGTCCAGCCCGGCGTCCTCCTGGGCGCGGATGGCCAGCAGCGTCGCGTCCTCCCAGGCCTGCTGCAGCCAGGGCTCGGCGACGCGCCAGAGCTCCTTCGCGCGCACGCGCGGCGGAAAGCGGCCGGCGAGCTTCTGGCGGTCGATCAGCCAGTCGGGCTGCGGGAAGCTGCCGACGATGGTGGTGGGAAACAGCATGGGGGCTCCTCGCGGTGGTTCGCGTGTTGTCGGGCCCGCGGCACGCGGCAGCGCGCCCAAGGCCGGGCATCGCGCGATTTCAGCAGGCCGCGCCGCGCCGTGGCAGCGGGCCTGCCCGGGGGTGGTGCCGGGCGTGGCGAAAAACTGTGTTCCGCCGCGGCGCTTCAAGCCGCGCGCGCCGCTTGCTGCAATCGCGTCCATGCACGCCTTCATCTACCAGGCCCATCCGTCGCGCGTGGTCTTCGGCGCCGGCACGCTGCAGCAGCTGCCCGCGGAGGTGGACCGCCTGGGGGCGAAGCGCGCGCTCGTGCTGTGCACGCCCGAGCAGGCGGCCAGCGGCGAGCACGTGGCCGCGCTGCTGGGCGAGCGCGCCGCCGGCGTCTTCGCGCGCGCCGTGATGCACGTGCCGGTGGAGACCGCGCGCGCGGCGCGCGACGAGGCGCGGCGCCTGGGCGCCGACTGCGCGGTGGCCATCGGCGGCGGCTCCACCACCGGCCTGGGCAAGGCGATCGCGCTGGACAGCGGCCTGCCCATCGTCGCCGTGCCCACCACCTATGCCGGCAGCGAGGTGACGCCGATCTGGGGCCTCACCGAGGCCGGCGTCAAGAAGACCGGGCGCGACCTGCGCGTGCTGCCGCGCACCGTGATCTACGACCCCGAGCTGACGCTGACGCTGCCGCTGGGCCTGACGGTGACGAGCGCGCTGAATGCCATCGCGCATGCGGCCGAGGGCCTGTATGCGCCGGACCTCAACCCGGTCGTCGCGCTGATGGCCGAGGAAGGCATCCGCGCCTGCGCCGCCGCGCTGCCGGCGCTGCGCGCGGATCCGCAGGACCTCGCGGCGCGCGGCGACGCGCTGTACGGCGCCTGGCTGTGCGGCATCGTGCTCGGCAGCACGACGATGGGCCTGCACCACAAGCTGTGCCACACGCTGGGCGGCAGCTTCAACCTGCCGCATGCCGAGACGCACACCGTGGTGCTGCCGCATGCGCTGGCCTACAACGCGCCGGCGGCGCCGGACGCGATGGCGCGCATCGCGCGCGCGCTGGGCGCGGCCGGCCGGCCGGCCACCGCCGCCGGGGCGCCGGCGGCGCTGCAGGCGCTGGCGCGCGAGGCCGGCGCGCCGGTGTCGCTGGCCGCCCTCGGCATGCCGGCCGACGGGCTGGACCGCGCCGCGGATCTGGCCGTCGCCGCGCCCTACCCCAACCCGCAGCCGCTGCAACGCGCCGCGCTGCGCGCGCTGCTGCAGCGCGCTTACGATGGCGCGCCGCCCGCCCCCTGACCGCCCGCCCGACCGCCCGCCCGACCGCCCGACCGCCACGCGCACCCGACGATGATCGACAAGATCGTTCCCACCCCCGCCGAGGCCCTGGCCGACGTGCCCGACGGCGCCACCGTGATGATCGGCGGCTTCGGCACCGCCGGACTGCCCAACGAGCTGACCGAGGCACTGATCGCGCAGGGTGCGAAGGACCTGACCATCGTCAACAACAACGCCGGCAACGGCGACACGGGCCTGGCCGCGCTGCTGGCCGCCGGGCGCGTGCGCAAGATCATCTGCAGCTTTCCGCGCCAGACCGATTCCTGGCACTTCGACCGCCTGTATCGCGAAGGCAAGATCGAGCTCGAACTGGTGCCGCAGGGCAACCTGGCCGAGCGCATCCGCGCCGCCGGCGCCGGCATCGGCGGCTTCTTCACGCCCACCGGCTACGGCACCGAGCTCGCGAAGGGCAAGGAGACACGCTTCATCGATGGCCGCTGGATGGTGCTGGAGACGCCCATCCACGCCGACTATGCGCTGATCAAGGCCGAGCGCGGCGACCGCTGGGGCAACCTGACCTACCGCATGACGGCGCGCAACTTCGGCCCCATCATGGCGATGGCCGCGCGCGTGACGGTCGCCAGCGTGCACGAGCTGCTGCCGCTGGGTGCCCTGGACCCGGAGGCCGTCGTCACGCCCGGGCTGTTCGTGCAGCGCGTCGTGAAGATCCCGCGCGCACCCACCGGCGCCGGCGGTTTCAAGGCCGCGGCCTGACAGAACAACGGAGAACCCATGGCCCGCTGGACCCGCGACCAAATGGCGCAGCGCGTCGCGCAGGACATCCCCGACGGTGCCGTCGTCAACCTCGGCATCGGCCTGCCCACGCTGGTGGCCAACCACCTGCCGGCCGACCGCGAGGTGATGATGCACAGCGAGAACGGCGTCATCGGCATGGGCCCGGCGCCGCCGCCCGGGCAGGAGGACTACGACCTCATCAATGCCGGCAAGCAGCCGGTCACGCTGCTGCCCGGCGGCGTCTTCTTCCACCACGCCGACAGCTTCGCGATGATGCGCGGCGGCCACCTGGACATCTGCGTGCTCGGCGCCTTCCAGGTCAGCGGCGGCGGCGACCTCGCGAACTGGCACACTGGCGCGCCCGACGCCATCCCGGCCGTCGGCGGCGCGATGGACCTGGCCATCGGCGCCAGGCGCACCTGGGTCATGATGGACCACGTGACCAAGAACGGCGAGGCCAAGATCGTGCCCGCGTGCAGCTACCCGCTGACCGGCATGGCCTGCGTCAGCCGGATCTATACCGACCTGGCGGTCATCGACGTGGAGCCCGAAGGGCTGCGAGTGCGCGAGCTGGCCGAGGGCGTCACGCCCGAGGCCCTGCAGGCGGCGACCGGGGTGCCGCTGCGTTTCTGAGCACCCTGGGAAGCGACGCCGCCGATCCCGCCGCCAGGGCCAGTCGCCGAGGCGAAGCCACGTTGCCTCGAAGGCATCGCGCGAAACGCCGCCGCTGTAACCGCGCGCCGCCGGCGGCCGAACTCAGCGTTTGTGCCATCGAAGGAGTCAGGTGATGTCCCTGCCGCTGCCTCGGCAACCCGTTCCCGCACTGGCCGTGCCCACGCTCGCTCATGGTCCGTTCACCCTCGCCGACGAGCGGCCCGAACGCTTCACGCTCGTCGTCTTCTACCGCGGCCTGCACTGTCCGATCTGCCTGAAGTACCTGCTCGAGCTGGGCCGGCTGCTGCCGGAGTTCGCGAAGCGCGGCGTCGGCGTGCTGGCGTTGTCGTCGGACACGCGCGAGCGTGCGCAGGCGATGGCCGACAAGCTGCGGGCCCCCGACCTGCGCCTGGGGTACACGCTGCCGCTGCCGATGGCGCGGGACTGGGGACTGTTCGTCAGCACCTCGCGTGGCACGACCTCGCTCGGCATCGACGAGCCGGCGCTGTTCTCCGAGCCGGGGCTGTTCCTCGTGCGGCCCGACGGCACGCTGTACTACGGCGCGGTGCAGACGATGCCCTTCGCGCGCCCGCACTTCGACGAGCTGCTGGCTGCCATCGACTTCGCGGTCGCGAAGGACTACCCTGCGCGTGGTGAGTATGCTGGCCCGCTCTGACCCGTCCGGCGCGCCGCGCAGGCGGTGGCGGGGCGCGGCACTGCTGGCCAGCGCGATGCTGGCCGCGGGGTGCGCGGCCTGGCGCGGGCCGGTGGCGACGCTGCCGCTGCAGCGCGCCTGGGTCGACGACGCGCTGGTGGAGTACGTGACGACCGACGTCTCGGACGCCGCGATGGCGCACGCGATGGGCGCCAACCACGTGCCGCGCCTGGCCGACGCCCTTCCCGCGCCCGCGGGCCGCGCGGCGCCCGGCACCTCGCTGCTGGAGCGGGTCTACGTCTTTCCCGGCGGCGAGCAGATCGGTGTGTTCCAGTCCGCCCCGCTGCCGGCCGGAGCGGCCAACACCGACCGCACCTACAGCCCGCTGTGGCGCGTCGTCATGGTGCACTGGCTGAAACCCGAAGCCCGCCGCGAACTGCGTTCGCAGGAGGCCATTCTCGACGCCGAGGACCGCGGCGAATTGCGGCTGACACTGAGCGACGTGGTCGTCAACTGCCCCGTCGTGCGAGCTGCCGATGGCAGTGCGCTGAGCGGGATGCCCGCGGCGCGCGCCCGCTGAGCGCCCGCTGAGCGCCCGCACAGGGCCAGGCTGCGCCGAGCCCCCCGTGGGGGTCGATCAAGGCAGCAAAGCCACGTGCGCCCGGGCGCCGGCGGGCACTCAGCGCGCGCGGGGCAGCACCAGGCACAGCCGCGTGCCGCCGCCCAGCCCCGGCAGCGGCCGCAGGCTGCCGCCGTGCAGCACCGCCACGCGCTGCGCGATGGCCAGCCCCAGGCCACCGATGCCGCCACTGGCGCGCCGCAGCGGCGGCTCGTGCATGGCCTGCCCCTGCGCCAGGCGACGCTGCACGTCCTCCGGCAGTCCGGGGCCACGGTCCTCGACCATCACCTGCACCGCCTCGTCGCTGGCCGTCATGCGCACGGTCACTGGCCCGGCGCCATGGCCGTGGCGTCGGGCGTTGTCGATGAGGTTGGTCAGCGCACGCTCGACCAGCTGCAGGTCGCCCTCGACCTCCAGCGGCGCCGGCGGGTCGCCGCCCAGCCGCACCTCGGCCACGCCGGGCTGCGGCGCCATCAGGCCGAACTTGCCGACTGCGTCGGCCACCAGTTCGTCGATGCGGAAGCGCTCGCGCTGCGCCACCTCGGTGGCGGACTGCAGCGCCGCCAGCTCGAACAGCTGCTGCGACAGCCGCCGCAGCCGTTCGCTCTGCGCCAGCGCCGCCTGCAGCGGCCGGCCCTGTTGTTCGCCACCGGCGGCACCCGCCTGCACGACCAGCGCCTCGAGCTGGCCGTGCAGCGCCGTCAGCGGTGTTCGCAGGTCGTGAGCCACGCCGGCAATCGCGTCGCGGTGCGCCGCCGCCTGCGCGCGCTCGCGCTCGGCCTGCTGCTCGATGCGCGCGGTCATCTGCACGAAGGCCTGCTCGATGCGGGCCACCTCGTCCACCGGCGGGGTCGTCGGCATCGCGTCGTCGCCGGCACTGCCGGCGGCATAGGCCTGCATGCGGGCGGCCAGGCGGTGCAGCGGGCGCGACAGCCGGCGCAGCGTGAAGACGCCGAGCAACGCCACGACGACCAGCGCGGCGACCGCCGCCGCCGCGGTACTGCGCCAGACGCCACCGTCGCCGGCCGCCAGCGCCGCGCGCTGGCGCGGCGCGCCGTCCAGCACCACGTAGAGGTAGCCGCCGGCCGGTAGCGGCGCGGCGCTGAAGAGCCGGTCCTGGCCGGAGCCCATCGGGTCGCCACCGCGCAGCGGCAGGGCCGCGCCCTCGAGGAAACGGCGCAGTGGCGCCAGCGCCACCTGCGGCATGCGCACCATGCCGGGTTCGCCCAGGTAGTCCAGCACGCGCCCCTGGTCGTCCAGCAGATAGACCTGGATGCCGGGGTTGACCGTCATCAGCATGCGGATCAGCGCCGCCCGCGCCTCGTCTCCGGGGGCACCCGTCGTGTCGGGCGCCACTTCGGGCCAGTGGGCGACGATGTGCGCCGCCAGGTCGCGCGACAGGCCCTGCAGCAGCGCCGACTCGCGCTCCGCCGCCTCGTGGCGAAACAACAGCGCGACCAGCACGCCGTAGCCTACGAGCAGCACCAGCAGCGCGGCCGCGAGCCGCATGCCGAACGGCAGGCGCGGACTCACCGGATCCCCCTGCGCGCCGGGCGTGCCGGGACAGGCACTCGGAGGCGGCGCGCTCTGCTCATGGCCTTGCGTCGAGCCTGTAGCCGACACCCCAGACCGTGACGATCAGCCGCGGCTGCCGCGGGTCGGCCTCGATCTTGTTGCGCAGGCGGTTGATGTGCGAATTGACCGTGTGCTCGTAGCCCTCGAAGCCGCTGCCCCAGACCCGACGCAGGAGTTCCTCGCGCGCGAAGGCGCGCCCTGGATGGCGTGCCAGGAAGGCCAGCAGCTCGTACTCGCGCTGGGTCAGCGGCACGGCGGCGTCGCCGTCGAACAGGCGCCGCTCGCCGGTGTCCAGGCGCAGGCGCCCGACCGGCAATACCGCGGGTGGCGGCGCCTGACCATGGGCCTGCTCCAGGCGGCGGAACAGCGCGCGCACGCGCGCCACCAGTTCCAGCATCGAGAAGGGCTTGGCCAGGTAGTCGTCGGCGCCCAGTTCCAGCCCGAGCACCCGGTGCGCCTCGGCGCCGCGCGCGCTGAGGATGATCACCGGCACCTGCGGGTGTCGCTGCCGCAGGTGGCGGCAGATGTCCCAGCCGTCGGCGTCCGGCAGCATCAGGTCCAGCAGCACCAGGTCCCAGCGCTGGCGGTCCACGGCGGCCAGCGCGGCGGCGCCGTCGCTCTCGTGGTGCAGCCGGAAGCCGGCCTGCTCGAGGTGCAGGCGCAGCGCTTCCGCGATCGCGGCATCGTCCTCGACCAGCAGGAGGTTCTTGGTCATCACACGCCCGGGGCGCACCGGCGCCGGGCCGCATTGTCGCGAAGCGGGCAGGTCGCTGCAGCCCCGGCGCCGCGGCCCGGCCGCCCGCGACGTCCGCTCAGGCGGGTGCCGCTGCGCCCGGCCTGCGGCGACGCACCAGCCACCCGGTGGCCACGAGGCCGGCCGTCAGCATGGCGAAGCTGCCGGGCTCGGGCACCGGGACCGCGCTGAAGCCGATGCGATAGACCTCGGTCTCGGCCGCCAGGCCGCTGGTGAAGGTATAGCCGGCGCCGGTCATCAGGCCGTCGAAGGCCGCGAGTTCCGCGAAGTTGAAGGCGACGACGGAATGCTGCGGCGCGCGCAGGTCGTTGTCGCCGACGAAGGCCGCCGCCGCTGGATCGAAGACCTCGCTGCCGGCGTCCCAGACCTGCCGCGCACGCTGGTCGATGACCGCGGTCAGCAGCGTGCCGTCGCTGGCGAAGATGCGATGGCCCGTCGGCGCGTCGTTGCCGATGAAGAAGTCGTTGCTGGGCACGACCATGGAAGCAAAGGTGAAGAACGGGTTGACCGCCGGGTCCACGACCACGGTCAGGCTGGCCGTCGCGCCGGCCAGCAGCAACCCGCCCACGGTGCCGCGCACGGCGCCCGGGTCGGCCGCGGCAAAGGCCGGGTGCCAGGCGGCGCCGGAGCCGCCTTCGGCCACCGAGATGATCGGCGCCGTGGCCGTGCTGCCGAGGTCGAAGGCGTCGAAGACGCCGCTGTGGAAGCCGAAGTGCAGGGGCGCGAAGGCAATGCCCGACGCGGGCGCGAGATTCTCGACGGTGATCGTGACGACCTGTGGCGCGGCCTGGGCCGGCGCCAGCGCCAGCAGTGCCGTGGCCGCGGCCAGTGCCGGCAGCGCGGCAGCGGCGCGCACGAGGCCGCCGTGAAGGGGCAGTGGGACCATGGGACTCTCCTGAGGTTGCGGACGACCGCGGCGCGATGGCCCCGCGGTGGCGCAGACCTTAGGCGGCAGTGGTCACCGAGTCCTCGCGATCACTTCACGGCGCCGTGAACTTCCGGGCCGCGGCGTGGCCGGCGCGTGCTCGCAGCCAGGGCAGCGCGGCAAAGACGACCTGTCCGGCCAGCCCCAGCTGATGCTCAGCCCTGGCATACAGCGCCAGGTGCTCGACCAGGCTGCGACCGCCCGGCCCCAGCGACAGCGCCGCCTCCGCAGCCATCAGCAGCACGAAGGCCAGCACGCCCATCGCTGCCGCTTGCGTGGGCGCGAGCGGCCAGCGCCGCAGCGCCCGCACGCAAGCCAGCCAGGCGACCGCCAGGATGACCGGCAGCTCGATCACCACTGCCCACAACGGGCCGACCGCCGGCGCCAGCCAGAGCGTGCGCAGCACGCCGAGCACGAAGCCGGCGCCGAAGACGATCGCGAAATAGGCGGCGGCGGAGGTCAGGACCGTCATCGGCGGCGTCGGCGTCATGGCCACGGCAGTATCGCGCCGGCCTGCGCCACCGCCGTCTACAGCGCCAGCAACGGCCGCCCCTGCAGCGCCTGCACCAGCACCACGGCCCAGAGCGCGGTCCAGGCCGCCGTGCCGGCCCACACGCCGGCCAGTGCGAGCCGCGGCCGCCAGGCCAGCAGTGCCGCGGCCAGCAGCGGCAGCACCTGCTCGGCATGGATGCCGACGAAATGCGCGACGCGCAGGTCGCCGCCAACCATGGACCAGCCGAGCAGCGGCAGGCCGGGCCCGCCGGCCGGCTGCCGGTCGCCGAGCAGCATGCCGACCCCGGCGCCCAGCACGAAGGTCAGCACCAGCCCCAGCAGCACCGCGTGGCGGTATGCGCGCGGCAGCGGCTCGCCGTGCCGCCACAGCAGCCACGCCAGCCAGGGCTGCGTCGCGGTCAGCGCCAGCGCCCCCGCGCCCATCAGCGTGTACATCACGCCGTGGAAGACGCTGCCCACGTTGTAGTGCGAGGCCTGGCCCAGCGCGGCCTGCAGCGTGATGTACCCGACCTCGAAGCCGCCGGTGGCGATCAGCGTCCACGCCAGCGCCGTGAATGCGCGGCCCCGGCGCACGGCGGCCGGCAGGTGGCGCGCGAACCAGGCCGTGGTCAGCGCGAGCAGCGCCACCGACAGCATGAACTTCATCGGCTTGATCCACACGTTGACGCCGCGCAGCAGGCGATCGTCGAAGGCCAGGCCCAGCGCGGCAGGCAGCATCACCGCCAGCATCACGAGCGCGAAGACGATCAGCCGGCGGTCGCTGCGCCCCAGCGGGTGCAGCGCTTCGGCGATGCGGGGCCGCCAGCCGCCGGACGCGGACGGCAGGGCCAGGGTGCTCGGATTCATGTCGGGGTCCTCCGGGTCAGCGCCGCGAGCGCGGCATAGGTGAGCAGTCCGGCCGGGCCGAACAGGAAGGTGAGCAGCAGGCAGGGCAGCACCCACAGGTGGCGCACACCGCGGCGGGCGGCGTCGCGCGCGATCCAGGTGCCGACGAACAGGTCGAAGGCCAGGTAGTGGATCCAGCCGGCGGCCAGCAGGCCGTCGCTGGCAAAGAGGGCGCGCACCTCGGCCAGCGAACCGAAGCCGCCCGGACCCCAGTGCGCCGCGATCAGCGCCACGTAGGCCAGTGCCAGCACCAGCGGCAGCCACCAGCCGGTGAGCCGCCACACAGGCGACGTCCAGCGCCGCCCAGGCGGCGAGAGGGCCAGCGCGGCCCAGCCGGCCATCGCGAGCAGGCCGCCGAGGCGGAAGGCGGCATCGGGATCTGGCGCGTTCATCGTGTCGTCCGTGGCTGTGTCGGCGCCCGATGCGCCGCCCCGCGGGCAGCACTATCTGAACGTCGTTCAGATGCAGTGTGCCGATCTATCTGAACGCTGTCAAGTTAAACTCGCGGCATGAACGATCGCCCTTCCTACCACCACGGCGCACTGCGCGAGGCGCTGATTGCCGCCACCGAAGCCCTGCTCGCCGAGCAGGGCCCGGAGGCCTTCACGCTGCGCGAGGTGGCGCGCCGCGCCGGTGTCTCGCCCGCGGCGCCGGCGCACCACTTCGGCGATGCCGCCGGGCTGCTGACCGCGGTCGCGTCGCTGGGCTTCGCCGAGCTGACACATGCGCTGCGCGAGGGCGACACGCGCGGCGGCGCCGACGCGCTGGCCGCGCTGCGCGAGCAAGGCGTGGAGTACGTGGCCTTCGCGCTGCGCCGGCCGGGGCTGTTCCGGCTGATGTTCCGCCAGGGCCGGCTGCGCGAAGACGCCGAGCTGGAGCAGCACGCGCACGCCGCCTTCGAGGTGCTGGCCGGCGGCGTGCGGCGCGCGGTCGGCGTGCGCGACGCGGCGGCCATGCGACCGGCGCACTGGCAGGCGGTGACCGCGCTGTGGTCGCTGGTGCACGGCTACGCCCACCTGGCGATCGCCGGCAAGTTCGACCCGATGTGCGGGCCCGGCGGCCTGGAGGCCTTCGTCGGCCAGGGCCTGCGGCCGGTGCTGCAGGCCATACTCGGTGGCCTGTTTGCGGCGCCGGCCGCCGCGCGCGGAACACGCGGCGCGCGTTCGGCACCAAGCAGAACCGGAGGAACCCGATGACCCAGCCCGCCCCTCCCCGCGACGGCGCCGACGGCCTGGCGCGCCGCCTGCACAAGAACCGCCTGACCCGCCGCGACACGGTGTGGCTGTTCGGCGCCGCCTGCGCCGCCACGGCGACGGCGTCGCTGTCGGGTTGCGCCACCTCGCCGGTCACCGGCAAGCGCATCCTGGTCGGCATGTCGCCGGAGCAGGAGAAGGCGGTCGACGCGCAGCATGCGCCGCACCAGTTCTCGCAGGACTTGGGCGCGGTGCAGGACGACGCCGTCAACCGCTATGTCGCCGGCGTCACGCAGCGCCTGCAGCCGCACGTGCAGCGCCAGGACATGCCCTACAGCAGCCGCGTGCTGAATGCCAACTACGTCAACGCCTACACCTTCCCGGCCGGCGCGATGGGCGTCACGCGCGGCATCATGACCGAGCTGGACGACGAGGCCGAGCTGGCCGCGCTGATCGGCCACGAGATGGGCCACGTCAATGCGCGCCACGCCGCGCAGCGCCAGGGCCAGGCCCTGCTGGCGCAGGTGGCGGTGGTGGGGCTGGTGGTGGCCAGCAGCGACTCGGGCTGGGCGCCGCTGGTCGGCATCGGCGGGCAGATCGGCGCCAGCGCGCTGCTGTCCAGCTATTCGCGCGACCACGAGCGCGAGGCCGACGCGCTGGGCCAGCAGTACATGGTGGCCGCCGGCTACCCGGCGCAGGGCATGGTGGGCCTGCACAACCTGCTGGTCGAGGGCCACGCGAAGCAGCCCAGCCTGCTGGAGACGATGTTCTCCTCGCACCCGATGAGCAGCGAGCGCCGCGACACCGCGGCCCGCCTGGCCGGCACCACCTACGCCGCGAGCAAGGGCGCCAACCCGCAGCGCGAGCGCTTCATGGACAGCACCGCGTCGCTGCGCCGCATCAAGCCGACCATCGACGCCTGCAAGAACGGCGAGACCGCGATGGCGCGCAAGCAGCTGCCGCAGGCCGAGCAGCAGTTCGCCAGCGCGCTGCAGCGCACGCCCAACGACTATGCCGCCAACGTGCGCATGGCGCAGTGCCTGCAGGCCCAGGGCAAGACGGCCGACGCGCGGCGCTACGCCGAGACCGCGCGCCGCGTCTACCCGCAGGAGGCGCAGGCGATGAAGCTGGCGGCGACGCTGAAGCTGGGCCTGCGCGACCCCGCCGGCGCCTACGAGGAGCTGCAGGCCTTCGACCGCGTGCTGCCCGGCGACCCCGGCGTGCTGTTCCTGAAGGGCGTGTCGCTGGAAGGCATGGGCCAGCAGCGGCCGGCCGCCGAACACTACGCGGCCTACCTGCGCGTCACGCAGCAGGGCGGCGCGGCGCAGTATTCGGCGACGCGGCTGCGCGCCTGGGGCTACCTGAAGTAGGACCGCGTCAGAACGACTGCACCAGGCGCAGCGACAGCAGCGCGCTGCGCGGCGCGCCGGGTTCGAAGAAGCGGCGGTTGCCCTCGCCGACGATCACGCTGCCGGCATGGCGGCGGTCGGCCATGTTGTCCACGCGCGCCAGCAGTTCGGCCGCCAGGCCGCCGCCGAGCGAAGCGCGGCCCAGCCAGCGCAGGTTCCACACCGCGAAGCCGGGCGCGAAGTCGCTGTTGGCGTCGTCGACCGCGGTGCGCGACTGCGCACGCGCCTCGAGCGCCCACTCGCCCAGGCCGCGCGGCCGCCAGGCCAGTTCGGCGAAGGCGCTCGCGCGCTGCGTGCCGGCGATGCGCCGCCCGGGGGGCACCGGCACGGCGGGCGTGGTGCACGGCACGCCGGCGCAGGCCAGGAAGGCGTCGCGCAGTTCGGCGTGCAGCAGCGTGGCCGCCAGCGTGAAGCGCCAGGCGGCCGCGGGCTGCCAGGCCAGCGCCAGTTCGGCGCCGCGGCGCCCGGTGCGGCCGATGTTGCGGAAGCTCGCGCGGCCGCCGCTGTTGGTGGCCACCGCGATCTCGTCGCGCACCGCAATGGCGAAGACCGCCAGGTCGGCCTGCCAGGCACCGCTGCGCCACTTCGCGCCGGCCTCGGCCTGGCGGCTGACCTGCGGCCCCAACGCGCCGTTGAAGCCGCCGCTGCCGTCCGGGCGGTAGGCCAGTTCGCCCAGCGTCGGCGACTCGAAGCCGCGCGCCGCGCTGGCATGCAGCGTCAGCGTCGGGCTGGCCTGCCAGCGCAGCCCGAGCACCGGGTTGGCATAGGTGAAGCGGCGCGCGCCGGAATCGTCGCCGTTGTCCGGGTAGCGGTCGGTCGCCGAGAGATCGACGCGCCCGGCACGCAGCCCGCCGCTCAGCCACCATGCCGGCGCCGCGGCCCATTCCGCCTGCGCGAAGAGGTCGCTGCTGCGGGCCCGGTTGCGCTCGTCGCGGCGCCGTTCGCCGCGGAGGCCGTAGCGCGGCGCGTCGACCGGACCGAGGTAGTTCTCGAAGCCCAGGCGGTCGTCTTCCTGACGTTCGTGCTGCGCGCCGGCCTGCAGCTCGACGCGGGACCAGCGCCAGGTGCCGCGCCATTCGGCGCCGCCGTAGACGCGGTGGAAGTCGATCACGCCGCCGCCGTGGCGCGCATTGAGCTGGGTCGTCGCCGGGATCGCGAGCCACTGCGCGACGGCCCGCCGGCCCAGCCAGGCCGCGGCCTGCATCTCGCGCAGTGCGCCGTCGTCGAAGCGGTGGCGCCAGCTCGCGCCGAGCTGGGTCTGGCGTGCGCGCTTGCGCGTGTCGTACTGCGCCGCCTCCGGCGTGGTGCGGCGTGCATCGGCGTCGAAGTCCTCGCGGCGCAGGCCCAGCGGGTCCTGCGCCGGCTGCTCCAGGTGGTTGGCGACCAGCACGAGGCGGTCGCGCCCGCCCTCGGGCCGCAGCGCGAGGCGCAGGTTGACGAGCCGGCGCTCGGCTGCGCTGTGCGGGCGGAAGCCGTCGATGCGCATCGCCGCGGCACCCAGCCGCAGCTGGCCGGACGGCGCGTCGTCGTCCGCGCCGAAGGGCAGCGCCAGCCCTGCCCTTGCCTGGCGCAGCCCGAAGCTGCCGAGGTCCAGCGCGCCTTCGGCCGCCGCTTCGCGCACCGGCGCCGCGATGACCGAGACCACGCCGCCCGAGCTGTTGCCGTAGAGCACCGAGAACGGCCCGCGCAGCACCTCCACGCGCGCCGCGCCGGCGAGGTCGGCATGCGCGATCTGGCCCTGGCCGTCGGGCATGGTGGCCGGGATGCCATCGGTGAGCAAGCGCAGCCCGCGCACGCCGAAGGTGGCGCGCGCGCCGAAGCCGCGCGACGCGACCTGCAGGTCCTGCGCGAAGTTGTGCCGGTTGGCCACCAGCAGCCCGGGCACGCGCCCCAGGGCCTCGGACAGGTTGAGCAGCGGCCCGGCGGCGCGCAGTGCCTCGGCGTCGACGGCGCCGATGGCGTAGGGCGCCTCGACGATGCGGCGCTCGGCGGCCGAGCCGGTGACGACCACGGTCTCGGTGACGGGCTGCGCGCCGGCCTGCGCGCCGAGCGCCGCGCACAGCAGCGCAGCCGCGCGTGCGGCACGGCTTCCGGACGCGGGACGGGACTGGCGGCGGGGACGGCGGCGCGTCATGCGCCGCGCATGCTAGGCGCGGCCGATCATCCGCGCCGGCGCAGGGCCGCACGCGCGGCCCGCGGGCCGCGGGTCAGCGTCGCTTCAGGCCAGGTCCTCGTGCAGGCACAGGATGTTGCCCTCCGGGTCCTGGAACCAGGCCGCCTTCTCGCTGCCGAGCACGCAGACATGGTCCACCGTCTTCAGGCCCGGCAGGTCGTAGTCGGCGAAGGCCACGCCGCGCGCCTGCAGCTCGGCCACCGCGGCCGCGATGTCGGGCACGCGGAAGCTGACCGCGGTGTGCTCGGCCTTGGTGCCCTCGGGCCTGGGAAACAGCGCCAGCTCCAGGCCGCCGGGCCCGCCGGCCCGCACGACGAACTTGCCGTCGGGCTTGAGCCCCGCGGGCTGCAGCCCGAGCTGCTCGACGTAGAAGCGGCGCGCGCGATCCAGGTCGCGCACCGGCAGCATGCAGGTCACCGGGGCCTGCGTCAGCGAAGTGGCCATGGCGGCACCTCCGTCGCCGCGGACCCCGGCGCCCGGCGCCGGTCGGCCCGCGGGCAGCGCCCCTTCTACGCCTGCGGCGACGCCGCCGCAAGGGGCCGCCTGCGGTGCCAGCCCTGGGCTACTTCAGGTCGCCGGCCAGGCTGGCCAGCGTCTCCGGCGCGATGCTGACATGCGCGGGATAGTTGCGGTGGTCGCAGCCCAGCTTGACCGCAGCGCCGGCGCGCACGGCCTGCTTCATCGCCGGGGTGAATTCGAAGCGCACGAAGTGCACCGAGCTGGTCTTCTCGTCGTTCTCGCGGTCCAGGTCCTCGTCGGCGATGGCGTAGACGCGCGCGTGGCCCTCGACCTCGACGAACATGCGGTCCTCCACGCCGATCAGCCGCGCCAGCTCGCGCTTGCGCTCGTGCGGGTCGGGGTACTCGATCAGCATCGTCGCCTTCCAGTTGCTGCCGTCCGGCACCAGCGGCGCGTAGGCGTCGATCTCGGACTGGATGCCCTCCTCGTCGAAGATCTTCTCGATGTGCAGCATCTCCTGGATCTGGCGGCGGATGGTCTGCTCGTCCTCGAACTGCAGCGTCATGTGCTCGCCGAGCGCCACGCTGCGCAGCTTGCGGTGCGCGATGGCCTCGGGCTTGCTGCTCTTGCGGATCTTCGAGTAGGCCTCCAGCGTCAGGAGGCTGTCGCGGGTGATGCTCATGGGCGGACTCCTGGGTGTGAACGAAATGCGGTGGCGCGCGGTCAGGCGATGCCGTAGGCCTGCCGCACCAGCGTCAGCGGATGCGCCAGCCCCTTGGCCGGCGTGCCCGCCTGCTGCATGCCCTGCGCGATGTGGTGGCCGGCCAGCGCGCAGTCGCTGCTGATCCAGTCCGGATCGTCCTTGGCCATGGCCTTGAAGACCGGCTTGCCGATCTTCATCGCCACCGGGTGATAAGGCGTCTTCACGCCGTAGGTGCCGGCGTGGCCGCTGCAGCGCTCGACCGTATTGAGCTGGACCTCCACGCTCTGGCCGATCAGCTTGAACATCTCCTCGGTCTTGCGGCCGACGTTCTGCACGCGGCCGTGGCAGGGGATGTGGTAGCTGACGCGGCCCAGCGCGGCCTTGAAGTCGGTCTTCAGCAGCCCGTCCTTGTGGCGCGCGACGAGGTACTCGAAGGGGTCGAACATCGCCTCCTTGACGAGCTGCGTGTCGGCGTCGTCGGGAAACATCAGCGGCAGTTCCTGCTTGAACATCAGCGTGCAGCTGGGGATGGCGCTGACGATCGCCCAGCCTTCCTTCGCATACTTCGCCAGCACCGGGATGTTGGCCGCCCAGGCCTTCTCGACCGACTCGAGGTCGCCGAGTTCCAGCTTGGGCATGCCGCAGCACTGCTCCTTCTCGACGATCTCGTACGGGATCTCGTTGTGCTGCAGGACCTTGATCAGGTCCTCGCCGATGCCGGGCTCGTTGTAGTTGACGTAGCAGGTCGCGAAGATCGCCACCTTGCCCGGCGTGCGCTCGCCGTTGACCGCGACATGCGTGGTGTCGTTCATCGCGCGGCCCCAGCGGAAGCGCTGCGGCGCCAGGCTCGGCATCCAGGCATCGGGGTGCACGCCGAGCTGGCCGTCCATCGCCTTGCGCATGGTCTTGGTGCGGTTCACCGCATTGACGACGTCGACGACGATGGGGATGCCGGCAAACTGGCCGTGCACGTCGGTGCTGGCCAGCAGCCGCTCGTTCGCGTGCACCTGGCCCTTGCGAAACTTGATCGCCTTGGCGCGCAGCATCAGGTGCGGGAAGTCCAGGTTCCACGCGTGCGGCGGCGTGTACGGACACTTGGTCATGTAGCACAGGTCGCACAGGTAGCACTGGTCGACGACCTTCCAGTAGTCGTCCTTCCTGACCCCGTGCACCTCGCCGTCGTCGGTGGCGTCGACCAGGTCGAACAGGTTGGGGAAGCTCTGGCACAGGCTCACGCAGCGCCGGCAGCCGTGGCAGATGTCGAAGACGCGCTCCATCTCCTTCATCAGCGAGGCCTCGTCGTGGAAGTCGGGGTTCTTCCAGTCGATCGGGTGCCGGGTCGGCGCTTCGAGGTTGCCTTCGCGCATGGGTCGTGCTCTCGGTGGGATTCAGCAACGAACAAGGGGCACGAAGCCCCTTGTTCGACGGCGTTCGGCGCGTGTCAGTCGACCAGCGCGTCGAGGGCCTTCTGGTAGCGGTTGGCGTGCGAGCGCTCGGCCTTGGCCAGCGTCTCGAACCAGTCGGCGATCTCGTCGAAGCCTTCCTCGCGCGCCGTCTTGGCCATGCCCGGGTACATGTCGGTGTACTCGTGCGTCTCGCCGGCGACGGCGGCCATCAGGTTCTGGCGGCTGTTGCCGATCGGCAGGCCGGTGGCCGGGTCGCCCGAGCCGTTCTCGAGAAACTCGAGGTGGCCGTGCGCGTGGCCGGTCTCGCCCTCGGCGGTGCTGCGGAACAGCGCGGCGACGTCGTTCTGGCCTTCCACGTCGGCCTTGTTCGCGAAATACAGGTAGCGGCGGTTGGCCTGCGACTCGCCCGCGAAGGCGTCCTTCAGGTTCTGCTCGGTCTTCGTACCTTTCAAGCCCATGGGATGCTCCTGGTCGTGAGGTGAACTGTCGGAGCGCCCGGCAGCCTGGGCTGCCGGCGCCACCGAGCGGGGACCATAGCCCAAGGCCCGACCGAGGGCCAATACATCGCATCAATGTCGTGCATAGGGTACGGCAATGAAGAAACGAGAATCGATCGCATTTTCCATGGCGACCCCGGCGCCTGCCGGCCGCCGTCAGACCAGCCCCAGCAGGCGCAGCGCCAGGTGGTGCAGCCGGCCCGCCGGGTCGGCCAGGCGGTTGAGCACGGTGAAGTGGTTGCAGCCGGGCAGCGTCTCGCAGACCGGCACCGCGGTCGGGCCCCAGACGTCGCGGATCAGACGGTTGTGGCGCAGGAATTCGTCGCTTTCGTCCAGGCCCACGGTGGCGTACAGCTTGGGGCCCTTGGGGCGCGGGAAGAAGGCCGGGCTCAGCCTCGCCACTGCCGCCGGCGTGAGCCGCAGGTCGGCCTGCAGCGACGGTGTGTGGCGCAGCGGCTCCAGGTCGTACAGGCCGGAGATGGCCAGCGCCCCGCTCACCGGCTGCGCCGGCAGTTCGGCGTCGACCTCCTTCCAGCGGCAGCTCAGCAGCATCGCCGCCAGGTGGCCGCCGGCCGAGTGCCCGGCCAGCGCGATGCGCGCCGGGTCGCCGCCGAAGCGTGCGGCGTGGCGCCAGGTCCAGGCCAGGGCACGCGTCATCTGCAGCACGATGTGCTCGATGCTCACCGCCGGGCACAGCGCATAGTTGGGCACCACCACCAGCGCGCCGGCGGCATTGAGCGCGGGCGCGACGAACGAGTGGTCGGCCTTGTCCAGCGAGCGCCAGTAGCCGCCGTGGATGAACATCAGCACCGGGACGCCGATGGCCGGCGCCGGTGCCGCCGGCGGGAAGACGTCCAGCGTCTCGCCGGCCCCGTCGCCATAGGCGATGTCGAACTGCGCGCCGGCGCTCTTGGCGCGCGCCAGCGCCGAGGCCTCGGCCCACGACGCCAGCACCTGCGGGTGCTCGGGCACGCGGGCACGGTTGTTGTACTGGGCCTCCAGCCAGGCCGGGTCTTGCTGCGGTCGCATCGCGGGGCTCCTGCGCTCGGGTTGAACGGCGGCGGCATGCTAGCGCGCGCCGCCGGCCGCGGCGCCGCGGCCGGCAGCACGCGGCGCCGATGCTAGAATGCGCGCTTCACGTGGGGACGTAGCTCAGCTGGGAGAGCGTCGCGTTCGCAATGCGAAGGTCGGGAGTTCGATCCTCCTCGTCTCCACCATGAACACCCGAAGCCAGGCCTCGCGCCTGGCTTTTTCGTGGGCCGCGCCGCCGCTGCGTGGCGCCGGCTCCCGGGGATGCGGGCCACCGTCAGCGCACCAGTCGCACCACGAGCGGCACCGGCTGCGCGCCCCTGTTGCTCCACATCCAGCAGTAGTCCTGCGCCACCGCCGCCGCCAGCGTGCCTTCGGCGCGCACCTGCAGCGGCTGGCGCACCGGGTAGACGACCTCGCGGCCGACGTGGTAGTGGATGTTGAAGTCCAGCGGCGCCGCGGCATCGAAGGCCCAGCGCACCTCGGCACCCTGCGCGAGCGGTCCGCAGAGCTCGGCAAAGCGGCCCGGCGCGACGTTGAACCGGTGCTCGGAGCGCTGCTCGGCGGACCAGCGGATCTCGACGAGCTCGGCGCGCAACGGCGCCACGGCGAGCAGTGTCAGCGCGAGAGCGGGCAGGCGTTGGCGGGCCTTCTTCATGCCCGGAGTGTCGCTCAGGCCGGGCGCGGCGTTCAGCCCGGCGCTGCGAGTGCCTCGACGGCCGCGGCCGCCGCCGGCAGCGCACCCTCGGCGACGAACCGGGCCACCGCGCCCACGACCGCCGGGTCGCCGAGCAGACGCCGGTGGCCCAGCCCGTCGACCTGCCACAGCCGGGCGCCGGGCCAGGCAGCGCAGGCGGTGCGGGCATCCGCGACCGGGATCACGCGGTCGTCGGCCGAGTGCACGTACAGCGCCGGCTGGCGCAGCCCGCGCACGAGCGCCGGTGCCGCGATGGCATGGACATCGACGCCCTCCTCGCGAAGGCGCTCGATCATCTGCTTCGTGGCCGCCGCGTCCAGCCCGAGCTGCCGCGCAAACGCGTGGGCATGGTCGGCATAGAAGGCCGGCGCTGCCAGCATCACGGCGCGGCCGACGGCCAGCCCGCGTGCCATCGCCGTCACGGCGACCGCCGAGCCCACGGAATGCGCGACCACGGCATGCAGCGGGCCGAGCGCCGGCGCGGCCTGCAGCAGCGCCCGCGCGGACGCCGGGATCGAGGTCCGGCGCCCGCCCGATGCGCCATGCGCCGGCAGGTCCAGCGCGACGACACGGAAGCCGCGGGCCAGCAGCGCATCGGCGATCGCCTGCAGATCGCTGGCCTGCCCTTCCCAGCCGTGCACCAGCAGCACGGTGGGGCCGCGGCCGGCGGCCAGCGCGGCCAGATCGACCTCGGCGGTCGGCAGCCGCAGCGCCGTCGCGTCCGGCAGCTGCAGCGGCACCGGCACGGCCGACGGGCGCGGGGTCAGGAAGGCGCGCGCTGCCTGCGCGGGGGTCAAGGCAGAGGGGATGGCAGGGGTGGGCATGTCCATGGGCTCGTCGTGCATCGGCGTCGGGGCGGTCGTGCCAATATCGCGGCCCTCGCCACGAAGCGGAATAGGCGTCCATGAAGCCGTCGACTGCAGCGACGCCCATGCCCCTGGGTCCGCGCGACCTCGAGCTCGTGCTCGCGCTGGTGCGCGGGCGCACGCTGGCCGAGGCCGGTCGCCGGCTGGGCCTGGACACCTCGTCCGTCTACCGCGCGGTGAAGAAGCTCGAGCAGCGGCTGGGCCAGCCGCTGTTCGACCGCCGCCGCCAGGGCCTGGCACCGGGCGAGCTGGCGCTGGCGCTGGCCGAGCGCGCCGGGGCCATGGAGGCCCAGCTCGACGCCGCGCGCGAGCTGCTGCAGGACGACGCCGCGGCGCTCACCGGGCTGCTGCGCGTGAGCGCCAACGACCTCACGCTGCACGGCCTGCTGCTGCCGCTGCTGGGCCCCTTCGTGCGCGCGCACCCGCAGCTGCAGCTGGAGCTGCTGGCCACCAACCAGCGCGCGCGCCTGGAGCAGCGCGAGGCCGACGTGGCGCTGCGCGGCACCGCGTCGCCGCCCGGCCACCTGGTGGGCGTGCGGCTGGGCGTCGTGCGCTCGGCGCTGTGGGCGCACCGCAGCTACCTGGACCGCCTGGCGCCCGGCACGCCGGTCGAGGCCATGGCCTGGGCGGCGCCGGACGCCGACCCGAATCTGCCCGACTACCCGTCGCGGCGCTGGCGGCAGGCGCGCTACCCGGGTCTCGTGCCGCGGCTGCGCTGCGACGGCATGCTGGCGGTGGCGCGCGTGGTGCAGGCCGGCGCCGCGGTCGGCGTCGCGCCGCATTTCCTGATGGCCGGGCAGCCCGGCCTGGTCGACCTGAGCGGCCCGCTGCCCGAGATCGACACCGAGCTCTGGCTGCTGACCCACCCGGACATGCGCCACCTGCGCCGCGTCAAGGCCTTCTTCGACTTCGTGCGCACGCACCTCGTGCTGCCCTGAGCGGCGCGGCCGACGGCGCCCGGTTCGTCCCGCGCCGCGGCGGGTTCGTCGCAGCCGGGCGGGCGTTCGCCGCAGCCCGCTCGCGGGCGGGGCGCCGCCGGCCTAGTCTGGCGGCTCCTCCACCATCGCCTCGCCACGCCATGCCGCCGAACCGCCCCGTCGCCGCCGCCACCGTCGCCGCCTCGCTGCTGCTGGCCGGCACCCCGCTCGCCGCGCAGACGCCGCCGCCCGCAGCGGCGAAGACCGTCATCGAGAAGGCCGAGGACCTGCCGCGGCGCAGTTATGCGCTGCAGCGCCTGCCCAGCGAATGGCTGGCCGCACCGCTGCCGGAACTGCTGGCCGTGCTGCGCCCGCTGGAGGCCGACCTGCTGGCCGACGAGCAGGCCTTCGACATCCGCGACCCGGCGACGCGCCGCCAGCGCCTGGGCGCGCTGCTGGCCATCGCGCAGCTGCGCGGCGACTGGGACGCCGCGGCACGGCTGGCGGCGCAGATCCGCCCGCTGAACGACAAGGCCGGCCCGCGCGCGATCAGCGGCCTCGTGCCGCAGCTGGTGGCCGAGCACCGCCGCGGCGTGCTCGACACGGCCGGCGTGCAGCGCGCCGCGGCCGAGCGCTTCGGCGCCCTGCCCTGGGCCGAGGCCGGCGACGCGATCAAGGGCCTGAAGTCGCAGCTGGAGCTGCTGAACCCGGCGCTGGTGCAGGGGGTCTTCCGCCAGCAGGCCGACGTGATGGCGCGCAACATGGCGCTGCAGGTGCCGGCCGAGCTGGTGGCCACGCTGGCGCAGGCGCGCGCGCAGGCCGACTACGTGGTGCCGCTGCGCGACGCGCTGGTGGCCGGGCTGCAGCAGGTCGTCGAGCGCCACGCCGTCGCCAAGCCCGATCGGTGGACGCCGCGCCAGGTCATGCTGCCGGCGCATGCCAAGGGCACGCCGGTGACGGTGGCCATCTGGGACTCCGGCGTCGACCTCGCGTTGTTCACGCCGGCGGCGCAGCGCGGCTGGGCCTTCGACGACGACGGCATCGAGAGCCCGCACCTGCTGCGCCCGCTGGGCGAGGCGCAGGCGCGCTGGCCGCAGCTGCGCGGCTTCGTCAAGGGCGCCTTCGACCTGCGCGCCGGGCTCGACACCGAGGAGTCGCGCCGCCTGCGCACGCATGTCGCCGGCCTGCAGGCCGAGCAGGCCACGGCCTTCCAGGAAGACACGGCGCTGGCCGGCCTGTACGTGCACGGCACGCATGTCGCCGGCATCGCGGCGGCGGGCAACCCCTTCGTACGCGTGCAGGCGGTGAGCATGCTGTGGAGCCACCGCGTCGCGCCGACGAAGCCGACGCTGGAGCGCGCGCGCGTCAACGCCGCCAACTACCAGGGCATCGTCGACCGGCTGAAGGCCGCCGGCACGCGCGTCGTCAACATGAGCTGGCGCTACGGCCCGCAGGCGCACGAGGCGGCGCTCGCGTACCACGGCGTCGGCCGCGACGCCGACGAACGCCGGCGCCTGGCGGCCGAGATCTTCGCCATCGAGCGCCAGGCGCTGGAGCGCGCCATCGCCTCGGCGCCGGAGATCCTGTTCGTCGCCGGCGCCGGCAACGAGGACAACAGCGCCGACTTCGCCGACTACATCCCGGCCGGGCTGCAGCTGCCCAACCTGATCACCGTCGGCGCGTCGGACCAGGCCGGCGACGAGGCGCCGTTCTCGACCTTCGGCCGCACGGTCGTCGTGCACGCCAACGGCGCCGAGGTCGACGGCCCGCTGCCAGGTGGCACGCGGGCACGGCTGTCGGGCACCTCGATGGCGTCGCCGCAAGTCGCCAACCTGGCGGCCAAGCTGATCGCGATGAAGCCGCAGCTCACGGTGGCCGAGGTCAAGGCCGCGATCCTGAACGGCGCCGAGCGCCGCGGCCGCGTCAACCTCGTCGATCCGCGACGCTCGTTCGCGCTCGCCGGCATCGCGCTGCCGGACTGAACGGCACCGCGACGGCGCGGCGCCCCGCGCGTTGCTGCGATGATGCGGGGGCCGCCACTGTCCGGTCCCCGCGATGATCCGCCTGCTCGGCCGCTTCAGTTCGATCAACGTGCGCAAGGTCTCGTGGACCTTGCACGAGCTGGGCCTGCCCTTCGAGCGCGAGGACTGGGGCACCGGCTTCCGCCCGACCGCGACCCGGCCTTCCTGGCGCTGAACCCGCATGCGCAGGTGCCGGTGCTGCTGGATGGCGACGTGGTGCTGTGGGAGTCCAACACCCTCTGCCGCTATCTCGCCGCGCGCGAACGCGCCGAGACGCTGCTGCCTGCGGACCCGCTCGACCGCGCGCACGTCGAGCAGTGGATGGACTGGCAGGCCAGCGACCTGAATGCCGCCTGGCGAGACGCCTTCATGGCGCTGGTGCGCGGCAGCGCGGCGCATGCGGAGCCGGCGCGCGTGGCCGCCTCGGCGGCGGCCTGGAACCGCTGCATGGCGGTGCTGGATGCGCGTCTCGAAGACACCGGGGCCTTCGTCGCGGGCGGGCACTTCACGCTGGCCGACATCGTGATCGGCCTTGCGGTGCACCGCTGGCGGTGCACACCGATCGAGCATGTGGTGCTGCCCGCGGTGGACGCCTACGTCGAACGCTTGCGCGAGCGCAAGGCCTACGCCGCGCATGCCAGCGACGATCTGCCCTGAACCGCTGCCGCGAGGCCCGAGCACCATGACCGCCTTCACCGACGCCGCCGAGACCTGGAACCGCCGCTTCGAGGGCGCGGACTTCCTCTTCGGCACCGAGCCCAACGCCTGGCTGCGTGAACACGCCGGCGCCTTCCCGCACGGCGGCCGCGTGCTCAGCGTGGCCGACGGCGAGGGCCGCAACAGCGTGTGGCTGGCGAAGCAGGGCTTCGCGGTCGATGCCTTCGACATCGCCGAGGTCGGCGTCGCGAAGGCACGCGCCTTTGCGGCGCGCGAGGGTGTGGTGGTGGACTTCCAGGTCGCCGATGTCGACGGCTACGGCTGGCAGGCTGGACAGTGGGACGGCATCGCGGCGATCTTCGTGCAGTTTGCCGACCCGGCGCTGCGCACCCGGCTGTTCGAGCGCATCGTCGCCGGCCTCAGGCCCGGCGGCGTGCTGGTGCTGCAGGGCTATACGCCGAAGCAGTTGGAATACCGCACCGGCGGGCCGCCGATCCTGTCGCACCTGTATACCGAGGCGATGCTGCGCGAGGCCTTCGCGGCGCTGCAGATCCTGGAACTGCGCGAGTACGAGGCCGAGGTGCACGAAGGCCGCGGGCACGACGGCCGCTCGGCGCTGATCGGGCTGGTCGCGCGGCGGCCGCCGGAGCCGGCGTGAACGACGTCGCCGCGACGCCGCGCTGGGTCGGCAGCGTGCTCGTGGCGCTGCAGTTCGTGCTGCTGGGCCTGCTGGCCTGGCAGGCGCTGCCGGCGCTGGGCCGCGGCGCCTGGCCGGTCGACGCGGTCCTGCTCGGCGCCGCCGCGTTCGGCCTGGGCATGTGGTCGCTTGCCGCCAACCGGCCCGGCAACTTCAACATTCATCCCACGCCGCGCGAAGGCGGCGTGCTGGTGCAGCACGGCCCCTACCGCTGGATCCGCCACCCAATGTACAGCACGGTGCTGCTGGCCGGCCTGGCTGCGGTGCGCCTGGTCGGCGGTACAGGACCCTGGCTGACGCTGGCGGCGCTGGCCGTCGTGCTGGCGCTCAAGGCCGCCGTCGAGGAGCGCGCGCTGCTGCGGCACCACGCCGGCTATGCGGCCTACCGGCAGCGCAGCTGGCGCTTCGTGCCCGGGCTGTACTGACCGCGCGCGACCTCGTCAGCCGCCGCGCGGCGGCGGGGGTGTCTCGTCGCCGGCCCGCCAGGCGGGCAAGGTCCAGCCCGTCAGCAAGGCCGCCCCGCGCAGCAGCGTCGCCGTCGCCGCGCCGGCCAGCAGCGCCGCGCCCTGCGACCACTCCAGCGCCTGTGCGCCGACCAGCACCCAGCCGCCGGCGAACGAGCACACCGCATAGGGCCGGTGGTCGCTGAAGGCGGCCGGGATGTCGTTGCAGACCACGTCGCGCAGCACGCCGCCGAAGACCGCGGTGACCATGCCCATCAGCACCGCGACGATGGCCGGTTGGCCCAGCTCCAGCGCGATCTGCGTGCCGACCGCGGTGAACAGGCCCAGGCCCAGCGCGTCGGGCCACTGCATCGCGCGCTCGGTGGGCGCGAAGTGGCGCGCGCGCATGAACAGCATCGCCGCGATGCACAGCGCCAGCAGCACCCACAGCCAGTGCGCGTGCTGCACCCAGAAGAAGGGCCGGCGGTCCAGCAGCACGTCCCGCAGCGTGCCGCCGCCGAAGGCCGCGAGGCCCGCGACGACGCAGACGCCGACCGCATCAAGCCGCTTGCGCGCCGCGGCCAGCAGCCCCGACAGCGCGAAGGCCACGGTGGCCAGCGCCTCGACGGCGATCTGGGCGGCGCTCAGCGCATTGAGCGCATTCAGGGAATCGGGGGGCATCGGGCAGCGGGACAGCAGGCGCAAGGAGTGCGACCGTCGCCGATTGTGGACTCGCGCCCGGGCGCGGGCAGCACGACCGCGGCCCAGGCATCATCGGCCCATGCACGACACCGCCCTGCCCCCGCTGAGCATCCTGGACCTGGCCCCCATCCCCGAGGGCGCCGACGCCGCCGAGGCGCTGCGCCGCAGCCTGGACCTCGCGCGCCACGCCGAGGCCTGGGGCTACCGCCGCTACTGGGTGGCCGAGCACCACAACATGGACGGCCTGGCCTGCTCGGCGACCGCGGTCGTCATCGCGCACCTGGCGGCCGGCACGCAGCGCATCCGCGTCGGCGCCGGCGGCGTGATGCTGCCCAACCACGCGCCGCTGGTCGTCGCCGAGCAGTTCGGCACGCTGGCCACGCTGCACCCCGGACGCATCGATCTCGGCCTGGGCCGCGCACCCGGCACCGACCGCGCGACCATGCATGCGCTGCGCCGCCACCTGGCGCGGGAGAGCGAGGACGACTTCCCGAACGAGGTGCTGGAGCTGATGGCCTACCTGGACGACGCGGCGCCGGGCCAGCCGGTGCGCGCGATCCCCGGGCAGGGCACCCGCGTGCCGGTGTGGATCCTCGGCTCCAGCCTCTACGGCGCGCAGCTCGCTGCGCACCTGGGGCTGCCGTTCGCCTTCGCGTCGCATTTCGCGCCGGACATGCTGCTGCACGCGCTGCAGCTCTACCGCGAGGGCTTCCGGCCCTCGCGCGCGCAGGCGCGGCCGCACGCGATGGTCGGCGTCAACGTGGTCTGCGCGGACGGCGATGCCGCGGCGGCGCGGCTCGCCACCTCGCTGCAGCTGCGTTTCCTGGGCATGCAGCGCGGCCAGCGCGGGCCGCTGCCGCGGCCGATCGATCCGGCCGAGCTGGAGCGCCTGTGGACACCGCAGGAACGTGCCGGCGTGATGCGCATGCTGGCCTGCAGCGCCGTTGGCTCGCCGGACACGGTGCGCCGGCAGCTCGGCGAGATCGTGCAGCGCACCGGCGCCGACGAGCTGATCGTGGCCTGCGGCGTGCACGAGCATGCGGCGCGGCTGCGTTCGTACGAGCTGCTGGCCGCACTGCAGGCAGCGGGCGCGGCGGCCGAGGCGCCGGCCGCCTGAGCCGGTGAGAAGCGCACGCCGGCGCTCAGGCCGGCGCCCGCAGGGCGGTGTCCAGCGCCTGCTGCCGGCGCAGGCTCTCGGCGTACTCCAGCCGCTTGTTGGCCAGGTAGTCGTCGCGCGGCAATTCGCGCAGCTGGCGCGCGTGGCGCTCGGTCAGGTCGAACCAGCGCGCCGCCGCCTGCTCAAAACGCTGCGCCGGCGTCGGCGCGCTGCCGGCCGTCTGCAGCAGGGCCTGGATCGCCAGCAGGTAGCGCACCGCATTGCGCTCGACCATGCCGCGCGCGCCGCCGACGAGCTGCGGCGTGCCGTCGGCCGCCGGGCCGACGACGCTGAAGCCGACCTTGTCGCGTGCCACCGTGGCCAGGTAGGCGCGCAGCGCGAGCCGGCTCAGCGCCGTGCTGCGGTAGGCATAGTCCACCAGCAGCAGGCTGCCCTGCGGCAACGACAGCACCCGCAGCTGCAGCCGCAGGTCGCGCGTGCCCAGCGGCCCTTCGTCGGCCCGGAGCTGCAGGTCCAGCGCGGGCCCGCTGCCGGCCGGTGCGAGCGTCGCCGCGAAGCGCGTCAGCGTCGCACGCTCGGGGCGTTCATGCTCCTTGCGACCCGTCCACACCGAGACTTGCGCGGCGCCGTCCGGCGACTGCGTGCAGGCCTTGGTATTGAGGTGCAGCAGCAGCACCAGGCACCAGGGGCGCGCACGGCGCAACTCGCCAGCCACCTGTTCGGCAGGCGTGGCCAGCAGCGCGGCGACTTCGCCACGGATCAGCGCGCCGTCGTCGGAGGACCGCACGCGCAGCCCCGGGTCCGGCGCCGCGGCGAGCGCCTGCGCGAGTTCGGCCGCCTCCGCAGCGGTGGGGCCCTGGGCCGGCGCGGGCCCCGGCAGCGCCGCAGCGGCGAGCAGCAGCGTCGCGGCCCACCGCCGGATCCGACTCGTCTGCCTGGTCCCGTCCATATGCCAGCATGCCGCCGCTGCCGCGCGGCGGCATTGACGCCGGGCAAGCCGCCGCAGCGTGCTGCGCCCGCCGCGGGAGCGCTACACGCGCTCGATGACCAGCGCGATGCCCTGGCCGACGCCGATGCACATCGTGCACAAGCCGTAGCGGCCGCCCGTGCGCTGCAGCTGGTTGAGCGCCGTCGTCACCAGCCGCGCGCCGCTGGCGCCCAGCGGGTGACCGAGCGCGATCGCACCGCCGTTGGGGTTGACGCGCGGGTCATCGTCGGCCAGTCCGAGCTGGCGCAGCACCGCCAGGCCCTGCGCCGCGAAGGCCTCGTTGAGCTCGATGACGTCCATCTGCGCCAGCGCCAGGCCGGTCAGCTCCAGCACCTTCTTCGTCGCCGGCGCCGGGCCGATGCCCATGATGCGCGGCGGCACGCCCGCGGTGGCCATGCCGACGATGCGAGCGCGCGGCGTCAGGCCATGGCGCGCGGCGGTCTGCTCGTCGGCCAGCAGCAGCGCGCAGGCGCCGTCGTTGACGCCGCTGGCATTGCCGGCGGTCACCGTGCCGTCGGGCTTCACGACACCCTTGAGCTTCGCCAGCGCCTCCAGCGAGGTCTCGCGCGGGTGCTCGTCCTTCGCGACGACGACCGGGTCACCCTTCTTCTGCGGGATCGTCACCGGCACGATCTCGGACTCGAAGAAGCCGGCCTGCTGCGCCTTCACCGCATGGAGCTGCGAGCGCAGCGCCAAGCGGTCCTGCGCCTCCCGCTCGATGCCGAAGTCGGCGGCCACGTTCTCCGCCGTCTCGGGCATCGAGTCGACGCCGTACTTCTCCTTCATCAGCCGATTGACGAAGCGCCAGCCGATCGTGGTGTCGTAGACGGCGTTGGCGCGGCTGAAGGCGGTCTCGGCCTTGGGCATCACGAAGGGGGCGCGGCTCATGCTCTCGACGCCGCCGGCGATCATCAGCCGCGCCTCGCCGGCGCGGATCGCGCGCGCCGCGCTGCCCACCGCGTCCAGGCCCGACCCGCACAGGCGGTTGATCGTCGCGCCCGGCACACCGTCCGGCAGCCCGGCCAGCAGCAGCGCCATGCGCGCGACGTTGCGGTTGTCCTCGCCGGCCTGGTTGGCACAGCCGTAGAGCAGGTCGTCGACGGCGGCCCAGTCGACCTTCGGGTGGCGCTTCATCAGCGCGGCGATCGGCACGGCGGCGAGGTCGTCGGTGCGCACCGACGACAGCGCGCCGCCGTAGCGGCCGATGGGGGTGCGGAGGGCATCGCAGACGAAGGCATGCGTGGTCATCGGGGGGTCCTTGGCGCAGACGGGCGCTCGGGTGGGGGCAGTTTAAGCAACTGCGGGTGCCCGGGTTGCGGGCGGGCCGCCGGTGGCAGGTCGCGATGGCCCCGCGGGCGGCTTCGTTGTTGCCGGCTGGCTTGGCTTGCCCTGCGGGCGGCGGCTTGGCCTGCCTTCGGTTGTTGCCCTGCGGGCGGCTTCGTTGCTGCCTGCCAGCTTGTGTGTTGCCCTGCGGGCGGCTGGGTTGCCTGCCGGCTTGTCTTGCCCTGCGGGCGGGATGCGGCTTTGCCTGCCAGCAGTTCCGCCCTCCGGGCGGGTTACTTTCATTTGCTGGCCCAAATGAAAGTAACCAAAGCAAAGGGCCTTCGAACGCAAAACCATTCAACCCGTTCTTCGCGCTTGGGCCCCTCTCTCCACCGCCAACGTCGCCGGCTGTCGAACTGATGCGCGCCTGAACCAGGCACTGCCCTGGCTCGCGTGCCGCCATGCGATCAGCGCGTGCCCAAGCAGGCGTGCCGACAGCGGCGCGGCCCAAGCCGCAAGGCGGACCGCGAGCCAGGGCAGTGCGAGGTTCAGGCCTGCTCTCGGCTCGATGACCGAAGGCTCTTCAGGTGGCGCGAGGGGCCCAAGCGCGAAGAACGGGTTGAATGGTGTTGCATTGCAGGCCCTCTTCTTTGGTGACTTTCTTCTGGGCCAGCAGAAGAAAGTTACCCGCCCGGAGGGCGGAACCTGCCGGCAGGCAAAGCCGTTGCCCGAAGGGCGGAACCCGCCGGCAGGCAACTCAGCCGCCCGCAGGGCAACACACAAGCTGGCAGGCAACCCAGCCGCCCGCCAGTGCCAAGGAACCACCGACCAGTCGGTCTCAGTGCCCAGCCCGCGCCGCGATGGCCGCGTCCAGCCTCGCGACCAGTTCCTCGCGCGTCAGCCGGTGCGACGGACTGTCCGCCGCGTCGAGCAGCCGCTCGATCAGCGCCGAGATCACGCGGTCGCCCTCCCAGCGCGTGCCGACGAGATAACGCGCCTGCGGCTGTGCCTCGTCCAGCGCCTGCAGCACGACCGCCGACACCTTGGCCGGTGGTGCGGGCCTGCGGTGGGCCGCCGACTCCGGCACATCGTCCGCGGGCTCGGTGGCCGGGGCCTGCAGCCGCTGCAGCCAGGCGCGCGCCTCGGCATCGAACGGTGGCGGGGTGGCACCCAGCCGCGCCGCATTGGCTGCCAGCGAGCTCGCGGCGATGCGCGTGGCCACCGCGCCCGGCTGCACGATGCCGACCGCCACGCCGTGCGGCGCCAGCTCCTGGCGCAGGCAGGCCGCGAAGGCCTCCAGCGCATGCTTGCTCATCGTGTAGGGCCCGTACAGCGGCTGCGTGATCGAGCCGCCCTGCGAGCCGATGCAGATCACACGTCCGCGCGCCGCCAGCAGCAGCGGCAGCAGCTCGCGCGTCAGGCGCAGCGGCGCGAAGACGTTGACGTCGAACAGTCGCTGCAGGTCCTCGTCGGACCAGGCCGCGAGGTGGCCGAGCTCGCCGACGCCGGCGTTGTGCACCAGCGCGTCCAGCCGCCCGGCCTCGGCCGCCAGCCGCGACGGCAGCGCGGCGCAGACCGCGGCATCGCGCAGGTCCAGCTTCAGCGGTCGCACGTTCGGCAGCGTGGCCAGCCGGGCCAGGTCCTCGTCGCGCCGCGCCGCGGCCCAGACGGTGTCGCCACGCGCCGCGAGGTCGGCCGTGATCTGCCAGCCGATGCCGCTGCCGGCGCCGGTGACGAGCACCACGCGTTCAGCCATGGGCCTGCTCCGCCGGCGCCTCGTGCGCGAGCTCGTCGAGGATGGGGCAGTCGGGCCGCTCGTCGCCGTGGCAGCAGGCGGCCAGGCGCTGCAGCGTGCCCTTCATCTGCGCCAGCTCGGCCATGCGGCGGTCCAGGTCGGCCACGTGCGCCAGCGCGATGCGCTTGACCTGCGCGCTGGCGCGGCGGCGGTCCTGCCACAGCGCCAGCAGCTCGGCGATCTCGGCGATCGAGAAGCCCAGGTCGCGCGCGCGGCGGATGAAGCGCAGCGTGTGCAGCTCGCGCGCGCCGTAGCGCCGGTAGCCGGCGTCGCTGCGCGCGATGCGCGGCAGCAGCCCCAGCTGCTCGTAGTGGCGCACCATCTTCGGCGAGATGCCCGAGCGCGCGGCCACCTCGCCGATATTCATCGTCCCGCCATGTTCGCCGTCGTTCATCGCCGCGCCCCCTTCCAGCGCTGCAGCAGCAGCGCATTGCCGACCACGCTGACGCTGCTGAAGGCCATCGCCGCGCCGGCGATCACCGGACTCAGCAGCCCGGCCGCCGCCAGCGGGATGCCGACCGAATTGAAGAAGAAGGCCCAGAACAGGTTCTGGCGGATCTTGGCCGCGGTGCGCCGCGAGATGTCGACCGCATCGGCGATCAGCGTCACATCGCCGCGCATCAGCGTCACGCCGGCGGCGTGCATCGCGACGTCGGTGCCGCTGCCCATCGCGATGCCGACATCGGCCGCGGCCAGCGCCGGCGCATCGTTGATGCCGTCGCCGACCATCGCCACGCGCGTGCCGCCAGCCTTCAGCTCGCCGACGATGCGCGCCTTGTCCTCGGGCAGCACCTCGGCGCGCACGTCGTCCACGCCCAGCTCCGCCGCCACCGCGCGCGCCGCGCCGGCGTTGTCGCCGGAGACCAGCACCGTGCGCAGGCCCAGCGCGTGCAGGCGCTGCACGGCGGCGGCGGCGCCCGGCTTGACGGTGTCGCCGAAGGACAGCCAGCCGAGCAGGCGCGCCGCGCCGCCCTCGTGCTCCGACAGCCAGGACACCGTGTGCCCGCTGGCCTGCGCCGCGGTCACCGCATCGGCCACGGTGCGGTCGATGGCAGCGAGGTCGACCGCCGACTCGGTCATGAAGCGCGCGCTGCCCAGCCGCAGTTCGCGACCGCCGACGCGGGCGACGACGCCGCGGCCGGCGACCGCGCGCAGTTCGCCCGCCGCCGGCACGGCGATGCCTTCGGCGCGCGCCGCCGCGGTGACCGCACGCGCCAGCGGGTGTTCGCTGCCGGCCTGCAGCGCGGCCGCGGCGGCCAGCAGCGCGGTGCGTTCGCCCTGCAGCGGCACGGCATCGACCAGCCGCGGCCGCCCATCGGTCAGCGTGCCGGTCTTGTCGAAGGCCACCACCTGCACCGCATGCGCCAGCTCCAGCGCCTCGGCGTCCTTGATCAGGATGCCCTGGCGCGCCGCGGTGCCCATGCCGGCCATCAGCGCCGCCGGCGTGGCCAGGCCCAGCGCGCAGGGACAGGCGATGACGAGCACCGCCACAGCATTCAGCACGCCGGCGGTCCAGTCGCCGCCGATCAGGCCCCAGCCCAGCAGCGTCAGCAGCGCGATGGCCATCACCACCGGCACGAAGACCGCCGCGACGCGGTCGACCAGCTTCTGGATCGGCGCCTTCTTCGCCTGCGCCGAATCCACCAGCCGCACGATGCGCGCCAACGTCGACTCGGCGCCGACCGCGCCGGTGCGCACGAGCAGCAGGCCCTCGCCGTTGACCGCGCCGCCGGTGACGCGGTCGCCCACGCCGCGCGCCACCGGCAGGCTCTCGCCGGTGATCAGCGACTCGTCGACCTGGCTCGCACCCTCGACCACCGTGCCGTCGACCGCGATGCGCTCGCCCGGCCGCACGACGACGAGGTCGCCGACATGCACCTGGGCCAGCGGCAGCTCCACGTCCGCGCCATCGCGGCGCACGCGCGCCACCTGCGGGCGCAGCGCCTGCAGCGCGCGGATGGCCGCCGTGGTGCGCCGCTTGGCGCGCCCTTCCAGCCACTTGCCCAGCAGCACCAGCGTGATGACCACCGCCGAGGCCTCGAAGTACAGGTGGTGGTCCATGCCATGGCCGGCATGCTCGAACAGCAGCCAGACCGACAGGCCGTAGGCCGCGCTGGTGCCGATGGCCACCAGCAGGTCCATGTTGCCGGTGCCGGCACGCAGCGCATGCCAGCCGGCGCGGTAGAAGCGCGCGCCCAGCCAGAACTGCACCGGCGTGGCCAGCAGCCACTGCAGCCAGCCGGGCGACATCCATTCGATGCCCAGCGGCATCAGCAGCATCGGCAGCACCAGCGGCGCCGCCAGCAGCGCGGCGATGGCGACGCGGCGCGCCTCGGCGCGGTGGCGGGCCTCGGCGGCGTCGTCGGCCGTGGCCGGCTCGGCGGCCTCCGACAGGCGCGCGTGGTAGCCGGCGCGCTCCACCGCCGCCAGCAGCGCGGCACGCAGCGCCGCGCCGTCGCGCGCGGCGGCAACCACCGTCGCCTGCTCGGTGGCCAGGTTGACCTCGGCCGACAGCACGCCCTCGCTGCGCGCCAGCGCGCGCTCGACGCGGCCGACGCAGGAGGCGCAGGTCATGCCCTCCACCGCCAGCGTCAGCGTCTGCCGCGGCACCTCGTAGCCGGCGCGCCGGACTGCGTCGCCCACCGCGCCGGCCAGCGCCGGCGCACCGCGCACGGTCAGCGACTCGGTGGCCAGGTTGACGCTGGCGTCGGCGACGCCGGGCACCGCGCGCACCGCGCGCTCGACGCGGGCCACGCAGGAAGCGCAGGTCATGCCGTCGACCGGCAGCGACCAGGACGGGGTGGCATCGGCGGGGACCGCGGTGCCGGCGGCGAGGGTGGAGGTATTCATGCCGGGCAGTCTCGACGTTGACATCATGGCAGAGTCAAGGGCGGCACCGCCTACCCTGTCGTCAACGGGGTCCTGCGGCCGCGCCCCTTGACCTTGACATGGGGTCAAGGTGCAGACTGGTCGCCAGTTCCGTCAACCCCTGCCACCGAGGACTCCGACATGCTCGACTTCCAGATCCCCGACATGACCTGCGGCCACTGCGTGAAGGCCGTCACCGAGGCCGTCAAGGCCGCCGACCCGGCGGCCGAGCTGCAGATCGACCTGCCCGCGCACCGCGTGCAGGTGCAGACCGCCGCGCCGCGCGAGCAGGTCGTGGCGAAGCTGGTCGAGGCCGGGTACACGCCGCAGTAAGCGCCGCAACCAGCGCCGCAACGAGCGCCGCAGTGAACCCGGCAGTGACGGCTGGCGCCGGCCCCGGCCGGCCCCGGCGTCAGGCCTTCTTCGCGTCCTTGAAGTAGCTCGCGTAGACGACGGTGCTGCCGTCGCGCCGGATCAGCAGCACGTCGTAGGGGTCGCGGCGGTCGCCGTACTCCGGGCCGTCCATGCCCGGCGCGCCGACCGGCATGCCGGGCACCGTGAGGCCGATCGCGTCCGGCCGCTCGCGCAGCATCCGCTGGATCTCGCGCGCCGGCACATGGCCTTCCACCGCATAGGGCCCGACCTGCGCGGTGTGGCAGGAGCCCAGCTGCACCGGCACCTTCAGGCGCCGCCGCGCGCCGGCGTTGCCGACGTCGTGCACGCGCACGGTGAAGCCGGCCTTCTCCATGATCGCGACCCAGTCGCCGCAGCAGCCGCAGTTCGGGTCCTTCCAGACCTCCATGCGCAGCGAGGGCGCAGGGGCCTGTGCTCGCGCGCCAGCCCAGGGTGCGGCCAGCAGCGCCGCCGCGACGGCGCCGAAGCGGCGCCGGTTCAGTGTGGATGCGTTCATCGTGTCACCACCTTGATCTTGCCGACCATGCCGGCATCGTAGTGCCCGGCGATCAGGCAGCCGAAGTCGAAGTCGCCGGCGCGGTTGAAGTGCCACACGATCTCGCCGGTCTTGCCGGGGTCCACGTGGGCCATGTAGGGCTCGTCGTGCTCCATGCCCGGGTGCTTCTTCATCAGCTCGGCATGTTCGTCGAGCTCCTGCTGGCTGCCCATCACGAATTCGTGCAGCAGCTTGCCGTCGTTGTGCACGACCAGGCGCACGGTCTCGCCGCGCCGCACCTCGATGCGGTCCGGCACGAAGCGCATCTGGTCGTTCATGCGGATCGCTATCGTGCGGCGAACCGCCTTCGCGTCGCCGGCGATGCCCCAGGGCTTCTGCTCCTTGCGCACCGGGCCGGCGTGGCTGCCGTGACCCGCAGGGCCATGGGCCAGGACGGGGGTCGCGGGCAGCGCCAGCACGGCCACCAGCAGCGCGGCGGCGACGAACGGAGACTTCTTCATCGGGAGGTCCTTTCTGTCGGGTGATCTGTCGGGTGATCCGGAATTCATCGGTGGCCGCCATGCCCGCCATGCCCGCCGGCCGGCTTGCGCACGCGCACCTCGGTGTCCGCGGCCGGCCGCCGCAGCGGCGGCATGGCCGCGGGCCCGGCCGAGGCCGGCGACGCGCTGGCCGCAGCCAGCGGCGCGCCGGTCCACTCGTACGACACGGTGCCCGGCGGGTGGGCGAACCAGCCCGGGTCGGTGTAGTCGCCCGGCTTCTGGTCGGCGCGCACCTTGACGACGCTGAACATGCCGCCCATGCCGATGGCGCCGAAGGGGCCCTGCCCGGCCATCATCGGCGCCGTGTTGTCGGGCAGCGGCATCTCCATCTCGGTCATGTCCTTCATGCCGCGTTCGCCCATCACCATGTAGTCGGGGATCAGCTGCGTGATCTGGCGCGCCAGGCCCGTGTGGTCGACGCCGATCAGCGTCTCCACGCCGTGGCCCATCGCATTCATCGTGTGGTGGCTCTTGTGGCAGTGGAAGGCCCAGTCGCCGGGTTCGTCGGCCAGGAACTCGATCTGCCGCATCTGCCCCACCGCGATGTCGGTCGTGACCTCGTACCAGCGCGTGCTCTTCGGCGTCGGGCCGCCGTCGGTGCCGGTGACCAGGAATTCGTGGCCGTGCAGGTGGATCGGGTGGTTGGTCATCGTCAGGTTGCCGATCCGGATGCGCACCGTTTCGCCCAGCCGCGCGACCAGCGGCGAGATGCCCGGGAAGATGCGGCTGTTCCAGCTCCACAGGTTGAAGTCCAGCATCGTCATGATCTTCGGCGTCGCGCTGCCGGGATCGATGTCGTAAGCATTGAGCAGGAAGCAGTAGTCGCGGTCGACCTCATCGATCAGCGGGTGCCTGGCCTTCGGGTGCGTGATCCAGAAGCCCATCATCCCCATCGCCATCTGCACCATCTCGTCGGCATGCGGGTGGTACATGAAGGTGCCGGGGCGGCGCGCCTCGAATTCGTAGACGAAGGTCTTGCCCGCCGGGATGCCCGGCTGCGTGAGCCCGGTGACGCCGTCCATGCCGCAGGGCAGGCGCTGGCCATGCCAGTGGATGGTCGTCATCTCCGGCAGCCGGTTGGTGACGAAGATGCGCACGCGGTCGCCTTCGACGACCTCGATGGTCGGCCCCGGGCTCTGGCCGTTGTAGCCCCACAGGTGGGCCTTGAAGCCGGGCGCCATCTCGCGCACCACCGGCTCGGCGACGAGGTGGAATTCCTTGACGCCGGCGTTCATGCGCCAGGGGCAGGTCCAGCCGTTGAGCGTGACCACCGGGCGGTAGGGCCGGCCGGTCGAAGGGGTCAGCGGCGGCATCGTGTCGGCGCTGGTCTGGATGACCGGCTCGGGCAGCGCGGCCATCGCGACGCGGCTGACGGCGCTGGCGCTCGCGGCGGCGGTGATGGCACCGGCGCCGCCGAGCAGTTGTCGTCGGTTCAGCATGATCGGTTCCTCTCGTCTCAGTGGCCGCCGGCGGCGCCGCCGGTGGCGACGGCAGCGGGTGCGCCGGCCGGGGCCAGCGCCGGGCGGCCGACCAGCGCGGCGCGCAGGTCGGCGTCGGCGATCCAGTAGTCGCGCAGCGCGGCGATGGAGGCATCGACGGCGGCGATCTGCGCACGCGCATCGGCGAGCAGCTCGAAGACGCCGATCAGCATGCCGTTGTAGCGCAGCAGGTTCTCCTCGCTGATGCGGCGCGCGGTGGGCACGATCTCGTCGCGGTGGTGGCGCGCGATGTCGTGCGCGGTGGCCAGCGCATGCCAGGCCTCGCGCACCTCGCTGCGCGCCTCGATCGCTACGCGCTGCGCCTCGTGCACGCTCTTCGCATACAACGCCTGCGCCTTGGCCACGCGGGCCTGGCCGAAGTCGAAGATCGGGATCTCGAAGCCGATCTCCCAGCCGGTCTGGCGCGGGCCCTCGTTGCTGGTGTTGTGCGAGAGGCCGAACTCGAACACGCTGACGAAGCGCGAGGCGCGCGTCAGGCCCAGCGCATCGGCGGTGGCCTGCACCTGCGCGCGTGCGGCGGCGACGTCCAGCCGCTGCTGCATCGCCTGCTGCTCGAGGTCGGGCCGCGCGGGCGGCGCCGAGGGCAGCTCGGGCAGGCGCTCGGGCAGCGTGAACAGCGTCTGCGCACCCCACAGGCCCAGCGCGCGGATCAGCCGCTCGCGCGCCGCTACCTGCGCATGCTGCGCGCGCGCCAGGTTGAGCGCCGCGTCGGCATAGAAGGCGTGCTCGCGCGCCTGGCGCAGGCGGTTGAAGTTGCCGGCCTCGGCCATGCGGCGCGCCAGCTCGGCACTGGCGTCGGCGGCCTGCAGCACCTGGCGCATGTACAGCAGCGACTGCTCGGCGGCGACGGCCTCGAAGAAGGCCTTGCGCGCCTGCGCCGCCAGCGCCAGCGCGTCGGCGGCCACGCCCTGCTGCAGCGCCGCGAGCTGGCGCCGCTCGGCCTGTGCGGCCAGCGGGCGCAGCAGCAGTGCCGCCAGGTTGAAGTGCAGGCCGCGCTCGATCTCGCGTTCGTCGCCCTGGCGCATGCGGCCGAAGCTGAAGCCGGGGTTGGGCAGGCGCGACAGCTCGACCACCTGCGCCTCGGCCACGCCCAGGTCCTGCAGCCGCGCCTGCAGGCCGCGGTGGTTGAGCAGCGCGATCTGCACCGCGCTGTCGGCGGACAAGGGCTGCGCGAGCAGTTCGTCGACGCGCGCGCGCAAGGCGGCCCCGTCGGCTTCGCTGCGCTCGGCGACGAGCTCGGCGCCGACATGCTGGCGCACGAGGTCCTGCACCGGCGCCAGCGTCGCCGCCGGGTCCAGGCTGGCGCAGCCGGCGAGCAGCGCCAGCGCCGCCGTGGCGATCAGCGCGCGCTTCATGGCTTGCTCCCGTGGTCGTGGCCGGCCGGCGCGGCTTGGGGCGCCGCCGGTGCCGCACCCGGCGCGGCCGACGCCGCCGGCTCCGGCGCCTGGGCCTGGCGCAGGTAGGTGCGCCAGCCGCCGACACGGTGCACCTGCTCGTTCAGCGCGCGCCAGTCGCCCGGCGGCGTCTCGGTCAGCGGCCGGTAGCCGCCCAGCACCGAGCGGTAGACGAGCGGCGGCACCGCCGCCGCCGGGTCCAGCGCGTCGCGAGCCGCCTGCGGGGTCGCGGCCGGGCTAGCCGCCGCCACGGCGGCCTGTGCGCCGTGCCCCCCGTGCCGGCCGTGGTGCTGCACGTGATGCGCGTGCTGGCCCGTCGCTGCCGCTGCCGCTGGCTGCTGCTGCTGCTGCGGCTGCGGCTGGGCCTGGTGCTGGTGCTGGTGCTGGTGCTGGTGCTGGTGCTGGTGCTGGTGGTGCTGGTGGTGCTGATGCTGATGGCGCCGCGCGCCGGCGGGCGCGTCGGTGCCGGCGGTCTGCGCGGCGGCCGTCGCGCTGACACCGAGGGCCAGCAGCAGCACGACCCGGTCGAGGTCGCTCATGGGAAGCTCCGGAAGGGGCCGGCACCATCGGTGCCGGCGGATCGGGTGCCGCGGGTCGGGCCCGCGGCGCCCACGCGGGGGTCAGGCGCGTGCGGGCCTGGGCGGCCGCTCCAGCGACTCCGGGGCGCGCTCGGGCGGGGCCGAGCTGTCGGCGTGGACCCAGGTGCCCGGCAGCAGTGCATGCTGCAGCAGCGGCACGGCGGGCAAGGCGGCCACCTGCACCTGGCAGGCCGCGCAATGGGCACAGGCGCCGCCGTCGCCGGACGGGGACTCGCCCGCGACCGCGACTGCGGCCGGGTCCGCGGCAGCGGCGGCGCCCTCCGCGCAGTGGGCGCGGTGCGCCTCGAGGGCGCCGGACGCCGTGGTCGGTGCCAGCACAGCCGCACGCTCGACGGCCGCTGCATGCTGCAGCGGCATCGCGGCGCACAGCCCCATGGCCACGGCGGCCGCGCCATGCAGCGGCAGCCACAGCGCCAGGGTCCATGCGAGCAGGCGTCGCCAGGCGATCGACATGGCCGGAGTCTAAGCCGGCAGGCCGCCCCGGACTTGACCGGGGGCAAGGCGGCGCAGGGGCGGCGGGGACGCGCCGCTACACTCGCTGCCCCCGACCCGCCTGCCCGCCGCTCTGCAGCCCCGCCCGCCATGGCCGGCATCCACATCACCGACATCGAGTCCGCCATCAACTGGTGGCGTGAGCGTTCGCCCTCGCCCGACGGCATCACCGCCTGCGCCGAGGTGCGCGCGCTGGCCGAGGTCTATGCGCTGATGGTCTACTACCGCGAGCCGCTGGCCGACGAGGCGACGATGCCGCCGCGCGCGCGCCAGGCCTGGCTGGCCTGGTATGCCAGCACGCCGGACGCGCCCTGCATCGCGATCTGCTCCACCAGCCAGGGCGACGCGGTGTGCAAGGGCTGCGGCAGGACCTTCGACGAGGTCCAGCACTGGACCGCGATGAGCCCGGCCGAGAAGCGCGCCGTCTGGCGCCGCATCACGCTGGAAGCCACGGCCTGGCGCTTCAACCGCTATGCCGAGCGGGCCCGCCGCGCCAGCGGCACCGACCACCCGGACCCGGCCGTCTTCGACGCGGCGCCGCTGGCACCGGCGGCGCGCGCTTGAAGACCGGCAAGCAAGGCACCACGGGCGCCGGGTCGTCGCTGCGCGACAGCGCGCGCCGGCTGCTGCCGCTGGCCTGGCCGGTCTTCGTCGGCCAGGTCTCGGTGCTGGCCTTCGCCACCGTCGACACCGTGCTGGTGGCGCGCTTTGCCGCGACCGACCTGGCCGCGCTGGCGGTCGGCGCGGCGGCCTATATCACGGTCTTCATCGGCTTCATGGGCGTGATCCTGGCGCTGTCGCCCATCGTCGGCCAGCTGCACGGCGCCGGCCGCGACCACGACGCCGGCGCGCAGGTGCACCAGGCGCTGTGGCTGGCCTTCGCGCTGGCCGCGCTGGGCAGCACGCTGCTGCTGTTTCCGGCGCCCTTCCTGGCGCTGGCGCGCGCCGGCCCGGAAGTCGCCGACAAGGTGCGCGGCTACCTGACGGCGCTGGCCTTCTCGCTGCCCGCCTCGCTGATGTTCACCGTCTACCGCGGCTTCAATACCGCAGTCTCGCGGCCCAAGGCGGTGATGGTGCTGCAGGTGTCGGGGCTGGCGCTGAAGATCCCGCTGTCGACGGCGCTGGTCTTCGGCGTGCCGGCGCTCGGGCTGCCGGCGCTGGGGGTCGTCGGCTGCGGCATCGCGACCGCGATCGCGATGTGGGCGCAGGCCATCGCCGGCTACACGGTGCTGCGCCGCGACCCCTTCTACCGCCGCTTCGCGATCTTCGGCCGCGGCCTGGACCGGCCGCACGGGGCGTCGCTGCGCGCGCTGGCGAAGCTGGGTCTGCCGATGGGCGCGACCATCCTTGTCGAGGTCACCGGCTTCTCGTTCATGGCGCTGTTCATCTCGCGCCTGGGCACGACACCGGTGGCCGGCCACCAGCTGGCGGCCAACCTGGTGACGCTGATGTTCATGCTGCCGCTGGGCCTGGCCAGCGCCAGCAGCACGCTGGTGGCGCAGCGCCTCGGCGCCGGCGACCTGCGCGACGCGCACCGGCTGGGCTGGCACGGGCTGCAGATCGGGCTGCTGGTGGCGGCGCTGCTGGGCACGGCGGTCTTCGTGCTGCGCGAGCCCATCCTGCGCCTGTATACGCACGACGCCGAGGTGATCGCCGCCGCGCTGCCGCTGGTGGCCTGGGTGGCGCTGTTCCACGTCGCCGATGCGGCGCACACGATCGCGTCGTTCGTGCTGCGCGCGCACAAGATCGCGACCGCGCCGCTGGTCGTCTACGTGCTGGCGCTGTGGGGCGTGGGCCTGGGCGGCGGCTATGCGCTGGCCTTCCACGCGCCGGCCTGGGTGCCGGCGGCGCTGCGCGGCGCACCGGGCTTCTGGCTCGCCGCGACGATCGGACTGGTGGTCTCGGGCGTGCTGATGACGGCGCTGCTGGCCTGGGTGCTGCGGCAGCAGCGCACGGCCTGACCGGTCCCTTCGCGCACGCGTCGGGCCTGCGGCGCGTGGCCCCAGGGGCTCAGCGCACGGCCGGCGGCGGCGCCTGGCGGCGGGCGACGAAGGACACCGCCTCCCCGGCGACGCCCTCGCGCACGGTGTGCATCGTCAGGTGCAGCCGGTCGCCGTCGACGCGACCCTCGTAGCGGTGCACCAGCGTGCGCTCGACGTTGCCGTCGATCTCCACGACGCGGGTCTCGAACTGCACCCGCTCGCCGTCGATGTGCCCGGCGACGAGGCCGCGCGGCAGGGTCAGGAACGAGGCGCTGCCGCGCAGTTCGCTGCCCTGGCCGACCAGTTCGAAGCGCTCGTCGTAGCGTGCATTCGGCCACGGGTAGACCACCTCGGCCAGCCACAGCCCGTCGACCGTGGCGCGCGCCGGCACGGCGCCGTCGCCGCGCCGGCGCGCCCACCACACCAGCGCCGCGGCAGCGCCCAGCAGCACGAGTCCAGCGCCCGCGCGCAGCGCGCGGCGGCGGGCTGCGGGCGCGGGGCCCGCCCCGGCGCCGGCGGCGGCCGCGGGGCCCGGTGCGCCGGCCTCGACGATCGCCGCCACCGCGTCGAGCAGGCGCTCCAGGTCGGCCGCCCAGTGGCTGCCGCGCAGCTCGACCGCATGGCGGCCGGCCAGCGGCTGCAGCGAGCCCGGCAGCTGCGCCGCGGCCGGCATCACGGCGCCGTCGAGCAGGACCGGGATCACGTGCAGGCCGCGCGCCAGCGCGGCCTCGACCTCGCGGCGCACGAAATCGCCGGGCTCGTGCAGGCGCGGCGGCGCGCCGTCGCGCTCGCCCAGCCAGCGCCGGCCGATCAGCACCAGCAGCAGCTTGGAGCGGCCGACGGCGCCGGCGATGACGGCGGCGAAGGCCTGCCCGGCCCCGATGTCGTCGACGTCGATGAAGACCCGCTCGGCGCCGAAGCGCCGCGCCAACGCGTCGTGCAGCGCACGGGCGTAGCCGGCGCTGTCGTCGCGCCGGTAGCTGATGAAGACCTGCTCCCGGCCCATCGCCGCTCAGGCCGCGAGCAGCCCGGCCGCGCGCAGCGTGGCCAGCAGGCCCTGCGCGAAGCGTTCGTAGCCGGCGGCATTGGCGTGGATCGCATCGGCGCGCAGCCGCTCGTCGGCCAGCACCTGCGACCAGCCGTCGGCGTGCAGCGGCAGCGCCTGCGCCTCGGCGATCTCGGCATACATCGGGTGGTCGGACAGGCTGCCGGTGACGCGCGCGGCGACGGTCGGCCGCGGCACCGCGATCAGCAGCACCTGCGCCGCCGCGGCACGCGCGGCCTGCACGATGCGCTCGATATTGGCGCGCGCCGCGCCTTCGTCCTGCCGGCGCAGCAGGTCGTTGCCGCCGATGCCCAGCAGCACCAGCGCCGGCCGGTGCTCGTCCAGCAGGCCCGGCGTGCGCGCGAGCGCCTGCGCCGTGGTGTCGCCGGGCACGCCGGCGTTGACGACGTCCCAGCCGGTCAGCCGCGCCAGCACGGCCGGGTAGGCGGCGTCGGCGGGTGCGCCGGTGCCGTAGGTCAGCGAATCGCCCAGCGCCAGCACGCGCGCCCCCGCCGGCACCGGCTGGCCGCGCACCGGGGCGCGGCTGCAGCCGGCGCCCAGCAGCGGCAGCAGGCCCGCCAGGCCGGACGCGAGCACGAGGCGGCGCCGCATCATGGCCGGGCGCGCGGTGGGCGGGTGGTCCGGCAGGTCGTCCGGAAGGTCGTCCGGCAGATGGTCCGGCAGGCGGGTCGGCTGGCGGTTCGGCAGACGCTTGGTCATGCGGCGATTGTGTCGCCCGCCTGCCGCACCCGTCTCGCGGCCGCCGCCGCCGCGACGGCGCTCAGGCCGCCGGCAGCGCCAGCACGAAGCGGCTGCCGCCGCCCTCGGCCGCGGCACGCGGCTCGCAGCGCACGTGGCCGCCATGGCGCTCGGCGATCTGGCGCACCAGCGCCAGGCCGAGGCCGACGCCGCCCTCGCGCTCGGCGTGGCCGGGCAGGCGGAAGAAGGGCTCGAAGATGCGCTCGCGGTACGCCTCGGGCACGCCGGCGCCATGGTCGCTGACCGTCAGCTCGACCATCGCGCCCTGGCGCGCGACGCGCACCTGCACCTCGCCGGCACCGTAGCGGCGCGCGTTCTCGAGCAGGTTGCGCACGGCGCGCCGCAACAGCCGCTCGTCGCCCGGCACGGTCAGGTCCTCGCCCTCGGCCGTGGCGTCGTGGCGCGCGGCCTCCTCGGCCGCCAGCGCGAGCAGCGGCACCGGCTCGCGGCGCTCCAGCGCGGCGCCGGCGTCCAGGCGGCTGGCCAGCAGGACCTCCTCGACCAGCGCATCGAGCTCGCCGATATTGGTCGCGATCTCCTGCCTGAGCGCCGCGCGCTCGGCCGGCTGGGCGTCGTCGAGCATCGCGACCGCCATCTTCAGCCGCGCCAGCGGGCTGCGCAGTTCGTGGCTGGCGTTGGCGAGCAGGCTCTGGTGCGAACGCAGCAGCGCCTCGATGCGCGTGGCCGCGCGGTTGAAGCTGGCGGCCACCGCGGCGACCTCGTCGCGGCCGTCCTCGGCCACACGCTGGTGCAGCGCGCCCGCGCCGAAGGCCTCGACGCCCTGCTTCAGCGCCTCCAGCCGGCGCGTCAGCCGGCGCACCACCGGCCAGGCGCCGGCGGCGACGGCCAGAAACAGCAGGCCCAGCAGCAGCACCAGGCCCAGGCCCTCGGGCAGCCAGGGCGGGCGCAGCGACGGCGGCAGCCAGCCGCCTTCGCCGGCCCCCGGCGCGCGCATCATGCCGGGCATGCCGCGTTCGCTGCGGCGCTCGAAGGCGCGCGCCTCGCCGCGCTCGCGCGGGCCGCCCCGCTCGCTGCCCCGCTCGCCCTCGGGCGCGCCCAGGCGGCGCAGGCTGGGCCGCGGCACCGACAGCGTGCGCCCGTCGTCCAGCGGGATCGCAGCCACGCGCGCCAGCAGGTCGGGCCGGTCCTCGGCCAGGCGCTGGAACGACTCGCTGGCGGCGATGCGCCGCCCCGCGGCGTCGTCCAGCGCCATCGGCACGCGCAGCCGGCGCGACCAGTCCGCCAGCGCCGCCGCCTGCACCTCGGCCGGCGCGGTGGCCGGCGGCAGCGTGCGCTGCAGCAGCTCGGCCCAGGCGCCGACCCGGTCCTGCAGCGCCGCCTCGGCCCGTGCGCGCTGCTCGTCCAGGTGGCGCTGCACCAGCCAGCCGCTGACCAGCGCGAACAGCGCCAGCGCGGCCACCACGGTGAGCCAGAGGCGCAGGTACAGCGAGCGCACGACGAGCGGTCCGCGCGGCGCCTAGTCGGCGTCCTGCTTGCGCGCGAAGACGTAGCCGGCGCCGCGCACCGTGAGCACGCGGCGCGGCGCCTTGGGGTCGTCCTCGATGACGGCGCGGATGCGCGAGATGTGCACGTCGATGCTGCGGTCGAAGGCCTCCAGCGGGTGGCCCTTCAGCGCGTCCATGATCTGGTCGCGCGAGAGCACGCGGCCCGGGCTCCTGGCCAGCACGGTGAGCAGCTCGAACTGGTGGCCGGTCAGCTCGCAGGGCCTGCCGTCCAGCCGCGCCTGGCGCGCGCCGAGGTCGATCTCCAGGCGGCCGAAGCGCAGCACCTCGTCGTCGGCCAGCGCCTCGGGCGCGGCGCGGCGCAGCAGCGCCTTCACGCGCGCCAGCAGCTCGCGCGGCTCGAAGGGCTTAGGCAGGTAGTCGTCGGCGCCGATCTCCAGCCCGACGATGCGGTCGGTGGGCTCGCCGCGCGCGGTCAGCATCAGCAGCGGCAGCCGGCGCGTGCGCGGCTCGCGGCGCAGCTCGCGCGTGAAGTCCAGGCCATCGCCGTCGGGCAGCATCAGGTCCAGCACCAGCGCGTCGTACAGGCCAGCCTGCAGGCGCTGGCGGCCGGCGGCCAGCGAGGGCGCGGTCTCGACCTCGAAGCCGTTGCCGCGCAGGTAGCTGCCGACCATCTCGGTCAGCCGGGTGTCGTCGTCGATCAGCAGCAGTCGGTTCATGCGCGCCTGGTCGGGCGGCGGGCGCCGCCGGATACGCTCCGGCGGCGGCCGACGCGGCTCAGCTGCGGGCGGGGCCCTGCATGCGGTGCTCGTGGCGATGCTGGCCGCGCTCGCCGCGTTCGCCGCCCTGGCGCTGCTCCATGCGCTGGCGGCGCTGCTGCATCTGCTCGGCCAGCGCCTGGCGCTGCTCGGGCGTCAGCACGCGGCTGGCCTCGACCATGGCCTGCGTCATGCGGCGGCTGGCCTGCTCGCGGTGCGCCGACATCTGCTGGCGCAGCGCCTCGACCGCGTTGGCATCCACGGTGGGCTGCGCGAACAGCGCGCGCATCTGCTCGCGCAGCGCACGGCCGGCCTCGCGCTGGCCCTGCAGGTCGTTGCGCGCGGCGTCCATGATCTGGCGGATCTGTGCCTTCTGCTCGTCGGTGGCGCCGACGGCGTCCAGCGCGCGGCCGCCCATGCCCGGGCCCATGCCGGCACCGCCCATGCCGGCGTGCATCGCGTGCATGCCCGGCTGGCCATGCTGGCCGGGGCCTTCGCCGCGATGGGCCGAGGCGGTGAAGGCCAGGCCGGCGCCCAGCACCAGCACGGCGGCGGCGGCCGCACGCAGCGGGGACAGGGCCAGGGGTCGGCGGGCGGCGGATCGGGGGGTCTTCATGCGGTCTCCTGGAGGGGAAGGGGTTGCGACGAGGGTGATGCTGCGCGCGCCCCTTGTCGCCCCTGTGGACCCTGCGTAAAGAACTGTGTCAGCCGGCCGCCGCAGGCGCCGGCTCCACGCGCATCAGACGCCGCTGCAGCGAGAACGCCGGTTGCGCGCTGCGCAGGTCCAGGCGCAGCAGCACGCCGCTGGCACGGTCGACGACCAGCGCGCCGTCCAGCCTCGTGAAGGCGTCGCCGACCTGCGCGTCGCCGAACAGCTCGATCACCGCGACGTCGAAGCGGCGCGTGGCCACCGTCTGCGGCCCGACCGCGACGACCTGCCCGCGCACGCGGGCGCGCGCCAGCGGGTCGCCGGCGACGACGATGTCGCCGGCCAGCACCTGCCCCAGCACCAGCTCGCCGCGCAGCAGGCGCTGCCACTGCAGCGCGCCCTGCGGCGCCTCCAGCACGTTGCCGGCCAGGTCCTGCAGCCAGCGCGCGCCGCCGGCGGTCTCGAGCGCGAATTCCAGCTCGCCGCGGCGGAGCTCACCCACGCGCAGCACCCACTCGGTGGCCGGGCGGCGCGCCGACTCGCGGTCCTCGTAGACCAGGCGCTCGCCCTGCGCCACCGGCATGCCGGCCACGCGTTCGGCCGGGACGGCCGCCGGCGGGCAGCGCTTGCGCTCCGACGCGATGCGCAGCGCGTCGTAGCGGCCCTTGAGCTGCGCCAGTTCCGTGGCCTCCAGGCCGGCCGGGCGCATCGCCAGCAGGGCCGGCCAGAAGACCGCGACGCCGACGCCGAGCGCCAGGATGTTGTTGCCGGCGCGTTCGTCCACCGCCCAGGCCACGTCGGCGGCGCGCTGCTGCACGCGGTCGAGCTCGTCGTCGATGCGCGTGCAGCTCCAGCTCAGGAACTCGCCCGGGTCGGCGGGCGCCGGCGCCACGTCGACCGAACGCGTGGCGCAGCCGGCCAGCAGCGCGGCGGCCAGGCAGGTGCACAGCGTGGAACGGGCAAGTCGCGGCAGCGCCATCGTGGGCGCATTGTGCCCCGGGCGAAGTCACGGGTGGCCTTCCGGCCGCGGCTCGTGCATGCTCGCGCCGATGCCAGTCCCTGCCCGACGCCGCCCGCGCCACGAGCCCACCGCGCGCGCACCGCGATGATCCGCGACCCCGAGACGCTCGAGGCGCTGCTCGCCAGCGTGCGCCGCTTCGTGCACGAGCGCCTGGTGCCGGCCGAGCGCGAGGTCGCCGAGACCGACGCGGTGCCGGCCGGCATCGTGCAGGCGATGCGCGAGATGGGCCTGTTCGGCCTGGCCATCCCCGAGGCCTACGGCGGCCTGGGCCTGACGATGGAAGAGGAAGTGCGGCTGATGTTCGAGCTGTGCCGCACCTCGCCGGCCTTCCGCTCGGTCATCGGCTCGACGGTGGGCATCGGCTCGCAGGGCATCGTGATGGACGGCACCGACGAGCAGAAGGCGCGCCGGCTGCCCGCCATGGCGCGCGGCGAGCTGGTCGCCACCTTCGCGCTGACCGAGCCCGAGGCCGGCTCCGACGCCGCGTCGCTGCGCACGCGCGCGCGCCGCGACGGCGACCACTATGTCGTCGACGGCAGCAAGCGCTACATCACGAATGCGCCCAGCGCCGGCGTCTTCACGCTGATGGCGCGCACCGACCCGGCGAGCACCGGCGCGGCCGGCGTCTCGGCCTTCGTCGTCGATGCCCGCTCGCCGGGCATCCACCTCGGCCGCATCGACCGCAAGATGGGCCAGCAGGGCGCGCACACCTGCGACGTGATCTTCGAGGGCTGCCGTGTGCCGGCGGCCAACCTGATCGGCGGGCAGGAAGGCCGCGGCTTCCGCACCGCGATGAAGGTGCTGGACAAGGGCCGCATCCACATCGCCGCGGTCTGCGTCGGCGTCGCCGAGCGCCTGCTGGACGACGCGCTGCGCCATGCGATGCAGCGCCGCCAGTTCGGCCAGCCGATCGCCGAATTCCAGCTCGTGCAGGCCATGCTGGCGGACAGCCGCACCGAGCTGTATGCGGCGCGCTGCATGGTGCTCGACGCCGCGCAGCGGCGCGACGCCGGCCAGGACGTGACGGCCGAGGCCTCGTGCTGCAAGCTCTTCGCCAGCGAGATGTGCGGCCGCGTCGCCGACCGCGCGGTGCAGATCCTGGGCGGCGCCGGCTACATGGCCGACCATGGCATCGAGCGCTTCTATCGCGACGTGCGCGTCTTCCGGCTCTATGAGGGCACCTCGCAGATCCAGCAGCTCATCATCGCGCGCCAGATGATCCGGGAGGCCTCGTGAGCGACGACACGGTGCGCCTGCAGGACTGGGTCGGCCGCAGCGAACGCGCGCACGACCTCGTGCCGGCCCACCTGGCCGCCGGCCTGGCCGCGCTGCTGGACCACGAGGACATTGCCGTGCGGCCCGGCGACGCGCTGCCGCCGCTGGCCCACTGGCTGCTGCTGCCGCCGGTGGCGCGGCAGGCCGACCTCGGCCCCGACGGCCACCCGCGACGCGGCGGCTTCCTGCCGCCGGTGGCGCTGCCGCGGCGCATGTGGGCCGGCAGCCGAGTGGTCTTCCACTCGCCGCTGCGCGTCGGCGAGACGGTCGAGCGCCGCTCGCGCATCGCGCGCGTCGAGGCCAAGCAGGGCCGCGCCGGCGCGCTGGTCTTCGTCACCGTGGCGCACGAATTCCACGGCGCGGCGGGCCTGGCCGTCAGCGACGAACACGACCTCGTCTACCGCGAGGCGCCGCTGCCGGGCGCCCCTTCGCCGGCCCCGCAGGCGGCGCCCGCCGGTGCCGCCTTCGAGCGCACCGTCGTGCCCGACCCGGTGCTGCTGTTCCGCTACTCGGCGCTGACCTTCAACGGCCACCGCATCCACTACGACCGGACCTACGCGACGCAGGTCGAGGGCTACCCGGGCCTGGTCGTGCACGGCCCGCTGGTCGCGACGCTGCTGCTGGACCTGCTGCGCCGGCAGCGGCCGGGGGCCACGGTACGGCGCTTCGCCTTCCGCGCCTTGCGGCCGCTGTTCGACGTGCGTCCGTTCACGCTGTGCGGCCGGCCGGCCGGCGATGTCGGCAGTGTGTTCTCGCTGTGGGCGCGCGACCACGAGGGTTGGCTGGCCGTGCAGGCCGAGGCCGAACTGGAGCGCTGAGCGAGATGCCGATGTCCGCCGGCGAACGCTTCCCCGAGATCCGCGACGCGGTGCGCCGGCTGTGCGCCGCGTTCCCCGACGCCTACCACCGCCGCATCGACGCCGAACGCGCCTACCCGAGCGAGTTCGTCGCCGCGCTGACGCAGGCCGGCTGGCTTTCGGCGCTGATCCCGCAGGAGCATGGCGGCGCCGGCCTCGGCCTGGCCGAGGCGAGCGTGGTGATGGAGGAGGTCAACCGCAGCGGCGGCAACGCCGGCGCCTGCCATGGCCAGATGTACAACATGGGCACGCTGCTGCGCCACGGCTCGCCGGCGCAGAAGGCGCGCTGGCTGCCGCCCATCGCGCGCGGCGAATTGCGCCTGCAGAGCATGGCCGTCACCGAACCCGGCAGCGGCACCGACACGACGAACCTGGCGACCACCGCAGTGCGGCGCGGCGACCGCTGGGTCGTCGACGGCCAGAAGGTCTGGATCTCGCGCGTGCAGCATTCCGACCTGATGATCCTGCTGGCGCGCACGACGCCGCTGGCGCAGGTCGCGAAGAAGAGCGAGGGCCTGTCGGTCTTCCTCGTCGACCTGCGCCAGGCGCTGGGCCGCGGGCTGACGCTGCGCCCGATTCCCAACATGGTCAGCCACGACGCCTGCGAGCTGTTCTTCGAGGGGCTGGAGATCCCCGACGATCAGTTGATCGGCCGCGAAGGCCAGGGCCTGCGCCAGATCATGGACGGGCTGAATGCCGAGCGTACGCTGATCGCCGCCGAGTGCATCGGCGACGGACGGTGGTTCGTCGAGCGCGTCGCGCGCTATGCGCTGGAGCGCGTGGTCTTCGGGCGGCCGATCGGTCGGAACCAGGGCGTGCAGTTTCCGATCGCCGACGCCTACATCGAGGTCGAGGCCGCCGACCTGATGCGCTGGGAGGCCTGCCGGCGCTACGACGCCGCCGAGCCCTGCGGCGCGCAGGCCAACATGGCCAAGCACCTGGCCGCCAAGGCCAGCTGGCAGGCGGCCGAGGCCTGCCTGCAGCTGCATGGCGGCTACGGCTTCGCCAGCGAATACGACGTCGAGCGCAAGTTTCGCCAGACGCGGCTGTACCAGGTGGCGCCGCTGTCGAGCAACCTGATCCTGGCCTACGTCGCCGAGCATGTGCTCGGCCTGCCGCGGAGCTACTGACGATGGCGCTGCCGCTCGAGGGCATCACGGTGGTCGCGCTGGAACATGCGGTCGCGGCGCCGCTGGCCACGCGCCACCTGGCCGACCAGGGCGCGCGCGTGATCAAGATCGAGCGGCCGGGCAGCGGCGACTTCGCGCGCGGCTACGACGGCCGCGTGCGCGGGCTGTCGTCGCACTTCGTGTGGACCAACCGCGGCAAGCAGAGCCTGGCGCTGGACCTCAAGCACCCGCGCGCGGCCGAGGTGCTGCAGCGCCTGCTGGCGCGCGCCGACGTGCTGGTGCAGAACCTGGCGCCCGGCGCTGCGGCGCGGCTGGGCCTGTCGCACGAGGCGCTGGCGCCGGCGCACCCGAGGCTGATCGTCTGCGACATCTCGGGCTACGGCGACGACCCGGCGCGCCCGGGACCGTACCGCGAGCGCAAGGCCTACGACCTGCTGATCCAGGCCGAGAGCGGCTTCCTGTCGGTCACCGGCAGCGCCGAGGAAGTGGCCAAGGCCGGCTGCTCGATCGCCGACATCGCCGCCGGCATGTACGCCTACAGCAACGTGCTCGCCGCGCTGATCGAACGCGGGCGCACGGGGCGCGGCCGGCGCATCGACGTCTCGATGCTGGAAAGCCTGGTCGAGTGGATGGGCTACCCGCTGTACTACGCCTTCGACGGCGCCGAGCCGCCGCCGCGCGCCGGCGCCGCGCATTCGACGATCTACCCCTACGGCCCCTTCCCCACCGGCGACGGCGGCAGCGTGCTGCTGGGCGTGCAGAACGAGCGCGAGTGGCAGGCCTTCTGCGAGCGCGTGCTGGAGCAACCGGCGCTGGCCGCCGACCCGCGCTTTGCGAGCAACGCGGCGCGCAGCGCGGCGCGCGGCGAGCTGCAGGCGATCATCGTCGCGGCCTTCGCCCGGCTGGAGGCCGCGCAGGTGATGCAGCGCCTGGACGAAGCCGGCGTCGCCCATGCGCAGGTCAACGGGCTGGCCCAGGTGTGGGACCACGCGCAGCTGCGCGCGCGCGAACGCTGGGCCGAGGTGCAGACGCCGGCAGGCCCGGTGCCCGCGGCGCTGCCGCCCGGCGCGACCGACGCCGCCAGCGTGCGCATGGGCGCCGTGCCGGCGCTGGGCGAACACAGCGCAGCGATCCTGGCGGAACTGGACTTCGACGCCGACGAGATCGCGGCGCTGACCGCAGCCAGCCGGCCCTGACGCCGGCCCGGCCGGCTCGGAGACTGAGAGGCCACCCCATGCGCGGGTGCATGGGATGGCCTCTGAGCCTCTCAGCCGAACTCCGTCGGCTCCGCATGCCCGGCCAGGCCCTGGCCCGGCCGCTGGTCGTCCCAGGCCACGCTGGCGAGCTTCCAGCCCTGCGGCGTGCGCAGGCACTGCAGGAAGATCATGCCGCGCAGCTCGAACGGCTGGCCGTCGCGCAGGCCGCGGCGCACGAAGGCGCTGGCGCGGTGGGCGACGTTGCCGAAGAGCTCGGTCGTATCGGCCAGCTCGACGACCTCGAAGCGCGTGACGCCGCCGCCGTCGTAGCTGGCCTGCCGGCTGCGCACGAAGGCCGCCACCGGCATGACCTCCGGCGCGTCGCCGGCATTGTTGACGAGCAGGCCCTGCTCGACGAACAGCTCGTGCAACGCGTCATAACGCGGCGCGCGGCCGGGCGCGAAGGACACCGCGTCGAAGAAGGCCTGCACCAGGCGGCCCACCTGCTGGCGGGCCTGGCGGTCGTGCATCGGCATGCGCGCTGCGGCTTCCATCGCCCGGCCAGCGTACCACCGTCGTGGCCGCAGCAAGGCCGGGAGTCGCCTGGGGCGGCGTGCCGCGAGGGCGCGGGCCGTGCCGCGGCAGCGCATGCAGTGCAGCGCTCTGGCGCGTGCTCAGTGCTTGCCGCGCAGCAGGTTGCCCAGGCCCTTGACCGCCTCGCCGAGCTGGCGCAGGTCCGCGCCGCCACGCACCTCGCCGAAGCCGAGCGAATATTCGCGCACGCGCTGCAGCTGGTTGGAGGGCAGCAGCACGTACTGCTCGACCGCCAGGGTGGGCGCAAACAGCGTGCCTGCCGGCACCTTGCCGACGAAGCGGCGGAAGACGAAAGCGGCGGTGCGCGACTCGCCCGGCTGCAGCGTGAACTGCGAGCTGGCCTTGTCGCGCGTGGCCACCGGCATGCCCTGCACCGACTCCCGGTAGCGCCAGTCGACGATGTACTTCTCGCCGCGCTCGTCCAGCATCACGCCGGTGTCCTGCTTGTAGTTCAGGATCATCGGTTCGCTGCCCAGGTTCTGGAAGGCGATGCGCACCGTCACCTCGTGGTTGTTGCCCTTGGGCGCGGCCGACGCGACGCCCACGATGCGCGCCGCCACGGGCCCGCTGGCCGTGCAGTTCGCGACCCCGGCGCAGGCATCGCCGGCCGGGGCGGCAGCGGTCGGCGGCGCGGCAGGCGCCCCCGGCGCCGTGGCGCGCGCCGGCGACGCGGCCGCGGCGGCGGGCGCGCGACCGGCGGCGCCGTTGGCCAGGTGCTGCCAGCTCAGCGCATGCTCGCGGCCCAGGCGGTACTGGTTGCCCGGCAGCGGCTCGATCTCGCGCACGCTCATCTCCAGGTCGAAGCCGGTGCCGACGATCACGTTGCGGTTGACGAAGAAGTTGAGCTCCATGCGCGCGTCGGCGCTCTCGCCGGGCCCCAGCGTGAACTTGGGGTCGAAGCGCTGGCGCTCGATGCGGCCGATGCCGGTGAGCTTGGCGCTGTTCTGCAGCGCGTACTTGTTGCCGCGGTCGTCGAAGGCAGCGGCGCTACGGTCCACGTAGCCCAGGATCAGCGGCTGGTCGGTGCGGTTGGTGAAGCGCACCGCGACCTGCACCGGCCGGTTGCCCAGCGTATTGGGGCTGACGCGGAACTCGGTGATGGTCGCCGAGAACTTCGGCACCTGGCGGCACAGCGGCTCGCCGGGGCACATGCCCTGGGCCGCGGCCGGCGCGGCCGCAAGCAGCAGGGCAACGGCGGCAAGCCGGGCGGCCAGGGCACGCGAGACTGCGCGGGCGGCGGACTCGGCATGCCGCCAGCGGGACGGCGTGGAAACGGCTCGGGACGGATTCATCGCAGGGCTCGTGGTCGGGTGGGAGACAGCCGGGGCAGCGGACGGAGTGGCGCAGGCCCGGCCGGGTCGGGTCGGGCAGGCAGGCAGGCAGGCAGGCAGGAACAGAGGCCATGCGCTTCGCAGTTCACCTCGCGTCTTCACAGGCGTGGCGACTGCGCCTGGCCCTCGCGCTTGCGCGTGGCCTCGGCTTCGAGCTGCTGCACCCAGGCCTGGCGGCTGCGCTGCGTGGAGACGATGGCGCCGACGTCGAACATCGCCGCGTTGAACGAGATCGCCGGGCTGCGCGCGGTGCCCAGGTAGTACATGAAGGCGCCACACTGGCGCAGGTCGGCGGGCAGGTCGACGCCCTGCTCGCCGCCGCTGCCCTGCTGGCGCCGCTCGAGCGCCGCGACGGCGTCGCCGAAGTCCATGCGGTGCACCAGGTTGAGCGAGAACAGCGTGTGGTTGATCTCCTTGGGCATGTTCCTGCCGTAGCTCATCCACAGGCAGGACGGCTTGCCGCGCTGCTCCCAGATCGGCGTGTTCTGGCGGTCCGACGTGGAAGGCTGGCCGTACTTGCCGGCCAGGCTCTGCAAGAACTGCGGCCCGCTGGGCGGGTTGGGCACGTTGCTCTCGTCGCGCATCACGGCGATGGCCCGTGCCTCGCCCGCCTGGACGCCGGAGAACCAGACCCGCACGAAAGTCTGCGGCAGCACGTTCTGGCCCACCTTCTGCGAGGTCCGCATCTCGAGGTGGCTCAGGAAGGGCGGGGTCGTGTGGCCGCGGACCTGGTCGCTGTACCGGAAGCTGGTGTTGCGCGCGATGATCCTGGCCTGCGCGTCGTAGGCCCGCAGCGCAGCACGCACCTCGGCCTCGCTCATGCCGAGCCTGACCCCCAGGATGTCCCAAGCGGGCGCCGCCGCGGCGGCACCACCGCCGGCCAGCAGGGCGGCGGCCAGCCACGGCAGGACGGCGAGCCGCGGCATGCGGCGCTGTGCGTGGAAAGGGGTCATCTCGGGTCCTCCTTGGGTTCGTGGGCGGCGTGAACGGCACTACAGAGGCACTACAGCTTCGGCTTCGCACCCGCGGCACGCTGCACCTCGCCGGCACGCCGCTCGGCGTCCAGGCGGTCGAGCTCGGCCTGCATCGCGTCGCCCACGGCCAGCAGCCGTTCCTGGTGCGCGATGCCCACGTACAGCGACTGCACCAGCTGCGGGTTGTCTCGCGGCGGCACGAGGTCGGCGCTGATCGACAGCCCGCAGCCTTCGCGCCAGCTCTGGTTGCCCGTTCGCGCCCGGATGCCGAAACATTCCTGGAAGCGCGGGTCGTTGCCGGCCAGCGGGTTGCCGGCAGCGTCGTAGCGCCAGCTCACGGTGCCGTGGGGCTGATTCGTCAGCTCGCCTTCGCGGCCGTACTTGTCGCGCAGCGCCGTGAGCACGGCCTCGCGCGCGGGCATCTCGCCGGGCTTCCAGTGCTGCTGGCGCCAGATGCCGACGACGGCCTGGCGGCCGTCGACACCGGGCGAGGCGACCGAGATCAGTTCGGCGACGTGGTCCCAGACGCGGCGGCCAAGGCCGCACTTCTGCGCGTCGCCGATCTTGCGGTAGTCGCAGTCCGAGGTCTCCCCGCGCTGGACCGTGAAGCCCTGGTTCTGCAGTGCCGTGCTGCCGGTGCGCATCTGCTGGAACCAGCGGTGGCTGACGCCGACCACGCCGTCGGGCATCGCGCAGCGCGCGTGGTTCAGCGCCTCGTCGAAGCTCATGCCCAGCTTGAGGCCGACGATGTCCGGCCCCGGCAGCTGGGCGCCGGCCTTCGACGGGCAACGGGGCGCGGGCAAGGCATCCTCGGGCCGCGCCGGAGCCGCGGCGCGCGTCGGTGCGGCCTTGGCCGCGGCCGCTGCGGGCTTGGGCGTGGCTGCCGGCTCTTCCTTGCCGCAGCTCGCCAGCAGCAGCGTCATGCCGAACGCGGCACCGGCCGCGGCCAGGCGGATGCCGGCGCGCGAGGCCATCGGCGTGTCGTTCGCCCGGCGGTGGCCGCGGCGGAGCGCCGGTGCCGCCGGCCGTCCCCCGGCTCGTCGCTGGTTCATCGTTTCCATCCTCCTGGGCAGGCTTCTGCCTTCATCCGTCGTCATCTGTCGTCGAACATCGTCAATAGGCCGGCGACCAACCGCCCTTGGCCTTCTTGACCAGCACCATGTCCACCTTCTCGTCACCGCTGGCCACCAGGCCGGCCACCGCCGGGTCGCGGGCCCAGGCGGCGTCGATGTGGCGGCGCAGGCGGGCCTGCGCCTGCACGGTGGCCACGCCGCTGACCTGCGACGGCTCGGTGTAGTCGATGACCTCGACGATCTCGGCGCGGCCATAGCAGAAGCCCCGTTCGGGCTGGAACTGGCGCTGGCCGGCCTCGGTGAGGGCAAACTCGAAGCGCCGGTCCCGGAAAAAGGCGCGGCGGTCCGGCGGCAGCTCGCGCGCCGTCACCAGGCCGGCACCCTCCAGCGCCGACAGCCAGGCCAGCGTCTCCTTGTTCATCGGGTTGACGCTCACGGTGGCCGGCAGCGACGGCCCGAGCTTCACGCACAGCGGGCGCTCGTATTTCTCGGCAAAGCGCTGGCGGATGTCGGCCTCGATGCGGTCGCTGCAGCCGGCCAGCAACGTGGCGGCGGTGGCGGCGACCGCTGCGGCCCAGGCAGGGCCGGCGCAGGAACGGCACGGTGTCGGCATGGCGGGCGGTGGCGGCGTGGGCATGGGACGCAGCTTCCGGCAGCGAGGCGCCAGGCGCCATCACGCCACCTCACGCTTTGCTAACGCCTGCGGACGGCCCGGCCAAGTCCTTGATTTGCAAGCCCGATTCCGGCACTCACCCGCGGGGGGCGGACGCCGTGACGTTCGCCGGTTCGGTACAGTCCGGCAGCTGCCGGCCGTCACTGCCGCCCCGGTCTTGCGCCCCAGGAACCCGTCCCTTGAGCCCCGAACCCGACGGCGAACCGCCGCTGTACCGCTACCGCTTCGGCAACGTCGAATTCGACGAGACGCGCTTCGAGCTGGTCGTCGGCGGGCTGACCGTGGAGCTGGAGCAGAAGCCGCTGCAGGTGCTGGGTGAACTGCTGCGCCATGTCGGCGAGGTGGTGACGCGGCAGGAACTGCTGGAGCGCGTCTGGGCCGGCCGCCCGACGGTTGACAACGTGCTGCCCAATGCGGTGACCAAGCTGCGCAAGGCGCTCGGCCCGGCGCAGGCCGAGCGCATCGTCACGCTGCCGCGGCTGGGGTACCGGCTCAACGGGCCCGTCGAGCGCATCGCCAGCGGGCGCCGGCTGGCCAGCCGCCTGCAGCTGGCCGGCGCGCAGGCCGTGCCGCACCGCCCGGACTGGGTACTGGAACGCCAGCTCAACCCCTCGCGCGCCAGCGAGGTCTGGCTGGCGCGCCATGCGCGCACGCGCGAGCCGCGCGTCTTCAAGTTCGCCGGCGACGGCGAACGACTGGCGATGCTCAAGCGCGAGGCCACGCTGTACCGCGTGCTGCTCGAGAGCCTGGGCGAGCGCGACGACCTGGCGCGCATCCTGGACTGGAATTTCGAAGCGCCGCCGTTCTTCCTGGAGTGCGAATACGGCGGCGACAGCCTGCCGGCCTGGGCCGAGGCCGGCCACCTGGCGGCGCAGGACCGCGCCGGCCGGCTGGCGCTGTTCCTGGCCATCGCGCGCGCGGTGGCCGCGGCGCATGGCGTCGGCGTGCTGCACAAGGACATCAAGCCGGCCAACGTGCTGGTCGCGCCGCGCGGCGACGGCAGCTGGCGCGTGCGCCTGACCGACTTCGGCAGCGGACGGCTGCTCAACCCCGAGCGGCTGGCCGAGCTGGGCATCACGCGGCTGGGCCTGACACTGACACAGGCGCTGGACGCCGACACGAGCGGCACGCCGCTGTACCTGGCGCCGGAGCTGATCGCCGGGCAGCCGCCCACGGTGCGCAGCGACGTCTACGCACTCGGCCTGCTGCTGTACCAGCTGCTGGCGGGCGACCTGCGGCGGCCGATCGCGCCAGGCTGGGAGGCGGCGATCGGCGAACCGCTGCTGGTGGTCACCATCGCCGCGGCCACCGACGGCGACCCCGAACGCCGGCTGCCCACGGCCAGCGCGCTGATCGAGCAGATCGCCACGCTGGACGGGCGCCGCGCCGACGCCGCCCAGGCACGTGCGCGCGAGGCCCGGCTGCAGGCCGCCGAGGCCGGCCTGGCGCGCAGCCGGGCCCGCCGGCCCTGGATCGCCGCCGCCACCGCGGCGCTGGTCCTGGGCCTGGGGGCCACGTGGTGGCAGTACCGGGCGGCCGACGCCGCGCGCGACGAGGCGCTGGCGCAGGCGGCGCTGGCGAGCGAGACGATCCGCTTCCTCAACGAGGACCTGCTCGGGGGCGGCCGCAGCCGCACCGCCACCATCGCCTACGACCGCAACCCCAGCCTGCGCGAGCTGCTGGACGCCGCGCGCGGCCGCCTGGACGGGCGCTTCGCCGACGCGCCGCTGACCGAGGCCGGCATCCGCACGACGCTGGGCCGTGCCTACCGCACGCTGGGCGACCACGCGACCGCCGAGCAGCAGCTGCGCCGCGTCACCGAGCTGCACCGGCTACGCCTGCCGCCGGCCGACGAGCAGCGGCTGCTCGGCGAATACGACCTCGTGACGGTGCTGGTGCGGCTGTCGAAGTTCGACGAGGCGCGGGCGCGGCTGGACGAGGCCGATGCGCTGGCCGGCCCGCGCCGCGACAGCCTGGGCGAGCTCGGCCTGCGCGCCAAGCTGGCCCGCGGCGCCTACCACTTCCAGCGCCTGGAGGTGGCGCAGGCGCTGCAGGCCTATACCGCAGCGGAGGCGATACAGCGCGTCGTGCAGCCCGACGACGTGCCGCTGGCGGCGCATATCAGGCTGACCATCGGCGACGCCTCGCTGCGCCTGGGCAACCCGGCGCGCGCCGAGGCCATCGCGCGCGAGGTGCTGGCCGGCGACCCGTACTCCGAGGACAACGTGGGCTTGTCGACCCTGGCCAGCGCGCGCCGGCTGCTGGGCAACGCGCTGCGCAACCAAGGCCGGCCCGCCGAGGGCATCCCGCACCTGGAGCGCGCGGTGGCCGAGCAGGAGCGCGCGCGCGGCCCCGACGACCAGGCGACGATCGCGGCGCTGTCCTCGCTGGGCTATCTGCACAGCCTGGTCGGCGACGTGCAGCGCCGCGCCGGGATCCAGCGCGAGGTCTATGCGCGCGCGGTGCGGCGCTGGGGCGAGGCCAACCAGTACACGCTGGTCGAGCGCATCAACCTCGGCGACGCCGAGCACGAGGTGGGCCGCCTGCCGGTGGCCGAGACGCACCTGCGCGCTGCCGTCGAGGGCCTGATCGTCACCTCGGGCGAAGGCTCGAGCCTCGTCGACGCGGCGCGCTTCTCGCACGCCGGCGTGCTGGTGGCGCTGGGCCGCCACGCGCAGGCGCTGGCGGTGATCGAGCGCATCGAGGCCACGCGGCTGGCCGGCGCCTCGGCCGACGCGCGCGGTGACGGCAAACTCGCGGCGCTGCGCGGGCGCGCGCTGCTCGGGCAGGGTCGCGCAGCCGAAGGCCGCGCGGAAGTCGAGCGCGCGATCGGCCTGCTGCGGGCCGAGGGCCAGGGCGAGGCGGAACTGGCACCACTGCGGGCCCTGGTCGGGCCGGGTGGCGAAGGCTGAGGCTGACGTCGGCGGCAGGGCCGCTGCAGGCCCGCGCCCTTCGGTGACTCAGGCCGGCGCGCGCATGGCGCGGTGCCGAGTCACTGGCGGAAAGGGAGGGATTCGAACCCTCGATACGGGAGACCCGTATACCGGATTTCGAGTCCGGCGCATTCGACCACTCTGCCACCTTTCCGGGGTACGACGCTGGGCGTGGTCTCGCTGCGAGCGAAGCCGCGGATTCTAGCTCAGGGCACGAATCGCGGGCCCAGGCCCGGCAGCCGCGCGTCGCCCGGCCGCGTGCGCCACTGCTGGCCGGGCGCCACCGGCCAGGCGTCGGTGAGCGTGCCGGTGGTCACCACCTCGCCGGCGCGCACGGTCGCCTGCGGCGAGCGCGCGGCCATCGCGCGCCGCCACAGCCGCAGCGCATTCAGCGGACCGTCCAGCACGTTGGCGCCGATGCCGCGGTCGACCTCGCGGCCGTCGTGCTCCAGCGCCATCGTCAGCGCCGACAGGTCGGGCGCCAGCGTCGTCCAGCCGGCGACCGGCACGCGCGGGCCGACGAGCAGCCGGCCGTGCAGGCCGAAGTCGGCCAGCGGGTCGGCAGCGCCGTCGTAGCGCCAGCCCTCGATGTGCGTGTGCACGATCTCCACGCCATGCGCGACCCAGGCGATGCAGCCGGCGAGCGCGGCGTCGTCCATGTCGCCGGAGGGCTCGGCCGCGAGGCCGAAGACGATCTCCGGCTCGATGCGCGGCTGCACCAGCCCGGCCAGCGAGACCTCGGCCTCGGTGCCGTCGAGCAGGGTCAGCGTGGTGTCCCACACGCGCGCCCAGATCGGCTCGTGCACGCCGTAGCGCGGCCAGATCGTGCGGTTGGTGAAGCCGATCTTCCAGCCGCGCGGCTGCTCGCCGGCGGCGATGCGCCGGCGGTCCGTCTCGGCGGCCACGCGGTCGGCGGCGGCGAGGTCGAAGCCCGGCCACTGCCGGCTCGGCGGCGTCAGGCACATGGCGCGTGCCCGCGCATCGAGCAGCGCGTCGGCCACCCGCGCGATGGTGGCGTCGTCGATCATGGCCGCCGCAGCTCCAGCCCGCCCAGGTAGGGCCGCAGCGCCGCGGGCAGGCGCACGCTGCCGTCGGCCTGCTGGTGGTTCTCCAGCACCGCCACCAGCGCGCGCCCGACCGCCAGGCCCGAGCCGTTGAGCGTGTGCACGAATTCGGCTTTGCCCTGCGCGTTGCGGAAGCGCGCCTGCATGCGCCGCGCCTGGAAGGCCTCGCAGTTGCTGCACGAGCTGATCTCGCGGTAGGCGCCTTGCGCCGGCAGCCAGACCTCCAGGTCGTAGGTCTTCGCGCTGCCGAAGCCCAGGTCGCCGGTGCACAGCTGCACCACGCGGTAGGGCAGCTCCAGCGCCCGCAGCACGGCCTCGGCATGGGCGACCATCTGCTCCAGCGCGGCGTCGCTGTCCTCGGGCTTCGTGACCTGCACCATCTCGACCTTGTCGAACTGGTGCTGGCGGATCATGCCGCGCGTGTCGCGGCCGGCGCTGCCGGCCTCGCTGCGGAAGCAGGGGCTGTGCGCGGTGAGCCGGATCGGCAGCGCCGCGGCGTCCAGGATCTGTTCGCGCACCGTGTTGGTCAGGCTGATCTCGCTGGTGCTGATCAGGTACTGCTCGCGCTGCAGGTCGTGCTCCGCGCCGTCGCTGCCGCGGAAGACCCAGAACATGTCCTCCTTGAACTTGGGCAGCTGGCCGGTGCCTTCCAGGATCTCGCGGTTCACGATGTAGGGCGTGTAGCACTCGGTGTAGCCATGCTGCTGCGTCTGCAGGTCCAGCATGAACTGCGCCAGCGCGCGGTGCAGCCGCGCCGCCGGGCCGCGCAGGAAGCTGAAGCGCGAGCCGCTGAGCCGGGCGCCGGTGTCGAGGTCCAGGCCCAGCGGCGCGCCGACGTCGACGTGGTCGCGCGGCGTGAAGTCGAAGGCGCGCGGGCTGCCCCAGCGCCGCACCTCGGCGTTGGCGCTCTCGTCGGCGCCCACCGGCACGCCGTCCTGCGGCAGGTTGGGCACGCCCATCAGCATCTCGTGCAGCTCGGCCTGGAGGGCCTCCAGCCGCTCGGCGCCGGCCTTCAGCTGCTCGCCCAGCCCGGCCACCTGGGCCATCGCGGCGGCGGTGTCCTCGCCCCTGGCCTTGAGCTGGCCGATGCGCTTGCTGTGCGCGTTGCGCTCGGCCTGCAGCTGCTCGGTGGCGGTCTGGATCTGCTTGCGTTCGGCCTCCAGGGCCGTGAAGCGCGCCACGTCCAGGAAGGGTTGCGGGTTCTTGCGGCGCTGCAGCCGCTGGACGACGGCGTCGAGGTCGCGGCGCAGCAGGTTGATGTCGAGCATGGTGTTCCCCGGAATCTGGTTCGTTCAACGTGACGACGGCGCCTCGCAGGGGCGCCGTCTTCGCAAAGGGCAGTCAGCGAAGCGGCGACGTCAGGATCGGGACGACGACACCTCGGCCATGCTGCGGTCGCCCAGCCCGCGCGGCAGCGGGAAGTGCACGTTCTCGACCACGCCGTCCATCGTGCGAATGCCGACGGCGCCGAATTCGCGCAGCCGCGCGATGACCTGCTGCACCAGGATGTCCGGCGCCGAGGCGCCGGCCGTCAGCCCGACGCGGCGGCGGCCGGCAAACCACTCGGGCCGCAGGTCCTCGGCGCCCTCGACCATGTAGGCCGCGGTGCCCAGGCGCTGCGCCAGCTCGCGCAGGCGGTTGCTGTTGCTGCTGGTCGGGCTGCCGACCACGATGACGACGTCCACCGCCGGCGCCAGCACCTTGACCGCGTCCTGCCGGTTCTGCGTCGCGTAGCAGATGTCCTGCTGCTTGGGTTCGCGCACGCGCGGGAAGCAGCGCTTGACCTCGGCCAGGATGTCGGCCGCGTCGTCCACGCTCAGCGTGGTCTGCGTCACCACCGCGAGCTTGTCGCCGCGCGGGCGCACCTGCGCGACGTCGGCGACCTCCTCGACGAGGTAGATGCCGTCGCTGAGCTGGCCCATCGTGCCCTCGACCTCGGGGTGCCCCTTGTGGCCGATCATGATGAACTCGTAGCCTTCCTTGGCCAGCTTGGCGACCTCTACGTGCACCTTGGTCACCAGCGGGCAGGTGGCGTCGAAGACCTGGAAGCCGCGCGCGGCGGCCTCGCGGCGCACGGCCTGGCTGACGCCGTGCGCGCTGAAGACCAGCGTGGCCCCCGGCGGAACCTCGGCCAGGTCCTCGATGAAGATGGCGCCCTTGGCGCGCAGGTCGGCGACGACGTAGGTGTTGTGCACGATCTCGTGGCGCACGTAGATCGGCGCACCATGCTTCTTCAGCGCACGCTCGACGATCTCGATCGCGCGGTCGACGCCGGCGCAGAAGCCGCGCGGCTCGGCGAGCAGCACTTCGTCGAGCGCGGGTGTCGTGGCCGGGCTCGTCGTCACAGCACCCCCAGCAACTGCACCTCGAAGCGCACCGGCTGGCCGGCGAGCGGGTGGTTGAAGTCGAACAGCAACCAGCCCGGGCCGGTCTCGCGCACGACGCCGGCATAGCTGCCCTGCCCGTCGGGCGTCGGAAACTGCACCACGTCGCCGACCGCATAGTCGGCGTCAGGGTCGCCCAGTTCGTGCAGCAGCGCGAGCTTCACGCGCTGCAGCAGTTCGGGGTTGCGCTCGCCGTAGGCGGCGCCGGCGGGCAGCTCGAAGGTGGTGCGCGCGCCCTCGGGCAGTCCGACGAGCCGCGCCTCGATCGCCGGCGCCAGCTGCCCGCTGCCCAGCGACAGCGTCGCCGGCGGGCCGCCGAAGGTGTCCACCACCGCGGCGCCGTCGGGGCCGCTCAGGCGGTAGTGCAGCGTCAGGAAGGATCCCGGCTGCACGGTGGCAACGGTGTCGGCAAGGGTCATCGCGGGCTCGACTAGACTGGCCCGCGATTCTACCGGCCGCTCCCTGGACGACCCTGGTCCGCACCGATGAAGCACCTGCCCGCCGACCAGCGCCCGCGCGAGAAGCTGCAGCAGCGCGGCGCCGCCGCGCTGACCGACGGCGAGCTGCTCGCGCTGCTGCTGCGCACCGGCTACCGCGGGCACGGGGTGGCTGCGCTGGCCGAGCAGGTGCTGCGGGACTGCGACGGCTTCGCCGGCCTGCTGCAGGCCACGCCGGAGCAGCTGGCGAAGATCAAGGGCCTGGGCCCGGCCAAGCGCGCCGAGCTGCTGGCGGTGATGGAGGTCGCGCGCCGCGCGCTCGCCCAGCAACTCAAGGCGGCACCGGTCTTCGACAGCCCGCAGCGCGTGAAGGACTACCTGGCGCTGCACCTGGCCGGGCGCGCGCAGGAGGTCTTCGCGGTGCTGTTCCTGGACGGCCAGCACCGGCTGCTCAAGCTGGAGGAGATGTTCGCCGGCACGCTGACGCAGACCAGCGTCTACCCGCGCGAGGTCGTGCGCCGCGCGCTGGCGCTCAATGCCGGCGCCGTGGTGCTGGCGCACAACCACCCGTCCGGTCTGGCCGAGCCCTCGCGCGCCGACGAATACCTGACGGCCACGCTGAAGAGCGCCCTGGCGCTGGTGGACGTGCGCGTGCTGGACCACCTGATCGTCGGCCAGGGCCAGGTCGTCTCG
>JAHBZT010000009.1 GCA_019635315.1 Rubrivivax sp.
GCCCGCGCCTGCCCCCGCGCCTGCGCCGGCGCCCGCCGCGGCCGAGGAGCCGGGGCTGCTCGACTCGCTGATGGAGAACTCGCTGCTGCTGCCGGCGGCCGGCGTGCTGGTCGCGCTGCTGGCCGGCGTCGGCCTGTGGCGCCTGCGCGGCCGCCGCAAGCAGGCCGGCGAGACCTCGTTCCTGGAAAGCCGCCTGCAGCCCGACTCGTTCTTCGGCGCCAGCGGCGGCCAGCGCATAGACACGCGCGACGCCCCGGTCAGCACCACCGGCAGCTCGTCGTCGATGAGCTATTCGCTGAGCCAGCTCGACGCCATCGGCGACGTCGACCCGGTGGCCGAGGCCGACGTCTACCTGGCCTACGGCCGCGACCTGCAGGCCGAGGAGATCCTGAAGGAGGCGATGCGCGCCAACCCCGAGCGCATGGCCATCCGCAGCAAGCTGCTGGAGGTCTACGCGAAGCGGCGCGACGCCAAGGGCTTCGAACTGCTGGCCACGCAGTTGTTCAACCTCTCGCGCGGCGAGGGCGAGGACTGGGCCAAGGCGCAGGAACTGGGCCGCAGCATCGACCCCGAGAACCCGCTGTACCAGCCGGGCGGCCGCCCGGACGAGGTCTTCGGCAGCAGCGGCCAGCCGGTGGAACCGCTGGGCGCCTCCACCGTGCCCTATACCGCGCCGGCCGGCCCGCCGACCTTCCAGCCCGCGGCCGACGCCACGCTGGACGGCGGCCTGGACCTGGACCTCGAACTGCCCGACACGCCGCCGAGCCCGGTGGAAACGACCAAGCCGGTCGCCACCGGCGCGGCGATGGCCAGCGACAGCCTGCTCGACCTGGAGATCGGCGGCGGCGTCGACGACCAGAAGACGATCCCGGTCGCCAAGCCCGGCGCGCAGCCGTCGATGTACGAGCCGGTGCCGACGACGATCGCGGTGCCGCCGCCCAAGGCGGACCCCGGGCCGACGACGAGCTCGGGCATGCTGGACTTCGACCTCGGCGACCTGGGCACCGCGCCGCCGCCGGCACCGGCGACGCGTACGCCGCCGCCGCCCGAGCCGGCGCTGGACTTCGGCGACTTCGGCGTCGACACCCAGACCCCGCCGCCCGGCGGCGACGACGGCGAGGACCCGCTGGCGCGCAAGCTGGAGCTGGCCGAGGAATTCCGCCAGATCGGCGACCTCGAGGGCGCACGCGACCTGCTCGAGGAAGTGATCGCCAAGTCCGAGGGCCCGCTGCGCAACAAGGCGCAGGGCATGCTCGACAAGCTCGGCTGAGGTCGCAGGCGGCCCTGGCCGCCGGCCGCCACGCCGCGCCGCGGTGATGCCGCACATGCGCCTGGCACTGGGGCTCAGCTACCGCGGCACCGCCTACCAGGGCTGGCAGAGCCAGCCCGGCGGCTGCACGGTGCAGGACCACCTCGAGCGCGCGCTGTCGGCCTTCGCGACCGAGCCGGTCGCGACCGTCTGCGCCGGCCGCACCGATGCCGGCGTGCATGCGGTACAGCAGGTCGTGCACCTGGACACCGCCATCGACCGCGAGGACTTCTCGTGGGTGCGCGGCACCAACCGTTTCCTGCCGCCGGACATCGCGGTGCAGTGGTGCCGGCGCGTGGCGCCGCAGTTTCATGCCCGCAACGCGGCGCGTTCGCGCCGCTACCGCTTCGTCGTGCTCGAGTCGCCGGTGCGGCCGTCGCTGGAGCAGGGCCTGGCGGGCTGGACCTTCCGGCCGCTGGACGGCGACGCGATGCGCGCCGCCGCGGCGCTGCTGGTCGGCACCCACGACTTCAGCTCCTTCCGCGCCGCCGAGTGCCAGTCGCCGACGCCGGTGAAGTCCCTGCTGCGGCTGGACGTCGCACGCCGCGGTGCCTACTGGGTGCTGGACTTCGAGGCCAATGCCTTCCTGCACCACATGGTGCGCAACCTGACCGGCTGCCTGCTCGCCGTCGGCAGCGGCCGCCGGCCGCCGGGCTGGATCGCCGAGGTGCTGGCCGCGAAAAGCCGCGACGCTGCGGCACCGACCTTCCCGCCGGACGGGCTGTATTTCGCCGGGCCGCGCTACGACGCGGCCTTCGGGCTGCCGGACAGCGCGCCGGCCGCCGACTGGCTGCCCTGACGGCGCGTGGGGCCGGGTGGCGCCCACGGCCTGCCCTGACAGAATCGGCGGCCATCGCGGCGCGCCGCCGCCGTCCTGCCACTGCCCCATGCGAGTCGCCGTCTTCAGCACCCGTTCCTACGACCGCCGGTTTCTCGCCCGCGCCAATGCCGGCGGGCGCCACGAGCTGATGTTCCTCGACGCCGCGCTCGATGCCAGCACCGCGGTCGCGGCGCAGGGCGCCGAGGCGGTCTGCGCCTTCGTCAACGACCGCCTCGACGCCGAGGTGCTGCAGCAGTTGCAGCGCGGCGGCGTGCGGCTGGCCGCGCTGCGCTCGGCCGGCTTCAACCATGTCGACCTGGCGGCGGCCGCGGCGCTGGGCATCGCGGTGGCGCGGGTGCCGGAATATTCGCCGTACGCGGTGGCCGAGCACACGGTGGCGCTGGTGCTGGCGCTCAACCGCAAGACCCACCGCGCCTACAACCGGGTGCGCGAGGGCAACTTCGCGCTCGAGGGCCTGCTCGGCTTCGACCTGCACGGCCGCACGGTCGGTGTCGTCGGCACCGGCAAGATCGGCGAGTGCTTCGCGCGCATCATGGCCGGCTTCGGCTGCCGGCTGCTCGCGCACGACCCGAAGCCCAACCCGGACTGCCTCGCGCTGGGCGCCCGCTACGTGGCGCTGGACGAACTGCTGGCCGAAAGCGACGTGATCAGCCTGCACTGCCCGCTGACGCCGGCGACCCGGCACCTGATCGACGCACGCGCGCTGGCCACCATCAAGCCGGGCGCGATGCTGGTCAACACCAGCCGCGGCGCCGTCGTCGACACGCCGGCGGTGGTCGCGGCGCTCAAGAGCGGCCGCCTGGGCGCGCTGGGCCTGGACGTCTACGAGGAGGAGGCCGACCTCTTCTTCCGCGACCTCTCGGCCGAGGTGCTGCACGACGACGTCTTCGCGCGGCTGCTGACCTTCCCGAACGTGATCGTCACCGGCCACCAGGCCTTCTTCACCGAGGACGCGCTGACCGCGATCGCGGAGACGACGATCGCCAACCTCGACGCCTTCGAGCGCGACGGGCGCCCGCTGCACGCGGTCTCGGTCGAGCGGCTGGCGTGAGCGGCGAGGGCGGCACCGCGCTGGCCGCCGCGCTGGCCGCCGCGCCGATCGCCGCGATCCTGCTGCTGATGCTGGGGCCGGGCTGGTCGGCGGCGCGTGCCGGCCTGGCCGCGCTGGTGCTGGCGCTGCCGCTGGCCTGGGGCGCCTTCGGCTTCGGCAGCGGCCCGGCGTCGTCGGCCGCGGCAGCGCTCGGCGGCATCGCCGCCGAGGCGAGCTTCCTGGCCGCGACCATCCTGTGGATCCTGTGGCCGGCGCTGGCGCTGCATGCGCTGCAGCAGTCCAGCGGCGCGCTCGACACGCTGCGCGGTGCGCTGGCTGGGTTGACGCCGCGGCCGGCACTGCAGGCGCTGCTGGTGGGCTGGTTCGTCGCGCTGTTCCTCGAAGGCGCGGCCGGCTTCGGCACGCCGATCGCGCTGGCCGCGCCGCTGCTCGTCGGCCTGGGCGTGCCGCCGCTGCAGGCGGTGGTGCTCGCGCTGCTGGGCCACGCCGCCGGGGTGTCCTTCGGCGCGCTGGGCACGCCGGTGCTGGCGCAGGTCGGCCTGACCGGGCTGGACGCCGGCGCGATCGCCTGGCGCACCGCGCTGCTGCATGCGCTGCTGGGACCGCTGCTGATGGTCTTCTTCGTGCGCACGCTCGCGGCCAGCGGGCAGGCGCCGGGGCTCGCCTGGCCGGCGCTGGCGGCCGCCGCCTTCCTGCTGCCGGCGCTGGTGCTGGCGGCGCTGCTGGGGCCGGAGATGCCGACCCTGGGCGCCGCGCTGCTCGGCGGTGCGCTGTTCGCCTGGGCACTGCGCCGCGCGCCGGCGGCGCCCGCGCAGGCCCCGGCGGCCGGCGTGGGGCGCGCGCTCGCGCCCTACCTGCTGCTGGTGGCGCTGGTGCTGGCCACGCGCGCCGTGCCGCCCTTGGCCGACGTGCTGGGTGCGCTGCGCCTGGGCTGGGGCTTCGGCGGCGAGGCCGGTGGCGGCGCCCGCTTCAGCGGCAGCGTGCAGCCGCTGACGCACCCGGGCACGCTGCTGTTTGTCTCGCTGCTCGCCGGCGCGCTGTGGCAGCGCGTGCCGGCGCGTGAAGTCGGTCAGGCGCTGGCCGGCGCGGCGCGCCGGCTGCTGCCGGTCAGCGTGGCGTTGCTGGCCATGCTGGCGCTGGCGCGGCTGATGCTGCACGCCGGCATGGTGGACGCGCTGCAGCAGGCCGCCGTGCAGGGCCTGGGCAGCGCCTGGCCGCTGCTGGCGCCGGCGCTGGGGGCGCTGGGCAGCTTCGTCACCGGCTCGGCGACGGCGTCCAACGTGCTGTTCACGACGCTGCAGGTGCAGACCGCCGAGGCACTGGCCCTGCCGGCGGCGGCGCTGGCGGCGGCGCAGGGCTTCGGCGCCGCGGTCGGCAACATCGTGTGCCCGCACAACATCGTCGCCGGCGCGGCGACCGTCGGCCTGGCCGGCCGCGAGGCGCTGGTGCTGCGGCACACGCTGGGGCCCTGCCTGCTGTACCTGGCCGCCGGCGGGGTGCTGGTCGCGCTGCTGCTGCGCGGGCCCTGGGCCGCCTGACGGATCGGCGCCTGGGCCAGAATCGCGCATGCCCCGCACCCGCATCAAGATCTGCGGCCTCACGCGCGAGGCCGATGTCGACGACGCGCTGGACGCCGGTGTCGACGCCCTGGGCTTCGTGCTGTGGCCGAAGAGCCCGCGCGCGGTGTCGCTGGCGCGTGCCGCCGAACTGGCCGCGCGGATGCCGCCCTTCGTGACGCCGGTGCTGCTGTTCGTCAACCCGTCGCCGCAGGAGGTGCGCGCCGCGACAGAGGCGCTGCCCCACGCGCTGCTGCAGTTTCACGGCGACGAGACACCCGAACAATGTGCCTCCGCGGGCCATGCCTACATCCGCGCCGCGCGCATGGCGCCGGGCTTCGATTTGCTAGACTTCGCCCGGCGCTTCCAAGGCGCGCAGGCCCTGCTGCTCGACGCCCATGTCGAGGGCTACGGCGGGGCGGGAAAGGTCTTCGATTGGTCCTTGCTGCACAACCTGTCGGGCGGCGTCGGCCTTCCGCTCGTTTTGTCTGGTGGGTTGAGTCCTGCCAACGTGACCGATGGCGTGCTGAGCCTGCGGCCCTGGGCCGTTGACGTGAGCTCCGGCGTCGAGAGCGCGAAGGGGATCAAGAACCCCGCGCTGATGCGCCGTTTCTGCAAGGCCGTGCGCGAGGCCGACGACCGGCTCGCTGCACTCTAGAAGGCACGAACCCATCATGTTGAATTACCAGCAGCCCGACGCACGCGGGCATTTCGGGCCGTACGGCGGCACCTTCGTCGCCGAGACGCTGATCCACGCGCTGCGCGAACTGGAGGCCGCCTACGAGCACGCGCGCGGCGACGCCGAGTTCCAGCGCGAGTTTCACCACGAGCTGGCGCATTTCGTCGGCCGGCCCAGCCCCGTCTACCACGCCGCGCGGCTGAGCCGCGAGATCGGCGGCGCGCAGATCCACCTCAAGCGCGAGGACCTCAACCACACCGGCGCGCACAAGGTCAACAACACCATCGGCCAGGCGCTGCTGGCACGCCGCATGGGCAAGCCGCGCGTCATCGCCGAGACCGGCGCCGGCCAGCATGGCGTGGCCACCGCGACGATCTGCGCGCGCTACGGCATGGAGTGCGTGGTCTACATGGGCAGCGAGGACGTCAAGCGCCAGAGCCCCAATGTCTACCGCATGCACCTGCTGGGCGCCAAGGTGGTGCCGGTGGACAGCGGCAGCCGCACGCTGAAGGACGCGTTGAACGAGGCGCTGCGCGACTGGGTGACCAACGTCGAGAACACCTTCTACATCATCGGCACGGTGGCCGGCCCGCACCCGTATCCGACCATGGTGCGCGACTTCCAGAGCGTGATCGGGCAGGAATGCCTGAAGCAGATGCCGGCGCAGGTGGGCCGCCAGCCCGACGCGGTGATCGCCTGCGTGGGCGGCGGCAGCAACGCGATGGGCATCTTCCACCCCTACATCCCGTACGAGGACACGCGCCTGATCGGCGTCGAGGCGGCCGGGCAGGGCCTGGCCAGCGGCCGGCATGCCGCCAGCCTGTCGGCCGGCACGCCGGGCGTGCTGCACGGCAACCGCACCTACCTGCTGCAGGACGACAACGGCCAGATCATCGAGACGCACAGCATCAGCGCCGGCCTGGACTACCCGGGCGTCGGCCCCGAGCATGCCTACCTGAAGGACATCGGCCGCGCCGAATACGTGGCCGTCACCGACGACGAGGCCTTGTCGGCCTTCCACCGCCTGTGCAGGACCGAAGGCATCATCCCGGCGCTGGAGAGCAGCCACGCCGTGGCCTACGCGATGCAGCTGGCGGCGACGATGCGCCCGGACCAGCACCTGCTGGTCAACCTCTCGGGCCGCGGCGACAAGGACATCGGCACCGTCGCCGACCTCACGGGTGCGGAGTTCTACTGCCGGCCTTCGTGCCGAGGGCAGAGCGTGAAGGGCGGCGCGACGATCGAGGTGCAGCGGTGAGGCGCGCTGTGGACGTTTGCGGCGCTTGGCGAACGTTCGAGTTGGTGCGTAGCCCGGGGGTGCTGGCGTTGGCGCAGCGAAGCCGCGTGCGGGCAGCCCGCATCGCCCAGAGTCCGGCGGTCGGCGCTGAGCGCCGACTGCCCTGCGATGCTCGGGCTCCTGGCCCGCCGCCAACTCACTTCGCTCGCTGCGCTCGATCCGTTCGGACATCGGCGGCGAGTCAGTTGGGGAGGCGCGCTGCGCGCGCGGCCAGGAGCCCTGCGCTTCTCGGCGCCTCCCATGGGCGCTGCGGGCTGCCCCCACGCGGCTTCGCGACACGACTGCGGCGTTCCACTTGTTCGCACATCACCGTCGGTGGGACTCGCGCCAGGCGGTACCCGCTGCCGGCGATGTGTGGAGCGCCGAGCAGCGCAGCTTCGGGGTCGGCGCGCACGCAGTGCGCGCCTCGACAACTGACTCGCCGCCGATGTCCGAACGGAGCGAGCGCAGCGAGCGAAGTGAGTTGGGCGGCGCGACCCCGAAGCGAGCAGCGCAGGGAAGTCGACGCCGAAGGCGTCGACCGCGGAACCCTGAGCCGGCAGCGGGTACCGCCTGGCGCGATGCGCAGGCACTTGCATGCCGGCCAAACACACGAGACGCGAACGGCGGCAATGCGCCGCGACCAGCCATCGGCCCACCGGGTCCGGCACATACCCCGCAGGCTGCAGTCTGCGAGTCCTGCAGCGGAGCAGTCGACATGAGCCGCATCGCCGCCACCTTCGAACGGCTCAAGGCTCAGGGCCGCAAGGCGCTGATTCCCTATGTCACGGCCGGGGACCCGTACGCCGACCTCACGCCGCAGCTCATGCAGGCGCTGGCCGATGGCGGCGCCGACGTCATCGAACTCGGCGTGCCCTTCAGCGACCCGATGGCCGACGGTCCCGTCATCCAGAAGGCCAGCGAGCGTGCGCTGGCGCGCGGCATCGGGCTGCCGCAGGTGCTGGCGATGGTGCGCGAATTCCGGCGCACGAACGACGCCACGCCGGTCGTGATGATGGGGTACGCGAATCCGATCGAACGATTCGACCGCCGCGAAGGCGAGGGCGCCTTCATCCGCGCCGCCGCGGCGGCCGGTGTCGACGGCGTGCTCGTCGTCGACTATCCGCCCGAGGAATGCGAGGACTTCGCCGCCCGTTTGAAGGCCGCCGGGCTGGACCTGATCTTCCTGCTCGCGCCCACCTCCACCGACGAGCGCATCGCGCAGGTCGGGCGCATCGCCAGCGGCTATGTCTACTATGTCTCGCTGAAGGGCGTCACCGGCGCCGGCCACCTGGACACCGACGCCGTGGCGGCCTTCCTGCCGCGCATCCGTGCGCGCGTGGCGGTGCCGGTGGGCGTGGGCTTCGGCATCCGCCACGGCGCCACGGCGGCGGCGGTCGGCCGCGTCGCGGACGCCGTCGTCATCGGCTCGCGGCTGATCCAGATCCTGGAATCCGAGACGCGCGACAATGCGCCCGCCGCGGCGCGCGCCTTCATGGCCGAGATCCGCGCCGCGCTGGACGCCAACGCAGGAGTGAATGCATGAGCTGGCTCGAAAAACTGCTGCCGCCCAAGATCCAGCCCACCGACCCCGAGCAGCGCCGTGCGGTGCCCGAGGGCCTGTGGATCAAGTGCCCGTCGTGCGAGACGGTGCTCTACAAGACCGACCTCGAGAAGAACCTCAACGTCTGCCCCAAGTGCGACCACCATCACCGCATCGGTGCGCGGGCGCGGCTGGACGCCTTCTTGGACCCGGAAGGGCGCTGGGAGATCGGCCAGGAGGTGATGCCGGTCGATGCACTGAAGTTCAAGGACAGCAAGAAGTATCCGCAGCGCCTGAAGGACGCGCTGGAGGCCACCGGCGAGACCGATGCGATGGTGGTCGTCGGCGGCGCGGTGATGAGCGTGCCGCTGGTCGCCGCCTGCTTCGAGTTCGACTTCATGGGCGGCTCGATGGGCTCGGTGGTCGGCGAGCGCTTCGTCCGTGGCGTCGAGGCGGCGCTGGAGCAGAAGGTGCCCTTCGTCAGCTTCGCCGCCACCGGCGGCGCGCGCATGCAGGAGGGCCTGCTGTCGCTGCTGCAGATGGCCAAGACGAATGCCGCGCTGACCCAGCTCGCGAAGGCGAAGCTACCCTACGTCAGCGTGCTGACCGACCCGACGATGGGCGGTGTCTCGGCCAGCTTCGCTTTCGTCGGCGACGTGGTGATCGCCGAGCCGAAGGCGCTGATCGGCTTCGCCGGCCCGCGCGTCATCGAGAATACCGTGCGCGAGAAGCTGCCCGAGGGCTTCCAGCGCAGCGAATTCCTGCTCGGCACCGGCGCGCTGGACATGATCTGCGACCGCCGCCGGCTGCGGCCGACGATCGCGCGCCTGCTGGCGATGCTGCAACGCCAGTCCGCCGACGCCGTCGCCTAGTCGCTTTCCTGCTGCGGCCACCGATCCCGGCCCTGCGATGCTCGCCGTACGGGTGTACGGCTGCGCTTCTCGAGCCGGCCTCGGCGCCCTCGCGACGGAAATCGACCAGGCGACGTCGCTCTGCACCCTGAAGTCATGACCCTCCCCCAGACGCTCGCCGACTGGCTGGCCCATGTCGCGCGCCAGCACCCGAAGTCCATGGACCTGTCGCTGGAGCGCACCGTCGAGGTCGCGCGCCGGCTCGGCATCGGCTTCACGGTGCCGCTGATCACGGTGGCCGGCACCAACGGCAAGGGTTCGACCTGCGCGATGATCGAGTCGATCGCGCGCCATGCCGGCTACCGCACCGGGCTGTACCAGAAGCCCGAGCTCGTGCACTTCGAGGAGCGCTGCCGCGTCAACGGTTCGCCGGTGCAGGCCGCGGAACTGCTGCCGCACTTCGCGGCCGTGGAGGCCGCGCGCAGCGAGATCACGCTGACCAGCTTCGAATTCACCACGCTGGCCATCGCGCGGCTGCTGTCGCAGGCCGCGGTGGACATCGTCGTGATGGAGGTCGGTCTGGGCGGTCGCTTCGACTCGGTCAATGCCTTCGACAGCGACTGCGCCGTCATCACCAGCATCGCGCTGGACCACATGGAATGGCTGGGCCCGGACCGGGAGTCGATCGGCTTCGAGAAGGCGCACGTCATGCGCGCCGGCCGCCCGGCCATCATCGGCGACCCCGACCCGCCGGCCAGCGTGCTGGCCTATGGCGAGCGCATCGGCGCCGACCTGTGGCTGGCCGGGCGCGACTTCCAGCACCAGGGCGACCGCCAGCAGTGGAGCTGGAACGCCGCGGCCTCGCGCGGCGGCCGGCGTTACCACGGCATGGCCTACCCGGGGCTGCGCGGCGCCAACCAGCTGCTCAATGCGGCGGCGGCGATCGCGGCGCTGGAAGCGCTGCGGGGGCGCATCCCCGTCACCGCACAGGCGGTGCGCAACGGGCTGGCACTGGTCGAGCTGCCGGGCCGCTTCCAGGTCGTGCCGGGGCAGCCGGCGCTGGTGCTGGACGTCGCGCACAACGAGCAGGCCGCTGCGGTGCTGGCCGTGAACCTGGACGCGATGGGCTTCTACCCGCGCACGCACGCGGTCTTCGGCGCGATGCACGACAAGGACATCGCGGCCGTGGTCGGCAAGCTCGCGCCGCTGGTCGACGCCTGGCACTGCTGCGACCTGCCGACGCCGCGCGCGGCGCGGGCCGCCGACCTGGCGGCGAAGGTGCGCGAGGTCGCCGGCCGGCCATCCGCACGGGCCGGGCATGCCATCGAGGTGCACGAGCACGCCGGGCCGGCCGAGGCGCTGCGTGCCGCGGCGGCCGCAGCCGACCCGACCGATAGAATCGTTGTCTTCGGTTCCTTCTACACCGTCGGCGGCGTGCTGAAGGACGGCCTGCCCCGGTTGTCGGCACCCCACGTCGGCTGAACCGGGATCCCTCCCCGGACCCGCCGCCGCCTTTCCGGCCGACCGCACCCGGCCCGTTCCTCCGCTGCATGCGCCTGCCGTTCCTGCGATCCCGGACCCCCGCCCCCGAGCGCGCCAGCGCCGCGGGTGATGCCGCGGCCGACATCGAGGCGGCGCGCACGCGCGCGCGCCGGCGCCTGGTCGGCGCGCTGGTGCTGCTGGCGGCCGGCGTGATCGGCTTCCCGCTGCTGTTCGAGACCGCGCCGCGGCCGCTGCCGGGCGACGTGCCGATCGAGGTGGCGCGGCGCGACGGTGGCGCGGTCGTCTCGGCCCCGGCGACCGCACCGGCGCCGGTGCCGCGCCCGCCGCCCGCGGACAAGCGGCCACGGCGGCAACCTCCGGTGCCCGCGGCGGCCCGCCGCCGTTGCCGAACCCGCGCCCGCCGTCGCCACGCCGGTCGTGCCGGCGCCGGCCGCGACGCCTGCGCCACCCGCCGTGGCGACCATCCGGCACCGCCGGCGCTGCCGCGCGCGACGACGGCGAACGGGCTCGCGCGCTGCTGCAAGGCCAGGCCACGACGCCGTCCGCGCCGGCCGCGCCGCCGGCCGCGGCGGCCGAGGCCGGCGGGCGCTTCGTCGTGCAGGTCGGCGCCTACAGCGACGCCGGCGTGCTGCGCGACACGCGCGCCAAGGTCGAGCGCCTGGGCCTGAAGACCTACACCCAGGTCATCGCCGCCAACGGCGCCAGCCGCACGCGCGTGCGCGTGGGCCCCTTCGCGACGCGCGAGCAGGCCGACGCCGCGGCGGCGCGCATCAAGGCCGCCGGGCTGCCGGCCAGCATCCTGGCGCTGTGATGGACGGTCTGCCCGCGCTGCCGGCGCTGTCGTGGATCGACTGGACGCTGCTCGCCGTGCTGGCGCTGTCGGTGGTGATCGGCATCTGGCGCGGCTTCGTCTTCGAGTGCCTGTCGCTGGCCGGCTGGGTGGTGGCCTGGTTCGCCGCGCAGTGGGGCGCGCCGGAACTGGCGCCCTGGCTGCCGGTCGGCGAGCGCGGCAGCGCGCTGAACCTGGCCGCCGCGTTCACGCTGGCCTTCCTGGCCGCGCTGGTCGTCTGGAGCCTGCTGGCGCGGCTGGTGCGTCTGCTGGTGCAGGCGACGCCGCTGTCGATCCCGGACCGCCTGCTCGGCGGCGGCTTCGGCGTGCTGCGCGGCGTGGTGCTGCTGCTGGCGGTGGCCACCGTCGTGGCGCTGACGCCGGCCGCACAATCGCAGGACTGGCGCACCTCGCAGGGCGCGCGCTGGCTGGGGCTCACGCTGCAGGCCGTCAAGCCGCTGCTGCCCGAGCCGGCGGCGCGCCTGCTGCCGGCCTGAACCTCGGGAACCCAATACCATGTGCGGCATCGTCGGCGTCATCTCCAGCACGCCCGTCAACCAGCTGATCTACGACGCGCTGCTGCTGCTGCAGCACCGCGGGCAGGACGCCGCCGGCATCGTCACGATGCAGGGCACCAAGTGCTTCATGCACAAGGCGCGCGGCATGGTGCGCGACGTCTTCCGCACGCGCAACATGCGCGCGCTGCCGGGCAACGTGGGTCTGGGCCAGGCGCGCTACCCGACCGCCGGCAACGCCTACAGCGAGGAGGAGGCGCAGCCGTTCTACGTCAATGCGCCCTACGGCATCGTGCTCGTGCACAACGGCAACCTGACCAACGCGCAGGCGCTGAAGCAGGAGCTGTTCGACGTCGACCGCCGCCACATCAACACCGAGAGCGACACCGAGGTGCTGATCAACGTGCTGGCGCACGAGCTCGAACGTTCGGGCCGCACGCTGCCGCTGACGCCCGACCAGGTCTTCGAGGCGGTGGCCGCGGTGCACCGGCGCGTCAAGGGCAGCTATGCGGTGGTGGCGCTGATCGCCGGCCACGGCCTGCTGGCCTTCCGCGACCCCTACGGCATCCGCCCGCTGTGCTTCGGCGAGGGGGAGGGCAGCGGCGACGGCGGGCGCGAGATCATGGTCGCCAGCGAATCGGTGGCGCTGGAAGGCACCGGGCACCGGCTGACGCGCGACGTGGCGCCCGGCGAGGCCATCTTCATCGACGAGGCCGGCCGGCTGCACAGCCGGCAGTGCGCCGAGGCGCCGACGCTGAACCCCTGCATCTTCGAATTCGTCTACCTCGCGCGGCCTGACTCGGTGCTCGACGGCATCAGCGTCTACCACGCGCGGCTCAACCTGGGCGAGTCGCTGGCGCAGCGGCTGATCTCGACGATGCCGCCGAGCGCCATCGACGTCGTGATCCCGATCCCGGAGAGCAGCCGCCCGAGCGCGATGCAGCTCGCGCACCGCATCGGCAAGCCCTACCGCGAGGGCTTCGTGAAGAACCGCTATGTCGGCCGCACATTCATCATGCCCGGGCAGGCGGTGCGCAAGAAGAGCGTGCGCCAGAAGCTCAATGCGATCGGCATGGAGTTCAAGGGCCGCAACGTGCTGCTGGTGGACGACAGCATCGTGCGCGGCACGACCAGCCGCGAGATCGTGCAGATGGCGCGCGAGGCCGGCGCGAACAAGGTCTACCTGGCCAGCGCGGCGCCGCCGGTGCGCCACCCCAACGTGTACGGCATCGACATGCCGACCAAGGAAGAGCTGATCGCGCATGGCCGCAGCATCGAGGAGATCCGCCAGTACATCGGCGCCGACGCGCTGATCTACCAGGACGTCGACGCGATGAAGCGCGCGGTCGGTGCGCTGAACAAGTCGCTCGCCGGCTTCGAGGCCAGCTGCTTCGACGGCCGCTACATCACCGGCGACGTGACGGCGTCGGACTTCGCGGCGCTGCAGGCGCAGCGCCGGCTGCAGTTCGACCTCGTCGACGGTGGCGACGACGGCCCCGGGCGTTCGCGCCTGGCGCTGCAGGGCGCGGCCGAGGGCGCCGAGGAGCGTGCATGATCCCGCGCGTGGACCTGCCGGCCGATGCGCGGCCCGACACGCTGGCCGTGCGCGAAGGCCTGCCGCGCACGCCCTGGGGCGAGAACAGCGAGGCGCTGTTCCTGACCAGCTCCTTCGTGCACCCGGACGCGGCGACCGCCGCCGCGCGCTTCGCCAACGAGGAGGAGGCCTTCGTCTACAGCCGCTTCGGCAACCCGACGGTGACGATGATGGAGCGCCGGCTCGCGGCGCTGGAAGGCACCTCCGGCTGCATAGGCACCGCCAGCGGCATGGCGGCCATCCTGCTGCTGGTGCTGGGGCTGCTGAAGGCCGGCGACCATGTCGTGTGCTCGCGCAGCGTCTTCGGTTCGACGATCCGGCTGCTGCAGGACTTCGGCAAGTTCGGCATCGAGACGAGCTTCGTTTCGCAGACCGATGTCGCCGAGTGGCGCAGCGCGATGCGGCCTTCGACGAAGCTGCTGTTCGCCGAGACCCCGAGCAACCCGCTGACCGAGGTCTGCGACATCGCGGCGCTCGCCGAGGTGGCGCATGGCAGCGGCGCGCTGCTGGCGGTCGACAACTGCTTCTGCACGCCGGCGCTGCAGCGGCCGGCGGCGCTGGGCGCCGACCTCGTCGTGCACAGCGGCACCAAGTACCTGGACGGGCAGGGTCGCGTGATCGCCGGCGCGGTCTGCGGCCCGTCGGCGCTGATCGAGAGCAAGCTGGTGCCGGTGATGCGCAGCGCCGGGATGAGCCTGAGCCCGTTCAACGCCTGGGTCGTGCTCAAGGGCCTGGAGACGCTGTCGGTGCGCCTGCACGCGCAGAGCGACCGCGCGCTGGCGCTCGCGCACTGGCTGCAGGCGCAGCCGGCGGTCGAGCGTGTCTACCACCCGGGCCTGGAGAGCCACCCGCAGCATGCGCTGGCGATGGCGCAGCAGGCCGGGCGCGGCGGCGCGGTGGTGTCCTTCGTCGTGCGCGGCGGGCGCGCTGCCGCCTTCGGCGTGATCGACGCCATGCGCATCTGCAGCATCACCGCCAACCTGGGCGACACCAAGACCACCATCACGCACCCGGCCAGCACCTCGCATGGCCGGCTGACCGAGGAGCAGCGGCTGGCCGCCGGCATCACGCAGGGGCTGATCCGCGTCGCGGTCGGCCTCGAGGACCTGGAAGACCTGAAGGCCGACCTGCTGCACGGACTGGCCGCCGCAGCGGCATGACCGCATGAAACCCGCACCCCGCAGCGGACGCAGCGTCCGCACCCGCATCGCGCCGTCGCCCACCGGCTTCCTGCACCTGGGCACCGCGCGCACGGCGCTGTACTCCTGGGCCTACGCGCGCCACCACGGCGGGCAGTTCGTGCTGCGCATCGAGGACACCGACGTCGCGCGCTCCAGCGACGAGTCCGTGCAGCAGATCCTGGACGCGATGCACTGGCTGGGCCTGGACTACGACGAAGGTCCGTACTTCCAGATGCAGCGCCTGGCGCGCTACCACGAGGTCGTCGAGCAGATGATCGCCGCCGGCACCGCGTACCGCTGCTGGTGCACGCCCGAGGAACTGGACGCCATGCGCGAGGCGCAGCGTGCGCGCGGCGAGAAGACGCGCTACGACGGCCGCTGGCGCCCGGCGCCCGGCAAGGTGCTGCCGCCGGCGCCCGCGGGCGTGCAGCCGGTCGTGCGCTTCGCCAACCCGGGCGACGGCGTCGTGACCTGGGACGACCTGGTCAAGGGCACGATCAGCATCGCCAACGAGGAGATCGACGACCTCATCATCCTGCGCCCGCCTCCAGAGGGCGCGCCGCCCGGCACGCTGGGCGTGCCCACCTACAACTTCGCCGTCGTCGTCGACGACTGGGACATGGGCATCACGCATGTCTTCCGCGGCGACGAGCACATCAACAACACGCCCTGGCAGATCAACATCTTCGCCGCGCTGAAGGCGCCGCTGCCGGAATTCGGCCACTGCCCCATCATCCTGGGCGAGGACGGCCTGAAGCTGTCCAAGCGGCGCGGCGCGGTCAGCGTCACCGCCTACCAGGAGATGGGCTACCTGCCCGAGGCCATGCTCAACTACCTGGCGCGCCTGGGCTGGAGCCACGGCGACGACGAGCTCTTCACGCGCGAGCAGATGGTGCAGTGGTTCGACGGCAGCCACCTCGCGAAGAGCCCGGCGCAGTGGGACCCGGCCAAGCTGGCCTGGGTCAATGCGCAGTACCTGAAGAAGGCCGGCGACGAGCGCCTGGCCGCTCTGGTGCAGCAGCAGCTGGCGACACGCGGCGTGGTCGCCGGCGACCTGGCGCTGCTGGCGCGCGCGGCGGCGCTGTTCAAGGACCGCTGCAGCACGGTGGTCGAGCTCGCCGACTGGATCGAGATGCTGTTCGTCGGCGTGCGCCCACGCGAGGAGGACCTCGCGGCCCATGTCACGCCGGCCGTGGTGCCGGCGCTGCGCGTGCTGCGCGACCGCCTCGCCGAGGTGGAGTGGTCCGCGGCGGCGATCGGCGCCGCGCTGAAGGCGGTGCTGGCCGAGCACCAGCTGAAGATGCCGCAGCTGGCGGTGCCGCTGCGCGTGCTGGTCACCGCGCGCACGCAGACGCCGTCCATCGACGCCGTGCTGGCCCTCTTCCCGCGCGAGGAAGTGCTGTCGCGCTTGCGAAGCGTCTGAGAACTTGGGCTATACTTTAGGGCTCGCTTGAACAGCGCCTGCGACCGGCACCAAGGTTCTCGAAGAACCGATGCGCCGGCCGGGGTTTCCGGAGTGATCTGGGGGTATAGCTCAGCTGGGAGAGCGCTTGCATGGCATGCAAGAGGTCAGCGGTTCGATCCCGCTTACCTCCACCACACAAGCGCTGTTCAAGTCGATGAAGGTTTGAGTCCCCTTCGTCTAGAGGCCTAGGACACGACCCTTTCACGGTTGTAACAGGGGTTCGAATCCCCTAGGGGACGCCAAGTTCGACGGCGCTTGGGCAGGCAGCGATGCCGCCGAAGCCGTCATGGAGCGGTAGTTCAGTTGGTTAGAATACCGGCCTGTCACGCCGGGGGTCGCGGGTTCGAGCCCCGTCCGCTCCGCCAACCATCTCCAGCCCCTGCCGGGCAACCGGCAGGGGCTTCGTTCTTGGCGGGTCCGCTCCCGGGAGGATTCCCGTCGCGAGCGCTCAATGTGCGGCCGCGGACGGTCGATAAGGACGCAGGTCCGACCTCACGCGCGCCGTCTCCGCGCCGCCGATGCTCAAGAAGATTCCCGTCGATCAGCTCCGCCTGGGCATGTTCCTCGCGCGCGTCGAGGGCCGCTGGCTCGACCACCCGTTCTGGCGCGCCAGCTTCGCGATCGAACGTGTGGAGGTGCTGGCCCAGCTGCGCGAGTGCGGCGTGAAGGAGTGCTGGATCGACGTCGCGCGCGGGCTGGACGTCGCCGCGCCGGCTGCGTCGGCGCCTGCCGCGCCGCCGGCGTCGCTGCACGCACCGGCGCCGCCGGCCCGCCGCACGCTGGACGAGGAACTGCAGGCCGCCGCCGCCGTCTGCCGCCGCGGCCGCGAGGCCGTGGTCGGCCTGTTCACCGAAGCGCGGCTGGGCCGCGCGCTGGAGGTCGAGCGCTGCGCACCGCTGGTCGAGCAGATCGCCGAGTCCGTCTTCCGCAACCCCGACGCGCTGGTCAGCCTGGCGCGACTGAAGACCCGCGACGACTACACCTACCTGCACTCGGTGGCGGTGTGCGCGCTGATGGTGTCGCTGGGGCGGCAGCTGGGCCTGGACGACGAGGCCTGCCGCCAGGCCGGGCTGGCCGGGCTGGTGCACGACATCGGCAAGGCGGCGATGCCGCTGGCGGTGCTGAACAAGCCGGGCAAGCTCAGCGAGCAGGAGTTCGGCATCATGCGCGGCCACCCGCAGGCCGGCCACGACCTGCTGGCCGGCTCGCCGGACGCCACGCCGGCCATGCTGGACGTGACGCTGCACCACCACGAGCGCATCGACGGCGCCGGCTACCCGCACCAGCTGGCCGGCGACGCGATCACGCGCCTGGTGCGCATGGGCGCGGTGTGCGACGTCTACGACGCGATCACCTCCGACCGCCCGTACAAGGCCGGCTGGGACCCGGCCGAGAGCATCGCCCGCATGGCCTCGTGGAAGGGCCACTTCGACGAGGACATCCTGAAGGCCTTCGTGCGCGGCCTGGGCATCTACCCGACCGGTTCGCTGGTGCGGCTGGCCAGCGGCAAGCTGGCCGTGGTGGTCGAGCAGAATCCGCAGCTGCCGGTGGCGCCGGTGGTCAAGGTGTTCTTCTCGACGAAGTCGCAGATGCCGATCGCGCCGCAGCGCGTGGACCTCGCGCGGCCGCAGTGCAGCGACCGCATCGTCGGCCGCCACGAGCGCGCGAAGGGCGAGTTTCCGCAGATCGACGAGCTGTGGGCCGGCGCCGAGGCGCAGCGGCGCCACCGCTGACCAGGGCGCCGCGTCACTGGCGCCCGGCGCGCCACGGACGCCGCGTAGACGCCCCTACACTCGCGGCCATGCCGGCGCCTGCCTGCCGGCAACGGAGTCGCGATGAAGTTGCTGCCCCTCCTGCTGCGCGCCGCCGCCGTGCTGGCGGCCACGCTGGCCCTGGCCGGCGCCGCGCAGGCCCAGACGCTGCGCTGGGCCAGCCAGGGCGACCCGCTGACCATGGACCCGCATTCGCAGAACGAGGGCCTGACCAATACGACCAACGGCCAGGTCTACGAGCGGCTGACGCGGCGCAACCGGCGGCTCGAGATCGTGCCGTCGCTGGCGGTGTCGTGGCAGCAGACCGCGCCGCTGGCCTGGCGCTTCCGGCTGCGCGAGGGCGTGAAGTTCCACGACGGCACGCCGCTGACGGCCGACGACGTCGTGTTCTCGGTCAAGCGCGCGCAGGACCCGGTGAGCACCTTCTCGGTCTACGCCAGCGCGCTGGGCACGCCGGTGGCGATCGACCCGCTGACGGTGGAGTTCCGGCTGCCGCAGGTCAACCCGATCTTCATGGAGCACGTCGACTCGATCTTCATCATGAGCCGGGCCTGGGCCGAGAAGCACCGCGTGCTGCGACCGCTGGACTTCAAGAACCGCGAGGAGAGCCACGCCTCGTTCAACGCCAACGGCACCGGTCCGTACATGCTGGTGCAGCGCCAGCCCGGCATCCGCACCAGCTACCGGCGCCACGCCCAGTGGTGGGACCGCCACGAGGGCAACGTGCAGGAGATCGTCTTCACGCCGATCGCCAACGACGCCACCCGGCTGGCGGCGCTGGTCTCGGGCCAGATCGACTTCGTGCTCGACCCGGCGCCGCGCGACGTGCCGCGGCTGCGCAACACGGCGGGCGTGAAGGTCGTCGAGGGGCCGGAGAACCGCATCGTCTTCATCGGCATGGACCAGCACCGCGACGAGCTGCTGCACGGCAGCGTCAAGGACCGCAACCCCTTCAAGGACCTGCGCGTGCGCCGGGCGCTGTACCACGCGATCGACATCGAGGCGATCCGCAGCAAGCTGATGAACGGCCAGAGTGCGCCCACCGGCGGCCTGACGCCCAGCCCGCTGGGCGCCTACAACGACCCGCAGGTCGAGACGCGGCTGCCCTTCGACCTGGCGCGAGCGCGGGCGCTGATGGCCGAGGCCGGCTACGCGGACGGCTTCGAGGTCACGCTGGACTGCCCGAACAACCGCTACGTCAACGACGAGGAGATCTGCATCGCGCTGGCCACCATGTGGTCGCAGCTCAAGCTGCGCGTGCGTGTCAACGCGATGCCGCGCTCGACCTACTTCCCCAGGCTCGAGAAGTTCGACACCAGCCTGTACATGCTGGGCTGGGGCGGCGCGGTGACCGACGCCGAGACGACGATGACGCCGGTGCTGCGCACGCCCGGCGACAAGGGGGTGGGCCTGTACAACTACGGCCGCGCCAGCAACCCGCGCGCCGACGCGCTGGCGGCGCAGAGCACGACCGAGGCCGACCCCGCGAAGCGCGAGCAACTGGTGCGCGCCGCGCTGAGCGAATACACCAGCCAGGTCCACGTGCTGCCGCTGCACCGCCAGTTCATCCCCTGGGCGGCGCGCAGCAACGTCGAGGTCGTGCACCGGCCCGACAACTGGCTGGAAGTGGCCTGGATCAACATCCGCTGACCCCGCCCGCGGCACTTCATACGGCTTCGCATTCAACGCGCCAACCGCGTTGCTTTGCCTCGCCGTGCGTCAGCACTGTCTTCGGCTTCGCGCCTTGTTGTCGCATCGAATGCGAAGCCGTATCAGGCGGTCGCTCGGCGGCGCACGGCCTCCAGGTAGGCCTGGCCGTCGGGCGGCAGGCCGCTCCTCTGGCTGGCCCAGACCATCTCGCCCAGGCACTCCATGACCTCGTGGTGCGCGTCGTGCAGCGATCCGCGGCGCGCGGCCAGCAACTGCACCGCCTGGCGGATGCCGGTGGGCTGGTCGATCGCGAGCTGCTCCTCGATCGTCAGGTGCATGGCCAGGTGCAGGAAGGGATTCGTGCGCCCGTCCTCCACCGTGTACATCGCGTCCAGCGCCGCGGCCTCGTCGGCCAGCTCGGCGTGGTACTCGGGATGCTCGGCGATCCAGGTCGCGGCGATCGCCTGCATGGGCTCCAGCGGCGCGCCGTCGCGCCAGCGTGCATAGGCGGCGCAGAAGAATCGCCGCACGTCCGACTGGGAGGGCTGGAACATCCGAGAATTGTCGCCGTTGTCCCCCATCCCCTCGTCACCCGATGAACATCACGACCGAACAGCTCTTCACCGAAGCCCGCACCCAGAACGGCTACCTGCCGCAGCCGGTGTCCGACGAGCAGCTGCGCCAGCTCTACGACCTGCTCAAGTGGGGCCCGACCTCGGCCAACTGCTGCCCGGCGCGTTTCCTGTTCGTGCGCAGTGCCGAGGCCAAGGCGCGGCTGGCGGCCTGCGTCAGCGTCGGCAACGTGGCCAAGGTGCAGGAAGCGCCGGTGACGGTGATCGTCGGCATGGACCTGGCCTTCCCGGACAAGCTGCCGCAGCTGTTTCCGCACACCGACGCGCGCGCCTGGTTCGAGGGCAAGCCGGAGCTGGTGCAGTCGACCGCCTTCCGCAACAGCAGCCTGCAGGGCGCCTACCTGATCATGGCCGCGCGCGCGCTCGGTCTGGGCACCGGGCCGATGAGCGGCTTCGATGCCGCGAAGCTGGACGCCGAGTTCTGGGCCGGCACCAGCGTGCGCACCAATTTCATCTGCGCGCTGGGCCAGGGCGACCCGGCGAAGATCAAGCCGCGCAGCCCGCGCCTGAGCTTCGACGAGGCCTGCCGGCTTGTCTGACCCGGCGTCGGCCTGGCGCTGGCTGGCCGACGCCTGGGCGGCGGCGCCCGTCGTCACCGACCCGCTGTTCTACGCCATCGCGGTGCCGGCGGTGCTGCTGATGGGCCTGGCCAAGAGCGGCTTCGCGGCCGGCTTCGGATCGCTGACGACGCCGATGATGGCGCTGGTGGTGCCGGTGCCGCAGGCCGCGGCCATCATGCTGCCGCTGCTGCTGGTGATGGACGTGACCGGACTGCAGCAGCTCTGGCGTGACCGCGACCCCGCGCTGCTGCGCCAGCTGCTGCCCTGGGGCCTGCTCGGCACGGTGATCGGCACGCTGCTGTTCGGCGTGCTGTCGTCGGCCACGGTGGCCGGCGTGGTCGGCGCGCTGACGCTGCTGTTCCTGGCGCAGCGGCTGCTGTTCAGGCCGCGTGCCGACGCCCCGCCGGCACCGCGCTGGGTCGGCCGGGCCTGCGCCGCGGCGGCGGGCTTCACCAGCTTCGTCGCCCACGCCGGCCATCCGCCGCTGGCCGCCTACGTGCTGCCGCTGCGCCTGGAGCCGCGCCGGCTGGCCGGCACGCTGGCGGTCTTCTTCGGCGCCATCAACCTGTCGAAGTGGATCCCGTATGCGGCGCTGGGGCTGATCGACCTGCGCAACATGGCCACGTCGCTGATGCTGGCGCCGCTGGCGCCGCTGGGCGTGTGGGCCGGCGTCTGGCTGGTGCGCCGCGTCAGCAGCACCTGGTTCTACCGGCTCGCCTACACCGGGATGGCGCTCACCGGCTGCAAGCTGCTGTGGGACGGCCTGCGCGCATAGGCCTGGCGCCGGCAGGGGCGACCGCCACGCCGCGCGGTATATTTGCCCAAATGCAATGACCGCCCGGCGGTCGCCCCGCGCGCAGCACCGTGCGGGCGCGGCCGGCAGGCCCCGCGACGCGATGCCCCGACCTACTTGGCTGGCCCCGGCCGGCGTGGTGATCCTGCTGCTGGCCGGCGCGGCGGCCTGGTGGTGGCAGCGCGGTGGCGAGCCCGCCGTCGTGGCGCCGCCGCCGACGCCGGTGACCGAGCAGCGCGCCGAGGCGCCGGCGGCCCCTGCCGAGCCGGCGGCCTCCGAGCCCCTGCCGCCCGCCGCGCGCCCCGACGAACCGCCGCTGCCGCGCGACGACACCGCGGTGCGGCAGGCACTGGTCGACCTGCTCGGCCGCGACGCCGTGCTGCGCCTGGTGCAGGGCGACGGCTTCGCGCGCCGCGTCGCCGCCACCGTCGACAACCTGGCGCGCCCGCACGCGGCGCCGCGGCTGTGGCCGGTCAATCCGACCGCGGGCCGCTTTGCGGTCGACGACGACGGCCGCATCACCGAGGCCAACGCACGCCGCTACGACGCGCTGCTCGGCGTCGTGCTGGCGATCGATGCGCCGCGCGCCGCCGCGCTGTACCGGCGCCTGCTGCCGCAGCTGCAGGCGGCCTACGAGGAGCTCGGCTACCCGGGCCGCAGCTTCCACGCCCGGCTGGTCGCGGTGATCGACCATCTGGTCGCGACCGAGGTACCGCGCGAGCCGCCGCGGACCGTGCTGACCGACGTCAAGGGCCCGATCGCCCCCGAGCGGCCCTGGGTGCGCCACGAATATGCCGACCCGGCGCTGGAGGCGGCCTCGGCCGGCCGCCGCATCCTGTGGCGGCTGGGCGCGGAGCGGCAGCGCCGGGTGCAGGACTGGCTGCGCGCGCTGCGCGCCGAGATCACGCGCTGAACCCGGCGGCGACGCGGCGCGGCGCGCCGGGCGTGCTCACGCCGGCCACAGCGCCGCCATCGCATCGGCGAAGCGCGAGGCGATGGCGTCCCCGTCGGGGTGGCGGCCGCCGGCCAGCACGCGACGGCCGGCCACCCAGACCTCGGTGAACGCCGGCGCGTCGGTGGCAAAGACCAGCGCGTCCAGCCGCAGCGCGTCGGGTGCGCCCAGCAGGCCGGGCGCGCGCGCATCCAGCACCAGCAGGTCCGCGCGGGCCCCCTCGACCAGGCCCCAGCGTTCGAAGCCCGCGGCATGGCCGCCGCCGGCCAGCGCCCGCGCAAACAGCCGCGCCGCCGTCGAGCCCTCGTCGCGCGCCGGGTCAGCGGCGACGTTGCGCTGGCGGCGCACGAGCCGCTGGCCATAGTCCAGCCAGCGCAGTTCCTCGATCATGCTGCGGCAGACCTGGCTGTCGGAACCGATGGCCAGCGGCACGCCGGTGTCCAGCCAGCGCGGCAGGTCGGGCAGGCCGTCGCCCAGGTTGGCCTCGGTGGTGGGGCAGATCACGACGCCGGCACCGCTGGCGGCCACGCCGTCGATTTCCGCCGGCGTGGCATGCGTAGCGTGCACCAGCTGCCAGCGGCGGTCGAGCAGCTTTTCGCGCAGCAGCCACTCGATGGGCCGCGCGCCGGTGGCGGCCACGCAGTCGTCGACCTCGCCGGTCTGCTCGGCGACATGGACGTGCAGCGGGCCGGGGTCGCCCGCGACATGGCCGCGCAGCGCATGGATGTCCTCGGGCAGCGCGGCGCGCAGCGAGTGGATGGCCACGCCGGCGTTGACCAGCGGCTGGCGCAGTTCGCGCGCCGCGTCGCGCAGCGCGAGCACGGTCTTGACGTCGGTCGCGAAGCGGCGCTGGTCGTCGCGCAGCTGCGGCTGCGTGAAGCCGGCGCGCTGGTACAGCACCGGCAGCAGCGTGAGGCCGATGCCGGCCTCGGCCGCAGCGCCGGCGAGCGCCAGGCCCATCGCGAAGGGATCGTCGTGCGGCCGGCCGTCCGCTGCGTGGTGCAGGTAGTGGAATTCGCAGACCTGGGTATAGCCGCCGGCCAGCAGCTCGGCATAGAGCTGCGCGGCGACCGCACGCAGCTGCGGCGGCGTGATGCGCAGCGCGACCGCATACATGCGGTCGCGCCAGCTCCAGAAGTCGTCGTGCGCCGACAGCCGGCGTTCGGCGAGGCCGGCGAAGGCGCGCTGGAAGGCATGGCTGTGCGCGTCGACCAGGCCCGGCAGCACGGGGCCGGGCAGGTGCGTCGCGCCATCGGGTGGCGTGGTGCGCTCGCGCACCTCCGCCCAATGGCCCGTGGCATCCACGCGCAGGAGCACCGCTTCGGCCCAGCGGCCGCCGCCGGCGCGGTCGTCGTGCGGCAGCCAGGCCTGCGGCGCCCACAGCGAGGTGCGGTCGCTCATCGGGCCCTCACCGCGGCCGCCAGGCGATCATCGCCTGCACCAGCGCACGCAGCAGCGGCGTCACCGCGGCGGCGCGTTCGTCGTTCCAGCGCGGCGGCGACTCGTCCATGTAGGCGCGCCAGCACATCTCGAGCTGCACCGCGTGCACGCCCTCGGCCGGGCGGCCGAACGAGCGCGTGATGTGCCCGCCCTTGAAACGGCCGTCGACGACATGGTCGTAGCGGTCCTGCCCGGCGAACACCCCGTGCAGCAGGTCTCGCAGCGCCGGGTCGCAGCTGGCGCCTTCGGACGTGCCCAGGTTCATCTGCGGCAGCGTGCCCTCGAACAGCCAGGGCAGCTCGCTCCTGATGCTGTGCGCGTCGAACAGCACCGCATGGCCATGGGCTTCCCGCAGCCGCGTCGTCTCGGCGCGGATCGCGTCGTGGTAGGGCTGCCAGTAGCGTTCGACGCGGCGGCGGATCTCGGCCTCGTCGGGCGCGCGGCCCTCGCGGTAGATCGGATCGCCGCTGAAGTGCCGCGTCGGGCACAGCTCGGTATTGTTGCGGCCGGGGTACATCGGCGCGTTCTCGCTCGGGCGGTTGAGGTCCACCAGGTAGCGGCTGAAGCGCGGCACCAGCAGACCGGCGCCGAGCTCGGCGGCGAAGCCGTACAGGCGGTCGAGGAACCAGTCGGTGTCCTCGACCTCCAGCGCGCGCGGCGTATAGCGCTCGCGCTGGTCGGCCGGGATCTCGGTGCCCACGTGCGGCATGCTGATCAGCAGCGGCGCCGTGCCGCGGCGCAGCCTGAAGACCTCGTGGTCCACCAGGGGTTCGGGCCTCGTGTCCATGGCGGCCATCATCGCCTCAATCGGGCATGCCGCCAAATAGGCGCCTGCGCAGAGGGTTGTGGCCGAAGCGGTAGCACAGCTCGCGCGGATGCCCGGCGTCCCAGACCACGAAGTCGGCGCGCAGGCCGGCGGCGATGCGGCCGCGGTCGCCCAGCCCCAGCGCGCGCGCGGCATGCACGGTGACGCCGCGCCAGGCTTCCTCCGGCGTCAGGCGGAAGATCGTGCAGCCCATGTTGAGCATCAGCAGCAGGCTCAGGCAGGGCGACGAGCCGGGGTTGTGGTCACTGGCCAGCGCCATCGGCACGCCGGTGGCACGCAGCGCGGCCACCGGCGGCAGCGTGGTGTCGCGCAGGAAGTAGTAGGCGCCGGGCAGCAGCATCGCCACCGTGCCGGCGGCCTGCATCGCGGCGATGCCGGCGGGCGACAGGTGCTCGAGGTGGTCGCAGCTCAGTGCGCGGTAGCCGGCGGCCAGCGCCGCGCCACCCTGGTCGGACAGCTGCTCGGCATGCAGCTTCACCGGCAGGCCCAGCGCACGCGCGGCGTCGAAGACGCGCCGGGTCTGCGCCGGCGTGAAGCCGATCGTGTCGCAGAAGGCATCGACCGCGTCGACCAGCCCGGCCGCCTGCTGGCCCGGCAGCCAGCGGCAGACCTCGGCGATGTAGTCGTCGGCGCGGCCTTCGAACTCCGGTGGCAAGGCATGGGCGCCGAGCGAGGTCGTGCGCACCGCCACCGGCAGCTCGCGGCCCAGGCGCCGCGCGACGGCCAGGCAGCGGGCCTCGTCGCGCTCGTTGAGGCCGTAGCCGGACTTGACCTCGATCGTGGTCACGCCCTCGGCCATCAGCGCCCGCGCCCGCGCCGCGGCCAGCGTGAACAGCGCCTCGTCGTCGGCGGCGCGTGTCGCCGCGACGGTGGAGCGGATGCCGCCGCCGGCGCGCGCGATCTGCTCGTAGCTCGCGCCCTGCAGGCGCTGCTCGAATTCGGCGGCGCGGTCGCCGGCGTAGACCAGGTGCGTGTGCGCGTCGATCAGGCCCGGCGTCAGCAGCGCGCCGCCGAGGTCGATCTCGTCCAGCGGTCCGCCGCCGGTGAGCCGTTCCGACGGCAGCGCGGCGTCCGGGCCGACCCAGGCGATGCGGTCACCCTCGACGAGCAGCGCGCCGTCGTCCAGCCAGCCCCAGGGCCGGTCGCCGTCGAAGCTGGCGATGCGCGCGTGGCGCCACAGGCTGCGCGGGGCTCGAGGAGGGTTCATGCGTGCTCCAGACACAGCCACCAGGCGCGGCGGCCCTGGCGCAGGGTCCAGGCGGCGTCGTCGGCGGCGTCGGACCACAGCAGCGTGCCGGCGGCCAGCGGTTCGACGAGGCCGCCCGGGCCGCCGATCTCCAGCGTCGCGGCGTCGGCTGCATACAGGCCGCGCCACGCGAAGCCGGTGCCGAGCTCGCTGCCGACGGCGGCCGCCGCCATGCCGGCGTGGCCGGCATCGCGCCGTGCCATCAGGTTGAGGTCCTGCGTCGCACCGTCCATCAGCGTGCAGCCGGGGGCCGCCTCGCCGTCGAAGCGCCGCGGCGCGTCGCCGGGCTGCAGCACGGCGGTGCCCTCGGGCAGGGCCAGACGCACGCCGGCGCCTTCGATCACGGCAAACCAGCGCTCGACGCCGGGGAAGGGCGAGAAGGGGCCGTCGGCCGCGATGGTGGCGACGCTGACGCGCAAGCGCCATCGATCGTCGCCGGGCCAGGCGAGCAGCACGCGTGTCGTGCCGCCGCCGTTGCGCCAGGGCTGCTCGGCCGCCTGGGACAGCCGCGCGTGGTGCATCGTCATGGCGTGAACTGCCCTTCCAGCTGGTAGCGGCTGCCCGGGTGCACCAGGCGCGCGATGGTGATCGCGGCGTCGCGCGTGAAGGTGCGGCGCACGACGACCAGGCAAGGCTCGTCGGGCGCGATCTGCAGCAGCCGCGCCTCCTGCGCGGTGGGCCGCGCGGCCTCGATCGAATACTGCGCGCGCCACAGTGCGGTGCTCTCGAACAGCACCTGCGTCGGCGTGGTGCGGGTGAAGTCGTGGCCCAGGTAGCCGGGGGCGCAGGCCGGGTTGACGTAGCGGTCCTCGCACTGCAGCGGCACGCCGTTCTCGAAGTGCACGATCAGCGTGTGGAAGACCTCGCTGCCCGCGGCCACGCCGAGCTGCGCGGCCAGCGCCGGCGGCGCGGCCTCGCGGCGCTGCAGGTGCACGACGGCTTCGTGGCGGTGGCCGCGTTCCTGCACCTCCTCGTGCAGGTCACGGATCGTCAGCGTGCTCGACACCTTGTGCAGCGGCGCCGCGAAGGTGCCCACGCCCTGCGTGCGCACGACCAGCCCTTCCGCCTGCAGTTCGCGCAGCGCGCGGTTGACCGTCATGCGGCTGACGCCGAACATCGCCACCAGCTCGGCCTCGGAGGGCATCAGCGCCCCCGGCGCCCAGCGGCCCTCGGCCAGGCCGTCCTTCAGGAACTGCTTGACGCGGGCGAAGGGCGGGGCGGAAGCTGCCACGGCCGCGGTCTCAGGGGAAACCATGAGTCGGATCGTACTTGCCTAGACTTGTCTAGACAAGTAGAGTTCAACCCTGATCCGACGCCCGACCCCACCCCTTGCCAGAGGAGCGGCCCGCCATGACCGACCTGTCGACCATCCACCGCACCGCCCAGCCGCGCCCCGTGCGTGCGCCGCGCGGCAGCCAGATCAGCTGCGCCAACTGGCTGATCGAGGCCGCCTACCGGATGATCCAGAACAACCTGGATCCCGAGGTCGCCGAGAACCCGGACGCGCTCGTCGTCTACGGCGGCATCGGCAAGGCGGCGCGCAACTGGGACTGCTTCGAGGCCATCCTGGCCAGCCTGAAGCGCCTGAAGCCCGACGAGAGCCTGCTCGTGCAGAGCGGCAAGCCGGTGGGCGTCTTCCGCACGCACGAGGACGCACCACGCGTGCTGATCGCCAACAGCAACCTGGTGCCCAAGTGGAGCAGCTGGGAGCATTTCCACGAGCTGGACCGCAAGGGCCTGATGATGTACGGGCAGATGACCGCCGGCAGCTGGATCTACATCGGCAGCCAGGGCATCGTGCAGGGCACCTACGAGACCTTCGTCGAGGCCGGTCGCCAGCACTATGGGGGCGACCTGTCCGGCCGCTGGATCCTGACCGCCGGCCTCGGCGGCATGGGCGGCGCGCAGCCGCTGGCGGCGGTGTTTGCCGGCGCTTCGTGCCTGGTCGTCGAGTGCCAGCAGAGCCGCATCGACTTCCGCCTCAAGAGCCGCTACCTGGACGAGCAGGCCGCGGACCTGGACGACGCGCTGGCGCGCATCGCGAAATACACCGCCGAGAAGCGGGCCGTCTCGGTCGGCCTGCTGGGCAACGCGGCCGAGATCCTGCCCGAGCTGGTGCGCCGCGGCGTGAAACCGGACCTCGTGACCGACCAGACCAGTGCCCACGACCTGGTGCACGGCTACCTGCCGCCGGGCTGGAGCGTGGCGCAGTGGCAGGCGGCGCAGGCCGACGAAAGCCAGCATGCCCGCCTGCGCGACGCCGCCGCCGCCGGCTGCGCGGTCCACGTGCAGGCCATGCTGGACTTCCAGGCCATGGGCGTGCCCACGGTGGACTACGGCAACAACATCCGCCAGGTGGCGCTGGACGCCGGCGTCAAGAAGGCGTTCGACTTCCCGGGCTTCGTGCCGGCCTACATCCGCCCGCTGTTCTGCCGCGGCAAGGGACCGTTCCGCTGGGTCGCGCTCTCGGGCGACCCGGAGGACATCCGCAAGACCGACGCCAAGATGAAGGCGCTGTTTCCCGAGGACGCCCACCTGCACCGCTGGCTGGACATGGCCGGCGAGCGCATCGCCTTCCAGGGCCTGCCGGCGCGCATCTGCTGGATCGGCCTGGGCGAGCGCCACCGCGCCGGCCTGGCCTTCAACGAGATGGTGCGAAGCGGCGAACTGAAGGCGCCCATCGTCATCGGCCGCGACCACCTGGACAGCGGCAGCGTCGCCAGCCCCAACCGCGAGACCGAGGCCATGCGCGACGGCAGCGACGCCGTCAGCGACTGGCCGCTGCTCAATGCGCTGCTCAATACCGCCGGCGGCGCCACCTGGGTCAGCCTGCACCATGGCGGCGGCGTCGGCATGGGCTACAGCCAGCATGCCGGCGTGGTGATCGTCTGCGACGGCACGGATGCCGCGGCGAAGCGCATCGAACGCGTGCTGTGGAACGACCCCGGCACCGGCGTGATGCGCCATGCCGACGCGGGCTACGCCGAGGCGGTGGCCTGTGCCCAGGAACAGGGGCTGGACCTGCCGATGCTGACGAGCGGGGCGGGGCGCTGATGCTGCTGCGTCCCGGCCAGCTGACGCTGGAGGAGCTGCAGGCGCTGCATGCCGGCGGGCAGCCGCTGGCGCGTGCCCCCGGGGCCGGGCTGCGCCCAGCCCGCCCCCCGAGGGGGGCGAGCGAAGCGGCAGAACCGCTTTCGCTCGTCATCGACCCGCAGGCGCTGCCGGCCATCGAGGCCAGCGCCGCGCTGGTGCAGCGTGCGGCGGCCGGTGACGCGCCGGTCTACGGCGTCAATACCGGCTTCGGCAAGCTGGCGTCCACGCGCATCGGCGCGGCCGACCTGGCGACGCTGCAGCTCAATCTGATCCGCAGCCACTGCGTGGGCGTCGGCGAGCCGCTGGCGGCGCCGGTGGTGCGGCTGATGCTGGCGCTGAAGGCGGCCAGCCTGGCGCGCGGGCATTCGGGCGTGCGCCCGGTCGTCATCGACACGCTGCTGGCGGTGCACAACGCCGGCTTGGTGCCGCGCGTGCCCAGCCAGGGCAGCGTCGGCGCCTCCGGCGACCTGGCGCCGCTGGCCCACATGACGCTGGCGCTGATGGGCGAGGGCGAGATGCTGGCCGAGGACGGCCGCCGGGTGCCGGCCGCCGACGCGCTGCGTGCGCACGGCATCGCGCCGCTGGTGCTGGCGGCCAAGGAAGGGCTGGCGCTGATCAACGGCACGCAGACCAGCACCGCGCTGGCGCTGCACGCGCTGTTCAGCTTCGAGCCGGTGCTGGAGAGTGCGCTCGTCATCGGCGCGCTGACGGTGGACGCGGCGCGCGGCAGCGACGGCCCCTTCGACCCGCGCATCCATGCGCTGCGCGGGCAGCCGGGGCAGATCGACGTGGCGCAGTACTACCGGCAGCTGCTGGCCGGCAGCGAGATCCGCGCCAGCCATCGCGACGGCGACGACCGCGTGCAGGATCCCTACTGCCTGCGCTGCCAGCCGCAGGTCGTCGGCGCCTGCCTGGACCAGCTGCGCCATGCCGCGCTGGTGCTGCTGCGCGAGGCGAATGCCGTCACCGACAACCCCTTGGTCTTCGCCGACGAGCACACGGGATCCGACGCGAGCCACGGCGCCGGATCCGGGTCCCCCGGTCGGGTGCCAGCCCACTCGGGGGGCAGCGACCGCAGGGAGCGTGGGGGCTGCATGATCAGCGGCGGCAACTTCCACGCCGAGCCGGTGGCGCTGGCCGCCGATGCGATGGCCTGCGCCATCGCCGAGGTCGGCGCCATCGCCGAGCGCCGCATCGCGATGCTGATCGACAGCAACGTCTCGCGGCTGCCGCCCTTCCTGACCGCGAATGCCGGTCTCAACAGCGGCTTCATGATCGCGCACGTGACGGCCGCGGCGCTGGCCAGCGAGAACAAGACCTACGCCCACCCGGCCAGCGTCGACAGCCTGCCGACCAGCGCCAACCAGGAGGACCATGTCAGCATGGCCACCTTCGCGGCGCGGCGGCTGCAGCCGATGATCGCCAACGTGGCGCATATCCTGGCCATCGAGTGGCTGGCCGCGGCGCAGGGCATCGAGTTCCTGCGCCCGCTGGCCAGCTCGCTGGCGCTGGAGCAGGCGCATGCGCTGCTGCGCTCGCGCTGCCCGGCGATGATGCAGGACCGCCTCGTCGCGCCCGACATCGACGCCGCCGCGGCGCTGGTCCAGGGCGGCGAACTGGCACGCATCCTGCGTCAGCTGCCCGGTCTGCCGGCGCTGTGGACGCCGGCCTGAGGCGCGGCAGCACGGCCCGCCCCGCCAGTCCCCCGCCTCGCCCGCCGCCCCGCTTCGCCCGATGCCGCCTTCAGATCGATTCCTGGCGCACCACGCGCACCGGCAGTTCGTGCGCCGGCAGCAGGTCGGCATTGCGTTCGCCGACGAAGCGCAGGCGCAGCCGGTAGTCGCCGGCCGGCACGAAGACGTTGACCTGGGTGGCGCAGCTCACGAGGTCGAAGCCCTGCACGCGGCGGCCCTCGGTGTCGAGCACGTCGACGACGAAGCGGCCGGTCTTCTCCGGCGGCTTGCCGTCCGGCGCCGGGCTGGCGCAGACGCCGTAGCCGTCCACGCCCAGCCGCAGGTTGAACGGGCTGGTCAGCGGTTCGCCGGCACGCACGTTCAGGAAGCGCAGCGGTTCGTCGGGCGGTGGCGGCGCGGAGATCTCGTCCTGGTACCAGGCGGCGCAGGTCGCGTCGAAGCGGGCGGGATCGATGCGCGGGCGCTCGGCGGCGCTGCGCGAACCGCGCACCTCGACCACGATCTCGCGGCTGTAGACGAAGTACGGGCGGTGCTCGTGGTCGGCGAACAGCAGCCGCAGCCGGTGCCGGCCGGCGGGCAGGTCCAGCAGCGTGCCGGTCTGCCCCTTGCCGAAATGACGGTGCGAGTCGTCGAAGGGCAGCTGCGCACCGATGTTGAGCGGCAGCGCACGGTTGACCAGGATGTGATGGTGCCCGGTGCCGTCCAGCCGCAGGCCGGCAGGCGCGACGCCCATGCCGCGGATCGCGAAGTCGACCGCGAAGGGCGAGCGCAGCTGCCAGCCGTCGCGCAGGTTCGCGAATTCCACGGCGGTCGGCTCGCGCAGGTTGACGCGCGTGCGTTCGCGCGTGTGCTCCAGCCAGCAGCGCTGCTCCAGCGGGTCGCGCGGCAGCGGCGCGGCGCCGGCCGCCACGGCCGCCGTGGCCAGCAGCGCGGCCGCGAAGACCCGGGCGCACCGGCCTGCGGGATTGCCCGTCTGGCCGGCCCGCCGCGTTCGTTGTGAAGTTCCCTCCACCCAACCCCCACCAAGGACTGCAGCCATGAAGCGCCTCGTGTCGATCTCCATCCTATCGTGCTGTCTTGCCGGCGTCGCCTGGGCGCAGGAGACCAAGGTCGCCATCGGCATCTCCGGCTGGACCGGCTTCGCGCCGCTGACGCTGGCCAAGGAAGCCGGGCTGTTCAAGAAGCACGGCCTGGACGTGACGATCAAGAAGATCCCGCAGAAGGACCGCCACCTGGCGATCGCCAGCGGCGACATCCAGTGCGCGGCGACCACGGTCGAGACCTGGATCGTCTGGAATGCCAACGGCGTCGCGACGACGCAGATCTTCCAGCTCGACAAGAGCTACGGCGCCGACGGCATGGTGGTCAAGCCGGGCATCAACAGCATCAAGGACCTGAAGGGCAAGACCGTGGCCGCCAGCGCGCCGGGCACGGCGCCGTACTTCACGCTGGCCTGGTTCCTGGCCAAGAACGGCCTGACCATCAAGGACGTCAATGTCGTCAACCTGGAGCCGCAGGCGGCCGCCAACGCGATGATCGCCGGCACCGCCAACCTGGACGCCGCGATGACCTACGAGCCCTACCTCGGCGCGGTGCGCGCCAAGCCCGAGGCCGGCAGGATCATCGCCACCACGCTGGACTACCCGATGGTGATGGACACCTTCGGCTGCACGCCCAAGTTCCTGGCCGACAACCCCAAGGCCGCGAAGGCGCTGGCCGACGGCTATTTCGACGCCGTCGCGATGATCAAGGCCGAGCCGCAGAAGGCCTTCACGATCATGGGCGCGGACGTCAAGCAGAGCGCCGAGCAGTTCGAGAAGAGCCAGGCCTACCTGCGCTGGCAGGACCGCGCCGCGAACCAGAAGTTCTTCGCCGGCGAGCATGCGCAGTTCAGCAAGGAGGCAGCCGAGCTGCTGCTGGCCGCGGGCATCATCCGCCAGATCCCGGACCTGTCGAAGCTGGCCGACACCTCGTTCATCAAGTAGCCGGGCGGGCGGCATGTCGGTCATCCAGCAGGTGCGGCCTCGATGAGGCCGCTGGTTCCGGTCGCGCCGGGCACGCGCATCGTGCTCGGCGTGTCCTTCTTCGTGCTGTTCGTGGCCGTCTGGGCGGCGGCCACCCTGGGCGGCTTCGTCAACCCGATCTTCCTGGCCGACCCGCTGAAGATGCTGGCCAGCGGCTGGACGCTGCTGGCCGAGCATGGCTTCGCGCACGACATCGCCATGACGGTCTGGCGCGTGGTCGGCGGCTTCGTCATCGCGGCCGCGATCGCGCTGCCGCTGGGCGTGGCGATGGGCGCCTACAAGCCCATCGAGGCCTTCTTCGAGCCCTTCGTCAGCTTCGCGCGCTACCTGCCGGCTTCCGCCTTCATCCCGCTGCTGATCCTGTGGGCCGGCATCGGCGAGGCGCAGAAGCTGGCCGTCATCTTCATCGGCAGCTTCTTCCAGCTCGTGCTGATGATCGCGGTGACGGTGGGCAATACGCGACGCGACCTGGTCGAGGCCGCCTACACGCTGGGTGTCAAGGATGCCGGGCTGATCCGCCGCGTGCTGATCCCGGGCGCGGCGCCGGAGATCGCCGAGACGCTGCGCATGGTGCTGGGCTGGGCCTGGACCTACGTCATCGTCGCCGAGCTGATCGGCGCCAGTTCCGGCATCGGCCACATGATCACCGACAGCCAGGCGCTGCTGGCCACCGACCAGATCATCTTCGGCATCATCGTGATCGGCCTCATCGGGCTGGTCAGCGACTTCGCCTTCAAGTGGGTCAACCGCCGCCTGTTCCCCTGGGCGCAGCTGGGGCGCTGAGGAGCCAAGGACATGGCCGACATCCTGCACGTGCGCGGCGTCGAGCGACGCTTCGGCAGCGGCGCCGGCAGCACGCTGGCGCTGCAGGCCACCGACCTGACGGTGGCCGAGAACGACTTCATCACGATCCTGGGGCCCAGCGGCTGCGGCAAGAGCACGCTGCTGCGCATCGTCGCCGGTCTGGACCACCCGACCGCCGGCGAGGTGCGGCTGGACGGCGCGCGCATCGACGGCCCCGGGGCCGATCGCGGCATGGTCTTCCAGAGCTACACGCTGTTTCCCTGGCTGACGGTGCTGGACAACGTGTGCTTCGGTCTGCGCGAGCGTGGGCTGCCGCGTGCGCAGCAGCTGGAGGTGGCGCAGGACTTCATCACCAAGGTCGGCCTGCGCGGCTTCGAGCGCCACTTTCCCAAGCAGCTCTCGGGGGGCATGCAACAGCGCACCGCGCTCGCGCGCGCGCTGGCCAACGGCCCGCGCATGCTGCTGATGGACGAGCCCTTCGGCGCGCTGGACCACCAGACGCGCGAGCTGATGCAGGAGCTGCTGCTGGGCATCTGGGAGGCCGAGCGCAAGACGGTGCTCTTCGTCACGCACGACATCGACGAGGCGGTCTTCATGGGCAGCCGGGTGGTCGTGATGAGCGCGCGGCCGGGGCGCATCAAGCTCGACCGGACGGTCGAGCTGCCGCACCCGCGCCACTATGCGATGAAGACGACACCGGCCTTCAGCGAACTGAAGGCCGAGCTGACCGAGCAGGTGCGCAGCGAGGTCATCGCCGCGCAGGCGGCGCAGCAGCAGGCGGCCTGAGCGGCGCGCCAGCGGCTCAGCCGCGGCCGCGCGATTCGGCCACGCGTTCGCGCACGAACTGCTCGATGCGCGTGAGCCGGATGCCGTGATCGCGCTCCAGCGCCGCGGCGCCGTCGAAGCGTTCGCTGTAGGCGTCGTCGGGCAGCGCCGACAGCCGCAGCACGCGCGCCATGCCCGGGTGCAGCGGCGCCGCGAGCGCGGCAATGGTGCGGGCCACGCCCGCGGGCAGGCGGCCGATGCGCGCCGGGATGCCCGCCTCGCGCGCATACAGCTCGGCCACCTGCGTGTTGCTGTGGTGGCCGTGGCCGCCGATGGACAGCACCTTGAACGGCGGCGGGTCCTCCAGCAGCGCGCGCACGGCCAGCTGCGCGACGTCGCCCGCCGCGACGAAATTGCGCGGCTTGCTGCCGGGGCCGATCAGCTGCGCCTTGCCCTTCTCGAGCAGGCCCTTGCCGTTGAACAGGTGCACATGCTGTTCCATGAAGGCGGTCGGGCGCAGGACGACATGCGGCAGCCCGCTGGCCGCCAGCGCCTGCTCCACCGCATGCTTGGTGCGGAAGAAGTCGATCGGGTGGTCGGGCGCGGCGCCATGGGCCGAGGTGTAGACCAGGCGCTCGACGCCCGCCGCCTTCGCGGCGGCGAACAGCGCGCGGTGGCCGGCGTCGTCGACCGCCTCCGAGCGCCAGCGGCCGCGACCGAGCAGCCCGTGCGCCGAGGCCAGCACGCGCTGCACGCCCGCGCAGGCGCGCTGCAGCGAGGCTGGGTCGGTCAGGTCGCCGGCGACGACCTCGGCCCCCAGCGCCGCCAGGTCGGCGGCCTGCGCCGGGTGGCGGCTGAGTGCACGCACCGGCACGCCGCGCTCGCGCAGCAGGCGAACGACCGGGCGGCCCAGCGCACCGGTGGCGCCGACGACGAGGACATGCGGTGGTTTCATGGTGCACATCGTCGTCGCGCCACGACGGCGCGGCCATCCCCAGATTGCGGCGGTTGCCGTGGGCCCGCGCGGGTGCGGTCGGCGGCGCGCCGGGCCGGGCGCGGGCCGCCCCCGGATTCACGGGGGCCACCGCCATCGGTGGACAGGGGAAGTCCCTAACGGGGTACGGTAAGTGCTGGGGACAATCCCGGCGTCGCAGTACCCGCCGAGTCCGCAGGATGTCGTCCTCCCCCGTCGCGCTGAGAGTGGCCTTGCTCGAGGACGAACCGGGGACCCTGCAGCGACTGGCGCAGGCCCTGCACACGGGCAGCGGCGTGCAGCTGTCCTGGGTCGGGGCGTCGGTCGCCGAGGCGCTGGAGCGGCTGGCGTCGAATGCGGTCGACGTGCTGCTGGTCGGCCTGCGCCCCGGCCACGGGCGCGGCCTCGAGGGGATGCGCCGCGGGCGCGGGCGCTGGGTGGGCGCCAGCCGCCGCGGCGGCACCGCGCGCGCGGCGCGACCACCGCAGCCCGCGGGCCGACGCCCGCCTGCTGACGCCCAAGGAAGCCGAGGTGCTGGCGCTGGTGGCGCGCGGCTTCAGCTTCCGCGAGATCGCCCGCCGCCTGGAAGTCTCGCTGTCGACGGTGCGCACCCATGTGCGCGCGATCTACGCCAAGCTCGACGTGCACAGCAAGACCGAGGCGGTCTTCGAGGCGCGCGCGCAGGGCCTGCTCTGACCCGGCACGCGCCGCCTGCCGGCGCGTGGCGGCGCAGGCTTCAGGGTGGCGCCCCCTCGCCGCGCGGCGCATGCAGCTTGACCTGGCCGCGGCGGCGGCGCACCAGGTCCTCCAGCTGCCGCGTCGCGGCGTCGAAGGCGCCGTGCACGGCGCGGCCGATGTCCTCGTCGGCCTGGTGTTCGCCGGCGACGATCTCGGCGCCGATCAGCCGCAGGTCGATGCGGACCGTGTAGCGGTGGCCCTGGCGGTGGCGGCCGCCGCTGGCCTCCACGACGATCTGGCAGCTCGTCAGGTCGGGCGCGAAGCGGTCCAGCCGCGCTGCGCGCTCGCGGAGCTCGCCCTCCAGCGACGGCAGCGGCGCCATGTCGCGGAAGACCACCTGCACCGGCAGCTTCATCGCCCGCCCTCCCGACAGCCGCATGCCGCGCGCAGCGCCATCGCGACCGGCTCAGAGGCTGAGAGGCCATCCCATGCGCCCGCGCCGGGGCGGCCAAGGCCCCTGAGCCAGGCGCGGCGCGCCGCCCGCACCGACGTGCGGGCAAGCGACGCAACGACGCGCAGGGGCCTTGGGTGCCCCGGCCCTCCGGGTAAGCCCCCAGAACAGCCCCACTCGGCGTTGCGAAGCCTCGCCGGGTCCCGGACCCGACCTCGTTTCGCGCCTGGATTGGGGCTGTTCTGGGGGCTTACGCGGGTGCATGGGATGGCCTCTCAGCCTCTCAGTCCTGATCCAGCCGCGGCGGCGCCAGGCCTTCGGCCGGTTCGCCGGTCTCGGGGTCGATCCAGTCGGCGACCCCGATCTCGCTCTCCGCCTCCTGCACCGTCTCGCCGGGCTCCGGTGCATCCGCGTCGGCGGCGTGCATGTCGGCCCAGGCGTCCTCGTAGGACGCGAAGGGGCCGAACTCCTGGCGCCCGTCGGCCGACTGCCAGTGGTACCCGTCGGGCCGCAGCGTGATCGGCTCGTGCAGCACCTCGGCCAGGTCCGGCGCATCGCCGGCGGCCGCGGCGTGACCCGCGCCGCGCGCGGGCTTGCGACTCTCGTTCATGGGGACCTCTTCTCCGTGCCGGGTGGCTGCTGCCTGATCGTCACTGTGCGCCGGCGGCCGGCCGCGCGCGCTGAGCCAGGTCAAGCCGCGGGACGACCGCGGGGCGCGGCCTCAGCGAGCAGCGCCGCCAGACGCTGCTGCAGCTCCAGAGCCGGCAGCTCCGTCAGGTCGGCCGCGTGGCTGGCGGTCACCGCACGCGTGGTGGCCGCGTCCAGGCTGCCGCGCAGCACGCCCAGGAAGTCGCTGGAGGCCGACAGCACCAGCCGCCGCACCTGCGCGCCGGCCACCGCGGCGTGCAGCACCTGCGCCAGCTCGCGCCCGAAGGCCTGGTGCTCCTTGTCGCGTGGATCGCTGCTCGGCGGATAGGCCGGGCTGCCGTGGCCGGCGACGCCGACATGGCGTTCGGCATGGCCGGCATGGTGCTCGGCCAGCTCACCGGCCTTGAGCCGGCTGCCCGGGTGCACCAGCGTGCGCACCTCGGTGGGCGCGCGCCCGTCCACCGACTCGAAGATGCGTGCCCGTGCGGCATTGGCCAGCACGATCCAGGTCGTCTCCATCGTGGCCTCCTGTGCCTGGCGGTCGCGGTGTCCATCGTCTCGGCACCCGTACCGCCGGGTCCATCCTCCCGCTTCGGCTGCCTGGGGGCATTGCCCAGGATCAACGCGGCGCGGGATGCGCGGCGCGCGGTCTTGCGACAATCGCCCGTTCCGCTCCCGGCCCGAGAAGACCCATGTCAGCCACCATCCTGCAAACCCTGCCCGCCGGCCAGCGTGTCGGCATCGCCTTCAGCGGCGGCCTGGACACCAGCGCCGCGGTGCACTGGATGCGCGCCAAGGGCGCCATCCCCTGCGCCTACACCGCCAACCTCGGCCAGCCCGACGAGAGCGACTACGACGCGATCCCGAAGAAGGCGCTGGCCTACGGCGCCGAGACCGCGCGCCTGGTGGACTGCCGCGCGCAGCTGGTGGCCGAGGGCATCGCCGCTATCCAGTGCAGCGCCTTCCACATCAGCACCGGTGGCGCGACCTACTTCAACACCACGCCGCTGGGGCGCGCCGTCACCGGCACCATGCTGGTGGTGGCGATGAAGGAGGACCAGGTCCACATCTGGGGCGACGGCAGCACCTACAAGGGCAACGACATCGAGCGCTTCTACCGCTACGGGCTGCTGGCCAACCCGCAGCTGAAGATCTACAAGCCCTGGCTGGACCAGACCTTCATCGACGAGCTCGGCGGCCGCAAGGAGATGAGCGAATACCTCGTCGCGCACGGCTTCGACTACAAGATGAGCGTCGAGAAGGCCTACAGCACCGACAGCAACATGCTGGGCGCCACGCACGAGGCCAAGGACCTGGAGTTCCTGGACAAGGGCATCGCCATCGTCAACCCGATCATGGGCGTCGCCTTCTGGCGCGAGGACGTGCCGGTGAAGGCGGAGACGGTCAGCGTGCGCTTCGAGGAAGGCGTGCCGGTGGCGATCAACGGCCGCAGCTTTGCCAGCGCGGTGGAGCTGTTCGAGGAGGCCAACCGCGTCGGCGGCCGCCACGGCCTGGGCATGTGCGACCAGATCGAGAACCGCATCATCGAGGCCAAAAGCCGCGGCATCTACGAGGCCCCGGGCATGGCGCTGCTGCACATCGCCTACGAGCGCCTGGTCACCGGCATCCACAACGAGGACACGATCGAGCAGTACCGCGTCAACGGCCGCAAGCTCGGCCGGCTGCTCTACCAGGGCCGCTGGTTCGACCCGCAGTGCCTGATGCTGCGCGAGACGGCGCAGCGCTGGGTGGCGCGCGCGATCACCGGCGAGGTGTGGCTGGAGCTGCGCCGCGGCAACGACTACAGCATCCTCGACACGCAGAGCCCCAACCTGACCTACGCGCCGGAGCGGCTGTCGATGGAGAAAGTGGAAGGCGCCTTCTCGCCCGCCGACCGCATCGGCCAGCTGACGATGCGCAACCTGGACATCCAGGACACGCGTGCCAAGCTCGGCGTCTACAGCGCCGCCGGGCTGCTGGGCGGCGACGACGGGGCGATGCCGCTGCTGACGCCGCCGGCCGAATAACGGGCGGCGGGCCTGCGCGCGGTCAGGCCGGCCGCGCCTGCGGCGGGGATCAGGCGGTCCGCGCCTGCGGCGAAGCTCAGGCCGGCCGCGCCTGCGGCGCGGGGGGCGGCTCGCGCCGCAGCCGCCCGCGCTGCAGCACGATCACCAGCGCCAGCAGCGCCAGCGCCGGCAGGAACATCCACTCCTTGGCCGGGCGGTCGGCCGGCAGCTCGATGCCGGTGACGTTGAAGCCCTGTTCCAGGCCCAGCTTCTCGGCCTGCGAGCCGAACTGCACCTGCGCGATCTGCATCTGGTCGCCCAGCGGCACGATGGTCACGCCGATGCGGCGCAGCCGCTCGCGCGCCGGCCCGGCGTCGCCCAGCGGCAGCAGCACGCCCTTGCGGACTTCCTTGCCGTCGAGGTTGAGGCCCTCGACCCAGATGCGCTTGCGCTCGCCCGGCTTGGCCTGCTCGACCAGCGTCATCAGCTGCGACGGCGGGGCCTCCTCGTAGGGTGGGAAGACCATGTCCCACCAGAAGCCGGGGCGGAACAGCGTGAAGGTGACGAGCAGCAGCGCGATCGTCTCCCACCAGCGTGTGCGCACCAGGAAGTAACCCTGCGTCGCGGCCGCGAAGACCAGCATCGCGACCACGGCGCTGGCTATCGTCATCGCCAGGTGCAGCGGGCCCGTGAGCCCGATCATCAGCAGCTGCGTGTTGAAGATGAACAGGAAGGGCAGGATCGCCGTGCGCATCGAGTAGTAGAACGCGGTGACGCCGGTCTTGATCGGGTCGCTGCGCGCGATCGCTGCGGCGGCGAAGCTGGCCAGGCCCACCGGCGGCGTCACGTCGGCCATCAGCCCGAAGTAGAAGACGAACAGGTGCACCGCGATCAGCGGCACCAGCAGGCCGCTCTGCGCGCCCAGCTCGACCACCACGGGCGCCATCAGCGTCGAGACGACGATGTAGTTGGCGGTGGTCGGCAGCCCCATGCCCAGCACCAGGCTGATGACGGCCACCAGCACCAGCATCAGCATCAGGTTGCCGCCGGACAGCAGTTCCACCACCTCGGTCATCACGAGGCCGATGCCGGTTAGCGAGACGGTGCCGACGATGATGCCGGCCGCGGCGGTGGCGACACCGATGCCGATCATGTTGCGTGCGCCGGCTTCCAGGCCGGCGACGAGGTCGCGCAGGCCGGTCATCGCCGCCGCGCCGAGCGGGCTGCCGTCGCCGCGCAGCAGCGCCATCAGCGGGCGCTGCGTCAGCATCACGAAGACCATGAACATCGTGGCCCAGAAGGCCGACAGCGCCGGGCTCATCTGCTCGACCATCAGGCACCAGATCAGCACCACCACCGACAGCAGGTAGTGCAGCCCGGCCAGCAGCGTCGGTTTGGTCTCGGGCAATTCGAAGACCGGCGCATTCGGGTCGTCCAGCGTCAGCGCCGGCTGGCGCGAGCCGATCCACATCAGCGTCACGTAGGCGGCGACCACACCGACGCCGACGATCCAGATCGCGGCCGACGGCAGCGCCGCCTTGATCCAGCCGATGCCGTAGTAGACGGCGCCGGCCAGCACCAGCAGCCCGGCGACGTTCATCGCGAAGGCCAGCAGCCGCTGCGTGGCGGTGGCATTGCCGCGCCGCGGCAGGCCCTGCAGCCCGGCCTTCAGCGCTTCGAGGTGGACGATGTAGAAGAGCGCGATGTAGCTGATGATCGCGGGCAGGAAGGCGTGCTTCATGACCTCGATGTACGGGATACCCACGTACTCGACCATCAGGAAGGCGGCCGCGCCCATCACCGGCGGCATGATCTGGCCGTTGACCGAGCTGGAGACCTCCACCGCGCCGGCCTGGTCGCCGCGGTAGCCCACGCGCTTCATCAGCGGGATCGTGAAGGTGCCGGTGGTCACCACGTTGGCGATCGAACTGCCGCTGATGATGCCGGTGGCCGCCGACGACACGACCGCCGCCTTGGCCGGCCCGCCGCGCATGTGGCCCAGCAGCGCGAATGCGCTCTTGATGAAATAGTTGCCGGCGCCGGCGCGGTCGAGCAGGCTGCCGAAGAGCACGAACAGGAAGATGAAGCCGCTGGACACGCCGAGCGCGACGCCGAAGACGCCCTCGGTGGTCAGCCACTGGTGCGACGCGACGCGGCTGAGCGACGCGCCCTTGTGCGCGATCAGGTCGGGCATGTAGGGCCCGCCGAACGTATAGACGAGGAAGACGACGGCCACGATGACCATCGGCAGGCCGAGCGCGCGCCGCGTGGCTTCCAGCAGCAGCACGACGCCGACGACGGCGACGACGAGGTCCTGGTCGTTGGGTTGCCCCGGCCGCGTGGCCAGCTCGCGATAGAAGAAGAACAGGTAGGACGCGCAGAAGGCGCCGACCAGCGCGAAGACCCAGTCGGTGGCCGGGATGCGGTCGCGCGGCGAGCGGCTGAAGGCCGGGTAGGCCATGTAGGCCAGGAAGACCGCGAAGGCCAGGTGCACGGCGCGCGACTGCGTGTCGTTGAAGACGCCGAAGCCCAAGGCGAAGGGCAGCGGCGAAGCGATCCACAGCTGGAACAGGCTCCAGGCCAGGCAGACCACCAGCAGCAGCCGGCCGACCAGCGGGCCGGGCTTGCGGCCGCCGGTGTCGCTTTCCTCGGCCAGGGCCTTGGCGTCGATCTCTGCGGCGTTCTTCTTCTTGCCGAACATGGGCGGCGCTCCTCGTCTACCGGCGGTCTGCAAACGCAACAGGCCCCGGGGTGCGGGGCCTGTGGGGGAACGATCAGGCCGCGGCGCGTGCCGTGGCCGCGGCCGGGCCGGTCACATCCAGCCCTTTTCCTTGTAGTAGCGCACCGCGCCCGGGTGCAGCGGCGCGGAGTTGCCGTTCTTGATCATGTCCTTCGGGTCCAGCGCGCCGAAGGCCGGGTGCAGCTTCTTGAATTCGTCGAAATTCTCGAACACCGCCTTGGTCAGCTCGTAGACCACGTTGTCCGGCACCTTGGCGCTGGTCACGAAGGTGGCCAGCACGCCGTAGGTGGGCGTGGGGTTCGGGTGGCCGGCATACAGGCCGCCGGGGATGTTGACCTTGGCGTAGAAGGGCGCGCCGGCGACCAGCTTGTCGACCGCCGGACCCGCGAGCGGCACCAGCTTCGCGCCGCAGGTCGTGATCGGGTCCTGGATGTTGGCGCTGGGGTGGCCGACGCCGTAGAAGAAGCCGTCGATCTTGTTGTCGCACAGCGCGGCGCCATGTTCGTCGGCCTTCAGCTCGGCGGCGAGCGAGAAGTCCGAGAGCTTCCAGCCCATCGCATTGAGCAGTTCCTCGGCCGAGGCGCGCGTGCCCGAGCCCGGGTTGCCGACGTTGAAGCGCTTGCCCTTGAGGTCCTCGAACTTGCCGATGTTGGCTTCCTTGCGCGTGAGCACCGTGAAGGGCTCCGGGTGCACCGAGAACACCGCGCGCAGGTCGGCGTGCTTGCCGTCCTTCTCGAAGACCTTGCTGCCGTTGACGGCGTGGTACTGCCAGTCGGACTGCGTGACGCCGAAGTCCAGCTCGCCGGCCTTGATGGTGTTGATGTTGAAGACCGAGCCGCCGGTCGACTCGACCGAGCAGCGGATGCCGTGCTTGGCGCGGTCCTTGTTCATCAGGCGGCAGATCGCGCCGCCGGCGGCGTAATAGACGCCGGTGACGCCGCCGGTGCCGATGGTGATGAAACGCTGCTGCGCGAAGGCGCTGGGCGTGGCCATGACGGCCGCGGTGGCCAGGGCGGCGAGGGTGAGCGTGGTACGCACGTCTTGAACTCCTTCGGGGTGGGATGGTGGGTGAGCCGGGGCCGGACAGCTTCAGCCGCGCGGCAGCACGTCGTCGATGGCGGCGCCGAGCTTGTCGACCAGCTCTTCCAGGTGGGACATCGTGGCGGTGAACGGCGGGGCGAGCAATACGTGGTCGCCCTGTGCGCCGTCCAGCGTGCCGCCCGCAGGGTAGCAGAGCAGGCCGCGCGCCATGGCCGCGGCCTTGATGCGGGCATGGGTCTGGCGCGCCGGCGGCAGCGGGGCCTTGGTGGCGCGGTCGGCCACCAGCTCGATGCCGCGGAACAGCCCGCGCCCGCGCAGGTCGCCGACGTTCGGGTGGCTGCCCAGGCGCTGCTGCAGCAACGCCTGCAGGCGTTCGCCCTGCGCGCGCACCTGCGGCAGCAGCGGGCGGATCTCGCGCTGCACCGCCAGCGCCGCCGCGCAGGCCACCGGGTGGCCCAGGTAGGTGTGGCCATGCTGGAAGAAGCCGCTGCCGGCGCGGATGGCGTCGACGACGCGGCCGTGCACCAGCACCGCGCCGATCGGCTGGTAGCCGGCGCCCAGGCCCTTGGCGACGATCTCGAGGTCCGGCGCCACGCCGTCCTGCTCGCAGGCGTGCAGCGTGCCGGTGCGGCCCATGCCGCACATCACCTCGTCCAGGATCAGCAACACGTCGTGGCGGTCGCAGATCTCGCGGATGCGCTTCAGGTAGCCCGGCACCGCGGGCACCGCGCCCATCGTCGCACCGACCACCGGCTCGGCGATGAAGGCGGCCACGCTGTCCGCACCCAGGCGCTGGATCTCCGCTTCAAGTTCGTCGGCCACGCGCTGGCCGTAGGCCTGCACGCTCTCGCCTTCGCGGCGGCCGCGGTATTCGTAGCATTCGCCGATGTGCGAGATGTCCAGCAGCAGCGACGAGAACTGCGCCCGCCGCCAGCGGTTGCCGCCGGCCGACAGCGCGCCCAGCGTATTGCCGTGGTAGCTCTGCCAGCGCGCGACGATGCGGTTCTTCTGCGGCCGGCCGCGCTCGGCGTGGTACTGCACGGCCATCTTCAGCGCCGCCTCCACGCCCTCGCTGCCGCCGCTGACGAAATAGACATGCGTCAGCCCGGCCGGCGCATGCGCCACCAGGTCGTCGGCCAGCGCCTCGGCCGGCTCGCTGGTCATGAACGAAGTGTGGGCGTATTCCAGCTTCGCGACCTGCTCGCGCACCGCGGCGACGATGGCCGGATGGCCATGGCCCAGGCAGGACACCGCGGCGCCGCCGCTGCCGTCGAGGTAACGGCGGCCGTCGCGGGCTATCAGGTAGGGCCCGTCGCCGGCGACCGCGACCGGGTAGGTCTGGCGCAGGTGGCGGTGGAAGACATGGCTGGTGCTCGGTTCCATGCCGCTAGTATGCGCGGATGAATGCTGCCGCCGACGATATCCCCACCCTGCGCCGCATCCTGAAGGACTGCCGCACCGTGGCGGTGGTCGGGCTGTCGGACCAGTGGCACCGGCCGAGCTACTTCGTCGCGAAGTATCTGCAGGACCATGGCTACCGCGTGATCCCGGTCAACCCGCGCTACGCCGGCGGCACCATCCTCGGCGAGAAGGTCTTCGCGAGCCTGGACGAGATCGGCGAACCGGTGGACATGGTCGACGTCTTCCGCCGCAGCGAGGACGTGCTGCCCATCGCCGAGGCGGCGATGCGCATCGGCGCGAAATGCCTGTGGCAGCAGATCGGCGTGGCCAATGCCGAAGCCGATGCACTGGTGCGCGCCGCCGGGCTGGACAGCGTGATGGACCGCTGCACGAAGATCGAGCATGGCCGGCTGTTCGGCGGCCTGCACTGGACCGGCGTCAATACGCGCGTGGTCTCGGCGCGGCGGCCGGTTTAGGGCGCCTGCCATGGCCGACCGCCGCTTCCACCCCGAGACGCTGGCCATCCACGCCGGCCAGATCCCCGACGCCGCGACCGGCGCGCGTGCGCTACCGATCTACCAGACCACCAGCTTCGTCTTCGACAGCGCCGACCACGCCGCCAGCCTGTTCAACCTGCAGACCTTCGGCAACGTCTATTCGCGGCTGTCCAACCCGACGGTGGCGGCGCTGGAGGAGCGCGTCGCGGCGCTGGAAGGCGGCCGCGCCGCGGTCGCGGTGGCCTCCGGCATGGCCGCCGAGGCGCTGGCGCTGATGACCATCCTGCAGGCCGGCGACCATGTCGTCGCGGCCGGCGCGCTGTACGGCGGCAGCGTCACGATGCTGGCGGTCAACCTGGCCAAGTTCGGCATCGCGACCACCTTCGTCGACGCGACCCGGCCCGAAGCCTTCGCCGCCGCGATGCGGCCGAACACGCGCGCGGTCTTCGCCGAGACGCTGGGCAACCCCAGCCTCGTCGTGCTGGACATCGCGGCGGTGGCCGAGGTCGCGCATGCGCATGGCGTGCCGCTGGTGGTCGACAACACGGTGCCCAGCCCCTTCCTGTGCAACCCGCTGGCGCTGGGCGCCGACATCGTCGTGCACAGCGCGACCAAATACCTGGGCGGCCACGGCACCACGCTGGCCGGCGTGGTGGTGGAGCTGGGCAAGCCGCAGGGCGGCTTCGCCTGGGACAACGGCAAGTTCCCGGGCATGACCGAACCCTCGCCCGGCTACCACGGCGTCAAGTTCTACGAGACCTTCGGCGACTTCGGCTTCACGATGCGCTGCCGCATGGAGACGCTGCGCGTCTACGGCGCCGCGCTGGCGCCGACCAGCGCCTGGCAGGTGCTGCAGGGTGTGGAGACGCTGCCGCTGCGCATGGAGCGCCACTGCGCCAATGCGCTGGCGCTGGCGAAGTTCCTGCGCGACGACCCGCGCGTGTCCTGGGTCAACTACCCGGGCCTGGAGGACCACCCGCAGCATGCGCTGCTGCAGCGGCAGATGCGCGGCGCGTCGGGCCTGCTGGCCTTCGGCGTCAGGGCGGGCGCGGGCGAGGGCGCCGCGGCCGGCGTGAAATTCATCGAGGGCGCGCAGTTCATGAGCCACCTCGTCAACATCGGCGACACGCGCACGCTGATCAGCCACCCGGCAAGCACCACGCACCGCCAGCTGGATGCCGAGCAGCAGCTCGCCGCCGGCGTGCTGCCGGACATGGTGCGCATCTCGGTTGGCCTGGAGCACATCGACGACATCCTGTGGGACGTCGACCAGGCGCTGGCGCGCGCGGTGCGCTGACGGCACGGCCTGCCCCGGGGGGCGCGGCGGCAGGCTCGACAAGCGGTCGACAGACCGCCATTTCGTCATGGACAAACTCACTTGTTCTGCCTGACCGGCGGGCGCCGCGCGGTCGACGCCCTTGCAGTGCGATCAAAGTCATGAATGGCCGGAGTACCGGCGCCATTGACCGTTCAGTAGATCTTCGCCGGTCCGATAGTGCTTCGTGTCCAGGACGAAGCGGTCCTGGCGCTCGGGTCGACCGGCTCGACCGCGTGCCCGGCGGACGCGCTTGCGCCGGTGCCCGTCCATACCAACCGAAGGAGCAGTACATGGGATTGGCAGGACTCACCGTGAAGGCGCGTTTGTCGGGTGCATTCGGCTTGCTGGCAGCGTTGGTGCTGGCGGTCGCGGCGCTGGCGCTGCTGGCGCTGGGGCGCGAGCACGACGCTTTCGTCAACTACGTGGGCGAGGACAGCGTGCGCGTGCGCCTGGCCAACCAGGTGCTGGACGCCGCGAAGGCGCGCGCCATCGGTGCACGCAACCTGCTGCTCGCCACGGAGGCCGGCGAGCGCGACGTCGAACGCGCCGCGACGCTGCGGGCGCACGAGGACCTGCAGGCCGGGCTGGCCAGGCTGCAGGCCGCGGTCGCCGGCGGCCAGGGCGTCGAGGACGAGGAGCGGCGTGCCCTGGCCGCCATCGAGTCGGTCGAGACGCGCTATACGCCGCTGGCGCTGGCCATCGTGCAACTGGCCGCCGACGGCCGCCGCGACGAGGCGCTGCAGCGCATGAACGCGGAGTGCAAGCCGATGCTGGCCGCGCTGGTCGGCGCGGTCGGCGGCTACATCACGAGCGCCGAGGCGGTGGCCCGGCGCCACGTGCAGGACGCCGAGACGGCGTATGCACGCAACCGCAGCCTGCTGCTGGCCGCCTGCGTGCTGGCCGTGGCCGCCGCGCTGGTGCTGGCCTGGACCATCGCGCGCGGCATCGTGCGCGCGCTGGGGGCCGAGCCTAGCGAACTGGGGGCCGTCGCGGCGCGCGTGGCCGAGGGCGACCTCGGCCCGGTGCCGGGCGCGGCGCAGGCGCCGGCGGGCAGCGTGCTCGCCTCGCTGGGCGCGATGCAGGCCAGCCTGGCGCGCATCGTCGGCCAGGTGCGCGCCGCCTCGGAGTCCATCGCGACCGGCTCGACGCAGATCGCCACCGGCAATGCCGACCTCTCGCAGCGCACCGAGGAACAGGCGTCCAACCTGCAGCAGACCGCGGCGTCGATGGAGCAGATGAATGCCGCCGTGCGCAACAGCGCCGACAGCGCGCGCCAGGCCGCGCAGCTGGCCGCCTCGGCCAGCGCGGTGGCCGCGCAGGGCGGCGAGGTGGTGGGCAGCGTCGTCGCGACGATGGACGACATCGCCGCCAGCGCGCGGCGCATCGCCGACATCATCGGCGTCATCGACGGCATCGCGTTCCAGACCAACATCCTGGCGCTCAATGCCGCGGTCGAGGCGGCGCGTGCCGGCGAGGCCGGCCGCGGCTTCGCGGTCGTCGCCAGCGAGGTGCGCGCGCTGGCCCAGCGCAGCGCCGGCGCGGCGCGCGAGATCAAGGGCCTGATCGGCGCCAGCGTCGAGAAGGTCGACGCCGGTTCGCGCCTGGTCGGCGATGCCGGCGCGACGATGAACGACATCGTCGTGCAGGTGCGCCGCGTCGCCGACCTGATCGGCGAGGTGAGCAGCGCCGCCGTCGAGCAGACCGCGGGCATCGGCCAGGTCAGCGCCGCCGTCGGCCAGCTCGACCAGGTGACGCAGAGCAATGCCGCGCTGGTCGAGGAGAGCGCCGCAGCGGCCGACAGCCTGAAGCACCAGGCGGCGCGGCTGGCCGAGCTGGTCGGCGTCTTCCGGCTCGGCCACGGCGCGGCCGCGGCCGGCTGAGCCGCGAGCGGCGACGCGCGCGGCGGCCCGTGCCGCCCCGGCCGCAGCCGTCTGCGCCGCCGGCCGCGCCGACAATGCCGCGATGGGCGCGAGCGTGCTGCTGTTCCTTCAGGCCATGCTGGTCGGCCTGGCGATCGCCGCGCCGGTGGGGCCGATCGCGGTGCTGGCCATCCAGCGCACGCTGCAGCAGGGCCTGGCCATCGGTCTGGCCACCGGACTCGGCGCGGCGGTCGCCGACGGGCTGTACGGCGCCGTCGGCGCCTTCGGCGCGCAGGCGCTGGTGCGTGCGCTGCAGGACTGGCAGGCGCCGCTGGCGCTGGCCTCGGCCGCGCTGCTGGCGGCGCTGGCATGGCGGATCTGGCACCAGCCGCTGCCGGGGCCGGCGGCGCCGGCGGGCGCCGGCGTGCTGCACGTGGCGCGCTGGTCGGCGGCATTCGCCAGCAGCCTGGCGCTGACGCTGGCCAACCCGGCCACCGTCGTCTCCTTCGTCGCGGTCTTCGCGCTGCTCGCCGCGGCCAGCGCGATGCCGGCGTCGCCGCTGCTGATGCTGGCCGGCGTCTTCACCGGCTCGGCGCTGTGGTGGCTGCTGCTGGCCGCCGTCGTGGCGCGCCTGCGCCGGCACCTGGATCTGCGCTGGCGGCGGCGCATCCAGCGCGCCTCGGCCCTGTTGCTCGCCGGCTTCGCGCTCGCCGCGCTTGCCGCGGTGCTGCTGGCGCCGGCCGGCGCCGCGGTCTGAGCCGATGGGACCGCGGCAGCGGTCAGAATCGCGCTTTCGGATCACGAAGAACAGCAGGAGACGACATGGACAAGCCGGCCCCGCCGCCCGGGCGCGAGCGCATTGCCGAGACCGTCGCGCTGGCCGCGGCCCGCCTGGGCGCCGAGCGCCGCGCCGCCTTCGAGGCCTTCGCGCAGCAGTGGTGCGCGCAGCTCGACGACGACGACCTCGCCGAACGCGCCGCCGAGGACCTGGCCGGCGCGCTGCTGTCGCACTACCAGTTCGGCGCGCGCCGCCTGCCCGGGCAGCCGCGCGTGCGCGTGCTCTCGCCGACCATCGCCGACGACGGCTGGAGCTCGCGCCACAGCGTCATCGAGATCGTCAACGACGACATGCCCTTCCTGGTCGACTCGACGACGGTGGAGATCAACCGCCAGGGCCTGACGCTGCACCTGATCGTGCACCCCGTGCTGGCGGTGGCGCGCGGCGCCGACGGCGCGCTGGCCGAGGTCGGCGCGCCGGCCACCGCGAAGGACGCGCAGCCGCCGCGTGCGCGCGAGTCCTGGATGCACATCGAGGTCGACCGCCTGGTCGACGAGGAGCAGCGCACCGCGCTGGTCCAGGGCATCGAGCAGGTGCTGGCCGACGTGCGCGCGGCCTACGAGGACTGGCCGGCGATGCTGGCCAGGCTGCGCGACGCCGCCGAGGAACTGGCCGCGTGCAGCGCGCTGCCGGCCGACGCGGCGGCCGAGGGCAGCGCCTTCCTGCGCTGGCTGGCCGACGAGCATTTCGTGCTGCTGGGCCACCGCAGCCACGACCTGGTGGTCGAGAACGGCGAGGACGCGCTGCGCCTGGTGCCGGGCAGCGGCCTGGGCGTGCTGCGCGAGACCGACGCCGAGCGCCGCTCGGCCAGCTTCTCGGCGCTGCCGCGCGAGGCGCGCGCGCTGGCGCGTGCGCAGGTGCCGGCGCTGGTGGTGACCAAGGCCAATACGCGCAGCACCGTGCACCGCCCGGGCTACACCGACTATGTCGGCGTCAAGCGCTTCGACGCCGGCGGGCAGGTGATCGGCGAGCACCGTTTCCTGGGCCTGTTCACGTCCAGCGCCTACAGCGCACGCGTCTCGGAGACGCCGCTGCTGCGCGGCAAGGTCGAGGCCATCCGCCAGCGTGCCGGGCTGCCGCCGGGCGGGCACCGCGCGAAGGCGCTCGCGCACATCCTGGAGACCTACCCGCGCGACGAGCTGTTCCAGATCGGCGACGACGAGCTGTACGAGATCGCGCTCGGCATCCTGGCGCTGGGCGAACGCCAGCGGCTGCGGCTGTTCCTGCGCCGCGACCCCTTCGACCGCTTCGTCTCGGCGCTGATGTACGTGCCGCGCGAGGCCTACGGCACCGACCTGCGCATGCGCTGCCAGCAGATCCTGATGCAGGCCCTGGGCGGCAGCAGCGCCGACTTCGAGGTCGCGCTGGGCGAGTCGGCGCTGGCGCGCATCCACTTCACCGTGCGCACGACGCCGGGCCAGGTGCCGGACTACGACCGGCGCGAGATCGAGGCCCGCCTGGCCGCCGCGGCGCGGCGCTGGGTCGACCAGCTGCGCGACGCGCTGGTCGACGCCGAGGGCGAGGCGCGCGGGCTGGCGCTGTTCAAGCGCTGGTCGACGGCCTTCCCGGCCGACTACCGCGAACGCGTCGGCGCGCGCGCCGCGGTGGCCGACGTGCGCAAGCTGGCCACGCTGTCCGAGCAGCAGCCGCTGGCGCTGGCGCTGTACCGCCCGCTGGGCGCCGAGCCGCAGGCCTGGGGCCTGCGCGTGTACCGGCGCGGCGGGCCGGTCGTGCTGTCCGACAGCCTGCCGATGCTGGAACGCATGGGCATGCGCGTGATGGGCGAGCACAACCACCGCCTGGACGACGGCGGCGTGCCGGTCTCGCTGCACGACTTCGAGCTGCAGGCCACGGCCGGCGAGGCGCTGGACGTGCAGGAGCTGGCGCGGCTGTTCGAGGACGCGCTGGTGCGTGTCTTCGACGGCCGCGTCGAGAACGACGACTTCAACCGCCTGGTGCTGGCCGCCGGGCTGCCAGCCGAGGACATCGTCGTGCTGCGCGCCTATGCGCGCTACTGCAAGCAGATCGGCTTTGCGCTGTCGCAGGGCACGATCGAGGCGGCGCTGGCGGCGCAGCCGCGCATCGCGCGCCAGCTGCTGCAGCTGTTCCGGCTGCGCTTCGACCCCGAACGGCACGACGACGCGGCGGCGGCCAGCCAGGTGCACGCCATCGAGCTGGCGCTGGACAAGGTCAGCAACCTGTCCGAGGACCGCGTGCTGCGCCAGCTGCTGGGGCTGATCGAGGCCACGCTGCGCACCAACTGGTGGCGCACCGGGCGCGGGCACGGCGGCGAGCCCGGGCCGCGGCGCAGCTTCCTGTCGTTCAAGTTCGACTGCGCGAAGGTGCCGGGGCTGCCGGCACCCAAGCCGATGTTCGAGATCTTCGTCTACTCGCCGCGCTTCGAGGGCGTGCACCTGCGCGGCGGCAAGGTCGCGCGCGGCGGCCTGCGCTGGAGCGACCGGCCCGAGGACTTCCGCACCGAGGTGCTGGGCCTGGTGAAGGCGCAGATGGTGAAGAACACCGTCATCGTGCCGGTGGGCAGCAAGGGCGGCTTCGTGCTGAAGAAGGCGCCGCCCGCGAGCGACCGCGAGGCCTGGCTGGCCGAGGGCATCGCCTGCTACCAGGACTACCTGCGCGGCCTGCTGGACCTGACCGACAACCGCGTCGGCGACACCATCGTGCCGCCGCCGCTGGTCGTGCGCCGCGACGCCGACGACCCCTACCTGGTGGTCGCGGCCGACAAGGGCACGGCTACCTTCAGCGACCACGCCAACGCGGTGAGCGCCGAGTACGGCCACTGGCTGGGCGACGCCTTCGCCAGCGGCGGCAGCGTCGGCTACGACCACAAGGCCATGGGCATCACCGCGCGTGGCGCCTGGGAGAGCGTCAAGCGCAGCTTCCGCGAGCGCGGCGTCGACATCCAGAGCACCGACTTCACGGTCGTCGGCGTCGGCGACATGTCGGGTGACGTCTTCGGCAACGGCATGCTGCTGTCGCGCCACATCCGGCTCGTCGCCGCCTTCGACCACCGCCACGTCTTCATCGACCCGGATCCCGACGCGGCGACCTCGTACGCCGAGCGCGAGCGCCTGTTCCGGCTGCCGCGCTCGTCCTGGGCCGACTACGACACGAAGCTGATCTCCGCCGGCGGCGGCGTCTGGTCGCGCCAGGAGAAGAGCATCCCGCTGTCGCCGCAGGCGCGCGCGCGGCTGGGCATCGCCGCCGAGCGGCTGAGCCCGACGGACCTGATCAGCGCCATCCTGCGCGCACCGGTGGACCTGCTCTACAACGGCGGCATCGGCACCTACGTGAAGGCGGCCGACGAGAGCCACGCCGAGGTCGGGGACCGCGCCAACGACGCGCTGCGCGTGAACGGCCGCGAACTGCGCTGCCAGGTGGTGGGCGAGGGCGGCAACCTGGGCTTCACGCAGCGCGGGCGCATCGAGGCGGCGCTGGCCGGGGTGGCGATCTATACCGACGCGATCGACAACTCGGCCGGCGTCGATACCTCGGACCACGAGGTCAACATCAAGATCCTGCTCGGCATGGCGGTCGCCGACGGCGAGATGACGACCAAGCAGCGCAATGCGCTGCTGGCGCAGATGACCGACGAGGTCGCGGCGCTGGTGCTGCGCGACAACTATTTCCAGACCCAGTGCCTGTCCATCACCGGCCGCCTGGGCCGCCAGCTGCTGGACCAGGAGGCGCGCTTCATCCGTTTCCTCGAGAAGGCCGGCCGCCTGGACCGCGCGCTCGAATACCTGCCCGCCGACGACGAGATCGCCGAGCGGCGCGCCGCCGGCGGCCAGCTGACGACGCCCGAGCGCGCGGTGCTGCTGGCCTACTCGAAGATGTGGCTGTTCGACGAGTTGCTGGCCAGCAACCTGCCCGAGGACCCCTGGGTCGCGACGGCGCTGGCGCGCTATTTCCCGGCCACGCTGCGCGAGCGCATGGCGGGCTGGATCCCGCGCCACCCGCTGCAGCGCGAGATCGTCGCCACCCATGTGCTCAACAGCATGGTCAACCGCGTCGGCGCGACCTTCGTGCACCGCCTCTCGGAGGGCACCGGCACGCCGCCGCCGCTGGTCGTGCGCGCCTACCTGCTGGCGCGCGAGGTCTTCGGCGACGTCGCGCTGTGGCAGCAGGTCGAGGCGCTGGATAACCAGGTCCCGGATGCCGTGCAGGCCGAGCTGCTGATCGAGGAAGGCTGGCTCACCGCGCGCGCCACCGGCTGGTTCCTGCGCAGCCGCCGCCTGGCCGAGCCGATGGGCGAGACGATCACGCGGCTGCAGGGTGCCGTCGCCGCGCTGGCGCAGCAGCTGGCGCCCGCCGCCGGCGCCTCGCCGCGCGCGCAGGCCTGGGTGCAGGCCGGCGTGCCGGCCGGGCTGGCCGCGCGCGTGGCCGCCGCCGGCGGCCTGCTCGACGCGCTGGACATCGCCGAGGTCGCCGACGCCGTGCACTGCGGCTTCGACGACGTCTGCGCCGTGCACGCCGGCATCGGCGAGCGGCTGGGGCTGGCGCGCTTGCGCGCCGCGATCGACGCGCTGCCCGCCGGCCAGTACTGGGAGCAGCGCGCCAAGGCCGCGCTGGGCGAGGACCTGGCCGACCTGCGGCGCACGCTGGCGCAGCAGGTGCTGGCGGGCGCCGCGAGCTGCGGCGACGGGACCGCCGTGCTGGACGCCTGGGCCGCCGGCCAGAGCGTGGCGCTGGAGCGCGCGCAGCGCATGCTGGCCGACCTGGCCGAGGCGCCGCAGGCCGACCTGGCGATGCTGTCGGTGGCCATGCGCCAGCTGCGCGACCTGGGCTGAACCCGACCGGACCGACCTGCGATGAACGACACGACCCCCGCCTTCCGCCTGACCTACGCGACGATGTTCGACCCGCCGGCGTCGCTGCATGCGCAGTTCGACGCCGCGCTGGCGCGCGTGAAGGCGCGCCTGGGCGCCGACCATGCGATGCACGTCGCCGGCCGCGACCGCACGACCGGCCGCTGGATCGACCTGCACTCGCCGATCGACCAGCGGCTGCTGCTCGGCCGCTTCGCGCGCGGCAGCGCGGCCGACGTGCACGACGCGGTGGCCGCCGCGCAGGCCGCCGCGCCGGGCTGGGCGGCCACGCCCTGGCGCGAGCGCGTGGCGCTGCTGCGCCGCGTGGCCGCGGTGATCGAGGAACGCGTCTTCGACTTCTCGGCCGCGGTCGCGCTGGAGGTCGGCAAGAACCGCATGGAGGCGCTGGGCGAGGTGCAGGAGACGGCCGACCTGATCGCCTGGTACTGCGACCGCCTCGAGGAAGCCGGCGGCTTCGACCGCGTGCTGCCCGACGACCCGCTCGCCGGCTGGCGCAGCCACAACCGCACCGTGCTCAAGCCCTACGGCGTGTGGGCGGTGATCGCCCCGTTCAACTTTCCGGTCGCGCTCGCCGGCGGGCCGCTGGGCGCGGCGCTGGTGGCCGGCAACACGGCGGTCTTCAAGGTGGCGAGCGACACCGTCTGGAGCGGCCGCCTGCTGATGGACTGCTTCGCGGCCGCCGGGCTGCCGCCGGGCGTGGTCAACCTCGTGCAGGGCGCCGGTGCCGAGGTCGGCGAAGCGCTCGCCGGCGACCCGCGCGTGGCCGGCGCCACCTTCACCGGCTCGGCCGAGGTCGGGCTGGCGCTGCTGCGCCGCTTCGCGGCCGGTGCGCGGCCGCGGCCGCTGATCGCCGAGATGGGCGGCAAGAATGCCGCCATCGTCACCCGCCGTGCCGACCTGGAGCGCGCCGCCACCGGCATCGTGCGCTCGGCCTTCGGGCTCAGCGGGCAGAAGTGCTCGGCCTGCTCGCGCGTCTACGTCGAGCGCGCGGCGGCCGACGAGCTGCTGCAGCGCCTGGTCGCGCGCACCGAGGCGCTGGCGGTCGGCGACCCGACCGACGCGGCGCACTGGATGGGCCCGGTCATCAACGCCCGTGCCGTGGCGCGTTACGCGCAGGCGGTGGCCGAACTGCGCGACGGCGGTGTCGTGCATGCCGGCGGGCGCCGGCTGGAGGCGGGCGCGCTCGCACACGGCCACTTCGTCGCGCCGACGGTCGCCGGTGCCGGCTTCGACCACCGGCTGTGGCGCGACGAGCTGTTCCTGCCGCTGGTGATGGTCGGCGCGGTGGCCTCGCTCGACGAGGCGATCACGCGCGCCAACGACAGCGACTACGGCCTGACCGCCGGTTTCTACGGCGGCGCGGACGAGATCCCGGTCTTCCTGGACCGCATCGAGGCCGGCGTCACCTACGTCAACCGCCCGCAGGGCGCGACCACCGGCGCCTGGCCGGGCTACCAGCCCTTCGGCGGCTGGAAGGCCAGCGGCAGCACCGGCAAGGCCATCGGCTCGTACTGGTACCTGCCGCAATACCTGCGCGAGCAGTCGCAGACGGTGGTCGAGTGACGCCCCGTACCCGTTTCAACCTGCCCCCTGGAGTTCCGATGAAGTACCTGCACACGATGGTCCGCGTGACCGACCTCGAGGCCTCGCTGAAGTTCTACCGCGACGCGCTGGGCCTGGAGGTGCTGCGCCAACGCGAGGTGCCGGCCGGCCGCTATACGCTGGCCTTCCTGGCCGCGCCGGGCGACCACGAGGCGCAGATCGAGCTGACCTGGAACTGGGATCCGGAGAACTACACCGGCGGGCGCAACTTCGGCCACATCGCCTACGCGGTGGACGACATCTATGCCACCTGCGCGCGGCTGCAGCAGCATGGCGTGACCATCCTGCGCCCGCCGCGCGACGGCCGCATGGCCTTCGTGCGCTCGCCGGACCAGATCTCGATCGAGCTGCTGCAGCGCGGCGACGCGCTGCCACCGGCCGAGCCCTGGCTGTCGATGCCCAATGCCGGGCAGTGGTGAGCGGCTGATACGGCTTCGCATTCAACGCGCTGACCGCGTTGCTTCGCCTCGCCGTGCGTCAGCACCGTCTTCGGCTTCGCGCCTTGTTGTCGCATTGAATGCGACGCCGTATGCGTCGCAGCGTCAGGCGCCGGCGGCGGCGGTCCGGCGCGCGGCCGCGCCGGCGCGCCACTGGCGCAGCCCCATGCCCAGCAGGCCCAGCGCGAGCAGTGCCGGGGTCGCGGGCTCGGGCACCGGGGTGGTCTGCACGGCCCAGTTCAGCGTGCCGTGGCCGCCGCCGATGCCGGCGTGCACGCCGTCGTTGAGCGAGCCGCCGCTGGAGCCCATCAGCATGAAGTCGGCTTCGCCGCCCACGCTGGTGAGGCAGCCGTAGCGGTTGAAGCCGCAGGTCGGCGCGGTGTAGCGGCCGCCCAGCATCCAGTCGGTCAGCACGCCGTCCTCGAAGTGCAGCGTGGCGATGCTGGCATTGCCGACGTCGAAGCGCGCGCCGAACCATTCGAATTCGAGCGCCAGCGTGGGCACGCCGCTGATCACGTTGCCGAGGTGGCCGGTGCCGCCGGCCGGCACCAGCGCGTCGTCGAAGCTGAAGCTGCCGCGGCCGACGGTGCCGACGGCATAGAAGTCGCTGCTGCCGCTGGTGCTGGTGATGTCGAAGACGACGGTCACCGGGGCGGCGCCGGCGGCCAGGGGGGCGGCCAGCGCCAGGGCCAGCGCAGCGGCGCGGCCGGCACGCCGGGCCGCGGGGTGGAACGGGTAGGTCATCGCAGGTCTCCGTGGGTCGGGGGTTGGTCGGGGCTGCCGTGCCACGCCCCGCGGCGGGGTGCCGCTGCCGGGCTGGTCACGTCAGGCCGCCAGTCTCGGCAACGCAGCCCTGCGGCGAATCGGCCGATTGGAGCCAGTGCGCAGCGCGCGACGGGCCATGGGCGGGGCCGGTGGGCGGGTGGTGCCGGTGGGCGGGCGGTGCGGGTGAGGCACCGGGCCGGCTGGCGCGGTCCGGCGGGGCGCGGCCTGCCGGGCCGCGGTGGCGGCGCCGACGGGCTTGCGTGCCGCGCCGGTGCGCCGTGCTCGCGGCCGCACGACAGCCGCGCGGCCTTCTGCTACCGTTGGCGGCGGCGTCGGCGCGCCTGCCGCCGCGCCCGCAGCAGGAGGCCCCGATGATCACGCGACCCGAGGACGTGCTGGCCACCGGCGAGAGCGGCGGCTGGGACGGCCGCTCGATCGACCCGAAGACCAATGTCGAGCACGACAACAAGGAGACGGCGATGGACTGGGCCGAGCACCAGCGCATCGTCTGCGACGCGCGCAAGCTGCTGGCCGGCGAGATCGAGATCAGCCCCTCGGACGTCAAGAAGGCCTTCCGCGAGCTGCGGTCCGCCTACAACGACGCCAGCTCGCGCTCGGTGGTCAAGGTGTCCAAGGGCATCCACCAGCCGACCGTCAACCCGCACCTGCAGCTGCGCATGGTCACGACCTTCGGCAAGGGCGCCGACGCGCAGGAGGTGGTGCGCAAGTTCCACCTCGACGTCAGCGCCGTCGACACGCCCGAGATGGAGGGCCGTTTCCGCTGGACCGGCGTGCAGTTCAGCTACGTGCACAGCAATGACCAGGTCTACAAGTGGCCGGTCGCGGCGACGCCGGTGATCGTCAAGCGCCAGCGCCGGCTGAGCGTCAGCAGCGTCGACCTCAGCGCCCACCTGCAGAAGCAGGAGCAGGAGCGCCAGCAGGAGGCGGCGCGCCTGGAGGCCGAGGCCGAGGACCGCAAGCTGCGCGGCTGGCTGGAGCAGTACGGCATCGCGGCCAGCAACCTGAACAAGCTCAAGCGCGGCCAGTCGGTGCCGGGACGCGACGGCGCCTACCAGTACGGCAAGGTCGCGGCCGGCAAGCTGGCCTTCCAGCGCACCGGCACCAAGGGCTACCAGCTGGTCTAGCGCGGCCCGCCCGCCTGGCGCCGTCGGTCACCGGCCGACACGACTTGTCGGCCATGTCCTACAGACCCGCGCCCGGTGCGGGCCGATACTGGCGCCATGTTCCGCCCGAACGCGCATCCCGGCGCGCCCCGACGATGAAGATGCCGCGCCCGATCCTGCTGGTCTGCACCGCCGCGCTGGCGGCGGGCACCGCCATTGCCGCACCGTCCGACGTGGCCGAGAAGACCGTCGACCGCGTCACCGGTGTCGCGGTGAAGGTCGAGCATGCCGTCAAGCGCGGCCTGCAGGCCGCCGGGCGCGGCATCGACCGTGCCGCCGAGGCCACCGGCCGGGTGGTCGGGCGTGCCGCCGCGCGCATCGGCGCACCGACCGAACGCGCCGATGCCGCGGCCGCGCGCGAGGCAGCCCGCGAGGCACCGTAGCCGGGCGCCGCCGGCGCGCCCGCCACCCACCCCGCTACAGCGACTTCTTCAGCCAGGCGCCCAGCTCGCCGACGATGCCGCGGCGGAAGGCCAGCACGCAGATCACGAAGATGATGCCCTGCACGATGGTGACCCAGGCGCCCAGCTGCGCCAGGTAGTTCTGCATCGTGATGATCACCGCGGCGCCGACCACGGGGCCGAAGACGGTGCCCATGCCGCCCAGCAGCGTCATCAGCACGACCTCGCCGGACATCGTCCAGTGCACGTCGGTCAGCGACGCGAGCTGGAAGACGATGGCCTTGGTGGCGCCGGCCAGCCCGGCCAGCGTGGACGACAGCACGAAGGCCACCAGCTTGAAGCGGTCGGTGTCGTAGCCCAGCGAGATCGCGCGCTGCTCGTTCTCGCGGATCGCCTTCAGCACCTGGCCGAAGGGCGAATGGATGACGCGGTAGATGAAGGCGAAGCCGGCCAGGAAGATGACCAGCACGACGCCGTACATGGCCAGCGGCTGCGACAGGTCCACCACGCCGAACAGCTTGCCGCGCGGCACCGCCTGGATGCCGTCCTCGCCGCCGGTGAAGGGTGCCTGCAGGCTGAAGAAGAAGACCATCTGCGCCAGCGCCAGCGTGATCATCGCGAAATAGATGCCCTGGCGGCGGATCGCCAGCAGGCCGGCCAGCCAGCCCAGCACGCCGGCGCAGGCGGTGCCGAACAGGATGGCCAGCTCCGGCGTCAGACCCCAGACCTTGGCCGCGTGCGCGCTGGCATAGCTGGCCGAGCCGAGGAACATCGCGTGGCCGAAGGACAGCAGGCCGCCGAAGCCGATCAGCAGGTTGAAGGCGCACGCGAACAGCGCGAAGCACATCACCTTCATCATGAAGACCGGGTAGACGACGGCCGGCGCCAGCACCAGCACGACGGTCATCGCGACGAAGACGATCAGGTGCGTGCGCTGCTCGTCGCGCGACGCGCCGGCGGCCGGCGTGCCAGTGACACCCTGGGACGTGGACGTGCTCGGTACGCTGCTCATCGCGTCATCGGGTGGTGTGCCAGGGGCCAGCCGAGCCGTCGCCGCAGCCCGGCTCGGCCGGGCTGCTGGCGAAGCCCCCTCGGGGGGCAGCGACCGGGAGGGAGCGTGGGGGCGTCATTTCTGGGTGCCGAACAGGCCGGCCGGACGCAGCAGCAGCACGATGGCCATGATGATGAAGATCACCGTGGCCGAGGCCTCGGGGTAGAAGACCTTGGTCAGGCCCTCGATGATGCCCAGGCCGAAGCCGGTCACGATGGCACCCAGGATGGAGCCCATGCCGCCGATCACGACGACCGCAAAGACGACGATGATCAGGTCGGCCCCCATCTGCGGGCTGACCTGGTACACGGGCGCCGCCATCACGCCGGCAAAGGCCGCCAGCGCGACGCCGAAGCCGTAGGTCAGCGTGATCATGCGCGGCACGTTGATGCCGAAGGCCTGCACCAGCTGCGGGTTCTCGGTCGCCGCGCGCAGGTAGGCGCCCAGCCGCGTGCGCTCGATGACGAACCAGGTCGCCAGGCACACGATCAGCGACGCGACGATGATCCAGGCCCGGTAGTTGGGCAGGAACATGAAGCCCAGGTTCTGCCCGCCCTGCAGCTGCGACGGGATCTGGTAGGGCTGCCCGGAGCTGCCGTACTCGTTGCGGAACAGGCCCTGGATGATCAGCGCCAGACCGAAGGTCAGCAGCAGACCGTACAGGTGGTCCAGCTTGTACAGGCGCGAGAGCATCGTGCGCTCGATGATCACGCCGGTCGCGCCGACCACCAGCGGCGCGATCAGCAGCGCCCACCAGTAGCCGATGCCCAGCTTGTTGAGCAGCAGCCAGGCCACGAAGGCGCCCATCATGTACTGGGCGCCATGCGTGAAGTTGATGATGTTGAGCAGCCCGAAGATGACCGCCAGGCCCAGCGACAGCAGCGCGTAGAACGAGCCGTTGATGAGCCCGATCAGCAGCTGTCCGAAGAGGACCTGCGTAGGGACCCCGAAAAGCTCGGTCACTTCGTGACCTCGCAGGTTTTCCATGGGCACCCCCTGCCCCCCGCCGAGCGGGGGTTCCAGTCAGGGGGTGGCCCGGGCCGCTGCTCGGCCCTCGGAACTCCGGGCTGCTGCACGGCGTTTACTTCACCAGCGGGCATTCGCCCTGGTTGAGCGGCCGGAAGGCCTGGTCGGCCGGGATCGTAGCGCGCACCTTGTAGTAGTCGTACGGGCCCTTGCTCTCCGACGGCTTCTTGACCTCCACCAGGTAGGCGGGGTGCAGCTTGCGGCCGTCGGCGCGCACGCTGCCCTTGCCGAACAGCGGGTCGTCGGTGGGCATCTTCTTCATCTGCTCGATGACCTTGGTGCCGTCGTCGGACTTCAGCGCCTCGACCGCCTTCAGGTAGTGCAGCACCGACGAGTAGACGCCGGCGTGCACCATCGACGGGTACTTGCCGCCGTTGGCCGCCGCGAAGCGCCGGCTCCACGCGCGCGTCTGGTCGTTGAGGTCCCAGTAGAAGGTCTCGGTGAAGATCAGGCCCTGCGCGGTGTTGAGCCCCAGGCCGTGCACGTCGGTGATGAAGACCAGCATGCCGGCCAGGTTCTGGCCGGCGCGCGTGATGCCGAACTCGGCCGCCTGCTTGATGCTGTTGATGGTGTCGCCGCCGGCGTTGGCCAGGCCGATCACCTTGGCCTTGCTGGCCTGCGCCTGCAGCAGGAAGCTGCTGAAGTCCTGGCCCGGGAACGGGTGGCGCACCTTGCCCAGCACCTTGCCGCCGCCCTTGGTCACGGCGGCCTCGGTGTCGCGCTCCAGCGCGTGGCCGAAGGCGTAGTCGGCGGTCAGGAAGAACCAGGTGTCGCCGCCGGTCTTGACGATGGCGCTGCCGGTGCCGTTGGCCAGCATCCAGGTGTCGTAGGTCCAGTGGATGGTGTTCGGGCTGCAGGCCTTGCCGGTGAGGTCCGACGTCGCGGCGCCGCTGACCAGGAAGGCCTTGCCCTTGTCGCGCGTGATCTGGTTGACCGCCAGCGCGACCGAGCTGGTCGGCACGTCGACGATGACGTCGACCTTGTCGACGTCGTACCAGGTGCGCGCGATCGTCGAGCCGACGTCGGGCTTGTTCTGGTGGTCGGCGCCGACCACCTCGACCTTCAGGCCCTTGGCCGCGGCGCCGAAGTCCTCGATCGCCATGCGCGCCGCGGTCACCGAGCCGGGGCCGGCGATGTCGGCATACAGGCCCGACATGTCGTTCATGACGCCGATCTTGATGACGCCGTCGGAGATCTGGGCCTGCGCGGCGCCGGCGCCCAGCGCGGCGGCGCCGGCGAAGGCGGTGGTGATCAGCGTGGACAGCAGCTTGCGTTTCATGTCTTGCTCCTTCTGTGGTTGAAGATCGCCCATCCCGGCCCCGGCCGCCTGGCCGGTCCTCCTGGTCCTGTCGCCCGCTCGCGCGTCGGGATCGTTCATACGCCCAGCACCTCGTGCAGCATGTCGCGCCGCGCGTCCAGCTCGGCGGCCGCGAAGGTCTCGATGACGCGGCCATGCTCGACGACGTAGAAGCGGTCGGCCAGCGGCGCCGCGAAGCGGAAGTTCTGCTCGACCATCACGATGGTCATGCCCTTCTCGCGCAGCGTGCGGATCGCGCGCCCCAGCGCCTGCACGATGACCGGCGCCAGGCCTTCGCTGATCTCGTCCAGCAGCAGCAGCTTGGCGCCGGTGCGCAGGATGCGCGCCACCGACAGCATCTGCTGCTCCCCACCCGACAGGCGCCCGCCGGGGCTGGTGCGCCGCTCCCTGAGGTTCGGAAACATCGCGTAGATCTCGTCCACGCTCATGCCGCCGCTGGCCACCGGCGGTGGCAGCAGCAGGTTCTCCTCGCAGGTGAGGCTGGTGAAGATGCCGCGTTCCTCGGGGCAGTAGCCGATGCCGAGGTGGGCGATGCGGTGCGGCGGCAGGTTGACGGCTTCGGTGCCGTTGATCATCACCGATCCGCTGCGCCGGCCCACGAGGCCCAGGATGGCCTTCAGCGTGGTCGTGCGGCCGGCGCCGTTGCGGCCCAGCAGCGTGACGACCTCGCCGCGGTTCACCGTGAGGTCGATGCCGTGCAGGATGTGCGACTCGCCGTACCAGGCGTGCAGGTCGGTCACGCGCAGCAGCTCGGTGCCCGAGGACCTGGCGTTCATCCGTGCGCCCCCTGCAGCTCGACGTCCTCGCTGCCCATGTAGGCCTGCAGCACCTGCGGGTTGCGCGAGACGACCTCGTAGGGTCCCTCGGCGATCACCGCGCCACGCGCCAGCACGGTGATCGTGTCGGCGATGCTGGAGACGACGTTCATGTTGTGCTCGACCATCAGCACCGTGCGGTTGGCCGCCACCTTCTTGATCAGCTGCGTGACCAGCTCGACGTCCTCGTGACCCATGCCCTGCGTCGGCTCGTCCAGCAGCATCAGCTTGGGGTCCATCGCCAGCGTGGTGGCGATCTCCAGCGCGCGCTTGCGGCCGTAGGGCAGCTCCACCGTCACGTGGCCGGCGACGTCGCGCAGGCCCACGGTGTCCAGCAGCTCCAGCGCCCGGCCGTGCAGGCTTTCCAGCGTGCGCTCGGACTTCCAGAAGTGGAACGAGGTGCCCAGCGCGCGCTGCAGCGCCACACGCACGTTCTCCAGCACCGTCAGGTGCGGGAAGGTGGCCGAGATCTGGAAGCTGCGGATGACGCCGCGGCGCGCGATCTGCGCCGGCTTCTCCTTCGTGATGTCCTGGCCCTCGAAGAGGATCTGGCCGCGCGTGGGGATCAGGAACTTGGTCAGCAGGTTGAAGCAGGTCGTCTTGCCGGCCCCGTTGGGGCCGATCAGCGCATGGATCTGGCCGCGCTGCACCCGCAGGTCGACGCCGTCCACGGCCACGAAGCCCTTGAACTCCTTGACCAGACCGCGTGTTTCGAGGATGACGTCGTCTGCCATGCGTATGGGGTGTGCCTGTCCTGCCGGCGGGCCTGCGCCGGCCGCTGCCCGGACGGGCGCATTATTCGGGGGCGCCCGGCGCCGGCACAGGCGGGTTTGTGCTTAACGGGAACTGCGTAACGCCGCGCCACCCGCCGCGCGCGGGCCGGCCTACCATAGTCGCCGACGGCCTCGACGGTCGCCGCCACGGGAGCAGCAGCACGATGGGCATCTACGAGCAGGACCTGGACCGCAACGCGGCCAACTTCGTGGCGCTGAGCCCGGTCAGCTTCGTCGAGCGCAGCGCCGAGGTCTTCGGCGACCTGCCGGCGGTGGTGCACGGCGCACGCCGCTACACCTGGGGGCAGTGCCGCGAGCGCAGCGCGCGGCTGGCGGCGGCGCTGCGCGCGCTGGGCGTGGGCCGCGGCGATACCGTCAGCACGATGCTGCCGAACACCCCGGAGATGGTCGAGGCGCACTATGCGGTGCCGGCGCTGGGCGCCGTGCTGAATACCCTCAACACCCGGCTGGACGCCCCGCTGCTGGCCTGGCAGATGAACCACTGCCAGGCGCGCGTGCTGATCACCGACCGCGAATTCGCGCCGCAGATGGCCGACGCGGTGGCGCGGCTGCGCGAGCAGCAGGGCACCTTGATCACCGTGATCGACGTCTGCGACAGCGAATATGCCGGCCCCGGCGAGCGCATCGGCGAGCACGAATACGAGGCGCTGCTCGCCGCGCACGCGCCGCTGGCGCGCCTGGAGGGCCCGGCCGACGAGTGGGACGCGATCGCCGTCAGCTACACCAGCGGCACCACCGGCGACCCCAAGGGCGTGGTCACCCACCACCGCGGCGCCTACCTGAATGCGGTGTGCAACGCCGCGACCTGGACCATGCCGCACTTTCCGCGCTACCTGTGGACGCTGCCGATGTTCCACTGCAACGGCTGGTGCTTCCCGTGGACGGTGGCGATGCTGGGCGGCACCCATGTCTGCCTGCGCCGGGTCGAGGCGGCGGCCATCCTCGGTGCGATGCGCGAGCATGGCGTGGACCACTACTGCGCCGCGCCCATCGTGCACAACCTGATCATCCACGCCGACCCGGCGCTGCGCGAGGGCATCACGCAGCGTGTGCGCGGCATGGTCGCCGGGGCGGCGCCGCCGGCGGCGATGATCGAGGGCATGGCGCAGATCGGCTTCGACATCACCCATGTCTACGGCCTGACCGAGGTCTACGGCCCGGCCGCGGTGGCCGTCAAGCGGCCGGCCTGGGCCGACGCGGACCTGTCCGAGCAGACGCGGCTCAACGGCCGCCAGGGCGTGCGCTATGCGCTGCAGGAAGGCATGACGGTGCTGGACCCGGAGACGATGGCCGAGGTGCCGGCCGACGGGCAGACCATGGGCGAGATCATGTTCCGCGGCAACATCGTGATGAAGGGCTACCTGAAGAACCCCGCCGCCACCGCGAAGGCCTTCGAGGGCGGGTGGTTCCACACCGGCGACCTGGCGGTGATGGAGCCCGACCGCTACGTGAAGATCAAGGACCGCAGCAAGGACATCATCATCAGCGGCGGCGAGAACATCAGCTCCATCGAGGTCGAGGACGCGCTGTACCGCCACCCGGCGGTGCTGGCCTGCGCGGTGGTGGCGCGGCCGGACCCGAAGTGGGGCGAGACGCCGCTGGCCTTCGTCGAGACCAAGCCGGGCGCCAGCGTCACCGCGGCCGAACTGGTCGCCCACTGCAAGGCGCTGCTGGCCGGCTACAAGGTGCCGCGCGAGATCCGCTTCGAGGCCATCCCCAAGACCAGCACCGGCAAGATCCAGAAGTTCCAGCTGCGCGAGCGCGCCCGCAGCGCCAGCGCCATCGAATAGGAGACACCACGATGTCCACCCTCGAACCCCCGGTGATCCACGATCGCGACGACCGCGGCGTGGTGACGCTCACGCTCAACCGCCCGGCGGCCTTCAACGCGCTGTCGGAGGACATGCTGGACGCGCTGCAGGCGGCGCTGGACCGCGTGGCCGAGGACGAGAGCGCACGCGTGCTCGTGCTGCGCGCCGAGGGCCGCGCCTTCTGCGCCGGCCACGACCTGAAGGAGATGCGCGCCGAGCCCAGCCTGGACTACTACGAGCGCCTGTTCGCGCAGTGCGCGCGCATGATGCTGACGATCCAGCGCCTGCCGGTGCCGGTGGTCGCGCGCGTGCACGGCATCGCCACCGCGGCCGGCTGCCAGCTGGTGGCGATGTGCGACCTGGCGGTGGCGGCGCGCGACGCGCGCTTCGCCGTCAGCGGCGTCAACCTGGGGCTGTTCTGCAGCACGCCCAGCGTGGCGCTGAGCCGCAACCTGCCGCGCAAGGCCGCCTTCGAGATGCTGGTCACCGGTGACTTCATCGGCGCCGACGAGGCGCGCGAGAAGGGGCTCGTCAACCGCGTCGTCGACGCCGCCGAGCTGGACGCGGCGGTCGAGGCGCTGGTCGCGAAGATCGTCGCCAAGCCGCGTGTCGCGCTCGCGCTGGGCAAGCAGCTCTTCTACCGCCAGCTCGAGACCGGCATCGGCGCCGCCTACGACGACGCCGGCCGCACGATGGCCTGCAACATGATGGACGAGTCGGCGCTGGAGGGCGTGCAGGCCTTCATCGACAAGCGCAAGCCGAACTGGACCTGAGCCGGTCGCCGGCGCACTGTCGCCCGGGCGACGATCTGCGCGCAGCCGTCGGCAGGCAGGCCGGCCAGCAAGTCGCCGCAGGCGTCGAATAGGGTGGCCCGGCGCGTGCTGATCCGCCCTTCGCCGCTGCCGGCCCGGGCCTAGAGTGCGGCGCTGCGGGTTGCGTGCAGCCCGCAGCGCCAGCCATGTCCGCCGTCCCCGCCTCTACTGCCGCCTCCTCGCCCGCCGCCACGCCCGTCGCGCCGCTGCCGGCGGAGGCCGGCTTTCGCGAACGCCGGCTGCAGCAGCTGCTGCTGGTGCTGGTGGCCGCGATCTCGGTCAGCCTGCTGCCCAAGCTGCTGACGGCCGAGCTGCGCGCCTACCACGTGATGATGATGGGCGCCGTTGCGCTGCTGTGCGGCGCGCTGTGGCTGCTGCGCCGCGGCGCCGTCGACACCGCCGCGGCGATCATGTTGGGCACGGTCACCGCGATGCTGCTGACGCTGATGACGCTCAACAGCGGTCTGCGCGACACCTCGGTCGTCGCCTTGCCGGGCATGCTGGTCATCGCCGCGCTGCTGGGCACGCCGCGGCAGTACCTGCTGCTGTTCGGGCTGGTGGTGGCCGCGGCCGGCGCGCTCGGGCTGGCCAACGTCCACGGCTGGCACGTCAACCGCATCGCGCCGGTGCGCGGGTCCACCGTCGTCGACCTGGTGACCATCCTGATCGTCACCGGCTTCAGCATCGGCCTGCTCGCGCGCGACCTGGCGACCACGCTGACGCGCCTGCGCAGCGAGAACGACGAGGTGCGACGCTCGCGCGACCGCATCGAGTTCATGGCCGGCCACGACGCGCTGACCGGGCTGCCGAACCGCCTGCTCGCGCGCGACCGCTTCGAGCAGGCGGCGGCCGCGGCGCGCCGGGCCGGCCGCAAGGTGGCGCTGCTGTACCTGGACCTGGACCACTTCCGCACCGTCAACGACTCGCTGGGCCACCCGGCCGGCGACGAGCTGCTGCGCCGGCTGGGCGAGCGTCTGCGCGGCCTGCTGCGCGCCAGCGACACCGTCAGCCGCACCGGCGGCGACGAATTCCTGATCCTGCTCGGCGGCATCGCCGACGGCGACGCGGCGGCCGAGGCCGGCCACAAGCTGCTCGCGCAGGCCGCCGCGCCGCTGGCGTTGGACGGCGTGGAACTGCACCCGAGCGCCTCGCTGGGCATCGCGCTGTTCCCGGACGACGGCGACGGCTTCGACGCGCTGCTGAAGAAGGCCGACATCGCGATGTACCGCGCCAAGGACGCCGGCCGCAACACGCTGCGCTTCTTCGACGCCGCGATGAACGACAGCGTCGCCGACCACCTGCAGCTGGTGGCCGGCATGCGGCGCGCGCTGGAGCAGGGCGAGTTCGTGCTGCACTACCAGCCGCAACTGTGCCTGGCCAGCGGGCGCGTGCTCGGCGCCGAGGCGCTGCTGCGCTGGCAGCATCCCGAACACGGCCTGGTGCCGCCGGGCCGCTTCATCCCGCTGGCCGAGCGTTCGGGGCAGATCGTCGAGATCGGCGCCTGGGTGCTGAAGGAGGCCTGCCGCCAGGCCGCGGCCTGGCAGCGCGCCGGGCTGCCGCCGCTGATGATGTCGGTCAACCTGTCGCCGCTGCAGGTGCGCCGCGGCGCGCTGGAGCGCGACGTGCTGCACGCGCTGCAGGCCAGCGGCCTGGACCCGCGGCGGCTGGAACTGGAGCTGACCGAGTCGCTGCTGATCGAGGACAGCGAGGCGCTGCGCGCGACGCTGGCGCGCCTGCGCGCGCTGGGCATCACCTTCGCGATCGACGACTTCGGCACCGGCTATTCCAACCTCGCCTACCTCAAGCGCTTCGAGGTCGAGCGGCTGAAGATCGACCAGAGCTTCGTGCGCCGCCTGGTCGACAACGCCGAGGACGAGGCCATCGTGCGCGCCATCGTGCAGATGGCCGGCGCGCTGCGCCTGGGCGTCATCGCCGAGGGCATCGAGGACGCGGCGACGCTGGAGCGGCTGCGCGGCATCGGCTGCGCGCAGGGCCAGGGCTACCACTGGGCGCCGGCGCTGCCGGCGGAGCGCTTCGAGGCCTTCGTGCGCGGGCTGGACGCTGGCTGACCCGGCGACGCCGGCGCGAAGCGCCGGGCGCGCGCCGTACCATCGCGGCTTTGCCGCTGCCCGCCGCGCTTCATGAGCGAACCCGTCCGCGAACCCGCCCGCATCCCCGGCCGCCGCCTGCTGCATTCGCCCGGCCCGTCGCCGGTGCCCGACGAGGTGCTGCACGCGATGATGCGCCAGCCGATGGACCTGGCCGACCCGCGCGTCGACGCCACCATCGCGGCCTGCGAGCGCGGCCTGCGGCGGCTGCTGCAGACCGACACCGCGGAGCTCTTCTTCTACGCCTGCAACGGCCATGGCGCCTGGGAGGCGGTGGTCGAGAACCTGCTGCCGCCCGGTGGCATGGCGCTGGTGCCGGGCACCGGCCACTTCTCCGGCTCCTGGGCGCTGCAGACCGAGGCGCTGGGCCGCCGCGTCGTGCGCACGCCCTGGCAGGAAGGGCATCCCATCGACGTGCACGCCGTGACGCAGGCGCTGGCCGCCGACCGTGCGCGCGAGATCGTCGCCGTCTTCGCGGTGCACACCGACACCGCCAGCGGCGTGACCAGCGACCTCGCGGCGCTGCGTGCGGCGATCGACGCCGCCGACCACCCGGCACTGCTGGTCGTCGACGCCGTCGCCTCGCTGGGCGTGGAGCCGCTGGCGATGGACGCGCTGCGCGCCGACGTCGCGCTCGGCGCCTCGCAGAAGGGCCTGATGTGCCCGCCCGGCGTGGCCTTCATGGCCGTCGGCGAGGCGGCGCTGGCCGCCGCGGCGCGCAACCCGGCGCCGCGCTTCTACTGGGACTGGCAGCGCCGGCGCGGCGCGATGTCCTACCAGAAGTTCTGCGGCACGCCGCCGCTGGCGCTGATGGCCGGGCTGGAGGCGGCGCTGGGGCTGATCTTCGCCGAGGGCCTGCCGCAGGTGCTGGCGCGCCACCGCCTGCTGGCCAGCGCGGTGCACGCCGCGGTGGAGGGCTGGCGCGAGGGCGGGACGCTGGACTTCTTCTGCCGCGAACCGGCCTGCCGTGCCGCCGCGGTGACCTCGATCGCCGTCGCGCCGGGCGCGCTGGACGTCGACGCGCTGCGCACGCTGGCGCGCGAGCGCTTCCAGGTCGCGATCGCCGGCGGCCTGGGCCCGCTGCACGGCCGCGCCTTCCGCATCGGCCACCTGGGCGACCAGAATGCCGCCAACGTGCTGGGCGCGCTGGCCGGCGTGCAGGCCGCGCTGCAGGCGCTGGGCGTGCCGATCGGCGAGGGCGTGGCGCGCGCGGCGGCGCTGCTGGCGCGCAGCCCGCAGCCCTGAACCCGACGGAGGACCGCCCCCATGAGCTACCTGCTGCTGATCGTCGAACCGCTGGGCCAGCGCGCCGAGCGCGGCCCCGAGGCCGGCCGCGAGGCCTATGCCCAGATGCAGGCCTACGCCGAGCGGCTGCAGCAGCGCGGCGTGCTGCAGGCCGTGCAGTCGCTGGCCACCGCGCAGCAGCGGCTGCAGGTGCGCGACGGCACCGCCCGCGTGACCGACGGCCCGTTCGCCGAGGCCAAGGAGATGGTCGGCGGCTTCTTCCTGATCGACGTCGCCAGCCGCGACGAGGCACTGGCGATCGCCGCCGAGTGCCCGGCGGCGGCCTGGGCCACGGTCGAGGTGCGCGAGCTGGGACCCTGCTTCCTGTGACCGCGGGTTGACCGGCGGCCGCGAAGGTCCGCGCGCGCGGCAGGCTGTCGATTCCGGAGCGCGTCGTTCGTCGTGCAGAGGTGGCGGCCGCGATGCCGGCGGCCGCAGCCCGCGACCCTTACACCACCGAGCAGGAGACCCCCGATGGCCAGCGTCAGCACCTACCTCAACTTCGACCGCCGCACCGAAGAGGCTTTCGACTTCTACCGGACCGTCTTCCGCAGCGAATTCGCCGGCCCGGTCATGCGCATGGGCGACGCCCCGGGCTGCCCGGGCGCGCCGGCGCTGGCCGAGGCGGACCGCCGGCTCGTCATGCACGTGGCGCTGCCCATCCTGGGCGGCCACCTGCTGATGGGCACCGACGCGCCCGAGCGCCCGGGCTACCGGCTGGTGCAGGGCAACAACGTCTACATCAACCTGGAACCCGACACGCGCGCCGAGACCGAGCGCCTGTTCAGCGCGCTGGCCGAGGGCGGCAGCGTCGAGTCGCCGCTGCAGGACATGTTCTGGGGCGACTACTGGGGCTGCCTCGTCGACCGCTTCGGCACGCGCTGGATGTTCAACTGCGCGGCCAAGGCCTGAGCGCAGGCAAGGCCGGGGGGCCGCCGGTGAAGCGCGCGAGCGACGATGGCGCCGTCGACGCGACCCGGCGCGCGATCGACGCCGTCTGGCGCCACGAGTCGGCGAAGATCGTCGCCGCCGTGGCGCGGCTGCTGCGCGACGTCGGCCTGGCCGAGGAGGTGGCGCAGGACGCGCTGGTCGCCGCGCTGGAGCACTGGCCGCGCGACGGCGTGCCCGACAACCCGGCGGCCTGGCTGATGGCCACCGCCAAGCACCGGGCGCTGGACCACCTGCGCGCCTGGGCCATGCAGGCGCGCAAGCACGACGAGATCGCGCGCGACGACGAGACGCTGGGCCGCGCCGTCGAGCCCGACTTCGTCGACACGCTGGACGCGCGGCGCGCCGACGAGATCGGCGACGACCTGCTGCGGCTGATCTTCACCGCCTGCCACCCGGTGCTGCCGACCGACGGCCGCGTGGCGCTGACCCTGCGCCTGCTGGGCGGGCTGACGACGGCGGAGATCGCACGCGCCTTCCTGCTGCCCGAACCGACCATCGCGCAGCGCATCGTGCGCGCCAAGCGCACGCTCGCCGCAGCCCGGGTGCCGTTCGAGCTGCCGCCGGCGACGCTGCGCGGCGAGCGGCTGGCGTCGGTGCTGGAGGTCGTCTACCTGGTCTTCAACGAAGGCTACACCGCCAGCGCCGGCGCCGACTGGATGCGCCCGGCGCTGGCCGACGAGGCGCTGCGCCTGGGCCGCGTGCTGGCGGGGCTGGTGCCCGGCGAGCCCGAGGTGCTGGGGCTGCTGGCGCTGATGGAGATCCAGGCCTCGCGCGGGCCGGCGCGCACGGATGCCGCGGGCGCCCCGGTGCTGCTGGCCGACCAGGACCGCAGCCGCTGGGACGCGGCGCAGATCGCGCGCGGGCTGGCGGCGCTGCAGCAGGCCGAGGCGCAGGTCTTCGGCGCCGAAGGCACGCCCGGGCCCTACCTGTTGCAGGCCGCGATCGCCGCCTGCCATGCCCGCGCCCCGCAGGCCGAGGCCACCGACTGGCGCCGCATCGTCGGCCTGTACGAGCTGCTGCTGCAGCGCCAGCCCTCGCCGGTGGTGGCGCTGAACCATGCCGTCGCGGTCTCGATGGCCGCCGGGCCGGCGGCGGCGCTGCCGCTGGTCGAGGCGCTGGCCGGCGAGCGCCTGCTGCAGGGCTACCCCTGGCTGCCCGCGGTGCGCGGCGACCTGCTGGCGCGCCTGGGCCGCGCCGCCGAGGCGCGCGCCGAATTCGAGCGCGCCGCCGCCTGGACCGGCAACGACCGCGAACGCGCGCTGCTGCTGGGTCGCGCTGCGGCGATCGCGGACGCGCCATGACCCCGGCGGCCGCGGCGCGCCGCGGGGCCGCGTGCCCTCATCCCGCCTGGCGCCCCAGCGCGCGCAGCTTCTCCAGCCAGCCGGCGCGCACCTTGGGGTCGGGGCCCTCGACCTGGCCGATCAGCGTCTCGTGGATCGGCGCGATGCCGGTCATGCCCAGGATGTTGCGCTCCAGCGCCTTCAGGCTGTGGGCACGGAAGTAGTAGCGGTAGACCGCGGCCGGCATGCCCATCGTGACGACCAGCCGTGCCGAGCGGCCGGCCAGGCGCTTGTTGCCCATCGGGTTGTCGCCCTCGCCGATGGCGAAGCCGGGGCGCGCGACCTGCTCGATGAAGCCCTTCAGCAGCGCCGGCATGCCGCCCATCCAGAGCGGAAAGAACCACACCAGGTGCTGGGCCCACAGGATGTCCTGCTGCACCGGCGCCAGCGCCGGCGGGGTGGAGCCCTGTTCGTAGTCGGCCTGCGAGCGCAGCAGCGGGAAGTCCAGCAGCGCCACCTCGCAGCGGCGCACCTCGTGGCCGGCGGTGCCGGCACCGTCGGCGTAGGCATCGGCCAGCGCATGGCCGAAGTGGCGGCCGGCCGGGTCGGGGTGACCCTGGATCAGCAGGATGCGGCGTTCTTCCATGGACGCATCCTGCCCCGCGTGCGGCGACGCGGCTTGACGCAGCGCAAGCCCGCCGTCGGCCGGCCGCCGTCAGCTCGCCGGCGCCAGCACCACCGGCACGCGCCGCGTGCGGCCGTCGCGCCAGACCGACAGCGTGACGGTCTGGCCGGCCTGTCGGTCCTCCAGCAGCGTCAGCATGTCGTCGAGGTCGGCCACCGGCCGCTCGTCGACCGCCGTGATCACGTCGCCGGCGACGATCTCGCCGCGCTGGCCGCGGCGGAACGGCTGCAACCCGGCGCGCGCCGCGGGGCTGCCGGGCTGCACCTGCACCAGCGGGATGCCGCGCGGCAGCGACAGCGCACGCTGCAGCGACGCCGGCCCGGCGGTGACGCCGACCGCCGGGCGCGCGAAGCGGCCGTCGCGGATCAGCCGCGGCACGATGCGGTTGACCTCGTCGACGGGGATCGCGAAGCCGATGCCGGCGCTGGCGCCGCTGGGGCTGGCGATCTGTGTATTGACACCGATCAGCCGCCCGGCGCTGTCCAGCAGCGGGCCGCCGCTGTTGCCGGGGTTGATGGCGGCGTCGGTCTGGATCACGCCGCGGATCGTGCGCTGGTTGAAGGACTCGATCTCCCGCCCGAGCGCGCTGACGATGCCGGTGGTCAGCGTCTGGTCCAGCCCGAAGGGGTTGCCGATGGCATAGACGCGCTGCCCGACCAGCAGGTCGCGGCTCGTGCCCACCGCGATGGGCGGCAGCTTCTCGCGCGGGGCGGCTATCCTGACGACCGCCAGGTCGCGGTCGGGAAAGGCGCCGACCAGCTCGGCGGCATGCGTGCTCTGGTCGGCCAGCGTGACCTGCAGCGCGTTGGCGCCCTGGATGACATGGAAGTTGGTGACGATGTGGCCGCGTTCGTCCCACACGAAGCCGGTGCCCGCGCCGCGCGGCACCTGCTGCACGTTCATCGAGAACAGGTCGCGCTGCACGCCCAGCGAGGTGATGTGCACGACCGACGGGCTGGTGCGGCGGAAGATGTCGATGTGCGCCAGTTCGTCGGCACCCAGCGGGCCGCGTGGTGCGACGGCCCGCGGCGCGGCGTCGCTGCGGCCCTGCACCAGCGCGGGCAGCGCGAAGAAGGCGGTCACGGCCGCGGCCGCGAGCAGCGCCGCGGCGATGCCCGCGGCAGCGGGGCGGAGGCGGGTCGGCAGGGGCATGGGCGGCACTCGCAGCACGGAATCAGCGCTCAATTGCGGCCGGCCGCGCAGAGTTCAAGCCGCCGCGCCGCCGTTACGGTAGCGCATCGACACGCCTGGGCGCACGCCGCCCACCGCATGAAGCCGGTCGCGGCTGGTCGGTGGCCGCAGTCGGCGCAGTGCGGACGTTTGTCGCGGTACGCTGCATGTGCATGCCGGCATTG